>OZ255821.1:0-4800000 GCA_965277435.1 Bryobacteraceae bacterium | reverse complement strand
GAGATCGTCCAGCATAAGCATCTCGAAGTAGACGAACTGCGTCCGCACGCCGCCGAAATAGAACGCACCGCCCACGAGCGCAAAACACCGCCGCGTGATTTCCGCGCCGCCTTGCAGCGCAGCACGCCCGCCATCATCGCCGAACTCAAAAAAGCTTCGCCGAGCAAAGGCGTACTCGCCACGAAGTATCATCCCGCCTTCCTCGCGCACGCCTATGAAGAAGGCGGCGCAGCCTGCCTCTCCGTCCTTACCGATCGCCAGTATTTCCAGGGCTCTCTGCACGATCTGGAAGCCGCTCGCGCCACCGTCAACATCCCTGTCCTCCGCAAAGATTTCATCGTCGACCGCCTGCAGATCTTCGAAGCCGCTGCTCACGGCGCCGACGCCATCCTTTTAATTGCCGCCGTCCTCGAATCGACCGAACTCCAGCAGTTCCGCGAGCTCGCCGCCACCTTGCATCTCGCCTCTCTGGTCGAAGTACACGATCGCGACGAACTGCAGAAAGCCATCGATTCCGGCGCAGACATCATCGGCGTTAACAACCGCAACCTCCAAAGCTTCGAAGTCGACATCGAGACTTCCATCCGCCTCAGCTACCTCATGCCCGCCAGTGTTGTACGCGTCAGCGAAAGCGGCATCACCGATAGCTCCGCCATCCAGACTCTCACCGAAGCCGGCTTCCATGCCTTCCTTATCGGCGAGTCTTTAATGAAATCCTCTAATCCCGCGCATACCTTGCAGGGCCTACTCGGATCCGCATGAGCCCGTTCCCCTTTGTCATCAAGGTCTGCGGCATCACCAGCGAAGCCGACGCACACGCTGCTGCCCACGCCGGCGCCAATGCTATCGGCCTTAACTTCTATCCCAAGAGCCCGCGTTTCCTTTCGCTCGAAGCCGCCCACCAAATCGCCCGCTCCTTGCCCGACACCGTTCTAAAAGTAGGTGTCTTTGTCGAACCCTCTGCCGCCGATCTCCAGCGCGCCATCGATCATGTGCCGCTCGATGTGGTGCAGCTGCACGGGCGTCATGTTCCGTCCATCGCCCATCGAACCTGGCGCGCGCTTTCTGCCTCAAAAGCCGACCCCGCCGAATCGCTCGTAGCGGAGGCCATTCTGCTCGATGCCGACACTCCACATCACGGTGGTTCCGGTCGAACCTTCGATTGGCGGCTCGCCACGCGCTTCTGGCAGCCCGTCATACTCGCCGGTGGCCTCGATGCTTCGAACGTTATCGATGCCATCGAACTTGCCCGTCCCGCCGGTGTCGACGCCTGTTCCCGCCTCGAGTCTGCTCCGGGCAAAAAAGATTTGCGCAAACTCCGCGCCTTTGTCGAAGCCGCTCTCGCCGCCCATTCCGAAAAGGTTCCCCTATGAACGCCTCTGTTGTCCCGGACGCACTCGGTCACTTTGGACCATTCGGTGGACGTTACGTCCCCGAAGTTCTCATGTCACCGCTCGAAGAACTCGAGGAAGCCTATCAAGCCGCTCGCAACGATCCCGCCTTTAGCCGCGAGCTCAACGATTTGCTTCACAACTACGCGGGCCGCCCCACGCCGCTCTACTTCGCCAAACGTCTCACCGCCAACTTGGGCGGCGCGCAGATCTGGCTCAAGCGCGAAGATCTTCTTCACACCGGCGCACATAAAATCAATAACTGTCTCGGTCAGATTCTGCTCGCCCGCCGCATGGGAAAAACGCGCATCATCGCGGAAACCGGCGCCGGCCAGCATGGCGTTGCCACAGCCGCTGTCTGCGCGCTCTTCGGCATGGAGTGCATCGTCTATATGGGCGAAGAAGACATGCGCCGCCAGCAGCCCAACGTCTTCCGCATGCGACTCCTGGGCGCACAGGTCGTCAGTGTCCTGAACGGCAGCCGCACTCTCAAAGATGCCATCAGCGAAGCCATGCGCGATTGGGTCACCAACATCTCCAACACCCATTACCTGCTCGGTTCCGCGCTCGGCGCTCATCCTTATCCCATGATGGTGCGCGATTTCCATCGCGTCATCGGCGAAGAAACACGCCGCCAGGCCCTCGATCAAATCGGCCGTTTGCCCGACCTGATTCTCGCCTGCGTCGGTGGCGGCAGCAACGCCATCGGCATCTTCTTTCCTTTCGTGAACGATGCCTCCGTTCGTCTCGTCGGTGTCGAAGCCGGCGGCAAAGGGCCAAATTTGGGCGAGCACGCGGCCCGCTTCAGCGGCGGCTCTCCCGGCGTCCTGCACGGCACCTTCAGCTATCTGCTCCAGGACGACGAAGGCCAAATCGGGCTCACACACTCCGTCTCGGCCGGCCTCGATTATCCTTCCATCGGCCCCGAACATGCCTGGCTGCACGAACAGAATCGCTGCGAGTACCTGCCCATTACCGATGCTGCCGCTCTCGACGCCGCACGCGTCCTGGCGCGTACCGAGGGCATCATTCCCGCGCTTGAATCCTCCCACGCCATCGCCGAAGCCATTCGTCGCGCACCCTCGGAACCGGACCAGGCTTACATCGTCAACGTCTCCGGCCGCGGCGACAAAGACATCAGCATCTATCGTGAAAACATGCCCGACCTGGATCGTCCGGCCTGACTGTCCAAGTATGACTGTCGAAACCACCACGCGCATCTGCAGCCTATTCGCCCACGGCCGCGACCAGAATCGTAAAGCCTTCATCGCCTATCTCACTGCCGGCGATCCTACGCCTGATCACACCGTCGAATTAGTCCTCGCGCTCGAACGCGGCGGCGCAGATCTGGTCGAACTCGGCGTTCCCTTTTCCGACCCCATCGCCGATGGTCCGGTCATTCAACGCGCCTCGGAACGCGCCCTGCGCGTCGGAACCAATTTGCCGCGCCTGCTAAAAATCGTGCGCGAGATTCGCCGCACCTCGCAGATTCCGCTGCTGCTTTTCAGCTACTTGAACCCGCTGCTCCGCTACGGCTTTGAACGCTTGGCCCACGATGCGGCTTCTGCCGGCGTCGATGGCGTTCTTCTCACCGATCTTTCCGTCGAAGAAGCCGCCGATCCTGTCCGCCAGCTCCGCCATTCCGGCCTCGATACCGTCTTTCTCGCGGCCCCTACCAGCAGCGAACGCCGCCTCCGGCTGGTTGCCGAACACTCCTCCGGTTTCGTCTATCTCGTCTCTCGCACCGGCGTCACCGGCGAACAACAATCCATCTCCGACTCGGTCCAACCCCTCATCGCCCGCACGCGCAGCCTGACCAAGCTTCCGCTCGCCGTCGGCTTCGGCGTCAGTACGCCCGATCAGGTCCGCCAGGTCGCCGCTCTCGCTGATGGCGTCGTCGTCGGCAGCGCTTTGGTTAAACTAATCGAAACCCACTCTGCCGCTCCCGATCTCGCCTATCGACTCGAGACCTTTACCTCGCAACTCACAAATCCCCTTCATCGCTCATGAGCCACTACTCTCCCGATGATCTCGCCCGTTGCCGCGTCACCATCGATGAGCTCGATCTCCGCCTGCTCGAACTGCTCAACGAACGCACCGCCGTCGTCGAAGAAATCGGCCGCATCAAGCAATCGCTGCAGATGGCCGTCTACGAACCCAAGCGCGAAGATCAGGTCTACGCCAACGTCCTCTATCACAATCACGGTCCGCTCTCTCCCGAAGCCGTCAAACGCATCTTCGAACGCATTATCGATGAGATGCGCACCATCCAGCGCAGCAAAATCGTCGGCAACGAGCTTTCCACACCTTAAAACATGCTAGTCGTCATGCAAGAAGGGGCCACGATTGCCCAAACCGAAAACGTCATCAACCGCCTGGTCGAGATGGGCTTTACCGTCCATCGCTCCACCGGCGTCCGCCACACTGTACTCGGCGGCGTAGGTCCACAGGATGACTTCGACCCTGCAGTTCTCGAAGTGCTCGATGGTGTCAAGGAATGCCATCGCATTGTCTCGGCTTATAAACTAGCCAGCCGGCACTTCAAACCAGCCGGTACGATCATCAACATCGGCTCAGTCGAAATTGGCGGACCCGCTGTCGTCACTATGGCTGGCCCGTGCAGCGTCGAAAGTAAAGAGCAGATCGAGTCGTGCGCCGCCATCGTCGCCGCGCAGGGTGCGCAGATCATCCGCGGAGGCGCTTTCAAACCGCGCAGCTCCCCGTACAGTTTTCAGGGCATGGGCGAGCAGGGCCTCCAAATCATGCGCGCCGCCGCTGACCGGCACGGCCTTCTCGTTGTCAGCGAAATTATGGATCAGGTACAGATCCCGCTCCTGCTCGAGTACTCGGATCTGCTGCAGGTCGGCGCGCGCAACATGCAAAATTTCAACCTGTTGCGCGAACTCGGAAAAGTGCGCAAGCCTATCCTGCTAAAACGTGGCATCGCCGCCACCATTGAGGAGCTTTTGCTCTCGGCCGAATACGTCATGTCCGGCGGCAACTACGATGTCATCCTCTGCGAACGCGGCATTCGCACCTTCGAGACCAGTACCCGCAACACCATGGATATTTCCGCCATCCCTGTCCTCAAACGCCTCACCCATCTGCCGGTCGTCGCCGATCCCTCTCACGGCACGGGCAAGCGCGACTACGTCATTCCCATGGCGCGCGCCGCGGTCGCCGCCGGCGTCGATGGCTTGCTTGTCGAAGTTCATCCCGACCCCGATCGCGCTCTCAGCGATGGCGCTCAAACGTTACGTCCCACCCAGTTCGCCGACATGATGTGCGAAGTCCGCGCCATCGCTCTGGCAGTGGGACGGACAGCTTGACCATCGACACCGTCGCCATCGTCGGTGTCGGTCTCATCGGCGGCTCTTTTGGCCTCGCCCTCCGCGCCATTGGATTCACAGGTCGTATCCTCGGCGTTAGCTCACCATCCGCCCTCGCTGCCGGCTATGCCGTGGGCGCTATAGATAGCGACGCCACTCTCGAACAAGCCGCCGCTGCCGCCGACTTGCTCTATCTCGCCCAGCCCGTCGATCGCATCCTCTCCACCCTCGAACAACTTCAGAAAGTAGCGCGTCCCGGTACCCTCATCACCGATGCCGGCAGCACCAAACACGCCATCGTCACCAAAGCGACGAAATGCCTTACTTCCACGGAGTTCTTAGGCGGCCATCCCCTGGCTGGGAAAGAGCAGCGCGGCGCACAAATTGCCGAAGCCGATTTGTTTCGCGGACGCCCTTATGTCCTCACTCCCCGCGCGCCTGACACCTCTCTCTCCCGGCAATTTCGCGAATGGCTTACCCGCATGGGCGCTCACATCATCGACATGTCACCCGAAGACCACGACCAAACAGTTGCTTTTACTTCGCATCTCCCGCAAATTATCTCTACTGCCCTGGCACTTACTCTCTCTCGCCAGAACAATTCCCAGTTAGCCTTAGTCTCCGGCACCGGGCTCCGCGATATGACTCGCCTTGCTCTAAGTTCTCCGGATCTCTGGCAGTCTATCCTGACTACCAACAAACAAGCCATCCAATCCGCTCTGGATAACTACTCGCGAGCCTTAGCGGATTTGCAAGCCTCTCTTGAAAGTGATACCTTAGTGCAATTATTCAAAGCCGGAGCTGGTTGGGCGGAGCAATTTCGAACCTAGCTCAGGTACCTGAGGGCGCAGTCTGATCCGTCCCGGTACCGAACGAAAAGGACAATACCGTGAACTCACTCGAATCGACGGTTCAGGACGGGTTGCAGCATATTCCTGATTCAACTCGTCTGACATCATTACAACGCTGTACCTCACTCTTTGCGCAATCGGAAACCGCCGATGCCATGTTTCTGATCCACGAGGGATTGATCAAATTAACGCGTGCCAACGAGAGCGGAGACAAGATCATCCTCGCCATCGTCGGTCCCGGCCAGCTTGTCGGCGAGGAGGCGCTCTCCGATGATGCCGGTGACTATTACTCCGATGCGGTTGTCCTCACTTCCACCACAGTTACACGTTTACCCCGCAAATCGCTCGTTGATGTAATTAGTACTAACTTCGAAGTGGGTCGTGCCCTGGTAGGTTATCTTCTAACCCGCAAACTCGCATTGGCAAAGAAGGTAGAGTTGCTGTGCCTGCACGATGTCGAATACAGAATTCTGCACTACCTCGCCGAGCTCTCTTCCCTGCTGCCTGCCGGCGAAGGTTCTCGCGAATATCAGATCCCCATTACTCAGCTTGAGCTTGCGGATCTAATCGGCGCTACCCGCGAAACCACCTCCACCACGCTGAACCAGTTGGAACGCCGCGGATTGATCCGGCTCTCGCGGCGGCTTCTCACCGTACCCGCCCCGGACGAGCTCCGCAAAGCCGCTGTCGCGCGTGCATCGCCCGCTGCCGTCGCGAACGGCGTTCGCGCCTGAACCGGCGCCTCGACTTTTTTCTTGCCCTGTTACGCAAACGTTTGCTAAACTCGCTTTCAGATTTTTCGATGCCGGTTGGTTGTCCCATGCGAGCCCACGTTTCCAGGGAGGCCTTCGCCTTCTCTTTCCGTCTGATCGCGCAGTCACCGTATCACGAAACGAGAGAGGCCAAATGAGAGAAAAAGGTGTTGTCAAGTGGTTTAACGCCGCTAAGGGTTATGGCTTTATCCAGCGCTCCAACGGCGATGATGTCTTCGTTCATTTTTCGTCCATCCAGATGAATGGTTACCGCACACTCGAAGAAGGCGCCGAAGTCGAGTTTGAGGTGAAGCGCGGCCCCAAAGGTCTGCAAGCGGAAAACGTGAACAATCCGTAAACCCCCAGCCATCTCATCTCAGGCCGCCATGGTATACCTGACCGAGGCGGCCTTCGTTTTTTATCTGCTCCACGTAGAGGCCCAAACCAAACATGCATTACCGAAGGCTCGGAACATCCGAATCGGAACTCAGTGAAATCGGCTATGGCGCCTGGGGTATCGGCGGCAATCAATGGCTCGGCGGTCAGGACGACGAATCCGTCAGGGCGCTCACTCGCGCCTTCGAACTCGGTGTCAACTTTGTCGATACTGCGCTTGCCTATGGCGAAGGCCACAGCGAACAGCTGGTAGGCAAGGTGGTCCGCGAAAACTTCCGCAAAATTTTTGTGGCCACCAAAGTTCCCCCGAAAAATCGCATCTGGCCGGCCACGTCATCCTCCCCCATTTCCGAAGTCTTTCCTCCCGAGTACATCATCGAGTCCACCAATCAAAGCCTGCGCAATCTGGGCGTCGAGCAGATTTATCTGCAGCAACTCCACGTTTGGACCGATGCCTGGATTCAAAACGAAGAATGGCGTCGTGCTATCGAAACCCTGCGCGCCAGCGGCAAGGTTCGGTACTTCGGCGTCTCTGTCTCCGAGCACGACCCCAACTCCGCCCTGGAAGCTGTTCGCAGCGGCTATTTTCAATCGGTACAGGTCATTTACAACATCTTCGACCAGACACCGGAGGAAAAACTATTTCCGTTATGCGTCGAGCAAAAAGTCGGCGTGCTGGCGCGCGTGCCGCTCGATGAAGGCGGCCTTACCGGTACGATCACCGAAGCCACCCAATTCCAGCCCGGCGAATTCCGCGAATCCTATTTCCGCGACGACCGCAAAAAACAAGTCGTCGAGCATGTCGTCGCCCTGCAGCGCGATCTTCAAAATACACCCGGCAGCCTACCCGAGATCGCCCTCCGCTTCTGTCTGTCGAATAAAGCAGTGAGTTCCGTCATTCCCGGCATGCGCCGCGTCGCGACCGTGGAAAGCAGTTGCCGCGCCGCCGCCTCCGGCATGCTCGACTCCACCACCCTAGCCATCCTGAAACGCCACGCTTGGAACCGCAACTTCTACGAATAACGAGGGCGGGATTGACTCCAATTGTGCTTATCTGCGTTGATCCGTGTTCATCTGCGGCCAGCATGTGTTTTCCTTACCAAACCCGGCACCCGTTCACATGCATCATCGGCTGACCCGCCTTGCAGCCAAACGCTTCGCCAAACGCCGTCAAATTCGAAACCACGCCATTGATCCGGTACTCGAGCGGCGAATGCGGATCGGTAATAGCTCGCATGCGCTTTGTCTCGGGCCGTTCCTCACCGCAAGCCCACTGCGCCATTCCCACAAAGAAACGCTGATCGGGCGTCAAGTCGTCCACCGGCTTCAAAGCCTGTCCGGCGGTCGCGTGCTGCCACGCCAGATAAGCAAGAAACGTACCGCCCAGATCCGCCACATCCTCACCCAGCGTCAAACTGCTGTTGATGTGAATGTCATCGACGATGACGTACTGCGCATATTGATTTCGCACACACGCCACCCGCTCGTCAAACGCTTTCGCATCCGCCGCTGTCCACCAGTCGCGCAGATTTCCCTTGGCGTCGAACTTCCGCCCTTCGTCATCGAAGCCGTGCGTCAATTCGTGCCCCATCGTCGCCCCGGTGTTGCCATAGTTCGGCGCAGCATCGCTCTTTGGATCGAATAATGGCGGTTGCAGCACGCCCGCAGGAAAGTTAATGTCGTTCGTCTGCGGATCGTAGTACGCGTTCACCGTAGGCGGCGTCATCGCCCACTCTTTCCGGTCCACCGGCTTGCCGATCTTTCCCAGATCGCGATGTTCCTCGAACCCTGCCGCATGCATCTCGTTCAGCGCGAAATCACTCGGCGTAATCTCGACCGTGCTGTAATCGCGCCACTTCTCCGGATACCCCACCTTGTTCACCAGCGTCCGCAACTTCTCCAGCGCCTGCTGCTTCGTCGGTTCGCTCATCCAGTTCAGATCCCGCAAATCCCGCCCCATCTCCTCCTCGATCTGTCCGATCACCTTAGCGGCATCCGTCTTCGTCTGCGGCGCAAACGTCTTGGCCACGAACACCTGCCCCAATGCCTCACCCAGTTGATCGTCTACCAGTCGCGTGCATTTCTTCCAGCGCGCCGGCATCTCTTTGGCGCCTGCCAGATATTGCCCATAGAAATTAAAACTTTCCTGCTCAAATGGCAACGAGAGAAAGCCAGACTGGCCGTGTACCAGGTGCCATCTGAGATACGCTCGCCAGGCCGGCAGCTTCCGGCTGCTCAACTGCACGCTCAATGCTTGGAAAAACTTTGGCTCGGTCACATTGAGCGTGCTGAACGAAGGCGCGCCCAGCATCTTGAAGTAATCGTCCCAATCGAAAGCGGGCGTCAGGTGCAGCAGATCGTCCCGCGTTAGCTTGTGCTTCAGGTTGTACGGATCGCGCTTCTCCACCCGCGTCAGAGACGCCTGCGCCAGGGCGGTTTCAATTTCCATCACAACGCGCGCATCGGCCTGCGCATCGGGCGTCGATTCGCCCAGCAAATTCAGCATGCGCCCAACATGCTCTACATAGCGCTGGCGGATCTCCTGCGACTTTGCGTCCGTCTTGGTGTAATAATCGCGATCCGGCAAACCTAAACCGCCGGCTCCTGCCTCCGCCACCATCTGCGACGAATTGTCGTAATCCTGCTCCGCGCCGAATCCGAATAGCAACCTGCGCTCCTGCCCTGAACTCTGCTCCGCGCCCACGTACGCCGCCACCTCGTCTACCGTCTTCAGATTTGCGATCTTCTGTAACGCCGGCTCCAGTGGCCGCCGTCCCGCCCGTTCAATCGCCGCTTCATCGGTACACGCGTGAAAGTAGTCGCCTATCTTCTGTTCATTCGCATTCCGTCCAGCGGCCGTTTGCGACAGCTGCTGCAGAATACCCCACAAGAATCGCTCGTTGTCATCTTCCATCTTGGAGTAAACATCCCACGACACCTGGTCGCCCGGAATGGGATTGAGCTTGCTCCAGTTGCCGCAGGAATACTTGTAAAAATCCAGGCACGGGTCAACGCCCTTGTCCATGAACTTCGTCTCCAGGCTCGGCGTATACGGCAGAGCCGTCAGCGGCGTTTGCTGGCCAAACATCGGCGAAACGACTCCCATTGCCAGCAGCGTGCAGAGAATGCGCATTACTACAGCCTAAACGCTCGCGCTCAGCCAGGCCAGATACGGCGTCGCTCCCGCTACGATCGGCAACCCTATAATCTCCGGATTCTCGTAGCCGTGCAGTTCCGCAATGCGCTCCCGTAAAGCTTCAAACCGTTCCGCCGTGCTCTTGATCAACAACAGATGCTCCGCGTCCGTCCGCACCTCGCCTTCCCAGCGATACACGCTCTTCACTGCCGGCAGCACGTTCACACATGCCGCCAGACGGCTCTCGACCAGCGCCCTTGCCACCGTGATCGCTTCCTCTTCACTGCCGCACGTACACAAAACCACGATCGCCTCTGTCATCTTTTTCACTTCAGCACTGGACGTTTCTTCCAAACAAGACTATAAAAGAATGTGAGGAGCTTTTCGCTATGCTACGTCAGTACCTGCGACCGCTAGCTGCCATCGCTGCACTTTCCGGCTTAGCCGCCTACGCGACCATCATGCTGCGTGGCCCTCAGGGCGTCAGTGCCTGGACCGAGAAACGTCACCAGATCGAAACTCTGGAAGAACAGAATGCCAATCTGCAGCGCGACATCAACGCCAAAAAAGAACGCATCGAAAAGCTGAAAACCGATCCCGCCACGCAGGAGCTGGAACTGGAAAAACTGGGTCTGGTCCATAAAGACGATACCCAGTTCAAGATTACCGGCCAGCATGCGGCAACGTCAGCGCATGCCCCGCGCTAGTCTCCGCCACTACATTTCTCCGCAGCACGTCCGCGATCTCCTCCATCACTCCCGGTTCCGCCAACAACACGCGATGCGGCAGCCAAAACGCATCCCGCACACAAGCTTCCGCCACCGGGCACGGTAAGACCCGGCACCCGCCCCGCCGGTACAACTCATTCTGATAAAGGGTGTGTGGATAGAACGCCGTCGACGGCACTCCAGCCGCCTTCAGTCCCTGGCAAAGCCGCTCGCGCAACGCCGCATCTCTCGCGCGGCCCAGCAACAGGTAAAAGGAATTCTGCGTCGTGCCCGCGATCTCCCGTTGCCACGCAAGTTCTGCCACGTCCGCCATCTCCCGTTTCAACAGCGCAGCATTTCTCGAACGCCTGGCAATCTGCCCTGGCAGCCTCTCGAATTGCGCCAGCAAAACCGCCGCCTGCCACCCCGTCAACCGAAAATTCGTGCCGAGATTGTCATGCTCATAGAAACTCTTGCCCGCAACCCGCCCGCAATTGGCCAGCGAGCGCGCCTTCTCAGCAAACGCTTCGTCCGACGTCACCAGCAGCCCGCCTTCCCCGGCCGTCAGCACCTTCCCATTCTGAAAACTGAACGAGCCCGCAATTCCGAAGCTGCCCGCCCGTTTACCATTCCATTCCGACCCCTGCGCATGAGCCGCATCTTCCAGCAAAAACAATTCGTGATCGCTGCAGATCTTTTGTAAAGTCGCGACATCGCAGAGAGCGCCTCCAAAATGCACTGCCAGAACCGCCTTGCAGCGATTGGAAATCGCCCGTCTCACCTCGATCGGATCGATGTTAAATGTATCCGGCTCGATATCTACGAACACCGGTATTGCTCCCACGCGCGACACCGCCATCGCCGTCGACACGAACGAGATGGCCGGAACAATGACTTCATCGCCTGCGCCGATTCCGAGCACTGTCAGCGCCAGTTCCAGCGACACCGTCCCATTAAACGTGCTGATCCCGAATGCCGCCTGCTGATACGCCGCAAAGCTTCGCTCGAACTGCTCGACAAACGGATGAAAGCCGCCCCATTGCGGATTGCGGAGCACCTCCCCCAGCAATTCCGCTTCCCGCTCTCCCGCCTGCGGCCAGGAAGGTATGTGCATGAATAAACTGCTCCCAGTGTATGCAACTCCAAAATCGCGTCCGCATGTCAGAATGAGGGCTGATGTCGGTTTACCAGGAGCGCCGCGAAGATCTCGAAAAGTACGAGTTGATGATGGGCCGCGACCGCGGACGTCTTGCCGTCACCCTCGACTGCATCACCGACGCGTTGGTGCTCGTCGGCCAGCACGGCGTCTACTGCCAAAGCGTCCGTCAACTTGGCAAACCGGCCATGGACATCCAACTCATCACCAAGAGCCTCGCCGATGCCAAAGAACTCATCAGCAGCGTCCTCGAACGACCCAACCCGGTAACGTGACCCGCTGCCCCATGCGTCATCCCCAATCCAACCAAGCCAGCCCCTCGAGGAACAAACGAATTTGTTATTTCAGCTCTAAATCGGCAAAAAGCGAATCCTTCTCCGAGTTGGATCCACGGTCACCAATGCCCCCGCCTCTAACTGTCCAACACTAGTGCGCAAAGCGACCACGACCAGATCGCCGATCGAAGTAGGTAAGATGTTTTGCGCCCGAATCTGAATAACACTCGGCCCGCTAGTCTTCCGGTCAGCCAATAGCGCCCCGAAGTCTAAATCATGAGTAAAGACGACCATTCCATTCTCGCTTGCGTAATCCATGATCTCGCGATCCGCTGCGGATGGCCGACCGACCGTTGACCAGTGGACACTTTCGAACCCGCTGAGGCCAGGAACTCGACCCAAAGCGGACTCAAACTCATATCGATGAAAAGCTTCAAGCGGCTGGAAGTGGAACTTCGATCTCTTCAACCCGCCAAGCCGCATAGGCGAGCGCCTGTCGAATGTCATCTTCTTCCAGGTAAGGGTAGGCTCTCAGAATTTCAGCCTGCGAGTGCCCCGCCGTCACCAGTCCCACAATCGTCCCCACCGTAACCCGCATACCGCGTAAGCAGGGTTTGCCCCCCATGATTTCCGGACTACGCGTTATCCGATTCAGATCCATAATTCCTGCTGCCCCGATCCTACCAACTCGTACGATTCCATGCGATCAAGGTGTCTGACATTCTCCTTGCACCATGTCCCCTGCTGCCGCCGCCTCTCTTTACAAACCAGCCTCATAATCACGTAACAATCCGTGACCCGGCTCGTCAGACACAACACATTCCGCTCGGCCGTATTCAACGTGCTCCATACCTTCTCGTCCATCGCACGGACATGCTCCACAATCGCCCTGCTGCGCGGCGTGACGGTTTCCAGGAAGAAAATAGTCAGCGCCAGTCCCATGGCCCAGCGCGGCTGGAACCTTTTCGTTATCGTCGTTTTCCTTTCCATTCCCATCGCTGAACTCTCCTCCACACAAACGTCGTTTGAGCAATCGCAAAATCGACATTCCCCGCCTGTCGATTTTGCGATTCTCCATTCGACTGATAAGTAGGGAACACACAAGGAGAAAACAAACATGAAAGTAATGGTTCTAGTTAAAGCTTCCAAAGACTCCGAAGCCGGCGTCATGCCCACGGAAAAACTGCTCACTGACATGGGCAACTTCAATGAAGAATTAGCGAAAGCCGGCCTACTGCTCGCCGCCGAAGGCCTTCATCCCTCATCGAAAGGCGTCCGCATTCAATTCTCAGGCGACCACCGGACCGTGCTCGATGGCCCCTTCACCGAAACCAAAGAGCTCGTCGCCGGATACTGGCTCTGGCAGGTAAAGTCGATGGACGAAGCAATCGCCTGGGTCAAGCGCTGTCCTTGCCCCCACCCCGGCAACTCCGAAATCGAAATCCGCCCGATATTCGAAGCCTCCGACTTCGGCGATGAATTCACACCCAAACTCCGCGAGCAGGAACAGCGAATTTTCCAACAGGCCTCCCAAAACAAGTAGCCCTGCGGTTTCAGTCGACATCCGGTGACAAACCCTGCAAATTTTTTTGCAGCGTGATTCCAAAAGCTTTACGCCTCCCCGCAACCAAAATCCTTTGTAACGGTCCCGCCACGCCTGCTACCCTTCTTCATCATGACTGCCCGCTCCATTCGCCGCGCCCAGGAACGCAAAGCCAAAAAGCTCGCCCGCAAACAGTCCAACGAACTCGCTGTCGCCGCCACAGCCTCCGCCGAAATTGAACCCGCTATCGAACCGGAAACCGCTGAAATCTCCCCCGCCCGTCTTGCCGCCAATCGCGCCAACGCCGCTCTCTCAACTGGCCCCCGCACCCCGGAAGGCAAAGCCCGCTCCTCCAGCAACGCCCTCAAATCCGCCCTCACCGGCCGCACCGTCCTGCTTCCCTCCGATGATGCCGAAGCCTACCAGCAGCATGTCGAGCGCTACTTCGACGAATTTCAGCCCGTCGGCGTCTGCGAATCCGAGCTGGTTCAATCCATCGCCGATGCCAACTGGCGTCTCCGCCGCATCCCCACTCTCGAATTCGCCCTTTATGCCCGTGGCCGCACCCAGTTCGCCGACAAATTTGCTGCCGAACCAGCCGAAGCTCAGGCGGGCCTGATCGAACTCGAAACCTACCTCGTCTACGAAAAGCAGTTCCGCAATCTGTCTCTTCAGGAAAGCCGCCTCCGCCGCCAGCGCGACAAAGATCTAGCCGACCTCCGCGCCGCCCAGCAGGAACGCAACAAACAGGAAGCACAGGACCTCGCCACAGCCGCTGCCCTCTATCAAGTTGCTAAGAACCGTCATCGCCCCTTCGACCCCGCCGACCATGGCTTCGAATTTTCCATCGCCGACATCGAGTCCTACCTCGAAGGCGCAAGCGCCGCCCAGTCCATTCGCGAACTTACAAAAGTCGCCGCCTGACCCCCGTAGGGTAGGCTTTAGCCTGCCAATTTTTGCCTTCCACAAAGTACGAGACAATCCCAAAAGAGGCACCCGTTATGACCTTATGGAACGATCTCCGCTACGCCGCACGACAACTCCGTCAAAGCCCCGGATTCACCCTCACTGTCCTACTCACCCTGGCCCTCTGCATTGGCGCAAATACCGCCATCTTCAGCGTCGTCGACGCAGTCTTCTTTCGCCCGTTGCCGTTCCACCAGCCCGATCGCCTCGTCATGGTCGTCCGTGAAGCCCGTCAAGGCGGCGCCACTAGCAGAAATACCGGTCAAACCGGCCGCGCCTGGGAACTCATCCGCGATCACGCCAATTTGCTCGAACCCGCCGTTACCAGCCTTGGTCACAACGGCGTCAATCTGGTCGCCGGCGGACACGCCGAGTTCATCCAGCAGCAGCGCATCGGGGCCGGCCTCTTCCACGTTCTCGGAACTTCGCCCTTAGCGGGACGCGAATTTACCCGCCAGGAAGACATTCCCAACGGACCCAATCTCACCATCCTCAGCTACGCCCTCTGGCATCGCCTCTTCCAAGCCGATCCCGCCATCCTCGGCCGCACCATCCAACTCCGCGGCGCACCTTATACCGTCATCGGCATAATGCCTGCCAGCTTTCGCACCAATGGCGAAGCCGATCTCTGGACACCGCTGCAGGCATCTCAATCCAACGAGGGTGGCGGCATGAATTTCGAGATCGTCGGCCGCCTCCGGCCCGGCGTGACCGAAGCGCAGGCCACCGGCCAATTAACCGCCATCACCAAACCGCTCATCGACGAGATGAAATTGCCGCCTGGCCTCACCCTTATTCAGCGCGCCATTCCCCTCCAGCAAGGTCTCTCTACCGATCTCCGCCCTAAACTCGTCCTGCTCTGGGCTGCAGTCGCTCTCGTGCTCCTCATTGGCTGCGTCAACATCGCCGGTATTCTGCTCTCGCGCTCCGCCCTCCGCTCCCGCGAATTCGCCACCCGTCTCGCTCTCGGCGCCGGCCGCCCGCGCATCGCCACTCAATTACTCGCCGAGTCCACCTTGCTCGCCCTCCTCGGCGGCGCGCTTGGAATCCTCCTTGGTCAATTCGCGCTGCAGGCCTTGCTCGCCCTCAACCCCAAAGAATTCTCGAGCGTTTCCGCCATCCATCTAGATGCCCGCGTCCTGTCCATCATGCTCGCGCTCTCCCTGCTCACCAGCCTGCTCTTCGGTCTCCTCCCTGCCTGGCAGGCCACCAAAATTGACCTCCGCGCCGCTCTCAACGAAGCCGGTCGCGGCGCGTCCCGTGCCAGCCAGACTTGGCGTCAATTACTGGTCTTCGCCGAAATCGCCCTCGGCGTCATGCTCGTCGTAGCCGCCGGACTGCTGATTCACACCTTCACCAAACTCGCTGGCCAAAAGCCCGGTTTCAACGGCGAACACGTCACCTCCGCTTCGCTCTCTCTTGAGGATGCCCGCTACGCCACGCCTTCCGCCGCTACTCATCTCTTCCAAACCTCGCTCGATCGCATCCAGAACATTCCCGGCGTTGAATCCGCCGCCGTCGCCTTGAGCCTCCCCTATCAGCGTCCGCTCAACATGTACGTCCAGGCCGTCTCCGGGGAAGATCTCTCCCATCGCGATCCCATCACTAACATGACCTACGTCACTCCAAGCTTCTTTCATGTCCTCGAAATCCGTCTGTTGCAAGGCCGCCTCCTCGCGCCCTCCGACATTGCTACCTCCGCCCCGGTAGCCGTCGTCAACGAAGCATTTCTGCGCAGGTATTTCCATCACAGCCCCCAGGCCATTGGCGCCCAAGTCAAAGTCGGCGACACCGCCTTCCAAATCGTCGGCATCGTCGGCGATGTCCCCGAACAAAATGGCTGGGGACCTTACATGGGCCCGGTCGACGCCTTCGCCGAAGTCTACGTCACCCCGGATCAGTTCCCCGCCACCTCCTTCGCCATGGTCAACACCTTTCTCTCGCCCAACTGGATCGTGCGCACGCATGGCACCGTGGGCCGCCTGCCCTACGCCATGCAGCACTCCCTCCAGTCGGTCGACCCCACGCTTCCCTTCTCCAGCTTCCACACCATGGACGAACTGCGCAGCACCTCATTCCTCGACCAGCGCTACCACGCTTTGCTCTTTTCCACACTGGCTGGTCTGGCTCTCCTGTTAGCTACCCTGGGTGTCTACGGTCTGGTGGCCCAATCCGTCACGCAACGCACTCGCGAAATGGGCATCCGCCTGGCTTTAGGCGCCGGCCTGCAAAACATTCTCCAGACCGCTATTCGTCCTTCTTTGACGCTCGCCTTTGCCGGCATCCTTACCGGCCTCGTACTCTCCCTATTTGCCGCACGCCTTCTCCAATCACTGATCTGGGGCGTCTCCACCACCGATCCAGCCACCCTGCTCGGAGTCGCCGTCCTGCTACTCCTCGTCACCTCCCTAGCCAGCCTCATCCCGGCCCTCCGCCTGCTCCGCCTCGATCCGGCTCAAACCCTGCGCCATGATTAAGCTCTGTCTGGCCGCAGTGTTTGCGACGCATCTGCTGACGCCCTTGTTTGGCAGAATTTGGCAGGCGACTACTCCGAGCGCACCCGGCAGCCTCTACATCTTTCTGCCGAATGGAACACTCCTGATGACGTCGTGCGTAGAAACTTACCGGATCTCAACCTGGACAGAAGATCCAAAGCGCCCGGGTCTCATGCAAGTAGTAGAAGACGGAGTGCCCACTTATACCCTGACAATTAACAAAGTAACTGATCGGCACTTACAACTCAAACAAACCCTAACCCGCAGTAAAGAGAAAAAAGAACTTACTCTACAAGCCGTAGAAAAGGAGTTCGTCTGCCCCGACCTACCCAAGTAGGGTAGGCTTTAGCCTGCCACCTTCTTTCTTCAAAACTTGAACCGCAACGTGAACTGCAGACGCCGCGCCGGAAGTGCCGCGACCGCATGGCCGAAGAACGGGGAGCTTTCGTTCCCCACATACTGGGCGAAGTTCACCCGGTTGGGTAGGTTGAAAGCATCTACCGCCAGACTGACGATCGGTCCTTTCTCCGCCTTCTTGGAAAGCAGAAAGTCGTGCGACCACCGCAGATCCAGCTCGCTATAACCGGGACCCTGCAAGGTGTTGCGAGCGACGCCGGGCGGCCGCGCCGTCGCGAACCCCGAATTATAGATGTCCTGGCCGAGAGTCAACGTATACGGTAACCCCGAAGCCGCCGTGATGCCGATACCCAGGTCGATCCACTTGTACAGACTGGAACTAAGCAGTAAGTTCAGCCGGTTTTGCTGATCGAAATCGGCGCGCGAGTATTCGCCAGATAAGTCGTACGTATTAGGAGGCATGTAGTTGATGCCCCCGGTATTATTGTTCGTCCGGTTTAGCGTGTATTGCGCAATGCCAGAGAGATAACGAGTCAGCTTGCCGGAGAACGAGAGATCGAGCGCCTGCTGGACTTGTCGCCCATTGGATTGAATCTGCTGGTAAGTGGCATAAGCGGGGTTCGGACGGACCAGATAGAGCGGCGGAAGCGGTTGGTTCACATTCAGCGATTCAAACAGTGAAACACCTACCGAGCCCCGGTAAGTGGCGGAGACCGTGGCGCTCTTGAAAATCTGGCGTTCCAGCGCAGCACTATACAGGATGCTGTACGGGGTGCGAATATCCGGGCTGAACCGATAGATGTTCGGCGGCTGAGCCACCGGAGAAACGCCACCAGCGAACGGGTCGGGATAAGAAGGATTCAGCAAGAGGATGCTGGTCAACGCCGGAGCAGAGTAGAGCGCCAGATTGCAGATCGGCTGGGAACGTGTACGGTCGTAAAAGAAGCCGGCTCCCGTGCGGAACACCGTGTTGCGTTTCGCGCCGAAAGCATAGGCCAGCGAGGCGCGCGGAGAGAAGTTATTGTAATCGTGCAGTTCGTTCTGCCAGTCCCAACGCAGGCCAATGCCGAATTGCAGATTCGATGACACACGAATCTGGTCCTGGATGAAACCACCGATCTCGCGCTGCCAGTAAACGAAATGAGTCGGCCCCTGCTGGCGGGTAAAAGAAAAAGGTTGGTTCGCGATATAGTCCTGCAGGCTGCTGAAATTGAATGTGCCGAGACGGTTCGAGTAGTCATCGAGCGCGCGCCGCGACATGTTGGGCATGGCGAAGCCGGCAATAACAGTATGTTTTCCGTGCGACCAGGTGAGAGCATCGCGAATGTCCACGTTGTTTTCCGTATTGAGCCGGGTGGCCTGAGCGCCCCCCGCGACAAAGGCGTTCTGGACGTTGATCTGCGGCGCTTCGGTCGTGCTCGCGGTCGAGTCCCGGTTGTGCTCGTACACGATCTGAAACTGATTGAGCAGCGACGCGCTGAGCACGAGCTTGTCGGTGAACAGAAGGTGACGCTCGACACCGGAAAGGCTTTGCCCCGCTTCGGGCAGCACGTAGCCGCCGAGTACTTGCGTTTGCGCGGAGCCGCCGCCGCTACCCGGCGTTTGCGCGGCACTTAAGGTCTGGCCCGGTGAAGCCAGCTGGTTATCGCGTTTACGGCCTTCGTAAGTCAGCTGTAGCGTGATGTTGTGACGATCATTGATATCGTGCGTCAGGCGGGCCGCGCCGTCAATCGCGCGGATCGGACTCGGTACGTTTTCTTGGAGTAGACCGCCAGGCAGTTGTGCGTACAACGTCGACTGCACGTCGTCGATCTCATAATCACCAGACAGCAGGAAAAAGGTTTTGCTGAGTTTCGGCACCGGACCGGTGAGGACGCCTTCAAAAATGCGGCGCTGTTCCGGCGGCCGTTCGGACGCGAAAGCGTTTCGGGCGTCCAGGTGATAATCGCGCTCGATGAAGTTGAACGTCCCGTGGTAAACGGGAGAAGGAGACTTGGTGGTGATTTCGATACGGCCGCGCCCGGGCCGGGAATATTCGGCCGAGTACGGATCGTTGTTGATCTTGACGCTTTCAACGGCCGAGGCGCTCACGCCGGCGTCTTTCTGTTCCATGCCGTCCACAACAATGGTGGCGCCTGTAGTTCCGGTGCTTCCCTGGTCTAAAAAGTTTGAGAGCGTACTGACGTAATCCTGATCGAAGACCGGCAGGTGGTCGAGAGCGTTGCCAGTCACAGTAGCGGCATCTTTATTTTCGGCCGGATCGGTCGAGACGCTGCTGCCTTCTGAATCAACACCAACATCAACCTGCTCTGTTACGGCGGCGATCTCCAGAGTAGCGTGAATAGGCATCACCGCCGCCCCTTTGGCCGGCAGATGAGCGATAAAAGACTTGAAGCCGGGGTGGCGGACTTCGAGCGTATCCTGTCCCGAAATCAAGGCGCTGAGATGAAAGGAGCCTTGACCGTCTGATTTCGTTGTGGCAAGCTGCTTGCCGTCAGGCGAGAGGAGTACAACAGCAGCTTTCGGAATAACGGCGCCGCTTGCATCCTGCACGCTCCCGGTGAGGGTCATCTTCCGGCTGGGTTGCGCAAACAGCGCGGCATGAAGCAATAGGAAGAGCAAGACCCGGCGCAAAGACATCTTAATGAACGTAGAAACTGAATCTGGCTTTTTGCTGAAGAGTCACTCCTCTCGTAGGGTAGGCTTCAGCCCGCCATCTCGCACGCGCCGGTCCGGTAGTAGCTTAGTAAAGACAAGAATCCTATGAGTATTTCACGTCGTGAGTTGAACGGGCTATGGGCAATCGTATTGGCGGGATCAGCGCCGGCGGCTGAAACGGAGTTGCCCTCCAAAGTGTACGCATTTGAGAGTCTGCCGGTAAAGACAAATTCGCAAACTCATGCCGAGTCGCGGCAGGTTTTCCACGGGACAACCCACGAGGGCTTTCCGATCGACTTGCATGTGACCACCATGCCGCCCGGCCAGTCGCCCCATCCGCCGCACCATCATATTCACGAAGAGATGATGCTCATACAAAAGGGGCAGCTGGCGGCTACCATTTCCGGCAGGACCACAGTGGCCGGCCCTGGTTCCATCATTTATGTCCATTCCATGGAAGAGCACGGTTTGAAAAGCGTAGGCGACGAAGCGGCACAGTACTTTGTGCTGGCGATTGGTACGCAGAAGACCTGATCGTTCATCACTAGCTGAAAATGCTATATAATTTCAGCCAATAGGTCGGCATTTCCGAGTTTCTCGTAACCGGCCGGCGAAAGAGGGTCTTGTGAGGATTTTACGCTACGTTAGCGTGCGGGCGATGTGCGCCCTGTTGTCCCTAAGCAGTCTGCAGGCGCAAGCGGTGAACGCAACAGTTCTAGGAACAGTCAGCGACGCATCCGGCGCAGTGGTCGGCAGTGCCAAAGTAACCATTACCGAAACTCAAACCGGAATCAGCCGCACCTCCGATACGAATGCTAGCGGCAACTACACTTTCCCCGACGTAGCGCCCGGAGCATATTCGGTGTCCGTGGAGCTCGCCGGCTTCAAAAAGGAAGTTCGCCAGAACATCGATGTCATCGTCAACACCAGCACCCGCGTAGACGTGCAATTGCAGCCAGGGAGCGTAAACGAATCTATTGAAGTTTCCGCGGCGCCGCCAGCCTTGCAAACAGACCGCGCCGATACGGGGAGCAGCATCTCGACCGCCGCCACTGCGAACTTGCCCACCGGAACGAATCGGAATTTCCAGGGTTTGCTAAATCTCGTGCCGGGTACCACCCGCGCGAGTTTTCAACATTCGCAATTCTTCAACGCCGCCAGTTCCCTGCAGACCGAAGTCAACGGGCAGCTGCGCATGGGCAACAACTATCAAATTGAAGGCATCGACGATAACGAGCGAACCGGGCTCCTGCAGATTCTGGTGCCGCCCATCGAGGCGATTCAAACGGTAGACGTATCCACCAGTAACTTCGATGCCGAGCTCGGGCGAGCCAGCGGGGCCGTTACTAACGTGTTGTTGAAATCGGGCACCAACAGCATCCACGGCGCGGTGTACGAATTCTTCCAGAACAGCAAATTGAACTCGCGGAACTTTTTCAATCCGTCCGTCGGTCACCTCGCCTATAACTACTTCGGCGGAAATGTCGGCGGTCCCATCATCAAGAACAAGCTGTTTTACTTTGGCGACATCCTGGAAGTGAAGGACCACGAAGCCAACACCAACCTCTTGACGATTCCGACGCAAGCTGAGATCTCAGGCGATCTGAGCGGGTCGAAGACCGCTATCTACAATCCGTTTTCAGGAAATGCCGACGGATCGGGACGCCAGCAATTTCCAAACAATAAAATTCCGGCCGGCATGATCAATCCCATTTCGGCCAAGCTGCTGGCGCTCTTGCCTGCGCCGAATCAGAACAGCCCCACCGGAGTAAATAATTACTTTGCGCTGCTGCCCTTTCACAAAGACACAACGTCCTTTGACGTGAAGGTCGACTACAATCCGACCGACAAAGACCGGATCAGTACGCGTTTGAGCTTCTCCCGACCGTCGGTGTTTCAAGCCCCGGTATTTGGATTGGCAGGCGGTCCCGCACAAGGCGCCTTTGAGGGTACCGGGCTGCAACGAACGTACAGCGGCGGCATCAATTACGACCGGGTCTTCTCACCGACGCTGATCAATGAATTCCGGGTTGGCGTGGCGTACTATAACAACATTTCGACGCCGGCCGACAGCGGCAATCCTTCATCAACGGCGTTAGGAATAAACGGCTTGAATTTAGACCAGCGCACTAGTGGCATCGTGGGAATTGCCTTTCCGAGCGGTTCTTTCTTCAATTCGAACAACCCGCTGATTGGCTATAGCGCCAGCATGCCCTGGGTACGATCCGAAGCCAATATCGACCTGGCAGATACCTGGACGAAGATTTTAGGAAATCACACCATCAAATTCGGGCTCGACTATCGTCGTATTCGGGACAACCTGCTGCAAGGCCAGACGTTCAGCCTGCGTGGCCTGTATACGTTTGACACAGGGCAGACTGCGCTGAAGACGGGCTCAACGGAGTCGGCCACCAGCTATTACAACCAGCTTGCCAGTCTATTACTTGACTTGCCAAGCCAGGCGGGCCGGGACCTCGCAACCTTCTTTCCAGCCATCCGCGGCTGGCAGCTTTTCAGCTTTGTGCAGGACCGCTGGACCGTTTCGTCGAAACTGACGCTGAATTACGGCGTGCGGTGGGAATTCTATCCTCCGTATGTTCCACAGTTCAATGGCGGCTTCTCTAACTACAATCCAACCAACAACACACTGGTGGTAGCGGGCGTGGGCGGTAATCCGAGCAATGCCGGGTTGACTACACACTATGGATATTTCGCACCTCGCTTTGGAGCGGCATACCGTTTGACTAACTCAACTGTCGTGCGAGCCGGGTTTGGCATCAGCTACACACCATTCCCGGATAATAATTATGCCTTCAACTATCCGGTCCGGGCGAATAACTCATACAACCCGGCTGTGACTACTTACGGACCGGCCGTGTTATCGGATGGAGTGACGCCGGCGACTTTCCAGAATGGTTTTCCACCCTCAGTGCTGCCGGCTATTCCAGCCAGCGGCATTCTGCCGGCCCCGAAAAGCCAGGCGTACTTCACGCTCAACAATAATTTCAAAAATCCTTCTGTCGAGTCGTGGAATATAGCTATTCAGCAGGCGTTACCGGCTAAGTTCGTACTAACCGCTTCCTACGTCGCGAATCATGGGGTCGATAGCGTGACGCAATACAATCTCAACGCAGCCACCGTAGCAGGGTTGGGAAATGCGGGCTTGCCGGAAGCGCAATTCGGGCGCACCGCTTCCACTACTTTGCTGTTTGCACCTTACTCCACCATGTATAACTCTTTGCAGGTGAAGTTAGACCGACAGTTCTCCAACGGCCTGATGGTTACAACCGCGTACACGTACGGCAAAGGCATGGGATATCAGGGGGGTGACGACGGTGGCTTGGATTTCTACATCAATCAACGCCGGAATTACGCGCGCAACGATTTTGACCGTACCCACACCTTTGTTCAGAGTTACGTCTACGATCTGCCGTTTGGACCCGGCAAGAAATGGTTGAGTTCGGGCGTGATGGGTAACGTGTTCGGCAACTGGCGAGTCAACGGAATTTTGACGGTGATGAGTGGCACACCACTGACGCTGACGCCCAATTCGAATAACTTGAACGCTCCCGGCAACACGCAAACCGTAGATCAAATTGCGCCGGTAGACATTCTGCATGGCGTGGGGGCGAATTCTCCCTGGTTCAGCGCGGCAAGTTTTGCAGCGCCCACCGCCAATGGCGTATTCGGGAACACCGGCAGAAACTTTCTCTCTGGACCTGGCTTTTTCAACCTCGATGCTTCGCTCTTTAAGATCATCAGCTTCCGCGAGCGATACCGGTTGGAGATCCGCGGTGAGGCCTTCAGCATTACGAACACGCCGCAGTTCAGTAATCCGGGAACAACACTGGGAACCTCGACGTTCGGCTATATCACGGGAGCGGGCGGCGGAAACCGAACCTTCCAGCTCGGCTTGAAGTTAAATTTTTGAGCTGACGCTAGGCGCGGAGCAGCTGCGAGAAATCGCCCCGCGAAAGTCGTTTGATGAAATCGAGATCTCCTTCGAGGAAATCGAGAGACGGAAGATTCAGCAGATCAACCCAGGAGATCTGCTCGAATACCAGGGCGGCAGGTTCACCCGAAAAATCAGGCACTGCGAAGAAGAGCAGATGCACACGGCTGCCGCTCGGGTAATCGTGCTCGTAGCGGGCGAGTTCGCTGCCGATGCGAGCCTTGATGTTCAGTTCTTCGCGAAGTTCGCGGATCAGGGCGCCCCGGGGTGATTCGCCATGCTCGACTTTGCCGCCGGGAAACTCCCACTTCAGTGAATGCCGGTCCCCTTTACGGCGTTGGCCGACGAGTACTTGACCGCCGCGGTGGATGATACCCGCGGAGACGAGCAGCGGCGGGCGGGGCCTCATGAGCGGCGCACCGCGATTTATGCCAGCACCGGGGGCGCCGCATCAGCGGTGATCAACTGGCGCAACACATACGGCAGGATGCCACCATACCGGTAGTATTCCGCCTCTTGCGGAGTATCGATGCGAGCCTTGACAGAAAATTCAGTGCGCTTGCCCTTGGCTGAAGTGGCGATGACATGCACGGTTCCGCCACCGGCCGCGACCGCCTCTGGAATACCAACGAGATCGAATGTTTCTTCACCTGAAAGGCCCAAGGTTTCGTGGCCTTGACCGGGGGCGAACTGCAACGGGAGGACACCCATCTGCACGAGATTCGAGCGATGGATGCGCTCGAAGCTTTCCGCGATCACCGCCCGCACACCGAGTAGCAGCGTCCCTTTCGCGGCCCAGTCGCGCGAAGAACCGGAGCCGTATTCCTTGCCGGCAATCACCAGAAGCGGCACGTGCTCCATTTTGTATTGGACCGAGGCGTCGTAGATGAACATCTTCTCGCCTTTGGGCAGATGCCGCGTCCAACTGCCTTCCACACCGGGAACCATTTGGTTCTTGAGACGGATGTTACCGAAGGTGCCGCGGACCATCACTTCGTGATTGCCGCGACGCGCGCCATAGCTATTAAAGTCGCCGGGTTTAACGCCCAGGCTCATGAGGTATTTGCCGGCGGGGCTCTCGATGGCAATCGAACCGGCGGGCGAAATGTGATCGGTGGTGACGGAGTCGCCAAGCACCGCGAGGACACGAGCATTCGTGATGTCGCGCACGAAGGTGGCCGGATCGACAACGGTATCGAAATAGGGAGGCCGTTTTATGTAAGTGGAATCGGCGCTCCAACCGAAGATACTTCCTTCGGGCGTTTTGAGCGAATTCCAGCTGGCATCGCCCTCGAAGACCTCGGCGTATTCTTTGCGGAAGAATTCGGTCCGAGCGGAAGCTTTTACAACGGCGTTTACTTCTTCGGACGTCGGCCAAATGTCTTTGAGGAAAACGTTGTGGCCGTCAGCGCCTTCGCCGAGAGGATCTTTGGTGAGATCGATATCAATGCGGCCGGCAATTGCATACGCCACGACCAGGGGAGGCGAGGCGAGATAGTTCGAGCGGACGAGTGGATTGACCCGGCCCTCGAAGTTACGGTTGCCTGAAAGAACCGCCGCTACATTCAATTTGCCTTCAGTTACCGCCTCTGCCACGTTGTCGGGAAGAGGACCGCTGTTGCCGATGCAGGTGGTGCAGCCATAGCCGACAAGGTGGAAATTGAATTTCTCCAGGTAGGGCATCAGGCCCGCGTCAGTGAGATAGTCGAAGACGACTTTAGAACCGGGCGCGAGAGAAGTCTTGACCCACGACTTGGGCTCGAGACCTTTTTCGGCGGCCTTTCGTGCAAGCAGACCGGCGGCCACCATTACCGATGGATTGGAGGTGTTGGTGCAACTGGTAATTGCGGCTATGACAACTGCGCCATCGCTGATTTTCTCTTTATGGCCGTTGACCCGAAGCTTGGCGCTTCGCTGCGACCCGGTGAGAGAAGCCAGAAAGTTCTCTTTGACGTCGTGCAACTCGATACGATCCTGCGGACGCTTTGGACCGGCAAGAGACGGAGTTACTTTCGAAAGATCAAGACCAAGCGTGTCGGAGTAAACGGGATCCGGCGAGTCAACGGTAAGAAACAGACCTTGTTCCTTGCAGTAAGCTTCGACTAAGTCGACATGATCCGCTGGACGTCCGGTAAGGCGAAGATAATCAAGCGCGATATCGTCGACCGGAAAGAAGCCGATGGTGGCGCCGTATTCGGGCGCCATGTTGCTGATGGTGGCACGATCGGCCAGCGATAAAGCAGTCACGCCGGGGCCGTAGAATTCGACGAACTTGCCGACAACGCCCCGCTTGCGGAGCATCTGGGTGACGGTGAGGACGAGATCGGTGGCCGTTGCGCCTTCGGGAAGCTGGCCGCTTAACTTAAAGCCGACCACCTGCGGAAGCAACATGGAAATGGGCTGCCCGAGCATACAGGCTTCCGCCTCGATACCGCCGACGCCCCAACCGACCACGCCGACGCCGTTGATCATGGTGGTGTGGGAATCGGTGCCCATGAGCGTGTCGGGATACGCCTGAGTGGTGCCGTTTTTCTGCGCGGTGAAGACAACGCTCGCCAGGTATTCGAGATTGACCTGATGAACGATGCCGGTATCGGGAGGAACGACGCGGAAGTTGCCGAAGGCTTTCTGGCCCCAGCGGAGGAACGAGTAGCGCTCCTGATTGCGGGAGAACTCAAGAAGCGCGTTATGGGCAAAAGCGCTGGACGAGCCAAAATCGTCGACTTGAACCGAATGATCGATGACCAGGTCGGCAGGGATGAGAGGGTTGGCTAGTTCGGGATTGACGCCCAACTTTTTGAGCGCATCGCGCATGGCGGCGAGATCGACAACGCAAGGGACGCCGGTGAAATCCTGCAGCAAGGTGCGAGCGGGGCGGAACTGGATCTCCTGGGCGGCGGTTTTGGGATCCCACTCGGCCACATACTCGATATCGCCGGCCTTTACCGTGCGTTCGTCTTCAAACCGTAGTAGATTTTCGAGGAGAATCTTGATCGAGTACGGAAGGCGGGAGAGCTTCACGTTGGTAGCAGCTTTCTCGAGAACATCTAAGCGAAAGATCTGAAACTCCCGGTTGTGCACCCGAAGCGTGGCTGCGGCGCCAAACGTGTTCTTACTGGCCATTTATCTTTAGTTTAGAACCTTGAGATTAGGGAATTTACCCGTTTGTTTACAGGAACTACATATAGGCGGGTTGGGTGATGCCCAGGATAGTCAGTATCGAAAGTAGCTGGCGCTGGGTGAAATGAGTGAGCCAGAGCAGCGCAGTGCGCTTGATTTTGTCCGATTCGGCGATGACAGAATGCTCGTGATAGAAGTTGTTGAAAGCTTGCGCCAGTTGGAATGCGTACTTGGCGACGTGGGCCGGTTCGCCGGATGTGATGGCGCGCTCGAGGATGGTATCGGTTCGCGAAGCAAGCAGAAGAAGTTGCCAGAGTCCTTCTTCCGCGAAGCACTGCGTCAGGGCCTCGCCAGACAATGCGGCGGCGAAGTCAGGAAGCGAACCAAAACGTTCCTGATACTTGCGCAGGATGTTGCTGGCGCGAACAGCGGAGTATTGGACGTAAGGTCCGGTTTCCCCTTCGAAGCTAAGAGCTTCGTGAAAGTCGAAGGCGATCACGGAATTGCGCGTGAATTTCAGCATGAAGTAGCGCAGTGCGCCGATTGCTATTTCCTGGGCGATGCGCTGCCGGTCAGCGGGATCGGCGGACGGATGCCGGTCGTCGACCTCCGCGAGCGCAGTTGTGATTAATTTGTCGATAAGGTCGTCGGCTTTGACACCGAGCCCTTTCCGTCCGGAGACTTCGATGTAGGGACGCTTCTTGTCTTCATCGGAGAGCGGGATACCCATTTCGACGCAAGTGCGCGGTGAGAGCGCGACCATCTCGTAGGAGAAATGCTTGGACGCGTCTGCCTGCTCGTCGAAACCGAGAGCGCGCAGACCTGCTACGACGACCTCCTGCAGGTAAGACTGGCGGGAATCAATGACGTTGAATACGGTGGAGCCATGTCCGAAGGAAGGCGTGCCGGAGCCAGAGGAGGGCTGATCGGCGGTAACCCAAACCTGTCGCCCATCAGGATAAGTCGACCAGGGTCGATAGAAAAAGTCCTTGCTGAGGAGTCCGAATTTCCAAAGTTGATAAGCGATGTCTTTGCCAACATAAGTGACTGTTCCGTTGGAGCGAACAATGACTTTACTATCGTCTTCAATGTCACTCGATTCGGCATTGGCGGTGCGAAACGCGGAGGAAGGCATAACCCAGCAGCCTTTGTTTTTGCCCTCAGTTTCAAAATAGATGGCTTTGCGTTCTTTGAGCAATGCAAAAGCTGCCGCCCAGAAGTGCAGGTGAAGAATTTCGCTTTCACGCGGCAGAAGCTGATAGACAACGTCGAGGCGATACATAGTCTGCAGGTGAAGATGCACGATGGCGTCGGCCACAAGGTGAGCGAGTTCGGCCAGTTCGCCCGCGCCCGATTCAATGGCGTGCAGGGTGTCGCTGCGCCAGGCGAGGGCTTCGGGATGATCCTTGTAGTAGGCGGAGATGCGGGCGTAGAGATCCCAGCAGAGATAGTCGAAACGAGTGGCCGGATCGTCGATCAGTACCCGGACCTGGGCAGGGGTTTGCTTTTCGAGATGGTGAAAGGCGACAACAACGTCCGCGACCTGCACACCGGTGTTGTCGATATAGTTCTGGACTTCAACCCGACGGCCCCGGGCACGCAGGAGGCGGACGAAAGTGTCGCCTAATACGGCGTTGCGGAGATGCCCGATGTGCGCGGCTTTGTTGGGATTAATGTTCGTGTGTTCGACGATGATTTTGGCGGCGTATTCGGGAACCGGCCCGGCGGGCGGCGCGAGCAGCGACAGAGCGTAGGCGACCCGATCCAGACGAATGTTGATATAGCCGTTGCCGGCTATTTCAAAAGAGCTGATGCCGGGTAAACCGTCGAGCGCGCTGGCGAGTTCTTCAGCAATCTGGCGGGGCGAGCGTTTGAGCTGGCGAGCTAGCTGAAAGGCGACGGGGATGGCCAGTTCGCCGAAAGAACTCTGTTTGGGCTGTTCGAGGGAGACATCGAGGGCGAGATTAAACTGTGCCTGGAGACGCTGCTGAATGGCGGCAATGATCTGGTTTTCAATCTGCTGGAACACTGAAATTCAGTATGGCGGATAGGAGCTTCAATCGACCTCGATCGTTCTGTTCTGCGACTCCATCATGAGCTCGCGGGAAAGAACGATTCGATCGCCCGCGATGGCTCCCGCGCTGGTATGAATAAGCGGGCGGCCATCGGGAGTGTGGACGTGAATGACGAGCTGGGCGTTGAAGGTTTGGGCAGTCTGGCAGGTGACTGTCCAGCCACCGTTCGGTTTGGCTGCGGTGGTCCAGCTAATGTTGCCCCAACGAGTTGGACAGTTGGTCACGCGAATGCTCTGGCCCGTGCTGAACCAGTGCTTGGGCGCCGCCTTCTGCAAATGGCAAATCTCGTGATCGCTTTCTTCGTAGCAAAGAAGCCAGCGCAAACCGAGCGACGGCTGCAGCACGCTGTTCACGACAGCGGACCAGAAATACGGATTGCCTTGCGGCGGATGTCCGCCGGGCAGGTAAGCATCTTCGGGGGCATAACGATTGCCCGAATCGGCAGCAAAGCAACAGAGCGCGTATAGAGAGAGTAAAAATGGTCGATAATCGTCCTGGCGGATTTTGACTGACAGAGTTCCGTGTTCCATAAAATTGGACACACGGGACACGTCGCCGTCGGTGCCAAGTCCGACCAGTTGTTCGCCGGCCAGAGTGCGGTGTTTGAGATGGCCGAGATCGAGCGCCGGGTCGCCCCAATCGGCTAGAAACCAGTCCATCATGAAGCGATGGTTTTCGTAGCTCGACAGGCGCTTGGGATCGTGGTGCAGGTCATCGGGAGTGAACGGCGTGATGGCCGCCTGGCGCATGGCGGGATCGCAGGCTGCGATCGTTCGTTGGATGGATTGCTCGACGAGCATGCGCATTTCCGTGACGATGGCTTGCAGCTGTTTCGCTTCAGCATCTAGCGCTGGACCACCGCCGTGAGCGGCGGCGCTTTCCAGGCATAAAACATGCTGCTTCAAGCCGCGCCACGCCCAGGCCGCGTTCTGAAAGTAGTAGGGGTGTGAGTTAGGAAAGTCATTATGGGGATCGCCCAGATCGGCTTCCGGCGAGCCCCAGATCAGGCCGTGGCGCGGATTGTCGGGTGGGAAAGTTCGCTTGCTGTATTCGTAACGGTCGAGCAGGTAGCCGATCATGCGGCGTAGAGCCGGCAAACGTTTCATGAGGGTCGGCAGGTCGTGAGTATAGTCGTAAGCGCGCGCCGAGTTCCACAGGTACACGCCGATACACAGCGGGGCCTCTGCCTGATCCTGCTTGTTGTAGAGAAAGTTGCCGTCCGACAGGACGTATTTGTCGAGATAGTTCTGAAAGTAGGGATCGGATTGTGCGGTGAGGTTCCAAAGCTGGTGAGCCCAGATGAATTCGTAGAACGAAACCGGAAACAAGGCGTGGCTGCGTTCTGGAATCTTGGTGTAAGCGCCTTCGCCGATTTGATAAGTAGGCTCGAGGCCACGATAGCTGCAGCGGCTTAAAACAATGCCGGCGCGCGCCGCGTTGAGGAGCCACTCGTCGGGAATAGACACGTCGATATGGTCGGTGAAGAAATGTTGCCAGTAGTTGGCGATGCCAGCCAGGGTTTTGTAGAAGGCATCAGGTGTGGTGTTCCAATAGCGTTCGATCATGGTCCCGGCGTGCGGCGGGAGGATGCGTATGCAACCGATCGGCTGCGCATCAACTCCGGGCGGAAGCAGGACCATTACTTCATAGCCGGCGCCTGTTTGGGGATTCCACACGCCAATATGCGCCGCCGGCAAATAGCCGCCGAGCAGGGTGCGTTTACTGTAGCCGGAAACGTAGTCGTAGAGGCGCGGATCTTCGCCGGGAAAGAAATGCGAGGGATTGAACAACGCGCCCACGAGGTCAGGCGCCCAGGCACTCTGGCCGGCAGGCTCGGTGGCCAACTGGCGCGATCTGCCAGCGGGTTCAAGGAAAAGGGATCGAAGCGGGCCGGCTTCTTCATTGCCGACCAGGGTGTAGCCGATGTACTCAGCGCCGAGTCCAGCTACATTTTCATAGCATGGGTCTTCGTTCGAGTTGAGGACGTAGTTGCCGGGGAGGTCGGTGCCGGGAACGTGAGGCGGGTTTGCGAAATGGACACCGCTAGTTGTCAGCTGGCGCGGCCGAATTCGGGCCAGATCGCCAATGCCTTTCGGGATGCGGAGCAGAACTCCTTCGGATTCGGTGACGTAAACGATGGCACCCTGGTGAGTGACGTGCTTTTCGAAGACGGCGGTGGCTGAACCGTTCATCGAAGTAACAGCCTTCAGCGTCCAGCCTGCCAGTTCCTGGCCGACAGAAAGTTGTTTTGCGACGTCGCCCACTTTCGCGCTCACTTGGCCGGACTGGACATCGCTGATGGTAATGGGAGCGGCCAGAGCTTCGCGTTCACCAGGCATGAAGAGCGAATATTCGTTATCGATTCGACCGGGTGAGTAGTTGTTTTGATTGGCTGCCGCTAAAGATTTGCCGTGTGAGTTCAGATACAAGCAAATGGTGCTGAAGGCCTCGAGAAAAGTACGCCTGTCCATGTATGCGATCTTTCTGAGAATACAGCCCAGCCGTTGAAGGATGTGATACGAGTGATTTGTGGGTTTCAAGCGCTTAGTGAAACTGGGGCTCGTGTGCGTCGCATCGCTATTGGCGGATGGCGCAGACCTGCAGACATTAATTTCGGCGCTGCGGGCGCAGCAGTATCAAGAAGCGTTGGTGCTGGCCAAAGAGTTACAGACGAAAAACGCTTCTGACCCACGGGTCTGGACTCTCGAAGGCATGGCGAACGAAGGATTGCGGAACAAAGCGGAAGCGCTGGGCAATTACCGATCCGCGATTAAGCTGGCGCCCGACTATCTGCCGGCTTTAAAGGCGGAGGCGCAACTCGAATATGCGGGTGGTGATCGCGAGGCCCAAAGAACACTCGAACACATTGTGAAGCTCGAGCCGGGAGACGAGGTAAGCCATGCCATGCTGGCAGGACTTGCTTATCAACAAGGCCGTTTCGACGCGGCGGTTTCGCAATACAAACAAAGCCTCGATGCGATTGCGAAGAAGCCGGATGCCCTGACTCAATATGGCGAGTGTTTATTACGACAGGGAGAAGCAGAAAAGGCGGTAGAGGTACTGCGACAAGCGGAGGCTCTCGATCCGAATCAGTGGTGGTCCCGATACAACCTGGCGGCGGCCGAGATGTCTCGCAAGCAGGCTTCAGAGGCGATCAAGATCATTGAGCCGCTCCTGAGTGACGGAACGGTGCGGCCGGAGGTGCTGGACCTGGCCGCCGAGGCGTACGAAGCCGCGGGCGATACTCCGCGCGCTGTGGAACTGCTGAGAAAAGCAATTCTGATGCAGCCGAAAAACGAGAGTTACTATTTGCATTTCACCGATCTTTGCTTCGACCACGCCTCGTTTCAGGTTGGGGTTGACATGATTGATGCGGGATTGACGCAGTTGCCAGGGTCGGCTAAGTTATACCTAGCGAGAGGCATTCTCTGGGGCCAACTAGGTGACTTTCGGAAAGCAGAGAGTGATTTCGATCAGGCGGATCGTCTGGATCCACGCGGAGAGATCAGCGGCGCGGCCGCCAGTCTCGCCGAGCTACAGAACAGCAATCTGGAGACTGCGCTAAAGCTCGCGCGAGCAAGGCTGAAGAATAATCCTCGCGATCCCATGCTGAATTACGTAAAAGCGGAAACGTTGAAGCAGATGGGTGTCGCGCCAGAAACGGCCGAGTTCCGGGAGGCATTAACATCGGCAACTACGGCTGTAAGACTGAAGCCTGATTTTGCCGCAGCTCGCAATTTATTGGGCAGCTTGTATCTGCAGGACAACAAGCTAACACTGGCGAGCGAGCAATTTAGAAGAGTCTTACAAGACGATCCAGGCGACCAGACGGCGCTTTATCACTTAATACAGGTTTCCCGAAGAGTCGGCAGGAGCAACGATATACCGGACCTGATGAAGCAATTAGCGCAGGCTAAGAACACCCTGCGTGAAAGGGATAAGGCGGCCGGGCGCTACCGATTAGTGGAGGCGCGGTAACAGTAAGCTCAGAAGGTAATGCGGGCTCCGAGTTGGAGATAGCGGGGCGTGTACTGGGCGGTCGATTTGCCGAAGCTGCCGTTGGACAGATCGGTATTTACGCCTTGTAAGTTGGGATGGTTGAGGATGTTATAAAACTCAAAACGTAGCTGGAGACTCGCGCGTTCCGCCAGCTTAGTGTCTTTCACGAGAACGGCATCCACTTGGGCAAATCCGGGATTTCGGAAACTGTTGTAGTGCTCGTTCCCTTCCTGGCCGAAGGTGGGCTGTTGGACGATCGTATTGCCCGCCGGGAATAAGCCGCTTAAATAAGCGGATGTGCTGTTGGGCAGTTTGTAATTGGTGATATTCGGGAAGTCGAAGTTCAGTCCATCGGCATTATAATCGCCGCTATTCGGCGCATAACCAACGACCTGGCCGGCTGCGTTCTTCACGCCAGCGAAGGGAGCGCTGGTGTAGACGTTAAATGGATTGCCGTTCTGGACAGAGATGGTCGAGCTGATGGACCATCCGCTGGTGACACGTCCCACAAAGCCGTTGCCGGCGTGGTAACCGGGCAGTTTGTAGTTCAGGAGCATCGAAAAGCGATCGGGTGCATCCCAATTCGAATAACCGTAGTATTGCGAGATGCCGGGATAAGACGGGTAATATTGACTGTCATCTCTAGAAACAGAGTGCGTGTAGGATGCATTGAAGACCAGAGCGTCTTTAAAGAGGCGGCCATTGGTGCTGACAATCAACGCATTGTAGCGAGCCCTGGCGGCGTTTGTCTGGTAGTTGAGTGTGCCAAAACTGGAGAGCAGACGCCGCGGAGCTGCGAGGCCGCTCTGAATGAGGTCGCCCGCGAATCCATTGATGTTGAGGCCATAAGCTGTATTTCCGGTTTGGCCATAACCGGTAATCAGGTTATAGGAATTAGATCCGGCATAGCCGACACTACCTACTAAGTTACTGATGAGTTTGTGCTCGACCGTTGCAGTGTAATTCAGCGTGGATGGGACAGTAAGATTCACATCCACAGCACCGCCGCCGCTTTGCACGCCGGGTAGACCTCCGTGGGAATCGAGGCTGCGAGGAGGCAGAGCCGGATAAGCGAATCCCTGCGGTTTGGAAGCGTTGGTCCCAAGTTGAAAGATAGGAGCAGCGGTTGTTCCGTCGTTAAAGAAGGTCGGAGTTATGAATCCTGGAGGATTGCCATTCAAGCCGTTTTCCAGGTTTCCAAGCGTTGGCATGTCGTGATAAACGCCGAAGCCGCTCCGCACGACCCAGTCGCCGTGTTTCGACGGGTCCCAGGCAATGCCGAAGCGCGGCGCGAAGGTTTGCCAGAGCGATTCATTCAAAACGTGGCCCTGCTGCTGCATGTAGCCATTGGCGACCTCGTCGGCAAACGTGCTTCCTGGACCCAGATGGAAATTCGCAAGCACAGTGCCGGGAAGCTTGGGATGCGGGTTACCGAAGTCGTCCCAGCGAGCACCATAGTTCAGAGTGAGGTTCGGCAGAATCTTCCAGGTATCTTCAACGAACACGCCGCCTACTGTCGTTTGATATCCATACTGGCCCGGCTGCGGCTGACCGGTGAGCGGGTTGTAAGTGAGATTGCCTTCGGTGTAGACCCGGTCCTGCACCATGTCGAGCAAGCTGTTGAATTGATAAGTCGGAGTAGTGTGGACGGGAGCAAATAAGGCAACATCATCGCCGTGCCAGCCATCATAGCCACCACGGATGGTGTGAGTGCCTCCGATATGCGTGAGGACGTCGCGCCAGTGATAGTTGTGTTGAATGAACTCGCCTTGTGAGAACCCGCTCCCAGGACCGAAATTGGCGGTGCCGGGAGAGTTTAGGCCAGTTACGTTGATGGTGGGTACGGTGAAGTCGCCAGTGTCATTGTTCGTGCCATCGACAGTGAGGTAACCGAAGGCGATCTCGTTGAGTGTGGTGGGCGTGAAGGTATGTGTGTAGTTGGCCTGCACGGAATTAGTGTAAAAGCTGTTGGTGGTTGAGAACTGGGGACGAATGTCGGCAGTTCCGGTATTCAAGCGAGTGAGGAAGAAATCGCCGTAGATGCGGTCGTTCTTGAAGTACTTGTCCACGCGGCCGTTGTACTGAATGGCGTCGCGCGGGGCAGCGGCGCTTTGCACGCCGTTATCGAGCACTGGGAGGCTACACGGGATAAAAGCGGCGGCTGACGTGCCGCAGCCCTGAAACGCTTGCGCTGCCGTTTGGGCCACACCGGTGGTAGTGGCAGCTGTCGGTTGGTACTTCGTAAGGATGTTCGTTCCCAAGGTGTTCGGGAAATTCTGCTGAGCGAACGACAGGAATTGCGGACTTTCGTAGACGACGGAATTCACGGCGGCGGCAGAAGACCGCAGCGGTTCGACTCCGAAGAAAAAGAAGAATTGTTTGTTCTTCCAGATAGGCCCGCCTATGTTTCCCGATACATTATTGGCGTGAAACGGCAGATAGTTCTTAGTAAATTCACTGCCGGCGTAGAAACCCTGATAAGTGAAATAATCGCTAGCAAGTCCATGGAACTGATCGGAGCCGGACTTAGTGGTCATGGTGTAGACCACGGAGCTGCCGCGGCCATATTCACTGGAGAAGGTGTTAACCGAGGTCGTTTCTTCCTGAATCGAATCCGGGTTGGGACTGAGGTTCACGACACCCGGGCGAATGTTACTCGTAACATCCAGGCCATCGACCACATACATGTTCGCGTTGGAGCTGCGGCCGTTGGCACTGGCATCGACCGACTGCTCGGTGGAGAAGTTATCTCCAGCAGCGCCCTGGACGCCGCTGCCCGCGAGGCCCCTACCGGTAACGCCCGGAGCGAGAGTAACCAGGCCGATCATGTTTCGGCCAGACAACGGGACGGCGTTCAATTGATCCTGCTGGATGGTCTCTTGATTTCTGGTTTCGGCGGTATCGAGAACGGGCGCTGTGCCGGTAACTTCAATAGCGGTAGAAGTACCGGCGACCTGCAAGGATACCGGCACATCGAGATTTTGGCCGGTCGTGAGAGTGATGGTTACATTAGTCGTTTGAAAGCCGGAAGCGCTGCCCGATATTTTGTAGCTGCCGGGCGCGAGACTAACGAACCGGTAATTACCATCTGCACCGGTGGTAGTTTTTTGTGAGATGGAAGTGGCAGTATTGACGAGAGTTACGGAGGCATTTGCGACACCCGAGCCGCTGGCATCGATAACGTTGCCTTCAATGCCGCCGCTGAATTGGGCCCGAGCTTGGGGCACTAGTAAAACGAGCAGGCTGAAACAGCCTAAAGCGAAGATTTGAAGTTGTTTACAGAGGCGGACAGCATCCCTGAGCATACGTACTCGGAATTTTATAACAAATATTCGACGAGGATGACGCCGCTACAATTGAGGTGTGCCGAAAGTTACTTTTTTGCCGGAAGATAAGACTGTCGAATTCGAATCCGGCAAACTTCCTTACGACGACCACGGAAAACCGGAATCGTTACTAGATATAGCGCTGAACCTGGGCGTGGATTTAGAACATGCGTGCGGGGGAAGTTGTGCGTGTACCACCTGCCACGTGATTGTAGTGGACGGGGACAAGAACCTTTCGGAGCCCGATGATGACGAACTGGACCGTTTGGAGATGGCAGCGGGTTTGACTCTGCGGTCGCGGTTGGGTTGCCAGGCGGTAGTGAAGGGCGATGTGAAGGTGCAGATTCCGAACTGGAATCGGAATTACATCAGCGAGGGCGGGAAATCGCGCCTGTAGGGCCAACTGGAAGAAGCTTCAGCAACTGGTCGGCTTCCGCGGACGACAGATCAGCTTCGATGTATACGGTTTGCTTGTCCTGCCGGACGTGAATGGCGTCGTATAGGCGAAGGAGTTCAAGCTGGTTGTCTTTGGTAGAGAGGCGACCGAGACCTATGCCACCTCGCAAGGCGTCGTTCACGCGTTTGCCTCCTTCTTCGGAAACGCATTGAATACGAGAGCGTAAATGCAGCCCGGCATCGACGGTGAGGCCGGTGGCTGTCGCTTGTATGTAACCGACAAAGTTCGAGAGAAGAGAAGCATAGTCAGAGCGGGTTGGGATATCGGCAAAGGGCAGCGTGCCTCGGCTGACGACCCAAATCTGAGCAGTTCGTGGCAGCCAAGAGAGACCTTGCTGCAGTCCCTCGGGCAAGTCGTCGGAGAAACCGGATGCGTGGGCATCGATACCATGCTCGACGCCTTTGGTGGATCCGCCGAGAGCAAGTCCGTCGCTGGGGAGAGCAAAAGAATTGCCGGACGAGCCGTAGAGAGTTACATCTTTGTAAGCACGGCTGGGTGAATTGGAAGTCAGAGTCTGCTGCAGTTTGGCGCGGGAGTAGCGGCCTCGAACGATGACGAGCGAATCGTGACCGTTCCAAGTGACAACGGCGGTGGAGAGATCGCGTCGCGGGTCGAGACCGAGACGCTGGGTGTTGTCATCAAGAGCGGGAAACGCCAGGAGCGACTGATGAGCCTGATAGAACGGAGCGGTCTTCAGCTGGTCGAGATTGGCGCCGGCTAGCACGGTGGTATCGGAAGAGACGAATGGCGCTGAAGTCTTGTCGAGGGAGAGGCCCACAGGATTGTGCCGACTGCAGCCGATGAGACTGACGACTAAAAGAACGAAAGCAATACGCAATCAGAAATCCTTCCGCCGAAACAGCTGAATAGAGACCCAGAGAGTGAGTGCTCCGAAGAGAGCAGAGGTCCAGACTGGCGTCCACCAGTCGACTTGACGGTCGTAAAGAATGATCTGCTTCATGGCAGCGCCGAGATCAAAGACCTTCGGAATGATCCAGTAGAAGGCGAGCCAGAGATCGCGCGACCATTGCGAGCTGAGGATGCGGACGACGTTATCACGCTGAGCCAGGATGGTGCTGATCAACATGAGCGCAACAGCCACCATGACCGACAGTGCAGCGCTTTCGGACACGACGCCGATGAAGACGACAGCGGCGAGCAGGACCGCGAAGATGAAAAGCGTGATGGGAATCGCCAGCAGGAAGCGCGGTTCCCAGATGCGCGTTTTGAGCCCGAGAATGAGCCAGATGCAGCTGATGAGATAGACGTGGTTGACGGCGACAACCAGCAGGTTTCCCAGATACCGACCAAGCAGGAGCGTAGTGCGAGTGAGCGGCTTCGAGAGAAGAAGAGCGATGCGGCCGGGTTCGAGAACGCTTGGGATGAGGCCTGACGACGCGAAGATGGCGAGAAATGTGCCCCAGATGTAGAGCGAGATCGAGACCCAGGAATAAGAGACGTTGACGAACTTGCGGATTTCGAAGACGGACCGGCTGGTAGAGGACACGTTCATGAAAGAAATGGCGCCCTGGGCGAGATCGACGTTGAGGGCAAAAAGAAAGAGGCAAATGAGAAGTGTCGAGAGGCCGAGCAGGCCACGAAAAAGCCAGCGAGCGCGAGCTTCGGCAAAGGTGTCCTTGATCAGGGCGACGAGGACGGGACCAGTGGAGCGGTTCAGGGCCTGAGTCACGCGGCGCGTTCTCCTTTTGTGGCGCGGATGAAGACTTCTTCGAGGGTGTTATGCGAGGCGGAGAGGCTTTCGAGGAAGCCCCCTTCGTGGCGCACGCGATCGATGAGCAGGTTGGCTTCTTCGCGCGTGGTGGCGATGATTTCTACGCCCTCCAGTACGGGAGTTACGGCGTGCGAGGAAGCGCGCAGGGCTGCTTGCAGACCGGGTGAAACGCCAGAGGCAACGATGCGGTAACCACTGCCGGCGACGAGCGAACTCATGGTGCCTTCGAGCGCCACTTCGCCTTTACGCAGGATGGCGACGTAATCGCAGAATGTTTCCACTTCGCTCAACAGGTGGGAGTTGAGGAAGACAGTAACGCCGGACCCGGTGAGCTGATCGAGGATGTTGCGAATGTCGCGGCGGCCGACTGGATCGACGCCATCGGTTGGCTCGTCGAGGATGAGAAGTTGCGGGCGATGCATCAGGGCCTGCGCGAGGCCGAGGCGCTGCAGCATGCCTTTGGAATATTTTTTTATAAGGATGTCGCCCCAATCCTTCAAGCCAACCAGTTCGAGAAGTTCCGGAACGCGGCGCGCGCGTTCAGAGGAAGCGAGGCCGGAGAGCGCGGAATAGAAGTCGAGCATGCCGGTACCGGTGAGATAGGTGGGGAAGCGATGGTTTTCGGGGAGATAACCGACCGGGCGACGGGCTTCGGGTTCGCGCGCATCGAGACCGAAGAGAGAGGCCGTGCCCGCAGTAGGCCGGACGGCAGAGAGCAGCATCTTGACGAAGGTAGTCTTGCCTGCCCCATTGGGCCCGAGTAGACCGTATTTCGTACCTCGCGGCACTTTCAGCGAGAGATTCGAAACGGCGTTGATCTGGCGGCCGCGAAACCGGGACAGATAAGTTTTTTGCAGACCATTCGTCTCGATGGCGTAGTCGGTCATCGTTTCTTTTTCGGGCGTCCTGTAACTTTAGAATACGAATCTTGCGAAGGGTTCGTTCCGTTCGGCACACTTTGGTTTGATCGCCCTAAATGCGTTTCTATTATTTTTCAGGAATCCTACTTATCGCCGCAGGTTTTGCGTGTGGCCAGACGCCGCAGGCAGTCGGGCAAACCGGCGGGCAAAGCGATGACACTCAACCACCCGCCCCTCCGCCGATAAAGACGACGGTAACGGTAAATTCGACGCTGGCAAGCGAAGTGCCGGCCTCGATCACAGTGGTGGGGAGTCAGGCGTTAAAGCAGATTCCGGGAATCGAGATTGATGACCGTTTGAGGCAGGTGCCGGGGTTCAGCCTGTTTCGCCGTTCGTCGAGCCTGGTCGCGAATCCGACTACACAAGGGGTGTCGCTGCGGGCCATCGGATCGACGGGAGCGAGCAGAACGCTGGTTCTTTGGGACGGCATTCCGATCAACGATCCGTTTGGCGGCTGGGTGTATTGGGACAGGCTGGATCCAAACTCGATTAATGAAGTGGATATTAACCGGGGAGCGTCCACCAGCATTTTTGGCGATAAGGCGATGGGCGGCACGATTTCGATCTTCTCGCCGGCGGAACAGCCGCAGCATTTGACGGCCGATTTTCTCACAGGTAATGAGGGGACGGAGGACGCCTCGGCCGGGTATACGAACCTGTGGGGATTGTGGGGTCTCTCGCTGCATTCACGCGCGCTTACGACCGATGGCTATTACATTACGCCGGAGCCGGTGCGGGGGAGCGCCGACGACAGGGCGAACGTGCGGTTTGCGACAGGCGATGCGCGAATCGATTATCTCGGCGTGAAGGATCGCTTGTCATTGCACTTCGATGTGCTGGCCGAAGAACGGCATAACGGGACGAACCTGACGCATAACTCGACGGGGTTGGGGACGCTGGCTTTGACGTACACGCACTCGTGGAGCAACGATCAAATCTCGTTTCTCGGGTTTCACACCGAAGAACAGTTTCACAGTACCTATTCGAGCGTGTCGGCCAACCGGGATGTGGAGACGCAAGCGTCGCGGCAGAGAGTTCCGGTGCAGGATACGGGGGGCGCGCTCTACTGGCAGCATCATGCGAAACGCTGGAACACCATTGCCGGAGCGGACACAGACGATACGCACGGCGTCAGCTATGACTACTCGTACGCCACGCACATATTGACGCCTAGCGGTGGAACTCTGCTGGAACATGGCTTGTTCGGGCAGGGCGACATTACATTTGGCAAATTTCGTTTCTACGCTGGCATACGGCATCAGTTTACGGGCCAGCATGGCGATACGTTTGTGAGTCCGAACGGAGGAATCGCGGTAGGCGTGAAGAGTTTTCGTTTTCGGACTTCGGCGTATCGAAGTTTTCGCGCGCCTACGTTGAACGAACTGTATCGCAACTTCCGGGTAGGCAACGTGCTGACCCTGGCGAACAGCAACCTGGTGCCGGAAGGGCTGGTGGGCGTGGAGGCGGGGATGGATTGGAATCGGGAGAACACGCAGGTCTCGTTTACCTTATTTCGCAATGAACTAAACAATCTGATTGACAACGCAACCCTGAGAACACTGCCGAATATGATTACGCGGCAGCGGCAGAACTTTCCGAGTGCGCTGTCGCGCGGCGTGGAGACGAGCGTGAATCATCACTGGGAACGCTGGCAGGCAGAAGCCGGCTACCTCTATGCCGACGCGCGTTTAGGGAGCGGGCAGCGCATTCCGCAGATTCCCAAGCAACAGGGGACGGCGCAGTTGACGTTCAATTGGAAGGACACACTGATCTCGGGTGGAATACGAAGCTTCAGCCTGGCGTTCGATGACGATCAGAATCAATTCAAGTTGCCAGGATACGCGTCGCTGCAACTTTCGGCGCAACAGCATTTGACACGCAAGCTTTCGGCGGTAGCTTCGATAGAGAATCTGCTGGACCGCAGTTATCTGGTGGCGCTGACGCCTTCTCCAAACACAGGGACGCCGCGGCTGTGGCGGGTGGGTTTGCGCTGGAGCGGTTCGATTCATTGAAAGAGCTGATTCAGACGACGACGTCGTAGTGGAGCATAACGACGCCGCTGGAATAAGGCTGACAATGCGCGAGTCGCAAGTTAACTTGAGGAAAGTTGCAGGGGAAAAGCGGGATGCCTTCGCCGAGCAACACAGGCTGGACGGCGAGCAGCACCTGATCGACCAATCCGGCCTGTAGAAATGCGCCAATCAGTTCGCCGCCTCCGGCCAGCCAAAGATCTTGGCCGGGCTCCTGTTTGAGCCTATGTATAAATTCTGTTTTATTTTCTGAAACAAAAGATACGCCTCCGTCGCCGGTGCCGGATCGGGTATGGGAAAAGACATAGTTGATTTTGTTCTCGTAAGCGGGAATGCCGGCGGCCACCATAAAATCGTGCATTTTGCGACCTATCAGGACGGTATCGACTGAGTCAAAGAAGTCCGCAAAGCCGTAGTCCTGGTCCATGCGGATCCAGTCGTAGCCACCATCTATGCGAGCCAGATAGTTATCCAGGCTGCTGGCGACAGAGAGTTTGACTTTTCGCATGATGGAATTATGACAAGCAGCAATTACATCTGATGCCGTGACTGCCTGGTATTTCTTCCCGGATCGCGGGATGTTGGAAGCGGAGGAGTAAGACTGCAGGTGCGTGAAGTACTGACAGGGTATGCGGTTAGGTGGCGGAACGGAAGTTAGAGGGCCAACGGCCACTATCTTGCACTCTATACCGCCGGTAGAGGGATAACTATGAACAGAGCACTGCGTACTTCACTTCTTGGAGCCCTGCTGGCTGCCGGTTGTGTTTCACTGCCGGCCGCACGAGGTTTTCAACAAGCGGCAGACAACAGCGGCGCCAACAAGAATGACACTGGCGCAATGACGTCGGATAAGGCCAAGAACACCACGTCCGACGTGGCGTTGATGAAGCAGATCCGAAGGGATTTGATGAAGGACAAGTCGCTTTCTACTTACGGGAAGAATGTCAAAGTAATCGCCACGCAAGGCAAAGTGACGCTGCGCGGAGCGGTGCATTCGGACGATGAAAAGAAGGCGATCGAAGAACACGCCACGAAGTTTGCGGGCGCGGGCAACGTGACGAACGAGCTGAGCGTCAAGGGCAGCTAAGAAAGTAAGGGAAAAAGGAGCAATTATGGCTGGAAAAAATAGTGTAGTTTACGGGATTTTCGGAACACGAGAAGCGGCGGAGGCGGGAGTTGATCAATTAATCGCTGCCGATTTCCGAAAGGAAGATATCTCGGTGCTGATGCAGGACAACGCCGGCACCAAAGACTTTGCGCATGAGAAGGCTACGAAAGCGCCGGAGGGCGCGACCACTGGGGCAGTAACGGGCGGCGTTGTAGGCGGCACTTTAGGGCTGCTGGCCGGGATTGGCGCACTTGCCATTCCGGGTATTGGACCGTTCATTGCAGCGGGTCCGATTATGGGGGCTTTGGCTGGAGTGGGGTCGGGCGGCGTTGTTGGCGGCATCATCGGCGCGCTGGTCGGGATGGGTATTCCAGAATACGAGGCCAAACGGTATGAAGGCCGCATTAAAGCGGGTGGAATTCTTCTCTCGGTCCATTGCGACAATCGCGAGTGGATCGGTAAAGCGAAAGAGGTGTTGAAACATAGTGGCGCCGAAGATGTTTCGTCTACGGGCGAAGCATCGGCTGATTACGCCAAAACGGATGAACCGAAAAGTCGCAGCTCGGTCACTAACAAAACACTAGGGCTAACGACCGACGCTGCCGAGCCAGTGAGAACAACCACCGCAGATGAACCGATGAGTCGCAGTTCGGTCGTTAACAAGACATTAGGACTGACGACAGACGCTGACGAGCCGGTGAGAACCACCACAGAGGACGAACCATTTACGGTTGGAAAGACAAGAGTCACCAAAGCGTAATTAGCAGGGAGCGAATGAACTAGGCCACGGGCGAAAGGTTCGTTCGTGGCCTTTGCTGCGCACGGAGGCGCTACAACGTAAGTCTGGCGCTATCATTCGGGAGGGAGCGATATTCGGGAAATTATGAAGTCAGACGGGCTATCGAGACGATATTTCTTTTTTGGAAGTTTACTCGCAGGGGCGGTGCCTTTAGCGGGTTTTGGTAGCGAAAAGTCGCTGAAGGCACTGGGCTACAAGTCTCCGAATGAGAAATTGAATATCGCTTCCATTGGAGCAGGCGGGAAGGCACGCAGCGATATTGCCGGATGTGCTGAAACGGAGAACATCGTGGCCTTGTGCGATGTGGACGAGAAGTCCGCCGCACGGACCTACGAGAGGTTCCCGAATGCACCCAAATTTAAAGATTACCGGGAGATGCTGGATAAGCAGGGCGACAACTTCGATGCGGTCATCGTGACAATCCCGGATCACATGCATGCGACGGCGGCTATCCATGCCATGTCTCTCGGTAAGCATGTGTACGTGCAGAAACCCCTGGCGCACACGGTTTGGGAATGCCGGGAGTTGATGAAAGCGGCGGAGAAGTACGGTGTCGCGACGCAGATGGGGAACCAGGGCTACTCCAATGAAGGCACGCGGCAGTGCGCGGAAATGTTGTGGTCGGGCGAGATCGGCAATGTGACGGAGGTGCATGCTTGGACCAACCGTCCGGTGTGGCCGCAAGGGGAAGTGGCCGCTCCTGCAACGATGCCGGTGCCTTCGACTCTGGATTGGGATTTGTGGTTGGGAATCGCGAACGACCGGCCTTATAGCGATGCGTACCTGCCATTTACCTGGCGCGGATTTTTTGATTTTGGCTCGGGTGCATTGGGCGATATGGCTTGCCACATCTTAGGTGCTCCGAACATGGCGCTGCGCTTGACTGCGCCAACGTCGGTGGAATGCGTAAGTCTGGAAGGGCGAAGCGAGACGTTCTTTCCGGCAAAATCGGTGGTGCGGTTCGACTTTCCTGCCCGGGGCTCGATGCCTCCGGTGAAGATTTTCTGGTACGACGCGATGAGAGACGAGCAGCCGAACTTTCCGAATGCGCCAAAAGATCAAATCCTGGGCGATTTGCCGGAAAACCGGGTGGGCAAGGCGCGGGGTGACGAAAAACCGCGTGAGCGCCAGATTATCGGCGAGGTGTTTACGGACCAGTTCTTCACTCCGAAGGAGATGCCTCCGGAGCGAGAGCATCATCGTGATCCGCAGGAAGAGGCGGCCATGACACCGCACGATCGAGAGCTCGCCAAATGGATGAGCCTGATCGGCAAGGGCACGAACGGCAGCTTGTTTATGGGTGAGAAGGGCATGATTACCACGGGTACGTACGGCGAGAATACGCGCCTGCTTCCGGTGGAGAAGATGCGGGATTATGAGTTTCCGCCGGAGTTCCTGCCGCGCTCGCCAGGCCACTACCGAGATTGGATTCGCGCGTGCAAAGGCGGTGCGCCGGCGTGTTCAAACTTCAGCGTCTCGGCGCCCTTTACCGAGTGGATTGCGCTCGGTGCGATTGCGACCAAGATGAAATGCCGGCTGGAGTGGGATGCGGAGAAGATGAAGATCACTAACAGCTCGGAGGCGAACGAGTTATTGAAGCCGGTTGTGCGGAAGGGCTGGAAAGTTACTTAGCAATGAGTAAAAGGACGGAGCGATGAGACTGGCTTTGTTTGCAGCGGTATCGGTTTTTATAGCGGGCGGAATGGCGATGGGAGCATCGATCTACGACTACAGTCTCAAGACGATTGACGGGCAGCCGATGCCGCTGTCGAGTCTGAAGGGGAAAGTCGTGATGCTGGTGAATGTAGCCAGCAGGTGCGGGTATACGCCGCAGTACGCGGGTCTGGAATCGCTGTATGAAAAGCACAAGGATCAGGGCTTCCTCATTGTCGGCATACCCGCCAACAATTTCGGCAGCCAGGAACCGGGCACCAACGCCGAGATCAAGACGTTTTGCAAAAGCAAGTACGATGTGACATTTCCCATGATGTCGAAGGTGTCGGTGAAGGGCTCAGACGAAGTACCGCTTTATGAATATCTGACGGACAAAACCGCGAAGCCGACGACGGGCGGCGAGATCCAATGGAATTTCACGAAGTTCCTGGTGGGACGCGACGGGAAAATACTGGAGCGCTTTGAGCCGGCCGTAGCGCCCAACGATCCGGCATTGAATGCGGCGGTCGAAAAAGCAGTGCAGTAGGGAGTCGCGCTGGGTCGTCTTAGGCTGGTGAGGACACCCGCTCCTCGACGCCTTTTAGGCAGCGAGTTCTTTAACGGTTATGGCCGTTGCTCTAGTTTGCTGATGCGGTCTTCGTGATTCGCGACCAGTTCGATGATGTGGTCCAGCTTTTGGTTGATGAGCTGGAATTTGCTGTCGATTTTCAGGTCCATCAAGTTTAACTTGTCGTCGATGTGGCGGTTGACGTCGTCGAAGCCTTTGTTCGTGTCGGTCAGACGTGCTCCTAGGTCCGTTCTGAAATCGTCCATTCTTTTTCCCTGGTCGGTTCGCAGGTCGGAGATGCGCATGTTGTTGAACATGACGGAAGTGATGGCGGCGATGAAGATGATTACTATGGCGACGATTTGCGTGTCGTTCATTGGCTTCCTCCCTTAAGCTTACCTGCAAGCATAGCTGTGTGAAGCTAAGCGTGGTACTGTTGTCGCCTCCTGCCAGCGATATGGTTTGCGCGAGTTGGGCGCCGTCCTTGTTTTCGGCGCTGGGCGCGTTCTTGCGGGCGTTAAAGCTGTCGCTAGTTGAGTGAGGGGCTGTCCAAAGCCCTATAATCGAGACATGAACCGCAACGAGTGGATTGCTCCTCGGATTAACGATCCCGTCCGCACCCAGATGTATTACGCCCGGCAAGGCGTGGTGACGGGTGAGATGCAGTATGTGGCGGAAAAAGAGAAGCTTTCGGCCGAACTGATTCGTGAGGAAGTGGCGCGCGGGCGGCTTATCATTCCGGCGAATATCCATCATGGGGGTCTTGAGCCGATGGCTATCGGGATCGCGTCGAAGTGCAAGATCAACGCGAATATCGGGAATTCTTCGACTACCTCGAATATCTCGGACGAGCTCGACAAGCTGGAGTATGCGGTGCAGTTCGGCGCCGATACGGTGATGGATCTATCGACGGGCGGAGACATTCCCCGGATTCGGAAAGCCATTATCGATGCCTCGCCGGTACCGATTGGAACGGTGCCGATTTATGAGGCGTTGAGCCGGGTGCGGCGGGTGGAAAATCTCAACATTCGAGTTTTGCTCGAGGTAATTGAGGAACAGGCCGAGCAAGGCGTAGATTACATGACGATTCACGCCGGTGTGCTGGTGCAGTATGTGCCGCTGACACGGAATCGTATAACGGGCATCGTGAGCCGCGGCGGTGCGATTTTAGCCGAGTGGATGGTGAAAAATCACAAACAGAATCTGCTATACGAGCACTTTGACGAGATCTGCAAGGTGTTCCAAAAGCATGACGTGAGTTTTTCGCTCGGTGATGGATTGCGGCCTGGCTGTCTGGCCGATGCGAGTGACGCGGCGCAGTTTGCCGAGTTGAAGACACTGGGCGAGCTGACCAAGAAGGCCTGGGAATATGACGTGCAAGTTATGATCGAGGGCCCTGGGCATATTCCTCTCGATCAGATTGCTTTGCAGGTAGAGAAAGAACGGGAGATGTGTTACGAGGCGCCGTTCTACACGTTGGGGCCGCTGGTGACGGATATCGCTCCTGGATATGACCACATCACGTCGGCGATCGGCGCTGCTATGATCGGTTGGCACGGGGCGTCGATGCTCTGCTATGTGACGCCGAAGGAACATCTGGGACTTCCCAATCGCGAGGATGTGAAGCAGGGAATCATCGCGTACAAGATCGCGGCGCATGCGGCCGATGTGGCGCGGCATCGGCCCGGAGCACGGGATCGGGACGACGAACTCTCGCGCGCAAGATTTAGCTTTGACTGGAAGCGACAGTTTGAATTGAGTTTAGATCCGCAAACGGCACAGGCGTATCACGACGAGACGCTGCCGGAAGAGGGATTCAAGGATGCGGCTTTCTGCTCGATGTGCGGGCCGAAATTTTGCTCAATGAACCATTCGGTGAAGACGCAGGATTTTACAGCGGCAGAGGCGGATGCGGTGCTAGCGGACGCGCAAGCGGAAGCGCTGGTGAAGCTCCGGAATTAGTTCCGAAGAAGGCGGCCTGGGAGGCCCGCTGCAGTGCCTGCAGTTTATCGTGGCGAGCTGAAGCCTACCTTACGAAAGCAAGTTAATTAAATACGGGCTTCACGCGCATACCGTTTCTGATCTCGGCATCGCTTGGATCGACTACGCGGTCGGCGACTTTGGCGCCTAGCTCCAATCCGGAAACAATCTGGACGTTGTTAATATCGCTGATGCCGGTTTTGACAGGTGTCCAGGCAAGCGTGTCGCCTTGCAATTTGTAAACGCCATCGACAGTTCCCAGGCGGCGAAGGCCGGTCTTCGGTATGGCCACGGCATTCTTGACTACCTTGGAAACGATGGTGGCATTCACCGAAACGCCGGGCAATAGATCGTGCTGGGGATTTTCGATGATGGTGCTGACTTCGCCCACAGCACGGGTTCCTTGAGGCACAATTTCGGTAGGCAACTTGTCGACGTGTCCCTGCCACTTTTGACCGGGACGGGACTCGGAGGTGATGGTCACGGGCATGTTTAGTCCGACTCTACCTAGATCCGGTTCATCGACATACACGATGACCTTCACCTGGTCGAGATTGCCGACCTTGGCGACCAGAATGCCGGGTTCGAGATAAGCCCCCACCTTGAGATCGAATTCGTAGACGGTTCCGGCGGCTGGCGATTTGATGTCAGTTAGCTGGACATGATGGCGAGCGAGCGCTACGGCTTGGCGGGCGTCCTGGAGTTTGGCTCCGGCGACGGTGCGGTCGCTTGGCGTGACGATGCTGTGCTTCTGATTCTGTAGAGCGGACAGATTGAGCTGGGCGCGATCGACAGCATCTTTATCGTTATCGACCTGCAGTTTCGTGACTGCTTGCTGAGAGAGCAGGCGCTTGTCGGAGGTGTAGATGCGTTCGGTGGTTTCGACAGCGCTTTGGGCGGCTGCGATGCGCCCGTTCAAATCGGCGAGGGTGGCCGCTTTGCCACCCTCGGTGACGGTGCTACTTTCGGCTTCGGCTTCCTGCTGACGGGCTAAGGCAGCCGCAAGATCAGCCCGGGCGGAGTTTGGATCGAGAGTGACGAGCGTTTGCCCTGCCTTGACCGACTCGCCGCGAGACACGTTGACGGTGCGAACCACGCCCGAAGTCTCGGCCCGGGCGGCAGACCACTCGGCAGGTTCCACTTTGCCGTTGGTTGGAACGGCACTTTCGATATCGGCGTGTTTAGCGCTCGAGAAGTGAATTGTGGCTGTAGTTTCACCGCGGCTGACTCCCCACCAAATTAGAAGCAGCGTGGGCAGCACCAGCAGCCACCAGTATTTCCTCATTTATCCTAATCGCGATGGACGGCCTGAATCGGGCGTCCGTCCATAATTGTGACAGACTGCGCAGCGCGAGAGGCGTGGGCCGAGCGCGTTAGACTGAGTGGGTTATGCCGCACTATCGTGTACACCGCATTCAGGGTAACGCGAAAGAGAATTTCCGCTGGGCTCCGCATACGGGCGGACTGGCGATGGTTAAGCCGAAGGATTACGAACCAGGCGAAGAGATGGAGGCAGGTAATCCGTATGAAGCCTGGCAACGGATGGCGGAGCAAGGGCGAGCGCTCCATCCGGGAGATTTACTCGAAACGTATATACGGTCCAGCAACGGTGATGAAAGCGGGGCGGGCGATTTGCGGATTGCGAAATATATTGGCTTTGAACCGGCGCAGTGGTTTGTGCCGGAAACGAAGCCACTACCAGAGATCGCTCATGGGTTCGAATTTGAGAACGATCAGGTGTCGAAGATACTGAGCTGACGGTCGCCCTGCCGCGTACTTTCATCTATTTGGCTGGCGGGGCGCTTGCCGCCCCCAATGACGCCGAGCAGGTCGGTTGCGATCACTGCTAGGCGGGGGATGAAAACACGCTGGCGGCTGGCACGGGCCTGAGGTGGGGTTAGAAGATACCCCGATGAAGGCCATTCCAGCAAATTGTGGGATAGCACACCATCGAGCTGAGCCCCGTCTCGAAACAGGAAGCGCACCCACAATCCCGGGGCGCGAGGACGGCGCTCGAAAGTGTTGTGTTCGAGGAAGAGATCCGATTTTCCGGTTTCTGAGGCGAAACAGAGCGCCTTACAGTCACTGAACGAGCAGAGCTGCAGGCGGCCATCGGGGGTGATCCATTCGAGGTGGTCTGGCAGGAGGTAAGTGGAGGGATCGATGATGCCCTCCACAGGCTGACGTTCCCACCGGTACAGCACGACTCTTTTGGTAGTACTTGGGGGCAAAGGTAAGATCGTTAGTTCTTTGTTTCAAACAATTTGTCCGATATTGTATCATTGACAGAATGGCCGGTAAGCAATCCTTCGCCCAGTGGATGCGTTCTTACCTGCAGCTATGCCGGATGGAAAAGGGTTTAGCAGCCAACAGTCTGGATGCATACCGGCGAGATCTGACCCATTTTGGAAGTTACCTCGATGACCAGGGGGTTCGCGAGGTCACATTGGAGCAGCTTAGGACCTATGTGGACCAGTTGCGGCTAAAAGGTATATCAAACCGATCGATCGCGCGAAAAATCACGACTTTACGGGGATTTTTTGGCTTTCTGGCAGAAGAAAACGGGATTGAAACAGATCCTACCGAACTGCTTACGGCGCCAAAAATTGGCTCTTCGCTTCCCAAATATCTGGATTTACCGGCGGTAGACGGAATTCTGCAAGCTCCATCGCAAGCCTCGAAAACCGGGCTGCGCGATCAGGCAATGCTGCATTTGTTGTACGGTGCGGGCTTGCGGGTGAGCGAGTTGATTCAACTGCGGGTTTCCGACGTAGAGGAGGAAGCGGGAACGATCCGGGTGATTGGCAAGGGGAACAAGCAGCGGCTGATCCCGATCGGGCGCGCGGCGCTGGCGGCCGTACAGGCTTACGCGGGGCGGCAGCGATGGGAGTTATTGAAGGGGAAGAAAAGCGCGTCGTTATTTGTAACCGCGCGAGGCAAGGCGATCACGCGGCAGGGGTTCTGGAAGCTGCTGCGCGGCTATGGAAAGAAGGCAGGAGTAGTGAAGGCGGTCAGTCCGCACGTTTTGCGGCACACCTTCGCCACGCACCTCCTGGAGGGGGGCGCCGATCTGCGAAGTGTCCAGGCGATGTTGGGACATGCCGACATCGGAACGACCGAGATTTACACCCACGTGATGCGATCTCGCCTGAAACACGTGGTGAATACGCACCACCCGCGAGGCCAGAGCAAGGCGGGGGTTCGTTCGGAATAGGAGCGTAAAAGACGTATGAGCGATTACATGTTCATGCTGGACAGTCATCTGAGCGGAGAGCAGACGAAGGCTCTGGCGTATATACGGGACGCCGCCGAAGAAGCCAATCTGAACCTGTTCCTGACGGGTGGCGCAATGCGGGACATGATGGGCGGGTTCCCGATTCGCGACTTGGATTTCACGGTGGAAGGGGCCAGTGTTAAATTCGCCCGATCGCTGGCCCATAAAGCAGGGGCGGAGGTTCTCAGCGTCGACGAACTGAGGAAAAGCGTTGAACTGCGCTTTCCGGGAAATGTGCGTGCCAGCATCTCGATGGCCAGGCAGGAGAAGTACTCGAAACCAGGGGCCAAACCACAGGTGCAGCCCGCTACCATCCACGAAGATTTGCGGGGGCGCGATTTCACGATCAATGCCGTGGCGTTATCGCTCGGAAAGGCCTCGCGCGGTTTGCTGCTGGACCCGGCGAACGGGCTGGGCGATCTGACTAATAAAGAGCTGCGCGCACTGAGCAACTACGGTTTGTATGACGATCCCTCCCGAATCCTGCGCATGGTGCGGCTGCGGGTTCGGCTGGGTTTCACGATAGCGGAACGAACCCAATCTCAATACCAGAATGTGCGGGAAGCACAATTGGAAGCGAAGATTCCGGCAGCGGCCTGGGAGCATGAACTGCAGCAGACAGCGAACGATCCGCTGTCCGGCGACATTTTAAAGGCTTTTGAAGAAGAGAATCTGCTGCAGTCTGTTTCCCCCGCGCTCAGCGGACCGAAGCTGAATTTGCTGGGTTTTCAAAAGCTGCAGAAAGCGCGTCAATCGCTGCCCTTCGGGATGGATCTGGGAGCGAATTTCCAGGCGTTATTCCTGTTTTTGTTTTTGGAAAAGCTCTCGCCACGAGAGCGCTCGGCGGTGGTGAAGGCGATCGGATTTCAGAAAGAATCGCTGGATGCAGCTGCCCGCTTAGAGACAAAAGCGACAAAAGTCGAGAAGGAAATAGCGACAGCCAAAATCACGCGTCCGTCGGCTCTCTACTTTTTGTTGAACAAGGTGCCTGGTGAGGTGCTGCTGTTCTTGCTGGCCCGCTCGGGGCAGCGACTGGTACTCGATCGCATCAAAAACTACCTGCAGAAGTATCTTCCTGCCTCGCAGGAAGTCACTGAGCAGGATGTACTGGCGAAAGGCGTAGAGGCTGGCACGCCTAAATTCGAGAAGGTGAAATCGCAGTTGATAGCAGCACGGCTCGATGCCAAACCTAAGAAAGTCGTAGTGGAAGAACCGCCGCCGGTATCGGGACCGGGCCGGCGCTCTATCAGCATCGCTAGGTAAGTAGTTTTTTATACCCTGAGTCAACGATCCCGGCGTTTAAACGTCATGGATGGCAGGTAGCTGCTTGTTGAAGAGGGCATCGCGGCGGAGGGGTGCCCTGCCTTACTCTTGGGATCAATCGGAGCTGGAATCCAGGTCGGACGATTGCGTTGGTACACAGGCTGACCAGTTTAGCTTTTTGACCGGACTGATGCGCTTCATCACGCTCATGACGCGGCATGGGTACTGTTCATCCGGGTTGTAAAGGCGCAACTTGCCGAGCACGTCGCGGTGGCGGTAGAGCGAGCTTCGTCCCAGTTTGAAGGCAACCGTGCGCAGACCCGCTTCAATGGACGGAAACACCTCCAATCCCTGGTTCCAGCCAAAAACGTTGTTGTTGCGGTATTGCTTGCCGCCGCTCGACTCTATGACGGAAATGCTTGGGAGTAGCCTCCAATCAAGCTGATTCTCGTCCGCAGCCTGGATAAAGTCAAAAGCAAGAGTGGCTACCGGACAATGCAGCTTGTTCAGAAAACGCTGCAGACTCTGTATGCGTGTATCAGAGACCGGCGTTATTTTGAGGGATGGCGGTGGGGTATGAGAGAACCGGATCGGTTCCTCCAGGGTGGCGATAGCCGGCAGAAGGAAGAGTCCTGCCGCTATAACGATTCGCTTCCAAAAGACGGAGGAGATCCTTACGCGGCCATAACTGGCACGCATTCGTACATAGTAGCAAATTATGGTATTTGGAATTCAGAAGGGCTAATACGGGGGCGGATTATAGGGGTGGTTGCCCGTTCTAAACATCACATGTCTGCTGTGAAATCAAAGAACGGCTCACGGGAAGCTTGTCGTCCGACAGCGGGCGAGGTAATTGGATCAGGTCTTATTCGCTCAGCATGTCGTCTACACCAGGTTCGAGCACTTTGATCTGCCTCTGCTTCGGATCAACAAGCCAAACGGCCCAAGCGCCGTTCTCCAGATACAAAGCGGCCTTCTGCTTTGTGTCTTTGCGACGATTAGACGGCGAGATTACTTCTATAACGATCTGCGGGCTACCGACCGGGTATTCTGGTTTGGAACCAGCTCGCCGACCAAGACGCGTTCAAGCCAGCGATGAGTCCGGTAAGCGACCTCCTGGTGCTGAAACTTGGGATCGGGTGACAGGACAATCTCTCCCCGGATGAGTTCATCCCGAAAGCCGTGTGGACTGCGGAACCCCCCGTACTGCTCAACGGTGATGGGATGGGCTTTGTTGACGGTGTTCAACGTGTCTTCCGGCAATACTGCACCCGGAAAAGTTATACCCGTTTGCGCCGGGTTGGACGGGGGCGCAAACGGGCAATAGGGAAAAGGAACGAAGCGAATTAGACCGTTACCGGCTCTGGTTTTTCATCCTGCGATTCGAGCTTCTCTTCGTGATAATCCTTCTCAGTATTTAGAGCCCACAGATTATCGCGGCTGCGGATGTCGGCTGTGATGTTATCTACCGCCGTCATGGCCGTTAGCATCGAGTGGTCCTGGTTATTGTATTTGTGCATGCCGTTGCGGCCGATCAGGAAGAGGTTGTCAAAGTCATCTACCCAGGAGATAATTTCCGGGAAACGATCGTAGGATCCGAAGTAAGCGGGATATGTTTTGGGAACTCGAATAACGGTCGCGTCGAACACGTTCTCGGGATCGAGGATATTCATCGCGGACAGCTCTTTCTTGGCCAGCTCTATGAGTTCGCTGTCCGTCCGCTGCCACAAGCTGTCGCCTTCATTGCAGAAGTATTCGAGACCGATCCACACCTTGGTAGGATCAGCCACCATGGCAGGACTCCAGTTGTTGAAGATCTGCAAGCGTCCGACCAGCACGTCGGGCTCCTGGATGTAAATCCAGTTATCTTTGACCAGCTCACCCGAAGGCTCGCGGAGCTTGATGCGATCGCAAAGTACGCCAACCGTAATAAAGTCGCGATACATCAGGCCATCGGAAATTTCACGAACGGCGAGCGGCGCGGGCGGATTCATCTTCGCGATGAGTTCCTTGACGGGCATGGTCGAAAAGAAGTAATCACCTTCAAAGCGTTTGAGTTCGTTGGTGTCGCTGTTCCGGGCCAGCACAGCGGTGATGACTTCGCCTTCATGTTCGATCTCTTCCACTAACCAGTGCATCAGGATTTCGCCGCCCATGTGTTTGACGCGGCGGGCGACTTCTTCCCACATCTGGCCAGGACCGAATTTAGGATAGAGGAACTGCTCGATCAGCGAAGTCTCGACATCTTTCTGCGCGATATCGGACTTCTTTTTCGGACCGAGTTTCTTCAGCATATGCAGGAGCGTCTTAAAGATCGAGAGGCCCTTGATGCGCTGTGCGCCCCACTCTGCGCTGATGGATTTGCAGGCGATACCCCACACTTTTTCCGTGTAGGATTTGAAAAAAGTCAGGTATAGTTCGCGGCCGAAGCGGTTGATGAAGAACTGCTCCAGGTTCTTTTCATTGCGGATCGGGAAGAGGACCGATCGCATGTAACTGAAACCGATCTTGAGGGTTTTCCAGATGCCCAGCTTGCGAATGGTATCGGTACTCAGCGTGATCGGGTATTCGAAAAAACGGCGCATGAAATAGATGCGCGATTTGCGCTGGCGAACCAGCATGATGTGATCGTCTTTTGCCGCATCCGCCGCGCGTTTGGGGGCAGGTACGGTCGTGCTCTGACGCTGATAGGTAATCTTAGTGTCGGCTCCGCCGATCGATTGCATCGGCATGACGTTCAGCCACCACTGCATCACCCGGTCTGACTTGGAAAAAAAGCGATGACCACCAATGTCGATGCGATTGCCCTTGTAATTGATTGTTCGCGAGATGCCTCCGATATAATCACTCATTTCAAGCACAATGGGCTGAATATCAGTTCGTGAGAGCAACTCAAAGGCAGCGGTCAAGCCAGCCGGCCCCGCTCCAACAATTACAGCTTGCTTCGGTCTTTCGGCAACAGATGTCATTAAACTCCTCCCATACAGTCTAGCGAAGATAAGTTACGTTCAGCCTCTAAGCCGGCAAGATTTGTCGTGGTACTAAGCCCTATTCGAGACAGCAACGCAAATGTAATGGTCCTATAACTAGCGTTATATTCTCGGTTGGGCGCGCCGCGGCCAGCAGTGGCTGGACCTTACGTGCTGGCCCCTTAGAGCAGTGACTGTGAGACGGTTTGAATTTCGAGAGCCTCTTGTTCGGAACGATCCAGTTTGGCACGATCGAGCTTGGAACGATCCGCGCGTGAGCGAGCCATCCCCAGCGCTCCCCAGAACGTGATTAGCACGTACTGAATGGCTTGGAAAAGCAGGATGTAAGCAATAGCGCCGGTCTTCGAAAACCCGAATGGGGTGAGTACGCTGACGGCGACGAACTGATAAATGCCGACATAGCCGGGCGTGGAAGGCAGCGCGCTGCCGAGACCGAGCCCGGTAACAAGGAGTAACGCAATGGCGAGGTTGCCGTGCAAGCCGAGTGCCTGCATGCCAAACAGGGTGCCGGCCGCATCGCAGAACCAGACTACGGCGGTAAGAGCAACGAAGGAGGAAAGCCTGCGCCCGTGATGGAAGCTGCGCATCCCAACCATAATCTGGTCGAGGATGGCGACCAGCTTGATCTTAAGGCCGTCGGGCAGCGGCAAGAAGTGTAGCAGCCGTTCCCATTGCCGGTGCAGCTTCGGAAGAATGGCGATGGCAGCGACACCACCGAGGCCGATAATGGCGAATGGGGTGGCGGCGTGAGCGAACCAGCCGGGTTTAAACGGCAGCGTCAAAAGCACGATGGAACTGATCAGGACGAGTCCGATGGCGTCGCACATGCGCTCGGACAAAGCGGTGGTGAGCACGAATGTCTTGCTTAAGCCGGAAGCGGCGCTGATCATGAGCGTACGGACGACTTCACCCGCGCGCGCCGGTAGAAAATTGTTGCCGAAATAGCCGGCCGACGTGGCCCAAAATGTGGTCGAGAGTTTTACCGGAGCACCGGCTTCGAGCAGAATACGCCAGCGCACCGCTCGCAGGAACAAGGCCACCGTGACCATCAGGCAATTGAGGGCCACGAACAGCAGATTGGCACGAACGAGGGTTTGCCAGACATCGGCCCAGCTGATGCCTCGGAGAGAAAAGTAGAGCAGCACGGCAGCAAACAAAAGCGCTGCCACCCAATAGAGAAAACGGTAAGAAGATTTTTTTTGTGTTGCTTCAGAATTCATACGTTTGTTTGAGACTTCATCAGTTGGACATTCTGGTTTAGCGGTTCACCGGGAGCGTACTCAAAATTGACGCGCTCCTTCTCAACGACATGAGGGCGCTTGAACACTTGTGTGTGGATTGCGCCGACATATTCTCCGAGAATTCCCATCGAGACCAACTGCACGGAACCGAGGAAGAACAGTCCGATGACCAGAGGGGCGGTACCGACCGAGAAGTGGCTCCAGAAAACCAGTTTGTAGAACAGGTAAGTAAAACCAGCCAGAATCGATAGTGCGGCACAAGCAAATCCGATGAAGGTAGCCAGCCGGAGCGGCACTTTCGAGAGATTCGTGATGCCCAGCATCGCGTAATCGTATAGTGTATAAAGATTGTTCTTTGTGATGCCACGCATGCGGCGGGGCTGATCGAAAGCGAGTTCGTAATGAGGCAGCCCGATTTCGGCAATCATGCCGCGAAAGTAGGGATTGGCTTCGCCAAACGAGCGAACGGCCTCGACCACTCGGCGTTCATAAAGACCGAAGCCGGTAAAATTCTCAAAGGTTTCGATAGAAGACAATCTCTCGACCAGGCGGTAGTACTGGGTTCGAATCCAGAACATCAGTGCGTTTTCCCGGCTGGTTTTCTTGATGCAGAGCACCATGGAATAGCCTTCTTCCCACTTTTCGACCATGGCGGGAATGAGTTCGGGAGGATCCTGGAGGTCAGCCACCAGCCCGATGACGGCGTCGCCCTGAGCTTGCAGAAAAGCGTGGAAGGGTGAGCGGACGTGCCCGAAGTTGCGCGCGTTTACGATGACCTTGACGTTGTGGTCTTCGCTCGCGATCCGTTTCAGGATCGGTACAGTGTTGTCTTTCGAGGCGTTGTCAATGAAGATGTGCTCGTAGCGATAGCGGCCGAGTTGCGACATAACGCCCCTGACCCGCTTATATACTTCTTCGGCGTTTTCTTCCTCGTTGTAGCAAGGCGTAACTATGCTGATGACTTTCTTACGCTCGGAGTGGATAAAATTCGCGTTGTCGGAGTGCTCGTTCGAGATAGACAATCCTCCTTACGCGGAAACAGAGTGTTCGAGTTCGCTGTGAGTGGTTCTTGCCTCAAGCAAGGTATTAATCAGTTCGCGCACGGCGCCTTGGCCCCCATTGCTGCCGGCGATAAAGGCAACGCGTTCCAAAACGGCAGGTTGGGCGTTGGCGGGAGCAGCCGCCAAGCCAGCCAGCGACAGTGCGGGCAGATCGTTGACATCGTCGCCCATGAAGCAAATCTCTTCGAGTTGCAATTGTGCGGCCTTGGCGAAACGTCTTAGGGCGTCGGCCTTGTCTTTACAATTCTTCTCGACGTGCGAGATACCCAGCTTGGCGGCGAAGCGATCCACCAGCGGGCTGTCCTCACCGGAAATCAGAGCGATCGTGAAACCTGCTTTGCGAGCGAGTGAAACCCCCATAATGTCCGCAAAAGAAAAGCGCTTCCATTCCTGACCATCCGGTCCCCACCAAACGCCGCCATCGGTGAGAACTCCGTCTACATCCAGTGCAATGGCTCGCAGATGGTTCATGCCGAAGCGGTAGCGCCGACACGGCGGAGCTTCTGGATGATGGGGACCTCGCGTTCAAAGACGCACTTCACGCCATCTCCCATCGACTGCTCTACCAGGCGGATATCGCGAACCAGGCGCGTAATGCCGTTCGGTTCGAGCGAGGCAGCCTGATCGCTACCCCACATGGCGCGGTCCATCGTAATGTGGCGTTCGACCGAGGAGGCACCTAATACGACGGCAGCCACACTGGTGGGAATACCAGTTTCATGGCCGGAATAGCCCACCGACAGGCCGTAGCGTTCTTTCAGTGTAGGGATGACACGCAGATTCAATTCCGGATAGGCGGCCGGGTAAGTACTCGTAGTGTGCATCAGGTGAAGATTGTCATGGCCCAGCACTTCCACAGCGTGATCAATTTCTTCGATGGTGCTCATGCCGGTGGAAAGGATGATCGGTTTGCCGGTCGCGCGGGTATGCTTCAGGAGTTGATCGTCGGTGAGCGAAGCAGACGCGATCTTGAAACAGGAGACATCGAATCGGTTGATAAAGTCAACTGAATCTTCATCCCAACAGGAGGCAAACCAGGGAATTTTAACGGCTTTGCAATAAACGTCGATGTCCTCATATTCATCGCGGCCGAACTCCAGCCCGCGCTTGAGATCGCCGTTGGTAGTACCGAAAGGATTTTCGCGAGGTTTGGCGAGTTCCTCACGGGTGTAAACAACATCCACGTTGCGCTTTTGAAATTTGACAGCATCGCAGCCAGCTGCGACGGCCACGCTGATGAGACGTTTAGCCAGGTCGAGATCGCCATTATGGTTGATCCCGATTTCTGCGATGATGAAGCAAGGCTCGCCATCGCCTAACTTGCTGTTACCGATTTTGAACGAGTTAATTTCTGGTGACATCAGATGGTCTCCCTGACCTAGCGATTATGGCATACTCAGGGCTATTTCATGCGGGATTCCGAGACTTGTTCAAACGAAATAGTTTGTGGGATTAAGGCTTTAAGATAGAGTTATTTTATGGCAACAGAGACCCTCGCAGCGCCTCCTTTGGTCGAGTTTTCGCGTAACTATAAATCGAAACTGCTCAGTGCGCTCGACACTATCGATTTGGAGGGCGTAGGGCGCGCCATCGGCGTGATCGAAACAGCGCGCGACCAGCAGCGCCATATCTTTGTCTGCGGCAACGGGGGCAGCGCGTCGACGGCGTCGCACTTTGTCACCGACATGGTGAAGGGCGCTAGTTTCGAGAAGAAAACGCGTTTTCGCATTATGGCGCTGACGGATTCGATGGCCACGATCACAGCTTATTCGAACGATGTCGGATATGACTGCATTTTCGCCGAACAATTGAAAAACTTTGCACAGCCGGGAGATGTATTCATGGCCATCAGCGGTTCGGGCAATTCGCCGAACGTGGTGCGGGCGATGGAGTATGCCAACCAGGCCGGCTGCAAGACAATCGCTCTGACGGGCCGCGATGGCGGAAAGCTGGGCCAACTGGCGCAACTGCAGATCCACGTCCGCGAACCGCACATGGGACGGATTGAGGACGGGCACCTGATCGTATGTCACATGATTTGCTACTACTTTATGGAGCAGTAGCAGATTGGTAGGCGAAGGGGCAGCGATCAGCATTCCGCCGGAAGTGGTAGAGACGGCCAGAAAGTCGCTGGGAGAGTTCTTTGCGCCGCTTGCCAAGCTGGATGCGGACGCCAACATAGCCGATTTTCTGGACAGTTCCAAGGCTTTCAAACGCGCGCGGATTTTAGAGCGATATACTCCGCTGCGCGAGAAAAAAGTGCTGGAAGTTGGTTCCGGCTTTGGAACCAACCTGGCGGTATGGATCAAGCATTTCTCGGTGGATGGCTTCGGGATCGAACCCGGATCGGCTGGATTCAACGAAGGGTTTCTTTGTTCGAAGCAGGTTTTCACCGCCAACGGGATCGATCCAGAGCGAATTAAAGACGCCACTGGAGAAGCAATTCCACACGAGGACGAGAGCTTCGACATCGTGTACTCGGCGAATGTGCTGGAGCACACTTCGCACCCGGAACCGGTGCTGGCGGAATCGCTGCGCGTGCTGCGGCGAGGCGGCGTGCTTCACATGGAGATGCCGAATTTTCTCTCTTACTACGAAGGGCATTACCTGATCTTTCAGCCGCCGCTCATTTCAGAAAAGATACTGCCGTGGCTCGTGCAGCATGTCTATCACCGGGACCCGAGTTTTGCCAGGACACTGCACACGCGCATCAGTCCGATCTGGTGCCGGCGCACAATCGAGCAACTCGGAAAACAATATTCGCTCGAACTGGTGTCGATGGGAGAAGAGGTGTTTCTGGAACGAATGTCGCAGACGTTTCAGTTCGAAATGAAGTCGGTGGCGGGGCGGCTGCGACCACTACTCACGCTGCTGCAGAAAGCGAATTCGAAGAACTGGCTGGGACACACGATTGTAGGGCTGCGGGGACATTATCCGATTTACCTGACGGTTCGTAAAGGCTGAAGACCGTCGATCAGGCAGCACGATAGGATATGGATACAAAATCTATGCCTAGTGCTACCAGCACCACCAATTTGACAGGAAAAATCGCAGTTATCACAGGAGCGAGTAAAGGGCTGGGACGAGCCATGGCTTTGTCGCTGAGCCAGGCGGGCGCAACGATCGCGCTGGTCTCACGCGATCGCGAGAAGTTGATGGGTGTGCGCAATGAAGTCGCGGCGCAGGGCGGAACGGCCGAACTGTTTACCGCGGATGTACGCGAAGAAGCGAGCGTTACGCAACTGGAAAACGATATACGGGAGAAGTTGGGCAAAGCGCAGATATTGATTAACAACGCGGGCATCAATATCCGCAAGAACCTGACGGAGTTCACGCTCGAAGAATGGCAAAGCGTTATCGACACAAACTTGACGAGCACGTTCCTGATGTGCCGGGCCTTCGTGCCGCACATGAAGGGATCGGGGTATGGACGCATTCTGCAGATGACGTCGATCATGAGCCATGTATCGATGCCGCAGCGCAGCGCGTACTCGGCCAGCAAGGCGGCGCTGCTGGGGTTGACGCGAGCGCTGGCGCTGGAACTGGCGGCGGATGGGATTACGGTAAACGGCATCAGTCCGGGTCCGTTCGGGACGGAGATGAATACGCCGGTGATGCAGAATCCGGAAGCGAACGCGCAGTTCCTGGCGAGCATTCCGGTGGGGCAATGGGGCAAGCCCGAGGACATCGGGTCCTTGGCAGCGTTTTTGTGTTCGGATGCGGCGGTGTTCATTACGGGGACGGATATTTTGATTGACGGTGGCTGGTGCGCCCGATAAGAGGAGCATGAAGAACTCGATGCTAGCCGCAGATGAACGCAGATAAACGCCGATGAACTCAACTTTTTCAATTCGTGTTTGTCGCTGCACTTCTATTCTTTTCCTGGCGATCTCTGGAGCTTTGGCCGCCCAGACGATCCAGTTTGACGAAGGACGCAAAGTATTTCTCATCACGACGGCGCAGAGTTCGTATGCCATGGGGATCGCTCCAAACGGGCAGTTGCAGCACCTATATTGGGGCGCTCCGTTGTGGCGTATTGCAGACATCGCGCCGGCGGTGAATGCGCGGGATATTTCGTCGTTCGATCCGGGCGCGATGTTGGACAACGAGGAGTATGCGGGCTGGGGCGGCACCCGATACTACGAAGCGGCATTGAAGATCAGGCGGTCGAATGGAGATCGGGACCTGGTGCTGCATTACGTAAAGCACGACATCGAGGGCGATGAACTGCGCATAACGCTGAAAGATATTCGCGACGACATCGAAGCAACGCTGCATTACCGGGTATACGGAGCGACTGGAATTATCAGCCGGTACGCGGAAATTCGCAATGGCACCGGGCAGGCGCTCCAGATTGACAGTGCGCAATCGGGCACGTGGTATGTGCCGCACGGTGAGGGCTACCGGTTGTCATATTTGAGCGGGCGTTGGGCGGCGGAGACACAGCTCAATCGCGAACCCATCGAAGAAGGCATGAAGGTGCTTGAAAGCCGAACGGGTCACACGGGACATAATTTGAATCCCTGGTTTGCGATTGATCAAAACAATGCGGATGAGACGCAGGGGGATGTGTGGTTCGGTGCGCTGGCGTGGAGCGGAAACTGGCGGATCACGGTGGAGCAGACGCCCTACCGCCAGGTGCGGGTAACAGGCGGGCTAAACACGTTTGATTTCTCATACCAGTTGAAACCAGGTGAAACGCTGAAGACGCCGGAGTTTTATGGCGGATTTTCGAGCCGCGGTTTTGGCGAAGCATCGCGTCTGCTGCACGAGACGGAGCTGACGTCGATCGAGCCCAATGGAGCCAAGGCGCGCGTGCGGCCGGTGCTTTACAACTCGTGGGAAGCAACCGGGTTCAATGTGACGGAAGCGGGCCAGAGGACGCTGGCGGAGAAGGCGGCCAAGCTGGGCGTGGAATTGTTTGTGATCGACGACGGCTGGTTTGGTAAGCGCAACAACGATCATGCGGGGCTGGGTGACTGGGAGGTGAATCCTGCGAAATTTCCGCAGGGACTGAAGCCGCTGATCAGCGCGGTGAACGGGCTGGGCATGGATTTCGGTTTATGGGTGGAACCGGAGATGGTAAATCCGGATAGCGATCTGTATCGCGCGCATCCGGACTGGGTGATGAATTTTCCAGGGCGGCCGCGCAGTGAACTGCGCAATCAGCTGGTGCTGAACCTGGCGCGTGAGGATGTGCGCGAGTACGTGTTTCAGTTTCTGGACAAGCTGGCGAGCGAGTACAACATTCGCTATTTCAAGTGGGACATGAACCGCACGTTTGGCGAGCCGGGCTGGCCGGAAGTAGCGCCGCAGGAACAGCAGGAACTTTGGGTGAAGTACGTCGACAATCTGTACAACATACTGGGCAGGCTGCGGGCGAAGCATCCGAATTTAGAGATCGAGTCGTGCTCGGGTGGCGGCGGCCGTGTGGACTTGGGAGTGATGCGCTTTGTGGATGAATTCTGGACGTCCGACAACACGGAAGCATTTGACAGGCTGCGCATTCAGGAAGGATTTTCGCAGGCTTACGCGGCAAAGTACATGTCGGCCTGGGTGACGGACGTACCGAACCAGAACGGGCGGAGTGTGTCGCTGCAGTTTCGTTTCCTGGTGGCGATGCAAGGAGCGCTGGGCATTGGAGCGAACTTAAATAAGTGGTCGGCAGAGGATGCGCAGCTGGCGACGAAGATGATTGCGCTGGATAAGCGCATACGGGAGACGGTGCAGCGCGGGGCGCTATACCGGTTGCTATCACCGCGCATGAGCGATACAACAGCGAACGAGTATGTAGGCGCAGATGGAAAACAGGCGGTATTGTTCGCGTTCCGGCATTCGCAGCAGTACAAGACGCCAGCACCATTAATTTCTTTACGAGGCCTCGATGCGCGAGCTTTGTATCGTTTGGAATCGATCGATGGAAAACTGAAAAAGATGAGCGGTGAAGTCAGCGGGGCATATTTGATGAGTGAGGGCGTGCAGGTTGCGCTTGATGGAGATTTCGATAGTACGGCGGTGGTTTTGACGCGGGTGCAGTGATGCCGCTACGTCGTAACACGAAAATATGGCGTAACGGCGGGTCGGAAAAGACACCAGGCGATTACGGCGCAGAACAGAGAGTGAATAGCGAACTCGGGCAATGAGTGAAAGGCACTCAGGATCACATGAAAAGCGATCCAGGCGAGCGCCAGCCAGCGCGCCCAGTTGTAGCCGAGGAAGAGATACACACCACATACAATCGCTAGGAGACGGAGAAGTTCAATCCAAACGATGCCGGACTGAAACGGATGCGACGCCTCGAATTCTGTGAAGTGATAGGCAAAGCCGATGGCGCCGATTAGGATGTATACGCAAGCGACTATGATCACGGAGAGGGGACGGTGGATCCCGTTCATGGCAACAGCTCTTCGTCGAGCAACTGCAGCACCGCTTCGCTCGGTTCCAGGTCCTCGGCATGCGGCGGTATTTGCGACCCTGCGTCGCGCAGCGCCTGGACCGTTCCCACGAAATCTCCGGTGTCTCGACGCCAGCCATTTCCGGAGGCGTAGATGGCCCATCCCAGAGGCGTTCCCTCATACTCGCGCGATTTCAGTTCGAGGGTGGGATGGAACTGCAAAATTTCGCGAGCCATTTGCGCATTGCCGTTGAAGCCAGCCCAGTGCAGGGCGGTCGCTCCCATGTCTCCCGGTGTGTCTACAGGCCAGCCCGCTTCCAACATCAGTCGGACGGCTTTTGTGTTGTTGTTCTGGGCAGCGTTTGGCAGCTTGCGCTGGTCTGCCTCCGACAATGTTTTGGCCGCATCGGGATGCTGCGACAAGAATTCATTGAAGACGGCTTCGTCGCCGAGCTCGCACGCCAGCGCCAGCTTCAGGTCGTCCGGGGTGCGCGCCAGCAGCAGTTGAAAAACCTGCTCGTGACCGAAATCGCGCGCGACGGAATGTGCGGTGCGATGCGCGCCCAGTGTCCAAATATAAATAGAGCCGCCCGCGCGCGGATCCTGCTTGGGAAACCATTCGTCGGATACACTCATGCGGACACAAGCGGGATCGCGGTCCAGGTGCCAACGCACAAGATTGATGTCTCCGAGCGCAGCCGCCAGCAAGATGTCTGTGTGGCATCCAATTGACACCAGGTATCGGGCCACATCCTGCCGGTCCTTCGGATAGTGCCGTCTCTGGTCCACCCGCAGCATGTACTGAGCCGGCGTCGATTCATGGTCCACATCGCGCGCGTCGATTTCTGCGCCGTTCTCGAGAAGGAAGTTCGCCACTTCCACCGTGGAAGCAAAGTGCAGCGGCATTTGTCCGTCTCCACCTCGTGCGTGCACGACATCGGCATTTGCCGCCACCAGTTCGCGCAGCTTCGGCATGATGCCCAGCCGGGCAGCAGAATGCGCATCCAGCTCCGCACCGCGTTCCAGCAGAAACTCGAGCAAGCTCGGATCGCAATCGTCGAGCACGCCGAATCCGCCCGCCCACCATTCGGTTCGTTTCCGGATGTCGGCTCCGTTGCGCAGTAACAGATCGATGGTCGCGCGATCGCTCCGCTGTACAGCCGCGAACAAGGCGTGCTGGCCGAAACCGTAGTCGGGCAGCGGATCGTCGATCTTCGCCCGCAGGTCGGGATAGCGATCGAGGACCTCGCGCATGCGCGATGCATCGCTGTCGCACACGGCGCTCTTCAGCTTCTGCGCCGGAGTGAGCCCCAGTGCCTCAATATGGGACTTCAGCTTCGTCCAAGTGGCGAAACCGTACTCATTGGCCACTGTGTGTTGGGCATCCGCCAGTTTGCCCTCCGGCGTGCTTCGCTGCAGTTCTTTGGCTTGTTTCTTGAGAAATTCGAGATTGGGTTTTTCAGGTAGTTGACGGGACATCACTTCTCCTATGGCCCGGTGTCCGCTATGACGGGCAGAAGAAGTAAATACTCGAATTCAAAAACGGGTTCAGGTGGGATCTTCCCTTTCCGCGGACGGGGTGCAACCTGAATTTGCGAATTCAACTATAACAGAATGCTTACTGCGGAAGCGCGCTTCCCTTCCCTAGATAAACGCGCAGGTTGATATTACCCAGGTTGCGGCCGCCGGACTTGGCGTTCCAGGAAAGCTCTTGCCATTGCCGTTTCCCGCTTTCCGGCGCAACGACCTGCATCAGCAGCGGGTAGGACTGGCGAGGCGCGACGTCGAAGCGGCGATAGGGTGATTTTTCGACCCAGCCCGCCGGGAGCACGGGAGTCAGAGTAATCTCCTCGGAATCGGGCGTTTGGTTTTCGATAATTATTGGGATACGCAGAGTGCCGCCGAAATCCATACCCACTTCGGGGACAGGCAGCAGTTTTGCCAGATGTTCCAGGTTGTGCGCTTTCCAGAATTGCGCGTAGAAGAGCCAGGGATCGCCGATGGACACCGCTATGCCTTCGCTACGGGCGGGGCTATAACCTGCAACGGGCGCAAAGGGGACGGGATCCGGACTGGTCCTATCGAAGATATCGCCCGTGACGCTTCCGCCAACCACTGACTTGCCGAAGATGAAGCGAACCGGGAACTCGAAGTCTTTGAAGTTTTGGTTTTGGAGCGCGCGCCGACCGAGTTTTGCGTCCTGAGTGCCATAGAAGCTCAGATGCTCGGCGGCCAGTCTCGCGTACGACTGATGTTTTAGCGACGAGATATCGGTAGTCGAGTAACTCGGGCCTTGGCCGTCCAGAAAATTCTTCCGAAAAGGCGACAAGACTCGCGGGTCATGCCAGTACGGAATGAAGTTCTCGAACGCATCCGTGAAGTAGTAGATTTTCTGAGGCTGCCAGGTTTGAAGACCTTCGGTGTAATTCATCATGCCGGTTCGGTCTCGCGCCGGTGAAACCTGCTCAGAGAATTTGGTGCGATCGCCGGCCAGGTCGAATGCTTCGGTAGCGAGCACACCGGCGGCCTGGTGGTCGGAATGGTTTTCGCCGGCCACGGTATCGGGAAGCCACGTCAAGATGACTTCCGGGCGCGTTAGCCGGACAAGCCGCACCACTTCGTCGAGGGCGCGACCATGATTCCAGTGGTCCAGTGCCCAGAGGACATTCTGGCCCGGCGTGTCGCTGCCTCCCAAAAACCACACGTTCTCAATGCCAAGTGACTCGAGAGCCTTGCGCGATTCGAGGATGCGCATCTGGCCCAATGTTCGACCGGCCTCATTGCCCATTTCGTCGCCGCCGCCGTCGCCGGACGAGGCGTAAATGACCGCAACGCGTTTGTGCTGGTCGGCGAGCCTTGCGAGATAACCGCCGATGGTGGTGTCGTCATCAGGATGGGCGACCACCAGCAATACATCGGCTTTGTATCGGTCGTCGGGTTGGAGAGCCTGGGGGGCTTTGGGGATGTCTTGCGCCGTCAGGAGACAAGCTAAACCAAGTGAAAGCCCAAATATCGTGATCGAGTCCTTCATCGTCACTTGTTCCCGGGTGTGTTAGCGAAAGCGTCGGTACTTTGGCGAAGTGGCCTAAAAAGCGGCGGACCCTCTTCGGGCAAGTCATAGAGCACCCAGGAAGCCGCCATCTCTTCGGAAGTGGGCTCTCCCCATCGAATTGTTCTCGCAGGATCAGGGTTAGCTGGATTGTTTGCGGAGTTATCGAAGTGCGCGGTGACAATGAGACGGCTTCCTTTAGGCGCGGGTACCGGGTCCTTAAGCTTGTACTCGATTTGCCAGTTGAAGTCGTAGCGCGGAATCGACAGGAGGGTCTCTTTGGTGGCATCAGGGCGCATCAACTCCCACTTCATGTCTTTGCCGCGAAAGTGCATATGCGGTGTAAACGCGAGCAGACGCGCGTTCTCTTTAAAGTCGTAACAGAAAGTTACCTCGTGATTCGGTGCGCCGGCTGGTATCTGAAACAGATAGGCATCCATGTCCAAGCGCCGCAAAACCTTCCTGGGAGGTTCTTTTGCAAAAACGAAACCAACACTGGATCGATCTTTCTCTTCCTTGCCGGTGCCCTTTGCATAGTGAATCTGAAAGGTGATGGTAGAGCCGGCCGGAATCAAACGCGCGTAACCAGGCGGATAGACTTCGGGGGATCTTCCAGGAACGAAAGTTGTGAGTTCCTGTGCTTCTTCATGAAACTTTTGATCCGGGAGTCCGCCCTCGCCGAGTTCCCGGCACGCGTCATTGACGACGGGGACGTCGAGACGAATGTGGCGGATGCTGCCTTCTTTGTAAGTGAAGCGCTCGAAAAGCGAAGGAGCTGCCGCTGGTCCTCGCCGCGTCGGCTTTGGAGGAACGATGTACACGTGGGCGTGGTGCACTATTTTGCGGTTGCCGGGCCGCAATTCGACCGCCGTCACCCACCTATCCTCGCGGAAGTTCGTCGCTATGTCGGTGAAATCCTGGTAGTCGTCGGAGGCATTCGCCCGGACGGTGTACTCGTTCGGCATTGAGAAAATAATGTCGGGTTTGCCGATTCGCCAGCCCTCGGCGAAAGAGGGTGCGGGGGGAAGATCCTTCGAATTACCTTCCTGGGCGCCTTGATCGACCCAAGTGCGAATGACGTCGATTTCCTGCGGGCTCAAACTCGGATCATTCTCGAATTTTCCATAGTGTGGATCGGCATGCCAGGGCGGCATCTGCTTCGTGAGCACTGCCTGACGGATGGCCCGGGCCCAGGGGCGAGCGACGGAAAAGGTGAGGAGCGACATCGGCGCAATGTCGCCTGGGTGGTGGCAGTTGACACACTTCTGGTAGAAGATAGGAGCAACGTCCTTCGAAAATGTGAGGTCGGCGGCGGACAGTCCGCCTATAGTGAGTCCGAACATCAGGATCTGAGGGATGTTCATGTTTTTGTGAGTGACCGGTTTATCTATTTCACTACAATTCGCTGCGGGTTTTACTTAATTCCTTGACTCTATCTTGAGCAGTTCAATAGACTAACTCTTATTCAGAGGGCGACATTTCTATGTTCAAGAGTCTCAGGTACATTCTCGCGCTGGGTCTACTCACCGCTTCGGCGGCCTTCGGCCAGGCGGTTTCCGGCAGTATCACAGGAACGGTACAGGATCCAACAGGCGCCGCGGTTCCGAATGCGGAAATCACCATTACGGACCTCGATCGGGGCGCCGTGTACACCGTCAAGAGCAGCAATGACGGGAATTTCTCGCAGACTCATTTGCTGGCGGGCCACTATCAAGTTAAAGTTTCGAGCGCGGGATTTGCAGGTTTCACCGAGAACGCGACGGTGCAGGTCGACGCCACGACCCCAGTGGAGGCAAAGCTTTCTCCGGCCAATGTACAAACCACTGTCGAAATCACAGATGCTACGCCGCTACTGACCACGGACCGGGCGGAAGTCGCTACGACGCTGACCGGTGCGCAGGTTCAGCAACTGCCTGTACTCGATCGCAACGTGACGAACCTGCTGCTGATTGTTCCGGGGGTCTTGCTCAACCAGACTTTTCAGATCGCGACGAGTGAAAATCCGCAAGGCGGAATCCAGGTAGATGCCAACGGCCAGTTCTTCACGGCGAACGGTTTTCTGCTCGACGGAACCGAGAATCAGAGCGCAATTCTGGGCATAGCGGTGGTCAATCCGGATATCGATTCGTTACAGGATTTCAAGGTTTCTACCAGCAATTACGATGCGGAGTTCGGGTCTGTTTCCGGAGCGCTGATCCAGGCCACGACTAAATCGGGCACCAACCAATGGCATGGGTCAGCGTTCGAGTTTCTGCGGAACAACATTACTAACGCGACGAATCCATTCACCCAGTTGAACCCGCCACTTCGCTGGAATCAGTTCGGCGGATCGGTCGGATTTCCGGTGCTGAAGGACAAGCTGTTCGGCTTCTTCGACTATCAGGGGACGCGCCGCCGCACCGGAGGCTCCATCCTCACAACCGTGCCGACGGCAGCCGAACGCAACGGAGACCTGAGCGCGCTGCTCGGAAATTACATCTGCTCAGACGGCACGGCTAGCCCAAGTCCTTGCAGCAACCCGGTAATGGTGCCAACGACCGAGGGCGGAATGGCAGCCGCGCGCGGCAACATGGTCTTCGACCCGAACTCTGGAAACCCTGACGGTTCTGGACGCCAGGTGTACTCGAAGGGCGGACAGGTGAACATCATTCCTGTGGCAGCTCCTATGCAGAAACTGCTGGGACTGATCCCGGGGCCGAACAACGGCAGCGGTTTTTTCAACAACTTCATCACCGAGAGCGGACAGCGGTTCGACATCAACCAATACAACGGACGAGTGGATTACAATTTGACGGCAAACACCCACATCTTTGGCCGCTACACTCTGGCCGATTTCAACAACTACTCACCGGCGGCCTTCGGGGATGCGGGTGGTGGACCGTCAGCGTTTAACTTTTCGGGCGATTCGATAGACCGGAATCAAAGCCTGGCGCTGGGCGTCGATCATACGTTCAGTCCAACGCTTGTGACTGACGCGCGGTTCGGTTTCTATCGGTATCGCATTCGCGTCCAGCCGAACGACGTAGGGACCACACCGGCGCAAGATGCGGGCTTGCCCGGGCTGAATACCGGCTCGGCTTCGACCACTGGCCTGCCGGCCTTTTACATCAACGGAGACGGCGGTTTCAACTTTGGTTATGGGCTCAACGTAAATGGATGCAATTGCCCGCTGAAAGAGACGGAAAACCAGTTTCAGTGGGTAAACAACTGGACCAAGATAGCGGGAGATCACACCATTAAATTCGGTGGGGACATCCGCCGCGCACAGCAGCAGCGCATTCCGAGTGACAGCCACCGCTCCGGCGAAATTACCTTCAACGCTTCGGAGACCGGTGACTCCTTAATTGATACCAACGCAGGAGGGAATGCTTCTACCGGCTTAGGGCTTGGCTCTTACCTGTTGGGCCTCCCCGCTACCTTTAACCGTTACTACACGGCCTACAACTACTATCCCGGTCTTCGTCAAACGCGCACATTCTTTTACGCGCAAGATTCCTGGCGAGTGACGTCGAAGCTGACTTTGACCTACGGTTTGCGCTGGGAAGACTATTTGCCCCAAACGGCCGCCAAAGCAGGAGGCGCTGGAAGCTTCGATCCCAGCACGGGCGAAGTGCTGGTGGCGGGCGTCGGCAATGTTCCTCTCAATCTTGGCGTGCAGTCATACAACAAGCTTTTTCAGCCGCGCATTGGCATTGCTTATCAGGCGGCGCCAAAGACAGTTATTCGTGCCGGATACGGAAGCAGCGCCAATCCTGCCGGTCTGGGATCGGTTTTCGGGCAGGGCGCGGATTACAATCCACCGATCGTAAATCCGCAAAGTATCAACCAGTCCAACATTTACTTCGCACCGTTCAGTATCCTGAATGGTCCGCCCACGCCAGTGAATCCGCCAGTCGGGTCCAACGGACGATATTTGCTACCGGACGGGATCGGTATCAATTACTTCACAGATCCGCTCAGTTCATATCGCATTCCGTCGGTCCAGTTTTGGAATCTGACATTCCAGCAGCAGTTGACTCCGACAATCGCGCTGCAAGCCGCCTATGTGGGGAACGTGGGTCGCCACCTGTTCGAATCGCTGAACCGCAATCAAGCGGTTCCCGGTCCGGGCGACGTGGATCCACGGCGTCCGTTTTATAACCAGTTCGGATTGGAACAGTTCATTGGCCAATACTGCAACTGTTCCACCTCCAATTACAATGCGCTACAGACTCGATTTCAGAAGCAATTCTCACGTGGGATCGATTTCATGTTGACCTATACCTGGTCGAAGGCGCTCGATTACGCGTCGGAGGGCAGTGGTGGGTCGCCTTCCAACATTTATGATGGGCGCAACGATTACGGTCCAGCGTCGTGGGATCGCGAGCACGCGGTCACGTTCACGCACAACGTCGATATTCCGGTGGGACGCGGTCGCCATTGGAAGCTCGGCAACAATGCTATTGCCGATGTAGTGCTCGGTGGCTGGCGGTTGAGCGGAGTCCATACCTTTGGCACTGGACTCGCGTTCACCCCGACAGTGTCCAACGCACCGCTTCTCAACGATCCGGACTTCAGCCAGTTACGAGCCGACGTAATCGGAAATCCGCACGTGTCAAATCCAAACGCAAATGAGTGGTTTAATGTCGCGGCTTTCAGCGAACCGCAGCAACCCTTCCGGCAGGGAACGGCGGGGCGCAATTCGCTACGCGGGCCGAATCTCTGGGAATCGGATCTGTCGTTATCGAAGAATGTGCTGCTGAGCGAACGCTATAAGCTCGAACTGCGCGCCGATGCACTTAACGTATTCAATCATGTGAATTTGGGCAATCCGAGTTCGCAGATCGATTCGAGCGGCGCTGGGCAGATCACTTACATTCAAGTGCCTATGCGCCAGATGCAGTTCGGTCTGCACTTTCAATTCTAGAAAGAGAATACGGCGAATCACTGAGGCATGGCTCCGGGATTCAGTTGAACCCGGATGTGAATTGGCGCTAGCTCCTTCCCTTCAGTTTTCGCTTCGATATCGATCATCTTCCAGCCAGCGGTTTCGGGGGCAGATGTTTTTACTTCGAGAGGGAGGCTGACGGTCTGGTGCGCGGGGACGGAGATGCTGGAAGGAAGCGGTCGACGGAAACTCCAGCCATTGGGTAAAGCGACCGAGAAGGTTGTGGTGACTGGCTGTCCGGCCGGGTTCTCCAGAAGAATCGGTATGACGAGGGGACTCGAATATTTCGCCATGATCTCGGGGCTGACAAGATGGGCGAGATCGGGCGTGCCATGTGCCTGCCAGAACTGCCGGTAGAAATGCCACGGGCCGCCTAATTCCATTCGGAGGGTCACCGGTGGCTGGGCAACGAAGCCAGGCGGTCGTCGATAGGAAATGCCCGTAGGCTCGACACCCGTGAAGAGATCCGCCGTGGCGCTCGAATCGACGTAGGACTTGCCGAATACAAAAAGCACAGGCTGTTCGAAGAAATGCAAATCATTTTTGGCCAGGGCATTTCGGGCAGCCTGACCGGTGTCGCTTTGTGTGAGGTGATACGAACATTCTTCGGCGGCGAGCCTGGCGTAGGTTGAGTGATGCGACGGAGAGTTGTCTATAGCCGGGTAGGCCGGTCCTTTCCCTTTCAGGAAGTCGACGTGTGAGGTATCGCTGAAGTAGTAAAGCTTCTCGGGCTGCCAGGGGCGAAGGCCTTCGGTTAAGTTCAGAATGTCTTCGCGATTTCTGGGCGCGGCAAGCTGTTCGGAAAAAGCGGTCGGATCGCCGGCCATGTCGAATGCTTCCGTAGCGATAACGCCGGCGGCCTGATGATCGCCGTGGTTCTCGCCGGCCACCCAATCCGGCAACCAGGTAGCAATAACAGATGGGCGGGTGAGGCGAACGAGCCGCACCAGCCGATTGAGAGAATCGCCATGATTCCAAGTTTCGAGCGAATCGAGAACGTCCTGACCGGGCGTATCGAGCCCGTTCAGGAACCAGACATTGGATACGTTGAAATGAGCGAGCGCTTGCCGGGCTTCGATTTCGCGAATAGCGCCGAGAGCGGCCGCCTGTTCCTGGCCCTCTGCGTTGCCGCCGCCGTTCCCGCGAGTGCCGAAGACCACGGCCACGCGCTTCTTCTGGTCGAAGATGGCGCGGGCCAGATAGGCTCCGATTTCGGTCTCGTCGTCGGGGTGAGCGACAACTACGAGAAGATCTACTTTGAAGCGAGCGTCGGGAAGAGGATTCGTCTCCGCCGCGAGAACGGAGGCAAGGGAGCACAACAATACCAGCGAGAAACGTTTGATCATCTCAGAAGGAAAGACCGTCAAGAAATTATACGATCACGGGAGAGGAACACTTTGTTTCGCTTCGCGTGAAAAAAGATCAGGCGCTTTCGAACAGTTCGTTGTTGCTCTTCGCTCTTTATCAGTAGGTAAGCTTTCCAAGCGAGTTTTCATGACGCAAGACGAGGATGAAAATTTGCTCGTTTTGCTAGTACAGAGGGGCGACACGACCGCTTTCGAAAAGCTGCTAATCCGTGTCCACAAGGCGCTCCGCAGCTACATTTGCAACATGGCCGGTGAATCAATGGTGGAGGACATTTTGCAGCAGACCGCCTTACAGATCTACCGGCAAATCAGGTTCTTACGAGAGCCAAAGGCGTTTCAGGAATGGGTCTATCGAATTGGCACGCGAATAGCTTTTGTTCATTTGAAGCGAGCCAGGCGCTGGCGAGATATCGAGACTGACCCGGTTGCGATTCAGGCAGCCTCGACGAACACTACACCGGATCAGGCCGAGTTCGAAACCGACCTGTTCAACATGGTTGATCGGATATCGCCGGCGAGCAGGGCCGTTCTGCCGCTTCACTATCAGCAACACCTCTCATTGGAGCAGACCGCGGCGATTCTTGGCATTCCTCTGGGAACGGCCAAATCGCGGCTGTCCTACGGTGTTGCGACTCTGCGCGAATTTATGAAAGAGAAAGAAAGAAGATGACCGTTTCCAAACAGAATCAACCGTCCCTCGAACCAGAAGAACGACTGTTCATCGAAAAAGCGCTGGCGTCCGTAGAGAAGGCAACGAGGATTCAGCGTATCAAACAAATCGTAGTGACAATTCTTGCGTTCGTAGCTGCCTTCTGGTTGGCATTGAAACCCGCTGGTCCGGAGCTAAACGTAGCCTGCACGGTCATCATTCTTGTTGGTCTGATGATGGCCGTCTGCACGGCGAAGATTAGGTCTCTGATTAACGCGAATACAAACGCCATCCTACAGGCGATTTCGAACCAGCAGCATCATTAGAGTTCGAGATTGCCTTGGAAGACCATTTCTTTCAGGCGGAAGGGTTTGAGGATGGAGAGGGAACCGAAGCGGGTTTCGAAGGCGACTTCTTTGTCTTTGAGAGAGAGAGGATCTTTGCGCGGGAAGAAGATGCGGAGTACGCCGGTTTTGTTGTCGAGCTTGGCGTCTTCGGGGAGGATGGGGTGTTTGCCGCGCGGGTACAGGCGCGAGTAGCGGAGGACGCCTTCGAGCATTTGCTCGGGGTTCGTGGCATCGAGACCGTCGCCGCTGCGCTCATCGAGTTGAGCCGGTCCATAGCGGCCGGCCGGGACGAGACCCTCGATGGTGATGATGTAGTCCTTCTCCAATTGCTCGGGCGTGAAGGGGCTGGGTATTTCGGTGCGTTTGAGAGCGAGGCGAACGGGGAGCGCGCTCTCCCAGCGCACGGTCACATTTAAAGTAGGAGGCCCGTTGCGATTGACGCGGCCGACGCCGCCGTCCCAGTGGCCGTCGGTGGAGGCGTTGTGGGGAGACGGCATGCCGGCCTGGGGCGATTCGATGGTGGGAGATGGCGGAGGGGTGTTGTCCTGGGCGAGGGCAAAGGTGGCTCCGGTGCTTTGCGCCCAGGGGGAATCGTTGAGGATGCGGGAGACGTCGCGGGAGGTCCACTGGGCGGCATCGGTGGATTTCCAGGGCTGCTGGGCGGCAGCCAAGGCAAGAACGGCAGCGCTCAACAACAAACAACTAAAGATTCGAAGCATACGTTCAAGATGCAGCTAATTTAAATACAGATGTTTCGGCAACATCTGAGCTCTTTTAATCGTCATTCGATTGTAGCGGCTTTCTTGTAAGGGGCCGCACGGAACTAATCTTTGTAAGCTGAATGACTAGATCGCCTACTGTCCGGTTCCTGCTCGGGCTGCTCGTTACGCTCGGGGCAGTGACCGGTCTCTCTTCCTACTCGTTATACCGGCTGCATGGGCTGCGGAAACTCGAGTTGAACATCATTGACCTGAACCGGCACGAGACGCTGCAACTGTTGCGGGTACAGAACGATTTGAGTTCGATCGGGCTGAAGCTGCGGGACATGTCGAATGACCTGGACAAATCGCAAATCCGGCACTACAAGCAAGAGCTGAATATGATGCGGCAGGATTTGACGCGGGCGCTGCGGTATGAGTCGCGGTTGGTTCCGGCGACCGGTGGTCTGGATCAGAAGGAAGGGATGTCGAACACGCTGCAGCGGTTCTGGAAGAGTTCGGATGCGGTGTTTGAGACGGCGGAAGCAGGGCAGCAGGCGAAAGCGCGGGAGATGGTAGCGACTACGCTTTCGGAAGAGCAGGCGGAGATGGCGGCGCGGGTGTCGTCGCTGCTCGAAAGAAATAACGGTGCGGAAGAAGAGGCGGATAAACGGATCTCCGATATTTATGAAAGCGCGGAGAAGGATATTTACTTTTTCCTGGCGGTGACGATGCTGGGGATCGCGGCGACGAGTCTCTACCTGATTTATTGGAATCGCAAATTTTTCTGGCAGCTGGAATCGTTATCGAGCCAGCGACGAGTGTTGGCAGCGCGGTTGATCAGCGTGCAGGAAGAGGTGCTGCGGTCGGTCTCGCGCGAGTTGCACGACGAGTTCGGGCAGATTTTGACAGCGGTAGGAGCGATGCTGTCGCGGGCGGAACGGAAGGGTATTCCGGCGGATTCGCCTCTGCGAACGGAGTTGAGCGAGGTCCGGGAGATTACGCATGGAACGCTGGAAAGGATCCGCAGTTTGTCGCAGATGCTGCATCCATCGGTGATCGACGATTACGGTTTGGCGAAGGCGGTGGAATGGTACGTGCAGGTTTTCGAGAAGCAGACCGGAATTGAGACGACGGCGACCACTAGCGGCAGAGCGGTGCGCATCACCGGACAGCCGGCCATCCATTGTTTCCGCATCGTGCAGGAAGCGTTGAATAATGCAGCCAAGCATTCAGGGACAAAACGGGCGGAAGTTTCGATGAATTTTCGAGCGGATGCTGTGGAACTGACGGTGAAGGATTTCGGGCACGGAGTGAAAACGGCCAAGAAAAAAGAAGTTTTAGGTCTAGGGCTTATTGCGATGCGGGAACGGGCGGAGCTTGTGAATGGAAAGCTGGAGTTTACATCTTCGCCTGAGACGGGCACAACAATTCGTGTACGGATGCCGATCAAGCAAGAAGATTTGACCCAGGACGAAACAGAACAGGACAACAAGGAAGAGGTTTTTTCTGGAAAAAATGATTGAAGAAATAAGCGTTCTACTGGCGGACGATCACAGTTTGGTGAGGCGCGGTTTCCGCCGCATTCTGGAAGACGATGAAGGAATGAAGGTAGTGGGCGAAGCTGCCAACGGGGTGGAGGCGATACGCATGTCGTATGAGCTGAAGCCGAAGGTAGTGGTGATGGATCTCTCAATGCCGGAGCTCGACGGAGTGCAGGCGACGAAGGAGATCGTGAAGCATTTGCCAGATACGGAAGTGCTTGTGCTGAGTATGCATTCCGATGATAATTACGTGCGGAACGCGCTGGATGCGGGCGCTAAGGGTTATTTGCTGAAAAGCGCGATCGATGTGGACCTGGTGGGAGCGATCCGTGCGGTGGCGGAAGGAAAGCGATTCATCGGGTCGGGATTGAAGTATACGGCTCGGGAGCCGGACGACGAAATCAAGCGATTGACAGGACGCGAGAAGCAGGTTTTGCAGTTGATCGCGCAAGGCAAGTCGAATAAAGATATCGCCAAGCTGCTGGAGCTGAGTGTGAATACGGTGTCGGTGCACCGGGCGAATTTGATGGAGAAGATGAATATTCACCGGACGGCGGAACTGGTTTTATTTGCGATTCGAAAGGGCCTGGTGGCACCGCAGTAAGAGAGTTTTTACCGTCCATAAAAGGAGTCGGCGGTAATTAGTCATCTTGGCAGGAGGGGCTCGCTGGCGGCGAGTCACGTGCGAATGAAAATAATCTTATTCCTTTATTTTCAATGATTTAGATAACTTTGAGGGCTGGACGGGAGAATATCGTTCTGGTATTCTCCCGATGCGGGGAAATGGGCTGCAGGGCGAGACAGACAGATGACTTCGGAAGACGAGGAACGATGAGAGGCGGTAATAATAGCTAATTTGGTTTGCGAGCGGCTTTGGCTTCGGTAGCGGCCTTCTTCTGGGCCTGCATTTCTTTCGCCTTGGCGAATTTCTTCTGGAAGCGATCAACACGGCCTTCGGTGTCGATTAGCTTTTGACGGCCTGTGAAAAAGGGATGACAGCTAGCGCAGATTTCGACGCGGAGATCGCCTTTGTGGGTGGAGCGAGTATCGAACTGCGATCCGCAGGCGCAGATGACTTTAACTTCCTCGTAGGAAGGATGAATTCCGGCTTTCATGGTGAACCTTGATTTTAACATGGAAAAAGCCCTGCCGGCCACAGAACGTGAACCAGCAGGGCTTGACTCTAGAAACGTTACGCGCGGCGGGCGACCGGTCCACAGGAACAGCGGCCTCGACACTGAGCGAAACCTGAACGTACGAACGGCGACTTTAAGAGTCGGCCACCTCGCGCGTGAATTGTGTTCTACAGTGACTATCAGAAATCATTCTAGACTGGACCACCTCCTTTCTCAGTGATGCTCTGATTGTAAACCTGCAAAATTCAAGCTGTCAAGAAGAGACATAGTAGAGTCAAATTTTCCGAATGAATAGAGCGCGGATCTGGCTGGGGGGCTTTCTGCTGCTCGGGGTTCTGCTGGGCCTGCTGGGATCGCTGGTCGTGGCCTGGCAGTATATCGACGTAGATCCAAGGATTATTGGGCTGCACTTTTTAGCAGTCAATGCGGGGTACGTGGTGGCGGCGAAGTATGCTCCGCGACTGCTGAAACGGCTGGCGGTGCAGGCAGTGGCGATGATGGCTTGCGGGCTGGCGGTGGTGAGCCTGTTAGGACTGGCAATCGCAGCACCTCCAATGGCTATGGGGTGGCGGTATAGCGCGCTGGCATTGCTGGGATTGAGCGCAGGGTGCCTAGGCACTTCCCTGCTATACGCCACAGAGGCTAATTTCAAGCATGCCCCGGCCGCCGCGGTGAATGAAGCGGCCACGCTGTTCGGGTGCGGATGCCTGATCTCGACGGCGGTGATTGGCGGGACGTATTTTTTGAAGTCGGCCGAAATTGAGGTGGGCGCGCTGGCCTTGATTCCGCTGGTAATGCTTTTTCTCTTCGCGGGTAAAGGAAGCGGGGAGAAACGGCGGTTGGTGGCGGATGCGGGGCAGGAGGGGCAACGGCAAACGCGGCGCGACCTACAACGCATTGCGACGGTGCTGTTCAGTCTGCTGATTTTCTTTCAGTGCGGAAACGAATGGGCGGTGGCGGGATGGCTGCCGTTGTTTCTAGTTCATCGATACGGGACGAATCCGGCACTCGCGATGAGTGTATTGGCGCTTTATTTTGTGGTGTTGATGATGGGGCGGTGGGCCACGCAAAGAGTATTGCTGCGGCTCGGGCATCGCAAGCTGCTGGCGGCAAGCGTCGCGACAGCCATCTGTGGAGCGTTTCTGTTAAGCCTGGCTCATTCGGTTATTGGGGCGGCGTTTGGGGCGGTAGTGGTGGCGATCGGATTTGCGCCAGTGTATGCACTGCTAGCCGAGCAACTGGACGATCGATTTGCCTACCATCCAGGGTTTTATAACAGCCGGGTTTCGATTGCAATCACGGGCGCGATGAGCGTGCCGTGGCTGCTTGGATTCGTGGACGCGTGGTTTGGCATGCGGTATGTGATGCTGACGCCGGCGGTGGGCTCGATGGCGGTTCTGCTGCTTTCGCTGTTGCTGCTGCTCGAGGCGCATCTGATGGGCGCCAAACCAGAAGAGAATCTTGCCGTGATGGATGCGGGTAAGCAATCGTAAGGGCCTGTCTTAATGCAAGTGGAATTTCAGGAGAGCGGAATTTACCTGCCGGAGATCGATCTGTGGATGGACAACACGGAGGCGTGCGGGGCTACGTGGATCTCGCACGGACATAGTGACCATGCGCGTGGGTGTCATGGGCGGGTGATTGGCACGCCGGCGACGCTGCGTTTTTATCGGATGCGGCTGTGGCTGGGAGAAGAACAGACCGAGCCGGAGAAGCTGCCGCTCGCGTTTGGGCAGAGCATGGAATGGAATGGCGCGAGGTTGACGGCTTATCCGGCGAGCCATATTCTGGGCGCGGCTCAACTGCTGGTGGAATTTGGCGGGGAGCGACTGGTGTACACAGGCGATATCAAACTGCGGACGCCGCTCTGTGGGGAAACTACAGAAGCGGTGCGGTGCGACAGGTTGATTGTGGAATCGACGTTCGGTCTGCCGATTTACCGGCTGCTGGGGCGGGAGCAGGCGATCGAGAGAATTACGGGGTTTGCGCAGCGTTGTCTGGACGAAGGAGCGACGCCGGCATTTATCGGGTATCCGCTGGGACGAGGGCAGGAGATTGTGCATGTGCTGTGCCAGGCGGGGATCAAGACGGCCGTGCATGGCGCGATTGCCAAGTTCATTCCGGTGTATGAGGAGGAAGGCTACGGGTTTCCGGGCTGGGAACCGTACGAGGCAAGTGCGACGGCAGGTAAGGCGCTGGTGGTGGTGCCGACCCATGGCAGCGCGCTGGAAGCGAGCGGCAAGAATGTGCGGTTGGCTTATGTATCGGGATGGGCGGCAATCGATAACGCGCGGGCGCGAAGTGGAGCAGAAGAGCTGATTCCTTACTCCGATCATGCGGACTTTTATGAGTTGCTGGAACTGGTGGGGCGAACGGGGGCGAAACAGGTAGATGTGGTGCATGGCTATACGAAGCCATTTGCGCATGTGCTGCGGCAGCGCGGGTATTCGGCGGCGGCTCCGCAAAGGGCTGGGGAGCGCACGAACATTGAGGCGGAAGGATAGTGGACGAGCTGGCGCTGGTTTGCGAGTTAATTGCGAGTTATGGCAGCAAGTTGAAGAAGATTCGCATTCTGGGAGAGTATCTGCAAGGGCTGGGGGACGAGGACTTTGCGCTGGCGGTGCAGTTTTTAAGTACGGGTCCGGTGGCGGAGGGTGCGGCGAATTTTCATTTGTTTGGGGCGGAAGAGAAATCGCGATTGTCGGTGGGCGGGAGCGTATTGCGGGCGGCGCTGGCGGAGGTGGTGGAGTGGGATCGGGAGACGCTGCGGGTGTGCTACGCGGATGTGGGGGATACCGGAGAAACAATCGGTCTGTTGCTGCAGGAGAAGACAGCGGGTGAAGCGTTGAGCTTGCGGGCAGCGGACGCGGTGTACCAGGAACTGTTTCGAGCGGGGACAACGGCGCGGAAGCGCGACTTGCTGGTGGCGGCGTTTCGAAGATACCGGCCATTGACGCTGAAGTATTTCGTGAAGATCATCACGCGTGGTTTAAGGATTGGATTGATGGGCCGGATCGTGGAAGAAGCGGTGGCGCTGGCTTGCGGGACGCCTGCGGGGGCGGTACGGGAAGCGAACAACCGCGCGGGGGATCTGGCGCAAGTGGCGGTGGCGGCGAGGCGGGGCGAGCTGGGAGCGATCACGGCGCGGCTGTTTCATCCGATGGACTTTATGTTGGCGAAGCCTTTGGAGAGGCTGGAGGATTTGGCGGAGCCGGGTGAGTGGGTGGTGGAGGACAAGTATGACGGAATTCGGTCGCAGGTGCATTTCGATGCGGGACGTGTAGAGATCTACTCGCGCGGCATGGAGGCGGTGACACAGGCGTTTCCGGAGATCGCAGCGGCCTTCGCGAAGCTGGGCGGGAACGGGTTGATCGATGGGGAGATTTTGGCCTGGCGGGATGGGCGTGCGTTGAACTTCAACGTGCTGCAGCAGCGGATTGCGCGAAAGAGTGTAAAGGCTTCGATGCTGGCGGATGTACCGGCAGTGTTTATGGCGTATGACCTGCTATTGCGGAATGATTCGTTGTTGCTCGAAGAGGGTTTTGAGGTGCGGCGGATGCGTTTGGAGGCGACCCTAGAGGGCTCAGGTATGCCGCTGTTGCTAGCGCCGCAGTCACGAGTTGGGGCTTTGGAGGATATAGAGCGATTGTTTGCCGAAGCGCGGGCTCGGAGCAATGAAGGACTGTTGTTGAAGCGTGCCGGAAGCAAGTATGAGGCGGGCAAACGCAGCGGCACGTGGCTGAAGGTGAAGCGGCCGTACGGCACATTAGACGTGGTGGTGACGTCGGCGGAGCAAGGGAGCGGGCGGCGGGCGATTTACTTTTCGGATTATACGTTCGCAGTGCGTTCGGGCGAGGCGTTTTTGAATGTCGGGAAAGCGTATTCGGGATTGACGGATACGGAAGTAAAGGAGTTGACGAAAGTGCTGCGGGCAGCGTCGACGGATCGATTCGGGCCAACTATGCTGGTGCGTCCGGCGGTGGTGCTGGAAGTGGCGTTCGATGGGGTGCAGAAGAGCGCGCGGCACAAGAGCGGCTATGCGCTGCGCTTTCCGCGGATTTTGCGGTGGCGGAAGGATAAGACGCCGGGGGATTGTGATGAGCTGGCGCGGGTAGAGGAGATGTACCGGGCTTCTATTGAGTGGAGTGAAAGGGCCGCAGATGAACGCGGATGAAAACGGATAAGAGAAGCGCAAAAGCCATCTTTGGGGCTTTGCACGCCGCACTGGCGGATTGGTTCGCATCGACTTATCCGTCTTTCAGTGAGGTGCAGTTAGAGGCGCTGCCGCATACTTTGGCGGGGCGGAATACGTTGATTCTGGCGCCTACGGGCAGCGGCAAGACGCTGGCGGCATTTCTATCGGTACTGTCGGCGCTGGCACTCCGGGCGAGCGAGGGGAAACTGGCGAATGCGGTATTGGCAATTTATGTCTCGCCGTTGAAGGCGCTCGATAACGACATCTATCGCAATCTGACGCCGGCGCTCGAGGCGGTGAATGCGCGGCTGCCGGTGTTGCAGCAGATCCGGATGGAAGTGCGAACGGGCGATACGGCACTGGCGGACCGGAGCAGGCAGAAGAGATTGCGGCCGCATTTAATTTTGACGACGCCGGAGAGCTTGAGCTCGATGCTGTCGCAAAAGACCTGGCGCGAGGTGGGCTTCGATCCGCAGACAGTGGTGGTGGATGAGATCCATTCGTTTGCGGAGAACAAGCGGGGTTCCCTGCTGGCGTTGTGTCTGGAGCGGCTGGAGCATCGGGTGGGGAGGCCGGTGCAGCGCATCGGTGTTTCGGCAACGGCGTGGCCGGTTTCGGCAATTCAACGTTTGTTGTGCGGCACGCGGGCGTGCGCGGTGGCGCAGGCTACGTTCACAAAAGTTCACCGGCTGGAGGTGGTGGCGCCGGCTCCGGGCGTGTGGCTGCCGCCTGCGGGATACAACCCGTTTCGCATTGCGGCGACGGTGGCGGACGAGTTGCAGAAGGCGCAGTGCAGTTTGATTTTTCTGACGACACGGTCGGGCGTGGAGCGGTTAGGATTGGCGTTGAAAGTGTTGCTGCCGGAGTTGGACGACAGGATCGCGGTGCATCACGGGTCGGTGGACCGGGAGACGCGGCAGGAGATTGAAGACGGGCTGAAGACGGGCTACTGGCGCGCGGTGGTGGCGTCGAGCAGCCTGGAGATGGGTGTGGATTTCGCGAGTGTTGACCAAGTGCTGCTGATCGGAACGCCGCGCGGCGTGAGCCGGGCGCTGCAGCGATTGGGGCGGAGCGGACACCAGGTGAACGGAATCGCGCAGGGCGTGCTCATACCGCTGAGCCTGCCGGATTTGGTGGAGTGTGTGGCGTTGCGGGAGGCATCCCGCGAGGGGCGGTTGGATGCGCTGCGGATTCCGGAAGCGCCGCTGGACGTGTTGGCGCAGGTGCTGCTCGGGATGAGCATTGAAGGCGATTGGAAGCTGGCGGATGCTTATGCGGTGGTGACGGGCGCTGGTCCCTATTCTGAGTTGTCGCTGGAAGATTTTGATGATGTGATTCGTTACCTAAGCGGCCAAGGGAAGGTGTTGGGCTCGTATGGGACCTATGGAAAGATCGTGCTCGACGGGGATTGTTTTCACGTGGCGGATCAGAAGACGGCGCGGAATTACTACTTGAACGTGGGCGTCATCAGTTCGGATTACGAGATGAAAGTGGTGTCGAACAAGTACCGGCAGCTGGGTGCGGTGGAGGAAACGTTTATCACTTCTCTGCAACCGAATGAAGCGTTTGTGGTGGGCGGCAGGCCGGTGCGGGTGAAGCACATTCAGGGGAACACGGCGGTGGTGGAACCGGCGAAAGGGGAGCAGATCAAGACGCCGCGCTGGATGGGCAACAAGATGCCGTTGACGGCGCAGCTGGCTGAGGAAGAGCTGCGGTTGCGGCGGGATTTGCGTACGGTCTGGAACAATGGCGGGGCGGCGGCGTGCGCGGAGTATTTGCGCGAGGTGCATGCGGTGGACGAGAACGTGGCAGGACGTGTGGCGGGATTTATTGCGCGGCATTCGAATGCGATGCCCGTGCCAACGGATTCGCCGGTGCTGGTGGAGCGCGTGGTGAACGGGCGGAACATGTTGCTGCTGGTGCATGTGGTGGCGGGGCGGGCGGTGAACCGGTCACTGGCGTGGGTGATGGGAGCGCGTGTGGGTAAGGGGCAGAGCGTGGTGGCCAATTTTGACGATCACAGTTTTCTGCTGTCGCTCGATGCGCGGATCGAGGTGAATGCATCGATTTTGCATGAGGCGTTCAATCCGGTGAACTGGATGGAGGATTTGCGGGCGATTCTATCGACGACGGAAACGCTCGGAAGCAGCTTCCGGCGGATTGCGGAGATTGGGCAGTTGCTGCCAAGGCGGACTTTGCGCGGGGATGTTTCGGCGCGGACGGCGACGTGGAATGGGAGTTTGCTGTACAAAACGCTGCAGGAGCATGAGCCGGATCATCCGCTGGTGCGAGAGGCCGTGCGGGAAGTGTTGCAGGATCAGTGCGATGCGCCTCGGGCTTTGGAAGTGACGGGTCAGCTATATGGGGAGCCGCTGGAGATTTATGATTTGCCGCGGCCATCGCCGTTTGCGCTGCCGTTGTTTGCGGCGTTTAATCGCGAGGTGCTGGTGGCGGCGGATCCGGACCGGGCTTTGGATGACTTAGTGGCGGCGTTGTATGGGGAGTGGGAGAGCGAGGAGGAGGAAACTGTCAGTACGGTGCGCAATTAATGGGTTGGGAAAAGTGGGGTATACTCTTTCCATTACTCGCTGAATAGTTAACACCTCGATCCCGCCACAGCGTTGTGGCCGGACTGAGTTACGGCTTCGTCGCCACTGTTTCGAAATCTTTGGTGGAGAGATCTATTCGATGAAGCCGTTATCCTTTCGTGTTTGTGCAGTGGCAGCTCTGATGGCATTGGGAGCTCCGTTTTTTGTCGCCGGACAAGATGCAACCGGAACAGTCGCCGGCGTGGTTACCGACCCAACTGGCGCTGTGGTCCAACAGGCGAATGTCGTAGTGACAAATACGGGCACTAAGACTTCGAAGCAGGTTTCGACCAATACCAATGGCTTTTACGAAGTTCCACACTTACCGATCGGAAGTTACACAGTTACGGTGCAGGTAGCGGGTTTTACGAAGATGGAGAGTAACCCCGCGGCGCTCGATATTAACCAGACGCTACGAGTCGATCTGCAATTGCAGGTCGGGCGGCAATCGGACGTAGTGACGGTGGACACGCAGGCGAGCACGGTGGAGACGCAGAGTTCGACGGTAGGCGGCACAGTGACCGGCCAAGCCATCTATGAACTGCCGCTGAATGGCCGGAACACGCTGGACCTGCTGGCAACGCAGCCAGGCGTGACGGCGACCAACCCGGACAGCGGTGCTTCCGGGAGCTATAGCATCGGCGGCGGAAGAACGGACTCTGTTACTTATCTGCTGGATGGGGGGTTGAATAATGACCTGCTGTCGAATGGCGTGGTGGTGAATCCCAACCCGGATGCAATAGCGGAGTTTCGTGTGATACAGAGCACGTATGGCGCGGAGTACGGGCGCAATGCGGGCGGGATTGTGAGCGTGGTGAGCAAGAGCGGGACGAACAGCTTGCACGGGACGGTTTACGATTACGCACGCAATGACTTCTTCGACGCCAACGATTTTTTCTTCAACCAGGCGGGGCAGCCGCGGGCGATCTTGAAGCGCCACCAATACGGGTTGACGTTTGGGGGTCCGATCGTGATTCCGCATGTGTTCAACGGTCGGGACAAGTTGTTTTTCTTCTTTTCGTACCAGGGGCAGAAACAGTCGCAGGTGGTGACCGCGGGGAAGGTTCCGACGTATACACCGGCGGAGGCAAACGGGGATTTTTCGCAGGCGGTGAACGGCGGACCGGATCCGAATGTCGCAAATTTCCTGCTGGCGAATCCGGTATATCAGCCGGATCCGGTGAAGGCTGGGAGCGCGATTATCAATCCCTCGAGTATCGATCCGGTGGCGCAGGCTTATTTCAAAAACGGGCTGATTCCGACGTCGGCCACTGGCTTCCTCTTTCCGACGGCATCGGCGGTCGACAACGGGAACGAGTATCTGGGGAAGATCGATTATATGGCGACGAGCCGGGATACGATTTCAGGAACGTTTACGGCGCACGATGAGCAGGTGACGAGACCGTTTTCGAGCGCCAACGTTACAGGTTACACGGACCAGAACCTGACTCAGACTTACTCAGGGGTGGTCACTTACACGCACACCTTTACTCCGGCTCTGTTTAACGAATTTCGAGCGACGGCGGTGCGTTCGACGCCGAACGACCGGGCGCCCACGACGACGCTGCCGGGTCCGCAAGCGCTGGGAATCGCGATTACACCGGATCTTACAACAGGCCCCACTCCCCTTTACTTTAATGCGACCGGACTTAACATCGGATTTAATCCGGGCGGCCCGACGACATTCGCCAATACGGTCTATGCGTTTTACGACAACGTATCGTGGACCAAAGGCAGGCACAACTTCAAGGGCGGCTTCTATTTCTCGCCTTATCAAAACAACACGAATTACTCTTACTATGTCAATGGTTCGTTTACATATTATGGGCCTTCGACGACGGTGGGTTCGGGGACCGACTTAGCGGACTTCCTGCTCGGCACACCAGATAATTACTTTCAAGCAGCGAAGGCGCTGAATAACATTCGCTCTCATCAGTATGCCGGGTACTTTCAGGATGACTGGAAGCTGACCAAGAACTTCACGGTCAATCTGGGCATTCGATATGAGTACTCGGAGCCGAAGTACGATACGCAGGGTAAGACCTTTGTCTTCGAGCAAGGAGCGCAATCGACACGGTTTGTGAACGCGCCGCAGGGACTGCTCTATTCGGGTGATCCCGGGGCGCCGAAAGGGACCAATTTCCCCGACAAGAACGACTGGGCGCCGCGATTCGGCTTTGCCTGGGACGTGTTCGGCAATGCGAAGACGGCGATTCGTGGTGGATTCGGCATGTTCTACGACGTGCTGAAGGGTGAAGACAACTTACAGTTCAACGGAGCACCGCCGTTCTACAACGAGCCATCGGTCTACTTCAGTCCGCAGGGCACTTCGGGGGGCGTCCCTACCTATGCGGCGAACCCAGGATTTCAGTCGAATCCATTTGGGACGAATAACACCGGGACACCGAATGGATTTCCGTCGCGGCCGCCGAGTTCGACGGTCGATTACACGCCGTTCCTGCCGCTTAGCACGGGAGGCGGCCTCTACCTGGTCAATCCGCATCTGCGCACGCCTTACGTCTTCCAATACAATTTGAATCTGCAACAGGAGCTGACATCAGGGATGGTGCTGGAATTGGGGTATGTGGGCTATAGCGCACACAAACTCACTTCGTTATTGGACATCAACCCGTATCCGCTGGGTTCGAATACGCGGCGTTATGATCCCGACCCGAGCAGTTCGGTTTTCGGCTTTTTGGATCAGTTCGATAACGTTTCTCACGCAAATTACAACGCCTTGCAGGCGAGCGTGACGAAGAGGACGGGCGAGACGAAGTTCGGGAGCGTGTTTTTTACCTTTGCTTACACATGGTCGCACGAACTGGACAATGCGTCGGGTTTTCGGGAGCGGAATTCGAACGTGCCTTATTACAACCACAATGCGTTTTATGCGTCCGGCGATACAGATTTGCGGAACACGTTGAGTCTTTCGGGAGGTTGGACGCTGCCTTTCGATGAACTTTGGAATAGCGGCCCGAAGTTACTTACTAAAGGGTGGAGCATTTATCCGATTGTTACGTGGCGAACGGGATTTCCGCTGGATGTGTCGGCGGGTTTGAACACGACGAATACCGATCCTGGTCCGGGAGGAGATGGACAAGCGGGCGCGGTGAGAGCGGACCTGGCGCTGCCGGCGGTGGCGACGTACAATGCGCGCGGGCAACAGACAATCAATGGGAATGCGGGGAACTTCTTTTTCAACCCGGCGGCGTTTTCGAATAGCCGGGCTTTAGCCTTGGATTCGCAGGCGCAGACGGATGCGTCGGTATTGCCCGGGCAGTTTACGTATGGCAGTTTTGGCCGGAACGGCCTGCGCGGACCGGGGTCGATCAATACGGACGTTTCGCTTTCTAAGCATTTATTGATCTTTCGGGAGAAACTGGACGCCGAATTGCGGTTGGACGCGTTCAACGTATTCAACCATGCGAACTTTGCAAATCCGGACACGAACATAAACAGTTCGATTTTCGGGCAGGTTTCGACGACGAATGGACCGCGGATTTTGCAGGTGGCATTGCATTTCCGGTTTTGAGGGGGATGGCGCTGGGGAGAAGGCCGGTGAGGACCAGGATGAGGGGGCTCGGTACGGATGGGTAGCGCGGAGAGATCGAGGACAACGTTCGGGATCGATGCAACTACTACGAAGCGCCATCCCGAGGCCGTTCATCATTTCTGTTGGTGAATAAACTGGGACGATGGCGCCTCTGCCCAAGCGTAAATCTTCAAGGAGAGCCTCAGTTCCGATTGTCGCTTCTCCGGTAAAGCACTAGGTGAAGGTAGCTGAGGTGTCCAGGACAAAAGTACGGGTCAATATTTCCGGCCCTCGTTGATCAAGTCTCTTATTTTGACGCCGCCGAGAGTCAGGCCTTTTCGCAGCTCACGGATATCGGCAACCGCTTCTTCCGGCGTCATCATGTTTGCAGGTCGAGAATTGTCGAACGCAAGGTCGCCGAGGGCGCGTTCCACAAATGCTTCGACCGAGACGCCCCGGCGTTCGGCTTGCTGGGTGAGTTGGTCGGGAATCGAGATCGTTATAGTCATGCGACCAGCATTGCCCTTTTCCCAGGGTCGTGGCCTTGAGAGCTTTGCGATTGCTTGCTCTCTATTGAGACGAGCCTTCTATGAAATTGTGCTGCAAGAGTGCGTTCATCGCGCTGCTTCTTCTGGTCGGTTGGACGTCGTTTGCGCAGGCAGCTTGCCAGATTGCTGCTGATCCTGATGCGTTGGTGATGTCGATAGCGGAGGCGGGCAAACGATCGAGCGTTTCGACTGAGGTGCTGCGATTGATGTTGCCGTGTGCGGGAGCAAAGGTGAAAGCGGAAGGGCTCGTTCAGTTGCTGAATGGCCATTTTACTGCTGATCAGATTCAGGTTCTTGAGACGAGCTTTGCGTTCGAAGCGCCGACCTTGAACGAGTCGATAGCGATTGCCCAGACCAGGGCGGTCATAAAACTTAGACAACAAGTCTTGGGATCGTATCCAAAAATTGCAATTACTATCGGCGATTTACGCCATTGGCCCAAAAATAAGCTGCCGAAAGAACAAGTTGAACTCATCGCCGAACATCTCGCGCTAGACGCTTCCGAGAGCGATTTCATCGAAGCGATGAGCTGGGCATCGAGCGACAACCGTTCTCAGTTATTCCGTGCGAGTCTCAGACCACTCATTTTGAGGAGTGTGCCAGCTGTTTTGTCTCTGTTTCGGTGCTCCAATCGTGCGGAGTTGGCTGACCGAGTGTCCATTTCGGATCCGGCTTTAATAGCAAATGCGATCAAGAACCATGTGCCCGTGCGAGAGCTGCTTATGTTTGTGATTGTTAACGATCAGGAGATGATCGAGATCTTTAGTATGTTCCACAAGTGGGGCGTTCCGGAAGATGCAGCGGCAGAATTCTTCATTGCGAGTTCGAGAAAGATTTACATAAGTGCTCGCGACGTAGATTTTCTCTCGAAATCTTCCTTACTGCCGTTTCAGATCGAGAATATGTTCTCGTCTTTGAACCACGAGCCCCTCGACCTGGAACCAGCGACTGTTGCCAGGCTGCTGTCGCTGGGTGTTCATGACGAGGCGATTTTGGCGCTGGGCAGAGATGCTACGGGTCGTGCTTACCGGGTTGGAGGAGACGTTTCAGGGCCGGTAATCATTAGCAAAACCGAGCCTACTTATTCGCAGGAGGCACGAAATGCGAAGTATTCGGGTACAGTTTTGCTGTCGCTAGTAGTCGATGCGAACGGACTGCCGCGGGACATTAAAGTGTATCGGCCACTGGGGCTCGGTCTGGATGAAAAGGCTATCGAGGCGGTATATCAATGGCGATTCCGCGCGGGCATGAAAAATGGTCATGCGGTGGCTACAGAGGCAACGATCACAGTCAGCTTTCGATTGCTTTAGCAAGCAGCAAAGTATTCGGATTCCTCTTATCTGATTGGCTTTGAGAATCTTGATGCCTCTCTTGGTCTAGTTACACGAACCATCTATGAAGTTTTTTCTTCAGGCTGCAGGTTTGGCATTGTTTGGTCTGGTGGGTTTTGCGCCATTTGCGAACGCGGCGTGCCAGGTGGCTTCCGATCCCGATGCTTTGGTGGCGTCCATCGCTGAAGCGGGGAAGAAGTCGGGCATTTCGACTGAAGTCCTGCGGCTGATGCTGCCGTGTCCGGGATCGAAAGCGAAGGCGGCGGGGCTTGTTCAGTTGCTGAACGGGAACTTCACACAGGATCAGATTGGGATTCTGACGGCGAGTTTTGCGTTCCAAGCGCCTACGTTGAGAGATACGGTCGCGATGGCTCAGACCAGGGCCAGCAAGACGTTAAAAGAGCAGATTTTGGGGTCGTATTCGCAAATCGCAATAACCTTTGCGGATTTGCGCGATGTACCGAGGAACGAACTATCGAGCGAACAATTGAAGATCGTCGCTGGACATATAAAGCTCGATGTTTCTGAGGATGATTTTATTCGTGGATTGCATTTGCCGACGAACGACGGGCGTGCGCAATTGTTCCGCGCGAGTCTTTCGCCCATCACATTGAAGAGCACGGGACCGGTTTTCGAGCTGTTTCGCTCTGCCAATCATGCCGAGTTAGCGGGACGTGTCACCATTTCGGATCCGATGTTATGGGCCTTTGCGGTGAAGAATGGGGCAAGAGTAGCGGATTTGACGAAGTTCGTGAGCTGTAAGGACCGGGAGATGAGCGAGGTTTTTCGGGCGTTTCAGGCTGCCGAGATTCCGGATGTGATTGCGGCCGATCTGGTGACTCACAATTCGGAGAACATTCATTTGCGCGAGCGCGACATTGGATTCGTTTCGATGGCCGTGATCCCGTCCGCACTGGTGGACAAGATGTTTTTGTCGTTGAAGCATGAAGCCTTCAGCGTTGATCCTGTGACGATTGCGCGATTGAAGGCGCACGGGGTAAGCGATGAGGCGATTTTGGCGTTGGGAAAGGATGAGCACCATGCCCTTACCGCACCCGCCTTTGTATTACAAGCTGATAGTTATGGTGATCCTCTTGCCAAGATTTCGCCGTTGTCGGGAGGTTCGGGTTCGCACGGCTTAGGTGCTGGCAGGGGCGATGGCTTCGGTCCGGGTTCAGGAGCAGAGACCGCTGGCGGAACCTATCGGGTAGGCGGCGAAGTGTCCGCGCCGATTTTGGTCAGTAAGACCGAACCGGAGTATTCGGAGGAAGCGCGTAGGGCGGGACATTCGGGTAGAGTTTTGCTTTCGCTCGTGGTAGGTGCCAATGGACTGCCACGGGACATTACAGTCGTTCGGCCGCTGGGCATGGGTCTGGACGAGAAAGCGATCGAGGCGATTCAGAAATGGCGCTTCACGCCTGGAATGAAGGGTGGTCGTTTTGTGGCTACGCAGGCGACGATAGAGGTAAGTTTTAGCCTCGGCCACCCTCTAAGTAGCGACCCGGCTGTTCAAAAAGCCAATCCTGTGGAATCAGGTGCTTATCGCGTTGGGGGAGATGTATCCGCTGCAACAGTCCTCACTAAGGTCGAACCGGAGTATACGGATGAAGCCCGAAATGCCGGTTATAACGGCACGGCATTGCTCTCCCTAGTTGTAGATGCGAACGGATTGCCTCAGGACATCAAAGTAGTGCGGCCACTTGGACTCGGGTTGGATGAAAAGGCCGTCGAGGCTGCGCGGAAATGGAGATTCCAGGCTGGTAGAAAAGGCGGACGGCCTGTCGCTACTCAGGCGACCATTGAGATGAGCTTCCGACTAGTTGCACCTACGAGGGAGAATTTGCCCAATCGCGATCTGCACGCGAGTAAGAGCAAACCTCCGATTTGGTCGAAACCGAAATCTGAAAATAACTTGAGAGTCGAGATTGTTCAAACTCAGTGGAGCTATTCGGAATACGGAACCAGCGGATACGGGAAAGGCAATGTGACAGACGATGGTGACGTCAAGGGATTTCACTATACCTTTTCGTGTTTTGCGCCGTTTTTGCCGAGCGACGGCGGAAGCTACTATTTGGCGCACTGGAAGAAACCCGGCACGCGACTTGTCATCCAAACGAGTCAAGTTGGGAATCCGAACAAACATAGCTCCTGTGAGCTGAAGGTTTCGCTCGAGCCGTATACTTTCCGGATGCAGAACGGGACGCTTTACACTTACAACACGCATTGAAGCGCAAGTCCGGCGTTATACTCGCTGGGAATGAATCGGCGATATCTGGCATTGGATCTGGGCGCGGAGAGCGGGCGGGCGATGCTAGCGCAGCTCTCGAATCACAAAGTAGAGTTGACGGAAGTACACCGGTTTGCCAACACACCGGTGCGGCTCGCGACGGGTTTGTATTGGGATTCGTTGCGGTTGTTTCATGAGATGTCGGAAGGGATTCGGGCGGCGGCGGGGCAGGTCGAGGACCTGGATGGCATCGGGGTCGATACGTGGGGCGTGGATTTCGGGCTGATTGGGGCGAATGGCTGCTTGCTCGAGAATCCGCGGCACTATCGCGATGCGCGCAATCGCGCTATGCCCGAGGAGGTGTTTGAGATTGTGCCGAAGGCGGAAGTGTTTGCACAGTCGGGCATTCAGTTCATGGACATCAATTCGCTGTACCAGTTGTATGCGACGCAGCGCGAGTCGCCGGAACTGCTCAAGCTGGCTTCGCATTTGCTGTTCATGCCGGACCTTTTCAATTATTTTCTGACTGGGACGGCGGTTTCGGAGCGAACGATTGCGAGTACGTCGCAGTTTTATGATCCGGTGCGGAGAGCTTTTGCTACGGACATGCTGCGGCGGTTAGGGATTCATGCGGGGTTCTTGACGGAACTGGTAGATCCGGGAACGGAGATCGGCGCTGTGTTGCCTTTTCTCAGCGAGCAGTGCGGGTTGCAGCGTGAGACGCCGGTGTTTACTGTCGGCTCGCACGATACGGCTTCGGCAGTGGCGGCGGTCCCTTCCGTCCGGGATGAGAAGTGGTGTTTTATTAGTTCGGGGACGTGGTCGCTGATGGGCGTGGAACTGGAAGAGCCTCTGATCAATGAGGCATCGCTGGCGGCGAATTATACAAATGAGGTGGGGGTCGGGAACCGGATTCGGTTTTTGAAAAACATTCCGGGGTTATGGGTGTTGCAGGAGTGCCGGCGGTGGTGGAACCGGCATGGGCTCGATTTGACGTATGCGGATCTGATGGGGCAGGCGACGGCGGCGAAGGCGAGTGAGACGGTGTTGGATTTGGAATTGTTCGTGACGCCGGGCGATTACCCGAAGCGCATTTGTGAGTATGCGGCGCAGACGGGGCAGGTGATACCGAATGAGCCGGGGGCGATTGCGCGGGTGATTTTGTACAGCCTGGCGGTGCGGTATAAGCAGGTGCTGGAATCGCTCGAACAGTTGACCGGGCGGACGCTGGAGGTGATTCACATTGTCGGGGGCGGATCGCGGAATACTTTGTTGAATCAGTTGACGGCGGATGTGACGGGGCGGCGGGTGATTGCCGGTCCGGCGGAGGCGACGGCGGCGGGGAATGCGTTGACGCAAGCGATGGGGACTGGGGATGTGCAATCGCTGGAAGAGTTGCGGGCGATTGTGCGGCATTCGTTCGAGGTGGAGGAGTATCGGGCGGCGAGTGTGTCTTCGCGGTAAAATCGTTTTTAGATGAGTCTGACGGACGAAGACAAGCAGTGGTTTGGCACGCAATTGGGACGTATCGAAACGAGACTTTTATCGGAATTAGGACGCCTGGACGTCCGCTTGGAACGCCTAGACGTCCGCTTAGAACGCCTGGAAACTACCCTTCGAACGGAGGTGCAGCGTCTGGACGAGAAAATAGAGCGGGTTGAAACCAATCTGTTGACGGAGTTTCATAAGTGGGCGTCGCCGTTCGAGAATCGTCAACGCAGTCACGCTGCCGCGATTCGGGCGCTGGATCTCGAGATGGAAGCGATTGACGGTCGCGTTCAGAAGTTGGAAGGCTGAACAGCTAGCGTTCGCGCACGAAAAATTTCTGTTTATCGATCGACGGGTCCACCGCTGCGTCGAAAAACCCGACCATCATCTCTGACCAGGTTTGTTCGCCCCAGGTGACGGCGGAATCGGGATCGGGGTTGTGCGGGTTGCCTTTTGAATTGTCGAAGGTGGCGACAGCTTGCAGGACTGTACCAGCTTTGAGCGGTAGCGGTTGAGCGAGGCGATAGCTTAGCTGCCAGAAAAAATCGTAATGGGAGATGCGCAGCAGTGTGTCTACGCGGCCATGCGGCTGAACGAGGTTGTATTCGAAAGTTTTGCCGCGCAGATGCATGTGGGGAAAGAAGCTGAGCAGAAGCGCATCGTTGGGGATGGTGCCGTGGACTTCGACGCGATGGTCGGGATCGCCGGGCGGGATTAAGAAGTGATCGTTGGTGAGTTGCAAGGTGAGGACTCGCTTCACAGGGGGCTGTTTTGAGAAGACGAGCGCGATGCTGGTGCGGTCTTCGGTGGGATGACCGTGAGTGGTGTAGTGCATCTGCAAGACGATGTCGGAGCCTGCGGGAATGAGTTTGGCGTAACCATTGGGCCAGCGATCAGGGGAACTGCCGGGCGCATAGACGAGCAGGATGTCGTTGGTGGTGAACATGGCGTCGCGACGAAGGTCGGGGGTTGGAAGATCGTCAGCGCTGAAGGGTATCCCAATCGGCGCGCCACGCAGCCACTTGGATTCGGGATCGCGAATGTAGGCGACGGCGTGATGCACAACCATGGCGTTGCTGGGACGGATTTCGGACATGCGCACCCAGCGGTCTTCCTTGAAATGAGTGGGAAGGACGATGTACTGATAGGGCACATCGCCGCTAGCAGGCAGGCGTTTTGGGACAGGCATGCGCAGCGTGAGATCGGGCGCTGCAATTTTCCAACCGCTGGTCCAAGGCACGGGCGGAGGAGCGGTGTGAGGATCGCCGGCAGGTGCGTGGGCGTTGGACCAATCGCGCAGCGTGGCGATCTCGGCAGCAGTGAGGGACGGGTCGTTTGAAAAGTGTCCGCAGCAGGCATCGGCAAACCAGGGCGGCATGATTTTCTTCGCCGTAACGGCAGCAATTGAATGAGCGAACGGCTTCACCTGCTGGAAAGTCTCGAGCGGCATGGGGGCCATTTCGCCCTGGCGATGACAGCTCTGGCAATGCGACTGAAGAATGGGCAGTACGTCGCGATAGAAGGTAGGCAGCGCGGCGAGCGGGAGAAGCAGGAGCAAACTCAAGGAGACTCGCTTTGGTAGAAGCCGGGGGGCATGCTGGGCCAGCGCGGTGGTCGTTTTTGTTTAAAGGCGAGACGGCCCTCTTTGAAGTCGTCGCTCTGCATGACGCGGGACCGTAGAGCGGCTGCGATCTGACCGGCTTCTTCCCAGGATTTGCCAAAGGAGTCGCGGGTGTACTGGAGGCCGGTCGAGAGAGCAAGTGGACTGGCGCGGGCAAGATGATTCGCCATGGATTGAGCGCGGTCTGGCGTTTCGCTGGCGTGGCAAACCTGATGGATGAGGCCATATTGAAAGCCCTGACTGGCCTTGAAAGATTCGCCGGTGAGACTAAGTTCTAGGACGCGGCGGGTGCCGAGTATGGAGCTGAGGGAGCGGAAGACAAGAAAGGGCCAGAGTCCGACGCGAATCTCGGGGAGTCCGAAGACGGCGTTTTCGGAGGCAAACACAATGTGGCCCTGCGCGACAAGTCCGAGGCCGCCGCCTAAAGCCGCGCCTTCGACAGCAATGACGATGGGCTTGAGAGAGCGGGAGCCGACAGTAAAGAGCGATTCGTGGGCCGTAGCGAGGAGAGTGTCATCGACCGTGGCGGCCTCTTCCAAATCCATACCGGCGCAGAAAACTGCGCCGCTAGCGGAGATGATGATGCAACCGATATCGTCGTCGGCCTGGGCGGATTCGATGGCATGCGCAATGGTACGAGACATCTCCGCCGTAAGGGCGTTCCGTTTGGCAGCGCGATTGAGAACGATGCTAAGAATGCGTTGCTTGCGTTCGATGAGGACATCGGCGGCGGCTTTCATGGTCCGACTCTATTTTAGATTCGACAGGAGTTGGACGGGGAGGTGTTCGGGAGAAGACTGAGTACAGGCTGCTTCGAAGGCAAAGGCGAGTATGGAGCGAGTCTCGAGCGGGTCGATAATGGCGTCGCAGTGACCGCGAGCGGCGGCGTACGAGGAATCGAGCCAGCGCTCGTAATCGGCGCGGGTCTGATCGATCTTGTCCTGCAAGGTTTTGGGAACGGGCTGGCCGGCGGTTTTCAGTTTGTCGAGTTCGGGCCCGAAGATCGCTTGGACGGCAGAATCGCCTTCCATGACGCCGATGCGCGCAGTGGGCCAGCTGAACGTGAAAGTGGGATCGAAACCCTGGCCGGCCATGGCGTAATAACCGGCGCCGCTGGCGTGATTGATAGTGAGGACGATCTTGGGGACGGTTGCACAGGCCATGGACTCCACCATTTCCGCGCCGGCACGGATGATGCCCTCCTTTTCTGCTTCGACGCCGACCATAAATCCGGAGACATCCTGCAGATAGAGGAGGGGCAGATTGTGGCGCTGGGCGTTTTCGACAAAGTAGGCAACTTTGCGGGCGGATTCGGGATAGACGATGCCGCCGATGCGGGGGCCGGATGCCGTTTTAAGAAAGCCGCGGCGGTTGGCAATGACACCAATGGTGCGGCCGCACAAACGGGCGGTCAGGCAGAGGAACTCGGGGGCGTAGTCGGGCTGAAATTCGAGGCTATCGGCATCGTCGAGGATGCGATCGAGGAGATTTTCGACGCGATAGGGGAGACGATGATCGGGCGGCAGCACCTGAAAGAGATCGGACGGATCGTGTTGCGGAGGGTGTTCCGAATCCGGGGGCAACGCGCGGGGCGGCGGCATCTGGCGGAACTGCTGGCGAATCATGGCGAGGCAGGCGTGATCGTCGGGGGCACGGTGATGGGCGACACCGCTGACGGTGGTATGAAGGACAGCGCCGCCTAAGGATTCGGAATCGACGACTTGGCCGACGGCGCCTTTCACGAGGTTGGGACCGCCCAGTCCCATGAAGCTCACGTTTTCGACCATGATGATGATGTCGCTGAGCGCCGGGAGATAAGCGCCGCCGGCGATGCAGGGACCCATGACGGCGGCGATTTGCGGAATATGGAAACGGCGGCGCATAAGGGAGTTGTAATAGAAGATGCGTGCAGCGCCATATTGACCGGGAAAGATGCCGTCCTGGAGGGGCAGGTTGACGCCCGCGGAATCGACGAGATAGACGATGGGCAGGCGGTTGCGCATGGCGATTTCCTGCGCGCGCAGAATTTTGGTAATAGTTTCCGGCCACCAGGCGCCGGCTTTGACGGTAGCGTCGTTTGCGACGATGACAGCGGGGCGATTTTCGATGCGCGCGAGGCCGGTGACGACGCCGGCAGCTGGGGCTTGTCCGTCATAGCGATCATAGGCGATGAGCAGGCCGATTTCGAGGAAGAGTGAGCCGGGATCGATTAAGTGAGCGATCCGTTCGCGCGCGGTCAGCTTACCATCGCGATGCTGTTTTTCGATTTTGTTGGGACCGCCACCTTGCCGCAGCTGCTCTTCGAGGGTGTGCAAGTGAGTGGTTAGGGATTGAAGATCGCGAGCGAAATCCGTCATCTAGCTTTATTGTCGCGGTCGGCGGCAGTTTAAGGCAGAAAAGTAAGTTTTGTTAATAGTAGAGTCCTGGTAGTCTAACAGTGATGTTCGGGCTGGATATGAAAGCGCTGCGGATCAGCTGGACCATTTTCTTATTTGGTCTTTTGCTGATGACAGTGTATGTGATCCGGCAACCGTTGCTGGTGTTCGCAGCGGCGATTTTCTTTGCTTACATGTTGTCGCCAATCGTCTCGCTGGTCGAGGAACTTATCCCAAAACGACGAGGCATTGCGCTGGGCATAGTTTATGTATTGCTGGTTGGGGCGCTGGTTGGTATTGGCTTCGCGCTAATTCCGGAATTGGTATCGCAGGCCTCGAGCCTGGTCAGCCGGCTACCGAGACTGTTGAGCAGCGGCAACCTGAAACTGGCAACCATCCCGCTGCCGCAATGGCTCGAGCCGGCGCGGGAGCAGATTATCGCCACGGCCAGCCGCGAAGCAACAAGTCTGGCTTCGAGCGTGATGCCTTTTCTACAACAGGCCGGGACACGCTTGTTGTCGGGAGTGGGGGTGATACTGCCACTGATTCTGACTCCGATCCTGGCCTTTTTCTTTCTCAAAGACGGGGAGACGATCACGCGCGCATTAGTTGGCGCGATCGATGAGAAGGAACACAGAAACCTGCTGCGCGAAATACTCCGGGAAATACACAACGTGCTGCGAAATTACATTCGGGCGCTGGTGATTCTGGCGCTAATCACGTTTGTGGTGTACTCGGTGTTTTTGAGATTAGTCGGCGTTGAATATGAGTTGCTATTGGCGGGTCTAGCAGCCGTTTTAGAATTTATACCGGTGATCGGGCCGGCGGTGGGGCTGGTGGTGATCGTGGTGGTGTCGCTGGTAACGGGATCGGGCGGTCTGCTATGGATCGTGATTTTCTGGGGTGTGTACCGGGTATTCCAGGATTACGTGGTGAATCCGTACCTGATGAAATCCGGACTGGAACTGCATCCGCTACTGGTACTGTTTGGCGTGCTGGCGGGCGACCAAATTGGCGGCGTGGTGGGTATGTTCTTTTCAGTTCCGGTGATTGCGATGCTGAAGGTGGTTTACACAAATGTTCGGAAAGAATCGCATGACGAGAAGCCGCAGCAACTGACGGCGGCGTAGGCGCTGTCAAGCAACAGCTTATACTTTCGGTTTCCCATCCGAAATAATGGAAAGCGCCACAGCGATCGATTGGTTTCCACTTTGGTTAAGTTTGCGCGTCGCGGCGTGGGCGACGGTGCTGGTGTTGAGCGTAGGCACCGGGCTCGCATATCTGCTCTCGCACACAACGTTTCGCGGGAAAGATCTGCTGGACACGCTAATCACGCTACCGCTGGTGCTGCCTCCGACGGTGCTCGGGTATTACTTATTGATTACGTTGGGAAGGGCGTCGCCGCTGGGGAAAGTGTATGAATCGGTGGTTGGGCAGCCGCTGGTTTTCACCTGGCAGGCGGCGGTAGTGGCGGCGTTCATGCACTCGGCTCCGATTTACATCAAGGCGGCTCGGGCGGTGCTGGAGAGCGTGGATTATCGCTATGAGTGGGCGGCGCGCAGCCTAGGCGCTTCAGAATGGCGCACTTTCTGGCAGGTGACTTTACCGCTGGCACGGCGCGGATTGAGTTCACTGGCGACATTGAGCTTTGCGCGGTCGCTGGGAGATTTTGGCGTCACCATAATGTTGGCGGGAAGCATCCCGGGCAAGACGCAGACACTATCGGTGGCGATTTACGATGCTGTGGAATCCGGTAATGGAAAATTTGCACGAGTGTTAGTGCTGCTGATTTCGGCGGTGACGCTGGCTCTACTGTGGCCGGCGAGTTACGCGTCACGCACTACAAGGGCCGGAGAGTACCGGTAGGGAAATGAGCAGCGTGGAAGCGCGAGTGGTGAAGCATCTCGCCGCCGTGAAGGATACGCCGCCGTTTGATCTGAATGTTGCATTTCGGGCCGACGATGGAATCTGCCTGATTCTGGGCCCCAGCGGTTCTGGAAAGACGCTGCTGCTAAATTCCATCGGAGGATTCCTGCGGCCGGACGATGGGCGCGTTCTGGTGAACGACCAGATCTATTTTGATGCGGTCAGCAAGGTGCATTTAGCGCCGCACCTGCGCCGGTGCGGTTACATTTTTCAGGATCATGCGTTGTTTCCGCACATGACGGTCCGGGGGAATTTACAGTTTGCGGCATCCATGCCTTTTTTGCGGGCAAGCCGCAGGAACATGCATAAGCGTATCCAGGAGATGCTGCAAATCTTCGATCTGGGAGAGCTGGCGGAGCGAAAGCCGGCGCAATTGTCAGGGGGACAAAAACAACGGGCGGCACTGGCGAGAATACTGGTGACGGAACCGCGAGTTCTGCTGCTGGATGAGCCGTCGCGGGGGCTGGATGCACTGCTGAGGCATAGCTTTTACGATCTTCTGCGAAACTTGCGGGAGCGTTTGCGTATTCCAATACTCCTGGTAAGCCATGACGTGGATGAATGTTTCGAACTAGCCGACTCGGTGTGTGTGATGGCGGCGGGGCAGATACTGCAAGCGGGTTCGCGCGAAACGGTATTTGCGAAGCCGGCAACGGTTGAGATTGCTCGGTTGCTGGGGATTTATAACATCGCGCCCGCAGTGATCCGTTCGCTTGACCCGGCTGCGAACAAAAGCCGGCTCCAGATCTTCGATCAGGAGATAGAGGGGCGCTACTTTCCCGGGCATTTGATTGGAGACACGGGATATGCCTGCCTGTTGCGTTCGGAGATGAGGGTATCGGACCGGGAGACAGGAAATTGCCTGGTGTTTGGAGTTGAAGGAAGATACGTAACACAGAATGGGATTCGACTCCAACTGGAACATGGTTTTTCAATCGGTGTGCGCGCTTCGGAATATGAAGCTATGGGCGAACCGCGGCAGGTAGCAATTGAGGTGCCCGCACCGGCAGTGACTTTTACGGGACGATGAAACGTTACTACATTACGGATCGGAAAGCGGTAGGCGGGTTTGGCGCGCTGCTGGAAGTAATACGCGATCAGATGCACCTGGGCGTGCATTACATTCAGATCCGCGAGAAGGATATTTCGGCGCGTGAACTCTTCGAGTTTACATTGGCGGTATTAGAAGTGCGCGAGCTGGCGATACACGCACCGATACCGGCAAGAATTCTGATAAATACGCGGGCGGATGTGGCTCTTGCCACGGGGGCGGATGGAGTGCATCTGCCGGCGGAAGCCCCTCGGGAATCACTTCCAGGTTTATTGATAGCGCGATCGTGCCACACGCTATTGGAGGTGGAGAAGGCACAGGCTGACTTCGTCACTTTCGGTCCGGTGTTCGAGTCTCCCGGCAAGGGGCCGCCAGTGGGAGTGAGTGGGTTGAAGGCGGCGTGCGGGCTCAGGAAGCCGGTGTTTGCACTTGGCGGAGTGGACTGGGAAAACGCGGCGGCGTGCATGCAGGCAGGCGCAGTGGGGGTGGCGGGTATTCGTCTTTTTCAGGAGCCAGAGTTGTAAGACATCTATATTTTAGGGCGCACGTGCGTTAATGAGAGAAAGATGAAAATGGGAGGCACACCTTTCGCGAGATGAAGCATAAGTCGGTTTGGATATTGGTCGGTTTCTCGATATCGATGGCGACACCGGCAGTTTCGCGAAGTGAACCGCCGCAGCCTGGGCAACTGGCTGCCACACAACCTACTGGTCAACCGGGTGTGTTGCAACTGCCGAACACCATGTCAGCGCCGCCGCTGACTGTGGGAGACAAGTTCGATTATCGAGTGGTCCAAACATTTGGTTTGCGCGGTTTTCTAGGGGCCGGGGTAGGCGCGGCGATTGGGCAGGGCTTCGGCAATCCTTACTCGTGGGGCGGTGGGGTAGAAGGATTCGCGAAACGATACGGGTCTGGCTTTGCAGGCAATCTTTCGCGGCAGACTATGGCTTTTGGCATTGAGAGTGTGTTGCACGAAGATCCTCGCTACTTCCCTTCAGAAGACAAGCCGGCGGGGGGCCGGCTACTCAATGCGTTGAAGCAAGTTTTCGTCTGCAAGACAGACTCAGATCACTCGTCGTTTGCTTACGGAAGAGTCGTGAGCGCGTTCGCAGCCGGCCAACTGGTCAATGCGTGGCAACCAGCAAGCAATGGAAGCGTGGGGAACGGTTTACGGCGAGGTGTTTTAACGCTGGGAGGAGACTTGGCCTACAATTTCGCGCAGGAGTTCATTCCACTTACGCGGCCGAAATCGATTCGGCACAGGCCTTGAGGATGCGTGACGCCGGGTTTAACTTGTGCGTCGTGCGCCGCGGCTTGCAGAACGATACTTCCCATGCAGATGCGCGCCGCGTGACTACGCCAACAAGCACGGCTGGCGTTTTCAGATACTTTGCCAGGAACGACAACACTGTACGAAACGCCTCCGCATCCTTGGGTTTTGCACATACTAGATCTTCTCCTGGCTGACGTGCTGGACGTCAAGAATGGTCTCGTCGGGGAAATAGCGTACTCGGAGGCGATCGGACTCAAACCATGCCAACGCAGTGCGGCAGGCTGTGAAATGCTGTGCGCGTTGGTGATGTGTCCAGGCGACGAGATGGCCGTCGCGACGGTCAATGTCCTCCCCACTTTAGAACCTGGAATAAATATTGCCGCCGAAGCCGGCCAAATCTAGCGTAGGAATATCTCAGTCTTTATGACTCCAAAGCTCAGCCAAGTAGGATTTTGCCCGCCCCCTCCACAACGCGAGAGCTGCCAGTCCGACGAACTCGAGCGCGAGCGAGACGGGTTCGGGTACCGGCGACGCTCCTACAATCAGGCCGACGGAAGGATCGTAGTTGCTGACCATCGTTGTATTGCCATTTGTAAGATTCACAGCCACCACCTGATCCAGGTTCCCGTCGAACGCATACTCAGTGCCGTTCACATTGACGAAAGAATTGAGGGGCGTGAGTTGTCGGGGCGATCAGTCCCGCCTGGCCGTGGTGGTGTTGATCTGGTATAGCGCGTCGGCCAGCGGCACTCCGACCACCGGGTGGGGGCTCGTCGGATCAATGGTGACAAAATCCTCATTGGCGTACAACTTACCTCCAGCCGTGAACAAGGTTTCGTCAACACCTGTCCAGGTTCCATTAGAGCTTGGCAACGCCGGCACGAAAGTGACTTTCGGCATACCGGTAGAACCAATCAGAGTTGTCTTTCCGGTGGATGGGTCCACGGTGTACAGGTTATTCGCAAAGTCCGTAGCATAAAGAACTCCACTCAGAGCGCCGAATGCCAGGGCGGAATTCGGTTTACAGGAGGATACACCCGGAATCGAGCAGTCGCCCAGACTCGGCCCTACGGAAGTCTCGAGACCTGTACCAGGATTGATCGCATTTAGAACGCCGCTAAAACCCAAGGTATAGAGCGATCCATTGAGCGGGGCCAGGCCTGGACCCGGGTCGCTCAGACCGGGGCCGATCTGGTGAAACACGCCGCTCGAGAGATTCAGTGTGCCAAAAACACCTCCGTCGCTTTCAATGTAGGCAAAGGAATCGGCGCTGGCCGGAAAGGCCGCTAGCACGATTGCAAATAACGCCACCAGATTTCGTATAGTGAGCATAAAGCGATATCCTTTCTGAATTCACTCTGAGCGCGTGTTTGACCAGCGTTCAGGGTTTGCCTCCAGTCGACTCTTCGTTCTGCGCCGCCCAAGCGTGAGAAGCGCTACGCCAGCGAGAAGGAACGCCCCTGAGGCGGGTTCAGGCACCGCCGCAGTATTGAGAGTCCCACTTCCCGAGACCGTGAAGTTGGTTGTTCCCAGAAACCCGTTTCCCGAAACAGATCCGGTGGCCCCTGCGAACTCTCCCGTTCCTCCGATAAAGGTCAAGATCTGAGGGAACGCACCGGTCTGAGTTGGGCTTGTGTCGATGGCGGTGTCGTCTTCGAACACGGTCCCAGTCAATGTGTCAGCATCGGCGAACGTCAGGGTGAAATTCCCGTCCAGCAGGTTCGTCGTCAGGTTCAGCACGCTTTGGTCTGAGTACGAAATCGGATTCCAGGCAGCATTGAGCCCCGGGTCACCTGAGAGAACAGAGCCGTTGGCCTGCGCAATGAGCGTCAAAGTCGTAGGCGTTGAGCTGACAACCTTTCCCACTCCGTTCAGGTTGTAGCTGATTTGAAGGGCGCCGGCCTTTGCTGGAAAAGCCGACACGATGATACTGAGAAGTATCGCGGTAGCTAGATAAGATAACTTCCAACCTTGCATATTTTCTTGCCTTTTCTGACCTTAAAGGCCTGTTCCAGTGATCCGTGACATACAGCGCGCGATTACGTTCGCCAATGGTGTTCGCGGGGGTACGAATTCTCCTAGACCGGATTATGAAGAAAAGTTGACTCCCGCGCCTAGTAAAAAACCGACAAACTACCAAAGTTGGTACTGAACCTAATCAAAAGAAGCGTGCGGACGCGAGTCTCCGATGAACCGGAGTATTCGACCTGGAGCTTCGCCAGCCAGTGCATGAAAATCGTGGACGAGATGCATTTGGTCGTGATAACCCAAGTCGAGAGCGAGTTCCAGCCAAGTCTTGGTTGGATGAGCGATCTTCCTATCGAGTGCCGTCTGAAAACGTGCAACGCGCGCGAAGAGTTTGGGGCAGATGCCAATGTCCCGACGAAACTGCCGTACAAAATGTCGTTCCGACATTCCATAGTGGTCTGCGAACTGAGCAATCCGAATAACACCTTTACGGGCAAATATCTCGTTGGCAGCGGCGGCAAGCCGCTTAATGGAAAGCTCTTTCGATACTTGTATTAACAAAAACTGCTCTGCGACAACGACACGATCAGAAAACGTTTGTTGCGCAGCCAACCACTCATGAACGGCAGAGATTCGGCGGCCTAGGACGGCCGATGCCTCAAGAAAGGTTTCCGCGACAATGTTGTTCGGAAGACCAAATAATTGCGAGAACCCTGTGGGCTGAAAGAATATGACGAAACTCTTTACGCCCTTCCGGAGAGCGACTGAAGCGCCTCCTTTGATAACGCATCCGACGATGGCTGCGCTGGGAGTTGAGAACCGGAGGCCATCAGAGCCGGTAACCTCAAAGGCACTCCCCAGTTGAAATTCCAAAGTTTGCTCAAGCCTGGCGGGAATGGGTTGGATTAGGTCGCAGTGGTCCATCCCGATCTCGCGCTGAGCAAAAGCCCGAACGAAGGGGCGGAGTTCAGCGCATGGGGCTTGAGTCTGGAGACTATGCATAGTTCGCGTGCTCAGTATTTCACAAAGATACGTTACTATCGACAGTGTGTTCGGTGATCCGTGTCGTAGAACGCGCTAACTGGAAACTGCGTTTTGCATCTGGTAAAGGGCGGCTGCTTGGGCAGTAGAGCGAGGCAGGTGATCACGTTAGATGGCCTCGTGCGGACGTTGTTCATTAAAACAGTTCCGCATTCAAATCTGCTCTGGAAGCCCATGTACTAAACCTGATTCGGTCTTGTTGCTGGACCGGCGGCTGGATCTAGGGCACTGTGCGACGCTTCCGAGCAAGCCTGACCAGGCCAGCTGCTGCAAGAGTGCGGTGAATCGTACTTGCAGCCGGCCAACACTCCGTGGACTCAACTCGCTGTTACCGGGCACGAATTTTCCTTGCACCCACCTCGGGTGTTGCTGCCTCATCTCGGTAATCCGCACAAATCCGCCTTGCTTGCATTGCCTATAGCTCTTCGGCGATGAACTTGAGGCGCTCATCTGACGCTCGGCTCTTTTTCCAGGGAGTGGCGATTCTCCAATCCAAACGAACTGGATCGTTACCCCTGCTGTCCGTCCCAAGCGCCCAGTCCATACAGCCGAGCAGGCTCAACACGCTGGGCTTTGGAGCAGTCGAAACAGCGCCGCTGAGATGATCCAACAACATATTCGCGTGGCAATCACAGCAGCGCAATTGACTTTCCCCGCCGCCGCACTCGCTGGGTAGTGATCAGATGTCAACTCGGTCTCTGCAAGCTTCGGCTTACTTGTTCAGGTAGAGGCTTCGACAGCCTTTTCGGCGTGAAGTTCCTGCAGGCTCCAGACGCGTACCGGGTCGCGGCGGCGGGCGGCGATGGCTTCGGCGGATGCCTTGGCGCCGCTCATGGTGGTGATGCAAGGGGTACGGTAGGTCACCGAGTTGCGTCGGATGGTTTGCTCATCCGGGAACGAGTGGCTGCCCGTCGTGGTGTAGATGATGAGGTTCAGCTTGCCGGCTTTCAGGAGATCGACGGCGTTGGGTCGGCCTTCGTTGACCTTGAAAACAGTCTTCACGGGCAGGCCGGCTGACTTCAGAGTAGCGGCCGTGCCGCGAGTGGCGAATAGCTCGAACCCGAGCTCGCGAAACTTGCGGGCCACTGCAACAGCGGCAGGCTTATCACGATCGTTGACGCTGATGAAGAGAGCGCCTTGATCGGGTAGGGGCGAGCCGGCAGCGAGTTGGGCTTTGGCGAAGGCTTCGCCGAAACTCTGGCCCACACCCATTACTTCACCGGTGGAACGCATCTCGGGGCCGAGTGCGGGATCGACACCGGGAAATTTGGCGAAAGGAAACACAGGGCTTTTCACGAAGAAACTCGGCACCGGAAGAACGCCGTTGACGATGCCATTTGTGAGATGAGTAAAGTCAGTGAGCTTCTTGCCGAGCATGAGACCGACGGCAATTTTGGGCAGCGGAACTCCGGTGGCTTTGCTGACAAAAGGAGCTGTGCGGGAAGCGCGGGGATTTACTTCGAGTACAAATACTTTGCCGTCTTGCAAGGCATACTGCGTGTTCATCAAGCCGATGACGTTCAGCGCGCGAGCAAGCTTCGTGGTGTAGCTGGTGATGGTAGCGATGGCTTCGGCGGAGAGAGTAATAGACGGAAGTACGCAGGAGCTATCGCCGGAATGAACGCCGGCCTCTTCGATGTGTTCCATGATGCCGGCTATCAGGACGTTCTCTCCGTCGCAGAGCGCATCGACATCGACTTCAGTGGCGTCTTCCAGAAAGCGGTCGATGAGTACGGGGCGTTTCACGGAAAAGTGCGAGGCCTCCTGCATGTAGCGGCGGACGGTCTCTTCGCTATAGGCGATGACCATGGCGCGGCCGCCGAGGACGTAGCTGGGCCGAACCAGCACCGGGAAGCCGAGATTCCGGGCGATTTCGCAGGCTTCTTCGACGCTGGTCGCGGAGCCATGAGGCGGTGACGGAATGTCGAGTTCGGCGAGGAGCTTGCCGAACAATTTGCGATCTTCCGCTAAATCGATATTGGCGGGATCGGTGCCAATGATCGGAAGGCCGGAGTGCTTCAGAGGCATGGCGAGATTCAGCGGTGTCTGGCCGCCGAACTGGACGATCAGGCCATCGGGGCGCTCGATGTCGGCGATATTGAGCACTTCTTCCTGGGTGAGCGGTTCGAAGTAGAGGCGGTCGCTGGTGTCGTAATCGGTGGAGACGGTTTCGGGATTGCAGTTGACCATGATGGATTCATAGCCGAAATCCTGCAAGGCGAAAGAGGCATGACAGCAGCAGTAGTCGAACTCGATTCCCTGCCCTATGCGATTGGGACCGCTGCCGAGAATCATGATTTTCTTGCGATCGCTAGGGGCGGATTCATCCTCGGACTCGTAGCTCGAGTACATGTAGGGAGTGAAGCTTTCGAATTCGGCGGCGCAGGTATCGACGCGGTTGAAGATAGCGGAAACGCCGAGCTGCTTACGGGCTGTGCGCACGGCCAGGGGCTCGACGCCGAGCTTGTCGGCGATTTGGCGATCGCCGAGACCGTTGCGTTTGAGACGGCGGAATTCTTTGGCGGTAATCGAGGAAAGCTCGCGGCCCGCGAGCGCCTGTTCCTCAGCCACGACTTCAGCGACCTGCTGCAAGAACCAGGGATCGATTTTGGTCATCTCATGGACTTGCTCGACGGAATAGTTTTGCGCAAAGGCAAAGCGGATGTAGTCGAGGCGGTCGGGATTGGGCGTGATGAGGCGTTTGGCGATGAGGTTGGGATCGAGCGCCTGGGCATTCGAAGACTTACCGGTTTCCAGGCTGCGAAGCCCCTTGCCAAGAGCCTGTTTGAAGGTCCGCCCGATGGCCATCACTTCGCCGACGGACTTCATTTGCGTGTTGAGAACAGGTTCGGCGCCGGGGAATTTTTCGAACTGCCAGCGCGGGATTTTGACAACAACGTAATCGATGGTCGGCTCAAAGCAGGCGGGTGTGGCGCGCGTGATGTCGTTGGGTATTTCATCGAGCCGATAGCCGACAGCGAGCTTAGCGGCGATTTTGGCGATAGGGAAACCGGTGGCTTTGGAGGCGAGTGCGGAACTGCGGGAGACACGCGGATTCATCTCGACGATGACCATGCGGCCGTCCTCGGGATTAATAGCGAACTGGACGTTCGAGCCGCCGGTATCGACGCCGATTTCGTTTAAGCAGCGCAGAGCGGCGTCACGCATCATCTGGTATTCGCGGTCGGACAGCGTTTGAGCGGGAGCAACCGTAATGGAGTCACCGGTGTGAACGCCCATAGGATCGAAGTTTTCAATCGAGCAGACAATAATGCCGTTGCCGGCACGGTCGCGCATCACTTCGAGTTCGAACTCTTTCCAGCCGAGCACGCTTTCCTCGACCAGCACTTCGTGAACGGGAGAGAGATCAATGCCGCGCGCAAGAATTTCGGCCATCTCTTCGCGGTTATAGGCGATGCCGCCACCGGTGCCGCCCATGGTGAAACTGGGGCGCAGGATGATGGGATAACCGATGCGCTCACCGAACTCGAGACCGTCTTCGATGTTGTTAACGAGCTGGGACTGCGTCATGTCGAGGCCAATCTTGCGCATGGCGTCTTTGAACAAGAGGCGATCTTCGGCCTTCTTGATGGCCTTGATGTCGGCGCCGATCAACTCGACACCGTACTTTTCGAGCACGCCTCGATCCGCGAGCTCTACGGCGAGGTTGAGTGCGGTCTGGCCGCCGACGGTCGAGAGCACGGCGTCAGGACGCTCTTTGCGGATGACTTCAGTGGCGAAGGCAAAGCTGAGCGGCTCGACGTAGGTGCGGTCGGCCAACTCGGGATCGGTCATGATGGTGGCCGGATTCGAGTTGATGAGGATGACTTCATAGCCCTCCTGCCGAAGGGCTTTGCAGGCCTGCACGCCGGAGTAGTCGAATTCGCAAGCCTGGCCAATGACGATGGGGCCTGAGCCGATGATGAGGATTCGTTTGAGATCGGTTCGCTTCGGCATAGCTAGCTGCGATGCTCCTTCATGGCCGAGGCGAATTCGTTGAAGAGGTAATGCGAATCGTGCGGTCCGGGCGCAGCTTCGGGGTGGTACTGGACGCAGAACACTGGTTCGCTCCGGTGGCGGAAACCTTCCAGCGTTTGATCGTTGAGGTTGACGTGGGTGACGGTGATTTGCGAGTCCTTTAGGGAGTCGGGGTCGACGCAAAAACCGTGATTTTGCGAAGTGATTTCGACTTTGCCGGTCTGATGATTGAGCACCGGATGGTTGGCGCCGTGATGGCCAAACTTGAGCTTGTAGGTTTTGCCACCAAGAGCCAAGCCGAGAATCTGGTGGCCGAGGCAGATGCCGAACACGGGAACTTTGCCAATGAATTTACTCACTTGGCGGGCTTGCTGTTCGAGCGGTTCAGGATCGCCCGGACCATTCGATAAAAAGACGCCATCGGGTTTGAGAGAGAGAACATCTTCGGCGGAGGTTTCAGCGGGGACGACAGTAACGCGCGAGCCAAGCTGGACGAGATGGCGGAGGATGTTACGTTTCACGCCGTAATCGTAGGCGACCACATGGGAGTGTGGTTCGCCGGGAGAAGCAATTTTTTCAGAAGAGGAGACGGGGCTGATGGGCTCGGTCCAGCCATAGGTCTGAGAGGTGGAGACACGCGACACCAGGTTCTGCCCGGCCATGGATAGCGACTGGCGCACTCTTTGAATCAACTCGTCGTGATCGTGTTGGCCAACAGCAATGATCCCGCGCAGAGCGCCGCGTTCACGCAGGATGCGGACCAACTTGCGGGTGTCGACCTCCGCGATTACGGGGATACCGTGCTGAGCGAGGAAATGCTCGGCCTTATTCCCGGAACGCCAGTTGCTGGCGACGGGCGAGATCTCCCTAACGACCAAGCCTTCGATGTAGGGTGTGGACGATTCGGAATCGTAAGCGTTAGATCCGTAGTTGCCGATCTGGGGATTGGTGAGAACAACGATTTGGCCGCAATAAGAAGGGTCAGTAAAGATTTCCTGGTAACCGGTTATCGCGGTATTAAAAACGACCTCGCCTGTTCGCTGGCCGGGCGCACCAAAGCTCGTGCCCTCGAAGACTGTACCGTCCTCCAAGGCGAGAACTGCTTGCTCCAAAGTAGCTCCTATTCGGGGATTAGGCGCTGCAAAATTTGCAGCTGACCAGCCTTTGTGGTCAGCTTGCCTGGAGGCGTGGGCTTTCCGATGTGCCGATCACTTTATTGAATCATGTTTCGACGGCTGATTCAATAAAAGCCAACCTCTGAGCCGCACGATTTAGCGGTGACCACCGCCGCCGTGACTACCACCGCCGCCGAAATGCCCGCCGCCACCGGAGAAACCTCCTGCTCGTCCGGCAAATCCGCTGGAGCGTCCTGCATAACCACGAGAGAAGCCTGATCCGGCATAACTGCGGGCGCCATAGTTTCCGCCGCGGTAACCGTAACCGCCTCGATAACCGGAGTTGTAGCCGCGAGAGCCGTAGCCATAGCCACCGCGATAGCCATAGCCATAGCCACCACGGTATCCGTAACCGCCGCGATAGCCGTAACCGTATCCACGATAGTAGGGGCGGTAACCGTATCCGTAGCCGCCCCAGTATCCACCGTAAAAACCGCCGTATGGATAGCCGAAGGCGTATGGGTAGCCGCAACCGGCGTACGCATATGGATAAGGTGCACAGGCATCGGAATAGGCGTAAGAGCCAGGATAGCCGTAACCGTAACCAGGGACGCCTACTCCGAAACCGAAGCCGACCTGGGCCTGGGCATACCTGGGAGCGGCGATGCTCAACAGCGCGAACGCGGCGACCGCCAATCCGAGTTTCTTAATCATTGGGAGCCTCTAAGTTTTAGACGCGGATTTTCGCCTTTTGGATGCGGTTGAGCTTGCGTTTGGTACTGGGCAGGGACCGGCCGCTCGGGGGCTTTTCCCGCCGGCTTTCAGGGCACTAGGTTCAAATAGGTAAAAGCGAATGATGAGTGACGCGGAACATTGGATGGAAGTGGCTGGAGCAGGGGTTGACGCCCTTTTGCTGCTGCGGGTTTTGCAACTCAAGTTGCAGCGAACGTATGTGTTTATCACGCTGGCGTGTGTTCTGGCCTTAGGGTCGGACGGCGTGGCGCTGTGGCTGGGCGCCGAGTCAAGCGAGATGAAGCGCTTTTTCATCTACTCCCGCTTCTTGTACGCCTTCGTTTTTCCGGCAGCGGCATTTGACGTTTGGGAAGAGATCCAGGCGCAAGTGGCGCGACTCCGGAAGATTGCCATGGTGCGCCTGATTGCGAGCCTGGTTTTGGCGGCCGTGCTGGGGCTGATTATCGCGTCAGTGGCGGCCGGCGACGACAGCGGTGAGGATACGGCTCTGGCCAGCTTCGCGGTCATACTGTGGGCAGCTTCGGCAACTGCGAGCCTGGCGTTTCTCTGGTCGATGCACCGGTTGACGAATGCAGGTAAAATCCAGCTGCCGCACAACACTTCAGTTTGGCTGTTGTATTTTCAACTGTCTCTGGCGGCGGAAGTGTTGACCTGTTTTCTGACGATTATCTGGCAACAGGTCAACTCGTTTGCGGGAACGGCAATAGAGATGTCACTGGGGCTTTATGGAATTTTAGTGACGCTGTGGTGTATCTGGAAGTTGCGCGCGCAAAACTCGTCGCAGGTGCCGTCGACGCGGGAGAACTCCGTTTCTTGATGGTTCCTGGAAATAAGTGAGGCGGAGAAGTGTCTTCTCAGAAGAGGTTGAAATGGCTGAAAAAAAGGAAGATAGATGCTGGCCGGGGTATGAGCCAGTAGCGGGAAAGAAACCCAACTCGCAAGGGAGTTGCCGCCCGAAGGCCGATTCGAAATCGAGTCCTTCTGAAAAGGAATTCAAGGCGAAGCGCAAACGCCAGTTGGATAAGTGGCAGGAAAAGGGCGGTGGGAAGCGGCAAGCGGCGCAGCATCTGAGTGGACCGGGTAATGAGCCGACTTCGCGGAAGGGTGCAGCCAAAAAGAAGACGGCGACGAAAAAGCGGGCTGCAAAGAAGACAGCGAAAACGAAAGCGACTACCAAGAAGCAAGTCACTACGCGAAAGAAACCCGCAATGGGCAACAGGAAGGCGGCTTAGAGTTCGCTTAGATGGGTACTGGGGCGCTAGGGGCGCCCAGCTACGATAATGGGCGTCAGTTTAAAATAAAGGTCGCGCACGAATTCCATCAATTCATGAGGAAGCCGTTTGCGCAGTTCGCTTTCTTTAGGCTGACATGCACAATACAAAAACCCGGCTTGAAGGCCGTTATTCCATCGCTTCAGGCAGTTTTAGGATTCTCTGCGAGAGTTGTTCATGAAGGTCGTTATCTTGTGCGGCGGCTTGGGGACTCGTATGCGGGAGGAGACCGAGTTTCGCCCGAAGCCTTTGGTAGATGTCGGTGGGCATCCTATTCTGTGGCACATCATGAAGTCGTATGCGCACTATGGCTTTCGAGATTTTGTGCTGTGCCTTGGGTATCGGGGAAACATGATTAAGGAATATTTTCTTAATTACGAAGCGATGAACAATGACTTCAGCATTTGTCTGGGAAAGAAAGCGAAGGTGGAGTACCGGGACGATCACGAAGAGCAGGATTTCGTTGTGACGCTGGCGGATACAGGCGCGGATTCAATGACGGGCGGCCGGCTGCGCCGCGTGGCGAAGTACCTGAAGGGTGAAGAGCGCTTCATGGTCACTTATGGGGACGGGCTCAGCGACGTGGATATTCCGAAGTTACTCGAGTTTCACAACAGTCACGGGAAGCTGGCCACGGTGACTACGTTTCGGCCGGTGTCGCGTTTCGGGATTCTGGATATCAACCAGGCCAAGCAGGTGATGAACTTCATTGAGAAGCCGAAGTCGGATGCGTGGGCGAGTGCGGGCTTTTTTGTTTTTGAGCGAAAGGTATTGGATTATCTGGACGGCGATGAAACGATTCTCGAACGCGAACCGCTCGAGCGATTAGCGGAGCAGGGGGAACTGATGGCTTATCATCACGAAGGTTTCTTCTATGCCATGGACACCTATCGCGAGTATCAGGCGCTGAACGAACTCTGGAAAGCGGGCGAGGCGCCTTGGAAGAAGTGGGCATGAACGGCTCGATCTGGCGTGACCGGCCCACGCTGGTCACGGGTGGGACCGGGCTGGTCGGGAGCTGGCTGGTGCGTTGCCTGGTGGAAGCGGGCTCGAGTGTTGTGTGCCTGGTGCGGGACTGGGTGCCGGGCAGTGAAGCGGTTCGCAGTAAAGTTCTGGAGCAGGTGAACGTGGTGCGCGGCGATATTTGTGACCGCGCCATTCTCGAGCGCACGTTAGGCGAGTACGAAGTGAATACAGTGTTTCATTTGGCGGCGCAGACAATTGTCGGCATCGCGAATCGTAATCCGATTTCTACGTTTGAAGCCAACGTCGAAGGAACCTGGAACGTTTTAGAGGCGTGCCGACGCTCGCCGCTGGTGAAGGCGATTGTGGTCGCTTCGTCCGATAAGGCGTATGGCGATCAGGAACGCTTGCCTTACTCGGAAGATACGCCGCTTGAAGGACGCCATCCGTATGATGTGAGTAAATCCTGCGCGGATCTGATCACGCAGGCTTACGGGAAAACGTACGGTATGCCGGTGGCGGTCACGCGCTGTGGGAACTTCTACGGCGGTGGGGATCTCAATTGGAACCGCATTGTGCCGGGCACCATTCGCTCGGTAATTCGCGGCGAGCGGCCGGTGATCCGGTCGGACGGGCAGTTTGTTCGGGATTATTTTTACGTGGAAGACGGGGCGGCTTGTTACATGTTGCTGGCCGAACAGTTGTTGCGAGACAGCGATCGACTGCGCGGACAAGCTTTTAATTTTTCGAATGAGATACAAGTCACCGTGACGGAGTTGGTAAAGCTGATTCTCGAAAAGATGAATTCGTCGCTGACGCCCGACATCCGGAATGAGGCTTCGAACGAAATCAGACATCAATACTTGAGCGCCGAACGGGCGCGGCAGAACTTGGGGTGGCATCCATTGTTCACTTTGGATGAGGGATTGACGCGGACGGTCGCCTGGTACACGGAGTTTTTGCAAGGAGCAGTAACGCGATGAGCTCGCAGGACGAGTTACGAGAAAGGATACTCGAGTTAGTCAGCGAATATCACGGCGAGGCGTTTGCGCCGCGGAAGTTTGTAGCGGGTGAGAGTGCAGTGCCGGTCTCGGGACGCGTGTTCGATGCCGAAGATATGCGGTCCCTCGTAGACTCTTCGCTTGATTTCTGGCTGACTACGGGGCGCTTTGCGGCGCAATTCGAGAAGCAATTCGCGCGCTGGTTTGGCGTGCGTACGGCGACGCTGGTGAATTCGGGATCGTCAGCGGACCTGCTGGCAGTGACGGCGTTGACTTCGCCAAAGTTAGGCGATCAAAGATTGAAGCCCGGGGATGAAGTCATTACTGTGGCGGCAGGATTCCCTACCACGGTAAATCCGATCATCCAAAACGGCTTGATTCCGGTATTTGTTGACGAGCATATTCCGACTTACAACATTGACGTCAGCATGCTCGAAGAGGCGCGGTCGGACCGGACGCGGGCAGTGGTGATTGCGCATACGCTGGGGAATCCGTTCAATCTGGGGGCGGTGACCGAGTTCGTCAAAGCGCATGATTTGTGGCTGGTAGAGGATTGCTGCGATGCGGTAGGCGCGACTTACAATGGCCAAAAGGTAGGGACATTCGGAGATCTCACGACGGTGAGCTTTTACCCCGCGCATCACATTACGATGGGCGAAGGCGGCTGCGTGCTGGCCGAGAAGCCGCTGTTGAAGACTCTGGTGGAATCGTTCCGCGACTGGGGCCGCGATTGCTGGTGCGAGCCTGGAAAAGAGAATACGTGCGGCAAGCGGTTCGACTGGCAACTCGGAGAACTGCCTTGCGGTTACGATCATAAGTACACTTACTCGCATATTGGTTATAACCTCAAGATGACAGATATGCAGGCGGCGGTCGGGGTATCGCAGTTGAAGAAACTGCCGGAGTTCATTGAGAAGCGACGGGCCAACTTTAATACGCTGCGGGCAGGGTTAAAAGATTTGGAAGAGTTTTTTATCCTGCCGGAAGCTACACCGAACTCCGAACCGAGTTGGTTTGGGTTTCCAATTGCAGTGCGACCCGGAGCGCCGTTTAATCGTAACCAGGCTATTTCATTCCTGGAAAATCGGAAGATTGCGACGCGGCTGCTCTTTGCGGGCAATCTGCTGCGGCAACCCGCCTATCAGAATATTCAGCACCGGGTAATCGGTTCGCTGAAGAACACAGATTTCATCATGAACCAGGTGTTCTGGGTGGGTGTGTATCCTGGGATTTCATCGGAGATGTTGAGTTACATGCTGGATGTGTTTCATAAGTTGCCGGTCGAGCAGCTGGTTGCTATTTAGTAGATTGAGAAAACGCGATGCCGGCCGCGGATGAATTCGGATCAACGCAGATAATGATGGCTAGCCGTCGAAGCGGAGGGCATCGGGATTGATCTCCTCCCGATGCGCTGCGTACCAGCCATATAATTCCTGGATCTGCTCCTCAATGGGGGCGAACTGATAACCGCCGATTTCCGTCAGAAGGCGGTGGTTATCGCCACTGTACTCAGGGGCAAAACCGTCATTTGTAACCTGAACGGGTATGTTCTTGCCGGATATTCGCGCGACTGATTGAGCGAGTGAGAGGATGTCGTGGGTTTCTCCGCGGCAGACATTATACGTTTTCTGCGCTGGGTCATTTTCGATGAACCAGGTAGTTAAGGACGCTAAGTCATCGATGTAAAGATAATCGAAGCGGACGTTTTGCCGAAGGACAACGGGCAGGTCGAACAAGGCGCGACAGATTGCGTTGGAGATCAGGCGCACGTCCCAGGCTTCGTACTTGCCGAAGACGCCGAAGAGTCGCAGGTTGTAGATGTTGCTACGCGCCGCCTCTGTGTATTGGGCGGCGATGTATTTGGCGAAAGCGTAATCGTCGGAGGGGACGTGGGTATCGAAGAATGACTCCTTCATGCGGGGCACTCGGATGCCGAATTCCGCTCCCGAACCGAAATGGAGCAGGCGACCGTAGAGATGCTGGTTACGGGCGAAGTTGAAAAACATCCGGCAATTATTTTTGAACAGATCGGGAGCGGTTGATTTTCGGTTGGATCTGCCGGTAGCTGAATGAATGACTACGTCGAACTTGCGTGCCGCGAGATAGTCTTTAACGGCGATGTCATTAGTGAGATCCAGTTCGGCGCGCGTGGGAGCACTTACCAGGTACTTACCGGAAAACAGTTCAGCCAGATTTTTGCCGATGAAGCCGGAGGCTCCAGTTACAAGGAGTTTTTGCGGCACGCTAATTATTCAGCCAGAGGTTCGATGATCATGTTCTCGCGGAACTCATCACGCGGAAGGTAGGGCCAGAGATCTTCCAGAGGTTTGGATACAAACCGGCCGTCCGGGAGCTGCATGGATTGGAGCCGTGGGCCGCGCACTTCCTCCTTGATGACTCGCACATCTATCACGACGGGGCCGGGCATCGCGAGAACTTTGCGAATATCGCTGCGCAGATTGTTTTGATTCTCGATGACGCAGGAGGCGATTCCATAAGAGGCAGCGATTTTGCTCAGGTCGGGAACACTGAGTCCGGTCGAGCGGTCGCCACCCATGAACTCGTTGCCAAACCAGGCTTTTTGCGAAGCGCGGATGGACGCGTAGCCATCGTTGTTGAGAATGAAAAACTTCAGGGGGAGATTTAAACGGGCGACAGTCTCGAGTTCCTGGATATTGAATTGGAACCCGCCATCGCCGTCAACGCAAATGGTTTGACGCCTATTCTTCGCCAAGCTGACGGCAATGCTGGCGGGCAGACCGAAGCCCATGGAGCCCAGTCCGGCGGTGTGATAGACGCGCTGACCAGCGCGGGTTGGATAGCTGAAGATAAAGATCTCGATCCCGCTGCCGCTGCTGCCTGAAACGATGCAGTCTTCCGGAGATACTTCCTGACTGAGCACTTCGGCAAGATGAAAAATACTGACGGAGCTGTCCGGCCGGCGATGTTCATCGGTGATGAGGGAATACCGATGCTGCCAGGCGGCCACACGAGCACGCCAGGGCTGTTGGTCTTTGGCTGGTTTGATTTCAGATTTTTGCGCGAGTAGTTCGCGGAGAAATGCGCCGGCGTCGGAGAGAATGCTGCTCGCCAGTGATCCATCGAGCTTGCTGAGTTCGGCCGCGTCTACGTCGACCATCGCTTTCCAAGCTTCCCGTGCGAGATTTTTCGGAGCGAACCCGGTGAGCGGGTTATCCATGCGGGCGCCCAGGATCAGTAGAAAATCACAATTCTGGATGGCGAAGTTAGCGCCGCGCGCGGCGAGCGAACCAGGTCTGCCTGCGAAAAGCGGATCGTCACTTGAAACCAGATCGCTCGCGACCCAGGTCACCGCGGCTGGAATCTGGAGCAATGTCATGACCTCGCGCAATTCGGGTACGGCGCGCGATAGCCGGACACCGTTGCCGATCATGAGGAGCGGGCGCTCGGCTTGATTGAAATGCTCGATGACTTCGGCTACTTGCGCCTTGAGATTGGTGTGACTGCGTTCCGGCTGTAGCTCGCTCGGATCGAATACTCGCAGCGACGCTTCGTCGATGGGCGCGGATTGCACATCAAGCGGCATGTCGAGCCAGACAGGACCGGGCCGTCCCGTGCGGGCCAGGTAAACAGCTTTTTCCAGGTGATAGCGGATGTCCTGCGGTTCAAGCACCGTGACCGCATATTTAGTCAGTGGCTTGACCAACGAGATGATGTCAACTTCCTGCGGACCGAGTTGCCGGACACCGAGTGGGCGGCCATCGGAATGGAACATACGGTCGGCGCGCTTTACTTGACCGGAGATAAAAAGGACAGGAGTCGAATCGAGCCAGGCGCCAGCGAGGCCGGTAATAGCGTTGGTGCCGCCGGGCCCGGTAGTAACTAGCGCGCAACCGAGATTGTCATTTGCTTTGGCATAATTTTCGGCGCAAATAGCGCTCGCCTGCTCATGGGAATTGCAGATAAACTCGATGCGTTTCTCCCGCGAAAGCGCTTCGTTCAGGTGCATTGCGCCCCCGCCCACTACTACGAAAACGTGTTTGACTCCCTGATCGGCGACGAAGCGAAAGATGTAATCGGATACCTTCATGAGTAGCGGTCAATCGAGTATAACCCGCGAGTATAACGTGCCGCTTTAGAAGGTGAGGATTGGCTTCTACTGACGTAAAAGCCCGGGGAAATACAGATTAGAAGCGCAGGTGCAGAGCGAGTTGCAGGATGCGTGGATCGTAGGTGGTGGACACCTGTCCGAAGGTGGAATCGGTAATGGTGGTGTCTGGATTCTGGAATTCAGCATGATTCAAAACATTGAAGGCATCGCCGCGCAATTCCAAGTCCATACCCTCGCGGATGATGAAATGCTTGGAAATGGATAGGTCAAGATTGGTCTGACCTGGCCCGCGGAGACCATTTCGAGGGAAGGTTCCATAGGGGAAGAAATTTGTAGTGCCCCCATTGTTGTCGAGGTTCGTCAAACGGGCATTACTCAAGCTAGCAGGATTAAACAAGTAGTTGCCGTAGCTAGTGCTCCCGGAGTTATTGGGGTTTGATAATACCTGAGCATTTTTGGGACTGAGCGTTGCGACCGTTCCGGTTGTAAGATCGGCTCGAACAAGGCCGGCATCGCCTGCACCGGACGGCCCGGGATCATTAATGTTCGTATTTAAACCACCATACACATCGAGCGGAAAACCGCTGCGAATAGTCAGGATGGGATAGAGACTCCAACCGCGCGTGAGGAGCTTGGGGCCACGCTGCCAGAGTTTGTCGAAGGGCAGATCCCATCCGCCCGATAACGATAAGGTGTGTCGAACATCGGTATCGCCCGAGGCTCTGAACAGCTCGTGGGAATAGGCTGGGACAACTGAATTTCGATTGCGGAAGCCAGACACGTTGTCGATTTCGTGGCCTAGCGTGTAAGCGACAGTGAAAAAGCTACTCCCCACTACGCTGCTGGAGAAGCGCCTGGTCAGATTGACTTCCAGGCTGTTGTAGCTCGCGCGCGAAATATTTTGAAATTGGTAAAGGTAGCTGTAGTTGGTTGTGCCGTAGATACGATCTGTCCCATTCAAAGAATAGGGATTGACATCGGTCAAGCTAGTCAAACCGTGTGCCGAATAACCTAGATAGCCGACTTCCAATATGGTGTTGGACGGCAATTGCTGTTGTAGAGAGAGATTGTACTGATAGACGTAAGGCGTCTTTAAAGTAGGATCGACCAGGTAGATCGAACCTCCGCCGAAAGGCAGGTAGCCGGCGTTCTGAAAGTTGAGATCTTTTGTTGGCGGTTTGGATGGGAAAGGATTCACTGCTCCGGCCGACGCAAAGGGATCCTGTAAGCCGCTTGGACCGGTCCCCGTGTTTGCGGAAGTCAAAATATCGGCGTATGCGAAGAACGGAGGTTGACCGTTGAATTGAAGATTATCCTCGCCCTTCAGAATGTCGTAGAACATGCCAAAGCCACCGCGCACGCTTGTCTTGGCGTCTCCGAACACGTCATAGGCGAATCCAAAGCGCGGACTGAAGTTTTTCTTGTTCGGGAAATTCGAGCCGTTCGGCGCACCAGGATCGCCAGGGAAGACCAAGCCGGGCGGCGCATTCGTAAATCGTTGGGATTGCAAACCCGGAATAAAGCTAAACGTCCGACCCTGCGTATCGTACTTAGGCTCCGCGTACTCGTAACGCAAGCCTAAAGTGAGAGTCAAGCGTTTGGAAAGATGCCAGCTATCTTGCGCGAAGCCAGCGTATTGATCCGAACGAATGTTGGAAGGAGCTCTCGGGGCCTGCGTGTACTCATCTACATTTCCCATCAAAAAGTCGGCAAAATCCAAACCAGAGCCGACCTTCGTGCTGGCTCCATATAAGAAATATTCGCCATTGATGAGGTAGTCGTATGTCGTGTTGTTCTGATAAGGCGAGAAGTAGAAGCCAAATTTCAGGTTATGGGAACCTTTGGTCCATGACACGTTATCAGTGAAGCCGTAAGTATTGTCAGCTTCTACCGTTGGCCCCTGGTGACTCGGCCCAGTGACGAGGCCACTTCCCAAAAAGTCAAGTTGTGGGGGACCCGTGGGATCGTCCGAAGGAACATTGGCCCCTAACTGAACGCCTGACGGATTTTTAGTGGTGGGTACAGCCTGGTTATTGAGCAGCCGCTGCGCAGTTATTCGTAGCTCATTCAGCAGGGCTGGCGTAAACGTGTGGTTATAGGCGACTGATCCGTAATACGTGGTTGTCGAATAGCTCACGGGAAAACCCGGCGCATTATAGGGGGGGTTAGGACTGGGACCGAATGGATACAGAATCGGATTGTCGCGACTGGTAAAAGTGCCGCTGATTGTGTCTGTAGAGGTTAAATTGTAATCGAACTTTCCTAAATATTCGTTGAAGTTATTAGTTGAGTTAGCCTGTGGAAAGATAAAGCCGCTCGTCGAGACAGGGATTAGCCCGTTAGTAAAATAAGCTTTGGCGACCGGATCGATCTTAGTGGGATCGATGATTCCTTGCGCCGCAAGTGTGGGATTAGCTTGAAACTGGGGATTGTTCTGCAGGAAAGCGGCCACCAGGGGGGCACCAGAAGATTGGGAGAAGTCGCCATTGGCCTCACTCGGCGTAAAGGTATTTACTCTTCCTGGACTAACGTCGAACGAGGATTGCCGCTGCCCCTCGTACGAGAAGAAGAAAAACAACTTGTTTTTGACAATAGGGCCGCCGACGGTACCGCCAAATTGGTTGCGCTTTAAGATGGGGACTGCGATATTCTGCTGATTGTTGAAAAAAGTGTTCGCGTCGAAGTAGTTGTTTCGCAGATAGTCGTAGCCGGTTCCGTGAAACTGATTTGTACCGCTCTTAGTCACGACGCTAACGATGCCACCGGCGCTGCGGCCGTACTCGGCACCGTAATTATTCTCGAGAACACGAAATTCAGCAATGGCATCCGGATTAGGGTTGGCCACAACGCCGTTTGAGAGTAGATCATTATTCAAGCCTCCGTCTAGCAGGTAGGTGACGGAATCTGTGCGCATACCCCCGATGCTGTAACTACCAGCCGCACCGGAATCCGGGTTCGTGGCACTAATGCCCGGCTGGGTCTTCAGGAGATCCAACGTATTGCGACCATTGAGCGGCAATTCGAATATCGCTTGTCCGGTGACGGTCGCCCCAATTGTGGAGTTCTCAGTCTCCACCTGCGATGAGTTGCTCTCCACAGTGACGGCGTCGCTTTGTTTGCCGACTTGGAGCTTCACGTCGACGCGCAAGGTCTGATTGATCTGAAGAGTAGTCTTGGAGTCGATTGTCGTTCTTTCAAAACCCGGAGAGACTACGGTGACTCTGTAGAGACCCAACGGCAATTGGAGTGCTTGATAGAAACCGTCTTTGTTGGTAACAAGCTGCTGAGTCGCGTTCGTCGCGATGTTGGTGACGGTGACTGCCGCGTTAGCAATCACCGCGCCGGACTCGTCGGTGACGATACCCGTCACTTTACCGGTGGCGTCTTGTGCCAGTGACGAAAAACAACAAAGAAACGACAACGTAACGGCGGCCAAGGCGCGCCCCAGCTTTTGCATAGAGTCTCCGGAACCTTAAAAAGTACGCCGGCAGGTCGAAGCGGCTGCCACTAGCGGGAAACGTGTAGCTTAACACGTTCGGAACTTGGCTGAATCGATGCGGAGACGAATGGCGTGATTAGTTCTTCGATTCGTAATACGAGGAGATCTTCTCGTATACTTCAGGCGGAAATTGAATTTCCTTGTAGATGTTGCAGGAGTCGGGATTTTCGGAGTTTTCGCAGATGGCGAAATGCTGCTGGTTCATCCACTCGATGATGCGTTCGCGCTTGGGCGGGCTATAGCCCTTGGCTTCGACTTGGCTGATGATGGCCTGGGCTTTCTGATCGTCGCAATCTTTGTCTTTCATGAGCTCGGTTTTGAGTTCTTCCGGAGAAAGAAAATGCTGCCCGACCATGACAAACACCAAGCGCCCGTAATGGCCGATGTCCTGACCTTGATCTAAAGCGGCCAGCAGGTGCGACATCATTGTGCTTTTCTTCAATTCTTCGATTGCCATAAGTTGTACCTGTGTTTGAGATGATCCTCAGGCCCATTGTGTTTCTCCTTTTCTTCGCTGATCGGTATTCTAGTGGACACGGTGGCTACAGAGACAAACCCAGGCGCATTGCTGATTCCAGAGCCGGCTGGCCTTCGGGAGAAAACGATTTTTTCCGTCCTCGCAGCGATCAGCTTCTGTCACCTGCTCAACGACATGGTGCAGTCGCTGATTCCGGCGATTTACCCGATTCTCAAAAGCTCGTTTCACCTGGACTTTGGACAGATCGGGCTCATTACTCTCACGTATCAGCTGACGGCATCGTTATTGCAGCCGTTCGTTGGACTTTATACGGACCGGCGACCGCATCCCTATTCACTGCCGGTTGGCATGACGTTCACGCTAGCGGGAGTCATTCTGCTGGCGCTAGCCCCGAGTTTTGGAACGCTGCTTCTGGCAGCGGCCCTGGTAGGCATCGGGTCGTCTGTGTTTCATCCGGAATCGTCGCGGGTGGCCCGGCTCGCTTCGGGCGGGCAACACGGCCTGGCACAATCGATTTTCCAGGTGGGCGGCAATGCGGGTTCAGCTCTTGGTCCTTTACTGGCAGCGTTCCTGGTGTTGCCTCACGGTCGGGGGAGCATGCTGTGGCTCTCTTCTGCGGCGCTGGCTGGAATGGTTACGCTGACGGGAGTCGGCCGCTGGTACAAGGCTCATCCACTCCGCAAGAATCCACGGGCAGCCGGCGTCGCAAAGAGTTGGACTCTGCCGAGAAACAAGGTCATTTTGGCCATCGCTGTTCTCGTGTCACTTATTTTCTCTAAGTATTTCTATCTGGCGAGTATTTCGAGTTACTACACCTTCTTCCTGATTGCAAAGTTTCACGTTCCCGTAAAGGATTCGCAGCTTTACCTGGCCGTATTTCTCGGCGCGGTAGCGGCCGGCACATTGATTGGAGGACCAATCGGAGACCGCTTCGGCCGGAAGCTTGTTATCTGGTGGTCGATTCTGGGCGTACTTCCCTTCTCTCTGCTGCTGCCTTACGTCAGTCTGCCCTGGACGGTTTTTCTGAGTGTGATCATCGGCCTGGTAATCGCTTCTGCGTTTTCCGCAATTCTGGTTTACGCACAGGAATTGGTTCCCGGTAATGTCGGGATGATCTCGGGGCTGTTCTTTGGATTCGCGTTTGGGATGGGAGGAATTGGGGCGGCGGTCTTGGGGAAAGTGGCGGATTGGACGAATATCTATGTGGTGTATCACGTTTGCTCGTTCCTGCCCGCCATCGGCGTTCTCACTGGCTTCTTGCCCGACTTGAGCAGTAGGAAGCTGGATCGATCTCGGTAAAGGTCATTCGAGGGAGCGGAGAGCTAGACCGCGCGCGACTGAAGTGAATTCGTCGCCTGTGCGAATACGCTCGACGCCAAATCTCTGCTCGAAGATACGGCGCACTGCCGGGACAAACGAAGTGCCGCCGGTGAGAAAGACGCGGTCGACGTCTTGCGCCGCGGCACCGGTTTTCTCCAGTAGCTGAGTGACGCTCGCCGTGATCGCGTTCAGTTCTTCCGCGATCCAACCTTCGAACTGGGTGCGGCTTACGGCGGCGGTAAGCTCGACATCGCCGTCGGCGAATCGGAACTGGCTCGCTTCGCGCTTCGATAAGTCGAGCTTGACTTGCTGTACGGCGCGATGAAGATGGTAGCCGAGATCGTGCTGGATGAGATAGAGCAGGCGCTGGATTTTCTCTGGTTCGAGAGCTTGTTTGGCAACGCTCTGCAGCATGTTCAGGGTCTCTTGCGACTTTAGAAGAGAGAGGTGATGCCAGCGTTCGAGCTTGTGATAGACCCAGTTCGGCACAGGCAGGAGTTTGTCTCCGGATTGCAGTTGCGTGCGTGCGCCGAGTTCCGGGGAAACGAGGTGGCGGACAATTTTAGCGTCGAAGGCATCGCCCGCCAGGCCGAGCCCTTCATTGCCGAGTACGGCGCGCGGAGCTCCATGGTTCCTCCGATAAGAGGGACCAACATTGAGTAGAGAGAAGTCGCTGGTTCCGCCGCCGAAATCGCCGATCAGGATCAGTTCATCATGGTCCAGGCGTGCTTCGTAATAATACGCCGCCGCGATGGGTTCGTATTCGAAACGGACCTCCTCGAAACCAGCCCTCTCTAGCGCGTTTGTGAGCCGCAGGACGGCATAGTAGTCGTCTTCGTCAGTATCGGCGCCGACAAACCGCACGGGCCGACCCACCATGACGTGACGCATGCCGGTTCCGAATTGTTCTTCGGCCCGTTCGCGGATATCGCGCAAGATGCGTGAAACCAAGTCTTCGAGCTGTATACGTTTCCCGAACACTTCAGTGCTTTGCAGGCCGCGGCTCGAGAGGAATGATTTCAGCGATTGAATGAGCCGGCCTTTTTTGTCGTCGGCTTCGAGATAATGCTCGATGCCTTGCGGTCCACTCCACGACCGGATGGTTGTCCGAGATCCTTCGCGAATCCTTTGCAGATACAGCAGCGAGCGGTAGGATTCCGTAAATGCGTTGTTCAGCGTCGCAAATTGCGCCATTCGAATAACGCCGTTGCTGGTTGCTGCAGCGAGCGAGCTATTCGTCGTTCCGAAATCAAGGCCAATTCCCATCCTATTCCTAGTTTGGAACGAAGGTGAAAACGGGCGTCAGTCAGATGGGCGTAACTGGGCTAGAACAGGATGCGCACAGCCAGTTGAATTTGACGAGGCGTTCCGCTGCCTGTAGCGCCTTCATTCACCGTGGTTGTAATTACGCCAAAATTGCCGGGGGTCGAGAGATTGGCGTTCGGCTGGCCATACTGAGCACGATTGAATACATTAAAGATCTCGGCCCGGAATTGCAGGCCGATACGCTCCGTGACGCTGACCCGTTTTGCCAGCGCAGCATCGACCTGCCATAGTCCAGGGCCCGACAGCGCGTTTCGGCCCAGGCTTCCAAAAGTATTGCTGGCCGGGATGGAAAAAGCGGCGGCGTTGATCCAATCGTTTACGGTTTGTCCACCTGCCGGAATGACGGACATTCCATTGTTGTAATTGGGTCGTTCCGAACTCGCGACGTTATAGCCGCCGGGAACCTGAGCGCCAGCGCGATTGATGGTTACGTTGACCGGCAGGCCAGTGCGCGCCGTGCCGATGCCACTTAAGTGCCAACCGCCCAGAACGGCGCGGGCCAGTCCGGGATTCGAGAGGAATTGCCGGCCGGCCCCGAACGGAAGCTGATAAATCACGGAGGTATTAAAAACCTGGCGCACGTCAAAATCGCTGTTGCCTTTGTCGCAGGCACGGCAAAATACATTCTGCACCGTATCGGATTCGCCTCCTCCGATGCTGCCGTCGTTGATAGAGTGCGACCACATGTAGTTCGCGGAAAGAAGCCAGCCCTGATGAAATGTTTTGCGAGCGCCGAAATTGAGGGCGTGGAAGGTGCTGTTGCTGGTATTCCCGCGCCACGCTACAACGCCGAAAGCCGGATAGGGACGCAAGCCCGTCGCCGGATTCAACACATTAATGTACGTCGTGGTTAGTAAGTTGGTTCCTTTATTGCCAAGGTAAGTGGCTGTTCCGACGATATCGCCAAAAAGCTTTTGCTGTATGGAGGCTGTCCAGGCCGAGATATAGGCATCTTTGCGGTTGCGGTCAAGCAGACGCGGCGAAACCACGCCCTGTGTAGCGGCTAAGAACGGAGTCAGGGGATAAGACAGCCCAGGTGAACCAGCCGTGGTGAGAGAGTAACGAGTGTAGTCGTTTGAAATAGGTAGATTCTGATCGTCTTCCTGCCCATCGGTGTGATAGACACCACCGCCCGCGCGCAAGACCGTATTTCTGAACGCCCAGGCTAATCCGATCCGGGGATCGAAATCGTTGTATCTCGGAAAACTAAAGGTGCTTCCGGCAGGACAATATCCTTGCGGGCCGCAACTGGCAAAGTCGAATGGAATGGCGCGATTGTTGGTCTCGTGAAATACATTGAAAAAGTTATAACGAAGACCAAGATTCAGAGTCAAAGTCTTTGTGACTTTGTATTCATCCTGCAAGTAGCCCCAGTATTGTGTCTTGCGCAATCGTTTGAGCGGCAACTGAGAAATGTAAGTGGCGTTGTCCACCTGGTTGGACGCCAGCGAAGCGGGAGACAGATAGGTGAGCGTCCCGCTCTGCGAACTACCTTGATTCATCTGAATCCAGCGAATCTCATAGCCGAACTTGAAGACATGTTTTCCTTTGACCCAGGACAAATCGACCAGGTCCGAAAACGTCTTGGCTGCCGCGTCGGAGCTCGACGCACCTGTTATGGGACTGAATTGCGAAACTGTTGTACTGTAGGGGCTGTTCGAGACATTCGCCGAGTGATAGATTTGCTGGTTCAAGCCAAACTTGGCGTCAACCACGACCGACGGCGTAAACACATGCAGCAGGTCTACTGCTCCGTTGCGGAACCAGGTGTTGGCTGTCGCTACTGCATTTAGTGCGCCCGTCGGAATAGCGTCTACCGCATGGTCGGTGTTGAAGCGCAAGAAGGCCGTAGTCCGAGCCGAGAAGTGCTGGTCGAAGCGGATCATTCCGGAATCTTCGTTGTCTACCTGGTTTGCTTCCACGTTGTAGTTCCAGACGTTCGCTTTAGGGGTGGGCGAGGTCCCATGCGGGTAGGCGGAGAGGATCTGGCTTAGTTGAGGGGAAGTTGTAAGTGCGGCGGAGAGGAAAGAAGGGCTCGGCACAAGTCCGATCTGCGGCTGTCCGAGGCGTTGCCGTAGGCCTTCGTAATCCGCATAGAAGAATGTTTTATCCGGAACGATGGGACCGCCCACATTGCCTCCGAACTGGTTCAGAAGAAATGGGTCGGCTGAAGAAGTATCGAGAGGAGATCGTGAATCGAGGGCGTTGTTTCGAAAAAAGTCGAATACATCGCCGTGAAATGCATTGGTCCCGGCGGGGGTGGCGACAGAAGTCTGGCCGCCTGCCGTTCCACCTTCCATATCTGCGTTGAAGTTCTGAGATTGCGATTGAAATTCGCTGACAGATTCGAGCGGAATCGTAAGGCGCACGTATTCCCGCTGTTCCTGATTGTAAATAGCCGTGGCATCCACGCCATCCAGCGTCAGGTTATTATCGTCGAGCCCATGTCCCGCGAAACGAATGGTCCGTTGATCGTTCGGGCCCTGGTCGACCGCTCCTGGAGTCAAGGCTGTGAGGCTGGCCCAGTTCCTTCCATTCAACGGTAGTTCCTGCGTCTGGGCGCGCTCGATGGCGGTACCGACCGCGGCGTCGCTTTTGTCCAGCAGGGCGATCGGTTCGATCACGGTTGTTTGCTGTTGGGCACCTTTCGCTATTTCCAGGCTTGCATTCAGGGTGCGCGTTCGCCCTACAGTTGCTTCAATTCGGTCGGCCGTGAGGTCGGCAAATCCTTGCTTAGAGAATCTAGCGGCATAGACACCGACCGGGAGACCACTCAGAAAATAAGTTCCCTGCGAACTCGTTGCGGTCAGCCTTTCTAATCCGGTAGATTGCTCGGTAAGACGGACACGAGCATCCGGTATGCGGTTGCCTTGGGAGTCGGTCACGGTGCCGGTGATAGAGCAGCGGGAGACTTGCCCGCTTAAGAAGGCGGGAAAGATCAGGAATAAAAAAAGAACGCCGAGCGCGATTGTTTCAGCGTCTTTCGAGTGTTTCATAAGATGGGCTACGGTTAGGTTAGCGGGTGCTCGCCGACGACGAAAAACGTACGCACCTATTACCTTGAACAAGGATGCAACGCTCAGTATTACGGGATTGTGACGAATGGATTACGTCTCGCGCATGATGCCAGAGAGCGCTCGTTTACGCGCGCGTTTCTACTCTCGAGTGCCGACCCCAACGGGAGAAAAGCGTAGCGACGACGTGACAGATGCCAAGGCCGAGGGCAGTTCCAGCGATGTTGATGAAAACATCCCGGATGGCTGGGTCACGGTCCGGGAAGAAACGCTGTAAGAATTCGCTGCAGGAGCCGACTACTGCACCGAATAAGAGGATTACCCAGTTTTTATTCGCCGAAGGGCTAATAGCTTGCCATAAAAATATGGCCAGTATGCAAAATAAGCTGACATGGAATCCTTTGTCAGCGAGCAAATGCACTATGCCAAATGAATCAGGACTGTTCTGCAGTTGGCTGAACAGCTGATCGGAAAAGTAGCGGAAAGTGCTTTCAGCCCATTTAGAGGCAAGTGATGTGGAAGAGAAGAAAATGACGCCGATCCAAGTAATGACAGCCCAGATCCAGGCGCTTGTGCGCGGCATTCGTTAGCGGTTGGGAACGGTTGACTCCGTAAGTATATCGTCGAGATACCGCAAACCACGAGATTGGCTTGTCAGAATAGATTCGTATAAAACATCGAGATTGAACCATCGAGGCAAGCGTTTGAAAATGGGTGGATGACGCTGTTTGCGCTCACGGTCTTAGTTTTCACGCCTTCCGCGGGTGCTCCCAAGCCCGCGACGCCGATCCGGGTGGAGCGTTCGGCAAACGCGATGGGCACGACATTTTCGGTTGTCTTGTATGGCATAGACAGGAAGAAATTGGAAGTGGCGGGAGATCGAGCTCTAGCCGAAGCGAGGCGGATCGACGCCTTGCTATCCAATTACAAACCTGAAAGCGAATTAAGCCGGGTGAATGCGCAAGCGGCGCAAGCGCCCGTGACGGTTAGCCAGGAACTTTTCGATCTGTTAGTGGAGTGTATGCAGGTGAGCCGAGAAAGTGAGGGGACATTCGATTTGACCGTTGGGCCTTTGATGAAGGCCTGGGGATTTTTCCGTGATGCGGAACACTTGCCCAGCCGGGAAATCATTCGTGAGGCGCGGATGCGGGTCGGCTACCGGAATGTGGTAATCGATCCCAAAGCCCGCACCGTGAGCTTCCGGCGAACGGGAGTGGAGTTGGACCCAGGCGGCGTGGGCAAAGGTTACGCAGTCGATCGGATGGCAAACATTCTGCGGCAAGAGGGCGTCGAAGCGGCGTTCGTTTCAGGGGGCGGCAGCAGTCTTTATGGGATAGGCGCTCCGCCGGCCGAAGCGCGCGGTTGGATCGTTCGCATCGTTGATCCGCACAACGAACGAAAAAGTGTGGACACGGTGTTCCTCAAGAACATGTCGCTCTCCACTTCAGGCAGTTATGAAAAGTTTTTTTGGGCGAACGGCAGGGTTTACAGCCACATCATGGATCCGAGGACAGGCTACCCGGCGCGAGGCATGACTTCGGTAACGGTGCTTGCGCCTGCAACACTGGCGAGCGAGTTGTGGGCGAAGCCGTATTTCATTCTGGGATCAGCCTGGACAAGTCGCCACAAGCCGCGCGAATTCCGGGTGTTTCTTTGCCCCGATCAATCAAGCGCGGCCTGCTACTGGCTTCCCCAAACTCGAACTTGACAGGCTTCCGATACAATTTCGATACCATGGACGCAGAACGAAGGGTGACGCCGAATGGGTGTTCCTTCGGGAGCGGCGGCTACCTTGGACAGACGAAATTTTCTTCATCTTGCGGCTGCCTCTCCGTTACTCGGTAACATTCCGCCTTCTGCAAGATCGGTTCCGGTATATAAGATTGTGACGCGGGATGCAACCGCCAGCGCATCTTCGAGTACGCCTAAATTCCCGGGAGAAGCCGTACGTGTACAAGCAGCCAGCGCAGTTGACATCACGTCGAACACTGTTGACGTCTCCACCGTCCGAAGGATGCTTGTGCGCGGCATGTGCGAACTGACCGGTTCCGGCCAGGAGCGCGATGCCTGGGCTCAGTTTGTGTCGCCGCGCGACGTTGTTGGCATCAAGGTAAATTGCTCTGGCGCCCCCGCCATCAATACCAGCCCCGAACTAGTTTCCGCCATCATGGACGGCTTGTTTTCGGCGGGTGTGAAGCCCAACAACATCTATATCTACGATCGCTTTGCAAATCAACTCGCGATCGTGAAATACAAAATATGCGTTGCGCGAGGTGCAACGATCACGGCGGCGGAGGAGCACCGGTCCTCCATTCTCGGCTACGATCCTTTCACTTACGTGGAAGTAGACTTCTTTGGAGAGGACGACACGCGATCCAATCTCTTCCGCATGATCCCGGAGAAATTCACCACAATTATTAACGTACCGACTATGAAGGAGCACCGTGCCGCCGGCGTCACTGGCTGCCTAAAGAATATTGCGTACGGCAGCTTCTCGAACGTGGCTCGCTCCCATCGTTACGAAGTCAGCAATACCTATTCCTTCATTGGCACGCTTGCTTCGGTAGAAGCGCTGCATTCCAAAGTTGTGCTGAACGTGATGGATGGTTTGCGCAGTTTGTGGCATGGTGGACCGTTTCTGCAGAGCGACAAATTTTTGTTCTATCCGAAGCGCATCGTCGTGGGTACCGATCCGGTTGCGATGGACCATTTGTTGGTAGAGATGATCGAAGACAAGCGGAGGGAGGAAGGTGCTCCGTCGATCTTTAATCGCTCCGAAGCGCACGTGAGGCGAGGCCCGGAACTGGATCCGCAATTCAACAGTTTCATTCGCGAGCCAGGGCACATTGAGTACGCCGGAAACTTGGGACTGGGCATATTCGAGCGCAGCCGGATCAAGGAAAAGATTCTCGAGCTTTGATTTTGCTGATTTTGGCGGCACTCCTGCCCGTATTGTTCTGGTCAAGAGGTCCTGAAACTGGTGGCGCCCTGAAAAAGGCCGGCTTCACGTCGATCGTTGTGCCGCCCAATCTATTACGCAGGTGGCAAATCAGTGGAACAGGTATTCAAGCAGAGGCACTCGATCCGGCCGAGCTTTTGAGCAACACGCGCACAACGGGCCCGGGATCAAGCGCCCCGCCCAAAGGACAGACGAGTTGCTTGGCTGAATGGCGGGGCGCAGCCGTGCCCTGTGCGCTTATCAAATTGTCAAAGCCCTCTGTAAACCTTCGCCTGGGCTACGCGTCGGCCACTAGAGAACCGTGGGTCGACTCGAATGGCTGGCGCATTTTGAGGACGCCAAACGCTCGATTCTTGTACGATGCGCCGGGTGCGTCTGCTGCTTTAGCCGCTGCGGAAGCCTATACCTATGGAGCGGCGGCCGCTATTCAAACGGACGACGCAGGTCTGGAACCGCTCGGGCGAATGCTCCGCGTGCTTCAAGCGGCCGGGGAGTCCGACCTTCCGCCGGAGTTCAATTTCGAATACGCGGACGACGGCTCAGCCAGCTCGGCCGAATTCATGAATCTCCTGGTGAGAGGTAATTTACTGTTTAAGCTCGTGCCGCGGATCGAGCCGGGTCGCGTATTGCAAGTGGCCCTAGGGCAGCCTGATTTTCCGAAGTCCGATGCGGGCAATCCCAAGTTATTGGCTGAAAAAGTGCGTGCTAAAGTCACCGATGAAAAACGACGGCTGCGCATTTACGGCAGCTACGTTGTGATTGGTCGATTACTGGGGAACGATGCCCGTGCGCGGTTGTTTCTTCTCAATTACGGCGCGGAAAAGGCAAGCGTTGATGGCATTCGCGTCCGGGTTCTGGGCGAATATGCAAAACCCAAAGAGTGGCAGTATGATTGTCCAAACGCTCAGCTCTCGGACTATACATCGCAGGCCGACGTGACCGAATTTACAGTGGCCAAGCTTCCCATGTTTGCGGTGATCGATCTGGCGCGCTGACAGTATTTGCTTGTAAGGAACTCGTGCGCACCACGGACTCGCGATCCGCGCCCAAGTCCGCTGCAGGTCCTCTTTCGTTTGGTGGCGGGAAAATGCCGCCAGGAATGGCGGCATAGCAGGCCCGGAGGCCCGCTCCACCCAACGGGTGCTTGCTTCAAGCCGGGTGCTGCTTCAGTACGGCCGCGAGTCGCTCACCGACAATTTTCTCTTCTCCTGGTTTGAGTAGGAAAGATGTTAGTTGCAGTCCTTCTTCGCCCATTCCCACGGAGATGGAAGGGGTGCCGTTCCGCAAGGCAGTTCCGACATCTTTGGCACTCATCGAGATTTTTGTCCGGTCCCAGGTGACTCGCATGGTAGGGAAATGGTTGGCAATTTCGGGTTCGAAAAACGATGTTTGAATGCCGGGAATGCCGGCGATTTGGCTCGAGATGCTCTGAAGGCGATGAGCCCATTCAGTCGCGAGCGCGTCGTGATCCGCCTGTAGAAAAAGCTCCAGAGCCTTCACCATTCCGGCTATTTCTTCTTTGCCGACCTTTGAGGCGCGGCCAAGAACATCCTCGTAAGGGCTGGTATTCAGGCTGGCGTAGTGGATCAAATTTTTACGCCCAATCAGGAGTCCGGCACACTGCGGGCCGCGCATCGCCTTACCACCGCTGAACGTGACGAGATCGTATCCCATGTTCACGTAATCCCAAAGATGAGAAACCGGCGGCACATCCGCCGCGGCGTCATTGAAGCAGGGCAGATTGTGTTTTCTGGCGAGTTTCACCCATTCATCCACTTTGATCTGACCATCAGGATTGAGCCAATTGGCAAAGTGCATCATCGCCGTCTGGGAATTGACGGCTTTGTCGAGTTCGGCCACTGTTTCGATCTCGACAAACTTTATGCCGGTCGCGCGCAGCTGATGATCGAAGGCATAGCGGTGACTTTTCTGAATAATCACTTCCGACTTCATACTGGTGAGGTCCGGTAGCTGCCGGATGAATTGTTCATTATCACCGGTCAAGATGCCCGCGAGGCCAGATTGCAGGGCTGCGGCCGCGCCGCCCGTTACGACTGCCGTGTATTTCTCGTCAAGTTTCAGCATTTGCGCAATGCGATTGCCCGCAGCGATCTGCAAGTCGGGGATGCTGACGAAATGCCGGGCCGCTTCCGCCATGACTGTTTCGACTTCCGGAGACATCAGCGAGCCGCCAAGAGTAGTCATGGTGGCATCTGCATTAATGACCGGCGTCACTCCCAATTCGGCGTAGATGTCGCCGGTCGATCCGAAACCGGTGAGCTTGGCGGGTGCCGGAACTCTGCCTTCACTCTGCGCTTTGGCGGAAGCCTTTCGGGTGGTGGCCGCACCGCTCACAGCTGCGGTCAGGGTACTCAAAAAAATACGGCGATTCCAGAATGAATGTAAACTCAATGTGTTCCCGCTTTCGAAAGCTGTCTTCTTTCAGACTAGAGCAATCAAAGAAGTCATCACAAGACGCGCCGGCTTCGTGGGGTGCGCGACATCAAAGTGATAAATTGTGGGCAACCTCGTAGGTATCAAGTAAATGACCTGAGGTAAGCCCACCGGTCGCTAACGCTCGCGGCTCAGTTACGGGTTGTGCAGCGCCCCATCAAGTCAGTGCTTCTTCGCCGGATTGAGACCATCCCAGCGGGAATCGCCCACCGCAGTGTAGTTTTTCGGAAGCGATTGCCAGGCCGGACGGCTGATACCGTTCAGATCGTACACGATCCGGCCGCCTTTTACAGTCATTTCGCACACAAACCGCTCGTTGCCGTCCATTCGTGCGCCATACATATCGGTGAATCCGAAATCTCCTTTTTCGAGACGGATCACTGCGATATCTGCCGGCGAGCCGACAGATAAGTTGCCCAGTTCTTTGTGATGAATTTCTCGTGCCGGATTCCAGGTGGAGCGCGCAATGATCTGGTCGGGCGTCAGACCTAGAGGCAGAAACTTACTCATAAGACTCAGCATGTCCTTCATGCCCGCGTTCATACTTCCGATATGTAAGTCGGTTGAGATCGAGTCAGGAAGAAACTTCTGTTCTATTGCCGGCACCGCCACGCGCCAGGCAAAACTTCCACCGCCATGGCCAACATCAAAAATCACCCCTCGCTTCCTGCCCTCCCACATGCCCGGATTGACTTTGCCATCGGGTAGTAACTCGTCGCGTAATCCCGAGTAGCAGTGCGTGTAAATGTCGCCCTTTCGAAGCTTTTGTCCGAGCAACATGGTAATCGGCCGTTGCGGAAAGTTCGTCCCGAAGTCGACCATCACAGGTATATTCGCTTCCGTTCCCGCTTCGACAGCATGTTCCACGGGAGTCCATTCGGGTCCCGCATAGTGAGCCGTCTTGATTCCGATAATCAATCCTGGATACTTCTTCGCCATCGCGGCGGCCGGTTTGGGATCCATGTCCGCCAGATTGTTCTCGTAGCGTGGGCCACGCATCCCAGCGCCCACGATGTTTAGAAACGCGAGTACGCGGGTTTTCGAACGATCAATGATGTGCTCTTTGAAGTCTTCGAAGTTTTTGTAGCCGGATGAGCCGGCATCGGCCACTGTGGTCACGCCAGCGCGGAAGGTAAAGCCATCGGGCCAGACTCCTTCGTCACCCGCATAGGAATTCTTTTCGCCCGTACTGGCGTACACGTGAACATGGATGTCGACCAGGCCGGGCGTAACGTACAGCCCGATGGCATCCACTGTTTTCAGCGCCTGCGACGGATCGATATGCTCTGCCACCTCAGCAATTTTTCCATCGCGCACAGCTATGTCGCGCACTGCCGCCAAACTGTTTCTGGCGTCAACCACCCGACCTCCTCGGATCAATAGATCGTACTTCGTCTGCGAAAAAACTGGGGAAGCGATCAGGGCAAGGATGGCGGCGCAAAAATAACTTCGGAGACGGCTTCGCTCAAACATCAGGCGAGCCGGACACTTCGCAGATGGATCTTGCCATCGTCGAACTCTCCGAGACCCAATGCACCGGCTAATTCGATGTGTTCCACCTGGCAGTTCAGAAAATGACTAGCGCCGTCAGGTTTCGACGTAGCAATGGACGCCATGCCGACCGCCTTGCGTTGTGCATCGATGGTCTTCCATCCAGTCTTATCGAGCGCTACAGGATCGGTCCCGAAGTAAAGCGTTTTCGGTTCCCAGACAAACTGCGGTTTGGCTGGAGGGCCGCCATGATAGGAGGCGCGAACAGCATCCACCACATGCAGTACAACTTTCTGGCGAATCACCGGAAGGCTCACGACTGTCGGAATAAACACGCCGCAGCTATTGGCGGTCGGCGAGTAATGGCTGCGGTTGACGTTATTGACGAAGCCGTGCGACATGTTCTTCAAGGATATGGTCACGCCGGCCGACTGGTGATGTTTCAGAACCGGCAAATTTATGATCTTAGTTACTTCGCTAGTAACGACTTTTGCGACGTAAGAACGGCGAGAGCGCGGATTCGCAGGGTCATCGCCCGGCTTAACCAGCGCCATCTCCATAAAATGTTTTTCGTCATACCCGTCGATTGCCAACTGCGATTCGTCGTAAGCGGGCGACGCGGCGATGAAGCGCATACCAGGGCGTAGCCATTTGTCCATTCCACATTCCATCGCTTCTTCACGGTAGCGATTAAAAACAATGATTCGGTCGTCTGCAACACCAGCCTGGTTCAGCCCGTCGCAGATAGCGTGCAACACAGACGCATCCGAACACAGCGAAGGCCCACCGACCGGACTCACTTTTATGCCAACCACGTCACCTTTACTGAACAGGGATCGCCAGGCGTCCTGTCCCGTATGAGCGCCGGTGAGTTCCTTCATCCCCCGGTCAACCATCCGTTGGACAGGCTCGGATTGATAACCGGCGGGCGTGATACAGCCAGCGTGCTCGACGGCAATCACGCGACCCGGATAGGGCCCGGGAATACCGGTGGTCCGCAGCGGTTCGGCTTTGCTTACCGATTGAGATAAAGCGACGGTTGCCCCCGCAAAAGCGGAGGCCAGGAACTCTCTTCGGCCGGTATGCATGGACTCTCCTCGTCTGGACTTGACGTTAGTGTATCGTCAGGGCCCAGCGACGCCGCGCGAGAATTGGCGCTAAATGTACGCGATGACGTCGATTTCAACCAGTGACTTGCCGGGAACACCAGCTACTGACACTGTCGTGCGAACCGGAGGCTCCGGACCGAAACGGCCCTGAAACTGCTCGTTCATCAGCGCATAGTCTTTGAGGTCAGCGAGGTACACCTGGGCTTTCAGGACTTTGTTCATCGAGGAGCCAGCAGCCTCCAGGTTCTTCTGGATTTCGTCCAAAACGTGTTTGGTATGCGCTTTGATGTCGCCTTCGAAATGCGCGCCGACGCCCGAAAGAAAGAGCAAGTTGCCATAAGAGACAGTGCCGCTGAAAAGCGGGGGCTTCTCAGGCGCTTTACCATCTTTCCACCACACCTTTTTGCCGGCGGGTGCGGCTTGGGCATCGGCGTTCGTGGCCGCCACGGCAGTTGCAGCCGCGGTTGCCGTTCCTTTTCCAATGAAGCTTCGTCTGTTCGTCTTAGCTGCCTTGTTCATGCTTGTCCTTTTTGCAAAATTTGTGTGACAGGGAATTATTGCTCATCATCTAGTTACGGGCGTGTCCCGCTTATAGTGAAACCGGATAAAGTAAAAGGTTAAAGCATCCGAAAAGGGGTGAAACATTGGGCCAATCAGACACCAGGCGTAAGTTATTCAGGCAAGCAGGGAGTTTCGTTGCGGCGCTCGGTTTGGCTGGAGAAGGCACCGTCTCACAGGCTAAGACGGAAGCTGAGGGCGAAGACTATTACGACAAACTTGGGGTGACAAAGATCATCAACGCGGCCGGGACGTACACCGCACTGACCGCCGCTACCATGCCGCCGCAGGTGCGCGCCGTCGTGTCTAAAGCGGCGAATCATCCGGTACGCTTGCACGAATTGCAGACAAAGGCGGGGGAGTATCTGGCGAGACGGTTACGGTGCGATTCGGCCCTGGTAACGGCGGGCGCCTCTTCGGCCTTAACGCTCGGTGCTGCCGCCTGCATTGGCGTGATGAACGACTCACCCATCCAGGCGGTGCCGATGAAGGTGGGCGAGTTGCGCAAGAACGAAGTTCTTATTCAGAAAGCGCACCGCTACGGATACGACCACGCCATTGAGAACTGCGGCATCCGCTTTGTCGAGGTTCAATCGCTTGAGGATTACGGCAGCGCTTTCAACGACCACACCGTGATGGCGCATTTCTTCAATGCCGCAGAAGGCGGCGCAATCGGTCGGGAAGATTGGATTCGTGTAGCGAAAGAGCATAAGGTGCCCAGCTTCAACGATGCGGCGGCGGATGTGCCGCCTATCTCGAATCTCTGGAACTATACGCAGATGGGATTTGACCTGGTTACGTTTTCAGGAGGCAAAGGCATTCGCGGCCCGCAGAATGCCGGACTGCTTCTCGGACGCAAGGATCTGATTGCGGCTGCGGCGGCTACGAACAACCCGTTTGATGACGGCGTAGGGCGGGGCATGAAGGTCGCAAAAGAACAGATCGTGGGCATGGTGGCCGCGGTCGATTGGCTTCTCGGCCAGTCGGAGGAAATGCTGCAGGGAGAGTACCGACGGCGCGCTGAAAAGATCAGCGCCGAAGTTAAACGAATTCCGACGCTTGAAGCGAAGATCGTTGTCCCACCCGCGGCGAATCACGTACCCCACTTATTGCTGCGCTACGACCAGAGCCAAGTCAAGATCGCGCCGATCGATGTTGCCAGGCAGCTGCGCCAAGGCACACCGAGTATTGAACTGAATCCTGCTACCGGAAGCACGAAAGCGTCCGCAGGGCTGCCTTCCGACGAGAATACGATTGTGGTTGGCGTATGGATGCTCGAGCCCGGTGAGGATGCGATCGTGGCAAACAGGTTGCGAGAGATTTTGTTGGCCGCAAGCAAAGCTTGAAATTGAGTTTGTTTTTCTGTTCAGCAGCTTCAAAATTCGTTTATTTACAGCCTTAAGGTAAGGGGGGTTCTTTCCTGCGTTGCGATACGCACAAGGCTGGTTTTGTTAGGCTTGGTGCTAGTATTTGCGCTACCGAGTAGCTGGATCTTAATCCCGCCGGCGAGATCACAATTCGCGGTTGACTGAGTGGCTGCCTGATTAACCACTCACGGACTACAATTCAGCGTGGAAGTGTTTGCTGCGGAGTCTCCTGGTGAGCCTGATGTTTGTCGACTTTGTCACGAACAGCGCCGGCTATGCGTGAGCCACTTTCATCCCGCCGCACTTTATACAAAGCGATACGAACTAGTGACGCAACGCGGCTCATCCTTGGCTGCTGAGCACGTGAAGCAGCCTTTGCTCTGCCGGCCTTGTGAGGACCGCTTTAACCGGAAGGGTGAAAGTAGCGTCATGGGTTGGTTAGCTCCCAAGACTACAAAAATCTTCCCTTTGCTCGAGCGAATCGATGCGAAGCAGGGCGAATACATGGGTCGAAAGTTTTGGTCCTACTCGGGAATGGACCTAGGGATCGACAACGATGAGTTTGCCTACTTTGCTCTCAGCATGGTCTGGCGAGGAGCAGCCGCGTCGTGGCCGCTTCCCGGAGGAAGCCGCACTACTCGCTTGGCGATCGGGCGGCACGAAGAAGAGCTCAGGCAGTATTTGCTCGGGAACTCCGGTTTCCCAAGGGACGCGGCGGTCATCGTAACTGTCTGTACTGACGAGTTCTCGCAGAGCGCTTTCTTGACGCCAGAGCTCCAGCCTACGGACAATTGCCTGACGGTTCCGTTCCTTGTTAGAGGTTTGATCTTTCGGGTATGGCTCAGTGCGCAGATCCCCGCTCGGATTCGCTCCTTGTGCTGTTATAGATCAGATAGGCGGGTCATTCTGTCTACTGACGCGGAAGACGAAACGAGGCTTCAGTTCAACAGTCTTCCGATATCGCTAGACATCAGCTAAGTAATGCGCAACACTCTCCGGTGATGCGAGCACTCCGCAGCATCCGCCCACACACTTAAACCGCCATGCCGTCCCGCGCCTGGTCGTATGCCCGCCCCGTTCAGCCACTCCGTAATATCACGAAGGCTAACGCCGCCAGCGCGCAGGCCTTGCACTTGGCGCAAGACCGCTTGCTCCGTCGAGTCCTCGACCAGCGGCTGCTTTCTCCCGAGCGGCAAGTGCCGGTTACTGCCTGTAATGCGCCAACCGCATGGCCCCGGAAGCATTGACATCCCAAGCTCTTGAGATGGCCCATGCCTGTGGGCGTCCGGTCCCCGATTCGAGGTCGGCTTCTGATGTGTAGAGACGAGGATCATGGAAGCAGGTCACTGATTGGGATCTCGTCCGTGATCCGAATCATTTTCATGCTGTTTGTGCCACACGTGCGCATCGCGCCAAAAGCTGAAGACCGGGTAACGAAAGAGCACTGTCTCCTTGCCCTCCGTACATGAGAACTCCGCACGTTTGGCCATAGTCCAACCGCCGGGATCTTTCGGCGCTTTAAACCAGAACTGTTCGCCGGGCGCTATGCCGATAAAGCTGAACGCACTAGCCGTGGAGACGATAGTGTCACGATTCAGAAGCGGGATGCTTACCATGCAATCGTGAAGTACAATCTTCGTCCTGTTGACAAGCACTAGATTGAACTGGGCAGGTGTGGTTGCATCGAAGTTTAGCTCGTGAACACAAAGGCCGTTTTTCGAGCAGACTTCACCTTGCTTCCAGTCGATCTTTTGTTTTTTCTCTTTCCCCCTGAGTACCGCTGAGAGGCAAATGACAGCGAGAAGAGTACTGGTTAACCTTTTCGCCAACTTAGGATTCTATACTGTGGTGATTTTCGATCATGGCAGAGGCGGAATTATAAGAACGGAAAACAATATCAAGAATGATTAATTTACCCATAAGTTTACGGTGTACACTTCAATGAAGTAGATTTCCGCAAACAATGAACTACAAAGGGTCAACCGATATTTTGGTACGCCCGAGAGGATTCGAACCTCTGACCTTTTGCTCCGGAGGCAAACGCTCTATCCAGGCTGAGCTACGGGCGCAAATTTAAACTAGCGGCCTCGCCGGGGAGCGGCCGCCTTGGACGACAAACTGCCCGTCGATCCGCTGCCGGCAAGCAATTGCTCGATCCGCTGCCGGATTGAATCTTCTTTCATCATCGCATCCCACTTCGCATCTTCGGTCGAGGGAGTCTGGTAATGAATGAATCCCTTGCGATCGATCAGCACCAGTTGCGGAACTACATAGCGGCCGGGCTGGAAGCCCATGAAAGCTGTCATGTTGCTATCCGGGGTCCAGCCGACCGGGAACTTTACCTGATAGTCCTTTGAAAAATTCTCCACCAGCAAATCGGCATTCGCGTTCACTGCTACGTCTAGAACCTGCAGACCGCGGGAAGCATATTGTTCCTGGAACTTACTCATGACGTGAGACGCGGCTTGGCAGTGGGGACAGGTGGTGAAGATAAACTCCAGCGCGACAACTTTTCCAAGATAATCCGTGAGAGTTTTCTGGCCGGAACCGGGAATAGTAAAGGTAAGAGCTGGTGCTTTATGCACCGCTTCTAAATCGTCGGCGATCAGCGATCCGCACAACAGCGAGAGGCCGGCAAATAGGACCAGGATCTTCTTCACGTTCAGCAAAAACTCCAGCCTTTAGCTTAGCTTACCCGGGGGTTAGCTTGGGGATTGGCACGAAGGAGGGCCCAGGTAGCGGCATCTTCCAGTCCTTCGTAGCTGGTCAACGTGTCGCCTTTCAAATGCGTGACGAAAAAGCCCGCATCGCCAGTACCGGCGAACACAGCGGCGGTATCGGACGAAAGATCGCACCGTTTCCATTTGCCACGCAGGATTTTTTTATAATCGGTAAAGTAGCGGGCGGCGCTTTGTTCTGAATCCCACCGCGCGACGTATTCGAGAACCGGCCTGACGTTCTTTGTACCGGCTGTTACCCGAAACTGTGCTCCGAGTAGATGAGGCGCGAGCTGGTCGGCCTCTGGGCGTCCGACGTATTGCCAGAGCATCATGCGCAAGTCAAACTCTCCCACTGTGCCTTCGGTGACCTGCTTGTCTTTGCCGCCAGTTTCGGAGTTGCTGAGATCGAGTTTGGGCAACTCCGGCACGAGCGGTTTTTCGTGAGCAAAGTAGCGCTCGGGATGGAGGACCTGCGCCGAGGAAACCGGTGCATCCAGAAAAACCGCCCCAAAAGACGTGCGGCCCATGCGCCTATAGACGGCGTCGAAAAAGCGGGTGCCTTCCGAGTAGGGGAACAGAAGCGATTGCTGGATGTAGAGCGGCGAAGCTTTCAGAACGGGATAGTCACTGGCCGAAGTGTCGCCCGAATCTTCCGCCGATTTGAGCATCTCGGGCGTGGGCTCAGCGGGCTTGCCGGCCTCGACCAGGTTGTAGGCAATCATCAGCCAGGATGCCTGACCTTCGACAACGGCCGTATGGGCCAGATTTTCATCGTCATTTTCCGGGGTGTCGTCCATGAAGTGGCCAAGATTGAAATGTTGATCAGCCACGGCATGCGCCAGCTCGTGGGCGAGCGTGGTGGTCTCCTCGTTTAAAGGCGAGCCCGCCAGAATAAATAGCTTCTTTTCGTCGTAGTCGTAGAAGGCGGCGGCCTGTTCGGTGAGCAGGTCGACGGTGGATTTCTTCAGGTCGAAATCGGATGGCACCAGGCCAAACATTTTGAGAGCCAGCTCATCCGAGTGGATCTCGTCGGCGCTCAAAGTTTTCTTGATGCGTTTACTGAGAAAGTGGCGAAGCTGTCTTTTGGAGAGCGTGCCATAGGGAACAGCGTGTTCGGCTGAGAGACCAGAGATGTTCGCGAGAGAGCTCACGATCGAGTTAATCTTGCCGAAAACGGGATCTTTATCGTGCTTCTTGGCGGTGACGGAAAGCGCCATCACGCAGCCGACGAGCAAGACCACTAAGAGACGCCGGGGCATGAACTAGTTGCTTAAAGGATACTGGACAATCAAATCGTGAATGCCGTGCGTGAAGATCTGCACGCCGATGCAGAGCAGGATGAAAGAGGCCAGGCGCACGATGACGTTCATGGCGGTCGCTCCCAAGAAATGCGCCAGGCGTTCGGCAAACCGATAACAAAGATAAATGGCAACGACGAGCAGGGCCGGTCCGATGATGGCAGCGACAAGGCGCGTCCAAGCTCCTTCGTGAATGCCCTGGCTGGCGCCTAACGTAAGCGCAACCGACAGCGACCCTGGGCCAACAGTGAGGGGCAGCGTGAGCGGATAGAAAGCCCGGTCGGAGATGTCCTGGCGGCTGACCTTTTTCTGCGCGTGCGCCTGTTCCTGCTCGACGTCCTGCTGCAGGAGTGTCCAGCCGGTCCACATCACGACGAGGCCGCCGCCGATCTGGACAACCGGGATCGAGATGCCAAAAAAACGCAGGATATGGCTGCCGATTAGCATGGATCCGATTAGAAGCCACAGGCTATTGAGAGCGATCTTGCGAGACAACAGAGCGCGATCTTCGGTCGAATAACCAGTCGTAAGGCCGAGAAAAATGGGGATGTTACCCAGGGGGTCGACGATCGGGAAGAGGGCTGTCAGGACGACCAGACAGCTCTTGAAGACCTCGACGGCCGGATTGGTGGACATCAGATTCCCAGGATAGAATGTGCGGGTTAGCCGGGCCAGTTCGTAAACAGAGCCCGATGTTATTCTGAGATCACTCCCCGCCTTTTCTGTTCCATGGACTTTCTTGCAGGTTTAAATCCGCAGCAGCGCGACGCCGTTGCACACGTTGAAGGTCCGCTCCTGCTGCTGGCCGGCGCCGGGAGCGGCAAAACCCGCGTAATTACGCATCGTATTGCGCACCTGGTAGAAGCGGAGCACATCCCGGGCCCGGCTGTGCTTGCGGTGACGTTTACTAATAAAGCGTCGTCGGAGATGCGTGACCGGGTAAACAGCCTGCTCAGCGACACGACCACTTCGAAGACTCCGCTGGTTTCTACCTTTCATTCCTTTTGCGTGCGGATGCTGCGACGAGACGGAGCAACGCTGGCGGAAGTGCGAAACGGCTTTACGCGCCAATTTACGATTTACGATGATGACGACCAGGTGTCTTTGCTCCGATCAATTTATAAGCAGCTTGGACTGGATGAGAAGTTCATGGCGTACCGGGCAACGCTTTCGCGCATCAGCCATGCGAAGAGCAATCAGGAGACGCCGCAGGACTGGTACAAGGCCGCAACCGATCCGAAACTGACTCGCCTGGCGAAGATTTACGAGAGCTATCAGGAACGTCTGCTACAGGCGAATGCGCTCGATTTTGACGATCTGCTGCTCGAGTCGGTGCGCTTGCTGAGGCACGACGAGGTGCTGCGCGAGTTGTACAACCGGCGCTTTGAGTTCGTGATGATCGATGAGTATCAGGACACGAACCGCAGCCAATACGAGTTGATGCGGCTGTTAACCGAACGTCGGCATAACGTGTGCGTGGTGGGCGACGAGGACCAGTCGATCTATGGCTGGCGCGGCGCGGACATTCGCAACATTCTGGATTTCGAGCGTGATTATCCGGATGCGGTGGTGATCCGGCTGGAGCAGAATTATCGTTCGACGAAGAACATTTTGGAAGCGGCGAGCGCAGTGGTGGCGAACAACAAAGAGCGCAAAGGTAAGTGGCTCTGGACTGCCTCGGATGCGGGATCGAAGATCGGTTACTACGAGGCTCCGGACGGCGAGAACGAGGCGCTGTTCATCGCCGACACGATCGAAAAACTGCTGGCGAAGAACCCTGTCGAGCGCGTGGCGGTGTTGTACCGGACCAACTTTCAATCGCGCCAAATTGAAGAGGCACTGCGGCGATACGGGCGCAAATACCTGGTGGTGGGAGGGTTCAGTTTTTATCAGCGGGCGGAAGTGAAAGACCTGCTCTCGTATTTGAAATCGCTGCTGAGTCCCCACGATTCGGTGAGCCTGCTGCGGATTATCAATACACCGGCGCGTGGCATCGGCAAAGGCACGGTGGAGCAACTCGAACAGTATGCGCTGGAACAGGGCATGAGCCTCTCGAACGCAATTCCGAAGATGCTCGAGGAGAAGCTGTTTCCGGCACGGGCGGAAGCGGCATTAAAGTCCTTCACGAAGTTGATAAGCGAGTTGCGCGAGGTGGCGGAGACCAAACCAGTACACGAAACGCTACGGGCGATTCTGGAGAAGAGCGGTTACGAAGCCATGCTGAAGAGCGACATCTCGCCCGAAGCAGAGTCGCGCGTGGCCAACCTCGAAGAACTGGTAAACGCAGCGATAGAAGCTTCGGAACGCGGCGAGAGCGCGTCGGATTTCCTGGATCATGCGGCGCTGATTGCCGATTCGGATGCGCTGGATGAGCAAGCCGTGGTGTCGCTGCTCACTATACACAACGCAAAGGGTCTGGAGTTTCCGAACGTTTTTCTGGCGGGGCTCGAAGAAGGCATTTTTCCGCACAGCCGGTCGCTCCTGAGCGAAGCTTCGATGGAAGAAGAGCGCCGGCTTTGTTATGTCGGGATGACGCGCGCGGAGAAACGGTTGTACGTGACCTGGGCACGCTATCGAAGGCGCTTCGGCGGAGGCCAGCCGGAGGTTTGCCTGCCTTCGCGATTTTTGAATGAGGTGCCGGCGGGTTTGCGCGAACGGCTTTCGCCCTATAGCGAGCCGCATACCGATGAAGTGGATCTGTACTCGGAACAGCATGATGTGCGGGAGTCGGTAAAGCGCAATTTGTATACGGGCCGGACTTATAATTCAGTCGAAAATATTGCGCAGTTTTTCGCAGAACGCGGGATGCCGCCGCCTTCCGGGTTGACGAAACGGCCAGATCCGCCGCCCGCGCGTGCCGCCGCCCCAGCGCCAGTGGGTTCGCCGCCAGCCAGAACAATTGCTCAACCGGCGAGGACGACACCGGCAACCCAGCCGGCACCGCAGTCAGCAGCGCGGCCGAGTGCCCGGGCGACTACTAAGGCAACCGGCGGAATCAGGTCGGGATCGGTGATTCGGCATCCGAAATATGGCCGTGGCACAGTGTTGCGGCGCGAGGGCGATGGCGAGGATGCGAAACTGACTATTAGTTTCCCGGGTTACGGGTTAAAGAAAATTGTGGAAAGATACGCAGGGATAATACTGAACGAATGAACACGAAGCACGTAGAAGATAAAGCCGAACGCAAGACGTTGAAGCGCGCGGCGCGGAAAAAAGCGACGCCGAAGGCAAAACGCGCCTCGGGTGTGGCGCGCGGATCGAATAAGAAGAAGATCTCGCGGGTGGCTAAGGGTCAGCGGAAACGCTAGGCTTTTTTAGATTCCCGAATGCCTATGCCGGGAGTGGCAATGCGGAAGCCAATGCGTTCCATAGCGGACTGGGTATAGTGGTTGAGCGTAAACCAGCGCCAGACGTTTTTAGTCAGCAGGTTTTCGATACTGAGGAGTGAGATGCCGACGTCGATACCGACGACGTCGGCATTTACCCAAAGCTTTTGGTCTTTCCAACTTGGGTTAAAGGCGTCGGTAAACCCGTAACGGCCGTAAATTTTGTCGCCATACTTGCTATGCATCTCACGCAGCACCGGCAAACAAATGTCGGGCGTGAACATCAATGAGCCAGCGGCAGCGCAGGGGACCAGCGTTCCATCGATAGGTCCGATGTTGGGCGGCCCACCCCAGCTGACATAGCCGGAGGCGCTGTCGGAGACGGTGATGCCCCACATATTTGGACCGTACGTGGAGTAGCGGGACTGTAAACTGATGCAGAAATCACGATGGGCGTAGGTGGCGAATTGCGAATTGCGGAAGTAATTTGTGCCGCTGTTATCCATCTGGTGATCGAAGTTCACCCAGGCATGTGAGAACTGGTGGGTGAAGAGCGGACCGCCGCTGATGAATTTCCATTTGTCGAAATGGACTTCCGGCCGGATCCAGGAGTACCAACTGTCGGCCGGAATGGGATTGCGCGGTGCGCCGATGGCCATCAGGTAGAGGATCGAGGCTTCGCTGTAGGCGTCCCAGCGCGATTTCAGGAAGCCGGAACCAGGCTCAACGCCGTGCGAAAGCAGCGTGGGGTTGCCGTTCAGCATCCAGGCGAAATCGACGCGCTCGAAAATCTGTTTGGCAAGCAGGCGAATTTCGCGATCGGACGAGAAGTAGCCCTGCACCGTGAGCACTCCGGCCAGCAGCAGAGCGGTATCAATGCTGGAAACTTCGGAATCCATACGGCGCAGGCCGGTGCGGGCATCCATGAAGTGGAGAAACCAACCGTGGTCGTGGAAGCTGTGACGCCCCAGAAAGCGCAGACTGGTGAGCACCCGATTGCGGGCCTGTTCGCGTGGTACCCAGCCGTGCTCGACGCCAATGCAGAGGGCAGTGAGGCCAAAGCCAGTAGCGGCAATGCTGCCGACATGGCTGGAGGGAGCACCGTCGAGTCGAGCACGGTCCAGAATCAGGCCGGTACGGTCGTCCCACTGTTCCCAGAAATATCGAAAACAGCACTTTTCATAGTCCTCAAGGAAGCGCAGCTCTTCCGGTTTGAGATTGGCTGAGGGAATCGTTTTGAGCTGGTGAAGTTTCAGCTTGGTGACGGCGGCAGAGGCAGTTGGGGCGCTGAGCACCGCGGCGGCGCTCGACGCGAGGAATCCACGGCGCGAGATGTTAGAACTCTTGCGGCTCACCACTCTCAAATCCCACCTGGGTCGTTCAGCTAACTCTTATTGTAGAGGTTTCCCTCAGTTTGATAGTGGAAGAAACGGGTAAAAATTCCCAAGAAACCAGAGGTTTATTCGGAGGCAATAAACGCCGCATTCATACAATCGGAAGAATGCTGAGGATGGTGCGCGTGACACGTTACGTCACAGCGCTGCGGGAGGGCGGATCGCTGCCGGCGATTGTAGAAGGCGATGACGACGGGCTGTATGTTCTAAAATTCCGCGGGGCCGGCCAGGGTCCGCTGGCACTGGTGGCGGAGATCATTTCGGGCGAGATCGGGCGACGACTGGGGCTACGGGTTCCTGAACTGGTTCTGATGGAACTTGACGAGGCGATCGGACGCAACGAACCCGATCCCGAGATCCGCGATCTGCTGATGGCCAGTATCGGGCTGAACCTCGGCATGGATTTTCTGCCCGGCGCGACCATGTTCGACGCCGCGGCGGGGGATTGCGCGGATGGCGAAACTGCCTCGACGGCAGTATGGTTCGACGCTCTGGTGACGAACATCGACCGTACCGCGAAGAATGCCAACCTGCTGGTGTGGCACAAGCAGCTGCAGTTTATCGATCATGGCGCGAGCCTGTTCTTTCACCACAATTGGCAAGGTATCGAACAGATGGCTGAGAGATCCTTTTCGGCGATCAAAGATCACATTCTGCTCCCCTGGGCGGACCGGATTGCCGCCCGGGACAGCGATCTTCGCTCCCGGCTGAGTGAAGCGGTATTGGCGCGGATTATCGGAGATGTCCCGCTGGAGTGGCTGGCACGAGGGGGGCCAAGCGCGGAAGAATACCTGGCCTATTTCCGGCAACGCCTGGCGAGATCGCACTTCGTCGAGGAGGCGATGCAGGCCCATGCGCAAGTCTCTTAAAGAACTCGCGCGCACAACGGACTCGGGATCCGCGCCCAAGTCCGCTGAAATTCCTCTCTCGTCTGGTGGCGGCCGCAGAGGGCACCCCTCGCGGCCTGTGCTTGCTTTTGATTACGCGGTGGTTCGGATCGTTCCGTTAACGGAGCGTGAGGAGTTCTTCAATGCGGGAGTGATTCTCTTTTGCCCGCAGAAAAGATTTCTGCAAGGGCGCGTGTATCTTGATAACCGGAAATTACAGGCGCTTGCACCGAGGTTGAGCGTCGAGGAAGTAGAGACACGCCTGAATGCGGTGTTGAAGATTTGTGCAGGCGATCACGCTGCCGGATCCATTGCCCGACTGTCGCAGAGCGCGCGATTCCACTGGCTGGTTGCGCCGCGCAGTACTTTGATCCAGATGTCGCCCGTCCATGCGGGGATCTGCGACGAACCAGCATCGGTATTAGAACGGTTGTTTCGCGAGCAGGTTCAGAGCGGCCGACTTAGTGATTTTGCGCCGAGTCATACTGAATCAGACCTCTAACGCCGCCAAGACCCCCACAATAATGCTTTCGCCCTTGCGGCTTACCTTACTCCTGTTTAGTTTGTGTGCAGTGAAATCCGGAGCCACCCGCCGGGATCGAACCGGCGACCTGCTGATTACGAATCAGCCGCTCTACCAACTGAGCTAGGGTGGCGCAGAACTCCTATCAGTTTAACCCAATAGCTGGTGGCAGCTATGCTGGAAGGAACGCTTCCCGCTCCACGCAAATATCTTGCCCGAACTGCCTGAAGTCGAAACTGTTGTACGCTCCGTTGCGCCCTTCCTCACCGGGCACACGATTAAAGCCGTTACGCTTTCCAGCCATCGCGTCACCCGGGCGGATCGCGAGCACACAGCGGTCGCGCTGACCAATGCGCGAATCCTGGGCGTACGCCGTCACGGCAAACAGATCCTCATCGATCTCGATCGCGGCCTCCTTTATGTCCATTTGGGAATGACCGGCAATCTGCTCTGGAATGGTGTCCCCGGTAAATATTCACGCGCCGTTTTTGAACTCGATAACGGTCTCCTCGTTTACAACGACATTCGCCAGTTTGGCCGAGTCGAGTTTTACCCGATCATGCCCGCGCTACTCAGCCGCGCTGGACCAGACGCGCTCCTGCTGGACTTTCCCACTTTTTTCGCGCGCCTGAAGCAACGAAAAGGGCCGATTAAACCGCTGCTGCTCAACCAGACCTTCGTAAGCGGCGTCGGCAATATCTATGCCGATGAGGCGCTATTCGCGGCGCGTATTCATCCACGTACTGCTGCTTGCCGCCTCTCACGGAAACGCGCCGTCGAACTTCATGCACAGCTGCAGGCAATTTTACGGCTCGCTATTCAACATCGGGGCTCGTCTATCTCCAATCACGTCGACGCCTGCGGTGCGCCCGGAGCGTTCCAACAGCTCCATGCCGTCTACGGCCGGGCCGGTGAGCCTTGTCCGGCCTGCGGTAAACCAGTCAAACGCATTGTGCTCGGCCAGCGCGGCACCCACTACTGTCCCCGTTGCCAGCGCGCCTGAACAGGAGTGGGCTCTTCCTCACTGGTTCGCGCCTCCCGGATCACGTCCGCAATGTCGATCACGCTCTTCATAGCTTTTACATCGTGAATCCGCAGAATCTGCGCTCCGTGCAAAACGCAAGCAGTCACTGCGGCAGCTGTGGCGAACTCGGTTCCTTCCGTCTCCTCGCGCCGTAGAAATGACTTGCGCGACGGCCCCACCAGTAGCGGCAAATCGAAACTCTGCAGCATCCCGAGATTCGCGATAATCTCCGCATTCTGTTCGCGCCTTTTCCCGAACCCCAGACCCGGATCAATCACCAGTTGCTGTTTCTGCACACCAGCCTGGCGAGAGCGATGGATCGCCGCCTCGATATCGTTCGCGATCGACCGCATCAGGGCTTTCACCGGAGGCAGCCTCGCCCAGGTTTCTGGCGTACCACGCATGTGGTTGATAACGAGTCCCGCATCATACTTGTTGACGACTTTCGGAATCTGCGCGTCCAGCAGCAGGCCGCTCGGATCGTTGATAATCTCGGCCCCATGTTCCAGCGCCTTTTCCGCCACGCCCGATTTGTAAGTATCCACCGAGATCGGAACAGTCAATTTGCCCCGCAATCGCTTCAGAACCGGCACGAGACGCCGAAGTTCTTCGGCCTCTGAAATACGCTGTGATCCTGGACGCGTCGATTCTGCGCCGATGTCAATTATGTCCGCGCCTTCGTCTTCTAATTCGACGGCGCGAGCAAACGCACGATCTGGATCCGCATAGATGCCGCCATCCGAAAACGAATCCGGCGTCACGTTTAGTATTCCCATCAGCAGCGTGCGGTCACCCAGAACAATCTCACGCTGCTTCAACTTCCAATGAAAACGCTTGCTCATTCTCTAACATGAGTGTGCCAGACACTTGTTAGAAAACTCAGCGGTGCAGGTCGTCCTCACCGCAGGCTCGCCTAAAAAGATCCCTCCGAACACAGCAAAGATCATGGCTACCCATAAAAACCACCGAAGCCTCCGAAGAAATCGTCAGCCCGGCGGCTGAATGGACTTGGTGTCTGAACAGCAATCAATCTTGACCTATACTACGAATTTTGAGCGCTCTCGGTTTAACTCTCGCCTTTTTTTAAATGGACGATTCCGAAACTTCCGGCGCTGCCGGTTCGGCGCTCGCAGCCAGCGCTATTTGCTCGTCGAGCACGCCGGCAATCTCCGGATGATGTGTGCGCAAATTCTCTAGATATTGTTCGCTGGTCTCAGACAAACATCCGTTCTTGCTCCAAGCCCGGTTCCCTCGCACTCCATTGGAGAAATTGCGGAACATCTCAACCACCATCTCTTCAAGCAGATCGTAAAGATGATTGCCCGAAATGCCGGACATGCGCAGCGCCTGCTGGGCGCTCGCCAGCAAACGAAGGGGAGCCGCCCCTGTCAATAACTGAGCCGCGAAATAAAGCGATTTCGTCCCCGGACGCAATTCGAAAACCCGTGCGTCGTTTTTTTGCAGTAAACGCCGCACATGCCGCACCGCAGTCAACTGCCCTTCCACCACAAACCAGGTTTTGCGTGGAGTTTCCACCGGCATCACGGTAGCGGTCCATGCTCCGCGGCGGTTTAACTCCGCCAGTTCCGTCGAGCAAAGGCAGCTCTCGCAGAGGACAAAACAAAGATTCTTGAAGACGAGTTCCGAGGAGCACAGTTCGCCCACAACCCGGGGCAAAGCTTCGTCCGGCAGCCGCAGCAGAATCATCGAGGTGCCCTGCAAGTCCTCGTAATTTGCCACCGGGTAACCGGCTCGCAGAAAATTCGACGACCGCCGGGCCGAGCGTGGCATTCCTGCTTTGATTGGCCCTAACTCCTCAGCCATACTGGGAAGCCGCAACATGACCGACGATGTTGCGTTTCCCTCAATTACCAACCCGACTGATCGCTGGCTCATCGTAAACCCCGCTCACTTTCAGGGCCTTCACGCGATCGCGGAATTGCGCTGCCTTTTCAAATTCAAATCGTTTGGCCGCTTCGCGCATCTTTATCTCCAATTCGGAAATCAGAGCAACTCGTTCTTCTCCCGTTAATTCAGCCTCAGGATCGCTATCGTCCTCAAGCGGGATAGTCACGTAATCGCCTTCCGCCACCGCCACCAGGCTCATATCGATCGGCTTGAGAATCGTCTGTGGCGTGATGTGATTCGCTTCGTTATAAGCGCACTGGATGGCGCGCCGCCTATCCGTTTCATTCATCGCCCGGCTCATACTGTCTGTTATGACATTTGCGTATAAAATGGCCCGGCCTTCCACATTGCGGGCAGCCCGCCCAATAGTCTGGATCAGCGATCCTCCCGAGCGCAGGAACCCTTCCTTATCGGCATCGAGAATCGCTACCAGCGAGACCTCCGGCAAGTCCAGCCCCTCCCGCAAGAGGTTAACCCCGATCAGCACATCGTAAATACCACGGCGCAGGTCACGCAATATCTTGATCCGGTCGAGCGTACTAACTTCTGAATGAAGATACGCGCACTTGACACCTACTTCCGAGTAATACTCTGCCAGGTCTTCCGACATGCGCTTGGTAAGGGTGGTGACCAGAACGCGCTCGTTACGCTCCGCTCGCAACCGGATTTCATGTAGCAGATTATCTACTTGGCCCTTGATCGGCCGTACTTCAATTTCCGGATCTACCAGGCCAGTAGGCCGTATAATCTGTTCCACCACCACGCCCGCCGACTTAGTTAACTCATAAGGTCCCGGTGTGGCGGACACATAGGTCACCTGATCCACCCGGTTCTCAAACTCCTCGAATGTCAGAGGCCGGTTATCCCGCGCGCTCGGCAGGCGAAATCCATAGTCGACCAGGATGTTCTTGCGAGAGCGGTCACCATGAAACATGCCCTGCAACTGCGGCATCGTCTGATGGCTTTCGTCGATAAACATGAGCGCATCGTTTGGCAGATAGTCAAGCAGGGTAGGCGGCGCTTCACCCGGCAGCCGCCCCGAAAAATGCCTCGAGTAATTCTCGATCCCGTGGCAGAAACCGATTTGCTTTATCATCTCCAAATCAAACATCGTGCGCTGGTAGATGCGTTGCGCTTCGATCAGCTTGCCGTTTGCCTCCAGCTCTTTATGCCACCACTGCAACTCGTTCTCGATACTCTGCATAGCCTGCTGCCGCGTCGGCGCATCCATAACATAGTGCGTTTTCGGGTAAATAGGAAGCCGCAAATAGGTTTGTTTCACCTGCCCGGTGAGCGCATCGATCTGGCTGAGCGACTCAATCTGATCGCCCCACATCTCGATCCGGAAAGGATTGTCGTCGTAAGTGGGAAAGAGCTCGATCACATCGCCGCGCACACGAAACGTTCCGCGCCGGAAGTCATGATCGTTGCGATCGTACAAAATCTCCACCAGCCGCTGCAACAACTCCTTGCGGCTGATGTGTTGCCCCTTCTCAAGCATCAACAGCATGCCGTAGTAAGCATCCGGCGAACCTAATCCGTAAATGCAGCTGACGCTCGCAATGATTACGCAATCCCGCCTCTCGAACAACGAGCGCGTGGCGGACAGCCGCAGTTTGTCTAATTCGTCATTAATCGTCGCTTCCTTTTCGATGTAGATGTCACCCGATGGGATGTACGCTTCGGGCTGATAATAATCGTAATAGCTGACAAAATATTCAACAGCGTTAGTCGGAAAAAATGTCTTAAACTCGTGGTAAAGTTGCGCGGCTAGCGTCTTGTTATGCGCTAACACGAGGGCTGGCCGCTGACAGGCCTCTATCATCTTCGCCATCGTGAACGTCTTGCCCGATCCGGTTACACCCAGCAACACCTGGTGCTTTTCGCCGTCAACGATGCCGCTCGTTAATTGCTCGATGGCAGCGCCCTGGTCCCCGCGCGGGATGTAATCGATTCCTAATTTGAAGGGCACGCCCTCAGTATAAGAGAATGAGACCGACCTGCGCCGCCGTGCTATCTGAATATAGTTTGAATCGAATCCGCGCGTTCTCGCTCAGCATTGAACTCGCACCCGAGCAGGGCGATGCACGACACGACATAAAGCCAGATCAGCAATACAATCACGGTTCCCAGGCTTCCATAAAACACATTGTAGTGCGCATGCCCCACGTACAATTCAAAGCCGATCGTCGCCACCAGCCACAGCGAAGTCGCCAGGATTGCGCCCGGCCATACCCGGCGGAATCGCGAGGTTTTTATGTGTTTCAGGCGCTCGGGTTCAGGGCGATAGTTCGGACCGAAGTAGTAGAGCAGGCCGGTTACAAAGGTAGTTGTCGCAAAAGCCACCAGGTAACGTCCAATGCGCCAGAGTAGATCGACCGGTTGGCTCAACTCCTCCAGACCTACCGAATGAATGATCGCTGCCTCGATTTTATTGCCAAACAAAATCAGGGAAGACGCTGCCACTGCGGGGACGGCCGCGATCATCACCAGAAATATCGCCATTAAACGCTGCTTGATAAAAGGACGTCCGGATGGAATGCGGTAAGCGGCTTGGAACCCCTCCATCAAAGTGATCATGGCGCCCGATCCTGCCCACAAGGAAAGTACAAACGAAACGACAGGGACCGAAAGCGGTCGTGCGCCCCGTTCTTTCAATCGTGAGAGCACCAATTCCTCGGCCCCGGGCGGCACCACCTGATGCGCGAACGTGGCAATGATATGCACCACCTGTTGTGCATTCACTTCGAGCAGAATCGCGGTCAACGTGGTTAAAATCGGGAACAGCGAGAGCATTGACGAGTACGCCGCGCCCTTGGCGATGCTGAAACAATTGTCCTCTTGCGCCGCCATGACCGCTCGCCGAAGCAGCCACCAGCTCCGCGCCCAGAAGCCCGATTCAATGATCAGGCCCTCAAATTCGTGCTCCTGCGAAGTTCCACTCTGCGGTGTGTTGTGCGTCGTTGCCGCTTCTGACAAGCCGTAGAATCCTCGTTAGTCGATCATACCCGACTTTGCCGCTAGTGGAGTGTCGCGATGAAAACGTTACCACGCGATGCAACTCCGTCGCTCCGCTCGCGGCTCTGAAGCAGCGTATTCTTCGGAGCCATGAGCGAAGCGATTGGAGTTCTTTACCTCAGTATCAAACGAAATGGTTGCGACACCCCACTAGTCTCTGATGGCTACCCTTCTCGCTCCGGAACCGTTGCTACCTCCCGCGCCATCATCAATCCTTCCTGAGTCGGAATCACCCACATCTCGATGGCGGCTTCAGCTACCGAGATCAAACCTTCTCGGTCCACCGTCGCCCTGTTGCGCTCAGCATCGAGCGGCATCCCGCACCAGGCGAATGCGTCGGCGATCTTCTCACGCACCAGCGGCGTGTTCTCGCCGATTCCGCCGCCAAACACTATCGCATCTGCCCCACCCAGTGCCGCCAGGTAAGCGCCGAGATACTTCCGCACCCGATAAGCAAACATCTCGATCGCAAACGCCGCCGGCTCTTTTTCCAGAGACCGCACCAGGTCGCGCGTGTCCGCCGAAATCCCCGAAACGCCCAGCAGACCGCACATCTTATTCAAGAACCTTTCCACTTCGCTTGCATCCATCGTAAGTTTCCTCATGAGATAAGTCACGATGGCGGGATCGATATCGCCGCAGCGCGTCCCCATCATCAATCCTTCCAGTGGTGTAAAGCCCATCGACGTATCCACGCTGCGTCCGTTCTCGATGGCGCACAAAGAAGAACCGCCCTCCAGATGCAGCGTGATCAACTTGCTCTTCGCTAGCGGACGCCCGGTGATTTCGGCGTAACGCAGCATCATGTAGCGATGTGAAATTCCGTGAAACCCATAACGCCGGATTTTATGCTCTTTTGCCACATTCAGAGGCAGAGGATACAACGCCGCACACTCGGGAATCGTTTGATGAAAGACCGTGTCAAACACCGCCACCATCGGCACGCTGTACCCGACACGCGACCGCGCTGCCGCAATCACCTTCAGCGCAGACTCATTGTGCAATGGCGCCAAATCCGCCAGCTCTTCGATCTGCTTAACCACGGCATCTGAGATGCGAGCCGGCCCGCTGAAACGATCCGCCCCATGAACCACCCGATGCCCGATCCGATCGATGTCCGAGACGCCTCCGATTCCCAGCTCACGCGCCTGCCCGCTTTCGATCCAGCCAAACAGCAATTCGGTAGCGTGCCCGTGATCGCGGACCTCCCGCTTTTCCGTGTACTTCGGCCGCTTGCCATCAAACAGCGAAAACTTCCCATCATCCTTGCCGATATTGTCATAAGACCCCGAAACCAGACTGCGCCCGAATCCCGCATCTTGCCCCACCACCTCGACGACTTCAAACTTCAACGAATTGCTGCCGGCGTTCAGTGTGAGAATCTTCATCGATCCATTATCAGAGAGCAAGAATAGAACATGCTTGAGTCAATCTGGCAGGATATTCGTTACTCTCTCCGGTCGTTAAAACAGACACCGGCTTTCGCCATCGTTGCCATCTCGTCCCTGGCGCTCGGCACGGGAGCCAACACCGCCCTCTTTCAACTGCTCGACAGCGTTCGCCTCCGCAGCCTTCCAGTGAAAACCCCGCAAGAACTCGTTGAGATGCGAGTCGACGACATGACTCATGCCAGAGGAAATTGGCTGCGTGACGCCGCTCTGACGAATCCTCTCTGGGAACAAATTCGTAAACAGCAAGGCCCCTTCTCGGGAACCTTTGCTTGGGCGGACGAGACCTTTGATATTTCGCAAAACGGCGAGTCCCGCGACGCCAAAGGCCTCTGGGTCAGCGGAGACTTCTTTCGAGTGCTCGGCGTTCAGCCGCTACTCGGCCGCGTTTTTCTATCAAGCGATGATCATCGCGGCTGCGGCTTGTCTCCCGGCGCAGTGATCAGTTACGGATTTTGGCGGCAGGCATTCGGCGGCGATCCTTCTGTTGTCGGCAGGCAGGTCTTACTCGGCAAAAACGCGATTACAATCATCGGCGTCATGCCACCGGGCTTTTTCGGATTGGAAGTGGGCCGCACCTTCAATCTCGCGCTGCCAATATGCTCTGAGCCGGCCTGGCATGGTGGTAGCGGGCAACTCGATTCGGGCATCACCTGGTGGCTTACGGTAATGGGACGCCTCAGACCTGGCACATCGATGGAGCAAGCGGCCGCCAGCCTGCAGGCGAGTTCCGCGAGTATATTCGAAAAAACGCTCCCGAAAGGTTATCCGCCCGAGAGCGTCAAGCCGTATCTCAAAATGAAACTGCTGGCATTCCCAGCGGCCCATGGGCTTTCGCACTTGCGCGAGCAGTATCAGCGACCGCTCATTCTGCTGCTGGCGATTGCCGGGTTGGTACTGCTGATCACCTGCGCCAACCTCGCCAGCCTGATGCTCGCACGAGCCAACGCACGGCAACGTGAGATCGCAGTGCGGCTGGCGATGGGCGCCTCCCGAGCGCGTCTCGCCCGGCAGTTGCTAACGGAGAGCCTGCTCTTGGCAATTAGCGGCGCGGCCCTCGGTCTACTCCTGGCGCGAGTGTTGAGCCGGTTTCTCGTTTCATTTCTCGCCACCGCGGAAGATCCAGTCTTTGTCAACCTGCCCCAGGATTTCCGCATCTTCGCCTTCGCAACGCTGCTGGCGGCACTCACATGTCTTCTATTTTCATTGATGCCCATATTGCGGACGGCACGGGTCGAGCCCGGCGAAGTATTGAAGTCGGGAACCCGCAATTTCACAACCGGTCGTACAAGTTTGGGTTTCCGTCGGGCGCTGGTGGCCTCCCAAATCGCTTTGTCACTAGCACTCGTAATGATCTCGCTGCTCTTCGCGCGAAGCCTTCGAAATCTCAACATTCTCAATCCCGGCTTTGATCCCAGAGGCATTTTGATTGCGGATCTAAATTTTGCGGACCTCCACTTAGCACCTGGCCGAACGGTATCCTTCCGGCGGGAATTGCTGCAACGGGTCCGCACGATTCCCGGCGTCGAGGCAGCCGCTGAAGCCACCATCGTGCCTCTATCCGGCGCAACCTGGAATAACCGCGTGTGGATGAACGGCTCGGACTCGACACATGCTCGTGTGTCCCTGCGGACGATGATAGGCACCGCATACTTTCGCACCTTAAATACGCCGCTCCTCGCCGGCCGCGCCTTGGACGAGCACGACCTCGCATCGTTTTCGAAAGTTGCGGTCGTGAACCAGGGGTTCGTCCGCGAGCTTATGGGCGCACAGAACGCCGTCGGCCGGCGCTTTTGGATTGAAGCAACACCGTACGAGCCGCAGACATCCGTCGAGATCGTCGGCGTGGTGAAGAACACGAAATACCACGATCTGCGCGAGGAATTCCAACCAATCATGTTTCTGCCCTTATCGCAGGCTGCGGCAGAAGGAACGGTCGGACGCATAATGGTTCGCTCGCGCACCCACTCCGCTGAACTCATTGCAGCGCTGCGCCGTACACTGGCTGCAACGAGCCCGAGCATTAAATACTCGTTCCGCTTCTTCGACACCTGGATTCAGGACTCGCTGCTGCGCGAACGTTTGCTGGCAACACTCTCCGGTTTATTCGGCCTTCTCGCCACTGTGCTTACCGCTGTCGGACTATACAGCGTCATCTCGTACACCGTTGCACAACGAACGAAGGAAATCGGTATTCGCATTGCACTCGGGGCCAACCGATCATCTGTCATGGCATTTGTGATGCGCGAGGCATCGCTCGTTCTCGCCGTCGGTTTAACCGCCGGTATGTTGCTTGCACTGGCTGCAGGCGACGCGGCTTCCACTCTGCTGTTCGGCCTGAAATCGTATAACCCCGCGACGCTTGTCATCGCAGGCCTCTCACTGGCTTTGGTGACGGCTATGGCCAGCTACCTGCCAGCCCGGCGCGCTTCTCGAATGAACCCTCTGCTGGCGCTTAGGGACGATTAATTGCGGTCTCTCACTCGGCCTTTAGCTTCGCGAGTCACCTGGCTGCCAGCTTCTCCCGGTTTCACCTGCCCTCGTAGGCTGAATAACCACCCAACTAATCGCCGCCATCAAATACAGACACGAGAGGATATGCAGCGGCATGCTCCAACTGCCAAACCGCTCCACAATATACGCCAGCACGATAGGGCTGAGAATGCCTCCTACCTGCCCCGCCGTGTTCATGGTTGCGCTCAGGACCGCGGGATTTCTGCCTCCGAGATCAACCGCTGTCGCCCACGCCGGCGCCAGCGTAAACATGGAAGCCGCTCCTCCGACTGCGATCAACAATCCAGCCAGCCGTCCGTCACTCACCAGCGTTCCGAAAACCATCGCCAGTGCCGCCGTCAAATATGCTACCGAGCCTACGCCGCATCTTCCCACTCGCATGCCAAAGCGCCGTGACAAAAAATCTGTCGTCATGCCTCCCGTGACATCCGCAATCACACTCAACAATAGAGGCAGGCCGGCGAAGAGCGCCAGTTCCCCGCCGGCTAGTCCGCGCGACTTCGCCAGATAAGTCGGCAGCCACGTGATGAAGAAGTAAAAACCATAAGTATTTGCGAAGTATTGCAGACAAAGCGGAACCAGGCTGCGCGTACCGAACACCTCTCCCCAGGACCCGCCATGCTCCTGGGCTGCACCGCGAGTGCTTTCGATCAAATCACGCTCCGCCGCGCTTACCGAAGCGTGATCCCGAGGCTCGTCCCGAAACCACCACGACCAAACCAGCGCCCACGCAAAACCCACGCAGCCGAAGAGGAGAAAAATCGCTCTCCAGGGCAGCCGGACGGCCAGATAAGCCACCAGGATCGGCGTCAGTCCGCCGGATAGGTGAGCTCCGGCAAAGAAGATGCCCTGCACTCGTCCACGTTCGCGCATTGGAATCCAGCGCGTGAATACCCGAGCCGCGTTCGGCCAGGCGCCGGCCTCGCCCATGCCGAATAAGAAACGCACCACCAGCAAAGCGGCGTAGTTAAACGCTCCCGCAGTCGCCATCGTGAAAGCCGACCACCAGAGAACAATGCGCGTCAACACCCGCCGGCAGCCAACCTGGTCTGCCCACCATGCGGTTGGAATTTCAAAGATTGCATACGCCAGCGTGAATGCACTGAAAACATAGCTCATCTGGATGGGAGTCATCCGCAGGTCCCGCATCATCTGCGGAGCTACGATCGAGATGCAGACCCGGTCCAGGTACGTGATCGCGGCCAGCATCACTGTCAGCGCAACCACCCGGTAACGCACACACGTCACGAAGTCAGTTCAACCCGGCTTTCCAGCGCTCGATCAGCACCAGCTGCTTCCTGACTTCCTCGCTTTGCGGCGAATCCGGATCAAGACGCAGATACGTCTCCAGATCCGACTTGGCCGCCCGGTGATTCAATTGCCGCAAATGCACCAGCCCGCGGTGCCGGTATTCTTCCGCATAATCCGGCATGGCCTTAATCAGCAAATCGAGCACCTGCCGCGCCTTATCGAACGCTTCGCCGCGAAGATATATCGCCTTCAGATTACTCAGAATACGCACCAGGATTTGCCGTTTCGAGACCGGCGCCAGCACGGCCGGATTCAGCCGCAGGTCGACACCCGCCGTCTGCATGGCCAGCGCGCAGCAATCCGCAAAAGACAAAAGTCGACCGCCATGGAACGGGTCCACCCAGTAGCGCGATTCCGCATCTTCGTAAGCCACGATGAAATGTCCCGGCAGCCCCACGCCAACTACCGGACGCGCCAGTCGCCGTGCGACCTCGATATAGACCACCGATAACGAGATCGGAATGCCCAGCCGCCGCATCAGCACCGAATTCAAACAGCAGTTACGCGGATCGTAATAGTCTTCTTCATTGCCGCGAAACTGCAGCACGTCGAATAACAGCTCATTCGTCACTTTTATAAATTCGAGTCCGGTCGCATTTTGCGTCAGTTGCGCATTGATCTGTTCGGCTAAGTTATCGAGCCGGAATGCCGCCGCCTCCAGATCCAATCCCGGAAATTCAATACTGGCTATTTCAAGTGCCGCCTCATCCAGCGGCACCGCCGACCGATCGTCACGAAGAGCATCCAGCAAGCGCTGCACGCGGTTTAGCTTACCACTGTGAAGAGCACTGCGCCTCCTTAAGCCGGAGCCGTGTAGCGAGCCTCCATCGCCTTGGTAATACGGCTCCGGCTTTCACCGGAGGACAACGATCTATCCCGTTCCACTTCTTCAATCTCCTTCGCCAGATCCTGGTCCTTGATCGCACACCGGATCCAGTTCGAATAGTCGCCGCGATGCAAATGATAAAACCACGAACCATCGTCAATCCCGGATGCAATCAGCAGAAACGTGTTCAGATTCGGCACGCGCAAACTCAGTTTCTCTTCCGGGCCGCGGAACCAGGAGATCCGCTCTTCCTCCAGTTCGCCCTCGGCATATTTCCGCCGGTGCCGTTTCCGTTCCGCTCTTCCGGGAACCGTTTGCATGCCACTGAGCACGCGGTTGGAGTCCAGAAACCAGGCGGTCGCCGCCCCCGCCGCAAGATCTTCGGCCGACATTTCGGGCGCATCTATCCCAACGGCCTTAGCGAATTCCTCCACGATCTCTCTGGGTTGTTTACCCACCACAGTCACTACATCCACTAAACGCAAGGCGGCCTTGGAGATATGTTCCGGATGCACTGTCACTAGCAACAAGCTCGCCGTCTTACCTGCGGCCCCTGCCGATGCTGGAGCCCACTCCGAGGGCAGCAGATGGTGCGCTTCATCCACGATCAGCCAGTGCGGCCTGCCTTCGTGTAGAACCTTCTCCTGCAGCTTTGCCAGCAGCGTGGAAAAGTATCCTGGCCGGTCCTGCATCTTCACGCCGACCAGGTTAATCACCAGGTTCGATCCGGGGCTGTCCAGCAATTGAAACACTTGCTCGAACGACGGGCCCTGATTCTCATCTCCTACTGTAAAGAAGCCCTTGAGCGATTCGTAGTCTCCTTCGGGATCGATCAAGCAAGTCTGATACCCGCTTTCGAGCAGCCTTTCGACAAAGCCCGCCACAAAGGTCGATTTCCCTCCACCAGACTGCCCGCAAAGCAACAGGTTCTTGCCGCTTGCCTCAAGGCACACATCATCGTCCTCAGCCCTCCCCAGCAGGATCGGATGCCGCGGTCGATTAAACTTTAGCGATTCCAGATCGTCGCCCAGCATGCGATCGATCAGTTCCGTCACGCCTTGTCCGCGAGACCGCGCCGTAACCCAATCTACTTTCTCTTTGAGTGCCGGAATCGCATTCTCCACCGCGACCGCGCACTCGCAGCAGCTTATGAATGCCTGGTCATTTTCCGCGTCTCCTACGCCAACGATATTGTGACGTGACAGCCGCATTTCATCGAGCGCCCGACTCAGTCCTGTCATTTTGTTTAGGCCTGTTGGCAGCACCATCACTGCCTCTTTGTTGAAAATCACCTGCAGGTCCAGACCCAGCTCGCGAATGCTCTCGAGCACCGCCGTCTCATGCGGATGCCAGGTCGCAACAATTACTTCTCCCATTTGCAAGCCGTCCACGCCGCGGCGTCTCAAATCCTCCATAAATTTTTCAGGCGGCCGCTCCCCTAAACAGTGTTTAGCCCGCGTCACCGGATTGAAAAGAAGCGCGCCGTTCTCCGCCACAACGAAATCGAACAGGTTCAATCGCGGGAACGCTCGTTCCAGGTCATCTAATTCCCTGCCCGTCACCAGAATCAATTTCCGCCCTGAGTGTCGGAACCGTTCGAGCGCTTGAATTGTTTCGTCATCCACTACCCCGTCATGAGCTAACGTGCCATCATAGTCGGAAGCCAGCGCCAGATATCGCATGTAGCCCTATTCTGAATGGCTATTGTTACGGGACAATATCAATATGCGCGTCGCGCTCGCTCTCGCGCTCCTCCTCTCTCTCACGGCGTCCGCTCAGATCCACGTCGATAGCACGCTGGTAGTCATTCCCGTCACCGTCACCGACGCACAGCACCGCTTCGTCCTCGGCCTGGAAAAATCCGATTTCACTTTGTTCGAAGACGGCGTGGAACAGAAAGTCTCACAGTTCGCCGGCGAAGACGCGCCCATTTCGGCCGGCCTGCTTGTCGATACCAGCGGCAGCATGAGCGACAAAATCGAGTTGGCCCGCCAGGCCGTAACACAGTTTCTGAAAACTTTGGATCGGCATGATGAAGCCTCCCTGCTCACCTTCGGCAATCGCGCGCAAGTGGTAGAGCCGCTCACTAACAGCATGAGCGGCATCGAAGAGAAGCTGGCCGCCATAGAGCCCGAAGGTCTGACCGCGCTGCTCGATGCCGTCCCCCTTGGACTCACTCAAATGCGCCAGGCCAGGAACGCCCGCAAAGCCCTGCTGATCGTCTCCGATGGCGGTGATAACAACAGCAAATACACGACTGCCCAGGTCAAGGCTCTGGTGCGGGAAGCCGACGTGCAGGTCTACGCGATGGGTGTCTTCGACCGCTTTCCCATGCTCGCATTGAGTGCCGCCGAGGTGTCTGGCCCTAAGCTCCTCGCCCAACTGTCGGAACAGACCGGCGGCCGCGTGTTCTCGGCCTCAAGCGCCGCCGACCTGCCCGCCGTTGCGGCGCGCATCGGCATCGAACTGCGCAATCAATACGTCCTTGCCTATTCGCCTGTCAACCATAAGCGCGACGGCAAGTACCGGAAAGTCGAAGTGAAAGTCAAAGCTCCCCCAGGTCTGGAAAACTTGCAGGCGCGCTGGCGTCTCGGCTACTACGGACCGTCTACCTAGCCTCTCTTCCTAACGATGCACTGCAATGGGCGCATGCATCACCGGAGGCGCAACCATGCGCGGCGCGACCATGCGCGGAGCGGCCACACGCGGCGCTGGCATAGGTCGGAACGAAGGATGCACATAGGACGTTGCCGGCCTTGCAAAACTGCTCGTGGCCGTCATTGAATTTGAATGCCACGGCCCCAGATGTGGATAGCCAGTACGCGGCGGCGAATGAGGATAACCCGGCTGGTGAGGAGCCATCATCCCACCTCCCGGACGACGCCACCAATTCCGCGGCACAAAATAAACTATCGTCACCGGATTCGCGATCCCAAATCCGAAAAACGGATTGTACCCGCCACCGTAAAAACCGTTGTCGATGAATACCGGCGCACTGAACGTTCCATAACTCGGCACCTGCGCCGGCGTACTGGGCATCGGCCCTGGAATCCCGAACGGCGTCACATTGCCCGGGTCTACCGGATCCTTCGTGCTCTGCTCGGCTGCCTGGTTATCTGCCGCAATTGTTTCGGCCCGGCTGCGCGCCCATTCTGAAAATTCGTCCACCGCACCGTCTCCGTATTTACTCGTTTCCAAGTCGATCGTAAAGAAAAACTCGTGCGACTCGTCTATCCTCTTCGGCGTCTGTCCCGCTGACGAAATTTCCGCTTCGCCCGTATATGTCTCGAGCACATTCGTATCGGAGTCGATGCGATACACCCCTGGCTTCGGGAAACGCACATCATGCGCCTTGTATATCAGCGTGACGGCAATTTTTCCGTGCGCGTCATTCGAATCGAGAATCGCCGCCCCGTGCAAAAACTCCACTCGCGTATCGGTCAGCGAATCCGACACCATGCGGAAGGCGCTGTTTTCATCAATACGCAGAAACACTCCCGGCGTCAGCAGAACTTCAACCCGCCCCTTTTCCGTCCGCAGGATCTCACCATTTTTAACGCTGCTGAATGTACCGGCCTGCGATTGTAACGGCTGATCATTTACAAAAGCGCTGCCTTCGAAAAAATTGATCACCCCAGCGTGCGCCGAAACCACTGCTTGCGCGCCCATTTCCCCGCCTGCCGCCCACCCAATCACCAAAATAGAGAGCGTTCGTCCCCAGTGCATAACGCGAACTCCTCACACAAAGCATCTACCTTGCTCGCGGCTATGTCAATGCCCGCCTTCCCACACGCCTAAACACTAGAATCTAGAGATGCAGGATTTCGAGAAGCTCGGCGTCTTCTATCTCGGCAAGCCCGTTGACATGGCTACCAAAGAGGAAGCGCAGGAACCGTTCCTTTACCAGTCGAAGGACTTAGTCACGCACGCCGTCTGTGTCGGCATGACCGGAAGCGGCAAAACCGGGCTTTGTATCGGTCTGCTCGAAGAGGCCGCCATCGATGGCATTCCCGCCATCGCCATCGATCCCAAAGGCGACATCGCCAACCTGCTTCTCACGTTTCCCGAGCTTCGTCCCGCCGACTTTCGTCCCTGGATCAACGAAAACGAGGCGCGCACCAAAGGGCTCAGCGCCGATGACTTCGCCGCCCAGCAAGCCGAGTTGTGGAAGAAAGGTCTGGCCTCCTTTGGCCAGGACGGAGCGCGCATCAATCTGCTGAAACAAGCGGCCGACATCACCATCTACACGCCAGGCAGCGAGGCCGGAGTGCCCGTGTCGATCCTGAAATCATTCGCAGCGCCCGGCGGGCCAATTCTGAACGATCCGGAAATGCTGCGCGATCGCATCAGCGCCACCGCTACCAGTCTGCTGGGCCTGGTCGGCATCGACGCCGACCCCATTCAGAGCCGCGAACACGTCCTCCTTTCCAACATCTTCGAAGCCAGCTGGCAGCAGGATCGGGATCTGGACCTGCCCGCCATCATTTATCAGATTCAGCAGCCGCCTTTCCAGAAAGCCGGCGTAATGGACCTCGAAACCTTCTATCCCGCCAAGGATCGCTTCGCCCTGGCCATGGCCTTCAATAACCTGCTGGCCTCGCCCGGTTTCAAAGCGTGGCTCACCGGCGAACCTCTTGATATCGCCTCACTGCTACACACGCCGCAAGGTAAGCCGCGCATTTCCATCCTCTCGATTGCCCACTTGACCGACTCGGAACGGATGTTCTTTGTCTCGCTGCTGCTCAACCAGGTCTTGAGCTGGGTCCGCACGCAACCCGGCACCACCAGCCTGCGAGCCGTCCTCTACATGGACGAAATCTTCGGCTACTTTCCTCCCACAGCCAATCCTCCCTCCAAGAAACCGCTCCTCACCTTACTGAAACAAGCTCGCGCCTATGGGCTCGGGATTGTTCTGGCAACGCAAAATCCAATCGATCTCGATTACAAAGGTCTTTCAAACGCCGGCACCTGGTTCATCGGCAGACTGCAAACCGAGCGCGACAAAATGCGTGTCATGGAAGGCCTCGAAGGTGCAGCCAGTGAAGCTCACTCGGCGTTCGACCGTCCCGCCATGGACAAATTGCTGGCTGGCCTCGGCAGCCGAGTTTTTCTGCTGAATAACGTAAACGAAGATCGTCCCCAGCTTTTTAAAACACGTTGGACGCTTTCCTATCTGAGCGGCCCGATCACCCGCGATGGGATCAAGACCCTCACGCAAAACCGGCCGCGCTCGGGCGATGCTCCCCAATCAGAGATCAAAAACACGATCGCGACCAACACTGCTCCAGTTTTGCCGCCAGATGTGCCGTGTTACTTTCTACCGGTCGACAAAACCGGCGCTACGAATTACCAGCCGCAACTCCTCGGCGCGGCCAAACTTCATTACTCGGACGACAAGCGAAACCTGAACGAAACGCGCGAAGCCGTCTGGATCACGCCTATTCTCGACGGCCCGGCTGCAGTGGATTGGACCAAAGCCCAAGTAGCCGAGGTCTCCCTAAACGAACTGGAAAAGGCAGCCGAAAATGGCATCGGATTTGAGACTCTGCCGCCCGACGCGGCCAAAGCAAAAAGCTATGCCGCCTGGAACAAATCTTTCGCGATCTGGCTCTTTCAATCGCAACAGATCACCCTGTTCAAAAGCCCCAGCCTCAACCAGATCTCCCATCCCGGCGAATCGGAACGCGATTTCCGCATACGGCTTCAACAGGCCGCCCGCGAGGAGCGCGATCGCGTGGCCGAAACACTCAAGCAAAAATACGCGCCCAAACTGGCCACCTTGGCGGAAAGAAAACGTCGCGCTGAAATCGCCGTCGAACAACAGAAAAGCCAGAAGAACCAAGCCTTCCTGCAAACTGCCATGTCCGTGGGAACGGGCCTCCTCAGCGCCTTCATGGGCCGCAAAGCTATCAGCGCGACCAGCGTCTCGAAAGCTGCCACGGCTGTCCGTCAAGCCGGCCGCTCCTGGGAGCAGCTGCAGGACGTGGAACAGGCCAGCGAAAACTCCGGTCAAATTGACGCCCAACTCGCCGAATTGCAACATCAGTTTGAACAGGAAGTCGCCGCTCAACAGGCCAAACTCGATCCGCAAACCGAACCGCTCGAAGCCGTTACGATACGCCTCAAGAAGACTAATATCGAAGTGCAGCTGGTAGCTCTCGCCTGGAAAGCCGTTTGAGCAGACTCCCTTTTTTCCCTGCGGAGTTGATAGAGTGATGTCTGCGCTCAGCAACACGCGAAAGGAGAGTGACACATGAGCTTTCTGTGGACCCTGCTCATCGGGTTGGTTATCGGGGCAGTCGCTAAATTCTTAATGCCGGGCAAAGACCCCGGCGGTATCTTCATTACCATGATCATCGGCATTGCCGGTTCGATTCTCGCTACCTATCTGGGTAGGGCGATCGGGCATTACCCGGATGGTTCAACGGCTGGGTTTATCGCATCGGTAATCGGCGCGATGCTCCTGCTGTTTATCTATCGAATGTTCAAGGGCAGATCGGCCACCTGACGTTAGCCCGCCTGCCGGTTGGAGACCGGAGAACTGCGATGCTTGAAGCGCACAGGGCTCGGTTGCGCGCCGCCACTCAGCAAAGGAACTCGCCTGTCCTTCGGGCGGCGCGCTTGATCCCGGGCCCGTTGTGCGCGTGTTCTCCAAAAGCATGAGCTGGCTTCTCTGGTCTCTACTCTCTGCCCTGTTCGCGGCTGCCACCGCGCTGCTTGCAAAAATTGGGGTCACTGGAATCGATTCCAACTTAGCGACCGCCATTCGAACACTGGTGATTGTGGTGTTCGCCTGGGCTATCGTAGGCTTCACCTATCGATCAGGCGAACTAGCATCCGTCAATCAAAAAGGCTGGATCTTCCTTATTCTTTCCGGCATCGCCACCGGGCTTTCGTGGCTTTGCTACTTCCGCGCTCTACAACTCGGACAGGCCTCGAAAGTAGCGCCCGTGGATAAACTGAGCGTCGTGTTCGTGATCATCTTTGCGGCAATTTTCCTGGGCGAAAAATTTTCCTTGGGCAAACTGGCCGGCGGCCTCCTCATCGCGGCAGGAGCCATCACACTAGTTTTCGCCCCGTAGGGTAGGCTTCAGCCTGCCACCTCATTCGTTCTTCTGAAAATCGAACCCGTCCTTCGTCTCGCCCACCAATCTTGCCAGGCGCGTGCGGAATCCTTGAATCTGCTGCCGGTGTTTCTCGATGAGCGTGTGCGTTTGCCCGGTCGGGTTTGCATCGGCCGCATCGATGTAGGCGCTTTCAGCGGATTGTTCTCCACTCTCGCAGCTCGCCAGAAGAGCACCCGCAGAATGACCGGAAAGAGCGGCCTTCAAATCCATGAAGCCTCGCTGGAGCGCTCCACCCACCGTTCCTGAGTCGGAGAACTTGCCGCCTAAACGCTCCACTTCTCCCTGTAAGTCGGCCCTGAACTTGGCGTGTTGCTTAGCATAGCCGCTGAAGAGTGTCTCCAGTTCTGAGTTATTCGCCTTTTCGGCTGCACTGTGAAAACCCGCCTCGGCGTCTTTATTGATATGTATAAGGTGAGTCAATTGATCGATCGTTTTGTCGTGAGTCATGAGAAAGATACTGCCGGAAAGATAGTCCCTTACACTGTCCCACGCTTCCGCGACGATGCGCTCACACCTGAAATCGTCGATCCGCGCATTGCCGACGTCGAAGCTCTGGCGCGCTGGCTCGATTACGCCTTCGCGCTACCCGGAGGTTTTCAATTTGGACTCGCCGGCATCATCGGACTGATCCCCGGCATCGGCGATGCGCTGGACGCCTTGTTCTCTTTCTATATCGTGATGCGCGCCATCCAGCTTGGAGTTCCACGAGTCACGATTGCGCGCATGCTGGTGAATGTGGGTATCGAAGCCCTCGCCGGAGCCGTTCCGTTTATCGGTGACTTGTTCGATGTCGTTTTCAAGGCGAATCGCCGTAATTATCAGCTACTCAAAAACCACATCTCGCAACCGCGCCGCCAGAGCATTCAGGATTGGTTGTTCCTGATCCTGGCAATCGTGCTCGTCGTCGCAAGCATTGCAATCCCCGTAATCGTTTTGATCGAATTAGCCAAACATCTCTAAAATCAGTGCAATGCTGAGGCACTTACGCGTCCATAAAAAGACATGCCGGATAATTCCCGATTAATAGTGGTCTCAAACCGCTTGCCCGTGGCGCTCGTTCACGATAACAGTGAGTGGAAAACGAAGCGCTCTACCGGCGGCCTGGCGACGGCCATGGACCCGATCCTTAAACGTGCCGGCGGCGTCTGGATTGGCTGGTCCGGAACCGATGAGGAACTGCCGCCCGAAGCCGTCAAACTTCTGAATCAGGAGCAATCGTGCATTTCTGTCGACCTACCCGCGGACCTCCTGAAAAAATTCTACGAGGGCTACGCCAACCAGGCGCTCTGGCCCCTATTTCACAGTTTTACCTCCAGGCTGGAATTCGATGCTGAAAGCTGGGAAGCGTACATCGAGGCGAACCGCCGTTTTTGCTCCGCGGTCGTGCGCGAGTTTCGGCCGGGCGACCGGATCTGGGTTCACGATTACCATCTGATGCTTCTACCCGGGATGCTGCGTGACAGCCTGCCGGACGCGGCCATCGGATTCTTTTTGCACATACCGTTTCCTGGTTCCGACATCTTCTCCCTCCTGCCCCGCGGCGAGGAACTGCTGGCCGGACTGTTGGGTGCGGATCTCATCGCCTTTCACACACACGTACACCTCCAGCATTTTCGGATGTCCCTGCGCCGTCTTCTCAGCATCGAGAGCACCGTTGATCGCTTCGAAGTCCCGGGCCGGCAGGTCCGTCTGCAAGCGCTGCCGATCGGCATCGCTCCCAACGACTTTCTTGACTATTTCGATAAGCCGGAAACACACGAGCACCTTGCTAAATTACGGGCGCAATATAGCGGCCGAAAGATGATCGTCGCGGTGGACCGTCTCGACTACACCAAGGGCCTCCCGCACCGTCTCCGAACCTTTCGTGACTTGTTGAGCAGCAACCCCGATCTCATCGGAAAAGTCGTGCTTCTTCAAGTCGCCGTCCCTTCACGGGAGAATATCGAAAGTTATCAGGAACTGCGTGGCGAAGTACATGAGCTGATCTCTTCTATCAATGGCGAGTTCGGCACGCCCGATTGGGTGCCGGTCGTCTACATTCATCGCGGCATTCCTAAACCGGAACTGGTCGCCGTGTATCAGTTCGCCGATGTAGCGTGGGTGGCGCCGTTACGGGACGGAATGAATTTGGTCGCCAAGGAATATGTAGCCTGCCGCGCCGATGGCCTTGGCGTGCTGGTCCTGAGTTCCTTCGCCGGAGCCGCCGCCGAAATGGCCGAAGCCTTACTGATCAATCCATTCGATCAGGAACGAACCGCCCTCACAGTAGTGCGCGCCCTCTCTATGAGCGAAGAGGAGCAGCGCGATCGCATGTCTGCGCTTCACGAGCGCGTGCTTCGCAACGACGTGTTCGTGTGGGGTGACAGTTTTCTCGCCCTCCTCGACGAGGCGGTAAAGCAACGTCGCGAGCATGCTCCGGAGAGCCCGCCGTTGCTGCCTCTTGACCAGTTGGCAAAAGACTATCGAACAGCTGCTAGGCGTCTTTTATTGCTCGACTACGACGGCACGCTCGTACCTTTCGCTAACCGGCCGCGCGACGCTGCTCCCGACCAGGAACTCCGCACTTTACTGACTCAACTCACCAGCGACCAGGCCAACTGTGTCGTCGTAATCTCCGGCCGCACTGCCGCCGACCTCGAATATTGGCTCGGGCAAGTGCCGCGTCTAGGTCTCGCGCCGGAACATGGTGCCCGCTGGCGTCTACCCGGCAGCGAAACCTGGGAAGGCCGCTCGGCCGATACGGAATGGAAAGACGCCGTGCGACCCATCCTGCAGCATTTCGTCGACCGCACGCCGGGCAGTTTTGTCGAAGACAAAGAGTTCGCCCTCGTGTGGCACTTCCGAACCATCGAAGCCGAATTCGGCGATTGGCTCGCAACTGAACTAGTCGCCATGCTCGAAGGCATGCTCGCCGAAACCGAACTGCGCGCCTACCGCGGCCACAAGATCGTCGAAGTAAAACCCATGTGGGCCAACAAAGGGGCGCTCGCCACGGAGTTGTTGTCTGGCTATGCCGGTGACGGATTTATCCTCGGCATGGGAGACGATCTGACCGATGAAGACCTCTTTGCGCGCCTCCCCGAAAACGCCTGGAGTATTCACGTAGGAGGCGGAGTCAGTAAAGCGAGATACAGCCTAACCGACACCCGCCACGTCCGCCAATTGCTTCACCAACTCATTCAAGCCAATCCCGAAACCCGGCTCCCGGGCTCAACCAGAGAGAGTTCGGCCGCTCCCGCAAAGTAGTACCGTCAGCTGATTTTGCGGGCAATACTTACCATCTCCGACCCGCACACAATTTACCTCTTTGAAGGTGGCTTCACTTTGAGAGCTTCTCTGAGTTGCCCAAGGAACATCTCGCGCTTCGGCGCAGTGGACAGTGCATCGATGCCGCGAAAACGGTCCTGATCACTTTCCCGAAATGAGTGGTCCGGGTTAGCCCATGGTTCTGAAAGCGATTGGAATTTCGCTCCCATATCCCCTCGCAATTAGGGCGCCGAATCCTTGATGACGAACTGCCGGATGCAGACTTACGCTCGGCGATCTTCAATGCGCTACAGCGGGAAGATCTCGAATCGGCGTTGAACCAAATCGACTCCGTTGTTCGGCCACCCGAGTATTTGAATTACAAGGAGTGGCAGGACAGTCATCCGCGCATCCGGCGATTTCTTCCAGCGCTGTTACGAACCGGCGGTTTTTTGCTACAACGACATGTCTCTGCCCTGGAGTACTCCAGGCAGCGGGCGCTCAAGGGCTTCGGGGGTACCCGCCGATCTCTCGCTGACAGGCTTTGAAGATACTTTCTTTGCGTCCTATTTGACGCCGCCACTCACCACTGTTCGCCAGCCCATCAAACAAATGGGACAGTGTGCCGTCGATCTTGATTCAGGGGAACTAATCGTCCGTGGCTCACTGCTCACCCCGCTCGCTAACGCCTTACCCATCGATCTTCGCCAGAACAAACTTTCCACCCCCGCGCATCTTTGGACCGTAACGCGTCCGGTTATGTAGAATGCGGTATAGACTCGCGTCGAATCTTTGCGCGTAGTCTCTTCGCCTATGGTCTGGAATGATATCCGTTATGCCCTGCGGCTGCTGCAACGCAGTCCAGGATTCACGGTCGTGGCTGTGCTTTCACTCGCCCTCGGCATGGGTGCGAACACAGCGATTTTCAGCTTGTTCTACACCATTGTCCTGCGCCCCCTCCCAGTGACACATCCCGAGCGCCTCGTAGAGTTTCTCGAGAATCATCGCGACCAGCCTCGTTCCTCGTCCTACTGGGAATGGGAAAGCTACGAACTGTTCCGCGACCACAACCATGTTTTCTCCGCGATTACCGGCATGTCTTTCGACAATCTCGCCCCAGTCCGCATCGAGGGCTCCCAGACCGAAACCCTGATTCAAGAAAATGCGCTGGGAAACTACTTCCGCGTGCTCGGTCTGAGACCCTCCATCGGACGATTCTTCGGTCCCGAAGATGTGACGGCGAGCGGCGTTGGAAATGTAGTGGTCGTGAGTTGGTCCTACTGGAACAGCCGGTTCCATCGAAATCCGGCGATTCTGGGTAGACGGATCTTCGTCGGCGACGAGCCGAAAACCATCATCGGCGTTGCGCCGCGCGCTTACACCGGGCCGCGCGTCGGGTCAAGGACCGATATCTGGACGCCGCAGGAGCACCGCAATTTCACCATGCTGGCGCGCTTAAAGCCCGGTGTAACACTCGACCAGGCGCAGGCCGAAATGGCCGTACTATACCGGATCGTGCTGGCGCAGCGAGCCTCACGGAGCAGCCAGGCGCGGGTTTGGGACACCAACATACAGGCGGAGCCAGCACGCAGCGGCCTGGTGCGAGTGCGCGCTCAGTATGGGAAACCGCTGGTGCTTCTGATGGCGGTCGTAGGCTTGCTCCTTTTGCTGGCGTGCCTCAACATGGCTAGCCTGCTGCTGGCGCGCTCAGCCGGACGGCAGCGCGAAATTGCTGTGCGCGTAGGACTGGGCGCCTCCCGCAGCCATTTAGCGAAGCAGATGCTAACCGAATCGCTACTTCTTTCGCTTGTCGGCGCTCTGTTGGGCATTCTCTTTGCTTATCTGGGAACCAGCGTGCTGGTGCGGATCATGGCAAGCGGCCGCGCTTTTGAGCATATCGAGATCAAGGTCCAACCCGACCCTTACCTGTTGCTCTTCACCATCGGAGTCGCATTATTTACCGGCCTGCTCTTCGGTCTGGCGCCGGCCTGGTACGCCTTCCGATTCGATCCGGCATCGGCCTTGCGCCAGACGGGAAGGGGCGGTGATACCCGATTCTGGCGCTTATTCGGAAAAAGCTTGGTAACCGTGCAGGTGGCTTTATCCATTTTCCTGGTGACCTCTGCCGCTATCTTCTTGGACCATCTGTCGCGATTGCGAAATCTCGATCTTGGCTTTCGCAGCGACCACGTCCTTCTGGTAACTCTCGCGACAACTAACAGCGGCTACCAACCGGAGCGCCTGGCTGCCATGTATCGAACTCTTCTGCCTCGCCTGGAGGCTCTTCCAGGCGTTCGTTCGGCTTCCATTAGCGGTTGTACTCCGCTAGAAGGGTGTGGCACTCCAGGCCGTTACATCTTCGCGGAAGGTCATGCCGAACGGCGTGAGGACCGGCGGAGGGCGGGCGTCACGTTCGTGGCCCCCCGCTATTTTGAGACGCTGGGCATACCGCTTTTGGCGGGACGCGATTTCTCGTTCCACGACATCGGACGCTCTCGTGTGGCCATCGTCAATCAAAGCCTGGCGCGGCGTTATTTCCCTGGCGTCAATCCAGTTGGCAAACACATCGTGATCGATAAGAATTCGAAGCCCGGATGGTTCGGCAACGATCAGCCCTACGAAATTGTAGGATTGGCCGGAGATGTCAAAGCCGTCGAGCTACGCAACGCTCCGCTTCCGACGATGTACTTCAACATGTTCCAGGAAAATCAATTGATGGATCAGTTTGAACTGCGCACCACGGTCAATCCTGAATCGCTCTCGGCCTCAGTGCGCCGGATTGTGCGAGACCATTTGAAAACAGTGCCCGTCACGAGGGTCACAACGCTCGCTGACCAGGTGGATTCGAACATTGTTCCCGAACGTCTTATCGCCACCCTGTCGCAATTCTTCGGCGTGCTGGGCGTTACGCTCGCCGGGATCGGACTCTATGGGTTGCTGGCCTATACGGTGGCGCGCCGGACAAACGAACTCGGCATTCGGATGGCGCTCGGAGCGACCGCGAGTGCTGTGAGCCGCCTCGTGCTGCGAGACGCGCTCGAAATGGTATGCGGCGGACTCGTCACGGGCATCGTGCTGGTGTTTTTAACTCAATCCCTGATGGTGAGGCTTATTCAGGATCTGAAACCCGGAAATACGCTGCCTCTCATGCTTGGCGGCTCCCTCATCATCACCGTTGCGCTGCTCGCCTCATGCGTTCCAGTACGCCGCGCTGTTCGTGTCGATCCAATGGTGGCTCTGCGCCACGATTGACGTGATCCGATCGTGCAAGCATCGACCACGCACCGGTCAACCTGGCATCACCTACCAATCGAGTTGCGTAAACGTTCGATGCTGTTAAAACCTATCTCTGCCGATGCGATACGCAGCCTCTCTTTGTGTTTGATTTCGATGCGATATCAGGGCTGTGGCCAGTTTCAGGTCATCTCTGCTTTTGGTTCTTTGCTTTGGTTTAGGAACTTTATCAGTCGTTTTACGTTCAGGACTGTTGCCGCTAAGAAGAATTGCCCTTTGACATGTGAAGGCTCGCAGAGGCGCGCTTTTGATCGTTGCAGGTGACCAAAACAGCAAAATTAGTGTCCCCATCGGGGATGGTGGAAACCCCTCGCCTTTAGGCGAAGTACGGTTTGGTGTAACGTGGTCGCGTGCGGCATTACCGGCTGGGCGCGCACACGAAGAGCGACCTAAAGGTTCATCTAGTGTGGATCCCCAAATATCGGAAAGCGGTGTTGGCCGGCGAAGTGGCTCTTCGTGTGCGTGACCTACTGCGGCAAATCGCCGCAGAACACGAGCTGGAGATCGTGTCCGGTAAGGTCGCACGCGACCACGTTCACCTGCTCCTGTCTTACCGACCGAATCAGGGTGTGAGCCAGATGGTGCAATGGCTGAAGGGGATCAGCTCGCGGGTGTTGCTACAGGAGTTTCCGCACTTGCGAAAGAAGTTCTGGGGCAGGCATCTATGGGCGCGCGGTTATCTGGCGGTCAGCTCCGGCACGATTACCGACGAGATGATCCGCGAGTATATCGAGGAACAAGAGGGTGAGCAGATTGTCGACGACAGTCGATTTCCAATCGACAATACCTAAACCCCTCGGCTTCAAGCCGAGGGTAGTTTAGTTTTTGCTTTGTTTAAGTGTCCCCATCGGGGATGGTGGAAACCCCTCGCCTTTAGGCGAAGTACGGTTTGGTGTAACGTGGTCGCGTGCGGCATTACCGGCTGGGCGCGCACACGAAGAGCGACCTAAAGGTTCATCTAGTGTGGATCCCCAAATATCGGAAAGCGGTGTTGGCCGGCGAAGTGGCTCTTCGTGTGCGTGACCTACTGCGGCAAATCGCCGCAGAACACGAGCTGGAGATCGTGTCCGGTAAGGTCGCACGCGACCACGTTCACCTGCTCCTGTCTTACCGACCGAATCAGGGTGTGAGCCAGATGGTGCAATGGCTGAAGGGGATCAGCTCGCGGGTGTTGCTACAGGAGTTTCCGCACTTGCGAAAGAAGTTCTGGGGCAGGCATCTATGGGCGCGCGGTTATCTGGCGGTCAGCTCCGGCACGATTACCGACGAGATGATCCGCGAGTATATCGAGGAACAAGAGGGTGAGCAGATTGTCGACGACAGTCGATTTCCAATCGACAATACCTAAACCCCTCGGCTTCAAGCCGAGGGTAGTTTAGTTTTTGCTTTGTTTAAGTTCCTAAGCAGGCTCGGTTACAGATTCGCTAGAGAAGGTGTGCGGCAACTGCAGTCGTCTGAACCTCTTTGCCACCCCTTTGTATGAGGAGCCGCTTTATCTGTCCAACAACGCCGGCCAGCGCATCGGAAGCATCGATAATTTTCCACGCTTGCCCTCGATCTCGATGATTTGGTCGCCAGGACGAAGGTTCCTCTTCGTCAAAGCTGCAGCCGTGGAGGAGATTGCGCGGACCACGAGAGTGTTTGCCGCATCCATATCCAGCACCAGACCCACAGAGTTCATGTCGTCGCCGAAATCGCCGCTCTTCATCTGTAGATAAGTTGTGCCGTGAGGGTGGTCGATCTCAACACGGAAGTTCCTAAGCACATTCCCTCCGAGAGCTCCCATAATCGGGCCAGGCGTTTCGAAAGTTTTTAGGCTGTATGTCTCGTTAGGGCGGGAAACAAACAAGACATTCTGGAGCCGGAACGCTCCCCATGTAACCTGCGGCACTCGTAGCAAAAATTCCCCTCCGTTCGCGCCCGACATATCAGCCGTTGCCGAGGCTCCAGTCGAATGGGGCCAGTTGGGATGGGCCGCTGAGAGGTTTTCGAGGAGGTCTCGGCGTGCAAGCGTGGCGCGAGACCCGGTATCGAGAAGCAGACCGTAGCTCTTGCCTTCAAGAGAAACAACAATCCTAGGATGGCCACTCTCGGGTAAGAGCGGGCTCAGAACCTTTACGCCACGATGCAAGTTACAGCCTGCAGGCGCTATGGTAAAGCGCCGAAGCGGGTAGTCGAGCACCACGTCATAGGGCTCCAGGGCCTTTCCAGGCAACATTCCTTCGACGCGTTCTCGTGTATCGAAGCTTCCCGTGCCCAGATGTATACACGTGTTGCTCGTGGAAACCGAGATAGGCATTGAACCAACTTCAACTGTTGATGGATTTGTAGGGGCAAAGCGTACACCGTTTTCTGCTATCGCTTTGCCTGTAGGCTTCAATCCCAGATCATCTGCCAGGCCTTGTCCAGAATAATCGCGCCGCTCCCCGAGTCGAAGAGGAAGCGAGCCGATCTTATCCTGCCGCTCAAGCGCCTGAAGTCTAGTGTTACGACCGGAGCATTGCCTTCAACAGCCATAGGCTCGCCGAGCTCACTTGGACATGCTGGCTGCTGCCCTACAACTACTTCACTTCCCACAAACGAGAAAAGAAGCGAGAAGAGCTGCAAGCGGAATTGCATACTTCACGATATAGGCCTGATTTGCTATCGGAGTCAGCCCGCCACATGTTGAGCTTAGGTGCGATTCCTGACGTTTGGCTTGGTGACTACTTGACACCGCCCTACCAATCAATTTTGTCGGGAAAGAACTCGGCCACCAGATCGTCGTAATAAGGCCGTATTTCTTTCAGGTTCGGCCGCTCGGCGCCTTTCGAGTATAGATCGTAGGGATTAAATTTCCGCACCCAGCCGAACATTTCCCGGTCCTTCTCGGTCATTAAATAGTCGTACGCGTTGTGCCGGTGGGCCGCGTAGAACGAATGATAACGAAGCATGTACTGCGCTGGTTCGGGCAGGTATTTGCGCGTCACCGTGTAAATGTACTCGTCATGACCCCAGGAAAGATGGACTTTATCCAAGCCGCAATTGGGCTGGTAGATCCCATATTTCGTTCGATACTCTTCAACCTGACTGTCCGGATTGTCCGCGAAAAACTCGGGAAACACAATCTTGTTCGAGTAGGCGCAGCCGGTGGGGAAGGTGTCTCCCACTACCGCCCACTGCGGCTCGCCATAAAGGCACAGCACCTTCCCCAGATCATGCACCAGCCCGGTCAGCACAAACCAGCGCGGGTGTCCGTCCTTGCGGATCGCTTCCGAGGTCTGCAGCAGGTGCTCGATCTGTGTCAGATCGGTATCAGGATCGCTATCGTCAACGAGCATGTTTAAATAATCCGCCATCTCCCAAATGCTTTTCCGGCCCCGCTGCAAGCCGCAGTACTCGGCCTTTTTCTGCAATACGAAGTCGAGGGTTTGAAAGCGATGGTTCTGACGGTAAAACTCCGTCACCCGTGGATTAGCGTCCTGCTTATAGTTACGAAATTCCGCTTCCGACTTGCCCTGCTGATAACGATCAGCTACGAAATCATCCCATTCATCCAATTCCTGCAAAGGCTGATGATCTAGAACCGCGTTCATGATGCACTCCTATATCTATTGTGCAAACGTGTGCAGCGGATTGCAACTAGAAACTGACGATCCCAGAGATTAAGGTTTCGCAAAATCACTAGATAATTTGAGATTCCTCTTTCGAATTGCGCTGGCAGGAACGCTCGGAGCTCTAATGGCGATCACCCTGTTTGCGGATGTTAAACCCAACCCCACCTTCAACAAAGAAGTAACACCGATTCTATTCAAGAATTGCGCGAAGTGTCACGATGCAGGCGAGATTGCCTCGGCCGTGCCATTGCTCGCCTACGATACGGCGCGGCCTTGGGCAAAAGCGATCAAGGAGAAGGTCTTGTTGCGCGAGATGCCTCCCTGGCCGGCCGATCCCAATGCGAGTTTGAAGTTTCGCAATGAGGCGCGGCTCAGCCAGAAGGACATCGATACATTAGTGGCCTGGGTCGACACAGGTGCTGCAAGAGGAGACGATTCCGACCTGCCTCTATTAACCCACCCAGCCACGCAAGGCTGGTTTCACCCGGAAGGCCGACCCCCGGACATAATCGTAGCTCCGCATGGCTCGTTTAAGATCCCCGCTGATGGCGAGGTTCCGTACGTCCGGTTTTTGTCCAAAGTGCCATTCGCCGAAGACAGGTGGGTGGCCGCCAGCCAGGTGAATCCCGGCAATCGCGCGGTGGTGCATCACATGGCTATTACCGAGTTACAACGAGCCGACAGCCTAAACCCCGCTCAGTTGAACGCGTTTGCTTTGTTTGCCCAACATCTCGGTATTTCGAACGCCCTAAGCCTCACCCAACCTGCCGTGACTAGTCCGTCGGATCCGTCGGCGTACGACATGCTCGGGGTCTATACTCCCGGCTCAACCTTCGAGAAGTATCCGGACGGCACAGCGAAATTACTAAAAGGCGGTAAGAACCTGTACCTGGATTTCAACATTCACTACACGACCACAGGAAAGCCGGAGACGGACCGCTCGATGATGGCCCTCTGGTTTCAGCCTAAACCGCCTAGACATCAGTTGTACCGAGTGCCTGCTGCAGTAGACACGATCATTGCCCAAGGAAAGGAATTGCTAGCGGATGATTCTGGCGAGAAGGCCGAGGGCACATCCCTCGCCATTCCTCCGATTCCCCCAAGAGCGAACAGCTACGAACTGATAGGAATGACAGCGTATACGGAACCGGTGACTATCTACCAGCTTCAGCCTCACGCACATGTGCGCTGCAAGGATTTTAAGTATGCAGTCGTGTACCCCGATGGACGGGAACAGACTGTGCTCAGCGTGCCGAAGTACGACTTCAACTGGCAGTTGGCCTACGAGCTCGAAACGCCGCTCAAGCTGCCGGCAGGCAGCAAGCTGATCGTCACGGCCCACTACGACAACTCGGCAAGAAATAATAACAACCCTGATCCGGAAAAAACAGTGCACTTTCGCCAGATGAATCAGAGCTGGGATGAGATGTTCACTCCGTTTATTCAGTACACCATCGACAGCCAGGATCTTACTAAGGCTTTCTACGTGGTGGAGCCGAAGCAGAAGCGAGACCAGGCCGTCGTCGAGATCGTCGAGGTCGATGGTTGTCTCGAAGAAAATCCTGCAAAAACCTGGGTGCTGAACAAAGCGAGCGATCCTGCAATATTCACTATGCAGGCCACAACGTCCGAGGCCTTAGAGTCGGCCAAGACCAAGCCGCCTGGCATTCTACGCTATGAACTCCTAGGTGTACGGGATTTTAATCCCTCCATCTACAAAGGGCAGAAGGTCGCCATTAAGGGAGCTATGATCCAAGCCGGCAAACAGGCTCGGATCAACGTCACATCACTGCAGCCGCTCGGAGTTCAAACGAGGTCCGGCGAGCCAAAGAAGCGCGCGTAACCATAGTAGAATCGAGGGGCCGCCTAAATGGGCGCGTAGCTCAGTTGGTTAGAGCGCCTGCTTCACACGCAGGAGGTCACAGGTTCGAGTCCTGTCGCGCCCACCAGTCAAGCTGTACTTCACTTTCAGATGGCCTTCACGCTGTCAGATGAACTTCTTCAGTCAGCAAATTGACTGAAGCCGAGTTGCGCGCCCTGATTCTATTCCAACAGGAACGGTTCACCTTGGGCCAAGCAGCACTTCTCGCTGATCTTCCACTCCTTGATTTTCAAAGGCTTCTCGCAAGCCGGCAGATTCCGCTGCACTACGGATTGGAGGCAATAGAGGAGGATCTGGAGAGGGCGAAAAGGCTTAGCGGTATCGATTGTCGTTTCCGCCTTGCGCCCCGTCGACTGACGTGCCAATCTCGGACGGCCTTCATCGCGAAAGCTGCTCGATGCGCAAAGGCTAACACCACGCTGCGATTCATCTCCTTCCTTCAACCCGACTTCGATAGACTCACTGCAAAACCAGTGACCTCAACCCGATCCCCACGGCTCTCCGCCGCCTTCCTACCCTTACTTGGCTTTCTACTAACGATGCTCCACTCAGCTCCCCTAGAAGCTAAACCTGTCCAACTTCGCTGCGAATACCTCTCCAATCCCCTCGGCATCGACATCCCGCAACCAAACATGTCCTGGCGCAGCGACACGCCGCAACGAAACTGGCAGCAGACCGCTTACCAGATTCTCGTCGCCTCCAGCGAGGCGAGTCTACGCTCGGGCCATCCCGATATCTGGAACAGCGGCAAACAAACCTCCGGCGAGTCGACCAGCATTTCATACCAAGGCCCTCCCCTGCTCTCCCGGCATCGCTATTTTTGGACCGTGCGCGTCTGGGACAACCACCAACACATGTCTGAATTCGCCGAATCCGCGTGGTGGGAAATGGGTCTGCTGCAACCCTCCGACTGGACCGCCCGCTGGATCGGCTGGCAAAATCCCGAAGATCAGGCCGATCGCGCCGACATCAAGTGGATCTGGATGCCCGGCCAAGATGCGCTGCATCTCGCAGGCGGTAGTACGGCGGATTTTCACCTCGACTTTACTTTGTCCGCGCTGCCTCAGCGCGCTGCTCTCTTCCTCATTGCTCGTGGCGATTGGAAAGTTACGGTCAACGGTCACGACGCGGGCGCCAAGCCGCACTGGAACGAATTCGACCGGCGCGATCTCGACGGTCTGCTCCTCACAGGCAAAAACTCCATCGATGTCACTGTGACTCTCCCTAAATCGCCCGTGCCTATACCCGGTGCTCTGGCAGCTCTTTTGAAAATTCAGCATCAGGATGGAAAAACCGAGCGCTTCCCGACTGGCGACCAATGGCAGGCTCGCCCGCAAACCGCTTCGCCCTGGACCGCGGCTCAAGTCATAGCTCCTCTCGACGATTCTCGATTCGGCGATCCAGGGCCGCTTCCGCAACCGGCTTCTCTGCTCCGCAAACAGTTCTCCATCGACAAACAAATCACGCAGGCACACGTCTACGTGACGGCCCTCGGCGCTTATGAACTGTCTCTTAACGGCAAGCGCGTCGGCCACGATCTTCTTTCGCCCGGCTTCACAGATTACTCCAAACGAGTCCAGTACCAAACCTACGATGTGAAGCCGTTGCTTACGAATGGCGTCAACGTGATCGGCGCGATGGTCGGCCAGGGCTGGTTTGGCAGCGGGATGTCCTGGACCGCCGAACACTTCGCCGTCAAAGGCGCTCCTCGCATTCTCGCGCAGCTCGAAATCCAATATGGCGACGGCGCCCGCGCTACCATCACCACGGACAACTCGTGGAAAGCGTCGCAATCGCCTGTCTTGCATTCCGAGATCTACGCAGGCGAAACCTACGATGCGCGGCTCGAACAACCGGGCTGGGACACGCCCCAGTTCGACGATCACGCCTGGACCGCTGTTACTCCGGCCGAAACTTATTCAGGCGCGCTTTCGAGCCAGATCGACGCGCCGCCTCGCGTGGTTCAGATCCTGCGCCCGGAAAGCCTAAGACCGGCGGCGAACGGCGCCTTTATTTACGATTTCGGCCAGAATATGGTCGGCTGGGCCGCTCTCAAAGTGCATGGACCCGCTGGTACGACGGTTCGTCTGCGCTTCGCCGAGATACTACAGCCCGATAGCAACATCTACGTTACTAATTTGCGCAACGCCGATGCCACAGACCGCTACACGCTGCGCGGCCAGGGCGAAGAAACGTTCCGTCCGCGTTTCACGTTCCACGGGTTTCGCTATGTCGAACTCACCGGCTACCCCGGTTCACCCACGCTCGACGATCTGAGCGGCGAAGTGATCAGCAGCCTGAGCGGCGATCCCACCGCCCGGGTCACCACCTCCAGCGCACTCGTGAATCGCATGTGGCAAATCGGGATTTGGGGCCAGCGCGGCAACTTCCTCAGCATCCCTACAGATTGCCCGCAACGCGATGAACGCCTCGGCTGGATGGCCGATGCAGCGGTCTTCTGGCGCACCGGCAGCTACAACTTCGACACGTCCTCCTTCACTCACAAGTGGTCTCGCGATATCCGCGACGCCCAACTCGCCAACGGCGCGTTCTCTAACGTCTCGCCCAACATTGGCGTCGGACCCATCGAAGGCGCTCCCGGATGGGGCGACGCCGGTGTGATCGTCCCCTGGACCACCTGGCTGCAGTACGGCGATCGCAGCATGATCGAGCAAAACTGGGACTCCATGCAGCGCTGGATGAAATTCATTCAAGACTCGAATCCCGATTTTATTCGCAAACAAAAAGTCGGTCCTGACTTTGCCGATTGGCTCGCCCCCGATCCCTCGACGCCCAAGCCGCTCGTCGACACCGCCTACTGGGCTCTCATCGCAAACATGATGTCTGAGATGGCCCGAGCGACCGGTAAGCCGGACGAAGCCCGCCAGTACGCCAGTCTTTACGAGCAAATAAAAAGCGCCTTCCAGAAAGAATTCATCAAGCCTGATGGCCAGATCGGCAGCGGTAGCCAGACCTCCTACGTGGTGGCTCTTCACATGAATCTCGTGCCTCCCGCACTCGAGTCCGCAGCCGTCGATCATCTGGTCGCAGCCATCGATTCCCGCGGCGGACACGTCAGCACCGGTTTCCTTGGCACCCCTTTTCTGCTATTTGCTCTGGCAGATCACGGGAAAACCGACGTCGCTTATCGCCTTCTGCTCAACGAGACGTATCCGTCCTGGGGGTACATGCTGAGCAAGGGCGCGACCACCTGGTGGGAGCGTTGGAATGGCGATACCGGCGACCCTGCCATGAACTCTTACAACCATTACGCCTTCGGTTCGGTTGTCGCCTGGATCTATCAGTGTGTCGCCGGCATCGACACGAGCCTCACCGGTCCCGGATTTCACCAGATCGTGATTCATCCCCGGCCCGATACGCGGATCACTCAGGCTCATGGCGAATACGATTCAGCCTACGGCCGCATCACCACTGAGTGGCAGGGAACGCCGCAAGGTCCCATCACCCTGTCCGTAACCATTCCTGCGAACACGACAGCAAGAATCCTGCTTCCCGCTACCCCGCACACCTCAGTGCGCGAAGATGGCAAGCCAGTCAAAACCGAAGAGGTCGCCGGCAATCATGTCCTCGAAGTCGGTTCCGGCACTTACCGTCTGGAAGTAAAGTAGAAACAAATGACGAGAGACGAACAAACTGTCGAGGCTGAACTGATGGAGATCAGCGCCATTCAAGACGATGTCACAAAAATGGAACGCATCGTTGCCTGGTGCGCGATGTATCCTGGCGAGATCCCCTTTGCGTTAGGCTTTTTCCGCGATCGTTTCCCTCGCCATCGCGTCGCCTCGAACCAGACCGGCGGCGGCGAATCGGTCGATTAATACGACCCGAACTAAGCCGCTACTCGATCCGTTGAAAAGGGCCGTTGTCTCACCTGGGTCTTCTCGCCGCCCTCGACCATCGCGGTCAAACGCCCGACAATCTCCTTCATGGCGATCGACTGCGACGTCAGTTCTTCTGAGGCCGAAGCGCTCTCTTCCGCTGTTGCCGCCGTACTCTGTGTCACCTGCTCCATCTGTAGGATCGATTTGCTCACCTGCTCCAGTCCGATAGCCTGTTCCTCGCTGCCCTTTCTCACTTCACCCACCAGCGCCTGAATCCGTGTCGATTCTTCTGCCACCACCCGGATCGCTTCCGCTACCAAGCTCACCTTCACCTTGCCCTGCTCGGACTTCTCGATCGATTCTTCAATCAGAGCCGCTGTGTCCTTGGCCGCCTGCGCGCATCGATGCGCCAGATTCCGAACTTCATCGGCCACGACCGCGAAGCCCATTCCCGCCTCGCCGGCTCGGGCTGCTTCCACGGCCGCGTTAAGCGCCAGAATATTCGTCTGGAAAGCGATCTCGTCGATCACTTTGATAATCTTCGAGACCTTTTCACCAGACGTGTTGATCTCGCCCATCGCGGTCATCATGCCTTGCAGCGATTCGCTTGTCTTGGTAAACTTCTCCTGCGATTGGTTTACCAACTCCGCCGCCGACTGCGAGTTCCCGCTGTTCTGGCGCGCCATGGAATTAATGATTGCCGCCGACGCGGACGTTTCTTCGAGTGAAGCGGCCTGCTGCGACGATCCCGAAGCGAGCGACATGCTCGATGTAGAGACTTGCGAAGCGGCGCTCGCGACTTGCTCGGCTCCTTGGAACAGTTGGGCGATTGCCTGGCGCAACTCTGCCGTAATTTGCCGCACCACAACGACCACAAACACGCCCACCAGCACAAATCCGCAGAGCAGGCCGATCGCCACGCACCAGCTGCGACTGTACTGCCCAGCAATGGCGACCTTGTCCGCTGCCAAAACCGCATTCTGAATGGCGCTCAATTTGCGAGCATCTTCGTTGATCGCATTGTAAAGCGGAGCAGTCACATCATTCCGAATCCGATTTGCCTCTGCTGCTTCGCCTTTCGTAGCGTGCGCCACCACCGCAAGATAGAACGGTTGCCATTCCGCTAGTTTGCTCTTTAAATTCGCCGTCAGGGCTTTTGCGTCGTCTCGATGAATCAGCGATTCATACTCATTCAGGGATTTCTCGATCACCCTGTTGTTTTCTTCGAACGTTCGCTTATACTTTTCGAGCTTCGCGCCATTCTTGCCATAGGCTTCCAGTACAATGCCTCGCTGCGCTGAAATCATCTCGGAATTCGCGGTGATGATCGAATCCACCAATATCACTTTTTTAACTGATTGATCAATGGCGCGATCGAACTGCTTTTTAAAACTGCTCAGGGAAGACAACCCCGAATATCCAAGCACAGCCGCCAGCACAAACAGCGTTCCCGTGCCCGCCATCAGCTTCTTACCAATCGTTAGATTCGATCCGATCATTCATGCGCTCCAGAAGAATTCGTGTTTTACACACACCGGGCTTCCGCTGCTGTAAGCGTTGTCCCTATGTGAATAGAAGTTCAGAATCCCGTTACTTCTCACTCCATCTCCGATTTCGCCGGAAAGCGAGGGACCATTTTTCAACTCACCGTCAAGACGCAAAAAAGGCGGCCGGTACTACTGGCCGCCTTTTTCATTCAGAGTAAGTTCTTAGGAAAGCCTGACTAGCTTCTTTCTACCAATTAGCGCGAGGCCGATCAGACTCAAACTGAGCAGCCCCATGGATGCCGGTTCCGGAACACCCGCCGCTGCTGTGGTGGAAAAATTTCCCGAATAGCCCGTCATGATAAAGCCGTTCCGGTTATAGTCCGCCAGCAAACCGGAAATGGTGCTGTCGGCGCCCATCGTGAAGTTCGCAGAAAGCAATCCCATCAATGGCGTATCCACCGTACTGCCGGCATAATGCGCCTGTCCCATCACGCTCAGAAAGGCCGTCACGCCGGTCACGCCCTGCTCCAGAATCACCGGCGATTGCGCATTCACGCGGCACACCGATCCAAGCCCTTCCATCCCGCTCGCACAAACTGCAATGCTCGCATTCAATGGAATATTCGTCAGATCCGCATCGATGTTATTGCTTAATTGAATCCAGTTACTTAGTAGAAACGGCGTGCCCGGCGTTACCGGACCACCGGCGCTCGGAGTCTGCAAATTTCCGATTCGAGCCATATCGCCCGCCTTCAGGCCCGCAAACACCCCGTTCGATGGCAGCAGAACTGCCGCCATTTGATCTCCGTTTGGCGGAGCCTGCTTATACCCAAATAAGATTTCGGAATTGGTCACATAGACCGCACCCGCCAGATTAAACTGCCCAGAGCCAACCGCAGCAGGCGTCGCCACGGCAGCCCTACTTAATATGAGAGACACAGCAACACAGCCCATCAAGTGGGTAATAGTGCGAAGATTCATGTACCAGCCTTAAGAATTAAGCGCGCGGGCCTGTCTCTTTGCAAGCTGACACACTCGTCGCGCATCCTAAGGTTAGCCGCGCTCGCGCTTTCGTGAAAGTTGGTACGGTACGGGTACCAGCATTAACCCCTACTGTACGATTTCTGAATCCTTACTGAATCTTATCCTGTCCCGTCGACCGCAGCACTTTCCCCGGCAGCGCCTCGGTCTTCTTTCCTTCCGCAATCACCGGCACCCCGTTCACCAGCACATATTCCATGCCAACTGCCAGCTGGTTGGGCTTCTCGAACGTCGCTACGTCCCGAACCTTGTCCGGATCGAACACCACAATGTCCGCCCACAAGCCCTGTTTTAAAACGCCGCGATCCGTCAAGCGCATTCGTTGCGCCGGTAGCGCGCTAAACTTTCGAATCGCATCGGGCAGCGTCAGCAGTTTCTCGTCGCGCACGTATTTGCGCAAAATGCGCGGGAATGTTCCATAGGCTCTGGGATGCGGATGTTCTCCCGCCAGCACACCATCCGGCGCTGTCCCTTGCGAATCGTTGTCTATCGAAACCCACGGCTGCTTCAACGCATATGCCACATCCGATTCCGACATCCCCGATACCGCTACCGACATCGATGGGTCTTCGATCAACAGATCGAAAATCGTATCAATTGGATCTTTTCCCCGATCCTTGGCAATTTGCGCGATCGTCTGCCCTTGCAATCGCACCATCTTTGGATTGCTGACTACGCTCACCAGAATGGCGTCCGGCCCCGGTATCTCCAACCACTCGTTGTCCCAACCGGATCGATCGGTTTTCATCTGCTCGCGAATCTTTTCGCGCGTGGCGCTCTGTTTCAAGCGCTCCACCATCTTCTGGTCACCGCCATCATGCACCCATGGTGGAACGAACGCCGAGAAGGAATTAAACCAAGCCGTATAAGCATATGTATCCGCTTCTACGTCGATCCCTTCCCGCCGCGCTGCCTCAATCCGCTTCACCACTTCGGGCATCCGGCCCCAGTTCTCTTTCCCGGCGACTTTTAAATGCCAGATCTCAACCGGTATCGCGCCCTCGCGCCCGATCCGAAACGTCTCGTCCAGCGCCTGGTCTATGGCATCTCCTTCGCTCCGCATGTGCGTTGCGTAGATGCCGCCATATTGACCAGCCTCGCGCGCCAACGCCACCAGTTCTTCCGTGCTCGCATAGGGTGCCGGCGCATATTGCAAAGCAGTCGAAAGCCCCATTGCTCCCTCGTGCATGCCTTCCCGAACCAGCGCCTTCATGCGCTCCAGTTCCTCCGCAGTAGGCGCTCGGTTCCCGTCGCCCAGCACGACTCGCCTCACCTGCGTAGCGCCTACGTAAGTGCCCAAATTGTTACCGATACCTTGTTTCTCTAGCAGCGCAAAGTACTCGCTGAAATTTGTCCAGCTCGCCTTTCTCCCGTAATGCTCCAGCGTCGCCTGATCCTCTGCCAGCAAGCGCGGCGTAACGGGAGCGACCGATCCGCCTTCTCCCGTGATCTGCGTCGTGATCCCCTGGAAAATTTTCGATGGGACACGTGGGTTCACCAGGATCGACATTTCCGATTGCCCCAGCATGTCGATGAAGCCGGGCGCGACCACCATTCCCCTGGCATCGATCGTTTGTTTCGCGCTAGCATCTCGCAGCACGCCGATTTCAGCAATCCGCCCATTGCGGATCCCAATCGAACCCGCATACCAGGGAGACCCGCTGCCGTCAATGATCCGGCCATTCCGGATGACTAAGTCAAAGTCCGCCGCGCCTGCCAAGAAGTTCAGCAGAAACAACAAAACCAAAACTTTTAAGAACTTACTCAATTACAACTTACTGTCCGGCGGCCGGCGGCTGCTGACTGAGTGATGACACATTGTCTTTATTCACCACAAACGAGCCTGTGTCGACAAAAGAAGGATACGGCGAGAACACATTTTCTGCCCACTTACCACCGAGCGGTTTGGCCGGATGCAGGTGAATATCGCCCAACATTTTAGTGGCGAAATAGGCCATCGTGTACGGCTTCTGAGCGATCGTCGCCGAGATCACGCCTTTATTTACCCATTCGATCGTTCCCGGATCGGTATCCATCGCTACGATCTTCACCTTGCCACCCATGTTCGCGCGATTCACGACGTCAGCCACCGCCGGACAAGCCAGTGCTTCCAAACAGATGAACGCGTCCACCTTGGCCTTGCTGTCCAGCAGTTTCTTGGCCGAGTCGAAGGCCAGATCCGAGTTACCGTTCATGTCCACCACCTGCATGGACTTCACATCGGTATGATCGGCAAACGCCGCCTGATAACCGGCCAGGCGATCCTTGAGATTACTCTGCCCCGCAATCGTGTAAATCACCACATTGCCTTTGTTATTCAAAAGCTTCGCCGCTAACTTACCGCCTAGCAATCCGGCATTGTAGTTATCGGTCCCGATGAATAACAGACGCTTGCTATCGGGAGCATCGGAATCGATCGTCACCACAGGAATGCCTTGGTCGATCGCCGCGTTCAGATCAGTCCCCAGAATGTTCGCATCCGATACTGAAATCAGAATGCCCGCCGGCTTTTCCGCTACAGCTCGCCGGAAGGCATCGTGCTCCCCTTGCGGATCGTGTCCGTCCGGACCCTGCACCTCCGACTTCACCTTCATCTCAGCCGCCGCATGTTCCAATCCACGCTGCGCCGTCTGCCAGTACGGAATTTTTATGTTATCCGCCACCAGGATGTATTTCTCCGAGGGTTCATGCGGCACACTGGTGCATCCACTCATGCAAATCAGGGCTGCCGGAATAACGGCTGATGAGACTAAAAACCGGGCGCTTCGCATCAAATTTACCTTTCTCGGGAGTCTACCATGGGTACTCATAAATGTTCCAATGAGCCGCCTTGCTTCAAATAAACCACTGCCAGCGGCGGCAAATCGAGCATGAGCGAGTATCTGAAACCATGTAGCGGAACCGGCTCCGCCACACGGCCGCCGAAGTTCCCCAGCCCGCTTCCGCCGTAGTTTATCGCGTCGGTATTCAGCACTTCCTGCCAGAATCCAGCGGACGGCACACCGATCTGATAGTTCCGCTGGCACACGCCGCTGAAGTTGCAGGCTACCAGCATCTGCTCCTGTTCAGTCTTCCCTCTGCGCAAGAAAGCGATGACATTGCGCTCGGCGTCCTGCGCCTCCACCCAGGCGAAGCTCTCGGGCGCGCTCTCGCGGGTAAAGGCTGGCGCCGTGCGGTACAGCCGGTTCAGATCCCCCACCAGCAGCCGCAGCCCGGCATGTTCTGCCCCAGCGAGCAGCCCCCACTCCAGACCTGCATCGTGATTCCACTCTCCCGGCTGTGCAAACTCGTCACCCATGAACAACAACTTCTTACCCGGCAGCGCGAACATATAGGCGAAGAGCAGCCTCACATTTGCGAATTTCTGCCGCGCGTCGCCCGGCATCTTAGCCAGCAGCGATCCCTTCCCGTACACCACTTCGTCATGCGAAAGCGGCAGCACAAAGTTCTCGCTCGACGCATATGCCGATCGGAAGATTAGTTCCTGATGATGGTATTTCCGGTTCACTGGATCGTGCGCCAGATACTGCAGCGTATCGTGCATCCAGCCCATATCCCACTTGAATCCGAAACCGAGGCCGCCTAGGTAAGTCGGCTTCGAAACCATTGGCCAGGCTGTCGATTCTTCCGCAAACGTCTGGGCCGCGGGATGCAGCCGGTACACATCTTCGTTCAGACGCCGGATGAAACCAATCGCGTCGAAGTTTTCACGGCTTCCATACTCATTCGGAATCCACTCGCCCACTTTCCGTGAGTAGTCCAGATACAGCATCGACGCAACCGCATCCACCCGCAATCCATCCGCGTGATACCTGTCCAGCCAAAACAGCGCGCTGCTTAATAGAAAACTACGTACTTCGCCACGCCCATACTCGAAGATGAAACTGTCCCAATCCGGCTGCCATCCCCGTCGCCGGTCCGCCGATTCAAACTCATGCGCTCCGTCGAAATTTGCCAGACTGTGTTCGTCCTGCGGAAAATGCGACGGCACCCAATCTAAAATCACACCGATCCCGTGCTGGTGAAACCGGTCGATGAGTTGCATGAACTCCTGCGGCGTGCCGTAGCGGCTGGTCGGGGCAAAATAGCCGGTCGTCTGATAACCCCACGAACCATGAAACGGATGCTCCGTCACCGGCATGAACTCGACGTGCGTGAAGCCCATCTCCTTTACGTAGGAAACCAGCGTCTCGGCCAGTTCGCGGTAGGTCATGGGACGCTTTTTCTTGCCCTCTCCTACGGTGCGCCAGGAGCCGAGATGCACCTCGTAAATCGAGATCGGCGCATCCAGGGCATTGGCTTTTGCGCGCTCTGCCATCCAGCGCTGGTCCTTCCACTGATAGTCCAGGTTCCAGACAATCGACGCATTCTCGGGAGGCTGATCGTGATAAAAACCGAATGGGTCGACCTTCTCGAGACCCGTTCCATTCTCCGCCTCAACGTCGTACCGGTAACGGCTTCCCTCCAGGGCGCGAGTGACAGTGCCCTGCCAGATACCGCCTCCCACCGGTGACAGCGGATTCGCCTGCCGGTCCCAGCCATTGAACGATCCGATTACGGAAACACTGCGCGCCCGCGGCGCCCAAACCGCAAAGCCAGTGCCCGTTTTCGATAAGTGAGCGCCCAGCACCTCCGGCAGCTTGACATGCGTTCCTTCCCGAAAGAAGTATAAATCTTCTTGCGTTATGGTGCGGTCTAAAGAATTACTCACCACTAACTCATCAAATCCAAAATGCCCCGCACGGGAATTTGTAACCATCCCGGCCGGTTATTCAGCTCATAAGCGACTTCATACAACGCTTTCTGCAGCAAAAACGCATCCAGCAGTACTCGTCTCTCCTGCCAGCCAGCCGGCACATACGCCGCGGTTCCTGCTTCCTCAAAATAAGCCTTCAGATACACCGCGCTCACCGCTCTGTACCATGCCGCCGCCCATCCCTCCACCAGTTGCCGTGACTCCTCATCTGAAGGAATACCTGGTATCTGCCCGAACAAAGCGGAGAAGGCGGCATAGTGAAAGGAACGCAGCATTCCGGCCACATCACGGAGCGCCAGCGCCTTCTTGCGCCGCTCCTCCAGCGGCCTGGCCGGCTCCCCTTCGAAATCGATAATCATGAAGTCACTGCCGGTATAAAGAACCTGCCCCAGATGATAGTCGCCGTGATGCCGGATGCGGTGAGCGCTAATGGCCTGCTTCCCGATCTGCTCGTTGCGAGACTGTACGGTGTCTTCGAGGCCGAGCAGCGTATCCACCTGCGCTCTAACGAGCCCATCGAGCGCCGGACGCTTCAGGCGCAATACTCCGAAGGTAGTTCTCGCCTGACTGACTAAGTCACCTCGTAACTGATGGCCATCGTCTCCGCTAAATACTTCGGGACGGAAATCCAGATCCGCGCCATCGCTCGCCAGAACGCCATGCATCTCCGCTGTTCGCTTCCCCAGCAAGGCCGCCGATTCGAGGTAGCCATCCATGTACGACCGCAGCTCAGCCGCTGTCCCTTGCCCAATCAGATCGAGCGGATGCTTACTTGCCTCCATCGCCGGCAAGCGCTTACTCATCAAAGCAGCCCCAAAAAACTGTTGCAACGAATCGAGCGTATACTTCCAGGCGTCGCCCTGATTCGCCACAAACTGCTGCAGAATCCCAGCGCCGTATACCGCCTCATCGGTCCTGCTGCGATATTCCAGACTGCCAAGCACCGCTGGGGTATTCCGGAAGCCATGCTCCGTCAGAAACTTTCCAATCTCGAGATCCGGATTGATCCCCGCTTCGAGCTTGCGAAAGAGTTTCAGGATGTAGCTGCCGCGGTAAATCACCGAGGTATTGCTCTGCTCGGCACGCGACACGAAGCTCTCCGTCTTGAGTATTGCGGGCGGGCATTCCCCAAGCAGCGCCCTGGTGCGCAAAGCATGGATCCAGCCCCGTTGGCCCGCTAGTTTCCATTCGCACAGAATACTGGTCAGCAGCGCATCGCGGAATTGATCGTCGCTGAGCGCGCTGAACAGCACGCCCTGTTCTCCCTCAGCGGTCCTGAGCTTCACCACCACTTCTTCCCTGCCCTCATCGCTGCCGGGCGCTATTGACAGAGGCAGAATGTACCGGTCCTCTTCCGCTTCCGGGTCTGTATAGGAGATTCGTATGATCAGAACCGTCGCTGCCGTTTCCGCCACCGGCAGCACATCCTCGATTTCGATTTTGCGAATGGTCTTTGTCTTAGCTCGAAACCAGCGCCGCGACGCAACATGGCCCGGCAACACATCCCCGAGACCTAATCTGGTCGTTTCGTCCAGCGCGTTGGCAAAAGAAGCAATCGTTAACGAAGCCAGTTCCGTCCCGGCAGCCTGCTCTATAGATTCATTCATCCGGTTTCTTCCACTCAGCCGAAATATTCAAAGTCGTTCTCGACCCGCAAGCGCCGCCGTATACGCAGGATATGACCCGGCATCACGTTCGGCCGCAGTTCCACATAATTGCGCGCGCCCGTCCATACATAGCGCGCTCCGGTCAGTAAGTCATGCGCCTGATAGGGCCGGTCCGCTTCTATCCCCAACTTATCCAGCTGTAACTCCACAAATCCCGATTGCACATAATTAGGATCTAAGTTGACTATTATGACCAGCAGATTGCTCTCATCCGGCGAACTCTTGCTGTAACAAATGAGCTGTTCGTTGTCGATGGGATGAAACTGCAGCGTCCAATCCGTCTGCAGGGCCGCATTCTCTTGGCGAATGCGATTCACTAAGGTGATCACTTCGCGCAGACTATCTGGCCGTTCCAGATCCCACTCCCGGACCTGATACTTCTCGGAATCGAGATACTCTTCACTGCCCTGCCGCACCGGCCTGCCTTCCAGTAACTCGAACGCCGGACCATAGATCCCGTAATTCGCGCCCAATGTGGCCGCGAGCAGAAAGCGAATCAAAAAAGCCGGCCGTGTCCCGATCTGCAAAAACTCGGTCAGGATATCCGGTGTATTCGGCCACTGGTTTGGACGGAAAAAATCGCTCACCGGAGGCCTGCTCAGTTCCGTCAAATACTCCATCAACTCGCGCTTGGCATTCCGCCAGGGAAAATAGGTGTATGACTGGCTGAATCCCAATTTTGCAAGGCGGTACATGATCTTCGGCCGGGTAAACGCCTCCGATAGAAACAGCACGTCCGGCGTCTCGCGCTTCAATTCGCCAATCGCCCACTCCCAGAAGGGAAACGCCTTGGTGTGCGGATTGTCGACGCGGAAAATATGCACACCCTGTTCAATCCAGAATGTGAAAACACTCTTCAGCTCGTCCCACAATGCCTGCCAGTTTTCCGTTTCAAAGTCGAATGGATAAATGTCCTGATACTTCTTGGGCGGATTCTCCGCATACTGAATCGTTCTATCCGGCCGTTTTCGGAACCATTCCTCGTGCTCTTTCACATAAGGATGATCGGGCGATACCTGAAACGCGATATCGATTGCCACTTGCATCTTGAGTTGCTGCGCCCGCCCTACCAAGCGGCGGAAATCGGCCAGTGTTCCGAGCGCTGGGTGAACCGCTTTATGTCCGCCTTCGGCCGCACCGATCGCCCAGGGGCTGCCCACATCATCCGGTTCAGCGACCACGGTGTTGTTTTTGCCCTTGCGGAATTTGGTGCCAACCGGATGAACCGGCGGCAAATACACCACGTCGAAACCCATGCCCGCGATGTAAGGCAGCCGTGCTTCGCAATCCGCCAAAGTGCCATGCCGCCCCGGCACCGGCGAAGTCGATCGCGGAAACAATTCGTACCACGAGCTGAAACGCGCCCGCACTGGATCGACTGAAATCTCGAGTTCCCGCTCGAAGTCGGTGGCGAAGCGCCGGTCCGGGAAGCGTGCCATCGTATCGGCCAGTTGCTGATCGGTAGCCGCCACGCGCTGGCTCTCGATCGGTCCGGCGGTGCGCAACGAGGACGCTCGCTTTTCCAGCCACTGCCGATCTTTGCCCGTGCCTCGCCGAGCCGCCTCTTCGATGTACCCGGCGCCTATCTGGTAGTCGAGCGGCGTATCCGATTCCGCCAGAATGCGCTTGCGCAAATCACGCAGCCACGTTTCCCAATGATCCACCCAGGCCAACACCGTAAACCGGTACCGGCCCAATTCGCTGACGATAAATTCACCCGCCCAGCGATCGTTCACCAGCGCTCGTAGCGGCGTCTCAATCCACTCTGAATCGGCTTCCCGCCGGTAGCGCACCACCGCCGAAATGGCATCGTGCCCGTCGGTAAAAATATCAACTCCGACTGCTACCGTGTCCCCCACCGTGCGCTTGGCGGCAAATCGGCCCCCATCTACTTGCGGCGCGAGGCTCTCGATAATTACCCGCTTGCGCCCTCCCTCGGTTGGTCGCGTCATCTGTGATGGGACCAAGCTATCGGCCATGCGGTTTCAGGCAACGGTTCATTGCTTCCTCTTTCCACGCTCGTCCATCAGCTGCTGATAAAGATCGATCGTCTGTCCGGCAATGGCCCTCCAGCTGAACGTTTGTTCGACGCGTTTCCGCCCGGCCAATCCGAATCGCCGGCATTTTTCGGGATCGCCCAGCAGTTCGGAAAGCTTTGCCGCCAGGTCGCGTGCAAATTGGTCAGGGTGAATGGGAAAACTGGTGGTCGCGTCCTGCTCGAAAGGCACCAGATATCCTGTTTCCCCGTCCACCACCACCTCTTTGATGCCCCCCACCGCACTGGCTACCACCGGCGCTTCGCAGGCCATCGCTTCCAGGTTGATAATGCCGAACGGCTCATACACAGAGGGGCAGCAAAACACTCTGGCGTGACTGTACAGTTCAATCACCTCCGGTTTGCTCACCATCCGCTCGATCCACAGGACGCGCGAATTGTGGGCCTTCGCTTCGTTTACTTTCTGGCGCATCTCGGCCGCGATCTCGGGCGTATCCGGCGCTCCTGCGCACAACACCACCTGCGTATCTTTGGGCAGATAGCGAATGGCGTCCACCAGGTGCGTCACCCCCTTTTGTCGGGTGATGCGTCCCACGAACAGCACGTACGGTGCGTTCACATCCAGCCCATATTTTTCGAGAGCGGCCGTCGAACTCTTGCGCGTGTACTCCTCGAGATCGATCCCGTTGTAAATAACGTGTATCCGCTCCGGCTTCACCGGATAGGCTCGCAAAATATCGTCTTTCGTCCCGTTCGAAACCGCGATCACGGCGTCTGCGTCAAGTATGGCGGTCCGTTCCATCCACGAACTCATGGCGTATCCGCTGCCCAGCTGCTCTGCTTTCCAGGCCCGCAGCGGTTCCAGGCTGTGTGTCGTCAAAACGAACGGCACTCCATACAGTTTCTTAGCCAGAAAACCCGCCATGGCCACGTACCAGGTATGCGTATGCACCACGTCGACGCCTGCGAGCGACTTAATCTGCGTGAGGTTCAGACTGAAGGCCTCGAGCGCTGCTTTGAATTTGCCTTCGGTGCCTTGGCTGATCTCGCTCCAGGGCTCGGCGCCATGCACCTGTAGCTTGCCTTCGTGCATCTGCTGCTCACCCCAGCAATACACGTCGACATCGATCTTCTTGGCCAGCTCACGGCTTAGATACTCCACGTGCACCCCGGCGCCACCATACACATTCGGTGGATACTCCCGTGTAAATAATCCGGCTCGCAAAGGCGCTCTCCAATCCCCTCAAAAAGTAGCACGCGACTTCCTGGCAGCCCCCCTGGCAGGAAGTCCGTATGGAAAAGCAGAAACTCCAGTAATCGGTAGCAGCGCTCCCGATTTGAAGAATCCCGTCCAAACTTCATTCGGAATTACGACAAAAATCCCAATTAGTGTGAAATGGTCAGCTACGTGCAACCATAGAGGACCCGAGAGCGGTATTCTCATCCCTTGGGTGTTTATTGAGCGGGTTTCTTATTGAACGAGTCTAGGAATCAACTGGCGGGAACCTTACTGCTGTTCCTGACGGTGGCCGCTGTCGTGACTGCCGTCTTGAGCTTCGACCACTTGCGCTCGTACCCTTTGCATGACGATGGCGTGACCTGGCTGAACCAAGTAGATTCCCGAGGCGAAAAATCGGTGGTGGCCGCCTATCTGCAGCCGGGCGGATCCGGTGACAAAGCCGGTATTCGCGTTGGCGACCAATTGGTGGCCATTGGCGCCGCCCACATTGGGGAAGCCATCGATGTGCCCCAGGCGCTTTGGAACATTCCCGTCATGGGACAAACCCCTTACACGCTGCGGCGCAACGGCATCGAGTTCCAGAAAAGCCGCATTTACATCCAGCCCGCCGCTCGCGACAGCTCCATTTATTACCAATATTTCGTCGGCGCTTTTTATCTCTTTATCGGTCTTTTTGTTTATTACCGGCGCACCAGCGCCGCCAAATCCCGTCATTTTTTCCTGCTCTGCCTCTTTTCCTTCGTCGCCAATTGCTTTCACTATTCCGGCAAGCTGAATACCTTCGACGAGATCGTCTACTGGGCCAACCTCGCTGCCAATCTTTTTGTGCCCGCTATCTTTCTGCACTTCTGCCTGTCCTTCCGCCGCACGCCTTCCTGGCTGGCACGGCGCTGGACCTGGCTGCTGCTCTATCTGCCCTCCGTTCTCCTTCTCGTCTTCGTGGTCGCTTCCGCCGAGGAAGTTTTGCGCTTCCGCAGTCCGCTCTTTGAAACCCGCTGGCTGCTCGACCGGGTGATCGTCGGCTTTTCTGTCCTCGGATACCTGGCGGGCGCCGCTGCTCTCGCTCTCGACTTCCGCCGCACGGACGATCCGATGGCACGCCGGCAGCTGAAATATCTGCGAAACGGCGCCTTTGTCGGTCTCGTTCCGTTCGCACTACTGTATGCCCTACCCTACTCGGCCGGCTTCATTCCTAATCACGTCATGAGCCTGAGCGTACTTTCGCTGGGCCTGATTCCCCTCACCTGGGCTTACGCCATCACGCGCTACCGCCTGATGGATGTCGACATCATTTTCCAGCAGGGCTACGTTTACACGCTAGCCACGCTGGCGGTCATCGGGACCTTCTATGTACTGATCTTTCTCATCTTCAATACCCGCACCATTACACCTCCTGCCTTCGTCGTGCTGATCTCGTTCGCCACCTTCGTGTTCCAACCCATCCGGCGCTGGATTCAGGAGCAGCTCGATCGCTGGGTCTTTTATCGCGACCGCTACGATGCCCGCCTTACTCTGATCGAGTTCGCCCGCGAGCTCAGTTCGGAAACCGACCAGGACATCATGCTCGCCAAAGTCTCCGACCGGCTCTGCCGCACCCTCTCCATTCAACAGGTCGGATTCTTTCTCCTGGACGAATCGGCCGAGACCTTTCAACTGCATTCTCTTACCCAAAAAGCCGGCCGCAGCGCCAAGAACCCCATTCACCAGCTCGACCTGCAATTCCTCGACCTCTCGCTCGAGAAACCATATATCTTCTTCGAACAACCCAAGCACCTGCGCGATATCGTCTCGCAATCGTGGCCTGCCTCGATTCGCGAAACGATTGCCGAACTCGACTTCACCTATTACGTTGCCTGCATCTCCCGCAAAAAAACGATCGCCTTCTTTGGCGTCAGCCGCACTACCGAAGGAGACTTCCTCTCCCACGACGATATTGAGCTGCTCGTCACTCTTTCGAACTACATTGCCATCGCCATCGAGAACTCCCGGCTCTACAGTTCGCTGCAGCGCAAAGCCGATGAGTACGAACGGCTCAAGGAATTCAGCGAAAACATTGTCGAATCCATTAACGTAGGGATTCTCGCTGCCGGGCTTGACGATCGGGTGGAGAGCTGGAACACCGAGATTGAGCGGCTCACCGGCATTACCCGCCAGGAGGCCGTCGGCAGCCGATTGTCCGATCTGTTCTCCCCGGAACTCTGCGACCGCTTCGATGAACTGCGCGGCGAACAGAGCGTCCGCAATATCTATAAAACGCCGCTACGCCGCCGGGCTGCTGAAAACGAAATCGAAACCATCCTGGAAGATGCCGTGGCTCATCGCAACGGTCTTGAACTCACTAAAACAAGCGCGCCGCCCCGCGACTCGATGGTCAACCTCGCCATTGCGCCTCTGATCTCCCGGGAGGGCAAAAAGATCGGCCGCCTGATTATCTTCGATGACGTCACCGACCGCGACGAGCTTGAACGCAAACTCGTCCAGGCCGACAAACTCAGCTCCATCGGCCTGCTGGCCGCCGGAGTGGCCCATGAGGTCAACACTCCGCTGGCCGTCATTTCGACTTACGCGCAAATGCTCGCCAAGCAAGTCTCGGAAGACGATCAAAAGTCCAAGCTGCTGGAAAAGATCGCCAAACAAACATTCCGGGCGAGCGAAATCGTCAATTCTCTGCTCAATTTTTCCCGCACCGCGCCGACCGAGTACAGCGAACTCGATCTGAACCGTGTCATCCGCGAAACAGTCTCGCTGGTCGACCATCAATTCCAGAAAACCGGTGTCTCCAATCAACTACACCTAGCCGACGACCTACCCGCCATTCGCGGCAACTCCGGCAAGTTGCAGCAGGTATTTCTCAATTTATTCATCAACGCCCGTGACGCCATGGCGGCCGGTGGCATGCTTACCATTCGTACCTGGTCCGAAGGCGAATTTGCGCACGTCGAAGTAGCCGATACCGGGCAGGGCATTCCGGCCGAAAATTTAGCCCGTATTTACGATCCGTTCTTCAGCACCAAGGGCCCCAAAAAAGGCACCGGACTTGGCCTCTCCATCACCTATGGAATCGTGCAGGAGCACAACGGCATCATCGAGGTAGACAGCACGCCCGGCGAAGGCACTCGCTTCCGCCTGGAATTTCCGGCCAACAATCTGCGCGCCACCGCTTACAAGGCCCGGCGCGAAGCGCAACCGGCGTAAGCTTCCCCCCTGCCGTCACTACCTGCATCTGCTACAACCACAATAGTGCCCCTAACCAGTCAAGACCTGCCGGTCGATCGCCTGAGCCTTCCCGAGCGACGGCGCATCCTGGTCATCGACGACGAAACCGATATTCGCGAGAGCCTGGAACTGCTTCTGACCAGCGAGAATTACGACGTCGAACTCGCCGAGACGGCCACCATCGGCTTGCAGAAATTCGAATCCGGTTCTTATGACCTTGTGCTGCTCGACCTGATGCTGCCTGACCGCTCCGGTATGGACGTGCTCGCCGATATCCGCCTGCGCGACAACGATACGCCGATCTTCATGCTGACCGCCTATGGTTCCGTCGAAGTCGCCGTGCGCGCTTTGAAATCGAAAGCCAACGACTACTTTTCGAAACCCTGGGACAACGACAAACTCCTGATCGAAATCGACCGCATGATCGCGCGCGGCCGGCTGGAGCGCGAGAACACTCATCTCAAGCGCGCTCTGAAACAGCGCTACGCGTTCCCGAACATCGTCGGCAAGAGTGAGCGCATGATCCGGCTGCTGGATCAGGTCGCGCAAGTCGCGCCCAGCCGCGCGACTATCCTGATTACGGGCGAAACCGGCACCGGCAAAGAACTAATCGCCAAAGCTATTCACTCGCACTCGGCGCGCTCGGAACAGGCGTTTGTGCCGGTCAACAGCGGCTCGCTGCCTTCGGAAATGCTCGAATCCCTGCTCTTCGGGCACGTCAAAGGTTCGTTCACGGGCGCTATCGCCAATCGCAAAGGGTATTTCGAATCGGCCAATCGCGGCACGATTTTCTTCGACGAAATCGGCACGATCGGTCCCGAAATCCAGGTGAAACTGTTGCGCGTCCTGCAGGATCGCGAGTTCATGCCGCTCGGCTCGAACGACAGCATGCGGGTGGACGTACGCATCATCGCCGCCACCAATGCCGACCTGCGCAAACTCGTCGATGAAGGCAAGTTCCGTGAAGATCTTTATTACCGATTGAATGTCATCAACCTCAATCTGCCCGCCCTGCGGGATCGCAAAGACGATATTCCGCTCCTGATCGATTCGTTTTTCACGCGCTTCAGCCGTGAAAACGATAAATATCTCTCGAGCGACAACCACTCTACGCTCACCTTCGAACCGGAGGCCATGCAGATAATCCTTGAACACAACTGGCCCGGAAACGTGCGCGAACTCGAAAACGTGGTCGAGCGGGCCGTCGTGTTAGCCACGGCAGCTTCGGTTCCGGCGCACGTGCTGCCCGATTACCTGCAACAGGCCAGCGGCATGCGGATCTCCCGCGATCCGAGTGGCGCGCTGGCCGTCGACGCTTCGCTGTTTGAGATCGTGGCCGATTTTGAACGCCGCAAAATTATTGAATCGCTCGAAGCGGTCAGTTACAGCCAGACCGAAGCCGCTGAAGCGCTCAAAATCCCGTTATCTACGCTGAATCAAAAAATCAAGCGCCTGAATATTGAAATCAAACGACGCCCATCCGCCTGATCGGGCCGTGAGACAGCCGTCGATAAACGATCTACGCAGATTTAATAGAGGTTCATCGTTTGCGGGCAGCTTTGATGTTGGATCGGCGAGAATTTGAGGAACGGAGCCAGTTTGTTGTTCGTTCAGCGCATCCAGAGGGAAGAGTCATTCGAGGACGTGCTGGATGGCGTCCCCAGGAACCGGGGCGGGTGCGCCGACAGCGGGCGGCAGTTCGTTTCACTGAGGCAGTGTCCCGTCGGGGAGATGTCGCAAACATACGGGAATACTCGCAGCTGAATTGCGACGGATTCTAGCGGGGTGTCGCAACCATTTCGTTTGATACTGAGGTAAAGAACTCCAATCGCTTCGCTCATGGTTTCCGTGCTTCCGGTTGGAGAGCCACTCACGTGGCTCATGGCTCCGAAGAATACGCTGCTTCAGAGCCGCGAGCGAAGCGACCGGAGTTGCATCGCGTTGTAACGTTTTCATCGCGACACTCCACTAGTAACCGACCCTGAAGGCGGCTGTCTCCCCGTTTATTTCATCGGAAACCAGCAGCCGCCTCGCTTCAAGCAACCGGAGTTGCTTCTGATATTCGAGCGGAGTCATGGAAGTAATCGCCTTGAACCGACGGTAAAATGCCGAAGATGATCCGGGCGAAGCGGGGATCAAGTTATACTGAGGATACCCCGATGCGAAGGGGACTAACTAGTCACAACTCCAGGGTCGAACACGATCGACACGACGGACGGGAACCGCAAGGTTCCCGTTTCGTTTTGTGAGCCGCCTATGAAAATCGCCGAGCGCATCAGCCGACTTGTGGTCGAATCCGCATTCGACGTTCTGCTGAAAGCGCGCGCTCTCGAAGCAAAGGGACGCCATATCATCCATCTCGAAATCGGCGAGCCGGATTTCAACACGCCGCAGCCGATCATCGACGCCGCCAAAGAAGCGCTTGACCAGGGCTGGACTCATTACGGACCGCCGCAGGGATTGCCCGCCTGCCGGGAAGCGGTCGCCAGTTACGTTAGCCGCACGCGCAACGTATCCGTGAGCGCTAAAGATGTCTGCATCGTGCCGGGCGCGAAACCGATGCTCTTCTTTCCGATGCTGGCCCTGATCGAGCCGGGTGACGAGGTGCTTTATCCCGACCCGGCGTTCCCCATCTATCGTTCACTCATTAAATTTCTGGGCGCGAAGCCGGTGCCGATGCCGTTGCGTGAAGCGCGGGGCTTCTCGCTCGACCTCGATCACGTCCGCGACAGCCTGACCGATCGAACGAAACTGATCATCCTGAACTCGCCCGAAAATCCGACCGGCGGCATCATTCCTGAAGCCGACATCCGCCAGTTAGCAGACCTGTTGCGCGATCGCGACGTGATGATTCTGTCGGACGAAATCTATTCGCGCATTTGTTACGACGGGCAGGCGTTCTCGATTGCCAGCCTTCCGGGGATGCTTGAAAAAACCATCATCATGGATGGGTTCTCTAAAAGCTACGCTATGACCGGCTGGCGTCTTGGTTACGGTGTTCTGCCGGAATGGCTGGTCGAGCCGGTCAACAAGCTCATGGCCAACTCGAACACGTGTGCCGCCTCGTTCGTGCAGCGCGCCGCTATCACCGGGCTGAACGGGCCGCAAACCGAAGTGGAAGACATGGTGCGTGAATTTCGCCGTCGCCGCGACATGTTCTGTCCTGCCCTGAACGAAATTCCGGGCTTCCGCTGCACTCTGCCGGCTGGCGCGTTTTACGCCTTCGTCAACATTGAAGGAACCGGCCGCACGTCGCAGGAAATGGAAGACATTCTGCTGCAGCAAGCAGGGGTCGCTTGCCTGGATGGAGCTGCTTTTGGCGACTGCGGCCGCGGCTATTTGCGGCTGAGTTATGCCAACTCGTTTGATAACTTATCGGAAGCCATTCGCCGCATCCGCGAAGTGTCACATTTGTGGAAACTGGACTAAAAGATCGCGTAGCAATTGTCGCGGGCGCCAGCCAGGGCCTGGGCCGCGCTATTGCCGAAGGACTGGCGTCGGAAGGTGTCAATCTGGCATTGTGTGCTCGCAACGGCGGCCCTCTTTCCGAGCTGGCCGGCAGCCTATCCAGCCGTTTCGGTATCGACGTTTACAACGAAGCTCTCGATGTAGGCGACAGCCGCGCTGTCCAGCGCTTTGTGCAAGCCGTCCATGAACGGTTCGGGCGCATCGACATCTGCGTGACAAACGCCGGGGGCCCGCCCGCGAAGGCCTTTCTCGAAACCACGGACGAAGATTGGGACAATGCTTTTTCTCTAAACCTACGCAGCGCCGCTATCTTCGCGCGCGCCGTAATCCCGCACATGCAGACGCGAAAATGGGGACGCATCATCACCATCAGTTCCATCGCGGTGAAGCAGCCCCAGCCCGATTTGATTCTCTCGAACTCAGTGCGCACCGGCATCCTCGGGCTGGTGCGTAGCCTGGCGACCGACTTCGCGCAAGATGGCATTCTCGTGAACAACGTCGGACCCGGCTACACCGCCACGGCGCGCGTCAAAGAAATAAATGCCATGCGCGCCACCGCTGCTGGCCAGTCAGTCGAGCAAATCGAGCAGAAGTGGATCGACCAAATCCCACTCGGCCGTCTGGCGCGCCCCGAGGAGGTGGCCGATGCTGTTGTCTGGCTGGCCTCCGAACGTGCCTCTTTCATCACCGGCCAGACCATCCTGGTCGACGGCGGCATGTATAAAGGTCTTTAGGAGTTTCAGCATGAGCCAGGTTAAACACATCCAGTGGCAGAACGTTCCCGTCGAAAGCATGAATCCGCTGCTCGATCGCCAGCTGGTGGTGGGCGATCAGATCATGGTGGCGCGCGTCCTTTTGAAAAAAGGCTGCGTCGTTCCCATGCATCAGCACCACAACGAGCAGGTCGCTTATATCGAGTCCGGCGCGCTGCAATTTGTCGTAAACGGTGAAGAGATACTTGTTCGCGCCGGCGAATTTCTCTGCATCCCGCCGAACGCCCCGCACACCGCGACCGCTCTTGAGGACACGGTAGATATCGATCTTTTCACCCCTCCGCGCCAGGACTGGATTAACAAGACTGATGACTACCTCCGCGGCTAGGACAGCCGTTTTGAAACGCCCGGATCGCGCGACGCCTGGACGCGAGGCTCGCCGTCAGGTGGCCCGTAGCGAACAGGCGGCGATCAATCCCAAGCAACGCAAATTCGATCCAATTGAACTTCTGCTGAAAGCCGAAATCAATCGGGTACCGGAACTGCTGCCCGTCAAATACGGGCGTATGGCGATTTCGCCATTTGCATTCTTTCGGGGCGCCGTCTCGATCATGGCGGCGGATTTGGCCAGCCAGCCGAACACGAACATCACTGTACAGCTCTGCGGCGACGCTCACGTGCAGAATCTCGGTTCGTTCGAAACACCAGACGGCAGGATCGTTTTCGACATCAATGATTTCGACGAAACCATTGCCGGACCCTGGGAATGGGACGTGAAGCGCATGGCGGCCAGCATTGTTCTAGCAGGGATGGAGTCGGATCACAATCGCGGAAAGTCCACCGATGCGGCCCACGCGTTCGCTTGCGCCTATGTGCGTATGATGGACGAGTTAGCGGACGAGCCGATTCTGGTCGCGGCTCGCCATCCCATTCACCTGATCAAAAAGATCCAACCTGTCTCCGCCGCTTTGAAGCAGGCGCAGCGCGCCGATCCTCTCGACCTGGTCCGAAAATATACGGAACAGGCCAAGAATGGCCAGGTACATTTCCGGAATATGAAACCGCTGATGTACCGGCTGGGAGGAACCAAGCGCAACCAGGTGCTCTCCGCGTTGCCCGCTTATCGCAATTCTTTGCCGCCGGAGCGCTTGCATCTGTTCGACTTCTTCCGGCCCCTTGATGTTGGGTTTAAAGTAGTGGGCACGGGCAGCGTTGGGCTGCGCGATTACGTGGTGCTGATGGAAGGGAACGGGCCGTCGGATCCGCTTTTTTTACAGATGAAACAGGAAGTTGCTTCCAGCTACGCTCCTTATCTCAAAGCCGGCAGCTATGCCAACCAGGGTCGCCGCGTGGTCGAGGGTCAGCATAAAATTCAGCCTATTTCCGACCTGCTGCTTGGCTGGACCACCATCGGCCAACATGATTTTCTGGTTCGCCAGCTAAACGATCATAAGGGAAGCATCGACATGGAAAACCTGCGTGGAAACGGCCTGACCAGCCTGGCGCAAATCGCGGGAGAATTGCTGGCGCGCGGGCACGCCCGGTCCGGAGATGCGCTCGCGATCAAAGGTTATCTGGGTAACTCGGACAAAGCCATCGACGCCCTGGTTAGTTACGCGACAAGTTACGCCGAGTTAGCCATCTCCGATTTCGAACAGTTTCAAAAAGCTGTAAAACAAAAACGCATCGAAACCGTCGACCCTACGTAAGGATGAACGCTCCATGAAACAAAGACTAGTTTTTTCCTTGACTCTCGGGCTTATGGCCGCCTGCTTGCTGCTGGCAAAAGTAACCACCGACTACGATCACCACGCCGACTTCAGCAGCTATCACACATATTCCTGGATCAAGGTCGCAGCACAGGACCAGCTCTGGAACGACCGCATCAAGCGCGCTGTCGATAAGCAGCTCACCGCTAAAGGCTGGCAGCTGGTTGAAACGGGCGGTGACACCGACGTGGCAGCCTATGGTTCCACGCATAACGCGCAATCGATGCAAACCTGGTACAACGGGTTTGGCGGAGGGTGGCGCTGGGGCGGATTTGGCAACAGCGGGATGTCAACCACTACGGTTCAAAATATTCCGATCGGCCGGTTGATGGTCGATGTCTTCGCTGGCGGTTCTAAACAGTTATTGTGGCGCGGTCAGGCGACTGACACGCTCTCGGGCAATCCGGAGAAGAATACGAAGAAGCTCGATAAAGCCGTGGCGGATTTGTTTAAGAAATTCCCGCCGAAATCTAAAGGCTGAGATACAAAACGGCCCAGACTCGCGTAGAGCCTGGGCCGTTTCATCAGTTACTGTTTCGCGGCTGTCGGAGCTGCGGGTGCAGTGCTCTTCTTCGCCGCTTTCTTATGGACCTTCTTCGTAGCGGTCTTAGTCTGGCTGGCAGGGGTTGCCGTATTCTGGGCTTTCTTTGTGGCGTGCGGAGCAGCCATCAGGAAAGGTACCGCGGCAAGTGTCAGCAGGGTCGTTTTCAATACGTTTTTCATTGTCTTTTCTCCTTCAACGAGTGGCGGTTTTTCTGATTTAGGAGGTTCTTGCCTCCCGCCCGCTCACAATCCTACTTTGCCTCGTTTCGCTCTTCCGTACCATTGCGTAAAGACGTGAAAACGCATCCCGTATTTGCGGGATAGCCCGAAATGTTTGTTAATGAAAGAATCAGGTTGTGCAGTCCACCAGCATGGTCAGCCAGCCGGTCACGCGCAGACATTTGCAGCGTACGCTTGTCGTGGGTCTCGGCCTGTCGGCGCTCCTGCTGTTCTCCGCGGTGCTGGTTGCTTTTCGCGCCGTTCACCAGATCAATAGCGTGACCGCTACTTTCGCTAGCCGGCAATCGCTGGCTAAAGACTCGATCGACAGCATTGAAAACGAGCAGGCAACGCTCAATAACCGCTGGCGCACTCTGGCGCGGAAGGATGTGGTTCGCCGCGAAGAGATCTTAGATCAACTGGAACAAAACCGGCAGCAGATGAGCAGCACGCTCGAATCTGCTTACGAGCAATCCGAACTGCTGCGGGAGAGTATTTATCAAGCCGGGCATGGTTTATTGCGCTGGGCGGTTTGGGCCTTCGCGCTGTGCGTTGCCTTGTCGCTGATCTGCGCCAGTTGGATGGCGCGCGCGTCTGCCGGACTCTTCAGGCAGCTCGAATCACAGGCGGGTGATTTGACGCGGCTGCAATACGCGTTTCTGGAAACACAGGAGCAGGTGGCCCGCCGCTTTTCCCACGAGTTGCACGATGAACTCGGGCAGGCGCTCACCGCCATCAAAGCAAATTTGTCGGCACTCCGCGAGCGTCCGGAACCGGCGCGCGTGGAAGACTGCATGGTCCTGGTCGATACTGCGATTCAGGATGTGCGCGAAATGTCGCAATTGCTGCGGCCTACGGTGCTGGACGATTTCGGCCTCGAGGCGGCTCTGCGGGCACTGACCGAGAGCTTTGCCCAACGCACCGGCATCACAATCGACTATCGCGGGAATGCTCAGGGCCTGCGCCTGCGCGATGAAACTGAAACACATCTTTTTCGTATCGCGCAGGAGGCTCTGACCAATGTCGCTCGTCACGCCGCAGCTTCCGTCGTAACGGTGGAATTGAAATCCGGTGGGAGCGGTGTGTTTCTTTCTATCACCGATAATGGTCACGGGCGATCCACGACGCCGAGCAGTAATCATGGCGGCGGTTTGGGCTTGGCCGGCATGCGAACGCGCGCTCGGGGCTGTGGCGGCGACCTGGTTGTCGAATCGAATCCCGGCAAGGGATTTCGCATTGCGGTAACCTGTCCCGTGACGGTTGCTACCAACGAGACGTGACAACAAAAATTCTGCTCGCAGATGATCACACCATCGTTCGCCAGGGATTGAAACTCATCCTCTCCTCACAGCCAGACCTGCAGGTGGTAGGCGAAGCGGCCAATGGCCGGGAAGTTTTGGAACTTGCAGACAAGCTGAATCCCGATATTGTGCTGATGGATGTCGCGATGCCCGAAGTGAACGGCATTGAAGCCACGAGGCAGTTAGTAGCCGCTCATCCCCGCCTGCGCATTCTTGTTCTCAGCATGCATAAGGAAGCTGTCTACGTGCGCGAAATTTTGAAAGCAGGCGCGCGCGGCTATCTTCTCAAAGACGTGATCGATACGGAATTGTTGAACGCCATTCGTTCGGTGGCACGCGGCGATGGGTATATCAGCCCGGCAGTTTCGGGAGCACTGCTGAGCGATTACCGGCAAAACGTTACCGATCCGGCCGATCTGTTAACCAAGCGGGAGCGCGAAGTTCTGCAGCTGATCGCCGAAGGTAAGACGAACAAAGAAGTGGCTACGAAGTTGAATCTCAGTGTTTACACAGTGGATTCCCATCGCAGCAAAATTATGGAGAAGCTGAATCTTCACAGCACGGGTGAGTTAGTGAGGTTCGCTATTAAACATGGGCTATCGGATTAGGAAGGACCTCAAAACCTATGCTAGCCGCTGATTCACACAGATGAACGCGGATAAGATGCTGATGATGATCATGCCGCCGCAAAGCGACGTTTGCGTAATTCATCGAATCCAACGGCCGCGATGATCACTACGCCGATAGTCACTTGCTGCCAGTACGGATTGATCCCCAGCAGATCACTGCCGTTCGATAGCAGGCCCATGATGAATGCTCCAATCAAAGTGCCCACCACGCTGCCTTCCCCGCCCTGCAGGCTGCCGCCGCCGATGACCACCGCGGCGATGGCCTGCAATTCATAGCCTTGGCCGGCGGTCGGCTGACCGGTCATTAATCGTGACGCTTCCACCATGCCTGCCAGTCCGGCGAGCAAACCCGCAATAGCGTAAACAGCCGTCAATACATTCTTGATCGGCACGCCCGCGTAGAATGCCGCACTCTCGTTGCTGCCGATGGCGAAGGAATATCGTCCCAATTTTGTATTTTCGAGCAGCAGGTGCATGGCAATCGCGCACACTGCCAGCACCCAGAGCGAAAACGGCACGCCGAGTAAATTGCCGTCGCCTAAATACGAGAAACTCGCCGGTATATCGTGTACCGGCAGGCCCTTTGAGACGACGAGCGCGAATCCACGAAAACCCCCCAGCGTACCGAGAGTCACAATAAACGGCGCGATCCTCAAACGCGTGATCATCAGGCCATTCAACAAGCCGCAGACTAGTCCGGCAGCGGTTCCGATCACTACGGCGATGATGCCGGGCTGCCCCGCTTTGATCGCCATCGTGCCAAACAGTCCCGCTACGGCCAGCACCGATCCGACAGACAAATCGATACCACCAGTAATGATCACGAGCGTCATCCCGAGCGCCATGATGTTGATGACGGCCGTCTGCCGGGCCACGCTGGCCAGATTGATCGCGGTGAGAAAGTGCGGCGTGGCAATGGTTAACGCGATGCAGAGCAAAATGAGGGTCAGGAACGGCAGCAGCTTCTGGATGCGCTTCACTGGACGAACTCCGCGGATGTCGTCACGCCCGATGGAGCAGCCAGCTGCATGATTTCTTCCTGCGTCGCGCCGCGCGGCAAGCTGCCGCTCAATCGCCCTTCGCGCATGACGAGAATGCGATCGGCCACCTGCACCAGCTCCGGCAGTTCGGAACTTACCATCAGCACGGCCGCCCCGCCGCGCGCCAGCTGATCCATTTGTTCGAACACGTCCTGCTTGGCTCCGATATCGATGCCGCGCGTGGGCTCATCGAACAGGAACACTCGTGCGCCGCGCGCCATCCATTTGGCGATGACCACTTTTTGTTGGTTACCGCCGCTCATGCGCCCGGCCAGCTGCCTCGGCGAATCGCATTTGATACGCAGTCGCTTTCGATAGTCTTCCGCCAGCGCGTTCTCACTCGTTTTCTTTAGAAAACCAAGCGTGGAGTAACGCCCGAGATCAGGGAGCGTGATGTTGTAAGTGATGGGCAGTTTCAGTGCGAGTCCATCGCGCTGGCGATCTTCCGGTATGAGCGCCATGCCAGCCGCTGCCGCTCCTTGCGGCGAGCGAAAAGTCTGCGCGCGTCCCTCGATTTCGATCGTGCCTTGTTCCGGCCGGTCGATGCCGAAGAGCATCCGGCACAACTCGGTCCGACCCGCGCCCATCAGCCCGGCGAGCCCCACAATTTCGCCCGCCCGGATGTCGAAGCTGATGTCGCGAATCCATTTGCGCGAGACGCCTTCCACGCGCAGTAATACATCACCCGCCGGTACCGGCGCCCGGTTGTAGACTGCATTTACCGCGCGCCCCACCATGTGCTGAATCAACTGCTCGCGTGTCAGATCTTTCAGCAACCCGGTAAAGACGGTCGCCCCATCGCGCAGCACCGTCACGCGATCGCCCAGCGACCGCAGTTCCTCCAGCCGATGGGTAATGTAGATCACCCCAACTTTTCGCTCCCGCAGTTGCCGCACGATACGAAACACCTCATGTGTTTCGGACTCTGACAGCGAGGAAGTAGGCTCGTCAAAAATTAAGAGGCTCGAACCTTGCGCGATCGCCCGGCAGATCTCTACCAGCTGTCTTCCAGCCGGGCTCAGGCTTGAAACCAGCGTCTCGGCTTTGAGATTGAATCCGTTTGCCGCAATCAGGGACGCGGCTCGGTCCACCATCACGCGCCGGCGCACCCATCCCGCTTTTCCCGTGACCTCGCGGCCGAGAAAAATATTTTCGGCCACCGTTAGATGAGACGCGAGCAACGACTCCTGATGCACCATCGCAATGCCCTGCGCCGCCGCTTCCGAAGGATTGCGAAAGGCGACCGGCTGGCCACGCCACAACATTTCGCCGCCATCGCGCACGTACATCCCGGCGACAATGCGCATGAGTGTGGATTTGCCTGCTCCGTTTTCGCCCATGAGCAGGTGTACCTCACCCTCATTTACTTCGAGGTTGGCATCGCGGAGCGCACGAATGCCGCCGAAATTCTTCTGAACACCACGTAGCGAGAGAAGCAAGTGAGAAGTTTATCCCAGGCGTCGAAACTTTCTGCGTCTAGGCTACGGCAGCGTCTTTCAAAGCTTTCTCGATCTGCGACAAGTTCGCTTCTGCCAGGGTCCAACCTGCGAGTAAAATCGACGGGCTCGCCATTGGCTTGACGCGCGCAAGATCTTCAAGTCGTGTGCGCACGATCATTTCGTCTGGTTGCGACACGCGGCTGATCACTACACAAGGCATATCCGGCGATTCGCCATCCGCGAGCCAGGCGCCAGCGTAAATTCCCAGGTCCGAACCTGGCATGTAAACCACACGCGTCGGAGCCAGAGCGGGGTTCAGGTCTTCTGCGTGATGGCCCGTCAGAAACAGAACGCTCGAAGCGGCACGCCGGTCGGTGAGTGAACAGGTAAGCGCAGCGGCTGCCGCGAGCGCCACGGTGACTCCGGGAACTACTTCATGAGCGATGCCGGCCTCTGTTAGTGTATGAATCTCCTCACCGGCTCGTCCGAAAATGAGCGGATCTCCACTCTTTAAACGAACCACGCTCAAGCCCTGCCGCGCGCTCGCGATCAACTGGCGGTTGATCTCATGCTGGGTGATTCTCTTGGTTCCGGATCGCTTGCCGACGTGAACAACGAGTGCCGTTGGGTGCACCATTTCAAGCACCTCGGCCGGCACCAGGTCGTCATGATAGATGACGTCGGCCGTTTGCAGGAGGTGGGCCGCCTTGACGGTCAGCAACTCCGGATCGCCCGGCCCGGCGCCCACTAAATAGACCTTTCCTTTTTCTGCCCTAGTCATTCCCTTCTTTATTCTCTAGCGTCACCAGAATTCGATGTTCGTCGTCGAGCCGCGCCGGATACGTCGCGATCCCACACTCCCCTAGCATGGCATCTCCGGTTCGCAAGTCGAATTTCCAATTATGCAGCGGACAAATCAGCAACGAACCGCCTACCAGGCCGTCCGCCAGCGGCCCATTCTTATGCGGGCAGTGTGCCTGGGTGGCAAATACCTCCCCAGCGCGGGTACGAAAAATGGCGAGATCGAATCCCTGGACCTTGAAATTGCGCCCTTCGCCCGGCGGGATGGCACTCAGCGGTGCGACCATCATTTCGTGAACTATCTTTGTCATCGCGAGATCGTCACTGAATCACCGGCAGCAGCGAAGCAAATTGATTCGCGCTTGGTGCGGTAATCGACTGCTTCCAAGGATCCCGATACGCTTCCGTGCTGCGGTGCAGATCGGCTTCCAGTCGAGCCGCAATGCCATCCCGATCATTGACAATAATTTCGCGAATCGTGTCGATCCCAAGCCGTTCTACGAAACCATAGGTGCGCTCGAGATACTTGGCATTCTCGCGGTAAAACTGCACAAACCGCGACAGGTACTGCAAAACATCGTCCTGGTTGTCGACCACGCAAAGAATGTCGCCCTTCCTCACATGCGCGCCGGCCGCGCCGCCCACATAGATCTCCCACTTGCCACCTTCGACGGCCACCGCGCCCACGTCTTTCACCATGGCTTCCGAACAATTCCGAGGACAACCGGCAGTCGCCATCTTCAATTTTCCGGGCGAATCGATTCCTTTGAAATAGTTCTCAATGCGTATCGCGAGTGAGGTACTGTCGCCCACGCCAAAGCGGCAAAAGTCAGTTCCCACGCAGCTCTTGCAGGTTCGATAGCTCTTGCCATACGCGTGCCCCGAGGGCATGTCGAGGTCTTGCCAAACTTTGGGCAAATCGTCTTTCTTTATGCCGAGCAAATCGAGGCGCTGGCCGCCGGTCAGCTTGACCATCGGCACCTTATATTTTTCGGCGACATCGGCAATGCGCCGCAGTTGCGCTACGCTGGTGACTCCGCCCGGCATCTGCGGCACCACGGAAAAGGTGGCGTCTTTCTGGATGTTGGCATGTACCCGCTCGTTGATGAAGCGAGCATCGCGCTCGTCCTGGTATGCTTCCGCCCAAATTGTATTCAGCAGTGAAGCAAGGCCAGGCTTGCTTGCCGCATCTTCCCTTCCATCTGCGAGCGCGGCAAAAACAGCCGATACAGACCGCAGATTTCGTTCACGGCACGCTTGTATCAGTTCAGGCTTTTTCAACGGCACGCCCGGCACGTAGTAGTGAACGGAAGGATCTTCCTCCAGCTGGCCGCCACAAGCCCACTCGATTACTTCAGACACCATCGCTTTACACGAACCGCAGCCCATTCCGGCGCGTGTCGCCTCCATGACAGCCTTTGCACTGCGCCGCCCATTTTTCACACAGGCCACCAGCGCCCCTTTGCTCACGCCATTGCAGTTACAAACCTGCATCGCGGCCGGCATTTCTTCTACGGTGAGTTTCTTCGAAGGCGCGCCGATATCGAACAGCAACGCCAGCCGATCTTCCGGGAGCGGCGTGTTGCGGTCGAAAGCTTGAGTGAGATAGGCGGCCTTGCTGATGTCGCCCAGCAGAATCGCCCCGATCAAACGCCCATCGCGGATGATCAGCTTCTTGTAGGTTCCTTTGCGTGGCTCGGTAAATTGCACGATCTCATCCAGGTCGTCAGCCGGTTCTGTTACGCCCATAGAGGCCATTTCGACGCCCATTACTTTGAGTTTGGTCGCCACCTTCGAGCCATGATAGGCAGCGTTCCGGTTAGTGCCAGTGATCTGGTCGGCCAGCACCTTCGCCTGTTCCCACAGCGGCGCTACCAGACCGTAGACGTTCCCGCGATGCTGCGCGCATTCGCCCACTACGTAGACGTCTGAATCATCGATCGACCGCATTTGGTTATCCACCACAATCGCCCGCTCCACCGTCAGCCCGCTACGTGTCCCTATTTCGATGTTCGGACTGATGCCAGTGGCAATCACCACCAAGTCACACTCGAGCGTGCTGCCATCGGCGAACTCGAGTCCGGTAACGCGATCTTCGCCCAGCACCTTGGTCGTGTTCTTCTTGAGCAGCACGCGCATTTCCATGCGCTCCATGGTGGTCTTCAAAATCGCGCCGGCCTGCGGGTCCAACTGCTGCCCCATCAAGTGGCCGCCGCGATGCACCACGTCTACCGTCAGGCCAAAGTTTTGCAAGCCGCGCGCCGCTTCCAAACCAAGCAGGCCGCCGCCAATTACCGCTGCCCGGCCGCGCCCTTGCGCATACTCCGCGATCTCATGGCAGTCATCCAGGCTGCGAAACACGAACAGTCCCGGTTTATACGATCCGTCGTCCACCGTCAGTCCATCGATGGGAGGAATGTAGGAACGGCTGCCGGTTGCGATAATCACTTTGTCGTAGGGCTCGCCCGTGCCATCGTCGGCCAGGACCACTTTCGCCTTGCGCAGGATTCGCTCCGCGCGCACGCCGACGTGCAAAGTAATGTCGTTCTCCCGATACCAGGCCAGCGGATTCAGGTAAATCTCACTCTCCTCCTGGCTGCCATTCAGCACGTTTGACAACAGGATGCGGTTGTAATTGCCGTAGGGTTCATCACCGAATATGGTGATGTCGAATTGATCGGCCCCGCCGCGCGCCAGGATGTCTTCCACCGCGCGCGCGCCTGCCATCCCGTTTCCGATCACGACCAGATTTTGTTTTTGCATAATTTTCAAAACTCCGTCAGTCCCACATCGAGCACCAGGGTTCCGGTGAGTCCGACAGGAGCGGCTACCTGTAGTTCGATAGCTGTCTCCGGATGCAAGTCCTCCACCACCGCCAGCGGAACATGAATCGCGCTTTGCGCGCCGATCGGAAAATAACGCATCGGTTTGCCGTCGCGCAGCAGCAGGACATAAAGCAGTTCGCTGCTCGAATTGCCGCCCCGGAAATACACCAGCTGCGAACGCTTGTCGAAGGGAGTTTTGTAAGTTGCCGCGGGTGACAACGCTTGCGGCGAGTTCAACCCCGGGCCGGTAAACTCGTAGACGCCTTGCAGGAACTTCGGTGTTTCTAACATGGGGAAGACGCTTTCGCAATGCGCACGGCGCAGACTTTGAACTCGGGCATTCGTGAAATCGGATCGAGCACCGGATTGGTCAATAGATTTGCGCGCCCTTTCGCTGCGAAATGGAACGGCATGAACACGGTGTCGAGCCGGATCGAAGACGTCAAAACTGCTTTCGCGCTCGCTTGTCCGCGCCGGGTCGCCAGACACACTTCATCACCGCTCGCAATGCCGTAACTCCGCGCCATGGCCGGGTGAATCTCGACGAAAGCTTCCGGCGCAGCGTGCAACAATTTTTCGACGCGCCTGGTCTGTGTACCCGATTGATAGTGCGCCATCACGCGGCCGGTTGTCAGATAAAGCGGATACTCCGCATCGGGCTCCTCCGCCGAAGCGCGAAACTCTATCGGATGAAAACGCGCGCGCCCATCGGGCGTGGCGAACCGGCCCAAGAAGAGGCGTTGTGTACCTGGATGATCTTCACTGGGACAGGGCCAGAACACGCCCTCTTCGTGGGCGATTCGTTGGTAGGTCACGCCGGCGTAATCGGCCGCGCCGCCTGCTGAGGCGACCCGCAATTCAAAGAAGGCGTCCTGGGCTTCCACCGGAAAGTTCGCTGTGCAGTGCAGCCGTTGCGCCAGTCCGGAGAAGATCTCGAGATCCGATCGCACTTGGGCGGGCGGTGTCATCGCCTGCTGGCGCAAGAGCACCCGTCCTTCCAGATTTGTCATAGTTCCTTCTTCTTCCGCCCATTGCGTTGATGGCAGCACAACGTCCGCCAGTTGCGCCGTTTCGGAAAGAAAGAAGTCGGAAACCACCAGCAGATCCAGGCTCTCGAGCCGTTTTTGCACATGTGCCGCCCTCGGCGCAGACACCGCCGGGTTCGAACCGAACACCAGCAGCGCTCGCAATCCGTTTGCGGTTCCCATGCCGCTCAACATTTCATAAGCGGACTGTCCCGGCCCCGGCAATTCCCCTTCGGGTATGCCCCAAACCTTCGCCACATGCCTCCGGTGCAACGGGTTGTCAATCTTGCGATAGCCGGGAAGCTGATCTGCTTTTTGCCCGTGCTCCCGGCCCCCTTGTCCATTGCCCTGCCCCGTCAAACATCCGTAGCCGCAGTACGGCTTGCCTGCCTTGCCCAACGCGAGTGCCAGATTGATGAAGCTCAACACATTGTCTACGCCCTGGCTCTGCTGCTCGGGTCCACGCGCCGTCAAAATCATGACTGTCGCCGCCCGTCCCAGCAGGCTCGCCGCCATCGCGAGTTGCTTTTCGGGAATACCCGTAATGCGCTCCACCCGTTCCGGCCAGTAGGTATTGATGGTGCGCTTGATGTCTTCGTAGCCGGTTGTGCGCGCCGCAATAAATGTTTCGTCCAGGTACTTCTCGCGCATGGCCAGATACAGCAGGCCGTTTGCCAGTGCCGCATCGGTGCCGGGCGTAATCTGCAGGTGCAACGTGGCGGCCGCTGCCGTTGGCGTGAGACGCGGGTCCACCACAATCAGCGATCCGCCATTCCTCGCTTGCGCATGGAAATACTGCATGATAGGCGGCATTGTCTCCGCCACGTTACTGCCGATCAGCAGAATGGTTTCGGCGTGCGAGATGTCTTCGAGCGGAAACGGCAAGCCTCGATCCAAGCCGAATGCTTTGATCGAAGCCGCGGCTGCGGACGACATGCAGAAGCGTCCGTTGTAATCGATCTGTGAGGTTTTGAGCGCCACGCGAGCAAATTTTCCGAGCAAGTAGGCTTTTTCATTCGTCAGCCCGCCGCCCCCAAACACGCCTACTGCGTCCCGGCCATGCTCCTGCTGAATGGTGCTGATCCCGGCGGCAATCCGATCCAGCGCCTCGGTCCATCTGGCAAGCCGCAACGGCTCACCTTTGCGCTCGCGCAGCAGCGGCATCAAGAGGCGATGTTTGTGGTGTAACAGATCGGCCGCTGTCCAGCCTTTCTGGCACAGGCCGCCCTTGTTGGTGGGAAAGTCGCGCCCTTCCACCCGCACCGCTTCCCCCTCGTCGAGAACCAGTCGCATGCCGCATTGCAAGGCGCAGTACGGGCAATGTGTATCCACCGTCTTCGTGGACGCGGGACTGTCCATCGATGAAGGGTTAAGCGTTGGTAGCGTAAGCGTTCGCTTCCTCCCGCGCTCCGACTGGCAACAAGCCCGCAAGCTGCGCCGCCTCTTTCGGCCAGGTCCTGGTCCAGACAGTCTTCAGGTAAAGCAAGCTGCCCGCGCCCAGCAGCAGAATTCCCGCTAGTAAAGCAAAGCCGATGCCAAACGTCCCCGTATTTTGTTTGACGACTCCGAGCAGTGATGGCAAAAAGAATCCACCCAGTCCGCCTGCCGCCCCAACGATCCCGGTCATGATGCCAATGCGATCGGCAAAACGCTGGGGAAGCAGTTGGAATACCGATCCATTCCCCATGCCCAGCAGTCCCATGCCGGCCGCCAGCAAAGCCAAGGCCAGGAAAGCAGGTGGCAGAGTCGCCACGGCAGCCATCGCGAGACAAGCGCTACTCAGCAGAACAACCAGCATGCGATGGCCACCGAATCGATCCGACAGAACGCCGCCGACCGGGCGCAGAAAACTCCCGAACAACACCACCACCGTCGTAAAATCCCCGGACTGGACTTTCGTCAAGTGATATTGGTCGTGAAAAAAAATCGAAAGATAGCTGGTGAGGCCGACAAAACCGCCGAATGTGAGGCTGTATAGAAAACAGAACCAACCGGTATCCGGAATCTTGAAAAGTGACACATACTCAGCCCAGCGCCTGACCGGACGCTTGACGGGCGCATCTTTCGCTAAAAAGAAAAACACCAGCCACACCGCCAGGATCGGGATTATGGCCACGCCAAACACCGAGCGCCATCCGAAGGTCTGCGCCAGCCGGGGCGCCAGCAAGGTCGCAAAAAGCGTTCCGGAGTTACCCGCGCCCGCGATACCCATGGCCAGACCCTGATATTGCGGCGGATACCAGCCGCTCGCCAGGGGCAGCGCCGCCGCAAAGCTCGCGCCCGAAACCCCGAGCAACAATCCCAACGCCAGAAAGTCGTAATAGCTGTGGGCAAACCGCCAGCCCCAGACCAGCGGCGTCAACGTCAGCGCCATGCCGATAAGTCCTGTCGTCCGGCCGCCGATCCGTTCCGTCAGCCACCCGAGCAGCGGTCGAAAAAAAGATCCGCCCAGCAACGGCAACGCGGTCAACAAACCCTTTTGCGAGGCGGACAAATGGTACGCTTCGCCGATGAATGGTCCGAGTGGGCCCAGAATCACCCACACCATGAAACTCACGTCGAAGTAGAGAAACGCGGAGAGCAGCGTCGGCGGATGGCCGGCTTTTTGAAAGTCACGTAACGACAGGTTTCGCCTCGCGAATACAGCCAATAAATTTTCGCGGACGGTGCGAAACGGTCAGACGAGGGACTGCGAAACTGAATCCCGCTACGCAGCAGGACTTGCATTTCAGATTAACGGATTACAGTCTGAAAAAGCAATGCCAAATCAGAACCGCCAAAATCAAAACCGATAGTTTGCTTCCACATACCCGAAATTGGCATTGTTGCCTTTGGGATAGATGTCGGTGATCACCAGCTTGCCGGCCGCGTAGCCATAGTAGACCGCAAAAGCCAGATGCCGGTTGAGCATGTAATCGACACTTGTGTCGTACAGCGTGGCGAGCCCTGTCTGGCCATTTGATGTCCGGCCGGTAAACCCGAATGACCAAGGTTGATAGACGCCGCCGCCGGAGTACCAAAGGTCGTGCTTGTTGGCCAGCGCCAGCGAATGAATGTCGGTCCGTACGGTCACTGATTTGGCGGGCCGCAGCACCAATTCCCCAAACGCATCGCGGCTGTTCATCATGTTGAAGATCGGAAAGCGCGCATATTGCCTTGCCGTCGGCAGGATTTGAAAAAATGTGCCGTGCGTGCCGTCGTTCGGATTCTTGTCGCCGGACGCATAGTCGTATCCGCCGCGCAGCCAGGGCTTCACGCTTTTCAGCGCCGGCGGTTGCCAGCCGCCTTCCGCGGAATACGCATCGGCGCGCTGCTTCAATGTTCCCCACGACCCGAATTGCCAGGCGCCCCAGCCGAGAACGTCGAACGTACCGGCTTGCGTCTCCAGCGCATGAATGTAATGTGCGCCCGCGGTACCGATATCGAGGTTGGCATGGTCCGCGGCGCGCGCACCCGCCGCACGGTTATCGGTCTTCAACACGTTTCCGCGATAGTCGTTGTAGCCGATGCCGAACACGCGCAGTTCGCCGCTGCTCCTGCCGCCTCCCACCTGCCGCGTGATCGAGCCGTAGAACACGTCGGCATTTACTTCGCCCCAGCCATCTACTTGAAAGACGCCGCGGGTTGGCCGCGCTCCGAACACCGTGACATTGGTTCGCGAACTATCGAGTGAGTACACGCCGCCATCGAAACTCCGCGCTACATCCGCGAATCCAAAGTTGCCGATCAGGCGCTGCAAAATGCGTTCTTTCTTGAGCGTTGCCAGCGTCTTATTTGCCGGCGTCACCTCCGCCCCATCGAAAAACTCGCTCCGCCCCAGCAGCAGCGACTGCTTCCACGGCCCCTCGCCAAACTTGAACCGTCCGTAAACCTGCTTGGGAAAAATGGAAGCCGTTCCCGCCGCTTTCGAGCTCGCATAGTAGGTGCCCCCGAATCCGAGTTGCCCCTGAGCTCCGGCCGCAATGGCATTGCTCGGTATGCCAAGAAGAACTGGCACGGCCACTTCGATTTTCCAATCGAAGGAGCGGGTGGTCTCCGAGAATCCAAGCCGAAAGAGTGACTCGGAAAACGCATACTGATTGTTCGCGTTGCCTTTGAACCAGTCCCAAACCTCGCCGCGCGTTCGGAACCAGCCATTCACGGTTACGTCGCCGAGCTTAATGGCATCGCCGGCATCGGTCTGCTGTTGCGCCGGCAGCAGAACGTCGAATACGAAAAGAAAAAGGCAAATCACCGCGCCTGGAATTTTGTGGGTCATGATTATTGAACTGATATAAACGCATGAGTGTACTGTAGCGGGCAGCTACCCGCATCCACACAACGATTGAATTTCGCATCCACTTGGTAACCGGGGGTCGGCGGGGCACGTATGATTAGTAAGTCCCCGTTTGCCTCAGTTTTCAAAGAAAGTTTGCGCTTCATGTCACGCCTCCTGGTCTCGACATCTCTGGCTTTAGCGATATTGACCGGAGTTTCCGCGTATGCGGACGATCCCGTGTTCAAAAGCGATGTCGCCATGACCCGTGTCGACGCCCAGGTGGTCGACCGCAATGGCCGCCCGATTACCGGTCTGCAGAAAAGCGATTTCGTGGTTAAGGTAGACGGGCACACTCAGCCGATCCGTAATTTTGCGAGCGAGAACATGCCGATCGACATCTTACTGCTGCTCGATGTCAGCGGCAGCATGGAGCCGCATGTGGAAAAGATCGCCCGCGCTGCTCACCAAGCCTTGCGCGTGCTGGCCGACAAGGATCGGGTGGCCATCATGGTCTTCGACACCTCTACTCGCGTGCGGCTCCCCTTCACCAGCAATCTCGATGATGTGGCCAGCGAACTGAATCATGTGCTGCGGGCCGAGCACTTCAACGGCGGTACCCGCATCACGAATTCACTGGTGAGCGCCGCTACTTATGTGGGTCGACAGGCACGTCCGGAAGCACGCCGCGCGATCGTCATACTGACCGACGACGAAACGCAGGATAACGAAGATGAGCCGCGCGTCGAAAGCGCCCTGGCTCGGGCCAATACGGTCCTCAGTTTTCTGGAAGCGCCCTATGAAGTGCCCACCATGAGCGGCAGAGGCGTGCCGCGACGCCACGGAACTTGGGGTAGCGGGGGTGGTGTTGGTTTCCCAGGAGGCGGTGGTGGCTGGCCGGGCGGAGGCGGAGGAGGTTGGCCGGGCGGCGGTGGCGGCATCCCCGGAGGTGGCCTGGGCGGCGATCCGTCGCACACGGCCGGCACTTCGACCATTGCCCAGGATTCCGGCGGCGACACCATGCAGGTGCAGGAAGCTTCCGCGCTGGAAGATACCCTGGCGCGCCTGCGCCAGCGTTACGCTCTGCATTTTTACTTACCCGAGGGCGCGCAGGTCGGCGACCGACAGTCGGTGCGCGTGGAACTCTCGCAAGAAGCGAAGATACGCTTCCTCGATGCTGAAATTCATTACCGCCGCGTCTTTATCTCCGGCAACTCGGCCGGACACGCCGGACCCATTTCGGTGACGCGCGCCTCCGATCCCGGCGACCCGATACCCGACCCGGCGTCATCGTCTCAGGACCCGGCCACACCCGCCACGAGCAAACACCGGGGTGCGGTCAACGAAGATTCCGGTCCGCATATCAACACGGTCACGCCTGACGGAGACAACTCTGCGGTTCCTCCGGCTGCTACTTCTGCTCCCACCACCCCGGCGCCTAAATCCGGTGGCTGGCCCAAAGCCAATCCAAATTAGTGGGCTGTCGGTGTTATTTCGAAGCGGCGACGACTTTGTGCTTACTGTTTCGAAAAATTGCTTTTCCAGTGCTTCGCTAGGCATTCGGCTACGGAGCTAGCCATGCGCGAATCCGAGCCACTGTACTGGTTGTATTTCTTACAAGTGTAACTGTAACTAACGTCTTTCGTTTGGTTATCGATTACCGTTAAAGTCATCTCACTGAAGGCGCCACTGTTGTAAGCTCCATCGTTTACTGCGCTGGCAATTCCCTGCAACAGCGAGCCGTCGCTGTTTTTGGCTTGAAATTTCAAGCTGTACTGCGCCCGCTTCGGATCGGTTGTTACGGTAACCGGAACCTTCTTCTTTTGGATGGCCGAAGTGAAATAGGCGCAGAACGAATCTTGCGAATCGCAGTAGACCTTACCTTTGTCACGGGCCAACAACACTGAAGAGAATAAAACTGCCAGAGCCACCGCAGTGCGTTTCATTGTTCGTTCCTCCAGAAACCGCACCTGTCAGCCTAGCACAAAAAGACTACCTGCCCTTTTTTACATCTTCAGATTTCTGGATTTAGGTCCACTGGCTTTCGCTCCGCATGAAAGGCTCGAAACGCTGCCGCTTGTTCGCGTCCCATGCACCGGTCCAGCATAGGCCCGGACGCTGTTCTCAAATCGGCCATTACCAGAACATCCAGCGCGTTCGCAAAGTGCCGATCGACATTAAATCCGAGTAACTGGCCGCCTACTTTCAGATACTGCTTAATCAGCACGGGCAAGCCTTTCCCATCGGCTTCTAAATCCTGGATCGATGACGAAAGCTCGTCGACGGTCGGCAGCAACCGGCCTAACTGTTTCACTTGGCGCGGCACTAATGCCTGCCCTCGAAATTGCCGGCGCGGGCGCATCCAGCGCGAAGCGCTGTTGGTGATGTGCCCATTCAAGAAATTAACAATCAGAGTCCGGGAGAGGGCTTGATACTCGCTGCTCACGCTGACTGCGCCAAACAGAATCGCGCACTCCGGACGCCGCTCCACAAATTTGATGATGCCCTTCCACAGCAGCAGCAGTGGAGCGTACTGCTTCTGATACTCGCGGCAGATAAACGAACGGCCCAGTTCGAAAGCCGAACCGATTCGCGCGAAAAATTCCGGCTCATATTGGAACAGCGTACTCGTGTAGAGTCCGGCAACGCCGCGCTCCCGCAACACGTCTGGGGTGGCAGCGAGCCGGTACGCGCCCGCCACGCGCCGGTCCGTAGCGTGCCATAACACGATGTGTTGATAATAGTCGTCGAATCGATCGAGGTCCCGCGGCCTTCCCGTCCCTTCCCCAACCTGTCGATAAGTGACTTCACGGCAGCGGCCGATCTCATGCAGGGTCTGCGGAATCTCCGCCGCCGCCGCCGCATACACCGCGAAGTCTTCGCTCTTGGCCAGCAATCGATCCGCTGGAAGCAGCGCGATCTCACGCTCCATCGAAGTACCCGACGGCGACGACGCAACTGGCTTCATCTTTACAAACCAGGGGGTGTTCGGCAGCAATGATTCGTTAGTTGCGCTGGCTCGGTGACTTAGTAAGTAGGTGCGCGCCCGCAGATACTCGGTAGCTGCCTCGGCATCCGCATAACTCTGCAATGTGTTGCCCGGGATAGCAGTCCCAATCCGAATCCGGATTGTCTGACTGCTCTTCTTCATTAACTCAACCGGCAGATGCAGCGTACGCAGCCGAGGATGAATCGTGCCCATCATCTGAAACCCGGGACTGTTCCCCCCTTCGAAAAATAACGGTAGCGTCACACAGCCTGTCTTGCGCGCCAACCGCGCGGCGGCGGCATTCCATTTCGGGTCCGCCACTCGGCGCTCGCTCCAGTTCATGTGCGCGACTTCGCCGGCCGGAAACATGACGAGCAATCCGCCATCCCGCAACCACTCGATTGAAGAGCGCAGACTGCTCCGGTTCTCGTGCGCCGCTTCATCCGATAAGTTATTCACAAAAAACACGCGCTCGCGCAGCGCCGGAAACCGCTCCAGAAACGCGGCGCCCACCACCCGGTAATCCACCCGCACTTTCTCGAGCAACGCCAGCAGAATCATCCCTTCCAGAAATCCGAAAGGATGGTTCGCCACCACGAGCGTGCTGCCCTTTGTAGGAACGCGCGTCAAATCTTGTTCGGCCACGCTGTACCGTATGTTGAGATTGCGCAAAAACTCGCGGCAGTATTCGGCGCAATTCATGGGCCGCGTACTGATGTCCGGCATCACCTGCATCAGGCGATCCGGAAAAATCCAGCGCATCAGCGCCGGCTCGATCGGCCGTAACAATTGACTGACGGCCGGTGGAAAAAGCGACGAAGCAGATACTTCCAAAGGCTGCTGTTTAGGCTGCATACCAGTAGCGTCGACGAAATGAGTTAACGGGAGGTGACGGCTGAGTTACAACTGTTTATTCACACTAAGACTATTTCAAAATAACGTCTCTTTCCGGTTCACCGCGGGTAGGGATGCCCTCGGAGCGTAGTAAACGCCCGGTAAATCTGCTCCGCCAGCATGGCTCGCGCGAGCTCATGCGGGAAGGTCATCGGTGAAAGTGAAAGCAGCAAATCTGCGCGCGGCTTCCACGCTGCCGGCAATCCGTCGTGACCGCCCACCAGGAACACCAGATCCTGGCCATTTCGCTCTCCTTCGGCTACCAGGTCCACGAAATCCGCCGAGGTGTGAGCGCGCCCTCCAGGATCGAGAAACACCTTGCGCGCCGCGGTGTGCCGCGCGAATAAATCGAACCGGTCGGGTGAAACTTCCCGCATTTCGCAGGTTGTATACCGCCCGCTGCGTTTTATGAACTCGGCAGCGATAGCATTAGCGTGCGCATCTCGCGGCTTGCCAATAAAATAGAGAAAACTCTTCACTGCTTCATGTTGCCTAAAACGGACATTCTCATCCGCGAATCACTCCACACGCTCCGCGGCCTAGGCAAAGAAAGTGCATTTTCGGTCTTATCGATTCTGCTGCTCGCCTTGGGCATCGGCTCGGCCTCGGCCATTTTTATGCTTCTCTGGCAAGTGCTCTACGCGCAACTTCCCGTGCCACACTCTGCGCAAATTTTCGCATTCAGTACAAACGTCACTCACAATGGCCGCTCCGATAGCGATGCCGGCGCTCTCACCTTCAGTGTTCCCACCTATCGCTACCTCGCAGATCATTTCACAGCAGGTGCGAGCATTGCGGCCCGCCACGGCGAACTGGTCAACGTCGAGACTTCCGGTGACGCCGAACATTTGCGTGCCGACTTTGTCTCGGGCAATTTCTTCGACGTGCTCCAGGTCAAAACGGCCGTCGGCTCTCCCATCAAACCGTCGAACGACAGGCAGACTGGGGATCGATTCGTAGCCGTTCTCGCCTACGAATTCTGGCAGCAATCCTACGCCGGCCAACTCAGCGCCTGGAACAGCATCTTGCGCATAAACGGTGTCCCGTTTCGCGTCATCGGCATCGCGCCGCCTCACTTTCATGGCATCATCGCCGGGCAAGCGCCAAAACTCTATGTTCCCGTCGCTACGTATGCCGACCTGAACCCGGGCTGGCATGAAGCCAACAACTGGAGCGTGCGCTGGCTGAATCCATTCGTTCGCTTACCCGATGCTCTCGGTCGAACCGCGGCCGAGGCCCGATTGCAACTTATTTACCGCGCCGCCGTCCGTCAGGAACTGGCCCGTAATCCCGCGACCTCGCCCGCCTATCTGCGCGAACTCTCTCATGAATATCTTTCGTTAATCCCCGCTTCGCAAGGCGTTCACGCCGCTCTCGATTCCTGGACCGAACCCCTACGCCTGCTGCAATGGATGACCCTGGCGCTTCTCGCTCTGACTGCCATCAACGTTACTGGATTGACCATCGTGCGCGCTATTCGCCAAAAGCGCGAGATGCTCATTCGCTATGCGGTAGGGGCCACCCGCCCCGCCGTCATGCGCCTCTACTTTCTGCAAACGCTCGCCTTGTCTCTGGCCGGCGGTTTGCTCGCGCTCTTCCTGGGCCGCGCCGGCATGCACTTGCTTGTTCATCTCGCGCGTCTCGATCAAAACGGTGGTTTCGAGTACCAGATTTCGACCTATACCGTGCTCCTCCACGCCGCGGCCGTTATCGCCGTCGGACTCCTTATCGGCGTTATGCCTGCCTGGCAAGCCGCCCGCATCAATCTTGCCCAGGGACTCAGCGAAGGATCAAGTACGCACTCTTCCAGTCGTTCTCAGACCTTCGCCCGCCGCACACTGGCGGCTTCCCAGATCGCCATGTCGCTTGTTCTGGCCATCGCCGCCGGCCTCTTCGCCAAGTCACTCCACAGGCTGGTCTCGGTTCCGGTAGGTTTTAACCCCGCGCACCTCAGTGTCTTTGCGGTCGATCCGAAACTCTCCGGCGTTACCCCGCAAGCCAGCCAACTTCTGCTCTTCCATCTGGCCGACCGTCTGCGCGCAGTCGCTGGCGTCACCTCAGTCAGTTATGGAAATGGCGGACCCTTTCCGCAGGAAGCCGACGTCGCGCTGGTGTATCCCGGAGCTGTCAGCGAACCGGTGAATGATATGAAATCCGCCACGCATAATAGCGTCGGGCCCCGCTATTTCACAACTCTCGGCATCCCTCTGCTCGCCGGCCGGGAGTTCGATGACCGTGACCGCGCCGGTGCCACCCATGCCGCCATCCTGAACGAAGCCTTCGCTCGTCAACTCTTCGGCAACTCCAATCCGCTGGGCCGCAACATAACCTTGTTCAATTTCTTCGACCCGCCTTGGCTCGGCACCATTGTCGGCATCGCCGCCGACCACCGGCAAACCTGGCGTCGCTCCGGTAAACCGGAAATCTACACCGCCGCGCCACAAGCGCCCACCATCAACGCCGTCAACTTCTACGTGCGCACCCTAGGCGAACCTCTCACCGAGCAAACTATTCGCACGATCGTCCACCAGCAAGCCCCTAACCTCGCTGCCTTCGATGTCGCCTCCATGCCTTCCCGTATGGCCGAGTTCGCCTCCGCCGACCGCGCCCTCGCCATTCTCGTTAGCTCCTTCGCCTTCCTCTCGCTCATCGTGGCCGTTGCCGGCATCTACGGCGTGGTTTCCTATGGTGCTTCGCTGCGCACTACCGAATTCGGCGTGCGCGTTGCTGTGGGCGCAACTCCCGCCGACATCCTGCAACTCGTGCTGCGGGAAGCGGTGCTGATCCTGGTGGGCGGCCTGTCGCTTGCCGCCCCACTGGCCTGGTTCAGCTTGTCTCTGATCCGCCACCAGGTCACAAACGTCTCTTTTCGCGAGCCGGGCGTCTATCTGGCAGCCGTCCTTTTACTTGCGTTCTGCTGTTTAGCCGCCGCCCTGCTCCCGGCCCGCCGCGCTACCCGCATGAGTCTTGGCGGCACTCTGCGCCATAGTTAGGTAGTTCCCGGCGCAGAATAGCAATGCCAAACCACTCCCTCAAGGTCGTGGCTCCGCAAGTGCTGTAAACACGCAACCCTGTTTCTGAGCCGCGCGCGTCAGCAAGCGTTTTTTTGAATTTGCGCTGTATAGTAAGTAGTTAAACCGAAAGGTTTTACGAAGCTCTATCGCCTCAAGCCATACCCGTATCGAAGATGGCACAATCAAACGAGGAAAGCGGCATAAATGGAAGGACCGGGTGGCTGTAAAGGGGATGCAAGATGTCCTAACCGACATGGAATATCCAGCCGATCCCAACGAAGCGATACTCGGTCAGCGAATGAAATGCGAGTCAAAGGAATAGCGCGGCATAGGCCACTTCCCAAACGCCTGGAAGCGACATACAGCGGGACAAACAACAGTTTCCCCGCCCCGGTACCCGGTTGCAAAACTACATAGCAACACGGTATTGTTTTAGAGTCTCTGACCGTATCCCGGTGCAGGAGGAGAGTGCCCTTGGCTGCAACTGTCTGGAAAGGCTACATTACTTTTGGCCTGATCACCATCCCGGTCCGGCTTTTTGCCGCTGCCCGTACCGAGCGCGTCAGCTTTAATCAGATCCACGGTGTCTGCGGCAGCCGTATCAAACAGCAAACTTTCTGCCCGCGCTGTGATCGCGTTGTTGAACGCAACGAACTCGTAAAAGGGTACGAGGTCGAAAAGGATCGCTACCTGATCGTCGACGACGACGATATCAAGAACATCGCTCCCCCTTCCAGCGACAACATGGAGATTCTGGAATTCGTCAAAGCCGAAGGCATCGATCCGATCTACTTCGATGCTTCTTACTTTATGGCGCCCGAAGAGGCCGGCAAAAAGGCCTACCATTTGCTTTTCGAAACGATGCGCAAATCGGGTTATAGCGCGATCGCCAAAATCGCCATGCATCAGCGCGAATTCACGGTCGTGATTCGGCCGCACGCACAGGGCCTGCTGCTGCATACGATGTTCTATGCCGAAGAAGTACGGGAGGTACCGGAGTTTCGTCGCGACACCACCGTTACCGTCAAGCCGCAGGAAATCGAACTCGCCGAACGTCTTGTCGAAGGCCTGGCCACCGACTTTGACGCCAGCAAGTACCACGACGAATACCAGGGCCGCGTGAAACAAATGCTCGAAGCCAAGCGCGAAGGCCAGGCTGTCGAGGAGCCCTCGCCCCGCAAGCTTGCCCCGGTTATCGACCTTATGCAGGCTCTGCAAAAGAGTCTGGGCGAACTGCCGCGCAAACCTGCGGCCAGCGCCGGCGAAACACCCGCCAAACAGACCACCGCCGCCACACCGCGTCGCAAACGAGCCGCCAACGGCTAGCTGGTTTTCGGACGTTAAAACCTTACACGCCGCACGGCGACTGAAATTTGCGGCACCGCGAGGATCTTATGCGCTCTCCTTTCCGCCCTAAACAACCGCTGCAAACGCTGCTGCGCAAACACTTCGGAAACCGTCCTGCCGAAGAGATCGTGACAGCGGGCCGCGATTTCCCGGTGACTTCGCGCGTCGATTTGCAAATCGCCCTGGAACAGCGTTTCGCCGGCCGCGCCGCTAAGCTTCTCGGCATCAGTGCGCAGCACAATCATGAAACACTGACCATCACAAATCTGCTCACTGTCAGTCCCTTCGGCGTGGTTGGGATAGGGCCTCTGCAGCACGACGAAATCGATATCGGCGACGAAGCGCCGGTCCGCTGCCTGCAGAATGGTTTGTGGCTCGACCGGCACGAGCAGACTCCCTTTGCCGCTTTTTTCAGCCAAGCATCATGATCGTCGAGGACGTGGATCTCATCGCCCGCGAGCGCTCGCACATGCACAACCCCGGGCAGGAAATTCTGCTCAATAAACTTCTGAATGAAATGGACGGATTGCGCGAAGACGCCGATGTCTTGTTTATCCTGACTACCAACCGTCCCGAGCAACTGGAACCCGCTCTCGCTGCACGACCAGGCCGCATTGATCAGGCTATCGAATTTCCGCTTCCCGATGCCGAAGGACGCCGTCGTCTGGTCCGCCTTTATGCCCGCAAACTCGATGTACCTGCTCAGCTGCTCGAGCTACTGGTCCGCCGCACCGAAGGCGCGAGTGCCGCATTTATTAAGGAGTTCATGCGCCGCAGTGCGCAATTCCAGTTAGAATTCAATATGCCGGGGCCACTGAGTGAGGCTGCCGTAAACGGAGCTCTTGAGGAAATGGTTTTCACAGGTGGCGCACTCAACCTGAAACTGCTAGGTGGTGCTTCGGGCCTACACGCCTCCGAAGAAGCATGACGCTCGCCGAGGTTTCCCGGATGCGCCTGCTCCGATCGCGGGACGACTACTAAGGCCGCGGCAATTGGGTCGCTCTCCAACCCACGCCGGCCTGACTGGTGGTCGCCGGACGCCGTACTGCTTTTCGCTTCAGGATCGCCGCATTGCGTGCTTCCGTGCACGCTCGGGCGTGTAAGCGCATCGCCTCTTCGGTAAACGTCATTGCACAACCTTCTTCGCTCCCGTGCTGCTCCAGAAGGGCGCGGCACAATAGCGGAAGCTCCTGCATCTGGATTCCGTACCGGCGCGAAAGCGCCAGGTCTGCCCGCACCGTATACTCTCTCCGCGTCCGGTCTGCCGTAGTGCCCTCGAATGCAAACACCCGGCAACCCATATCCTGATTAAAACCAGTCAAAGTGAATTGCATCCTGCTGCTCCTTCCGCAAATAAGCCGTTCGTTAACCATTATAGGTTAATTAGAATAATAAAGTAAGCCTTTTTCCGATCGCCTATTTCATGGACGTACCTCTCGTCATCCGCCACCGCCTCAAAGAACTAGGTCTGGAACAGAAAGATCTGGCCGGAGCGGCCCAGGTCACGGAATCCTACATCTCTCAGTTACTCGCTCGCAAAAAGGATCCACCGGCGCCTACCCGCACCGACATCTACGACAAAATCGGCAAGTTCCTGCGCCTGCCCGAAGGCGAACTATCCAAGCTCGCTGAGTTACAACGGCAAGAAGAGTTTAAGAAGAAAGCCGCTGAACCCTCCGTTCCTCTTTTCAAAGAATGCCGTGACCTGGTGCTTCGCAAGAATACGCCCAGCCAGCGAACAGAGATTCGCCGCCTCTTCGAAAAGGAACCCTTTGGCGAACTCGAGCGCCTGGTCACGCAAAAACTTCTGGATGTTTCCAAACGCCTCGCTAAAGAAGAACTCGAGTGCGAGGAGTGGCTGCGTCACAGCGCTCTGCAAAACGGCCACAGCTATGAGCAGACCCGCGTGGCTATTCTCGAGTTTCTCGATACCGCCGTCCTTAACATCTCGCTGGAAAACTGCGTCGCTTTTCTCGACCCATTGATTGAATCCTGGAGCATAGACCTCCAAACCTTCGGCCTCGAAATTGTCTTGCGCAATCGCCGGACCGGCGTCTCTCTTACCATCCGCTTTAAATTCTCGGAAGTGGAGCCCGAAGCCTCGTCCGCCATCGAGCCGGGACTGGCTGCCTTTCTCAAGGATCAGTTGTTAAGCGCTGATGCCACCCAGGGCGAAATCCAATTTCTCCGATCGCTGAAATTCGAAACACGCCATCCAACGGCCTTGTACTATTACCGTGAACTGCAAAGTTTGCGAGACCCATTGCACTTTGCCGGTTGACATCAGCATACTTTACCGCCATACTCATATGCATATGCGCACCACGCTCATTTTAGACGACACTTTACTCGATCACGCCCGCGAACTCACCGGCATTGAAGAAAAAACCGCTTTGGTCCGGGCGGGCCTCAGGGCCCTGGTCGCGAGCGAATCGGCCCGCCGTCTCGCTGCGCTGGGCGGCACTGAACCCGATCTGCGCCCCATTCCCCGCCGTCGGCCGGAACCTACTAAATAGTGGTTCTGGTCGACACGTCTGTCTGGATCAATCACTTTCGTCGAAACGATCCGTCATTCGCCCAGATGCTCGAGGCATCCGTAGTCTTGATGCACCCCTTTGTGCTGGGAGAACTTGCCTGCGGCAACTTCAAGAATCGCACCGAGGCACTATCCTGGTTGCGGGAAATTCCGAAAGCCACCTCTGCCAGCGATCAGGAAACGCTCCAGCTGATCGAGCAGCGCCAACTCTGGGGCCGCGGGATAGGCTGGGTCGACGCCCATCTTCTCGCCTCCGCTCTTCTTACGCGGTGTCAGTTCTGGACCCTCGACGATCGCCTCGCCCAAGCCGCCGGCGATCTACTATGACCGCCGAATCGGCCACAAGCATTCCCAGTGCTTCGCCCGAGAATGGCAACTGCCCCATCGCGACCCCCACCTTCCTCAATACGAACTTAGCTCCCGCATGGCCTAGCCGCTGGTCGCTAGCCGAGCGCCTGTAAAATGTCGTTGTGACCCATTTTGCGCGCCCATGAGCGCGGGCGCGCCCAAGACTCAGCGTCGTTCTCCTCCGGGTCGGCCCCGTGTTCCATCAGCAGCTTCACAAGCTGGATCCGCCCCCAGCGGCATGCCCAACCAAGAGGAGTACTGCTCAATATGTCGTCGCGACGGTTCACGACCGCGCCAGCCTCCAGCGCGGCACGGCCAAACGCCGCTACCTCTTCTTCGCTGATCCAATCGCCCATCGCTGCAATCTCGTGCAGGATGGTCCGCCCGAACGCACCGACGACGTTGACATCGCACGCGTTCAGGATGAGACGGAAACACTCCAGATAACTTTCCCGGTCGAAGTCCTTGTTGCCGGCGTACAGCCACGGAATGTGATGCCAGAAGGACAAGAGCGACGCAAGCATGCCGAACCATCGCGCGTCATGGCGGCCCCAGTCGATCCGCTCCAGAGACATGCGAACGATCTCAGTAGCGCCTCCGTCCGCACCGAAACGGAGCAACTCTTCAGCTAGCGACTTGTCAGACGGCTTGCTGTTTTGCGGCAACACGCCTTGCTCGTCGTCGAGCAGCATCTGTCGCGCAATGCTGGTCTGACGGTAAAGGGCAGCAGTGTCGCCTGTTACGATCCCCCCTCGTGTCCGCAGCAGTTCTACCATCTGCCACTGCTTGTGGCTGTACGCACTGTGAACAGCCGACCCGCTGGAATCGACATGTACGTTCGGGTCCGCGCCGCGATCGAGCAACAACGTCGCCATATCCGATCGTCCCAACGCAGCCGCGTACCACAACGGATAACCTTGCGAATACGCGATCCAATCTCCTTCCCCATACGAAACACGCTCGTTCGGATCGAACCCTAACCCGAGCAGAAACTCGAGCACATCGATATGGTTGTTCCGCACAGCTACCGTAAGCAGACCACCGCCGTTCCAGCGGACGTGATTCGTCAGCCTGCCTTCCGCCAGACGGGCGCGCAGCCATTCGAAGTCACCATTCACAACAGCCGTGCGGTCTGTTTCATCGCCAGGTTCCGGCATTGGAGCACTTGCAGGATCAGATACGAATTTGGCCCTGCGTTCCTCTTCGTCCTCGATAATTGCGACTATCTCGTCGTAACCACGCTCCTGGGCCAAGGTCCAGGCGTCGGTGGCGTCGCGATGCGGATGTATGCCCGCCCGTGCGTTTGCGCCGTTCCGCATAAGCAATCGCGCAATCTCCGGACGCCGGTGCAGCACCGCGTAATGAATGGCGCGATGCTCGTCGCCGTAGGAAACAGCCATATTGGCCAGCTCGGGCCGTGTCTTCAGCATCGTTCCAACGCGCGCAAAGTGGCCGGCGCGGACCGCTTCGACGAATCGCTTGATCGTTACGCCGTCAACGTAAGCCTTCAGCTTGGGCCAGCTGGCGAACCCGTAGCTCCGCGCGATCACCAGTTGCGCATCGAGCAAAGCGAAGGTCGCAGCTTGCGCACTGTCGTAGTGTGCGTTGACGATAGCGACCGCTGCTGAATCGCCTGCCTGGAAAGCGGCGAACAGCTGTTTCGCTTGTCGTTTGAGTTGTTCGAGGTCCGGATGCGCGCGCATCCGGCGAGTGGGCAAATTCTGTTTCACATGAGCTCCTTTCCATAGCGCCCGGTGTCCGCTAGCTCGGGCCGAAAAGAGTTCACTCAACCAAATCGTCGAAAAATCGAAATCCAGGTGGGACGCAGTCCCTTTCCGCGGACACGGAGGCGTCCTGAGCACGCCACACACAAGATAACACCCGGCTCGCGGAGTAAACGATAGAGCGCGCTATTCCACCCGCAGCGTTGTCATCGGATCGATTTGAGATGCGCGGCGGGCTGGAAAATAAGAAGCCGCCAGGGCCACCAAAACCAGAAGGCCAGTGACTGCGCTCAACGTAAACGGATCGGAAGCGGACACGTCATAGAGCAAACTTTGCAGCCACCGCGTGAGCAGGAGCGCACAACCGATTCCGCTTACAATCCCCAGAAAAATAATTTGCAGACTTTGCTTCAGGATCATCCGCAACACATCGCAAGGCCGTGCGCCAATCGCCAGACGAATGCCGATATCCCGCCATCGTCCACGCACCAGTAATGACATGACGCCGTAGAGACCCACCATTGCTAATATCAGCCCGAGCGAAGCGAAGCATCCCAGCAGGACGGTTGCAAGGCGTGGTTTAGCGACTGACTCATTCAAGCGTCGATCCAATGTTTGCACCTCTGTAACCGGCTGCTGTAAATCCAGTCCGGCAATTTGTCTACGGAGTTCCGGTTCCAGGTAGGCCGGATGGAAGGCAGTACGAAGCAGGATTCCTACCTCATCGTTCATCGTGCCGGCTTGTGAGTAAGGGAAGTAGATGACCGGTTCGGGCGGCGAGACAAGTCCGGCAGTCTTCACATCGGAAACGACTCCTACGATTGTGCTCCACGGGTTGTCTTTCTCCAGGCGCAAACGTCTGCCGAGCGGATCTTGCCCTGGGAAATTCCTGCGCGCAAAGGTCTCACTTACCAGGGCAACGGGAATTGCTCCTGCGCGATCGTTTTCGGCAAGACCGCGCCCCTTCCGGATGGCGATTTGCAGCAAGCGCAGATACGCCGGACTGATGGCATAGGCTCTGGCCACCGGCTTGTGCCCTGGTAGTCGTTGCGCTCGCCCTTCTATTGCAAAGCCGTTCGTAGCATGGCCTTCACCGGGAGGCAAATTGCCTACCGCGACAGCTTCTACTCCAGGCAGTACAGCGACACGATCGAGCAGTTTAGTTACGAAAACAATTTGCGCTGCATTACTTGCGTATTGCGCTTTGCCGAGATGGAGCTGTGCCGTCAGGAGATGTCCTGTTTGGAATCCAAGATCGCGATATCGCAGATTCCAGAAGCTCCGCAACATAAGCCCGCCACCGCAGAGCAGCACGATGGCAATCGCTATCTGAGTGGATGCGAGCGCGTTCAGCCAGAAGCTGTAGCGATCTTTTGTGGCAATGCTGGGAGCGATCGAGCCGGCCGAGCTAAGCAGGGCAGGCGCAAGCCCAAAAACAACAGCGCTGAGGAGAGCGCTCAGCAGTGCGAATGTGAGAATATGCCCATCTAACGGAAGTCGTGCGAGCCCGGGGATGCTCTGCGGGAGAAGGCGCAACAGGATTCCGCGCGTACAGACCGCCAGAAGAAGTCCCGCTACACAACCCAGGACAGCGAGTAACAGGCTTTCGCTCAGAAGCTGCCTTATCAAACGTGAGCGAGTTGCGCCGAGGGTGGAACGGATGGCCATCTCCCGCTGCCGTGCGATAGCTCTGCTAAACAGCAGGTTTGACACATTCGCGCAGCCCATGAGCAACAGGAAACCAACCGCGCACAGCAGAGCAAAAAGCGAAGCGCGAAGGTTTCCTACAAACCGCGACCGCAAAGAGACGACGCTCACCGTGATCTGAACCCGCGACATAAAGGAAGGCGCTGCGATGTGCGACTCGATCATCTCCATTTGGGCACGAGCCTGCCCGAGCGTTACGCCAGGTTTCAACCGGGCAACGACATCGTGGACGATAGTTACGCCATCGCCGCGCTTTCTTTCCACGTCTTCGTTCTTGCCCAGAGGCGTCACCAAATCAATCGCGATCGACGAAGGAAAATTGAAGGCAGGCGGGAGCACTCCGACCACCGAATACACCCGGTCGTCAAGCGTGAGTGCCTGGCCTAGGATTTCTTTCTTACCGCCGAATTTTCGCTGCCATAACTCGTGCGAGATGAGAGCAACCTGATCGCTCCCTTTCCGGTCTTCCAGCCCAGAGAAGTTTCGACCGAGGAGCGGCTGGACCCGCAGCAGCGCCAGCAGCGCGGAGGAGGCTTTCGCCGTATGCAGTTGCAGAGGCTCGCCGATGTTGGTCAGTGTGCGCGCGAGAACGTTGAAAGCGGCCATCCCGCTGAAGACGCGGTTTTGCTCCCGCCATTCGAGAAAGTCCGGCGTCAAGGTTACCTGATCCGTTGAACTTCCCTTTAGTGTTTCGCCTACCCATACCAGACGATTCGCGTCCGGATATGGTAGAGGCTTGAGCAAAACGGCATTGATTACGCTGAAAATGGCCGTGTTCGCGCCCACTCCTAAAGCCAGAACGGAAACCGCTACCATCGTGAAACCGAAAGCCTTGCGGAGCTGCCGCGCCGCGTATCTATTGTCCTGTAGAAACTCCTCCAGCAACGGTAATCCGCGGCGTTCGCGCATAGCTTCTTTCATTTGCGTCACTCGTCCAAACTGCCGCCGCGCTGCGCGCATGGCCTCTTCGGCGCTTACGCCCTGATTCCGATAGCGGTCAGCAAGCAGTGCCAGATGCAGCTGTATTTCGCGTTCGAAATCCTCATCGGCGTCTCGCTGCCTGAGAACGCCTCCGATTTTGGCGAGCGTAACTCGCAACCAGACCACCACCGCTTAAACCCTCCGCCTATCAGGGGCATCATCCGACACCTTTGGATTACGCAAAGGAGTATATCACTGGATTCGCTCAGCTGGACGCCGGCATCCAGCTGAAGCAGCTCCGGTCTAATCATCCTTCGTCAGTAAACAGGTAAACTGGCAAGACGCTCTTGCCAGTCTGACTGGTTTCCTGCTACGATGAAGTTGCATTGCCACGGAAGACCTTCGAGATCGCCGTTGGAGACTTCATGCAGGCCGTTAGTCTCCTGGTGCGCCGCGTACGTGCCGCCGCCGCCTCGCACGAGCTTTCTATGACCGAGTCCGCCGTCCTGAAGCGCCTGGCGAACGACGGCCCGGCCACTACCGCCGACCTGGCGCGCGCGGAGAGCATGAAACCCCAATCCATGGGAACCACTATCGCATCGCTCGAAGAAAGGGGGCTGATCGAACGCAAACCGCATCCCAGCGATGGCCGCCAGGTAAATATCCAGCTGAGCGCCAAAGGCGCTGCGGTGCGCAAGAGCGCCGGCGACGCCAAACGGACCTGGCTGGCGCAGGCCATCACTCAGCTCGATGAACAGGAACGGGATACGCTCTTCAAAGCGGGCGAAATCATCAAACGGCTGGTGGAAAAGTGAACAACCTGTCACACGCCTGGCGAGCGCTCAGACACCGCAACTTCAAGCTCTTCTTTTATGGTCAAAGCATTTCCGTAATCGGCACCTGGATGACGCGGCTGGCGACCAGCTGGCTGGTCTATCGCTTGACTCATTCGGCGCTGCTATTGGGCATCGTCAGTTTCGCCGGCCAGATTGTTTCCTTTGCGCTGGGGCCATTTGCCGGCGTCTGGGTCGAGCGGCTCGATCGCCGCAAGCTGCTTATCTGGACACAAGCCGCTGCCGCCATCCAGTCACTCGCCCTGGCTGCCCTCACGCTGGCCCATGTCATCACCCTCTGGGAAATCATCGCCCTCAGCGCTTTGCAGGGCGTGATCAATGCCTTCGACATGCCTGGCCGCCAATCCTTCCTCGTACAGATGGTCGAGGACCGCAACGATCTTAGTAACGCCATCGCCATCAACTCCTCCATGGCGAATGGCGCACGGTTGGTCGGCCCGGCTATTGCCGGTCTGGTGATCGCAGCGCTGGGAGAGGGCTGGTGCTTCCTGATCGATGGCCTCAGCTACCTGGCCGTTATCGTATCCCTGTTGCTGATGCGCATCCGGCCGCTCGATCTCCGGCGCACCACGAGCAGCATGCTCGAACAGATGCGCGAAGGCTGGGACTATGTGCGTACCTTTCGTCCCATCCGCACCATTCTTATGCTGTTTGCGCTGATCAGCCTGATGGGCTACTCGTGGTCCGTGCTGCTGCCGGTCTTCGCCGCCCAGCTCCTGCACGGAGGAGCGGCTACCCTCGGCTGGTTAAGCGGAGCCGCCGGCATCGGCGCGCTTACCTCTGCCTTTTCTCTAGCGATCCGCAAGTCGGTCGTGGGGCTGATTAGCATGCTCCAGATCTCGTCCGCGGTACTCGGAGGAGCACTAATTCTCTTCGGCCTGTCGCACACTTTGTGGCTATCCCTGGTCCTGATGATCTTCGTCGGCTTCGGCATGATCCAGTGTGCGTCTGTGAGCAACACCATCATTCAATCGCTGGTGACGGAAGACAAACGCGCCCGCGTGATGAGTTTTTATACCACGGCCTTCTTCGGCGCAGCGCCCTTCGGCAGCCTGCTGTCCGGCGCGCTGGCTCACCGGATAGGAGCGCCCTATACCGTCATGCTTACCGGTGCGTTCTGTCTCGCCGGCTCGCTGTGGTTCACGTTCGAGCTGCCGAGAATGAACGCGGACATGCTGCCGATCTATCAGGAAATGGGTCTCGCGCCTGCAGCTAACATACACCTGATTTCCGAAGAGATCGAGGCCAGCTGACTACCCCAGGCAACCCGATCGAAAGGAAAATCCCATGAACTGGTACGACTACCTCGCTTGCTTCTTCGCCGGCATATTTCTCGCCAATTTCGTTCCTCATTTCGTGTGCGGCGTTTCCGGTGACCGTTTCCCCACGCCCTTTGCTCGCCCGCCGGGGAGAGGATTGTCCTCGCCAACGGTGAACGTTGTCTGGGCGCTGTTCAATCTGGTCGCCGGTTACCTCCTGTCTCGAACCGGCAAACTTTCCAGCGCAGACAACGCAACAATGCTTGTTTTCTTCGCAGGCATCGCTGCCGCAAGCATCCTGGGGAGCGTGCATTTTTCGAATAAACAAGCCGGGTGACTGACATTACACTCCGCAAGCCAAAGGAAAAACCATGCCTCTCACAACCCTCGATACAACCCCTGCTTTAGTCGTGATCGATCTGCAAAAAGGAATCGTCGCTATGCCGGCCGCTCATCCTACCGGCGAGATCATCGACCGGACCGCCCAGCTCGCGCGCGCTTTCCGCAAGCACGGTCTGCCGGTCGTTCTCGTCAACGTAACCGCTGCAGCTCCGGGCCGTACCGATGCCGGAAGATCTAATTCTTCGCGTCCGGCCGATTGGACCGAGCTGGTTCCTGAATTGGAGCAACATCCGGACGATCACCTGGTCAGCAAGCAACGAGTCGGCGCATTCATCGGCACATCGCTCGATGAAACACTTCGTCAGCGAGGCGTAACCCAGGTTTTTGTAACGGGTGTTGCAACCAGCATGGGCGTGGAATCGACGGTGCGTAGCGCCCACGATCATGGCTATAACGTGGCGGTTGTGGTGGACGCCATCACCGACCGCGACCCGGATGCCCATCGCCACAGCGTCGAGAAGATTTTTCCCCGTATGGCCGAAACGGAGACCACCGACAACGTTCTCAAACTCCTGGAAAAGATGCGACCGTGAACCGCTGTCCGGCGGAATCTCAGCCTCCACGATGGCCCGCCGGGCAGCAGAATGCTACTTAGTTTTCCCAAAGCCAACCAGTATGCCTCTCGATCAGGTGGAGTGACCGGGATTGCGCCCGGTCACCCTCCCACACCACCGGACGTGCGGTTTTCCGCATCCGGCGGTTAAACCCAGCGGCTTTAGCTGACCGCAAGATCCGATGGCAGGAGAAAGCCGAAGCGCCGGAGGAGCTGGTTCGACAGGGCAGTCTGCACACTACCGTTGCCGGCCAGAGGCCAGGCCCCGCGCGAACTGTCCGCTACCTTCAGCATTCGTCCTCGTAACCCGAGTCTTTGCAGCGCATGCTTGCGGCCGGCGGCACTGTGCCACCTGAGCCAAAAGCACTTCCGGATGTGCCGCCGAATCCATGGCTCCAGCCGGAAGATCGGCTTACGCACTTCGGCTAGCTGAAAATAGTTCCACCAGCCCCGCACATAACGAGCCCAGTTATCGCGCAGCTGCTTGCTGGTTCGACTCTGGTTTCCTCGCCACATCTCCCCTACCTTCGCTTTGAAGCGTTCGATACTTTCCGGCGCTACTCCGATCCGCTTCGCGCGATCCAGTCGGAAGCCCAGAAATCTACGTTCCCAGACCCTCCCGGTCCCGCTCTTAGCGACATTCACCTTCAATCGCAGATGCTTCTCGATCCAGGCCTGGAGCGAGCGGTGCGTGCGTTCCGCTGCTTGCTGACTGCCTACGTAGATGTTGCAGTCATCGGCATAACGGCAATAGCAGTGCCCTCTCCGATCCAGTTCCTTATCGAGCGCATCCAGATAGATATTGGACAGTAGCGGAGACAGCGGCCCGCCTTGTGGCGTGCCCTCCACCCTGCTCCTCACTATCCCGTCCACCATCGCGCCCCGCCGCAGGTATTTCCCCATCAAATGCAACACTCGTTTGTCCCGAATCACTTGCGCCACCCGGCCCATCAGAATGTCGTGATTGACGTGGTCGAAGAACTGAGCAATGTCTAAATCCACCACCCAATCCTTGCCTTCCTGCGCATACTGCTGTGCGGCTTGCACGGCGTCCTGTGCGCTGCGCCCCGGTCGAAACCCGTAACTGTGCTCGCTGAATTGCGGATCGAAGATCGGCGTCAGCACTTGCAACAGCATCTGCTGAATCAGTCGATCCATCACCGTCGGGATGCCTAATATTCGCGTGCCCCCGCTCGGCTTCGGTATCTCTACCCGCCTCACAGGACTCGGAACCCAGGTTCCCGTCAGCAGCTTCGCACGAATCTTCTCCCAGTGCGCCTGAAGATGACTCTCCAGTTCGGTCGTTGTCATCCGGTCGATTCCCGGCGCACCCTGGTTGCGTTTTACTGCTTCCAGCGCTCGCGCCCGGTTCTCGTCCGTCACCACCTCTTCCATCAGACTCTCGTACATTGCTCTCTTTCTGAAGGTTCGCGTCGCCGGTTGGATCTCTCCGCCTTGGCTCACTGCGGCTTCACCGCTTCTGCCCTGTCGGCGCTCCTCCGGCTGCCCACCGTAGTTGTGGCGCCAGGGATTCGAGACCTCTCCACTCACCGGCTTCAGTTCCTTCTCTAGCTCCGTTCTTTGGTTCTTCGGCCCTTCGCTCCACGGACATTACTCCGCTTCTTCGCTACTACGGCCTCTGCTGACTTCTCCTCTGCTCTCACAAAGGAGATCTCCCCAGGTAAGGTGCAGAATCTCTCCCCTCGCGCCGCCTCGCTCTACCTGATGCGTCTTGATGACCTTTGGGCTTCGCTGTTTCCAGCCAGCTCGCCGCCCGCACCCGGCCTCACTGCCAGTTCGTGTTCCTACGGTCGAGAGTTTGCTACGCGCTTCTTTCAGCTTCACCTCGCGGCTACGCCTTGCGTTTCGCTACGGTTGCCGTCATCGGCTCCGATTGGCTCCTTTCATCCAACTAGATTCTGCCCATGCTGGGCACACTGGAACAGGCGTTTTCGCCTGTCACCGTAGCGCTGCTCTGCCCCGGGTGACCGCGAAGATCCCAAAACACCTCTGGGTTTCTTAGAAAGCCTGCCATCTTCCTTCTCCGACGACCACAACCGTGACTTTCGACCGAGTGGTTTACCCGCCCTTCCAATCTAGTACTTTGCTGTCGCGCCCCCACAAACAAACTACAACTCACTTGAACTTATTAGTTCTTTGTGATACGTTCTACATCATTCGTTGTAGAGTTGCTTCATTTCGTGGAGGTAGTATGCCCCGTTGGCTTACCAGGCCTATTCTGTTCTCTCTGGTTTTCTTTATGGCCGCCGCTGCGAGCTTTGCGCAGCGCGACCTCGGTACCATCAATGGCACCGTCACTGACGCACAAGGCGCCGCTGTTGCCGCCGCCAAAGTCACCATCTCGAACGACGACACCGGTGTCACGTTTAATACCACCACCAACGATTCCGGCGTTTTCGCGGTTTCCAGCTTAAATCCCGGCAACTATTCCGTGATCGTCGAACTGCAAGGCTTTCAGAAGGCCCAGCAGAAAGGCATCGTAGTTGGTCCCGGGACGCCTGTAGCCGCAAACTTCGCCCTGCAGGTCGGTAATGCCAGCCAGACTATCGAGGTCACGGCATCTGCCCCTCTGCTGCAGACCGAATCCCCCGTTATCGGCCAGAACCTGAATTCCACCCAAGTCGCCGAACTGCCCCTCGGCGGCCAGCGCGTCATCACATTCCTTGCGCGGCTTTCGCCGGGCGTTCTGCCAGCTGAAAATGGCGCACGCGATGCCCTCGGTGGCGGATTCTCTGCCAATGGCGTCCGCTCCACCGGTGAAAACAACTATCTCCTCAACGGCGTCGATAACAACGTCAACGTCATCGACTTCCTGAATCAGACGTCCTTCGTCATCGGTCCTTCCGCCGAAGCCGTCGGCGACGTGCAGATCATTACCAACGGCGCTGACGCCCAATACGGCCGCGCCGCAGGCGGCATCTTTGACGTCAGCATCAAATCCGGCACCAACGAAATCCACGGTGTGCTGTTTGAAATTCTGCAGAACACCGTCCTCGACGCCAATCGCTGGGAAAACAACCTCGCCGGCAACCCGCGTAATGCCTTCAAGCAGAATCAATTCGGCCTCGCTATGGGCGGCCCCATAATCAAGAACAAGCTCTTCATGTTCGGCGATTACCAGGGCACACGCATCGCGACCGCCGGCGGCACCATCCAGAACCTCGGCTATGGCGGCTTCTACACCATTCCCACACAAGCTATGCTGGGCGGCGATTTCTCAAGCATTGTCGGGCAGGCAATTGGCACGCAGAACGGCCAGACCATTCTCAAGAACGAAATCTTCGATCCCACCACCACGGCCTGCACTAGCGGCTGCGCTCCCGGCACCCTGACGGCGCTCGCTGGCGCGAACCCGGTCTACACCCGGCAGCCCTTCGCGAACAATACCATTCCGATCAGCAAAATGGATCCGGCTTCGATGAAGATCGCCAGCCTGTATCCGCATCCCAACCAGCCTTTTGCCAATGGCAACTATCCGCAAAACGACTACTACACCGCTACCCCCGGCACCTTGAACACAGATCAGGGCGATGGCCGTGTTGATTACCGCCTGAATGAGAAGAACAGCATCTTCGGCAGCATCAGCTGGTCCAACACTGCCAAGGCGAGTGTGGTTCCGTTCCAAGGCGTACTCGACGGGGGCAACTTCAACGGCGCCGGCGAAACCGATCTCGGCCGCAACGGAACGCTGAGCTGGACGCACATTTTCTCGCCCGCTATCGTCAACGAAGCCCGCGTCGGCTTCTCCCGCCTGGTCACCTCGCGCAGTCAGGCCAACGCAAATGTCGACGCATTTTCCGCCGTAGGCATCGGCGGCTACAACCCGAGCACTGGAATGAACGGCGGCCTGCCCCAGATCGGTCTCGGCCGCTATAGCGAGATAGGATCTGAGGACTGGCTGCCGACCAAGGAGTACAACAACGAATGGGATTTGATCGATAACCTTTCCCTCGTCAAAGGCAACCACTCCTTTAAATTCGGCGCAGAGTTCCGCCAGCTACACTTCCCCTTCTTCCAGTTCCCCTATCCGCACGGCGAGATGAATTTCTCCCGTAACGAAACCGCCTACTCGTCGACCGCCAACAGTCTCACCGGATCGGGGTTGAACGGCACCTACAACGGCGATACCGGCGATGAACTCGCTTCCTTCCTGCTCGGCTCCATCAATAACGGGCAGATTTCGACCACCAACTTCATCTCCTCCACCAAGCAAGCCTATGCCGGCTACTTCATGGACACTTGGAAGGTGACTCCCAAGCTCACGCTGAACCTGGGGGTCCGCTACGAACTCTTCTCGCCCATCGGCGAGCAATTCGCCCGCCAGTCGAATTACGTGCAGAGTTCGAACACGCTCTTCATCCCGAGAGGACCCGATCAGAACACCCCTCTACCGCCTAACTTTTCTGCTCCGGCCACCATCAACGGGATCCAGTTTCCGGCGTTGTTCCCGGACGTGAAGGTATCCCGTGGACAGGTGAGTCCCTATCTCATTCCCTGGGATAAGGCGGATGTCGGCCCGCGCCTCGGCTTTGCTTACAATATCGTTCCGAAGACCGTTATTCGCGGCTTCTTCGGTATCTTCTACGGTGGTGAGGAGAATCAAGGCGGCAACCCGAATCGCGGCGAATCTGCCCCATTTAATATCTCTCCGCAGTTGAACAGGCCTTCCGGGGTTGGAACCTTCCAGCCGGATCCGTTTTTCGCTAATGGAGCGGCAACCGGCGGCGTATCGGTCGGCTACCCAACCAACGTGTTTAATGGATTCCCGGTCTCGTCCCTGCAGTTCCGCAGCATCGCAACCAACTTCCTGAATCCCATGGTGCAGGAGTGGAACCTTTCGGTCCAGCAAGAGTTGCCCGGGCAGATGGCACTCGAAGTCGGTTACGAAGGGAACCACTCGGCGCATCAGTTGCTTCAGCCCGATCCCAACGCCTGCCCCAACGTCTACACCACCAACACCTCCATCACCTGTCAATCCCTGCGCCAATACCCTGATGTCGGCGGAGTTTCGGGCACCGCTAGCTTCGGTGTTGGCAACTATAACGCCATGACAGCTAAACTCCAAAAGCGCATGTCCGCCGGCCTGAATTTTGTGGCCGCTTATACTTACGGCCATGCTCTCGCCAACACCGGTACTACGTTGTCCAGTTCAGGCGGCCTTTATAACATCGATCCGCTCAACTACAACAAGGCCTACACCAGTGCCTCCTGGGATATCCGGCATAACTTCACCCTGGGCTACAACTACGACATTCCCTTCGGGCGCGGACGCCAGTACGGCGCCAGCGTCAACAAGTTTGTCCAGTTCGCCGTCGGCGGCTGGCAGGCTAACGGCATTGTGACGATGCATACCGGCAACCCGTATACCCTGGATGCCGGCGGCTGCCAGCTCGAGTCCGGCGCGGAAGCCGGCTGCGGACCGAATCTCGTCGCCGCTTCGGCTAACGCTGCCCCTGCCGGCGGACGCCGCCCCGCCGAGTGGTTCAACACCGCCAATCTAGGGCCGCCTTCCCCGCTCTCCCAGGGCAATCTCGGATTGCAAACAAACTTCGCGCCTCCGACTCGCACCGTCGATTTCTCGCTGTTCAAAGATTTCGACTTCACGGAGCGTTTCAAACTGCAGTTCCGCGCTGAAACGTTCAATATCGGCAACACACCACAATTCAGCACGCCGGACCTTGGCTTAGCCGATGCCAAATTCGGTCAGGTCACCAGCACGGCTGCAGGCTCCGAACGCCACATCCAGTTCAGCCTGCGCTTCCAGTTCTAACTCTTCGTAGGGTAGGCTTTAGCCTGCCATAGGGGCGACCACCAAATCGCCCCTTTCCCTTTCCCCTACGCTACGTTGTAATTTGCTCCTCCTCTTCTTTTTCATCCAGCTCCAGCGCGGTCTCGAAGCCCTGCAACAAAACCACCTTCCCGAAGCCCGTCAGATCCTTGAACAAGCCTCCCAACAAGACCCGAAGAATAGCTACATCTGGACCTCGTTAGCGCAAACCTATCTAAAACTGAATCTCCCCACCGAAGCTCTCGCCGCGGCCGGCAAGGCCGAAAAAACCGGACACGATAATCCCATCACCGCTCACGCCCTTGCACTCTTTTATTCCGAAACCGGCAACGCCGATAAGGCCTTAACCTTCGCCCGCCAGGCCCTCAAGCAATCCCCGACATCCACCAACCAACATCTCTTAAGCGAAATCTCTTTCGCGGACGCCCAAGCCCTCATGCGTCAGCAGCAATTCGCTCAAGCCGCCGAAATCCTCGAATCCGCTCTAACTGCAAGCCCACAAGAACCCCAACTCATCCTCGCGCTAGGCGTCGCCCGCTACGGTCAACGCCGCTTCGAGGAAGCACAAACCGAATTCCTGAAAGTGATCACCATTGACCCGACCATCGAACAGCCCTTTGATTTTTTAGGCCGCATGCTCGACCAGGCCGGCCCTCGCCTCCCCGAAATCCAAAGAGATTACGAAGTCTGGGCTGCGCGCGACCCGGATAATGCCCGAGCCCAACTTCTCCTCGCCGAAGTCCTGCTGACCCAGAACCATCGCGACCCGCAAGCCGAACCGCTGTTAAGAAAATCAATCGCCCTGCAGGACAACAACTGGGAATCTCACTACCAGCTAGGCCTGGTACTCGCAGCGCAACATCATTACGACGAAGCTGCCACCGAATTCACGAAAAGCATCTCCCTCGCGCCTAAAGAACCCCTGCCCCACTACCATCTCGCCCAAGCCTACGACCGCCTGAACAAACCCGACCAGGCCCAGGCCGAACGCGACATCCACAAACAGCTAACCGAAAAACCCCATTAACCGTCCCCGCAAATTCGTTTTCTCCCCTGTAACCCAATACTTACCTCTCATCCAAACCCTACGCCGTTCGACCCGTCTGCTAAATTCTGCGCGGGTAAACCATATGTCTGACCTGATCGAGCTTTTCCGCCACGCCCTCGCCTTCGTCGCACGCCACACAGGCTCGGGGCTTCGTTCCTCAAAAAACGCAATGCGCTTCGCTTCGCCCATTGGCTTCGTTCCTCAAAAAGCGCAATCCGCTCTGCTTCGCCCTTGGCTTCGTTCCTCAAAAAGCGCAATCCGCTCGCTTCGCCCTTGGCTTCGTTCCTCAAAAAGCGCAATCCGCTCTGCTTCGCCCTTGGCTTCGTTCCTCAAAAACGCATTCCGCTCGCTTCGCCGGATGGCTTCGTTCCTCAAAAAATGCAAACCGCTTCGCTTTGCCGTTGGCTTCGTTCCTTACATTTCGTCCGATCTCGGTTCCGAGCTGCCCGAAGCCGTCGCCGGAGTCGTCTCCCGGTACCATCTTTAGATAGCTGCCATGTCGCCGAAGCAACTCGCTAAAATCTCGAAGGCCCTTGGCGATGAAACCCGTCTTCAGGTCTACACCGCCATCGCCGCCCAGGACGAAGTGAACTGTGGTGATATCTGCGCCATCCAAGTAGTGGGACACGCCACCGTCTCCCACCATCTCCGTGTGCTGACCGAAGCCGGCCTCATCGAAGGCCGTCGCCAGGGTCAATTCATCTTCTACCGCGCTATCCGAGACACCATGAACCACTTCAATCAGGCCCTCTCGAGTCTGGTGACAAAAGACGAACAAAAAGTTTGACTTTTGAAATCAGCCACTTACCCGCAATAACCGTCCCCGCTCCGCAGCCCCCGCCGCTAACTTCGTGTGCGAAAGGAACTTCATCGCACATGCACACGCCAGTCATCATCGATTTCCTCCACCACGTCCTCGCACTCCTCCTCGGTTAGTCCGCACGTCAGGAATTACCGCGGGGTGTTCACTTCAGCGATAATTCCTTATGCGCAGCCTCCTGTTTGTTCTCACCACGGCGGCTCTGTTAGCAGGCGAAACCGTCTACCAGAAGCCGCCTCAACAAATTCTCGACGTGCTGAACGCCCCGCCACCGGCTACGGTGTCGGTCAGTCCCGCGCGCGACTACGCCATCTTCCTCCAGGCCACTGCTCACCCCTCGATCGCCGAACTCGCCCAGCCCATGCTGCGCCTGGCCGGTCTGCGCATCGACGTCAATACCAATGGCCCGCACTTGTTGCCGCACAATATCTCCTATACCCTCGTCAATCTGCAAACGGCGGCGGAACAGCATGTCACTCTCCCGTCTGGCGAGCTCAAACTGAGCACTCCGGTATGGAGTCCCGACGGAAAACACTTTGCCTTCACCAACACCACAGGCAGCGGTATCGATCTTTGGATCGGCACCACCGCCACCGGAGAAGCGCACGTCGTCCCGAACCTCAAAATCAACGCGGTGATAGGCGAGCCTATTGGTCAATCTGTCGGCGGTTTCGCCCGCACGCGCATCCCAATCGACTGGCTGGCCGACAACCGCACTCTGCTCCTCCGCATGGTTCCTCCTGGACGCGGCCAGCCACCCGCCGCATCGCCCGTTCCCCAAGGACCCGCTGTGCAGCAAAGCTCCGGCCACAGCGGACCCGTTCGCACCTATGAAGATATGCTCAGCTCTTCGCGCGACGAAGATCTCTTCACGTACTACGCCACCGCGCAACTCGCCTCCCTCGATACGGCGACCGGTCAACTCACGCCGATCGCCAAGCCCGCCATCTTCACTACCGTTCACCCCGCGCCTGATGGCCAGCACATGCTCGTCTCCTGGATCACCCGTCCCTACTCCTACCTGCACCCGTATGAAGACTTCCCCACCGAAGTACAAATCTGGAATCGTCAGGGCGAAAAACTGGCATCTATCGCTGTGCTCCCTCTGGCCGATCGAGTTCCCATCGACGGCGTTCGCACCGGTCCGCGCGATTGGGAATGGCTCCCCACCAAAGACGCGACCCTCACCTGGGTCGAAGCCATGGACGGCGGCAATCCCAAAGAAAAAGTGCCGCATCGCGACCGCATCCTATCCTTCTCCGCGCCGTTCAAAAACCAGCCCGTCGAGATCACCCAAACCGACCAGCGCTTCCGCGGCATGGATGCTCTGGCCGGCACGCAGCTCGCGTTTGTCGAAGATTTCGATCGCGATAAGCGCCTGCTCCGAACCATGCAAGTCGATTTATCCGCGCCTGGCGCACCCGCCAAAATCATCTTCAGCCGCAACATCCAGGATCGCTATCACGACCCCGGCACACCCGTTCTCGAAACTCTTCCAAACGGCGCCAGCGCTATTGCGCAGCATGATGGGCATATCTTTCTTGACAGCCTCGGCGCAACGCCCAAAGGCGACAAACCGTTTCTGGATCGTTACGATCTGGCAACCGGCAAAGCCACTCGCCTCTTCCAATCCGCCGCTGGTTACGAACTCCCCGAAGCTGTGCTGGACGACGCCGGAACACGCATACTAACGCGCCGTGAAAGCCCGGGCCATCCACCGAATTATTTCGTCCGCACGGGCGACCGCCTGCAAGCTCTGACGAACGCTCCGGATCCGTCGCGGCAAATTCGCGGCGTAACCAAGAAGCTGATCACGTATGAGCGCGAAGACGGTGTACCGCTCTCGTTCACACTTTACCTGCCGCCCGACTATAAGCCGGGTACTAAGCTTCCCGCCTTGTTATGGGCCTATCCTTACGAGTACAACGATGCGAGCACCGCCGGACAAGTCAGCGGCTCTACCGAGCGCTTCACCACACTCACCGGCCACCTGCTGTTAGTTCTCCAGGGCTACGCGGTTCTCGAAAACGCCGGCATGCCCGTCATCGGCAGCCCGGAAACCGTCAACAATACCTACCTGCAGCAAATTGTGATGGACGCCAAAGCCGCCATTCAAAAGGCCGCCGATCTGGGCGTGGTCGATCCCAATCGCGTCGCCGTAGGAGGCCATAGTTACGGCGCTTTCATGACCGCCAATCTGCTCGCGCACTGCACACTCTTCAGAGCCGGCATCGCCGAAAGCGGAGCCTATAATCGCACTCTCACGCCCTTCGGCTTTCAGACCGAACGCCGCACACTCTGGGAAGCGCCCGATCTCTACATCAAGATGTCGCCCTTCATGAGCGCCAATACCATCAAGACGCCACTCCTGCTGATACACGGTGAAGCCGACGACAACACCGGCACCTTTCCCATTAACTCCGAGCGTTTGTATCAGGCTGTTCGCGGCAACGGCGGCACGGTACGACTGGTCATGCTGCCGCTCGAAGCTCATGCCTACGCCGCGCGTGAAACGCTCGGACACGTTTTATGGGAAGAGTTGAACTGGCTCGACAAAAACGTCAAGACTTCCAACGAATCTGCAGCAGGAGCGTTATCAGAACCACCGCCAGCACCGTCCCGGTGATCAGTACGAATTTATAGTCGCGCTCGATCACAAATGTTACGAGCGAAACGGCGACGCGCGCGATCGGCGTCAAAATCAGAATGACGGTGGCTGCTACCAGCAGCGGCGTAGGATCGCGCGCGCGCCAGAACAGCGACATCAGAATGCCAAGAGCGAAGAGCACATTGCTGACCGTCATGCCCACCAGCAGCGCTTTGTAAACCGCGCCATACAAGCGGTCTCCAGTCTTTGTCATCCCAGATTCGGCAGCACGATCGCAAACCGCTCCAGCATGCCCTTAGCGAACATCGAGTAACAGATATAAATCACCACCGCCGAAAAGATCCATTTCAGCGTCGAACTCGGCAGACGGTTCATGATGTAGGTCCCAAACGTCGCCCCCAAAGTCGTCCCGATCGCGACCGGCGCCACAATGGCAAACTGAATCAACCCCGCTGCAAAGAACACTGCCGAACTCACCGCCGCGGTAATCCCGATCATCAGCTTGCTCGTCCCGACTGCCACCTTCATCGGCACATTCATGTAGCGATTCATCGCCGACACTTTCAGCACTCCGCCGCCGACGCCCAACATGCCCGACACGACGCCGGCCAGCAGCGAGATGCCAGAGCCCGCATAGCCGCCCGTAATCACGTAGTCCACCGTCCGAGCCGCTGACTTGTCCTTATAGGTTCCGTGCAGCCCCAGGAACCGAGTCAGCGCATCTTGCCGTGCCGTCGCAAACTCATTGGTTTTGATCTTACGGTCGTCCAGGTTGCGAGTTGTAAACGTTCCGTAAGCCATGTACAACAGAACTCCGGCGAACGCAAACAGCATCACCCATTCATGCGTGTGCAACGCCAGAAAGCTGCCCATCACCGCGCCCAGCGTGGTAAACACTTCCAGAAACATCGCCAGCTTCAAATTGGTAATACGCTGGTCCACGTATGACGAGCCGCCGGCATTCGACGTAGCAATCACCGAAACGATACTAGCCGCCACAGCCGTTTTCATCGGCAGATGAAACCCCAACACCAGCATCGGCACAATGAACATTCCGCCACCCACACCCAGCAGCGATCCGAACAGTCCGGCCACCGACGCGCCTCCCGCCAGCAGGAGAAGACCTGAATACGAAATGACCAAAGCTCATTGTCGCAACGCCCGGCCAATTCGTGTATGCTCATTTGTGCCAACTACTACAACTGGAGGTAACATGCGAACCTACACTCAGTTTCTTTTCCTGGCCGGCTGCTTGCTCCTGGCGACTCAGGCCTGGAGCCAAACCTTAACGTGCTCTTCCGATGACGGTAAACGACACACCTGCAAAACCGATACGCGTTCCGGCATGCAACTGGTGCACCAGCGCAGCGGCTCTCCCTGCACGCAGGGTTACTCCTGGGATTTTGACGACCGTGGCGTCTGGGTCGATCATGGCTGCCGCGCCGATTTTGCGCCTGGTGTCGGTCCGGCGCCGGTCGCGGGCGGCAAAACGATCAGTTGCTCCTCCGATGACATGGGCAGGCACTATTGCAATGCGGAAACCCGCGCCGGCGTGCAAATGGTGCGACAGCGTAGCGGATCCCCTTGCCGGAAGGATTACTCGTGGGGTTTCGATGACCGCGGCATCTGGGTCGATCATGGTTGCCGGGCCGACTTCGCTCTTGAAACCGGACCTGCGCCGCAGGAAGAATCTTGTTCCCAAACCATGGGTCAGGCTCGCGCCTATGCTCTGGCCGAGCAGTGCCGCCAAGTTTCGCAAGCCACCCACCCGCCTTGCAACGTACAGAACTCGTGCACGCTGATCCGCGACGAAATCCAGCGCGGCTGCGACCAGCTTCGAGGCCGAGGCGCACCCGGCTTCTGTTCGTCTTACCGTTAAATTCAACAGTTTTACCCCTCGGCCACAATATTTCAGGCGCTGATCCGTCTACCTAGGTGGATGGAAGAGGTCCTGAGCCCCGACGGAATCACCACCGACCAGAACCGGCGGATCTCGGAAACGATTGCTCGGGAGCAGTCCCGGCTGCGCCAGTTCATCGCCAAGCGTGTTCCTGATCAGGGCGATGCCGAAGACATCTTCCAGGATGTCTTCTATGAATTGATAGATGCTTACCGGCTGATGAAACCGGTGGAGCAAGTGGGCGCCTGGCTGTTTCGTGTCGCACGCAATAGAATCATCGATTTGTTCCGCAGTAAACGTTCTGCCGTACTCGGAAACGACTCGGTATCGAAAACCGCAGAGGGCGAAGCGCGTCCTTGGGAAGAGTTACTTCCGTCGCCCGATGCCGGGCCCGAAGCGGCGTACGCGCGCGGCGTGCTGTTGGAAGAACTCGACGCAGCGCTCGAAGACTTGCCCGCGGAACAGCGCGACGTTTTTGTGGCGCATGAGATAGAAGGCCAAAGTTTTAAGCAACTAAGCGAGGCGACAGGAGTTAGCGTCAACACGTTACTTTCCCGAAAGCGCTATGCAGTGCTGCAATTGCAGCGTCGCCTGCAAAAGATCCATGAAGAGTTCGGAAAGGATTGAGGAGTAGGAAATGAAGCGATACCGTTTTTTGAGAGGCCTCAAGGTCGCGTTGTTCGCAACCATAGCTGTGGCAGCTCTTAGTTTTCTTGTCATGAGCCTGTGGAACGTTCTGATGCCGGGCATCTTTGCCCTGCGCACGATCAGCTTCTGGCAGGCGCTGGGGCTGCTGGTGCTCAGTAAAATCTTGTTCGGAGGTTTCCGTCCCAATGCCGGAGGCGGCCAGCGCTGGCGCAGGCGCATGATGGAGCGCTGGGAACAGATGACACCGGACGAGCGCGAGAAATTTAAGCAGGGCATGCGGCGCGGCTGTGGCCCTCGCCAAACTGTGGAAGCCTCCAACAGAGGCGCGGAAGTGGGGGCATGAGTTCCATCAACTTCGCCGCAGCCGAACTGGCCTCTGCGCTCGCGCGCGGTGTGCGCCAGTGCGTGGTGATCGGCTCTTTCGGCGGAGCGCTCAAAAGCTCTCCGGGGCCGTGCTTGCGAGTGTTTGCGGTGGGTGAGGAACAGCCCTCAGATCTGGAAGCCACCTTCGTTCCGACACAGTTCGCATCCGAGGCGCTCGCTTCCGCACTTGAGAAGTCGGAGTTCGACAAGAAGAAGGCGGCGCTGTTCATCTGGCTCGGCTGCTCGGGATATCGCACCCTGGACACGGCTGTGGCTAGTCTGGCCTTCATCGCCTCGCTACCCAGAGGAAGCGGCGTAGTGTTTGATTATCTGGCAGAGCACACCTCTCTTGGATCACTCGCTCACAGCGCTCTGGATGCTCTCGCCAGCCGCATTTGTCTGGCCGGCGACGGCATCACACACTTCATTCAGCCACAAGCCCTAACGGCCATGCTGCGCAGTCTTGGCTTCCAGCAGATTGTGGATCTCACGCAGCAGGAACAACCGCTTACCGGCACACACCTAGTCAGCGCAATGGTCTGAAGCGCGTCAATGGCCCATCGCAGCCCGGCCCGGTTTGCCTCGCTTCGCCAATAAGACAATCGGTATGGCGCAAAAACTGGCAATCGAGAAGATCTGAATGATGTCGATGTACGCCAGCGAAGCCGCCTGTTGCCCCAGCATCTGCCCTACACTGCTCAACGCCTTGTGGCTTGCGGTAACCGCGTCGAAACCACCGGTATGAAAGCGCTGCTGCATCGAATCTAAATATCTCTGATAGGGAACTGCGCCCGGATACAGATTTCGAACGAGGTAGTTTTGATGAACTTGCTGGCGGCGCTCGAGCATGGTAGAAAACACCGAGATCCCGACGGAACTGCCCAGGTTTCGCATCAGGTTCACCAGGGATGACACTTGATTGTTTTCTTCCTGCGGAATGTCTATATAAGCAATGGTGTTGATCGGCACAAAGAGAAAGGCCAGACTCGCGGCCTGGTCGACCCGCCACCAGATAGCGGTCTGGAAGTCGATGCCCAAGCTGATGTGTGAAAGCTGTATCAGCGTGAGGCCGCTTAGTAGAAACCCAAATGCAATCAGGAAACGCGGGTCAACCTTATTCACCAGAAATCCCACCAAAGGTAGAAGTAATATAATTCCAAAACCCCCGGGTGTCAGTACTTCACCCGCCTTCTGCGCCGTGTAGCCGAGCAGGGTCTGCAGGAATTGCGGGATCAAAACCGTGGTCCCCAGCAGCACGGCGCCCAGCAGAAACATCAGGAGGTTGCACGCTGCGAAGTTTCTGTTCCGGAACAGCCGCAGATTCACCACCGGATGGGGATGACGCAATTCCCAAAAAATGAAAACAGTCATGCCGACCGCCGCAGTCAAGGCGAACGATGTGATGAAAGGCGATCCGAACCAGTCGTCGCGCTGTCCCTTATCGAGCACCACTTGAAACGAGCCAAGACTGATCGCTACCAGCGCGAGCCCGAGTCCGTCTACCCCAGTCTTTTCCGCCTTCTTGCGGGACCTGTCCAGCCAGGGCGGATCACTCACCATGATGCTGGAAAGCCACAGCGAGAGAACTCCGAATGGCACGTTCACGTAGAAAATCCATCGCCAGGAGTAATGATCGGTGATCCATCCGCCGAGCGTAGGTCCGATAGCGGGCGCGAGCACCACCGCCATGCCGTAAATAGCGAAACCCATGCCGCGCTGCCTGGCGGGCAGAGTATCGGCCAAGATCGCCTGTTCGGAAGGCCCGAGCCCGCCGCCCGCCGCACCTTGCAAGACGCGGAAGAAGACCAGCAGGCCGAGCGACGGCGCGAATCCGCACAAAAAACTGCTGATGGTGAACAGCGCAACGCAGGTCATGTAGAAGCGCTTACGCCCGTAACGATCGGCCAGCCAAGCCGAGATGGGCAGGATAGCCGCGTTCGCCACCAGATAGCTGGTCAGCACCCAGGTGCTCTCATCCTGACCGGCCGATAACCCGCCCGCGATGTGCGGCAAGGCCACGTTCGCGATGGAGGTATCCATCACCTCCATAAAGGTCGCAATGGTGACTGTGAGCGCCACCAGCCACGGATTATGCCCGGGATGCCAGCCCTCGTCCGAAGACGCCTTCCGCTTCTCCTCCGCCCGCGGAGAGGTTTCGGCAACCGCGCTCATCAGCCTTGCTCCTTCAAAAATGTATCGCTCGACCGATGTTTATTCTCTACCACGAATCAAGACCGGCAGAGTACCTTGGGAGTGCCAGATGAAACGCCCGTCAGGGAGGTCGATGATAAGCGCGATTATCGAGCTACTGTTACAAGAACCGCCCACGGGCATCGGCTCGTCGTTCCGCGCACAGACTGAGCGCACTCAGCTGCTTCCGGCTGAGTCTTGTGGAGCGCGTTACCGCGCCCCATTTCGATCAATTCTCGCCGTTAATGACCACGTTCAGAGCTCCCGCCGGATCGAGCGTTCCAGTACCCCAGATAGATTGCGTGCCCCAGATGGATTGCGTACCCCAAATCGACTGAGTGCCCCAAATGGATTGATCACCCCAAATCGATTGATTGCTGGTGATGGCCTGCGTGCCCCAGATGGATTGTGTACCCCAAATAGACTGCGTTCCCCAGATCGACTGACTCGCGCAAATGGAGTAGAAATCGCACGAGATGGTAGCGGTGCCCGCTGAACTCCCTGACGCTGGGGAGAAAACTGCGATCGGAGAATGAGCCCAGCCAACGAATGATTTTGAACTCTTCAGTGCCGCCGCTATGTCCAGATAACCTGCGCCCACCGTGAACACATCGTACTCGCTGGTAAAACTCTGCCCGGTCGTCGGATCTTGAGCCGTGCTCGATGCTGGAAAGCCTTTGAAAGCGCTCAGCATCATACGGGCTTTGACCTGGTCCGGCGACAACTTCGGTTGTGCCTGCAAAAGGAGGGCGACTGCGCCACTGACCACCGGGGTCGCCATACTGGTCCCGCTCAACGTGAAATACGAAGTCGAGTTGTCCGGCAGACTGGTTTGCTGGTAATAGCTCAGCGGCACCAAATTTTGCGGATATTGCGATTGCAGCGCGCCATTAGGCGACATTAGAGAAACCACCAGGTTCCCGGGCGCGACCAGATCGGGTTTGACGACGTGATCCACCTGGGTTGGCCCTTTCGAGCTATAGCTGGCGATCAGATCATCCGCTCGATCCGGTGTTCCCATGCTCTTCATCGCTCCCACGGTAATCACGTAGGGATCGTTACCCGGCGCCGTGATCGTGCCGTAACCATTGTTGCCGGCGGGGTTGTCGCGACCGCCATTGCCCGCCGCTACCACCACCACGATCCCGTTCTTCCATGCTTGTTCTACTTCCTGGCAAAGCGGATCCTGCGTATAACTTTCGTAAACCGGCCGGCCGAGCGACAGATTGATTACGCGGATGTTGTACCGCCCTTTCAGCTCGATTGCTTCGTCCAATGCCGCGATCACATCGCTGTCACTGCCCAGGCCGCTGCCGTCCAGAACCTGCAAGTCAATGAGATTTACGTTCGGCGCGATGCCTGCGAAGTGCCGCGTGCAAATTGCGCAATTTGAGTCAGCGCCATTACTTCCGACAATGCCGGCCACGTGCTCGCCATGGCCAAAGGCGTCAGTGGTGTCACCGCCCACGAAGCTTTGCCGGTAAACGATGCGGCTGCCCTTCGCCCCCTGAAGGTCGTCATGTTCAGAGATGCCGCTATCGATAATCGCCACGCCGATGCCGGAACCGTCCAGCCCTGAGTTCCAGGCCGCCGCCGCGTTAACTGCCGCGGTCGTGTTGTCCAGCAACATGTGTACCTTCCGGTCCGGCCAGATCCCGTTTACCCGCGGATCGCTCGCCAGGCTTGCCAGGCTGGCAGCCGGAACGCGATAAGCCCCGGCTCGTATTCGCAGCAGCGATGATTTTAATTGGCCTCCCAAATTCCGCACCAGCTGGTGATGACTAGCAGTGGGCGTCTCCTTAAACTGCACAATTACATCTACGTTCTGGTTGGCGCTTAAGCCGGCCCGTTGCTGCAATTCCGCGGAAACATAGGCCCGCTGTGCTCCCGCACTCGCTCCGAAACTCACTACCGCAAGCATTCCAAACAATACCTGCCGCACTCGCTTTTTAAATTGCTCCGACTGTTTACACACTGCGACTCCACCCCTGTCTTTCTCTTCATTTCGTGAAAACGATTTTTATCCGTGACCCGGACTGAAAAGGTGAGGCCCAAAGCTGAACAGCTTTAGTCTCGATGAGAAAAAAACTTGACTCAATTCCGCAATTTCTCTAGATTATAGGCTATATTGGGCAAGAAATTCCAGGAATTAATTGCGCGATCGAGAAATTTATTCAAGGTCCAGCACTATTGTTGCTCCAGAACTTATTAGCCGCGAGCCGCGTACGCGCTCTCCTGGCCGCCTTGCTTTGGCTGGTTCCGCTCACTCCCTCGCTCGAAGCCAGGAACACCGGACATGATTTCCATACCTCTCTCAAGGGCTTTCACCAGAATGTTTGGAAATCCGCGGAAGGCTTGCCGCAAAATACCGTGCCGGCCATTCTGCAGTCTAACGACGGATACATATGGGCCGGTACCGAACTGGGTTTGGCCCGCTTCGATGGTCTTCACTTCACTGTCTTTGACAAAAACAATACGCCTGAACTGAAGAGCAACATCGTCAATGCTCTGCTCGAAAGTCGTGACGGCGACCTCTGGATCGGCACTTTGGGCGGAGGTTTGACCCGCTATGCTCACGGCCGTTTCTACACATTCACTACGCGGGATGGCCTGTCGAGTGATTCGGTGCAGGCGCTTCTCGAAGACAGCGCTGGTGATCTCTGGATAGGGACTGACGGCGGAGGTCTGAATCGATTCCACAACGGTCACTTCACTGTTTACACCGCCTCGAGCGGGCTCGCTGAAAACGAAGTGTTCGCCCTGGCCCAGCAACCGGACGGGGCTTTATGGATTGGCACACACAATGGACTGAGCCGCTTCGCCAGAGGTAAATTCCGTACCTTTCGGTTGAGTCAGGGGCTTCCCAGCGATTATGTGCGCAGCCTGTTAACCAGTCCCGATGGCGCGTTGTGGATCGGCACCTACGGCGGGGGCCTATGCCGCTTTGCTGGTGGTTCCTTCCGGACCTTTTCCACGCACGACGGTCTCAGCAGCAACTCTGTCACCTCGCTTCGCAAAGGAGCGAATAACGATATCTGGGTAGGCACTTTTGGCGGCGGTATCACACGCGTGTCCGGCAACGAACTGACCTCTTACACGGCTCGTGACGGTCTGCCCACCAACGACATCTGGTCGATCTGTCTTGATCGCGAACGCAATCTATGGATCGGCACCGCCGGTGGTGGAATCGTCCGCCTCTATCAACAGCCTTTCACCACCTTTGACCGGCAGAGCGGCCTCTCGAACGACGTCACCCTTCCGGTTTTCCAGGATCGAGCGGGTGATATGTGGATTGGCACCAATGGCGGAGGAATTAATCGCATCCACGACGGCCAGGTCACCACCTTCACTACTCGCAACGGACTGGCCAACGATCTGATCTTCAGTATCTGCGAGGACTCCGAAGGCGCCCTTTGGATCGGTACCCGAAAGGGCCTGAGTAAGTTTAAGAACGGAAAATTCCTTACCTACACGACTCGGGACGGGTTGCCCAGCGACATCGTAATCGCCAGTCTGGCCGGACGCGACGGTTCCGTCTGGCTGGGCACTCGTGCCGGCCTGAGCCTCTGGAAGAACCACCGTTTCACGACCTTCACCAGCCAGGACGGCCTTTCGAGCAACGTGGTGCAAGCCATTTTCGAAGATAGCCGGCAGCGTCTTTGGCTCGGTACTTCCAGCGGTGGCTTGAATCTCTTCGATCACGGCCACTTCAAAGTCTTCAACGCACAGTCCGGTTTGTCGAACAACGCGGTGCTTTCGATGCACGAGAGCCGCGACGGCGCACTCTGGATCGGTACCGACGGCGGCGGACTGAATCGATTCGAAGGCGGTAAGTTCTCGGTCTTTACCGCTCGTGATGGTTTGCTCGATGACGCCGTCTTCCGCATTCTCGAGGACAACTCGGGCCATCTCTGGATGAGCAGCAACAAAGGCGTGTTTCGGGTAAGCCTGGCGGACCTGGCTCGTTTCGCCCAGAAGAAAATCGCCCGCATTCCAACGGCCTCTTACGGGCTCGCTGACGGCATGAAGACTCACGAATGCAACGGAGGCTTTCAGCCTGCCGGCTGGAAATCGCGCGACGGCCGTCTCTGGTTTCCCACCATGCAGGGCGTAGTCGCCGTTGATCCGCGCAAGGTGAATGCGCGCGCGACTAACCAGCCAATCATTATTGAGCAGGTCTTAATCAACGATCGGGAGGTCGATCGAGATGCCGGCGTGCGGGTGCCGCCGGGCGTCGGCAAACTCGAATTTCATTACGGCGCGCCGAACTTCCGGGCGGCGAGTCAAATCCGCTTTAAGTACAGATTGCGCGGCTTCGATACGACCTGGGTGGAAGCGGGCCAGCGGCGCGTGGCCTACTACACGAACATTCCGCCCGGTCCCTATACTTTTGAAGTGGTGGCCAGCAACGAGGACGGCACCTGGAGCCACTCCGCCGCAAGCCTCAGCTTCGCCCTGCAACCGCACTTTTATCAAACCCTCTTTTTCTATGGCTTGTGCACCATGGCCTTCATCGCTTTGGTATTTGGCGCGCACCTCGCCCACGTCCGCCAGTTGCGTGCTCGTGAAAAAGCGCTGGCCCGCCACGTTGACGAACGAACCGCGGCCCTGCGCAAGGAAATTCTCGAGCGCGAAAAGGCGGAGCACGAATCCATGCGCGCCAAAGACGCCGCCGAGCGCGCCAGTCGCGTCAAGAGTGAATTCCTCGCCAATATGAGCCACGAAATTCGCACCCCGATGAACGGCATTGTCGGGATGACCAGTCTCGCCCTGCAAACTCCTTTGACCGGACAACAGCAACAGTACCTGGAGATCATCAGGGAGTCGGCGGATTGCCTACTCACCCTAATCGACGATATTCTCGACTTTTCGAAAGTGGAGGCCGGCAAAATGACTCTCGACCCGATCGATTTCGACTTTCGCGACAGCGTTGCCTCAGCTGTCAAATCCCTAGCTTTTCGCGCCGAACAGAACTCGATCCGGCTCTCGTTGGATATCGATCCCGCCATTCCACGGTTGGTGCATGCCGACCCGGTTCGTCTGCGCCAGGTGCTCTTGAACCTTCTCGGTAACGCCATTAAGTTCACCAAAAACGGCGCGGTTGACCTTAAGGTTGTCTGCGACTCGTCTGACTCGTTGTGCGCTCGCTTGCATTTCGTTGTCACCGATACCGGCATTGGCATTGCCCACGAAAAGCTCACGTCGATCTTTGAAGCCTTCTCGCAAGCTGACTCATCTACCACGAGAAGATTTGGCGGCACCGGCCTCGGCCTCGCCATCTGCCATCGCCTGGTCTCGCTCATGGGGGGAACCATTTGGGCAGAAAGCGAATTGCAGCGCGGCAGCCAGTTCCACTTCACCAGCGAGGTTGGCGTAGTGGGCGTCTCGTCGACTGATGGCCAGGCGAACGACGAGGCTAGCAAACAGGAGCAGTCGCTGGTGGCGCTGGCGCAAGCGGCCAACCAGCACCTGCGTGTGCTCGTCGCTGAAGACAATCCGGCCAATCGCATGGTGGCCCGTCTCACGCTCGAACATGCCGGTTTCTTAGTCTTCGAAGCCGAGAATGGACGCGAGGCCATAGACGCCGCGAGCACACAGCACTTCGACATCATCCTGATGGATTGCCGCATGCCGGTGATGGACGGCTACGTTGCCACTCGCCACATCCGAAAGCTAACCGGCGCGGCTGGCCGGGTGCCAATAATTGCGTTGAGTGCGAGCGCCTTCCAGGAAGATCGCGAACGCGCCGAAGAGGCAGGTATGGACGATTTCGTTCCCAAACCCTTTCATGACCAGGATCTGCTTTCGAAGTGTCTCAGCTGGGCGGAGTCCTCGTCTCGTCCTCCGGATTCAACTGGAACCGCCACTGTGGTGGAGAGTCCATCGAAGAACGGATCGACGCCAAGTTACTCACCGGAGTTCTTGCGCAGTATGTTTGAAATCTTCCTGGAAACCGTCCCGCCGGTAGTCGACTCGCTCAAGGCTGCTATTCAGCGGAATGATTGGACAGCTGCCAAGAGTTCGGCCCACTGGTTGCGTGGTGGCGCGCTGCGCCTCATCGATCCCGGCTTGCAGGAGCAATTGCAGCATTTAGAGGAGTTATGTGACGGTCCCGACCCAAGCTTCCCAGCTGAAAAGCTAACGCTGCTCGATAATCAATTTCAAGCTGCGTACCGCACAGCGGAGTCGCGCCTGGCGAAGCTCCAGAGTACGGCGACGTCTACCAGCGTGGTCTAACTCTTCCTGCCCGTCGCGAAAGCTGCCGCGCTGATCTTAAGAGTCGTTTCTATTCGCTCATCTGACTCTCAGGCTTCACGACAAAGCTCGGGAAGTATTAATCACTTGTCGATTTCAGCATTCTCCAATCGACCATTAATTAAGCAGGAGTACAGTCAACAGATGAAAGAAAGCCTATCGGCGGTCCAGTACGCGGAGCTGATATGAGCACCGCAGGTCTCTCGAAGTCGCGGCTCGAACGAATGGATAAAGTGCTCTCTGGTTATGTCGAACGTAAGGAGATGCCCGGATTGGTTACGCTCGTCAGTCGTCATGACGATGTCCATGTCGAGGCTCTCGGCGCCATGTCGTTCGGCGATGCAGCCCCAATGAACCGCGACACAATCTTTCGCATCGCTTCCATTACCAAGCCCATTGCCGCAGTGGCAGCCATGATACTGGTGGAGGAATGCAAGGTGAGACTCGACGATTCGATCGAGCCTTGACTGCCGGAACTTGCGGATCGTCGCGTGCTTAAATCCATGTCCTCGGAAGTGGACGATACGGTACCGGCGCTGCGTGCGATCACCCTTCGCGATTTGTTGACATACAAGATGGGCTTCGGAGTCTTAATGGCGATGCCGGATACGTTTCCGATTCAGAAGTTGATCCGTGACTATCGGATTGGAGGTGACGGTCCCATGCTGCCGTCGCAGGCGCCTGACATGGACGAATGGCTGCAGAAGCTCGGATCGCTGCCGTTAATGACGCAGCCGGGCGAGCGCTGGATGTACCACGTGAGCGGCGATGTGCTCGGAGCGTTAATCGTGCGAGTGTCGGGTCGATCGCTTGGCTCCTTCCTACGCGAGCGCATCTTCGATCCCCTTGGAATGAAAGACACGGCATTTTACGTACCTGCCGAAAAGATCGAGCGCTTGCCTCCCATGTACTTTTTCAACCGTCGAACAAACACTCTTGATTTCTTTGACGACGTGGCGAATAGCGCATGGCGATCTGAGCCGCCCTTGGAATCCGGTGGAGGCGGTCTTGTCTCCACGATCGATGACTATTTTGCCTTCAGCCGCATGTTGCTCAACAAAGGCCGCCATGGCCGCGAACAAGTTCTTTCTCGCTCCGCGGTCGAACTCATGACATCGGATCAACTCACGCCTGAGCAACGCGCCGGTTCCGAAATCTTTTTCGGCTCGCATAGCAGCTGGGGTTTCGGAATGGCAGTTGACATTCAACGCCACAACATCTTCCAAAACCCAGGCCGATTCGGTTGGACCGGCGGATTCGGCACAACAGCCTACACCGATCCCCGGGAGGAAATGATCGGCATTCTTTTCACTCAGCGCATGATGGATTCACCAGAACCGCCCAAAGTATTTACCGACTTCTGGACTCTGGCCTACGGCGCAATACAATAGCAAGGCGCAGGATTTGTTTGGCGCTGCTGCTGAAACGTATGTCGGACAATCCGAGAGCGATCTTGAATTAGGCAATCGCGGCAGCGGGCAAATGGCCCGATCTTGACAACCTAAGGGATTGGGGCTTGAGTCGGGCTGAACTTCCGATAGATCGGGACTTACCGCCAAGGGTTACCAATTGTGTCTGGTCGACTATCGAGCGGCGCCTGGGATTCTTCGCGCAAAGCTAACCTAAAACTGCATTGCCTGTTTTGCTTTCACTCGCGTTTACTTCGTCTCGGGAATTTTTTCCAAGATGCCGGGCGCCACTCGTCCGAGGGCTAAATGTGCCCGCAAGAAGTTTATTCGATCGCGTCGTGATTCCGCGTTCAAGGCGTGTTCCGCATTGTATAACCTCATCTCCTTGGGCCCGGTGCTGATCGCAAAAAATTTCTTCGCATAGAGTATTGGCGCACTGGAACAGCGCGGGCGCGGGCCCTAAACGTGTTGCGTAGGTTGCAGGATCAGCCAAACACGAAAGCTTTAACCCGTTTGTCTTTTGCATCCAGGACCGCGCCAGCCGCCGAGTCAAAACTATGACCCACGTATGCCACGCGTTGCGGATCGATATCTACTCGCGCCAAAAGCAAATCAAGTCCACGGCGCAGGTCGACTACCTGTTGCGCGAGCACCTCAGGCTGTTGAGAACCAAGCGGATCGGGATCCTTTTCAAAACCAGGACGTACTTGAGGCGTCTCGATCAAGAGTGATACTGCGCCTGTTGGCGCGAGGGCCACCGCCTCGTCCAGATCATGAATGGTCACGTCACCGCGCCTTCACCGAAACTTCTCTCAGCTTTAGAGATGCCTGTCTCTAGTATTGGAAATGCCTTTCGTTGACGAATGAACTTTGGGCGAACGCCGCGTGCAAGGAAATGAAAAACGGACACAGCATCAAAGCTGCCGATTTGTATTTCTTGTAATTGAACATCCGCTTCCTCCGGTATCTCAGATCAAATTTTCAACTTAAACCCGCAGAGCGAAATGCGCCTTGGATGCGACTCGTAACGCTGCCACGGCTTGTTGCGGGGGAGATATCGCCGGGACAGTGAACGTAGGCATGTATCAGTGTAGCTTCGCGCCGGACTGTTTGAGAATACAATCGAGACTGCACAGAGCGATTTACGCGCCGAAGGTGCATGAAGTCAAGATAGATGACAAGAGTAATCACGTTATTCATGACCCTCCTGTGTGCGCACGTTCTTGCTCAGGACAGCGTTCCCAACTCACGGCCGCGCGCTTCGAATTTAGGATTAAAGGTGGGGATCTTGCCGGTGGGTCCTCTCAATGGGATTACTGATGTTGCTGGCGTTACAGTCGGACAAACAACGATCATTCGCGGTAACAACATTAGAACTGGCGTGACCGCCGTTTTGCCGCATTCCGGTAATCTGTATCGCGAAAGAGTGCCGGGCGCGGTTTTTGTAGGGAACGGCTTCGGAAAGCTGACCGGTTCGAGTCAGGTCGACGAGATGGGCGAGATCGAAGCCCCTCTCTTGCTCACCTCTACTACGAGCGTGCCCCGCGTGGCCGACGCGCTCACGAGTTACGTGCTTACGTTCCCTGGTAACGAGGATGTTCTTTCCGTAAATCCTGTTGTCGGCGAGACGAACGACGGATTCCTAAGCGACATTCGCGGACGTCACATCACTGCCGACGATGTGTTCGCCGCCATTAAGAGCGCCAAAGGCGGTCCGGTAGAAGAAGGCGCTGTGGGGGCGGGCACGGGCACGGTGGTGTTCGGTTGGAAGGGCGGCATCGGAACGTCGTCTCGCCGTCTTCCTCCCAAGCTCGGAGGCTACACCGTCGGCGTACTTGTCCAGACGAACTTCGGAGGCATCCTGACTATCGCGGGCGCGCCTGTTGGTCTGGAGCTGGGCCAGTATTACCTCCGCCAGGAACTTCAACAGACGGGCAGCGGGATAGACCATGGCAATGGATCTTGCATGATCGTGGTCGCAACTGACGCGCCTATGGATGCTCGCAATCTGAAACGCCTCGCGGCACGGGCGCTCCTCGGCGTCGCTCGTACGGGCAGTGCGGCGTCGAACGGCAGCGGTGATTATGCGATCGCATTCTCAACGGCAGCGCAGGTCCGCATCCACGCCTCAGACAAATCAATCACCCGCCACGTCGAGGTAGTTACCAACGATGCGATGTCGCCGCTCTTTCTGGCTGCAATCGAGGCCACCGAGGAGGCGGTTTACAACTCGATGTTTAGAGCCACTACGACAAGCGGGAATGGACATACCGTGAACGCACTCCCGATTGACCAAACGGTTCAGATACTCAGAAAATACAAGGTAATTAAGTGACTGCGTTCGGTTCCCAGCCTGACTAGAATGGATTATGGCGGTTCAGAGATTTTCGAAATGATGAATCCAGTTCGCTGTCCTCGACAAACTGCGAAACGATAAAATGCCGGCGTGCTCGTTCCTGTCCAAGCCGCTGCTCCAGACTCAGCGAGGGAATAGGTTATTTCGAGACTGGTCCGCTGCAGCTTGAGCCATCCCTCACGCTGCAATTCTCCAACGCGCTAGTCACTGAGTTGAGACTTCCCATTCCCTTTCGCTCGGCAGCCAAAAGCAAAAGCCCTTCCGCCCACTTGACGCGCTGCTGAATCTCCGACAACGATTGTGGGCCATCGCTAAATCCGCTGAGAATGAAAAAATCAAGCGTGCCCTCCAAGTCGATCCGTCACGGCAAGTTGAACGATTCATCGAAAGGATTGAAACTCAAACGATTAAACCTGGTGGGCCACTCGATAGCTGCGGATGAGATCTCGCGATTTGCGCTGACCTATCCAGACTGCGTGAGTAAGCTGGTTTATTTGGAAGCCGCCTATGATTGCGTCGAAGCGCAGCGGCTAGAATCCAAATACCAGAATTCCACCATCGTCGTCTGACGAACATGAATCCGGTTCGCCCAACGAAATTCGCAACCGCAAATCGCGAGCGGAGATCCTGATGCCGGAATCGGAAATCCGTGCCACCAGAGTCTTTTGGACCTGATGGAAAATTGGTTTGAGCTATCACACCGGATCTCATAGTACGTGCTGTGGCCGAAGATTGAGCTACTCGGACCGCGTCACGCGTAGGTTGGCAAAAGATCCGCCCGAGCCCTCCCCTACCCAGAGGCCGAGAGAGCCGCGAGTACGATTGCTGAGTTCTTTGACAACCAGGCAGGGCGTCGTTTCACCATTTACGAAGACGCTCACTTTGGGCCGCTCGACAACGATACGGGCATGGAACCATTGATCGCCATCGGGCTCAGGAACTATCGCCCGTTCGTACTCGCCGGGATGTTGTGAACGAAGAACTTCCCAGCCCCACTTCGGATGAGAAACGTATTGCACAGCATGGCTGTGGCGCTCCGGGTTTCGTGCGCGAAAGTTGAATGGCCGGAAATACACCGCATCGTGTGTTTCCGCATCCACCACGCGAAAGGCGATGCCAACAAAGCTCCCTGCCACAGGCTGACTGCGTCCCAGAATGTCGATGTCGATGGCTCCGTTTGCGAAGTCATAGCCGTCGAGCCAGACCAACCCCATTCCTGGTCCCTCGCTGAGCCGCACCGCGCGTTTTCCCTTGACTTCCTCAATCGAGGTGGTGCGATTGGCGATCTTCCATCGCGGATCTTTACCAACAGCTGTCAGATCCAGCCGCTCGAAAGCGAGCACAGGCCGCGATTCCGCGGCACCAGACGAAAGAGGAACTTCAGCGGACTTGGGTGCGGGTCGCGAGTCCGTTGTGCGCGCGAGCTCCTTAAAGGCCTGCGCGGCTGCCACCGCCGCTAGACAAGTAAGGACTGCGATCAGACGCACTGCGCCAGCAAGCTTTCGATCCATGAACGTCACACCGCTCAATACAGAATCTGCAGGTTGTCCAGATTCAGAAAATTGGAACTGCCGGAAGATGAGTCATAGAAGACCGTAATACTATTGCTCCCTTCCTGTAAATTGGCGTTCATGGAAACAAAGCTCCAGTTGGTCCAGGTGTTCGTGTTGGGAAAAGTCAAGTTTGTGTTCACCGGGATGCCGTTAACGAAAACCTCCCGGCTGGCATTGCCGGCTGCAGCAGCGTAATGAAAGATCAGCTGGACCGCGCCGGGGTTTTTTACTTCGACATCGAAGGTGACATATTGGCCGTCAGTATTCCAGCAGCAGCGATAGCCGGTACCCGTGAAGCCGCTGTTGCTGCTCTCAGTCCCGACATCGCTGGCCGCGTCTTCGGCTTCGTAGCGAGCAAAGGAAACGCCTGCCGGTGCAACATCGAGGCTGGAAAGCGTAACGGTACCGCGATTATTGTTATCCGCCACGCGCGAAACAGTGATGTTATTTTGTCCAGCAACAAGACTAATGTCGAGGTTGGCTGTGCTGCCCGCAAAACTGAAATCGGTATTAACAGGAACCGAATTTACCAGCACGGTGCGGGTGGCGCCAGCACTGGCTGCACTGGAGTGAAAAGTCAACCGGAAGGTGCCGCTGCTTTGCGCAAACACGCTAAACGCCGAGCTGCCCGGAGCATTAACCGGAACATATGTGGCCGCCGGAATAACTGCGTTTAATACGTCCTGTGCCACACTTTGCCGTGATCCGTCGGCCGTATCGAAGGGACCGGCCCAGTGAAGGCCAAACTGATTCGCAGTATTGCGATCGTTGGCCCAAATCGAATTCGCATTGTTCAGAAGGAAATTACGCCAGGCGGCCCGCTGGTCGGTTGCGAAGAGATAGGAAAGATTTTTCGCGAATATGCCCTTGAACTGGGTGCCATCGTTGCCGCATCCTGTCGCTTCGCACGATTCCACCAGGATTCCATTGGCATTCACCAGAGCGGGGCTACTCGTGGCTGCCCCTGCGATAGTTTCGGCTTCGCCCAATAACGACGGGTCGTTGGTTGCTTTGTAAAGATCGGTGAGCCCGCCGAGAATCACGCCCTGGTTGTACGACCAGGTGGTTTGCCCGTTGTTCTGACAAGAGGAAGTGAGTCCGTCGTTAATCAAATTAGTCGAGTTAATCATGCCACTCGAGGCAAACCACTGCCATTCGCGCTGCGCCCAATCGAGGAAGCTGCCCGGTCCCCCATCGCCTGCCGTCCGGTTATGCAGCCGCGCGGCAACAGTCAGAAAAAGCTCATTCGCAATGGCATTTTTGTAATTGCGGTCTTTTGACCACCAAATGCCGCCGTTGCAAGTGGAAGAATCCCAGGCACCCTTCATGTCGGTAAAGATGATCTTGGCTTGGTTCAGGTAATCGGTGTTCCCGGTCAGGTCATAGGCTTTGATCCAGGTGAGCGCCCACCAGCCTTCGTCATCGTAATAATTGTCCAGGAAATGTTGCGAACGATTGTCGTTGAAGGTGGTGGTGATGTCTTGCGTGTAGAGCGTATTGCCGCTGCGGACGGCATAGTCGATCGAGGTTTCGAGCGCATTCGCATCCTGCCACCAGCCGGCCGGCGTGCTAAACAGACCTGTCGAAGAGTTGTAGAAGTTCTGGAGCGCCTGCATACCTGCATCGGCGCGAGTAATTTGACTCGCTGGGCCCATGGCAACGACGGCCAATAGACCAGCCAGGATCGAAACTGAACGGCCAAAATACTTTCTGAATGCGCAACGTGGCTGCTTCATAGCCGCTACCTTATCAAATTTTGCGCTGTGACATCATATGACTGCAGTCAACTGCGACCGTAGTCATAATTATGGATAGTCTCTCTCGGCGCGAACGCAAAAAATCAGAGACCAGGAATCGTATAGTCTCTGCCGGGATCCGACTCTTCTCACAACGAACCGTAGAAGGAGCAACCGTCGATGAAATCGCTTCGGCCGCCGACGTTGGAAAAGGAACCATTTACAACTACTTTCAAAGCAAGGAGGAAATCGTGGTGGCGTTCCTTTTGTCAATCGAGCGAAAGGTCCAAAAGCGCGTTCCTATCTACGCTGCTGCGCCCGGTCCCGTTGAGGACCTGCTGGCATCCTTTCTCCGCTATCAGCTCAAACTAAACTACCCTCGGCTTGAAGCCGAGGGGTTTAGGTATTGTCGATTGGAAATCGACTGTCGTCGACAATCTCCTCACCCTCTTGTTCCTCGATATACTCGCGGATCATCTCGTCGGTAATCGTGCCGGAGCTGACCGCCAGATAACCGCGCGCCCATAGATGCCTGCCCCAGAACTTCTTTCGCAAGTGCGGAAACTCCTGTAGCAACACCCGCGAGCTGATCCCCTTCAGCCATTGCACCATCTGGCTCACACCCTGATTCGGTCGGTAAGACAGGAGCAGGTGAACGTGGTCGCGTGCGATCTTACCGGACACGATCTCCAGCTCGTGTTCTGCGGCGATTTGCCGCAGTAGGTCACGCACACGAAGAGCCACTTCGCCGGCCAACACCGCTTTCCGATATTTTGGGATCCACACTAGATGAACCTTTAGGTCGCTCTTCGTGTGCGCGCCCAGCCGGTAATGCCGCACGCGACCACGTTACACCAAACCGTACTTCGCCTAAAGGCGAGGGGTTTCCACCATCCCCGATGGGGACACTAAAAAGCCCCCATCACCAGTTTGTGCGTGTTTTCTTCTCGCACATGTTTTCGAGCGGCAGTTCTTCCTCGGCCTGGATGCGACAACTACAAGAGGCCATCGATCCCCCGCTTGAAAACCTGTTTTCTACTCTGCAGATCCGTGAACTCGTTCGATCGGACATCCCGGTCAACGACTTAATCCAATTGTTCAAAATGCTCCACGTGGGGCTGATGACCGTTTGGGTGATGGAAGGACCGCCGTGGAAAGGAACACAGCATCTGTTAAAGCAACAGATGAAAGCTTTCTGTCAGGGCATCGAGGTCAAGTCCCGATGAGCATCACATGGAAAGTTCTGGCCACCTGGCTACTTCTGGTAATGCTCACCGCGTCACATTCCGGCTTCTCCTGGAACACGGCCGTATCCTGCGCACTCACCACCAGTGTCCTGGCATGTGTGATTTACGTCAGCGCTGCAAGCAACTGGTTTCTTGTCTGGATGATCTTCGTGCTTTACTTCGGCATCAGTTGGGTGAAGACGCTGTTTGAGGCCCTGGTGTTCCACGTTCTGCCGCCTTTGATTGCCTTTCAATCAGGGACTCTGGGGTTGACCACGGCTTTTACAATCAGCGTTGCCCTGTGTTTCTTGATGGGCCGAATGCGCCTACCAGACAAGCCTCTATGGCCGCAGCCCCGAAAGGTTTGGTTTGGAAAGTTGCCGCAGGAGCCTGCCTTTACTTTGTTCTCTACATTGTCGCCGGCATGATGGTCCATCCCTTTATCAAAGCGTTTTACGGTAATCGCTGGCTACCGTCTCTTGGGCAGCTCTTCGGCATTCAGTTCGTCCGGGGAATGCTGTATGTAGCTTTTGCCCTTGCTTTCCTTCGAACTATGTCCGGCCGCCGCACTATAGCCGGCGTAATGCTCGGGGCATCGTACTCCGTTTTAGGCGGCCTTGCTCCGCTGCTGCTTTCCAATGCTTATATGCCCACCTTGGTAAGACTCGCTCACTCGGTTGAAGTAGGCATCTCCAACTTCATATTCGGATTCCTCGTCGCTTGCCTCCTTGTCCCGCGACAAAACCATGCAATAGTCGTCACCCAGTGAACGCGCCGATCAATGATTGTCATCCATCAACACTCGAAGGCGTTCAGCGCTCTCTTCCACGCCGGCCTGGACATGAGCTGCTGCGTATATCTGTCGAGCCTCCCGCCATAAAACCCGAGCCTGTTCCATATCCCTGAGATCTTCGTTCAGTAACGCAAATCCGCGTAGAGCATTCGCTACATCCAAAGTTGAGCTTGCACGATCTTGCCGGTAGATTCCCACGGCTTCCTCATAGTATGGCTTTGCCTCCTCCGGTCGACCATCCCCTCGGAGAATGTCTCCGACATGGCGAATGGTATGAGCCAACCTCAGAGGATCGGAAGTGCTTCTGTAAATGCTCGCAGCACGCAAGTAACAGTCGATTGCGCCGTGGGTATTCTTTAGATCCCGCTCAATCCGTCCGAGTTCAATGAGGACCCTGGCCAGCACCACATCACTTCTGCCGCTGGAAAACTCCACGGCCTGGGAAAAGAATCGCCTGGCGTCCTCTTGTAAGTCGATCTTTTCGCGCCTGGTATCCACGCGAGATCAGCGTTTCAGGAGTATCGGACATGATGGTCACTAGTCGAATGTCTGTACAACAAACTGCGATTCTATGGTATATTCTGAAAATCTTTTATGGACCTCCTGCAAGGAACTTTGGATCTGCTAATTCTCAGGGCCCTGGAGCTTGCGCCCATGCACGGCGTTGGAATTGCCGATCGCATAGAGCAGGTGACGCACGGCATGTTTGTCGTAAAGCCCGGATCGCTCTTCCCCGCTCTGCGCCGGTTGGAGCAGAAAGGATGGATTACGGGAGATTGGGCCCAGTCGGACAATAACCGGCGCGCACGATATTACACGCTCACGCGTGCCGGCCATTCCCAATTAGTGGAAGAGAAACGTAACTGGTATCGCATGACCTCAGCTATGAACTGGATGCTGGAGTCGGAAGGGTGACGACGGTTCATGTTCAAAAGGGCATTTACTTATCTCAAGTACTTCTTCGACTACCTTGTTCATCGCCGTGAAGTCGAACAAAACCTTGACGAAGAGCTTACATCCAGCTTCGAGATGATGGTTGACCGGCGTGTGTCACAAGGAAACTCTCCAGCCGAAGCGCGCCGGCTCACGCAATTAGAGTTCGAGGGTTTGGAGCAAACTAAAGAGAGCGTCCGTGACCGCATGACGGGCGCCGGATTCGAGATCTTCGTTCGAGACACTCGCTACGCCTGGCAAAACATGCGACGGCAGAGGTCATTCGCGTTCCTCTCCGTGCTGATGCTGGCTCTGGGGATCGGGGCCACCACCGCGATCTTCAGTATCTTTTACGCGATGCTCCTGCACCCGCTGCCGTACTCTAGGCCGGAGCAACTCGCCGTGATTTGGGCCAATTTTCGTTCGGCCGGCACCGCGCGTGCGCCTGTCTCCGGAGCGATTGTGCGTGAACTCCAGAATCACAATCGCTCGTTTTCGGGAGTCGCAGGTATCTGGACACTAACGCGCACCATCCGCGGCGACACACCGGAGCAGGTCAAAGCCGCCATGGTCACGGTCAATTTTTTCGATCTGCTGGGTGTGCGGGCGCAGCGCGGGCACACTTTCGTGAAGTCCGAAGAAGGTGCTCCCACTGTTCTTCTGGCGAACAGTCTATTCCAGCGACGCTTCGCCGGGAATTGGAAACTCCTGGGAAAAAGCCTGCCGTTCCAAGACGATTCGAAGACGCTGGCGGGTGTTCTTCCTGCAAACTTCCTGCTTCATTTTGCGCCGGATGCCAATGTGCCGGCTGATATCCAGGTCTTCGATGCATTTCCTACCGATGTCTACAGCGGCCGCGATCAGTATTTCATCCGGTTAGTCGGACGTCTCAAGCCCGGAGTTTCTATGGCTGAAGCGCAACGCGATGTTAATCGATTAGCAAAGGACATTCGCGGCAAGTATGCCGAATACAATCGCGACAATCTTCAGTTCACGATTACCGGTATGCAGGCCGACGCGGTTCAGGATGTAAGACCAGCGCTCGAAGCTCTGTTCGCGGGCGCAGCGTTGGTTTTGTTGATCTGCTGTGTCAACGTGGCTGGTTTACTCGTGGTGCGAGCGAACAACCGGCAAAGAGAGATGGCTCTGCGGCTGGCTTTGGGCGCTTCGCAGGGCCGCCTTCTGCGTCAATTATTCGTTGAAGGTCTCCTGCTCTGCGCATTTGGTGGCTTTTTAGGACTTGCTTTCGGCTGGGCTGGCTTTCGCGGACTGCTAGCGATCCGGCCCGAGCGCCTCTCTCGCTTGGACGACGCAACGTTGAGTTGGCCTGTGCTCGCTTTTGCGGCCCTATCCTGTTTATCGGCCGCAATGCTCTTCGGACTCGCTCCAGCGCTAGAGAGCTTTCGGCTGGATCTCGTCGCCACTTTGCGCGCGCACAGCCGAAGTTGGTTCAGGCGTCTGCATCGCCGCTCCGGCAATGCGCTCGTCATCGGCGAAGTGGCTTTGGCATTTATTCTCGTAACCGCCGCGGCGCTAACCGCGCGAACGCTCCTTCATCTCCTCCAAGTGCGTCCTGGTTTCGAGCCAAAAAACCTGCTGGCGTTGCAGGTCGGCGGCATAAAGGTGAACGAGGTTGCCGGGTGGGAGTCGCGTCTGGCTGAGCTTCCCGGAGTCGAGCGCATCGGCGCCATTTCGCACCTGCCTCTCGATACTGATATTCCGAACTGGTACAGCCCCTATCAACCGGAATCGCCGGGGGCAATTTCCGGAGCAACCTTCATCTCCGACCTCCGCTGCGTGACTCCCGGTTACTTTTCCGCCATGGGAGCGCATCTCCTCGCGGGCCGTTACTTCAATGAGCAGGATCGCGCTAACTCGGAGCAGGTCGTCATCGTGGACGATTTGCTCGCACGCACTACTTGGCCAGGCGAGTCCGCCCTTGGAAAAAAGCTACGAGCAGAGCATGTGACCGAAAATGGATTCAGACCAATCCCCAGCATCGTAGTCGGCGTGGTGGAGCATGTGTACAACCACTCGCTGACCAAAACGGTGCGCGGCGAAATCTACCTGCCGTACGAACAGAGTCCCCGAAGCCCCCTTACTTTTGTATTGCGCACGAGCGTCCCCCCACTTTCCCTGGTACCGGCGATTCGCCGGATGCTGCACAACACAAACAAATTTGCCGCCATGGCAAAGGTACGGCCAATGAGCGAGTATGTAGCGCGCGAGATTTCCCCTTCGAGCTTCACCGCGGTGCTGGCGGCGGTTTTCGCTGGCTTGACACTCCTGCTGGCGATGACCGGCATTTACGGCGTGCTGAATTATCAGATTTCGCAGCGCATGCCCGAAATAGGTATGCGGATGGCGTTGGGGGCCAGCCGGCGCGAAGTGGTCTATCTCATATTTCACGAGAGCCTGGCGCTGCTCACGATCGGATTAGGGTTAGGCATTGCCGGCGCATTGCTAGTAGCGCGATGGTTGGCGTCCTTTCTGTACGGCGTCTCACCGCAAGATCCATTGAGTTTTGGGCTGGCGCTGCTAGTCCTTCCGGCGACGGTCTTTCTCGGTTCGTTACGTCCAGCAGTGCGGGCGGAGCGCGTGAATCCCGCCGAGATGATTCGTGCAGAATAGATCGATTTTGTCATTGGAAAGGCTTAGCGTAATGTATTCGCGAAAATTATGTATGTTTCCATTTATACTTTGCTGTGCGAGTTTGTTAGCTTTCGCCAAGGCAAAACCACAGAATGAATCCGCGAAGCGAAACCCCGAGCAGATCAAGGCGCTGTACACAGCCCACAAGTCGGACTTCGACTACCTACTCGGAGATTGGCAATTCACTTCTGAAAGCCAGGAATACGGAAAATTCGGTGGCCGGTGGAGCGCGGTAAGCCTGGAAACCGGGCAGATCCTCGACGAGTACCGCGTCATCGGCAACAATGGCGAGACGATTTATGCGACTTCGACCATTCGTTCCTACAATGCAACCGCCGATCGTTGGGAGTTGATTGGGATGAGCTCTGGCAGCGGCCTACAAGATTTCGGCACCGGCCAGCGTGTCAATGGCGAAGTCCATATTGAGCAGAAATTCGTAATCGCCGACGGCAAATATATAACTTTGCGCATCCGATATTACAACATTCAACCCGACCGTTTTTCGTGGACTGCGGATCGTTCTACCGACGGCGGCCAAACATGGGTCAAAGACTTTCAGCGTATCGAGGCTCACCGGACTGGTCCATCGCGCGCTTTAGGTCCGCTGACGCCCTCAAAGAAGCAGTAATGAGAAGAAGGAAACGGTCGGCGCGCAAAGGACGTTAGATCTCAAAGGGCAAACAGCCTTCTAAGCCATGCCATTTGTATTCCCGGCGCTCGGTACCATCGCGCCAGACTTCAGGAGTAGAATCACGAAACCAGTTCTGCGGTACGACGTGCGATGCGCCGCTCGACAAGATCGTGAAAGCCTCTTCGATGGCCGCCCGCTGCTCGGCCCCAGTGGCGGCGGGGTCGGGGGAAATAAATAATGCGGTGCCGCTTCTGGCGAGCAGATCGAGCCATTGCCGGTTCAAATCCCACGGAATGCGCGCCGTGATACCAACGCAATCGGGATCGACAGCAAAGAAGGTATTGTGTTGTGGCAAGCGATAGGCGAGAGTATTGACCCCCATGCGGCGGGTCCGTTCCCAATCTTTGCCGCTGGTATCGTCGCCTGTCCGTTGGGCTTCAAATAGACCAGCGCCGAGGTGCCCGATGGTGTTGCAACCGATGAGCAACGTATTTTCACCCGCGGCCGCGCGCAGGGCGCTATACAGGTCGCGAATCACTTCGGCATTGGTGCGGGTCCGGTCGTGCAAACTCCATCCAGGGGACGTAGGCTCGGCGCCCATTTCCCTGCCCCACTTGCCGAGCAGATCGTAGGTTGAGAAGTCGTGCTTCACGAGCTCGTAACCCCAGGCGACGGGATGCTTCATTTTGTCCGTCACGATGGCTAGCGCTTCCGGGATGGTCGGATCGAAGGCGCGTTCTTTGGAACGCCCGGATAATTTGCCGAACCGTAGCGCCGGCAACAGGAGAGTCTCGGGAGCCTTTGCAAGAGCTTCGAGCGGACGTATCCAAAGACCAGGACGCACTTGCCGCTCTTTCATTTGCTGCGCCACTTCGGCCATGCTGGGGAACGTTTTTGAGCCGTCTTCCCAGCCCATGTCGATCACAGTGAACGGGCGCACCGTTTTCGATTTGGCCAGCCGGGTTACGAGTTCGGCGTCACGGAGTGTCTGCTCCGCGCTGTTCTTGCCATACGCGTAATACCAGTCGTTGCTGCCGTAAATGGGTCCGCGGGCGAGACGGGGACGCTCGCACAGCAGGCGGCAAAAAGCCGTGGCGGCGGCAATTGGCTCTTCACCGATTTGCCCTTCTCGAGTCACGACAGTGGCGGCGACGAGTTCGCGTTGGCTCAGTCGCACGCCCGAGCCGCCATTGCTTACATCGAGCCACAGCGAAACACCTTGCGAGTCCAGTTGCCAGAAACACAACGCGCCTGCACCTGTTTTTACACCATACCCATGCAGCGCGCCGCCGTCCGAAGCCAGAAAATACCAGGGCATAACGCGCTCCGGCACAATCGATCGCCATCCCAGATCGCCATAACTGCGCTCCCAGGCATCGCCTAACAGCAACGGATTCCCCGGGACGGCTTTTTGCCAGCGCAGATGAATGCGCACCGGATTGAGACCGGATGCCGATACCGAGACCGGCATTTCGGCTCCGGCCGGTTTGGTTTGTATCTCGATTCCCGAGGCGCTCCATCGTGAACCGGCGCGAGTCAGCCTGACAAGCCCGTTTTCGCCGTAGGCCGCTGCGTAATCAGGCACTCGCAATAAATTCAGAAAGCCAGATGATTTACGGCGGGGTTCTACCTGTCCTGCGTAGGCCAGAGAACCCAAAGTCAATGCTTGCGTGAAAATCGAACGGCGGCTGGTCATGGCAACGACTCCTATAATAAAAGCAGCCCCCAATGCCGATAGGAAATCATCCAATTAGCGGTCGATGAACGAAACGAAAGCGCAAAAAGTTGAACGGCTAAAAGTCGAGAAAAATCCTTGGGAGGCCCTGGAAGAAATACGTTCCTTTGCGCGCGCAGGACGTGAGAGCGTGCTTCCGGAATGGGCCAGCTTGTATTTCAAATGGTGGGGAATTTACACGCAGGGCGACGGCTTGGGGGCCTTGGGTGGCAAAGGCGGCGAGGGTAAAGCCACCGAACATTTCATGCTGCGCATTGGGTTGCCGAACGGTGCAGTGAACTCGACGCAGCTGCGGGCGATCGCCGGAATCAGCCGTAAACATGGGCGCAATCTAGCTGATATTACGGTACGCCAAAATATCCAGCTGCACTGGCTGCCGATTGAATCCATTCCCGAGATTATCGATACGTTGAATGCTGTGGGGCTTTCACCGAAAGGCGCTTGCGGTGATGTCGTGCGAAATGTGACCGGCTGCCCGCTGGCGGGGGTTGCGCACGATGAGTGGCTTGACGCCTCGCCTATTGCCATTGCTGTCTCGAAATTACTAGCCGGTAATCCGGACTTTTACAATCTGCCGCGTAAGTTCAAAATTTCGGTGACGGGTTGCCCGCAATGGTGCTGCTACCCGGAAATTAACGATATCGGGTTAACACCGGCGAGACGGGGCGACGAAGTTGGATTTTCGGTGCGCGTGGGCGGCGGCTTATCGGCGGACCCTCACCTGGCGGTGCGCCTGAACGCGTTTGTGCCGACGGATCAGGCGCTGGACGTAGTGCGCGGCATCACAGAGATTTTTCGCGAACAACAAGGGCTGAGACAGAATCGCGAGCGGGCTCGCATGAAACATCTGTTCTTACGCGAAAATTGGACGCCGGAGAGATTTCAGGAGGAACTGCAGGCGCGTGTGCCCTTTCCGCTTGAGCCGGCGGCGGACGAGATGATTCCGAGCGGAGTGTTGCGGGATCACGTGGGTGTGCATCGCCAGCGGCAGGTAGGCTTATTTCACGTGGGTGCATCTGTGCTGCGCGGCAGAGTGACAGGCGAACAGCTCGAATCGGCGGCGGATCTGGCAGAGCGCTTAGGGAACGGCGTACTGCGAACCACCGTCACGCAGAATTTGCTGTTCCTGAATATTCCCGAACAGGATGTCGATGGGCTGGTAAAAGAACTCGCTGCGATTGATTTGAAGGTGGAAGGTTCGACCTTCTGGCGCGGCACTGTCACTTGCACCGGCACGGAGTTTTGTAAGCTCGCGATTACCGAGACGAAGGATTTTGCGCGCTGGCTGGTGGACGAAATGGAGATCCGTATTCCGGCTTTCGATCAGCAGCTGAAGTTGCATGTTACGGGGTGTCCCAACAGCTGCGGCCAGCACTGGATTGCCGATGTGGGTATAGAAGGGAAACGGATCAAACAGAACGGAACGCTGATGGACGCGTATTATTTTTGCGTAGGCGGCGGGGTGGGTACACACTCGGCGGTGGCGCGCCCGGTGGGCTATCGATGCCTGGCGACGGAAGTCCCGGAAGCACTCGAACGGTTGCTTAACAATTATCTGCTCGAGCGAACGGCCGAACAAGATCTGCAGTCATTTTTCCGCGCTCGCAGCAACGAGCAACTGCGTGCTTTGTTGGCTGGCACGGAGATCGCGGCAGTGCCGCGCGATCAACCGCACGGGGCTGTTCCACAAGGAGTCGGCGATTGATGGAGCCCGCGCCGCTGCTGCCCGTTTTCATGAAAATGGACGGACGCAAGTGCCTGGTAGTAGGCGCCGGGCTGGTGGCTCTGGCCAAAATTGAAGGCCTGCTGGCGTGTGGCGCGGAGGTGCGGGTGGTTTCGCCGCAAGCGGTAGCAGAGATTCAACGCTTGGCTGGCGAACGGAAGATCACTTGGATGGTCAAAGAATATTGGGCCTCCGATCTCGACGGAGTGGGAGTAATCATCGCTGCGACGGATAGGCCCGAAGTGAACCACCTGGTGTATCGGGAAGGCGTTGCTCGCGGACTGTTCGTCAACGTAGTGGACGACCCGGAATTCTGCGATTTCTACTTTGGCTCGATCGTGCGCCGGGGATCGCTGCAGATTGCCATCTCGACGCGCGGCGAAAGCCCCGCGTTTGCGCAACAACTCAAAGACGAGATCGACGAAGCTCTGCCTTCGGATACGGGCGACTGGCTGGAACGGTTGGGAGAACTAAGACGCCACGTGAATCGCATCACGGCGCCCGGCCCCGAACGTATTTCGCTGCTGCGGGAACTGGCGAAACGCGAGGCGTGCGATCCGGCCACGTGCCCCTGCCGGACACTTCAGCCGCACGAGACGTCAGCGGCTTAGGACAAATTCACGTTTCCTTTCGATAACCGCTGCTGCTTCCGCGGCAGCCGAGTAGACGAGCGGACCCATCTTAGGTGAGGCGGGCACGATGTCGGCGGCCAGACCCAACTCAGCTAACGTCTCGTTCATGATGGGACCTACCGAAGCGACGGCCGCGTGCTCCTGAAGTGCGCTTTTCACTTCTTGCTTGAGACCTTGCTCGCGGGCGATGTCGAAGAGGTGTTCGGCCTGGATGCTCGACGTGAATAAGACGACGTCCACCTGACGGTGCGCCAGACGCTGCACGGCTTCTCGCAAGGGCGCCAAATCTTCCGGTAATTCCCAACGGTAAAGTGTGAAAGTCTCTACGGCCGCACCCAGCGCTCGCAGCGCTTCGACAAAATCCGGATTAGGCTTTCCATATTCCTGAATGGCGAGCTTACGCTCATTCCGTTGGCTCAGCAGTTGCACGATTTCGCGCCAGGTATTCGGCTCAGGAACGGTTACGGCGGGAACCAAGCCGGAAGCGCGCAGGACGGCGGTGGGCTTGGGTCCCCGGACGAGTAGTGGCGTATGACGGAGCGCTTCATCAGCCCGCTCGGCGGAGAAGCGGGTAGCGACTACATTCCGCCAGAAGGTGAGTCCCACGCCGGTCATGAGGATCAGCAAATCGAAGGCCTTGTGTTCAAGCAAGTCGAGGAGCCGGAAAGCATCGGCGTCATCGTCGAGAGCACGTTCACGCACCGAAGGCGCGACGAAAGGTTCGCCCTCCTGCTTCCGGATCAGGAGTTCTATTTCGGCAGACCGGCGGCTTTCGAGGCTGAGAACGCGAAGTCCCGCAAACGACATCTTCCTATCAGAACAGAAGCTTGAGGCCGAACTGAATCTGGCGCGAGGTGGTAGAGGTGGCGGTGATCAAACCGGCGGTGGGAGCGGGAGTGGAGGACGCGGACGTGAAGACGACCGGATTCGGCGTGGAAAAGTTTGCGTGGTTGAGCACGTTAAAGAACTCGGCGCGAAACTGAAGCCTGACCTTTTCGGTGAGGTTCGTATTTTTCAGTGCGGAGAGGTCGAGTGAGACGATCCCCGGACCAGTCAGCGTGTCGCGCCCGAGATTGCCATAAGTGCCATTAGACGGGACGCTGAAGGCCGCGGGATTGAAATACTGATTAGAAGTTCCGAGAATCACGTTGCCTTGAAAGGCCGGGTTGAGAGAAGGACGGATGGGATTGCGGCTATCGCCATTGTTGGTAGGGTTGAAGCCAAGCTGCGGCGTAAAAGGTAAGCCGGATTGCACCGTTTCGATCGCACTGACGCTCCAGCCGCTTGCCACTTTATCGCGCCAGCCACTCACACCGTTCATTAAGTGACGCCCCCGTCCGATTGGCAGGTCGTATGTGCCATTGATGCTCGCGAGGTGCCGAACATCGGTGGTCGAGGGTCCCCAATCCCATTTCGGATTCAGGGGAAACATGACAAAACCCGGAGCGTTCGCCGCCACGCTGCTGTTCCACGCAGTACCGTCATCGAGGTTTTTTGAGAAAGTGTAAACGCCGCGCAGCTGCAAACCATTCGAGAATCGCCGATTGAGATCGAGTTCCAGAGCGTTATATGAGCTGACGCCTTCTGAAAACCAGGACGTGGTGTTGGCGAGGTTCGGATTGGCGAGTGGCGCGTTCTTCGGATAGTAGATCGCGCCGCCGCGCAGGATGGGGAATGGCTCGTTGGCGTCGAGCGAGAGCATTTCATGGTAGCCATGCGAACCGACGTAAGCGGCTGTTAACACCGTATTAGCTGCGATCTCCTGCTGAATTTTAAAGTTCCAGGTGAGGATAGTTGGCGTGTAAGCATCGGGTTGGACGCCGCTCGGCGAAATGAGTCCGCCAGAAGGCAGCGAAGATCCAGGCGCGATACCCAGTTGTGACACCGAAACATTTTTCAACGATTGCGTGGTGTTGAATGGGGCAGTCTGATCGAGGCGGTAATCGAGATTATCGAGCAGCATGCGATAGATTCCGAAACCGCCATTGATGACTGTTTTGCCTTTGCCAAAGGGGTCCCACGAGAAGCCGAAGCGCGGTTCGGGAAGGAATTTCGCTCTGTTTACCGTGAAGGCCGAACTGGCGACGCGCGGATTGGTCTCGATCACGTCATTTTGAAAGAGGTAATTCGAGGCGCGTCCGTGCGCTTCATTCCAACCGTTGGTGGATTCGAAGCGGAAACCGATTTTGACTTCGAAATGCCTGGTCGGGCGAATGGTGTCTTCGACAAATCCGGCTGCTTCAAGGGAGCGCCAGCCGAGCGGCGTTGGCGATGGGATGACCGTGAACGTCGACACATTGCCTTGCAGGAAGCTGCTCAGACTCCCGAACGACGCCTGGCCATATTGATACTGCGCGAGATTGTCGTTGGCCTGGAGACGCTGAAGCCACACGCCCGCTTCGATTTGATGAATGCCGAGTTGATCGACACGTGGTCGTCGTAGGTGAACAGGTTTCGCACTGCCGACAAATTGCTTCCAGCGTTGGTGCCGGCCAGACTGATTTGCGAAGCGCCGTTCAAAGCAGTACCGCCGCCTACGACCACCGCGCCGATGGGACTGCCCTCCACCCAGCCGGGCAAGTTTTCCGGCGTGTATCCAGTAAAGAAGTAGCCAGCCCGCGAAAACCCAAAGCGCGCGGTGTTCAAGATCCGCGGCGAGAAGACGTGCTGTTCCTGGATACTCGCCACTTGTTCGCGAAGTGTTTCGATGACTCCGCTGAGCGGATTCACGGTGGGTGTGTTGTCTGCGCTATCGTCGATCGTGTAGACCGCGAAGAGGGTGTCACGATCAGAGATGTTGTAATCCGCGCGGGTGGTGCCAAAATCTTCGCGGATCTTCTGCAACGGATTACTGAACGCCTCGCCGATGCCTGCTCCCAAGTTGGGGCCGTTTTGCAGGGGCCAGAGAGACAGGAGCGGGCGCACGGCAGGCACCGCCGTCGCGCGCGATGCGTTGTCCGGCACCAGCGTGACATCGCTCAATCCGAGATGCTGGCGAAAGCCTTCGTAATTGCCGAAGAGAAATATCTTGTTCTTCTTGATGGGGCCGCCGATAGCGCCGCCAAATTCGTTGCGCTGGAACTGCGGGATGGAGCGTCCGTCGAAAAAGTTGCGTGCGTCCAGAGCGCTGTTGCGCAAGAATTCGTAAGCGCTGCCGTGCACGTCGTTGGTGCCGGAGGCCGTCACGATACTCACCTGCGCGCCGGGCCGCTTTCCATATTCGGCGCCATAAGCATCAGTCACAACGTTAAATTCGCGCACAGCATCCACGCCGAGCAGTTGACCGCTCGCACCGCCGGGCGTGTTGTTGATCTCAGACGCTCCGGTGTACTCAATGCCATTCAAGAGAAATAGATTTTCCTGCGGGCGATGACCGGAAACGGCGAACATGTTGCCGACCGAAGAGTTCGAAGTGCCAACTCCGCCCGACCGCTGTGAAGTGTAGTTGACGGTGGCCGGATTTAACGTCATCAACTGGTCGTAGCTGCGGCCGTTTAACGGCAATTCCTTGACCTGGCGCTCGTTCACCAAACCTGAGGTGTCCTCGGTCGATACACTCACCGGATCGGGCGCTTCTTCCACCGTCACAACCTGGCGAATCTCTCCGATTTGCAACGAGAGATCGACCTGGACGGCTTGTCCCACGACTAGATGAATACCCGTCTTCGTCTCGGATTGAAAGCCTTCTTTCACAGCCGCGACGCGGTAGGAACCTATTGCGGTCGAGGGGGCGACATAATGGCCGGCTGAATCGGTGATCAGCGAACGTTCCCCGTTAGTCTCCGTGTTGATAAGAGTAATCTTGACCCCGGGTAAAGGCGCTCCGGAGGCATCGCGCACCGTGCCGGAAATCGAAGCGCCAACCACCTGGCTCCAGAGGCAGTAGGCAGAGCTGAGGACCAAGACGAGTGCAGAGGCTGGACCGAGGCTCTTTTGCATTGTTGATCGAGATTAGCAGGATTGATAGATTTTCGTCAAATCATTGTTTATCGAATTACTAGAGATCGTGGTACGCTGCAGGTGTGACCAAGACCGGGCACTTACGGCAACTAGAGGCAGAGAGCGTTTACATCCTGCGCGAAGTGGTAGCCGAGTGTACAAATCCGGTGCTGCTGTATTCGATTGGCAAGGACTCGTCGGTGCTGGTGCGGCTGGCGCAAAAGGCATTTTTTCCGGGCCCGATTCCGTTTCCGTTGCTGCATGTGGATACCGGCTATAAGTTCCGGGAAATGATCGAGTTTCGCGATGCGTACACCGCCGAGATCGGCGCAAAACTGATCGTTCATACGAACCGGGGGGCGGTGGATGAGGGAGCGAATCCGTTTACCTGGGGAACTCAGCGCTGCTGTGGAGCGCTGAAGACGGGGGCGCTGCTGGAGGCGTTACGCAATGGCGGATATGACGCGGCAATTGGCGGAGCACGGCGCGATGAAGAACGGTCGCGCGCGAAAGAGCGCGTGTTTTCGTTTCGTGATGAGCGCGGGCAGTGGGATCCGCGCAATCAACGGCCGGAGCTGTGGAACATCTTCAATACGAATGTGAAGAGCGGGGAGAGCTTGCGCGTTTTCCCGCTGTCAAACTGGACAGAACTCGATGTGTGGCAGTACATCCATGCCGAGAACATTCCGGTGGTGCCGCTGTATTTTGCGAAGCCGCGGCCGGTTCTGGTAAGGGGGGAGTCGCTGCTGCCTATCGAGCAGCCATTCATTCCACGTCTACCCGGTGAAGAAGCTCAGATGGTAACGTGCCGGATGCGTTCGCTGGGCTGCAGTCCGTGCACGGGGGCAGTGCGATCTGAAGCGGCCAGCATACCCGCCATCATCGAAGAACTGCTGGCGGTGAAGCGTTCCGAACGGCAGAATCGCATCATCGATCACGATCAGGATGGATCGATGGAGATCAAGAAACAAGAGGGTTATTTTTAAATGGCTTCGGCTGTGACAATTGCCCCGGACTCGGCTGCTTTCCACGCGTTTTCCGAACAGGACCGGACCAAAGATCTGCTGCGTTTTACCACGGCGGGTAGCGTGGACGACGGAAAATCGACCCTGATTGGACGTCTGCTTTACGATTCGCGCAATGTGTATGAAGACCAGCTCGAATCGGTGAGCAAGGCGTCTGTCGGGCGCAATGCCGGGGCGATTGATTTCTCACTTCTAACGGACGGGTTGCGGGCTGAGCGAGAGCAAGGGATCACGATCGACGTGGCGCATCGCTATTTCACGACCCCGAAACGCAAATTCATCATTGCGGATACGCCAGGCCATGAGCAATACACGCGGAACATGGTGACCGGCGCATCGACGGCGGAACTGGCCATCGTGTTAGTCGATGCGCGCAAAGGTCTGCTGGCGCAATCGCGGCGACACGCTTACATCGCTGCCCTACTTGGATTGCCTCACCTGGTGGTGGCGGTGAACAAGATGGATCTCGTCGATTACGAGCAAGGTATTTTCGATCAAATCGAACAGGATTTCCGCGAGTTCCTGACGCCCTTCCCTGCGTTGCGTCCATACTTCCTGCCGATCAGTGCGCTGGCAGGCGATAACGTAGTTCACCGAAGCAGCCGCATGCCGTGGTTCGACGGTCCGAGCCTGCTCGAATTCCTGGAAGACGTGCCGCTCGGGACCGAGGCCCAACAGGAAGCGTTTCGCTTCCCGGTACAGCGCGTGGTGCGTCCGGATCACACATTTCGAGGCTACGCGGGAACCGTGATGGCGGGAGAGATCAGGCCTGGCTACCGCCTTACCGTTTTGCCGTCCGGCCGCGAGACACGCGTCGAGCGGATTGTGAGTTTCGATGGCGATCTCGAGCGCGCCGAGCGCGGCCAGGCGGTCACGCTAACGCTTGACGACGAAGTGGATGTAAGCCGCGGAGACGTTTTGGTGTCTCCTGAGAGCAAGCCGGAGGTGGCAAGTGCGTTTGAAGCGACGCTGGTCTGGCTGAATGAAGCCCCAGCCGCGGTAAATAAGCGCTATCGATTGAAACAGAACACGCGGCAGGGCTGGGCGGATCTGAAATCAATTACATATCGTGTGAACATCAACACGCTCGACCACGAAGCGGCGGATACGCTGGAAATGAATGCCGTGGGAGTGGCGCATCTGGTAGCAACGCGGCCGCTCGCGTTCGACCCGTATGAGATAAATCGCGATACGGGAAGCTTCATCCTGATCGATCCGGCAAGCAATGCAACGGTCGCCGCAGGACTGATCCGACGCGCGTTGTCCGCTTCGGACGAAGTCGCAGAATGGCCCGCTCAGCTTTCCTGGCGAGTTAATGATCGAACTCTATCGCTGACGGCAGATGGGCATCATCTGGCGTCGACGCAGGATCGGGAGCAGGTGATTCGCAATCCTGAGACGATCCACTTAGTCCGGCAACTGCTGGACCACTTACAAATTTCCTTTCAGAAAGACGAGTAACGAGGTATGACGTTTCTGGCAATCGATAGCAGGATCGACGAAGCTCGTGAAGCGATTGAGAAGGCGCTTAGGGCGGACGGGCATGCATGTGTAACATGCAGCTTTCAGACCGAAGACATGATCGTCGTGGAACTGGTCCGCGAAAAGATTCCAGATATACCGGTTCTCTTCCTGGAAACGGGATACCACTTCCCAGAGGTGTACCGCTATCGCGATGAAATGACGGAGCGATATCATCTCAACCTGGTAAATGTAACGCCGCAGCAGACGCTCGAAGAGCACGAGGCCGCGTTTGGGCTACTTCACCAAGTAAGCCCGGACCAATGCTGTAAGCTCCGCAAAGTGGGACCGCTGTTTTCGGCACTCGAAGATTACGGGACGTGGTTTACTGGTTTGCGGCGAGTGCAATCGCCAACCCGAGCCAACTTACAAGTGCTGGACCAGTTTCCACTGCCATCCGGCAAACAGTTATTGAAAGTGAGTCCGCTGGCGACCTGGAATGACAAGGAAGTCTGGGACTTTGCTCGGACTCACGATATTCCCGTGCTATCTCTTTACAACGATGGTTACACCAGCATCGGTTGTGCGCCGTGTACGGCAAAGCCGCTCGAAGGCGACAATCTCCGATCAGGGCGGTGGGCCGGACGAAAGTTAGAGTGCGGGATTCATATCGCCGAGGCGCACTGACGTGGAGTTGATCCTCGGATTTGTCATTGCGCTGGCAATCTCTCTCACGGGAGTGGGCGCTGGCAGCATGACAACACCATTATTAATTCTCTTGCTTGGTGTTCCCCCAGCGACCGCGGTGGGTACGGCACTTACCTTCGGAGCGATCGTCAAAATCATCTCTGCGCCGGCTTACGTCACGCGGAAGCAGGTGAATTATCGTGTCTTGCGATTCATGTTATTGGGCGGCGTACCTGGGGTGATTGCAGGCGCAATACTACTAGGATCTTTGAAATCGAGCCCTTACGCGCCCTTGTTATATCTTGCACTCGGCATTTTGATCGCCGGCACCGCCCTATTTCACCTGTATCGGACGCTTCTTCCAGGGAAAGAGGAAAGAAAGAAGGATCGTTCGAAGTTTCTGCCCTGGTTTGCCCTTCCTATTGGAGCGGAAGTTGGATTTTCATCTGCCGGGGCGGGGGCGCTAGGATCGCTCCTGCTATTCGGCTTTACTAAGTTGTCGGCCGCCGAGGTCGTCGGGACTGATCTCTGTTTCGGCCTGATTGTGGCCTCTATTGGAAGCGCGATTCAACTAAACGCAGGTAACTACGATGGTTTCCTGCTGCTCAAACTGGTTATGGGAGGCGTTTTAGGTGCTTTCACCGGATCGATGCTCGCCGGAAAGATTGCACCCTTGCCTTTGCGGGTAGCGGTCCTGGCCATGCTCGTTGTATTGGGCAGTCAGCTGGCGATGCATGGTCAGAGCAATCATCCAGTCGCCCTCATGCGTGCCGCCATCCGATAACACGTAGAGTAGGCTTTAGCCTTGCCATCCCTTAAAAGTACAGTTTCAAGGCAAGCTGGATTTGCCGCGCTGGGAACGTAGACGTAAATACGCCATACCCGGAACTATTCGAAGTAAGTCCTCCTGGCGCAGCGAAGTTCGTCTTATTCAGCAGATTGAAGGCTTCGGCGCGAAATTGCAGGTAACGCGTTTCAGCGCCTAAATTAAAGTTTTTGTGCAGCCCAAAATCGAATTCACTGAAGAACGGAGCACGGGCAAGATTTCTGCCGGCGTTTCCAAACGGCTGCTTGTAACTCGGATTGGTGAAGGCTCCGGCGTTTAGATAATCGACCGGATTGCCATTATGCAGGTACAACGAAGCGCCCGTCAGATTAGGAGTCGGCGTGACGAGCGGACTGACACTACCCTGGGTAGTCGGGCTATAAGTAATATTCAGCGGCTCACCAGACGTTTCCGTGTTGATGAGATCGATGCCCCAGCCGCCCGCGATCAGATCGAGAGCGGTGTTCTTGATGTCAAAGCGCCGGCCCTTTCCGAAAGGCAAATCATACAAAATCGACAGCGTGTCGTTAATCGGCTGATCGTAGCTGGAAACCGCCCGGTTCGCGGCTATGTCATAGAAATTGACCCGCGAGTTATCACCGTTGTAATTTTCCAGATGCCCAGGGGCGTTATCGATCGCTTTCGACCAAGTAAATGAATTTATGAAGTAGAGCCCGCTAGTATACCGCTTCTCTACTTTGGCTTGTAAAGCGTTGTAACTGCTGAATCCACCATTGAACGATTCTTCGATAGTTGTGAAGTTTTTGATTGGACGACGGGCGTTTACCGAAAGATTCTGTCCGGTATCTGGAAATGCCTGGTTGGCGTCCGCCAGGATCGTCAGACCGACACCGTGGTTGCCCACATAGGCGACATCGAGTACGAGATTATGCCCGAGGCCGCGCTGTATATCGAGATTCCAATTCTGCACATAGCCAGTTCGGAAGTCGGCGGGAATGTAGCGGACCTGGCTTAACGCGGTACTGAAAGAAGAAGGTGTCGCGAAATTCGGCGGGAATCCCTGGGCGGTGGTGCGAAAACAGGTGTTGGCGGGCGAATCGATGGACGTACAGAGCGGCAGAGCCGGCGTTTGATCCACGGCCGCATCCACGATATTTGGGCCGTTATAAGGGAGCAGATTCTCGCCACCCAGCCGGTTGAACTGGTTGTACGCGATACCGTAGCCGCCCCGAACAACCGTCTTCGACGCGGCCTGCCAGGCAAAACCAATGCGCGGCGCCCAATCCTGAGTATCGGGATGCACCAGCGACCGGTTGAATAAGCTGCCGCCGCTCGCTTGTATCAGGGTTTGCGTGATGGGATCGAAATTTGACAATTTGTTACCACGTTCGTATTGAGGAGTTCCAAACTCATAGCGCACTCCCAGATTGAAGGTCAAATTGCGCGTGACCTTGTAATCATCCTGTAAGTAGCCAAAATACATACGTTGCCGAAGATGCGCCACCGGGTTGTTATCCAGTTCATAGTGGCTTGGAGCGCCATACATAAAGTCCACCAGGCTATAAACCTGTTGCTGCACTCCAGAGAGCCCAGCTGTAGAACCCGCATCACTAAAAAATCCCGAAAAGTTCAGGGTTCCGTATTGAGGATGGAAGTCGCTAACCGCCGTATCGATCAATTGATACTCAAATCCCATCTTCAAGCTATGACGCCCGATTATTTTCGTATAGTTCACCTTCGGATCGGCAACAAATGGATTCTGATACTGCGGATTACTTCCCTGCCGTCCTAGTTGAGAAAGGCCGCCGCTCAGACCGAGAGTGGTCAAACCACCCGCCAGAGAAGGATCGGATGGCTGGTTGGGCAACAATAAACCAGCGGTAGAAGCGCCCAAGGTGGATGGAGTCTTGCCACCCTGCGTGTAGTCGATGCCGAGGCGTGCCTCCAAAACCGATGTCGGACTCAACGTCCAGGTACCGCCCAAAACCCCTTGCTTGTTATAAACGAAGACATTTCCATTTGCATTGCCGCCGGCGCTCCCCGGGATCGAGGGCGGACTGAAAATATTCGTGTCGCTCTGGCTGTAACGCGCAATAAGCGAGATTTTCTGGTTAATGAAGAAATCGAGACGGATGTCGCCTTTGTTGCCGTTCGTAGTATCGGCCGGAGCGGACTCGTAGTTGTTCGAGTTACCTGGCAAGTTAGTAGCCGGGAGCGCCGCCAGTACCGTGGATGCGAATGTTGTAATTTGGGAGGCCGGTACGATGTTACCGGCAATAGGCTGGCGTGTGAGCGGATTTTGCAGGTTCACTTTGTAGCTGCTGAAATTGCCGCCAGCCTGCGCAATGGTGGGCAAAGTGGCAAAGAGAACCTGGCGATAGACGCGGCGAAACCCTTCATAATCGGCAAAGAAGAACAACTTGTCTCTAATAATGCGGCCACCGAACGCCGCGCCAAATTGATTTTGATGGAAGGGCAGTTTACCGCCTGAGACCGGCTTGAAGAAGCCTACCGAATTCAGGTCCGTGTTGCGCAAAAACTCCCAGAGTTCGCCGTGATACTGGTTGGTTCCGCTCCTGATGGTCGCGTTGATCACGGCACCGGGACTGCGGCCGAACTCGGCGCTATAGTTATCGGTTTCGGTCTTAAATTCGGCCAGAGCGTCCGGATTGGGTTGGATCACTTGGTTTGAAAACCCCTGGTTACTAGTGCCGTACGCATTGTTGTCGATGCCATCTAGCAAGAAGTTATTGAATTCACTGCGGAGGCCGTTTACATTGAACGATGCGTCACGGCTCGAATCGGTCTGGTTTTCCAGTGGCGCGCGAGCTACGCCTGGAACCAGCAACGTGAGGTCGGCATAAGCGCGGCCGTTCAGGGGCAGATCGATAATCTGCCTGGGATTTATAAGTTGTCCGCGAGCACTACTGTCGGTCTCGAGTAGAGAAGCCGCGTCCGTAACCGTCACATTTTCCGAAGACTGTCCAACCAGCAAACTTAGATCGACACGCTGCCGGGCATTCACCTGCAGATCGAAGTTGGATGCCGTAGCGGTCTCAAAGCCGGTTGCCTTGACGCGCACCCGATACGGCCCGGGATGTTCGTTGACAAATTCGTAGTTGCCGTTGGCATCGGTTTTCGCGTTATAGGTGACGCCTGTTCTAACATCCTCCAGCGTCACCGACGCATTCGGCACTCCAGCACCTGAAGGATCGCGAATCGAGCCCAGGACGGTGCCCGATTCAAATTGAGCAAGCAGAAGAGAAGTACCGATCAAAAGCAGGCACACGACGCGTGTGAAGGTTGTGATAAGGGATGGGAACATGGCTAGAAAATTACGGAATCGAATTCTAAAGGTACTGAAGCTTGGTTTCAAAGGTATGTTCAGGAGGTTTCGAGGGGATGTCGCGCGGGGAGCCGAAAACAGCAAAGAGTTTGCCGTTGTCGCGGTAATTCTATCGTGAAGCCGTGTTGGACATGGCCAACCTGACATATCATCTCTAGGGATGACGAAGAGCACCACGGCAGTATCCAAACACCAAATGGTCATCCGCAGGAAAGGAAAAGTACATGGCAAGCTCTCTCTTAAGTGGACTTACTGACTTATTCAAATCTCAGCTCCTGGGGCCTTTGGCCGCGCAGTCCGGCGAATCGGAATCTTCGATTTCCCGCGGGTTTGAGCTCGGCAGTGGATCGATCATAACCGGGCTGGCTTCCAAGCTCGGGCAACCGGGACTAGCTAAACAGATTTTCGATATGATCAGCAGCCCAGGGAACGATCCAGGCGTACTGAACAACCCGAAGAGTCTACTGACGGCCGGCGCAAACCAGCCCGGCGGCGGTGTTGCTTCGAGTCTCCTGTCGACCGTCTTTGGCAGCCAGCAGTCGGCGATCACGGATGTGATTGGAAGAGTGGCCGGACTTCGCGGGGGAACAGCGGCGAGCCTGCTCAGCATGGGTGCTCCTTTATTGTTAGGGATGCTCGGGAAGCGCGTGAAAGAAGGCGGATTGACTGCCAGTGGACTAACAACCTTCTTGGCACAGGAGGCATCGAGCGTACGCGGCATGCTGCCTCCGGAACTCACCAGTTTGTTCTCCGGAACGAAAGCGGAACCGGCTTTTGTTCCGCCAGTGGCGACAGTGGTTACTAAGGAGAAGTCGAGAGGCTGGCTGTTACCACTGCTGTTAGCCTTAGTCGTTTTGATCGGGCTGATCTGGTGGTTTACTTCCAGAAACAAGACCGAAACAACCACTACGACGGAGACGACGACAACAGCACCTGCGCCCGCACCAGCCCCCGCGGCAAAACCTGCTCCGGCGCCTGCCGCCGACTACGTCACTCGCACCTTACCCGGCGACGTCAACCTGAAAATCCCGGCCGACCGCATGGAAGATCATTTACTCGCCTTTATTCAGGACCCGTCGAAACACGTCGACAAAACGACCTGGTTTGATTTTGACCGGCTGCTGTTTGACACCGGTTCCGTGGCTCTGCAACCGAGCTCGCAAGAGCAGCTAAAAAATATCGCGAACATTATGAAGGCTTATCCGAAAGTTCACGTGAAGATAGGCGGCTACACGGATAATACGGGCGATGCCAAGACCAATAAGAAGCTATCAGAGGCGCGAGCGACTTTAGTCAAGCAGCAGTTGATCGCGATGGAGATCGCGCCCAACCGGCTGGATGCCGAAGGTTTCGGCGAAGAGCATCCAGTGGGTGACAACTCGACGGACGAAGGACGGCAGAAGAACCGTCGCATTTCGCTGCGAGTTACCAAAAAGTAGGAAATTGGGGCAGTGGTTCAGGCCGACACAGGCTGGAGTTGCAGCGATGCTTCCGCAGTCCCATCGACCGGTACTGCTGCCCCTTGCACAATAATCAAATTTATATCTCGGCCGAGATCCGCTTTCTGAAACCGCTCCAGCAGATCATGGCCTACGATCACGTGACCTTGCGCGGTGGCGTTTACTCCCTTCTCTGTTTTAAGAACCGAAACAGCAAGGGGCTGATGCTGGTCGAGAGTCAATTGCGACCACGCAAGCTGGGCAGCGAGGATGTGGCTTTCGTCGGGGCACAAAACGATGACCTGGGGCGTCTGTCCTCGACCTGTAGCCATCTGTGCCGCCAGTTCAAGAGCAGCTCTGCCATCGTTCCCTGGTTGGAAATGACACGTCACAGGGCTATCGACGAACGAATCCTCCGACTGCGGAACGACGGCAACATGCAAAGCCAGCGGAGCCGCCAGTTCGAGCACTTTGTTGACTACGCTGGTTTTCGGGTAGCGATGGAAAAGGGAGCGTCGCGATTCGAGCAACAGCCAGCGAACCTGCGCCCGTTCAGCGGCCAGCACAATGTCATGCGCCGGATCGGTAGTCCAAACCGCACGCGGGGTAATCGATTTACCTCGCTCCCATGCTGCGTCCAGGGCGGCCGAAAGCAGTGGGGAGCGCGATGGCGGTAATTCCTTTGCGCCACGAAATCCGCTTCGCATAGTCGCAGCCGAACCCCGAACTAGCGACAACACGAGCGGAGGCGGCGCATCGGTCGTGGTAAGGCTCAGAGCGACATCGATCAGGTTCGCCAGAGTGTTTGGGTTGGAGATAGGTACCAGCGTCCCGGATCTTTCGTTGAGAGCTGCCAAATTCCGGCCTGGAACTGTTTCGTCGTCCGCGTCTGGTCGGGGCGCGACGAAATGCAGGACTGGCGTGGTGATGAACGTTGTGGTTAATGCCATCATCACCAGCATGGCGAACAAGGTCGGTGAAATGACATGCAGCTCGAGACCGATATTGAGAACAATGAGTTCCATCAGGCCGCGCGTGTTCATCAGAATGCCCAACGCAGAAGCATCGCGCCAGTTTAATCCACTGAATTTAGCGGCCAGAGCGCTGCCGCCGAACTTACCGATTGATGCCACCAGAATAATCAATCCGCAGAACATCCATTGTTTAGCGCCGCTGACCAATCCGATTTGAGTCCGAAGCCCGGTAAACGCGAAGAACGCGGGCAGGAGAAAGACGATGACAAAATCCTCGAGCTTGCCGGCGATATCGCGCGCCAGCGAACTGCGATGTGGAATGACGGCACCCAACACAAACGCGCCGAAAATGGAATGAATGCCAATCGACTCAGTGGCGAGTGAGGAAAGGAGAATGGCGAGTAAGACAAAGGCAAGCGATCCCTGGGTGAGCCGGCCCTGGCTGTCGATAAAGGTGGTGAGACGCACGATCAGCGGACGTGCAATCAGCAGCATGGCGGCGATGTAACCGAGGGCCATCAGCAAGGTAGGCAGCGCGCTTCCGGCATGCGCTTGCGTAACACTCACAACGAATGCCAGTAGGCACCAGGCTGTGACGTCGTCAATCGCGGCGCAAGCCAGAGTCAGCGTGCCGAGCCGCGTCTTATTCATCCCGCGATCGGTCAAGATACGCGCCAGCACGGGAAAGGCCGTGACCGACATCGAGATGCCAAGAAACAGCGAAAACGCCGTAAAGGAGATGTCCCGTGTAGCGAGTTGCGGATACAGGATGAGCGCCAGCACAGCGCCCAGAAGGAAGGGAGCGACGATGCTCGCATGTGAAATGGCGATGGTGGAGTGGGCTCGTCCGCGCAGGCCGGAAATATCCAGTTCCAGGCCGACGAGAAACATGTAAAGGATCACGCCAACCTGTGCGATTACGTTGAGCAAAGGGGCTATGGATTGCGGCAGGATATAGGCTGCGAAATGTGGGGCCACATGGCCAAGCAGCGAGGGACCGAGGAGAATCCCGGCGATCATCTCGCCCACCACCGGGGGCTGGTGAATAAAGCGGAAGAGCAAGCCAAGGGTGCGCGCAGCCGCTATCACGAAAACGAGCGCCAGCAGAACGTGAACAAAGTCGTTAACGTGAATTTGCGGAAACGAATCGGGGCCGAGCGGATGAAGGGGTACAGGCGCGATGAGCGTGTCCCCAAAGGCGCGAATCACGAGATACGCAATGACCACAATGCCGAGCAGCAGGCCGTAACCGAGATAGGATCGGGTCCGCTGCCGGAAGGGCAGAGACTGAGTTTCGCTCATTCCCCTATTTTCCCTGATACGACGATCGGGAATTTGATCAGAAAAGCGTCTACCTCGGCACGGCTGGGAATGGAAGATTGCGCTCCCCGGCGAGTGACGGAAAGCGCGGCTGCGGCATTCGCAAAACGAGCCGCGTCGTCGAGCGACTGACCTTCGCTGAGTGCGACCGCCAGCGCGCCATTAAAGGTATCCCCGGCGGCGGTGGAATCGATGGGCGTAACGCGAAAGCCAGGGCTCGGACCGCAGCCGCGCGGACCCGCTAGAAACACGCCCAGGCTTCCTAGTTTCAGAATGACGTGCGTGGAACCAATCGCCAGCAAGTGCTCACAAGCCTCTTCGGCATCTTCATAGGACGAAACTTCTTGCGCCGCGGCCAGCAGGGTCGCCGCTTCCGATTGATTCGGCGTAAGATAATCGACCAGGCGCAACAACTCGGCCGGTAGCTTCTGCGCCGGCGCCGGATCGAGGATGGTAATCGCGCCGCGCTCGCGTGCCGTTTCGAGGCAAAGACGCGTCGTTTCGAGCGGAATTTCGAGCTGCGTCAAGACAATCGAACCGGGAACGATCACGTCAAGCAATGGCCGAACGGCATCCGCCATGAAAGCACCGTTAGCGCCCGGCGAAATCATGATCACGTTCTCACCACCGGGCAGCACAAGGATCACGGCGGTGCCCGTAGACGTGCCGGAGACATGAACGCCCGAGACATCCACCCCTGCGCGCGCAAGACTTGAAGTCAGCGTGGGACCGAACGCATCGTGGCCCACTTGTCCGAGCATCCTGACTGAACCGCCCAGCATAGCGGCCGCGCAAGCTTGATTGGCCCCTTTTCCACCGGGGAAGATGCGCAATTCACCCCCGGTAAGGGTTTCACCAGGCACCGGCAGGCGTTGAAGCTGCTGAACAAGATCGGCGTTCAGACTGCCAACGACAACGATATTGCGTTTGTGGTCTTCGCCTTCGTTCTGGGTTGCGTTCATTTCATACCCATGGACGCCCGATAGGTTCGTTCGAGCACATCGGCCTTCTCGGTCCGACCCTGTTCACGATACACCGTTGCGAGAAGCCGAATTGCCTGGGCCAATAACGGATCCAAAGCGGTCGCGCGTTCTGCATGGCGCGCCGCTCCCGCCAAGTCCCCTTCGGCTGCGAGTGCACCGGCGACATTCACTTCGTAAGGCGCATAGTCTGGTCGGAGTGCCAGCGCCTCTAGAAATTTCTGACGGGCTTCCGCGGGTTGTTTAGCAGTGAGTAGAACATTGCCTAACACGGTCAGCGCAGCCGGATCGCTCGTGATGCTGTTCTCCATCCGATTCAGCATCCGGTAACCTTGGATCACCTGATTTGCGCGGCCGTCTTGCAAACCCGCCGTCACAAGCGCCAACGCCCGATTCCGATCGCGCAGTGTCCCGGCAGGTTCTCGCCAGGCAATCAGATCCGAGGAGGTGATTGTCGCGACCTCGGGCTTGGGTAGACGCGTGATCCGGTGATCGGTGAACGCAGTGTGGCCGCCATCTTTCGCCGGTCTCTTTGGCATGTGGCAGCCGGTGCAATCCCTGTCGGGTGCGGCATGTTTTGCCGTCAGCGAACGCGCATGGCAAGCGAGACATTTTTGACGGAAATAAGCGGCGGGCTGTGCAGGTTCCTCGTGCGGGTTGTGACAGGTTCCGCACCACAATTTGCCTGCGCTCTGCCGGGCGCACAAGCTTTGCGCCAGCTGCTCGGAATGGCTGACCACCTTTATCTCGTTTTGGGGCGTCTGTTTCGCCACATAGACGGTGTAAATCTCTTCCAGACGCTCACCCGGTTGGAAATCCGCAAGATTCTTGCCGGGGTTGGGAATCCGAATTTCGCCTGCCAGATGACACTGCTCACAGATGCTGTCGCGTTCAGCCTGAGATAGCTTCGCCGGATTAAGAATGGATCCGCGAACTGGGTTCCTGCTGTGCACGACGCCAGAACCATGACAGCGATCACATCCAATGGCCAATTCAGTAAAGGGCGGCGACTGATACATATTTAGCGAATTCGTAAGTGGTTGGGGTTTGCCGGCGTGACAAGTGAGGCATTCGATCGTCACCGGCCTTGAGAAATCAGGGCTCCGATCCTGTTCATAGCCGGGCGCCATGTCCCACGCGCCACGCGCCGTGTAATACGAGATAGGCGACTGAAATAAATGATTGCCGACTTGTGTTAGAAATCCTACCGCGTGGTTACCCGAACCGATAGCAAATTGAACCGGCAGCTGTTCCGTTTCGTGAGCCCGGCTGAACGATTGCACGACGCCCGAGGCAGTATTGCGGCTTTCAAAATGGGTGCCGGAAACAGGATGATCGAAGGCCCCGCCAGGTTGTGTTCCAGCCGCCGCGAGCGAACGAGCCATGCCTGATTTAGCGTATCCGGCCACTTCAGCCGGATGGCAAGCCGCACACTGTTGCGCCATAGACACGCTGGGCGCTAGGGCAATCAAGGCTGCCAGGAGAAATCGCAAGTGCGAGCGTAGCAAATTGCAATGGGCAAAGCCCTATAGTGTAACCATGGCGATTTTCTCCGCCTTGTGTTTACTGCTGGCACTGCTAGTCCCGACGCCCTCAACAGCGCAATCTGTAGAGGACCGCGTGGACGCCCTGCATGCCGATGCGAGCGCCGCCGAAGCCGCCGGCGATCTTCCAACCGCTATCGAAAAGTATCGCGCCATTTTGCAGCTAAATCCCAAACTCGGTCCGGCTTATAACAATCTCGGTGCGCTGTACTTCAAACAGGGACGCTTTCCGGATGCCGCCAATGTTCTGAGCCGCGGGCTGAAGATCGATCCAAGCATGTCTTCCGCACAGGCTTTATTGGGCCTGGCTTTTCTCGAAACCGGTGACTATCAGAAAGCGCGTCAACCGCTGGAGGCTGCGGTGAAAGCGCATCCCAACGATGACAATGCCGAGTTCGCGCTGGTTAACGATCTAACGAAGCTGGGAGAGTTTGAAGCGGCTACCATGCATCTGCAGCAACTGGCTAAACGGCAGCCGAAAAACCAGCATGTCTGGTATCTACTCGGCCAGATTTACATGCAGCTTTCAGAGCAGGCGCTTGGCAAGATTAATCAGATCAATCCGGATTCGGTGTGGGCGCATGAGATCTCCGCTCAGTTGATGGAGAGCATGAAGAACAACGAAGGCGCGATCGTGGAATACAAAAAGGCACTCGCTATTGATGAGAAGCAGCCGGGTTTGCATTACAAGCTGGGCGATCTCTACTGGAGTCTCTCGCAGTGGGACAATGCCACCGCGCAGTTCGAGCAGGAAAAAATGATCGATCCCCGAAACTGCCGGGTAGAGTGGAAGCTCGGCGATATACAACTGCAGAAAAGCAGCGACCTGAACTCAGGTTTGGAGCATATCGATCGTGCGCTCGCGGCGTGTCCGAACCTGATAGAGGCGCGCGGTGATCGTGGCCGCATATTGGTGAAGCTGGGGCGTGAGAAAGAAGCTCTACCCGACTTGCTCGCTGCCGAAAAGGCAAATCCAGAAGAGCCTGCCACGCATTTTGTCCTCGCGCAAGCCTATCGCGCCGGCGGTCAGCCGGAGCGCGCCCAAGCGGAGATGAAGCTATTTGCTCAACTGGAAAGCAAAGCGCGCAATGCTGCAGCGGAACGTGCCGGTGAAGTCATTCAGAACGGCCAGACGGCTCACTGAACCGGTGACTCGGCTTCTATTTCGCTCGGATGATTGGCGTTATAGCGAGCGTACTGGGCAAATTGTTCCTTCGCCTTTTCGCTCTTGCCCTGTCGTTGATACAGCTGCCCGAGAACATAATGTCCCGGCGCATTAGCAGGCGCGATTTGCACCGCTTTTTCAAGGTCGGACTGAGCCTTGTCTAATTGTTGCAGCGCCAGATAGGCCTTGCCCCGTTGCTGATACGCTTTAGCTGTATCGGGTGCGAGGGAGATGCCCTGCGCCAGCGGATCAATAGCATTTTCAGGTTGGTTCATTTCCAGATACAAGCTCCCGAGGTCGATGAAAGGCCAGGGATCTTTGCGGGGCGTGTTCGATTGCCACTCGATCGCTTTCAAGAAGGCGGCTTGCGCGTGGTCATACCGGCCTAACGCCTGCAAGCTTAACCCGAGGTTATCCTGCGCCTTGATGTGTCTGGGATCGATCTGCAGGCAGCGTTCGAACGCCACAATCGCTTCTTCAAAACGGTTTTCGTTGTACTTCGTGCGGCCCAGGTAGTACCAGCCGAGCACGTTTTCAGGCTGCCACTGTGTCGCGGTGGTAAACCACTTATCGGCATCGTTATAGTCGGCGAGCAAAACATAATCGGATCCGACGACGCGCAAATCGTCCGCCTGCGGACGCTGATACTGCGCGCCGGCCGTATATTCAGCCAGCGATTCTTTCGCTTTCACTTCCCGGAAAAGAAGATATCCGAGGAGGAAATGCGCTACGCCCGAGTCCTCATGCAGGGCGAGGTATTGGCGCGTCTCTGCCTCGGCCTCTTTCAATTGTCCATTGGCAGCGTAAGAGCGTGCCGCGGAGAGCGGATCGGCAGGTGCGGCGAGCAACAGCAACGCGACAAGGGCAGCGCTACTCATAGCGCAGCGCAATCATAGGATCGATCTTCGAAGCTCGCAACGCGGGTCGGGCACAGGCAACGAGACCGAAGACCAGCAGCACTAGGACAACGACGCCAAATGAAAGTGGATCGAAAGGCGAAATGCCGGAGAGCATGCCTCGCAGCAAATGCGTCACTGCCAGGCTCCCGGCCAGACCTAGAAGAATGCCGGCACACAATAGTTTCGCGCCAGAGCCGACAATCATTTGCAGAATACGAGGTCGCTGCGCACCAAGTGCCATTCGCAAGCCAATTTCCTGCGTCTGCCGCAACACCGAAAAATTGATGACGGCATAAATTCCCAGGCAGGCCAGGAGGAGACCGAGCGAGGCGAAAATTCCAAAAAGAAATACACTGAATCGTGGCTCGGCGTACCCGCGCAAATCGAGCCACTCCCGGTACGTGCGGATTTCCATAACAGGTTGATCGGGATCGAGCTTGTGGATCTGCTCTTCCAGCGGTTTGATGAGGCTTGCTGGCGATAGAACACTGCGTGCCAGCAGGGTAGCCGATGTACCCTTGTAACCGGTGAGCGTGAACGGTATGTACGCTTCCGGCAAGACCCGCTCCTGGAGACCGACGTTCGGAACATCGCTTATTACCCCTACTATTACGCACGTTTCATCCGGTTGCGGGCTGGTGGGTGGACGGATCTGGAGCAAGTGCACGCTTTGCCCCAGCGCATTCCCTTTCGGAAAAAACGTCGAAACAAATTTGCGATTGACGACGGCCAGGCGACGCGCCCCGCGCACGTCGGCAGGTGTCAGCAAACGTCCTTCGAGCAGATGCGCATTCAGCGATTCGGGATACCCGCTACTGATCTGGCTGACAGCAATACGAGTCCTTGCAGTGTGTGTACTACCGGGGACCGTAACCATCGCTCCAAAGTAGATAAAGGGATGGAGGAACTCATTGAAGGCGATACTCTGCAGGCCGGGTACCTGCTGTGCGCGGTCGAGTAACTGCAGAAAAAAGTTATTGCGTGCTTCGACTGTCGCATAACGACGCGAAGATAGCGGGATGGTCATTGTCAACACCTTTTCCGGCTCGACACCGACCTGCATGCGTTCCAGGTGCAGCAGCGTGCGAATCACCAGGCTGGCGCTCACCAGCAGCATCATCGCAAGCGCGACTTCGGCCACGACGAACGCATTACGAATCCGCGTTTCCCCAAAAGTGCCGCTCATTCCGCGTCCACTGGTTTTCAGAACGCTGGCGAGATTGGCGCGGCCTGCCTGAAAAGCCGGAGCCAGTCCGAAGAGGAAGGCAGCCGCAAGCGAGACAGCCAGCGCAAAAAGCAGGACAGGCAGATTTAGCGTCACCTCGGCTTCATCCGGGATCGTGTCGGGAGGAACAATCGCCAGAATAAAGTGGAGACTCACAAAGGCAAGCAGTACACCCAGCACGCCCGCCAAGATGCCGATAAGCGCGCTCTCGGTCAAGAGTTGGCGGACGATACGAAAGCGACCGGCGCCGAGCGAAAGCCGGACTGCCATTTCGCGCCCGCGCGCCGCCGCCCGGGCCAGCAGCAGGCTCGACACATTGGCGCACGCAATAATAAGCAGGACTCCGACCGCTCCGAAGAGAATCCACAGAGATTTGCGAATGCCGCTCGGATAGGTCTCGTAGAAATCTTGCAGGAGCACTCTCAACTTCGCAGCGTGCTCGCCAGTGAGCCGCGTCACCATGTCTTGCAGCACCGGGTACAGTTCAGCCGCCGCTTGCGCACGAGTTACGCCAGGTTTCAGCCGCCCCATCACGTTGATGTACTGAACGTCTTCCTGCAGATGCCCCGGGCCGAACACGACCGGCAGGTAGACATCGGCGCCGCGCCACATAAAGCGTTTTGGCATGACACCCACCACCGTTCGCACCTTGTCGTTCAAGCGAAGCTGGCGGCCAATCACATCGCGGCTGCCATTGAACTGGTGCATCCAGAACTTATATCCGAGTACGGCGATTGGTGCGGCATCAGTCTTTCCATCCTCCGGCACGATGTAGCGCCCCAGTAACGGTTTCACACCCATCACGCGAAACGTATTCACGGTACAGAAATTGCCGCGCAGGCGCTGTGGTTCGCCGCTCCCTGTCCACGAGACATCGCTGATGGTGGAGGCGATCAGATCGGAGAACGCGTGTGTCCGCTGCTGAACTTCGCGATAGCTTTCCGGCGTGTAAGGCGAAAAATAAAGGTTACTGCTGGGGACCGTCGCGTAAAAACTGTAGAGTGATTCGGGATGGGAGTACGGAAACGGATCGAGAATCACGCCGTGAATAACGCTGAAGATCGCCGCGGTGGCACCGATGCCTAGCGCGAGGGACAAAATAGCAGAGGCGGCGAAACCCGGAGTCTGGGCCAGGTTGCGGACGCCAAAGCGCACGTCCTGGGCGAGCTGGTCAAGGAACTTCAGATTCAGCATGACATCTCCTAAGTCGCTTCCTGTATCTTGCTCTATAGCTCATCATGATCGAAACCGGATTGAAAGACAAAGTGGCGATTGTCACTGGAGCGGCCAACGGCATAGGCCTGGCGACAGCGAAACGGTTTGCTCGCGAAGGCTGCCGCGTGGCCTCCTGGGATTTGCAAGACTGCGAGCCGCAACCGGGCGGCCTCTTTCAGCATGTCAATGTCGCGGACTCGGCTTCGATCAACACCGCACTCGAACAACTCACTGAACAATTGGGAGCGCCCTACGTTCTGGTAAATAACGCTGGCATTCTGCGCGACGGCCAGCTGGTGAAGTACAAGGACGGTGCACTCACTGGGACACTCAGCGACGAACAGTTCGATGCGGTAATCGCGGTGAACTTAAAAGGCGTTTTTGCCTGCACACGCGCCGTTGCTCCTCTTCTCATTGGCGCCCAGGCGGGCGGCGTCATTCTGAGCGCGTCGAGCGTCGTGGGCCTCTATGGCAATTTCGGTCAGACCAACTACATCGCCGCCAAATCAGGCGTTATCGGCATGACCAAAGTCTGGGCGCGCGAACTCGGCAAATACAAAATCCGGGCCAACGCGGTAGCTCCCGGATTCATCGCAACAGAAATGATCCAGGCAGTCCCCGAGAAGATTCGCCAGACCATGCTGGAGCATACGCCGCTCGGCCGACTGGGCGCGCCCGACGATGTGGCCAATGCCTATCTCTGGCTCGCTTCCGATGCGGCGGCGTTTATTACGGGCGCCGTGTTAAGCGTCGATGGCGGAGTGGTTGTCGGTACATAGCATCTCAACTGGCCTTACACACCCATTTATGCAGTATTCATGCCATTGTCAATCTTTTGAAACGCATCCACTCGCTACTCTGCCGTTAGTCCAGGGTTCACCGACCCCACTTACACTTCCATGAATTGCCGTACGCATGTCATTGCCCTTAGTGTGTCTCTGTGCCAGACACAATTACTCCTTTCGCAAGTCGATCAAGCTTCTCTCACAGGCTCTGTCACCGACCAGAGCGGCGCCGTAATATCCGGTGCAACTATTAAGACCCTTGCCAAAGAAAGCGGTCAGGAACGTGAAGTTACCACGAACGTAGCGAGCGTCTACACCATCCCCAACCTCACGCTCGGCACCTACACGGTTACCGTCGAGAAGCCTGGCTTCGCGACTCAAAAGTTTTCGCCCGTGGAATGCAGAGTCGGTGCCGTCGTTGCCCTAAATGCCCAAATGCAGTTGGCGACCACGCAGACCAGCACGGAAGTAAGCGCTACCGAGCCAGCGCTGAATCAAACGGCCTGGCCGGTGATGATGCTGTTTTGCAATACCGGCACGGGCCTGCTGCGCCTTTTGAGCGGCGAATCCAATGCGCCGCAGAACGTAGACTGCCGCAAGTGCGATTTTGGTCCAAACGTATTCGACGTTCGTTACAACGTCGTTACAGCACTCTCCTACTAGTTGCCTTTCGGACACGGTAAGCAATTCGCTCAGACTGGCATCGCCTCTGCCATTCTCATCGGCTGGACCGTCAGCGGCCTAAACACCTGGCACACCGGCCATCCACTCGACGTGACACTCAATATCGATTCGAGCCTTGTGCCGAATGGAAACAAAAACAATATCCGACCGGATGTAGTTTATGGAACCTCAGTCATCCCGGCTGGCAAAGGTGTGAACAACTGGGTGAATCCAGCCGCTTTCGCAGCACCAGCCTCAGACGCCAATGGCGTCTTACTCGCTTATGGAAACGCCGGCCGGGGCCTTGTGCACGCTCCGATCACCTGGCAAACAGATATCTCGCTGTCCCGCACTTTCAAACTGACCGAGCGACTTGCCTTCGAAGTAACTGCGCAGGCGTTTAATATCTTTAATCACGACCAGTACGCCGATCCCAATAATTTGTCACTTACTTACAATCCGCCCGATGCCACTCACGCGCAGGGATACATCACGGTGCCCGGCAACTTCGGTTGAATCACGTCGCTGTCCAACAGTAATGCAAACAGCGACAAATTCGCTGTAGATAACACGGGTTTCGGTTTGCCCCGCGAATTGCAATTTGCCGTCCGCCTCATCTTTTGAGGTCTGCGGCTTAGCACCTCACGAAATCCGAAACACGTAGGCATACTCACCCACGGGCTTGACCGGCAGCTCAACAGCCAAGCCTTTATCATCCTGTCTCCACTTCAATTTGGTATCGGAGCCCAATAAGCGCAGGTTCTTTACCCGAACAACTCCATAGGGACCACCCTTGGCCAGCGACTTGATCGTCAACTTTCCATCCTTCGGCCAAGCTAACGCAATCGCGTACAGCTGCGAGCCTTTGCTCGTAAACCGGATATCTTCACTCGAATACGGCTGCGTCGAGGTGTCATGAAACGATCCGCCGACCACCTTTGTCGGACCCTCGCCAGAGGTCTTCCAAGGGCGCGTCCCGTAAATAGCTTCCCCGTTTACACTTAACCATCGGCCCATGTCGCGCAGCGTCTTTTGCGCTTCGTTTGGAATCGTGCCATCCGGCTTCGGACCAATATTCAGCAGGAGCGAACCATTCTTACTTACAATGTCCACCAGTTGGGTAATCAGCGAGTCCGGCGTGCGAAACGTATCGTTCTTGATATAGCCCCACGACTTCACGCTGATCGAAGTGTCTGTCTGCCAGAACAGCTTGCGCGTGGCATCAAGTTGCCCGCGCTCAATATCCAGGACCGCCGCTCCATCCGGATAGGCTTTAAACTTATAATTTATGGCGGCCGGAAATCCGTGTTTGGCCGCGTAGTTATAATAAAACGAAGCAAAACGCTGTAAGTACGGCTCGGCTTCTTTGGTGTTGATCCACCAGTCAAACCAGACAATTTCCGGGTGATATTTAATCACAATCTCCGTCGTCCGAGCAAGCCAGTCATTCAAATAAGCAGCATCAGGATGCGCAAACCATTCGGCATGATTCTTATCCGTCACTCCCGCGTGCGCCGGTCCGTAAAATGACGCATACTTTGGGTCTTGCACGTCAGACGGGAATTCCCGCCCGCCATTCATAAAAAAGTAGTGTTCGATCCGGTGGCTTGAGGCGCCGAAATGTAAGCCTTTTGCGCGCACCGCTTTCGCAAGTTCACCGACCACGTCGCGCTTCGGACCCATCTTGGCCGCTGTCCAATCCGACAGGTCCGAGTTGTACATGGCAAACCCGTCATGGTGCTCCGCTACGGGTAGAACATATTTCGCTCCCGACTCCCGGAACAACTCGGCCCAGGCATCCGGATCAAACTTTTCCGCCTTGAAATCGGGGATGTAGTCTTTATACCCGAACTTCGTTTCCGGCCCATGCTCCGCTACCTGGTGTTCGTAGTCCTTCTTGCCCTGCAAATACATATTGCGCGGATACCATTCGCTATCGAACGCCGGCACGGAATACACGCCCCAATGAATAAAAATGCCGAATTTTGCGTCCTCATACCACTTTGGAATCTCATACTTCTGCAGCGAATCCCACGTCGGCTTGAATTTCCCGGACTGTGCCTGCTGATCTACTTCGCGCAGCAGGGCTGTTCTGTGTCCGTCGAACTTCCCGACAGACTTCTGCCAAACCAAATCATCTGCATTCGGTGTCTGTCCGCGGGCTGCTACCAGTGTGAAGAGCAGCAATGGAAAGCCCAGCTTGCGTTGTAATATAGGCATCTTGGTATTAGCGTTTACTGTATCGATGAATATCGTACACCACCTTCTACCGCAAAGCCGCCAATGCCGCTAAAATAACTCAGCATGTTGAACGGCCAAACAAACCTGGCTTCCCAAAATCAGTCTGCCGCCAAAGGCGCCAAACTTCTTCCCCGCCAGTACCTGGTTCCGTTTGTCCTCGTCACGGCGCTCTTCTTCTTGTGGGGCATTCCCAACAACCTCAACGACGTGCTCATCCGTCAGTTCATGAAGTCGTTCGAGATCTCACGTTTCAAAGCCGGCCTCGTTCAATCTGCGTTTTATTTTGGCTACTTCACCCTGTCCATGCCGGCCGCTCTCGTCATGCGCCGGTTCGGCTACAAGATTGGCTTGATCGCCGGGCTTCTTCTCTATGGCTCCGGCACTCTGCTTTTCTGGCCCGCCGCTCTTACCCAGAGCTACAGCTTTTTTCTCTGCGCTCTCTTCGTGATCGCGGGCGGACTCGCGTTCCTCGAAACCGGCTCAAGCCCTTTTATCACTCAGATCGGAGATCCCGCCAGCACCGAGCGCCGCCTCAACTTCTCTCAGGCGTTTAATCCTCTCGGCTCGATCTGCGGCGTGCTCGTCGGAACCACCTTCATCTTTTCCGGCGTCGAATTGACGTCCAGCCAAATCGCCGCCCAAAAGATTGCCGGCACTTACAACACGTTCCTGCAGCACGAAACCATGCGCGTGGTCACCCCCTATCTCGTCCTCGGAATCCTCGTATTCTTCTGGGCCTTCCTGCTGGCGCGCACCACCTTTCCGCAAGTCGGCGAAGAGATCAATCCCGCGCCTACTGCCCAGCCCTCCCGCTTCACGAATCTCCTCAAACGACCCCACTTTATTCAAGCCGTCATTGCCCAATTCTTCTACGTCGGCGCGCAGGTCGGCACCTGGAGCTACTTCATTCAATATGTGCAGGATTACGCCCATCAGACCGAAAAGGTTGCCGGCTATTTCCTCACAGGAACCCTGCTTGCTTTTGCCATCGGCCGGTTTGCAGCGAGCTACTTCATGCGCTTTATCCAACCTAACGTATTGATGGGCTGTTTCTGCCTGATCAACATGCTGCTCGTTCTGGTCGCGGTGGTGTTTCCAGGTTGGCTCGGGGTTTGGGCTATCTTCGCCACCAGCTTCTTCATGTCGCTCATGTTCCCCACCATCTTCGCCCTCGGCCTTCGCGGACTTGGAGCCGACACCAAACTCGGCGGTTCACTGATCGTCATGGCCATCATCGGCGGGGCCATTTTCACGCCTCTCATGGGCCTGGTCTCAGAAGCTACCCTCAGCATGGCCAAAGCGATGCTTGTCCCTCTATCCTGCTATCTCTACATCGCCTCTTTTGCATTCTTTGGATCGCACGCGCCATCTGCCTCCGTCGATAATTGAAATCAGATAATTAAAGTCATGGCCGTCCGTATGAAGGACATCGCGCTCGATCTTGGTCTTTCCGTAGTCACCATCTCCAAAGTTCTGCGCAATCACAACGACATCAGCGCCGAGACCCGCGAACGCGTCCTCAAGCGCATGAAGGAGCTTCATTACCGTCCCAATCTGGCTGCTCGTTCGCTCGTAACCGGCAAAAGCTATCTCATCGGCCTCATCGTTCCTGATCTCGTTCATCCCTTTTACTCGCAACTCGCCAAGGGTGTCTCTAAAGTCCTTCGCAAGAAGGGTTACAGTCTCATCCTTTCCTCTTCCGAGGAAGACCCGGACCTCGAAAAACAGGAAATCGAACAGCTCCTCAGCCGCAATCTCGATGTTTTCCTGATTGCCTCTACTCAGGGATCCGTCGAAAGTTTTCGCCGCATTGAGGAGCACAAGAAGCCCTACATCCTCATCGACCGGAAATTTGCCGGACTAGCCGCCAACTTCATTGGCTGCGACGATCGCCTGATTGGCCGTCTCGCCACCGAACACCTGATCGAGATCGGCTGCCGCCGCATCGCCTACATCGGCGGCGAAACCACCAGCCCTTCGCTCGAACGACTGGAAGGCTACCGCCAGACTCTGATCCACCACGGTCTCCCCTCGCCTGCCTCTTACATCGCCTGCCGCGCTCATGGCGACGATTCCGGCGATCTCACCGGTTACCAGATCATGCAGTCGCTTCTCCAGCTCGATCCGTATCCCGACGGCATTTTCTGTTACAACGACCCCATGGCTATGGGCGCCATGAAAGCCCTGCTCGAAGCCTCCATCAAAATTCCGGAACAGGTCGCCATTATCGGGTGCGGGAACGTCCACTATGGTCCACTGCTGCGCGTCCCACTCACCACTGTAGATCAACAAAGTGAACTCCTCGGCGAACGTGCCGCCAAACTCGCCCTCGCCTTGGGCGAGTCTAAGGGCACTCCCCCTAAACCCAAAACCTTTCTCATGCAGACCCGTATCATCCCGCGCGATTCCACCCGCCGCCGGCCCGCCTGAATGAACCCCTTATCTTGCCCGGTTTCCAGCCAAACGCTATAGTAAACGATTACGCCCTCATGCCTCAATTCGATTGGCAAGCGCGCCTGGAGCGAACCCTTCCCGTCTTTGGCCATCGCAACTGGATTGTCATTGCCGACTCCGCCTATCCCTCCCAATCGAGCAATGCCATCCAGACTGTCCTCTGCCATTCTCCCCACATTGAGGTTGTGCGCCAGGTCCTGCTCGAGCTGGCCCGGTCCGGTCACGTCGAGCCCAGACCCTTCGTCGACCAGGAACTTCGCTTCCTCCCCGAATCGGATGCTCCTGGTATCTCTGTCTATCGCCGGCAGCTGGCGGAACTGCTGCCCGCTCCGCTCGAATTACCCCACGAAAAACTCCTTTCGAAACTGCACCAGGTCAGCCAGGAATTTCGCGTACTCATTTTGAAGACAAATATGACCCTTCCTTACACCTCCATCTTTCTCGAACTCGATTGCGCCTACTGGAATCAAGCCGCGGAACACCGTCTTCAGTCCGTCATTACCGAACATCATGAACTCTCCAACGACGATTGAATCAACTGTCGACCCCAGCCGTGTCCCCCAGCGCTTACTAGCCTCCGGGGTCTCTCTTCCGGCGATTGGCCTGGGAACGTTCGGTTCGGACCATGTCACACCCGATGAAATTGCTGCTGCTGTTCGCTATGCCGCTTCCATCGGATACCGCCACTTCGATTGCGCTTCCGTGTATGGAAACGAACTTCAGATCGGAACCGCCCTCCACGACATCATGCGGTCCGGCATCAATCGACGCGAACTCTGGATCACGTCGAAATTGTGGAACGATAAACACGCCACAGAAGATGTTATTCCTGCCTGTAAACAGTCTGTCAGCGATCTAGGGCTGGACTATCTCGATCTGTATCTGGTGCATTGGCCCTTTCCCAACTTTCATCCGCCATTCTGCGACGTTTCGTCGCGCAGCCCGGATTCCAAACCCTACATTCACGAAAGCTTCCTGGCAACCTGGCGCAAGATGGAGCAGTTGGTTGACTCGGGTCTCGTGCGCTACATCGGTACCTCGAACATGACGATCCCTAAACTCAAACTGCTTCTACGGGATGCGCGCATTCGTCCGGTAATCAACGAAATGGAACTTCATCCCCACTTTCAACAGCCCGAACTTTTCGATTTCGTCACTGTTAACGGTGTCGCTCCTGTCGGCTACTCTCCCATCGGCTCTCCTGGACGTCCGGAACGCGACCGAACCAGCACGGATACCGCCGATATGGAAGACCCCGTCATCGTCTCTATCGCGCAACGCCTTCAAATCCACCCTGCCGTCGTCTGTCTCAAGTGGGCCATTCAGCGCGGCCAAATACCTATTCCGTTCTCCGTCAAGCCCCGCAACATCCACGCCAACCTTCAGGGCGCTGTTAGCGAACCTCTCACCGGTTCGGACATGAAGGCCATCGCCGCCATCGACAAGAACTGCCGTCTTATCAAAGGACAAGTCTTTTTGTGGAAAGACAATCAAAGCTGGGAAGATCTCTGGGATCTTAACGGCGAGATCACACCGCCATGACTACGTCCATGCAGGCGGCCTATCTTCCCGGCAACAGCACTGTCGACCTTCGCGAAGTTTCGACGCCCAAACCCGGCCACGGCGAAGTTCTTCTCCGCATGAAGGCTTCTACCATCTGCGGTTCCGACATCCGCGCTATTTACAGAGAGCACCTTGGCAAAGGCCCTGAAGGCTATCAGGGCGTCGTAGCCGGACATGAACCCTGCGGCCAAATCGTCTCTACCGGGCCTGGTTGCCGCCGTTTTCACGAGGGCGATCGCGTCATCGTTTATCACATCTCTGGCTGCGGTCTCTGCAACGATTGCCGCCGCGGCTACGCCATCTCCTGCACCAGCGAGCACTTCCGGCGCGCCTACGGCTGGCAGCGCGATGGTGGCATGGCCGACTACCTTCTCGCTGAAGAAAAGGACCTCATTGCTCTCCCTGCTGCACTCTCTTACGCTGACGGCGCGCAAGTCGCCTGCGGCTTCGGTACCGCTTTCGAAGGTCTGCAGAAAATCGGTATCAGCGGCTCCGATTCCGTCCTTGTTACTGGTCTCGGCCCGGTCGGTCTCGCCGTCGCCGCGCTCTCCCGCAAACTTGGCGCGCAAACAATCATCGGTCTCGATATCATGCCCGAGCGCATCCAACTTGCCCTTAACCTCGGCCTCTGCGACGAAGCCCTTCTCAGCGGCCCTTCGAGCGTCAGCGACGTCAAAGCTTTCACCCAAGGCCAGGGTGTCGAACGCGCCATTGATTGCTCCGGCAACGACGCCGCCCGCGCCATCGCCATCCGTGCCACCCGCAAATGGGGCAAAATCGCCTTCCTCGGCGAAGGCGGTACTGTCCAGTTCAATCCCTCTCCCGATATCATCCACGACCAGAAAACGATTTACGGCTCCTGGGTCACCTCGCTCTGGCTCATGGAGGATCTGGTGGAACAGCTCGTCCGCTGGGATCTCCATCCCGCCGATCTAATCACCCATCGTTTCCCGCTCGCTCAGGCCGACAGCGCTTACGCGCTCATGGCCTCGGGTAAATGCGGCAAAGTAGCCGTCTGCTTCGACGAAGAACTCCGCTAATCATTAAGCCAAATGCCCCCGTAGGGTAGGCTTTAGCTTGCCATCTTATTTTTATTTCACTTGACAGCAGGTATAGTAAGCACTTACTCTCAACACAGAGAGCTAAGTCAGTGCCGGAAGATCTCCACTTCCTCTTCGATCGCTTGCGCGCCTCTCCCCCGCTCTCCACCATCCAGGAACAAATCACCCGAGCCGCCCTCAGCCTCTTTGCCGAACGCGGCTATGAAGCCACTACTACCGCCGCTCTGGCACAGCACGCCGGCATCACAGAGAAAACTCTCTTTAAGCACTTCCCCAGCAAGCAGCAACTCTTTGCTCGCGTTGTCTACCCGGCACTGCTCGACATGCTGCATCCTCTCGCTTTCGAAACCTTGGAGCGCGTTCTTTCCTCCCCACGTCCGAGCCTTCGCGAAGCCCTGCACGCCGTCATTCTCGACCGCCTCCAATTTGTCCGCCGGCACCCAGCTGTTTTCAAGCTCATCGCCCAGGAATTCATACTTCGGCCCGAATTCCGCCAGCCCCTGGCCCAGTTCTGGCAAAAACACATTCTTCCGTCTGTTAAAGCTTTATTGAAGCGTGCCCGTAAACAGGGAGACATCGCTACATTTCCCGACGAGCTGGTCATCCGCTCTCTGTTAAGCCTCAGCATCGGCTACATCTTTCAAACCACTTTTCTGATACCGGGCTCCAGATCAAACGATGAAAAACAGGTCACTCTCCTCATCGACATCCTGCTGCACGGCATCGCACCCCCACCTCACAAATCCGCCAAAAAAGGAAACCCTCATGACCCCTGAAGCCCTCATCGTCGGCGCCGGACCCACCGGCCTCGCCACCGCGATTGAACTCGCCCGGCAAAATATTCCCTTCCGCCTGATCGACAAATCAGAAAAGGCTACCGAATGGTCGCAGGCACTCGTTGTTCAGGCCCGTACCCTGGAACAATTCGATCGCTATGGCATCGCCGAAACCGCCGTCGACCAGGGCATTCCGCTGTCCCGCGCTCATGTCTTCAGTGAAGGCAAGTCCATAGTCGCTTTCGAGTTAGACCACATTCCAGGCCGCTACCCTTATGTGCTGTTTCTGCCCCAAAGCCAGACCGAAGGAATTCTCCGCCAACACCTTCACGAATTGGGTGGCGCCATCGAACGCGGCGTTGAACTTGTTTCACTCGAAGACTCAGAAAGCGGAACACGCGTTCAGCTGCGCCACAAAGACGCCGCCATGGAAAACACAGAAGCCCGTTGGACCGTTGGCTGCGATGGCGCTCACAGCCGCGTCCGCGAACTGCTGAATATTCCTTTCGAGGGCGATAAAGTCGCACTCTCCTTCTTTCTCGGCGATCTCGAACTCACCGGACCCGATGTTTCGAATGACGAACTCCGCATCTATCTGCATCACGGAGATGTCTTGTTCGTGGCCCGTCTCACTGCCACCGCCCATCGGGTCATTGTTGCTCTCCATGCTGGCCAGTCTTCTGAAGATAAAGACAAACAGCTCTCGCTGGCCGACTTTCAAACGGCATTGGATCACGCCGGTGCACGCATCAAAGTCACCGGCTCAATGTGGATGACACCCTTCCATGTAAACGATCGCCAGGCTGCCCGCTATCGCAGTAAAAGCGCTTTCCTGGCAGGCGACGCATCGCACATCCACTCTCCTGTCGGTGGTCAAGGCATGAACACCGGCTTGCAGGACGCCGCCAATCTCGCCTGGAAACTGGCCGCCGTTTCTCAAGGCGCTCCCGATGCCCTCCTCGATTCTTATCACGAAGAGCGCTCCGCTGTCGGCAAGCGCCTTCTCCGCACTACATCCCGCGGACTCCATGCGGCCACTGCCACCAACCCGCTCTTAGAAAAATTACGCGACACCCTGCTCTCGGTTGTGAGTCATTCCCAGTATGTCCAGGAGACCCTCGCCGGCTTTATCTCGGAAACGGATATCAATTATCGCGAATCGTCCATTGTGAGCGAACAGAGCGCCGCCGGTTCTCTCAAAGCAGGGGACCGGGTACCGAACCCAACTGTTCATCCCGCCGGCAGCGCGCCCACTCTCTTGCTCGATCCTTTACGCGATGGCCAACATCTGCTGGTTGCCGTCAACACGGCGACAAAGACCCTTCCCCGCACCACCTCCGTCCAAATCACAACCAATCATGAAAACGACGAGCTAACGAAACTGTTCGGAGCTCATGAACGCATCTGCCTGATCCGCCCGGACGGTTATCTCGGCTACAGCAGCGACCCTCAAGACTACTCACAACTCGCGAACTACGCCCGACAGGTCGGCCTGCTACCTTGACAAAGCGCTACCATCCGCGCCATACTCACCTAGACATCTGGGAAAGTCGTTCGAAGAATGCCGAAAGTCACCCTCCAGGGCGCCCTTGACCTGTTAATCCTCCAAACCCTCGCTCGCGGCCCGCAACACGGCTATGGCATCACCTGTCATATCCTGGCCGCCTCCCAGGATCAACTCCGCGTCGAAGAGGGCTCGCTCTATCCAGCTCTTCGACGCATGGAGGCCGCACGCCTCATCAAAGCCGAATGGAAGCGCAGCGAAAACAACCGCCGTGCCCGTTATTACCAGCTCACGAATCTCGGCAACAAGCGACTCGCGCAGGAAATGAAAACCTGGCAGGATCACACCGCGGCCGTCACAGCCTTCCTCAAGTTCGCCTGACGTAGCCGTCCGCATGCTCCGGAAACTGCTCAATCTCTTTCGCTCGAAAAGACTCGCCGCCGAGATCGAGGAAGAACTCGCCTTCCATCGCACCCAAACCAAAGGTCAATTTGGGAATCCCACCAGCATCCAGGAACGGGCGTATGAAGCCAGCACAATCGTCTGGCTCGAAACCTTCCTTCAAGATTTACGCATAGCCTTCCGCGGCCTCCGTCGCACACCGTCTTTTGGCGCTATTACGCTTCTTTCTATCGCGCTGAGCATAGCTGCTACTGCTGTTGTCTACACTGCCGTCAAATCCGTTCTGCTCGATCCCCTGCCCTACGCACGCGCCGGAGAGCTCGTTCAACTTCGCAGCGATCACGACCTCGCCGGGCCTTCTCAATCGGATTGGCTCTCCTGGAACGATGCGCAGGAAATCATACGGCGAACCCGCACCCTCGCCTCTGTCGGAATTTCCGGCAACGCCGTTTTCGATCTGGGCGGCGGCACTTCCACTCCACCCGAAGCCCTCTATGGTCTTCGCGTATCGGCGAGTTTGTTCCCCACCCTCGGTGTCCACCCCATGCTTGGCCGCAATATCCGTCCCGGAGAAGATCAACCGCACCGACCCAACGAGATCATTCTGAGCTACGGACTCTGGACGCGCCGCTTCCACTCAGACCCCCGTGTAATTGGCCAAAACGTGCAGGTCAATGGACACGACTGTCTCGCGATCGGAGTCATGCCTCGCGCTTTCAATTTCCCCCTGAGCCGCGGGGCTGTTCGTACTCCTTTCCCTTATGTGGAATTCTGGGCGCCCCTGCAAATCGATCCCGCAAACCCTGCCGACTTAGGAAGTGGACTCCAAGCCGTCGCTCGTCTCCGTCCCGGTGTGTCCCTCGCCCAGGCCCAGCAGGACCTCGCTTCCATCAACCGAGCTCTTGTCCGGGAATTCCCTGCTGCCAATCGCGATCGCACCCTTCGCCTCGCTCCTTTGTGGGATCGAACGGTAGGCACCGCTCGCTACCCGCTCTGGCTTCTACTCGGCGCTTCCTTCCTGTTTTTGCTCATCGGTTGTGCGAACGTAGCCAACCTGCTTCTCGCCCGCGGTTTCGCCCGGCAACGCGAGATCTCCTTAAGGATGGCCGTCGGTGCGCCACGGGCTCGCATCGTCCGCCAGTTCCTTACCGAGAGCTCACTCCTTGCCTGTCTAGGAGGCTTGGGTGGCTATGCACTCACCGCTGCCGCTTGGAAGATCCTTCCCGCCATCGCTCCCGTAAGCATCCCACGCCTGGCCGGTGCAAACGCTGGCTGGACCGTTTTCGCTTTTGCCCTCACAGTCTCACTCGCGAGCGGCCTTCTCTTCGGGATCGCACCCGCCTTCCGCGCAGCCGGATCAAACGACTTCGGTTCGCGCATGACCGCCTCCGCTGAACAGCATCGCCTTCGCTCGTCTCTGGTTATCGTTGAAGTGACTCTAGCCGTTACACTCGTTCTACTCGGCGGCCAATTGCTCTCGAGCTTCATCGGCCTGCTCGAAAACGATCCGGGGTTTCAGGCCAAACGCGTCCTCGCCTCCGTCGTGCTCCCCGCCCACGAGCGCTACACCACTCCCACTCAGCGCGCAGCCGTCTATCAACGCTTTCTGAATGCTATTCGAGCTCTCCCCGGAGTCGAGAGCGCCGGCACCGTCGACGCCCTCCCCTTTAGCGGAGAAAACCACGGCGGATTCATCACAGCGACTTCACCCAAGAGCCAGCTCGTCGCCGAAGTGGACACTATCGGAGGCGATTATCTGGAAAGCTTGGGCGTCCAACTGTTTGCTGGCCGCTGGTTTCACCAGGAAGAAACCAAAACCTCAAACAACACCGCCCTCATAAACGATGTCGTCGCACACCACTTTTGGCCTGCAACCAACGCTCTCGGCAAGCTGATCTGCGTCAACTGCACCCCCGAGCATCCGCGAAATTGGAAACGAGTCATCGGTGTCGTATCAACAGTCCGTCACATGGCTCTCGATGGACCGCTCCCGCCCAATGTCTATCTCGCCGCTGGCGCGTTCGAGGAAGCGGCGTTCGTCGTCATCAAAACCGATCGCCCCTCCGGGGAAATGGAAACCGCTATTCGTCGCACGATTGCTGCCGTTGATCCCGATCAACCCGTCTTGCTCAGCACGACCCTGCAATCTCTTCTATCCGACTCTGTAGCCGGCCGTCGTTTCATCGTTAATTTACTAACTGCCACAGCCTGCCTGGCGCTGATCATGTCTATAGCCGGTATCTACGGGGTCACATCCTACACCACCTCCCGCAGAACACAGGAAATCGGTATCCGCATGGCCCTCGGCGCTACTCCACGCAGCGTGCAGACCCTGGTCTTTCGCCGGCAATTCGTATCCGTAGTCATTGGGCTCATCGCGGGACTCGCTCTCACCCTCACCGTCCAGCGCGCTCTCCGCGGAATGATCGCCGGCCTGACTGACATGCAAACAACCGGCTTCTGGATCGCAGCGCTGCTTGTCTCGCTCACCGCCGTAACCGCCTGCTGGCTGCCAACCCGCCGCGCCACCAGAGTCGATCCCATGCGAGCCCTTCGCCAGGACTGAACTTCCTTCTACAGCAGCTTGATTCGAATATTCTTGTAATACACCGTGCTTCCCGGATCGTGCCCCTGCAGCGCAATCGTGCCCGCTCCAATGCGCCGTCCCGCAAAGTCTTTCGTTCCAGCCCAATCCGCAGGCTGCGTCCACTCCGCGATCTTCTTGCCATCTACCCGGACTGAGATCGTCTCGCCCTGTACGGTGATATCTTCGGTAAACCACTTGTTATCCGGAACCAGCTGTTCGTGTACATCCTGCACCTCGTAAATACTTCCCGTTTTGCGAGGGTCGGAATTGTAAGTGTTATTCACCTGGATCTCGAATCCCTTGCCGGGAAAGCCCATGTCCTGATATTCGGTGTCCACATAGACACCGCCATTCGAGTTAGGCCGCGTCATCACGTCCACCTGCAATTCGTAATCCCTAAATTTGTGATCGTGAAAATCACCTACATAGAAGCAGTGGCTGCGCTCGCCGTGCGCCACAATCGCCCCGTCCTTCACGGAAAACGTAGCCTGATGTTCATTTACTTTCCAACCCTTCAGATCCTTGCCATTGAAGAGCTCAGTCCAACCCTTCTCCGCCGCACCTAGCGGCAGGCAAGCCATCCAGAGCCAAACCATCGCAAGTTTCATAGCTATTCCTCTCGTTTGTCGTAACTCCGGCCAATGCGACACTGGACTCGCATTGCTTTTCTTGAAACGTCTCATCTATCCCTTCCTGCCTGTACCGGTCCGCGTGCAAGGCCGGTCTTATCTCACGAATGCCGCGCGTGACCTGTACGAAGGGATATTGGGGCGGAACGAAGCAGACCTGCCGCCCCATCGCCTCAATATCTCCGGCGGCGGTTCTTTTCGCGAAATCGGTCTACACAATGTTCACCTCTCGCAATCCATCGCCGGTCTTCAGCCCGGCGATCACGTTCTGGACGTCGGTTGCGGCATCGGCCGCACCGCTGCCGCGATGATTCCCTTTCTCTCGCAGGGCGGTGGCTCGTACGACGGAATTGACATCATTCCCTTTGCTATCCGGTGGTGTCAGCGCCACATCAGCGCGCGCGCGCCAAACTTTCGCTTTCACCATGCCAATATCCAAAACTACGTCTACAATCCACGAGGCACGTTCGAAGCCGGCGCCTATAAATTCCCATTCCCCGATGCCTCCTTCAGCTTTCTGCTCGCCACTTCGCTTTTCACGCACCTGCTACCCGACGCCATGGCCAACTATCTGCATGAATGCAGCCGCGCACTGCAGCCCGGTGGCACCTTTCTCTCTTCGTGGTTTCTCATCGACGCGGTCAATCGAAACCTCACCCAGGTGAACGCCGATTTCCCGTTTCGATTTGTCCATCACTACCAGAGGTCCACTCATGCTCCCGAAACAGCCGTCGCCTTTGACCTCGACTTTCTGTTGTCTCTCTTCCAATCTGCCGGACTCCACATCAAGGGCATCTACTACGGCGGATGGTCCGGGCGCGCAGCCACGATAGACTTCGGTCAGGACGTCATCGTAGCCCGGAAATCCAACGCGTAACGAAACGCCCGCCCTTACTTATCACGCGTAGCTTTCGCCATTAGCGCGTTGAACTCAGGCCGCGGCATCTTTAACATCTCCGGATGAGCATCCACCCACTTCGCCATCGCATTGTATTTTGCCTCCGTCCACCCGCCCTCAAACTCCGCCCCGTTCTTGCCCTGCTTGTTCAACTCGAAGTTAAAAGCGTCTTGCAAATTCGTGAACTCCGCCGAGCTGATCGCCGCTTCCGCCAGAATCGCCGGAATGAACAGCACGCCGTCCGTCTTCGCCAGCACCAGGTCTCCCGGCAGCACCACCGCCCTCCCGATACGTACCGGAGCGTTAATCGCGGTCAACTCCATCTGCGCCCACGCCGATGGATCATAACCGCGATAAAATCCATTGAAGTTTGGAATCGCCCGATTCTCCTCCTGATCCCTGATGCCGCCGTCGAATACGAAACCCGTATGCGTATGCGCCGCAATCCCGTTCCCAAGGTTCGATCCGATCAACGTGCCCTCGATCACTTTTCCAAATCCATCGGCCACATATACGTCACCGATTTGCAGTTCATTGATCGGCCAGCTGTTGTTGCCGCTCACACGTCCTTCCGCCTTGCCCTCCGCCGCGATTGCCTTCGCCATATCCGCCCGAATAGGCATGTACTGCGCCGTCAACGCCCGTCCCGCAAAGGGCTTTTCAATGTGCAGCGCCTGCCAGCCGCCCTCAAACTCATTTCGGTAGCCGTGTTCGCGCAAGTATTCCCACACGTCCTCAATCGATACATCGAGCGCCCGCTTTAAGAGATCGTCCGGCACCTTCGGGCGTCCATCCGCAAACCGGTCCCCCTTCCAATCCGCTGTATAGAACATCATCTGTTCTTTTGTCATCTTCACTTCCGCACACGCGGGTGCGACTCCCACGCCTCCATACCCGATGCACGCTGCCAACAAAGTCAATATGGTTCTTCTCATCCGATTCTCCTCATCCCGCTAAACCCCAACATGATATCCTCCGACCGTATCGCTCTCCACCGATGAAAATCGTCTCTCTTGCCGCCGCCTGTAAGTGCGCCTGTATTCTCTTAGCCGCTCACGTCCTGTGCGCCGCCGGCCTCCGTCCTCCTGCCGTCCCGCTCGTCACGCACGACCCATACTTCAGCATCTGGTCGACCGCCGACCGCCTCACCGATCAGCCCACCAAGCACTGGACCGGTACCGTGCAATCTCTCTGCAGCCTGGTGCGCATCGATGGCAAGCCCTATCGCATCATAGGCAGCGAACCCAAACAATTGCCCGCCCTCCCGCAGACCGGCCTTGAGGTCCTACCCACCCACACCATCTACCAATTCGCCGGCGCAAACATCCAGCTCACGCTCACCTTTCTCACCCCTGCCCTGCCCAACGATCTTGATGCCCTGTCGCGCCCCGTCACGTATCTCACTTGGACCGTTCACTCAACCGACGCCGGCGCTCACAAAGTCCAAATCTATTTCGATGCCGGAGCGCAGCTCGCCGTTAATTCCTTGGAAGAACCAGTCACCTGGTCCCGCTATCGGCTCGGCGACATGCAGGTTCTCCGGCTGGGCAGCCAGCAGCAGCCGATTCTCGAAAAATCCGGCGACAATCTCCGCATCGATTGGGGTTACCTTTATGTCGTCGCGCCCCCCGAAACCGGCTCTGCTTCCGTCGCCACCATCCGTCCCGCCGCCATCGATGCCTTTACTAAGTCCGGCGGCGTCCCCGAGTCCGATAATCTGCAGCTCGATCAACCGTATGGTCAGAAATTACCCGTTCTCGCCGATTCGATCGATTTCGGAGCGGTCACCTCCGCGCCTGTCTCGCATCACCTCGTGATGGCTTACGACGACCTGTATTCCATTGCTTATTTTCAGCGCAGACTGCGTCCCTACTGGCGTCGCAATGGCATGGACATTGCCGAGCTGTTGCGCGCTTCCCTAGCCGACTATGCTTCTCTCGAGCAGCGTTCGAAAGCCTTCGACGATCAGCTCATGGCCGATCTCACCAAAGCTGGTGGTAAAGATTACGCCCGCCTCTGCGCTCTCGCCTATCGCCAGACCTTCGCCGCGCACAAGCTCACCGCCGACGCCGATGGCGCTCCGCTCTTCTTCTCGAAGGAAAACTTCAGTAACGGCTCCATCGACACAGTCGACGTGACGTATCCCAGCTCGCCGTTCTTCCTCCTCTTCAACACCGCTCTGCTCAAAGCGCAATTGAAGCCAGTCATGGACTACGCCGGAATGTCGCGCTGGAAATTCCCCTTTGCCCCACACGATCTGGGGCGCTACCCGCTCGCCAACGGCCAGCAGTACGGCGCTGGTGAAGTCTCTATAGAAGATCAAATGCCGGTGGAAGAGAGCGGAAATATGATTCTGATGATTGCCGCCATCGCCCATGTCGACGGCAATGCTGAGTTCGCCAAAACCTACTGGGCCACGCTTACCAAGTGGGCTACTTACCTGAAAGACAAAGGTCTCGATCCCGAAAACCAGCTCTGTACCGACGATTTCGCCGGACACCTCGCCCACAACGCCAATCTCTCCATCAAAGCCATTCTTGCCCTAGGTGCCTATGGTCAACTCGCCGCGCAGCTCGGCCAGTCAGAAGCTGCTCAGCAATATTCCTCGCTCGCCCGCGATTTCGCCAAGAAATGGGTCACCATGGCCGGCGACGGCGATCATTTCCGTCTCGCGTTTGATCGCCCCGGAACCTGGAGCCAGAAGTACAATCTCGTGTGGGACCATCTGCTCGGCCTCAACCTCTTCGGGCCCGACGTCGTCACGAGAGAACTGGCGTTCTACTCCGCCCACCAAAATAAATACGGCTTTCCGCTTGATAACCGAGCCGACTACACCAAGATCGACTGGCTCGCCTGGACCGCCTCCCTCAGCCAATCACCCTCAGCCTTTCAGTCCCTCTTCGATCCCGCTTACCGCTTCGCCAACGAATCCCCCAGCCGCGTTCCCCTCACCGACTGGTACGACACCAAAACCGGCAAACAGGTCGGCTTTCAAGCACGCTCAGTAGTCGGCGGCATCTTCATCCAAATGCTCAACGATCCCGCTCTTTGGAAGAAATACGCCCAGCAAGCCAATTCCCGCTGATTCCGCAGAAGCCTGCAGGTCGACTAGGATTACCATCCTTCGCCCCAGGAATGCGCTTTGAGTTCATTGCCCGAAATCGTCGACACTTAAGAACGCTTCTCCGGTTTGCGAACTATGACGCCGCAGTCTGCCAATTAATCGGGAGAACGTGGTGGAACCGGTCAAGAGAAAGTAAATTTGCCGGTGATCAAGGAGGAGCAGCGGAGTTTTCTCACCATACCTAAACTTCGATAGGATTGATCAACATACTGCTCGACGATTCCGAGGAGCTACTATCTGTAGCGAACATCCCGGCGGAATACTCACGGCAAGTCGACTTTTATCAAGTTACGGCACTCTGTTGGGATTCCGCTTTGCGCGCCCTGCATCCGCGATCTTGTGCACGAACCCCTCTTAAAAACGGTAAGGGACCGTTTCCAAACTCTCCCTTCGATCGCCCATCGCAGCGCCCCTCCAAACCGGCAGCCGCACCACAAAAACCGACCCACCGTCCACACCCGATTCCACGCCGATCGAAGCTTGATGCTGCTCCACAATTGCTTCCGCAATCGCCAGACCCAAACCCAATCCACCCGATTCCTTGCTCCTCGATGGATCCACTCGAAAGAATCTCTCGAACACGTGCGCCTGTGCTTCTTTCGGAATGCCGAGCCCGGTGTCTTCCACGCGGATCACCGCCTCTTCCCCTATCTGTTTCAGCCGGACCGTAATTGTGCCGCCGGACGGCGTATACTTCACCGCATTATCCAGTAGAATGAACAGCACGCGCCGCAGATCGGCCGCATTGCCGAGCATCGATATCGTACCCGCATCAAGCTCTTGCCTTAGGTCCACACCTTTTGCCACAGCAATGGGCAGAAAGTCCGAAGAAGCTTCCTGTACCAATTCGCGTAATTCAAAAGCATCAGACGGCCGCGGATCTTTATCCACATCTGCCCGCGCCAGAAACAGAAGATCCTCTATCAATCGCGTCATCCTCTCGGACTCGCGCTGAACCTTTTCGAGCGCCGCTCGATACTCTGGCTCGGTCCGGGTCCGCCGCAAACAACTTTCAGCCGCAAAACGAATCACCGCTACCGGTGTCCTCAGCTCATGCGAAGCATCGGCCGTAAAACGCGAGATCCGCGAAACCGTTACTTCCAGCCTCTCCAGCATTCCGTTCCATGTCTCCGTCAGCCGCTGTAGTTCGTCTTTTGTCTTCGGAACAATCAACCGTTCCGATAGATTTCCTACACCAATCGTCCGTGCTCGTTCGGTGATTTTGGCCACCGGCAGCAGCGCTTTCCCGCTCAGCACGTATCCGCCGCCCACGGCAAACAAAATGAAAACAGGTGTAGTCAGGACAAGTACCCAGCCCAGGAGATCGATCGTTTTTTCCATCGGCTGCGAGGTGATTGCGAGTAATACGTTCACCTCGCCCGCCCTCAGCCGGACTGTCCGGTTTGCTGCTAGATAACGCCGCCTCTTCCACTTCAACTTGTACGGCTTGGCTGACCCCTCCCCTTTGATCAGCTTTTCAATATCGCCCGCTGGCGGACTGCTGTACACTACCTTGCGCCTGCTGTCCGAAACCACCAGCAAATGATCTAGCATTAACGACTGTGAAAATTCCCCAATCTCGCGCGCCACGTGCATGGAAGACCCGCCATCTTCGATATGGGCGTATTCTTCAAAACCTGCCATCTGACTCATCAGATTGCTCGCCAGATCCCGATAAAGAACATGCTTCAACAGCAGCCAGATTGAAAAACTGAATAAAACCAGACCAATCGAAAGGACAACTCCGTACCAGAGAGTCAAACGCGTTCGAATCGATTGCTCTCTCACGATTTCTGCTCCTGCAAGCTATAGCCAATTCCCCGGATAGTCCGGATCAACTTGGGCGCGCCCGGCAACTCAATTTTATTCCGCAACAGCCGGATAAATGCGTCCAAAGTGTTTTCTTCGATGTCCGCATCGAATCCCCAGATCGCTTCTACAATCGAGGAACGCGACAGCACCCGCCCTTTGTGCCGCATCAGGAGCTCAAGCAAGCTGTATTCGCGCGGCGTGAGTTCGATCTTCTTTTGATCTCGCACTACCTCGCGGCTGGCCGTATTCAGCGTGAGATCTTCCGCCTGCAGGCAGACCGCGCCCGGAATGTCACCACGCCGGCTCACCGCGCGCACCCGCGCCAGCAGCACTTCGAGGGCAAACGGCTTCGTCAGATAATCATCGGCGCCCTGATCCAGCGCGCGCACAATGTCAGCCGGCGCATCGCGTGCCGTGAGAACTAGCACCGGCGTTCGAATGTTCGCCTTCCGCAGCTGCCGCGCCACTTCGAATCCGTCTTTTCGCGGCAGCATCAAGTCCAGAATGATTAGATCGAAGCGCGTACTCCGCGCCAGCTCAAGAGCAATTCCTCCATCGCCCGCCAGCGTGACGAAGTGACCCTCTTCCGATAAAGCCGACTGCAAAAGCTCGGCCATCGCCACCTCGTCCTCCACAGCCAGAATTTGCATAATGCTTCTCGGAGAGGCTTCAGAGACTGCTGAAAAGTGTTGGCCGCTGATAAACACGGATAAGCACCCTTCGAAAACAAATCTCCTATCTGCGTTGATCCGCGTTCATCTGCGGCCAGTTCGTATTTTCATCAAACTCTTCTGTCTTCCTACCTACTTACTGAACACCAGCACCTTAAACGTGTTCGGCACAATGCTCGGGCGTGGTCTTCCCTGCCCGTTCGCGGTAGGCGCTCCCATGTCCGCGGTCGCCAGATACACCGTGTGCGTGTGCGTATCCAGCGCCATCGTCCTCGCGCCCTTCGTCGTCTCCACCGTCTCCGCCACGGCATACTTGTCTTTGCCCGACTTTTTGACTACCGTCAGTGTGCCATCCTCGCCATTCGAGGAGAACCCCTCACCCGTACCCGGATCGTAAGCCGCCGCATCCGGCCCCTCGCCAATCGGCATCGTTTGCACCACCTTGCCCGAATCGCTATTCACCACCGCCATCATCTTGTTGTCGCAAACCGCAAACAACCGGTGACCCTTAGTATCGATCGCCAGACCGGAGGGCGATTCACACGGCGTAATCGACCAGTGCGCCTTCACCTTGCCGCTGTTCGAATCGATCGCCACGATCTCGTTCTTCGATTCGATATTGTCATACACATTCCCGCGCCCGTCCGCCACTGGAAATTCCGGCTTTCCCCCAAGCGGAATCGTGCTGCTCACCTTCGCTGTGGCCGCATCGATGGCGGTAGCATCCTTACTACCGCCGTTAAATGCGAAGACGTGCTTCGACGCGTCATCGTAAACGATGCCATCCGGATTCGTTCCCGCTGCGACCTTGCTCTTCACAGTCAAATCTTTCAGATCGAACACCACCACCTGATTCGAGCCGCCGTCGCTGATGAACCCCGTATTCATGTCGTCTGCCAGGGCGATGCCGTGCACCCGCTTCATCCCCGTGATCTTCCCAACCACTTTCTGCGAAGCTAGATCGACCACCGCCACTTCCGTGCCGTGCGATACATACATCCGGTGCCCGCCATTATCCACTGTCAGGTAATCCCAGCCGCCCGTTCCGCCAATCAGAATCGATCCTGTCTTGTGATAACCCTGCGCAAAACAGTAAACGGTGCCGAACGCAGTGAACAAAACCAGTGACTTCAAAAATCGATAATTTCTCATGTTTTTTGCTGTTCTCAGACATCGAGTCTAGCCAGCGATTCTGAAAACCCTCTGAATTTCAGAGCTTGAGCTTTTCCAGATCCTGCAAAAAGCCCGATGGTGTCAACAGACCGTCGGGCAGCGTCGCGGGCGCTGCATTCGCGCTAACGCCGTAAACCACATACAAAGGAATCCCGCTGCGCCCATACTTCGCGAGCAAATCCGTGATCGCCGGATCGTACGAGGTCCAATCCGCCCGCAGCAGCGCAATGTCGGATTTGTTCAGATGTTTCTGCACCTCGGGCGAATGAAACACCACCCGATCATTCACCTGGCACGTCAGGCACCAGGCCGCCGTAAAATCGATGAGTACCGGTTTACCGGACGCTCGATAGGCAGCCAGTTTCTGAGGCGTAAAGGCTTCCCATTTCAAGCCTTGTGTTCCGCTGTCCGCTAACACGTGAGCTTCCGGCACAAGCGCATTCGCCGCATACACCGTCACCGCAATCCCCAAGCAAGCTGCCACGATCCGCGCTGTCCGATTCAATGGCCAGCGCCCCATCACCCAGCCGGCCATCGACAAAATGAGCAGCGTAAACAGCAGCAATGTGAGTTGGTTGATCCCGACTTGCTGGCCCAGCACCCACAACAGCCAGATCACCGTCGCAAACAACGGAAACGCCAGAATCTGCTTCATCGTTTCCATCCACGCACCGGGCCGCGGCAGAAATCGGCTTAAACCTGGAAAAATCGTGAGCAGCAGGAACGGTGCAGCCAGCCCGATCGCCATTGACGTAAACACCAGCACGCAGATCGCTGCGCCCTGACTCAACGCAAACCCCACCGCGACGCCCATTAACGGCGCTGTACAAGGCGTCGCCACTACGGTCGCCAGAACGCCCGTGAAGAACGAACTAGTGTACGTGCCACGCTGCGTCAGGCCGCTTCCGACGCTCATTACGGAGGCGCCAATTTCGAACACGCCGATCAGGCTCAGGCCAAAAACAAACAACAGACAAATCAGAAACGCCACGAACCCCGGCGACTGCAGCTGAAATCCCCAACCCAGATTTCGTCCGGCGGCACGCAACGAAAGCAGCACCGCTACCAAGATCCAAAAAGAAAGCAAAACCCCGAGCGTGTAAACTAACGCGCTCAACTGCACCGTTTTCCTGTCGCCGCCAAAGTGGTCGAGCAGACTCAACACCTTGATCGACAGCACCGGGAATACGCAAGGCATCAAGTTCAGGATCAAGCCGCCGCCAAACGCCAGCAACAGAATCACCGGCAAGCTCTCCGGTTTTTTGGTGGGCACGGACTCGCGCTGCGCTGTGGGCGCAGACATCGGCGTCACGGGCATTGACACCTCATAAGCTTTCGCTCCGGCCTGATCTTCCACCAGCAACAGACCCGTCAATCGGGCATCCACTTTGGGAGCGCCCTCCGCCCTCTTCAGTTCGAGCGTTACGCCTTTCCCCTGCGCCGACTGCATCTGCGGCGCGGAGTTCTGGATCACATTCGGTTTCGCTGGAATAAAACTGATCGCCGCGTCCCCTGGGATCCCCGTCAACGTCAGCACAATCGAGTTCGCCGCCTCTTTCGCCGAAACCTTCCAGTTCTCTGGCGTCGCCTGCGCCGTCGACGCCTTGGCCTGCGCAAACAGCGCCGCCGTCTTCTGGTTCGCCACTGCCGCCTTGTTCTGTACCGGCAACGTCAACGCCAGATCTGCTTTCCCCGGGACGCACACTTCACGGCACACCTGCACCCGCAGCCCCAACCGAAGTTTTTGCGACGCACCCGCCTGCAAAGTCGCCTGCGCAGTAATGGGAAGCGGCAAGAGCACTTGCCCCTCATACCCGTAGTCCAGCAGCGGACCCACCGAGAGCCGCTTCGGCGTCGGCCATACGATCTCTCCGGCGCTCAACTCCTTCGGCAAATCCCATTTGAGCCGCGGTGGTTGGCCCGCATCTCCCGGGTTCTTCCAGTAAATGTGCCAACCAGGTTCGAGATGAAACAGCAGCCCCACCTGAAACTCAGAACCAGGTTGAATCGAGTTCGCCGCTGTCACCAGCTCCACTGACCCATGTGGAATCTTGCTCGCTTCCGCCTTCACCCCGAGCGGCGCAAGTAAGCAAAGGCACAGCAACAGTTTCGAAAAGCTACCCATAGCGACTACCTCTATCTTCGTACTGTGTGCCCTCCGCGTTACTGCGCAATGCCACTTACTTTTCCCAGAAACGTTTTACTGCCATGGGTGGAGCGGGCCTCCTGGCCTGCTATGCCGCCATTCCTGGCGGCATTGTTTCGGTTCAAAGCCGCCATCAGCCGCACTATCCGTTCCCACCCAATCGGGCTTGTGTCAAAACTAAGTGGCATTGGGCTCGTTGGCGCCATTTCATTCAACGCCCGGTGCGCACAGCGAGGAAAACCAGGACAACGGCGGCCAGAATTACAAACCAGAAGAGTACTGTTTTGCTATTGGATGACAGCGTAGCGCCTTGTATCGCAGCCCGCTTGCGGAGTGCCGACGCATCCTGCGAACGTAGGACAACCAAGTCACCCGTGGAGAAATGAAGAGTCAAGCCCTGTTCCCCTTGTTCCTCGGTTGGAACCATACGATTGACCAACTCCAAGTTCACGACCAAACCGCTCGGCAACGAAATGAACTGAGACATTACGATGGTTCGTCTCCTCTGGACAGCCTGCCACTCTTCACTTCGCTGGTACCGGAATCGGCAGATTCTTCGGCATAGCCTGCATCAGCACTCCCAGATCGCGCTTCATGAACGACAACTTTGCCCGCAGGTCTTCGAGCATCGCCTCGCGATCCCCTAAATCATCAATCGTCAACCGCAAATGGTTCGAAGGCCGACTCGTCATGCGCTCAATCTTCTGCTTGCCCTTGTCTGTTTCAGGCGCATCGATCCGGCCCACCTGTACCCAGGTTCGGATCAGCCGCGCCTGCCGCGTGATCTTATCCGGATCGGTCGGCGCCACCGATGTCAAAAATTGCCAAACCGCCGGAGCATATTGGCTGGTTTCCTCGCTGGGCTGATTGAAAAGTCTGGCCAGCATATTCGATGGAAATGTGAATTTCCGTTCTTTCCCCTTCTGTGCTTTCAAGCCAATCACCGAAATAGTGGCCACCAGCGCTCCCGAAATAATGCCGGTCACGTTGCCCGCTCGCATCAAATGCGGCGACAGCTGAAGGGCAGACGAAACAACGCCCAGCGTGCCCCCCGCCGCAATACCAGAAAGATTGATCAGAGTGGTACTATGGTCCCGCTTGTCTTCCAGATATCCTCGCAGTTCGCGCGCCTGCGCAATCTCGTTCTCGATTAACGCCATCGTCGCGTCCACTTGCAGCGAGTATCCCTGCACCTCTTCTACAATCTGCTGGCGCAAATACAACAGCTCCCATGGATTCACCGCCCCTGCAGGCTGCCTCGCCAAATCCTGAAGGCGTTGAAACAGCGGCAGCACCCCGGTGGACGCCGCGACCTCCGCAGCGCTGGGCGGCAGCTCGATCTGCCCACACACAAGCGGCAGGAAACCAATCAGGCCAATAGCCGCTGCCCTACACCAGCGCATGCACCGGCTTTCTCGTGCTTAGAATGTGTCGCAAAGCCACCGGAAACGCGCCAAAGAAACTGGGTTGATCCACACTTGCCCGGCGCACTTCCGGCTTCGAGATCCCAGCCACAAAATATTCACTTTGCACTTCCTGCACAATCACTGGCTCAATGAGCGACCAGGCCGCCGTAATCTTGCCGCCGACTACGATCACCTCAGGAGCCAGCCCTTGTGCCAACCCTTTTATGCCGCGACCCAGCGAGCGAGCAGTCGTAATCAATTCTTCGCGCGCCCGCTCATCGCCCCCGAATGCCAGAGCAATCAAATCGTCCAGTGAACGAACAGAACTTCCCGCACCTGCTTCAGAGGCCAGGTACCGTTTCAGCGTGGCATCGTCGGAGGCCACAGTCTCCCAGCAGCCCCGATTCCCGCACGAGCACATCAGCCCATTCGGATCCATCGCGATGTGGCCGAAACCACCCATGCCGATACGCGAACCGCCATAAACTTCACCGTTCAAAACCAGACCTGTTCCCACGCCCTCCACCACCAGCAAAAACAGAATGCAATGTGCGCCCCACACTTCCATTGGCCCATACCAGAGTTCCGAAAACGCCGCCGCATTCGCGTCGTTCTCCACCACCACCGGCACACCCAGCTTGTTCTCCAGAATCGCCTTTACCGGCACATCCTGCCATCCCAAATTCGGCGACCGAACTAGACAACCATCGATCCGGTCGATCAGTCCTGGAATGCTTACGCCGATCGCCCCGACTTTTCCGCGGCGCAGATAAGCATTGAAACACACGCCAATTTCGTCTGCCACGAAACTCAAAAAGTTTTCCGCGTTGCTGCCGGTGGCTAGCGTGCGCTGCTTGGAAATTCGACCATTGAAGTCACTCACTCCGAAGATCGTCTGGTGCACTCCGATATTCATCCCTACCACGTGAGCCTTCTCGGAATTCAACTGCAGATACGTCGCCGGTCTTCCGCCGCTCGAAGGCGCTTCTTCGCCCTCGTTTACCACAGCCGAACGCAGTAGCCGGTTCACAATCACCGACACGGTACCGGCCCGCAAGCCGGTTGCCTTCACCAGGTCGGCGCGCGAAATGGGCTGCCGGTCCCGGATGATATGCAGCAGCTTGAGTTCGTTCGTCTCCCGCAGATCCTCCACGCCTAGCATTCGCATTTTGTTAAGCGTGTTCGCTTTCATTTCCCTATCCGTAGACTCACTATAGTAACTGCCTCAACGTGCAAAACGCGCATCAGCCGGATGCTTTTTGCGCCCTTCCGACATCGCCTCCGCCGCCCGATCCGTCATGCCCAACCGGGTCGCGGCCTCGGCAAATCCGGCCAGCGCGTCCGCGTTCGAAGGGTCCGTTTCCAGAGCCAGCGAGAATTGTGCCAACGCACGCTCGGTCTGCTTCTGTTCGAGTAAAATCTGCCCCAAGAGCAGCCTGTAACGAAGTGTGGAAGGTTCAATCTCCAGAGCCTTTGTCAAAGCGACAGCGGCCTCCGCGCGCCGGCCCAGCACTACCTCCTGTTCAATCCATCCGTCGTACGCCGCAAGATACGTCGGCTCGATCTGCACAGCGCGCGAGAACAATTCAACCGCCTCCTGATGCCTACCTTGCTTCGCATCCGTTTCCGCCGATTCATACGCCGCCAGGGCCGCTTTAATATGTGCTTCCGCGCAACTGCCAGCCGCAGCCAGCAGCGCAATCGCGCATAGCCGTCTCATCGATTTGTTTGCAGCATCTCTCGCAGCCGCTCGTTGCCTAACTCCGCCACAGCATCCGGCTTTTCCGAGCGCAATTTTCGAAACAGCTTCGCCGCTTGCTCCGGCTTGCCCGACGCCTGGTAAGCCCGCGCCAGGTTATAGATCGCCGTCCGCGAATTTGGATCGTGCCAGTTGGCAAATTCTAAATCGGCCAAAGCCTCGCTCACTTGTCCTTTTTCCAGCAGCAGCCGCCCGCGCAAAGTCCTGGCCGCAACCGAATCTGGATTCAGCGTCACCGCTTCATTCAGCTCCGTCAACGGAGGTCCCGGATTCTGCGGCTCTGTTTTCAAATAACACTCTGCCAGCAAGTACAGTAAGTCGGAATCTTCCACCGCCTCCTGCTTCGCTTTCCGCAGCGCAGCGATAGCTTTCGTGTATTGCCCCTGGTTATAAGCGGTGAGCGCCAGGAAAAATCGTGCATCTGCTCGCTGCGGGGCGAGCGTCACCGCCGAACCGAATTCCTTACCAGCTTGCTCTAATCGTCCCAAAAGGCTGTCTGCACCGCCCAGCGCGATCCACCCATCGGCCGATTGCGGAAACAATGCGGTCGCGGTCGCTGCTGTTTCAGCAGCCTTCTTGTAATCTCCGCCATCGGCGCACACCGTCACCAGATTTAAATACGTCGTCAGGTCGGGCCGCCTACGAACTTCTTCGGTCAATACCGCGTAGGCATTTTGCAGCTGCCCTGATTTCGAATACGCAACGGCCAGCAGATTCGCGGCTTTAGAATCTAGTAATGCGCCCGCGCGCAATTCCTCCAGTACGTGGCCCGCACCGGAGTAGTCGGCCAGCTCAAACTTGCTCAACGCTACCGCATAATCGTGAGTAGCGCGGTCCGGCACATCTCGTGGAACACTGCTCAAAACTTCAAGAGCTTTATCGAATCGATGTGAACGCCCGTACAACCAGCCCTGCTGGAAACGCTCCATCGGGGACAACTGTCGGCACTCGCTTAGCTTGTCCAGCAGCTGCGCTGCCATGTCGTAAACATGCTGCCCGAGTTCTTCGTTCACTTGCTGAAACACGTTCGCAGGAACACAAGCTCCCTTCGCAGCGATCGCCAGCAAACCCAGCCAGAGCCATCCACGCTTAATGGACATAGCTCTTCGGACTTTCAAAATGCAAAGCCTGCCGCGCGCCGCTTTGCAGTGCCATCGCCGCTTCGCGCTCCTTGCGTGCTTCGTCCGGCCTCTTCAATGCCACATAAACCTGCGCTCTTTCCAGGTGAAACGCAGACGAGTTTCGAACCGGCTCGCTTACTCGATCCAAAACCGCCAGCGCTTCCGCCGGTTTCCCTGCGCTTCGAGTCACACGCGCCAGCTCCAAAGCAACCGTGGCATCCGATTTATCGCGCGCCAACGCGTTCTTCAAGTACTGCTCTGCTTCGCTCCACTGTTGCTGTTTCGCAGCCAGTATGCCCGCTTCGCGCATCGCCGCGACATCTTCTCCATCCATCGCCAGAGCTTGCTTGATCTCCGCAACCGCCTCGTCTATTTTCCCCTCAACCGCATCGGCCCGAGCCAGTCCGATCCGTGCCGGAACAAGCGTTTTCTCCTCTAATAATGCCTTCTTGTAAAGATCAGCCGCCTCTCGCATCCCGCCTTTAGCCAACTGCAAGTCACCTTGCGCGACCAGCAGCAATGGCGCCACTCTATGCCTCAGCAATTCCTCCGCTGTATCGAAAAAACGCAGTTGTATCAGTTGCTCCGCCAGCGCATAGGTGATGTCCGTCCTCTCCGGCGTCCACTCGTGCGCCTGAAAAATCCATGGAATCGCACGCCGTGCATCGCCCGATGCCGCATAATCCACCCCCACCCGAAAGTACGCGTCCACATGATGCGCTTGCCGGTCGATCGTTCGAAAATAGCTTTGACGCGCTTCCTCAAATTGCTGTAAATGCGAGTAAGCCAAACCAGTATTGAAATACACTGCGTCGTCGGCGTCCTTTTCTGGAATCGCCGTAAAATATTCCAGGGCTTTGCCGTAAAGCTTATTTTGCGCCAGCAGTGTCCCGAGTGAGAACAGAAACGCTGACGGCATTGCGGTTGTAGCAGCCGGGAGATCGTGCTGCAGGCGCTCCGTCTCTTTCGTATGAATGAGAGTCTGAGCGAACCACAAAGTCAAAACCGGCTGCGCTGGATCGAATTCACGAGTCCGTATCTCCTCGAACAAACGGCTCGCCTCTCGCCAGTCCTCCGACTCCACATAAGCGGCGATCAAATAGTTCCGGGCTTTCACGTTGGCCGAATCTTGCGCCAGCACCTGTTTCAACTCGGCGGCGGCCAGAGCGGCTTTGTGATTTTTAAGATATGTGGCGGCGAGTTGCTCACGCAACCGTATCGATTGAGGCTCCACCTTGAGGCCCTCGAGAAACGCTTTTTCCGCTTGCTCCGTTTGGCCGCTCAACTCGCTCACCACACCCAGCAGTCCGTAGAAAGTGCTCGAATGCAAACATTCATCCGGAGCGCCCCGCAACACACCCTGCGCTTGCTTTACGTCCTTCTCCTGCAACGCACGAGTAGCGGAACTGTAGGTACTATCGCAACCAGCCAGAATCAGCAGCAACGCACCAAAAGTAATCATCGCCGCAAACCTCGCGACCGCCGATAAGCGCCGACTGAAAACAAATGTTTTATCTGCGTTGATCCGCGTTCATCAGCGGCTATTTTTCGTTTTTCAGCAATCCCTTTAACCCGCCACCTCACTGACACAACAATTAGAACAGCAACTTAAGCGCAAACTGAATATCACGCGGTGGTGTCGTCGTATTCGCCAGGCTGGTAATCGTTCCAAAATTGCTGTCCGTCACCGTGGAGTCTGGCAGGCCGAAGTTAGCGTGATTGAGAATGTTGAAGAACTCAGCCCGGAACTGGACCGTAAACCTTTCCTTTATAGGAAAGTCTTTGTACGTGATGAAATCAAAGTTCTTGAACGCCGGGCCCGTCAAATTGTTCCTTCCTTCATTGCCGAATGTATAAGGCGCTGGGACCGCAAACGCTGCCGTATTAAACCACTCCGAAACGCTCTGCTTGAAACCGGTATTCGGATCCCCCACCACTTCGGCCCGCTGGCTGCCACCGCCTACGTTAGCCGGGTCTCCCCCTGAGCCAACACTAAAAGGCCGCCCGGAGTTCAATGTCACTACCCAGCCCACATTCCAGTTACCCAGTACGGCGCGGACCACAGAATTACTACTCGCCAGGAACTGCTTCCCTTTGCCAACCGGAATTTGATAACTTCCGCTCAACACAAACAGGTGAGTCCGATTGAAATCCGAGGGACCCCAGTCCTGGCGCAGGTTATAAATGTTCTCGATGCTCCCGGACTGCCCTTCCGATTGAATGTCCAGCGACTTAGACCACGTATAAGAAGCTAAAAAGTTCAACCCGAAAGACAGCGACTTTTGCAGCTTGACCTGCAGCGCGTTGTAACTCGAATTCCCCACGTTCTCGTCGTAAGAGAAATTACCGCCATATGCCGGGAAGGGCTGCCGTGCCGCCACTGGCCCCGGACCGGGATACAACGCCGTATTAGCGGTCGGTTGAATGAACTGGTAACGGCCACCGGAGCCCACGTAATCCATATTCAGCACGAATGCCCGGGCGAACTGCTGCTCGATTCCAAAGTTATACTCCATCACGTACGGAATCTTGTTCCTTGGGTCCGCACCGAAGTCAACCAGCGGCTGCAACGGATTGAAGTACGAAGAACTGGGCGGCAGAGCATTGAAAAACGTGGTCGGCTGCGCCCTGTTCAGATCATTGTTCGAGATCCCAACCCCTTCCGGCCAGGAAATACGCGGATCCTGCGCCTCTTGCACCAGCGTATTGTTGTGATCGTCGAACATGGCAAATGCGCCTCGCAATACCGTCGTCGGGCCCGCTCGGTAAGCGATCCCGAAGCGCGGCTCAAATCCGTTGTAATGCGGATCGTAAAAAGTTTTCCGCACATTCGCTTGCGGGTACAAAGGTGGAACGGGGCTCGAAACGAGGAAGTTTCCCGTTTGAATATCTAAGCCGGAGACCGTCTTACTGCCGTAACTAGGCGGTTCTACAAAGTCGTATCTTAGTCCATAAGTAACTGTCAGATTCTTTGACAACTGCCACTGGTCCTGCAGGTATCCGCCGTACCACCAGCCACGCTCATTGGCGGAGGTGTTACCCAGAAACCCTGACAGGTTATCCGGCAGTCCTAGCAGAAAACTAGCTGCCGCATTACCCGAGTTGTTGCTCAAGCCTCCTTGCGACGTGGCGTTTTGCGTAAAGTTCACCGCCGCTCCCCACCCATCATCGAAGCTGTGAATGTGATAAATCATAGCGCCCGCGCCTATCGTATGAGTTCCCTTCACAACCGACAGGTCAGCATGACCATCGTGGTTATACTGCGGTCCCAGCGGTATCGCGAACTGGCTCACCCCGGTGAAGCCGTTCGAAAGCCCAATTTGCGGACCCAGCGCCTGGCCGTTTTTGGCCGGAGCGTGTTCCGTAAAGTTTGTAGCGTCTAAAAACGATTGTCCGGCTGCTCCGTCGAATTGCCCGAAATTCGTATTGGTGTAGCCGTAGTGTATGTTCAACACAATCGTAGGGCTGAATAAGTGCGTATATCCCAACGCCAGCGTCTGGCCGTAATTAAGCAGGGTCTGATTATAGGTTGGCAGGCTTTCCGGCCGCGTCAGATTGGCATCCGAGCGATTGTAGCGGCCAAATATCGTATCGTTATCTCCAAAGCGATGGTCGATGCGTATGCCCGTTTGATCGCTGGCCGTCTGATTGCCGTTCGTGAACTGATAATTCGGGAGCACGTTGGCGCCGACATTCAGGTTCGGCGCAGGATAATACTTCTGCAGAACCAAAAGCGTCGTCGGATTGAGTCTGTTCGTCGGAATCATGTTTCCCGGGAACGAATCACGCAAGATATTTTGCGGGTTGGCCGGATCGGGACGACTAGTGGCGGGGTCGAAGATCTGGTTCGTGTAGATCGGGCGCCCCAGGCTGTCAGTCCCGATCTGCGCGCCCAGTATGCCCGAAAAATCTCCGCCTCGCTCGGCCACCGTCGGCACACTCGCAAAATAGCTCAAGCTCTGCGCCGATCGGAATCCTTCCCAATACCCGAAGAAGTAAGTACGGTTCTTGATTATTGGTCCGCCGAATGAGACGCCATATTGATTCTGCCGGTACGGCGGCTTCGACTGATCGAAAAACCGGCGCGCGTCTAACTTATCGTTGCGAAAGAACTCCCACGCCGCGCCATGAAACTCATTTGTCCCTGATTTCGTCGCGATGTTGATGTTAGCGCCGGACGAAATCGAAAACTGGCCGTCGGTAATATGCGACTGCACATTGAACTCTTGCAGCGCGTCCGGCGGCGGCGAAATGACCCAGGTATTGGTGTAAATGGCGTTATTGAGCACGCCATCCATCGTGAAATTATTCTGCTGCCCGCGCTGCCCGTTCACCGAGGGACTGATCGAACCAACTCCCTGCTGCACCGTAAAACCGCCTTGCTGGCCAGATTGTTGCGGAGCGGCGCCGGGTGTCAAGAGCGTCAATTGCGTGAAACTGCGGCCATTGAGCGGCAGATCGACAATCTGTTGATGCTGAACCACTTCACCCAGCGTTGCTGTCGTCGTGTCCAGAGCTGGCGGCGCGCCCGTTACCTCCACCGTTTCATTCACGTTTGCGACCGACATCTTAAAGTCGAGCGTAGCGCTCTGGTTTACCAGCAGTTGAACACCTGTTCGGGTTTCCGTCGCGAATCCAGCCTTCACGATTTTCAGGTCGTACACGCCCGGCGGCAACTGTGGAAGCGTGTATGCGCCACTCTCCGACGTAACCGCACTTCGTTGCAAGCCAGTGTCTTTGCTCGAGACGTCTACTGTTACTCCGGACACCGCAGACCCTGAGGGATCCGTAATCGTGCCGTTAAGAGAGCCGTTGGTAGTCTGAGCGGGCAATACGGAGTGGAGCGCAAGCATCCCCACGACAAGACAACTGAGTCTTCGAACGAATTTCATCTGACCCTTCCTGAAACAATCCTGAAAACCTATTAGCAACAGGTATAAAGCAGAATCCGGTCCTCGTCAAGACTTTTTTAACGCCGAAGTATAAGCCATTCCGTAGGGTAGGCTTTAGCCTGCCATCCACTACCCGCCTGTAGTAATTCTTATAGTAAGCACTTCGAAAGGCCGAAACGAGAGCTTCACCGTGTTGTCCGTCATAGGCAAACGACTAACTTCATCCTCGACTCCGTTGCAAAGCTGAGCGCCGGAAACACTCAAATGGGTAAAGTGCAGGGCCGTCTGTGTTGCTTTCCCCGACAACTCCTGCAAACGCAAAATCATCCCCTTTCCGTCCTCCGCTTTTTTCCACGTGATGAGCGCCGTATCGGGATCGGCTGCTTCCAGAAACCCGGTCGCGGTAGGCGGCAGCGGCCGGGCGGGATCACCGACTTTATCCTGGGAGACTACATAGTTCAGCTCCGGTCCCCTCACCTCTTCCAAACCCAGACGGCTCAGCGCCCCTCCATCGAGCTTTTCGGCGCTGGTTAGCGCATAGCGAAACACAAAGTCGCCCCCCTGTCCGGCCCGGTAGTTCGTGTGCCAGTAATTATTCATCACGTAAGAAAACAGCGTGCCGCTCTGCGGATGGAACTCCCCGGGCCATTTGCCTCGATTGATATCGCCGAAACTCGCCAGCGAGGCATCAACTGGCACCACGCCTACCGTCACATCCGGGCTGCTGACCGACATCCAGTGCTGCACGTTAAACCATTCCAGGCTTCCGCCCTTCATCAAATCGCGGCTCGGATCCACCCATCCCTGCTGTGTACCGTAATGAAAGACCGGTTGCTCGGCCGCTACCGGAAACGCGAAATACACGCCCTCCTTGGCTGTCGTGTACTCTTTGTGAACTCGGTAGCGAAATTCCATTTTCTTCACGTCATTAAATAATAGGATCTCGGTCTCGACTCTCGGCGTGTTTACGTTGCTGCTCGTAAGCCGGATCGATTGGCCCCATGCGGTCCGTTCCACGCCTGTCAGCTTGCCATTTACCGCGTTGTGAACCGTCAGCTTGCCCGGCGGCAAAGCCGGGAACGGATTGATCATCTGCGTGTCGCCGTCTCCGCCCGTAACGTATACGTACTCGCCGAACTTATACGTGCTACCTTTGTCAACAAGTTCCTTTTGTAACTGCTTATCGTAGATGCTAGTCAGTGCACCCGTTTGCTCGTCCACCGTCACCCGGTAGAAATTATTTTCAACCGTTTTGTCTGTGGAGCTTTCCGGACTGGGCAGCGATCCCTGTTTTGCATACACAATGCTGAAGCACTTATACCCCACTGCCGGTATGTTCTTCGCTAGAAATCGCACATGCAGAAACTTCTCTTTTTCGTAGAGCACCTGCAGCGGAATTTCTTCGTGAGTCGTCAGATCGACCAGTTTCGGATGCTCGAACAGATCCGTCTCGACCAGCGTGTTTCGCTCCCAGTTCAGCGAATTGAACACCACCAGCGTATTCGCGGGAATGTGGATGTTATCCGCCAGCTGGCTCATGGACCGGTTCACCACATCTTCAATCTCGAGTGAAGCTCGTTCCGCCCGGTCATCTTTCACCCGGAGTTGTTTGACCGACTCGTCGTGATTCGGTTGCGAAACCGAGTTATACGACAGCCAGGTGTGCTCGGCGAAGAGAATGATATTGCTCCAGATGCTCGAAAACGCCCCCTCCGGAGGATTCAAATTAGGATCGATGGAATGGGTGACCGAAGATAGAATTTCAGCGGACAATGCGCGGTTCTGATTCTGGCGATCTTCCGCCGCAAAGTACGCATCGCTTCCTATCCCGTCTTCCCAATACCCGCCTCCATCGCCTTTAAACGTCGGCAAATCCTTGGCGAAATGCTCGTCCATGTAGTGGAAGAAATCCGGAAAAGTGGCGTAGGTTAACTTGGGAAACGCAAACTTCTTGTCCCAGGCATCCACGAACGTGGCCGTGGCCGGCACCAGGTCTGTATTCTCCACCTGAGTCCCGTAAATCAGTGCCAGATCGGGTTTGTAAGAGGGCTTTGAGTAAGCTTGCAGATAGATCGGCAAAGACTCTCGGACCGCGTCGAGATCGGGCGACAAACCAAAGAGTGTTTGCACCTGCTCGTAGTGCCGAGAATACCAGAACATCACACGCTTGCCATCCGGACCCTCCCACCAGAAAGGTGACTTCTCATTCCAGTGATCGTAGTTAAAAATAGGCGCCCGGTCGTTGTTCGCCGCTGCCACCCAGTACTTCACACCGCTGCTAGCGAGAATGGAAGGATAACTACCAGAGTAAGTGGGAACATCGGTGATGTTAGCGTACTCGAAAGGCAGCCCATATCGGCGAGCCAATTCTTTCGATTCATACAACGAGCGATAGAGCGTTTCCGTGGACGCATAGCCGGTCAGCAGATTCACATACTGAACAGGCATCGCCATCTTACCGCTGCGAATCAGATTCAGGATCTCGTCCCGCTTTGCCTTGGGACGCGTATTGAGCAGTTGCTGCAAATTCCACGACCCATCCATCGAGAAGCGAAAATCCGGATGATCGTGAATCAGATTGCCGGCCTGCGTAAGGACGCGCGGCTGCGTTTCCGCGACCTTGCCTTGGTAGTCCGTAAATCCGACATCAAGATGCGTATGCGGCACCACGTAAATGGTCCACTTCCTCTGCGCCGCCAGCTTCACGGGTTGCGCACCTTGCCCGCCCGATCCGAAACGCAACTGGCCATCGATTGTTCCCTGCCACTCCGGCACATCAAGCGAAAACTTCTGTTCGCCGAATTCGCTGGGTTGCACAGCCGCTTTAAACTGCTTACCCGCCAGCTCGAGAATCAGAGGCGCACCCTTTGTCTGGCCTGTCGCCCGGAAAAAGACATCCACCACTTCGGTAGTGCCTCCCGCTACCTGATGAAAAAAGATGGTCGGTTCGGCGGACAGGCGCGCCGGAACCGATCGCTCGCCGGCCGCGTTGCTCTGCTCCAAACTGAGGGCGTCGTAACTGATTCCCCCCAGTTCTTCCTCGCCCGTGGCCGTGGCGGGATCGTCTACGCATGTGATCGTTAAACTGTTGTCACCCACTTTCAGAAAGCCCGACGGGATCTCGATCTCGATCGGACTCTGCGATTCGTGCGGATCAAAGGCAAAGGCGAAATCGCTGCGGGAGTAACTCAGTTTTGGGTGCAGGAAGAAAGTGCCCGCATGACCGTTCATCTCAATCTTCAACGCAGGCACGCGTGGCCGGTCAATCAACGTGCCTATCTTAAGTAAGTAATTACCCTTCAGCGTCGCAAGCTGGAAAGCAATCCGAAAAGTCTGTCCGGTCTGCTGCCGGCTCGGCCAGTCCTTAGCTGCCGTACTCTTGCCTACCTGATAGTCGACCTGAGTCTGGATCTGCGTCGAAAACTCAACCGGCGACTGATCGAAGGTACCGATCTGCCAAACCGTCTGAGCGGCCGCCGAAACAGGTAAAAGGAAAACAGTGCTGAGAAATAAATAACGGAGTGGTGGCATTCTGTCTAACGTGGACTACAATGGCGATTACGCTTTATCTGAAACTGCTTTATCTGAACCAAAGATAAAGTCTATGAGCAGCCTTGGCCGCCTGTCAATACGGAAAGCATGATTGAGAATGCCAGACTCGGATCGTACGTTGCCTTCCGTGTCTCGCTTGTACTTTCGACCGTAGTTTCGGCGCTCGGCGGATTTCTGTTTGGTTACGACAACATCGTCATCAGCGGAGCGATCGGTCACCTTTCGGAGTTCTTCCATTTAAACGCGGCGGGTATCGGCTGGGCGGCCGGTTGCGCGCTCGTCGGATGCCTCATCGGTTCCGCCACTTCCGGGCTGATCGCGGACCGGTTCGGCTTGAAGAAAGCCCTCTATCTTTGTGCCGCCTGTTTTGCACTGTCAGCGCTCGGGGTATGGCTCTCAAGCACGTTTACCCAATATGTGGTCTGGAGAATCATCGGCGGCATAGGCATTGGCGCAGCCTCCATCGTGGCGCCCATGTACATCGCTGAAATTTCGCCGGCATCCGTGCGCGGCCGTCTCGTGGTCTTCTATCAATTCGGCATCGTGGCGGGCATTCTCGCAGCGGTCTTCGTCAATTTACTCATCGAACGGTCAGGCACCGCTGCCTGGAATGTCGAGCACAGTTGGCGCTGGATGTTTGCCGCCGGCGTGTTACCCGCGTGCGCCTTTCTGTTGGCGGTGTTCTTTTGTCAGGAAAGTCCCCGGTGGCTAATGAAAGTGGGTCGAATTTCTGAGGCCGAACGGGTTCTAGGCGAAATCAACGACCCGGATTCGGCCACAGCTCAGGCCCTCTCGATACGCGCTTCGCTGGCCGCAGAGAAAGGCTCTCTCAGCGAACTATTCACCGGCCCATTTCGCCGCGCGCTTATCATCGGTTTTCTGCTCGCCGCCTTCACGCAGACCAGCGGCATTACCGCCTTGCTGTCGTTTCTGCCCAACGTTTTCCTGAGTGCCGGCCAGAACGCCAACGACGCTTTCTTTCAATCGGTTCTGGTGGGCGTAGTGAACCTTGTTTTCACCGTGATTGCGATCTGGCTCGTCGATCGCGCCGGCCGAAAAACTCTGATCCTCTTCGGCACCGCGCTCCAGACAATCGCGCTCCTCAGCGTCGGCGCTTTTTATTTCGCCGGACGAGCCGGCTTAGGCGTCCTCGTTGGCATCATGGCCTTTGTCGGCGGACACGCCATTGGCAACGGCGCGGTTTGCTGGGTGATTATCTCCGAAATATTTCCCACAAAGGTGCGCGGCGCGGCGATGTCGATTGCCACGACCGCCATCTGGATCTTTGCCTACCTGGCAAACCAGTTCTTCCCCGTCATGCAAGAACACCTGCACAGTTTCGGCACCTTCTGGCTGTTTGCCGCGATGGCTGCTCTGAACTTTGCTTTCGTACTGTTTTTTGTGCCGGAGACAAAAGGGTATTCGCTCGAAGAAATTAGCCGGTTGTGGATGAAAGCCGAATGAAACTGGGATTTGGACTCTATAAACATATGTTGACTCCGCCGTACCTGGCATTTGCCCGGCAGGTAGGCGCCACACATGCTGTTGTGCATCTGGTGGACTATTTCAAGCAGGGTGGACCGGCCAATCCACGGCAGGATCAGCCGGTAGGCGAGCTGGGCGGTTGGGGCTACGCGGGCGATCCAGATGCCCTGTGGTCGGTCGACGAAATGCAGACGATTCGCCAACAGCTCGAAGCAGCAGGTCTGATTTGGGAAGCGATCGAAAACTTCGATCCGGCGCACTGGTCCGACGTGCTGCTCGATGGGCCACGTAAAAAACAGCAGCTCGCAGGACTGAAAGAAATGATCCGGCGCGTTGGTGGCGTCGGCATTCCGATCATTGGTTATAACTTCAGCATCGCCGGCGTCGCAGGCCGCGTGACCGGACCGTTTGCTCGCGGCGGCGCGCAAAGCGTCGGCATGAATGGCCCCGTTGACGCGCCCATTCCCAACGGCATGGTGTGGAACATGGTCTACGATAGCCAGGCCCCGGCTGGTCACATACCTTCGGCCACGCCGGAGCAACTGTGGCAGCGTCTCGCTGATTTCCTGAACGAGTGTCTGCCGGTAGCCGAGCAAGCGGGTGTGAAACTCGCGGCTCATCCGGACGATCCACCGATGCCGTGGGTGCGCGGTCAGCCCAGGCTCGTATACCGGCCGGATCTGTATCAGAAAGTGATTGACCTTGATCCCGCCCCGGCCAATCAGCTCGAATTATGTGTAGGAACCCTCCAGGAGATGCCGGATGGCGACGTCTATGACGCGGTCGATCGCTATAGCGGCCAGAACCGCATTGCTTACGTTCATTTGCGAAACGTGCATGGCAAAGTGCCCGAGTATAAGGAGACGCATATTGATGACGGCGACCTGGACGTGCTGCGGGTGATCCGCATCTTGCAGAAAAACGGCTTCTCGGGGGTGATCATCCCCGATCACGCCCCCCAACTCACTTGCGACGCGCCTTGGCATGCCGGTATGGCTTTCGCCATGGGCTATCTGCGCGCTTGCCTGAAAACGGTCGAGGCGGACCATGCCTGAGTTCAGCGGAAAATCGTGCATCGTTACGGGCACGAGTGGGATTGGAAGAGCAATCGCCAAGAGGCTCGCTGCGGACGGCGCACAGGTGCTCTCATGCGGGATCGACGCAACCTTAAACAACCAGCTCGAACTCGAAGCTAAGGAAAAGGGTTTGCCTTTGGAGGTGTACCGCACCGATGTGTCGAATCCGGAGAGTGTCTCGCTGGCGGTAGCCACTGCGGTCCGGCGCTTCGGCGGCCTGGATGTCATCGTGAACGCCGCCGCCATTCATCCCTATGGCACAGCCGAAGAAACAGAATTCGAAACCTGGAATCGATGTCTGAATGTAAACGTATCGGGCATTTTCCTGTTCGCTCATTACGGCGTGCCCGAGTTGCGGCGGCGCGGCGGAGGAGTGATTCTCAATCTGGCTTCCGTGCAAGGCTATGCCTGCCAGCGAGGCGTGGCCGCCTACGTAGCATCGAAAGGTGCGATTCACAGTTTGACGCGCGCGCTGGCGATCGACTACGCCGGCGACAAAATCCGCGTGAACTCCATCAGCCCGGGCTCGATCGCTACACCCATGCTCGAATCCGCAGCACGTACTTTTTCACCAGACGTGCCGGTAGCAGAAGTCTTCGATCGCTTCGGCGAAGCGCATCCGCTGGGCCGCGTAGGTACGCCCGAAGAAGTGGCCGAACTGGCCGCGTTTCTGGTGTCGGACCGGGCTAGCTTTTGCACCGGCGCCGACTATAAAATCGACGGCGGACTCACTGCAGGATTGGGCGTGAAGTGACAAGCGAGCCAGTTTGCGTAGCCCCCACAGGCGATATCTGCGGCGAAGGCCCGGTCTGGCATCCGGCCGAGCAGGCCCTCTATTGGACCGACATCAATCGCTTTCTGATCCATCGTTACGCGGAAGCGGACGGCAGTGTAAAGTCGTGGTTCTTTGACGAGCCCGTCACGGCGCTCGTGTTAACCGACCGGGACGAAACGCTCGCAGTGGCGCTCGCTTCTCGCGTGATTTTCTGGGAGCCCGCCACCGATACCAGGCGCAACCAAGGCTTCCAACTACCGGGCTGGCCGCACGTCCGTCTCAACGACGGGCGAGTCGACCCACGTGGCGCATTTTGGGTGGGCTCGATGCGCAATAATGTCGCCGCCGACGGCAAATCCTTTGAAACGGGCGGAACCGATGGACTGCTCTACCGCATCGATCCAGCTGGGACCGTAAGCGAATGGAAACGCGACATCGGTATCTCGAACACCCTGGCCTGGAGTCGAGACCAGCGACGTTTTTATTTCGGAGACAGCCTCGCGAATGTGATCTTCCAGTACGACTATGACGCGCAGACAGGTGCGATTCGAAACGAGCGCGATTTCCTGCGAGGATTCGCACGCGGTTTGCCCGACGGTTCGAGTCTCGATCGCGAAGGCTATCTATGGAACTGCCGTTACGGCGGCAACTGCATCGTCCGGGTAGCGCCCGACGGCCGGATTGACTCGGTAATCGAAATGCCGGTAACCAATATCACCAGTTGTGCATTCGGCGGTGCAGATTACCGGACGCTCTACGTGACCACTGCCGCCTCCAGTCTGGCCTCCGGAGAGCGCCTGGCGGGAAGTCTCTTTGCCGTCCGCACCCGCGCGGAAGGGTTGCCCGAACCACGCTTCTCCGGAGTTATTTCCCGCAACGCCGGCTGAGGACTTTTCGTCACCGTTTATTGAGTTGCATGATCATCTCGGCTGTCAGATACAGGCGTCGGGGAATAGCACTGATGTCGACATATTCCGCGCTATTTGTGTGATAGCCGAACCCCGGCAGCCCTAAAGCTTCTATCACGGGCTTCCCAGACTGAGCTGCATACGCAGCGTCTGTGCCCCCGCCGGTGATCGGTACGACCTGCAGCTTATATCCAATCGATTGGTAGATACTGCGCGCTCTGTCGATCAGCGCGTTGCTTGCGACGTCCACGGAGAAAGCCGGACGTCCAGGATTGATATCGATCTTGATCATGGCTTCCGGCAGACGCTTTCTTGCCAGGCGCTCGTTAAGAGATCGAACCATGGCATCGAATGCCGTTTGATTGGGATAGCGAACGTCCGCGACGAGTTCCGCATGCTCCGGCACTATATTGGGGACGTTTCCGGCCTTTGCGACCGTCCAGTTGAATCGCAACTTTCGAGGCCCTTGATCGAGATCGAGTGTACGAAGCACGATGTCCGAAGCCTCGACAAGGGCATTGATGCCCTGTTCCGGGGCTGCGCCGGCGTGGGCGGCTCGGCCCGTAACCTCGACCGTGACCCGGCCTATTCCTGACGTACCACGCGTCAGCACCTCCGGGTTGATCACGGTCGGCTCGAAGGAGAGAACGTAGTCACTTGATTTGGCCAGATCGGTGATCAACTCATGCGAGCCATTTGATCCCTGTTCTTCATCCGTGTTGAAGCTGACGGTGATCGTGCCGAAATCATCGAATCCCCTCTGTTTCAGAAGTCGAAGGCTATGCAGGATGACCGCGATTCCAGATTTATCGTCCGCAACACCAGGCCCGTAGGCTCTCTCTCCTTCGATCCGGAACGGGGCGCTTGCCAACTTGCCGCGCGTATAAACGGTGTCCATGTGAGCTATCAAAAGAACCCGCTTTTTACCGTTGCCCTTGAATTGGCCAACAATAACGTCTCCGACTACGCCATTGACTGCCTTACGTCGGGTTACCGTCGCCCCGGCGGCCTTCAAATCGGCTTCTAAGAGGTCGTCCATCGCCGCCATTCCGACGGTATCCCCGGTACCTGTCTCGATATTTACGAGTTGCTCGAGAGTCTTGATGACGGCGGGTTGCTCAGCTTTTGCAGCGGCCATAAGCGATGCATCCTGCTGGGCGAAACAGGTCCGACTACCAACACCGATCAAGACCAGGCTCAAGAGCAAGCACAGGCCGCGAGCCCGCGCCACCAGACGAAAGAGGAACTTCGGCGGACTTGAGCGCTGGTCGCGAGTCCGTTGTGCTGCGAAGTTCCTGAAAAGCGCAGCCCAATCCATCACAAGCGCAGCCCGATTCATCACAGCACCCTGAGCTCTTTGCATAATCCTTCTCCTGCCGGACCAATGTCATTGCATGCCAGTCAAACGGACGAACACGCCACCCAGCATGGCCCCCACCACCGGGCCGAGAAGCGGCACCCAGGCATAGCCCCAGTCGGAACTGCCCTTCCCTGGAATAGGAAGCAGCGCATGTGCAAGGCGAGGAGGCAGATCGCGTGCCGGATTGATAGCGTAGCCGGTGGTGCCGCCAAGCGAAAGACCGATGCTCCAAACCAGGCCACCCACCAGGACCGGCGCAACACCCGGCGTGAGTCCCGCTGGCGAAAGGCGTTTGGATGTGATAGCGACGGCGACGACTACCAAGACGAACGTCGCAATCACTTCGCTCACGAAGTTATTGAGCGGGCTGCGAATCGCGGGGATGGTGCAGAAGCAGCCTAGCTTACTAGCTGGGTCTTCGGTCGGCTTCCAATGCGGCAGATAGAAAAGCCACACCAGCGCCGCTCCGCAGAAACCCCCCAGTAGTTGCGCCGGGATGTAGACCCATAAGCGCTCAGCATGTCCGCCGACGATAACAGCGCCAATCGTAAAGGCGGGATTCAGATGGCCATCCGAGTCGCCGAGCGCCGCGGCCACCACGATGCCGGCAAACACGGCCAGGCCCCAAGCCGCGGTGATCGCCAGCCAGCCTGCGTTCTGCGCCTTCGAGCGCGCCAGCAATACGCCCGCGACGATGCCGTCGCCCAAAAGCACGAGCAGCATGGTTCCGATAAATTCGCCAAAGGCAGCAGTCGTTAGATTCATAAGTTCAAAAAAGCCAATTCAAAACTATCACTGGGGGATCTCTCTCCTTGACAGCTTAGGAATGTCGGACTATACTCCTGATTAGCTTAGGAGTGTAAATGTCCGATCAGGCACAGCTTCTTCCAGGAACTCTCGACCTGCTGATTTTGAAAGCGGTGTCGCTCGGCCCGCTACATGGCTACGGAGTTCTGTTGCGTATCGGTCAAATCTCCGGCAAAGCCCTACTCATCGAGCAGGGAGCGCTCTATCCGGCCTTGTTTCGGCTGTTGCGTCAGGGGCTGCTCAAAGCAAGCTGGGGCACATCGGAGAACAATCGCCGCGCCAAGTTTTACGAACTTACCGCCCAGGGGCGCAAGCGCCTGCGCGAGGAAACCGCTGGATGGAACCGTGTGGCCGCAGCCATGGCTACTGCACTAGCAGCGCAGCCGGAGGAACCATGAGATTGAAGAGTTTTCGCCGTTCTCAGGCGGCGGAAGACATGGAAGAGGAGCTCCGCTCGCATATCCAGCACCGTGCCGATGATCTCGAGCGTTCCGGCATTCCTCGTCCCGAAGCCGAACGCCGCGCCCGAATTGAGTTCGGCGGCCCTGCGCGCTTCAAAGAGGAATGCCGCGAAGCGCTGGGCGGCAAGTTCCTGGAGACGCTACTCCAGGACACGCGCTTCAGTCTGCGCCTGCTGCGGAAGTCTCCCGCATTCACCATTGCCGCTGTCTCGACGCTAGCGCTGTGCATCGGCGCCAACGCGGTAGTCTTCGGACTTTTAAATGGTCTGATACTGCGCCCGCTGAATGTGCCGCAAGCGGAGAGCCTCTGGGGAACCGAGTATGGGACCGATCGTGGCTGGCAGTCTTATCCCAATTACGTTGATCTGCGCGATCGCAACCGCAGCTTCGAGGATCTGGCAGCGTGGAATTTCGTCTTTGTCGGTCTGAACACAGGCAAAGATCCAACCCTCGCCGCTGGCTATGCAACCACTGGGAACTACTTCGACGTGCTCAAGGTTCAGCCGTACCTCGGCCGTTTCTTCCACCGATCCGATGAGCACGGTCCGAATAGCGCTCCGTATCTGGTGCTCAACTATGCGTACTGGCACAGCCGTTTCCAGGACGATCGAAGCGTGGTGGGCAGGGTTGTCCAGATCGACAAGCATCCTTTCACTATCCTTGGTGTGGCGCAGCCGGGCTTCCGCGGAACTTTGTCGTTTCTCTCTCCCGACTTTTTTATGCCTGTTGTGAACCAGGCGCAGGTAGATGGCGAAAATCTCCTGGATGCGCGCTCGAGCGACCGCGGATTGTTTGAAGCGTTTGGACATCTGAAGCCGGGCGTCACACCCGCCCAGGCCGAAGCCGATTTGAACTCTGTCGGCGCTGCCCTCGAAAAAGCCTATCCCAAAGAGGTTAGCAATAAGAACTCGTCCCTGACACATGGAGGCCTCACTTCTTTCAGTGGTCCAGTGCGGGGTTTCGTGGCGGGATTGACGCTGCTTGCCGGATTGATTTTGCTGGCGGCATGCGCTAATCTGGGCGGCCTGTTTACCGCCCGTGCTGCCGACCGAACGCGCGAAGTGGCTCTGCGGCTCGCCCTCGGTTCCAGCCGCAGCCGCATTTTCCGGGGACTGCTTACCGAAGCAGTGCTCATCTCGCTGGCTGGCGGAGGTATCGGACTGCTGGGCAGCATTGCGCTGTTAGGCCAGATAAGTGTGTGGCAGCCCTTTCCCGCGGCGCCCATCCACCTTCCTGTAAATCCAGATGCGAAAGTCTACCTCGTCGCTCTCGCCCTCGCTTTAATCAGCGGATTCCTTTTCGGAATGGTTCCCGTCCGCCAGGTGCTCAGGACCGATCCCTATCAGATCATCAAAGCGGGACCGAGCGTCAGACCTGGCCGACGCATAAGCGTCCGCGACCTGCTCCTGGTTCTCCAGATCTCGATCTGTGCGGTTCTCGTCACCTCTTCGCTGGTGGCAGTGCGCGGATTAGTGCGCTCCCTGCACGCCAACTTCGGCTTTGAGCCGCGCAACACGCTGATTGTCAATGCCACCCTCGCCATGGCCGGTTACAGCGGCGAGCAGGTGCCTGCTATGCAAAAGCGCATGATCGACACGATAAAAACCATTCCCGGCGTGCAGCAAGTAGGGTTGGTGAACAATTACCCTCCTTTGGTCTACACAGCCGCTTTCCGGGCGAATATCTTTAAGGAAAAAACTACCGATCTCCGGCCATCCAATATCGCCTTCATGCCTTACAGGTACGAGATATCTCCTCAGTACTTCCGGGCGGCAAACACCACCTTGCTGGCGGGTAGAGAGCTCACCTGGCATGACGACAAAACCGCACCACCCGTAGCGGTAGTGAATCGGGAGTTTGCCGGCCGCCTCTTCGGCAAAGACGTCAGCGCAGTCGGCCGCTATTTCAAATTGCAGGATGGACAGCGTGTCCGGATTGTGGGTGTGGTCGAAGACGGAAAATATCTGAGTCTTACGGAAGAACAACAGCCCGCGATGTTTCTCTCATTTCTGCGGTCTCCCTCGAGTGCAGCCGCTCTGGTGGTGCGTTCCACACACGATAGTCAAGAGACCGCTGCGGCCATCAGGCGTAAACTGCGCACCTTAGATGCCGGGCTGCCCCTTGATATCCAGACCTGGAACAGCATGTTGGAGGTTGTCTTGTTTCCCTCGCGCGTGGCGACAATTTCACTTGGTGTTTTAGGCGTCATGGGAGCAATGCTCTCCCTCACCGGCATCTTCGGCATGGCTGCCTACTCGGTGAGCAAGCGACTGAAAGAGTTAGGCATCCGCCTGGCCCTGGGTGCACAGCGAAAAGAAGTCTTAGAGGCAGCCTTGGGGCGCGCCTTCAAGTTGCTCGCTTTCGGTTCAACAGCAGGCCTGATCCTGGGCATTCTAGCCAGCCGCGTTCTGGCGTCTATCGTGTACCAAGCCACTCCCCGCGATCCGCTAGTCCTGTCCGGCGTAGTGCTGGCCATGGCGCTACTGGGCTTGCTCGCCACCTGGATTCCCGCCCAACGCGCGTTGTCGCTCGACCCGTTGACTCTACTACGCGATGAGTAACAACTATGAATTTTCCATTTTTTCATCGTTCGCCCGCGGCCGGTGACATGGACGAGGAACTGCGCTCACACATCCAGCATCGCGCCGACGATCTGGAGCGTTCCGGCCTTCCTCGTCCCGAAGCCGAACGCCGCGCCCGCATCGAATTCGGCGGCCACGGACGATTCAAAGAGGAATGCCGGGAGGCACTCGGGGGCAATTTGGTCGAGACCCTCATACAGGATGTGCGTTTCAGCCTGCGCGTCCTACGCAAGTCCCCCAGTTTTACCACCGCCGCCGTTCTCACGTTGGCGCTCGCCATCGGCGCTAACGCGGTAGTTTTCAGCGTAATGAATGCGCTTATCCTGCGCCCGCTGAATGTACCCGGGGCCGAGAGCCTCTATGGAATTCAACGCGATCATTTCGCGGCACAATCGTATCCCGACTATCTCGATCTGCGCGATCGCAACCGCAGCTTCGAGAGTTTGGCTGCTTATAACATCACTTCGGCCGGAATGAAGTCGGGCCAGAACGCCTCCCCGGCCTGGGTCTATGAAGCCAGCGGCAACTACTTCGATGCATTACGCCTGCACCCGTATCTGGGCCGTTTCTTTCATGCTTCCGATGAGCACGGCGCAAACAGCGCTCCCTACGTCGTGCTCACCTACGCGTATTGGCACACCCATTTTCAGGATGATCGTGGCGTCGTGGGCCGTGCCGTTCAGGTGAACAAGCATCCCTTCACCATCGTCGGTGTAGCGCCGCCTGAGTTTCACGGGACCCTTTTATTTTTCTCGCCCGATTTCTTTGTGCCGATGGTGAATCAGGAGCAGATCGAAGGTTCGGGTTTCCTGAACGTGCGCGGAAACCGTTGGGTCTTCATGGTGATGGGACATCTGAAGGCGGGAGTGACGCCCTCACGAGCGATGGCCGATCTGAACTCGATTGGGGCTTATCTCGAAAAAACCTATCCGAAAGACGACGGCAAAATGACTTTCACCCTGGCGCGCCCCAGCCTTTACGGCGATTACCTGGGCCGTCCGGTACGGGCATTCGTCACGGCCTTGATGCTGCTGGCCGGGCTGATTCTGTTAGCAGCCTGCGCCAATCTGGGCAGCCTGTTTGCCGCACGAGCGGCCGACCGATCGCGCGAAGTGGCTCTGCGGCTGGCGCTCGGATCGAGCCGGACCCGCATTCTGCGCACCCTATTTACCGAAGCCGTGCTGATTTCATTGATGGGAGGCGCTGTTGGACTATGGGGCAGCCTCGAGCTTTTGCGCTGGTTGAGCGCGTGGCAGCCATTTCCCCAATTCCCCATCAATCTCCCCGTGAACCCGGATGCCAGCGTTTACGGAATTGCCTTGCTGTTGGGGTTAGCCAGCGGATTTCTCTTTGGCGCGGTCCCCGTTCGGCAAATCCTCCAGACGAATCCCTACGGGATCATCAAGTCGGGATCGACCGGCAGCCTCCGTGGCAAGTTCGGTCGGCGGATTACGGTCCGGGACCTTTTGCTGGCGGCGCAAATCGCGATTTGCGCAGTGCTGATCACTTCTGCGATGGTTGCGGTGCGTGGACTCGCCCGCTCCTTGCATGGCAATTTCGGTTTTGAGCTCAGCAACTCCATGCTGGCGGAAACCGACCTGTATATGGCCGGCTATCGCGGCGGCGCGGTGGACACCATGCAAAAGCGCATGATCAGTGACATCCAGACAATTCCCGGCGTAAGCTCCGTGGGACTGATTGATTCGCCGCCACTAGCAAATGGACGGCCGATTGACTCGACCGTATTTCTCGACCAAGCGACAGACCTCAGACCCGCCAACGCCGTAGCTGACGCCATAAGGTACAGCATCTCTCCCGGATATTTGCGTGCGGCGGGCACCGGCTTGTTAGCGGGCAGAGATTTCACGTGGCATGACGATAAGAATTCGCCGCGTGTGGCCGTGATCAACCATGAGCTTGCGCGCAAAGTCTCTGGCGCCGCGACCAGCGCAACGGGCCGGTATTACAAGACTCCCGACGGATCGCGCATACAGGTCGTGGGCGTTGTGGAAGACGGAAAATATACCAGCCTTGCTGAAGATCCGCAGCCGGCAATGTTTTTCCCCCTCCTGCAAGTCGGGTCGAGTCAGACGGCGCTGGTACTGCGCTCAAAAGAAGAGCCCCGGCAACTGGCCGTAGCGATCAGGAGCAAACTGCGGGCTTTGGATGCGGGACTTCCTTCTCTCATCCAAACGCGGAACGAAGCCATGAACTTCGTGCTGTTCCCCTCGCGGGTGGCGACGGTAGCGCTAGGTGTTTTGGGCGCAATGGGCGCGATGCTGTCGATCACGGGCATCTTCGGGATGGCGGCGTATTCGGTGAGCCGGCGGCTGAAGGAATTAGGAATCCGCATGGCACTGGGAGCGCAGCGCAAGGAAGTGCTGGAGGCGGCTCTGGGACGGGCCTTGAAACTGCTCGCTTTTGGTTCGGCAGCAGGCCTGCTCCTGGGAATTCTAGCCAGCCGGGTGCTGGCTTCGATTGTCTATCAGGCCACTCCCCGCGATCCGCTAGTGCTGTCCGGCGTAGTGCTGGCCATGGCGCTACTGGGCTTGCTCGCGACCTGGATTCCAGCGCAGCGCGCGCTCTCGCTTGACCCTTTGACACTGCTACGCGAGGAGTAACTATGAATTTTCCATTCTTTCATCGTTCGCGCGTAACCGACGACATGGATGAGGAGCTGCGCTCCCACATCCAGCATCGCGCCGACGATCTGGAACGTTCCGGCCTCGACCGCGCCGAGGCCGAACGCCGCGCCCGCATCGAATTCGGCGGCCGGCAACGCTTCAAAGAGGAATGCCGCGAAGCGCTCAGCGGAAATTTCCTCGAGACCGTCCTGCAAGACGTCCGCTTCAGCCTGCGCACGTTGCGCAAGTCGCCCGGCTTTACCATCGCCGCCGGTTTAACCCTCGCGCTCGCTATCGGCGCCAACGCCGTAGTCTTCGGCGTAGTGAACGCGCTGATCCTGCGCCCCTTGAACGTGCCCCAGGCCCAAAGCCTCTACGAAATGCAGCATGGCAACGAGGCTTCCGGCTATCAGTCGTATCCCGACTATCTCGATCTGCGCGATCGCAACCGCAGCTTCGACGGCTTGGCCGCCTGGACCATGACTGCAGCGGGGCTCGACACCGGCGAAAATCCATCCCGCCTCTGGCTCTATGAAGTGACCGGGAATTACTTCGACGTCTTACGCCTGCAGCCCTACCTCGGCCGTTTCTTCCACGGCGTCGATGAACATGGCCCCAACAGTGCCCCGTACCTGGTTCTCACCTACGAGTATTGGCATGGTCATTTTCAGAATGATAAGAGCGTGGTCGGCCGTATCGTTCAGATCAACAAGCACCCTTTCACCATCCTCGGTGTCGCGCAACCTGAGTTCAACGGAACTATTTTGTTTTTCCATCCCGATGCCTTCTTGCCCTTAGTGAACCAGCAGCAGATAGGCGGAGTGGATGATCTGAACGCGCGCGGCAGCCGTTGGGTGTTTATGGTGATGGGGCACCTGAAGACCGGTGTCACGCCGGCCCACGCCGTTGCCGATCTCAACTCGATCGGCTCGTATCTTGAAAAGACCTATCCCAAAGACGATGACCAAAGGAGCTTTACTTTGGCGCGTCCCAGCCTTTATGGCGACTATCTCGGTCGTCCCATACGCGCATTTCTCGCGGCCTTGCTGCTGCTGGCCGGTTTGATTCTCTTGGCTGCCTGCGCCAATCTCGGCAATCTGTTTGCCGCGCGCGCCGCCGACCGTTCGCGCGAAGTAGCTCTGCGCCTCGCGCTCGGATCGAGCCGCGCACGTATTCTGCGCACTCTCCTCACTGAAGCCATCCTCATCGCGCTCCTCGGAGGCGTCGTCGGCCTCTCGGGCAGCGTGGCGCTGTTGCGCGCGCTGAGCGTCTGGCAGCCTTTCTCCCGATGGCCCATTCATGTGCCGGTCAACCCGGATGCCAATGTCTACGCCGTCGCCCTACTGCTCGCCTTGGCCAGCGGAATCCTCTTCGGTATCGCTCCGGTGCGCCAGGTGCTCAGAACCGATCCATACCAGATCGTGAAGTCGGGCTCGACCGGACTGGCGGGCCGGCGGCTCACGATCCGGGACTTCTTGCTTGCCGTGCAAATCGCCATCTGTGCCGTGCTCGTCACTTCTTCGTTAGTCGCCGTGCGTGGATTAGTGCGCTCACTACACAGCGGCTTCGGCTTTGAGCCGCAGAACGCACTGCTCGTCGATACAGATCTCAAAATGGCTGGTTACACCGCCGACCAGGCGGCCGCCATGCAAAAGCGTGCGATCAATGCCGTAAAGACCATTCCCGGTGTGAAGTCCGTCGGATTGGTCAACCTTCCACCCTTAGATGCAAACGAGACCAGCCCGGTTTTTACCGCCGATGCGACGGATCTGAAACCATCGAATGCCACGGCCCGAGCCGTCGACTTCAGCGTATCTCCCGAATACTTCCGCGCAGCCGGCACGGCCTTGTTGTTTGGACGAACCTTCTCCTGGCATGACGATAAAAATGCGCCGCGCGTCGCAGTCGTCAACCAGGAGTTTGCACGCAAACTCTTTGGCTCCGCACGGAGCGCTTTAAACAAATCCTACAAGCTGCGGGATGGAACGCGCCTGCAAGTGGTCGGTATCGCGGAAGACGGAAAATACACGAGCCTCACCGAAGCCCCGCATCCCGCGATGTTTCTCCCCATCCTGCAATCGCCATCGAATGAGACCTGGCTGGTAGTACGCTCAAACCGCGATTCTCCGCAGCTTGCTGCCGTCATCAGGAGCACGTTTCGAAATCTCGACGCCCAGCTGCCTTTGTATATCCTGCCCTGGAATAAAGAACTGGACACTGCTCTGTTTGCTTCGCGTATGGCGACCCTGTCGCTGGGTGTGCTGGGCATAATGGGCGCGATGCTCTCGATCACGGGTATCTTCGGCATGGCCGCCTATTCGGTCGGCCGGCGCTTGAAGGAATTGGGAATTCGCATGGCGCTCGGAGCGCAGCGGAGGGAAATACTCCAAGCAGCGTTGGGCCGCGCCTTAAAATTGCTTGCCTTCGGCTCGGCAGCCGGCCTGATCCTGGGAATCCTAGCCAGCCGGGTGCTGGCTTCTATCGTCTATCAGGCCACTTCCCGCGATCCTCTAGTATTAACCGGCGTTGTTTTAGCCATGGCGCTACTGGGATTGCTCGCTACCTGGATTCCCGCACAACGCGCGTTGTCGCTTGACCCTTTGACTCTACTTCGCGAGGAGTAACTATGAAGTTTCGATTTTTTCATCGTTCGCGCGCGGCCGGTGACATGGACGAGGAACTGCGCTCACACATCCAGCATCGCGCCGACGATCTGGAACGCTCCGGCCTTTCTCGTCCCGAAGCCGAACGCCGCGCCCGCATCGAATTCGGCGGCCGGCAACGCTTCAAAGAAGAATGCCGCGAATCGCTCGGCGGCACATTCCTCGAGACCCTGCAACAAGACGTCCGCTTCAGCCTGCGCACGTTGCGCAAATCTCCCGGCTTCACCCTCACCGCCGTTTTGACACTCGCGATGGCCATCGCTGCCAACGCAGTGGTTTTCAGCATCATGAACACGCTCGTCCTGCGTCCGCTGAATGTGCCTCACCCGGAGAGCCTCTACACCATCGAGCACTCGAGAAGTAAATCGCTGCCTTTGTCGTATCCCGACTATCTCGACCTTCGCAACCACAACCGCAGCTTTGACGGCGTGGCCGCTTATAACAACGCTCAGGCAGGACTGGACACGGGCGGCAACCCCAAGCGCGCTTTTGTCGACGAAGTGAGTGGAAACTTCTTCGACGTATTTGGGATACAGCCGTACCTGGGCCGTTTCATTCACGCCTCCGATGAGCACGGCCCCAACAGCGCGCCGTATATCGTGCTCACTTATGCCTATTGGCAGAACCATTTTCAGAACGATCGCGGCGTGATTGGCCGCACCGTTCAGCTCAACAAGCACCCGTTCACCATCATCGGTGTTGCGCCGCGCGGGTTTCACGGGCCCGTCTTATTTTTCTCTCAGGATTTATTTGTGCCGATCGTGAACCAGGAGCAGGTCGAAGGGCAGAATAGCCTGACCGCTCGCTCGAGCCCATCGCTTTTGATGACGATCGGACATCTGAAGGCTGCCATAACGCCGGCACAGGCAATCGCCGATCTGAACTCGATTGGCGCCTATCTGGAAAAGACTTATCCTCAAACCGACGCCGGCATGCGTTTTGGCTTGGCACGTCCGTTTCTTTTTGGCGACTTCGGTGGTCCGCCTACGCGGGCATTTCTCACCGCATTGATGCTGCTAGCCGGATTAATTCTGCTGGCCGCCTGTGCCAACCTGGGCAGCCTGTTTGCCGCACGCGCAGCTGACCGGGCGCGTGAGATTGCTTTGCGACTCGCGCTGGGAGCGAACCGCCAACGCATTCTGCGCGCACTCTTCACCGAAGCTCTGCTGCTATCCGTAATGGGAGGCGCTGCCGGACTCTGGCTTGGCTCAATGCTGTTAAGCCGGCTCAGCGTATGGCAGCCAGTGCCCAGATTTCCCGTCCATTTGGCTGTGTACCCAGATGCGCGTGTCTATGCAGTCGTCCTGCTGTTGACATTGGTGAGCGCTTTCTTCTTTGGCGCGGTCCCTGTGAGGCAAGTACTTCACACCGATCCTCATCAGATCGTCAAGTCAGGATCGAGAAGTACGGCTGAGCGACGGATCACTGCCCGAGACCTGTTGGTTGTGGTGCAAATTGCGATCTGCGCCTTGCTGATTACCTCTTCCATGGTCGCCGTGCGCGGATACGTGCGCTCACTTGACAGCAATTTCGGTTTCGAGCCGCGAAACGCGATGCTGATAGATACGGATCTTACGATGGCGGGCTACCTTGGCGACCGGTTGCCTGCAATGCAAAAGCGCATGTTGGAAGCCATGCAGACCATTCCCGGCGTAACCTCCGTGGGACTTGCCGATCGGACGCCACTCAATGGCAGCATGCGGTGGTTGATTGTGTTTCACGACGACGCGACGGATTTGCGGCCGTCGAATGCCGCGGCTGAGGTCCCCACGTACAGCGTCTCGCCCGGCTATTTCCGTGCTGCCGGCACTGCCCTGCTGTCTGGCAGGGGCTTTGCCTGGAACGATCGAAACGCTCCGCGCGTAGCAGTGATCAACCAGCAGTTTGCGCGCATGCTCTTCGGTTCAGTAACAAACGTAACCGGCAGGTATTTCAAGACACAAGACGGCACGCGCGTACAAGTCGTGGGGGTAGTGCAGGACGGAAAATATCAGCGCATGGGCGAACGCCTGGAAGCGGCGGCGTTCTTGCCCATCCTGCAAGTGCCGTCGAGCGAGACTTTGCTGGTACTCCGATCGAACCGCGATCCGCAGCAACTGGCGGCAGCCATGCGGAGCAAACTGCGGAACCTGGACTCCGGGCTGCCTTCTTTGATCCAAACCTGGGACAACGACCTCGGCGTTGCTCTATTCGGCCCGCGCATGGCGACGATCTCGCTCGGCGTGCTGGGAGTGATGGGCGCCATGCTGTCCATCACGGGCATCTTCGGAATCGCGGCCTACTCGGTCAGCAAACGGCTCAAGGAATTGGGCATTCGCATGGCTCTCGGCGCGCAGCGCAAGCAAATACTGCAAGCGGCGTTAGGACGCGCCCTCAAGTTGCTTGCCTTCGGCTCGGCAGCCGGCCTGCTCCTCGGGATCCTAGCCAGCCGCGTGCTGGCTTCCATCGTCTATCAGGCCACTCCCCGCGATCCCCTGGTCTTGGCGGGAGCTGTTTTAGCCATGGCACTACTGGGCTTGCTCGCCACTTGGATTCCCGCGCAACGCGCGCTATCGCTTAATCCTTTAACACTGCTGCGAGAGGAGTAACTATGAAGTTCCCATTTTTTCATCGATCGCACGTGGCAGACGACATGGAGGACGAACTGCGCTCCCACATCCAGCATCGCGCCGACGATATGGAACGCTCCGGCCTTAAAGGAGAACGCCGCGCCCGCATCGATTTCGGCGGTCATGCGCGCTTCAAAGAGGAATGCCGCGAATCGCTCGGCGGCACTTTCCTCGAGACCCTACTACAAGACCTCCGCTTCAGCCTGCGCACATTGCGCAAGTCGCCCGGCTTCACCATCACCGCCGTTCTAACCTTGGCCTTGGCAATTGGCGCCAACGCCGTAGTTTTTAGTGTAATGAATGCGCTGATCCTGCGCCCGCTCAATGTGCCTCAGCCGCAGAGCCTCTACGGAATCGAGCGTGCCAGCGATAAGGACCCGACTCAGTCGTATCCCGACTATCTCGACCTGCGCGATCGCAACCGCAGCTTCGATGATCTGGCGGCTTATGATGTGGCTCAAGCAGCGCTGGGTACCGGCGGAAGTATATCTCGTGTCTGGGGCGTGGAAGCAAGTGGGAACTACTTCGACGCTTTACGGATTCAGCCGTACCTCGGCCGTTTCTTCCACGCCTCCGACGAGCGTGGCGCGAACAGCGCGCCTTATCTCGTGCTCAGTTACGCCTATTGGCGCAGCCATTTTCAGCATGATCGTGGCGTAGTGGGACGTACTGTGCATCTCAACAAACATCCTTTCACCATCCTCGGCGTAGCGCCGCCCGAGTTCCGGGGAACCTTGTTGTTTTTTTCTCCCGATTTCTTTGCGCCGATGGTCAACCGGGAGCAGGTGGAGGGATTGAGCGACCTGAAAGCGCGCGGCAGCCGTTGGATCTTCATGGTGATGGGACACCTGAGGGCGGGAGTCACTCCGGCACACGCAATTATCGATCTGAACTCGATTGGCGCCTATCTGGAAAAGAGTTATCCCAAAGACGATAGCCAAAAAACCTTTGCCTTAGCGCGGCCAAGTCTCCTCGGCGATAGTCTTGGCCGTCCGGTACGAGCATTCCTGGCGGGATTGATGCTGCTGGCGGGGTTAATTCTGCTGGCCGCCTGCGCCAACCTGGGCAGTTTATTTGCCGCGCGCGCCGCTGACCGTTCGCGCGAAGTGGCCCTGCGACTTGCGCTCGGATCGAGCCGCAATCGAATTGTGCGGCAACTCTTCACCGAGGCGCTCCTGATTTCGCTGGCCGGAGGCGCTGTCGGAGTAGCGAGCAGTGCACTGCTCTTGCGCGGGCTAAGAGTGTGGCAGCCATTTCCTAGAAATTTTCCCGTGCATACGCCTATGAACCCCGACTGGCATGTTTATGGAATAGCCTTGCTCCTGGCTTTAGCGAGTGGATTCCTCTTTGGCGCGGTTCCACTAAGACAGATACTCCACACGGATCCCTATCAAGTCATCAAGTCGGGATCAGCCGGCAGAGTTGGTAGGCGGATGTCTGTCCGAGACCTATTGCTGGTTTTGCAAATTGCAGTTTGCGCAGTGCTGGTCACGTCGTCTTTGGTGGCGGTGCGTGGGCTGGTTCGCTCGCTGCGCGGCAACTTCGGTTTCGAATTACGGAACACAATGCTGGTCGATACAGACCTGAATATGGCAGGTTACAGCGGCGATCGAGTGTCTGCTATGCAAAGACGCATGATCGATGCGGTGACGACGATTCCCGGCGTAGAGTCTGTGGGCTTGGCCGATGCACTGCCACTGGATGACGCGGGCGACTCAATCGTATTCGCCGACAATACATCAGATCGAAGGCCGGCAAATGCCGCCGCTAAAGCCACCTTGTCCAACATATCTCCCGGCTATTTCCGGGCGGCGGGGACTGCATTGTTGTCGGGGAGGAGTTTCACCTGGCACGACGACAAAAACTCGCCGCGCGTAGCGGTCGTCAATCGGGAATTTGCCCGCAAACTTTTTGGATCCATTACCAGCGCCATGGGCAGATATTACCGAATGCCGGATGGAACGCGCATACAAGTAGTGGGTATTGTCGAAGACGGAAAATATAACAGCCTCACTGAAGATCCACAGCCGGCGATGTTCTTTCCAATCCAACAATCGCACTCGAGCCAAACTTGGCTGGTGGTGCGGACCTTGCCTGATCCGCAGCAACTGGAGGCATCCATAAGAAGCAGGCTGCGGCAGCTGGATGCAGCGCTGCCTGTTTTCATCGAAACGCGCTACCAGGAATTGGATGCAGTTCTGTTTGGTCCGCGTGTAGCGACGATTGCTCTCGGTGTGCTGGGCGCAATGGGCGCAATGCTGTCCATCACGGGCATCTTCGGCATGGCTGCCTACTCGGTCAGCAAACGCCTCAAGGAATTAGGCATTCGCCTCGCTCTCGGCGCGCAGCGTAAGGAAATACTGCAAGCGGCGTTAGGCCGCGCCTTCAGGTTGCTCACTTTCGGTTCAGCAGCAGGCTTGGTCCTGGGAATTCTAGCCAGCCGCGTGCTGGCTTCCATCGTCTACCAGGCCACGTCACGCGATCCGCTAGTCTTGACCCGCGTCGTGCTGGCCATGGCGCTACTGGGCTTGCTCGCCACCTGGATTCCCGAACGGCGCGCGCTGTCGCTCGATCCTTTGACACTGCTGCGCGAGGAGTAATGCAATTGTGTCAGCACGCCCGGCTCGAAGCATAGAGGGCTAGGGCAGGGCATCTGACACCCCTACCAACAGTTTCCAGCGTCAGCTAGAATGACAGAGAATTGTTCCTCGCGAAGGAGGATTATTGAAGGTGAAACGGAAGTGTTTCCCGGCTGTCATATTTCTGGTTGCGGTTAGCGCTGTTTCGGCACAGACCGGAAGCAACGCCCTATCGACCGAAACCAAGCGGGCTTACGAGGCGGTAAAGAAGAATCTGCTGGCCACCGCAAGCAAGGTACCGGAAGAAGATCTGGCGTTTAAACCCACGCCCGAGATGCGCACCTTCGGGGAAGTTTTAGGCCACGTGATTATGGCCCAGACGCATACCTGCGGTGCGCTAGCGCCGGGGGGCAGCGAAGGGGGCGCCCAGTTCACCACCAAAAAAGAAATCCAAGCGGGACTGCAGGCATCCTTTGAGCGCTGTGACAAAGCTTACGACGCGCTCACGGATGCAAATGCCCTCGAAATGATCAAAACGCCACGCGGCGAAAGGACGCGGGTCGGCACCTTAGCGGGGAACACCACACACGACGTGGAGCAATACGCAGCATTGGGCGTTTACATGCGACTCAAGGGTATTGTGCCCCCGTCGAGTGAAAAATAACGATAGTAAACAAACGATGACGGAAACGAGCGAAAGCACCATGCAAGACTACGGAACATTCCGCTGCAGGGTCTGCGGCGATACAGTATATTTTCCACTGCCCATTGAGACCGTGGAGAATGGCGGAACGAAATACAGCAGAGTTGAGTTGACTTGCACCAAGGGGCACACGGACGCATTCGAGTTATCGCAGATCAAAGCGATGTCGCGAGACCCGGAACCGGAGTTGCAGGTGAGACAGGCGGCGGCGGGCTAGATAACTTCTGACTTCACTCGCACCAACTCCCGCTTTGCTCTTGCAGAGCTGTAACCGTTGCTATTGCTTAAACCGGAAGCCGGGCTTTAGATCGCAGCGATAGAATCGCGCATTATTCTGCATGCCTCTTTCGCTGCAGAACGCCCAGGACAACTTCAACTCGGGGCCGAGTGGAAACACAATGTTTCCTTGACCGCCCTGCTCGGCTTCAAGGCTCAAACCCTGTGCGCTCGCCGGCAGGGTGAAGCTCATGCTCGAGCCGAAGATCACCGGATAAGACTCACGCACCATATCGCTCACTACCGTGCGGCTGATCTCCGCTTCCAGTAGATAGGTAACAGTGTCAGACCAGTTCAAAATCGCTAACTTCAGGGTGTGTCCGTTGTTGACCAGCTGTTGCGATTGAATTTTACTGAAGGGACAAGGTCCGGCAATGCAAGAGATGCGGATATTGCGAAATTCATTGCCCGGAGCATCGATCGAGAAGGGTTGGAGTGTGGCCTTCCACCTTCCATCTGGCGAACACGGCAAATGCAGGTTACAGGGAACGGTACTGGTGTTGGGAACTTCGAGCGGTTTCACCAGTGTTCCGGAATCGGAAGTAAACGAGGCCTTCTCCGAATAGCGAACACGGACATTCTCAATGAGCGTCTCTTTCTGTTTCTGAACTGGTTTCTCAGGTTTCGGAATGGCGGTCAACCGCGCTAGAAAAAGCTTGTGAGGATCGTTCACCGTGATTTCAAGCGGTTGATAGCCCTCGCGCGTGAAGGTCAGCGTGGTCGGGTCCTGCACTTTGCGCTCCGGTGACGCCGGCAGAGTCACGTGAAAGAGTCCGGAGGAGTCGGACTTAGTTTCGTCTGCGACACCGTCTCGCGCGGCTCGCACTGTCGCCCCGGTAATAGGCAACTGATTCTTGGGGTCACTATCCTGCATCAACACCACGCCGCTCATTTGAACCGGTGGAGGCGGCAGCATTGGAGGACGGCTTTTGACGAAAAAATAAGCAGCAACCGCGACCCCAGCTACCAGCACCAGCGCTGCCCAAATCGAAAATTTCTGTGTCCCCGTCATCTCTCCCCATGCTCAAATTTTATGATTGAAGTAGCTCTTGCGCTCTTCGCCCGTCATCTCAGAGAGGCTGCTCCTCTATTTTGGGATGCCACTAGTAAGACTGGCCGGTTCCCTTTTTGTTGAGTTTCAAATTGAAAAATATTTACCTGAACGATTTCTCTCGCCGCACTCTGCTCCGCAGCCTGCTCGCGACCACGGCGACTGGCCCATCCATCGTCTCTGCCTTTGCTCAACAGACACAGCCAGTGGTTGTTTCACCAGAGTTCTCGGCCACTGTTCTAGCATCCGACGAAGAACAATTGCTGGAAGAAATGGAAAAAGCAAACTTCCAGTTCTTTTGGGAACAAGCCAATACTCAGACCGGGCTGATCAAAGACCGCGCTAGTGTCAACCAGCCCGATCACTCCATAGTTGCCAGCATAGCGGCTACCGGTTTCGGTTTGACCGCCCTTTGCATTGGCGAGCGCCGCGGCTACATTTCGCTGGCCGATGCGCGCGAGCGTGTGATCACCACGTTGCGCTTCCTTTGGGAGAAAATGCTGAACCACCGCGGCTTCTTCTATCATTTTGCCAACGCACAGACTGGCGAACGCATCTGGGATTCTGAAGTATCGTCCATCGATACCGCGCTTTTGCTGTGCGGAGTCCTTACCTGCCGCCAACATTTCAAAAGCCCGCAAATCACCCACCTGGCTTCCGATATTTATAACCGCGTCGAATGGACATGGTTATCGGAAGACACGTCGCTATTGCCGCACGGCTGGTCGCCCGAGAACGGCTTTTTGCCGTATCGCTGGGATTATTACAGCGAACTGATGATGATGTACCTGCTGGGCCTCGGCTCCTCCCGCTATCCGCTTCCCATTGACGCCTGGAAAGCCTGGAAGCGAACCACCTTCGAGTACGAAGGCATGCGCTACATCGGTTCCTTCGCGCCGCTTTTTGTGCATCAGTATTCGCAGGCCTGGTTTGACTTCCGCGGCAAGCAGGACGAGTACATCGACTATTTCAAGAACTCCATCATCGCAACAGAGGTGCACCGGCGCTTTTGCCTCGAACTGCACGGCCGGTTTGCCGACTACAGCGAGGATCTTTGGGGCATTACCGCGTCCGACTCCGAACATGGTTATGTGGTGTGGGGTGGTCCACCGGAAATTGGACCGATTGACGGGACTGTGGTGCCGAGCGCGGCCGCCGGTTCCCTGCCCTTTCTGCCCAGAGAAACGTTGCGAGTGCTGAAGAACATGCGGAGCCGTTACGGGGCAAGGGCGTGGAGCAAGTACGGTTTCGTAAATGCCTTCAATCCGCTGACGAACTGGTACGACACCGATGTGATTGCCATCGATACGGGCATATCGATGTTGATGGCGGAAAATTTACGCACCGGATTTGTGTGGGACACCTTCATGAAAAATCCGGAGGCGCAGCACGGACTCGAACGCGCTGGGTTTTCTAATTTTTGAAAAAAGGCCGCTCCAGCCCTGTCAGGTGGCCGGAGCGGGTGAAGGAAACTTTGTTGGGGAGCAATCAGCGGTGATGGCCGCCGCCTCCGCCTCCGCTATGACCACCGCCGCCACCGCTGCTATGCCCGCCGCCCGATGACGATCCTCCGCCACCGTGATCGCCACCGCCACCGCCAGAGGGGGCGTGTGCCAGTTGGCTGTAACGGGGAGCACTGTAATGCGGAGCGCTGCTTCCGGTGTTCGACCGCGGCGCGTTATAGCTAGGTGCGCTCGATTGCCGGGGCGCGCTGTATTGCGGTGCCCGATAATTCTGCGCTGGCGCGTTATAGCGCGGAGCGTTGTAAGTGGGAGCGCCGAAGCGCGAACCCGACTGGCTCGGTGTATAAGAACGAGGCGCGGAAGGCGTCGAACGCTGCGGCTGCCCAAAGGAATGCCATCCGCTCGGTTCCGAACCATTCGATCCCGTAAAGCCCTGGCGTAGAGCTCCGCTGTTGCGGCCGGGATCGCCAAATCGCTGCCACCCGCTACTCGACGAAGGACGGTTGGCCTGCACAGCCGGGCGCGATGTGTTAGTCGCTCCTGAATAGCCGTGGACGCCCGAATAGCGGTTCGTACCTGCAGAACGATTCGCGTTATTCTGGCCACCGCTAAAGCGGGAGCTTTGAAAGAACTGCCGGTTCGAGGCCGAGCTCAAACGCGGATTGGCCGTCACAGTCCGGTTCGAGAACTGCATACTGGCGCGGTTTGGTGTCAAGGGAAGCTGACCGCCTCGGAACGAGTTCACGTTCGTCAACTGGCTGCGATTCGCCGACACAAAGTGCTGGTGCGGGCCGCCAAAATTGTTGTAGCCGGCCGTGATGGCGCCTCCGCGAAACGCGGCGTTGCGGTACACACGGGTGATATCCACATTGCGGACGAAATTGCCGTAGCCGCCCCGCCCATACCAGCCGGGACCACCGTAGCCGCGCCCATAAAATCCCGAACCCCACCACCGCTGGAAGCCCTCAAACGGCGCTAAAGCCACCCATCCCAAACCACCTAAGCCAACACCCACACCAAAGCCGCCCCAGCCGAAGAAACCCACCACAGCGGGGCTCCAGCCGAACGAAGCCCGCGGGCCGCCCGGATACCAGCACCACCCATAACCGCCATTGCGAAACCAGCGGCCGTAATGATATGGCGCCCATCCCCACGGCGCGGTATCGACCCAGGTCCAGCCGTAATAATTCTGCCAGGTCCACTGTCCGGTGCTATAGGGAGACCAGTCGGGCGATTCAGATTGCGGGGTCCAGACTTGCCCATATTCAGAAGGCACCCAGTTGCCGTAGCGATCGAGATCGTCCGCGCCGCCTACGTCGGGACTGACATAACGATACGCCTGGGAACTCGAAAGTTCGCTATCCCGCTGATTGCTCCAGGCATCGAACTGATCTGGCGCAACCTCGCTGGTGTTCTGAAATTCAGGATCGCTGGGATTGCCGCGGACCAGCACAGTTTGACCCTGCGGGACACGTTGCGAGCCGCGCGGGCCGAAAATTTCGGCTTCCCCGGAGCGGGCCGTAATTTCACTGGTGCCGTCGTCCAGCACCGAAATACGGAACTCGCCCTCGCCCAGCGGCCGGAATCCCACACTCGGCGTATCGACTTCCACTTGCGCATCCGAGGCGCGTAATACGCGGTAGATCACCGTCCCGACGCCAACCTGAATCTGATAGCGATGGTATTCGAGATCGGCCAGCCCCACGTCGGAATTGGGCGCCAGACGCAGCAGGTTGGCCGAATCGAACTCGATTTCGGCGCGTGAGCCATCACCTGTCTGCAGATGATCTTGCGAAGCCAGGGGCGCGTTGATTACCGCCGCCGTTAAGTCCGCGCCATCGGCGCGGCGGACATTGACATCGCCTTGCACTACGCTGATGCGCGCTATGCCATGTTTCTGATCCGCTGCCGCCTCCTGCTGATCATTCTGAGGCGCGGGCGCGGAGGCAGGCCCTTGATTCGGATCCTGGCCTTGATTCTGGTCCGCGCCGGGATACTGCGGCGCTGGCTGCTGCTCTTGTGGCTGTTGCTGTACAGTCGGCCACTGGGCATCCACGGCGGGGTTCAATGCGAACATCGCCACCGCAAAAGCAACCAGCATCGTCGTGAAGCCGCGAAACATAATCTCGTGCTGTTTGCATACACGTTGAGCACCACTCGCTAATCTGTTGCTTTCAATGGCTCTTATGGCAGCAGCGGGGAGCTAGAGATGGTGGAAATGCACCAGGCTGGGTTGTATCAGCCAGCGGAATGCTAAACCGGGATGGTGAATTTCACCAGCGAACCGTTCGCCCCGTCGCTTTCCACCCAAATCTTGCCGCGATGCGCTCGCACGATCTTGCGGCAGATCGACAACCCCAGACCGCTGCCAGGAATGTCTTTCGAATGCAGACGTTTAAAAGGCTCGAAAACTTTCTCGTGGTACTCGCTCTTGATGCCGACCCCATTGTCCTGCACAGAAATCAAATGGAAATCACCGTCGACTTCACTGGCGATTTTCACTTCCGGCGGATCACCGCCGCGGTATTTGATGGCATTGCTGACGATATGCTCGAACACTGTCGCCAGCTGCGTTTCGTCGGCGAAGACCTCCGGCAAATCCTGCAAGGTGACTTTCGCTCCCGATTGTTCGATAGCCTTGGCTAGGTTGAACAACGCCCACTGAACCGAAGCATTCAGATGTATCGACTTCTGATTCGCAGCGCTGCCGATCCGGGAGTACTTGAGCAGATCGGTAATGAGCGTGTTCATCTGAGTGGCGCCGTCAATAATGACGTCGGTGAACTCTTTAGCCTCTGCATTCTCCGGAAACTGGCGCTGCAGCAGTTGAGCATGCGTGCCAATAGCGCGCAGCGGTTGCTGCAAATCGTGACTGGCGGCGTAGACGAAATATTGCAATTCGTCGCGCGAAGCCTGGGCATCAGCACTACGCTCTTCAGCCTCCAGCCGCACAGAAGATAATTCCTCTACGCAACCGGAGTGATCACGTTCCAGTTCGGCAATACGGCGCTCGGCCGCTGCCAAGCGATCTTCCAGGCTGGTCGAGGCCGGGTCCATTTCCGTCAGGCGATCACTTCTTCCAGCAATCCCAGGCGCTCCAGTAAGGCAGCAGGGTCAGGATCGCGCCCCATGAAACTTCGATAGAGCGCCGCCGGATCGTCGCTGTCCCCTTTGGACAAAATGCGCTCCCGGAACTCTCCTCCGATACTCGAACTAAAAATGCCTTCCCGGCGGAATCGTGTAAATGCGTCTGCGTCCAAGACTTCAGCCCATTTGTAAGAGTAGTATCCGGCCCCATATGCTACAGGGCTTGCGAATAAATGTGTAAAGCTCGCGATCATGCCGTAGCCGGCAGGTAGCCGCGCAGGCGTAAAGCTTTGCAGAATATTTTGGGCAAAACCCAACGCATCGCTGTTTTGAACGGGATCGAAGTCACGATGAAGCTTAAGATCGACAGTGGCAAAGCCGAGCTGGCGCATCTGCATGTTGGCACTGCGGAAAGTACGGGCGCGCTTCATTTTCTCGAATAGTTCGTCTGGAATGGACTGACCCGTTTGATAGTGGCGGGCAAAAAGATCGAGAGCTTCGCGTTCCATCGTCCAGTTCTCCATGATCTGCGAGGGCAGCTCAACGAAATCCCAAGGCACGCTGGTCCCGGCCAGCGAGCGAACCGGAACCCGGCTTAGTAGCTGATGCAGCAAGTGGCCGAATTCGTGAAAGATCGTTTCGACGTCACGATGGGTGAGCAGCGCGGGCGTTCCACCGACGGGAGGCGTAAGATTGCCGCAGATCAGGCCGAGGTGGGGCTGACCACCATCGGGATTGCCCATGACGAGTGAATCCATCCAGGCGCCGCCGCGTTTGTTTTCGCGTGGAAACCAGTCGGTGTAGAAACCGCCGAGCGGCAGTCCAGTAGCGGCGTCCTCCACGCGATAGTAGTTGACGGCCGGGTCCCAGCCGGGAGTGCCGGGATGATCGACGACTTTGATGCCCAGCAAGCCGCTGAACAAGTCGAACATTCCTTTGACGACACGATCGAGCTGAAAATAAGGGCGCAGCTCCTCCTCGTCGAAATCGTAGAGGGCGCGGCGCTGTTTTTCCGCGAGATAGCCTACGTCCCAGGGCTCGATAGTCTCGTAACCTAACGTCTTGCTGAAAGCAGCAAGAGCAGCCTTTTCACGATCGAAGTGCGGCTTGGTTTTGCCATACAGATCGTCAACAAAGGCGAGAGCTTCCGCGCCGTTGTGAGCCATACGCTCTTCGAGTACGAGATCGGCAAAATCGCGGTAGCCGAGAAGTTTGGCTTTTTCGCGGCGTAGCTTGAGAATCTCGACAATGAGCTGGCGATTATCGCGATCACCGGAAGTAGCGCGTCTGTTCGAAGCCTGCCAGAGGTCTTGCCGAATGGCCCGATCATCCAGGTAAGTCATGGCGGCCACATAGCTGGGACCTTGCAGTGTCAACCGCCACCCTTCCCTGCCCTTCGCTTTGGCGCTCTCGCGCGCCGCCATCACGGCCGATGGTGGCAACCCGGTGAGCCGGCTCTCGTCCGTGAGAATGAGTTCCCAGCTGTTCGTCGCATCGAGCACGTTTTGTGAAAACTTCGTAGTGATTCGGGTGAGTTCTACATCGATGTTTTCCAGCTGGCGCTTTCCGGCCGCATCCAGATCGGCGCCCGCCCGTCGAAAACCGGTGACTGTTTTTTTCAGGAAACGTTGGTGGACCGGCCCGAGAGTGGAGAGATCCACCGTGTCGCGCACCTGTTTCACGGCCGTCCACAGATTTTCATCGAGCGCAATCGAGGTATAAAACTGACTGACAGGCTCCTCCACCGCGTTATAGGCGGCACGAAACTCCGGATATGTGGCGACCGCCTCCAAATGGCGGACCACCGACATAGCGAAATCGAGAGGTTGCGTAACCTGATCGAGCGAGAGCAGAATGTTTTCGTAGGTGCGTGGGATATGCGGGCTGCTCAGGTCCGCCACGCGATTGCGCATCTGTTCCAAAAGCAGATGAATAGCAGGCTCGACGTGTTCGGCTTTGACACGGTCGAATGGAATGGGCAGCTTGGCCAGCAGCAGCGGATTGGTTTGAATTTCTTCGCTCATGATCTTGACTAAATAAGTAACACCTATAACCAACTACCAGACGCGGCAGCCCTGACCTTTTGCTACATACATTGCGTCGGACGGCTTGCAGCCGAAGGCCTGGCTGAATTCGGGCATGTTTTTGAAGACGCCATTCGTGCGAAACCGGCCCGGCGAATGGGGATTGGTTTGTGCCAGGAAGCGGGCGGTTTCCGGAGTCGAGTTTTCGCACCAGACTTGGGCAAAGCCGAGGAAGAATTGCTGGGGCTCGGTGTAGCCGTCAACCTTAGTGGTTACGGGGACGCTCTTTTGGGCGAGATCATCCAGCAGCGCCATATAGGCGAGACGAACCCCGCCGTTATCCGCCGTATTTTCACCCAGCGTGAGTTTGCCGTTCAGTTCTACCCCGGGGACGGGGCTGAAGCCGCCATACTCATTGACCGTGCACGAGGAGAGTTTTTCAAAGCGCTCTTCGTCGGCCTTCTGCCACCAGTCTTTCAGATTGCCATCCGAATCGAATTGGCGGCCTTCGTCGTCGAAGCCGTGCGTGAGTTCGTGTCCCACTACGGCGCCCACCGCGCCGTAGTTGAGGGCGTTGCCGGCTTTATTTGAATAGAAGGGCGGCTGCAGAATGCCGGCCGGGAAGTTGATGTTGTTTTGCGTGGGATCGTAGTAGGCGTTCACGGTAGGCGGCGTCATCAGCCACTCGGTGCGATCGACAGGTTTGCCGATTTTATTCAGTTCGCGGCGGTATTCATACTCATTCGCCCGATAGAAGTTACCGAAGTAATCGCTAGGCCGGATCTCCACTGACGAATAATCACGCCATTTGTCCGGGTAGCCGATCTTATTGGCAACGGCGTGAAGTTTTACGAGAGCCTGCTGCTTGGTTTGCGGCGTCATCCAACTAAGCGACTGGAGATCGACCGCCATTTCGTGCTCGATTTCATGCACCATCTGCAGAGTGCGCGCCTTGCCTTGTTCGCCAAACGTTTTTTCGACGTATTTGCGGCCGAGCGCGTCGCCCAATTCTTCATCGGTAGCGCGCACACAGCGTTTCCAGCGGGGTTTCAATTCTTTCGTTCCAAGCAGGGTGCGCGAGAAAAAATCGAAGTTCTGATCGACAAATGCTTTCGGCAGCAGCGGCGAGCTCGCATGGACGTACTGCCAGGTGAGATAGTCCTGAATTTCGCTCATAGGGCGAGCTTTCACGAGCGTGCTGAAGGCCTGAATAAATGCAGGAACGTCGACGTTGACGGTGGTGAAGGCGGGCATTTTCGCTTCCGCGAAGAAGTCGGTAAAGTTAAAGTTGGGGCTGAGTTTGGCCACCTGCTCCTTGGGCATCTGATGGAACAGTTTCTGAGGATCGCGGCGGCTGGTGACATCGAGGGATGCTTTCGCGAGTTCGGTTTCCAGCGACATCACTTGTGCGGCTTTTTTATCCGCTTCGGCCGGCGAGATACCGATCAATACAAATGTCTTGGCAATAGCGGCCACGTATTTCTGGCGAATCTGGGTCGACTTGGGATCGCTGCGGAAGTAGAAGTCTTTCTCTGGCAGACCGAGGCCGCCTTGGTCAAGGTCGGCAATCATCATACTGGCGTTCTTCAGATCGGGGCTCGGACCCAGCCGAAAAAAGACGTCTACCTGGAATTTGTGAAGCCGGGCCGTTTCGTCGAGTAGTTCGCGAGCATTGCTGATACGAGAGATGCGGTCGAGTTCAGCGCGTAACGGCGTCGCACCGAGCTTTTCAATTTCCGGCTCATTCATGCAGGAGGCGTAAAAGCCACCGATTTTTCCATCGATAGCGGAACGCATCTGGTTCTTGGCCGAGTCGTCCAGAATGCTGCGCAGAATCACCTGGTTGCGTTGATCGAGTTCGTTGAAGCGGCTCCAGCGGCTTTCGTCAGCGGGCACCGGATTGTTCTTGATCCAGGTGCCGCAGGCATACTGATAAAAATTTTGGCACGGATCGGCCGATTTATCGATGGCCGGGAGATCGACGCCGCTAGCAGACTGCGCCAGCAGAACTCCAGAAAAGAGAAAGGTGCAGGCGCAGAGATTCAGGAACGGATTAGACATGATGTGACCTCAAAAAAGAGAAAAGCAAAACTACCAGACCCGGCACGCGTTGGCCGCTGTCATGGGCGAGTTCACCGGGCAACCGAATGCTTTTCCAAATTCAGAAACGTTCTGGAGAACGCCGAGCACGCGGAACTGGCCGGGTGAATGTGGATCGGTGCGAACTATATTGCGCGAGTATTCAGGACGCGCATTTTCACACCATATTTGCGCGTAGCCCAGAAAGAACCGCTGTTGCGGGGTATAGCCGTCGAGCTTCTCCTTCGAAACCGTACCGTTGTCCATGGCGCCGAGCAGGGCCATGTAAGCCAGCCGGATGCCTGCGTTATCAGCGCCATTTTCGCCAAGCGTAAGACGCCCGTTCACGTTGACATCGGGGACGGGCTTGAACTGCGAGTATTCATCGACCAGGCAATCGGCTCGTTTTTTGAACTCTTCTCCGTCCTGCTTCTGCCACCAGTCGCGAAGGTTGCCATCGGCATCGTAGCGCCGTCCTTGGTCGTCAAAGCCATGTGTCAACTCGTGGCCGATCACTGCGCCGATGCCGCCGAAATTAACCGCCATGTCGGCGGTGTTCTGGTAGAAGGGCGGCTGCAGGATGCCGGCCGGAAAATTGATATTGTTCTGCAGCGGACTGTAATAAGCGTTAACGGTAGGCGGGGTCATGCCGAACTCGGAGCGGTCAACCGGCTGGCCGATTTTGTCCACGTTGCGTTTGGATTCGAATTCCCGGGAATTGCGCACATCGGACACCAGATTGGTGTTCGAGATCGTGACCGCCGAGTAGTCGCGCCACCGTTCCGGATAGCCGATTTTATTCGTGACACCTTTCAGTTTTGCGAGCGCCTGCTGCTTGGTGGCGTCGCTCATCCAGGGTAAAGAATCGATATCGGCCGCCATTTGCTTTTCAATAATGGCCACCAGTTCGCGCGTGCGTTCTTTGGACTGGCCCGCAAAGGCTTTCTCCACATATTTCTGGCCGAGCGCTTCGCCCAGGCTCGTGTCTGTTGTTTGCACACAGCGTTTCCAGCGGGGCTGCAGCTCTTTGGCGCCGGTGAGAAAGCGGCCGTAGAAATCAAAATTGGCATCGACAAACGGCTTGCTTAAATCGGGAGCATACGAGGAGACATAATGCCAGAGCAGGTAGGTTTTGAGATCTGCCAGGCTGGTAGACGCGAGAGTTTTGTTCAGTGCGCGAAAGAAGTCAGGAACGGCGACGTTGAGGTTGTTGAAAGACGGAGTGGCGCGTTCGGCCAAATAGTTTTTGAAGTCGAAGTCAGGCGTAAGGGCCTGCAGTTCTGCGACAGACATTTTGTGATGAAGCAGATTGGGATCGCGGCGTGCGGTACGGTCGAGCGACGCCTCGGCGAGAGCAGTTTCGAGAGTAAGGATCGCTTGCGCGGCGGCCGCAGCGTCACTCGGGCTTTCGCCGATCAGCTCGAGAATCTTGGTCACATGGGCGGTATAGGCGGCCCGGGTCTTTTCGTCTTTTGCGCCCAGATAGTAGCTCTTATCGGGTAAGCCAAGGCCGCCCTGATCAGCGTCGGCGATCGTCATCTTTGAATTGTCGGGATCGGCCTGGGAGCGAAATGCGAAAAAAGCAGTGACGCCTTGCTTGTGAAGTTGGGCCACTTCGGCGGCCAGGGCGGATTTATCTTTCAGGGCGCGAATCTGTTCGATGCCGGACTGGATAGGCGTGTAGCCGGCTTTATCGACCGCCGCCTCATTCGAACAAGCGGCATACAGACCGCCGATTTTCTGATCGATCGCTGAGCGAGTTTGGTGAGCGGCCGAGTCGTCGAGAATCGTGCGTAAGGTGGCCTGATTGCGGTTCTGGAGCTCGTTGAAGCGGCTCCAGCGCGAGTATTCGGGTGGCACGGGATTGGTTTGGATCCAGTTGCCGCAGGCGTAGCGATAAAAATTCTGGCAGGGATCGGCGGCTTTATCGATCGCCGAAAGATCGACGCCGCTCGGAGTGGAGGAAGTCTGTGCGCGGGCGAGGGTGGCCAGGGGCAGCATCGCGGCCAGATAACAAATGATTTGCAACCGGGTGAATGCGAATGTCATATAGGTTAAATTTCGATTCTCCCATTCCTGTTCTTAGATCGTCGGCGGAACAGCCAGAACACCACGCCGAGGAGGATGGCGGCGACGGTCGCCAGGAGAGCGTATTTGTGCAGCAGTTGGGCGGTTTGCTGCCAACTGTCGCCCACGGCGTATCCGATGGACAGAAAAGTGGCGACCCAGATCGCTGCACCGGAATAGGCAAAGAGAGCAAAAACCGGCCACGAGAGTTCCGTCATTCCAGCTACTAGCGCGGAGAAGTGACGAACACCGGGAATGAAATAACCGACTGCCAGGAGCCAGGCGCCGAGGCGTGAAAACCAATGGTGGACACGGTCGAGACGCTGCTGGGTAAGGCCGATGTAGCGGCCGAAGCGATGGACTACTTTGAAGCCGTAGGTTCGGCCGAGAAGATAGCTGAGCGATATCCCGCACAAGCTGCCCGCGAAGCCCGCCAGAAACGTGCCGGCCGGATGCAGGCGTCCTTTCCAGATGAGATAGCCGCAGAACATGAGCAGGGTTTCATCGGGAACCGGGAGGCCCACAATGCCGAACATGAGGAGGCAGAAGAGGCCAGCGTAGCCGTAATGCGAGATCCATACAGAAGCATCTGAAAAGAGGGATTCCATCGTGCGGGATAGGTTCAAAAATAGCAGCTTCGTGAGTTTGCAGAGGTTGATAATGCGTTACGATTCCGTTATGGCGCAGGCGAGTGGCAAGTTGTTTGAAGTGAAGTGTCCGTGTTGCGAATCGACGCTGCAGATAGACAGCGAACTGGAACTGGTGATTCAGCACAAGGAGCCCGAGAGGAAGCCGCTGATCGAAGATCTACACGCGGCGGCGCAGCAATTGAAAGGCGACGCAGCGCGCCGCAACGACGCGTTCGAAAAGAGCTTCGCATCTCACAAGACGAGCGACAAGGTGCGGGAGAAGAAATTTGAAGAGCTATTAAAGCAGGCGAAGGAGGACACTTCAGGAGCGAGGCCGAAGCGTCCGTTCGACCTCGATTAACAAGTCGTCGCGAGATCGTCCTGCGCACCACAGCACGGCAGGCTGCGCACCACAGCACTGCAGGCTGCGTGTCTTGGCCTTCTCGATGATCAGTAAAACCTGAATAGTGGCTTCAAGGATCACGTCTACACTAGCCGCCGAACGTGCCTGAACTGGTGATTTACGGGGCTCTAAAACGGCTTGTGCGAGCTGCGGCAAATGCGAACTCCTAATCTGAAGCTTCTCTCATCTAAACAGAGGTAAGCATAAATTTTACTGAGTGGAGGAGAAACAGAATGACGAAACAAACAACGACGAATCAGACGGATCTGGGCGGCAGCTTCACGTTTCCGGGTACAACGATGACCGTGCATCGCCTGGGCTATGGCGCAATGCAACTGGCCGGTCCGCAAGTGTGGGGGCCACCACGCGACATGGACGCTGCGATTGCCGTTCTGCGCGAGGCGGTGGCAACGGGAGTGAATCATATCGATACCAGCGATTTTTACGGTCCGCACGTGACCAATCAGATCATCAAGCAGGCGCTTCATCCCTATCCGGATGGCCTGGTGATCGTGACCAAGTTAGGCGCACGCCGCGCTGAAGACAAGTCGTGGCCTCATGCTCTTTCGCGACAGGAATTGACCGATGGTGTCCATGACAATCTCCGCAATCTGGGACTCGATACGCTCGATGTCGTCAATCTTCGGGTGGGAGGACAAGCGGCACCGACGGACGGATCGATCGCAGAACCGCTCACGGTGCTGGCCGAGCTCAAGCAGCAGGGACTGATTCGCCATCTCGGTCTGAGTAACATTAGTCGCGAGCAGTTGGCCGAGGGTCAGGGCATTACCGAGATCGTGTGCGTGCAGAACATGTACAATCTGGCACACAGGAACGACGATGCTTTCATCAATGAACTCGCCGCGCAAGGCATCGCGTACGTGCCGTTCTTCCCGCTGGGCGGATTCAGTCCGTTACAGGCGTCGGCGCTCGATAGAGCAGCAGAATCCGTGCAGGCAACACGGATGCAGGTCGCGCTCGCATGGCTTCTTCAGCGCTCGCCCAACATCCTGCTAATCCCCGGCACATCGTCGGTCGGACATCTGCGTGAGAACCTCAGGGCGGCAACGCTGCACCTGTCTCCCGAAACGATCGCCGAGCTTGACGCAATTGGCGAAAGTCGGGCTAGTTAGTGGTTCACGTCCCTCCGGTTGACGGCTGCGTCCGGGACCATTTTGTCCTTTGAATCGCGTCGGGCATGACCGGTGTGGAGGATGGTGACGCGCTCGGCAACCCAATTGAGCGACCATCATGAATACGACCTGTCGGCGACGATGACATACGGGTCGAACTGGGGGCGAGCGATTCAGATCCGAATTCCCTATTTGTGGAATCAAGGGCGAAGGGACGTCGCAAGAGCAGGCCCGTGAGGGAGGTGTCACGTTCAGTTAGAAGTGTGAGGTTAGGTGTCCCACAAAACCTTCAGCCCTTCGCTCTCGTATAGCGGGAAGCGCTGATCGCTGGAGACCACCGGGCAATTCTCGGCTAGAGCTTGAACGATGATCATGTGGTCGAACGCTTCATGGTGGTAGGTAGGTAGTTGATAAAGGCGCTTCGTGTGGTCGAGGGTGATCGAGAGCAGGCGCGCTTCCAGCAGCGCCACTTGGTTTTGCACAAGCTCGTGGCTGAAGCCCGCTTTTCGCAGTGACGGTTTCATGGCGATTTCCCAAGGCGTTACGATGCTGACGAGAATTTCCGTAGTCGCCTTATCTAACAGGTTGAATATCCGTCGCGGCAGCGAGCCTTGTGCGTGACGAATAAAGGCGTTTGTGTCGAGCAGTACCTTCACAAGGGTGGCAAGTCTTTTGCTTCCCGGACAACCTCGAATTCGTTAGCGAATTGCTCTTCTGCTTCGAGCGAATCCCAGCCTGGAGGCAAATTCAAGACACTTTTAAGAGCGCCATAGCCCCGGCCGGGATGCTTGGGCTTTGCGGCTTCCGGCACCAGCCTCACCAGCGGCTTGCCATGATTGGTAATAACGACCTTCTCGCCGCTGAGTGCTGCTTTGATGATGCGGGACAGATCGCTTTTGGCGGTTTTGATTCCGATCTCCATAGCGGCGATTATCCCACAAGAAGTGACTACCCTGGAGTGACCACAATCGGCGAGAGCTAAACTCGGGTGATTTTTTCGGCGAAGGAGAAGATTTGCCGGACGGCGAAAGAGGCCGGCGGAAGTTCAGCGGGCAGGGAAAGCGTGTCGGATTCGGTGTAAAAAGTGACCCCGTTCGTGCTGTGAACCTCTATGATTTTCTTTTTTGGATAGACCACCCAGACAGCCGGTACTCCACTTTCTATATAGCGTTCGACTTTCGCTGCGATCGACTTCTTCCGGTTCGAGGGGGAGATCACTTCTGCAACCAGGTATGGGGTGGTTTCGGGATAGCCGCTCGCTTGCGCGTCGACCCAGGCTTGATAGTCAAACACCGTCACATCAGGGCTGGGCATTTGATCGGCGATTCTCAACCGCAGATTGATGCGTTGCACCGTCTTGAAGCGCGGCTCCGGGCAAACCTGCTCCAGGAATTTGTATAAGCGCTCAGCAATATCGTAGTGAGGCGCTTTCGGGTCAGGCGACAAAACGATGTCTCCGTTGATGAGTTCGCAGCGGAAGCCGCGCGGAGACTGGAAGCGCAGGAATTGTTCGACCGTAATGGGTGATACTGCTACTGAGGTAGCCATGAATTACCAGTCGCTTCTTATTATCGCCGGGAAGCGACTGGCACGTAACGCGTTCCTAAAAGTTAATGGCGAGGTGTCCCTGTCCCTGGCGCGGCGTGTTGTTTTGACAATTTATCGATTTACCGAAGTTGGCGTCGTTGAGGTTTTGGTCGACGCTACAGTTTCCGCCTGATAGATTCACCCGGTTCAAGATGTTGAAATACTCCATCTCCAACTTGATTCGCACATGCTCGCCGATCGGAAAGTATTTGGCGAGCGCCAGGTTCTCATTCGACTGAAACTGATTCCGTATTCCAGGAATATAGCGTTTCTCATTGCCAATCGCCCATGGACCCGGATCGCTGAAGGCTGCGGCATTCAGCACCGGCAGTCCTGAATAAACGTTGTTGTAGGAAAACTGCTGCTGCACCCCGGGAACTATATTGGGCCGGTTGGAAGTCCCATTCCCAAGCGGATCACCGGCCACCGTGACCTGTAGCGGAGTCCCCGTGGCATAACTCAGCAGCGGGCTGATCTGCCAGCCTCCCAGAACCGCATTGGCTATACCACCTTTGTTCATAAAGGTACGGCCTTTGCCGAAAGGCAACTCATAGGTGGCAGCAATCGTGACGGTATGGGTCTGGTCGTTATTGTCGATCGACCATTCCGCCGCCTGGTCATTTTTATTTAGTGAGCGCGCCGCGAAAGACGTAAAGCCGGAACTGGTATTCGACATCATCTTGGACAGAGTGTAAGAAACCAGGAAGCTGAGGCCGCTACTGTAGCGCTTCTGTATCTGGAGTTGCATCGCGTTATACAACGACGATCCATTCATATCGAAGTTATTGAAGATATCGCCATATTGTGGATAAGGGCGCAAGGCCTGCAGCACCGTCGCGGTTGGGAAATCATTCAGGAAAGTTGGATAGGGCAGAGGGATGCCGAGCTGACGGCCTACCGTGTTGTAGGGCTGTCCGAGGTTGCTACCGTAATTCGCCAGATACGTCGGGCTGATCTGATTGATCGGATTCAACTGCGAGGGAAGACGGTTGCCGCGGTTTCCGGTGTACGCCCCGGTAAAAAATAGGTTGTCCGGAAGTTCACGCTGGATGCCGATGTTCCAGACAGCATCGTACGGCGCGACACCATCGAAGTTTGGGTCGAATGCATTGATGGTCGTTCCAATTCCCAAGCTCGGACTGAATGGGGTTGGAGCGGGCGAGGGAGCAATGGTGTCATCCCACGAGCCAAAGCCGGGACTGGTCGATCCCGTCGAGTTTCGCTTGAACGATCCCAGGAGAAGGTTGCCATAATTGACTGCCACTTTGCTAATGCCGTACTCATAGGCGCCGCCGTTGAGATAATTTACCGAAAATCCGCCTTGCAGCACGGTCTTAGTGTTTAGCTCGTAAGAGAAGCCGGTTCTCGGGCTGAAGTGATTCCAGTGAATGTAGGCGCGGTCGGTGGAGGCATCTCCAATGCCGTAACCGAATTTAGTCGCAGCGCCTAGAATACCGCCCGCGCCGGGATTTGGAATCTTGGAATCGAAGTAGACAATGTTGTTATTGGCCTCGCGGAACGGCACCATCACATCCCAGCGCACTCCGATGTTGACGGTGAGGCGCGGGTTGACTTTGATGTCGTCTTGGATGTAGCTGGATACGTCGGTGTTGCTCAGCCGGAGTTCCTGCGACCCCGTCCGGTTTGCGTTGTCCACAGTCCCGAGTAGGAAGCTGGCAAAAGCGTTTCCAGTTGTGCTCAAGTTGTTCGGATCAGCCGTCTGATTATTGCTGAAGTAAAAGTTGCCTGCGCATTGCTGGCACTCATTGTCATCCTGGTAAGTTCGGCGAAATTCCCAGCCAATGTTAAAAGTGTTCTTGCCCTGTATCCAAAGATAGTTATTTTCACCTACGATACCGAGTTTGCGATTGATGGAATTCGTGTTCGACGTTCCGAGGGGAGAAGGATTAAGCGGACCGCTGAAATTGACTTGCGGAAAAATGGGAGCACCGGGCGCAGCGGCTATACCTAATTCCGGACCGGTCCGCTGAGGAATCTGAAAGTTCAATTCGCCTAGCCAGCTGGCACCGGCTGTCATCACCAGATGTGGATTGATCGTGAACGAATAGTTCAAGATGAACACCGTGCCGAGGTCCGGCTGAAACTTGTAACTAGTCAAGGGATCCGATATGGCCAGGCGGGAATCCGATCCGAAGCCGAACCCCGACTGGTTGTCGCGCCACTGGGCCCAGTGAATCGATTGCCTGTCGCTGATGTTGTGGTCTATCGTGAAGCCCCACGGATTCTGCCTGTTCGCTAGAACGCCCAGCTGGGAAGGCAGGTTGTTAGAAAAGCCGGCTAAGGTCGGATTGGGCAGATAGGACAGCAGGCCGAACGAGGTTGGACTGAAGCAGACCCTTGGAATGACGTTGCCTCGAAAGGGCGTTCCAGGAGTGTTGCCGCTGGAGTTGCAACTGCCCGGCTGGCCTTGGGCAGGATTAAAAATAGGAATTTGGTTGCCGCTCGAATCTGCCAGGGCGCTGAAGTCACCGTTCTTCTCGGCCGCGGTTGGCAGGCTGCGAAAGTCTGTATTGGTTTGATTCTGCCGGTACCATTCCATGCTGATGTGGAAAAAAGTGCGATTCTTGCCGTTGTAGAGTTTCGGGATGATCACAGGTCCCGCAATTGTGAAGCCGTAATTATTTTCCTTGTCTACGGGGGTAGTCGCGTTATAGGCCCCTTTGGCATCGAAGAAGTCGTTGCGGATGATCTCGAAAGCGCTTCCGTGAAACTGGTTTGTGCCCGAAGCGGTCTGGTACGTCACCACGCCTTGAGCTAACCCATATTGCGCGGAGAAGGAAGAGGTCAGAACGTTAAAGCTATTCACCAGATCGAAGGGCGGATTCCAGATGGTTTGATATCCCTGCGTTTCCGACTGAGCCATCGGAATACCATTGAACACGACTTCGTTCTGGAAGTCGACTCCGCCATTCAGGCGATGGCTGAAAGTGCCGCCCGTAACGCCGGGCGCAAGGAAAATGAAATTGTCGATCTGACGTCCGCGGCCGCCGCTGACTTCATTCGGCAACTCCTGAACGACCTTATTCTCAATTGTTGTATTCAAGCTCGGCGTAGTCGTATCGAGCGCAATGGAGCTCTCGGACACCGTAACAGTCTGTTCCGTATTTCCAGGCTGCATGACAGCATTTACGGAAGATGATCTACCGACATCCACCCCGACGCCCTTGTGCAGGGAGGACTGGAAGCCGGCCAGATCCACATTCACCGTATAGGTGCCGGGAATCAAATCGGTGACCGTGTACGTTCCGGCCGATCCGGTTTGGGCCGTTTTCGACACGTGCGTGGCATCATTCGTAACAGTCACTTTGGCGTTCGCGACGATCGCGCCGCTCGAGTCGGTCACCGTGCCGTCAATGCTGCTCAAAGTTTGGCCCTGCCCGAGCCTTGCAGTCGCGACCGTAAAAAAGCCGACGGCGATGACGGCCACCAGCCACCGTTGCACCTTTGGGAAGGCCTGCGCGTGCAGCATGAATCCCAAGTCCCTCATTTGTGAAATCCCCTTTTAATAACGGTCCAGTCGCACTAGGAAGCAATCGTGTGCGTACGTCGTCTACTGATAAGGAAGTATATAGCTTTTCCCAGAAACGATACAACCAAAATTTGAGGTTGGGGTACAACTTTAGTAGGGTAGGCTTCAGCCTGCCATCTTTTCTCACGATGTTCGTCTCCCCAAAACGAAGTGACATTGGGCGAGGGGCCTGCGCCACAATTTGCCTGGCGATCTTTAGTACGGCGTTCACGTGTTTCGGCAATCCGCCGGAGTATGCCGGGTCGGAGATATGCGCTCAGTGTCATCGCGAGATCGCCGTTACCCAAGCGCAGACCGCTATGGCGAACACCTGGCGCGGCGCTCTTCCAGCTTCTTCGCGCGGTTGGCCACACCTGCAAAAACTCGAAGGTACGAACCCGCAGATCACCTACCAGGTCCAACAGCAAGGCGAACGCCTGACTTACTCGACCACAATCGACGCCGCCACCCAAGCGACGGTGCCGGTGGAAGTCATAGTGGGCGGAAAGCGCAATGGCATGAGTTTTCTCGAACGCATCGACCAACTGGACTCGATACCGCTCGCGCGTCCGGCGATGATCGAAGCGCGCTATGCGTATCACGCGAAAGAGGGCAAGCTGGTGCTCTCGCCCGGTTTTGACGCGCAAGCGCCTACCAGTTTGGGTGACGCATTAGGTCAGGTTCTCAGCCCCGCTTTCGAACAGAAATGTCTGGCCTGTCACGGCCAGGCGGAAACGCCCGGCTCATTTGCAAAAGGAGGTGTCGGCTGCGAGGGGTGCCATGGTCCGTCGCGAGAGCACGTGGCTTCCGTGACGAAGGGCGCTGCCGGCAAGCCAGCCATTCTGCCGGTGCGGCTGGCAGGCGAGACAGAATTGAACGCTTGTGCGCGTTGCCACAGCGGCCTTTCGGACCGCTCGGATCCGATCCCTAGTGACTTGCTGGTGTCGAACCAGGTGCCGGCGCTGCGAAACAGCGAATGTTTCCTACAGAGCGGGCAGGGCTTGAGTTGCACGAGCTGTCATGATCCGCATCGGGATTCCACGCGCGTGGCCGAACGCTCTGTGGGAACCTGTCGCGGCTGTCATTCGTTGAATGTAGCGCGCCATGCCTCCATTTGTCCGGTGAACGCGACGTCGGGCTGTGTGGGATGCCATATGCCATCGATCAACAAGAATTCTTTTCAGATGACAGATCACTGGATACGGGTCCATCCGGAACAGAATGTAAAAGCCGCGGTGAAACAGGACGCTGCGTGGCGCTCGCAGGTGGTTCCGAAGAGCGAGTTCTTGCGCTTGCTGGTGGTAGACGATCGACAAAGGGCAGAGGCAGCGGCCGCCCGACTGGCGCAAGGCGAAAGGTTCCGGCAGGTCGCCCACGACATATCGGCCGACCCGACTGCCCCCGGCGGCGGCTTCGTCGGATCGACGGAGCTCTCGCAGATGGAGCCGAAACTGGGCGAGGCAGCCGCGAAGCTGGCCTACGGTGAGACCAGCGGCATCGTCGATATCGGTAGCCGGCGTTTTATTCTGCACCGGCTCTCGCGCGATTTTAAATGGGACGCGGAACAGTTGTTCGAGCAGGGCGTTGCGCTCAAAGCGCGGCACGATCTAAAAGGCGCGATCGAGAAGGATCGGGCAGCGCTCGAAATTTATCCGTACTTTCTGCGTGCCTTGGTGTTGATGGGGACGACGATTGGCGAATCGGGCGATGCCGCACGCGCCGAAGATGTACTGCGCTTTTCCGTGCAGTTTTATCCAGATGATCCGGAAGCGCAATTCGATTTAGGCCTCACGCTCTCGCATCAGCCGGCCGAACAGATCGAAGCATTCCGCCGTGCGATTGATCTGAATCCGGATTTGATTGCGCCCTACGAGAGCCTCGGTGCGGCGCTCTACTCGGCGGGCCGGCAGCGTGAGGCAATGGAGACGTTTCGCCGGGGCCTGCAGATCGATCCGCTTTCGGCGCTCTTGAATTACGATTTGTCGTTAGCTTTGTCGCTGGCGGGCGACGAGGGAGGAGCAAAGAGGCTGCTGGCATTGGCCACGAAGTTGGATCCGGGTGTCGTGCAGAACCGCCTGGAGCGAAAGTAGCTGTTAGCTTCTAGTGTCTACTTGCAAAAATCGGCGTGCTGCCGGTGCGACGCTAACGCCGAAACAGAGCCGCGACTGTGAAGGAGCAACCATGGCCCTTCGAGCCGCTGAATCGAATGAAGACGCAGCACTCGGAGCCATGAGCGAAGCGATTGGAGTTCTATGGAACCTCCCCCGGACCGCGTCTTCAACGGAGCGGTACATAATGCTTAGTCTCTACGAATCAACCGTGACTTCCAACCGACCGGCCCGCATACCCTTTCTTCCGCAACTTGGCACTGGGACTCGTTTCGCCCTAGCTGAAGAACGGAACAATCGCCCGTTTTCAACGTATGTGGAGGATCGTCCATGCGCGAGCGTATGAAAGCTGCCGTCAACCGAGGGTATGGACCTCCGGATGTCATTCACCTTGAAGAGATCGAAAAGCCCGTTCCAGCGGACAACGAAGTTCTGTTTCGGGTCTACGCCACCACAGTTTGTGCCGCGGACTGGCGCATGAGGAAAGCAGATCCTTTCTTCATCAGATTCATGATGGGTCTCCGGAAACCCGGGAAAGTACACGTACTCGGGATGGAGTTCGCCGGGGAGGTCGAAGCGGTCGGAAAGTCTGTCACTCGGTTTGCGGCTGGAGACCAGGTATTCGGAGGCGCCGGTTTTAGTTTCGGCGCTCACGCCGAGTACCTCTGCTTGGCAGAGGATGCGAATTTAGTCATAAAACCTGAGAACATGAGCCTTGAAGAAGCGGCGGCGGTGTGGTTTGGCGGATTTACCGCGTTGCACTTCCTGAAGCGCGCCAATCTCCAAACCGGACAGAAAATTTGATCTATGGCGCATCCGGAAGCGTTGGTGTGTTCGCGGTTCAACTGGCAAAATACTTCGGCGCGCATGTAACGGCGGTTTGCAGCACTTCGAATTTGGCCTTAGCCACGTCTCTCGGTGCTGATAAGGTTCTCGATTACACCAGACAGGATTTCTCAAAGGCGGGTCGAGTCTATGACGTTGTCTTCGACGCTGTTGGTAAAAGTGGCTTTTCTCGCAGCCTGAAGGCCCTTCGGAAAGGCGGCTGTTATGTTCGCGTCGGTTCTGGAGGAACGCTATCGATTCTCGGGAGCATGCTCCGCGAACTTTGGACTTCACGCCTGGCAGCGGTGAACATAATTAGCGGAGTAACGGTGGGCACACCCACGAACCAGCTTCTCCTCAAAAGCAAGCACTGGCCGCGGCGCCGCGCCACCAAACGAAAGAGGAACATCGGCGGACGTGGGCCGAGCGCACAGCCGGTTTGGGGCGTCGTGCGCGATTTCACGAGAGGGCGAGTCCGTTGTGCGCGCGAGTTCCTCAAAGAACTGATCGAGGCAGGAAAACTCAGAACTGTCATCGACCGTCGCTACTCGATGAATGACATTGCCGAAGCTCACCGGTTTGCGGAGGCCGGACACAAACAGGGGCACGTAGTAGCAAGCACAGGCCGCGATGCCGCGCCACCAGACGAAAGAGGAACTTCGGCGGACTTGGGCCGAGCGCACAGCCGGTTTGGGGCGTCGTGCGCGATTTCACGAGAGGGCGAGTCCGTTGTGCGCGCGAGTTCCTTAGTAGTGTTGCTCCAATAGCTCCCTAGCCCGGGTTCTATTCGTTGTTACCGACGAGAGAGAACATCGCTCCTTGCGGGTCCTGGGCCTGGATAATCCAGCCACCGCCGGGCACTTGCATTGGACCGTTGATAATCTTCCCTCCGCCGGATTTGACACGTTCGATGGCGGCATTGATGGAATCGACAATGACGTAGAAGTTCCAACTGGACACCGGAATGTGCGGGGCCTTCGTCATCATGCCGCCGTCGCCCATTGGTTTGTGGTCGCCCTCATCGAAAATGCGGTAAATACCTATTGGCCCCATGTCCATATCGCTGACCTTACTCCAACCGAAGAGCTTGTTATAGAATTCAAACCCGCCTTCGAGGTCCGTTGTGTAGAGTTCGTGCCAACCGATGGTACCGGGGGTGGGCGGTGCAGGACGTTCCGGCGAAGGCATCGCGGGGTTAGGAGTAAAGACCACAATGGCAGCGCCCTGCGGGTCGGACATGACCGCGAAGCGAAGCATGCCAGGAACGTCGGTGGCGGGTCTCAATAGCTTGCCGCCGGCTTCAACGATCTTTTCAATGTGAGCATCGACGTCATCGACGGCTATATAGCCTATCCAGGAAGTGTGTCCCGGGATGTGTAACATACCGGCGATCCCGACGTCGCCAAGATTGAAGGTGGTGTACTGCATACCATCATCGCCCGCCATCTCCCGGGTAGCCCAGCCAATAACGTCAGAGTAGAACTTGCCGGCAGCTTTTGTGTCGCTGGTCATCAGCTCGTACCAGCCGAATTTTCCTTTTGGCGTAAACATTGTGATACTTCTCCGCAAATATTATCCGTTACGGCCAGGGCACGACCCGTAACTGAGCCGAGAGCGTGAGCGACCGGTGGGCGTGACTGTCGCCAGCTAGCGAGGTTGTGGCCGCATCGGAAGCACGAGTCAGTCGCTCTGACATCGTTTCTTGTTTCTGTGTTCCAAGGTACGTATTAACCGGGTTGTCTACGATATTTGAAAAATCGACTAACCCGTACTTCCTGTGCCTTGGTGTTGATCGGGATAACGATTGGCGAAGCCAGCGATGCTCTAGAATGCGATAACCTCAATCCTTTGCTGAATGGCAATTCTCATTTGATTTTGAAGAAAGAGCTCGAAGGCGCTCCTATCTCCGATGTTGGTATCTTCTATTGGCAGAGCTTTACCGGCGCGCACCGAGGGACCGCCATATCCCCAGTTCATCTTGCTCTTCGTATCTGCCATAACGCATGCGTTCCACGCCTCATATGTCGTCTCATGTTCTTGCGCCTCGGCCGCCAGCTGAGGAAACATCGAGTGCATCGCCTCGGTCATTTCGTCGGCAGTTCCGTCGGGAATTCTCGCTCCAACGGCCAGGAGGGCTTTGGCCGCAGTGAGACCAAACATCTCCAGCTGTTCGGTCGCCGCCGCCTTGTATTCGGGCCAGGGCGTTTTCAACCACTCTTTTCGTTTGCCAAGCCAATCGGGTTTCTTGGTCAAAGCACGCTCAAGATCCCCTAACGAGAGATTTGGATTGACCTTGGCGCATGTTCCCTCAACGGAAAGACTGATTTGCGCGGCATAAACAAAGGTTAGTGTTTTGGTCGAATCGGGACGGGCAAATTCCCATTCCGCTAAACGAAGAAGGTCTGCCCAAGAGCAATTCATCTGTACTGGAGACTGAAAAAACATCCTCGTTAACAGTCAACCCCTCGCTCCCGTCTTCTCCACAGTAACGCGCGCCTGCCCTCGAATCAGTTCGCAATCGCAACGGGCGCCCGTATGGAAAAGGAGACATGACACATGAAAAGTCTTTGGAAATCACTTTTCGCTATTTCTATCCTGGTTGCTCCCTTGTTAGCGGGAGCACTACGGCTCGAAATAAGCAATCCGGCAACGAATCAGGAAGCGCTGGCAAAACACGCTGTACTCGTAGTTTCGACTACCGCGTGTCACTCGCCGGAGAAAACCACCGTCACAGCAACCGCTGAAGGCGTCGTGAACGGAATACGCAAGAGCGTTCCCTTGCAGGTGCTCGCGCTTTCGACACCCGGAACCTTCGGGATAACCGGTGATTGGCCGGATGCAGGTAGCTGGGCCATCAAAACGGTGGCGACTAATCCGGAGTACCAATATTACGCCACCAGCGCGATTGTTCCCATCCAGAACAACTCCGCGCAACTAGCGGCGGTGAAGCTTTACTATCACGCGCCCACCGAGAACGAATTGGCTCTATCCCTAAACTAATCGTAACGACCGTCGTGCTCACAACCATCGAGCCTCGGCTGCAAGAAGCCACGCTGGTTCGCGCCGCGCAAAACGGCGACCGTGTGGCTTTTGGCTCGCTCTATGAGCACCACGGTCGCTTAATTCATGGCATCCTCCTCGCTCACGTTTCCTATGACGAGGCTGAAGATCTTGTGCAGGATGTCTTCGTAAAAGCGCTCGAACGGTTGCCGGCACTGCGTGAGCCGGCTGCGTTCTGCGCCTGGTTGATTGCGATTGCCCGCCGGACGGCAACAGATTATGTGAGGAGCAAAAAACCAGTGTCCGAGGCCGGACCATGGCTGGCAGGAGGGCCGGGGCCGGACGGCGAAGCATTCGCAGTGCTGGCCATCATTCAAGGCCTCCCTGAGAGCTACCGCGAAACGTTAGTTCTTCGTCTGGTGGAAGGAATGACCGGACCGGAGATAGCGGTGCGCACGGGCTTAGCGCCAGATTCGGTGCGTGTCAACCTGTGTCGCGGGATGAAGCTCTTGCGCGAGCAATTAAAGAGTCAGGAGAAGTTATGAATGAAGACTATCTGTGGGATCGCACCGGTGAGCCCGCACCAGAGATGGCGCGTCTCGAGCAACTTCTCGGGCGGATGAGATGGTCCGAGCGAGCTTTAAAGCGCACCACACCTGAGTCCTGGTGGCGCGAAAAACGACGATGGACGCTCGCAGTTGCAGCCGCTCTCCTTGTTTGCCTCGGCGTAGCGTTCTTTGTCCAACGGATGCGCGTCCTGCAGCCCACGACGTCCTGGCAATTGTCGCTCGGGGGCCAGCAGTCAACCGGCGTCCGCGCCGGACAGGTCATCGACACAGTCGGCCTGTCGCGCGCAACCATGCAGTCGGATTCAGTGGGCGAGGTGGGCATTGAGCCGAATTCCCGCTTGCGCTTGCTGGCAGCGCATCGCGATGAGCAGCGGCTGGCTCTCGATCACGGCACGATACATGCGATCATCTGGGCGCCGCCCGCCCAGTTTGTTGTCGATACGCTCGCGGCCAAAACCGTTGATCTGGGCTGCGAATATACCTTGTCTGTGGCGAACGATGGCAAGGGATTTCTCACGGTGGAAATGGGTTGGGTGGCCTTCCAGTGGCGCAACATCGAATCCTTCATTCCGGCGGGCGCGGCCTGCACCACGCGGCCGGGTCACGGTCCGGATACGCCGCACTTCCTGGATGCGCCCCAGGCTTTGACCAAAGCCGTAGCCGAGTTCGATTTGACGGAAAATACGCAGACATTGGACCGGGCCCTGGCAGTGGCCCGGCCGCGTGATGCGCTAACGCTCTGGCATCTGCTCCAGCGCACGCAGGGAGCGGAACGCGCCAAGGTGTTCGACCGTTTTCAAAGCTTGGTAAAGTCGCCATCCAGCTTGACGCGAGAAGGTGTTCTCAGCGGCGACCGCAAGTCGATGGACGCCGCCTGGAACGCCTTGGATCTCGGCGACACAAGCTGGTGGCGTGGCTGGAAACGACAGTGGTGAAAGGACATACACCGGCCCTCCGTTCCTCGCTCATAACCTTAATCGCGGATTGCTCGCCGCAAGGCCTCCAGATAGCTATAGCCCCAATAAGTATCGGGAAGCAGAACGCTGTCCTCCGTCCACTCATTCCACGCCCCGATGTAAATCAATCGAGCTTGTGTTCCCGACGAAACAAAGTGCCGGGCGGCCTGTGCCAGCCGCTCAAACTGATCCGGGCTTCGGTTGATCGCCACACAAGCATAGCGGCCATACCGCGGGCTATCGTCCCATCCCACTGAACACGTCGGAAAAAACGCAACCGGAGAAGCTGCCCGGCGCTCCTTCCACTGCGCGATCGATTCCGACGCTCCCGCTCCGTACGGTAGACGGGAACCCGGCGGTTTCGCGCCGTAAGTCCACCCCAGCGTACCGTAAAGCGTGGCGCTGTCAAAACCGAACTCTCTCAGCCTGCTCTCATACCGCCCCGTTCCGTTACAAACTTGCAGATGGACATGCTGAAAACCGAGTTTCCGCGAGCGCTCCCGAATGGTTTGCAAAGAACGTTTCAGACCGTCCTCGCCTAGCTGCTCAATCACCTTGCCGATATCAAATATGCCGAATAGAGTGCGCCCTCAATGCGAAAATAATTCTCCTGCGAAAAGTACTTCTCCGCGCAGTAATTCGTCACCGCTTCAAAATCATGCAAGCTATGAAGCTGCGACAGCAGCACCGCGGCTTCGTCGGGAGACCTTGCCGGATACACGTTTTTCCAATCGTGATTCGCCCACATAATCGCGAAGCGCAGTCGCGCCCGATTCCCCGCCTTCAGGAAACCCTGCTCTAACTGCTCGTGATAAAACTGCCGCCCCATGTGCCAGTACCAGTCGATCATCCACGCGTCTACCCTATGGTCTGCCGCGAGGCCCACCTCCCGATCCGCCCACTCCGGATCGGCTTCGTCGTAATAGCCCCATAGCGGAAAGTGCGGCATGCTGTGCCCTGCAAACAGCGCCTTCGCGTTGCGCAGCGTGTCGTACTCGGTCCAGCCCCTGCCAAAAAGCCTCTCCATATAAGGTGACGCGTGCCACGCCGGAAAGTTGAAAGCGATCACCTGCACATCAGTCGGCTTCTGAAGCGTTCGCGTACCCAGCGCTTTGAAAAGCGCTTCTTCGTTGAAGTAGCTGTTCATCGCTCTGGAGCCAATAAGATCTGGCGGAAGATCTTCGCCCACAGGCGTTGCTGACGGCTGACCAGCAATCGTCGGCCTCTCTTGCTCCGTCTGTGCCGCACCGGCCACTCCCACTTGCAGCGCTGTCCGAATCAGGTCACGGCGATTCACTGAGGTTGAGACTACCATCCTTCCTTCGCAATTTCGCTTGCCCTCTCTTCAACGCTCAAGAGCCGCGACCGCCAGGGAGTAACCATGGCTTTGCGGGCCGCAGAGTCGGATGAAAGTCATTCGTGGTTTTGAATCTCGCGCTCAACCGCAAAATGCCACCTGGATACGCGACTCCAGTCCAATGTCACTTAGTTTTCCCAAAACCAACCGATGTGCCTCTCGATCAGGTGGAGTGACCGGGATTGCGCCCGGTCACCCTCCCACACCACCGGACGTGCGGTTTTCCGCATCCGGCGGTTAAACCCAGCGGCTTTAGCTGACCGCAAGATCCGATGGCAGGAGAAAGCCGAAGCGCCGGAGGAGCTGGTTCGACAGGGCAGTCTGCACACTACCGTTGCCGGCCAGAGGCCAGGCCCCGCGCGAACTGTCCGCTACCTTCAGCATTCGTCCTCGTAACCCGAGTCTTTGCAGCGCATGCTTGCGGCCGGCGGCACTGTGCCACCTGAGCCAAAAGCACTTCCGGATGTGCCGCCGAATCCATGGCTCCAGCCGGAAGATCGGCTTACGCACTTCGGCTAGCTGAAAATAGTTCCACCAGCCCCGCACATAACGAGCCCAGTTATCGCGCAGCTGCTTGCTGGTTCGACTCTGGTTTCCTCGCCACATCTCCCGTACCTTCGCTTTGAAGCGTTCGATACTTTCCGGCGCTACTCCGATCCGCTTCGCGCGATCCAGTCGGAAGCCCAGAAATCTACGTTCCCAGACCCTCCCGGTCCCGCTCTTAGCGACATTCACCTTCAATCGCAGATGCTTCTCGATCCAGGCCTGGAGCGAGCGGTGCGTGCGTTCCGCTGCTTGCTGACTGCCTACGTAGATGTTGCAGTCATCGGCATAACGGCAATAGCAGTGCCCTCTCCGATCCAGTTCCTTATCGAGCGCATCCAGATAGATATTGGACAGTAGCGGAGACAGCGGCCCGCCTTGTGGCGTGCCCTCCACCGTGCTCCTCACTATCCCGTCCACCATCGCGCCCCGCCGCAGGTATTTCCCCATCAAATGCAACACTCGTTTGTCCCGAATCACTTGCGCCACCCGGCCCATCAGAATGTCGTGATTGACGTGGTCGAAGAACTGAGCAATGTCTAAATCCACCACCCAATCCTTGCCTTCCTGCGCATACTGCTGTGCGGCTTGCACGGCGTCCTGTGCGCTGCGCCCCGGTCGAAACCCGTAACTGTGCTCGCTGAATTGCGGATCGAAGATCGGCGTCAGCACTTGCAACAGCATCTGCTGAATCAGTCGATCCATCACCGTCGGGATGCCTAATATTCGCGTGCCCCCGCTCGGCTTCGGTATCTCTACCCGCCTCACAGGACTCGGAACCCAGGTTCCCGTCAGCAGCTTCGCACGAATCTTCTCCCAGTGCGCCTGAAGATGACTCTCCAGTTCGGTCGTTGTCATCCGGTCGGTTCCCGGCGCACCCTGGTTGCGTTTTACTGCTTCCAGCGCTCGCGCCCGGTTCTCGTCCGTCACCACCTCTTCCATCAGACTCTCGTACATTGCTCTCTTTCTGAAGGTTCGCGTCGCCGGTTGGATCTCTCCGCCTTGGCTCACTGCGGCTTCACCGCTTCTGCCCTGTCGGCGCTCCTCCGGCTGCCCACCGTAGTTGCGGCGCCAGGGATTCGAGACCTCTCCACTCACCGGCTTCAGTTCCTTCTCTAGCTCCGTTCTTTGGTTCTTCGGCCCTTCGCTCCACGGACATTACTCCGCTTCTTCGCTACTACGGCCTCTGCTGACTTCTCCTCTGCTCTCACAAAGGAGATCTCCCCAGGTAAGGTGCAGAATCTCTCCCCTCGCGCCGCCTGGCTCTACCTGATGCGTCTTGATGACCTTTGGGCTTCGCTGTTTCCAGCCAGCTCGCCGCCCGCACCCGGCCTCACTGCCAGTTCGTGTTCCTACGGTCGAGAGTTTGCTACGCGCTTCTTTCAGCTTCACCTCGCGGCTACGCCTTGCGTTTCGCTACGGTTGCCGTCATCGGCTCCGATTGGCTCCTTTCATCCAACTAGATTCTGCCCATGCTGGGCACACTGGAGCGGGCCTTTTCGCCTGTAACGGTAGTGGTGCTGTGCCCCGAGGTGACCGCGAAACTCCCAAAACGCCTCTGGTTTCTTAGAACGCCTGCCATCTTTCTGCTCCGACGATCACAACCCTAACTTTCAACCGAGCGGTAAGCTGTGCTATCGAACTCATCGTGACAAGCCACTGGAGATCAAACCGCGTTTGCTACATTCTCCGAACCATAATCTACCGAGGCACTCACTTTGTGCCACTTACTAACGTCCTTCCGGCGTTCTTCATCCGTACGATGTAAGTTAGTCACGGCGTCGCTGCCGAGCAGCAGGTGCGGTGGTAACGATTTCTCGTTGGCCAGCTCGACGATAACCTTCGCGATCAGTTTGGGATCGCTGTTCTCCTGACCCCAGTAATCGTCAAGTCGGCGAAGCGTCTTTCCTACGCTCTCCTCATAGTCCGGCAGAATAGGCGGAATTTCTGACGCTGCTCTCTTTCCCCAGTTGGTTCGAATCCCGCCAGGCTCCAGAGCGCATATCTGAACGCCGAAGGATGCCGTCTCCTGCGCCAACGCTTCGCTGAAGCCACTCACCGCCCACTTAGCGGCATGATAAGGCGAGTTGCCCGCTCTCGTGATCCGCCCACCTATTGACGAAACCTGAAAGATAATGCCGTTCTTCTGTCTGCGCATGACCGGGAGCGCTGCACGCGTTGTGTAGACGACTCCGTAAAAGCAGGTGTCGACGATATCTCGGAAGTCCGCATGGCTCAGCTGCTCAAACGGTGCGAACTTACTGTAGCCTGCATTGTTCATCACCACGTCCAGCCGGCCAAACTGTTCGACCGCCGTTTTAACCGCCGCCCGCGCTTCCGCCTCGTTCACCACATCGTGCTTCACGGCGCGGAGACTTTGCCGGTGATGCGCGGCAAGCTCCGCCAGTTCTTCAGGACGCCTGGCGCTAGCTACGACTTGGTGACCGGCGGCCAGCGCCGCTTCTACCACGCATAGTCCCAGGCCGCTCGCGCTCCCGGTAACTAACCATACTTTCTTCATCCGGTCTCCTTTGTTATTCCGATGTGCCGTAACCCGCTGGCAATCCCGCATACAACAATCTCACCACCTGCTCTGTGCCGCAACATCCATCACGGCCTGCGCAAACTCTCGTGGAGCTTCTTGCGGCAGGTTGTGACCGACCCCGCCGCGCATGACCCGGTGAGCATAGTAGCCCGAGAACTTCTTAGCGTAAGTAGCAGAATCCGGGTGCGGCGCGCCATTCGCATCACCTTCCAGAGTGATGGTCGGCGTCGCGATCGCCGGAGCCTGGGCGAGCCGCTTTTCCAGAGCATCATATTTCGACTCACCGTCCGCCAGACCAAGCCGCCAGCGGTAGTTATGAATCACTATGCTGACATGATCGGGATTGTCGAATGCCGCCGCGCTGCGATTGAACGTCGCGTCATCGAAGTTCCACTTGGGCGAAGCGGTTTGCCAAATGAGCTTCGCAAAATCGTTCCGATACTTCTCATAGCCCGCACGCCCTCGTTCCGTCGCAAAGTAGAACTGATACCACCAGGCAAACTCGGCCTTCGGCGGTAACGGAGCTTTATTCGCTTCCGCGCTGCCAATAAGATAACCGCTGACCGAGACAAGGGCCTTGCAGCGTTCCGGCCAGAGAGCTGCGATGATGTTGGCGGTGCGCGCTCCCCAATCGAAGCCGGCGAGAATCGCCTTCTCGATTCTGAGAGCATCCATCAGGGCGACGATGTCGACGGCAACGACTGATTGCTGGCCGTTTCGGGCTGTTTCATCGGAAAGAAATCGCGTCGCGCCATAACCGCGCAGGTAGGGAACGATCACTCGGTAACCCGCCGACGCCAGCGCGGGCGCAACCTCGGCAAAGCTATGAATGTCGTAGGGCCAGCCGTGCAGAAGGATCACTGCCGGTCCGTCCGATGGCCCCGCCTCCGCGTAGGCCACGTTTAGAACGCCGGCATCAATCTGTCTCAATGCTCCGAACGAGGGATTTGCAAAAAGCGGACGTCGGGCCAGCAGCGCGGCTCCGCTGGACAAGCCGGCGATGGCGACTAGCTCGCGTCGTGATACGTGCGTCGATTCTGTCTGTGTCATAAGTACTCTCCCTTTTTCCGAATTCATTCCTTCAGCAATTCGAGGTTAGAGAGGCAAGCCGGTTTCCACCCGTAAGCTGCTGCAAACTCGCGGGCAGCTGTCATGGAAAACGCCGCGCGCTCGGCAAAATGACGAACTCTCGGCATAGTCTCCGATCAAGGCTTCGTTTCTTTTCACTGCATTGCGAAAGGTAGGCGCGGTGCTTGTCTCATAGCGGAAAAAAGTTATGTCTCTTTCAAATTTCCTCGAAAAGAATTTTCCCGAACGTGTCCACCGCAACCAGGCGCGGCTGCGCTCCACATTACAGCCGCGCTACGACTTCATCGTCTGTGGATCGGGTTCATCCGGGTCAGTAGTGGCGCGCCGGATCGCAGAGAACCCCGAGGTCAGCGTACTGTTACTCGAAGCCGGTGGTAATGATGACGTGCCGAGTGTGACGGAAGCGAACCAATGGCCGGCGAATCTCGGAAGCGAACGCGATTGGAGCTTCCACGGCCAGCCAAACGCACATGTTAACGGCCGCTCGATCCCGTTCTCCATGGGCAAAGTGCTGGGCGGCGGCTCGAGTATTAACGTGATGGTTTGGGCGCGCGGACACAAGGCCGATTGGGACTTCTTTGCCTCCGAAGCGAATGACCCAAACTGGAGCTACCAATCCGTTCTCAATATTTACCGGCGCATCGAAGACTGGCAGGGCGCACCGGACCCCGCCTATCGCGGAACGGGAGGCCCGCTGTTTGTGCAGCCCGCGCCGCATCCAAACCCGCTCGCTCCTGCAACCGTCGAGGCAGCGCAAGCGATCGGGATTCCTGCTTTCGAGAATCCGAACGGCCGCATGATGGAGGCGGCGAGTGGCGCTTCCATCTCCGATGTGCTCGTCCGTAACAGCAGGCGGGAATCCATTTTCCGTTCTTATGTCTTCCCGATCATGGACCAACCGAATTTGACTGTTCTTACCAGCGCTCTTGTCACGCGAGTGACTTTCCGTGGTAAACGCGCGACAGGAGTAGAGATTTCTTATGGCGGCGCTATCTATCGCATCGGTGCGGCCGCCGAAGTAGTACTGTCTCTCGGCGCGATCCAGACGCCGAAAGTGCTCATGCAGTCGGGTATCGGCGACCAGGCGGACTTGCAGCGCCTGGGAATCCAGGTCGTGCAGCACCTTCCCGGCATCGGCCGCAACTTCCAGGATCATGTTGCGTTCGATTGTGTCTGGGAATATCAAACTCCGCTGGCCCCGCGGAATAACATGTCCGAAGCCATTCTTTTTGCGACCAGCAAGGCCGGACTCGACAGCCCGGATTTATTTGTCTGCCAGGCGGAGGTTCCCAAGTCTACTGCCGAGAACGCTGCCCGGTTCGGATTACCCGAGGCGGGCTGGACCCTGTTCGGCGCGGTGGCCCATCCCGCCAGCCGGGGTCGCCTTCGCTTGACCGGACCGCGCCCATCCGATCCACTTTTGATCGAAGCCAATACCCTGGCGAAACCCGAGCATCTGCAGGCGGCCATTGCCTGTGTCGAACTCTGCCGCGAAATCGGCAACGCTGCTCCGCTTCGCCCTTTCACCAAGCGCGAGGTAATGCCCGGCAACTTGAAAGGACCCGAACTCGAGCGCTTCATCCGCGACGCCGCAACGAGTTTTTGGCACGAATCAGGAACAGCCCGGATGGGCCGCGATTTGATGTCCGTAGTCGACGGCAATCTCAAAGTCTACGGGGTAGACAACCTACGGGTTGCCGATGGATCCATCCTGCCGAGAGTAACGACCGGAAACACCATGGCGCCCTGCGTGATCGTCGGCGAACGCGCGGCCCAGATCCTGTCCGACGAGCATCATCTGCCGGCGCTCGCGTCCCTCAGCATCTCCTCCTGATGAAGATCATCCCTTTCGCCCGTATCGGCTGATTCCCAATCTTCTGATCTTCGACTCCAGCGTCTGCCGCGGAATCCCCAGCTTTGCGGCGGCGCCGTCCGGACCCGAGATGCGGCCGTGGCTCTCGGCCAGCGCAGTCTCGATCATCTCTATTTCGCGCTTCGCTATTGCCGAGAGACCTCCACGCGGACCGGAAGGCCCTGGCTCGCCTCTCAACCAGCTTTCATCGACGGTGAACGTGTCCGTGTCAGTCAGAATGACTGCCCGCTCCACCACGTTCTGCAGTTCGCGAATGTTCCCGGGCCACCTGTAGGCCTTCATTTGATCGAGAGTCGCCCTTGCGATATGCCGGATGTTCTTGGCTGCTTTTTGAGCGTACCGTGCAACGAAATACTCGACCAACTCCGGAATGTCTTCTACCCGCTCCCGGAGTGGCGGAATGGCTATCGGAAAAACATTGAGACGGTAAACGAGATCCTCGCGAAAGGTTCCGGCAGCGACAGCCTCACGCAGATCGCGATGTGTTGCGGCGATCAACCGAACATCGACCGAGATGGCGCGATTGCTTCCCACCCGCTCAAATTCGCGCTCCTGTAGTACCCGGAGAAGCGCAATCTGTGTCTCCATAGGAAGATCGCCGACTTCATCCAGGAAGAGTGTTCCTCCATGTGCAGCCTCAAACCTCCCAATGCGTCTCTGCAATGCGCCCGTGAACGCGCCTCTCTCGTGCCCGAAGAGCTCGGACGCAATCAGGGCTTGCGGAATGGCTGCGCAGTTCACCCGAAGGAAGACTCGCGTCGAGCGATTCGAACGCCGGTGCAATGCGCGCGCCATCATTTCTTTGCCTGTGCCGGTTTCGCCCACAACCAGAACCGTTGAATCGGACGGCGCCACCTTCGCGACTTGCTGTAACACTTTGCGTATTGCCTTCGAACCCCCGACAATGTCGTCAAACATCGAAAAGCGGTCCATATCTTCGCGCAGTGCCAGGTTTTCGCTCTGAAGCCTCTCTTCGGCCCGCTTGCGGTTATCGATGTCGGTCCCTGTCGCATACCAGCGAATGATTCTCCCTTCTTCGTCTTTCTGCGGATTGTATTGAAAGAGATACCAGCGATACTGCCCGTCCGTTAAACGAAGCCGCATCTCCAATTCGAACGGCACTTCGTTCGATATTCCTTCGCGCCGGTCGGCTTGCACTCGCTCCACATCGTCGGGGTGGAACCGCCGTAAATAAGCATTCGGTTCCTGAATATCTGGCATTTCAATACCAAACCGCTCGACAGCCACTTTGTTCATGTACTGAACTTCCCCGGCCGGCGTAAGCACTGCAATGTTTTGGGAAATCAGATCGGTGATGGTGCGGAATTGTTGCTCGTCTTCCCGCAGTTTCTGTTCGGCACGCTTCCGGTCTTCAATATCGATGGCGGTTCCGTACCAGTTCATAACCTGGCCGTCCGCATCTTGCGTCGGCTCATACCGAAAGAGAAACCAGCGGTACTCTCCATCGAATCGTCGCAGGCGAACTTCGATTTCACTGGCTTGCCCGGAACGTAGATCGGAGCGCCACCGCCGGGCGAACTCGTCCAAATCGTCTGGGTGAATTGCCGTTTGCCACCCGGAGCTTCGGGACGCCTCCGCCGAAAGCCCTGTGTACTCGCGCCAGCGTTTGTTCCAGAATTCCGGGAACCCGTTCGTCGCGCTGAACCATGCGATTCCAGGGATCGCATCGATGATCGCCTGAAGTCGATACTCCGATCTCGTCAGCTCATCATCAGCTGCGGGGAGTGCCCTACTGCGGTGCTCAACCCTATTCATAACGCTTCTGTGGCTCCGGTGCAGAAGTTTAGACTTCAACGCCGAGGGTCTCCAAACATCCCAGGATTATACTTCCGAACTGATCTCCGCTTAGGCGAGCGCTTGCGACTAAGATAGGGCTCGGCTCCGGAATGGCCGTAAGCATCCAGGCGAGAGTTGTCCGACTGTGAGCTCGCAGTCGCAATGTCTGCCCTGCTCACTAATGCTGGTGATTGAGAAGAATGGAATCGAGAAGGCTCTATCGCCCGTTTTCTGACGCGACCCTGAATGAAGCTCCTGCTTCAGGTCGTCCACGATGTTCTCGTGGTGAGCAGCCCCAAACTCTTCTGAATGCTCTACCGAAGGCACTCTCCGTTTCGTAGGCGAGCGACGACGAGATCGCGGAGACAGAATCTTCAGAACTCTGCAAACGGTCACCGGCGAGCAACATTCGCCAGCGTGTCAGATATTCCATCGAAGTCATCCCGACCCTACTCTTAAACTTCGGGGCAAATACTGTGCGGGACATGCCAACACGTGCGGCGAGTTCCTGTAGAGCCAGGGGTGTCCCGGGTCGTCGTGCATGCATGTGATAGCTATTCTCATCTGCGGATCCGCCAGGGCGAAAAGACAGCCGACGCCCTTGCCTGCCTCTTCCTGCAGATGCAGCCGAAGAGTTTGAACGAGAATCATGTACGCCAACTGCTCGATCAATGATCCTCCCGGCTGAGGCTCGCGCAATTCCTTTCTCATGTGGTCCAGTGACCAGCGCATCGTCTCTTTGTCCGATTGCTTGCGGATATGCACAATCAGGGGCAACGAACTCAACAGGATTTCGGAATGCCCCCCGGTGAGGACGAAGTGCCCACCCAGGATGGAGCAACCTCCCTCCCCATCTAGGACTTCCACACTCGCCTTACGTACGGCGAGTTCGGGTGAAAAGTTCACACGCGGGAGAGACAAGTCTGTCGCAAGACAGAACGGCAGACCACGTGGGAGCAGGACACAATCTCCCGCAGTCATGAGCACCGCGTCGGGACCACCCTGAACCGACAAACGACACGAGCCCGAACTCACGGCATAGCACTTGATGCCCTGATATCTGGGGAAGTCGAAGCCCATGTTTGCGTCTACGACGAAGCCGCCCGACACGTAGCTCTTCAGCTTAAGCAGCGACAACACCTCAGAGAGTGGATCCATCGGATCTCCGTACGACCGATCTAGTATTGCGTACTTTCAGCATAGATCGTACGCCCCCGAACTCCCATCTATTCCTTAGGATGGGGGAGCACAGGCGACCTCGCAAGAGAGAAAAGGCAACGATCCAACGAAGGAGCAATCATGAAGGTTTTTCTCACAGGCGCAACTGGGTTCATTGGCTCTGCTATCGTTCCAGAACTCATCAAAGCGGGTCATCAGGTGCTTGGACTTTCGCGTTCGGATGCGGGTGCGAAGTTTCTTTTCGATGCTGGGGCTGAGGTATACCGAGGAAGTCTCGAGGACCTGGACAGCCTTCGCAGCGCCGCCGCCAAGTCAGAGGGGGTGATTCACTGTGCTTTCAATGACGACTTTTCGAAATTCAAGGCGAGCAACGAGCAGGATAGCCGGGCGATCGACGCTCTGGGTGATGCGCTCGTGGGTTCGAATCGCCCGTTAGTCATCACTTCGGTAGTCGCAATGGGTGTCGCAGCTCCGGGCCAGCTTGCCACGGAGGACTACTTCGATGGCAATCAACCAAACCCTCTGAGAGCAACAGAAAAAGGAGGAGCTGCTGTCGCGGATCGCGGTGTGAATGTGTCGGTGGTCCGACTTCCTCAGGTTCACAACACGGTCAAGCAGGGTGCTGTGAGTTACCTCATCCGGGCGGCCCGAGAGAAGGGAGTTTCGGCATACATCGAGGATGGCTTGAACCGGTGGGCGGCGGCGCACGTTCTTGATGTTGCGCATCTCTATCGGCTTGTGTTGGAGAAGCATGAGGCGGGCAGCAGGTACCACGCGGTCGCAGAAGAAGGCATACCGTTGCTTCAGATTGCGGAAGTCGCTCGCCATGTTTGTCGGCATGGATCTGTCTGCTTCCAGTCGACAGACACGACAGCAGCTCGGGTGGCAGCCGATTGGCCCGGGTCTGATTCAAGACCTCGAGCAGACGAAGTATTCCTAGGTGTCACACAAGCAGCTTACCGAGCCGCACAATGCTTAGCCTCGCCGAATCAACCGGCCTAACGAACCAACCCAAACTCAGAGCCATGAGCGAAGCGATTGGAGTTCTCGGCCCCATAATATCGTCGTGACTTTCAACCGAGTAGTTGGCATTGCGATTTTGCGACGAGAAGTAATGTACTAAGCATGAAGACGACGATCTATTTGGCGACTGCTCGCGGCCTCACCGTCATTGCAGGCTCCAATGGAAACTGGCGCGGCACAGTTTGTCTCCAAGACAAGCAGGTTCAGTGTGTCGCTGCCGACTTGCATCGAAACGGCATTGTTTACTGCGGAACGTTTGGCGATGGAATATTCAGAAGCGACGACGGGGGTGCGACCTGGAACGCTTCTCTTGGCTTCACCAATCCTAAAGTGACGGCGCTTTCCGCCTCTGACTCCGGTGCAGTCTTTGCAGGGACGGAACCGAGCGCTATTTTTCGCTCCGACGATCGTGGAGAAACCTGGCATGAATTGCAGACATTCACGACAGTGCCCTCGGCGAAGACATGGAGTTTCCCACCACGTCCGGAGACGCATCACGTCCGGTCGATTCTTCCGGATTTGGCAAAGCCGAGTCGTTTGCATGTCGCTATTGAGGCCGGTGCGCTGTTGCGCAGCGATGATGCGGGAGGGACATGGCGCGACCGCGTTCCGACCGGTCCGAAAGACACCCACTCTCTCGCGATTCATCCACAGAATCCGACCCGGCTACACTCGGCCGCGGGTGATGGTTACTTCGAGAGCGTCGATGACGGCGATAGCTGGCGACGTATCGTTGACGGCCTGGAGCACCAGTATTGCTGGAGTATCGCGGTCAGCATTGCGAATTCGACGACACTCTTGCTCTCAGCTTCGAAGAGCGCATACGCAGCGCATTTCAAAGAGTTAGCCAGCTCCGTCGTTTATCGACGTACCGGAAACGACGCCTGGCGGCAAGTACGGGATGGTTTGCCCGAACCGCAGGGATTGCGTATCCCGGTTGTGGCGGCGAGCAGTGTCGAGCCCGGAGTTTTCTATCTTTCCGTTGAGGGCGAGGTCTATCGATCGGCGGACGATGCCTTGCAATGGCAGAAGCTAGCAGTCCAGTGGAACGGCGAAACCGCGGCAGAGCACGCCCTAGATATGGCGATCGTGGAAGAGCGTTAATCGAATGAATCGCAAACATGCTCTCAGCTCCCGGCGATACGATGGCGAGCATCGACAAAGCAAGCGAGTGTGCGAGTTGCCCATCAATCCCGATAAGCTCATCTGCCGTAATCTCCCATCACTAACTTCGTAAATCTTTTTTTTTCCATCTTTTAAAACACTTACGCCTTGTCCGAACCCCACCCCGTTCACCCGCGCTGCTAAATTCCGCGCAGGTAAACAACATGTCTGCCCCGAAGAAATCAACCGAGAAACCCACCAAAACCCGCGCTGAAATCAACCGGGAAAACGCCCAAAAATCCACAGGCCCCAAGAACGGAAGAAGGCAAAGCCAAAAGCTCCCAAAACCGCTTCAAACACGGCGCCTATTCCAAACAAGTTGTCGCTCCCGGCGAAGATCCCGCCGAACTCGACGAGCTCCGCGGCAAGTTACGCGACGAGCACCAACCCGCCAACACCACTGAAGCAAGCACAGGCCGCGATTCCGCGCCACCAAACGAAAGAGAAACTTCGGCGGACTTGGGCGCGGATCGCGAGTCCGTTGTGCGCGCGAGTTCAAAATAAATTCTCGTCGACGAACTCGCCCAACACTACTGGCGCATGCGCCGCATCCGCTGCCAGGAAGTCGGGCCCTGGAGAAAAGGATTTGAAGGACCGCCCGACTACCCCAAAATCGAATTCTTCGCCCGCGCCTTAGCTTCCGCCGAGCGCAGCTTCCACAAAACCCTCACCGCTCTCCTGAAACTCCAAAAGGAGCGTGGCTTCGTTCCTCAAAAAACGGTGCCGGCTCAACCCGCCGCCGCTGTCGCGGTCACTGCCCCGGTTCCAGACGACGCCATTAAGCAAGTTTTAGAATGCCTCTTCCCCCCGAATAAGCCGAACGAGCAGAAATCTGGGTCCGTTCCTCAAATTCTCGTCCGTCCCGACATCAAAGCCGCCCGCAAACGACTAGCCGCTGACTAATGCGTAAACGCCGGTTGAAAATAAATGTTATCTGCGTTGATCCGCGTTCATCTGCGGCCCAAAATTCTTCTGCCGCGTGGCTGTGCCGATAGCCCGCACTCAGCTCTTATTTAACAACCGCCACCAGAGCACGTGGGAAAGCAAACTTCCGTCCAAATTCATCGATTATATTTAACTGGCAGTCGTAGCGGCCGGGCTTGATGGAGGCCATTGATAGCTGCAACCATACCGGCAGTGTGGCGTCTCGCTGTTCGCTGAGACGATCGGCGCGCACCGGAGGCGTCTCGAATATTTTCTGATTCCCGCGATAGAAGGCGAGGCTCGCTTCCACATCGGCGCGGCGGAAATATTCAGGCAGGCTGTCGGGAATTTTGGGATCGTAGACTTCCGTGTAGACAAGCATCTTCTGGCCGGGCTGGAAGACCTTTGTCACGTTAGGAACGAGCTTCTGTCCCTGCTGAATGAGCGGATTGTTCAACAGAAGTTTCTTGCTGTTTTTCACACCGGCCACCTGCTCGGTGATCGGGCTGCGCTGGTTGCTGAAGATCACCGAACTGACGCGCAGAGCCGTGCCGCTTGCTAAATCGGGGATGGTGAAGGGCGTTTCGAAGGTGCCTACTTTCCCTTCGCCATTCTCGCGAGCCACGAATCGCAAGTGATAAGTGCCGGGCGCGAGTGTGACGCCGGTGTCGTACTGCACACTTTTGCGCGTTACCTGACCGGCCACGTCTTCAGCAACTTTCAAGGGCAGGGTGTCACGCACGCTCGCCGCGAGACGGTTGCGGGCATCGCGGATTTCGGCGGCGAAATCCAGTTCAGTCGCTTGTTTGGCGCCCTTCTTTTGAAACGTCAAAGCCGAGCCGGCGATCTTGGCCGAAATCGGGACAAAGTATTTGGATTTATCGAGCCGGAAATAATCGACCTCTACAGCTAGGGGAAGGTCGGTGACCGGATTGTCGGAGAGCAGTGCCTGCGAGAGTTGCGCTTCTTTATCGCTATCGCGCATGTGGCCGAAGGTAGTGGGGCCGTAGTAACCCTGGCGGTAATCGAGTTTCGCTTTCAAGCCCGTCAGACGAGCCGCAAGTTTCACCTGAATCCGGCGATAGCGTCCATCCTGTGAGTTGTTGAGAGAGACATAGGTGAAGACATAGTAGCTGCCAAAGTCTCTCTGCACCTGGCGCATACCGTCGGTGAGGTCGTTTGAATCAAGGAGAGCTTTGCCGCCCGTATCCAGAGCGAGCGTCGCGAGCGTCTCCTGCTGGTTGTTGAAGTTCTCCTTGATGGATCGCTGGCCGGCGCCGTTGTACAAATTGTTACCGGCTGCTCCGGTTGAGGTAGCGTCGCCGCCCGGAACGAGAGCGGTCAAACCGCGCGCATCGATGGGATAGAAAGCAACGTTGGACCGAATGGCTGTGTTGACGGTGGCGCGCAACTGCGACTGATTGTCGACCCCATTCTTCTGCAGGCCGCTCGATATATAAATGAGCGCTTTCTTCTCCGGATACTGTGCCAGGTTACGGGCTGCGTCTTCAATCGCGGCAAGTTTTAGATCCGCGTTAAAAATGTTGAACTCAGTTTCGTCTGCGGTGAACGAACCGCTTTGATCCTGGGCGTCGGCTCCTTCGTCGGCAACGGTTGCGTTTTCGCTCGAATCTCCGATGCGCAGGCGGTTCAGCGCGGCGATGAGAAGTTCGCGATCGGAGGTGAAGTCCTGCAGAGTTTGCAGTGCACTGCCATAGAGCTGGATCGAGACGGTATCGCTCGCGGTCATCTGTTCGGTGAGGAATTTAAGCGCCGCTTGTTTAGCCCGAATCTGCTCGGCGGGTTGCATCGAAGAGAGATCGAGCAGGATCGAAATGAGGCGGCGATCCTGATATTTGGACAGCAGATCCGAACGCTGGGCCGCTTTTTCGGCATCGGGGTTATAGCCCTTAGGCGGCGCGGGCGGTCGTTGCGTGAACGTCGGCGTTACGGGCGGCAATGCCTTGCTGTTCAGTCGCTGGAAATCGACGGCTTGCAATTTCTGGAGCTTGCCGTCTTCGTAGACTTCGAAATCTTTGCTGGTGAGATTGTCGATGGGCCGACCCGCACGATCGAGCACCGTGACATTTACGATGACGAAGTTGGTGGTAGTAGAGAAGGTGGCGCGCTGCCCGTCAAGCGGTTGCAAGAGCAGCAAACAAGTGAGGGCGCTAGCGAGAGTTTTCAAAACCTGAACCTCACCACGATATCGAGCGTGCGCATCGCACTGGCAGAACTCGGCAAACCATAATTTACGGCGTTGACCACGGTGTAAAGATTGGTGTAATTCACGTTGTTGAGCAAGTTATTCGATTCGACGCGGAATTCGACGCGGCGGCGTTCGGCGAAATTGAAGGATCGGCCGAAGGCGAGATTGAGACTGAAGAGGCCGGGTCCCGGAATGGTGTTGCGGCCGGCATTACCGTACGCACCGGAAGGAACGGTGGTGAAAGCGTCCAGGTTGAAAAAGCCCGGGCCTTCAGTGATCGGTTCGCCGGTGATATCGGCGCGGCCTTTGCCGGTGCCGCCGGTTTGTGCGAGTTGTTGCGAGTTGCCTAAGACGCGCGCGGTGAGCGGATTGCCGGTCTGTGCGGTGATGCCGCCGCTGAGCTGCCAGTCTTTCAGCAACCGGCCTAATTTACTGTCGGCCGGCACGCGAGATCCGGGGCCGGCAATAGGTGACGTGAGAACGAAATTGAGGGAAAACTGGTGACGGATATCGAAACTCGAAAGACCGCGCTCGGCGGCGAGGTCGAGCCAGTTTTGCGCCACCGTGTTCCCTGCCCCGCCGAAGGTTGAAGAGTCGTCGATCGATTTTGCAAATTGATAAAAAGCGAAGAAGGAAACTCCGTGATTGAAGCGGCGGTTCAAACGAAGCTGTAGTGCATTGAAGATCGAATTGCCGAGCGACTGATCGTAAGTGAAGCCGGTGGCGTTTGAAATTTGCGTGCCCTGGTTGTTCGCTTGAAAGCTTCCGGGTACTGCCTGATTAGGCAGTGTGCGCACGTCGAGACGAGTACCCTTCGTGCCGAGATAACCGACCTCAGCGAAGTAGCCGCCGCCTAAATCGTGCTGAATCGAAATGTTCCAGGTGCCGGCATACGGCGTGCGATAGTTGCGATCGACGGCAAAGCTGTTAGTAACCTGATCGGGCGCGGTGCTGGTGAAGCCTTTGTTCAAGGTGAGAACGTTCGAGGTGCTGGTGTTCACACTATTGGACACAGCAAAGGGCGGTTGATAAGCGAGCGAACTGGCGAACTGAATGTAGGCCTGGCCGTTGTAGTAAATGCCATATCCGGCGCGCACGAGAGTGGACCGTTTGGTCCAGGGAAGTTTCCAGGCGAGGCCGAGGCGCGGAGACCAGTTGTTGAAATCGGGATTGATCAGACCGCTGGGGAACGCGCCTGAATAGGGACCGGCTTGATTAGGCGTCACGGTCGATACGGCAGTGTAGCCGGGCGCGATGTCGAGATTGGCGAGACGGCCGTACTTTTCGCTGAAGGGAGAAAAGTACTCGTAACGGACGCCGCCGATCAAGGTCAGATTAGGGCGAATTTTCCACTCGTCCTGCAGGAAGCCGCTCCACTGATTCTGCAGAAAGTATTCGTTGAAGCCGCTGTATTGAATGGAACTCGATTGAGGAAGGCCGAGGAGGAAATCGGCGAGATCGTAACCGGTTCCGGTCGCAGCCCGCCCACTTGAGTCGATCTGACTGGTGGCAACGCCAGTGAAGTTGAAGGTTCCGCGGCCATTCGGATCGGTGCGCGCACTGAGGTCAGCACGGGTGAAACCACCGCCGAGAGTAATGGAGTGTTTGCCTTTGAGCAGACTGATGTTCTCGCTCAGGCCCTGCGACTGGTTCCGGTTCAGCGTGGCGTTCGAATCGGTGAGTCCGCCGAAGTTGGTGAAGTTGAGCGTGGGCGGCCCGTTATCGAGCGGATTTGAAGAGGTTCCAGGAATGCCTAACTCGCCTGCGATGTTGGAGAGAGTCGAGAAGTAGGGCGTGATCATGGTGTAGTTGCGATTGAACTGGAACTGCGTGTTGCTGATGGCCGTCGCGGAGATGTTTCTGGTCCACTGCAGGCGAGCGTTCAAGCCGTAACCGTTCGTTGCGTCTGAATAGCCAAAGGGTTGAGCGGTCGTGCCGTTGCGGTTTTGGTATTGGAAGTTGAGCGATAGGCGGTCGACACTGGTGACTTCGCGCTGCACGCGTAAGCCAATGTTATTGGCGTTCGCCACTTGTGCTGTTTCATATTGATAATTGTTCGCTGTGCCGGGCTCGTTCGGCAAAGGATAGAACTTGAGAAGCGAGAGGGCGATGGGGCTAAGTTGATTGTTCGGGATGGAGTTATTGGCAAACGGCTGGTGAGTTGCGGGATTGAAGATGGTGACAGGCACGCTGGTAGCAGAGGTGCCGAGCGATTGCGTGGCTTGCGAGAAATCGCCGGTGCGGAATGCCGCCGAGGGAACGGTTTCGGCGAAGAGTTCGGGAGTTTTACCACGCGTACCGAAGTACGTGAAGAAGAACTGAGTCTTGGGGTCTTTGACGAGTTTCTTGATAACCAACGGGCCGCCGAACACCAGACTGAAACGGGATTGCGCGTAAGCAGTCTGCGGGATGTCGAGTCCATTTAGAGAAAAGGGCTTGGCGTTCACGGCCGAGTTTTGCAAAGTAAAGGAGGCCTGGCCGTGGATTTGTTGATTACGCCGGTTGCCGAACTGGCCGGGAGGGCGTCCGGGACGCCGCCCACCGAAGCCGCCTCGTCCACCGCCCGGTCCGCCCCCGCCGAAGCCGCCCCGCCCTCCGCCAAAGCCACCCCCGCCTCCCCCGGTGCCCGCTCCGAACCCCGGGGCAGAACCGTTTCCGGCTGCAGAGGTCCCAGAGGCGTCGAGGCCAGGAGCGCCTTGCCGCGGGTCGGGACCGGAATCGGATTGAGCGCCCTGCGCCATGCCGGGGCTTAGGCTGCCTGAAACGAGGAAAGATTCGTTGCTGTTCTGCGAACCAGTTGTGGACGGTGCGACGTTTTGCGGTTCAGCGATAGTGCCGTTTTGCAACTCGTTTTCGAGAGTTGAGTTGGCGCCGGAAGAGGCAGCGTCGGGTCGTCGCGCGAATTGCTGCAGGCGCTGCAGCAGGGGCGATTCTTTCAGTTGGAGGTTGAAGTTGACAGGTCCGTTAACAGTGGCGAAATCAACGGATTGAGTGAGCGGTGCAAAACCAAACATCTCAACCGATACGGACCAGGCGCCGGGAGCGAGCGGAGGGAAACCATAATGGCCATCGGCATCGGTCGCGGTGCTGAGGCTCTGGCCGTTTTGCGAAGCCGTGACCGTCGCGCCCGGTAAAGGCTGACCAGCCGATTTCACAAATCCGCTCTGTGCGTAGGATGTCGTGGTCAGACAGAACAGCAGAAGAAGGAAAAGGCAGCAGCGCGCCAAATGAGCTGGTCTCCCGATATCCGCATGAGACATGTATGTGTGGAACGATGTTGCGGGAGAGACTTAGGTTACTCGGATGGGAGCCAAGTTTGGTAGGTTGGATCGGATGCCCCAAGATCTTGAGAAACTGCGCACGGAGATTGAGAATCAACTTCAGCAATCTGGCATAACAGTCTTTTACGGAACGCATCGGATGGTAGACGCTTTGATGCAGGTGTCGTGGGATACGGAACGGCATCCGGATTTTAGGGAGTTTCTGCAAGCCGCTCAGGCCTGCGGAGCCAAGCTCGTGGTATTCGATCAGCACGCCTTTTCGCTCGACCAGATCGATGGCGCTCTCGACCAATTGGAAGAAACTGATTTTACGCGCGAAGAGAAGCGGCAGTATGAAAGCCGCTTGCGGCAATTACAGTCGTACGAGGGATTCACGTCGGCTCTCGAACTTTCCTTCTCAATAGACAGCCGTGTCTACTTGTTCGAAGTTCACACCGACTGGTATGAAGTGTTCACGGACATACTCGGAGAACTCGATGCTGCGGTCGAGGAGAGCGATGTCAGTGAGGATGGATCGCTCGGGGGCTACTTCTCGAATAACTGATGGCGATAGCCGAGAAGACGGCGTCCTGGCGGCGACCGGATGCCCGCTGGCTGATGCCGCAGGCCGACCCGGAAGCGGTTCGCCATCTGCAAAAAACATTAGGGCTCCAGCGCACCGTTGCCAGTGTGCTGGTACAGCGCGGTTATGAAGAGAGCCGCGCGACGCAAGAATTTATCGACCCGAAATTAGGCGAGCTGCACGATCCCTTTCTGATGCGCGGGATGGCCGAGGCGGTCGCGCGGTTGCGGTCTGCCATCCGCGCTCAGGAACCGATACTGCTCTACGGCGATTACGATGTGGACGGCACCTGCTCGATTGTGGTCCTGAAAAAGGCCATCGAGATTTTGGGCGGCGCAGCTGATTTTCATATTCCGCACCGGCTGCGGGACGGCTACGGCATGAGGACCGAAGTCATCGGGCAGGCGGCAGCAGCGGGTATTCGTTTGATTGTCAGTGTTGATACCGGCATCCGCGCGAGCGAAGTGGTGCGGCATGCCAACGGGCTGGGCATCGATGTGATCGTGACGGATCATCATCTGCCCGAAGAAGCGCTGCCGCCGGCGTTGGCGGTGTTGAATCCGAATCGTGCCGATTGCGAGTATCCGAACAAAAATCTCTGCGGCGCGGGTGTAACGCTCAAGTTGGTGCAAGGGCTGCTCAGTCAAAGTGATTTAAGCTCGCAGCGGCAGAACGCTTTGCTCGACTCGTTCCTGAAGCCGGTCGCGATTGCAACGGTAGCGGACATCGTGTCGCTGACTGGTGAGAACCGCGTGATTGTGAAACGCGGCTTATCGGGATTAAAGCAGGTGCGAAATCCGGGACTGCGCGCGCTGCTCGCGGTGGCCGGATTAGAAGTGGGAGAGAGTCCGTCGGCGCACCAGGTGGCATTTCGGTTAGCGCCGCGCATCAATGCCGCGGGCCGGATGGCGACAGCGCGCGACGTGATCGAATTATTTCTAACCGAGAATGCGGACCGTGCGCAAGCGCTAGCCGAGCAGCTGGATCGTTTGAATCAGGAGCGCCAGCAGGTGGAAGCCGAAATCGTCGAGGCGGTTCTCGGGCAGTGCGCAGAGAGTGCTTCGATCGAGGACTGTTCGGCGATGGTATTCACCGGTGCGGGCTGGCACCTGGGAGTATTGGGCATAGTGGCCAGCCGGCTGGTCGAGCGCTTCTGCCGTCCGGTCTTCGTTTTGAGCGAAGCCGAAGAGCAAGAGTCAGGAAGCGGTAACAAGCTTTCGGGATCCGGACGCAGTATTCCCGGCTTTCATCTGCTCGAAGCGCTCGAAAGCATGCCGGATTTATTGCAACGATTTGGGGGGCATCGCCAGGCGGCAGGCTTGACGCTGCAAGCGCAGCATGTCGACGAGTTCAGGCGGCGCTTTGACGAATTCGCAGCCAGCCGCTTGACCGCAGAAGATTTTCGCCCCCAATTCAAGGTAGATGCCGGCACCACGCTGGCCGAGCTGTCGGATGTATGTGCAACCCAGATACTGGCGCTGGGACCATTTGGATTTGGCAATCCTGCGCCGATCCTTTTGTGTTCACAAGTGGAAGTAGCAGGGCCAATCCGCGCACTCGCCGCGGGCAAACATTTCACTCTGCCTCTCCGTCAGAATGGCCGGACGGTTTTTTGTAAGGCCTGGAATTTGGGAAAACGCGCCGACAGCATTCGTCCTGGCTCCCTGCTCGACGTAATCCTGCAAGTGGAAGACGATCCGTATTCGCGCAAGCAGGGGTATGGATCGTGGTGTTTAACTGTGAAGGATTTTCGATTAAGCAGCGGGACTTCCAACTCTGCGCCTTAAGTCACTTCTTGGTTGCGGACCCCGAATGCATCGAGCCTGGCGCCAGGTTAACTGCCTCAGCGGGAACTTTTCCGGCCGGTGCACCAGCAGGCTTTTCTCCGTCCTTCTTAACTGGCATCTCAAGTGGCGGTTGTTCTCCGTAAAGCACAATAACGGAGATGCGACGGTTGGAGGGGTCGAGCGGGTTGGCCGGATTGCGCAGACTTTGGTCCCCGTAACCGCGGATCTGCCGGATCTGGTCAGCACGGACGCCATGAGCCTGCATCAATCGCCTGGCTTCGTTGGCCCGATCGGCCGAGAGTTCCCAATTCGTATAAGCGTTGGCATCGCCGTAGGTCACGGCGTCGGTATGACCCTCGAGAACGATGGAGTTTGGTAGCTTACCGAGTTCAGTCGCGAGCAGGCTGATCGCCTGCTCTCCAACCGGGGTAGGCTGAGCGTTGCCTGAGCCAAAGAAGACGCCTTGCGAGTTTTCGACCAGTTCGACGCGGAGTCCTTCTCCGGTAATCGTCATGCTGATCTGATCCTTGAGCTTTTCAATGGCCGGCAGCGATTTCATGGACTGTTCCAGCTTTTGTTTTAGCTGCTTCATGTCATCGACAGACAAATAGAGCGACTTGCCAGAACCATTGGTGGAACCGCCACTGCCCACCTCGTGCTTTTTTCCTTGCGGATCGAGGAAATAGGCGGCAATCGATTTTTTGACCTGGTCGCTGCTGGCCATCAGCCACATCACCATGAAAAACGCCATCATAGCCGTAACAAAGTCGGCGTAAGCGACTTTCCACGCACCACCGTGGTGTCCTCCATGATGAGCGGCCTTCTTGCGAATAATGACGATCGATTGGGGAGGTTGGTTTGACAAGGCTGTCCCTAAAACCTTCATCGACGAAAGGCCAAGGGAAATTTAGTAAGGGTTCTCACAGCGCTCTAGGAAAAAACCGGCTCACCCGATCCCAAATTATGAAGAGCTCTTGTTGAAGCAGGAGAATAAACACTTTTTACACCCACATAAGCTTTTCCGCAATTTTGGTTTGGGAGATAGGTGGAGAGGTAACTCGTAAGGCAGCGCAAGGCCAGTTCGAATTTAGGCTAGACGCAGTTTTTGAGTAAGTTAGCTCTAAGTAACTGCAGACGAAAACCGATTGGTAGTACTACGACCGTCCAGACACTATTCGGAGAAGCGAACAGTACTCAAAGATCCAAAGAACGGCTGATCGAAGGCGCGGGCAGCGGGCGAATCACTCGAATCTGAAAAAAGATTTCTTTCCGCAGGACCCGGGATCATTGGCCGAATGCCTGATGGCAGCCTTCCGGATCGCGCAAAGTGATCGGAAGAAGAAAGAGTTTCCTGGCGTATCCGACGGCAACCTGTCTTTTAATTCAGATTGGCGGACATATTTTTGAATCCCTTTTAATTTCGGGATAAGACATTTGGCTAGTACCAAGATTTTGTTCCTAAACTTGACACTTGTTTTCTGACATAGCAACCTGAGATGGAACGCGAGTCGAATCCTCGGAGAATTCGATGAAGGCACAATGAGGGTCAGTCCTGAAATGTGCATAGATGGGGGCGAAGCCCGCCTGGTCGGAGGAATAGATGTGTACTTCACTGCAGCCGATAGATACTTTGGGATTGGAGCGTGCCCTACCCTGGCATGTGCTCCATGTGCGGCCTAACTGCGAGAGAAAAACGACAACGTTTCTCACGTACCGCGGATTCGAGATTTTTCTACCCACAGAGAAGCGCCTGGCCGCCCGAAAAAAAGAAATCTCGGTGCCGTTATTTCCAGGCTATGTTTTCTGCCGGTTCGACCCTGCCAATCTCGTACCCATCCTGAGCGCTCCGGGAATCGTGCAGATCCTAAGCCGGGAGCACAAGCCGGAGCCCGTTCCTGCAACTGAGATATTCGCCCTTCAATCACTAGCTCGCGCCAACCGCGCGATGAAGGCCGGGCCGGTCTACGTGGAAGGCGAGCCGATCCGAATCATCGCGGGTCCACTGGCTGGAGTAGAGGGCCGCATTCTGCGCGATATCGGAAGAGCGCGGCTGATCGTTACTGTTCCGATTTTGAACCGCTCCGTCGTAGCTGAACTAGATCGAGACTTGATCGACTCGGCTCAGTTTCGTACGCCCGCTTCCCACCTCTCGTCCAAGATCGATTTGAGTGTGATCCAGCCGGACCCGGCAAGCGACCCAAATAGTAGGCGCGCAATTCGAAATTGAAGCGGCAAATTAACTTACCGTTATTTTTCCCAAACAACTCGCTGTCGATTGCATGTGATTGATCGCAGATAAATCGGGAAAGTCCATTATTTTTGGCGAATGGTAGCTAGTAGGCCTGACAATGGACTGCTGCAGACGTGAGCAGCCAGTTATCTGCTATTGGTTGCCCGAGAGACAGCACTCGACGTTCAGCAGTATCGAAAGACTCAGCATGAGGGCATCTGAAGCGCACAAAGCTATCTTTTGCTTTTAGAGGGATGAATGACTGTGCGATTTCATTTCGGTTTATGTTCAAGGCCCAGTTCGGAAGCAACGCTGCTGTTTCCGGCCAGTTCCAATTTCGGCTCGCAGAACAAACGAAATACCCATTCGACTGACGTTTGTCCCTATAGGAATTCTTAAAACATTGTCGCCGTTCAAAAATAGTCCTTCGACGCCGGAGAGCGAAGCTCAAATGACTTGCCCCGTTACATATGTTCTCGGAATGAAAGTTAGCGCAACCAGTTATGATCACGCCTCTGACGCCATTTGTGAATGGGCCCACCAGGGACACTCAAAGTACGTCTGTGTTTCGTCGGTGAACAATGTGATGGAGGCATTCGACTCCACCTCTTTCATGCGAGTGATGAATGAAGCCGACCTGGTTACGCCGGACGGCATGCCGATCGTCTGGAGTCTGAAACTGCTCGGCAACAAAAAAGTCACCCGAGTCTATGGACCGGATCTCACGCCGGTGCTTTTGGAGAAGGCCGCCCGGCAGGGCCTGAATGTCGGTTTCTATGGCGGGAAACCGGAAGTTTTGACTAAGCTCGTGAAGGTATTGCGGCATCGGTTTCCGAACCTTAAAGTCACGTACGCGTTCTCGCCGCCCTTTCGCGCTCTCACCGAGGAGGAAGATGCGGAAATCGTGCAACACATCAACCGGTCAGGCGTGAATATTCTATTTATCGGGTTGAACACCCCGAAACAAGACTACTGGATGGCGGCGCACAAGATTCGAGTGCAAGCGGTCATGGTGGGCGTGGGAGCAGCCTTTGATTTTCTTGCGGGCACTAAGCTACAGGCACCGCGCTGGATGAGGCGGATCGGCCTCGAGTGGTTCTTCCGGCTGGCGACCGAGCCTCGGCGACTTTGGAAGCGCTATCTCAAACACAACCCGAGATTCCTGCTTTTTGTCGCTCTTCAACTATTAGGCCGGCGGCAATACGTTCCAAATCCGCCGATTCCCGAGCGTTAGGTCTACCGATCCCGGACGGGCGGCTACTGGCTGCTCCCGGCGTCGAAACGGTACGAAGAAAGTCTAAGATTCCGGTTTCCTATGTCAACGCTGGCGCAATCGACTCTCGAATCGAGTTCGGCCCGGGTAACGTCGTCGAGAATGTTCCTAATGATCACGGCGCTGATCACGATGGATTTCTGCGCTTTGTTGATCGCCGTCGCTTTAGGATTCCGGATGTGGGCTTTCGTCAATCCGCGCATACCGCCGCTTCATCCGGCCATGATACTGGCGCCCATTTCGGCGCTGGCCGCGTTTTCCTTTGCGGGCTTGTATCCCGGCATCGGTGTGACCCCAGTGGTGCATATCCGCCGGGTGCTGCGGGGAGTCATCTTGACTTACTTGCTCCTGACCGCGGCTATGTTCCTCAGCAAGAGCTGGTGGGCGGATTCGAGGGGAGCATTTTTCTGTGCCTGGTTTCTGTCACTCTTACTCGCTCCGACTGGACGATGGTTTTGCGAGAAATTCCTCAGCGGAAATTCCTGGTGGGGAGCACCGGTCCTTCTCATTGGCGCGGGCGACACGGCCCAGGCAATTGCGCGGAGTCTGCACGAAAACCGGTGTCTGGGATATCGCCCGGTCGCCTGCGTAGATGATGCGGAGACGCCGGTTGCCAGCGTAGAGGGGATACCGGTTGTAGGTTCGCTGGCAGAGACCGCTTACTGGGCTCACGCATATCGCACAAAGTACGCGATCGTAGCACTGCCGGGCATCTCTCGCGAGGGCCTCAACGGTTACCTTCGCTTGTGGTGCAAGGTATTCCCGAAGATCATCATCGTACCGGACCTGGCCGGCGTAGCCAGCTTGTGGACCGAGCCGAGGGATTTGGGCGGACTGCTCGGCTTGGAGATGCAGCAAAAACTCTTGAACGGCTTCAATTGGCGTCTAAAGAGAGCTTTGGACCTGCTGATTTCGGGCGCTGGAATGCTGCTTGCAGCTCCACTTGTAGTGTTCTGCGCTGCCTGGATTTGCGTCACCAGCCCCGGGCCGGCCTTGTATTTCCAAGAGCGGGAGGGACGCAACGGACACATCATCCGTGTGTGGAAGCTGCGCACGATGTTTGTCAATGCGGAACAGATGCTGCAGAAACATTTGGCGGAGGAGCCGGAAGCGCAACGAGAATGGGAAATGTTCTGCAAGCTGAAACGGGATCCGAGAGTGCTGCCGGGCATCGGACGTTTCTTGCGTCGCACCAGTATCGACGAGTTGCCCCAGCTATGGAATGTCTTTAAGGGCGAGATGAGCCTGGTTGGGCCGAGACCTTTTCCGATTTATCACAATGAGCGGTTCCACCCGGAGTTTCGGAGTCTGCGAACGCAAGTTACTCCTGGATTGACCGGATTGTGGCAGGTTGGGCCGCGGAGTAACGGCAATCTCAGTGTGCAGTTGTCATTGGACACGTACTATATCCAAAACTGGTCGTTGTGGCTCGACTTGTATATCGTGATACGGACCTTGCGGGCGATTTTTATTCAGGAAGGATCTTACTAAGGATGAAACGAGTTCTGGTATGTGGCGCTGGCGGCTTTATCGGCGGCCATTTAGTCAAGAGATTACGACAAGACGGCAATTGGGTTCGTGGAGTGGATATAAAACGCCACGAGTATGCCACGAGCGCCGCCGATGAATTTATGGTGGGCGACCTGCGAGAGCAAGAGTTCGCGAAGACGGTGGTAGGGGGCGTGCAGGAGGTCTACCAACTGGCGGCGGACATGGGCGGCGCCGGCTATATATTTACCGGCGAACACGATGCCGCTGTCATGCATAACTCGGCCTCTATCAACTTGAATGTGCTGGAATATGGTTCCAAGGCGGGTGTCCGGCGCTTCTTCTACTCGTCGTCGGCGTGCATTTACCCGGCCTACAACCAGCTCGAACCGGACAACCCGAACTGCTCGGAAGGCTCTGCCTATCCGGCGGCTCCCGACAGCGAATACGGCTGGGAGAAGCTGTTCAGTGAGCGTCTGTACCTCTCTTACATGCGCAATTGCGGAGTGGAAGTGCGTATCGCGCGATTCCACAATATCTTTGGCCCGGAGGGGACCTGGAGCGGCGGCAAGGAAAAGGCCCCAGCCGCGGTCTGCCGGAAAATAGCGGAAGCGCCCGACGGCGGCGAGATCGAAATCTGGGGTGATGGGAAGCAGACCCGCTCGTTTTTGTACATCGACGAATGTGTGGAAGGCGTGATTCGCCTGATGCGTTCGCAGTTTGCCGGTCCGGTAAACATTGGGTCCGAAGAGATGGTGACGATCAACGGCCTGGCCGAACTGGCGGCCGACATTGCGGGGAAGCGCATCCGCTTACGCCACATCAGTGGACCTCTCGGCGTCCGGGGACGTAACTCGGATAACTTGCTGATTCAAGAAAAACTAGGCTGGAAACCAACGCGGTCCTTGCGGGAAGGCCTCACCAAGACTTACGCCTGGATCGAGAGTCAAGTGATGGCGCAAGAACAATCGAACAGGATACCCGCCTAAATAGCCTGGCTGGGGACTCGATCATCAACGGATCCGCCGCACCGCTCCCAGGTCGCGCCTACGTAATTGAATAGTTCAGACCTTACTTTCTAGGATTCATCATGACTGCTGGCTCTACTCCGACCAAATTCGATCTGCTGTCTGTCGCCGACCCAGTAAGTGTTTCTTCTCCTCCCGCCACGGCAAAGGTAAATGACTTACCAATGGAATTCACGCGCCACGTCGCCACACATATTCTGACTGTTTCTCTCGAAGACTATTATCAGGGAGCAGCTTTTCGTAACCTGCTCAGCCAGTCCCACTGGTCTCGATTCGAAAAGCGGGTGCAACAGAACACGGACCGTACCCTGCTCGCTTTGGAGCGATACGGTCATCATGCGACGTTCTTCGTATCGTCATGGCTGGCGGAACAGGTTCCGGGTGTGATTCAGAAAGTCGTCGCCGAGGGACATGAAATCGGCAGCGCGGGCGTGACGCAGAGTAGTTTTCGCTTATTGACGAAGGAACAGTTGCGGGCCGAGGCTCGGACCTCGAAGCAGGTGCTGGAGGATTTGACCGGACGCCGGATTCGAGGATTTCGAGTAGCCGATCACCGATTGCGACCGGAAGATCTGTCGGCGCTCGAGGTGCTCGCGGAAGAAGGTTACGAGTATGATTCGAGTGTCAGCCCCAGCCTCACTCGTTTCAGTTCTGAACCGAAATGGCGCAGCCTTCATAAGCATCGAGCCGGCGGCAAGGATTTCTATGAGTTGCCGCTTCCCGCCTTTAATCTACTCGGGCTGCAGATACCGATTGCGGGCGGAAACTATCTCCGGCAGATTCCGCAGGCGCTTTTAAATCGTGCCGTAAATTCCTGGATTGGCAGTCACAAACACGCGCCGTTTATTTTTTATTTTCGAATTTGGGATCTCGACCCGGAACAGCCGGAGATTACGGGGGCTTCGCGGCTAGCGAGGCTGCGTCATTACCGCAATGCGCTGCAGATGCCGGCACTCCTTGAAGGGATGTTATCGCGCGGGCGACTCATTGGGGCTTCGGAATACCTGGGATGGAAAGAGGAGCTGCTGTTGCCGCAGAGCACCAGCGTGACGGCGACACCCGAGCCACCCATTACGATTATGTCAAGGCCCGCGACGGCCAGCCACATCACGGTTGTCGTGCCTTGTTACAACGAAAGCAACTCGCTCTCTTACCTGGCGAAAGCTCTTTACCAGCTGGAGGCCGCCACACAGGCGAGCTACCGGTTTAAATTCATCTTTGTCGATGACGGGAGCCAGGATGGAACCTGGTCGACTTTGCAGCAACTCTTTTCGTCCAATCCGGACGTGACGCTGCTGCGGCACGAATCGAATCGGGGCATCACGGCGGCTATCTTATCCGGTGCGCGCGCGGCCTCGACGGAGTTCGTCTGCTCGATCGATTGCGATTGCACGTACGATCCGCTCGAACTTGCCAATTTGATTCCGCTGGCGACGGCCGGGGTCGATTGTGTAACGGCTTCGCCGTACCACCCGCAGGGCCAAGTGCTCAATCTGCCGCGCTGGAGACGCTTCATCTCGACCGGAGCATCGCGTCTCTACCGCGTGGTGCTGGGATCGGAATTGCACACTTTTACCAGTTGTTTCCGCATTTACCGGCGATCCCGCTTGCTGTCGGTGACGGTGAAAGAATCCGGTTTTGTCGGCATCGCCGAATTACTCGGAAAGCTGCACCTGGAAGGCGCGCACGTTACGGAATACCCGACCACGCTGGCGGTTCGATTCCTGGGCAGATCGAAGATGAAGTTGATCCGCAACACGGCTTTACATTTGCGCTTATTAGCGGTCCTGGCGTCCACGAGGGCATTTCGATGGGCGCGCAAAACTGAGCAATCGAAAGAAATGGCGGTACGCCGCCGGGGGGCTTTTACATGGCTAACACGATCGAAATAACACCTACCAACCTGGTCTTACCTTCAGATCAAGACGCCTCGGGCAGAACGTTATCGGAGGAAGAAATCGGAGCAGTCGCGGAGGTGATTCGCAGCGGGACGCTGACGAGCACCAAGGGAACCGCTGTCCGGTCCTTCGAAGAGAGGTTTGCCAGGGAACTCGGCGTGGCGCATGCCTATGCCTGCTCTTCGGGTACGGCGGCCATTCACTGCGCGATCGCGGCACTCGATCCGAATCCGGGAGACGAGTTTATTACCAGCGCGATCACCGATATGGGCGCCTTGACTCCGATCCTGTATCAGGGCGGGATTCCGGTGTTCGCCGATGTCGATCGCACAACACTGTGTCTGACAGCGGAAAGCATTGCTCCCCACATCAACGAGCGCACCAAAGGCATTGTCGTGACGCATTTGTTCGGCCAGCCTTGCGAGATGGGGAAAATCGTCGAGCTGGCGCAACGTCATGGCATACCGGTGATCGAGGATTGCGCGCAATCTTTCCTGGCCCAACATCGCGGCCGCTATACGGGTGCCTGGGGTACAATCGGCTGCTTTAGCCTGCAACAGGGGAAACACATTACGACGGGCGAAGGCGGAATCGTAGTGACCGACGACAGTGCCTTGGCGCGCCGGATGTTTCTGTTCATCAATAAGGCCTGGGGATACGGCGACCCGGCCCCGGATCACTATTTCCTGGCGCTCAATTATCGAATGAGCGAGTTGCAGGGAGCGGTCGCCGGCGCACAGCTGAACAAGCTGCCGGATATCGTCGAGAAACGCGTTCGCTCGGCGCAGTACTTAACGAAGAGCTTAGCAGGCATACCGGGCATCCAGACTCCCGAGGTGCACGCGGATGATGTGCACGTCTTTTGGAAATATATTCTGATGGTGGATCCGAGCGTAGTAGCAGGCGGGGCGGTGGGACTGGGGCGGGCTCTGCAGGAACACGGCATCAGTTCCGCGCCGCGTTACATCCAGAAGCCCGCCTTCGAATGCCGCATTTTTCGCGAGCAAAAAACGTTTGGATCGAGCCGCTTCCCGTTCTCGCTAGCCCGACCCGAAGCGGTCTGTTACGACCGCGAAAATTATCGGGAGACGTACGCCGGACTCGAGCAGGTCTTAGTGCTTCCCTGGAACGAAAAGTACGAGAAGGAACACCTGGACTTTATAGCCGCTTCTATTCGAGAAGGAGTAAACCGAAATGCACGAAAAGCTTAACCTGGAAAACCGACCCGTGACCTTCGGCCTGGTCGGGGCCGGCCGGATCGCGCAGACGTATGTCGAAGCGTTCCAGACGACGTCGCTCGCCAAGCTGGTGGCTGTTTGCGATAACAGACCGGAAGCAGCGGCGGCTTTAGCCGAGACCTTCAAGGTGCCAACCTTCGAGAGCGCCGCCGCGATGACGTCGGAGGTAGCGGTCGACGCCGTAGTGATCGCGACTCCGCCGGCGACCCACTGTGAATTGAGTTTGATGTGCCTGCACAAGGGCATTTCGGTGCTGTGCGAGAAGCCGGTGAGTGCGACGGCGGCGGAGGCCAAAGCGATTCGCGAGGCAGCGCGCGCGAACGGATGTCTCTTCACGATGGCATCGAAGTTCCGCTATGTGGAAGATGTGGTCCGGGCCAAAGGGATTTTCACCTCCGGTATTCTGGGCGAAATCATTCTGTTCGAAAACACGTTTGCAGGGCAGATCGACATGTCGTCGCGCTGGAACTCCGACCGGTCGATCAGCGGCGGCGGAGTGCTCATCGACAACGGAACGCATTCGGTCGAGATCATGCGCTATTTCCTGGGTCGCCTGGAAGAGGTGCAAGTGACCGAAGCGCGGAGATCGCAGGGCTTGGGCGTGGAAGAAACGATTCAGATGAATGTGCGCAGCCACGATGGAGTGCTGGCCACATGCAATCTCTCGTGGAGCCTGAATAAATCGAGCGATTACTATATCGAAATTTTCGGATCGCAGGGCACCTTGCGGGTGGGATGGAAGGAAAGCTTCTTTCAGCAACAAGGTAATCGCAAATGGGTTCACTTCGGCACGGGCTATGAAAAGATCAAGGCGTTCCAAGCGCAGCTCGACAACTTTTCGGCTGCCATTTGCGGCACGGATCGATTGCTGATCACGGCGGACGACGCGGTCGCGTCCGTTCAGGCGATCGAAGCGGGGTACGCGGCTTTGCGGGAAAGGTGCTGGTGCCCGGTGAGCGCTCCGGCCCCTTCTCTTGCCCGCGCGATATGAGCGTTTTCGTTCACCCGACCGCCCGGATCGAAGACGGTGTTTCGATCGGCGATGGCACGAAGATTTGGGATCAAGTGCATGTGCGGACGGCGACGGTGATTGGCGCGGACTGCATTATCGGGGAAAAGACTCACATCAGCTACTCGGTCGAGATCGGCAATCGGGTAAAGATTAACTCGTTTGTTTATATCTGCACCGGAATCGTGATCGAAGACGGCGTCATGATCAGCGCCGGCGTAATTTTCACGAACGACGTTTATCCGCGCGCGACCACTCCGGAACTCGACCGGCTGCTCGATTCAGGGCCCACCGAGAACACCGGCAAAACAGTAGTGGAGTTGGGAACGACCTTGGGCGCGGGGTGTATCGTCGGTTCGAATCTGACGATCGGCCGCTTCTCGATGGTTGGCATGGGCAGCGTGATCACACGAGATGTCCAGGCCTTCCATTTATGTTATGGAAATCCGGCGAGGCCGACCGGATATGTATGCCGGTGTGGCGTGCCGCTGCTGCGCTTCGCACCGGGATCTCTGCCCGACTGCCGCAATCGGGCCTGCCGGAGTTGCGGACGCCGCTATGACGTAACGAGCGGCGCAGTCTGTGAGCTCCTCGATCGCGAGACCGCCTGACCTATGCCGAACCAATCTATGCCGAAGAACTGCTGTATTGTCGGCGGTGGCATGCTAGGGCTCACGTTAGCTCACAAGTTGCTGCAACGCGGGTGTGCTGTCACTCTCTACGAAGCGTCTTCCGTGTTGGGAGGGCTGGCCAGTACGTGGCAGTTGGGCGATATTGAGTGGGACCGGCATTACCATGTCATCCTGGCCTCCGATTCGTACCTGCGCGGCCTTTTGAGGGAACTCGACCTGGAGCGGGAGATTGCCTGGGTGTCCACGCAAACGGGTTTCTTCACGGAGGGACGACTGGTCCCGTTTACCGGGGTCGGCGACTTCCTGCGATTTCCCGCATTAGGGTGGCTGGATAAGGCACGGCTGTTATCGACCATCGCCATCAACTCGCGACTGAAAGAGGCTAGGTCGCTCGAGCAGGTCTCCGTGTCGGACTACTTGATTAAGTCGTCCGGCAGGCGAGTTTTTGAACAATTCTGGCTCCCTTTGCTGCGTTCCAAGTTAGGCGAGAATTATACCCATGCTTCGGCTTCTTTTATTTGGGCCACGATTTACCGACTGACAGCTGCGCGGCGGGCGGGCATTCAAGAGAGATTCGGATATGTGCGCGGAGGTGGGTACCGGACCATCGTCGGGGCGCTCGCGCGAGCTTTGCAGGAACGCGGCGCGGAAATCCACGTCAGTTCTCCGGTACAGGGTGTCAGGTCCTGCGGGTCGGGGGTAGCCGTGACTTCCGAGAGTCAGGGAACTCGCTGCTTCGAGGAAGTGTATGTGACCACGCCCGGGCCGGTGGCTCTGCAGCAGTGCAGCCAGTTGAGCGAGGCGGAAAAGAAATCCTGGTCGGGGATCCGCTACCAGGGCATTATCTGTGCCTCTCTTTTACTCAACAAACCGTTGAGCCCTTATTATCTGACGAATATCAGCGATGCGCGGGTCATCTTCACCGGGGTGGTCGAGATGTCGGCTATCGTGCCGGTCGAGGAATTCGGCAATCGGTCGCTCGTCTATTTACCGAAGTATCTCGATCCGGCGGATGCGCTTTTCGAGAAGCCGGACGACGCGATCCGGGCCGAATTCCTGTCTTCACTTAAGGTGATGTATCCCGATCTCAGTGAGCAGGATATCGAGGCCTTCCGGATATCGAGAGTACGGCATGTCTTTCCTGTGCCGACGCTAGGTTACTCGAGCAATCTGCCTCCCTTGAGAACCTCTATACCGGGCGTCTTTATCGTGAACTCGGCGCACGTGGTGAACGACACTCTAAACGTAAATGGGATTGTGCGTTTAGCGGAACAAGCCATGACGCAGGCAGCCGCCTAGAAAGTAGCCTCGAAATAACCTATGTCCGATAAACCGCTTGCCAGCCTGTCGCTCGATTTGGACAACCTGTGGAGCTATTTGAAGACGCACGGCGACGCGGGCTGGGAAAGCCGCCCTTCGTACCTGGGCGTGGTGGTGCCCCGCTTTCTGGATGTACTGAAGCGGTTGGATCTGAGAATCACTGTGTTCGTGGTCGGATTGGATGCCTCTTTGCCCGGCAACGGTCCGGTACTGCGATCCATTGTGGACGATGGGCACGAGATCGGCAACCACTCGTTTCAGCATGAGCCCTGGCTTCACCTATATACGGAAGAGCAGTTGACCGAAGAGCTGAACCGGGCCGAAGATGCGATCTGGGAAGCCACCGGCCAGCGGCCGACAGGCTTTCGAGGACCTGGTTTCAGTCACTCGGACGATTTGCTACGTCAACTGGCCGAGCGCGGCTATCAATACGACGCCTCGTCGCTGCCTACGTTTCTTGGACCGCTGGCGCGCCTGTATTATTTCCTGACCACGCGTCTCAGCGCGGAGCAACGAGCGGAACGCAAGCAACTCTTTGGGGACTGGCGGGAAGGGTTTCGACCCTTGCGACCGTACCGGCGGCTGTGGGGAACGCGTGAGCTCTGGGAAATTCCCGTCACGGTGATGCCGCTGACGAGGATGCCGATTCATTTGAGCTACGTGCTGTATCTTGGCTTGTTCTCCGAGCGTCTGGCCTTGCTGTATTTGCGCAGCGCACTGTGGCTCTGCCGGCTGTTCAAAGTCGGTCCTTCTTTTCTGCTTCACCCCTTGGATTTTGCCTCGCTCGACGATGCTCCCTCACTGCAGTTCTTCCCCGCTATGCGCATGCCGTTCGAGAAAAAGATGTCGCTCGTCGAGCAATCGTTAGGGCTGCTGGCAAAGCAGTTTCGGGTTTTACCGATGGGACAGTTTTGCGCGCGGCTTGACGGGAGGAGCCTGTCGCCGGCCGAGAGAGAGTCGATTCGGACAGGCTCTCCGTTGTGAGAATGAACGTGAAGCTCTTACCGCAAACTAAACTGATTCGAACGGGCCCGGTCGATCATGCCGACTGGAACTACCGGCCCATTTTAGGGCAGATCCAGCGGCTGCGATTTTCGCTGGCCCTGTCTCTGCTGCCCGCCTGGTCCGAGCGACTGCTCGAAGTCGGATACGGCAGCGGCGTGCTGATGCCGGCGCTGCGGGATCACGCCCGAGAACTCTATGGAATCGACGTTCATCCCAACTTTCGAGCCGTCGAAGCGAATTTGGCGAGTGAAGGTATCGTGGCGCATCTCTCGGAAGCGAAAGCCGAAGAGCTACCCTTTGGAGACAACTTCTTCGATAGCATCGTGGCGGTTAGTTCGCTCGAATTCGTTTCCGATCTGAACCAGGCTTGTCTTGAGATTCGGCGGGTGCTTCGACCGGGTGGAAGTTTTGTGGTCATCACGCCTGGACAGTCTCCGGTGATCGATTTCGGACTGCGAATTCTCACGACGGAGAGCGCGAAAAAAGATTTCGGGGATAGTCGTAAGGCGATTATTCCTACCTTGTCCCATCATTTTGTAATAAAGTCAACGCGACGGGTACCTCGTTTTACTGCCGGGCTAGGCAACCTGTATCACGCCTTTCGACTGAGCAAAGAAGAAGTTAACGCGCCGCATAAGCCTTACTCGGCGAGCGTTGACCGGCAAACACATTGAGATTCCGGCTCAGATTTTGAGAGTGCTTTTTGTTTCTGTGATGCGTGACACTATTTGGTTCGGTGTGTTCTTGAGTGCTCTATTTGCAGCATCTGCAAATAGTCAGGTCACGACCTATCACTACGACACGGCACGCAGCGGCGCGGTGTTGAACGAGACAATCCTGACGGCTTCGAATGTCAACGTAAACACTTTCGGCAAACTGTTTTCGCTTCCAGTGGACGGGCAAATCTACGCGCAACCGCTTTATATTCCAAGCGTGACGATTCCGCAACGGGGTGTACACAACGTCCTGTATGTGGCCAGTGAAAATAACTCTGTGTACGCCTTCGATGCGGATTCCGCGGCGAGCCCGTTATGGAAGGTGAACCTGGGCCCTGCCATGCCGCAGACTGTTTGCTGCCTACCGAAGGACCTTGGGCCGCAAATTGGCATCTTGAGTACTCCCGTGATCGACCCGAACTCGGGGATTCTGTACGTGGTCGCCGAGTCCTATGAAAAGCAGACGGCGTTGTTTCGGCTGCATGCGCTGGATATCACGACGGGCGCCGACCGGCTGACGCCGGTTGTGATTCAAGGAAGCGTTCGAGGGAACAGTTCGGACAGCCAGAACGGCGTCCTGGCATTCGCGCCGATTTGGCACTGGCAAAGGCCTGGTTTGCTGTTGGCGAATGGAAACATTTATATCGGCTTCGGTTCGCACGGAGACCAGAATCCGTACCATGGCTGGCTTTTTGCGTATAGTGCGAGCACGCTGCAGCAAACGGGAGTTCTATGCTTCTCTCCCGACGAATCGGATAACGGGGTCTGGCAGGGAGGTGTGGGACTGGCGGCGGATGCCAACGGATACGTCTACCTCGAAACAGGGAACGGTCCGCTCGATGCGAACGCGGGCGGTGCCGATTATGGAGATAGTGTCGTCAAAGTCGGCACTTCGGGTGGGGGCTTGACAGTCCTCGATTATTTCTCGCCGTCAACGCAGGCGCACGATGCCACCGTCGATGAGGATCTCGGCAGTGCCGGGGTCATGTTAATTCCGGGCACGTCTCTCGGCGCCGCGGGCGGGAAAAATGGAAAGCTCTATCTCTTCAACACAGGTAACCTGGGCGGATTCGACACCGGACCTGGCGGCAGCGACGGATTGGTCCAGGAGTGGCAGGCGACTTTCGACGGAACTTACGGACCGCCGGCGGTGCCCGGGGGATTCTGGGGCGGCAATTACCTTTTCTATAACTCGACGCTTTACGGGTTTGGAGAACGAGACTCGCTGAAAGCATTTGCGTTCAACGGATCGCAGTTTACGACTGTAGCGTCCTCGCACAGCAACGTCACGGTGCCGTCCGGATTCAGCAATGATCCGGCGATGTCTATTTCGGCGAACGGCCTGGTGGCGGGCACCGGTATCGTGTGGACGGCATTTTGTTCGAACGGAAACGCCGACGGTACCGCTCAGCCTGGTGAGTTCCACGCCTTCGATGCCGCTAATGTCGGCAGGGAGCTTTGGAATAGCGTGCAGAACGGCTCGCGGGACTCTTCCGGCACTTGGGCGAAGTGGTCTCCACCGGTAGTGGCCAATGGAAAAGTGTATTTGGCCTCGTTCGATAATTCGCTCAACGTATACGGTCTTCTGGCGAGTGGCGGGACGATTTCGCCAACGGCTGGAACACCGCAAACTGCTGCGGTGAACAGTGCTTTTTCGACGGCACTCGCCGTCGTCGTGAAGGATGTGAACAATCGCGCGCTAAGTGGCGTGACGGTGACTTTTACCACTCCTGCCACGGGCGCGAGTGCGACGTTTGGCGGTTCGATTACCGCTACGGCCGTGACGAATGGGAACGGCGTGGCTACTGCTCCGGCGCTGACGGCTAACGGGCAGACGGGGGCTTTTGCCGTATCCGCAGTGGCAGCCGGAGTGGGCTCGGCCGCGAGCTTCTATCTAACGAATGTAGGCGGAAGCGCCCCCAGCATCACTTCCCTAGCCGGAACGCCGCAAAGCGTGACCGTAAACAGTTCGTTCGCCACTCCGCTGCAGGCGATCGTTAAGGATGCGAGCAATAATCCGGTCAAAGCCGTGACGGTGACTTTTACGGCGCCGGCAACGGGCGCCAGCGCCAGTTTCAGCGGATCGGCCACTGCGACTGCTGTGACCAATGCTAGCGGCATCGCGACCGCCCCGGCTCTGACGGCCAATAGCCAGACGGGCTCTTACACGGTCACCGCCAGCACGGCTGGCGTAGGCACCCCGGCCAGCTTCAGTCTGACCAATACCGCCGCCTCTGGTGGCGGTGGAGGCGCCTTAACGGGTGCTGGCAATAGTGCGATCACGACAGCGAATCTGACAGCCGAAGGCAGCGCCGACTGGGTGCATTGGGGCACGACTTCGCTGACGCGCAAGAATGGCGTCACTCCGCAGATCAGCAACTACTCGGCAATCGGCGCCGGCACCGTCCAGACGTACGGCAACGATCCGCGAGCACTCAGCTGGACCGACGGCACGCCGACAGCAGCGGGATCGGACAACGCTGGGGTTTACCTCGACGCTGTCCCCAACGGCTTCTCCTTCACGGCGCCTGCCGACTTGACGACGCGTGTTCTGACCGTGCATGTGGGCGGGTATTTCAGTGGTGGGACGCTCACCGCTCATCTATCCGATGGATCGGCTGCCGACTTTGTCGACACGACCACTTCGGTGAACAGTGCTTATGACCGCAACTACACGCTGACGTATTCCGCCGCTTCTGCTGGCCGCACCCTAACGGTCAGCTGGGTGAATTCGTCCGGGTCGGGCAATGTGACGCTGAACGGCGCCGCGCTATCGTCACCTGCCGGCGCGACCATCGCAGCCACTGCCGGAACGCCGCAAAGCGCGACTGTAAGCACGGCGTTTGCGACGGCCCTGCAGGCTACGGTTAAGAATGGCACGACTCCGGTCAATGGTATGACGGTGACTTTTAGCGCGCCGGCAACGGGCGCCAGCGCCAGCTTTAGCGGATCGGCCACTGCGACTGCTGTGACCAATGCTAGCGGCATCGCGACCGCCCCGGCTCTGACGGCCAGTGGCCAGACAGGCTCTTACACGGTCACCGCCAGCACGGCTGGCGTAGGTACCCCGGCCAGCTTCAGTCTGACCAATACCGCCGCCTCGGGAGGTGGTGGAGGCGCCTTAACGGGCGCCGGCAATAGTGCGACCACGACAGCGAATCTGACAGCCGAAGGCAGCGCCGATTGGGTGCATTGGGGCACCTCGCCGCTGACACGCAAGAATGGGGTCACTCCGCAGATCAGCAACTACTCGGTGATCGGCGCCGGTACCGTGCAGACCTATACCGACGATCCTCGCGCGGTCAGCTGGACCGACGGCACGCCCACTGCGGCTGGATCGGACAACGCCGGCGTCTTTATCGATGCCCTGCCCAACGGCTTCTCGTTCACGGCGCCTGCCGACTCGACGACGCGTGTTCTGACCGTGCATGTGGGCGGGTATTTCAGTGGTGGGACGCTTACCGCTCATCTATCCGATGGATCGGCTGCCGACTTCGTCGACACGACCACTTCGGTGAATAGTGCTTACGACCGCAATTACACGTTAACTTACTCGGCGGCTTCTGCCGGTAAGACCTTGACGGTCAGTTGGGTCAATTCGTCCGGGTCGGGCAATGTGACGCTGAACGGCGCTGCGCTGTCGTCACCTGCCGGCGCGACCATCGCAGCCACTGCCGGAACGCCGCAAAGCGCGACTGTAAGCACGGCGTTTGCGACGGCCCTGCAGGCTACGGTTAAGAACGGCACGACTCCGGTCAATGGTGTGACGGTGACTTTTAGCGCGCCGGCAACGGGCGCCAGCGCCAGCTTTAGCGGATCGGCCACTGCGACTGCTGTGACCAATGCTAGCGGCATCGCGACCGCCCCGGCTCTGACGGCCAGTGGCCAGACAGGCTCTTACACGGTCACCGCCAGCACGGCTGGCGTAGGTACCCCGGCCAGCTTCAGTCTGACCAATACCGCCGCCTCGGGAGGTGGTGGAGGCGCCTTAACGGGCGCCGGCAATAGTGCGACCACGACAGCGAATCTGACAGCCGAAGGCAGCGCCGATTGGGTGCATTGGGGCACCTCGCCGCTGACACGCAAGAATGGGGTCACTCCGCAGATCAGCAACTACTCGGTGATCGGCGCCGGTACCGTGCAGACCTATACCGACGATCCTCGCGCGGTCAGCTGGACCGACGGCACGCCCACTGCGGCTGGATCGGACAACGCCGGCGTCTTTATCGATGCCCTGCCCAACGGCTTCTCGTTCACGGCGCCTGCCGACTCGACGACGCGTGTTCTGACCGTGCATGTGGGCGGGTATTTCAGTGGTGGGACGCTTACCGCTCATCTATCCGATGGATCGGCTGCCGACTTCGTCGACACGACCACTTCGGTGAATAGTGCTTACGACCGCAATTACACGTTAACTTACTCGGCGGCTTCTGCCGGTAAGACCTTGACGGTCAGTTGGGTCAATTCGTCCGGGTCGGGCAATGTGACGCTGAACGGCGCCGCGCTATCGTCACCTGCCGGCGCGACCATCGCAGCCACTGCCGGAACGCCGCAAAGCGCGACCGTAAGCACGGCGTTTGCGACAGCCCTGCAGGCTACGGTTAAGAACGGCACGACTCCGGTCAATGGTGTGACGGTGACTTTTAGCGCGCCGGCAACGGGCGCCAGCGCCAGCTTTAGCGGATCGGCCACTGCGACTGCTGTGACCAATGCTAGCGGCATCGCGACCGCCCCGGCTTTGACGGCCAGTGGCCAGACGGGCTCTTACACGGTCACCGCCAGCACGGCTGGCGTAGGTACCCCGGCCAGCTTCAGTCTGACCAATACCGCCGCCTCGGGAGGTGGTGGAGGCACATTAACGGGCGCCGGCAATAGTGCGATCACGACAGCGAATCTGACAACAGAAGGCGCACTCGACTGGGTGCATTGGGGCAGGGCGTCACTGACGCGCAAAAAGGGGGTTACTCCGCAGATCAGCAGCTACTCGGTGATCGGCGCCGCTAGCGCGCAGACCTACAACAACGATCCAAGAGCACTCAGCTGGACCGACGGTACGCCTACTGCGACTGGGTCGGATCATGCTGGCGTGTATATCAATTCCCCGCCCAATGGTTTTTCGTTCACGGCGCCTGCCGACTTGACAACGCGCGTCCTGACCGTGCATGTGGGCGGTTATTTCAGCGGCGGGACCCTGACCGCTCATTTATCCGATGGATCGGCTGCCGACTTTGTCGATACGACAACTTCGGTCACGAGTGCCTACGATCGCAATTACACGTTAACTTACTCGGCGGCTTCTGCCGGTAGGACCTTGACGGTCAGTTGGGTCAATTCGTCCGGGTCGGGCAATGTGACGCTGAACGGCGCCGCACTCGCTTTTTGAAACCTGACTCTGGATGAGTGTAATGAACGTCTGCCTGGAAAGAGCCGCTCGTTCTGGATACATTCTCATGATTCTTAAATGAATTGGTTGACTGTCTGCACATTCGTGAAAGATTCGGGCAGTGAACCAACGGATTGGGATAGCACATTTTACTAAAAAACTGCCTACTTATTTTGAATTGAGACGGTTTTACGGATTTATCCGACCAGTAATATCTCCTAAGTTCTGGTACTACTTGACACTATTCGAGACTGAAAATTGCGCTATTATTCTTGTTAGTTTCTGAGGCTGAAAGTTATGGTTCTGGAAGATGCGGTTAGAACGGCGCGAGCGGGCTTAGACAGGGCACGAGCGGGCTTAGACAGAATGACGAGTTCGCGAACAACTCACATCACCCTTTGCAATCGGCAGAACTAAGGAATACTGACACATGACTTTAATCGGTGACGGCAGAAGTTCTCCCCTGGCTGAGATTACAGCAATTCTGCTTCGCCGGAAGTGGCTTATCGCTGTTACGTTCGTGCTGGTGGCGGGAGCTGTGGCGCTAGTCACTCTTCGAACGCCTAAGCAATACGAATCGCGCATGAAGATCTTGGTGAAGAACGACCGAGCCGGTATTGTCGTCAGCGCCAGCAGCAATGACCAGTCGCTGTTCCAGGGTGAGGTGAGTGAAAACGAGATCAACACCGAAATCGAGCTGCTAAACAGTTATGACTTACTGCGCCAGGTAGTCACTGCCAGTGGGCTCGACGGTGTAGGGCCGGCGAAAGGAAAGTCTTCGGACGAACGCCGGGAAGTCGCGATCGAAAGTGCCGTAGGGGGCCTGCAACGTAATTTGAAGATTTTGCCCGTGAAGAAAGCGGACATTATTGAGGTGGAGTACACGTCGCGAGATCCGCGCCAGGCGGTCACGGTCCTCCGGCAGGTGGCAGCGTCTTACCTGGAAGCGCATCTGAGACTGCACGGCACGCCCGGCACTCACGACTTTTTCCTGAGTCAGGCGGAACACTACCGGATGGAGTTGAAGGAAGCAGAAGCCAAGATGAGGGACTTCAGCCTAAAACACGACATCGTCTTATTCGGTCCGCAACAGGAGGAACTTTTGCGCAGGGCAGCAGAATCCGATTCGATGCTGCTGGCGGCAGAGGCGAGCATCCGCGAGGGAACGCTCAAAATCAATAACGCAAGCAAACAGCTGGCGGAAGCGCAGCCCCGTCTTGTCACCCAGGATCGCACTTTATCTAATCAGAATTCTGTGGAGCATTTGAGTACCATGCTGGTCGAACTGCAAAATCGACGCACCCAGCTTCTGTCGAAATTTCGGCCGGAGGACCGGCTCGTGCAGGAGGTTTCACAGGAGATCTCCGATACAGGGGCCGCGCTGGAGAGGGCCAAGACCCTAACTAGTTCAGAACGAACCACAGATGTGAATCCGGTACGCCAGTCTTTGCTGCTGGATGTCACCAAAGAGCAGGCCGAACTCGCGGGCCTCAATGCGCGGCGGCAAGCATTGCAGCAACAGACGGATAGCTATCGCCTGCAGTTGAAGCGGTTAGGCGAGTCTACGGGTGAATATAACGATCTGATTCGCCGCCAGAAGGAGGCGGAAGACAACTATCTGCTCTATGCACGAAAGACAGAAGAGGCGCGCATTGCGGATTCTCTGGACAAGCAGAAAATCGCGAATGTGGCCATTGCGGAAAATCCGGTGGAACCACATCACCCGTCCAAACCGAATGTACCGTTAAACCTGGAACTGGGCGTGGTGCTGGCCGCCGCTCTGAGCTTGGGAATGGCGTTTGCCGCCGAGTATCTGAAACAGCCATTCCCACTTGTCGAAACAGATACCCAAGTGAGCCTCGGGCCGGCTGTGAGTAGCCCGCCATTGCTGGAAATGATCGAGCAACCCGCCGACCTCGAAGCGCTGACGGGCTTGCCGGTTCTCGCCGCGATCAGGCGTTCCTAGGGATTTATGTCGCACATCCATTCCGCGCTTCGGAAGATACGGTTGGGAGTTTCGAGCGGAAGTTCGATGTCGCCGCAAAACGGAACGGCGCGATTTCCATTGAACAGGAGTCTCGAGAAACTCGATACGACAATCGATGACGAACTGGATGGGTCAACTATGAACAGATACTTCGCCACTCTCCGCAAGCCACAGCCGGAGGATTCGCCTGAAACACAGACGCCCGCTTACCCCTCTGAGTACGCGGAACTGATTCACAGGCTTTTTCAGGATCTTTCGGTGGTGGCGATCATCGGTTCAGGCGCAGGGAACGGCGTAACCGGTATCTGTGAAGGGATCGCGTCCGAACTGTCCCGTCTTGGGAAACGCGTTGCTTTGGTGTCGGTCAGTGCGCTGCTGCAGGCGAATCCGATAGCTCTTTCGACCGAAACAGCCTCGATGCGCGAGGTAGGCCGGAACGTTCGGCGCTGGCCGTCGCCGGCCGGCCAGCAGATCGAATTTCTCCGGTCTCGCACGCCGGTAGAGGCCAAAAACTGGCTCGATACTCTCCGCCACGACTTTGACGCGGTTCTGCTCGATTGTCCTGCATTAGAAACTACGCCGGGAGGCGCGGCCATCGCGGCCATGGCGGACGCTGCCGTATTGGCCGTCGATGCCACGAAAACCCCCAAACACCAGGTTCTGCTGGATCAGCGCCTCCTGTTGTTGAACGGCGTCAAGCTAGCGGGTTCCATTCTGATCCATGCGAAGTAACCTTATGCGAATTCCTGTCATCCCAGTTCGGTTCCTTCTGTGTGTACTCGTCACCGCGGCGGTTGCCCTGGCGCAGACGGCTCCTTTCGCCGAGCGTGAACCGCGGTATTGTCTGCAGCCTTCCGACGTCCTGGAGATTCATTACCGGTATTCGCCCGAGTTCGATCAGACTGTGACGGTGCAGCCCGATGGGTTTGTGGCTCTGCAGTTGGTGGGTAATCTTAAGCTCCAGGGCCTGACGGTCGACCAGGCGAAAGCGGCTATTCTGGCAAAAGTCAGCGAACGGCTGAAAGACCCGGAAATCAATTTAGTTCTGAAAGAGTTCGAGAAACCTTACTTCGTGGTCGGCGGCGAGGTCACGAACCCTGGCAAGTTCGAAATGAAGGGCCAGGTGAATGCCGTCCAGGCTATCGCCATGGCGGGGGGATTCAAGACCGCCAGCGCAAAACACTCGCAGGTGATCCTCTTTCGCCGGATTGGGCCGGATCTGGCGAAAACCGAAATTCTTGACTTGAAAGCGGCGATGAGTCCAACTAGCAGTGAGCCGCTGACCGATTTGCGGCCCGGCGACATGCTGATTGTTCCGCAAAATAAATTCAGCAAGATCGAACGCATTGTGAAACTGGCCAACGTCGGCGCCTTCATTCCGTTTTGAGACCTGCTGATTGACGGGGTGGCATCAGTTTTTCACACCCCTTAAATGTTCAGGGGCAACAGCCATCGCGGCTCTCTGCGGGTAATGAACCCCCTGCTTCGGGGATGACACTTCACCGGCAGCACCACCAAGTCTTCCAAGTTACAAGTAAGACTTAGTTACTACCGACCCGGAGAACCTTGTGTTTGACCGGCGACATAGATAAGAGGACATGATTATAGGACGCGAAGACCGCGCTGTGGCGGCTCACACTGGGAGCGAAACGACGACAGCAAACAGTAACACCTCTGCCGGCAGCCCGACCGTCTGGGTCTGCATCGCAGTGTTCAATCGCATCCAGTACACCCGCAAGTGCCTGGAGCTGCTTCTCAGTCAAACATATCCGAACATCAGGCCGGTGGTTGTCGACGACGGATCCCGTGATGGTACCTCGGCCATGATCACTACGGAGCACCCGGAAGTAGTTTTATTGAAAGGCGACAGCTCGCTCTATTGGACGGGCGCGATGCACCTCGGCGTCGCTCATATTATGGCCTATGCCGAGGCGAACGATTATGTGCTCCTGCTTAACGATGATCTTACTTTTTCTCCGAATTTTATAGAGGAGATGGTTGAAAAGTCAAAGCTGCATCCTCGTTCGCTGCTACAGGCGGTCGAATCCTGTATCGAGGATCCCGATCGAATTTGGCAGGGTGGCGTCGAAATTAATTGGTGGACGGCGAAACACCGCCGACTCAATCATCACCGTCGCCGCTCGGAGTTCCCGTCCGGGTATTTCGAAAAATCAGACTATCTCACGGCCCGAGGGGTGTTGGTTCCGATAGAGGTCTTCAGAGTCATTGGCAATTACGACAGGACGTACAAACAATCGGGCGATCCGGAGTTTACCCGGCGAGCCGCAAAGAACGGATATGCATTGCTCGTAACTTACGACTTATTTGTATTAAGTTACGAGAAGGGCAAGAATCTGAACGAGACGGAAACGTTCTCTTTCTCCGATTTTAAGCGGTACTACTTCGGTATTCTCTCCAATGCTCGCCTGGCGACCAGGTGGAAGGATGCTATGTCGATGACAAATTCGAGATTGCAGGCGCTTGTTTTCTTTAGCTTCGACCTAGTCCGAATCACGAGTCACTTTGTGAAGCGTTTGAAGTGGGTTTGATAACTTCCTGGCTGTAGCTCGTTTAAAAGGATCGCACCCATGTCAAAAGTCGCGGTGACTGCACAGCTGTAAATAGATTCGTGCGCCTGCATTGTTCTTAGTAGAAGAAGCGTTTTCGATGGAGTAAGGAATGGTCGAAACAGCAACATTGGAACAAATTAAGACGGAAGGAGCTCACCTATGCCCAAGGCCTCGGTAACCGTGATCTTGCCAGTGCATAACGCCATGCCGTACCTGCCGGCGGCGGTTCACAGCATCTTCGCTCAATCACTCAGCGATATGGAGCTCCTATTTATAGACGATGGATCGACAGATGGCTCTGGGGAGTACCTCGAATCTCTAGTGCATCCAGCGCTGACCGTCCTCCGTCGAAAGCAGCAGGGCGTGAGCGCAGTTCGAAACCTCGGATTAGAGCTCTGTAAGACCGAGTACCTCGCCTTGATGGATGCCGACGATATTTCGTTACCGGACCGGCTTTCTGCGCAATTGGAATTTCTACAGAGCAATCCTGGGTGCGTCATGCTTGGGACACAAATAGATTTCCTCATCGGTGAGGTAACCCAGAAAGGTCTGCCCTGCGCCACACGCCACGACGAAATCGAACATCGATTACTCGCTGGAGGCGGAATCGTCTATCCGACGGTGATGATGCGTACAGATGTCGCACGGCGTGTCGGAGGCTTCCGGCTGAAAGGGGCTGGTGAAGAATATGATTTTTGCCTTCGGATGTCTGAGTGCGGAAGCGTTGCGAACTTAGCACGGGTTCTATACCAGTACCGGCTTCACAGCAGCTCGATCAGCATGACGAAGCGAGTCGAATTGATGCGCGGTTCTGCTTACGCGAAGGCAACCGCTTTGCAACGACGGAGCGGCCTGCCGGAGACCTCGTTTGAAGAGTTCAGTCGATTGTGGGAGAAGCGCAGTGTGATTGAAATGCTGTCGGAACGAATCCGGTTAATGTCCAACATGAGTTATCGTTTTGGTCGAATCAACCTGGCCGGAGGGCGGCGCGCATTAGGTATTCTGCAAATGGCGGTGGCGGCCGGGCTTGAGCCGGTGGTTGCCCTCAGCCACCTCCGCCGGATCGCCTCTTCGATTTTCCCGGGGCGAAACGCCCTGCGGGAACTCGCCTTCGACCGATCGGTTGAAGCGGAAGAAACTCGTCCGACGGACGTCGCCGTATGATCATGATGATTAGGCACTCCCTTGCTCGGATCGTGACCTGAACCTGCCGCCCCGGTGGTGGTCCATCCTAAGCCGCTCAGTTTTTTCCTTGTTGGTAGCCGCGTGTGAGCGATCCATAATTGGTACGAGAGTGAATCCATTTCATACCGACTCGAGGCCGGGCGGCCGGCGGGTAACGAATTTATGCAAAGAACGTTAACCTCCAGCGCTTTCGGGGCCATGCGATGGAACTACGCTGGATTCCTGAGCCGGGGTTTAGCTGCTCTGGTTGTCGGAATAGTTCTGGCGCGTCTGCTCGGGCCAAAGCCGTTTGGACAGATTGGCGTAGCCGCCATTATCTTCGGTTTGGGAAACTTACTTGCCGATGCGGGATTCAGTTCGGCGCTCGTACAGGCGCCGGAATTGGACGAGCGCCATATCCGATTTTCGTTCACCATGCAGATGTTGTTCGGGTGCCTGCTGACGGCCATTGTCTGGTCGATCGCGCCGGCAGTCGGTAAAGCGGTCCACGATCCAGGCGTGGTGGGCGTCGTCCGGGCGGTATCACCCCTGTTTCTGCTGCAGTCCGCGGGGCAGACCGCAACAGGGCTCATGAAACGGCAGATGCGCTTCCAGTCCGTTCAGATCGCTCAAGTATCTTCTTATCTGCTCGGCTACGCCCTCGTGGGCGTCACGATGGCGTTTGCCGGCTGCGGAGTTTGGAGTCTGGTGGCCGCTCAGCTTAGCCAACCACTGCTCTATTCGCTGATCGCTTATGCGCATGTCCGGCACTCCCTGCGGTTCTATATCAATCGCTCTGGCCTTCGACTCTTGCGATTCGGCGCGCAAGTGACCGGGGCAAACATCATCAATTGGACGATCAGCAACCTGGACAACATTGTTGTGGGCCGCGCGTTTGGCTCGACCAGTCTGGGACTATACAGCCGCGGCTTTAACCTGGCGAATGTGCCGGCGGAAGGCTTCGTCAGTACCTGTCAACAGGTTCTGTTTGCGAGCTGTTCGCGCGTTGAGAATAGCTTCGACCGCATGAGGCGCGCCTATCTCGCCACGGCGGCAGGTGTGGCGCTAGTGACCCTGCCGGTTTTCTGGAGCTTGGCGGTTTGCGGGCGATTCGTGATCGGTGGCCTGTACGGACCACGCTGGAGTGAAGCTGTACCCTTATTCACGGCATTCGCGATAGCAATGCCTTTCTTCGCTCTCATGGGAATCGCCGGCCCGGTTCTGGGCGCTGCCGACCGGGTAAACCAGGAAATACACACCCAAGCGGTTTCGCTTGGATTCGCTTTGCTGATGTTCGTAGCGGCAGTGCAGGTCTCGATTGTAGCGGTCGCGTGGGCCGTGCCGATTGTATACGCCTTTCGGTTCTGGTACATCACCCGGGCTGCCCTGCAACTGATCGGAGTTCGCTGGCGAGACCTGGGGACTGTCGTGGTGGGACCAGCCCTCGCGGGGGCTTTTACAACAGCCTGCGTGTTCGGCGCGTCACACACCGGCGACAATGCGGGCGCACCGGCAGTGCTGTTATTGAAACTGGCGGTCGTCGGCTTAGTTTCCCTGCTGCTGATCGCCTACGTGGGTGGAAGGCGTATCGTTCCGATGGCCCTGGTAGCCCCTTTCACCGCAAGAGCGGCCAACATACCGGCTTGGGCGAGTCGCCTGCTACAGCCTTTTGCTGTTCCGCCGGAATCCGGACTGCCGCCGGCCGTATAATTATGCTGCCAATGAAGGGAGTCGGCCAAAGCCGGGTATAAGATGCTGATCATCCTGGTCGCTTTGGCGGGCCTGTTGGCGGTTGCTTTCCTGCTTTGGAAATATCCTGTGGCGGTGGCATTTGCAGGAATAGCGGCCGGCGCCCTTTGCGATGCTCTTGACATCGGAACCGAGGGGCTACATGCCGGTATCACGATTTACCCGTTCGATATCAGCTGTCTGACGCTCAGCGCTGCTTGTGTGGTGGTGTTGCTCCGCGCCCGATCTTTGCCGCGAGACTTTTGCTGGCCCGCTCTGATCCTGCTCGTGCTCGGGTTTCTAAACTTTGGCCGAGGCGTATTATTGTTCGGCGTCAAAGCTCCCGGCAATGACTCAAGAGATCTCATTTATCTCGTTCTCCCGGCCGTGGCGTTTGCTTTTCTGGGTCGGGCCACGGGCATGAATGTGGAGAAGCTAGTTTCGTGTCTTTCGGTCTTCGCTCTGGTTTTGGCTGTCGTCGCTGCCGCCCGGTGGGCGGGCGTTTTAGCCATGTCGGCAGACGACTACCAGGAAGAGTTCCGGGACGTGGTTCGGGTACTTCCGTCGGACTACGCCATCTTCATCGGGCAAGCGCTGATAGGGATAGTTGGCATCCAACTGATTCGAGGCTTTCGGACAACGGGTCTGATCCTCAGCGGGATCTTTCTGGGTCTAGTTTTCGCTCTGCAACACCGAAGCGTTTGGACCGCGACACTAGCGGGACTGGCATGGCTGGCCCTGCGGACGCCGCGGCTGGGCCGGCGGGAGTGGCTGAAGCTTTCCTCTTTGGTCCTGTTGCTGGTCTCTGCCCTTACCCTGACCGGCCTGATCGCGTCGGGTCCGCTCGATAAAGTTCTCCAGCTTTTCGATTCTAATGTCAAAGAGATTAGTCGCGACGATAGCACCTGGGCCTGGCGGCTAGCAGGCTATTCGGAGGCAACCGAGCGTGCCTTTTCGAACGGCCCGCTGGAAGCTACAGTGGGACCGCCTTCCGGCCGGGACATATCCAACACAGCCAGTTTTGCCTCCATTCACATCCACGACCGGTTTGTTGCGGTCCTTGCGTACTATGGCGTCGTCGGCTTGGTGGCTCTGATCGCCTGGTTGTTTTCGACTGCGGCACGCGTTCAGAAATTAGCACTGGAAGCATCGCGGGACCGGCGCGCTCGCATAAACAAGGTCATCCTGGAAGCTCTATTGATTTCGATAGCCTTCTATTTTGTGCCGTACGTGGGTGGGGTCCTGGAAGGATCGCTATTGGGAGCAATCTGGCTTGCTTCCGCGACTCGCCGCGCAGGCGACAATACTTCGGCGCCGCAGCCGGTGGTCGTTCTACAGTATGCCGGGTGGGCAACGGGAGGGCCGACTGTATTGGAGAAGCCGTCCGGTTTGCGTTCGTCACAGTAAATGCATTTGCTATCCGACGCTTTCTCATGGACGGGAATATGGGTCAAACATTGACCGAGGTTGTGTCCAGTGATTCGCCGCTGTTTTATTCCGAGCCGGACGAGCCACTAGGCGAAATCGTCTTGGCGGGTCACTTTGATCCGACCATGATTGCCCCGCTACTCCCGGCCGATGCCGCGGCTGGGTTGGCCGGCTTGAGCGGGCCTCCGGGAGTTCCTATTCACAACCTGGCCCACGGCCTGGCGGACCGGGGCTTCAGGACGACGCTATTGGGCGGCCTACGTGGCGCGGCGTCGGAGGTGTACGTTCGCAGTCACCCTGTCAGCGCGGTGATTTACCACACACGCAGCACGCGCGCCTTCACTCTGACCGGTTTCCGCCGCGAACGAAGGGTCATTCTGGAACGTCTTCGCCAAATCCGGCCGGCTCTTGTCCATGCTCACTGGACGATGGAGGCGGCTCGAGCGGCCGCGGATTGGACCGGCCCGAAAATTTTGACGGTCCATGATGCGCTATACGAGTATGCCAAGTTAGATTGGCGTTGGCGTCCCGGCGCCATGGGGTATAAAGCCCGCTGGATCACCAATACCCTGGCGGTCTTAAAAAAGTTCGATCACCTCATTGCGGTGTCGCCGTTTGTAGAGACTTATCTGAGGCTGCGCCACCGCTTCCAGGGAGAGATTCGGGTAATTCCGAACGGGATTCCTCCCCTGCCGGCGGCGATTCGGCCGATCGAGGCTTTTCCCAAGAGCGGTCGCTTGACGTTCGGCTGTTATGGCGGCCCCGCTCCGCTCAAGAATATCGGCACGGCAATTCAGGCGTTCTTGCGAATACAGAACGATTTGCCCAATAGCCGCCTGTTGATCTTCGGCGCAGGCTGGAAACCGTTAGACGAACGCTATCGCGGCAGCTCGATTGAATTGCGCGGAAGCGTAAAGCACGACGAATTTTTACGCTCTCTCGCCTCCGAGGTCGATATATGGGTGCATCCTTCCCGGATCGAGACACACGGCCTAGCGGTCTGTGAGGCCATCCAGGCCGGTTGTCCGGTCGTTGCAGGACGCAGCAGCGGCGCATTGCCTTGGACGCTCGACTATGGAAGAGCGGGCGTTCTGGTGGACATTGAACAGCCGGAGAAAATAGCTGAGGCGATGCTTGCACTTGCCCGCGATCGCGACCGGGCCAGAGCTCTTGTAGTGTACGGGCGCGGCATGATTATCGATCGCTTTCACCCGGACCGCATTCTAGATATGCATCTGCACTACTATCGAGATGTCATTCACGAATGGGAACGTAAGTAGTTCCCAGTTTTGGGCGAATAGAACGGAACGGGAGTTCTTGCCGAAACCAGTCTAGAAAGAAAACGTATTGAGCATGGAATCATCAAACGGTCCACACAGGGCAAGTCAATTGCGAGTGTTACACATTCTCATGGAACTGCGCCCATCGGGGGCGGAGGTCATGTTGCGAGTCGCTGCACCACTCTGGTTCGCGGGCGGCCGCTCCCACTCGATCCTCGCCACAGGCTCAGTCGAGGGGTCGTATGCGAGTCCTCTCAGGGCTGCTGGTTTTGAAGTATTTCACATTCCGTTCCGCAAGAAGATCCAGTTTTTCTACCAAGTATTTTCCCTGATTCGCCGTGGCCGGTTCGATGCGGTTCATATCCATACGGAGCAGGCGAACGTGTTCTACGGAATGGTCGCACGATTGGCTGGGGTGAACACCATTGTTCACACAATACACAACGTGTTTCCCTTTACGGGACTGTTACGGCTGGTTCGAATTGCGATGCGGCAGGGTCTGCGATGGCTGGGTGCGACGGCGGTGTCAGTCGGGGCCTCAGTCGCCGAGAACGAACAGCAGCACCTTTGGAATCCGACGATTGTCATCTCCAACTGGTATGACGCCAGCGTCTTTCGGCCGCCTTCCCGAGAGGAGAGAGTCGCCGCGCGGCAGTCGTACGGAATCGAAGACGGGAGTCTAGTCATCGCGACTTTGGGCAACTGCAACGCCTGGAAGAATCACCGCATTCTCTTTTGCGCTCTGAAGCTACTCCTTGCAAAGAAAGCGGATTGGTTCTATCTTCACGCGGGAGACGAGGATGAAGCCAGGAGCGAACGCTTGCTGGCCGCCGAACTCGGCGTCACAGAACGTTGCGTTTTCCTGGGACTGGTGGACAACCCGCGCTCGGTATTATGGGCGGCTGACCTGTTCGTGATGCCCTCCACGAGAGAAGGCTTGGGCAACGCAGCAATCGAAGCGGCGGCGTGCGGGCTTCCGCTTGTTCTGAGCGACGTACCCGGGCTGCGAGACCTGAAAGCAGCCCTGCCGGATGGCCTGTGGGTCCCGCCGGAAGCAGGCGCCCTAGCGGATGCGATTGAAGACGCCCATGCGCGCTTTCCTTCCGGTTCGGCGCGAAACGCCTCGTCTGCTCGGAAAGAATTTGGTGTGGAGATCGGCGCCAAAGCGTACGACGATCTCTACGCGGGCGCGCGACCGCTGAGGCGTCCCGTGCGCACTGCGACTTTGCCTGAAAACAGTGCTGGGTGACGACCGGCCGCGTCATGAGCGTTCGCGCCTCGAAAACGTGACCGGAAAGTCTACCCGTTTTGCCCGTAACAAGGTATCTGGAATGACAGTAGAATCACCAACCACCAGTCTCCCGTTATACGTCGATCTGGACGGAACGTTGCTGAGAACCGATGTCCTTTGGGAGACCGCCCTAGTGGAAATTTTCGCGGCGCCCTGGGTCATCTTCTCCCTGCTCCGGTTGGCGGTTCGAGGGCGTGCCGCACTAAAACGGCATCTTGCTTTGCGGGTGGCGATTCGTCCGGAAACACTGCCTTATAACAAAGCGTTTCTGACATGGTTGGAATCGCAGCGCGAAATCGGACGTCGCTTAATCCTGGCTACGGCCTCGGACGAAATTATCGCGCGAGATATTGCCAATCATCTAGGGATATTCGACGACTTGATTGCGAGCGATGGCGTCTCGAATCTGAAAGGATTGGAAAAATTAGTCCGCATTCAGGCAAGCGAGGGGGGCGCATTTGAATACGCAGGAAACTCGAGCTCCGACATGGTCATATGGGACCAGTGTCTGCGCGCGGTTCCCGTTTGTGCGCCGGATTCGGTGTTGGCGGAACTCAAGAAATCCGGCAAAGTCAGTGCCGAGTTCCACCGCGAACCGCGCTCCTGGCGCAGTTGGAGCAAACTCGCGAGAATTCACCAATGGAGCAAGAATCTGCTGGTTTTTTTGCCGGTGCTGACCTCTCATAGAATTCTGGACCGGGCCGCGCTGATTCCTGCGTTGGAGATGTTTCTGAGCTTGAGCCTGGTGGCTTCCGCCACCTACATCGTGAACGATTTGCACGATCTCGCCGCCGACCGCCAGCATCCACGGAAACGGTTCCGCGCACTGGCCAGCGGAGATGTAACAATTCCCGAGGGAATCGCTCTCGCTGCGATTCTGGCAACTGTCGGGTATGCTCTCGCCGCCCTCAGCGGAGCTCCCGCACTACTGATGCTGACGGTGTACGTCGCCATCTCTCTCTCGTATTCGTTCTGGTTGAAGAAAAAGCTTTTGGTTGATGTTTTTGCTTTGTCTGGCCTGTATACGCTCCGGATTATCGCCGGCGGGATTGTCACCGGCATCGTGCTCTCCGGTTGGCTGCTGTCGTTTTCCGTTTTTCTGTTCTTGAGTCTGGCTTTCAGCAAACGAACGGCGGAGTTGCGCGCGCTGAATCGAAGCTGGAAGTCGAACGTGGGTGGACGGGCATACCGAAGATCGGACCTACTGCAGATGAATCACTTCGGAGTCGCGAGCGGCTTCGTTTCGTCTCTGGTGTTGGCGCTTTATGTGGGCAGCGATCAAGTGACCCGTCTCTATGCGGAGCCCGCATGGCTCTGGTTTTTAGTGCCTCTCTTTCTTTTCTGGATTACTCGCTTGTGGCTGCTTGCTTACCGCGGCGAACTGAACGAGGATCCGGTCGTTTACGCCCTAACCGACCGCTCGACACTCGTGCTGGCGGCTATTTGTCTCGGTTTAGGACTGCTCGCGATATCGGGACTGCGGCTGGGATTCATCAAATGACTCCCAGCTTGGACCATGGACCCCGGAGTGCTGACCATAAGTGCCGCCCACTGATTCCCTAAAATCTGCAGGGGCGAGGCGAGACTCGTCCGCCGACCTCCCTTTTCCCGATAAGCGTGAGTTTTTCACCGTGGGCTTGGTGCTGGCTCTCTTCCTGGTCCTTTGTATTGGCATTCAGGGAAGGTACATCCCTTGGGGCGACGAGGTGCAATTCGTCGATCCCGCCGCCAATCTGTACTACAAGATCGGATTCGTTTCCACAGAATGGTCAAACCAGACGGACAGCACGTTCTGGTGCGGCAATGCTCCTGTTTACCCGGCACTTCTATATACGGCCTTTCGAACTTTTCACTTTTCGCAACGGGTCGCCCGATCGGTGACTTCCGGCACAATGGCGCTGGCGGTGTTTTTTCTGTGGATGGGCGTGCGCCGCGCCCGTTTTCTTGCGCGGCCGAATACTCGCTTGCTGCTGCTGGTGCTGGTGCTGACCGGATACGGCGGTTACATGTGTTATGCGAACATCCGCTACGAGAGCTTGGGTTTGCTCGAATGCTCACTCGCTCTCCTGGCCTATACGCTACCCAAACCGCTGCTTCGCAACATCTGCCTGTTTGTGCTGGGCGTCTGCATGGTCTTGACGAATCTGCAACTCCCGCAGTATGCCGTCGCTTTGGTTTTGATCTTGAGCTACGCGTATTCCCGGCGCTTCGCGCTGCTCTGGCGGGTTCGGTTTCTGTATCTCGGCCACGTGGCGGGCGGTGCGGCTCTGCTTCTGCTTTACGCTTTGCATAGCGGTGCTTTAAACGCCTTTCGTATCAATCTCAAACAGCAGGCCGGTCAGCCAATCGGTGAAAAGCTCCATCACCTTTCCGCCTACTTCCAGTACGATGCCAGCCTGGTCGCGCTGCTGCTGTTTTTGCTCGTGAGTCTGGCGATTGTGAGACGCGAAACCCGGACAGAGGCTCGACGGTCTATTCTGGCTGGACTGCTGATCTGCACGACGATACCGCTCTTCTTCTTCCTCGTCAGGTTCTTTGCTTTCAGTTCCGCCTGGATGGTATACATTCCAGCCGCCGTGTGCGTCTGCCGGACACTGGAGTCGAAGATTCACCGCTCCGCGGGTTGGAAGACTTTCGCGGTGCTCTGCTGCGCTGCCGCCATCGCATTTGGGCTGCCCAAAGCGCTTCTCGGTATCGTGACCGATTGGCAGGTGAGGAACTACGCGGTGGTGGACCAGTTTGTCGCGGCAAACGTCGGCACAAACGATGTCGCGTACTGCGAACCGGCCGCGTACTTTGCCGCCCGGCCGCGCGCCTCCCGCGTCTATGGACCCGGCTATCTGGACGTCATGAATGCCGCCGAAAAGAAGGCCATCACTGTTATCTTGGTGGCACCCGCCCAGCAGGCAGAAGTAGTCCGAAACCTCGGCGGCCACTGGACGACCATCCGACAGCTAGTCCGCGACAGTCGATCGAGCCCACAGAAACTCCTCCCTTTTTCCACCAACTTTAGCTGCCGCCTCAATGTTCTCCGCAGATCTTGACCACTTTGTAAGATACAGAAGCTCGCGACAATCAGAAAACTTGAGCGACCAATCGGTTCTGCCGCTCCGAACTTTGATTCGGAAAGCTATGACTTTCCCGGAGGACTTTTCCCGGATCGAAGTTTAGTTGTTAGGATGACGGATTGTGAGCACCCCCTTGCAACTAATCAAAGATGGCCTTATGATTTGGTTCTAATGGAGGAGTCACCTTTTCTGACTGGGCAAAAGGCAAATCATGAAATTTACAAATTACGATGACGAAATCACATTGGCCGAATCAGGAGTCGATAGTATCCATGACCTCTTCACTCGCAGGGGCAACGTAGACGCTTTGTTACACGAGAGAATGCTGCAATTTTTGTCTCCGTTCACTGCCGGATACCCAGCCGCTTCCTGGCTGACTATTGGTGATAATGGCATAGACGGGTGGATGCTGCGGCAATATGGCGCCCAAACCGTAACGGCTTCCTCTCTCTCCGACGTAAGATTAAAAAAGGCTGCCGACCTGGGTCATCTCGACGGAATTGAAGTGCGGGCCCTCAATGCGGAACGACTTGATCTACCAGATAACTCTTTTGACTTTGTCGTGTGCCGCCAAGCGTATCATCATGTACGACGGGCGCCACTGGCCTTTTATGAGTTCCTGCGAGTGGCGCGCTTCGGTTTTTTCCTGATCGAGCCCATGGAAGGCTCAATGACCCGACCGCTCGATGCGGTTCGAACGCTGGCAAAGATGTTGCTGCGCGGGAGAAGACCCGAGTATGACCAGTTCGAGGACGCGGGGAACTTTATCTATCGTATTTCGGAGCGAGATATTTTTCGGATGCTGGCGGCGGTGGGACTGCACTGGTTTGCCATCAGGACTTTCAACAACTTCTATTTGCCGCGAGTAGCCGCTTTGAATCGAGACTCGGTGCTGGCCCAGTTGGCTCTGAAGTTAGGGATTGGCGTACAAGACCTGCTATCGTCCTGCCGCTTGATGAGTCCGGGGTTGGGTGTCATCTTTGTCGCTACAGGGCTAAATATAGACTCGGCTCGTAAGACTTTGAGCACCGCTCGCTTCCGGGTTATCAAGATACCCAAGAACCCCTATACGGCTGACAGCCAGCATGCCGTTTCCCCGGACGCTTAGCGTCTTCTCTTGAGCTCTTCCTGGCGCTGAAGCGGGCGGAACGGGAGCGGTCCCTGATCGGTTGGGAGCGGTCGAAACCCGAACGAGGTGCGTGCCACGGAGCACCATGGTTCCGCGTCATTTGCAACTGCCGGTCGAGCGGATTTCGGATTTGCATAAACAGGATTCGTATCGACGATGATCGAGCCGTTCGGAATGTGCGAGCCAGTCGTTGAGTAATACAAATTGCTTGTGGCAGCAGGTAGCGCGTCGACTGAGTTAATATTTACTTGATAAAGTGAGGATGGAGCAGCTCCGGAAAACAGGATGATATTTCTTTGGAAGACATTCCCATTCATGCCAGTATCTGTCCAGTTCGGGTCGATTTGATAGATACCGAGTAATGTTCCTGCTGATGAGAGATCAAAAATGTTGTTCACAATCGCATTGTGATCGCCGGCGTGAATTTGCCAGGCGAATTCTCCGCAAGACCGGCAGATATTTCCGCTGACCAGCACGTTACTCGCCCCGTCATCTAGATAGATGGCCTTGGTCCAATTGGTCCTATACCCAGCGCCTCCGTTGCCATCAATCACGTTATTGATGAATTGATTGCCGACTCCTGAGTGGGATTGGTCATACAGGTAGAGCGCACCCATGTCCACCACGTTCGTGTCGACGTTTTGCAGAATATTGCGATCCACGATGTTATTGCTGTTCGGTGGATCGGTTGGGCCATCGTCGAAACCGATGCCTCCTCCTTGGCAGTTCTTGACCAAGTTATGGGTAATTTGGTTATTGCTGCTGCCGTATGTGAGCTGAATGGCTTGATAGGCGCTGCCAGTTCCGCCAGCGACATTACCGGGGCTCTGACCGTTTATGGTGTTGCTATCGATGATCGAGTTGTTGACGCCGCTTCCAAAGATACAGTTCTGGTTGCAATTGTAGAAACTGTTCCAGCGAAGAGTGATGCTCTTCGCCCCATTGAAAATCATCCCGCCGGGCGCCATGTTTTGAAAGACAAGCCCCTGGAAGCGAAAATTCTCAACGCCGGTTATACGGATGCCGCCCGTCTTTCCGCCATCCAAAATCGCGGTTTCTCCGGGATAACTGCTCCAGGCTTCGCCGCTATCGGCCCAGCTAAACGGCAAGCCGGAAGCGATTGAGTACGTGCCTGTGCGCAGAAACGCCGTTTTGTACCGGGGGGAGACCCGCATTTCGGCTTGCGCTCGGGCCAGAGTTTGAAAGGGACCATCGGTGTGTGACGAGTTGGGCGCAGACAAATGTCCCGACCAGGAATCGTTACCACTTCGACCGGAAACATAAAACGCTGCCACCGAAATTCCTACAGAAGGGCTTCGAGACGATTGCTTCCCTACTCCGTCGCCAGCCCGAACGGCTAAAGGATATGACGAATTCATTTCCGGTATCCCAGGAATCATCCGTGCTATCGGGCCGGTGGCCACCAGTAGTGCACTGAGAAGCAAACCTGCCGTACTGCTCAGAGTGGACGAGCTCATGCCCGTGAGTAGTGGGACCCATCAGACTGACAGTGACTGGATTGTTGTCGGTGCCTAGCGTCCGCCAGCGCGGAAGCGGGAACTCCTTGCTCCGATCTTTGCCTAGGTGAACTCATCAAAGCTAGCTCTCGGCGGGCGTCTGCACAGTTGAACGAGCAATGCGAATTTTTCCCTTAACGATGCCGACAAATCGATGGCTGTCAGCCACCCGATTGCGTTATGTCGCCCGCACCGTGTTGTAACAGGGGAGCCGTTCGACCGATTCAGCGGTTTTGGGACCGTCAGATTATGCCGTAACACGAGGATTCCTTTAAAACTCATACCACAATAGCTTGTTATCGTAATAAGCGCCCGGTGATGACTCTCACCGGACGCTTACCCGTGCGTTAAGTTCGCGCGGCTTCAGGCATTAATATACGGCGTCGCCGAAATCAGCTATTTCAAAGCAGCGCCGTTCAGAGTGACATTGCCGATCCCGGAATTTCGCACCCATTTGACGGTCATGGTTTTTCCGGCGGAAGCTGCGTGATAGGTCAGCGTGTAATTGCGATCGTACTGGCCGTTAACAGCAGGCGTGTTGTCGACGAAGTCCGCGGCCGAACTATCCGATAGATGAGCCGTCAGCGTCCCCCCACTGAGGTAGCCGCCAACATGCACCGTCAGGGTGTGCGCGCTCGTCCCGGCCGGAACGGTGAACGAGAAGCCACTTTGCCCGTTGACGAAGATGCCGTCGTAAACCTCTCCCGTGGTGGGTTCGGTGCCATCCGTAAAGCTTACCGCTCTGGGATCATTGGTGTAGTACATCGCGGGACCTGAACCGACTATCGACCAACCGCCGATCTGCGGCGTAACGCCGTTCTTTCGGGTTAGCGACGTCGTGCCCCAATGCGCCCAATCGGTCGGACCTTCCGTCGTCAGGTCCACGGTGCTGTTCGAGCTATTGCCGGAGCCCGTCAATAATCCGCTGCTGCTGCCGCTGACCGGTCCGCCGCTCACTGGCCCCTGGTTGGTTACCAACGGTTGGAACCCGATCGACATATAGGCAGGGGAGTACGACGGCATGGAGTAGTTCATGGCCGAGGGCTGGGTGAATTCCGGATTTGCGTACACCGGATTTGCATCAACGATAAACGAGCCGTTCGGTATTTTTGAGCCGGCAGTGGAGTAATACAAATTGCTTCTGTCGGCGGGCAGCGCGTCACCTGAATTGATATATACCTGATAGAGCGAAGATGGGACCACTCCTGAGAACAGAATAATATTTCTTTGGAAAACGTTCCCATTCATGCCAGTGTCTGTCCAGCTCGAATCGACTTGATAGATACCAAATAATGTCCCCGGGGAAGACAGATCAAAGATGTTGTTCACAATCGTATTGTGATCACCTGCGTGAATCTGCCAGCCGTATTCTCCGCAAGACCGGCAAATATTTCCGCTGACCAGCACATTACTCGCCCCGTCATCGAGATAGATGGCCTTGGTCCAATTGGTCCGATACCCGGCGCCTCCGTTGCCATTGATCACGTTATTGGTGAATTGATTGCCAACGCCTGAGTGGGATTGATCATACAGGTAGAGCGCACCCATATCCACTACGTTCGTGTCGACGTTTTGCAGAATGTTGCGATCCACGATGTTATTGCTGTTCGGGGGATCGGTTGGCCCATCGTCGAAACCGATGCCTCCTCCCTGGCAATTCTCGACCAGGTTATGGGTAATTTGGTTATTGCTGCTGCCGTAAGTGAGCTGAATGGCCTGATAGGCGCTTCCGGTGCTGCCGGCGACATTCCCGGGGCTCTGACCGTTTATGGTGTTGCTATCGATGATTGAGTTGCTGACGGAACTTCCAAAGATACAGTTCTGGTTGCAATTGTAAAAACTGTTCCAGCGAAGAGTGATGCTTTTCGCTCCATTGAAGACCATCCCGCCGGGTCCCATGTTTTGAAACACAAGCCCCTGAAAACTGAAATTGTCAACGCCCGATATACTGACGCCACCCGTCCTGCCGCCATCGAGGATCGCGGTTTCGCCGGGATAAGCGGTCCAAGCTTCCCCGCTATCGGCCCAATTAAATGGCAAGCCGGAAGCAATGGAGTACGTGCCGGCGCGCAGAATTGCCGTTTTGTACTGGGATGAGGCCTGCATCTCGGCTTGCGCGCGGGCCAGAGTTTGAAAGGGACCATCGGTCTGCGATGAGTTGGGCGCGGACAAACGTCCCGACCACGAATCGTTACCACTCCGCGCCGAAACATAAAAACTGGGACCCGTTTGGGCACCTGTCTGCGGGGTTGAGGCTAGTTCCGCAGAGGTCTCGGCGGACGTTCTAGCAAACGCGGCCCCAGCACTTAGGAGCGCTACCAACCCGGAAAAACCAACGCAGGTCAGAAAACGCCGGAGCGGTACGCTGGCTCCAGTGTGAAACGGCGTTCTATTTAAGTCAGAACAAGTTGTCTTTGTGGTCGATTGGACAGGTAGCAGTCGAATTAGAACAGGACCGCTGAATACATTCCGAGAGGCAACGGTCTGTATTTTTTTCGTTATACTTGACATTCGATACACAGAAGTCGGTAGATAATACCGGGATTCTGGGTAGGAATGTTCTTATGAGAGAGCCTGCGGAACCTCCTGTGAATTTGGACCCCTACAACAAAATGACCTTCCAGACGTTCTCACCACTCGCCGAAAAGTTCGATTTTCGCAATCTGGTTTTGTGTGTGTTCCGGCCGCTCGACTGGCTGTGACCCCAATCGGAAAATTCTAGCCCAACTGCGCCTCTCAGCGCCTCAACCCGGGTCAGCAGAAAAGGCGGTATCCAAGCATCTCTTGGGCGACTGCCGCTAGCCTTAACGCCTCCGTTCTGCCGAAGCATCCCAACAAAGGCGGAAAGGAAGCTTCGGTTGCTAATAGCAGTGTTTGTGGTTATTGCAGCGCGGCGCCATCCAGAGTAACGTTACCAGTTCCGGAATTCAGCACCCAGGTAACCATCAGCGTCTGTCCCGCCGAAGCTGCTTGGTAAGTCAGCGTGTAATTGCGATCGTACGGGCCGTTGACAACGGCGGTGCTGTCGACGAAGTCCGCGGCGGATCCATCCGATAGATGAGCCGTCAGTGTCCCGCCACTCAGATAGCCTCCGACGTGAACCGCCAGGGTGTGCGCGCTCGTGCCGGCCGGAGCGGTAAACGAGAAGCCATTTTGCCCGTTTACGAAGATACCGTCGTTCACCTCTCCCGTGGTGGGAGCGGTGCCATCGAAAAAGGTTACTGCTCTGGGGTCGTTGTTATAGTACATCGCGGGACCGGATCCTACAATCGACCAGGCGCTGATCTGCGGAGTAACGCCGTTCTTTCGGGTTAACGACGTGGTGCCCCAATGCGCCCAGTCGGTGGGACCTTCCGCCGTCAGATCCACCGGGGTGTTCGAACTATTGGCAGTGCCCGTCAATGATCCGCCGGTGCCGCCGCTAACCGATCCACCGCCCGCTGGTGCGCCACCCGCTGGTGCGCCACCCGCGGGTACGCCGCTCGCCGGTGCGCCGTTCACTGGTCCCTGGTCACTCGCCAGCGGTTGAAACCCGATTGCGGAGTAGGCAGGGGAAGAGGCCGGCAGGGAGAAATTCCCAGTCGACGGTTGAGCGAACTCCGGATTCGCATAAACCGGACTCGCATCAACCATAAACTGACCGTTCGGTATGTAAGCGTTGGTGGCGGAGTAATACAGATTGTTCTGGTCTGCCGGGAGTGCATCATGTGGAACGACATTCACCTGGTAGAGACTGGGTGGTACTGAGCCTGAGAAGTAGATGATATTTCTCTCGAAGACATTCCCAGTCATGCCCCAGTCCGCCCCTAAAACATTTGTTTGATAGAGGCCGACCTGTGCTCCAGGTGAAAGATAGAAGATGTTATTCACAATCGTATTGTGGTCGCCCACGTGAATTTGCCACGCGAAGGTCCCGCAATCACGGCAGATGTTTCCGCTGACCAGCACGTTACTCGTTCCTTCATCGAGATAGAATGCCTTCGTCAAAGCACCTGAGCCAAGATTGCCGTTGACGATGTTATTCGTGATCTGGTTGCCTACGGCCGAGTGGGCTGGATCGTACATGTAGATTGCCCCCATATCCACTACGTTGCTGTCGACATTCTGCAGGATATTGCGATCCACGATGTTGTTACTGTTCGGGGGATCGGTCGGTCCCGAGTCGAAACCAATACCGCCGCCCTGACAATTCTCGATTAGATTATGGGTAACTTGGTTGTTGCTGCTACCGTATGTGAGCTGAATGGCCTGGTAGGCGTTTCCTATGCCGAATTGGTTTCCAGGACTTTGGCCGTTAATGGTGTTACTGTCGATGATCGAGTTAGTAACGGAGTTTCCGAAGATACAGTCTCCATTGCAATTGTAAAAATTGTTCTGCCGGAGAGAGATGACATTCCCGCCGTTGAGGTAAAGGCCGCCTGCTCCCATATTCTGCAGGGTAAGTCCCTGTAACGTGACGTTGTTAATATTGTTCAAAATGACACGGCCTGCCCCGCCACCATCCAGGATCGGGCTTTCCCCGGGATAAGCAACCCAGGTCTCGCCACTGTCCGCGGCGTACAACTGTAAGGTCGAGGCGATTGAGTACGAGCCTGCGCGAAGATGCGCAGTTTTGATGGATGAGGATTGCATCCCAGCTTGCGCTCTGGCAACCGTACGAAACGGGCCATCGGTCTGGGCCGAGTTAGGCGAAGGCAAGGTGCCCGACCACGAGTCATTACCCTGCTGACCGGAAACATAGTAATCAGGGGCAGCAAACAAACTGACCGAGAGGAGAGCACCAAGCGGCAGTGTGGCCTTAAACACTCTAGAAGTCATGAGCCGCCGCAGGGGAGAAAGCAGCTGGGCGGAGTGGTGGAAAAGAGTCGACATGTAGTAAAACCTTCAACAAAAGGGAATTTTAGTCGTGTACTTCACGAATCGTGAAAACGTGTAAATACGTTTTCTTTCAGCAACACAAGAGGCGCCGTCCAAACCCTCGCAACTCAACGAGCCACTTGAAACTTTTGAACGCACTTGTGCCGGCAGGACTCAGCAAGCGAGGTCAAGCACGCCCTGTCTCGTTGCTGCCTGGCGACCAACCGGTGCAACTAGCTAGCCCAGCAGGTTTCAGTGTACGACCGTTTTTCTATAATTGCAACAGTGTATATAAAGGATTGTCGCGTGGAGCCGTTTTTATTTATACATCTATGTACATTTGCTTATAGCGGAACAGTGATCTAAATCCAGTTGCTGGTCCAAATCGAGGAAACTCCACACTGCAAGGCCTACGAGCCCTGACGAATCCGGCCAGTGCGGTATTCAGAATCGGGGAAGATGGAAGGGTCTCCCCGTTTGAGTAACGTTCACTGCCTAGTTGACTCTCTTGCAGGGCGAGTCGAGAGCTTACAATTTAGAAGTTGCAACTTGGCAATCGAATACCAGAGTGTTGACCACAATGCCGCAAGACGCTTTCCTCCGCTCTTCTCACCCCGCGGAACACTCTTCCGTCAGCAGTTTCTTTGATAGGAATGAGTTTCTCAGGGTGGGCGTGGTGCTGGCTCTCTTCCTGGCTCTTTTTATGGGTATCCAAGGTAGATACATCCCCTGGGGCGACGAGGTGCAGTTCGTCGAGCCGGCCGCAAATGCCTATTACCACATCGGATTTGTTTCAAGACAGCATTCAAACGAGACCGACCGCACCTTCTGGTGCGGCAATGTTCCGGGCTATTCGACGCTCTTATACGTCTCTTTTTTGACCTTTGGTTTTTCGCAAACGGTCGCCCGATCGGTGACTGCCGGGACGATGGCGCTGGCCGTATTTATCCTGTGGGTGGCGGTGCGCCGCGCCCAGTTTCTTTCCCATCCGAACACGCGCTTGCTGATGCTGGTGCTGGTGCTGACCGGATATGGCGGCTACATGTGTTACGCCAACATCCGTTATGAGGGATTGTGTTTGCTGGAGTGCTCGCTCGCTCTCTTGGCCTACGGCTTCAACAGGCCGCTGCTGCGCGATGCCTGCCTGTTTGTCGTTGGCGTCGCGATGTTCCTGACGAATCTACAACTCCCGCAGTATGAAGTCGCTCTGGTCTTGATCCTGAGCTATGTGTATTCACTGCGATTCGGATTACTCTGGCGTCTCCGTTTCCTATTTCTCGGAAATGTAGTGGGTGGTGCGGCTCTGCTTCTGCTCTACGCGACCCACAGCGGAACCTTAAACGCCTTCCGGATCAATCTCCAACAACAGGTCGGTCTGCCCATCAGCGAAAAGCTTCATCACTTTTCCCATTACTTCCAATACGATGCCAGTCTGCTCGCACTGCTGTTATTCCTTCTGGTCAGTGTAGCGATCGTGGGCCGCGGGCCACAGGCCGAGCCTCGGCGGGCTATCCTGGCGGGACTGCTGATCGTTACCGTGATACCAGTCTTCTTCTTTCTGGCCCGGTACTTTGTGTTCAGTTCCGCCTGGATGGTCTACGTTCCAGCCGTGGTTTGCGTCTGCCGAGTCTGGGACGCGAAGATTTTCGCGTCCCGTAGTTGGAAAATCTTCGCGGTACTCTGCTTTACTGCCGCCATCGCTTTTGGACTGCCCAAGGCTCTCCTCGGGATTGTGACCGATTGGCGGGTGAGGAACTACGCCATAGTGGCCAACTTTGTGACGGCGAACGTGGGTACAGAGGATGTAGTGTTCTGTGAACCGGCCGCCTACTTTGCCGCCAGGCCGCGCGCCGCCCGCGTTTACGGACCCGGCTACCTGAAAGTAATCAATGCCGCCGAAAAGGAGGCCATCACAGTGATTCTGGTGGCTCCGGCCAACGAAGCCACAGTACTCCGAACTCTCGGCGGCCACTGGACCACTATTGGACAGTTAGTCCGCGATAGTGAATCGAGCACCGAGAGGCTGCTGCCGTTTTCCACCAACTTCAGTTGCCGGCTCAATGTTCTACGAAGAACTTAACGGTCATAAACGATGGCATGAAAGGAGTGGTCGGGGCGAGAGGATTCGAACCTCCGGCCTCCTGGTCCCGAACCAGGCGCTCTACCAGGCTGAGCCACGCCCCGAAGTTCTTAGTGTATCAATCCGTTAGTTGATCCGCTTTAACTCGTCTTCCAGGCCGCTCATGCCTTTGCGACGGTAGACATCGGCCAGGCGTTGCTGCTCGGGAGAAGCGGCTAGAGCCCGGCGCAAGATGGGATCGCGGGTGGCTTTAGAGATGTCGATGCGGCTCGGAATCCAGAGTTTACCATCGGAAAATTCGACGTCATTGACGAAAGTCATGAGAGCGCCCACGGTCATCGGCTGTCCGCCGGAATGCGAGAAGCGCAGTGTGCCGGGCTGCTCCATGTTGGCGGTTTCAACGGGCGCGAGTTGCCGGGCGGAGGGAACCGATCCGGCTACAAAATCGTGACCGCGATCGTCGCGGACGATCCAGCCGACTTCAAAATCTCGGACCATTTTCTTTGAAGTGTTGCGCACGCCAAGCAGGGAGGTACGGATTTCGTTACCCGCGACCTGCGCGTTCCCGCCGAGCGATTGGATCGGAGAGCTCGGGAACTCAACTGCCCCGACCGCGACCGGCTGAGATTGGCTGACCGACGGCCCCGGGCTGTGCAGTAATTCGAAGCCGAGTTGAGCGGGATCCAATTCCTTGAGTCCAAAATTCAGCTCTTCGCGCAGTTCGGCCAGTTGGCCGGATTGCAGCAGGGCGGCCAAATACTGCCGGTCGCGGCGTGCTTCCAGTTCATAGACAACCAGCATGTGGCGCGATCGGAGCTTGTCCGGTCCATAAGCCGACAAATCCGAATAGAGGGCGCAATCGAGCGAGACCTGCATCATGGCGCCTTGGGCGCGGCCTACATTGAGCGGCCGGGTCAGCTGCATATCAATGCGAACTGGAAAGACCTGTCCGGGCAGGGCGTGAAGGCTCGGCACCGTGACAGATCCTTTACCGGAAAGCGTCAGGTTAGGCGTTTCAACCATCAGCGTTAGTCCGGAAATCGGCTTGAGGCCGGTGTTGCGCAGGAGCAAAGAAGCGTGCAGATCGACCACAATGGAAGCGCCGCGAATGGTGGCAGTAGTAGGATTCGGCTCCTGCAAACTGATGCTGACGGGCAGCACCGGCGAGTCGCGCGGAAATTGGACATCGAGCCAGCGTCCGTTGCCATCAGCCGCATAGATCGTCGCCGGAACCAGGCAGGCCAGACCGATCGCCAATCTCAGGAAGCGCCCAGGGCAGTGGGCGCGATTACTGTCCATAGACGTTGTTAATGGTGAGCTGGCCGGTGTCTTCGTCCACGTAGCGGGCTTCGACAGAAGAATTACCAGAGAGCGAGACAACAGCCGTGGAGGGATGAAGGATGGTCAGGGTGACGCCCTGAGAGCGAACGGCAATGCCGTTGGACGTCGTTTCCACAACATTTGCGAGAAGGGCCGGCGTTCTAAAGCCGGCAAAACGCAGAACGGAGGAAGTCAGATGCGCGGTTTCCTCGCGAGGGATGTGCGTGATCCAGCCAGCCGCGAACAGAGCAGCGAGGCACGTGCCGACAGCGAGACGCGGAAACCAGTTGCGCTTCCGGCCGACTTTCTCGATACAGCGAGCAGCCGCGACGCCGACCACGATGTTGCCGAGCATTTCGCGTTCGAGAGTATGCCAATCGGCGATGGCTTCGAAGGCGGTGAGTGTTTCGGTGGAAGCTTCCCGCTTGAGTTCGGCGACGGTCGAGCCAAAGAGCGATAGCTGGTGTTCGCACTGCGCACATTCGGTGACGTGAGCGCGCACGCGAAGACGGACAAAGAGAGGCAGGTCCCCGCGCGAGTATAAGGCAAGGAATTCAGAGGTCGGATGGGTCTGGCTGGTTTGGGAAGAAAGGCTCACGGTGTTTTCCTTTCCTCGAGATACTTCTTAAATTTGGTGCGGGCGTTGGCGATGTGCGAGCGGACGGTGGCCATGGAGCAGTTCATGTGCTCGGCGACTTGATCGGCCGGAATATCTTCCACGTCACGCAGCAGCAGGGCCATGCGTTCGCGCTCGGTGAGGACGGCCAAGCCGCCGTCGAGATGCAGTTTATGCTCGTCACGCAGAAGGGATTGCTCGGGATTAGCCCAGGGAGTGGGATAGCCGGCAAGCTGGCTGACATCGGTAAAGGAAAGCTTTCTTTTGCGCCTGAGAAAATCGATGGCGGTGTTCGCGGCAATGCGGGACAGCCAGTGCGCGGCGCGCTCCAGGTCTTTCAACTGTCCCTGGCGTTGCAGCGCCTTGATGAATGTTTCCTGCGTAAGGTCCTGGGCGTCGTCGACGTTTCCTACAATGCGGTAAATCAGAAGAAAAATGCGCCGCAGGTTTTGCTGAACGAACTGGGATTGTGCGTCGCTGCCCGACTGCAACTGAGATTCGGAGAGAGGAGGCAGCGGATCGCTCACGGCAGCCCCCGGAAGACAAAACTGGCGCATTTCCCTAAACAAGAAAGACGGAGAGAGAGCGAAAACGTGCAGGGGCCGCCAGTCATGGAAGCTATTTTAGAGTATATGAGACCAGTGGCTGTTATCGGCATAGGAAAAACGGCTTTCGGCGCATTTCCGGAACATGATATTCGAACGCTGGCGGTGGAAGCGATCGGTCATGCGCTAGCCGATGCGCAGGTGCGGGCCGACCAGGTGGAAGCGTTTTACCTCGGAAATTTTGCAGGACCGTCGTTCGTAGGCCAGAACCATTTGGCTCCCTATATTGGCGCGTCGATTGGCTTCGGAGGGATCCCATGCACCCGCTTGGAAGATGCCTGCGCGTCGAGCGGATCTGCATTTTTTCATGCGTGGCAGAGTGTGAGCGCGGGGATCTACGATTTTGTGGTGGCGGCTGGGGTGGAGAAGATGACTTCGCAGCCTACGCCCAGGGTGACGGAAATTCTGGCGGGCGCGGGCGATATGTCCGGTGAAGGCCGGGCGGGGGCCACCTTCCCTGCCCTGTTCGGGATGATTGCGCGGCGGCACATGCAGCAGTACGGTACAACGCGCGAACAACTGGCGGCGGTGGCCGTCAAGAATCACGCGAACGGGGCGAAGAATCCGCTGGCGCACATGCGGAAAGTGATTACGCTTGAGCAGGCGCTGGCCGGAAAGCCGATCGCCGAGCCGTTGACGGTGTACGACTGCTCGCTGATTAGCGATGGTGCGGCGGCAGTAGTGATCGTGCCGCTGGAGCGGGCTCGGGACTTGAATCCTAAATTTGCCCGGGTGCTGGCGGTGGTGCAAACGTCGGACCACGTAGCGCTGGACGAGAAGAGTGACATCACGGTGTTTCCGGCAGTGGCGGCAGCCGCGCAGAAAGCATACTCGATGGCGCGGCTGACGGCGCAGGATATTCAGCTGGCGGAACTGCATGACTGCTTCACAATTGCGGAGATTGTGGCGAGCGAGGATTTGGGATTCGTCGGGAAGGGGGAAGGCGGCCCGTTTGCGGCGGAAGGATGTACGGCCATCGGCGGACGCCTGCCGATCAATACCAGCGGGGGTCTGAAATCGAAGGGACACCCGGTCGGGGCAACGGGCGTAGGGCAGATCTGCGATGTTGTGATGCAATTACGGGGCGAGGCCGGGGAACGGCAGGTGGAGCGGCATCATGTGGGGCTGGCGCAGAACCTGGGCGGCTCGGGTGCGACCTGCGTGGTGACGATTCTGGAGGCAGCTTAATGAGCGAAATCGATTCGCGGGGCGGGGTGGTTTATACAGAGACGGTGGTGCATGTGCCGCCGCCGCAATATGCGAGCGATGCGCCGTACCAGCTTGCGATTGTGCAACTAGATTTGGGGCTTCGGCAGACGGTGCGGATCGAAGGCGAGCGGGTGCGGATTGGGGATCGCGTGGAGTTTCTGGAGGAGCGGGACGGGGTGAGTTACTACGGAAAGACGGCTGTATAGAGAGTTTTTACCGTCCATAAAAGAAGTCGGCGGGAATTACCGGGTTGGGCAGGAGGGGTGCGCGGGCCGGTTAGTCACGCGCGGATGAAATAAAATCAGCCTTTTATTTTCATTAACTTAGAGCTTTTTTTAGAGGGCTGGCGAGGACCGTTCGGGTAATCTCCCCATGCCGGGACGTGGGCTGCCGGCTGAGACGGGGAGATTACTCTGGAGGGCCGAAAGGAATGGGCGACGGTAATAAATTACGGGTTTGGCGTTGTCGGCGCGTTGGCGTCGGGTGTGGTCGAGCCGGTTGGCGTCGAGGTGTCGGTCTCGGAAGGCCGACGTTTCAGCTTGGGCCGGTCGTCTTCGTCGCCGCTCGATTTCTTCGACGGATCGGTTTCGTCTTCGATGGGGGTGTTGGAGTTCGGGTTGCGGCGGAGTGTGGGCTTGTTCGGATCGTCGGTGGTCTTGTCGGGACGGCGCTGATTCTCGAGCATGGCCAAGCGTAATTTTACGTCGTTGAATTCGGACGTGGTGACTACGTACTCGGGCCGGGGTTTGAGGTCGGAGATTTCTTTTTGCGATCTGGTGATGCGGTCGTCGGTCGGGGGATGAGTGGCAAACAGCTTCGACATTGTGCCGGGCTTGCGTTTTTCGAGTGTTTGAATTTTTTCAAAGAAGTCGACGAAAGCGGTCGGATCGTAGCCCGCTTTGTACATGTACTGGACGCCGAGGTAGTCGGCTTCGGATTCGAAGTTGCGGGAGAACTTGAGGAATGAAACCGGAATGATCAGACCGGATGCCTGGTAGATGCCGTAAGCCGCCGCGCCACCCATAAAGATCAGAGGGATGGTAGCAAGCTGGGCGATTTCGCCGCGAGTGGCCTGGCGGGTTCCGTGGCGGGCCGCGACGTGGGCGATCTCGTGGGCCATCACGCCGGCCAGTTCGGCTTCGGAATCGGCTTTCAGAATGAGGCCGGACTGCACGAAGAAGAAGCCGCCGGGTAAAGCGAAGGCGTTGACTGTTGGATCTTCAATGACCTTGATGGTGAAGGGCACTTTGGCGTCGGAGTTGCGCACCAGATTCTGACCTATGCGGTTGACGTATTCGGCGATAACCGGGTCGTCGATGATCTTCGACTGCCGCTGGACCTCCTGGGCCATGCCCTTGCCTAAGGCAATCTCTTTTTCGAGGGAATAGAAATTGACCTTACCGGAGACGTTGCGGTCGCCGATGGCATCAGGATCGTTTTTGCCTTTGTCGTTGCCGCCCGGAAAGGCCGGGAACGGAACTGCCAGCAACAGCGCCAAGGCAAGACTAACGGGATATCGAGCAGAGGATCGGAGGTAAATGAGTCGCCGCACAGGAACTCCTTCAGGAACAACTTCTATTCAGTATAGAGCGAAACGGGGGGACTGAGTCTCTTAACGTATGATCTCTTAACGTATGCTCTGAAGAATGAGTTTCCAAAATATCGCTGCGGCGAGCGAGGAGCGGGCAGAAACGCTGCTGCATGAACAGTACCGGGAGCAGTTTCCGGTAACGAAGAACCTGATTTATTTGAACCACGCGGCGGTGACTCCATTGTGCCGTCCAGCGGCGGAGGCGATGAAGAGCCTGGCGGAAGATGCCTGCTCGTTCGGCTCGCTGCATTACGGGGATTGGATGGGGGCGTATGCGGGGCTGCGGCAGGCGACGGCGCGGCTCATCAATGCTTCGGAGGACGAGATTGCGCTGGTAAAGAACACGTCGGAGGGCATTGCGACGATTGCGCTCGGGATCGATTGGCAAGCGGGCGACCGGGTAATTGCGTTTCGGGAGGAGTTTCCGGCGAATTACTATCCTTGGCACCGGTTGGCAGCGAAAGGCGTAAAACTCACCTGGCTATCCATCTATGATCCGCTCGAAACGATTGCACAGGCGCTGCCGGGGGCGCGGCTGCTGGCGATCAGCTATGTGAATTACTTGAGCGGGTACCGGGTGGATCTGGAAGCGATCGGGCGGCTGTGCCGGGAACAAAACTGCTTTTTTTTCGTGGATGCGATACAGGGAATGGGGGCGCTGCCGATCGACGTTGAAAGTGCGCGGATCGATGCGCTGGCAGCGGATGGACATAAATGGATGCTCGGGCCGGAAGGCCATGGCGTGCTCTATGTGCGGCGCGAGCGCATGGATGAGATTGAGCCGGTGGAATTCGGGTGGACGAATCCGGCGAATTATAACGATTACAGTTCGCGCGATATGACGTTGCGAGCGAGCGCAGGGCGTTATGAGTGCGGCACGTTGAACACGATTGGCTGTTACGGGCACCGGGCCGCGATTGAGCTGCTGCTCGAAGTGGGAATGGACCGGATTGCGCCGGCGGTGCTGGAGCGGGCAGGCCAGATTTATGCGGGCGTGCGGGCGAAAGGTTATGAAGTAATGGTTGAAAGGACGGAAGAGACCGGTTCGGGAATTGTGAGTTTCCGACATCCAGCGATCGACGCGCGGCAAGTGGTGAACGATTTGAAGCACCGGGGCATCTTCGCTGCGCCGCGGCAAGGTTGGGTGCGTACATCGCCGCATTTCTATATCGGGCCCGAAGATATCGAGGCGCTGTTGCGGGGGCTGCCGGGTGTATGAGGCTAAAAAGGCGGGTCATAGAGATTGAAGAAAAACGAAAATTGGCCGCAGATAAACGCGGATCAACGCAGATAAAACATTTAGTTTCAATTTGTGTTTATCGGCGTTTGTTTGTTTGCGGGCTGTTGCTGGGTCAGTTGGGGTGGGGGTTTGCGCCGGTAAATGTGGTGAATAAAGCGTGGCCGGCGAAATGGATTGCGGTGCCAGGATCGTCGCCTCAAGAGTACGGCGTGTATCACTTTCGCAAGACGTTCGAGCTCGCGGCCAAGCCAGAGCATTTCGTGGTGCATGTTTCGGGTGACAACCGGTATCAGCTGTTTGTGAACGGGGAGCGGGTGGCATGGGGTCCGGCGCGCGGGGATTTGACCCACTGGCGTTACGAGACGGTGGACCTGTCGGTGCATATGCAGGCAGGGCGGAATGTGCTGGCAGCGGTGGTCTGGAACGACGGTGAACAGCGCGCTATTGCGCAGGTGACGAATCGCGCTGGATTTCTGCTGCAGGCAGCGGACTCGGAACAAAGCGTGGTCAATACGGGACGCAGTTGGAAGTGCTCGGTCGATAAAGCGTATGCGGCGCAGCTTTGGCCGCGCGATCAACGCACGGGCTATTACGCACTGGGGCCGAATGAAAGGGTAAATGGCGCGCTGTATCCGTGGGGCTGGGAGACGAAGGAGTTCGACGACGGAGCGTGGTCGCAGGCGGAGGAGTTGACGCCTGGTGCGCCGCGTGATTTGCAGGATGGACCGAACCGCTGGATGCTGGTGCCGAGCGCGATTCCTCTTGAAGAGCAGAAAAGAGAGCGGGCGTTCCAGGTGAGAGACGGGCCAGGGATGCCATTGCTGGTTCCGGCACACAGCGAGCGGCGGGTGCTGCTCGATCAAACGTATTTGACGACGGCTTATCCGGAGCTGAAGGTGAGTGGGGGCGCGCGCGCGACGATCGATCTGCGGTATGCGGAGACGTTGTATCAGTCGAAAGGCGTGAAGGGCAACCGGGACGAGGTGATTGGGAGACAGTTCTTCGGACCGATGGACACGTTTGTGGCGGATGGGGGCCAGGAGCGGGTGTACCGACCGCTGTTCTGGCGGACGTATCGATATGTCGAGGTCCATGTTCAGACAGCGGACGAACCGCTGCAACTGAAAGAGCTGCGGGGTACGTTCACCGGCTATCCGTTCGAGCGGAGCGGCGAGTTCGAGGTGAGCGATCCGCAACAAAACGCGGAATTGCAGAAGATTCTTTCGACGGGCTGGCGAACGGCGCGGCTCTGTGCGCATGAGACGTATATGGACTGCCCCTTTTACGAACAGCTGCAGTATGGCGGAGACGCCCGGATTCAGATGATGGTGTCTTTGTATATGACGGGCGATGCGCGTTTGATGAAGAACGGGATTGCGCTGCTCAATTCGTCGCGGACGGCGGAAGGCGCGACGTACAGCCGTGCGCCATCGGGTCTGCAGCAGTACATTCCGCCGTTTTCGCTCTGGTGGATCGGGATGGTGCACGACTATTGGATGTACGTGGACGACGCGCAGTTTGTGAAGCAGATGCTGCCGGGCGTGCGGGCGGTGCTGGAGTTTTATGCACCGTATCAGAAAGCCAATGGCTCGCTGCGCAAGATGCCGTGGTGGAATTTTGTTGACTGGGTAAAGCAATGGCCGGGAGGCGCGCCGCCGGCTGAAGAAGATGGCAGTTCTTCGGCGGCGCTCGATCTACAACTGGCGCTGGCGTATGGGTGGGCAGCGGATCTGGAGAAAGCGATGGGAAGCGCGGCTCTGGGCGACGAGTACCGGCGCAGCGCGGAGGCATTGAAGACAACCGTAGCCGCTACGGATTGGGATCAAAGCGCAGGGCTGTTTGCGGATCAACCGAGTCACCGCACTTACTCGCAGCAGGTAAACACGCTGGCGGCGCTGGCGCATGTGGTTCCAGGCGGGCAGGAACGTAGCGTCGTGGAGAAGATGCTGGCTTCGCATGAGATGGCTCAGTCGTCGATATATTTCCGGGCGTATACGAATGCCGCGCTGCGGGAGACCGGGCTGGGCGACCGGTATGTATCGCAACTTGGTCCGTGGCGCGAGATGTTGCGAGATGGGTTGACGACTTGGGCGGAATGGAACGGGGCAGACACACGGTCCGATTGCCATGCCTGGGGTGCGAGTCCGAATTTCGAATTGTTGCGGACGGTGGCTGGGATCGAGTCCATGGCTCCGGGTTTCAAGCGGGTGAGGATCGCGCCGAATCCGGGATCGTCAGGGGAGGTGACGGCGCGGATGCCGCATCCCAAGGGGATGATCGAAGTGAAGCTGCGCCGCAAGGCGGGTTTGATGGCGGACGTTCAGCTGCCGGACGGTACAGAGGGTGAACTGGACTGGGAGGGAAAGGTTTACCCGTTGCATTCGGGTTCGAATCATGTTGGGGCGCCTTGAAAACGGCTCTTCGAGGGGCAGGTTGGAGCGTTATGAAACGGATCCTCTCATGGCAAAGACTGTAGCGAGAACGAGGGTTGTGGGACGTTGCCAAACCACGCGAAGAGTCGGTTTTCTCGCCCAAATTGCCGGATAGGAGCGATCAACGCGGGGAATCGGCGCACGCGCTCTACCTGTCGGGCCAAGGGTTAAAGACCGCAATGCCCAATTCCGTGAAATCCCTCTGATTGCGGGTAACGACGGTGAGATCATGCTCCAGAGCAGTCGCGGCGATCAGGCCATCGGCCATGGTGAGCCCCCTGCCCGTCAATTGGCATTTTCCGGCCAGGATGCCCTAGCGTTCGGCGATGTGCTCGGTGACGGGCAATATCCGCCCATCAAACCAATCCGCCATCAAACCTGGGCGCAACGTGTCTTCTACCCATTGCTGCAATTGCCAGCGCCGCTTGCCCTCCGGCAGCACGGTAATCCCCTTGAAGATTTCTCCCAGCGATACAACGCTCAAAAAAAGCTGTTCATCGTCGCATCATCGAGCCACTGCTCTACGGAGGCGTCGGATTGCGGGCGCGTGAGTTCGGAGGGGACATTGGTATCCAGCAGGAAGCCGGTCATAGTTTGACGGGACGGCCTGTATCCTGATTCCGTTCAAACGTAAGGCTAAGACCCTTCAGCGGCGACTCCGCAAACAGCTGGGCGAGGCTCTTGCGGTCGGCGGTCCGCGCTTTCTTTGCGGCGGCGGAGGCGCGCTCAAGCACCTCGGCCAGATGTGCCTCCAACGACAGCCCATGCGCATGGGCCTGAGCCATTAAGCCCGCTTCGATATCCGGCTTCAGTTCCAGCTTCAAGGGCTTGTCTTCCCTGATGGTTATTATTGCAATTCCTGCTCCACCATAGGCTTGTCAGCCGTCCGAGTCAACGTCGGGCGCGGCTGCGCTGTCGGTTACGGGCTCGGCGGCGGCGTTCTAGGCGGTAAGCGGGGCATGCCCTTCCGTGTAGCGACCCCAGGTTAGCGGCATTGGGACGGTGAGGCAACGGCGATCCATTGGCCCCAGCCGGCGCCATTGTCGTCCGCGACAACGCGGACTTGTGCGACTCGGGGATCGAGCGGGATTTGCCAAAATTTCCAACCCGTTTCGCCTGCTTTCAGCGGGATAGTCTCGAGGGGCCGCGAATCGGCGGCGTTCAGAATTTGGATACGTAGGTCATCTATTGAGGGACCATGCAGCGCAGGTAGAACCAGACAGTGGTTGGCCGGTACCGCAATGGCGGATGAAGTGATCCGTCCGGTGGTCTGGTCCCCGCCGTCCCAACTAGTCCAGAAGGGCTGGCCGTTGGGGCTTTTCTCCGTGACCGCGGGAGGCATCGCATTCTCTCTCCAGCCCGCTCCGGTCCAGGTTACCCCCGCAACCGGCGCAGCGGCCTCCGCACTGGCGATCTGTCGAGCATTGGGCACGGGCCTTGCCGGCTCCATGGGGCATGCTTTCTTTCCATGATCGAGAACGGAATAAGTCGAGAACGATGTAGATGCGTAGCCCAAGTTGATGAAACCGACCCAGGGTGTGGAGCCTTTAGCAGGCGGCTGCGTCACTACGGCGGGGATACCCGCTGGTATCTCGTCTCCGAATCCAATAACTCGCCCTATTTGATCAACAAAGACAACGGCAGGACTACTGGCTGGGTGGGCCATGCTGCCCACTATTTCCAGGCCGCCAAAGACCGGAAAGACACCCGATATGGTTCCGGATTGTGGTTCATCACAGCCCGCGAAAAGGGTGCGGGCATTCTTTCCCAACCAGGAAAGCTCCGGAACACCCGTATATATGGCGACCTGATTACGGCGCAGAACCGGAAGCATCCTTGTTATGAATCCAGGATCGGCATACAACTTCCCGTCTAACTCCGGGTCTTCGAGATTGTTCTCGGCGCTCAATGCGGCCACCTGCTGGTCGGCGATAAAAGAACCATTGCCCGTCAGCCAGGGGCGCAAGGCCGAAGTGAGTCCCAGAAAACAAAAGAAGGTTAGGATCCCGATCAGACTCGGCGACAGAAGCTCCCATTTCGAGCGCGCGGAAATCCAGAAAAGCACCAGCAACAGGACCGCCCAATTGACCAGTGGAAGCGAGACGTAGCGGGCAGCCAGCGCGGCCAGAAACTTCGGATCCGATACATTCATTCTGCCGGCGGCGGTGAGTACGGCGGTGAGGAGAATGACAAAGAACGAGCCAAAGAACACGATTCCCGGCGTGGTGACAAGCAGCTTTTTGCGAGCGGCGACCCAGAACAGAAGCAAGAAGCTGATCAGGTTAAAAGCCCCAGAGGCGACTGCGATGAGCGGCTGACCCAGAGCGCCCAGGGGCATGCTTAAGTAGGAACAAACAAATCCAACTGTATAGATCGGGTGGGTGATTAAGTTACTAAGTTGTAAGTTACCGGATGATTGATAGCCAACAAAATAGAGCGATATAGATAGGACCGCTGATGCGCCCAAGGCGAGCAGATGGCGCTTTGGAATGCGCAGTAGAAAACCCGCCGCCAGTAAGACAGGCCAGAGCAGCATACCGTTTCCGGAAGAGTAGGTGGCTACTATGGCGGAGAGAATTGCTCCAGCGAGACAGACAGCGCGGTAGGACGTACGGGATGCGGAGGCAGCAAGTAGCGCCAGTGAGAGTACGACGGCGAGCTGCGCCATGGTCCATTGCAATAAGAAGGTGTTGCCCAGTACGACAGAGCATCCCTGCCAGCCAATGACGATCGCCGCAAACAGGATTCCAGCGTTCCGAATCGCCGGGGAAATGGCTTTGTCGGAATTGAACGCCCAGGCTAAGACCAGCCAAACGCCAAAGTAACAAGCAAAGCTAACGATTAAGGAAAAAATCTGGTGGCCGTGAAAGAACAGCATATCGGCTGCAAACACGGTTTCGGGAAATACGATTCTGTGCTCGTTATGTTGTACCCAGAGGACCGAGAAGTCGAAAGCCTTGTATTTTTCCAAGTGGTCGGCCACCTGCCAGTAGTCCCAAACAGGCAGTGGATTGTAGTCACGAATGATGGAGCGAATAGAAAGGAGCCAATTGAGAAGCGCCCACGTACCGAGCACGAGAACTGTTAAAACTGCGCCGGGATTGTGGCTCATCCCCGGCCAGCGTTTGATACGCGCGGCGACGGAGGTCAGCCATTCTTCCAGGGGTTCGGATGGTGTTTGCATGTTTTGGGAATTTGTGCCTAGCCTGAGTGCGGATCGCCAGATTTTCGGCACTCGCTAATCGCGGTGGCCTGGTCTGTCAAGTGCTCTCAAAAACTCTTAGACAACGACATTGAGGGAAGTGCCGCCTCTGCAACCACGCAGGCCATGAGTACTGCCTCGCCTAAAAGCAGAGCGGCATACAATCTCCTTATGGATTTTAACTCCACCCCTTCGCTCTCTTTGAGGAGCCGCGGGTGGGGCGATCTCGTGTGCCTTTGTCTGTGCTTCTTTTCGTTTGCATTCCTGCTGGCCGGAAAACTTATTCCGCCCGTGCGAAGCGGCTTCCACGTGACTTCGCTAATGCCTTCGGTTGGTGGGTCTGCCAGTATCTCCGGATCCGGCTTTGCCGCCGATGCTGTCTATCCGGAGACGCTCAAGCCTATCACTCGGGGCGCTATCAAGTTCTACGGATCCTGGATTGGCTCAGATGCTTCCACCGGTTCGGCACATTCCGCCTGGTACGACGTTAAACCTGAGACCTATATCTACGTTGCCGGTTATCCGAATCATGCGGGGCTCAAGTTACTTCTAGAGACATTTGCCGGATCGCCTCGGTCAACCAGTTCGCTACTTACGCTCAAGTCTGATCCCGGCTTGCATTGGGAGCTCCTGAAATTGCCATTCCGCAACATAAGTTCTCCAGCGAAGTTCAGAATTGTTGCTGATGACCAATCCAAAACAAGCGGCGGTTGGATCGGATTTTCGACACCGTTCGTTTCGCCTGTAGCCGAAGTGCCACAACTTGTCCGACAGCTTCTATTCGTGTTGCTGGCCACATCGGCAGCTATCGTGATGTTCGTTTCGCCGGGATTACTGCTTCGTGATATTCACTTTCGCCGGTCCGGCAAACTCCTCCCATTTATCTGGATACCAGTTGCCGGCTTCCTCGGATGCGGCCTTTTGGGTCTCGTTTCATGGACTGGGCCATCCTGGGCCTCGGGGAAACTCATATCAACAACGGCTATTTTTGCGCTTTGCGTGTATCTTGCTCACAGGCTGATCAGGAGCTCGATTTATACGTGCACCAGTCAGGCTGAAAGAAGGGCGTTGCTCATTTTTATCGTGCTAACTGCAGTGGCAGTTGCGAAGGCGATCTACTCAGTCGGTCCAGTTGGCGAGCTTTACAGGGATACTGTTTCACGCACACTGCAGGTCGGGGATAGGTCGGATAGCCGCATCTCTTTTCATGTTGTGCAACTCATTGCTCTTCGTGAGCGGCCTTATCATGCGCTCGCACAACGTTTTTTTAACCCTTGGAACTTTTCGTCGCGCGGCCCTCTGGCGGGTCTGGCTGCGAGCCCCCTGGTGCTCGCCAGTGGCGTGCATGTTCCGGCTTCTTTCCCCGATCAGCCATGGATGGTGTTTGATCCGGAGGGCTTCATGGCGTATCGGATCGCCATGATCGTCATAGCAACCAGCTGTCTGTTGATGGTATTCGGACTGAGTGCAGCTTTGATGCCAGAAGAATGGGCGTTGCTGGCTTTTCTGGTGACGATAACATCTCCATTCGTAATACACGAAATCTATTTCACATGGCCGAAGTTAGAGGCCGCCTCTTTTGTCTTATTTGCGGCGTATCTTCTTCTAAGATTACGGAGCTTTGGCGCGGGCCTAGCTCTTGGTATTGGATATTTATCTCATCCGTCTGCACTGCTGTCCGTCCCAGCTCTCCTCGGCCTGATCCCGTTTGTCAAATTAAGAGACCTTGAAAACTTGTCAGCGAAACGTAAGCTTCTTACTTGGACTTTAAGCTCAGTTTTCCTTTTTCTTGGTCTCGCACTATGGATTGCACTGTGGCGCTTAGTCAACCGTCACCATTTCGACCAGGGCGGCTTCCTGAGCTACGTAAGTCAAGCCGATCAGATGATTCCAAATGCCGGAAACTGGGTGAAATCCAGGCTCGATTCGTTACTGAATACGATAGTACCGCTCAACCTGTTTCTATTCCATCGAAATAGTCCAGCTGTAAACTCGGTTGATGGTCCTTCTCCTCCCGTCGTAGGCTTTTTCTTTCAAGACTGGACGAGTCTTCCATTCGGCATCGGTCTTGCTTATTTCTTCTGCTTGCTTAGGCTTGGTTATTTAGCGCTGAAAAAAGCGCCTGGCCTAACGCTTCTCCTTTACGTTGTACCTTTGGTAATCTTCACCATCTACTGGGGCGCGGCGAGTACAGGAATGCTGAGAGAGGGCCTACACGCCTGGTTCCTTAGTGTGACGATCGGCTCAATACTCGTCCTGGAAAAATTCGCTGATTCGGATCATCTGTTCTTTCGGCTGGTAAGCTGGGCGCTTTTGTTTCGGATCGTCGAACTCCTTTGCATGCTCCTGCTGCCATCCATCTGGACTGAGCATAGATGGCTTCGGCCGGAATTTAGGCTGAGTGACCTGGTCGCTCTGTTCATCATGTTCGCCGGCACAGCCTGGCTCGTCAGGTTTACTTTTCTGCAGAGTGAGGCACTTCGACTGCGCTACCGAGGAGCCAAGTCCGCGCCGCCTGTTTTGGCGACGTCTAGCGGCATGACGCGATGAGTTCGTTGGCATCGATACTGATATTCGTGGCGGGTTTGAGCCGAAAGAATGCCGCCACGAATGGCGGCGTAGCAGGCCAAGAGGCCCGCTCCACCCGTGACAGTGAACGTTTCTTAGAAAACAAAGTGGTAATTCAACTGGCGTCGCTCACGGTCTTCGCATCTGCTTGGATCGGCTACAATTCCTGAGGAGAAACCAGTTCCTGATGAGCTTTACCGAGAATCTGCTGCCCGGCGTTCCGGATGTCGAGTCGCCACTTTTCGAGATGATCTTCCGTGACAAAGCAGTCTCAGCGGAAACTATGGACGTCGCCCGGAGGCTGAGGCGCGACGGCTATGCGGTGATTGATTTTCCAGATCCGGAGTTTGATCGAACCGCGAACAAAATCATCGCGACTTTGGACAACCAGTACGATTGGGCTGGATGGCGGGATGGCACCACACCCAATCTGCGAATGCAGGATGCCTGGAAGAGCGTACCGGAAGTCAAGCAGTTAGCCTGCAATCCGGCAATGCTCAAACTGCTATCGGATCTGTACGGCAAGCCTGTGTTTCCGTTTCAGACGCTGAATTTTCCGGTGGGCACGCAGCAGCACTTCCATTCAGACAGTGTTCACTTTAGCAGCTATCCCGAGCGCTTCATGGTTGGCGTTTGGGTAGCACTGGAAGATGTCGACTCGGAGAATGGACCACTGGTATATTATCCGGGCTCACACGCTTTGCCTGTGTTTACAAATGAACACATCGGCAGAAATCCTGCCTGGGGCGAAGCGAATCCGTATACGCAATATCCGGCTTACGAGAGGGCGTGGGAGGCGATTGTAGAGTCGCTCGACCTAAAGCCCTTGCAGTTCCACGCAAGGAAGGGGCAAGCACTCATTTGGGCGGCGAATCTGCTACACGGCGGCGCGGCGCAAACCGATCTGAAGCGTACGCGTTACAGCCAGGTGACACACTACTTTTTCGAGGGGTGTTCGTATTACACGCCGCTGGGCTCGGTTCCATTCTTAGGCAAAATTCATCACCGGGATACGGTCGACATCAAGACAGGAAAAGTAGTTCCTAGCATGGTTAACGGTGAGCCAGTGGTGCGCCAAAGTCATGCCGCCGCGACTATGGCGGCTGTCGCTTCGAAGATCACAGCGGGGATTACCACGCAGGGCCGCAATGCAGATCCGCCGCTCGAAAAACCTAAAAAGGTTCCGCCGGGTTTTGATGCAGAAGCTTACTTACGGGCCAATCCGGATGTCAAGGCGGCCAAGGCCGACCCGAAGAAGCATTGGCTGGAGTTCGGCTATCGAGAAGGCAGACCGTTACGATGATCTGCCCAACGAACTGAGTCATCGTGAATAGGCCCTGGCGAGCGGCCGCCTCGAAAGCGCGCGCGGCTCTGCGCCGCCTGTTATCTTCGGAGTTGCAGAACGCCTCCTTTCCGGTGGGCAAGCCCATTGCGGGCGGCTTTATTGATTTCGTCACAGTGGATCCGGCCGGGATCATTTCCATTCAAGGCTGGTCCGAAACTTCCTTCGATGCGGGGAACGCTCCCGCTGTGTCGCTGGATGCGACAGCCGTGCCATTCTTGCGCTCGTTCAGAACCCGCCGCCCGGACGTGAGCACGTGCTCAAATGGACTGATGCCGCAGGCCGGTCTTGAATTGAACTATCTTGTTCCGGAGTCGATGATCGGGCGGACCTGCAAGACGCTCATTGTAGAGCTACGCACGGGTGAATCACTCAGTTTCGAGCTCAACGCGACATTCGTTAATCCGGACTACCGATCTTTATTGCACTCTACCGAAGTACTCCATCGCGACCACATTTACGGGTCGGGGCCTCCCAATGTGACTGTCCACCCTCACGTTGTCGAGCTGGCAAGAGAATTGAAGGGACCGGTGCTCGATTTCGGCTGCGGGCGTGGCGCGCTGCTGGGAGAGTTGCAGAAAGCGGGTGTTGACGCTTATGGTCTTGAACTGGAATCGGACCTGATTCGGCGGTCGATTCCGGAAGAGAGGCGGGATCGGATTACGCTTTACGACGGGTCTCTGCCGGCACCATTCCCGGATGCGCGCTTTCGCTCTGTGGTGTGCTCGGAAGTTTTGGAGCACATTTCCGACTATCCTGCAGCGATTCGAGATATCGCGCGGCTGGCTTCGGAAAAGGTGCTCTTTACGGTGCCTGACGGGAGCGCCATCCCGTTGGGTTTCCGGCATGGCAGTGTTCCGTGGCACCTGATGGAAGCCACGCATGTGAACTTCTTCAATCAGGAGAGTCTGGAGCAGGCTCTCAAACCCTATTTCTCCGTGATCGAGTTTGGACGGATCGGACTTAGTCGATTCAACGACAGCCCCTATTACGTCAGTCTTGCCGCGCTGTGCCGGAAGTAGGGGCCTTTAAGCTGGTCTGGTATGCAGCGGACGCTGATCATAGGGGCTACCGGCAGGGTGGGGCGCGAGGTCATCTCTGAACTGGTTTCCAGGGATGTTTGGGTGCGCGCCCTGGCTCGCGACCCGGATAGCGCCAATCTGCCTGAACCAATCGAGGTGGTTCGCGGGGACCTCACGATCCCTGCTAGTCTCGACCGATCGTTTGACGATGTCGATAACGTGTTCCTGTTGTGGTGTGCCGCTGCGACGACGGTTGCTCCGGTGATGGCGAGAATGGCGAAGCACGTCCGGCGAGTCGTCTTTCTCTCCGCTCCGCACCGGACTGCGCACCCGTTTTTCCAGCAGCCTAACCCGGTTGCCAGATTGCACGCGGAGATCGAGCGACTGATCGAGACTTCCGGAATGCAGTGGGCATTCCTGCGGCCCGGCATGTTTGCGGCGAATGCCAGGCTATGGTGGGCATCGCAAATCCGCGCAGACAGTGTTGTGCGCTGGCCCTATGCGGAGGCGCTTACTGCACCGATTGATGAGCGTGATATTGCCGCGGTCGCGGCGCGAATGCTTTGCGAGGAAGGCCATAGCGGAGAGGATTATGTGCTGACCGGGCCCGAATCGCTGAGCCAGTCCGAGCAGGTACGGATCATCGGCGAAGTAATTGGCCGCTCGCTGCGTTTGGAAGAGATATCGCCGGAGGAAGCGCGGCGTGAGTTGTTGACGGTAACGTCTCTGCCAGTCATAAATATGTTGCTGAACGCATGGGAGGCGGCCGTTGGACAGCCTGCCCTGGTCACAGCGACGGTGGCAGAGATCACGGGAAGACCGGCGCGGACATTTCGCGAGTGGGTCGTCGATCACACGGACAATTTTCGGCGATGACGTGGCTGATTTAAAAGTCCGCTAAGTCGGACCAGATCGGGTCGCAGTCAATCACGAATCCAGACAACACGGTGGATGCGATGTTCGTGGCCGCGCGTACTTCGAGCATGTCAGCAGATGGGCGGAAGATGAAAGCGGTTTTGGTTTCGGGATGGAGGAGAACAGCTTCGCTGACGCCGGCTTCGATCCATTTGTGGCACTTTTCCTGCTGTTGACGCAGGCTGTCGGAAGGTGAAGTTACTTCGATCAGGAAGGTCGGGACGTGGCGGGTCTTGGTGATGGTGCGAGTGTTTGTGCCTTCCTTTTTTAACGTATCTTTTGGGACCCAGGCGGCGTCCGGGGAGCGTTTGGCGCCGCTGGGAAGATTGAAGTTGGTGGTGGCGTCAAAGGCACGGCCGGTATTGTCTTTCCTCGCCAGTCACGCAATTGAGCGAAGGCTTCACCGCTGCGATAACTGCTGTCTTCGCTGTTCCCTGGTGTCACGATGATGTTCCCCTGCTCGTCCATTTCGACTTTGGCGGAGTCGTAGATTTGGCAGGCAAGTTCAAAACGCGCATCGCGATCCCGGTTTTCGGTGCCGGGCGTGATGATGATGGATTGCCCAGGCTCGCCCAAGAGGTCAAGAACGTCGAGGTCAAGAACATCGAGCATACGTTCAGTGTAGCGTCGATCTTAGCCGTTTCGCGCCTGGATTACCGCGACGCCGCTGGCGGGAATGGAGAACTTCGTGAAGGTAGCCGAGTCGCGCGACGTGGTCCGCAAAGGCTCGCCGGTGAGACCGTTCGCAATTTGACGGACGCCGCGAAAGGCGAGGGTAACGTCTTCGTCGGAACCCCAGTTGCAGAGGATGGCGAAGGCTCCGGACGAATGTGTCAGGCCGCGGAAGGATATTTTGGGGGAGCCTTTCAGCAGTTGCACGGAGAGGTTCGCCTGAGTTTCGGCGGCGGCCGCAGTGATCCACTGCTGGATTTGGGGATGGCTGCGCTTGTAGTAGGCGAGCGTGAGGGCGGACTGGAAGTAAATCACCTGTCCTTTGCCAAAGCGGTGTTTGGTCGCGAAGGGCTTACCGGCGCGGTCGGAGATAAACGGTTGCGCGCCTTGCAACTCGAGCGGCAGCTTCCAGAGTTCGCCTGCAAGCTCGTTGGCGTTGGTAACGGAATAGGGCTCGTCGACTTTGACTGGATAGATATCGTAGGCCTCGACGCCGAAGACATCGGAAAGATTGCCGGGAATGTCGGGGCGAATGCGGCCCATGTCGTTTTTCCAGGCGGTCAGACCGTCGGCCCACAGGGTCCCGCCTTGTTCGATGTAGTGGCGGAGTGCAGCGACTCCTTCGTCGTCGAGGGCGTAGGAGTACGGAATGTAGAGGACTTGGAACTTAGTGAGCGCTCCTTGTTTTAAGAGATCGAGGTCGACGAATTGTACCGGGATGTGAGCGCGGCGGAAAGCGCGATAACAGCCTTGAATGGATTGTTCCCACTCATCGCTACGATGCTGGAAGCGTGCGCCTTCGAGGTGATTGAGAATGGCGGTTTGGCGATTGTAGAGAATGGCGACGTTTGGTTGCTGAGGGTGCGCTTCGGCCAAAGCGGGAATGCGTTTGAGCGCCTGAGCGACAGCTTTGACGGCGGGAACGCGAATGGATGGTTTGGCATCGAGACTGACTAAGCCCCATTCCCCGCCCTCCTGTCCGCCTTCGCGCGGCTGCCACAGCCAGAAGATGACGCCGCAACTGCCTGCGCCGAAGGAATCCCACAGCCAGCGGGTGATGTCGTCCGGTGTTGGGTTCAACGGGAAGCCGCCGGTGAAAATAGTCGGGCCGCTTTGGAGTTCAGTGACCCACCAGGGTTTTGAGCCGCTCGCGCTGCCGATCAAATCAAGCCGATAGGCAAACAGTTCGCCGTATTCGGTACGGGGAGCAGATGGCGGGAACACCCAGGCCGGATGGATGGAAGCGCCGAGAATCTCGACGATTTTCTGTTCCTTCCAGACGTCCTGTCCGGATGGGCCGCCGAGGGGCTGCGTCACGTTGAGATGGGTGGGGTGACTCGTGTCGTGTAACTCGATCTGGCTTTTGATCCAGAGGAGTTGGTTGACGAGATTGTCCACATTGAATTCGCGCCAGTCGATTATTGGAGGGTAGTCGAGCCAGCCATAGTTGCCTCCGGTAAGCTGCTCAGGGGTGAGGGTGACTTCGGAAAAGCTTTTCACTTGTCGAAACCAGGATTGGTTGAGAGCGGCGACGTTGCGGTATTTCTTTTCGAGCCAGGCTCCGAAGGCTCTAAAGGTGGCGGGCTCGGTATCGTATTTGCTGGGCTCGTTCATCAGCAGCCAGACGCCTTGCGCGGGGTGGCGTTTGTAACGATTGACGACTTTTTCGATGTAGAACGAAGCGCGCTTGCGAATGGCGGGGTCGTTGAGATTGGTGCGGTTGTGATAGAAGGGCGTTTGATGGGCCCAGCCGGGAGGATCTTCGGCGCAAAGCGTGGCGACTATCTTGATCTCGTTGGCTGCGGCGGAGTTATAGATCCAGTCGTAGCGTTCGAAGTTCCAGACGCCGGGTGTGTGCTCGATATCGTCCCAAATGATGAAGATGCGGACGAGAGTGAGTCCGGTATCGCGCATCAGGCGAAAGTGGCGGTCGACGCCTGCTTTAGTTTCTGACCGGTTGAGGAAGAATTCGGTGCCGATGCGGAGGGTTGCGGCGAGTGGATTTGGGTCTTCCTGGGCGGCTTCTGTTTGGCTGAAGGCGGCGACGCTTGCGCCTACGGCCAAGGACTTGAGGATTGTTCTTCGCGTGGACTTCATCGGGATGAACGCACCAGTCTATACTTACGCATACCGATGAACCAGTTACTGCGGACGAAGGACATCGACGAGCTGGTCGGCGAGGCGGAGACGGAAGGCAAGCGGCTGAAGAGGTCGCTAGGACCGTGGAGCCTGGTGGCGTTCGGGATCGGGGCGGTAATTGGCGGGGGAATTTTCACGGTAACGGGGACGGCGGCGGCGGGGCAGCGTATGGCGATCCCATCGATTTTGAATGCGCCGGTAGTGGATCTGATTTTGCATGGCAGCGCGGCGGCTTCGACTTTGGGGCGGCCGGGAGCAGGGCCGGGATTGACGCTCTCCTTTATATTGGTGGCCCTGACGTGCGGGTTTGCGGCTTTGTGCTATGCGGAGCTGGCGTCAATGATTCCGATAGCGGGGAGCGCTTACACGTATGCGTACACGACGCTCGGGGAAATTTTTGCGTGGATCATCGGATGGGATCTGATTTTGGAGTATGCCGTCTCCAACATGTCGGTGGCAGTGGGCTTTTCGGCGTATTTCAATGTGATGTGCGATTACCTGTTCGGGCGGCATTTGCCGAAGTATTTGTCGGAGCCGGCAATTGTGGATGGGCATTTGACGGGCAGCTTCTTCAATGTGCCGGCGCTGCTGATTGTGATGGCGTTGAGCTGGCTGCTGGTGCGAGGCGTGAAGGAGAGCGCGGGCGCCAATAACGTGATCGTGGCGATTAAGATTGCGGCGGTGCTGCTGTTTGTCTTTGGCGCGGCGCATGCCGTGCAAGCGTCGAATTTGCATCCTTTTCTGCCGAACGGTTTTGGCGGGGTGATCAGCGGCGCGGCGATCGTGTTCTTCACGTTTATCGGGTTCGATTCGGTTTCGACGGCGGCGGAAGAGTGCAAGAGCCCGCAGAAAAATATGCCGATCGGAATCATCGGAACATTGATTGTGTGCGGGTTGCTGTATACGTCGGTGGCGCTGGTGCTGACGGGAATCGTGAATTGGAAGACCTTGAATAATGCATCGCCGGTGGCGAATGCGCTGCAGGCGATCGGGATGAACAAGCTGCGCTTTACGGTGACGGTGGGCGCGCTGCTGGGGATGTTGTCGTCGCTGCTGGTGTATCAATACGGGCAAGCGCGGATCTGGTTTGCGATGTCGCGCGATCGTTTGCTGCCGGGCTTGTTCTCGCGGGTACACAGGCGCTTTCAGACTCCGTATGTGAGCACTTGGCTGGCGGGTCTGGCGGTAGGCGTTCCGGCTGGGATTTGGGATATCGGGACGTTTGCCGATCTGTCGAATATCGGGACGTTGTTTGCGTTCATCATCGTTTCGATTGGGGTGGTGATATTGCGACGGAAGCAGCCGGAGCGAGCGCGATCGTTTCGCGTGCCCTTCAGTCCGGTGACGCCGGCGATCTCGGTGGTGTGCTGTTTTGGGCTGATGCTGGGGCTGCCGCTCGAGACCTGGGTAAGGTTCGTGGTGTGGCTGCTGATCGGCCTCTTGATCTATGGCCTGTACAGCCGGAAGCGCAGTCCGTTGTTTGTAGAAAGGGCCGAGCGGGTCGAAAGACGGTAAGGTTTTACTATGGGCAGCATATCGACCCGAGGAACAGCAGATGACACGGTGCGGCGAGGCGCGAAGAAATCTTTCGCGCGGCAACTGCGTGACGTGCACCTGTATCTGGGAACGTTTTTTGCGCCGGCTATTCTCTTTTTCGCATTCACCGGCGCGCTGCAGACGTTTAGTTTGCATGAAGATCACGACGGCTATCGTGCGCCTGTCTGGATTCAGACACTGGGGCGAATTCACAAAGACCAGACTAGAATTCTTCCGCCGGAACGGAAACCGGAACCAGAAGCTGCTGCGAAGCCCCGCCCTGCGACGACCCCTGAGCCGGAAGAGAAAGGGAATCCCACAGCCATCCTCTTGACGAAATGGTTTGTGGTGCTGATGGCGGTGGGTTTGATTTCGACGACGCTGCTTGGATTGTATATGGCGTTTAAGTTCAGTCCAGGACGCCGGCTGACGTGGGTTCTTTTGATTCTAGGGACGATTCTGCCGCTGGGACTCGTTCTGATATAGCAGGCATATTTTCTCCCGGTATCACCTTTGTGCGGCGGCGGCGCGCTCCCACCCAGCCGCCCACGAACGCTCCGCAAAATCCGGCCAGCTGCTGGACTACGGGACCCACATTTGCCTTGTCCACGCCGATCGATACGGCGCAAAAGCCAGCCAGGCTGAGGCCTGCGACTTTCAGGATTTTCGAGTTCTTCAACGGGGAGACCATTGCTCTGATTGTAATCAGTAGTGTGTTAACGGCCCTAGTTTTAGCAATTTGTTTTTTGTTTTAGCAGTTTGTTTTTTAATGATCGATCCAGACGCTGGCGCCGCCCGGGGGTACGTCGCGGTCACCGACTAAGACCTGCACTTTAGCCGGTGCCGGAATGCGCTGTACGCGGCTCGAGAAGTTGGTTGCAACCCAGAAGCCATCGCGCCAGTCGACGACGAAGTTGGGTTCGAGGCTGGCGGGTGCGGTGCCGGCGGCTTGATAAATATCATGCAGCAACGTGCGCTCGAGTTCGCCGTCTAAGGTGTCGACTCCGATGTAGGTGACAGTACCCTTACCCAGTTTGCGGATGGTAACGGCGGCTCGCCCAGCATAAAACTGGTCGCCGTAGGTGGCAAGAGTTTCGGTTCCGTTATCAGGCTGCAGGATCTCGCCCCACGATCCCCAGGCATAGTTGCGGCCGCCTTCGAGAACCTGGCCGTTGATGCCCATAGGCAGGACATCATAGAAGGGAATTTTCGCGCCGATCAACGGAAGGATGGGCGCGGCCCAGGGGCCTTCCCAAAGATGTCCGCGCATGTCCTTTTCGCCGGTGCGGCAGGTGAGGATGAGATGACCGCCATTGGTGACGTAGGTTTTGAAGCGGGCGATCAGTTCGTCGTCAACGAGTTGATAGGCGGGGGCGACAAGGAACGGGTAGTGGCTGAAATCGCGCTCGGGCGTGAGGACATCGACGGGCGCCATGAGACTTTTCAGGGCGCGGTAGTAGCGCATCCAGTGAGCCACCGTATCCCAGCGCGACGTTTGCAGATGATTCGAAATATCCCAGCGATTGTCGTAGTGAATCAGGAAGGCAGTGCGACGCGCGGCGTACTGTTGGGGCTCGCGGGCGCTGGCATCGTAATGTTTGCGCAGTTCGATAATTTCGCGGGCTGCCTGAGCGTATTCGCGGCCACCAGGTGAAGGAGTGACGCCATCGGTTTCGGCCAGTCCTTTGTGATAGAGTTCCGAGCCAAATAGAGGCTGGCGGTAGCGATAGGTGCAAACGAGGCGCGCGCCTGCGCCAAAGGCGCGCAGAATCCACATGTGAATGGCACCCGGCAATGGCCAGGGATTCACCTCGCCCCAGTTGACTTGGCCGGGCTGCAACTCCATGGGTCCGGACAGGCCGTTAAACGATCGCATGAAATCGTGCATGAAGGACATCTGTTCCGCGCTGCCCAGGCGGAAGCCTAGCGGGCCTTCATTCAACTCACCGTGTACGGGATAGTGGGTCCAGCTGAAGACATCGAGTGTTTTCGCGGAAAGGGACGGGTCGACATCTTCGTGCATGGTCATGAAGTTGGTGGTGACCCACTGGTTTTGTGAGTATTGGCGGATGATGCCGGCCTGGAGGGCGATGTAATTGGCGGCCTCATGCGCGAACCAGCGCTCGAAATCGAGTTGCGCGTGGGGACTGGGATCAGCCACCAGCGTGTCCTTGTTGGGGAGGTTGATCTGCTCGAAGTTCTGGTACATTTCCGACCAGAATGCGCCGCCCCAATCGGTATTGAGGCGCGCGATGGTGCCGTATTTTTCGCGCAGCCACTCGTGGAAACGCGCGGTAGCGGCACGCGAATAAGAAAAACGACGTCCGTAGTGGCTGAGTTCGTTATCGATCTGCCAGCCCCAGATGCGTTTGTCGGAACCGAACTTTTTGACCAGCTCGGTATCGATCTTGGTGACGTAATCGCGGTAGACGGGCGAACTCCAGTCGGCTTGCTCACGGCTGCCGTGTTCCATGGTGCGGCCTTGCGCGTCGACCATGAGGATTTCCGGGTGCGAACGAGACAGCCAGACCGGAGGCGTCGCGCTGGGGGTGCAGAGAATTACTTTGAGACCGTTGGCGGAGGCGAGGGACACGGCTCTTTCGAGCCAGTCGAATTTGTACTGACCTTCAACGGGCTCCATGAAGTACCAGGCAAATTCGCCCATGTGGACATACTCCATGCCGAGCTTTTTGATATTTTCCATGTCACGAGCCCACTGGCTCTCGGGCCACGCTTCGGGATAGTAGTAGACGCCCAGCGTGAGCATGTCTTTCTTGGGGAACCACTGCGGGTTCTGAGCGCGCATCAGCGGTACCAACGATAATGCGAAGAGCAGGACTACAGACGAGACAAATCGCCGGCTAGGCATGTACCTCGCTATTTAATCATTCATGACGGAGACGATGACAGACGATCAAGGGCTCACGGTCTGGTTTACCGGTTTGAGTTCAGCCGGGAAGACTACGCTGGCGCGGTCGGTTTGTGCGGCCTTGCAGGCACGTGGGGTGCGTGTGGAGATGCTCGATGGAGACGAAATTCGCCGCACGTTGTGCCATGAACTCGGTTTCAGCAAAGAGGATCGCGATGAAAATATACGGCGCATCGCATACGTAGCTGGACTGCTGACGCGGCACGGGGTCATAGTGCTGGTTTCGGCGATCTCACCGTATAGGGAAGCGCGCGAAAGTGCGCGGAGACACATCGGACGGTTCGTTGAAGTTTATGTGAACGCACCCCTGGCTACCTGTGAGGCGCGCGATGTGAAGGGACTCTATAAGAAGGCCCGTTCCGGACAGCTGGAACACATGACGGGGGTGGACGATCCGTATGAAGCGCCAGAATCTCCCGAGATCGAAAGCCGCACCGATCGTGAGTCGTTAGCTGAATCGACGCAAAAGGTATTGGCCGCTCTTCAAAACTGGCTAACGTAAGTCGAAGTGCGGGCAGCGGCTCGAATACCCCACAGCATGGCGTGCAAGGTGGCTTCGTCTTCGGTGTGGACCAGGCCGAAGAGCGAAGAAGGACGCGGAATTCCGAACTGAGTGAGGCTCAAGGTAGCATCGGCATCGACTTGCAGGCGGTCGTTTTTGAGGACGCCAAATCCGAGATTCGCTTTCAAAGGATGATCGGCTCCGCGGAAGTGAAGCGTGCCTTCGACAATAAAACCGCGGAGGGCTTTGGCGGTGAAGTGTTGCGACTGGACTCGTAGCGAGGGGTGCTGCTGTGCCGCAAGGCATTCGGTGAGAGCGAGACGGGTCAAGCGGGCTCGCTGCCCGGCTTTTTGAGACGAGTCGCGACAGATCAGGCTTGCGGCTTCGATGTTTAGTTCGAGTGTGGCATCGAGAGGCTGTGCAGGGTCAAGGATCAAGGTGCCATGATACTGTTCGAACACAAACAAGTGTTTGCGTTTGACCAGGCCGCGCTCCTTGATTTCCACGGCGAGCGTGGAGTCAGGTGAAGGTGATATTGTGAAAACCGTGTGGCGCTGCGCGGACATAAGAAATCCCGAAACCCTTAAGGACGAGCGTTCTGGCGGAAAGGTTCAATCAAACTGAAATGCCTGGCTGGAGTTCACTCGATCTCGGCGATTTGCTGCTGGGCGTGGCGGTGCTTTTTACTTCGCTGATTGTGCTTTTCGAGTGCCTGGAGAGACGGCGGGAAAGTAAGCACGAGCGAATTGTACTGGCGGCTATCGAGGCCGAGTACCGGGATTATCAGCGGATGGGTTTGTTTTAGGAGGACGATACCGGGAATGCGACACTCACGCCTTTGCAAGCGAATTGTGCGCGATTAGGTCCCGGGTATCGCGGGTCAGGCGAGTCTCGCAGAAGGTGTGTTCTTTATTCCAGTAGCGATTGGCAACTTAGCCATGAGTTGGAACTTTTGTGGACAACTGGTGTCAAAGATAGCGATGATTCGCCCCTTCTCCGTCTGCGTGATAGCGGCCTGGACAGGAGTTGCAGGTATGGCACAAACACCTCGAACACCGGATGTTGAGGCGCAAAAGAGTGCTATGAAAAAACTTGGATTTCTGGCTGGGGACTGGTCTGGTGAATCAACGGTTCTGCAGGAAACCGGCCAGTTTTCAGAGCTGGCGCAAACCGAATCGGCGCACTTCAAAGTGGACGGACTTGTGCTTGAAATTGAGGGTGTTGGTCGAAACAAGGCCGACGGCAAGGCCGCCCTTCAAGCCCTCGGATTGATTTCGTTCGACGATGAAACAAGAGCGTATAAGATGCGAGCCTTCAACAATGGACGATGGCTTGAAACTGAGGTCAAACTGGCCGATAGTGGAAACTCGATCTCCTGGGGGTTTGTACTCGGCGTATTCAAGACGAGCACCATACTGCGCATTAATGAAAGCGCTGAATGGACCGAGCATGGGGAATTGATCATCGGAGACCGTCCACCGCAGAAAATGATGGATTTGAAAGTTCGGCGCATTTCCCGCTAGCGCCGGGAGAAAGAATTGGCATGCCAAACGACATCCGTTTCGCTCTCCGGATGTTCGTTAAGAACTGGAGCTCTAGCGCTCTCGCCGTGAGCATTTTGGCCATAGCCATTGGGGCAAACGCAGCAATCTTCAGCGTAATGAATGTAGCGCTGCTCAAGCTTCTACCAGTCCGAAATCCCCACGAACTGGTGATGCTCACAGATCCTAATGCATCCATGGTCCTGGGCGGCATGCTTCCCGGAGAGCGGAGTCTACTTGGCTATGAGGAATTCGCGCGGCTCCGGAAGCGCTCAAGGAGCTTGTCTGGCCTGTGCGCATCTGAACTAGCTCTCCAGCGCTGGCCCGTTCGAATTAGCGGAGGTTCGCAAGAACAGGCGCGCGGACGCCTCGTCAGCGAAAACTATTTTGGGGTGTTCGGGGTGAAACCCGCCATGGGACGTCTGTTCCTGCTCAGCGATGGAGCGGTGGCTGGGCAGGACCGCTATGCGGTGATCAGCTATGACTACTGGCGGCGAAGATTCGGCAAAAATCCTTCGGTACTCGGGACAACCATCCGGATTCGTAAGGCGACGCTCGTCATCATCGGCGTAGCTGCACCCGGATTCCGCGGCGAAACTGTGGGGCAAGATCCTGATCTATGGCTTCCGTTGCGCATGCAGCCGTTGGTAATGCCAGGTTGGGACGGACTGCATGATTTCTTGGACCGCTCGCAAGACAAGCTGATGTGGCTCCACGTTTTTGGTCGGCGAAAGCCAGGGACGGCAATGGCTGAGGTCCAGGCGGAAATGAATGTCCTGTTCCGGCAAATGCTCGAAGCCGACTACTCGACTTCGATGACGCCGTTAGCCCGGAAGGCTGCGCTCAATCAGAACGTGCGTGTCCGAGCCGCGCGATCGGGAGCGTTTCACGGGCGTGAGGAATTTACTCAGCAGTGGACGATCTTATTGGTTCTGGCCGGCCTGGTTCTGTTGCTCGCATGCGCCAATATCGCAAACCTGTTGCTGGCTCGCGCGGCAACTCGTACGCGTGAAGTGGCGATTCGACTGTCGATGGGCGCCAGTAGAGTACGTATGGTCCGCCAGTTCCTGGTCGAGAGTCTTCTTTTAGCCGCGCTGGGCGGGGTCGCTGGGATCCTCGTGGCGGCGATCGCTTGTCGGGTCTTACCAGTCGTGCTGGCACATGGGGACGGCGGATTCGACCTGGCGCCAGAGATAGATCTGCGGGTCCTTGCATTTACGGCAGGCACTGTGCTTATGGTTGGAATTCTCTTTGGACTCGCTCCCGCGTTGCGGACGACAACTGGCGCGATACATGAAAGGCTAAAAGAGAGTGGCCGGGCCATAAACGGCTCCCGACAACGTTCCAGATTTGCTAACGCGCTCGTCGTTATTCAGGTTGCACTTTCGTTCCTGCTCGTTTTGGGTGCAGGCCTTTTTTTGCGAACGCTCCGAAACTTGCAGACTGTTTCACTGGGCTATCCGCGAGAGAATCTGTTGCTTATTGATCTAGATAATTCCGGCGTTGGACAGCAGCCTGTCAATCTTGACCATGACCTAACAGCTCGAGTCCGTGCGATTCCAGGTGTTCGCGGCGTAAGCTACTCCGACCGGCCTTTGCTCAACGGATTCGATGGCTCCTTCGGAATAATGGTGGAAGGGTTTGCGCCAACAAGCGAGAAAGACCGGGGATCGACCGGAGGCTTTGTCGGGCCAGGATACTTCTCGGTTATCGGCATTCCGATACTGAGGGGGCGCGCAATAGAAACGCGCGATGGGGCGACCGCGCCGCGCGTCTGTGTGATCAATGAAGCGTTCGCAAAACATTTCTTTCCCGGTCGTAATCCAATCGGCAAACACATAACAATCAGTTCGGTTCCTACTGAGATTGTCGGTATTGCGACGGATACACACGCCAGCTCATTGCGGGGCGCAATAGAGCCAAAGTTCTACGCCGCTGCCGACCAAAATGGCGGCGCGTTCTCGTTTGAGATTCGCACGACAGCCGATCCTAACCGCCTGGTGAGTATGGTGAGGAGAAGCATTCTAGGATCTGATGAAGGCCTTCTTATTTCGGACATGCAGACGTTAGGGCAGAAGATCGATTTGCAAGACGCACAGCCGAAACTGATCGCAGATATCAGCACAATATTCGGTGTAATCGCGCTTTTTCTGGCAGCGATCGGTATCTACGCGGTGCTCTCTTATAACGTCGCCCGGCGTCGCAACGAGTTCGGCATTCGCATGGCCCTGGGCGCAGAACCGGGTCGAATCACTGGCATGATTCTCGGGCAAACTGGACTGGTGATGGTTGCCGGTCTGATTGCTGGCGTAATCGCTGCGGCAATTGCCTCTCATGTGCTTGCCGCACAACTGTATGGAGTAAACGAGACTGGACCCCGCTGGTCTCTCGCTCGTTATGAGCATGTTGATAGTGCTACGCAATTGTATGGGATCGGTGCGATGGACATGCCTACGATCGCATTGACGATCTGCATTCTGGTGGCAAGCGCTTTAATCGCAGCCTACATCCCTGCTGCTCGTGCCGCTCGAGTGGACCCGGCATCCGCGCTACGCCAGGAATGAATTCCGGGGATCAAGTCAATGCGGATCGCGGCTAATACGTCAGCGACCCGACGAACTTGTCGCGAACTACGCGCCGTAGGCCCTGAGAAAAGTATCGACGGCGGTATTTGCCAGGGATCTTCTCTGCGTAGCGGTCAATGACCGTTCCACATTGAGGACGGCCCGCATGATGACTCGCCCGGTTACGAGATAGAGAAACCCTTGCGCCATTAAGGCGGGATCTCCCTTTCGGAGCAGGCCTTGGGTAATCTGTTGTTGCATGAAAACGGCCATTTCGTCTTCGCCCCGCTGATGTGCAATGGCCCAGAAGCGATTTCCTAGCTCGGGAAAGCGGCCGGCCTCGGCAAAGACTACTAACGCAGTATTTCGACTGCCGTCTTCCTGAATCGAGGTGAGTAGTCGAAACGCGAAATTCCTGAGGTTGTGCTCCAGCGAGCCACGTTCTTCCAGTAGTTCCGAAAACGGGACTCTCGATCGAGGTGGCCACAATTTGTACGGGCGTTTACCTGCAGGTTAGGAGGATCCTGAATACGCTTGCGGCTGCAGCCGCGGAATGCTCGTCCATCGGGCTGTTACTCATTTTTTCGAACCGCTCTACGTCAACCAGCGCTGGGAAACGATAGCAGCATTGTGCTGTGTGTGCCGTGCTTGGTTCTATCCGAAACAACCGGTACTGCTGGTTGCAACCGTTCTGATTGCCGTTCTGCTGACTGAATCAATTCCCCACAGCAGAGCTATCCGCGCCCAAGTCCTTCGAAGTTCCTCTTTCGTCTGGTGGCGGCCCCAGAGTGTCCCCTCGCGGCCTGTGCGTGCTTCTAGAACCTGCAGTGCTTGTTCTTGATCCCGTTCAGCTGATCGGGCTGCAGCTAATTTAGTAAGACACCGCTATCCAAAAGGTCCGCACCATCGGGCATCAGCGAATACCGCCTCGTCTCTGGAGCAACTCCCGTTCGAGTTCGCGGCGGGTAAGCGGTTTCTCGCCATAACAAAGACTACGGTAAACGAAAATCAGATTTACTGCTGTTGCTGCTGTTGAGCGTGGAGTAGTTCGGCTTCCTGATCTTTGGCGAGGAACTGGGACCATTCCTGGTCGGCGGCGAACTCCTGGTCGGCGGGTAGAACAGCTTCCGAAGGAGTCACGCGGACACGGACTTGTAACTCGGTTTGGGCCCGGCCTTTCATTGTCCCTTGCGTGGGCGGAACGTCGGCATAGTCGCGGCCGATGGCGGTGCGGATATGGCGTTCGCCGGCGATGAGGCGGTTGGTGGGGTCGAAACCAACCCATCCGAGACGCGGCAGAAACGCTTCCACCCAGGCGTGCGTCGCACCATCGGCTGAGCGATCCGAGTGCTGCTCATCGTGATTCAAATAGCCGCTCACATAGCGGCAGGGTATGCGGAGATTGCGCAGGAGCGCCGTCATGATGTGAGCAAAATCCTGGCAGACACCTTTACGCGAAACCAGCGCCTCTTCGATTGGGGAATCGACCGAGGTACTTTGCTTGACATAAGAAAATTTGTCGTAAAGCTGCTCATTCAACCGGAGAAGCATTTGCAAGGGATCTTCACTGTCGCGTTTTGCTACTCCCAGTTCGTCAGCGAGTTGCTCGAGCTCGGGGGAACTGCGCGCGAAGTGACTGGGCATCAACATGTCCCAGTAATCATCATTCTCGACCAGTGCATCGAGGTCGCTCCAGGCATGGGGACCCAGTGACTCGGGCAGGTCATCGGGCGGATCGACCTCGACAAGTGAATCGGCAATGATGGTGAGGTGCTGGTGCTGCTCGGGGATGTCGAAGTGATGCACCATGTTGCCGAGATGATCGGAATAAGAGAAGATGCGGGCCCGCGGGCTGATGGAGAGCTGAAAGGTAAAGCAGCGCTGCATGTTTTCGCTGCGAGGATGCATGCGCACCTCCATGTTGCTCTGCCACACGGGGCGGCTATAGCGGAATCTGGTGAAGTGTCGAATGGCGTAGAACATCAGGCTTCAAAGGCGGACTGGACGGGATACTCGATATAAAGTTCATGCAGCGCGGCATGGAGGCATTGGCACTGCTCCGTGATGCTCTTCAAAAAGCGTTGAAAATCGCGGGACATAATGTCGTCAATCTGAGCATAGGCGAGAGAGGCGCGGAGGCGGCCGATAATCTTCTCCACATGAGCGCCTTTGCGGGTGGAGGAAGTGTGGGCAATGGCTTCCAAGGCCTGCTGCATCTCCTCGGTGGAGAAGCGCACGGTATAGGGAAACTCAGGATTGAGAAGCAGAAACTCGGCGACACGTTCCGGCTTTAGATCGGCGGTGTAGACCTTGCAGTAGGCTTCGAAGGCGGAACAACTGGCAAGCAAACCAACCCAATCGAGGTCGTCAGCGCCGGTGGAAGCACAAAATACGGCGTCGAGCAACGCAGGCAGCGCGCCTGCCCGCTCCAGATAGCGCCCCAGCCGGATAAATTGCCAGGCTTCGCCGTGATTCATGGTGGCGTGTGTAACGCCGTTGAAATTGTAAGAGCCCTCGCGGATGACGGTTATAAATCGCTGCGGTTCGGCGCGGTGGCCCAGGTGGGTGGCGGAATTTGAAACTTCATGATAGAGCTGGTTCAAGCGCTCCCACATCTCTGAGCTAATCTGTTCACGCACCTGGCTGGCATTTTCTCGGGCACTCGTTATGCAGGAGAGGATGGACGAACGATTTTCGGAATCCGAGATGAGCCGGGTCATGGCGGAGAGCGGATCGAGCTCCGCTGCTTCGGGCCCAAGGCCGAGCGTTGTGATAATGCGATGCCATCGCTGTTCGGTGGAGACCTTGGACGGGTTCAACATCAGATTGTAATTCGCGTCGAGCACACGCGCGCTGTGGTCGGCACGCTCGAAGTAGCGGCTCATCCAGTACAGACTGTCAGCAACGCGGGAAAGCATACGGCCACTCCTTTGGATGGGATCGGTAGGAAGCAAGTGACTGTTTATTGCGCACGGGCTAATTCTGCAGGACCCAAGTATCTTTGGAACCGCCGCCCTGAGATGAATTCACGACCAGCGACCCCTTGCGTAAGGCGACGCGAGTCAAGCCGCCCGGCACGATTGTTACCTTCTCGCCATAGAGAACGTAAGGACGCAGATCAATGTGCCTCGGTTCAACTCGGCTGTCCGCCACGAAACACGGGGCAGTAGAAAGCGCGAGCGTTGGCTGCGCTATATAGTTGCGGGGTTCCGCCAGGATCCGCAGGCGAAAATCCTCCTGCTGCTCGGCGCTGCTGTGCGGCCCGATCAACATGCCGTAGCCGCCCGATTCGCCTACTGCCTTGACGACGTACTGGTCAAGATTGGAGCAGACGTGCTGACGCGCGGCGTCTTCGGTCATCAGCAGGGTTTCCACGTTGTTCAGGATGGGGTCTTCGCCCAGATAGTACTTGATGATGCGTGGTACGTAAGCGTAGATGGCTTTATCGTCGGCGACGCCCGTACCGAGCGCATTAGCCAACACGACGTTGCCGGCTCGATAGGCATTGAAAATGCCGGATGCGCCTAAGGCCGAGTCCGACCGGAAAGCCAGCGGGTCGAGAAAATCGTCATCGACCCGGCGATAAATCACGTCGACGCGCTGCAGACCGGACGTGGTACGCATGTAAACGAAATCGTTGTTGACCACCAGGTCGCGGCCTTCCACCAGTTCGATGCCCATCTGGCGGGCCAGGTAAGTATGTTCGAAGTAGGCTGAGTTGTAAACACCCGGCGTCAGCAAAACTATGGTGGGATTAGATCGTCCCTCGGGCGCGAGCGAGCGCAAAGTGGCAAGCAGTACCTGACTATAATGTTCGATCGGTTTCACGCCGTACTTGCGGAAGAGAATGGGGAAGATCTGTTTCATGACTTTCCGGCTGGTGAGCATATAGGACACACCGCTCGGCACGCGCAAGTTATCTTCCAGAACCACGAACTCACCGTTGGGAAGACGAATCAGATCAGTCCCGCAGACGCTGACATAAACGTCTCGCGGTACTTTCACGCCCCGCATCTGGCGGCGGTAGTGTTTGCAGGTATAAATGACTTCGCCCGGGATCACGCCGTCTTTCAAAATCTTGCGTTCATGATAAAGATCCTTCAGGAAGAGATTCAGGGCGGTGATTCGCTGAGTGAGGCCGCGCTCGATTTTTTCCCACTCCGCGCAAGGGATGATGCGGGGCAGCAGGTCGTGTGGAAAGATCCGCTCGGTGCCTTCGCTTCGGCCATAGACGGTAAACGTGATGCCCTGGTTGAAGAATGAGACGTCGGCTTCCTGTTTAAAGCGACGCAGTTCCTCTGCGGGCAGGCTTAGCAAGCGGGAAAAAAGGGCTCGGTAATGCGAGCGCGGACGTCCGTTGGGACGAAACATCTCGTCGTAGGCTGAGCCAAATGAGTACTCGCTGAAGGGTTCAGGAATGCCAGGGTGAGCCGGAGAGGAAGAAGTCGTTGCCATGTTCACGAGAGCGTTTTTACAATGCGCAATCGGGGAACTCTTCACACTTGGAATTGAACCCGGTTCTTAATACGTTGAGTATAGCCGTTGACATTTTAACCGGATGGTCACAAAAGCGTAGGTTGTGTATTCTTTGTTTTGCACATAAATGTGCGCAAAACTTGAGGTGTGGCAAAAGCTAAGGATCGTAACTTGACGGTGAGGTTGCCTGTTGGCCTATTAAGTGAGCTCAAGAAGCAGTCGGCGGCAGAAGGTGTTTCGATGAACGCGTATCTCGAGTATTTGGCTGGCAAGGGCGCTCAATGGAAATCAGAACGACTTGCAACACATGGCGACGGCGCGACTATTGGGGCGAGCAAGAGCCGGGATTTATGACATGAAACGGGCGCTCGCTCGAGAAGAGGCTCACGACAGGGCTGCCTGACCAAGCGGACCTCGACAGCCGGGTATTCTTTGACACGAACATCCTGCTCTACATGTTCGACCGAAGCTCTAATGAGAAGCGCAACACGGCTACGGAGCTATTAACAAGCATCAGCAGAGCGGGGGGCTTCGCCTGAGTTTGCAGGTAGTACATGAATTTGCGGCAAATCTTTTTAAGTAAGAAGTTCAGGGTACAGCGCTGGACCGTAGTGGAGTTGGTGCAGGATCTACTGGCGTTGAAAGTCACGATGCCGCGGGGAGAAGACACGATGACGGCATCAGTTTATGGACAACTCTAAAGTAAGCTTTTGGGACGCGTTGATTCTTGCGACGGCGACACGCGAGGGCTGTACCGTCCTCTAATCCAACATGGCCGGGTCTACGACACGGTCAGGTTATGAATCCGTTCGCAGATACACCGGGAAAACAGGTGCCAATTTAGGCTCACGAAAATAACCTCGCAGCGCATGCAGGGAAGCCTAGGATCGCCCGAAAGTGCGAGTTCCTGCGTTGTACGGCGCTGCGGCCCGTGCGCTTCCCACTTGGAATTGAACCCGGGTTCGGACACAAAAGGAAAGTGAGGGCCTTGGTCCTGGGCCGGGAACCGCCCCCTGGTTCATCGGTTCATCTTCTGCTCATTCTGTTTAATCCGTGCTTTCACTATGTCTTTCAGCAGCGCCGCCGGCAGCGGTTTATCGAGAGCAAACCGAATCGTGCCTTTCGATGTCCGGAACGGCTCAAGTCGATCTTTAAACTTGTCGATCAGTGACGAATTCATCGGGAACAAGCTGCAGTGATTTGCGAATGCTGCGAATCCGACCAACGGTCCAAGATACTTGAACGTGGGCATCCCGTAGCTGATGGTCTGCGTAGCTTCCGGAGGCACCACGGATAGAATAATCGCTTGCACCTTTCGTAAGGTGCTGCGGGCCGGCTCCGGCACACCAGCCAGGTATTCGTCCACGTTTTCGGGTTTTTTTATCATTTATGAAACTTGGCAGTAACGGTCTCCCGTTACAGCGAGTCGGGCGGGGGCTTCTGGAAATCGATTTCGGGTAATTGCTCAACGGCCCGGCGCAGCGACTGCTCCCACGAAGAATGAATTGTCGCCAGATCCTGGTCAGCCGCCAGGAAACGCCGGTATCGATCCAGACTCAGGCTGTCTTTTTGATACAGCAGAATTTCGACCGGCGGTCCTACAGTTACGTTCGAGCGAATGGTGGCGTCGAAGGAGAGCAGCGCGTATTTGGCGGCCACTTCGAGCGAAGTGCCGGGCTCGATTCCGCGGTCGAGAATGGGGCGTCCATACTTGCACTCGCCCAATTGCAAGTAGGGTGAATCTTCAGTGGAGCGAAGCGGATTGCCCTGAGGATAGATCAGATACAGACTGTGCGCCTCTCCTTTCACTTGCCCGCCTAGCAGAAGATTGACGTTGAAGTTAAATTGATCGCGCTCGAGGGCGGCCCGATCGATGTCCGACACACGCCGGACGCAGTCACCGACAATGCGCGCGGCGTGGTAAAGCGACTGTGCTCCGGCGAGACCCTGGCCGGCATCGAAGTCGGCGCGAAGCAGAGTAATCACGGACTGACTGATGGAAAGACTGCCGCTGCACAGGATCACGAAGACCCGCTCACCCGGATGCGTGAAGTAATGCATCTTGCGGCACGTGTTCACCTGGTCGAAGCCTGCGTTGGTCCGCGAATCGGACGCCATTACAAGTCCATCGTCAGTGACTATGCCCAGACAATATGTCATGCGCTCCCCCAGCTACGTATCATGTTGCTTATTGTGGCAGGGTCGAAAAGCCTGCATTAGTACGGGCAAGTAAAGGCCTGTTCGTTACACTGACGGAATAGCTGTTGGGACTCAAGTCAGTTCCGCTGCCCTGTCGGCAGGCCAGCCAATAAATTTATAAACTACCTGGAGCTGACCGACAAGTATGCTGATACGTCTCGGGTACGACATACGATTTGATGTTCCCTGCCCCGTGACGGTAGTCGCTTTGTTAAACGTTCATCCATCGCGCGCAGCCGACCTGCGCGAACCGGATGAGGTGCATACGGAGCCTGAGCTACCGTTGACGAAGTACATTGACAGCTTTGGGAATCACTGTTGCCGCGTGGTTGCGCCGCCGGGTACGTTGCGGTTTTATACGTCCTCACTCATTGAGGATTCCGGTGAGCCCGATGTGCAAAATTATGCCGCGAACGAAACTCCGGTGGGTGAGTTACCGCCGGAGACACTGCAGTTTCTGCTGGCCAGCCGGTATTGCGAAGTAGACCTGCTCTCGAACACGGCGGCTGAATTGTTTGGGTACCTGACGCCCGGTTGGAGCCGCGTGCAGGCGGTTTGCAGTTGGGTCAATCAGAAGGTGAGCTTCGGGTATAGTTTCGCCCGCTCGACGAAAACGGCCCTGGATGTTTACACGGAGCGCTTGGGAGTTTGCCGGGATTTCCAGCATCTCGCGATTACGTTCTGCCGGGCTCTTAACATCCCAGCGCGTTATGTGACGGGCTACCTGGGAGACATTGGCGTACCGCTATCTGACACTCCCATGGACTTCAGTGCGTGGTTCGAGGTGTTTCTGGAGGGACGCTGGTGGACGTGCGATGCGCGGCACAACAGGCCTCGGGTCGGTCGAGTGCTGATGGCAACCGGGCGTGATGCAGCCGATGTTGCGATTACTACCTCGTTCGGCATTGCAAAGCTTACGCAATTCACGGTAGTGACTGACGAAGTCAAAAGTGAGGCGGTTGCTTCTTAAGCGACTTGACGCCCGCTCTCGCTGGTTTCGTAGCCGGCGATTGCTCCGAGCTTGTTGCGCAAACGCGCGCTGTTCAGCAGGTTCAACAGAATCTGGCCTTCTCTGGCTTGCAGAACGTGTTCCGAAAAGACAAGATCGAACCGCTCTACTTGCAGTGGAACAAAATGCAGCCCGTAGCAGCGGGCAGCGGATTCGGTAGCGTAACAGCAATCTGCCCAGCCTTCTGCCACGGCGCGCGCGCCCGCCAGATGGCCGTTAACCACACGAGCGTAGCCCTTCACCTGATTGGCCGGCAGGTGCGCCTGCTCGAGCGCCCTATCGAATTGAGCTCTGCTCCCCGAACCTTTCTCCCGATTGACGATGGTCACAGCGGGCGAGGCGAGATCAGCTATCGACCGTACACGCTCCGCGTCATCACGCCGCATCATCAAGCCGGTTTGCCAGTTGGCGAATGTGATGACACGCACGGCATGCGCGGCGAACGATTGCTGCACCATCGGGAGATTGTATTGCCCGGTGTTGGGATCGAGCAGATGCGAACCGGCGATCTGCACCTGAGACTTATGTAGCCATTTGAGCGCCTGTTCGCTGGAAGCGGGCACCAAGCAGAGATTCACACCAGCTTCTTTGGCGGCTTCCGCCAGGACAGAGAGTCCTGGGTCGCAGCCTGCGAGTGTCAGAGCGTTGGGTATGTCGTCGCCGAAAGTTTTGATTTGCTTGCGCCCCGCTGCCGCGCCGCCGGCGATCCCATTTGTGGCGGGCAAGTAGCTGAACGCCGAGTTGGCCGGAAGGGCGATGTGCCCCGCGGGCGAGTGAATTAAGCGGACAAATTCGTTGGGCTGGATTGCGGCCCAGGTCTTGGCCGATACTTGCGGTTTGTCTGGAAGCCTGAACAAGTCTTCAACCGACACCGCTAGAATCCGAGCCAGCTTTAACGCGATGATCGTGTTCGGCACATAGCTGCCGTCTTCGATCGCATAAATGGTCTGGCGACTGACACCGACTTGTTGGGCCAGGCGCGCAGCGGCAATCGAACGCTGCATACGAATCGCCTTTAGTCGATTGCCGGTATTCACTCGCTGTCCCTTAGGTTTTTACATTCAGCTTCTTGACTTGATCCACTATATAGTCGGAGGTCCGCCAGCCCAGCGCTGAAATTGTCAGGGTGGGATTTTTGTCCGCATTACTCACGAAGGGAGCACCGTCGGTGACAAAGAGATTTTTGACGTCCCAAGCCTGACAATACTGATTCAAGACGGAGGTTTTCGGATCCTTGCCCATCTTGGTCGCGCCAACCTCGTGCTTGACCTGGCCGCCGTGCTCAATGCCCCAGTTCTGATCCGCCCCTTCGCTCGAAGTGACTACGCCACCAGCGGTTTCGATAATTTCTTTGAACGTTTCCTGCATGTGGCGAGCCTGCAGGATCTCATCCTGACTCCATTTGAAATGGAACCGCAGGACCGGAATGCCCCACTGATCGACGACCGCCGGATCGAGTTCGCAGTAACTGTGTTCGTTCGGAATCATCTCGCCACGGCCTGCCAGATGCACTTCGCCGCCGTAAAGCCGGCGTACATTCTGCTTCATTTCGGCTCCATAGCCGCCGCCCAGCCAGCGCTCCGCGTAACCAGCGAGAGCACCTGAACCAGGCAAGCGACGGCCGCCACCGAGTTCAATGTGATAGCCGCGTGCAAAGGGCAGCTTATTCGCTTTCTGCTTTTGATAGAGCCACCAGGGCATGTAGAGGTGCATGCCACCGACGCCATCTTCATTGTGCGCGGGTAGATCCTGCAGGACCGGCAAATAGCCGCTCACGGCGGAACCGACCGTGTCCATTACGTAGCGTCCGACAAGCCCAGACGAATTGGCGACGCCATCAGGGAACCGGCTGCTTTTCGAATTCAGCAGAATGCGCGCTGTTTCGCAACAGCTCGCGGCCAGAACCACAATCTTGGCATTGACCTCGATTTCATCGCGGGTTTTCTTGTTGACATACGACACTCCACGCGCGAGTCCGTCGCCGTTGACAAGAACTTCGCGAACCATGGCATCGGTCCGAACTTCGAGATTGCCGGTTTTCATCGCGGGGAAAATGTGTACGCCGGGAGAGTTGAAGTTGGCATTGACACCGCACGAGCGCCCGCACTCGGCACAGTAATGACAGGCGGAGCGGCCGTTCAAAGGACGCGTGAGGATCGCAAGACGGGAGGGAATGCAGGGGATTTTGAGCTGGTCCGCGGCCAGTTTTAAGATCTTCTCGTGCGCACGCGGCGCGGGTGGAGGCTGGAACTTGCCGTCTGGCGCATTTTCTATGCCTTCGGCTGACCCGAACACGCCGATGAGCTCCTCGACCTTGTCGTAGTAAGGCGCCAGGTCGGCATAATCGATCGGCCAATCGAAGCCCTTGCCGTCGCGGCTGTACGGCTTGAAATCGTAGGGGCCCATCCGCAGTGAAATTCGGCCATAGTGATTGGTGCGGCCGCCCAGCATGCGGGCGCGCCACCACATCCAATCGGAACCCGGAGCATTTGTATAAGGTTCGCCGGGCACCTGCCAGCCACCAACCAGCGTTGCGTCGAAATAGCCGAGGGGCATTTCGCGACTGGCAGCGCCCCGGTGGGGCACGCTGTAGGGCCACTCAAACATTTTCGACTGCTTCGTGCAGTCGAACCAGCCTCCCGCCTCGAGAAGACAAATCTTCGCGCCGGCATGGGCCAGTACCTGGGCCGCCACACCGCCGCCGGCGCCCGAACCCACAATCACGACATCGTAACTTTTCGGCGTCTTCGCCATACCCTTCACTGTATCGTTTTGGATAAGCACGCTAGGCTGGTGATTTATGACGAAGAATGTTTTGGGAACAGCCCTGCAAACCTGCTGCACTGATCCTCTTACCGGGTTTTACCGAGACGGCAAGTGTAATACAGGTCCGGACGATCTCGGAAAGCATACAGTGTGCGCGGTGGTCGACGACGAATTTCTGCGGCACCAGGCGGCGATTGGCAACGACCTGATTACGCCGCGGCTTGAGTTTGGATTTCCAGGATTAAAGGCTGGTGATCAGTGGTGCGTGTGCGTGGACCGCTGGAAGGAGTCTTACAATGCGGGTATTATTGCGCCGGTACGGATGGAAGCGACCCACGAGGCGGCTTTGGAATCGGTGACCTTCGAGATGCTTTCGAACAGCACGCGGGTGAATTAGCGAGCAAAGTTATTCATCCTGATTCCAGATATCGACTTGCCATCTCCAGTGCCCGTTTTCCTGACGCCAGAACACTACATATTTGGCTGGCGGTGAACTGACGGTCTGCCCGACTGATCCGAGCGTCAGGCTCGCCTGGCCGATTTCCAGGACGTCATCGCCCGCCGGGATGACCTCAAGGGACACAGGCATAGCGGCCGTGGCATTCAAGTCGGATTTTCTGCCGCCATGCGACGGATCAAGTATCTGAACTCTGCTGAAATTTGCGGTCGCCCAATTGGTCTGGACTTCCACCGGGAGAGAAGCGGCGGAAGGGAGTTCGATCCAGCTGATCAGAGTACCTGGTTTGACAATCCCAGTGCACCACGCTAGTCAAAGAACTAAGCCAGCTCAGCACGTATGAAGCAATCCGCGGCTGTGCGTCCCACAGATATCTATTCGATTTTGTGGCTTCATTGAGTTTTGCGGGCCACAGCTGATATACTCCCGCCCCATGGAACTTAACCCCAAAATCCCCGTCCTCGAACCCCCACCTTGTTATCTGATAAGTAAATCAATCTCCATTCACTTGCAGTCCGATCCAACCTTTGTAGATGGGAACAGACAGATCCCGTCGGTTCCCTTTACTTTGGACGTAAATTACAAAGACGGTACAAGTGACACCGCTTCCGGCTATCTGTCATGTGGGAAATGGGTTCGTATGCCACCAGATGATTTAACGCTCTTCGCCTCTTCAGACTGGCCCGTGGGATTTCCTCCGGGTGGTGTGACGAGCTCCGCTGGTATAACGTACCCATTCCAAATTTATCCGAATGGCGCAGTCGTATTTCAGATCGCGGGCGAAAGTAATCTAAGCGTTGATGGATATCACAACTGGAAGGCACGGTGTTCTTACGAAGAAATGACCTGGACTGGAGCCATCTCAAAAACGCGTGATCACGATCCTGGTAGCGCCATTCCGCCGTATGACGATATACCTGTACGGCTGCCCTTTGAGCTTGTTTGAGCAAATGTCAGCATCACTTACCGCTTAGATTGGTTTACCGATAATGGTTGAGCTGTTTTATGCCGTATACTACACCAGCCTTTAGGGAATGATCGCGAACCGAAACTTCTTGATAGCCGGTCGGCCAGGAACGAGCGGAGCGCTGGGCGGAAGAACGTGCGCATCGGACCATAAACTCGGTCGAGCGCTGCGAAGTTTCGCCTCCCGAAGACTTCCGAGTTGAACAGTTCGTTGGTGTTGGCCATGACGAGCTTGATCGAGTCGAGGGACGCTAGAGAGGAATCAGACATGGGCGGTAGCTTATGACGGTGAGAGTGGTTTTCACAGGCTACGGAGATTGATGAAAAACCGAGTTTAGCCGCGGATAAACCTCTGATGGCCTTTCGGCCACCCTGGGGGATGAAAAGTAACAAAGCGCCGGAATGAGTGCCCGGGGCGGCAGCGGCATTGAGCCGAAAGAATGCCGCCAGGAATGGCGGGATGGCAGGCCGAGGGGCCAGGCCGAGAGACCCGCTCCACCCACGGCAGTGAAGGTGTTTTGAGAACAACGCGGATCAACGCAAATAAAACATTCAGCTTCAATCGGCGTTCAGCAGCGCCAACTCTTTTCGGCAGTTTCTTCAGAAGACTTACAATTCGGTCTGCCGTGACTGAATTTTGAAAAGCTCATTGCCGTTTTCCCAAGTGACCTGGCGAAAGACTTCGGGTGACGCCAGTTCTGTTAGGACACCAAGCGTAGCGCGTGCCACACACTTGCCGGCCAGGCGATTTGCTTCTGAATTATTGTTTTGGGAGATGCCTGCACCTTTGCCGTCAGCGCAGCTGCAATCGCTGCCGAAGATCAGTTTGCTGCGATGACGGACAACAAATTCGCGCGAGAAACCCGTATCGCGGGAGAGCGCGTTGTTGCCTGAGTTGGCGGAAATGTCGGCATAGAGGTTCGGGTAATCGGACAACCATCTATCGGTTAAGCCTCCCGGTTCGATAGGCCCCACGGGATAGCCGCGGTCGATTGGCACCTTGGAGCTGATGTGAGCCCAAAAGAGATCTCCATGGCCGACGAAATTCGTCTTGGGATAGGCGCGCAGAACTTTATCGAACTGGGGATAGCCGGTGTTGTACGGAAGCTCGCCCGGGAAATGCGGAAAGTCTTGAATGTGCATCATCACGGGCACTTGCACTTCAGCGGCGATTTCATAGACGCGACGCATCTCGGGCGAATCGAGGGCGAGATGGTATTTGAGTTCGCCGATGCTGACGGCTCCTCCGCCGAGGGCTGCGCGCAGGAGATGCGGCGCTTCAGGTTGCGCCGGATCGGTTGCCACGGAACGAACGAAAAGGCCGGGACGTCTCTCGATCTCGGCTTTTGCCTTTCCTTCGTCGCTGGCTCGCGTCACCAGCACTGCATGAGTGACCCCGCAACCCTGGATGTGAGTGAAGCAGGCATCGGGATCGGTGCGCAGATGGAGGTGGGTGTCGAGCACGGGCCCACCCCATATGGAATTCGTTTTCGGCCAGAGTGGAGCGGCGGCCGCTGTCGTGACGGCCGCTTTGAGAAAAGCTCTGCGTTGCATGGCAGTTGACCTGGAAAGAGTATCACTCCTACTTGCGGTTCAGCTTAAGAGGATTGGGGAGCCGGTTGCGAAGCGGCGCGACACGGTATTCTAGGCGGGTATTCGCCGCTGGAAGAGTATTTCTAGATGATCAAAGACGTTGCGTTTTGGACCTTGTTATCGCTGCAAATCTTTGGCGTTATGCAGAGCGCGCAGGGACAAAAGCCGGATACTTTTCCAATCAGCCAAGCTTTAACAATCAGCACTGACGCCGTGGAACCCAATCACTTCGTAGCGGCTCATGGGCGCAAGTCAATCATTATGGGCTACCCGCAAGAGGGTCTCGAAATTTGGGGTTATCCATTTCAGATCCTGAGCCACTATCAGGTTGCTTTCAAAGCTGCCGGGACAACGACCGCGACAGACGGACGTCTTCTCATGAGGCGCGTTGACTACCGGCCGGACTCTATCACCCGCGTCTACATTGGCCCCGACTATCTGGTTCGCGAGAAGCTCTTCGTGCCGCTCGATCAGGCCGCAGCAGTCATCAGCTACGAGGTCGAGGGCATGCGGCACGTCGACATAGAAGTGAGCTTCCATCCTGTTCTCGATCTCATGTGGCCAGCTTCGCTCGGCGGTCAGTACACGCGCTGGATGGCAGGCAACGAACCATCTACTGAAATTCCGGCATTTATCATCTCGGAACCAGGTCGTGGCTACTCGGCTGCCGTAGGGTCCCGAGAGGCAATTACCCATAGCGATACGGTGAACAGCACCATTGTTATGCAGAGCAGCCTTACGCAAAGCGGCTTGTCCCTTTGTCTGCGGCCGTCTCATTCTGCACAGGGCGCGCCGTCCAAGGCAATCTTATATGTCGCACTCAATCCGGCCGGCACGAAAAACGCTTCAGAATCGCTCCACTTCTTATCCGCACAGCTCTCGCAACTAGAGACCGAAGCCGAAACGCATTATCGTGCACTCCAACGAACCGCAGTTCGCATTCGCACGCCCGACAACGATGTCAACCGCAGTCTCGCTTTCTCGCTTGTCGCGCTAGATCAGGCCTGGGTCTGCAATCCGCAATTAGGCTGCGGTCTCGTTGCCGGCTACGGCCCGTCCCGGGATGCGCGTCGTCCGCAATACGATTGGTTCTTCGGCGGCGATGGCCTGGTTGCCGCCAATGCCCTAGTCTCCGCCGGCGAATACTCTCGTGCGCGGGAAGAGCTTACTTTCATCCAGAAATATCAGGACCACTCTTCCGGCGCCTCCGCCGGAATGATCTGGCACGAGTTGTCCCAAAGCGCCGGTTTCATCGACTGGTCCAAATATCCTTACATGTTTGTCCACGTCGACATCAGCTTTGACTACCTGGCAACACTGGCGAGATATGTTGCCGTCAGCGGCGATATCGACTTTGCGAAAGAGCGCTGGCCCTCGCTGCTTGCCGCGTATCGCTACTGTAAATCTCAGATTCAGGACAGCGATCACCTGCCGCATATCCCGCCCGATAAGGAAGCAGGCGATGAGCAGCATCGCCCTGCCGATGACCTGGGCCTTGCCGCAAGCTGGATAGCAGCCGCCTCCGGCTTCGCGGAACTAGCCCGACTCACCGGCCACCGCGAACAGGCGCAAGGCGCACTCGACCAGGTGCAACTGACTCACCATTCCATTCCTACTCACTATTGGAATGCCGCCAAAAACTTTTGGTTCGATGGTCACACCCAGTCGGGAGAACCGATCTTTCGCCACGCGGCCGGTCCCACTCATCTCCTGCTGGAGCATGTCTTCTCCCCGCAGCAGAACGAAGCCGTTCTTAATCAGCTGACCTCCGCCGATTTTCAAGCCGACTGGGGAACACGTGAAGTCGCGGCAAGCTCCAGCGACTACAATCCATACTCTTATGGTGCGGGCAGTATCTCCGCGCTCGGCACCTCAGCAATCGCGACTACGTTCTGGCGCGTCCACCGCCCTGAGAGCGCTTGGGCACTCTGGAACGGAATCGCGCAATGGCGCAGACTCGACTCTCCCGGTCACATCCACGAAGTCCTCGCCGGCAACTTCTTCCATGAAGAGACCGAATCAGTGCCCGAACAGACCTGGTCGTCGGCCGGCTTCCTCGATGCCTGCGTGCGCGGACTCCTTGGTTTGGAAATTGACGGCGTTCAAAACCGCCTTCACTTCGCTCCGCATCTGCCCGCTGAGTGGAACCAGCTTTCGGTAGAAAACATCCACCTTCCGCACTCCACACTCGATATCACGATCAGGCAAAGCATGCGCAGTCTCGATCTGGATATCAGCAACCAGGGAATTGCCACGAGTGTCGTATTCGAACCCCAGATTCCTTTGGGAGCGCACCTGATAAAAACCGAGTCTAACGGTCAAACCGTCGAGTCGGCGACAGAGACTTACAGCGGAGACGAGCATGCCAAAGTCACGCTCGCCATTTCGCCCGGAGCCACTCATTACCGCCTTTATTTCGAAGGCGGACTAACGATCCTGCAAGCTCATCCGGCGTTACACGTGGGTGATTCGAGTTCGCAGCTCAAACTCGTCAAGCTTGACTTTCGCCCGCACCTTCTGACAATTGACGCCGATATTCGGACCGACGTTGATAATAGGCTGACAATCCGAACGCCCTGGAAGATCACACCGCAAAAAGGAGCAGTTGTGCATTCGTCTTCTCCGAACGAATACGAGGTTAATTTCACGCCAGACTCCAAGGCCGGTTCTTCGCCCGTTGCTGCTGGCGCATATACGCGCACCCGCGCCAGCATTAGTCTGGAGTATTGAGACATATCTCCAGGTCATTCGCCCCAATTTCTCATTGATTGTTGTTATAGTCACTCCGAGAGGTTGGTGGTCCATGTTTATGTCTTCCGCTTTCTCGCGCGCTCCAAAAGCCTTGCCGGCTTTCGCTGTTATCGCCGCATTGTTCTCTTCTCACCTGTTTTCACAAGCCGTCTCCGGCAATCTCATCGGGACCATCACAGACCCGAGTGGCGCCGCGGTTGCCGGGGCTGACGTGAAAATTACGAATGCCGGCACCGGCTTTTCCACCCAAACTACAAGCAATGAATCCGGCAACTACACCGTCCCCGACTTAGCGCCGGGCACCTATTCCATTACTGTCACGAAGTCCGGTTTCCGCTCATTCACGCAGCAGAACGCCACGGTGAATGTCTCTCAATCCAGCAAAGTCGATGTCACGCTTACAGTGGGTGAGACGTCGCAGGAAATCACCGTCACTGACGCGCCCCCTGTGATAGAAAGCGATCGCGCCGCGGTGGAAACGCGGCTCTCCGCCCAGCAGATTTCTACTTTGCCTCTGGCCGGACGCAATTTCACAACACTTGCCCTGCTCACTCCCGGATCGGTCATCAACACGTACCAGCATGCGGCCAGTGAGAACCCGCAGCAGTCTGTGCTCGTGAACACGGGAGGCCAGGAGTTCGCCGGCACCAACTACCAGCTCGACGGCATGAACAACAATGACTCGGTCCTCGGCATCACCATCGTCAATCCAGCCATCGACTCGGTGGGATCGTTCACTTCCCAAACCAACGATTACGATCCCGAATACCAAGCCACCGGCGCTGTAATCCAGGTACAGACCAAGTCGGGAAGCAATGAATTTCACGGCAGCGCGTTCGAGTTCCTGCAAAACAACATCTTCCAGGCGCGCGATCCGTTTACACAGGGGCTGCATGCTCCTGGCACGCCGGCGCCGAACAACCGCGGCATCCCGGAGCTTCGCTTCAATCAATTCGGCGGCTCCCTCGGCGGCCCGATTAAGAAGGACAAGTTATTTTTCTTTATCGACTACCAGGGCACGCAACGAAGACTTGGCGGATCCGAATCGCTCCGAGTTCCTACCCAAGCGGAGCGCGCCGGCAATCTCAGCGATTTCGGCGTCCCTATCTACGACCCGAACTCTGGTCTGCCAGGTGGGACCGGCCGCACACCTTTTCCCGGAGCAAACCTCGCCGGCAGAATCTCTGCTCCTGCTGCTGCCATCTTGAATGCGCTCCCGCTCCCCAACATCGCCGCTACTAATCCATCGGCCAATAACTTTGCCACCAGCGCCGTCGAGCAGTATCCCACCAATCAATTCGATACCCGCGGAGATTACTCCATCAACGACAAGCTGCGCGTATTTGGCCGATACAGTTACCTCGCCGCCAACGTCACCGCGCCAGGACCGTTCGGACTTTACGGAGGGGCCGCCTTTCCCGCATTTGCGTTTTCCGGTATCTCCGACGCTCTCAATCAGAACGTTGCCTCAAACGCGACGTACACATTCAGTCCAACTCTGCTGGCTGATGTTCGCTTCGGTTTCTCACGCTACCGCGTCACCGTGTCGGCTCAGGATCAGACGACGCAGCTCGCCAATACAGTTGGCATCCCTGGCCTGAACATCCCCGGACGCCCCGATACCAACGGATTACCGGACCTCACCATCAACGGGGCCGGTGGCGTGAATATCGGTTATAACTGCAACTGTCCTCTCCACGAACGCGAGACGCTGCTCGACTACGTGAGCACCTGGACCAAGATTGCCGGTAACCATACGATCCGCTGGGGCGGCACCCTGGAGCAGGCGTGGAATCAAAGGCTGCCCAGCGATAATCATCGCGCTGGATCGTACCAGTTTAACGACGCAGTCACGTCCGATGCCGGAGTCTCAGGAAGCGGTCTGGGCCTTGCTTCGTTCCTGCTGGGGGCACCTTCCACCTTCAGCCGTTTCGAACAGGTATCCACCACGCAAGAGGATCGACAAAACCGGCTTCTCACCTTCATCCAAGACACCTGGCGAATCTCTCCGAAACTGACAATTACTTACGGCCTTCGCTGGGACGTCTTTTTCCCTGATTACTCGCTCAACGCCGGCCAGGGCGGCCGCTATGATGTCACCTCCAACACCGTCTTCATCCCGGGTGTCGGTGGCGTCTCGAGGTCAGGTAACGCGCAGGTCCAATGGAAGAACTTTTCGCCGCGGCTCGGCATCGCTTTTTCGCCTAACCCGAAAACTGTGATCCGAACCGGCTACGGCAGAGGCTACACTCTGGGGACTTTTGGCTGGACATTTAATTCGCTCGCCGCGGATGTCTATCCGTCTATCGTCAACCAGAACATTACATCCACTTCTACCTTTTCGCCGGTATTTCCATTGACTACCGCACCCCCGGCCGTGGTCTTTCCCACCATTCCGGCGAACGGCAGGCTACCTCTTACCGATGGCATCGGCGTAGCGTACATTCCGGCGAATCAGAAGATCCCCTCGGTGGACATGTACAACTTCACTATCGAGCGTGAGATTGCCCCTCAACTGAACCTCTCTGTGGGTTACGTGGGAAATCTTGGCCGACACTTGAACGGCGGGTTCGGACTGAACGCCGCCATCCCCGGTCCAGGCAGCGATGCCAATCTCCGCCGTCCTCTCTACCTGGCATATGGGTTGACACAAGGTATCGGCGAAAAGTGCGACTGCACCAGCAGTAACTACAATGCTCTGCAGCTCCAGGCCACGAAGCGTTTTTCACAAGCCTATTCGCTGGTAGCAAGTTTCAGCTGGCAGAAGGCTCTCGACTATGGTCAATTCAGTCTTCCAACCAATCAATACAACGCACGCCAGGATTACGGGCCGGCCGACTTTGACCATAAGTATGTCTTTACTCTCGCTCACACGTTGGAACTGCCATTCGGGCCAGGCCGTAGATTCCTGTCGAATGCCACCGGTATCACCCGGGCGCTGGTAGCCAACTGGGCTTTCCGCGGCATCACATCCTACTATTCGGGCATGCCGTTCTCTCCTTCCATCGGAGCGCAAGGCTTCCTGAATTCTCCCGACCAGACTAGCCGCCCGGATCTGATTGGCAACCCGAACGTCCCCAATCAGAGCGCCACCCGCTGGTTCAATGCCGCCGCATACGGAACTCCAGCGCTGTACACCTTCGGCAATGCCGGCCGAAACTCCCTGCGTGGACCAGACTACTTCACCGCCGATTGGTCGATCTCAAAAAACTTCAAGATCAAAGAACGCGCCGGACTTGAATTCCGCTGGGAAGTCTTCAATGCCTTCAACCGCCAGAACTACGCGCTGCCCAATACGCAAGTCGATTCCAGCGCCGCCGGGCTCATCCAGGACGTTCAAGTGGCACCCACCGGCGGCAACGGCATGCGCAACATGCAATTCGGAGCACACATTACCTTTTAGGAATGATTTCTTGCTGAGTAGAGCAAACACGATGTCAGGATGGCAGCCGGCGAAACCAAGGACTAACCTATGGATCGTGGCGAATCTCGAACTCATGGACGGAAGATTGGCGATTCGCGGCACCAGGCTCCCTAAAAGACATTAATCGGCCGCCCCGCGAATGGACAGAGAGATTCTTCAACATTCAGCGCGCTGTTCGAGTTATTCAATGAGCAGACCGCGCACTGTTGCGCCGTCACCAGCAGGCAGCAGGTCTGCGCGCACGTATTCGGTACCGATTGCATTGGCTTCGGTTTTCTTCATAATTCTTGCGTTGATCGCTGAGTTTTCGGCAAGTGTGCGTGACAGGGCTTCGCGAATCCTGATAAGTTCAAAAGCTCGAGGCAAAGGGGTTCAGGCAGGATGACTCAAGCCATACCGAATGACCGGGAACATCTGGAGCCGTTGCGGCGCCGCTTTGAAGAGTTCCGGGGCACGCAGACTAGGCGGGTGCGTTTGCCGGATACATTATGGCAGGAGACGGGAACCAACTCGCTGCCGCTGCCGTATGCTGATTCAAGATGGCCGAAAAAGATCCTCTTCGGCCATGCTGAATCTCCGCTCGAAAATGCCGCAAAACGCATGTCCGGAAAACAAAATCGGATCGGTTTTTGGCCCGCCTGTAACCCGTGAGGATGTTTCGTCCCGATGTTAGTCGAACCGCGTACTGTGCAAAACAACTTAGTGAAAGAGGGAGCGGCAGTGTACCAGTTAGTTCCCGTTATTCGTGGCGCAACGTTGCTATCGGGTCCAACTTGATTGCTTGGCGTGCTGGCTGGCTACTGGCCGCGAGCGCCACTATGATCAATAAAATGACTACGCCGGCGAACGTGATCGGATCAGTGGTCGTGACGCCATACAGGACGCTTGCGAGCACGCGCGTCGCGGCATAAGAAACCGCCATGCCGACTAATAATCCGAGCGCCACTCCTCGTAATCCTTGGCTGAGCACATGCCGCACGACGTCTGACTTGCGCGCCCCTAGGGCGAGGCGGATGCCGATCTCTTTGCGCTCTTGGGCGACAGAGTAATGCAAAAGGCCATAAATGCCTGCCGCTGCAAGAAGAGTCGCGAGCACAGCGAAAATAGTTAGCAATGTGGTTTCGAAGCGCCGCGGCGCTTGGAGTTCCAGCATTTGCTGGTCTGCCGTCGTGATCGCGAAATATGGTATTTCCGCATCGATAGAGCGGACAGCCTGGCGGACTGCTGGAACCAGCGGGAGCGGATCGGTAAGTGTCTGGACAACCATTGTCGTGCTTGACCGCCCCGCATCGAGTTCATACATCGTTGGCAGCATAGAACTGCCAGGCCCGTTGACGAGCCGATCGCCGACCACGCCAATAACGGTATCCCAGTTCCCCTCGTCAAGCCCGGGAAGCGACCGCTTGAAACGCTTCCGCAATGGATCCTGGCCTGGCCAAAAGCGGCGAGCCATGGACTCGCTAATGACGACACCGGAAGTTTCGGTGCTTGAAAAGACGCGCCCCCGCTGCAGCGGAAGTCCAATGGTTGTGAAATACTCCGGGCTGACATTCCATCCCGTAAACGGTTCTCGATCATCAGGCGCGCGGCCCTCCACTGTAATCACGCCATTGGGGATATGACTGTGAAAGGTACCGCCCACGGCCGCCGACTGGACGCCCGGCAGATGGTCGATGGCTTCGATAGCTCGGTCAAAAATGACCCGCGCTTTCTCTCCGTACAATCCATCGGGCAGATCCACAGTGAACGTCAAGAGGTGGTGCGTATCAAAACCTGGTGTCACGGCCTGCAGTGCGAGGAAACTTCGCACTAGCAGACCCGAGCCGGTGAGAAGCACAAGCGCCAACGCGTATTGCGCCGCTACCAGCGAAACACGCATGGACCCGCGCGCCGATCCAGTGCGTCCGCCATCCTTTAGGGCTTCCTGCGGGTCGCGTCGGGCGGCTTGTCGCGCCGGAAAAAGTCCGAAGAACAAGCCTGTGCCTACCGAAAGCACTACCGTGAAGGCAAGCACGACAGTGTTGATGCGAACCTCCTCTAACCGCGGCAGATCGGCAGGGGTCAGGGCCAACAAAATCTTTAATCCGATCGCTGCCACGATCAATCCAAAAAAGCCCCCGGCCGCGGAGATTACGACGCTCTCCGTGAGAAGCTGCCGGACCAATCGAGCCGGCCGGGCGCCAAGTGCGGCTCTGATTGCGAATTCCCTTGAGCGAGCCGTCCCACGTGCCAGTAACAAGTTGGCGACGTTCGTACAGGTGATGAGCAGCACGGAGAGCACGGCCGCCAGGAGTATCCATAATGCGCGCCGTACCTGGGGACCGGCCACTTGTTCTGCGAGAGGCACCACTCGCACTCCCAAGCCAGCATCGGTTGCGGGATACTGAATCGCCATACGCTCCGCAAGAACGTCCATCTCAGCTCTGGCCTGCGTGAGTGAGACTCCACTCTTCAGACGGGCGATGGCCGTAAAAGCGTCGGCAAAGCGAAACTGCTGAAACTTCGGCCAGCGTGGGTCAGCGGAAATGAGGAGCCAGAGTTGCGTGTCCTTGCTCGGGAACTGGAAACTCGGTTTCATGACGCCGATGATTGTGCAGTGGTGATGGTCTATTTCCAGCGTTCGTCCGAGTACGTCATTGGATGCACCTAAATGCCGCTGCCAGAAACCATAACTAAGGATGGCCACATTGTCGCCGCGGCGGGCCTCCGATTGCGAGAACGTACGACCCTTAAGGGGATTGGCTCCCAGTAGCGTGAACAGATTGCCTTCCACCTTGGCGGATTGAATGCGCTGCGGCTCAGTGCCGCCAGTCAGGGCGACCACAGATGCTTCGGGGCGCGCGACCGCGGCGACATCCTCGAAAACATGATTTTGCCGGCGCCAGTCCTGGATTGCGGGATAACCCGTCCAGTCCCAGTCGAGATTCTTCGAGGGTACAGATTTCCAAACCATGCAGAGCCGCGATGGTTCAAGATAGGGTAGAGGTCGCAGTAGAACCGCCTCAATCACGCTGAACATTGCGGTATTCGCGCCGATGCCCAGAGCGATCAGCAGGATTGCCAGGAATGTAAATCCAGGGTTCGCGCGGAGGGTGCGCAGGGCGTAACGAAAATCTGCTCCAGATGCGCTCATATCGTCAGACTGACACATTCGAATAAATCTGTATTTTGCAAAATATTTGCGCTTTCGGCCGATCGCAGCATCACCGTTTTATCAAAGAAACGATCGGCCGCCGGATATTACTTAGCGATTCGGATCTGTATTGTTCCGGCAAGCCAGTCGCGACACGGTATTACCGAAACTAGCCTTGATTGTAACGGCTGATCGCCATGGAAAAGCTGAAGCCGATGATGAGGGCGAGCGGAGTAAGCGTTGCTCCCAAAATGATGCCGAAGTGATCGCGCTCGTCCGAGTTCAGTTTGCGATACCGGTTGTGAAATTGCTCTTCGATGCGCGCAAAAAGCCATAAAAAGGGCGAGGGAGACTAGGAAATCAGGACCGGCATCTCGGCTAGAATTGGCATCCTCGTACAATACTCTCGTGCAAATCGGAATCATTGGTATGGGATTTATGGGGGCGACGCATCTGGCGGCGTTTCACAAGCTTCCTGATGTCGAAGTCTCCGCCATCTGTGCGACGAATGAGCGAGTCTTGAGTGGCGATCTGACCCAGGTTGGCGGAAACTTGAACCTGCCGAAAGCCCAGTATGATTTTTCAGCGGTCCGAAAATATACCGACTGGCGGGAACTGGTGAACGACCCCGCGTTAGACGCCGTCGATATTTGCCTGCCGACGGATTTGCATGTGGCCGTGACGTTGGCGGCGTTGGCGGCGGGCAAACACGTGTTGTGCGAAAAGCCTATGGCGCTCGATTCGGAAGGCTGCGATCGGATGACCGCCGCCGCAGAGCAACACGGGCGGATTTTGATGATCGGCCAAGTCCTGCGCTTCTGGCCCGAATATCTGGCTCTCGAACAGTTCGTAAAGCAGCAGGCGCATCCTATGACGGCAGTTCGATTTGTCCGGAGTGCCGGTCTGCCGGACTGGAGCCAGTGGCTGGTCGACGAGAAAAGGAGCGGGGGTGCGGTGCTCGATCTGTTGGTGCATGACATAGATCAAGCCGTCTGGTTGTTCGGGATGCCGGGGCGCGTTGCGGCAAAATCGCTGGGTCCAGCAGACACGATCAGCGCGGTGCTCACATACGAGCAGGGTTTGCAAGTGCAGATTGAGGGCGGCTGGCTTGCTGCGGGACAGCCCTTCTCGATGGGCTTCGAAGCGAGATCGAATCACGCGTTGCTGGAACTGACTTCAGAGGGATTATTCCGCGATGATGAAACCGGCCGCCATAAAGTTCAGTCAGAGAAGGATGACGCTTATCAGACAGAGGTCGGGTATTTTGTAGACTGCTGCCGGACGGGCGACTCACCGGAGCGATGTATGCCGCGGGATTCGGCAAAAGCCATAAAGCTCGCAGCGCTGCTCAAAGACTCACGAGAAAGAGGAGGGATACCAATCGAATGCTAGGGCTCAATGACTTCGAAATTGGCCTGATGTTTTGGGCAGGTGAAGACGCTCATAAAACGCTGACAGATGTGAAGAAGTTTGGAGTGCGCGCGGGCCAGCTTGGCTTTCCGGGAGACCTGCCGCTGGAGCATGCCGCCGAAAGGTGGGACAAGGCGCTGACGGCGGAACATTTTACGGCCGTGACAGCGGTTTGCAGCTATGTCGGTGAAGAGTACACCGATATCCCCACAGTCCAGCGAACGGTAGGGCTGGTGCCACCAGGGACGAGAGCGGAACGGGTCGCCCGAACGAAGGCAGTATCGGACGTAGCAGGCCAACTGGCAATCGATAGCGTGGCCTGTCACATTGGCTTCATTCCGCACGAAGAAAACCATTCCGAATACACCGCCGTGCGCGACGTGGCGCGCGAGATTTGCGATCACTGCGCAAAGAGGGGCCAGTCGTTCACGCTCGAAACGGGCCAGGAACCGGCCAAGGCGCTGCTGCAGTTTATAGCGGACGTGGACCGCACAAATTTGAAAATCAACTTCGATCCGGCAAACATGATTCTCTATGGCACAGGCGACCCGGTGGAAGCGCTGGGGGTGCTGGGCAAGCATGTGGTGTCGGTGCATTGCAAGGATGGGGACTGGCCGCCGATGGATCAACCGGCGGCACTCGGCGTGGAAAAAGCTTTAGGGAACGGCAACGTGAATCTACCCGCGTTTCTGGCGAAGCTGAAAGAGATCGGCTATCGCGGCGTGCTCAGCATTGAGCGGGAAGAACTGGACCTGGCAAAGCGAGACCATGATATTCGACAGGCGATTACGCTACTGAAGAAGCTGACGACGCCGGTCACCGTATAAGGGCCGTGTGTAAGGGCGCGTGTCATACACTGATGCGTGAATGACTCGCAGAAAATTGGTCGGCTCACTGGCGGCGGCCGCAACTCTTCAATCCCAGACCTCTCAACCTCAAACTCCCCATCCGAAACGCGTCCGGCATACCGAGTGGAAGCCGCGGCTGGGTGTGTTGGGACACTATACGCCGGCTAATGTGGAATTCACCAAAGCGCAAGGCTTCGACAACATGATCTTAAGCGCCGGCCGCGCTCGTCGCTTGACGCACGAACCATCACGGACTCGCAATTACAGGATGTTAAGGCGACGCTGGCGAAATCCGGCATGCACGTGTCTGCCTTTCAGATTGACGCAAGCCATATCGATGCCGATCCGGCGAGACGCTCGGCTTCGAACGAGTATTTCGCGAAGGCTATCGAGATGGCGGGCAAACTGGGCGTACCTTATATCGGCACCAATTCGGGCAAGGACGCGACGAAGCCCTTTCAGGAACAGGTGGACGACATCGTGCGCACGTACACGGAAAAATATTTTCCGGCCTGCCAGAAAAATAATGTGCGCATTCTGTGGGAGCCGTATCCGGGGAGTCCCAATATTGCCACTAGTCCGGTCGGCTTTGCGGCTTTGTTCAAAGGCTTTAACGATTCGCCTTACGTGGGGCTGCAATACGATCCCTCACACCTGGTTCGGCAGTTCATGGACCCGATTCAGACGGCGCGTGAATTTGTGGACAAGATCTACGACGTGCATTTGAAAGACACCGAAATTCTATGGCCGATTTTGCGGGCGGGCGGTATCGATCCGGTTAATAAGGCGGATTGGTGGAGATACCGCATTCCGGGTTCGGGTTCGATTGACTGGCGCGAGTTTTTCAATGTGCTCGAAGATGTTGGTTACACCGGCGCAATGAGCATCGAACAGGAAGATCCACTCTACGGCGCCGACGAGAATCCCGGGCCTGATTTCAGCCGGCAGTTCCAGATTGGCTTCATTATGGCTAAGCGGTATTTGAGCCAATATGTGCCCGTTGGGATCATGTAAGACTAGGGAAAGATATGCCTCAAGTTCAGGCGACGCCTAAGACGTACGATGTTGTGATTGTAGGCTCGGGAGCGGGCGGGGGTGTGGCGGCCCATGTCCTGGCGAATGCCGGCGCCAACATTTGCATGCTGGAAGCTGGAGCATGGTTTGACGGCACCAAAGATTCCAAGATGTTCGGCTGGCCGTATCAGGTGCCGCATCGCGGCGCAGGCACGCGGTACAAGCCGTGGGGCTACTTCGATGCGACCACGGTCGGTGGATGGGAAGTGCCGGGCGAGCCTTACACAAACGCGCCAGGTTCCGACTGGATGTGGTGGCGGGCGCGTATGCTGGGCGGACGCACGAATCACTACGGGCGTATTTCGCTGCGCATGGGACCTTACGATTTCAAGCCGTACAGCCGCGATGGAAAAGGCTTTGACTGGCCGATCACGTATGAAGAGTTAGCGCCCTATTACGACAAAGCCGAAGAACTGATCGGCGTGTTTGGAACGGCGGAAGGCATCGAAAATACCCCGGATGGGAAATTCCAGCCTGCGCCCGCGCCGCGCGGCTATGAACGACTGATCAAGATGGGCTGCGATAAGCTCAACATCCCCTGTATTCCTTCCCGGCTGGCGATCCTGACTCGTCCGCTGAACGGCCGTCCAGCTTGCCATTATTGCGCGCAATGCGGGCGCTCGTGCGGGGTGAATGCGAACTTCAATTCGCCTGGGGTTCACATTGTCCCCACGCAGAAGAAATATCCGCAGACCTTTGAAGTTCGCACCAACGCTATGGTGCGCGAAGTGATGGTGGGCAGTGACGGCATGGCGACCGGCGTATCGTATGTCGATAAGAAGACTCGTGAAGAAGTAGAAGTCCGGGCGAAGGTTGTCGTGCTGGCGGCCAGCTGTTGCGAAACGGCGCGGTTGATGCTGAATTCAAAAAGCTCGCACTTTCCGAACGGCATTGCTAACTCAACGGGCCTGGTGGGCAAGTACATCATGGATACGGTGGGTTCGGCGACCTCCGGCTTCCTGCCGATACTACAGGATCTTCCGGCGCAGAACGAAGATGGAGTGGGCGGCATGCACATGTACATGCCGTGGTGGAATTACAAACAGCAGAAGGCGAATAAGATGCCGTTTGCGCGCGGCTATCACATCGAGATTGGCGGTGGTCGCGAGCAGCCGGGCGCAGGAGCGCTGGGTGGCTATGCGACCGAATTTTTGGATGGCGGCTATGGAACGGAGCTCAAAAGTAATTTGCGGAAGCTCTATGGCTGCGGCCTGTATTTCTCAGGGCGTGGCGAAATGATTCCTAACGACAACAGCTACTGCGAAATCGATCCGAGCACGGTCGATGAGTGGGGTATTCCGGTGCTGCGCTTCCATTTCAAATGGAGCCAGGACGAAATTCTGCAAGCCAAACACATGCAGGAGACTTTCCAGGAAATCATTCATACGATGGGCGGCGTGGTCACCAACAAGCATGGCGAGGATACGAACTGGGGAATTTCGCGCGGCGGCGAAATCATTCACGAAGTGGGCGCGACCAAGATGGGCGATGATCCGAAAACATCGGTGCTGAACAAGTATTGCCAGGCTTGGGACGTAAAGAATCTGTTCATAACGGATGCCGCGCCATTTGTCAGCAATGCGGACAAGAATCCGACCCTGACGATCACGGCACTGGGCTGGCGTACGTCTGAGTATATCGCCGAGCAAGTGAAAAAATTGAACGTGAAGGTGTAGGGGTTCGGAGAACACACATGTCAGAAACACCAACCAATGTAAGCCGGCGTGGGATGTTCCAGATACTAGGCGCGGTGCCGGCGGCGGCAGCGCTGGCCACCGGAACAGCGGCCGCGCAAACGCATGAGCATATGCACGTAGCGGCCGAAACCCAGGCGCTGATGGGTATTGGCTACAAACGGCAAAGCTTCGACGATCACCAATGGAAGACGGTAAGCGTATTGTGCGACCTGATCGTGCCGGCCGACAGCCATAGCGGCAGTGCGACAGAAGCGGGCGTCCCGGAGTTTCTGGACGACTGGATTGCATATCGCACCGTCCAGGATAATAACGAAGACTTGAAGGCGCAGATCTTTGGCGGTTTGATGTGGCTCGACCGCGAATCGAATGCTAAGTTTCAGAAGAACTTTGTGGACGCTTCCGTAGACCAGCAGAAGCAATTGCTCGACCGCATTGCTTATCCGAAACGCGCCGCGAAAGAAGATCGTGCCTGGGTGCATTTTTTCAATGAGTTCCGGAGTCTGACTGTGGGCGGCTTCTTCTCGAGTAAAGCCGGCGTGAAGGATTTGCCGTACCTCGGGAACGTGGCCGTCATGGAATGGAAGGGCTGCGACCCAAAGGTGTGGGCTGTGATCGAGGAGCGCTTGAAGAACGGATACAAAGGCATTCTTGAAGCGAAACCCTGGGGCACAACGGCTTAGAGTTCTGCTGTTCGGGCCAGTAGCGGCGGCGCTGCTGCTGGGCGTAGCCCTTTTCACCGCGCTACATAATCGCCCGGCGGCAAGGCCGTTCCAGGCTCCGGCGAAACCGGAGCTGTGGTATTGGCATAACTCCTTCCTAATTTCCGATCAGGCCGTTCAACAAAGCAAAGCGTTGATCGCCCGCGCGGCTGGCTACGGCTACACAGGCGTAGCATTCTGGGATAACAGCTTCAACTATCTCTCGACAGCCTCGTGGGACCCGGCGAACGTAAGGAGGTTGCACGATGTTCTGCAGTACGCAGCCGGATGTGGCCTGAAGGTGATGGTCTTAGGTGCGCCCTTCGGTTATTCAAACGTCGCATTGATACCGGATGGCAATTTGGCAGAAGGGCAACGAGTGGGAGGCACTCGCTTCAAGGTGGACGCGAGCGGCACACGGCTCAACTTAGTGAACAGTCTTGCGCCCCTGGAAAACGCAGGCTTCGAAAAAGGAAAGACTGGCTGGTTCGATACGGGTGATGCCGGTTTAGGCGTCAGCACTGACGTCTCGCATGGGGGCCGGCAAGCGGGGCTGGTAGTCGATGCGCCGGGTAATGCCCGCTTCCGGCAACGAGTAAGTCTGACTCCGTGGCGTCAATACCATCTCAGCTTGTGGGTGAAGTCTCGCGGGTTTCACGGACCGGCGGTGGTCGAAGTCATCGACTGGTGGCATCGCAGTCAGAGCGCGTTTTATACCGAGATCCCGGTGGATGGAACGCGCGAATGGACCCGGCTCGATTTCACCTTCAACAGTCGCGATACCGGATGGGCGTATTTGTATTTCGGAGTGTGGGGCCGTAGCTCAGGGGTGCTTTGGTTCGACGACATCGGGCTGGAAGAAACGGGGCCAGTGTATGTGGTGCGAAGGGCTGGAGCGCCGCTGAAACTATACGATCCTGAGAGGCCGAAATTCGCGTACCGCGAAGGGATCGACTACGATCGAGTGTTCGATCCAGCGCTGTCGCCGCCACACGCAGCATTTCGAGACAACTATCATGCGCCGGTTCAGATTGGCCTGCCGGCTGGAACGACCCTGAAACCCGGGGAGACGGTTGCGATGGATTACTACGCGGCCTTTCCGATTCCCAAAGACAACCAGATGGGTATGTGCCTCAGCGAACCCGGTGTGTTCCGATGGCTTGAAGGGAATGCGCGAAAGATTAGCGCTATCCTGCCGCCGCGGAGTGACCTGTTGCTTTCCTATGACGAGATGCGCCAGGCGAATTCCTGCGCTCTGTGCCGGACGAAGCACATGACTGCCGGAGAACTGCTTGCCTGGAATGCCGAGAAGACAGTAAAACTTTACGAGCGTGAGCTGCCGGGCACAGAACTCTACACCTGGAGCGACATGTTCGATCCATATCACAATGCCCATAACCACTACTTTTATGTGGAAGGTGACGTGGCAGGCTCGTGGAAAGGTCTCCCGGCGGAGGTAGGCGTTTTGAATTGGAATCATCCGTATTTGCCGCAGTCGCTGCGCTGGTTTGCCGGATTAAACCGGCGGCAACCAGTCGCTCACAAACAGATTATTGCCAGTTATTACGACAGTGGTGACGGAAACAGCAGCGCCACGGATCTGAGACGAGCCGGGGGGATCCCAGGATTGCAGGGCATCATGTATGTTTCCTGGCGCAACGATTACTCGCAACTTGAGACCTTCGCCAAGTCGGCGAAGAACGCCTGGGGAGCCTATTTGAAGAGCTTAGATTCGGGTGGAGCCTGAACACTCCGGGTGCCCGCAGCCGCATTGAACATCGGGCGTCGTACCGGCAGTTTCGCAGAAGGTGCTGCAGTATTCACTTCCTTCGCGGGCCTGGCAGTTGCAGGATGGGTGTGCACATTTCTTGTTTTCAGCCATAAATCCTCTCTTCTAAGGAACTTCGCAGCACAACGGACTCGCGACCCGCGCCTAAGTCCGCTGAAGTTGCTCTTTCGCTTTGTGGCGCGATCGCGGCCTGTGCTTGCTAATGAGAGATCGTCTTTACCGGCGTTTCATTTCGTCTTTCCGCATCGGCATGCGATCAATTGTGCGAAACAGGTCGCGCGGATCGACCGGTTCGTATTTCCGGAGCTTGACTGAGCCGTCCTTGCCGATCAGCACCACGGCAAACGAACGGTGTTCAATACCGAGCTTCGTGCGGAAATGTTGCGCTTCCGATGTATCGCCTGTGAGCGAGAAGGCCTTGATATCCCGCTCGTCCAAGCCTTGGGTGTTCGCCTGAAGTAGCTTCTCCTGACGGCTCAGTCTTTCATCGTTGGCGCTCCCGGCCCACACGACCACTACCCGATTCTGCCAGCGCAAACGATCGAGATCCGGCGCGGCCGCCGCTTGCATCCACATTCAGGATTCCAGTTGCCGTCCGAGCGCAGCGGCATCGAAGTAGGCGCGGAAGCGGGTGATTTTTCCGTTGGATGTCTCGAGGATTGAAACGCCATCGTAAGAGAGCTGGTGAGAGGCGGAAGAGGATCCTTGCGTCGTCCATTCCAGAGCAATGCGATCGCCGGCATCGATCGAGTTGCGAAAGGTGGACTCCAGAGTCTCGAAGGTATCGCGGTACTTTTTCCAGAAGTCACGCGCGCCCTCAGGACCATGAAACTTCTCGGGGGCAAGCACATTGCCGATTTCGGCGTCCTCGGAAAACAGTTCCGCGAGCGGATTCACATCACGTGTTTTCTCGAGTTGAGCCAAGGCGGCGGTAAATTGATCTGCTAAAGGGTTTGACATATTTCTCTCGTCTGATCAGATGCCGAAATTCTAAAGGTTAGATCAAAGATTAGACTTACGGCTTGCCTGTTATGCTGATTTGCTTACACCTATGAGAGCTCAGTGTCGCGTTATGGCTGTGGTGATCACGGTCGGCCTGGTCGTGTCTCTTCAAGCGCGTGCGCAGATTTCGGAGACGGCGCTGGGCGTCGAGCAGTTCGCAAAGGATCCAAAACAGCCGCTCGATCGCTGGTACACAGATCGTATTCAGAAGTACACCACCGGGCCGCATCTCAATTCACCTTTGACGAATTACCTGCCCGCCTCAAAAACCGTTCCAACCCCGTCGAAAGTCTTAGGCGACGTTTCGGGCGCTCCAGACATGCTGCCCTATGCGGAAGACGTGTACCGGTATTTTCGGCTGCTCGCGCAGAGTTCGCCGCGTGTGAAGGTATATACCATTGGGCACACCGAAGAAGGGCGCGAGATGATTGCCGCTGCAGTGGGAGATGAGTCGCTGCTGGCGCAGTCGAAGCAGAATAGCGAGCGTCTGGCGAAACTGGCTGATCCGCGGTCCATCGGGTTGAACGATAAAACGGCAGCCGGTCTGGCCGGGCAGTCGTTTCCGATTTACTACATCACGGGTACCATCCATTCGCCGGAAACCGGCGCTCCCACGGCGCTGATGGAACTGGCGTACCGTCTCGCGGTCGATGATTCGCCTTACATCCAGTACATTCGATCGCACATGATTGTGCTGATTACGCCGGTGGTCGAGGTGGATGGCCGCGATCGCATGGTCGACATCTATCGCTGGCACAAGGCTCATCCAGGCGACAACTGGCCGAGGCTACTCTATTGGGGGCACTACGTGGCGCACGATAACAATCGCGATGCGATGGGCATGACTCTGGCGCTGACTCGAAATGTACTGAATACCTATCTCGAGTGGCACGCGCAGGTGCTGCATGACTTACATGAATCAGTGCCGTTTATTTACGACAACACGGTGGGTGACGGTCCCTATAACGCCTGGGTGGATCCCATGCTGGCCGACGAGTGGGCCGCGCTCGGTTGGAATAATGTGCAGCAGTTGCAGAGTTTAGGGATGCCGGGCGCTTTTACGCACGGTGATTTCGATACCTGGAGTCCTGGCTACCTGATGTTTCTAGCGGCTATGCATAACGGGATCAGCAGATTGTACGAAACGTTTGGCAATGGCGGAGCGGATACGGTGAAGCGCATTCTGACGCCTGACGAATATTCGCGCACGTGGTTTCGCCCGAATCCGCCGTATCCGACCGTCGAGTGGTCACAGCGCGATAACAACAACTATGAGCAGACGGCGCTGTTGACGACGCTTTCTTATTTTGCCCACAATAGCCGGCATTTTTTGGACAATTTTTACTTGAAGAGTAAGCGCTCGATAGAGAAACCAAAGACCTCCGGTCCGGCAGCTTATGTTCTCGCGGCCGATCAGGGTTCCTTCAGCCGTCAGGTGGAGTTGTTGAATGTATTGAAAAAGCAGCACGTGGAGATAACGCGGCTGAGCGAGGCAGTGACGGTGAAGTTGCCGCCGGCGCATGTGCCCGTTGCCGACGAGAAGGATAATGCTCAACCAGCAAAACCGGCACCGCCAAAATCGCAGACGTTCGCCGCGGGCAGTTGGGTGATCCGTATGGATCAGCCTTTTTCGCGCGTGGCAGACGCGCTGCTCGATCGCCAATACTGGTCACCTGACGATCCGCAGAAGCATCCGTATGACGATACGGGCTGGTCTTATGGCGATTTGTTCGATGCCAAGGCTGTGCGCGTTACGGATGCATCGATCCTGCAGGCCAAAATGGAAACAGTAGACGATCCTGGCGTGCAGGGGACAGCCATCACGGGCAGGGGTTCGACGTATGCGGTGGATAGCGCGGGCGGTATTGGACTGCTCTCGCTGAGATATGCCATGAAGACTGCCGATATCGCGGTGGCCGATCAACCTTTCGAAGCGGCTGGGCGGCATTTCCAGGCGGGCTCGCTGCTGATTAACGGACCGGACAGCAGTGCCTTGCAAAAAGCACTGACGCCGTTCAATCTGCAGTCAGTCGCCTTGCCGGATAAACCGGCGATTCGAACTCATCCTGCAACGGCGCCCCGCATTGCCTTTATGCACACCTGGCTGTTCACGCAAACCGAGGGCTGGTGGCGCTCGGGGTTCGATCGATTCCAGGTACCCTACGACTACATCAACACGCAGACGGTGGCGAAAGAAGAGAATCTCCGCGCGAAGTATGACGTGATCATCTTTGCGCCCGTAGCGCATGTATCCGCTTCGCAGATTGTGAATGGCATGCCGATGTGGGGGAATGCCATGCCCTGGCAGAACTCAACAATTACGCCGAACCTCGGCAAGCTCGATAGCACGGAGGATATGCGTCCAGGTCTAGGCTTTACTGGCCTGGCGCATCTCAAACAGTTTGTAGAAGAAGGAGGATTACTGATTACTTCTGAAGATACGGCGCAGTTTGCGATTGACGAGGGTTTCGCGCCGGGTGTGTTTGTCGCGCCGTTGAAAACTACGAAAGTGGACGGAAGCGTTTTGGGAGCGGTGTTGGTGGATCAAGCGAGTCCGGTGTCTTATGGGTATGGCAAAGAAGTCGCGGTGTACAGCCAGGATGGTCTGGCGTTCACTGTCAGCAATCTGATGACGAACAGGAATATTTTGACCGAGAAGGAATACAAGCGGCCAACTGGACGCGGTGGTCCACAGGAGGAAGACCGGCCCGAGGGACGAGCGAATGAGGCGACGCCCGCGCTGCCCTCGCCGAAGCCGTGGGAAGCAACAGCGTTAAATGAAGAGCAGAGCCGGAACAATCCGCTACTTATTCCGGCAGAGTACCGGCCGAACGTAATTCTGCGATTTGCCGATCGAAAAGGGCTGCTGCTCTCCGGGTTGCTCGAAGGCGGCGATTCAATTGCGGAGCGCGTCGTGGTGGTGAATGCGCATTTGGGCAAGGGAAACGTTTTGCTGTTCGCCAATAATCCGGTGTACCGGGGCGAGACGATTGGTAGCTATGGGCTCGTGTTCAATGCGATTTTGAATTTCGATCATCTGCAAGCAAAACCGTAAGGGCGGGATTACTTGCGCAAGCTCTCTGGTGGAATCCGGTCGATCAGATCTCGAATGGCAGTTACCAGCTTATCTGTGTTCTCTTTGAGAGACACAAGACTGGAATGCAGTCCTGAGATATTGCGTTCGATGCGCTCGTGATCTTTCAGGTTGTGTTCCGCCATATCTTCCAGACGCCTCATGCGCTCGCGCCAATCATAGCCGTTGTTATCTGCAGCCATATGGTGAGTTTAGCGCTGAATTAACGCCGGTTGAGTTGGACCCGGCGGACAAACTTTACGGCTTTGTTTTCGAAGAGACGCGAAATGAGTTCATCAGGCACCGGGTCGTCCGTTTCGATGATCGAAATAGCCATGAGCGGCTTGGACGGCGCGGACGGTGTTTCCTGGCGGCCTAATGCGAAGTTCGCAATATTGACGCCGTTGGTTCCGAGCACAGTACCGAGATAGCCGATGACACCGGGGACATCCTCGTTTTTCGAATACATCAAATTGCCGTCGAGGGTGGCTTCACACGAGATACCCTCAATTTGCAGGAGTCGCGGTTTATCGAGCACGACCGCGCCGACCGCAGAAAACGCTCCGGCTTCGGACTCGATTTCCATACGAATAGAATCCATGTGAGAATCGCCCGGCTCGCGTTGTTCAATCACGCGAAACCCGCGTTGTGTAGCAATCTGCATGGCATTCACCACGTTGGCGCGATACTCCATCGAGCGGCTTAGCACTCCCGCCAAACCGGCGTTCCGCAGGATTTGCGTGTTATTTTCAGCTAAGCGACCGAAGTAGAGGAAACGAATAGTGTGAGCGTTTCCAGGCGCAATGTGGCTGAGGAACAGTCCGAGCCGTTCCGCCAAATCAACGTATGGTCCGAGGGTGCGATACTGCTCGGGCGTGAGCGCAGGCATGTTCACGGCGTTAAGGGCAATGCCACTTTTTAAATACTCGACGAGTTGCTCGGCAATGCGGATACCTACGATTTCCTGAGCCTCTTCCGTGGAGCCGGCGATATGAGGCGTGGCTACAACAGGTTCAAGTTTGAGGAGAGCCAGTTCGCCGGGGGGCTCTACTTCAAAAACGTCGAGAGCAGCGCCGGCCACGGTGCCGCCGGCAATCGCGGCTTCCAAGGCGGCAACCTCGATGAGCTCGCCGCGCGCGCAATTTACAATGCGAACGCCAGGCTTCATCTGCGCGAAGGCCGCCGCGTTCAGCATGTGATCGGTTTCGGGCGTAAACGCGACGTGGAGCGTAATGTAGTCGCTTTGCGCGTAGAGGTCGGCCAGTGAAACAAGCTCAATGCCGAGATCGCGAGCGCTTTGCGAGCTGATATAGGGATCGTGACCGGCGATGCGCATTTCGAAGGGACGGGCGCGTCGGACTACTTCGCGGCCGGTGCTGCCCAGGCCTACGATCCCGAGCGTTTTGCCGCGCAACTCGGTGCCGAGAAATTTCTTTTTTTCCCACTTACCCGCTTTGGTGGAGGCACTCGCCTGCGGCACCGAGCGCGCCATCGACAGCATGAGAGCTAAAGTATGTTCGGCGACGGAGACGGCGTTGCCCCCAGGCGTGTTCATGACCAGAACGCCGGCTTGCGTGGCAGCGGGAAGATCGACGTTGTCAACACCCACGCCGGCGCGCCCAATCACGCGAAGCTTCGGAGCTTGCGCGAGGACTTCTTTCGTTACCTTGACAGCGCTCCTTACCAGCAGTGCGTCGCAATCAGCCAGGTGAGCAGAAAAGCTCTTGGGATCGGAGACCACAACGTCCCAATTAGATTGAGCTTGCAGTCTTTCAGTCGCAGCCGGTGCGAGCGGCTCCGCAATTAGAATTTTCATTGGATGGATAAAGGTGCTGAACGCCGAGACTAGCTCAACGCCAGCGCTTCTTTGGGCATAGCAGCTTCCGCATAGACGTTTTGTACGGCGGCGACCCCGGAGCCGAACTGAACCGGATGCCCGTTGGCGGCGAGAATGATTTCGAGTTCTGCAATGACGGCAAAGAGGTCGTGAAAATCAAAGAAGCCCAGGTGCGCGAAACGAAAGATCTGGCCTTGCATGGAGCCTTGTCCATTAGTGATGATGGCGTTGAAGCGGCTACGAAATTCCTTGATGATCACTTTGGAATCCATTCCCGCCGGGGGCCGGACCGCTGTGACCGAAGAGCCGGGATGAGACGAAAACAACGAAAGACCCAGCGTCCGCATGGCTTCACGCGTGGCGCACGCCAGCAGCTGTGCATTTTCGACGAGCTTGTCCATTCCCAAGTCTTTGATGTACCTCAACGCCTCGCCGAGCGCGAGAAGGAGAGCAATATTGGGAGTCCAAGCAGACTCGCCATTGATCGCGTTCTTGCGTTCCTTCTTCAGATCGAAGTAGAACCGCGGAGCTTTGGAAGAATCGGCCATGGCCCAGGCCTTCGCGCTGATCGAAACAAAAGCCAGTCCAGGTGGAATCATGAAGGCTTTTTGCGATCCGCCGATGACCACATCGAGGCCCCAGCCGTCGATGTCGAGCGGCATGGTGCCGATGCCGGTGATGGCATCGACCACAAATAAAGCGTCGGTCTTCTTGACAGCCAGGCCCATGGCTTTTACATCGTGCTGCGTGCCGGTAGAAGTCTCCGAGGCCTGGACGAATACGCCTTTGATCTTGGGATTGGCTACTAGCGCAGCTTCCACCGCCTGGGGGGACACCGCATCGCCATAGGGGGCCGTCAGTACGGTGGCCCGCATGCCCCAGGCTTTCATGATTTCTACCCAGCGCTCGCCGAACTTTCCGGCGGAGCAAACAAGGACTTCGTCGCCAGGAGAAAAGAAATTCTGAGTTGCTGCTTCTAAACCGCCGGAGCCCGAAGCGACCAGAACGAGCACATCGTTTTCGGTGCCCAAGACCGTTTGCAGATCCTGCAGCACTTGTTTGTAAAGGTTGCGGAAATCCTCAGTGCGGTGATGGATATCGGAACCCATCATGGCGTGTAGCGCGGACGGAAGAAGAGGTGTAGGACCGGGGGTCAGCAGGCGCTGCTTTTTAATGTGCATTGCAAGACGAAACAGTTCAAGAAAGACGGCTGAGAGCCGCTGAACTGGTGGAACTCCCAGGATATCAGAGGGTCGCCTTTTGGAAGCGTGTTAGTTGGCGACGGTAAAGCTCGAAGTCGTGGTGTAGCTTTGACCAGCCGCGGTAGTAGCCGTGATCGCCAAGGTATGAGTCCCGTTAGCAAGGTAGGTAGTGTCGACGCCAAAATTCCAGCCGACGTTCGGACAGCCGGGTTGATTCTGGTACACCGCGCAAACGTCGCTGCGGTTGCCGCCATATTGGGCTGTGCCGGCGGGCACGTCATCAATAGAAACCTGAATAGCGGTGATGGCGGAGTTGGGGTTGAGGGCCCAACCACCGATCGCGACGCTTCCCGAGAAAGACGCGCTCGAAGAATTCGGAACGTCTATGCTGATTTGCGTGGGGCTGGGAGAGGTCCAGTTGGCCACCTGAAAGCTGCTGGATGTAACGGAAGAGGTACCGTCGGCGGCAGTAGCGGTGACGCCAAGAGTGTGCGGCCCATCGGCCAGCTGCGTCGTATTGAGCAGGAACGTCCAGTTCGCAGGCGCATTCACAGCGGCGGGCGTGAAGGTGGCTGCGCCAAAGGGGTAGCCATCAATAGAGATGTTGACGCCGGTGAGGCTCGCGCTTGTGCTGACCGCTGTGCCCGAGAAAACAGCCATGCCTTGATATGAACTGCTTTGGCTATTCGGGTGGCTAATGGTAGCTGAGGTCGGGCCGGCGGAGGACGAGTTGGCAACCGTGAAGGAGGAACTCGTCGTGGCACGCTGTCCAGTGCTCGTATTGGCAGTGACCTCGAGCAGATGTGGCCCGTTTGCCAGAGTAGCGGTGTTGAAAGCATAGTTCCAACCAACATTCGGACAACCGAGGTTGCCGGGGAACTGAGCGCAGACATCGTTACGGACACTCCCGTAAGTTGCCAGGCCATTCGGGACACCGTCAATCGAAATCTGAACAGTGCTGATCGCGGCGGAATCGTTTAAGGCCCAACCACCGATGGCGACGAATCCGCCAAGGGCAGGGGTGGAGGCATTGGGCTGGTCGATAGAGATGAGTGTGGGATTGGAGGACGTGCCTTGATTGGCGATCCGAATGGGGCCGGTTTGGGTATACGCTTGACCGCTGACCGGTGTGACCGTGATTTGCAAAGTGTGACTGCCATCACCGACGAGAGTGGTGTCGAGCGCAAAATTCCAACCGACGTTCGGGCAACCGGCGTAAGTAGAAAAGACGGCGCAAACGTCGGAACGGTTTGCGCCGTAACCGGCTGCGCCCATCGGGATGTTGTCGATGGCAACGGCAACAGAAGCGATGGGCGTAGTTGGGTTGATGGCCCAGCCGCCGATGGCGACGGTTCCGCTCAGGGGAGCAGTCTGGGAACTAGGGTAGTCAATGGTGACGAGGGTGGAATTGGCGGTAGTCCAGTTAGCGACCGTGAAGGGATGGGCCTGCACGGTACGCTGTCCATTCGCGGCGGTGGCGGTTATGGAGAAGACGTGATTGCCGTTAGACAGGGCGGAGGTGTCAAGTAAGTAAGACCAGCCGACGTTGGCGCTGGAGTTCTGACAGCTGGGCGAGGTGGGATAGACCGCGCAGACATCGGGTCGGCTTTGGCCATAGATGACGCTGCCGCGAGAGACACCGTCGACTGAAGCGGTCACGCTACCGATAGTCGAGGAACTATTGATGGCCCAGCCGTGAACGGTAGCTAGGCCCTGGAAAGTGCCGCCCTGCGATCCCGGATTATCGATACTGATGATGTTCGGATTCGCTCCTTGATAGTTAGCGGTGGTGAAAGGCTGGGCATGTGTCAGACGCGTCCCGGCGGCATCGGTTGCGGTGATCTGGAGAGTGTGAGCACCGTCGGCGAGCGGCGTGGTATCGAGTACGAAACTGTAGCCTACATTGGTATTTCCATTAGCACAGCTGGCAGTGCCTGGGTTAGCGGCACAGGCGTCAGGACGGCTTTCACCGTAAGTGGCGGTGCCGGCGCTTTGGCCATCTAGTGAGACCTGAACCTCCTGAATCAGGGCGTTCTTGTCGACGATCCAGCCATTGACCAGCGTCGAGCCGGCGACTGCGCTACCCCCAGCGCTCGGGTTGTCGACATCTATCGTGATCACGCCACTGCCTACAGGCGGGGTATTTGGATTGGCATTGGCGGGGCCGACGGGAATAGTAACCGTATTGCTTATGAAGGCGTTTTGGGCAATGTAAAGAGGCGTAACCGCGTTGGTCGCTTGTGCAGAGGGAACGATGATCTGCACTTGGTAGATGCCATAGGAACCTTGCGGGAAACCTGCGCTGACAACTTGCGCGGTAGTGCCGCCGAGCGTAGCACTGACGGAATTACTAGCGCTGTTAATCGGGTCGAGCGTATAGGGCTGTCCAGTCGGAGCATTGGAAAGTACAACGCCAGCCAGATTACTGACCTGACCAAGACCTGCGCCGCGGAGAGTGATTGTTTCGCCGGGAGCTGCCGGGTTGTCGGCCGTAATAGGAGAGTTGCTTACTACATCGCAGCAGGTCGTGCTCGTGTATGGAGTAAGCGTTATGCTCGCGCCTGTACTGGCGCTGGTGGCAACGGCTATTCCGTTACCGGCTGCGCCGCTTTGCCGGGCAACGATCACGACGCGATTGAAGGCTCCGCCTACTTGCGCGGTTACGCTGGGGTCGTTCCCACGATTGACGGCCTGCGCCAGGCCTGCGGTAAGACTTGCCAGCGAGTCAGTAGCTTGCACCGTGTAGTTGTAGCTGACGCTACCCACTTGAATGGTGAGCACGTCACCAGCTTTGACTGTCCCGGTGAGGTCGACGACAGCCTGGGGATTGCCGGGCTGGTGAAGAGCTCCGCTGGCGGGAAACGGGCGGGCCTGTCCCAGAGTGGCGGGAGCATCGAAGATGCCGGGATTCGCGGGCGCAATGTAAATGGGCGTGGCGTTGGTGACGGTGACACTGCCGTCGTTGTGAGTGGTTCTGACGAAAATACTGGTGCTGTTGCGGGTGGCCAAGCCGAAGGGTATCTGTGAGACAACCTGGGTGGCAGAGGCCTGAAAAACGGGACTCGCAATGCCATCCATGAAGACCTGGGTCCCGCCGAGGGAAGTCGGAATAGCACCAGTAAGCGAGGCGACAGCCGGATGGTTTGCAGGCTGATCAGAGAGATTCGTGCCATTGATTTCAACCAGCATGCCGGGAGCGCCCGTGGCGGCTGTTCCGGCCGTGAGATAGGAAGCGGCCGTGGTTCCGTTGGCAAGGGCGGTGATGTCGGCGGTATTGGAGCTGGTGGCGCTCAGAGCGACGCTGTTCAAACCTGGGTTGGTAGCGCGTGAGGTTAAATAGAGGCTGCCACTGCCGGCGCCACTGAAGGACGCTATCGCATTGGGGTCACCGCTGTTGGCATTAATCAGAGCGACCACGCCTTGGGCGACGGTGTCGAGCGTGTCTCCGCTTTTGATCGTGTACGTGTAAGGTGCGGTGGTTCCGACGGTAACCGAAACCGTATCGTTGGCAGTAATGGTTCCGCTGAAGTTGACGAAGCCTTCCTGGCGGATGATTTGGCTGGCCCAATTGAGGACGGATTGATCGGGCAGCGAGGTATCGGCGGGTGTGAACACGAGCACGCGATTGTTGAACGCATCGCTCACGTATAGGTTGAGCCCGTCGAAGGCCAAAGAAGTAGGCGTAGGCGTAACATCAACGGCGCTCGTGTTGTCGAGTGCCGTACTGGCGATGGTGGCAGATTGACTGCTGTCCTGGTTCGTTACGAAGTCCGCCTGGCCGAGAACGTTGTCGGCTGGAGCGCCATTCTGGGTCGGAATTGTGTTGAAGATTAATACCCGGTCGTTACCGCCATCGGCCACAAAAAGCCGCGTGCCGTCGGAGAGCGCATAACGTGGGAAATTCAAATTCGATTCGCACTGCACCTGTGTGCCCGTTGCGTTCTTGCAGACCGCAGGATTGTTCGACATCGTGCTGGTCATGTCCGGCTGGCCGAGTACGACATCGGCATTCTGTCCGTTACTCGCAGGAATGTTATTCCAAATAAGCACGCGGTTGAAGCCGAGATCGGACACGAAAACGCGCGCACCATCGGACGTCACGGAAACGGGATTGCAGAGTTCATTACCAGCGGCTGTGTTGGTCGTTGTCGTGGGGCTACAGGCAGCTTGTGTACCGGTATTGAAGTTGGATTGTCCAAGAACGAGGTCCGCAGGCTGATTGTTGCTCGTGGGGATGCTGTTCCAGATGAGGACGCGGTAATCCTGCGTGTCGGCCACGTAGAGTTTGCCATTCTGAATCCAGACGCCCTGAGGCGCGAGCAGCGAGCTCGCGGTAGGCGGATTATGAACGGTGGCGTGAGTGAAGTCGGTTTGCCCGAGAACAATGTTGGCGGCCTGGTTGATCGCGGTGGGAATGGATGTCCAGATGAGGACGCGATTGTTGTCGGTATCAGCCACCGCTAAAACATTGCCGTCAGTAGCGACTGCCGTGGGCGTTCGCATATTAGGCTGGCTCGAGTCGTTGTTGAGACCAATGTTAAAAGCATCCGGAGTTGTGGAGTTGGGGACCAGGGGGGCGTTAAAGGTGGGCTGACCGAGTTGGTTAAAGGCCGGAAACGCGCAGACATTGCAGAGATAGTTGGAGTACGATTGGGCGTTGGTCAGATCCACTTTGGGAGCAGGCAGGAGATTTGTGTTGAACATAACGACACGGTTGTCCTGCGATACAGCACCCAATCGGTTCGAATCGGCTACGTAGAGGATTCCATTGGCCCAAGCGAGCCCGCTGACGCCCCCAAGGATCTGCTGATTGGGAACGACCTGCGGTGTCGTGGGAGTGGCGCCTCCAAAGGTGAAGGTGTATTGACCGAATTCAGCGCGAGCTGCCTGGCCATTGGTAAAGGTTTGTGCCGGCAAACTGGCTGCGGCGAACAGGAAAAGACTAACAGTGGTGTACTTTCTCAAACTTAAGGGCCCCAAAAGCAAATGAGTGCAGCCGGACGTGAAACGCAGTGCATCGCATTCAGGAAAGACTCTCCCGAGCAGGATGTGCAGAGCGAAAAGACGGTCGAGCTAGCTCAGTATATCAGCGGGTTTGACGTAGTGACTTTGTGAGCGGTTGCGAGGGACTAGAACTTTTTAGAGTCCGAACGAGCTAGTACCGGGCGCGTACAATGTTGAGCGATGCCGCTACTGGAGAGACTGCAGACGGATATGGTGAGCGCGATGAAAGCGAAAGATGAAGGCCGGCTGGGTCCGCTACGCATGGCCAAGGCAGCGCTCAAGAAACAAGAGATCGATAGCATGAAGCCGTTGGACGAAGCGGCGGAGATGCAGATCATGAATATGCTGCTGAAACAGCGCCGTGATTCGGCGGAGCAGTTCCGCAAAGGCGGCCGCGAAGAGCTGGCAGCTAAGGAAGAGGCGGAGATCAAGGTGCTCGAATCCTATTTGCCCACCGCGCCTAGCGAAGAAGAGATGACGGAAGCGGTGTCGGCGTCGATCGCGGAGACCGGGGCGAATTCCGCCAAACAGATGGGGCTCGTGATGAAAGCGGTGCAAGCCAGGCTGGCTGGCAAACGGGTGGATGGAAAGGCGTTGAGTGAACTGGTGAAGCAGAAGCTCGGAGTGTAATACTTCTCCTTTTATTCGCCTATAATGTTCTGTGTAGAGCAGAGCATTTTGTCCACTTACATTGAGCTCCATGCGCGTTCGGCGTTTTCCTTTCTGGAAGGCGCTTCCCTTCCCGAAGACTTGGCTTCACGGTGCGCGGCCTTGAACCAAGGAGCTATGGCGTTGGCCGATGCACATGGTGTCTACGGTGTACCGCGCTTCCATCTGGCAGCAAAGAAATTGGGCTTGCGGGCGTTGATCGGCGCTGAAGTAGGCACATTGCAGGACGGCCGCTATACGCTGCTGGCAGAGAACAGAATGGGGTACCAGAATCTCTGCAGGCTGATCACACGCACCAAAATGCGCGGTGACGTTCCCGGAAAGAATCCGAATGCCTATGCCACGGACAGTGACTTTCTGGAACATGCGCCGGGCACTGTCTGCCTGACAGGCGGCGACGAAGGACCGCTGGCCAAAGTTTTTCGTGAACTGACCGGGCCGCAGGCTAAATTGAAAGCACGGAAATTACTCGAGCAACTGACCGGCACCTATGGGAGTGGAAACGTCTATGTAGAGCTGCAGCGGCATTACCGGCGGGATCAGGAAGAGCGTAATCAGGCGTTGATCGAGCTGGCAGGCAGCTTGCAATTGCCGCTTCTGGCGACCAATGGCGTGTCGCAGGAAACGGCCGAGCGGCGCGACTTACAGGACGTCCTTACAGCCACCCACTTTAAAACGACGTTGGCCGAGGGCGGCAAACTACTTTCGCGCAATGCCGAACGGCACATGAAGAGCTCCGAACAGATGGCGAAGCTGTTCGCGGACTTGCCGGACGCATTTGCCCATACCAGCGAACTGGCGAGCCGTCTGCAATTCACATTGGAGGATTTAGGATACGAATTTCCCAGATATCCTGTGCCCCCGGGCGAAACAGAAGACTCGTATTTGCGCAAGCTGACGGAAGCGGGTGCGCACCGCCGATATCAGGTGTATTCAGAGAAAGCACGCAACCAGATAAACCGTGAGCTGGCTTTGATCGAGAAGTTGAAGCTGGCTGGTTATTTTCTGATTGTCTGGGATATTGTCGATTTCTGCCGGCGCGAGAACATCCTGGTGCAGGGTCGTGGCTCGGCGGCCAACAGTGCCGTTTGTTATTCGCTGGGGATCACGGCGGTGGACCCAATCGAGATGGAGTTGCTGTTTGAGCGATTTCTGTCGGAACAGCGCGGCGAGATGCCGGATATCGATCTGGATTTACCGAGCGGGGATCAAAGGGAACGAGCGATTCAGTATTTGTATCAACAGTACGGACGCTTGGGTGCGGCCATGACGGCCAATGCCATTACGTATCGGGGACGCTCGGCGGTACGAGATGTAGGCAAAGCTCTCAGCTTCGATGAAGAACAGATTGCACGCCTGGCCAGCCAGTTAAATGCTTTTGAGTGGAAGGATCCGAAAGACACATTGGAGCGGCAGTTTCGGGCACAAGGGTACGATCTGTCCGATCCGCGAATTCTGAAATTTTTTTCGCTGACCAGAGACATTCTGGAATTGCCGCGACATATCGGGCAGCACTCGGGCGGCATGGTGATTTGCCAGGGACAGCTGGATGGAATTGTTCCGCTCGAGCCGGCCTCAATGCCGGGGCGAGTGGTGGTGCAGTGGGATAAAGACGACTGCGCCGACCTGAAAATTGTGAAAGTGGATCTGCTGGGGCTCGGCATGATGGCGGTGCTCGAAGACACGATCGAGATTGTCAGTCAAAGCTATGGGGAGACAGTGGACCTGGCGCATTTGCCGCAACCGGATCCGACAGTTTATGAGTGTCTGCAGAAGGCGGACACAGTCGGTTTATTTCAGGTGGAGAGCCGGGCGCAGATGTCGTGTCTGCCGCGCCTAAAGCCGGCCTGCTTTTACGACATTGTGGTACAGGTGGCGATCATCCGGCCGGGCCCGATTGTCGGGCAGATGCTGCATCCATATTTGAAGCGCAGGCAGGGATTGGAAGAGCCGGTTTGTTTACATCCTTCTCTGGAACCGGTACTGCGCCGAACGCTCGGGGTTCCCTTGTTCCAGGAGCAGTTGATTCGCATTGCCATGATTGCGGCGGGATTCAGCGGCGGACAGGCAGAGGAGTTGCGGCGGGCCTTCGGCTTTAAGCGATCGGAGAAACGCATGCGCGAGGTGGAAGTGCAACTGCGGGCCGGCATGGAACACACCGGCATTACAGGTGAAACACAGGACCGGATTATCCAGGCGATTACTTCGTTTGCGTTGTACGGCTTTCCGGAATCGCACGCCGCCAGTTTTGCGCTGCTGGCGTATGCCAGTGCTTATTTGAAGTGTCACTACCTGGCGGCGTTCACGACGGCGATGCTGAATAACCAGCCCATGGGTTTCTATTCGGCGGCAACACTCGTAAAAGATGCGCAAAGGCATGGGCAGCGCTTTCGACCGGTCGACATTCTGCGTTCGGATTTTCGCTGCACGGTCGAAAATGACGGGAAAGCTAAGTATGTCCGGCTGGGATTGAATTATGTAAAAGGTTTGAGCACTGCGACTGCGCGCAAAATCGAGCAACAGCGCAAAGATCGGGTATTTACATCGTTACGCGATTTGATGCGGCGCGTACCGGAATTGCAGAAAGACGAGATTACCGTGCTGGCGGAATTGGGCGCACTGAATGGCTTGCCCAAATACAAATTGGATCAGCATCGCCGCGGGGCGCTCTGGCAAGCGGAACTGGCCTTGCAGCCCGTTGGCGAATTGCTGGAACCGGCCGTGGACGACAGCGTGGCTTCGCCACTGGAACCGATGACCTTACGCCAACGAACACTGGCGGATTTCAGCAATAGCGGTCTGAGCATCGGCGCGCATCCCATGGCGCACTTTCGAAGCCATATGCGGGAAATGGGCGTGATGGATGCCGCCACCGCGAAGAAACAACGTGACGGACTGCTGTTGAAAGTGGCCGGTTGCGTAATTACCAGACAGCGTCCGGGTACTGCCAAAGGTTTTGTGTTTCTGAGCCTGGAAGATGAAACCGGAATCGTAAATATTATTGTGCATCCGGATCTTTTCAGTCGGGCGCGGCAGGTTTGCACTTCGGCGCCGTACGTCATGGTCAAGGGGGTTTTGCAGAGCGTGACGGGAGTGATTTCGGTCAAGGCGGCCGCCGTGGAAGAACTCAGTTTTCGCGGCGCGGCGGTGATGCCTTCGCATGATTTTCATTAAGCGGGCCAGTGTAGATTTAGAAAACACGACTGATGTACCGACGCGACTTTCTCAAGACTGGCGCTGGGCTTGCCGCGCTCCCGGATGCCGCTACGATCACGCAAGAGCCGTCCGAAGCACCAGGAGTTGAACCTGCATCGTTTCCGCTCGCTGAGCGAAGCATCGCCGAATTACAAGAGCAGATGAAGCGAGGTGCTTTGACTGCCGAGCGAATTACGGAACTCTATCTGGAGCGAATCGACACGTTGGATCGAAAAGGGCCCACGTTACGGGCGGTACTGGAAGTAAATCCGGAGGCGCTGGCGATGGCCAGAAGCCTGGATCGCGAACGCGCGGCCAACAAAGTGCGAGGGCCTTTGCACGGCATTCCCATTCTGCTCAAAGACAGTATCGATACAGGCGACAAGATGCAGACCACAGCGGGCTCTCTGGCGCTGCTCGGAACAGCTGCTGTGCACGATGCCTGGGTAGCGGCCAAACTACGGAAAGCCGGAGCGGTGCTATTGGGCAAAACAAACCTGAGTGAGTGGGCGAATTTTCGTTCTACTCATGCCACCAGCGGCTGGAGCGGGCGCGGTGGTCAGACGAAGAATCCTTACGCGCTCGATCGTAATCCTTGCGGGTCCAGTTCCGGGTCCGCTGTAGCCACTTCGGCAAATCTGGCAGTGCTGGCAGTGGGCACCGAAACAGACGGCTCCATAGTCTGTCCGGCAGCTATGAATGGAATTGTCGGCATTAAACCAACGCTTGGATTAATCAGCCGTTCCGGCATCATTCCGATTGCGCTCAGCCAGGACACGGCTGGCCCCATGGCGCGTTCCGTGAGAGACGCGGCCGCGTTACTCGGCGCGTTGACGGGTACTGATGCCAGCGATGAGACAACACAGGCAAGCGCCGGCCGAGCGTTTCCGGACTACACACAATTTCTCGATCCGCAAGGGTTACGCGGCATGCGGATCGGTGTGGCGCGGCGGTATTTTAAGCTGGGACCGGCGGTATCGGCGGTGACGGAAGAGTGCCTTCGCACGATGCGAGATGCCGGCGCCGAACTAGTCGACCCAGTTGAGTTCCCTCGGTTCGAGGAATGGCGTGACACGGAAACCGAGGTATTGCTGTATGAGTTTAAAGCCGATCTCAATTCGTATTTGGAGCGGCGCGGCGCGCAAGTGAAAACACTGGCTGACTGCATCGCGTTCAATCGCGCGCACCGCGAACAGGAGATGCCGTACTTCGAGCAGGAACTCATGGAGCAGGCTCAGGCGAAAGGTCCTTTGACCGAGAAGGACTATCGAAAGGCTCTGGACAGAAACCACCGGCTCACCAGGAAAGAAGGAATCGACCATTTACTCAAGAAACATAAGCTGGATGCGATCACAGGTCCTACCGCGGGACCCGCCTGGACGACGGACTGGATTAATGGCGATCGCGTCGATAGTGGTTGCGCCTCGCCCCCGGCAGTCGCGGGTTATCCGCATATCACTGTGCCGGCCGGCTTTGTCTTCGGCTTGCCCCTCGGAATTTCTTTCTTTGGCGCAGCCTGGAGCGAGCCGAAACTTCTTAAGATTGCTTACGCTTTCGAGCAAAGGCGCAAGGCCCGGAAACCGCCCGGTTTTCGACCGACCGTGAATTTCTCTGCCTAACGATCGGCGGTTTCGGCATCATACAAGATACTGAAATGCCAAGTAAACACAGAGTGGTGATTGTGGGCGGCGGGTTTGGCGGTTTGTATGCCGCGCAAGCCTTGAAGCACGCCGACGTGGACGTAACACTAATCGACAAGCGAAATTTTCACTTATTTCAACCGCTTTTGTACCAGGTAGCAACCGGGTCGCTGTCGCCAGGTGAAATTGCGGCACCGATTCGCTCCGTATTGAGCAAGCAGAAGAACGCGCGAGTACTTCTGGGCGAGGCAGTCGACATCGATCCGCCAATTCGTCAAGTCATTCTGCAGGACGGTGAGCACGTTGCGTACGATTCGCTGATTGTGGCGACAGGCTCCCAAAGCAGCTACTTCGGGCATAACGAGTGGGCGGAATGGGCGCCTACTTTGAAGACGGTAGAAGATGCAACGGCCATCCGGCACAAGGTCTTGCTGGCCTTTGAAGCGGCAGAAAGGATTACTGATCCGGCCGAGCGAAAGATCTGGCTCACTTTTGTGATCGTGGGCGCCGGGCCGACCGGTGTGGAACTGGCAGGGACGCTGGGTGAAATCGCGCATCATACTTTGAAGCACGACTTCCGCTCGATTCAGCCGAGCGACGCCAAGATTCTAGTGGTTGATGGCGGTCCCCGCGTGCTGTCTACTTTTCCGGAAGATCTATCGCGCAAAGCAGAGAAGCAGCTGAACGCGCTGGGCGCCGAAACGCGCACCGGATTGATGGTTACGCAAATAGATGCGAACGGCGTAACTGTCAAAGACAAAGCCGGCGAGACGCATCACATTGCTTCTCACACAGTAATTTGGGCCGCAGGTGTTGCTACCTCGGATTTCGGGCGGCAAGTAGCCAAAAAGACTGGAGTGGAGACGCAAAAAAATGGACAGATCAAGGTCAGCGGCGATCTCAGCATTCCCAATTATCCGGAAATCCTGGTGGTGGGTGACCTGGCATATGTCGCGAAGCCGGATGGTAAGCCGCTGCCGGGCGTGGCGCAAGTAGCGATGCAGGGCGGATCGTATGCGGCCAAAGCCATCAAAGCCCGGCTAAACAAGGCGGAGAATCTCAAGCCGTTCCACTACTTTGACAAAGGCGATCTGGCAGTGATCGGTCGCGCGAAGGCGGTGGCGAATGTATTTGGTTTGCATCTTTCCGGGTTTCCCGCCTGGCTGGTCTGGCTGTTTATTCATCTCATGTATCTGGTTGAGTTTCAGAGTAGGATTCTGGTTTTTGTACAGTGGGGCTTTCTATATCTGACTTACAACCGCGGTGCTCGTCTGATTACCGGAATCGCCGCGCAAGAATCGGTGAAAGATACGGCGCAACGTGCTGCGCCTGGAATATGAATCACCGGCACACGGATTGATGCACGAGTGTTAGCTTTGTAGATGCGCGGAATGGAGCTGCTGATTTCCGGGCCGGAAGGCTCGTCCACTAACGTCGAGTTGCATGAACCCAAGCTCTCGCTCGGGCGGTCGGCGGATAACGATCTGGCCTATCCCGACGATCCATGGCTTTCGCGCTATCACCTGACTTTTGAAAAGCACGATGACGGATGGATCTTGCAGGATTGCGCAAGTCGCAATGGCACGGTGGTAAACGCCGTCAGCTTAAAGGAGCCACACCGGGTTCGATCGGGGGATCGCATTTACGCGGGGCATCTCACGATCGAGGTGCGCGAGAAAGTACCCGAAGGCAGCAAGCCCGTTATCTCGTTTGTCACTCAGGAAGAGGAGCGGATCACGCGAGAAGCGACGATCGTGACGAGCCTGGACAAGCTGCTCGGCAAAGGATCGTCAGCCAGCGCGCGCGCAGAACGTGACGTAACACTAAACACTACGCGCGTGGTGGGCGCGCTGATACGCGCCGGGCAGGAACTCGCGGGGCACCGACCTCTCGATGAACTGTTTCAGGTCATTTTGAAGCTTGCTTTGTCAGCGATGGAAGCCAAGCGGGGCGTGATTATGACGCTGGAGGAAGGCGATCTCGTGGTGCGGGCGAGCGAGGGAGATGGGTTTTCCATCAGCACCTCTGTGCGAGACCGCATCCTGCGCGAGAAATGCTCCCTCGTGATCAGCGATGCGCAGTTGGACGATGCGCTACGACAGCAGCGAAGCATCATGATCCATCGCGTGCGCAGCATGATGGGAGTGCCGCTGCAGACGGGCGATCGGGTGATCGGCTTGATTTACGTCGACAACGGCGCAGTACTGCGACCGTTTTCGCAAGAAGACCTCGACCTGTTGACGGTAATGGCGAACGTTGCGGCCATCCGTATCGAACATGCTCGCTTGGCCGAGGTAGAGCAATCGGAAAAGCTGATGGAACTGGAGTTGGCGCAAGCCAGCGAGATCCAGGCCATGCTCCTGCCGACGACGGCCCCCGTTTACCCGGGCTACGATCTGGCCGGACACAATCTGCCCTGCCGGACGGTGGGCGGCGACTACTACGATTTTGTGCCGTACGAAGACGGCCGACTGGCGTTGGTAGTGGGCGACGTTTCCGGCAAAGGGATGCCGGCGGCATTACTGATGTCGAGCCTGCAGGCGCGTGTTCAAATGCTGCGCGAGACGAATCCCGATCCGGCTTCAGCGGTTACGCTCCTGAATCGCAACCTGGCCGAACGCTGTCCGCTTGGGAAATTCATTACCTTTTTCTATGCGCTGCTCGACCCTGTTAGCGGGTCTCTGCACTACAGCAACGCGGGCCACAATTATCCTTTGCTGCTGAGAGCAAATGGGTCCGTGGAAATGCTGAAGGGCGGAGGGCTGGTGCTGGGTCTATTTCCTATGGCCCACTATGAGACGCATGAGACTCACCTGGAGCCGGGGGACATGCTGGCACTTTATAGCGATGGCGTTACCGAAGCGTCTAGTCCGGCAGGCGATGAATTCGGCGAGGACGCTCTGGCTGACTTCTTGACCCAGCGAAAATCAGACCCATGTGAACATTTAGTGGCAGAACTGATCGGCTATCTGCGCAGCTGGCATGGCAGCAACGCTTTTACAGACGACTTCACCATTGTTCTGGTAAAGCGCGATCAAGTATTTTAAGAGCAGATGCCCGCGCTGAATCGCGTGCATCTGCTCTTGTGAAACCTACTGAGGCGATGGGCCCGGTGTCGTCGGCGGTGCTGCCACAACAGGATTACCTTGCGATGGCGGCATACCGATTTGTTTGCCGATTACCTCGCCTGAAACAACGAGTTCCACGCGCCGGTTCAGCTTGCGCCCGGCCGCCGTTTCGTTCGATGAGACGGGGTAGTTGACGCCGTATCCCATAGCCGTCATGTTGTTGGTGTTGACTCCTTGGGTGAGAAGAAAGTCGCGCACGGCATTAGCTCGCTGTTCGGACAGCTTCTGATTTAATTCCATTGTTCCAGTACTGTCGGTATAGCCTTCCACCTGCAAGTTCAATCCGGGGTGTGACATCACGATACCGCTAATTCTTGCCAGCGCCAGCTGAGCCGGATTCTTGAGAGTATATTTTCCCGTATCGAACAGCACGTCCTGCATGTTCACCACCAGTCCACGAGGCGTTTCGGTGGTCGGGAGAACGGCATTAAACTGCGCGAGCAGCTGTTCGCGCAAACGTTCTTTATCGGCTTCGGCTTGTTTGCGGAGGCGGTCAGCTTCGGTAGCAGCTTGTTGGGCCTTATCTGCATCAGCAGCGGATTGAGCACGAGCAGCATCGGCTTCTGCCCTGGCCTTGTCGGCGGCAGCGCGCTGTTGTGCCTCTAACTGAGCTTGCTGCTGCGCTTCCTGGGTGCGGCGCGCATCTTCAGCGGCCTGCTGCTTGGCGGCCAGCTGCCTTGCGGCTGCCTCGTCACGCTCCTGCTGCAAAGCAAGTTGCTGCTGTTTGCGTAAGGAAATGGCCCGCGCGTCTTCTGCCTTTTGGACGGCTTCACGCGACGTCATAATAGCCGGTTTCCATTGCTTGCGATCCGTATAATCCTGCGCCTGACGCCAGAGCGATTCGGCTTGCTTATAGGTGTCGGCGGCGAACTGATCGGCTTTGGCATAGGCAGCGATTTGCACCGCATTCTGGGCCTCATACAGTTCGAGCGGGCTCTTTTTGTTGGAATTCAAATCGATGGACTTGCGTTGAGATTCAGGGACTTGATAGGTATACTGGCCGCGCGGCAGTAGCTCGAACTTGGCATCAACCGTTTGCCATTTGCCTTTGGTGTCGTCGCGAATCACGTTTTGCATCACCACGACATCGCTAGGCTGATGCACGTTGAAATACGGTTCGGCCGTTACAATCAACCCGAAAGCCTGCAGCGGGGTCGTCATTTGACCGCTGAAGTTGCCGTTCGAATCGACCTGAATTTCGCCCAGATTGTAGGGACGCCCATCGGGAGAAATAGCCCAAAGCACATAAGTCAGGTAGAGATCACCGAAATTGCGGGCTGATGGCAAGCCCTTAATATCGACCTTGACCTCCATGCGCCCGAGTTGACTCCGCACGTTGGCATTGCCCTTGGCTTTCGAAGCTAACGACGTACCCTCGAAATCGACTCGTGTCCAGCCACTCCGGTCGCGATAGGTGACGGCGGGCACGGATTTGGATACGACCTGCACACGAAAAATTGGATTGCCCTGGCTGGTTTGGCCCGAAGGCGGTTGTTGCACCGCGTGCATAGGGCTCGGTTCCTGGGCCCACATGGCTGCTGGAATCACCGCCAGCAAAGCAAACTTCTGCATCATCATTATCTTCATTGTCCTGCTAATCACTGTGCACGGCAACCGCCAAAGCTCTAACGAATTCTGAATGAAAGACTTATAAGCAAAGCCGAATACTGATCCTAGTAATTCTTACAGCACAATCCCCGAAAAATGAAAGGGTTATTCCGCAAAGTGGAATTGGGAGCTGACTGTATCTCGCTAAGATCTAAAGGTGAATTCCCCGCAACCCGGCGTCGCCGAGACGCCCGTTAAGCGAACTGCGTCGCCGCTCTTACCGATATTCCTTATAGTCATTGTCGATGTACTCGGTTTCACAATCATCCTGCCCCTCCTGCCCTTCTACTCGGAACGGCTAGGTGCATCCCCAACAATCGTTGGCCTAATCGTGGCAATTTATGCGGCGTGTCAACTCGTCGCAGGTCCCATTCTCGGCCAATTATCAGATCGGATGGGCCGTCGCCCCATCCTGCTCGTGAGTCAAGCGGGAACGCTGATTGGTTTCCTGCTGCTGGCCGTCTCTACCAATATCTGGATGGTTTTTTTGTCACGCGCCATCGACGGCGCGACCGCCGGGAATCTAAGCATCGCGCAAGCCTATATCAGCGATGTGACAAAGCCGGAGGAACGCGCCAAATCGTTTGCCATCATCGGGGTCGCGTTCGGCTTTGGTTTTCTGGTTGGACCTGCAATATCCGGTTTCCTGGCGCATTACGGTTACAGCGCGCCCATCTTCACCGCCGCAGGACTCTCGTTCATCAGCATTCTTTGTACCTACTTTCTGCTGCCGAAGCGGGGAGTACACCGCTTGGCCGGTAACGAGGCAGAAGGCGATACCGGGCCCGGTGGAAAAAGACTGTCACTGATTTCCTGGGGCGAATACCGCCAGTACTTCCGGAACCCGGAACTCGCGCGTCTGCTTGCGCAATGGCTTCTCTTCTCGCTCTCGTTCTCCACTTTCATCGCCGGGTTTGCGTTGTTTGCGGAACGCCGCTACTTTTGGAAAGGACATCCAGTGGGCGTGACGGAGGTTGGTTACATCTTCGCGTTCAACGGCTTCATCGGCATCATCATGCAGGGCGGCGTGGTGGGCAGACTCGTCAAAGCGATTGGTGAAAGACGCGTCATTCAGTTAGGCTTTTTGACATCGGCGCTCGGATACGCAGCGGTCGGACTCACCCACTCGATCAGTCAGTTGCTTTGGGTGTTAGGGGTATCGTCCATCGGAGCGGCGGGTTTGCGTCCGGCCTTGACCAGCCAGGTCACGCAGAAAGCAGGACGGCGGGAGCAGGGCGTAATTCTCGGGTTGACTCAATCGCTGACCTCAATCGCGCAGATTACCGCACCGGTGATTGCGGGCGTCTTGATCAATCACATGTTTCTTACGCAGTGGGCGTTTTGGGCCGGGCTGTTAGCCGGACTCGCCCTTCTCTTTGCGCCGAAACTCAAGTGGCAGAAGCCCGCGGCGGCCTGAAACGAATCCGCTAATGGCTCACTTCCGGCTACGCAATTCGGAGTGGGTCGTCCTCATTTTTTTCGCGTACATCGTGGTGCTGATTCCGTTTTTCCGGGATCGTCCAAATTTGGGTTCGCAGCCATTTGCCTACCTCTTCGTTGTGGCGGCCCTTATGTTCGGTTTGGCGCGGGCAGAAACCACTCGCTACGTGGAACTCGTGAGCATGGTGCGCGACTGGATCCCCTTGAGCCTCACGCTGGTTGCCTTCCACGAAATGGAGTTGTTCTTACCCACCCATTACAACGCCGCTTACGAGGCCGTGTGGATTCGTTGGGACAGTGTTGTCCTCACCCATTGGGGACTCACCCGAGCGATAGAGAGTCTCGGGCCGGTGATCCCGTTTTATTTGGAGCTCTGTTACTTACTGGTCTACGGCGTGGGGTCTTTCTGTATACTTGTGCTCTGGTTCGAAACGCAGCGTCGAGGCGTCGATCGTTTCCTGGTTGTGCTGATGACCGGCACGGTTTGCGCCTATGCGTTGTTCCCTTATTTCCCGTCACACCCGCCGCGGTTGGCTTTTCCGCTGGTAGCTGCACCGCACGCCCACAACGTAATTCGCAACTTGAATCTTTTACTGCTCGAAAGAGCGACGATACACTCCGGCGTCTTTCCGAGCGCACATGTCTCGTCCGCGTTTTCAGCGGCATGGGGAATGTTTCTGGTGTTGCCGGGGCGCAAGCGCGTGGCCTGGGGCTTACTGATTTACGCGATCAGTGTAGCGGTAGCAACCGTGTATGGCAGATATCATTACGCCGCAGATGCGGTAGCTGGATTTGCTATTAGCTTGTTCGCAGCAGGTGTGTGGGTTCTGTTACGGCCAGCGATCGGATCGGAATCTACACGATGGCAGCAGGGTTAGTGCCTTACCCCGGGAGCCGTGCGGATTTCATCACCGGATTTAGTAGTTTTCCAATCCTGGTTATTTGAGGATTCCTGCTGCTCGAAATGGATGTGTGTTTTCCCCTGAAAAATGTTGCTTGTTTTGTAGTAAGTTGTTTTCCCGCCTCCCTGATTCCAGCTGCTCGAAAAGACCCACTTGCTCCCGTCGATCGAGAGCCCACCTTTCCCGGCAGCCCGTCCGTCGGGCAGAATCGATTGCGTGCTGTAGTGCCCGGGCGTGCCATTTCCGACAAAGACCAGCAGCGCGCTCACAGCGCCATTCACCGTCTGCTGGCAAGAGAAATATTTGCCGGTCTCAGCGCATTGGTTGATTAATTCATCCGGCTTCGCTCCCGCAGGCTGCGCGTGATCAGTGACTTTCCAGGCGCCGTTATAGGCCCACAATGGGGAAGAGGTTGGAGCAGCGAGCAAGAGGCTCCAAGGCAAGAGCAGCAGTAACACTGAGCGGGATAACAAAGATCGGCCTCCTTCTGCATGTTATCGTTCAATTTCAGCAGTCAAATTCAGCAACCATGGCAAGCGCAGCCTCGACTGGTTTTGAAGTCGATACACAAATTATTCAGTTCGACTCTCTCCCACTCGATTGTGGAGTCACGCTGCGCGGCGTGGATGTCGCCTACGAAACTTACGGTGCGCTAAACGCCCAGCGAACCAATGCCATTCTCGTGTTACATGCCTTCTCGGGCGATGCCCACGCCGCGGGTCTGAGCAAAGAGACGGGCCAGCCGGGATGGTGGTCGCAAATGATCGGCCCTGGACTCGCCTTCGACACGGATTGTTATTTCGTGATTTCGTCGAATGTGCTCGGTGGATGCCGCGGCACCACTGGTCCGGCTTCGATCGATCCAGTTACTCAAAAACCTTACGGAATGCAGTTCCCGGTGATCACCATCGGAGACATAGTGCGCCTTCAGAAGCGGTTGGTAGAAAATCTCGGAATCGAACGCTTGCTGGCAGTAGTGGGCGGGTCGATGGGTGGCATGCAGGCACTGGAATGGGCGGTCGCTTATCCGGAATCTGTGGCGACAGCCATTCCGATTGCGACCACGTCCCGTCACAGCGCGCAACAAATTGCTTTTAACGAAGTGGGCAGGCAGGCCGTGATGGCCGACCCCGACTGGAACGAGGGCGACTACTACGATTCGCAACCGCCTGGCAGAGGTTTGGCCGTGGCGCGCATGGTAGGCCACATCACCTACATGAGCGACGCCTCCATGCGGCAGAAATTTGGCCGGCGGCTGAGCGACAAGGACGCATTCGGCTACGACTTTTCAGTCGATTTCGAAGTGGAGAGCTATCTGCGCTATCGAGGCCACCAGTTCGTGAGCCGGTTCGATGCCAATTCGTACTTGTACATAACCAAGGCGATGGACTATTTCGATCTCTCTGCCGGACTGAAATCGCTTTCTGCGGCTTTTGATCGCATGCGGACGCGTTTCCTGGTTTTGAGCTTTAGTTCGGACTGGCTGTACCCGACGTATCAATCGCTCGAAACCGTGAGCGCTCTGCGGAGCCGCAATATCGACGTGGCCTTTTGCGAACTCGAATCACAGTACGGACACGATGCCTTCCTGGTGGAAACTCGGGAGCAGACTGAAATGATCAGCGGCTTTCTCGCCAGCGTGAGCCGCGAGATTGCGCATGGAAACGGTCCGGCAACGCGTGAACCGGCGTATCGAGTGGAGACTTCGATCAGCACGCGGCCGGATTACGCCATGATCGCTGACATGGTTGCCCCTGGTTCGCGCGTCCTCGATTTAGGTTGCGGCGAAGGAGAATTGCTGGCTGCGCTGCAACAGGAAAAGCGAGTGGATGCTCGCGGCGTCGAGATTGACCCGAATAAGGTGCGGCGAGCCATTGCTCGCGGCGTGTCCGCGTATCAAAGCGACATCGACCACGGGCTCGCCGACTACCCGGACAAAACCTTTGACTTCGTTATTCTGAGCCAGACGCTACAGGAGACCCGCTACCCGCTCAACGTGCTGCGCGAGATGCTGCGTGTAGGAAAACATGGCATTGTGGCGTTTCCGAACTTTGGCCATTGGGCTATGCGCCTGGCCCACTTGACCAGCGGTCGTGCGCCACGCACGGAGTTGTTTCCACACGAGTGGCATGAGTCTCCCAACCTTCATGTCCTGACCATTGACGACTTCGTTTTGCTGTGCCGCGCCCAAGGCTGGACGATCGAACGCCAGATCTTTCTAAGCGGCCCCAAACAACTGAACCGTTTTGCCAACCTGCTGGCCAAAGTCGCCGTGTTTTCGATTCGCGCAACATAATCGCCCTCCGTATACTTGAAGCGAAGGAATTTTGTTTGCCCTCCATTGTTGACGACTTTGTTGCACAGAACCAGGCACGTTTTCTTGCTGAACTGATGCAGTTTTTGCGAATCCCGAGCATTAGTACGCTTCCCGAACACAACAGTGACGTCGCGAAGGCAGCTCAGTTCGTGGCTTCTTCTCTCGAGCGGGCAGGACTGGAACATGTCGAAGTAATCGCCACGGAGAAACATCCGCTCGTGTACGCGGACTGGCTACATGCGCCCGGAAAGCCGACCGTTCTTTGTTATGGCCACTACGACGTGCAACCGCCAGACCCGCTCGATCTCTGGCAAACGCCGCCCTTTGAACCCGACATTCGCAACGGCAACATCTATGCCCGGGGCGCATGTGACGACAAGGGGCAGATGTACATGCACATCAAGGCTATTGAATCGCTACACCGGGTCCTCGAGGGCAAGCTTCCGGTTAACGTCAAGTTTTTGATCGAAGGCGAAGAAGAGGTGGGCGGCGAATCGATCTCAAAATATGTTCCGACCCACACTGAAAAATTACAAGCGGACGTAGCGCTCGTTTCCGATACAGAACTGTTTGCGGACGGGGTCCCGACTCTTTGCGTGGGCCTGCGCGGGCTGATGTACCTGGAAGTGGAAGCCACCGGTCCTGCGCGCGATCTGCATTCCGGCATGTACGGCGGCGCATCTCCGAATGCGGTATACGGCTTGATTGAACTGCTGGCGAAAGCGAAGGATGCAGATGGGCACATTTTGATTCCAGGCATCTACGATGACGTGATTGCACCGGCCGCGGCGGAAACGGAGAGTTGGAAGACGCTGCCCTTCTCTGAAACCGAGTTCTTGCGCGATGAAGTAGGCTCGACTGCACTTACCGGAGAGCCGGAACAATCAGTGCTGGCGCGCGTGTGGGCGCGCCCTACCTTTGAAGTACATGGCATTGCGGGAGGGTTCACCGGGGCAGGCGCCAAAACGGTGATCCCGGCCAAAGCAGTTGCCAAGGTAAGCGTACGCTTGGTTCCGCAACAAGATCCGGAACGCGTTCTGAAGGTAGTTCGAACCTGGATCAAGGACAACACTCCTAAAGGGATTCAGACGCAGGTCAGAGTGCTTAGCACCGGGCCCGCTATCTCCGTCAATCCCGATCACCCTGCCATTCACGTAGCCGCCGAAGCCTTCGCGCAGATGCTCGACCGCAAAACGGTCTTCGTACGCAGTGGTGGATCCATCCCTATCGTGGGTGAGTTCGCCCGGCATCTCGGCATTCCCACCGTGCTGATGGGCTTCGGTCTCCCCGATGACGGCCTGCATTCACCGAACGAAAAATACCGCCTCAGCAATTATTACGACGGGATCCGAACGATCGCCCACTTCCTGACCTCCTACGGTGAGCCGCATGCTAGAATCCGAGCTTAATGTTGCAGGACCTTGCTCTCGCACTGCGGCTTCAGGCACTGGACCGCAAGATCGCGAGTATCGAGAGCGAAATCGCCACTCTTCCCAAGCACATCGCTGAGATCGAGAAGAAACTCGAATCGCACACCCGGCGGCTCGAAGCAGATCGAGCTGCTCTGGCAGCCAATCAACGCGACCGAAAAAAACTCGAAGGCGACATCCAGGTACACGAGCAGAAGATGTCAAAACTGCGCGACCAGATGGCCGGCGCGAAAACGAACGAGCAGTACAAGGCGTTTCAGAATGAGATCGCTTATGCGTCCGGAGAGATCCGTAAAGCCGAAGACCGCATTCTCGATTTCATGGAACAATCCGAGCCGCTCGATAAGAACGTCAAGGCAGCGGAAGTATCGCTCAAGGACGAGCAGCAACACGTCGAATCCGAGAAGACGATCGCGCGTGAACGGACGGCCATCGATCAAGCTGAGTTGACCCGCCAGCAGACGGATCGGAAGGCGATTGTCTCTGAAATGCCTCCTGCGTTCTATACCGAATACGAGCGCGTTCGCAAAAAGACGAAGAATACGCCCATCGCCGACGCTACCGACGGCCGCTGCAGCCTTTGCTACATCGCGCTGCGGCCACAATTCTTCCAGGATCTGCGGCGCGGCGACAAGGTGATGTTTTGCGAGAGCTGCGGACGCATTCTGACCTATAATCCGGTGATCGACGTAGAAAGCGATACCGCTATTTCCCGTCAAACCGCCTGAGCGGCTGCTTCGTCGCCGTTACAAAATCGTAAACGGTCCCAATCGCGTTTTGATATGCTCTCGACTTCGGCCAACAGAATAGCTGGCCGTTATACCTGCAGTTTTTGGAGGTTCAGGTATGAAGATATTCGAGACTTCTAACGTGCGCAATGTGGCCCTGATTGGACACGGGCATTGCGGAAAAACGTCCACCGCCTCTGCGATGCTTTTCGCCGCCGGGGCAACGGAACGCCAGGGCAGGCCCGACGAGGGGAATGCTATTACCGATTTCGACGAAGAAGAGATCGCCCGTAAGCTGAGCATCAACGCCACCTTAGCTGCAGTTCCCTGGCGCGATACAAAGATCAATCTGATCGATACGCCGGGCTACAACATTCTCTTGAACGAGAGCCGGTCCGCGCTGGTGGCAGCAGATGCCGCTGTTGTTCTGCTGGATGGCGTCGCGGGAGTCGAGGTGTGCACCGAAAAACTCTGGCACTATGCGGAAGAGTTCAAGCTGCCTACCGCTTTGATAGTGAACAAGCTCGACCGTGAGCGCTCGTCGTTCGAAAAAACCGTTGAAGAAATACACGAAAAATTTGGGCGCAGCGCGGTACCGGTCTGTTTGCCGGTCGGATCCGAAAAGTCTTTCACCGGCGTTATCGATTTGATCCGCATGGAATGCATCTCGTATCAAAACGGCGGGAACGGCCGGGGTACGGCAGGTGAAATTCCAGCGTCGGCCCAGGAAGCGGCCACCTCGGCGCACGAAGTTCTCGTCGAGATGATTGCAGAAGGCAATGACGAGTTGCTGGAGGAGTTTTTCGCCACCGGAACCCTGCCGGTAGAGCACATACTCAGTGGTCTGCGGGACGCTGTCCGCGACCGGCGCATTTCCCCGATCCTATGTACCGCTGCTGCTCAGAACATCGGTATTGATCTGCTGCTCAACTTTATCGTGGACATTCTGCCTTCCCCGACCGCGAATTGCGGCGGGGTTCTGGCGCAAAATAGCAACGGAACCCGGACAACCATGTCTGCGGATGGGCCGCTTGCCCTGTTTGTCTTCAAAACTGCGGCCGATCTCTTTGCCGGGCGCATGTCTTACTTCAAAGTCATGTCGGGAACGCTCAAAGAAGACGCTCATCTCACAAACCAGCGTTCGACCGTGAACGAACGCCTGGCACATATCGGAGTGCCATTCGGCAAAGCGGTTCAGCCGGTGCCGGAACTGCGCGTCGGCGACATTGGCGTGGTCTCGAAATTGAAAGACACCCTGACTAACGACACCTTGTGCGAAAAAGCAAACTGCATGAGCTTCGAAGGCGTAAACATTCCGGAACCATCAATGGCGTTTGCGATTTCGGCCAAGACGCGCAATGACGAGGATCGCCTGAGCACCGCGCTCGCCAAGATGCTGGAAGAAGATCGCTCGTTGCGCTTTTACCGTGATCCGCAGACGAAAGAGTTTCTGCTGGCGGGGAATGGACAGCAACACCTCGAGATAGTAGTCAGCCGTCTCAAACGGCGGTATAGCATAGAGGTCGAACTCAAGGCGCCTAAGATTCCTTATCGGGAAACCATTCGCGGGAGCGCCAGCGTGCAGGGCCGTCATAAGAAGCAGACGGGTGGCCACGGGCAGTTCGGTGATTGCTGGATCAAGTTAGAACCGCTCGCCCGCGGTGAAAAGTTTGAATTCGTCAACGACATCTTTGGCGGAGCGATACCGAAGCAATATGTGCCGGCCGTCGAGAAAGGAATTTTGGAAGCGGCCGAGCACGGGTTTATGGCCGGCTTTCCAGTCACCGACTTTCGCGTCACGCTCTATGACGGTTCGTATCACGACGTGGACTCTTCTGAAATGGCATTCAAGCTAGCCGGACGAAAGGCCTTCCGCGCCGCTATGGAACAGGCCAAGCCTGCCCTGCTCGAACCAGTGATGAAGGTGGAAGTAGAGACGCCAGTGGAATTTGCCGGCGATTTAATGAGCGATTTCAACACCCGGCGCGGACGGGTTGGCGGCATGGACATCGACGGAAGCATGCAGAAGATCCTGGCCCAGGTACCGATGTCGGAAATGTTGAATTATCAAAACGACCTGACGGCCAAAACGCAAGGGCGGGCCTCGTTTCACATGGAGTTCGATCATTACGACTACGTTCCCAGCGCACAGGCCGAAAAAATAATCTCAGCGGCTAAAGTACACATGCACGTGCAGGACGATGAGTAACGTCCGTTAACTATCGAATATCGTTTCAAAGAGGCGATGCATGTGGGCTTGCAACGTCGCGAGCTCAGCATCGAGCGTCTCGGCTTTCGATGGCTGACCGGTCCAGAGAGTAAGTAGGTGCGCGACCATCTCTCGTTGCTTGCAATGCTCCGGCACCTTGCCGCCGGCGTGGCCGGTGACCAGCCGCAGCGCATGATCCAAAGCGCGGAAATGTGTGGTTGCTTGCGATAGGAAATCAGCATCGGGCCGGTCCAGATGCCCCATCTTCTCGACGATGTCGATGCGTTCAGGAGTGTTCAGGCTCTTAAAAAAGAGTCCGGCGCCCCGCAGACGCAAGTACATCAGAATGAAGTCGGCATCGTAATACCCTCCCGGCGCTGCCTTCAGTGGTGCGGCAGAGGCTTGTTCACGCTCCAGTCGCAGCCGCATCTCCCGCAGATCATGCTTCGAGCGGCCGCCCTGGCCGTAGCGCCGCCAGTCGACCTGCTGTAATTCAGTGAGGAAGCGGGTCGCACGATCCGTGTCGCCCGCCACCGCACGCGCCTTCATGTAGGCGATGCCCTCCCAAGCTTCCGCTTTATCCGAAAAGTATTCGACGTATTTCGATTCCGATTGCACCAGCATCCCCTCACGACCGTTCGGGCGCAGCCGCGTATCCACCGAAAGCGTTTTACCCCCTTCGTAAGCCGAAAGAATGTCGAGCAGGCGCTCCGCCACACGGGTCCAGAAACGCTGCTGCATTGTTTCTGTATCGGGAATGATGAAAAGCAGATCGGCATCCGAGCCGATATCGAACTCGCGCATACCGAGCCGGCCGAGCGCCACGACCATCATTTCGGCTTGCGGATCTTCAAAAGGTTTTCCGGGCGGTGCTTTCGATCGTGCGTGTTCCAAGCTCATCTCAAGAGCAACTCGATAGGCGCGAGCGATCACGAACTCCGCCAGTGCCGACGTTTGATCAAGAGTGGCGAATATGGCTTCAGGCAGGCAGACACTTGCCACCTGAATGCGAAACATCTGCCGGCTGAAGAAACGTCTGAGACCGGCAATATCGTCGAGGGGCGGAGCCAAAGCTTCGAACGCGTATCGCCGGCTAGGGTCGTCAGCGGTCTTCTTGATTTCGTGCAAGAGTGCCGGCGATCGCACGAGTTGATCCGACAGCAGCGGACAGTATTCAAACAGCCGGGCCGTCCAGATTGCAACGCGGGACTCTTTCTGGATAAGATCGAACTCCGCTGGACGATCCTGCAAGCTCGCGCGAAAGTCCTCGAATCCGCTCCCGCCTGCTGCGGGCGGCGCTTCGGCAGTCCGTTCGGCCAATGCTAATGAGTAGGGCATTGATCGCTGTGCGTGAACAATGCGCTCGTAAATGGAGCGTACATTCTCCAGATGTTGCTTTAGGTTTTCGAGAAGCCGTCGAGTACTTCCCTGCCCTTCTTGCCCACTCGTATCGATTCGAAAAACGCGCTGGGCGACAGTATCCAGATCGGCGGGATCCGAGGGTAAACTATGCGTCTGACGGTCATTTTCGAATTGCAGAACGTGTTCGACACGCCGCAGAAATAGATAGGCATCCGAAAGGCGATGGAACTCGGTGCTCGAAAGCAGACTGTTCGCGTAGAGGCGGCCCAGCGCCGGTAGAGTGCCGCGATCTTTTACGGCCAGAAGACGATTGCCGTGAAGACGCTGTAGACATTGAACCAGGAATTCGATATCCCGAATACCGCCGGGCGTGAGTTTGACGTCGGTGGAGCGCGACTTTGAGCGTCGGCGCGCCATTTTTTCGCTGATGCGTTCGCGTGTCGCGGACATCGCCTCGATGGTCGAGAAGTCCAACGTTGTGGAATAAATCAGCGGTTCCACGGAGGCCAGCAACTCAGCCCCGGTCGCGTCATCCCCAGCCGCGACGCGAGCTTTCAAAAGCATCTGCAGTTCCCAATCGCGAGCGCGCTTGGCGTAATATTCCTTAGCCGCCGGAAGCGAAATGCAAACTTCGCCATGACTTCCTTCGGGACGTAGGCGGAGATCCAATCGATAACACTGCCCGGCTGGAGTGTAAGCAGAAAGGAATCTAGTAAGTTGATTAGCTACTTTCTTGAAATACTCTCCATTCGAGATTTGTTCCGGACCGGATGTGGAACCGTTCGCACTGTAAACGAAGATCAAGTCAATATCGGAGCTGTAATTGAGCTCGCGGCCGCCGAGCTTTCCAACCGCGAGAACACTTAGCACCGCCCGTTCGGAGCCAGCTGATAACGGTTGACCGAATCTGGCTTCCAATTCCGCACTTACTACCTCAAGCGCATGACTCAAAATTGCATCGGCTAAATTCGACAGCTCTTCGGTAATCTGTGGCAACGTTCCGAGTTGCAATTGATCGCGCACGACGATACGCAGTAGTTCTCTCCGGCGAAACAAAGCCAGATGCTCACCTACTGACGCTTCGTCTTGCAGATGGTTCAGGAATCGGGTTAGGCGACCACCGTATTCAGCTGCGGAGAGGGTCTGGCCCATCGCATCGAGATCGAATATCCATCCAGGATGTTGCAGCAGAGCCTCAGACAGAAAACGGCTTGAGGAGAAAATGGAATGCAGCCAGCTCAAACGCTCTGGATCCTGCTGAACGAGCCGCGCGAAGTCGCTATGCTGGCACTCAAAAGCCGCGGAGCATTTCCGGGATAACGGTTGTTCGGGAACGAGCACCTCGACGCGGATTGGGGTGCGGGGCAGCGGCATGAAGTGGGGTCACGACCCTTGCGAGCCGTCTAGACAACCGGGTCTAGCTGCCTGATTATATCGTTCGGCTGAACGACGCCCGGATTAAGGACCGCCGCGAAAAATCCGCTTTCTCCCCAATGCGCCGAAGTAGGGTCATGCGCTTTTACTTGCTTGTCGTAAATGCGGCTCTGGATCCCTGCGCCGTACGGATTGAGCGTCTTGCAGGGCGCACGCGGTTCAGTGAATTGAAGTATGAGGTCTCCGGATCTGAAACGCTGCCCGGCCCTCCAGGCTCGATGGTCGAGACCTTGCGTGGTCAGGTTTTCGCCCAACGCCCCATAGAACAACGGCCAGCCCTCGGTACACAACGCATCGATGACTTCGCAAGCGATCAGTAGAAGAGCCTTTCGCGGGCCGCCGTGCATGCGAAAGCGGTGAGTGTCGCCTTCGATTCCGAGCGGACCCACCAAGGCCCTTTCCACTGGCAATTTAGGCACGCCGCCCGTAGACACGTTGACCTGTACGATTTTTCCGCAACTCATGCGAACGTTTCAAACGGCAACTTGACCAGCTGCCGGTAGCGGCAGGATTGATAGATAGCCAGGACAACTTCCAAGGCGCGATATCCCTCCACGCCGTTGACGAGCGGCTCGCGGCGTTGTCGAATCGCCTCGCTGAAATCGAGAAACTGTCGCTCAAAGGAAGTTACCGAAATCGCCATTGGATCTGACGAACCCGACGCCACATCCTGACCCACCGGGGCGGGGTCGGCTTGATTTGCCTGTTCATCACCTTCCACATCCCACCGGCTGAGACGATCGCCTGAAATAGTCGCCGTGCCGTTCGTGCCGTGTAGCTCCACGCGCTCCGTATAACCGGGCCAAAATGCCGTCGCTGCCTGGATCACACCCGTCGCGCCGGACTCATAGGTTAATAGCGCATTGACGATATCTTCCGATTCGATCTTGTGACGCGCGCCCAACTGCCAGTTACCCATCACTGCGTCGACGGAACCCGCTAAATAGAGAAGCAGATCGACCTGATGGATGGCTTGATTGATCAATGCTCCTCCGCCTTCGGTGCTCCAGCTGCCCTTGATTGGACGGCTGTAGTAGGCGTCATCGCGATACCACTTCACATACGCGTCGGCTTCGAGGATCTTACCGAGTCGGCCCGCTGCCAGCGCGCGTTTCAAGAAAAGAGTGGCGTCGTCAAAGCGGTGCTGGCTGGCGACCCCCAGCGCGATTTTAGACGCACGAGCAATCTCGATCATGCGCTGCGCGGCTTCGAGCGTAGTAGCAATCGGCTTCTGCACCTGCACAGGCCGGCCAATCGAGGCACAAATTTCCAGCGGCTCCAGATGCAAATCGGGGAAGGTACAGAGATCGATGAAGTCCAGGTCCGGATAGCGGCACAGCTCGCGAAAATCCGGTATAAATTTTGCCCCCCAGCGATCGGCGAAAGCACGGCCTTTTGCCTCTGTTCGGTTCGAACAAGCCACCAGTTCGAAGCCGATGTTCCGATACGCCTCCGCGTGCTTATGAGCGATCGCGCCCGTGCCCAGCAATCCAACGCGCATGAACTACAAGACCGTTTCCGAGCCGCAGATGTTGACACTCATGCCGGCTTCGCGGAAGAATGCCGCCTTCGCCGCCAGCGCTTCGTTGGCGCTGGCCGCATCTTTGCCGTACGCTACCTGGATGTGGTTCGCTTTGTGCTGTGCCATCATCTGATCGCGCGAAATTCCATAAAGAAACGCGTGCATGATGGGCCACTGCGGCGTTGTAATACGCCAGCGGCGTTCCGTCTCTTCCGGCGGCAGAGCCACCACCTTCGCACGCCCTAAATCCCCCTTCAACCTACCGTCTTCGATGTAAATGCGGCTCCACACGATCTCACCCGGCTTCGCTACACCTTTCAGCGATCCCCCGCCAAGGCGGAAATACATCGGCGGTTGCCGTTCGCTGACCGAACCAGCGTAGCCGTCAACGTGGTGAGCCGCCGGCGCCGCTCCCGAAATTTCAAAAATCCACACGAATTCGTTACCGTACTCTTCGCCATAGCGCAGATCGTGCAGCGTTGTTTCCGGAGGCAGACCCAGTGCGTTCCAAATCCGCTGCGTGGCAATCGCATCCAGACCAGCGCATTCGTCCACCTCGTTAAAGTGTGGGAGCGGTTGTCCTTCGTACAGCACTCGTCCATCCGCCGACTTTACGGGCGGCCGGTCGGAGTTGTTCAACATGCCCTCCGCCAAATCCGAAGCGGGAGCAAGATCTTTCAAGCCTTGCTGATATTGAATGCCGATGGCATCGCAACCGAACTGATCGGCTATTCGAAGGGCGGCGATGTACATGCGGCACTGCTCGAGGATCTGGGACTCGGTCAATTCTGTTTCGGGGTCTGATCCGGTCTTAAAGCGTAGGCCTTTCGCATCAAGCCATTTGCGGACGGCCTCGGCTTCCGTTGCCGGCACCTCGCCCATGGCGGCATACAAAGCAGACTGGCTCAAACGCTCTTTGAAAACGCCAGTGGCGTTGAGAAGATGGTCCGGCACAATCGCGTTGAACATGCCCATACAACCCTCATCGAAAACCCCCATGATGGCCTTATCATGCTTAAGTTGCCGGGCCAGGTCGACTCCCAGGGATTCGGCCTTGGCCGGCAGTCTCACTCGATCCAGAGGGCGAACGTGGCTGGTGTCGTGTTCGACTGTTTTGCCTTTCAACCAGGTCTGGAGTCTGGAAAGAAAGTATTCATCGGTAAAGTCGTTCGACCACAGCGTGGAGTATTTGATGCCGGCCTTCGTCAACGACCCGTTCAGATTCAGCATGCCCACCAAACCGGGCCACTGGCCGCTCCAGTTGGCGACTGTCAGTATTGGTCCCTGATGGGTGGAAAGTCCTGGCAACACGTGGTGGCTGTACTGCCACACAGCCTCAACCACGATGAGTGGAGCTTTCGCGGGAATGGCGCGGAATACTTCCATACCGCGCCTCTGCGAATCAATAAATCCGTGCTTCTTTACTGGGTCAAATACGTGGGCTCGCTTGGGATTGAACCCGAAGTTTTCGATGGCGTTTACGAGTGCCGCTTCCACTTTTTCTTGAGCGGGCCAACACACCTGATTCGCCGATAGACGCAAGTCTCCGCTGGCGATTACCACCACTTCCTTGGACATCCGTCTATTCTTTCAGACGCGATTACTATTCGATGTTGAATAGTCTGGCAGGTTCAGAGTTCTGCTGGGCATCGTTCCAGCGCAGCGCCTCGCGTCGATGCATGATTCGGTTGACGCCGCGACCCACGGCGAGCGATCCCTGAATCAGATGTCGGGCATGCAGCGGGCCAGCTACCTTGATGTCTCCCAGCCAGTGCATTCCCATACTCATCGAGCAGCCACACTCGGCACAGTTCGGGCTTCCGCCGAAAACACACGGTTCCACACGATTTTTCAGGTCGGCCGTGTAATTGATGGAAAGCTTGGCAAAGAGGCAATCGGACGGGCTCTCGGGCGGACGCATAAAGGCATCCATCAAGCCTTTGTGCATCGTCAACTTCGGATAGCGCTTACGTTCCCGGTTAAAGTACTCGGCCAGATCCACGCGGTTTTGCGAGGTCAACCGCTCGGCGGACTCTTCCTCCATCTGCGGCGTGTATACGCTGACCCAAATGTTCTGCACCTCTGGACGAGCACTCCAGAAATCAAGATAACGGTCCATGTATCCAGGCTGCTCGATATTGCTGCGCACAACCGTCCAGTGAATGTTTATCTTCGCGTCCTGTACATTGCGCAGGATGCGTTCATAAGTTGCGGGCTTTCGTCGAACATCGTGATCTTCCGGGTTGCCATCAACCGATACAGCAATGGTTATTTTCGGCAGAGCTTTCCACTCGGCTGGGATCGGGATCACACCGCTCGTGACTACCATCGTGTAGATGTTTCGGCGGCTCAGTTCAGGCAGCACGCGACTCAATTCGCGGTGGCGAATCAGCGGTTCGCCTCCCACCAGCGACACCTGCAGAGGCCCATGTTCATCGACCAATGCCAGAATGCGCTCGACTAGCTCATCTCCCCGATAATCGCTGACGCTGCGGAGGTTCGGTGCGCCGTCGCCTAAATGAGAATCGTTGTAGGCATAGCAACCAGGACATCGCAAAGGGCATTCTCGCGTAATTTCGATCGAGAGCATCGGGATTTTGCCAATTAGTACTTTCCCCCAGGACTGAAAGACGTTCAAAGGTTTCATGAATGACCAATTACCCATCTGACGTAACGAAGGCCGTACGTGCTTCAGGAATCATGCAATGAGCATTCCATAAAACATATGCTGACAAGATTGTTCCAATAGCCTAAAATAATCGAATGCAGTCGAAAAAAGCTTCGAACAAAACACCAAAGGTGGCAAAAAGTAAAGCCACGCCTCAGGTTGAACGAGCCGCTACCGCCGAAGTCCCTGCGCCGATCCGCAGCCCACGCGTCGCAAGTGCGAAGAGAAATGCCGCCGCGGATATGACATCAGGCAAGCATCATCACAAGGCATCTAACGCAACTCTTCCAGAGGTGGCCATCACGAAAGAGGCGGCCGCCGAAGTTCCAGCCAAACCCGAGAAGGCGATGGCGGTCGGTGCTGTCGACTGCGAACAGGTCGCCAAGCTGGCGCATTCCTATTGGGCCGCGCGGGGCTACGACCATGGGTCTCATGAGGACGACTGGTTTCGGGCCGAGCAAGAACTCAAGATGTCTCGCAGCTAGAAATTTCCTATCTTCAACCGGATTCATTCGTCCAAATACCGCGAGTGATACATTGCCGGTGACGGCTATTTTGTTCTTAGGCTAGTAATCTGGAACTAGCTCGGTTGGAGCTACACCGTAGCAGGCTTTATGAGTGAAGTGGGCCCTGAACACAGCGCACCAGCACCCATTCCGGTGCCGGTAGAGGCTGCTGCCCGCTCACGCCCTGTGCTCATTGCAACCATCGCCTGGTTTCGCGATTTACTGCTCTCCGTCTTGATCGCCGTATTAGTGATCTTATTTCTTTATCGTCCCGTCAAGGTGGAAGGGACGAGTATGATGCCGAGCCTCTTCGATCAGGAACGGTTATTTATAAATCAGTTCAGCTATAAGTTCGGCTTAGGCGGCATCCAGCGCGGCGACACCGTGGTTTTTTTGTTTCCGGAAGATCCGACCAAGTCCTACATCAAGCGAGTGATTGGACTGCCGGGCGATATTGTTTCGGTAGACGACGGGTACGTAATAGTGAACGGCAAAAAGCTTGTGGAAAACTATGTTCCACCCGAGTATCGTGACGACCGTTCGTATTCGCAAACGGTGGTGCCGCCCGATGATTACTTTGTGCTGGGCGACCACCGGGTTTCGTCAAATGACAGCCGGGCGTGGGGATTTGTGCCGCGAAATTACATCTACGGGAAAGCGGTATTTGTATTCTGGCCGCTGGATCGAATGGGTTCGATCCGCTAACCAGCAGCCGACGAGGTCAAGGACGGCGGTTGAAAAGCCAGAGCAACAACGTACCAAGAAGGCTCAGCAATAGGCAGGTCACCCAGGGGAAGTAGAACGTGCTGCTCTTTCCGCGCACAACAATATCGCCGGGCAGCCGTCCTAATGGCACGTTGAACCGGCTCAGAATCATCACCAAAACACCCAACGCGGCAAGAGCAATCCCTGCCAGCACTAACAGCTTTCCGAGATTCATCCCAGTCCGTTTTGCCTCTCTTCTCACGGTAGCGGAGATGCGTTCGCGTTGCGTTACACTGACGCTGGAACTACGCTTCGCATGAGCGATGAATTAAAAACCTATCCTCCAAATTTGCAGCAAAGCTCTGACGCCAACGTGCAGGGCATCGATAGCTATCGGGACTTGTACGCGCGCGCAACCGAAGACCCGGAAAAGTTCTGGTCTGATCTCGCGCGGCAAGAGCTCAGTTGGTTTAGCCCGTTTGCTAAAGGCCTCGAATGGAATCCGCCGGCTGTGAAATGGTTCGCCGGGGGTACGCTCAACGCTTCTGTCAACTGCATCGACAGGCACCTTTCTACTGATCGCAAGTCGAAGCCGGCTCTGATCTGGGAAGGCGAACCGGGCGACTCGCGCATCATCACCTACGAAGAACTGCATAAGCTTGTTGCGCGTTTTGCCAATGTTCTGAAACGGCTGGGCTATCGCAGCGGCGACCGGGCAGTGATTTACATGCCCATGGTGCCGGAGTTGCCGGTGGCTTTACTCGCTTGTGCGCGTCTGGGCATTACTCACAGCGTGGTGTTCGGCGGCTTTTCGGCGGAAGCGCTGAAGAGCCGTATTCAAGATCTCGCAGCCACGCTGGTTATCACTGCTGACGGCGGGTGGCGTCGCGGTAAAGAGGTTCGGCTGAAGGATGCCGTTGATCAGGCTCTCAACGAATGCCCCGCCGTACGCAAGGTAATCACTTACCGGCGCACTGGATCGGAAAACAAGATGCAGGCGGGGCGCGACGTCTGGTGGCACGAAGAGGACGCCACTCTGCCGGCTGACTCAGACCAGTGCGCCCCCGAACAACTCGATGCGGAACACCCGTTGTTCGTGCTCTACACGTCGGGCACCACCGGCAAACCTAAAGGCATTCTGCACTCCACCGCCGGCTATCTTTTGCAGAACATCATGGTGATGAAGTGGGTGTTCGACCTGCAGGAGAAGGATGCCTACTGGTGTACCGCCGATGTCGGCTGGATAACCGGGCACAGCTATGTTGTCTACGGTCCACTAGCGGCCGGCGCGAGCGTAGTGATATATGAAGGAGCGCCCGATTATCCCAGGTTCGACCGCATGTGGGACATCGTCGAGAAGTACAAAGTCTCTATTTTTTATACTTCTCCAACGGCTATTCGCGCGCTCGTCAAACAAGGAAATAAATGGCCCGACGCCCATGATCTGTCGAGCCTGCGTGTGCTCGGATCGGTAGGCGAGCCGATCAATCCGGCGGCTTGGGAATGGTATTACAAGGTGATCGGCAAGGAACGCTGTCCGATCGTTGACACGTGGTGGCAGACCGAAACGGGAGGCGTTATGATCTCGCCCCTGCCGGCGGCCACCACTTTGAAGCCGGGATCTGCAACGCTGCCACTGCCTGGAATCGCTCCTGAGATCGTGGACGCGGAAGGAAACGCTGTCGAGAACAATCGCGAAGGCTATCTGATTATCAAGCAACCCTGGCCGAGCATGACTCGCGGGATCTGGGGCGATCCCGAGCGATTCAAGGAGCAATACTGGTCGCGCGTTCCGGGCGCTTACTTCACCGGGGATGCGGCGCGGCGCGACGATGACGGCTACTATTGGGTTCTCGGACGAGTGGACGACGTGATGAACGTCAGCGGCCACCGTTTAAGCACCATGGAGGTGGAGTCTTCCCTGGTCCACCACCCGGCAGTAGCAGAGGCAGCAGTGGTAGGCAAGCCGCACGAGATCACGGGCCAGGCGGTCTGCGCTTTCGTCACTTTGAAAAGTGGAGATTGGGATACCGGCAAGCTGGGTCAGGAACTGCGCCAGCATGTAGCAAAAGAAATCGGAGCATTTGCCAGGCCGGAGGAGATCCGGTTTAGCGATGCGCTTCCCAAAACCAGAAGCGGAAAGATAATGCGGCGGCTGCTACGCGAGATTGTGACGAACAACGGCGTGACGGGAGATGTGACCACGCTCGAAGATCTGAATGTCGTGGCGGCGCTTTCGAGCCGCCACGACGAAGACTGATTTGTTCGATACTTACCCGCCAAGTTCCTCAACAAGACTACTCAAACAATTGTGACCGGTAAACAGCGTCAAGTTTCCACGGGCTTTAGCCTGCGATCCCCTGTCTACTGAAACCGAATAGCCGTTTCTGCTCCGTAGCGATGGTAATCGGAGAAGTGCATGGTGTTCCATTCGCGCCGGTCGGTATAGCGATAACTGACCTCATAGGAGCCGCGGCTCGGCAGCAGCCATTGCTTGCCGTTCAGGTTCACTGGGCCTAAGGTCACGCCCCAGTTGATTTCGGCAATGTACAGGCTGGCTGGTATTTCAGTGGAGCTTCGAGCAATCTTCAGAATCATGTGCGAATCCTTCGCAATCCACACTCTGGTCGTAAAAGGAATCACGTAGTGCTGCCCGCTAACGGTCAAGTCCCAGGGGCTTTGGCTGGCGGATACATCAAAGCGATACAAGAAGGCGGTAACGCCATCAACATCGGATTCTCCTACCAGAAACGGGCTGCTGGTGCCGAGCAACTGCCCAGTTTGTTTTAAGAGGGTGCCGAACTCGCCTTCTGACCAGGCGCCGCCCAGTTGCGCCAGATCCGGCAACGGCTTGTTTTTTTGCAGGAGTTCAGAGTATTGCTCGGTGCCATTCTCGAGCGAAACCTTGGCGGTCACGGTATCGACGGCGCGCCCACTGGCGGCGCTCCTGCGGCCGCGGAAACGTTCCATCCTCTCGTGGCATACGAAAGATCGCAGCGAAACATACAGATCGCGGTTCACTGCCAGGGCCTGGTTAAGAACCTCGTCGGGAGAATTCGAATTTGTCCCGGGAAGGTCGGCGGCCTGAACGCCCGAAAGGGCCAATACACCGAATAAGAACAGCAAGCCAGGTAAACGACAGCGCACCATAACTCTCCTCGCCGGTGGTGCTAGCTGCGCACTGCCGACAGGAGATTCATCGGCACGGCGGCCGGGAAGCTTAAGGGTCTAGAAGCTAGGAAAATTGTGGTCTAAAGGTTCTTGCGAGACGGCCGATGAGTAGACGGCGGCTTGCAGATTTGACTCGCGATATGCCAAAACAGTAATCTCTATATACATTGAACAGTTTCGCGCTCGCTCCCATCCGCTCGTGCTTTTTTCTTCTTTTTCTGGCCCCTGCCTTACTGCCGCAATCGCAGGCTATCAACGGCAGCATTCGCGGCCGGATTACCGATCAGTCCGGCGATGCTATTGCGCAAGCGAAGGTCAGCATCGCGAACCAGCAGACCGGCTATGCCCGCACTGACGACACGGACCAGAACGGCTACTATGGCTTTCCCAACCTGCCGCTCGGGACCTATACCGTCACGATGCTCAAGGCTGGATTCAAAACCGAAGCGCATCCGGGAGTGATTTTGGACGCGGGGACGCAGGCCACGATAGACGGTTCGCTCCAGGTTGGGGCCGTTACGACGTCCGTGGAGGTAACTGGGGGCGCACCCGTGATCGAACCCGATCGGATCAGCATTGGCCGCACCATCGGCTACGACGAAATCGATAATCTGCCTCTCACCTCGCGCAATCCCTATAACTTTGTGCTGCTGCAGCCGGGTGTCAGCGGCCATCCAAACGCCGAACTGGGCATTCCACGCTTACTCAATACCAATGGGCTGGTGGATCACGTGAGCTATCAACTGGATGGCAGCGTGGACACCGAAACGGACCGCCTTGGCCTGCGGTTATTCGCCATTGCCAACAGTTACGTGAGGGAAGTGCAGACAGTCTCGAACAGCTTCGCGCCTGAATTTGGCAAGACGGCCGGCGATGTTTACAACGTAATTACGAATTCCGGCAGCAACGACTGGCACGGCGAGGTGCAGTTCACGGGACGTCCGCTCGATCTGGTGGCGCGTCCGATTCTGGCCACCCGGACTACCCCCATCCCCGCCGCCAACAATTTTTCCGCCCAATCCGGCGGACGGCTTATCAAAGACAAACTATTCTTTTTCGCGTCCTACGAGCACATTAAGCGAGCCACCCCCACGCCCACCACCATCTCTCCCGCTAATGCCGCCTTGATCGGAATTTCTTCCAATCTGCTCGCGACAGCGGAGACCGTACAGCATGCGCAATGGGTCGATTTGCGCTTGGATTGGTCGATCTCGAGCAAGCACCAGTTTTTCATCCGCTACAACTATTTCCGGAATCAATATCCCTTCAACACCAATAATGGCGGCCTCTATGCGCTCGATGCCGCTTCCGATTTCCGCGATCGCGCCCACGTGGCCGGCGCGCAACTGCTGTCCACTTTTTCGCCGAATATTCTGAATGAACTGCGCTTCGGCTGGCCCTATCGCAACGAGCAACATATTGCGAACGCGCTCACCGGCGCCGGTGCGGAGATCACCATCAGCGGCATCGCCAACTTCAACGGGAGCACCACCGTCGGCGACCGCTTTCAGGAAAAGATTCCCAATCTGAACGACAACTTCACCGTGATCAAAGGCGCTCACACGTTCAAAGCCGGGTTTGGCTTTCAGCAGAACCTGGATACGCAGGTGTCCGACATTTACACGCAGTACGTTTTTCCCACTATTCCCGCCTATCTATCTGCCGTCTCGGGCGTCAATCCGTTTGCTTACAGCACCTTCAACGCTAGCGTCGGCCAGCCCGGGGCCTGGTATCACTCGTTTTACTGGAATCTGTTTGCGCAGGATAGCTGGCAGGTGAAGCCTAATCTGCTGGTGATCTATGGATTGCGATACGACCGTTTTCAGGGTCCCGCCGGTGATCCGAACGCTTTGTTTTCGTACTCCCAGCACTTCCGTACACCGGGCGCCGATTTCTCTCCGCGGCTCGGTCTAGCCTGGTCAATTACACCAAAGACCGTACTGCGCGCCAGTTCCGGAATTTTTTATGAAGCGCCCCCGACCAATCTCTGGTACAACGCCATTTATAACGACGGCAGTTCCGCCGCCTACACCGCATCCATTTCTTCGAAGGACCCTGGTGCTCCGCCCTTTCCGAGCCCGGTGGTCAATGGCACGCTGCCGCGTTCTTCGCAGAACATCTACAGTGTCACGCCCAATTTCAAGGATGGCTATGCGATCAACTCGAGCCTGCAGCTGACACGCGAGCTGTCGCAGAATGATGCGCTCACAGTTGGTTACGTGAATACGAATGGGCGGAATCTCGAATATCTGCGCAACCTCAACCTGATAAATCCGATCGGTTCGCTCGCCGACGGACGGCCGGTCTTTTCCTCAGCGCGCAACGCTTCGACGCGGCTGGATCCACGATTTAACAATATCGATTTTCAGGACATCGGCGCCAACAGTTCGTACGACGCTTTGCTGGTAACCTACCGGCATCGCGTGCAGAGCGGTTTAGAGCTGTTTGCGACGTACACGTGGTCGCACACCATCACCGATGCGCCCGAAGCGAACAGCTATGACCAGGGTTCGCTGTTTGTCGAAGACCTCACCAATCGCAACCGGGATCGCGGCAATAGCGCGATCAACCGTCCCAATGCGCTGTCATTCAGTTCTGTTTACACGCCGGCCTTTCCAAATATCGGCAACCGCATTTTGCGTTATCTGGCAAATGACAATCAGCTGACCGGATTGTTTCTCGCCACCTCCGGCGATGAACAGACTATCAACGCGAACCAGGTCCTGAATGGAGATTCGTTGACCGGAAGCGGCGCAGGGAGCGCCACTCGGCCCCTTTACATAGCGCGCAATACCGTTCGCACGCCCAACGTGTATCAGCTCGATCTCCGATACACCCGCACGTTTTTCAAAATTTGGGAACGCTTTCGACCCAGCTTTTTTGCCGAAGCCAACAATGTGTTGAATCATCCGAATATCACCACCATCAACACCACCGCCACGGTAAACACGGCCGGCGCGATTACGGCCAATCCGACCTATGCGCCGGTCTCGACTTTGCTTGAAGGGCGCATCGTCCAGTTGGGCGTGCGGGCGAACTGGTAGGAGTGCGGCTTACGATCGCGACGCGGTTTGAAAGGAAACGGAAACAGCTTTGAAGGGATGATAGCTTGTGAAAAGCACTTCGAAGATAGCTAAGACGGCTCGCCATGAGAAAGCAGGACTCTACATGCGACTGCTGCAGAAGTGATGAGAGCTGACAAACGCGATTTAAAATAAATGTCTTATCTGCGTTGTTCTAAAAACAGCCTGTAAATCATCGATTTCTAGCAGGAGCGTTGAAAGGCGTTTTCATCCACCAGGGCGGCCGACAGGCCGTGTTAATCTGCGCCGCTTGGTCGGTGTCGGGCGACCTTTCTGGCCGACGCTTTCAAAAGCACGAAAATGTGTGTTGGCTCCACTTACTGAGGAGAAACGTATTGTAAACCCGAAAGAGTTTCAAGATAGCTTTTGGCCTCGCTATTTTTAGCTCCCGCCGAAGATACCGATAAACCTATCTGACGGTTTAGGCATCATACCTTAGACACACGCACGAAGCGCGGGGTTTTGGTGGTCAGTGAAAGGTAGTTACAGAAATGTCAATGTTAGACGAGTCAGTAAGCCGGCGACGTGCTCTCGCCCTAGGCAGTTCCCTAGCAGGGAGTATTGCCGCTTCGAGTAAGCCCATTTTGGCGGAAGCTAACGAAACTTCAGATCCAGGGCAGCTCTCCGCAGCCGCGTCCACCGGAGCGGTGAATGACGGGCCTGTTACTCCTGACACATCTGGAGCAAGCGGTGAGCTTCATCAGAATGCCGGGGGAAGCCACTCTTCACTTACCACAAACCAGGGCATAAAAGTGGCCGATGACGAGAACCAGCTCAAAGTCGGGCCTCGCGGACCTGTTTTGCTAGAGGACTTTGTACTTCGGGAGAAGATCAACCACTTCGATCATGAACGCATTCCGGAGCGAGTCGTCCACGCCAGGGGCTCGGCAGCACACGGGTACTTCGAGCTGACTTCTTCTCTCGCCGAGGTTTCGAAAGCCGGAATCTTTAACCGCGTCGGCGAGCGCACCCCTGTTTTCGTTCGGTTTTCGGCTGTAGGCGGCAACAAAGGCTCTTTTGACACCGCCCGCGATGTCCGCGGATTCGCGGTCAAGTTCTACACGCAGGAAGGCAATTGGGACCTCGTTGGCAACAATATTCCGGTGTTTTTCATCCAGGACGCGATCAAATTCCCCGATCTAATCCACGCGCAAAAGCAGGAGCCGGATCGTGGTTTTCCACAAGCTCAAACCGCTCACGATACCTTCTGGGATTTTGTCTCGCTGACTCCAGAAAGCACTCACATGCTGATGTGGATCATGTCAGATCGCGCAATCCCGCGCTCTCTTCGCATGATGGAGGGCTTCGGTATTCATACGTTCCGGCTAATTAATCAAGAAGGTAAATCCACTTACGTTAAATTTCACTGGCGTCCTATGCAAGGTGTTCAGTCGCTGATCTGGGACGAAGCGCTCAAGATCAATGGCGCTGATCCTGACTACCACCGGCGAGATCTCTGGAATGCGATTAACACCGGCGATTTCCCGGAATGGGAGTTGGCTGTTCAGCTTTTCGACGAAGATTTTGCGAAGAAGTTCGAATTCGATGTGTTGGACGCAAGCAAGATCATCCCAGAAGAGCAGGTTCCTCTGAAAGTGGTCGGCCGACTGGTTTTGGACCGCAATCCAGCCAATTTCTTCGCCGAAACTGAGCAGGTAGCCTATTGCCCGACACACGTTGTGCCCGGCATCGATTTCACTGATGACCCACTCCTTCAGGGCAGGTTGTTCTCTTACCTGGATACTCAAATCACGCGGCTAGGCGGTCCGAACTTCGCGGAAATCCCCATCAACCGTCCCAAGTGCCCGGTGATGAATTTCCAGCGAGACGGCCATATGCAGATGGCCGTTCCGGAAGGTCGGGTGAACTATTCACCCAGCACCCTTGCCGACGGATGCCCGCGCGAGGATCCGAAAAGAGGATACACGACTTTTCCGGCACCCGAGGCCGGCGAAAAGCTGCGGATCCGCTCCAAGTCTTTCGCCGATCATTACAGTCAGGCCAGGCAATTCTTCTATAGCCTAACGGAGCCGGAGCAGAATCACCTCATTGCCGGGTTTACATTCGAACTGAGCAAGGTAGAAACCAAGCCTGTACGCGCCCGGATGCTGAGCCAATTGGCTAATGTGGATATGAGAGTAGCTGAGCGAGTAGCGAATGGCCTCGGACACACAGATCCAATCGAAAAGGCGCCGACTAGCGTGCAAGCTCGCACGGATCTCAAACCCTCCCCCGCGCTCAGCATCCTGAAAAAGGCAAAGCCAACAGTCAAAGGCCGTATTATCGGTTGCCTCGTTGCCGACGGAACCGATCCCGCTTTGGTAACTGCTCTAACAGCGAGTGCCAAGCAAAACGGTGCAAAGCTAAAGGTGATCGCGCCTAAGGTCGAAGGGGCAAAAGGTGCGGATGGCAAAATGATTTCGGCCGACTTTCAGCTCGCTGGGGGTCCGTCCGTCCTCTTCGATGCCGTTATCTTGGCTCTATCTTCAGAAGGCGCTCAACAACTCGCTACACAATCATCCGCTGTCAACTTTGTGCAGGATGCGTTCGCGCATCTCAAGGTCATCGGTCACACTGCTAACGCCATGCCTTTGCTGCGGAAAGCCAATGTTATTTCCGACGAAGGAATAGTGGCTTTTCAGAACGGCAGCTCGGCCGGCACGTTCTTCGCGCAAATGGAAAAAGGACGAATCTGGGATCGCGAGCCTAAAGTACGACCAGCGGTTTAGCACGCTGCAGAACACGTTTTGTCTACACCTCGCCGGCGACAATCTGACGAGGTTTGGATGAAGCCGGCATGATGAAAAGTACCCTATCGGCCTGCAGCAGCGACAGCGTTTGCCCGCTGGGAAATGCTACTCAGTAGTTCGTCAGCGTGCTTTTCCTCATCGAGAGTCTTCTGAAGCAAATCTGCGTGCCTTCGGAGATTCAGGATCTTAGCCCAATCGCGCGCCGAGCCATAGGAAGCAATTTCGTAATGCTCGATCTTTTGACCCGTCGCGAGCAGTCCAGCGTCTCGCACGGGACCCGCATCGGATTCGCTGACGATATTCTCCCCTGAGCCCACGAGAGCAGTAATGATCAAGTCTTTTTTGTCGTCCACGTCGCCGTCGTTTACCTCGGCGATGAGCTCTCCTAAGCGCCTGACGTGAACTTCTGTTTCCTGCAAATGAGACTGAAAGGCCTGCTTGAGTTGTTCATCGCTGGCATGCTTGATCATATTTGGAAGGCCCTTCACAATCTGACTTTCCGTTGAAAGAAGATAACGGAGTTGCAGAGTGTATAAAGACTGAAAACTCTTGATTTCGTTCGGTGTAAGAAAACCCATTTCAAACCTTTACGAGGTTAGTGACCTCGTTGATAAATAGAGTGGAATCCTTCGTCTTGACTTTCAGGAGCGCTTCCGCGCAGTAGATATGGTGAACGCGACAGGTGCGATCACGGCTAAGCGCGCCAGGGTCAACTTTTCTCGTCGGACCCGTTGTCCAGTTAGCGGACGGGCGAATTGTTACGTGGCTAGGAAGCTAACGGCTTTGCAAAGGTTTGGAAATACTTTCCAGCGACTTGCCCGCCGCTTCGACGCCGATCAGCGTTTCCGCCAGCGCCGCAATGAGCATGAGCACGGCCCCCAAAACATACCCCATACCAACGTTCCAGAGCGAGCCGGACGCAATCAGTTCGCCGAAAAGATAAGGCGCAAAAACGCCTCCAATCAAAGTGCCGATGGCATAGAAGATGGCAATAGCCAGAGCGCGAATTTCGAGCGGGAAAATTTCGCTGACCGTTAAGTAAGCAGCGCTGGCCGCCGACGAAGCGGTAAAAAACACCAGCGAAAAGCAGACATTCAGCGTCTTGGCGGTAAGCGCGCCGTGAACAAATGGTATGACGGTCGCGCCCAGCATTAGACCGGAGAGCGCGTAGGTAGCCGCGATCATCGGTTTGCGTCCGATCGAATCGAAGAGCCGGCCCAACACCAGAGGCCCTAGAAAACTCGCTATCGCAAAAGGTAACAGGTGAAGCGGTAGTTTCCGGGCATCCACATGATAGAACTTGGTTACAACCAGACCGTAGGTAAAGAAGACGGCGTTAAAGAAGAACGATTGGCCCACCATCAGGATCAGCGCAAGAATCGAGCGTTTCCGATTATCGACCAGCATGTTGTGGAAGATTTCATTCCAGGGCGTGTGATCGCGGACGCGCAAGGATAGCTTTTCGCCGGCGGGTTCGGGCAGCCTGCCTTTCTTTTCGGAAACTTGTTTTTCGATCTGGCCCACGATCTTGTCCGCTTCTTCCTCGCGGCCGCGCAGCATGAGCCAGCGGGGACTTTCAGGGACCGAGAGACGCAGATAGAAGACACCGAATCCGAGAATTGCGCCGACGCTGAAGGCGAGACGCCAACCGATGTTTGTGGGAAGAAGGTTGCCATTCATCAACAGAGTGGAGGCCAGGCTTCCGACCACGGCGCCCACCCAGAATGTGGCGTTGACAACCAGATCGACGGTACCTCTTACTTTGCCGGGTATCAATTCGTCAACCGCAGAGTTGATGGCGGCGTACTCGCCGCCGATACCGAGCCCTGTGATGAAACGGAAGAGGGCGAAGCTCGGAAAGTTCCAGGACAAGGCGGTGGCGGCCGTGGCAAGCGAATAGATGGATAACGTGACGAGGAAGAGCTTGCGGCGGCCGAGACGATCGGTAAGATAGCCGAACAGGATTGCGCCGGTAACGGCCCCGGCGAGATAGGCGGTCGCGCCTTCGGCGACTTGGGGGTCAGAAAAGCCCAGTGTGCGTTTGTCTTCGAGGATCCCGGCCAGCGAGCCGGCCAGGGTGACCTGCAGGCCGTCGAGCATCCAGGAAGTGCCAAGAGCCACAATGATTTTTCGGTGCCAGCCGCTCCAGGGCAACCGATCCATTCTGGCCGGAACGTCGGTCTCGATCATTTGTTCTTCAGGCATGTGGCTGTAAGTTGGGAGAGCCACATCCGAAGAATAGTTTCGAAATGACCCAAATTACTCCGACCGCAAAGCCACCGTGGGATCGATGCGGGTAGCGCGCAGCGCCGGAACCAGGCAAGCTATGCCCACTACCAGGATGAGCAACAAGCCCACCGCCGCAAACGTGAAAACATCGAGCGACGAAACGCCAAACAACAGGCTATTTAAGATTCGCGAGAGCCCGATGGCAGCTATCAAGCCCATCCCGACTCCTGCCAGCGCTGGCTTTATGCCACCGATAACAATCAAACGGCTGACCTGGGCCCAACCTGCGCCGAGCGCCATGCGGATTCCGATTTCGGAGGTCCGCTGCGTCACGGCATGCGAGACGACGCCATACAAACCGATGGCCGCCAAGAGCAGCGCCACGCCGGCAAACAGGACGAGGAGACTCACGCTAAAACGCCGGTCACCGGTGGTACGGGTATTGATCTGGGCAAACGTCCGAACGTCATGCACAGGGATCTCCGGAATCGAGCCGTGACACGGCGGCGCGAATACGCGAAGTTAAAGCGAGCGGATCGGAATCGGTATGAACCACTCCGTAAAAGTCGTTGTCGCCGCCATCGAGGAGCGGCGTGTAGATCGTCGGCTGCATGCCGTCTTCGACGCTGGCGGGCACGTCGCCGACAACGCCCACAATGCGGTATTCGGGATACGGTTTGCCAGTGGGGTCGGGCACGAGGCCGGCGTCGGTACCTGGCATTAAAATTTGTCCGACCGGGTCAAAGTTGGCGAAAAATTTGTGTGCGGCGGAGGCACTAATCAGCGCCTGTCCTAAGCGCGGATGCATATCGTCAAAGCCAACGCCATCGTGTTCGGTGAGAAAGCGGCCCTTGACCAGAGGAATGCCCACGGCCCGAAAATATTGCGGGTCGGCGGAGCGATACAAGAGGTCCATCATAGAGCCGGGCGGCATTGGATGGCCCTTGATACGGAAGACCGAATCGCTGTAGTGTCCTGCCAGCGGTGGATAACTGATCAGACCAGCCGAACGCACGCCGGGCGTCGCCCGCAGATCATCCGAGAGACGCCGGGTAAAGTTGCTGACCGCCTGACGATTTTTGTACGACGCGTCGGGAAGTGAGACCGCAAACGAAACCGAGTTGTCGGCGTGAAATCCAGGCGGAACGTTCTCGATATTCAGAAAACTACGTAGGAGCAGTCCTGCGCCCACCAGCAGCACCAGCGACAAGGCGACTTCAACGGCCACCAGCGCATTGCGCAGGCGGCCATGCGAACGTCCAGCGGTGGAGGATCGCGAAGTGTCTTTCAAGCCGTTGACGAGGTCGGCTCGGGATGACGCCCAGGCCGGAAAAAAGCCAGCCGCGATACCGCTTAAAAGGGCCATTGCGATGGTGAATAGCAACACGGCATAATCCACTCGAATATTTGCGCTCTGCGGCAGTTGCTCGGCTCCCGGCGCATGTGTGGCGAGAAAGGAGGAGGCCCAGGCGGCTACGATCAAGCCTGCGAGCGCGCCGAGCAGAGAAATAGTGGTGCTCTCGATCAGCAGTTGGCGGATAATCTGCGTGCGGCTCGCGCCGAGTGCCGAGCGGATGGCCAGTTCCCGCTGCCGCCCCAGGGCCCGTGAGAGCAGCAGGTTCGCTATATTCACGCAAGCAATCAGCAGCAGGCAGGCTACCGCTCCGAGCAGGACCAGTAGCGCGGTTTTCATGTCCTTCACCAGGTAGTCATCCAGACGGATTACGGTGGCCGCTTTTCCCATGATCTCGGCCGGATGTCCGCGCCGGAAATCCTGCACGATCGCGCTGATTTCGTGTTGCGCTTGCGCTGCCGAATATCCAGGCGCAAGACGTCCGATCACTTGAAAGAAATGATTGCTGTGTGAATCTCTGTTCGACGGCTCCAGCGCGCGCTCAAATGAGACGAAAACATCAGATGGCGGGCCTGGAAAGACAAACGTCCTGGGCAACACTCCCACCACCGTATAGCTCTTGCCGTCTAAATGAACGTCTTTGCCCACGATGTGCCGGTCGCCCGCGAAATGGCTCTGCCAGAAGCGGTACGACAGCACCGCGACATACGGCGAACTCGCCGCATCCTCCCCCGGCTGGAAGAAGCGCCCCACAACCGGCGACACCCCGAGTATCGACGCAAAGTTCGCCGAACAGGCGATGCCATCGATGCGCCGCGGCGTAAATGACTGGCTCTTGCTCGAAATGTTGAACGACACATGCCGCACCGCCGAGAGCGCCGACACCGAACGCGCACTGCGTCTCCAATCCGCAAAGCTACCCGGACTCACCCAGTTGTAGTGATCCTCTTCGCTGTCGTTCACCACGCTGCGTTCGAAAACTTCGATCAGTGTCTTCGTGGCGGGATAGGGCAACGGCTGCAAGAGCAGCGCGTTCACCACGCTGAAGATGGCGGCATTCGCGCCTAGTCCCAGCGCCAGCACAGAGATGGCAATGACGGTAAAACCGGGATGTTTACGAAGTTGCCGCAAGGCAAACAGCAAATCTTTCAGAAAGCCGTTCATAGTCGCTAGGTTACTGGAGGCAAATAAGGGGCCACCCCATCGAACTCGGCGGAGCCCTTGTTTTGCGGGACCTCCAGGTTCAGGGAGCGTCCGCTTGTAGAGCGCTGCTGTTCGTTCGTGGGACTGGCCCAACCCGGCGCTCATCGCCAAACCGCTCAAGCTCGTCCGTCAACCACACTCCCAGCTCACGCAATTTCGCCGGCGAATTCGCGCGTGAAAAATGTGGGATCTGAAGAATCGTGAGGCGTGAGCCATTCACCTCTGCCTCACAGCGCGACCATTGATAGCTTCCGCCTGGTCCAAGATATCGGTCCACCCAAACCGGTCTTTCGGGAACTCCTAAATCGTTGAGTAACGCGAGCGAACTCTTGCCCGCTGCAATCAGCAGCCGCGCCTGATGATGCTCGATGATCTCCCTCACCAGTGCGCGCGCATACCCGAAGAGGCGCCCTTCGGTCTTCCGGTTCAGCAAATAAAGTTCACTTGTATCGCGCGTCCTCCAGGGCACCAGAAACGCGCTCGTTACTTGCGCGTTGATCCATTCGTCCAATACAGGATGTGATCCGAAGAATCGCTGACAATTGTGCAGGTAGACATACTGCCTGCGAAGCTCTGCCGAATTGGAGAACGGAACATTGGATTCGCCGGAGGAGCTTGGATCCAGCGGCGATCCGTCTCTTGCAAATCCTGGATTCAGGCTGAAGTAAACGTAAGGCGATTCCGCATAATGACGGCCCAGAAGCAGGCAGTGACCAGCCGCTGCGATACTCGGCCCATAGCGCCGCAGCTTCCGGTCATAAACCGCTAGTTGCTGCTCGATCGAAAGCCGCTTCTCCTCAGGTGCCATCCGGTTTCAGTCTATAGCTCGACATTTTCAAAACTGAAACTGGAAGGCCAATTGGGACGAATGTCCACCACAATGGTGATGTTACTTGCCGTTGCCTAATAGCTGATCCGCAGGAACGGCGGTCAATGTACCGAAGAGGCCGTTCGCTTCACCGTTGGGGCCGGCGGCGAAGTAAAGCGTATTGGCGGAACCGGCAGCCTGGCCATTACCGAAGCTGATCGCCCACAGGCCGTCAATAGCGATGGGATTGCCGCTTGGATCTTCAAGTAGCCCCGCAAATCTGCCGCTTTCGAGGTTGTATGCGCCAATCTGACCGCTGCCGAATTGGCCTACCAGCAGGGTGTGGCTGAAGTAACCGAAATCGCCCGGCGCCAGGGTAACTCCCCACGGTGCATTGAGCCACGAACCATGACGGAAGACTTTTAGCAGTTGACCACTCGGCAAGAAGTCAGCCACAAGTCCGAGACCGGCCCCATGCACCTCATCATGTTTTTGAGCATCCTGCTTTGCGAACGTGACATACAGGTTGCCGCCGATGTTCTGGACGTTAAAAGGAACCAGATCCAAAGCGCGAGACAGCCCTTCGTTCTCTGCGGCCGCTTCAGACGTTATAGCTCTCTCGCATCCGGCTCTGAATCTGTCGCCATACGTTTTGATCAAGTGAAATGAGGAATCGAATACATCGATCGCGCCGCCATGGAAGTCCGTGGCGAAGAGATAGTTCGTGCCTGCAATCGAAGCAATCGCGAGACCTTTATAAACGGCGCCCGCTTTACTGATCATGACTTGAGCGCTGGGAGCGCCCGGAGACCACGCCGAGACAGTGCCGTCTTCCGATGCAAAAAGAAAAGCGGCCGGCGTTCCATTCGGGAGCTTGAAGTCCGAGGTACCGTTGAAAACAGTGCCGGTAGGAAAGCCGGGTACAGGTACAGTCAGCGGGACTTTGCTGCCGGTGCCTGAGTACAGCGTCGATTTCGCACTGCCGTTATCGGCAACCCACCAGGGACCGGTGGACGAGCGGGATAATCCCCACGCATTCACGAGATTCGGATCGGTGACGCCGGCGACGCCCGCGACATTCGAAACCAGATCAGTGCGAGTGTAGTGTTGAGCCTGGCTGCCGGCGGCCAGCAGCGCTGCTAGCGACAAGACCTTGCAGCTGAGACCAATTGAGCTTGATATATGTGTAAATTGCATTCTGCTTTCCTCGCTGTGCAAGCATTGAATCACTTGCAGACAGACCGAGCGTAAATCAGTTGCAGGGGAATGGGAAGGTGGTCAACCCGGTTTTTACAGGATGTTTACACTGCATTTACGACGAGCTTTTGGCCTAACCCGGTGGCCGCAATCAGCCCCATTCAAAACTGAAACCGCAAAGCCAATTGCAACTGCCGCGGATTTCCTACCGTACTGGTAATCGCGCCCGCTTGTGCATTCTCAATTGTCGGATTCGGCAATCCGAACTGCGGATGGTTAAACACATTGAATGCCTCGGCCCGAAACTCAAACGTCGTCTGCTCGCGAATCACAAAGTTCTTGAACAGCGACATATCCCAATTCGTCCGTCCAGGCCCCACCAAAATATCGCGCCCGGCATTGCCATACGTGTAGGGCGCCGGACTGGCGAACGCGCTGGGATCGAACCAGTGCTGCAGCGTCTTCGGGTAGTTCACTGACCCGACCACATTCGGCCGGCTGCCCGTTCCGGTATTCGTCGTTGAGGTTTGCAGCACGGGCGAAAACGGCAGCCCAGATTGCACCGTCAAAATTCCGTTGGTCTGCCATCCGCCCAACACCCAGTTCACAACACCTCCACGGTTCAAGAAAGCTTTCCCTTTCCCGAACGGCAGCTCCCACAAATAACTCAAGGTAAGACGGTGCCGCAAATCGATAATCGAATTGCCGCGCTCCGCAAAGATGTTCCGAGGGTCCTGCGGCTGCGGTCCCGCCGCGCCGCCTCCGAACTCCAACGGAACGTCATCGATGGCATGTGACCACGTGTACGCCAGCAACGCGCTCACTCCTTTCCCGAAACGTTTATCCGCTGTCAACTGAAACGCGTAATAGTCACTCAATCCGTCCGTTGCGAAATAAGTCACATCACTCACATTCGGATCGATCGAATACAGTGGCCGCCGCGTGTTGAGCGAGGTCGCTCCCGGAATCGCCTGATTGGCGTTCCAGTTGTTGTATAAGTGCTTCCCGAGATTGCCCACGAACGCCGTTCGAATCAACAGCGCCAGCGGACTGATCTCATGTTCCAGCGTCGCATTGAACTGCTCCGCATACGACGGCCGGAATCCATGATCCACCGCGAACATCGCTCCCGTTGGCGCATCCGCTAACGCGTAGTTCACCGGCTGCAACGGCGGAAACCCCTGGCTCACTGTCTGCCCCACGAAAATATCGCCCGGCGAAATACTGATCGTCGATCCAAACGGTAATTGCCGGAACAGCCGCAAACTGCCGCCTTCACTGCCCGTGGGGTTGTAAAAGACACCGAACCCGCCGCGAAATACTGTGTGCTCCGCTACCTGATAGGCAAAGCCAAAACGCGGACCGAAATTCTTGTAATACGGCTCCACATTCGCATACTTATCCACACCGTTCCGGCCGGCGATGTCGATCTTTCCCGTTTCTAAATTGAAATTAGCCCAGCGATTTGAAACCTCCGAGTACGGACTAAAATAATCCCATCGCAAACCAATATTTAGCGTCAGCTTACGCGTCACGCGCCAGTCGTCGGCGACAAACAACCCGAGCTCATTGCCTCGTTCTCCCGGCCAGTTCTGCGTGTAGTCGTGCGCGATCAGCGTTGGATCGCCCAGTAAGAAACTCGCCATCGAATCGCCGCCCGCGCCCGCCGGCTGTCGCGAATCGGTAAACGCCGGCGAGAAGTTGAACCGCCCGTTTCCCTGATTCGTCTGATAGATCGTCAACTGCCGCCGCCGGAAATCCGCGCCCCACTTGAGCGTGTGCTTCCCCACCGTGTACGTCACATTGTCCACTTCCTCAAACGTGTTCTCGCGCCGGAATAACGGCAGCGACCTTGTTTGCCCAATGCCCAGATAATTCGCCGGCGAAAAAATTGGCAGGTTCTGCTCCTGCGGCGTCACATTGGCGTTCGGAACGCCCAGCTTATTCCCGAGCTGCGCATTGGGCGCAAACTGATCGGCCGTATAGTCCAGCCGGTAGCGATTGAAACCCGCCCGGAATTCGTTCACCAGAGTGGGGCTGATGATCCGCGCGTAGCTCGCCACCGCATGCTGCGCGGGTTGCGAAGACGTGCCGGCAAACGAACCTTCATCCGACAGATCGACCGGAGTCGAAATTCCCGGAATCGTTGTCTGCGGATAAGTGCTCGGCACAATCGTAGTCGTGTTCTGAATCGAGTAACGCGCAAAGAAACTGTCCTTCGGCGAAAGCTGGTGGTCCACCCGCACATCGCCCTGGTTCCACTGCTGGTTTTGCACCTGGTTCGACAAATAGTTGTTGAACCGCCCCGGCCCTGTAGGCGTCGGGTATGCATTGATCATCTTGGCTGCAATCGGATCCCAACGGCTCGGAAGAATCTGATTCCCGGCAAAGCGGTCGCGGATGAACCCCGAACCATTCGGATTCGCGCGCGTGGTCAGCGGATCGTAAATCGGCGACGTCTCACTGAAATCCCCGCTCCGCATTTTGAGCGTCGGCACGTTTCCGAGAAGCAGCTGCTGCGACGTGCGGCGGTATCCTTCGTAATCCACGAAGAAGAACGTTTTGTCCTTGCCGTTATAAACCTTCGGGGCCACCACCGGACCGCCCAACGAACCGCCAAACTGATTCAAGCGCAAACTGGGAAACGTCGTGCCATGCGGATTGAAAAAGTTCCGCGAGTCCATCGCCGAGTTGCGCAAAAATTCGAACAGGCTCCCGTGCACCTGATTCGTACCGGCCTTGGTAATCACATCGACCACCGCGCCCGAGTTCCGTCCGATATCGGCACTGTACAGATTGGTCTGAATTTTGAACTCACGCACTGCTTCCACCGCCGGACGCAGCACGATCGAGAGTGTCAAGCGCTCGTTATCATCGATCCCGTCATACAGAAAATTGTTCGAACCCTCGCGATTGCCGTTCGAAAAAATCTCCGTCGCCGGACGCCGGTCATCGGGCCGGGTCCCGCTCATAATCGTTCCGCTCGCCGAAAAGCCCACCCCATTCACGCCAGGACTTAACGTCGCCAGCTGAACAAAATTCCGGCCATTCAGCGGCAGTTCATTCACCAGCTTTTGATTCACCACCGTGCCCAACGACGATGATTCCGATTCCAGCAGCGGCGCTTGTCCCGTCACCTGCATCGTTTCGCTCACCTGCCCGACTTCGAGCGTCAGATCTACTTTCGCCTGCTGGTTGATCTGCAGCGCCACGCCCGTTTGCACCACCTTGCGAAATCCCGACGCCTCCACCTCAAGCCGGTAATCACCCGGCGGCAACAGCGTCAAAACATACACGCCGCTCTTGTCGCTCACAGTATTGTGCGCCTGGTTCGTCGCTAGCTCCGTCGCCGTAACCTGCGCACCTGCCACGCCCGCGCCCGATGCGTCGACTATCGTCCCCGTTAATTCCGCCGTGGCCACTTGCGCCAAACAGCGCAAGCCCGAAATAACCATCAGCCCCGCAACAACCGGCAAGCATTTCCACATAGAAACCCTCCTTGCTGCCTTCTCAGAAAACCTCGAAATTACCAGTCAACTACCGATTGATCTTCCGGATCGTACGCTTCCGGATTGCGCCAGTCATGGCCGATCTTATTCGCCAGCGCATCTTCATCCAGTTCGATTCCCAAACCCGGCCCGGTAGGCAACTCCAGGAAGCCTTCCCGTACCCGAAACGGCTGCTTCAAATAGCCTTCGCCCAGCGACACTTGTTCCTGGCACAGGAAATTCGGAATGCTCGCCGCCAACTGCACGCCCGCCGCTAGCGAGATCGGACCCAGCGGATTGTGCGGCGCGATATCGGCGTAATACGCTTCGGCCATCCCCGCAATCAGCCGCACTTCCGTGATCCCTCCGGCATGGCACAGATCGGGTTGCAGCACCGTCACCGCCTTCTTTTCGAGCACCTCGCGGAATCCCCACTTGGTGAACACCCGTTCGCCCGTCGCAATCGGCAGATACGTGCCGCGCGCAATGTCCGCCATTACATCGTGATTCTGCGCCTGGCACGGCTCTTCGATGAACATCGGCTGATACGGCTCATATGCTTTGATCAAAAGCTTGGCCGTCGCCGGACTCACCGCGCCATGAAAGTCGATGGCGATGTCCACCTCTTTGCCCATCGCCTGCCGCAGCTCCGCAAACTTCTCCGCCGCATACTCGATGTCTGCTTGCGTCTCGATGTACCGGTTGGGCCGTCTTTTATCCTTAGCGACGCCGGTCTTAAACGCCGTGAATCCTTGCGTCTGCAACGTCTTCATCTGCTCCGGCGTGCTGGCATGTGCATACACCCGCACCCGATCGCGCATTGGCCCGCCCAGCAGTTCATACACTGGAACGCCGAGCGCCTTCCCCTTGATATCCCACAGTGCCTGATCGATTCCGCTCAACGCACTCGTCAGAATGGGGCCGCCACGATAGAAAGCATGCCGGTAAATCGCCTGCCAGTGCTTCCCGACCGGACGCGGATCCTTTCCCACCAGGTATGGCTCGATCTCCTTCACCGCCTCCGCACAGGTAAGCGCCCGCCCCTCGGTAATGGGCTCGCCCAAACCGGTGATCCCCCCATTGGTATGGATCTTCAAAAACAGCCAGCGCGGTTTCACCAAAAACGTCTCGATCCTGGTGATCTTCAAGCTGTCTTTAGCAGAAACGGGCGTGTTTACGCCGACAGCTGCGAAGGCGGAAGCGATAGCCCGCCGGCGATTCAGAACTCCCAACTTCTCGGACGGCATTTTGCTTAGGCAAGAATGTCACACTTCATAGTCGCGCTGCAAATGCTTCCCAAAAAGATGCTGCCTAAGTGTTTGGTTCGCCGGCCGCTCGGATCACGAACATCGAGCGATGGAAACAGCGTCCGATAAAAGCCCCGGTCGCACGATATCAAGCGCGTTGCGTGCTCCTGGGCATGCGCTTCCACCAGAAAGTCCGCTAAGATCCGGTTCCGCTTTCCTCCCCCCTTTTCCAGTAAGCTCTCCAAGCGCAACTGGCGAAAAAATGAGCCCTCTGTACAAGCGCCTGCACGCGGATTTCATTGCTCTCGAGGAAAACATCGCACTCCCGTTGCCTCTCGAAATGAATACAAAGTTTTTCGTACGCGTTGTTTCGCGGAACTGCGCAGGAGCGGCCGTCTCGATTAGAAAGCCATCGAAAACGCCACGCGTGCCGCCCTGCAGCGGGCGGGCGCTGCGCGCTGACTCATCTGGGGAAGGAAGCCAGGCCATTCCCGTCCACTATCGCTTGCCCTGGCGGCGAACACGCCCGGTACCACGAAAAGCATTCTCGCCGTCTCTCATCGAGATTTCGGAAATGCGGCTACAACGGAATAGGTGTTCGATGACATCAGCCTGCTTGGCCTCTCCAACAGGCAAATTACCTGACACTAACGACAGTCTACGGCGCAGCTCAGAAAACTGTCCGCCTGAGCCTCACATCAATCTCTCCCGCCGCTCCCCAAACGTGCCTTTCCCAGCAAACGCCGCTGCCAGATAATACCCCAAAGCATCGCTCATATGCGTCCGCTTCTTATCCGACTTGTCTAATTCACTACTTACTCGCCCCGTATCATCTAACTTCCAACTAACTCGATCCAAATCCATCAGTAACTCGCGGCACTTCGGATCTACAAATAGCCGCCGCTCGCCCATCGCGCTGCATAACCGGCTGTTCACAATATTCACCCGATCCCGCACCCCCGGATTCGCCTGTCCCGCCTTCATCTGCACCGTCACCTGCCCCCGCCAGTGCCCGAAAAACTCCCGGATCAAACTCCAGTCCGTCTCCGTCCCGCACGTCCGCCGCTGATACCCGCTCGCATCTCCGTAAATCTCGACCGTCAACGGTCCCTTTCCGCGCCACGCCCGCGTCTTCTCCAGAAACGCCTCACACGCCATCCCGGTATGCGCATCCGTCAACACCATCTCGTCCAGCACCCGCACTTCCTCGCCCTGCCGCTGCGCCACCACTGAACACATCGGGCTCACGTTAAAATCCAGCGACCACACCAGCGGCAGCTCGGGCCGGTAGTCGCACCGCGCCACATTCGCTGCTTGCGCAAACGCATGGTACGCCCTCCCGATCGCCCCGCTGTCGAAGCTCGCCTCAAACTCCTGCCGGAATAACTGCTCGTCTAATTGCGAAGCCGCGCTCGCCAGTTCCTTCGACGGCACGTTCCCGCCCTCCGCCGTCGTAAACTGATACGCGCTCCAATCCGGATTCGTCCGCGCATACTCATACTGATCGAAAAAATGATTGCGTCCCTGCGGCGTGCCGATAAACAGCGCCCCGCCTTGCCGGTCACTCAACGCCGGCCGCAGCACCTCCGTCCAACATTCCGGCCGCATCGACGCATACTCATCCAGCACCACGAAATCCAGCCCGTCGCCTCGCAGCGAATCGTAATTGTCCGCCCCTCGCAGCGCAATCGTTGCTCCCCACCGCAGCTTGATGCTCAAATCCGTCTCGTGCGGCGTCCCCTGCCAATACGGTCTCGTCAAATCCTTTAACCGGTCCCACGCAATGCGTTTCGCCTGCCGGTAGCTCGGCGCGACATACCAGACCTTGCGGTCTTTCCCCCAAGCCGCCCGCAGCAGCTCGATCATCGCCAGGTGCGTCTTCCCGAATCGCCGCCCCGCCACCAGCACCCGGAAGCGTTTCTCGTCCAGAAACACTTCCATCTGCGCCGGCCGCAAGCTTCTCACGATCGTCTCTTTCCCTCGCTTCACTCGCTTTTCTCCGAAGAATTCAGACTCACCTCAAATCCCGGCATCCATCCCGGCGTCGTCTCCACCGGCCTCTCCGCTTGCGGCTTTTTCTTGGCCGTCACCTCTCCCCTCGCTTCCCTCAGCCCGCAACGCGTCTTCGCCCAGAAAATCGAGGCAGTCGTGTTCGCGCCCGAGGTCGCCATGGTGAACAGCGTCTGCATCACCTTCGTGTTCGCTTCGATCGCGCTCAGTTCCAGTTCCTCCCGGAAATGTTTCCGCAGCGTCTTCGCCGTCGCCCCCATCACTCGCCCGATGTCGTCCTGCGTCATCCCCATCGACGCCAGCGTTCGTACCTGCTCGCGCTTCTCGTCCGTGACCTCGTAAACAGGCCTCCCCATTACTGCGCTGCTTCCTTCGAAAAGCCGGTTATTGCCGCCGGACGCCTCTTTGTTGCTTTGTTGTTCGCCATCCCCGAGTCTCGTTTTCCGTGGCTCGCCACCTGATTCGCCACTACTTTTGCGAGCTCATCATGCCGCGACGCCTGTTTGGGAAGGTCGACAAAATCACCGCACGCATCTGATTTAACAAGACTTAATAAAGTGCGTCGACCGGTGATCCACTTGCAAAATGCGGCCCGGACTGGCTTGACAAATAAGGTTTTATTCTGAATTAGCGTGTAGGACGCGACGGAAACGAGGCCAGCCAGGAGAATCGAAGTGGACCGGGCACGCGGCGGCCCCTGGGCCACTGGTCCGTGCGTGCGCCGAACTCGTCTTTGAGACGGCTGTACACGCGCTCGACCATGCTGCGCTCGACCAGTCGCTCCCGTTCGGCTTCCGGCAACTCCGGGGTATGGTCTGCCCGCTCGTAGACCATGTAAAAGCTTGAGATATGGGTGCAAAGTCATCGAAGACGTGTGCGGCATTGCCATGTCCTACAAACAGCGCTTCTAAGAGCGCGAGTTCTTGCGCAGCGGCACTTTGGTTTTGATCACCTGAAGCATGGCTTCGGATCGGCAACGTTTACGCAATGACCGGGAATCTTAATGCTCCCCAGCGCTGGTCGGGCTTTGACAAAAATTCTGTGTGCGTGAAGATCAAAGCTCAGCGCGGTAAAGCGTTTCAGCGACAAAGACAAGTTGGCTGAATCAACGGTCAAGCGCTTCGAATTAGCCCTTCAAAATGAGAACGGCCATGTTCTCGGAGGATTGCCGGCGTTTTAAACGCTAAACTACCCGGATGCTCCTCGAACCCGCCCTCGACTACGCAGAAGCCCGCCAACTGCTCGACACGCTCGTTACCGAAATCTCCAAACGGAACAAAGCCGGCGTCATCGCCGTTTGCGATGCGCACGGCGAACTGATCGCCTTCGCACGCATGAACAGCGCTCCACTTTCTTCCATCACCATCGCTATGAACAAAGCCTATAGCGCCGCCCGTGAGCGGAAACCCTCAAAAGACATTGGCGTCGCCGCCCGCCACCCCGAGAAAGGATTCGATATGGCTTACTTCGGAGATCCGCAATTTACAGGCTGGGGAGGTGGCGTGCCCCTCTTTAAAGACGGCCAGGTCATCGGTGCTGTCGCCATCAGCGGCTTGCCGCAAGCTGAAGACATCGAGCTTGCCGAAATGGCCGCGCGCCTTCTCACCCATCCTGCCTGATCCCTGCCCACCGAGTCCCTACACTTGGATCCCAAAGCCGCCCCCAATCATTCGCTTACGTTAGGCATCTCCCTCATCACACTCGCCTTCTTTTGTTCGGCTGTCATGAGCGCTTTCGGAAAAGCTGTCTCGGACGTTCCGCCCCTGCTCACGCTCTTCCTGCAGTACGCCATCAGCTTCTTATGCTTCCTGCCGTCGGTCGCCCGGATCGGTCCCGCCCGCCTCAAAACCGATCACTTCTGGCTGCACTTTTTTCGCAGCATGTCGGGATCGGTCTGTCAGCTCCTTTTCTTTATTTCCGTAAAATCGATCCCACTCATGGATTCCGTCTTGCTTACGAATGCGGCGCCCCTGTTCATTCCCCTAGTGATCTATCTCTGGTTCCGCAAAACGGTCCAGCCGCTTGTTTGGCTGAGTCTCTTCATCGGCCTGATCGGCATCGTGCTGATCATCAAACCCGGACCGCAGATGTTTCAGAATCCCGCGTCGCTCCTCGCGCTCGCCGGCGGCTTCTTTTCCGCGCTCGCCCTGGTCGCCACCAACAAGCTTTCGGAAACCGAGCCGCCCACCCGCATTCTGGTCTATAACTTCGGCATCTCCACGCTCTTGCTGCTGCCCGTCTCTTACAGTGCCTGGAAGCCTCTCAGCCGGCAGACCTGGCTCCTTCTGCTGGCCATCGGCATCTTCTATGCCCTCACTCAATACTTCATCATCCTGGCCTACCGCCATGCTTCGGCGGCTGAACTCTCGCCGTTCAACTACACCGTTGTCGTCTTCTCGGGGCTGCTCGGCTGGTGGTTCTTCCACAACATTCCTCAAACATCGGCCATTTTCGGAACACTCCTCATCTGTATCGGAGGCATCCTGAGCATAAGAGCTGGTCACCCCGAAGGACGGGGCCAAGCCGTCGGGAGCGGACACTGGTGGAAATTCCACTGGCACTTTGGCGCGCACCATCACACTTCCACGATGTAAAGCTAGAAAAAGCTTGAATCTTCTTCCCCGTACCAGTACTCCCTGACCACACGCACTTTGCTTTCCCGTTTCGTCATGTCACCCTTGTTAAGAGACAAATGGAAAAAGCGAACCGAGAACCGGAGCCCGCCAAAGCTTGAACCTCAAATCCCGCATTGCCGCTTTACTTCTCGTTTTCTTTGGTCTCCTGGTTCTTGCCAGTCCGCTCGACGCCGAAACAAAACCTGCTCCGCCCCGGGTTAATGGCAAGTATTTTGCTACCGCCTATTCCGTCACAGGCATCACCGCTTCCGGCGAATACACGCATCGCCACGTGATCGCGGCTGACCCCGCTATTCTCCCGATCGGTAGCCGCATAAAAATTCGGCGCGCAGGCAAGTACTCGGGCGAGTACGTTGTTGCCGATACCGGCCAGAAAATCGTTGGCCGCAAACTCGACATCTACATGCCCAACACGGCCGAATGTAAGAAATTTGGAAAACGCGCCGTCCGAATCCGCGTCCTCGAACTCGGCGACGGCACCCACCAGACCGCCAAAGAGTCGGACCAGAAAGTCTCTACAGATGTGGCCAAAGACGTAGCCAAGGGCGCAGTGGGCAACGCCGCCACCGAACACGATTGGGCCACCACAGGCGGCAAAGCCAAAGCGGAAGCGCTCGCTACCGCCCCGGCCACCACGCCTGCGGCTACGGCCACTCCCCCCATTCCCGCGCCACCCCAGCTCTGAGCCTCCTCCTAACTAACGTAGCGGTCTGATTCAATAGCGGAAGCTGAATCGTCCGCTATGCCTCTTTTCAGAATGGTTGTCCTCTTCTCCTGCGCCCTGCCGGTTTTTCTGTGGCCGGCTACTCCCTTGCCCGTTCAACTCACCGCCGAACAGGACCATCAGCGAACGATGGACCTGCTGCACATAAGTTCTCTACGCCCCGGGGCCGATGGCAAGTATCCCAGTGCGCCAAACGCCGCTAATTACGACGAGGCGAAAGCCAACCCCGACCCTACACTTCCCCATCCGCTCATCCTGAATGACGGAAGCAGAGTCACTACCGCCGCTCAATGGTGGACCAAGCGCAGACCCCAGATCATAGAAGCTTTCGATCGGGAAATCTACGGGCGAGTCCCTCCGAACACGCCCAAAGTGAATTGGGAAATCACCGCAATCGTGGACGAGACAATCGGCGATGTACCGGTTAAAACCAGACACTTGCTCGGTCACGTAGATAACGCGTCTTATCCCGACATCAATGTCAACATCGAACTTACGGTGACAACTCCCGCCCACAACACCCGCCCGACGCCGGTAATTCTGGAACTGGCCTGGCCGAAGTCTATGACGCCGCCCACCGTAGGACCTACCTGGCAGCAACAAGTGCTGGCGCTAGGCTGGGGTTTCGCGGCGTTGACTCCCACCAGCATTCAAGCCGACAACGGAGCAGGTCTCACGCAAGGCATCATTGGCCTGATGAACAAAGGCCGGCCGCGCAAGCTCGACGATTGGGGCGCGCTACGAGCCTGGGCGTGGGGCGCCAGCCGGGCACTCGATTACTTCGCAACAGATCAAGCCATCGATGCGAAAAAGGTCGGGGTTGCGGGACACTCGCGCTATGGAAAAGCCGCGTTACTTGCCATGGCATATGACTCGCGCTTCGCCATCGCTTATATCAGTTCGTCCGGCGCAGGCGGGGCGCAGCTCAGCCGCCGCCACTGGGGCGAACAGCTGGAAAACGTTGCGGCCACTGGCGAATACCATTGGATGGCCGGCAACTTCCTCAAATACGCCGGCCCGTTGCAGCCGCGCGATTTGCCCGTCGACGCCCACGAACTCATTGCTCTTTGCGCTCCCAGACCCGTATTTATTGGCGGAGGCGCCACGCAAGGCGATGGATGGGCCGATGCCAAAGGCATGTTTATGGCTGCAGCTGCCGCCGGCCCCGTCTATGAATTGTTAGGCAACCGTGGCTTGGGCACAACCGTCTTTCCCCCTATTGAGACTCCGCTTATCAGTGGCGACATCGCATTTCGACAACACAGCGGAGGCCATACGTCCGCACCCAACTGGCCCACTTTCCTTACCTTTGCCCAACGCTACTTAAACAACCCGTCCGCACACGCTACCGCTACTTCGGCCCGTGTTCAATAGACTGTTGGCATGCTTTCGCTGCGAGGATCGGTCCCCTCACTTGCAGCGCGTCTATCTTCCCCTTCTGCAGCAATCCGTTGAACCGTTTTAAATCCTCCGCATTGAACGCCCGCCACTTTGTCAAATCCTGCTCGAGCGTCTGGCAATTCTCGTCTACTGCCGCCTTTGCCGTTTCCGACGGACGTACATCTGCACTCTGCGCCGATGCCGCCAGCCTTCCCAGCTCCCGGTTTACCGGACCGAATCCTGGCGCCTTCGAACTGCCATTCTGCACTTCGTCCAGTTTCTTCCGCAAGGCTGCAGCCTCACTACTCATCACGGTATCCATTTTCGCCGCCCCACTACTCTTTTCCCGTTCTTCCAAACCCTTCCGCAGTGCCTCTACTTGTTGAAACGATTCGTAGCTCACGTTCATTCCTTGATCGATTGTTCGCTCCAGTTTCAGTTGCTCCTGCAAATCGGCCGCAGGCGTTTTCACTCGCGGATCGAGTTCCACGTCGATCGTCTGGCGATAACTTTTCCCACCTGCCGCCAATTCCACGTTGTACCGGCCTGGCACTGCCACCGGACCCTGCGGCTGCAGCTTCGGCGTGTCTCCCGGAACCGCATCGCTCGGCAGAGTGTACTCGGTGTATTCGAGCAGGCCGCCAAAATAACCGTAGGGCAACGCCAGTGGCGCCGCATACCGCAGATCCCACACAAAGCGGTTCAAACCCGCGACCCTCGGCAAAGCTTCCGGTGGAGCAAACCAGGATTCCGGTACATTCGCAGGAGGCATCTCGCGCTCTTCCGGCGTGCTCGAGAATCGCTTCACTTCGCGGCCTGAAGAATCCGAAATCGTAAACGTAATTTCGCCCGTCAACCCCGGCTTCAAATAATAATTCAGAATCGCCCCATTCGGCGGATTTTTTCCGGCCGGCGTCTCCGGCGGATACGGCGTATCCGGGTTGGTGTCCCAGCGCACTCGCACGGTGCGCTCCGGCGTAAACAAGTGCGCGTCCGAAGCTGTCACGCTCTCATTCATCTCGCGCAGCGGCGTTAGATCATCCAGGATCCAAAGTGCACGCCCAAACGTCGAAACCACCAGATCGTTGTCGTGTACATCCAGGTCCGTCACCGTCGCCGCCGGCAGATTCAGCTGTAACGGCTGCCACTTGTCGCCGTCATCAAAAGAAACAAACACTCCCGTCTGAGTACCCGCATACAGCAGCCCTTTGCGGATGGGATCTTCACGCACTACCCGCACTGTTTCATCCACCGGCAAACCTGCTACGATCGTCTTCCACGTGCGCCCGTAATCCTGCGTGCGCGCAATCAAGGGCTTCAACGTATCGCGCTCGCTACCCGTTACATAAGCCGTTCCGGCTGCATGATGGGAAGATTCCACCCCGCTGATTTGTCCATCGCGCAACAGTCCCGCCGGCGTCATTTTCTCCCAGACGCCACCGCCATTGCGCGTCACCTGCACCAGCCCGTTACTAGTACCTGCCCATATCTCGTCCGCATTAACAGTTGAGAGCGAAAGGCTCGTGATCGCCTCCGGCCGTTTCTCTTCCGCGGGTTCTTCCGCTGCTTTCTGCTGACCCTTCTTTTCGTCTGTTTTCGCCGCCTGCCCGGTGAGATCCGGGCTCGCCTGTTCCCAAGTCCCGCCGCCATTCTTCGTCTTCAGCAAAAACTGCGTGCCCAGATACAACGTGTGTGGATCATGCGGCGCCCAGACCAGCGGGGCCATGTGCGCCGTCCGGTACTTCTTGCCTTTTTCGAATACCGTTGCGTACTGCCCCGTGCGCTTATCGAAACGCAACACGCTTCCATACCAGCCGCCGCTATACACCAGATCGGCATTCAACGTGTCTGGCGCAATAAAGCAATACTCGAATCCACCCACTGGATACCAGTCGTGACTGGTAATCTGTCCATAGTCGCTGCGCGTGATCACCGCCGCTGTCCCGCTATCCTGCTGGGCTGCATACGCGCGGTACGGAAAATAATGGTCCGTAGAAACGTGATAGAACTGCCCGGTCGGCTGGTTGTACCAGGAGGTCCAGCTGGCGCCCGCATCCACACTGACCACCGCTCCCTGATCTACTCCTAAAAACATTCGCGCCGGGTTCTGCGGATCGATCCAGAGCACGTGATAATCATCCCCGCCCGGCGCACCGCGAAAGGCTTCGAATGTGTGGCCGCCATCGGTCGAGCGGTAGAGCGAAGTCTGCGCCGCGTAGACCACATCCGGATTGCGCGGATCCACGAAAATGCGGCTGAAATACTCGCTTCCAATCACCCGCGTATCAGTCGTCGATCGCTGCCAGTTCGCGCCTCCATTATCCGAACGAAAAAATCCCTGGTGCAAAATCGCGTAGATGCGCCGCCCCTGATTCCCCGGCGCTACCACGATCCCGAGCCTTCCCCGATCCTGCGCCGGCAGACCCTTGCTCGCGAGTGCCCGCCACGTCGACCCCTCATCGTCAGACTTCCAAATCTCTGAAGTAGCCTTGACCGCCGCGGCCCCTTTGCCTGTCGGCGGATGAAACACTGAAGCATACAACACCCGGGCATTCCCCGGATCGCTGCACATGTCGACGACGCCAGCACTGTCGTCCTTCGTCAAGACCTTCGACCAGCGCTTGCCGCCATCCGCCGTCTTGTAGATGCCGCGGTCGAGCGTCGCGGCAACCTTCGGCACCTCTCGCGCAATCACCGACGCTCCGAGCGAATTGCCCGCCACCACCAGCACGTTAGGATCATACGGGTCCACTACGATCGCCTGGATGTAGCGCAGTTGCCGTAGTCCGATATTCGTCCAGGTCGCACCTTGATCACTCGATCGGTATACACCGCGCCCCGGCGTCTGCTCTCCCGTCCCTACGTAGATGACGTCCGAGTTAGACGGCGCAATCGCGAGCGATCCAATTGAAGCCACATGTTCCTGGTCGAAGATCGGCTTCCAGACCCGGCCGGCATCGGTGCTCTTCCACACGCCGCCTCCAGGAGTACAAAAATAGTAGACACCCGGCTGCTCCGGAATGCCAGCCACCGCTGTCACTCGACCGGCCCGAAACGGACCGATCAGTCTCCAGTGCAGCGACGAGAAAACGCTCGCATCCACTCGTGACGAACTTGGGCCAGCCGGCGCGGCCAAGCAGCAGCAAACCGCCCACAGGAATACCGTCAGCCTAAACAAATTTTTCGAACCACCCCAGCATCTTTCCCCATGCATCTTTGGCGGACGCCTCCTGGTAACTCGGCCGATAATCGGCATTGAAGGCATGGTCCGCTTTCGGATACACCACAATCTCGCAGGTCCCGTCTTTCCCTGCGGCCGTGAGCGCCGCCCGCATCTGTTCGACTGTCTCGAGTGGAATGCCGCTGTCTTTTCCGCCATACAAACCAAGAATGGCTCCGTGCAACTCACCCGCGATATCCACCGGCTGCTTCGGCTGTGTCTCGGGCTTCGAATACGGACCCGGGGTTAACTTTCCATACCAGGCCGCTCCCGCTTTCAACTTCGTCTGGTGCGCCGCATACAACCAGGTAATCCGGCCGCCCCAACAAAACCCGCAAATCGCCAGCCGTCCCATGTCGCCATGCCCCGAGCGCCCGGCAAACTCAACTGTCGCATCCAGGTCCCGCATCACCTGCGCATCCGGCACCCGGCTCACGATCTTTTGAATTAGCTCCTGCGTATCCGCAATCTGCGAAGGGTCACCCTGACGAGAGTACAGTTCCGGCGCAATCGCATAATACCCTTCCTTGGCCAATCGCCGGCAGATGTCTTTAATGTGCTCGTGTACCCCGAAGATTTCCTGCACCACCAGCACGATTGGGGACGTCACCGCTCGGCCCGGCCGCGCAAAATACCCGGGCAGCGCAAAACCGTTCGACTCAATCTGCACTTCTCCGGCTTCCAGTCCTTCGGTATCGGTTGAAATCGCGCTTAGTGCAACCGGGCGCGTAGCCAGCGCAAATCCTGAGGGCAAACGTGTCGTCATGGTTTCTTCTGTTTTCATTCACATAGCGGACACAAAAAAACGGCTGACCGTTTCACAGGTCAGCCGGTCGAGTGTAAGTTGGAGGAGAAGTCCGAAACGAAGACGACAAACTGAGGATGCCAGCAAAGCAGATCACCGGCGGCGGGCCCATCAGGGCGTTCATAAATGGAATTTTCCTTAGTATGAAGTAATTTTCACAACTGTGTCAAGCATAATTCCATGTTCTTACCCTTCATGATCAAGCTTTCGCGGGATACCAGACTGGCGCTCGTTACGCTGCTGCGCCATCCCGGAACAACCACCGTAAGCATTTTCATTCTCGCTTTAGGAATTGGCGCTAATACCGCCATCTTCAGTCTGCTCAATGCCGTCGTATTGCGTCCTCTACCCGTACCGCATCCGGAACAACTGGTCGCTTTGGCTACCACCAGCTCTGACAATGTCAACGGAGAAGAGGCATTCACTCTCCCGATGTTCGAGGAATTAACCAGTAATCAAAAGGCATTCTCTGATCTCTTCGCGTGGAATGGCGGCGGCATCAACAATCTCGAAGCGAACGGACGGCATTTCACTGCCTCTCTGGCTGTCGTTTCAGGCGCCTATTACCAGGCGATGCGCATTGCGCCTTTGCTGGGGCGCTTCATCGAGCGGAGCGATGTGAGTCTCGACAGCGGCGCGTCGAAAGCAGTAGCAGTGATCAGTTACCGCATCTGGCGCAGCTGGTATCGCGGCGATCCCAACATAGTGGGCAGAACTGTTCGGGTAGAAGGCCAACCCTTCACTATCATTGGAGTCGAACCGGAGAGTTATTCGGGCCTGATCATTGATGGCTCGACCGATGTCACAGTCCCACTGTTTGCTCCAGGACAGCGCGTGGAGCGCGATCGACGGAAGCTCTGGCTTACCTTGCATGCGCGTCTGAAGCCTGGATTTACACTCCGCCGGGCGCGGGCCAGTTTGCAGGCGTTATGGCCCTCCATCCAAAAGGCAACGATCCCCGCCGATTATGAACGCGAGCGACTCAAACGTTTCCTGGCGCGGCGCATCACTGTGGAATCGGCCGCCAACGGGGTCTCATTTCTCCGCAAACGCTTCACCCATCCGCTGGGCGTGCTCCTCGTCTTGGTGGGCGCCGTGTTACTGATTGCGTGCCTGAATTTAGCGACCCTGTCACTGGCCAAAATAACTTCGCAGCAGCACGTAGCCGGCATAAAGATCGCCTTGGGGGCGAGCCGGTCGGATTTAATTCTTCCGTCACTCATCGAGAGCCTGATCCTTTCATCGGCCGGCGCACTGCTCGGCCTCGGACTGGCGTATCAAACGAGCCGAATGCTCCTGCATATTGCCTGGACCGGACTCGTCCAGACGCCTTTGAGTACTGCGCCCGACTATCGCGTGCTTGCCTTCACCGCAACCGTCGCGCTCATCGCAGGAGTTTTGTTTTCAGTCATCCCAACCTGGTTCACAACCCGCGCCGAGATCATGACCGTGCTTCGGCTGAACACGAGATCCTTACACCACGGGCCTACCGTTCTAGGCAAGATACTTTCCACAACCCAGTTAGCCTTCTCGCTGGTCCTGGTGATCGGGGCCATGCTTTTCGGCAAAACCCTAATCCGCCTGCACACCGTCGATGCCGGCTACCAGCGGGATCACCTCTTCACCATGCTTCTGTTCCCTCAGTCGGGTAGGCGCGCTTCGCCAGACTCAGTCCCCTACTACCGCGAACTCGCCGAAAAAGTCAGTCAGCTACCAGGCGTGTTGTCTGTCAGCTATTCCGAAGGAGCGCCTGCCATTCAATTCGAGTACCGGCGTCCCGCCTATAGTTCCCCTGAAGCGCCTGCCCTGCAGGCCATTGATGAAGTCGTAGGACCGAATTTTTTCTCGACCATGGGCATGCGCATACTGAACGGCCGGGATCTGAGCTGGAGCGACGACGAACACTCGCCAGCCGTCGCTATCATTAGCCAGAGTCTGGCCGGTCGCCTCTATGGCCGCGAAAATCCGGTCGGCCGTAATCTGTATTGGGGTCCTCGCGGCTATCAGGACAAATTGCACGTAGTGGGCGTGGTCAACAGTGCGAGTCTCTGGAAAGTCGAGAGCCTTCAACCGATGGCCGTCTACCGGCCGCTCTTGCAAAATTTGGAGTACGGCGGCGAACCCCTCATGGACGTCAGAACGGCTGTCGATCCACACAGCATCAAAGGCGCTGCGGAACGGGCGGTGCGCTCTCTGGGCCGTCACTACTCGTTGCGCACCATGACTGTGGAAGAGCGACTGGACAGCTATCTCACCGTGCAACGATTGACCGCCCTGCTGACCGGTTTCTTTGGCGCCGCCGCACTCCTGATCGCCTCGATCGGATTATATGGATTGCTTTCCTTCCAGGTCGCGCGGCGCACGAACGAATTGGGTATTCAGGCGGCATTGGGCGCTCAACGCCGGCAGCTGTTGTCTCTCGTATTTCGTGAAGTGTTGATTATCGCAGGCATTGGTTGCCTCATGGGGCTCGTCGCCAGCCTCGCCCTGCGTTCCTTTGTTGCAAGTATCGTCTTCGGTGTGTCGGCCACAGACCCTGTTGTTTTGGGAATTGCGACCGGCACGCTGATCATTGTGGCAATCGCCGCTGGAGTCCTGCCCGCCCGGCGCGCTGCTGCCATTGATCCCATGACGGCCTTGCGCCTCGAATAAACTTGCAATCAACGCAAGAACCAGAAGATGTACCCGCACTGGACGCAGATGTAATTTTGCGCCTTTTTCTCAGCCCATGCCAGATTAAAAAATTCACCCTTAGGTGTGTTCAGCAGTGTCTTTCGCTCGTAAAATTCAGTGCTTCCACACACTGTGCAACCCAACGGTTTTCCTGAAATGCTCACGCTGATCGTGCCATCCGAATTGTCGTGTTCTTCGATCTTCATAAACCTCATCATAGATAGCAGCGGCAGTAAGCACAGCCCGCCGCTAAGCTATGAATGAAACATGCATTCGACCGATAGACGACTATTCGTAAAGTCTGCTTTGGCCGCTCTCGCGACAAGCGCCGCCCCACGCCATGCCGAATCCGCGCCCGCCAAGCCCAATCTAGGGGTGGTCGTCGATGTCTCCGGTAAAGAGACGCCCGACCAGGCTATCGCCCGAGTCAAGGCTTTTGGTTTGCATGGTTGCCAGGTACATGTCGGCATGGCCCCGGCCAGCTTAGCCGGACCGCTCAAAGCTGCGCTGGACAAGCATCAGGTCGAAGCTACTGCGGTGATGACGCTTGGCCCCGGAAAAATGGTTTGGGATTTTTATCAAGGCCCTTTGACCATCGGTCTGGTGCCACCGCAAACCCGCGCTGCGCGCATCGACGCTCTGCTGCGCGCCTCCGATTTAGCGCACCGGTGCGGCATCCAGGCCGTTCACACCCACTGCGGCTTTCTTCCCGAGAATCCGAACGAGCCGCTCTACACCAGCGCTGTCGACGCTATTCACAAAGTGGCCACTCACTGTCAATCGAATGGACAAACGTTCCTGATGGAAACCGGCCAGGAATCACCAGTCACTCTTCTGCGGGCGATGCAGGATACCGGCCTCAACAACGTGCGCACTAACCTCGACACGGCCAACTTGATCCTCTATGGCAAAGGCGATCCGGTGGCGGCACTCGACGTCATCGGTAAGTACGTCCACGGCCTTCACGCTAAAGACGGCCTGTATCCCACCGACCCCAAGAATCTCGGCCAGGAAGTCGCCATCGGCAAAGGCAAAGTAGATTTTCCGGCACTTTTCCGGCAACTGCACAAATTGCAATACGCGGGACCGATTACCATAGAACGCGAAATCACCGGCCCGCGCCAGCAGCAAGACATCCTGGCATCGATCACCTACTTGCAGCGGCTCATCGATGCCAGCTGGGCTCAGTCCTGAAGCTAGGGCGCAAGAGCGCGATCGCACTCAGCCCCAACACTAGCATCAGTAACGAAACCGGCTCCGGCGTCGAAGCATAAACTCCGACGGCTTCGCCCGAATTATTGAGTCCGTAAACAGAAGTGGCCGGCGACTTAGGATAGGAAAGGGTCGTAAATAACCCATTCTGTTCCACAAATCCTTTTACTGCACCTGCGCTGTTGTAATAGCTTCCACCCAGATCGCCTCGATCATTAATCGTGAGATTACTTGCAAGCGCAAATGGAAACTGCAGAGAGTTAAAGGTCCCGGCTCTGTAAGTGAAGCCGTAAGTGGGATACTGTGAGTTCCGATATACTCCGACGCTTACACCCGAGTTATTGATTCCGGATAGAACGGTGTCTACACTGCCCGGATAAGTGACTGTGGTGAAGACTCCGTGGTTGTACAAATACCCAAGTCCCGCATATGTCGGACCGGCGCTGTAGTAGCCGGCAATTACCCCTGCATTGTTAATGCCGGACACTTGCAGGTAATGGCCGGTATCGAAATAGCTGAACACACCGTTTGTATCTAAGAATCCACCCCCGGTGGCGCAACCAGCTGTTGCGCAATAGTTTCCCGCAATCTGGCCTTTATCGTTAATGGCGGTCGCGAAAGTGGAGAAGCTGCCAGGTACCTGAACGGTCTTGAATACGCCGTTCGTTTCCACAAATCCGATAATTCCAGCTGAACCAACCACCTGACCGGCATTGTTAATGCCCAAGGCTGCTGTTTCATCGGGCGCGAAACCTGGGAACTGAATTGGCGTATAAACGCCGTTATTGTAGAGGAATGAGCTACCCGCACATTGCGAAGCAGCCAAAGATAGGGTAAGGATCAGTAAAGTCGAAGCTGCCTTGATTTTCATCTTTCATCTCCTTCAACTTACTGCTAGTATCGCTCAATCGTCTTACTCTGCCCGCAAAGCTTCCACTGGGTTCACCAGCGCCGCTCGCCTAGCCGGAATGAAACTGGCCAACAGCGCCGCCAATCCCAGTAGCAAGGCCACGATGATCAGAGTCGGTACATCCCAGGAACTCACTCCAAACAGCAGCTTTCGCACGAGTGTAGCCGCCGCGAGCGAACACACCAGGCCGCCTGCTAAACCGCCCAGCGTCAATCGTCCCGCTTCGCCCAAGATCAACCGGTACACGCCCGCACGTTCAGCGCCGAGTGCCATGCGAATGCCGATCTCGCGCGTCCTTTGACTGACTGAATAAGCCACCACTCCGTACAATCCCACCACGCCTAGCAATAGCGCCAGTCCCGCGAATCCGCTCACCAGCCAGGCCGACGCGCGATGTAAATACGCCGACGGAGAGGCGTTGATTCTGCTTGTCATGGTTGCTTCATCGGCTGTACCCACATCCGGGTCGATCCGCCGAACCGCCGCCCCCATCGCCGGCAATACGGAATGCGGGGATTGCGCGGTCCGAACCACCACCGAAAAGTAAGTATCGGGAATCTGATTAAAAGGCAGATACTCAGCCGGCCAGACCTCCGAATCGAGCGCCCCGTCGTGAATGTCGCTCACAATACCGATGATCTCCCGCATCGAATTAGGCGACAAGTCCCCATTGCCGAACCGCTTACCTATGGCATCCTCGCCCGGAAAATACTTCTTAGCCAATGCCTCGTTGATAACCGCCACCCGCGGCTTGGATCCATCCTCGGCATCGCCAAAAAAGCGCCCCCGCAGCAACTGCGCGCGTATCGTCCTAAAGTATTCGGCGCTCACGTCTCTTTCATTCACTTCGTTGTGCTCGCCATGGTATGGCCGCCCTACGAACCGGATCCAATCTGTATTGCCGTTGAAGCGCACTGGCAGGAGGCTCGTGATCGCAACTGATTCCACGCCCGGCAATTTCGCCGTACGCTCAACGATCCGCCGCCCCAGCGCCGCTTGCTGCTCATCCTTTGCGTACCCTGAATGAGGCGCCAGCACTTCCATCGTCGCCAGATGATCCGGCGCAAACCCAAGCTCCACATGCAGCAGCCGATTGAGACTCTGCCCCAGCAGGGCCGCGCCCACCAGCAGCACCATCGCAACCGCCAGCTCCAGCATCACCAGATTTGCACCCATCCGCCGCCACGCTCGCCCCGCTGACCCCCGGCTCCCTTCCGTAAGCCCGTCCCGCATTCTAGAAAATCCCAAATACAAGCTCGGAATGCCCGCGAACAAAAGCGTCGCCAGCAAGGCCACCAAACCCGCAAACGCACAAGCATGCCTGTTCAATCCCAACCCCTGCAAATAGGGCATGCCCCCCATCATGTCCGCCGGAATCAATCTCACAAAGATCTTGACCGCCCACTCAGCCGCCATCAAACCAAACAAGCTCGCCCCCGCCATGAGCACCGCTGCCTCCGTCGTAAACTGCGTCATCAATCGCCACGACGACGCGCCTAGCGAGTTACGTACCGCGATCTCACGCCGACGTCCTTCCGAGCGAGCCAATAACAAACTCGCCACATTCACCGAAGCAACTAACAGCAGCAATAATCCCCCGCCTAGCAGCGCCAGCAGTATAGGCCGAACCTCTCCCACAAACACCTCGGTCAAAGGCAGCACGCTCGCCCCCTGACCCCGATTCGAACTCGGATACTGCTTCTCCAGTTGCTTGGCTATCGACGTCATGTTGGCCAGGGCTGCCTCGACCGAGACCCCATTCCTCAGTCGCCCGATTCCGTCGACGTTATGGCAGTTTCGTCGGACCGTGCATGGGATTTCAGCATCCAATGTTGTCCAGATCTCCGCGTTCCCTCGCGGTGCAAATTGAAAACTCACCGGCAGCACTCCCACAATCACGTGGGGAACCCCGCTCAACCGGACCGTCCGCCCAATCACATCCCGTGCTCCGCCGAATCGCTTCTGCCAGCCCGCATAACTCAAAATCGCCGTCTTCGCCACTCCCGGGAGATCCTCGCCCGCATAAAAGTCGCGTCCCAGCATGGGCCTGACGCCCAGCGTGCGAAAAAATCCGTCACTCACCACTACCGCTTGCACCGGCTCTGTCCCCGCATTCGCGCCCACCAGATAACTCTCCGCGCTGTAGACATCCAGCGATCGGAATACCTTGTTCCTCTTTTTCCAGTCGAGGTAATCAAGGTAAGAAAGATCGCCCCGTGGAAATCCGCTGCTCCTTTCCCCGACAGCCGCCAGCCGCGCAGGATCCGCATACGGCAACGGCTTGATCAGCGCTGCATCCACGAATGCAAATAACGTCACGCTGGCGCACAATCCCAGAGCCAGCATCAAAATCGCCGTCACCGTAAATCCCGGACTCTTCCGCAATTGGCGCAACGCAAAGCGCGCGTCCCGCACCAAGCTCTCGACCAGTGGAATCGTGCCGCCGTCGCGATAGGCCTCTTTCGCCGGTTCGACGCTACCGCCCAGTTTCAAAATCGCGGCCCGCCGCGCCTCTTTCTGCGTCAACCCCGCCCGCATTCCATCGTCGATATGCATAGCGAGATGCCCATCGATTTCATCGGCCAGTTCCCGCTCGCGCCGCCGCTTTAGAAACAGTCCGGAAAATCGCCAGCCCCACACCCGCAGCCGTTTCATGCCTGATCCTTTGCCGGGGTCAGAAATCGCGCCACAATCGATGTCGTCTGTTCCCACTCGCGCGTCGCTTTCTCAATTTCCTTCCGCCCCGCCCGCGTCAACTTATAAAATTTCGCTCGCCGGTTATTTTCCGAGACGCCCCATTCCGCCGCAATCGAACCCTCCTGCTCCAACTTCAGCAGCGCCGGATAGAGCGTTCCATAGTTCAGCGACAGAACATCGCCGCTCGTCTGCTCGATGCGCCGCGCAATTCCATAGCCGTGCAGCGGCCCCAGCGCCTCAATCGTCTTCAACACCATCAAGGCCAAAGTGCCCTGCCAAACATCCGCTTTATCGCCCACACCTTATACTTGCACCTCTTATATGGGGAAGCAATAGATAATTTTGCAATGTTAGCGACCCTACGGACAGTAGCCAAATAAAACGCGAGATACCCGCGCTTTTCACCACTACCTCTCTGTGCGAAGAGAGCCGCTCCTGCTACCCTCCACCTCCCTTGCCGCTGGAGTCCTCTTCGCACACCTCCTTCCGATTCCTCTGCAAGCTCTGGCGCTGCCCGCCGCCGTCGCAGTCGCATTCCTCGCCATCGCCCTGCTGCGCCACGTCGACAGCCGCCTGAAATTAGCCGCTATCTGCTCCTGTTTTTTGATTCTCGGACTCGCCACCGAAGCCTTTCATCGACCCGGCCGCACTCCTAAACTCGATGTCGAAGACGGCGAGACCGCCCTGCTGTCAGGCTGCGTCACCAACCCACCTGTCTTCTCGCCCTATCGCGAACAGTTCACGCTGAATCTCACCCGCAAAGCCGCCGTCCGCCTCTCCGTCAACCTCAAGCCCGGCCTAGCCGAACTACCGCTCTCTTACGGCCAGCAGGTCGAAGTCGCCGCTAAAGTTCGCACGCCCCGCAACTTTCAAAATCCGCATTCTTTCGACTACCAGGCCTACCTCGCCGCCCAAGGCATCTACTGGTCCGGGTCGGTCGCGAGCCCTGCTGACATCCGAGTTCTCCCCGGCTCCTGCGGTTCCCGCGCGGTCGCCGCCCTTTACTCGGTCCGTACCTGGGCTCTCGAACGCATCCGCGCCCTATATCCTGACGATCCCCACACGGTCGCGCTCCTGCAGGCCACTCTGCTCGGCGAAACCTCCGGCGTCGATCGTCGCTGGACCAACGACTTCCGCGTCACCGGCACCTATCATGCCCTCGTCATCTCCGGCCAGCACGTCTCCGTCCTCGCATTTACTTTGCTTCTCCTGCTCAAACTGCTGCGCGTCCGCAAACTCCCCGCGCTCGGCTTCGCCACCATCGCCTGCTGGCTCTACGCCTTCATCTCCGGCTTCAGTTCGCCCGTCGTGCGCGCCGCCGGAGGGTTCACTCTGTTCCTCGCCGCCAGCTACTTCTTTCGCAAAACCCGGATCCTGAATCTGCTCGCCGCAGTTGCCATCATCTATCTCGTCTTCTCCCCAGACCAACTCTTCGACCCGAGCTTCCAGCTGTCGTTCTTATCCGCCGCCGCCATCGCCGCCTTCGCCATTCCCCTCATGGACCGCTGGACCGAACCTCTGCGCGAATCGGTCCGCCGCTTCGATCAGCTCCGCTACGATCCGCAAGTCTCCACACGCGCCGCGCAATGGCGCGTCGAACTGCGCCTCCTGGCGCTCACTCTGCACTCCTGCACCGGCCTGTCGCAAAAGTTTTCCCAACGGGTCATCGAACGTCTTACGTTGTTAGCCGCTTTCGTTGCCGAAGCCGTGGCCGTCTCTGCTTGTGTCCAATTCGGCCTGGCGCTCCCGATGATCCTCTATTTCCATCGCCTCTCCATCACCGGTCTCTCCGCCAACATCGTCATCGTTCCTTTGCTGTCGCTCATCGTGCCTCTGGGCTTTGCGTGTATCGTCACCGGCCTTCATCCGCTCGCGGTTGTGACTCGCTTCCTGCTGAACCTGGCCGAGTGGATCGCCACCTGGCACGCGGGCTTCGAACCCAACTGGCGGCAAGGCGCCGTCCCCGTCTCGATCGCCGTCGCTTTCGCCGTCTCGCTCATCGTGCTGGCTTATGTGATCCGCCGTCATCACGCCTTCATTGCGCCGGCACTCGCCTGCGCACTGGCCCTGTTCTTCGTCGTCTTCTATCAACCCTGGAAGCCTGAGCTGCAACCCGGTCGCCTGGAAGTTTCCGCCATCGATGTCAGCCAGGGTGACAGCCTATTCATCGCTTTTCCCAACGGCCAGACCATGCTGGTCGACGCCGGCGGTTTCCCCGGAGCAGAGCGCATGCTCCACAAACCGCAAATCGATATGGGCGAAGATGTCGTCGCACCGTATCTCTGGAGCCGCCGCATACGCCATCTCGACTACGCCGTCCTCACTCACGGCCACTCCGATCATATGGGTGGGCTGCCGTCAATCCTCGACGATTTCCGCCCTAAACAACTCTGGATCGGCGCTGAACCGGCAACGCACGAATGGCAGCTCGTCGAGCAGCACGCCCAAGCCGATCACGTCCAAATCCTGCCCCTCACGCGGCGCAATCCCGCTATGCAGATCGGCGGCACGCAAGTTCGCATCCTGGCGCCCTCGCCCGATTACCAGCCAGGGGACGCCGCCAACAACAACGACTCGCTGGTCTTCGAAATCACCTACGGCAAACGCAGCGTCCTCTTGACCGGCGACGCCGAGCGCCTCGAAGAAGCCGATATGCTCGAAAGCGGTCTTCTACAGCCGGTCACCCTGCTGAAAGTCGGCCATCACGGCAGCAAAACCTCCTCGTCCGAAGAGTTTCTGAGCGCTCTCAATCCTCAGTTCGCGCTGATCTCGGACGGCTATAAAAATCAGTTTCATCATCCGCATCCGACCGTCCTTGCTCGCCTTGACGCTCACCATGTCACGGTCTTCCGCACCGACCAGCGCGGGCTCATCACCTTCTCCACCGACGGCGATCGTGTGGACTTGACGCCCTTCCACTGAGAGTGGGCAGGCTGAAGCGGAATGTCGTTTTGAGACGGTCGCAGTCACGCCCGGGTAGATCACCGTTTCTGTAATGGCAGGCTGAAGCCTACCCTACGGAGCAAGTGTCAGGCGGCGGCTCGCGTTCGTTCGCGCATGGCCTGGGCGGTGCGTGCGCCTTCGATGTAGGACTCTACGTCGTCGATTGAAAATTCGAAGCCATGGTCAGCGGGGTTGAAAGGCCGGTGGCGACTTTTAGCGACTTGATAGAGGGTGGCGGCTGCGGCGAGTTGTTCCGATTCCTGTTTGCCGCGGTCTTGCTGGACAGCGCGAAGTTCGGCGAGATCTTTGTCGCGCTGACGGCGTAAGCGGCTTTCCTGGAGTAGCAGATTGCGGAGCTGTTTTTCGTAGAAGAGGAACGTTTCGAGGTCGATCAGGCTGGCCTGGGCGTCGGCGGGTTCCATGGCGAATTTCTCGGCGAACTGGGTGCGGCCGCGAGCATAGATGGCGAATTCGAGAGTGGGGATGCGGCGGAGACGCCAGTTGGTGTCGGCGATGGATTGAACAAGCTCGCATTCGCGGTCACCGACGGGCTGGAACTCGCGGACGAAGCGATCGACGAACTGCTCATAGGCAGCAACGTCGTCGGAGGGAAGCAGGACGGTGCGGCCGGTGAGAGCGGTTTTGAGAGCGTTGGTGGAGGATTGAGCTTTGCCTTCCTCTGTACGGGGGCCAGTCGAGAGAGTGGCATTGGCACGGTTGGCGGCGAGACGGGCCGGCGAGATTTCGGTAGGTTCCGCGGCAGCGACAGAGCGCTCGGGGGCTGTGGCAACGACAGCGAGTTCGCGAATTTCTTCGATGTTCGCTTTGCGGGCGAGCTTTTTGGCTTTGCGTTCCTGGGCGCGGCGAATGGAGCGGGCAGTCATGTGTGAGTTTCTCCTCGTAGGCGACAGATCGGGCGATTGAAGGGTAGCAGGACGCTACGGAGCATTACAAAGGATTTCGGCGGTTGGGAGGAATAAGGCTTTTGGAATCAGTGTAGGAAATATTTACTAAGTTTGTGACCGGCTGCACCTTAGGACGATTCCGGCGCTTCTGGTGGCTGCCTCGCAGAGCGGAGGCCTGGGCTGGCGTGTCTGTTCGTTAGTTGAAACGCTTGCGTAACCGACGAGTATCGTTGCACAGTTGGGGTCCGCGCCCGTGACGGCAATAGTCAGCATGTCAGACTCAGGCTGCACATAAGCCGTCGCCGTCATCCCGCCGCCCCGCTCCACGAACTCTCCGTTGTATAGATCAAGCCGTCCTTGATAGTCCCTTGCTTCTGTCAGCTTCGCCAAACTGGAATAATAACTCGCCCCTGGGACAGCCGGCGCGGCAGTGTGTCTACTCTGTTCAACTGCGCTGTCATCCCGTTAGCAGACCACACGGCGACGCCCAGCTGCCCATCTCCAAGCGGCATTGCCTGGCTCGCGAGGAGGTTCGGCTGGCCAAGCACAATATCGGACCGGCCAACTACGCCGACAACATCGACAACGAACCGCCCGTCATGCCTCGCGGTCGTAGCACCAGCTGGCGAGGGTATGAGGGCGCCCTGTCCTAGAGGGGCAAGGAATGTGCACAGCGAGATCATGTACACAAGCCTGGAGCCTGATAATGAGCAGCGGGTCTCCTTATGAGACATGAGCGACTTACCAAATCCTTCCAACGCTGACTCCGTGTTACTCAATCACGCAACCCGCCTGGTCCCGCGCCAATTCAAGTTGCTGGTCGGTTTGCTTCCTTGCTTGATACACCGTACGCAAATTCTGTGCTGCCTCGGTTTGGCAGGGTTGCCGCCGCAAAGCTTCGTGCCATAGCTTGATTGCGTCCTCCATCCGGTTTGCCGTGGCATAAGCATTTCCAAGATTGACCAGAGCAACCAGCGACCCGGGCTGCTTATTCAAAACGGAGCGGTACAGCGAGACTGCTTGCTGCGCATCGCCCGAGCGCTGGTAAAGATCGGCCAGTCGGAGTTCGGCGTCGGCATCGTGACGCGCGCCGGATAATAGGCGGATGGCCTCTCGTATCTGCCGCGCATCTCCGGTGCGCGCTGAAATTTCCGCGTACGCCAAGCCCAATTCGCGCGGTTCGGCATCCGCCTTTGAAAACGGCTGGAGTTTCCAGACGTCGCGCGGCTCGGATTCCGGAGACGATGCCCGGCGTGGAATGCTGTGATCGGTCAACACTCCGTGACCTACGCCCACGACGCGTCCGCGCGGCATATGGCACGCGACGCAGTCGCTGCCACGCTGGCATTGTGCTGGCTGATGACATCCCAAACAGCGCTCGCGATACCAGGCCACTCGCTCGCCGGCGGCCGGGGTGCGGTGGGGATCGTGGCAGGTTCCACACCACAGCCGATCTCCGGAAACGGCCTTGCAACGGCTGGCAGCCAGTTTCTCCACGTAACTGGTTGCCTTCAAGGACGGCGCACCCTGGAAGACGAAATAGGCCGCATAGTCCGATAACAAGGCGCCGGGACGGTACTCTTCAAATCGCATGCCGACCCGCGCAACGCGAGCCTCGCCGGACATGTGACATTGCGCGCAAATCGAATCCCGGCGCGCCGCGTCCAGCTTGGCCGGATTCACCATGCTTTCGTGTCCGCTGATATGTTGCGATCCCGGCCCGTGACAGCGCTCGCACCCAATGCCGGCTTGCGCAAACGGCGGATCGGCATAGCGATTCGCAAACTTGGCGGCCGAGCGCACCTGGCTGGAATGACAGTTCAGACAATCCGCCGCAATGGGGCGATTCCAACGGGAAACCCGGTCCTGCTCGTAGCCTGGAGAGGCATCCCAGCGGGCTTGCTGCGCATACCACGTCACTGGCGCTTGAAACAAAAAGCCGTTGCGCGTGTAGAGGAAGCTGCGGCCGGCTGCGCCCGACCCGATGAAGTAATCGAGCTTGCGTTCCACCGATTGCGTGGGCGTCACCACGGTGACCACTCCGGCGTCATTGATCCGATAGGTTGTCTTTGAATCGCCCTGAACAAAAGATCCCGGCGTCAATCCGCCGGTGACCACACCGCTACTCTGGGCCATCGGCGTTTGGCTATATGCCTTGAAGATTTCCGAGTGGCAAGCAGCGCAGGCGTGATTGCCGACATACAGGGCGGCCGGCGCAAGCAAAAGAAGAATTATCATCTGCGCAGTGTGGCGGGCGAGGCTTCAAATTCTTTGCGGTGAAGCTCAGCCTTTTCTTTCTCACCCAACTTGCCGTAGGCGCGCGCCAGCAGAAAGTGGATCTGGCGGTCGGTTGTGCCGTTCCCTTTTGCCGCCAGCGCCAACTCTCCGTCCGAAGCGGCGGCCGCGAACTCGCCGTCCTCGAAAGCGAGACGCCCTTTTTCGTAGTGGCCATCGCGCGAACCCGGGTCGAGTTCCAGTACACGGTTCACTTCGCGAGCGCTCTCTTGGTAGCGCCCCAATGTAAACAACAGGCGGCCGTACGCCGTGTGGGTCTCGGCGCTCGGTTGCTTTTGCGCCTTCTCAATAGCGATCGCTCTGCCATAAAGCTCCTCGGCGACTTCAGGATGAGCCAGGCCCTCTTCGGACAGAGCCAGATACAGCAGTGGCCGCGCATCGTTCGCATTGAGCCTAGCCGCCGTTTGCAGAGCCGGTACCGCGCGTGCAAAATCGTTGTCCACGTAGTAGAAGAAGCCGAGCATGAACTGGGTATAGGGAGATGCCGGTTCCAACTCGGTTGCTTTGACAAATGCCCAGCGCGCTATGTCGAAGCGGTTGAAAGCCATGGCGATTTTCCCGCGCAGAGTCCAGGCCGGAGCATACTGCGGATTCTCCTTCAGGGCGTCATCCAGCTGCGCGGCGGCCTCGGCAAATTGCTGCCTTTGAAACAAGTCATTCGCCTGCTGGTAGTGATCCGTCCCGGCGAACAGCAGCAGACAAAACGCCCAGGTCATTGCAAGCGCCCTCCCGCTTGCAGCGTGTAATACCGATCAACCGCCACGTTTTCGAACCGGTCAGTACGCGACAGCGGCGCGGGCCACTGTATGGTCAGCCAATCCAGCTTCAACGCTGTTCCTAAGCCGAGCAGTTCGCGCGGATCGTTGGCCGAAAGATAGCTTCCTCCGGCGGTCTTCCAGCGCGCCCGCACCCGTCCATTGGCGGACCACGTGATTACCGCGCCAGTCGAGAGCCCTTTCAGGGCTAGGCCGATCCAATGGTTATTAGTTCGCTCGTGATGCAGCACCAAGGGCGCCTCTCCGCTGTTGGCAATGACCACGTCCGGGAAGCCGTCGTTGTCCAGATCGCCTACTGCCAGGCCGCGCGCCGGATAGTGCTGCGTGAAAGCCGCACCAGCCGCGGCACCTTGATTGACGAACCGGCCACTTTCGTTCCGGAATAGCAGAAGCGGTTCGCGATAGGTCAACGTGCTGGAAATCTTTTCAATCAAATCGTCGGGATGACCGCTACACACAATTAGATCGAGATCGCCGTCCAGATCGTAGTCGAAGAACTTCACACCCCATCCGCTGTACATCTGGGTCGCGGTGCCGATCCCGCTCTCACCGGCTTCGTCGGAAAACGTCAAGTTTCCCCGGTTCCGGTAAAGCGAGAATCGCTCCCGGTTGAAATTGGTGACAAACAGATCCTGCCAGCCATCGTTGTTGAAATCGCCCGCATCCACGCCCATGCCGGAACGCGCCGCGCCGTCGGCGCTGTAGGCCACGCCTGCTTCCATACCAATTTCTTCGAACTTCCCGTGACCTTTGTTCAGAAAAAGAAAGTTCGGAACTGAATCGTTCGCCACAAACAAATCCGGCAAGCCATCGTTGTTGATATCGGTCACCACCGCGCCGAATGTCTTACCCGCATGCAGGCCGATTCCCGCTGCGATGCTCACGTCGGTGAAGGTTCCGTCTCCGTTGTTGCGGTACAAGCGGCTGGGCCACGGATCGTAAGTAAGCGGGTAACAATAGTGACTTACTCCGGCGAAGCTGCAATCTCGCTCGCGAGATTTATCGTACTGCACGAAATGCCCCACGAACAGGTCTTGCGTGCCATTGCCATCGTAATCGAACCAAACGGCCGCCGTGTAAAGCCCGGGAGCATCCAAACCCGCTTTTTCCGTTACGTCGGTGAAGGTTCCGTCGCCGTTGTTACGGTACAAGATATTGCGTCCGTAGTTAGTAATAAATAGATCAGTCCAGCCGTCGTTGTTGTAGTCGCAGGTGGATACTCCGATTCCGAAGCCGCGCCCCGGCACTCCAGCCTTCTCCGTAACGTCGGTAAACGTCCCGTCGTGGTTATTGTGATAAAGCGCGTTCCGTAGCGGCTTCACCGGATGAAAGAAATCGGATGGACCGCTGTTCGTGAAATACAGGTCCATCCAGCCGTCGTGATCGTAGTCGAAGATCGCGACTCCGGGACCCATCGACTCGGGAAGATAACGCCGCGACGAATGCGCGTTGTCATGAACGAAATGAATGCCGGTTCGGGACGGGGGCAGCGTCACATAAACGGCCGCCCCCGTTAACGCCAATCCGAACAGAGCGAATACGTTCACCACCCTACGTTATAAGGAATCCATCAGGTGTCAACATTTTATTCGGAGCTATAAGCGAAGCGATTGGAGTCTTCCTTACCTTCACAACCTATGGGACACATCTCCACGGCTCCGAAATGGGCTCCGTCTCCCGGACGCAGAGAAATTGGGGAGCGCCAACGGTGCCCTGGAACGCAGTTTTCCGCGATCGAGCCAAAAGGCTCATGCTCGAACCGGAGTTTACTCTGGAAAAGTCTGATCGGGTCCGTGTTCTGCATTCAGTCGTGAACTCCTGCGCCTATCGAGGATGGCATCTATTCTGCGTCCACGTTCGAACCAACCACATCCACGTCATCTCGCAAGCAGATGTTCCCGTAAACCAAATGCTGATCTACTTAAAAGCGCGCGCAACGAAGGAATTGAAAGCTCATCATCCTAACCGCCAGCGCTTTTGGACGAAACACGGAAGCACACGCTATATTTGGGATCGCAACTCGCTAGATGCAACCCTGGATTACGTGACAAATCGCTCATGGCTCCGAATGAGATGTTTCAAAATTGGAAGCGCGCCACGATCTGTCCGGAGCGCGGGCTGTTGTACACCGAGCCGGTGTCGATGCGCCCGAAGCCGGACGAAACGCTGCCATTCGGATTCAAGGCCTGAGTGGCCCCGGCGTTACCGCTATCGGGATTGTTCAGGTAGGTCCGGTTGAAGACGTTAAAGAACTCCGCTCGAATCTGGAAAAACATAGATTCGCGGATCGGGAAGGTTCGGCCGAAGCTCAGCTCTTCGTCGGGACGGCGGGCGTAGCGGTAATCGTTATAGTAAGCGTTTGAAGTGGTGAACTGTCCCGGTGCTGGATCGGTCCAAGCCTTGGGATTGAGTACGAACTGGCTGTTCGGATCGATGCACCCGCAATTCAGATCCTTCAGGAATAGTGGCTGTCCCGGAACCCGGTTGGCGAAAGTACCCGTAAAGTAAACCGAGCCCAAATTATTATTGGCACTCGGCGCTTGGATAGGCGTACCGCTCCCATAGTGCAGAATGCCGCCCACAGTCCAGCCGCTGAGCACCCGCTTCGTCCAGAAACTCGATCCCCAGGTGGGCACTTGATAGTTGAAGGCGACGACGAAAATGTTGGGCTGATCATTTCGCGAAAAGGTTTTATTCACGCCGCGGTTGAAGACGTCGGCGGTCGGTACGGTAGTGCCGTCCTGATCTTCCGCGGTGGTTAAATTCTTGGAGCGCGTATAGGCCGCCGACATATCTAACCCGTGTGAGAGGCGCTTTGTCAGCTTGAGTTGCAGGGCGTCGTACCAGCTGTCGCCGAGCGGCGCCCAGGTCACGCCAAGATCGGCGAATTGAGGGTAGGGCCGCAAACTCTGCGCGACCGTGTTTCCGAGCGAGTATCCGGCGTAGGGCGCGCGGAAGCCAGCGGCCTGCGCCTGCGGAGAACTGAGCGGAGAAGTCAACAGTGTGAGCGTCGCCGGATCAGTAGCGTTCAGGCCGAACTGCGCCAGCCGCTGCGGGCTGAGGGCGTTCAGGGCCACCAGTCCATTGGCCTGTTCCCAGGCGCCCCGGTTGCCGACATAGGCCGCTTCCACCACCAGGTCTTTGCTCAATTCCCGCTGCAGACTGATGTTCCACTGATTCAGACGGGCCGGGCGTCCGCCATTGTGATCGATCAAAGAAGGCGGGGTATTAATTTGCCCGGGACCGGGTCGGATACCGGGGTCGTAGGTCGCGGCATAGAGCGCAGTTGTGCTGTAGTTGAGTCCATTCGCAAATTGCAGCGCCGGGACGCCGTAAGTGGGGTTGGAAAAGTTAATTGTGTTGAAGCCCATGCCGAGCGAACTTCCGCCGCCGACATAGTTAAAGTTTGGCGCCTGTCCGTAGCTAATCGCCCAGCCGGCGCGGAGGACCGTCTTGGAGTCCAATTGATAAGCCGCTCCCAGGCGCGGGCCGAGCGCATACGGATAGGTCGACCCGAAGCTGCAGTCGCAGCGCCCCGGTCCAGAGCCCGCGTACGCCGTTCCACCCAGCAGGCCTCCTGCCGATGGATTTACCACGGTGGGCGAAAATTCGCTGGTCCGGTAATGCAATTCGTGGGGCGCAGGCTGGTAGTCATAACGCAGCCCGTAGGTGACCGTTAATTTCTGGCTCAACTTCCAGGTATCCTGCGCAAAAAATCCCCATGCCATCTTGCGGTATTGGGGGGTTTGCGCGTTTGAAATATTGGCGCTATCCACCGCCCCCGTCAAAAAACTCGCGTAGGGAAATCCGACTACGCCGCCTTGCAAGTTCTGACCCTGCGTGGATGGCAACCCGGTTTCGATAGCGCTGAAGTCGTAGACGCCGGAGACACCTATCGTATTGATGTTGGAGAATGAATCCTGCCGCCACTCACCGCCGGCTTTGTAGGTGTGATTTCCTTGCACGTGGGTGACTGTCGCGACCGCGGTAGGCTTGTCGATCAGGTAGAGATTACGGTTGATCGGCCCCAGATTAGCGCCGCCCCCGTTGTTTTCATTGATTCCTCCAAAGGCACTGGGACTGTTGGTATACCCGAAATTTTGGTAGTTCGAAAATCCGATGCCCGGAAATCCTGTGCCGGCAATCTGTCCGCCGAGTCCCAGCTGCGTAAGCGGGTTGTAGGCAGTGGTTCCCGGCGGCGCGGTATCGGGGTTGTTATACCGCTGGTAGCCGGCGCCCAAGTGAACCAGAGTGGTGGGCGTCAGAGATTCATCGAAGTTCACGCGCGTGGTGTGGCTGCGAATGGTTTGCAGGCGTCGTGACGACAATGGGTCCGGGAAGCCGTCTTGCGTGTTATCTTTGTCGGTTCGCTGCTGCGAATAATACACCGCCAGATGCGATCGCTCGTTAAAGTTGTGATCGATCTTGATCGAGGGGATCGCCTGGATCTTGCTGGTAATGAATTTCTCTTCGAAATTATTCAGGTTGCCCGGGCCGGTGGCATGCGGTATTAGCGACTGAATCTTAAGAGCTACCGGATCAAACTTACTCATCGGAATCATGTTGTTCTGATACGGGTCCCTCACGATCACTCCGTTCACCACGCGCGATGTACTCGGATCGTAGATGGCATTTTCCATAATCGGCCGGCCAAGGGGATCCGTTCCCAGCACCCGCCCGGTCAAAATGCTGCTGAAATCCCCGTTGCGCATGGCGTCCGTCGGAACCGTCCCGAAGATGTCACTGCCCTGGTGACTCCGATACATCTCGTAATTGAAAAAGAAGAAGGTGCGGTCGTGGCCGTTGTACACCTTGGGAATCCAAACCGGGCCGCCGACGCTTCCGCCAAAATCCTGTTTACGCGCTTTGGGCCGCACCAGGTGGCCGCTACCGTCGTTGGTAAACGGTATGCCTGCGTTTAAATCCTCGTTGGTCAAATATTCGTAGCCGCTTCCGTGAAATTGATTGGTGCCGGAGCGCGAGGTGAAGTTGAATAGACCGCCGGTGACTTGTCCGAACTCGGGAGCGAAATTGCTGGTTTGCAAAGTGAATTCCTGAATCGATTCGACCGAGGGCTGCGATTCGTCCGAGACGCGCGGATTGAGATCGCTGGTGGTGTCCTGGCCCTCGAAAATAATCCGGAAGGTGCCATTGGGAGCGCCGTTGACCTTAATGTCATTCCAGCCGTTAAGGCTGCTGCCTGGAGCAAGCGCGACAAAGCTCAACGGGTTGCGGATGGCCCCTCCCCCAATCGCAAAGTTGAGCGGCAAAGCATTGATACGGTCGCCCGTCAGCGTATCGGATTGTGCCGCGTCTTCCGTTTTCAGCAGATCGGCGTTCGCGCTTACCGAGACCGTCTCGGAGGTGGAACCCACTTCCAGCACAACGTCCACGCGTGCGGTTTCGGCCACCTGCACACTAATGCCGTGTTGCAGATACTTCTTGAATCCGGCATTTTCCACACTCAGATCGTAGGTCCCGGCGGGCAAAGACGAAATGGTGTAATTCCCGGTCGAGGTTGTGACGGTGCGGGATTGAACGCCGGTCTCCGCGTTCGTGGCGACCACTGAGGCAGAGGGAACCACTGCGCTCGCGGGATCGGATATGGTGCCTGTCAAGGTTCCCCGATCGCTTTGGCCGAACAACGCGGCGGAGCATAGGAGTACTACACCTATGGTTAGTTTCGACATGGAGACACACCCCTTAGTCCAATGTCGCCACAGATTTAATCGTTTAAATCAAGGCGTTTAGCCGAGTTTAGATCAGGGTCGCCCACCTGTCAACAGGAATTCTCATTATTTTATGAAACCAAAAACTCCTCGACGCCGGCGCGCCGGACACGGCATACTGTTACCGACGTGGCGACGATCAAAGAAGTGGCGAAGAGGGCAGGCGTCTCGATCGCCACTGTCTCTAACGTCCTGAATGACCGCCTTCCGGTGAGCACACGCCTGCGAGAGCGAGTACTGAAGGCGGCCGCTGAGCTGGACTACCATCCGGATTTTGTCGCTCTCAGCCTGAGAGCCCGGCGCACGCGCACGCTTGGGATCGTCATTCCCGATATCACCAATCCATACTTTCCGCTCCTGGTGCGCGGATCCGAATCCGTTTCGCTGGCCAGGAATTATTTGCTGATCACCGTGAATACCGACGACGACAGCGGGCGAGAACGTAAAGCACTCTCTCTTTTGCGCTTCCGCAAGGTGGATGGCGTGCTGCTGGTCATAGCTCCAGGAACTAGAACCCCCGACCATGTCTTAGACTTGGCCAAATCGGGTATTCCGGTCGTGTGTCTCGATCGACGGCTGACGAATCGCAACTTCGATTCCGTCTTAGTCGACAACATTGGGGGAGCGCGCAACTGCGTCCGCCATTTGATCGAGTCAGGTTTTCGCAATATAGCCATGGTGAGCGGACCCCTCTCACTTGAGACGGCTGAGCAGCGACTGCAGGGTTACAGGCTGGCATTGAGAGAGGCCGGAACGCCGTTCAATCCGACCTTAATAGTCAAGAGCAACTTCCGGGAGCAGGGAGGGTTTGACGCCGCAGTCCAACTGCTCAATATGAGTCCCCGTCCCGAGGCCGTATTCATTGCAAATGGAATGATGACGCTCGGCTTCCTGCACGCCATGCGCGAGATGGGCGTACGTTGCCCTGCCGATCTCGCGCTCGCCAGCTTCGATGACCTGCCTTTTTCTGACGCTATGGAACCTTCTCTGACGTCTGTTTTCCAACCAGCATTTGAAGTAGGGCGGGCGGGCGCCGATTTGTTGATCGATCGAATCGAGGGTCGTTCCAAAAACGGCGCATTCAGGCACATTGTTTTGGAAACGGAGTTGCGTGTTCGCGGTTCCTCTACACGAGTCGCGACGAGCGGAAACGGGAGTAGGGCGACTCGAAATGATGGTTAGGCGCGTTGACGTATTCCCACCAGGAAAGCTAAAGCAGTGAGGCTTTGACTTGCTGGCGCATTCGTGACGGCGTCGCTGTCTCTTGTGCTGTTGGCGCTGGCTGCTGGCCTCGGGCTATCCTCCGCATCCGTGTGGGCAAATCGGGGTTGACAGCTTCGACGGTGGGTAAATCGGCGATCGCCTGGTTGATCCTCATTTCGCGTTATATGGCGTCGACGCTTTTGATGAATCCAAGAATGGCGTTCGCCAATCTGTCCGGAGCCTCCATTGCCGCGTAGTGACCTACGCCCTCAAGGATTACCGAGCGCACTTCGGTCGCCGCAGCCTGCGACATCGTGCCGGACGTCAAGGAACCACCACCTGCTCCAACCGCGAGCACCGGCGCCTTCAGTCCAAGTGTCTCGGCCAGCGCTTTGATCTCTGAACCTTCCTTCAACATGGATTGATACAGGCCAATGGCTCCACGCCAGCCGTCCCGGCGTGAGTACGTGCGGACAAATTCGTTGATATCGGCATCCGTGATTTTCGCCGGATTCGCATTCATGGACGGAAAGGCATACTTTCCAAGGAACTCACGTTCACGGCCAGCAAGGAGCATCTCAGGTATGCCGGGCGCGGCGAGAACGCCGATGTGCCAAGCTCCGCCGTGGGTGACATCAGCCAGCATTTCGAGGCCGAAACCCGGCAGGCCCATCTCGATTGCGGTGAAGCTGAGCACATCCTCCGGTTGAGTCGTGGCGAGCCGAAACACGGTTGCTCCGCTAATGTCCTGCGCTGTGAGATGGGCCGGCCCTACGTTGAGGTGAGCGATGAGGAGATGAAGGTCTTCCGCCGAAGTCTTGCTGTCATAGTCGCCTGGCTCATTGCCGGAGTCACCAAAGCCACGCAAATCGACCGCAAAGACCCGGTGGCTTGCTGCGAGCAGTGGAATCAGCTCTCGAAACGTCCACCACGTTTCGGGAAACCCGTGCACCAACAGAATAGGAGAACCATGGTCTCCCGCGGAGACATAATGCAACCTTGTTCCGTTGACTTCGACTTCATGATGCGTAATCCCCGGGAAAGTGGAACCTTTCGGCGCGACTTGCATAAGCTCCTCCTGACTATAGACAACCATGTTGTCTATGTCTTAGAATAGCCCACGTGATTGTCCATGTCGAGGCCTTTCGACAACTTTTGTTGTCCTCTTGCTCCTCTACTCTCTTACTATGGGTCGTTCCGGCGCACGTCTCGCTCATCTTCTCCTTGGGGGCTTTCGCTCGCTGGTTGATGCTGCGATTGAAGAACTGGCAAATCGCGGCTACAACGACGTGCGTCCTGTTCATGAGTTTGCGATGCGAGCTATTGCCAAAGGCGCAGACAACGCTTCGGAACTAGGGCGACGCCTCTCGGTCTCAAAGCAGGCGGCCGCTAAGACGATTACAGTGCTTCAGAAGCGGGGATACGTTGCACGGGACGCCGATCCCGTCGATGCGCGGCGTAAGCGCCTTCAGGTCACTGCGCTCGGTTTCGAGGTCTTACGAACAGGCGAAGCCATTTTTGACGAATTGCGCGGTCGCTGGGAAAAGCAGATCGGAACCGTCCAACTCGAAAACATGGAAATGCACCTTACGACGCTGATTGGCATTTTGCCTGAGAGCTTCGATGCACCGGGATGGATGGCGCAAGATCCCGGAGACACTGAATAAGCAAAACTGTATGTGATCTCTGAGCAGATCATGGATTGATAACGAAAAGCGCCTTCCCGGATGTTGGCTGTGGTCAGCCGCGGGACGTTAGCGTACGATTTTGACGTTTGGTGTAGTGACCCCTTTATCTGCCGCGTTCGAATCCTTTGGGCCATCAAATCGCCTTTTTTGACAATCCAAAATCGACATACACGATTGTGGGAGTGTCTCGCAAGAGTCGATATACCCAAACATTGGGCGATCCTAAAACGGTATTAGCCGCAGGCACGAAAGTCGTTCAAGGGATTGATCCGAACCCGCCTCTGGAGAATCCAACCACACAGCGAGGATGGCAGGCTATTTAGCTTGGTTTGAGACCGTCGCCGTCGCGCCGGGGTAGATCGCCGCTTCTGCTATGGCAGGCTGAAGCCTACGCTGCGGGGCCACGTGCATAAAATGAAAGCAAAGGAGAATCATGGAACGCGAAAATAGTGGCGCTCTCATTGGCTGGTTTGTCGGAGGTCTTCTGCTCGGCGGCGCCGTTGCGCTGTTGGTTGCCCCCCAGTCCGGCGTACGCACCCGGCGCGTCATCAGAAAGCAGGCGAAACGAGGCCGCAAATCGATCCTCGAATCCAGCCAGGACATCGTCGACCGTGGACGCGAACTCTACGAACGTGGCCGTGAGATCGCCGAAGAAACGGCCGAGCTCTTTGAACGGGGCCGCAAAATAGCCGAAAAAACTATTGAGGACCGGCTCTAAGGTCGTTATGTCGGCAGCAACCCAGTTGGCTCCGTTCCTTAACGAGCCCTATACCGACTTCACCCAGCCTGAGGCGATTACAGCCGCCAATCAGGCGCTCGCCAAAGTGGAAGCCGAGTTCGGCAAAGAATACGATCTGCTGCTCGCCGGAGAACGCCGCAAATCGCGCGAGCAATTGAAATCCGTCAATCCGTCGCGGCCCTCCGAAGTTGTCGGCCTGCATGCCAAAGGCTCCGAAGCGGATGCCCGCGATGCCGTCGACCGCGCCTACTCGTACTTTCCCATCTGGGCCTCAACGCCCGTCGCGGAACGCGCCGAATACCTGCTGCGCATGGCCGACATCATTCGAGAGCGCAAATATGAATTCGACGCGTGGCTGGTTGTGGAAGCGGGCAAGACCTGGGCCGAAGCCGAAGGCGATGTCTCTGAGGCTATTGATTTCTGCGAGTTCTATGCGCGGCAGGCTCTCAAGCTCGCTCATCCCGATCCCCTGGTGCAACTCTCCGGCGAGCGCGATGAAATTCTCTATCTGCCGCTTGGGGTCGGCGTCATCATTCCACCCTGGAATTTTCCCCTGGCCATTCTGGTAGGCATGACCACCGCAGCCCTTGTTACCGGCAACACCGTCGTCATCAAGCCCTCGAGCGACACCCCGACGATTGCTGCTAAATTCGCCGAAGTCATGCTGCAGGCCGGTGTTCCGGCCCAGGCATTCTCTCTTCTCACGGGCAGCGGCGCGGCGATCGGCGACGTTCTCGTCTCCCATCCGAAGACTCGCTTCGTCTCCTTCACCGGTTCCCGCGAAGTCGGGCTGCACGTCAACGAACTCGCTGCCAAGACGCCCAAAGGCCAGATTTGGATCAAGCGCGTGGTCGCGGAAATGGGTGGTAAAGATGCCATCATTGTCGATCGCGAATGCAACCTCGAGCAAGCAGTCACCGGCGTCTTAAACTCCGCCTTCGGCTATCAGGGCCAGAAATGCTCCGCCTGTTCGCGGGCTATCGTCGACGAAACTATTTACGACGAGTTTCTTGCTCGGTTGAAGGCGAGAGCCGAGACTCTTACCGTCGGTCCGTCCGAGCAACTGGGGAATTATATGGGCCCCGTTATCAACGCCCGCGCCAAAGAAACCATTCTCAAATACATCGATACCGGCAAGAAAGAAGGCCGTCTCGTCACAGGCGGGGAAGCGGCAGAGGGCGAAGGGTATTTTCTCAAACCTACCGTGATCGCCGACATCCAGCCCAAAGCTAAAATTTTCCAGGAAGAAATCTTCGGCCCCGTGCTGGCCGTGACCAAAGCGAAGAACTTCGACCAGGCGCTGGAATTCGCCAACGATTCCGAATACGGCCTAACGGGCGCCGTGTTTACGACCAATCCCGCCAAAATCGAAAAGGCCAAACGCCAGTTCTTCGTGGGCAATCTTTACATTAACCGCAAATGCACCGGCGCCATGGTCGGCGCGCATCCCTTCGGAGGATTCAACATGTCCGGCACTGATTCCAAAGCCGGCGGCCCCGATTACCTGCTGCAATTCACGCAAGCCAAATCGATCGCCGAAAAAGTCGTTTAGCCGCCCGCGCATGAAACGGTAGTGACGCTTGCCCTAATCGCTTTTAGTGTGGCTTTTGTGTCGCGCCGAGTGCGTGCTGGCGGGCGTCGTCGAGCAGGTGGACTCGGCAGCAAGCGTCCGCATGGTGTTTCGTCATGAGCCAGCAGGCTCGCAGCCGGTGGCGCTACACTTCCCCACTCAAACTTGCCTGCGCGACGTAGCGCAGACTTATCCGCAACAAGTTCGCTGGAGCCTTCTGCAGAACGGCGGCGTCTCACCTGACGTTGAAAGTCACGGTTGTGGAATCCAGAGGTGTTTTGGGATCTTCGCGGTCACCCGGGGCAGAGCAGCGCTACGGTGACAGGCGAAAACGCCTGTTCCAGTGTGCCCAGCATGGGCAGAATCTAGTTGGATGAAAGGAGCCAATCGGAGCCGATGACGGCAACCGTAGCGAAACGCAAGGCGTAGCCGCGAGGTGAAGCTGAAAGAAGCGCGTAGCAAACTCTCGACCGTAGGAACACGAACTGGCAGTGAGGCCGGGTGCGGGCGGCGAGCTGGCTGGAAACAGCGAAGCCCAAAGGTCATCAAGACGCATCAGGTAGAGCGAGGCGGCGCGAGGGGAGAGATTCTGCACCTTACCTGGGGAGATCTCCTTTGTGAGAGCAGAGGAGAAGTCAGCAGAGGCCGTAGTAGCGAAGAAGCGGAGTAATGTCCGTGGAGCGAAGGGCCGAAGAACCAAAGAACGGAGCTAGAGAAGGAACTGAAGCCGGTGAGTGGAGAGGTCTCGAATCCCTGGCGCCACAACTACGGTGGGCAGCCGGAGGAGCGCCGACAGGGCAGAAGCGGTGAAGCCGCAGTGAGCCAAGGCGGAGAGATCCAACCGGCGACGCGAACCTTCAGAAAGAGAGCAATGTACGAGAGTCTGATGGAAGAGGTGGTGACGGACGAGAACCGGGCGCGAGCGCTGGAAGCAGTAAAACGCAACCAGGGTGCGCCGGGAATCGACCGGATGACAACGACCGAACTGGAGAGTCATCTTCAGGCGCACTGGGAGAAGATTCGTGCGAAGCTGCTGACGGGAACCTGGGTTCCGAGTCCTGTGAGGCGGGTAGAGATACCGAAGCCGAGCGGGGGCACGCGAATATTAGGCATCCCGACGGTGATGGATCGACTGATTCAGCAGATGCTGTTGCAAGTGCTGACGCCGATCTTCGATCCGCAATTCAGCGAGCACAGTTACGGGTTTCGACCGGGGCGCAGCGCACAGGACGCCGTGCAAGCCGCACAGCAGTATGCGCAGGAAGGCAAGGATTGGGTGGTGGATTTAGACATTGCTCAGTTCTTCGACCACGTCAATCACGACATTCTGATGGGCCGGGTGGCGCAAGTGATTCGGGACAAACGAGTGTTGCATTTGATGGGGAAATACCTGCGGCGGGGCGCGATGGTGGACGGGATAGTGAGGAGCACGGTGGAGGGCACGCCACAAGGCGGGCCGCTGTCTCCGCTACTGTCCAATATCTATCTGGATGCGCTCGATAAGGAACTGGATCGGAGAGGGCACTGCTATTGCCGTTATGCCGATGACTGCAACATCTACGTAGGCAGTCAGCAAGCAGCGGAACGCACGCACCGCTCGCTCCAGGCCTGGATCGAGAAGCATCTGCGATTGAAGGTGAATGTCGCTAAGAGCGGGACCGGGAGGGTCTGGGAACGTAGATTTCTGGGCTTCCGACTGGATCGCGCGAAGCGGATCGGAGTAGCGCCGGAAAGTATCGAACGCTTCAAAGCGAAGGTACGGGAGATGTGGCGAGGAAACCAGAGTCGAACCAGCAAGCAGCTGCGCGATAACTGGGCTCGTTATGTGCGGGGCTGGTGGAACTATTTTCAGCTAGCCGAAGTGCGTAAGCCGATCTTCCGGCTGGAGCCATGGATTCGGCGGCACATCCGGAAGTGCTTTTGGCTCAGGTGGCACAGTGCCGCCGGCCGCAAGCATGCGCTGCAAAGACTCGGGTTACGAGGACGAATGCTGAAGGTAGCGGACAGTTCGCGCGGGGCCTGGCCTCTGGCCGGCAACGGTAGTGTGCAGACTGCCCTGTCGAACCAGCTCCTCCGGCGCTTCGGCTTTCTCCTGCCATCGGATCTTGCGGTCAGCTAAAGCCGCTGGGTTTAACCGCCGGATGCGGAAAACCGCACGTCCGGTGGTGTGGGAGGGTGACCGGGCGCAATCCCGGTCACTCCACCTGATCGAGAGGCACACTGACATTTTGCGGTTAGGGGCGATATTCAAAATGGCGAGCGTGACTTTCATCCGATTCTGCGGCCCGCCGGGCCATGGCTCCCGTCTGGACGCAGCGACTGGCCGGCTACACGCGCTACATCGACCATGGCCTTTCGACACAGAGCTGGCTCGAACTACCTTCAACGCCCACTAAAAACGATCTCCCGCGCGCAAAAGCAGTGCCCAGTCTTCCTCACCCGGCGCGGCCGGCGCATTCCATTTCAAGCCGCTACTCACTCGCACGGCGGCCCCCTCAGTCCATGCGCCGGTGCGCGGGTTATACCAACGCGCCGTATAGTTCCCTGGTTCAATTCCTAAACTCGCGCCTGCCGCTGCAGCGTCCTGGTAATACACGACATACTGCTGCCCCGGATCCCCCAAAACACGCACACTCCCGTTGCCGACACCCGGCATGGGCGCTAACTTCCAATACTCGACTGACGTAAAGAAGTCGACCATCCGCTGATAGCCCACCAGCATCTGCATCGAGCCATCGAAGCCTCCATTGACCCATCCACCCGGACTCGCCAAATGGCTGCCGTTCCCTCCGTTGGCGCGCTCCCCGGTCGTTTGATAGCACCCCGCCATGGCAATCTCCCAGGCCAGCCGCCGCCGGTTATCCGCCGATCTCGCCGGAGCTCTTCGGTTCCCGCCCCACTTCACCGGGTAGTGATCCTCATAGCCATACTCTTCATTGATTTGCGGCATGGGCCGTCCTGTATCCGCCTGCGCGGTTCTTCGCTGCAGCATGGCGTCATAGCCCCCGTCTTCGTCCCAAAGCTGAAACATTGCGAAATCCGGCCAAAAGGAAACCTTCCAGGGAAAATCACCCCGGCCGTGGCAAGAGATCAAATGCTTCCACGGATCCATCGCCTTCAGATAGCTCCCCATCTCCTGCACCCACCAGGCGCTGCGGAACAAGTGCCATTCATTCGTCACGTCCCACATCACGTTCGAGTACGCCGCCAGCCGCGCCGCCGCGTACTGGTAGTAGCGCTTCTCGTCCGGGCCAAATGCCTGGCTCTTCCCAAACGGGTCCGCCCCGGCATCCTCTCCATCCAGGAAAAAAATCACCGAGATCACTACATCCCTCTCACGTGCGTACCGCACCATCCGTTCATACTTCTGCCAGAACGCCACATCGTACCGGTTTACATCCCATCGGGGATCGCGAATTGGATCGACGCTCCCGCCTCGCATACTCCAGGGTCCAAACAGGAATTGAAACTCCGACGATGGTTTTACCGGCTCGTACCAGCGCGATGCATCCTTTACCCTGGACCCGTTTAGGGACACTCGCAGCCGGTTACTTTTGAAACGAGCGGCACGATCGATGACGTCTCGAATTTCCTGTTCATTTTGCCAGCCCATGAGGGCATAGGTTGTCAGGCCGTTCCAGAAATAATGCTCGCCTGTGCCCTCCCAGATGAAGTGAAACGGGTGCTGCGCATCCACCCGCACCAGACCGCGGCGGCCAGTTGGCACTGCTTTGAATGTTCCCTGAAAACGGGTTTCATGGCCGTTGACGCGGAGGGCTACGCTGTAGTGGTAAATCCCCGGCTTAGTCGCCAGAAACCGAATGCGATAGAGTGAACCGTCAGCGGCATCGCAGAATCCTTCCACGGCGATCAGCGCTTCATCTAAGTATTGCAGTTCTCCCTGGAACTCATTGTCTACAAAAGGTTGTTTGCGTCCAATTCAACTTTTGCTTTAACTTCTACGAAATCGTATACAGGCACTTTAAGGGCTGAGGTGGAAAATGCCGGACCTGCGCCGCACAGCGTCGCCGTGAGCATCACGCCCGCTAGCCAGCCCCATTTCGCACATATGTTCACTCGAATGGCCTCCTAGGCAAGATATACTCGAACTGGGAGTTTCCCTTCTTGAATTTGCGAAATCTCGTGCGTCTCTTCATGCATATTCAGTTACTTCCCGTGCTTGAAAACGGGGAGGAAACCACGCTCGTTGGTGGTCAGGCGGTGATGGAGGGCGTCATGATGCGGTCGCCCCACAGCTTCTGCGTGGCTGTACGCAAGCCTAGTGGCGAGATTGTGACGGAAGAAAGTCCGTTAGAGCGCATTTCCGACGAATATCCGATCTTCAAGCTGCCGGTTTTCCGCGGCCTCGGCACGCTCGGCCACGCCATGTGGCTCGGCATGAAGGCTTTGAAGTTTTCTGCTGAATGCGCGCTCGAAGGCGTTACCGATCAGCCTGCGGAAAAACCAATCGGGCAAACAAAGCACTCGGGCTCAGGCTTCATGATTCTGCAAATCGCCTGTTCGTTGTTGTTCATGATCGGTCTCTATAAATTCCTGCCTTTGTATATAGCGACTCAGCTCGGCCACCATTTCCAAGCTATTAGTGGACGTTTCGCCATCAACATGGTCGACGGCACTCTCCGCATCGCAATCTTTCTGGGCTTCATGCTGCTGCTCTCCCGCACCAGGGACATGCGCCGTGTGTTCGAATATCATGGCGCCGAGCATAAGGTGGTTTTCAATTTTGAATCCGGGCAGCCGGTCACCATCGAAAACGCGCAGCGTTTTGTTACGTGGCATCCCCGCTGCGGCACCAGTTTTCTGGTCGTCGTGCTCGTGGTTGCGATGATCGCCTATGCTTTTCTACCGATCGATAACTTCTGGGGCAAGTTCGCCGCGCGCGTCGCGCTCTTGCCATTCATCGTTGGCCTCAGCTACGAAGTCATCCGCTATGCCGCTAATCGCCAGCGCGGTCTGATGGCCCTGTTGACCCGTCCCGGGCTGTGGCTCCAGCGTGTGACTACCCAGCCGCCTTCCGACAACCAAACCGCCGTGGCGATCCATGCTCTCGACCGTGCCATGCAGCTGGAAGAAGCGCAAGGCGGCGTGCTGGTGATTGCCTAATCTTCCGGCCGATTTGCCCGCCAGGCAGCGTCGGCCAAAACCACCGAGGTCTCAATCTGCCGGTCGGGCACGCCCCAATATTTCCTGAGTAGCCGGTTCTTCTCGTCTTGATCGACCAATTTAAATCCGTATCTCTCGTAGAAGCGGATCGCCCAAACTGCGTCCGCCCAGGTACCGACCAGCACTGTCCCGCGCGCCATCTTCCACAACGCAGAAAGCAGGCGCCCTCCAATCCCTAGCTTCTGGTTTCCTGTGCGCACATAAGCGTGCCGGATCAGGTTCACATCCTGCACTCGTTGTAGTCCCATAACGGCTACCAGCATTCCGCCGTTTTCGTATCCCCAGAACACCACGCGCTCATCAATGGCACGGCGCAATTCCTCGCGCGGCATGTACGGTTCTGACCAGCGATCCGCCGGGATAATTCCTGCATAAGCCTGCGCGCCATCGTTGATGATGGCCAATACCGACTCAAAATCCTGCTCCTCACAGCGCCGCACCATGATTACCAAGCCTAACCTGGACTACGCTGTCTACAGCTGACGCAAGTGTTTCCCAATCCAAAGATGAGGGCGATGCGAATGTGGTAATCGCGACAGCGATTTCCAAGGCCGGTAGGAATTGGAGGGAAACCTGCACCGGCAGCAGCCACGCCTCGCCGATTTGCGCTGCACATCCCACATTACCCGCCATTGGTTGACTTCATCCCTTGCGTGCTCTGCTTTGCCGTACTCCCGATATTCCCGCTCTAGGATGCGTCGGGTGGCCGGACCGCTCAACCTCTCATGCGCCTCGTCCACCGCCGTCAACGGTTCCACATCGGCGCGAGGTGTAGCGCCGCAGCAATCCGCGATGCGCACGGGTTCTGCTGTCCGTTGCTGTGGGCCGGCAAGGTACGGCTGATCCAACCGTAAACCTCAGCCCGCACCCCCTGCAAACCGAACTTCCTCGCTGGCTGCTAAGAATGCCCGGATCTGTTCCTGGCTCAACTTCTCTGCCTGCGGCACGCTGATCTTCAACTCTCAGCTTGCTTACCTGCCCCTCCAGGCTCATCTTGTGTATGGGCTTTTGCAAAGGCGATGACTAACTCGATATAATCTCGGCAGCTAGTATTTCGGATTCCGGGTGGTTACATTGAGATTTCGCCTTCTGGTTCTTGCTCTGTCGGCTTCGAGCCTCGTTTGTGCCGCGGGTGCAGCGCCGCCCTCGGTCAACTTTGACCGTCAGATTCGTCCCATTCTTTCCGACAATTGTTTTACCTGCCACGGGCCTGACGAAAAGCACCGCATGATGGGTCTGCACTTCGATACCAAAGAGGGAGCTTTTTCGAAAACCGGTGTGATTCTGCCGGGCGATTCGGCGCACAGCAAGATGTATCTGCGAGTGAGCAACCCGAATATCGCGATGCGGATGCCGCCCGTCTCGTCCGGGCACAAGCTGACGGACGTTCAGATACAACTGATCAAACAGTGGATCGATGAAGGGGCCAAGTGGGAGACGCACTGGGCTTTTGTGGTTCCGAAGCGCGAAGAGCCGCCCGTCGTGGAACAGAAGGCGTGGGTACGCAATCCGATCGATCAGTTCGTACTGGCGAAGCTGACGAAAGAGGGGCTTACACCAACGCCCGAAGCCGATAAACAAACGCTCTTGCGGCGGGTGACCTTTGACTTGACGGGACTGCCTCCGACTGCTGCCGAAGAAAAAGCGTTTCTCGAAGACAGCTCTCCGAACGCTTACGAAAAAGTCGTCGACCGGCTGCTGGCTTCGCCGCATTATGGCGAACGGATGACCATGCAGTGGCTCGATTTTGCTCGCTATGCAGACACGCACGGGTATCACATCGATAGCGCGCGTGAAATGTGGATCTGGCGGGACTGGGTGATTCAGGCCTTTAATCACAACATGCCTTACGACGAATTCACCATCGACCAGATCGCCGGAGACTTGCTGCCGCATGCCACGCAAGCGCAGATTATTGCCACGGGATTCAATCGCAACCACATGATCAATTTCGAAGGCGGCGCGATCCCGGAGGAGTACCAGAACGAGTACATCGTGGACCGCATCGAAGCCACCTCGACCACCTGGATGGGCATTACGCTTGGCTGCGCGCGCTGCCATGATCACAAGTACGATCCGCTGCGCCAGAAAGATTTCGCGAGCTTTGGCGCATTTTTCAACAGCGTCAAGGAGAAGGGTCTGGACGGATACAAAGGCAACGCGGTGCCATTTCTCCAGATGCCCGATAGCAAGCAGACAGCGATGAAGACGCTGCTTCTCGACACGATCAAGCAGAAGGATGAGCAGATCGCGGCGTCGCAGTTGAAATGGGAGCAGGAGCAGCGGGAAGTTCCGGTATCGGATCTAACCGCCGGGCTGAAGGCAGAATATACGCTGAACGATTCGTTGGCCGACCGGCTCACTCCTTCTGAAAACGCCAAGGTGGTCAGCGGCAAGCTGCCGTTTGTGCCTGGACGGATTGCACAGGCGGGTGATTTCGATGAGTCGCCGCAAGTTTCCCTGGGTAAAGCCGGCGCATTTTCGAGCGATGCGCCATTCAGTATTGCCATGTGGGTGAAGCCGGATGGACCGTCCGGCATGGCTGTTCTGCAGAAATATGAAGGTTCGCCGAAGACAGGCGCTGGCTATGAGGTCACCTTCGATTACTGTCACAAAGACAACTGCAACCTGATTGTGCGGATGGCGGAAAAAGGGATTGGCTCCGGGCTGGAAGCAACGTCGTTGGAAGGCGCCAAGTTAGGCGAATGGAATCACGTCCTAGTCGCCTACGACGGTTCGAGGAAGGCGCGCGGCATCCAGATCTTTATCAACGGGCGCAATGTAAAGACAGCGGTCTCGCATGACAACATTGCCTCCCTCTCATTCGGCAAAGGTGAAGCGTCTATCGGCAACAAGAACTGGGGCACGCCGTTCAAAGGACAGTTGGAAGATGTACGATTCTACGGTCGCCGGCTGTATGCCAGCGAGGCGTATCAACTGGGCGTGCTGAACGCAGTGCACTCGGTGTTGGAAGTGGCGCCGGATCGGCGGTCGGACGAGCAGAAGAAGTGGCTCGAAGCGTATTTCCTCAAAGAGGTGGGCAATCCGGAAGAACACCAGTTGGGAACGGATGTGGCGACGCTAAAACGCGGCGTGGATGAGTTAAATCGCGAGATTCCTTCGACCATGGTGATGGCGGACTTAGATAAACCGCGCGATAGCTATGTTCTACTGCGCGGCGATTACCGGATGCGCGGCGATAAGGTGGATCCGAACACTCCGGCCGTGCTTCCGCCACTGCCCAAAGACGCGCCGCGTAATCGTCTCACGCTGGCGAAATGGCTGGTCGACCCGGCCAATCCGCTGACCGCTCGCGTGGCCGTGAACCATTTCTGGCAAATGTATTTTGGCCTGGGCATTGTGAAGACAAGCGAAGACTTTGGCTCGCAAGGCGACCCGCCGAGCAATCAACAGTTACTCGACTGGCTGGCCACCGAGTTCGTGCAGAACAAGTGGGACGTGAAGGCCATGCAACGGCTGATGGTGACATCGGCGACGTACCGACAGGGCTCGAAGGTGACGCCTGAGCTGCTCGAGAAAGACCCGGAGAACCGGCTGCTCGCGCGAGGCCCGCGTTTTCGTCTTCCCGCCGAAATGCTGCGCGACAATGCCCTGGCGGTGAGCGGTTTGATCAACACTAAGATTGGCGGCCCCAGCGTGTCTCCGTACCAGCCCAAGGGATTATGGGAGGAGATGGCGTTCGGCGGTGATTACTCGGCGCAGACCTATGTGCAAAGCCATGGCGACGATTTGTACCGGCGCAGCATGTATACGTTCTGGAAACGGTCGGTGCCGTATCCGTCACTGAATGTTTTCGACGCGCCAGATCGAGAGAAGTGTACCGCGCGGCGGACCGTGACGAACACGCCGCTACAGGCGCTGACGCTGCTGAATGATCCAACCTATGTAGAAGCGGCGCGCGCTTTTGCGCAAAGGGATCTGCTGACCGGAGGAACGACGACGACGGACAGGATTCGGTATGCGTTCCGCACGGCAACCGGCCGCGAGCCTTCGCCCAAAGAGTTCGAGATTTTGCAGGGGCTCTACAAGAAGGAAATCACGCACTACGATTCCAATCCGGCTGCCGCGAAAAAGCTGCTGGAGGTAGGGGAATCGAAGCACGATCCGAAGCTGAATCCTTCTGAGCTGGCGGCCTGGACGCTGGTGGCCAGCACGATCCTGAACATGGACGAGACGATTACTAATAACTGAGGCAATGTATGGACCCCATTCGTGAACGCGAACTGAATCTCACGCGCCGTCAACTGTTCGGCCAGGCGAGCCGGGGAATCGGCGTAATGGCGCTGGCTTCCCTGTTGGACCCGGCTCTTCTGGCAGCCGATGCACCCGTTCAAAATGCGGCGGCTGTTGGAGGGCTGGCCGACCTGCCTCACTTCGCTCCGAAAGCAAAACGGATTATTTATCTGCATCAGTCGGGCGCTCCTTCGCAGATCGACTTATTCGATTACAAGCCCAAGCTGATGGCCTTGACCGGCACAGAGCTGCCGGATACGGTGCGCAAAGGGCAGCGCATCACGGGTATGACATCGGGGCAGAACTCGCTGCCGGTGGCGCCCTCGATATTCAAGTTTGCTCCGGCCGGATCGTGTGGCACGATGATCAGCGAACTGCTGCCGCACACGGCCAAGATCATCGACGAAATCGCGCTGGTTAAGACCGTCAACACCGATGCCATCAACCACGATCCGGCGATCACTTTTATCCAGACCGGCTTTATGCAGCCGGGGCGGCCCAGCATGGGCTCCTGGATCACTTATGGTTTAGGCAGCGAGAATCAGAATCTGCCGGCTTTTGTGGTGCTTCTTTCGCAAGCCAACGCGCTGAATCGCGATCAGCCCTTATTTACGCGGCTCTGGTCGAGCGGCTTTCTGCCGTCGAAGTATCAGGGAGTGCGTTTTCGCGCTTCGGGCGATCCGGTGCTGTTTCTGGCGAACCCGGAAGGCGTTGATGCAGATACACGCCGCACGATGCTCGATGCGGTGGCCGAACTGAATCACATCACGGAACAGAATTATGGAGATCCGGAGATCGCGGCGCGAGTCTCGCAGTACGAGATGGCGTATCGCATGCAGACCTCCGTGCCGGAGTTGACTGACCTTTCGAAAGAGCCCGAGAGCACGTTTACGCTCTACGGCGAAGATTCGAAGAAGCCGGGCACATATGCAGCGAACTGCCTGATGGCGCGCCGTTTGGCGGAACGCGGCGTGCGCTTCATTCAGCTGTATCATCGCGGTTGGGATCAGCATAACGATCTGCCTCGCGATCTGGCGCTGCAGTGTAAAGGCACCGACCAGGCGTCGGCGGCACTGGTGACAGATCTGAAACAGCGCGGGCTTTTGGACGATACCCTAGTCATCTGGGGCGGCGAGTTCGGGCGTACGGTGTACTGCCAGGGCAACCTCACCAAAGACAATTACGGACGGGATCACCATCCACGCTGCTTCGCGATGTGGTTTGCGGGCGGCGGCGTCAAGCGCGGTCTTTCGCTTGGGGAGACCGACGACTTTTCTTACAACGTGGTCGCCGATCCGGTTCCAATCCACGACATCCAAGCGACGGTGATGCATTGCCTGGGCATCGATCACAAGCGACTGACTTACAAGTTCCAGGGACGGCATTTCCGGTTGACTGATGTAGCGGGAAACGTGAATCAGAAGATGTTGGTTTAGATGAAGATGGCAGGCTAAAGCCTACCCTACGTTACATTCCCTCGCCATAGAAAGCTGCCAGATCACTCTTCAGCTGCTTCAGAGCGTCTACATTCAGGTAGATCATGTGTCCGGATGGATAGTACGTGAACGAGATGTTCTGCCTTAGCTTGGCGTCGAGGTTCATGTGGTTGAGATCGTACTCGGTCTTGAAGAACGGCGTCGCCAGATCGAACAGGCCATTTACCGAAAGCACTTTGAGGTGCGGGTTCTTGCGCATGGCGTCGGCGAGGTCGCCCGCCACATAAGGCTCATGCAAAGCCTGCTGCTGCGGCGACTCACCGGGGGCGCGATGATTCCAGTCCCAGGTGCGGATGAGGTTGGGGCCGCTCGGATAGTAGGTCTCTTGCGAGGTGTACTTTAAATCTCGACCCAGATAGTCGTAGAAAGCAGAGACAAAGGCGGCGGTGATGCCCGTGCTGGACGGATCATAACCCGGGGTGTCGCCGGCGGCGTCGACATCGGTACCTTCAAAACGAGCGTCGTAGCGGCCTAGAGTTTCGCGATCGTTTCGCAGGAGCTCTTTGCGAAAACGCGAGGCGTTGACTCGCAGGTTAGCCTCTTTGATGTACTGCGTGGAGAGGCCCGTGTAGGCGCTCATCTTGGCGGCTATCGCATCGACCTGAGACTCCGGCAAATTCTGCCCTTGCGCCAGCGCCTCCGCGTAAGGACCGCGAACGAAGGCACGCACTTCGTCCAGGAACGCCTTCAGATCCGGCGGTTTGCTCGCGAGCTTGTTATGGTTCCAGGCAATCGCCGCGTAAGAAGGCAGATAGCCGATGTACTCGTTGTCAATGCCGGGCGCGCGCTCAAAGTAATTGAGCACGGATGACATCAGGATCACTCCATTGCAAGCGATCCCGCCCTGATCGAGCGAATCGACCAAGGCGGCCGAGCGCGTGGTTCCATAGGACTCGCCGAACAGGAACTTAGGCGAATTCCAACGCTGGTTCACAGTGATGTAGCGCGTGATGAATTTGTTGAACGCGACCACATCCTGATCGGTGCCGGCAAAATTCTTCTCGTTGGCGTTGCCGACCGGACGCGAAAATCCCGTGCCCACCGCGTCGACGAAAACGAGGTCGCTTTTATCAAGCAGGCTGAACTGATTGGGAACCAATTTATACGGGCCTGCACCGGTAGCTTCCGGGCTCTCTGTCACCACACGCACGGGGCCGACCGATCCCATGTGCAGCCAGAGACTGGCCGAACCCGGGCCTCCGTTGTAGAGAAACGTGATGGGCCGGGTCCGCATGTCGGTTGCGCCTTCATCGGTGTAGGCGACGTAAAAAAAACTGCCGTACGGTTTGTTTTCGTCGCCATTGATGAGTAGCGTGCCGGCCGTTGCGGTGTAGTGAATTGTGCGTCCGTTTATGGCGAGCTCATGATGGGTAACGGAGCTGTGCTCGGGTGGAATCGGATTCTGCTTTTCCTCTTTCGGAGGAGTAACCGGCGTGGCATCGTTACGCGGTGTTTGCGCAGGCAAGGACGGGATGGCTGCGCAGCTGAGTACCGAAATGAGAAGGTTGCGGAAAAGACGTTGGGTCAATTTGTGTCCTTGCGGTGCATTCTCGCATAGGGGAACTGAATGGAACTGTCTACAGAGGCAACAGGGGACTTGGTATCGCCGGCTCGGCTAAGCGTAAATAGAAAAGTCCAATTCCGGCTAAGCCCAGCATCAGATCGGGTAGTTCGCCAGCGTCTGGTAATCCGCAGGGCCACGGCAAGCGGCGTTTTTCAAACCGATCAAATGCCTCTGCGCCTAGCTGCTCCGCCGTTCTCAAGAGATCGGGCCGATCCAGACCGACGGAAGCGGTAATCAGGATGTCAGCGTTACCGGCTACGCCATGACACAGTGAACAGTTCTCCATACTGCTCGTTTCCTTTTGCACCGTTGCGAGCGCGATTTCAGCCTGGGTGCGCCATTCGTTGGCTTGCAGAATCGTCCAGGCTCGCAAGCGCGAGAGACTAATCCCTGCTGCACCGTGGCACCAAGCGTTCATGAAGCCAGTGGATTCTGAACGAAAATCGGGCCAGTTACCGCGTTCTGCATCGAATACGCTTTGCTCATAGGCGAAGGCGCTCAGGGCAGCTTCACGAAAACGAATTTCCGAGGTGACGCGAAACAGCTCCAGCAGAGCCCAGGCGATGCCTGCTGCTCCGTGCGAGAAGCCGGTCAGCGGCGGTCGATCTTTGAAGGTGACCCAACTGAGTCCGGCGCTGGTGTTTTGCGCCTGTTCGAGCAGCAGATCTCCGTGATGGAGTGCTGCTTCTATGAGTGGTTGATCGCGCGTTTTTGTGAACGCCGAAAGCAAAACGGCAATCGCCCCGGCGCTTCCGTACATCAGATCCAGATCATCGGGGTGGCGCGCTGCACGATGCAGCAGATCGTCTACGTCGATATCACCCCGGATTTGTAGCTGAGCAAAGAGCACACCGAGACTACCGGCATAGAAGCCTGTACCGAGCCGTGAGATGTTCGTGAGAGCTTGCCGCAGAGCGGCCTGTGCGGTCAGTGAAAAGATGCGTTCTCCCGTGATTTCTGACAGACGATGCAGAAACAAAGCGATCCCCGACGTACCGTCGTAGAAAGCGCCGGTCAGAGCGCGATAGCCTTTTACGCCGTGCTCTAGACAGTCCGCTGTCCAATTACACTGGTTGCCGCTCCAGATGGCGTCGCGACACAGGCGTGCGCCCAGTCGCTCCGCCATGCTCACAAACTCGGTTTTCATGCGGCTGGGAACGGGTAGGGATAGGTGTCCACCGATTCCGGATTCAGCCAGGGCGCCTCGATGGAGAAACCGGCGCGGGCGAACTCCTGTTCGACTGCGTGACGGCGAGCTACAAGGTCCTGTCCTTCACTGTGAAGCAGGGCGGCTGCCAATAACTCGCAGCGGTGCTGGCCAAAACTCCGGCCCGGATCTTCCGCCAAGCCGAGCCCGGGAGCTAGCGTCTTGGTGAAGAGCGGAGTATCGTCCCTCAGATAGCGAGCTACTTCTGCGTATACTGATTCGAGCAAAAGCGCTGTGATCGCATAGAACGCCTGATGCACATAGAGTACGGCGGCATCGCGCCTCGCATAGCTCGACCGCTTCTTAGGACATTTCAAGCGGAACGGAATTTGGAAGCGGTTCAATTCTCGCGTCAGAGCTGTCACCAGCGCCGGTGCGCCTTCGGAGGAGATATTCCAGTAGAACCGCAACATGCCGCTATCAGTGTCAAACTGGGATACCGTTTCACCAAACGCGTAGTAATAACTTGGCTGTAAGGTGGTCGACTCGCGCACGTTGAACACCAGCAGCGAGCCTTTTACGCTAGGTCCACAGCCAGGCCCTTGCGTGCTGATGTATTCGCCCGCAACAAAGCAGCGGATCTTGCCTGCCTCACTGGCAATCGCGCGGCCATCCGGCAGCAGTTCCTCGACGGTCCATCCTTCGAGCCACTCCGAATGGCTTTGGTTGGCTGCCGAAAGCAAGGAAGTGAGATCGTCCTCAGCATCGAAATGGGGCGGTTCCGGCGGTGAAAGCAGAGACACGGTGTAGCAGTTCTCATACAGCCATCTGGCCAAACTCAGCGTGCTCTCACCGGGCCGCTGATCGAGCGCGCAAATCGCGCTCAATTCCAGCTCAAGGTTTCCCACGTCTGCCCTAACAGCAATGCAGCGGCCTGCGCCGGCTCTTTCATGACATTCAGACTAGCTTGCATGAGCCGAATGGCCGGCGCATCGAGACGTTCTGCATCCTCCAAATATTCGTAGGTGGATTGCAGCATGCGCGCGCCGGCGAATCGAATCAACTTTAGGATCGTTTCGCTGGATGCGAAGCGGGCTGTTTCTGCATAGCCTTGCAGAACGCCGCATAAGGCGGGTCGGATCAGTTCGAGCGAAAATCGCCTTGGCTGCCTGATGTGAAAGTTCCAATAAGATTGGAGCAAAGTGGCAATATCCCAGATCGGATCGCCCCACTGCATATTTTCCCAATCGACGATTCGCACTTCGTCGTTGCGTTCGCTGTACAACAGGTTTGCAAGCTTGAAATCGGCGTGAATCAGGCATTGCAGATGCCATTCGCTCGATATGCCTTTCAATGAATCCGCGAATTCTTGGTAACGCCCCAGCATCTGAACGAACTCACGCCTGCCCTCGCTTAGTTCCGGCATCGTTTGCTCGTCGAAAGCTTCGACGTTGAAGATCCAGGGAGGACTCTGGAGTGCCTCGTTCTGAAAACTTTCCGATTTGGTGTTTGCGTGTAAAATCGCGAGTGTGCAGCCTGCTTGAACGGCGATCACAGGGGAAAATCGCTGGCTGAGATCATCGAGCGCGCAATGATCTTGTAGATAGTCGAGGATCAAGACGCTGGCCGCCGGAGCGTAGGCGTGACAGGCCGGTACATGGTCCCGCAAAAAGTGAAACGAGCCGTTGGCAGCGGCTCCCCGGTAGAGAAGCGCCTCGGTCTCGATGCCCCGGCGTGCATCCGCGGTCCACTTGCCCGCTTGTTTTACGAGGTAATGTCGGCCAGCACTCTCGACCGAGAGATTCCGGTTGCGACGACTACAGGAGCGAACGTGGAAATCGCCGGATACGATCTCGCTGGGGAACACAAATCGACGCTCCAGCAGGTAGCGCACAACACTGCTTGCGGTAAGAATCAAGCGAGCTAAATGCTCGGAGGCTGCGGAGGAGCGTTAGCCCAGCCGGTTAACTTGGAAACGAATTCGCCGGAAAATTCAGACGCTTTCTTGCAGTGCTCGTGGTGGGTGCCGTGCTTTTCTCCAGGCTTGCAGTGCTCCTCGCCGGAACGCTCCTTTGTGGCGCAGGCTAAACCGGAACAGCTGCAACTTTTGGGTGTCGTCTTAGTCTTTTCGGCCTCTCCAGGGGTCTCATCCGCCAGTTCCGCGCAGACGTCGGTTTCGCCCTGAAGAACGGACAACATCTCGTCCGCTAATCGGCCTCGAAAGAGTTCTTTATTCATCAACTCGTTGCACCCGAGAGTGACTGTATCAGAATTGACGCGCGGCAACAAGCGTTCGCGGACCGGCGTCGTTTCAATTAGTACCAGGTATCTCCCACACACTCCCCGCCCGCTCGTGCAAACTGACCATCGCAGTATTCCCGTCGAGCACCACCGGTTGAAGCGGAGAAGGTGCGTCGAGCTGCAACGACGGAGCGTGAAAGTGCCGGATCGCGAACGGTTCTCCTTCGCGCCGCTTGGTCAACTGATTCACTCGCAAGCCCCACAGGCAGTTGAATCCGTCCCGGGAAGAACTAAAAACCAGCAAGCTGCCGTCATCGGCCCAAACGGCGTTGGCGTCGCCCTCAGACGACCGTAGAAGCTGCACCCACGAAGATTGTGGTGGAGCTTGCACTCCGGTGAGTGACGCCGCATAGGTAGAGAAGTTTTGTCCACTTTCATAAACAGTAAACAATAACCACTTACCGTCCGGGGTGATGCTGTTTGCCGACACACCGCGCTGCCCAAGGCTCATGAATGTGGAGTTCTCACCGGTGCTTACGTTGAGCAAGCCTATAGAAGAACGTGGAAACGCGCCGAGTTCATAAAGCAGACGCCGGCTGTCCGGAAGCCAGGCTTCCGGTTTTGAGCAGTGCGTGCAGGGCTGTATCGATGCCCCGCCCCGGACAGGCGTAATGCGGACGACCGCGCTGCTGGTGTTGTTCTCCCGCCAGGCAACTTGTTTCCCATCGGGCGAAATTAAGGGTACTATCCTCGGACGCTCGCCTCCGAACGTCAGTTCGCGATCCGCCCCTGTCCGTAAGTCGCGGATCCAAATCTCGTCGTTTCCGGTGCGCGACGAGGAAAAAGCCAGCAGTTTTCCGTTGCCCGACAGAGACCCGGCGTCGTCGTCGCTTTCATCGCGGACGAGCGCTCTCGGCTCTTCCTTTCGGCTGTTCTTCTCGACCAGCTGGATGCTGTAAATATTTGTCCGGTCGTTCACGCTGGAAAAGACGAGGGAACCATTTTGGGCCAGGCTGGGCGAATCCTCGCTGGTTGTTCCACTGCGCAAACGCCTGGGGGCGCCGGTGGGCTGGCATGTGGCGGGATCCACCTGCACCTCGCCAATATAGGTCGGGTCGTCGCTATCCTCGGTGAACAGGACTTTGTTTCCGGTCCATTGGCGGGGTTCGGCGGCAAAATCATAGGTAAACATTTTGCCGCAAGTGCGGGCGCCCTGCTTGTCTGAATGGTTGTCTAGGGAAGTCATCCACCAGGCGTAGGAATTATTCTGGCCGCTCACCCGTTCGCCGGCAAACAGAAGGTGCTTGCCATCAGGCGACCAGACCGGGTGAAGCGCGGCCGCGAAATCGGGAGCAATCCGGCGAACGATTCCTGTGGCGAGGGACACCACGAAGATCGCGGGATGCCCACTCGACAACGGATAAGGAACCAACGGGCCGGTCCAGTAGGCGATCTGGCTGCCATCGGGAGAAAACTGGGGACCCTTACCGCCATCGGCCAGCCGCCGCTCCGGTCCGCCGAGCGTTGGCACCAGATACAGGCCGCCGCCGTCCTTCTCCGAATGAAAGGCGATCTGCGTTCCGTCGGGCGAGAACGTGGGGGTATCATCATCCTCGGGATCGTTGGTTAAACGAATGGCGTCTGCCCCGCCGATTTGCCGCAACCAGATGTCCAGGTGACCATTGCCACCGCGATCCGATGCATAGGCGACGAATTTTCCATCCGCCGAGACAGCCGGAGAAATGTTAAGACCACTTTCGGTGGTCAGGCGGATCGGACCAGATAGAAGAAGCGGACTGGGCGCGCTTCGGTGACGAGACATCCAAAGCCAGATCCCAGCGCCCGTTACTATCAGCAAGGCTCCAGCCGCCGCCACCACCAGCCAACGCCATGATCGCCGTTGGGCAGATGCCGGCGCGATCAAGGGTAGCGCTATCTCGCCCGACGACGAGCCAGGCCGGCGGGTGATGGACGAGCTGGATTCCGAGTGCAGATCTTCTAGCGCCGAACGAGCTTCAGCAATGCTTTGGAATCTCCTCGCCGGGTCCTTCCGCAAGCAGCGCGCTACGATCCACTCCAGCTCTGGATTGATCTCCGCGGAAATTGCGCTCAAGGGCTTTGGCTCGGTATAAATGATGTTCGCCAGAGTCTCCACTTTCGATCCGGGAAAAGCGGCGGCTCCCGCCAGCATCTCGTAGAGAATGGACCCAAAGGCAAAGATATCCGAGCGCGCATCCACCCGCTGGCCGAGCGCCTGTTCCGGCGACATATAAGAGATGCTGCCCACCAGCATGCCGTCCACCGTATAGTTCAGCTTCTGGGCGGCGATTTTTGTTTCCGAGGATCCCGATGCATCACTCGTTGCAATTTCCGGGTCGACCAGCTTGGCCAGTCCGAAATCCAGGACTTTGATCCGCTTGCGTTCCGTGACAATGATGTTGCCGGGCTTGAGATCTCGATGAACGATGCCGGCTTCGTGCGCTGCTGAGACGGCATCCGCGATCTGAATCGCGAATTTCAAAGCCTCGCGCAAGGCCAGCGGCCCTGCGGCGAGAAGTTCCTGCAGCGTTGTCCCCGCCACGAACTCCATCGCAATGAAGTCCATGCCTTCCCACTCCCCAATGTCGTGAACGTGCACAATATTGGGATGGTTCAGGCCTGAGAGCGAACGTGCTTCCTGGAGAAAGCGCAGCTTTCGTTCCGGTGTAATGCCCTCGGGCTTGAGAAACTTGAGCGCTACAAAACGCTCGAGCCTGGTATCGCGCGCTTTGTAAACGACGCCCATACCGCCTTCTCCGAGACTCTCGAGAATCTCGTAAGTGGAAACGGTTCGGCCCACCATGGAATGATCATTCACGGTAAGAAGCGGTTCGGGTGTGCTTAATTATCGCGCAGGCGGGATAGCGGACTCATTGTGCTGCTCACGATAGAAGCAGCGCGACCAGTAGAAATACGCATCAACGGTTTTCTTGTAAGAACATCTCCTGCATTCACATCCCTGCAATACAAATCCTGGTAAGAAGAGTATCCAGGAGAGTACCTTGCTTATCACTACAAAAAGAGCCTTGTCTTTGGTTCTTCCCGGCTTACTTGCAGCAACCATGGCAAGCGCGCAGAATCGCGACTGGGGCACTAAAGAAGTCCGTCATGTGCTGCTCATCAGCGTAGACGGGCTGCATGCAGTCGATTACCTGAATTGCTCGGCTGGAATCAGCGGCGTGAACGGCGGTCAGCCCTACTGCCCGACGCTTGCCACCCTCGGCCAAACCGGATTGAATTACCTCAATACCTCCACCTCGAAACCATCTGACTCCTTCCCGGGCTTGATGGCCATTGTGACGGGTGGCTCACCGCGCACGTTCGGAGCGTTTTACGACGTCGCCTATGATCGATCTCTAGCGCCTCCTGCTAAAACAACCGGCAACGGTCTAGCGGCAGGCCCGTGCGTGGCGGGAGCGACGCCTCCGGGAACTCGGACAGAGTATGAAGAAGGAATCGACATCGATCAGACAAAGTTAAATGGCGGTGCGCCGGGCGCCGGGTTAACCGACGGCGGCATCGCATCGATCGACGCAGCGCGTCTCATTCGTGATCCGGCCAATAGATGCGCCCCGGTTTATCCCTGGAATTTTGTCCGCACCAACACCATCTTCGGCGTGATCCATGCTGCCGGCGGCTACACGGCCTGGTCCGACAAGCACCCCTCCTACTCATCCGTTTCCGGTCCCGGCAATGGCACGAATGTGGACGACTACTTCTCGCCCGACATTAACTCCCTCGTAGTGCCGCTACCCGGGATTTCGACCCCGGATGGGACGTCGTGCGCCAGCATCCCTGACCCTTCGCAGACGGGTTCCTGGACCGATAGTTTTCAGAACATCCGCTGCTACGACACGATTAAAGTAAATGCGATTCTTCATGAGATTGCCGGACGCCGGCACGGCGGCGTGCGCACCGCACCCGTTCCGCAGATTTTCGGCATGAATTTCCAGGCCGTGAGCGTAGGACAGAAGCTGATCGAAAAAAACATCGGCACAGGCGGATATGTGGACGCCGCGGGCACTCCGACGACGGAACTGCTGCGTGAAATCCAGTACGTGGATGCATCGATCGGGCAGATGGTATCCGGGTTGAAAGATCAGGGGCTGTATGATTCGACCCTCATTATCATTACCGCCAAGCATGGCCAGTCGCCGGTCGATCCGCATCGTTTTTTCCCGATCCCCGGACACAGCGGCGATAACGGTGAATCACCCGCGAACATCCTTGCTTCGCTCCTGCCTTTCTCTGAAAGCCCGCTCAACCCGACGGGCATCGGACCGACAGAAGATGACGTCTCGCTGCTGTGGCTGGCCGATTCTCACCAGACTCTGAATGCGGTATCCATGCTGGAGGCGAACGCTACGAAAGCCGGCATCGGTCAAATCTTCTACGGGGCAAGCCTGAATCAGATGTTCAACCCGCCGGGCCTGCCGCCCTATGGCGATCCGCGTTCACCCGACATCATTGTGGCGCCGAACGTGGGTGTTATTTATACCGGAAGCACCGCGAAATTGTCTGAACACGGCGGGTTCGCGCACGACGATACCAACGTGATTATGCTCGTGGCGAATCCGAAGATTTTGCCGCGAACGATTACCAACTCGGTAACGACAAGTCAGGTTGCTCCCACGATTCTCAAATCACTCGGACTGCAACCGAGCGATCTGGATGCCGTCCGGCAGGAAGGCACGACGGTTCTTCCTGGCAGTAATTTTAACTGGAATAACTGAGTGCGGTAAGGATCAGCGCGGGTGTGCGTTTCGTTGTTAGGAACGTCGCACCCGCTTTTTGTTTGGCTTCGGCGGACACGATGGGGTGATGAATTCTGCTCTTGCAGGCTGCATTGTTGTGATGCTTTCACTAACATTCGTCCCGCTTGCAGAAGCACAGCATATGAACTCGCCAAACGCCCCGTGCCAGAACGTTCGTTCCGACGCGAACGAAACGCAATGCTTCATAACTGCATCGGAAGCTGCCAACAACAAGCTCAATCGCCTTTACACGCGAATCAGCAAAATCCTGAGAGCAGCGGAACGGGACCAACTAGTTACTGCCGAGCGTCTCTGGATCAAGTACCGCGATGTCAATTGCAATGCTGAACGAAATTTATACAGCGGTGGCTCTGCCGCACCAACGGCATATGCCGCCTGCATTGCAGCAGACACGGAGGCTCGCATCGCCGAACTCACAACTATGTACGGGTGGCGTCTGAGAAGTAGCTCCACACGCTGAACCGTTAGAAGACTACACGTTTCCAGACATTACAGATCCGGGAAGGTAGTCGCGCAGGGTGGCCGATACGCCCACGTTAGAAAGTATCTGCAGCGCGTTTTTCACTGACTGCACGAACGTGTCGTTGGCCGGCAGCTTCTCACCGAATATCGATTTGACGGCGAGCATCGGGCGTGGATCGGTTGTGGATCGTTTTGCCATCTCAGTGAGTTCCGCTCGGCGCGCATCGATGATGTTAAGAGGCTGCCCGGGCTCGTCGATGCCGCGGCCGAGATAGAAGATCCAACTGGCGACTACCAGGCTCAGCAGATCGGTCGGGCCGCGCTGGTCGAGCAACTCAACGATTGAAGGAAGAAGCCACTTGGGCATTTTTGCGGAGCCTTCAGAGGCTATCCGGGTCACCTGATCGTTGATAGTGGGGTTCGAGAAACGTTGCATCAAAGAGATTTTGTATTCGGTCACGGATACGCCGGGGATCTGCGGAACGACCGGCGTCACTTCGGCCATGAAGGCTTCGAGGAAAGAACGGAAGAGCGGGTCGAGCATGATCTCGTGCACATAGGTGAAGCCATGCAGTGCGCCGAGGTAAGCCATGGCAAGATGGCTGCCGTTCAAGAGACGCATTTTCATAATCTCGTAAGGAGCGACATCCGAGATCAGCTGCGCGCCAACCTTCTCCCACTCGGGCCGGCCGTTACAAAAATTGTCTTCAATCACCCATTGGCGGAAGGGCTCGGTGACGACCGGCCAGGCGTCATCCAGACCAAACCTGTCCGACAAGGATGCGATATCTGTGGCGGTGGTTGCCGGTGTTATGCGATCGACCATGCTGTTAGGGAATGCGACGTGATCAGCGATCCATTGCTGGAGTGGGCGGTTGCCGAGACCTGTAAAGGCAAGCAGAACTTTACTTACAACATGGCCGTTACCCTGGAGATTGTCGCAGGACATGACAGTAAAGGGCGGCAACCCGCGCTTCCGACGCCGGTCTAAAGCTTCTGCGATCAGGCCCAACGAGGTTACCGGTTCGGCCGGATGCTGCAGATCATGTTGGATATCGGGATGGCCGGCGAGAAACTCACCGGTGCCCTCATCTATGAAATAACCTCCTTCCGTAATCGTCAAAGACACAATGCGTGTCTCTACCGCAGCCAGTTTTTCAATAGCGGCTTCACGATTCTCGGGAGCGTAGATGTAGTCAACGAGCGAGCCGACCACGCGGGCCGCCTGTTCGTTCGCGCTGCGTTCAAGAACGGTGTAAAGGAACTCCTGGCTCTGCAGGGCATCTCGCATGCGGTCGTCACTTTGCAACACACCGATTCCACACTCACCCCATCGCTCAGTATTCTCTAGGGCCAGCAAATCATCCAGGTAGACTGCCTGATGCGCCCGGTGAAATCCGCCGACGCCCATATGCACAGTGTGTTGCCGCAGCTTGCTGCGATCGTAAGCAGGAGTTCTTACTTCGCTTCCGAGCTTCATCAAGTTGGCGCTGCTGAGCCGGATACTCGAGCGATTGGAGGTCATGGTCGGTCTCTCATTGCATTACCGTTTCGATCGAACAAATGTAGAAATCTCGGGTCCATTTTGAGTTGGACCTGCTGATCGGGACGAACGCCAGTCTCTTCATAGATCTTTACCGTAAGAAGCTCCCCATATTCGAGTTTGAGGTGCACATAACTCTCACTGCCGAGATGCTCGACGGCCTGTACGAGCGCGGGAATACCTCCGGCAGCAACAAGCTTGATGTGCTCTGGTCGAATGCCGGCGGTCACTTTCTCCCCCATGGCGACTGTTTCGGAGTTCGTCATGACTTCAAGCGTCGCTCCATTGGCTAAGCCGATCACTGCTCCATCCGGAACAATTTGCGAAATAGAAGCATCCAGAAAGTTCATCCGGGGAGATCCGATGAACCCTGCCACGAAGAGATTACGGGGGCAACGATAAAGGTCCATGGGAGTACCGACTTGCTCGACAACACCGGCGTGCAGGACAACGATGCGGTCGGCCATAGTCATGGCTTCCACCTGATCGTGCGTGACATAGATCATGGTGGCGCGCAATTGCCGGTGAAGCTTAGTCAATTCGAGACGCATCCGGACCCGCAACGCAGCGTCGAGATTCGATAACGGTTCATCGAAGAGGAAGACCTTTGGATCGCGGACGATCGCGCGTCCAATCGCGACGCGCTGGCGCTGGCCTCCCGACAATGCTCTCGGCTTTCGATCGAGGAACGTTTCGAGATTGAGGATGCGTGCGGCCTCCAATACTTTCTTCTCGCGCTCCGCTTTGGGTATACCAGCAAGTTTCAGGCTAAAGGACATGTTCTCGGCCACGTTCATGTGCGGGTACAGCGCATAACTCTGGAAAACAATCGCGAGCCCGCGCTTGGCTGGAGCAACATCGTTCATCTTTCGACCGTCGATCAGCAGGTCGCCTGAGGTGATTTCTTCGAGTCCGGCTATGAGTCGCAGAAGAGTAGATTTGCCGCAGCCGGAAGGGCCAACGAAGACGGTCAACTCCTGATCGTGAATCGTCAGATCGATTCCTTTGATGACCTCGGAGCTGTCATAGCTTTTGCGTATCTGTTTCAGTTCCACAGTTGCCATTTCGTGCTCCTGTCTTACTTGACCGCGCCGAATGTAAGGCCGCGAACCAGTTGCTTTTGACTCATCCATCCGAGAATCAAAATAGGTGCGATGGCCATGGTGGAAGCAGCCGAAAGCTTCGCATAGAAGAGCCCTTCAGGGCTGGAAAAAGACGCGATGAAAGCGGTGAGCGGAGCTGCTTTCGCGGCCGTCAGAGTCAAGCTCCAGAAGGCCTCGTTCCAGGAAAGAATAATAGCGAGCAGACTGGTTGAGACGATACCAGGCATCGACAACGGCAGAAGCAGGTTATAGAGCTCCCGGACCGGTCCTGCGCCGTCCATGCGAGCGGCTTCCAGAACTTCACGGGGCACTTCTTTGAAAAACGTGTAGAGCATCCAAATGACGATCGGGAGATTGAGCAGAGCATCGATAGCGAGCAGGCCTGTCCTGGTGTCGAGCAGTCCAATGTCGCGAAAGATGAGATACACCGGAACGAGAACTCCGACAGAGGGCATCATCTTGGTGGAAAGCATCCACAGAAGAATCTCTTTCGTGCGCCTGGTAGGAAAGAAGGCCATCGCGTAAGCCGAGGGAACGGCAAGGGCCAGCGCAAGCAGCGTCGACCCGAAGGATACGGCGATACTGTTCCACGCGAAATGAAAGTAACTGGCTCGCTCCTGCACTGCCGTATAGTTTTCCAGGGTCGGCTGAAAAAAGAAGTGAGGGATGCGTGAGATGGCCGCTGTTTCTGTCTTGAAGCTGGTCAGAACCATCCAGAATACCGGGAACGCGAGCAGCAGCGCGACCGACCAACCGAGAACCGTGAGGGCCCATTTCTGCCGAAGTTTTTTCGAATGCATTGTCTATTCCGGTTAGGTTTCCAGGTTTTAGGTTTCCAGGTTGCGTGCGAACGAGCGCATCAGAAACAATGCCAGAATATTGGCCAGAACAATAGCGACCAGACCGGCAACAGAGGCGCCGCCGATGTCATATTCCATCAGGGCGTAGCGATAGATCAGAAAAGATAAATTGGTTGACGCAAAGCCGGGGCCGCCCGAGGTGGTGACGTAGATCTCCGCAAAGATGCCGAGAAAAAAGATCGACTCGATCATGATGGTGGCCGCGATGGCGCGTCCCAGGTGCGGCCAGATGATATAGCGAAACATGGCGATCGGGCCGGCGCCGTCCATGCGAGCAGCCTCCTTGCGTTCTGGATCGAGCGACTGCACGGCAGTGAGTAAAGTGAGCACCGCGAATGGAAGCCATTGCCAGGACACGATGATGATGATGGAGGTGAGCGGCGCGACTCCGAACCAGTCGATCGGCTTGAAACCGGCCGATCGCATGAGAAAGGCAATAAAGCCGTTATCCGGATGCATCATCATGTTCTTCCAAAGCAGCGCGCTGACGGTGGGCATGATGAAAAACGGCGCCAGCACAAGGACCCTGGCAACGCCCCGGCCGAAAAACTCCTGGTCGAAAAGCACCGCCAGCAGCGTGCCCATCGCAATGGTAATCACCAGCACCGAGCCTACGAGAAGAATCGTGTTCCAGATCGACAAAGCAAGGCTGGGATCGCTCAGCAGATAACGGTAGTTGCCGAAACCATCGAAGCCCGTTTGATCGGGCGTCATCATGTTGTAACGCCGGAACGAGAACCAGAGCGTCATGACGAGCGGGATGACAGACCAGATAAACAGCGCCGCGATGGCCGGTGTTTTGAGCGAGAGTTGCGCGAGATTGTCTCGCCGGCTCCTCGATCTGCTTCGAGTTGAAGGCGAGCGATCGTGGATGAGCTGGTCGTCTGCCATGAGGTTGTTTTGTCGCTGGCTACTGAGGTATTCCGGTACGCTTCTGGACTCGCTCGGTGGCCGCCTGCGCCTTGCGGAGAGCTTCGTCGACAGAGAGATCGCCCACCAGTGCGGCTGCGATGAGTTGTCCTACTTGGTTGCCGATCGTCGGGAACGATGGGATGACCACGCATTGAATGCCAGTGTACGGGACAGGCTGTTTCGTGGGATGCAGCGGGTCGGCAGCCAGTATTGACTTGTAGGTGAGATCCGCGAACGGGGCGGCAGCGAGATACTGGGGTTGCTGATAAGTCGATTGCCGCGTGCCAGGCGGAACGGCCGCCCAGCCGTTCGCACGGGCAACGAGCCGGATGTAATCTTTCGAAGTCGCCCACTCGATGAATTTCAAGGCAGCGGCGGCGTGTTTGGAAGACGAGGGCACCGCCAGTCCCCAGAACCAGAGCCATTGAGCGCCGCGCTGAGTTACGGCAATGGGTGCGGAAGCGAAGCCCACTGTCTTTGCAACGTTGGATTGCTTTGGATCGGATAGTGTTCCGGCCGCCACGGTGGCGTCGATCCACATGCCGCAGCGGCCGTTCTCAAACAGCGTGAGCGATTCATTGAAGCCATTGGAACTGCTGCCCGGAGGACCATACCGCTGCAGGAGGTTCACGTAAAAAGCAACTGCAGCGTGCCACTCCCGAGAGTCAAGCTGAGGCTTCCAAGCAAGATTGAACCAGCGGCCGCCAAAGGTGTTGACGACCGTCGAGATGTAGGCCATGTTTTCGCCCCAACCTGGCTTGCCTCGCAAACAAACGCCGTAGATGTCCTTGGCCGGATTGTTGATAGCTTTCGCAAAGCGCGCTATATTTTCGTAGGTTGGCTGCGCGGGCATAGTCAAACCTGCCTCTCGAAAAAGATCTTTGCGGTAGTAGGTCAGCGAACTTTCCGCGTAGAAGGGTAGAGCATAAAGCCTGTTCCCGTAGGATGCTCCATCGCGAATGGGCTTCAGGAGATCGTTCAGGTCATAACTCGGTGAGAGCTTGTCTTCGAGCGGTAAGAGCCATCCACGACGCCCCCAAATCGGCGCTTCGAGCGGACCGATTGTAACGATATCGTACTGGCCGCCATGCGTTGCCGCGTCCGTGGTTGTTTTCTCACGCAGGATTTTCTCTTCGAGAACCACCCAGTCCAGGTGGATGTCCGGATGCTCCCGTTCGAACTCTTTCGAGAGCCTCTGCATGATTATCATGTCGCCGTTATTCACGGTGGCTATGGTCAATGTCGTCTGCGCCAACATGTGGGTAGACACGAGCGACAGACATACGAAAGTCCATAAAGGGATCAGCCGCATTTTCTTCTGACTGCTTTGATGGGGCGCGCAGAACAATCCCTCCAATCTACCTGTTACGGTTTCTAACTATGATGGAATGCCTGCATGGATCGACGGTCTTTTCTTGCCGGCACTGTAGCGGGTTTGGCCGGCTCCGCCACGGAGACGCAAGCCGCTGGCACACGATTGCGCAGCATCCAACGTCCACTCGCCATTACCATGTGGGACTTTTCGTGGCTGGAGCGGCGCTGGCCGGGAGCGGGTTATGAGAACTGGGATTTCGCGCTCGATGAACTTGTCCTCCGTGGCTATGATGCCATTCGCATTGACGCTTATCCGCACCTGGTAGCTGCGAGTTCAAACCCAACCTGGGAGCTAATACCGTGCTGGAGTACGCAAGACTGGGGAAGTCCTGCCAAGAACCGGGTACAGGTGCAGCCCGCGCTCAATCAGTTCATCCGTAAGTGCGCCGACCGCAAGTTGCGCGTGGGTCTGTCGACCTGGTTTCGACGTGATCCTGCCGAAACACTGATGCGTATTCGCAACGCGGAAGATCACGGGCGAATTTGGAAGGCGACGCTCGATTCGATCGCGCAAGATGGTTTGCTTCCACACATCCTGTACGTTGATCTGTGCAATGAGTGGCCGCTTGACGTGTGGGCGCCCTTCCTTCCAAAGGGGTTCAAGCGAACCTCGGCCGCAAATGCCGCTTGGATGCGGCAGGCAATTCAGGTTGTGCGCAGCGCCTATCCGAATCTCGACTACACCTTCTCGCAGACAAGCGAGTTCGATGAATGGAAGCAGCAGGATGTGAGCATGCTCGATTTCATGGAACCGCACATCTGGATGGCGCAGGGACCCGGTTACTACGACGAAGTGGGCTACCATTACGAGCGCTTCGATCCCATAGGTTACGAGAACCTGGTGAACAACGCCAAACGTGTTTACATACAAAAGCGTGATTACTGGGATAGAAAAATGAAAGAGCGTATCGAGATGTGTGCGGAATGGTCACATGCCGCAGGCAAACCACTGATCACTACGGAATGCTGGAGCCTGGTTGACTATAAAGACTGGCCGTTACTGGAATGGGATTGGCTCAAAGGTCTGTGTGAGCTGGGTGTGCGCACGGCGGCAGCAACCGGACGTTGGGTTGCGATCGCCACCAGTAATTTCACCGGACCGCAGTTTGCGGGCATGTGGCGTGATGTGGATTGGCATCGCAGGATGACGGAGATTATCCACTCGGCTCCGGTGAACGTTGCGTAATGAGTCTGGAAGCAGGAAACAAATGACGCTTTGAGGATCTGCAGAGCGGGTCGTGCAGGAACCCGGCTAAGTCCGTTTAAAGCCTCAACCGACTTTGAAACCTGGAGGAGAAACAGGCATTTGTTCGCAATCGGACCTCCTGACGAAAGAAGCGAATCTGCGTTACTTTTTGGAGAACAAGTCTTCGAGGCGCTCTGTGTCTAACAAACGTACCGCAACCTCCTCGACTTCGTAGGCGGACAAGCTGGCAAGGCGAGGCTCTAGCCAATTCGGAACGGAACCGAAGCGCTTTTCCAGTTAGTGTCGGAGAATTTCCAAGCGGCCCTCTTGTCGGTCTTGGAGAATCGCCGGTCCAATCACTTCGTGGCTTAGAATGTCGTTTAAGATAGACATCTTTTGTGCTTCCTCGTTGACGGTTTGCCCCAACCGCCTCAATTCTGAGAGTATCAGGAACTGGGCAAGCAGAGCGCGCCGGAGATGGTCCTCAAGCAACGCAATGCGCTGCAGGATATGCCGCACCGCCTCAATTTGGTCTTGCAGTCGCGTCAAGATGGCCAGCACCTTATCTTCCACGCGGTCGCTATTCAGTAGCAGGGGCTATCGAGGTCACGGAAGTCGACCAGGCTAACGGCGTGAAGTCACGTGGCGCATCACAAAACGGGGGAACGGAACCAAAAGAACGTCAGCAATGTCTTTGTCATGATTGGTGCCGACCCTTGTACAGAATGGTTAGACAGCAAGGTTCGTCTCGATCCGCGTGGGTTTGTGTTGACGGGACTGAGCACCTGTCATCAGAATGTGGTCTTTATGGGACCTCTGTTCCGGGAATCTTTGCCGTGGGAGATATACGTTCCGGTTCGGTCAAACGGGTTGAACCAAGTGTCAGGGAAGGATCGGTCGTTGTAGCAGCCATTCATACCTATTTGAAACAACTCACCTCTCTCGCTATTTCCGATGCGAGCTCCGGCGTACCATCATTGCTCAACGACTATAACTCAAGAAGCCGGGCTTTGAAAATGACCAGAAGTATTGCATCAACTAATCGTGGCTGGAAGGGAGTTTTAAATTTCTGAACGCACTAAGTGCGGAGCGGAGAATCTATGATTCACAAGCATAGGCTATGTCACGCCAGGTTCGCCGATTGCCAGCTTAACGTCTTCCAAAACGTGCGGGAAAGCGAAGACGATTGCGCTTCGGTTTAATTTATACATGAACAGCGGCGTCCGCGATACTATCGTGACGATCCAGGTTGGTGCGGTCCCATTTGGCCGCGTCGGCGGCAGCGGAATAAGTGCTCGCAAGAAAATCCAGAATAGTCTGAGCTGGGTCGTGAGATTGCAGGACGCCGTTATAATTGAGCAGAAATTCGCCGAGCTTCTTGTTGAATGCGCCCTGGCTTGTGAGGGCGGCTTCGCTCAGACCATCTGGCACAGGCGCCGCGTAACAGTAGAACGCAGCTTGTCCGTATCCGCCGTTGCCGGGCCAGAAACCGGCACTGATGCACTCGTGAGAATAGGCTTCTGATTCGATCGCGTCGGTGCCCAGACGTGCCGGTGCTCTGCGGCCGTTGAAACGAGTCACCGCCAAATCCAAGGAACCCCAGAAAAAGTGGACCGGGCTGACCTTTCCATAGAAATTCGTGGAGAACCGTTTGAAGAGCGTGTTGGCATGACCCAGTATCTGCCAGAAGCGCAAAACGGCATCGGCGTCGTAACTTTGGTGAGCTGTGTCCTGGTGAAAGCGAACAGGCCTTTCGAGCTCGACCGGCATAGGATCGATCTCTAGCTTTACGCCTAGACCTGCAAGGACGGCTTGATACTCGGCAAAGAAAGCAGCGACGGTTTGAGGCCGTAGAGCGAGCCGTTCCATCTGCCCCGAACTGCGGCGAAATACGAGCTCATGCGCGATGAAATCGAATTCTATGTCGAGCAATCCGCTCGCTTGAACGGGCATTGCCGATGTAGAGAGCCCGCGCGCAGTGACGTAAAACGGCACATTCCACCAGTGGTTTTGAATTGGCGTAAGCGCGACCCGAGTTTTGCCGACAATCTGCATGAACATATGCAGAGTGTCGGCGGTGTCCTTCCACTGCTCCCAGTCAAGTTCCGGCCAAGTCTCTTCGTTCAAGATCGGTTGATTCACGGGTAGTTGCTCCTTAAATTCGGGAAATCAGCATAAGCAGCCAGCGAATAAGCATTGTGGCAAGCGTCATCGCTAAAACCGAGCTGACATACAGACCTGCGAACCATAACATACGTTGAGTCCGCCGTGTCAATTTCCCCATCCCCGCACTGGCGTTTTTCCGCGAATGACCAGTACGTAAACGCAGAATAAGCGATCACAACCGGTGTCACCAGCAGCGCGCCGGTTAGCAGAAAGATTTGGCTGAGGCGCGACGAAGCGGCGTCCCATACAGACATCCGGAACGGAATGATGTTCGGGTAAACAATCCCATCCAGCCCCAAGAAGCATGTATCCGGCGACCAGAGCCGCTGCGCCGAGAAGCGGCAGTGGGCGAACGAAGTCGAAGGGTCCTCAAGCGAAACTTGTTCTCCCGGATTCTGACGACCTGGAGCAAGCTGCCCAGCACCAAGCCCTGCACAAGCAGGCAACAAGGGAGCCGATCGCGAACACTCGATCCCAGAACAGGCTATATTTTCACCATCTGAAATCGAAATTCAAACAAGACACCGTGTTGCGCAAGCGACAGCAGCATCGTGATCAGCGGCAGGTACAGCGAGCGCTGGCATCAGTATTCCGTAGGCAACCTTCCAGGGTGAACCGCCAAATGCCCGGGAATGGTTCTGACCGGTGTAATAGCGGAATACAAACCCGGCGCGTTCACGCCGCCGCATCATCATGGTGACGCCTTCGTTCTTGCTTATGTACTCTCGGGCTCCATCATGAGCAAGATAGATGACGGAAAAGAACGTGTGTTCCACGCCGGTGAGAGCTTCACCGAAAACCCGAATGCATACCACGTCCTATTTCGGAACCTAGCAAGAAGGTCTCCGCACGAATTTTAGCGATCTTCCTGGCGCCCACGGCAGAAAAGGAACTCGTTGTTCTGGACCACCACTGACACGTCTTGAAAATGGATGAACGTCATCTTAATGGATGGCTCGCTGGCACTTCCCTAATTCGAACCGACTGAAGAGATCGACCCAGGGCTTCGGAAATGGCAGTGACGACTGAGTGACTGAGCGTATTTCGAGGTTGACGCCGGCCTGGTGCACTTCGGAACGCTGCGCGTTGAATTGTTGTCAACATGACCTGTTTCTCAGTCAGGACGCGTTTCAGAAAGCCTTCAACCCCGCTCTATGGTGCGTCACCGGCTTCTATGAGACTACTCACGTATTCGGCCGATATCCGCAGTTGAAGATGCAGCGCTTATCAGTCGTGTGGTAAAGCTTTGCGCAGCGCGGAGGAAGACCCTGCCGGACTCGCAGGAACAACTCGGCGGCACTTAACATGCCCAAAGTTGGCGCAAGGAAGTAGATCCAGAGTGACTGCCAGTAGCTCGCGTGGAACGCCGAGCCAAATGTTCGGGCCGGGTTCATGCTCATGCCGGAGAACGGCGCCTCGAAGGTTATGTACGTTGCCACCAACGCGCCGGCGAAATAGGGAGTAAAGCGAGCAATTCTTTCGCAATTCGTCGTATACAAAACGGTTGTCATAGAGATGAAAGATATCGTGAGTTCGGCGATAAAAGCAGCAAGGGTGCCATACACGCCAGGCGCGGTCACCGCGTAGCGTACGGCGGCATTTGCCGGCGCACCTCGAAGCACGCAATTGGCGAGCGCGACACCGCCAATCGCTCCGAGGAACTGTGCAGCGACGTAAAACGCAGCGTCCCACGGCTGCACTTTCCCTAGACGATAGAAGGTGAACGTCACTGCCGGATTGAAGGGAGCTCCGGACTGCCTGCCCCATGAGGACATGACAATGGCAATCGCGGCCAATCCCATCACCGTTCCGGTAAGCATCCGGCTTAAGATGCCGCCATTGATGATATGCCTGATTGGCGATGCCGGATGCTGGAACAGGGCCGTCACTGCGCAGGCGACGAACATGTAGGAAGCAAGCTCGGCCGCCTCCATCAGGTACTCGGGCCAGTGAAAGCGCACGCTCTCGACCGCGCTTAACGAGATCGAGCGAGCTGGTAAGCAAGAGAGCTGCTCGTTCACTTTGTGGGATGGTGCTGCTCTTCTTCCCAAGCTCGCATCTGGGCCAACAAAGCGGAATATATGGCTTTGAGCCTGGTAACCGGAAAGGGTCCTGAACCGCCCATCTCGGCTACATGGCTGAGAACCTGTTGTTCCCGATCGGGCACTGTAATAGGGAGACGGGCCGCCGATTTGACTTTTCCAATCTTCTCGACAACTGCTGCCCTTTTGTTGATGAGCTCGACAATCTGCCGGTCAATGCCGTCGATTTGTTGTCTGCTCTCTGCAAGTTGCTCCTTGACAGAAGCTTGCTGGGCTAATGCAAGACAGCCGATCGCAAGAACCATTAATAAAACGAAGAGGAGTCTAAGCAATTTCTGTCTCGCGGATTGTGGGTGGATGATAGGCGACGATTGTTCAATCACAAATGAAATCCTATTGCACTAATGACTGTGTTCTCTTTTGACCGAACAGCCGCAATCGCGTAAGAACAACTTGCGCCACCGCACGTTCCACCGCGGGCAAGAGCTTGTAAGAAACGACTTCGCGCGGATTTTGGGCCAGGGCCTCTTCTAAGCTATAGCGCCACGCAACCCGAAGTTCGGTGTTGATATGCACGATGTTGATTCCAGCGGCAATGGCGTTCTGAAGATCGCTGTCCTCCGTGCCGGACCCTCCGTGCAAGGTGATAAAGCACCGGACAGCGCTCTTGATCTCGCGGATTCGCGTCAGGTCTAGCCGCTTCTTCGCATCCCCCTGCAGCATCGTTTGCAGCATGCCGTGCATGTTGCCCACTGCGGGGGCCAGGATGTCGACCCCGGTGCTTTCGACAAAATGCTTTGCTTCCTCCGGCGTGGTAAAAGCCTTTGGATGGTCTGGCGCCCGCTCGTGAATTTCAGAGCCGGCTCCAATGTCTCCGATTTCACCCTCCACCAGGATGTCAGGATTGATTGATTTCAACGCTTCGATTGCCTGCTTTGTCAGCCTGATGTTTTCCTCAAATGGTAAGGCGGACAAATCGAACACGATTGCGTCGAAACCTGCTCTGGCTGCGGCCATTGCGCTGTCGAGCGAATGCGTGTGATCGGCATTGAGAAAAATAGGAAACCCATGTTCTTCTCTCAGGCTTTTCACCAGGGCCGCAATCTGGGCCGTACCCAAGAAGGAACGCTCACCTTCCGACGCTCCCACGATTACCGGAACCTTCACATCTTGGACCGCCGCGACTACCGCTTTTAAGAAAACTCCATCAGCAATGTTGAAGTGGCCTAGTCCCACGCCGATATTTTGCGCAGATTTCAACACATCTCGTAATTGGTTCATGATCTCTCGGTTCTCAGGTCTCAAAGCTTCCATCTCGACCGGCACGAGCCGGACCTTCCGGCCACAGATACGCAAACAGAATGCAGCAGATCAGAGCGAAGCCCCATAACGGCAGCTTTACAGAGACGAACGTCGCAAGCACGAACATTCCCAAGGTGGTGAATGACCGGGCTCGCGTCATCTGTCGCATTCGCACCGGAACCGTCTGTTGCGCTTCGGCTTGTGCCAGCACCTCCCAGGCGAAAGCAAGATAAGCGAGGTTCACCATTACGAAGACTCCGGCGTAGAGCGATACCGGTGCTGCGGCGAAATGCGTGTCCGCGACCCAGGATGTGGAAAACGGCACGAGCGAGACCAGAAATAGATGTGCGAAGTTCCACCAGATCAACTGCGGTGTGGCGCATTCGGCAAATCTCAATAAATGATGATGGTTCCCCCAGACGATGGCGATGAACAAATAGCTGACACCATAGCTCAGCGCCGTCGGCCAGAGCGGCAGCAGCGCTGACAATGACGGCTCATCTGGTGGCTTCAAGTCCAGCACCATGATCGTGATGATCACCGCAAACACGCCGTCCGAAAACGCTCCCAGCCGTTCCGGTGTTGGTTTTTGAGAACGCATATGCTCTCTTCGGCCAATGTCAACGCCCGATCGGAAGAGCCATCGCGCGGCCGGTGTTCGACTCGTCAGCTGGCCGGGCGGACACGATTCGCATGGCGTCCTGTTTCAGCAGATAAAAAGAGACAGCGAGCAGAACGACATCCTTCATCAGGAACGCGACATTACCGACCATCGCGGGGAATCCGCCGGCAGACGGAGCCCAGCCGTCCGGCATAAACGGAATGATCGTCACCGTTGTAATGAACGTCGCTACCGAACCTAGTGCCCCGAGCACTCCCAGCTTCTTGTTCCAGAAGCCCGCCAACAGCAAGGCGCCAAACACCCATTCCGAGACGCCCAGGAAATACGTGGACACTTTCATTCCGAAAACCGGGTACATCCAGAAGATGAGGGGACCATGCGTAAAGAATGGAATCAGCCCTTGCGCCTCGTAATCGAACCACTTCTGATAGCCGAAGAAGAAGTAGATGATCACCATGGAGGCGCGCAGGAGATGGTAGTCGAGGTCTCGCTTTAGCAAACCCGCCCGCGTTAGGGTTCTAAGAAGAATGTTCATTTCGATCACGCGATAATTGCGTCTCGGACACGTTCCGCGGTCCGCGGTCTGGCATGTTCTGACAACGATGGCTCAGACGAAAACAGCGGAATAAGCCCTTCGACAAAAGTCGGGTGGCACCAGATGGCTTCTCGGAGCGCGGTGTAAGGCATTCCCGCCATGATGGCTGTCTGTACTGATCCCAGAATCTCCCCGCCGTCAAAAGCAAAGGCTGTGAATCCAAGAATGCGGTCGCTGTTTACGTCTACCAGCGCCTTCATAAATCCGCGTGTCTCAGCGAGAGTGTGGGCGCGCAGCACTTTTTCCATCGGGATTTTGAACAGGCGATATGCGATTCCTTGCGCCTTCGCTTGTTTCTCGCTCAGGCCAATGTGCGCCAGTTCCGGATCTGTGAACAGAGTGTAGGGGATCTGCCTCCCCGTTGTGACGCGGTTGCCGCCTGTGAGATTGTCCCGGACCACGCGGAAGTCGTCGACACTCACGTGTGTGAACTGCGGGCTACCGGCAACTTCGCCAATGGCCCAAACGCCGCTTGCGGTCGTCTCCAGCCGTTCGGTCACCTTAATATATCCACGCTCGTTCACTTCAACCCCGGCTAGTTCCAGGCCGATGTTCTCTGTGTTCGGTGTGCGGCCCGCAGCAACAAGCAGGTGCGTCCCCGTGAGCGTCGTCTCTTTCCCCGCTCGTTCGACAACCAGGGAGACTGACTCGCTTGACGTGCCGGAAACCCGAATGATGCGTGCGCCTAAGACAGTGTCGATTCTCTCGTCTTTGAAAAGACTTGCAAGAGCTTCGGTGACGTCATCATCTTCACTGTGCAACAGGCGGTCATTTCGATCGACGACCGTGACCTTGCTGCCGAATCGGCGCATGGCCTGCGACAACTCGATACCGACGTACCCGCCTCCCACCACAATCAGGTGTTGCGGGACCCGGTCCAATTCGAGCGCCTCGATGTGTGTTAGAGGCCGAGCCTCCACGATCCCGGGAATCTGGCCCAACACAGGCCGCGTACCGGTGCTAACGATCACATTGGTTCCGCGAAGGAGGCGAGTGGCTCCGCCAGCGAGTACAACTTCCAGCGTTCGCGCGTCGACGAAGCGGCCAGTTCCAAAAATGAATTCTGCTCCGGTCTTGGTGAAGGTATCGCGATAAACATCGTTAAGGTGCGACACCATCGCGCGTTTCCGGGCGAGCACTGCGGCCATGTCCACGCGAGAGCCGTCAATGCCTGTTCCAAACTCTGCACTACGACGCACGTACGACGCCACCTTCGCGCTGTGCACAATGTTCTTACTCGGCAGACAAGCAATATTGGGGCACGATCCACCGATGTATTTGCGCTCGATTACCGCGACACGCCGTCCTTGACCGGCGAATGTCCACGCCGCAAGCGTCGATCCCGTTCCGTCGCCGAGAATGACCAGATCATACTCGTCTAAGGAACTCGCGCACAACAGACTCGCCGGTCGCGGCCAAGTCCGCTGAGTTCCTCTCGCGTTTGGTGCCGCGTCCGGCGGCTTGTGCGCTTCCAGAGCGGAAGCCTGTTGCTTCACGTGATTCGAAAAATTCTCTTCAGCCTGTTTCATGCGCTTCTACCTTCTGCAGCTTTGTCGTTTGCCGTGAATTGGATGCGACTCACTACACGCCCTTGATCTCGCCGCCATCGATGCGGAGCGACGTCCCGGTCATCCATTTCGCTGCCGGTGAAACCAGGAACGCGAGCAGGTCGGCGATCTCCTCCGGCTGCCCATAGCGGCTGATTTTTACCTGATCCGGAAATGCATTGATCGCCTCTTCCACGGTCATGTTGTGCGCCGGCGCCCACTTGTCGAGGAAGGAGCGTCGGCGTCCGGTCATCACCGCCCCGGGCATGACGCTATTCACCTGCACGCCATCTTCGATGCCCTGTTCGGCGAAGGCTCTGGCAAGGGCCACGATGGCGGCATTGATGGTCGCCACGGCCGCGAAAGCCGGATTCGGGTGAAGCGCCACGTTGCCCGACATGAACACCACCGATCCCCGCGATTCCTTCAGGGCATCCCAAGCTCGCGTCGTCAGGCGACGCGCACCATGGAGCTTGAGATCTGCGCCGTCTTGCCACTGCTCGTCTGTCATCTCAAATAGATCGATCTGGGGCACGGCTCCCGCAATGTTCAGCAGCGCATCGAGCCGCCCGAATCGACGAAGCACGACGTCCACCAGCGTGTTTACTGCGTCCGGTTTACTCAAATTCAGATCGCAGACAAGTGGTTCCGCGCCAGCGCGTTCTACTTCAGCAGCGGCTTCCGTGAGGAGATCTCGATTTCGGGCCGCGAGAACCACCGCTGAAAAGTCTCGGGCGAGACGGATAGCGGTGGCGCGGCCGATGCCTTGACTCGCTCCGGTAACAATGGCAACAGACTTGTCCATCATGCGCTCGCATCCGAATGATTTTGGGCCGCTTTTGCTGCAGTCAGGATCGTGTCTACCACGGCTTCGGGAGCTGTTAACAGAGGCGTGTGATCCACGGGCAAAGATTGAGTCTGAGCGCCCATGCGCTCGGCCATGAAGCGCTGTGTTTTCGGGTTGATCATGCGATCTTCCTCGGCGATCAGAAACCACGAAGGCTTGCTGTGCCAGGCGGGCTCGGGCGCTGGTTCCTGGATGCAACGGACAGAGATCGGCCGCTGTACTGCCCGGGCGAGGGCAATCTGATCTGCCGTTGCATGCTGCGCAAAAGCATTGGCAAATCCTGCGTCGGGCATCCAGATCCAGCCATCCCGATCGGGCGCCAGTTCAAGTGCCAACGGGTGGGCCTGGTCGCGATAGAACACTTGGGCGACCGTCTCCCCCTTGGCTGGAGCAAGCCCAGCAATGTACACCAGCCCTCGTACACGCTCCTCCATCGCGGTGGCAATCACCGCACCGGCATAAGCGTGCCCGGCCACAATCACCGGGCCTTCCGTTCGGGAAAGAGTGCGCCGCAGCGCTGCGCCATCGTCGCTCAATGAGCTAAGCGGGAGAGGAACCGCGGCCACCCGCAGCCCTAAGTCTGTGAGAGGCCCAATCACCTCGCTCCAACTAGATCCATCGGCCCAAGCGCCATGGACCAGAACAACCGTCATATCTTCGAGGGACAGCATCGGCCTGATTCCTTGTGAATGCGCTGTTAAGTTCGCGGGCATCGTTTGAGCCTTAACGGAGGAATTGCTTCATACGTTCTGCAATGAATTCCGCCGAGTCCTCCAACGCAAAATGCCCCGTATCGATGAGGTGCAATTCCGCCTGCGGAAGATCCCTCTGATACGCTTTTGCACCTTCCACCGTGAAGAATGAGTCGTTCATGCCCCAGACAATCAGCATTCGCGGTTGCTTAGTGCGAAAGTACTCGTGCCACTGCTCGTACAGGCCCACGTTGGATTGGTAGTCGTAGAGAAGATCGAGCTGAATCGCATCGTTCGCGGGCCGGTCGAGAAAGAACTGGTCGACGGTGTAGGCATCGGGACTGATCAGGGTTACATCTTTTACACCGTGCGTGTATTGAAAGATCGTCGTCTCCTTCGTAAGCAGGCTTTGAACCGGTCCCTCGGTGGCGGCTGTTCGTTTTTTCCAGAACGGCTTCATTGGATTGAACGCCGCGCCAATACCTTCGGCGTACGCATTGCCGTTTTGCACCACGATTCCCTCAATCGCGTCAGGATGCTTCGACGCAATGCGATACCCCACCGGAGCGCCGTAATCCTGCACATAGATACTGAATCGTTTCAAGCCCAGTACGTCGAAAAGCAGCTTTTCTACGTGTTCCGCCAAGTTGTCGAAGCTGTATTTGAATTGCTTTGCGTCCGGCGCGTCGCTATACCCGAATCCAACGTAATCGGGCGCGATCACGTGAAACCGTTCCGCAAGTTTGGGAATCAGCTCGCGAAACATGTGTGACGAGCTCGGAAATCCATGCAGGAGCACGATCGTCGAAGACTTGCCACTCCCGGCCTCGCGATAAAAGAGCTTCTGCCCACCCACAGTTGCGTAACGATAAGTCGTCATTGCTTTGACATTGCATTGGGCAACTGCGATGCCAAACAGCAACGAGTCTAATACGCTGACGGGAATGGCGCTAAAGTCGTGTGCGCTCGCAAGATAGCCCGGGCGGGCTTTTACTCCCGCGCCATGCATCTGACGAACCCGCGTCGGACATCCGACTCTGACGGAGGTCCGTCGCAGCTACCGTCGCAGGGCATGCACTTCGGTCAGGCACGTGCGAAGTGCGCCTTCAAGTCACTAAATCACTTATGCTCGCGTGCGAGCTCAAATTGTTTAATCGACTCCCGATGGCCCACTGGGTCCCCATACCGCTGCGATTGATCGTTGGATACGGTTTCATCCAGCATGGTTTCGCCAAGCTGAACAAGGGGCCTGACGCATTCGCCGCCATTTTGCACATGATCGGCATGCCTGTAGCTCATTTCATGGCATGGCTCACCATCTTTACGGAGATGCTCGGCGGCTTAGCGGTGCTCTTCGGGGCATTCGTCCCGCTGGTAAGCTTACCGATGGCTGCGGTTCTATTGACTGCGATCTTTACGGTTCATCTACCCTACGGTTTCAGTTCAAGCTTATAGAGGTTACCGCCAATGGAGCGCGATTCGGGCCGGTAGGTTATGAAACGAATCTCTTGTATCTTGCATGTCTCACGGCTCTGGTGCTAGGCGGGTCTGGGCCTTTGACAGTTGACCGACATCTCAAATCGCGAACTCCCTGGCGCGAAGGTCGATTCCAAAATGCTCGACCGGCCGGTGGAGGTTCGTGTAACATCGTTTCTGTAAATCGACTCCGGAACAAAACAAGGGACTCTTATTTTGGCGGGCCAAGTTTGATTTCCTTTTATGAACGACCAAATTCATGACAAGGAGCAAACAATGGCCCACCAAGCTGACGATAACGTAATTGAGAATGTGGTTCAACTGCTTTGTGAAAGCGAGCTTTCCCACATGGCGGATGCGATGCGGCTGATGCTGAATGAGGCGATGCGCATCGAGCGTTCCCAGGCGCTCGAGGCTGGCCCGTACCAACGGACCGACAAGCGGCGCGGGTATGCCCACGGCTTCAAGCCGAAGACGCTAAGCACATGGTTAGAGGAACTCGCTTTGCAGGTGCCCCAGGTGCGGGGCGAGGTGGATGTTGAAATCGGCCGCTGGGGCGGAAGCGCTGACGAAACGCTCAATATGTAGTTCAGCCCTATTAAGCCCGCTAATGTTTTTCGGTCCGAGGCTCCGCCGGGGAAATTGACGTTTTCGTTTCATTGGGAGCCCGGTAGGGTTCGCTTTCTGACCGTTCGCGGCCACGAAGAGAGTTTACGACCGCCCGCGATGGCTGAACATGTTTTCACTTCAGCAGTTCCTGTCTCAGAAGCGTGCTGAAGTGCGCCGTTACCCTCGTCTGTCTATCGAGTCAATTATTCGCGCTGGACCCGGGCAGAGCACTTACCCAATTCGTTAGTAAACACTGGAACCCTGAAAGTGGTTCCCAGCGCAGCAGGTCAATGCGATCACGCAGACGATGGATGGGTATCTTTGGACAGGCACCGACGTGGGTCTGTTTCGATTTGACGGTTTTACTTTTGGGCGGGTCCGCGACCACTCGAATGCCTGCTCCATAGACCACGTCTACGGGTTAGCTGCGGATAAGAGCGGGAATCTTTGGGTCCAACGGTCCTACACTCCTTCGATTTCGGGATGGGCGGTTCGCCGCGTTGACCCCTGGCGCTCGCAACGAGGATTCTCGCGTCACGGCGATATCCCGTGCAGCTGATGGCCGTCTGCTACTTGCGAGCAGGCGAGAAGGCGCGGGTTTCTTGACCGGCGCCATGTGGCTTGGCATTGAGGCTGCAGGGCTCATTCGCATCAGCGAGCACCGGGTCTCCGATATCAGGAAAGGCTTGCCGGATTTAACAATCAATTGCTTACTGAGCAAGAAGGACGGGACCCTATTTAATAGGCACCGATCGCGGATTGGTCCGGCGGAACGGACGTGAGATGACTGCTGAGGGAATTCCGGAACCTCTCAGGCGCGCTCGAATTCTGGCGATCACTCAAGATGGCGATTCAACCTCTGGATCGGCACTGCCGCCCGGGGCCTGCTGCGTCTTAATGGATACGGTCTCTCCTCGTTCAGCGAGTCAGGTCGCAAATCGCCTCTAACGGCCCTGTTCGAAGACCGGGAAGGCGATCTTTGGATAGGAGGCGCAAACGGTTGGAGCAGCTCCGCGAAAGCGCATTCGCGACTTATGCTAACGGCCCGTTGCTGTCGGCGGCGAACAATGGCCCGGTATTCTGCCGATCCAGTGATGGCGAAGCGCATGACGCAATCTGGTGGGCCCCGGCCAGTGGAGGCCTTTTTTGGATGAGCCAGGGAAAAACGCGAACTCAGCGGTTACATTTACCTACTGGCGCCTCGGGAAAGTTTCGACGACCAACGCACTATTTTATGCAATCGCACAATTTGCCGGAGGCGTTAGCGGCGTACTCTTTACGTTGGTGCTACTGGGGGATTTGTTTCGTCTGCCGCCGGTGCGCTTTGTGGTTACAAAGCCGGGTGCTAAAGGAGTCTGGTGGGCGTTAGCGGCTGAGTTCGTAATGTCCTTTCTGATGATGTTCGGCAAGGAGCGCGGCTGGTCTCTCACCACCCGCGCGCACTTTGACGCCACTCGCGGTCCCAAAGGCGCTCTCCTTATAGGCGATGCCGAAACTGTTGCCGAAAAACTCCTTTACGTAAACGAAGCACTGGGCGGCTTGTCGCGAGTCACCTGCCAAATGGGCATCTCGACTCTTCCGCACCAAAAGATGCGGCGCGCCATCGAGATACTCGGCTCCCGCGTTGCGCCCTGGTGCGCAGAGCATTAGCTCCTACAGCCGCAGACGCCTGATCGCTCGTCTAGCGCCACGCGAACCAACATCATTGACCCACCGGGTTCTTGCAAGCAGAAATGAACGGCCGCCTCGAGGCCATGTTCAAGGCCTGATGCGCATTCGTTGAACCACCGAGACAAGCAAGCAATTTTTCGTTGCGGAACCAGCATGATCGAGGATTGTCATTCTACGGTTACTTAAACGCTGACTGGTATATCTTTTTTATTGGCGATCTCGACGCTGGTTGCTTCGAGTCGCCAGGAGGCACCATGAAGAACATCCTTTTCTCCGCACTCTTCCTCGCCATTCTTTGCCGTGCCCAGTCGCCTGAAAATTCTCATCCAGCCACATCGAACGTGATGGGCGCCCAGTACCCTAGAATTACCCCGGATCTGCGCGCCGAGTTCTGCCTGCACGCGCCAGACGCCCAAAAAGTCGAAGTCAATGTGGGCGGGGCCAAGTACCCGATGACTAAACGGGAAGACGGCTTCTGGACCGCCATCAGCGCTCCGCTCGTTCCCGGCTTTCACTACTACGCTCTCTCGGTAGACGGCGTTTCGCTGAACGACCCGGGCAGCGAAACCTACTTCGGCGTCGGTCGCGAGTACAGCGGCATCGAAATCCCCGAAAAAGGCGTCGACTTCTACTACCCGAAGAATGTCCCCCACGGGGACGTGCGCGAGCACTGGTACTACTCGAAGATTACGGGTTCCTGGCGACGCTGTTACGTCTATACCCCACCCGGCTACGATAGCTCACTCAAGCTCCGCTACCCGGTCCTCTATCTGCAACACGGCGCCGGCGAAGATGAGCGCGGCTGGATCGCCCAGGGCCACGCGAATTTCATCCTCGATAATCTGCTCGCCCAACAAAAAGCCAAGCCCATGATTATCGTCATGGACCACGGCTATGCCTTCAAACCCGGCGAGCCGGTTCTGCAGCCTTTCGCCACACCCGCTCCAGCCACTTCTCCTTTAACCGGCGGCAACGCCACGCCGCAACCTGCCGCCGCTAATCGCCCACCGGCCGGTGTATTGGCTACCGCTACCTTCAAGCAGATTGTCATCGATGAAATCATTCCTATGATCGATGCCACATACCGCACCATCCCCGACCGCGACCATCGCGCCATGGCCGGCCTTTCGATGGGCGGCATGCAAACCTTTCAGATCACCATGAAGCACCTCGACAAATTCGCTTATATCGGCGGATTCAGCGGCGCCGGCGGTGGTTTCAGCGGCACACCCTTCGACGCCAAGACCGCCTACAACGGCGTGCTCGCCGATTCCGCCGCCTTTAACAGAAAGGTGAAACTCGTCCGGCTCGGAATCGGGACGGCCGAGCCGGAGCGCATGTCGAAAAGCATTCACGGGTTTCATGAGGCGCTCGAACAGGCAGGCATCAAGCATGTCTTCTATGAATCGCCCGGGACTGCCCATGAATGGCAAACCTGGCGCAGAGATTTGAACGACTTCGCCCCACGCCTTTTCCAGTAACTAATTCCTAGACAATTCAAATGGCAAACCACATCCTGCATCGCTCGGCCGTAATTCTCTTCACTGCGACTCTGCTGGCCACGCCCATCCTACCGGCTGCGCTGCTAGCGCCCACTCCGCCCATGGGCTGGAACAGCTGGGACTCATTCGGCACCGGTGTCACCGAAGCCGAGGTCAAACAAAACGCCGATTACATGGCTAGCCACCTGAAGAAACACGGCTGGCAGTATATCGTCGTTGACATTCAATGGTCCGAACCTGATCCCAAATCGCACGGCTATCGTCCCGGCGCCAATCTGACAATGGATCCGTACGGCCGCCTGATTCCCGCCGTCAATCGCTTTCCCTCATCTGCCAACGGCCAGGGCTTCAAACCGCTCGCCGCTTACATACACAGCAAAGGCCTCAAGATGGGAATCCACATTATGCGCGGCATTCCGCGCCGCGCCGTCGATGCCAACCTGCCCATTTATCACAGCCACTTGAAGGCTGCCGATGTCGCCAATAAACAATCCCTTTGCCCCTGGAACACTGACATGTACGGTGTCGACACGTCTAGAGGCGGTCAGGATTATTACAACTCCATCCTTGAGCTCTATGCTTCCTGGGGCCTCGATTTCATCAAGGCCGACGACATGTTCGGGTTCCGTCCCGCTTCCGATCACAGCACCGAGATCGCGGCCGTGAGCAACACCATCCAGAAAACCGGCCGGCCCATTGTCCTCAGCCTCTCGCCCGGCACCCGCGACATTGCCAAGGCTGATTTCATAGAAAAATACGCGCAAATGTGGCGCATCTCCGGCGATTTTTGGGATCGCTGGGTCGATCTGAAGAATCAGTTCGCCCGCCTCAACATGTGGAACCCGACCGTGCGCCAAGGCCACTGGCCCGACGCCGACATGCTGCCTCTCGGACACATCGGCATCCGCGCCGAGCGTGGCGATCCCCGCATGTCACTCCTCACTCACGACGAGCAGCGCATGTTGATTACCCTTTGGTCCATCGCACGTTCCCCGTTGATGTTCGGGGGCAACCTGCCCGATAACGACGCCTTCACCTTATCGCTCCTCGATAATGACGAAGTGCTTTCTGTAAACCAGAAAGCAAGTTCGAGCAAACAACTCTTCGCCCGCGGCAATCAGATCGCTTGGGTTGCCGAACTGCCCGGCTCTCGAGCAAAATACCTCGCCGTCTTCAATATCGGCGATGGCTCCGAAGAACAAGTCGCTATAAGATGGACCGACCTCGGCTTGCCCTCCCAATGCACTGTCCGTGATCTCTGGACCAGCACCGATATGGGAAAGGTAAACGAGGGCCGCCCCTTTTCGCTCAAGCCACATGCCTCCGGCTTCTACAAAATCACTCCTCAGTAGCGCTCGGTTTTGAGGAACAATCCGAGACAACATATTTCACTTTGACTAAAGTGACGCTGCCATTCGACCGATAGAGAGTAAGGTGAAGCCAGAAAATTAGCAAATGAGGTTAGCCGTAATACATACGTGGCTCCAGCGCTTGGCTGCGTCTTGTGCCCTCAGCTCGACGGCCCTCCTCGTAATTGCTTGTCAGGCAAGATTGCCGGGACAAACTCCCCCGGCCAACCTTCCGACCATAACCACCGCTCGCGCCGCTCACCAGTTAACACTCGCGGAAGCCAAACGCGCTTACCCGGTTCTCTTGCACGCCACCGTCACCTATTACGACGCCCACATAGATCCCCGGAAAGCCATCCTTTTCGTCGCCGATTCCACCGGCAGCGTCTTCATCGCTCTCTCCTCTCCCACTAAAGTCCCCTTAAAACCAGGCCAGCTTGTTGAAGTAACAGGAGTAAGCGCCACCGGCGACTTCGCTCCGATCGTGGATCACGGCGTAGCGCGATTGATTGGCGAGTCACACTTGCCCACAACGGTGCCTTTCGTGAATATGGGCCGACTGCTCACCGGTGCAGACGACGGACAATGGGTCGAAGTTGAAGGTGTTGTTCGATCGGTCGAGAAATCGGGACCGAATGTCGGCTTGGAAGTGGCTCTGGCTGACGGTCTCACCAACGCCATGACAATTGCAGAACCAGGCGCAGACTACGAAAGCCTGGTTGACGCCAAAATCAGGCTTCGTGGAAATGCGGCGCCGCTGTTCAATCATCACGGCCAGATCACTGGAGCTCACCTGCTTTTTCCAAACCTCAGCACATTGCGAGTGGAAGAGCCGGCACCGCTCAGGCCGTTTTCGTCACCGACCATCTCGATCGGCAATCTGCTGCGCTTTACTCCCTCCATCGCGCTTAGCCATCGGGCGCACATTCGCGGAACGGTGACGTTGCTTTGGCCCGGCAGGTTGATCTGCCTGCAGGATGGGGAACATGGGCTATGCGCTCAAACTGCTCAAACCACAAGTTTGGCCTTGGGAGATGTTGCCGACGTGATCGGTTTTCCAATGGTCGGCGAGTTTTCGCCGACCTTGGCCCATGCTACGTTTCAGGCCTCGGGACGCCGCTCCTCGACCCCTGCCTTAATTTCCACTGCGCACCAAGCGCTTCACGATGATCACGACGCCCGGTTGATGGTACTGGAAGGGCAGCTGATCGGACAGGATAAAACGGCCGCTAATCCAACGATTGTGCTGTCCTCCGGTCACCACGTTTTTGCGGCCACGCTGCCGAGTTCCCGCGAACTGCCGCCTTTGCGCGCGGCCAGTATGTTGCGCATAACAGGGATTTGCTCTCTGCAAGCCGATCCCGACAACATCATCGCCCGGCAAAACTTCGCAAAACCTAAAACTTTTCGCATCTTGTTACGTTCCGCCAAAGATGTTGTCGTCACTCGTAAGCCCTCCTGGTGGACGGCTGCACACACACTTTACGTGCTAGCCGCGGCTTTGGCGGTGACACTTGCGGTGCTCTGTTGGGTGGCTATCCTCATCCGGCGAATCAAAGCGTTGAAAGAAGCCGCCGAAGATGCCAGTCGGGCCAAAAGCGAATTTGTCGCCAACATGAGTCACGAGATCCGCACTCCCATGAACGGCGTCCTGGGCATGACCGAGCTGGCGCTCGATACCGACCTCACTATGGAACAGCGCGAACTCCTCGAAACCGCCAAAAGCTCCGCCGACGCTCTGCTGGTAGTGGTGAACGATATCCTCGATTTCTCGAAAATCGAGGCTGGCAAGCTCGAGCTCGATCCTGTGCCCTTCTCTCTTCGCGAAAGCATGGCCAAACTGATGAAACCCCTTGCCTTCCGCGCCGAAGCAAGAGATCTCGAATTAATCTGCAACATCAGGCCAGAAATACCCGAAGAGTTTTTAGTCGATTCTCATCGACTGAGCCAGGTCATCATCAACCTTATCGGCAATGCGGTTAAATTCACTGCTCAAGGTCACATTGAACTCCGCGTGGAACTCGATTCGAAGACCGACGATTGCGCCTGCTTGCATTTTTCCGTGCGGGATACCGGCATCGGCATCCCTCCGGAACGTCAAAAAGCGATCTTCGACTCGTTTTCACAAGCCGATACTTCCACCACCCGGAACTTCGGCGGTACCGGACTCGGATTGACTATTTCCGCGCGCCTTGTCGAGATGATGGGCGGCAAGATCTGGGTTGAGAGTCAAGTGGGCCACGGCAGCTGCTTCCACTTCACTGTTCAAGCGCCAATTCTTACCTCGACTCTCGCGAACAAGCCGGCCAAGTTGATCGAACTGGCCGGTATCCCGGTGCTCATCGTCGATGACAACCCGGTGAACCTCAAAATAGTATCCGAGATGGTGGAAGCAGTCGGCATGCGCCCGGTCTTAGCTGCCGGCGCAAGTCTGGCATTAGACGAACTGGAAAAATCCGCTCGCACCAATACGCCCTTTAGATTGATCCTGCTCGATTGTCATATGCCTGGGATGGACGGCTTCGAACTCGCCGCCGAGATCAAACGACGCCAGGAATTCTCCAATCCCGCCATCCTAATGCTCACTTCGACAGGCCAAAGCGGCGACGCCGCACGATGTCGCGAGCTCGGCGTTTCTGCTTACCTCACGAAACCTTTTGAACGGATGCAACTCGTCGATGCGATTGCACGCGCCCTGGGCGGCGAAACGATTCAAAGGCAGACCCTCCCAAAAACTGCTCCCGTTAAACAACCGCTACCTAATCCATTTAGCCTTCGCATATTGCTCGCCGAAGACAACCTGGTGAATCAGAAAGTCGCTGTGCGGCTGCTCGAAAAACAGGGGCATCAAGTCCAAATCGCTGCCACGGGTCATGAAGTTCTTGCTGCTTTGGAAACAGAAGACTTCGATCTTGTCCTGATGGACGTGCAAATGCCCCAGATGGACGGCATCGACGCTTGCATCGCAATCCGGGCGCGAGAAAAATCAAGCGGCCGCCACATCCCCATCATTGCCCTCACCGCGCACGCCATGTCCGGTGACCGGGAACGTTGTTTAGCCGCCGGCATGGACGGCTATGCCAGCAAACCGATTCGCATCGCCGAACTTACCGAAGAAATCGCGCGATTATGTGTCCTTCCTACGGCTTCGCCTGTAGCCTCTCTGTAGGCTCATCGATAATCAATGACCCGGTACGTAGTAGCGCTTCTGCGCGGTTCCGAGTTTGAATCATCCGAAGACCCTCTCTTCACCACAGCCTTGATCCAGTTGCCCCGCGAATCATAACTGTACGCCGTCACCGGTAAGCCATTGGTCCAGCCGAAAGAAACATCTCTCCCGTCTACCCGCACCTCACTCTTCTGTGGGTGCAGGTCCGACGAATTGGATTGGTAAACCCATTCCTTGGTATGGTGTCCATGCTTGTCATACTTGTATCTGCCGAGTCGAACTAAGTGATCCGAGGGTTGTATCATCTGCTCTTCGACGATGAGCCCTTTCTCGTCGTATCGAAAAATACTTTTGCCCGGAAACACTCCGCAATCGTCGCAGAGCCCGTACAGATTTCCCAGCGGGGCCGATGGTGCCTTCTCAGTGATCGTTTCCGTCGAACTCAAGCGCCCCTGCTTATCGTAGGTAGAAACGTAACGCACTTTGCCTTCCGGCGAGTGAGCGATCTCTTCAATCACCTTCCCCTGCTCGTTATAACGATACGAAGTCTTCCAAGCACGTCCGTTGCTCTTATCACTGCTCTCCTCGGAAAGGACGTGATGGCTGGCGTCGTACTGCCTCATCGTTATGCTTTCCCCCTGTCCGTTGGAGCCATACGACGTTTCTTTGATGGCGTCGCCGTGAGTGTCGAATTCGAAAACCGTGCGGCCGTTCAATTCTCCATCGGAGTCAAAGGACCTTGTCTCAACAGCACGCCCCTTCGTATCGAACTTAACCAAAGAACGATTTGGCCGCTTCGGATCGTTCTTCATATCGAATATGTCGGTCTCAATTTCGTGACCCTGCGCATCGTAAATCCACACGAATCGCTGGATGCGCTGGCCATACTCACCCTCGTCCGCATACTGCCAAAACTCCGAACTCCGGCCTTTCGCATCGAAAATGCAACGCGCCGATAGTTTGCGGACACTCTGCCGCCCATTCGCATCGACGTCGCTGTTATAAATTTGGATCGACCTGACACGTCCCACAACTGAACAGTCGTTCTGATTGCTGGCCAAGCCTGCATAAGCGCCCGAAGCCAACGTGATCGTTTCACCCCGGACCAGGCAAGGCCAAACGAGACCGATAACAAACACCATCAGGATTGGACTTCCAGCTACACGTCTCAATCCATTCATGACGGGATTCTATCGCCTTAAAAGAAAGACCAACATATCCCCCCCCAGCGCTACAGTAAAAGCTGACCCCGATCGCCGACCCTTCCCACTCCCATGCGACCCGCCATCCTCACCATCGACGACGACCGCGACGTTCTCCAATCCATCGAACGCGACCTCCGCCAGCGTTACCGCGAAAAATACCGCATCCTTAAGGCCGAGTCCGGCAAAGGCGCCCTGGAAGTTCTTCACCGAATCCTCCAGCGCGACGAGTCCGTTGCCCTCCTGCTAGTCGATCACCGCATGCCCGAAATGAACGGCATTCAGACCCTCACCGAGGCCATGAAGCTCTTCCCCGACGCCAAGCGCGTCCTCCTCACCGCCTATGCCGATACCGAAGCCGCCATCAAAGCCATCAACGAAGTCCAGTTGAATCACTATCTACTCAAACCCTGGCACCCGCCCGAAGAAAACCTCTACCCGGTTCTCGATGATTTGCTCGAAGACTGGTTCGCCAGCTACCGGCCACCCTTCGAAGGCGTCCGTGTTCTCGGCACTCGCTGGTCCGCCAAATCTTACGAAATGCGCGACTTCCTCGCGCGTAATCAGGTCCCCTACCAATGGCTCGATGCCGACGCCGCCGACCGCATCCCCGAAGTCCGCCACCTGCTCGACACCTTCGAAGGTCACGCCCTGCGCCTGCCCGCCGTTGTCTTCCCCGATGGTGACCCACTCGAACAACCCGCTCTGAATGAAGTTGCTTCCCGCCTCGGTTTGCGCACCCGCGCTGGTCTCGATTTCTACGACGTCATGATAATCGGCGGTGGTCCCGCCGGGCTCGCCGCCTCCGTCTATGGCGCATCCGAAGGTCTCAAAACGGTCATGATCGAACGCGAAGCACCCGGTGGTCAGGCGGGCCTAAGCTCGCGCATCGAAAATTACCTCGGCTTTCCTTCCGGTCTCTCCGGTTCCATCTTCGCCCGACGCGCCGTCGACCAAGCCAAACGGTTCGGCGTCGAAATCGTTTCTCCCCAAGAGGCCGAGTCCCTCCGCATCGAGGGTCCCTACCGCTACGTCCGTCTCAGCGATGGCACCGAACTCTCCTGTCACGCGCTGATCCTCGCAATGGGTGTGCAGTGGCGCAAACTCGCTATTCCCGGCGAAGAAAAGCTGCAGGGCGCGGGCGTCTACTATGGCGCTGCCCCCACCGAAGCCATGTCGTGCGCGGGCGAAGACGTCTATCTCATTGGTGGCGCCAATTCCGCCGGCCAAGCCGCCATGTTCTTTGCCAAAACCGCCCGCCGCGTCATCATGATCGTCCGCGGCGCATCTCTCGCTGCCACCATGTCGCAATACCTCATCACGCAAATCGAGCAGACCGAAAACATTCATCTCGAATTCAACAGCCGCGTCGTCGAAGTTCACGGCGAAGATCATTTGGAGTCCATTTCCATCCACTGCGATGCCAGCGGCGAAACCCGCCAAGTTCCCGCTAGTTCGCTCTTCATCTTCATCGGCGCTGAGCCTCGCACCGCCTGGCTAGATGGCGCAGTCGAGCGAGACGAGCGCGGCTTTGTCCTCACGGGTCGCGATCTTCTCCGCGATGGAAAAATGCCCAAAACCTGGACCCTCGATCGTGAACCAGGCCTCCTCGAAACCAATGTCCCGGGCGTCTTTGCCGTCGGCGATGTCCGCCACGGCTCCATCAAACGCGTTGCCTCAGGCGTCGGCGAAGGCTCTATCGCCATCCAGTTCGTCCATCAGTATCTGAGCAAAATCTAAGTCCATGGCTGAAAGCGCACTTGTCCGGCTTGAGCACGCCCCTGCCCCCTCCATCGACGAACTGCTTACCGTCGAAATCTTCGCTGACCTGCCCCCCGATGGACTGAACTTTTTGGCCGCTCACATGACCGTTGTCGATCTTGAGGCCGGCGAAGCGGCCCTTCGCGCAGGCGACCCGGCCGACCATATGTTCGTCCTCCTCGCCGGCGAACTCCGCGGTGAATTGCCCGATGGCCGCGTCTTCACCTCCCGTATGGGCCAGGTCACCGGGCTTCTCCCCTTTTCGCGCATGTCGACCTATTCTGTCGACGTGCGCGCGACCATGCCGAGCCGGGTCGCTGCCATGCACAAGCAGCACTTCCCCGCCATGCTCGAGTACTTGCCGCAACTTCAGGGACGTCTTGTCGGCGTTCTCGCCGACCGCATTCGCGAAACCGTCGCGTCCGAGCAGCAGCGCGCCAAACTCATCTCGCTCGGCAAATTGTCCGCCGGTCTCGCCCACGAACTCAATAATCCGGCCTCCGCCGCCCGCCGCGCCGCCGACAATCTACGCCGTTCCCTCGCCTCCGTGCGTGCCGCCTCGCTTAAGCTCGAACGCGATGGCCTTCCGCTAGAGAGCCGCGTCTTTCTTTCCCAATTCGAGGCCGAATGGGCCGGGCAGACCGGTCCCCAAACTCCGCTCGATACCCTCGATCGCAGCGATCGCGAAGAAGACCTCTCCGCTTGGCTCGAAGAACATCGCGTCCAGGCTGTCTGGGATCTCGCTCCCCCCTTAGTCGACGTCGGCTGCACTCGCGACATCCTGGAAGATGTCGCCCGCCACGTCCCTCCCCAATTCCTCAACGACGTTCTCATTCGCCTCACCGCCGCCTTTACCATCTCCCGCTTGGCAGATGAAATTGAAAGCGCCACCGGACGCATCTCCGAACTAGTCCGCGCCGTCAAAGAGTATTCCTACATGGATCAAATGCCGCAGCAGCAGGACATCGACATCCATCAAGGCCTCGAAAATACTCTGCTCCTTCTGCGCTACAAACTAAAACACGGAATCGACATTGTCCGCGATTACGATCGTTCCCTGCCCCATATCTCTGCGCGCGGTGGCGAACTGAATCAGGTCTGGACCAATCTCATCGTGAACGCCATCGACGCTATGCAGGGGTCAGGCAAACTCACCATTCGCACCCTGCGCGACGACCACCATCTGCGCGTCGAAGTCAACGACAACGGTCCCGGGATTTCGCCGGACGTGAAGGAACACATGTTCGAACCCTTTTTCACCACCAAACCCTCCGGCGAAGGCACCGGTCTCGGGCTCGATATCGTGCGCCGCATCGTCCGCGATCACGGCGGCGAAATCGCTGTCGAATCGCAGCCCGGCGCAACCAGCTTCGCCGTCCTCCTCCCCTTACCCGCCAATGTTTCTTAGTGCCGCTTTTCGTTACAAATCGAATTTTGACAGAAGTAATTCGTCTAGTCCGTTGTCATTGGAGACTGCAATTTCCCGAGCGTGAGGACTCGAAGTTCATTGAACAACGACAGCGCTTTGTCGTTCGTTAGAAGCGATTGGGCCCGCGCGTGAAGCGCCGTTGCAAGCTGGATCGCATCTGGTGTCCGGAAACCATAGTGGGCACGAAGCTCTGCTGCCCGACACAAGATCTCCGCAGTGATAGGGATTTTCCAGATTACGGGCTGCTAACAAGATTTGCCGGTATTGTTTTGCTAATGCCATTTGCGAGTGACGCAATCGGTGAACCAGCACCTCAGTCAGAGTGATTGTCGATGTGACAGCCTTAAAGCTACCTTGATCAGGAGCTTCGAAAAACCGCTCAACTATTGGTAGCCACGTCGGATGCTCTTCGAGAAAATAGATTATCGGAGAAGTGTCGATTGCAACAATCGTGTCGCTTAGGGTATCTATCCATCCCACGACGATCGTTCTCGATCCAAGTATTCTTGGGCATCCAGCTCAACCCACAAATCCTTGCCAAGACCACGCAACTGCAAAATGCTACGTGTCCCAGATTTGGGTACTTCCAGCCGTTCCGTGATTTCGGCCAAAAGCGTTTCCTGTTCTGCACGGCTCAAGGATTGAATATGACGGAGGGCGTCTTCATATCGAGTGCCGGCCATCGGGATTCTTAATCTTTACCCAGGATACATTGCAGGCGAATAGTCGTCTTCCCGGCTTGAGATTCCGGTACTACGCGTCAGTGAGTTCCCGCGGCCTCAGGACTGCGCCCGGCCAAGTCTCGATCCCGTTAGCACTTTCCCAACCTTCCGCCTATAGCTACGATGGTCAAGGGTTCTTGCATCGTGATTGTCTCAAAAACCAAAAGCTTTCCGAGTGAGCCCATGGGTCCACTACGCGACCGCTTCCAAATCGTACGCTAGAGATGCACGCCAAAAAACCGATGTCGAGGGTAATATTACCGGCCGTTGCCATCCTATCCTCAGTGATGGCCCTGCAAGCCCAGACAGCCCCGCCCAAAGACTCCTTTCGCTGGGGAGCAGCTTCAGCCGCTTATCAGGTTGAAGGTGAGTCCTCCGCCGATAACAAAGGACGTTCGATTTGGGACGTCTACCTGGATGACGATCATCTTGCCGGGCCCGGAATATCCGGCAAGGTCGCCATCAACTTTTACGACCGCGATCAATACCTCAAAGACATCGCGCTCTTCAAAAAGATGGGTCTGACGAGTTACCGGTTCTCCATCTCGTGGCCCCGGATCATGCCCGACGGTCTCGGTCCAGTGAATCCTGCTGCGGTAGCGCATTATCGCCAGTTCATTACAGACCTCAAAGCCGCCGGCATCCAGCCGATGCTGACCCTCTATCACTGGGACATGCCCGCGTCGCTCGCCGCAGCGGGCGGCTGGGAAAACCGCGCCTCGATCGATTGGTTCAAGCGCTATGCCGAAGTTGTATTCGCCAATTTCGCCGATCAGGTCGACCTCTTCGTGCTGGTCAACGAACCGTCTGTCGAGCGCGCTATCAAAACTGCGGCCGAGCAAAAGCTCGCAGGCGGCAAAGGGGACCTGCTCATCCTGCCGGATGAAGCACACCTCGCCGTCTCGCTCAAAACTTTCAACCACATCCTCCTCGCTTCAGCAGCCGCCAAGCAGAGTTTCGACGCCAAAGGATATAAGGGGCGCCTGGGCCTGGCCCTGCCCCTATTCACCGCGCTCACAGCTGACCAGCCCTCTACCGCTGACGTCGCCGCCGCCAAAATCGGTGACGGAGTTCTCAACCGTTGGTTCCTCGATGCAATGTACAAAGGGACCTACCCAGCGGACATTCTGGCGCTCGCCCATGCACGCGGACTTGAGATCGATGTCAGACCCGGCGACGCCACCAGGATTCACGCAGCTCACTTCGACTATCTCGGCATCAACTACTATGCGCCGCTATTCTTTCGGCGTCACAAGCAACCGCAAAGCGGCTACGCAGCGGAAACGTTCCGGCCGGAGGGTGTCGATACGGCGTTTAACGGCCCGGTGCGGCCTGACCAGTTCACAGCTTTACTGAACCGGATTCGAGTCGACTACGGCAATCCGACCGTCTTTATCACCGAGAATGGCGCGGGCTTCCCCGGCGAGGATAAGCTCATCGACGGCGCTGTTCGAGACGTACGCCGGTGCCGCTATATCGTGGATCACGTGGCCGCGATGCACCAGGCCATGGCTGCCGGAGCCGACGTCCGCGGTTATCATGTCTGGTCGAGCCACGACAATTTAGAGTGGTTCAGCGGCTATGCCAGCAGGTTCGGGCTCATCTACGTCGATTTTGATACGCAACAACGAACACCGAAGTTGAGCGCGGAAGTCTACTCTCGGATAATCAAAGGAGAGAACGTTACGTCCGCCGCCTGTGGCAACTAAGAACGTCGCCAGCCACTGCTCACCTGAACAGGGTTCACCGGGAAAAGAGCGGCTTCCCGTCGTAGGAGTCGGCGTTCTGCTCGATCGGTAATGGCCTTCGTCGCGCGTCGCGGTGTCGATCGCCTCTATGATGCTGCGGAAGGCCGCCTTCGCTTCCTGTATCCGTTCCATGATCGGTCTGCGCAGTCGTTGAAACCGCCTGGATTCGGAAAAACGCGCTCGGCGGCGAGGATACGCGTTCGGAAATTTATCTCGACGAATTGCAAAGAGTCAGCGCACACTATTTCAAACGACAACCTCGCGCACATCGAGAGCTTGTCGTAAGCGGGCGCTAGCCCTAACCTGGCTGGCCTGCATTCCCCGTATCTATGGAGATAAGATGAAGCACAAAGTTTCCCTTCCAGCGTTCGCTCGCGGGCTCTGTACAGCCAGCCTCGTTGCTGCTGTTCTTACACTCGTTAGCCCCGTCAACACTGTCCGCGCACAGTCCACTTCTAATTCCGAAGTGGACCAGTTAAATCACCCATGTAACGACGCCTGTCAAACGGCAGTCAATTATGTAACTACCTTCTATCCCCTCTGGTTCACCTACGAGCAATCAAGATTCTCGATCCCGAATCAACTGATTGGTCCTGCTACTGTTACTCCGCTCTACCAGGTGGTGGTTGCCATTAACGTAGATACGCTCTATGCCAGTTCCTTCACAAAGCTATCCACCAGCAATCCCGCGATTCTCACCATTCCTTCAACGAATGTGGTGTACTCGGTGCTCGTGCTCGATCCATACGGAAACGTTTTCAACTTCAAAACGAAGTTTCCGGCTGGCCTTTACGCTTTTGAAGGGCCCCAAGGCTACGATAACTCGCAAGGCGCCCTCCCGGCTGGCGCGACAGAGATCCAGGTGCCGGTCGATCATCCTACGATTATTTTTCGTGCGGACAAATACTCCTCAAAGGGCCAAGACCAAATAAGCGAAGCTGACACGTTCCGGCGTTCACTCAAGCTGCAGTCGCTTTCTGACTATTTATTGCTAGATCCTCCACCGTCAGAAACGGTGATCAAGCCCGAGTCGAACTTTGCGTTCCCTTTCAAGACGGTCGCAGATACCGAGATCGCCAAGGTACCTTTGCTCTTTCTCGCACAGTTGAAGGCCGCGGTTGCGTCCCCGCGCACGCCGCCGCTGACTCCGGACGAAGCCGCGCTTTCGGATCGTTTCAATGCGCTTTTTGAGGGGCGAGTGTCGCTATCCTATTTGGCGGATGGCGCTCAGGCTGCTCACCGGAACATCATTCGGAATTACCGCACTCACCGCGACGCCAATGGTTGGGTTGACTTCACCAACATCGGTCACTGGGGAGACAATGTCCTGGACCGGGCGGGTATTACCGAGTTCCTGCAGGCTAGCAACGACTTCAGCTCTGCGGCCTATTTCCACGTATTCGTCGATGCGGAGGGGAAGGCTCTCGATGGTGCAAATGGTCGTGCGTACACCATCCATTTCCCGCCCGGCCAGCCGCCGGCAGCAAAGCGATTCTGGTCGATAACGGCTTATACTCCTCATGCGATTGAACTCGTACCGAACCCGCTTCAGAAATATGATGTGGCCAGCTACACTCCGGGCCTGACATACAACTCGGACAGGTCCCTGACCCTTTATTTCGGAACAAAAAAACCAGACGGAGTACCCGAAGCGAACTATTTGCCGGTCCCGCCGCGCAAGTTCAACCTGATGCTTCGGTTCTACGGTCCGCAGGGCGTGGTCGAAGACGGGCAATATGTGCCACCGCCTGTGACGGCGTTTTCCGGATATTAAAGGATTCGCAAACGCAGCCTAGTCTTAAATAGCACTTACGTTTCTGAACGACGTACGCAATTTGTTCGAACCACAAGCAGGGTGTCCGTTCTGCGCACCCTAGCGCATTCCTTTTCGTTTGATTGCTGTTTATAATGCACGTGGACGTCGAGAGAATTGCGATGGCTGCGGGAGCGCCGGCATTATTGTCACAAGACGCAAACGCGGAGATCCTGCTGCTGCACACCGCCTTCTGCGTGATGGGAATCGCCGTCACGGTTATTCTTCTCCGCGCGCTCTTGTGGTTGCGGAGCAGCGGAGAGTCGCTTCCCAGCCTTTTGACGATGATGTGGATCATGCTGGCCATGGAGCTCTTCCGGGCCGTGTGGCTGGCGTTTCAATGGCTGTCGAAACCAGCGCCCCTGGTGCTCGATGTACTGTCTGTGATAGCCGGATTTATTGTCATCGTCGGCGTTCCAGTTATGGTGTCGGCCAGGTATTTACCGAGAAAGGGCGCCTACACGGTGGCTCCAAAGCCGTGGGCTTGGCTACAGCGTGCCATGGTGCTTACCGCCGTTCTCGGTTTTGGTGCCCTGCTCTGTGCACTCCTGTTCAGAACTCGTTCGGGTGTACTTCTTGGGCCGTCCACCGTACTTGTAGTTACCGCGCTGTTGTTACTAAGCCGGATTTCGCTTTATCGTCACTTACAAGTCAGGCGCCGTCCGCTATTATTATTCGCCGCCTGCACGATTGCTGGCTTGCTTCTGATGGCGGGATACACAACCTACAGCGTCTGGGCTGGCGCGCGAATTCGCGAGTCTTTGACGCTCGTTGCGTTGAGCCTAACCAGCCTCGTGCTCATCCTATCCGGCATTATTTTTCTTTTTGCTAATGTGCGTCTCGCGGACGTCATCGTTAAACGTGCGCTGCGCATCGTTCTCTGGACATGCGCTAGCGTAGCGGTTTGGCTCATCGTGGCCCGCTGCTTCACGCTATTCGCGAAACCTGCGTACCAGGGATTCGTTTGTCTGCTCATTGTCGGCACGGCAATTGCGCTTGCACCTGTAGCGGAGCATCGCCTTAATCTGTGGATAGACATATGGGTTTTTGAACAGCTCGATTTTCAGGCCGCCATTCCGGTGCTATGGCGCGAATTAATTGAGCTCCAAAGCCAGGATGCGATTTTCGGCGCTGCGGAAAACTTCCTGCAAAAAGCACTCAGTCTGGCTGCGGTGCGGATCCTTCCCTTTCAGGCCGGCGGTGAAGATCTCCGCCCTTCACGGCCGGGGCCTTACTTCGTTGCCGCCACGGACAAGCTGGCACGGGCGCTGTCGCCTCCCGCGAGTATGGTTGTTCCGCTATTTCTGGAAGGGGAAATGGACCACGTGATCGTACTCAGCCCTGGCGTTGTCCGGCCGCCTCTGACTGCGCTCGAAACCGGTTTTGTAGAGAGTGTTGGGGGGCAGGTACAAATCAGGCTCGGCATGCTACTCGCGGAACAGCGCAGGACGGAAGAGGTTCGCCGCGAAACGTTGTTCCGCGAAGAACTTTCCGCTGCTGAGTTGCGTGCGCTCCGCGCACAGGTGAACCCGCACTTCCTCTTCAACTCGCTCAACACGATTGCCGATCTGGCCGTCATCGCGCCCGATCAGGCCGAGGAAATGACTCTCCGCCTGTCTGCAGTCTTTCGTTACGTCCTAGTCAATACCGACAGGCATTTCACTTCGCTCAAGGAAGAGTTGGATTTTGCGCGCAGCTATCTGCATATTGAGCAAACCAGGTTTGGAGAACGTTTGAAGGTGACCTTCGATATTGATCCCGCCACGCTCGGACAAACTATTCCCACGCTGCTGCTGCAGCCTTTAATAGAGAACGCTCTGAAACATGGGCTCAGCCCGAAGCGGGAAGGCGGATGCTTGACCATCCGTTCCGAATTTGTCGCCGATGACATTTCCATTTCGGTTTCCGATGATGGCGTGGGCCTTCTAGCCCGCCCCAAGCAGCCAAATGAGCGGAGTACGAGCATTGGTGTCGAAAACGTAAGTAATCGTCTGCGTACGGCGTATGGCGGGCGTGCGTCCTTCACGTTACGGCCGCGCAGGCAAGGTGGTACAGAAGCCTTGATTGTGATTCCAAGAGGCCAGGACATATGACAGTTCTTCTGGTAGACGATGAGCCTTCTGCCCGGCGCAGACTGGCCCGAATGCTTTCCGCTTATGGTGACGTAGAGATCGTGGGGGAAGCCCAGGACGGCCTGGAAGCGCTCGATCTGTTGGAAGCCCTTAAGCCTGATGTCACGTTTCTTGACATCCAGATGCCCGAACTCGATGGCTTCGGTGTCGTCCGGGGGATGTCTTCGTCGGCGGCAGCGCCGTTGATTATTTTTGCTACCAGCTTTGACCAGCATGCCCTGGCTGCATTTGAAGCGAACGCCATCGCCTACCTGCTCAAGCCAATCGAACCCGCGCGACTGGAGACAGCCATGGACCGGGTGCGGCGTTTGCTGAACTCTGAGATCGAGCGCGCCGAAGATAAAGAGCGCTTACAGGCGATTGCCGGAGTAACCAAGCAACTGCAGCGAGTGGTCTGTCGAAAAGGCCACAGCGTCGTCCTGCTCGATCCGGAAGACATCTTCTGGTTTTATATTGATGGCGGAATCTTGAAAGCTCGGACGGCCTCGGACACGTATTGGGTGAACTACCAACTCGCTCAGCTCGAAGAAGGTCTCGCTGCCCACTCCTTTTTTCGAGCGCGGCGCGAAATACTCATTAATCTCAGCCGCGTAAAGCTCATCAAGCCCTATGATCGCAGCACTTTTGTGCTCACCATGGCCGATGCCGACGAAACCGAACTGCTGGTAAGTGAACGGCAGGCCAAGGAATTGCGCCAGCGCTTCCCCGGCCTATAACGCACGCCGAAAGGCCTTTGTCGTATCGCTCAGGGCGCTGTATCCGCGCTTGGCATGTTGTACACGCGCCCGTTCAAACTGCACTCCCGCCAAGAGTTTTCGACAGGGTCCAGTAGGTTCGAAATTGAGGCATTTGAGGACACTGGCAATTTCCTCGCGCGCCGCTCTCCAGGTTGTTCCAAATGTGAAGTTCTGCTCAGATTGGAACGCCATAGCCGGTCGCAGGGTTCCCACCGGCGAACAAAAGTAGAACACCCTCGCCTCATTCCGCATCCAATAAGCTAGATTTTGGAGATTCGCGCCAAGCTTCGCGTCCTCGCTGACGCCGCCAAATACGACGCCTCCTGCGCCAGCAGCGGTTCCCGCCGCGCGCGGGTCGAAGGCGGCCTCGGCAACACTAACGGAGTCGGCATTTGCCATAGCTATACCCCGGATGGCCGTTGCGTTTCCCTCTTGAAACTTCTTCTCACCAATTACTGCGTGTACGATTGCAGCTACTGCGTCAACCGCATTTCAAGCGATACCCCCCGCGCGCGCTTCACGCCCGAAGAGGTCGTGTTCCTGACCATTGAGTTCTACAAGCGGAACTACATCGAAGGCCTGTTCCTCAGTTCCGGCGTCATCCAGAGCCCGGACTACACTATGGAACAGCTCGTCCGCGTTGCCAAACTTCTGCGCACCGAACAGCTGTTTGGCGGTTATATTCACCTGAAAGCGGTCCCCGGCGCGTCGCAGGAATTAATGCTCGAAGCGGGCCAGTGGGCCGATCGCCTCAGCGCCAATGTCGAGCTCGCCCGCGATAACGATCTGACCCAGCTCGCCCCCGCCAAGTCGCACCGCGAAATTGAATCCACCATGCAGCAAATTGCCGGCGGCATTCTCGAAGCCAAGGACCCGACCTTGCAATCGAAGCGGACTAAGCGTTTCGCACCGGCCGGGCAAAGCACTCAATTTATAGTTGGGGCAACGGCCTCGCCCGACGCCGACATGCTTACCAAGTCGGCGGATCTTTACAAGCAATTTCATTTACGCCGCGCCTACTACTCAGCCTTCAGCCCGATTCCGCACGCCGATCCCACGCTGCCGCTGGTCAAAATTCCGCTCATCCGCGAGCATCGTCTATACCAAGCCGACTGGCTCCTCCGTTTCTACGGCTTTTCGCCCGACGAACTCACCACCCAAGCCGATCCCAACCTCGCTCTCGATAAAGATCCCAAACTCGCGTGGGCTCTGCGTCATCGCGAATTTTTCCCCGTCGACGTCAATAAAGCCGGCAAGAACGCCCTGCTGCGCGTCCCTGGCTTCGGTGTCCGCAACGTGAAGCGGATCTTGAAAATCCGACGTTATCGTTCGCTCACCCTCACCGACCTCGCCAAACTGAAAATTTCTGTCAAGAAAGCGCGTTTCTTCATTGTCGCGGCCGGTCATAATCCAGCAGCTATGCAGATCGATACACAGCAGCTCCCGCAGCGTTTCGATCTGCCCGAACAACTCGGCCTCTTCGAAGCGGCTGCTACCGCCCGCTCGGGCGAGATCTGAATGATCGTCTCGGCAGACAGCTTCGAAACTTGGCGTGCCCTCGCGCGCCAGTTGCTTTTCTCTAACCAGCCGCCCGAACAAATCCTTTGGACCGGCCACGCTCCTTCTCTTTTCGAAGAATCTCCGCTGCCGGCCGCCGGCAATCAACCGAAAGTTCCGAAAGACTTTCTCGAATTAGCCGAACTTATTGCTTTACATCGCGACGAAGCGAAATGGGCGCTGCTCTACCGCGTTCTCTACCGCATTACTCACGGGGAACGCCATCTTTTAAAAATCGATGTCGACGACGATGTCCGGCAACTTCGCCTGATGGAAAAAGCTCTGCGCCGCGACATGCACAAGATGACTGCTTTCGTGCGCTTCCGCAAAGTGCCCGCTGCCGATCCCGAACAATTCGTTGCCTGGCATCAGCCCGATCACTACATTGTAAAAGCCATGGCGTCCTGGTTCGCAGCACGTTTCGGCAGCATGCGGTGGTCCATCCTCACGCCTGACGCGAGCGTTCACTGGGATCTCACGGAGCTCACCTTCGGCCCCGGCGTTCCCCGTTCCGCCGCCCCCAGCGAAGACAACCTCGAAAATCTCTGGAAGGACTACTACGCTTCGATTTTTAATCCCGCCCGCGTCAAAATCAAGGCGATGAAAACCGAGATGCCTGTACGTTACTGGGCTACTCTGCCCGAAGCCCAAATCATTCCTGAACTTCTCGCCTCCGCCGATACCCGAGTTACCCAAATGGCCACCGATCAAAAACCATCCGCCACACCGTGGATTCCCGCCACCCGCGATTTGCAAGTCCTCCGCGCCGCTGCGCCCGCCTGCCACGGTTGCGAACTCTTCGAACACGCCACACAAGTCGTCTTCGGCCAGGGGCCGCCTGACGCCAAGGTAGTCATGGTCGGTGAACAACCCGGCGACGAAGAAGACGTGAAGGGCCAACCGTTTGTCGGACCGGCCGGACGTCTACTGAACAAAGCCATGGACGAAGCCGGACTCGACCGCCAGACCATTTACGTCACCAACGCTGTGAAGCACTTTAAATTCATCGAGCGAGGCAAGCGCCGGATTCATGCCAAGCCGAATGGTATTGAAATATCTGCTTGCAAACCGTGGCTTGAAGCCGAACTTTCAGCCATCGAACCGCAGCTCCTGGTGTGCCTGGGCGCCACCGCAGCGCAAGCGTTGATGGGTCGCGACTTCCGCATCACCACCGACCGCGGCAAATTCTTTCCTCATCGCTGGGCCAAAGAACTTGTCGCTACGATTCATCCTTCCGCTATCCTTCGCGCGCCGCCCGAACGCTACGAAGAGGAATACGGTCTGCTGGTTCGCGACCTCCAACTCATTGCTGGCCGCGTTGCTTAGTTACTCTTTCCAATCGGCAGTTTGCGAACACTAAATAGCCTGAACGGAATACCGCCGCACAACCACCAGCAAGTTCCATCCCGAGCTAGATGGGAGGAGAATCATTTGCGACAGCAACCCCCATCAAACGGCAGAGGACTGGCTTGCGGAATGGAGTTCGGCGTTTCCCCTATGGTCGAATCCAGGCGTCAAATGGTCGAGCGCGGCAGCTTATTCCGGAGAACACTACTTCGTCGGTCAATTCGACGGTACGCGATTCCGGAATGACGCCGCCCCGGATAAATTCGCTGGCTTGATTACGGTCGAGATTCCTACTGTGCCCTGACCTTCAACGATGAACCACGACCAGAGTCTCCACGGATGATGGGCTGGATGAATAACTGGCAATATGGGGCAGCCGTTCCGACACCCCCCTGGCGCGGATCTATGATGATAGCGAGATCGCTCAGCCTGTCGAAAATAGATGGCTCGCTGGTGCTGGTACAACACCCCGTCGAGGAGCTTCATATATTGCGCGGAGATGCACTCCAGTATGAGAGCACGAACGAGGTGGACCTTAATCGCAAGTTGGCTCGCTGGCCCTACCGCAGTCAAACCTTCGAACTGCAAACAACAATCCGGCTCGGCGAGGCAAAACAGATTACTTGGAAGCTGCTGCCAGGAGACAATGAAGAAACACTCGTCGGCTATGATGCCGCAAGCAGTGAATTGTTTGTTGACCGCTCCCATTGCGCGGGTGCATACTTCAGTAAGGCTTTTCCGTCCAAGACTGTGGCTCACTTACGGCTTGGCAGTGAGCCTCTACAGTTACACATTTTCGTCGATCGTTCGTCTGTTGAGCTTTTCGCTCAGGACGGCGAGATCGCGATGACAAACCTGGTGTTTCCCCAACCGAAAAGTACCGGCATTTCACTGACTACATCGGGTGGTCGACGGAATCACGTGCAAATCAACTTCTGGACACTACGCTCTATCTGGAAACAAGCTGCGGAATGACAGCAGCGACTCGCAGTCACTAGTCTTTCTTCTTACGCTTGTACGGCTTGTCGAGATAACCGGCGGCTTCTTTAGCGGCTTCCGAGCGGGGGGCGGTCGACATGGTCATTCGGTAAGCTTCGGCGGCGTGCGCGCGATCATCTAACAGGTCGTAGACTTGGCCGAGCCGCAGCCAGGCCATCACAGCGGTCGATAGATCAAGCTCGTCGGGACGGCGGGTGGCTTGTTTCAAATCGGCGAGCGATTGATCGAGGTCGCCATACCAGAAATAGAGATTGCCCCGGGCATATTGCACGCGCTCGAGCGGCAGCTTCGCGTAACCGGGCTTGCCCTGCCGGAGCGCGCTCTCGATATCGGCTAAGACAGCCAGGGCAGCCGGTTTATCCCCCAGATCGCTGTACATCTGGACCTGTTCGAAACGAAAGAGATAGTTCCGCGGGAAGGTATTCGAAAGGCCTTTTAGCAGGGGGATAGCGTCTTTGGGACGGCGATCCCGCCGGTAGATCGCGGCCAGCAGAATGGCCGCATCGTAGCGGTTCCCGGCTTGCGAATTCGCCACCATCTGCAACTGCTTCACGCCGTCTTCGCGATCGGCATGAAAGCCATTTAAAGCACCGACAAAGCGAAGATAACCGGGCAGGCAGCTGACCGTATATTCGCTGATGCCGCGGATCAGATGGGCGGCGATGAAGCCGGGATCGATTTCAAGAATGCGATCGTCGGCCTTGCGAGCGGCGACAGCTTCATGCAGCGACTGCGACCACGATTTCTCCACCAGGAAACTAAAGTTGGAGCGTAAACCATGCGCCACCACAATGGCGTAGAGCGCCTGAACGTCGTTGGAATTCACCTTGAGGCGCGCTTCGCTCAAAGCAAGTGCTTTGCCGGTCGCGTCGAGAAAACGCGTTTTATCCTCGGCGCTGACCTCCATCTTGGGACGACGCAGAAACGAGTTGCTGCCGGTGACAAGCTGACTTTCAAGCGAACCATCCCGATACATCTCGCGATACAGAATCGCCTGGGCCACGTTGTTGTAGACGGCAGGGTCCTGCGGGCGCGCAGTCGCCTCTCTTTCAAAAAGCGCCAGCGCCTGGTCGTACTCGTTGTTGTAAAAGTGAACGAAGCCGGGATCATGAAGCGGGTCGAGCTCTGGGGAGGGCGCGGCGGCCGTCCACTGCGCAAAAATCAGGGCCAAACAACAAAGGCGGAAGAGTTGAGTTCGCATTTATGTGTCTCCCTTCCCGTGCTGCGGTTGAGGTTCTGCAGCGCCTGGCGCGCCGCCTGCGCAACTAAGGTGTCTGCATGGTCCTGCAGATTCTCTAACAATGTGGCTAATTCCGGGCGTTGTGAGTTGCCAATGGCATGGGCCACGTTGCGCAGGAATCCGCGGTACTTAGTCCGCCAGACCGGCGAATGGCGGAACAGCGCTCGAAACTCTTCTTCGGTGAGCGCCGCCAATTGCTCGAACGAAGGAGCGAAATGGGCCGGCGTAAACGCTATTTCGCTCGTCACCGGCGCGCGACGATTCCAAGGACACACATCCTGACAAATATCGCACCCGAAGATGTGATTCGACATCGCGGCCGCTAATTCGGGGTCGATCGGGCCGCGGTTTTCGATTGTGAGATAGGAAATACAGCGCCGAGCGTCAAGCGTCCAACCGCCGTTTTCCTCCGGCACGAGAGCCGTGGTCGGGCAAGCATCGATACAGCGCGTGCAGGTGCCGCAGCGATCGCTAGCCGGTTCGTCATCCGGCTCTAAAGCAATGGACAAGAGCACTTCCCCCAGAAAGAACCAGGAACCGCTGGCCTGATTGATTAGGCAGGTATTCTTGCCGATCCAACCAAGTCCAGCGGCCCTCGCGTAAGAGCGTTCGAGTAGAGGCGCTGTGTCGACGCAGATGCGCGATTCAAAATGCTCGCCGTGCTCTCGAGCAATTTCTTCGACCAGCCGCTCCAGTTGCTGGCGTAACACGATGTGATAATCGTCGCCCCAGGCATAACGCGAGATCCATCCGTGAACCGCTGCATCGCTGTCCGCGGTGTGCGCTGCGCCGGTGTTATAGAGTTTGCCCACGCAAATCATGCTCTGGGCGGATGGGAGCAGGTTCCTGGGATCGTTGCGTAAATCACCGCGCCGGTCGGTCAGATAAGTCATATCGCCCGCCCTGCCTTGTGCGCGCCACCCCGCAAAGTGTTCGAAGTCTTCTATCGGAGTTGCTCGTGTGACACCCACGAGTTCGAATCCGCACGCTGAGGCTAGTTGTTTGACGGCGGCTGTTGAAATGCTCAAAGTTGGTTTCTGCTACTCTCTCCTTTTATTTTGACGACTCCTCTCCTCGAATTCCAAAATGTCTACGTACAGCGCGGCCAATTGCTGGCGCTAAACGGTTTGAATTTGCAAGTGGCCAGCGGTGAACACATCGCGATTCTGGGGCCGAACGGTAGCGGTAAATCGACCCTGATCAAGACCATTACCCGCGAGTGCTACCCGCTGCTTCGCCCCGATACGACCATGCGGATTCTCGGGCAGGACAGCTGGAATATCTTCGATTTGCGCACTCACCTCGGCATCGTCAGCAACGACCTGATGGCGCAATGCACGCGTGAAATTACCGGGATCGAGCTCGTGCTTTCCGGCTTTTTCGGTTCGATCGGCATCTGGCCAAATCACCTGGTGGAGCCGGAGATGATGCTGGCCGCACGGGCGGCCATGGAGCGACTCGAAGCGGCGCATCTGGCGGATCGCTGGCTGGACGAATTGTCCTCCGGTGAAGCGAGACGCCTCTTGATCGCGCGGGCACTCATCCATAATCCGACTACGCTGCTGCTGGATGAACCGACCACCAGCCTGGATCTTCCAACGCTGCGCGAGGTGCGCACCCACCTACGTGGATTGGCCGCCGACGGCGTGGGCCTGCTGCTCGTAACGCATCACCTCGACGACATTATTCCCGAAATCGATCGCGTGGTTCTGCTGAGGGACGGGATTGTGCAGGTAGATGGGCGCAAAGAAGACGTTCTCACCTCAGAGAAGCTTTCAGCGGCTTTTCGGGCCCCGCTGGAGGTGTTCGAACGCGATGGCTATTACCACGCCTGGTAGCCCTAGCGAACCACTTAACCTGCTGAATCGCAAGAAGTTGCAGCTAAAACACAAGTCTATTCGAGGCCGCATATTGCCCATACAACCTCGATTCGGCGCAGTTCGCTTTCATCTTATGGGCAATCGAGCACTTGCCTCCTATACTTTAGGCAAGTCAAGGCGTATAGTCCGTCTCGGCTTATGGGAGACTATCGAATCGTACGGTTCACAGATCATGCATAAACCAGTCAAGTACTTCGAAAAGGTCGTCACAGTCGGCGCGAATGCCGCCTGGCAGGTGTTCGACCGGCTTAACCAGATCAATCAGAACGAGTCCTTCACCCCGAAGTGGTCGGACAAGCCGCTGCTGAAGAGCCATCAGAAGATGAAGCCGCCCCTCGGCTGGCCGCGTGAGACCGATTCGCTCTGCCCGAAGTGCATCCCGGAGATTCGGCAGCGAATTGTCGATGGCGAGGTCGATTACAAGATTCTCCTCAACGAGCCGGTAGGTGAGATCAAGGCCCGCATCATCGAGCGCGATGGCCAAATCCTGATGGTCAAGGAATGCCCGACGCACGGTGTGTTCGAAGACCTGATGTCGATCGATCCCGAGTTCAGCAAGCATCTGGAAGATGTTTTTCCGGGCCGTGACATCCAAGCGCACAGCGATGAAAAGCTTCACGATCACGGAACCAGCACCATCACGCATGGTCGCGGATCTGTCCTCACGATCGACTTAACAAACCGCTGCAACATGATGTGCGATCCGTGTTTCATGGATGCGAACCAGGTCGGCTTCGTGCATGAGTTGAGCTGGGAAGACATTCAGACGCTGCTCGACAACGCCATCTCGATCAAACCAAGACGTCAGATGTCGGTACAGTTCTCGGGCGGAGAGCCCACGCTTTCCCCGTACTTCCTAGATGCTGTTCGCTACGCGCGCAAAGTCGGTTACAACAGCGTGCAGGCGGCTACCAACGGCATTGAATTCGCCAAGCGCCCGGAGTTCTGTAAAGAAGCCGCCGAAGCGGGTTTGCGTTATGCCTATTTGCAATTCGACGGTATCGGCAATGCCGCCAATTCGCACCGTGCGGTTGGCAACCTGTTTGACGTAAAGTTGCGGGCCATTGAGAATCTGTGGACCAACGGTGTGGATATCGTTCCGGTGATTACGATCATCAACGGCATCAACAACGAGCAGGTTGGACGGGTGGTGCAATTCGCGCTCGACAATCCGAAGAAGATTCCATTCCTATCCTTCCAGCCGGTTTCGTTCACTGGCCGGGATGAAGCTGTAACCACTGATCGCCGTCAGGCGCAGCGCTACACTCTTTCGCACCTGGCGCACGACGTCAAAACGCAAACTGGCATTGGCGAACCGGTTCGAGACTGGTTCCCGATCAGCTTCATGAGCACCTTCTCTGATTTCGCCGACCTGGTACATGGGCCGAACGCGGATTGGGGACAGTTAAGCTGCGGCTGCCATCCCAATTGCGGAATCGGTATGGCTGTGATGTGCGACAAGGAAACCAAAGAGCACGTTCCGGTGACAGCCTTCCTGCACGCGGATCAACTGGCCAAAGACATCGCCCGCATTAACGACGGCGCGCGTGGGCGCAAGGCATCCGTGCTAGGCGTCACTCTGGCGCTGCTTCGCAACTACGATCCGTTTCAATCGCCTACTCACTTCAAGCTGAGCGATCTGGTTGCCAAGTTCGACAAATGTTTCGGCATGTCGGGCAAGGATCATGCCAAGGTATATGGCAAGGTCACTGGCGATCGCACCAAGGCCGACATCGACAAGCGTCGAGCCGACCGTTGGAACTTCCTCTTCATCGCCGGCATGTGGTTCCAGGATCTCTTTAACTATGATTTCCGCCGGACCGAGCAGTGCATCATTCCCTACGCCACGCAGGAAGGCGAGATCTCGTTCTGCGCCTATAACACCGGCGTGGGTTGGAGAAATATTATCGAGAAGATGCACATGACGTCGACCCTGACCAAGTGGTATGAAGAAAAAGGGCGGCATGAAATCTTCGCCGGCAATAAGGCAGTACCGCTGTCGAATAAAGAACACAATCTGGTCCTGGTGGATGAGCACGTAAAAGCAGACCGCCAGCACGATCTAGACGATAAGGGCATTGCCAAAACCGCCCGCGAGGAGAAAACTCGCGCCCGTGATGAAGCCCTGAAACAGAAGATCGAGAACGACAAGATGGCGCGGCTCTATCGCGAGCACGTTCTTGGAGAAAAGAAAGTCGAAGGCTTTGTACCGCTCGATGGGCTGCTGGCAAGTGCCATGAAACCAGCACCGGCTGTACCGGTTGAAAAGCAGGAAGAAGTCGGAGCGATGGGCGACTAAGTGTCGTCACCAAGCTCGCGAAAGAAAGGCCGCCAGGCATCAGTCTGGCGGCCCTTTTACGTCTCGACTTGAGGCAGCAGTGAGTTTTCAGCAGGCTGCGCAAGCTGGCAGACCGCTTGCCTATTGGCTCTTATTCGTCATTCAAGACTTTCCATCCATCGAGATCTCCTGGCAAGTTTAGATCCCATTTGAGGTAATGGACAGCGGCATCACGCGCTGTTGTGAACACAGTTTCGACATACCGGTTGAGAGTTGTGGGCGAGATTGGACGTGCGGCAGCGCTGCGATAAACGTACGTGCTATCTTTTTGCTTTTCTATTGTGCCGCCTTCCTGAACAGGCTCACCAGCAACGTGGTGCACGCGTGGGCCAGGGAAAAAATCATCACTTTGCTCGAGCACACTAGCCAGATAAACCGCGACGGCTTTAAATGAAAGAGGTGCATGCGGCCACAAGCCTCGTTCGATGCGATCGGGCATGCTCAGATGGCCTCCTTTCAGGAGATCGAGGAGGGTTGCATCATCCATTTCGTTCCTCCTGATCGAATGCGACGCACGCCATTGTGTTCCCATCCCCGAAGCTCTTTTACCGTTTTAGCCCTGCGATCAATGATGTGAAGCTCGGCTGCGTAACCAAATCGCGCTTGGATGACGTCAAGCCCTCCGGTAGGTGCCCCTGAATAGACGCCTGCCTCATAGTCGCGCCGCGTCCTTCGGCCCACCCGCACAGTGGGTGGTACATGGCCAGCAGTCAAGACCGATGTGGTTTTTCCCGCTCCAGGTACGCCGATTAGAAAGATTGCGGTGTCGCGTCCGAGATCGGAGTTTGTATGGGCTGTGCGCCGGAATATCGATTCCACCGGTTCTGATTGGATGTGTGAAAAGGACCCAGCCTCGACCGGACCCTCATTCTTGGGCGGTCGTCGCCGTCCCCGGCTATACTGCAATTCCTAATGTATAAGGAATCGGTGTCCGCGCCAAGGTATGTTTTGGGAACCAGTGAATTGCTGCTGCCCGGTCTTGCCGGTGAAGCAGTGTTTAGAAAAACAGATGAAAATAGAAATGGCCCGTGCTCTCCTCCTCGGACAGCACGGGCCGCGATTTACGCGACGATCAGGCCAAATCGAATTTCTGGTGATGGAGCGTGGGATCGCCGGTCACTAAAACCGGCCTTCCCAAGATCTCCTCCACTTCCTCCAGATATTGATTGCTGCTGGCTTTGAGGACTTTGGCAACGTCCGGATGGACGCGCAAAACCACATCCTTGCCTTCGATCGCTTTGGCGAGCTTCTGTGATTCGACCAGAATTTCGCTGATGACGGTTTGCACACTCTTTACATAGCCGGCGCCCTCGCAGTACGGGCAGGGCGAGCAGAGTGTGCGCTCCAGGCTTTGTTTCACTCGCTTGCGGGTGATGGCCACCAGGCCGAAGTCGTTGAACTGCAGAATTTTGTAAGGCGCCTTGTCGGTGCGCATGGCTTCTTCCAATGTCTGCATGACCTTCTGACGGTTCTTACGTTCGTCCATGTCGATGAAGTCGACGACGATGATGCCGCCGAGGTCGCGCAGGCGGATCTGGCGAACGATTTCTTTAACCGCTTCGGTGTTCGTCTTTACGATCGTGTCTTCGAGGCGATTCGATTTCCCGACGTACTTGCCGGTGTTGATGTCGATAGCAACCAATGCCTCGGTCTGATTGATGACGATGTAGCCGCCGGACTTGAGCCACACCTTCGGCCGGAGCGCTTTCTCGAGCTCCTGTGTGATATTAAATGCATCGAAAATCGGAGCCGAGCGGGTGTACATCTTGACGCGGCTGACAAGGCTCGGCTGGAAGCGCTGCATGAACGTCAGCACGTTCTCATACAGATCCTCGTTATCGACCCAGATGGCTTTGAAGTCTTCAGTCACCTGATCGCGAAGAATGCGCTGCACGACGTCGAGGTCGTAGTGCAGCAGGGCGGGAGCAGGCTTCTTCTCGGCCTTCTGGCGAATGTCGAGCCAGAGGCTATAGAGGAAGTTCATGTCCGCCGCGATTTCCTCTTCGGGAATGCCTTCGCCGGCGGTACGGACGATGAAGCCTCCGGTTGTGCCGACGCGATGAGCCTGCAGGATGCGTTTTAGCCGCTGGCGCTCCTCGTCGCTGGCCACTTTGCGCGAGACGCCCAGGTGATTCACGCTGGGCATGAACACCACGAAGCGGCCCGGGAGAGCGATATGCGAAGTGATCCGAGCGCCCTTCTGGCCGAGCGGCTCTTTGGCGATCTGAACGATGATTTCCTGGCCTGGTTTGAGCAGATCCGCAATCGAGGGATAAACGCGATCGGGACGTTCCGCAGGCACACGCTCTTCGCTGCGTTCGCGCCCGGTTTCAACGCGTGCTTCGGGGGCAACAGCGGCGCCGGCGGCGGTGATCAGTGCGGGCGCTTCGATCGGACGGACCTCGGTGCCGGATTCGACCCGCGGATGTCCGGAGCGATTCCCGCCACGGCGACGGCGCATGCGGCGCGAGGCCCGATGCATAACCTGGCCGCCTGGTTCACGAACGGTAGCAGTCTGAACCGGGCCGCCCGCGATGTCTGCCGGTTCGGCATTTTCTTCTTCCGCGCTTTTGATTACTGACTGGGTCTCTTCTGCTTGCTCCTGGCTGGCCGGGTCGTAGTTGGCCGGGTCGTAATTGGCTTCGTCCTCCGGCAAACCTTCGCGGATGGCCAGAACTTCAAATTCGTCGAGAGGAGCAGGCGTGGGAAGCGGAAACGGAAAATCGCTTGGTTCGTGTTCGAGAGGAGGACCGGGATCCGAAAGCACTACGGTAGCAATCGATTCGAAGTCGGGAGGTGCTGCTTCGGCCGGTGGGTCGGGAGCGGGCTGGTCGCCTTCTACGCCAGCGATTTTTTCTTCTTCGTCAGTGATGGAGAGATCGTCGTCGTGATGTGCGAGGATCCGGTCTGTGAGGGCGATTTCTTCGGCTTCGTCCTCGATCTCGTCTGGCGGAATCTCCTCAAATCCTGGCTCATCGGAGGCCTGGAAAAGTTCTTCGGACAGATAAGGCGCGTGGTCTTCCGCGTCAGCAGCTGCCAACTCCGGCGTAGGTTCAGGTGGGCGGTTACGGTATTTGGCGAGCGATTCTCCCGGTAGGAGAAGAACGTCGGAAGAGGATGAGGTGACGTTTGTCCGGCTTGGCAGTACAGGTGGTTCGGGAGAAGTTTCTGTTGCGCCGCCGCCCGGTTGCGCGTATTTGTTATCGGGAAAGCCGCGCTGGCGAGGACGTCGCCGGCGCGACCGGCCGCCACGCCGGTCATTTTGGAGCCCCCCGCTCTGAAAACCAGCGCCTTGAGAACCACCGGCGCTGGGCCGCGGCTCGACCGCACCAGTTTCACTACGGTCGAATGGGGCGGTCATCGCTTCGTCCGTAACCGGTTCGCCGATCTGCTCCGTCTCCAACGCTTCGCGGCGGATGTCGGTCACGCCAAACGCCGGCAATTCGAGTTCATTGCTGCTTTGCTGCAGATTGGTTTGCTGCAGGATCGGGCGTTCGAAGTCACGACGCTCCGCATCGCGGCGAACGAGTTTCGGCGCCTCCGGCTCGCGCCGGTCCATTTGTCTGGCGTCCGGCTCGCTCCGGTCGTGCGTTCCACCGCGATTGCCGTTCCGCTCGCGGCGAACCGGCTTTTCCTCTACTACCTTGTCAATGTCATCCTGTTCCTCTTCTTCAAAGAAGTCGGAGACATACAGAAATGTGTCTCGTTCCAGACCCAAATCGACAAAGGCCGACTGCATGCCCGGGAGTACCCGCGTCACCCTGCCTTTATGAATGCTGCCTGCCAGCGAATATTCATTCGCCCTTTGAAAGTACACCTCGACGAGTTGATCATCCTCGAGGACTGCTACCTTCGTCTCGTGGCGATTGGAGCCAATCACCAGTTCCTTACTCATTGATCACCGCCTCATTCGGGCTGATCGCGGAAGTAACAAGAAATCCAGAATTGCAATGCGCGAAACGATCTGCATGAGACCGTTCGCAAATCCGTTGCGGCTCGCCGGTGGAGACTTACTCAAATACACCCGCGCTGTAAACTCGTTTCACATCCTCTTAGTCGTTACTAGAGCTAACTTCGCCTGCAATCCGAAAATCTTTATTCCTCAGCCCGACCTTTTCTTATAGAGTCGAGCCGGCTTATACAAGCCGACTTAGTTTACAAACCTACGTAGCCTGACGCTGTTTACCAAGCCCAACATCAGGAAAATGGACCAGGTATTAGATCCGCCGGAGCTCATCAGCGGAAGCGGGATACCAGTAATCGGCATACGCCCGACTACCATTCCCACGTTGACTAACACGTGAAATAACAAAAGCGCGGCCACGCCCATGCAGACGTACAGTCCTGCCCGGTCGGTAGCCGTTTGCGCATTCTGCACCACCTGCATGATCAGCAGAAAATACAGAACCAGCGCGATGACGATACCTACAAACCCGTGCTCTTCCGCGAAAGAAGAAAAGATGAAATCCGTGTGCGGGACCGGGAGAAAGCCCAAGTGTGTTTGCGAGCTGTCTTTAGCCCCTCTGCCCCACATGCCGCCATTGCCCACAGCAATTTTTGACTGGATCACCTGAAAGCCGGTTCCTTTCGGATCCCGGTCAGGGTAAATAAAGCTGACCAGTCTATCCTTTTGATACGGCTTAAGAAAATGATACCCAATCGGAAGTGTGACAATCAGGACGCCGGCAATAATGAGGATATACTTCCAACGCAAACCGGCCATTAGAATGCCGCAAACCAGTATCGGAATGTAGGTTAGCGACGTTCCCAAATCAGGCTCCTTCATGACGAGAAGCATAGGAAGCGCTATGAGACCGGCCATTTTGGCCAGGTCCCTCCACTCGAGTACTTCGCCTTTGAGATCGGTCAGGTATTTGGCGACGAGGAGCACCAGCACAATCTTGACGAATTCCGAGGTTTGCAGGGTGAAGCCGCCGACTTTGATCCAGCGGGTAGAACCGAACACCTTATTGCCGGCGAACGCCGTGGCGAGCAGCAGGACCACCGAGCCGATGTAAAGGTAGAAAATGCGTCCCAGCAAGGCGTGATAATCAATGGTGGCGGCAACGTACATCATGACGAGACCAGTGGCTACCCACACGATCTGTTTCCACCAGGCGTCCTGCCATTTAGTGGCTACAGTGGCGCTGTAAATCTGGATGACACCCAGGCCGCAGAGCGCGAGAGTGACGATAATAAGCGGCCAATCCAGGTCGCGAATGGAACGGAATCGAATCACCAGTCAGCTCTCGTTGGGTAGGCGTTAGCCTGCCATCTTTTCTCTCGCCCCACTAGTGAATCAATCCCACGGAGGTGAGAATAGCGGGCAAAGGATTTGCCAACAGCGTATCCGACTGCAACGGACGAAGCGCAGCGTCTTCGATGGCGGCATTCTTCTCGCGCGCTTTCTTGTCGAAATAAGCTTTCAGCACATCGCGCACTATCGGCACAGCGTTGTAGCTTTCCTGGCCGTTTTCGAACAGCGCAACGACGGCGATCTCCGGTTTATCAGCCGGAGCGAAGCCGACGAACCAGACGTTATTGGCTAGGGAACTCCGTATTTTCGCACCCTTCGTCATGGCGCTGGCGGCTACCTGGGCAGTACCGGTCTTGCCGGCGACTTTGACGTCGGGCAAGTAAGCCGCCCGGCCCGTGCCACCTTCGTTGACCACCGCAAACATACCGGAAATTACATCTTTCAAATTGTCGGGATTAAAGTTGCCCTGTCGCAAAAGGACTGGAGCCTGATCGCGTACCAGGTGCGGTTTGTACCACTTGCCGCCTACACCCAGGCCACCCAGTGCAGAAACAATCTGTAGGGGCGAAACCGTCACTGCTCCCTGCCCAATCGCGACCGAGATGGTTTCGCCGGCGTACCATTTCTGGCGGGACAAGCGCATCTTCCATTTGGTGGACGGCATGGTGCCTTGTGTTTCATTGGGTAGGTCGATGCCTGTTTTGTGGCCCACACCCGCGAGTTCAGCGTAGTGCGCAATGCGGTCGATTCCCAGGCGATTGCCGACATTGTAAAAGTAAACATCGCAGGACTGGGCGATCGCGCGGTGCAACGAAATGTTGCCGTGGCCGCTCGCTACATGGCAGGCGAAGTAATGGCCGTAAAAAGAGGCGCCCCCCGGGCAGTGGAAGATTGTCTGATCGTCAATGACGCCGGATTCGAGACCGGCGATGGCCATGAGCGGCTTGAACGTAGAGCCGGGAGCCAGTTGCGCCTGAATTGCCCGGTTCAGCAGCGGCTTATGCGGATCGTTCGCAATCTCGTTCCAGTCGTTGTGGCTGATGCGGCCCGTGAACTTATTTGCGTCGTAGGTAGGGCGGCTCACCATGGCGAGAATCTCGCCGTTGCGCGGATCGAGCGCTACTACCGCACCGCGATTATTTTGCAGGGAAAGCTCAGCCACCGCTTCGAGATCCAGATCCAAAGTCGTCCGCAAATCCTTACCGGCGACGGCTTCCTGCGCATCCTGCAACTGGCGTTCGCGGCCCATGTTGTCGACCAGCACGCGCTGCTGGCCATCGACGCCGCGTAGCGTCGAGTCATGCTCACGCTCCAGGCCGTCTTTGCCGATGACGTCGCCTTGATGGTAATCCATGAATTGAGGCGCATCGAGTTCAGACTCGCTGATTTCGCCGACGTAGCCAGTGACGTGCGCCGCGAATCCGTCCTGCGGATATTGCCGGCGCCAGGCTCGAAAGACCTGCATTTCAGGGTATGTATTCAGGTCCTGGTGCGATTCCACCCAGGCCATTTCGTCACGCGACAGCTGATCTTTGATAATGATCTGCGGCCGCGTCGACATATGGCGAATTTTCTTCGTGAGTTCCGGATAGTCGATCTGCAACGCTTCGGCGATAGCGGGCAGATGTTCCGGCTTGATAAGGTCGCGATTGAGCAGCAGTGCATAGGACGCTTTGTTGTCCACGATAACTCGGCCGTCACGATCGAGAATCTTGCCGCGCGCTGCCAGAATCGGCGTGCTCTTGATGCGATTGCGAGCGGCCGCCTCGCTGTAAATGTCGGGGTTTTGCACCTGCAAGCGCCAGAACCCTGAAACCAGAAACACAAAAACGGCCACGGTTAAATACTGAAAGATCGCAATCTTTCCCGAGGCTCGTTTAGGATCTCCGCTCAGGAGCCGCTCATGACCGAGCTGTTCCTCACGCTCGCGTTCGCTCTCGACTAATGCCACTGATAGTTCCGGACGGGGTACAAGTTTGTTACTTCTTCATTGTATCGAGGTCGGCCCTATCCTGTGCCATAGCGTGCTCTATAGAGGTCGTTATGCTGAAAACACCCCGTAAACATGTGACGAGAGTCCAGGGAGAGCTTTGTGGGGCGGGCTCTCGGCCTGCGTCGGCCTCCCAGGCTGACTTCAACACCAGGCAGCATGCTCCTACAAATCGCGATAAAACGAACAGCACGACAGCGCCGCCCAACACGCCCAAACCCAGCAAACCCATCGCCTCGCGCACGGTCATAATCAAAATCGTGCGCCGGTCTCCACCGATCGCAACACGCAACCCGATCTCAGCCGTCCAGCTGCTCGATGAGCTTTAAGCGCCCAACAACTCTCATCCCGTCAAGCGCTTTACGATCTCGCCAAGCCCAATCACTTCGCCATTCACACTTCCCCGCACTAAGCCAGGTCCGCTCGCAAACGCCTCTCGCTGGCCCTCGAACCACGCCACAAAACCCGCCTTCTCCGCTCCGGCCAGCCGCTGCTGGTTGATCCACGTGTAATACGCGCCCATGTCGGCGTCGATCAGCGAACCGGCAAAATCCGGCACTGGCGCGTGCTGCGTTCCGGCCAGCAATTCCTTCATCGACTGCTCTTTCTGCCTCGGAGCATAGCGCAGGAACAGCGTCACTGGCTGTGCCCGCCGCAACGCCTCACGCGCCGACCACTGCACAAAAGTTGTGCTGAACAACTGCGTCCCCGATCCCTCTGTCAGTAAACTGACCTGAAAACGATTGAGCACTGCCGCCGCGCCCTCGTCCTTAAGCCCCAACTCTCCCGGCGTCACTTGCGCTAGCATCGTTCGCAATACTTCCGGGCCGCCGCCGCCCGGCTGCATGACGAGCCGCATCTTGTTTACCAGCTCGTCTCGCACGCCACGGAGCGAGCTGTACGCCACCGAAGTCACGGCCGGATCCGTCTCAATCTCCTCGGCCCCGTCGATGTACCAATGTCCAAACGATCGCGGATACGCCTTCGCCCGCGCCGTGGCCATGGACAATAAGATCTCTCCTTCGTCCGGTTTTACGTTCGTGAAGTACACGCCATGCGGCTTCAATTTGCGAAATAATGGATAGCGGTTACCTTTTACACCTACACCGAACTGCACCAACGTGAGTCGCGCTACTGGAAGCGTTTCAACCGGCATCGCTGCATGCAGCGCATGAATATATTCAATCGACGCCTTCCGAAAGCCGTCCATCTGATGGGTGCTCCACAAGTACGCCGTCAGCTTCTCGGAAAACTGCGCAGGCTCGCTCACCCACTCCATGCGCTCCAGTTCCGGTGTGAGCCGTATCGAAGAAAACCCTGACATCTCGACCCGCAAGTGAGCCTCATCCATCGCGCCCAGATAGCGCATCTGCTCGTCGATTTCGCGCCGCTCGGCCGGAAATTTCCAGTCGTACGCCATCATCTCCCGCAGCAGCAGCGGCAGGAACGCCAGCGGCAATTTCCGCAGTAGTTCAATGTGTTGCGTTGCGACTTTTCGCGCTTCCGGTGGATACTTGCCAAATGATTGCGGCGTGAGCTGATTTGGTGGAATGTAACCGGGCGTCATCGCAACACATCACCTAACGCCTTGCCGCGCGCAAACTCCGGCGAAAAGCCCAGCACCGAACCAAGCGTTGGCACCAGGTCTATCGATTCTATCGGCGTATCCACTACGCGATTCTGCCGGATGCCAGGCCCCATCGCCATCATCCATGTCGTTCGCGACAGTTGATCGCCCGTCCGATGATGCTGGAAGCCATTACCGCCCGCTTCAAAGTCGGAATCGCGCCCGAAATCCGGCAGGATAAACATCGTTGTCTTCCCCGCGTACTCCGGCTCGCTCTCGATCGCTTTCCAGATCTCTGCGCACAGTCGATCCGAGCGCTGGATCGCATCGATGTAAAGCGAATAGGCGCCAGAATGCGCAATATCTATATCGTGCAGCGTAATCCACAGCAGACTCGGCGCAAGTTGCCGCATCAATTGCTTCGCGATATAGACTGACAGCTCATCCGGACTCGACAAACTGCTCGCATGACCCGCAAAATCCGCCACCGAAACCTTCAGCATCTCCGCCATCTGATGCAGCTCGATCTCACTGCCCTTCAACTCCGGGGCGTACATCGGGGTCTCGTAGTTGTCCCGCAACAGATGATCGAACAGATCGCTCTTCGCCGATGGACTCAACGCCGACGCCAGCAGCCGCTTCGGCAGAATCACACCCGCGCCTAAACCCTGCCCGTACTGCCGGTGATCGCTCTCGCCAATGCGATTGAAACCATTGCTCGGCGCAACTACCCAGGCATCCGTCGGAGGCCGCTTCAATTCCTTCCGGAAATACTCGAAAACAGTCGGATTCTCCGGCGCAACTGCAGCGAAATTGTTGAATGTCTCATAGACGCCCGTCGCGAGACTCGCCGTGGCAACGTAATGCCCCAGAATCCCGCGATTCAGTACCTGCGTAAAAATAGTCGATTGCGGAATCAATTCATGCAGCAGATGCGGAATGTTCTCCTGTCCTTCCGGCATAAACGTTTCTTCGTCGCGCGCGCCGCCGCCGAACGTCACCACGACCGCTTTCTTGCTGCGTGGCAATCCCCAGCTAAGTTTTGGCGCAAAGCCGAACAGCGCTGTCCCGGCGGTCGCGCCCGTCACCGCGCGCAAGAACTCGCGCCGGCTGGTAGAGACCTGCCGCGAAGTAGTTTGGAAATCCCGGATCATCAACTGCGTCCCATTCTTTCACGGTTCTCGAATTTGCAGAATGCGATCCGCCGCCTGATCCCGCAGCACCTGCGACCGCCCGCTTGGCCACGCAATCTCCAACCGCTCGATCCGCGCCGCCTCGCCTAACCCGAAGTGCAAGCGCAAATCGTTCTGCGACAAATAACTGCCGCCGCTGCGCACTTCCCCATACTGCGTATGCCCCGCCGCCGTTAAGTTCACCCGCGCCCCGATCGCACTCCGGTTCGATTTGCTGCCCGTCAATTGCAGCAGAACCCAGTGCCCCGGCGGCCACATTCTCTGTTTCAAAAGCGACGGCGTCTCGTCCTGATTGTTGATCGCAATCTCGATGACGCCATCGTTATCAATATCCCCGAACGCGGCGCCGCGCGACGAATGCTTTTCCATCACGCCGGCGCCTGCCTGCTCCGAGATGTCCTGAAAACTACCCTGCTGCCGGTTCCGATACAAGATCGCCCGGTCCCGATAATGAATATCGATCCCCAGCCGGTCCACCTCCGGAAAGGCATGCCCGTTCACCAGAAATAAATCCTTCCAGCCATCGTTATCAAAATCGAAAAAGCCGGCGCCCCAGCCCACGAACCGCGTGTTCTTGCCTAAGCCCGCATCCAGCGTCACATCGTCAAAATTACCCTTGCCCCGGTTGCGATACAGCGTTTCGAACTCATCCGAAAAGTTCGTGCGAAAAATCCCGACATGCCCGTCGCCCGTAAAATCCGCCGCGTCCACACCCATGCCCGACATCGATTTCCCGTCTGCATCAAATGCCACGCCGCGCAGCAAAGCCTCTTCGGTGAACTTGCCGTTTCCCTGATTCACATAGAGGAGCGACGGTGTCTGATCACACGCCACATATATATCCGTCAGCCCATCTTCATTGAAGTCGCCCGTCAGCACACTCAGCCCGTAATGGCCCACTGGAGCCGCCACGCCCGATGCTTCCGACACATCGGCAAAAGTTCCGTTGCCCTCATTCCGGTACAAAATGTTGCGATCGAACGGTAAGCCGCGCGGGCCGCACGCCACAGCAATGCCCCGATAAAAACAATACGGATTCGCCCCTGGTTTCGGAGTCGTCGCCGGATCAAACTTCAGGTAATTCACCACGAATAAATCCAACCGCCCGTCTCCGTCCACATCCACAAATGCACAGCCGGTGTTGTAGCGCACCCGATCCTGCCGCAAATGCGCCGCCGCTGTTACATCCTCGAACGCCGCCCCGCCGCGATTGCGATACAGCCTGTTTGCGCCCCAATACGTCACGAACAAATCGGTAAAACCGTCGTTGTCGTAATCACCCGCGCACACGCCCTGCGCCCAACCTGACGAGTGCAGGCCAAGCCGCTCTGTCACATCACGAAATTGGTCATGCCCCTCGTTGTGATACATGCGATTGGTGCCGCCTTCCCCCGACAAAACGAACAAATCGAGCAGGCCGTCGTTATCGTAGTCGATGAACGCAATCCCGCTGCCCGTTGTTTCGACAATCGTCTGTTTCGAAACCGTGCCGCCGTTCGGAAACACATCGGTCAAGCCCGCCTGCTTCGCAATATTTTCGAAATCAACTCGATACGGCTGGCTTCCTACTGCCGCCAGCATTAATAAAATGCCAAGCGCCTTCACTGCGCCGGAGGCTTCTCGCCCAGCTTCTTCAGGAAGTCCGAGAACTCGCCTTCGGGCGGCCTCTGCAGTTTGTCCAAGATCGCTTTTTCAGCCTTCGCGTTGTCCATCTGCCCCGCATCCCGGTACGCCGTCATCAACGTATAATGCGCCGTCTCATTCTGCGGCTGCGATTGCACCACGCCTTTCAACAATCCGATCGCATCGTCGTACCGCTTCTGGCGCACATACAATTTCGCGAGCGCAATCGAAGCCTGTCCAAACGAAGGTGTCAGCTGCAGAGCACGTTTAAAGCTCGCCTCCGCCTCTGCGCTGTTGCCCTTCACCACCGCAAGCTGACCCAGCTGAAATTCGCAAGCGCTGTCTTCCGGACTCAACTTCAATTCCGCCCGAAACTGTGTCGCCGCCCGATCGAGCGACTGCGGATCATGCCCTTGCAGCAGCACTGCCCGGCCCAGCCGGTAATGCAGATCCGCCGCCTGCGGATTCAAATCGATTGCTTTCTGATATTCCGCCGCTGCCTCCTGATAGCGGTTCTGCACTTCGAAAATCTCCGCCGACAACTCGTGCACCCGGTACGAAGCCGGCGCGCGCTGAAACATCTGCAAAGTCGCATCGTTAAATCCCTTCATATGCAACTTGGCCGCCGTGTAAATCACATCCGCGTCACCGGGAAACTGGCGTAACAGACTGTCAAGCAACCGGTACGCATCGGCGTCATCACCCGACGCGTTGTAACACTTCACCGCCGCAATCCCCGTCAAGCGACCCTGAGCCCGAATGAGCACCGGCAGCGCGCTTTTGCAATCACCCGAAGCCGCCTGGGCCAGTGCATAAAAGGACCGTCCATTCTCATCCTTAGCATCCTTCAACTCGCGTAAAGCCACCGAATATCGGCCGTCCTTAAAAGCCTGAATACCCGCCGCCGTATCGCCAGCAGCTAACAGTGCACCGCAAAGACAAACATATATTAGCCGCTGATAAACGCGGATCAAGGCAGATAGGCAAAATGGTTTTAATCCGCGTTCATCGGCGTTCATCCGCGGCAAAACTTCTCTCTAATGCCCCGCATCATCCAGCATCAAATCCGAACTCCCCACCTGCTGATGCAGCTTTCCTTCATACGCACGGAAACTCAACAGCGGCGGCGCTCCCGGCGCAACCACCGGCCCAGGTCCCACCCGCTCATCCGGACTCTCCGCTACATGCACCACCCGCCCGGCCATGTCCTCGAATCCCGCCTCCGCCGACAAAAGCAACATCAATGCGATCAATTTAACGCCCATTCAATTCCTGTAACGCATGCAGCGCCACCGCATCATTCGGCTTGCGATCAAGCAGCTGCTGCATCACCTGCCGCGCCTGCTCCATACGCCCTAATCCCGTGTAAGCGCGCCCCAGATTTAGGTAAAGTATATCCTGATCCGGCGCAACCCGAACGCCATACTGGAAAGCTGCAATTGCGTCCTCCACCTTTCCCTGTTGCATGTACAGCGCACCGAGATCGTTGACCGCGTCCCCATAATCCGGGCGCGCCGCAATAGCCTGTTTGAAACGTTCGCGCGCTTCGTCCGTGTGCTCCTGCTTCGCCAGGCACAAGCCCAATCCATACAAGGCCTCGGCCGATCCACCATCCACCGCCAGCGCACTCCGAAAACTTTCCTCTGCCCCCGCGAACTGCTGTTGATCGAGACGAATTTGCCCCACTAACACCAGCACCCGCGCATTGGTCGGCGTGCGCCGCACTACTTCTTCTAAATAAGGGAGCGCCTGCACCGGAAATCCAGCCCACAAAAATGCCGCGCCAAACTTGAAGAAATCGCGCGTCGGCCGCGCCACATACTCACCCGGAAACGGCAGCGCCAGCCGCGCTTGTTCACTCGAACGCGCTAAATCCGCTTGGAGTTGCGCAGCCGCAGGCACACCGCCGTACACCTTCACCGCCTGCCCGTCTTCATTCAGCAAAAATGCCAGCGGCGTTCGCAAATCCGTTCGCCAGTCAAACAGGTATCGCCGGAAAATTGCGTACTGTTCGCGCCGCACCGCCAGTTCCTTCGCGAAATCGATTACCTTCGCATCCATGCTCGCAAGCGATGGACTCTTCTGCCCATCCAACAACACCAGCAATCCCGGACCCTTATGTTTCTCCGGCAACGGTAGCGGCTCCGCCAGCCAGGTATCTTGTAAACTCAGCCCGTTCTCACCCGTCGCAGGGCGCGACGCCAACTCATGCCTCGGCCGAAACCCCTCATGCCGGCACTCCGCGCTGCCCTCTTTCACAAAATAAGTCCGTCCCGCCTGCCAGTTAGTGAAAGTCTGTGACGTCCCAGATGGCCAGGTAATTTCCACCTTCTTCACAGCCCGCGCTTCGCCCAAACCGAAAATCATCCGCTTGCTGTGCTGCGACAAAAATCCCGATCCCGCGTCCAGCCATTTCGTCTGCCCATCCATCCGCACGCGCGCTCCGATCGCATCCCGGTTCGAAGCCGTCCCCTCCAGCTGCAACGCAATCGCCTGATGCCTCCCCGCGCAGTTGTTCTGGAACACACGCACTTGCGGACCCAGCCTGCTCTTAAGCAGCAAATCCGGACGCCCGTCGCCATCGAAATCCGTCACCGCAAACGCCCGCCCATCCTCCGCCACATCGAGTCCGCTCACACCCGAAAAGTCGAAGTACCGGTTCCCGCGCCGCACATGCAGCACGTTTGGCTCGTGCCCGCTCCAACTGTAGTCTTCCCGCACGAACTGGTTGATCGCATTCCAACCATTCTGATAAGCCTGCGAAGGCCGAGCATCTCCAGGCGATTTCGCCACCACCTGCCGCCAGAAAAAACTCATCAGGTCCGCTTGCGAGGTGTTCGTCAGCATCCCGCATGTGACGAAAATCTCCGCCTGTCCGTCGTTATCAAAGTCATGCCCGCCCGACGCCCAGGCCCATCGCCCAAACCCAGCCTCTTCCTCCACCGTCGTATCGTCAAACCGGCCATCCCCGCGATTCCGGTACAACGAATTGCCGCGCGTGTGCCGCCGGTACGCGTCCACCGGAACCAGCTTCGCCTCCTGCGCTACACGCTGCCCCGCATCCGACCACATGTTCGCCACATACAAGTCCGCGCGGCCATCGCCGTCGTAATCGAACCAGCTGGCGCTCATCCCCGGCCCGATATCTTCTACGCCCAACTCCTTGGCCCGGTCGCGAAACTTGCCGCCGCTGTTCACGTAGAAGTTCTTCCGGCCGAAATCGTTCGCCACGTACAAGTCCGGCCAGCCATCGTCGTTGAAATCGCACCACGCCGGAGCAAAGCTGAACCGGTTATTGTTCTCGTTCATCCCCGTCTCGGCCGTACAGTCTTCGAAACTGCCGGTGCCATCGCTCTTCAAGCGGTTGCGAAACAGGAAATTCGGCGGCCCGTTCTGCGCGTCATGGTACGGAGCAGCATACGTGTACTGTGCTTCGCTTTGAAAATACACGTAACAGCAGAGATACAGATCGAGCCGCCCGTCGCGATCGAAATCCGCCGCCGCCATCCCGGTGAATCCGCCCTTCGGCTGCTGCGCAAATCGAAACGCATCCGGCTTCAAAGCAAAATTCGTTCCCTCATTTAAGAGCAGCACCGGACCGCCGCTCCGCAAAACTACTAAATCTTGCCGGCCGGTATTTCGCAGGTCGAGAAAGAGCGCGGCCGATGTATCATCCAGCAACCCGACTTTCCAACTCTCTGTAATATCGGAAAGCTCGCCCTGCGGCCCGAATTTGTACAAGCGATTCGGCAAGCCGCCCGGCTGGCACACATACACTTCGTCCACACCATCGCCGTCGATATCGCCCACGGCAATTCCGTTGCTTCCATAGATATCTATGCCAGTTGCCGGATCGAGCCGAGCGCGCCAGTACGGGACGCCGCGCAACAACTGCTCTTGGAACGATGTCGTCGAAGCAAACACCGTCGCCGTCACATCGCGGAAGAATGGCTCGCGTGCGCTCGCCACTTCCTCCGAAACAGGCTTGAACTCAACCAGCTTGCCGTCAAGCCAACGCATCTTCCACCGGCCCACACGATACGCCGATGCGCTCGCGACTTCGTACCGGACCACGCCGTCAGGCAACGGATAGACCTCGAAACGCCGGATCGTCCCCAACGACTGACGCCAAGCCTTCCATCCCGCGCTGATGTCCCGATCCGCCGGATTGTAAACCGCAACATGTAAGTCCGCGGCCCGCGCCTCGTACCGCACCGGATGCGGCGAGAACCCTGTACATCCAGCCGCCACCGGCAACTCGCCCGTCTCCATCGCGAGGCGCAAAGCCGCGCGCACCTCCATCGCGATCTTCTCCTGCGGAAACTCATCGAAGCCCGGCGCAATAAACTTCTGCAACGCCAGATACGGCGCAAGCTGCGTCGTCTCCTCAGAAGCCTCCAACCACTCCGCGCCCGGCACCGCCGTAAACACCACCGCCGCTGCCCCCAGCCAGTCCCGCCGTGTCACTGCTTGGCCGTACCCTCAGTTATCTTCAAAGTCTGGTCCGCAGCTACCGGACCCATCGTCTCTCCTAGCCCGCTAGGCCAACGCACTTCCACCTTGCTCACCTCAGCCGCCTCACCCAATCCGAAATGCAGCGTCAGCGAATTCTGCGAGTAGTAACTCCCGCCGCTCATCACTTCGTCGATCTGCTTCCGGCCACCCGCCGTCATCGTCACCCGCGCCCCAATCGCGCTCCGATTCGACTTGGTGCCCGTCAAAAGCACATTCAGATAATGCCCTTGCGGGCCGCTGTTCTTCAGCAAACTCGGCCGCGCATTCATGTTGACCAGCACAATCTCCGGCCGCCCGTCACCGTCCAAATCGCCCACCGCTAGCCCGCGCGCCGACCGCGGCGTCGCAAACGCCGGACCGCTCTCCGCCCCTACATCTTTAAACTTCCCGCCGCCCTGATTGGCAAACAAAACCGTCGGCTGCAAATAGGTATCGCCCAGCTGCTTGCCCTCCACCTCCGGGTACACATGCCCGTTCGCAATCACCAGGTCGCGTAGTCCATCGTCGTTCACATCCACAAACGCCACGCCCCAACCAAGCAGTTGCCTACTGGCTAGCCCGGCCTCGCGCGAAACATCGGTAAAAAACTTCCCGTCATCGTTGTGATAAAGCGACGTCAAATCCCCCGAAAAATTCGTCTTCGCAATATCGAGCAGCCCGTCTCCGTCATAATCCGCCACCGCAACGCCCATTCCCGCCTGCAGTTCGCCATCGAAGTTCAGCGCCACGCCCGCCTCCGCGCCTCGCTCTTCAAACGTGCCGTTATGCAGGTTATGAAACAGCAAACTGCGCGTCATGTCGCAAGCCACATACAAGTCCGGCCATCCGTCATTATCGAAATCCGCCGCCACCACACCCAGCGAATAGCGCCCTCCCGGCTTCAGAATGCCCGCCGGTTCCGAAACATCGGTAAAGGTTCCATCACGATTGTTGTGATACAGCACGTTGCGTCCCAGCGGCAGCCCGCGCGGCCCGCACATCACAGGTATTTCCTTCCACACGCAGAAATCGCCCTTACCCGGCCGCGGCGTCTTCTCTAAATCCAGATCCACATAATTCGACACGAAGAAATCCAGATACCCGTCACGGTCATAATCGGTAAACGCGCATCCCGACCCGTAGCGGTTCCCCGTCACCGGCAGCTTCGCCTTCTCCGTCACATCCTCGAATGTGCCGTCGCCGCGGTTGCGATACAGCACGTTATGCCCGTAATAAGTGACCAGCAGATCCGGCCGCCCATCGTTGTCATAATCGCCGACGCACGTCCCCTGCGCCCAGCCTTCACGCGTGAACCCGGCTTTCAGCCCGACGTTCTTGAAGCGGCCGCTACCCTCGTTGTGATATAGCTGCGGAGTACTCTTGCCACCGCCGGCAGCGCCCAGCCGCGTGCCATTCGCGATGAAAATGTCATTCCGGCCATCGCCGTCGTAATCGAAAATCGCCGCGCCGTTCCCGGTGGTCTCGAGAATGAAATCCTTGCGCGCGAGTCCGCCGTACGTGTTCGTCTCGGTCAATCCCACCGAAACGGCCACATCAGAAAAATTCGCCACGAACGGCGGCATGGCCAGCGCTCCCGCCGCCAGCACCACCACGCAGGCGTTTAGAGCCGCGCGCCACATCAGCTAGAATTCTATCCCGCCCGCGCCGTTTCCGAACCGCGACCGCATCGTCTCCGCACTATGACCGCTCCATTGCCACTCAAACTGTAAGGCAGTGGGTTGGCATTGCTATTTTACGGACGAGAAGCAGTTAGTTAAACTTCCTTAGGTTCATTAGGTCAACTTCATGAGCTCAAAAGGCGCAGCAGGGCCGTCCCGGTATTGCAAAACAGCATCATCACCGGCCAGGCCGCTCCGGTACTGGTGCATCCAATACCAGCCCACACCTAAAGCCAGCGCGAGCCATGCAAACTTGACGGGCGTTAGCAGCATCCACCTTTCGAGTGCGCCGAGGTTTGGCACGAAGAGCAACACGGCAAACATGGTGGCCAGAATCTTCAACAGCATAGTTCTGACGTCAACGTCGGTGCTACAGGTAAAAGGAACTTTGCGAAAGCGCAGCAACACTAGGTCCACGAAGAAGACGGTGAACGCCACGGTGGCGGCGGTAGCTTCGAAGGCCAGGCGCCAGCCGGCGTGGCTTGCCATCCAGGGAAGGACCAGCAGCAGCTGCCAGGGCAGCGTCGCCCACAGAAGAAGACGTTTTGCCACCGATCGCGGCACTGGTTGGGCTGCGTTGGCGGCGGTCTGGAAAACCCAATTGGCCGAAGGCACGGCGGCCATGTCGAATACGAATCTCAATCCGCTCACAGTGAAGAATGCCACTAGCAGCGGGATCGCCAGAATCTGCGCATTGGGAACCCGACCCGTCGTCGCGACGCCATCGAGAGCGGTTTGTGTCACGATGACCAGGCCCACACCCAAATAAGCGCCGAAAAACATCAGGTGCTGTTCACTACGCAATAGCGCCTTCGCCGCGAAAACGCTGGCCGCGCGTTCGAACGGCGAACGAAATAACGGACGCAGCAAACTCTCCGGCAATCGCACCTGGAAAAACGGACGGCTGCTGCCCATGCTGTCGAAGGTCTCGGGCAAGCGCATGAAAATGCGCCGATAGCAGAGCGCGTAGGCGAGCCCGGCCACGGCGATCGTAACGGCCAGGGCGAGCAGCGCCTGCCGGCCTAAGGCCACCATGCCCGGCTTGGCGATTCCCATAATGGTCTCGTAAATTCCCAGGAACCAATAGGACGGCACCCAGCGCATGAAGGCGGTCGCCTGCCCTGGAAGATGTCCGGCAAATAACTGCACGAAAATGTCCGAGTAGAACTCGGTTAGGAGCCCGACTACCAGGCACACGCGCACCAGGATCGATACGATGCGTGACATACGCTGCGGCACGACCAACAATAGAATTCCGACCAGGGCAAAGACGGCGAAGAAGCTGAATAAGCTCGCCGAAAAAACCGTTACAGCATGCGCCACACCCACGTGCAGCAAGACCCCGAAACGGTCATAGCTCAGCATGACGAACAAGGGAAACAGCATGGCCGAGATGACGTTTACATCCAACGCAAAGATGATGGCCAGGCCGGTCAAAGCGACCAGGTTGGCTAGAAAGATATTGCGAATGGGGATGGGCAAGATGGCGAGATTCGAAAAGTCGCGACAGTCGGGGAACAGGCGATTCCAGCGGGCCACCATCACGAGTCCGGTAATTGTCATCGAGAGCACGATAAAGAAATATTCGTCTAAAGGCGACCTGCCTATGGCATCGATATATTCGCCGCGTATAAACTGCAGGAGCGTCGAATATTTGCCCATCAAAAAGATCGAGGCAAAGGCTCCGGGTGATGCGAGTATGGCTAGAATCGCGCCCAGTCCGAGACCCATCCCGCCGCCATCCTGCTCCGCCTCGCCGGCAAACAAGCGGCGCACAAAGTGCACCACCAGAACCCCAAACGGCGACTGCCTGACGCGCGCCGAGTTCACCGGCTCACCAACGCGTCGACGATTGCTTCGGCCGATTGCGTGGCGTCCACCTCTTGAACCAGGTTCGAAAACGCGGCCTCGAGCGACGGCATCTCCTGAAACTTCTTCAAGTCATCCACCGACCCATAGGCCACCTGTTTGCCTCGTTGAAGAATTATCACGTGAGAGCACACTTTCTCGACCACTTCGAGCACATGCGAGCAGTAGAAAATCGTTTTCCCTTCCCGGCTCAAAGCCGACACGAGTTTGCGAAAGATCAACGCTGATGTGACATCTAAGCCCGATAGCGGCTCATCGAAGACGATCAGGTCCGGGTTGTGCAGCAAGGCCGCAATCAGGAGGATGCGCTGCCGCATTCCTTTCGAATACGTGGCGATCGCGGTGTGCCGGTGGGGGCGCATAGCAAACAATTCCAGCAACACTTCCGCCCGGCGCTCGGCGGCCCCTTCCTCCAGACCGCGCAGGCGGCTCACCAGTTGCAAATACTCAAACCCTGAGAGAAACGGATAGAGATTCGCCTCTTCCGGCACGTATCCGACCACGCGCTTATAAGCGGCGAGATCGTCACGTATATCGCTCCCCTGAAAGAAGACGTGGCCTCGCGTGGGTTCGAGCAAGCCTGTGATAATCTTCACGGTCGTGCTTTTGCCTGAGCCATTTGGCCCGAGATACCCTAATACCTCTCCAGGCCGGATCGTAAAACTCACGTTGTCGACGGCGGGAACCGAGCTATAGCATTTAGTAAGCTGGCGGATTTCAAGCATCTTGGAAATAGAATACTACATAGCCAAGATCTCCGTGCTCACCGTTGTCTCGCACCAAGAGCCGAGGCGTTTTTTCGAATGGGCTCACGTTGTTCTGATAAGAAGCAGAGGAGACCTTTGGACGCAAGCTGCCAAGTTGCCCGATTCCATCGTGCCTGCATCAAACCGGCAGCAGAATGTTCCGTGGATCGAAGGAGAACGTGGCCGAGTTCGTGCGCGATGGCGTGTCCCAGAACAATGTCTTGCGCGGTGTTCTCGTTGAGGGTAACTAATTGAACGCGGTCATAGAAAATCGACGCATGCGCACCGGAGTGCGCAAACGGCAGAGAGAAACCGAGCGCGCCCGGGCAGAGTACGTGCGGCGTACCGGTTGTGATACTCAGAACAAGATAGGATCGCGGATCGGGACGCCCGGCTGCAGGGCCGCTCATATCGATTCCCCGGTCGCCGGGGCATTCGATTTGCAACAGCCAGGTAAGCCGGATTCCGCTGGATTTGAAAATTCTTGCGGCTTCCGCTTGGGCGGCGCGGAGCGTCGAGGGCGGCACATGCGCCCGATTGTCTATCCGAATGAGAATCGTTTGCGCCGACGCTGCGGGCAAAGAAAGCAGGACTGTGACCAGCCATGAGGCCGATAACGAGCTGTTCATGAGGTACCCTCCTTTGGGCCAGGAACAGGCTCGTCGAGGTCAGCGCCGGTCTCGATGGCGTGGAGCTAGTTTGCCGCTGTGCTCTGCATGTCCATCCAACTCATTCAAAACGTGCGACATAACGGCAGGTGTGTCCCACGCTGAGGGTGCTTTAGAGGCCGGGCGGTGGTGGGATGAGTTCGAATTTTCAAAGACACTGCAAAGAAGGTTATGATTCAGACTCAGGACAACAGCCTTGGCGGGCATCGATCAGGAACGTCCGGCTTCTCAATTCGGGGTCTTCGAGCTGGATCGCCGGTCGGGAGAACTACGTAAGCTAGGCATCAAAGTGAAGCTGCAGGAGCAACCCTTGCAGGTGCTCGCGCTTTTGTTGGAGCATCCCGGGCAAGTTGTCACACGCGACGATTTGCGGCAACGGCTATGGCCGCTGAACACCTATGTCGACTATGACAACGCGATCAACAGCGCGGTACGGAAGCTGCGGGATGCGCTGGGCGACAACGCCGAAAATCCGCGATTTATAGAGACGCTCGCGCGGCGTGGATACCGGTTTATCGCTCCGGTGAAAAAGTGGGAACCGAAAGAGACGGTATCACTTTCTTCGATAGCAGCACCGGTTCCGACGCGCAAGAGGCGCAATATCGTTTGGATTATGACGGTAGCGCTCCCCGTGGCGCTCGGTCTTGGTTTTGGAGTTCGATACTGGCTGACGAGTCGGAGCGACACTCCGAGTGAGTCTCCGGCAGAACCGGTACCGCTTACCAGCTACCCAGGTTTCCAGCGGTTTCCGACATTTTCGCCGGAGGGCTCTAGAGTTGCTTTTGCCTGGGACGAGCCGGGGAGGCGGCCGTCCAACATCTATGTGAAGCTGATCGGGCCCTCCTCGGAACCTGTGCGGCTGACAGACGGTGTTGACGGCGATATCGCGCCGGCGTGGTCGCCCGATGGCCGCACGATCGCATTCCTGCGGGCGCGAGGACCGCTACAGAGCGCGCTCATGCTGGCGCCGGCAGTGGGCGGCCAGGAGCGGGAACTGGTGCGCCTGCAATTGGATGCCACGCAAACCCTGTATCACTGGGGCTGGACCGCGCCTACCCCTTATCTCGCGTGGTCACCGGATAGCAAATGGCTGCTGGCACTCGATCAGAGCGGTCCACACGCGCCCGCTCGAATTGTGCGCATTTCCGCGGAAACGGGCGAGAAAACGATTTTGCTGTCGCCGCTGGGGCCAAAAGCGTTTGATCGAGGGATTGCCGTTGGCGCCGGCGACGGAGGTATAGCGGTGTCACCGGACGGCCAAGAACTTGCGTTCACCCATACCGTCGACGCGCCAAATTTCGTGATTTATCTACTCGGGTTATCAGCGCAGATGCTACCAACGGGGCGTCCCGTGCGCCTGAGATTTGACATCAACCAAATCGGCGGACTTGCCTGGGATCGAGACGGTCGCAGTCTGGTGGTTACCTCTAATCGTCGCGGGACGCCAGAGCTCTGGAGACTTCCGATCAAGTCCTCCGGCCAGCCCGTCCGACTGAGCGTGGGCGGTGACGATCCGTCGGACGTCGCCCTGAGCGCTACTGGACGGCACCTGGTCTACTCGCACTGGTCCGACGACTGGAACGTCTGGCGTGTTGGCTTGGGCAGTGCGCATTCCCGCCCGGCGACGCCGTTGCTCGTATCAACCAGAAACGACACGCGGGCGGCTTATTCGCCCGACGGCAGGCGGATCGCGTTCGAATCCGGTCGCTCCGGAAACGAGGAGATTTGGACATCAAATGCAGACGGCTCCCAAACCGCGCAAATCACCTCGTTCGGGAACGCCTGGGCCGGCAGTCCGACTTGGTCTCCGGATGGCAAATGGCTGGCCTTCGACGGCAACGCTGCTGGGAACTGGAACATTTACACCGTTTCGTCCACTGGTGGAAAGCCCAATCGCCTTACCACGAATACAGCCTTGCAGATAAGGCCCAACTGGTCTCATGACGGGAGGTGGATCTACTACTGCAGTTCGCAGAGCGGCGGCCCTCAAATATGGAAACAGCCGCCCAATGGCGGCAAGGGAATTCAAATCACGAAGAAAGGCGGCTGCGAAGCGATCGAATCCGCAGACGGCAAAAACATTTACTACCTCAAAGATGACACGACTCTGTGGAAGGTACCATCCGCGGGCGGAGAAGAAACCCAAATTTCTGGCTTTCGTTACGGTTATGGCGTCCAGTTTACGCTTGGAAAAAATGGAGTTTACTTCCTGGACTCATTCCAGGCGACCACTCTCAAATTTATCGATTTTCGGAGTAATTCGGTCAGGATCGCTGCGAAGCTGCCGGGCCCTGTGGCATCTGGACTGAGCGTCTCCCCCGATTAACAGTGGCTGCTGTACGGGAAGATCGATGCAGCGGGAAGCCAACTGATGCTAGTGGAGAATTTTCACTAGCGAGCAAACACAGAGTGCGGCCCGAAGCTCGCAGCTAGGTAACATACTCGGCGATTCTAAGCGAGAGATTGGGATCGGGGCGCTCACGCTCCCGGCTCCGATTCGGGATTGGTGTTTTCAGAACAACGCAGACGAACCGATTGTCCGGTTAGTTCTCGGACAGTACTTGGCTTCAAAACGTTAATCCCACCAGAAACTGCGCCTGGTTCTGGTTCGACGCCAGTCCCGAGCCGAGCGCGGCAAAATTGTAGTTCTGGCTGCCCCAGTGGATGTAGCGGAACTCGGGCTCTACATGCAGAATCAGCGCGTGAAAGTCGAGGCCCGCTCCTAAAACAATCCCTGTCGCTGATTGGTTCGGGGTGACTGCCGTGATGTTGCTCACATGATTAAAGATCGGTCCAATATCGGCGAATGGATGGATGAGGGGAACGCCCCTGAAGTGATATTTCAGCAGGATCGGAAAATCCCATTCGCTCACGCCATTGCCGCTGAACGAATAGTGCCGGTAAAGCGCATCGGCTTCCACTCCGAAATGGAACGGCAGCCGCAGCTCCGCCTTCGGTCCGATGATGAAGCGATTGGTGTTCGCAGTCAAATCGCCGCTGCCGCCGTGCACCGATACATCGTTCAACGGCACTCCGCCCTCCACACCCACCGATACAAATTGTGCGGAGGCAGCTGCGGAAAGAACTCCTAGTGCAATTACCGCAGCACTCATGAAACGAAACATTCTCATGTGCTTATGTACGTAGCCGCGCTCCGATAAGTTGCCATTCACAGATCGATACCATGAACACATGACTCGCATTGAAGGGCACGCCAAGGTCACCGGAGCCGCTCACTACACGGGCGATTTAATCCCTTCCATGTTGGGTACGGATCGCCTGTTGCACGCCGCCATCGTCACCAGCACTTGTGCTGCCGGCTCCATTGCAAACATCGACACGACGGACGCTCAAGCCGCATCCGGGGTTCATTCGGTGCTCACACATACCAACGCACCGCGGCTGAAGAAAGTAAAAACGTTAGTGGGCAGCGAGCTCGACTTTTTTCTGCCGCTGCAGGACAATCGCCTGCGTTACTACGGGCAACCGGTCGCGCTCGTCGTGGCCGATACTCTGCTGCAGGCGAGGCACGCCGCTTCACTTGTTGAGGTCGATTATGCGAGCACTGCGGCCGCGCTGGCCTTCGATGATGCGCGGGCAATCGACGTAAAGAAGATAGCGGCGGGGGATCCCGCCAAAGTTGTTCGTGGAAAGCCCGACGAAGCCTTCGAGCAGGCCGCCGTTCAACTGGATCTCTCGTATACGACCGCGTCCGCTCACCACAATGCCATGGAGCCCGGCGCGAGCATCGCGTCCTGGGACGAACAGGGACGCCTGACCGTCTGGACCGCGACTCAATTTGTCTTCGGGGACGCGATGACGCTTGGGGAAGCTTTCGATCTTGGTCCGTTCGAAGGGAAGCCACGCTTGGCCACGCAATTGGCCGCAGGCATCAATCTCAACAGCAAAATTCGCGTGATTGCTCCGCTGATCGGAGGCGCTTTCGGCAGTAAAGCGACCGGCGGAGGCTTGCTGCTCGCGGCTATGGCGGCGAAGCTTTGCCAAGCGCCTGTCAAGGTCGTTCTCACTCGCGAGCAGACCTATGCGCTTATGCCTTACAGGTCAGCGATCCACCAGCGGGTGCGTCTCGGCGCCGATCGCGAGGGCTGTCTCTCGGTAATCCTGCACGATGCCATCATCCAGAACTCCCATTGCGCCGCTTTCGTCGAGCCGGCGGGCGAAATCACTCCTCACCTTTACGCTTCGCCGCATCTACAGACCACGCATAAGATCGTGCGACTAGACGTGAACTCGCCAGGCTGGATGCGCGCCCCCGGCCCTGCACCTGGTCTCTTTGCCCTCGAGTGCGCGATGGATGAGCTAGCCGAACGAGTCAGGCTGGATCCTGTCGAACTGCGATTACGCAACTACGCGCACGTCGATCCGGCTACAGGTCACAAATGGTCGAGCAAATCGCTCAAGCAGTGTTATCGCGCAGCGGCGGAGCGCATAGGCTGGGCCGATCGCAATCCGGAGCCCTGCTCAACGCAAGAAGACGGACAACTAATCGGCTACGGCATGGCGTCTGCCATGTACCGGACGGTGCAATTCCCGGCGGTCGCGCGCCTTACCCTTTTACCGGACGGCAGTCTGCAGGTGGAAAGCGCGGCGCATGAGATTGGACAGGGGGCACTGACCGCCTTCACGAAGATCGCCGCCGAGTCGCTTGGGGTTTGCCCCGAAAAGGTCAACTTCCAGTACGGCGACACGCGGCTTCCGTTCGCGTTCATCACCGCCGGGTCGTCTACCACGTTGAGCGTCGGCTCGGCTATCAAAGAAGCCGGCGACAGGCTGCGCCGCGACCTGATACTGCGGGCCATTACGGACCCGTCTTCCCCGCTTTACGGCTTTCGATCCCGCGAAGTTGTAGTTGAAGGAGGACGTCTGTTCGTCCGCTCGGAGCCGCTGGCTCGCGAATCGCTTCAAGCGTTGCTGGCGCGCCACCCGAAACGGACGTTCCGCGCAAAGGCGATTACCGGCCGACTGTTTGGTAAAAGCCGCTATGGCCGGGCGGCGTTCGGCGCGCAATTTGTCAAAGTCGCCGTTGACTCGGCTACGGGCCAGGTGCGAGTACGCGAGTTGGTGGGGGCGTTTGCCGGCGGCCGCATCATCAATCAAACCACTGCGCGGAGCCAGTTGCTCGGCGGCATGGTTTGGGGCATCGGGCATGCTCTGTTCGAAGAGACAAAAATTGACCAACACACGGGCAGCTGGGTGAACTCGGACCTGGCCGAAGCGCTGGTGCCGACGAATTCCGATGTGCCGTCAATTGACGCCATACTGATCGAGGAAGACGACAGCCGGGGGAGCGCTCTTGGTGCGAAGGGCATTGGGGAGATCGGCATCGTCGGAGTTGCCGCGGCCATAGCTAACGCGGTGTATCACGCTACCGGACAGCGATTTCGCGACCTTCCCTTGAAGCTTCTTCCGCGCTAAGATGCAGTCTTACCACACCATGAGAATCTTCGCTGCCTTACTCGCCGTCGCATTCCTGGCCGCTGCGGCCGATCCGCAGTTTGCGTCCTCTCCAGAGCAGGGTCGCTCGATGGTGGTCACCAAGTACGGCATCGTCTCGGCCCCGCAATTCCTGGCTTCTGATGCCGGCGCGAAAGTGCTCGAAGCAGGCGGCAATGCGGTCGATGCGGCCATTGCGGCGAATGCCGTGATGGGTGTCACGCAGCCTTATGTAAATGGCATGGGCGGCGATCTCTTCGTGCTTTATTACGAAGCAAAAACACACAAGCTCTATGGCCTGAATTCGAGCGGTTGGGCGCCGAAGGCGCTGACGATCGACTATTTGAAAGCGCACAAAATCGACAAGCTCGATCCGCGCGGAGTGCATACTATTACCGTGCCCGGATGTGTCGCGGGCTGGGATGCGCTGCGTGTCCGTTTCGGTAGCATGCCCTTCAGCAAGTTATTAAGCCCCGCTATTTTCTATGCGGGCAACGGCTTTCCGCTGGCCGAAAAGAATGCTCGCTACTGGGTCAGCAAAGCATTCCTCAACCAACCCGGCTATAAAGAGACGTATCTGCCCGGCGGTGTTCACCCCGGGGTGGGCGACACGTTTAAGAATCCCGCGCTCGCGCATTCGTTGAGCGAAGTCGCTGCGCACGGCCGCGATGCTTTTTACAATGGCCCGCTCACCAAAACGATGGTCGACTTTCTGAAGGCGCAGGGCGGCACGCACACACTGGAAGACTTTCGCGATTTTCAGCCCGAGTGGGTGGACCCGATATCGACGACCTATCACGGCTGGTCGATCTATGAGCTGCCTCCAAATGGCCAAGGGATCGCGGCTCTCTCGATGCTGAACATCATGGAAAATTTCCCCATGAAATCCTATGGTCAGGACTCGGCCAACGCGCTGCATGTGATGATCGAAGCCAAGAAACTGGCTTACGCGGACATGGTTCACTACGTAGGCGATCCGCGTTTTACGCCGATTCCTGTGAAGCAGATGCTTTCGAAAGAGCTCGCCGCGCAGCGCGCCAAGCTCATTCAGATGGACCACGCGGCCTGCCAGGTGGTGCCCTCGGATCTTAGCGAGAAGTTAAATGCCCGCGGGCACGAAACCATCTACATGTCGACGATCGATAAGGATGGCAATATCGTTTCGTTGATCCAAAGCAATTATGGCGGATACGGAACCGGGATGGTCGCGCCGGGGGCGGGCTTCAGCTTTCAAAATCGCGGCGCCGGTTTTGAGCTCGAGCCGGCCAAACCCAATTCGATCGCCGGACACAAACGTCCGCTGCACACAATTATCCCGGCCTTCATGCAGAAAGACGACGTGCATCTCGGCTTCGGCATTATGGGCGGCTGGAATCAGGCGCAGGCTCACGCGCAATTTGTGGCGAACGTAGTCGATTACGGCATGAACATCCAGGCTGCGCTGGAATCAGCCCGCTTTACCAAGGCGACGTTCGAAGGTTGTGATGTGCAAATTGAGTCGCGCATTCCGACGGCGGTGCGCGAGGATCTCACGAAACGCGGGCATGTGCTGGAACTACTCGAACCGTTCTCCTATACCGTTGGGCAGGGCGAAGCGGTGCTGCATGACGATCGCCGCAGCGTGAATTTCGCCGGTTCCGATCCACGCTGCGACGGTGAGGCGATTCCGCAAAGCCCCGGCTTCTTAACAAAATAAGTGAACCTGCTGGCGGGCGCGAGCGTAATTGAAGAGAGCCCGCGCACATGCACAATCTCCTCGGTGACATTCGTTACTCTTTACGCCAGTTTCGGCTTTCGCCCGTCTTCACGGTGACGGCCATTTTGACGCTGGCGCTCGGCATCGGCGGCACTACTGCCATCTTCTCGCTCATTCACGCAGTGATGCTGCGCTCTCTACCGGTGGCCGATCCGGCGAATCTGTATCGCATTGGAGAGGGCAATGATTGCTGCGTGGAAGGCGGCCCGCAAGACAAGTGGGGGATGTATTCGTATCCGTTTTATCAGCGGCTCAAACAAGCTACGCCCGAATTCAGCGACCTCGCCGCTTTCCAGGCCGGGGACTGGCAGTACAGCGTACGCCGGGCGCAAATCGATCACGTGGCCAAATCGTTGCATGGCGAATGGGTAAGCGGCAACTACTTCTCGACTCTTGGCGTCCGTTCGTTCGCCGGCCGTCTCTTCAAGGCGTCTGATGATCGAGCATCCGCCGCTCCTGTGGCGGTTCTGAGTTCGCGTGTTTGGCATCAGTTGTACGGGAGCGATCCGGCGATTGTCGGGTCGACGCTGATTGTGCAAGACCGCCCGTTCACCATTGTTGGGATCGCCCCGCCGGGCTTTTTCGGCGAGACGCTGCGTAGCGATCCGCCGGATCTGTGGCTCCCGCTCGAACAGGAACCGCTCGTCGCCGGACAAAATTCGCTGCTAAGGCAACCGATCTCGGCGTGGCTGCGCGTCATCGGACGACTGCAGCCCGGCGCAACGGTCAACGGCTCGTCGGCGCGGCTAACCGGCATACTGCGTCAATGGCTGCTCAACGATAGCGGCTACCCGGCAGCGTGGCTTCCCGAGATTAAGCGTCTGCTGCCCAAACAGAACATCACGGTAATCCCGGCGGGAGCAGGCGTGGCCGCCATGAAAGAGGACTATGGGCGCAGCCTGCAGATTCTGCTCACGGTATGCGGTCTGGTCCTGCTGATCGCCTGCGCCAACAGCGCCAATCTGCTGCTCGCGCGATCAATGGCGCGGCGCGGCGAAACCTCGGTCCGTCTTGCTATTGGCGCGTCGCAAGCCCGCATCATCAGCCAGTCGCTTACCGAAAGCGTACTGTTGGCCATCGCCGGCGGCGTGGCCGGCCTGTTTGTCGCGTACGCCGCCAGCCGCCTTATTCTGACTCTCGCCTTCCACGGCGTAAATTATCTGCCCATCAGCAGTCGCCCGTCGCTGCCCGTTCTCGGCTTCGCGTTTGCGCTTTCGCTCCTCACCGGCGTTATTTTCGGGTCTGCTCCCGCCTGGTTTGCCACCCGCACCAATCCGGTCGAAGCGCTACGCGGGGCCAATCGCAGCACCAAAGACAGTTCTTCAGTTTCGCGCAATGCGTTGCTGATTTTGCAAGCCACGCTATCGGTTGTGCTCATCGCGGGCGCCAGCATGCTTACTCGCAGCCTGAACAATCTGGAAAACGAAAAGCTCGGCTTTGAAACCAGGAACCGCGTCACTGTCAACCTGAATTCCCCGCCCCCGACTTACACGCAAGATCATCTGGACGCACTCTACCGCGATCTGGAAGAACGGCTTCGGCACGTGCCTGGCGTGCAACGCGCGAGTCTCGCACTCTACACGCCTTTCACAGACAATTGGGGCGAAATCATTTTCGTCGACGGGCACCCCACGCCCAAGATGAGCGAAGAATCGGTTGCGTCCTGGGATCGCGTCAGCCTGGACTACTTCGATGCTCTCGGCCAGCCCTTACTGCGGGGCCGGATGTTCAACGCGTCCGATAAGGGCGCGAGTGCGCCAGTCGCACTGGTCAATCAGGCGTTTGTGAAACGTTTTCTGCCGAAGGAAGATCCGCTCAGCAGACGCTTCGGTATCGACGTGCCCGAGAACGCCACCACGTTTCGGATCGTCGGCGTGATTCGCGACGCCAAGTATCACGACCCGAAAAGACCCGCGCGGCCCATGTTTTTCGTACCCCTCGCCCAGCATCACGATTACGCCAATGACATGATCCAGAAGGGCGAGTTGCGTTCGCATTTCATCGAAAACGCCCTGCTCGAAACCCGCGCCGATCCCGGCACGCTCGAACCGCTTCTCAAGAAAGTGTTCAGCGACGCCGATCCCAACCTCACCATAACCAGCGTTCGGACCATGCAGCAGCAAGTCGATTTCGACTTCGATCAGCAGCGCGCGGTGGCCGGGCTGGCGGGGTTGTTCGGCCTGGTAGCGTTAATTCTGGCGGCGATCGGTTTGTATGGCGTAACGGCCTATTCGGTAGCGCAACGTACGAGTGAAATCGGTGTGCGGATGGCGCTCGGCGCAACTCGCGGCAACGTGATTCAGCTGATCCTGCAAGGCGCTTTCCGCAAGGTGGCGTTCGGACTATTGCTGGGCATTCCGCTCTCGATCGGCGCGGGACGGCTGATTGCGGCGCAGCTTTACGGCGTGGCGAGCTGGGACCCGATAGCGCTGTCGATCGCGGTCGCGTCGCTCGCTGTGTGTGCGTTCCTGGCGGCGATCATACCGGCCAGCCGGGCGGCGTCACTTAATCCTATGCGGGCGTTGCGGACAGAGTAACAGCGGCCGACCGAGGAATTCGTATCGTGCATTTTAAGTTAGGCGCGACATTGTTCCTGGTGAGCTCTCTGTTGTTGTGCGCCGGCAATGACTGGTTGATTGTTCCTGGGAAACGCGTCGGGCCGATTACTCGTTCGACCACAAGGGCCGATCTCGTCCGTCTGTTCGGAGCGGCGAACGTCATCGATGGCGATGTCACAATCGGCGATGAGGATTCGCGCCAGGGCGCAATCCTTTATCCGCCTAATCCAGCCGACTCGTTCAGCATTCAATGGACGGACAGTAAGCCAAGCAAGTAAGTTGACGTAATCGTTTCTGCAATCCGCAACTATCCGATTCCGCGGGTTCAAACACTTGCCACTGGCACACCCGGGAACACATCAGTCTCGGAACGTCTCTGAAGACGCTTGAAAACCAAAACGGGCGGCCTTTCACCTTTTGGGTTTCGCCTGACTACGAAGGTACCGTCATGGGTTGGAACGGTGGCGCATTAAGTTTCTCGGATCGTCCGTGCGGTAGGCACCGCATTGCGCGTGAACCCTTCTGCCGGCCAAACCAAAGCGATGCCGTCTCGGGCGACAAGAAGCTATCTTCCGCCAATCCGGAAATCCAGGAGTTGAATCCGCGAGTGAATTGGATGAGCATGGGATTTGCGGAAGACCGCAAAGGACCTGCTGACCATGATAGAAACTAAAGGAGCATGAACAGTTTACTCAAGGGTGCGGTGATTCTGCTGGCAGCGTCTGTTTCGATGTTTGCCCAGCATGGGGGCGACCATCCCGGTGGCGGCGACCACCACGGGGGTGACGGCGGGCATGTTGGCGGCGGGTATGTTCCCAACCATGGTCCCGAATCTTTTCACGGCGAGGCACCGCATCATGACGACCATCCGCAGGACTCGCATCGCGACGACCATGCGCAGGACTCGCATCACGATGACCACCGGAGCTACCAGGACTTTCACGGCCATCCGGACGCTCCTCATGTCCACGACGATGGCCACTGGATCGGGCACGACCAGGGACGCGACGATGCCCGCTTTCACTTCGATCACCCCTGGGAACATGGCCACTTCGAGGGTGGCTTTGGACCGTCACACGTATGGCATCTGGCCGGCGGCGGACCGAGCCGGTTCTGGTTCAACAATTTTTACTGGAGCGTCGCGCCCTTCGATATCGGCTACGTGAGCGGCTGGAATTGGGGCGGCGATCAGATTGTGATCTATGACGACCCGGATCATCCGGGTTGGTATCTGGCCTACAATCCGCGCCTCGGGACGTATGTTCACGTCCAGTATCTTGGGTGAGCGCCGCTTACCAAGAATCGCGATTAACAATCGTGACGCGATAGTAGGGTTTGTCTTTTTCGGACGAGTCCATTTTGAAGTCCTCTGAAGTTTTGGCGGGATCGTAGCCGCGCCAGAGCCACGCGAGCGATTCTGGGAGGTCAATCGCCGCCTGGGCTGAGTCATGAGTCGCAAGACCGAACCGGAAGTGATAATCGTACTCGCGCATCTTGAGTGAGTTGGCCAGTTGTATGTTCTGCAGCGGCCAGGAGCCGTGGTTGTTTTCGAGATCGTCTGCGCCGTCGCTCATCCAGATCCGAATGTTGCGTTTGGGTTGCTTGCGCACCATGTACGGATAGAGATTGCCGCCGTCGAGCTTTTCTTCCGGATGCCATTGGATGGAGGTGTAGCTGCCGATAGTCGAGTGGACCCGCGCGAACTTGTCGGGGTTGAACCAGGCGGAGTTTAACGAACAGATACCGCCAGACGATTCTCCGGCAATGGCGCGGCTATAGCCATCGGGCCGCAGCTTGTATGATTTCTCTACTCCGGGCAGAACCTCTTCGAGAAGGAAGCGGTTGTATCGATCGCTGACCGTGTCGTATTCGATCGAGCGCATGGGCTCGTCATCCGAGGCAAAACCAGGCGCGATGAGCACATGCACCATCGGGGGGATGAGCTTCTGTGCAATCAGGTTTTCGGTCACTGTGAACAGGCGGAGCTTGGAAAGATCGCCTGCGATGAGTCCCTGGCCATCCTGCCAGATCATCAGAGGCGCGGGCACTTGCGGGTCGATACCCGGCGAAGCGTAGAACCAGTAATCGGCTTTCATGCCGTCGTAAATCTTGCTCGCAATCGTATGCTTCTCGCTGAGCTTGCCTTGGGGTACGCCAGGCTTCGGATAGGAATCGGGGTTGTAGCCGGCCACGTCGGAGCGATTACCGAGCGGTTTGCCGTCCGCATAGAACTGGTACGCATGCGCAACGCCCACGCGCATTTTGACCAGGCGCATCCATAAATTCGACCCGCTCACTTGCGACATGGACAGGGCCGGCTGCAGGTCGATCGAGATCGTAGCAGGGGACGCGGAGGGCGTAACGAACAGATAGTCCGCCCCCCAGACGGCAGTCCCGCCTTTGACCGTCAGGATTTTGGTAATTTGCTCGACCAGCCCGGGTGTAGATGGACCTTGGCGGGCTGATTCGATCAGTTGAGCGAGGGGATGTGTCTGCGCGGAAGCAACCGGAGAAGCCAGCGCACACCGAGGGTGAGGCAGAAGAGTCTAATCGGCACGACCGAATTATGTCAGTTCGCTGAGATAGCCAAGACGGTTCTGGCTGTCGCCGAAATGATCCGTCGGCACGCCGGAGGCATCGAGAATGCTGAGGTACAGGTTTGATACCGGCTCGTTTTGCGAGTAGCGTATGTGACGGCCGGTTTTGAAATTGCGGGCGCCGCCGGCAAGCAGCACGGGAAGGTCGTCGTGATTGTGTTTATTGCCGTCGCTGATACCGCTGCCATACATCACCATGGTGCTATCGAGCAGGGAGCCAGCGCCATCCTGGGTCTTCTTGAGCTTGTTCAGGAAGTAACCAAACTGGTCCATGTGGTGCTGGTTGATGGCGGCGACTTTGTCCATCAAAGCCGGATCATTGCGGTGGTGGGAGAGCCCGTGGTGACCTTCGGGAACACCGATTTCGCGGTAGGAACGGTTGCTGCCTTCGCGCGCCAGCATGAAAGTGGAAATGCGAGTGGTATCAGTCTGCAGAGCGATAGCCAACAGATCGAACATGAGACGGGCGTGATCTTTGAAGTCGATGGGAATGCCGTCGGGTTTGTCGAGAGTTGGAACGGCGACTGACTTGGTAGCAATCTGCTGCTCCATCATCTCCACCTGCCGTTCGACTTCGCGGACGGCGGTCAGATATTCATCCAGCTTGCGTTTGTCGGTCTTGCCCAAGCCGCCTTGCAGACGGCGGGTGTCGTCGGCCACCAGATCGAGGATGCTCTGCTGGTAGCGAGCCGAGCGGGCGCGCGCAGTGGGGTCTCCGGCATTGTCATCGTTGCCGAACAGGCGTTCAAAGACGGCTCGCGGATTTACTTCCGGCGGATTGGGAGCGGTCGGACTGCGCCAGGAAATACTGTTGACATAGGCGCAGCTGTAACCCGAGTCGCAATTGCCGGCCAGATGGCCATCTTCACAGCCGAGTTCCAGCGAGGCAAGACGGGTAGCGGAACCGATCTTTTGCGCGGCTAGCTGGTCGACCGATACACCAACCGAGATGTCGGATCCGGCGGTTTTCTTCGGATGCACCCCAGTCAGGAAACTGGCGGACGCGCGGGCGTGATCGCCGGGGCCGTCACCGAGCGCCTCGCCACCGTGATCCATCAGGCCGCTCAACACGAGAACATCGTCCTGGACGGGCGCGAGCGAACCGAGAATCTTTGGCAGCGCGAAGGAGCGCCCTTCGGCGGCCGGCGTCCAGTTGCGCATGTCGATCCCATTCGGGACATAGACAAACACCATGCGTGAGGGCGATAGTTTTCGAGTTACCTCAGCGGCTGCCGTCAAAGCCGGGATCATCGAATCGAGAACGGGCAGCGCCATGGCCGCGCCCACTCCGCGCAACATGGTGCGCCGGGAAACATGCTTACGAGTCAAGATCAATTGCCACCACCTGCTGATTTTGTTACTGGAGCTTTTGTCATTTCGCCTCCTCCTTCGTCGCCTCTACCCATTTGAAATGGGGCACTGCTGACGATTCCCGAAATCAAAGCCGAGAACCGATAATCACTCGCCGAGAGCCTGGTGGTGATTTGTTTTACTGCGCGTCTATCGTATCCTTCAAGTCCGCGGCCCAGAGCGTAAATCATCAACTTCTCGGTAAGACATTCAGCAAAAGCGTCGCGATTGCCGACCAGAAGTGTTTTCAACTGCTCGCTGCCGGCAAACGATTTACCATTCGGGAGCACGCCGCTCGAATCGATCACCTGCCCGGCATCGTGCGTGCGCCACTGCCCGATGGCGTTGTAATTTTCCAGCGCAAAACCGAGCGGGTCCATTTTGGTATGACAGGACGCGCACATGGGATTCGCGCGATGCTTTTCCATTTGCTGGCGCATGGTTCCTGCCAGCGGACCGCCCTTCGCATCGATCGAACCGACGCCAGGCGGTGGGGGAGGAGGCGGCGTGTTTAAAACGTTTTCGAGAACCCATTTGCCGCGCAGCACGGGAGATGTACGGGTGGGATAAGAGGTCACGGTAAGGACACTTGCCTGCGTTAGGACGCCGCTGCGTTCCGTACCATCGAGACTCACTCGGCGGAACTGGTCGCCTGTCACGCCAGGGATGCCGTAAAACTCCGCCAGGCGCTCGTTCAAGAAAGTGTATTTACCATCAAGAAAATCGATGATGCTGCTATCATTGCGCACAATCGATTGCACGAACATCTCCGATTCCGTATACATGGCTTTTCGCAGCTGGGCGTTGAAGGCCGGGAACTCGTCGGGGTCGGGATGGATGCTGTCGAGATTGCGCAACTCGAGCCACTGGCCGGCGAAGTTGTCGATCAAGGCGTCGGACTTGGGATCCTGCAACATGCGCTTTACCTGCGCGTCGAGAACGGCGGGGTCATGCAGATGGCGCTCGCTGGCGGCCTGGAAGAGCGGCGCGTCAGGCATGCTGCTCCAGAGGAAATAGGAGAGGCGCGAGGCCAGTTCGTAGTCATTCACCGGATGAACGGCAGCGGCATCGTCGGGACGTGGATCGCGTTCAATGCGGAAGAGAAAATTCGGGGAGACCAGAATGGCTTCGATCCCAATCCGCATGGATTGATCGAAGGTCATGCCGTCACGCTGAGCGGAAGCGACGAGCCTGGTGATGCGGTCGATCTCGGAAGGGGCAACGGGACGACGCCAGGCGAGCGTAGCCAGATGAGCGAGATCTGGGCGGATGCAGCGCGCGGTGTGGTGTCCGGCAGGGTGGCCGCAAATGAAGATGCGCCGATAACTTTCCGGTACCGGCGGCTTGAGCGCATTGTAAGGTCCAACTACATCGAAGGTGTCGATGAAAGTGGGCGGATTGGAAACGGCACGCTGGCGGGCGATTTCTTTGGCGTCTTCGGGATGCTTCGCGATGGCTTTCTGATATTGGGCCTCTTCCTTCTTCTTCATGTACTCGGCGGTGGCGACTTCTTCAGCTGAGGGAGTGCGCGACTCCATGCTGGCTTGCAGCAGGTGTTCACCCGAGGAGACATGCATTTTCACTTCGTAGGAGCGAGGCGCTTCTTTTTCGATCAGGACATCGCTGGTTTTGATCTCTTTGCCGTCCAGCAAAAAATGAAGACGAAACGCTTCTTTACGACCGCTTACTGCGACCTTCAAATCGTAATCGCCTTCGGCCGGCAACTCGAATTGATTTTCGAGAGCCATGCCGTCGTCGTTCGGACTATGTTCCGGGGAGTAGCGCATGCGGGTGGGCTTGGGCAGCGCGTCGGACGGAATGGCGCGATTGGCAATTTTCGACGCCGCGTTCAGGTACTTTTCCATGAGCACCGGTGAGACGGAGAGAACGTCGCCAATATTGTCGAAGCCGTAGCCGGAATCGTCGGCCGGGAAATCGGTGGACGCTTTGAGACGCACGGCGAGCAGGTCGCGAATCGTATTGTCGTACTCGACCCGGTTGAGGCGATGAGCAGTCAGGTGACCGGGGTCGGGCGGCGTGTTCCGGTCGGCTTCGGCGAACTGCTGATCGATCCAATCGGTGACTGCGGAAATCGCTTCCGGCTTGGGGCGCGGCATCCCTTTGGGCGGCATCTCACCGGCGCGGACGCGGCGGACTACTTTTTCCCAAACATCTCGATCGTGGAGCAGAGAAGCAGTGTCGTGATATCCGGTCAAGGCCAAGCCAGCGGTCTTAAGTTTTTCGTTGTGGCAACCGGCGCAATTCTGCGCGACAAACGGCGCCACGACCTGCTCGAAAGACGGTGAAGCGGGAACCGGTGACACCGGCGTCTGGCCGAGACATAGGGCCCCTATGTTGAGGCAAATAAAAGCAAATCTGATGGAGGAGGAAAAAAACGGCACGTGACTGTTCAGCTGAGAGTGAGGCGCGAGAACCTTAGTGAATGTTACAGGGCTCGCTTCATTCATTACGTCTATCAGATCACATATTGCAAGGTTTGTGGGAGGGGTGGGACACCGGACTTGAAATCTTCGAGAGATAGGGTCAGGAGGTACAGACGAAACTGAGTCGACGGAAGACAAAGAAAGATCGTACTATACGTCCTAGAACCAAGTTTTGGGTTCTTTTTGACGCATGAACATCAACTCATTATTTCGCACATCCTGTCTGTTCTGGGCCTTGTTTGCCTACGGACAATCCCCCACCCCGACCCTGAGGGTCGATGCCGCTGCTGACCGGCACGTTATTAACCCCGACATCTACGGAATCGTCAACTACGGCCTGGACCCGGCGTTCGCCCAAGAGATCCGCTTGCCCAACACCCGCTGGGGCGGCGATGGAACAACGAGATACAACTGGCAGGTTGATAGCTCGAATGCTGGTTTCGACTGGTTTTTCATGAGCGGCAGCGGGTCAAGTAACCCGACCCCGAGCGCGGGACCGGACGCTATGATCAAGAGCTTTCAGCCGGCGGGCACTCATCCGCTAATCACGATCCCGATCATCCCCTATATCAACAAATCCGCCGCCTGGAGCTGCAGCTTCCCGGTTTCGGTGTACGGGGCGCAGCAGTCTGTGAACCCGTACGTACATCCGAACGGCGACAACTGCGGCAACAGCATAGCGGCCAACGGCACGCAGCTGATTGACAACAACATCTACGCGAATCACATCAACAACAGCCCGCAATTTCAGCAGAACTGGATCAGTCATTTTCTGCTGGATTTCGGCACCGCTGCCAAAGGCGGGGTCACGTATTATCAACTCGACAATGAACCCGGCGGTTGGGGCAACACGCATCGCGATCTGCTGCCGAATGGCGCCAACTACGACACGATCTTCAGTTTGGGGAGCGAATACGCAGCCATGGTAAAGGCGACGGACCAGACGGCGCTGGTGATGGGCCCGTCAGACTTCACGCTGGGCGGCTGGATCGGCAATTCAGCTGACATGCAGGAACACGGCGGCCTGTATGCGGGCCAATGGTATTTGCAACAGATGCAGGCTTATCAGACGCAGCATAGTGCGCGCATCCTCGATTATTTCGACGAGCATGTGTACGGCGGCAGCACAACAGACAACAATTATGAACTGCAATCCACGCGCTCGCTGTGGGATCCAACCTATAATTCGGGCACCTGGATCGAACAGTACTATTTCGGCAACATGCAATTGATTCCGCGTTTCAAAGGCTGGATCAATCAGTATTACCCGGGGACGAAGCTGGCCTTTTCCGAGTACAGTTGGGGTGGCCACACCACGCTGTTAGGCGCACTGGCGGAAGCGGATATCTTAGGCATCTTCGGCCGGGAGCAGGTCGATTTCGCCAACATGTGGGATGCTCCGAAAACGACCGATCCTACGGCGTACTCCTTCCGGCTATATCGGAATTACGACGGGGCAGGAAGTATGTTTGGGGATACGGGCGTCACCGCCCAGAGTACGGATCAGACGCAACTGGCGATTTACGGGGCGCAGCGCAGCTTGGATGGCGCGCTAACACTGGTAGTCGTCAACAAGACTACGAATGAATTGACTACCACTCTGAGCGTGGCAAACTTCAACGCCGCCGCCAGCGCGCAGATCTTCACCTATTCGGCGGCCAATCTACAGGCGATCGTGGCCGGACCGAATGCCACCGTCGTGAACTCGTCTTTAACTGCGTCGTTCCCGGCGCAATCGGCGAGCATCATTGTCATTCCGCAATCCAAAGGTCCACTCGCGCGGAGCGGTTGGAAAGCGTCAGCGAGTTCGAACGCGAGCCGCTGGCAAATACCTGCGGCCACGCTCGATGGCAACTTACAGACCCGCTGGTCTACGGGGCATCCCCAGAATGGCGGCGAGTGGTTTGAAGTCGATATGGGCAGCGCGCAATCGTTCAGCAGCATCAGCCTGAACGCGGGGAGTTCTACCAACGATTATCCGCGCCAATTCCAGGTATATGTCTCAAACGACGGCAGTACGTGGGGAAATCCGATCGCGACCGGCGCAGGGACGAGCGCGCTCACTACGGCTAGCTTTCGACCGCAGACGACGCGCTATGTCAAAGTCGTGCAGACCGGTAAGTCGAGCAACTGGTGGTCAATGGCGGAGTTCAATGTGACTCCGTAGGCCGGGTCCGTAAAAGGTTTGATTAACCGGCGGCTTGGGCGGATTTGGACTTGTCGGAGGGTCGAGGACGGCGCGGACCGCCCGACTGGCCCTTCCACGCCGGTTTGCCGGACCGATTTCCCGACCGTTCCCGGTTGTGATGGGGATGAGCCTGCGAGACGATCGGTTCGCTACGGTGCCGCTCAGCGCGAACTGCCGCTTCGCGTTCAGAACGCTCCGCGATTTCAAGCAGGATGGCGGGAGAGACTTCGCGTCGCTCGAGCCGCACTTTGCATTCCCGTTCGATACGGCGAATTTCGCCGCGCTCATTGCGCGAAATAAAGGTGGATGCGGAGCCGCGCTGTCCGGCCCGGCCAGTTCGTCCGACGCGATGCACGAAGTCGTCCGGAGCCTGCGGGAGGTCGAAATTTACCACATGCGCAACGCTGTCGACGTGAATGCCTCGGGCGGCTACATCGGTTGCGACTAAAACCCGATAGCGGCCTTCGCGAAAGCCGGCGAGCGCCTGGTTGCGCTGGTTCTGGGTCCGGTCGCCATGCATGGCTACTGAGCGTACGCCAAAGGCGGAGAGCTTTTTGGCCAGCCGGTCCGTCGCATGTTTCGTGCGCGCGAAGACCAGAAACGAGCCTTCTTCCTGGCCCAGCATGTGCTGCAGCAGGTGAATCTTCATGTCGTTTTCCACTTCGTACACGTGCAGGTCGACTTGCTCCGGCGTCTTAGTAACGGAACCTTGGACGGCAATGCGAGCCGGATTGATTGAGTGGCGTTGAATCAGGCGTTCGACGGTGCGCTCCATAGTGGCGGAGAAGAAGAGCGACTGACGGGTCTTAGGAAGCACCGAAAGGATCTTCTCGATAGCAGGCAAAAAGCCCATATCGAGCATGCGATCTGCTTCGTCGAGTACGACGATGGAGGCCGTGCTGAGATCGACGAGCCGGCGGCTGAGGAAATCTTCCAGACGGCCGGGGGTGGCAATAACCACTTGTGCGCCGCGTCGCAGGGCATGGAGCTGAGTCTGTTCGCTGAGACCGCCAACGACGACGGCCGCGCGCAAATTGGTGCCGGGCGCCAGTTTACCGAAGGCTTCGGCAATCTGAAGGGCTAGTTCGCGAGTGGGCGCCAGGATCAGCGCCTGTACGGCCGAGCGACCCTTCGGCAAATTAGCCGCGGCGTTCGCGTTCATCAGCCTTTCGAGGATCGGTAGCAGAAACGCCAGCGTTTTGCCGGTGCCAGTTTGTGCTGTAGCAACTACGTCTGAGCCGGTGAGCCCCGGCGGAATAGATTGGGCCTGCACCGGCGTCGGCTGCACAAACAAGTTGCGCGCGAGGTTCTGATGCAGACAGGGATTGAGTGTAAGTTCTGTGAAAGTGTTCATAAAGGACAACGTGCCTAAAACTGGCCTGACGTCCTTTATGCAGCAAGCCTTTGGTTAGAACCAGACTTACGAACTGAACCGGGTAGATCCGCGAGACGTGGAAGTGACACCCACGAAGGCAAAGGACGGATGGGGCAGGAGACATTCGTAGAATAGCACAGCTCAGGCGTGCTGGAAAGTTGACAGTGGTCGCAAAGTGCGACTACATTGGGGCATGGATATGAATGTGCGGGAAGCGAAGCCCCGCCTTGCCGAACTGATCAAACGTGCTTTGAATGGGGAAGAAATTGTCATTACAACGCAGGGAGTAGGGGATGTACGGCTAACGCCGGTGACGTCGTCAGAAAAATTTATGCGTGGATATGGAAAATTCAAGGACGTTGTAGCGCGGCTCCCTGCGGATTGGGATAGCCCGGAAGCGAACGAGAAGGCGGATGCCGAAGTTTACGCGATGTTCGAGGACCTGGAATGAAAGCTGCCGACTTTTTTCGAAGCGGCAATCCGACATATGGACAAAGCTCGGGAGTGCTTCTGGACACCTGCGCCTTGATTCATGGAATGGCGGGAACGCTTCCTGCTAGAGCAAAGACCGCAATCAAGAATGCCGAGGAACGATACGTGAGCGTGATCGCACCTTTAGAAATTCAGCTGAAAAGATCATTGGCGAAAGAGCTCAGCCCCCAGCTGATAACTATGGCGATTCACGACATGGCTTTGCATGTCCAGCCAATTCACTTGGCGCACATCTGGAGACTGGGTACGTTGCCCAGTTTCTCCGACCATCGCGATCCCTTCGATCGTTTGTTGATCGCGCAAGCGTATTCGCATAATCTGGCGGTGGTGACTAATGACCGGCAGTTCTCGCGGTACCCCGATCTGGATGTCATCTGGAATTGACCGCCTCTGATTCACCTGTGTTGCTACGGGAGGTACTGCGCCAGACTTTTGGTTTTGCCGATTTCCGGCCGGGTCAGGAGCAAGCGTGCCGCGCGCTTTCAGAGGGCCAGGATGCGCTGGTGGTGATGCCCACCGGCTCGGGCAAATCGCTTTGCTATCAGCTGCCGGCTCTGCTACTCGGCGGGACAGCGTTGGTCGTAAGCCCGCTGATCGCGTTGATGGAAGACCAGGTAGCGAAGCTGAAAGCCACGGGATTGCGGGCGGATCGGATTCACTCGGGGCGGACACGGGAATCATCGCGGGCGGCGGCCTTGGCCTATCGGGACGGCGGCCTGCAGTTTCTTTTTATTGCGCCGGAACGGCTGTCGGTCCCTGGATTTCCCGAGTTCCTGGCGAAGCGTAAGCCATGCTTGATTGCTGTCGATGAAGCGCATTGCATTTCGCAGTGGGGTCACGACTTCCGCCCGGATTATCGAATGCTGCAGCGCTATTTCCCACTGCTGCGGCCGTCGCCAATTATTGCGCTGACGGCAACCGCGACGCCGGTGGTGCAAAACGATATCGTCACGCAACTCGGGCTGCACAATCCGCTGCGCTCGATCCAGGGCTTCCGGCGCAAGAACATCGCGGTCGAAATCGTCGAGGTGCCGGTTTCGGCACGGTCCGAGGCGGTGCTGGAAATCTTGCACGAGCCGACGCGGCGTCCTGCCATTGTGTATGTGCCGACCCGCGCTGAAAGTGACAAGTTGGCGAGCGATCTGGGATCGCATTTCCGGGCCGAGCCGTATCACGCCGGACTGACCTCGACAAGGCGTCAGAGCGTCCAGGAGCGATTTCTGGCAGGCGGAGTAGACGTCATCGTCGCGACTATCGCCTTCGGGATGGGCATCGACAAGCCGGACGTACGCACGGTAATTCACACGGCGCTGCCGGGCAGTACGGAGGCTTACTACCAGGAGATCGGGCGCGCCGGGCGGGATGGCGCACCGAGCCGGGCCATTCTGATGCATGCCTACGCCGATCGACGGAGGCACGATTTTTTCTTCAATCGAGATTATCCGGAAGTGGACGTGCTCGAGAAGATTTTCGATCTGCTGCGCGAAAAACGCATGACCAAAGATTCGCTGTACCGGGCGTCGCGCCTGGAGGAGGCGGTATTCGATACGGCGCTCGATAAGCTCTGGGTACACGGCGGAGCGCTAATCGATCCGGAAGAGAATGTGGCGCGGGGGCTCGACAAGTGGCGCGATTCCTATCGCAGTCAAATCGACCACCGGAACGTGCAACTGGAATTGATGCTGCGCTACGCAGCTTTGGATGGCTGCCGGATGGCGGCGCTGGTCCGTTACTTTGGCGACCGCAGCGATACGCAGACCTGGTGCGGATTGTGCGATTTTTGCGCGGCGGAACAGTGCGTGGTGCAGCGATTCCGCGAAGCGACTAGAACGGAAGAACAATTAGCCCGACGCATTTTGGGAGAGCTGGCGAACGGGTTGGGGCGTTCGACCGGCAAACTCTATTCCGAAATGGCTGGAATCCAGTTGGACCGCGACGGGTTTGAAGAAGTACTGGCTGCGCTAGGGCGCGCGGGACTGATTGCGCTGCAGGCAGCCGTGTTCGAGAAGGACGGAAAGCAGATCCCCTATCGAACGGCGCGGCTGACCGGTGACGGAGAGGCATTTACCGGCGACGAGCCGCTGCATCTGCAGATCAGGGAAAAGCAGTCAAAAACCGGGTCGCGCAAAAGGTCCAGAACGTCACGGGAAGTTCGTCCAGAGAGAAGCCGGAACAGAGTGCCGGAGAGTGCGAGCGAACCATTGATGCAGGCTTTACGCGAGTGGCGCTTAAGAGAAGCGAAGAGCAAGGGCTTGCCGGCGTTTCGTATTGCGAGCGATGCCATGCTGCGAAACATCGTCGACGATTTGCCAGCAAGCGAAGAGGACTTGCTCGCTGTTCCTGGCATCGGGCCCTCGTTTAGTAAGCGCTACAAAGAAGAGGTTCTAGGAATCGTAAGCGGCGGCCGAGATACAGGAGTTTGATGTGTCCGTTCGATAAGTAAGAGGAGCACCTCCGAGAGCATAGCGGCGGACTCTACAATCGCAAAATGCGTATTGGAGGTACATGGTTCGTGGTGTTTGCCAGCAAAGCATACTCATTCTCGCTAAGCGGAGACAGTTTTCAGCCTAATTGATGTTCTGAGTAAATGCTGTATTGTAATCGAGCGATTCCCAAAATTCGAATTCAACTATTTTTGCGTTGCCGATCCGAGTCGATCATTCACAAACATCCTGGTTTGCGCAACAGCTTTCGGTACATCAACTTCCTGTCGCCTACAACTGAAATCAACCGAAATCGGCTCGTCTCCAATGCCGATAGGCAAATCGCTATACTTCAGGGCGTCTCGCTTCGCCTCGGGAGAAAATCGGCGTGAACCGATGTTTGAGATGACAAATCCATCTCCGCACCGAGCGTGGGCGAGATCGCCCGTCCCGTTAAGGCTGACTGCCACATACGCGTTCACGGGCTCGAGTTGCCGACCCGATTCTGACCATGCCGCTCTTATTATGTGATCTGGGTCAACAGCCGTGCTGATTCTAGCCTTATAGTTTGTAACCGCTTTTGGAATCAAGACTTCTTTTGCCGCTACGGGTACAATGGTGTTCCCTTCGGGCGTCCGTATTGACTTTACGTCAATTGCAAAAAATGTCTTATAGTACGGCGAGCCCTCACCTGACACCAGCTTTCCTGCCATCTTCACGGGTGTGTTGTTCAAAGCCTCAAATAAGGCCCCGCCGCTGACATCGAGCAATTGAATTTCCTCCAATCTTGATCCTGAATCATCAACACATATCGGATGCTCAAGCTTAAGTGCCGTCCATGGTTGATTTCCTTCGTGAATAATTACTCGTCCATGAAATGAAGTGTTGATGTCGAGCGGAATGCATCCCTGCGGTAAGTCGGTTGCTGTATGACTGCTGCCATACGCCGGCAGTGAATCAGTTCTCTTCGTAGGTTCTACACGTTTCATAGATGGCTCGTCGCCACTGTAGTACAAGAACTCAACCAAAGGAACGGTGAGCCGAGCTCCAAAGGCGTTGGTGCCTTCCATGGAACCGAGACCCTTGAGAATCCAAGGGCGATCTAATCGCAAAGGTAATTGCTGTGATTCTCTGACGATGACTAAAAGCTGACCATAAGTCGCGAGATCCGATGACCTTGTAGCGTAATCTTCCTGGCGGAGATCGAATAAGAGGCGCTTGGCGTCCAGTGCTCGCTCGAAACTGACACCGCTAATACCAAGAGCAAGTGCAGAGGGTGATGATTGAGAGTACAACATAACTCTGCCGTTGTAGACGAAAGGCACAGGTATTGGATCGAGCGAAAAGATCTTTTTTTCATAGCTGTACGGGTTCCTATAAAGATCAACGCTCGTCACGAGTGTCGGTTGTGATTCTTGGCTGGTGGCAACTCGTAATAACGCCATCCCTGCGAACCCAGTTAGTAAACTTCTTTGCAGCCACGGACGAATTCGAGGGCGGCTCATCTGACGCTTCCTCCCAGGAAATCTTTAGGATGATCCAAGCAACGGACACGAGCAAGGGCGTTTTTGACCGCAGAGTGGGTCTTGGCACTCCTCCAAGCACTTGTGCACGGATGGGGTAAGAACAGGGCTAACGAGTCTGTCGACAAAAAAGTATAGTGCCACGTATCGAAACCGTCTATTGGAGAGCCCACTCTGCCATGCAGCGGCAATTCGTCCCACAACCTATAGGCAAGAACGACGATCAGCTGCGGAGCGAGTGCATCACAAAGTCGCTGGAACTTTTCTCGAGCTTTTTCCCTCTGATAATCCGCACTACAGGAGAGCGGCATCCGGCTACCCTCGATCATTACGTCTCCAAAATTGTAAAAAGCAGTTTTGTCGAGAACTTCCTGACGGCCTTTCAGGCTGGGGAATTCCCCCTGAAACGCCTTGATCCATTTTGTCCAGTACTGATTGCGCCAATCCCCGCTCCGATGCTTTTTAATTAGATCGTTAAACCAACACCTTCCCACGGAGCAGTACTCTTCATTGAACTCGTTACGGGTCTTACCACCCAGGTGCGCAGACTCGCCCAAAACAAGTGTTCTTACTCCGTCATAGCCGCTTTCGTAATGCGGCCCGCGCCACGGATCAAATAGCTGGCTGCAGTCCATGACCTTCATATCGGCATTTTGCGAAGGAAAGTTTAGCTCCCAGCGAAATTTGAGCGCGTCCATGATGTTCGCACGTAATTTGCTATTGAGATTCCGCAAAGAACTCTCTTAGCAAGCTGCTTTGTTAAGTTCCTAATGACTACAAAGCTCTCAGTTCAAATAACTCCGGTTTTCCTTCGTTCGATAATTCCGCTGTGCGTGGCTCCGCACCTCCGCTCGTTAATTCAGTGGACTTCGAGCGACATGTTCACCACGTCGAACATGAAGCGCTCGGGCGGCAGCGATGACACCGGATTCGGCGTCATGGTCAGCCAAGTCTGGTAAGCCGTTTGCGCGACGGACTTATTTAGATAGAACAGAAACTGATCGGAGCAGCAGCGAATGGGCGGCATCTGGCGAAAAGCGAGGCGTAAACCTACCGCTTTTTCGAGCTGAACCCCTTTAGTCTTGACGGCCTTATCGGCGAGCAAGGTGACAAAGCTGCTGCGTCCGGCGTGAGGCCACAAATCGCTGCGTAAAAGGTTGCGCAGTTCCAGGCGTGCGCCGAAGGTGATTTCGCACTGGCGAATCCACTCGATCACAGCGTCGCCCCAATGCCAGTGGCTCAACAGACCAAGGTACTGATCGACCAGATTGATGGCCAGATCCATCTTGCGCCGTTCCAGATTTTCCTCGGTCGCGACAACATCGCCCAAAATAGGCGGAATCATCTCTTCCTGCTCGATAATGTCCGCGGCGATGCCGACCATCTTGTCGACGCGCTTCACGTCGGGCACCGTCTTTACCAGCAGCGGCGGCAACTCGTGCGTCTTTGCGCCGGGTACTTCCACGAACTTGCGATCACCAACAATGTCCATAAGCAGCCTCCGCTGTTTTCCTTATCGACAAACCAGGTCGACTTCACCTATCAGACTTCACCCGGTCAGCACCTGAAAATACGATTTTCGGTGCCTGCAGGATGTCCCACACTGACTAAGAACAGTGTAACGACAAATTGTACAAAAATGTTTCGGCATGATGGTAGTCGTTTGAGCTATGGTTTTCTCTCGGCAAACCAGATCCCCCGTACCTACGCTAAACCCTTCGTAAAAACTGGAGCAATTTGAGACCCATCTTACCCGGCGATTCGCTAAGAAGCCGCCCGTTATCCTGAGCCTATATGCGTTTCCCGGGCCTTCTTCGATCGGCCCTCCTTCTAACTGCGTGTTTGTTTGCCGGGAAAGCGGCTTCCCTTCCCGCCTGCTCTAGCGGGGCGCGCTCATTCCTGCCTTGCGAGCTAACTTTCGGTTTGCAAGCAAGCGATAAGCAGAGCTCCCCCTATCAGAACGATCTTTTGCGCGTCGAATTTCGCTCGCCCACCCACAAGACCTACCTGATCCACGCGTTTGCCGACGCAGCTTTAAAAGTCCGCTTCAGCCCAACCGAGGCCGGGACCTGGACCTATCACGTACTCAGCGACATTCCTCGATACAACGACAAGGAAGACACCTTTTCGGTGGCGGACAGCGGTCTGCCTGGGATGGTGCTGGTAGCCAATCTCCGGCACTGGCGCACGACGAGTAAGCAGCCTCATCTCTGGCTGGGAGTGACCGCGCCCTGGCTGCAACTGAGTTCGAACGAGTTTAACTCCTGGCTCGATGCCCGGAAGCACGACGGGTTTACTCACATTGGAGGAACGCTGCTGACGCAATCCAAAGCGGGTAAGCCCTTTGACGCCCAGGGGCTGCCGGTGAGCGCCTACTTCGCTGCGTTGGACGACCGACTGCTCGACGCGGCAAAGCGAGGCTTTACGCTCGATCTGGTGCTGGCCGATAGTTCGTTCGGAGCGAGCGGGTTTTTCGCCAACTTCGACCAGCATGAAGCTGTGTTGCGCTACCTGGTGGCGCGCTACGGCGGCTTGAATGTGACCTGGCAGGGCATCGAGCGTTTTGAGGACACCCCGGACTCGCGAGCGCTGCTGAAAGACTTAGGCTCTTACCTGGCGAAATACGATGGTCTGGCTCATCCGCGTTCGACCGATGCCCAGACTTCCACCTTCCCGCTGATTAATGATGGCTGGCTGACCTACGGGATCGAAGCGTCACCCGATCCGCAGTTGGGTGCGGTCGAGCATCAGTTCACGGAATTGCCCGAGGTCCACATCGTTCATGCCACGGAGCCCGAGGCTTTCCGCCATGAACTGTGGAACGCGACGACAAACGGGGAATATCCTACGGTGACCTACCAGAGCCTGCAGAATCCGGCGAACGTCAAGGCGGTTCAGACCTGGGCGCGCATTGTGTCCGGCACGCGCTATTGGGAGTTCGAACCGTTTTTCGATGTGGCCGGTGCGCGCTCGGTGGGGTTGACCGAAGTCGAGTATCTGGCCTACGCGCAAAATCCGGGAATCGTGGAAATGACTTTGCTGAAACACAAATACAATCCGCTCTGGATCAATCCGGCAACCGGCGAAGAGTTGTATTTGAAAGACTATCGGGGCGAGGTGTTCAGCCGGGCGACGCCGGACAATGCGCATGACTGGATTCTGCAGGTGCCGCGCGATGGAGAGAAGGCTTCCCGGCTGAAGTATTACTACTTCGAATCGGAGGACCCTCCGGTCCAGGAGGTGGAGACGGACGCAGCGAAAACACCTTTCGAACTGACTGATCCGCCGGGCGATTCGATCAGCGCGAACATTCCGCCTCCTTATGGCATAAAGATCATAAAAGCCAACCGCGCCAGTCGCCGCATGCAGTATGCCTGGTGGGGTGAAGTGGTGGCGGGTGGAGAGGGCTCACGGCTGCTGGGATTGGGAGCTTCCGGCACATTCACGATTCCCAAAGAGCTCTTGAAAGATCCGAACGGCGTGATGAACGTGCGAGTGCTGGCCCTCAACGCCAATGGGAAGGCGTATGAAGTAGATCGTGTGTACCGGCTAACTCAGTGAAGACTCAGTGACGATTTTCGCGCTGGATACAAGTTCCGAATGGGGCAGCATGGCTTTGCGGCGGAACGGCCAATTGATCCGCGAGGTGGCTTTGCGCGGGCCGGACGGGCACGCCGACAGGGTATTCGAAGCCATCAAGCGATTTCGAGAAGAATTGTCGCTCGACCTGCGGACGGTAGATTGTTTTGCGGCGGCTGCCGGACCGGGATCGTTCACCGGCGTCCGGGTGGGACTGACGGCTGTAAAAGGATTCGCCGAAGCGTTTGGAAAACGGGCTTTAGGCGTCTCGAACCTGCGCGCGCTGGGTTCGTTTGGCCGGACCACCGCGGCTCGGCGCGCGGTCATCCTGGATGCGCGTCGTTCGCAAGCCTATGCGGCCGTGTATGACCGCGAGTTGCAGCTGGTTTCACAGGAGATCGTGCAGAGCCTGCCGGAGTGGTTGCATGGGTTGGATCGCGCGGCGCAATATGAATTCTTGTCTCCGCTGACGCTTGATTTATCTGGTACGCCATTCGCCGGAATGCTAGTGACGGAAGTCCCGCGAGAGCTCGCCGGGGCAGTAACGTGGTGCGCGGAGCTGGATGGATGCAGTGGAAAGTGGCTGGATCCGTCGGAAGTGGACGCTAATTATGTGCGCCGGTCGGACGCCGAATTATTCTGGCAGGACAGCCGTTAGCCAGCCCGCCCGAACAGCAAGCGTGCTTGGTTGGCACAGAACCAGCTGAGGAATCCGTTTGCGACCACCAGAGCGGTGAAGGCATAGGCAACTCCTTGCCGGGGGTCAGCCGGAAAATCACGTTTCCAGATGCGATAGGCGGTACCGGCGCCTACAAATAGAAAAGCCCATTCGTGCAGCAGGAACGCCAGCGCAACGCAAACTGCCAGCAAGGCCAAGCGGTGCTGCCGCCCAAGCGCATACATGGCCGAACCGCCGTCGAAGATGGAAACGGGAATCAGGTTGATCAGGTTGAGCCAGCCGGCAAACTGCGCCACCGCCAGCCAGACCGCATGATGAGTACTGAGAAAAATCGCATAAGCAATTAAGCCGGACAGAAAACCAAAAAACGGACCCGCCAGCGAAATCTGCGCCCGCACGCCCACATCGACATTGGCGCCATTCCACTTCACGTAGGCGCCGAGGCCGGGCAGAAACATAGGCAGCTCCGCCTTGAAGCCAAACAAACGCACGACAACGTAATGACCCATCTCATGCATCAACACCGATCCGCCCAGGCCGATGGCAAACGGCCAGCCGAACAGCGCCCAGTAAAAGCCGACAAACGCCAGGATACTGAAGAGAAATTTGCCCTTGGTGAGCAAAACAAGCGCCACGGTCTTGAACTTGGCTACGGCCGCAATCAAGACCCCGAGCGGACCCAACCTCTTCTTCCAATCCACTTTCGGCTTGGGCGAGAGCCGCGCATCGATGCGCTGAATTTCCCGTTCAACCGCCGGTCGTTCCACCGCATCAATGGGCAGAAGATTCAGCACCTGGACCCAATGATCGCGGGCCGCCGGAAGCTGTCCGATGGCGGCAAGCTGACGTGCCTGGTTAGCAAGCTGCTCGATTTGGGCGGTCACTCTGTCTCAGTGTACCGGGGCCGAAACGGGCGGCTACTCGCGGTCGGATTCCGCTTCGAATTCAGGCAGATCGTCCGCCGACTGGCTAGCCAGAAAAATAGCGGCAATCGATTCGAGCCCTTCCTGGTCGTCTTCATCGAAACGGTTCAAGCTGGCGCTGTCAATATCGAGCACACCGATGACGTTGCCCCAGTTGACTAACGGGACGACGATTTCAGAGCGCGAGGCACGGTCACAGGCAATATGACCGGGAAACTGGTCTACATCTGGCACAACCAGCGTTTCGCCTTTAGCGGCCGCCGTCCCGCAGACTCCCTGGCCCAACGGAAGGCGGGCGCAGGCCGGTTTGCCTTGAAAAGGTCCGAGCACCAGTTCGTCGTTTTCCAAAACGTAGAAACCAACCCAATTGACATCGGGCATAAGCTGGAACAACAACGCGGATGTATTAGCCGCATTGGCGGTGAAGTTTTTTTCGTCGCCTAACAGTTGGTCCAACTGGTCGCAAATCTGCCGGTAGAAGACCGTCTTAGTGCCCACCGACTCGGCACGCGTGGAAGATTGCATTTTGACCGTTAGTGTATCTCGGTTGCGGACCTTCTCAAAATACCGGTTAACGAAGACTGTGAGAGATCCGGCTTTTCAAGCACTTAGATCGGTGTTGGGCTCTGGGAAATGCTGGATTATCGAGCTCGCAAAAGTTGGCCGGAACTAGGCGCAAGCGACATCGCCGCCGGAGGACTGTTGTGCCGCAAATATGCACACTCCGCACACAAGGCATTCCGCCCATCTGCATCGGATCTACATTGATTCGCTCAAAAAACCGCATAGCGTGCCTGGTTCGACTCAAGCGAATGATCCAACTCCCCTCGCAGTGACCTAACCCCGATGTAACGCCCCGGTCCTCACCGGTTGTTCAAAGTACGGCAGGTTCTGCAGTTCGGAAAAATTCTCCTCGTAAGTCCCACAGCTCTTTCTGCATTCCACTTGCACTCGTGTTTTGTCACCCTGAAAGCAGCTCCAGAAAGAGGCCGCGCCGCATCGCGGGCAGGCATGATGGCCGTTATATCTGGGATTTGCCGGACAAATAGATACGTTCATGCTTTCCTTATCGGCCAAATCCGGCGGAACGTGAAGCCGGCGAAAAGATTTAAGAGAAAATATCCGACTCGCCAGACTTGATAACTAGCATCCTGTCCCGAAAGGAATCCCGGCCATGAGCCAATACTGTAATTTGAGCCCGACGGACCAATTGAAAGTCGACCGAAAGCTGGCCGAACTCCAGACCAATACCGGCCAGTCCTGGCACTGCGAGATCACCCAGTTGCCGAAAGGACATAAGCGGACTCTGCTGTTAGAGGTTAGTGTGAATGGCCGCATCGCCAGACCCATCCCCTTGGAAGAGGATGACACGAACCCGGCAGAGAGCATTTGCGGCGAACTCGAAAAACTCTCCGCAAGACAACAGCCCAACCGGACGCCGATAACACACTAGGAGGCTATTCGTGGACGCGCATGACAACCAGAGTCATGTCGTCGTGCTGCGGAGCGCCGGCTACGAATAGATCGGCCGCGGCCGTAATGTGTTCAATGACGGCCTTAGCCTGTGCCCCGCGCATTTGCCGCGCCGCGCTGATCAGGGACTCCTCACCCCATTCGTCGTCCATTCCATTCATCGCTTCGCTGATCCCATCGGTATAGGCGATCAGCAGGTCACCCGGTTCGAGCGTTACTTGTCCCTGGGTCCAGGAATAATTCTGCAGCAAACCAACGACCGACCCTCCTTCATCCAGGCGAAGCACGTCCCCATCTGTATTACCGGCCCGGATGACCATCGGTGGGTTGTGTCCCGCGTTCACATAAGTCATCACCCGGCATGACGAATCGAATACCGCGAAGAAGAACGTCGCATAGCGGCTGTGCGCGGAGCTTTCGTACACCAGGCGGTTGAGGTTCGCTATTACGGATGTAAGATCGGTAGTTTTGTCAATCGTCTGGCTGCGCAAAAAAGCGCGCAAGCTAGCCATAAGCAAAGCTGCCGGAATGCCTTTGCCGGAAACGTCGCCGACCGCGATGCCCAACTCCGTTTCCGACAGCGGAAGGAAATCGTAGTAATCGCCGCCAACCCCTAAAGCGGCCCGGCACGCACCCGCGTAATCCAATCCCGGAACCGGCGGATACTCCTGCGGGAACAATCGTTCCTGCACTTCGCGTCCGAGTTCCAATTCGCGATTTTGTTTCTCGCGCGCGGTGATCTCGGTCCGGATCGCTTCGGTCAGCCGGCCATTCTCAAGTGCGAGCCCAGTCTGTGTCGCGACCGAATCGAGCAACCGGATGTCGGTCCGGGAAAATGGCTCCTCCGACTGTTTAGGGCCGAGACTCATGATGCCCAGCATCTTCTCGTTGAGCGACAGCGGCAGAAGAAGCTCTGGTCTGAGCTCCTCGAGCGCCGCGCGGTCGGCGTCATCGGTGAGTTGCACCCAGGAGTTCGCGTCGTCGAACGCAACCAGAGCATGCTGCGCCTTTTTGAGCCGCCTTACGGTCAGGCTCTGATCGGGGAACCAGCAGGTTGGCGGCACTTCATAGCCAACAGCGTAAGCGGGGCGAAACGCGCCGTCTCCGTTCAAAAGAATGGCGATCCGCGGCACGTGCAGAGCCCGGCCGATGCGGCTCGCCACCGTTTCGAGCAGCGGCCCGGTTCCACCATCGTGCGTACATCGGCCGCGAGATCGCCGAGGATGGCATCGGCTTCATAAGCTTCGCGGAAAAATCTACGGTCGATCCAGCAGCGCAGGCGGTACGCGAACCCGCGCATACCGGCGAGCAATACGAAGCCGAGTGAAATGAACCCGACGCGCTGCAATACGCTCATGTTGGCCGTCATCGTCGCAGCCGCGACGATAATGGCGACGCTGATAACAATCTGCAGCACGCCGATGCTTCCGGTTGCCAACAAATACTGAAGCCCCTGCCGGACTACGACGCGCACGTCCATGGCGCGATGAACCACGATTACGTAGGCCATCGTCAACGGGAAGACGAGCAGAGCGGCCATCAGAAAAATGACCCAGCCGTGAGAGATCCTGCCTTTCACCACGGAAACAACGGTCAGAATGACGAGGGGTAAAAAACTGACCGCCGCCCCGGCATCGAGCAGCAACAGACGCCTCCGCGCGTCGCGATTCCCCGCAGTCGCTGTTTTGTAAATTAGCGCTCCAAAAAAGATCGCCGCCCCGAGCCCCCTAAGGACACGGGCCGGAATCGTCAGGGGTTCCAGAGCCGCCAAGAAGGTACCGCGATGATGCAACAGGAGAGCATCTCCTATTCCAAGCAGCACCGCCAACGTAAGCGAAGGCCCGAAAACGAGCCACTTCATCCAGGGAAACCGGCGGTCCAGGGCAAGGCGTTCCGGAAAAACGATGGCGAACAAAGGCAGCGCGATGGCCGGAAAACTGTAGAGCGTCAAGCTAAAAGCGCTGAGAAACGGTTGTAGAACATCCTCATGTCCGAGGACGGTTCGATCGTCGATAATAGAGTTCGCCAGGCCCAGCATGACGAACAACAATAACCATGCGGCTATGTCATCCACCCGCACGGCTGCGACCCAGAACCCGAGCGCGACGCAGAAAACCGGCAGCGCAATTCGCAGCAGAATGATGAATGGATAGGCAGGAGAAGTGGCATTGAAACCCAAATAGGCGAGGGGCTTGGTGGGGACGGGAAGGTCTTTCTTCACCGCCCCCGCAGCAGTTGTGCGCTGAATCTGTATGGGCAGCCGATCGCCTGTCCGCGCGCGCAAAAGTGCCGAGTAAAAATCGGCAAAACCTTCCATCGGCCTGCCTCCGATGCGGAGCAGCGTGTCACCATTGCGCAGGCCGGCGGCGTAGGCGGCCGGCTCGACATCGGTGACGCGAAACGTTACCTCATTCAGACCGAACAGGCTAGCGACGTACTGTTCCCCGTGCAGGAGTTCGTCCACACGGTCGCGGGTGTCGCGAACCAATTGCGTCATCGAAACAAGGAACAGGGCCGCAAGGGCGAGGCTCGCCAGCCTGTGAGTCCGGAAGGGAAACCGCGCGGCGGCCATGGTCATGATTCTACTTGTTGCCTGCCAGCCAGATGTTTCCAGTCAGCTCGCCTAAATTAAAGACGAGCTTGTCCTTCGCCACCTCAAGCTCCAGGAAACCGGTGCTGATATTCATCATCGACAGACGGGCCGAATGAAAATGGGCAACGCTGAAAGGCTCACCGGAAGGATGTCTCGTGTCTGACGTAACGTGCTGAGCCCATAAGCAACGATATCCGTCTCGATGAGAAATGAAGTAGATAAGGTTTCCGTCGGGCGACCAGCGAGGCTTGTCACACCATCCGCTTGCATCGGCAATAGGAATCCACTCCGATTCAGGCCCGGCGATCCCGTTGTGTATGGGTGTGATGAACAGTCGCGACGTGGAATTGTTCACTTCTTGCCCGAAGGCCAGCCATTTGCCATCAGGAGAGAATCTGGCCTGGTACAGAGGCCATTTCGCGCTCGCAAGCACGGTGGCTTTTTTCCCGGTCGTTCGATCAAACGACCCGATTTCCCAGATGGGTTGCAAATCGTTATAAAGCAATGTTTGGTTATCAGGTGACCAGTCCCACACCCATCCACATTTCTCGCAATGCGACTCTGGAACGCCCGGCCGGGTTCGCCGAACAATCGTCACTCCTGGTTGAGTCCAGTAGGCGATCATTGTGCCATCCCGGCTGATCTCCGGATGTTCTTCTTGCTCATCCGTTCTGCTGAGACGGCTCTCCTGGCCGGTGCTCAAATCTTTCAACCAGACATGCGCCTTGCCGGACCGTGTAGAGGTGAAGACCAGGTATCTGCCATCGGTGGTTATGGATCCAAACTGCTCGAGAGACACCTTGTCTGTCAATCGCTTCGGCGCTTCACTCCGACGCGTGCCCTCATTTGCATCGATCGGCAGGCTCCACAGATTCGCGCTCCTGGCAAGACCGGCAAAGACCACTCTTTCACCTGGCAAAGCTTGTGGGTGATCCTCGAATCCCTGGCCGGATGTGAGCCGGCGCGGAGATCCTTGCACATGCCAGGACCTTCGCGATAAGTGCATGCTCCAAGTGTTAACCGCGTCACCTCGTGCGGCTGAGAAGATCAGATCATCTCCAATCCACTGCACCACTCGCGGCGGATATGCGCTCCCTTGATATACAACTGGGAAGCCCCGATCTCGCAAGAGTCGAAATGCTCCTGTTTGGACACGGCTACGGCCGTCACGGGTGAACACCCACCAATCGAACTTGTCAAAGATGATCGAGGGCGCACCAACGACCAGTAAATGTTGTCCATCCGGAGACCAGATGGGGTAGCCCAGCTTCAGGTCCGTGTTGAGGCGTTGAGGCACGCCACCGGAAGAGGCGATCACGAAGACATCACCGCCATTCAATGTGTCGGAAGTCAGATTTCCCACCCAGTAGGCGATCCATTTTCCGTCTGGAGAAAAGCTGGGATCGCGGCCGTCCCTCGCTATCAATCGCGCTTCGCCGCCTAACGACGGAACCACGTAGATTCCGCCTCCATCGCGTTCCGATCGGAACACAAGCTGGGTGCCGTCCGGAGAGAACGAAGGTTGGTAATCATCCGCGTCCGAGTTGGTCAGGCGAATCGTACTGCCGCCGGTAAGCTGTTGCAGCCAGATGCTGAGATGCTCGCTCCCATCGCGGTCGGAGGCGTAAGCCAGCAAAGTGCCATCGGGCGAAATGGCTGGGTCCTTAGTAAGACCGTCATCGGAAGTGATGCGCCGAATGGCGGTGTAGGTTTCTTTCGCGCGATGGCTTGCGGTTTGAACAAGCAGGATTGTGCTCTCGACGATCGTAAGGACGGCCAGACTGCCGCCTACCAGCAAAGTGGTTCTGCGCGACCATCTGCGGCGAGTGGCCGGCGAAGTCGTCGCGATCACAGGCGGAGTTTCTGCTGCGCGCTCCGGAGATTTACTGGTAACCCGATCGATTCCTTCCACAGGCGCTATAAACCGATAACCGCGCCGCGCCACGGTTTCAACAAACCGTGGATTCTCGGCCGAGTCTCCAAGCGTCTGCCGTAGCTTGGCAATCGCCGCATTCAGGCTGCGCTCGAATTCGACGAACGTGTCTTCAGGCCAGAGAGTCGCGCAAAGAGTCTCCCGGTGACTACCTCGCCCCGGCTGTCGAGCAGCAGACAAAGGATCCGATACGGCTGGTCTTGCAGTTTAATCAGAATGCCGCGCTTACGGAGTTCGGCAGACCCACGATCGAGCTCGAAGGCGCCAAAACGATATCTCGCGGACGCGCTGGCCGGCTGTCCCACAGTGACGTGAGTTTAGCACCGATAATCGTTTCCCGAAAGACCGGTATCCAGAAGTCGCATCTTCGGGCAAACCCATTGCAGCCAGCAACTTAGCCGGTAATGTTCATTTATTGTTCGAACGTTCTCCAGACGCTGGAGGCATTCGCCGGCTGTGCCTACCTTGACCGTGCCACTGGAGATGGCCCGGGATGTTCACGACAAGAATCGGATATCTTTTGACCGCTGCCCTCACTTGCACCTCCTGGTGCGTGCCGCTCGCCTCACAAACTGCAACAGCCGATCGAAGCTCCCCATCGACGAACCAGCAAACGCAGATCCGTGTTTTCAACCTGGCTCATGTTCCGAAACGTGATTTGTCACGCGCGGAGGCCGAAGTCGCCAGGATCTTCGCTGAGGCAGATATGAATGTCGGGTGGGCCTATGGCGCGCCGCATGACACGGCATCCTTGCGCATGGATTTTACCGGTAACAACTCTTCGCCGGCAGGTTGTGCGGTCGCCCGCCATCCGCGCGAGTTGCGGGTGCTTCTACTGGAACGCGCTCCGCGCGGGGTCAACCCGGGAACGCTTGCCTTTTCGCTACCGTGTGCCGCATTCGGTATCGATTCAACCGTCTTCATCGACCGGTGTGAAAGCGTAACGTATCAAGCACGCGCTTCGTTCAATAAAGTCCTCGCCTACACGATTGCCCACGAACTCGGGCACGTGCTGTTACATTCAAGCGAACACTCGCAGACGGGGCTCATGCGCGCCAAATGGGACTCGAACATCTGGCTGCGAGCCACTGTCGAGGGCATTCCCATCGATCGGGAACTGGCCCGACGAATGCGCATGGAACTGCTGAGGTTGGCGTCACCGGAAACGGTTCTGGCAAGTCGTTGAGTGCATCGCTTCATCCCATCGGCACATGATTTAAATGCAGCGTAGCGGCGGCCAGATAGGCACTCGGCGTCAACCCCGAAAACGCTCGAAAATCATGAATGAAGTGCGCCTGGTCATAATAGCCGCACTCCAAAGCAATCTGCGTCCATTCGACCTCGCGCCTTCCATGTACTGCCCGCAACAGGCTCTCAAAACGCCGGACCCGCTGGAACACTTTCGGCGTTAGCCCGACCTGCCGATGAAATAGCTCGATAAAGCGCCGCGAACTCAAATCTACCTGCGCCGAGACGGCCGCGATACGGTTCGAATCGAGCGAACGGCCGAACTGCCGCAACGCAAATCCTACGCCCGGGTGCAGTTCCGGCGGGCGCATCAGCGCAGCAAGCAAACACTCCTCCAGCTCTTGAAACAGCGCGCACACGGTCGGCGCGGCCAGCAGCCGTTCCCGGATCTCCGCCGTGCGGTACGGCCACAGATCCGCCAAATCCAACGATTCGCCCTCCATCTCACTCATCGGCACACGAAAGAACGGATAGGCCCCGCCCGGATGAAATTGCACGCCCACCACGCGCTCCTGTTGATCCGCATCGATCACGAAACAATCCGACCGCGCCCCCAAAAGCGCGGCCAGCCCGTAAGAACGAAATCGGCTTACATCCTGCGCCTCATAAATCCGCAGCGGTTCCTCGCGCAAATTAAGAATGATCGACGACTCGCCATTGGGCAGCAGCCGCTCCAGCCGATGGTTTGACGGTTCGCCCTCCCAATACCATAGGCACGATACTAAGCCCGAAAGCGGTGATTGCGGAATGTATCGGCGATGCATCATTAGCGAGCACAGGCGGCGTGAAAAGACGCCCGCTGATAGGATAACGATTTCCTGTCGCGATGAAAATCACTCTCGGTCTACTTGCGTTCGTCTACGCTCTTTCCGCTTCGGCCGCCGCTCCCGAACATTGGATCGTCACCTGGGGCGCGAGTCCTTCGCCGCAGGAAACCGACCCCGCCAAAATCGCCAAAGCCAAGCTCTCTTTTCACAATCAGACGATCCGCGAAATCGTCCATACCAGCGCCGGCGGCGACCTCCTGCGCGTTCGCCTGTCAAACGTCTTCGGCAAAGACGCCGTTCACATCGGCGCAGCGCACCTGGCCCTCGGCGCAAAGGAATCCGCCATCACGCCAGGCTCCGATCAAGTCCTCACTTTCAGTGGACGTCCCACCATCACCATCCCGCCCAACGCCATTGTAGTCAGCGATCCCGTAAAGCTTCGCGTCGCGCCACGCAGGGACGTAGCGATCTCTCTGTTTATCCCCGAAGAAAGCATGGGCGCAGGCATTCACTACTCCGCCGAACAAACGTCGTATCTCGCCTCAGGGGACCAGGCGGCATCCGCTTCCCTGCCCGGCTCAGACACAATTGCCTCCTGGGTCTTCCTCGCCGACGTCGACGTTCTCGAGAACGGCAACGCTGCCACGCTGGCGGCGTTTGGAGATTCGATCACCGACGGCGCACGCTCCACTCAGGACGCCAACAACCGCTGGCCTGACATTCTGGCCGGACGCTTACTCGACCGGAAAAACGGCCCCCGCATCGGAGTCCTCAACGCGGGCATTGGCGGCAATCGCGTGCTGCACGACGCGCAAGGCAACATCGCTTTCGGCGTGAGCGCCCTGGCTCGCTTCGATCGTGATGTTCTGTCTCAACCCGGCATCCGCTATGTGATCGTGCTCGAAGGCATCAACGATCTCGGCCATCCCGGCACCTCCGCTCCCGCCTCCGAAACCGTAACGGCCGAAGACATCGAAGCAGGCCTCCAGCAGCTCGCCGAACGCGCCCACGAACACGGCATCCGGGTGTACGGAGCCACCCTGACGCCGTTTGAAGGCACCCTTTTCCCCGGCTATTTCAGTCCCGAAAAAGAAGTCAAGCGCAAGGCCATCAACAACTGGATTCGCACCACCAAAGCCTTCGATGGCGTGGTTGATTTCGATAAGATTGTCCGCGACCCACAGCATCCCGACCGCGTACTTCCCGCCTTCGACGGCGGCGATCATCTCCATCCCGGCGACGCCGGCTATACCGCCATGGGCCGGCAAATCGACCTTCGCCTATTCCAGTAGGGTAGGCTTCAGCCTGCCATCTTCTACACCAGAGTCTCGTGACGGCTTCTCCGTCCCGGGCAACGGCGCCACCCCGCCCGGCCCAGACTCAATTCACTCCATTCCTTTTACAATCACGGGCGGAACCTCGCCCGATGCCGTTCTTGAGAGGTCGACAACCAGCCCGAAAAGCAGGTGCGTCACCACCGCGCTCACGTGCGACCGCAGATGTTTCCGCAGTGGATCCGACAGGCCCGATAAGCCAATCGCCGCTTCATCGAGCACCAGCCACAACGCCAGTCCGAACGCCGTCCCCGAACCGGCGGCCATCTGCGGCCAGCGGTCCGTCGCCACTGCATAGCTCGCGCCCGCTGCCGCGCCGACGCTGTAATGCAACATCAGCGCTATCTTCTCGGCCTCAGATCTCCCAGGCGTGTCGCCGTACAGCAGCTGAGAAAATTTGTTCACCGAAGCCACATCCGACTCTTTATCGAATCCGAAGATGCCATCTTTGGAGTCCGGATACAGCGCTTCCCACACCACTCGGAATTCGTGCATTGCCAGCGCCCCGGCCAGCCCCGCCAGCGCTCCGGTAAATAATCGCTTGATCATTGCTTAGTGAAACTTCCCATCTCGCATGTGAACGGTTCGATCCGCAAACGCCGCCGCTTCGGGATTGTGCGTGATCATTAAAATGGTCTGCCCGACGCTTTTGTTCAGCTTGCGCATCACATCGAGCACGGCATCTGAATTCACGGTATCCAGATTGCCCGTCGGCTCATCCGCGAGCAGAATTGCAGGCTGATTCACCAGCGCACGGGCAATCGCCACGCGCTGCTGTTCCCCGCCCGACAAGGCGCGCGGCCGGTGATCCAAACGGTTTTGAATACCCAGCTGTTTGAGAATCTCGTCAAACCCCACTGGACGTTTCACCACACCAGCCAGAGACTGCGCAATCGCGATGTTGTCCTTGGCCGTCAGCGTCGGCAGCAGGTTGTATTTCTGAAAAACGAACCCGATCTTCTTTTGCCGCATTTCAGTCCGCTCCGATTCACTCATCCGGCGCAGTTCCCGGCCATCGATCCAGACTTCTCCATCCGTCGGAGGCGCCAGTCCCCCGAGAATATGAAACAGCGTCGACTTGCCAGATCCAGAGGGCCCCACCACCGCGATGAATTCGCCGCGCGCCACATCTAGATCTACGCCACGAAGCGCCTGCACAGGCACTTCACCCGAGTTGTACGTTTTCTGCAGGCCTCGTATGCGAATGATCGGATCGCCGCTATTCATAAGACAGCGCCTCGATCGCATCCTGCCGGGCCGCTTTCCATCCCGGGTAAATCGCTCCGAGCAGCGCGCCCGCGATGGCTATCAACGCCGCCCACGGCCACCAGTCCGGCACACTCACAATGCTGAGCGACGCCGGGCGCAACGCCGTCACCAATGATTTCGCCGCGAAGGAAAGCAGGATGCCGATCACACACCCAAGCAGCGCCATCACGAGCGCTTCCCGCACCAGAATGTCAATAATCGTATGCGGCTTCGCGCCCAACGCTTTTAGTATTCCAATTTCTCTCGTACGCTCGATGACCGCCGTATACATCGACAAAAACACCACCAGAAATCCCACCAGCAAAGCCAGCAACGTAATCACTCGGATGAACACGCGCAGCTCCGGCAGATTGTTAATGCTGAATTGCGAAAGAAACGCCTGCATCGAAATCGCTTTCAAATCGCCCTTCAGCAAACGATCCAACGCCGCCACTTCCTGATCTGCTAGCGCTGGATTATCAAGCTTCACAAAAATTTCCGTGATGCGCGGCGGATTGGCGTTGGAGGTCGCCTCCTGCAGACTCTTTAACTGCACGATCAAACGGCCGAGTACCGCATTTTGCATGATCCCGCAAACGGTCCAGTCGTGATTCAGCAGCTTTTGCTTTTGCCCGACTTGAATATGGTTTTGTTCCGCATAAAATTCATCGACGAGCACATCGTCCGCGTTTTGCGGCAGCCGCCCCGCCAGCAGACGCAATCCGCCGCTCATCTTTTCGAGCTCAGCGATGTTTACGCCGCTCATCGTGGTGATCAGCGCCACATTCTGCGAGATCACTCCCAGCGCTTGCACCACATGCGGCTGCTTGGCGACAAATGGCACAAAGCTTTCAAGCACCTGCCCCGACGAAAACGAGATCGTTGCGCCGCCATTATCGGGCTTCATGACGATATCCGCGCCGGTTCCTTTCTGCCGTCGCGCCGATTCCTGCAATAAACCGCGGCTCAATCCCATCAATGTCAAAATCGACATCACCTGCACCCCGATCACCAGCGCCGACAATAATGTCCGCACCCAGCGATGCCGCAGATTTTCCCAAACTAATTTATTGATCATCCTGAAATATCTGCTACGGCTGTCCGGCGAGAAACTGCCGCACAACGGTCACAATCTGCTCGTGATCCCTTTCCACTTTCTCGTTCAGCGCGCGCATGGTTTTGTCATCGATCCGGTCCTCCAGCAGGTTCAGCACCTTGCCTACTTCCGGCTTCTGTTCGAGCAAGCTCTCGCGCGCCACGAAGCAGGCGTTGTATGGCGGAAAGGCACTCTTATCATCTCGCAGCATCATTAATGTTGGATCGTTCAGCTGCGCGTCGGTCGAGTTCCCCGCGGCCATATCCACCCGCTTCTGCCCGAGCGCCTGATAGAGAAGTCCCAGATCCATGCTCTTCGCAGTACCCTGCCAGGGCAGTCCGTACACTTTGTTCAAGCGCACCAGGCCGTCCGGGCGCGTGAGAAATTCATAACCGATTCCGAGCCGCCACGCCCGCTTTTTCGCCGCTGAAAGATCGCCTGAAGACAGCGCCTTGCCGTCCTCCCGCCGCACCACCATGGCGAACGTGTCGTTAAATCCGAGCGGCGGCAGCCAGACCAGTTGAAAGCGCCGCCGGTACTCCTCCTTAACGATCTGAAACGCCTGCGCCGGGTCGGCTGGAATCTTCGTTTTTAAGACAACGCCTGCCGCCGTACCCGTGTACTCCGGGTAAATGTCGATGTCACCCTTGGTGATGGCGAGATGTGTCAACAGCGTCCCTCCCAGATTGAGGCGCCGGACCACGTGAGTATGCAGCTTGCGCTCGATCTGCTGCGCGGCGATCTCGCCCAAGATGATCTGCTCAGTAAAATTTTTTGAGCCAATCACGATGTCCCCGCTTCGCCCACAGCCCGCCATAAGCGCACAAGCGAGAGCGACAAACAACAGCCTCACCGCGCGATTCTCCGCTCGAGCGCCGACATGCCCCAATCGGCCAGCAACGCCAAACCCGCCGCCGGAATCGCCCCCGCCAGAATTTCGAGCGTATTGACCGAAGCGACCCCACGAAAAATCAGCTCGCCCAAGCCACCTCCCCCGATCACCGCGGCAATCACCGCCGTCCCGATATTTGTGACCAGCGCGATGCGAATCCCGGCAAGAATCGTCGACGCGGCCAGCGGCAGTTCCACCCAACGCAGCAACTGCCGGTCCGTCATCCCCATCGCAATAGCCGCTTCACGCACCGGCGGATCCACATTAGTAATTCCGACAATCGTATTCCGCAGAATCGGCAGCAGCGAATACAGCACCAGGCAAAGAATCGCGGTGTGACGCCCAATCCCCCCGATTAACGGAACCGGCAGCAGAAAGCCGAACAAGGCCAGGCTCGGAATCGTTTGCAGAATGCTCGCAATCGTCACCGAAATTTTCCGTAATAACGGCCGTCGCGTGCCCGCGACACCCAAGCTAACGCCAATCAGTACAGCGATGCCGCACGAAATCACCACGATCATGATGTGCTCGCCGGTGAGCGACACCACGTCCGCTAATAACGTCTGGAGAACGGTTTGATCCACGCGGTGTCTTTAGGGTTTGTCGATCTTTTCCTGGGTGTTGACCGAAAAGAGGTGGCATTGATCCAAATCTTCTTTAAAGCGAAAGCGGGCATGCAGAAATAAAGCCGCCCTCGCGTCGCCGCTGCCGTCCACCTTTTTCGTGATCCAGACCCCGTCCGGTTCTCTCTGTTGTGTCACATGCAACCAGAACCCTTTGTGCAGATTCGCCAGCAAGCCCGCGCCGATTTTGACATCGCGCATGGTTTCGAAACGCAGCTCCACCGGAGTTCCAGTTTCTTCGTCGATTTCGATCTTGCCTGTTAAAGCCTCGGCAAAGCGCTCTTCCAGACTCTTGGCATGAAACGTAGGATCGCCGGACATGTCATAAAACAACATGCTCCGGCCATAGCGAGTATCCCGTCGTCCATTGGTTAACTGCAGCGCCCGCAAAAACATGTCGGCCTGCTTTTCGCCTTTCGCCTGAGCCTTGTCCGCTTCGGCCTTGTTGCTGTACTTCTTCACATCCTTATCGACCCGGTCCTGCTCTTTCTTTGCATCGGACGCGCTCAACGGCTTGCCGTCACGCTCGAGCGTGTGTTCGATCTGAATGCGATTGACAAAAAACTGCTCCTTTTTGGCGGACTTGTGTTTCTTAACCGAGCCATCGGAGTTTAACTCATCGCTCTGCTCATGCACGATGCAGGAGTAGTTCTCCAGAGCATCTTCCGAAACACGCATACTCTTCAGCATCCGCTGCTTGGTCTGGCGCGGGTCAGGCATCGGTTTCGCCGGTGTATCGGGGCAAGCGGACCGGGTGCAGCAGAGCACCAGCACGGACACAGGAAAAAGGCGATTCAATGCGGCCTCACTTCAGGCGGCAGCGTGTCGCGAAACGCTCGGGCCACCGGCGTATCGATCTCCCAAAATTCTTCAGGCGTCACCAGTGCTTCCAGCTTTCCGCCTCCCAGGACAGCGATGCGTGTGCCGATCGACAAAGCCTCCAGTAAATCGTGCGTCACGAATACCGCGGCCACGTTGTACTGCTTGCGCAGGCGGGTAAACTGCTGCTGCATATCGTGCCGCGTCACGGGATCGAGCGCCCCAAACGGTTCATCGAACAGCAACAGAGTGGGTTCGGCGGCTAGCGCGCGCGCTACGGCCACACGCTGCCGCTGTCCGCCGGAGAGCTGCGCGGGACGCCGGCCTGCGATATCTGAGACGCCTAACCCCACCTGAGCCAGCAGCTCGTCCGCCCGCGCCCTTTGCCGGTCCTCGGTCCATCCGAGCAGTTGCGGAACCAGCAGCACGTTGCGCCGCACCGTCCAGTGCGGTAGCAGGCCGAATTCCTGGATCACATAGCCAATTTGCCGCCGTAACTGGATCGGATCCAGCTGGCTAATATCTTTTCCTTCGATCTCAACCGTTCCGCCGGTCGGGTCCAGCATCCGATTGATCAGGCGCAGCGCCGTCGTTTTGCCTGAGCCGCTACTCCCCAGCAATACCAGGACTTCACCACGCTCGATCTCAAAGGAGAGATCGTCCAGAATTTTGCGGCCGTTCACGGCGTAGCTGACCTGCTCAAAACGTAGGTGCGGCAGAATTAACCCTCTGTCCTTTCATTATCTGCATGGGATAATAATAGGACGTTGAGTGTCCCGCCTGACACGTCCCCAAACCATCGAATCTTTTGCAGCAATTTGGAAAACGGATTGCTATTTATTCTCCCGTCACCCCACTACAATCGAGAACCCTCACTAGCTCGCAATGCCGTATCAAATCCAACCCCTTCAAGAATTTTTAGTTCATCCGGCCCTGCCTCCCGCTCTCAATCGACTGTCTGAGATTGCCTACAATCTGGTGTGGAGCTGGGATCATACAATCCGCAGCGTCTTCCGACGCCTGGACCCAGTGCTCTGGAAAGAGTGCAATCACAATCCGATTGCCCTGCTGGGACGAGTCCCGCAGGAGAAGCTCGATCGCTCGGCTACCGATCCGCGTTTTTTGCTACTTTACCGGCGCGCCTGCGAACGGCACGACAGCTACTTGCATGCCAGTACGCCCACCGAAACCACGCCACGGATTGCTTATTTCTCAATGGAGTACGGTTTGCTCGATTGCATGCAGATCTATTCGGGCGGCCTCGGGCTACTCTCGGGCGACCACCTGAAGGCGGCGAGCGACAACGATTTTGCCCTCACCGGTGTGGGTTTGCTCTACCAGCGTGGTTATCTGCAGCAGCATCTGAATCCCGACGGCTGGCAGCAGGAACGCACCCCTCTTAACGACTTTTACACATTACCGGTTCGACCTTGTGAAGATGCCAAAGGCGGCGAGGTGCTGGTTAGCGTCACTCTGCCCACCGGCGAACTCCACCTGAAGGTCTGGCACATCGATGTGGGCCGGGTGAAGCTCTATCTGCTCGACAGCAACATTCCGCTGAATACCATGCCGGAACATCGCGAAATCACCGATCAGTTATATGGCGGCGACATCTTCAAACGAATCCGGCAGGAGATCGTTCTCGGCATCGGTGGGCTGCGCGCTTTGAAAGCACTCGGCATTCAGCCAACCGTGTACCACATGAACGAAGGGCATGCCGCGTTTCTGGCGATTGAGCGGGTGCGCGTCCTAATGCAAGAAGAGAGCCTCACCTTCGAGCAGGCGCTCGAGGCAACCCGCGTCAGCAACGTATTCACGACTCACACGTCTGTGCCCGCTGGTATCGACTTGTTCGACTCGACGCTAGTCTACGATTACTTCCACCGTTATTGCGAGCAGGCCGGCTTTCCGTTCGAAAAGATGCTGGCGTTGGGTCGCAAGAATCTGGCCGATCCGACGGAGCGCTTTTCGATGGCCGTGCTCGCGCTAAAAACATCGGCGTTCCGCAATGCCGTCAGCGTGCTGCACCGCTACGTGTCGCAGGACATGTTCCAGGATCTGTGGCCTCGCTTGCCGGTCAACGAAGTGCCGATAACGTCGGTCACCAACGGGGTGCATTCTCCCACCTGGATCAACGGCGACCTGGCTTCCATTTACGACCAGTATTTGCAGCCGGAGTGGCGCGAACGGCTGGAAGACACCAAAATGTGGGAATTGGTGCAGGAGATCCCGGGGCAGGAAATTTGGGAAATGCACCGCAAACGAAAGCGCCGCATGGTAGCGTTTGTGCGGGAGCGCGCCGCAGGCTCAGCGATGCAACGCAAGTCATCCGCTTCCGAAGTGCGGCGACTCCAGGAGATCCTGGACCCGGATGTCTTCACAATCGGATTCGCCCGTCGTTTCGCAACTTACAAACGAGCCACGCTGCTGTTCCGCGATGTCGCTCGGTTGAAGCGAATTCTGAACAATACTGAAATGCCGGTGCAGATCGTGATCGCCGGCAAAGCGCACCCCAAAGATCACCCGGGCAAAGCGCTGATCCGCGAGATTTACAATCTGTCGCGCGACCCCGACTTTTCGAAACGTCTAATTTTCGTTGAAGACTACGGCATCCAGGTCGCTCGTGAAATGGTCCAGGGTGTCGATCTTTGGCTGAACAATCCGCGCCGCGGCGAAGAAGCCTGCGGCACCAGCGGGATGAAAGCCTCCATGAACGGCGTGCTGAATTTTAGCGTGCTAGATGGCTGGTTCGATGAAGCGTTCGAAGCATCCGGTGGCTGGGCCATCGGCGACCGCGCGCCCTATTCGGAAGACCAGGACGACATTCACGCCAGCGCCATTTACTCGACCCTCGAGAACGAGATCCTACCGCTGTACTACGAAAACCGCGGTTCCGATCAGGAGATTCCAGCGGAGTGGGTGCGCCGCATGAAGGCTTCGATCGCCAACATCACGCCGTGGTTCAGTTGCGGCCGAATGGTGGGCGACTACATGGCGGATTTGTATCAACCGGCACACAAGTTGTGGCGCACTATTTCGGAAAAGGATTTCGCCGCTGCCCGCCAGAAAACAGTATGGGATTCGCGTATGGGCGCCACCTGGGACAAGATTCGCTTTGTCGAACATGGCGACGGACCGGGCGACCAGGTGATGAGCGGATCGGCCATACCGTTGAAAGCGACGGTGGATCTGGCAGGTCTCTCGCCCGCTGAAATACGGGTCGAGGCCGTGATCGGGCAGGTCGGCGTCAACGGGCAGTTACAAAGCACTTATACGGTGGCGTTGGAGCCGGTAGAAGAGAAGGGATCTTCGATTGTATTTGCCAATCAATTTACCGTGCAGCAGACCGGTCGATTCGGTTATTCGATCCGGGTAAGTCCGAACCACTTTGATAATCCCCTGACGCGGCCTTGCAACGCTTTGCTACGGTGGATTTCGGATTAAAGATGTTATTTGGTACCAGGAGCTCGCTAATATCTGGTAAAAGCTTCTGGTACTGTTCTTTTCTAAATTCTTGAGGAGACGACACAAACTGCTGGCGCTTCCAGCAAATACGTGGTACATACAGATCAGGTAACGACGGAAAGTCAAATCATCTCTCCGATTCTGCTATCCGTCTGCTTTCACCGAATCAAGCACTAAACGAATTACTTTCTCAGCTTTGATTGCAAATAGATGTAGGTTCGAATACGAGATGCACACAGTAACTCTCAGTGCGTGACTTGCGTATAAATCGGACTTTCTGAAGGAGCCGATCCACAAATATGGACGGAGAACGTAAGTACAGGCAACACGGCTATCAGGACGCGGACCGTGCGTCCTCGCCGCAACGCCAGGACCGGGGACGGCCGCAAGGCCCGAAACAACCCTTTGATGTTACTGGGCCAAAGCTTCCCCGGCTAGTTCAGAACGTAGTAGCTTCGCGCTGCTTCAATTGTGCAGTGGCGTTACCTGCCGGAACGGACTTCAAGGGTAACTGCCCAAAGTGCGGCGCGGCGCTGCACTGCTGCAAGCAGTGTATAAATTTCGATTCCTCAACCCGCTTTCAGTGTCTGAAGCCTATTCCTGTGCGGATCGCAGTGAAGGACCAGGCGAACACCTGCGACCTCTTTGCCACGCGCGTTACCGTGGCCCGCGATGGACTTGCGCCCATCCCGCCTCCCAGGGCCACCCAACCGGGGATGATGCAGGGACCACGAAGTATTACCGATGCCCGGGCTGCCTTCGATAACTTGTTCAAGAAGTAGTTTCGTTGTTTTTCCTCAGTAATGGCCGCTCCCAAAATTAAGAAGAAGTCTCTCTCCACCACCAAAGCCTCTCCCGTACCGAAGCAAGGCGCTCTGCCCTGCCTGATCATTATCGCCTTGATTTTGGTTGTCATAGGGCTGCTGCTGTATTTCTCCCTGCGCGGCGCCAGCTGAAATGTGGAACGGGCCTCTTGGCCTGCTATGCCGCCATTCGTGGCGGCATTTTCCGTACTAGTTGCTAAGCTGGCGAAGACATGAGGAGCGACGGAAGAGCCGCCAATCAGCTTCGGCCCACCAGCATTAAGCCCGATTACTTAGTAACAGCCGAAGGTTCGGTCCTGATCGAGGCCGGCAACACGCGTGTTTTGTGCGCGGCATCGGTCGAAGACAGCGTACCTGGGTTCCTGCGGGGTACCGGCAAGGGTTGGATCACGGCCGAATACTCGATGTTGCCGCGCGCCACCGTCACGCGCACCCCTCGTGAGATCAGCAAAGGGCGGCAATCGGGGCGAACTCACGAGATTCAGCGTTTGATCGGGCGCTCGCTACGTTCGGTGGTCGATCTGGCGACCCTCGGTGAACGCAGTATTATCGTCGATTGCGATGTTCTGCAGGCCGACGGCGGAACCCGCACGGCCGCCATCACCGGCGCCTATGTGGCGCTGGCTATCGCGATCGGCACACTGGTGAAGTTTAAAGTACTGGCTGCCTCACCGATACTCGATTCGGTAGCTGCCACCAGCGTCGGCATGGTAGGTGGCGTGGCGCTCCTCGATCTCGCTTACGAAGAAGATTCACGCGCCGATGTCGACATGAACGTGGTTTTGACCGGCGCCGGCAAATTTGTGGAGTTGCAGGCCACCGCCGAACACCAGCCGTTCGAAGATGCGGATCTAGAACAGATGGTCGATCTGGCACGGGTTGGTATTGAGGAGCTCCACACTCTCCAGCAACACGTCTTATCTGGGCGGCTGTGAAGAAAACTCTCTACGCCTGCTCGACTAATGCAGGCAAGCTGCGCGAGTTTGCACACGCCTGCAGCGAGTGGGGAAGCGCCGGCTGGAACGTCCAGACACTCCCAGGATTGCAGGAGATACCCGCACCCGAAGAAAACGGTGAGACCTTTGAAGAGAATGCCGTTCTCAAAGCCATTTACTATTCAAGTGCAACGCCAGAGTTCGTATTTGCCGACGATTCGGGACTAGCGGTAAGAGCTTTAGATGGCGCCCCCGGCGTGCGTTCGGCCCGCTTTGCCGGCCCCGGAGCGACAGACTCGGCCAACAACCAGCGCCTGCTGGACCTGTTGTCCGCATTTGAGGATCGTTCGGCGCAGTTCGTGTGCGTAATCGCTTTGGCACGCCAGGGCCAAATTGTGGAAACTTTTCGAGCTGCGGTGGAAGGCGATATTCTGCACCAGGCCTCAAGCGGCGAGAACGGTTTTGGTTACGACCCGCTCTTCCTTTATCCGCCCTACGGACGTTCGTTCGCGGATGTGAGCCCGGAAGAAAAGTTGCAGGTCAGTCATCGCGGTAAGGCGCTTCGCCAGTTGTTTGCGTACCTGCAGCCGAGCGCACAGGGCACGGCTGCGCGCCGCCTCTAGGCAAAGGAACTCGCCAGTCCTTCGGGCGGGGCGCTTGATCCCGGGCCCGTTGTGCGCGTGTTCCTCAAAAGAAATATCCAGACTTAAACAGGCAGCAATCCGCTAAAATACGAATGGTGCATCCGTATTTACTTCACAATCACGAGATCCGGAAGGTGCAGGATGCAGTGCTCTCACCGGGTCAGGTCGGCTTTCTTAACGGCTGGGGCGTGTTTAGTACCTTGCGGGTGAGGCAAGGTATGCTCTTTGCCTTCGAGCGTCACTATGCGCGCCTGGAGCGCGACGCACGCCTGATGCGCGTGCCGTTTATGCTGTCGCCGGCCGAACTGCAGCGAGCGCTCCAATCACTGGTAGAAGCCAATAGCGCTTTCGACGCCGTCTTACGTGTAGCGATCGTGCGAAACAAAGGCGGCCTGTTCGAAGCGGCCCATTTCGGCGACTATGACTTGATTGCGTTTACTGCCGAACTCACCCGCTGGCCCGAAACTGTCGATCTGTCTTATGTACCCAATGCCCGCTATGGCGCTTCCCCCTTTTCCGGCGCGAAAGTTACATCCTGGGCGCAGAATCTGACCTGGTACGAGCAGGCTCACGAGAACGGATTCGACGAAGTGGTGCTGCTCAACGAGCATGGCCAGATCAGCGAATGCACCTCGGCGAACATCTTCTGCATACAAGGGAAGAAGGTGTATACCCCTCCAGTCAGCACATCGGGCTGCTTGCCTGGCGTGACACGGGCTATTTTGCTCGAAGAACTTCAGTTCGAGAATGTGTCTGTGCAGGAAAGGGAGCTGAGTCCATCCGAACTGGAGGATAGCGAATGCGTGTTTATCACCTCAACGACCAGAGATCTGCTGCCGGTTCGAATGATCGACGGGTATGCATTGCAGCAGAAAAGGGGCATATTCAACATCCTGAAAAATTCACTCGCGGAATTCCAAAATAACTACGTCGCTGAGACGGCACTCCAAAATTCACTAGTTAATTCATGAAGCAAATTTGCAGAGGCACGACCGTCAGGGAGTGGTTTGATATCCCTATTTTGCGACGAGAAATATTCAATTCATGAAGCATCCAGAGTTTACCTGCGGCGCGTGTGGCAGCGCAAATCTCCGGCGATCACACAGCGATTCATTGATGGATTTGCCGAAGATGGCACTCGGAATTTACCCGTTTCGCTGCCTCGATTGCCGCGAGCGCGGATGGATCAATATCTGGCTGTTTTCCAAAGGGCAAAGTGCTGTATGTCCGCGTTGTCTTGGCCTGGACGTGACGCCTGCGCCAACGGAGGGAATGCGGCTAAAACTAATCGAGAGGGCGAAGATAACAGCCGGAGCGCGCGCCTACCGTTGTGCTACCTGCAACCGGCGTTTCCTGAGCTTCAAACGAGCAGAACGCAACATCGCCGCAAAAGAAGAAAAACGGGAGCAGAATCCGGCCTCGGCGGTGTCGGTCGCCAGCGCCGGCAAGTGACGTTTCCTAACGTGTGAGACCGGACGCCGCAGTGGCGATTCGCTGCTGCGAAAGCACCAGAAGACAGCCTACCTGTTCTCCGATAGTAGTCAGCATTTCCATATCGTCGCCGGAGTGTACTCGCGATTCCCGGTTTTGGACGTTAATGACCCCCACAACGCGACCCTGGGAAATGATCGGCACCGACAGAAATGCCTCAAAGGTATCCTGCGGCAGATCCTTGAAAAACTTGAATCGCGGATCGCTATAGGCCTCTCTGGAAATCGCCAGTAGACGGCGTTCGCGGGCTACCCAACCGGTAAGACCTTCGCTCAGCCGCAAGCGAACCGCTCCCAGGCTGCGATGGTTGGAATCGCTGGTGGCGTAGAGCACGAGTTCCGCGTCTTCGACCAGGTAAATGAGGCACGAGTCGCAGCGCAGGAAACCGCGGATCAGCGTGACGATCTCATCCAGCACGTCGTCGAGTTCTATGTCGCGCGTCATGAGCCGGCTGACACGCTGAAACAGACGAAGCTGTTGTTCCACGCGTTCGAGCCGAGCTTCCAGTTCCCGTGCTTTCACTATCGTTTAGTATCCCAGATCGAGAGCGCACAGGGCCCGGCTGCGCGCCGCCACTCAGCAAAGGAACTCGCCTGTCCTTCGGGCGGGGCGCTTGATCCCGGGCCCGTTGTGCGCGTGTGTCTCTAAAGCTTGAGTTCTGAATGTACTCGTACTCGAAAACCGCTGTGGCGCGGGGCGTGCGGAGTAGTACCATGTAGGCAGCTAATTCGAGGAGAGACCTTTTTAGATGTGGAGTAAACGGAAAGAAGACGAGCTACCGCAGAAGCCGGAACAGAGGTCGCCCACAGCGCCAGTATCGTCCACGCCCCAAGTGGAACCACAGAGAAGAGAAACCAACACTATGTCATCGGCATCCCGCAGTTTTGAACCTGAATCCACTGTTCGCGGCGGTTCCGCCGCCCTTGGTAAGAACGTGACCGTAAAGGGACAGATTTTCGCCCGCGAAGATCTGACCATTGACGGAGAAGTAGAAGGCACCGTCGAGTGCCATGAGCATCGATTGACGATCGGCCCGAACGCGCGAGTTCAGGCTGGTCTGAAAGCTCGGGAGATTATCATCCAGGGTTCGATCCATGGAAATGTGGATGCGACCGATAAGATCGATATCAAGAAAGAAGCCAAGTTAGTCGGCGATATTAAGACCAGCCGCATTGTGATTGAGGATGGAGCGTATTTCAAGGGCAGTATTGATATCTCCAAGCCCAATCCGAATGCCGCCAAAGGAACGCCGGCGGTATCATCCGCGCCAACATCGACGCACATTGTCCAGCAAGCAACGCCTCAGGCTGACAAGCCAGTGGCTACTCCGGCCGCGCAGACTGCAACTACCAGCGCTGGGGGTTCCGGCCGTTAACTCTTTTGCGAGTGCTTGCCCCCGGGGGGTGGCTTAGCCTGCCATCTTTGCTTCTCCCCCGTGGGGCAGGCTTTAGCCTGCCATCTTTGCTGCTTCTATGAGATTTAGCTCAGCAAGAGGCTTGTCTGCCAGATCTCCGAAAAGCAACGTAGGGGCGGTGGCTCGGCATAGCAGCGGATTCGAGCAATTTTGCTCGATGATGAAGCAGTCTGAAAATCTTTCTATCCTCGACATGTCTGGCGCTAGTCAGGCGAACGTCAGCTTCGTGACGAGCTACGGCCACAAGATTTCCTCGGACGACACAGTCGGAACGATGCAACATTGCTTCGGAACGGATTTTTACACCAACCAGCAGGCCGCGAGCAACGCTCATCGATTCCTGGAGCAAACCTTTACCTTTCCAGAGCAGAGCTTCGATGGGGCTCTGGTTTGGGACACGCTGCAGTTCTTGATTTCCCCTTTGCTCGACGATACGATCGATAAACTGCTACGCGTGATGCGGCCCAGAGCGTACATCCTGGGCTTTTTCAATGCGGACGAGAGGACAAACCAGGTCCCGGTGTACAACTACCGCATTCAGGACGCGAGGACATTGATTCAGACACCTCGCGGGACCCTGCAGCGCTGCCAGTATTTCAATAATCGAACGCTCGAAAAAATCTTCGCCAAATCGTCATCGCTCAAATTCTTTTTGACGCGTGGGGCACAACGCGAAGTGATTATCAGACGTTAGTCGTCCAACCATCTACACCCTTCCAAAAACACAAAATCCCGAATCTTCGCCAATCGTCATCGCTCAAGTTCTTTTTGACCCGCGGAGCGCAACGCGAATTGATTATCGGGCTTTAGCCGTTATAAAAACACCAAATCTCGAATCCGAGCCGGAAGCGTAAGCGCCCCGATCCCAATCCTGCACAACCCTGCTTTCATCCCCCAGGGTGGCCGATAGGCCATCTGCGTTCATCGGCGTTCATCGGCGGCCCATCAAAAACTTCGCCCTCTACAATAGAGACTAAACACACGCGTTACTCCCGCATCCGGCCGTCCTTCACGCCGGTCGATAAATGGAGCTAGCGGGATCGTTCGCGTTTGGGGAGTTCTCTTTTTGGCATTCGAAGATCATATTTTGCGGCAGCGCCAGGAGCGGATCGCCGAGCTGCGGCAGCTCGGTTTCGAACCGTACGGTCAGGCCTTTGAATTCACGCATACTTTAGGTCAGATCTGGTCGGAATACGAAGGAAAAAACGCGGACGAACTAGCGTCCCGGGTGGTAGTTCGAATCGCCGGCAGGGTCCAGAGTTTGCGCGCCATGGGCAAAAATGCGGCATTTTTGCACGTATTGCAGAATGGCCGGAAGCTGCAAGTGTACGTGCGGCGGGATGCGGTGGATGAAAAGAGTTTCCGGCTGTTCGAGTTGTTGGACGTCGGCGACATCATCGGGGTGCGCGGCTATCTGTTCCGAACTAAAACAGGCGAGCTGTCGGTCCACGCCGAGGAACTTTTCTTTCTCTCGAAGATCCTGCTGGCGCTCCCCGAGAAGTGGCATGGGCTCGAAGACGTAGAGACCAGATACCGGCAGCGCTATTTAGATTTGATAGCAAATCCGGGCCTGCGCGACATCTTCGTGACGCGGGCGCGGATCATTGCTTCGCTCCGTCGTCAGTTAAATGAGCGAGGCTATATCGAAGTTGAAACGCCCATGATGCAGCCGCTGTATGGCGGAGCAGCGGCGCGGCCATTCGTCACTCACCACAACACGCTCGATATCGATCTTTATCTGCGCATCGCGCCTGAACTCTATCTAAAGCGGCTGGTCGTCGGCGGATTGGAACGCGTGTTCGAGATCAATCGGAACTTCCGCAATGAAGGGGTTTCCACGCAGCACAATCCCGAATTTACGATGCTCGAGTTCTACCAGGCGTACACCGATTACCGCGGCATGATGGCGATTTCGAAAGAGCTGCTGCGGCAGGTGGCCATTGATGCCACAGGGTCGGAGCAGGTGCAATACAACGAGCGTACTCTCGATTTCGGAAACATACGCCAGTTTTCCATGGGGGAAGCGGTCACGGAATTATGGCCGCAGAGTGCAGGAACGAAGCCAACCCTGGCACAGGTCGGCGACGCAGAATGGCTGCGGCAGCACTCCAGTGAACCGTCGGCGGGGTTGGCGCTAGTAGAACTCTTTGAGCGACACATCGAAGACCAGCTGTTTGAACCCACCATTATTTACGACTTCCCGGTTGAGGTATCACCGCTGTCGAAGCAGAAGCCGGACGATCCCGCTTTCGCCGAGCGCTTCGAGATCTATGCGGCCGGTATGGAAATTGCCAATGCCTTCACCGAGCTGAACGATCCGCAGGAGCAGCGACGCCGCTTTGAACAACAACTCGAGCGCCGCACGCAAGGCGATGGCGAAGCACACATGATGGACGAGGATTACATTCGCGCGCTCTGCTACGCCATGCCCCCGGCCGGAGGAGAAGGCGTGGGCATTGACCGCCTCGTGATGCTGCTGACGAATTCGAAATCGATCCGCGACGTCATCCTGTTTCCGCAGCTGCGGCCCGAAGGCGAGATTGGTCTGGTCGACCGTCTGCGTGAAATTGCCCCCTTCGAGCCTCCGGGCGAGATTGTCACTTAGGTATGTACCGGTTTGAGTGGACGGTTGCTTTGCGCTATCTGCGCGCCAAGCGCAAACAAACCGTCATCTCCATCATTACCGTCATATCGATTCTTGGCGTGGCAGCCGGAGTAGCATCGCTGCTGATTGCGCTGGCTATCAATAACGGCTTTGGAACGACCCTGCAATCGAGTCTGCTCAGTGCAACCGCACATGTGAGTATTCAGGAACGTCAGCCTACGTTTGGCATTGAGAATTGGCAGCGGCTGATTCCAAAGCTGCGGCAGTTGCCTCACGTGGTGGTCGTAACGCCGAGTTTGTATGCACCGGTAGCGCTGCGCGGGCCGCTGGTGAGTATCAGCGCCATTATCAAAGGAGTCCCGCTGGGCGTCGGCCTGCCCGTACCCGACATGCTTCGACGCTTAAAGACGGGTTCCCTCGCCAGCTTCGACGAACCTCAAACGGCCCGCAGCAGCATTGTTCTGGGCTCTCGTGTGGCCGAACAAGCGGGCGTGAGGCTGGGCAGCTCGATTACGGTGATTGGCAACGAGCAGACGCCGTTCGGCATTGCTCCGACCCTATTTCATTTCCGAGTCGGAGGCATTTTCGAGACGGGTCTCTACGACCTGGATTCCTACTGGGCTTTCACTTCGCTCTCGACCACGCAACGCGTGCTGGATCTGCCGGATGTGGTGAACGCCATCGAGTTGCGCCTGGACGACGTGTATCAGGCTTCTCAAGTGGCGCAAGCGGCTGCGCCCATCATTGGTCCCAAGCTGGTGGCGCGGACCTGGATGTCGCAGAATCGCTCGCTGCTCAATGCGCTGAGGCTCGAAAAGATCGTGAGTCTGATCACGGTGAGCTTGATTGAGATCGTAGCGGCGTTAAACATCCTGGTGGTGCTCGTGATGCTCGTCATGGAGAAGCACCGCGACGTCGCCATACTGATGGCGATGGGCGCGCAACGACGACAGATCCGCCGAATCTTCCTGTTTCAAGGTTTGATTATCGGCAGTCTGGGATCGCTTATCGGGGTCGTTGCCGGACTCTCGATCACCGCCTTGTTCAATCACTATCGCTGGCTGCGGCTCGATGAACAGATTTACTCGATCAGCTATGTGCCGTTCCTGAGCCGCTGGACAGATGCCATTTGGGTGGCCGGGCTCGCTCTTCTCACTAGCCTGATCGCGACCCTGCATCCGTCGTATAGCGCATCGCGCATCGCGCCGGCGGAAGCCCTTCGATACGAGTAGGTCATGCCGGCCGAAAGTTCATCATTTCAGAAATATCAATGGATCGTGATCGCGATTGCGTGCGCGATCTTTCTGGGATGCATCCTGAGTCCGCCGTCTCTGATGGACGATGTGGACGCAGTGCAGGCAAACATCGCCCGTGGCATGCTCACCAGCGGAGACTGGGTGACGGCTCATCTGGATGGCGTCAAATATTTCGAGAAGCCGCCTTTGAAATACTGGCTCATCGCGACGTTCTTTCAATTGTTCGGAGTGCGCGATACTGTCGCTCGCCTGCCGCTGGCCCTGATCGATGTGCTGCTGTGCTGGCTGGTGTTTCGCATCGGGGTCTGGGCGTTCGGCGAACGGGCCGGCTTCTATGCGGGGCTGTTTATCTCTTCGTGTATCGGTCTATTCCTGTTCACGCGCATCCTGATTTCGGATTCGCAAATCACCTTTACCATTACCCTTTCGCTGTGGGGCTTTTTGCGAGCGCTCGACAGCCAAGAAAAGCGGCCCCGACTTTGGGGGCTGATTTTTTGGGCCAATGCCGCGCTGGCCATTTTGTTGAAAGGCTTGATAGGAGCGGTCTTCCCGTTCGGCATTGGCTTGGTGTTTCTGTTTTTTACGGGGCAACTGTTTTCCCGCGATACCTGGCGGCGCCTTACTCCCGGTTGGGGATTGCTGCTGTTTCTCCTGCTGGCTGCCCCCTGGCACATTCTCGCGACTCTGCGGAATCCTCCTTATTTTCGATTCGATCTGCACAGCGGCCCGGGGCAGTATCGGGGATTCTTTTGGGCCTACTTCTTCAATGAACACATTCTGCGCTTTTTGAACCGCCGCTATCCGCACGATTACGACACGGTGCCGCGCCTGTGGTTCTGGCTGCTGAATCTGGTGTGGCTGTTTCCCGGCAGCGTGTATCTGCCCGGCGTGTTCCGTCAGAGATTCCGGGGCTCCGATCGCGCCAGTCAAGTGCGTCTGCTCACGCTCTGCTGGATCGGATTCGTGATGTGTTTTTTCACCCTATCGTCCACGCAGGAATACTACTCGATGCCCATCTATCCGGCCGTCGCGCTGCTGCTGGGAAGCGGGATCGGGGTCATGGAACGTACAGACAGTAAGTGGCTACGGCGCGGGAATCTGGCGCTGGGACTGGTCTGCGGGCTGGCGCTGGCCGCCATGCTGGTGATTTTGGTTCGCGTCTGGATACTACCGGCGCCCGGCGACATAGCAAATGCTCTGCACTCACAGACGACCTCTGAATACACGCTCTCACTCGGTCACATGGGTGATCTGACATTGAACTCATTCGCTTATCTGCGCGGACCATTGATCCTCGCCTGCATCGCCATGTGTTTAGGTCTAGCTGGATTGAGTATCCTCAAGCAGTCACAGCGCCTGCTCGCGATTGCCGTAATGATGGTGGTTTTCTTTCAGGCAGCGCGCTGGGCGATGGTGGCTTTCGATCCCTATCTGTCCTCACGGCCACTGGCAAAAGCGTTGCAGCAAGCGCCGCGTGGCTCGTTGATCGTTTCTGATCAATACTACTCGTTCTCGTCGGTCCTCTTCTATGCCGACCGGGACGCTTACCTGCTCAACGCCCGCATTCAAAATCTGGAGTACGGTTCGAACGCGCCCGGCGCTCCGGCCGTCTTTATCGATAACGCAGGCCTCGCCCGCTTGTGGCGGCAACCGCAGCGCTGTTACTTATTGGCCGAGCACGAGTTTGTACCACAGATCCAGCAGGTGGTCGGTCCGGATCACCTTCACCTGGTAAAAGAAAGCGGCGGCAAATACCTACTCTCCAACGCCCTGCCTTGATGGATGGAGCAGGCCTCTTGGCCCAGTGCTATTTGCTTATGCCAAATGGTGGCTCGCGGACGCTTTGTCCGACCTGCCGGGAATCATCCATCCCTATGCGTCAAAGGCCCGCACCTATGCGGCGAAGCGTCATTGAAATGAGGCAACATACGTTCGACGTCTATTTTGCCGAACTTCGGCTTGGGTTACTACATGGAGAGACCGCGACATTTAGCCCCGAAGCGTGATCATTCCCTCGACCCGCTTGAAGACCTAACGCCATTTCGGTCAGACGTGACTGCAGACGCTCCGACCAGTTTCAGAGTAGCGCGCTATATCGACAGCTGACGATCGGCGGATAAAAAGATTACAGATTCAAAAACCCTAAGCCGTCACACACGATTGCTGTTGACGACGCTCTAATCTTTAGGTGGCGGTGGCGGAAATGGCTCAGGAGCGTTAGGATCACGGCTGCCGCTCTCATCGAAGTACATGTGCCGCGGCATCAGGCGCTCTTCATCGCCCCACACATTGCTCTTCACGCGACGGTAGTCCGCCAGTGCCAGTCTCCGTCGACCAGCCCTCATGTAAGCGTCGCCTCGTGTGGTGTAAAGCTCTGGCAAGATGCTGGACGTAAGCTTCCCGCCGGTATAGCTGGCACCGGAGATGAATTTGTCATTCCATTCCTTAGAAGAATTCGGGAAATATCTTCTCCGCACAGCCTCAGCTAGAATCTCGTCAGGGAGTAAGTCATATTCCGGGTACAAGGTCCTAAAGGCTTTGATACCGCCTTGGAAGATCACGACATCCATACCACCGCCAGAGGCATTCATGATGGCTTGGGTAATAACATCAGCAGCCTCATTAAAGCGCGCCATCTTGCCATACACCCCGGCAAGCTGGGTGTACACAAACGGACTGTCTTCGATGCCGTCCTTCGCGTGTTTGATCCCTTGCTCGTAGCCAAGAGCCGCATCCTGATACATACCTACTGATGCCTGAGCAAGTGCTCGGTCGCAGTACAGCGCATGTGTGTCCTTACTACCCGCAGCAAGGGCAGCGGTATAGTCTTGAATTGCCAGCTTGAAGAACGTGCGCGATGGCTTGCCATCTGCGTACGAACCCTGAGCTAAAGTCAAGTACTTATCTGCCCTCTTAGAAAGAGCGGGCGCAAATGTCGGATCAATCACGAGCGCCATAGTCAACTCGCGAATCTCCTGCAATACGCCCTCGTCGTATTTTTCACAAGCGCTTCCGATTTCTCGAAGAGGGCCGCGGATATTTGCCCGGAGGCAGCCTGATCCATTCATTGAGTGCTCACTTCCCAAACCATGGAGGCTGCTGACGAGGTAGTGCGGAATTGGCGAGCGCCATGAAGTTGCCGAGCGCGTGTAAAGGTTGCGGATGTCCGCTTCCTTCACAGTCCCTCTCGTTCCGGCGCCGAAACCGAGAAACGAGCTTAGGTAAAGTCCCTTGGCGGCAAATGCGCGCGGGTCATCCCCAAATGCATCAAGGTCAGCAATGCTCCAATTGCAGGGAGCGGAGTCCTTGCGAGGGTCAGCATCGCCGCCAATGAGGGCGTATTCGTTGCGATCAACCATGATTCTCTCAAGATCATCGAGCGCGTCGCCGAACTTGCCGTCTTTCAGGTACATTCGCGCGCGCAGTGCAAGCGCATCGCCACCTTCTTCGCCAATAGCATTATTCGCGTATCCGATAACCGTCTGCGGGTGGGCTCCGTCCATGCAGGCCAGCATCGCAAGGGCGCTATATAGGGTCGTGCGGCCGATATTGTCGTCTAGCTCTTTGCTCTTGGCGAGTTCAAGCATGCCGTTGATTGCGGCCGCACGCTGACTGTGAGTCGCCTTCTCGGGTGAGCCGAGGGAACCAATGACACTCATAACCCTCATCACTGCAGAAGAAGCAGGCTTCCGTGCCTGCATGGGCTTATTGGCCATCTCTGGTGGCTCGTTAAGCTTGGCAAGCTCCGCAGAATACTCAGGGCGCATCGGCGCCAGTTCCTCAGCAGTAGATGGATGGTACTGGTCGCTAGCCTGCGGTTTGCGGTTAGGCTCATTGGCAGCAGTGCTGTATCGCTTGGAGCAAGCCCCGACAACGGTGAATACAGCAACTACCAGCACAATGGTCGTTCTTCTCATTGTTTTTGCCTGACCAAAGGTAGTGAGGATAATATGTCTTACGTTCTCAATCTGTTTTCCGTGCGAAGCGATCATTCCGGACAATACTGGTGCGTTCGGCCCGAGTGGAAAGGTCCCAACACCGATTGGCGAGCTTGCAGACAAAGGTGTCTAAGCTACAAGTTTCTCGAACCATTCGAAGTAGTCAACTCTAGATGGCGATCTTCTCGAATTCCTGAGACTGACGTCACCTTTGCGGCAACGATAGAACTCCGCTCCCTTGCGAGGACAGTCGTTTCTGCGCATGCTCGCATACCGATTCGAATCCGTACCCGTGTACGCCCCAGCGTGCGGCTAAATGGAAGCTTTCAGGCAGTCGGCCAAAAAGCGAGCAAACTGGCTCGCATGGCCAAAAAACGCAAACGCACTCCCAAGTCCATATTGAAGTTGCCCGACCTGGAACAATCCAAATCAGCCGTTCTAAACAGCCTGCCATCGGTCAGCTCACAACGCTCGTACGATCACGCGATCCGCCACTTCATCGATTGGTATTGCTCAGAGCCTCGTCTGGCCTTTAACAGAATCGTCGTAACGAGGTACCGCATCTTCCTCGAGCAAGCGCATTACGCGTCATCGACAATCAACCTGCGACTCGCAGCCGTACGCCGGTTGGCTTACGAGGCAGCGGACGCGGGATTGCTCAGCCCGGACCTCGCCGCCGGCATACGCCGTGTAAAAGGTGCGAAGAAGCATGGAGCCCGGGTTGGCAATTGGCTCACAGCGGAACAGGGGCTGGCCCTCCTTTCGATGTTCGACCGTGCAACGCGCCGCGGCAAGCTTGACTACGTCATGGTCGCCGTCCTTCTCGGGTGCGGATTGCGGCGGGCCGAATTGGCTGCTGCCCAAGTCGCAGACCTACGGCAGCGCGAAGAACACTGGGTATTCGCCGACTTGATCGGGAAGGGTGGTCACATTAGAACCGTACCGATATCCGACTGGGTGGCCGAAGCCGTCGCTGTCTGGTTGAGAGAAGCCGGCATCACTGAAGGTGCTGTCTTCCGCGCCATCAACAAAGCAGGTCGAATAGCCCCCACGGCTTCAGTCCTAAAGTGATCTGGGGTGTTGTCAAACAAGCTTCTGCACGTTGCGGCCTGGCGTACGTTGCGCCACACGATCTTCGCCGAACATGCGCGCGCTTGTGTCACCAAGCCGGAGGAGAACTCGAACCAATTCAGTTCTTACTTGGACACGTCAGCGTTCAAACCACCGAACGTTATCTGGGTTGCAAACAGCGATTGAAGAAAACCGTCAACGACAACATCGGACTTGAGCCCAAAGCGTAGCCCTGATCCAAGGTGACTTATGAGGAGTAATCGCCGTGTATAACTAAGAAACACCCGAGAACGCGCATCTCTCTCGATCGCTCGAAAATGCGTTGATTTTAGCTTCAGGTCGAGAAGCTTCGTTTCAATTTACGGAGAATTTCTGGGAGCTTTATAACGACTCCGCTCTTCTCAAAATCCTTAACAGTTAACACGCCTTCTATGACGGTTTCCGCATCTGAGCCTGGCTTGGAAGATCCCTGCGCTGGAAGAAACTGTCTCATGTCTATTCTTTCTTCTAAAGCACTTATTTGGGCATTTTGGGCCGCTATGGTTGCACTCTTTTGCTCCAAAACGGCTCTAAGAAGGATAATTTGAGATTGAAAATGTAAAACGTTTGCTTTGAGTTGTTGTACCGCCACATCTGTCAATCCTCTGGTCACAGATTCGAGGTCGGAGAGTGTTGGCATCAGCAAATATTGCGCAAGGGCTTGCTCTATGTACACGAGTGCTTCCCTTTTGTCGCGCGGATTTACGCGGAACAATACTTTGCCCCGTTCTTCCTTGATTTCGGTCTCCGCTTCAATACCCAGATCACTTAAGAACTGTGCAAAGTACATCAAGTATTGCTCACAGGCGACTCTCAAAGACTCAGGAAAGCAAAATGGAAGGACGACGGTACCGGAGGACCGAAAGATCTCAGCTTCGATCATTTCCGCAATCCGGAGGGCCGCGGTGTGTAGTTCGACCACATTTCGCACCGTGCTCGTGACTGAAATTTGGCGGCTCAGCCCAAATCCAGTGATTGCGGTATTCTCATGAAACTGCCAATACTCGAACCCGAGCGTAGGGTCGCGGTCCACCACCTCTAAAATCGCCTCAGCGAGATCAGCAACGCTATAAGGTTTGTTCCAAAATTCCGAGTCAAAGTCAACCTCAAACTGCACTTCAGTCGTTTCGCTGCCTGCCGATTCGCGAAGATGGAGGTTGACCTTTCCAAATTGCCAAGTTGAGAGCTCGGTTCCTGTATCTCCGAAGTGGAACTCAATCCTTTCCCATGTTGGCAGAACCGACAATGTGAAGTCAGCAATCCGAGAAACATCGTCTCCCCAGAGCGATGCGTACAGACTTCCGTCGCCATACTGCTTGATGGATGAGTTATTCAGGACCTCACCGTTGAGTAGGACATGACCCTTGGTTTGATCTTCCTCAACCAGTATGTAATCCCAATGCACCATAAGACATCTATTGAAGCACTTTGTAATCTGTGCTGGTTTGAGGCTCCGAATTGCCCCTTCGCTTACTTGCTGCGTGTGGGACTGCGCTACCGTGTTCGACAGCTTGGTAGCGGTCGCACTCTCCAGTCAAACGATTCTCTGTCAAAGCATCGGCATATTGACGACTATGTAGTCGGGACCGTTAACATCCCGTGACCCATTCCGACTGACATGGCCTTTGCCGATGATTTTCGAACTAAAACAACGGGAGTACGCAACGTCACAGCCCAAGGCCCCGTTCATCTCTGTTAGGTACTAAGAAACGCCGATCACGCCTGGAATCCACTTGCCGGTAATCGGCGAACCGGAAAGTAAGAAATAGTGTCACTCCGCTTCCAGCACCCCGCCACTGCCCCCGTGGTACTCAAGAGAGAAGGTCGTTACTCGTGGTCCGAGGACCAACGTGTAACGATGTACTGGGTGCTGTCCCCCCTAAGCTGCTGGACATGCCCAGCACATCCTGCTAGCCGCCATTCCGGCCAGCATTTTCCCGCCATCTACCGAATCGCAAAATCCCAAACCATCAACTCCACATCGTTCACATCTTCCTTCTCCGAAAACTCGACCAGCGCATACTCGCCCGGCGTGAGCGGCTTTTCCGGCCAGATACGATACAGCCCATCCCCCAACTGTTGCTCGAAAGTATTCATCTGTTTCCGCTCCTCCAGCGCTTGATTCGCCACCGGCACAATCGAAATGTTCTCGACGATGCGCATGTTCTTTTTCGGAGTCAAACGAACGATGCCAAACCGCTCCTCTTTCGCCAGGCGCAACAGAAACGAAGGCCGGTCTTCGGTGACAGAAAACCTCGCGCTAGCGCCTTTGATCACTACGGTTGCCTTTCCCGGAATAATCGGCACCGGACTGACCATCTGCAGCACGTGCCGCTTCTTATCGGTGATAATTTGATAGTCGGCCGAAGCTACGGTCTCAATCTTCTCGCCCGCTTTGTAATACGCTCCGGGCTCCATCGGAATGGAAGCAATCTCGCGAGCCTGAGCGCGTTCGGCCTTCTCTTCGGCCGCTTCTTCGTGCGCCGAATGGGCGACGCGCTCGGCCTCCGCCTGGTGTTCCCGCAGCGTCTTCGGCAGATCGCAGAGATCCACCGGAATCTCTTCCCACTCGCCGCGCTCCGTGCTGAAATAGCGAATCCGCTCGCCCTGCACCTGGTACTCGCGCACCACGTGATACGTCCCGTCTTTTAGGTACAGTTTGAAAGGTTCCGCAAAGAGCAGACTACCGGCAAGCAGAAAAAGGAAAAGAACTCGCACCCTTGTCCCTATCTTCCCACCGTTCTGCAAGCCGGAAGAGAAGTCAACGCTCCTGCGTTACCCTGAAGGTATCGATGGCAAATATTGGCGAAGTGTTGAGCTCGGCTGCCGCAATTGCCAAGGGCATGGGGATCACCTTCAAGGAGATGCTGCAGCCCACAATTACGGAAGACTATCCTGACGGTCCGGCCCAGCTGCAAGAACGCTTTCGTGGCGCGCACGTTCTGCAGCGCGATGAAAATGGACTCGAGAAATGCGTCGCTTGCTTCTTATGCGCTGCCGCTTGTCCGGCCGATTGCATCTACATCGAAGCAGCGGAAAACACTCAGCAGGTTCGCATCAGCGGCGGCGAACGATATGCCAAGGTCTACAACATCGACTACAACCGGTGCATCTTCTGCGGGTACTGCGTAGAGGCCTGTCCTACCGACGCCATCACCCACGGTCACGGTTTTGAACTCGCCAGTTACAACACCTCCACCTTGGTCTACCGCAAGGAACAGATGCTGGTCCATCTGCCGGAAGATGGCAAAACACCCTCCCAGAAGAATCCCGCGCCGGCCGGTGATACCGAAGCACGCCAGGTGAAAACCTCGGCCTGACACCCATTATTCCCCTCTTCCATCCCTTTTGTTCTTCCAACAGCATGTCTTTGTCTCCTCCGTCCGCCCACTTCCCCGCATCGGGAGAATAGCGGAAGCGCCCTCTCTGGCCGCACCCCGAAATCATCTTAAGTCATTAATAATAAAAGGGAAACTTTATTCTTAATCGGCCGTGACTGAACGCCCCTGCGGCTATCCTGCCCAAAGTGATAATTACCGCCAACTTCTTTTCTAGACGGTAAAAACTCTTTTCTAACCGAGTGGAACAACCAGGATCGGCGTCGTGGTAGGAGCGGGCGATCCACCTTGCGGTTCAACACTCACCGCCACTGCGTGTATGCGCGTAGTGTCTACCGGAACCTGACGCACACGCACTACGTCTCCCAAGGCGTTCGGCCGGAATAACCCAGCCGACTCCGGAGCTCCCGTGGCGGGGATCAGCCATAACTGGAACGTGCGATTGCTGGCCAGTTCCGGCAGTTGCGATCCGACGAAGACGACGCCGTTATTCCGGTTCACAAAGATCCGTCCATGAGGACGGTTATCCGCCAAACCAAACTGCACCGTTCTTGTTTCGGACTTGCTTAAGATCTGCACGGCCTCGCGCAACTGATCGCGCTCGGTTTGAAGACTCGCTATTTCACCCCTGTACGTCTGCACCGAATTAGAGGTCCAAACCGCCAGGGCGAGCAGCGCCGCGCACGCTGCGCTCAAGCCGGCCACCGCGAAGAACCAACCTCTTGACCGTGAGGGAGGTTTAACAGTGGCGATGACGCGCTGCCGCAGCCGCGCAGGAGGAGTCTGCGGTTCCGCTAAACCCGACAGCGCCGACGCTAACAACGATGCATCCTGGATGTGCTGCATACAGTACTCGCACGAATCGATCACGTGCTGGTCGATCTCCGCTGCCTGTTCAGGCTCCAGAGTGCCGAGCACGTAGAGTTCGTACAGCTCGTTCATCTCTTCGTGGGTCATCCGGTCACACCTGCCTTAACGGCTATGCGCAAACGCCCCATGGCGGACCGCATCCAGCTCTTCACAGTTCCCAGCGGCTCCTGCAACTGCGCCGCTATTTCGGATTGCGAAAAGCCTTCAAAGTACGCCATTTCCAGAACTCTCCTCTGGTTCGAGTTGAGCTCCGAAAAAGCTTGCCTGACAGCTCTGGCACTATCGATGATTGATTCCGGTTCCTTTGGCTTATACGAGAACGACAGCTGATCGGTTTGATCGATGGAACGCAACCGGGTTTGGAAACGAGCCTGCGCGGACCGTACGTGATCGATCGCAATGTTGCGCGCGATCGATAGAATCCAGACCCCCAAAGTACCTTTGTTGGGATCGAAGTCGCGAGCCTTGTTCCAAACCCGCAGGAATAATTCCTGCACTAAGTCTTCGGCCGTGCTTTGATCACGCGTGACCCGGACGAAGAGAGAATACGCCAAATGCCCATAGCGGTCATACGCTACCGCGATCGCATCTGCGTCGCGGGCGTGGAGCTTTTCAATGAGCTCTCCTTCCGCCGCATCCTTCTGCATGTCTCTTGACATAGATGTACTTGGGACAAAACCCAATCAAAAAATTTTGCGTCTGAAGCCCATGTCTCTGCGCCGGTACTTGGTACTCTTTTTGCCGCTTACCCTTTCACAGCGCCCGAAAATTCCTATACCCTTCATCCAGTGCCTGTGTGATCTACGTATTGCGAGTGGAAAGAAACAACAGCGCACACAAAGTTTGAATTACTCGAAGGAGGATTTATAGGATGAAGATCTGCAGTAAGTTTACATATTTGGTCGGTTGTTTGGTCTTGAGCGGCGCGGCTGCTTCGGCCACGACTCTTACCGGCTCATTTACCGGGGACGACCAGTCGTTCCAATACACGTGGAATCTGGCGCAGGCGACCACTGTAACGGCCGCTACCACCTCTTATGCCGCAGGGGGATTCGTACCTGTGGTTTCGCTGTTTAATGCAACTACGGGCGCATTTGTAGCGGTGGACGGCGGGGATGCCAGTTGCACGAACGGGCGCATGAAGGACGGAACTACCGGGCTCTGCAACGATGCCTTTTTAAACACGGCAGTAGCGGCAGGCAGTTACAAGGTAGTCCTAACCGAATTCGATAACTTTCCAAACGGGAATTTTTCGGATGGTTTTAGTGAAGCGGGGAACGGCAACTTTACCTCGGCGGCTTGCGGCACGAGCGGTCCTTTCTGGGAAACCGATCTCGCCCCGTGCGTGCAACGCACCGGCAACTACTCTTTGAATCTCAGCACCGCTACGCCGGAGCCGGCCACAGCCTGGCTGATTTTGCCTGTGCTCGCGGTAGCCGCTTACCGCTTTCGCAAAATGAAAACGCAAGCGGCGCGGATTTCATAACCAAATTCCTCTAGAACTTAAAATTTAATTTTTTTCCAAGGAGAAATATGACTGAATCAATCATTCCTGAAGTGGCGGCCGCAGCATCCAACCGCCGCAGTTTCGTAAGCAAGCTCGGTCTTGCCAGCGCCGCTGTAGGCGCGGCTTTTGTGGTCGATCCTAAACAGGTGAAAGCCGCTTCTGCCCCGACGACCACCGACCTCGCGGTATTGAATTTCGCCCTGAACCTCGAGTTCCTGGAAGCGGAATTCTACACGGTCGCGACTACCGGTAAGACGTTGGAACAATCGGGAATCAATGTAGGCAAGACGCCTGGTCCCACGTATGGCGGCGCAAAAGTCGCTTTTACGAACAGTTCCGTTTTCACGCAGCAGGTTGCGCTGCAGATTGCGGCCGATGAGCGCTCCCATGTGGCTCTGCTACTCGGCTTGCTCGGCTCCAAGGCCATCATCAAACCGACGATCAACCTGAATGCGCTCGGGTTCGGCTATGCAAATCAGAGTGATTTTCTGAAGCTTGCCCGTATCTTCGAAGATATTGGCGTTACAGCTTACGCCGGGGCGGCCCCGCTACTCTCGACCGCCGTAATTGGCTACGCGGCCGAAATCCTTTCGGCAGAGTCGCAACACGTCGCGAACATTCGCTTGCAAGTGGCGCGGCTGAACGTTCCATCGCCTAAGCTCGATTCAGTGGATATACTTCCGCCTCCTTCAGGAACTGAGTTCTTCTCGCTTGATCCGAACGGCCTGGCAAAGACGAGAACGCCGCAACAGGTTCTCTATCTCGCCTATGGTGCCGGTGGCGTAGATAAAGGCGGCTTCTTCCCCGACGGCGCCAATGGCGCGTTCACCATGTCCAGCACTTCTCCTGCCTAGCATCAATCTAGAGAAGCGGCCCTCAATGCAAGATCAAATGAAGGCCGCTTCTCTGCTCTTCTTGAATCGAACCCTCGCTCCAGGGTGGTGATGCGGAGAGGAACATCTCCTCCTTTGCTCTTCTCCGCTTTTTACGAGCTCCAGCGAATACGATGGCCCGGTAGCAGCGGCATTCGCAAGGCATCTGGATCTCAAGAGTCTACGTTCATTCAATTCCCCAACGACGGTGCGCTTCGCTCCAGCTCTCGACAGGCTCGATACCCCACAAAGAAAAAGCACCGCACGAACGCGGCGCTTTGTGTAGCTAAGAACTGAGAGATCCGTCTGTTGTTAGGGCTTGTTAGTGGCCGTTTTGGCGGCGTTGTCCAGGTGCTCCACTTCCACCTGTTGGCGACGAACTTTATCGTGAACGGTTTCGGTGCGATCGGTACCTTCTTTGCGAACAACCACTTCTTCAGCTAGACGAGTGCTCTTGCTAACAACCGCCTCTTCGGCCATTTCTCTAACTTCAATAGTTTGATCCGACCAGTCCACATCGTTCAGGAAAGATGGATCGGTTACGGCGCGGCGCACGACTTCAGCATGTTCTTCGTGCAGGGTCACTTGCGCTTCCACCGGCTTTTCGGTAACGAACCGGCGAATACGGGTAGTACCCGCTTCCACTTGGCGCTTACCTACATTGATTTGTTCCTCGGCTAACCGAATGACTTCCTCGTCGCCAGCCGCTCGGTTGCCAGTTACGCCTGCGGCAGGCATACGGGCCGGGTCTGCAGCCGGGCCATCGCCAGTGACTCCGGCGCGATCGGCGGCTCGATCACCCCCCGCACCAACGCGATCCCCTGTTCCTCTTACCGCGTCCACAGCTGATCCGGCGGTGTTGCGAATGGCATTACCAGCACCTGCAGCTGCCCCAGCGACACCGGCTGCTAAACCTGTTCCCACCGAGCGCGTCGTCGGGAGAGGAGAAGCTTTCGTATCGAGACCGTATTCTCCGGCTCTTTCCTGCACGTCGATGGGCTGATGCGCGTCCAACACTTTCATGGCGCGATCGACATCGGAATCGGGAACGCGGAGAGTAAGCACGTATCCTCCAGCTTCCACGGTGCGCCCGAAAACTTCGGCTTCATGCTCATGCACTTCTCCGCCAAACAGCCGCTTCCAAAAACCCGTTTCCCGGCCTGGTGTGTTGTCCGGGTCATCGCCTTGGCGCAGAGCCTGCTGGCCGAGAATGCTGATATCACTGGCAGAAAACCCTTCTGCCTCTAGCGCCTTCGAGGCCGCCTTCGCATGTGCTTCAGTATCGAATACAGAAACTATCTTTTCGTAAGCCATTTATTTCTCCTTGTTTTGAACCTGATTTGGGGAATCGATAGACAAACTGCCATCAGAAACCGACGAATCGCCCGGGAGGCGGGTAATCGCCGCCTCCTGTCGCCGGAGTTGAACCCGTTCCTGAAACTTTTCAGTTTCCCGGATCCGGCGAACATAAACTTCCTCTTTCAGCACGAGATGACGTTCAACAACGATTTCTTCCTCGACTACCGGAATAATGATCACGCCGTCCTCCTCCCGCACCTTGGGCATGGAAGCCACTCGCTTGCCGATCGGTCTCCGCTCGACCTCTACGCGTTCGCGCTCCAGAAGTTCATCGATTGCTTGTTCGTGCAGCTTGGTGATGGTTGCTACTCTAACTCGACCCGTAGCAACTTGTTTTTTTGAGATGACAGCTTCCTCCGCATAAACGGGGATTACTGTCTCGACGGAGTTAGGGGACTGATCAGCCAAAACCGTTTCCGAATGATTTGAATCGTCGACTGGGTCCATACCTTGCCTCCGCATACCGGAATAGCCTGCTCGCTGCCCTCCCTGGCCGGACAGCCAGAGCGGACGAATGAACTAACAGCAAGGGGATGTAGCTAGCCCCCGTTTTGTTACCTGGGAAATGGCTTAAAACCCGTGACTTTTGCGTGAATGGGCTTCACCGGTTTTCTAAGATGATATTCAAGCTACCGCCCCGCAGCGCGGCTGAGCTCCGGCAACGGCACGTCACTGGCTCTCTGAGGTGGTCGGACAGCGATAGGCAAAAGAATCGACGCAAGCATCACTATCGAAATGATGTGCATCGCACCACGGTACACGCCTGTTGATTGACGAAGATCAGCAACCAGGAGAGGACCGAATACGCTGGCGAAACCCCAAGCCGTGAGCATGAGGCCGTAGATAGCGCCTACATTCTTCGAGCCGAAATAATCCGCTGCAAAGGCGGGCATTGTTCCGAACCCACCGCCGTAACACAGCAGAATGATGAACGAAACAAGAGTCAGAATCGCCGCCGAATGCAGATCGGGAAATATCCAGAAAAGGACAGCCTGTAGCGCGTACATGACAACAAATGTCGCGCGCCGGGAAATTAGATCCGATAGCCAAGCCCAAAAAACCCGGCCCATGGCGTTCCCGATAGCGACTATCCCGACCATCTCTGCCGCGACCACCGCCGTCACCTTCGCGATTTCCTGGAACATGGGGGACTCCTGCGAAATGATCGAGATCCCCGCCGAAGTATTCAGGAAAAGAAGAAACCAGAGAACCCACCATTGCCAAGTCTTCAAAGCCTCTTGTAGCGTGTAATCGCGGGCCGACCGTTGCTTGGTTTGCGCGACACTCGGCTGCCAACCAGCAGGCCGCCAATCGGCTGCCGGGTTTTGCATAAACCAGCCCGCGATTACCGTAACGACCATGTAGGAGATGCCTAAATAGATGAAGGTGTGCAGGACACCTATAGAACTAATAAGGCGGGTAGCTAAGGGCGCGGTGAGAAGCGCGCCCGCGCCAAAGCCGCCCACGGCAACGCCCGTAATCAAGCCCCGCCGATCGGGGAACCACTTCACCAAGACGGCCACGGGAACGATATACGACAAGCCCAGACCAGTTCCCCCGATCACTCCGTAAGTGGCGTAGAGCCAAGGCAAGCCGTGCGTGAACCCGGCCAGTAACGTACCCAAACCGTATAGAATGCCACCTGTAACGGCTACCAGGCGGGGTCCGCTCCGGCTGACCCAGAGCCCCCCTAAGAATGAAGCAAATCCCAGAACGAAAATCGCGATGGTAAAAGTCAGGGTGATTTGAGGAATCGTCCACCCGAACTGCTTGGCTAACGGCAGCCGAAAAACGCTCCAAGCATACACCGCACCCAACGCAATCTGCATGAAAACGCCTGCAGTTGCAATCAGCCAACGATTCATATCGTCTCCCAACATGCTCCAGCTAACAAGCGTCTGCCGGTTAGATGCCAGTCAGCTAAAGTACAACTGAAAGTTTTTCTCGTGCTTTCAGCGGCTAAAGTTCTGTATGTAACTGTCGTGCGGCATGCCCTCACGGACAGCCCGTTGCCGCAGGCGTGCGGCTTCTTCCTTAGTCATTTGACCGCCTGCTACGACCAGGAACGGTCCGCCAGTTCCGCTAGAGGAAAAGACTTCCGTCCCCAAATCGGGCCGCTTTTCGCTAATGGCCTGAGCCCTCTTCCCAGCATCCTCCTGGCGCACGTATGTGTAGAGGATGACGCGCCAAACGGGACGCGCCTGCCCCTCCGAAAGCGGGCGTTTGTTCGTCAGATTGGCCATGTTGGCGGGCCGATCGGAAACCTTCGAAGTAACAGCGGGGGCCGAAGTCTTGCTATCAGGGCTGAGCGTCTTAGTAGGCCACGCTGTCTGGCCCTTAGGCTTGGGAACCGATGGTGAAGCAGCAGTTGTTCCTGTTGTGGAGCGGGCCGCAGCTACCGCATTCTGGCGGGGGCGAGCGCGGATGAACCACAGGAACAGGAAGATGACGCAAAAGGCAGCTAAGGCATACACCCATCCTTTACGACTCGAACTCGAGCTAGGAGGCTCGTCACGTAAATTGGATTCCTTTTTTCGAGTAAGAGCGCCAGTCAGTGGCACTCTGTTCGTGACGTCTCGCCTTGGCACGAGGGGCACCCGAGCGGGACGAAGCACCGGTTCAGCAGCAGGCGCTTGCGGTCGTTGTGGGGACATCGGAGTTTCAACAGTCGATGACTCCTCGGCCAGCCGTTTGGGTTGGGGGAAAACGAAGACTTTTTCTGGAACGTCGACCGGCGCAGCAGCAGCGGAACTCCCAGCCGCCGCGGAAGTCCCTGCCGCAGCAGCGGTGCTTAGTTCTTTCACCGGCTCGACAGGAACCGGCTTCGGCTTAGGAGGAGGGGGCTTCGATTTCGAAATACGGTCCAGGTCAGCCAATTTGCAGCGCTTTTCCGGATCCGGATCCAGACAACTCGACACGAGCGCGCCCATGGGATGTTTGAGAGCCGCTGCTTCTTCGAACAACCCAGCCTCATATTTCTTCTGCGTCAAGGCTTCGAAGAGAGTAGCGCCGAGGCACCAAACATCAGAAGCAAATGTTGTATTCTCTGTGCCGCTCTCGGGAGCAAGGTATCTGGCGCTTTTGCGATCCAACAATGGACTAGCGTTTGCGTGCCGGATGCACTCGGTTGAAAGCTGTATCGAGTCGGCCACCGCCAATACCTCGCGAGTAGAGACATTGCCGTGCACGAACCCATTCGCATGGAGGCTCTCCAACCCGGCGGCCACCGATCGCAATACTTCACTCGCTTCATCGGGAAGCAAGGCCCGGCTCGCGATCACCTCTGCCAGCGTTTCATCGGGATTTTGAAAGACCAGGTAGGCAACCGTAGAACCATCGATGTTCAGCGTCCCAGCGCCAAGCGGCACACTCAGGTTAGTCTTCCTCCGAAAGAAGCGGATCGATTCCCAAACGCCGGCCTGCGACTCCGCCGTTGACTGGTCGGCGACATAGAATCGGGCCAGAGCCTTGAGCGTATAGTCTCCCAGCACCCGGACCCGGAACAGGACGCGCTCTTGTTCGGCCTCGACGACCTCCTTTAATTCATAGCCGCCATCTAGCGTCTTGCCTAATAAACTCATCCAATCGGGTAAGTTGCTTTTAGATTCAATAGAAATCATCGCTGTCACTCAGGTTTGTTTCGCCGTCATCAACTGACCAAACGGTAAGACAATCTTATGCTGCACGTCGAAGCTACCCTTCTTTAAATCGTGGCCGCCATTTTCAATCGTGCTGATTACCACAGGAGCTGGAATGAGTTGAACGGCCGTCTGAAGTTCACAGCTGGAGGCAAACGGATCATTCGTACCTAGCACAAACAAGACGGGCGTTCGGAGCTGGCCAAAGTGGCCCGTCCGCAAGGCGTCCGGCTGTTTGGGAGGATGCAGCGGATAGGACAGCAAAAGCAGGCCGTCACACACCCCTGGTGCCTCAACAGCAAGTATACTCGCTTGCCGCCCGCCATAAGAGTGGCCACCCAAGTACACTCCACCGCCCACCAGTTTGCTAAGCTCTGTGGCGGCCTCAAAGAGGCCTGCTCGATCGGCTGATCCATTGCCAAAAGGCGGTCCGGAGCGGCGCTGCTGCCGAAACGGCAGATCGTACCGCAGAACATGAATCCCCATTGCTGCAAAGTGGTCCGCGATGGTAAGGAGCAGGGTCGAGTTTGAGTTAGTTCCGGCACCGTGCGTCAAGACGAGGCCTTGGCCATTTGCGTGTTCTGGAATATGCAGAAAACCGGAGACTCGGCCGCTGGAAATGGCAGTCAACTTCTCAGCTTACGCCTTACTGCCCCCTCTGGGCTGCTTTCGTCGTACCAGGACCAGCGGGACAATGAAGGGCGTGACACCCTTCTAATGGTTTCTGGCCATCAACGATCTGTTCGATCCAATCCAGCGAAAACCCGTCCAGCCAGAATCTCGGTTTCCGTTTTGAGATGTATCCCAAGTGCCCACCATACTCTGTAGCCACCAGGCTAAGTAACGGGTTCGTTCGGAAAGCCGCATTGTCATAGCTGTGAAAAGGAACCAAGGGGTCATCCTTCGAGGTGATTACTAGAGCCGGAACACGGATTGCCGGTAAGAAATTACACGCAGACTGGGTGGCGTAGTAATTGGCGGCGGTGCCGAATCCGAAGAGCCGGGCCGTGAATCGATCGTCAAACTCCCAGATCGTCTTTACGTCATCTAAACCGGTTTGATCATAGATGTCAGGCGACGTCTGACTCTTCTTGCGAATCCGCCCACGTAAACGGTCGAGAAAACGTTGAGCATAAAGAACATTACTTAGCCGGTCGATCGAATGCACGGCTTTCGCCAGATCGATGGGTGTCGAAACCGCTATTACGCCTGCCAACAGGTTGGTTGCGCCGAGTTCGCCGGCCAACTTGAGAGCCACGTTGCCGCCCAGAGAAAACCCAATCAAGAATATCGGACCACCGGTCGCGGCTTTCAGACGTTCGACCACGTTTAGTGTGTCGCCAGTCAAACCGGAATGGTACATCGTTTCGCACAGGTCTTCTGTCCCGCCGCAGGTTCGAAGATTCAAGCGATGTATTGCGAAACCTCGCCTGAGCGCCTCTTGGGAAAAGCTAGCGATGTAGCCTGCGTCAGCCGAGCCCTCAAGCCCGTGCAGTGTGACAAGTTGCCCACGAGCAGCCGATAGTGGCTGATGCTCTAGAGCCACAACGGTGTTCTTCGAATCAATCCGGTACTCTCTTCGAATCGCCGGAAAAGCGTGCGTGTCGATTTTGCGCGGCCAGAAATTGCCCGCCAGCGTTAGCAGATGGGGATTTTTGAATAACGGTACGAAACCGGACTGCAACTACGATTCTAGCTGGAGAAACCTATTGGACGCGCTCGCTCTTGCGACTGAGGTCTTCGGAAAGGATAATCGCTTCGGCTAGCTCGCGCATGGGTCTACGCAGCCGGCGACTCTCGTTACGCAGCCGCAGGTAAGACTCTTCCTCGGTCAAACTGTGGCGGTGTTGCAGAATGCCTTTCGCGCGCTCGACGATCTTTCGTGTCTCGAGCTGCCGCCGCATCTCAGCCGTTTCTTCCTGTAGCCGCAAGTTCTCCTCGGCCAAGAATGATTTACTGATTGCGCCACCCATCTGCTCTCCGACAAAAGTAAGCAGCGCTATCTCGTCCGCGCTGTGGGGATGCGATTCCCGATGGTGAACGTTAATTACGCCAATTACATCACCACCAGTAACGAGCGGCACGGAAAGGAAGGCCTCGTACGTATCTTCCACGAGAGCCTGGAACTTCTTAAATCTCGAATCGGCAGCCGCATTCGAGGAGAGCGCCACCACCGAGTGGTGCTCCACCACCCATCCGGTAACACCTTCACCGACTTTCAGCCGGATGTTGCCCAAGTCGCTTTGATGAGGCACCTGGGAGGCTCGCAGGACGATTTCACTTGTTTCACGTTCAATCAGATACACAAGGCAGGCGTCACAATCTGTGACCTGGACGGTCAGGCCAACCACCTCACCCAACATTTCGTCGAGAGAAAGGTCTGAACTTACGATATTGCTGATTCGGTGCAAAAGACCTACCAGCGATGCAGGAGGCTCCATACGACTAGCAGTGGCCATACCAAAAGGTAAACCGGATCGAGTCAACTATGCAAATCAAAATATTTGATCCAATCTATCGCAACGGGCCTAGATTCGCACCAGTTCTTCCTGCTCTTCGCCCGTGACCTTCGCAAACCCCTCTCCCACATACACGTTTACTTCGGATCTGATGCCGAAATGTGGCAGGTACACACCCGGTTCGATAGAGAAACAGGTACGCGGGATAATCCGCCGTTCATCGTGAGATTCGAGGTTGTCCATATTGGCGCCCGTTCCGTGGACCTCTGTACCGATGCTGTGGCCAGTTCGATGGAAGAAAAAATCGCCCAAACCGTGAGCCTTGATAACCGATCGTGCTTCGTCATCCACCTCAAACCCGGCAATTGGCTCCCCTGCTGCGATCTTCCTCACCACAAATTCTGAGGCTCTTTTGCGCGCCTCTCGCACGATTTGGAAGACGTTCTGGATTTCGTCAGGGACTACTTCCCCGCAAAAACCAGTCCAAGTTACGTCATAGTAGACAGAATCGGCTTCGTCCAGTTTTCCCCATAAGTCGATCAGGACAAGATCGCCCACTTCGATGGCAGAAGTTCGATCGCGGGTTGGTTCGTAATGAGGATCCGACGCGTTCTCGTTTGTGCTCACGATTGGCCCGTGATCAGTCAGCAGGTTCGATTCTCTGAACCGTTGCAAGAGAAACTGCTGAACGTCGTATTCCGTTACCAGATTCTTGGCGCCAAGCTGTTGTCCGAGAAACCTGAAGGTCTCGCGGCGTGCCTGGTCGACTCGCCGACCCGCTTCTACATGCTGCTTGAACTGCTCTTCGGTCCAGCGAGCTTCAAACTCCTGCACCATGTCTGCTGAGCTCGCGATCTCAACACCGCTCGCCCGCACGAGTTCCACGGTACCTGCGTCAACTAGCGAAACGTAAGGAATCGCGCAGCTGGGAGAATACTGCATTGCGATTAACTTAGCTCCGGTCAAGAGGCGGACGAGTTTGGTTTGTTGATCATTCCAACTCGAATAACTATTTTTCTCACCCGGCAACGAGTCAAGGGCAAAACTCTCAATGCGGTGCACCAGCTTGCGAGGCGAACCATCGGACGGAACGAAGTAATACCAGCGCCGGGTTGGAAGAACGGAATCGGGAATCTGTAGAATCCTGTACGCCAGCGGGTCGCGGCGATGGTGGTCGAAGAAAAGCCACCCATCCAGGCCGTTCGCCTGTAAGGCTTCTTGAATCGCTTCAACAATCATTGATTATTTGATTGTATGGAGTGCTGCGACAAGAAATAACCGCCTTCTGTTTTGTGAAACGGCTGACTGCTATCAAGCTCAGTACGGACGCCGACAAAGCGGGATACACGGCGTCAATGGGTGCAAGAGCCGCCTTCACGTTAGCAGCACCGTACTGTTGCAGGAGTTCCCAGCCTATTGTGATCGTTGTCCCCAGGACAATAGAACTTACCGCACCGGATGGTGTCGCCCCCTTCCAGAAGAAAACAGCCATTACGGCCGGCGTAACCGCTGCGCCATAAACCGTGTACGCGTAGAGGGATGCTTTCAACACCGATTGAAATTGAGTTGCTTGCAGAACGGCAAAAAGACCGAGTAAAACTACAATCAGGCGCGAAAAAATCAAAGTCCGCTTTTCTGATGCCGCAGGGTTGATGAATCGTTCGTAAACATCGTGGATCAGGTTCGTGGCTGGTGAAAATAGATAATTATTTGCTGTTGAGATCACCTTCGCGAAAACTCCGCCTAGCAGGATAGCGCCAAGCAGTCCTGGCAAAGCCCGGCGAGCCGTGAGTGGAATGATTTCACGCGGTTGTTCCGTGTGGATCTTTGCACTGGCGATCACGGCCATCGATACCAGCAGCGTTTCAAGCACGATCGTCCCTACAATCCATCCCACAACCGATTTGCGCGCATCGCTCTCCGATTTTGCAGAGAAGAACTTCTGGTACATTCCCTGATTTCCTATAAGTAGAAGCATAGTCGGCAGCGCAAGTCCAATCGCTCCGGAGAAGGTATAGTTGCCGAGCACGTCGAAGTGGGTAGCCGGGAGGGTGCTCGTCACAGCCTTCCATCCACCTACGCTATGCAGGAGAACGGGTACAGCCACAATCATAGTCGTCGTGACCAGCGCACCGATGATCAAGTCCAGGTAGGCAATCGAGGCCATTCCCGCAGCAGCCGTAAAAAAGATCACGAACCCTGCGATTACGTATAGACCAGTTGTGCGGGCAATCTGAGGGAAGATCAGGTGTAGGATGTCGCCGCCACCGATCAGTTGATAACTGGTGATGATCGTACAAGAAATGACGATTGCAATCGAGCCAAGTACTCGTGCCGCGGCGTTAAACCGGACTTCCAGCAGATCGGGAATGGTGAATTGAGCGAATTCGCGTGCTCGACCGGCAATCAGGGCAATGAGCAAAAGCCCAATCCATCCTCCAAAAGGCTGCCAAAGCGCAACAAATCCATTCCGGTACGCGTTCTCGGCTCCTGCCAGAAGACTGCCCGCTCCAATCCAAGAAGAAAGGAGAGTAAAGACCAGGACCGGCCAGCTCAATGTTCGGCCAGCGACTAGAAAATCTGTTTTAGTCTTTACTCCGAACGTTTTGTAAATCGTTACGCTACATAGAACCAGAACAACGAACGCTAACGCCGCCGCGTAGATCATGAACAGACCATGGTAGCGGTACTGCGGTGCTGTTCTTTTATTTTAAAGGCGAATCGTCACGGTTAGATCCTGGCCAGGATTTGCCGACCCTTGAAAATTTGGCACGGATGCGAGCGCCACGTTCATGGTTAAAGACGCTCCGCCCACTAACGGCAGCAGGGTCAGGCCGTCTGTTATCGAAGACGTGTAGGTGCCTGATTCGATCTTCAGGCTGCAATATGGCGATCCATTCTGCAGGAGGTCGATTGCCAGATCATAGCCTGCGGGCGGCCGATTGACAGAAGCACGTACGTCGCGAACAGCATGCGATGCCGCTACCAAAACTGCTGGCGCCGCATTCTGCGCATTGGTTGGGAATCCGCTCACTTGGAACGTGAATTGGCCGCCCGACAACGTTCTCAAACCTGACTGAGTTGGCGACAGATAGCAAGCTCCGTTTGTTAAACCATCCCCGAACGAATTCGTGACGTACAACTCCGCTGCGCAAATGCGCTGGTCAGGCAAATCGAGGGTATGCAGATAATTTTGCGATGCCCTATTCAGAAAGAAGCCGGAGGCAAAAGGCACTACCAAAGTCTCCTGCGCAAGGGGAAAGACAACATCGCCGGCATTGTGCGCACCTGCCGTCGAGCCAAACGATGCGCGAGTCACCGAGTATGTACCCGCCCCAACAGGTTGCAAAATCGTCACGAGTTCGTTGCCAATCTGAAGAATTTGACCAACCGTCAGATTCGCCGCCGGGGACAGCTGGACAGTGCTTGCACTGGAATCTATAGCTGCTGCAAGTACATATCCACTGGGCGTCAAGAGCTCGTTCCAACCAAATAGCTGCAGAGTCCCACTAGTTACTGAAGAAATGTTCGTTAAGTCTTCGAATCCCACTTGTGAGAGGGTAAGTGCTCCCGCACCCGGCGCAGAAAGGGTAAAAGCCGGTGGACCGGCCAGCCCGATATCTGGCTTACCCCCACCCAGTGTCCAGCGCGTTAATGGACAAAGGTCGGCATCGCACTCCTGATTGTTTACGTTGGCAGATCGTCCCGAGATTTGAATGGCCCTTCCCGTTTGGTAGGCGATCTCAAACTTCGCGGGGCTTGTCGCCGATACCGCAGCAAACTTCCACGAGCCATCGGCAATAACAAACTCGCTGGTGCCATCAGGTTGGACCAGCCACTGAGAAGTAACAGTCAAGGTGGTACCTGAGTTGGTCGCGATAAGTCGCTCCTGTCCCCGGCCGGTCCCTTCGATAATCCTTACCACCATTCCGGCATAAGCACCGCTAACCGCTCCCATGTCACTCCGGCCGACCGTGTTTGCTGAGAAACCATCGGCTAGAAATGGTCCCGCATTTTCAAATCGATAATAGAAGTTTGCATGGTCAAAGCTGGCATCTGGCGGTCCGTAATTAAGGGTTGCTAGCCCTGAATCGGTGTAGGTGCTGGCGATTGGCTCCGGAACACTTGTAATTCGATACAGCTCTTGTGGTGTCGTGCCACGATACACGTGAAAAGAGACTGCTGCCTGAGGAAAGCTTAAACCGGAGATCGTCACTTCAGTCGTGCTCGCTCCCGCCGGCGTTTGAGCGGGAACCGTAAACGATGGCGGGCCTTCGGCGCCTGATGCATCTACCGCAGCCACGGCGTAATAGTAATTGTTGCCACCCGGCAACGAGCCACCCGAAGTCCCGTAGCGCGGGCTTAAACTCACAATCGGGACATTGGTTATGTTCGTGCTCGGTTTCCTCGGCTGCGCAAACTCGATCGTTAAAGTATCTGTAGCGGAGCCATCGCTGGACGCTTCAATTTTTTCTTCCACCGCAAAATCGAAGAACTCAAAATCTCCCGCCAGATCTCTGTGAGGGACGGTTCCGATAAGAGGCCTCGGTACTCCAATGACGGTTCCGGGTTGCCGACCGGCATTTATAAGTACGGCCGTGCTGTCGCTGTACCAATCGTCATTGTGGATTTGGGCGAGGATCGTCACTGCTTGAAAATTCATTGCGGGCGAAAGTTTGGTCACCCGGAAAGGAGTGCGTATGAACCCTTCCTTCAAGTAAGTAATCGTTATGATGTCGCCCGGCCGGACCTTCAAAGCTCGAAAGCTAGTCTCAAACTGAACGAACAGATTGCCTTTCGTTGACTTGTCTAGTTGTTGCAACAACACTCTAGTCGCCTGGCTGAAATTTGCAATGCCAACAGCGGTAGACTGGCTCGCAACCTCGTAACCAATCAGGGCAACGTCGTCTTCATTCGTCAGAGAGAGACTATCCTGCTGGTACTCATTTGATTCGTCTTGAAACTCCACGCTCAAACGGTTAGAAGTCTCTGAAACGCTACGGCTGCTGAGCCTAACGCTCGAACTTCCGTCACCGTTTCGTGCGATTCCGGAAAAAGACCCAGAGCCATCGCTAAACTCGTAGGCTGGCCAGCCACTCAGAAGCGGCTCCGTGCTGTTGCTACCGTCCGGCAATGCCGGCTGCTGCGCCGCGATCGTGGTCTCCGGCAGCAATTCGAGAAGACCGGTTGCGCCATAACGCAACATCAAACTTGACGCGACTCGAATGCCGCGAATCACTGCGGCCGCACTCTGCCGCTTCGTCAGTATCAAATTGCATTCGTATCGAGGTACGCTGACCGGATTTCCATTCAAGTCGGTCGTGCTAATGAAATATTGACAGAAGTCGGCAGCTGCTGCAAAGCTTGCTAAATTTAGATCCGTTTGGGACCAGCCGCATCGCTCCAGAATGTCGAGTATTACCCAGGCCGGGTTATTCGAGTAATTAGTCCCGGCAAAGCTTCCGTCCAGGTTGTAAGAATCCACTTGGAGCCCTTGAAGTAGAACCTCGACATTCGGTAACGATTGGCCCGTGCTGATACGATTCGGAACAATGATCGATAGTACGGCCAGGCTACCATAAGGGTCGCCAAGGGGTGTGCCTGTCGAATCTACGAAATCTAGATTGAAACTACCCTGCCTGGTGCCGGTCGTCACCGCTGCGTACCATCCGGTCGCGCTCATGTCCTTGCCAGACAAATAGATCGGTATTTCGATGTCGTTGACCACCACCTTCAACACGCCCTGGATGGCGCCTACTCCAAGTAAAACCTCCATGTGCGTGAGGTTCCCATCGTTGCGAGAGAAGATAACCGGCGCTTTCAGCCATCCGGTTCCGTAAATTAATGGAACCGGATCATTGAACTTCGCCGAATTATCCAAAAGTGGAGAAACATGCGAGGTCTTGTCGCCTGCTGTTCGCACGTTAATGGCTGACGGAACAAATTCAAAAGCTCCGAACCTCGCGGTCTGATTTCCTTGCGCATCCTGCTTGAACATGCCCCGCTGCGTGCATTGCAACCGAGACTTGTCACAGGAGGTGTATGGTTGTCCCGCACTTAAGTTTCCTACCCCGCCCGGCACATCCGCCGAATATCCACACCGGAAGAATCGCGAAAATCTACCGCGGTCTCCTCCATCCTTCGCTTCTTCCCTCTGCGGCAGACTTGCAGGAAAATTCCAGGCACAAGATCGCTGTACCCGTACCTCGGGTACAGGAATACGCTGTAAGCTCAACTTATTAGCAAACGTAAGTGTTAGGCTATCTTCGGTGATTAAGTCTGGGTCCCCAGCTACTCCACGAAATAAGACGGTGCTTTCGGTTGTCACCGTGCCGCTCGGTAGGTCGGCAAACGCAAAGAACACCGTTAAAGCCGATCCCTTAAAACCCAATGCTGCATTCAGTTCGGACAATGCTGAATCGGCGTTCGCTAGTGTAATCGATAGTTGAGAAATACCGTCCATCGCGTCATCAGCCGAGAGCTGCAAATCAAACAAATTGTGCTTTAAGACTCGCGCGTAGTATTGGTGGCCATTGAAGACGATCGAATGAGTGCTCCAGTATTCTGCGTCCCCGGACGGTAGAACGCACTGAAAGAACAGGAGCGGCGTGTCCGCCTCGGCCAATTGCTTAACTTCATTGATTGTCGCCATTTTGTACCCTCGATGCCTCGTCTTAAATTGAGCTCTCAACACTGAAAACCGTCGAGAAAACGTTTGGGGCGTCAGCCGAAATCAGCAGTTCGTCTACTCCCCAGTGGGCCCGTGAATAAACACCGCCGCTTTGGAAGGTCGGCCGGAAGCGCGAGGGGGCAACTTGCGGTTCCAGTTGCGGCCCGAATAACACGACCTGCTGTCCAGGTGCTAGTTCGATTCCTGCTGTGAAACCAGCTCCATCATCGGCCAATGTACCGCTTGAAGTCACGCGTACCCATTGTGAGGCCACCTCTTGGACATTGGTCTCTTGGATAGTTGTCCCTTGACGGCTCAAAGTAATCGCCGACGGACTACCGCTCATTACATATACCGAGAAACAATACTGGTAGCCGGCTGGAACGCTCAATGTTTGCGACAGGCCCTGGCTGTCTTGCCCATTATTTGTCACTGTGAAGGCTGCCATCCCACCGTTTGGGTCATTAGCGCCTCCCACAACCTGAATGGAACTGCCTAAGCTCCACAACGAACTTCCGAGGTCTGCGCTGGCGACCAGCATATTTTCCGCCGGGTCGATAAAGGTAAATGCATGGAATCTTCCTTTACAGACGTTAAAGAAATTCGCTAGCCCGTTTATGTCTACCTGGTCTAGCCCTGAGTAGCCGAGCTCCCAAATCATTTCGTCGGCACTTGGGTCCGCGTATAGCACCAAATCCCCGTTTGGCAATTCATTTCTGACAGTGCGGGTGACCCGAGTTTTTCGAATCGGGTACTGTGCAAGTGTTCCGCTTGCGAGCTGAGGGAAAAATAGGTTAGCCATTGGTCTCCACTATCCAGACAGTTCCGCTGCCGTCATCGACTCCCACATAATCGCTTTGAAAGGCATCCTCTCCGAAGCGGCAATTCGGAACCAAGGTGCCGCTATACGGATCAGGGAAGCTGAAAACCGAGTAGCTACCAAGCTGATCCGCAAAAAACATCTCCAGCGCCTGTGTTTCGTTTTCATTCAACAAGGTAAGCGGTATTCGCCATTGCCTCAGTGTGCGTGCGCGCACACTATAGCGTTGGTCCGATCCGTCCAGAAAACGAATGAGCTGGCTCTCCTGGCCAGTTTTGATTTCGAGCGGATATTGGGTTACTGAACCCGTACTCAGAGCAGGAAAAATTGCCATCTTATATCTCCGCGATTACGTCATTCAGCGAACTTGAGGTAAGAAGGGCTTGCTTCACGGCTTGCACAATTTGTTGATTCTGATACTGAGAGCTGCCAGTCCCGCTAATCCCGGTGGTTTTCAACGAATTTTGGACGTTGCTGTATACCGGGTTGGCTGCGGCCGCCTTTGTTGCTCCGCTGAAGGCCGCAACCGCCTGTGCGCTCCCTGCCCTTCTGCCGATCCCACTCGTAACGTTTTTTGCACTCGGAAGTTGAAAAGCAGTCAACGGTTGCAAAGTCTTCTTCGACCCTCCAAACAATCCTGCAATACCCGAGACAATTCCTCCCAGACCGCCCAGCGCCTGAAGAACACCGCTGCCGAGAGCTCCCGATCCGCCGCCAGATAAGGTGCTCTTCAGCAGCTTGTTCCAACTGTTCGATGTAGCGCTTGTGCTCGTCGCACTCTTTGGAGCCTTTCCGAAATTTAATCCGCCCCTCACCGTACCGGTTGCGCTCAAAGAGACTGGCTTCTCCTCGTTAGACGCTCCAGGTTTGGTTAGCTTGTTTGCACTCAAAACTGCATTTCCCCCTGAGCGAACAGGTGCAAGTAGCTGCGTCAAGTTTTTCCCGTCGGCCTTCGCCTGGGATAGTCTTCCCGCAACGCTTGGCAATTGTTGTTTACTCATCGTGTTGTTCCGCTAACCATTCCTGTTCCAATACCATCAACGCATCTGCACTCTTTGCATCCAACGACAACACGCACCCCCTGCCAAGGTTTCTCCATCTCTCATATAAATCGAGAAAATAAAGGCTCTTTGGGGAGATCACGGACTTTGGGCACTGGGTTGACACAGCCCGGCCGCGGGCCCAAACTACTTTTTTCTCAAGCTTAGTGTCACTGACCCAGGCGCAATTTCGAATTGCAACCAGACCGCTTTTCCGACAGGTATCGCATCTCCACGCGGCTGGTGTGGAAAACTGAAAATGGAATGCGATTAGAAGTTTTTTCGTTCGTCATCCGTCAATCCTGCCTCGGCGAGGACAGCGCCCAATACTTCTTCGGTAAGCGCTTCGGGTCCGCTTTCTATCAGCGTTGACAGTGTGGCGGATTGGCCATCAATCTTCAATCCCTTTAGCTCAGCTAGTCCCCATTCGAGGTACAGCTTTCGAACCAGCAGCTCTGAGAGCGCGGCTTCAAGCTGATCCGTCACGTCCCCTGCTTTCAGAAATTCATGCTTGATCGACAGTTCTCGTACGCGCTCCGTGAGGTCTATTCTCTGGGCCAGCGACGGCCGGCGAACGCCAAAGGTAACCCCAGGTGCTGACTCGCTTTTGTACCAGACAACGCTGGCGTAGTCCGTCTGTTTATGCGAAGGCAAAAAAGATTTCATCATTAGCCAAGCCTTGTGCAAGATTGTTGTTGAAACTCCACTTCAGTCGCGGCTCCGCATCATCGAACAACGGAATCTCAGGAACAACTTGTGGCATGAAAATTCCCATCAATTGGCCTTGCTGCTGGCCTAATTGCAACATCGCCGGTATTGGCGTACGCTGTTTGGCAGCACTATACAACGCAACCGTTTGCGCGTCATCTTGGGCAAATAACGAGAATTTCGACGCCACCTGACGGGCGCCTGGTGAAATCGCTCGCGGATACGATGACCCAAATTCTTCATTCCTCGTTTGAATGCTGTTCTTGACCTCGATGCTAGCCGCCGTCATAGTAAAGAACTGATTAGCCGGTCCACCCAACCAAACCTCTCCTAAATGCCCGGGCACAATCGAGTAATCGAAAGCCGAAAGCATCGGTTCCCCCGGATAGCTCGTTAGTCCACCGGCTCCAGTATTGAAGCTACTTGAAGAGATCAGATCAGCAGCTGGCCCACTAAAACTGAACTCATGAAAGTCGCCATTTACGAGTACAGTGAGAGCATCGACAGCGCCGCCCACAACCACTCGACTTACAGTCGTGATTGGATCCCAGTAATCGTATAGCGTCACGCTAGGAAGCGCATCGGCTAACGAATACGTCATCGCTTGAGTCAAAATGCTCCCAGCCACTGGCGTCGTTTTGAAAGGAGCATTGATTGCGATCGTTTGGCCGTCGATCACGCTCGCCACAAAACGGATCTCGTTAACATATGAGATCGCGGATCCGAAAGACAGCCCGTGTGCCGCCGTCGTCCGCAGTTGCAAGGGTCCTTCTACAGCCGCGACCACCAAACTCCCGCTTACTACCGGCGACGCTCCCAAGGCGCTTTGAAAAAGCGGCCCGTATCCTGGTGCTCCCAGCCCGCTCCAGGAGGTCAAATAGGTCTGCACCTCAAAAGTGGTCACCCTCTTCGACGAAACCGGGTAGCCCAAAAATGTTCGCGTTCCCGTCTTATCCAATCTTCGGCCGGCTTGCACGCTTTGGTGAGCATGTAGTCTCACCGCCGGAAAGCGATTTACCGTGCTGATTGTTGCTGCTTCTCCGTAACTCGTTTCTATACCGGCGTAGAAACGGTTTGCATTGGACGAAATATAGCTGCTCATATCGCCTCCCTAGCTCAAGCTCGCATTCAAGCTCATCGTCAGTTTTGCGGATTCCACAAAACCCAAACCGCCGGCTTTAGGGGCTTGAAACTGCACCTCGTAAGCTCCAGCGAAAAACATTCCATCGCCCCAGTCACCAATATTCATCCTCAAAATGCTGCTAACGCCTTCCACGTAAAAGTGAATCCACTGGTCGGCTTGGCCTATCAAATCGGCGCTCGCCCAAATCTCAGCAACCAGTGCCACTTGCCCCGAAAAAGACCGGAACTTCTCGAACTGCGAGTTTTTTATTCCCGTGCTGTAGATACAAACTCGCGGGTAGCTGAAATCTAGATTCCTGTCCCCCAAATCGGCTGGCGCTGCTGAGAGCAGCACTTGCTGCACCGGAATAGGCGGTATGCTCACATTTAGTGCCGCAGCAATCAGTTCGATTTGCTGCTCGAGCGCATTGCTGGACGTTAATTTACTTTGTAACTTCTGTGCTGCCAAGAGTGTCAGTGGTGTCATCTCAACCTCGCCTGATTTGCCTGGATAGCAACACGTAAAAAGCCGGCACTTGACCATTCATCGGTGCTGCACCTACTTGCAAACCGGAGGCCGGAAGCTGCCATGTCGACCCGATCGCTAACGCCCCTTCGTTTTGTCTGGTCAACTCCTGCGATTCTGGTCCGGCATAAACATTCCAACCCACAGCGGCCGCCGGAGCATTCAATGCCCCTTCCGCCATTGCCACCACAACGCTCGAATTCGCAGGTAGTTCTGTGCTTCCGGACGTACTCAGCGCACTCTCTTCTCCCGCTGCATCCAGCCACGCCGTCTGCACAAGCATTGACTGCGCCGGCGAATTACCCGCTTGCACCGATATCAACGGCGTTTGCGGTTGCGGTAACGCCTGCTCCACAATGCCGATACCGTTCTGGAAGTAAAAGTCAGCCGCGTTCTGCGCTTCTTGTTTATATTCGGTCCATTTGCCTTGATACCGCGTATTCAGTTGTGCGTTATACGCTTCCGCAAAAAAACGCGCCAACGATTCAAAGCAGAGCCACCGCTGCAACGGCGGAGTTACTACCACCGTCGATAGGCCCAGTTCACGGCGTGTCTGCCACTGCGGATCAGATCGCCAGACATTCAGCAGCCAAAGCATGACTTTGTCACTGATCCCGCTTGTCGCAAGATTGATCTTTGTGTTAACGTCTATTCCCTGAGCAGCCGCAGTCTGCGCCAGGGATGCCTCGAATTCCGCTAGGTCATCAATTGTTATGACCACGTTATCAGTGAACAAAGCCATGTAGTTGTCCCTATTTCTTTACCGGTTGATTCCCACTATTTGCGATTTGTGGTGAGCCTATCCGTTCACCCTCTGACACGATCGTTACTTGTAGCCGCCTCGCTGCCTCCGCACGCTGCGCTGCCTCCCGGCTAACACGTTGCTTGCCCAGGAAGCTCGACTTTTCCTCGTCACTCGCCCGAGCAGCCCTGCCTTCCACAATCAACTTTGCCGCAACGAAGCGCGGCACTTCCGTGATCACACCCGCACGCCCGCCATCCTGCGTCTCGAGACTCACCACGAATACATGCGGCTCAGTGAAAGTTGCCTCAATTTCCCGAATCTTCGCGAAGTAATGTCTTAGATCCATGCTTTCCTCTCCAATAGAAAAGGGAGTTTCCAGGCCGGATCGCCTCGCTTAACTCATTGAAGCGCGATTACCGTACCGGAAACTCCCTCGATCAAATCAGGCCGGTCTCTTCAACCAGACCGGCTGAAACTATTAGCTATTCACCTGCACGCCAAAGTTGTTCCGGAGAACGCCACAGCCGTAGAGGATGTCAACCGTGAATTGCTGTGCTAGCGTGTTCGGCTGATAGCTCATCACGATACGCAAACCAAAATTGCCCATTTCCGCATATTCGGCGATGGCGCCAGTACCAGGCAGCGGTTGCGGCAGGCGACGCACCACCAGCCCCATAGCATCTTTGGAGAACGCCAGGTTGTGCGTGTTGGTCGAACTGCTTCCAGTCGTCGGCACAAACTGTGATCGGAAAATGAAGAAGTCCTTCATTTTTCCGACGTTTCCTTCTACCAATGCCTTTAGGCCAGCCTCACCTGACGAGTAGTATTCGCTGAATCGTGGGATCTGGCGAATCTGTGAGTAAGCGTTGGAATCTACCACCAAGTACTTCGGTGAGCTCGCCGGAACTTTTGCGCTGAACAAGGCCGTTTCGGCAGCATCGATCGTCGCTTCAGTCACCGGAGTCCCAGCCGTGCCGACTGGTGCGTTGTTGGTAAAACTGCCATAAAGACTCAGCAGATCCGATTCCACGCGTTCCGCGATGGCAATAACCGCGGGCTGCATGTAAGCCTTCAACAGCTCGGGAAAGGCCAACGCTTTGGTAACATCCGGGATCTGAAACGAAGCTTCGGCATGCGTGCTAAGCACGATCGACGCGTTAGTCATACTTGGATTCTGCGTGATCACCGTCCCGCCCTCGGCGATGTTATTCGCCACGAGCACGGGAGGGATCGGCACGTTGACGGTGTCGCCGCTATGCGCCAGCACGGGCTCATAGTCACGGTTCACCAGGTTACCCATGACAAGGTTCCCAACCAGCGCAGGAAGCGCATCGGCAGCAACTAACTTCACAATCGCATTAGCCAGATTGGCAGATGTAATACTTGACATAACTCTCCTGTTGTTTTTTTCACGACATGACTGAATGTCGTCATGCCTGCGTGAGACTTCTCGCAGGCCTCTGCGGCACTCGCCGCTATGCCCGGATCAAAGCAATTTCCAAGTCCAGGCCACCAAACTAAATCTCTGAAACTTCAATCCCAAATCTCTTGCTACGGAGTTTTCTAGGCTCCGCGAAGTGCCTGGGAAGCTAACTTCGAAATGTGTTGTCTCACCCGCTCGAGGTCCTCTTTACTCATGCCTGGCTTAATACTCTCGAGCGTAATTCCCGATCCGTCCGCTTGCTGGCTGTTGCGCGAGGGAGTTTGCGCGCCGCTACCACCAGCAATCCGCGCCGGCAAAAGCTCTGGATTCTCCTGAATAAAACCAGCTACGTAGTCTTGCAGGGATTTACCCTCTGCACCTCTCGCTTGCAATCTTCCTTCGCTGCTTCGAACGATCTCGTCCTTTACCGCTCGAAAAGCTAGGTCCAGCTTCGAAATACCGGCTCGTTGTAGCTCGCCCCGAATTTGAGAATGGCGATCCGCTTCCTCGGCCGTCGCCCGCGCCTTCCGGTTTTCCTCCACTAGTTGGTTCAATCGGGCTTCTAAGCCTTCCCGCCGCTTGCGTTCGTCTTGTAATTCGGTCTTGTAAGCGGGCTCTGCTTGTCGCTGTTCAGTTCTTACAAACTCTTCAATGGCTTGGCGGACGATGTCCCTTACGTCTGGAGCCGTTACCGGCTGCTCGTCTATTGGCGTGTCTGACACTTACTTGTTCTCCTGTTTTGTGAATTGCGCATCGATCTCGCGCGCTATTTGACTCTTCACCGGTTGTTGGGCATCACTTAGGTATTTCAGTGCTAAGCGCTGATAAATTTGAGCTCGTAACGTGGGGGATTCGATCCCTAGCTGCAATAAACTTGCCGCTTGTTGTAATTCAGTGCCAAAGTCACCAAGGTCAACTTCGTCTAGGCCCGTTACCGAAATTGCGACACCGTCCTCCCGGGCATTGTTAATCGCCGTCGCTATTTTCTTGATGCAGTCTTTAACCGTCGATCCATACGCCCGCAAAATTTCATGAGTGATCGTAAAGTCCATCTGCTTGCTGGCTGCCGATTGTGCATGTCCGCCAACCATCTCACCCGACGCTTGCGCCAGATAACACACCCGGTATATTTCTTCTTTTAGAGTCTCCAGATTCTGGGCCGCAATCTGATAAACCTTCCCGTCCGGCTCCGTCCATCCAAACTTGTCTGTCGGACCCAGTTGGATGAAGTAACTCTCGCCCACAATCTGGTCCCATTCGCGATCCGAATAAATTACCGGCATCGCAAATAGTCCCATTGTGATTGCCCAACCCAGCGCATTCGATTTGTTGAAATGCTCGAGCTGTAGGTGCGCTGCCTTATTCATCAGCCAGAGGCCATCGCTCACTTGTAAGTCAACCAGCGGCACTCGATTCTGCTTCGAAAGTCCGTGCTTTCCTTGTGCCACCAGCTCGATCGAGGTTTTGTTCTCCGCGCCGTTTACCTGGCGGTAGCTGCGAAACTCCTGCCTGTCGTAGTAGCGCCAGTAGGTCTCTTCAATCGTCTCCGCGTGATCGACGCTAGGCTGTCGCGTCACCTTGTGGCGTAAAACTACCCACTCGTATTCACCGCGCTCGTTGCGACTCCAGTTGATGAGCTCTTCTGCTTGATACGCCACCAAAAACGCACGTGAAACGCCTGCTAAATCTTCCTCCGCCCGGTTCAGGGGCTGCTCCCGGCTCCGAGGAAAATCGATCAGGATATGACTGCGCCCGGTAACCAGCGCATCCACAAAACACTGCCGGAAGAATGTGGACAGCCCAGTACCCCGCAAATCCACATCCTCTGCAAACTCGGCGAGGAACGTTTTCCCCGACGCAAGCCCGCCTTCCATCTGTAAACTCGGTTGTCGTCGAAACAGAGTCGATGCAAACCAGTCCACTATGGACCCCACATAGTTCTCGTAGAACACGCGCTGCAGTCGCTCACCGTAGACGTCCAACGGTTCCTTTTGCCGGCGCAGCAGGTACTCCGCTGCCCGGTGCTTGAACTCTTCGCCACCCTCATAGAGGTCTCGGTACATGCGCCACATGTGCCGCTTTCGCTTGAAGTCACGATGCTCTCGGTCAATTTCTGTCATGTTCTCTTTCCGTCCTGGTAGCGGCAGCAACAGATCAGCCCGGCCCAACTCGTCGCCGATTCCCCCCGCGACTTGCCGTTCCGCCTCCCTGGTGTCGAACTCTTCGCCCATGAGCTTACTGAGACCAGCCGCACTCCCGTCTGCCGAACATCGAGCTATCTAATTCAAACTAATGAAAATAGTTTTTTTTGGTCTTTTGTCACAGGTCTGCCTGGCTCCCCAAAACCAGCGAATTTCAGACTTGGCCTGCTTTTACCTTGTGCCAGCATTTCCCCAATGGCTGGAAACCACCGGATCCCCTTTTAACGTCCGAGGACCAGTGGTAGTTCGCCATGACTAGCCCAGCCATCTACCTTCGTCCGCGTCGCTTGAGGCGCCGAATGAACTTTCGTAACGGCACGCCTCCCGTTCTTCTTTCCCAAATCCCCTACTGTGTTGCCATAATGAAAGAAATCAGAATGAAAGCAGCTCTTATTGCCAGTCTTGCAATCGCCTCTCTCGGCTTCGCCGCGGACACGCCTAAGTCCGCCGAATCATCCCCCAAAGTCGTCGACCAGATTGTCGCGAAGGTGAACGGCGACATCGTCAGTCAGGACGAAGTCGAGCGCTTCAGCAAGGAACTCGGCAACCAGCTCAAAGCGCAGGGCCTTTCCGGCTCTCAACTTCGGCAGGAGTTGACCAGCCACGAGAAAGACGTGTTACGCGATCGTATCGATGAGCTGCTTCTCACGCAAAAAGGCAAAGAGCTCAATATAAATGTCGATTCGGAAGCCAGTAAGTATCTTGCCAGCCTGCAGCGCAGTTCCGGCATCGTCGACACGGAAAAGTTTCACGACTATGTCCGAGCGCAATCCGGTATGAGCTACGAAGATTTCCTGAGCGAAGCCAAGAACCAGATGCTGACCCGCGAGGTAATCGGCCAGGAGGTCGGACGTCATATAAACGTCACCGATAAGGAAGTCCAGAGCTACTACGATGCTCACAAATCCGACTTCATTCGCGAAGAAAAGGTGTTCCTGAGCGAGATTCTGGTTTCCACCCAAGGTAAAGATGCTGCCGGAATCTTGGCGGGCGAGAAGAAGGCTAAGCAGGTCGCGGCCGAAGCATCTCGCGGCGAGCGATTTACTGACCTGGCGCGAGATAATTCCGACGCCGCCACCTCGAAAGACGGAGGCGTGCTAGGCGGTTACAAGAAAGGTGAGATGAGCACCGAGATAGAGGCGGCAGTCTGGGACAAGCCGAAGGGCTATATCACACCGCCCCTCAAGCTCCCCACCGGTTTCGATATCTTTCGGGTAGACGATCACACCAAGGCCGGACTCGCACCTCTGGCGGATGTAAAAAGTGATATCGAGGCCCAGCTTTATGGCCCCAAGATGCAGCCGAAGGTCCGCGAGTATCTCACGGGCCTGCGCAAACAGGCCTTTCTGCAGATAAAACCTGGCTTCACTGACACCGGAGCCGCCCCCGGCAAAGACACCAAGTGGCAGGAAGTAGCCCAGCTAAAGCCCGAAACCGTCACCAAAGCCGAGGTGGAACAGAAGACCCGCCACAAGCGAGTGTTCGGCCTCATCCCTATTCCGGGAACAGAGACCACCGTGACAGGAAAGAGCAGTTCCCGTTAAAGCGGATCTATGAAGTCACCTTCTGTCGACTCCCTCGTCCCAAACGAGATAGTCACCGCGCAGTTCCTGGTGATCTCGAAAGAGGTCCGCCAGAAGAAAACGGGTGAACCTTACCTGTCCCTTCATCTCGCCGACCGCACGGGCGAACTGGAAGCCAAGATGTGGGACAACGTCTCCGAAGTGATGGACACCTTCGACCGCGATCACTTCGTGAAAGTCAAAGGTCTTGCCCAGCTTTACAACAACCGCTCGCAATTCGTCATCCACCGCCTGCGCCGGTTGGAAGACAACGAAGTTGAATTTTCGGATTATTTCCCTTGTGCGGAAAGGAGTCCGGAGGACATGTTCTCGGAGCTGCAGGGAATCATCGCCAGCATCGGCAACACTCACCTTCGTTCGCTGCTCGAACTGATCTTCAGCGATGCCGAACTGACGGCGCTGTACAAAATCGCACCTGCCGCCAAAACGATTCACCACGCCTGCCGCAGCGGACTGCTCGAACATGTCCTCTCGCTCTGCACGCTGGCTCGCCTCACAGCCGCGCACTATCCGGAAGTCGATATAGATCTTCTGCTGGCTGGCGTCATTCTGCACGACATCGGAAAAGTGCAGGAGCTTACTTACGCCCGTAGCTTCGGCTATAGCGCGGAAGGCCAGTTACTCGGGCACATCATTCTTGGCTTACGTTTAGCCGGCGCCAAGATAGACCAGATTGCCTCGTTTCCCGCTAAGTTGCGCACGCTCGTCGAGCATTTGATCATTAGTCATCACGGTGAACTCGAATTTGGGTCTCCAAAAATACCGCTGTTCCCGGAAGCGATGTTACTTCATCACCTCGACAACCTCGATTCGAAGATGAACGCGATGCGCACTGTCCTGAAAAGAGATGTGCATTCGACGGCTGAATTCACGCCCTGGGTGGCGTCGCTGGAACGGGCTCTGCTTCGCAAAGATCGCTATCTGAGCGCGGAATCGCCTGAGACCGGCAGTTCCGCTGTCGACATTGCGCCGAAGGCGGAGATGGAGGATGTCGCGCCAGTTCAGCAAGCTACGGAACATCAAACCACGGACCCCCCGCCACCCGCTGCTTCTACTTCGCCCTTTCCGGGCATTCCAAGCGCAGAGACGCGTGTTCCGGGGCCGTCGCCACAAGCTCCCACTCCTGTCCGCAAAGCCAACCCGTCGCAGCCGCAGACCAACACACTTTTTGGTGAAAAGCTGCAAGCCGTGCTTAGCGGTCGTAAGTAAGTTCGGATGCTAACATGATGGATTGTCAGGCTTCGGGCTTCGTGCAATGGGCGGCCGTTAACCCCGCCAGGTCCGGAAGGAAGCAACGGTAGCGGTTTAGCTTGTGTGCCGCGGATCACCCGGAGTCTGGCAGCTCATTGACCAGCATCTTTCCCGTTTCTTCTCGCATTCCCCATGTATCAGGTCATTGCCAGGAAGTATCGTCCGCAGAGTTTCGCGGAACTCATCGGGCAGCAGCACGTTCAAAAGACACTAACCAACGCCATTGAAGCGAACCGCATCGCGCACGGCTACATCTTCTCCGGTCAGCGCGGTACCGGTAAAACCAGTGTGGCCCGCATCCTCTCCCGCTGCCTCAACTGCATTCAGGGACCCACCGCCACCCCGTGTGGCGTCTGCTCATCGTGCGTGGAGATCGCCGCAGGCAACTCCGTCGATGTCATCGAAATTGACGCCGCCTCCAATCGGGGTATTAATGAGATGCGAGAGATCAGGGAAAACGTACGCTACCGTCCGGCTCGTGATCGCTACAAGATATTCATTATCGATGAAGCGCATCAAATCACCAAAGAAGCTTTCAATGCGCTTTTGAAGACCCTGGAAGAGCCGCCCGAATGGGTTGTCTTTATTCTCTGCACCACCGAAGCCTACGAGATTCCGAACACCATCGCCTCACGTTGTCAGCACTTTACATTTCGCTCCGTCGATTTCGCAGAGATTGTCGAGCGTATGAGGTTTATTGTCGGCGAAGAGCAGATCGAAGCCTCTGACGAAGTGCTCTCGGTAGTCGCTCAGGCGGGTGAAGGGAGCGTGCGCGACTCTCTTTCCGCCCTCGACCAGGCAATCGCCTGCTGCGGCAAAACTCTCCGCGTGGAGGAGATCCGCTCGCTCCTTGGCCTATTTAGCGCCGAGTCTCTGCAAGGCGTCGCCGAAGCCGTTACCCGACAGGACGGCGGCCGCATGCTCGAAATCGTGCAGGAACTCGAACGCAACGGCCAAAGCCTCCAGCATTTCTCGCGTGAACTGTCGCGCTTCTGGCGCAATCTATTGGTGGCTAAAATTCAGGGTAAACCTACCCGCCTCATTGCGGCATCCGACCCCGAGCAGCAGTCTCTTCTGGCCATCGCAAACTCGTTCAGCGAAGAAGATCTCACGCGCTATTTGAACCTTTCTCTTGCGCTCTACAAAGATCTTCAGTATTCCCTTCAGCCGCGCCTTCATCTCGAACTCGGCCTGATCAAGCTGGTGCAGGCGGGCAGACTCCGGTCGATCGAGGATGCCATCGCCGGTCTCGATCTACCGGCAACGCCGGGCCTGCAATCTGCCAAAGCCAATAGCCGAGCTCCGGTCGCTCCGTTACGCATCGCCGAGCCTCGCCAAACATACCAGGCACTCGCTCCCCAGACACCCGCTGCTCCAAAAGCTGAAGCTCCCATTCCTTTGGTGTCCACACCTTTCACCGGCGATCTCAAACAGGATTTGCAAAAGGCGCTCGTCGATGCCGGTCTGAACTTCACCGCCGATGCCATCGCTCAGGCGCAAATCACTTTGCAAAACTCTGAGCTGCTCATTCGCGCGCCCAAGATGCTCCTGCTTTCCTTGAAGGAGCCAAAGCTGCAGGTGATAGCGTCCAACGTCGCCGGTAAGCCAGTGAAGGTGCGGACGGAAGCCGACGGCGCCGTTTCCGCTGCCCTTCCCTCTACCGCGCAGAACACGCCGGCCGACGACTCCGAGCTGCGCGATCGCGCTCTCTCCCATCCCGGTGTCAAACGCTTTCAGGAACTTTTCCCCGACGCTCAGGTACGGACCGTGCGAAATTTGAATGAGTAGACACGCGCTCTACTCGATAAGGAAACGCTATTTATGAAGATGCCCGGCAACATGCAGGCCATGATGAAGCAAGCGCAACAGATGCAGGAGAAAATGCAGGAGCAGATTGCTGCCATACGGGTGGAAGGTTCCGCCGGCGGCGGCATGGTCAGTGTGAAAATGGATGGCCAGAAGAATGTTCTCGGCGTCAAGATTGATCCCGAAGTCGCGGGTGATGTCGAAATGCTCCAGGACATGGTGCTCGCCGCCTTCAACGATGCCGCCCGCAAAGTGGACGACGAATCGCAAAGCAAGATGGGCGGCATGCTAGGTGGACTGGGCCTTCCTCCGGGCTTGTTCTAGGCCCGCTAGATGGCAGAATTTGCAGAGCCTCTGGCGCGGCTCATCCAGGAGTGCAAACGCCTCCCGGGTATCGGCCAGAAGTCCGCCCAGCGTATAGCCTTTCACTTGCTCCGCAGCCCGCGCGAAGACGCCGTTAACCTGGCCCAAGCCGTTCTCGACGTGAAGGACAAACTCGGGATATGCACAACCTGCAACAACATCAGCGATGGGGACCTGTGCCTTTTCTGTCGCGATCCGCGCCGCGAACACGCTCAGATCTGCGTTGTCGAAGAACCGCACAATATTTTGCCGATCGAAACCACGCATACCTTCCGCGGCCTCTATCACGTTTTGCATGGCGCACTATCGCCTCTGCGCGGTATCGGGCCCGAACAACTTCGCATTAAGAATTTGGTTGATCGCCTGCATACCGGTGAGATCGAGGAAATTATCCTCGCCACGAATCCAACCATCGAAGGCGAAGCCACGGCCGTCTATCTGTCTCGCTTGTTAAAGCCGCTTGGCCCTCGCGTGACCCGCATCGCCATGGGCATTCCGGTAGGCAGCGATCTCGAGTTTGCCGATGAAGTCACGATGTCGCGCTCTCTCGAAAACCGCCGCGACATGTAATTTTCGAAACCCGCCTCAACCATGCATCCCGATCTCGAATCATTCCTCGAAGACGCTCTCGCACGAGTCACACCGACCTCCTCGCAAATCGGCCGTGTGGTCGTCGAACCCGACTACGAAGCCGACCCGGACGCTGCCGATGCAGAGCCCGTTGCGGATCAACTCACCGAGTGCCTGCAAAGCCAAGTTCTAAATCCCGAATTGCTCGCTAGCCACGACGGCCAGGAAATCAAGGCCGCCTCGTGCGAAGCCTTGATCCACAAGTACATCCGACGCATCACTCTTCATGCCGAACAGGTGAAAGGCAATTGGATCGAAATCGCACCTCCAGGCAACTGGATCTGAAGCGAACGTCGCTACACTGAAATTAGTGTTGGTCAATATAATGCAACAGCCGGAGCGCCCGAACTGGTTACGTGCTCCCGCCCCGGTTGGCGAGAATTATCGCGAATTAAAGAATCTAGTTTCGCGCCTGGATCTGCATACCGTGTGCGAGAGTGCGGCTTGCCCGAACGTCGGGGAATGCTGGAATCGCCGTACGGCCACCTTCATGATTCTAGGGAATGTCTGCACCCGCCGCTGTGGTTTCTGTGCCGTTCAAAAAGGGGCGCCCCTAGCCATCGATTTCGACGAGCCGCGCCGTGTTGCCGAAGCGTGCGCCACCCTCGGCTTGCGTTACGCCGTGATTACCAGCGTAAACCGCGATGATCGCAAGGACGGCGGCGCAGAACTTTTTGCGCTCACGATCGAGGCTATACGATCCCAGATTCCGGGATGCAAAATCGAGGTGCTGGTTCCGGATTTTCAGGGATCTCACGCCGCCATGGACATCGTGATGCACGCTCATCCCGATGTTCTCAATCACAACACGGAGACGGTCCCGCGCCTGTATCGCCAGGTACGGTTGGGAGCTCGTTATGAGCGCTCGCTCGACATGTTGCGCTACGCCAAGCAACTCCGGCCTCATATACCGACTAAGTCCGGCCTGATGCTGGGCCTCGGGGAAACCGAATCGGAAGTGCTATCCGTGATGCAGGATTTGCACGACCATCACGTCGATATTCTCACTCTAGGACAATACTTACGCCCCTCGCAAAAACATCTTCCACTTTTGCGCTACATCCCGCCAACCGAATTTGCAGACTACAAGCAGGCTGGAATTGAGATGGGTTTCGCGCACGTCGAATCCGGCCCCCTGGTACGTAGTTCCTATCACGCGGACAGCTCCCAGGAAAGCGCGGCAGGGCTTCACAGCTGCACACATTGAGGTAAAGTGTTACCGTGGCAGCCATCGCATTGAATTTCGTAGATCGTCCGTCGTCCATTGAGACCAAGCCAAATACACTCCCTCCATAATGGAGCCTACTGAACGGCTCTGTCGCACCAGAATTATGCCCGGCGAATCGCCCTCTTCGATGAAGGAAGCAAAACGTCTTGGCATGGTAGTCACGTCATGAGTTAGAAGGACGCGGCCGTCCTCGGCGGCAAGCGTTAGCATGTCTGGATCTGGCAACCCGTCAGGCACTATCCACCGAGCGGAGCGAACGTCGATGATGGGCCAAGACCGTGTAATCGCGATAACTGCCTAGTTCTTGAAGTCAGCATCCGGCTGAAAGCGAAGTCTCAAGCCGGCTGACGCTTTAACAGCTTACGTCCTTCCTCAAAACGGGCCACCATTTCTGGCGAAAGCGGATGTCTCCTCTCAAGCTCGTCCCAAAGCCTATCTTGCTCCACCAAGTAGGATTCAATGATCGCTGGCTGTTCGAGGATGAACGTAATGGCCCCATATACCTTCGCAAGCGAACCAATTTTAGGGAAGTCCTGCAGTATGTTTCCGGTGAAGTACCCTGCCGGAAAGCTTCAATTACGCTGGCGAGAGACACTCCCGAACCCGAAATGTAGTAGCCTCCGTTTCGGAGTTCAACATATTGACTGTTAGGCGTCTCAATCATCAGGGTCCTACATTCAGTTTACGATCTTTCTGATGCGGCATTATCTCTGCCTAAATAGGAATCGCCAGCGTCGCCACGCAGCCCGGGCCGTCCGGCGCATTCTGCAACGTTAGCGTTCCATTATGCGCCTCGGCGATCTGTCTGCTCAAAACCAACCCGATTCCCGAACCACCGCGCTTGGTAGTAAAAAACGGCACGAACAAGTTGGTCGTATTCGCTAACCCCGGTCCCTCATCGCGAATCGTAATTTCCACTCCGTTGTACGTCCGTTGCTGTCTTACAAACACTTTGCCGCTAGTCTCCTGGGCCGCATCGACTGCATTCCGCAACAAGTTAATCAAGACCTGTTCCAGTTGATCCGAATCACCTTGAATTACCAGGGGCGGACTTTCTTCGAAAGACACGGACATTCTCGTCTCGAGACTGATGACTCGTCGCACCAATGCGTTCACATCGATTGCGCCGAACTTGGGAGGCGGTAACTTCGCCAGCCTCGCGTAGGCGCTCATGAACCGGCTCAGCGATTCCGAGCGCGTCGCAATCACATTCAAGCCACGCGCCATATCGTCCGCCCAGTCGTCTGGCTTCGGATCCGCTTTCACCATGTGTTCGAGACTCTGCGCAATCGACTTGATCGGTGTGAGCGAATTGTTCAATTCGTGCCCCAGCACCCGCACCAGCCGCTGCCACGCTTGCAGTTCCTCTTCGCGCAGGGGCCGCGTCAGGTCGGTCATCACCAGCAGTTGATGTGGCACGCCTCCTTCGCGGAACTGGCTGCGCCGCACTCCCCAACGTCCATTGCCGCCCGGAAATGAGCGTTGAATCGTTTGTTCAGTTTCCCCCACCAGGTATTCCGCTAAACCGAGCGAACTGGCATTCTTCGCGAGTAATCGCTCCGCTGGTTGGCCCAGCAATCGCTCACCTGCCCGGTTCACCAAACGAAGTGATTGCTGTGGATCGAAAGCAAAGGCGGCGATCTCAATCTCTTCCATCACCTTCCGCAGTAGCGCCGTCGCCTCTACCGCACCGAGTCGCTGGTCGCGGAGCGTGGCCGCCATGGCGTTTACCTGCTGCATCACCTCGCCGAGCGGCTCACTCGGATCTTCCACCCGCGCCCGGATCGAGTAATCCCCTTCACGCATGGCTTCGAGCAGATTGGCTAAGGTGCGCAGCGGTCCGGTCACCCGTCCGCGGGCCGCTACACAGAAGGTGACCCAGAACAGGACGACCAGCAAGTCGAGTGTCCACTGGGCTCGCCCCGAGAAACCGTTGGTAGCCAGCAATATGGCCGTCGCGGCAACGCCCGGCAAGCCCGCCAGCATAGCGAGCAGAAACACGCGGGCATCATGTCCGATTTTGACTTCGAAACCAGCAACCTTCATGCTTGAGGCCGCTTTGTAACCTTCAGAGTCCGAAGCGCTGTAACCGCCGATAGAGTGCACTTCGACTCAGCCCCAAAGCACTCGCCGCATGACTCACGTTCCCGCCATAACGAGCGAGCGCTTTCTTGATCAGAAACTCTTCTACTTCTTCCAGGCTCATGTCCTCTAAGCGAGGCAATGCTACCGGCCCGCTACGTAGCGCGAGATCGCTCGCTTTCACGCAATGCCCTTGCGCCATCAGCACCGCGCGTTCCACCACGTGGTTCAGCTCTCGCACATTGCCCTGCCACACATGTTCCTGCATCGCTTGCGCCGCGTTCGGATCAAAACCGGTAATATTCTTGCGATAGCGACGGGCATGCACGCCCAGGAAATAGTTGGCCAGGCTCGGAATGTCTTCACGCCGCTCGCGCAGCGCGGGAATATGGATCTCGATGGTGTTTAACCGGAACAGCAGATCCTGCCGAAACCGCCCATTTTGTACTTCATCCGGCAGGTTCGCGTTCGTCGCCGAAATCACCCGGACGTCTACTCGCTTGGTCTTTGAAGAGCCCACGCGCTCCATCTCGCCGATCTCCAGAACGCGCAGTAACTTCGCTTGCAGATTCATCGGCACGTTCGCGATTTCATCTAACAGCAGCGTTCCTGTATCCGCCAGTTCGAACCGCCCTACCCGGTCCATCTTGGCGTCGGTGAATGCCCCCTTCACGTGCCCGAACAGCTCGCTTTCGAAAACGCCTTCCGACAGACCGCCTGCGTTCACCGTCACCATCGGTTTATTAGCGCGAATGGAAATACCATGTAACGTTCTGGCGACAATTTCTTTGCCGGTCCCCGGTTCACCCGTGATCAAAACGTTGGCATCCGACGGCCCTACCCGCGAGATCAGGTCCAGCACCGGCCGCATCGAGGGCGCTTCCGCAATCATCGTGGGCAGGTTATCCCCGCGCAGCAACTGATTCTCGGCCTCTAGCCGTTGCCCGCGACGAATTGCCTCGCTCAGCTCGAGCTGCGTGCGCACAATCGAGGCCAGACGCTCGTTTTCCCATGGCTTCTGCACGAAGTCCCGCGCCCCGCGCCGCATGGCTTCGACTGCCAGGTCGACACTCCCCCAGGCCGTCATCACAATTACCGGCAGCATCGCATCCACGCCCTGGATCTTCGCCAGCAGATCGAGGCCCTCCTGGCCCGACGTGGTATCGCGCGTATAGTTCAGATCGAGAATCGCGAGATCGTAATCCTTGTTCTCGATACTTTGGAACGCCTGCTGAGGTGACTCGGCCGATTCGATTTTGTACCCTTCACGCTTCAGCAGCAGCCGCAGCGCTTCCAGCACATCGGGCTGATCGTCGGCGATCAGAATCCGCATATGCGATGGATTAATTCTGGGTGATCCAACCATCTTCGATGTAAATGATCCTGTTCCCGTATTCGGCGTTCTTCTCGTTGTGGGTTACTTGTACGATGGTCGTTCCCTGCTCGTTGAGCCGCTTGAAGAGCTCCATGATTTCCTTGCCCTGGCTCGAATGCAGGTTGCCGGTTGGCTCATCGGCGAGGATTATCTTCGGGTTCGCGATCATCGAGCGCGCGATCGCCACCAGTTGCTGTTGGCCGCCGGATAACTGATTCGGATAAAGATCCTTTTTGCCCACCATATTGAAACGATCGAGGGCATCGCACACAATACTCTGCCGTTCCGACTTCTTGATATTGCGGTACGAAAGCGGAATGTCCAGATTCTCGTAGACCGTCAACGAATCGAGCAGATGATAGCTCTGGAAAACAAATCCGATGTACTTCTTATAGATCTCCGACCGGTCTTTCTTGCTAAGCCGGTGAATCGCGTGATCGAAAAACTGGTATTCCCCCGTCCAGGCTGTGTCGTGCATACCGAGCAAGTGAAGCAGGGTCGACTTCCCCGCTCCGGAAGGCCCCATGATCGATATAAACTCGCCTTCCTTTATGTCAACTGTGATGCGCCGCAGCACATACGTCTTGCTGGGACCATGTTCAAAAAACTTTTCGACATTACGTAGGGTTATCATCACGGGTCAGATCTTCGCAGCCTACTTCTAGCCTACGAAACGATCCGGTCGGCACCTAGTCTCTGGTCACGCAAAGCGTGGGCAAGTCAAAAGCAGAGGTAAATGGCGCGGCGTGTTGCGTGGTAAATTCCACCAGCAGAGCGCGCGTGTCCACCCATGCATTTGCCCGGCGCACTTCAGAGGCAATGGCGATCATCAGCAACACCAGGGCAATTGCCACCAAATCAACGTTTCTTCGCATCAGACGGGAACCTCCATATTTTCTTCTACTACCCTTCCGTCGAACAGATGAATGGAACGGTCGGCATAACGTGCATAGCGCGGATCGTGCGTGACCATGCAAATCGTCGCGCCGCCGCGATGCAGTTCGCGCAAAAGATCCATCACCTGTTCACCATTTTGTGAGTCTAAATTTCCTGTCGGCTCATCAGCCAGCAGGATCGACGGATCGCCTGCCAGCGCCCGCGCCACCGCCACTCTCTGCTGCTGACCGCCCGAAAGCTGCGATGGATAGTGCTTAATGCGGTGCGACATCCCCACCCGCTCCAACGCCTCATGCACTTTCTTCTTCCGCTCACTCGACGGCATGCCTCGGTACGTCAACGGCAACTCCACGTTTTCATACACGTTCAAATCGCCGATTAGATTGAACGCCTGAAAGATGAAGCCGATCTCCCGGTTCCGGATGCGCGCCCGCTCCGACAGCTTTAAGCTTTGTACCGGTTTGCTGTTCAGGATATAGGTGCCCGAACTCGGCGAGTCGAGCAATCCCAGAATCGCCAGCAGCGTCGATTTTCCGCAGCCCGATGGCCCGGAAATCGAAACGTACTCTCCCCGCTTGATGTCGATATGGATGCCGGCTAGCGCGTGGGTCTCCACTTCGTCCGTCACGAACACCTTCGTCACGCCCTCTAAGTGAATCAATGGATCGGATGCTGTCATTGTGCTTTGCTCCCTCTTGAACTAATACCTATACGTCTGCTCGCACTGCTCAGTTCAGCCGAATTCGCTGATATTGATCCTGCTGTGACATGTCAGACAGAATCACTCTATCGCCCACTTTGAGCCCTTCTTTTACCTCGATCGTATTGACAGACGCACGGCCCAGCTTCACGTTCACCCTCGATGCGCCTTTGCCGTCCGGATCGATCTTAAACAGACCAATGGTCGTGTCCGGTTCTCCGGATACCGGGCGATCTACGTACACTACATTGGGTAGCCTTTCGATTTCGACCGTGCCATCCACGCTCAGCTCAGCGCGCGCGCCTTGCGGTAACGGGCCTAACAAGGCCACATCCACGCCCACTGTCCCGTTAAGCGCTGCCGGATCAATACGAATCACGCGTCCCGGAATGATGCCGTTGCGCGTATCAACCGTCGCATCCAGGCCAACCCGCACATCCTTCATCTGCGTTTCCGCAATCTGCAGCACTGCTTTCAGCTTTGTCGGGTCCGCCACCTTTGCCAGAATCGTGCCAGCGGCGACTCGCTGCCCGACTTCCACATCCACTTCCTGCAGCACGCCATCGATGCCCGAGCGGATCGTCAACTGATCCACTTGCTTCCGCTTCAAATCGTACGCGGCCTTGGCGCTCTCGACCACAACCTCTTGAGCGTCGATTTTTGCTTTGATCGATTCGTCGGCGATCTTCAAACGCTCCTTTTGCAACGCCACGCGGTTCTGAAACTGGTTCGCCTGGTCGACTGACAGCTTCGACGACAGATCGCTTAACAGATTCAAGCGCGTCAATTCCAGGTCCCGGTCGCCCGTCAACTTCGCCTGCGTATACTGCGATTCGAGCGATGCCAAATTGGCGCGCTGGTCGAGCTTATCGCTTTCCAGTGTGACCTTCAAATTCGCCAGATTGGCTTCTTCCTGCTTCAGTTGCCATTCCGCCTTCTCGGCTTCTAATTCGAGATCCGGATCATTCAAGACCAGAATCACGTCGTTCGCCTTTACGCGATCGATGCCGGCCCGGCGCACAATTTGCATCACGCGGCTCTCCTGGGCGGCAGCAATCCAATGAATCTCTTCCGGTTTCAACGCGCCTAAACCTCGCACCTGCCGCTCCATGGGTCCGCGCCGAACGGTCCCGGGCCACAATCCACTCATGTCGACCGACGGCGCCGCCGGCTTCAGACGCCCCAGCGCAATGGTGGCGCCGCCAATAGCCAAAACCGCAACAACGATCAGCCCGATACGCCGGATCAGGCGCTTGCGCGCTACCTCTTTACCGCGGGGAACATCCATGCTCATACGAACCCTCTAAGATGCACTTCTAAGACCACACCCGAAATGCCTCGTATCTTATTCAAGGAATTGATCTAGCTTACAACCGTTTGAATGCTTCAATGTTCGTTTCTGGGATTTTATCGTACGTTTGAGGCACTGGCGGACACCCTGGATTTAAGCAGGTCGACGGTACCTTGGACATAGTACGTTAACTCGCCAGTATTCCACATTTCGCTCAGGAATATCCTATACTCTTATGCTAAAGTTACGGGTAAGTACATGATGCGAGATTAGTGTACATAAATTCTTCATGGAGTCTGTAGTTCAATTCATATGAAAAAATTCATCGCAGCCGCCGCCTTCTTAGCTCTATCAACTTGCGCCTTTGCCGATGCTGTTGCGTGGGTAACCGACGGTTCGGCAAATTTCGGTAAGCTTGACCTGAATACCGGATCGTATTCCCAAACCTCGAACTTCGGCTTCGTCGGCGCCGGTTTGGGTGAGATTGGCAATACTTTGTATACCGCGGATGAAGGCGGTATGACTCTGTATTCTATTAACACCACCGATGGCTCCACTCATGCTATCGGCAGCAACAGCAGCATTTCTTATTTCGCCTTTGGTTCCACCAACACGGGTCTCTATATGGTGGATACGGTCGGTGGGCTTTGGACCATCAATCCCAAAACCGGCGCGGCGAGCCTGGTGGGATCCACCTTTATCAATGTTGGCAGCAATTCTCTTGCAGTTTCGACCGGTTCGAATGTCCTGTATGTTGCTTCAGGCAGTGACCTATTCACTATCAACACCAGCACCGGACAAGGAACCTTGATAGGGTCCACGACGAACACCGATTTTGGTGCACTCACCAATGTGCACGGCACGGTTTTCGGAACGTCTATCATCAACGGAAATCAATCCTACTCGCTCGATCCGGCAACCAGCATCGCCACGTTGCTGGCGAACCTATCGACTCCCAATTACGCTTACGGGGTAGCTCCGATAGTTCCTGAACCAGCTTCATTCGCCCTGGTGGGACTGGCGGCTGGCGTCTTTGCGGCGTATGCCTGGAAACGCAAGCGGACCGCTTAGTCGACCACCTCTGGTAATTCACAGGTGAAGTTCTCACATCGGTAAATCGTCAGTCGTCCCCGCCGTTCCGAACTACTCAGGAAGGGCGCAATTCTGGATAGTCTCTGAACCGAATCGTCGTCAAGCGCCAGCTTGACGGCATTCGGCTCGAATTTTTGCTGATCCTCTCTTACACGATCCAGAATCTCCGGCTCCAGAGTTTTGCATCGAAAGACGGTCTGCGCGGGTGCACTGAACGAACGCCCGAGCGCCACCGTAAGTTGCGGTGCAGCAGTAGGCTGAGACTTCAATTGCCCTGCCGAGGCCTGCAAAGATAAAAGGCCGCGCCGCTCGAATTCTAAATTGCCGGTGAGATGCGCCAGCCTGAACAGCACATCTGTCGCTACCGAATTTCCTGCCGGCTCGGCCCCGTCATAATCCTCTTTCAATCGCAGCAGTAAGTCTGGTGTTTCTCCGGCGGTACTGAAAAATCCGCCGTTTTCCCTATCTTCAAAGCGCCCGAGTGAAGATCCGGCGAAGGTAACCGCACGCTCCAGATATTCTGCCTGAAAGGTCGCCTCGAAGATATCCAGCAGCGCCTGTATGACAAAGGCGTAGTCTTCTAAAAAACCCGGAACGGCAGCTTCTCCATCGCAGAATCGCCGCCACAATTGTTCCTGTCCCGGGGCCGCCATCCTGGTAAGCAGAAAATCCATAGCCGACCCGGCGGCCTGTTTGTATGTTGCATCGTTCAAAACAACAGAGCCTTTGGCCAGCGCCGAAATCATCAGGCTATTCCAGGAAGTTAAGATCTTATTGTCTAAATGCGGACGGGGACGCTTCTCACGTGCTTCGAATAACGTCTTCTTTGCGCTTTCGAGTAGCTCATCCCCATGATGCGCTTCGCTGGCAGCCCGGTAAAGAATATTGCGTCCCCCAAACTCACCTTGCGGATCGTTGATTACATTGCCGCTCGGCTCCACGCCGTAATGTCGATTGAAAGCCACTGCCGCCCGCTCACCGACCAGCGACTCGATCTCCTGCGCAGTCCAGATGTAAAACGCGCCTTCGCCAGAATGGCCGGGATGGGCGGGATCAGCACTATCGGCATCTTCGGCCGAATAGAAGCCACCGGCCTCATCGCGCAAATCACGCAAGACATACGCAAAAATATCGCGCGCCACATTCGCCAGCCGCTCATCGCGCGTAATCTGATAGGCATCCAGATAGACCTCGGCGAGCTGCGCCTGGTCGTACAACATTTTCTCGAAATGCGGCACAAACCACCGCTCATCCACCGAGTACCGGTGAAAACCTCCGCCCAGTTGATCGTGCATCCCGCCGGCCGCCATCTGCAGCAACGTCTGCACGACCATCTCGAGTGCCTCATCATTACGTTCCGCGGCGTAGAACCGCAGAAGGTACTTCAATGCAACCGGGCGTGGAAATTTCGGGGCGCTCCCAAAACCACCCCAGGTCGTATCGAATATGCGCCGGAACTGCGCAAAGGGCGCTTCGAACAAAGCTTTTTCCAGCTGCCCCTCTACCTGCGCTCGCGCACTCATCTCGCGCAGTTGTTCTACGATTTGCTTACCCGAAGAGAGCACCCGGCTGCGCTCCGTTTTCCAGGCCCGTGCCAACTGCTCCAGCACCTGTTTAAACCCCGGCCGACCATAACGCGTATCCGGCGGGAAATAGGTCCCGCCGAAAAATGGCTCCAGCGCCGGAGTCAGCCAGACCGACATGGGCCATCCCCCGCTGCCCGTCGACGCCTGCACGAAAAGCATATAGATCCGGTCCACATCGGGACGTTCTTCCCGGTCCACCTTCACCGCTACAAAGTCGCGATTTAGAATCGCAGCCGTCCCTTCGTCTTCGAACGATTCGTGCGCCATCACATGACACCAGTGGCACGTCGAATAGCCAACCGAGAGAAACAGAGGCTTGTCCTCGGCCCGCGCTTTCTCGAATGCCGCTTCGCCCCAAGGCAGCCAGTTCACAGGGTTGTGCGCGTGCTGCTTCAAATACGGGCTCTTCTCTTCCACCAGCGCGTTTGTCGCCATGCGTCTTCAGTCTAGCCTTGCCCGTAATGCCCCCCTAAAGTCCCATAGACGAACAATCAATTCCCAACTTCGAAGAACAACCAGCTTCTCGCGCCGGTGGATTGGCCGCGCCTGCTGGTATTTCAGTTGCTCTCGGAAGGCGCGGAGGCTGCACCACCATGAAGCAACGCACGCACGATTCGATCACCGGCGAAGTTACGCTGAGTTATTTTTCGCAAAGGTCCGCCGCTGGCTGGCGCATTGCTTCAATCGATTGGGAGCGTGACGTTGACGAAGCGAACCTGCCGGATAAGACGGCTGCAGTCTTTACAAGCCCCGATCAGACGACCGTGCCATTCGGTCTGCAAGTCTCAAAAGTAAGCCCGAATCTGGAAGAAAATACCTGGGAAGCCAGCATCCTGCTTCTCATTCTGGAGCAAATCGTTCACGAGAAACGGATCACCGACATTGCCCGCCAGTTAAATACGGCCGGTTACACAACCCGCGAAGGGAAGCCATGGAGCCCCACCGACGTATTCAATCTGCTGCCGCGTTTAATTGAGGTTGGACCAGCCGTGCTTAAAAGCGCCGATTGGGTGCAGCGACGCGCTTCTTAAGCATTGATGGAACGCGGGCGTAGCCGATGAGGATGGTTGCGGAAAGACTGTGTAAATTCCTCAAATGCGTGCCGATATCCAGGAAACTGAGCCGTTGCGTATGGCGCAATTCGTCCGGTGTCGAGGTCTGGCAGCTTCAGCACTGCTCTGGGTGTTATGCGGGATTAGCAGGTCTGCGATTCTTGGCCATGGGTGGATGGCCTCCTCGCCATCGCCCGGTGAAAGACGCGCCGCGCTGCTTGTTTATCGGGGAACGAGCCGGACGTTCTAGTAGTGATAACGGCAGGCGAGAATCCGAATCTTGTCCGTCAGCACCTGATAAACGAGCCGATGCTCCTGGTCAATGCGCCGGGACCAACAACGAGCCAACTCGCCCCGCAGCGGTTCCGGCTTGCCGAGGCCAGCAAACGGATCGCGCTGAATGTCTCGTACAAGACGGACGATGCGGATCGCTTGAGCCCTATCTTGTTCTGCCCACCATGCCAAATCGTCGAACGCGTCGGGGTCGAATTCGATGCACCTCACAACCGCAATTTCGCCACAGTGTCATCTAGCGGCACTCCGCTCGCGCGCTCCAAAGCTTCCAGCAACCGTTGCCGCATGGCGTCGGACTTCAACAAGTATGCCGTCTCGCGTTCGGAAGCAATCTCCTTCCAGAGCGCGATGGGCACGATGACAGCCGTTGGCTGGCCAGCCTCATCGGTCACGACTTGGATTTCGACTTCAAACACACGTTCATCTTACCGCCCGAAGATTCGGGGGCGTGGAGCAGCGCTCTCCAACTCCCCAATAGTCAGCTACCCGGAAGTTGATCCCTAGCAAGCGCACGAAGCGGCGATCATGTGATAGCTCCGGCAAGATCATCAAAGACACAGATCCGAAAATCTCTGCAGATCAAGCCGAGCAGTCTACCCTAACATTTGCAAAGGGCGCGCATTCACGCCCGCCTGCCGCCTCTCGCCCCATCAATTAAGGATTGACAGTCGCTGCCATCGGTTTACGCGGAAACATCTCGGGCCGGTTCGCGACGTCGTAAACCATCGTCGCGATAATCGCCGACGCCTGCATCAGATCCTCCGGCACCGCGTGCGAATACGTGTCCATGTCGGAATGATGAGTCACCGTTCCATAATCCAGCGGATCTTGAATGAACTGAAAACCAGGCAAGCCCACCGCGTCGAAAGAAAGGTGATCGGTGCCGCCGGTATTCTTGAGCGTGATCGTGCGCGCCCCCATGTCGTGAAACGGCATCAGCATTTTTTCAAACAGCGGACGCGCGCCGTCGTTCCCTTGCAGGTACACGCCCCGGATCTTGCCGCTGCCGTTATCTAAATTCAAGTAGGCATCGAGCTTAGCCTGCTCCGGCTTCAAGTGCATCGTATCGGGATCGCCGAAGTGGGCTTTCACATAAGCCTTGGAACCATACAGTCCCTGTTCCTCGCCGCTCCATAACCCAATGCGCACAGTACGATCCATCGGCAAATTCAGCGATTTCAAAATGCGCATCACTTCGACCATCACGGCGCTGCCGGCTCCGTTGTCGGTCGCCCCGGTGCCGCTGTGCCACGAATCGAAGTGCGCGCCGATCATGACCACTTCATCCGGCTTTTTCCGTCCCGGGATTTCGCCGACCAGATTGAGGCCGTCCACATCGCGATTGCCAACTTTGGCCGCCAGCGCCAGCCTTGCTTTCACCGCCTGCTTCTTCTCGAGCAGGCGTGTCATGCGGGAGTACTGCTCTTCCGGCACAATAAAAGTGGCCGGGGCCATAACGCCCTTCGCGCTATGCGGACCGGCCGCTTCCGCAAAAATCAGGCCATTGTGCGCCCGCGCATCGGCGCGGATGATCCCTACAACGCCTTCATCATGAAAAAACTTCGCTTGCTTGCTCCGTAGCTCGTCAAAACGATCAAAGAGCTTATCGATCACTGAGTCAGCCAAGCTCGCCAGATAGCTGCGAGCTTCGTCCAAATCGCTCGGGACTTGCAGATCTTCGACCTTCACGTTTCGCTTTACATGCGGTTCAGGAGCTTCGGCCAGCTCGGCCAGTTCAGCATCCGTGTAGCGCCGGAAAAGCGGCCTGATCGCTGGTTTCGGAGCTTTGATATCCGTCACCAGAACGATCTTGCCTTGCAGCTTGCCCTTCCACTCGCTTGCATACTGGGCGAGCGCCGCCTCCTGCTTCTTCATGTCATAGCGGTTATCCGGCGCTTTGATCGGTGCAAAGACGACCTCGCCCTCTTTGACGCCCTTAGTCGGCTCACCCCACGCGAGCGGCGCGGCCACCAGGTTCGAGTATCGGGGCGCGGTCATCTCGAGCTGATAGCTTTCAAGCGACCAGCTGCGCCCGAAAGGTCCCCATGACTCCCCATGCACGTTTTGCAAGCCGTACTCTTTCATGCGCCCCATCGCCCACTCCGCCGCCTGCTGAAACTCAGGAGACGCCGTCAGGCGAGGGCCGTACAAATCCGTCAGGTTCTCCAGCGTGTCCATCACTTGCGAATGGTCAAAGGCTTCCTGCTTGATCTTGCCTACCGTTTCCAGTGACTTGTCGTCTTGCGAAAACGCAGGACTTGCGGAAAGAGCGATCGACAGTGCCATTGCCAGAGTTGCTCGCATATCGGTCTGTTGTAACACGAGCCAGGTAGGGTAGGCTTTAGCCTGCCACTAACTGCCTTTTCTAGCCATGGCCCGATGCGTCGCGGCCGTAGCCGGCTCCGCTATTAGCTCTTCGATATGTTGCCGGATGGTGTTCTCATTCATGAGCTTGCCGTATTCGTCTGTATCGCCGGGAGGCGTCTGATAGCGGATTACACCCTTACGGTCAACCAGCACCAATTGAGGTACCACCATCCGATCCATAATGCTGAACCCCATGAAGCTCATCATCGGATCACGGCCGATGAATCCGACCGGAAAACCAACCTGGAAATTATTCGCAAAGGTCTCGGTCATCACACTCGCGTCGGCCGGTTTGCGATTCTCGTCGAGCGCGTTGATCGCCAGATCGAGAGCTTGAAAACCGCGCGCTCCAAACTCCTGCTGATATCCCGTCATCACCTTAGACGCCGCCTGGCAGTGCGGGCAGGTCGTCAGAATAAATTCCAGGGCAACCACTTTGCCGCGGTATTGGCTGAGCAGCTTGTCACCTTGTCCAGGCAGCTTGAATGCCAACTCCGGGGCCTTTCGTCCAGTACCCGTGTCGGCCGCGGCCACCAGGGTCACCGCCGTTAGCCCCAGCGCCAGAATAGAAGCGATCAATTTCATCTAGCAAGCTCCAGTCTCCTAGTCTAGCCGCTCACAAATCCTTTTTGCTGCTTCTTGGCCGTTTACTCCCCGAAGGAGCTAACCTGTGAATCAGCCACTCCCTAATGCCAGGCATTACTCCGGGTAAACACCACGTGATCAGCGTTGGCATCAGCGAAACCAACTACCTGCAGGTAGTGGAGCTATGCTCGCACTGGTCCAGGCAGCGCAAAATTTCAAAGAACGCCCCCTCGCATTACATCTGCGTCACATCTGTGCATGGCGTCATTCTGGCAAAGGACGATCCCGAGGTTGCCCTGGCGGTAAATACAGCCGACATCGCTACGCCGGACGGCATGCCCATCGTCTGGGCCTTGCGCTCTCTCGGGGCGTATCGCCAGCCGCGCGTCTACGGACCAACCTTAATGCTGGAGCTTTGTCGCAACGCTGTGCACGAAGGGCAGCGCGTCTTTCTTTATGGCAGCACTCTGGAAACTTTGGACAAGCTGCAAACGCGTTTCCGCCAGCAATTCCCCGGACTCCAGATCGCCGGCATCTACTCGCCCCCTTTTCGTATTCTGACCGCCCCGGAAAACGAAGAAGTCGAGCGAATGATCCAGCACGCCAATCCGGATTTGATCTTCATTGGTATCAGCACTCCGAAACAGGAAAAGTGGATGTACTCGCACCGCGCGTCCTTCCCCGGAATAACAATGATCGGCGTGGGCGCAGCCTTCGATTTCCTGTCCGGCAGAACGCGCCAGGCCCCGGCCTGGATGCAGCGCCGCGGCCTCGAATGGCTGTTCCGCCTGTTGATCGAACCGGCCCGCCTCTGGCGGCGCTACGTACTGATCACGCCCCGCTTCATTCCACTCTTTGCCTCGCAGAGACTCCGAGCTTCTTGTAAGCTGCGAACCGGTGTCAAACGAAACCTCTAAGCGCCCCGCGTTCGCTATCCTGCAGGCGAGGGGTTCCTTCTGCCAGTTCGCAAAATCTCCGATGACTGCCTGCAGATCCGCCGTTTCAACTCCATGAACTGTTATCTGGTTCGCGAGCCCGACGGCCTCACCGTGATCGATACTGCCATGGGCGCTGCGCGGATCATTGCCGAAGCAGCCAGACACCTCGGGCAGCCCGTTCGCCGCATTCTTCTGACTCACGCTCACGTCGATCACGTCGGCTCAGTCGACGCGCTCAAAAAGATTGTTCCCGATGCAAGAATAATCGCTGGTCAGCGCGACTCCCAACTCCTGGTCCAGGCAGCGAAGGGCGTTAAACCCTCCCAGATGGAACTCCTTCCGGGCGAACCTCAAACGCCGGTGAAAGGCAGCTTCAAAAAGCTACGCAACCTTCCCGACCTGCTGGTCAACGAAAACGACAAAGTCGGATCTCTCCGCGTGATCTCGACGCCCGGTCACACTCCAGGCCATCTCGCGTTCCTGGACGAGCGTGATGGCACCCTGTTCGCCGGCGACTCGCTAGTCACCTTTGGCGGCCTTCATCTGCCGTTTGACACTCCCTGGTTCTTTCCGCTGCCCAAGTGGGCTACTTGGCACAACCCGACCGCGCTCACCAGCGCCCGCCGGCTTTTTACTCTTGAGATGACGCGTATCCTCGCCGGACACGGCCCTGCTGTCGAACCTGCTCACGCTCCTCTCGAACAAGCCATCGGCCGCGCTGCAAATTTACTCGCCTGACATCATCGGCTTTCCTGTTTCATTTCGGGCCTCCTCCTAAAGGCATTTCTGCCCTGAACATGCCCTCTATCTTCGCGGCCATCCGCCCGACAAGAATCTTGGAGAATCGGCTCTACCATGCCAATCTGGAAACGTCCCGCGCTCGCCCTTATCTCGGTTGCACTCACCGCCCCGCTGTTTCAAGCGGCTGCCACCACCATTACCTACACGGCATTTTCGGCCTGGAATGCGAACGTCACCAGTGCAATCGAGCTGAATCTCACGGCCATCGCCAGCTCAGGAAGTTACAGCACTCCCGCCGGCAAGACACTGGTTCCATCTAGCGGCACCGCCTATCCGTTTATCTTTACCGGCCCCGACAACGGCGCCTATCAGCTGAACGGTGGCATATTGCCTGTCAACGGGCGAAACATTGTAGGGCTTTTTGGTCCTTCCGATAGTCTGGGCAACATCACAATCACGCTGCCCTCCGGTGGCGAGAACGCATTCCTGGTTACCCTCGGTTCGACTACCGCGTCCACCGCCACCCTCACTTTTTCAGATGGCCAAACCTTCAAGACCGCAGTCGCCCCTAACGCTTTCAATTACTTTGGCGTCTCCGTTTCGCACAACATTTCTTCGATCTCTATCGCCATGCCCGGCCAACCGATAGTCGATGATTTCTTCTTCGCCAAAAGCCAGCTAGCGCAAGATCAGCAGGCCGCCCCTACCGCCGAATGCTCCACTCTCGCGCTCATAGGTACCGGGCTGCTCGGTCTGTTCAGTGCTGGTCGCAAGATCCGTGTCAACAAGCTTGCCCTTTAGCCGCCCCCTCTGGGTGCCCGAGCCGCCTACGCGTGATACCGTAGGGTCTGTTTCCATGGCATGGTTCAACCGGCAGAAGCCTTCTGTTGAGGGCGGCCCTCTTCCTGATAGCGAAAAAACTGTAAAATCCGAAGGACTCTGGCAGAAGTGCGACGCGTGCGATCAGATCATTTGGCGTAAAGCTGTCGAAGAAAATCAGCATGTCTGTCCCAAATGCGGGCACCACTTCCGCATCAGCGCCCGCGATCGGCTGCAACAGCTCTTCGACAATGGTCACTACGTCACTTACGATGACCAGCTTCGCTCTTCCGACCCGCTCCAATTTGTCGATTCCAAACCATACGGCCAGCGGCTCCGCGAAATGGAAAAGGCGACTCAGTTACCGGATGCCGTCATTTGCGCCAGCGGCCTTCTCAATGGCCGAAAGGTTGAAATCTGCGCCCTCGAACTCAAATTCATCGGCGGCAGCATGGGCGCCGTGGTGGGCGAAAAAATTACCCGCGCCATTGAACGCTGTCTCGATCAGAAAACACCGCTCATCATCGTCTCGGCTTCCGGCGGCGCGCGCATGCAGGAAGGCGCCATCAGCCTGATGCAACTCGCCAAACTCTCGGCTGCGCTGATGCGCCTTGATCAAGCCGCGCTTCCCTATATCAGCGTCCTGACCGATCCCACTACGGGCGGCGTCACGGCTAGCTTCGCCATGCTCGGCGACCTCAATATCGGCGAACCCGGCGCATTGATCGGCTTTGCCGGCCCTCGCGTGATCGAGCAAACCATCCGCCAGAAGCTTCCCGAAGGCTTCCAGCGCAGCGAATTTCTCCTCGAACACGGCTTTCTGGATGCGGTGGTCAAGCGCCCCGATTTGAAGAACTATCTCGCCAACGCCTTCGATTTTCTCGCCGCCTGAACCTGCGTCGCTCTTGTCCGAAGACTGCTTCGGGCGAAAATAAAGGCAATGCTCCAACTCACCGACGCCGGTAAGCGATTCGGTCACAAGCTTTTGTTCGATGGCCTGAACTGGCTCATTACGCCCAAAGAACGGGCCGGCCTCGTCGGCGGCAATGGTACCGGAAAGTCCACGCTTCTCAAAGTCATCGCGGGACTCGACTCCCTCGACTACGGCACTCTCTCGGTCACCAAGGGCATGCGCGTGGGCTACCTGCCACAGGACGGGTTACGCGTCACCGGCCAAACAGTTTTTGCCGAATGCCTGAGCGTTTTCGCGGGCGTCAGGGAACTCGAATTGGAACTCGAATCCCTCACCGGCCGTATGAGTGATCTCGATCCCACGAGCGAGGAATATCACCAAGTCGCCGAACGTTTTGAGCGGGCCGATAGCGAATTCCGAGCTCGCGATGGCTACACCATCGAAGCCCAGGTCGGCGCGGTACTCACCGGTTTAGGCTTTCGCAAAGAAGACTGGCACCGCCAGACCGAAGAGTTTTCCGGCGGCTGGCAAATGCGCATCGCCCTGGCCAAACTGCTGCTCGAAAAGCCCAATTTACTGCTGCTCGACGAGCCCACCAACCATCTCGACATCGAGGCCCGTGACTGGCTTGAGAACTATCTCAACAACTACGAATACGCCTTTATCCTGATCTCACACGACCGCTACTTTCTCGATGTCACGGTTAAGAAAATCACTGAGATCTGGAATAGGAAAGTACAGTTTTACACCGGTGGCTACGAAAAGTATCGCCAGCAGAAAGCCGAGCGCCTGGTTCAGCTGGAAGCCTCTTACAAGAACCAGCAGGACAAAATTCAGCAGCTCGAAGCTTTCATCAACCGCTTCCGCGCCCAGGCCACCAAGGCGAAGCAAGTGCAGAGCCGCATCAAAGAGCTGGAAAAAATCGAGCGCATCGAGCTGCCACCGGAAGAAAAGACCATTCACTTCTCGTTTCCGCAACCAAAGCCCAGTGGCCGCGTAGTCGCCCAATTTAAGGGCGTCAATAAGAACTACGGTGAGAAGCAAATTCTGGATAAAGTTGACTTCACCATCGAACGCGGCGACCGCATCGCCCTCGTGGGTGTAAATGGCGCCGGGAAGTCAACTTTGATCAAGCTGCTCTCGGGAACCGAGCCGCTCTCTTCAGGCGACTACACGCTTGGCCATAATGTCGATCTTGATTACTTCGCTCAGGATCAATACAAGGAACTCGACCCTAATGCGCGCGTGGTCGACGATCTCCGCGATGCCTCGCCACGCACGGCCGATACCGAACTCCGCAACCTGCTTGGCTGTTTTTTATTCAGCGACGACGACGTTTTCAAGCGCATCGGCGTCCTGTCAGGCGGTGAGCGCAACCGCTACGCCCTGGCGCGCATGCTTCTTCACCCCGCCAATTTTCTGCTGCTCGACGAGCCTACTAACCACCTGGACATCCGCGCCAAAGACGTCCTGCTCGAATCTCTCGATAAATTCACCGGGACTGTGATGTTCGTTTCGCATGACCGCTACTTCATCGAGAAGCTCGCCAATCGCGTCTTTGAAGTAGCGGATGGCACAGTGCATGTGTTCCCGGGTAATTACCCCGACTATCTGTGGCGCAAAGCCGGTGGCGCCGAACAAACGCCTACCATCAGCGATGTTCTCATCGGCGTGCCGCCCGCCGAGCCGATCGCCATGCCCTCGCAGGCTGCCGCTCCAAAACGCATCAACCCCATCAAGCTCAAACAAATGGAGGAGCAGGCGCAACTACTAGAAGCCCGAATCACCCAGTTAGAGGAAGAAATCCAGCGTGGCGAACTCTCTTTGTCCGACTATGCCGGCGCGGAAGAAGCTGTGCGTCTCGCGCAAGCTCTGGATGCAAAACGCACCGAGCTTGAGAAGGCAATGACGGAATGGGAAGGAATCACCGAACAACTGGAAGCAACCGCCTGACGCTTCCGGTAGAGTGGGGCTTCAGCATCTACGGGCAATTTGTGGGACAGGCGTTTTCGCCTGTCACCGCAGTGCTGCCCTCCCCCTCGGTGACCGCGAAAGTTCCCAAACCGCCGCTGGGTTCCCCGAGAATCTCGGCACCGGGTGCTGATCGCTATCGGGCACCGCTTTCCCCGACCTTTCGCGAGAACCAACAGTTTACCGACGGGGTTTCTGAAAAGCCTTCTATCTGTAGTTCGCTGTTTTATGGCGCCACTTGAGTATCGCTCGGTCTCTTACGTTGCATCTCGCCCCACCGCTGCACTAGTTGCCGCCATTGATCGAGTGTTAGTACACTTCGCAATTGCACGCTCATCTCTAGCAGCGTCCTCCTGGACGCAGCTTGCGAAGAGGTAAGTGCTTCGATCGCCGCTTTCGCCCTGCCGGGGTCTATTTCGGGGCTGTTTAGAACATCTTCCATCTCACCCTGCGCCTTCAGCACATTGTTCCGCGCATCCAGCAGCCGGTTTCGATACGACTGCACGGTTTGGTGAATCTTTGCTTCCTGCTCCGGAGTGAGTCCAATTTCTCGAGTGACGGGGCTATTCCACCACGGGAAGCCAGCTCGAGTCTGAGCCTCCGCGACTGAACTGGCGCACGCCAGAACGGCGATAATGCAAAACTTCTTCATTCGTCAAAAAGCGCCTGCACGGGGGCCGTCGGCAACCCTTCCGGATTATCCGCCAGCGTGCTCACATCCTGCGCCAACTGTGCATCCGACAACATGGCATCGCGCGTCTGCTGCCGTTCATGTTCCTGATAATACAGAACAGTTCCGCCCAACATTAATGCAGCTGCCCCGGCCGATGCCCAGCGCCGCGCGGCGACAAACGACCACCATCGCACCGGTTGCTCCAGCTTGGCATAGATGGCGCGACGCTGTGCCGCTAGAAAAAAAGCGCTACCATCGTCGGCTTGCACCCCGTCCAGCGAAGTTCGCCGGGCCCGCATCTCACCCAGCCGCATCCCACATGCCTCGCAGCTGTCTAAATGTCCGTTCTCCGGTCCAACGCCGTAAAGATGTGCAACCAATTCTTCATCTGTCCAATGCCCTGACAGTTTGGACTCGATGTTCATACTTCCCTCCGCAGCTTCCTGTACTAGGCTACGTACAAATCTTTCAATTCTTCCCTTAATTTGCTTAACGCCCGGAATAGGTGCGCCTTAATAGTCCCCGTATCCAGTTTAAGCACTTCCGCGATTTCGTCGATCGGCATCGCATCATAATGCCTCAACGCAAATACCGCCCGCTGCCGGTCCGAAAGTTTCGTCAACGCTTTTTCTAGTCTTTGCTGGATTTCTTTTGAGAATAATTGACGCTCGGCATCCGGCGACCGCCCCGGCGTCATCTGCAAGATCAGTTCTTCATCCTGCGGCGCCGGCCGCTTCTGCCACATCTTCCACGATTTCGATCGCAATCGGTCGAGACACGTGTTTACCGCAATCCGGGTCACCCATTTGCCCAAATTGTCGAATTCCGGCGAATCCCCACGGCCGTTGAGCGCCCGGTACGCCTTTAAAAACACGTCCTGAGTTGCTGAATCGGCTTCGTTCGCATCTTGCAACATGCGACGGCATAGCAGGAAAATTCGCCGCTGCTCCGACGTCATCCAGCTGCCAAATTCGCTCAGATTCGCGCGGACGTGGACTTGACCTTCCAGCTGATCCGCCATTGCGCTCATCATAGCCATCTTCTAGAACGAGTCCGCCAGAGAAACGTTTACCCGCGCCTCCTACGATCACTCCTAGGGAGAAACATATAGATATTCCTTCTTCGAGGGCAGTTCGCACGAAGCAGCCCCGTGCGGCAAATCCACCCGGTTACTTCCACTCACCAGCCGCACCCATTGCGCAGGCGTCCCTTTACACCGCAGCGGCAAATCCGCCACAAAATCATCGTCCACCCCGGAAAGCTCTATTTCCATACTCTTCCCGTTCCGCCGCAGTTCTAAAGCCGGAATGCCGTTCCCATATACCCAGGTATCGAAAAAGTCCCGCAAAGTGGGATCGGGCTGCTGTTTCGGTACAAAGCTGCTCGCCACCTGCCGCAAACCTTCGTTACTCAGCGGCCGCCCCCCAAACTCATCGAGCAGCCGGTTCTGCATGCGGCGATACCCCTCATCGCCTAAACGCTCTCGCAGCATCCGCAGAATCCAGGAACCCTTTTCGTATAGAATCACGTGCCAGGTACTCAGGCCGTGCGTGTCGATCAGGCGCTGCCCGAAATCCACCGGGCCCGCGGATTCGACGGTCTGCTGCCCGTCCGGACGTTTCTCCAAATCCCGCCGGTAGCTTTCCAGAATCTCGTCTCGCGCCGCCGCTCCGTTCGTCCTTTCAATATGTTCGAGCGCCGCATCGTTCGCCATCGCCTCCGTAATCCAGGCCGACCGGTAATCCGCCTGCCGGACGATATTTCCCCACCACTGATGCGCCAGTTCATGCGGCAACAGCAGCTCCGAAAAGAACGCGTCCGACCGCGCATTCCGCAGTGCCGCCGCCCGATTTTCCTCCTTAATGTAAGAAACACTGGATAGATAAATCAGTCCCGGAAAGCCTTGTCCAAAACTCCCCGCTATGGGTGAAATGGACAGGCTGTGGCGGGGCAGCGGCATCCAGCGTTTTCCATACTCGTCCAGAATCTTTTCCGCTTTTGCCGCCAGGTCGGGGTCCTCCAGCGCCGCTGCATTGGCTACGTTCGGCGAGTCGATCTCCAGCAAATATCGCCCGTGCTGTTCCGTTCGCACACTGTAATCGCCCAAATTGAATCCCGCCAGCGCTACCGGCAGATCTGTGACGCGGTGAATGGTCCGGACAGCGCCGTCGACTTTGTCCTCCACCAGTTCGCCTGTCGAGACGAGGTGCAGACCGGCCGCACAATGAAATGTCAAATCAAAATTGGCCTGCTCCGGGCCTTCCGTCGGGTACCAGCTGCTGCGATCGTCCACAAAATACTCACCGCTCGGGGTGCGCCGGATTGTGGACCCAAGGTATTGCAGCCTCACCTCGTGCTGGCCGGTAGCGGCCAGAGGCTTCTCCGCCACGACCAGAAACGTCTCCGAGCTGCCAAACTCTGCCAATCTTTCAGACGGCCGCTGCAAAATCTCTGCCGGTGTCCCGTCGATGGTGGCCGCTTGCACCTTGAGCCGGGGCGACAAGTCCAGTGCTAACACGCGCCCGTCCCCGCCCGACGCCGTCATCCGAAAACGTGCCGAGACGCTCATCGACAGGTCGGGCGCAATCGACGCGTCTATCCAGTACTGTTGAATCCGGGGCTCCGGAGGTACATACGGCTTTGCCTTCCGCGGCCGAAAGTTCGTCCAGAGCTGAAACCGGCGATTGTTCTTTTCCGAAATACGTCCTACCGAAATCGGCTCCGGGTCGGTCGGATCATAGGTGACGTCGAACCCACCCAGGGCGCGGCCGCCAATCATTGCATAGAAGATTCCATCTGCCGCCTGGTGGTTGTCAAGTAAGGCCTCCACCAGCGGAATCTCGAGCTGTGCCGCCACTTCGCGGACAATTGGATTCACTCGCTCGCCAAGCGCCGCCGCTTGTTCCGGTGCCTTCCGCACTCCGCCCCGCTCGATTGCCTCCAGCAACTCGTGCGCCGTTTCATCTGTAAAAAGGAACAGCGCGCTTCCGAAATGCTCGTCGATGTTGGGTGTTTTGGCGTACGAAGCCAGCGACGCTCGCTCGCTCCGTTGCGGCGGCAGCAGAATAATCTCCGCGTCGCCCGCCTCAACGCCTTCGGTGGTAAAGAACGCCCCTATGTACCGTCCCGCGATCGGCGTTAAAAACGATACAACGCCATCGTTCAGATAGATCTTGATGTCGCCGCGCACTAGCTCCAGATCGCGCACCTTGTAGGTGCCTTCCGGGTCCAGCGAGACATGATGCAAAGTATCAGCCAGCGCCGCAACCGATTCTACGCGGGCCGGCAGTGTTCCAGCCACACCCACCAACAAAAGCGCTAGGCCGACACTGCGAAACCGTGACACAACACGGTCATTTTCCGCTATTGAGTTCTGGACTGTTTGGAGTCGCCGGATCCTGACCCCAATTCTGCCGCGTGACACCGCTTTGATCGGTGAAAAAAGTCCGCCGTCCCGTACTGCCAAACGCCTTCGGAACAGCCGATATTCCATAACCCTGCGGTGAGGCCGTCACGGTGAAGTTATAGCCCCCGCTGACGCCGCTCGCCAGACTACCCGGAATTAGGTTGGCGGACTGCGGTCCATCCGGCGCGCCACTGGAAGCCGGCGGCCCCAGCTGACTCAACGTCGTCGCATAAGAGTTGAACTGCGAATAGTATTGAATTTCGGCTTTGTTAATCGTCGACAATTCCTCAATTGCAGCCATTTCCTGCGCATGCATCCGCGACTTACTCATTTGCGGCAAAGCGACCGACAGAATAATCAGAATGATCGCGATCACGATCAGGAGTTCGATCAGCGAGAATCCTCGCTGGCGCCGGCGGCGCTGTTGTAAACGTGGCAACATACTAATTCACCATATTAAGACGTAGCGATTCCCTGGGACGTTGTCTCCAACTCCTTCGAATCCCGGTCGCCCAAACCATCAAATTGTTTCACCAGCGCGTCGATCCGCTGCACCCGCGACCAAAAACCCGAAAATTCCTCTAACGGAAGAGCGTTGGCGCCATCTGAAAGGGCAGTTTCGGGGTGATCGTGCGTTTCGACAAAAAGCCCGGCTATCCCGATCGCCGCAGCCGCCCGCGCCAGTGGTTCGATAAACTCTGGCTGTCCACCCGATGAGCCGCCCCCCGCTCCCGGCAATTGCACACTATGGGTCGCGTCCAGCACCACCGGATATCCGGTAGCCGCCATGATCCGTAAGCCCCGCATATCGACTACTAAGTTGTTGTAGCCAAACGATGATCCACGTTCGGTCAGAATGATCCGCTGGTTCCCCGTCGAGGCCACCTTCTCGGCGGCATTCAAAAAATCTGACGGAGAAACAAATTGGCCCTTCTTGATGTTCACCACGCGTCCCGTCTTTCCCGCTTCCACCAGCAGGTCCGTCTGACGGCATAAGAACGCCGGGATCTGCAGAATATCTACAACCTCCGCCGCTTCCGCTGCTTGTCCCGGTTCGTGAATATCGGTAAGAACCGGTATACCTCGTCGACCGACCTCCGCCAGAATACGCAATCCTTCGCGCAATCCCGGCCCGCGGTACGAACGAACACTACTGCGGTTTGCCTTGTCGAACGAGGCCTTGAACACGTAGCGGCCCACCACCTTCCGGATCGCCTCCGCCATTCGCAGCACATGTTCTTCCGACTCGATGACACACGGACCCGCAATCAACGCCAGCGGCAAATCATTCGAAAAAGTAACGTCGCCCGCCCGAACCGCCACGCTCATGCGTCTTGCAGAACCTTACCGACGCTGCTCTCTATCGAACGGTGTTTCTTTTGTTCCCGATGCATCAGCGCCGCCCCCAAAAAGGCTTTGAACAGAGGATGCGGCTCAAGCGGCTTCGACTTGAACTCCGGATGAAACTGGCAACCCAGAAACCACGGATGCTCCGGTAACTCGCAAATCTCGACGTACACTCCATCCGGCGTCTGTCCCGTTAACCGCAGACCATGGCTCGTCAGCGTTCCCTCAAATTCGCGATTGAATTCATAGCGATGTCGGTGCCGCTCACTGATGTCGTTCGTATCGTACGCCTGCTCGGCAAAACTCCCGTCCGTCAACCGGCACGGATACGCTCCCAGTCTCATCGTTCCGCCGAGTTCATCCACGCCTTTCAACTCGCGCAATTTATAGATCACGCGGTATGGCGTCGCCGGATTGAACTCTGTCGAATCGGCATCCGCCAGCCCACACACGTTACGCGCAAATTCGATCACCATCGTTTGCATCCCGAGACAGATGCCGAAGTACGGAATCCGGTCCTCCCGCGCGCAGCGGATGGCGTGCAGCATGCCCTGGATACCACGTTTTCCAAATCCGCCCGGCACCAGAATTCCATCGAAGCGGTCCAGATAACTGCGGCACGCCGGATACTCCATCTCCTCCGATTCAATCCACTCGATATTCACCCGCGCCTGGTGCGCGATCCCGGCATGCAGCAGAGACTCCTTCAGGCTCTTATAAGAATCCTCATACTCCACATACTTGCCCACCAGCCCAATCGTCACCTCGCGCACTGGATTATTCATGCGGTCAAGCATCTCCGTCCAACGCGTCAGGTTCCGCTTTCCTGCCTGCAAATGCAACAGGCGCAACACCGCTTCATCCACCCGCTGATCCGCGAACACCAGCGGAATCTCATACACCGAATGCACATCTTTCGCCGTGATTACGCCGCTTACATCCACGTCGCAGAACAGTGCGATCTTCTCTTTCACATCGTCCGGCAGCGTCCGCTCCGACCGGCATAGCAGCATATCCGGCTGAATACCGTTAGCCCGCAGTTCTTTCACACTGTGCTGCGTCGGCTTAGTCTTCAATTCCTGCGCCGCCGCAATCCATGGCACTAGCGTTAAATGCACGAAAAGCGTATTATCCCGGCCCTCCTCATGCCGCATCTGCCGGATCGCCTCAATAAAAGGCAGCGACTCGATATCGCCCACCGTCCCGCCGATTTCAACGATCGCTACATCCACATCCGCCGCCACCTTCCGGCATGCGGCCTTAATCTCGTTCGTGACGTGCGGAATCACCTGTACCGTCTTGCCCAGGTAATCGCCCCGCCGTTCTTTCGCAATGATGTTCTCGTAAATGCGTCCAGACGTCAGGTTGTTCGATTGCGTCAGCGCAGCATGAGTGAAACGCTCATAGTGGCCCAGATCTAAATCGGTTTCTGCTCCGTCATCAGTGACGAAGACTTCTCCGTGCTGGAACGGACTCATCGTGCCTGGGTCAATATTCAGATAGGGATCGAATTTCTGGAGCGTGACGCGCAACCCGCGGCTCTCCAGCAAACAGCCGATCGACGCGGCCGCAATTCCCTTCCCCAAAGACGAAACAACACCGCCCGTCACGAAGATGTATTTAGCCATCAGCCCCCATCAATCCCGAATTTTTGCGCTACCGAACAGAACAATTGATTCACCCGCTCTAAATCCTCCGGTGTGTCCACCCCGAGCGATTCGTAGTCGGTTAAAACCACCCGGATCCGGTATCCGTTTTCGATGGCACGCAACTGCTCCAGCCGCTCTGCCTCTTCCAGCGGACCCACAGCAAGATCTGGATACGCCAGCAGGAAATCGCGGCGATACACATACAAACCGATGTGCTTGAAATAAAGCGGAACTTTGCTGCGGCCATCCCGCTCGTAGGGAATTGGACAACGCGAAAAATAAATCGCGTCTTCGAGCAGGTTCGTTACGACTTTGACGACGTTGGTATTGACGATATCGGTCGGATCGTAAATCTGCTTGCGCAGCGTACCCATCATCACCGACTCATCCCCGCTCACCGCCAAAATCGCTGCATCGATAGCTTCCGGATCAATCAGCGGCTCATCGCCTTGAATGTTTACGTAAAGAGAAGCATTCTCCGCCGAAGCCACCTCTGCCAGACGGTCGGTACCCGATAGATGCTCAGAGCTGGTCATTCGCACGCGTCCGCCGAACTGCCGCACGGCAGAAGCGATGCGTTCGTCATCGGTGGCGACTACGACGTCTGTCAAATAACGTGATAAACAGGCACGCTCCCAGACATGCTGGAGCATAGGTTTACCAGCAAGAGAGGCGAGAGCTTTTCCAGGGAAACGAGAAGAAGCAAATCGGGCGGGAATAACGCCGAGAATCCGCGTCGGCACATTCGAGTGTAGCACGCGATTCCCGCACCCCAACTACTCCGATCTATTGCGAAATCCGCAAAATCTCCGACGCGATCGAATTGAACGCCGCGCCCAACTGCCCCACGTTAGGTAGTAAACTTGGCGGCAGGCTGCGAAGGGAAGCAGGTGTTCGGTAAGTGGGATCGTTTGCCACACGCTCCAGCAGCTTACCGTCGAAACCACCGTCACCATCCAGACCGATGGTGTAGATAATAATTCCGTCATTTCGGATCTGGTGAGCGGCGTCGTCAGCGGCGTTTATCGAATCGGCGTCGCTATTACCCGCCGAAAAGATGATCTTAGACGAGTCATCGGTAATCTCTGCGTATGCAGAAGCAGTAGCCGAGTTGCCAAACAAATCCACCTTGGGAATGTAAGTGTAAGCTTTGGTCAGATCGTCCCATGAGCCAGGAGGGCAGCCGGTCAGAGACGAGTACTGGTCAACTTTATTTTTGCGGTCGCTTCCGGCTAACAAAGCTAGAACCGGATACCGGTAGTGAGCGCAATCGTCTGCAGCCACAGCGAAGTGCGGGTATTGCTATATTCACCGGCTAGCAGGCTACTGGTGCCTACGCTGGCTGTCTCCGGCAAGTTTGCCTGGTACGCCAACTGCACCCGATAACGACTCTTCTGATATGCCACGCCGGTTGAAACGGCCCCGGTCATGATCGCCGCCGTCAAAGGTGTCAGGGTACTGGACGGCACCGGACTGTTGCCGTACGAATAAGCGCCCTGCACCGTCCAGGATTCAGCCAGAGAATAGTCAAAACCCGTTCTGATCGTCAACTCGTTCCGCCAGTGAAGCGGCACCGAATCATTGAGTGAAGTCGAGTTCAGAAGGGTATTCAGAAGCGCATTGTTGCCGCCCGTAAGATGCACCGGCAGTTGCACGAATGCTTTATGCCAGTTCAGCCAGTCACCCTGCAGATAGGTCCGCAGGCGGCGCTGCGCCTGCCAGCCAAGGCTCGCCGACACGGATTGCGGAAACACATTGTCCACTTCGGCGCGGTAGTGAAAGCTGGATGCATACGGCAGTCCGAGCGCCGCAAATTGCGCATATGCGTCCCCGGTCGCTGTGCCGGTCGAACGAACCGTCGTTTGAGTCTTGTACGCCAGCCCGATTTCCAGGCGGCGCAGCGGTTGAGCTACTAAGCCGAATGTTCCGTTATAACCAACCCCGTTCGTATGCAGGTTCAGCAGCGTTTTCAGACCGGCCAGCGTCGGATTGGTCTGAAAGATATACGGCATATCGAGCGTATTTAAATTTTCTACCGCCCCGAATGCGGCACCGACTGACAGGTGGCGAGAAACCTGAAAACCAAGCCCAAACGAAGACTGGATCGCCAGAAATGCAGACTTATTCGACTGGACCCCATACGATGCGCCCGCCGTCCCGCGCGGATCTTCAAACTTCCAGCGGTCTGCCAGCAGGGAGACCGGGAAAACGCCCAGCCCGATACTAAAACGCGTACGCGGAATCTGCATGCCAAAGCCTGCTGAACCGGCACCGCCGGCATTGCTTTCCAAACTGCCAACGGTAGGCGTTGAGTTGTGGAATTGCCCTCCAGCCAGCACACCCAAACCAGTCATTTCGAAATAGGGTCTTCCGACTGACGTGAGTAGCGCCGGATTAGAGGCCAGCGCATCGGTCGGGCTGCTCGAACCCAGGTAAATTCCTCCCAATGCAATAGTCTGAGCTGTCGGGGCCGCCCCGTAAACATCTGCCGCATGGGCGCGCAAAGCGAGTGTTAATCCAAGAAGAGCAATAAAAAGTCGTCGATCCATAGTAAGTCCCAAATAGGGCCAAAAGTGCAGTTCGGAGAACCGCCGATTTATCTCAACACCACGTTCTCGATCATGCTCGTGATGGTCCGCGATTCCAGGTCCTTCTGCGCTAGTGTTTTTTGCAGGGTCTGCAAATCAACAAACGTCTGATCACAACCCATTCCCGACTGCTCGAGAGCATCTAGGCAAGTGGCATCGAGGGCATGGGGCGCATCTTTGCGCATGATTTCGAACACCTTCTCGAGCGGCAGAGCGTCGCGGTAAGGCCGTTTCGCGGACAGCGCGTCAAAGATATCGGACACCACCAGAATTCGCGCCTCGAGCGGCAGTTGCTCGGCACTCAGGCCACGATGATAACCCGTGCCATTCAACTTTTCGTGATGCGAAGAAGCTACTTCCGTTAGCTCTTCAAAACCGCTGATACAGTCCAGGATCTCCCAGGTACGAGCCGGGTGCGCCCGCAGAGACTGCCATTCAGCGTCGTCTGGTTTTCCGGGCTTTTCCAGAATGGCGTTCGACACAGCCATCTTGCCCAGATCGTGCAGTAGCGCTGCATGCCGGATGAAAATCACCCGTTCCGGAGACAGATCAAGCTTCCGCGCAGTCGCAACCGCGGCATTTGCCACGCCATTCGAGTGGTTGTAAGTAAACGGCGACTTCGCGTCAACAATTTGCGCGAACGCCTGACACACCGCATCCAAACTTACTTCATCTTCCGAAAGTATCCTCTGTCGGGGTTCCAAAGCGAGTGCGAGCAATAACGGATCGTTCCCGTCAAAACCGCTCCACAGGCACGCCCGCTTAGCGAGTGAACAGGCCGCTCGAACCAATTTCGGATCGAACCACTTCCCGCTCCGCTGCTTGATTACGTGCAAGGCCTCTTCCCGCCCGGCACTGGTGTAGAACACGTCCAGCGTTTGCGCCAGCAGCATAATGCGAGAGGTGATCGGAATGCTCTCTCCGCGCAATCCGTCCGGATTCCCACCGCCATTCCAGTGTTCGTCCAGTCCGCCGATGCCCTCTGCGGTCCCTTCCGGAAGACCCATAATCCGAGCCATCGTTGCGCCGCGCTCACAACGTATCGCCGTCACCTCGCGGGTATGCTGCTTCTGCTGGGACGCCACGTGCAAGATCGCCCTCACGCGATCCACAAATGGTTTCCCGGGCGCCACATGTTTTAGCGCATATTGCAGGGTCTCCCAACTCAACCGGGTCCAATCGGTTTTCTTGACGTCCCGCTTAGCGGCAATGTCATCCGATGCCAGCGCGTTATAAATCTGCGAGGCGTTGCTGCTGCAGCCTGCATCCTTGAGCAGCAGCGCATAATACAGATCGGCTTGCAGATCTTCTTTCAGCCTCAGCTCTGCCGCAAGGCGCATCCCTAAAATACAGGTACGAACCGAATGCCATCGGGTAGATCCCGATCCGAGATCAAGCGCCTGAGAGAGAGCGCTCACCACTTCAGCCACGCGCAGCGATCCTGGTCCTGCCCTTAGAGTACTCACACCCAAGTTATCGGCTGAGTCAATCGTCTGGAAGAGGGCTTTTCATCAAAAGACTTACAAAAGTGCTACTTAGGAAGGAAGGATTTCTCTGAAACCCATTGCAAAGCTAACCGAAGTCATTCAGCGATGAGTAGCGCGTCATACCAACCGGTTCCGCGCTACCATCGCCGCGTCTTTGGCTCAGCTTGCGAGCACCGCCCTTTCCGGATTGACTCGCTTCCGGCGAAACATGCGTGCTGCACCTACCGCGATGAGGCCTCCGCCAAACAAAGCGAACGAAGCCGGCTCAGGCGCACTCGCCACGAGGAACTCCTGCGTGGTGCCCGGCTGCCCCGCTCCGTCCACGTTCGAAACAATGCTGTAATAGCTAGCGTCAAAGCTCGGAGAGTTATTGTAAGCATCCAACAGATAGTTCTGAACGCCTGCATTGTTGGCATAGGTGGTGTTTGTAGGATCCATGATGAACCAGGCTGCTTCCTGAATGTCCGCTTGATCCGCTCCAGGCTTCACAATCTGGCTGAACAGGTACGCTTCGGCATTGTAAATCTGAGCGCTGGAAAATGTATAGCCTTCAATCGTCCTGGTGCCCGCGTTTCCAAGGTAAGTATTTCCCAGGTCAGAGCTCGTTACCGCGGTTTTGTTGGCGGTCCAGGAATCGCCTACGTTGTTATCGATGTTATCGTTCATGCACATCGCCGGAGTGGCTGTTCCATTCAGGGTCAACGTGTAGGGACCGACATAAAATTGGCCGCTCGAATCAACCATGTTGTTGCCGGTATTTAGCAGGGTTACATTCACGGGCGCTGCGCTCAGCACAGCCCCCAAAAAAAGAAAAGAGAGAATTGTTTTTTTCATAAAGGCCTCCGAAAATATCGGGAGCCAATGTTGCTTGCTCCCAACTGCGTTCAGTCTCTCCTCTCTTCGGCATCTAGTGAAATAGTCTTAGCGGAAATAAGGGTCCTCGGTACCAGCAAACTCTTTCGAGCTGACAGGCGCACCACTGGGAGATCATGTGCAACTAACAGGACGGTGATAAACCCAGGAAAAACCCGGCAGTCAGCTAGCGAGAGTAGAGCCGGGCGGCGTTGTCGTGCAGGTAGGCGTGGGCAATCGACAGCGCTTGCGACCGCGAAAACGCCCGCTCCGAAACTAGTTCCGCCAATGCGGAAGCGAGCGCCTCCCGCGCGGAGTGAACGGCCAGCCAGTACGACTCTTCGGCGCCCAAGGCTTCATTGAACGGAAATGCATCGCTGCCGAAGAGCACCTTATCGGGGTAGATGGTGAGCCAATACTTCAGTATGTTTTTGAATTCGGATGGATACAGAACCAGCTCAACGAAAGACGAATCGATATAAACGTTCTTGCGGGCAGCCAGCCAGATCACTTGACGATCGTAGGGGTACCCGCCATGCAGCAGCACAAAACGAACCGCATCGTAGCGGGGATCGCGGAGAACGTTTTCGAGGTTCAATACGTTGCCGTTATGCAGACTGAAGAAGTCACCGATACCGACGGAGGTATGGAAGTGCACCGCTAAATGAAGACGGCCGGCTTCGCGCAACAGATAGCGAAAAATGAAGTCCTGGAAGACCGTGTAGTCCTCAGCCGTGGGTGTCCCGCCGCCATGATAACGAAGATAAACCGCGTTCGCTCGCTGCCGCGGCGGATCGGAGAAATACAGCGAGCGAAAGTAAGCGGCTTCGAACTTGATGGCAATGCCGCCATGCTGTTGGTCTTCGGCAAGGATACGCGAAATAAACTGCAAGTACTCTTCGAGCGAACCGGGCAGCGACGATAAACCTGCCTGGCCGAGTTCACGGTGAAGTTTTTTCTCTTGGAGCGGAATGTAAGTCTGCTCATCGACGTTTCGCTCGCGAATTTGGCGGTTGTCGAAAGGAAACAGGAAAGAATCGACAAAGAACGCCCAAAGGAAGCGCCGCTTGTCGAGGTAGTCCGGCATCCAGACGCGGTTAGCGATAACGGTTTGGATATTAAGCTGGTCGAGAATATGGTCAAAGTAGCCGGAACCTTGCTGGCGTTTTAGTTGAGATTTTTTGTCAATCAGCCAGCGGGCGTGATTGGGAGAGAAATCCGTGTAGTGGTATTGAAAAAGAGCGTGAGCCGCCGCCACCAGTTCGGGGTTGTCGGGGCGAAGACGTAGAGCGGAGCTGCCGGGCGGAGACGCCATGGCATCGACATCCGAATCGTCCGCGTAACCGGGATGAGAGTGATTGTCGAAAATCGGAATCCGGTTGATCTCCGCCAGTAAGTCGCGACGCAGTGTGTTGGTCGATTGCGCGGAGCACCAGGAGCACAAGCCAAGAAGGCCCAGAGCGAGAACGCCTTTGCTCATCAGAACGAATATTTGGCCGAAAACTGAATCAGCCGCGGCGTGCCTACCGTGCTGGTAATTTGGCCGAAATTGGATGGGCTTTCGATGTCCAGGAAGGCCGGGTTGGCAAAGTTCGGATGGTTGAAAAGATTGAAAAAGTCGGCCGTAATGCGCAGCGCTTGATGTTCGGTAATCGCGAACGACTTTCCTGCTGAAAAATCCCAGTTCTGCTGGTACGGTCCGCGAAACGTGTTACGCCCGAGATTGCCGAAGCCGGTAGATCCGTCCGACCCGATAGCCGCTGCCGGCGAGAACGCGTTGATGTTTACGTAGCTGCTGAGACGGCTCTCGACTGAACCATTGGTGACCGGATTGATGCCCATGTTCACGTTAGGAGTGGTTGGCGTTCCGGTACCTAGCAAACCATAAGCCGATGCCGCAGCCGAATCGAGAACCGTAAAGGGCGCACCCGATTGAACGGTCGTAATGCCGCTGATGGACCAGCCCCCAAGCAGCAAGTGCGTGAAGCCTTTCGAGCCCGCAAAGAAAGGCAGAGCGTACGTGTAATTAATGATGAAGCGATGCTGCCGGTCAAAATCTGCCAAGCCGCGCGAATCCTGCAGAGAATCTTGATTGTTGAGCGCCGAGTTTAAAGACGTATTCCCGGTTGACGTCTCGTCAATCGCTTTCGAGTACGTATAGGCAGCCTGCATGTGCAACCCGTTCGCAAAACGATGAGAGAGCGTAGCCTGCAGGGAATTATAAATGGAATTGGCATCGTTGGCGAAGATTTGGAAACCGGAAACACCCAGACCCGGATACGGCGCGCGTGCGTTCACGTTGGCCACAGTGTTTTGATTGATGGTGTAGGCACTTCCATCAGTAGCTTGGATGGTAAGCGGATTCGAGCGCACGTCGACCGCTTGATTCAAGTCGCGTGTTTCGCGCAGATGCGTGCCTTTCGTTCCCACGTAACCGAGTTCGAGCACCCAGCCTTTGCCCAAGCTCTGCTGCACACCAAAGTTCCACTGCTGCGTGCTGGGATTTACATAATGTGTGGGCACTTCCAATCCGAGATAGTTCAGGCTGTTCCCGCTGTAAACAGGTGTCTGGGACGTATCGTGCGTCGGAGTACCGCTGGCGTCGACAAAGCCTTGCAGTCGTGAATACACCGGTACGAAGGCCGGATCGATGGCGCCTCCTTTCGGAAGGGAGCTGGCGAACACGGTGGCCATGGTGCCGGGCGCACCCGCCGCGCTGGTAATCGGCAAGAAGGGAGTGACGAAAGAAAGCTGGTCGACTGCGCCAACATCTTCCCGCACATAATAAATGCCGTACCCGCCGCGAAGCGCCGTGGTGCTCTTGCCGAATAAGTTGTAAGCGAAACCGACACGAGGTCCCCAGTTAGACGCGTAGTTGTTATTCAGGGTCGTGTTGTTGCGGGTTCCAGTAAGTCCAGGGACATTCAAACTGTTGACGCAGGTCGGATATGTAAATGGATTCTGTCCGGCGACAGCTAGCGACGGAATCACGTTGCCGATATGGCAGAGATCGTCCGTGACTGCGCCATTCAATTCCCAGCGCACCCCCAGGTTGACCGTGAGATCCGGCGTCACTTTGTAATCGTCCTGGGCGAACAGTGAGCTGTCAGCGATACGGTATTCATGATTGGAAACACCGCTGCCGCCAAACGTAAACGCAGGCGCGCCCAACAGGAACTCCTGGAAATCGGAACAACCAAGCGTGCAAGCGGCGCCCGACGTGCCCGGACTAAAGAAAAGCTGCCCGTTGAACACTTGCGGAAAGTCTTTGTCCAGCATCACGCGGTCAAACTCGCCTCCAAAACGAATCAGGTGTTTGCCGTTCGACCAGCTGGTAGTGTTCAGCAGAATAAGATTGTTTTGATCCTGCGTTTGATTTGCGCCGGGTGTTGGTCCGATCTGAAAGCCGGAGCTGTTAAACGTAAACTTGTAAATTAGATTGTCGACGTTGTTATTCGGGCGATCGATGCCGAGCTGATCGGTAGTGACGATCGGCGTATTCAAGTCCTGGTTGTTGATGTGCACAAAGCCAAAGCGAAACTCATTCACCCAGGCCGGTGAAAAGGTGTGGGTTTCAGTGACGTTAAGAAAGCGGTTCTTGACAGGAAGATCGTAGGGAAAGTTGAGATCGCTTGGGGAGATACTACCGCCGAAAGAAGCCTGCAGTCCGCCGGCGCCAAAGGGAAGCACCGATTCAAAATTAGAGAAGAAAAAGCGCGCCGAGATCTTGTCTTTCGGTCCGAGTTCTTTGTCGTAGTTGGTGGTGAATTGATCGTCGTTGTAGCGACCAGCGCGGCTCAAATTGAAACGACCGGAATCGCCGGGAGTGCCGGCTACGCTCGGGATCAGATATCCGCCCTGCCCCCCGCCGAACTGGTTGCCTTTTAAGTTAAGAAGCTTCAGCGCCACGGAGTCGATTTGGCTCGCCGCCGTTGCATCGCCCGGAAAGAACGTGTTGGCAAGCGATGCGGCAGACCGATCCGCCGGCAAAACAGGTATCGAAGTACCGATGATGGTCCCCGAAGACAGGCCGCTCAACTGGCGCGTGCCTTGATAATTGATAAAGAAGTAACCCCACTTGCCTTGCGGCAGAACCGGGCCGCCGAGACTCCCTCCAAAGATGTTTTGCTTGACCGTCGGACGCCGGTTCCCCTCGCTCTTTAGAAAAAATTCGTTCGCGTTGAGATCGTCATTCCGAAAGAATTCAAAGATGTCGCCGTGAATCTGGCTGGTGCCGCTCTTCAGCACGGCATTGATATTGCCACCTCCATTGCGGCCTTGCGAAGCGTCGTAGAGGCTGGTCTGAACCTTGAATTCCTGCACAACGTCAGGACTCGGCAACGGCGTGTTGGTCAATTCGCCGACGTTGTAATCGCTCGCCGTAATGCCTTCAATCTGGTAGTTGTTATTGTCTTCGCGCTGGCCGTTGACATCTATGCGTGTATCCCCGCGTCCGAGCGACGCCGACGCGTTCAAGTTCGACGAACTGCCCGACGACAGCGTGAGCAGCTGCTGGAAGTTTTGCGTGGCGAGCGGAAGCGTGCTAATCGTCTGGCTGGAGATCGACTGGCCGGTGGCGGCATTGGTGGTTTCCACGCTCGCAATCTGCGCCTGAACATTTACTTGGGTGGCAAGAGATTGCGGTTGAAGAGTCACCGTAAGGCGGGTTATTTCCGTTACCCGTACCTCGATCGACGACAAGCGATTTTCAGCAAAGCCCGGCGCGGTTATGACGAGAATATAACTTCCTACCGGTAGAAGCGGCGCAGTGAAGCTTCCCCCCTCGTCCGTTTCCAGGCTGCGAACGGTTCCCGCGGCGCCTGAGATCTCCACTTTGGCTTTGGGCACCATCGCGGAACTGGGGTCCTGAATCGTTCCCGAAATCGCACCCGTCGCCCCGCCCTGCGCAAACAACTGCCATGGCATGGTGAGAAAAACGACGAACAATGAACGCTTAAGCATGCGCCCCCTGAGTTGATGTATGGACGCTAGTATAACCGTTTTGTCAATCGGCTTAGATCCTCTCACGAAACGAAATTTGTAACACCCTCGTGACAAAAATCATGCCAAAATAACCAGCAAGTTTATGAAGATCTCCTGTTTTCCCACAGCGCTTCTTTTCGCCTGCTAGCGACGTCTGTAGCTCTCGCAGGTCCTATCACATCCGTCGTCGCTTACAGCGATAGCTATTCCGATAACGGCAACTTGGGCCGGGAATCGAATGGTCCGGGAATTGTCGAGCAATTAGCAGCCGATCTGGGGCTGCCGCTAATCGATCACGCCTGGGTGGGAGCTACCACCGGCATCGGCAATTTATCGGATGGTGGCGGCCTAACCTACCTGGGAAGCCAAGGCTATCCGGGAATGACCACGTCGGTCGATGCCGATCTTGCCAAGCCCCCGGGCTAATCCGGCTTCTGCACCGTATGTCGACACAAGCCCCGCCGGCGTTACCGCCGTTCCCGAGCCTTCCGCCTTCTTCGTACTTGCCGGATCTCTCATCCTTGGAATGGTCCGAAACAAAAAAGAAAACCCTCTCTGAAGCACTTCGAACTCACTTCAAAGAGGGTTTCTTTAAAACGCTGATTTAAGCTACTCGCGCCTCGTAGCCCGGCATATCCAATGCGTTCGCCAATGCTTTCTTGGTCTTCTCCGCCAGGTTTCGCAATCTCGCCTGTTTCGGACGGCTCAATTTCCGCTCTACGCTCCGTCGTGCGCGCAACAGGCGAATGCGAACAGCCGTTTCCGACCAACCATGTTGGCGGGCAATTTCTTGCACTTTATAACCTTCGATGTAATGCCCTTCGAGCACCACCCGGTCGTTCGGCTTACAATCGTTCAAAATTCGTTTCACGTCAATAGCCGCCACGTTCATCCTGGGAGGCGCCTGCAATTCGGGTAGGGTCTGCGTCTGCGGCTCGCGTCGCAAAAACGTCCGGTGAATGTTCAGCGCAATACTGTTTGTCCAGGTCAGAACTAGGTTTGGGTCGCGCAGTTGTTCTCTGCGTTCCCAGCCCTTCGCCCAAGCTGCTTGCGCAGTATCGAGCGCTGCGTCATAAGAAAGCCCCCGGGACACCAGGAACCGAACCGTCAAATTGAAACCTTTTTGATATGCTTTGCCGAAATCTTCTGTCGTCATTTCCGCTCCACCGCTCCTAATTCACTTCTCTTATCTGCTTTGGTTCAAGCCGCTGAAGGTTCCCGGCCACTTACGCTTTTGCGTCCATCGCGTATTGTGTATCACCATGTACGTACGGAGTAGGCAGTTTTGAGACCACCCTAGCCGGAACCGAAAGCTCGGCCCATAAACCATTCTTCTAGAAAGACTTAACTCGAAAATCTGGTTGATTGCCGCAGCCCATTGAGGCAGCATTTCTTGCCACCTGATGCAAATTTTTCTAGAAGTGCAAATTCGAAGCCACCGGATTGTCCGGGCATGCAAATGTGAAAAGGGCAGCGTCACTTCAACGGCGCTGCCCTTCTCAAGAAAATCTAAGCGGCTATCCTATTTAGGGGTCTCGTTGGTAGGGTTCGATACCGGAACCTCGGGCGGTTTCGCTGGTTCCTCGGTCGCTGCCTTCATGCTGTCCTTGAACGACCGGATCCCTTTCCCGAGTCCCTGCCCCAACTCCGGCAGTTTTTTCGGTCCGAACACAAAAAGCGCAACGGCCAAAATAATCAGTAGGTGCTGGGGCTGGAGTAAACCTTCAATCATGAGCCTATCCTCTTTCCATCCCATGTTACGCTGCGGAAACCCGGATCGGTTTAAGTTAAATCGCGCGGCCTGGGGAAGCACAGACGCCGGACCAGGAGCCCATCGTTCTGCACGGTTATTATATATGAAACCGGACATCCTGTGGCGTCTTTGTTCCTTCGGTCTGCAAGTTGACATCACTATCTTCCTCGGCTATAGTGCTGAAGTACTGAAGTATCAATCATTTGACTGTTGCCGGCAGCATGGTTTCCGGCGTTTGGCCCCAGTGGAAAGGCTTTATTTTTTTCTCATTCCACCAGAGGCGGATTCAGGGTGAAATGGCACATGGCTGGTTCCGTTGACGACAATGTTGAAACTCCTGGAACAGCCGAAAATTCGGATTACCAGGCATTTCTAGACGATTACAGCAGCCAGTTTGCGTCCGGCGAAGGGGAGAGTTTTCACGGCCATGTCGTTCGGGTAACCGATAAAGAGGTGCTCGTCGACATTGGTCGGAAGCTGGAAGGGCTGGTGCCCGCAGCGCAGTTCCCATTGGTAGACGGTCTACCCGCAGTGAAGCGCGACGACGTGATCGAAGTCATGATCGATCGCACCGGACCTCCGGTCGACGGCTATATCCTGCTTTCCTACGAAAAGGCGCATCGTCGCCAGATCTGGGAACAGCTCGAACAAGCCGCCTCCGCTGAAACTCCCGTTACTGGAACCGTCACCGGCAAAATCAAAGGCGGCCTCACCGTCGATATCGGCGTGGTCGCCTTCCTGCCAAGTTCCCAAGTAGAAATCCGGCCCATTCACAACCTCGATTCTTATCTCGGACAGGACATCCAGGTTCGTATTCTGAAATTAAACCGTCGGCGTGGCAATGCTGTGGTCTCGCGTCGTGTCCTGCTCGAAAGCGATCTACAGACCCGCAAAGAACAGGCCCTGTCTACGTTGCACGAAGGCGCCGAGGTAGTTGGCGTCGTCAAGAATCTTACCGAATATGGGGCCTTTGTCGATCTGGGTGGCATCGACGGCCTTCTCCACGTTAGTGATTTGAGTTACGGCAGCGTTACGCACCCGTCGGCGTTTCTCAAAGCCGGCGAAGAGATCACCGTCAAAGTGCTCAAATTCGATCGTGAGCACGAACGGATCTCCCTCGGCCTGAAGCAAATGCGCCCCGATCCCTGGGCCAATGTCGAAGAGCGCTACCCGCCAGAGAGCCGCGTCATCGGCCGCATCGTTAGCGTCACCGATTACGGCGCATTTGTCGAGCTCGAACCCGGCCTGGAAGGTCTCATCCACATTTCCGAGATGACCTGGAGCCGCCGCATGAAGCATCCTTCCAAGATTGTCAATGCCGGCGACCAGGTGGAGGCTGTCGTCCTCGAGGTCAAGCCCAAGGAACGCCGTATCTCACTGGGCATTAAGCAGCTCGAAGCCGATCCCTGGACCACCATCGCTGATCGCTACAGCGTCGGGTCGGTGGTCGAAGGGCGTGTCAGAAAACTCGCCGACTTCGGTGCCTTCGTCGAAATTGAAGAAGGCATCGACGGGCTCGTGCACGTCTCCGACATGTCATGGACCGCGCACGTCAAACATCCTTCCGAACTCGTCAAAAAAGGTCAAATAGTGCAGGCCGTCGTGTTACACATTGATGCCCCTAGCCGCCGTCTCTCGCTGGGCGTCAAGCAACTCCAGCCCGATAATTGGGAAACCTTCTTCCGCACTCACCAGGTGGGCGATACCGTGAGAGGAAAGGTATGCCGCGCCGCACCATTTGGAGTGTTTGTCGAAGTCCTGCCTGGCGTCGAAGCCCTCTGCCACCGCAGTGAGGTCACCGGCTTATCGCCTGAACGCCAGCCTTCTCCGAAAACCGCTGCCGCCGAATCGGCCGTCTTGCCCATCGGCGAGGAATTTGAGTTTAAGGTAATCAAGATGAACGAGGCGCAGAAGCGAATCGGCCTAAGTCTGCGCGAAGTCTATGAAGATGCGGAGCGTCATCGGCTGGAAGATTATCACCGCCAGGCAGCCGTCGCCACGTCCACCGTCGGGGACGCCATTAAACAGAGTTATCCGAAGACCAATTACAGGAACAAGACTTATGACGAAGGCTGAGTTGATCGACGAGGTCTCCAAAGTGGTGGAGATGACCCGCAAGGATTCAGAATTAATCGTCGAAACCATTTTTGACAGTATTGTGAATAGTCTTCACAAAGGGGACAAAATCGAAATCCGCGGCTTCGGCAGTTTTCGCACCCGCCAGCGACAACCCCGTGTTGGCAGAAATCCCAAAACCGGTTCCCGCGTGGAAGTTCCTTCCAAGCGCATCCCTTTCTTCAAGCCCAGTAAAGAGTTACGCGATTTGGTGAATCACTCTGCTAAGAATGGTCACCGCAAGGACGAACCGGAAATACCGCTCCCCGGCACACTCCCGAATTCCTTCTAACGGCAGACTATCGATGGATTATTTGTGGACGCCCTGGCGATCCACCTACATGAAGGCCAAGGACGCCCCTTCGCGCTGCGTATTCTGTTGGGCCGCCCAGCATCCGGCCGAAGATGCCCAAACGCTGGTCGTACATCGCGCCGTACACTGCTTTGTCATCCTCAACCGTTATCCGTACACCACCGGCCATTTGATGATCGTGCCTTACGATCACGTCTCCCGGCTCGATGGCATGACGCCTGAAACCAAGTCGGAGATGATGCAGCTGACCACCCAGGCCGAGCAGGTCTTAGAAACCATTTATAAGCCCGGTGGCCTCAATCTGGGTATGAATCTGGGTTCGGCCGCCGGAGCCGGCATCGCGCAGCACCTTCATCTCCACATGCTGCCCCGCTGGGTGGGAGATGCCAACTTTATGACGACTATTGCCGACGCCCGTATCATACCCGAGGCGCTCGATGAGACCTATCAGAAGATTCACCAGGCTTTTTCCGAGCTAAACCATCCCCCGCAAACAAAAATTTGAGAGTTTACAGCGCAGGCTGGCACTACGGCTCCTTAAGCCTGGCGCCACCTATGTTTGACGATTACTCTCTCGATCCTCGATCGAACCTGACACTACTGTGCCTGTTTACGGCATTTGTCTTCTGGAACAACGACATCTTGTTCTTCACCTTCGCCACCATGGCGATTTGCACCCGCGTACTCGACCGTATCTGACCACTTGCACTATCAAAGTACTCGTTCGCTCCCAGACTGCATCGAATAAGCAACATGGGAGTCCCAAAAACAAACCCGCTGGCCGTTCCCGATGAAGTCAAGTCAGCCCATCTGGCTGGCCTCCGTTATGCTATCCCGAAGGGACAGGGTATCCGAAGGCGCAAAACCGGCTCGGGCTTCGTCTACATTGCCCCCAATGGACAGCCCCTGAAAGACGGCGACGACTTGCAGCGCATCAAAGCGCTCGTGCTTCCGCCAGCCTGGACTTCCGTCTGGATCAGTCCTGTTGAAAATGGTCACATCCAGGCTGTTGGACGCGATGCCCGTGGCCGCAAGCAATACCGCTATCACTCAAAATACCGTCACGTGCGAGATCTCATCAAATTCGACCGCATGCGTGCCTTTGGTAAGCTTCTGCCAAAAATACGGCGAGCGGTCACTCGCGACTTATCCAAACCCGGACTTTCGAAACGTAAACTTCTCGCCGCTGTCGTCCGGTTACTCGAGACCACTTACATCCGCATCGGCAACGAAGAGTACGCCGAAGAAAACAACTCTTTCGGACTCACCACCCTCCGTAACAAACACGTCCAGATATTAGGCGATACTCTCAAATTTACCTTCAAAGGTAAGAGTCATCAGCAGCACGAGATTACTGTCGAAGACAAAAGGCTGGCTCGTATTCTCAAAAAATGTAAAGAAATCCCGGGCAGTTCCTTGTTTGAATATCTCGACGACGAAGGTAAGCCGCAACTGGTCGAATCGGGTGATGTCAACGACTATCTCCGCGAAATCAGCGGCGGCGAATTTACCGCTAAAGACTTTCGGACCTGGGGTGGCACCTGCCTCGCCGCCAGTTTCTTGGTCAACCAATGCCTGATTGATAGCGATCAGCAGACTAAGTCAGTGCTGGTCGATGTAATTAAAGACGTAGCATCGAAGCTGGGCAACAAGCCCGCAACCTGCAAGAAATACTACGTGCATCCTGCGGTCATGGAATGCTACTCTTCCGGCAACCTACGCACTTTCGCGGAAAAATTCAAGCAGACCAAGAGCAACGAACTCTATGAGCATCTTGTCCTCGAACTGCTCACGCCGCTCAAGAAATCGAAAGGAAACGCTGCATAGACATTGGCTGCAATACCTTGAGATATCTGCTCGCAATCGCACTTGTCAGCGCCAGCCTTCCGGGCCAATCACCAACGATCCACACGACGGTTCCGCTAGTCACTATTCCGGTCAGCGTCACCGACGGTCACGGCCACCCTATCAACGGTTTGGATGCTCCTGATTTCGTCCTGCTCGACAACGGAAGACGTCGAACCGTGCACGTCGACACCGTGGACTCCGGACTTGCACCCATCGCCCTCGTCACCTTAATCCAGACGACCGCCACCTCTCTTTCTGCACTAGCCAAAATCCGCAAGGTTGGCGCAATGATCCCCGAGGCGGTAGTGGGCGCCAATGGAGAAGCAGCCGTTGTCACCTTCGACGATCAAATCAAGGTCGTGCAGGATTTCACGACGGACGCAGACGCAATTGCAAAAGCCTTTCGCGATTTGAAGCCACAGGACAGCATGGATGGTCGAATGATCGACGCCACAAGTGAAGCTTTGCGACTCCTCGCCCAGCGCCCTGGCCCCAGGCGCGCCAGCATCGTCATCATTGGCGAAAGCAGGGACCGCGGAAGCAAGGGAAAGCTATCCGATCTCATCGCTAAAATTCAAAGCACAGGAACGACGGTGTACAGCTTGACTTATTCCGCTTACCTGACGCCCTTCACAACCAGGCCCGAAGACTACGAACCAACCGGTGGCAGTCTGCCGTTTGTCGAAGTCGCCCGCCTGCTCAAGCAGAACACTGTCGCGGCACTGACCGACATAACCGGCGGACAACGCTTTGCTTTCGAAACCAAATCTAAGCTGGAAAGCGATCTGATGGGACTACAGACCGACATCCACACCCGCTACTCTATTTCATTTACGCCCGATGTCGAGACCAGGCCGACGTTCCATCGCCTGCAAATACAAATCAAAAGCTATCCCGCTGCTACGGTTCGCGCACGCTCAGGTTACTTGACGATTAAATCCGATCGTCAATGAAACGAAAACTGTTTTCCGAAAAGATATCTATTCCCTCGATTCGCGAATAATTAACAAAGCCGCGGGGAATAAGACGGAGTAGCGCACGGCTGATGTCGGCGTTGTACGTGAAGCGCTGTTGAGTTTTTCGGATGATCGCCCACGATCTGCGAATGCGGCTCGAAACAATGCTAAGCTCTTTCCCTCTAAAGCGCCAGAGTGTTTAGACGTATACTCTCGCGCGCTAGCTTCCCCCATCTGGGAAAACACTCTTTGGGTTAGGCCGAGATTCCTGAGCTCTAAACGCGGAATGGCTCTGTCGAGAACCACGGCTACGAATTGCTCAACTACGTTGGTTCGATGCAATCGGCGTCAGACAATCCAGAACTGAGATTCATCACTTTCTTAGGAAGACGTTAGAGCCAATTTTGTCGACATCGCCGTTCCGAACAGGCCCGGCTAGGCAGTCAGACAACTTCTTCAGCGAAGCCCCAACGTACCTGAAGCAGTGTCGCAGACATTCGGCTCACAACGACACCGCCTCCACAGATCACCAAACCCAATCAGGCCGCAGCGGTCTTCGCCTTCACCATTTCCAAATCAAACTCGAGTTTCACATCGTCACCCACCATCACGCCACCCGTTTCGAGCGCTGCATTCCAAGTCAGCCCGAATTCGCTTCGTTTGATCTTGCCCTTGACAGCCGCGCCAATGCGCGTGTTGCCCCAAGGGTCCTGCCCTTCGTCCGACACTTCTTCCACTTCCAGCGTCACCGGCTTCGTTACCCCATGTAAAGTGAGTTCACCCGTGATAATCATCTGGTTCGCTTCCTTCTTGTCCACCTTCGTGCTGCGGAATGTCATATGCGGAAACTGCGCCACATCGAAAAAGTCCGGCGACTTCAAGTGGCCATCCCGTTTCTCGTCGTTTGTACTCACGGTCGATACATCGATCTTCGCCTCAATGCCGGACGTCCCCGGATTGGCCGGATCGTAAGTGACAAATCCACTCACACCCGTGAACGTACCCTTTACGTTCGACATCATCATATGGCGAACACTGAATTGGAGATTCGAGTGTGCCGGATCAATTTCATAACGGTTGGTCATTTCTTTACCCTTTCTTACCCTCATTCACAAACTCACTGTTTCGCTCACTTCGCATCTTCTCGAGCAGATCGATCAACTGCCTGAGTTGCTTCTCATTCCAATCGAGATATTGCTGACGATTATATTCCGCAATCACCGGGTTCACCCGTTCCAGCAGCCGGCGACCTTTCCCTGTTAAACACGCGATCACCACGCGGCGGTCTTGCTCAGAGCGCTGACGTTCCAGCCAGGTCCGCGCCTCCATACGATCTAACAATCGGGTGACGTCCGGGTCGTTCGTTACCAGCCTTTCCGCAATAGCCCCGCAGCCCAACCCTTTTGGAGAGCCGTGCAAAATTCGCAACACGTTGTATTGCGCCGGCGTCACGTCGAACGGCTTGAGTAGCGCCGAAGCACGCTGCTGCAACAAGTCCGCTGTGTGCAGAATGGCCAGCGTGGCCTCCTCCTCAACCAGGGCAAAGGTACGCGACACCTTCAATTCGTCGGCTAGCTTTCCCATTTGCGTTTACTTTACTTGTTTAAACGATAATCGTCAAGATATTCTTTTTCGGAACGCCAGCTTTTGCTACATCGTACAATCATCTTTGCTCAATCGAAGATCCTTCGCCAAGACTTTAGCCGCCGGCGCTCTGGTCTCCCCTGCCCTCCCGTCCGTCCTTGCCCAGGAGCAAACTGCCGGCAAGAAGCTGAGCTATTGCATCGTCGGTTTAGGCCGCATCTCCATGGATCACTTCATGCCGGGGTGTAAGTCTTCGCAGAAATCCGTGGTGACTGCTTTCGTGACCGGTCATCGCGAGAAGGCCGACAAGCTCGCCGCCGAGTACAACGTACCCGCGAAGAACATCTATAGCTACGAAAATTTTGACGAAATCTCGAATAATCCCGAGATCGACGCCGTCTATATCGCGCTCCCCAACAGCATGCACGCCGAGTACACGATTCGAGCCGCTAATGCCCGCAAACATGTGCTCTGCGAAAAGCCGATGGCTACCAGCCTGAAAGACAGCCAGGCCATGATCGATGCCTGCAAAGCGGCCGGCAAGAAGCTGATGATTGCCTATCGCTGCCAGTATGAGCCCGTCAATCTCCGCGCCATCCAGCTGATTCGCGATGGCAAGCTCGGCAAAATCCAGGCCATCGAAAGCGCCAATGGCTTCAATGAACGCGCCGGCGAATGGCGACTCAATAAGAAACTCGCCGGTGGCGGCCCGCTTATGGACGTCGGCATCTATTCGCTAAATGCCTGCCGCTATCTGACCGGCGAAGAACCTGTCCATCTGGAAGGTTTCTGTACCGTCATCGACCAGGACGGACGCTTCCGCGACGTCGAGGAAAACAGCAGCTGGACCATGCGCTTCCCCTCCGGCATCGTCGCCAGTTGCAATACCACCTATGGAGCGCCGATGGAAGGTTTTTACCGGGTGCATGGCTCTCTCGGCACTTTGCATATGGAGCCCGCCTTCTCCTATCAGGGCATCCATTTGAAAGCCGAAAGCAAGGGGCAGGAACCGGTTGACGTGCCGGAAGCGGAACAGGATCCCTCGCAATTCGTGCGCGAAGCTGACTACTTCGCCGGCTGTGTCTTCGACAATCAGGAACCGAAAAGCAATGGAGAAGAAGGGCTGCGGGACATGCGCTACATAGCAGCCATCTACAAGTCGGCCGGCCGGTCGCTGGGTTGAGTTCGAACGGGTTGAGGCTCGCTCGGCTTTTCTGAGCCGCGATCCAGGTACTTGGTAAGCGAACTGATCAAGTCCATCGGTACCGGAAAAATCACCGTGCTGTTTTTCTCTGCGCCAATCTCAACTAGCGTTTGCAGATACCGCAATTGAATAGCAACCGGTTCCGTCTGAATCTGCTTGGCAGCCATGCTCAATTTCTCGGCTGCCATGTACTCACCCTCGGCATGGATGATCTTGGCGCGCCGCTCGCGCTCCGCTTCGGCCTGCCGCGCAATCGCCCGGATCATCTGCTCGGCCAGGTCCACCTGTTTTACTTCCACCATGGTCACTTTCACGCCCCACGGCCCGGTGTGTTCGTCAAGTACCGCCTGCAGCCTGATGTTCACTCGCTCCCGCTGGCTCAGCAGTTCGTCCAGTTCCACTTCGCCCAGCACGCTTCGCAAGGTGGTCTGCGCCAGCTGGCTAGTGGCAAATAAAAAATTCGATACTTCAATTACAGCTTTGGTCGGGTCCACCACGCGGAAGTAAATCACCGCATTCACCTTCACCGTTACGTTGTCACGCGTCACCAGGTCCTGCGGGGGCACCTCCATCGCCTCGATGCGCAACGAAATGCGCACCATGCGGTCCAGCGGCGCAAACACCAGAATCACTCCCGGCCCCTTCGGTTCTCGCAGCACTCGCCCTAAACGGAAGATTACGCCTCTCTCATACTCGGCCAGTATCTTCACCGACGTAATCAGGTAAAAGACGAGAATGATCAGGACCAGGACAATCACTGAAGTGAACAACTGGGCGAACATCTGAATGTTAGGCCTCCCTCACGTAAAGTAGCAGTCCATGAACAGCCTCGATCGAAATTGCTCTGCCCGCTGGGATCGCGGTCGAACTCTCGGCTTGCCAGTATTCCCCGCGCACGAATACCGTGCCTCCCGCATGGACTTCGGTACGCGTAACGCCGTGTTCTCCAACCAGGCGCTCGATGCCGGTCAACTGCTTCGCCCTGCGCGCCCGCAATCCGAGATAGCCAAGGAATACCGAGATCAGGCACAAGGCAAAAGAAACCGCAATGGCCAGCGCCGGAGGAATGCCATGTGGCCCCCGCACCAGCAGCACGGCGCCCAGCGCAAACACGACCGCTCCCAACGTACCCGATACGCCGTAGCCGCCAAACTTCAACTCCACGCCTAGAAGCAGAAGCGCAATCGCGATCAGGCTGACTCCGTACCAGGTAAGATCCGCCAGCAGGCTCACCCCTCCAGTCTCTCAGGGATCGGTCACAAATGAACTTTAATCGGAACACCCTCAACCGGAATTTCGTTGCCTCGTCTTGTTTAAGTAGAGACGACATCTCCGTAATGGAGAGGAGAACAAATGAAGAAACAACTTACCTTACTCGGCGCATCCGCATTTCTGGCGGCTGGCTTGGCCATCGGCATGCCCCAGGACCAGAGTGCGCCGCCTCCGCAGGAAAATGGAGGCCGCCAGGCTCACCGGCAAATGGATCCGGCCCAGCGAACGAAAATGCTCGCCAAGCGCCTCAAGCTGTCTGACGATCAACAAAAGCAGATTCTGCCCATCTTGACCGACCAGCAGCAGCAGATGGAGAATTTGCGCAGCGATACATCTGTGGCGCCGAAGGACAAACGCGAGAAAATGCGTTCGATCCGCGATGACAGCGAAACGAAACTCAAAGCGGTGCTGACTGATAGTCAGAAACAGCAATACGACCAGATGCAGCAGCAAATGCACGAGCGTATGCAGCAACGCCGCGGCGCTGCGCCTGGCGCCGAATCAGCCCCGCCTCCGCCCAACAACTAACGGGAAAAGGGACACGCCGCTCGGTCTTCACAAGCGTGTCCCTTCGTTGTTTCGAGCGCGGTACCTGCCTGCTATACTTCTAACTTGTGTGTCTGAAGGCTTGTCGCACCGCCAGTAATCTGGTCGGCAGACCGAGAGGTGTATGTGTTCTTTAGCCTCCAGGAATTAGAATCAAGAGAAGTCCTTTTCAAAGCTGACATTCCCCCCGGTGACATCGATTTTGATTTGAAAGTGAAGCAATCCTCATCGCTGCACAGCGAAGGCAAAGCTCAACTTCTGAATACGTCGCTTTGTGAAATCCGTGTCACCGGGAAGCTGCATGTCACGATGGAAGGAATCTGCGATCGGTGTGTGGAAGCGGCGGCGTACGCCATCGAAAATAGTTTTGATCTGGTGTATCTGCCCTCGTCCGAGGCGCCCGTTCGCGGCGAAGATGAGATCGATGAAGGTGGCATCGAGGTCGGCTATTACGAAGGGAATGGATTGGAGCTGGACGATGTCCTGCGGGAGGTAGTTCTGCTTGCCATCCCCATGCGGCTGGTCTGTCATGAAGACTGCAAGGGAATTTGCCCCGTCTGCGGACAGAATCGCAATCAAGCCGATTGTGGGTGTCACCCCGAGACTTCCGACGATCGCTGGAGCAAATTGAAATTGTTGCGCGCCGAGATCGGTCCGCATAACTGAAACGAAACGTCAAAGAATTTATAGAAGAGAGTAGAACCAATGCCGAATCCGAAACGCCGTCACTCTAAACGACGCACCTCTACCCGTCGCGCTCACGATGCTCTGCAAGTGCCGCAACTCGCGGAGTGTCCTAATTGTCACGAAAAAATACGCGCGCACCGGGCCTGTCCTCACTGCGGCAAATATAAGGGCCGCGAAGTCATCGAAGTCGTAGAAGCCTGACCTCTACCGCTCACACGCATTCGCAACTATGGTGACCATAGCTCTCGATGCCATGGGAGGCGACAACTTTCCGAAGCCGGAAGTGGAAGGCGCTCTTCAGGCGGCGGAGAAGTTCGACGTTAAGGTGATCCTGGTCGGACGCGAAGATGTTCTCAAAGCCGAATTGCAGCGCTACACGGGGTGGAATCGTCTCCCGATTGAGATCCATCATGCACAAGAGCAGGTCACGATGGAGGATAGCGCCGTAAAGGCCGTTCGCGCCAAAAAAGACAGCTCTATTCGAGTGGCGTGCCGCCTGGTGCGCGACCAGGTTGCTGCAGGCGTCGTTTCGGCCGGCAATACCGGTGCTGTGATGGTCGCTGCGAAATTGGTGCAGCGAATGCTTCCTGGAGTCGATCGCCCTGCCCTGGCAACTGCTTTTCCAACCATTACAGGTAAATCCTCCGTCCTGCTGGATACCGGGGCAAATGTCGATTCGACGCCCAAGATGCTGGCCCAGTTTGCCGTCATGGGCAGTGCTTATTCCCGTATCATTTTCCATAACAACAAGCCGCGCGTGGGACTGCTTTCTATTGGCGAGGAGAACCACAAGGGCAACACCTTAACGAATGAGGCGCGTCCTCTTTTGGAAATGCTGCACGACGTAGATTTTATCGGCAATGTAGAAGGTCGCGATCTCTACACCGGACGCGCCGATGTCATTGTTTGCGACGGTTTCGTCGGGAATGTGGCGCTGAAGGTCAGCGAGGGGCTGGTAGATGTGGTTGGCCAGATCCTCAAAGAGTCGCTAACGGCTAATCTGCTCACTAAGAGCGGCGCCTTCTTGGCCAAGGGCGGCTTCAAAGCTTTCAAGAAGCGCGTAGATGTCGACGAATTCGGCGGTGCCCCGCTCCTTGGCTTAAACGGTTTGTGCGTTATCTGCCATGGCCGCTCCAGCGCCAAAGCAATTATGAACGCCATTCGCGTCGCCAAAGAGTTCGCCGAGGCCAGAATCGACGAGCGTATCGCCACAGAACTGCAAGAGTGGACCGCCGCCTCCGCCGCCGCAACGGTAAGCTCTTAAGCGACACGTGCAAGACGGTCGCGGGATCGAGCGCGCCGCGCAAAGAGCTAAAGAGTCGCTTCGTTGTTCCGCGGCGCGCATCCGCGACCTTTGCCCGTTGAGCGATGTTACTCTAAGAAAGTTTCCCGCCCATGCGGATGTGGCGGAATTGGCAGACGCACTGGATTTAGGTTCCAGCGGGAGCAATCCCGTGGAGGTTCAAGCCCTCTCATCCGCACCATTAACGACGGGCCAGCGCAGCCATCTCATGAGCGCCATCCTCCAGCAACCGATTTCTTTTGAAGATTTTCTCGGCCGCCCCAATCGCATCGATGGCCGTCGCGAGGAATTGATCGAAGGAGTAGTTGTTTTGTCGCCCGAACCGAAGCCCTCGCACGCCGAGATTATTCACCGTTTGCAAACGGCATTAGCTCCGCTGGAGAGTGCCGGCTTCGTTATTCGAGGCGGATTTAGTGTAACGCTGTTGCCAGCCTCCGCTCCGGGGCCGGACTTGGCCGCCATTCGCACCGAGCACTGGGAAAAGGCCCTTGACAACGATTCTTATCCAGAAGGTTCGCCCGAGTTGGTGATCGAAGTGCGTTCGCCATCCAACCGGCAACTTGGCCGTAAGGCTTCGCTATATCTGGAGCACGGCGCCGAAGCCGTCTGGATCGTTTATCCCAAACGGAGAACAATCGTAATCTACGATCAGGACGGCGTACGCGAGATTCGGGAGAACGAGCAAGCCACCTTCCGCGGCGTCACAGTCGAGCTGACCGCCGTTTTTCCACGTTAGAAAGCGCCCGATTGAAATCATCCCAGATCCGCGCAGATTTCGCAGTTTCAGCAAAGCTTTAGTCAATACGGCCAGTTTTGGTACGGCCCCCGCTTATTGAACATGCCGTCTGCGGGTATCGAGATCTTTATGCCGTCGCTCCTGACGCAAAGACCTCCCGCAGCCTTCCTCGCTCTGGTAGAGCGAGTTGAGGCAGAAACTCAAAATGCCTGATCTCGTGTATCCCGTCGAATCAACCGCCTCAAAAGTGAAGCTCGGCCTAAACCGGCTGTGGTTTTTTGACGAGCAATCTCGATTTTTGGCTCTGTTCCCTTGGAAATAATCCTGTGCCTGATGGTCGTCGCTAATTTTGGCGGGCCAGTCGCATACTAAAGAGCGTTTACACCCTGTACCTCTTCTAATCTCTTTCGCAAAAACCGCCGCTCACTGTCATTCGTCGCCAGCGCCAGTGCGCGCTCGTAACTTTGCAGTGCTTCCGGTGATCCCAGGCGTCGCAGCAAATCGGCTCGCACGGCGTGTAGTAGATGATAGTTGGCCAAGTCGCTCGTGGCACCGGGTGCGTCGATCATCTCCAGCGCTCGTTGCGGACCGTCCACCATGGCCACCGCTACCGCACGATTCAGTAACACGATTGGAGAGGGCTGAATGCTATTGAGAAGAGTGTAGAGGCCCCTGATCTGCGCCCAGTCTGTTTCTTCGAAACGGGCCGCCTGACAATGCAGCGCCGCGATTGCTGCCTGCAGCGTAAACGGTCCGGGGCCTCCCCGCAGAGCTGCTTCGACTAGCGGTAACGCCTCGGCTATCTGGCGTTTGTTCCAGCGGCTCCGATCCTGTTCTTCGAGAACCACCAGGTCACCACCCTCGTCATAGCGTGCTTCCCGCCGGGAGTCTTGCAAAAGCATGAGTGCCAGCAGTCCAGTTGCTTCGCCTGCGGGCTGCGGTTCCAGTAGCATTCTCACCAGACGCCCCAGCCGTATCGCCTCCGCACAAAGCTCGGCACGCACCAACGTATCGCCCCGAGTAGCTGCATAGCCTTCATTGAAAACCAGGTAGATCACCGTCAGCACCGCATCGAGCCGCGCCGGCAGCTCACTCGTTTCCGGTACCTGATACGGAATCCCCGCGTCTCGAATCTTGCGCTTAGCTCTGACCAGCCGCTGCGCCATGGTTGTCTCCGGAACTAAAAACGCCCGCCCAATCTCCGCTGTATCGAGCCCGCACAAGGTGCGCAGTGTCAGCGCCACTTGTGCCTCCAAGGCGAGCGCCGGATGGCAGCAGGTAAATATCAAGCGCAGCCGCTCATCGGGAATTTCGCCGGGATCGACGTCTGGTTCTTCGCTTGTGCGAACCAGTCCGTCGGCCACGAGTGTTTCGAGCTTTTTTTCCAACCGTCCTTTCCGGCGGATGCGATCGATCGCTTTATGTCGAGCCGTCTGGATGATCCAGGCGCGCGGAAACTCCGGCACTCCCTCGACGCCCCATTGCTCGACCGCCGCTGCGAATGCTTCTGCGGCCGACTCTTCGGCTAAGTCGAAATCCCCCACTTGCGCAATCAATGCCGCCACAATCCGTCCCCAGTCGGAGCGATACACTGCTTCCACAGTGGAATTTGCATAGACGGCCATACTCGATTGTAGAAATTTGATGAGCCATGTCGATCCGGGACTGGATTGTTCGATCTAATAAGGGAACACAAAATGAAATACATGTTGTTGATCTACGCTAGCGAGGAAGCTTTGAGCCAGATCGACGTGGAGGGGTGCTACCAGGAGTCCACCCAGCTCGCAAACCAACTCCACAAAAACGGCCAGTTTCTCGCCGCTTCCCCGCTCCAGCCTGTCTCAACCGCCACAAGTGTCCGCGTTCGCGAGGGCAAACACCTCGTCACTGATGGTCCGTTCGCCGAAGTTCGCGAACACCTAGGCGGTTACTTCCTCGTAGAGGCCAAGAATCTCGACGACGCTATCGGGATTGCTTCCCGCATTCCTGCGGCGCGCTGGGGCACTGTCGAAATCCGCCCCCTGGTCGAACTCGCTAATCTGCCCGTCCCCATGGAGAACGCCCATGACTAACAGTAAAGTAAAACACCACTACGCGCTCTGGACAGTTCAGATACTCCTCGCACTTCTTTTTTTGTTCGCCGGCGTCATGAAATTCGTGATGCCAGTGGAAGAGATGACCCGCGACGTGGCTCTCCCCGGCGCCTTTCTGCACTTCATCGGAGTGGCGGAAATTCTCGGCGCCCTCGGTTTGATCCTTCCCGGACTATTCAAAATTCGCACCGGCCTGACAGTACTTGCCGCTGCCGGACTGGTCTTGATCATGATTGGGGCTACCGTGCTTACGCTCTTTACCAGCAATTTTGCTACTGCGCTCATGCCTCTCGTCGCAGGCCTACTTACCGCCCTCGTCGCCTACGGCCGATCCCGCCTAGTCCCGCAAATAAATTCGGAGCAGCGTCGATCTTCGGCTTCTTCGTTCGATCCATCTGCGGCTACAACTAAGGATTAACAGTGAAACTAACCAATTATCTGAACTTCAACGGACAATGTGAGGCGGCTTTCCATTTCTATGAATCCTGTCTCGGTGGCAAAATCTCGTACATGATGACTCACGGCGAGTCGCCGATGGCGGATCAGGTCTCGCCCGAATGGCATGGCAAAATCATGCATGCCAGCCTGCTGGTAGGTGATCAGACTCTTATGGGTTCCGACGTCCCCCCTAAACACTACCAGCGCCCTGCCGGCATGTACGTCTCGCTCGGTATCGAAACGCCTGCCGAGGCGGAACGACTCTTCCATGCCCTCGCCGAAAACGGAACCATACAGATGCCCATCCAGAAAACCTTCTGGTCCGAACGCTTCGGGATGCTGATCGACCAGTTCGGCATTCCCTGGATGATCAACTGCGAGCAGGCCAGCTAAATTACACAAACTCGCGAAGGAGTCAAAGATGAGCAGCGTAAGGGTTCTGGTAGGCACCCGCAAGGGCGCTTTTGTGTTAACCTCCGACGGCCAGCGCGCCAAATGGGAGGTGAGTGGTCCCCACTTTGGAGGATGGGAAATTTATCATCTGAAGGGTTCACCGGTTGACCCGGACAGACTGTACGCGTCACAATCCAGCAGCTGGTTCGGGCAACTCATCCAGCGCTCTAACGACGGCGGCAAAACCTGGGTGCCCGTCGGAAACAAATTTTCCTACGACGGCGTCCCGGGCACCCACCAGTGGTACGACGGCACGCCTCATCCCTGGGAGTTCAAGCGGGTCTGGCATCTAGAGCCGTCGCTCACCGATCCCGATGCACTCTACGCCGGGGTTGAAGACGCCGCGCTATTCAGCTCGCTCGATGGCGGCGAAACATGGCGCGAACTCTCGGGACTTCGCGGCCACGGCACCGGGCCACACTGGCAACCAGGCGCTGGCGGCATGTGTCTCCACACCATCCTTCTGCACCCGAGCGATCCTGCTCGCATCTTCATTGCGATCTCGGCCGCAGGCACTTTTCGCACCGACGACGGTGGCGTCACCTGGCTCCCCATCAATCGTGGTCTTAACTCCGCCTTTCTCCCCGATCCGCACGCTGAAGTAGGCCACTGCGTCCATCACGTTACCCTCCATCCCTCTCGCCCCGACACTCTGTTCATGCAGAAGCACTGGGATGTTATGCGCAGCGACGATGCCGGTGATTCCTGGCACGAAGTCAGCGGCAACCTGCCTTCCGATTTCGGATTCGCCATAGATGTCCACGCCCACGAACCGAACACGATCTTCGTCGTTCCCATCAAAAGCGACGCCGAGCACTATCCGCCCGATGGGAGCCTGCGCGTGTACCGCAGCCGGAGCGGTGGTTACGAATGGGAACCGCTCACCCGAGGCCTGCCGCAGAAAGACTGCTATGTCAACGTCCTGCGCGACGCGATGTCGGTCGATTCGCTGGACGCTTGCGGCGTCTATTTCGGCACCACCGGCGGCCAGGTTTACGCCTCGGGCGATGCCGGCGACAGTTGGACTCCCATCGTGCGGGATTTGCCGGCCGTCCTCTCCGTCGAAGCGCAAACTTTGCCATGATTCGCGTTCTCCTCCCGGCGCACTTGCGAAACATCGCCAAAATCGATGGCGAAATCGATCTTGTAGTCGATGGTCCAGCCACTCAGCGCTCCATCCTCGACGCACTAGAAGCCCTTCATCCCGCGTTCTGCGGCACCATTCGCGACCACAATACACACGAGCGCCGCGCTTTCGTGCGTTTCTTCGCTTGTTCCCAGGACGTCTCCCACGATCCCCCTGACCTGCCCCTGCCAGATGCCATCGCCACGGGAGCCGAACCCTTTCTAATCGTGGCCGCGATCGCGGGAGGATAGTTGACAATGAACGCATGTCTGCATGCACGAGTACGACGTCGTTCTAAAGCTGCTGTTAAAGGGAGCGGCCCGGCAACTAATGCGGCAGTGACCGACACTCCGGTGAGCCGCTGGCTGGACGTAGAGATGCCGGAAGTAGTGCATAACACGCGAGTGGACCTGCTCGGCGAATGCGCCGGTGGCGAACTCATCCACCTGGAGTTGCAAAGCACGAACGATTCGACAATGGCACTCCGCATGGCGGAGTATTCCCTGCGTATCTATCGAAGGTTTGGTAGACTCCCGCGGCAGGTCCTGCTCTATGTTGGTTCCACGAGACTCCAAATGAGCACCGAAATTGCAAGACCCGGACTGGCGTTCCACTACCGTATCCTCGATATTCACGACTTGGATGGCGACGAATTCCTTCATAGCCCTGATGTTGGCGATAATGTAATTGCAGTCCTAGGACGCTTGCGGGATGAGCGTGCGGCGGTGCGGCAGATCATAAACCGGATCGCCACGATGGACGTACCGGGCCGCGACGAGGCGTTCAGCCACCTGTTGATCCTGGCGGGCTTGCGGCGTCTCGAAGAGTACGTAGAGGAAGAGGCAAGAAAAATGCCGGTGTTAAATAGCATTCTCGATCACAAAGTACTTGGCCGCGAGTTTAAACGCGGCCGCGAAGAAGGTCGCCAGGAAGGTCGTCAGGAAGGGGAATTTGCCCTGCTCCGGAGACAAATCGAAAAACGATTTGGCGAATTGCCTGCTTGGGCTGAACAAAACCTGTCTAACCGCTCCGAAAAGGATTTGGGCGATCTCGGACTGCGCTTGCTCGACGCAACCTCGCTGGAAGAATTGCTCGCTTGACAACCTGGATCTTCTCACTCCACCCGTGACGCCCGCGCCGGCTCGATTTCCATGGTTCGCCGCTCCGCTGCCTTCCGCTTCGTCCGCCCGCATTCCGCGAGTCTCGTTTCCAACTTGAGTTCCTGTTCGCTCTCCCGACTCTTCTGCCCTCGTTCCAGAAACCAACGCTATAACACGCTCTCTACTCGGTATGAATGTCAGTGGCGTAGCCACACCGGGTAGACCAGTCCCTCGTGCGCAAATTCCCAAAGCCTGGATAATGAATCAAATCGATGCAGACCTTCGACGTGGTTCTGAAACTGCTCTTCGAGCAATCCAGACAAATGCTGAGCCAATTGACGGGATCGCCTATCGAAAGCTGGTTACCCATCGAGTTACCCCACCTGCAAAATCAACGCGTAGACCTGTTGGGACGAGTCAGCAGCGGAAGTTTGTTCCAGCTCGAATTTCAGAGCACAAACGATCCAACCATGCCGCTTCGCATGGCCGAGTACAGTCTGGGTGTGTACCGCCTCCACAATGAGTTCCCACGGCAGATTCTCTTGTATGTCGGTCGCGAAACCATGCAAATGGCCGATCGTATGGAGTGGCACGCCGGCTCCTTTACATATCGCTTGATCGATCTTCGGGAAATTCACAGCCAGCCTTTGCTGGCGAGCCCGGATACGAGCGATAACGCGTCAAGCATTCTGACCCGCTTTTCGAATCAACGGCGGGCAGTGGAGCAGATGTTTGCCAAGGTCGCGCAGGAAAAAGAACAGGATCGGCGAGGCTTCTACCTGCAGGCGCTGTTGGTCTTGGCGGGTTTACGCGGCCTGGAAGAAGAAGTCGAAAAGGAGGCTCGAAAAATGCCGGTGTTCTACGACATTTTGGACAACAAGGTACTCGGCCGGGAATATAAGCGGGGTCACCAGGAAGGACGTCGGGAAAGCCAAGAGAAAGCACGTCAGGAAGGCGAACGGTTACTCCTCCGCCGCATGGTCGAGAAACGTTTCGGCGTCTTGCCGGACTGGGCCAGCGAACGTCTCGCCCAACTCTCCGAACAGGATCTTCCAGAGGTTGGCTTGCGTCTTCCCGGCATACAATCCCTGGAGCAATTGCTAAGTTAGCGACCCCGCACGCTAACGCATTGGTCTGATCCGCAAGACGGCTTTTGCCTGCACTCGCTCAAACTGCATCGGAAAGCTTTTGCCCACGTAGTACGCTTCCCATTCATCCTTGTAATGCGGTGAAGCCACGTGCCCTGATTCACCAACCGTCACATTCTGCACTGAGTTATCCCAATCACCCAGATCCGCCACCATACGTTCGGACGGTCCCAAAGTGGCAGTCGTCTGCTTCACTGTAGTGCCCGATCCGCTCATCGCGACCGGCCCGATATCGAAAAAGCCATTCACGAGCGGCAGTTGTTTTCCCACCGGATGCTCCAGTTTCCAGCTCAACAACTGTCCCCACTTCCAGTTCGCCACTGGACTTCCCTGCCTGGCACGGCCCACCCGCAAAGCCGTCGCCAAATTTCGCAGCACCCATCCATCCCAATCGTCCTTGTCTACCCACCCCAATGGCCGCGTGCGCAATAACTTCTCAATTACAGCCGGTCTCGGCAGAATTGCCGGCGTTCTTTTGCGCGCCGCCGGCGGCAGCAATCCACTTACCAGCGACTGCCCTAGCTGCACATGCAACAACTCCGTTACCATCGGCGACGCTTCACCTTTGTCCATCTGCCCGTTCGACGACCGCAACGCCTCTACCGCTTCCCGCACTGCTCCATCGGTTTTGCCTTTGCGCCCCGCGGCCGCGATCACCTGTTGCGCCAGGAAATGGTCATAGGCCGCATACACATCCTTTTGCACAGCAAGCATGTCATTCACGTTGAGCTTCTGCTTCGCGCCCAGCAGCGCCCGTATTTGCCGGATCCGATAAGAATCGGCAAACGCGCCATCCACCTGGTACGCATAATCCGCCGGGAACGGACTCTGGTTCGCTGTCGCAATCACGCCCGAGGACGGGTTGTAAATACTCGGCATCTGCTCAAACGGAATAAAGCCCGCCCACTCCGCTTTGCCAGACGTCCCATCCAGCGGCACATCGCTGTCAAACCCCTGCCGGATCGGTATTTTACCCGTCATCTGATACCCGATGTTCCCCGCCCGGTCCGCATAGACAAAGTTCTGTCCCGGCCCCCAGAAATCGCGCAGCGCCGCCCGAAACTCACCCCAGTTCTTCGCCCGGTCGACGTCGAAAAAGGGCATCGCAAATCCACCTGCCGCCGTCCACCGCATCGTGAACGACCGCCCGCCACGCTCGATCAGTACCGGCCCATGCCGCGTCACCCAAATGCTCAGCTCCACCGGCTTCCCGCCGCGCACTCCGATCACCTCGCGATCCAGCTGCGCCTGCTCCACGCCGTTTTGGAACACGTATTGCCCGGTCCGCTCATTCAGGTTCTCGAGATACAAATCCGTCGCATCCACCTCCGTATTCGTCACCCCCCATGCAATCTGCTCGTTGTGCCCCGCGATCACGCACGGCACTCCCGGTAGCGCCGCCCCTGTCACATTCAATCCCGGCGCCTTCAGATGGATCAAGTGCCATGTCGCCGGTATCCCGTACGACAAATGCGGATCGTTCGCCACCATCGGCTTCCCATCCGCCGTATGCGCGCCCGACACCGCCCAGGCATTCGAACCGGGACTAACACTGCCTCCCTGCTTTGCCGGAAACAGCGTACGCGCCTTGAGCGGGTCGACACTTGTTGCCAGAAAAGCACCCTTGTCGATCTCCGACTTCCGACTATCTGTCAAATCGCGAAACATTACCAAGCCCACCAGCAGCGAATCCGTCACCGCCCACGGCCGCGGATCGTAGGCATGTCCCGGCAGCGAAAATTCGAGCGAGTAATCACCCTGGTGCGTGTTGATAAAGTAGTTCACCCCGCGCGCATACTCCACGAGCACCGCCCGGTCCTGCGGCCGCAATCCGGCCGTTTCCGCCTCCGCAATTGCCCGCATCCGCATTCGGCGTGATTCTTCGTCCGCTGTCACTGCCTGTGGACCGAACATTTCTGCTAACTCGCCCGCTCCGAAACGCCGCAACACGTCCATCTGCCACAATCGGTCTTGGGCCGTCACGTACCCCTGCAGAAAGATCGCATCCTGCCACGTCGACGCCTCGATGTGCGGTATGCCTCGCGCATCGCGCTTTACCGTCGCCGCGCCGCTCACCGGAGCCTGTATCTCACCCGTCACCTGCGGCAACGGCCGGTACGCATACCAATACACAGCCCATGCCAGCAATAACAAAATCAGCCCAATCCCAATATTGAAAATGCGCACCAGGCGAGAAGACACGGACCAATTTTACTTGGCGCTTCCATTCACCCCGGTGCGCGGGGAGCCGCACTGCTAGCCCCTCATGGCGATCCGTCTCACCATACTCCTGCTCATTCTCGTCACTAACGGCTTCTTTGCCGCGGCCGAAGTCGCCCTCGTCTCCGTGCGCCAGTCCCGCCTGCGTGAACTCGCCGCCAGCGGCCATCCCGGCGCACAAAGCGCCCTCAACCTGCTCGCCAATCCCGGCCGTCTCCTCTCAGTCACGCAAATTGGCGTTACCCTGGCCAGCTTAGGCGTCGGATGGGCCGGCGAAGATACCCTCTACCAAATTCTTCGCTCGATTCTCGACCCGCTGCATCTGCACGCTCCGCACCAACTCATCCATGGCGTTGCCTTCGCCCTGGCTTTTCTACTCATCAGCTACTGCCACGTCATCCTGGGCGAAGTCGTCCCCAAAAATCTCGCCATCGAGAAAGCCGATCGTCTGGCTGTCGTCGTCGCGCCTGCCTTACTCCTCTTCTATCGCCTTTCCCAACCGTTTGTCTTCATCGTCGAGCGCAGTTCCGCTCTCATCCTTCGCGCTACCGGCATTTCATCAGGAGCCCGCTTCCATGGCGGCCACACCGCGGAAGAGTTGAAGTACATCATTGAAGCCATTCGCCGTGAAGGCCGGCTCCAGCAATTCGAAGAAGATGCCATCCAGCGCCTTATCGAACTCTCCGAGTACAATGCCCGCGAGGTCATGACGCCGCGCCACAACATCGTCTCGCTACCCGTCGACGCCGAACTCGATACCGTCCTCGAAGTCATGACCGAGCATCAGTTCACCCGCATGCCCGTCTACGAAGGCCGCCCCGAACAGATTATCGGCATCGTTCACTATAAAGACCTCATGCGTATCTGGGAAGAGCGTCGCCATGCGTACGACCGCCGCCGACCCAGCCGCCCGTTCCGGCTCCGGCGCTTCGTCCGCAAGCCGCTCGTCGTGCCCGAGACTAAGCCGCTCAGTCAGCTCTTCGACGAGTTCCGCTCCAGTCATACCCGCATGGCGCTCGTAGTCGATGAATTCGGCACCATTACCGGCCTCATCACCATGGAAGATGTGCTGCAACAGGTCTTCGGCGACATTAGCGACGAGCACGACATCGTCACCCCTGCCTCCGCCTACCAGGAGCACGTGCTCCAGCTGGAAGGTTCCACCACCATCCGCGATCTCGATAACCGCTACAACCTGGAACTTCCCGCCGATGCCGGCTTCGAAACGTTAGCCGGGTTTCTCCTCTTCCAGTTCGGCTACATTCCCAAAGTGAAAGACTCCATCGACTACGAAAGCCGCCGCTATACCATCACCCAGATGGACCGCAACCGCATCGCCACGGTCCTGATCGAGAAACTCGATCCTCAGCAAGTCCCCGATCCCCTGAACGAGGGCTAACCTCAATCCATGTATTTCGGGGGTGTGATTCCCTTCGCCCGCAAATACATTTCGGCACAAGCCCGGTGATGCGCCGTGTGATCGCTCATCGCCATCAGCATCGCCAACCCGTTCGCCGACCCTTCTTCACCCTTGTATGTCTTGGCGATCTGCTCGGGGGTCAGCGCCGACACCGCGCTGATCGTCTTCTCATACGAACTCTTTACAAACGCAATTACATCCGCTTTGCTGTCGGAAGCGGGCTTACCCGGATCAGTCTTGCTCCCGCTGAATGCCGACATGAAGTAAGTCATCGCCTGCGCCAGGTGAGTCATCTGCCAGCCAAAACTCTTCTGCTCCGGCGTGAGCTTATAGCCGTAATCGGCCGCCGGCATGGCATCCGCGACCTTCAGGGTAAATTCTTCCGAATTCTTCAGCCGATCGAGAACAGTCGCCTTTACATTTACCTGTTGCCCAAACACCGGTACAACTGCGCTTGCCGCCAGGACCGCCAGCGAAGCCAATAATTTTGTCATGGTAAAACCCCCGGCATTTAGTCTACTGTAGTCACAGCTGCCCGGCAGAGCTTAAAGGCATCGTTCCCGACTAAACCTTTTTTGAACTTTTCGGATCGAAATAGCGTTCACTATGGACGCTTGGGTTCGAATGAACCATCATTCTTCAGGGAGATCCACATGACTAAAAGCCTCCGTTTCGTCCTAGCCGCTTTGACGGCCTGTCCTGTCGCCTTACTCGCGCAAGAGCAGTCCGCGGCGCCGGCGAATCCCATCTCAGCCAGCGAAAAGGGTTTCTATACCCTGGTCAGCGGCGAAGTGGTCGCTGCCGCCGAAAAGATGCCGGCAGAAAACTACTCGTTCAAGCCCACACCCGACGTTCGCAGTTTTGGCCAGCTGGTCGGCCACGTGGCTGACGCACAATACGGCTTCTGCTCGACCGCCGCCGGCGAACCGAATCCCATGAAAAACATCGAGAAAACCAAGACCTCCAAACCGGATCTAGTGGCATCACTGAAGGACGCCGTTGCGTACTGCGAAAAGGTGTACACCGGCATGACCGACGCTCAGGGCGGCCAAATGGTGAAACTAATGAGCTATAACCTCGCCAAGCTTTCCGTTCTCTCAGTGAACACGGCTCACACCGATGAACACTACGGCAACATGGTTACCTACTTACGGATAAAAGGGATTGTTCCACCGAGCAGCGAAAAACCCGCCGCACAGGGCCAGAAATAATATAACGATAGAGGGTGGCATGACGTCCCAGCAGCAGTTCTTAAATGACCTTTGGGACGAACATATCCGGGATGAGTTCACGACGCGAGATACGGACGCGACTCTGGACACGATGACGCCCGACGCCTATGTGAATCACGTGCCGGTATTGACGGGCGGCGTGGGCCAGGAGCAGTTGCGACACTTCTATGCCAGGCACTTCATTCCGAAGATGCCGTCCGACACAGAGATCGTACCGCTCTCTCGAACCATCGGCACGAATCGATTAGTGGACGAGATGATCTTCCGCTTTACGCATACCATCGAGATGGATTGGATGCTGCCCGGCATTCCTCCCACAGGAAAGCCTGTGGAATGCGCTTTGGTTGTAATTGTTCACTTTCGCGACGGCAAGCTCGCGCACGAACACATCTATTGGGACCAGGCGTCGGTGCTGGTGCAACTCGGTCTTCTCGATGCGTCGGAGCTGCCTGTCGCGGGGAGAGAGACGGTCGGGAAATTGCTGGACCGCACGCAGCCCTCAAATGAATTAATCCGACGGGCGGAATTGGTTAGCCGTTTGCCCGCTTTGTCATAGGCTTAGAACACCAGAGGACCCACGCAATCAAGACGGGCTGCAGCGCCAGGCGCCCCCAGAGTAGCGAATCGGGCAGCGGTTTGGAGCCGATCTGGATATGGTCTGTAGCCATGTAGAGGTTCGCCGGGAAGACGGCTACCAGCAGCGCTGCTAACCCCCAGCCGGCGGCGCGGCGCAACTTTGGGATTAGCAATCCCACCGCCCCGGCTAGTTCCGCCACCCCGCTGATTTCGACCATGAGCCGGGCGTCGGGAAAGTAGGGTGGCACGATGCGCATGAACGTTTCTGTCATGCGGAAATGCGCGGTTCCCGAAACCAGGAAGAGCGCTGCTGCCAGGAACAGCGATACTTTCTTAACCACGCTGATTCTGGTCCACCGGGCTCGCTACAAATTCCGAGAGCTTGTTGCGAATCGACTCCGGCACATCCGCCACTACTTCGCAATAGTCGTCGCCATAACGCTGCGATAGCACGGCCGCCCGTTCATGCAGCAGATGCAGCACGCGACCTTCGCCCAGCGGCAGACGGAAGGTCTGGCGAGACACCGGATCCTGTACCAGCTGCCCGTCGATCTTATCGAGCAGCTGCTTGACGCCGGCGCCGGATTGCGCCGAAATCAAGGCGGCTTCCGTAGCGTTCTGCCTTGCCGTTTCGCCCAGCAACCGATGCGTCAAGGTGGGCAGCGGAAGCTGCTGGTCGGCCTCCGGCAGGCCATCGCTCTTATTCAGCACAAGCAGTTGCGGCGCGGTTTCGGCCCCGATCTCACTTAGCACTTTCATGACATGGGCGGTTTGCTCGGCGGCGTTCGGCGAGGTGATATCGACCACGTGCAGCAATAGCGCGGCAGCAGTTACTTCTTCGAGCGTGGCGCGAAAGGCGTCTACCAGCGTAGTGGGGAGATTGCGGATAAAACCCACGGTATCGCTGACCAGGATGCGGCGCTGCGAGGGAAGCCGGATCTGCCGCACGATGGGATCGAGCGTGGCAAACATTTTGGCGTCGGCCAGCACGCCGGCGCCGGTGAGCCGGTTGAAGAGAGTGGACTTGCCGGCGTTGGTGTAACCCACTAAACTCACGGTTGATAGTGGAACTGCCTGGCGTTGCGAGCGCTGTACGCCGCGAGTAGCCCGGACCCGTTCGATATCGGTGCGCAGTTTCGCGATGCGTTTCGCAATACGCCGGCGATCGGTCTCGAGCTGCGTTTCACCAGGGCCCCTGGTTCCAATACCGCCACCGAGCCGAGACATTTGCGTGCCGCGTCCGGCCAGTCGCGGCATCAGGTAATTCAGCTGCGCCAGTTCGACTTGCAATTGACCTTCACTGGTCCGGGCACGGCGCGCAAAGATATCCAGGATCAGCTGCGTTCGATCGAGTATCTTCACGTCGAGGCGGCGCTCGAGGTTGCGCAATTGCGTCGGAGTTAATTCATGGTCGAAGACCACGGTGTCGATCTTATCGGCATGAATGCGGTCCTTGATCTCATCGACCTTGCCGGATCCCAGCAGTGTGGCCGAGTCGAGGGCGGCACGCACTTGAATGATCTGATCGATTACTTTTGCTCCGGCGCTTTCGGCCAGAGTTTCTAATTCTTCGAGCGATTCCTTTGGGTCGAGCGCGGCAGGCGAAGGTGCTGTCGCAGAGGCTGGTGGCCGGCTCGTCAAATGCACGCCCACTACTAACGTGCGTTCTTCGTAGGCGGCCACTATGGTTGGCTCTCGGAACCGTCGTCGGAGGCTGGCGCAGCGCCAGTGTTCGACGAGCTTCCCACTCCAGATCCCAGACCCGCGTTGATGGGTTTGGACACAACTACCGTTGAGATTGCATGCTTAAAAATCAACTGCTCCTGGTTGTTCGATTCCAGAATGACTGAATACTTGTCGAAGCTTTTGATCCGCCCCGAGAGCTTCACGCCGCTCATTAAGTAGATCGTAAGAAACGTGCGATCCTTTCTGGCGGTGTTGAGGAATGCTTCTTGTATATTTTGCGCAAGCTTGTCCATCTTGATTTCCTTTTAGTTTTGGCAGCGCGAACGAGAAACAGGCAGGTTTGATCCAACATGGTTTAATCCAATATGGCGTGATCCAACATGGGAACAGCAGAAAACCCAATTCCTACTTCAGCACAAATGGGTTTCAGCGAATCGAGAAGCCGGAGGCATTTTCGACTGCGGCAGTCTGTTCGTCGACACTACGTACGTCGGCCATTCTGGGACCGATGTGGAGGGCGGCCGCCAGGTCGGACAAACGCTTATCGGGACCGGCAGCATAGACTTCGACGGTGCCGTCGTCAAGATTGCGAGCCCAGCCGGTGAGGCCGAGCGAGGTGGCTTTATGCTGTGCGAAAAAACGAAATCCGACACCCTGCACGGCGCCTCGGACGAGCCATCGTCTGGCTGATTTATGTTCCATGTACAAGCAATATTCTGGCAGCATGGCGGGTTTGACACACTGGAATCGACATGCCATTCCCTCTGCATCGCCCTCGGCGGCTGCGTTCTTCCGAGCGAATCCGCAGCCTGGTACGCGAAACCAGGCTGACACCTTCGCAGTTTATTTTGCCGTTATTTGTCTGTCCGGGTGAAGGTGTACGCAATGAGATTCGTTCGATGCCCGGCAATGCGCAGCTTTCGATCGATGAACTCGTAAAGGAAGGCGAGGAGTGCCGCCGGCTCGGCTTGGGCGGCGTGATTTTGTTCGGGATCCCGGAGACCAAAGACGACCTGGCGAGTGGCGCTTACGCTTCGGATGGCATTACACAGCAGGCGGTGCGGGCGCTGAAGAAAGAAGTGCCGGGCTTGCTGGTGATGACAGATGTCTGCAACTGTGAATACACGAGCCATGGGCATTGCGGCTTTGTGAAGGACGGCGACGTCGACAATGACGCGACCCTCGACTGGCTGGCGAAGACCGCGGTTTCGCATGCCGAGGCGGGCGCCGATATTGTCGCGCCGAGCGACATGATGGACGGGCGCGTAGGGGCGATCCGCGAAGCGCTCGATGCATCGGGTCATACGATCATCCCGATTTGCTCTTATGCGGCGAAGTATGCGTCGGTGTTCTATGGACCGTTCCGGGAAGCGGCGGAATCGACGCCACAGTTTGGGGATCGGCGGAGTTATCAGATGGACCCGGCGAACGGGCGGGAAGCGCTGCGGGAGATCGCACTTGATTTAGAGGAAGGCGCGGACATGATTCTGGTGAAGCCGGCTATGGCTTATCTCGACGTCATACACGCTGCGTCGCGGGCCTTCGGTGTGCCGTTGGGAGCGTATCAGGTGAGCGGGGAATTCAGCATGATACTGGCGGCGGCGGAGCGGGGATGGCTGGACCTGGATCGGACCATACTTGAGTCTTTGACCAGCATCCGGCGGGCTGGGGCGGAGTTCATTTTGACGTATTTTGCGAAACGCGCGGCGGACCTGGTTGGGTAGGTTTAACGACTGACCGACTTGATTGCCAGCCAAAGACTTAGCCGATCTGGAACTGGTGGGAGTGATGAACACGGAACTACAATCCGTGGCGCTGGATGATTTGGTTGTTATGGCCGAGTTCCGCGATTGAGCAGCAGTGAATAGGTACCTGCAAACGCCAGAACCCCGACCCAGAAACACGAAAACGGCCACGATTAAATACTCAAAGATCGCAATCGTTCCCGACGCCGCTCATAATCGAACTGCTCCCCGCGCCCGGTACCGTAGGGTAGGCTTTAGCCTGCCATCTTCAGTCACAAATTACGAGCATTCGCGAACCTTCTCGATTAAGCGCCTTGTAGGTATTGATCCTGCGTTTCGGCACACGCGCGAACGGACCTGAACGTCCGCACCGGAGCATCAATGTTCTGCGAGCGACTCGATTAGAGCCATGACTGCTTTGTGAATCGGCCTCACGTCAAAGTCCGCCGCCAGGTGCTCCCGGTCAAAGCTCTTGGCCAACTGGTCCATTCCGAAGAGGGCCCGCGGAAATCGCGGGTAAAGAACCTGGCCCAGAAGCCCGTGCGCCGCCTCAGCACTGCTCCGGGACGGGAGTGCAAACGTTCTCTTCAGGTAAGCGCTCAGGCGTGCGTGGACTTGTGTGAACAAAACGTCGAAATATTGCGCCGCCTGCTCGGGAAATCTTTCGGTCTCAGCCATGCTCACGCGACACATCTGAATCGAGCCTTCGTAAAGCAGAATTTCAAGATACCGGCCGCAAAACATCACCAGGGCTTCGGCAGGCTTTTCTGAATAGTCGCCGGGCATCCTCAATCTGCTGAGGAAAAGTCCCCGCACCAGTTCGATCACCGCCAGGAACAGCTTCTCTTTGCTCTCGAAGTGAGCGTACAAGGATCGTTTCGATGTTTCCGCGCGGCTGGCGACCACATCCATCGACGCCCGCTCGAAACCCATTTCCAGAAACACATCTTTGGCGATCCAAAGGATATGTTCGCGAAGTCTGTTACCTCGTCTTGCCATACTTTGTTGTCGCTCACCTCGTCCGCTAACAGTAAGTATACGGTACGGTATAGTTTACTTATGAAGGAGCAAATATCATGATCGTCGTCACCACCCCCACCGGCAATATCGGCCGGCAGGTCCTCGATAATATTCTCGACGCCACAGAGCCTATCCGCGTCATCGCGCGCGACCCCTCCCGCCTTCCCTCGAAAACCCGCCAGCGCGTCGAGGTCGTTGAGGGATCGCACGGCGACATCCACGTCGTCAACAAGGCCTTCAAAGGCGCTGACACCGTCTTCTGGCTCGTTCCCCCGGATCCTCGCGCCGAGAGCGCTGATGCCGCCTACGTGGACTTTGCCCGGTACGGTTGCGAGGCATTCAAGACGCAGGGAGTCGAGCGGGTGGTTGGCATTTCGGCGCTGGGCCGCGGCTGGCCTAAGAACGCCGGCCATGTGTCGGCCACGCTGGCAATGGACGACTTGATTGCCGGCACGGGCGTGAGCTACCGGGCGCTGACCTGTCCCTCGCTCATGGAGAATGTCCTGCGTCAGCTAGAGTTGATCAAGAACCAGGGAATACTCTCCTCGCCCACCCCTGGCAATCTCAAGGCCCCAACCTGCGCCACGCGCGACATCGCCTCCGCCGCATCGAAGCTGCTGCTCGATCGTTCCTGGAGCGGAGTCGGCAGCCTCCCTATACTCGGCCCCGAGGACCTGTCCTTCAACGACATGGCGCAAATCCTGTCGGAGGTGCTGGGCAAACCCGTGCGCTTTGAAGAGATGCTCCTCGATGATTTGAAGGCCGGACTCACCAGCCGCGGGATGTCGGAGGGAATGGCGCAAGCCATGATCAACATGATGGTGGCCAAGAACGAAGGTCTCGATAATACCGAGGCACGCACCCCGCAATCCACCACCCCCACCACCTTCCGTCAATGGTGCGAAGAAGTATTGAAGCCCGCAGTCCTCAATTAGTCGCGAGGCAAGCGCCTACCCGTTACTCCGCCCGCAACGCCAACATCGGATCCACTCGCGACGCGCGCCACGCCGGTATCAAAGCGGCCACAACCGTAGTTGCTGTCAACACAAGCATGACTGCCCCAATCGTAAGTGGATCGAACGCCGAAACGCCGTGCAGCATTGCTCCCACAAATCGCGATAAAACGAAGAGCACGACAGCGCCGCCCAAAACGCCCCAACCCAGCATGCCCATCGCCTCACGCAAAATCATATTCAATATCGTGCGCCGGTCTCCACCGATCGCCACACGCAACCCGATCTCAGCCGTTCTTTGCGCAACACTCGAAGCGAGCAAACCGTATAATCCAAGCGCGCTTAGCAGCAGTGACACCAAGCCGAAAAAGCTGCTGAGCAGCGTGAGCAGTTCCTGGCTCCCCAGCGCCGCATCCATCTGTTCGCGCAGCGTAACAAACAGCACCAGCGGCACAGTGGGTGCTACGTCAGCAAGCGCGCGCCGAAATCCTTCCGCCGCGGATCGCTTGTTATCAGAGTTAATCAGGAACACAAGCGAGCCGATGTGCGCGTCGAAGCGCTCGAGCGAAACCGGAAAGTAAACCGTCGGCGGTGGACCCTGTCGCACATCGGAGAACTTCGCATCCGAAGCGATCCCGATGACTCTGCACGCCGTGTTCGCCGGAAACTGTTTCGAGTCCCAGGCCCGCACGTACTGGTCGAGCGCGTTTCCTTTCTTAAACAGCAGTGACGCGGCCGCCTCATTTAGAATGCATACTTTCAAACTGCGTTCTCTCACCGAAAAGTCGCGGCCCGAGAGCAGGCGAACTCGCATGGTCTGAAAGTAGCTCGGTCCCACATCGTTGAACGCAAGCGAAACGATTCCTGTGCTCTTCGCCTCTTCGCCTACCGCTTGAAAATTCGAATTCACAGATTCGCCGGTTAGTGGCGTTCTTGAAGTCAGTGAAGCAGAGCGCACTCCCGGCATCTTGTCGAGCCGGTCGATCGTTCGCTGATATAGATTCAGCTTCGCTTCGCCATTTGTCTTTATAAGGTAAAACGGCGAAGTCTGAATCGTGACGTGGTCTGTATCGAAGCCAGTCGGTTCAGACCGAAGTGTCAACACGCTCTGCGAAAGGAGCGAAGCCAAGGCCACCAAAGCCAGTGAAATAGCAGCCTGAATCGGGACAAACGTCCGCCCGGCTATGCTGCGCTTCCCTCCCATCGTGGAACGTGACTTCAGCAGCTTGCCGGGATCGGCATGTCCAGCGCGCCATGCCGGCAGCAGGCCGAAAAAGAAGGTCGTCAAAACAGCCAAACCGGCAGCGGCGAAAAACACGGCCCGATTCGGACCAACCTGCATCGGCTCTCCCATCATCGGATCGCGGAAGAAGGGCAGGAAAAAGCTCGAACCGTACCGGGCCAGGGTCGCCCCCAGAATGCTTCCTGCACCCGCGATAAGAAACGCCTCCGAAAGGTACTGCCGCACAATGCGCCAAACAGGTGCGCCGAGTGCCGTTCTCACTGCAAACTCGCGTTGGCGTGAGTAAACCCTCGTTAGCATCAACCCTCCGACATTCGTGCAGCAGAGCAGCAGAACCAGACCGGCTAGTCCCTGCATTAAGTAAAGAGGCTTCGTGTAAGTGCGGGAAATGTAATTCGGCACTCCCGAGCGCACCGAACTCACGCGTGTCTCCACACCTTCGAAGATCGGGTCATGTAGACGCCGAACCGGCACGTAATCGCTCATCAAATGGTTTTTCAAGCGAGCCAATTCTGAGCCTGCGCTCGCCATCGACGCGCCGCGTTTCAATCGGCCGATGGCAAGCATGAAATACAAGTCGTTTGGGTCGTTGAGTTTGTTGTCCCGCAGCACGACAGTGGCAAATTGCGCCGGCAGATACAGTTTTAGCGCTTCTCCGGGCCACAAGCCGTTAAACTCCGGCGGCGTTACACCCACCACGGTAGCCGGGGCTCCTGAAATTTTCAGTTGCTTTCCAAGCACATGGGGATCGCGGCCAAAGCGATCGGTCCAGTAGCCGTGACTCAAAACGACCGGCCAGCCATGCGCGCCGCCACTCGGCACGTCATCGAAAGGTGCGATCAGACGCCCCAGGTAAGGACGCATGGGAACTACGTTGAAGGCATTTCCGGTGACCAGGCCGGCATCCACGCGGCGCAGCGAACCGTCCCCATTCTCAATCGGCAAGTCGTATACGTTCCAGCCCGAAATGTCCTCATAGGATGTCAGCTCTTTCCTGAGGTCTTCGAGCATGCGAAAGGTGACGAAGCTGTTACGGAAATAACCAGCATCGGCATTACTCGTCAACCCGAGCTGCACCAATTGAGCCGGCTTATCGGTTGGCAGCGGACGCAGCACCAGCCCGTACAGAAAGCTGAACACCGCCGTGCTTGCGCCCATTCCCAGGGCCAGCGTGATAACCGCAGTAAAGAAAAACACCGGAGCTTTACGCAAATTTCTCACGCCGAAGGCAATATCCCGGCCCCAGCCTTCGATGGCCGTCATCCATTCGCCGTCACGAACTCGTTCCATTGCAACTTTCGTGTCGCCGAGCGCCAGGCGAGCATGGCGGCGCGCCTCCGAACGGGACTCGCCGGTAGCGACCCTCTCCTCCACCTCCATCTCGAAGTGACCGCTGAGTTCGTCTTCGATATCCGAGTCGCTGCGAAAGTGTTCGATTCTGCCCCGCAATGCCTGCCACCAGCGCCCTGTCATTTCCCTGCCCTCCTCTCTTGTCCGAATAGCTGTCGCGTTCCCGCGCCGGGGATCAGGTCGAGGACGCGAATTGCGTCAAGCCGGTGCTTCCAATGCACAACCAGGAACGGCTTGTTCGCGTCGCCCAGAAAAAGATTTTGCCGCGCGAGCCACCAGACTTCGGGTGGAAGCGCGCCTTCGCCTTTACTGTCGTTCGGCGCAACCGCATAGCCGAACGCTTGTATATCGCTCGCCGTTCCTTCTTGCAGAGGAATCGAGCGCTCGTAAGTCGGCCGAGGCGCAACGGCGTCACTTCTATCGATCTCGCGGACCAGTTCTCTCAGCGGTACATTAGGGACGCTCGAGCCGCGCCATCTCAGCCGGTAATGAGCAATTGCCAGCGAACCTCGAAACCCTTGGAGACAATCTTGATTCTCCTGGCCACCAGGCGAAAGGCAAAACCGGCGATCCGACTGGCGCTCGCGAAATCCAAAACCCTTGCTCCTGTAGTTGTCCTGATACTCAAACGTAAGTCGAATGGTATACCCGCCGGTCTCGAACCAGTAGACTGGACCGGACGCCTCGCGGCCGGCGCTTGCCACCATGCTGAGTCCACTCGCCAAGAGCGAACGCCGGCTTAGATCTCCGGATGGCTTCGTCATGCTCGGGTACATAGTAGGTAATCTACCTATAAGATAACTACCAAACATGTTACCGTATCTGGGTGGCGACGAAACGGGAATCCTCTGCGGGGCTTCTGCAGGGAACCTTGGACATGATGGTGATGCAGACCCTGCTGGGCGGCAAAGCGAACGGTTACGAGATCGCCAAGGCGATCGAGCGATCCTCTGAGGATGTTTTGACGGTCGATCACGGTTCCCTCTACCCATCGCTCCATCGACTGGAGAAACTAGGCATCATCGCCGGCAAGTGGGAGCTTTCTTCGACCAATCGACGCGCTCGCTTCTACCGTTTAACGGCGGCGGGGCGTAAACAGTTGATCGCAGAACGCTCTAAGTGGGAGCAGCTGGCAGGCGCGGTAGCACGGGTGATGCGCTTAGCCTGATTGATTCGACTCCACGAAAGTAGCGTACAGTCAGTGGAATGTTGTCGAATCGATCAATGCCCCGAAGCAGCGTGCTTCCAGAACTTGCCTATCCAGACATTGGAGAAGCGATCAACCGCTTGTGCGAGGCGTTCGGGTTCACCCTGCGCATTCGCATTGCAGACCATCGAGCTCAACTGAACGTCGGCGACGGCGCAGTGATTCTGATCGAAGCCGACTCCGGCGTCTCGCTGAAAACGTCGGTGATGGTCCGGGTTGAGGACGTGAACGCCCACTACGAACGCGCCCGCCGCAGCGGCGTGCATATCCTTCAAGAACCAACTGACTATCCTTACGGCGAGCGTCAATACAATGCCGAAGACTTTGCGGGCCATCATTGGTGCTTTTCGCAATCGATTGCCGATGTTGACCCAAGTGATTGGGGCGGAACGCCGGGCCGTCTGTAAAGGCTCCCACCGGTCGCCATCCGACACCGCTCAAAGAAATGATTCAATGATTGATTCAATAGATTTGTGCTATCGATGCGACCCGATAACATACACATCATTAAGGTTATTGGGATAGGTATATTCCTCGGCGTCGTTCTCGGCGCCCTGACAAAAAAGTCAGGACCTACTCAAGAGATTTCCTCCGCCTTCAACCACGCTTCAAACCCTGATGCGCGCGATTACTCGGCATCCAACTTGGGCGTGTCGGCCCAAAACCTTGATCGACTAATCGAGAGAAAGCATTATTCGGAATTCGAGCAACAACTCCCGTCAGCTACCTTGAGCGAGAATGATCGACGATATTTCGAGGGTGTTCTAGCCGACCGCCTGAACCAGCCATTGCACGCGATCGACTTGCTCGAAACAGCATTGCGCCAACAGACGAAATTGGATGACAAACGCGCTACAACTGCCCTCAATGCATTGGCGCAAGACTATTTCATGGTCGGCCGCTATTCCAAAGCAACTGCCCAATATGCGGAACTGCTTCAGCGGTTTGGCGGCTTCTTGGATCAGGCTGAGCAGCGAACGGTTCAGGATAATCACGACACCTTCGCCCTGGTCGGCAATGCCGCTCCGCAAAGCATCTCAGGTAAACGCTCCTTTAAGCTGCCTACTCGGCGGGATCCGCTCGGGGATCTGGATGTGCCAATCAAGGTCGGAGCGAACAACGAGTGGTGGATTTGGGACACCGGTGCAAACATCTCTACGATCACGAAGAGTACTGCCGAGCGCCTCGGCCTCACAGTTTCTAAAGGTCACGCTCAGACCCTAGGTGCTGCAACGGGTACGGAGGTTCCTCTCTCGACAGCAATCATTCCTGAACTTACCCTTGGTGGCGCCATAGTTCACAACGTTGTCGTCCTCGTCATGAATGACAAGGAGCTGAATATTAATTTGGGAACTCAGGGGACGTATCAAATTAACGGAATCCTCGGGTATCCGGTTCTTGCGGCGATGCAAACCTTCACTGTTGGTGGCGGTGAGATGCAAGTCGGCATCTCAAAGGATGCTTCGGCGCGTAGGGCCCGCTTGTATGTTGACGAAATGACCCCGCTGATCTCAGCCAGTTCTGGCGGCGACAGTCTCATCTTTCAATTTGACACCGGTAATTCCGGCGCTGACCTGACCGCTCGATTCTTGAAGAGATTCCCCAAAAGGTTTGCTTCGCTCAAGAGCGAGCGGGGACAATTTGGTGGTGCGGGAGGCACAAAGACCGTTACCATTTATCACTTGCCGGAACTGGAACTTAGCCTCGGGTCGGCAACTGCCGAGTTCAAGAACGTCACCCTGTTTGATGGTGATCGCGTTGAGCTGCTCGATAAGCTATTTGGGAACCTTGGACAGGGGCTACTCAATCAATTCCAAACCTATACAGTCGATTTCAGTCGGATGCAGGTAATATTTGGAGATCCCGCCTTCAAGTGAACCCATTTCGTCCTTCGAAAACTTTTATTTTTAAGTAGCGTGGACGCAAGGGATTAGCCTTTCCACGCATTTGCAGGGGCGGCCTCTTTTTTTGCGGATGGTGGGCATGGGCGGTGGAACGAATGGCAGGTTGGAGAGAGGCGGAAGTGCGACTTGGACGCCGAGCCGTTGGAGCCGCCGGATGAGCCGGTTGCGGGTACGAAGCGGATGCAACGGTCGAAGTAATCTCCGCCCGTTTCCTGGTAGGCGGTCCCATCGCGTAGCAGGCAGAAGGCAATGACGAGAATGCGATGCGCCAGCGACACGATCGCCTTCCGTATCCCCTGTTTAGCCGAATGCCGGTAGAAGAACGCCGACAGATAGCAATTCTTCTTTCGCGAAGCACCCCAAGCCCACAAACGGGCTCAAAGCACCAGACCGAGGCCGGCTTTAAAGAGCCCAACGGCTTCTAACAGCATCGCGCGAAGCGCGCCCCCGGAGTTTTCATCCCTCGTTGCGGCGGTTGTCTTAACCCGCCGTGGGGGAATCACAAACGAAGAAAATATTTTTGGCTCTTGATTCCAAAAGTCTTACGCCTCCCCGCAACCTAAATCCTTTTGAACCGCCTTCCCGCGCCTGCTACCCTGCTTCATCATGACTGCCCGCTCCATACGCCGCGCCCAGGAACGTAAAGCCAAAAAGCTCGCCCGCAAAGCAAGCGCCGAGTCCACCCAACTCGCTGTCGTTGAAACAGCCGCCACCGAAATTGAAACCGCCGCCGCACCAGAAATTGAAGAAATCTCGTCCGCCCGTCTCGCCGCCAATCGCGCCAACGCCACGCTCTCGACCGGCCCCCGCACCGCCGAAGGCAAAGCTCATTCCTCTATCAACGCCCTGAAAACCGCTCTTACCGGCCGCACCGTCCTGCTGCCCTCCGACGATGCCGCCGCCTACGAACAGTACGTCGAGCGTTGCGTCCGCGAATTCCAGCCCGTCGGCATCCGCGAATCTGAGCTGGTACAGTCGATCGCCGATGCCAACTGGCGTCTCCGCCGCATCCCCACTCTCGAGTTCGCCCTCTACGCCCGCGGACGCAGCCAGTTCGCCGAGAAATTCGCCGCCGAACCGGCCGAAGTCCAGGCCGGCCTGATCGAACTCGAAACGTACCTCTTTTACGAAAAGCAGTTCCGCAATCTGCAACTCCAGGAAACCCGCTTACGCCGCCAGCGCGACAAAGATCTCGCCGATCTCCGCGAAACCCAGCAGGATCGCAACAAACAGGAAGCACAGGACCTCGCCACTGCCGCTACCGTGTATCAAGTCGCCCGCAGCCGCAACCAACCCTTCGACCCGACCGACCATGGCTTCGAATTTTCACTCGACGACATCGAGTCCTATATGGAAGGCGCTCGCACCGCCCAAGCCATGCGCGAACTAACCCAAGCCGCCGCCTAAACGCTCGTAGGGTAGGCTTCAGCCTGCCAATTCAGGTAGTAGAAGGCCGCAACCGGTCGAGAATCAGGAATAGCGGAAGAGCAACAACGCTGTTCAGCGCGCCATGGACGAAAACCTGTTGCGGGTCGAAGGGAATAATTTGGCCAAGCAAAGCACGGCGCATGATCCAGTAGAAAAATTCGTGAAAGAAGAAGAAAAAGAAGCAGAGGATAAGGCGGATGACCGAGCTCTCGACGTTGAAGCGGAGGCTGACGGAGGCGGCAAAATAACCGACGAGCGTTTTGGTGATGCCATACATGCCGATGGGAATGTTCGCCGGCGAAAGCGAATCTTCCGCCAGCCCGACGAACGTTCCGAAGAAGAGTGAGGCGATGGGGCTGCGGCGCATCAGGCCGAAGTAGACGGTGAGCAGGAGCGGCAATTCCAGCCACTCGGTGTGTGGGACAAGGCGCGGCAGATAGAATTTGCCGATAATCGCGACCAGCGTAATGGCGGCAAGCGCGACAACCTGGAAACGGTTGAACCAGCTGTCTTGCTGATGCAGCGGTGGCGCTAATAACTGGTCGCTGGTTTCATTCATCTGATTTCGTTCATTGCGGTGCCGGCGGCGTCGTTGACGGAGGCGCGGTCTTATGGCGCGGAGCGCCGAGCGGCAAAGACCGGCCGGGGACGGTGGACGGCGTCACGGCCGGCATTTTCACTTCCGGCGTAGCCGGTTTAGGCGTGATCACGGTTTTGGATGTGGTCCGGGACCCCAGAATCGCTGGCGGGGTGGCCGGAGCAACAGCGGCCGCCGCAGAAGTCGGTTTGGGATTGAAGTTCGGGATGGGCGATCCCACTGCCCCATAGACGTGACCTTGCTCCTTACCGAGCGCCGCATATTTGTCGAGAACTTTATCGGCAGCCGTTTGCGGTTTGGAAGCCAAAGGTGCTTCCTTGCCGCCTTCCGGGGGCGGCGGAGGCATCATGTGCGCGCTGACATCCTGCTCGACAGGCGGGGTCGCCGGAATGGCTTGATGAATACCTTGCAAAATGACCAGAACTTCCTCGGCGCCCCCGGGCGCGCCGCTCAAATTCACCTTGACCTCTTTCATGGCCTGACCGGCCTGGCTGGCAGTGACTTTGCCGACGGGGAACCCTTTGGGAAAGATGCGGTCTTCGCCGGAGGTGTAGAACCATTCGCTGGTATCGACCTTATCTTCGTTCTGAATCTGCTCGACGACGCACTTGCCGGTTCCGCAATTCAGCACACCGTGAATGTGCCCTTTCTGCGATTCGACGCCGACCTTGAAGGTGGGATCGGTGATCAGGAGGACCTGGGAGACGAGTGGGTAGACGGCTACGACTTTGCCCACAATGCCGTCGGGCGTAACCACGGCCATGCCGCTTTCGAGGCCGCTGGTTGCGCCGCGGTCAATAAAGACAGCCTTGGCAGTCGCGACGGTACTGTTGCCGATCACCCGGGCGGCGACCGTCTTGGAAGGTGTTTGCGATTCGAAGTGAGCGAGGGCTTGCGCACGCTCGGCGGTCGAGAGCTGATTGCGATAGTAAATGTTCTCCATCTGCAGCCGGTCGTTCACGCCTTTCAGCTTGCGATTCTGTTCGCGCACGTCGAGCAGGATGAAGTAATCTTCGAGAAAACCAATGGTGTTGTGGCGAATGGCTTCCACCACTCCGGCCATAGGCGTGACAGCCGTGACGGCCCAGACCCGGATGAGGCGCTCGTCCCGATTGGTCTTAACCTGGTAGGCCAAATACAGTAATTGCGCTACCACGACAATGAGCAAGACGGTGAGGTTTCGGAACCGGCTCAGTAGTGCTTCCATAACGTCCTGTTTCTACTGTAAGCGGTGGCGGAATGGCTGCGAAAGGTTCTTAGAAATGCGCCGCTATTCGATGGCGATGCGGCGCAGGAGCTTGAAATCGGTGAGCATTTTGCCGGTGCCGAGGACGACCGAGGCAAGGGGATCTTCGGCGATCGAAACGGGGAGTCCGGTCTCTTCGCGGATGCGGCGGTCTAGGTTCTTGATCATGGCGCCGCCGCCGGTCAGGACGATGCCGCGATCGCTGATGTCCGCGCTCAGTTCGGGCGGCGTGCGTTCGAGCGCCACACGTATCGCATTGAGGATGGTCGCCACACATTCGGACAGTGCTTCGCGAATTTCACTGTCTTCGATGGTGACGGTTTTGGGGACGCCTTCAATGAGATTACGGCCCTTGATCTCCATGGTGAGCGGCTTGTCGAGCGGGTAGGCCGAGCCGATGGTGATCTTGATCTGTTCGGCCGTACGCTCGCCGATGAGCAGGTTGTACTTGCGCTTGAGATAGCTCATGATGGCGTCGTCCATTTCGTTGCCGGCGACGCGCACGGAACGGGAATAGACAATGCCGGATAAGGAGATGACAGCGACGTCCGTGGTGCCCCCGCCGATATCGACCACCATGTTGCCGGATGGTTCGGTGATGGGAAGCCCGGCGCCGATAGCGGCTACCATGGCCTGTTCCACCAGATGCACTTCGCTCGCTTTCGCACGATAGGCCGATTCGCTGACGGCGCGTTTTTCGACCTGCGTGATTTCGCTGGGAACGCCGATCACAATGCGCGGGTGGACCAGCATCTTGCGGCCATGCGCTTTCTGAATGAAATAATTCAGCATGCGCTCGGTGACTTTGAAATCGGCGATCACGCCGTCTTTCATCGGGCGGATAGCGACGATGTTGCCGGGCGTGCGGCCCACCATCTCTTTCGCTTCCTTGCCTACGGCCTCGATTTCGCCGTTGTTCTTATTGATGGCGACGATAGATGGTTCGTTGACGACTATGCCTTTGCCTTTGGCAAAGACAAGCGTGTTGGCGGTTCCCAGGTCTATGGCGAGGTCGGAGGAAATGAGGCTGAAGACGGACCGGAAATTCATTGAGTAGCAACTACTGAGGGGAGAACAAAACCGAGGGTAACATAGGGGATTAGTTTTACCGGATCAAATCCTGAATGATTTGTTTGGAGCGGGCGGCAATTTGTTTAGAGTAACGCGGCGGCAATGGTGGCAGGCCAGCGGGCTTATGCTCGCGAGTGCCTGCGGGCGGCGGCATGGCGCCGGGTATGCGGGTTATGCGCTCGTCGCCACTGCCGGCGAGACGAGCGTATCGGTGGTGGATCTGGCGGAATTCCGGCTGTTGAAGCAAGTGCCGTTAGGCGGCGCGCCGAAAGCGATTGCGCTGGCCGGCCCGGCGAAAGCAAGTTACGTTTTGACGCCTGAAACGGGAAGCGTGCATGCGCTCGACGCGAGTTTCAATCGCGTGCGCAGTTGGAAGTACGCCGATGAATTGTCAGGCTTTGCACTTGCGCCGGACGGGAAGAGCGTATTGATTCTGGCGCGAGGCTTGCGGGAGTTGATCGAAGCGGATGCGGAGACGCTGCGGGTGAACCGGCGCTGGAAACTGGCGATGAAGCCGGTTTCGCTCGACGTGGCGCGCGATGGATCGAAGGTCGCCATTTCGTCGGGCGTCCGCGGCATGGTCGAACTGCTGGACCTGCAGACCGGAGCGCATAGCAGAAAGGAATTGGGCTGCGTGTTGGGCGAGGTGCGTTTCCGATGGGACGGCAAGCTGCTGCTGGTGGCGAATCAACAGGAGCAGACGATCACTGTTCTGGAGGTGCCTGGATTGGCGACGGTAGTGGAACTGCCGGTCGCGATGGTGCCGGAGAATTTGTGCTTTGACTTTTATGGCGGCCAGTTGTTTGTTTCCGGACGCGGCATGGATGCCGTGGCGGTGATCTTTCCTTACCGGACCTTAGAGGTCGAGCAGACCGTGCTGGCGGGGCGCGCGCCGGGGGCGATGGCCTGTTCGGAGAATCCAGAATACCTGTTTGTGGCGAGCGCGGGCGGATCGGACGTGTGCATCTTGAACGTGGACAGCCGCAAAGTAATCGGGATTGTCGAAGTGGGTCAGGAGCCGACCTATCTGGCGGTGACGCCGGACAGCCAGTACGTGCTGGTGCTCAACGAAAAATCGGGAGATATGGCGGTCATTCACGCCGGAACCATTCCGGTGAAACTGGGAAACGCGGCAAAGATGCGGGGCAAGGTGACCGCATCGCTGTTCACGATGCTGCCGGTAGGGAGCAGGCCCCTGCAGGTGGCAATCGTGGGGAAAGCGGGGTAGGTTCTTGTGGGAAAAGACGCTGCTGTAGAAACGCTTTCGATTGAGGGACGCGAGGTTCGTGTCACGCATCCGGACAAGCTCTACTTTTCGAAACAGACGAAGCTCTCGAAAATCGAACTCGTCCGCTATTACTTGTCGATCGCGAGTGGCGCTCTGGCGGGCATCCGGGATCGGCCGCTGGTTTTAAAGCGCTTCGTAAACGGCGCTGAAGAGGAGGCCTTCTACCAGAAGCGTGCGCCCACCGAGAGGCCGGATTGGCTGCGCACGGTAACTCTGACGTTTCCGTCGGGTCGAAAGGCGGAAGAGCTCGTGGTCGATGATGCGGCCGGATTAGGGTGGGTTGTCAATCTCGGCTGTATCGAGCTTCATCCGCACGCGGTGCGTTCGAGCGATCTGGAGCATCCAGACGAACTGCGGGTCGATCTCGATCCAGGTCCGGGGGTGAGTTGGGACGACGTCTGCACGGTCGCCCTCGAAGTGAAATCTTTCCTGGAGGAGATGGGACTGCGCGGCTGGCCCAAAACCAGCGGCTCACGCGGCATGCATGTGAATGTGCGGATTGAGCCGCGCTGGACCTTCAACGAAGTGCGCCGGGCCGCGCTTACGCTGTCACGCGCGGTGGAGAAGCGAGCGCCTAAGCTGGCCAGCTCGAAATGGTGGAAAGAGGAGCGTCACGGCGTGTTCCTTGATTACAACCAGAATGCGAAAGACCGGACAACTTGCTCTGCTTACTCGGTGCGCCCGGTCGCGGATGCTCGCGTGTCGACGCCACTGGACTGGGACGAGGTGCACGGCAGCGATCCAGCCGCTTTTACGGTGCTGACTGTGCCGAAGCGCTTCGCCGAACGCGGGGATCCGCATAGCGCAATGGACCGCGTGGCAGGTTCGCTCGACAATCTTCTCGAACTGGCGTCAGAGGACGAAGCGGCAGGCTTGGGGGATGCGCCCTGGCCACCGCACTTTCGCAAGATGGAGGGCGAAGGAAAACGCGTTGCGCCCTCGCGCGCTAGGTCTTCCGCCAGGCAGCCACGAACGAAGGCGCCGCTCTTAGTGGTAGCCAACTCGCCGGATAAAAACGCTGCCCTGGCCGGCTTGGAAAAATGGAAGAGCAAACACGCCGAAGTGAACAGCCGTCTCGCGGTGGATGATGTGTTGATAGATTCCATGCGGGGACGTTCGTCAACCTGGACTCGGATTCGAGTCAATCTGCGGAACGTGCCTGAGGCGCTGCGCCCCACGCAGGAAGCCCCTGACCCGGACGACGATCCGACCCGTGGTTGGCGCATCATGCAGGCCAGCAAACGGGCTGCGAAAAAGGGCGCTTAACGAGCGATACGGAAAATCTCCAGCAATTCCTGTGGTGGAACAACTTCGAGCTGCTGATACGTGCAATCACCCGGTTTCTTATCCTGACGCCAGCGCCGGAATTGTGCCGTGTGACGGAAGCGGCTGCCCTGCATGTGGTCATAAGCCACTTCGACGACCAGCTCGGGGCGCAGTGGCTCCCACGAGAGATCCTTGCCTTGACTCCAGCGGCTTTGACCGCCTGGCAGGCGCTGCCCGCTTTCCGGAGCTGCCGCACCGTGATCGGCCCATTGTTTCCAGGGATGATCGACGAGGGCATTTTTGCGATGGGGTTCCAGGAACCCGGCCAGTTCGAGACGCTTTTCCGTCGAGAAACTGGCGCAGACGCCGACATGCTGGAGCGCGCCGGAATCATCGTAAAGACCGAGCAGCAGCGAACCGATAGCGCCGTCGCCTTTTTTGTGCCAGCGAAAGCCTGCGACCACGCAGTCGCAATCACGCTCATGTTTGACTTTGAGCATCAACCGTTTGTTGGGCTCATACGTACCCGCCGGCGTCTTCGCCATGACACCGTCTAAGCCGGCGCCCTCAAAGCGCCGGAACCAATCGGATGCAAGATTCGAATCGGATGTGGCCGGCGTGATGTGGATGGGTGGCGGAGCGGAAGAGAGCAGTGATTCGAGAATTTGACGCCGCGATTCGAAGGAATGACCGCGCAAATCGCGATCGCCTTCGCAGAGCACATCGAAGAACACGACGGATGCCGGACTCTGCTGCGACAGAAGGCGAACGCGCGAGGCCGCCGGGTGGAGGCGGAGCTGCAGCTCTTCGAAATCCAGCCCCTCGTTTCTCACGATGACGATTTCGCCATCGAGCACGCAGCGAGCCGGCAAAACTGAACGCAGTGGCTCAAGCAGGTCGGGAAAGTAGCGGTTCAGCGGTTTTTCATCGCGGCTCTGGATAAAGATTTCATCTCCGTCGCGAAATACCAACGCGCGAAACCCGTCCCATTTGGGTTCAAAAATCCAGGCGCCCTCCGAAGGCAAATCGTCAACGCGTTTAGCGAGCATCGGCAAAACCGGCGGATTCACAGGCAGATTCACCAAGTCATGTTATCTCCGTTATGATTTATCTCGTGGTTTCGCCTGCTCGCATCTTTCTGCTTTCTCCGGCAAAGGCCGGCGGCAAGCGATATTCGATGCTGTTGCGAGAGCAGGCCGCCTTCGATCTCGCTTTGAAAGTCCGGCAGGACGCCGCCACGATCGGCGAGGTCTACACAGTTACCAGTGGCTTGTATTTCCGTGGAAAGATAGCTTACGCGGAAGCGTTTCGTGCCGGCCTTCCCGGATTTCCCTCGACGCTTATCATTGTGCCCGGCATCGGCCTGCTTCCTCCCGAAACAGTTGTCGACGCCGGACAACTCCGCGCCATTGCCGAGGTCCCGGTCGACGAAGATAATCCGATCTATCGTGACGCGCTGCTGCAGGCGGCGAGACTGCTCGACCAATATGCGGGCCCGGCTTGCTGCTATGTGCTGCTCGGCAGTGTGGCGAGCGGAAAGTACACAGGCCCGCTGCTCGAAGTTTTCGGAGAGCGCCTGCTGTTTCCCAGTGATTTCGTCGGGCGCGGCGATATGAGCCGGGGTGGACTCATGTTGCGCTGCGCGCGCTCGGGCGTCGAACTGTCTTACATCCCAGTGCAGGGTGCAGTGCGGCGCGGCGTGCGTCCGCCTAAATTGGAACGATGGCGGAAGCCGTAATCTTCACTGGTCTGCAAGGGTCAGGGAAGACGTCGTACTTCAGAGATCATTTTGCTGCCACGCATGCGCACGTTAACCGGGATAGCTTAGGCAGTGTTGAACGAGAGACGGCATTGATCCGTGAGTGCTTACAGTCGGGACGCTCGTTTGTGGTGGACAACACGAACGCGACCCGGGGAGCGCGCGAGCCTCTGATTAGACAGGCCAAGCAAGCGGGCTTTCGCGTTCTTTCTTACTTCTTTGACACGCCCGTTCGAACAGCGATCGGACGCAACAATCACCGGAAGGATAAGAAGCCGGTTCCTGTTCCAGCCATACTGCGAACGGCCAATCGCCTGGAGCGACCGTCGCTCGAAGAAGGCATCGATGAAATCCGCACTGTCTCGGCGGAGCTGTGACGCTTATTTCTTCACGAAACGGATACCCCGGATGCGCCCGCCGCCGAGCATTACCGCAATGACGTGACCGTCCTTGTCGCGTATGAAGTTTACGTCGGCCATGAACCACTGATCGCTGCTGAAAGAATCGATCGCTTTGGGGGTCAGCGCGATGACCCCGTGATGCGCCTGGGTAGCGATGAGTTTCCCGTTGTGGATGGAAAAAGTGTACTGAGTCTCGAGTTCTTCGCTCCAATAAACGCCGGTATATGCCCTGAGATCGGCGGAGGGCTTCGGCGGATCGGTTGTCCGCACGCCTTCGTTGACCGCCCCGGGCTGCGTTATTTTGACTTTCATGCCGCCGTTCGGAGCAGGCGTGAAAGCGATGTCGGCGGCGAGCGGTTCGAGGTAGAAACTCGACTGGCTGACGGCCTTCATCTCGAGCGGAGGCTGGATGGGGCCGGCCGCGAGCAGCTTTCCTCCATCGACCACGACCACCAGGGTCTGGCCGATTTGCGGCAGCGGATAGCTGCCTGCGAATCTCTTGAGGATAGCGGGATCGACGGTGATAAAGGTGCGCTTGACCGCAGGTGGCGTCGGCGTCATCTTGGAACCGATATATACAGCCGCCATCTTGTTGGCCGCCTCGACCGGGTTGAAGCTGCCCAGGTTGCTGAGAACGGCGACCCCCAATTGCTGATCCGGGTACCAGCAGACGTAACTGCGGTAGCCGGCGTCGCCACCGGAATGCGAGATGGTGCGAAGGCCACGGTATTTCCCGATGGACAGGCCCAACGCGTAGTCGATTGTTTTCCCGTTGGAAAGAACAGCCTGTTCCGTCAGACGCGCGATGGCGGCCGTACCTCCGATAATTGGTTCGCGGAAGTTATCGAGCCATTTCGTTAAGTCGGTGGCGGTGGTGAACAGACTGGTTGCGCCCACGTTCGCGTAATTCAGCGGCGAAGCTTCATAGGCGCCTGGTGTGCCTGAGTAGGAGTAGGCACGGTTCTTCACCAGCTGGTGAAGGTCCTGATGAAAGTGCGTGTGAGTCATCCGCAGCGGTTTGAAGATACGTTCGGCGCAGAATTGGGGGAAGGGCTTCCCCGATACACGAGCCACGATTTCGGCCGCAAGAGTGTAGCCGCCGTTGGAATAGAGGTGTTCGGTACCGGGTACAAAGTTAAGTTCCTTTTGACGGAACAGCATGCGGAGGATCTGGTCCTGAGTAATGACGTCTTCCAGGCTCCAGCCTGCCAGGGCCAGAGTTTGCCATTGGTCGCGCACGCCGCTGGTATGCTGCAGCAAATTACGAATCTTGATGGGATGGCCATAATCGGGCAGCTCCGGAAGGTACTTGTGAACGTCGTCATCGATCGAGAGTTTGTGATCCTGCTCCAGGAGCACCAGGGCCATAGCGGTGAATTGCTTCGAGACAGAGGCGACGTGAAAGATCGTATCCGGTTTGATGGGGATGTCGTACTCAAGATTTGCGAGACCGTACCCTTTCTCGAGGATCAGACGGCCTTCCTGGATGACCGAGACAGACGCTCCGGGACCAGAGGTGTTGTTCCAGGATTGAAAGATGGCGTCGACCTGCTGCGCGCGATCAGCCTGGCCGAAGAGCAGGACCGGCAGAAACAGGGTAACGAGCGCAAATCGGATGGCTGGATACACGGCGGTCAGATTTCCCATCTCTAAATCATATGGAGTGGCGGCGGTTCGGTGCGGAATAAAGCGGGTTCGTCTTCGACGAGGGCGCGCAACCGGGTAAGGGCGTAGTCCACCTGTGGCGAGAACATCCCGCTGCCACGAACTCGCTCAACTCTGTCCCCCTAAGCTCAACGTTTATAGCCGAATTTTTGCAGCAGGGCAACTCGGGCTGTGACGTGTGATTCGGTTTCAAGGCCGCGCGGCGAACTGCCATCGATCACACCGAGCACGCCACGCCCCTGCTCCGTTTGCGCCACAATCACTTCGACCGGGTTGGCCGTCGCGCAAAAGATACTGACGACTTCGGGGACTGCCTGAATTCGTCCGAGCACGTTGATCGGAAAGCCGTTGCGCAGGGTGACCACAAACACGTGTCCGGCGCCAATGGCGGTGGCGTTCTCCGCGGCGTTGGTCTTGAGTGCTTCGTCGTTGCCATCCACGCGCGTCAAACAATCGCCTGACGCTTCGTTGAATGCCACCCCAAATTGCATGTGCGAAGAGGTATTCACGATCGCTTCGTAGATGTCTTCGACCGTTTTGATGAAGTGGCTCTGGCCGACAATCAGGTTGCCGTTCTCGGGAACGACCAGCGGTACCGCTTTGAGCTCCATGCCAGCCAGCATAGCTGCTCTTATAATTGGCGGTAGTGCCGGATCATCTCGCCAAGGCCGCTAAATCGAAATCAGAGCGCCAAGGGGCGCTCCACCCGGGCACTCTCCTAGATCACATACGCAAGCTGCCGCATGCGCGCGCTACTTATAAACAGCTGGTGCGCGAGCTCAAGCTGCAGGGGGAGAACCGGGACGCGCTGGAAGAGGCGCTGGATAAACTCACCGAAAAGGGGACACTGGTCGAGCTGCGCTCGGGGCGCTTCATCGCGACGGGCGCAAACAGCGAATATCTGGCCGGGCGGCTCTCGATTCACCGCGATGGCTTTGGCTTTCTGGTGCCGGATCATCCTGCGCCCGAAAGATTGCGGGGCGATGTTTTTCTGCCGCCTCAGCAGGCAGCCAAAGGTATGCATGGCGATCGCGCGCTGGTTCACGTGACTCGTTTTGGCGGCGAGGGGCGGGCGGAAGGCGAGATCATCCGCATTCTGCGGCGAGCTCATATGACGATGGTGGGTGAGTTCCGGGTGCGCCGGAGCGGCAACTTCGTAGCCCCTTCGGACGACCGGCTGCAGCAGTGGATCACGATTCCGGAAGGCCTGGAAAGGCCGGCGCGCGATGCTTCGGTAGACCGGGTGGGCGGGGCGCTGCCGCGACCGATAGCGACTGCTGAAGATCTGGACGGCATGATCGTCAACGTCGAGATTCTCGAATTTCCCGAGAACGGCGACGGGGCAGTGGGACGCGTCACGGAGGTGCTGGGCTATCCGGACGACTTCGGGGTCGATGTGGAAATTATTATCCGCAAGCACCATTTGCCCCACGAGTTTCCGGAAGCAGTGATCCAGCAAGCGCGGCAGATTTCGCATGAGCTGGATCCGGCTGAACTCGAGCGCCGGCGCGATTTCCGCGGCTTAGACATTGTGACCATCGATGGGGAAACGGCGCGTGATTTCGACGATGCCGTCTGGGTCGATCACCTGCCTAACGGCCATTACGCCCTGCAGGTGCATATCGCGGACGTCAGCCAATACGTGCAGCCCGGGTCGCCGATTGACTTCGAGGCACAGATGCGCGGGACGAGCGTGTATTTTCCGGATCGGGCGGTACCGATGCTGCCGATCGAGCTATCGACCGACATCTGTTCGCTGCGGCCGCAGGAAGACCGGCTGGTGCTTTCGGCGCTGCTCGAAATCGACGGGCAGGGGGATATCGTTTCGCAGGACTTTACGCGGGGCGTAATTCGCAGCTTGGAGCGAATGACGTACACGGACGTGTTTCGGGTGCTCGAAGGAGACCCGGCAATGCGCGAGCGTTACAGCGGCCTGGCCGACCGGTTCGAGCTGATGCGCGAATTGGCGCTGATTCTGAATCGCAAGCGCACGCGACGCGGCTCGATCGATTTCGACCTGCCAGAGACGAATATCGAGCTGGACCTGTCGGGGCAGATGATCGGAGTAACGAAAGGCGAGCGGAACATCGCGCACCGGCTGATCGAAGAGTTCATGCTGGCGGCTAATGAAGCGGTGGCCGGGCATCTGGAAGCGGCGGTGATTCCATCGCTCTATCGGATTCATGAACCGCCAGATGGGAAGCGGCTGATGGACTTTGAAGAGATCGCGGCGCATTTCGGGTATTCGCTCGGGATCGGCGCGATTCCGGTCAAGAAGTATACAGTGGCGGACCGGCGGCCGCAGCGCAAAGGGGCGGGGCGTACGCCGCGGCGGGAGATTGTGATCCCGCAGGAGGTCGACATTTCTTCGCGCAATTATCAGCGGCTGGTGGCGAAGATCGCGGGCAGGCCGGAAGAACGCATTCTGAGCTATCTGATGCTGCGCTCGCTGAAACAGGCGCGATACAGCAACCGCAACGAAGGGCACTTCGCGCTGGCGGCGGCGGCTTATACGCACTTTACGTCGCCCATCCGGCGCTATCCGGACCTGGTGGTGCACCGGATTCTGGCGCATACCTTTGACACGCAAGAGGCGCTGCTCGACGACGCGCGTTTGCGCGAGATCGGCGAGGATACGTCGTTCACGGAGCGGCGGGCGGCCGATGCCGAGCGGGAGCTGATCGAGTGGAAGAAAGTGAAGTTCATGGAGGAGCGCGTGGGCGAAGAGTTCGACGCGCTGATCATCAGCACGACCAAGCACGGCTTCTTTGTCGAGTTGACTGAACTGTTTGTGGAGGGCCTGGTGCCGATCGACACGCTGGGCCAAGACTTCTTCCGGTACCACGAAAACGGACGGCAGATTATCGGGGAGCGAACGCGCAAGACGTATGCGATCGGGGACCGGGTGCGGGTGTGGCTGGACCGGGCGGACACGGTGGAGAAGAAGCTGCAGTTTGCGCTGGTGGAGAAGCAGGCGCGGAGCGGGAAGCGGACGAAGAAGAAGCGGGAGTGAGCGAGCTAGAGTCGATCTCCTAAAGTGGATCTAGGCAACACCTGGCATCTGGAGCTGCCAGCGGTGAAACTTCCTCGTCTGAGCGAAAAGCCATCAAGCTCGTATAGCGCCCCTCTTGCGGACCGCGGTGAACGATGAGCTGCTTTTGTCTTGAGGAACTCGCGCGCACAACGGACTCGCGACCCGCGCCCAGGTCCGCTGAAGTCTCTCTTTCGTCTGGTGGCGCGGGATCGCGGCCTGTGCTTGCTGGAACGTCAACCACCCAATACTCAATAATCCCCGCGCGAGCGTAAAGAGCGCCCTTGACTCTCAAATCAAAGCGTAGTGTTGAATCGGCAATCTCTACCGCCAGGAGCAGATCGGAGGGCAGGGGAATCGAAGTATATTCGCGAATGGATTTCGCGGTCACCAGCAGGTCTGGTTCGGGCTCGTTGTGCGCCATGTCTAGTGCTGCCACCTCGGTCGGGGATTCCAGAAGCACCCGCTCGACACCAAAGACAGTACGCAGCCACTCACCGAGCAAGGTTTGCCAGAGAGAACATGCGGATGCTTCTTCCCCATGTGGTTGATTAGATCCCCATTAATCAGTTCCAGCCGGTCGGCGTTCGGGAAGCCGAGGTCCAGGAGAGCATGCGCCTCTTCCCGCGTCCATACCTTGCGTGGGATCTCGACCTCGGCTTCGAGTGGAATAGCAACCGCCTGCATGTGAATCATTTTACCCGCGCATGGCTTGCCGGCGGAAGGGAGTGCTATTCAAGGACGGTGACGAATTCGGCAATGACCTGGTATTTCTCTTCGTCGGGATCGAGATCCCAGGAGGGATAGGCGGGGTTCAGGCTTTCGAGGCGGATGCGGTTCTGCACGAAGCCCTCTTCGACTTCCTGTTTGAAGCTCTGGTAGCGTTTCACTGTGTACTGGTTGTCGTCGGCCAGTTCGGAGTTGCGCACCAGCACCAGTCGTCCCTGGCGGGAGCCGACTACATTACGGCGGAACACGCACAGGCTGCCATCCGGGATGCGGGGTTCCATCGAGTGCCCCTGGATGCGGGCGACGAACATGTCGGGGTCGAGCTTGAGGCCATCGGGGATCTCGACCCACTCGTCGGCTGTGACATCGTCGGGGTTGGTCAGAAAAGGTCCGGCGGCGACGGCTAGAGAGAAGCGGGGCAGATGAGTGCGGAACTCGAGGACTTGCGCCGGTACGTGAGCGCGGTAAAGTTCGCCTAGCGTGCGGTCGGAGCCGCGGATGGTAACCGCCTCGCGCTCGGAGACGCGGACGGCAAGCGAGGCGTCCTGTTCCAGACGGTCGAGCACGGCGGCCGCGCCGATTTCGTCGGCCTGGGTCTGCAGATCTTCGCCCAGTTCGGCCAGCACTTCGATGTCTTCTTCCTCGCCGATGGCCTGCCAGTCGCGGCGCAGCCGCACGTAGAGTTTGTTGTCCGCCGGGTCGAGCAGCATCACGCCAATGGTGTTTTCGCCGCGTCCCGGCAGGTCGCACACCAGCAGGAGGTATTGACCTTCTTTCGGTGCGTAGTCGCTGAAGCGCAGGAGACGGGCGGGCATGGGGGTGATCCCAGATTCAGCTTATCGCTTTGGGGGGAAGGAGTGAATACTCCTGTTTTTTATGGAGTGGATACAAAAATGGATTCGGCCGCCGATGAACGCTGATGAGACATTAATTTTAAATCCCATCCGCGTTTATCTGCGGCCCATTCTTTCCCCCATCCTGCTAAGGCGTGGCGGTGGCGGCGTAGTAGCCTTTGCGGGCACGGACTTTCACCCCGGGCAGATCCACCACGACTTTGGTGTTGCGGTACGACTTTTCAGACGGGTTGTCGGAGACGTAGCGCAGGATGTATTGCATGGTTACTTCGCCTGAAATGTCCGCGACGGCGTGATACATCTTGTTATCGACGGCCGACCGGTAGGCGCCGGTGCCGACCGTGAGGGCATAGTTGCCATCGTCGGAGGGGTGGGAGAGATAGCCGTCGGTGTCTTTATAGACGTCGCCCAGCGGGTAGACCACGCGGCCGCCGGTTTCGGTGGCGAGGCGGACCAGATTCGCGGTACTTTCGTTGGTAAAGCCGAAGGCCTCGGTGCTGATGGCGTAGACCGTGACCAGGTTGCGCTGCGCCAGTTCGATCACTTCGTTGAGCGAATGTTTGCTGGCGTTGTCGTGGCCGTCGCCGACGATGATGATGATGCGGCGCGGCTCAATGGGTTCGCCTTTGACCAGCCGGCGGCTGGTGCAGGACAGGTAGACCGCATCGTACAAAGCCGAACCGCCTCCCGGTTTCAGCTTGCGGATCTTGTCGACCATTGGCTCGGGATCGTCGGTGGTGTTGACGGCCACTTCGGCGTCCTGGGCGTAATCGATCAGGTAGCCGGAATAGCGTTTGTCGCCGGTGAGCAGGGTTTGAATCAGTTCGATGGTGGCGTCCTGAAAATTCTTCCAATGAATGCGGCTGGCGCTGCTCATATCGAGCAGGAAACCGAGAACGACGGGCTGGCTGCGTTCGCGGGTGAAGTAACGGATGTTCTGCGCTTTGTTGTCTTCAAGGATGGAGAAGTCTTTTTTGTCGAGATCCGACACGAAGCGGCCCTTGGCATCGGTGACGGTGACGGGGACGATGACTTCGTTGACGGCGACGTGGATGGAGGATTCGTCGGGTTTGGGTGTATCGGGTTTCGGCGGGTTGGGTTTGGTAATGTCGACGGGCGCGGAACTGGAAGAAGACGCCGGGTTTTGCCGGGCTTTAGCAGCGGGACGTCCGCACAGAAACACACCGAGGATGGCCGCAAGCAGGGCCGGCTTAGAAAACTGCATGAACAGGAAAGGCCTAGGTTGAATTATATCGACAGTGGCCGGCGCGCGTCAGGCAGGATTCGATCAGCGGGTGGCGGGCGAGGGGACGTTGGGTGCGAGTACGGCTTCGATGCCGGCGGTGGCGTCGATGGAGGGCAGCCCTTCGATGGTTTGCACGGAAAAAGTGCCCGGCGGGACAGCGGTGGTTTTGCGCAGCGCCGAGCCGCCGGACGGATCGATCGAGAAGACGTTGACTTGCACCGGAGCCTCGACGGGATCGAGCGCGGTCGAGGCGCGTTCGAGTCGGACGAAGGCTTCGTGGGCGTCGTCGAGATAGCTGCCAAAGGAAAGCTGCAATCCGGTAAAGACCAGATAGCGGGCGTTGACGAGCGTGACGCGCTGCTCTTTCAACAAGACGACTGACCCTTCGCGGGCCGGTTCGGAAATTTGGCCGGTGGCTTCGCAGGTAGCTTCTTCGGTTTGCGGATCGCGCACGGCCTGGACGAGGTTGAGTTCGGCATGGGGGAAGGTGTTTGCGAGTTGCGCTTTGATGTGCGCGTAGTTGTCGAAGCGGGGCGTGAAGCAGGTTAACTGGAGGAGGCGGTCGGGCGAGACAGCGGCCTTCTCGAGGGAGGCTCTCAATTGGGCGAGAGCGGCCGGCAACGATGCGCCGTTCTGGCCGGCAAAGAAGGCCAGGCCGGCGGGATTAGCGGAGCGGTGGGTATCGACGACGGCTTCAATGACCACTTTGGCCGCTTCGTCGCCGAGCGCCCCCACCTGCAGGACTGTGAGGACGGGCAGCGGGAGTTTGTGTTCGCCAAAGACCTGCGTGACTTCCGCCTGGACTCGGCGGGCATCGCCTGCGCCAGCGACGAAGGCGCGCAATTTGATGATGGTTTCGCCGTGCGTATCGCGGATCAACTCGGCCAGGCTCTGCCGGATCTGCAGGGCGAGGCCGCCTTTCTTGAGCAGGGGAGACAGGTGGAAGTCAAGATTGCCGGTTTCGGCGCGCAGCGCCATGGGCGGTTGCGCGGGCAGAGGAAGAACTTGCTCCTTTTTTTGCTTTTGGGAGTGGAAACCGCCAGCGAGGGCCAGTGTTCCCAGGGTGGATGCGAGCAGCAACAGGACGCCACACCGGCTGTTTTTCCCGACCAGGCAGTCCGCTGAGAGGCACGTCACATTCTATAGACTAGCTTGCTGAGATGAAACCACACGGCACAACTTCCCCAGAGGCTTTCTGGGATCGTTCGCGGTCACTGCAAGGCGGAGTACCACCACGGTGATAGGCGAAAACGCCTGTTCCACTTTAAGAATTGGCTGGTGCGTGTCAGGCCAAATTGGTTAGGATGAAGGGGTGGATATCCGGTCGCAAGTGACGCTGGACGCGAGCTCCGACATACCTTTGTACCGGCAACTGGCGGACAGCATTGGCCGGGCGATTCGGGCGGGCATGTATCGGGAAGGTACCCGATTGCCGGCCACACGGGAATTGGCTTGCCAACTTGGACTGAATCGCACCACGGTGTCGGCGGCTTACTCTGCCCTGGAAGAGGCCGGGCTGCTTGAGGGCCAAGTGGGGCGGGGCAGCTTCGTCGCGAAAGCAATCCAGGCTCCCTTGTCCGATGCGCCCATTGACTGGGACGTACTACTGAGTGGCAGCCCCGCGCTGTCCGGGGCGCAGGCGGAGCCGCTCATCAACTTTGCCACCTCACGGCCAGCGGCCGAGGCATTTCCGCTGGAACCGTTCCGCCGGCTGGCGCGCGCGGTGATCGAAGGGCCGGAGGCGGCCGACATACTGCAGCTCGGCTCGCCGTATGGCTACCGGCCATTGCGCCGCTACCTGTTACAGCAGGGCGAAGCGGCGGGCTGGGTGCGGCCCGGTGACGATCTGATCGTGACGAACGGTTGCCAGCAGGCGCTTGACCTGTTGGCCCGCGTGCTGGTGCGTGACGGAACGCCAGTGCTAGTGGAAGATCCGGTCTACCACGGTCTGCTGCGGGTGTTTGAAAGGGCGGGTGCGCAATTACTGCCCGTTCGAGTTGGGGAAGCGGGCATTGACATACCAGCACTCGCAGCGGCTATCGCGCAGTATCGTCCGCGGGTTTTGCTGGTCACGCCGGAGTTTCAAAATCCGACCGGCGCGACGCTTGGGCTGGAACAACGGGCCGCCATCGTGCAACTGGCGCAGCGCCACGGCTTGGCGGTGATTGAGAGCGAAATTTACCGGCGGCTGCGTTACGTGGGGCAACCGCTGCCGTCGTTGAAGCAGCTGGACACGAGCGGCCATGTGATTTCGATCGGGAGCTACTCGAAGGTGGCGTTCCCAGGACTGCGGGTCGGCTGGGTGGCGGCGCCGCACGCGGTGGTAGCGCGGCTGGCGGAGGCCAAACAGATCAGCGATCTGCATTCGGATCAACTGTCGCAGGCGGTCTTGCTGCGGTTTGCCGAATCGGGAGAACTGCAACGTCATCTGGAACAGACAAAACACGACGGGGCTGAGCGTTTGCGTACGGCGCTGGCCAGCTGTGAGCGCTATCTGCCGTCAAGTGCGCGGTTTACGCGGCCGGAGGGAGGGATGAGCCTGTGGATCGAGTTCCCTGCCCCGTTGCTGGCCGAAGATTTGCTCGAAGCGGTGGCGGAGGACGGGGTGCGGTTTCTGCCGGGGCCTTATTTTTCTGCGCGCGGAGAGCACCGGCGGAGCCTGCGCCTCAGTTTTGGTGGACTGACGCCACAGCAGATTGCGGAGGGAGTTGCCATTCTGGGCCGGGAGGCTGCGGAATTGCTTGGGGCCCATCACACGCGCGCACCGCTGGAGCCGGTGGCGGCGGTGGTTTAGGCAATTGATCTAGGCAAATTGGTGTAGCAGGTCGGATTTAGAAAAGGAGAATGCAAATGAATTTCGGAAATGACAGCTTTCGCTTAAAAGTCGGGCTGGCTGAAATGCTCAAGGGCGGCGTCATTATGGACGTCGTTAACGCGGAACAGGCAAAGATTGCCGAACTGGCGGGCGCGAGCGCGGTGATGGCGCTGGAACGGGTGCCAAGCGACATCCGCAAAGACGGAGGCGTCGCCCGCATGTCGCAGATCAAGGTGATCCGCGACATTATGGAAACGGTTTCGATTCCAGTGATGGCGAAGATACGCATTGGACACTTCACGGAAGCGCGCATTCTGGAAGCGCTAGGAGTCGACTATATCGACGAAAGCGAAGTGCTTACTCCGGCGGATGAAGAGCACCATGTCGACAAACACGACTATACGATTCCGTTCGTCTGCGGGGCGCGCAACCTGGGCGAAGCGCTGCGGCGGATCGCGGAAGGGGCGGCCATGATCCGCACCAAGGGGGAGGCCGGTTCGGGCAACATCGTCGAAGCGGTACGCCATATCCGAACCATCGTTAAAGAGATGAAGCAGTTGACCGTGCTCGGCAAGGAAGAGCTGTTTCATGAAGCGAAGAACCTGCAGGCGCCGCTCGAACTCGTCTCGTATGTGGCTGCGGAAGGCAAGCTGCCGGTGCCGAATTTTTCGGCGGGCGGCATTGCCACCCCGGCCGATGCGGCGCTCGTGATGCAGCTGGGCGCCGAAGCGGTGTTTGTCGGGTCGGGCATTTTTAAATCGTCCGATCCGGAGGCGCGCGCCAAGGCGATCGTCAAAGCGGCGACGTACTATCGCGATCCGGTGAAGCTGCTCGAAGCGAGCGAAGAACTAGGCGAGGCGATGCCGGGGCTGGACATTTCGAAACTGCCTGAGGGCGAGCTGATGCAAACACGTGGCTGGTAAGCCGCACATCGGGATTCTGGCGCTGCAGGGAGACTTCGCGGCGCACCGGCGCACCGTCGAAGCGGCTGGCGCGCGGGCGTCCGAGGTCCGGAGCGCTGCGGACCTGGATGCGGTCGACGGTCTGATCCTGCCCGGCGGTGAGAGCACGACGATGCTCAAACTGCTCGATCTGGAGCAGCTGTTCGAACCGCTGCGGCGTTTCGGCGCCGAGAAGCCGATTTTCGGAACCTGCGCTGGGGCGATTCTTTTGGCAACCGAAGTGCTTAATCCGCGGCAGCGGTCGCTCGAACTAATGGACATTACGGTGGAACGAAACGGGTACGGGCGGCAGATCGACAGCCGGATTGGAGAAATCAAGCTGGACGGGCGGTCACAGGAAGCGGTTTTCATCCGCGCGCCTATTATCCGAAGAGCGGGGCCGCGCACGAAAGTGCTCGCGAGCTATGCCGGTTGTCCGGTGCTGGTGGAGCAGGGACACCACCTGGCGGCGACCTTTCACCCCGAATTGTCGGCGGGGTCGCCGATTCACGGCTACTTTCTAGGGAAGATTGCGGCCTCGATAGAGAAACCTAACCCGTCCGCTACACTTGAGGTTACGTGAAGCACGTTTTATTCTTGTGCATCGGGAATTCGTGCCGGAGTCCGATGGCGGAGGGATTTGCTCGCACCTACGGGTCCGACGTAATTGAGCCGGTCAGCGCCGGTCTTTCGCCTGCCGCTTACATTCAGCCGCTTACCAGGAAGGTGATGGAAGCGAAAAACATCCGTATCGATGACCAGCATGCCAAAGATCTGGGGCAGATTGACCTGCCTTCGCTCGATCTGATCGTGAATATGAGCGGGCGTACCTTGCCACCGGGTATCCCGATCGAGGTGCGGACCTGGAAAGTGGAAGATCCCATTGGGCAGGATGAGACTACTTATGTCGAGGTTTGCAACCAGATTGAAAACCTGGTGATGGGCCTGATCCTCGATCTGCGGCGGGGCACCCGGCCGATTAAACGGCCGCCTTCGCTACGCACGATGCTAAGCCGCTCGAGTCGCGCGGCGCGCTGAGGCGCGTCGATGACAGACTAAAGCCTATCCCCCGGAAGATAATGCAAAAAGGCGGCACCGGCTTGCGCCGTATGCCGCCCTAAATTCAGCTCACAGGAATTGAGCCGCCACCGCCAGAAGTTACTTGGTGGTGGTGGTGCTGCTCATGGTGTCGCTGCTGGAGCCCTTCTTGTGGTGCTTCTTCATCTTCTTGGTGCTTTTCATGCTGCCATCGGTGCTGGTGCTGCTGGTGCTGCTGGTCGAGGTATTCTGAGCGAACATCACAGCTCCGCCGGACAGCATCGAAAGGCCGAGAACCGCAGTCATAATTTTCTTCATGGTAGATATCTCCTAGTTGACAACTTGTGATAGCACTTTGTGCTTCCACTGGTTATATTCGCAGAATTCAGGTGAAAGAGTCCTGAAGTCTACATTAAACTGGCCTAATGTCCGGGAGGGGGGTAGTACCTGTTTGGTAATACGGGGTAGTGGCCGCGCTCACAGGCGGCAGATCAGGAGTTCGCGCTCATAAATCATCTCCGGCGGCAGATGGTCGTGCAGGTTGATAAAGAGTTCCTCGTGACCGATCACTTCCCTGCGCCAGGCGCTGCGGTCGACTTTCTGGAGTTCCTGAAATTGTTCTTTCGGGAAGGTGAGGCCATCCCAATGGATGTCTTCGTAGCGCGGTACCCAGCCGATGGGCGTCTCCTGGCCGGCGGCGCGACTGTGGGCGCGGTCGACAATCCACTTCAGAACGCGCATGTTCTGGCTGAAGCCAGGCCAGAGAAATTGACCGCTAGCATCTTTGCGGAACCAGTTGACGTGAAAAATCTTGGGAGTGGAGGCGAGTTCGCGGGTCATTTTGAGCCAGTGCCGGAAATAGTCGCCCATGTGGTAACCGCAGAAGGGGAGCATGGCCATGGGATCGCGGCGCACCTGGCCGACTGCTCCGGCTGCGGCGGCGGTGGTTTCGGAACCCATGGTGGCGCCCACGTAGACACCGGCGCTCCAGTTGAACGCCTGAAAGACCAGGGGAATGGTTTGGGCGCGCCGTCCGCCGAAGATGAAGGCGCTAATGGGGACGCCTTGGGGGTCGGTCCACGCCGGATCGATACAGGGGCACTGGGAGGCGGGTGCGGTGAAGCGGGCGTTGGGATGAGCGGCTTTGCGCCCGGTTTCTTTTCCGATCTGCGGGGTCCAGGGTTGACCTTGCCAGTCTTCGCAGGCGGACGGCGGGTCGTCGGTCAAGCCTTCCCACCAGACGCCGCCATCGGGAGTCAGGGCAACGTTGGTAAAGATCGTGTGGCGCGAGAGCGCGGCGATAGCGTTGGGGTTCGTTCTGGGCGAAGTGCCGGGGGCGACGCCGAAGAAGCCGGCTTCGGGATTGATGGCGCGCAGATGGCCGGTTTCGTCGGGGCGGATCCAGGCGATGTCGTCGCCGACCGTCCAGATTTTGTAGCCTTCGAAGCCGTCGGGCGGAATCATCATGGCGAAGTTGGTTTTGCCGCAGGCACTAGGGAAGGCAGCCGCTACATAGGTTTTCTCGCCCTGCGGGTTTTCGACGCCGAGTATGAGCATGTGCTCGGCCATCCAGCCTTCGTCGCGGGCGATGTTGGAGGCGATGCGCAGCGCGAAACATTTTTTGCCGAGCAGGGCGTTGCCGCCGTAACCGGAGCCGTAGGACCAGATCTCGCGCGATTCGGGGAAGTGCACGATGTATTTATCGGGATTGCAGGGCCACGGGACATCGCGCGCGCCGGGCGACAGGGGCGCGCCCACGCTGTGCATGCAGGGCACGACGCGCTGGACGTCTTTATCGATCTCCTGGAAGACCTGTAGGCCGATACGCGCCATGATGCGCATGTTGGCGACGACGTAGGGGGAATCGGTGAGCTCGACGCCGATGCGCGCCATGGGGGAATCGAGCGGGCCCATGCTGAAGGGAAGGACATACATGGTGCGGCCGCGCATGGCGCCGCGAAACAGGCTCTTCAAACGCCGCCGCATGACGTAGGGGTCGACCCAGTTATTGGTGGGGCCGGCGGTGTCTTTGGAGAGTGAGCAGATAAAGGTGCGGTCTTCGACTCGCGCCACATCGCCCGCATCCGAGCGGGCCAGGTAACAGCCGGGCCACAGATCGTTGTTCAACTGGCGCAGGGTGCCGCTCTCGACCATACCGGCGCAGAGCGCGTCGTACTCCTGCTGTGAGCCATCGACCCAGTGGATAGCGGCCGGTTTTGTCAGGTCGGCCATTTTTTCGACCCAGCGCAGCAGGTGTTTGTTGGTACTCAACGGAACGGCGGACAGGGGCAGGGTGGAGGATCTCATGGCGGTGTCTCGGGCTTCTGACATTATCATGAACCACGAGTTCCGGTTGAGTCACACGGCCACGATCGGCAAAAAAGCAAAAGTGGCCAGAAACCGGGCGGAAGCCGGGTTCCTGGCCGCTGCGCTTACCGTGGAATTATTGTCCGGCTATCTGTTCCCGAACAAACGAGTCTTGCGCGCCAGCAGGGCTATCAGCAGCAATCCCCCGCCCAGCAACATGTTCGTTCCCGGTTCCGGCGTTCCACCGATAATCGGTCCGCCTCCTCCGTTGATGGAAGACGGAGAACTCTCGAGCGAAAAGAAGGTGGACGCGCCTGCCGCCAAGCCTGTGATATTTACTGTCCCAGTTGTTCCGCCAGAACCAATTTTGGAAAATGTGTTAATCGGACCCTCATACCCGGTCGGTGCGCTTGAGCAATATGAGGCATTGGTAAAGCCGCAAATCCCATCACCGTCGAACGCGAACAAACCGCCTCCGTTGCCTGAGCCACTCAATGTGAACGAGCCCGTATACACCGCGCCGGAATTGTTCACCACTCCGATCAGGGCGTCGTCCGATCCGTCGTACGGCGCCGCGTTGGTTACCGCCGCTCCAGTAATCTTGCCGCCGCTGCCGATTGTCAAAATGAATCCGCAATCCGTGGTGGTATTCGTGGTTGTGGGACAAACCGATGCCGCGGATGCCAGTGATCCGAAAGCAACGGTGGAAGTAAAAGCAATGGCGAGTGTGAGTAGTCGTTTACTTAACATGTCGCGTATATCCTCCTATTTGGACGGCTTATTCAGCCAGCTTGATCGTAGCGGGCCGACTGAGGAATAAACAAGAGAACTCCGGCCCTGCAAATACTAGGGAAGTACTAGTCCTTTCCAGCTTAGTCCCAGCAGCCGGTGCTATCCTAAGTGCTCAAATGACGAAAGTCCAGCTCACGATTCCGCTCTCCCGTCCCTTGGCCGAGCCGGACTTTAAAAGCATTTCCCACGTTCACTCCGTCTACGGCATTCTGGCCGCTCGCCTTCTTCCCGCAGGCAACGCCCTCTTCGTGGAATATGATGCTTCCCGCCTCTCTCCCAAAGAGGTGCGCGGCACGCTGGCCGAAAACGGCATTCCGATAACATAGTCTCCATCCCAGCCGACGCCCCACGTTCGTACTTGCCCTTGCGCCGTATCGACTGGCGCATCGTCGTTGGTGTCTTCGTCCTCAACACCATCTGCCTCTTCTTCTACCGGCAGCTCGATTACGTAGCTTACGGGGTACACCGCCCTGCCTTACTGACCTTTCTGGAGGAGGGTGTCGGAGGGCTGGCTGGTTTCGTGATCTTTCCGCTGGCCTATCTTCTTTGCACTCGCTTCTCGCTGCTCTCGCCCGCGTGGCCGCGCAACCTGCTCGTTCAGATTGGTGGGCTTTGCCTGATCTCCGTGGTACACACGAGTCTGATCGCTCTGTTTCGCGCTATTCTGTTTCCGCCCCTCGGGTTCGGTACCGAAAGTTATGGCTCCCTTCCGGTCCGCTATCCGATGGAGTTCGCTCATCTCGTCATTTATTACTGGCTCGGTGTCTGCCTTATTTACTTCTTCCACGAAATCCGTTTCGCCCGTGAACGTGAACTCCGCCAGGCCCATCTCGAAACCAGCCTGGCCGAAGCCCAGCTGCAAAACCTCCGCCTGCAGCTGGAACCGCACTTTCTGTTCAATGCGCTGAATGCCATCTCAGCCGCTATTTACGAAGACCCGCGTGTTGCCGACGAAATGATCGGACGTCTCAGTGACCTTCTCCGCCATCTCCTCAAAAGCGAGGCGGCCCAGCAGGTCTCACTCACCCAGGAAATCGAAACCCTGCAGCTTTACCTGCGGGTGATGCAGGCGCGCTTCGAGTATCGCCTCAAAGTGACTATCGATGTCGACGACGAAGTGCGCCACGCCCTAGTCCCGCAATTGCTTCTGCAGCCGCTCGTCGAGAACGCCATTCGCCACGGCATGGATCCCGTCACTTTCGAAGTGGATATTGCCATTGCCGCCCGGCGCACGGGCGAAACCGTCTCTCTGGCGGTAAGCGATCATGGTCCCGGTCTCGATCCCGTGACGCCTTTGCGCGAAGGTCTCGGCCTGCGAAATACCCGCGAGCGGCTCGAACGCCTCTACCACCAGCACCAGAATCTTTCGATTCGGAATGCTACAGTCGGCGCGATAGTCGAGTTGCAATTTCCGTTTCTAACGTAGGGTTTTCATTCGCAGCGAATGGTGGTAGCAGGATCCACCCGCGCCGCCCGCAGCGCCGGAACAAAACTCGCTAAGAGCGCCGCTCCGATCAGACACAACACCGCCGTAACAAAAGAAAGCGCATCGAGCGCGCGGATGCCAAACAACAGTTTTGACATGGCCAGCGCGAGTAACATGCCGCCTGCCGCGCCGAGTGCCACACCGGCCAGCGTCAGGCCCATTCCCTCGCGCAAAATCAAACGGATCACCCGCCCTGGAGGCGCGCCCAACGCGAGCCGGATACCAATTTCCTGCCTGCGCTGCACTACCGCCTGCGACAACACACTGTACAAACCAACCGCCGCCATCCCCATCGCGAGCGCCGCAAATACGCTGAGCAACACCATGCTGAACTGCCGCTCCCCGAGCGAGCGCACCACCACTGCTTCCATGTCGGCGGCCGCGAACACCGGCAGGCCGTCATCGACCGACCAGACGATTTTCCTCGCATCTCTCAGTAGCGATTCGGCATGACGGCTCGAGCGAATCACGAAAACGGCGCTGCTGGTTGCGCCGCTCGTTACCTGAAACACGGAGTTGTAGATCATCGGCCTGGGGCTGGCATCGAGCGCACTAACCTTTACATCGCGCGCGATGCCCGTAATCGTCAAATGGCGGCCGTACCACGTCACGCGTTTGCCAATAGCGTCTCCGCGGGGCCAGAATTGGCGCGCCATGGTTTCGTTGATAACAGCCGCAATGGGAGCATGCGGCGTGTCCTGTCCGCCGAATGTCCGGCCCGCCAACAGGGGAATCCGCATGGCTTGGAAATAGGTTGCATCCACCAGTGCGTTGTCCGCCCAGTGATACTCATTGGGATCGCGCCCTTCCACCACGAATCCGATCTCGCGCTCATCGGCCAGCGGCAGATGGGTCGTCAGCGCTGCGACCGTTACGCCAGGCAGCGCTCGCAGGCGATCGAGAATCTCACGCTCGGCCTGACGTCGCTGCTCGTCGTTCGCGTAACGCTCGCGATTGAACGAGGTTCGGATGAGCGCGACGCCTTGCGGATCGAAGCCGGGCGGCACTGCGAGCAATCGTTCAAAACTGCGAATCAGGAGCGCTGCGCCGACCAGTAAGATCACCGCCAGCGCCGCCTCCCCTATCACTAGCGCTCGCCGAATACGGTTCGCCGCGCGCGAACCCGAAACACTTCGCCCGCTTTCCCTTAGTCCGCTGCTCACATGGCCCACCGCCAGTTGGATGGCCGGCGCCACGCCGCACGCGATGCCCGTCAAAATCGAAAGCAGCAGCGTGAAGACCAGCACCTTCGTATTCAAATGAAGGCCTTGCAGCGCCACCAACTGCGGCGGACTGAACTTGGGCGTCAGCAGCACAATCGCTTGCGCCAAACCGCATCCGAACAGCGAGCCACAGAGGCTAAGTACGATGCTCTCTGTTAAAAGTTGCTGCGTCAGACGGCGGCCGCTCGCGCCGAGAGCGCTGCGCACCGCGATCTCCCGCTGCCTAACGCCCCCCTTCGCCAGCAACAAGTTGGCGACGTTCGCACACGCGATCAGCAGCACCAGCAACACCGCGATGGCCAGAATGATGAGCGCGGGTCGCTCCCGGGCGGCCTCCGTTGCGCCCAATTGCTCCACGCGAGCGCGCGTCTTTACGTTGCCGGTATACACATCAGGGTGTTCGCGCGTAAACTCCGCTGTTACCCGGCTCATATCCTGCTGCGCCTGCTCTACCGTTACACCGTCTTTCAGTCGCGCAATCACGCTGACGTCATAACTCCCGGCGCGATCCCGCACCTCCTCCGGCGAAAACTGCATCGGCGTCCAGACCGCCGGCGGCGCTTCCAAACTTGTTCGCTGACTCGGGAATTCAAACCCGCGCGGCATAACGCCGATCACGGTATACGGACGCTCATCCAGCCGTATCGTCCGCCCCAACACGCTCGCTGCTCCTCCGAAATGGGTTTGCCAGAATCCGTAGCTCAACACCGCCACGCGCCGCGCACCGTACGCGTCCTCCTGCTGACTAAAGGAACGCCCCAGCACCGGCCACACCTCCAGCGTGGCGAACAGATCGCCGGTAGCGCGCACGGCGGTAATCCGCTCGGGTTGCCCGCTGCCCGTCAAATCGTAATCCCATTCTTCGAAACCGGTCATCGACCGGAAGCTGCGATTGCGGTTTTTGTAATCGAGAAACTCAGCTACTGACGCCCCCAGCGAAACCTCGCCCAGCTCAGGCAGGCTCTGGTGCAGAGCAATCAAACGGCTCGCCTTCGGGTAAGGCGCACCGCTGAAAAGCACCGCATCGAGCAAAGTGAACATCGACGTCGTAACCGCGATGCCGAGTGCGAGCGTGACGATCGCAATCATGGCAAAGCCGGGATTCTTGCGGAAGATGCGCAGGCCGAACCGTACGTCGTCCCGAACTTGCTCCAGCCCAGTTCCGCCCCACTGCTGGCGCGCCGCATCCCGGATCAAACCGGCGTTCCCCAACTCGCGCCGCGCCGCATATTTGGCCTCTTCCGAAGCTGTTCCCCGTGCCGCATAGTCGCTTTCCGCCATCCGCAAATGGCTGTCGAGTTCTTCCTGCAAATCACGTTCGCGATGCCGGCGTGAAAACCAGTTGCTCCAAAACACGTTCACCCCTCGTTCTTAACCGGATTCAGCACGCCCGCCATCGCCCCAACCAGTTGCGCCCAGCGATCGCGCTCGGCCAGCAGTTGCTTCCTGCCCGCCGCGGTGAGTTGGTAATATTTAGCCCTCTGCCCGGCTTCCGTTTGCTTCCATTCCGGTTTCACCCATTTTTGCCGCGCCAGCCGGTGCAGCGCCGGATAGAGCGATCCCGTCTCCACCTGCAATAACTCGCCTGAATTCGCGCGGATGGCATGCCCGATCCCATAACCGTGCTGCGGGCCCCATTGCAATGTCTGCAAAATAAGCAGGTCGAGCGTGCCCTGCAGCAGCTCGATCCGGTTCTGATACTTTTCCTTGGGCAGCATCTGTAGTCAGTCTACTTCCTTAGGGAGTAGGCTGTCTACACTGATGTTGCAAGATCTTGGCGTAAGCCAGCGGGCATAATAAAAGATCCATGTGCCTCGAACGCTGTTTCCCCCTTGCCGCCTTTGCCTTGTGCGGACTCTTTGCCGGTCCGCTGATTGCAGCGCCCTTGCGGGTGGGCATCGTGGGACTGGCGCACGGCCACGTCTCCGGCTTCTTGAACGGTGGCGCTCTGGTACCGGCTGGCGGCGCCATGCACCGGACCGACGTGGAATTGGTCGGTGTGACTGATCCCGATCGCCATCTTTTTGACAAGTACACCGTCAATGAGCACTGGTCCCCAGATCTCTATTTCGCCAGTCTCGACGAGATGATCGCCCGCGCGCACCCGCAGGCTGTACTCTTATTTACCAGCACTTTCGGCCACACGCAAGTGGTAGAAGAATGCGCTCGCAGACATGTCCACGTATTGATGGAGAAACCGATGGCGGTCAGTTATCGGGACGCGCTCGCCATGCAAAAGGCCGCCGATGCCGGTCATATTCACGTGCTCGTCGATTACGAAACCACCTGGTACTCGAGCAACAAGGCCGCTCACGATCTGCTCGAACAGGGCGCGCTCGGCGACGTCCGTAAAGTGGTTGTACACGATGGCCATAAAGGCCCAAAGCTCATCCACGTGCAACCGGAATTTTTCGCCTGGCTGACCGACCCGAAACTCAACGGCGCGGGCGCGCTGTATGACTTCGGCTGCTACGGCGCGGATTTAATGACCTGGTTGATGAAAGGCGAGTTGCCAAACTCGGTAACAGCGGTGACTCAGCAGTTACAGCCTGACATTTATCCCAAAGTGGACGATGAGGCGAATGTGATTCTCGCCTATCCTTCGGCGGTCGCTATCCTGCAAGGTTCCTGGAACTGGCCGTTCGATCGCAAAGATATGGAAGTATATGGACGCACCGGCACCGCCAAAACCGTGCTGCGCGATCGGATCGAGTTGCGGAAACAGGGCGAGCACGCCGCCCAAACCAGCGCCGCGCCTCCACTTAGTTCGCCGGACGATGATCCGCTGCATTACCTGGCAGCCGTAATCAACGGCAGTGTTCCGGAACAGGGCAGTCTTTCCTCATTACAGACAAATGTGGCAGTCAGCGAAATTCTGGATGCGGCCCGCCGCTCTGCCTCGTCCGGAAAGACCATCACTCTTCCGCTGCATGATTGACGGCAAGCGGGTTTGCCTGATCATTCCCTGCTACAACGAAGCCAAGCGGCTCAACACTCCTGCCTTTCGCGAGTATCTGGGAAATGAAACCGACAAGCGGTTTATCTTCGTGGACGACGGCAGCCGCGATAACACGCTGCAGGTTTTAGAGCAACTAGCGGTGCGCTTGGAAGACTCAACCGTCATTCTGCGTGGCGGTAGAAACCGCGGCAAGGCTGAAGCAGTCCGGCTGGGCATCCTGCACGCTCTTGATCGCTTCCATGCCCAGTACATCGGCTTCTGGGACGCTGATCTCGCCACCCCACTCGACACCGTGAACCGCCTTGTCCAGATCTTGGACCAGCGACCCGAAATCGAGATGATTTTCGGCGCGCGCATCCAGTTGCTGGGACACCAGGTGAATCGCAGCGCTATCCGGCATTATCTGGGCCGTACTTTCGCGACCGTTGTCTCCACACTTTTGCGGCTGGCCATTTACGATACGCAGTGCGGCGCGAAGATCTTTCGTGTTGCACCAGATACACGAGCCATCTTCGCGGAACGGTTTCTTTCCAAGTGGGTATTTGACGTCGAAATCCTGGCTCGCTATCAGCGGCTCTTTCGGTCGGAACAACGACCCTTGCCCAATGCGATTTTCGAGTATCCACTCGAGGCCTGGACCGATGTAGCCGGCTCCAAGGTACACCCGGGCGATTTCTTCAAGGCGTTCTGGGATGTTTTTCGGATTTGGCGGAAATACTTGTAGGAACCTTAGAAGCGCAACCTGCGCATCCACGTCAAAATTCAACGTACCGGTATCTTGACGGTTCAGAGAGCTAAAGTTCTGTGGCCATCTGCCGATGAGACATTCGTGTCTACCTTTCCTTCGGGTGTTTGTACTACATCGTGTGCCGTTGATCCCGACGTTTCGGTAGGTGGCCAGTCGAGTAAGAATCAGAAATTCAAATCACGCGGATTCACTTTACTTGCACTTCTCATAGTTGTGACCGCTTCTTTTCTGCGTATTTGGACTCTACAGCGCGAAAGCATTGAAGGCGATGAGGTTTTTTCGCGCATCGTGGCGATGGCGGATACCGGAACGTCGTTCCGCCTCGTGAAAGAGGATCTCGTGCACCCTCCGCTCTACTATTTCCTGCTGAAAGCAACTTTACCCGTAACCGGGACAAGCGTTACCGGAATAAGACTTCTGTCTCTCGTTTCGGGTATAGCGTCGATTGTAGTTGTCTTGCTCTGGGGCATCGCTGTGCCATTTCTAAAGCGGCCTACCCTGCTGGCCGCCGCTTTACTGGCGCTCAATCCCACTCATATTTTCTACAGTCAGCAGGCCCGCTCTTACGCACTTTACGGCCTGGAAGTTTGCCTTCTAATTCTCTGGGTGCTTATTCTGGACAAGGCCTGGACTCGACGCGCATTCTGGCTTGTGGGAACTATCCTGATGACTGCTCTCTTCTACACGCATTACGTAGGAGCCTTATTCGCGGGCGTAATAGTGATTTCGATTTTGACCCGCCAGGTTAGCCCCATCGTGAAGCTTCGCTCGATGCTGGCAGCCACTTTTGCGGTATTGGCGTTTATCCCCTGGTTGATAACCGAAGCCGTTGTATTCCGAACTAAACATGGACTGTCTTCCAACCTTGGCTGGAAGAGCCTTCCCGACTGGTACGATCTGCGAGCGTTGTGGGCAAGCTTTTTGGGTGTGCCCCAATTTCGTGGCGGCATGTTCTTGTCCTTCTCAGTCGCCATGCTGCTAACTGGCCTTGCCGTATATGGAAAGCATAGGGGCAGAAGTAGAATTGCCAGAGCGGATGTCCGCCTCCTACTGTGGGCATGTGTTTTTCCAGCATTACTGCTCTTTTCGACAAAATTTAAACCACTCGCGCTGACCGTATTTGACGAGCGATACCTTTTGCCGGCGATTTTCCCCTTTCTTGTATTGGTCGCTACTGGACTGATGGAATCCGCCGCCCTGTTTAGAAGTCGAAAAATTCTCATAGCGGCGGGCGTTACCGGCTTGTGCAGCCTGCAGCTCCTGGAATTGTCGGTAGTCTCCCTGCGGCCTAGAAGACAACCTTACTCGACGATCGCATTGGCCCTGAAAGATTTAAATGACAGACCGCAGGCTGTTTACACAACTTGGCCTTGGGGAATCGGCCAACCGGTCAACTTTTACTTAGACAGCAATATTGTCCAGCCGCTTCCGCCGCGGGCTGATCTAGAAAGGAGTGCCTCCAAAACATTTGCTCTCCTGTATAGGCCCACAATACAGAAGGAAGAGCATCAAGTAACCACTCTCTTGCGTGAACTAGCGAATATTAAGGAACGATGCCAGTACTATGCTTCCCCAGCTGGAAAGGATTTCGGAACCCAACTGTGCATCGTCAATTGGACTCCTATGCGGAACGGTCCGGGTAACTTGCCCAACGTTCTGCGTCACAATTAACAAAGTCTTTCGCTTACAACCGGTAGTTGAAAACACGCTCCCCGGTATTGCTCCGCTGCAGCAACTCTTGTAGACTCGGTCTTCCTTCCAAGCGGATAGCGCGGTCCTGCACCTTGGGAGCATAGGTCCGAGCTTTCCAACCCGGTCGGGAATAATTGGCTCACGATTGGGAAGGCTTGAGGCATCCCCCGGATGTTACCCAGCTTGGACTTTTGACTTACACGTTCGGCAACTGACTGGTATCCCAGCCGCCGCCGAGCGCCTTGATCAATTGCACGCTCGCGCCCATCCGCCGCCGAACAAGATCGACGTCGGTTCGCTCATTGCTCAACGCAATACCCTGCGCGGTAATCACTTCCAGGTAAGTCACCAAACCGCCTTTGTAGCGGTTCAACGAGAGCTGCAGAGAACTCTCCGCAGAGACCGTTGCTTCGTGCTGTTTAGCCGATTCCTGCTCGAGAATACGTAACGAAGATAAGTTATCCTCTACTTCCTGAAAGGCCGTCAACGAAGTCTGTCGGTAGTTGGCCACATTCGCATCGTAGGCCGCTTCGCTTCCCAGCAAGACTGCGCGTCGCCGTCCGGCATCATAAAGGGTTTGAGAAAGCTGGGGGCCTGCCGCCCAAAACCGGCTAGGCCATAGAAACCAGTTCACGATACTGCCCGCTTGAAATCCTCCTGTGGCGCTAATCACCAGGTCCGGGTAATAAGCCGCGCGCGCAATCCCGATCTGTTCATTGGCCGCCGCCAGCCGCCGTTCGGCCGATGCTATATCCGGGCGTCGCTCCAGCAGTTCCGACGGCAAACCTATTGGTATCGCCGGAGGGACTTGTGTGAGCGGCTCGAGCGGCAGGTGAAATCCCTCAGGAACCCTGCCCACCAGCACTGCTACGGCATGTTCATATTGCGCGCGCGCCACAGCCAGATCAATGTCTTGGGCTTGTGTCTGCTGCAGCTGCGTCTGCGCCTGCTGCACTTCAACCTTCGATGCCACGCCGCCCGTGTAGCGGTTTTGCGTCAACTGCAACGCGCGCTGATACGCCACCACCGTGTCATCCAGCAACCGCTTTTGCGAATCGAGGCTGCGCGTCTCGAAGTAATCGACCGCCACCTCTGTTTCCAGTTCGAGTTTCACATTCGCCAAGTCGCCGGCCGAAGCCTGAGTCAGCTCCCGCGCGCTCGTCACACTGCGCCGTATTCTGCCCCATAGATCCGGTTCCCAGGTCGCGCTGGCTGCCAGCGAAAACAATCCATAGCTCGCGCCCTGCAGACCCGTCGGATTGTTATCCGAAATCCTGTTACCCGAAATGCTGGGGCCAGCCGATACCGTAGGGTACAGATTGGAACGATTAAACTGAATCTGCGCGCGAGACTGCCGGAAGTTGGCTTCCGCGATCTTGAGCGTTTGATTCGCCGGCCCCACCTGCTGTTCCAACGAGTTTAAATCGGTATCTCCAAAAATTTCCCACCATGCGCCCCGCTTGATCGCGTCACTGGGCTTCGCCGTCTTCCAACCTGGCGAATCTTGAAAACTTGCGGGCGGCTCCTCGCCATAGGCTGGGGCCGACGCTACTTGCGGCTTCGTATACTTCGGCCCCACCATGCAGCTCGACAGCAAAAGGCTGAACGCCAGCGCCGCGAACCCAACTCTCCGACTCATTTCGTTCTTCGTCCTCAAACCTATTCCGTTTTGCCGTCAGCCTTGCTGACGCGCACACGTTGGCCCTGCGTGATCGAATCGCTCGGATTCACGATCACCTGGTCGCTTTTACTGACGCCCGAAAGGATCTCCACGCGATCGCCGAAATCGTGCCCCAGCGTGATCGGTGTCAACACAACTTGTCCCCTCTGTAACTTCGCCACCTGCAAGCCCTCGGCCCGGAACAGCAGCGCATTCGATGGAACCGTAACGGCTTCCACTTTCGATGGCAGCTTCAAATGCACCGAAACATAAGAACCCGGCAGTAACTGCCCCTTCGGATTGGCCACATCGACTTCCACCAGCAGCGTGCGTGAACTAACGTCGATCGCTTCGGCATTGCGCACCACGGTTCCGTGGAATTTTTGCCCTGGGAATTCATTGAGAGTCAGATATGCCGTCACTCCCGGCACCGCGGCACGTGAATAAATCTCCGGCACGTTTACAAACACGCGTAGGGTTGTCTGGGAAGCCAGGTGAAATAATTCCTTGCCCGCGGTATTAGTATCGGCATCCACCAACGCTCCCACATCCACGTTGCGCACCGTGATCACACCGTTGAAGGGCGCGTACACCTTTTCGTACTGCACCAACTGTTCGAGTCGCGCCACGTTGGCCTTGTCCGCTGTTACTGTGGCGTTCTTAGCTTCCGAATCCTGCACGGCATTGTCGACATCCTGCTTCGCCACGGAATCCGTTTTGAAAAGGTTGCTGTAGCGTTCAGCCGTAATTTGTGACAGCTTCAAGTTGGCATTCGAAACCGACAAATTCGCCTTCGCCTGCGATAACTGCTGATCGATCTCCGGGGCTTCGATTTCGGCTAGCAACTGCCCGCGCTTTACATGCGCCCCGATATCGACGTGCCATACGCGCAGATAACCGCTCGCGCGCGCCCAGATGGGAGTGTCCGTAAAAGCTTGCATGTTGCCCGGCAGCACCACTTCGTCTGCCTCGCCCGTCACCTGCGGCGTTACCATCGCCACGGTCGGCACAGCATCGGCTAGTGTCGCTCGCTCGAGCGTTGTGTTGGCCTTGGCGCGCGCAGCGATTCCCGTGTAGACCGCATAGCCAACCACCAGAGCCGCCACCACGAGCACGATAAGCAAGCCTCGCAGCACATTCTTGGGCGGTTTCGGCGGCGTGTTCACAGCACCCTCATCGTGTCCCGGTGTTACTTCTTGCGGTTCTTCGACTAACATCTCACCTTTCCCCTCTGACAGATGCCTCTCTTACACATGCGCGGGCTCCTTTGATCGGGCCTTGCCTTGCGCCGCGTCGCCCGGCTTCTTGCGCCCATGTAACAAGCTGAAAACCGATGGCACAAAGAACAGAGTGGCCATGGTGGCCAAGAGCAAACCGCCAATTACCGCACGTCCCAACGGGGCATTCTGTTCTCCGCCTTCGCCTAGGCCCAGCGCCATCGGCACCATACCGATGATCATCGCCAGAGCTGTCATCAATACCGGCCGGAAACGCGTGGAACCGGCTTCAAGCGCAGCTTCAATCGAACTGCCATGTTTCGCGAGTTCATCTTTAGCAAAGCTGACTACCAGAATGCTGTTGGCCGTTGCCACTCCCATACACATAATCGCGCCCATCAAAGCCGGCACGCTGATCGTGGTGTGAGTCACGAAGAGGAACAGCACAATTCCGGCTAACGCCGCCGGCAACGCGGTAATGATGATGAACGGATCGAGCCACGATTGGAAGTTGACCACGATCAGCAGATAAACCAGCACAATCGCACCGATCAGACCACCGAGCAATCCGACGAACGATTCGTGCATGGTTTGCACCTGACCCCGAAGAATTATCTCTGTGCCGCGCGGCAGGAATTTCTGATTTTGCGCCAGAACCTTGTTGATGCCCGCACCCACCGATCCCAGATCCGTATCCTGCACCGATCCATAGATGTCCACCGTCCGGCGTATGTTGTAGTGAGTGACCACGCCCAGTTCATTGGCTCGTTGAATATCGGCCACATCGCTCAGAATTTCAGGCTGCTTCTGTCCTGGGCCGCTGATCGGAATGTTGCGCAAATCCTGAAGACTCTGGATCGCATATTGCGGCGTTTGCGTGACTAAGTTGTAACTCACGCCGTTAACCGGGTTGAGCCAGAAAGTCGGTTGCGTCTGAAAACTGCCACTCAGGGAAGTTAGAAAGTTACGAGCCAGGTCGACTTGTGTAAATCCACTTTGCGCCGACTTCGTCCGGTCCACCTGGATGTGCAACTTGGGCTCGTCAAAAACCTGGTGTACATGCAAATCAACGGCGCCCGGAATACGGATTAACCGCGGCAAAATACGGTTGGCATACGCCCGGCTGGCTTGCACGTTGTTGCCGGCGATCTGTAAGTCGATCGGCGCCGGAAGCCCAAAGTTCAAGATCTGTGTCACTATATCGGCCGGCAAAAAGTAAAATGTGGTGCCGGGAAACTCACGCGGCAGATCTCTCCGCAGCACCCGCACATAGTCGGCCGTGGGGTGGTGCTTTTTCTCGTTTAAGCTAACCAGGATGTCGCCATCGGCTGCTCCGACCTGCCCGGTGTTGCTGTAAGAAAGATTGATCTGGCTGTAAGGTAAGCCAATGTTATCGATAATCGTTTCCATCTCATCTTTGGGAATCGCCCGGCGGATGGCATTGTCCACCTGGTCCGAAAGGCGCGCCGCCTCTTCAATGCGGGTTCCTGTCTTCGCCCGCACGTGCAGCTTGAATTGGCCTGTGTCGCTGGTTGGAAAGAAGTCCTGGCCGAGAAACGGCAGCAGCAGCATCACCGCCACACAAGTCAGAAGGAACAGCGGGACGAAAATGAAGCGCCGGTACACAAACGTGGTCAGTATCGCTTGATAATTGGCACGGACTCTTTCGAACATTCGTTCGAATGCCCGCTGGAACATCACCAGCGGATTGCGCGTTCTAGTTCCATGCTGCTTGGCGCGGAGCAGGTACATCGCTAAAGTAGGCACCAGGGTGCGCGACAGGATATAGGAAGCAAGCATGGCGAATACCACAGCTTCGGCCAGCGGCACAAACAGATATCTTGCAACGCCGCTCAAAAAGAACATCGGCAAGAACACAATGCAGATACACAGAGTTGAGACCAGCGCCGGCACTGAGATCTGAGCCGCCCCCTGCAGAATCGCCTCATGCAGTTCGTGCCCTTCTTCCAGAAAGCGTTCGATGTTTTCAATCGTTACTGTTGCATCATCCACCAGAATTCCGACGGCGAGAGCAAGTCCGCCGAGCGTCATGATGTTGATGGTCTCCTTCAGCGCGCTAAGCACGAGAATCGAAGACAGAATCGAAAGCGGAATCGAGATAGCAATGATCAGCGTGCTTCGCCAGCTGCCCAGAAACAACAGGATCATCAAGCCCGTAAGGCACGCCGCGATAATCGCCTCGCGGACGACGCCGTTAATGGAAGCGCGCACAAAAATCGATTGGTCTGCCAGCGGCTTAATCTGCAAGGCCGACGGCAGCGTCGCCGCCACCCGCGGAAGTAATTTCTTGATGCCCGTCACGACATCCAAAGTCGAGGCGCTGCCCGCCTTTAATACGCTGACCAGCACGCCGCGTTCGCCATCCCGGCGGATGATGTTCGTCTGCGGTCCAAATCCATTTCGTACGTTCGCAATGTCGCGCACGTAGATGGTCGAATTACCCACCACCTTCACCGGAAAATCGTTAATCTCCTCGATCTTCTTAGGGCTGTAATTCATGTCGACGTCGTACTCGAACTGGCCGACCTTTGCTGTTCCGGACGGTAAAAGCAAGTTCTGATTCGCCACCGCCGTCACCACATCGAAGGGCGAAAGGCCTTTCGCCTGCAAGGCCGCCGGATTCAGATCGATCATCACCTGCCGCTGCTTGCCGCCGTACGGGTACGGGACCACCGCCCCAGGCACCGTGACCAATTGCGTACGCAAAAAATTCAGCGCAATATCGTTCAAATCCTGCTCTTGCAGCCCCTTGCCTGAAAGCGCCAGCTGAAGAATCGGCACGCTCGATGCGCTGTAACTCAGAATGATCGGTGGATTGATATTAGGCGGCATCTGCTTCAGGATCGTCTGCGACACCGCGGTGGTTTGCGCGATACCGGTCGTCACATCGGCATACGGCTGCAGGTAAATCTTAACAACGTTCGTACCATTCAATGTGGTCGACTCGATATGCTCGATGTCGTTCACGGTGGTGGTCAAAACGCGCTCATACACCGAAGTAATGCGCCCTTCAAACTCCTCCGGATTCAACCCGGTAAAGGTCCAGATGGCCGAGATCACAGGAATGTTAATGCTCGGAAAAATATCCGTTGGTGTCCGCAAAATCACGATCGGACTCACCAGCAGGATCAGAAGGGCAAGCACGATAAACGTGTAAGGTCGCGAAAGAGCAACTCGTACAATCCACATTCACAAGTCTTGATGTAATTACGATACCCGAAAGTTTCGAAAATGTGCAACTTTCGCTCGTTTCGCGCGTCATTCAAAGCGCGGAACCCCGTAGACTGATTTCGCCACTTCTGTAATGCCCACACTCACCAAAGAAATTGTCGAAGATGCTGCACAGCGGGGCCGCGGCCGTCCACGCGACGAAGAAGCTCGCACCCGGATTCTCGCAGCCGCCATGCAGGTCCTCGAAAACACGTGTTTCAATAACGCCACGGTGGATGGTATTGCCGAACGCGCCGGCGCCAGTAAGGCCACCATCTACCGGTGGTGGCCGAACAAAGCGGCTGTCTTCATCGAAGCTCTGCGCGAAGCGACGGCCGTAGAGTTACCTTTCCCTGACACCGGTGACCTGCGCGTCGACGTCCATCAGCAATTGCAAAATTTCGTCAAACTGCTTACTGGCCGTCGCGGACGAACGTTCAAGGCCTTCATTGCCGCCGCGCAGAGTGATCCCGACGTGGCCGAGGCCTTCCGCGAGCTCTGGATCAAGCCGCGCCGCGCAGTGACAAAAGTAGTTCTCGAACGCCATCGCGAAGCCGGACGCCTCTCCGCAGAAATTGATCTGGAAGTAGCGCTCGACCTGCTCTACGGACCGTTCTATTTCCGGCTAATGTCGGGGCACGGAACATTGACCGCAGCTTACGCCGACAAAGTCGCCGAACACGCCCTCCAAATCCTCGCTGCCTAAAACGGCGAGTAGTCCTCCAGCTCACCGATCGGTTGCCCCGGGGGAGTCTCTACGGGCGCAGGCATGGCAAACTGCTTCGGATCGCGCTCAAACCGGGTGATCCACTCCATAACTACGGAATCGTCGCCCTGAGCCTTGATAGATGACACTGCGATCATCGCCTCCGCGCGTACTTCGGCCGACGCCGCCGGATTCATGCTTAGCGCACATAGATGGTTGAGCACCACCAGGCGAACCGTCTCAGCCACATTCTGCTCTAGACCGGCTGCTGGCTTCGCTTCCCAACTTGCCTGAATCAGAGCCGTCGCGACCTCGGGGAATGACGGGTTCTCGTGATTCCGAGCATGATACTCGTCCAGCCGCGCCGCTCGCTGCGGATTCAAAATCAAACCCACCGTCAGGTTCGCCGCTGCCTCCGCCCCGGCTATCGGATCGAACGTCACGCCAGTCCGGTTCGGAAAGTTCTCCCGGGTCCGCTGGTAAGCCGGAGGTCGTGGCGGGATCAAATCCAAAATCCGTTCTGGCAGCGTCAGCGTTTCCGGTTCGATTGCCTTGAGCAATGCCTGCAAAGCCAGCCGCTGTTCCGCCGCTGGAACGATGCTCGTAACCGGCTGTCCGTCGCCGCGCAGGGCGTAGGTGTACTCGTTGCCGCCCAGCAACTTGGCCGTCGCATCCGTCTGAAATCGATGTAGGAAATAGAGCGGCACCAGCACTTCGTCCAGCGTTGCCATCGGAGCCCCAACCGGAATATTGTTAGCCCCAAACCGGTCCAGAGCGACCGCCCGAACTTTCAAAACACGGTTCAACTCCTGGGTTGCATTTGTACCTGTATCCCATAGATGTGATTTAGGATGTGCTCCGCCCGTGGGCCGGCTGTCTGCGTCGGTGATAAACGTGAGTCCGCCCTTCGCCGCGTCTGTCACGATCTTGTTCAGTGCGGCTCGTTCGTCCGCGCCCGGTTTAAATTGCGAGTAGCCCCATCGTATTGATGTTTTGTCCCAGACTCCGATCCCGACGGCATACGCCTGCGACAGATCGAGTGAACCATCGCCGCGCAACTCGACCTGCGGCCCTGGATAATCCATCACCGATGCCCGGCCCTGGGTGCTGGCGATGAAGTTATGTTCTAAACCGAGCGTGTGTCCAACCTCATGGGCCGCCAGTTGTCGCAGCCGCGCATACACGGCATCTGTCAGTGGCTTCGTTTTTTCAGCGCCCGGAGAATACGGCGCCATCAAGCCCTGGAAGATCAAGAAATCGTGGCGCGCCCGCAGCGATCCGAGCGTGACAATGCCCTTAATGATTTCCCCGGTCCGTGGGTCGACCAGCGAGTTGCCATACGACCACCCGCGCGTAGAACGATGCACCCATTGGATTACGTTGTAACGTATATCCATCGGATCAACTTCCGGCGGTAAGGTTTTGACCTGAAATGCGTTACGGAAACCAGCAGCCTCAAAAGCCTGATTCCACCAGCTCGCTCCTTCCTGCAACGCCGACCGGATCGGCTCGGGCGCTCCAGAGTCAATGTAATACACAATCGGCTGCACGGGATCGCTGACCGCCGCAGCCGGATCTCGCTTCTCTAACCGATGCCGGGCGATGTACCGCTTCATCACGGGCTGGTCTACCGGAGCGGAAAAATCCATGAAGTCGACCGAAAAGAATCCGGTCCGAGGGTCCTGCAGTCTCGGCTGGTAACCCGGCCCTGGCAGTGCCACAAAGGCCTGATGCTCGCGCACCGTTACCGCATCCGGCGTCGGTGTGACCTCCTGCAAGAAGCGTCCTTCGCCCTGGCCCGTTAAGGTCACCGTGGTCTCGACTTCCGTGTTCCTCGGAAACCCTTTGGTCAAACTCATCTCAAAGGCCGACCGGCTCGGATCGAAATGGAACGTGCCCTGCTTCTGCCGGGTCAAATCCTCCGCGACGCCTTCGGCATCCCGCAGGAAGAAGCTGGTCGCGTCTACCAAGACTCGCGATCCCTCTTCGGCGGCTACCTCGAAGCCCCACAACACGGAGCGCGCAAAGGAATCGGTCTCCGCGCGCTTCTCTGCTGCGTCCGAGCTACTCGCCCGAAATCCATAATTCGACTGCACGAGCAACACCCGCGGCCCCGCCCGCTCGAAGGCCACCACCTTTGGCTCTCCCATGCGCCCGCGGTCCATCCCCAAATCATTCGAACCCACCCCGGCCGAAAGCGCCGTCACATAGAGAAATTCCTGGTTGAAACGCTGGATCTCCATCCACATCTTGCCCGTGCGCTCGTCCCAGTAGAGCGGTTGGAAGCCGTCGATCTTTCGCGCCGTCCTGGTTAGATCGGCAAACCGGTTTTCAGCAGGCTTGGCTGGCTGTCCTGCCATCTGAAAAACGTTGAGCAAACAGAATGGAAGCAGCAGAAATCTCTTCATTGGTCTGTCATTGTCGCAGGTAGCTTTGAGAACTTTGTAGAGCTGCGCCCACTACGGATACACTAGGTACATACCGCCACTTAGAATTTCAGAGCACGTGAGTGCAGACGAGGCCGTTATTCGCGAAATACTGATCGCTGAAGACAATCCCGCCGACGTTCGTCTGATCCGCGAAGCGCTCCGCCCGCTCGATCCGCCTGTCAACATTCATGTCTCCCGGGACGGCGAAGAGGCCATGCACTTTCTTAGCCGAACCGGTGGTTTCAGCGACGCCCCACGCCCCTCGTTGATCTTTCTGGACTACCATCTCCCGAAGATCGATCCGCGTTCCATTCTGCGCTTCATTAAGGAAAGCCGCGATCTGCATAAGGTGACGGTGATTGTCCTTACGACGTCTAATACTGAGTCGCTCATCCGCGAAGCCTACGGGCTGGGAGCGAACTGCTATCTCTCGAAACCATCCGACTTAGACGACTTCTTCCACACCGTCCGTGCCGCCGCGGAGTTCTGGCTGAACTATCCGCAAGAAGCCGGCGCGGCTAACGGCTGAAAGCGGTCGCACTGAGCGAAAATAGCACGCGAAAGCCTACCCTACGAGGAATCGCATCGCCCCGAAACTTACGACGCTATCGGCATCGATTTGCCACTGGTGGTAGTTCAACAACTCGCCCCGCACATTCGGCATCACCTTCAAGAACGTGTAGAAAGGCGCCGATCCGCACCACTTCAGATCATCCTGTCCATCCTGCACGAGCGACCAATACTGCTGACGGTCGCTGGCAATGATCTGCTCAATCCGCTGCCGGTCGCGGTGCTCGATGGCCAGCATTTCTCCGATATTTGCTTTCGCCCGCAAGGGATCGCCATAGCGCCTCCCCATGTGCGCCATATCAACACCGAGCACCCAGAACAAGCGCTTCCCTTCCCGCGCATTGATATTGGCCAACGCCTCAAAAAACCGGGCCATATCCGGGTTCTCCTCCGGCAGGCCGCCTTCATAGATGCTCTTGACAAAAGGCCCGCACAAAATCGGCAGAATCTTCACCGAAGGCCCATAAAGATGTTGCAAAAAGACAACCTGGAACTCGATGGAGTGTTCCACGGCATGGCAATAATCTTCCATCCGCACCGCGCCATTCGCCCCGCCGGCAAGTTCATCCACCAAACCCACTGCGTTGCGCGCCTCGCCAAATGGCGTCACGAATCCCTTGCGCGTTAATCCAAATCGATCCGGCGCGCCATAGTGCGACGTTCCTAAGATGACGAAGGTCAGATCGTGAGCCTCTTCGACACCCGGCAAAGATTGATAGGCGGCGCGATAGGTACTCCAACCCGCCTCCGGACTAGCGTGAGGAGCGGCCACCGCCACTGTCTCGCCATCGCCTTCCGGCCGCCCCACACGCGACAGCAGTAACTCCGCCAGCAGTGATCGGTTTTCGGGATAGGCAGCGCCGGCGAAATTCGCCACTCGAACCGGCTCCGCGGCAAACGTGCGCTCGCGCTCGGCCTTCAATTCCTTATAGCGATCGTTCTCCAGGAATCCCGCCTCATCGAGCGAGTCGTGCAGGTGCTTCTCGATCTCCGCCGTTTGAATCTCACCGGTGATCCGCACCAGTTCCGCCCGCAGATCAATCGCCGATTGTTTTCCGTCGAAACACTCGAGCGCCGCCACGAGGGGTGGGGGCACCAGCAGCGTGGCATCGGAGTAATGATAGGGATCGCGAATGTAAAGGCCCGGCTTCTTCGGGTCGGGCGAAGGCATGAAATCCAGATTGAACCGCAATCGCGGAAGAGCGTCGGACACGCCCTATTTTACGAGGCGCGTAATGTGGCTATTGGACGGCCACGCTGCGCAGGTTTTCTAAAAATGCAAACGGCACGCGGACGTTTCCCTGGAACCCGGTACCAAGCTCGATCTCGGGCTTGATGCTGCCGTGAAAATCGGATCCACCGGTCGGCATCAGGTCCAGTTCGTCCGCTAGCTGCCGGTAGTAGGCTTGCAGTTCCGGCGGATGCTCTGAATGGTACACCTCTAAACCGACCAATCCCGCGGCCCGGTACTCGATGAGTAGCTCGCGCTCTTCTGCGCGCGGCAGGCCGAGACGAATCGGATGCGCCACGCTCGGAATGCCGCCCGCCTCACGTACGATCTGAATCACCTCGGGCGTGGTCTTGCTCTGCCTCTGCACGAAAGTGGGCGCTTGCTCACCCAAATACCTGGCAAAAGCCTCTTCCGAATTCTCCGCGTATCCTTTGTCCACCAGCACGCGCGCAAAATGCGGCCGCCCGGCCAGCGATTTACCGCGCGCTTCCACTTCTTCCAGCGTTACGTCTAAGCCTTGCGCCTGCAGCTTACCCGCCAGACGTGCATTCCGGTCACGCCGCTCCAGCCGCTCGCTCTCCAGCCAATTCGTGAACACTGCCGGCGGTTCGTCCGTCAAGAAATAAGCGAGCAGATGCACCGCTCGGCGGCTCAGCTCCGGTCGCCGGCTCATCTTCGCGTTCAGCTCAATGCCGCACACCAACTCCAGCTTGGCCATCCGAGCAAACTCGCGGGCCTTCAGATAACCGTTGAACGTATCGTGATCGGTTATGCCTAGCGCACGCAAACCGTTCTGCCGCGCCAGCGCCACCAGTTCGGCTGGACTTAAACTGCCATCTGATTCGTTGGTATGGGAATGCAGGTCAATATACTCCGTGGGCACTATCGTTTCTTCAACTCCCCATAGGTCTCGAAGTAGAATGTCTGCCCACAGGTATGCGCCACCAACACCCCCGTGCCCATTGCCTTTAGCTTGGTGTGATTCTCGAAAAATATCGCGCCATCCGTGCTATCGCCTGCCTTCAACTTGGTCGGCACAAACGCCAGCGCCGAGGCTTCCACGGCCGCCTTCACACCCCGGTTCACAAACTGCGCCATGGCGGCTTCCCGTCTCTTCTCATAGCCATTCGTCGACCGGAAATTTGACAGCCCATAGATGCTGTTCTCATATAGCAGCTGGAGCTTGATCACGTCGTCGCGATCCGCATGCTGCAGCAGTTCGGCCACTACCTGATCCGCCGACACCGAACCGTTCGCGGTGCCATCCTGCCTCACAAACGAAAAATCGCTCGGCCGCACGGTCCACGAAATTAGCGACCCATTTGTGACCGTGATTTGCACAATATTGAATTCTTTGAGCCGGGAAGGCAGCTGCGCGAACATTACCGTGATGCCCTCTTTGGTGAGCGCATCGTATTCAAGCCCTCGCGATTCAAAAGTTATAGGCGTGCTCCCGTTTTGATTTGAGCCGGCTGGTTTCGCATCTTGTTTGTTTGCGTTTTCTCCAGCCCCCACGCTTTGCACAGAGTCACTTGCGCCCGGGCCGACCTTTCCCGGCTGGCTTTGGGCCGGAGGCGGGGTGGGCGTCTGCCCGGGAGTGAGGGTTTGCGAGGTTCCGATCGCGGCCGTAAACAGCGCACTTAGCGCGATGGCCCGCACGCATATGCTCAATCTGCGTGCCTGGATAGAGAACATCTGAAAAAGACCCTGCTTCATGATAAACGCTTCAATCTAAAGGTCGGTTACCGCCAACGCTATTCTCAGACGTGGCTCTCGGCTAATTTCGCCGTCAGGCACCAGCGCAAAATGCCCCGCGGTTCCGCACCAAATGCCTCGACATCCACTCGCAGCAGCGCACCCTTCTTAAACTCCATCTGCATATTGGAATTTCCGAGCAGGTAGCCGGCCAGATGCGCAAAGAGCGGATTGTGCCCCGTTAACAACAGCGATCCCTCATCGCGATGCACCCGGATTTCTTCCCAAACCTGCTCGGCGCTTGAGCCCGGCGCCAGTACCCGCGTCTGCAGAATCTCTCCTGAGTACCCGAGCATGCGCTTAGCGATTTCCGCCGTTTGTACGGCGCGTTTCAACGGACTGGTCAACATCAGGGTCGGCTTCACGCCCGCTTTAGCAGCTGTTTGCAGTACCTGCCGCAATTTCTTGCGGCCCTCGGCGGTCAATGCACGGTCACCATCGGGCAGGCCCGCGTGCCCGTCTTCCGCTATACCATGGCGTAGTAAATGGACCTGCATTGCGTTGATTTCGCTTTGTGGTTTCGCCTTTCATTCTGTCATACTAAAGCGCGTTATGCTTCCCAATCCGGAGACTCAGGACCGTATCCTGCTTTGGGTCGCAATTGCGGCTGCCGCGCTCATACAAGTCTCCATTGCCGCCAGCCAGACTCTGCTGGGAGTCGGTCTGGTTCTGCTTTTGATCTTCCACCAGAAACTCCCTTTTCCACGCATTTGGATACCACTTGCTGCCCTCTTTCTTTGGACCGCTCTGGCGGATGTCATCTCGCCCGACCCCTGGCTCGGCCGAGCGCAGATCAAGAAGTTTTTCGTGTTCTTTTTTATCCCGCTCATATATGCCGTTTTCTCCCGGCAGTTTTCGAAGATTTTCTATCTAGTTGCTGCCTGGGCGGCCGCGGCTACGGCATCTGCTCTGCTAGCCATCTTTCAGTTCATCCGCACCGCGCACGTCGCTTACATCTCCTATGTCGGCAAACGCATCACCGGGTTTGAAAGTCACTGGATGACTTTTGGGGGCTTGCAACTCACCGTTTTACTGATATTGCTGGCACAGCTTTTCTTCTCCAACCGCAGGCTGCCTGGGTGGGCTTACTTAAGCGTGGTCGTTCTTTCGACCGCCATCCTGTTGGGGGGCACTCGCAGCATCTGGTTAGCGGCGATTCCCTCGGTGCTTTATCTGGTGTGGCTCTGGCAGCCACGTATGATCCTTGCGCTGCCGGTTCTTGCCGCGGTGGCGTTTTTCGCCGCTCCGCACAACGTCCGGGAACGCATCCTCTCCATCACTCATCCCAACGAAAACATCGACTCCAATAGTTTTCGTGTTGTCACGCGCGCGACCGGTCTTCGCATGATCGAAGCCCATCCCTGGTTTGGCCTCGGCCCCGAAGAGATCTCCCGCAACTTCGACGCTTATGTCCCGAACGGTGTCCCCCGGCCGCTGCCCACCGGCTACTACGGCCATCTTCACAACATCTATCTGCAATACGCCGCCGAACGCGGCATTCCGGGACTGCTCTGCGTTCTGTGGTTCATCGCGCTGGCCGTTTACGACTTTATTTACGCCCTTATCAAGAGCGCAAACGTTCGATCCCAGCAGCGATTTATTTTCCACGCAGCCATCGCCGTGATCATTGCGATCCTGGTCGGCGGCATCTTCGAATACAACCTGGGCGACAGCGAAGTGCTGATGATGTTCGTCACGGTTTTGAGCCTGGGGTATGCGGCGCGCGAAAATTTGGCGTCCTCAGATGAACCGAAGAATACTGCAGGTGTCCCGGGACAGGTAGGAAACAGACAGTCGCAGCCAGCGACTCTTTGCTTATGAAATCGTGTGAGTGGCATTCTCGCGGTCGCTTTTGTTAGCCTCAATCCATACGGATTATTAGGCGGATCACCGTCGAGATTCCCGACCATCTCGCTGCTCAGGTCCAGGCGCACGGTATGAGCCTGGAAACCTACGTCCAGGGATTGATCGCAGAGCAGAGCGTCCCCCGGCAGTTTGAAGCTGTCCCAGTGAATAGGATTGCCAATTTGGAAAAGTTCTTTGATGAGATGGCAGCGCACTCGGATAAAATTCCTCAACTTCCCGAGGAAGCCTTCACCCGCAAGAGCTTTTATCAGGACCCTAATTGAGAGCGCTCAGGTATGCCGTGGATACCAATGTCCTCTTGAGGCTCTCTCATCGCGACAACCCACACAGTATCGTGATCGCAACAGCGATGCGCCGGTTGGTCGCGCGCGACGTGGAGCTTTGTTTTACGCCGCAGAATTTGGGCGAGTTCTGGAATGTCAGCACGCGCCCATTGGAGCGAAACGGTTTTGGCCTATCGATTCAAGAGACCGACGCGCGTGTTCAGTCGATCGAGCGTACGATGACGCTCCTGCCCGAAGATGAACGTGTATACCGGACTTGGCGTCGTCTGCTTCTTTTCTGGGATGCTCGTGGCGTTCAGGTGCACGATGCCCATCTCGCGGCGGTGCTGGAAGTGCATGGTGTGCTGCATCTTCGCACATTCATGGAGCAGACTTCGAACGCTCTTCCAAGCTCATTCCTGTACACCCACAAGAGGTTCAAAAGTAGGCCGCCGGATGCAGCAGCAGCCAGCATACGCTTACCTTCAGCCTGCTGAGTCCGCATACGAGGGTGTGGCACCGACTCAGTTTTCCATGCAGGTTAAATCTGGCCTAGTATGAAAGAACTTCTTAAGCAGGCACAGCGTTGTCCAATTTGTGGTGCTGTGGTTCCAACGCAAGCCATAACCATTGACCATATAAAAAGGAGTGCCGACGGTGGCCTATCTACGCCGGATAACGCTCAACTAACACATCCGTATTGCAACACTGGATACCAGGAAGGTGAATCAGCGAAACAGAGAAAAGCCAGCCTGGCCATACCTTGATGCGACGATATAAGACGAATGATTCAGCCGAGTCCAAGTGGCCCTTGTGAATCGCGTACTCGCCATTACTCACAGCGTCATAAAACAACGTTTCGAAAGGGAGCAAAAGCGATCTGCACTGAAGCCATTGGCACCCGTTCAGGACGCTGTTTCGTCCAGTTCTCTTACTATCTCGTAGTTTTCACCACCAAGTGCCATATCGAGAAAGCGAATCTCAAACTTGCGACCATTCGGATGCTCCATTAGATCCAGGTTTCGACCAGTATCTCGATAAAACACTGGAACGCCTGCCTGAAGAGTTTCTATTCTGGCCCGAGCGCCTGCTCGAATAATCGCCGCTTTGAATTCGTCGTCAAAGAACTGATCGCTCTCCATAACCCGATGATAGATTAGGACGGCGGCTCGGGTCCAATTGCGGTAGAGGATAATTCAAAGCGAGCATCCGCGACCCCGTTACGCGCGGCCTAAGGTAAGGGCGCGACGGGCGATGCTTTCTCCCCTATGGCACACACCGTCTCAAAGTGAGGGGGCTCCGATTCCCGGTGAACCACGGCTGTTTGCAATTCGACGAATCCCGCGTCTGCCAGTTGCTCCCGTAGTTCGACTTCGGTAAAACCGAGCCACTCGTCCGCATACATTTCGCGCGCCTCTTCGAACTGGTGCCGCAACAGATCGAGGATCGCGATCCGGCCGCCCGGCTTCAAAATGCGCCAGGCTTCTTTGAGCGCCGTCTTCGGATGTCGCGCATGGTGAAGCGACTGGCTAAAAAACGCCACGTCCACTTGCTCCGATTCGATCGGAACGGCTTCCAGATCGCCTAGCCGGTATTCGAGATTTTGGAACCCGTTCGTTAACGCCTGTTTGGTCCCGAACTCGACCATCTTCTCCGAGTTATCCACCGCAATCACGCGCGACGCCCGTCTGGCCAGCAGTTGCGAAAACGTCCCTTCACCCGCTCCTAAATCCGCAATTACCAATGCCGGCATGAGGCGCAACAGAATCTCTGCCAGCCCCTGCCACGATCGGCCGGGCAGATACTCCCGCCCGAACTTTCCCGCCAGGGCATCGAAGTAGCTCCGCATCCTATCCGTGCGTTTACTGAGCACGAGTTCGAGAGCTTTGCTGTCGCTCGTCGCCTCCTCCGTTTGCTCCGCCGCCAGACGCAGAAACGCCAGCAACTGCTCCCGCACTGCTTCTTCGCCGAGCAGCGCCGACTTCAGCCGATAAAAAATGTTCTTGCCCGTGCGGCGGTCTTCCACCAGCCCGGCTTGCTTCAATTGCCCGAGGTGCGTTGAGATCTGGCTCTGTCCTTTTGCCAGGATTTCCTGCAACTCCGCAACGGAGAGTTCCTCACTCGCCAGCAGTAAGAGCAATCGCACGCGGGCCGGATCTCCCAAAAGGCGCAGTGCTCGGAACGGATTCGCCACAATCCATCAACATATCAAGATTTCTTGATATAATCCAAGGCGAGGTTGATGAATGGGTACTGTAACGCTAAATAAAACCGCTACCGAATACAAAGTAGCCGATCTGAAACTGGCCGATTGGGGCCGCAAAGAAATCGGTATCGCCGAGCACGAGATGCCCGGCCTGATGTCCATCCGCCAGAAATACGCTCCTGAAAAATCGCTCGCGGGCGTTCGCATTACCGGCTCTTTGCACATGACCATTCAAACGGCCGTGTTGATTGAAACGCTGATCGATCTCGGCGCCGACGTGCGCTGGGCCAGTTGCAACATCTTCTCGACGCAGGATCACGCTGCTGCCGCTATTGCCGCTGCCGGTGTTCCGGTGTTTGCCTGGAAAGGCGAATCGCTCGAGGAGTATTGGTGGTGTACCTATCAGGCTCTCAGCCATGCGAACGGGCAGGGACCGCAACTCGTCGTCGATGACGGCGGCGATGTCACGCTGCTGATCCACAAGGGCTACGAACTCGAAGAGGGTGACGGCTGGGTCAACACGCCTTCTTCCAACCAGGAAGAAAAAGTCATCAAGGATCTGCTGAAAAAGGTTCACGCCGAAGATCCGCAACGCTGGCACAAGATGGCCAAAGAATGGCGCGGCGTTTCGGAAGAGACCACCACCGGCGTCCATCGGCTCTACAAAATGCAGGAGCAGGGCAAACTGCTGGTTCCCGCCATCAACGTCAACGATTCGGTGACTAAATCGAAGTTCGATAATCTCTATGGCTGCCGCGAATCACTGGCTGACGGCATCAAGCGCGCCACCGATGTGATGGTCGCGGGCAAAGTGGCTGTCATCTGTGGTTACGGCGATGTCGGCAAGGGCTCGGCCCACTCACTACGCGGGATGGGCGCTCGCGTGATCGTCACCGAGATTGATCCCATCAACGCACTGCAGGCCGCTATGGAGGGTTTCGAAGTGACCACCATCGAAGACACTCTCGGGCGTGGCGATATTTACGTCACTTGCACGGGCAATCTCGACATCATTACCTTCGAACACATGCAGTACATGAAGGATCAGGCCATTGTCTGCAACATCGGTCACTTCGATAACGAAATTCAAGTCGATCGACTGAACGAAGCCAAAGACGTGAAGCGCATCAACATCAAACCGCAAGTCGACCAGTACAATTTTGCCGACGGACACAGCATCTATATGCTGGCCGAGGGCCGCCTGGTGAACCTCGGTTGCGCCACCGGCCACCCGAGTTTCGTGATGAGCAACAGCTTCGCTAACCAGACGCTGGCTCAACTCGATCTCTGGAAGAACAAGGACAGCTACGAGATCGGCGTTTATACGCTTCCCAAGAAACTCGACGAAGAAGTGGCCCGTTTGCATTTGGAAAAGATCGGTGTAAAGCTGACTACGCTTTCGCCGAAACAGGCGGAGTATCTGGGCGTTGCGCCGGAAGGTCCGTACAAGCCCGAACACTATCGCTACTAGCGCGTATTTCTCAGGAGCGTATGGCGGCCATGCGCTCCGATGAGAGCTCTTTTTTAAGGAACTCGCGCATAACGGGCCGGAAAAATCCGGAGGTGTTTTGAAAATTTTGCGGTCACTCGGGGCAAAGCAGCAGTACGGGGACAGGCGAAAGCGCCACGCTTGTCCAAATTAGGTTTTCCAAAGGAGGGGTGCGCCTCTGATAGGGTTGAAAGCGATCCCTGGAAAGAACGCAAACAACAGAACCGGAGGCGGCCCTTGCATTGAGTAAGCAGCATCTTCAGTCAGTTATTGCAGTGTTTCCCGCGCTGGGAGTTCCAGAGCTTAGTGGCGAAGCAGCAAGCAGAGCGTCCTGCCCGCGGATTCAGTTGCTGGAGTCAGTTCATCGCCATGATGTTTTGCCAGTTAGGGCGGGCGCATTCGTTACGCGAAATCTGCGGTGGGCTGGCAGCCTGCGAGGGAAAACTCAAGCACCTTGGTTTGTCGGATTCACCACGCCGCTCGACTCTGTCCTACGCCAATGAACACCGGCCGTGGGAGCTCTATCGGGATCTGTTTTTCCAGCTAGTGAAGCGTTGCCAAGTCGAGGCGGGGAGCCGTCCAGGGCACAAGTTTCATTGCAAGAATAAGCTGGTCTCGATGGATGCCTCCACCGTCAGCCTGTGTGTTTCGATGTTCGACTGGGCGCACTTTCAGCGCGCCAAAGGCGCCGTGAAGCTGCACCTGCTGCTGGACCACGATGGTTACCTGCCTTGCTTTGCGGTGATCACGACGGGCAAGACGCATGAGAGCAAGGTGGCGCGGCAGACCGTGTTCCAGCCCGGCACAATCGTCGTTTTCGATAAAGGGTATGCCGACTATGCCTGGTGGATGCAATTAAGCCGGCAACAGGTTTTCTTTGTGACGCGGCTGCGGGAAGACGCCAAACTGGAAGTCGAAGAGACGCGCAGCATCCCGCAAGTACACAAGCATATCTTGTCGGATGAGAAGATCCGGCTGATCGGCTGGCGGCAGTTGGGAAGCGAAGGGCTCCAATTGCGCCGCATTCGAATCTACGATCAGGCACAAGACCGGGAACTGGTTTTCGTTACCAATCACCCGAAGCTGGCGGCGTCCACCATTGCCGCTATCTACCGGGAACGCTGGCAGATCGAGACGTTTTTCAAAAGTTTGAAACAACTGCTGAAGATCAAGACCTTTGTCGGCGTAAGCGAGAAGGCTGTGATGACGCAGATTTGGACGGCATTGATTGTGATGCTGCTCCTACGCTGGCTGAAGATGAAAGCGAAATTTGGATGGTCACTAGCCAACTTGGTGGCGCTGCTCAGGCAACAGCTGTTCGTTTACCGGGATTTGTGGCGCTGGCTGGACGAACCGTTCGAAGGCCCACCTGGTCTGGAAACCCGGCAACTCAGTCTGCCTCTGACCTGAAAACAACTTGGACAGCATCATGCGCCTCAGCACCACCAACCACATCCGGGATCAGTCGCTGCAACTGGCCTTACTGCAAGCCAATCAATGCCCGAGCGAGCAACACGCGCCTAATTTGGACAGCTGTGGCGAAAGCGCCTGTTCCACAAAAGGCTCCCTGCGAGGAGCTGAGAAGATGGCCGGCTCACTCCGGGCCGAGCGGCGGTACACTGTGACACGCGAAGAGGCCTAGTGTCACTTACTTAAGTCGTCTCGACACATGGAAGAGCCACCCTAGGAGGCCGGCGCAGTTCGCGGAACTGCCTCACGAGAACAGGAAAGGCAGTCAGATGGGCGGCAGATACAGTTTTGAGCGACTGCCGAGGTGAGTCCCGGCAGGGCGAAAAGGCCTGTTCCACCGGGGGCTGGAATTACTCGACGTCAGCCAGGGAACAGCCTACGGCTTTGGTGACGGGTTGACGGACCGGGCGGTTGTCGAGTACAGCAGTAATTGCGTCTTCGAGATCGTGGACGTGGGCCTCGGGTCTCGACTTCCCTACGTCGACATAGCGGTCATCGATTCGACCGTGGTACGCAAGATGGCCGGAGGTGTTAAAGACCGCAGCCTCGGGCGCCGTTTCAGCATGAGCTTGCCGCACCAGAGCGTGTTTGGGGTCGAGAACAGGGGTCCCGGGGAAATGGTATTCAGAGACCGCGTCATTCATGCTTTGCTGGGTCTCAGCGGAGTCTGGAAAGACAAGTTCGAAATGAACGCCGCGCGATTCGAATTCGCGGGCGATGCGGGTTAGTTCCGGCGCATAGCGGTTGGAGATAGGGCAGTCGCTGCGGATGAAGAGAAGAACGCGGACGGGTTGACTGAACGCCGGTAGTGCAAGTAACGAAACGAAGATCAGAAATCGCACGATTTAGAAGGTGAACTTAACACCGCCACGAATTGCCCGGGGGGCTTCGACCACCAGTAATTGCTGGCCATTCGACGTCGCGAGCGGGGTATACCCTTCCGCCAGAAGGTTGCGAAGATCTGCAGTCAGTTCCAGGTGACCAGGAAGACCAAAGGAAGGCAAGGGCTGCCGGATCAGGATGTTAAAGCCGGGCGTAGCAAAAACATCCTGAGTGGTGAACGCATGATGCGGAAGTACTGCGTGCGGGTCGACCCAGCCATAATCAGCCACGAAGTGAGTGCCAACGTGGGGCACAACAGCTTTGACGCTCATGCTAGCTAGATTATGCAGACCCTCGTTTAAAAACGCATTGGGAGAACTCGAGCTGGCCGAAGCCGGGGAGTTGCCGTTCGCCGCAAACCCGCCCAAACGACCATAGGCAAGAGCTACATCGAAAGAGCCGTTGACCTGCTGGTTAATAGAGGCTAGATAGCCGAGGCGATCGTACCTTCCGATGTTGTAAGCCGCCGTGGTCGAAATGCCGTCGGAAAAAAGATCGCCGGCGGGAAGCGCCGATTCGTCGCCGGCAACATTCAGGCGGCCATTCGAAACGTGCTCAGAAAATCCACTCACAGCGTAAGTACGCGAACCGGCCGACTTGCGAAAGCCGATTTCGTAATTTTGCGTGCGCTGCAACTCGAGACGCCCGTTACGGTCGGAAACCTGGGGAAGACGAGAGAGGTTCTGCATGGGCGCCGTGAGATCGTCGACCGGGGTATCGAGTGCCTGGCCTTGCGACTGCTGATGAGCGGTGAGTTCATCGGGACGGCCCCCGTCGCTGTAAGCGGCAATGAATTGGCCCACCGTGCCGAGGTCGACAGTGGTGCGGGCGAACGGACTGATGCGGTTCGTATGCTGGACGTACTCGATGGCTTCGCCAGTCATACCGTACTCGATATGAACGTTATCCAGCGGGTCGGCGGTCTGGTACATACTTAGCGACATCGCACGGAGCACCGGAATGCCGCCTGGGTTCAGATTGGACGTCCCCGGATTGTTGTTGGACAGCTGCGAACTAAGACCGCCGATCTGCGACATCGTGACAGTGATCTCGGGCGAACCGCCAAAAGGGGAATCCGTTGTCCGGCTGTAAATCGCACAGAGTGCCAGGGCAGCAGGACCGAAGTCGTTCGCCTGACCCATAGTGCCGGCGAGTTGCACTTGATTTTTACCCAGGATGTTTGTGGAGAGGGCAAACGAGGTTCCCAGCGCCAGAGCGGAATCGGTGGAATCAATCAAACCTCCGTCGCCCCCGGAGACGGAAACCATAGCATGTGTCCCGCTAAAGACGCGGGGCTTCACCTTCGTCTCGGCATCATTCGGAAAATCGACAGGAATGAGGCGATTGACGGGCCGGGTAGCGGGCGAGGCGCGCAGTACCCACTTCCAGTCGTCCGACATTGCGCTGGTGGGTACTCTGTAATTAACTTCGATGTTGCTGAGCAGCGTGGCCAAGTGGATCTCAAGCACGCTGTTAGCGCCCGGTTTAACCTCTATGTGGTCACGAGCGGCCGGCAGGAAGCTCGCGAGCGAAACCTGCACCGAGTAGAGGTCCGCCGAAAGCCCAGATACGGCAAAGCGACCTTGCGCGTTAGTAACAGTTCGAGCAACAAAGCGGCGATACTTGTTTAGGATCTCGACGGAAGCGCCCATCTGGGGGATGCCTGCGCCGTCGACTACCGTGCCTAAAAGATCGCCCGTGACAGGCAAAGACAGATCGCTCGCCGGGCGGGACAAACAGGTGGGTGCTAGCGTGCCTGCCAGGAACAAGAGAGAAGCGAATTGTCTGCTCGCGAGAAACGGCGTAAACTTTCCCTTTCGCGCCTACGGCTCACCTAATCTATGATGTTACCGTAAACTGCGCCGTCGGAGCGAGGCTCTGGTTTTTCAGTTTGTCGGTAACCTTCATTTTGAGCGTGTACTTGCCGGGCGTGAGACTCTTCAACGGCAGCTTCTTTTCCACGGTGACAAGGAAGGAAGAGGCGTTCTGAATGGCGCCGAGTTGTTCGGTCTGGCTCAGTACGGTCTTGTTGTCAGAATTGACCACATCGAAAGTAATGGTGCCATCCGGCTTCTTGGTTTTAGCGTCCATGCCGAAGTTATAGAACTCGGTGTAGATGCCCATCGTCTCGGCCTGCTTGAAAGTGTCGTTGATGCGGGGACGGACCTTGGAGCTGCGGATAACGAACTGTCCGCTGCCGATACTGTTGGTGGGCACGCGCTCCAGTTCGTCAGCCAGGATGACGCTGCTCGAACCGAGCTGTTCCTCGTCGTAATGGGGCACGACAACAGCGGTTTCGTAGTTGTTCACCGTATTACCGACAGTGTCTTTCGCCACTACGTTGAGGCGGTAGGTACCAGGCGCCAGCGGAATGCGCTTGGAGTAAATTTGCGAGCCATTCTGAAACTGCTGCAACATTTCCGAAGGAACATCGGCGTTAACGGTGTCTTCAAACCAGTTGACCGAACGGCGCGTCAGCGTAGTAAGGCGGCCGTAAATGTTGACGGTGGCCTTCGAGATTTTGTCTTTGGTGGCGAAGTTCAGGTCCGCGTTCTTGAACTGCACAGAGATGTTGGCATAGACAGTTGCGTCCGTAATGCGGATATAGTCGACCCGCACCTGCATAGGCAGTGTGTTGTACCGGATGTTTGATTTAACGACTGCGTCGAGATCCTTGAACTTGATGGAAGGCGCCTTCATCAAGTTTGCATATTGTTCGAGGCGGGTGAATTCGTTCATGCTCTCGGGTAGCGGCTGCCCGCCGGTGCCGAGATGGGTGCCGTCTGTGCGCTGGAAACGCTGCGTTTTGTCGGCCGTACCCATTTGCTCGGACATGGTCAAGCCAGCGCCCGGAACGTAGAGGAGAGCGTCTTTCTCTTCGGGATCGAGACTAATTTTGTATTCGCCCGACATGGTGGTATCGACAAATTCGATGATGACGTTGGTTCCGACGCCATCGATGTAACGGTACCGCCAGTCTTCAAAAGGATAGGTGGACGTTTCGCCGCCGCCTTCTTCAATCGGGCGCTCATAGCTGCCGCCTGAGGGATGGGAGTCGATTTCGTCCGCTGGCCCGTAAGCAATGTAAATCCGGCCACGATCCGTTTTCCAGCCCGGGATGCCGGAAGCGTAGTGATCGTTGGCGTAGGCGATGCGGCGGTAATGCTCTTCCTTATATTCGTTTTCTTCGGTGTCCGGGGTGGGATCGCGGCGCAGCCAGAACTGTTCCACAAACTGCTGGCGTTCCTCATCGGTCTTCAGTTGTTTAAAGGCGCGTTTTTCCTCGTCGGTGATGATGTAGACGACATCCTCATTCATCCACTTCTTCCAGGGACCCTGGAGTTCCTTCTCGAGTTCTTTCTGCTTACGAGCAATCTGCTTCTTGGTGAGCGGCTTGGAGACGGTCGTCTCCGAGGAGCTGCTGCTGGAGGAATTAGTGTCCTGGGCTACGAGCACGGCCGCAATCATGGCTGCCGCTGAGATGCCAACCGAGAATCGCAGGAAGGCAGAGGAAGACTTCATAAGGAAAAAACCACCTTTGTAGGCTGAGGGGCTACGTACTTAAGTCTAAGTGTGTTTCGATTCAGCGTCAACGGCTCGGACGCAGGAACGAGGTTTCGGGTTTCGATTTGCTTGAGTTCTCAACGATTTATGTTGGATTTGGGTGTTGGCCGGCTATTCGCGCCTAACCTGTTCCACGTTTTTTGAACGGCTGCTAGGGAAACCGATACGGCGTTTCGGCTGCTCCGCCGACGCTTCGATCAGGTTTTGGATCGTCTCGAAAACCGCTTGAATTTGCTGACCCTGCTCGGCCTGCTGCCAACGTAGTTCTTCTAGTTGCCGGGCCAGATCTTCATGCGTGGCCAAAAGCTGCCGAAGTTTAACGAAAGTTCGCGTAATGGCAATGTTCACTTCGATTGCACGCTTGCTCCGAAGCACAGAGGAAAGCATGGCGACACCCTGCTCGGTGAAGACGTACGCTAAATAACGGCGACCTCCGCGCATGCTTTCGTTTGAGATCGCAAATTGAGATCTCAAAGCTTCGTCTTCTGTTCGCGTAAGGCGGAACATGAAGTCTTCCGGAAATCGATCCTGGTTCCGTCGCACCGCTTCATTCAGCCGTCGCGTTTCCAATTGGTACAAGACTGCGAGATCAGAGTCCAACAACATTTTCTGGCCACGAATGAGCAAAATGCGACTTTCGATCAAAGGGACCGGAGCAGTTGCGCTACTGGGCATGAAGTTTCAGTTAACGCCAGTGTACTTGAGCCAGGCCGAATGAAAGCAGAATGCAACTTCGACCGAGTTACTGGGCAGGTGCTAACGACCAGTAGCCCGGGCGCGCGTTGATTTCAGCATCGGGGTGATTCGGAACCTGTATTTCGAGCTTGTGGAAGTCGGCGGGCGGGTTCTGATCAGGGGTGAAGGAGAGTAGATAGCGGCTATGCAGGTCGTTGCCGATATGCAGCAGATCGGTTTCGAGGCCGGTATCAGGTTTGCTTAATCCTACTGACGCTTGACCAAGGCCAATCTTCGGCTGCCTCGACTAATCCGGCGCCTACAGGATTTCGCTCCACGTAGCGGATCACCCGGTTTAGCTCTTGGTCACCGCGAACGCAGTGGTCGTAGGATTCTTCCTGCCAGAACGGCTGGCCGGCGCGACCCAGTAGTGAATTGGCGCCGCGCGCGGTCGAGCCTTTAATCCATCTGGTGACTTGCGGTAATTCGCGAACTGGTTGCAAAACTACGTGAACGTGGTTGGGCATGATTACCCAAGCAAGTAGACGGTAAAGAGCAAGCTCGTTGCCTCCCCGGTTCAGTGCTTGCGCCACGATTTGAGCGAGGGGCGAATCCATCAGCCACAGTGGTCCGGATGCTGCGCGATCGAGCTCCTGGTCTCTCAGGAGAAATGCTTTTCCGGCAGTTGCTTTCTCAGAACCAGTTACAGGAGACACTTGCCGCCGCAGCGAGCCGAATAGCCGCCATGTCAGGAACAGAGTGGCGCCCGGGGGATAGAAGTGAGGCAGCGTTCTCCGGTGGTAAGACATGGGCGATGCGGTGACAGGCTGAAGCCCGTTCCACAAGATCGGTGCTGCAGACAGGATAGTTTTCTCACGGGTGATGCGGTGACAGGCTGAGGCTGTTCCACAAGATCGGTGCTGCTGCTGACGGGATAGTTCTCTTCGAAGCTTTGCACCCTAGTGGAACAGGCTTCAGCCTGTCCGGCTAACGCTGATCGGTCCCGGTGTAACTGCAAAGGGACTTAGCCTACAGTCACAGGCGAAAGACCTGTTCCACAGAATTCGGAAAGCATATTTTTGATCATTCGTTAGTCAGAGGGCGGTCCATCAGTTCACGGATAGCGTGGCGGGGATCTTTGGCGGCGTAGAGGATTTCATACATTTTGTTGACGATGGGAAGGTCGACCGCATATTTCTGTCCCAGTTGCCAAGCGGCGCGGCAAGTGCCCACGCCCTCGGCAACCATAGTCATGCCGGCCAGAATCTCAGAGAGCGCTCGTCCCTTGCCGAGCTGCAGGCCGACGAAGCGATTGCGCGACAGGTCACCGGTGGCGGTTAGGACTAAGTCGCCTAGTCCGGCCAGTCCGCTGAGTGTGCGGGGATGGCCGCCGAGAGTGGACGCCAAGCGGGTGATTTCCGCGAGACCGCGCGTGATCAGTGCGGCCACGCTATTGCTGCCGAATCCCAGTCCGCGGCAAAGGCCCGAAGCAATGGCAATCACGTTTTTGAGAGCCCCACCGATTTCCACGCCGGTGACATCGCTGCTGGTGTAGAAGCGCAGTTCTGAAGTGGAAAAAGCCTGCTGGACGTGAGTGGCGAGAGCTGCGTCATGAGAGGCGATGACCACGGCAGCGGGCTCACCTGCCGCAATTTCACGGGCGAAGGTCGGCCCGGAGAGCACGGCGGCTGGTGCGTTTCCAAGAACCTCTGCGATGACTTGCGACATGCGGCAGAGTGAATCTTCTTCGATGCCTTTAGTGGCCGAGACCACGGCGGTGCCTGGCGCAAGATGCGGGTGAAGAAACTCGACCGTATGGCGAAAATGGGCGGAGGGAACGGCCAACAGGACGATGCCTGCTCCGTCGAGGGCCTGCGCGAGCTGGCTGGTGACGGCCAGCTTTTCCGGGAAACGAAAGCCAGCAAGATAACGTTGATTTTCGCGTTGCCGGGCCAGGCTCATAGCCTGGATTTCGCTGCGAGCCCACAGCTGGACTTCGGAAAAACGAGAAGCCAGCGAGATCGCCAGGGCGGTCCCCCAACTGCCCGCTCCAATCACAGCGAGCCGGTTCGATGCCTTACGCGTCAAGCGGCTTTCCCACGAAAGGAAAAAACGTGCTCGGTCCCGGCTCGTAGTCTCAGGATGTTGGCGCGGTGCCGGTACAGGATGAGGAGGGAGGCGAAAATCGATGAGTAGAGCAGAGGAGGCGACGGCCGGGCGATCCACCAGAAGAGAACGGGAAACACGAGAGCGCCCACGATGGAGGCGAGCGAAACGAAGCGCTTGGCGGCCATCGTCAGGAAGAAGGCGACTGCGGTAAGAAGCAGACTGAGCGGCGAGAGGAAACCGAAGGCGCCGATGAAGCAGGCGACCGCCTTCCCGCCTTTGAAGTGGAGGAAGACGGGATAGCAATGACCAAGAACGACGGCTGCCGCAGCGAGCGCGAGTGCGAGAGGATCGGCGTTGGTAAAGGCAGCGGCGACGAAGACGGCAAGAACGCCTTTGAGAATGTCGAGGAGCAGGACGATCAGGCCCGCTTTACCACCGGCGGTGCGATGAACATTAGTTGCGCCGATGTTGCCGCTGCCCATAGTGCGAATGTCTTTGCCGAGGCGCAGGCGGATGAACCAGTAGCCAAACGGCAAGCCACCAATTAAATAGGCAAGCAAAGTGAGAGCGGCCAGCGTGAGAAAGCCAGGATGCGTCACTGGGGCGTGCCGGTTGCGGCCAGGGCAGCCTCGAATTTGTAGTCGCGGAGCCGGCGGTAGAGGCTGGCGTTGGAACCGGGGTCGCTGCGAAAGAGGGAAAACCGGGATATCTCAAACGTTCCGATTGGAGTGGGACGAAACTCTTCGACCTTGCGGCGGAGCTGGCGCAGGGGGACAGGATTCTTGATGCGGGCGAGGGTGAGATGCGGGGAAAAGGCGCGAGCATTGCGGGGAATGCCGAGCGAGAGAAGACATTCTTCGGTCTCGCGCGCCAGCGTTTCAAGCGCGCCTTCTCCCGAGACCCCGGCCCATAGAACGCGCGGCGAACGCTCGTCTGGAAACCAGCCCAGATTTTGTATGTTGACTCTGAAAGGTGTTCGCGGCGCAAGGCTGGCCAGCGATTCGCATAGCTCCTCGAGACGTTCAGAGGGCCACTCGCCGATGAACTTGGTAGTGATGTGCAAATTATCGAGCGGACTCCATTTGATCAGCGCCTCCGGACGGAGCGCTGCAACCAGGCGCTCCAGCCGGAGCAAGACCTCGGACGATAGATCGATAGCAGTAAAAAGACGCATAACGCCCGTGTTAATGTTCTAGCGTAACTTGCCCGCCGGTAGCAAATCCAAAGCATTCTCGAGTACTGCCGACGCGTACACGCCAGATCGATTGCGCGAGGTCACTGCAAAACTGCCGTTGACGTTTTTCGAACAATCCGCGCAGGCCCTGGCACGCTCGCTGCTCGGCTGCGTGTTGGTCCACGGCGAGACAGCCGGCTCGATTGTGGAGACGGAGGCGTACCTGGGGCTGGATGATTTGGCGGCGCATGCCTCACGCGGCAGGACGGAGCGTACCAAAGTGCTGTTCGGACCGGCAGGACGGGCGTACGTGTACTTCATCTACGGTATGCACGAGTGTTTGAACGTTGTTGCTGAACGGGAAGGCGAACCGGGATGCGTGTTGATTCGGGCGCTGGAACCGCTGACGGGATTCGGGCAGATGCAGCGGCGGCGCAGTTGGACAGGGCGGCCGTGCGGCTTGACGAACGGCCCGGGGAAATTGACGGAGGCACTGGGGATTACTCGCGCACAGTACGGGCAACGGCTGGATGAAGGCGACCTGGTGATTCGGGCGTGGCGCACAAGACCCGAATTTGAGATCGATGTGACGCCGCGGATCGGCATTAGCAAGTGCGCCGATTGGCTTTTGCGATTCACCTGGAAGGATCATCCCTGTTTGAGCAGGTAGGGCGGCGCAAAACGCCGCTCTGTCAAGGATTAAGATACCAGCTTCCTGAGCGCTGCGCAGTTACAGGCGTGGCGCTCCTGTTCTCCCTGCGATCGACAGCCTCAAGGCCTAATGCGACCACAACCATTCCGATCGCGATCTGTTTCATTCCGTTAATGCGGTGCGCCTCAATGACGTAGAGTGTCAGCGCCACCGCCAGCACCAAGGTCGACGCCACGCTCGCATTCGTGAAGACAAGCTTGACGGCTTTCACCCCTCCGCGCCACACGCAGAAAGCACCGACAGCGAACACTACCAGCAGCGCGCCTTGCCAAAGCGGCGTCATAGGAACATTGATAATGGCGTGAGCGATCATCGATGGAATTAGCGAGCGCGTCCAGGCAAACACCACTCCCAACCCGATCGCGAAACAAAGCAGGCTCGCGATCATGGCGGCATTGTACGCGTTCGCAATCAGATACTGGTTGTGCGCGAAAGTAAAAAAGCAGGCGGTTCCAATAACTGCCGGTCCATCTCCCCAATCCTCGGCCAGCCGACGTTGATAGTAGCCGCGGAAGAGGAGTTCCTCGAATATCGGAACGAGCGCATAGCTCAGGATTGCCGCAAACAGCCAGAACTGCCATCTCCGCCACGACATGTCGAAGAATGCCTGCCGCCAGGGCGCCATCGCACCCAAAGGATGAACAGCGTCAACCAGAGTGTGAAGCAGCACGGGCCACTGCGACAACACGGCGGTTGCGAGCGCAGCCAGGATCAGCGCTTTCCACGGACGTCCCGCCCGGGTCAGGCCATAGGCCGCGCGTCCTCGCCTCCGATACCACCAGTTGATCGGGATGATGAGCATAAAATATGAGCCGTATTGCAAAATCAGGGCCAGGAATAGCTGGCGCGACGCTACCAGCAACTCGGCATTTGTCGTGTGCGCTGTCAACAGGTCAAACGGATTCGCGGGGGAGATCAAGCGCCAATGCAGTAGTAAATGCTCGATCTGATTTTCCAGGAGAACGCCGGTGAGATAGACTCCGAGAACCTCTAGTAGAGCAGCCGTTCGTCTACGCGTCTGCGTGTTCACCACGGAGAGTATATATGGGGCCACGAGCTCGTTTTTTTGCTGGTAAAGGAGGCACGAAATGGAACAACTACGCGGCAAGGTGGCTCTAGTAACGGGTGGAAGCTCCGGCATTGGACAGGCAACCGCATTAGCGTTCGCGCGAGCGGGCGCCCAGGTTGTCCTGGCGGGACGGGGCGTTGAGCGGGGAAATCAAGTGATGCGCGAGATCGAAGCCGCCGGGGTAACCGCGATATTTGTTTGCACGGATGTGTCCCGCAGCGAGCAGGTGCAGGCGCTGATCAAAAAAACGATGGGCGAATACGGGAGACTGGACTGCGCTTTCAACAGCGCTGCCTCGATAGAAGAACCATTCGCATTGACGGCTGACTTCAGCGAGGAACAGTTCGACAGATCAATCGCTCTCAATCTCAAAAGCGTTTGGCTTTGCATGAAAGAAGAGATCCGCTAAATGCTGGCTCAACAGCCGTCGGGAGGTGCTGTGGTGAACACGTCCTCGGTCAATGGACTCGGCGGCGTACCGCAGACGTCCTTGTATGCGGCAGCGAAAGCCGGCGTCCTGGCACTGACGAAATCGGCGGCGCTGGAATATGCGCGGCACGCCTTCGGCCTCCCCCAGACGGCCCATTGAGTTCAGATAGTTGATCTCGATGCGGTTGAAGTCGTCTTCAGCTTGCGCGTAGACCATGCCGAAAACCGCATCGGCATCGGTCTTCCCATACACGTGAGCGATACCCCAATCATCCCGAATGATCTTGACGTTGCGAGCTTGTCGTTCGCAACGTGCGGGCTCGGAGTTTATGGAGGTCTGGCGGGCTAACGAGGTGGAGACGGCTAGACAGACGAGAATGAGGTTAAAGCTTGATGCTCCGGGTATAAACAGAAGCCATAGGTAAGCGTAACGCGAGAGAAACAGCATAGCTGCGCGGATCGGGATTTGAGATGGTATTACCGAAGGCTATGATCTCGAAACATTTGAATCGATTCACTCCCCTCTTTCTCGTCCTAAGTTGTGCGGCTGCGCAGGCAGAGGTGCGATTGCCGAAAGTGTTCAGCAGTCACATGGTGGTGCAGCGCGAGATGCCGCTTCATTTGTGGGGGTGGTCACAGCCAGGAGAACGGATAACCGCGAGTTTTCAAGGAACGAACCGGTCTACGACGGGAGACAGTTTGGGGCAGTGGAGTCTGTATTTCCCGCCGCAGCCTGCGGGCGGGCCTTTCCAAATAACGATTGCCGGGAGTAACAAGCTCGTGCTTGATGATGTATCGATCGGCGATGTTTGGTTTGCTTCCGGGCAGTCAAACATGGAGATGCCACTGGCTGGGTTTCCAAATTCGGCGGTGATCAAGAACTCGGCGGAAGAGATTAGTCACGCAAATCAGCCTGGTATGCGGTTGTTGTTCGTGAAGAGAAAATCCTCTACATATCCGCTGGACGACATCGAGTCCGATCAGTCGTGGACGATTTGCTCACCGGAAACGGCAGCGCATTTTTCGGCGGTCGCTTATTTCTTTGGGCGGGATCTAGCAACGCATGAACATGTGCCGATCGGTCTGATCGATTCGTCCTGGGGAGGGACGCCTGCCGAGGCATGGGTCAGTCTGGATGGCCTGGGAGCTGACGCTTCACTGATGCCGGTGTTTGCCGCACGGGCGCAGAGGCTTCGGGAAGATATGCGCAAAACGGCTCAGCAGGAAGCTGCTAAAGCCCAAGCAAAGAACCAGCCATTTACCAAACCCACCTGGGGTCCGGAACCCGACTCCTGGGCGCCGGCCGGTCTGTTTAACGGCATGGTGGCGCCGCTGATCGGATACGCCATCAAGGGCGTGATTTGGTACCAGGGCGAATCGAACGCTTCGGCCGGGCGTGCGCCGTTGTATGAGAAGCTGTTCCCCGCCCTGATCTCGGATTGGCGTCGTGTTTGGGTGAAGGTGATTTTCCTTTTCTCTTCGTGCAATTGGCGAACTACAACGCCCATGCACAAGATCAGTGGCCCGTGATTCGAGAAGCGCAGCGGCATACGCTTTCGCTGGCAAACACCGGGATGGCGGTAACGGCTGACGTAGGCGATCCCGGCAATATTCATCCAGCGGATAAGCAGACGGTGGGAACGCGTTTAGCATTGTGGGAGCGTGCGAGAACGTATGGGGAGAAGGTGGACTATTCGGGTCCGCTGTTTCGCCAGGCGAACGCGGAGAACGACGCAGTGAGAGTTTGGTTCGATCAGGCGGCGTCCGGATTGAAGACTAAGAGCGGAGGCGCATTGGAAGGGTTTGAGGTGGCCGGTGACGATCATCATTTTGTCGACGGGACAGCTCGAGTGGATGAGGCAAGTGTGTTGGTCAGCAGCCCGCAGGTGAAAGCCCCTAAATATGTGCGGTATGGGTGGCAGAACGCTCCTGTACTGACGCTCTACAATTCAGCTGATCTTCCAGCCTCGCCGTTTACATCAGAACAGATGGCGGGGGCGTCACAATAAGGAGGTTATTGAGGCTGGTAGAACTCAATAACGGGGCCTTGCAGGTTGGAGGTGCTGATTCTGCGATAGCCGGACTGAATCATCCGCCGACGAGCATCTCGCGAGGCATCAGGCCCGTACGGATCGATCGCCAGAGCCACGCTGGGCGGCCATTGTGCCGGATCGGCGGAGCAAGCATGGTCATTTAAATGAGGTGCGAAAAAATGCAGGAGCGCCCCTGAAATGTCGGAGGCGAAGATCACGCAGCTGCCGCGGATCTCGGCCTGTTGCAAGATGGCCGAAGCGGCTTGCCAATTTTCCCGAGGCTTCCGAAACCAATGGATATCACCCGTAATAAAGGTGATCAGGAGAGCTGCAATAGCGACCTGCCCAAGCCACACACGGCGTTCGAGCAAGTACTCGCCGCCCATTGCTCCGAGCACCGCAAGCGGCGCCAGGACGGTAATCAATTGACGCGTGGCAAAAAAATAGTGAAATTTCAGGTCCACCGCAATGGCCAGCAAAATAGGAACAACGACGTAAAGGGCCCAGAACGAACGGGCCGGCCAGGGGCGAGGAATCGGCGCCCAACCTACACCTGCGAGCAACCCCAACAGCAACGTGCCCCAGTAGCCCGCGCCAGTGATTTCGTGCAGGATGAGAGGAACCACTCGGGGGCCTGGTTCGTAATGCTGGCTGGAAGCTCCCGAGTCATGCAAGCTGCGAGTGATCTGCAGTTGCCAGGGGAGAAAAACCAACGCGGCGAGTGTCAGGGCAACGCCGGTCAGAACGAGCGCGCGATCGAGTTCAGGTTGCGACCAGCGCTTCCAGAGCAGCCAGGCAAAGTGCGCGACCGGAACAAAGACCGTGAAGGGCTGCGAATACAGGCCCATGACCACGATTGCGAAGTAAAGCAAAGCTTTCGCGATGGTTGACTGCTTCACCAGCGCAAGAAAGACGACTGTCATCCAAATGCTGATCGAGAGCGCCTGCGAATAGGGTCGCGACTCGACGGCGTAACGCAGTTGTAGCGGGACGGCGGCAAACAAGAGCGCCGCCAGGACCGGGTAGCGCAATCCGAGTTGACGAGCCAGGACAAAAATTCCGGCGCAGGCGGCCAGACTGAACAACGCGGACGGTAAGCGGAAGCCGAAAGGGGAGGGACCGAAGAGGTGTATGGAAAATGCGCGGAACAGATAACTGAGGGGCACGCCGCCGGGGTTATGGGCGATTTCGCCCATCAGCCGGGCGCCTGTTACGTCGCGGATGGACATCAGGTCCGTTACTTCATCGAACCAATAGGAAAGCTGGGGCAACAGGACAAGCAGGGTAACGGCATAGACGGCTAGGAAGGCGGTGAGTTGCGCCGTTTGCGCCAGGCGTGTTGAGCGGGCGAGAGGCGACGAAGACACCGCTAGAAAATTCGTTCCTGCCGCTGTAGACTGCCGAAAGTGCCGATATTGGCGACCGAGAAAGAGAACAGATACTGGTTCTCGTTACGAATTCCAAGATTGAACTGGCGCAGTTGAATACTGAATCCGCAGCAGTTGGTGTTGTAGGAGCCCTGGATGAAATCGTAGAGGCGCGAATGATTGATCCGATCGTAATCGATCAGCCCGGCCACGTTCCAGCCGGTGCGATTGGCGCTGCCGTAGCCTCCGCCAAAGGTCATCTGGTTCGCCTGGGGAAACAAAACGGGGATGGTGGTAACGGCATTGTCGGAGACGGAACCGAAGTATTTGCCGTAGCGAAAGGTGGCGCTATAGTTTTGATCGACAAACTTGGTGCGCAAGGGATCATAATCAGCACGCCAGCTCAGTGTTACGAATGGGTAGGGGCTGAAGGCCAGATAAGAAACTACCGGCGAGTAATTGCGGGGTCCGTCGAGGAAGGCAAAGGGGCTGAGCTCCTCGGCCTCGAGAACGACGTTGCGGGCGCCGTTGCTGTTCATGCCGGCGACGATCGATCCTCCGCAAGGCTGCCCGGTTGGAATAACGGGACAAGGCTGTCCCGAGACGATCGCGCCGCCAAAGGTGGGATCGAAGTAACGGGCCTGGGAGATGCGCCAGGTGAGGATTTCATTCACGCCGCCGTCCTTGTCTTTTTTGTAGAGGCGATTGGTGACGGAGATGGTGGCCTGGTTGGTATTCGCCAGGATATCGGTCGCGTCGAAGTGAATAATCTTGGAAAAATTGTTGATGCCGGTTACATATTCGTATTCGGCATCGGCTTCGATGACGTGCTTGAGTTTCGTTCCTAAGTGGAGCCAGGCGGGTGGCTGATAAATCTTCTCGATGGTGGGGGGTCTCAGATCGAAGACGAAGTCGGCGTCTTTGCGAAACAGCGCGGTGTTTGCGAGCGCCGCGTTGACGGTCGGATTCGTGGGATTCACGGAATAGTCAGAGGTGTTTTGCGAGAAGGACTGACTGTAGCCGGTAGCGCCGAAAGTAATGCTTGGATTGAGAGAAAAGCCGCCAAAATGAAAATTGGTTGCTACGCGCGGCTGGACGTCGGCGCGGCCCATGGCGTCGGTGCTGAGGACTGTAGTGGGGATGTTATTAGGACCGAGCCGGTAAGGCTCGCTGCGATCGAGCAGTGAGGCGCTCGAGTTGAAGGAGAACCAGATTGGAACCGGCCCGTGCACCAGATTTTGATCACGGCTGTTGAACTCGAGCGAGGGTAATTTTTGGACTATTACTTGATTGGGCTTGCTGCCGTAGGGCGTGAGGCTCTCGAAGAACTGGTCCCGCTCGACGACGATATTGAAGACGTAAGCATCACTTTTAAAATGGCGCTGCAGGTATCCGAGCGAGTAGACTTCACTCTGAATGGCACTGGCAAAACTGTAGGAGAAGGCCTCGCGGAACAAATAGGAACTCAAGTAGTTGTAATCGAGGTGTCCGGTGAAACCGAGGATTTGCGTGCGTGCGGTCAGCTCAAATTGCAGGCCGCCCTGCTTGGTGGGAGTGCTGCCTTTGACCGGTATGCCGCTATCGTCGACACCATACAAATTAAAGTTGAAATCGCTGACGTCGTTCGGCTTGCCGCGAAAGTTGTAAAGAATGGCGGGGCCGCGGGCGCTGTAATCGATGCCGGAAGCGGTCATGTCGTAGCTGCGGTTGATCGCCCAATAGTAGCCGAGACCGTACACAAAGCCAAAGAGCGTCGTATGACCCAACGTCGGCGTGAGGAAACCGCTCTGCCGGGGATTTCGGCCGAGGGGACGGCGGAAGAGAGGCAGATAAAAGATGGGGACATTCTTGAGGCGGAAAACAGCACTGCGGGCAATGGCGCGATCACCCGGGATGATGTCGAAAGTGGGTGCATCGAAGACCCACCAGGGCTTCGGAAGTTTACAGTCTGTAATAAAACCGTGATGGAGGATATAACGGTTTTTAATGCGGTCGACCCAGTTCGCCTCGAAATAGAACGGGTTTGTAGTGCTTAAAACCGCCGGGTTGCTCATTATCTTGGGCGGCGTGGTACCCGTGACACCGTAGAATTTTCCTTCGTCGGTCTCGAGATTGAACTCGGCCTTCTGCGCATTGATGATGTCGCCAGTCTTGTAATGTTCGAGATGAACGTGGCCGCGAGCGTAGGCCCAGTTGGTATCGGAATTAAAGTCGATTTCATCGGCGGAGATCAGCATTTCAGAGGTACGGACGACCGCATCGCGCCGGAGATAGCGCCATTCGTTATCTGAATCCTGCTTAATACCACCGAGCCAGATTTCATTGATCGGGGGCAAATCGGCTTTTACCGGCTTGGAGGCGGTCTGGCCTAAAGCGGTTGCCGAGATCACGCCAAGAAAAAATGCCGCGAAGAACAATTCGTAGAAGAATTGTTGTAGACAAAATCCACATCTTCTGCTAGAAGAGAGTAGGGCTGGAATAGCATCAATTTCGAAAAGCTTCGGAGCGGAAGAAAGGCTCAACCGAAAACCGTAACATGCCCCGGTACTCTGGGGCAAGCCTTTCGTATATTTGAAAAGCAGAGCAGCAACATGACTTGTCAGCATTGCCAGACATGGATCTTAGACGGTGAACACCGGTGCGGCCGTTGCAACAGACGTGTACGCGCTACGCCTTCGCGTATTTCACCGGCGACGTATCCGATTGCTGCTACGGCAACTGCGCCTGCTTACGATTTCGTGGCAGCAGTTGAAGCGCAGACATCGACCGATGCGTCAACGGTCGAGTTAGAGGCGGGACAACAGCGGCTTTTCCATGCTCCTGAGGCGAGAACGCGAGTGATCCCATTTGCGACGCTCACGACGCCCGGCGAACGTGAAGCCATCCGCATGCGGGAAGCCGAAGTGCAACGTCCGACGCCGATTCAGAATACGCGGGTCGCGGCAAAACGGGCGAGGACCAAACGCGACGGAAGCGGACACGACGAGGTAGCAGACCAGCGCCGGCTTGAGTTCGATTTGCACGAGCAACCCGTTCGTGCGCAGGCATCGCACATGCCTGCCGACGCGCTAGTAGCGACCAGCTCGATGCGAATTCGCGCCGCACTGCTAGATGCACTCTTCATCGCCACGGGCTGTTCGCTCGGCGCTGGATTCTTTCTTTTGGTAGCCCGGCCAATCATTCTGGACAAACACACGGTTCCGTTTCTCGCTGCCGCTCTGCTGACGGTACCAGTTTTCTACAAGCTGCTCTGGGCCTTTGCCGGGCAAGATAGCTTGGGCACCCAGATGGCCGGCCTGGAGCTGGTTGATTTCGACGGGAAAACACCTTCGCGAGATCGTCGCTATGGGCGGCTTTTTGGCAGTATGGTGAGTTTTCTGGCTGCCGGCGTGGGCCTCATCTGGGCGCTGGTCGATGAAGATAAGCTCACCTGGCACGACCACATGTCGGGCACATTTCCCACCTTTGCGGGCGAAAATTGATTTGATCAGACTTAAGCGGTCGTGATGCTTTCGGCGGGTACCAAAATAGCCGACATCGACCCCTTTGATTTCGGCATGCGAGGATCGGCGCCATAAGCCTGGATTTGATCGCGCCCGAACTCGGCCTCGGGCAAAGTGCAGGTGATCACGATCGTACGGCCCGTCGTGTCGACTTCCACGGCGTGCTGCAAAGCGGCTTCCAGAGACAGACAAAACAGTTTCTGGAGCATTTCAATCACGTAATCGTACGTATGTTCGTCATCATCCAGTAACACCACATGGTACAGGCCCCCATGCTCCTGCCCCACTTCGTCCTGCAAAGAGGGGGTAAGCCGGGGAGCAGCTACAACGCTTTGCATGCTCGCAGCGTTTATTCTACCGGACGGGCGAAAGAGTTGCAGAATTGATACAATAAAAGTCCTGCTAGATGGGGGCGCAACGGATTCGACGGGATTGAATCGTTGTGTGAAGGCGTGTCGGGTTCCGAGCTCCCGTAAAACGATCGGAAAATAACAACTGCCAATAATCAGCAGTTTGCATACGCTGCCTAATTAAAACCTAGGTAGTGCGCTTCGGTTGACGAGCCTGCGCGTCAGCTAGTGAGCGTCATTTTGCAGGATAGGTACCAGAGCTTCGGTCCGGAGCCGTGGGCCGAGATCAATCGGACTAGGCGGCTTTCGCTCTTGCCGATTTTTTAGGGAGCCGCTGAAGCTTTAAGAATCGGATACACACGTAGGCTTTGCATGGCGGGCTTTTTCGGACGCGGGTTCAACTCCCGCCGCCTCCACCAATCAAGAAGTTTGAGCAGTGCAGAGGAGTTGCGAGATGACGCTGATCCTATCGCTAGAACCGCAGGTAGAGGCTAAGCTCATAGCGGTTGCCCAGGCACGAGGTTTATCCGCAGATCAATTGGTGCGCGAGGCGATCGACAAGATCCTCACGGAAGCTCCTGAAGCCGCGGCAAGTAAGGAACAGACGCGCTCCTTGCGTGGACTGCTTGCCAAATACGGCGCAGCGCCATCGGCGGAGGAAATCGACGAGAATCGCGCGGAGATGTTCGCGAATTTCCCACGTTCTGATTTCTGATGATCGTCGCGGTTGCCGATACGCATGCCGTGATCTGGTATTGTTCTCAGACGCACGTCTCGGCAAAGCCGCGTCCGCCTTCATTGACAGCGCAATTGCGAACGGCAGCCACGTCGGCGTTTCCGCGATCACGATAGCCGAGATGATCTATCTCATCGAGAAGAGTCGAATTCCGCAAAACGCTCTTTATGACCTTAACGCGGCGACTGCCGACGCGATGGCCATTCTGAGATATGTTCCGCTTGATGAAAGAGTCGCCATGAAGATGATGGAGGTCTCGCGCCTGGACCTTCCCGATCTGCCCGACCGTATCATTGCCGCGACCGCCAGTTTTTATGGCGTTCCTCGTAACGCGCGATGAACGCATCCGGCGCTTGAATCTTCAGACGATCTGGTAGCTCCGATTTCCATTTTTTGCAGCGCGAGAATTTTGTCTACTAAATCGATCCGGTGGCTAAGCCCCTATCGCAACGGCCGGCGTGAATCGATACATCAAACTGTTGGCAGCCAACTGAGTCAGTTCCTCGCGCGAAAAGCCAAAGATCTCTCCTGCCAGCGTGTATTCATGCAACACGTCGGTAAAGAATAACGCGGGGTCATCTGTCCCGAGTACCAGTGGGACGCCAGCCTCCCACAACTTGCGCAAGGGATGTTCCACCAGGCTCGCCACGGCACCGGTACACACGTTGCTTGACGGACACACCTCAAGCGGGATGTCTCTCAAACGTAAAGTAGCGAGCAGCTCCGGGTCTTCGATCGAACGAATCCCGTGTCCAATGCGCTGCGCGCCAATACTGATGGCCTGCCAGACGCTCTTCGCTCCCGAGACTTCACCCGCATGGCAGGTCAGCCCGAGACCCGCCTCTTTCGCTTCGCGGTATAGCTGCTCAAACCACGAGGCCGGCCCGCGCTCCTCATCGCCCCCAATGCCTATCGCGACCACGCCCTCATTTTTCAAAGCCCGCGCGATGTCGAAGACGCGCGCCGCCTGCTCTGCGCCAAACTGCCGGATAGCGTCGAAGATCCAGCCGACTTCGACCTTGCCGAAGGCTCGCACCTCTTCGTTCATCGCGCGGAAAATGGGCTCCACCGCCTGTTGTTTCCACAGGATCACGCCTACGGACAGCGTAATCTCGGCGTAACAAACATTCTGCTCGTCCAATTTTTCGAGACAGCGCCTGGTGGCGAGCGCATACGCAGCAGGCGAGTCCAGTTTTTGCGAAACCCACACATATGCTTTTAGGAATCCAGCGAATCCGGAGAAATGCAGCTTCGTTCGAATGTCATCGAGCGACAGTGCCGGGTCTAGTTCCTGGATCGTCTCGGGTTGTACGGTCCCTTCCAGGTGAACATGCAGTTCCGCTTTCGGCAGACGCCGAATGAACTCCTGCAGGCCAAGCCCGCCGTCCTCGTCAATGTTCAGATCGTGGTCATTCCCATGACTTGCCTCCAGGGGGCGCTCCCTCTCGCAACAACGAGAGCCGGCACACGAAACGGGGCCGGCACACTCCCCTTGCCATAATAAACGTGCGATGACTGAGCAAGAGTTAGAAGCAATCGCGGGCGGGTACCACGGCGACGCCTTTGCCGTATTGGGACCGCACGCCGTCGAAACGGGAAACAAGCCTTCGCCCAAGGACGCCTGGGAGATTCGAGCGTTCTTACCGCACGCTGAACGGGTGGAAGTAGTGGAGAATGGCGCGCCTACGCCCATGGAGCGCGTGCATCCGGCAGGAATTTTCGTGGCGCGGTTCTCCGATCACCCCGAATTGTACAAATTCCGCGCGACCGCTGCGGACGGTCATGCGTGGGAAATGGACGATGCCTACCGCTTCCCTCCGATCATCTCCGATTTCGACCTTCACCTGCATTCGGAAGGTACGAATTTCGAGGAATACAACATGCTGGGCAGTCACTTGGCAACGTGCGAGGGCGTGGATGGAACACGCTTTGCAGTCTGGGCGCCGAACGCGATCGTAGTCAGCGTAGTGGGCGATTTCAATGGTTGGGATACGCGGCAGAACCCGATGCGCGCCCGAACCGGCGGCGTCTGGGAGATCTTCCTGCCAGGCGTCACGGTCGGCACGCCGTACAAGTACAACATTCAATCCCGCTTCCGCGGCTATAGCCAGCAAAAGGCCGATCCATTTGGGTTTGGGATGGAACTGCCCCCCAAGTCGGCAACCGTCGTAACCGATCTCTCGAAACACGAATGGCGCGATCAGGCCTGGATGCAGCAACGCGGGGAGAGTAACATTCTGGAACGTCCCGTCTCCGTGTACGAGGTGCATCTCGGCTCCTGGAAACATCACGAAGATGGGAGGCCGCTTACTTATCGCGAACTCGCCACCGACCTGGTCAACTACGTCCGCGATCTCGGCTATACCCACATTGAACTCATGCCGATCGCCGAGCACCCGTATGCTCCCTCGTGGGGTTATCAGGTCACCGGGTATTTCGCGCCGACGTCGCGCTTCGGCTCGCCCGAAGAATTCATGTATTTCGTCGAAGCCTTTCATCAAGCCAATATCGGCGTCATTATAGATTGGGTTCCAGCACACTTTCCGAAGGACGCGCATGGACTTGCGTTCTTCGATGGCACCGCGCTCTACGAACATTCAGACCCGCGGCTCGGCGAGCACCGCGATTGGGGTACGCTCATCTTCAACTTTGGCCGCAACGAGGTCCGCTCCTTCCTCATTTCAAATGCCATGTTCTGGCTGAAGAAGTATCACATCGACGGTCTGCGGGTGGATGCGGTGGCGTCCATGCTGTATCTCGATTACTCGCGCAAAGCCAACGAGTGGATACCCAACATCTACGGCGGAAACGAAAATCTCGAAGCTATTAGTTTCCTGCGCAAAACCAACGAATTAGTTCACCAGATTCCCGGCGCCATGACGATCGCCGAAGAGTCGACCGCCTTCACCGGTGTTTCCCGACCGGTGTATCTGAACGGTCTGGGCTTCACCATGAAATGGAACATGGGGTGGATGCACGACATGCTGCATTACTTCGAGCACGATCCGGTGTACCGCCGCTATCACCAAAATGAGATCACCTTCAGCATGGTCTATGCGTTCACGGAAAACTTTGTGCTTCCGATTTCGCATGACGAAGTGGTTTACGGCAAACGATCGCTACTGGACAAAATGCCGGGCGACGAATGGCAGCGATTTGCTAATGCCCGCGCGTTCCTGAGTTACATGTACGGCCACCCTGGCAAGAAACTCCTCTTCATGGGTAGCGAGTTTGGTCAGACAGCGGAATGGAATTCCGAATCGCAACTTGAATGGTGGCTGCTGCAGTTCCCAATTCACCAGAAGCTGAAAGCCTTCTGTGGAGCGATCAATGAGCTCTATCGCAGGGAACCGGCGCTTTACGAGGTCGACTTTACCTATCGCGGTTTTGAGTGGATCGATTTTCATGATGGCGACAATTCCATCGTGGCCTTCGTGCGCCGGGCGAAACGCCCAGAGGACTACCTGGTTTTCGTATGCAACTTCACGCCCATGCCGCACCTGGAATATCGTCTGGGCTTCCCCCAAGCAGGCTTACATCATGAGGTATTCAACTCGGATGCCGAAATCTTTGGCGGGAGCAATCTCGGGAACGGCGGTTCAGTGATGGCCGAAGAGACGTCGTCACATGGACGCCCGGCATCTGCCGCTATTGTGATCCCGCCGCTGGGGGTGGTGGTGTTCAAACCCGCGCGTCCATTGCCGCCGCTGCCTGAACCCGAAGTCCTCGCCGTACTTGGTACTGTGCAACCTTAAAAGTACGCGTCAGGCTGCGCGCCGCCAAAATGGCTGCTAGAATGCAGACTAACTTCGCCGAGGTTCACCATGTCAAAGTTAGTCTGCCTACTTACTGTTGGCTTACTCGAACTTACTCTGTCGGCATCATTACACGCGCTGACCTCCTCAGCAGTTACGGCGAACGAGCTATGCAAAGCCATTCGCGCGAATAACCTTCTCAGTCTCCATCAACTTGTCACTTCTTCAGCTAGAGCGAACCTGGAAACACCGCTGCATATGCGTCCGTTACATTACGCGGCGATTTACGGCAGTCCGGAGGCTGTGCGGTTTCTCCTGGAGGCGGGAGGCGACTCGAACGCGCGCAATCAGGCGGACGCGACGCCGCTGATTTTAGCCGCCTGGAGTTACGAAAAGACGAGGTTACTGGTTGAGCATGGGGCGCTGGTGAATGTTCATGCAAGAAATGGAGTTACGCCGTTGATGGTGGCGGCGAGCGCGCACGGAAACGTGGCCGGGGTGCGCTATTTACTGAGCCATGGCGCGGATGTTCGCGCGGTGGACGCGTTCTCCGGCGACGCCCTTTTGCGAGCAGCCGGCGCCAGTGATCCCGATGTGCTGCAGCTTCTGCTCGCTCATGGAGCGGACGCGCATCACGCCAATAAAGCGAAGATGACCGCGCTGCAGCTCGCGCCCTCGTTCTCAGACTGCAAACGGGTGCGGCTCCTCTTACAGAAGGGCGCTGATCCCAATACATCGAACAGCTTCGCCGGGATGGTTAAGAACGGGCCGATTCAGCTGACTCATCTCACGCCGCTGATGCTGGCCGCTCCCCATGGGGACGGTCGGGAGGTCGACGCACTGCTAAAGGCGGGCGCGCGGATAAATGATGTCGATATCCGAAAGATGAATCCGTTAATGCTTTCGATAGCGACCGATCACGCCAATCCTGAAACTGTTAGTAAGTTAATTGCGGCACAGGCGGACGTGAATGCCAAAGACAAGTATGGGGACTCGGTACTTGACTGGGCACGCAAGTTCAACAATCCGGAGATCGTTTCGCAGTTGATCGAAGCCGGCGCGCAAGGCACGGCCGCTCCGCCAGCACCAGTTGCTCCGGTCGGGTCACAGGCGGGGTCGGCGCGAGAGGCAATACGTCGCTCGATACCGCTGCTGGTGAGCACGGGGCCGCAATTTTTCCGCGAAGGAGGCGGTTGCGCCGGCTGCCATCATCAGCCGATCTATGCTCAAGCTTATGGTGTGTTGACCACCGCCAACGCGCAACCGGATGCAAGGCTGCGCCGGGGCTTCATCGACGCCATGCAGGCTAGCCGGCCCCGGTTGACGCCGACGCTTCCCTTCCTTGAGGGGCCGGGAGGTGACTACGACACCTTACTCGCTCAGTTGATGGGCTACGCCGACCTGCACGAGCCCGCCAACAGCGATACGGACCTGATGGTTCATTACATCGCTGTCCGTCAGCATCCATCGGGGGCCTGGGTGCTCCTTGGTATCGCCCGCCCACCGATCGAAGACAGCACCGTCGCGCGGACAGCATTGGCTATTCGTGCCCTATCGCTGTATGGCTGGCCGGCGCGACAAGCCGAATTTGACGAGCGCATACGACGCGCCCGACACTGGCTGCAACGTGCCAAACCAGCTACGACCTACGAGTATGCCGCTTGCCTGACAGGTCTCCACGCCGCCCAAGCGCCCAACTCCGATCTGCGTAGATTCGCTGCCGAACTGCTTAAACTTCAGCATGCCGATGGCGGCTGGTCGCAGACCCGGTTTCTCACATCGGACGCCTACGCGACCGGGATGGTTCTACATGCGCTGTACACCACCGGCTTTCTCACCCCGCATGATCCTGCATACGAGAAGGGCACGGCTTTCCTGCTGCGAACGCAGTTTCCAGATGGATCCTGGTACGTCAGGAGTCGCGCGCCCAAATTCCAGCCGTATTTTCAAAGCGGCTTTCCGTTTGACCACGACCAGTGGATTTCGAGTGCAGCGACCGCCTGGGCCCTGATGGCTTTAGCTCCGGCCAGCACAATCGAACCGAATCAAAGCATCGCGACGTTATCCAGGCTGCGCCACAAGTACCAGCTAGCTACTGTGCAGTAAGGGTCCCATTTCTCGGCAATCTTCTGAAGCTCGGCCGGTTTCGGCATGGCTGCCAGCCCATACGCCTGCCGGACAGCGTTCCGAATACCGTAATCCCCGAGCGGCAACACGTTGGGACGTTCCAGAGCAAACATCAGGAACATCTGCGCTGTCCATACGCCCACGCCTCGCACCTGCGAGAACATAGCGATAATCTCGTCGTCGCCGAACCGTTCCAGCTTTCGGAAGCTGACTTCCTTGCGAATCACTCGTTCCGCCAGATCGGTCAACGACGCCATCTTTTGCCGAGAGAGTCCACAGGCTCGTAACTCGACTTCGTTCAGCCGCAGGAACGCGCCCGCGGTAAAGCGCCTACCCACCGCTTTTCGGAGGCGGTTGAAGATAGAGAGCGCTGCTTTCCCATGCAACTGTTGGAAGGTGATGGAACGCGCCAGCGTCTCAAAAGTCGGCTCTCTCTTGAGCAAAACACAAGGGCCGACCCGCTCGATAATGGCCGCCAGGATCGGATCGCGGGACCGCAAATGTAAGATCGCCTCTTCCATTCTCCTCGTCTAGTTTGACAAAAGAACAGCCACCGCAACATAAAAAGCTGCAGGGGCTAAAACATCCAGAAGAATTTTTTACGATTTATATTTTGCAGTTGTGACCTCCGATAGAGTTGCTCTGTCTCAATGTGCAGAAGGAGAAAGCGCTGGCCCGTGCATGATTGTTACAGCTCAAAGCAATGGGCCGCCCCCAGCAGACGCTATTTTCCCCGGGGAGGATAGCGGGAGTGAGGCGATGCGGATTGTGAGGTCGATTTGCCTGACCGGAATGCTCGCTTATGAAGGGCGCCGATGATGACGCTTCTCTGGTGGCCCGTTGCAAGCGAGAACTCCCGCATCAACATGGAGCGTTTGATCAATTGATTGGACGTTATAAGAACCGGGTGTATACACTCTGCTACCGCATGGTCGGTGACGCGTCGGACGCCGAGGATCTGCTACAGGAAATTTTCATGAGAGTCTTTGTGAGTTTGCCTTCATTTGAGGAGAGAGCCGCTTTCTCCACCTGGCTGTATCGCGTGGCGCACAATCACTGTATCAATTTTCTGGGTAAGAACCGGCAGGATCGATCTCGGGACGACAGATTTGCCAGGGAGGGCGGTCAGGACCCGGCGAGCCCATCCACCGAAACGTCCGTGGCACTCGGTCAAGCCTTACTTCATTTAGATAGAGAGCAGCGTTCCCTCTTAATCATGAAATACGTGATGGATCTCGAAATTCGGGAAATCGCGGAAAGCCTCAGCATTAGTCAGAGCGCTGTTAAGATGCGCCTGCTTCGAGCTCGCGAAGAGCTCCGTGTCTTATACGTAGGCGAGCAATGAATAACGACGAACCCTTCAAACCCAACGACCGGGACGAGTTACTCGAGATGTTGGAACGCCTCCAGGTAATAGCGCCTGCCAATACTCAGGAGAGGCTTCGACGTCGCATCCGAACGTTTCAGCTCGGCAGAGATTTGTTGGAGAAACAGGTGTATGGGTTTTGGATTGTCCTTCATGCCTTTTTGACTGTGGCATTTCGATTCTTCTCTTCGCCGCCCAGCCCGCGAAAACAGAGAAAGACTTTCTAAGCGATGTTGAACGGAGTATTTTCCTATGCAGAAGATCTATGAAAATGTCACCACCGCGCTCAATGTAGCCCTGGCCGGTAGTGTCAGCCGGATGATTGCCTATTTGCCGAATTTAGTGAGCGCGCTGCTTATTCTTGGGCTTGGCTGGGTCGCAGCGTCAGTCGCCGAAGCCTTGACGGCAAGACTCTTAAGAGTAATGCGGTTTAACGACACTGCCCGACGCGGCGGTATTTACGGAGTCTTGCGCGATGCCGGATTGTCAGCATCTCCCACCAATCTCATAAAGAAACTCGTGTATTGGGTGGTGATGATACTTTTTCTGCTCCCCGCTTTCGAAGCCCTCAAACTGGATTATGTATCTCAGCTCATCACAAAATTTGTCTTATATTTGCCTAGCCTAATTGCTTCGATTGTGATCCTGGTTGGCGGCCTTGCAATTTCCCGCGCTATCGCGTCGTCTGTCGCGGGATCGGCACACAAAGCCGGACTCGAGTATTCTCCGGCTGTTGGTCACGTCATCCGTTACTTCCTTTCCCTGATCGTGATTATCTTGACGCTGGCTCAACTAGGGGTTCAAACCGGCATCCTGACTGTGATCTTTTCCGTACTGATGATATCGGCAGGCCTGGCGCTCGCACTCGCTCTCGGACTTGGTAGTAGGGCTGTGGTCGCGAATCTCCTGGCCGGCGCGTTTGTGCGGGATCACTTCCCGGAAGGACGGGAAATCGAGGTACAGGGCATGAAGGGGAAGGTAGTGGGCGTAGGATCGGTCGGCACAGAAATTGAACGTGACGGACACCAGGTTACAATTCCAAATCTGATTTTGATGGAGAACGTCGTTGAATGAGTTGATGACGGTGCGCCAATAGGCGGTAGGTCTCCGCGCCGTCAAATGGTTATTCTTTTCTCACCTGTGAATCCGGGGCTCGATGGGAGCAAGCTTTACTCTACTTGCCCAAAACGCCTCGTTACTGCCGGTTGGCTCTCACTAGTGTGAACGCGGAACTACTAAGTCAACGCAAAATCCTTAACCACAAGGCGTGCCTAAAGGCAGGACCAATTTTCGATATCAAGCAACTTGACTGAATGAAACAATGACTCTGCACAAATTGATTGAAGTTTTTCGAGCGATCCCGACGAACGGAGGATGTCCGACGGTGAGATGGCTTCCTTCAGCCTTTACCAAAGCACTCTTATTGGTAGTTTGTTTCGTCGGCGCAGCCCAATCTCAGCTGTCATCAGCCGAACCTATTCCAGTACATTTCGAGGAAGGATCGGTTCACGGATTTCTGGTCATTCGTAGTCCCGACGATAAGGTGATTGCAACAGGCGATCTCATCCAAACCACTCAAAGAAATCGCGTGAAATCCCACTTGGTATTTCGTTTCAAAGATGGCTCAGTAGACGACGAGATCGCGATCTTTTCGCAACGGGGCTACTTCCGGCTGATAGCCGACCATCATATCCAGAAAGGACCCACGTTTCCGGATCAGACCGATCTGTCAATCAATGCCTCGACAGGCCAAGTCATCGTTCGCTCTGAAGAGAAAGGCAAGGAAAAGATCTACAAGGAACATCTGGATCTTCCGCCCGACGTGGCAAACGGCATGATCCTAAACGTCTTGAAGAATATTCCGCCTCACGCCAAAGAAACGGAGGTTTCCTACGTGACGGCCAGTCCCAAGCCACGCCTGGTGAAGATTGTCATCGCACCCGCCGCTGAAGATACTTTTACGATTGCCGGCAGCCATCACCGGGCCACTCGCTTCGTGGCCAGGATTCAATTGGGTGGACTAGCCGGAATTCTGGCTCCGCTGGTTGGCAAACAGCCGGCCGACATGCAAGTCTGGGTGGTTGGAGGCGAAGCGCCGGCTTTTGTTAAGTCAGTCGGGCCGCTCTATTTAGGTGGTCCTGTTTGGACGACCGAAATGTCCTCGCCGGTCTGGACGCGCAGCTCGTATTCCGGGCAATAAACAACATCGCATGAACACACCAGGCATTTCCCAGATTTGCACTGACACGCAGGCGAACCGAAATCCCGCCACGCAGGATCAGCTTTCTGAACTTGCAAAAAGCTTGAGTCGGCTAGACGAAGAGTGCCAATTGATGTTCGATCTGGTTCAAACTATATATGGGTACCAGGACGGCCGGTCAAGCCGGGCAGAAGAAGTATGCAACACTCTGCAGCGGCTGAAGTGGGCGTTGAATCGGGGTGTCGTAAACCAGGGCGTTCCCAATATTAGTGGCAACGGAGCGGAAGAAAAGGGATAGTTGGCGAGTTCCTAACGTTTATTTTTGTTGGAGATCGCGTCCGCGGATGCACTTTGGTGTTGCAATACTTTTCGTCGTTTGTAAGGGGGCACAACTTGTATGCTCGAAGCTAATTCAAGACCTGAGACCTCAGCCAACGACCCTCGAAATGTAAACGCAGAGGGTCATTCCATGGCTGAGGCTTACTCCAGCAAACAAAGATCGGAAATCATCGCTAGAAAATACCCTGTTGGCGCCGAACCGCAGCCCGACGGAGGCGTGCACTTCCGTGTGTGGGCGTCGAACGCAATCAGCGTGCGCGTCGCACTAGAAGAGTCAACTGCGCCGGCTCAGACGGTAGTTCTCCTACCGGATACCGATGGATACTTCGCCGGACTTGCAAAGAGCGCCTCGGTTGGAACTCGTTATCGCTTCGAGTTGGATCAGGGTGGCGAACGTTACCCCGACCCCGCTTCTCGCTTTCAACCCGACGGACCGCACGGTGCTTCCCAGGTGATAGATCCCAGCGCTTACAACTGGACTGATCAGGCTTGGGAGGGCGTTTGCCTGGAAGGCCAAATCCTGTATGAAATGCATATTGGGACATTCACTCGTGAGGGAACCTGGGAAGCCGCTCAGAGCCAGTTGCAGGAACTTGCTTCAGTTGGCATAACGGTTGTGGAGGTCATGCCGATCGCCGATTTTCCCGGCCGCTTCGGATGGGGCTACGATGGCGTGGGCCTTTTCGCTCCAACCTGGCTTTACGGCGTCCCTGATCAATTTCGGGATTTCGTCAATGAAGCTCACCGCGTCGGTATCGGGGTGATTCTCGACGTCGTCTACAATCACTTCGGTCCAGACGGCAACTATTGGGGAAGCTTAGCTAGCGACTATTTCTCGACGATCCAGACGGATTGGGGACAGGCGATTAACTTCGATGGACCTAACTCGAAACAGGTAAGAGAGTTCTTCAAGGTTAACGCGCAGTATTGGATCGACGAGTTTCATCTGGACGGCTTGCGGCTGGACGCGACACAAGATATCCATGACTCTTCGCATCCGCATATTATTCAGGAAATTGCTCAATCAGCAAGAGATGCGGCCGGAAAACGCCAAATCATATTGATTGCGGAAAATGAACCCCAACAGACTGACCTGGTGCGCAGTCCCGCTGAAGGTGGATTAGGCCTGGACGCCCTGTGGAATGATGATTTTCATCACAGCGCGATTGTCGCTCTCACTGGGCGGAACGAGGCTTACTATAGCGACTACATGGGAGCGCCCCAAGAATTTGTGTCCGCAGTCAAATACGGATATCTGTACCAGGGCCAGTGGTATAGCTGGCAAGGCCAACGGCGCGGTACGCCGGGATCCGATATAAAACCGGCCTCATTTGTCACCTTCATTCAAAACCATGACCAGATAGCGAACACTGCTCGAGGTGAGCGCCCGAACGTTCTAGCGACAGCAGGCAAGTATAAAGCGATGACCGCCTTGCTTCTGCTAGCGCCCGGAACACCCATGCTTTTCCAGGGACAGGAGTTCGCAGCCACGACACCCTTCCTCTACTTCTGCGACCATCGGGCCGAGCTCTCCAAAATGGTGCGGGAGGGACGAACTCAATTCCTGGCGCAGTTTCGGAGCTTGGCCCTCCCGGAAATGCAGCATGTGTTTGGGGATCCAGGAAACCCCTCGACATTCGAAAAGTCAAAGCTCGATTTTTCAGAGCGACAGAAAAATCATGAGATGTATTGCTTGCACAAGGATTTGATGGCGCTGCGGAAACAGGATCCGGTCTTCAAGACGCAAAAGTGGGGAGCCATTGATGGCGCCGTGACTGGTCCTAACTCGTTCTTACTGCGATATTCCGGAGGCGCAAATGGCGATCGTTTATTGCTCATCAATTTAAGCCGGGACCATCATTTGAACCCTGCTCCGGAGCCTCTGCTCGCGCCGCCGCTCGATTGCCGTTGGAAGGTGATCTGGTCGAGCGAGGATCCAAAATACGGCGGTTACGGGACGTACCCTCCTGATACTAAGGATAATTGGCGGTTGCCCGGATATTCGGCAGTGGTGCTCGCCTCTGAACAGGTTTCGCGTACGGGCGGCGATCTCATATCCTGAGACTCTGATTCCAGCGCGTCCACTGTAGGAACGATCGCAAACAGCGTTTCTGTCTCGTCGCCCGTCTTCTATTCGAGCTTAGGTGGACGATAATCAAATCGGAATGACCTACTCGCGCGCTTGTAAGACCGCCATCTTCTTCATCGTGGCTGGTCTTCTTTCCCCTAATGCCCTCTCTCAGGCGCCTGGCCCCGAACAAGATCAGAATCAAGGCGCCAGCAACCAGGCGCCCACTATTCGCGTAGGAGTGGATCTGGTAAACGTTCTGTTTACGGTGCGCACCAAGAAAGGCGGCCAGCTGATCCCTAATCTGGAGAAGCAAAATTTCAAAGTGTACGAAGACGGCAAGGAGCAGACGATTCAACACTTCTCGCGCGAGACCGACCTGCCGCTCACGCTCGGCCTCCTGATCGATATCAGCGCCAGCCAGGAACGCCTCATCGACATCGAGCGCCAGGCAGCCTCGGCTTTTTTCTCTAGTGTGATCCGGAAGAAAGACGAGGCCTTTGTGATTTCCTTCGGCAAGAGTACCGATCTGCTCCAGGACTACACTAATTCACCTCGCGCTTTAAGCGCCTCTTTAAACGACCTGCGCGGCGACGGCCAGACGCCCATGCTCGGCGGCGGCATTCCCAATAGCGGGCCCGTACCCCAGACCGGCACGCCCAAAGGAACCCTGCTCTTTGACGCCATTTACCTGGCGTCCGATGAAAAGCTGAAGAGCGAAGTGGGCCGAAAAGCCTTAGTGCTAATAACAGACGGCGATGACCAGGGGAGCACCTACAACATCCGTACCGCCATCGATGCTGCCCAGAAATCCGACGCCATTATCTACAGCATTTATTACGTCGATCACATGTTTTATGCGCAATCCGGCATGTTCGGCGGGGGGGGCGAAGGCGATCTGCGCAAAATGTCGACTGAAACCGGGGGGCATGTCTTCTCTGTCGACCGCAAGCATCCATTGAATGAAGTTTTTACCGAAATTCAGGACGAACTTCGCAACCAATACTCCCTTGGTTACGTGCCAACCAACATCAACCGCGACGGCGCCTTTCGCCACGTCGAAATCAAGGTCGACAACAAAGACGACCGCGTGCAGGCGCGCAACGGTTATTATGCTACGCCGAACGATGCGCGCTGACGTGCTTGCGAGCCTCTAAGTATTCGGCCACTGCCTCGCGCAGAGGTGGCATCCGGGCAATTCCCGATTCGTCGAGCTTCTGGTTACTCAGCGCTGAAAACTTCGGCCGCCTGGCTGCGGTTCGATACTGCCGTTCATCACTCGGCTGCACAACAGGCGACATGCCGGCCAGTTCAAAAATCATTTTGGCGAATTCGTACCAGGAAATGGCTTCTCCCCCACCCATGTGAAATACACCCGTCAGTTTTTTTTCCAACATATCTACCGTGCGCGCGGCCATGGCGGGTGCGTACGTGGGCGAAGCGGAATGGTCTTCCAAGACTCGAATCGGATTCTGACCCTTACCCAAACGCAACATGACTTCGACAAAATTGCCGCGCGGCGTGAACAAGGCCGCCGGTCCGAACACGCCGGAAGTTCTGATAATCAGCGGGTCAGCGAGATAGGCCTGCGCGTATAACTCACCTGCGAGTTTCGAAACGGCATAAGCTCCCAGGGGATGCGGCGCATCAGTCTCCACGTAGGGCGCACCCTTCATTCCATCAAACACGTAATCTGTCGAATAATGAACCAGTTGCGCTCCGGATTGCCTACACGCCAGCGCCAAGTTGCGTACGGCAAGCGCGTTGGCTTCAAAAGCGGCGAACGGCTCCTCTTCCGCGATGTCTACCTGGTTATAAGCCGCCGAATTTATCACCACATCCGGATTGGCTGCCCCAATTACCGCTTCCACGCGTGCGGCGTCAGTAACGTCGAGCTTTTGCCTGTCGAATGTCTCAACAGCCCAGTTCCGCCGTTCCAGTTCACGGCAAATCTCCACTCCGAGCTGACCGCCTCCGCCAAAGACTAAGACCTTTTGCTGCATTCCTCCTGCAGCATACCGGATGACAAGCTTCGGTTCAGGCGCACAAGCGCATGGGGCTACTCTCGGAGCGCACGGCGACACCTTCACCGAGCAAACGATCCCGCAAATTCATCAGGCTCTGCAAACCGCTTAGTACCTGCTCCACTTTCACCTCAACCTGCCAGTGGCCAGTGGCGGCAGGGGCGAGGCCCACTATTTCTCCCAGAAATAGCGCATCGTTATATTCGACGCTGACTAGTTCTCCAGCCGGTGGCCGGGCTTGCGCCTTGAGGAGCAACATCTGCGACTTCATCTCCTGGAACCGGCAGAGAATTTCGCGCTTTTCCTGGAGCTTGGCCGCATTGGCCGGTATCTTGAGGACCGCGTCCTGATTTGTTTCGCTGTAGTAAGTGGTCACAGCAGACTCATCGGCTGTTCCCGGAAAAACATTAGTGTCTCGTCAGGCGATTCCGGCTAAAAATGCGAATCCAGCAACAGCCACAGCGACGCGCCAATCGCAATCGGCAATAAAAATTCCAACCACGTCCAGGGAGAACGCAACCCGGCAAACCTGGGTGTCGCCGCCTCTTTCCGGTCAGGCTGCTTTCCCCGGATCGTATCTACCAGGCGAGACTGCACGTTGCTCTGCCCACCCTGCAAAGCCCGTACCAGCTCTTCCCGGCCGCGCTTATCCGCAATCAGGATGGTCGCCGAATTCACACTTCGCGTCGTTTCGAGCAGCCGCCGCCGCATTTCCACCGGCACATCCTCTACCGAGTGATACACCTTCGTCTCGTCGCCGCTTGCAATGAAGATTGTGGCGCTTCGGGCTGTCACGCTTGCCATTTTTCCATCCCTATTCGTTTCTATGACCCCGACGCCCACAGCCTTGGTTCGGAGATCGCTCCGATCTGATTGTCTGCGTTCATCAACGTCACCTCAATAAATCCTAGCGCTGCCTTCGACAAAGACTTATCCCGCCGGTAAATCAATCCTACACGGCGCATCATTAGCTCGGGTCCCAGCGACACACAGGCCAGCTTCTGGCTTTCGACTTCCTCCCGGCAATGCGACGCCGCCAGAAACGAAAGCCCCAGATCCGCCATCACGAACCGTTTGATCATTTCGGTGGAATCGAGTTCCATCGAAATCTTCAAATCATCAAGAATCGGATCGAGCCAGGCATTCAAGCGGGCGCGCGTGGTTCCGGTCTTCGGCATTAGAATCGGATGCCCCAGTAAATCCTTCGGCAGCACCCGCTCCTGTTTGGCCAGCGCGTGTCCAAAAGGAATCAGTAGCTTGATCTCGTCCGAATGAATATTCACCGCCTGCAGTTTTTTCTCCTGCACGGGCAGCTGCGTAATCCCGAAATCGGCCTGATTGTCGAGCACCGCCTGCACCACCGCCGTCCCGTAGGAGCGGTCGACCAGAAGTTGCACGTTGGGAAAACGCTTCTTGAATTCGGCAAACACGCCGGGCAGCACGTAAATACAAGTCGCTTCGTTGGCTGCAATGACCAGTTCGCCGCGCGGAACTTTTTCGAGTTCGTTGATGGCCTCCTGCGCCCGCTTCCGCGTAGCCAGAATCTGCTCGGCGTGGTCGGCGAATATCCGCCCGGCGACCGTCAGCGCGATTTTTGTCCCGTAACGCTCAAACAGCGTTGTATTCAGTTCCTGCTCGAGTTGACGAACCTGTGCGCTGATCGCCGGTTGCGTGCGGTAACAGGTTTGCGCGGCTTTGGAGAAGCTTTTCAGCCTCACGATCTCCAGAAATGTATGCAGCTGATCAAGATCCATGGATCCGCCTTCGGAAGACCGGTTCATGCGGCGCAATCTGTCTCGTCGGTTGCCGTCGCTTGAGTCCAGATTGTAGCAGTAAATGTATGCGCATACGCCAAACAGGCGCTGACTCGCTAATCCACCTTCTTCAACATCTTTGCGCCTGGCGGCAGGTCGAACGTTTTGGGCGGGATTGTCACGTTTGCTTCCACCTTGTCCGCAAAAAACTGGTACGCCTTATAGCCATTCCGTTCGCGCTCGATACTGTAGGGCCACATGATGCCGCCGCCCACATCGCGATATTTGTCGAAGACCGTAATCTCCTCGTTCCGCTCCCGTGTCTCCTCGTCCAACCATTTATAAATCTGCCGCACCGGCAGCCGGCTGTTGTGGTCGAAATACACCCGGATGGTCTGGCTCTGTGCATCCGTGATATCCACAATTTCCACGTGCCTGCTTAAGTAGACCTCGCTGCTCACGTAGTCGAAATCCATCCCCGCTTCGCCGTGACGGCTGCGCAGCAAATACAAGATGTTGGTCTCGGTCGATCTCAGATACTTCTGCCAGTTTTCATCCGGGATGGGACGTGCACCCCGGAAGGTAATGTCCCAAGCCTGGTCGGGCAGGAAAAGAAACGAATAATCGCCTTTTTTGCCCAGCAGTTCCCGCTCCCACACGGCAACTCCATTTTCTGGCGCCTTATCCGTGTATTCGGTATAGATTCTTGCCAGATCGAGCCCGCTCATCTGGTCGTGAAAAAACGCATACACGCGACCGCTCGCCAGGCGGTTGCGCATCTGCAGGAAGTGGTCCCCGCCCAGCCCCGCCAAAGCGCTATCGACCACCTGCTTGCCTTTCGAAGCAGCGCTATCTTGCTGCTGCGCCCAGACGACCGGCAACGCCGTCCCGGCCAGGACCAAAGTCCACATCAGCCAACCAGTTCGCACCGGCGAATATTTCAAGCGCAAACGATAGAACGAACCCAAGCCTGCTCCTCGCGCACTGCTCCGTCGCCAGCCAGATGAATCGGTCCGCCGCGGTCGCGCAGAAAGCCCGCCATCCGTCCACTCATCGTTGCCTGAATCTCAGCCGTTACCGCCAGCGCTACCTGCTCCGGGCCGTCCGCGCCAATATCCAGACCCATCGGCGCATGCAAGGCAGCTGCTCGCTCACCTTCCGGGATGGCCGCTTCCTCTAGCACCTGGTTGGTTCGTTTCCGCGGCCCGAGTATGCCCAAATACGGCAACGGCAGCCTTGCCAGCGTGCGCACAATATCCAGGTCCTGGCTGTAGCTGTGCGTCATAACCACCGCCACCGTCCATTCATCGATTGCCGGAGCCGCAGCACCAGGTGCGCGCACCGATACCTCATTCGCCAGTGGAAATTTATCGCCGCGGGCATAGTGCGCCCGCCCGTCGAACACGGAAAGGCGCCAGCCCAGTTGGTGGGCAAATTGGGTCATGGGAATGGCATCGTCTCCCGCCCCAAACACGAGTAAATGAACGGGGGGTGCTACCTGCTCCCAAAACACTTCGAATTCGACATTTCCAGCCAGTATTTCGGCTGCCTGCGCTTCATCCGGCAGATTGTGGGTCAGCGAATCATCCCCGGCCACGATCACTCGCCTACCAATGGACTGGGCCGGCGCTAGCACGTGTCCGATTCGTACCGGATTTCTGTCCTGCTCCACCCTTTCCAAAATCGGCAGAACCGACGGCGTTTCCCGGGTCACCCGCTCCAAAAGGACGTGGATAATTCCGTTACAGCCTAGTCCGTAGCCATCCGTCGCCAGTTCGCCATCCCGTGTCGTGTCATAGCGCCGAATTACCGGACCATCCGCCGTCAGCCACCAGGCCTTTTTCGTAATGTCGTCTTCCAGGCAGCCGCCGCTCACCCCGCCGACCCTGCGTCCATCCTGTGTTAGCAGGAGTCGAGCGCCCGGCAGCCGGTAGGAGGAACCCTCTGTCTGCATTACGGTCGCAAGGACCGCCACTTCACCCGCTGCCGCAATCTGGGTCCATCGCTCAAGGATCTGTCTTCGTTCCCGCATGGCGTTGTTATTACCAGCTTATGTCGATCTGCATCCGTGACCAGCTCCGGCGCCACTATCTTGTCATCCGGCACATTTACCCGATCAAAATTCGCTGCTAGGATCATCTTAGTAGTGGAAACGTGATGACTTCGCCCGCTCGCCTTCTCCTTTTGCTGCTGACGCTCGCGCCAGCGTGTGTCTTCGCCACTCCCGATTCGGCCGACCCGCAACCCGGCTCCGACGACCAAACCTTTCATTTTTCTGTGAAAGTGCAGATGGTGGTGCTCCAGGCCGCCGTTTTCAATCGGAAAGGCTCGTTCGTCAACGGCCTCCGCCAAAGCAATTTCCAGGTATTCGAAGACAACCAAAAGCAATCGCTTGGCTTGTTTCGTCACGCTGATAGCCCGGTCGCGGTCGGTTTAATCGTTGACAACAGCGGCAGCATGCGTCGTAAACACAGCGCCATCGTAGCCGCCGCCAAAGCGTTTGCCCGGAACAGCAATCCCCGGGACGAGCTGTTTGTCATTAACTTCAACGACCAGGTTTCGCTCGGACTGCCGCGCGCGCAGTTGTTCTCCGGCAATTCGCGCCAGCTTGAGCGCGCCCTGCCCGCCACAGCGGCTGGAGGCAAAACTGCCCTCTACGATGCGCTAGAGGAAGGCATCGCTCACGTCCACCAACTCCATCAGGATAAGAAGGCCCTCATTCTCATCAGCGATGGCGGCGACAATGCCAGCACGCACACCATCGAGCAGGTAATGGCCGACGCCACGAACTCCGATGTTGTGATTTATACCATCGGCCTTTTCGGCAAGTACGACGATGAGACCAGCCCCGATTTTTTGAAGAAACTCGCTCAGGTGACTGGCGGCGAAGCGTTCCTGCCCGCCCGTCCCGGCCAAGCCGCCGCTAATTGCAAAACAATCGCTCGGACGATCCGCAACGTCTACACACTCGGCTATTCGCCGACTAACGTGGAACAGAATGGCAAATTCCGCGCGATTAAGGTGAACGTCTCAGCCCCGCGGCACGGAACAAAACTGCTTGCCCGCACGCGTATCGGCTACACGCCCGGGACGACGGTCGCTGCCGCGGCTTCGCCCAGCCGCTAAGATCCGGCGGGCGATCGATTGCCGGACGCCAAGCCTGCCGTTGCCTATCAGGGGCATTCGTCTTGGTTCGGCTTTTTGGTACGTACGATCAGGCGGGAGACGTCATCTTTCGTCTATGATTCGTTCCAGATGGAGAACCGGAAGCATGGATAAAGCGGATCGTCGGGACACAGGAGACCGCCTCTGTGCAATTGTCGCGGACTCCCTGGACACTCGCGCGAAAACGCAAGATCTGGCGCGCCAGGCATATCAAAGCCGCACGCAGTTTCACAGGTTGTTCCGAAGCGCCGTCGAAGAAACTCCGGCAGCCATGCGGCGACGGCTTTTGTTGGAAAGAGCAGCCTATCAGCTGGGGCATACCGGAATGCCGGTCACGGACGTTGCCCTGGACGCCAACTACGGTTCGCTCGAGGCGTTCACTCGCGCTTTCCGAAAAGCTTTTCGATTTTCTCCGAGCATCTACCGGCGCATACGCGATCCGCATTTTCATTTGCCGGCGTCCAACCAAATTCACTTTTTTACTCTTGGTTCGTCAACAAAAGAAAGGAAAGACATGGATTTATTCGATCGTTTCGCAGGCAACGACTCCTGGCACACGCGGCGTTTGCTGGAATGCGCGGGAACTTTGACAAAGGAACAATTGGACCGGCCGCTGCCGACGGTGGTGGAGATGCTGCCTTGGCGAGAGTCGAACAAGACTCTGAGGCAGCTGTTAGAAAACATCATCTTCACTAAGGAAGTCTGGAGCGCCGCGCTGTCCGGAGCCGATATGGATATGAATGGCCCTCCTCCAGCGCAGCGCTCGCCGCAAGCGATGCTGCAAAGACTCGAAAAGACGGATGCTGAACTGCATCGTATTCTCGGTGACATCCGAAACCGCTCCAGCTGGGACGATACTTTCGTCGACGCGCTGTGCGAACCGGCGGAGACCTTCACCTACGGCGGCGTCTTCGCCCATATCATGACATTCAACGCGCATCGCCGATTGATGGCTTTGGAGGCTCTACGCCAACTCGGCGTCCAAACCGAAGGTTTCGGCGATCCCATGGAGTATGAGGAAAGTGTGGCGCCCTGGAACCAGCGAGTAGCTCTCAAAACTCCATAAGAGAACACCGCCGCTGATTCCAAAAATCGACCGCCGGTTTGGTGTTGACAAACGACACCAAACCACCTTATTGTTGTCTTTCGATACCAATGGAATCGAAAGCACGCGCAGACATACTGCAAGGCACGCTGGATTTGCTTATTTTGCGGACTCTTCAAACCGAGGTTATGCACGGCTGGGCGATTTCGGAGCGGATTCAGCAAATTTCACGAGACGTTCTACAGGTTAATCAAGGCTCGCTGTACCCGGCGCTGCATCGTCTGGAACACCAGGGCTGGATCAAAGCGGAGTGGGTATCTCCGAACTGGGGCGGCGAGCGCGCTTTTACCGGATCACGCCGGCTGGCAAGCGGCAGCTGCAACTTGAGCGCGATAACTGGGCGAAAATGGCGCTGGCAATCGGGCGCGTTCTGGAGTTGGCCTGATGCGGTGGAGCGACCTCTATCTCCGCCTGCGCGCACTTCTGTTTCGTAATCGCCTGGAAAGCGAGCTTGCGGAAGAGATTCAAACCCATCTGGCGCTCGAAACACAGAAGCATATGGGGGCCGGTTTTGCGCCCGGGGAAGCGCGACGGCGGGCTTACATCGCGCTGGGCGGAGTGGCTCGGACCAGCGAAGAATGCCGGGAACAGCGCGGCATCCGGCTGCTGGAAAACGTTGTCAGAGATGTGCGCTATGCGCTGCGCACATTGCGGCGCTCGCCGGGGTTCGCTCTCACCGTTGTGTTTACCATGGCCGTCGCTATCGGAGCGAACACTACGGTGTTTAGTTTCTGCAAAGCAATCCTGCTCAACACCTTGCCTGTCCCAAACCCGCAAGCCCTCCATCTTGTCTCGATCAAATACCCGGGATCGCTGAGCGAAGTCCACTTCTCCTATCCGGACCTTCGTGAAATGCAAAAGGCCTGCGAAACGATGGCGTCACTCACCGGCTTCACCGAGGTTGTTGGAGTAAATATACACAACGACTCCGGAACCACCAGCGCCATCAAAGGACAACTGGTAGCCGAGAACTTTTTCCCGGTGCTCCGTATTTCGCCGCTCGCCGGGCGTGCGTTCACCGCAAAGGACAACCAGGCAGGCGCCGCTCCGGTAGCGGCCATCAGCTATCGATTCTGGAGCGAGAGATTCGGCCAGGATTACGCCGTGCTGGGAAAACAAATACGCATCCAGCAAACACCCGTGACCATCGTCGCGGTGATGCCTCCCGCCTTCGAGGGCGTTGAGCCGGGAACGAGCCCGGACGTGTGGATGCCGCTAATCGTTCAAAGCCGGATCGGCTTCCAAGGCTACGCAAGCATGAACAATATCGACACGAAGAAGCCGTGGCTCTGGCAGGATGTTTCCTGGTTGCACGTCCTTGCTCGTTCTGCGAGCGACGGGAATCCGAGCCGGCTGCGGGCCGCGCTCAACGGGTTTCTCAGCGAGGAGGTCAACGCGCAACTGCCTCATGTCACCGATGCTCACGAGCGGGCGATGATGCTCGCCGCCAGAATGAACGTGACGGACGCCGAGGACGGCCTGCCGCGCTTGCGCAACCAGTTCTCTCTGCCCTTGCAAATTCTATTTGTGCTGGTGGGAGTGCTATTGTGCAGCGGCTGCATCAATCTGGCGAATCTCTTACTGGCGCGCTCGCGGGCTCGTCGGCACGAAATTGCTCTGCGCCTCTCTCTTGGGAGCACGCGTGCCCGGCTGATCGCGCAGCAATTGACCGAAACCTTGCTGCTGACAGCTGCCGGCGGATTGCTGAGCGTGCCGCTGGCGTATGAGAGTGGCCGGATGATCCTGCGCTGGCTTGCAATGGGTCAGGATTTGGCGATCGACATCGAGCCGGATTGGAAAGTGTTGACCTTTGTTGCCGTGCTCACGCTCGTTTCAGGATTGGCCGTCGCGCTCTTGCCGGCGTTGCATCATGCTGATTTCAGCGCGTCCAATTCCCTGGGCGGCCGATCGCAAAGCGCGTCGGCGAACGGGCGAGAAAAGACGTACCTGACTTCCATCCTCACTGGAGGTCAGATCGCCCTGTCCGTCGTATCGCTAGTGGTGGCGGGCCTGCTCACCCACACGTTGTTGAATTACGCGCACCTGGATATCGGTGCCGATCGTACTCACGTGTTAAGCGTAGGCATCGATCCTTCGGCGGCGGGGTACAACAACGCTGCTAAATCGAACGCCCTGTACGACCAACTGACCGCCGCGATTGATCGCCTCCCTGGCGTGATCTCCAGCTCAGTCGGCGGCTGCGGTTTGATGTGCAACGGTTGTGCAACCCTCGACGCCTTCGTTGTGGGAGCCGAGAAATCGCACTCCCGGGAAACTTTAGTCGAGCGCAACTACATCGGCCCCCGCTATTTCTCGACGGTAGGCATCGAAGTCCTCAGGGGTCGCGAGATCACGGAAGGCGATACTCTGCGTGCGCCTCCTGTAGGCGTTGTGAACCGAACGTTTGAAGCGAAGTTTCTCCATGGACAAAGCGCTATCGGCAAAATCGTATCCATGGGCAGCGAGAACTTTCGGGTGGTCGGCGTGGTGCGCGATGCGCGTTTGGATGACATTCATCATGCCGCCATGCCTTATCTGTATCTTCCGGTGGAACAAGCGCCGGGAGGATGGAACGTGTCACAACTCGAAATTCGCACGAGTATGAGTCCGATGGCTGTGGCCGGGTCCGTGCGCGCCGCCATTGGCAAAATCGATCGAGCCATTCCCATTGCGGAAATCACCACGTTGACCGAAGAAACGAACCGGGGCCTCGCGCGCGAGCTGCTCGTGGGACGATTGGCCGGCCTGTTCAGCTTTCTGACGCTGCTGATCGCCGCCCTCGGGCTCTATGGCGTCCTGGCGTTTCGAGTGGGGCAGAGACGGGCTGAAATCGGGATCCGCATGGCTCTCGGCGCCACGCGGCGAAACGTCATCCGCATGGTGTTCGCACAGGCACTCTTAATCTGCTGCGTGGGCTCTGCCGCCGGCTTGTTGCTATCGGCATTCGCATCGCGTCTGGTGAAGTCACTTTTGTTTGGAACGAACCAACTCGACCCGTGGACCTATGTCTGGTCGCTTTCGATCTTACTTTGCGTTTCTGCGGCTGCCGCGACAGTACCAGCCTGGCGCGCGTCGAGCATAGATCCGGCAAGCGCGGTGCGTGCGGATTAATGGCGGGTTGGCCCGGGCAAATTGTAAACTAAGTAGGAGGTTTAAGCCATGCCGTCCGAGCGTCTCAGCCGAATCACCTTCGACGATGCACAATGTGGAGGCCGTCCCTGTATACGGGGTATGCGCATTCGCGTGTCCGATGTACTCGAACTCCTGAGCGCCGACGCCAGTTTCGAAGAAATTCTCGAAGATTACCCCTATCTAGAACGAGAAGACATCTTTGCGGCCATCGAATACGCTGCCCGTCAAACGGACCATTCTGTCCTGCTATCTGCTTGAACTTCCTGGTAGACAATCAACTCCCCCCTGCGCTGGCCCGTCTCATCCAAACAGAATTCGGATTACCGGCACGGCACGTTTCTGAAGTAGGACTGCGAGATGCCTCAGATTTCGAGGTGTGGCAGTTCGCTTCGATTAGTGAGGCAATCGTAATTTCGAAGGACGAAGACTTTGCGGGTCTGATTCAACAGAAACCTACAGCCAAGCTGATTTGGGTGCGGGTCGGTAATTGTCGCAGAATGTTCTTGTTGAATCTATTTAGGCGAACATGGCCGCGGATCATCGAGCGACTTGAGAGTGGTGACGGCTTTACAGAAGTTCGATGATCGAATTCCTGCTGGCTGGAAACCGCAAACCAAACCAATCCTTCCCCGCCCCGTCCAAAAATCCGTGGCCGCCGCACTTTCCAGTCCTCGCCAGCCCCAGCCGGTAACATAAAGGTCATCCGCGTCGTCCAGATAGACAATGGAGTGTGAACCTGCTATCTCGTTGAATTCGCAGTGTTGAAACTCTAAATCCAAACAAGTGCCGTCCGCTGCCAGGAACCCGAGGTAAACATGGCTATACAGCCGCCCACACCATTAGAAACGCAGACCCCAGAACTCGAACCGCATACCCGCGAAGCGGAAGAACGCCAGCTTTTTAAGGCCGGGCACGGTCGCGCGCTGCCGGATCTCGATCACGACACATCTCCCGCTTCTCCCAGCCGTTGGTGGGTCTGGCTGCTGATTTTTGCCCTCATTGGTTACGGCTGTTACCGTCTCTACAGATTTGAAGCCACCAAGAAAGCGGCCGTAGGATCTATGCGCGGCATGCAGCGGCCGCACAATATTCCCGTCGCAGCCGTTCCTGCTCATCGCGGCAATATGCCGGTTTATTTGGAAGGCTTGGGCACAGTGACCGCCTTCAACACCGTTACTGTAAAACCACGAGTTGACGGGCAGCTCATTAGCGTCAACTTCAAAGAAGGCCAATTGGTTCAAAAAGGCGCTATTCTCGCGGAGCTCGATCCTCGCCCATTTCAAGTAGCACTTGACCAGGCTAAAGGGACGCTCGCCCAGGCTCAGGGCACGCTCGCCAAAGATCAGGCGGCGCTGCGCGATGCCCAGGCGAACTATGTCCGGGACCAGGAACTGTTTAAAGAGAACATCATCGCCAAACAGCAGCTCGATACACAATTGGCGACGGCCGATCAATCGCGTGGGTCGATTGAATCCGATAAAGCCGTGATTGCTGCGTCCCAAGCCGCTATCGACAGCGCTCAATTAAATCTGACGTACACGAAAATCACTGCTCCGATCAGTGGCCGCATTGGCTTGCGCCTGGTCGATTCCGGCAACATGGTCCATTCAGCCGATGTCACCGGTCTCGCGATCATCACGCAGCTGCAGCCGATCGCTGTTCTTTTTAATATTCCGGAAGATCAGCTGCCTCCGGTGCTCGCCAAACTGCACCAAAATGCAAAACTCCCTGCTGAAGCATTTGGTCGCGACGGCCGCAACAAGATCGCCGATGGTACGCTTCTTACCGTTGATAATCAGATCGACCAGACGACCGGCACCTCCAAACTGAAAGCCGTCTTCCCCAATACCGATTCGGCGCTGTTTCCCAATCAGTTCGTCAATGTGCGGCTAGCGCTCGACACCCGCAAGGACGCGCTGATCATTCCGGCTGTCGCCATTCAACGGGGACCCACCGGCACCTTTGTCTACGTCGTTCGCGACGACAGCACCGTTACTGTTCGCGCCGTCAAAGTCGGTCTCACTGAGAATAATAATGTCTCCATCGATGACGGCCTTCAATCCGGCGATAAGGTCGTCGTGGACGGCGCCGAAAAACTCACCGAAGGCATGAAGGTTTCGCTCCGCGCCGTGAACGAGAACACTAAAGCTCGAATGAACGGCGAGTCCAAATCGGGCCTTCTCCAATGAGCCCTTCGCGGCCGTTTATTCTCCGGCCGGTTGCCACGTCCTTGTTGATGGCCGGCATACTGATTGCCGGCTTCATTGCCTATAAGCAACTGCCCGTCTCGGCGCTCCCGGAAGTCGATTACCCCACCATCCAATGCACTACCTACTATCCCGGCGCGAGCCCGGAAGTGGTCGCTTCCTCCGTCACTGCGCCACTCGAACGCACCTTCGGCCAAGTCCCCGGCCTGAAGCAGATGACTTCCACCAGTTCATTCGGCAGCTCGATCATTACTCTGCAGTTCGATCTCGATTTGAATATCGACATCGCCGAGCAACAGGTGCAGGCCTCGATTAATGCGGCCGGTACCTATCTACCAACAGACCTGCCCAATCCCCCGATCTACAGCAAGGTCAACCCCGCTGACGCTCCCATCGTCACGCTCGCACTGACTTCCGCGACCATCCCGCTGACCAAGGTCGAAGACCTTGCCGATACTACTCTTTCTCAGAAAATCTCGCAGCTTCCCGGCGTCGGCTTGGTCTCCATCAGCGGCGGCCAGAAACCAGCCGTACGAATTCGCGTCAACCCCACCTCGCTCGCCGCCTATGGCATCGGTCTGGAAGACGTACGCACAGCTTTGGGCCAGACCAACATCAACCAGGCCAAAGGCAACTTTGACGGTTTGCGTCAGGCGTACACCATCGGCGCCAATGACCAGATCCTCACCAGCGGCGGCTATAAACCCATCATCATTGCTTACAAAAATGGCGCGCCCGTCCGGCTGCAGGACGTCGCCACCGTCGAAGATGGCGCCGAAGATGTTCATCAAGCCGCCTGGATGAACACAACCCCTGCCGTCATTGTCAACATCCAGCGTCAGCCCGGCGCAAACATCATCTCCGTCGTTGACCGCATTAAAGCGCTCCTCCCGCAACTTAAAAGCTCTCTTCCGACCGCCGTGCAGCTCAAAATTCTTACCGACCGCACCAACACCATCCGCGCCTCGGTGGCCGACGTTCAATTCGAACTCGTACTAACGGTCGCCCTGGTCGTCATGGTGATCTTTCTCTTCTTACGCAACCTCGCCGCTACCGTGATTCCGAGCATCGCGGTCCCGCTATCCATTGTCGGCACGTTTGGCGTGATGTACCTGCTCGGCTACAGCCTCAACAATCTCACGCTCATGGCGCTTACCATCTCGACCGGCTTCGTTGTCGACGATGCCATCGTCATGATCGAGAACATCTCGCGCTATCTCGAAGAAGGGGACACGCCGCTGCAGGCCGCACTTCGCGGCTCCGATCAGATCGGCTTCACCATCGTTTCGCTCACCGTTTCTCTCATCGCCGTCCTCATTCCGCTGCTTTTCATGGGCGACATTGTCGGCCGCCTCTTTCGCGAGTTCGCCATCACTCTGGCCGTCACTATCCTGGTATCGGCTTTCGTCTCGCTCACGCTCACGCCGATGATGTGCGCCAAAATTCTCAAGCACAAACCCGAACACGAGCAAAGCTGGTTCTATCGGAAGTCGGAAGATTTTTTCAATCGGATCATCGCCTTCTATGGCTCCACGCTGCAGTGGGTTCTCAAACATCAACCGCTCACGCTGCTCATTACGGTGGGAACGCTCGCCGCCACCATTCTTCTCTTCCTCGTTGTTCCGAAAGGCTTTTTCCCGGTGCAGGACACCGGCGTGATTCTGGGCGTCTCGCAAGCACCGCAGGATGTCTCTTTCGACGCTATGTCCCAGCGGCAGCAGGCTCTGGCCAAGGTCATTCTCCAGGACCCGGGGGTCGAGAGCCTCTCCTCCTTTATCGGTATCGATGGCATCAACACGACGCTGAATAGCGGGCGCATCCAAATCAATCTCAAGCCCGCCGGAAGCCGCACTCTCAACGCCAGCGAAATCATCCGCCGCCTGCAGCCAAAGCTCGCGCAAATCCCGGGTATTGAACTCTTCCTACAGCCCGTCCAGGACCTGACGGTGGAAGACCGCGTCAGCCGCACCCAGTATCAATACACGCTCGAAGATACCGACTCCGCCGAGCTCAACACCTGGACCAATCGTCTAGTGGACAAGCTAAGAACGCTGCCTACCGTGCGCGATGTCGCTACCGACCAGCAGAATAACGGTCTTGAAACTACCCTAGTTATTGATCGAGATACCGCCGCGCGCCTTGGCATCTCCATGCAGACGATCGACGATACGCTGTACGACGCTTTCGGCCAGCGCCTGGTCTCGACCATGTTCACGCAGCTGAATCAGTACCACGTGGTGCTCGAAGTGGCTTCCGATTTCCGCCAAAATCCCGCAGATCTCTCGAACATCTACGTCCGCGCGTCCACTCCTACCGGCGCTGCTTCTACCACTGCCGCCGCGCCCGTCACTCCGGTCGTTCCCCTGAGCGCTTTCGCTCACTACGAACAAAACAGCGCACCGCTGACCGTGAACCATCAGGGGCAGTTCCCGGTTGTGACGATCTCGTTCAATCTGCCGCGCAATGAATCGCTGGGCAATGCCGTGCAGGCCATTAAACAAGCCGAACAGGAGATCGGGATACCGCTCAGCATCCACACCAGCTTCCAGGGGACGGCCGCCGCGTTCCAGAATTCGCTCGCGAACGAAGCCTGGCTCATTCTGGCCGCTCTTGTCGTCGTTTACATCGTGCTCGGCGTTTTATACGAAAGCTATATCCACCCGATCACGATCCTTTCCACGCTGCCGTCCGCTGGCGTGGGTGCTATTCTTGCGCTGTTCATCTGCCGCCAGGACTTCGATGTCGTCTCTCTCATCGGCATTATTCTCTTGATCGGCATTGTGAAGAAAAACGCGATCATGATGATCGATTTTGCTCTCGAAGCTGAGCGCGAGGGTGGCAAACCTCCACTCGAAGCCATCTACCAGGCCTGCCTGCTGCGTTTCCGGCCCATCATGATGACTACTATGGCGGCGCTTTTCGGCGGGCTGCCACTGGCTCTGGGCTCAGGCGTCGGCTCCGAACTTCGCCGGCCGCTCGGTATCACTATCGTGGGCGGCCTAATCGTAAGCCAGGTTCTCACGCTCTACACCACACCGGTGGTCTATCTCTTCTTCGACCGGCTGGCCAAACGCCTCAGCCGCCGCGAATCGACACAGCTGGTCCGGCAACCACAATTGGGAGTGGCCCACGGAGACTGACCGTAGGGTAGGCGTCAGCCTGCCAGTTCGGACCAACCTATGAACATCTCCGCCCCCTTCATCAAACGCCCAGTTGCGACCTTTCTCCTCACCGCCGCTCTGGCCCTCGCCGGCGGACTCGTGTTCCGTCTTCTCCCCGTTTCCGCCCTTCCCGAAGTTGAATTTCCCACCATCGTGGTCCACGCCGGGCTGCCCGGCGCCAGCCCCGAGACCATGGCATCTTCCGTTGCCACGCCTCTCGAACGACAATTCGGCCGCATCGCGAGCGTGACCGAAATGACCTCGTCGAGCCAGCTCAGCAGCACCTCTGTCGTTCTGCAGTTCGATCTCGATCGCAACATCGACGCCGCGGCCCGCGACGTACAGGCCGCTATCAATGCTGCTCGAGGCCAGCTTCCCGCCGACCTGCCCGGCAATCCCGGCTATTTCAAAGCCAACCCCGCCGACGCGCCGATCCTGATGTTCGGTCTGAGTTCGGATCTCATCGACCGGCCGCACATGTACGATTACGCCGATTCCATCCTCGCCCAGCGCTTCTCTCAGATCGAAGGCGTCGGGCAGGTCGAAGTGTGGGGCAGTTCCCGGCCGGCCGTGCGAGTCGATGTGAATCCCATGCTGCTGAACAACATGGGTCTCGGCCTGACTGACGTCGCGACTACGCTGCAAAATGCCAACGCGCATCAAGCTAAAGGCTCTCTCGGCAACGAGACCACCCGGTGGCAAATCGACGCTACCGACCAGCTGTTCAAAGCCTCCGAGTACTCCAAGCTCATCGTCACTTACCGAAATGGCGCGCCCGTCCGTCTCGCGAATTTAGGCAACGTCCTCGACTCAGTCGAGAACACTCGCAACGATGGTCTCGATAACGGCAAACCGAACGTCATTCTCGCCGTTACCCGCCAGCCGCAAGCCAATATCATTAGTACTGTTGACCGCATCCGCGCGGTCCTTCCGCAAATTCAGGCTTCCATCCCGCCTGCCATGCATCTCAAAATCGCGCAGGACCGCACCACCACCATCCGCGCCTCCATCGACGACGTTGAAGTCACTCTCCTCATCGCCATCGTGCTGGTCGTTCTCGTCGTCTTTGTCTTTCTGCGCAGCGCCTGGGCGACCATCATTCCCGGCATCGCCGTGCCGCTGTCGTTGTGCGGCACATTCATTGCCATGTACCTGCTGGGCTACACGCTCGACAATCTCTCGCTCATGGCCCTCACGGTCTCCACTGGGTTCGTCGTTGACGACGCCATCGTCGTCATCGAGAACGTTACGCGCTATCTCGAAATCGGCTGGAATCCCGTTCGCGCCGCTTTGCAAGGCGCGAAGGAAATCGGTTTCACCGTGCTCTCGATGAGCACATCACTGGTCGCTGTATTCATCCCGATTCTCTTGATGGGAGGCATCGTCGGCCGGCTCTTCCGCGAGTTCGCGGTCACGTTAACGGTGGCGATTGCGGTCTCGCTCGTGGTATCGCTGACGACGACGCCCATGATGTGCGCGAAATTTCTCCGCCCTCAGCACGATCGCAAACATAACTTCCTCTACCGGGCCAGCGAACGCGGCTTCGATGCTATTCATGGCTTCTACGCGCGCACTCTCAAAAGCGTTCTGCGCCATCCTCAGCTCACGTTGATTATCACGCTCGTCACCATCGCGGTCAGCGTTTATCTCTACATCATCGTTCCCAAGGGCTTCTTCCCGCAGCAGGATACGGGGCGCATCGGCGGAGTTATTGTGGCCGATCAGGATATTTCGTTTAACGCCATGCGCGAGAAACTGCACGAATTGTTGCGCATCGCAGGGCAGGATCCGGCTGTCGATGACGTGCAAGGCTTTACTGGCGGTGGCACTCTCAATGTCGCCTCCGTCTGGGCTCAACTGAAACCCCTTGCAGTGCGCAAAGTGTCGTCCGATCAGGTCATCAATCGCCTCCGCGGTAAGCTCGCCCGCATTCCCGGCGCAACGCTCTATATGCAAGCCGCCCAGGATATCCGTATCGGCGGTCGCGGCGGCAACTCCCAATATCAATACACCTTGCAATCCGACAAACTGGCCGACCTTAACGAGTGGGCGCCCAAATTGCTTGCGAAACTCAAAACCTTGCCGCTCGTGCTGGATGCCAACAGCGACCAGCAGGTGCACGGTCTTGAATCCCGCCTCGTCATCGACCGCTCCACCGCCTCGCGCCTCGGCGTCAGTCCGCAGGATATCGACACCACGCTGTACAGCGCCTTCGGCCAGCGTCAGGTCTCTACGATGTACACCGGGATCAATCAGTACCACGTCGTGCTCGAAGTTTTACCCGAGTTCCAGGAGAACCCGACGTCGCTCAACTCTCTCTACGTGCGGACCAACACCGGAGTCCCCGTTCCGGTGTCCACATTCACTCACCTGCGAACGGTGCTCGCTCCGCTGACCGTTAACCACCAGGGCCAGTTCCCGTCCATCACGCTTTCGTTTGCGCTGGCGCCCGGAGTCGCCTTGAGTGAAGCCGTCAACGCCGTTCAGCAGGCCGAAGACGACATCGGGCTGCCCGCCAATGTGCACGGCGCATTTGCCGGGACTGCCAAAGTTTTTCAAGCTTCTCTCAGTTCCGAGCCGCTTCTGATCCTGGCCGCGCTCGTCGCTGTCTATATCGTGTTGGGGATGCTGTACGAGAGTTACATCCATCCCATCACTATCCTCTCGACTCTCCCATCGGCCGGCGTCGGTGCACTTTTGGCGCTACTCATCACCGGCACCGATCTCACCGTCATCGCACTCATCGGTATCATCCTGCTTATTGGCATCGTCAAGAAAAACGCGATCATGATGATCGACTTCGCGCTCGACGTCCAGCGCAACGATGGCCTTTCACCGAAGAACGCTATTTATCAGGCGTGCCTGATGCGCTTCCGGCCCATCATGATGACCACACTGGCGGCACTTCTCGGCGGTCTGCCCTTAGCTTTCGGCACTGGCACCGGCTCCGAATTACGGCGGCCGCTCGGGATCACCATCGTGGGCGGCCTGATGGTGAGTCAGATCCTTACGCTTTACACCACGCCGGTCGTGTACCTGTATCTGGACCGCCTCCAACAATGGTTCGGCTCCGCCCGCCAAGTCAGCCCGCGCCTTAAAACCGCAATCAGCGGAACCGGGACTGGCCAAATCACAGCTCGTTCGCGCCCTTAACCCAACCGGCTACTCGACTTCCGCACAACCAGCCCAGGCTCAAAGAGCACGTTCTTCGGTTTCTTGCGCCCTTTCGATCCCACCAGGGAAACCGCCAGCTTCCCTACGGCGTGGCCCATGTCCTCGACACTCTGTCCTACGCTGGTCAGCGGAACCTGCAAGTAGGGCGCAAAGCGGGTATCGCCGCAGCCGACAACTCCCAGATCGCGCGGCACATGCAGGCCTGCCTCGAGCGCCGCTCGCATCGCACCGGCCGCTACCGGATCGTTGTAGCAAAAGACCGCATCGGGTGGCGGCTTTACTTGCAGAAGAGCACGCATGGCTGCCTGCCCGGTGCGATCTCCCAGATCGTCTCCCGAACGTCCTAAATCCACCAGCTCCGATACCAGTGGAAGGCGGTGCTCCGCCAGCGCCTGTCGGTATCCTGTGCACCGTCCGCGTGCCGTGCTCACATCCCCGCCGCCAATATGCGCGATGCGCCGGTAGCCTTGGTCGATAAGGTGTTTGGTCCCCAGATACCCGGCCCGCACGTCATCGATGCCCACGAAATTGGCTTCTACGCCGTCCAGCCGCCGGTCGAATAATACGTAGGGCACTTTCTGCTGTTCGATGGTCCAGAAACTGCGCGCCTCGGATTGGGCGGACGCGACAATCAGCGCATCCACGCCACGCGCTACCAGTTGCTCGATCTCCTGCTGCTCGAGTCTGACGTCTTCTTCCGACGAGGAGATTAGCAGCCCAAATCCCTTCTTCCGCACATAAGCGCCTAGCGACTTCGAAAATTCCGCGAAAAACGGATGAACGAGTCCCGGCACGATCAGCGCCATCGTGTAGGTGCGCCCGGTGCTCAGGGCCCGCGCTGCGAAGTTCGGTTGGTAGCGCAGCGTTTTGGCCCGCTCCAACACCTTGCGCCGCGTCTCCGGTCCCACGTCGGACCGGTTCCGCAGCACCTTCGAGACGGTCACCACCGAGACTCCCAAGTCTCGGGCGATGTCCTTCATCGTGATAGGCAAGTAGCAGCTTACGTAACCGATTACGGATTGTCAATCACGGAATGAGCGACTTTCACTTTTTTCTTGCATTTCGCTCAGCGCTGGGCTATACCTGATAGCAACTGACTACGTAACCGTTTACGTAAGCGAGTTGCTCGTTATTGGTGGATTCTATGTCGAATGTGTTTTGTTTTTCATTTTTGATGTCCTCGAGACGCCTCGCTGCGGCCGTTTTCCTGCTGGTCGGCGTGCCTCTTCTTTTCGGCCAGATCAACACGGCCACCATCAACGGCACCGTCACCGACGCTTCTGGAGCAGCCGTCCCCGGGGCTACGGTCGTCGTTGAAAATGCTGCGAGCCACGTCCATCGGGACGCCCAGACGAACGCCGCAGGCACCTATTCCGTCCCGCTGCTTCAACCGGGTGCCTACGATGTGACCATTTCGAAGGACGGGTTCAGCACTTTCAAAAGCTCCGGCGTCCAGCTCGAAATCGAACAGGTGGCAGCGCTGAATGCTGCATTGCAAATCGGCTCTTCGTCGCAAACGGTTACGGTCAGTGGCGACGTCGCACTGATCGAAACCAGCACCGCCGGCCTCGGCACCGTCATCGGCGAAAAAGAAACCGCCGACCTGCCGCTCAATGGTCGCCAGTTCACCCAGCTTCTGCAACTGGCGCCCGGCACGGTCCCGATTACCGTGTCTCAAACGGCCACGCCCGCCATCGGTTCAGGCGCGCTTACACCTTCAATCAATGGCGGCACCAATCGCAGCAATCTCTTTTATATCGACGGCATCTACGCCACCGATCCCTTCTTCAGCACCTTCTCCATCAGCCCGTCAATCGACGCTCTGCAAGAGTTTAAAGAACAAACCCACACCGATCTCGCCGAATTCGGACAGTCTACCGGCGGCAGCATTAATGTCGCCTCCAAATCCGGCAGTAACCAGTTTTCCGGCGCTCTCTACGAGTTCCTGCGCAACGATGATCTCGACGCCCGCAACTTCTTCGCTCCGACACGCGGCGTCTACCGGCAGAATCAGTTCGGCGCTACTTTCGGCGGACCGATCATCAAGAACAAGCTCTTCTTCTATGCCTTCTACGATGGCTACCGGTTTACTCAGGCCACTAACAACTTCACCCTCGTTCCCACTCAGGCTCAACTGAACGGCGATTTCAGCGCTCTCAGCACTCCGATTTACAATCCCTACACCTACAACGCGGCCACTAAGACCTCACAAGCGTTCGCAGGAAACCAGATCTCGTCGCAATACATCAATCCGGGAATTCAGGCCTACCTCAAAGCTTTCGTCCCGCTCCCGAATTACTTCGTTCCCGGGTCGCCTTATAACTTCCTCAACACCGAATCCAGCATGGTCAACCAGGATCAGGGCGGCATCCGGGGCGATTATGCCCTAAGCACGCGCGACTCGATTAACGGCCACTTCATGATGAGTAAAGCTAACAATTCGGCGCCGAGTTCTCTCCCCGGGACGCCTTTCGCCACTACCTTCGATGGCACCAACGCGGGCGTGAACTGGGTCCACAGCGTCAGTCCCACGCTCGTCACACAACTCACTCTGGGCTACAACTCGCTCACCCACGCCCAGGAAAACGTCCAGCCGAACGCGGTTGCGGCGTTCAATGCCTCGGGCCTAGGCGCCGGTTTCACTGATTTGCCGGGCGCCACGAAAGCCCCAAAGGCGCCCGGGCTCGGTGCTACTGGTTATTTCACCGTACCCACCGGCTGGGGTCCGATTGGTCCGGAATACGTCTCCCAATATGCCGGCTCTGTCTCTAAGACAGCAGGCGATCACAACCTGAAATTCGGCGCTTCGTACTACCAGAACTGGATGTACACCAACTGGGCGCAGAATACCGAGACCTTCAATCAGCAGGCTACCTGGAATCCCGCCACCCAGTCCGGTGGCGACAGTTTTGCCAGCATGCTGATCGGCCTGCCCAACAGCGCCAACCGCCAACTGGGCAATTCCGGAGTCTCGCTCCGCGCCAAAATCTTCGGCGTCTACGCCCAGGACTCCTGGAAGCTTACGCCGAAGCTCACTCTCAATTACGGCTTGCGCTGGGATTACACGTCGCCCGTCACAGAGAAGAACAACCGCCTCGCTGCTTACGACCTTGCCACCAGCGGGTGGCTGCTCGTTCAGGGTAATGTTGACGCGCCTTCCACCTTGCCGCCCGGCGTCAGCTATCTGAATCGCAACTCCATCACCAAGCCCAACTATCTCAATTTCTCTCCACGCCTCGGCTTCGCCTATCAGCTCACGCCCAAGACCGTTCTGCGAGCCGGCTTCGGCATCTTTTACGACAATTGGTCCGGCGCTCTCCAGGCCGCGCAGAACGCTCGTGGCGCCTGGCCTTCCGGCGCATCCCAAGGCGTCAGTAACCTGAATATCAACGGTGTCACCCCCGGCATCACTGCGCAAAATCCATTTGCCGGACAATCCACCAGCATTCCGCCCAGTCCGTTTCCCAGCAGCGGCAATGGGTTTCTCGACCGGAACTGGCAGGACTCTTATTCGTCGCAGTGGAATTTTGAAATTCAACAGCAGATCACCAGGAGCTCCGTGGCCTCGGTCGCCTACGTCGCTTCAAGCACCAGCCGGGTTCCGCTTCAGGTTCCCTTTAACTACGCCACCTACCCGGCGCCCGGTCCTATCCAGCCGCGCCAGCCTTATCAGAACCAGACCAGCCCGCAGGCCGTCAGCACGTTCTCCGATATTCAAAGCATCGGCCGCTCCAATTACAATTCCCTGCAAGCGAAATTCGACCAGCGCTTCAGCGACGGATTGTTCTTCATTACCTCCTTCACCTGGTCGAAGAACATCAATATCGGTTGCGCCGATTACTGGGAGGCGTGCTCCATTCAGAACCCCTACAATCTCAATGGCGAACGCGGACCGTCGCCGGTGGACGTGCCGCTCGTTCTCACCTTCAGCCCCGGCTATGAACTGCCGTTCGGTAAAGGCAAACCGTTCCTCAATAGCGGCGGTCCGGCCTCCTGGTTCCTGGGGAACTGGCAGTTAAATGGCATCTTCTCCGCCCGCAGCGGTACCGTCTTCACGCCCAACATCAATTTCGACAATGCCAATGTAGGCGGCGCGAATCAGCGTCCCAATGTCACCGGCGATCCGAATCTGGGGAGCAACTGGACCCTCGGCGAATACTTCAACACCAGCGCCTTCGCCATCTCCGCTCCCAACACCTACGGCAACGCCGGCCGCGACAGCCTGCGTGGACCCGGCTTCTGGACTTTCGACTTCTCCGTCTTCCGCAATTTCAATCTCTTTGAGCGGGGCCGCCTCCAGTTCCGCGGGGAGTTCTTCAACATCTTTAACAAGGCGAATTTCCAAAATCCCGGTTCGACCATCGGCAACGCCGGCTATGGAACCATCACCAGCGCCTACGATCCTCGCTTAGTACAATTAGCTCTGAAACTCACGTTTTAGCTGCTGATGCCTTCAAGCCGTAGAGAGTTTCTGGCCGCGTCTACCCTCGCGGCTTCTACTCTCGCCAGCACCACACGCGCCGCGCAGTCGCATGTCATCGATGGCTGCGAAATCGCGCGCGCTCACTTGATTGTCCGCGGCCAACCCACGCCTAATTTCTTCGAGGGCATGCTTCTCGGCAACGGCGACATCGGCCTCTGCATCACCGTCCGTCCCGACGCCCTCGGGCTTCACATCGGCAAGTCCGATTCCTGGGACATCCGCGTCAGCGAGGACCACGCCGCGCATGTTCTCCCTTTCGCCGACGTTTGCAAATTGTGGGAGCGCGCGAGCGAAGAAGCGAAACGCCAGGGGCATCCCGAGATGACCTATCTCGAAGAAAAAATCCCTGTTCTACGCGACTATGCCCAGCTCGTTTCGAGTTCCTATCGCCAGATCTGGCCGCGTCCGTGGCCCTGCGGCATCGTTTGGATTCACTGGGATCCGGATCGCTATCGAGTGTCCCGCCAGTCGCTCGATCCCTCGAACGGACTCTTCGAACTGACCCTGCTCTCGAACGGCGAGTCTATCCACCTTTATACGTTCGTCAACTCCACCACCGGCCACATCTGCTCCTGGAGCGACCAACCAGCCCACCTCCGATCTGTCGCCTATTACTCCTTCACCGATCCCGCCGCCCAACTCCCTGCCCCTGAAGTGACTGGCGCCCCGGCCGCCTTTTCCGCGTTTCAGCGGTTTCCCGCACGGCTCGATTCCAAATCTTCGAGTGACGATCGTAATTTTGCGCTTCACGCTATCCTGCAGGGCCGCTGGAACTCTGTTGAAGCTGCTGTTTTGCAACCAAGCGAGCTCCAAGTGCTGCGCCTCGACATCACGGTCTTCACCCCGCGCGATCATCCCGATAACGTGCAGTTCGCGGCCGCCGAAGCGAGGCGGCTCTCCACGCTGACCCCCGCCACCATCCGCCAATCCTCCGACCCCTACTGGACAGATTTCTGGTCTAAATCCGCCGTCCAGCTTGACGATAAAGAACTCGAACGCTGGTGGTATCACAACCAATACTGGTTAGCTTGTTGCCTGCGTCGTGGGAAACTTGCGCCCGGCCTCTTCGGCAATTGGACCAGCGGTCACATCGGGACCGCCTGGCATGGCGATTACCACATGAACTACAACACGCAGCAGGTTTTCTGGGGCGTGTTCTCCAGCAACCACGCCGACCAGCACTTCCCGTACATCGATCTGGTTGAAAGTTTGCTCCCCATGTCGGAGAAGTACGCGCGTGAAAAATTCGATTTGCCCGGCGCCTACTTTCCGCATTCTGCCTATCCCGTCCCGAGCCAGGTTGTCCCGTATCCGGTTCCGCCCTGGGGCTACGAAATTTGCGAGACTCCCTGGGTGGTGCAAAGCCTCTGGTGGCACTATTTATACACTCAGGACGAATCGGTCCTGCGGCGCGTCTATCCGCTGCTCAAAGCGGCCACAGAATTTATTGCCGCTTACGTGAAGCTGGACGCTGACGGCCGCTATCACGTCAAGCCCACCGTCTCGCCAGAAAACTGGGGCTGCACGGTCGACTACCGGTTGAATCAGGACTGCATCATGGATCTCGCCCTGATCGACTTCCTTCTCGAAGCCACCGTGGCGGCCTCCGAGATCCTTGGAAAGGATGTTGGCGAGCGTCCGAACTGGTCGAAAATTCGAAGCCATCTCGCTTCTTATCCGGTCGCGCCCAAGAGTAAAGTCTGGCTCGATGTTCCGAACGCGCCCGAAGGCTGGATTTACAACGTGCCCGTCACACTGGCCCCCGTTTTCCCGGGCGAACGCATCGGCCTCCACTCCCACGAAAACGATCTGGCGCTGGCCCGCCGGACCGCCCAAAACGTCCAGCTCGAAGGGGGCAACGACGTGGTCTATCAGCCACTCATACGCGCGCGTCTCGGGATGCTCGACCTCGACTGGTTCAAACGCGAAGTCCGCTACTGCCAGCTGCCCAACGGCATCGTCAACGACCGCGCTCGCCAGACCGGCGGCCGCTATCACGACTCGACCGATTTCGACTTCATGATGCGCATGGGCGTCTGGACCGAAAATCTTTCCCTCCCCGCTGTTTTGAATGAATGCTTTTTGCAGAGCTACAACGGCGCGTTGCGCCTGTTCCCGAATACTAAGAATCTTGGACCCGCTGAGTTCCATCACTTGCGAGCGGCGGGAGCGTTTTTGGTAAGCGCCGGCTGGGATGGCAAAACCGTCTCGCCCATCGTTCTCCTGAGCGAGCGCGGCAAAACCGCTCGCCTGATCTCGCCCTGGCCCAAACTTCAAGTCACCAGTAACGGCCAAGCCGTCCCGACTCGCGAGATAAATAGAACAGTCGAGTTCGACACAAAAGCCGGAGCCGAGTACCGCCTTGCGCCTGCCTAATCGAATCCGTGGGGTAGGCTTTAGCCTGCCATTCTTCTTCTTAGCGCTACATACCCAGGCTCAAGCTCCCACCCCCGCTCAAAACCACTACCTCGAAGCCCGCAAATTAATTGCTCACTTCACCGAAACACAAGACTGGCCGCAAGCCGCCAACGAATGCCGCGCCGCCCTCCGCGATCAACCTGACTATCCCGAAGCCCTAAATCTCCTAGGCATCGCTCTAACGGCGATGAATCAACCCGATCAAGCCGTCCCCGTCTTAAAACAAGCTTTGACACTCAGACCCCACTACCCCGAAGCCCATCTGAGTCTCGGCCTCGCCTACCAAGCCCAATCGCAAACCGCCGCCGCCCTCGATGAATACCGCCAGGCGATCGCCGAACGCCCCAGCTACACGGCCGCGCACGTGGAGCTCGCCAAAGCTTTGCTTAAACAAAACGAACGGACCGCATCCCGCAGCGAACTGGAGATTGCCTTCCAACAAAATCCCGATCTTCCCGAAATTTATTACCTCTTGTCTCGCCTCGATTTGCAAACCGGGGACCAGCAGGCCGCCAAAGGCGATCTGCGCCAGGTCCAGGAACTAAACAACCGCAGCGCCCAAGCCGCCGAAGCCACCCGCCTCAGCAATGACGGTCTCGACGCCGCCAAACAGGGCGACTTTCCGCGCGCGCTCGCATCGCTTCGCGCCGCCGTTTCCGCCAAACCCGATGACGCGCTCGCCCATTACAATCTCGGTCTGATCCTCGCCGACACCGGTCATCTCTCAAAAGGCATAGCCGAACTACGCACTGCCATCTCCCTCGATCCCGCTGAGGTCTCTAAAATGCAGGCCAGCCTGCAACGCATGCTTGATCGCGTCAACGTGGATCGTGTAGCCCAGCAAGCTGTCCCCGAGACAAAGCCCGACACACTCGCCTCCATCGGCGGATTCCTCCACACCCTCAGCCTCGATCCCGCCAACTTCGACGCCCGCTACAATCTCGCTCTCGCCTGGCTGCAGCTAGGCAAGTACGATGAATCCACACTGGAGTTCTACAAGCTCATCAAACTTCATCCGCACTCCGCCGCAGCACATTTCGGACTGGGATTAGCCCTCCGCCAAAGCGGCAACCAACCTGCCGCCGCGCGTGAATTTTCTGCTGCTCTCGAAGCTCAGCCGAACTACCCGAACGCTCGTTACTATCTGGAGATTTCGCAGTCGAAACCGCAATGAACCGCCGGTCATTTCTAACACAAGCCGCCGCCTCCGCCGCGCTACTCACTGCCTGGTCGCGCCGTCTGCAAGCCTTCTCCCCGTCGCCTTGCCGCTTCCAATCCAAATCGCCGTTTCCTGAAACGCTGGAGAAATTCATCGCCCGGGTCCTGCCAGGCTCGGACGAATTCATCTGCGAAAAGTACGCCGCCGAGCTCGACGCAATTCTCGCTCAACTCGGCCAATCCCTGCGCAGCTCGCCGCACGGCGCCGCAACACTCGCCCAATTCATTGATAAGGACATTGCCTTTTCGCCCCTGAACGCTGGTAGCCACAAACCAGTCCCGCAAACCGGCCCGATAAAGATCGTCAAAGTTGAATTTCACAAGGAGGACTCAAGGGGCCAAAGCGCTTTTCTCGACAACTGGAAAACCTGGCTCGCCGCTTTCTCCGGCATCCCTTGCGCCGAACTGCAAATCGTATCTCTAAAGGCAATCTCCGAAACACCAGTCACGATCGAGACCACGCTGCGCTACGATTTCTCCGGCACACGCACCGACGCCGCCCGCGAAGAGCGCACTGGGACATGGCTTCTGCAATGGCGCGAAACTTCGCCGGGCCACTGGCAAATCACACAGTGGACGGCAGTCAACGAGACACGCGCCACGCTCACCGGCGCAGGTTTCCAGGAGATCAGCGGGCACGCCTTCAAAGACGTTCCTTCCTACCATCAGCAAATGCTTCGCGGGGTCGATTATTGGCGTAGCACTCTCGACGCTGCGTGTGGACTGGACCTCTATGGCAACAACGGCATTGCTGTGGGCGATATCGATAACACCGGCTTCGATAGCATCTACGTCTGCCAGCCCTCCGGCCTTCCTAATCGCCTCTACCGCAATCGCGGCGATGGCACGTTCGAAGACATTACCGATAAAAGCGGGCTCGGCCTGCTCGACGGCACCGCCTCCGCCCTGTTCGCCGACTTCACCAACTCCGGCACGCAAGACCTTCTCGTCGTCCGCACTAGCGGACCGCTTCTTTATCTAAATCATGGCAACGGCCGCTTCGAGCTGAAACCCGACGCCTTTCATTTCGCCAAACCTTCGGCCGGAACCTTCACCGGTGTCGCCGCCGCCGACTACAATCGCGACGGCCTGCTCGACGTCTATTTCTGCCTCTACGCCTACTATCAAGGCCTCAGCCAGTACACCCATCCCAAGCCTTACTACGACGCGCAAAACGGTCCGCCCAACTTTCTGATGCGCAATCGCGGCGATGCCACGTTCGAAGACGTCACCGATTCTTGCGGCATGAACCAGAACAATAACCGTTTCACCTTTGCCTGCGGCTGGTGCGATTATGACGGCAACGGCTGGCCCGACCTGTATGTGGCCAACGATTTCGGCCGCAAGAATCTCTATCGCAGCAACGGTGACGGCACCTTCACCGACGTAGCAGAGTCGTCTGGGGTAGAGGACTATGGTGCTGGCATGAGTGTCTCGTGGTTTGACTACAACAATGATGGCCGGCCCGATTTGTACGTCACCGACATGTACTCGGCGGCGGGCAAACGGGTCACGGAACAGGATTACTTTCTGCCCGGCGTCGACGAAAAGATCCGTCACGCTTATCGCAAGCACGCCTCCGGTAACGGGCTCTACCGTAATCAGGCCGGTCAGCAATCCCTCCTTGATACTAGCGAGGAGGCGCAAGTCGGCATGGGCCGCTGGTCCTGGTCGGCCGACGCCTGGGACATTACACACTCCGGCTCGCCCGATCTCTACGTGACCAATGGCTTCATCTCCGGACCCGACCGCACCGATCTTTCGAGCTTCTTCTGGCGACAGATCGTCTCGCGCTCTCTGGATACCGGAAGCGGATCCACTGACTACGAATTAGCGTGGAACGCCATCAACGAACTCATCCGCGCCGACCGATCCTGGAACGGTTACGAACGCAACATCGTTTTCTTAAACAACGGCGATGGAACCTTTGCTGAAGTTTCCGGCCTCCTCGGTCTAGATTTTGAGGACGATAGCCGGGCTTTTGCTCTGTCGGATTTCGATCACGACGGCCGCCTGGAAGTCCTGCTGAAAAACCGCACCGCCCCGCAACTGCGCCTACTGCACAACGACCTTCCCGATCTCGGCCACTCGGTGGTATTTCAACTCACAGGCAGCAAGAGCAACCGGGATGCGATCGGAGCGGTGGTCACGCTCGAATCGGGCGGCACGCACCGAAGCAAATTCCTCCAGGCCGGATCAGGCTTTCTTTCCCAGCACACCAAAGACATCACCTTCGGTGTGGACAGGCAAACCGGTCCCTTTCGCGCGACGATTCAATGGCCGAGCGGACTCACTCAGTCGGTCGAAAAATTGCCGGTGAATCACCGGATCACGATCCACGAAGCGAGTGAAAACGTCCACTCCGAGCCATTCCTGGCCACTAACATATTACCAAAACAGCCAGCCGCCCCAGCCAATACGCAGCCAGCGGACTTCAGCACCTGGCTCCTCGAACCTTTGCGGCTGCCGCCACTTTCCCTGCCGGATGCCAGCGGGAAACTCTACACCCTCGATCAGTTCCGTGGCAAGCCCTTACTGCTTCTCCTCACCGCCAACGATTGCGATCGCAGCCGCGCTCAACTCGCCGCCTTCTCACAAGCTCACTCTCTCCCGCTTCTCGCTATAAACCTCAATGGCTCAAGCAAGAACGCGCCCGCCGTCCACTTTCCCATCCTGGCCGCCGACGAGGCCACAGCCAGCGTCTTCAACATCCTCTATCGCTACCTGTACGACCGCCGCCGCGATCTCGAAACACCGGTGTCTCTTCTGATCGATCCGCGCGGCTTTGCTCTTAAGGTCTACACCGGCATGGTGTCACCTGCCACCGTGGCAGCCGACTGGTCGGGCGCCCCCAGTAACGCAACCGATCAGTTGCACAAGGCGCTCGCCTTTTCCGGGCATTTTCACGGCGCGACGCCCACGCGCAATTACTTTACTTACGGCATCGCCTACATCCAAAACAATCACGTCGATGGCGCCCTGGCGTGCTTTGAGGAAGCAGTGGCGCGCAATCCCAACTATGCAGCTGCCTATTACAACCTGGGCACCATTTATCTCAACAAGCAGCAGCCCGCGCAAGCCAAAACCAACCTGGAAAAAGCCGTCTCGCTCGATCCCCAGGATGCCGACGCCTGGACCAACCTCGGCGCAATCGCCGGCCAGGAAAAGAACTACGACGAAGCTCTGCGTAATTTCCAGCAAGCCATCCGCGCCAAGCCTGCGCATCTGGTAGCTCTGCAAAACCTTGTCCTGCTCTACCGCTGGCAAGGCCGCCTCGACCTCGCCCAGCAAGCCGTCGAAGCCGCCATTGCCGTCGATCCCAACGACGCCGAATTTCACTTCGCGCTGGGCATGCTGCTCGCCTCGCAAGAGAAATTCGAACCGGCCCGCCAGGAACTCGACCGCACCGTGCAGCTACGCCCCAACGATTCCACTGCCCTTAACAACTTAGGAGTCGTCTATCTTCGCCTCGGGAACTCGAGCGCCGCTCTCGCCGAGTTCGAGCGCTGTACGCAGCTCGCCCCCGACTACGACCGCCCTTATCTCAACATCGCGGCCATCCAGAGTCAGGCCGGCAACACCGCGCAAGCTCGCCAAACCCTGCAGGGTTTTCTCGTCCATCATCCGGAAAACAAGGAATTACAGCAGGCCCTCGATCAGCTGGGAAAATAGAGGCAGATGGGAAAGCTCATGGTGATCGTGCTGGTGGCCGCCACAGCACTGAGAGCGCGGCAGCAACAACCGCCTCCGCAATTCGGCACGGTGGGCGTGCGCGGCGCTATCGATAGCGGCGGCTATTCAGCGGGCGTCGCCGAAAAAGCACAATCGCGACTGGTACGCGACCTGGAAACCGTAGCCTCGCGTCTCCCGTGTCCGCGCTCCCCCGAGCAAAACAACTTTGTTGAGGCGGTAGCGCTGTATGAGCAAGGCCAAACCGATCACGCGCGCCAGCTCATTACGAAAAGCCTGATCACATACCCGCACTCGCCACTGCTGCTGATCGGCCGAGGAGCTCTCCTTTACAACGATGGCTACGCGCCCGAAGCCCTCTCGACTTTTCTGGCCGCCGCCAGAGCCAATCCCAAATCGGGCGACGCCTACCTGTTTATCAGCCAACTGGCGGCGATTCCCTCCCTCGTCGATCCCGCTGCGCTGGCCCGGGAAGCCGGCAACAACGCCCGAGCCCGGTTGGCTTACGCTACCAGCCTGCTCGCCGCGGGACAGGAACAGCCTGGCGAAACCGCACTCCGCGAAGCGATCACCGCAGACCCCAAGTTAGCCGAAGCTTATGCGCAACTGGCTGCGATCGACGCCCAGCACAGCCACATATCCGAAGCCATCAGCGAATACCGAAGTGCCCTCGCGCTCGACCCTACTCTCACACAAGCTCACTACCGCCTGGCGCAGCTTTATTTCCACAACGGCCAAAAGGAGTCGGGCGAAAAGGAACTAGCCGAACAACAGCGGCAAAGGCACGAGCGCCCGACTGCCGGCATTGGCCCCGTAAGCTGTGACGCTCATTGAATCGTCTGCACAATGGCCCGCAGGTTCGGGCAAGAGCGCAGGGGCGACGAGTCGGGCGCGGCAACGCAGACAACCGGCACGGCGCGAGGGTTTACTAGCTTTGGAGGCGGGGCTAGCTTGACGAATCTCGATACCGGCCCCCGCCCTTTTGCTATTCAGCTAGTTCTGCGTTACCGTCTTGGCTCTTTTCCAAAGATCACTTAATCCTGACTTTGTTGACTTGATCTTATCGATACCTTGGCCGGCCTTATCCATAGTCGAGGTTCCCGCGGCATTTGGAGCAGCGGCTGCCTGTCCTCCCGCGCTCTGTGCCGGCGATTGCCGGGGCGCGATCAAATTGGGCGACTGGGTAGCAGCCATGTCCGTGATCGGTACGGCTGAGATTTTGTCGCGCCCGAAGGCAAGCGCGACGGTCGTGTATTGCGCCGGGATATCGTCGTATTCGAGGACTAACCGGACCGCCGTGTTGGCGGTCAGTTCCGCTGTGTCGAAGGTAGATCCATCCGCATCCACGTAGTGAGCGACGTGCGGTGTGTAAACACGGCCACTGCCCAAAACGAGCCGGGTCTGGTTGAAACCGTAACCAGCGGGTATTTCCCCATTACTGTTACTGGTTTCGTCAAAATCGCAAAAAACCCGGTTTCCTGACCGCAAGCAATTGAATGCGGTGGCGGTAAGTCCGCCGGCGTTGAATGTGCCCAAGCCGGCGGCATAGCCCGTCGATGCAGTCGCCCCATTGGCTGCGCCGGACATCGTCCCTGCGCCCCCGGCGGCGGCGCCCGTATTGACTCCCTGGCTGTTATCGGTGGCTTGTTGCTGTAAGGCGTATGCTGGCTGCGCAGTAGCCGCCTGTCCGCTCCCAGCAACTACAGCAGAGTTTGCGGCAGTTGTTGTATTCGCCGTCGCCACAGTTGCTGAGTTTGGTGATGCGCCACCGGTCGCTGCCACGTTCGGTATCTTGTTGGCTGTTGAGACCGGCGCGGCCGCCGTCTTCATATTTGCTGTGGGAGCAGAAGCGGTCTGCGCGGCGACAGGCCTCGTGGGAGCAGAAGCGGTCTGCACGGCGGCAGGCCTCGTGGGAGTAGAAGTGGTCTTTACGGCGACAGGCTTCGCGGGAGCAGAAGTGATCTTTACGACGGCAGGCTTCGCGGGAGCAGCGGCAGTTTTGGCAGGGGTGGTCTTTGCCGGTGCTGTTTTGGTGGTTTTGGCTTGCGTGCTGGTGGTTTGAGCCACGCTGGGAATCGAAAGTGCCGGTAAAGCTACCGCTGAGACGAGAGTGATAACAAAACTGTGACGCATGCTGGTTCTCCTGAAAGGGGAATACTATTCTTCAACTAGCTCTTGCGTAAGTTCAGATCGGAAATGCTCAGGAAGGCGAGAAAAAAAGTAAACAAGCTCTTTTGAAAGTACTAGGACTTTTGTTCAGACGGTGCCTCTTAGGACAGGCCGGGACTGTAAGGGCAATAACAATCGTTGCAATGCCGCGTCCGCTCCCTTACCCGCGCCCGCTGCCCACCCGCTGAAATTCAATCGGACAGAGTATTGAAACGGTAACGGGTGCTCTGGGGGAACCGGAGAACGAGAAGACGGGCGTGACGGTCTTCCCCGAGATCCGCCAGTGGACGCCAGGAGGGAGCGCGTTGCGCTGGCGCGTTGGAAGGCGTACGAGTAATAGAATGGCCACGGGACTAATCCGCCTGATGCAAGTTTCGGCGCGACTGCGAATCGCGGCAATGCTGATGACGGCTTTCGCTTGCGGGTTTGCGCAGCAGCCGAAACCTGATTCGGGATCGGCGATCGAAGCGCACAAGCAGGCTGCGCAGCAGGCGCTGGCACGGCACGATCTGAAGGCAGTGGCGAGCGAGTATGACGCCATCCTCAAGCTCAATCCGAATGACGCAAGCATTCTTTCGGCAAAGGGAATTCTGCTTTATGCTTCGGGTCGGGCCGCGGAAGCCGAGATTCCGTTGCGCCAAGCGCTGGCGCTGCGGCCGGACGAGCCGCAGACAGAGACATTTTTGGGCCTAAGCCTGGCGGACACCGCCAACTGCGGCGCAGCCGAGCCGATCCTGCAACGGCGGTTCGTCGAGTCGCTCGAAGCGAAGACACGCCGGCTGGCGGGATTGGCGCTACTGGCGTGCGCGGGCGTGCAACAACCTGACGTGGCGTTGGAGACTTCGCAAAAGCTCCAGCGCTGGTATCCGGACGATGCCGACGTGCTATATCAGACGGCAGAGCTTTACTCTGAGCTTTCGCGCCGCGCGGTGAACGATCTGCTGAAGAAACATCCTGATTCGTACCGCATACACGAACTCGCGGGCGAAGCCTGGGAGGCTAAGGGCAACGACGAACAGGCGCTGAGTGAGTATCGGAGAACGCTCGAGTTCAATACGCGCGCGCCGCATTTGCATTATCGGATCGGGCAAATTCTGTTGCGCCGGAAAACGGATGAGGACGACGCCGCGGCGCTGCGCGATTTTCAGCAGGAGCTCGCGATCAATTCCGGCGATGCGGCCGCGGAATACCAAGCCGGTGAGTTGCTGCGCAAGAAGAACGATTATCCAAGCGCGTCCCAACATCTGAGCCGGGCGATCGAGTTAAACCCCGAGATGACCGAGGCGCGGGTCGGCTTGGCGAAACTGTTAAACGCAGAGAATAACTCGACTGCAGCCATCCTGCAGTTAGAGACAGCCGTGCGTCTGAAGCCGGACGACACAGCGGCGCACTACGCGCTGATGCAGGAGTATAAGACAGTGGGACGGGCAGACGATGCCCGGCGCGAGATCGCCAAGGTACAGGAGCTGCACGAGAAAGAACAGCGGGAATCGGATAACTTACTTCGCACGCTCCTGACCGGTCCGACGCAGCAGAAAGATCAGAAAGAAAAGTAAACATTCTCGTAAGTAAGTGATTGACAGGGTCTGCAATCGGCTATATAGTTTCCGTAAGCGTTTTCAGTAGTTCCTCGTATACCGCTGGAGGATGTCTCGCCATGCGTTCGACCACGTCGTTTCGCTCCGTCGCTTTCTGCTCATTGTTGATTTTATGCTGGCTTGGTTTTAGCTGCCAACCGGCTTCCGGAGCAGCCTCCGGAACGATCGTGGGCAGCGTCAATGATGCAAGTGGCGCGCCTGTACCGGGTGTTAAGGTAACGGTGACGCAGGCGAGCACGCAGGAATCCCGCACTGCCACAACCGATGCTTCGGGCTCGTTCAGCTTCCCTTTGCTGGCCGTGGGCCCTTATACATTGAAAGCCGAGAAAGCCGGTTTTAGTGCGTACGTGGAGAAAGGGCTTACGCTGCAGGTTGACCAGAATCTCACAGTTCCTGTAACACTCTCGCTGGGGGCTGTATCACAAGAAGTTACTGTTACCGGCAATGTTACTGGTGTTGACCTGGTGAAGGCCACCATCAGCGAGGTGGTGGATGCGCGCCGCATCGTCGATCTGCCGCTCAACGGCCGCGATCCGCTGCAGCTCGAGCAACTCATGCCGGGAGTAAGTCTCGATACAAATAATGTAGCGCACGGGCAAGGCCAGCATGAGGGAATTGTAGTCAACGGCAACCGGCCGGCATCGAATTACTTTCTCATCGATGGAGTGGATGCGGTGGATCCGTACCTGGCTGTGGCGCCCATCTTCCCAGCGCCCGACGCTCTGCAGGAGTTCAGCGTTAACACCAGTTCCTTTAGCGCGGAATATGGCCGTAACGCCGGCGCGCTGGTAAATGCCGTCACCAAGTCGGGTACCAACGAATGGCACGGCGATGCCTTCGAGTTTTTCCGGAATGACAAGCTGAACGCGAATAACTTCTTTGCCAATCAGGCCGGCCTGCCGCGACCGCCTTATAAGTTGAACCAGTTTGGAGGGACACTCGGAGGACCCATTCGTAAAGACAAGACCTTCATTTTCGGCTATTTCCAGGAGACGCAGAGACGGCAGGCGGAGACGACAACAATTCCGCAGGTACTTACTCCGCAGGAGCGGCCCGATCTGAATCCCGCTGGAGCGAACTTCAGCGACAAGTGTCCCGGGCCGTCGTGTCCGATCGACCCTCGTACCGGCAATACATTCCCGAATTATTTGATCCCTATCACGCGGATAGATCCGACTGCCGTAAACTTCATCAAGAAACTGATGCCGCTGCCCAATAATGGGGCCGGCTACTCTTTCTCGGCGCCATTCAGCACGAATAACGACGATTTGGCGGAACCGCAGTTTGTGATACGGCTGGACCACTCATTCAGCGATAGCGACAAGGTATTTGCCCGCTATTTCTATAACTACGACAGCATCACTGGGATCGCGCCTCCGCTCCAAAACGCACCTCATGAGAAAACATTTCGCAATAACAATGTAGGCGTGAACTGGACACACAGTTTCTCACCCACACTGCTCAACCAGGCGCTGGTGGGATTTAACCGGATGTATCATTTCCGTTCGCCAACGGGCAGCGGACTAGGCTGGGAAGACTTTGGCGGCCCTCCCAACCAGGCACCCGCGGGCAGGCCTGCTGAGATCTTTACAAGCATCAGTGGTTCCATCAATACTTCCGGCGACGGCGTCTTTCAGCAGCCGCGCCAGGTCACTCAGTTCAACGATACGGTGAGCCTGGTGAAAGGCGCTCACTCGATACGCATGGGAGGCGAGTACCGCGCCGAGTCGGTAAATCGCTTCGAAGATTTCTTCACCGATCCCAATTTCTCGTTCAATGGACAGTTCTCAGGCACCGGTCTTTCGGACCTGCTGCTCGGGTTGCCGAACAGCTACACGCAGGATACAGAAGTGGTGAGCCAGTTGCGTCATAAAACGGTTGCGGCATTCATCACCGACAACTGGAAGATTCGTCCGAACCTAAGCCTTGACATCGGATACCGCTGGGAACCCTATCTGCCGCCTGTTGACAATTTGAACGATCAGATCTGCCTGGATCCGACGTTCCAATCGAAGTCGACGTTTTATCCGACTGCGCCTCCCGGCATCACGTTTCCCGGTGCGCCGCTGGGGACCACTTTTGGATCGGGGGACAAAGGCTGCTCGCGAAACTTGGTAGGAAATCATATGCTGAATTCGGCGCCGCGCTTCGGGTTCGCCTGGGATCCTTTCAAGAAAGGCAAAACGTCGGTTCGTGGATCGTACGGGATCTTCTGGGACCAGATACGGCTTATCGCTTATAACCGGTTCTCGACGTCGACGCCATTTACTTACACGGCGAGTATTCCGGCCCCGGGTAACGTCACGAATAACTATGCGCCGAGCCTGAGCGGGAACTCAGCCTTTATAAATGGCCAGCAAACCAACCCATTTCCATTCGGTATCCCGCGAACATCCACTCAGCGGGCTTCGTTTAGCACGCTCTATGGCGGTAACTGGCCCAGTTACTCGCTGGAAGTTGGTTTGCCTCCGCGCTGGAACGAAGGATACATCCAGGAGTACACGCTAAGCATCCAGCACGAGATCGCAAAGGATACGACCTTTACCGCTGCGTACGTGGGGAACACGGCGAAGCACCTTTATATATCGCGTGAATACAATCCGGCAATTCCGCTGCCTTTTAGCGTCCAGTCTTACAACCAGCAGTTAGCCGACGAGGTCAACCGCCGGAGGCTCAACAACATTCAGTGTCCGAACGGAACCGGAACGACGAGCCCTTGCTATGGCTCTTTCGCGCTTAACGACGATAATGCCTTTTCGACTTACAATTCTCTGCAGATTACATTAAATCGCCGGTTCTCGCACGGCTTTACGATCCTGGCGTCCTATGTCTGGGAGAAGTATCTGGACCTGATCTCGGTCGGCGCAGAGGGTCAGAGCGGGCCGCGCGATCCTTTCAACTTCGCTTTAAACAAGGGTTTGTCGGACAACGATGTGCCGCACCGTTTCGTGGCTTCCTATCTCTGGTCCATTCCTTCGCCCAAGCGATATCAAGGCCGCGCCCTGGGTCAATTAGTGAACGGGTGGCAGCTTAACGGCATAACAACAATTCAATCGGGCACCCCCTTTACCGTGACCAGCGGGCAAGACCGATCGCTGACAGGCATCGGTAACGACACAGCCGACTGGGTCTATGGAACGCCACGGACACTCGACACGGGACGAGCGCGTAACCAGGTAGTCTCGGAGTACTTCAACACGAGCGCCTTTGCACTGGCCGCACCCGGAACCTTCGGCACGTCGGGGAGAAACATCCTGTTAGGTCCGGGAATGGTGAATTTCGACTTCGCGATCTTTAAAGATTTTCCCATTTCAGAGCGGCTAGGCCGGATTCAGTTCCGCAACGAGTATTTCAATATATTCAACCGGGTGAACTTGTCGCAGCCCGATTCGAATGTGAGTGATGGGGCGTCATTCGGCCAGATTTTCACCGCGCGCGATCCCCGGTTTGTGCAGTTCGCGCTGAAATGGATATTCTAGTCTGCGTTGAGACGTGCTGCCACAGCAGGGCTGGTCCAGATAATTCTGCTGTCGATGGTGTGTGCGAACAGTGTTGCTCGAACCGGGAGCGAACAGCGGCAGCAAACAGAGGCGGCGACGCAGGCTGCCGACACGGCCGACTATGTGCGTCTGATCCTTAACGCACTGCAATCGGGCGAAATGGCGGAAGCTCTACGACTGGCAAACCAGGCTGTGCAGCAGTTTCCGGATTCGACGGCATTGGGCTCGCTGCAGGCGCGCTGCCTGCTTTCGGCGGGGCGGTTACCGGAAGCGGAGGTCGCGCTGCGCCGGCAATTGAAACGTGATCCGGCCTCCGTGAACGACAACCTGATGCTCGGGATCGCCGAGGCGGAGCTACATGGATCGGACGCCGCCCGGCCCGTTATTCAGAAGGCGCTGGCGCTCGATAATCATGCGGCATTAGGATACGACTTACTCGGCAACTTAGACCTGCGCTCTGGAAACTACCAGGCAGCGGCAGAGAATTTCCGCACGGCCGCCGAACTGGCGCCGGCCCGGGACTTGTATGCTTACGGTGCGGCTCTCGCCCTGGAGCGGCTCGGCCGCAGCGAGGAAGCGCTGGTGTTTGCAGAGAAGGCAGTGCACCTCAGGCCCGATCGGGCCACCAATCGTTTTCTTCTAGGAAAGCTTTATGCGAGGGCCGGCAAACAGGACACTGCTCTTGAGCAGTTACAAGAATGTGTGCGCCTTAATCCACGCGCGGACGCAGCATACTATCTGTTAGCGCAGACTTACAGACGGGCCGGAAACCAGGCTGCCGCAGACGAATGGAACCGCCGGTATGAACGACTGCAACAGACGCGTGACAAAGCAGTCGGGTTGCAGACGCCAGCTTCAGAGGCGCTGTCCCTCGATCAGCCGCCTGCGCCGTGGGACCTGCCTAAATAATGCACTCGCGCCGGCAGTTTTTGAACGCCTTAGCGTCTGGAGCCGCTGGTTGCCGGCTCGCAAAGGCCGCTGTTCCTGCTCGATCCTCGTGTCCGTATTTCGTGGACATCGCTGCGGCCGCGGGTCTGCACGCGAAGACGATTATCGGCGGTGAGCGCACCAAGAAATACATTCTTGAATCGACGGGCGGCGGCGTAGCTCTGTTCGATTACGACAACGACGGCTGGCTGGATGTCTTTCTTGTTAATGGATCGCGCATGGAAGGATTTCCACGCGGTCAGGAGCCGGTAAATCATCTTTACAGGAACAATCGTGACGGGACCTTTCGGGAAGTAACAGCCGCGGCAGGCTTGGCGAAGCATGGCTGGGGCCAGGGTGCCTGCGCCGCGGATTATGACAACGACGGGCACACTGACTTATTCGTTACTTACTACGGAGATAGCGTTCTGTATCACAATAACGGCGATGGGACGTTTACCGATGTTACTCGCGTTGCGGGGCTCGACAGCTTGAAGCAGCAATACCTGACTGGCGCAGCCTTCGTTGACTTCGATCGGGATGGGCATGCTGACCTGTTTGCCGTGTCGTATGTAGATTTCGACGAGGCGCACCGTTATCTGCCCGACAATGAGACGACCTGCCGCTGGAAAGGTTTGAAGGTGTTTTGCGGGCCGCGCGGACTCAAAGCCGGCCGCTGCTTTCTCTATCGGAACAACGGCGACGGTACGTTTACCGATGTCTCGGACTCGAGCGGCGTTCTGGCTGCCGGCCTGGCATACGGATTCACGCCGCTGATATTCGATTTCGACAACGATGGCTGGCCCGATATTTACGTGGCGTGCGACTCTTCGCGGTCGCTACTGTTCCGGAACCAGCGGCATGGCGCCTTTCGCGAAGTTGGGTTGTCCGCGGGCGTCGCGGTGAATGAAGACGGACGGGAGCAGGCGGGCATGGGTGTCAGCGCCGGCGACTATGACGGCGACGGTTGGCTGGATATTGTCAAAACCAATTTCGCCGACGACACCTCGACGCTGTATCGTAACCTTCGCGATGGCACGTTTGAAGATGCCACATTTACCGCGCGCCTGGGCGGAAACACGCGTTATCTCGGCTGGGGCACGGGTTTCTTCGACTTCGATAATGATGGTTGGCCGGATATTTTCGTTGCGAACGGCCACGTTTATCCCGAGGTACAGGGCCAGTTAGTCGACGCCAGTTACGCCGAGCGCAAGATACTCTATCGCAACCGCCGCAATGGAACGTTCGACGATATTTCCCGTTATGCGGGCCCAGGTATTCTGACGCCGCGAGTGGCACGCGGCGTGGCTTTCGGGGATCTGTTTCACACGGGCCGTCTGGATGTGGTTGTCAACAACATGAACGACACGCCTAGTCTGCTGCACGATACGTCAGAGAACGCGAATCACTCGCTGGAAGTGCAACTGGTGGGAGAGAAGTCGAATCGGAGCGCACTCGGAGCAAGAGTGGAATGCATCGCGGGCGCAGTGCGGCAGATCGATGAAGTGCGGAGTGGCGGGAGTTTTTGCTCGCAGAACGATTTCACTTTACATTTTGGTTTAGCTGCGAACCGCACCGTCGATCTCCTACGTGTTCGATGGCCGAGCGGCAAGTTGGAGGAGCTTCGGGCTCTTGCTTCCGGCCAACGCATCACGATAAAGGAAGGCGCAGGTGTAATCGCAGCCCATCCGTTTCGCGCGATGCCGAAGCTGCAAGAGTAGAAAGAGTCTCATTCGGAGGCGGCGCAACTATTCCAGCGCGGAGCGCCTCGGTAAGTTATTAGAGGAGATAGAACGCGCCGACCAGGTCGGTCTTGACGTCTTCGGCATCGGCGAACACCATCGCCCCGAATTCTGGACTCTGCTCCACCAGTCATTCTCGCTGCCGCGCGGCCGCCCGCACCAAAAACATTCGGCTCACCAGCGCGGTAACAGTCCTGAGCGCGGCTGACCCGTCCGCTTCTTCAAAGAATTCGCGACTCTCGATCTCATTTCCCAAGGCCGAGCTGAAACCGTGGCGGGTCGCGGTTCCTTCATCGAGTCCTATCCGCTCTTCGGCTTGAAGCTCGAGGACTACGACTCTCTGTTCGCCTGCCAACATGGTCGCGTTCATCCGTGCGCAGGTCTACAAAGCAGAGTACAAACTTAAATCAGCTTCGGTCTTCTTGAATCGTGGGGCGAGAAAACTGGGGCAGCGAATCGAATGGACGGTTCCGGCAGCCGTCTGTGATTCAGATTCGAACACTGCCATTGCACGCTCTTATTCATGGACGAAAGAGCGAATCTCTCCGAGTACGACAACTCTGTCAAAAGTGAGTATTCCGTTCAGCACTATCGAGTGAGCGTTTCACCTCGTTCGAGGGTTCGCAATTGTCGCGAACTCAGGCACGATTGAAATTGACGAGGAGACGACATGACCCTATGAACTGTGACCTTGCCCCCGAGAACTGAGCCACTCTAAGCTGGAGTTTCCCTGAGGAAGAAAGGGGAGACAAAGGATGAAGAAGAGTAGGTTTCGCGAAGAGTAGATCGTAGGAAGAGGGTCTCCGAGTTGTTGTCCGATTTCGAGACTGCGGCCATCGAGGAGCCATTACGGGCGACGCTGCTCATGCTGAGCAAGCTGACGCGCGTGCAAGTGGTGGATGCGGATGACATGCGAGCAGTGCTCGCTGCCGGGGCTTCGCGCCGACAGATCGAGGATGCGCTTGCCGTCTGTTTCTCGTTTAACGTGATCGGCCGGTTGGCCAATGCCTTCGGGTTTTTCGTGCCGGGTCCTTAGGCCTTCGAGACAGGCGCGAAATACCTGCTAGCGCGCGGCTACCGCTGAGCAAGTACAGTGGCAAATCGGTGTGGCTCTTTCGAATGAAGTTCGCTGCGGCAAAACTCTCTGGACGTGGCGCGGCAGTGATACAGCTTAAGCACGTTTTTCGTCGCGTTTTTGAACTTTAGGGATTTTGGAAGGGAACTGAATGTTGCAAGTAATTAATTCTTTTGGCTCCTCAGGTAGGATTCGAACCTACAACCCTTCGGTTAACAGCCGAACTTCAGGGCGAAGTTGCGCGAAGCGGAAAGCGTAAGTCATTGAAAAAAAGGCCTGTACTGCCGTGCGGAAACGCGGCGATTCGCATGGCTGTAAAGAAGAGTTCGTACAAAAGTTCGTACAGTCGTTTCGTAGCAGATGCTAATTTTGGATCACTAGAAAGGTCAGACTGCACGGCCGGCCTGATAGCGCACCTGCCTTGGGCGCAGTGAGACCCGCTCCAAAGCTTCTTTACGTTCAACTCCACTTTCAAGATTTTCAACAACTTGGAGAATCTGCTTTCGCTCGAAGCCAACCCAAGTGAGCTCAATGTGAGGGGTTTTGTCACGGTTATGCCACGGTTGCCCCAGATCACGCGGCAGCAGTTCAATGTCCTCGTGCCCAATCGGGCTGCCTTCGGCCTGTCACCACCACCATGACTATCGGCGGTAGGTTGTGTCAAACCGCCGCAGCACGGAGACGTTCGATGTCTTGCATGGGAGGAGCACCGAAGAATCGTCGGTACTCGCGGCTAAACTGAGAGGCACTTTCATAACCAACACGCCGACTCACTGTGCCTGCATCGAGAGACTCGTAGAGTAAAATGCGACGAGCTTCCTGAAGCCGGAGTTGCTTCTGATACTGAAGCGGGCTCATGGAAGTAACGGCGCGAAACCAGCTATGCATAGCGGAAGAACTCATCCGCATCTCGCGAGCCAACTCTTCCATGCGGATCGGCCGGGCAACATTACGTCTCAGCCAAGCGAGGCCGGATGCGACACGCCGAACCTTACCGCTATCGGCGACCATGCGGCGCAGTAAACCGCCTTGCTCGCTAATCAGCAACTTGAAGAAGATCTCTCGTCTTATGAGTGGCGCGAGAATAGGTATTTGAGCAGGCGTCTTAAGTAATTTTGTGAGCCGCATGACTGCGTCGAGCAGATCATCGTCCATCGAGCCTATCATCAGGCCCGGGCGCAAGGGCGGAGCGCTCTCATGTGGCAGTTCTGCTTCGCGCACCAGAGACCCGATCTCATCGAAATCGATCACCAAGCTCAAGCCTAGGAATGGCTTTGAGCGACTTGCTTCTTCGATCTGGCCTACCAACGGAAGATCAAGCGAGACGAGCAGATACTTATTCGGGTCATAGACGAAGCGCTGGTCGTTCAGCAGTGTGGATTTCGCTCCTTGTGCAACCACGCAAAACACGGCTGTGTGAAGCGCGGTGCGCGGTATTTCGGTCGTGGACGATCGGGTAAGAACGCTGGGCAGCAACCCGGATGTGCTCCAGTATGTCACCGGCATGGTGCCGCGCGGGCGTATCGGCGAAGGCAGCGATATCGGCAAGGTAGCTGTATTTTTAGCATCGGACGATTCCAGTTTCGTGGCCGGAGCAGAGTTATTCGTCGATGGCGGCGTCAACGCCGTCTAGCCGATGGATTAAAGGAAATCATGCAGCTTTCCGATTTTCGTACCCTTGGCCGTTCCGGCCTTCCAGTCAGTACCCTAGCTCTCGGGACAATGACCTTCGGCAACGAGGGCTGGGGCTCGCCGGATGAGGTCTCAGAATCTATCTTCAATGGCTACGTTGACGCCGGTGGCAATTTCGTCGATACAGCCGATGTCTACAGTGGGGGGCGAAGTGAAGAGTTGCTCGGTCGTTTCGTCGCGGCACGTAAACTGCGAGACAAGATTGTTCTGGCGACCAAATACAGCTTCAGTGGCGGGAATGGCCGTAAGAATCTGCGACGGGCTATTGAGGCTTCGCTTAGACGCCTGGGAACGGATTACATTGACATGTATTGGGTGCATGTGTGGGATGCGGTCACGCCTGCAGAAGAGATTCTGCAATCGATGGGTAACCTCATCCAGGAAGGTAAAATCCGCTATTTCGGCCTCTCCAATATACCCGCGTGGTATGCCACACGTATGGCAACCCTAGCGCAGGTTCATAACGTACCGGGGCCGATAGCACTGCAATTGGTTTACTCCCTCGCAGAGCGGGTGATCGAACAGGAACATATCCCTTGTGCGCGGGAGCTTGGCATGGGAATCATACCGTGGAGTCCTTTGGGCGCGGGTTTTCTAACCGGCAAGTACAACCGCCAGGCTGACGGAACCGTTTCAGAGGGAGGGGGTAGGCTTGATTCCAACAATCAGCCCTTCCGTATGTTCACAGAACGGAACTGGAAGATTCTCGACGAGCTTCGGCTAGTAAGCGCCGAATTGAACAAACCACTTTCGCAGGTTGCGCTTGCCTGGGTCTTATCGCGTCCTGGCGTTACCGCTCCGATATTCGGAGCTTCTACTACGGGCCAACTGCAGAGCAATCTCGCCTCTGTTGAGGTCAAGATCAGTCCCGCCCAGCTCGAACGACTGCAATTGGTGAGTTCATTCGCGCCTGGGAACTTCTATGAACTTTTCCAAGATCAGATCAATAGAAGTATCTTCGGTGGGACTAGGGTTACAAGTTGGTCGAAGTAGTAGAAAATGTACGAGTTCAAGGAAGTTCACCGTAGCAGGTCGGCTTTTCCAACTGCGCTTTTGAATGACCACACGCGGCACTCCTTGGATGGTCGCGATCGACTTGCCGATCCTGAAACGCTCTCCCGAAAGCCACGCCGGTTCACGAGCTGCGAGATTACAAAAAGATCTGAAACGCGCAGGCATCGAGGATTTGCCTGGGTGGTCAAGTAGAGCTTCGCGGCCTGTGGAGTAACTGACCCATTCCTGAGGCAGAGAAGCCTTCGCGAACTCCCCTCCATAAACGCCGTGCGTAACGGATTGTCTCGGCGATTCGCGTTGCTTCCTTGGAAATCGAAGGACTCCAGCGGGTCCGATGAACTTCTGCCGCTCGTGCGAGTAGCTGACGCTGTCTGAACATCGCCTGGGAGCCCGGTTGCATTTAGTCGAGGAAGGACGCGTCGGTGGTCGCCGGCCCAACTTGACGCTGTTGCAAAAGCGGGAGATTATGAAAAGGCTCTGCATTGCTAATTCGCATTCTGAATGCGCGAACTGCGCAGAGCAGCAGCAACTTCCGTAACGCGCCGGCCCTGATAACGCGCTACCTCTAAATCAAGCTCTGTCGGTGCGGCGCCGTGTTGGCCGGAGACGGAAGAAGCGCCGTAGGGCGTTCCGGCGCTGAACATCGCAGCATCGGCATAACCCAATGGAACGAGGATAAGGCCGAGATGGCACATAGGGTTGTACAGCGAAATAAGCGTGCTTTCGTTTCCGCCATGTGTGGTGGAAGTGGAGCAGAAAGCGGAACCTATCTTGCCGTTCAGTTTGCCGTGGAACCAGAGACCGCCTAAGGAATCAATGAAAGCTTTGAGTTCCGCACTGGCGTTGCCGAAACGCGTGGGCGTGCCGAAAATCAGCCCGTCTGCCCACTCTGCGTCGGCTTCGGTGGGAATGCCATGATGCCCCGTCATGCGTTCGCTATTTTCACGCCAGCCGGGAGCTTTGGCCATCACTTCCTGAGGCACTATGTCGGGAACTCTTCGTAGCCTCACTTCAGCTCCCGCACTGCGGGCACCCTCCGCAACGGCTAAGGCCAGTTTCTCGGTCGTACCATTGCGAGAATAGAAGGGAATGAAAATATTAGCGTTTGGCGTCATCGGAGTTTCTCACTGAATGAATGTGCCATGTTCCAGGTCAGCCATTGCTTCTCTCAACTCCTCTTGTGTGTTCATGACAATCGGGCCGTACCACGCTACAGGCTCTTCAATCGGCTGGCCGGATACCAGCAAGAATCGGATGCCTTCTGGTCCCGCCTGCACGGTGACTTCATCTCCACGATCAAATAGCACTAGAGAATGATTTTTGACGTCATACACAGGTTCAGAGTTCTCTTGGGCCGCCTGCTCCGTTAGAACAGCTTGTGGACTTGAGGCATCGCGAAACGTGCCGGAGCCAGCGAAGATGTAAGCAAAGGCATTCCTTGTGGTTTCAACTTTCAGGCGCTTCCGTTTGCCAGCCAGAACGGTAACGTCGACATAACTCGGATCGGACGCCACGCCTTCCACCGGGCCCCTCTTGCCCCAGAAGTCACCAGAGATCACGCGTACGTGGGTGCCATCGTCATCAGTAACTTCGGGAATGGCACTCGACGGAATATCTTGATAACGCGGACTGGTCATCTTTTGCGAGGAGGGGAGGTTCGCCCAGAGCTGAAACCCATGCATTCTGCCTTGCGAGTCTCCTTTCGGCATCTCCTGGTGCAGTATTCCCCTGCCGGCTGTCATCCACTGTACGTCTCCAGCGGTCATCTTGCCTCTATTTCCTAAGCTGTCTCCATGCTCGACTGAGCCCGCGAGCACGTAGGTAATCGTCTCGATCCCGCGATGCGGATGCCAAGGGAACCCGGCTTTATAGTCTTCCGGGCGATCATTCCGAAAGTCGTCCAATAACAGAAAAGGGTCAAATTCCTTCGTTTTGCCAAACCCAAACGCGCGCTGAAGGCGAACTCCAGCTCCTTCGATCGTGGGTTTGGCCTCAATGATCTGTCTAACAGGGCGTAGCGACATTTATTTCTCCGACCGTTTGCTTCTCTGTCAAACAAACGATTGCTTGACATCAAGGTAGATGCGGTTTGACGCGAAAGGATGCACCGCGTAAATGAAGCAGAACGGCTGGATGACAGAAACATAGCAAGAGCGGGTCATTGGCGAGTTTCCCGGGTAGGTCATACCAGTGCAAGGCTATGCGCCTTCAATACAGAATGAGTTCTGCGCTTTCAGAGATTCTGAAATCTACCTCCTTTTGGATGTCCCCCTCCCCCTTCGAAATGACTGCCTGGGAACAACACCAATTGAGGCTTCCGAACTTGATCTTTTCCCCAAACACTTAAAAAGGGATGAAAGCCATCAGAAACTCACGAAGCGCATTCCGAAGAGGCATCAATCCTGCGTCGAAACCGAGTGGAACCGGTTGTATGGAGTGCTTAGCCGCAGGGAGTTGGTGGCTTCATCTTCGACGATGTGCTGAATGTGGTTACATTGGGTGCTGCGATACTTCTCCGAATCAACACGCCTCCAAACATGCGGCGTCGGCAGGGCACCCAATCGTGAGAAGCTTTGAACCACATCAGAACTGGTTTTTTGATTATGAAAGACGAAAAATAGTAAAAGGCATGGGGCTGCCAGCGCCGAAGGCTCACCCAGACGACCAACCCGCTCCTGGACCGGCAGGGCGAGTTCCCGACCAGTGGTTGTCTCTCTTGCACGGGATGGACGACACAGACTAAAAAAGCGCCAGATTGCCTCATTTACGGCCCCAGTCTGCGTATAAGCCAAGATGCACCAAGTCGCTGAAACCGTCAGAGCGTCTGTGATACACATAGTCTTGACATCTAGAGTCTTGATATCGAGGGGTTGAGGACACTCACAATGGCAAAAACGCTCGTCAAAAATTCCGTTACGGTCGCCTCCAGCGGCACACGAACAGCCATGAACTGGATCGACGGAGAGTGGATGGATTCCGTCCAACGCGGAAAGAGTTTCGATCCTGCTACGAGCCAGGAGATTGGGACTTACGCGGATGCCAGTCACGCCGACGCCGAAGCTGCAATTCAAGCCGCAGTCAAGGCGTTTGCATCGACAGACTGGAAAGATAATCGCAAGCTTCGCTCGAAGGTTCTGAACCAGATTGCAGATCGATTCGAAGCCCGGCGCAAAGATCTTATCGAGATCCTATCCCTTGAAAACGGAAAGGTGAAGCCCGAAGCGGCTTTTGAAGTTGACATGATTCCCAGCAAGTTTCGTTACTGGGCCGCAACTGTACTAACAAATTATGGCCGGGCGTCGGAAGTCGAGCCGGGACACTTGTCGTTCGTGACGCGGTCCGCTATCGGCGTGGCCGGAGTCATTGCACCGTTTAACTCGCCGCTGGTGCTGACTGTACGCTCCTTGGCGCCTGCTCTCGCGGCAGGTACCACCACTGTTATCAAACTGCCCGGCAACACGGCGCAGACGAACTTCCTCTTCAGCCAGGTACTGTCTGAAGCCGCTGACTTGCCTAAAGGCGTCATCAACGTATTTAGCGAAGGCGGCAGCAGCGGCTCGGCTTTGTTGGTCGAGTCGAAGGATGTTCGCGTCATCAGCTTTACAGGGAGCACGAGAACCGCCAAGACGATCTCTGCTGCAGGAGCTCCAAGCCTGAAGTTGTTTCAGACCGAACTTGGCGGCAAAACGCCCATGATCATCTTCGACGATGCCGATCTAGAGGCTGCTGCACCAAAAGTAGAGAAGGCGTTGACAACCTTTGCCGGCCAGTTCTGCATGACAGGCTCGCGCCTTCTGGTACAGCGGGGAGTAGCTGATCGATTTCGCGCCCTAATCACTAATCGATTGGAGCAAGTCAAGCCAGGACCGGCATCCGATCCTTCCAGCGACATGGGACCACTCATCGATAAGCCGAACGTAGACCGCGTGAACAAGATGGTAGAGGAGGCAATCGCGGCGGGCGCAAAAGTGCTGTTACGAGGCGGTCCGATTACGGACGGTCCGTTGGCTGCCGGTGCGTTTTATCGCCCCACGCTGCTCGAAGTGAGCGATCCGAAGATGACGATCATGCAGGAAGAGGTGTTCGGCCCGGTTCTGACCATGTTGGTCTTCGACACCGAAGCTGAGGCCGTGAAGCTTGCGAATGACAGCAAATATGGCCTGTCTGCCAGCATTTGGACGCAGGATGTGAACCGACCGCTACGTGTGGCTAGGGAAATTGATGCAGGGACAATTTGGATCAATGACTGGGCCGTTGTTTGGGATGAATTCGAGGAGGGCGGATTTAAGGAGAGCGGCAATGGACGGCTGAACGGATGGACGGCGATAGACGAGTTCTTAGAGTACAAACACATTGCATTCAACTCAGGGACAATCGCGGGATTCGCGAAGGAGGCATAGGAAAAGGTAATGGACGGCAAAATTGCACTGGAAGAACACTTCTCGACAGAGCTCAACAACAAGTATTGGGATTCGAAAGGGGAAGAAAGCCGAAACGGCGAAGCCTACGGTCGGGATGTCGAACGTCGGTTACTCGATCCTGAATTATGTCTGCGCGAAATGGATCGAGCCGGCATTGAGCTCTCCATCATGTCACTTACATCGCCCGGCGTGCAATCGGTTGTCGATCCGAAGGAGGCGGCTGAACTAGCGCAATCGTCAAACGATTACGCAGCTTCGTTTATAAAAGAACATCCAGGCCGCTTCCAAGCCTTTGCTGCCGTGCCCTTGCAAAATCCGCAGTTGGCTGCCCAAGAACTGGACCGGGCGGTACAGAAGTTGGGGCTAAAAGGTGCACTGATAAACGGATATTCGAATGTGGGACCAGGCGAAAGTGTGCAATATCTCGACGCAAAGGCAGTCTGGCCATTTTGGGAGAAGGTTTCGAAGCTGAACGTTCCTGTTTATCTGCATCCCAGAGAGCCGCTGCCTAGCCAAACGCGCTCGGTTGAGGGCTATCCCGAACTGGTTGGATCGGCCTGGGCATTCACCTACGAGACGGCAAGTCATGCCATACGGCTCATGCTGAGCGGCCTCTTTGACGAATTTCCAAACCTCAGAATAATACTTGGGCATTTGGGCGAGGGCCTGCCCTACGTATTGCCTCGCCTTCAACACCGGTTGGACGAACAGCGCGATGGCGAGCGTGGAACAAAGGCGAAGCGCCGCGTGAGCTACTACTTCAGCTCGAACTTCTGGGTTACGACTAGTGGGCACCATCACACGAAACCATTTCTCGAAGTTGTTGAGCAGCTAGGCCCAGAGAAGGTTCTATTTTCGGTCGATTATCCGTACGAACAGATGGATGCCGGCGGCCGCTGGTTCGACGATCTACAGATCTCGAATGAACTGAAGCGGAGAGTGGGACGGGATAACGCGGACCAGCTTTTTGGACTTGGACTCGGTTCACTTTCGGATTCTGCCGTGGCTGGGTTTGCGTCTTAGAGTCGGCCAACATCGCTGCCAATTGATTCGTTCGGTTGAATCAGCCGTGAAGGAAGCAACTGGTGCCAACAGAAGGCCGCATTGCAACGAATAAAACTGATTAGCAAAGAAGCAATGACAAGAATCTTCGTAAGTGTCCATATTTTGACAGCAGCATTGGCGCTTTCAGTCGGAGCGCGAGCGCAAAGTCCGGTAGAATGGCCGAGCTATAACCGAACGTTGACATCTGAGCGTTTCGTGCCTTTAGACGCGATAAATACTAGAACAGCGTCCCGCTTGAAAGTGGTTTGTAGTTACGACACCGGCCAGATCACGGCCTTTCAGTCTGGACTGGTGGAGATTAATGGCGCACTTTACGCGACCACAGAGCATGACACGTTCTCGTTAGATCCCAATACTTGTAAGGAAAACTGGCGGGCTCACGAAGATTTCAAAGACAGCTTTTTGGGAGCACAGCGTGGGGTTGCCTATTCAGACGGGCGAGTCTTCCGAGGCGCTGCTAACGGTCATGCTTACTCTTACGATGCAAAATCGGGCAAGCGCTTGTGGGATCGAGTGATTGCTAATGCAGATGCGGGCGAGTCAATCCCCGCCTGTCCGATCGCATGGCAGAGTCTTGTCTTCATCGGGACAGCAGGAGGTGACAACCGTGGCGTGAAGGGCAGAATGTACGCTTTGGCGGCGGCCACGGGCGAGGTGGTCTGGGAATTCTATATGGTTCCTAAATCTGCAACCGATCCCACCTACGGCCCATCCGCTTCTACCAATCCGCTCTCGGCTTCCAAGAACTGGCCTGGAGCGCCGGGAAAGGTAAACACGGCGATTACGGGGGGCGGGACGTGGACTTCCTATTCACTAGATACAGCCACGGGACTGCTATATGTTCCGGGAGGAAATCCGGCTCCGGACTTCAAGCCGGACATGCGGCCAGGAGACAACTTATTCACCGGCTCACTTGTCGTGCTTGATGCGCGCACCGGAGCGTATCGAACCAACTTTCAACTAGTTCCGCGCGATTACCACGATTGGGATGTTTCCTCCCCGCCCACTCTATTCACGTCAAGAAGTGGAAAGCAGCTCTTCGCGATTTCGCCGAAAGATGGATACCTCTATGGATTCGAACGCACGGAAGGGAAACGGTTGTACCGGCTGCCAATGACAACTATGTCCAACACTCAAACGCCACTGACATCAGCCGGCGTTCGCTTTTGCCCGGGAACGCAGGGTGGAGCGGAATGGAATGGTCCGGCATATGACTCTCTGCACGATGCCGTGCTGAGTGGCCAAGTGGATTGGTGCTCGACCATTCACATTGATCCCGCTTCCCAAGTCACCACAGTCGCTGCATCACAGCCATGGACCGGGTCCTCCGCCGATGGTTTCGGCAAGCAAGATGACCCCTCAAAATGGGCGGGTTGGCTAACTTCAGTCGATGCTATTTCGGGAAAACAGCGTTGGCGTTTTAGGGCGCCGTTTCCTGTCATGAGCGGCGTTACACCCTCTTCGGGCGGCATCGTTGTTTTCGGGGACATGGGCGGCAATCTGTACGCACTCGACTCCGACACGGGTGCGAAGCTCTGGTCGAGCAATCTTGGCGGGGCCGTAGCGGGCGGTGTTATCACCTACGATTCCGGTTCGGGTCAGAAGATCGCAGCATCTACGGGCCTAACGTCGAAGATTTGGCCGACAGCCAAGGTCACAGCCCGCGTCTATATTCTCGGTCTTGAGTAGCCGGTTACGTTGGCGATAAACCCACGAATTCGTGCGGGATTGAATTTATGTTGCGGACCAAAGAGCAGTTTCGGATCAAGTGTTGCGCCGTCTTGCTCTGGATGTCCACATGAGGAAAATCGGTGCCAGATTCGCATTTCCATTTGTTGTTTGTCTTCTTAACGCGCAAACTCCCGATCCACGGCCACCCGGACCTCCCCCGGCTGCGGAACGCCCGATCTTATCGCCTAACCCGCAAGAGCAAAACTGGCTTTTCTTACAGGATCCGTTCAAGCGCACAGACTGGCTTGATCCGCTTAAGTACATTCCCCTTGGTCACAGCGAGAACTTTTACCTTTCACTAGGCGGTGAATTTCGTGCTGAATATGAGCGAACCGATAGCACTTTTTTTGGGAGGGGACCGCAGGACCTGCAGGGTTACTATCTACAGCGACTTCTGCCACATCTGGACTGGCATCTAGGCAAGCGCCTTCGAATCTTCTCCGAACTCCAATTTGACGACGTTTTCGGTCGGAACGGGGGGCCACGTCCGGGAATCGATCGCGATCGCGGAGCATTTCATCAGGTCTTCGCCGAGTTTAGCTCCGACCTGAACCAGAAAGACGGTACTCTTCTACGCATCGGACGTCAGGAGATAACTCTTGGAACTGGGCGCCTCGTGGACAACAATGAGGGCGTGAATGTTAAGTTCAGCTTCGACGGTGCGCGCCTAATCTGGAAGAAAGAGGGATGGGAAGCAAACTTGTTTGCGGCTAAGCCCGTACAACTCAATCCCGGTTTTTTTGACGATTCTCCAAATTTCCGCCAATCGTTTTACGGAGTCTATGTCACAGCTCCTCTACCCCGACACAGCACGAAAATAGACTTGTACTATATCGGGCTAAACACCAAGCGGGCTGTGTACGTCTCGGGCGTCGGTCCTGAAAGCAGAAATTCATTTGGCTTTCGACTATTCAACCGTCCACCGGAAGCGCTTCCAACACCCGGAGTCGACTACAACTGGGAAGCTATCTACCAGAGCGGAAGCTTTGCGGGCGCCGGTATCCGGGCCTGGACGATAGCAACAGACACAGGCTATACCTGGAGAACACCTTTACAGATTCGTTTGGCGCTTCGCGCGGATGCTGCGAGTGGCGACGGGAATCCCGCAGATCGCACTCTCAATACATTCAATCCGCTATTTCCGAGAGGTGCTTACTTCGCGCCGAAGTTTGCGCTGATCTCGCCCTCCAACATCTATGATTTGCATCCCGTTCTTTTCTACCATCCGAAGCAGAATGTTACTGCGTCGCTTGATGGCGTGTGGTTCTGGCGTCAGAACGTGCATGATGGATTGTATGGGTACGGAGGCTCTCTGCTGGCAAGCGGGTCACCGGCGCAATCCCGCTTCATTGGTAATCAGGTCAGTTTAGAAGTTCGTTGGGCACTCACATCGCATGTTACCCTCGTCGCAAATCCCGCGGTGCTCCTGACAGGTACCTTCCTGCAGCAATCACTACTTTCCCACAACATCGTCTTCGTAAATTTGGGGATGACATATCGATTTTAGGTCAAATGGTTTCACAGATGTTCAGACTAGGCAGAATAACGATTCAGAAAGTGCATGAAATGGATATTAACGATTCCACCCTGTCACAACTCATTCCCGCAATGGATGCGCACCTGCTGGCAACTTCGCGATGCTGTTGTAAGCGATATCGTGGTTTGTCTTAGAGTTGACCCGGAACCAGCAACACTTTGCCGGGGATCTTTCCTGCTTCTGCATGTACCTGAGCGGCTTCGTGTAAAGGGAATCTTCGGCCGACCGGAATGGTCAGCTTGCCGTTTATTACTGCTTGTGTCATGTAGAGGAGGGTTTCGGGATTCGGCTGCGCAGATACAGGCACCACTTTTACCTCCGGATAACTTTTCGCATTTTGGGGAGGTGCCACTACAGTGGCGAACACGCCGCCGGGCTTGATTTTTGCGATTAGTTCTTCGGCCGTTTTGCCGTTCACGGTATCCGCAACAGCGTCAAGCGCCGGCAGATTGGCAATAGCGTCGGCATCGTCTGTTGCTATCACCCGATCCACTCCAAGGTCCTTTGCCTGCTCAATCTGATGCCTAAGAACACCAGCAATCACAACCGCGCCGATGTCGTTGGCCGTGAACACAGCTGAGCGGCCCACATTGCCCAAGGCCCCAGTGACAAGCACTGTCTGACCGGCTTTAATCTCGGTCCCGACCGAGATTAGTTGATTACCAGTTGTGGTGACCAGCGGCAAGGCAGCAGCTCCGATGCGGTCCACACCTTCTGGAATTTTGGCGATGCTGGACGCTTTGACGGCACATAGTTCAGCGTAGGTCCGATCTGCCATACCGAAGACATCGTCGCCGACCACAAACTCAGTAACGCCCTCTCCTAGTTCTACGATCGTTCCAGAGAGATCTACTCCCAGGATACCCGGGAATTGGATGGGAGCGTAATCCTTCACTACTCCAGATCGGCGCTTCAAATCGAAAGGATTGAAGCTGGTGGCGCTCATTCGCACTAGTACCTCGCCTGGCCCTGGAATAGGATTAGGCATTTCGTCGAACTTCAGTACTTCGGGACCGCCGTACTCGTTGACAACTACTGCTTTCATTGTCTGATGGGGTGTGTTACCACCCATGCCTCCTCACATAATCTTGACGTCAAGTGTCTTGTTATAGAGTAGCACTTGTTTGGGACCTTCGACGGGAACGACAAGAGTAGCGGGACCCTACTCCATGACGACGGAAAACCATGATCCATTTAGCCAAAAGAACGGTATAAGGGCCATCCAAAATGGGGGTTTCCTATCGCGGATCGCTTTGCTAGTCTCACATCAATCCAGCGCGGTCATCTACAGAGGTGTCGAGACTTTTGGGTGCGCCGAGACGTCTCTTGTAAAGGGGATGATAACGCTACTTTCGGCTTTGGGCGCAAGCATCAAACAAGGCGGCCCGATAGACGAGTTGGGCATCCATGGCGGTTTGAACACGCGCGGTCCGAATGTTTTTCCTCTGGAACTCGAAGGCGCAATTACTTCTCTCACAATCAAGGTGGTCTGAAAAGCGTGGGTGTTGACACCGATCAGGAAAGCTTAGTCATGGGTGCTATGCAGGATGCGGTCGTGGATAACATTGTCAAACAGCGGCGGCTTCGAGGCAAGCTCATTGAAAAGGGCTTCGCGGCGTTCAGGCACATGGCTGAGTAAGCGAAAATAATGAGCAACCGCTCACTCACGATTGATCTCATGACGTATGAGGTGCTCATGCAAAAAGTGTGGTTGATTACAGGGAGCGGGAGTGGATTGGGACGCGACATCACAGCAGCAGCTCTTGCCGCTGGGGATCGCGTCGTTGCGGGTGCAAGGAGATTAGAGGAACCGGATCCTCTTGTGGAGCAATACGGTGAACGCCTAACAACGATAGCTCTGGATGTTCGAGACGAAGAAGCTGCGAAGGTGGCAGTGCAGAAGGCCATGGCCTTGTATGGCCGTCTCGACGTGCTGGTGAATAATGCGGGCTATCAATACAACGCCCCCTTTGAGCAGATCACACCCGAAAAATTTCGGGATGTCATCGAGACCTGCCTTTTCGGTGTGGTTTATACGACGCGGGCGGCAGTGCCAATTATGCGCAAGCAAAAGCGAGGTCATATCTTCCAGGTGTTGTCGATTGGCGGACGCGTGACGATACCCGGCAACTCTCCTTATCATGCGGCGAAATGGGCAGTTGGCGGTTTCAGCGACTCGCTAGCAGACGAAATTGCCCCCTTCGGCGTCAAGGTTTGCACTCTGGAGCCCGGCGGTATGCGAACGAACTTCGCAGAGAGAGCAAGTAAAGAGTTGCCAGAGCTGAAGTCGGAGTATGAGCAGTCCGTCGGGCCGATCTTTAAAATGATGGCTGCTGAGGCTGGCAAGTCGGAAAGCGATCCGAAGAAGATCGCGGATATCGTGATTTCATTGTCCAATGCCGAGGAAGTGCCAAGGCGGTTGATCCTCGGAAAGAGTGCAGCGGCGCTTGTGGAACAGATTGAGCAGACACGCATCGAGGAAGCAGTCAAGTATCGGAGCCTGACACTCTCGACCGGCTTCACGCCGGTTGAGTCGTAGCTGTAAACGCTAGCCTTCAGTTGTTCTTTCACGCGTGATAGTGTTCTGTATAGCTGGACGGCGCAAGGGAACCAGAGTCTGAGCTTCGGAGTGGCGTTTTAAGCGTGTTGCCTGCCCCTCTGCAAAGAGCAGACCGTCTCCGCGCGGTCCGAAAGCTTTTCTTCTGCAACTCGAAGCCTCAACTACTTCTCTTACTATTCAAGGTGGTCTGAAAAGCATGGGTGCTGACACCGATCAGGAAAGCTCTGCCATGGCGATTTGACCACCTTGTCTAGGAGGTGAAAAATTATATGAGCTACAACTTCTCAGCATGGCCGTTACTTGATTGGAATGAATGGAAGGAAACCGCCGCCACTCTGCACATGTACATGCAGATTGTCGGCAAAACACGGCTGGCGCTTACACCTGTGCAGAATCATTGGTGGAACGTACCGCTCTATTTGACTGCCAGGGGCCTGGGGACGTCTCCGATCCCCTTCGAGGACGGCGAAACGCTCGATATTGAGTTTGATTTCATTGGTCACGAGCTTGTATTTCGTACGAGCCAGGGCGAATTGCAAAGAATTAAGTTGAACCCGGTGCCAGTAAACGAGTTCTTCGCTACATACCGAAAAACCCTATCAGATCTGGGCGTGCAAGTACACTTCTATCCGAAACCCGTTGAGGTAAAAGATCCGATTCGGTTCGACTTGGACGAGCAGCACAACAGCTATGACGCCGATGCCGTGACACGCTTCTGGCATGTCCTTCGCTTAGCAGATCTCCTGCTCAAAGAGTTCTCGACCAACTTCTATGGAAAGATCAGTCCCGTCCACTTCTTCTGGGGATCGATGGATTTGGCTGTGACGCGGTTCAATGGGCGGCGCGCATCCGCGCGCCCCACAGGCGACCCGGTGCAGGCCGAGGCATACTCGCACGAAGTCATCAGTGCTGGATTCTGGCCAGGGAATGGCGGATACGGTCAGGCCGCTTTTTACGCCTATGCAGCCCCGGTTCCGCCCACTCTGAAAGACGTTCGCATTTCAATCCCTGGCCGTTTCAACCCCGACCTGGGGGAGTTCGTTCTGAACTATGTCGACCTGGTGAGCTCTCCCTCGCCCCGAGACACGGCCATGCGTTTTCTCGAGGAAACGTACACAGCCGCAGCGGACACGGCGGGCTGGGACAGAAGCAGCCTCGATCGGCAACATCGTTGACCTTCGAAGACCGCCGAAATTGAGTTTGGCCAGTTAGAGCTGCTGAGGTCGCGACCTGTATTTCAGAGGGCAGGGTGTTTCGTTGGTTCGTTCGTTTTCCGGAAGGGAAGAATACAGGCCTATTTTTCATAAGCAACGGCAGCGAGCAGTGTGACTTCTACCTGAGTGCCGGCGCCTGGACTACTGCGAAGGTCGAAGTGAGCCCCCATCTCTCGAGCGTTTTCCCGCATCCCGATGATGCCCCAGTGTCCGCTCCGGCCGTTGCGAGCTACCGTCTCGGGCATACCAACACCATCGTCGTGGCAGTGCAACTTGAAAGAATCAGGGTCATAATAAAGCCCGATGCGCAGCGTAGAAGCACTACTGTGCAGAAAGGCGTTGGCAATCGCTGCGGCTGCGATTTCGTAGACTCCCACGTACACAGTGCTCGTAAGAGCACGAGGCGCGCCATGCACCACGACACTGAAGGCGGGAGCTCGCTTCTGCCAGAGCATATCCGCTACGCTTTGGAGGGCAGAAGGCAACTGTCGGGTGTCAGGCGCTTCCATCCGCAGTTGGATGACGCGCGTCCTGCTTTCCACTACAAGCTGTTCCGCCCGTAATAGAGCACTCTCGAACGCATCCTGTACCGGTGCTGATAGGGGAATGAGCTTTCTCACGGACTCGAAACGAAGAATAAGCCCCTGCAGACCTTGCAATAACGTGTCATGCAGATTTCGGGAAATGCGGATGCGCTCTTCAGCGCGTGCCTCCGCTTGCGCCTGGTGCAGACGCGAAAGATGCAGCACTCTCAAACGAAAGACGAGGCTCACGGTTGCAGCAGCAGCGAGAATCGCGAGGGCCTGAAACCAGAAGGTTTCGTAGAGTCTTGGCGAAAGGACGAAAGGTGCCGAGTAGATGGGAGGCGTCCAGCGACCGCCGCGCATCGAGGCCATAACAGCAAAACGATAGGTACCCGCTTTCAGACTGGTGTAGACCGCCTCCCGACGAGTCCCCACATCCTGCCATTCGGCATCATGCCCCTCCAGGCGGTATCGGTAAAGCACGTCTGCCGGATCGGTCAGCTGTACCCCGAGATACTGGATACGAAGCGTCTGTAGGCCAGCCGGAAAGATGTGATTGGCAGCTATCGGTCTATTGTCGCCAGCCACACTCACGATCTTCAGCCGAGGTGAGGTCAGGACCGGCAAACGGTCGCAATCAACCGAAAAGACGCCCTCCATGCTGCCAAACCACAGCCGACCAAGCCGATCTCGATGGGCAGAGCCCCCGCTGATGGTCAGCTTCAACGGAGCGGTCTCTGTTGGATCAGAGATCTGCTCACCGGTCAACTTATGAGCCGGATTCTGAATGGCTCGATCCACTTCGCTCTGCGGAAGGCGGACAATCCCCGCCGCGCTGTTAAGCCACCAGTCGCCCTTCTGCGATTGAACGAGGCCGGTAACCAGTGTACCCACGAGCGGATCGGCGAACGGGAGTGCACGGAATTGGAGGTCGATGCGCAGAGCAATGCCAGTTCTTCCAAACGCGACAAAACCTTCCGTTGTGCGGGTAAACCCGCCGACAGTACCAATGCCTCCATTGTCAACAGACAGAACATCAGCGCCTGATCCCTGAAGATAATCAATCTTTCCATCGCGCCTTCCGAAGAACACCTGCTTCTCGGCATCGGCTCCGATGGAAATTACCCGGCCGAAGTGGTCTTCGCCGCCGATGCGGCGCCATCGCCGGTGCTGGTAAACCCATAGCGAATCTTCGTTGGCCCCCGTCGCCCAGGCGTACAGAGTCTGCGGATCCTCTTGATAGATGGAGGAAAAGATGTAGTCATCCCAAAATCCGGAATGCCCGGGCAGAAGAGGTAGACGCTCCAGATGATCACCCACGACCTTCGCCGCGCCATCACCGTCCAGAAGCAAAGTATCAGGGCCATCGCAGAAGAGGCCGTTCAACTCTCGAACGCCCTGCACCTTTGTCGTCGCTCCATGATGTAGACGGAACAGTGCTAAGTACTCTCCACCCGCCAGAACGTCGCCACCCGCATCCATGCAGGTGGACCACACACCGGTACTCTGAGGTCGAAGCGCACGCACCAGAGTTGCGGGAGTGAAACGGTCCAAGCCTCGGCTGCCGCCGGCCCATAGGTTTCCATCGTGATCTTTGATCAGAGTGTATTCGCTATTGGATGTGAGCCCGTCTTCCCGTCGGAAGTTATCTTCATCCTTTTGCGATGAGAGCTTTGCTTCTGCGAGAAGGTTCAGCTTGCGCAGGCCATACCCTTCGATGGCTAACCATGCGCTTCCATCCTGTTGGACCAGGAGGTCACGCACATTTCCTGGAATGAGCCTGGAGTGCAGGACATGGCCGCCGGCATCAACATGATGCAAGAGCGTAGCTCCACTGACACTGCGACTACGACCGGCGAGACTGCCTTTGATCCAGACACCCCGATCTGGCGCCGGCCAGATGCTCGCAGGCCCGTTGACATGAAGCGAGGTTTTTGCGAAAGCAGCATCGCCGGCGTCTTGCCGGTACAGTGTGTTTTGCTGAATGAGCCATCTCGCGCCCGTCGAATCGACCAAAAAATTCTGAATGTGCGCGCCATTCCGTAAGGGGACCGCAATCGTGTGCCACAATCCATCAGAACCGAGAAAGGCGGGGTTCTGATCATTGAACACGCACCAGATCGTGCCCTGGTTGTCTTCCTGCAGAGAGCCCAGGTTCCGCAGATCCGCTTCGCCTTTTACCTTAGTGAAAGTGCTGACACGGATTCCGTCCAAGTGGACGGCGCCTCCGCTAGACGCTGCGAGCCACAAGGACCCGTCTTTGGCCGTTATCATCTGCCATACCGGTTTCCTTAGCTCGCCCGTAACATCGGATGCGAGTTCCACCGCCTGAAAGGCAAAGCCGTCGAAGGTATAAAGGCCTCGCCCTGAACCAATCCACAGGATGCCGTCCGGTGTTTGCGTCAGGACAGAGATGTCGCGCGGTGCTCCCTCCCTTCCTGTCCAGGAGGTGTGTTCCATCTGCCAGATCTTCTGCTCTGTGGGATACGGTTGAGCCGTTGCAGATAGCCAGGGCAGAAGAAGAACCGCCGGGAGTAGCGCCACCCGCCTCACCGTTAAACCTCGATATAGCCGCGTTTGATCGCAATGGTAACGGCGTGCGTTCGATCATTCGCCTTGAGCTTCTGCAGAATGCTTCGCAGATGTCCTTTTATGGTTGCTTCGCTCACTGACAGTCGGTCCGCCACAATTTTGTTTGAAAGACCGGTGGCCACCTCGCGCAAGACGACGATCTCGCGCGATGTGAGCCGCTCCTCTGAGGAGGGGCGCGCCAGTGCTGAAGCCAGGCTGGCAGGTATCCTGCACTCGCCCCGATGCACCGCGCGCAACGTGTCAATCAAATCCCTCCGAAGCGAAGTCTTCAGAAGGTATCCGCTGGCGCCTGCTTGAATCGCTTGTGCAGCCAGCACGTCACCCGGAAAGGTCGTAAGCGCCACGATCATCGCTGCAGGATCCATGCTGCGGATCTTGAGAATCGTTTCAATGCCGGACATACCCGGTAAACGAAGATCCATGATGGTCACGTCCGGCCTTAGCTGCTGATAAAGCGCGATCGCTTCCTCGCCCCTGCCCGCCTGCCCGACCAGATTCAAGTCCGCCTCTTCCTGGAGCATCAACGCCACACCTTCCCGCATCAGGGGATGATCGTCGACGATAAGCACGCGGATCGGGATCATGCCATCTGTCCTTTCTGCACCTTAGCAGCGCCCGCGTGATGCTTTTGGCACGAGCGCCGTACTGCGTACGTTCTCACTCTAATACGGCAGATAGCAAGATGCGATTAGCCATAAGGAGGGTGTCGGAGCACGCCAAATTGGGCGTTCCTTTCTTGCCCAACGCGCTGCTAGTCTCGCAGCAGTGGCTGATCAAACTCTTACTATCCAGGATCGATTGGAGATTTTCGAACAACTAAATCTTCATCAGCGTCTTATCGATACACCCTGGGGCAAGGAACAGGCGCGGGCTTATGTTGATCTGTATTGGCCTGAGGGCAAGTTCAACGTCGTCGATATCCGTCGAACCACGTTCGATCGCCCCGCTGGCCTCAAGCAGATGTTCGATTACGCCCATAGTGTATTCCCGCTCGACAAGATGTTCCACACCATGGGACCGTTTCAAATCGCGGGCAGTGCCACGGTTGCGACCGCTGATTGGCGTTGGATTGTGAACTGGAAGGAAGAACAGAAGGGGGTGCTTTCTACCGGCACTTATAGCGATCGCTTTGAAAAGCGCAACGGCATTTGGAAATGCCTGGAGCGCACTTCCGTCGTCGACCCCAACTTCCCCGCTGAGCTATTTCAGTCCTGGTCGGAGGCCGCCGAAAAGACCTTCCGCGAGTCTTGAAGGGTATGGGCCGAGAGGCGAATATAGCGACGCAACTCCGCATGATAGAGGCGGTGAACCGGGGCGACCTGGATGTGCTTTACGAGATTTTTGCTGATGATGTGGTCGACCATGACGCGGCTGCGGGCCAAGGCAGCGGTCCGGGAGGCTATGTCAAATTTTTTCGGCAGTTCCAAGAAGCGTTCCCCGATCTGAATGTCAGCATCGAACACCTATCCGCAACCGACGATTGCGTCGCGATTGCCGTGAGAGTCACTGGCACGCAAGTTGGGTCGCACATGGGCGTCTCACCGACAAGCCGAAAAATCAACATTCGGGGCATGCAGATCGCCCGGTTTGATGAGAACGGAAAGATCAAAGAACGGTGGGGCAGTTCAGACGAACTCGGAATGCTGAGCCAAATCCAAGCTTCAGAGGCGACACAAAGGAATTTGTAAACGGAAACTCACAGAAGAACTATTATGTCGACAGCTGAAGAGCAGCCAATCCAACCGACCTCGACGCCCGGGATTTCTGGAAATCGTCATACGGTGAACTCCGTCGAGGAGCTTCTGACAGCTCTTGGCTTGCCCCATGTTTCCGAAATAGAGATCACTCGCGATCTGGAAGGACTTCCACAGCTTCGACTTTCGCCGGGACAAACGCTTAGTGGCAGTCGAGAAGCGCGGCCGTTTCTCGCGTTAGCGCAAGGCAACGACGGAATCGAGCTCACCGCAGACAACTCTTTATCGCATTTGCGTCTCCGAGTAGAGCCGCGCAAGTGTGCTATCAAAAACGCCGCCAACTTCGAAAGGTTCGGACGCGTGCTCCTCGAAGACGTGGAGACGATCGGACGGGTAAAAATTCTCGTCGAAGCTCAGCACGGAAAAGCACATCTCGAAGTTCGTGGATTGCACATCGAAGGTGCCGATGCCAGCCAAGAGAGGGATCAGCCCAGCGGTTACGGCGTGTCTGTAGTGCAGGGCGCCTTCACTCTTTGGAACAAGAGATCTAGCCAGCAGACTCCGATGACGGCAGACCTGCTGGACATCTCCACAGGCCGGCTTGATGCGCCTGTTCTCGGCAGTGGTGTGTTTTTGTGCGGCGCGGATCACGCCGATTTTTCTCTTCGCGTGCAAAGGTTGCGCACAAACGCGATCTACAGCCACGGTCGCGTCGCAAATGGAACAGCCGATCGCATCAGCGGCGGCGTGTTTGTCGCACACGGCACTATCGTTGACACGGTTGAAAACTGCGGGCCGGTGACGACGCTCGGCCCGAACGACATGGCGCTTGATAGCTGGGGCCGCGTAGATCGATGGATTGCTCGTGAAAAGGTCACGACCTTTGGCGAGAGCGCCATCGGATTCGTAAACTTCGGGCGGCTTGGACTGCTTTCAATGCGAGCTCCCATCGAGACGCACGGAACCGGCGCACGGGGCTTCAATGTCTACAACGGCACTGTTCTTCAAGCGGAGTTCGACAGAGTCGAAACCCACGGAGACGGAGCGGTCGCGGTTCAGATCAGCCGGCCAGTTGGCACGATCTGTGTGCGCCGTGGCATCGAAACGCACGGTGGCCGCGGAAAATCCTTGGTGAAGGGCATCATTCAAGAGCTTGATGCGACCGCGCTGAGTGTTCGCCCTGGCGGAACGGCACAAGAGGTTTGCGTTTCGGGCGGGCTGCGCACCCGCGGTAGTGACGTACTGGCGCTCGAGAACGCAGGGGTAATTGGCCGCTTGACCATCGAAGGTGGTTTCGGCGATAGCGGAGAAGGAGGAGAAAGCTCTGAAAACCACTGCGAGAAATGAACAAGCATTCCCCGTCCTCCGTGACGGCGTAATCAGCCGCGTTCGAAAAGGTTGGAGAACAGAGCGCTTTTCACGAGGAGATGTACTGATCGCGCAGGGTGATCCAATGGAACGCTTCCTCGTCGTTTTGAACGTCGAGACGTTTGTTCCGGCAGCGTTAAACGCGTTGCTTCAAGCGTCGGAGGGGGCTCACTGGCGATCAATTTCGCTCACCAGGTGCTTGCCACACAGTAAACAATAAAGGCCGAGATGGAGATTGGAATCGACAGCTTTGCTGCGTTGCAGCGTGATCCGCAAACCGGGCAAACGGCTCCGGCAGTCACGCGCATGCGGAACCTCATAGAGGAGATCGTCGTCGCCGATCAATCAGGTATCGAGGTTTTCGGTCTCGGTGAGCATCACCGTGCCGACTTTCTGGATTCCGCTCCCGCCGTTATCCTTGCTGCCGCCGCGACACAGACAAAGCGCATCAAGTTGACCAGTGCCGTCACCGTGCTAAGCGCAGCCGATCCGGTCCGCGTGTTCCAAGAGTTCGCGACGCTCGACCTTCTATCAGGCGGAAGGGTGGAACTCACCGTTGGCCGAGGATCATTCAGCGAAAGCTTTCCGTTGTTTGGACGCAGGCTCGAAGATTATGACGCACTCTTTGCGGAGAATCTCGATCTTCTGCTGAAGCTGCGTGAGTCTCAATACGTTAATTGGCAGGGCAAGTTTCGCGCGCCGTTGCGGGGAGAGGGCGTTTACCCGCGGCCGTTGCAGGCGAAACTCCCGATCTGGCTGGGCGTGGGAGGTACACCCGCGTCGTTTCAACGCGCCGGCATGCTTGGCTTACCGCTCATGGTCGCCATCATCGGTGGAACACCGGACCAGTTCCGCTCTTTGGTCGACCTCTATTGGGAAAGCGGCTCGAAAGCAGGTTTTTCCAAAGAAGAGCTAAAAGTTGGCGTGCATGCCTTCGGATATTGTGCAGAAACCGATCAGCAAGCTGCAGATGACTTCTTTCCCGGCTATGCGGACGGCACTAACAAGATTGGGGCGGAGCGGGGTTGGCCGACTATGACCAGGGGCCGTTTCAATGCTCTGCTTAGCGATGAGGGTGCGCTTGTAGTGGGCAGTCCGGTAACCGTTGCCCGCAAAATTCAGCGCTTCAACAATGTATTGGGTGGGATCGATCGCTTCGATTTCCAAATGAGTCCGGCGGCGGTAGCGCACAACAAGCTGCTTACCGCCACCCGGCTGATTGGAGAAGAGGTAATCCGCCTTGTTCGACAGACAACAACTCTGCCGAGAGATTTGCACAATGCTTGATTGGTCTAAACAAAGGAGAAAAGACGATTCATATGAAAACCGTTTTGATGGTTCTTACAGGAGCAACAGTCTGGACGATGAAGAATGGTGCTCCTCACCCCACGGGCTTTTGGTCTGAAGAGTTCGTGGGCCCGCATCGGAAGTTCACAGCAGCGGGGCTGGCCGTCAAAGTGGCCACTCCTGGCGGTGTCAAGCCGAACGTGGACCCACTTAGCTTTAACGTCGCCTACAACAATAACGATGCGGGCGCGGTTGAGGCGCAGAAGAAGTATCTGCAACAGGTCGCAGGAACACTCGATGCGCCGCTGAAACTCGAGGATGTGAACGCGGACGACTTCGACGCCATCTTTCTTGTGGGAGGACATGGTCCCATGCAAGACATGGCGGTTCATCCGACGGTCGGCCGTCTGCTTGTCGCTGCGCTCGACAGCAAAACAAAAATCGTTGCCGCTGTTTGTCACGGTCCGGCCGGTTTTCTTTCTGCACACCGCGACGACGGAACGTGGTTGTTTAAAGATCGGAAGCTTACCGGCTTTAGTAACGAGGAGGAGACCCAAGCGACGTTCGCCGGGAATGCACCGTGGCTCCTTGAGGATCGATTGCGTCTTGCTGGTGCTCGCTACGAATCTATTGCCCCATATGCTCCGCATGTTGTTGTCGACGGCAATCTTGTCACGGGGCAGCAGCAAAACTCTGCAGGACTGGTTGCAGATGCGGTGCTGAAGCAGCTCAAGCTTGAGCAAGCAGCAACGCACTGAAGATGCCGTGACAGTTGAAGCAGTGCAGAAGCCTGTCCCGCCGCCTATAGCTTTGGACACAGGCAGGCGTCCGCATGTTGTCATTCTCGGGGCTGGTTTCGCGGGCTTGAACTGCGCAAGAAGGCTTCGGCACGCCTCTGTGGACGTAACAATCATCGACCGGAACAATTGCAACGTGTTTCAGCCGTTGCTCTACCAAGTGGCGCTCGCGGCGCTCTCGCCTTCCCAGATCGCCGCGCCTATTCGTTCGGTTTTAGAAGGTTCGGCTAATTCGACAGTACTAATGGATGAAGTAGTCAGCATCGATGTGAATCAGCGACAAGTCGTGCTGGCGAGTGGAGCACGGCTGGATTATGACTACCTGGTTGCGGCGACCGGCTCCGAAAAGTCCTTCTTTGGACATCCGGAGTGGGAAGCCTTCGCGCCAGGGCTGAAGACGGTAGAGGATGCGTTGGAGATCCGCCGCCGCATCTTGTTCGCCTTCGAGAATGCCGAAGTCCAGTCATTGCGCACAGGCGATCATAGCCCTCTGCACTTTGTTGTGATTGGCGGAGGTCCGACTGGAGTCGAACTCGCCGGGGCTGTTGCAGAAATGGTCGATTATTTTCTGAGCGACAACTTCCGGCATATTGATGTAACAAAATCTAAGGTCATTCTGCTCGAGGGCGGCCCAAGAATTCTTGCGGCCTATCCGCCCGATCTGTCTGAAAGTGCAGTCAGACAGCTGAACCGGCTTGGCGTGGAGGTTCGGACCAACGTACAAGTTCAGGAAATCGGAGATGGCTTCGTCAGAGTCGGCGATGGCGGAGTCATGTATACGGCCGTTACGATGTGGGGCGCCGGAGTCGCCACTTCCCCGGTAGGCGCGATGCTGGGTGTGCCGCTAGACCGGAAGGGTCGAGTTATCGTCAACGAAACTCTAAATCCAGAAGGCCGGCCCGAGATCTTTGCGTGTGGCGACCTCGCGCTGCTGCGGCAGAATGGCCAGGAGCTACCGGGTGTAGCGCAGCCTGCACTCCAGATGGGCCTCTACGCTGCTAAAACTATCCAACGCGACATCGGCGGGCAAGCCAGACGGAAGTTCCACTATTTTGACAAAGGCACAATCGCTACCATTGGCCGGTATTCTGCCGTTGGAGACATACACTGGCCTTTCCGCGCACACTGGAGTGGATTCTTCGCTTGGCTGACATGGTTCTGCGTCCATGTCACGTTTCTACTCAGTTTCCGTAATCGACTGGCAGTTCTCTGGGAGTTAACTTCAAGCTATCTGCTGCTGATCAAGGATGACCGCCTTATTGTGAATAGATTTTCCGCGCGGCCGCATTCGGGAAAGGTGGATACACCTGAATCACGTTTTCTCAGCTAAGAACGGTGCAGACTATCCTAGAACTTCGAATCGTTAGAAGTCCTCGGGATTGTTGTTTTGTGAAGAAAGTCTTTCGTATCGCAGTCGAACAAGCCGTGCTTGATGACCTAGCCGAGCGCCTTGCGAGATTTCGCACGCCGCCCTCGCCGGAGGTGCGCGGATGGCAGGACGGAATAGATCTTAGATATCTGGGCTCCTTGGTTGAGTACTGGCGTCATCACTTCGACTGGCGGGAAAAGGAAGTAACGCTGAATAAATTTCATCATTTCGTCGCGGATGTCGGCGCAGCGCAGCTCCACTTCGTACACCAACTCGGTCGGGGACCTGCCCCGCTCCCGTTACTACTAATTCATGGTTGGCCAGATGGTTTTCAACGATTCGTGAAGCTGATTCCTCTGTTGACAGATCCAGGGGCTCACGGCGGCGATCCAGTCGACGCTTTCGACGTTGTCATTCCAAGCTTGCCCGGCTTCGGTTTCTCTTCCCGGCTCGCAGAAGGTACAAGCCGGCGGGAATTCGGAATTCTGCTCCATCAGCTTATGACAGAGGTTTTGAATTATGGGCACTATGGCGCACACGGGGGAGATATTGGTGCGGGCGTGTGCGATCAGTTGTATCGCGATCAGGCTGAATCTATCGTCGGTGCCCACTTCACGAACGTTCCGATGTCTCAGACTCAGAGCCAAGCACCAGAACTAAGCGACGCCGAACGGCAATATCTCGATCAGGTACAGCGCTTTCAAACCTTTGGTGGGGGCTACATGCATATCCAGGGAACCAGACCGTGGACTCCTTCGGCTGCTCTCAACGACTCTCCTGCCGGATTAGCGGCGTGGATCGTCGAAAAATTTTACGAGTGGAGCGATTGTCATGGCAACATTGAAAGCCAATTCTCCAAGGATGAGCTTCTAACAAACGTGATGCTGTATTGGATTACGCAATCAATCGGCACCTCGTTCTTGGCCTATCGTGATTTCATGAAGCCAGCAGCGACATCTATACAAACTGGCGCGGTGAGACCTTCTTATATGGGCATCTCGGGCGTTCCTGCTGGATTCGCGGTCTTTCCGCGCGACATCGCGAACGCCCCGCGTGAATGGGCTGAGCGCTTCTACAACGTGCAGCACTGGACCGAGATGGCGGCAGGCGGCCATTTCGCTGCACTCGAAGAACCCGAACTTCTTGCTAGGGACTTGCGAACGTTCTTTCACCCGTTACGGTCTCGGGAATGGTAGCTATGATTCACTTCGACAAATTGCTGTCCCCGGAAGCTTCTCGGTTGAACATTTTGATTGAGGTCCATTCACGCTCGGCACTATCGGTTGCGCCCGGAGTATCCGGTCATCATTTTGGCCCTTCTTGAGCGGGCCCAATAGGCCCGGCAGCCTTCGCGTCGAGGCTTCTCTCAATGCGCGGATCGGGAAGCAGCCACATTATCACAACCAGGACATAACAGACGTAGGCGACCCATGGCTGCACAAAGGCCAAGGGAATCGAAATCGCATAAAGCGCGACCGAGATCGTGCCTTTCCTGTCTTTTCCGATGGACTTGGTCAAGAGAGAGTCTTTTTGGTGTTGTGCAATCAAAGTCTTTGTAAGAATGAAGTACGCGACAGCAGAAAACAGCAGAATCAATCCATATGCCGCCACCGGCCAGGAAGCTAGGCTATGCTCGCCCATCCAGTCCGTCGCGAAAGGGACTAGAGAGAGCCAAAATAACAGGTGCAGATTCGCCCACAAAACCCTCCCGTTCACATGCTGCGTGGCATGTAAGAGATGATGGTGGTTGTTCCAATAGATGCCGATATATACGAAGCTTAGAACGTAACTTAAGAAAACCGGAATCACCGGCTGAAGATCCGCCAGTTTGGTTCCATGTGGAGTTTTCAACTCCAAAACCATGATAGTGATAATGATGGCTAGCACCCCATCGCTGAAGGCCTCCAACCGACCCTTTCCCATTCCGGATGATTCTAGTGCAGGAGCGACTCCCAGTTAGTTGGCACCTTTCCGGCTGGACCGGGTGCGGGCTGAGATCCGGGATGCGAATGGGGCGGCAGCAGTTCCGAACCACCTCGGAACATCTCGCCTGTTTGGTAATTGTAAAGCCACTTCTCGCCTGGCTCAAAGCTAGCCGCCAGAGGATGGCCGGTCTCGACAGCGTGTTTGGATGCATGTTGGCTTGGGGAACTGTCACAGCATCCGACGTGCCCACACTCTGCACAGCGACGCAGATGAAGCCACCAGCCGTCCGTAGACAGGCATTCCACGCACCCGGTTCCGCTGGGCTTAGAAGCTACGTTGATTCCTGGTTGCTCTTTTTTCATTCTGATTTTCATTTGATCGTGTTTGCTCGTAATCAACACAACGCCGATAGACCGGGACTCAATCGTCAACCCTGAATCGGGCCTCGAGTCTGTAGAGGCCGGTATTTTTTCTGCCCGATTCCGGCTCGCATGATTGTCAAAACATCGTTGATACAAGCTCAGTTGCTCGAAGATCGTGAATAATCACGGGCGATCAAGGTTTTGGCTTGCTACTTCATCAGCCTCTATAAATCCATCCTCCGCCCGATATCGCTTGAAGTCAAGAGTTCCGCTCGTTCTGTACAATCCATTAGAGGAGCTTCACGCTTCAGCGTTCTAGCAACGACTCTTTATTCTACGTCAAGAATCTTGACGTAGAGGTCAAAAGGAGATCGAGAGCAGGCGTCCAAGATATCGACAAAAGAATCGGCCCACAAACTTTGCGGCTTAAGTAGACTCTTTCCAAGGCTTGCTCCCCGGTTGCTGCCCTCGGCGGCTCAGCGGGAAACGCGTCGGATGCATCATGCGGGCGCTCTCTGGGTTTCGGTCTTCTCAGACCGCGACCGACTTGCCCGAATCAGATCAGCGCTGAAGATCTCTTGAAGGCACTCAAGTCCGAACGTCTTGGCTATGTGGCCTATTCGCTTCGGAACCGGCTAGTGGCCTCGCCTGGCAAAGGCTCGACCTTGTTAACCTTTGAAATGATAGATTGACGACTAATCTCGAATTTTCACCTATCAAGTTCGGCGACAAGGCAAAGGGCGTCAAATTGTTCGTAACCCTTACGATTACAAGTAGATGAAGCACACCGAGGGAAGCGCCGAGGAGAGAACCGAAGGGGCTCACGTCTTCTTAGTAGTCTGGAAAGCCTATCGGGCGCTTCTAGCGCGGTCCGAAGCTAGTATCAAACAGTTGGGTTTGTGCGACTCCGATTTTCGAGTCTTAGAGGTTCTCCTCCACAAAGGTTCGTTACCTGTGAACGTAATTGGGAACAAGGTCGAGCTGACAACCGGATCTATCACTAGCGCGATCGATAGGCTTGAGCAAAAATGGCTTGTCGTCCGAAGAAACCATTCCGAGGACCGTCGTCTTAGGGTCGTCGAACTCACGGCGAAGGGTAGCCGGCTCATTGAGAAAGCATATGCCCAGCATAAGATTCGCATGGACGAAGCTGCGCGCGGTCTTTCTCGCGAAGAGCGCCGCATTTTGATCGATTTATTGAAGCGACTCGGTCAGACGAGCGAAAAAGGAGGTTAGTGCTCCGAGCACCAGCAGAATCATTGCACCACCACAGGGGTGATCGTCTCGATCGTCTAAGACTGCGAAACACAGTCTTGTCCTCGGCCCAGCTTTTCTATAATCGCGATCACATGGCGAAGCGAGGGCGAGAGCTCATCCAATTTGCAGACCAGCAGCACGTCGGCTTTTCGCAGCTGATCCAGGATCTTCTTGCAACCCGGGTCGGTCCTATCGGCCATCGAAAGTCTTTTCTCAGAAGATGCGCTCGCAGCCGTCCGCCTTAAGTGTGTTGCCAAGACTATTGTCATGGCAGTACTTTTCTGCAACTCCGAATTCTAGGAAATTGCAATCCCTGTGAAAGCGTGCATAACTCCTTCCCTTCTGCCTAGCCTATACGCAACAGGTTTATGCAATCCCTCATCTGGGCTTCCACCTTGGGTGATCGACGGCAAAACGCTCATGCGGCCAAGGATGAATGGTTCGCACGGCAGCCAGAATGCCGCGACGAGTTGCGCGGCACGATCCTGTTTTGTGCAATCCTTCTGACTGCGTCGCCGAAGCGCGCGCCGCCAGAGATCGGTCACATGGTGCTGAAATGCACACAAGCTCTTGGTGTTGGTCGGCACCGCATGGTACGCAAAGTAGCCACGTACCGCCTGTCCCAACCATCAGCCCTGCTCTGAAATAGGTTCATGCATTCGTCGCTGCAGCTCTTCTTTAATGGCTCGTAGCCTGACTCGCATCCGATCTCGACGCGTTTTGCGCTTGAGAAGGAAGAAGCTGGCACGGGATTGCCCACAGATGTGGGTAAAAGCCCAAAAAGTTGAACGTCTCCGGCTTACCAAGACCCCGGCGTGCTCTACGCTCAGCCGCGAAGCGACCGAACTCAATCAGACACGTCTTATCCGGATGCGGCGATAACGCGAACTTTTCCAGCCCGTTCGCGCAGATCAACCAGAAAACGCTTGGCATCGCTCTCGTACTCAAAACCGACCGACAGTATCGTCGGCGTAGCGCACGAGCACGACATTCCGGGGGGAATGATGACGTCGCCACCAGTTTGGCCTACAGGTCAAAGGTGTAATGAAGATAGATGTTAGCGACCGTCGGAGAAACCACGGCCCCTTGCGGGGACCTTGCAGTAAGTGACCGGACCCGTGCAGGAGACAAGCGTGGAGTGCAGCGCATTGGCGAGCTTCAGCTACGCGATTTACGAAGGCCGAAACGTTCCGCGATCTTGCGCTGATAGCGGCTCATGCGTAGCTCCTGCCCATTTTCGAGCAACACGAGGTGATAACCATGGAACCAAGGATGAATTTCTTTCACGTAATGCAAATTTACAATGGTCGAACGATGAATCCGAACAAATTCCTTCTGATTGAGGCACTGCTCCAGCGCGGAAAGAGACTCTCGGATGGCATATTGACCCGCGGCTACATGCAAGACCGCACTATTCCCAGCCGATTCGATCCATTGAATATCAACGCTTTTAACGAAAATGATTCGCCCGTTCTGATTGACGGACAGTCTGTCGACATAGTTGGTCTGAATCGCTGTCTGAGCCAATTGTTGTAAAAGCGACTGCATTAATTCTCGATGCGGTCGCGACGAAAGTCTCTCGCGGGCTCGTGTCAAAGCGCGATCGAAACGGGCTCTGCCGAAAGGCTTGAGAAGGTAATCCAGGGCATTTGTGTCGAAGGCAGCGAGGGCGTAGTGATCGTACGCAGTCACAAAAATAATGGCCGGCATCCTGTCTACACCTACACGTTCGATAACTCGAAGGCCATCCAGCTCGGGCATTTGAACATCCAGGAATACCAACTCAGGTTGTTGTTCAAGAATCGCGGCAACCGCTGATTCTCCATCACAACATTCGTGCACCACCTCCATGTCGGGATGATGCCGTAGAAAGCGGCGAATGCCCTCTCGCGCCAGCGGTTCGTCATCAGCTATCACCACGCGAATACTCATGAGACAGCCTGTACCTCCACATGTGACGTCCACTTCAGCAGTGGCTTGGCGGGAATGGAAATGGATACAGCAACGCCCAAGGGCGAGAGATCTCGCATGGTAAAAGACTGTTCCAGTCCATAAAGAGAGGTGAGACGTGTTCTCGTATTTGACAGGCCCACGCCACGCGTGAGCAGCTTGTCAAAGGTGCCACCCATCGAACTAGCGAGATTCTGGATGTCGATGGTGAGTTGATGGTTCTGAACAGATGCGCGGATGGAAATAATGTCAGATTGTTTGCGAGCGCCCACTCCATGTTGGACAGCGTTTTCCACGAGTGGCTGCAAAAGCAAACTTGGCACTGAGCACGAGCGCGCCTCATCTTCGATATCGAACACGAAACGAAGACGATCTCGGAAACGCCGCTGCTGAATAGCCGCGTAATGCTGCAGGAAGGCAATCTCGCTCCAAACTGGAATCTCCTGTTTGTCCAGCGTTTGAAGAGATATCCGCAAGAGTTCGCTTAACGACAAGAGCATTTCTTCCGCACCCTCTGGATCGGCATAGATAAGAGTCGTTGCTGCCTGAAGAGTATTGAAAAGAAAGTGCGGCTGCAACTGTGCGCGAAGTGAGCTGAGGTGGGCGGCAGCAAGTTGCGCTTCAAGCTGTGATGCCCGCAACTCGCGGCGACGGGATCGATCATGCGCCCGATAAAGATGGGTTCCTGCGATAAGAACCCAGTACGTCACTAAACTGACCTGCGTATGCTGCGTAAAGTAGTGACGCTCCGTAGCGACAAATGACCAGTGGGCCGTATGCGAGTACCAGCCAATGGCGCCCTCTACGAACACGCCAACCAGAGTGAGAGCGATGCTTGCCAGCACATGAAGAGCGACGGAGCGTTTCCAAGTCTGAACACCGATGGGCCAGCGGTGGCTTAGCCAGAGAACCAGCGGAGAAAATATTCCGCTGAGGTACACCAAGGTCAGCAAATAGTAGCTAAACTGCTCCGCTTGCTTGTGAACGGCGTCATATATGTACCACTGGACAGCGGCGAATGTAACCGCGAGCAGCCACGCAGGTGCGAAGGTCAAACGGTTGCGTTTCCCGGGTTGAGGGAGCCCGATCACATCCCAAATGTAACGTGCTTTTTATGCCTTGCCAAACCGGATAGAGCTACTACGATTCAGACTGTCGTGACTACGATTCGTCACCAAACCATCGATTTCCCATTGGCTGCAGCTTTAGAGTGAGGCGAGAAAGGATGGCGGTTATGTTCTCTATACCCATCGTTGGCGACGGCGAATCATACGTTGTAGGCGTTGCCCCGGCGACGCCTTTGACTCCGGCTAGTGTTGCTGATGTTGAATTTGCACCCACTGGAAAACGTTTGAACAAAATGCTTTTCCGCCATCAGGAGATCTCAGGATGAGGATGACCAACGGCACGTGCCACATTATCTTTGCTCATTGCTGTCTGGTATTGGGTTTGATGCTCAAGGCGCAGACCACAAGTTTTCATAATGCGCCGGCCTCTGCAAAAGACCTCAAACCGTTGGCAGATATTGACCGGCTGGACAGCGCCAGACAGTCATACGAACGTTACTGCGCAAGCTGTCATGGTGTCAGTGGGCAAGGGACCGGAAACGTTCAATCACTGGCGACAGCAACCATCAAATCTGCTTCTCCCGGCGAACTCTTCTGGTTCATCTCAAAAGGAGATCCCAGTGATGGAATGCCGTCTTGGGCACAACTCCCCGAGAAGCAGCGTTGGCAAATCGTCAGATACCTAAAGACATCGAACCCGTTCGGGGCCGCTGCGCCGGCGACAGCAGATGCTGAGATTTCTTCCGAAGTTGCGCCTGCACCGAAAGTGCCGTTTACCGACTACCGATTCGAAAACCCGGGACAGATCCACAAGATCACGTTAAAAGACTTACCTGCCCCGTTCGACACACCTTCCGCTTCCAACGGTCCAACGATGGTTCCGCGACCTCAGGACGCTTGGCCCAAAGCACCGGCCGGATTTGAAGTCACGCTTTACACAACAGGTCTTGACAATCCGAGGCGAATTCGCCGGGCGCCTAATGGTGATCTCTTCGTCGCGGAGGTAAACACCGGTAAGATTGAGATCTTTCGTGGTATCGATAGCGCAGGACACCCGCAGCGCACAGCTGTTTTTGCCAACAGTCTGGATCGACCGTTTGGCATGAACTTCTATCCACCGGGACCCTATCCACATTGGGTCTATGTGGGAACCACAAAAGCAGTTGTTCGCTTCCCTTATCGCAACGGGGATCTGCAAGCACGCGGCCCGTCCGAACACATCATGGACCTCCCAGACAACGGTCACAATAACCGAGACGTTCTATTTGAACCTAACGGTAAAAAAATGCTGGTTACCGTGCCGTCCTTCTCGAACGCCGATGATGCTGATAACCCGTTGGAAAAGAACCGCGCAAACATACTCGAATGTAATTTCGACGGTTCGGATGTACACGTCTTTGCTTACGGAATTCGAAACCCTTCATTTATGGCGTTCGATCCTAAGACGAGAAATCTATGGACAACCGTTAACGAACGCGATGGACTTGGTGACAATCTCGTTCCTGACTACATTACTCATGTGCAAAGAGGCGGTTTTTACGGCTGGCCGTGGTGGTACGTGGGCGGCCACCAGGACCCGCGCCTCGCGGGTAAACACCCCGAGCTCAAAGATAAGGTCATTACACCGGACGTGCTCTTGCAGCCCCACAATGCCTCCGTTGGACTTGCTTTCTACGATGGTAAACAGTTCCCGCAGGAGTTCTCAGGCGATATTTTCGCTGCTGAGCACGGCTCATGGAACAAGAGCGTTCGCGCCGGTTACGAGGTAATCCGCATACCCTTACATCAAAGTGGTAACGCCACCGGAGAATACGAGGATTTCCTAACCGGATTCATCATAGACAATAAACGCGTCTGGGGACGGCCAGCGGGAGTTGCGATCGGACTGGATGGATCCCTCTTTGTGACCGACGATGCTTCAAACTCCATCTGGCGCGTCAAGTATGTCGGTCACTAGTGTTTACCTTCGCCCCTTGAAAGGTCGCTAAATTCATGTTCAGCCAACTTGCCCAAGATCTTCGCTATGGACTTCGCACACTTCTTTTGAGCCGCGCTTTCACAGCGGCGACCGTGATCACTTTGTCGCTTGGAATCGGGGCGACAACGGCGATCTTTAGCGTAGTCGATGCCGTACTGCTGCGTCCGCTGCAGTATCCCGACCCTAAAACCCTGGTTACCTTCTTCGAAGATCGGACCGCTGCAGGTGATCCGCGTGCCCGTATTTCACCACCTTCTTTCGTCGATCTCAAGGCGCAACGCCGGCTGTTTCAAGATGTAGCGGCTCTCAATGAGACCGCATTCAACCTTAGCGGAGTAGGTGGCAACGCGCGACAATTGAATGGTGTACTAACGACCTACAATCTGTTCTCTGTTCTTGGAGTGAAGCCGCTCCTCGGCAGAACCTTTCTGCCGGAAGAAGATCGTCCGGGGGGAAGTCATGTTGCCCTTCTCAGCTACTCGCTATGGCAGAGCCAATTCGGCGGTGATCTAAAGGTAGTTGGCTCCACTGTCAGGCTTAACTCGGAGCCGTTCACGATAGTCGGTGTTATGCCGTCCGGCTTTTCTTTCCCCGAAAAGGAAGTGAACCCGATCGACGTTTGGACCCCACGTGCCTTTACAGCGGAGGAATTATCCGCGCGCCGCGCCCGGTATCTGTTCGCGGTCGGAAGAGTACAACCCGGTGTTTCTGTCTCGGAAATAAACGCGGCTCTCCGTATTGTCACGGCACAAGCCGCACACGAATCTCCGAATGAGATGCAGGGCGTAAGCCGCTTCTTTGCTGAACCATTACAAGATAGCGATACACACGAGGCGAAGCGCGGCCTGCTGATGCTGCTGGTTGCGGTCGGCTTCATTTTGTTGATTACCTGCGGGAATGTGGCGAATCTGTTAGTGTCTCGGGGCATTGCGAGAAGCCGCGAAATCGCATTGCGCATGGCGTTGGGTGCTCAGAGAAGCAGGATCATTAGACAGCTCCTGACCGAAAGCGCTCTTTTGTCAGCAATAGGCGGAATTCTCGGCACAGTCGTTACCATCGCCAGCCTCGGCTTTTTGAAGCGCCTTGTACCGGCAGATCTTTCCTCTTCGGTATCACTCCGTTTCAGCTTCGGGGTATTTGCATTCACAATTCTGGTCTGTCTGCTGAGTACTTTCCTATTTGGGTTAGTGCCTGCGCTGCAAACCTCCAAAGCTGACCTTAACGAAACATTGCGCGAAGGTGGGCGCGGCACCACCGTCTCCAAACAAGTAGTGGCCCACGTTCTGGTTGCTGGAGAGATAGCTTTGTCGTTGATGTTGCTGATAGGCGCCGGGCTTCTGCTCAAGAGCCTTTATAAGTTACAACACGTTGCATTGGGCTTCGAGCCTACCCAGGTTTTGACTTTGGACCTTGACATGGGAGAGCCTCGATATCGGGACTGGGCTGTACGAATGCGGTTTCAGCAGCAGGTCCTCGAACGGGTGCGACTGCTACCGGCCGTTCAAAGTACCGGATTTACCGGCGATCTGCCATTGACTTCCAACGGATGGGCTGAGGAAATCACACCGGAAAATTCGAGCGCTCATCAAAATCCAACCAATACACTCTACGGTGTAGTCACGCCCGGATATCTGGAGGCTTTAGGCGTTCGCCTGTTGCGCGGTCGCTTCTTTAACGATCACGACGGCGAGGATGCCCAGCCCGTGGTAATCGTCACTCAGAAAGCCGCCCAGGATTTTTGGCCGAACCAGAATCCGATCGGGAAACGGCTCAAGCTGGGGAGAGTTGATAGCAACAACCCATGGCTGCAGGTAGTGGGAGTGACAACAGATGTGAAGCACGCCGGACTCAATGAATTATCCCGAGCCGGAGTGTATTGCCCATACCTGCAAGCAAGGACGACCCTTCAATGGCAACGCTTCCTCGTCGTGAGGGCGAATGGCCATCCGCGTTTACTTCTGAATGCGCTGCGCCAGGTTGTTGCTTCGATCGACTCCGATGAGCCCCTGAACCACGTCGCAACTATGACGGAACTAATAGATCGGCAGACGCTGCAAAGTCGGACGCAAACTATTTTGCTAGGGACACTCGCCGGGCTCGCATTGATTATGGCGTCGGTTGGGATCTATGGTGCAATGGCGTACCTCGTGACGCAGCGGCGTCAGGAGATCGGTCTACGCATGGCGCTGGGAGCACAAAGAGGGCAGATTTTAGGCATGGTGCTGAAGCGAGGGCTCACCCTCATGCTAGCGGGTGTTACGTTCGGAATCGTTGCCTCAGTTGCGTTTACGAAATTGATGTACAGTCTGCTGTTTGGGGTCTCCACGTCAGATATCGGCGTGATGAGCGTAGTCACGATCATTCTCATTGGCACAGCGACGGGCGCCTGTTTAATTCCTGCCCGCCGCGCCGCAATGATTGACCCAATAGAAGCCTTAAGGGTCATGTAAGTCGCGAGATTCAAACACTTCCTCGCCTTAGTAGCAGTTCCGTTCCGGATCACCTGTATTTAAAGGCACAAGGGGTAGAGCTATCAGCGCCGAAAATCCAACTGGTTGCATAAACGTTCGATGCTGTTGAAAAAGTCATGGGGCGGTTCGCGTTGAAGGTCCTGTACGACCAACTTCCGGTTTGCCGTCATCCAGGAGGAACTGGTAAACAGGAACCGCGGATAGCCCCCGATTATGCGGATTTCTGAGGAAGGAATACACACCTCGCGACCACAATGGCTCGCGGCCGGTACCGCTACTTGATGGGCGGTGACTTGTCCAATGCGGCTGCGCAATGCCATCCGTCCATACCGAGCCTAACGGTAAGTACGCAATCCAGGTCTCTGCGAGTTTGCCGCCCTCCGTTCGATAGACCTGCATACCTGCTTGCATGTGCGCCTCGCCGGTTTTTGCATCTGTCCACTTGAACGAAAAGCGAAACCAAGCGCGGTCGCCACAGTCAGGGCGGAAGGAAGCAGCGGTACGATCAGGTCGTGCCGGAAAGCTGGAAACCGAGCCCATGACACTCCTCCCCCGCCTGAGAAAATCGATGCCACCCCAGGCTGGCGATGCAACGCGATCGACTCGGCGCCGGATTCGGTGATCTCCGAAACCCGTGCTCGTTCGAGGTGGTTTCGTGCCGCTCATGGAGGGCCCCGGGACCAGTGACATCGATTACCTTGATCGTCTCGTGCCATTCACCGCCTGCTGCTCCACGGCGCTCAAAAGCTTGAGGTCAGGCGTAGCGATGTCCGCTTCATGTATCAGCGTTCGCACTTCGCCGACGAGCCCGAGCGTCTCGCGGGTGGCAGGGCGGGCGTGCCGTGTAAAGATGAGTTCGGCATCTGATCAAAGCAAATAGCGCCGCCAATAAGGCAATGGAAAATGCAGGGGTAGCCAGAGAAACAGAACAGCCAAGTTGCGCGGTTTCTGTCGGCCGAAACCGAAGTAACTCCACAAAGCAAAGGGACCGAAATGCGCCGTGACAGGCCAGACAAAAGTCATGATCATCATCTTCTGGCGGTGAAACATCAGATCCAATGCGATCACAACAAACGATATTCCTGAGAGTACCAGCGCCCAGATGCTGAGCGTATGAAGCAACACTTAGAGTTTTACCTTTCGCAATCGCAAGGCATTGGTTATTACCGAAACCGAACTAAAGGTCAATGGCGGCACTCGCGATCATGGGGCTGAGCAGAATCCCGACGAAGGGATAAAGGATTCTCGCCGAAACGGGGGACGCCCAGCACGTTGTAGATGAACGGGAAGAACAGGTTCTGGCGAATGTTGCGCATGGCGGCGCGACTCAACCGAAGCGCTCGTGCCACTCCTCTTAAATCACCCTGAACGAGCGTGACGCCGGCGCTCTCCATGGCGACATGGATTCCTGTGCCCATGGCAATCCCAATATCAGCTTGGGCAAGAGCAGGAGCATCATTCACGCCATCACCGGCCATGCCGACGACTTGGCCAGCGGCTTGCAGCTTAACTGCCTCGGCTTTTTGCTCCGGCAACACCTCTGCTTCTACGCTGTCTATGCCGCGTGGCTCGGCAACGGCACGAGCAGTCGTGCGGCTGTCGCCTGTGAGCGTGGTAATCTTCGCTTCCTCTTGGTGCAGCAAGCTCACCGCTTCTGGCGCGCACGACTTGACGGGATCGGCGACACTGACGAGGCCCGCTGCTTTCCCATCCACGGTGACGAAAATAACCGATTGGCTTTCCGCTCGAAGTTGGTCCGGCTCGGCGGTCAGATCGGCCGCGGGCGCGGTCGAGGATTCTGAATGCGCGCCCAGACGAACCGATCTACGGGCAAGGGATTAACCCGGCCGGTCTCCTGACATAGAAACCCGCCGTGATAGGAGATTTCACCGTAGCGGAACAGGCGTGCAAGCAATGCGAGCGCATGCTGTGCGAGCATTCCGTTGATGTACGGTTCCTGTCGAACGAGGGATCCCGCCGCACTGCAGGCAGGCAGGGAATCGCGTGCATCCAGTTTCGCGTTCACGATCTGCGGAAATAATTCATCGACGCATGGTAGCCGCGTTGATGCTCCCCTCCGGTTCGGCCGGAGCGGCTCGCCTAAAACATATTGACCAGAACTAGCGTTGTTACCGGTATCGAGCCAGTAGTGGAAGCGACGGGTCTTGAGCCGCACAATTCGACCCAGCGTGGCGCGCGCCGCGCGAGTATCGACACAGCTGATTAGAAAGTCGCAATCGGGCAGGTCCCGTCCGCATCGAACGTGGGTGGGAACTGCGGCCCAATCTAATCCCCAAAACACATTGAGACGCTGCATTAAGACGCGTACTTTGTACAGGCCGATCTCGCTGGATGTAAACGGCTGGCGAACGCAGTTGGTGTCACTGATGCGGTCCCCATCCATGGCATAAACCTGAAGACCAGATGGATGACCGGCCGCCAGCAGCGCGTGATGCAAATAGGGCAGACCGGATAGGATGGCGGAGCCTGTGCCGCCGCAACCGACAACAACAACGGAGATGCGTTTTGTCAGCATCCAGTTCTTCACGCGATGTACGGACTGTTTAGGCATAAGGTCTCTCGCAACGTTTTCTTAGGAATCAGATATTTGATCGGAAAGCGCCGTCGTCCGGCCAGATCGCGCCACATGCCGAGAAATCCTTCCGGGTGACGACAGAGAGTGCGCCCGAGGTTCGAGTGTGTGAAGCGGCTGCCGAAAAAGGCTTCCGACCACTGCGTCAACCGCTCCACTTCAATCTGACGAGGTGTGGTCATGGAACCGTGGCAGACAGCTCCATCCTCACTTGTGTTCCAATACGGTGCTTGCAAAAGCGGCGTCTTCGGCCGGGGCCGGTTATCGTCTGCGAATGCCCAAACGAATAGATGGCGATCACGGACCGCAAAGAGCAAAGGAGGGTGCGGATAGAGTTTGCCGTCGAGCGTCTTGCCGTCTGACTCCGGGCTGAAGAACATCGGACGTACGCGTGCCGGCTCCCACCAGGCAACGAGCCGCTGGGACCAGATCAGAACGTGTTCTGGCAGCCATGTCACCGGCAGTTCGCTTTGTAAGTTCCGGCAGAGCTGGTCGAGGAACTGCCGCGACACGGGCTGCCCCTCGCTGAGTAGAGGAGGTCCGCCGTTCGGGTTTGGCTCAGTCGCGTGAACGGTCGCCAGCCGGATTTTCTGCTGACTGCCATACAACAAAATGGCAGACGTAAGATGGAACGGCGCGTCCGTGCTGTAGTCTGCGGAGAAACGCATGCGTGTACCTTTCTAGCTGAGGGGTTGGAATCCGGGCACGAGCAACAGAATACGAGCGGCGGCAACTAGCGTATCGAGTGCCACATCTGCGCATTCGAACGCAGCGCGGATTGAGTTCGGCTGCGTTCCGTCCATTTTGAAGGTGGGCCAAGGCTCGAGCGTGACTTGTCCGGCATTTTCGATTTTCTGGTTGAGGAATTCCGTAATGACATCGTGCTCGCCAAAGGCGAGCGCCAGCATCGGAACATCGGGGTCGGAATCTGTATAGATCTCTTCGCGGTCATCCTGGGAAAGTGTGACCAATTCGGGATGCGACCGCTGGCTGGCTTCAACAAGCGACTCCACGGCTTTGATCAATGCCTTGGCTCGCTTGCTTCGCGCATACGCGAGAGCCGGTTGGGGCAGCTTCGGCATGTTGGGTTTCACACAGGCTGGTAAGGCAGGTTCCTCCAAAGGAGGAGAGTCCTCATCCTCCTCTGCTTCGCGCATCTCCAGCCAATTGTCCCAACGCCAGCGCGCTTCCTCCAAATCGAAGACCCGGAACCAGCGAGACATTGCTTGCTGTAGCGAATGGTAGAAGAACGACGGCAGAAGATCATGGTCTTCGGCTAGCAGTTCGAGAGCCGGCATGAGATTGACCCAGGCAACGGTATCGATCACCTGAAAGGAGAGCAGGACTCGTTCCGGTTGGAGCTTTTCCTGTTCCGCACCATAGAAATCTGGCGTTGGACTAAGGGATAGGAAAAGGCTAAACGCGCGATCAATGACGGCCACGCGGTCGCCCACAAAGTCTTCTAAGGTGCTTTGGAGGAATGTATGGATGTTCCGCGACGCGAACCAGTTGCCTGGCCGGGCGACTCCGGCTCGGAACAGGTTCTGAACGAATTGCGCGGCATGGAACGAACAGGCCTTTTGAGAGAACTCGTATTGCTCGGGCCGGAGTTGGGGAATGACGAAGCCTGGTCCTGGCGCAATCAGCCCGGGTGTACCAGGCCGGGAGGCGCGGGAAGCAAGGCGCCGCGAACTCGTCGCGGCGAGTAGCCCGGTCCGAGGCCGAGAGCCGAGCCGAGAAGTTCCGAGAGCTGAATTGATTCCTGACATATGAACTTGTTCAACAAGCAGTCCCGATGCGGATCACGCGCAAACTCGTCCAGTTCGCGCAGGGCCGCTTCGAGCTGCCAGTTCTGCTCGGTCATCCCTTCGTTCCAATGGCACGAGTGAATTTGTAGTGAAGTGTTTTGCCACTCGCATCCGGCCCCTCGACCACTGCTGTTGTGATCTCGGGATAGGTGCTCGCGTATAAATCGCGGACCTGTTCGGGTGTGAGCCTCGGGTCCGGATCCGGTAGACGCAATCCGTTGTAGCTGAAGGAGCGCTCGAGCGAGCGTGCTTCGATGGGCATAGAATCATCTCCTGTTTTTGTGGGTTGATTTAGGTTGTTGGCCTCTGCGATTCCAGTTCCAAGATCCCCGTGCTTCCGCTGTCCGGCGAGCCGACCGTGTTCTCCGGTGCATCATCGAACAAGCTGACCATCGCCGCGGGCGCTGCTTTTGTCTCCGCCGGCCTTTGCTCTTTCTCCCGATCCTTGTCTTCCGACTTTGCTGGCGCCTTCGTTCCGGCCGACTTGCGCTTGGTATCGAGTGCTTTCTTGTTCTCGGCTTCCAGGTCCTTCATCGCCGATTGATGCGCCTCCCGGACTTGGCGAAGCGTGGAAGCGGTTTCAAGAACAGTCTGTGTATAGCTGGTCAATTGACCGGGCAATTCACGATCGAGTTCTGCCGCTGTGCCGGTAATTGACAGCGGTGTCGTTAAAGCCTTCTCGGCCGTATCGTTTTCCGTTAGACATTTCGGGATCACGTTCACGCGAATGGCGCCGCCGGGTACGGCAGACACCGTAAGAACCAGCGTACGTTCCACGAGAAGTGATTCGAGTTCAGCAAACATGATTAGTGTTCCTCTCTTGAGCTTTTTATCGATGAAGACAGTTCAGTTGACTCGCATCGGCATGACGACGTAGCGAAAGTCGGGCGCGGCTGCTTCGGTGACCGGCTGCCACTCCGTCGCGGTGTCGGCATTATTAAACAGGAAGCGGACTTCATTGTGTTCCGCGCGGCTAAGAAAGTCGGCCAGATAAGCCGCGTTGAATCCGATGCGTACCATGTCTCCGCTGTATTTCACGGGCAGCGCTTCCTCGCTTTCGCCGATCGCGGCGTCCTGAGCGCGCACAGTCATCTGATTGGGAGATACCTCGACAACGATACAGCGGTTCTTATTTTCAGCGAATTGCGCTACACGCTCGAGCGAGCCATACAATTCCTTGCGATTCAGAGCAAGCGATACGGCATGAGTTTGGGGGAGTACGCGCTCGTAATTGGGAAACGCCCCGCTGAGTTTACGGCTGAAAAGCAGCCGCTCTTGCCACACAAAGAACAGATGGTTGTCCGTTACCGTGCAACGAACAGGCTGATCGTTCCGGCCTTCGGCGAAGCGCAGGAACGCGGTTAGCGTTTTTCGTGGAATCAGAACGTCGACTGGCTTTTCTAAATCAGGCAATTCGACCGCGGCAGTAACGTACGCTAGGCGGTGCCCATCGGTGGCAACCATCGTCAATGTCGATTTCTGCACTTTCAGGAGAGCGCCAGCGAGACCAACGGTCGTCGATTCGGGAGACGCGGCGAGAAGCGCTTTTTCGATGGCGCGAGCGAGCACGCTGGCGGAAAGCGAGGAGCCCTCCCGGGTTGGTTTCGGCAGGTCGGGATAACTGGCTGCGTCAATCGTTGCCATGCGCGACCGGGAGCGCCCGCAGGCGAGCGATACCCAACCATTGGACTGCTCCTTCAGCACGAGATCCCCCTCTGGCAGCATTTGTACGTATTCAGAGAGACGGCGCGCGGGAACTGCCACAGAACCGAGTTTCTTTACAGTTGCGGGACAGTACGAAACACCGCCGAACTCCAGGTCGGTCCCGGTGATGGAGACGCCCTTTGCGTCCGCTCGGATGAGTAAGGTGCCGAGAACGGGGATGGTGTTCTTCCGGTCTGCCAAAGCCTGTATCAGGCGTAGTACCCGGGCGAAATCGGTAGTGCGGACCACTATTTCCATTGTTGGTTTTCTCCTGAAGTGGGAAGGACGTGTGTTTACGTGATTTAAAACTCGACTACGAAGACTTTGGTGTTCGTCGCGAAAGAAGCGCGTTTCCCGGGTTCGATTTACGTCGAAGGGGTCTCCACGCGCCTTTGCAAGTTAATCCGTGTGGGCTCGTGTTAGAGCGATCGCCTTTCAGTCTCGTATCAAAGAGAGGGACGGGATTCGTTATAGCAGCAGCAATTGATGACGGAGTGCGAACAGCTCATTACATAAATACTGCGCCGTCAGCACTAAACTGAGCCGCTCCCGCGGCGGGCGCTATGCAAAACGTCACTTCGACGCTCGTCTATGGAGGAGCTTGCGCGCTGTTGACATTCGTCCTACCATCTAAACGCAGGGTGCCCACGGACTTCAATTGTTGAGAAGCAACGGCAAGATCTGAGTGCGTCACTACCAAAAAAAAACGCTATTGAGGTTCCAATAAGAACGTAAGTGGCCGCGTCCGCCGCAAACGCCAGCGCCTCATTGCAAACGGCTCATCTAAACTGATCCAGCGATCACTTCACATCGCTCCACACCCTCTCCCTGCCGGATCACTGTAGATTGGGCACTAACATCACCCGCGATCTATCTTGGCCAGCGGCTAGTTTCGAAGTGCTCGTCGTCGAGAGTCGGCTGGGACAATCGATCCCACTGCTTCTTGCCCAGCAACAAGCCGGAGGCCTACTTCATAAGCAGGCCGCCCGGAATGCTTCCTATGATGCCGATGACCCAGGGATTGCTAATCCATTCCATGTTAGAGCTGGGCCAGCAGGATATTCTTCGCCAGGCTCGTGATCATGTCGTCGGCCGCGGCGAGATCGATGTCGACGAGGGAAGGATGGGCGGCCAGGTTGCGGCGGGTCAAATATGTATCCAGGATCTTTTTGGTGTTACTCGACCGTAGGATGCCGGTATTGCTGATGATGTCGAGGACCTCTTGTTCCTTCAACTCCTCGAAATCTTCGCGCTTGGCCATCGTCAGGCTGGCGCCTCTCTTGGCCCCGATCCGGGCAACGATCTTGGCATTGAAGCCATTAATGCGCGCCTGGTCCGCCAGCACCCAATTAAGCACGTGATCATAGGCTAGGTTCCACGACATCACGATTGCCGCGCGCGGCGCCCGGACGTGATAACACTTGATCGCCTCGGAGAGAAACAGGCGCTCGGCATCGTCCGACACTTTCGCCGACAAGTCCCTGAGCAGCTGCGACACGGCAATCGTGGTCTCATGTTGGCCGTACTTCTTATCCAGATCGCCCCGGGAACGCGCCTCGATCTTGAGACCCGCGGCTGTCTGCAGAACAACCTTTGGCCGGCGATCGATGAGCCGCCTGAACATGAGGCTCAAGTTGGGCTCATCCATATGGACCTCCTTGTAGCAGGCCCTTATCGCGGGCTGATCAAAGGTTTCTTTCTTCCGGTGGACGTGAAGATACCACGCGAAGTGCAGGATCTGATCGGTTTGGGCGAGCTTTGAGAAGTTAGGAACGAGAGAAACAAACTCACTCAGTTCCATTGAGTTCTTTGACGTCGTTCTCGCCAATCGGAGTGATGGCGTATTCGCCGGTCTGCATGCGGCGAAAGCGGTTCGTTTTGATTTGCTGCCGCAGGTTAAGGTCCCAATCGGAGATCTTCATGGGCCAGCCGACAGTGCTGTAGCATGTATAGATCTTGTCGATGTTGACGGTTGGGCTGTGGCCGTTTTGTTTAAGCCAGAAGGCAGCGATCAGATACCGGACCGTGTGCTTCTTGGTTTTCTTGCTTTCAGCGAAGTCTTTGAAAGAGATATAGGTAGCGATCAGGTCCAGGTCGGCCAGGTAATTTGGAAGCTTCGGCTTGTAAGCCGCCTTTGCCCGGGCCGCGCGGGCACGGGCTGGAACGGTAATATCATCGTCCTCTGGCTCAATGATCTCATCAGCCTCAACGGGCTCCTCGACATCTTCGGCATCCGGTGCCGCGAGCTCTCGCGTCTGTTTTGGCGGTGGCACCCGGGCGGGCGCTCCGTTGTTTCTGTTGGCGAACACCTGCACGAGTTGGCTGATGTTGTGCTCTACCGAAGCGCTTCCGCCTTCGACCTCAACCTCATAGAAACGAAACTTGATTTTGGTGCGGTCTTCGCCGCCGCCGTGGCCTTTAGCCATAACCTGGGCACCTCCGAATTGTGGTCCGGTATAACAAAACTATAACACCTCATTGACCGACAAATTCAATGCGCTTTGGCATTTATTGTGGCTTCGCCACATATTCTCCGCCGTGCTTATCGTCACGGCAAGTTACTTAGCCGAATACACTTCGGAACCACTCTTTAGCAGCCTCAATCAGGCTCGGGCTCCGGCTGTTCCTTGGTGCACGGTGACTCGGTTGAGCTGCGGATGGAGGTTTATTGGCGGACTCGGTGGGGCGCTCTTGGTCCGCAATGGCGAGAGCGGGCTGCCTCAGAACCGGTGTGACTGGTCGCGCCGGAGGATGCGGGTGAGGAATCGGCGGAGGTGGAACAATCGGCTTCTCAAGCACTCTTGCTGGAGCGACCGCAGCGCCGAGACCAGACGTGACCCATTCCGGTGGCTTGGATGACGGGCTGTTCCAAATATCGCGCTTCGGCGGAGGCGGTTCCGCTCTCGGCGGAGTTCCTTTTAGAAAGCTATGGGTTGGCCGGTCCTCATAAATCCCGTTCGGCTCTTGGATGATAGCCACCTTTTTGAAGATATCGACCTCGAAGTCGGTCGGACTGCCATCCAACTGTTGGCCGAGGAAATAGACGTTGATGTCCGATACGAAGCGTTCGCTTTTATCCCGGCCAGGTGCATCAAACCGCTTGTTCGTTTCGAGCCGCTTAGCCTCGATGTCTTTTACAAAGAGCTTGCGGAGCTGATCGCCCCATTCTTGCCATCTGATGATGACGCGATAAAAGGGTTGTGTACGCCCATCGGTGGACCGGATGCCGCGGTTCAATGTCAAAATCAGCTTTTCCGGGTCTTCATAGTTGGGATTGACTCTGAAGCGCAGCTCTCCATAGAAAATGCAGCCGTGAAGCTTTGGAGGATCTCCTCTCCAAATATCCTGCAGCTGATAAAACGTATCGCGGTAGTTACTTCCGAGGCAGCCCTCTACGTTGAGCGAGAGTGATTCGCGAAAGTCACCATCCCTGAATACCGCATGCGCCCGACATATGTCATTAATCGAGGTTCTCGATGAGCGGGTAAATCGGACAGGCTTTGGAGTGTCTGGGCGGCCCGTCGGATCACCATCTCCTTCTGCGGTACCCGTATCGGTCGGAGTTGGATCACCCGTCGGTTCCGAACGGCTGAATTTCACGTTATAAGGGAGAGTTCCGAGCAGCTGGTCCGTGGACTTGATCGGCTTTTTCTTGCGCGCCTTCTCGATCAGAGCATCCAGTCCTTCAATACCGCATGTGGGCTCATGTTTTTCACCGGGCCAACGCGCGAAATGTGGCACGCGGTCAAAGTTCTCGTCAGGATCACAGGCCTTTGGAACTACCCGGATTTTGCACCCAAGGCAGTACCATTTGAGATCTTCCCAGCCCTCGATGCTTCCAATATCTTTGGCGGCGACCGGTGCCCTATTGCCAGAATGCGCGCTGTCCATTTGTAAAGGAGAGCCGTTCTCGGGAAAAGGGACGGTTTCGCTCTTTATTCTACCGCGCTTTGATACGTACCGAACAGATCGTTTTTCGCGAGGCGCGTGATCCGATTGTGCTCCGTTAAGCGTGTCGGGAGCACAGATCAAAAGCAGGGTTGTTCTCTAAAGCCAGAAAGAGCCATTGAAAACGCTATTGTATTTGTTTTCACTTGAACACGCGCTAGCCAAGCCGTCCGTCGCGGGTTGATCCCCGTCTCCCACTCCAATAGATCCGCCTTGGTCGCGAAGGGACGGGTAATAATCCCGTCCCTTGCAATCAGGGTTCGATGCCGATCTTGTCGTTCACAGCAAAGCGGAGCTTCTGCTTGCAGCCGAGGTAGTGCTCCGTTGTCTGTATAGATACGTGACCGAGAAAAAATTGAATTTGGTCGAGCTCGCCGCCCGCTAGATGGCAAAGACGCGCACATGTTCGTCGAAGGTCGTGCGGTGCTAGTTTGTCAATGCTGGCAGCCTCGGCCGCTCTCTTGACGATCTCCCAAAGTACTTTGGACGTCATGCCCTGGCCCAGATCGCGCCTGACTTATTGATCGCTCTAAAGAGGCAGCCGTCCTTGATGCCACTTGCTTCGGTCCAGCGATCGAGTGCCTCCTTTGCTCAGAGTGGAATTCGCACCGTCTGAATGTGCCCGGCCTTCCCATGAAGGTCGACGATCACCCAGTGGTCTTCTCGTAGTTGAACGACGCGGCCGAAAGCGCAAGGAGTTCACCGCGCCTCAACCCACAACCAATAAGCAGAGCAAGGATAGCGTAATTGCGTTTGCTCCTAAGACTGTCACCGCGGGAGTTCAGCAATAGTGAGCGGCCCTGATCGGCTGTCAGCTAGTTGCCTAGTCGCACACCGATTCGGCGGACGCCCTTGACTCGGCGGATGCCGGCTGCAATTTCTGGGCTGAGCAGGCCTGAGTCAGATGCGTCGTACGCCACACGCCAGACTGCTGCCAAGCGGAGATTTGATGGTTGTTGGAGCGAGGTGCCGTTGCTCCACGTAAATCCGGTATCGAAGAACAACGGTGCGATTGAAGGCAAGTGGTGGTTCCGAGCAGTACCAGTCGACGAATTCGTCTATCGCATGATCGTATGTTCGCTGGCCGCTTTTCGATGTCAGGGTATTCATTACCGCAGACTTCGTCTGTTCGAGATCTGGTAGGGCAAGAGATCGCTTCGGTGGTCTCCTTTTTTTCCTGGGTTTTGGGCATTCTGAGCGGCGTCCTGCGCTGCCTTCAGTCAGCATGCTCAAACTCCATGCTGCGCCATTTTTGGCGGGTAATCTCCCAGAAGAAGACTTCGGGCCAATTGAATTGGACGAAGCCTTAATCCTACCTTGGCTGCATGAAGCGTGTGTTTGCCCGGCTGGAGCTTTCGCCGTGGTAACGCCGTGCCATTCGGTTGTGATAGGAATTTGTTGGGCTTAAACATAACGTCTTAAGTAATTGCGCATAGTCGGCGGAGGATATCGTTGGGCTTTGTCCATTCGGCGAATTGATCTTCCACGGCGGAAACGACTCCGTCGAGAAATCCGAAGTAACGATTATGCAGACACAGACGGCGCGTGAGCTTCCAGACGCGTTCAATTGGGTTGAGTTCCGGGCTGTAAGGAGGTAGGAAGTCCAAGCGAAATTGAGGAGCCTGTTCATCACGCCAAGGCAGATGGAGTCTGGAGCGATGATACTGCGCGTTGTCACTGATGGCGAGTACGCGACGGCCGGAAACAGTGCTGGCCTCGCGAAACACTTTGAGGAACTCCCAGAAGGACTCTCCGTTAAATCGCCCGGTCTCGCGGCGAAACAAAAACTCGCCATCCCGCAATCGGACTGCGGCGAAGTAACCGACGCTTTTCCGGGTCGGATGGTGGTACACAATCGGATCTCTGGTTTCCGGCGGAACCCACATGCGGCAACGGGATCCCTGTTGCTGGAAATGCACCTCGTCCAGCGCCCAGAGGTCAATAGCATCGTCCCGCATTAACTTGCGGAGTTTTTTTTATGCGCTTTCTGCCGTGCCGGGTCGGCTCTCGCCAAAACGGGCCGAGGCTTGCGGAGCCGGAACTCGAACTGCCGGAACAAACGCTGGCATTGGCGGACCCCCAACTGGATGCCGTAGGTCTTCGCAATCCAGGCCGACAGCGTCTTGCCGTCCCACAGATTGACGCGCATCCCCGCGTCGCTCGGCCTCTCTCGCAACACTCGATTGATCTCTTTGATCTGCTTCTCACTTAGTCGGCTTGGGCGTCCGGACCGTTCTCCCTCCGCCAGACCACCCAACCCCTGCCGCTCGAAACGATGAACCCAATACTCGACCGAACGTGGTGCATCCCCGAGAAGCCGTGCTACTTCGGGGCAGGTCATACCCTGGGCGACCAGTAAAACGCCATGCAGCCGGTGATCGTAGCGCGACTCATCGGAACGCTGAATCTCCTGCTGCAGGCCAAGCACCGACATCTCATCCGATATCCTCAGTGGCCTCATGCCTTTCAGGAGACCACGTTCTGCTCACGATGCGCAATTAGTTATGACGCTCTGTTTAGAAGAGAACATGACAAAACTAAGCTGGGGAGTCGTCTTTCTGGCGGGCTACTGGTTTACGCCGAAGAGCCTGTGGGTGCTCGGCGTGGCGTTTCTGATTATCGGTACAAGCCTTGTTGTCTCGGTGCTCTTCGATTTGTACCGACGCAACCTCGGCGGCCCGACACCGCAGCAGGCGTTCAGCCTTGTCCAAGATGTGTTATGGGAAATGGATGACTTCTATGATGAGATTGAGGTGATCACCAACAAGGGCATCGAGGTCCGCGTGGTTTCCGATAACAGCAAGCACCATGCGGAGATCCTGCGCAGTATACGTTCAAATGCTGCCGGGGAATACGAGCGAGCCGAGAAGCTGGGGCTTCTCATCCAGGATGAGTACGGCGATTACCTGACACCACTTGGCCTGAAGTACCGCGATCACGGTCGCGAGCCGGGCAACAGCAGATTTCGGCTTAGCGACCTGAAGGCTTGGCGCATCGAAAACGTACGTTGCGAGCGGTCAACCGCTGCTGGAAACCTCACGCTAGAGTACAAACGAACCGCTGTGGCGATAGCGATCCAGTACACGCCGGTTTTGCTTCGTACGTTCGAATGGAAGGCTGAGGGAACGACCGACGGCGAATGTCATCTGGCCGAATTGAGCGAGATTGGCGGTCATGAAGGGCGGAAGCCCTTCGACCTCGCCGGATTGAATAACTGGCGGGCAATGAAAGCCCGCTGGGCACAAGAAGAGCACGACCGCGACCGTTGGCACGATGAGCCCGATGTAAAGGATGCGCTAGCGCGATACAACGCTGAGGTTGATCCTGAGAAGAAAGAGGATCTCCGCAAAGAGTGGGTTGAGATAGGTAAAGCAGCTAGAATCCGCCTGGGTATTGGCTAGGACTGGTAGATGCAGTGGAGTGACCGCAGTCCGCGCCTTAAGTGCCGTAAAATTCATCCTCGGTCAGAATCCGCGATTTCAGTGGAGCATGACAGTGTGCACGTGCCTGACTTGGATGCTTCGGCCTGAATGCCAACCGCCCCTGCCTGAAGTTCATGACCGGCCCGTCAAACGATGTATCCAGAAAGCCGCGAACGCCGAGCCACATAGATCTGGGGTAGTCGGGAAGTATTTACCAGCCAATTGTGAGGCGGCTATGACCCCAATGCTGAGATTCTATGCTGCAGAAGAGGATAGCCTGCGCAAATGGCTGAAGGTATTCTGGTGCTTCAGCATCGAAATCAATATCCGAGGAGTCTTTCGGCAAGGACGCGTAAGGCCGCATCATGATGTCCGGATGCTCGTAAAGCGCACGAAACCGGAGAGCCTTCAGCGCGCTGCTGCTATTTGCCGCTTCCGAATTCGAAGCGCTTACCTGATACCAGAAGCTAAGAGCGTTGCGGCAAACTGCGGAAGCCGTCGAGCTTAATGGCCGGCCGGAGCGAGCTCCGTAAACTGGACCAGATATTGGGGATTTGTGACGTTCGCAACGCCATTCGGCTGAGCGCTTTCAAATCGCTGCCGTGAATCTGTCCGGACTCTAGAGTTTGTATCATTTTTGTGGGGAAACAGGTGGCCCGACACGCGATAGGTCGCACCGGGCGGTGCGTCGCGAAGCTTTTGCGCGAGAGGAGAGGACAGAGAGATGCGGGCGGTACGTGCCTCACTTCGTGGGTCGACCGGATAGCCGTTTGTCAACGTCACAGAAGAACCGGGTCCGCACGTTGGTTGAAATGTAAACACCACGTCCGAGCCGGAAACGGAAAAGAACAGGCGACCAGTCCAATCGACGAACTCGCCGTTCGGGCCGAATACGCGGGCGATTGAGTCCTCAAAACTCCGAGGATCGGCCGAATGGATCTGGGCTCGACGGATCGGATTCGGTTCGCTCGCCGTTTTATTGCGGGCGTGTACGAAGTCGGTGAGAACCTCGCAAAACTGGTCTTGTTGCTGGTTCCCGCGCGGACCGGTGTACGGCGGTGGCTGGGCTGCCGGCTGGCTCGTCCCGGAATGGAACTGGATCTCCTGGATCAGCCAAGTCGAATAGGTGAAGGGCTTACCCTCGACCTCAAATTGCACACTGTCCGTCGTACTCGAGAGATAGCGGCCCTCAATCTTTTGCCCGTTTGTCAGCAGTAGTGTGTCAGCGAGCGCCAACCTGCATCCGATCGCTACGAAGAGCGGCAGCATGACTCGACTTATCGTCATGATTTTCCTTTGAAAGTATAGGAATCGAACTGCAGTTGCAACCTGGAACAAAATCCGTACAGTTATCCGTATGCCGCCAAGCCCCTGGAGCCATCTCGTCGTAGCGGCAAAGCCTTCCGAGGAAGGAGTTGCCTGCGAACTGCGGGACGGCCGGGTCTTATCGTTCTCGCCGGAATGGCGTAAGCAAATTTCCGTCGCCAACCGGCTATACATTGCGGAAGATGCGACCAAAATCGATCGTACAACCGCGGTGCACCTAGAGCGGGACGGGCGACCCAACCTGGCGCAAATTCCAACTCAGGCGGCCAGCCGTCCCAAGCCGAACCGAAACGGCCGCGGATTCGTCATGCTCGATGCCTCGGATGCGCAGCATGGCATTAAAAAGGTGCTGGTTACGACCGGACAGATTCGGGACTATTTCTTCGCGCCGGATCGATCCACCAGCTGGGCAGAACAACCAAGCTGGTTTGAGCTTCTGGGCGTTCGCGAAACCAGTACGCCCGCCGAGCTCCGGCTCGCGTATCGGGTGCGCGCCCTTGAGCTGAAAGCAGGCTCCAGCCAAACAGCAGGCCTGACACAAGCGCAACTCGCGCGCGGGTTCCAGATTTTGATCGACCCGGAACTTCGCCGCGACTACCTGGCGCTCCAGAACGACACGAATCACCTCGTCTCATTTCCACCTTGGACGATGGGATGCCTGCTCGCTTCCGGCGAAAAGAGAGGGGATCTTTTCGTTGTTCAGGATCTCTTGCGCTTCGTTCCGCATACCGAAGCGCGGAGCGTTCGAATCGCACTGCGTCGTTTCCGATTTGAAGGGCCTTTCGCGGTGTACCGGGACGCCCGGAAGAAAATGTTGATTCGGTTTGACAATGCCGTGCTGCCACTGCATTGGACAGAGGATTGGAATACGTGGGCGCATCTCACCCTAGGATCAACAAACGTGAAAGCAACATTCTGGCAGCAGACACGGTTCCGCCGCACGGAAAGCGGTTTTCAGGCAACCACCTGGTCACAACCGTTTGCCAGCACACTGGCCATACCGGATTCAGCCTTGTTGCCCGGGCGGTTTGAGGCGTCGCGCGCATTCTGGAACCATTTCCATCCACATGCGGAGGTGGTTGCCTTGTTACGCGCCCGCATCGAACAGGAGCCTCTGGAGGCCGGCGAAGCGGCTCAATGGTGTCTTTCCCGGGGCGTTTGCGGCCCTGTGGATGCCCGGTTGATCAACTGGGAGCCCGATTACGAAGAATCGTACTATCGACAACTGGCGGCCCACGCGAAGGCGATTTACCTGTTTCGCAACGAGTATCTGTTCCTCTTTGAGAACACGATCGTCTCGGAAATTCCGCAGTCTGGGCATGCCAGCTATGTCTTTCACCCGCCGGACTCCCTCGCAGCATTCCTTTGGCAATATGCGCGGACCACTCGACACGCGATACGGAGCGAACGTGCGGCTAAGAAAACCCTCGGTTACTGCGGCCGGATTGCGCATCTGAAGGAAACGGCAGCGTGGATTGCGAAAATTGAGCGCACCTTTGCGAACCCGATCATGCAACGAGCTACAGCGACGGGCTGCTATTGAATCAGTAACGGCTGTTGCAGACGGAACGTAAGTCGCGTCTCCGAGGGAACGCGGACATGCTGGCCGGATGTAAGCACCTGGCCGAGTGTGCCAATGGTAGCGCCCGAGCCGGCGCCGATCGCCGCACCTTTGCCTCCGCCTGCCAATGCGCCGATCACCGCGCCCGCGGCCGCCAAGCCACCAATGCTTTTTCCGGAGCGAGCGGTGCGAGAGGAGCTTGCTTCCACGACATCGCTCGAAGCAACATCGTATGGATTCCCCTGGATGGTGATGGACCGCAAGGCGAGCGTCAACTCGGTCTTTCCTGTGAAATGGCCGGACTGCTTGCGTTCCGTCAATGCCAGCGAAGTATCGGCGCCGCGAGGCACGATCACCTGACCTGTCGGCGAAACAATCGGTTCATCGAGCGAGGCTCGATAAACCTTTCCTACGTCATCATGCGTGGAATCGGCCGCGTCAATCAACCGGACAAGCACAGCTGTATTGCCCGGGATGGTAGCTCCCGTTAGAACTGGTGTTGTGGGCACCGTCGACGGCGACATCGCTGGCGGAAAGCCCTGAGTGGCAGCACCTGTAGGTCCCGGGTCGAACTTAATGTCTTCGATGGTCGCCGTCTTCAGCGTAAGGGTCTGTCCTGCAACCAGCACCTTGATTTCGTCAGCACCACCGCCGGCAAAACCACCTTTGATTTGGCTGCTGTCATGCAGTGTGACAGTCACCGACTGCGAGGCCTGCAGGAGGGCGGCGAACAGGAGCGGGACGAGAGATTGGATGGGAATGTCTTTTTTAGCTTTGATCATTGGAATAGAGCACATTGTTTGAAAGCAAATCGAGAGATATTTGTATACATATCCGAACTGCGAGTAACTCGCAACCCTGGTTTTTGGACGTGTTTTTTGGACGACGTGCCAAAGTGCCTAGCCGGTGACGAAGTCGGTGAGCTTCGATCGAGCGAGACCGCGTGACCGAATTCGCTGAGCCATCGATTTTCGCGAGTGAAGAAGAATCGTTTTGGTCTGAGAAGACCGTCGATCTGGATGGAGACGGACTTCGGCGTCGCGTGAGCGACGGTGCCGGAATGACGGCTTGCGCCGACGCTCGGGTAGAGGAGGGCGATGCAGTCGCCTGGAAGAAGATGGTGTGATTGCGGCATAGGAAGATCCTCTGAAAGCGCCGTAAGACTGATCGTTTTGTATGCGCGGAGAAATTGGGATACAACGAAGGGGAACTAGACATGACGATGCTGCCACTGCTGCAAGAACCCATCACGAAAGAAGAATTTGAGCGCGAGCTGCTGATCCTGGCTCCGAAAGAAGCGGAATCCAGACGCGAGTTCTGGACCCTTTGTGAAGCCCTTCAGGCCATGACCGATACAAGGTGTCCGCCGCCGGATTGGTTTCTCGATTCGTTCAATGAGGTTTTGCAGCAACCCTCCGAAGAGCGAGCCGGACCTTGGCGCGACCTTCGCCATTGCTTGCTCGAGCACATGGGCGAGTTTCAGAGACGGTACAAGGCCACTCGCAAGCGGGGGTTTCTCCTTAAACGAGCGATCTAACGTCTCACGCTCTATCTTCAGATCCGGATTCTCTGGGATCCTGAAATGTTGGTTTGCAGGCCCAACGCTTCAGCGGACGTGAAAGAGGGGATCCATTTTGGGATAGGGCAACGAGGATGGGAGGTGTTGCTCAGCAGCCCGCGAAAGACACCAGAGATATTTGAAGTTTCCTGGATGTCGAACGGATCGCGTGTACTTGTCCAGCAGCGCAGTCAATTCCTCACCGACCGGTCCCTCTGGCAATGCCAGCCCAACACTCGCGAGCGCTTGACGGATTGCCCGCGTACCAGGCTCTCCGGATCGCAGTTTTTGAATGGTTCGGTCGCTCAGAGCGCTACCGTCCGGCAAGAGTCGCAACGAGCGTGGGCACGAGCGCCCAATGAAGCGAGCGTTCAACGACTGGTAAACGGTGCCAACGTGACCGACCTTGACCACTGCTCCGCTCGCGGTCTTTCGCGGCAAGGGATCGGAAAAAGTGACTACGCCGGCGAGTCCGAGTCTCTTCAGTTGTCTGAGGCAATGCCCCACAAAATAGCTTTCGCCGTTACCGGGGACCTCGTCGAGTAGAACTAAACGAGAGAGCTCAACTCCTTCGATTGCAGCGCAACCGAATGCGCCAGTGATCGAGCGGTCATTTGTCGGATGCGCGAATACGGCAACACCGACGAGTTCTTGGCCTTTGTACAAACAGAACCGAAATCGGGCGGGAGGTGTTGTTTGCAGGTAGTGGTGTGCAGCGATAAATTCTCGGACAACACGGTCGGAATTGGTTTCGGAAATCTCATATGCACGAGTATTTATCACCTCGCCGGCAGGACGGTAAGTATCCCGCTGCAGGTGCCATCGTTGATTCATGAAAGCTCCGCGAGAAAGTTATTTTCAAATACGACACAATTCGCTTTGCCAGGAATCAAAGGAGATGTCTGCGGTTCCACATTCATCCGCATGACGGGTTTCGCTAAACAGTGAGCGCGTTTGTGTCGGTGCATGATCAAACCATCAGGGATCATCCTCCCTGCTACAAGGACCGCTTGTTCAACGGCTGCGAAACAGGAACATTGGTCCCGACCTCGCAGACATCGATGAGCATTAGCCAGACGCGTCGGGCGGCTTTGAAGGTGACCGTTCGCAGAGGGCTGCTCCCTTCGGGTACGAGCGCGGCACGGCGAATGTGAATGGAGAATTCACAACTGGGCAAATCACGCTGTTGCGAACCAACTCCATGAGCACCAGATCGAGGTCGAACTCCTCGGCAAAGAAGCTCAAGCCAGAGCGCAGCAAAAGTACGTCGCGGGTGACGATCGGTTCGTCGAATTGCCGAATAGCTGCAAGGAGTCGAGTGCGGAGCTTCGATGGTCCGACACAGGCCGAAAAGTAGGGAACAAGCGCAAGGAACGCGGCCCATTCTTGTTGTTTGGCTGACATAACAGGGTTGGCTCATCAATTTGAAATGCACACCTAGGATCGGCCGCGGGCATCCCGCTCGTGGCCTAGCGATTTGGCAGTACGCGTATCGAGGACGATGGAAAACTGGAGGCTACGCAGCGCCCATGTAAACGGTCGCCCCGAAAGGGGCTTGTGTCTGCTCGGTGCTGGCCCAGATCACGGGCCAGTGCGGCTCTTGTTCTGGAAACCTTCCGCACAAATCTGTCAGAAACACGACCGCGTGCGGCTCGATCTGTTCTGTTTCCAAATACGTGAAGACGGTCCGGAAATCGGTACCGCCGCCGCCTTTGGGTGCGAGCTGAATGTGTTGGCCGAATTCGAAGACATCCACCCGCTGCACTTCTGTGTCAAAGTACAGGACGTGGACGCGTTCGGGGTGATTCTCCTCAACCAGCGCCGCCAATTCGGCCGCAAATAATGACAGCGTGCGATTCGCAATGGAACCAGAACAATCGATCCCAATCGCTAGCTCGCCCGCGCTTTCCTTCCGCATGCCTGGCAGATACAGACCGGAGCCAATGAATCGACGGTTGGGCCGCGACCACGTGTAATCGGTTGCCAGTGTCTCTGAGAAGCACCGGCGCAGTGTCTCTTTCCAGTTGACCGAGGACTGCTCGGCTGCTTCGAACGCGCGTTCGACACCGATCGGGCACTTGCCGGCCATCTTGGCAGCCGACTGCGCTTCCTGCACGGCAATGCGCCATTCCCGTTCCTGCTCGCGGATCTGCTCCGCAGTGGCAGTGGCACCGGGCCGATCTGTGTTCGGAACGTCGAGAACTTGCCCGTACCCTCCTGGTGTCTCTGGCGCCTTTGGTGTTGGGGCTCCCTGCGAATCATCGGAAGTTGTGCGCAAGTCTTCCTGGGAAGCGGCCTTCTCGGAGGATCCGCCGTTGTGAGGTGAAGAGGAGCCCTGTCCGCCATCCTCCTGGGTGAGCAATGCATAGATCTGTTCGGCGCTCATTCCGCGGAAGCGCTTTTCCTGGAGCACGCCCGCTGGCGGGTATAAGCCTGCATCCATGAGTAAAGGATTAATAGCGTAATCGCAGGCCATGTTCCAGACCTTCGGGTCGCGCTCTCCCCGTCGCGTATGATGCTGCAGGGCGGGGTGCAGGACTTCGTGCGCCAGTAAGAAGACCAGTTCGGAATGGTGCAGCTTCGCGACCGCCGATGGATTGTAGAACAGCGAGATTCCATCGGTCGCCATCCATGGAATCCCGCTCATCGGTTCGGACCGCAATCGAAACAACAACGCTCCGAAGAAGGGATGACTCAGTAGGAGATCGGTTCTCGCCCGAGTCAAGCGCTGCTTCGCGTCGAGTGTTTCGGGAAGCTTAAGTTTAGATTCATAGCTCATGGCATCAACTCCGGGTGATCTTTCCAGGAGTAAACGCCCACAATGGGCGTTTCGCTGGAAAGGGTTTGGTCGTGTTTGTTTGAGGGCTTCTAAAAACAGCGCGAGGAGTAGTATTTCCCTCCCCTCACTGGGTTGCCATATACGCAGCCATGTGGGAAAAGATTTGGCCGCTCGTGTCCCCAGCCAGTATTTCGGCCTGAGAAGGTGAAGCCGCTTCCACTGGCGTCGATTCCGGGGTAGCGCCGTACTCCATATGTGCCGCCATGCGCGAGGCGATGTCGGCCGCTTCTTGCGCAGTGGAGGCTCGCAAAAAGATCGTTCGTCTTCAGTTCCTTCGCGCTCGCTGAGCACAAACGGGAGCGAATCTCTTCAACGAAGGCGTTGAGAGTGGGATCGCCGGTGAGATTGAGATTGGGAAGAACGTTAATCAGCTCGACGATGTTGTCAACGACCGAAGCGTATAACTTACCTTCAGGCTGCTGCAGACGAGCCACCATGTGATCGACCAGCTTGCGAAGCCGGATCCACAACTCCTGCGTCCCCCGTTGTAAAGACACCCGTACTTGGGCATCAATATCCCGCGAGATTCGTGCGCGCTGCTCTTCGGACAGCGAGACGCGGAAGTCCTCGCCACTCGGAATCGGCAGAATGTCCAGCCGAAGCTCGAATTTCTCGCGGATCTTCTTCGGATCCGGGTAATCCTCGGGCCGAAATAAGCCGCTGAGGGCTGGCCGGACCTGTTCGATGTAACTCGGATATTCGGCGAGGAACTCATCCACTGCGTTGTAGAACTGCCGCTCCCATTCCTTCATCTCTTCGGCGAGTTGAAAATAAAGACTTGCCGGCAGGATGCGATACCCTTCGTCCGACCAGGGCAGCGTGACTTTGTACACGTGCGTGCGAATTTGCCCAGCGAGAGTCTTGATGGCATCCAGCTTGGCGGCCTGCTGCAAAAGCTTCTTGTTGTATCGCCCGGCGCTCTCGTGAGCGCCGTGTTGGTCGGCCACTTGGCGGCTGACTTCTTTGTCATGTTTAGTGGCCGTCCAAACGCTGATATGAACGGCCGCCAGCATAGCTTTTTCAGTTATCAATGAATCACCCCCGCGTGTTGTACGCTGAATCCCACAAATTCCGGTGTGTGACAGAGAGACGGGTCGCGCTCAGTGGCATCCCGGATGGCGAGAACCTTAAATTCGACCGGGAGCCGGTCCAGGTAGGTGACCGCGCGGCTCAGAGACTGATCGGTCACATAGCGGCCGATGGCTGTAGCAACCGCATACTGGGCCGACGGTTCGCTCGGTAGGGGCGCACGTTCTGAATGGAGGAAGATTTGATCGATGGCGGGAAGCTCACGATACAGTCGCAGAAAGGCGGTCAATTCGCCAGCCGCGCCGTCTCCAACTGTTCCCGCCAGCAGCTCGAATTCGAGTTCCGAGCTTGCGCCTTTCGAGCCACGCAAGATTTTCGAAGCCATTTCCCAGGAGCGCGGAGTGGGCCAGGCGTTCGCATCGAGCGCTCCCGGCTGATGCAGCAGGTCCGGTTTGAAACGCAGAAAGGCAATGACCTCGGGGAGGATATTGGCTCTTAGAGCCCATTGGCACCACTCTTGCAGATCGGTGTCTAGTGCGACGTGGACGAATCTTCCACGCAGCGGGCGGGGCATGCTGAAGTGAACACCGCGATCGGAAGCGGGATTGCCTGCAGCGAGCACAACCCATTCCGGCGGTACCGTGTATTCGCCCAAGCGCCGGTCGAGAACGAGCTGATAGCAGGCGGCTTGAGTCAGCTGCGGCGCAGAAGTCAGCTCATCCAGAAACAGGATGCCCCGGCCGTGTTTCGGGAGAAAACGCGGGACCGCCCAGGCTGTTTCTCCGGCATCGACGTGGGGTATGCCACGCCAATCCACCGGATCGAGCTGCGAGGCGCGCACATCGAGAAATTCGTAGCCAAGGTCGCGCGCTACACGCGCCACGATCTGAGATTTACCGACGCCCGGGGGTCCCCAGATGTGTAAGGGAACTTGTTGCCCAATGGCGCGAACAATGGAGTCGTATAGATGGGATGGTGTCAAGTCCGTCTCCTAAGAAAGAAAAGTCGCAGGCGGTAGTGGCACCTGCGGCAGTGTGGGTTAAGCTGCGGTTCAGAACGAGAAAGCGAGTTGCACGCTGGCGGCGGACGATACGGCTGCTTGCTCGCGAACCTCTGGTGAAAACAAATCCGGGAGTTCCGCCGTTTCCGGCACTCCGTCCGGGTTAAGTGTATTTGCGTTTCCGGGCTGCTGCTTGCGCTGTTGGTTCAGTGTTTTCCACACGGCCGCAGCGCATTCGCCGATGCCTTTTTGGGTGACAAGCTCGCGTGCCAGAGCCGTCAGTACATCGTCATCCTGCTCCATCGCAGTCAGACCATGGCTGGCGAGTTTGCCTTCGAGAGCCAGCGAGACGAGCATCTTTTTGCCCATGAGGCGAAGACAACGTTCTTGCGCGGTCCCCTCATAGCTCATGTAGCAAACGCGCACTGGTTTCTTTTGGCCGATGCGCCAACTGCGCCGGCTGGCCTGGCGGAGAACGTGCGTCGAGTAGCCCGTCTCATAGAAGAAAATGGAAGGCATTTCGAGCAAATCCAGGCCCGTCATCACGAGCCGGGGATGCGCGATGCAAACCTGCATGCCCTGCTTCAGCTTGTCTTCATACCACGCTTCCCGGCGTTCGGGCGGAACGTGCGTGGTCAACACTTCGGCGCGGATCCCCTCGCGTTCAAGCAGATCGCGGAGCCGCTCGGTGACATCCCGCTTCTGGGTATAGACCGCGAAAATCTGGCATTTACGTCCTCGAACGAGCTCCGAGCGAATTTCGTCGAGGAGGCGCCGTTCTTTGGCGTAGTGAAAGCCACGATCGAGGTCCGGGGGAGAGGAGACAAGCACCTTCTGTCGCTCGCCGCTTTCCGGATCCTGAACATAAGCCGTGAGATCCCCTATGTCGAAGGGACGATCCGGATAAAGCAGTAGAGCATTCATGCCGACGCTCAATAGAGATTGGCTTTTCCCATACTCCTGAAGCGCCTTCTTGATGTCCTCCTCGAGAGACCGATAGGCTTTCTCGAGTTCCGGGTCCATGCGAACGGTCAGAACGTCTTCTTCATACGCGGGCAGCGCTTCGGAAATATCTTCGAGCGACAGGAATGCTGCCGTGTCCATCAGAAAATGGCCGAACAGAAGCGGCGAAGCTCCGGGGCGGCGCTTCACTTGTTTGGTAACGCGCGCCTCGGAGCAGGCATTATCAGCCGGCTCGATGGTTGTTATGTGTTCCAGAACGCCGTACGCTTCCGCGAACGACCGCAGGCCCGATTGACTATATTCAAAACCAGCCGCCAGCATCTTTTGCGGATGCAAACGAAACAGATTATTGAAGGCTTCATCGGCGTACCCGCCGCTGTACGTACCTGTCAGAGCGAGTGTCCGCTTGGCGGAAGACGCGAGGGTTCCCAGGGCGTGTCCTTGGGCGGTATCGTTGGCGAGTTCGTGCATTTCATCGGCGATCGCGTAATCGAAGAAGCCCTTCAGGTAACGGCCGATGAACTCGACCGGGGCGGCGCGGCGGATGCGTTTGCCATCCGCTTGCCAGAGCGGACTGAAAAAGATCCGCCGACTCTTTTCCGGGGCTTCGCTGTCCGGCGCCACAATCTCGGCGTGCTTCGCCTTGTGGAAATCAGGCGCACGCAACTGATCGTCTGCCGTCAGAATCGGTTTGCCGGTATCGGGATTGACGACGCAGCCGCTGAATTGGCCCGAGCGCGGTACACGATACGCGTGTCGCCAGAAATAGCCGAGCTTCGCTCGTTCCCGCGAGACGATAAAGACCGAAGGTCCCGGGCACAGCTTGCGCCAGCGCTCGCGCGCCGAGCACTGACCTTTTGCCAGGCGCAGATCCGTGAGAGTGGTTTTGAGACCTTCGCGCCGGATGTGGCCGTTGCTCAAACGGACCTCATTGACACCCGAATACCCGTTAGATCCTACACCGTTGCGCAGACCGTCGACGAGAAACACACGCATGCCCGGAATGGTGAGAAAGCACTCGCGCGCCCACTTGAGCAAGAGCTGCGGCGGCACCATCGCGATGGCCGTGAAAGGACGCCCTTCGGCATGAGCGAACATGCTGGCCAGCGCCATGAGGGTTTTGCCCGTTCCGCATTCGGCAATGGCGGCAGCGCTCGAGCTAGTCTGCCATGCCTTTACAATTCCCATGATCGCGAGTTCTTGGCCGGGAAAGGGGCGGCGCTTCAGTTGGCTGAGGTGCGAAGAGCTGGGATCGCTCGGTGTGTGCAAAGGAGGAAACCGCGTCACAATGCGTTCGCCAATTTCTGCTGAGAACAGCTTGAGGTACGTACTAATGTTGGTTATGTCGTTCATTGGCGGATCCTTGTTGCAAAATTCCGTTTGGACTTCGCGATCGGACACAAGCTTCTTTCTTGTTTCCTGGGGCAATCTTCACCGAGAACGGGTGAGTCGGTCAGTGAGAATGGATGACTCGGTTATTCGGAGGGGTAACCGGAGACTAGCGAATGCAAGCCGACTTGGACGAAGCCGCTGACGCGGCGGCCGACCTGAGCGATAGTGGTGAATGGAAGAATAAGTTAGTCGCAGAGAAAGGAGTTCTCTGTGATTACATTGATAGAGCGGATGAGGCAAGAACTCGTCCGACGTAACTATGCCGCCACGACCATCCGGTCGTATCTCAAAGCGGTAGAGCATTTCCAGCAACACATTTCGATGCCCTTGGAGGCAATCGGACCAGACGACATTCGTAGCTATCATGCCTACCTACTGGGCGAAAGAAAGCTTGCCGTCAAAACCGTCGTAGTAAAGGTGTGCGCTCTTCGCTTCCTGTACATCAAGGTGCTCAAGCGACGGGATATGAAGGAGGATCTGCCGTATCCGAAAGAGCGAAAGCACCTGCCGGTGATCTTGAGTCCGGCTGAAGTTGCGCGGCTTTTAGGTTCGGCTCGCAACTTATATCACCGGGCCATGCTCATGATGCTCTATGCAACCGGTCTTCGGCGTGCGGAGATGTGTCGGTTGAAGGTGGACGACATCGATAGCAGACGCATGATGCTCCGGGTTGTGCAGGGAAAGGGTGGCATCGACCGCGAGGTGCCTTTAAGTAAGACGCTGCTCAAGACTTTACGTGAGTATTACCGCTGGATGAAGCCGCAGACTTACTTGTTCCCAGGCACCGTTAACGGATGGCGGGCGGACAAGCCCATCACCGAAAAGATGGTCTGGGCTGCCGTACGCCAAGCCTGTGTCCGTGCCGGTATCAAGAAGCGAGTCACTCCGCATACTCTCAGACATTGTTTTGCGACACACATGCTGGAGTCCGGTGCGGATTTACGAACCATCCAGATGATTTTGGGGCATTCGGATCTGGAAGCAACCACAGTTTATCTGCACCTTTCACGACGCCATCTCCAAGCGACAACAAACCCGCTCGAACGAATCAGCATCTCGGATCCTGCACAACTCGAACGTTCCCGAAGAAAGCGGAAGCCCGAATGAGCCGGCCTGCCGTGGAGGTGGCCGATATACTCCGCGAGCAGGGCGATCGTTTCTTGGAACAGAGTCCGTGGCTGAACTTCCAGCAACTCACCGTGCTGCGGGCTATCGCCCGCTGCCGCACGGCAGCGCTGGGTGGTCACGTGGACCAGTGTTCCCGTTGCGATTACCAAGCCATCTCCTACAACTCCTGCCGCAATCGACATTGCATGAAGTGCCAGGCGCAAGCTCGCGAGCGATGGCTGACCGCACGAGAGCGCGAGGTACTCGACGTTCCCTACTTTCATGTGGTCTTCACTCTTCCACACGAGTTGAATGCACTCTGTCACCAGAATGCACGTCTCCTCTACGATTTACTGTTTCGGGCCAGCTCTGCCACCATGCTGGAAGTGGCTGCGAATCCAAAGCGCCTTGGTGCACAGATTGGCTTCATCAGCATCCTGCATACCTGGGGTCAAAACCTGCTGTTGAACCCTCATTCATAATGCCTGGCATTATCATCTTGTTGATTTTCAATGAACAACTCCGGTTGGTTTTCGGTGCGACCCCCTTGCAAAACGAGCTTGCCCGTTCGGCGAAGATGATCGAGGATACTGTGTACGGGTTCCCGAGTGAGGTCTGCGCGAAGAATCTGCCAAGGAGCGCGAGGAGCGACTTGCTCCCGATTCAGCAGGCCGGCTTCGACCAATCGCTCGATGGAACGATGACTCACGCCGCATAACCGAGCTGCCTCATTCAAGCTGATTCTCTCAGGATCAGGCAGTGCACGTTTTTGCCCCGTAATGGAATGATTCTTACGTGCAGTCGCGACCCGGTTCTGATTCCAACGGTTGCCTTTGCCGGTGGAATAGCCAAGTCGATTTAGTACTGATGCGATCTGGTCATCGCCATGGCGAATCGCCATCCGGCGAATGATCTCTAAGGCTTCGATCGACTTCGCTGTTTCGGTCGCGGAACGCGGACGATCCATCTGCAGCTGCGTATGTACGCCGCCTTTCCAATGAAGAGTGAAGTGCAGAATCTTCTTGCTATGGTCGGCGCGAACGATGATTTCCTCGATTACCGTACGGAAAATCATCTTCTTGAGTGCTGGCAAGCAGCGATCGCTATGCCAGACTGCAACAAAATTCTCTCCCATCGAAAGAATGTCGGCTTCCTCTTCCACAGAGAGTGAATGGCATTTTTCTGAAAGAGATGTAAGTTGCTGCCGGACTATCTCGATCTCTTCCAGCTTTTCGTTCCACCGACGTTCCAACTCGGCGGCCGCCAATCGGTTCCTGGCATCTACGACATCGTATTGTTCGAAGGCTCGACTGGCCTCATATTCCAACTGTTCAAGTTTGCTGGCTAGAGTAGCGCGCTGCGCCGCTTCACCGGCAGTCAGGTCGTCTATAGCCTTTAAGCTCGCTTTCACTCCCAAAGGAGAGATTGCCTTGAGCACCTCTTCGCTGAATCGACGATCGACCATCGAGCCGCCAAAGCCGATACAGTATTGCCCACCGTCATCAAAGTCGCCTTTGCACAGATAACGTGCGTTGGTCCCGCGGCCGCCCCAGTAGCGCACATGAAGCTTTCGGCCACAATGACCACAGCGCAACAGACCCACCAGCAATCCCTGTCCTGCACGGATCGCCGCCATCGATTCATCTGCTTCCCGATTAAGGGTATTGCGGCGCGTCATCCGTTGGTTTTCTTCGTAAGTAGCCCAGTCAATATATTCCACATGATGGTCAGCTATGAAAACTCGGCACTCTTCGGGCGGGCGATTGGCCGCCTGACGCTTTCTTAAGCGACCGTCGACCAGCAACGTCTCCGTCGGACGCCTTCCCCAGACATAAGCTCCAGCGTAGAACGGATTCCGCAAGATGTCAGCCACCAGGCTCTGGGAGGGGATCTTCCAAACCAGACGTGTTCCGCTGATAGGGTTCGCAGGCAGTTCTACATCGTGATCACGGAACCATTGAAACGTCTGGCGCACGCTCCACAATTCACGAAACTTGCTGAATACGAGGCGTATGGCTTCGCAAACCCGCCGGTCAGGATGAAGCACCGCTTTGCCAGTTCCGTCTCGCGCATACCCAACCGGAAGTCTTTTGAATAGCTCACCACGGCGTGCTTTCGATTCCTGTCCGGCCTGCAGCCGTTGTCGGAGAACCTTCAGCTCCACAACACTTAACGTCCCTTTGATTCCTAAAACAAGTTGATCATCCAGATGATTCAAGTCGTAGATCTGTTGCTCATCTCCGATAAGAGTTCCAAAGATCTGGCATACCTCAACCAGCCGACACCAGTCTTTGTCCGTGCGAGAAAGGCGCGACACCTCACGGCTGGCGACAATCCCCACCTCGCCCAGCGCTACCGAACTGAGTACACGCTCGAATCCTTCGCGCGATGCCGATGCCATGGCTGCACTGCAGCCGAGATCGCTATTGATAACCTCAATGTTCTGCCAGCCCAACCTACGGACTCGTTCTGCCATCTCATACTGAAGCCGCTGGCTTTCCAGGTTTTGCCGGACCTGTCTTCACTGGATTGTCGTAAATAGACGATCGCTTTACGAGCCAAGTGTTCCGGCTGGATCTTGGGACTGCATTGAAGTGGATTCATTCGCGCTCCTGTGTTCTGTTTGGAAGACCGTCACCAGAATGCGCGCCATCAGTTGGATTACGTCGGCTCTTGTCGTCGCCTCCACGAGCACGAGTTCCTCTTCTGTTCGGCTTACCTCTAACAGTTGTAGCTGCAGCATGATGACCTCTCGTACCGCCATCAACGGACGGTAGCAGAAGGTTATCGCTGTTGCCCGAGGCATTCCATTGCTCGAAAAGCAAAGCGACATTTAGCAATGACTCCTTGCTTAATCGCGTTTGCTCGGTGACAATGATGCTGTTTGCACTCGATAGAACCATCCATACCGGAATCTTCAACCGCTTTCCTGCCGAGTCGACGACCAGAACTGCTCCATCCCCGCGTTTCGGTCTTCGCAAGACTCGCAGGTTGTAACCGTAAAGCGGATGAAACGGATACCAAACCTGAACGTGCGTAATATCTGCACTCAGGGTATTGTGCGTGAGGATGGCTGCATCCTCACATCCACTGCGTTGTACCAGCTGGTGGATTCTCATCTAGTTACCAGGAATGGGTTCGCCCGAAGTACGCCTTCTTCTTGCCCATTGATGTGCTCAGTGTTGTGTTTCGGGCGAAGTTCGTGGAAGGATTACGGATGCTGCATCGCAAGAGAAAGCTGAGCTTTGCAGGTTCTACGGAAGAGCTTAAGGATCGTAAGCACTTCGCGGTCTTCCTCGACAAGCTGTTCGAAAAGGACTGGGTTGTTTACGCTAAGCCGGCGTTCGGTGGACCCACCCAGGTGTTACGCTACCTCGGCCGTTATACCCATCGTGTGGCAATCAGCAATCATCGTTTGTTGAGCTTCGATGGTGAGAACGTTACCTTTCGCTGGCGAGACTACGCGCACGGCAACAAGCAGAAGAAGATGACTCTCACGGCCCTGGAGTTCTTACGGCGCTTGTCTCATCACATCTTGCCTCGCGGCTTCGTGCGCATCCGGTACTTCGGCTTTTTAGCGAACACACGGCGATCAGCCTTGCTAACGGTGGCACGTCAGCTGATCACGACAGTGCTGCCCTCCATAGAAGTTTGCTTGGCTGCAGCTGTCGACCAGAAGGCGGCCTGGAAATGTCCGCACTGCCGCGCGCCTATGCGCATCGGCCCGGATCTGTCGCCTTTACAGCTGCGGTCCCGATGCCGCTCCTTCGACAGCTCATAAGACCTTTCCGTCTCAACATGGTGACGCCTGCTTACGCCATATGGCGCATATGCAGAAGTGTGTCTGAACGAGTCGCAGCCCAAGTTCAGGCCCTTCCTCCCACTGCCTTCTCCTTATCAAAGAGACTGATGAACCGGGTTGGCGCCGAGCTTCGGACTGATTCGACGTACACAGCCGCTCATGGAAACAATCTCGGCGCTTCCCAAACACGCTTGTAGCTCCATAGGCGGTCCACCCCCTCAGCGGCTTCCTCCAAGTCGTTCCTATCGAAACTGTCTCGGACTCAACCGCCACCCGCTCCCGTACCGCATCCTCCGAGACAGTTCACGATAGGACGCTAACGACTTCTCGTTCCCTATCTGGCTTACACTTTCCGGTTGCCGACCTCAGGAGGGAAATTCAACAACGCGCGAACGCGCAGGGAGGACTGTGCGATGTCCCTGAATTTCCGCGCCGGAGGCGAGCTCGAGCAGATACAGTTTTGCCGGGGCACGTATGCAAACTCCAAGCGAGTGTTCGGTGGCTGTGCACAAATCACACATTGCGGACTGCTCATGACATGCGCATGGCCGCGTTAACCGGTTCGATGTGCAGCGGGGATTTATTCGGGCCGCTCGTGCCTCATCAGTGAACGTGAGGCATCGGCACACACGGCTACACGCGTAGCATTCCCTTTTCTAAACTACACGCAGCATAAGCGGCACTGCACCGCCAACGGAAAGTTCCAAAAAAGCCTCGGAGATATGATGAGAGACAAAATTCAAAGAAAATGTTCTTATACACTAAACAGCTTGTTTCGTCCTGAAGGCCATGGCCGACATCAACATCACGCAAACAGATGCAGACGCGCTCATTGCCATCGAGAAGCAGCGCGTCGATGACAAACAGTGGCTTTTTCCCGCTGAAGGCGGAAGGCTGGCTATTCCCCTCACCTCTTCGGATAAGCGTGAAAACTTTACGCTCGACGTGACACGCGGACGCATAAAGCTAACCAAGGCAAGTTATCAAAATCGAGCACGGCAGGCGATTGTCCTTGTGCGCCTTTGCCTGGACGGTGCACCGCACCGCAACCCCGACGACCAGGAACTACCGTGCCCTCACCTTCACATCTATCGTGAAGGTTATGGTGCCAAATGGGCGATTCCAGCACCGCCTGACATGTATCCCTCGACCACCGACCTTTTCTCCACATTCGAAGCGTTCATGCGGCACTGCAATATCACTCTGCCACCCGACGTTCAAAAGGGACTGTTCTCATGACCGTTGCTGCTGAAATCGACAAACTTCTTAGCGACTATCGCGCTTGGCTTAAGGACAAGACCACATTGCGGGAGCTAGATGGCGAATGGGTCGAAATCACAACCCCTTACTTAGACCGATACAATGATGCACTTCAGATTTACACACGCCGTGAAAACGGCGGATATCTTCTTACCGACGACAGCCACATCATTCATGACCTCGAAGCTTCGGGCTGTAGTCTGAATACGGAAAAGCGCCAAGACCTTCTGAAAATGACGCTCAAGGGTTTCGGCGTGAAGTTGAGCGACGAAGCCCTTCAGATTCGTGCGACTGCTGAAACCTTCCCGCTGCGAAAGCATAACCTTATCCAGGCGATGCTGGCAGTCAATGACCTGTTTTACCTTGCAAAGCCCGTTGTTGAAAGCCTTTTTTACGAGGATGTAGTTGCGTGGCTGGATGTGAACGAAATTCGCTATACGCCAAAGGCAAAATTCACCGGCATCAGCGGATTTGACCACCTCTTTGATTTCGTGGTGCCGAAATCCCGGAAGCAGCCGGAGCGCATCGTCCAGGCCATCAACCGCCCTACCCGCGACAATGCAGAAGCCTTCATTTACGCGTGGAACGACACGCGCGAGGTACGCCCCCCCGAATCCAAGGCATACGCCGTCCTAAATGATGCGGAGCAAACAATGTCAGGCGGGGTCATCGACGCCTTCAAGAATTATCAAATTGAACCAGTGCCTTGGAGCAATCGGGCGGAAGTCGTGACCGAGCTTGCCGCGTGAGCTTGAATACAGTGAAAGGGCGATATGTTTATCGAATACAACCGGGACTCCCGGTATCCCTATCCAGAAGACGAACGCTAGCGGATTCGCTTGCCCTCTTGATCGAGGGCATTCCCATTTTCAAAATGTGGTACGCCGCGCCCGTCGAGGTTGAGCGTTCCTTGCCGGACAGCACCTGTACGCATATCGGTCTGGTGCCGCCTTCCGTTGTTCCCGGTGGCATGCCGATGTTTTTGTTTCAGGATGAGAAGCGCAGGCAGCTCCTTGTGCGGGCGCCGCTGGTAGCGAGCCAGGAACAGGTAGAGCGATGGGCCCATGCCGATTCCAACGGATTCATGTTTCTGCTTATAGAGCGCGGCCCGAAAATCATCCGTCAGATTCGCACGCTGGGCGTGACGGAAGATCTCCGCGAAGAATTGAAGGACGCTTGGCTATCGGTGCAGCATCCGATTGATATGCAGAAGGCGCAGAAAATCCTAGCGGGTATCGATGAACAGTCCGTTGTAAAGGCTGCCGCGCTGTGGGCCTACAATCCGACGACCGACCTCTACGAACGGAAAAAATCGCGCTCCGCTGTGATGTAACACCGGGCAATCGTCCGTGCTTTCGCCCAATGGGTTTCCGCACCCTGTGCTGCCGCTGACGTTCGATACGTTAACCCCTATACGTTAAGCTGCAAAGGATACATGATCTTTACTCCGAGGCTCACAACCGCTCAGTTCTCCTACTTCGCCAAGGAGGCGCTATTAGCTGCCGCGAAAGTGAAACCGCTCAGAACGTCCTGGCATGGAAGACTTGCGGACGCGTGGAGTCTGAAAGGACAACCTGTTACATACGAAGAATTCGCCTGCGTAACATACATCCGCCGACCCGGCCACCTTTCCAGTCCTGAGGCGTGGTCCGAAATTAAAAAAATGGGGGAGGAAATGTCTGGAATGCTATCCGCAGGCTGGGGCATGGAACAGGAGCACGACCCAAGCATCTCCTTCCACATGCAACATGACCTCCGCATAGCGGACGCTTCTGTTGAAGCGATGGCGGCAGCTATGTCGGAAATGGAGAAATTCATACACGCCCAGATCCCAGGCCGCCGAAGCCCACAAAAGACGGGAATCGGCCTATTTGCAATCCTTCTCTTTCCGGACAAAATCAATGGATTTCTTTTCGACGTGACGGTGCCTGATCTAAACGACCATCGGTCTTACGGCGTCGATGAGGGGGCGTCCAAGCTCGGGAGCGGAGGGAATGTAATGCCCGTAGCCGATTACAAAAAAAGCGGGGCCGGGCGCTAGAGTACCAGCTCATTATCGGGATGCATCCGCGCGCTGATCACGTCAAGTGTTAATGCAACTCAAGGGGCGTTGCCCGGGCGTTACCCCTCACGCGACAAGAGCGCGGCGCGGCTTTTGGCCCCCACGAATTTTTCGCAAGAAAACCGGCGCATGCGCCTTTCGCGGTCCCCACAAATCTCCTGCAAACACGAACGGTGACGCCGACCAGCAACCGTGTGAAGGGTTCCGTATACGGACGGCACGAAACACGTAGCGCTGTATCGCATCTGTAGCGTGAGCCCATCTTTGTTTCGCCGTTAACAGGTGCAATCAAGAGAGGATCGGGGTCACGCAGCGGATTAGTAATGCTAAACGCGCATAGGGTTCGCGAGTCTTTGCCCTACGCTTCTGGGCATCCGAACGCACGCGGGACCTTCAAATCGATCTTTGACGCGTCGTCTGGAATCGTCAGTGCGCCCGTCCGGAGAGCGTCGGCAATTAAAGTGAGCAAGTATTGCTTGTCAGCTGTAACCAGAACCGGCCGGCAATTGATGCCAGGCAGTTCCTGGATCGCTTGCTTTCCAAGCAGCGCGTTACAAATCCACTCACTCCAGTGAGGCAGCACGGGTAACCCGAACCGCACACAGAGACGGTACGCCAGAAACTCCGGTTCCGCGTTATAAACGATGGTGCGATCCGCCTCCGCATTTCCGCCGGCCTGCGTCTCAAACAATTCCTGAGACAGACCGACGAGATGCCGAACCGCCTGTTTACGTCCAGGTATGTGAATAAATCCGCGAAACGTGTGCGGGTGCTCGCCCAGGCTAACGACAAAGTTGGGCAGACCGGGTCCGGCAATTCGAAATTTTGCCTGGTCCGCAATCGCGGCGTGAACAGCTGACATCTCCTGCTCTCCGCCAAAGACGGACAGCAGATGGCAGCGCGGCGCTCGGCTGGAATCAGGAGGAGGCTCAACAATCACGCGGTCCATGGTCACTGCGATATGCGTGGCGGTGGCCTTAGTGGAAACGGCCGGCTTGATGTACTCAAGCCGCCCCAAGCGCAGGTGCGCATTTTGCATCGTTCTCCTCCGATAGCTGGGCCACACGACCGTCGGCGTAGATTAGCGTGAGCGACTGTGTGAAGCGTTCCCGGTCTCGCAGTGTGGTCACACCACGGTCATCCGTTTCTTTGATGTGATCGATCTTTTTGCTTGTTTGCCAACAAGCCACGTGCCGGAACACGCCTTGTCCGAAAACGCCATTCAGCAGTCCGCTGCAGCCTAAAATTCCCGCATGCCCCTCATGCAACGGGGTCAAGGGTCGTCCGGCTGCCTGAATCGGTGGTGCGAACACACTGCGCGCAGGTCCCCGGTAAGCGCGGGAGAATGGCAGCAGGTCCTCAATCGCGTCGAACGGCAATCCGTCGTACGTCAGGCGCACGGAAGCAGGTCCCGCTGGCACCGGATAGGTTCGGTCGGGAGCATCGGTGAGCGGGGTAAGTTTTGTGTATGCGCCCGCTAGATGCGTGAGAAAATTACGCTGTGCCTGGACGTCTCGGTCTGTAAGGCGTTCCCGCTCGTGCCGGGTCCGGCGAATGCCGAATAAAACGACTTGGCGATACCTCACCGATTCTGGGTCGGTCAGTCGATAAAGGCCGAGCTCGCGAAAATGAGGAGCGAGTACGATACAGCAAGCAGTGACGCACTGAGCTGGAATCACAAAAATCAAAATGCCGCGTGGTCGAAGCCAGCGGAAGCAGTGTTCGAGAAACACGGCTTCGCTGCGCCTTGATCGATCTTCGTGGACTTCATCGTCGTACGGTGGGTTGAGATATAGCAACGAATAGGACTCAACCGGCGAGCGCGCGTCAAATGTACTTCCCTGCACGACTTGATCGAGTACGCTTACCGCTTCGTTGGCCCGATAGGAATCCAATTCGATACCGTAAAGCCTGGCTCCGGTTTCGCTTGCAATGAGTTGCAACGCACGCCCGGTTCCCGCGCATGGGTCTAAGGCAGCGCAAGTCTCGGGAAACCTAAGAAATTGCCGAATGCGTTTGGCTTCCGCTTCGACGAGCGGAAAATATCCGAGCTTCAGGCGTGCGGCTTGTCGAGCCATGGCGGTTCTCCTTGGATTTCTTTTGTTGTTTATTATTTGTGGCTGTGCTGGCGACAATGCAAAAGCATCAATACTCCATCGGGAGGAGCTTCTATTGGACGCCGACGTGCCTCACCGCTCTCTTCCGCGTCGGGTAGCGCGAGGCCGGCGAGTATCGTCCTCTTCGATCGGAGACCACTTCGGCCCGGCGAACACGATCTGATGGTCCAAATGGCTTTTCGCCTTCACTCGCCGGGCACCCTGTTCGGTACATAGCGCCGCAAAAGTTGTTTTCGACTTTAGGTGGAATTTTGTGGCGGGAAAAGGTGTGCGCTATTCGACCCGTTTATAATCGCTGGCCAGTAGCCGCTTCCAAATCTCAATGCAGAGCTCGTCGACGTGGGCCAGATGATGAACCAAAGCCGCATGGTCTTCGTTCGTCCAAATACGACCGACGCGCGAAGCCGAGTATTCGAGGAAGGAGCGCGGGACCGCGATCGGAGTACCAGGCCCTTGATGATTGAGCACTGCGCTCATGTAATTTCTCCTCTGAGGTTGTTCCTCATGCATCTTCATTGGTCAGGTGAAATTGCTGACCAACCGATAACCAGCTATTGTCTTTCGCGGCGCTCGCGCGGCTACCTGTAAACAGATCCTGCTGTTCGAGCGGAACAATTTGGAGCGCGGATCCCGCGCCTCCGACTGCCTCGAGATACGCCAAGGCCGGATGCGGATCGCCATGGTAGTTCATGCGCCAGGAGAGCTGGAACAAACCATCCTCGGTCCGCTTCACCACAAAGCCCTCGCAACTATCACCTGTGAGTTCGAATCGTTGCTTCAAGTCCGGGTCAGCTTCGAAGGTTGCCCTGAAGGCGCCGCACTCCACATCCAGATCGAATTTGCTGAAGCCTTGCTTGGGACTGCCGTTTTCGAGGAATACCAGATCCTGGCATCCCAGGTCAGACGCTAAGTCTCGCGTCAGCAGGCCTGTGACGGCCAGGCGGTGCAAAAGCACCCCTTCTTTGAGTCGGGGAGCCAGCGCGGTGATCTGCACGGCCTTCAGAGCGATCGGTTTATCGAGCATGGCAATTTAGCTGAATGTCCAACGCTCCGCGAGGTTATACCCATACGACTCTGCAGGACCGAGCCTTGGACATGAGTAGTGACGCAAACAAGTGTTTCAGACGAACGCCATGCGGTAGCGATCTGTTCCGGAACGTCCGGGCTATGAACCGTCTTCATCGCGTTATCTATGCAACTCGTCTTCGAGCTTTTCCAGATAGCGTCTTTCCCGGTCGCTTTTTCGCTCCTTGCTTAAGCGATGCCAGCAGTTCCATAAGACGACCCCGAAGAAGGCGATCGCGAACCAGTGGTGAAAAACCAGGGCTAGCAGAAAACCAATGAGCGTGATTGGTCCTATAACTGCGCGATCTATTAGGTTCAGAAATCGCCTATGCCGCATTCCCCAGGCTTCCACACGAGGAGAAAATCGAACGACGAACCAATCGAGCAGGTCCTCCAGATGCCATCGAATCTCGGGAATCGTGATTAGGAAAAAAGCCCCGAAAACACAAGCAATCGTGATCCACACAAAGAAAAGGGAAGAGAACAATTCGTCAAGAGCAGGCGTCATAGGTTTTCTGATCCTCCCGAGCACTCCAGTTCTTCATCACAAATGGGACGTTGGGCTGGACCGCGCGCGATCAGCGCTTTGGGCGGTGACACTACCGCATGTTCCTCTGCTAGCCCTCTCCTCGAAATGAGGGCTCATCCCAGCGGTCGATCACAAACAAGGTATCCGACCCCGGTACTATCACGCCCAGGAAAGGATCTTTGAATTCCTGGATATCTGTCACGTAAAATTCGGCATCCGGAAAACGGTCTACAATTCTCGCGATTGTCGGCAAGACCTCTGGCGGGATCGGCTTGTTATAAATACGGCTGTCGAAGGGCGCGTCATACCTGTGCGAGGAGGAATACTCCTTCACCGGATGCCAACGCCAGCTGTAAAGGGAATGCCACCGATCCGATCGGCTGTTCGTCAGCTTCTCCACTTGTTTATCGAGGTAGTGGACCACATCTTCGTAGGGATAGAGACCGAGCGTTTCTTCCCGTGCGATCTTGGCGAGCTCCACCAAGCGCAGAGGAATCTTGTTGATTCCCAAGTGTTGGGAAAGCCGGATAAATTCTTCCGTCGGTTCCTCTACCGCAACAGCACCGCTGCGAGTTGGCTCGGACAGCGCTGGAATACTCAAAAGCGTCCGCGACCGCGGTAAAAGGTGATTCATCTTTGCATTCCTTTCTGAGAATTGGCTGGCGTGTGAGTCACCCCAGCCTTTACTTGCTTAACTACACCCGCCGGAACTACTGCCGCACTGGTTGCAGTAGAAACAGGTTCCTTTGCGGCTCATGATTCCACCGCAATCCGCGCACAACGGAGCATCGCTGGCGGGATCGAAAGCCAGAACTTGCTGCGCCTTCGGTTCTGTCGGCGCAAGCGTGGTGGGCTCGATGATTTCGGTCGCTGCCCTCTGGCCGAGAAAGCGCATGCCGAGCCAGCGAAAGATGTAATCGACGACCGACTTGGCATAGGGCAATTGCGGATGACCCGTCCAGCCACTCGGTTCAAAGCGAACGTGACTAAACTTGTCGACATAGAACTGCAAGGGGACACCATATTGCAAACCGGTGCTGACGCTGACCGCGATCGTATCCATCAAGCCCGAGATGGTCGACCCGGCCTTATTCATAGAGATGAACACTTCGCCGACCGTTCCGTCGGGATAGAGCCCTACGGTAAGGTAACCCTCATGGCCCGCGACGGTGAACTTGTGGGTAATCGAGGGACGTTCATCCGGCAGCTTGCGTCGGACGGGAGAGGCGGTTGTTGCCGCCGTAGCGGTGGTTTTGCCGGAACTCAGCGGCTGGGCTCGTTTGGAGCCATTGCGATAAATCGCGACTGCTTTCAGGCCGAGCTTCCAACTCTCGATGTAGGTCTCGATCACGTCCTCGACCGTAGCCGGGGACGGCAGGTTGACGGTTTTCGAGATCGCGCCAGAAAGGAACGGTTGCACCGCCGCCATCATACGGATGTGTCCCCCGGGAGCGATAGAGCGTGAGGAACCGGCTGCGGGAATTGCCGTATCGAAGACTGCGTAATCGGACGGCCGAAGCTGGGGCGCGCTTTCGACCGAGCCTTTTTGCCGTACGTGTTCGACGATCGTCGTCGATTGCTCGTTGTCGTAGCCAAGGCGTCGCAGAGCCTGCGGGACGATGCCATTGGTGAGGGTGAGCGAGCCCCCGCCGACCAGGGTCTTGGTCTTGATCAGTCCGAGTTCCGGCTCGACGCCGGTGGTGTCGCAGTCCATCATGAAACCGATGGTTCCGCACGGAGCCAGCACGGTAACTTGCGCATTCCGGAAACCGGCTGCCCCACCGAGCTGGTATGCTCGCTGCCAGCACCCTTGCGCCGTTTCGTAGAGGGCGAGTGGGACCAGAGTCGAATCCAAACTGGTAGCAGCAGCGCGTTGGTGTTGCCCGATGACATCGAGAAAGGACTTCCGATTTTCCTCGTAACGAGCGAACGCTCCCAGCCGTTCGGCAATCTGCGCGCTGGTTGCATAAGCCTGACCTCCGAGGATGGCGGTCAGAGTGCCAGCGTACGCGCGGCCGCGGTCGCTGTCATACGGAATCCCGAGCGCCATCAAGAGCGCGCCCAGGTTGGCATAGCCTAGACCGAGCGGCCGGAAATCATGCGAGTTCTGCGCGATCTTCTGTGTGGGATAGCTGGAATTATCCACCAGAATCTCCTGCGATAGAAGAAATGTGCTGATCGCGGCGCAATACCTGGCGGTGTCGAATGTGCCATCTTCCCCTAAGAACTGCAACAAGTTCAGAGAGGCCAGATTGCAAGCCGAATCATCCAGGAACATATATTCCGAACACGGGTTGGACGCGTTTATGCGTCCCGAGTATTTCGAGGTATGCCAGCGATGAATGGCCGAATCGAACTGCAAGCCCGGATCGCCGCATTGATGAGTGGCTTCCGCGATCTGTCGCAGCAGCTCGCGGGCACGGTAGGTTTTGACAGCCGCACCGGTCGCGACGGACTTCGTCGTCCATGCGCAGTCGGCTATCACTGCTTCCATAAACTTGTCCGACACCCGCACCGAGTTGTTGGCATTCTGGAAAAAGATCGAGCGATAGGCTTCGCCGTCGAGGGACGGATCGTAACCGGCTTCAATCAAAGCGTGGGCTTTCTTTTCTTCTTTCGACTTGCACCAGATAAAGTCTTCGATGTCCGGGTGATCGACGTTAAGGATCACCATCTTGGCGGCGCGGCGTGTTTTGCCCCCTGACTTGATGACACCGGCAAAGGCGTCGAACCCCTTCATGAAACTGAGCGGTCCGGAGGCGCGGCCGCCGGAGCTGAGATCCGCGTTCTCTTCGCGCAGGGTCGAGAGATTGGTTCCCGTGCCGGAGCCGTACTTGAACAGCATGCCTTCGGTTTTTGCGAGCTCCAGAATCGACTCCATTCGGTCTTCGACGCTGTTGATGAAACACGCGGAACACTGTGGATGTTCGGAACCTCCAGCCGGCAGGGGCTGCACGTTCTTGGTCGCACGATCGAAACAGAAACCGTAGCCGCGCGTTTCCGGCAGCCCGACATTGAACCAGACTGGCGAATTGAAGGCGCCGATCTGGTGAAGAAGCAAGTAAGCCAATTCGTTGCGGTATATGGCTTGTTCTTCAATTGACGCGAAGTAGCCGCCTTGCCTGCCCCAGCGGCTCAGTGTCTCGACCACCCGGCCGATCAGTTGCTTGACGCTCGTTTCCCGCTCCGGCGTCCCGAGCTTGCCCGCGAAGTATTTCGACGCGACGATGGTAACCGCGGTATCGGACCAGGAGGCAGGCGCTTCAACGCCGGCTTGCGAGAACTGGACATGCTCTTTGCCCTGGATCACAACGTCCCGCTGGTTCCACAGAGTGGTAGCAAAGACGTCGGCCAGGCTCATGCCGGGACGCGTGAAATACGGTGTAAGCAGCACGTCTGGCGCCAAAGGAACCAGCGGCGCGGTAAGCAGAGACATAAAAAACTCCTCAATGAAACTTTCTGAATGGATCTGGTCTTTTGAGAGCCGGATCTCAAGATGAGCTGTGCCAGCAGCGACCGATTGAACATACCGCTGCGAATAAGCAGTAAGCTTCACCATGGCGGCTGGCCAGGCTTTATCGATTTGTCTTGCACCTCCCTTCTTGCGTGATTTGCTCCTCGGAGCAATCTTGCGCTTGTTCTACCCGAAAGCGGCAGAACATGCAAAAGGGGGAAAGAGCACCGGTTTACACAAGCTCGCGAAAAATGCCGCCTTTCGGAGCGGTTGTTATGGCGTTCCTCTATCCGTCGTCGCGGCAGCTAGGCTGTATCGTTCCGGGCACGAACTCGGTTGCAATTCCAGATGCCAACGGCCGCCCCGATGTTGGGTGAGCGGACTGGCCCATTCCCGGTCTAATGGATCGATCAGGAAGTGCCTTGCTACTCCGGCTCGCGTGCGAACGTACAACCCGGCGGGATGGATTGAGAGGATCTGCACCTGATTCAGAATCACCGGAGAACGAAGCGGGCTTTCGGTCCGGGCAGAACCCACTAGATACCCCGTGATCATAGCTGCGAGTAAGGTGAGGAGGCCCCCACGCGAAGAAAGTTTCATAGCGTCGTATCCGAATTACCTCAGACAGCGATTTTACTGGCACGCCGATGCACACTAACGCACGTAGCATTGCCTTGCCGCTGATTCCTTCGATACTGAGCAACCCAGCGCAAGAGCTCGATTCGAAGTGATCGATGCCAGGCTTTGGAATCTTGCCAAACCTCTTCTGCGTGTTCCGACCATTCGGTCTGGCATCGATGGGCGTTCTCCAGGTACTCGCGAATCTCCCCGGTCCAGGTCGCCATCGGGAGATAGAGCCAGCGAGGAGTCACGGCGAAGGCAAGCTTATCTGCGACACACAAACGAGAAACGGGTTGGTTCCGTCGTTTCGCGAAAGAACGGCTGTGGAATAGGCAGAAATGCGCCCAGGACTGGCCCTCCGGTTCATAGCCCCAAACGCAATCGCAGAAGCGGCTCAGCGTGCCTAGCAGGGTACGGTCGGCGGCTCTGTCGAAAAGCGACGACATGATTTTGCTGCCGAGCCAGACATGCTGTTCTCCTTCCGCGCCGTCCATGTTAGGACACGTAAAGTAGCCAAAGTCGTGCACGCCGAGGGCAGCCCATATTCTCGGGTCCCACGGGAAGCCGAATAGCCTTGTCCACGCAATCATTAGTGTCAAGGGGTGAAGGATGAAGCAATGAGCCCCGTACAGGAGGCTCTTCGTTCCGATTGTCATAACGTGACCTCCTGATTCAGCGGGAAAGAAGTAGCTGTTTTTCCCAAGATGCTCGCTCTTTCTGCTGAGGAGATTTGGGGTCGAAGACCTGATCGGCTAGTAGGGCCGCACGACGGCGTTCCCGTTCTTCGGCGAAAATGCGTTCGCTCTGCTGTTCCTGCCACTCTGCCCACGAGATACCGACTGCATCAGGGGGTATGTCGCGCAGCGTCACAGAACCGGCCTACTCAAACGTGGCGTTGACGAAAGTCTGTAGCCGGCAACTGCGTCGCGGGTGACGCAGCTTTCGTAAGGCAACTGTTTCCAATTGCCGGATGCGTTCGCGGCTGACGGAGAGCCGATCGCCGATCTCATCGAGCGAATGCTCGTGGCCATCTTCCAACCCGAATCGCAGCGCGATGATCATGCGCTCGCGTTTACTCAGACTCTTTAAAATGGCTTCTGAGACTTGCTTGAGTCGCTCTCGCGTGATGTCATTGAGCGTTTTCTCAGTAACTGCATCTGCGATCTTGTGTTGATCCGGCAACCCGCGAACGTCCCAAATGAACTGCCCAAGGCTGGTGTCGTCTTCTTCGCTCACGGTCGCCTGCAGCGAGACGGTATCCTGCCCGATGCGCAGGAATCGTTGCACGTCGGATGTGCTCATCGAGAGGTGGCCGGCGACCTCGTCGATCGTCGCTTCTCGCCCCAGCCGTTGCTGTAGCTGCTTCTTGGTTCGGGACACGCGCTGCATGGTCTCCATCACGTGCGCCGGAATCCGCACAGTCCTGCTTTGCTCCGCGAGTGCTCGGCTGATCGCTTGCCGGATCCACCACGTGGCATAGGTCGAGAAACGGTAACCGCGCCGGTAATCGAATTTGTCAACCGCGCGCAGCAGACCGATGTTGCCTTCCTGGATCAAATCGAGGAAACGGCCCGCATCGGCCCGCGCATATCGTTTAGCGACGGAGACGACCAGACGCAGGTTGGATTCGGCCAGATTGTCCCGAGCGGAATGGCGATCACGCTCGGCGCTCGCAATCAGAGTTACGGCTCGGGCTAACTGTTGCCCGGTGCCTCCGGCTTGCTTCTCTAAACGCTCCCGTTCTTCGAGAAGTGACTGCGCCAACGCTGGTTCTGTTATTTTAACCAGTCGTTCCGACACAGATCGCAGGGACTGTTCGGCCCCCTGAAGCGTACTGATTAACTGATTGCGATAGGTCGCGGTAAACGGAAGACTCCGGATCTCCTGAGAGATAGCAACGAGCAGGCGGGCGTACGTCGGCACGCGCGTTGCACGCCGTTTCCTTCGAGCTCCGTTGTTGGAGGTGTCCGCAAGCTGGCGCCGTTCTGCTTCCTTCCGCAAGCGCTCCAATTTCGCTACAGAGCCCGACAGGAGCACTTCCAGTCTGTCGAAAGCAGCGGTATCTTCCTCCACGCTGAGATCGAGGTCCGCTTCCTTGGAACAGGTCAGAACATCCGTGATGGGTATTGCTCCTGAAGCGACGGCTGCCCGTGTTTTGACGAGCATTTGCTCGGTCACGCGGGAGCGGGACACTGCTTTCAGAATGGTTGAATTGGCTCGCTCGATACGGCGAGCCAGTGTCATCTCTTCCTCGTGAGCGAGTAGCGGGAGCTGGCGCATATCGCGCAGATACACCCGCACGATATCGCCTACTGCATCGTGGTTCGAATCCGGTCGTGTCGCTTCGTCCTGGTCGCTGGGAGGGTCGTTTAAGAAATCGTTCATCAGGTACTCCTCGTAACCCTGTTTCTGGGAGTATAAGGATTGGCCCATCCGATGCAACCGCGCTCCTAAGTCATTCATAACAGGTCTCGGCCAGGAGAAACACGGCACAGCCGTGAAGATGTTCAGGCTGTGCCGGTACCGCGATCAGGCTAGGGCTTGGTGATGGGCTTCCGAGCGGCGCCGGGGCATGCCGGTCTGTGGCGCACTGGACGCCGGAGCAGACTCGGTATCGAATTGCTCCGGAAACAGGCCGTAAAACTCCCCGGTCATAGCCGTGGCTTCGGAGACCTCTTCCTCCGCATCGATCACGGCAGGATCTGTCGTGGGTTCCTCCGTCATACAGGAATCCTCCTCTGCGATGGCATCACTAGATTCGTCGTTCACTGAACTCGCTGCTGCGGGTGACGCGACGAGTTGCCGGAACTCGCTGGTGTGGGCATGCAGCAGGCGAGCCATTTCTTCGAGACTCTTGGCTCGAAATTCCAGGCTGACCCCGTATTGAATGCTGCTCTTGTCCCCGACCTGTACCTTGTACGGGCGCAGCACGAACTTGAGCGGGATGCCGGCCACGCTGCCTGCTTCCGGACTGCCCCTGCCGGTCATAAGCCGTATTTGGTCGAGTGATCCAGCCAGTTGTGCGATCGAGCGAAAGCCTGTGGTATCGAACTGACAGGAGCCTCCGAGTGTGGGGGCATTCACCAGTTGAAACGTCAATTTACCGTGCGGCTTGCATTGTCGCTTATCGCCTGTGGCAAAGCGACAGCCAGCCGTATAGCAGCGGTTCACAATCGGGAAGAATCGCTGATTTTGCTTGCGGGCTTGCTCCGCCAGGGCCCGTTCGTCGGGTGCCTGCGGCCACTCCACATTGCGGCGTGCATCGATTCCGTTCCCTTCGCAGAGCAATTTCGAGGTGGACCACGCCTGAAACGACGCATCGAACGCGTTCTCGTTCAGAAAAACGATATCGGTTTCAGTCGGTGTCGGCCCGTGCAACTCGATGGTGTCGAAGTCATGCACAAACTTGCCTTGCGCGTCCGTACGCAAAAAGGTGAAGTACGGGAGCTTCCGTGGCGCGTTTCGGTCCGGTGCCGTTTTTCGTTGTTGTGCGTAGAACGCTTCGGCGTTGGCGCGCTGATCGAGCCGCTTCACCTGACTCTGGCGCTTCCCGTTGACGTAGCTTCCGACCTCGATGCACCATTGCCGGTTCGGATCGATCCAAACATGTACATCGGGTCCAGTCGGGACACCGATCCCTACTTTCAGAACTCGTACCTGCCGTACGATAGGACGACCACTCGCCTCATGCAGCACGCCGTACAGCTTGCTGCGATCAATCGTTGTTGCCGTCGCACTCATCGCGTCCTCCTTCCTGCAACACTCAGCTTTTTCTGAATCCAGACCCCTGGGATTTCGAGGTCTCCGTTGGATGCTTTCGCCATCGCGGCGAGGAGCTTCATATTTGCCTGCAGAACTTCCTTCTGCACGCGGCCGGCGATAACCGCCTTGGCCAGGAGAAGAACGTCTGTCACTTCGACTTCAAATTGATCGCGCGTCGAGTATCCCTTTGGCCTGGCAAACGAATCCGGTTCTGCAATCGGAACCAGAACTTGCATCGCCCCGAGCGAAGTCAGAACCTCCTCCGAAGCCCCCGACTGCCGGGCTGCCTCGATCATTTGCTGTTGCATCGCAGCGCCGGCTTCCGCTGCAGCTTGTTCTCTCGCCCGCGCCGCCTCTGCTTCGAGTTGCCGGACCTTTAGGTCGAGCATTGCGATTCCCTGCTTCAGCCGCTTTTCTAGGACGACCACCGGATCGAGATCTTCATGCTCCGCTTTGCAGGCCGCGGCATGAGCTTCCTTTAAGGGTCGTTTGATGGGTTCGTGGTAGCGCTCGATCTCGTCCTTCAATGAAAGAACGGATGTCAGCAGATGGTTCGCTTTTTCGAGATCCTCAACGCTTGTGAACGAGAGCGCTGTGACTTGTTGCTGAAAAGCACTGGTACGCTCTTGGAAGCCAGCTGGGGAGGTCACAGAGGCCGCATCGTCTGGACACTTGCCAGACTCGGCCGCCCACACCTCGTCCTCGTTGAGTTCCACGGCATTCCCTTGCTCGGCAACCTGCCGGATAATCTGGAGCGCAGACGATTGCGACGATGACGTGGAAAAGAGATTACGCTGCGGAAACAGCGGAACGGGTGTAGCCATGAGAATTCCTCTTTCTATGCTTTGCTTGCCAAATGACGGTCGCGGCGGCGAACACCTGCCAGTGGTAGAGAAACGTAGGCAGCTCGTGCTCGCGCGTCGAATACGAACCGTTTGCCCGAAGATGAACGGTCATACGCTTACGGGCATATGGATTGGGTAGACACTGCGAGTACGCGGCCATTTGGTAGCCGTGCCAGTCCTGGGGATCGCCGGTCTTAATGTCGAGAAGATACTCGGCCGCGCCGATCGTACCGAGCCGATCCAGCATGCCGCAGTAGCCCGAAACGGGATGGAAGAGACGGTATTCAATCAGGAGGTTGCGTTCCGAATCACGACCGATCTGGAAGTGCGACTCCCGTTTAAACCTTTCCCAAGCCTGAACGTAACCGCGATAGTTCGGGAGGACCGTGTCCCAGTCGAGATCGTCCTCGTCGAGAAACTGCGTGGCGAAATGAACGGCTTTGCCCCGTTCGCGCGCCTCGTCCGTATACCAAGTGGAATCGATCAGTCCGGCGTCTTTTAGGATCTGCGTAACGCTTGGACGCTTGACGCCGGCAACGGTGTATACGTGCCCAGTCTCGTCAAAATGCACCAAATCGGCGTGAGCCGGGACCACAAGCATAAATCGAACCTCGGATGGTTTGGGTTGAGTGGTGATTTGAAAGTGACCGGGTAGAACGGCCAACAGCTTCTGTTCAAGACCGACGCCGAGAGCGGTAAGAGGGCGCCTGATTGCTCCTTTCACTCACAGGAGCAGTAGAAGAGCGACTCTTGTGTTGACAGGAGCGACCCGACAGAAAACGCCAACTGACTCCGCTTTGTGCGTTGAGCCAGGCTTCAGGCATCGGCTACTACCACTCTTTGCAAGGCCCAAGTGATCCGGACACCTTTCGGCTTATTCGAAGGGATTCTTAGAAACTCATTCTGCCTTTAGCCGATCTTGGATGTTCCCTAGCGGGGCCGGATAGTCGCGGCTTACCAGAGATTACAGACGACTATATTGCTTTCAACGGCATCCGGGACTCTGGCACGAAAAGCGCGACGCCCCGTAGTCGTCTCTCCCACAGAAACCGCTCGCGGTATCGACTATTCCGGTACTTCCGACTGATAGGAACGCCCCTGATGATGGCCTCCGCCACGAGCTGACTCTACGATGGCGAATTCGGCCACGAAGTCTTTGTCTTGCGAAGGAACTCAGGCCTGGGTTTTTGCAAGACGGCGTTCAAGCTCTGCGACTTGGCTGTAACGGCTACCCTTCTCATTGCGAAACGTCACAGGGGCGAAAACAATATATCGAAAGTTGCGGGTCGCAGATCCAATGGTCGGACGAGGCGTGGGTACGTCAGCTTCTGCTCAGTTACGGCGTATCATTCCGGTTCGTGAAGAAGGATGATGCTTCGGAATTACTTGAGGATTTGGGAAACCGTGCATCTACGAAAGAGTCGATTTCCGGCTAACTACTGGCGTGGAAACAAATCTTCAAGCGTTTTCACATCCAGCAGGCGAAGTCCAGCCGCTCGTAGCTCTTCGACCGAGGATTGCGCCAATTCATGCTCCACCCACTCCGGTAGGCCGCCGAACTTCCGCTCGATCTGCTGCCGCAGTAACTCAAGCTGACCTTCCTCAAGGCCTCGCCTGTAAGCCGGGCCCAACACTTTGTTTTCCGAAAGATCGATCGTAAACATGGTCTTTGCCTCCTGTTGAACCGTCTCTTCCAATTCTCGCAAGCCCGCTAGAATGAGCAACGCCTGATAGTACTCTTCCGCCAGCCCGCGAGGCAAGCGGGAAATTTTTTCCACAATGCTGCGGATTGCCTGGCGGCCATCCCGCAATCGCGCCAGAATTCCTAATACATTATCGCTCGGTTCCGAGCTGGTAAGAAGCGATTCTCCATCGACCGCGTGCATGTCGATGATCGCGTAACGAATGAAGCCATCCGCCCAGGTGAACTGACTCTCCATTCCCAGCGGTTCGCGGCCCACATACAGGAGAACCTGCTTGGGTATTCGGTCATGGATCGCAACGATCAAACTGAGATATCGAAGCATCCGAAATGGAACGTTACCCTTATTCGAACTCTGGATCTCGATTTGGATCAGTTCGCCGTCAGCGGTTTCCCCGAGCAGATCGACACTCAGATTTTGCACTTTGGGCAGTTCCGTCGGAAGCCACCTCACAACGCGGTTTCCGGTAATGCGCGCCATCGAATTACGCAGCAGAACTTTGAGAACAACATCGAATTGGTGCATCGATTCGCCTTCCCCCTTTTATCGCGCAACCTGGAAAAAGATGCTTGCATTACTCCAATAATCGGGATGCCAGGCGGTATCGAAACCTGGTCCAAAAAAGGGAGTAATTGTATACGGGCACGCTCGCTCAGGAGTTACCGGTTCCGCCGACTCTCGACGGGCTTGCTTACCTTCAGGCGAGGGAACTGCACCTGTTCACTCTTCGCGAAATAGTGAAAACGGAGCACGGGACAGGTAAACAAGTCACTGTCCCGCTAATAAAAGCGCTGGAAAAGCTGTTCGGTCGCTCCCGCCCGGCATGTACCGGGAGAGACCTAGTTAAAAGGCACGTCGTCGTCCGTAACGCCCATTCCTTCAAATCCATCGTCTTCCTGAACGGCGGTTGCGGGCCCGTTGCTGCGGCCCTTGCCGGCTCCGTTTGCCGCTCGTCTGTCGGCAGATGGCTGTGTTCGCGCCCCGGACGATTGCTCGTCGCCACGGCCGCCGAGTAGCACAACATCCTCCGCTACCACTTCGGTGACGTACACTCTTTTCCCATCTTGGCCGTCGTAGCTGCGCGTTTGCACCCTGCCTTCAACGTAAACCTGTTTTCCCTTGGTAAGGTACTCTGCAAGGTTTTCCTTGCGCCAGACCACGATGTTGGTCCAGTTCGTCTCTTCTTTCCACTCATCGCTCTGCTGGTCTTTCCAACTTCGTGAAGTGGCGATGGAGAAGCGAGTACACGCATTCCCGGCGGGCGTGAACTTCGTTTCCGCATCGCGCCCTAAATGTCCAATCAGAATTACCTTGTTTATACTGCGGGACGCCATGTGTGCGGCCCTCCTTTCAATGAAGTCTTATGATTTAAAGCTCGACAGCATCTCGTAGCGCCTCTGCAAGACCCCGTCGGTTGTACAGCCAAGAAGCAACGAGGTTGTGAAACTGATGTCCGCAGCGCTCCTCTCGGATGAGATAGAGGTCAACGTCAGGGCCTTTCTCTTGTTCAGATACGGGGTTTTCGCGAAGCCATAAAAGCGGCACAACAGGGAGGCGGCTCCGTCATTGAGCAGGCTGCAATCCTCTGCGATGTCCCGCTCGGCCCGGAACTGGAGGTAGGCGAGAATATTACCCGGATCGCCCTGGCCTCTGACGTACTCGTCCTTCGTACGGGAAGGAATGTCGTAGTAATGATGAATTCCATTCTCCATACGCGCGACGGCCCGGAGAAGGAACCGAGATGCCAGAAAAGGGGGAAGAGCTCGCGGTCGATGTGACGACTGAGAGATTTAATGCCCCAGATCATTGGTGTCATCAGAACACGGCAGAGTGATTGGCGGAATCGGTTTAATTGCGGCAATGTTGTCAACGGCGCAACGAACCGCGCGCCGGTGCCAGGCCAGGAGCGGCCGTCCCAAACAAAAGAGCGCACAGACAACCACGAACAAGACCAACCAGGCGGCCAGTTCTGCGAACCACTGTGCCTGAATCCACGCCACGACCCGGCTGGCAACGGGAGAGACCATAGTTAATTGCCCGATCCCTTGGAGCATCCAGACAGCTCCAATCCAGGCAAACGCTAGCATCTGGATGACAGATGTAGCGAGCACCAGTTGAGAAAGGGCCCCTTTGACGGGCCCCTCAGACGTGGCCGGGTCGCGGTTTATCCGGTGGCAGCGCCAGCCGGTCAGGCCGATTACCACAAGGGACCACACGAAGGAGGGGCGATTCAAAGCGAAACAGAAGGCCGGGACAACGAACAACGGAAGTGCCAGTAACGGACTGGCGATGAGGATCTTGCCGAAAGAAGCACTCTGCACCAAGGTCTCCTTATTGCACCACCAGATTGGAAGATCGTGTCCACATCTGGTCGAATTTGCGCTCGTAGGTATCTGTTTCGCGCGGGTCCGAAGTGAACCAGACGGAATTGTCCTGAAAGCGTTCGGCGCCCACCGACCAATTCGCACTTCCATCCCGGAGCAAGCCCGCTCCCTGAGAACAATCGATGCAGTAGTCCTTCTGATGCATCAGGTCGCGGCCGGAGCCGCCCTTCACTCGAATGCGAACGTTGGCAACTCCTCGAAGGAGATCGGTTGTGCTCGGATGACCGCGATGAGAATGCGCCTGTTCGGTCTCAAATTGCTCCTTGTCCCGGTACAGGCGTACGACAGAGCCTTGCTCGGCGAGTTCCTTCAAAACGCTCGCCAACTCCCGGTCGGTGAATGCATACATGCTGATATCGAGACGGGAGCGGGTCTGGCGCAATCGCTCGATGTCCAGCCGCTCGAGATTCTGATCGGGAGCAAAGTATATCGTCAGCGGCGTCAACATCTGCCGTCCCTGCTGCATCATGCGGCCGCCCTGTTGAAAGATTGGGTCTTTTCGAAAGGCCTGCGCGATCGTGTCATGAAATAGCGCCACCGCCATCAACGAGGCGATTCCGAAGATCGCGATCTGTTTGACGCCGCCCCGAACCGTGCCGAACATCAGGCGCTCCCGCTAGGCTGCTGCTTCATGCGTGCCTGCAAATAATGGGAATGGCGGCATGCGACGCAACAGGAGCCTTCGACCGCAGCTTTCAATGCCGGCTGTAAAGCTTCGGGCACAAGCACTTCGTCGCCGCCTCGCGTGGTGAATGTCGGCAAAACAGCACCGCGGAACGCTTTCTCTTTGTTCCACAGTTCGAGACCCAAAAAGCCATGCCCGCGGAACACCATGCTGCTGACAAGCTTCGGCTTACCATTCACGATCTTAGCGGTGTGTTTCGTGATCGCCACCTCATAATTTCGTTGCAGCCGAAAGACCTCAATCCGCACCAGAGCTGGGGCCACGACGACGGCGTGCGTTTGGTTCGGCGCGATCGCGTCTTGTGGATGCAACCACTCCAGCGGCTGTCCGTCTTCCGCGGCGAAGGCCACATAATGACCGATCGGCTCGACCGCCCCGCCCGATTCTGTTCCTCGCACGACCGGGCCCTTGCTGCTCGGCGCAACACTCAACGCGCGCCAAGCTGTGATGCGGGCTGCTTTCAGTTCCTGCCGGTACTCTTCGGGCAGCGACACGCCGCGATCGTCGAGAACATGCCGGTCACCGTGGCTCGCTCCATTCGGAGCTGGGGAAGGCTCTTTCGGAGCAGGTAAAGACCGCCCGTTCACTGCTATTCCAGCCAGCAGCGGGTTGTTTTTAGGAGCGTGTTGCATTGTTCCTCCTGTTCTGCGAGTAGCAGAGTGTTGTACACCGAGAGTTCTGAAAAAAGTGGTTCGAGTTTGGCGGCCTCGATCTCCTGTTCGACCGCCCACTGTTGGAGGATTCGACCGAGGGATTCGCCATTCGGCGGCTGAACAGACGGCACATCGTCGTAGTCCTCGTCGTCCTCGTTGTTGTCAGCATCCGCAGACCGTTTTGCCGCAATGGTCAAATCGCTCGTGTAAGCGTGACCCGTACAGCGTTCGAAGTGTTGGCCAAAATCGGCGGGGATGGCGCCCAGCTCAGTGATATCCCAGCACTGGCCCATCGAGTCAAGGTGCAGCAGCTCGCCGGAATCCCGATAGCGATAGCATTCGTATCCTTGCAGATTCCACATCCAGGAAAAACGGGTACGGCACAGGGCCGCCGGAAGCCACCGCTCGAGTGGCTTCCAATTTTCCGGGTAATACTTGTGCTCGGCGCTTTCCATCATCGGCTATATCCCGAGACGGCAAGCGGCACCGGGCAGCCGAGAGCCGTGCGGATCGCATACTTGTCGCAACCCGCCCGACAGACATAGAAGCGGGGATCGGATACTTTTATGTGTAAATTGTCGCCATGCTTGTCCCCACCCTGTTGGTGGCAGGAAGGACATTGGGCCTGATAGTTACCGCTCACAATACGCCGCGTGTCGACCTGGACATGATCGAGAATGCTGAACTGCGGCCGGTCATCAAATCGAGAGTTCCTGTGAAAGGGAACTGGAGGCGATGGTTTGGGTTCGGGCAGCGGCAGCTTGTCAACGAAGGCCCGAAGTTCTGCCTCGCCCAACTTGCGCCGTTGGTTCAGATAGGCAATCTGTGCATCGAGTGTGAAGTCATCCGCACCATAGAAGTAGTAGCGGAGGCCTGTTGCTTGATGGACACCGAGAGGTCCCCGCAACCCATTCCCGAATTGACCGGGTTCCAAGGTGTCATGCTTCGGAAAGATTTCGATGCCGTCTACCTGGGTCGTTCCTTCTTCGTTCCGCTTGCCTTTGATCGGCACCTTCAACTGTTGAGCGATATGAGAGATGAACAGTCGGCACTCCAAGGCAAGACATGGTTCTGCCAGGAAGATCCAAAGATGCCCACCTCGGCGGCTTTGCTCCACAGCGACATCAATGCCTTTCTGGGTCAGCTCGTATTGCAAAGCACACAGGTCGTATAAGGCCCGATCATAATCGGCATCGATCGCCAGCCATTTGCATCGCTGTGTCTCCGGGTTCATGGCATATAGACCGATCGTCAAACGCCCTTCCAGATGCGCGCGGATGGTCGCATCGTCAAGCGGTTTGGGAGGACCCTGCGGGGGACCGGGAGGTTGATCGAGCAGAAACTCCTTCGCCACAAAGTAGTTGTGACGGCCCGTATCAGGAGCGGGCCGCTTGGACTGAATCGTGTGGGCGCGCCGGTTCACGAACAGGACCCAGTAGTCGCGCAGGTGCTCCGGACGAGCACTGACGCCGTAACTCATCGCAATCTCTCCGAGAGGGATCTAGACAGCACAGCAGTCCTTTTACCCAACGCAAGTGGCCGATGCAAATACCCCGGAAATAGCGGGGTTACTGCGATTCGGCGAGTACAATTTCCGCGGACGCCGAGCGAAATCGGTCAATCGAAATTGCCGCAGCAGCCGGTCAAAATCGTCCGTGGTCAACTGGCCATTGTCTTCACCGGGCAGCTCCAGACAGTGAAACAGCCCTTGCCGGCGTTCATACAGATAGCAGGCGCCACTTCGCGGATCACCGGGAACGGTGACACAGAGCAACACTCCTGCGGGCATTTGAATCCAGCGGGTAGCGACCGCTTCTGCCCAGTTCAAGAACGTGAAAACGGCTTTTTCCGTTCCGACATTTCCTTCTAGCCCGATGTCGTGTAAGGACACGGACCGTTCAATCACAACTTTCTTCTGTTGCATACGTTTTCTCCTTGAAATTTCAGATACAAACCCTCGTGCTGAAGGCGCATGGGTAGACAAACGACGACGACGCCATGCGCTTCAGCGGGAACATTTTCGAGGGGACAGAAGGATTCCGGACGGAACCCTAAAGGGAAAGGGAGGCTAGGCGGCGTGACGAACGGGAATGGGAATTCCCGCCACTCGCAGCCGAGTGCCGCTGCCGTAAGCAACTGGTTTTCTCGCAGGGCGGGAAAGCACAGTGTTGGCGTGCTTGCCATACACGGCATAAAACACAATCAGGTCGGCATTCTGCCAACGTTGGAACAACGAAGCATGCATTTCATTTCTCCTTAGAAAAGCAAATGGCCTTCTGCGGCAGAGCGCAAGAAGGGTTAGAGGTGGAAGTCCGAGAACGGCCGCGGTAAGAACAGGTCTTTTAGAAGATGCAAGGGAGCTTGAGAGTCCGGCAATGGTAACGGGAATCCTGGACTGACAAGTTGGCAGGAAGCAGGTGGGAAAAAGCAGTAAGCAGGAAGCTGCTGTCCTACGCTCTTCAACGCCCAAAAAAGCCAGCCCGAAGGCTGACCGTAGTTTCTATCCAATGAAAACGTTTTGTGGATTAGCTCCGCAGAACTCACCACAGCGTACCCGAATTCGAAAGCAATCAGAAAAGAGAACCTGTGGACAGTGCCCATCTGCCTCGCTCGGCAAACGGACAAAAGCATTTCAAGCGGCGCGTGCAGCCAATTCGGCTGCCGCCGACGCCAAGCGATCGATGTATTCCTGTTCAGGCACGCCGGAGTGGCCACGAACCCACCGCCAGGAGACTTTGTGCCGGCTGTCGGCGCGCAGGAGTTCTTGCCAGAGAGCCTGGTTCTGAACGGCAGCGCCGTTGCTGGAGCGCCAATTGCGCACTTGCCAGAGTGGAAGCAACTCGGCCATGCCCGAGATCACATACCGGCTGTCCGACACCACGATGATGTCGCTAGCCGAAGGAAAAGAGTTCAGACCTTCGATGGCCGCGCGGAGCTCCATTCGGTTGTTGGTCGTGCTCTGTTCGTTGCCGGAATGTTCGCGCAGAACGCCACGGTCTTTCCAAACACGAAAAGCCCACCCGCCCGGGCCGGGATTCCCCAGGCAGGAGCCGTCGCAATATAAGAGGTACTGTTCCATGCACACCTTCCGTGGTGGGCGAAAGTAACGCCGTGATCAGGTGTACGGTAGGGAGATGTAGGATACAAACAGCCAAGACTGGTGTTCGAACGAGATGCTCGCATCCTATTTATAGAGGTCTGTCTCCGAAACATCTGCCGAATCTATCCCCTGCTAGGCCCTGGCCATCATCAGTGTCGCGTCGTCGTGTTCCTGGCCGAAAAGGCATTGCAATTCGACATTCGCACCACCTTCGATGTGGCCGCTTTTGACCAGGCCGCGAAACGTCAAATCGACCGTTCCCAATGGCAGCGCAGCGTGTCCGAAGAACATGACTTTGCCGTCTTGCACGGTGCCAGATGTGATGGGAATCTGGAAGATTCCAGCCGTGGGATGGTGAAGCGTGACGTTTCCAGTCAACACAGAACCGTTCTGCGTCAGCAAGACTTCAGCGCTGCCGTGCCAACCGGGCCCATTTGCTCTTCGGGCATTCACAGCCGTTGTATAGGATCCGCTAATGTCCGGCTGAGGCGAGCAACCGGTGAAGAGAATGGTCGTCAGTGCAACCAGCCCGGCAACGAGCAAGGGCGATATACGTTTCATGGTGATGTTCTTCCTTTTAAGAAAATGGCGGAGGGGCAGATTGCCCCACGCGCGCGGCCCGCATCGCCGGGCAAGGGCTGGATTTCTGGAACCGCCGATCCAGGGTTTGCCAGATCCCCGAACTGAAGCACTCCGAAAGAGTGGCCCGACACTCCGGCAAACGTCAGTGGAACAGGAATGCGAAAACCTCCACAACAAGCACGAGCATTACGAGCAACAGAAGACGTGCATCTCGACTCGGAAGCAGAAACCTGGATACCGGCGAGCGAGCGCTTGCGCTGCGCATTGTTTGGAGAAGTGGGTCAATCTCTTCATCGAGAAGGTGCTGTAGCCAAACCTCTGCGGGTGATTTGGGAACGATCATGGTACTTCGCTCTTTTCTAATCTGGGAAAGGCCTGTCCCGTGAACAGAGCGACCTTTCCCAAGATCCGTTTGACTACGCAGCCGTGGAAGCAGCAGCCTGACGCCGTGGAATCGGGCTTCCGGACGATAGCCGGCAGCATTGGACCGGTTTTCGCGCAACGCGGGAAAGCACGGCATCGGTTTGTTTTCCGTAAAGCGGCGCCAACACGAGCATCTCGGCGTTGCGCCAGCGGTAGGCAACAGAAGCATTCATGGGAACGATCTCCTTATCAAAGACAGAATTAGCCTGCATCGCCAGGCGAGAACGGATGCGGAACCGTTGATCCGGGGTTTTGGGACAGATCCCCGAACTGCTTGTGGGAAGAAGAGAGAACGGTGTTTCGACTCCGTCTGTGGATCGAACGAACCCAGACACGGTCCGTGCGCTGACACCGTGCAGCGCCGGAGATTCAGTCAGAAAAACAAACGCTAATCAGCCGCGTTCGCAATCGTGGAGCAACCGCTGTGCGAACGCTTCACTTTGAACGGCGGCGCTCAGAACGGCAAATACGCTGGTGCCAAAACTCATGACATGAAGCATGATCCGGCTGTCCAGTTTCCGAGAGCCGAATGGCATCCCGAATCAGCTGCTGCTGGTTATGCGAGAGAAGGCGGAGAAGTTCGGAATCCGACATGCAATCTCAGACCTCAATCAGCACAGTGGCTTATTCCAGTGCGCTGCCACTCGTCCCTGGTAAGTGTCGCTCCAATACTCGCCGCAGCTCTGGATGTCGCGGATGATCAGGACAGCAGAAAGCACCTGCCTCCGGCAGGACACAGGGTCGCCAGGACTGTCCGTTTGGCATCGGCTCGGGAGTCTAGATGGAAAAACCGGCGTGCAATAGTTGCCCGCTTGTTCGGGGACCAGAAAAGTGAAGACGTATATAAACGACTTCTCACGAATAGGCTCCGGTCGAGCGAACAGCTCGCAGCGGATATACATGACCGTCGGGAAATACCTCGAAGCTCCAGATCGAGCCATCGAAATCGACGAGCGCAAAAGCAACGGCAGCCAGGCTGACAGCAGCCCAGCGGCGCAGCTCGCGCACAGAGTGGAAACAGAACATGGTAAAGCCTCCTTGGTAGCTGCCTGTTGGTGAACAGAAGACGGGTGCCCAATCTCATTGCGGAGACCAGACCGAAGCAGAATTAGAAGAAACGGCGGATCAGTCGTGCCCTACCGAGCTCTAGCCGTGCGGACACGAATGGAGTTGTGAATCGCTACGACACGAGGAGCGGCTTCGCACGTGAGTCTCATGCTTTCGAGTAGCTTCTTGTAACTGGGATGAGGATCGCCCAGTTGGTATTTCGGAGTTGCGCGTGCGGACGCGATTTCCCTTCACTGAGAGAATGCTGCTGGTTTCAACGTAAGCCCCGTCGGCGTGGTCCGGGTGCCCGGACAGGAGTCTTTCCAGCCTGCCTTGCGTCAAGCGCCACTTGGTAAAGACGGGAACGCGACCGTTGCGGTCATGCGAAAAGTCGAAGGTTATAGCCCGACAGTTTCCTGTTGCACTGGTGTGTTCTCAACTGCGACCGAGGAGATGTCAGCGCATTCATCCTGGAGCGTTTCGAAATCGCGAAACGCTTCCTGTCGACATAAAAAAGTTGCTTGTGAACTGAGAAGACACAAAAAAGCTCCTGAATTGGAATTGCACCCTCGGCAAGGTGCTGGATGAAAAAGCAGACGGTAGTGTTCGCTGCACAGCGGCTAAAAGAAAGAGGGAAGAACAGCTGACGCGCTAAGAATCAACTGAGTGTGCACGGTGCGACGAGAACCTACTCGCTCGCGCAAGCGGGCAAGCAACGGTGCCGGGGATCGGCCCACGAGCCGACCAGAGAGCATCGCACGTTCCACGAGTAAGGACAATCGGCCGCTCTCCCCCGGGGAGGCTCGACGTACTTGCTCTTTCGGATTGGCTCATGGTTAAGGAAAGGGAAGAACCGGTACTTTCGAAAAAAACGGAGAACATGCGCGTGCAGCTGCAGGACAACACGGAGCGAGACAAGACAATGCGAGGAGTGGCGACTGTCGCCTCCGTGAGTCAATTTCTACTAACGCTTATCACGAAGCGGCTGTATAAAGATCTAGCCGAACAGAAACTGCGCGGGTCTTCGGGTATCTCGGGAGCTTCGACAACAAACTCCGCGATGATCGAGTGTTTTGGGGAGTGACGCTTACGGACAGAGGTTCCCATGCAACCGACTCCCCAATTAAATTCCCAAGGAGGTACTCGAACGCTCTGCGGCCAAGACTGTGTACATCGATTTCTGCATCCGTGGCAGTGGCAGCGAGGAACGGTTCGGCACGTTACATCTTCGAGAGCGCCGCCGGAAGGTCTCTATCGAAAGTCGATAGTAATCGTTGCGAGTGCCAAGCCAGAAGGCAGCCCGTCTTGATTGCACAAACATGATAAGCGGAGAAGGCGAGCGTTCTCCCAGAGAGAGTGGGAATGTCCCGGTCATGTGTCGTGACTGGAGTTGGCTGAGTAGCAGTCGGTGTGAGAATCGCCGCGTGCTGCAACTGTTTGTCTCGCTCTCGTACCTGTAGTCTCAGTTCTTCATTTTCTGTGGGGCAGTTCGGGCTCCTCGCCGACAACGAATCAGGCTAAGGTCCTGATCGCTGAGGACGTAGTGCCTCAACTAGACCGGCACGGAGCAAGCGGCGAAGTCGTTGCCGGCAAGAGGTAGGCCGTCGAATGGCGTCGTAATACTGTTCGTGCATTAGCGGTAAGCGAATTACTCTACACAAAGTCGAACGCCACTGACAGGCTGCCAATACATGGACCGGCAAGCAGTCTATCAAGGAACGTAGGAACCTCCAAAACCACGCCCCTGGGGACCGATCCTCAGCAGTAGTAACAGGGGCGGCCCTTGTGAAAGCCGAAGTCTTGCTACTAAATGACGCTGGAACTGATTGGAAAGAAGGTGTTTAGGTAAAACACAAATTCGGCAAAATGGGGCCAACGTAATGCCGTTGGAATGGCAATAGCACTCCATCGGTATCCCAATGAAACGCGGACAGAAGGGTATTGGAAGGGAAATGGACCGGCATAGCACGCCAAAGATACGAAAATCCGGCGACAAAGGCAGTGCAAAGAAGGGCCATAAAGAAGACTAGGCCTGTGCTTGTGCAGACCGCGTCGGCGAGGCCGACTTAACACCGCATTTGAGGTCTACCAATTCGCGCAGGGTCATTCGCCATTGTTCGCTGAGCAAAAGAACGTTCGCATCAAGTAGGCGAGCGTGTAAATCCGGCACCAAACAAATTGCAATGCATTGACGACACTGCCGAAGCGCTACCGACAGTTTCGTGAACAGGTGACTGTTAGCCGTCGCGTACAGTACGAAGTCCACGTATGCTTCCCGATTTAGCGTGATCGCTAGTGATTGGTACTCGGCGTCGGTCTTTTGCGACCGTTCGTATTCCAATGCAAAACTAATCGGGGCTTGTTTCTCGGCCGCCAGAGATACTACGGCGTCGTAGTCCTTGGCGTAGCCGCGGCACGTGAGAATGTTGCGTGAGCAGATTTCAGTTTCCGGGATCCACTCCCGCAACTGTCCGCTGCGCAAGAATGCAAGATGCACCTCATTCAGGTGCAAGGCGTGTTGCGCAGTTGCAAGTGGACGATCCAGACCGCAGCCGCGACCCGCATACGGCACGCCGCGATACACGAGCACGTCTCTTCCGGTGGGGCTGATCGAGTAAAGAGACTGGGAGATGCCTGGAGCTGCTGCAAGTCGCCGGACAAGATCATGCCGGACCAGCCTCGCCAGTCGCATCTTCAGTGCACCAGAAGATCGCTCCCATCCCTGTAACCGCATGAACTCGAACAACTGGAGTTGTGTTGCGTAAGCCGAGTGGAACACCTGTTGCAACAGCGGAATATCCTTTGCTTCGTTTAGTTGGATCGTTCCCTTCTCGTAACGCATGATGCCACCTCTCAGATTTCTGTCAATTGCAATCGCGCTCGCCACGGGCGGCGAGGATCTGGCTCTACGACAAGGCAGCCAGTGCGTCCTTGAATCCACGCGCCCGGCTTCATCAGAATCAACGCTTCCTGGTCGCCGTGTTCGGCGCTGTACGACAACAGAAACGTATCCGGCGATTTCACCGTGTCGCTTTTGAAATTCATCCAGCCGATGCGCTCCGACGTGATCCTGAACAGAAACCAGTCTGGAATTTCCGGTTGCGGCAAACGTCGCTTGCAACACATCTGCAGCCAGGTGAACCGTTGCTCGGGCTCGTCACACTCGAAGACACGCCCGAGATTATTTTCGGCGCGGGCCGAATCGAATGCACTACCGCCCTCAAAACGAACCTTGCCGCCCAACTTCCAGCGATGCTTGATCTTTCCGTTCTCGCCTATACGTACACCCGTCGTGTTGTAGAACGAGGCGCGCGCGGAGAACCGCAACGGATCGAAAGGGTCTTTCCCGGTCCGCTGTTCCCAGATGCGCCCGAAGCCCTCAATCGAAACCAACATCAAGACACCTCTTGTGCCAGTTGCCCCAACCTGGCTTGCGCGCTTGTTAACTGCTGCTCGAGGTGTTGGTTGCGCACAGTCAACATATTGACCTTCTCCATGAGCTGCGCGGTCATCTTGGTGTCCGACCCGGCCGACACAGTTTTTGCGACTTCATCGACACGTGTATTTAAGTTCGTGATCACACGATCCCGCTCGACAAGTTCTGCCTTCATAGCAATCACTTCCTGCTGAAAGGCATCACGCTGATTCTGCAGGCGTGAGAGTTCGTCCGTATTGGCACTCGACACAACTGGCAAACTCAGTCCGTCCACCGCCGCGCGGCTGCACAGTTCAATGTGGACATTGAATTTGTCGATCGCCGCACGTGCGGTCCCGTCCGCGAATAGCGCCCAGTTCCACAGGTCAGTCATCGCGCCCGTCGCTTTCCACAGTTTGCGGTCCTCGCTCAGACGCGACGCGTAGATCAAATACAGCAACACGATATTCGCGAGAAACGAGGTGATGCAAAACCAGAAGTAACGGTTCGTCAGACTGGCCTCGACAAGGAGTTGCCGGCGATACGCGATCCAAGTGCCTATGTCCCAGCCACCCTCCTTGATCGCTCTGGTGGAATCGTCCCAGAACGATGGCTGCTCGCGCAGTCCAACCCGCGAGGGAACGGAAGCGTTAGCCGGATGCAAAGCCGCCGTCGCCCGAGCATCGGGGGGACTTGTCGCTGCCCCTGGATGCGATGGTGACTGGGCCTGTCCTGGCTCGTGTGCCAGGAACAGTGCCGTCACGAGAAAAACAAAATGAAACACGTGTGTCATCGCTTGAACTGGAACTCCCTTCGTTTTGCTTTGAATTCTTTCTGGGCGCTCGCATCTTTAAAACGAAGATGCGATCCGGTCTCCGGCGTGCGTTCCGGCTTCAGCGCGCAAAATGGTCGCGGCGCGAATCCCGGAATGCCGACCGGCGATGCCAATCGACCCTGGACGGTCGTGTGGATCATTCCCAACGAATCATGTCCCATCAGCATTTCGAAACGCCCGACGGGAAGATTCTTAATGTCGAAGTCTTTGGACCGGGTTTCCGTTTGCTCCCGCTCGGTTGCCTTTCCGGTTTCGCGGTACTTACCGAACAACGGCTTCTCAATGTGCATGGTCCGGCTCTTCACCTTCTGCTCGGCGCTCGCATCGAGAAAGAACTTCGCCGTTTCCTGGTCTTTGATCTTGTACATCATGGTCGTCACGCCGGCGCCGGTGACAGACTGCTTGAAACCGCGAGCCACATCATCCAATTGCGGCACAGCCTGCATGGAAAACAGGAAACCTGTGTTCGATCCGCGTGCGGTATTTTGGATGTGCGCGAAGTTCTTGTAACTGAACGCCGGGAACTCGTCGAGGATGACGGAGAACAGCGGCCGATCCGGATCGTTCAGTTTCTCGAGGTTTTCGTAGAGTTTCCCGATCGTGAGCTGGATGTTTTGCAGGATCATTCGGCCGAGCGCGACCACTGCGGACGTGTTTCTGTTCGCGTTGAGGCTCACGAGTAGAATTAAATCGTTTTCGACCACTTCTTCCACGCAGAACAGATCGTCATAGTGACTGGTAATCGCCGACAGATCGTCATCCGTGAAGGTCATGCACTCGTTAATCAGGCCCTGGATCTTTGGGACACGTTCGCGGTCTTCGAACGATTGCAGGAGAGTTCGGACGCTCATCTCGAAATTGAGTTTGGACTGAGCCGTCAAGTGGTCGTTTCGAGACAGCTCGCGCTCGGCTATGGAGATCTGTTCCCGCAGAACGAGCTCATCGAGCATCATGACAATGCAGTCATAAAAGTTGTAGCGGTGCCCGGTGTAGTAAAGAAGTCGAACGATGTTGGAAAGGTAGTCGAGCTGGTGCTTGGTAAAGAAGTCCGGGCGCATATTGAATGAGCCGAAGATCATGTTGACCCGCTCCATGTACTTGCCGTCAGGAGCATAGAAGGGGTTGTAACGCGCACACACCTCGGGGCGAGAGGGAGTGATCATGCGGAGCTGGTGCATGCGACCGGCCCGGTGAATATGCGGCAAGATCTTCTCGACGAATTTCGCGTCGCCTTTGCCGTCGAAGATCACCATCGGGAGGTGCCGGCGTTTTCCTGGCGGCCCGACCACGCGTCGAAGATCCTGACTCACGATGTTTTCGAGCATCGTCGTCTTTCCCGAGCCGTTCATCCCGCAGGCCAAGGCCTGCATGGTGCGCGTCCGGTCGGTCCAGATCGCGGGAGCTTTATCGAGGGTGTATCCAAGCAGGACTGCTCCCTGCTCGGCTGCTTTCTCGACCTCCGCTTCGTCTTCGGGCAACAGTATGCGAAAGGGTTCGCGATTCCGATTGCGATCGAGGCTCCGCGCCGAAAACAGCAGCCAGACACTGGCGACCAGGAGCGCGAGGTAAATGCCTCCCTCGATCCACTGCATCGTGGCGATGTGGTAGCGGAGACTCAGACAAAAGAACCCGAGAAGGATGAAAAAGCCGAAGAACAAAGCTGCCAACCAGGGATTGTCTTCGATGGAATTATGGTGCTGCGGGTGATGGTGCGGTTGGGGCATGCGAACTCCTGCTTATACTTGCGCGGGCGAGAGCCAGCCCAGTTGAATCCCAATCGAAGCCAGGTGAATCGCGCTGGCAAAAAGAATCCATAGGAGCGGCTTGATCAAGTCGCGACCGGTTTGAAAATGCTCGGTCAAGCGGAACATTCCCAGAACGGCCGCAAGCATCGCGAGTATCCGTTCGGGATGAAAGCGCAGCAAGAAGGGTGCGTTGGGCGCAGGATCGGGAAGCGATCGACCGAAGAAAGCGATCAAGCAGTAGATCAGCACGATCGAGGACAGCGTCGCGAGGACTAAACGAACCCGAATCTCCTCACGAGCGCAGTAGACGCCCAGTTTCTTCATCATGGGAGTTGGTCCTTTTAATGCAGGAAGGAGAACCAAACAAAAACCGTGACACCGATGCCGACAATCCACAGACCGAGGAGCACGGGCAATTTGAGGCCGGGGCGCTTCTTCGGCTCGAGCGGGTTAGCCGGTTCGAGAAGTGCTTTCTTCCAAGGTATGGACAAGCCGGTGTCCTGGTCACGTTGGAGGAGTTCCAAAAAACGGGTATGTACTAGATCGTGGGTCACAGTGTCGGGCCCATCCTTATATAGGAGGTCCGCTTTTGCACTCACGGCACCACCACCATGGCTTGCAGGGGAGCTGGTTGCGAGGGAACGGAAAGGCGGACGGCCAGCGGGCTCGAACCCGGTGGAAGATGCACACCGATCACACCCCGGCCAGTCTGGCCGGGTGCTAGGAAGGAGGTGCCCGTCTGGTCAGCAATCAGCGGAAGTGGTGCCCCAGTTATGATATTGGCTGCTTTCTCCGGACTCAGTTGAGTGGGCCTGGTTGAGGAAACGCGGGACACGGACGCGGCCGTCACCACAGGAGTTTCGTCCACTTTCAGATTGCCGGAACCGTTGTTGCGAACCTCATAGCGAAGAAAGAGGCTGTCGTGGCAGCGGTATACATCACTGATCCGTAAATTGGATTGACGCCCTGCTTTCTTTGAGTCCATCTCGACCGGCTGAGCGCGTACCAGCAGATCTGTAGGAATGACATCAGCCGTCGGCGCAGAAACCGGTTTGATCGCTGGCGGGTGTGCGGGGAAGTGGGTATCGACCGACACATCCATACCCTGTATGGCGGTGACTGGGGGCAGCAACTCGTAAACCACTCGTCCGTCTTGCGTCCAAACAAAGAGATTGGTCGACTGCTCGGTTTCCTTCGGAAGAATGAAGACGGTATGACCGCGCCATTGGATATCGAAGGCCGTATTCTCGGCGGCCAAATCCTTGATCGGACTATCCAGATCGAGAACCGTCAAATGATTCCGGGCGGTGTGGACCGGAATGATCACGCCCGGGAGCACCGATACGGAGGTCATGTGTTGGGCAGAAAGCACGGTGACACAGAGGAGGCTACTCAGAAGTCCATGGAAAAAGCGAAGTCGCATGCTTGTTTGCTCCGTTTTGCTGAAGTAGTTTTTTCGAAAACGACCGCAGCAACCATAACCGGCCCAGCGGCCGTATGCAAACGAGCTTTCAAAACGGGACTTTTGGATTGTTTTATGGGCGAGCGCTGGAACATCTGTGAAGGATGTTCCAGTCTCGGCTACTACTTCGCCACAGGTGCCAACGGGCCAGCAACCCAAGGCCGCTGCTCCGCTCCCTGGAGGAATAAGGTGAGGTCCTTGATGGAGGCGATCACCCGGCGGCTATGTGGATCATGCTCCACATAGACGACGAACGTCGATCCATATTTGTCGGCGGCGCGCTTCAGAAATGTGCGCCGGTCTTCCAACGTGCGAAGAACGGTTCCCGAGCGTACCGTGGGTCTTTGCGAAATATCGGAAAAGAACACTTCGCCGTTGCGGATGACTCCCTGGCCGGCTTGCAACGGGAAGCGCTGTATCCGCTCACCGGGCGTGCCGTCCATCCAAATCCTGCCGTTCAGGATCTGGAAGAGCCAGATTTGTTTCTCTTGGTCCGATCCATCCGCCGCGCGATAGGGTTCGAGCAGGTAGACGTTCCCGTCTTCGTCATACCGGATTTCGCCGTCGGGGAGATCGGGCAATTGCAGACGTACCGGTTGGCCGCCTGTCCGTTCCACGATCACATCGAGTAGTTCCTGGGGAAACGCCTGAAAGAATAATGCGCCGGTGGCCTTCTCGTGCGTCGATTGCGTGACAATCGACCACAGCGATTTAGCCCAGCCTCGGCGATTCTCGGTCTTGCCCTTCGCCCAGAGTTGGATGATGAGATAGAAGTTGCGGAGTTCCGTTTTCGACCGCTCCTCGTTCGCCTTGCTAGCGGCCTTGGCTCGGTCTAACCGGCGTCCCGCAGCACGCTGCCTTTGCCGGTCTTCGTAGGTCAACTCCAACATCTGTTTGTAGGAGTCACAGAGTTTATCGAACTCAGCCTGTGCCAGCGCCAATTGCTGCTGCACCTGCTCCGAGCGTTCGCGATTCTGTTTGCACAGCGCGCGAAACTCTTGGTCCTTGGTCCGGCACTCCTCGAACATGGCGCCTGTAAAGGAGATCCCGCGCATAAGTCCAGCGAACTCATGAATCGGTAGAATCGCCTGAAACAGGTTCTGGATATCCGGCCGAATCGCGTTGTAAAGGCGTCCGACGATATCGTTGGTGCCGACACACTCGATTTTGTGCGGCATGTCCTCCACGCGTTCTACACGTTTCGCTGCCATCCAAGCCAGCCGCGGAAGATCCCTTTGGATTTCCCGTAACCGCTTGAAATCGACGGAAACGTCATGTTTCAGCGCATCCAGAGCGTTTTGGAGGTGATCCGACAGTTCCTCGGCGTAATCGAAGCGGCTGGCCGCTAATGCCGCCGAGGTCATATCGGTGATCCACCCGATGAGATTGCCTTTCGCCTCCATCGCTACCTCGGCCAGATTCCACCAAGGAGCTTTTGGGCGGGCCTTCTTGTTCTTGGTCCGCGTGTCCACCGTCATCTTTTCCCTGCTTTCAACAAACAGCGGGAAGGTGCTGGATGGAATCACGCAGATGCAGTCGTAATCAAAGTCGCCGCCATTTTGCGCCGCCTTCTGGCTGTGCATGGCAAAAGTACCTTCGATGCAGAGCTGCCGATCGACGATGTCGGCGATCATTGCTTCGTCGAACGCAATGCCACTCTTGGCAAAATGCCCGGAGAGACACTCGATCGACTCGGAGCGAGACAGCCGGGTGAACGGGAGTAGGTCCGCTTTCTTGCGAACCGGGAACCGGACTTCTAAGCCGCCTCTCGATGCGAGATCGCAGACAGCGGAATCGTACGGAAGCCAGTCGGCTGCCCAATGAAGCACGTTGTCCTTCAGAAACAGGACGCCGTCATCCATCAGGGCAAACGCCGGCAGTTTAAACAAGCCCGCCGTGCATGCCTTGAACGCCCAACGCGCCAGCAGCTTTTGCAGCCGGCCCTGGACATACGGCATCTTGAGCGAATAGCCGGAACGGTCGACTTTAAGGAGAGCCTCGGCAAGCGAGGTCTCGAAAGAAGTGAACTCGGACTGCTCGTTATCGCTCGGGCCCTGCTGTGCATTGCTCGATCCAATCGATTGCAACAACAGAGAGAAGTCTCCCTGCAGTGCACTCTGAATCACCTGCTGCACATCCTGACGCACTGCCGGAACGATCTCTTTTTCGAGAGACTCCTCCGTGGCATGCTGCAGGAGCGTGTAGCTCGACTTGTACTCGATTCCCGACTTCGAATAGTCGCGAATTCCGAGCACCATGGGGCCTTGAAACACGCGCGTGAATCGAGGGGTGCCAAAGGCGAAAACGTGTCAGCAGAGAATCGACTCCGCTGAGCTCGACCTTTGGCTTGGTGCTGCTCTTCGGAAGAATGATGTCAGCACCGGTAGCTGCTGCCACTTCGTCGCTCATCACCTTGAAGCAACCTTTTGCCTGGACTTCCGCAATCGCCAGCCGGAACTGGTAAAGCCGTCCTTCCGGGAGTCCCAGTTTTTGAAATAGCGTTTCCGAAATCCAGCCGCGGCAGTCGTTCGTGCCGAGCTCGAGATCGTCAACGACGAGGACTCGTGCCTGCTCTTCGACGACCAGGGTCTTGCAATCGCTGACCAGAATTCCGAAGTAGGTAATCGCCGCCTGCGGCCAATTGGCGAAGCGCTTGGCGATGTGCTGCTCGTGCTGCGCGTCGACTGCATAGAACGTACCGTCTTTGGCTGAAGACCCGGCTCCGATCAGCCGATAGTCGATGCCGTCCACAGTGAAGCCACTGAGCGCATCTTTCACTTTTTCTGTTTCTACCTCGTCGAGCGAAAAGGTCGGTACCGAAACGCGCGCCACCTTGATCGTTGGATAGAGTCGGTGCAGCAGCGTGTTGATCAGCTGGCCCTCTCGATCGATTTTCGGCAGTCGCTTCACTACGTTCCCTTCCTCGTCGATTTCGACATTAATAACGGGTAGAATCTGATCCTTTTTCATTTGAGTTTCTCCTTGTGTGTTTGGTGGTGTTTGAGAACAACCAGCGCAAGACACACGAGGGAGCGGACCATCTTGGTCAACTTCCGAGAGCCTTGCGCCAGACAGAAACGAACGACTACTGCTGACGAAAAGGCTCCTTGAAGAGAAGCCAGTATGTGGAGTGGATCCGATCGGGAAGATCGGGGGAGCCGAACACAGCGGATGCCGTGTTCAGAAGAGGAGGTCCCGTTCGGAAAGTCCGAGCAGGATGGTGTTCAAAACGCCTTTAAATCGACGTTAAGGATGACGGTGCATCGCATCGAGGATTAGCATCAGCCCACCGAATGCGATTCCCGCCACAAAAGCCAGTCTTTTGAGCAGGCCTATTGAAAGCACGAGTCCTTGGACTTGCGCTGCTCGCGGAGACGCATAAGCGCGGACCGCCGGCCGGGTAGCGAACTGCCGGATGGTTTCCCATATCTCATTCCCATGACAGAGAAGGAGGAAGGACAACCCTGTGAGTTCGGCAATTTCCATTTGCTGACGAGTGGTAAGTCTGCCTGCAAGGAGGCCGATCATGACCATCAGAATTCTGGAAGTGTGTTTGTTTTCCACTGATAGAGTTCTCCGTTTGAGGATTGAAAGAAAGTCCCAAGTGACTTGGGTTTTTGTCATATAGACAAAACTCGAGGAGAACGGATCTGCTAGCTGTTCGCTCGCGAAACTCCTTCCTTCACCAGCAGGGCGCTGGCACCTTTGAACTGGGTCTCGACGCGATACTCGGTGACCACGAAGAAGGTGGCCTTTTCCTGGAAGGCCGCGACCAGGGCTTCCTGCTCGCTTCCGAGCTCCCGGCCGATTGTAACCGGATCTTCGGATTTTCCGGTTCCTAGAAAATATCGCTCCAGTCTGCTTGCTTTCGGCTTGGCACTGCCTCGCCGGGGACTCTTCGCCTGGCTCTTTCCGTCCCGGGCCCCTCCCTTTCGGGAGACCTCGGGTGCCGGTGCGGCCGGCATCTCCGCTATCGCGGCACTACTATTCATTGTCACTGCTCCTTTCCTCTTGTTCCACCACTTGCGCCTCTGGCTTGCGGCGGGAATCCGGCATCAAACCGTTCCAAGGCCCAGCGATCAGCGCGGTCAATACACACAATGGACCGAAAGCGGCCATCGTCTGGATGGACTTGGCCATGTGCGGCAGCACCACGATCCAGGCGGCTGCGGCCGTCACGCACACCAGAACCACCGCATGCCAGAATCGGACGACGGGCGGCCGAAGTAGCGGCCCTTCCGTCAGATGCAGAAAAAACGCTAGGAGTGCCCAGCACGACAGTGCTTCGGTAAACGTGCCGGCCACCCCGGATACGCCGCTGATGACGGGACCCGCGGCGAAGCTCGCCGCGGGTGCAACAATTACGCCGATCACACGTTGCTGTTGCTCCGCTAGTGAAACAGAAGTGCCCATGCCTCTGGCATACCCGATTTCGCGCGAATCCGCAAATCTTTTGGTCCCCCTCAAGCAACCGTTTACTGCTGACCGCCATTGACATCGCTGGCGAGTTGGCGAGTGACTGCATCATGCATCAAATCATCCTGTTGCGCCAAGTCCTTGTTTTCCTCGCCCATGACCGGCTCCTCGGAGAACTCGGCCACTCGGAGCCCGCTGGCATCGCGCTCGGTCCGGGCCGCAGGAGCCAAACGCAGATTGTAATGAGCCACGATCCGGTCGCTGCTTTCTTTGCCGTCTTCTAAATGGTGAATGGCGCGAACGCCCAGAACCGTATATCCCAGGTTGATACCGCTTACCGCATCGATGCGAACGATGTGAAAGTTGCTGACGATGCGCTGAGCCTGGATCTTGTCGAACTCTCCCTCGTCCCGCATCTTCTTCATGGAAGCCTGTCGCAAATTCAACGTCATCATGTTGAAGGCGTCCGCCAGGTTGGCATCCGCCGTGGCCGGCTGGTAGCTCATATATTTCGTCAAGAATTTACGAATAAAATATTTCACTTCGACGTCATCGGGAGCGATCTCCGCCACCGGCAATAGCCGAACCTGGGAGGGAAGTGGCCCATCCGCGCGCACCCCGGCCACGGTCACGGCTCCGTTCGGATGAATCTTCACGACGGGAGGATTCGCAAGCTGACGGCACGTGTAGTACAGTCCGCCGCCCTGCACCACGCACACCAACCCTAGCACCGCGATAATGCCAAATGCCAGATTCAGCCGGGCTTGCAGCTGCCCGTTGAAGTCCCAATAGTGATAGCTCGTTGCTTGGTTTTGTTGTTTGTCTATGGTCTTGGCAGTCATAAGCTCCCTATCCGTTTCTCTTGAGCAATGCTACTAGGGCTCCTTATCCTCGTTTTTCTTGCCCCGGCCTGGCATGAACCTGGCCGCGGCGCCGGCGACCCGGCTCACCGCCCCTCCGATATCACCGTTGATCAGGGAACCCGCTAACAACGGTATGAGCGCCACTGCGAGAGCCAAAACCACGCTGACGATACCAATCAGAAAGGTGCTGCCGAGGCCCGCTAGCCATCCCAGAAAATTGTTGGCATTCTCGACCGAGGCGACCGTGTTCATATGAATCAGAACCATGAGACTCGCGAACAGGGCGTACAAGACGGACCACATCCCCCACGTCACAACCCCTTTCAGATACCCCCTGGTATAGGAGCCTAAGCTTCCGCTCGGGTAGAGGGCACAGACGAGTGGGCCGAGAGCATAGAGGACCACGCCCGAGATTAGATAAAGCAGCGAGAAGAGCACATAGGCGAGCGCCAGTGCGATATAGCTAATGACCAAGAACACCGTGCTCACGAGAGCTGCAGCACCTCCTTTCACCAGACTCCAGAGGTCCTGGGCCGCGGCATTCTTCGTCCACTCGATCTGCGCATCCTGGGCCCATTGCTTCACGATATCGCCGGCGCCTCCCGTGTGACTCATGATGGTATTCGCCACGCTGTCAAACGCATTCATGACCAGATGAAACACCGTGTCGTAGTTTGCGAGCAGCGTCGTCATCAGCATGCCTTTGACAAGGACCGTACCTAGCTCGTTGTAGTCGGCTCCGCGCCACCAGGTTTCATAAACCTGATATAGAACAGTAGCGACGACGATCCCCTGTCCCACATGACTCATAGTGGCGGTCACGCCGCCGCTGTTGATGCCGTTGAGAGCGGTCGTCAGCAGGCTTTCGAAAAAGAAAGGAGAGGCCATATCAGTGTCCCGCCGCGCTGACCTGCTGCTGCAGCGCCTGTCCAGCAGTAGCCCGCTGTTTCAGTACACTTCCTGCATTGGCGAGATCGGCTCCATGAACCCGCATCAGATCGGCCAGTGCGGACTGCGTATACGCCTGGGACTTCACCAGCCACGCCGCCGCGGACGCTTCGATCATCGGCGCTGTACCCGGAGCCGCGCTGTTGATGGCCTGCTGCATTTGATCGGCTGCTTGCAACTCCGCATCCGCCATCTGGTCATACACCACCGACCGCTTCATGGCGTCCTGCGCCACCGCATCACTCAGATCTATCGTTTCCCGGTCCTGCGGCGACGCTGTGTTCAGGGTCGGCGTGGAGCCGTACAAGGTTTGAAATTGGTTTCCGAGGATGGGAACTTTGGTGACATCTCGCGAGAGAAGAAGCGCTTCAAGTTGGGAGGGATTCGGCAACGTCGCCGAATGCAGGGGACTATTCAAAAAGCCTTTGAAACCGTGCATGCTGGTCCACAGTCGACCGAGCAGCGAGCGAGTCTGCGTAATCAGCGCGGTCGGATACAGGACTTTTTGTTCAAAGTCCCGCATGTCGCTTTGAATCGAATTCAGCTTCTTGAGGTCTCCTCCGATCGTGTTGAGAAGGCTGCCGTTGATCTGCACTAGTCCGAGCGCCATTTGAATGCAGCAGGGGCTCGCGAATTGGCAGACCGCCCCTTGCGGCATCAGCAACGCAAACAGGACGGTGGCCGCGAGTGCTGGATAGGTATGAGCCCTTATCCACTCAGCAGCGTTTCTCAAAGCCGCTTGTACCTGATTCCCGAGTGTCATCCGCCTTCTCCCTTTTCTTACTTGGTGGTCAGGATATGGCCGACCGTCTGCTGCAGATCGTTCGTCGCCTTAATTGAGCCTTTCAACTCTTCAGCCCGGTGAGCCAGATGTGCGCTTTCCAAACGCAGGTAAGCCGCCAACATCTTCTGCGTGGCGGCTTGCGAGCGAAGCATCGTGACCAGTGCCGTCGAAGTGATGTAAGGGGCTGTGCCCGGCGTGGCCGAGGTGCTCATTGTTTCAAGTTGATCCCCCGCGGCCCTCACAGTCGTATTCACCTGCTCGCCACGCTTCACCTGTTCGAGTGTGTCTAGTGTGAGCGCATCGTCCAAGTCCGTGAGGTCTTTGTCGGCAGGAGACATCCGAGCATCCGTCGGCACGGCCCCAAATACCTTCTGAAAACTACTCGCCAACTGCGGTTGGTTCGATCCGATGCGATCGGTCATCACCTGTTCCAGAGACCGCGCTTTTGCGAGCGTGGCGCTCGCGGGAATGTATTCCGATAGCAGCTGCATCGGGTGCTGATAGGTATTCACCCAGTTGGTCGAATAGCCGCGAGCCTGCTGAATCAGCGTCTGCGGCCAGACCGCGACCTGCTGCACGGATCTCACGTCATTTTGGACCGTATTGATAGTGCTGAGAAGTGTGCCAAGCGCCGTATTGATGGTCTTGAGTACCACGCTCACCTCGGACAGCAATCCCTGCGCCTGCGCCTGGGGCGGCCGCAAGAGCAAAACGGCCAGCAAAACGCCCCCGCCGAGCGCCAGACTTTTCCCATCTTTCCGATTGACCCAAAACAACACTGCCGCAAACAGTACAGCCATCGACGCCATCATGCAAACGCTCCTATTTGGCTGCTGTCGCCATCGCTCGTTCCGATTCGTTATCCCGTTCCCGATCGAGCAGCTCTTCTTCCGGCAGCGCTGGAAGATCGGACAAGCCGTGCGGGAATTTCCTGGCGAGCTCGCGGTAGATGTCCAACGGAGGGCGCTCGCGATGACGGCCAAGAGACCAAGCCCGATACCGCTTCTCCCGAGCATACGAGGTGCAAATCCAATACAAGAGAGGCGTAGGAACCAGACGGACAATCTGGCTCGTTTCGTTGTCCCCGAGAACCAACAGCACCTCGCTCGAACGGCCCACAACCGGAGGGGCGAAGTTCTTTACCGTTTCAACTGCCTGGTCCGACAGGTCCATGTGTTTCTTGAGCGCGGCACCGTTGCCCTTCTGCTTGCCAATCCACTTCACCGAAGTCGATTGCAAGATGCCAGGTCCAGCAGGGCGAGGCCGTTCCGGTGTCCCCGTGTAGTCCTCGATCGCCTGCGAGATGCCCCAGATGCTGGCATTGTTTGTGCGCGCGGTGCGGAAGCTCTGCTCGACCTGCGGCGCCATGTGCGGGGAGTCAAGCATGTCCCAGTTCTCGTCCAACACCACAATCGAACGCCGTCCCTGATTGGCTGTTGAACGCGCGGCCATCTGCTGAGCAATGATCATCGGGTACGTGCGCGCCAGACGTTTGTCGCTATTAAGCGGTTTGACGTTGAAGTACAGCCAGTTACTGTTCGTGCTGAAACTCGTTCTCCGATCGAACAGCGAGGCATAAGACCCGTTGCCCACCCACGGCTTGAGCCGAACCGCCGCCCTCCGGGCCTGTTCCGAAACGCCGGGCACTTTGTCGTGCCAAAGCTCCAATTCGCTGTACAGTTCCGAAAACGTTGGCACATCGCTCGATTCCGCGAAGCGCCGATAGATGTCCTCGATCGCCTGGTCAAGAATGCTCTCGAGGGTAGCCGGATCAGACTCGCCCGCATCGGCATACAAGCTTGCTCGCATCATTTCGAGCGCTACATTCTTCAACTCATTCTTCTTCTCTTTGGCCGGCAACTTCTGGCCTGGAGGTAAATCCCAAGCGTTGATAGCGTGTTCGCCATCGAGAGAAACCGTAATCGTCCTTCCGCCCATCAGATCGACCAACGGCGCGTAGGTCACGCCGGATTCGATGATGCAGAATGTGGGGTTCGAACGAGCTGCCATGAGCAGCATAGCCTGCGAGAGAAACGATTTGCCGTTACCCGAAGCCGCCACGAGGAGCATGTTGTAGTTCCCCAGACTTGGGTGGAACATATCGAATCCGATGAGCTGCTTCATCGGGGTTTCTAGCAACACTAAAGGCGTTCGTTCCATGCCCTCCCACGGGCCTTCGAGGGGCAGGAGATTGGCCGCCACTTTGGACGAGCACTCGAGTTCGCGGCGTGTCTTTCCGCAAAGCCCGGGTAACGATTGAATATAGAGACGTCGCACCGCTTCTTTCTCGTCGAGAACTTTGCTGCCTTCTGTGGCGATGAGAGCCGCACGCACGCGTTCCCGGCGGCGTACCAGTTCTTGATGCGCCGGTAGGCGATCGGCCGCAGTCAAAATGGGACGCGACGTCCGGACGATGACTGTTAAGCTATATTCGACCAAACGCTCGCGGCCTGCCAGGATCGCCTTGAGCGTTTCTGTGATACTCTCACCGGCAACAGCGGCCGCGATGTCCGTGCGAGCTTTGGCATCGGCTCCCCGTTGGGCGGATTCGGTGCGGGTTAGCCGCTTGATCAAAGCGTGGTGAATCTTGCTTTCGCCCGGTATCACGATTTCTGCGGAACAGCTCAACGGGAAATCGAGATCGATCAGTTTGCGCATGAGCCCAGGAAAGGATTTCTCGGGCGTCCATTTCATCGTGAGCACGCTGTAGAGCAGTCCATTCATCTGCTGCCAGCCGGGCCCCTCCTCCTCGATTCCCACATCGGTGATCCACTCCCGGACGCTTCGCGTCCCCAACTCCGGATGCCACGGCCGGGTGTGCATCACACTCGGATTGAGAGCTCGAAGTAGTTCGAGCGACAGCTCTTCGGTCGTGAGACGTTCGTACCGGAGTCCCGCCAGAGTGAGCAAGGATTGATAGCCGGCGAGTAAACTCTCGAACGTGGAGCAAATGCGCTCGTGCTCCTCAAACGACCTCTGCACTTGGTAGCCCGGAAGGAAACGACCGAGAAAGGCGAGATCGTTGGATTGTCCCAGTCTCTCGTCCAAGAGCGTGTAGAGCCGCGGATCCAGTTGAAAACCGATCTTGTAACGGCGTTTGATGAATTCCCCGTGCCGGTCGCGCCCCCGCCACCTTGTGAGTTGCTCGCCGTCCAGTGCGGCCAACACCGAATGGGGAGAACGCAGCTGCCCTTCCCAGTTGTCGAGGAGCCCGCCGACCCCCTCCGTCGTGTCGTACCGGATTTGAAGCCGGAGCGCTCGGTTGTCGGGCATCGTCCTTAGCAGCGCGTGAAGCGCTTCGCTGGTTTCGTTCCTCTTTTCGTGGCTCTGGTAGTACGTGTTCAGAGGTGACACCCTGTACATGGCACTGAGCGCGCCATTCCTCAGAACGGTGTAGTTGTCGACGAACTCGAGCAGCGGAAGCTGGCTGCAAAAGGCCGGGTTCTTCGCGGCATTCTCCACTTGTTTCTTGGTCTCAGGCATGCAATCTCCTCATAGGTCTTCGCTGAGATAAGGTTTGGGCTCGACCGGATCGGGCTCGGACGCGCACCAGATCTTTGGCAGACGCATGTAGTCCAACAGATCAAAAAGGTACGCGGGCGGCCGGTTGTACTTGAACAACCGGATGGCGACATACGTCAAAATGACGACCAGCCAAGGCAGGACCACCTCGGCCGGCAGTCCGAATAGAGTGCGGTGAACCAGATTGGACGCAAACTCGGAACCTGCCCACAAGAGCCCAAGCAAGATCAGATCCTCCACTTCGAAGGCCAACCAGCGCATTCTGGCCCGCAGGTTCCGCTGTACTCGGATGGTTTCAAGTGCCATATCGCTCTTAATGGAGACCGGCTGCACCTTGCTGAATGAAATAGAGGATGAGCTTCACGATTCCTGAGAGACACAGGGACATCATTCCGAGGAACACGTGATGAACGGGTCCCCAAACGCGGATGTGCCCCGTCCGGGAAAAGATTCCGCTACCGGCGCCAATTGCTTTGGCTAGCTGAGCCAACGCGTTCATCGGCAGCATGACATTCGAGAGCCAGTTGCCAGCGGAATACAAAGCGATGTAGTACGAGTCGGGATCGCTGGGTTGCGTCTTCCCTGCAAAGGCTTCGAGCAAACGCATCAAGCCGGGGATCAGAAACATACCCCACGCGCCATACCAGTAATGGGAGTATCGGCTATGTGCCTGGCCGTAGAAGTAAAGCGCGGCACATAGAAAGAAAGCGCCTAGGATGGGGCAGATCACATTGGCCGCCCAGTTCACTGCGTGCAGAAGGCCGTTGTAGAAAGTCATGACTTTACGAAAGTCCCAGATAATTTTTCGTCAGAGCCCAGAGACCGAACAGACACAGAAAAGCAAATCCCGAACCAGCCAGGTGAAACCACGGCCGCTTCTGAGAAACCGACCAGACGATCCCCATCACGCAGACACCAGCAGCTACAGGAGCCAGCTTGCTCGCCGCGAACTGCCACAAGCTCAGCACCAGGTCGGAGGTGGCGTATGGATCGCCCGCTTGGTGGTAGCTCTGCATCAGGGCGTACAGCGAGTTCAGCGAGAGCAGCGCGAAGCAGCCAAGAAGGGAGGCGATCGGAGATTCTCCGTGGGCAATATTAAACACAGCCCGCATCAGGAACCACGCTCCGACCGCGATCGCCAGATTCTTGATCACGAGATTGCTGACGAAATTGCTCAGCTGTGCGGAGAAAGTGGAGAGCCAGGCATCCGATACCGACGCCTGCGTGGCCGAAAGATCCAGACCGCTGAACCAGAGCAGCAGCTCCGGCAGCGTCAAAAACACGATGGCCCATCCCATCCACCGGCCGAACTGTCCGGCAAAGATCCCGCTTGCATTCCAACCCGCACCCATGGACAGGGCTGCCTTGTACAGACAAAGCAGCGCGGCAGGGATTCGCAGCGCCATTAGCAGCGCCACCGTGTCGACGAGCAGTTGGGGATAGTTCATGGGACGCGATAAAAAAACAGAGACGGATACTGGATCCGTCTCCAGAGACAAACAAGGAAGGGTTCGTATCCGATCTCAGTGAATACCAGCCGCGCCTTGCTGCACGTGGTACTCGAGTAGACGCGTGAGACCACTCAGAAGGAGGCAGCATCCAGAGCAGACGGCACTTACCACCCAGCCGCGCCCTATCTTAATGCAAATTACAACCCCGGCAAGAAACGCGACGGTTAGCAGCGGAAAGATCGTGTTTGCCATATAGTTCAGGGCGCTCTCTGTTGTTCCTTCGGGAGTGGCCGCAGTTTGGCCCGGTGCCACTTTACCCACTACGGGCCCGTTATCACCACTGGTTTGCGCATGCATCACTGCCGGCTCAGCAATGAGTAACCCAAAACAGAAAAGAAGCGCCGCGCTCAGCCCTTTGAGCCGGACTGCTGCGAGGCGGAAAGCGAGAAGTTGAAACATGAATCGTTATGCTCCTTTGTCCGGCGCGCATTCGGCTGAGCGAGCGGACGACGAGCATGTACGCGATCTCAAAAGGAGATGCAAACAGAGGGAAAACAGGGGCCTTTCTGCAAAAAACAAAGTCTATTTAGTTGTGCCGGAACACCGGTTCGGGTTCGTCGTATCGCACCGGATGGACGCGATCAATGGCGCGGGCGAAATCCTCAAGCGTCAGGGGTACCAGTCGATCATCGTGCTCGGAACGGCCAAACGCGAACCGCCGGCCAGCTTGCACCACAGCCTCGATATCCGCCGGCGCCATGCCCGCGGTCTCCTCAACAAGCCTGTCCAGGGAGACGGATAGCTCGGAGTCTCGCAGCAACTTCCGAAGCAGCCTCGCTCGATTGTGAGGACCCGGCACCCGTATCGCGATTTTCTCGGAGAATCGGCCTCCTCGGAGAATGCGCGGATCTAACCGGTCCGGGTGATTGGTCGCACCCACTAACAGCACGTTATGCGACGGCTCGATGCGGCTGATCTCGATGAGCGCTTGTTCTGTAAATTGCGTGTCGTGAGCGGAGGCAAAACCATGTGTGGAGCCGAAGAGCCCGTCCAGTTCGTCGAAGAAAATAATCGAGGGACTCTGCTCCCTGGCCCGTGCGAACAAGCCAGACAGCCGCTTGACGGATTCTCCTTGCCCCGAGCCCAGCAGATCCGCCGCCGTCACAGGATAGAAACTTCGCGCTGTTTGCGTGGCGAGGAGCCGAGCAATCATTGTTTTTCCCGTTCCGGGCGGCCCTTCGAGCAGTATCCCGGTGGGAACCGGAAGCGGCGAGATCGCGTGCGCCTTGAGTTGACGTACAAGCAAACCCAGATCTTCTTCGACACTAGGCTCGACGATGATGTCCTCCCACTGAACGGGCTGGATCAGCGGGCGATCCTGACCGCCGGAAGCCGTAAGCGCAGCACTCAGATGTTTTTCGGAAAACGGCGTGTGCTCTATCATCGCCAGAGAGGCGGCCCGGTCCACCAAAGCGTTCAGCTTGGCGGGGCTGTACCCGCTGGTGGCGCGCGCCCATGGCTCCGCTGCAAAGCGGACGCCCCGTCTCCCTAAGATCGCGGTGAGGATCTGCGTGCGTTCCGCCTCACTCGGCAGATCAAGCCGCAGCTTTAAATCGAACCGGCCCTCCCGTATCAGTGCGGGATCGAGGCTATCCACGGAATTCGTGGCGGCCATGAGCAGCAGACCGGGTGTCCGCCGATACTGGTCGATGCACTGCATCAGCTGGATCGTTGTGTTGTTATAGCCTCGTGTTGCAGAAGTAGATGAGCCCGATTGCTGTTGCCGAGTGGCACCCAAAGCATCAATCTCATCCAGGAATAAGAGCATGCGATTGCGGGCGGCTTGAGCAAACACTCGCCGGATATTGCTTTCCGTTTCTCCGATCCACTTGCCTTCCAACGCAATCCCAGACACGTACAGATAGCGGAGACCGAGTTCTCCGGCTGTAGCTTCCGCCAAGAGGGTTTTGCCGGTACCTTGCGGCCCATACAGCAGGATTCCGTTTTGAACGATCCCTTCCTTCTCGAATTGCCTAGCATGGAGACGGGTGTTCGCCAAATGAAGGATCTGTTGTTTCGCTGTTTCCAGCCCTCCTACATCCCCGAATCGGACCGTCGGTGTCTTTGCCTGTAAACCATCCTCGATCGAGCTGGTGCTATTGGGCATGGGATTGCCCCCGGAGATCCGCCGCGGCATGCCCGGAATACGGACAATCGCACCAAGCTGAAACAGCATGAGGAAGAAGAACGCGCCGGTCCCGACGAGCGCGACCGGTGTCATGACGTTCTTTGGAATACCGAGCACCGGCAGTACGGCCAAGAACGCCAAAAAACAGAGAGCGTACCGGATCAGTGTGGCCACTTTCCGTGCCGGCGCCGGCCAGGAACGCAGCGGACCAGTCTCGAGCAGAAACAACCCTACTGCTAGCGCCATCAGCATGGGCCAGCTGCCTAAGACCCAAGCCCCGGCGGATTGACGATTGGTGCCAAAAAGGTGTGTGCCGACAAACAGGAGGGCGCTGAGAACCAGAACTGCTAAAACGGCAATCCCCGGCAATTGGCGTGGATGGCGCAGCGCACGCATACCTCTGTTTTACATCGCTCTAAATGAAAAAAGCCGGGGAATCAACCTGTGTAGCGGATCGATTTCCCGGATCATTGCCGAAACGCTGGCTATTGCGGCGGAGATGCGGGAGTCACAGCCTCGGACGGATTCGCTGGATTCAAAATCTCTGTCGACGAAGGGCTGGTGCTCAGCGCGGTCTGTTTGGCCGTCACATCCGCCAGCTCTTTTCGCAATTCCACCAATTGCGCCTGCATGCTGGCGTTACTGGTATTCACGTCCGGAGCTGGCTGACTCTGACCATCCCGCTGTTCGCGCTGTTTGGCCTCATGGTCGATAACTAAATAAAACCGTGTGTTCCCCGCGAGTGTGACCACTCGGTGTTCCGAGTAGGCCAATTGTTGCAGCTTTTGATCGCTGGCAGAACCGATGTTGTTCATCAATTGCTCGCGAATCAGCACATTGTTGCTTAAGGCATTAGTGCCAGCGGTACCCCCGCTCATACCCACGGTAGCGGCCGTCATCTCCCCAATCCCGCTCGCGGCGCGGACGAGAAACCGCCGGTTGGAGTTGCGTCCGCTCACCACTCCTTTGAGCGGCTGGTAATTGAGGCCGATCGCCCGGGCTTCGAAGAGTATCGGCTCCGGGTCAGAGGGCCGCTGAATGGATTGGAAGTGCAATCCCACAAAGCCTTGCGAATCGGCCTGTTCCAGTTTGCCGAATACGCGGCTTCCGGCGGGAATCAGCAGCGAGTGATCCTTATCTTCATAGTTATATTCAATCGTTGCCACAGCGGGAAGAGTAACGGCCGTGCTCACCGGCGTCTCAAGCCGGGCAATCAGACGCGTCCCGGTGGGCAGATCGTCAAACTCCTGCGATTTAGGCGCGATAGCGGGGCGCAAAGAAACAGGTTCCACAGCGCCAGTCGTCGTACCCGACGAACCCGATGAATCTTTGACCAGATGGCGCACAAACACGAGAGACGTAGTATCCAGCGGATTTTTCTGGTTCGAAACCGGCGGTGCCGGAGGCGCAGAGACGGGCGGTGGAGGAGGAGGAATCTTCCCGAGAGCATAATCCGGATCGTTGTTCATCGCTCCGCTCTTCTTGGCGGTAGGCGGCATCGTTCCGCTTGCCGTTCCTCTAATATCTGCCGCTGTCACACCTTGATCTCCCGCTGGCTGCTGCTCATTCGAGTGTGCCTGCAAGCCAGGCGTGAGCGACTTGTCGCTTTTTGCTACCGGCCGTTGCGATGCTGCGGTCGCGTCCTGTGCCGGTGGCTTTCTCACGGGAGAGGACACAATATAGAGCAGCCACACGCCCGCCACAAAGACGGTCAGCACGCCGCCGACCAACAAGCCCGTTTTGTTTTGCCGGCGGGAGCTGCGATCAGACGAGGGCGCGGCAGCCGCCGCCTTCTGCTTACTTCCGTACAAAGCAGAAGTCTTAAGCTTCTGCCAAAGGCTGACTGGTTCCGGTTCTGTCTGCTGTTCTGGTTTAGTCGCCGGAGGATCGGCTTTTGTAAACACGGCCTCCCGGAGCTGTTGCGGACTCGCCGCCTTTTCGTGCGTGTCCTCCGCGTTTACCGTTTCCTTGGTTTCGACCGGTTCGGAATACGCTGGCCCGGGAGCTCTCGAACGTGTTCCATAGTTAGATCCGGATTCCTCGCACTCCTGCTGTTCGTAGGGGAGATCGGGACTATCGTGTGGTGTTTCCATAAGCGGCTATCCCTCCTTTCTCCGTAGACACTCCGAAGCCGATCGGAGCCAGTGCGGGTTGGTCCACCGCGCCCGAATCGGCCTGCTGTAAAAACAGCGCCTGTTTTGCCTGTTTAAAGCTCGGTCTGTCGAACACAATCACGCCGTCTGCACGCCCTCCGGACTCGAGCCGCTCGTGATCGAGCCGGTACGCCAAGACAGGCAGTTGATCCGAGGTCGTCCATTTTTTCTTTACCTGGCCGCCCAACTGCACCTGCGGAGCCAGCAGGGCAACGGCATGAGGCGCTTTGTTGATCACCGAGAAAAGCACGATCACGGTTCCACCCCCGTCGATCACTTCGCTCACGCCAGCTTTGAGATGATTGTCATCTTTGATCGGTCCTGGATGCTGGCCGTAGAGCTTTGGTATCGGGGCTTGCTCTTGCTTTTTCAGCAGATCGTCAAGCCGTGTATTGGGATCCGTATCCGCAGTATGTGCGCTCGGAAGACTGACGGGCGTAAGCGAATGTCCACTCTTATGCCCTCCTGCACCCTGATCCAGAGACACGGTTTGCGCAATCAACAAGCTCGGTGATTTGCTTTCCGGCCGCCAAAACGAACCACCCGTGGAGTTGGCCGGGCTATCGTAATGCACCGCAAAATCGACCGGTGCCTGCGGATGCGCGTCACTGACAAGCCAAAGGATCGCCTGCTGCCCAGAGACGGTCGTAATTTCCAGATTGGTCTGCGCTGGCTCTGCCGTGCGGGCATGCACAATCACAAGCGCTGGGTCGCCTTCATCATGTTCCGCGCGAAACAGCGTCGCATCGCCCAACACAATGCTCTGAATGGCGTCTCGCATACGGATTGTTGTGGCAAAATGCGGCAGCATGTACACGCGTCGAGGAGCACCGACGTCGGCCTGTTCATGCCTGATGCGTGGTTCGATGACCGGCAGTCCCGTTGATAGCTCTTCGGGGGTTTTCAGCGTTTGCCCAAGCACGAGAACTTGGAAGCCCAGGCCTCCCATCAGCAGCACTTTGGCTTTCAATGGCTCTTTCCTTTCACTTGCAAGGCTCGGTACTCTGCCAAGACGCGGGACACATACGCGAACACCCCGGGCGAGGAATACCTTAAACCGCGCCTTTCTACAACTGTGGGACCAGCATTGTACGCTGCCAGGGCCAAACGCCAGTCTCCACGAAACCGTCGATAGAGAAAAGCCAGATACGCGGTGCCACCCTCGATATTCTGATAAATCCAGAACGGGTGATTCACCTGCAACAAGCGCGCCGTCCCGGGCATCAACTGCATCATCCCCAACGCACCAGCGCTGGAGACGGCGCCAGGATTCCAATTGCTTTCTACGTGAATTACGGCCCGGACCATATCCGCAGGCACGCGATACTGTCCCGCGTAGCGTTCCGCCATCTGCTCGGCGTATGACCGGTATCGGGAGGCCCCGTTCTGCGCGGCACCCTGAGCAAACGCGACGCACAAGAGCAGGGATAGAACCGGTTTCATGCGGCGGCTTCCCCTGCCAGGTTACCGACCGGTAGGGCAAGGTCATGCGCCTCTACCAGTTCCCGCGCGTGCTTCGCCGCATCGACACATAGTCGTTCAAAGTTGTGCTTCAGCAACATCTTCTCCCGGTCTTCTGCGGTCTTGACGAGAAAGGGAAGCAGGGTGTCTCTCATCGAGGGCTGAATCTCGCTGCAGCCGCGGTCTTCGAGTAATTCAGCTAACTTCAGGATTTCCCGAATGCTCGGCGGCTTAGCGAGCCGGTAGGACCTTAGCGCCTTGGCCAGGCCTGCGATTTGGGCGTAGCTTGTCGAGGATTGACTCGAGAGCCGGAGTCGCAAAATGTCCAGCTCCTGCTCGATCGTCGGATATTCAAAGTACAGATAGGCGCAGCGGCTGCGGAGAGGATCGCTCAGTCTCCGTTGATTGTTGGAACTCAGCACGGTGATGGGCTTACTCCGCGCCTCGATCGTTCCTAGCTTCGGAATCGTCACACGCCACTCTTCGAGGAGCTGAAACGTCATCGCCTCGAAGGCAGGGTCGGTCTTATCGATCTCGTCAATGAGGAGGACGCAGGGCTCCTCACTGAGCAGCGCTCGCACAAACGGCCCCATGGAGAAGAAACCGAGCGTGTAAATCTGATCGCGCAGACGCGGCCACTCCTTCGCGTCCAGGTTCGCCGAACCAATCTTCAAATATTGATCTTGGAGAGCCCGGTCGAAACTGCCGAGCGCCTCCTCCTGTCCGATCCCCTCGTAGCATTGCAGCCGCTCCATGCGCGTGCTGGCCGCGCTCGTGAGCGCACGCGCCAACTCTGTCTTGCCTGAGCCGGGCGGACCTTCCACCAGCAACCCGAGACCGCTGCGCAAAGCATCATGGATCGCTTGAACGTTCGCATCGTTCGCCACATATTTGGCGAGCCTGAGCCGTGAACGCAGATCGTCCGTTGAAAGAAACACGCAGCATTCGTACACCATCTCTGGTTGTCTATGCGACCCAGGTCCCGATGCACATTTTCTATTTGCGATCTCCTCCGGCGTAGCAGGACGCGTACTAGACCCATACGGAAGCCAAATGTATCAACCGACATTCCGGGAGCCATCTGTATCGACCGACATTCCGGGAGCCATTTGTATCGACCGACATTCCAGGAGCCAAATGTATCGACCGACCTTCCAGGAGCCAAATGTATCAACCGACATTCCGGGAGCCATTTGTATCGACCGACATTCCGGGAGCCATTTGTATCGACCGACATTCCGGGAGCCATCTGTATCGACCGACATTCCGGGAGCCATCTGTATCGACCGACATTCCAGGAGCCATCTGTATCAACCGACATTCCAGGAGCCATCTGTATCGACCGACATTCCAGGAGCCAAATGTATCAACCGACATTCCGGGAGCCATTTGTATCGACCGACATTCCAGGAGCCATCTGTATCAACCGACATTCCGGGAGCCATTTGTATCGACCGACATTCCGGGAGCCATCTGTATCGACCGACATTCCGGGAGCCATTTGTATCGACCGACATTCCGGAAGCCATCTGTATCAAACCGACGTTCCGGGAGCGGATTGTTGGCGGTGTGTCAGGACGAGCAGGGTAGATACTTGCATCGTCAAGATCGGCGAAGAAGAATCCGAAACGGGCTTGAGTCGGACTGTCCTGACTTTGGTTTATCGGCCGATAAACATTGTTTGGGATACCTGCCCCGTACGACTTCGTATCGGGCAAACCATTCTGGATTGGAAGCTACACACTTGGACATCTTGATGAGTTCAGGATATTCATCCAGCATGCGATATAGAGGCTCATCTGAGAAAAAGTAACCTGTGTTTTGCGAATCAAACTTGAGGTGCAGGATTCCGCGCTCAATCCAGCTACGCAGGGTCTTGGGTGACACGCACAGAACTGCCGCCGCTTCATGGTAGCGGTAGCTCTCGATGATGTCACTCAACCAGGAAGACTTCTCGAAACACCGAGACCACTCAATCCGTCTGGGATACGCCAGAACGAAATCTACGATTGCATCTGAAGAGATACGCAATTTTCCAGTGCGCTGTAACCGCTTCGCGCGCAGAACGCCGGACTGAACCAAAGCGGAGAGCGTTAAGCGGCTCATGCAAAGGCCTTCGGCGACCTCGCGCGCTGAGTAGGTGCCACCGACAAGGCTTTCAACACAATCGTCGTCTCGATAAATCCGCAGTCGGGCGGCTGCCCTCGTAATGTGCAGCTTAGTGGCAATCACAGCCAATGGATCTTCCTGGGGTGCGGAATTGCTGAGCAAGCGAATAATCGACACATCATCTGGTCGCGGCGCCTGAAATTTATTCCAAACTCCCAATTCCTTGGCGTGATTGACCACATTACGTCGCGAATAGTTACTATCTCGCGTGATTGTCGCTATCGCTTCCAGCAGTTCCGAGCGGGATCTGCATGCACCTAACGTTTGATCATCGCTAGGAGCGAAATAACAACGCTGACGTTTTCGTGGCGGCAGCGTAGACGAGACTGTTTGGGGGGGAACATATCTGTCCGGCAAAGTAACCTCACTAGATAAGAAGTTGTCTCTGGTCGCAAGAACCGTTTAGCCGAAGAAGTTCGGCCTTACCGGCGACGTCTACAGACGTTTTGCGAAAGCGCTGAATTTGTTTAATGTTAGGCTTCGAATTCCATTCACCCGCGATTAAGAGCGCGTTCTTAGTGTGGAATAAGAAGAACAGCGGATGAGGTGCCGAGTTAATCGTCATGGCGCAACTTGGGATTCCGGGTGCAGACGAGGCCATAGTTGCTCCTTTTGGATCGGTGTGGGTCTGCTTATCGTTCCGTTCGCATGCCCGATTGTTCCGGAGAATGCCTCCTGGGCTGTCATTTAGATCACTCCGTTTAGGCTTTAAAACGTGACATTAAAATCCCTTCATCCGACGGGTCCGTTCTGTGTTCGTTTGCTCCCGACCGAAGGGCGGGTATACTGTTTTCAACGGTTCGGGGCCGAGTTTTTCAAGGCAATGTCTACGCTCCATCTTGTCGATGCCGAAGGACAGCCACTGCCGGAACACATTGTCAAGGCGGTGGAGAGCGTCGAACCACATATTTACAGCAGATTTTTGGGTTCTTGCGATCCTGCTGAGTTGGCGACCTCGATGGAGGAAGGAGCTCGCGGAATCGCCCGCCGAGAGCACGCTCACGGGCAGCTCCGAGATGTCACCTCCTACACTTTCAGAGCGCTCACGAATCGGGCATTCTCTTTGTGCGGATTGCGCTCCCAAGAGATGCCCCTTTCTGACCGTGGTTTGAGTTATCTGCCTGAAATCCCTGGACCCGACCACATTCGGTCAATTGCTCGGGCTCGCGAAATCGATCAGAAACTCGCGCATCTATCGGAACGAGACCGCAGCATATGTGAGCTTGCATTACAGAACTACAAAGCTAAAGAGATTGCGGAGGCGTTGGCCATCACCGTGGCGACAGTACGGAAGGTACTATCCCGAGTTCGGGCTAATCTTTCGTCACCGTAAGTCTTCCTTTGTGTTGTGATAATAGGGCTTTCCTGAGAATGAGAAGCCCCAAATACGGTTTAGATCCAATCGAAGAGGCGTACCTCTACGGGCACCCGAATCCAGACCGAATCGATTGCCTTGGCGCTGAAACGCTTAAAGGACTCGCCAGCAAGAAATTATCCATTAGACATCCGGCGCGGAAACACATCGTTCGATGCTCTCCCTGCTGGCAGGAATTTCGGGCGTTCGAAGCGGAAGCAAGGCGGACTAGGTTCTTGTTTGCCGTCGGCAGCATAGCAGCTTTGCTGCTAATCTTTGCCGCCTCATTTTGGATTTATCGGCATTCTCGTGCGGAGCAAACGCAGCCACTCATTGCCGCAGCGCGCAAATTTTCCTCGACCCGTACTCCTCCTGGAATTCTGAATTTCCAAACAATTGCGATAGCGAGAGGAAGTGGAAGTAGCTCTGGAATTCCACCCAAGAATCAAATTATCTCCCGGTCCGTGCGGGGGCTGGCTATCGTGTTACCAACGGGTCGGGATGCCGGCACGTACGTTCTTGACATCTTGTCTGAATCTGGGGATCGAAGGCTCGCGACTTATGTTGGACAGGCCTCCATCGACAACGATGGGGTTACTACGCTACGCACACCTGTGGATCTCAGGTCATTCAGCCCCGGGACGTATACGTTGAGTTGGCACGTGAATCACTCCGACTTCGTACAAGCCGGTAAATTCAATTTGCAATAGACTCGCGTGCTTCCTCTAGCTGCCTATCACGCCCTGAGAGAAGATCCTCCCGTTCGAGGGGCATGTGTACATCAGGCTCTACGCCTTTCCCTTCTATGCATTGCTCGTTCCATGAATACCAGCAAGCGACGGGCATGCGCAAAGTATAGCCATGCGATAGCTTGAAGTTTGCCCCTCCTAACACCTGTCCGGCGGTTGTCGTCCCTACCAGTTTTGCCAAGTGGTTCTGCTTTGCGAAATCAGCCACCATCTCGGCTGCACTGTACGTATGCTCGTTGATGAGAAGAGCGATGCGTCCATGAAAGGGTTGAGGACCCAGACCCTCCGTCATGAGAACCATTGATCGATCCTTGTGAATAAATCGAAACTTTATCACCATTGCAAGCAGGTCGATTTTTCGAGTCGGAATCTTGCTGATCCGGACGAGCTGGTGTTTATTGAGACCTTTCTCCAATCCTCTCCTCGTAAAGCTGTGGCCGATTGGCCTCTTGTCCGCGCACAGCAAACTCATTAATCTTAGAGAACCCAGTCCGCCGCCAACATTTCCTCTCAAATCAAAGATCATTCCGCGGCACCCGGCGCGGTTCAGGTCGGCGACTGCTTCAGTCAATCCGGCAGCCAACTCTTTCCCGATGCTACCCGGAAAACTAGCTACTTTGATCAAACCGATATGGCCATCGAGCATTCTATGACTAAGGCTGCGCGGTTCGATTAGCGGTGGTCGATCCTTCGCGGCTCGATTGGGGATCTCTAGTGTGACCGACCGTGGGGACCTGTTGACAACCGTTAGTTGATGGGTAGCTCCCAGGCCGAAGGCGGGTTTATCTGGAGGATGAATCTCCTGCCCATCGATCTGGCATAAAATGTCACCAGGCTTGATTCCGGCGCGGAACGCAATGCCGTCCTCGATAACGTCTTGAAACATCCAAACCGGGCGTCGGCCCGCCTGCTCAAGTGCGGACACAGTGGCGTTGATAGCGTGTTGCGGCGGCATATCATTCGCGATTCGTCGGATAAAAGCGGTGTGGCTGCTTCCGAGGCTTTTGAGTATGGCGCGGACCCCCTCCTCGAATCCTTCGTCGCCCTCAACCTCCGCAACAACTGCCGCTTTTGCATGGAAGCTCTGTTCCCACAGCCGATAGTCGGCCACGGTATGCCGGCCGTCAAAATGCTTCGCTAGGACGAGAGACTTAATCTCTTCAAGAATCTTAGTGCGCTCTGGCAGCGTGAGAGACATAGGCTTCTTCATTTGCGGTGTGGCGTACAAGTTTTACGTTTCCGTTGCCTTCGAGTTTAAAAGCAGCCCAGAAGTAAGGTGTTGCCTTGCTATGAAACGTTTGAAGCAGATCGAGCTTCGCATGCCTGAGCGCGCTGGAAATCGGTTCCTGTTCCGCTAGGTGAGCGTAGAGGTGCTTCATAAGGAACAAGCTGAACGTATCGTCGACCGGCCACAGCGAGGAGACCACATTATGAGCACCGCTCAAAAGAAATGCGCGATTGAGGTTGGCAATACCCTCCTCGCCGTTGATAGGACCGACGGCTGTATCGCAGGCGGAAAGAACCACTAGTTCTGCGCGCGTCCTAAGCAGCGCGATTTCAGTAGCCTGCAACCAACCGTCTTCTCCTACTTTGGGATCGCTCAGCAATATGAGGGCACCGCGGTCTGGGTTTCGCTGACTTGCCAATCCATGTACAGCCATATGGATCACGGTCGCATTCAGTAGGTCAGCATGCTTGAAGGCGCTCTCCGTCGCATCTCGTTCGACTAGTAGCCTATTTCGATCGAATGATCCTCGCAGTGTATCGGTCGCCACGCGAGCTTCTTCTTCGGATGCTGGGAGATCGCCCAATTTGCCGGAGTCGTAACCGCGGGTCTTTGCTACCTTCGCGACTTCACTTTCGCTATATGGGATACCGCCGACGGCGACCACTTCAGACGCGCGAACGGCGGCAGTTCCGTCGGCCTTTGACCTTAGGAAATAGAAGGTACTGGCTGAGGGCGCGTAAACAACTTCGTGCGTTTGGATCAAGTAAGCACCGTCCACCGTCTGAAGTGCCTCAAACGGTAATAGATGCAAAGAGGCATCAGGAACTACAATCACTCGTAATTTGTTCTCGATGTCGAGATCCCTCGGAAGCAGAAGGCTGTGAAGTCGTTGTGCATCATCGACAGCGGCGGTGTCTTTATGTACTTTCTCCAGATAAGTGAGGACGACTGAATCGATCTGACGTTGGCTTTGCGGGATTTGCACCAGCCTTGCGCGTAAACGATCAATGACTAGGCAATAAGATTCGCTGTCACCTAGCATGTACTCGAGAATCACTTCGTTCGGGGCCAAGGAAAGTTGAAGCGTTTTCAAGGGAACAACCTGATTTAGCTTATTGCGTAGAATGCTGGTACCTGTTTCTTCCCAGCGGTTTTGCTCAAGATAAAAGATTCGATCACGTAATGTGCGCGCATCCTGTATCGTTTGAACTCTTGACAGCTGAATGTATAGGCGGGAAAGCTGTCGCTCTAAGGCTTGAGCTTTGGGCGACTCGGCTGAGCCATTCATCAAAATATCGCGGCTTACCCGTCCGCGTACCGATTCAGTAACCGCATACGTCTTCGGAACATCATGGAAGTGACCAGCCTCTAGGTCGACATAGGACCGAAAGACCTCCTCCTGTCCGAGAAGTAAGGCTAGCTTGCTACTGGATCGATTCACGCGGCCAATCATCGAATCAGCGAATACGGAAGCGCGTTCTAAGGATTGTCTTGCAGCATCGTAATGGTGTAAAGCAATTTCGAGCTGAGCTTCTGCGCCGAGTCGTCCTGGCAAAAGAAACAAGTCTCCGCTGGATTGAGTAGACCGGGCTGCCTCTTTCATGAGCGGCTGCGCTCGCTTTAAAGCTCCCCTAAGGCGATAGATGTCAGCTAGGTCCACCTGGGCATCGGCTAGCAGTCGTGGCATATGCCCCACACTAGAGAGCGCAAGCGACCTCTGAAGCTTCTGGATCGCTGCATCGTACTTCTTCTGATCTTTGTCGACGCCGGCAGACGTGATGAGCACCTGGGCGGCTTTCACGTACTTCTTTCGCTGCAGCGCTTCGTTTAACAATTCGGCTCCGAGCTGGTCCGCCTCGGTGTATCGCTGCAGATGCCGCAGTGCCTGGAGGCGGCCTTCACGCGGAATGAATTGGTAGCCTGCGTCCGGAATTGCTTTCGTTATCTGGTCGGCTTTGTCGAAATAACCGAGAGCTTCGAGGTTAGGCTTCTCTTCTTTGGATTGCGCTAACCCGGTTCCAACAGCCCTAGGAGTCTAATTTGGGCTCCAAAATCATCATGGGTTTTGGCCTGGGTCAGAGCTCCGAAAACTCTTGCGAAGGCACTATCAAAATTTCCTTGTAGGTAGTCGGCGAAGCCAATCTCGGCGGTGGAGCGATGGATCCATTTCTCGTCGTTCAGGTCTTTAGCCAACGCCGCTACAGCGTTCCAGTCTTGCCGGGCAGGCACCGGGTCCAGCTCTAAATCAACGTCGCCTTTCACCATGTAGGCGAATAGCCGGAGCTGCTTGTCGCTCTGAAGTAGAGGGTCTTGTTCAATGAGGTCGCCCAGTTCCAGGGAGAGTACTGGAAGGGATTTTTGCTCCATTGATGCTCGGAGCGCTCCCAGATGAGCGTACAGGGCGTTCCTTCGATCACCTTGCACTTTAAACAGCTGTTCGGCTTGTGAGAACTCCGGATATGCGTCGGCCCAATTGTAAAGGTCTCCAAGCCGAAGCGCGTGTCGAAGCAGCATGTCGGGAGATGAGGACGAGGGCGCTGATCGAAGCGTTAACGCTGAAAAGGATAGTAAACCTAAAAGAGCGCCGGTTTGACGGAATTCCATTTCTTTTTGGCTTCTTTAATCCCCACAATACTCCATGTCGAACGTGAGCACACTCCGGTAAATGGTCGATTTGGCGAGAACTATGTTGCTCACACTGTCCTTTTTGGGAATGCGAGCCGCGGTGCTGCTGCCTGGGTTATCCAGACCCGCTGTTACTACTGCTTTCGACAGTCGGGTGCTGCTGGCGTGCGGTGTCGTTCGGGTGCAGCGGCACCTCATCAGCTCTTCCGAAAGGCGCTTGAGCACGCCCGACAGTCCTCACGGGTTCCCGCCTGGCGAGGCGGGAAGAGCGGCATTGGATTTCCAATTGGTTCCCATAAGTCGCTTGGACGCGCATCGCGTCCTCTCGAGCGCGAAGCTGCCGCACACAGGAGGGCCGACTGAGGCAACTTGCAGTTGTTTGCATCATTTCCCATTCGCGTTTATAGATGTGTGTGGTTTCTTGAGGCGGTTTGGCCCGCCGCGAAACGGAGTGAAAGAGTCATGAGCCTAGTTGCACTTCCTAACGAACCAAGACAGCCAGCCAAGAGCGCCGGCGACGCAATGATCGAGGCCATTGCCGATGCGGTCGCCCTGCGGCTCGAACGTATGGCCGGCATGCGGCAGCGGCTGCTCGACATCCATCAAGCCGCAGAGTATCTGGGCCTTTCGGAGCACGCGCTGCGGCATAAGGCCGGTGTCGACATTCCTTGCGCCCGGCTCGACGGCAAACTGCGCTTCGACCGGCGGGATCTGGATCGGTATATCGATCGAGCGCCGCGCGAGGGAGTGTAAAATCTCCGCATGGCCAAAGGTGAACGCGGAAGCGCTAAACCGTATCTGCGCGGCAAGATCTGGTGGGTCCGGTATTCGGTTCCGGGCGAAGGTAATGAGCGCTTCGAGTCTTCTAAATCTACGAATAAGAACGATGCCATCCGCCTGTTGAACAAGCGTCGCAAGGAGATCGACGACCGGCAAGTTACCTCGACGGATGCCGCGGTCAATGATCTACTGCACCTTTACCTGGAGGATCAGAAACGGCAGAGCCGACATAGCTACAAACAGGCGGATGGCTATGTCCGACTGCACCTCCAGCCGGCATTTGGAAAGGTCAGAGCTTCTGCGCTAACCACGAAGATGATTAGAGCCTTCATTGATCAGAAGCAGGCCGCCGATTACGCAAATGCAACGATTAACCGCTGGTTGGAAGCTTTGCGCCGTGGCTATACGCTCGGCCTAAAGGAGCTTCCGCCGCTTATTTATGTCGCTCCGGAGATTGGAGAGCTGATGCTGGACGAGGATGATAACGTCCGCGAAGGCTTCCTGGAGCATGAGCAGTATGTCCGGCTGCGCGACGAATTGCCTGATCATCAAAAACTCATTCTCGTGATCGGCTACCACCTCGGTATGCGTCGGGGTGAGATCCTCAAACTGCGCTGGGACCAGGTCGATTGGGACGCGAACCTGATCCGACTGGAGAAGAAACAGACGAAAGCGAAAAAGGCGCGCAATGCTCCGCTCTACGGCGAACTGCGAGCTTGGTTCGAAATGGTCTATTCCGCACGCGATCCGAAATGTCCGTTTATCGTTTCCTGGAAGGGCCACGGCATCACAGAAGTGAAGACAGCATGGAAAAAGGCTCGCGAACGCGCCGGTGTCCCTGCACTGCTGATTCACGATTTGCGGCGCACAGCCGTCCGCAACATGATCCGGGCTGGGATTTCGGAAAAACGCGCCATGGAGATCAGCGGCCACAAGACAAACAACATGTTTAAGAGATACGACATCACCGATGAGCGGGACATCCAGGCTGACGGGGAGCGCTTGGCGCGGTACCTCGCGGAGAAAGCAAGACTAGCCGAAGAGCGGCGAAAGCTTGAAGCAGAACGGGCTGAGTTGGAGAAAGTTCGTACTAAAGTTCGTACAGCGGAGGAACAGCCAGATGGCTCAAAAGAACAGAAGGGCCCTTTAATTCAATGAGTTAGTTTGGCTCCCCGATCGGGATCTGGGTCTCTGTCTCAGAGAGTATTGGGCGGCTGGAGTGATTTGGATCAAAACAGTGGAGTTTTTGAGGGCTAAAAGCGGCCTAAAGAACCTTTTCTGGTACGTCGCGCCTGAAAAAAGTGTCAAAAATGGCCGGAGAACGAATTATTTCGGGAAAACCGGTAAAAAAGGAAATCGGAGTATTTTGCTGAACTAGCCCTACAACGGGCCTAAAACAGAGCTTTCGTGAGCGAAAGCTCAAAAGAGAAGCCGAAATAATTCGGTGACGGGGCGTCGTTATGGCAGCTTGCTTGTTTTTTGAGTGTATTTAATAGCTTCCGGGGCGAAAGTGGCTCCCCATCGGGGCTGCAGGACGGCGAATTATGGGCGTCCTTGCGGTGAACTACCGGAAGGTAATTCAGCCTGAAATACGAAGTTCAGCTGGATGACGACCGCCCAAGCCTCTGACCAGAATAGAGGATGGAAGAAGATAGGCGGGACAATTCTGTCCGACGAGAAACACTGGCCCTTTTATCGGATGAACGGCTGATTTTGCGAGAAACCAGGCGAGCAGTAACGCCGTTTGGAGGGGTGGCGGTTTTGCCGCTTACCTACGCAAAGTTGGCTTGGTGGAGAAGCTGCGGGAATGCATGCCGATCCGCTGGCAATCGCCGAATCAGATCGAACCAGCGACGACCTTCACGGCGTTTTTGATCGCGGTGTTAGTGGGCGCAAAACGCTTCGCACATGCCAATTGGCTGCGCGGCGATCGAGCTCTTCACGCGTTGTTAGGGATTGATCGCTTCCCCACCGACGACACCATCCGCAATCTGTTCCGGCGTTTCACGATGGGCAACGTGCAGCGCTTGTTCGAACCGCTGGCGCAGTGGCAGATGGAACGCGTGCCGCTCCGTCATGAGGGCTACACGCTGGATCTGGACTCCACTGTCTTCGAGCGCTATGGCCGACAGGAAGGATCGCTGAAGGGACATAACCCGCGCAAGCATGGGCGCCCTTCGCACCATCCCTTGCTGGCTGTTCTGGCGGAAGCTCACTTACTCCTCCACGGCTGGCTCCGCAGCGGCAACTGCGGACCAGCGCGTGGCGTCGTGGAGTTTCTCGAAGAAGCTCTCGCGCTGTGGGGACAGCGCCAGAAGATCCGCCTGGTAAGAGCCGACTCTGGATTCTTCGATGACCAGCTGCTGAGCTTTCTGGAACAGCGCCGTCTGCCCTACATTGTAGTCGCGCGCCTCACCCCCTGGATCAAGCGGGAAGCACAACACGTCGAGCAGTGGCAGGCACTCGATGAGGCTTATTCAGTCGGCGAGTTCCGCCTGAAGCTGCTGGGTTGGCAGACAGAGCGCCGCTTCGTGGTGATTCGCGAAGTCGTGCGCGAAGGCCGCGACAGTGTAGGCCGCAAGCTGATCGATGTGCCCGGCTACGTGTTTCGCATTTTTGTCACTACTCACACCGAAGCACCGGAGGAAATCGGGCGTGACTACAATCTGCGCTCCGACATGGAGAATCGCATCGCAGAACTGAAGCATGACTTGGGAGCCGACGGATTCTGCCTCAAGCAGTTCTTCGCTACCGAAGCCGCATTCCGGGCCATCTTGCTGCTGTTCAACCTACTCGCCGAATTCCAGCGCGCTGCCCAGTTGTCTCGTTATCGTGAACCGGCCACCCTGCGCACCCAGATTCTCACCTGCGGAGCCATTCTGGGCCGCGCCGGACGCCGATTGGTTCTTCATCTGTCGCAAAGCTGGGGCGGATTGCAAACCAGAAACCCTTTGCTCGACAACATCTTCGCCTGGCAGTTTTCAACTTCGCCGAAGTTGGTTTCCGTTGTCGCCACCTGATCCTCAACCAGCAGCTAAAAAGCCTGCCTCTCGAATCTAATTTCGGAATTCAGGCTTAGATCAGCCTAGAATCTGGCATGCGCAAATCGCGCAAACTCGTCCCGATCACTCGCGGAGAATGCAAAAAGGATCGGTCCGCCCTGAACGTCACGGTCAAAGAAGAAAACCGACTCCTGACTTGCCGCCAGACTTCCGCCAGCATGAGCTTTCACCTGGGGCCTCCTCTGTTACTCCGTCACGCAACCTCGAATCCAAATGCCCAACCAGGTCAGCTCCTGCCCTTTCCCGTCCCTGCTGCGAATCCTGCCAAAAAATAACCCCGCCAACGCCTGCGTTTCTGAGAGAGCCTCTGTGCTTTGTTAACGAGCGGATTGTAAGTTCGAAACCTGACCGGGGAGCCAAAGAATCAAGCGTCTTTGGTTTAGCCAATCCGACGCCACTGATAGTGAGCCGCACACAGCGGCGGCATTTACTTTCCGCTTGTTACTCTCATCGCGATTTCGAAGTGCAACAGGTGGAGTAATCACCGCCCCCGAAAATGGAGAGTGGTTGTGAACGAATATGATGCTGCTCTGGAACTATTGCTGCAGGCCTTTGAAGGCTCGGTAGTTAGAAAAGGTTACAGGAGGCGTGGGTATTGCTCGCTGGCTGAACCCGAAATTCCAGCGAGTCCAGGGCCGCCGCGCCGATCTCCTCGGAATGACGAGTTCCGGCGGACTGGTTCATATCGAACTACAAAGCACTCACGACGGTGATATGGCTCTACGCATGGCCGAGTACGCCATTGCCGCTTATCGCCAGTTTTCGCAATTGCCAACTCAGATTGTTCTTTGCGTCCGAGAAGCCCCGTTGCGCATGGTCAAACGTGCTGCGTGGTCCTGACCCGAAAGATCCAGATTTTGCCTTTCGTTTTAGCCTAGTCGAGTTCCGTGACATCGATGGCGCCCTCCTACTGAATAGCGACCGCGTGGAAGATAAGGTGTTGGCTATCTTGATGCGACAGCAAGACCAAATTAAGGTGGTGCGGCATATCCTGCAGCGCATCGCATTGCTTGAGGAACAGCCTCGGCGCGCTCTGCTTGCCCAATTCCTGATACTCTCAGGATTGAGGCGGTTGGGACTATTTCCCAGCGATCCGTGATACGCAATCGCAGCGGTCATCGTTGAATCCCCTATGACCCGTTTAAGACTTCGCGTTCAACAGCAGCCAAGCGGTAAGCTCCTCTCGAGATTCGATCGGTGCACGCAACACTTCGGCTGGTGAAAAGCTGTCAATAAGATCGTACAAATGCCCAGACTCATTTTCGGGGACGTCATCTATGAAGGAGTGAAGAAGACAGACCAGCAAGTGATCGCTTCCAAGTCTCTGGTAAGCTCGGATTTCGGACAATGAACTCGGGTGTAATTCGACCGAGATAGACTCGGCCGCGGAATCCATGAGAGCCACGAACTCCTCATCCAAACTCTTCAGTTTGCTCGGAAGCGACAAGTAGGCCGCTAAGAGATTTGCGTAGAAGTTCTCAAGTTCATTCAAAGGACTCATCGGAAGTCGCCCAAAGACTCCAGTCTAGCGTCGCTTCGCTACGATCTTTCCAAGCTTAGCGCCAAAGGCCTCGTGGAGAAAGTTCCGCGTTCCCGACTCTATCGCCGGCTGCGCGCTGTTTACTCCATCTGCCTCGTAATCCTAAAACTGTTCGAGCGCATCTTCGCACCTTTGACTGCCGGTCTGCTGTCGCCAGTCTCCGGAGCCGCCAAACTGCAACAGCAGAAACCTTCTCAACTGAATCGACTCGATGAGCCCGTTACAACCGATCTCGACAAGCTCATGGATGCCGTCTGGACCTGCCTTCTTGGAGTGAGACAAACAGTCAAGAGACAGTTGACCGTTTTATCGGGGTCAAATATCTTTCCGCCCGGGAATTCTAAGTGTCGCCGCCGGAATTTTAATTGTCCGCGATCACCGTTCGATGATAAATGCTTTCTTTCGGAACGGCAATAACTTTACGCTGATGAGACCGCTGGGCGATAGGATTATGTGAGCGACAATCTGGCGAGCGGCCGCAAGATCCGCACCTTTGACGGTGGTCGATACGTATACGCGGGAGTGCCTGGCGATTGGAGGTCGATAACAGCTTGCCGGGCGCGCGAGTACGGCGCGTGCTGGAGCGCTTGGCGCAGCAGAGATTGCGGCCGGAGGAATTGCGGGTCGATAACGGTCCGGAGTTCATCAGCCGCGCCGTGGCGGATTGGTGCGAAGAGAACGGGCTTCGGCGGCTATGGCATATACAGCCCGGAAAGCCCATGCAGAACGCTTACGCTTCATACTGCACCTCTTTAGAACGGTCCGGCATGACCGAGGCTGCTGGTCGGCGAAGTGATAGTTTCGTACCCTGCGCCTTTCTGGGTATGTCAGCGTCAGGTGACTCGTAAGACACTCCGGCTTATCCGTGTATGCATGAGCCTTCAGTAATCCGTGAGCGGCCCAGATCTTTACGGTCGTAGGATTGACGGAACGAACTTTGGCCATTTCGGAGCGTTAGCAGGCCGCGCGCACGGAGCCGGTCAAACCGCGAGCGCAAGGAGTAATGCTTCTGGATGCGGGCAATATAGCGTGGCGTGAAGCGCTGGCCCTTGCCGGAGCGGAAGCCGCTTTTGTTTAGCGCCGCGGCTATCTCACCGAAGGTCTGCCTATTGAGCAAGTGGTCGATCCTGCCTACTACTTCTGCGTCCGTCATCCAGCCTTCCCAGGAGCGCAACGGATTGGGCAAGGTAACCGTTCTTTGGGCGCCCCCACGAAACCGCAGATGCAGTGTGATCTGTTCGCCACGGGTCATCGTGACATCTTCCACGAGTAATCGGATCATCCGTTTCCGATCCCGATCCTCGGTGGCGGGATCTCGCCAGAGTCGCGGAAAGTCCTGAGCCAGCGCCAGGATCGCAGCTCGTTGTTCCTCATTGAAAGTCTAACGATCCTGATCGCGGCGGTGTTCGTATTCCTGCTGGGCTTCGTTCACTGCACGTAGTTTGTGATTCCAATCCGCTTCGAGCGTATCGGCAACCAATCGATTCTCCGGGTCTACACGCATGTACCGGCGCTGCGCTAGTTCGGCTTCGTACCGGGCCCGTTCGACGTGCTGTCGGCGGAGGCGATCCGATTCATCCAGACGTGCCTGCAGTTCCCGTTGCACAGTCAGAGCCACGTCGAGCGTAACAGGGTTTACTAGTTCCAGCAGCAGGTCGCTGAGCACACGATCAATCTCGAAGCCAGGAATACGCTGACAGGGCGGTTCGGCGTTCTCGATTCCTTTGCGCTGACAAAGGTACTCAGGGCACAGACCTGCCTGACGCGAGTGGTAGCGAAGCGTCATCCGCCGGCCGCACTTGCCGCAGAGGATTAAGCCCTGCAACAAAGCTGGACCTTCCCGGGGAGGGCTCTTTCGACGGTCGAAGCCGATGGCCCGCGCACTGTCTCGCAGCCGCCTGAGGTTTCATTCATGTTCCTCCCAGCTGATATAGGCAGGATGAGATTCGGGCAAGAACGTGTGCCATTCTTCCCGAGGCAACGGTTGTACCTTGCACTCACCGTCGACACTCTTACGGGTTCGGCTGCGGCCGTAAACGAATGCTCCCTCATAGAGAGGATTGTGCAACCCGCGCAGCACGTGGCTATGCTCGAGTTTGCCCCAGATCACATCCCCCTTCGCTGAACCAGAATGAATGCGGCGAGGGAAGAGCACGCTGGTCGTCCGGAACTCCCGGACCGTTGCCATTGCCGACCCGGTTCTCTGGAAAGTATCGAACAGCAGGCCCATCGTACGTTGAGTCTGCTGATCGGGATCTAGCACCAGCGGCCCCAGCGTACCGTATGCAAAACCGATCGGCGACCGCAGGAAGAGCTCTCCGCGGCGCGCCTTGTTCAAGATTCCACCTTGCAACCGCGCTCGCAGAACATGAAGTTCGGCTTCGCTCATAGTGCCTTTCAAACCGAGCAAAAGCCTGTCATTGAAGTGAGCTGGATCGTAGATGCCGTCTTCATCCAGGATCAGGATATCGGCCAGCGCGCATATCTCAAGCAATCGGTGCCAGTCCATCGAGTTTCGGGCTAGCCTTGATACCTCCAGCCCGAGCACAATACCGGCACGTCCGAGACTGACTTCGGTCACCAACCGCTGAAAACCTTCGCGATCGGCGGCCGAAGCTCCCGACTGGCCCAAGTCCGAATCGATGACTAGGACCTGGTCCTGTCGCCAGCCCAGAGCGACAGCATGTTGGCGAAGAGCATACTGCCGCTCTGTGCTTTCAACGTTTTCGAATACCTGGCGTAACGTGGACTGCCGGATGTAGAGATAAGCAGTCCGGTTCAGATGGGTTGGTTTGATTTTTTGGTGTGCGTCCGCTCTCATGCGATCCCTTTCGAAGCTCTTTGCAGCAGCATGCTAGCAAGGAGCATGACAAGTTCGCCGCGGAGCCCGGACGGCATCGAAGCTTGCGGCTGATCCGGAGCCTGCCCACTGCTGCATTCGGTTACGAGAAGGTGGCTGCAGGCCTCCATCCAGCAGCGGAACCTGCGCGTGATCAGCAGTGCCAAGCCCGGTCCACGCCGCATCCTTGTACCGCTTGACAGCGGAGTTCTTCGTAGGCGGCAACCAACCGGCGATCTGCCAGCAAAAAGGCATCTGGTTTGGGACTCACTGGAGTTTTTTTTGCTGTCGCAACTGGCGGTCGATGCTGCGAGGGTGAACCCGAGATGCCGAAACGCTGCGCGATTTACACCGCCAGTTGCGGACTGGAGATCCCCGGCTCTGCCACCCGGAGTTGTGTCACAAACTGCATCAGTTCGCTGGTCAGCTTGTGCCCGGATCGCGGCCCGCGTTTGTGTGGCAAAAGCCCGGCGAGGCCGGTCTCCTGAAATGCTGTCTGCGCCTGATAGAAGGACGGCCGCGAAGAGCCAAAAGTCCTTGGCGCCTGGCTGAGACCTGGAGCAAATCTTCCGGATCGAAGAACTCGCTGGCCCGAAAGCTCTCGTGATCGGTTTCTGTAAGTATAATTATGTTGTTACAACTACCGATGTCAAGCTCTTTTTGCGTGCGCGCCGCGGCATTGCTAATCACGAACGAGTAAGCATAGTGGTAAGAGATCAGGAAACAAGTCAGGCGGCATGTCCCGCTTGACATCTTTCTCCTTACAGTTATGACGGAATTAGGTTTACACATCGTTGCCCCTACCGCACGACAAGCAGCCAACTAGCCGCACCAGATCGAGCAAATCCCCGCCCGGAACGGAGCCCGGCCTGCGGCGTTGGTGACGAATGGATCGGAAGCAACGGCATCCGTCCAACCGGCAGGGCAATGCACGTAGCTGCGCTTCTTCGTCGTAGAAATAGACCCGGTCTTCACCCCAGGCGCTCTTATACGTGACAAGTTTGAACTGGCGGCCATGCACATGGGTGGAACGGATGAGTGACTTGGAACGTTCGTGCCGCTATGTCGCCTTGAGGCGCAGTTGTCAACGCAGGCCAACGGGCATGTCGAGAGCTTCAATGGACGTCTGTTCGACGAGTGTCTGAATGCGAACTGGTTCACCAGTTTGCAGGATGCGCGCTCGAAGATCGAACCCTGGCGCCGCGCCTACAATGAGCAGCGCACACACAGTGCGTTGAATTATCGAACACCCGCCGAGTTTGCCCGGGCCTCGGGAGCGCTTTCCTTTCCGCTGCTCGGCGCAAATACAGCAGAACGGAAACGGCATCAAGGCTTCCCTCCGGCGGCTGACGCCGGCCTTGACACCGCCCCCGTTCTGCTGAAGAGTTCTATTATCAGCGGAAAGGAAAGCTTCGGTTGTTAACCGGAAACTCTACTTTGGATTGGTACAGTTTTTGGGGGCACGTCAAAACTAGACTAGCAGCTAAACGCATCTTTTCGCTGAGCAGGTCGGGGGTTAGTCATCGACAATGAGTCAACCACCTGAATGCAAGTACAGCAAGAGTTCGTTTATTCGACGACGCTGTTCAGGGACACGAGCCCAACTTCTTGCATAACAGCCTGACTGAGCAGCTTCTCGAAACTTGCGAAGTTCCAGAAAGCAGTAGGTCTTTAAATAGCCGCGCTCGAAGCATTCTCGCTCCGTGTGAAAATCGCCTTCGGCTAGGGCGTCGATTGCTAGTCGGTAACTTCCGAGTTCCGCGGCTTTTCGCGCTAATTCCAATCTTGCACGAACACTCTGTGGCTGAAGTTCCAAGGCCTGCCGTAAGATTGGAGCAACTTCATCGTCTCCGGCTCCTAATTCATACTTTGCGCGAGCAAAAGCGCAGAGAGTATCGGCATCTTTCAACCCTCTCTCAATTGCCGCTTTGAAATACATGCCTGCTTGCCCGAAATTTTTGTCATCCATCGCTGTATAGCCAAGGAACTGTAATACAGCCGGCGTAGAGTCGCTTCGCCCAGCAAGGTTGGTGAGAGAGCTTCTCAAGGCAAACGCTTCCGAAGTTCCGGGCGACGCGAGCGAGGCCAGAAGAATTGCGACTTCCTCCTCCTGAGGATGCGTCCGGGAAATGGTCAGCGTTAGTAGGTTGCAAGTTGAACATGGATATGAGACAGCTTCGATTTTGGCTGCTGCAACATAGTCGCGCAATGCTGCTCGTAGGGTATCGACGTCGACACCGAAAGCCTTTTGCAAGGCATCAGGAATTGTCTCACCGTCAGCCAAATCGCTTAGGAAATCTGCGAATGTATTCCGATAATCGGGTCGCAGCAAAAGCATGTGCGCCAAGGCCCAACTCTCAGCATAAAAGGATTTGATCTCTTCGGCGCGAGTGTAGCTGGCCGATTTGTCGTCAGCTCGAAACAAGAGTTTAAGATCATGGGATGAATGGTGAAGAATTTCGGAGTACTGGGCAAGCTCCGCTCCGATTGATGCCCGATTGGCTACGGTCGTGAGCGATGAGTAAACCTCGGCCAGACCTTCTTGCAACCATAGCGGTAGGTTGGGTGCAACTTGAGTAAAGACACAATGCGTATACTCGTGAATCGCGACACGATCGGAGTCAAGACTAAAATCCTGGACGACGATAAAGTTTTCGGCTCTCAGACGGCGAAAATATGCGAAAGCCTGAGGATTGCGACGGTACGACGTATACTCTTCCGGCCCAGCGAAGACGACGATTTGTACCGGCTGGTCAGACATTAAATTTGACCATTCAGTTGTTCTAAAAAAAGAGTGCGCAAGCTCTAACGCTCTGAGCATTTTCGGCGCCTGATCTGGACTCGAGTCGGTATACAGTCTGAAGTGCGGCGTCGCAAATTTCGTCCAAACGTTACAGCCCAACGTTCCGGCTCTAGAACTGGGAATCGTCATGAACGTGATGCTGGCGAATATGGAGAGTAGATTTCGGCATACAATGCGGTGCCTGTTGGTGAAGCTCTTCCGCCACTTGGTCCACACAAATCGCAAGCTGTAGTCGCTCCTCAACCGTTTAAGCGGCGGTTTTCTAGAACGAGAGCAGATCAGAAGTTTCCGAAGAGAGATTTTCGCAATCGCTCACTTATTTGGTGGAATGCTGCTACTGAGCGGTCTTGCACCTCTTTGCCGAGCCCTGCGACAGGGATCGAGGGTCATTATATTCGCATGTGTTATTGCTAGCGGGGCAAGGAAGGAATCGGTTTGCCTAAGGGCACCAACAACATATGAAAACCATAGCCTTTCCCCTCGCCTAAAATTCCGCTACTCGGTGATTCCCGGGGGGGCCAGAAGTGCAGAAGAACTGAAAGCCGCCCAACGGTTTGATCCCGTAGTGGCAGAGCATTACAAGGATTTCGGTGCCCTGCCCAACCGATATTGTCCACCTCGGAACATGTTTGTCTACGTTTCCTATCGTATACAGAACCACGTTTATTGGAGTTCCACAAGACGGGGAATCCCGGCCGGCGAGGCACTTTTGAGCGACGGCCGCCATCTCGCAAGGGTACGCTGTGGCAACCGCCTGTCATTTGTTCCCCATAGCCCGACGCTCGTCGGAGCCGAGCCCTCTGATGCTGAACTCGACTCGCTTGAGCCACCGCCGAAACTTCCAGATCTCCACCCCGAATACCCTGATCTGCTATTTCCACAGCCAACAAATCTGGCTGCGTCTTCTTCTCAGATTCACAGAACTGGCGGAACTACACTAAGTGAAAATACATCAGCAGAACGTGTGACGTTTCTGGGCACGGATGACGTGGCTCCAGGTGTTTTCAAGTCAGTCGGCCGTTACAGAGAAACGCTATTGGATCCTTCTCGGGAACTGGAGCTAGTTAACACACCTGAGCCGCAAAGCTTCGGCCTGGTCTTCGTCGGCGCACTTTTGGTTGGCTCGTTTTTGTTTTGGAAGACGCTAAGACGCTTTATTCCACACAGTAAGCGTAGGGATTTCCTCGATCCGAAAGGGGGAAGGCACGCTGCGAGCAAACGTCAATCGGTAGACTGAACCGTGAGGTTCACAGGGAGTATCGACTCGGAATGAGGGAGAAGTCGGCAGCCTTAAATACTTGCTAACGGTTGCGTCGCTTAGGACATGCTGGATCTGAAGGTTCATCTGCGTCAGAGAGTTTTGCATCTGCTGGACCTGTTGCGGGGCCATCTCTACCAGTTGCTGGCGATGCCGCATGATGGCGCAGACCGCTCAGACCGGATCTTCGGGCCGGAAAGCGGCGCGCAGCCAAACCGACCAAATGTAGGAACTGAGTCCATTGACATTCATGCCTATCCGTTCTGTGCCCGGAGCATTCGTCCTGTGCCGGGCATTGACCACGCCGGGCTGTAAGCCAACGCTTTCGAGAATTGGCAAAGAGTGGAATCCAGTAGACGCTGATGGATTCCATTGGCCACTGTAGTCACGCTGCAGCGCTCCAGGCCAGTCAGCGATCTGCTGCAGATTTTCGATGAACGTACCGAACCGGCAAACCGGTTGATTGTCCGAATCGCAATGCACGGAGACGTAAATCTCTCGGGTGCCGATATCGATACCACCGGCGCAGGGCTGCTATATTGGCCAGACATAGCCCCATCCAGGAGGCAAACGCAGAGGCGCTGCGGAACTTTGATCCGCGTCAAGTAGTTTCCCGCTCTTGATTTTTAATTGTCGTCAATCAGGAACTTCGTGAAATCGGGACCAATCTCGCCAAACAGCGTCTGAACGATCCCCACCCGGATGCCGGGAATGTTTAGTTCGGATCGATGCCCAAGACGCCCTTCAGTTCCTATCGCAAGATACCACCCTCGGTGGACGTCTTGAGCTTGGGTTTCTCGATTGTCGCCGCCGAAGGTGTCTGCCTGGCGGGACGGCTTGAACTGTTCCGATGGTTCCCGAATCTCGCGATCGCTGTCTTCCAGCAGTTTTTGGTAACTACGATGTGCAGCCAGCGATTGTCGCAGAGTGAATACGTACTCGGGCCAGTAATGGCCCACCAGCGATTTGGCGATTAGCCCTTCGCTAGCCTTGATCCGATCGTTACGGAGTTTAGCCAGAACCAACGAATTACGCTCTCTCGCCAGAACCGCATCGACAAGGGCCGGCCCCGTTTGTTCCACTGATGTCGCTGATGGCGTGATGCATTCAAACATTCATCTGATCCAGCGCCTTCTGCATGCGGTTGCCATGGGTCGCTCCCATCTGCACAAGGCTTTCACGGTGCCGCAACAATGATCTTAATGCGTAGACTTCTTGCTCCGGTCGATTCCATTGCAACCGGCTTCACCCCGCAATGCTTCAGCCAATCGGCCAACGCATATAGATCTTGCGTAAAGGTCGGAAACGAACGGTCCGCACGGTAAGGAACTATAACGAAGATCTCCGTCACTCCAATGTCGATCCCTGCCGCATCTGGACGCATCACCGGCAATACGGCGATCTTGGAGTTGGCGGCTTTCTGGCGTTTTCTCGCCATCCTGCGATCCTTTCGCTGCCATAATTGACTTAGACTGTTGCCGGTGGCCTCTAAAGCTTTTCAGGCACGATGCCGATGATATTCTCATGAAGCTTTTTAATAGACACTCAGCGCCCAATCTAAACACACGGCGCGCCTCAATTACACGATGCGCAAAAAAAAATAGACTCTTTGTAAAAAGCCTTCGTATTACGTATTGCTTGCTTGCTTTCGTCTTTACTGGTTCTTATGCCTATTCCATGTCGCCCACGGCCTTCGTAGGCGGGATGGGGTTCGCGGCTGCGAGCGTGCACGATGATCGCGATCCCGCTATCAGCTATGTAGGATCCTGGCTCCAAAATACCGAAGCGAATCGGTATGGCGGAACTCAGAGCTGCTCGAGGTACGCGGGGGATACAGCTACTTTCTCGTTCACTGGAACTCAGATTAGCTACGTCTATGCCAAACAGGATAACCTCGGAGTGGCCGCCATTTCCATTGACGGAAGGCTTCTCGATTCCCTCGATGAGTATTCAGCAGTCAAAATAGATAATCAAATCACAACCTATTCGGGATTAACAAACGGTCCGCATACCATCGCTATCACAGCCCTTGGGAAAAAGAATTCGCGATCGAGTGATTCCTACGTCGTCATTGACGGCTTTATCCTTGGTGCCGAGACTGCAACGAGTGGAATATACGATGATCTCGATCCGACGATCAGCTATGCAGGCGATTGGGGACATGCATCTTGGAGCCACCGCTACGCCGGCACTCAGAGTTACTCCAGTAGCAGAGGAAGCGCGGCTACATTCTCGTTCACTGGAACGCAGATAGGCTATGTCTATGCCAAGCAAAATAACTTGGGATTAGTCCAAATTGCTATTGATGGCAAACCGGTCGACTCCATTGATGAATATTCGGATATTGAAATAGATCAACAGATCGCAACCTATTCAGGGCTGACAAACGGCCAACATACCGTAGTTGTTACGGCGCTTGGCACAGCAAACAAGATGTCGCTTGGTACGTACATCGTCCTCGATGGCTTCATTGCCGGTCCGGCAAGCAGTCCGATTGGCGTGTACGACGATCCAGATCCTACGGTGAGCTATACCGGCGCATGGGCAAAATCGTCTTGGGGGAACCGCTACGGTGGAACTCAGAGCTTCTCCAACCATCAGGGAGATACGGCGACATTCTCGTTTACCGGCACGCAGGTGAGCTACCTGTATGCGAAGCAGCCGAATTTGGGCATTGCGCAAATTTCGATCGACGGTGTCCTCATGGAAAACATCGACGAATATTCCCCCGTCGAAATCGGCCAGCAGGTTGCCACGTTTGCCGGTCTGACTAGAGGCATTCATTCATTGGTCATCACCGTCACCGGTTCAGAGAACAGTCAGTCCAACGGCCAATACTTAGTCGTCGACGGCTTTGTAGGGGCTGCAACGGCGGGTCTGAGCGTCCTAAACGGATTGCAGAGTACTGTGAATCAGCTTAACAGCCAATTCTCGGCGCTATCTTCAACCAACGCGGCCAACACCAACGACATATCTTCGATAAGAACCACGCTGGACAACCTCAGTCAACAAATGCTAGCGACGAGCCAAACTGTATCCAGTTTGCTAAGCCAGCTAAGCAGCGTATCCGCGCCACCTTCATTTGTTGATAACGAAAGTCCTGTCGGTAGTTTGGATGGAACTAATTCGACATTTACTTTATCCTCGACGCCGAATCCGGCACCGAGCCTCGCGCTATTTAGAAATGGCATCCTATTACGTCAAAATTCAGACTACAGCATTGCTGGCAATAAGATTGTATTCGCCAATGTCAACCCGCTGCCGCAACCTGGAGACACACTCTCAGCTTCTTACCGGCATTGAAGGATTGAAGCGTCGAAATCAGTCTGAGAGTTGGAGACCTCAACGGCCTAGAAACAACAGGACTCTGAGATGATTTCAGCAAAGACCGCCTCATCAGAATCAGCGTTTTCAAAGAACAGCGCTGTCGGCAACGAAGGACGGACAGCCGGGATAGCTTCGCGCGGGAAACAGACCGTCAACGATCGAGTGGATGCTACTCGCCACACCTGATGGCTAGAATACGGCTCTTTAGTACTACTGTGTTAAAACGTAACGCGCAACAAAAGGGGCAACACGGAAGGCGCGTCAACAGGAAGCCGGCGAGGCGGATGCGCAGAGTACCGAGTGAATGGGGATTATGCCGCTCGGCCCGCACGCGGCGAACCGCGGGGTTGGAAGTCGGGCGGAAGCGTGACGGCGGATAACTCCAGGTGTCCGGCGCGCGCGGAGGGCGAAAAACGGCTCCGTTCCGCGAGCAGAAAGCCGTAAGCGGTGATGCACAAAGGTGGCATGATGATGGAAGCCACGCCAGCCGCGCCCTTCAAAATGTCCTAAGCCGAGTTCCTGTTTCAACTCCTCGTAGTCTCGCTTGAAGATCCAGCGGTGCTTGGCCAAACGGACCAGATCGCGGAGCGCGAGAGAAGTAGGCATGGTCGAGAGCCAGTATTTGGTAGGTTCGGCTTCACCCTTGGGCCATTCAATGAGCAGCCATTGTTCGGGATGCGGCTCGCTGCGCCAGTAGTCGCGATGTGCGGGGCGTACCCGGAGCGCGGCAAATCGAGAACGAAGCGGCCGTTTCGTGCCCTGTCGCCAAGTGACTGTCTTCCAGGCCGTGGCCAGTAGGGAGAAGGCCAACTCCTTGACACTCACCGGTTGGTGATCGCGGTCCCGGCGCAACAGCTTCGAGGGACGCCCGGTGGGTTTCGACGCTCGCTTCGGCAAGGTCCTTTGCCCGGCGCCCACACGCTGACCGAAGACAAAATACCAACCACATAAGGCAAGTCCAGCTGCGTGAGTGCCTCTCGGAAGCGCGTGTCGGTGCCATAGGCGGCATCGGCTAAGACGGGCGCTCGCGGCACATCATGCTCCACCGCAGCTTGTATCTGCTCCAAAGCAAGGTTGGGCTTCGTCTGAAAACTGATCGCTTCCGGCACTCCGGTCTTGGCGCGGCGATCCTGGTCGTCGGCCCACTCCTGCGGTAAATATAAACGCCACGCGATCGGCAGACTGGCCTTGGCTGTGCTCACAGACAAACTCACCGCCACCCGGCAGTTGTCCTGCTTGCCCACTTGTCCGCAGTATTGCCGCGCTACGCCCACCGAATGCTTTCCTTTCTTCGGAAAACCGGTGTCGTCCACAATCCAGGCTTCCACGGGCGCTTGCTGCTGCAGGGCCGTCAACGCGTAGCTACGCACCTGCGCCAGTACTGCTTCATCGCTCCAGGGCGCATCCGCCACCACGTGGTGCAACGACTGGTGCAGGCGGCGCACGTTCTCCGGTGCCAACCGTGCCGCCATAGGTTCCACGCTCTTGCGCTCTCCTGGCAACAGCAGTCCCATGCAGTACAGCTGCAACGGCGTCACGCGATCGGCATGCCCCGCGGCCCGCGCCAGGCCTTCCATGTAAGCCGCGAAGCGTTTCTCTTGCGGGCCCGCCGCTGCGTCTTTGCCCACAAAACAATTCTACAAGAAATTGTTTCTTTTATAACACAGTAGTATTAGGGAACTTAATCGATCCGTTACCCGCGTCTGATTGTGATACTCAAAACGCCAGAGCATCACAATCAGGCGCGCCCAATATCAGGCGAGTTCGGCAGGAGAGGGGAGGGCAGGACGAATTCAGAGATCGGTGGATTGTAGTGATCCCCCTAGACAGCAAATCCATCGAGAGTTCTGGGAGCCGATAGGCACTTGAGAAATAGATCGATTCAAACGATATGTGGCGGCGTGGAAAAGCGGGGTCGTTAACGTGCTTAATTGTCGTTTGGGCGATAATTCCAGCGAGGTTACTGTCCGATCAAACATCCGGGACGAAAATTGATCTTCATACACAGACTCGCAATCCGGATTTCAGTAGCTTCTCCTTTACACGACCGGTATCAGTCGGGCCACAACTGCCGCCCGCCTGCAAGGTTGGCCAGATATATTTCGTTAATCCGACTCCTGCGTCGGGATATTTTCTTTGGTTATGCACTGCAGGCAACACTTGGACTCCCGTGGGTGTTATCACGTCACCCGTTCCGCCGTTTTCTACAAATCAGCAGGGGGCTGCACCGGCTGGAACGTCCAGGTGAGCTATTAGCTACATGGTCATCTTCGTCGAAGTGGTGTGGCTGAAGTACGAGACGATGCGATTTGTTGTTGATATGCCAATGGCAGTCCGCCGTAGGGATGCGGTGAGGCCGCTGTGATTGGTCGCCGCGCTAATCCAGTTCCGAGAGTTTCTGTGAGTTGTGAGCACAATCAAACCGGTGAAATTGATGTTTTTCGTTTCGGCTCTGGAAAAAACTCGTGATAACTGGAGGCCGAATCTTCATTCAAAATTGCTACGTGGGCTAGTGTGTACATTTCTAGTCAGTTTCAATGGAGCTTTTGGACAGTCTGGAAAAATCGATTTAGCCCGACAAAGCCAGAATGCGGATTTCTCAACCTTTCCAGTCACCCTTCCTATCTCGGTGGGGGGAGTTCTCCCCGGAATCTGCAAAATAGGACAATTGTTTTTCAATACGGCCGCGCAGCCGGGGAGCAACCTATTTGGGTGTACGGCTGTTAACGTCTGGAGTGCGTTGCCTGGAAACGCGGCTTCATCCAAACCTCAGGTGGTTCTCACAACTTCGACTCTCTCGTTTGGAACGCAGACATCATCAACCACGAGTGCCCCTCAAACGATCACCTTGCAAAACACCGGAACCTCCTTTTTGTCTTTGTCCGGTATTACCATGAGCGGACCGAATGCGTCCGATTTTCTCCTCTCGAATACTTGTGGCAGCACGGTCCCCTCGGGAGCAACCTGCACGATTACGGTTTCTTTCAAGCCTTCCTTGGTGGCGGCCGAATCGGCATCTATCGTGATTAGCGGCAATGAAGTCGGTTCGCCGGTGCTGGCCGGGGTCACCGGAACCGGCGCTGTTGCCATCACGAGCGGAGGCCTGATAATCACGCCATCCGCCACTTCGGCGGGAGAAAATGGCACCGTCACCTTCACTGCAAATCGTCCGGTGAACTGGGCCCTGGTGAATGGGAGCTCGGGTTCGCTCACTTCGAGTTCTAGCACGTCGGCCACCTACTCGGCTCCGGCTTCGATCGGGGTGCAGGGGAATATTGGGAGCTGCCAGGCCGGCCCGAGCGACTCGGTGTTCAACACGCGCATCGACAACCTGCCGCTCGAATCGCACTCCGCCACCTGGGTCGCTAACATGGGCTCCCTCGGAGTTGGATTTCTGCCGAGCTGGGGCACCAACATCGCCGACAGTACAACGCCGGTTCAGAATCTGACGTTCTACTACACCAATCTCTACAACGGCCCGTTCGTAGTGCCGCAGTGGCCCAACCTGAAACGGGAAGGCGGCGACTTCGTAACCCGCTTGAACAATACAGACCACCACATTATTACGGTTCGCCGCGACAATTGTCAGTTCTATGAAATCTACAACAACTTCTTCGGCGTGGAAAACTGCCAGAACGGAGTAGCGGCCTGTACGGCGACCAGCGGTCTCACCTACAGCTGGAACAGCTATGCTCTTCCCACGAACGGCGCGACCGACGCGGCGGGCATGCCCCTGTCCCCTCTGACGCTCCACCTGGACGAAATCAAAGCGGGCGTGGTGAACCATGCCATGCGGTTTACGGTAGCGGGCGGCTATATCCATTCGCTGCGCTACTGGCCCGCCAACAGCGGAAATGGGTGCGCCGGATGCACGAATAGTCCGCCCTACGGCGCCCGGTTTCGACTGAAGGCCAGCTACGACATCAGCAAGTTCAGTCCTTCGGCGCAAGTGGTTCTGACGGCCTTAAGGCAATATGGCATGTTCCTGGCGGACGCGGGCACCGGACCGACGCTCACAGTGAGCACGGACGTGCAGGAAGATTTGCCGACCATGGGTGCTTTGGGCCAGATCGGCGGCGCTGGAATCGGCATGTCCAACTTTGAAGCGGTCGACGAATCCAGCTTCATCGTGAGCAACACTTCGCTCCAGGTAAACCCGGCCAATCCCTACCAGCAGCCGAAATCCTTTGCGGTTGTCACCGCCACCGATCAGTCGAACTCCACGTACCAGGTGAACTTCCCGGTTGCTCTGCAAGGAGTCCTCGTAGGCTTGCCATCGCCCACCATGTACATACTGGCTGGGATGTCGGGCTATCAACTGACTTCCTGGGTGAACGGCGCAAGTAATCAGAACGTAACCTGGTCCCTCGTCTCTGGCGTAGGTACAGTCACCACTGGGGGATTGTACACACCGCCTGCTTCAGCCACTACCACCAATCACGCAGTGCTTACGGCTACCAGTGCCGCCGACCCGGCTGCCACCGCGAGCCTATACGTCACGATCCTTCCCAACGGAACCAATCCAGCCGGGAGCATTCGAATCGATGCTGGCAATCCCAACGGAACGACCGACGGATCGGGGAACGTTTGGCTGGGGGATCAGGGGTTTGAGACGGGCACCTACATTCAGAAGTGGGGCGATTACCCGAACTGGCCGGCGCTGAATTCGAGTCCGGAGAGATACATCTATCAAAGCAACGGCTATACCTACGGCGATGACCTGATGTACAACTTTGTCGTGCCCAACGGCAACTACAAAGTTCGCCTGATGCTCGCGCAACCCTATAACGGCTGCAATCCGTGCGTGACCTACAATCCGAACTGGCGCGCGCCGATTCACATCGAAGCCAATGGCCAGATCGTGCTGCATAGCTTCGATCTCGGGCTTCCGGTCAACTACGCTTACGCCACTCCGGTGGACGTTTACATCCCGGCGCAGGTGACAAATAATCAGTTAACCGTGGCCCTGCGCGCCATCCTTCCGGACGTACCGACTACTGCTTCGCCGTCGCCGATCCTCGGCGGCATGGTGATCACACCCGACACTACGCCGGCCCATCTTGCCATCGATTCGCAGCAGCAGACCAGCGTGAAAGCCGGCAGTTCGCTGCAGCTCTATGCCGCGGGCTGGTACATGAGCAACGCCGTCACCTGGTCCATCACAGGACCGGGATCGATCAGCCCGACGGGGCTCTACAGTGCGCCCGCAATAGCCGGATCCACCGCACAAACCGTGACCGTTACCATCAGCAGTTCCGCCAATCCCACGATCCAGGCAACCACCATCTTGACCGTTCCGGCTAGCGGGTCTTAAAGGCACCCGGATCGGTTGCAGCGCTCGCGATCGCCCAAGCAAGTCACCGTTCAGTTCATCAGGTGGACCCGAACCCCGCGAGGGATGTGGAGGTGACGCTCCATAAACGGACGTAAACACAGTCGCAACTGATCGTGGGCAATGTTAATTCAGCAGAGGACAAACAAAAAATCCCATTTGCTATGAAGACGGCCAAGCGTCCCAAAGACAGCGCGAAAATACCCGGAGAATCGACCTCTCCCAAGCGAGACGCGACAAAAGCACATTGGCAACCGCGACCCGATCCATTGGCCGGACGTTGGGCATGCGAACTGTGCCTTGTCACACTTTACACATTGTCGGGAAACGAGGTGCGTTGGTAGTGTCAAGAATTTTGTGTAAGCTTTGTTTTCCGGCTTTTGTCCTTTCTGAGTTTTGAATTTGTTTGTTAGCGGCCTGCTGTGGTTTTGGCGGCCTCGATGCGGTCTGCCCACAGGAGCAGAAAGTGATTGAGCGAGGTGCGCCACTGGGGTGCGGCTCGCCATCGTTGCGAGACATTGCGCAGCGCCAGGTATAACAGCTTCAGCGCCGCTTCCTCGCTGGGAAACGAGGCCCGGCTCCTTGAGGACCTTGCGCAGCGTCATGTGCAGCGACTCCACCACGTTGGTGGTGTAAATGGCGCGCCGGATTTCTTCCGGGTAAGCGAACAGGGAACTGATGCCGGCCCAGTGCCGCCGCCACAATTTGCCGATGGCGGAATACTTGGCCGCCCAGCGCTCTTCGAAGCGGTCCAGTTCGGCTAAGCCGTCTTCCGCGGTCGGGGCGCGGTAGATGCTCCGTAGATCGGCGGCCACCATTTTGCGCTCTTTCCAGTTCACATAGGCCAGGCTGTTGCGCACCATGTGCACGATGCATAACTGCACCTCCGTGCGCAGGTAAACGGCCGCGATAGCCTCAGGAAATCCTTTCAGCCCATCGACGCAGGCAATCAGGATATCCTTGACGCCACGGTTGCGGATCTCGGTCAAGATCTGCAGCCATAGCTTGGCTCCTTCGGTGGCGCTGGTCCATAAGCCCAGCACTTCTTTGGAGCCTTCTTCGGTCACTCCAACGGCAACGAACACGGCCCGGTTGTCCACGCGCCCTTCGTGCCCCATCTTGACCATCAGGGCATCCAGGTACACGATCATATACAGCGGCTCCAAAGGGCGGTTCTGCCACTCCCGCACTTCCTCCATCACCCCGTCGGTGACCTGGCTGATCAGGCTAGGGCTGACCTCCACGCCATAGATCTCGCGCAGATGCGCCTCGATGTCGCGCGTCGTCATCCCCCGCGCATACATGGACAGAATCTTGTCGTCGAATCCCGTCCAGCGCCGCTCGTGCTTGGGCAGAATACGCGGCTCGAAACTTCCGTGGCGATCGCGCGGCGTGGCGATCTCCATCGTGCCGAAGTCGCCTTGCACTTTTTTCCGGCTCATGCCGTTGCGGCTGTTGCCGTTCCCTCGGCCCTCTCGCTGCCCTTCGCCTTTCTCGTAGCCGAGATGATGGCTCAACTCCGCCTTCATCGCTCGTTCCAACAGTGCTTTGGTGAGTTGTTTCAGCAGCCCGTTGGACCCCACGACCTCCTCCGTGCTCTTGCCCTTCAGCTGCTCATCCAGCGCTGCATCCAGTCGCTCGTTCTGTGCCAACATCGTGTCTTCCATCCTGTTCTCCTTCTCCCAGGAAAATATCCCTTAGACAAAATGTTGTACACCCTCGGTGCGTTTCGATTAATGGCGAGGCGTTTCTGCTCTGATCTATCACTTTGTTTGAGCTCTTCGAACTGCGAACACTGCCCTGCGCCGCCGGCGGGCGCGAACATCGCGTATTACATTGGCACCGCTAGGACCACGGCTACACTCCTCTCAACAAGAGAGGAATAATAGTTGCCCGCGAACAGAGAAAGACTTGACTTCGATGACACGACACTATTTGACGAAACGTGTTTTCCGATGATCTACTGCCTTTCGACGGCATCCGCACGACGCGAGGGCGAAGGTTTAACACGCTTACAGAGCTTGTCTCGGTAAAAGCAAACTGATTGACTATGAGATCAAACAATTCGCTAAACATTCACAGGTCAGATCCCCGCTCCGTCATTTTTTACCAGCCTATGATGATCGGTCTTCCGGAGGGGAAACGCGCTCTCCGAGCATTTCTACTACTATTATTGGCAGGCTCGTCTCTCCACTCGGCATCGCAGCCTGCGCCTGGATCAGCGATTGCCCTCGTAGGCGCCATTCCCTTCGATGCGAATGCGGTCCACGACGACCGCGACCCGACAGTTAGTTACAGCGGCTCTTGGCAGCGAAACTCTTATTCCGACCGATACGCCGGGACGCAAAGTTTCTCGAACAAAATTGGTGATACAAGTTCCTTTAACTTCTCGGGCACTCAAATATCTTATATTTATGCCCGGCAGGCGAATGCGGGAGTCGCTCAAGTAAGCATAGACGGCAAAGTTATGGAGAGCATAGATGAGTATTTCGTCACCTCCATGGGCCAGCAAATCGCAACGTATTCCGGGCTGACAAACTCAGCTCACACGATCATCATCACCGTTGAGCAGAAAAACCCCCAGTCTTCTGACCAATACGTCATTGTCGACGGCTTCATCGCTGGTGCCCCAACAGGAGCTGGAGGTGTACATGATGACCTCGATCCGATAATAAGCTACAGTGGCTCGTGGCAGCAAAATTCTTATTCAAGCCGATATGCAGGCACACAGTCTTTCTCAAAAAATGCCAGTGATACAGCGTCCTTCAACTTTTCCGGCTCCCAAGTTACCTACATCTATGCTCGGCAGTGGAACTTGGGTTTCGCAGAAGTGAGCATAGACGGCACAGTAAAAGCGACTATCGACGAGTATTCTCCAATAGGTATAGGCCTGCAGACTGCGACGTATAGCGGCCTTTCGGTCGGGAATCACACGTTGACGGTCAAAGTGGTAGGCCAATCCAATGACGCTTCCGCCAGTACGTATGTAGTTATCGACGGCTTTATTGGTTCTGCTCCAACCGCCGGCAGCACGTCCACACCGACCAGCGCGTCGGCACCGCCCAGCAGCGGCTCGTCTACACCGACCGGCGGCTCGTCTACACCCACCGGCGGCTCGTCCACACCGACCGGCGGCTCGTCCGCACCGACCGGCGGCTCGTCCGCACCGACCGGCGGCTCGTCCACACCCACTGGCAGCTCGTCCACACCGAGCGGCAGCTCGTCCGCACCGACCGGCGGCTCGTCCGCACCGACCGGCGGCTCGTCCATACCGACCGGCGGCTCGTCCATACCGACCGGCGGCTCGTCCATACCGACCGGCACTTCTCCTGTTCCAGGCAGTGGCTCTGACTTGGTAGACAGGGGATCGTTCTTACCTAAGGGGGATTGTGTCTCAGATGACTCCGCCGCACTTCAATCCATGCTCAATACGCGAGGCTTCATGGTCCTACCGCGACCAATAGGAGGGTGTTACCTTGTAAAAAAGACCCTTGTTTATCTTCCGGGCGATTTTCTGTTTGGTGAGTCGGCAAACAATCCGACTCCGGGAGATCCTAGCCATGGCGTCATTATTCGCCTAGCGGCCGGCAGTAATGTAGGGCTTCTCCGCACGTACAACAGTTTTGAAAGTGCGGGGGGAGGGAACGAGTACATGACGATTGAGAACATAGTGTTCGACGGTAACGGTTCTGAACAGACCGCCGAGCTAAACGGGCAGGCTCTGGTTGACTTCCGAGGAACGTTCATTCAAACCTATCTGCGACACGTAATGATCACGAACGCATTCGGGCCTGGACTTTTTACCGGTTCAACGGAACTAGACAACGTTTGGATTTTTGGCTGCTCCACGAGCACGTATTCCTGGATCCACAATCCTGGAACTGTCGGTCTCGGAGCTCTTCTGGTAAATCAAGTCTATGTTGAGGACCAGACTACGCCTAACGGAGCGTACACGGCACCTTTTTCTGGAGGAGCTGTGAACAATCCAGCATCGTTTGCCCACGCCGTCTGGTTCAATGGTATGGGGAACGCTACAATTAATCAACTCCACTGCGAATCGGCAGCTACCTGTCTAGACATCAACGACGTCCAGTCGCTTACAATTCACGGTATTTCCGGAACTCGAATTGGAAACCCGTTATCCGTCGATCCAACCGATAAATATCTAATTCGGGCACGAAATACAAATATCTATAGCTTGACTTTTTCTGCCGCCTATTTTGATCAAAGCGGATCCAGCTTTAAAGGCAATTACTCACAAGCACGCATTTTTGGATTAGGTGCAGGCCTATCATCAAACGATATTTTTGAGACTCCTGCTGGCAAGTGCATTTGGCCTTTCTATACTTGGGGTCGATACGATCAAAGTTTCTCTGGAGTTCCTTACCTTGGAGAACGACCAATAGTAGGAAATGAGTTATGGATTCAGCAAACTGGTACTTACAGCCCGAATAGGCTGGCGATATTTGACAACGCTGGAGGCCCTGATGGATCTTACGCGTATTTCGAAAGAAACGGAGGACAGATTAACCTGGGGTTTAGTCCGGGCCCGTGGGACTCAAATGAGCTACATATGCTGCAGCTTAATTATTTCGGAAATGGCAATTCGGCTAATAATGTTCAAATCCCTGGCGGACGGATCCAAACTGGAACAGATCAGAATACTGATCTAGATGGCGAGCTCACGATTACATCCTCCATCTCGATCAATTATTCCTTTCAGGGTTTTTATACTGTACATCCCGAGTGTACTGCCACCCCTCAGTTTGATATTGGACAAAATAACCGATTGTGGATTACATACGATGCCCAAAACTCTTTAACAATCCATTTTGCGATCCCCACATCCGGAATAGTCTCATACACTTGCTTGGCAAGACGGTAGAAGATTCCTAACATATGAGGGGGGGAAGCATTCTGTTCTGTGAAGCGGCTGGCCATCAACCTGTGGGCGCGGCGTTCGCTGGCCACATACCGCCATACCTACTGCGCCACCCTTGCAACGTACCCGCTGGTCCCATGCCGCCGGCATAGGTCGCTGGTTTTGGCTCCCGCTTTGCTTCCTTCCGCAACTACCGCGTCGGTATAAGAACTGTTCATGCTCGTTGCAGTCAGAACGGTATGCAACTCTGAGGATCAGCGCACATTTTCAGGTACTCACGGCGATAGAAGTCGTTGAGCAGAAGGCCGTCGAGGTATCCTCGCCAACCCTGAGTCACTCTACTGATCACATCAGAGTGTCCGCTGACCTGGCCGGTAGTATCGATTAAGAAGAGGCTGCTAGGAAGAAACCGAAAGTCTGCTTGCCGAGCAGAGGCAGTCAGGTTTTTGATGATCGTGTTTATCCCCCGGTACAAGATGAACGAGTCATGGGCGACAAAAATCAATCGGCCGCCGCTCACTCGATCACAAAAGTCGAAGTCAGACTGAATGGCGCGATCGGTATGCTCGGCATCGACGAAACAATATGTGGGCAGGCTAATTGCATCCGCGGGTACTCCCTGTGTATCGCAATCGAAGACCGTTAGCTTCTTGAGATCTGCACCTGGAATTCTGCCAAGGCCGTCTAGCATCCGGCTCGTCGAGTTGTCGCCATAGTCTCCGTAAGTTCCATGGCCACGCTCATCCGGTTGGCTCGACACTCGGTTATCAATCGACCAGATGCGACTGCAAAGAGGATCTGTGATGTGCGTTTGAAGCGTTCCACCAAGATGCGAGCCGATTTCTAAATAGCTGTATGGACCAGTTGACTTTACAGCCTCTTGAATCGCAAGAAGTGAAGCTTGGTCATCAGCCGACGTGGCACTCGCGATATAACCAAAAGAATTATTGCTCACCAAAGTCTTATCCCCCTCACCCGAAAGGTAAGTTCAAAATGCGCGAATCGTAAGCCGGCAATTCTGTTAAGTTAGTCTTCTTACCTCAATCGCGCGCGTCAAGCCAATTGAAGTGTAATCCACTCTTCTTCCGTTCGCAGCCAAAAAAGCTCTCTTCCACATCACACTTAACGCTGCGACCAACGCCTTCAAAGGCGCTTAGAGCAGGCTGACACGCTTTATTTCTGGATTAAATGCCTTCTGTTTGTTACGCTGTTCTACACAGTGTACAAAATTTTGGGCAGGTCAATCGGGAATTTATTTGAGACGAGTTCTTTGCAGCGATGGAGGGTTCGTCTGAACTGCATAAGGTGATTTTCTGGCGTCCCGCAATCTCTGCGTCTGAATTCGATAAGCTGCAATTGATCGAAATGGATTCCCTGTACTTGGATCTCCTCAAGCGATGTCTTACGCGCACCCTGTTTCCAGACAAACGGTACGATAACGACGGCCCAGATGCATCACTTCAGCTGAGTTATTCTCACGAGCGACGTCATGAAGGCCGTGACTGGCCGGTCGAAGCCATGACGATGGTGGGCGTAAAGCGATTGGATTCTCTGCAAAGCCTTATGCTTTCGGCGATCGTTGATCACGGGGTTCCAGGTGATGTAGTGGAGTGCGGAGTTTGGAGAGGGGGAGCGTCGATTTTCATGCGAGGCGTTTTGGTTGCTTCAGGGCAAAGTGAGCGCTGTGTCTGGCTATACGATTCTTTTCAAGGACTACCAAAGCCAAAGGATAAGGACGACATCGACTTGAGTATGTTCTCGGATTATCTTGGCGTGCCATTGAGGCAGGTAAGAGAGAATTTTAAGCAATTTGGCTTGTTAAGTGAGCGAGTAAAGTTTGTTCCCGGTTGGTTCAAAGATACCCTACCAACGGCGGACGTAGGCCAGATTGCTCTCTTACGCCTAGATGGAGACATGTACGAGAGCACGAGGGACGCCCTGGAGAATCTTTATCCGAAGGTCTCGTCAGGGGGGTATGTCGTCATTGATGATTACGGTGCTATAGCGGTGTGCCGGGCAGCAGTAGCCGACTTTCGGAAAAGCGTTGGAATTTCGGCTCCGATCGTTCCAATTGATTGGACGGGAGTTTACTGGCAAGTTGACTAAAAGAACTCCCGACCAATCAATGAGAAGGAAGCGGAAAGCTTATTCTTGCCGAATCGATCATAAGTTTTGCAATAGGGGCTGTGTGTGGCAAGAGTGCAGACCGGCGCAAGAGACAAAATACGTAAGCGTCACATGAACACCTGGGAAAGTCACCAGGGGTTCTGTTGTCAGGAGGTATTAGGCGGTGTGCGGGGCAGGGGCCAATTATGCGGCAGCAGTTCATCGAGCTTTTGAATCGAGCGGGACCAGATGCGGCGAGCCCGTCGCGGAACCAGGCAGCGGATCGACTTTGTTCGATTCGCAAGATCTGACGAAGCTTCGCAGAACGGCCATGGTTTTTCCGCTGCGATCACTGCTTAAAAAACGTCCAGTTTTGGCGTCCTCCGGCGATGCCGCGCAGCGAACGCTCCGTCCGGTTGCAGCGAAACTCCGTCCGCGTATTATCAATAGTCAGGTCGCCGTCTTCCAGGTAGTGCTGCCAATTTTTGTGGCCACCGGACGAGCCACCTCTTGCCTCAGTAAGCGCAAGTCGTCACCGGATTTGCGCGCGCTCTTCTCCACCGCACACAGTTGACCGATATAGACCAAGTACGGAACTCATGTGCACTGCAGCGGTGGCCCGTGCTGCTTACACGCCGCCGCCTTCCGTAAGCCCAACAAGCGACCTGGACAAGTTAGCGCCCCGGCTTTAGGAAAAACTTGTCGTTAGCCGGGATGAGCATCCAGTTGCAAATAGCCTTTGTACTTACCGAGGAATCTCTCCGGCCCGGCCCGTTATCGCGTAAGCGTGTAATCGTAAATCAGCGCTGGATGTTCCCGGTCGCCGACATACGGCCAGAACCTACCGATCTGCGTGTGCGTGCTCTTTTCGATCGGTTGCGCCGGGTTGGTTGCTGTTCGAGTCTTTCAGGCACAAGCGTACTTATTGCAAGATTTTTCAATCACTACCCATCTGCAAAGGAATGTATTCGTAGCGTTCGCTGACTTCCTCGCCAAGATGGCCGCAGCGTCTGATCGCATGCGCCGCAGTGCCTATCGGCTTCCGGCCGACCGTACCCCAACGCGTTCGCGCTTCAAATGCCGCGGCAGCGCCTGCCGTCCGCGCGGCTTATTGTCATTGCTGCTGCTCTTAGAGGTCAGCAACTGTCGCAACAGCCGCTGTGTTTTATCGATTTGGGCGGTGACATCGACCAGTTCTTCTGGAAGATCTCTGGATCTTTCGGCAAGCTCTTGGTATCGAGTACCAGGCGGAAGTTCGCGCGCGAGTTCAAGGTGGCAGACGTTAGGCGGCTGCAATCCGGATCTTCAGTTGCGCACATAGCGCGGGAACTGGAGGCCAACCCCAATCATCTTCATGTGTAAACGGGCAGTTCGAGGGCAGGCCGAACTCGAACGCAAAATGGGTCCAGCCGATATGTCACGGTACTCCAGCGCACACTCATGTTCGTGAACTCATAACCGCACATCTGCGAGCAGTTACCTCGAAGTTAAGTTTGTCTGAATGATCTTTCCCTGCGAGCGGCGATGTGGTTGGCCGAGATCGAACAGCCGAGGATCTTCGATGTGTTTGCGACTACTGGAGTAAATCAATTTGGGCTGCCGAGTGCCCGGTCAATCTATCGTACTCGTCAGCACTCCACAAGGAAATCACAATCTGTTGTATTTCGCCGTCTCTGAATTCGAAGCCGCATAGGCTTACGTGTACATTCGGCAAGCTCCATTCGGCGATTCGCTCTTTCGGCTGCGTCACGAGAGTCATATCGTTTGCGAACGAATCTGGCATCTGTGGATCGCCAAATCTGGACTTTAGACTCCTAAATATTCGTTGGAAGGTAATCCGTTTGTCAGGTCCCAAACCAGATATCGATTGACCTGCATGAATCCGGATTATCATCTTCACGAGTTGGCAACGCTCAAAAGTGGCGACCTCTCGGGCACCTTTGGTGAGTCGTTCAGATCCTCCATCAAACCGCATTTGAAATCGAGTCCCCTTATCAACAGCGGAGATCAATTCTTGACAGTCTTTATAATCTTGTGAGAGTCTCTTCGAGGGGCGCCGATTGGTCACGATACGGCAGGATCCAAGGTGTGATTCCCCGCCTTCGCGCTCCAAGAAGTCTATTATGGTCTCGCCGATGCGATGTCCAAGAACAGGCCCGTCCAGCGCCAACACGAATGAAGTTTGGAAGGCAAGTAAAATAATCATAAAGGTTGCAGCGCACATATATCCTTATCGGTCAGCTTGACTGGGAAGTCGAGGTGTTCTGTAAACACCGGGGGCCTGGAATACTTGCACCGTCGTGGACTCTTCGTTTGTGCAGAGGCAAACAACTCGCATTGGCCCGGCTCACGCCGGCAAGGTTCGTCATCTGAAGGGTGGTAGACGGCTGCCCCTGAGCCCTTCCTTGTGGATTTTCCGGCAGAGAACGGACTGGCTGTCTCCGCCCGCGACCTCCCCAGATCTTCGATCTGTCTCAAGCAGCTTTAAAAAATCGATTTCTGCGGCTTGCTGGCCGTGATGACTGATCGTTTTGACCAAGAGCGTTGCGCCGTCAGGCCGGGATCCTACGCAGTCGTCGTCTGGATGGTATTTACTCGGCCAATACACGGATAATAGAGGCTATCGAACCTCAGCTCGTTTGATCGGACCTTGATTGATTTGGCTACTATTGAAAAGTGGAAAGCAAAAAGGGGCCGATGGGGCAGATCGATGCTGCAAAGCTCCGGGAAATCAAAGCGCGTACTTGGTTTTATGAATTTGAGCTGCCGGATGGCACTCATACTCTGACACACCTGCCTGAGGAATGGCGACCGGTGCATTACACCCGTCATCGTCACGTGCTCCGAGTGATCGAGGAGTTTGTGGAGAATTCGGCGGTCTTGACCGCAATCGATTTTGCTTCTCACGAAGGATATTTCTCGCTTGAATTGGCGAAGCATTTTGCATTCGTGCGCGGTATTGAAATGCGCTCGGAGAGCTTGGCTGCTGCGCGGCTAATTGCCGGTGCCTTGGGTGTAGAGAATGTCGACTTTGTCGGCTGATTTGCAGAAAATGACCTTCGACGAAAGATTCTGCGCAGATTTGGTTGAACGGCTCGCGTTGGTCTTTAGCGATTCGAGAGCCATGGAGATTAGGTGTTGCGTGTCATGTTGAAAACTCTCCTCTTTGCTGGGATCAGCAGCGGACAGAGCTTTCTGATAGCTTTGGTCAGCCAGGTATAGCCACCCGCGAGTTGTAATTTCTACTTTAGTCTTTCCTAAGTTATTGATCATATGCTTACTATCGGCGGCTCTGATGCCTCCTTATAGACGAAGGGCAGGCGAATCGGACTTATCTGGTTCCGAAGTTCACTTCTGCGCCTGAGCGAGGAAGTGACTTGAACTGACAAGGGATCGGCTTCGGAAACTGTGAGCCGGGATTGTATTTTCGGGGAGGGCGGGATTGCCGGTGGTATGTCCAGGCTGGATTAATGAGCCGCAGGGCGGAAGAAGCGCAAGAAGGGCCAAAAATATTTGCCGTGCGTCTCGCTGGCGGCCTCTTTGGGCGCGGGCCGCCAAGAATCAACTACGCTTCAAACCTGAACTCTTCGGCTTCCGCTCAAAATTGGGCGTTTTTTACTTTACTGAGAACATGTTCTTCTATTCTGCGTTAACAATATAAAAGAATCCTTGAAAAGCTTGGCACAATTATGTTCGAATAGTGTTCGCGACAGAACCGCAATGCAAGAGGTTTCATCTTTAGACAATTATGGCCGGTGATGGCGGGCTTGTTATTGCTGCGCTTCATCGGCGATGCACAGATCACGATAGTTGGGGGCTCTACTCTAATCGATGACACCCGGCTTTCAAGGCTTTCCGGCAACACTCATCCTCTAGCGAGAGCCCAATTTGACATCGGCTTAGCGCCGGATAAGGTCCATTTAGACCACATGCTGATGGTGCTTACTCCGAGCGCCGCACGTCGTCAGGCTCTTAATGAACTGCTGAGATTACAGCAGGACAAAAACTCCCAGCAATATCACCGCTGGCTGACCCCCCAGCAACTCGGCGATCGCTTTGGCGTCGAACGAGCCGAGATAGCGCGTGTTCGCAATTGGTTGGAGGCCCACGGCTTCGGGATTGATCGCATCGGGAACGGGCGAACCATCATAGAGTTCTCAGGCACGGCTGAACAGGTGCGCAGTACATTCCGCACTGAAATTCATCAATACGAGATTGCGGGAACCCGATATCTTGCGAACGCATCCGATCCGGCTGTTCCAGCCGCCTTGGCGCCAGTGATATCGGGGATCGCCACCATGCATAATTTTCGAAAAGCGCCCCAGTTGGTAGCTGTACGAAAGGATGTTCGTACAGCTAGCCAATCGACACGGCATACGCTCTTCAACGCTGGCGATGGATCGCGGGCTATCGCACCGGGCGATTTCTCAACGATTTACAACGTCTCACCGCTTCATGCAAACGGTATCGACGGTGCCGGCACCACCATCGCGGTTGTAGCTAGAAGCAACATCAATTTGCAAGACGTGATCGACTTCAGAAACTCGTTTACTCTTCCAAGCAATCCGCCCAAAGTCATTGTAAATGGACCAGATCCAGGAAATTTGGGGGGCCGCGACGAAGCGGAGTCGATATTAGATTCATCGTGGTCTGGGGCCTTAGCGCCTGCAGCGACCGTCAACATCGTTGTATCCGCATCTACCAACTCCACGGACGGTGTGGACCTTTCAGAGTTTTATATCGTCGACAATAGTCTGGCGGACGTCATGACGGAGAGTTATGGCGCGTGCGAAGCAAACTATACCCAAGCGGAAGGCGCATTTTACCTGGCATTAGCTCGACAGGCGGCAGCTGAAGGCATTACCTACACCGTCGCTTCGGGCGATTCGGGCGCGGAAGGTTGCGACGATCCTACGCTTGAAACTGTGGCGAGCGGGCCATTATCTGTTAATGTTCTCGCCGCCACTCCATACAATATCGCAATCGGCGGTACCGATTTCAATGAGAACGGCGGCTCGTTTTGGAGTGATAACAACGGTACCGATTTCGCCTCTGCTCTTTCTTACATCCCTGAGGTTGCCTGGAATGAGAGCTGTATTGCTTCCGCATGCGACGGTGCGAATCCAAGTATCCTGGCGGGAGGCGGTGGAGCAAGTATTTTCAATAGTAAGCCGCGTTGGCAGTCGGGCGTTGCTGGAATCCCAAACGACGGGGCGCGCGACATACCGGATCTTTCCTTCGACGCGTCGAGCGCTTATCCTTATCTCATCTGCCTTGAAGGCTCATGTAGCGCCCATGCTGGGGATGTTTCTTTCGCCGGGGTCAGCGGAACTAGCGCCCCCACGCCAGCTTTTGCAGGCATCGTAGCTCTGATTGTCGAAGCTAACGGTTCTCGGCAGGGGCAAGCTGGTGAAACTCTGTACGGACTCGCTGCGAGCGAGTCCCTTGCCTCTTGCGATTCGTCCGCCCCCGCCCCGACTTGTATCTTCAACGACATCTCGAGCGGTAATAACTCAGTTCCGGGAGAAGCTGGTTATGGGACGAGCACGGCTCATTTCCAGGCTGGGGTTGGCTTTGATCTTGTGACTGGCCTCGGCTCAATTAACGTGTATAACCTGGTGACACAATGGAATAGCTTCAAGCCGGTGGTGCGACGGATCGAAGTAGGGATCGATACTCCTTCGCCCCTCAATTCTGCGTTCATTGGTCGAACCACATTTTCAGGCTGGGCTCTGGCGAACACCGCGCGCCTCTCCTCGTTAACCGTATCGATCGATACTCTACCCTACGGGGCACCTGTTTCTGGCCTCAGCCGTCCTGACGTTTGCAAGCTGTACGCGAGTGCGGACTGCCCCGATGTGGGCTGGAATTTCACCCTCGACACCTCTCAGTTGCCAAATGGGCCTCACACCTTCAGCGTTACTGCCATTTCGTCAATTGGTCAGGTTTACACCTCCTCGGCCACCTTCAACGTCCGAAACTGGACTACCGACAATCCGATGAGAGTCACCATCGACCGTCCCGGTCCGGAGAGCGAGCCTTTCGCCGGTATCGCTACATTCGGCGGCTGGGCTCTGGATGATTCATCTCCGATAGCACAGCTGAACCTTTCGATCGATGGCATACAGTACGGTACGCCTCTCTACGGTGGTTTGCGTACGGATGTTTGCAGTGCGTTTCCGGGGCGCGCGGGGTGTCCGAATGTAGGGTGGAATTATGCGCTCGACACTACTCGGCTTTCCGAAGGTGTTCACACCCTTGCTGTGACTGCGTCGAGTGTCGGTGGCGAATTTTTGACCGCTGCGAGCACCTTCACTGTGGCGAATGCCCCTGAGAACAGGATTACTCTGGACGTCGATCGGCCTGCGGGGAATGGAGCCCCACTAAGGGGTGTGGTAGTAGTCGGTGGTTGGGCGATCGCCCAAACGACTTCCATCAGCAGAGTTGTCGTCCAGATTGACGGCATCCCGATCGGCGATGCTCCCTATGGCGGTGTGCGTACTGATGTTTGCAGTGTGTATGATGATGGCCGCCCTGGTTGTCCCAACGTGGGCTGGAGCATTTTGGTCGACACCAGCCAACTAACGAACGGTGGACATATCCTGAATGTGATTGCGTACGCTGGCAACGGCGAACGCACGGTTTTGAATCGCTTCTTTGGTGTCTCAAATGAGATCTCGAACGCGCAAGCAGTTCTCTTCTTCGACACACCAGGCGGCGGAAATCCGCTTCTGTCTGGGTTGGCGACTTTTGGAGGCTGGGCTCTGGATGCCAGCGGAGCTCTAGCGGACTTAAGTATTGCTCTCGACGGCGTGACTTCCCAAACTGCACCCACCTACGGACTTGGGCGGCCCGATGTCTGCCAAGTCTTTGCCCACAACCCGGAATGCCCCGATGTGGGATGGACTTACGATGTCGACACAACAAAATTAGCAAATGGAATACATACCGTGACATTAGGCACTGCTGGCATGGCGCCAACCCGGCAAAGCGAACTCTTTACTGTGGCGAACTGGACTTCTTCGAATCCTATGCGCGCTTCGATTCATTTTCGGACGGCACAATCAGGACTTCATGGCCCCGTCGCGGTTGGAGGGTGGGTCATCGATCAATTTGACTCCATCTCCGCAGTGAAGGTCGCAATCGATGGCGTCCTGTTTGGATCAGCAGGCTACGGCGCATTGAGAGCCGACGTTTGCGGAATCTTTGTCGGTGCCGCTGGTTGCCCGAATGTCGGTTGGAATTTCATGTTCGACTCCACTCTAGTTAGTGACGGTCCTCACGTTCTTTCTATTACAGCGTCGACAGCAGGAGGACGCACCTCGACGTTCACGAGCGATTTCGAGACACACAATGCTACCTCCAATCCGATCCGCATCAGCATTGATACACCCGATGCAAGCTCCGTTCTGACGGGTGATGAAGCTATCGGCGGCTGGGCGATCGATTTAAATGGGGCCGATATCGTTTCCGTAGAGGTTCTTGTCGATTCAGTTCTTAACGGAGTGGCCACTTATGGTGGCCAGCGGACCGATGTGTGTGCTCGCATGCCGGTCGCCGGGGGATGCCCAAATGTCGGCTGGAACTACCTTCTAGAGACGCTTCTGTTTGGAAACGGAACGCACTCCTTAGCGATACGGGCATTCGCCGCTGATGGCAGACAGTATACAGCAGAAAAGAGTTTTAGCGTCGCGAACTAACCCTAATCTCGCGATCTCCGTTAAGCGCTTGAGGAGCGGAAAAAGATAGAAGCCAACGGTCTACAGGATAGAGCCGTTGAGAACACAACCTAAGGGAGGCCAGGAGGGTATAAAACATTTTGTGTAAGAAGCGTTCTCCGAGAATAGAGGAGAGCGATGGACGAAGAGAACGTAGGGTTGAATGCAGCGTTGGACGAACTGCTGCGGGCAAGACGACCGAGCAGATCGCCGGGCCGAACGGATTACTGAAGCAGCTGACCAAAGCACTGCTGGAACGGGCCATGAACGCGAATTGAGTCATAATCTCGGCTATGAGAATGGCCAGCCTGAAAGGCGCGGCAGAGGCAACAACCGCAACGGCAAGAGCCGGAGAAGGGTGCGACTTCGGGACGCTCGACATTGCGGTGCCACGCGATCGCAACGGGAGCTTCGAGCCACAGATCCTGCCTAAGCACGAACGGCGCTGGACGGGCTTCGACGACAAGATCATTTCGATGTACGCCCGTGGCATGTCGACGCGCGACATCGAAGGGCATCTGCACGAGATGTACGGCGTGGAGGTGAGCGCGACACTGATTAGCCAGGTCACCGAAGCGGTGATGGAGGATGTGCGCGCGTGGCAAAGCCGGCCCGCTGGAGCCGCTCTACATGATCGTGTATCTGGACGCGTTGGTGGTCAAGATGCGGCACGAAGGATGGGTGGAGAATCGGGCCGTGTTTGTGGCCATCGGCATTACGCACGAAGGCTCGAAAGAAGTGTTGGGCTTATGGACCAGCGCAACGGAAGAGGCCAAGCTCTGGCTGCAGATCCTGACCGAGATTCGCGACCGCGGCGTGGCGGATATCCTGATCGCCTGTGTGGACGGTTTGAAAGGCTTTCCCGAAGCGATCTCGACCGTGTATCCACGCACGGAAGTGCAGCTTTGCATTGTGCACATGGTGCGGAACAGTGTGGCGTACGTGAACTGGAAGGAGAAGGCCGTGGCCGAGGACCGGCGCGGCATTTACCACGCTCCGAGCGAGGAGGCCGGCATGGCGGCGCTCGAAAGCTTTGAGCAGCGCTGGAACAGCAAGTATGCGGTCATCGGGAAGCTCTGGCGGCGGCAGTGGACCGGCATCAGCCCTCAGTTTGCGTACCCGGAAGAGATACGGCGGGCCATCTACACCACGAACGTGGGTCGAGTCGCTGCATATGACGCTGCGCAAAGTGATCAAGACGCAGGCGTCGTTCCCGAACGAAGAGTCCGCGCTGAAGCTGCTGTATCTAGCGTTGCGCAATATCGCGCAGCGCTGGCGCGCCGCCCCGAACTGGCGCACCTCGTTGAATCATTTCTTGTTGCTTTGGGGCGACCGCATCGAAGCCGCTGCGGCGAGGGTCGGCCGCTGATAAAGCCCTCCGCGCCTCCGGCGCTCCGGCCTTTATCAGCAAACTAGGAAGAAGAACACCTACTATCAAAGAAAGGAACACTCCCGGAGAACAGCGACTTACATAAAACTCGGGACACTACCGAGGCCAGTGCGGAAATGTCGCTTCGTAGATCTAGGTCCGCGCTTCCCTTAGTTCGCTCTCGCTAACCTCAGTCGGACTGCCGCTGCCTGAGATCGCTTAAACGTGTCGAATCGGGAATCTCAAATCAGAATTTACTTCCTCATCGCGCGGCATTTCTGTCTAGAAAGCTTACAAAACCTGCTCGATGATACAGTATGTTCACGACACTCTTTAGCATCCTTTTCTCATTGCTTACAAGCACACACACTAGCCAAAAACCCGGCGACTTCGCCAAACGCCCTGCAATGATCAGCGCGACGAAGCATAACCTTTAACAAAGGGATTGAAATTTGTGATTCGAAGTCTCTCAAAGGTGCGCCGCCAGTGGTTTCTCTAGCGACTGAATGGCAGGCCAGATTTCGCTCCAAGGCGATTAACGTCACGGCTGGCTGGCACGAGCACGAACATCGTGTTCTTCCTACCGGTTCCCTCGCACTTGATATCGCGCTCGGGACCGGCGGTTTTCCCCGAGGCAAGATCGTCGAACTATACGGAGCGGAGAGCACCGGAAAAACAACTTTGGCCCTCGCCGCCATCGCGCAGTGCGATAAGCGTGGCGGACGTGCGGCCATGCTCGAAAGCGAACACAAACTAACGAAAGCTTGGGTCCGCAAAACCGGGGTCGATCTGTCTCGCACACTTCTACTGAGCTGCGCTGATGCCGTTGAGTCCTTACGTGCGCTCTGCGAACTTCTTCACTCGGGCGAGTTCGATCTGGTTGTACTCGATTCAATTGCGGGCCTAATCTGGAATTCAGAAATCAGATATGGCGATGCGTCGGGCGAGGCGGAGCGACTCCTTGAGAGATCGCTCGCACTGATCGCATCCGAAGCACATCGTACGAATACGTCTTTGTTGATTCTCAATCAAATTAGGACGGACTACGAAAAGGTGTTTGGCGATCCAACGGTGACAGTGGGTGGTCGAGTTCTTCGCCATAGCTGCGCGATTCGCGTAGAACTAACAAAACACCTTGCAATCAAACGGGGCAACGAAGTTATTGGATCGCTGACAAAGGCCACCGTCAAGAAGAACAGTTTGGGAAGTTGCTTCAATACAGCATTGCTTCCTTATACATATTCCCACGGGCTCGATCACCTGTATGAGCTCGTGCAGCTAGCAAAACAAAATTCCGTCTTTGACAGTCAAACACTTTATTTCGAGTTCGAGGGGCAGTTGCTCGGGAAAACAGAACTTGACACGTATGACTATCTTTTGGCGCACCCTTCGTTAGGAGATGCTGTTCGCACGAAACTCGAATTCCAGATCAGCAATCTAGGTATGAAGAAACACAAGGTCGCTAATGACTTTTGAGACCACACACGGTGAAATAGATCTGCTTCGGGCGTTAGAAGGACTAGGTCTCATTGATCGCCGAAGAGATAGTTCTGCTAACGCTGTAAGTAAGTACTTGCGAATGCACAATTTTCTCAGAGATGACGATCAGGCAAACCTAAAGGATCGGGGGCGCCGCCGGCAGGAGTACCTGGTTGAAATGAGGTCGTTCGAAGAGCGGATTCGTTGTATCCGATTGCTTAAGCGAGTGGAGATGTCCCGATCGGGCGATTGGAATTTTACGCTTTACCTGAAAGGGGCTTGGACAATCGTAGGCTGCAGAGTTATGCTCCGACTTGCTTATCTCGCGCACGCTCTCCATATCCGCGGAGCGTGTAGGTTGGCGGAACGGGCAGGCTTTCGAGTCTTTAACGCAATTTTTTTCGAAGCAGACGGGCTTCCCGGGTTCGCCTGAAACAGGATCGATAAACTACCATGGCCGCCTTTGTTCGCTTTGAAACTGTTTCCGTAATCCTAGAGCTGAGTTTGATCATCAGCTTGTTTCGAACTGGGTTGTGGAGGAGTTATAGATGGCTTGGAGTGATGGTAGCAATCGGCTTGATACGCGACGTCTGGCTGAACCGGTTCGACCCAGACAACCAGAGTTATCAAGCAGTCTGGGCATGTACTTTGGTTCCATATTTGGTTTCCCAAGTCGTTTGCGGAAGTGCGTCCCATTTTAGGCTTGCTCGCTTGTATCATGGAATGGGCCGATTCGCCGGTTGGCTATATCTCGCTGCAATATTCGTCGCGGAAGCGAGTTTCTTATGCGTTCATCACTGGATAAAAGATAGTCTCTACGCCTCTCTTGTGTCTTGCTGCCTCATTCTAGAGCAGTCAGTAGCGACATCTTTGGGGGGGGCAACTTTGCTAGTGTTCTTGTTTCTGTCTCGTTTTCCAAGCCCTATGAAAAAACTGCCATCAAATCTGGTTGCACACTTGTCTTTGCTCACCGGCTTTTTCACTCTGACGTGTGTATTCCAGATTCTTATGAGTATGATCATTAACGAAACTTCAGTAAGAATTCTCGAACAGTCATTCTTTGCTCTGGGCGATCTCTGTTATCTCGGCTGGATAATGTTCCTCCGAAGGGACGGAGAATCAAGGGAGGAGTGGCTGCCATTAGATCGCGAGACAGTTGAGCAGATCCGGGGGATAGATGCGAGAGTGATCGAGATCGCTGCGCAGCTGAAAGGCCGCTTGTTGATCGTAGCTCTCCTAAATAACGAGGCCCCCGAAGGAATACGAACACCTGCAGGGGAGGGCCAGAACAAAACGAGGGTCTCTTGTTTTGGCGAGCCGAGTTTGATTTCCTTCTATGAGCGACCAAATTCATAACAAGGAGCAAACTATGACCCACCAGTCCTTGCTGTCATAGCAGACTCCTGGCGGGAAGTAGGCGGCTTCTAACGATAATGTAATGAATGTGATTCCAGTGCTTTGTGAAAACGAGATGTCCCACATGGCGGATGCGATGCGGCTGATGCCGAATGAGGTGATGCCGGCCCGTATCAACGAGCCGAAAAGGGTATAACTGCCACGAGCAAATCTCTTCGGGAGGCTGCTCCGGCGACTTGCCAAAGTGTTTGGCGAACTTCGAGCCTTTGTCCGGGTTCAGCCTGAAATGGAAAGAGGGCGTTTTCCGTTAGTTGGTAAATTCCGCCCTTCGAGCGGCATTTGCAAGGCATAAGGGTCTATCGATCCAATGTGTTTTGGGGAAGAGCGCGAAGAGTAATTTCCCGCGCTCGCCAGCATCGTGTCGATGAGCCCACTGAGCTATCCCTCGGCACGGATTGCGGTAGGGATGACTATTGCTGATCACCCCCCGCACAGATCCGTACTTGCGGAATTACCGCGTACGGCTCCTCCCTTGGATACGAGCGTCGAAGCGCTTATCGGGATAGGGATGAAGAGTACGAGGGCGAGGAATCCATCGATCAAAGATCGGCCGCAGTTGTTCCCAATCGGGCTTCCTCCGCTGACTACGACGACGTAGAACGTGCCGTCAGTAGCGGCAAAGCCGCTCTCGAAAACGCCCGAGCACAGCCAGGTTTCCCGGCACGGCGTGATAACGGTAATAACCGTCCACCACCCGTTCCAGCCACGCACCGACATCCGCCACCGGCTCATGCATCTTCCGGCGCAACTCCTGCTTGATGGCATGGAGTTTCGCCCTCATCCGCCTTATCAATGTGCGTCGCCAGACCACAAAGTGGCCTTTCGAGTTCGTGCCACAGTAGTGCGTGAACCCGAGGAACGCGAATGTTTCCGGTTTCCCCTTGCCACGTTTCCGGCAATCAGACGCCGCAAAGCGTCCGAACGCGATCAGCCGCGTCTTCTCCGGTTGAATCTCCAGCCCAAACTTCGCCAACCGCTCCTGAAAGTCTCTCAGGAACCGCTCGGCATCAGCCTGGTGCTGGAAACCGGCCACGAGATCGTCAGCGTAGCGGACGATAATCACGTCCCCATGCGCCACTTTCTCGCGCCACTTCTCAGCCCACAGATCGAAGACGTAGTGCAGGTACACGTTGGCCAGAAGCGGTGAAGCCACTGCTCCCTATGGAGTACCTACCGTTGTCTCCGACCACTCGCCTTCTTCCGAAACGCCCGCCTTCAGCCATTTCTGGATCAGCCGGATCATTCGGTTGTCGGCTACCCGATGGCCGATGAACTTCAACAGCCACCCGTGACTGACGTGGTCGAAGAAGCCCTTGATTTCGGCATCGAGTATCCAGTTCACACGCTTCTTCTGCAGCCCCGCATTCAGCGCATCGAGCGCCTCGTGCGCGTTACGTCCCGGCCTGAACCCGTACGAGAAACCTCTGAAGTCCGTCTCATAAATTTCATTGAGCACGGTCACCACGGCCTGTTGAACGATCTTGTCCTCCAGCGCCGCAATCCCCAAAGGACGCTGCCGTCCATCAGGCTTCGGAATGTATACTCGTCGCGAAGGTTGCGCCCGGTACCTACCACAATGTACGCGGCTGTGCAGATCGATAAGCCGATCTTCCAGCCCCGTCTCATAATCGCGCCATGTCACGCCGTCCACCCCGGCAGCCGCATTCTTTTTCAATGCTTCAAAACTCTCCCGCAGCAGATTTACCGTCACATGATGCAGCAAAGCTGTGAACTGCTCCTGCTTCCTTTCCCGCGCCACCCGGCGCACGCCGCTCAATCCCTGGGACATCCGTTCCCCGCGCTGTGTCGGCTGGATGCTGGATTGCGCGTCGTTCTCCTCGGGCTGCCGTCTTCCCTGCACCGCCTCCGCCAAAGGTTTTCCTTCTTTGTTCGGCTGCTTCACAGGTACTACCCGGCAGTCAGACTCCTCCATTGCGTGCAAGTCCGCATTGCGGCTTTGCGCCTTCGCGGACCGGTCTGCCAGACGCTTTAGAGGTCTCCCGGTTCTCGTCCATGTTGTTTCTCGACGTGCCAGGGTCTTCGACCACGCCGTGTCCCGCTTAGACTCGCGAATTTTCGCCCAAACGGATGTTGCCTTCCCACTAAGCAAACAGGGTCGCCACACGGTTCGTCAGTTTTCGGGGCTCAATCGCCCGGCCCACCGATGCCTCTGTCTACGTTTCGCCGTACGTCTCGCGACGCACCACGCAAGACTCAAAGAGCCCTACGGGAAAGGAGCAGCGACTCCATTCCGATCTTGATAGTAGAACGTGTCGATGATGTTGATATAGGAGACATCAATATGCCAGTTTCGTGGGCCGCGGGAGGCTGCGCGAACCCTGTACCCTTCTTCGAGCCCGTGCCGTTCCACTTTGCCGCAGGCCCGCCTGCCGGAGCACGCGCCAGACGCTGGAAGGACTTACCGCTACAACGTCCTGATCTAGCATCATGAACGTCAGCCGTCGGTAACCTTCCAGCGGGTTCTTCAGATGGAAATCGACAATGGCCTTCTTTTCCCAGTCTTCCAGCCAGAAATTGCGGGGAACCCATGCGTTGTGTTCGTTGGCCTTGCCGTAGCGCTCACGCCAGTCATAGAACTTACTGGTACTCAGGCCCAGCCACTCAGTGAACCGCCCGGCGCCGATCTCAGTCTTCTCAGACCAGCACCGGACGAAATCGACGATCTGGTCCCGCACGTCGTGCGGGACCCAGACGCCGCTCAGAGTTCCCTAAAGCTTTTTTTAACGAGATATGCTCCGCCATCAGCTCGGCCAGGACCTCATCTTTGGTCTGGATCTTCTTCTCCAGATACTCGGTGCGTTCCTGCTCCGCCTGATGGCTTCGACCGTCTTTCTGCTCGAAGGCGGCCGCACCGTTTTCAAAGAATTCCTTCTGCCATCGATGGAAGACCGTCGGCTGCAGACCCAGTTGCAAGCACAAGTCCGACACCGCTACGTCCTCCACCAAACGCCGCCGCAAAATGGCGACCTTCTCCTCTGCTGTGTAATGCTTTCGCTACTTCTTCACGCGTTCTTTCCGCTATCTTAACGGGCGAACGCTTTCTCCATTTCCAGCTGAGGCGGGACACCTTGAGCAGAGCCAAAAAGCCTCTTCAAGACGCAGCGCTCACAACTGCCGCTTGCGGCTTAGTCCAACGGATGTTAAGTGATCCGCAATGAAAAGCCACTTGTATATATTGGTGTTCGCATCGATACGGTTTGTAATTGCGTTTTTGTACAACGGAGAGTCGCTTTATGAATATCTGGTCGGAGTTTCTGACGAACAGGGGAAGAGTAATCCACAAATGGACACATTACATGCAAGCCTACGAGCGTCACTTTAGCCGATTCGCCTACCAGTCGCTGACTTTCATTGAGATTGGCGTTGGTGAAGGAGGGTCGCTTCAGATGTGGAAGCGATACTTCGGACCGTTTGCGCGAATAGTGGGCATAGATATCGATGCTAGGTGTAAACGGTTCGAAGAGGACCAGATCGATGTGAGGATTGGGAATCAATCTGATGCGGGTTTCCTACAAAGCATTATTGATGAATTTGGGCAGCCGGAGGTGATTTTAGACGACGGAAGCCATGTTGCTCATGACATCATTGCTGCGTTCAGCTTTTTGTATCCACGTATGCAAAAGAATGGTGTCTATATGGTCGAGGATCTACATACATCATACTGGCCAGAGTATGATGGTGGGCTGCGACGTCATGGTTCATTTATTGAATTGTGCAAAGACCTACTTGACGAACTGAACGCAGACTGGAGCCGAGAGGCGCTGCCTCGTACGGACTTCACCGCTTCGACACTCTCAATGCATTTCTATGATAGTCTCGCAGTATTTGAGCGCGGCAGGCATATTAAAAAGTACGCTCCTAAGATTGGCACGTGGTCAATAGACTCAGAAACTAAGTAGTCTGTAATAGCTGGGATGTCGAACCTAGCTGTCGACGGCATTGGTGCATCCAGACGCTTCGCTGCGCACATTTCGGACGACATCGAGTCAAGCCCTATTTTTTTGTAAATTCGATCTCCGTGAGTTATGCCAAGCGGTATTCAGCTGTGAAGCCCGCTTGGCTTGCCATTCCGGCGCTTAAAGCGGCGCTCCGGATTGCGGTAGGGATGCCAATCGCCCAGCACCCCCGCACAGATCCGTACGTGCAGAATTACCGCATACGGCTCTTCCCTTGGATTCAGGCGTCGAAGCGAACGTCAGGATAAGGATGAAGAGTACGTGGGCAAGGAATCCACCGGTTGAAGATCGGGCGAAGTTGTTCCTAATCGGGCTTCCGCCGTTGACTGCGGCGGCGTAAAACGTGCCGCCAGTATCGACAGAGCCGTTCTCGAAATCGGCCCAGCGTGTTCAAGTTCCCCGGCACAGCATGGTATCGGTAATATCCCTCGACCACTCTTTTCAGCCACGCCCCAACGAGCGCTACTGGCTCATGCATCATCCGGCGTAACTGGAGCTTGATAGCTATCGGTTTCGCCCTCATCCGCTTCGCCGACGTATGTCGCCAGACCTTAAAACGGCCTGTCGAGTTCGTGCCACAAAAATGCGTGAACCCGAGAAACGTGAATGTTGACGGTTTCCTCTCGCCTCGCTTCCGCCGATCGGACGCCGCAAAGCGCCCGAACTCGATCAACCGCGTCTTCTCCGGTTGAATCTCCAGCCCGAATTTTGCCAGCCGCTCCTGAAAATCCTTCAAGAACCGCTCAGCATCCGCCCGGTGCTGGAAACCGGCGACGAGATCGTCTGCGTAGCGAACCACAATCATGTCCCTTTGCGCGAACTTCTCTCGCCAGACCTCAACCCACAGATCGAACACGTAATGCAGATACACGTTGGCCAGAAGCGGCGAGACCACTGCTCCTTGCGGCGTGCCCACATTCGTCTCCGACCATTCGCCGCCTTCCGATACTCCCGCTTTCAACCATTTCTGGATCAGCCGCAGTATTCGGTTGTCGGCCACTCGATGCCCGACGAACTTCATCATCCATTCGTGACTGACATGGTCGAAGAAGCCCTTGATGTCGGCATCGAGAATCCAGTTCACCCGCTTCTTTTGCAGCCCCGCATTGAGCGCATCCAGCGCCTGGTGCGGGTTGCGCCCCGGCCTAAACCCGTACGAGAAGCCTCGAAAGTCTGTCTCATAAATCTCATTGAGAACGGTCACCACGGCCTGTTGAACGATCTTGTCCTCCAATGCCGCGATACCAACGGTCGTTGCCTTCCGTCAGACTTCGAATGTAGACTCTACGTGAAGGTTGTGCCCGATACGCGCCACGATGAACACGATTGTGAAGGTCGGCAAGCCGATCTTCCAGCCCTGTTTCGTACTCGCGCCACGTCACGCCATCCACCCCGGGAGCCGCATCCTTCTTCAAGACTTCGTAGCTCTTCCGCAGCAGACTCAGCGTCACATGGTGCAGCAAAGCAGTGAACCGCTCTTTGTTCCTTTCTTGCGCCGCTCGGCGCACACCGCTCAATCCCTGGGACACCCGTTCCCCGCGCTGTGTCGGTTGAGTGTTGGATTGCGCGATGTTCTCCTTGGCTGCCGCCTTCCCTCCACTGCCTCCGCCAAAGGTTTCCCCTCTTTGTTCGGCTGTTTCACCGGTACTATTCGGCAGTCTGACTCCTCCCATCCGTGCGTGCCTGCATTATGGCTTTGCGCCTTCACAGACCGGTCTACCTTTTCGGCAGACGGACGGGAGGTCTCCCGGTTCTCGTCCATGTTGTTTCTCGACGTGCCAGGGTCTTCGACCACGCCGTGTCCCGCTTAGACTCGCGAATTTTCGCCCAAACGGATGTTGCCTTCCCACTAAGCAAACAGGGTCGGCACACGGTTCGTCAGTTTTCGGGGCTCAATCGCCCGGCCCACCGATGCCTCTGTCTACGCTTCGCCGTACGTCTCGGGACGCACCACGCAAAACTCAAGGTCGGAATGGAGTCGCTGCTCCTTTCCCGTAGGGCTCTTTCATCCCCTACAACATGCCGGTTTATCCCGGCGCATTCGCATCCCTGCGTTGCTCTATCCTCCGTTCAAGCGCATCGATCATAAAACATTTTGGCCGGAAAGCGGTAAATCCCAGAGGTTCGGGGACAGCGTCCCCGATACAAGTTCCTAAGCCACTTTCTTCTCCGCTTCGGCAGTGGCGCGGTTTCCTCCCTGCGCAGGTAGAGCCGTTCCATCCACTCCTGGTTGAGCTCCATCATGAGCGTGCTGATTAGCCGCACACAGGCCTGCTCGTTGGGAAAGATGCGGATCACGCGAGTTCTTCGTTTGATTTCCTGGTTGACGCGCTCGAGCATATTGGTCGAGCGCATGCGCTTGCGATGCGCGTCCGGTAACCGGTACACCGCCAGGATCTCTTCCCCGTGTTGATCGAGCAGAGCCGCAGCGCGCGGGTTGCGGCGGTCCAGCGCATCCACGGCTTCTCCGATCGCTTTGCGCGCGGCGGTCAGCGTGGGCGCTTCGGTAATGCTCTTGATCTGTGCCAGCACAGCCACCTTGTCGCGGGCCGCCGTGTGGTTCAGGAGATTGCGCACGAAGTGCACCTGACAGCGTTGCCACACCACACCCTGGAAATGGCGCTCGATCGCGCGCAGCATGCCTTGATGGTTCGTCCGAGACCACATACTGGACGCCGCGCAGCCCGCGCCGGCTCAAGTCGCTGAACACCTCGCCCCAACTCGCCCCGCTCTCCGAATCGGCCACCCACACCCCCAGCACTTCGCGGTACCCTTCTGTGCTCACGCCCACGGCCAGCAGCACAGCCTTGGCTAATGACCTCGCCGCCGCGCCGGATCTTCTCGTACCGGGCATCGATCATCAGATAGGGATAGGTCTTCTCGATCGGCCGCTCGCGCCATTGCTCCACTTCCGCGTCGAGCTTCTGCGACAGTGCCGATACTTGGCTTTTGCTGATCTCCAGCCCGCAGAGGGCCTCGGTGATATCGCGCACCTTGCGCGTGGATACCCCTTCGACATACATCTGCGTGATGGCCAGCACCAGCGCTTTCTCGCTCCGCTGGTAACGCTCGAATAGCTCCATCTGGAACTGCCCATCGCGATCCTCGGCACCATCAGCTCCAGTTCGCCTACGCGCGTCTTCAGCGTACGCGGCTTGTAGCCGTTGCCATACCCGCGCCGCTCGCCGGTTCGCTCATTACTGTCGGCTCCCACGAACGCCGTCATCTCCGCTTCCAGCACTTGCTGCACCACGCGCTCGACCATCCGCCGCATCCCGTCGTCGCCGCTGACCGCCGCCTCTTGCCACACTTCTCTCAGTTCGCTATTGTTGCTCTTGCGAGCCATCTGTTTGTTCCCCTTTCACGTTTTCTTGAACCAAAAACATTGCAAGGAGATCCTCTTGGCTCGCTCCGCTTCCCCGGTGCGGTCTCAGCTTTGCTCACCCTATTGACAGAAGTTTAAGGACATAAGCGGTGGTGGTGGATCGGGACATGACGCTGTAATTATACTTATGTAGCTATATAACTCGTTGTCAAGCTTTTTTCGCGTTCCTAATGCCGCAAGATTTTCAAAGCGCGTCGCAATGAAAACAACTGCAATAAAGCTGTCGGCGAATGCAGCTGACTCACCGGATATCTTTCCCTTTACAGTATGGACGGACTTACCTTTACACATCTGCCCGCCTTTCAGCGACATACCGCGAACCAGTTGCCCCAACTCAAGCAGATCCTCGGCCCGGAACAGCGCTCGGCTGGCAATGCGGTCAGCTGGTGTTCTTCGTTGTGGAAATAGACTCGATTGTGACCGCAGGCACTCTAATATGAGGGCGAAGGAAACTACGAATGAGCTTGGAGGTAACCGGAATTCCTAGTTATGACGGTAACGTTTCGGCGGACAGGTTAGTTCCTATCACCACACCGGCGGCTGCTCAGCGTCCCCCGCCGCGTAATTCCTCGCGTCTCCGGGTAGACCAAAAACAGACGACCAACTTCTAAATCTTGCCCTGTCTGTCGACCAGACGGCGTAAAAAAACCCCGACAATAACGCGTATTGCCGGGGATGAGAAGAGCAACCCAAGCCTAGCGGCTCAAAGGGAAAATCGGGTCAATTCCTGACGCGAGTTCCGAATCTAGCAGCCAAAAACCGCTGTGATGATGATTCGAATGAAGTCGATGATTACTGGGGTATGCATGGTAGTTTTTACACTCATCTAGTACTGCAAGTACTGAATTCTCTCCCTCGCAGACAAGTAATTTTTACCTAAGAAGAACCCTGCCAAAACTGGCAGACTCGTAAGGCTATCTGAATCAAAAGCTTTAGCCTATTGCACGGATCGGGAAAAACTACCTGCTTGCCTTGTCAAGCAATGTACATCGGTAAAAATTGCTTGCGGGTTTTAACTCGAGCGAGAACTTCTTATAAGGAAATCCCGGTAGTGCGGATCAGAAAGGAGATAGCGATGCAAGAAAGGATCTATGTTCTGATGCAACAAGTCTTAGCGGTCTACTTCGATGACTTTGGAAAGGGCTGTGTTCAGGTGCCGAGAGGGGCGCGGTTATCACGGTCATCAAAGACGAGCAGCCCTTTCTACAATTCTCATGGAAATACCGAACCCTCAGAGCTTTCGCAGAAGATGTAGAGTCTCGCGGTCAGCACCTACCGTCAGCACTCGTTCAGCACGCAGGCAGACTGCCGATTTGAACGAACTAGAGAACGCTCAACGGGAAAGTATCGCGAAGCTAGCCTGTTCGCGTTGGCAAAATCGAGGACAACGGTGCGGCCAGATGATGTAGCGGAACATCGCGACCGGTCCGGCGCCGTCCATACGGGCTGCTTCCTTGCGTTCTGGATCGAGCGACTGCACGGCGGTCAAGCAGTCGCGTCAAGATGGCCAGCACGTTATCTTCTACGCAGTCGCTATTCAGCAGCAGGCCGCCGTCGAGGTCACGGAAGTCAACCAGGCTAAAACGAAAGGCAAAATCTGGATCTGTGGGATCAGGACCACGCAGCACGTTGACCATGCGCAACGGGGCTTCTCCGACATAAAGAACGATCTGCGTTGGCAATTGAGAAAATTGGCGATAAGCGGCAATGGCGTATTCGGCCATGCGTAGAGGCATATCCCCGTCGTGAGTGCTTTGTAATTCGATGTGAACGAGCCCACCGGAGCTCGTGACTCCGAGGAGATCGGCGCGGCGAGCCTGGACTTGCTGGAATTCCGGATTCAGCCAGCTCCGGACCTCCTCATTTCTGCTCGGCGCATTCGGAATGATACCGTCTGTGAGCAGGTCTGTCTCCTGCTTCGTCATGCCGGCAAGGTACGTGGTGCTACCAAACTCCTGGAGGTGTGATAGGTTCGCTTCTTCGAAAACCGGCTCCAAGGCACTGGCCGGGAATCCGCCATCTTCCGGAAGATCCAGGAAGAAGTGAAGGCCGGCAGCGAGCTAACGGTCAAGCGCATGGTGAAGTTGGCGCAGGTGAGCCGCGCCAGCTTCTATCGCTTCGACGAGGACGCGAAAGCCGGCCCCGATCCGGACATGGATCTGCGGGACGCGATTCAGCGGATCGCGCTGGAATGGCCAAGTTATGGACGACGGCGGATCACGGCGGAGACGCGGCGGCAGGGCTGGACGGTGAACCCGAAGCGGGTGTACCGTCTCCTGAGCGAAGACAACCTGCTCTGTGTCCGGAAGCGCGAGTTCTTGGTGACCACCGATTCCAATCACGGGCGGAAAGTCTATCCGAACCTGGCGGCAACGATAGTGCTCACCGGCATGGACCAACTCTGGCGAGCGGATATTACCTACATCCGGCTACGGGAGGAGTTTGTTTTTCTGGCCGTGATCCTGGACGCTTACTCGCGCCGGGTGATTGGCTGGGCGCTGGACTGGACGATGGAGGACGCTCTCACCTTAGGCGCGCTCCGCATGGCGCTGGCGCGGCGCGTGGTGGGTCCCGATGGTCCATCATTCCGATCGCGGCTCGCAGTATGCCAGCGGCGATTACACGGATCTGCTCAAGGAACACGGTATCGGTATCAGCATGTCGCGCAAAGGCAATCCGTGGGACAACGCGGCCTGCGAGTCGTTCATGAAAACCCTGAAGTACGAGGAAGTGCATCGAGACGAGTACCGGGACCTCGCGGAAGCGCGTTCCTCGATCCGCGGGTTTCTGGAAACGATCTACAACCGAAAGCGGCTCCACTCCGCGCTCGGCTATGTGCCGCCCGCGGAGTTCGAACTTCACCTCATCGGACAACAAAAGGAAGCCGCTACGCGGCCGCTTTCTCGATGAGTTTTTTCAGGCATCGGGAAATCTTTCGATCCGATGTGATTCTATCGGTCCGGGAACGGCTTCACCGTCCCCGGCCTCATCGTCCCGATGAGTTTCCAGTTGGTTATTCCTCGGCGGGTTGTTCTCCAACAGAGCCCGCTTCCGCTTGGCCAACCGGTCACCATTCTGCGCTACAGTTATCTTGCCGGTCGACTGATTTTTATCGAACGGCAAGCAATGTCTTAACTGTCCTACAGGGCTTCGCCCGCGAGATCCCATGAAAATGTTCTACTGCCGTTCACAATGAATCAGTAGCGGCGAGGTCGGGACAAACATGGAGAATTCGAGGCCGTTTAACTGTCTGATCCGGAGCGTGCGGATTGAGCGAATAAATGGGCGTTGTCGCTATTTAAGGTGCAATAGCCCGCGACCCTGGTTGACTAAGTGTAAGCACGCTCTCCACTCCTGTCAGGAGGGCTTGTGTGTTACCGGATAGCGGGAATAGATGTTCATAAGAGAATGCTGGCCGTCGTGGCTGCTGATGTGGCAACCGACGGGGAATATGAATTCGAGCGGCGGCAGTTCGGCGCCACCCCCGACGAACTCGTGCGATTGGCCGAATGGCTGATCGAACAGAAGGTCCAGGAAGTTGTAATGGAGTCGACAGCGCAATATTGGCGGCCGGTGTGGAACACGCTCGAGCGATATTGGAGCTTGCCGTGCCGAAATGGAGAGGGTGCTGGACCCATGTCTGGGTCGCTGCTGCTGGCTCATGCCCAATCCAATCGTGGCCCACGAGGACGTAAGAGGGACTTCGTGGACGCCGAACGCCTGGTCAAGCGATTGGTCGCACAGGAACTGATTCTGAGCTTTGTGCCCGACGCGGAACAACGTCTGTGGAGGACAGTTGTGCGTCGCAAGTATCAGCTGACGTGTGACCGAATTCGCTTGCAAAACCAATTGGAATCGCTGTTAGAAGAGGCACATATCAAGTTGTCGAGCTTGGTGTCGGATCTCCTCGGTCTCAGCGCGCGCCGTATGTTGAGGGCGCTCGCCGACGGTGAAACCAATCCCGCAACGCTCGCGGCCCTTGCCGATCGCCGATTGCATGCCACTCAGCAGCAGTTGTGCGATGCGCTGGGCGCTGCAACAGAACTCAACAAAGTTTATCGCCGCCTGGTGAGCATGGCGTTGGACGATTTGCAGTTGATAGAACGTCACATGGATCAATTGGACCATGAGATTGCAACCTGTTGAGCCAACATCAGGATGCGGTAAAGCGCTTGGCCGAGGTTCCAGGTCTGGGGGTGGACTCAGCTCATCAGATAGTCGCTGAGATTGGCGTCGGAGCAAAGGCATTTCGTTCCGAGAAGCATCTGGCTTCGTGGATTGGGTCTGCCCGGGCGAGCAGGAGAGTGCTGGTATTTCGGCGAGCAATCGATCCCCCAAGGGCAACCGCTTTTTGCGCCGCCTGCTGAATCAGTCTGCCAATGCGGCGGTTAAAGTAAAGGGCAGTATCTTCGAAATTGTCTTTCGGCGTTTGTTGCCGCGCCTCGGCTTCCAACAAGCTATCTGGGCTATTGCTCACCGCCTGACCCGCCTCATTTGGAAAATTCTTCACCAGGGCGTGCGTTATGAAGAGCGCGGCCCAGCGGTCAATTTAAAGTCGCGGGCGGCGCGCACTACAAAAATGATCAAAGAACTGAAAAATCTTGGATACCGTGTCGAATGCATGCACGAGCCGGGCGTGACCGGGTAATTTTCGACCCTGCTTGTCTCATCTCAGGGGGCCACCCCAACCCAATCGATGTTGCTGGTGGGATGGTGTTCTAGGATTTACCGCAACCGGTAGACAACGAAGGATCCTAAGGCTCCACCTGCAAACAGCCTTCAAGCGGTCTAGACGAGTGGTTTATCAGATTGGGTCGGCTCACCAAACCCAATCCAGGCGCGAAAAATAATTGTCCCCAAAGTGGAAAAATACTTGACGCCGATCACGCACAGCGGCCGCAAGACAAACAACATGTTTACGAGATACGACATCACGGATGAACGGGACATCCAGGCTGACGGAGAGCGCTTGGCGCGGTATCTTGCGGGAAAGCAAGACCGGCTGGAGAGCGCCAGAAACTTGAGACGGAACGGGTGGAGCGTGAGAAAGTTCGTACAAAAGTTCGTACACGGAGGGCCAGCCCGATGGCTCAAAAGAATAGAAGGCTACTTTAATCCAATGAGTTAGTTTGGCTCCTCAGGTAGGATTCGAACCTACAACCCTTCGGTTAACAGCCGAATGCTCTACCGTTGAGCTACTGAGGAGCATCACGCCCCACCTCATCACGAAATGCCGCTTTATACCCGGCGCGAGGTAAGCCTTCACCATTAAAACACACCTTCTGGTTTCGGATGCTACGCTGAAATTTCCCATGCAACTTGAGAAGGTCTACGAGCCCCAGCGCTTCGAACCGCACTGGGCTCAGTGGTGGATCGAGTCCGGCATTTATCACACGGAAGCCGCTGCGGCAGAGCACCGCAAAGTCTTCTCGATCGTCATTCCGCCGCCCAACGTCACGGGATCGCTGCACATCGGCCACATGTTTGAGCACACCATGATGGACGTGGCCGTGCGCTGGCATCGCATGAAGGGCGAGGCTACGCTCTGGCTACCTGGCATGGATCATGCCGGCATTGCCACACAGATGGTTGTGGAACGGCAGCTCGCCTCCGAAGGTCTGAAACGCCAGCAAATCGGCCGCGCGGAGTTTGAGCGCCGGGTGTGGCAGTGGAAAGAAGAATACGGCGGACGCATCAACACGCAAATCCGCCGCGAAGGCGCTAGTGTCGATTGGTCTCGCGAGCGCTTCACGCTCGATCCCGGTCTCTCGCGGGCGGTTCGCGAAACATTTGTCCGGCTCTGGGAAAAAGGCCTGATCTATCGCGGCGAATACATGGTCAACTGGTGCCCTGACTGCCAGACCGCCATCTCCGATCTCGAAACCATTCACGAATCGATGGCCGGTCATCTCTGGCACATTCGCTATCGCGTGACCAGAAGCGACGAATCGCTTACGGTGGCTACTACGCGGCCAGAAACCATGCTAGGCGATACGGCGCTGGCCGTTCATCCCGACGACGCACGCTACTCGCACCTGCATGGAAGAACAGTCATGCTCCCTCTGCTCGGGCGTGAGATCCCGGTGATCGCCGACAGCATGGTCGACCCTACGTTCGGTACGGGCGTGCTGAAACTCACTCCCGCCCACGACCCCAATGACTTTGAAGCAGGCAAGCGCCACCAGCTTCCATCTATAAAGGTCATCGGCGAAGACGCTCGCATGACGGCCGCCGCTGGACCGTACGCCGGGCTCGACCGTTTTGAAGCCCGCAAGCGAGTTCTCATGGCTCTGGAAGAATCCGGGGAACTCGTCAAGACGGAAGACTACACCGTCAGCATCAGCAAGTGCGATCGCTCGAAAACCATCGTCGAGCCGCTCGTTTCCACGCAGTGGTTCATGCGCATGAAGCCGCTGGCGGCGAAGGCAATGGAAGCCGTGCGCAGCGGCCAAATCAAATTCGTGCCCGACGATCGCGAAAATCTGTTCTTTCAATGGATGGAGAACATTCGCGACTGGTGCGTCTCCCGGCAGCTATGGTGGGGCCATCGCATCCCCGCCTGGCATTGCCGGAATTGCTCCGAAATCACTGTGGCGCGCGAGACGCCGGCCACTTGCCCGCAGTGCCATTCGACCGAACTGGACCAGGATTCCGACGTTCTCGACACCTGGTTCAGTTCCGGCCTCTGGCCCTTTTCGACTTTGGGCTGGCCCGACGATACGCCGGACTTGCGCGCCTTTTATCCGACTTCCCTGCTGATCACCGGCTTTGACATTCTCTTTTTCTGGCTATCGCGCATGATCATGCTGGGCATTGAGATGACCGGCCAAGTCCCGTTCCGCGAAGTTCACATCCACGGCCTGGTGCGCGATGCCGACAAGCAAAAAATGTCGAAGACGCGCGGCAACGTCATCGATCCGCTCATCATTATGGATCAATACGGGACCGATGCCTGCCGTATCGCCTTGCTGATCTCGGCCGCGGCGGGCTCGGACATCGCGCTGAAAGAAGACCGGATGGAGTCGGGGCGCAGTTTTGCCAATAAGATCTGGAACGCTTCCCGCTGGCTCTTTATGAACCTGGAACGGTCTCGTGTTGAGGCTTGGGATCCGGCAGATCCCGCGAACCTGGACACGCCTTATTTCGAGGACAGCTGGATTCTGGAGAGGCTGAATTCGGCCACGGCAACCGTCAATCAGGCGCTCACGGTCCATCGCTATCACGAAGCGGCGCAGACGCTCTGGGACTTTGTCTGGGGCGATTTCTGCGACTGGTATCTGGAGATCAAGAAGCTGCGCTTTACAGAGAACTCGGGGCTCGATGCAAACTGGCGGCCGACGCTCTTTGTTTATGAAAGCGCGCTCCGCTTGCTTCACCCGTTCATGCCGTTCGTGACAGAGGAATTGTGGCAGCGCCTGATGCAGATGCTGGCTGCCAACACGCAGCACGCCTGCTCCATCTCGCTGGCGCGCTATCCGACCACGCATCCGCTTGCAGGATCAGAGCGCGACATGACGCAGTTCAGTCTGCTGCAAAGCATCGTCCAGAACGCCCGTAAAATGCGGGCTGACAACAAAATCGATCCGAAAACATCGCTGGATGCGACGCTTCATGTGTACGGCTTCTCCTTTTCACCGGAGAAGCTTGCGCCGCTCGAGGCACTCGGGAAGCTACGTGTGAAACAGCAGGTCGAAGCAGCAGATTCGATCAGCTTCTCCCTAAAGATCCACCTGCCTGAGTCCGAAACGAATGGCGCACTATCTGCTGATGCCCGTGCCCGAATGGAAAAAGAAACGTCCGGGCTGGAACGGGCCATCGCCAATTCGGAACGGCAGCTGAACGACGAAACATTCCTCAGTAAAGCGCCCGAGAAAGTAGTCGCTAGCCTGCGTGCCAAGCTTGCGGAGTACCAGTTGCAGCTGGCCAAAAACAAAAAGCTCCTGGAAGGCGACCAGTAAGGGTGTTCGATGTCACGCACAGCGAAGTGCGCCATGCCGTCGACATGGCTCTTGCTGAAGATATCGGCACAGGCGACGTTACGTCGCAGCTGACGGTTCCGGAGGACTTGCAGGCGCATGGCAGCTACCTGGCGAAACAGTCTTTCGTGCTGGCCGGCATTGAGCTCCTGCCTTTGATATTCGAGAGTTTCGGGGGAGCGCAGCTCAAAATGTTCAAGACAAGCGGCGAAGGTATCCAGAAGGGCGAGGTGCTGGCAACCGTGCAAGGACCGGCGCGCACGCTGCTCAGTTGCGAGCGCGTCTCCTTAAATTTCCTGCAGCGCCTGAGTGGTGTGGCCACTTTAGCGCGCCGGCATGTTGATGCGGTTGCCGGCACAAAGGTAAAAGTATTGGACACGCGAAAAACAACGCCGGGCTTGCGCCTGCTGGAAAAATTTTCGGCCGCAGCCGGCGGCGCAACGAATCACCGTCAGGGGTTGTTCGACGCCGTGCTCATCAAGAACAACCACATTACGGCCGCCGGAGGCGTGCGGAAGGCAATCGAGAAGGTGGCAAGTTTCACCGGACCGATTGAAATTGAGGTGCGCAGCCGTGCGGAACTTGAGGAAGCGCTCGCCTGCGGAGCAAAGCACCTTTTGCTCGACAATCTGACGCCGGACGAAGCTCGCGAGTGGATTCGCCACATTGACGGCCGCGCCACGACTGAACTGTCGGGCAACATCAATTTGCAGACGATTCGCAGTTACGCCGAAGCGGGTCCCGATTACATCTCCTGCGGCGCGATTACGCATTCCGCAGTAGCCGTCGATATCAGCTTTCGACTCGAATTAGATCCGCAGTGATAGCGCTCGATATAGCAGCAATTCAAGCGGCGCGTCCGCAGAACCAGCTTCAGTACTTTGCGACGATTGGCTCGACCATGACGGAAGCCTCTCGCCTGGCCAATGAGCACGCCCCGCACAATACGGTAGTCGTCGCGGAAGAACAAACGAGCGGTATCGGGCGTCTGGGACGGTCGTGGATCTCGGAGAAGAACGTGGGCATTTACACGTCGGTCCTGTTGCGCCTCCCGCTGATCCCCGCCAAGCTGCCGCTGGCGAGTCTATTAGTTGGCCTGGCTGTGGCTGAAGCAATCGAAGAAGTGACCCAACTGGCGTGTGACTTGCGCTGGCCGAACGATATTTTGGTGGGCGGCAAGAAGGTCGCGGGCATTCTGCCGCAGCTGGTCGAGACGTGCGTAGTCGCCGGCGTCGGTATCAACGTCAACAACACTGCTTTTCCCGATACGCTACGCACCCCGGCCGCATCGCTGCTGCTGGCCAGCGGGGGACTCGTTCAATCTCGCGAACAGATCTTAATTCAGGTACTCCAATCGATCGACACGTTTTCCGCGTTACTGATCGACGAGGGGTCGGAGGCTATCTTGCGAGCGTTCACGGCCGCTTCCACTTATGTTACGAATCGCCGGATCATGGTCGAAGAGAGCGGTCTCCGCGGAGTAACGGCGGGACTCGATGAGAATGGCTTTCTGCTGCTGCGTGGCGACAACGGGCTCACCCAACGCATTTCCTCCGGCGGTGTTCGTCCCGACGGGGGCTGGTCGTCATGACTGGCCCGGGCGCGGCAGCCGAGCCCGAGTCCGATTGGGCCGGCAATTACTTTAACTACTTCACCGAGATCGAGGAACACTTTCAACGCGCCCGGGGCACTGGGCTTTTTTTGTTATCTCCGCTGGATTGGGCGCTGATCGAAGCCTGGAAGAACGCGGGTGTGCCGCTGGAAGCGGTTCTAAAGGGAATCGATGAAGCCTTCGAAAAATGGCGCGCGCGCAAACAGAAACGCCGCATGGTGAATTCCATCGCGTATTGTGCGCAGGCGGTTCTCGAAGCAGCCCAGCGAGCGCCTGCCTCGCATTCGCGCATGTCGGCAGCGGACGCGCCGTTTACGGTCGAAGAACTTCGCACACACCTCGAACGCGCCTCGACCGCCGTCCGGCAAAGACCCGAGAGCCCGTTTGCCGAAATCGCCTCGTCGCTGGCTGCTCTGGCGAAAGACCCCGAACCCCACTTGCAGGATTTGGAAAGCCTGGAGCGCCGCCTGAGTGCGCTTGAAGACAAGCTCGTCGCCGTTCTGCGTTCTCTGATGTCCGAGGAAGATCTCTACGCACTGCGCGAGACGCTGGATCGCGAATTGAAACCCTACCGAAGCAAAATGTCAGCCGACCAATTATCGGTACTCGAACGCCGTTACCTGGACACAGCCTTACTGGAGCAAGCCAAGCTGCCGCGGCTCAGCCTCTTCTATATAAACTAGGGAACTAAGAATGCCTTTAGCGCCCCCTTCTTCCACAACGAAGGCGTCGGATCCGATCGATATTCAATGCGTTCTGGGTTTGTTGGGTGTGCTCCTGACGTTCGTCACTCTTCAGTCGGCACCCTGGCTTGCCCGCCACATGATTTCTTCCGCGCCGGATCTCGCCAATAAGCGGGTAATCGCGAACTTTACCTCGTGCTCGGGCCCGCTACCTTCATTTTCTTCGTTAGCATCTGGCTCGTCTTTCCCTTCGCTGCACAACAACTCCGAAAATTCAGAAGCTATTGGCGGCCAGTCTTTACCTTTTCATCTCTCCTCGCCTGTTGCGCTTTCTTCTTCGCCTTCATCTTTCATTTCGGCAATCACCAGTTTGGCGGCTATGACTTCAGTATCCTGGTCGATACAGCATGGCGTCTGGCGAGCAGGCAGGTTCCGTATGTCGACTTTGTCTGCACGCCTCCTCCCGGGTTTTATTTAGGCCTGAAATACGCGTTTCTGGTTTTCGGAGTTTCCTGGAATGCGCAACTTTACGCCACCATTCTTTTCACGTGCCTGAGCTTCATCTGGATCTTCGCACTGTGTCAATGCCTGATCGATTCTCGAGCGGCCGCGTTTTTGATTGCGTTTACGATCGAAGCCGCGGCCATTCTCACACTGGATTTCTGGTGGTATAACAATGTCACTGCCATCGGCGCAGCGTTGTTTCTTCTTTCGTGTCTCGCGTATCTAAAGTTTCCTGACTCTATTCCTGCAAAGCTCTCCTATATCCTTTCGCTTTCGCTACTTAGTTTGATGAAACCGAACGTTGCGGGCCTGCTAATCGCCGGAGCTCTTCCGCTGCTGTTGATCGCGACTTCTCGCAAGCTGGAGTTGGCATTACATACTTTGGCAGCAGCTCTTCTTACACTATTTTTCCTGCATTTGAATCACGTAAGTCCAATCGGCATGCTGCACAGCTATGCTGACGCCGCAGTAAGCCGTGGCAAACTGAGCAATTTTGGATTTCGATATACAGCTCTCCTATACAGGCTTCGCGTATTAGCTTACACTATCGCGTTGTGTGTGCCCTTATTGACGTTAATCCCACGCATCGGGCGCGGCATAAAACAGCTACACTGGGCGACAATCGCGTCCAGTCTTATTTACCTGCTGGCGCTGCTTGTAAGTGGAGTTGCCATGTTCACGAATGGCGAACTGAAAGATGTCGAATGGTCCATCTTAATTGGGGCGGGCGCTGTCCTGACATTTCAATCGAAGTCTTGGCTGCTCCGGCGCGCCTATATCGCTTTTCTTTGTTCGCTTTTACTTTCGGATTTGTACCAGGGAGCCATTCGCTATCGTGTTTATGGAATCGGACCACATACTTACTTTGAATGGCAGCAGTCTGATATCTCTCCAGGCATACCTTTCTTTCGCGACCTCGAAGCCAGCCGGCGTTTCGCCACGATCATCTCTGAAATCAAGCAAGCGACGCGTGACAACCCGGGGCCGATTTTTTTTGGTCCGCGTCTAGCCTGACCTTCTCACCAGAGGGCCATGCTAGCGATGATAAGGGCTGGTGTGGCACGGAACGCGGGGAAGTGGCAACGAAGAGCGCGTAGGAGAGCAAGGCAGGCGCACGGGCTTGAAGGGCGCTCGCAAAGGTAAAGAAAGAATTGTCAAAGAACCAAACCACTGTCAGAGTCAACACTGGAGTTGCTGAAAGACGCGGGCGAACAGAAGCTGGTCCGGGTAGCCGCTGGAGAATGCAACCCAGACTTTCCGTACGGTGACGCGCACCAGCGCGCCAATTTTGAGCAGTTTGAGACGGATGGTTTGGCACTGTGCCTTCGCCATCTGAGTCCCTTTGAGACCCAGCCGCCGGAAGCCTTCGAGCAACAGGTAAGCCATCGAAGAGAGATACAGTCGCAGTTGGTTGGAACGCAGATAGGCGGTGCTGGTGCGGTCGCTGAACAGGGAAAACTGTTCTTTGATGCGGTTCTCCATTTCGCCGCGTGCACAATACAGTTGCTCGTACAGCGACTGCGCCGGCCAGCTGAGGGCATCGAGCGAAGTGACGAGAAAGCGTGGATTCTCGCCCTTGACCAACTGCTCGGCTTTCGCCACGACGCGACGGCTGCATTGCCAGGAGTCATGCGTTCGATAGGCGAACTCGGTGAAGACGCGGGCGGCCTGTTGGGTTTGCTGGTGTAATCGGTGCGCTTCGATCATCGCGGCGTCGATCGTCTTACGGAGTCGCGGATTCCGCGCCAGACCGAATACATAGTGAACCTGGTGGGCTTCACACCAGCTCATCAACTCGTCCCGGCAGAAGCCGGAGTCGGCGCGCAGAACGATCCGCACCACCGGCCAGCGAGCCCGAATCTGTTTTACGATGCGCTCGACTTCTTCCTGGCTGCCCGCCGAGGCATCGATATTGGAAGGCCGCAGCCGCGCGCACAACAGATGTTCGCCCGCGAAGATGTACAACGGCAGATAGCAGTAGTGGCCGTAATAGCCGTGGAAGAAGCGGCCTTCCTGTTGGCCGTAGAGCGGATTATCGGTGGCATCCAGGTCGAGCACAATCTCTTCTGGCGGCGTGGCGTAGGCTTCCAAAAACACTTCCACTAGCAGCCGGTCGATCGCCTCGGTATCCATGACGATCTTGGCGTAGCGCTCCCCCTCGGCGGGCTCAGCGCGCGTCAACTCCCAACGATTCAGCGTGCTCTTGCCCGCCAGTGCTTTGCCGCGATCGCGCTCCTGTTTGCGGTCGTGGCCTTCCGGGTCGCGCTTGCCGGCCAACACCGCCAGCAACGGATCGGCGCGCAGCTGATCATGATCGTTCAGGTCTTCATAACCCAGCGCTAGCCCATAAATCCGTTGCGCCACCAATTCCGCCACGCTGTGCTCAATCCGATCCACCGCGCGGTGATCGCTGAAGCAACCGGCGAAGCGTTCCAGGATGCGTGCGCGCCGCTCCACTTCGCGCAGCAGCAACCCTCCGCCGTCGGAGGTGATCTGGCCGCCATCGAATCGCCCGATGACTTCTCTGGAAAATAATGCCTGAAACTCAAAACCCGCTTGGCTACACTCTGTCATAGGCTAGGGCCGTTTCTCTCTGCTCTAAACATTTGGTGGTTCTTATGTTTATCTCAGATTGAACGGCTCCTGGCTATCTATACTCGTGAGAAATTGCGGCTAGAGTTCTCTTATGCGGCGTTTGGTCTTCAGTCGCCTTTGCACATCCCAGTTTGGTGGGATCCAGGCGCTTCCTTCCGGGCCGATCAGGAAGCGAGTCTCTTGGCTTCCTGGCAAGCTGATCGGCTTGCCACGCTTATCTTCTTGAAGGATGACTTTACTTTCTACTCCAAGGCTTTCCTGCAAAGGATTCAGGATGGTTATTGTCGGGACGACTCCTTCCCCGAACTAACTGTCTTTCATTCCGGGCGTTCCAACTGTGCCTCTGATACATTTAGCCACGAATGAATCGAGCCACGCCGCAGCCCCGCTTCTTCCACTGGTTTGCTTTGATCCTGCTGGTGATCTCGGTCTGCATCAACTATGCCGATCGCGGCAACCTGGGCGTGGCCGCCAAGAGTATTTCCGGTGAACTGCATCTGGCGCCCGATCAACTCGGCTATCTACTGGCCGCTTTCTCGCTGACGTACGCGCTGGCGCAAATCTTTTCGGGCAATTTACTCGAGCACTGGAATATCAACTGGGCCTATGCAGGTGCATTTCTGCTATGGTCCGCGGCCACCGGCCTTACCGGGCTGGTTCACACGTTCGCCGCGATCCTCGTGCTACGCCTGCTGCTGGGCCTGGCGGAATCGATTGCCTATCCTGCTTATTCGAAGATGATCGTGATCAGCTTCCCCGAGCAGGTGCGCGGGACGGCCAACGCTCTGATCGATGCGGGTTCCAAGCTGGGACCAGCCATCGGAGTAGTACTGGGCGTCAAGATGATCGAATGGTTTAGCTGGCGCGGCATGTTCGTCATCATCGGCGGCGTAAGCCTGCTCTGGCTGATCCCCTGGTGCCTGATCGCCAACCGGCTGCCGCAGCGGATTCCGGCCGATTCTCCCGGCTCACAAAAATCGCCCACGCTCCGCGAGATCGCTTCGCAGCGGGCACTCTGGGGCAGTTCGCTGGGTCTGTTTGGAGGCAATTACACCTGGTTTGTTTTTCTCAACTGGCTGCCTTACTACTTTGAGTCGCAGCGCCACTATACACGCGACCGGCTGGCGCTGTTCGGCTCGCTGCCCTTCTGGACAGTGGCCGCTTCTTCGCTCTTTTTCGGTTATCTGGCGGATGTGTTGATCCGCCGCGGCTGGCACGCGGGCCGGGTGCGCCAGACGTTTGTCTGCCTCGGTCTGCTTGGCTGCTGCGCCTTAATGCTGCCCGCAGTGGTGGTAGTGGACGCCACGCTGGCGAATACTTTGCTTTTGCTGGCCTCGGCGTCGCTGGGCGCCTGGTCCTCCAATCATTGGGCGCTCTCGCAATTCCTGGCAGGCCCCTGCGCCGCGACAAAATGGACCGGCGTTCAGAACGGCATGGGAAACTTCGCGGGGGTGCTCGGGCAAGTCGTCAGCGGCTATGCCTTACAGGCAACCCACTCTTTTTTTGCGGCGTTTGCTATTGCCGGCACGATCCTCTTCGCCGGAGTTATTGGGTACTGGTTTGTGGTGGGTTATCCAAGAGAGCACAGCTGGACCACCGGACAAAGTACCAATACTACCCTCTACGCCAGCTAAGTTGGCTCAATTACGTTACAGTTTGTTGAAGTACCTGGTACAAACGCGGATTTGAGCACTGATTTTCCCATAGCGCCCTATGATAAGCTCTAAACCAAGACAAGCGTCGGCCTACGGGCCGCACGCGCCCCGGTGGGTATTTCCTCCGAGTGCCCACCGGCTCCTCACTTGCTTGCCACCATAGCCAGACGAAATGCGGGGCGATGCACTCGAACGTCCCAATTCTGTATGCCTGCTGCTCGTGCCAGGCCGCGAAGCTCTTTGGCCCGAAACGACGCGCGCACCGATCGAAGCCCGTCGTGTACGGTGATCCGGTTCCAGCCAAACAACGGCTTGGTCGCCGCCAGGAACAGATAGGGCAGGATATGCCGTTCGAGGTCGCAGACAATCAGCGCTTTGCTTGAAACGCGATGCAAGCTGCGAAGCAGATCAACTACTTGGCCGTTCTCGAAGTGATGGAGGAACAGCGAGCAGATTACGTAGTCGAAGCTCGCGGCGGCGAAGGGCAGTTCAAAAGCATCGGCCAGCAGCTTGGGATAAGGAGCGACTTCCAGATTGGTCGGGTTGCAGTCGAGGGACGTAATGGTGGAACGGGGATACAGTTCGCGGATCACCTGGGCGGAATCGCCGGAAGCTGCGCCAACATCGAGGAACGAGGCTGCGTCGGAAGTGGTGGCCACGCGTCCGAGCGTCTTGCGCAGGACGGAATGACCGCCGAAATGGCGGTTGATGCGCACCAGATCGGCCAGATTGGGCCGTGCTTCTTCGGGCGAGACATGGTCCAGCATTTCGGGCCGGATGATTCGTTGCGAGAACATTCTGTTGCTTTAGATGCTCTGTTATGTTGAGGTTTGAAGAATATTATTGCTGCGCCGGGCTCTCTTGCGGTCATTTGCGGACCCATGTTCTCGGGCAAAACGGAAGAACTGATCCGGCGTTTACGACGCGCCCGCGTGGCGAAAAAGCGCGTGCAGGTGTTCAAGCCCGTCATTGACAGCCGCTATTCGACCGGCGAAATCGTGACCCATGGCAATAGGCGGATGCAGGCGGAAGCGGTCGATTCCGCCCAAGAAATCTTCGACAAATTGGAGCCGAAAACAGACGTGGTGGGAATCGACGAAGCCAACCTTTTTGGGCTCGCTCTCGTGGGAGTAGCGACTGCATTGAGGGATGCCGACAAGCAGGTGACGATAGCGGGGCTGGATACGGATTACCTGGGCACGCCGTTTCCTCCGGTGCCGGAATTGCTGGCGCTGGCGGATTCGATCACAAAGTTGCTGGCGATTTGCAGCCGTTGCGGCGCGCCGGCCAACCACTCGCAGCGTCTGGTCGATTCGAAGGAACTTATTCTGGTCGGCGCCGTCGATTCGTACGAAGCCCGCTGCAGACGGTGCTTCGAGCCCGGCTTGCCGCTTCAGGAGGTACTGGATTTCGCCGCCGCAGCCGGCAAGATTCCTGCATCAGAATAAAACTTGAAACATAATAGATAAAGATGAGTAGCGCACCGCAGCAGCCCACATACATCATTCCCCCTCCCTCCAGCCCCAATTGGAAGACGCCGGTGGTCATCGGAGCGTTTGCTCTGCTGGCTGCGGCTAACATTTATCTGTTTACGCAACTGAACCAGGTCAAGATGGACAGCCGGGCGCAGGTGACGAAACTGAACGGCGACTTTAACGCGGCCATCGAAAAGATGAAAGTCGATTCGAACGAACAGGTGCAGCAGTCGCGGCGCAGCATGGGGGTGCTGCAATCGCGCTTGGCAGCGCAGCGGCGGGCGGCCGAACAGGCGGTAGGCCAAGCTAAGGTCGACGCCGAGCAAAAAGTGGCTAGTCTGCAGGAAAAGGTAGCGCAGGAGCAGGCGGCGCAGCAGCAGGCGATTTCGCAGGTCAAACTCACCGCCGATACGGCGACCACGCAACTGGGCAACGTTTCGACGGATTTAGGGAACACCAAGACGCAGCTCGAACAGACGGTGGCCACGCTGAAACATGCAACCGGCGACATCGATAATCATTCCAGCCTGATTGCGACCAACGGCAAAGAGCTGGCAGCTCTGCGGGAACTGGGCGAGCGCAACTATACGGAATTTACGATTTCCAAGTCGAAAAAGCCGAGCCGGGTGGGCGATATCATGGTCGAGCTAAAAAGGACCGATCCCAAGCGAAACAAGTTCACGATCGTTATCACGGCGGACGACAAGATCGTGGAGAAAAGGGATAAGAATCTGAACGAGCCGATTCAGTTCTACACGGCAAAAGCGCACCAACCCGATGAAATTGTGGTCAACCAGGTCAGAAAAGATGTGATTGTCGGTTATTTAGCAACGCCGAAGGTTCAGAATGGTAGAGCGGGCACATAGACGGCCGGCAACCAAGAAATTATGCGATACCCAGAACAACTTATAGCGATTATGCGCCAGGACTTGACCCAGTATGGAGTCAGGGAGACGAGAACGGCCGATGAGGTGAACGAAGCGCTTGGCCCGAATAGCGGCACCGTGCTGATGATTACCAATTCGGTGTGCGGCTGCGCCGCCGGAAAGGCCCGGCCGGCTGTTGGCATGGCTTTGCAGCATGGCAATCGCCCGGATACGGTAGCAACCGTATTTGCAGGCGCTGATTTGGATGGCGTGGCCCGTGTCCGCGAATTGTTGCCCGGCACTCCGCCTTCCTCGCCTTCGATGGCGCTATTCCGCGATGGCAAACCGATCTTTACGCTGCATCGTTTTCAGATTGAAAGCAACGAAGCGCCACAAATCGCCAAGATGCTGACCGAAGCGTTCGATCAGTACTGCGTTACAGCGAAACAGTAGTTTTCTTTTTTGACCGGTAGAGGTCGCGCGCATCGATAAAGGCGCGCACCTCTGCCGGTAGTTCCGGGGTCGGCTTTCCGGCCGCTATACGCTTACGAATCTCGGAGCTCGAAACGGGGAGTTCCAGTCCTTCCAAGCGGTGCACAGTTGCGTCTGCCGGCACTTTATACTCCCCGCCAGGCCTGGTCACAACGATGAATTCGATAAGGCGAATCAACTCTTGCCAGTCATGCCAGCTTTCGATGTCGTTGAAAGCGTCGGCGCCAATGAGAAAGAAAAGTTCATCGTCCTGATTGAGGCCGGCACGGAATCGTCGGACCGTATCGAGGGTGTAACTGCGCCCCGCGCCTTCCTCCAGGCGTGACGCTTCGAAGATGGGATGGGGAAGGCAGGCAATTTCCACCATCTCGAATCGATCTTCGTAGGGCGTTATTCCAGCCGCAGCTTTGTGCGGCGGGGTGCCAGCGGGAACGAAAAGCATGCGGTCGAGTTGAAAATGCTGGACGGCTTCGGCGGCAATGCGCAGATGCGCCGAGTGGATAGGATCGAAGGTTCCGCCAAACAGGCAGATCCTGCGGCCCTTATGCTTCAATTCCTGCATGAAGAGCGTAGCGATCGAGACCGGGCGTTGTGTCGCTTGAAATCTGGTCCTGGGCGGCCTGGCTGGCTAGTTCATCGCAGCGATTGTTGTCTTCGTGGATGGCATGGCCCTTGGTCCAAATCCAGTGCGTTTTGTGGGCGCTCACAAGCTCGTCGAGCGCGATCCATAAATCCTGGTTGTTGACCGGCTGCTTGTCGGCTTTACGCCAGTTGTTGCGCTTCCAGCCGTGGATCCACTTGGTAATGCCGTTTTTCACGTATTCAGAATCTGTGATGATTTCGACGTCACAGGATTCCTTTAATCTTTTTAGTCCCTCGATAGCGCCGGCCAGTTCCATGCGGTTATTGGTAGTGTGACGACTGCAGCCGAAAATCTCGCGTTTCAGGTCTCCGAAACGGAGAATGCAGGCCCAGCCTCCGCGGCCCGGATTGCCTTTGCAGGCGCCATCCGTAATCAGGCGAACCTGTTTCAAGCGACTTCCAATTCGGGCAGTTGGGAGGCAAAAAAGGCGTCGACCACGCTGAGGATTTGCGGAACGCTGCCGGTGCGATAAACTTCGGTGCGGAGTTTCGACCCGTTGCGGATGCCGTGCGTGAAGTAGGTGGCAAACTGCTTCATCTTGCCGACCGCATCGGAGGCAGCATGGTCCTGGAGCATGAGGTAGTAGGTCTTCATCATCTCGTAGCGTTCCTGGTCCGACGGGACATGGTAAGACCCGGTCGCGAGGTATTCCGCAATCTGGCGGAAAATCCAGGGATTGTGGGAGGCGGCCCGACCGATCATGACGGCGTCGCAGCCGGTCTCGCGATGCATCTGGACGGCTTCTTCGGGCGTGTTGATATCACCGTTGCCGATGACTGGGATGTTCACGGCGGCCTTTACCTCGGCGATACGAGACCAGTCGGCGTGGCCGCTGTAGCCTTGTTCGCGGGTGCGCGGGTGCAGCGCGACGGCAGCAAGGCCGCAGTCTTCGGCGATTTTGGCCATGTGGACCGCTACCAGTTCCTGGTCGTTCCAGCCCGCGCGGAATTTGCAGGTCAAGGGGATCGAAATGGCGGCGCGCACGCTGCGGAGGATCTCTTCGACAAGCGGCAGATCGCGCAGCAGGCCGGAGCCGCCGTTACATTTCACGACTTTGTTGACCGGGCAGCCGAAATTGATGTCGACGATATCGAACCCGCGCTCCTCGCAAACTCGCGCGGCTTCGGCCATGACGGCCGGATCGGAGCCGAAAAGCTGGCAGGTGATGGGATGTTCTGCGGCCTCGAAGTAGAGGTAGCGAAAGGTTTTGGTTGGCTTGCGAGCTTTGCGGGTGCTGACTACGCCGTGGGAGCTGGTGAATTCCGTCATCAACAGGCCGCAGCCGCCCTGGTTGCGGATCAATCGGCGGAATACGGTGTCGGTAACGCCAGCCATCGGTGCGAGCACGGTAGCCGGGTGGATGGCGATAGGGCCGACCGGGTAGGAAGACGGAAAATCGGAGATAAATCGGTCAGTCACGGCTCTAATGATTTCATTTTAACTTTCCGGGAGCGCAACGTTTGAGTTGCGCTTTACGTTTTGAATACTAGGGACTCAGTATGATGCGTACGAGCGTAATCAAGGTAATCGGGGCTTTCGTAGCAGGCCTGGTGGTGGCGCTGGCGAGCGCGCTGCTGTATGTCAGGGCGCATGAACGGCCGGTAGTGGCCCAGGACGTAGCGACGCCCGCAGTGGTGCAGCAGCCGGAAGTCACACCGGCTGCACCGTCTCCTACGCCCGCGGTGAAAGAAGAAGAGCCAACACCTCCTCCTGAAAAAGAAGAGCCGCCGCTACGAGCGAAAGCAACGCCGCGGAAAGTGGTAAAGCACGTTGTTCCCAAATCTGAAGGGCCGGTGCAGGTGGTGCAGAACACGCAGCCGGCTTATCCGGCGGCGAGCCCAGCTCCTGCGCCGTCAGTGGAAACGCCTGCGCCTGTGGTGACTGCTGCTGCTTCTCCACCCGTTGCCGCGCCCGCACCGCATGTAGTCGAACTGGCGGCGGGGACGAATCTGGCGATCCGGCTGGGGGAAACGATCTCGTCGGAGCACAACTATTCGGGCGATGCGTTTCGCGGCACGCTGGATGAACCGGTGATTCGGGACGGATTCATCATTGCGGAAAAGGGATCGAAGGTGTTGGGCAAGGTGGTCGAATCGGACAAAGCCGGGCGCGTGCGCGGAGTGGCGAATCTCAATCTCAAGCTGATGGAGATCAACACAACGGATGGGCAGCGGATCGAGGTCGAGACGAACTCGGTGGAAAAGCTGGGACAGACCAGCAAGGGCACGGATACGGCGAAGATTGCGGGAGGGGCGGCGTTGGGCGCGATTATCGGAGCGTTAGGCGGCGGGGGTAAAGGCGCGGCGATTGGAGCGGGAGCAGGTGGCGCAGCAGGTACGGGCGTGGTGCTGGCGACGCGGGGGAAAGCGGCGGTGCTACCGAGCGAGTCGAGGTTGACGTTTCAGCTGACTGCTCCGGTGACCATTACCGAGCAGATGAAGCATTAGACGCGGGTTGAAGAGGCAAGAAAGTGTTGGCCGCTGATAAACGCCGATCAACGCGGATAAGACATTATTTTTTTGGGCGCTTACGCCTTGGGATCGGGTTCAGCGTTGCGGGGATGAATTTGCAGAGAACGGCGGGGCGCAACGTCTAGTTCGCGCACCGGTTCGATGCTGGCGGCGGTGGCCGAATGGATCAATTTCAGGCGGCGTGCGGACACGAGTACGCGGTGTTCGAGGGCGTTGGCGGTGGTGTTGTAGGTCGACACAGTTTTCTCGAGAACGTCGCCTAGTTTGGCGAAGTTTTCACTCAGGCTGAGTAGGCGGTCGTAGAGTTGCGCGCCCGTTGCAGCGACGCTCTTCAATTCTTCGGCTATTTGTTGCTGGTGCCAGCCATGCGCGACCGTTAGTAAGAGAGTGATCAGCGTGATGGGACTCGCGATGACTACGCGATGGGTGGCGGCAAAAGACAAGAGTTCGGGATCGTGTTCGAGGGCGGCGCTGAAGAGCGATTCGAGCGGCAGAAAGGCGACCACGAACTCGGGTGAGCAAGGCAGCTGCTGCCAGTAGGCCTTGTCGGAGAGCGCGCGAATGTGGGTGCGGACCTGGCGGGCGTGGTCGGCCAAATGGGATAAGCGGGCGGTCTCGTTTTCGGATTCTACGGCGCGCAGATAGGCTTCCAGGGATACTTTCGAATCGACGACGACCTGGCAGCCGTTGGGCAGCCGGACGATGAGGTCAGGGCGCTGGCGGCGTTCGCCGAAGAGGGTTTCCTGTTCGGCGAAATCGCAGTGCTCGAGCATGCCGGAGAGTTCGACCACGCGGCGCAGCTGCATTTCGCCCCAACGTCCGCGCTGGATGGGAGAGCGCAGGGCGGTCTTGAGGCCTTCGGTGGATTGACGGACGCGTTCCTGCAGATCGGTGAGGGATTGCAGTTGGGCGGTGATGCCCTGGTATGCGCCAACGCGCGATTTTTCGAGGCTTTGGACCTGCTCTTCGAAGCGACGCAGCGATTGAGAGACGGGATCGACGATGTGCTGGAACTGCTCGCGGCTGCGGTCGAGAAGGAGCTGGCTGTTGTTCTGCAGGGCGTCGGCGGCGAGGGAGCGGAAGCGTTCTTCAAGCTGGGCGTGGGTCTGCGTGAGGAGCTGGAGCTGCGATTCGGCGGCGGCGCGGCTGGTGTCGATTTCTGACTTGAGGCGCACGGAAGACGCGAAGTAGTAGGCGGCGACAGCGACGGCGAGCAGCAGGCAAAAGAGCAGGAACGGGATCACTTCTTAAAACCTGTCTCGTGCTTCCACTCGTCGAGTGTGTTGAAGACGATCGGGCAATAGACCGCGCGATCGGGCATGTGCCACATGCGGCTGACGAGCGAGCCGTTGCCTTTCACCAGATGCGGGAAGAGTTCGCAGGTTTGGGGACGGGCTTCGTAGACCGAGCAGAGATTGCCTTCGAGAAAGACGCAGCCGTTTTCGTCGCGCTTGAGGATACGACCTTCATCAGCGACTTCGACGGTGTAGTCGCGGAAGAATTCGCTGACTTTCATGCCGAGGAAGCGGGACAGCCGTTCGGCGTCGCGATCGGTGATTTCCGTAGTGGCGACGCGGCAGCAGTTGGCGCACTGGGTGCAATCGATCGAATCTTCGACGCTCTGGGCGATGGCTTTGAGGCGGCGTTCGACGAAGTTGTGGCTCTTCATCCAGGAACGGAATCGGCGGTTTTCCTCGCGTTGTTTCTCGCCGAAGCGTTTGATCTGGACGAGGTCGGTGGTGGGTGGTTTGGGCAAGAAAGGGGTTCCTTCATTATCGCCGGAGTGGCGATTTAGCAGTAGCATTTACCGTTTAGCCAAGATTTTGGGGGTCGCCCAGCCGTGGCTCGCGAGGACGGCGCGCCAAGGACTTTAAAGACCCTTGTCAAGCCCCTTTCGCAGCAAACCTCTCCCTTTTTGCAAGTCGGTCAGATAAGGGTTTAGAAATCGGAAATAGAACAAAACAAACCGGTTATGTTTTATGTATTATCTCCCCCGAAGTGACAACGCTGGTGTCATTGTTTCAGAAGATACTACCGATTCGTACGAGCAGTTGCGGGTGCACGTGCAAGGCCCAGGCAATGATGCGATCCAGCGCAGCCGGAGGCCCTCCCTGTTCCAATTGACCGCCGCGCGGCGAGCAAGATCCTAGGCAGTGTCGTCTTGCGGAAAAGAACGCACCACCCCGTGATGTGGCAGGCCAGCCGCTGGGATCGTCGATCCCACCCGGACCTGACCGGGCAAGTCAGTCTCGCGGGTTGGGTGCTGGTCTGCCAAAATCCCACCCACCCCAGGAGAAACTTTGCCTTCACCACCTTGCCGGTAAGCCCACGGGAACTGCTCGACACTTATAAACTGCGCTGGACTATCGAAACCGATCTGTTCAGTTTGAAGCGCACCGTCGATCTCACGATTGCCGTCAGACTTCGCCCCCTCGCCCTGATCTAAGTGACATTGGGCTAAAGCCTACCTCACAGAAGTCTAACGGCTTCATCGCGAAACTACGGGATTTCAGGGGCGAAGACCTTGGTTAGCTTTCGAGTTGCGCGTTCAGGGTGATCTCGGTGTCGAACAGTTTCGATACCGGGCATCCTTCTTTGGCATTTGTTGCAGCGCGATTGAATGCATCCTGTGATGCGCCCGGAATCTTGGCTTTCAAATCAAGAGCGCTGCGCTGGATGGAGAACCCTTCACCTTCTTTTTCGAGCGAGATGGTACAGGTAGTCTCGATGCTGTCAGCCTTCAGGCCTTCGTTCTGCAGCATGAGGGACAAAGCCATCGAAAAACAGGCAGCGTGAGCGGCGGCGAGCAGTTCCTCCGGATTGGTGCCCTTGGCGTCTTCAAAGCGGGTCTTGAACGAATAAGGTGTATTCGCAAGCACTCCGCTGGCAGACGAAATCGATCCCGATCCCGACTGCAAATCACCCTTCCACTGCGCGTTAGCTTTTCTTTGCATGTTCCTTAGACTCGGCGGCGTCGCTTAGGCTTCGCGAGATGACCGACAGCATGCGCCCGGGATTTTCAGGCTCCCGGCGGAACGAGAAGAACCGTTCGGGATGGCAATGCGTGCAGAGGCCCGAATCGAAAATATGATCGGGCAAAAGGCCGGCCGCCAACATTTGCTTCTTGTTCGCCGCTGCAAGATCGAGGTGCGCCTTGCCGTTTTGATTCGCCGTCAGCCCAAACTGTCCGGCGACATCGGCACTCACTTGGTAGCAGCAGGCTTGAATGCAAGGACCGATGGCGGCGTAGATGTCGGCCGGATCGCTGCCGTAAAGGCTGGAAAGCTCCCGAATCGTTGCGCCGACAATCTGGCTCGCGGAGCCTCGCCAGCCAGCATGGATGGCGGCCACAGCGCAGGAGTGGGCATCCAGCAGAAGAATGGGAACACAATCCGCCGTGCGAATGCCGATCGCCAGCCCGGATTGATCTGTGACGATCGCGTCTCCTTCCGCTTGGCGGTCCGCGAGGCCGTCGGCCTGCCGGACGACAGCGGAATGTACCTGACGGAGAGTTACGGAGGCAACAGGATTGGCGTGGCGCGAACCGAAGCCGTGATTTTGCCAAACGAAGCCATCTAAGACCCGGCAGCGAAGGATGCCTTGGTCGTTGAAGACAAAGTCTTTGTGCACAGCAGCTTAAGAGACAAAGCCGGCGCCGGCCGTGATTGGGTTCGAATTTTCAAGTGTGTGCCGGCGGTACCAGTCGAGGGTGAGTTGCAGGCCCTGCTCGAAGGAGAAGCGCGGCTTGTGGCCCAGTTCACGGACGGCAGCGGTGACATCGGCCTGCGAATCGCGAACATCTCCGGCGCGCAGCGGCCCATAGTTGGGCGGCAGAGTAACACCCTCGAGTTGTTGCAGAATCTGCCAGGTTTCGTTCAGAGTAAATCGATTGCCATTGCCCGCGTTGAACACCCGACCGGACACGCCGTGGACTTCAGAGGCCTTGAGCAGCAGCCCGACTACGTCTTCGACATAGGTAAAGTCGCGCGACTGGTTGCCATCGCCAAAAATCGTCGGACTGCGGCGTTCGATCAGAGCCGTTAAGAAAAGAGAAAGCACGCCCGAGTAGACACTGGACGGGTCCTGACGCGGCCCAAACACGTTGAAGAAACGCAGCGCTACGGTTTCGAGGTTGAAGCAATTCGCGAACACGCTGGCATAGTATTCGCCGACCAATTTCTGGAGCGCATAAGGAGACTTGGGTTGCGGCAGCATGGTCTCGACTTTCGGGAGAACCTCTGTATCGCCGTAAGCAGACGAAGAGGCGGCGTAAACAACGCGCCCGGCTTTGCCTTCAGCGGCTGCCCGGAAGACATTGAATGTTCCATCGATATTCGTCTGGTGGCTTGAAACCGGATCGAGAATGGATTTGGGCACCGATGGCAGAGCGGCCAGGTGAAACACGCGTCGCGCGCCGGCGATCACGGGTGCAATTCGATCGTAATCGCGGATGTCGATCTCATGGACGGTGATCGAATCCGCGATCTCTTCGAGATTGTCGAGGCTGCCCGACTCGAGGTTATCGATGACGTGCACGTGACGCCCTTCGTTGAGCAGACCTCTGACAAGCGAGGAGCCAATAAACCCGGCGCCTCCAGTAACTACATATCGGTTCATCATGTTTGGGTGAGAACTTGAGAATTTGCCGCTGCGGTGAGGTGCTGGAGTGCGTTACCGGCCACCAGCGACGGGTCGCGGCTGAAATCGAAGACCTCCAGAGACACCCAGCCGCGGTAGTTTGAGGCGGCGAGGGTGCTCAACAGCGCCGCGAAATCATAACTCCCGGTTCCAGGCTCGCGGCCGTCCATTTCGTTGACATGAACATGCTGAATAAAGGGCAGGTATTTGCGCAATAACTCAGGGTGTGGAAGGATTTCTTTGACCGCATTGTGAGTGTCAAACATCGTCTGAATAGCCGGGCTGGCAATTTGTTGCACGATGGCGACGGCTTCGTCCAGCGTGGTGACGACATCGGTCTGATCCGGCGACAGCGGCTCGATCAGCAGACGCACGCCCCTGCTCTCGGCATGAGGAGCAATGTGGGCGAGTTCTTCCGTGAAGAGGGCTGTCGCATCTTTCGCGCTGCATCCGCCTGTCGCGGAACGTTGTTTGGGAGAGCCGAAGATTAATACACCGGGGCGATCTGGAGAAGGTCCCTGCAGGTCCGCGCAGAGATCGATCAAACCACCTATGAATGCCCACGTCTCACGTCGCAGATGGTTATCAGGCGTAGTCGCGTGGAGTCCGGCGGGCGAGACCAGGAGCCAGTGCAAACCGACAAACGCGAGATTGTTCTCAACCATCGATTGCCGAACCTGGCTGCGCTCTTCAGCGGTGAGCGCGACAGGATTTTCGGCCAACGTAAAGGGAGCTACTTCGATCCCGGAATAGCCAAGCCGGCGAATTTGCGAACAGGCCTCCGCCAAGGGAAACCGCTGAAACAGTTCGTTGCATACCGCAAAGCGGTACGGCAGGCTCATCGCCACCAGTTTATCGTTGGGCGCTTGGCATACTCAAATGAAAATATGTGTGATGACGAGGTCGTTCTGGAAACGAATTTGCCCTTGCCGCTGGTTACTCGTGGCAAAGTTCGGGACATTTATGAAGCCGGCGACTACTTGCTTTTCCTGGCAACCGATCGCATTTCGGCTTTTGACTGCGTTTTAGGCAGCGGCATTCCATGCAAAGGGCGGGTGCTGACACAGATGTCGCTGTTCTGGTTTAATTTTCTGCGCGACCTGGCTCCTTCACATGTGGCAACCGCGGATGTGGCGGCGTATCCGTCGGCACTCCGCGAATTCGAGGACCTGCTGGAGGGAAGATCCATGCTTGTCAAGAAAGCTCGTATGATCCCGGTGGAATGCGTGGCGCGCGGTTATCTGGCGGGCTCAGGATGGAAGGAATATCAGGCGTCGGGAACGGTTTGCGGCATACCGCTGCCGGCTGGATTGCGGGAGGGTGATCAGCTGCGCGAGCCGATCTTTACGCCGGCCGCCAAGATGCAAAGTGGACACGACGAGAACATTTCGTTTCACAGCGTGGTGAATCAGTCGGGCGCGCAGCTGGCCGAGCGGCTGCGAAGACTGACACTGGAGATCTACACGAAAGCGGCGCAGTACTCATTGCAGCGCGGCATCATTCTGGCCGATACAAAATTTGAGTTCGGGTACGTGGACGAGAGACTGGTTTTAGCGGACGAGGTATTGACCCCTGATTCGTCGCGTTACTGGCCAGCCGACAGCTACAGGCCGGGAGGTCCGCAGAAGTCGTTTGACAAGCAGTATGTGCGGGATTTTCTGGAGACACTCGATTGGGACAAACGGCCGCCTGCGCCAGAGCTTCCCAGTGAGGTGGTGGCTAAAACGAGCGAGAAATACCAGGAGGCTTACACTCGCATCACAGCAAGCGCCCTGGCATCGGGGAAGCGATAAGATTCACTCAGCAGCTGTTTACGAGAATGCCGTTCAACTGGTTTGACCTATTGATATTCGTCGTGATTCTGATGTCGGTGGTGGCGGGCTTGCGCTCCGGGTTCGCGAGAGTGGTAGTCGGATTAGTCGCAACGATCGCCGGCTTGCTGCTGGGGTTCTGGTGCTATCGTCTGGTGGCAGTGAAGCTGGCCGCGTATGTGGGGAGCGAGGCGCTGGCCGACATACTGGGATTCCTTCTGATTCTATGTGGAGTTTTGATCCTGGGATCGCTGCTGGCGGCATTGCTGGCCAATTTATTTCGTTGGATTGGGCTGTCCTGGTTCGATCATCTATTGGGCGGCGTAGCGGGTTTCGTTCGCGGCATTCTAGTGGTAGCAGGAACCGCAGCCATCCTGGTGGCTTTTGTCCCGTCACCCGTTCCTGGGTTTCTTACGCACTCGGCCATGTTGCCTTACGCAAGTCAGGTGGCCGCGGCTTTAGCGGAAGCGGCGCCCAAAGACTTGAAAGACTCCTTTCTACAGCAGTGGTACAACCTGAAACACCTGTGGGAGAAGCCAAAATCCGGGCAAGGACAAGTGGTATAGGCTCCCTCTGCTGATCGCCATGTCGCCAGAGACAGTCGTGCGCCGCGCCAAGCCGGGAGAGAACGACACAGTGCACGCGTTGGTGCAAGCCGTCCCTGATGAGAATTTCGCGCACTTGTTCGGATCTTCTCAAGTCCCGATCGGGGAGGCTGATTGCCGTGGACATGACCACTTCGTCTTCGCGTGGTCAGTTTGCGAGAAGTTCCCGGTATCGTGAATGATGAGCACCTGGTCCACAATTAGAGTTGCTCATTATATTTGACCTCGATGGAACCCTGATCGATTCGAGCCAGGATCTTGCCATTTCGACGAATGCGACACGCGCGCATTATGGATTGCCGCCGCTGGATCAGTCCGTGATCAATTCTTATGTTGGCAATGGGGCTGCCGTGCTGGTTGAGAAAGCTATTGGTTCGCAGGCCTCCAGGGAGACTGTTGCAGAGGCGCTGGCCTTTTTTTTGAAATATTACCGGGCACATTCGCTGCAGCATACGCGGCTTTACGACGGTGTGGGCGTAGTCCTGGAATCGCTGGCGGCTAATCATAACTTGAGCGTATTGACTAACAAGCCACAAAAGATCAGCTTCGACATTCTTGGCGCGCTCCACGTACAAAGGTTTTTCCAGCGCGTTATTGGCGGCGATACTTTATCAGAGAAAAAGCCCAACCCGGCAGGCATCTTAGAGCTCATGGCGGACGCAGGGGCTGACACTCACAGCACTCTGATGGTGGGCGACAGCAGCGTGGATGTGCTGACGGCGCGCAATGCGGGAGTGCGCAGCTGCGGGGTGCGCTGGGGCTTTCAACCTGATACATTCGACGCCGTTCCGCCGGATTTCGCAATCGATGCACCGGATGAGTTACTAAGTGCAATCGCCAAACTTACTACAAGTACGTAAGCAATCGGCGTTCGGTTGCGCTTGACTTTCCGGGAACTTTCTCCGGTACTCGAGCTTCTAAATGTCCAGTAGTTGGAAAGGACACTTGCATGAAGCGTTTTGCCGCAATCCTGTTGAGTGTCGCGCTGCCTGTAGCCGCCGCGGCAAATATTCCTATTAAGCGCATTGTTCTGTACAAGCACGGAGTAGCTTATTTCGAGCGAAGTGGTCAAGTCGCCGAGGGTGAAGAATCGCGGCTCGAGTTCAAAAGCTCTGAAATGAATGATGTCCTGAAATCGTTCACGGTGCGCGATGCGGACGGAGGTCAGGTGACGGGCGTCCGCTATGACGCCAATGAGTCGATGGATCAACGCCTGGCGAAGTTTCCGTTTCACTTAGGTGACGGTGAGTTGGTTACGACCTTTCTCGATCGCATGAAAGGGTCGGAACTGGAATTGACGATCGACGGGCGGCCAGTAAAGGGGACCATCGTGAGTGCGCGGGCAATAGAGAGCGGTTCGGGGGAGAACAAGACGCTGGTTCGTGAACAGGTAACACTGCTGCTCGATGCAGGCGAAATGGGGAATTTCGATCTAGAGAAAGCGTCGTTGTTCCGGCTGACTGATAGGCGTTTGCAGCAGGAGCTGAAACAGTATCTGACAACTCTGTCGCGCGGCAAGAGCGATGACACGCGCATCCTGCACCTCAATTTCAGCGGCGGCGGGCGGCGCGACTTACGCCTCTCGTACGTGACACCGGCCGCGATCTGGAAGTCTTCTTACCGGATGGCGCTGGATGGAGGCGCGTCGACGCTCGAAGGCTGGGCCGTAGTCGATAACACGACCGATCAGGATTGGAACGATGTGAAGTTGACGGTGGTTTCGGGGCGGCCGATTTCATTTGTGAGTTTGCTGGATGTGCCTCGTTTCGGAAACCGGCAGGTAGCAGAGTTGCCGGAAGACCGGGCGGCGGGACCAGTGGTTTATGGCGGTGCATTGGCTGGTGCTTTGGGTAGTGCGCAGATGGGATCGGGTTCAGGTGGGGGAACCGGCGGCGGTGTATACCGCATCGGAGCGGAATCACGACAAGCGAATGCATTTGTGCCGGGTGCCGGTCTCAATCTGAACGAGCAGATGGGACAGGCGAATGCCCAGGTCACCAGCTCGGTGGAAGGGGCGACAGGCGAAACATTGGGCGAACTCTTCGAATACAATTTCGCAGCGCCGGTTACGGTGAAGAAGAACGAATCGGCGCTGCTGCCCTTTTTACAAGACAAGATCGAGGCTCGCAAGCTCCTGATCTACAACAACACGGCTGGCGAACATCCTGTAAATGCGGCGGAAATCTTGAATTGCACGCAAAAGACACTGGATGGCGGGCCTGTGACGGTCTTCGATGGCGGCGCATATGCGGGTGAGGCGCTGTTTGAAACTCTTAAAGCGGGTGATAAGCGGCTGATCGGCTACGCGGTGGATTACGGAACCCGCATCACGACCAGGTTCGGGAGCGGGACGAGCGATCTGCGTGAAGCGCACTTTGCATATGCGATTTGCAACTGCAGTATTCGACTCGCGAAACGCGCACTTATACGATCAAGAACGTCGATGCCAAACCGAAGACGTTGATTGTGGAGCAACCGGCGGCCGACTCCTCTACCCTGCTTTCACCGAAACCGAGTGAGCGGACTGCCAAAGCGTACCGCTTCGAGGTGAAGCTGCCGGCGAACGGCTCGCAAGAACTCAAGGTGGAGCAGGAGCATAGCTATCTGACGATGACAGGGCTCTCCAGCGCGACGCCGGACTCGTTGTCTGCGGTAGTCAGCAATAAAGAGATCGGCGACCGGGCGCGGAAGCAACTGGAGCAACTGAGCGCGCTGAAGCAAAACCTGATCAATGCCGATGCGGAAATTGCCGCAGCCAAGGGACGGCTGGATGACTTGAATGCGGAACAAACCCGGCTGCGGGAAAACATCGATAGCCTGAACCGGGTGAAGAGTCAGGAGGATCAGGTTCGCACGTACTCCAATCAGCTTGCCGTTAATGAAACGGCGTTGAGCAAGCTGCGTACCGACCTTGAAGCCAGCACGCAGCGCAAAGCCACGGTGGAGGAGAGTTTACGGAGTTTGATGAACAAACTAGAGTTTTAAGGTCTGGGAACTTGTCGCTGATGCCTGGTGTCTGAACAGATAACAATCACGATCGTGACTCTGTTGAATGCTACTTAGCAGGCCGAAAGAAAGAGAGTCACTATGTTCAGCCAGACTTTTGTCGATGGAACGCAGCAGACCAGGAAGCCATTTACCGTGCTCGCTTCGACGTTGCTGCAAATCGGAGTAATCGGTATCGGTGTGCTGGTATCTCTGCTCTACACACAGCGCTTGCCGAATGCGGCGTTGAAAAGCATGTTGACCGCTCCGCCGCCGCCAACTCAATTGCCGAAACCTCCTGTTCGGTTAACGCCGCGGACAAACGTGATCACGCGGTCGTTGCCGTCTTCCCTGCTCGTCGCCCCAACGGTGATCCCGAAGCAGATTGCACCGCCGAGCGACACACCGACGGCTCCTGACCTCGGCGGACTGGATAGTGCGGCAACCGGTTCGGGTAACGCCGGGAACCCATTGCTCTACGGCTCTACGAATGCGACGCCGCAACCGCCGCCTCCGATTGTGCCAGCAAAACCGAAGGCCGCTGCTCCTGTTCGTGTGGGTGGAGTCGTAGCGGAAGCGAACGTGATTCATCGAACCCAGCCGCTTTATCCGCAACTGGCCCGGTCAGCCCGTGTGCAGGGCACCGTCGAGTTCACTGCAGTCATCAGCAAAGAAGGCAGAGTGGAGAAGCTGGCGCTAGTGCATGGTCATCCGCTGCTGGTCAACGCCGCGCGCGACGCAATTCTTCAGTGGCAATACCGGCCGACCCTGCTGAATGGCCATCCCGTGGAGGTGTTAACAACGATTACCGTCAACTTCACACTTTCGGAATGATGACAACCGGATGAACTAAGTAACTTGCTATCTTGCGCGGCCTATTTTCGTGATACTGGTGGAGACATGCAAGATCAGGCTGCCGTTCTCTCCGCTCCTTCCCACGAGCAAGCTCTTTCTCTAGAACAACTCGGGCTAATACAAAAGTATTGGCAGGCGTGTAATTATCTATGCGCAGCCATGATCTATCTGCGGCGCAACCCTTTGCTGCGCGAGCCGCTGAGGGTGGAAGACGTCAAGAACCGCCTGCTCGGGCACTGGGGTTCGGATCCCGGCCAGACGTTTACCTGGATTCATTTAAACCGGCTGATCAAGAAGTACGATCTGGACATGATTTATATCTCGGGTCCAGGGCACGGGGCGCCGGCGGTGCTGGCCAACTGTTATTTGGAAGGTCGGTATTCAGAGATCTATCCGGAAAAAAGCGAGGACCTGGAAGGCCTTCAGAAATTCTTGAGAGAGTTTTCTTTTCCCGGAGGGATTGGCAGCCATTGCACGCCGGAGGTGCCCGGGTCGATTCATGAAGGCGGGGAGTTAGGGTACAGCATTTCGCACGCGTTTGGAGCGGCGTTCGATAATCCGGATCTGATTGTGAGCGTGATGGTGGGGGACGGCGAAGCGGAAACGGGTCCGCTGGCGACGTCGTGGCATTCGAACAAATTCTTGAATCCGATTCGCGACGGCGCTGTGCTGCCGATTCTGCATTTAAACGGGTATAAAATCGCGAATCCGACCGTGCTGGCGCGTATTTCTTCGGAAGAACTGGAGCATCTCTTTCGCGGCTATGGGTGGACGCCTTACGTCGTGGCGGGCAATGATCCGGCAGCCATGCATCAGGAAATGGCAGCCACACTCGAACGATGCGTGCTCGAAATAAAGTCGATACAAGAGAACGCGCGTAAGAGCGGCAAGGCGGACCGGCCGCGCTGGCCCATGATTATCCTGCGTTCCCCGAAAGGCTGGACCGGGCCTAAAGAAGTAGACGGCCACAAGGTGGAGGACTTCTGGCGTGCTCACCAGGTGCCGATACTGGAGGTAAAGAAGCCGGAGCATTTGCGGCAACTAGAGGACTGGCTTCGGAGTTATAAGCCAGAAGAGTTGTTCGATGAGAGCGGCCGCTTGACAGCGGAGTTGCGCGACCTGCCGCCAAAGGGAGCGCGCCGCATGAGCGCGAATCCGCACGCCAACGGCGGGATTCTTCGCCAGCCGCTTCACCTGCCGGACTTTCGCAATTACGCTGTTTCAGTCGAGAAGCCAGGGAATACGGATGCCAAGCCGACGAATGTGCTCGCTCATTTTCTCGCGGAAGTCATGAGGCTTAACATGCATAACTTCCGGGTATTCGGGCCGGATGAGACCGCTTCCAATCAGCTGCAGGCTATCTACGAAGCGTCGAAAAAGACGTGGCTGGCGGAGTATAAACCGGAAGATGCCGATGGCGGCGAACTCGCGCTCGATGGACGCGTGATGGAGATGCTCAGCGAACACACGCTCGAAGGATGGTTCGAAGGCTACGTACTGACCGGGCGGCACGGCTTCTTCTCCACTTACGAAGCCTTCGTACACATCATCGATTCGATGTTTAATCAACATGCCAAGTGGTTGGAGAAGTCGAAACTCGACCTGCCGTGGCGTGCGCCGATTTCATCGATCAACCTGTTGATTACTTCACTCGTCTGGCGGCAGGACCACAACGGCTTCACGCACCAGGATCCGGGATTTTTGGACGTGGTGACGAACAAGAATGCCACAGTAACGCGCATCTATCTGCCGCCCGACGCGAATTGCCTGTTGAGCGTGGGCGACCATTGTTTGCGCAGTACCGATTATGTGAACGTGATTGTGGCGGACAAGCAGCCTCACTTGCAGTATCTCGACATGGATGCGGCGATACGGCACTGCACAAAAGGCATTGGGATTTGGGAATGGGCGAGTACGGATCAGGGCTGCGAACCGGATGTGGTGATGGCGAGTGCCGGCGATATCGCGACAATGGAAGCGCTGGCGGCAGTGGCAATTTTACGAGACAAGTTTCCCGATCTGAAAATCCGTTTCGTCAATGTGGTGGACCTGTTTAAAATGCAGCCTGAGTCGCAGCACCCGCATGGATTGTCCGACCGTGATTTCAACACACTGTTCACTACCGACAAGCCGGTGATTTTCAACTTTCACGCGTATCCCTGGTTGATCCACAAGCTCGCCTACAAGCGTAAGAACCATGACAACATGCACGTACGCGGTTACAAAGAGAAAGGCAATATCAACACGCCACTCGAGCTCGCGATCGAAAACCAGGTAGACCGTTTCAATCTGGCGATTGATGTGATTGACCGCGTCCCGCGCCTGCAAGTAGTCGGCGCGCACATTAAGGAGTGGCTGAAAGATCAGATCATCGATAGCGTCAACTATGCGCATGAGAACGGAATCGACCGGCCGGAGGCGACCAACTGGAAGTGGCCGTCTTGATGGGCACGGTTCTAGCGCTAAATTGTGGATCTTCGTCTTTGAAATTTGGCTTGTATGCGGCGGATGCGCGGAGTGCGCGATTGCTTTGCGAAGGCGAAGCGGAAGAAATCGGCAGTGCGCACCCAAGTTTCTGGTTCAAGCGTGCAGAAGAGAATAAGAATTCTGCAGACGGCAAGTTTGGCGATCATGGTGCAGCTCTCGAACGCGTTCTGCAAGTTATCGAAGAATGCGGAGCGCCTAAACCGGAAGCCGTGGGGCATCGTTTCGTTCATGGCGGCGCTCGACTTAGGGAGCACAGGTTGTTCGATGCGAGTGTGATGAAAGATTTGGAAGCGGCCGTTGAATACGCGCCGCTTCACATGCCGGCGGCACTGGCCGTGCTGCGCGAAACCATTGCGAAGATGCCGGGCATTCCGCAGGTGATTTGTCTCGATACGGCCTTTCATCGCACGATGTCCGAAGTGAGCAGAACTTACGCGCTACCGAAAACGATTCGCGATCTGGGCGTAGAGCGCTACGGCTTCCACGGCTTGTCTCTCGAATCGATTGTGGGCCAACTCGCCCCTCTTCCGGAGAATTTGGTGGTGGCGCATCTGGGCAACGGCTCGAGCATCACTGCTATTCACGCGGGTAAGTCGGTGGATACGTCGATGGGCCTGACGCCTACGGGCGGCGTGATGATGGGGACGCGCTGCGGCGATTTAGATCCGGGTGTGATGATCTATCTAATGCGCCATGGATATGAGTCCGCCGATCAGTTGGAAAAGATTGTGGACCAGGAATCCGGGCTCAAGGGTATCTCGGGAGTTGGCAGCGATGTGCGTGAGTTACAGAGCCGCCGTAAACAGGACAAAAACGCGGAGCTGGCTTTGCAGATGTTCTGTTACCAGGTGCGGAAGGCGATTTCCGAGATGGCAGCTGCACTGGGCGGCGTGGACACGATCGTGTTCACGGGCGGCATTGGGGAGCACGATGAAGAGGTGCGCGCAACCATTTGTGAAGGATTGATGTTCCTGGGGAAACCGCAGATCAAAGTACTGCCGTCACAGGAAGACGAGCAAATCGCGAAGAATACAGCACGATTAATGCAGTGATCTCACGCGTAAGCCGGTTCGGTCTCTTCGGCCGCACTGAAGTAGACGCAATCGGGGTGATGGAACACCAGTGCCGATACGCTCGCTTCGGGCTCCATCATGAAACCTTCAGTCAGCTGCACGCCAATCTCTTCGGGATGAAGCAGCTGCCATAGCTTGGCCTGATCTTCGAGGTTGGGACAGGCAGGATAACCGAAGCTGTAACGTTTCCCGCGATAACGCGACGTGAAGCGCTCCTGCATGGTCATCGTGGGCGGATCGGGGAAGCCCCACTCTTCACGCAAACGGCGATGGAGCCATTCGGCGGCCGCTTCGGCGGTCTCGATGGCCAGCGCCTGCAATGCATGGGCCTCTAGATAATCGCCGCGCGACTTGGCGGCTTGCGATTGTTCCAGCACGTTTTCGCCAGCGCTCACCACGAACATGGCAATGTGATCACGCTGGCCGTTTTGCGGATCGAGCACAAAGTCGCTTAAGCACAGGCCGTCCGATTTCGCCTGACGTCCGAATGGAAAGATCTCGAGCGGCATTTTCTGGCCGGGCTTGAAAAGATGCAACATGTTCTCCTTCCGCTCGGCTTCGAAGAATCGCCAGATGCCGCGAACTTTCATAAACTGTAAGGCTTTGGCTTTTACATCTTCGACGAAGTGGTACAGTTCGAGCGCCTTCGGATCTCGGTCGTTCAGCAGCCTCTCAAAGTTCCCTTTAAAACCGAGATGACGGCCATAGAGCATGAACGGATTGATATAACTCCAGACTTCGGTCAGATTGGGAATGTTGCGCGCGCGGACATCGAGGTAGGGCGCGGGGGGAATCGCAATGTCAGTATGTACTTTGGGACTGCGACGCTCGCCCGAAGGGATCGCGGGCTGCTCCTGGGGCGCAACCTCAACCGGCGCGTCATTAAAAATATGTCGCAGTAATATGTCGGCGCTGATGTCCGGGTCGGTGATCTCGTTCATCAGGCGAAGCCCCGTCATGGCGTCTTTAGCGTAGAACGTGGGGGCGCCATAGCTGGGCCCAATCTTTGTTTTGGTGAATCTTTCGGATAGCGCCGCGCCGCCGACCAGGAGGGGAACGTTAATGCCGGCGTCTTTAAAGTCTCCGGCCGTCGTCACCATCTGCTGCGCACTCTTCACCAGAAGCCCAGAGAGACCGATCGCGTCAGGCTGATGTTCGTGGAACGCTTTGATCAGATCGTCAGGCGGCACTTTAATTCCCAGGTTGACCACGGTGTAGCCGTTATTGCTGAGAATGATTTCGACCAGGTTCTTGCCGATATCATGAACATCACCCTTGACGGTTGCCAGAACAATTTTGCCGCGGGCGGAGGATTCCGATTTCTCCATGAACTGTTCGAGGTGAGTGACAGCGGCCTTCATGGCTTCGGCCGATTGCAGCACTTCGGCCACGATCAGTTCATTGTTATTGAAGAGGCGTCCAACTTCTGCCATTCCGGTCATCAGCGGGCCGTTGATGATGTCGAGCGGCGCCGCGCCTTCGCCGCGTTTGGTATCGAGGTCAGGGATGAGGCCGTCTTTCGTGCCCTCGATGATGTAGTTCGCCAGGCGTTCATCCAGCGGGAGATCGGCGGTCTTTTTCTTTTGGCGGCCGGTTGAGCCACGAAAATGGTCGGAGATGGCGGCGATGTGGAATTGATTGATGGCGATCTTCTGCTCGCGCGATTGCTCGTTCCAATGCTTTGGCGCTTGGATGTGGGCGGGAGGCGTGTTGAAAAGCAGCCATTCAGCCAGGTGACGTTCTTCCTCAGGAATGGAAGCAAAGCGCTCCAGTTTTTCCGAGTTGACGATGGCCAGATCGAGTCCGGCTTTGGTGCAGAAGTAAAGGAATACGGAGTTGACAACCTCGCGGGCCGCCGCGGGAAGCCCGAACGAGATATTGGAAATGCCGAGGATGGTTTTTACGTGGGGGATTTCCGCTTTGATCAGGCGAAGGGCTTCAATCGTTTCGACTGCGCCGCCAATGTAGTTCTCGTCGCCTGTCGCGCAGGGAAACACGAGCGGATCGATGATGATGTCTTCGGACGGGATGCCGTACTTCGAAGTGAGTAAGTCGACAGAGCGCTTGGCCACGGCGAGTTTTCGCTCGCGGGTGAAAGCTTGCGCCTGCACCGGGTCCTCGTCGATGCAACCCACCACCAAAGCCGCTCCGTACTCGCGGGCCACTGGACAAATGCGTTCGAATTTTTCTTCGCCGTCTTCCAGGTTGATCGAATTGATGATGCTCTTGCCCTGGCAATAGGTGAGCGAAAGCTCGACGGAGCGCGCATCGGTGGTATCGATCATGATGGGCGCTTTGATTTTGCGGATGAGCTTTTCGTAGAAGGGCGGAATATCGGCGAACTCATCGCGATCGCTGGTTTGCAGGCAAACGTCGACCACGTGTGCGCCGTTACGAATCTGGCGGCGCGCGATCTCAGTGGCCTCTTCCCACTTCTCTTCCGCGATCAGGTTTTTGAAGAGCCGAGAGCCGATGACGTTGGTGCGTTCGCCCACGATGAGCGGTCGATTACTGTCTTCCGCCTCGACCACTTCCACACCGGAGAAATAAGTACGGTGACTCAACTCTTTCAGAGCTCGCGGTCGTTTCCCGGCCGCCATCTGTGCAATGGCGCGGATGTGATCCGGCCGCGTACCGCAGCAGCCGCCAACGATGTTCAGCCAGCCGTGATCGACAAAGCGCTCCAGTTGAGCAGCCAGCGTTTGCGGCGTTTCCAGATAAAGGCCTGTCTCGGGGTCAGGCAAACCGGCGTTGGGGTAGCAGGACACACGAGTGGTCGAAAGCTCGTGCAGGGACCGGATGTGGTCCGTCATGAACTCAGGTCCCGTGGCGCAGTTTAAGCCAACCGACAACAAGCGCGCATGCGAAATGGACGTGTATAAAGCATCCGCCGTCTGGCCGCCGAGCATGGTGCCAGTGGCCTCGATAGTGCCGGAGACCATAACCGGAATAACGTAGTTCTGCTCTTTGCCCAGGCGATCGATAGCGAGCAATCCGGCTTTCACGTTGCGGGTGTCCTGGCAGGTTTCGAGCAGCAGGATGTCCGCGCCGCCGTCCAGCAAGGCTTTCGACTGTTCGTAGTAGTTGTCGACCAGCTGTGGAAAGGTAACGCCTCCCGTGACCGTGATGGCCTTGGTAGTTGGGCCCATCGATCCCGCCACAAAACGGGGTCGCGTGGTCGTGCTTAATTCATCGGCGGCCTGGCGCGCCAGCTTTGCGGCTTCAAAATTCAGCTCATACGACTTATCTTGCAAACCATACTCGGCGAGCACAATTTTCGTGCCGCCGAAGCTGTTGGTCTCGACAATATCTGAACCGGCTTCGTAGTAAGCGCGATGCACGTCGAGAATGACATCGGGCCGCGTCACGACTAGATTTTCATTGCAGCCTTCGAGCGCGGGACTGCCGAAATCCTCAGCGGTCAGCTGACGGTCTTGCAGCATGGTGCCCATGGCCCCATCGAGCACCAGGACACGTGTGGCGAGAGCATCTTCAAGAGCGTGGCGACGATCTTGCCTGCCCTCCTGTTTCGGCAAAGACATGATTGGGTACTGCCTATATTGTAACGGGCGGCTCGGCCCGAGTGATACAACAGGAAATTCATGTTCAAAGAGGGTTTCCACGGTTTGACGCGCCGGCAAGTAATGCACGGGCTCGCATGCGGGGCCGTTCTTCTGTTTTGTAGCTACTTACGGTTCATCAATCTGGACTGGGGGAGTGGAGCGAAACCGGCCGGCGGACATCCTGATGAGCAGATTGTAATCAGCGTGGTGAGCACGCTTGCGGCAAACCACTTCGATACCAATATGCAGCGCACTTCGATGCCGTTGTACCTGCAGTTAGCGCCCTACAATTTTTCGTCCTATGAATATTGCGCGTACGTCTGGTATTCGGCTGTAACAGGCTTCGAAAAGACCGAGCACCTGTTAAGGCCGAAGCTCGTGCTGCGACAGCCGGTAGTAGTTTATCGCACGTTGTCGGCGTGGTTCGGTCTGTTGGTATGTGTGCTGGCTTATCTGTGCGCCAGGTGTTTTCTGCCGCGAAGGTTTGCTTTGCTGGCGGCTTTGTTTACAGGAATTTTGCCGTTGCTGGTGCAGGATAGTCACTATGCGCGAGCCGAGTCCTTCGTAACGGCAGGGACAATGGCGATTATTTTGATGACGTTGAGTGTGACGGCGCGGCCATCCTTAAGAATGTGCTTTGGGGCCACCTTTTTGCTGGGCTTTGTCATGGCGTCGAAGATTTCGCTGGCAGGCCTGCTGTATCTGCCTTTGTACGGTGCGTGGCTTTCGCTTGAGCCTGTTGCATGGCGCGAAAGAAGGATTCTCCGGCATGGCTGGACGCTCTTGCTCGGTGGCTTAGCCGGTTTCCTACTGGGCGTGCCCTACATTCTGGTGCACTGGAAGATCTGGTGGACTAGCTGGCGGGTGACTCGCGACCAGTATGCGCGCCCGTTTCCACCGCACGGGCCCGATCCTGAGGGTTATTGCTTCGCTTGGATCGCGAATTATTTCTGGCAGACTTTCGGGGCGGCGCTGCTTATCTTAGCGGTGATTGGCATTATCTATTTGGTCAGCAGAAGACAATACCGGTTGCTGGTAATTCTGGCGAGTCCGCTGCTGCTCTTTTACGTCATCTTCAGCCTGCAGGAATCGTTTTTTGAACGGAACGTCAGTCACGTCGTTCCGCTTGTGGCGATTCTGGCGGCAGCGGGTTGCGCGGCGATTTGGGAATTTCTAGCGAGCCGGTTCGAACGGCTCGACCTTCGGACGGCGGCCATGGGCCTCGTCCTCCTCTTGGCGGTATGGATTCCACTGGGCCTTTCCTGGCGTTTAGCTGTAAAGGTTTTGGGCGCGAAACTCTACGACGCTGTGCCGGTGTACGATGCGTTGCTGCGTGATGTCTACCGCGGCGTGCCGGTGTACAACGACGATCTTTTTTTCATGCAGAGCTTAGGGCGGATCCATGAACGGCTGCTGGCGAATCCAAACGGCTACATTTTGAGATTGGGAGATGCGAACGATGCAACTTCCCGGCACCGTTTGATCATTGCGCAACAGATGTACCGGATGAAGCTATTAGTGAATTCGCCCGGGTTTTTCGCGGAGTATCCGACATCGACGCTGCAGGTTTACCACAGTTTGAGTTACTCGTGGTACTTGGTGCGTTAGGAGGCTATCTGGTTTGATTCCAGGCAGCCTCCTTTCCTCTCCAACGATTAGGGTTGGTCCTGCTTAGGTCTTGGACCGCTGTCGGGTTGAAGAACACGAAGAATAAGTAACACGAGTTCCAGCACCTATTCACCTCCTTGTGATATGAAACGTTGAGGGCTTCAAGTCCCGCTTGTTCGAAGCTGAGTATAGCTCGATTTGCGCTAGCGATCCATCTAAGCGCCATTTATTCCGCGACGGCAGATTATGGTTGGTCCTGAGGAGGTCTCGGACCGCTGTCGGGTGTGACGGGTGTCTTGCCAGAGGGCGGCACAGGCGTATTCGTACCGCTCTTCTTTGGTTGATCCTGTGGGGGCCTGGGCCCGCTATCAGGTTCAGGTTTGGGTGATGTTGCCATAACTAATTCTCCTTTACTCTTTCAGTGCAATTTGTCAGCCAACTATCAAGGTTTCTGGCGCTGAAACAAAACTACGTCAGAATAATGCTGCAATCGGATAGATGCTAAACGATTCTTTCGAGAGAAGGCAAACGCCACAATTTTCTCGTCTTCGAAGTGTGTAAGGCGTTCGGGCGGCGAACCATCTAAAGGGGTTTGCCACAAGTTGGAAACGCCGCTTGTGTCCGTGACCGTGCTCGCTAATGCATCGCCTCGCTTGGACCACTGAAATGGAGCGGATGCGTTTGGAATTATCCGGGGTGACTGAACTGGACCATCGAACGGAATGACGGCTACCCTCCAATGGTCCGGTTCAATCTGTATTTGACAGGCTACCCATCTGCCATCAGGCGAAATCCGCGGATCGGCCGCCGCGAAATTGCCGAGCGGGATTGGTGTTCCGCCCTTAATTGGGATTTTGAACAGACGAGGGTATGTAGAAGATTTCAACGTGTAAACGATCCACTTTCCGTCGGGCGAGATTGCCGGCATATCGTCGTAAGTCGAGCCAAAAGTAAGCTGCGCATAGCGATTTAGGTGACGGTCGTAACGCCATACATGAAAGCCACCGGAGCGATTGGAGGAATAGACAATCGAAGCGCCATCGGGCGTCGGCACGGCGTGCTGCTCAACGGAGGCTTCAAAAGTTAAACCTGACACGCTCGCGTCGCTCAGCCGGAATACAGCCAGGTTTGGATAACCGGTCCGGCGTGAACTCACCAGCAGGCTGCCCTCGTCCATCCACGCCAGGCTGGCGTTATCTTGCAGTTCGGAGAGGCTACTTTGGCCGTGCGCAAAATCGTTGGGGGCAGAGATCCAAAGGGTCGCACGCGGGTCCATTCGTACCGCGGCCAGGCGTTCACGATCTTGCGTAAGCGAGACACTTGCATATCCGCTTAGATCTTTGACTAGATCATGGGAATTGCCACGATGGATGGCAAACTCGCGGAGTTGAGACCGGCCATTTCCCTCTCCTTTTGACGAGGCATTCAGTACGAGCGATCTGCCATTTCTCTCCCAGGCAAGCTGGCCGGCTGCGCTCCAACCGGGGAGGCGCTTTCTAATTTGCTGCCCGTTCAGTCCAAACAGGTTCAGTTCGAGTTGATCCGAGGCGGCGGAGGTGTCGCGCACGGCTGCTGCTATCTGGTCACCCTTCGGGGACCACGCCAGATGGGACATTAGCGTCAGCGAGGTCGAGGCAAAAAACTCTCGTGTGTTGCCGCTGCCGAGCTTCGAGATTTCGATGACGCTCCGGGTGAGGGGCGTGGCATGGGCGTTCGGAGGGTGTTCCCACCGGACAAAGGCGAATTGCTCTCCGTTCGGAGAAAACGTCACTGGGCCGTCTATGTTCTCGATCAGCGGAACGCCGGGACGCTCGCCCACGACGGGAACGACAAACAGCTTGCCGACGAGCGTACTTTCCTCTTCTTCCACTTCATAGATATTTCGGCTATCGGGAGAAAACGTCAGACCCGTGTAATCAATTTTGCGGCTTGGGATCAGCACTTCGTCCGACGTCTGATCCATCTGTTTTACATGCAGCGATTGCATGCCGCCGGTATCGCCCACCACAAAGGCCAGATATTTTCCATCGGGCGAAATGGCCGATAAAAGCGTCCGTCCGTTGAATGTTACACGCTGAACCGATTCGATGCGGAACCAGTCGGGTTCGAGGATCCGATCCTTTCCTCCCAAGCCCCACCACCAGGTAGCAGCCATTGCCAAAATCAAGGCCGAGAACAAAAGCGTGGCACGCTTTCCAAAGCTCCGGCGGCGCGAGTGTGCCGTCATCAAGGGCAAGGCGCGGCGAAGTCCGGAGCCAGTACCGACACCTTCCAGGTCCGTCAAGATCTCGTGCGCCGATTGATACCGTTTCGCCGGGTCTTTGGTGAGAGCGTGCTGGACAATCCGCCCCAATCCCGGCGCCAGGGTCGACAGATTGGGCAGCGTGGGTGCAGGGCGGTCGAGAATCGCTACGATCACATGGCTCTCGGTTTCGCCGGTGAACGGACGCTGGCGGCTCAGCATCTCGAACAGGACCACACCGAGACTCCACAGATCGGTGCGCGCATCGAGTTCTTCGCCGCGGGCCTGCTCGGGCGACATATAATCCACTGTTCCGATCACCGAACCCGACCGGCTCAGCCCGGGGGATCGCGTACCGCCTGCGTCGACCATCATCTTGGCCAGGCCGAAGTCGATCACCTTCACGTAGCCGTCGGTGCGGACCATGATGTTGGCCGGTTTCAGATCGCGATGAATGATGCCGGCTTGGTGGGCGGCTTGTAAAGCCGAAGCGATCTGCAGAGCGACGCGCACGGCCATCTCCGGATCTATCGTGTTCCGCTGCATGGCCTGGCGCAGTGTTACGCCATCCACGAACTCACTGGCGATGAAAAGTTCGCCTTCTAACTGCACGACCTCATAGATGGTGAGGATGTTCGGATGGTTCAAGGCAGAGGCCGTGCGCGCCTCCTGCTCGAGGCGGTGCAGCATGTCCTGGTCCGACAGAAGTTCCGGTGGTAGAAACTTCAGCGCGACATGCCGGCCAAGCCGCGTGTCGAGCGCGAGATACACGTGGCCCATGCCGCCCGCGCCCAGCCGCCGCAGAATACGATACGCGCCGAGTTGCTTTCCTTCCCGCGGGTCGTGCCGGATCTCAGTTTCGACCAAATCTGGTGGCGGGACGCGCCTGTGTCCGAGGGACTTGCTATTTCTGAATCGACGGGTGATGTCTTCGAGCAGTCTGCTCATCGGCAGGTCAGGTTTACTCTTGATTGTCGCCTAATCCAGAGTCAGTTGTATGCCGCACGCAGCGGACCGGTCAGGGTCTGAGATGAAGACTATTGTGGATGGCGTACAGAGCGAGTTCCAGACGGTCCGAAACGCCCAGTTTGTCGAAGACGTTATGGAGATGGTTCTTCACGGTCTGCTCCGTGATAAACATCTTTTCGGCGATCTCCTTATTCTTGTAGCCTTGCGCGATCAAGATGATAATTTCGCGCTCGCGCTGGCTCAATTGGGCACGTTCCCGCGGAGCTTTGCCATTGCTCGGCGGAGGGGCCGAAGCCGTTTCGCCGGGAGTGGCAAACTTTCGCATGACCGCGGCGGTGGTATTCGAATCGAGCCAGATCTCACCCGCGTGTACCTTAAGCACGCTCTTTTCGATGAGGGAGACAGGCACATCTTTCGGCAAAATTCCGCAGCAGCCCAGTTTCATGGCCTCCACGAATTCTTCCCGGTGTTCCGGAGCAGCGAACAAAATCACCTTCGATTTCGGAGCGCGCGCCTGAATGCTGCGCAGCACGGTGAGCCCATCCACCCGCGGCAGCTTGAGTTCCAGCAGCACCACGTCCGGCTCGAGGAGAACGGCTTTTTCAATGGCGTCCATGCCGTCGGCCGCCTCGCCAACTACTTCGATTTCGGGGTGGTTCTCTAAGACTTTCCGAACGCCAACGATCACAATCGGGTGGCCGTCGGCGATCAAAACACGGATAGGTGCTGTTGTCATCCCATTTTCTTCGGACTGCAAAATAGCAAATGGCCTCTTCGATGGTACGTGGGTACCAGTACGATCGGACTAATAATCTGCTGACTCAGGATTATAGTGGAGTCCGGAAGCAATTCTCTACCACGAATTTGGGGACAAAGGGTGAGAATCTGCAAGTTTTTTGTGCCAGCTACTAGCGTCCCTTATTCCAGGTGCAATTTCAAGGCCGTTTCCTCCCGAGTAGCAAGTAGGCCCTATCTACAATGTCCTTATGGCCAAGCTGTCGATTAAAGACCTGGATCTCACGGGTAAAACCGCGTTTATTCGAGTCGACTTTAATGTTCCCCTCACGTCTGATGGAAAGGAGATTACCAGCGACAAGCGGATTCGAGCGTCGCTCCCGACAATTCAATACGCCATAGAGCATTCTGCCGGGGTAGTGTTGGCCAGTCATCTGGGGCGGCCTAAGGGAAAGGTGCGGCCAGAGATGAGTCTGCAGCCGATCGCGACGCGCTTGTCGGAATTGCTGGGGAGAGCCGTCACGATGGCGCCCGATTCGGTAGGTCCGACAGTGGCTGAACTTCGACCGGCGCCCGGCGAGATTCTGCTCCTCGAGAATTTGCGGTTTCATTCGGAAGAAGAGTCGAACGAACCCGAATTTAGCCGGCAGCTCGCTTCGCTGGCTGACCTGTATATTAATGACGCGTTCGGTTCGGCTCACCGCGCTCACGCCTCCACGGTAGGAATGGTTTCTTATCTTCCGCTGGCCGCTGCGGGTCTGCTGATGGACAAGGAACTCGAATGGCTGACCCGAGTGACGTCCAATCCGGAGCGCCCGAACGTCGCGCTGCTCGGAGGCGCCAAAGTCTCAGACAAGATAGAAGTGATTCAGAATTTGATCAAGGTGGTCGATCATCTTCTCATCGGTGGCGCAATGGCCTATACGTTTCTGCGTGCCCAGCACAAGACCACGGGAAAGTCGCTCGTTGAAGAAGACAAGATCGAACTGGCTGGCCGGCTCCTAAAAGATCATCCAGAGAAGCTGATTCTGCCGGACGATCACGTGGTTGTCAAAGAGATCAAACCAGGGGCGGCACACGAGGTGGTGCGCGATATCGGGCCGGATCAGATTGCGGTGGACATCGGGCCCAAGACCATCGAGAAGTATAGCCGGCTGATTGGTACGGCGAAAACCATTATCTGGAACGGACCCATGGGCATTTTCGAGATGCCGCCCTTTGACCACGGAACCGTTGAGTTGGCCCGGGCAGTTGCCGATTCCAGTGCAGCGTCGGTGGTGGGGGGTGGCGATTCGGAAAAGGCGATTCAGAGCGCCGGAGTTTCCGACCTTATTACACACGTTTCCACCGGCGGCGGAGCCTCTCTGGAGTTTCTCTCGGGCGTCGAGCTTCCGGGGGTGACAGCGCTGAATAATAAGGACTGATCAGAGCAGACACACCGATAGCTCAGCAAAAACCGCTTTCATAAGCGGATAAGATGATGCACACTGTATGCGACACGGTATGCGGCACACGGACCAAGGTCATGATTCCCCCGACTTGTTCGAGAATCTTCGCCTTGAACTCCGTCGCGGCTCCCTGGTGCTGGCGGTTCTGGCCACCCTACGCAGTGAGAGATATGGATACACGCTCCGCAAGGCACTCAGCGAGAACGGCCTGGAAGTGGATGAAAACACTTTGTATCCGCTCCTTCGGAGGCTAGAAACACAGGGCTTACTTGCTAGCGAGTGGCGCGAAGAAAACAAGCGCAACAAGAGGTTTTACCGGCTCTCTCCAGACGGCGAGCAGATGCTTTTACGTTTGCTCGCCGAATGGCGGACCATTCATGCCGCCGTGGACGAAATCCTTAAGGAGCACAACCATGCAAATGCTTGAACGTTACTTACACGCGATCGCATTCTGGCTTCCCAATGATCAAAGGCATGACATCATCGCCGAGATCTCGGAAGATCTGAATGCGCAGATTGAGGAGCAACAGACCGCACTTGGGCGCAACTTGACCGAGGCCGAGCTGGAAGCATTGCTGAGACGGCGCGGCCGACCGGTGCTGGTAGCCAATCGGTATCGACCGCAGCAATCCCTGATCGGTCCAGACTTGTTCCCGGCATATGTCTTTGTGCTGAAGATCGTGGCCTGGTGCTATGTACTTCCCTGGTCAATCGTCTTCGTCATCGTCCACCGGGTGCAGCACCCTGGATTGCATTGGAAGATGACTTTCCTCGCGGCATGGGGGACCATCTGGACCGTCACATTCGTGACTGCGGGCGTGGTTACGCTAATCTTCACTTTCCTTCAAGTCGCGGAAACGAAAACGCGATTTTTAGAGAAGTGGAATCCACGCCAGCTTCCTCCGGTGCGCGATCCATACAAAGTCCCGCTCTCCAGCTCCATCGTCGAACTGGTCGTCAACATAGCGTTTCTTTTCTGGTGGGTCACCTGCGTTTCGTCGCCGTTGCTGTTCGACGGTCCCACTCTTAAACTTTCGCTTGCGCCGGTGTGGGTATATTTCTTCTGGGGTTACCTGGCCATTGCCTTGTTCAACATCGTGATCGCAGCCGTTAACCTGCGAAACCGTTATTGGACTGCCTTAAGCGCTGCCTGTCGCCTCACCCTTGACCTGGCGGGAGCCTTCCTCATCTGCTGGTTGATGAAGGCGAACATTGTTGCCACACTCTACATTGCCACGCTCGACCCGGCAACGACACTCGCCATCAAGAACGCCATCCACATCTGGATGGATCGCTGCTTTCCTATCGCTGTGATTATCTCCATGATCGTAGTTGTGATCGACCTGATGCGAATCGTTCGCTTGAACAGGAAGGGCAAGTACATGCTGACCAGTCGCCCCCCTCTCGCCCATCGATTGGGAGGACGTTAACCTGACTGGCGCAGGCCGCTAGCCTGACCCGACCGCAGTAGAGCGTACCCGCGGCGCGGCTTGCTGGGGAAGGGCGAAGCAGAAAAGTGCGCCTTTGCCCGGCTCCGATTCGACCCATATCTGCCCCTGATAACGCTCGATGATTTTGCGGCACAGAGCGAGTCCAAGGCCGGTGGAATTTTCGCGCTCCGTTGGGTTCAGCCGTTTGAATAAACCGAAGATTTGGTTCTGGTAGCGGGGTTCAATGCCGGCGCCGTTATCCCGTACGCAGATCACGAGGCCGCTCTTGCTCAGAAAGGAGTAGATGTGAATATCGGGGATAGTGCCCGAATGATGATGCACGATGGCGTTTTCGATCAGATGTTCGAGCAAGGCGGCCAAATCGTCTTGCGCCATCCGCACCGGGGGGAGCGGTTCTATATTTATGCGCGCCCTGGTCTCTTCAATCAACAAATGCAGCTTCGACTGAACCGCTCGGGCGACTGCCGTGCTGTCGACGAATTCCAGTTCCGGAGGGGTAGGGTTGACCGCCGTGTAAACGTGAAGGTCGGCTACCAGCGAGCCGATCCGCCTGGCGCTTGAGGACAGAAAGTCAAGATACTGGCCTGTGGCTACATCGGGGCCAGCCTTCAAATCCCGCCGCAGCAGTTCTGTATAGAGGCTCAAGTGCCGGATGGGCTCACGCAAGTCGTGTGAGGTCGAAAAGGCGATCTGGTCCAGGGTGGAACGAGCGCGCCGAAGTTCCGTGTTCGCGGCCAGTAGCAATTCGGTATTCCGCGCCAGCTCCTGAGACAGAGAAATTCGGTCAAAAGCCACGGTCACCTGGTCTGCAATCGCCCTCTGCAGTTCTAATTCGGACTCCGAAAAATACGCACTACGCTTACTGCCGAACGATAAAGTGCCTAGCAATTTTTCATTGATTAGCAAAGGGTGGCAACAAAACGTCTCGATTCCAATGGACCGAAGGAAGGCGGTTCGGGGTTCTTCCGTTGCAGAAATCGCATCCCTTTGGACGAAGGAGCGGAGGTGTCCAGCCAACCCGCAGATACCCTCACCTAAATCAAGCCGGTTAATGTTCTGCCGTAGATCCGGGGTCAGGCCGCCGGCAAAGGCGAGCTCCAGGTGATTCTCTGTGAAAACATACGAAAGGCAGAGGTCGACCGAGGTTTGTGCTGAGACTTGCAGAAAGATGCTTTGCAGAAAGCTTTCCGGGTCGCTGAACCGCAGTAGATCGTTGGCCACGCCCGCCAGCAGTTCCTGATTGGACTCTTCCGTTTTCTGAACCAAGTTACTTTCAGCGTTGCCGCGCAGTTTATTGCCGACAAGCGGTAACCCCTATTATTAGGGGGCATGATTTGCCAAAATGTGACAGCTTGTTTTGCTCTTGGCGTCCTGGTTCTCGGCTTGCAGGCGAGAGCGGCGTCGATGCCCAGTGAGGCGCCTCTTCCGCTATGGCCGAAGGGTGTACCCGGCGAGAAAGCCGCAAGCAAGCCGGAAACTGACACGACGACATCGCATGACGGCCTGGTGGCAGGCAAACCGGTCGTTCGTTTGGGGAACGTCAGCGAGCCCTCCCTCACCGTTTATCCAGTGCCCAATAACGAAAACACCGGCGCCGGCATCCTCGTCTTCCCCGGCGGCGGTTACCGGATTCTTGCCATGGATCTGGAAGGAACCGAAGTGTGCCGGTGGCTGAACTCGATTGGCGTCACAGCATTTCTGGTGAAATATCGAGTTCCGGAACCGCCGGGCGTTCCGCGTTACGCTGAGCCGTTGCAAGATGCGGAGCGGGCGATCAGCATCGTTCGCCAGCGCGCGCCGGAATGGGGTGTGCGGCCGGATAGAGTCGGAGTGTTGGGCTTTTCGGCAGGCGGTCATCTGGCGGCGCTGCTCAGCAACACCTCGGGCGCGGTGAATGTGCATCCGAACTTTGCCGTGCTCGTCTATCCTGCCTATCTCTCGCTGCGCGATGAAGGGCAACAAGTAGCGCCGGAACTGAAGGTCTCTGCCGAAACCTCCCCGACATTCATTGTGCAGGCCGAAGACGATCACAATTTCGTCGAGGGCACGCTGCTCTATTACCTGGCTCTCAAGCGCGCGAAGGTTCCTGCCGAAATGCACCTGTTTAGTCATGGCGGACACGGCTATGGGTTACGGCCCACCGCCGATCCCGTCACACGATGGCCGAAGCTGGCGCAGGGATGGCTCGCATCATCGGGCTGGCTCAGGCAACAGCCAGGCTATAAATGAGTGAACTGGCCAGTGTGCAATCCGCCACTGCAACTGTAAAGGACTTGAGGGATCCTGGTTTGGACAATCCTCGGTCGTACGATCTAATATCTATTATTGTTGTCCGTGGAAACCGTTTCATCAGTGCCTAATTCTGCGAGTAGTAAAGCTGCTACAAAAGGTGTCCTTTACGCCCTGCTTTTGATATACGCCGGTATCGTGGGTACGTACGAAGTTGCCAATTCAGTCTCAACAATCATTGGTAATTTCAACGTCCGCAATCAGGTACAAGCGCCTTTTCAACTCTATGGAAATCTGATCGAAAGCGCCGAGACGGCCGCCGTTCACGCCAGCGTTGCAAAGGGCGACACTGTTCTTGCTATCAACGGATCGCGCTTCACCGGGCAAGCGCTCTGGCAGCGTATTCGCTGGTACGCGCGACCCGACGACACGGTGTCGCTTCTGATCCGAAAACAGAGCGGGGCGACACTCACGGCGACGATTCCTCTCGAGGGATATCCGAAGGGCTGGTCAGTGGAGGACCCGGCCGTCAGAACCACGCTGCCGGACCATATCTTTGTCTTGATCGTTGTGCTCGTAATCCCACTTTTCTGCGTGGGGCTGGGCGTTTGGGTTACATTTGCCCGCCCGTTCGACCCTAACGCCTGGTTCCTGCTGGTTCTTCTGACCTTTCCGCAGTCGTTTAATCCCGGGGCGTTTCGCTGGTGGATTCCAGCCTGGCTGGGGCTTCGACTCTACTGGCATTTGGCGACTCAATTTGTCGCTCCACCCGCTTTGTTTCTTCTTGGCTTGCTTTTTCCAGAGCGATCACGCCTGGATAGATGGCTTCCCTGGCTGAAGTGGCTGGTTATCTCAGTGGCCGGAGCGAGCGTGCTCGCTACCTTCATTTCGGAATACAACGTTTGGTATGACATTTCGCTGCTGCCGCGGGTCGATTCCATCGACCGCTTCTTGAACCCGATCTTCGTGTGGTCGACCATTTTCTACATTGCACTGTACTGGGTTCTGCTGATCGACAAGTTGCGGACCGCCTCTTCGCCGGATGCTCGACGCCGCCTGCGAGTGTTGCTGGCGGGCTCCGCTGTAGGCCTCGGCAGCGTTCTTATCATCTGGGGATTACTGCCCTACCTGGGAATCGCCGACCCGGACGATAGCCGATGGCTCCTTTTCCTCTCGATCGTTCTGATGCTCTTCTTTCCGCTCACGCTCGCCTACGTCGTGATCGTGCAGCGCGCCATGGACGTACGCAATCTCTTACGCATGGGCAGCAAATACGTGCTGGCCAGCACTACGGTGAAAGCCTTCCGGATTGCCGGGATCGCGGCTCTTATCTGGCTTATCGCGGTTCCTCTTTTCACTCATTATCATGACAACCTGACAACCGCCTTCTGGAGCGCGGTGCTCCTGCTGTTCGGTTTTCTCTTTCTGAAGAAAAGGTCGCCTACCGACCTCCTGCAGCAGTGGATCGACCGCAAGTTTTTCCGGGAAGCATACGATGCCGAAGTGACGCTGAGCCAGCTCGCCAAGACTGCACAAAATATATCGGATCCGGCAGAACTCATCCGGACGGTTTCGCAACGGATCTCCGATGTCTTGCATATCGACCAGCTCACGGTTTAATGCGCAGTAACGGCCGGTTCACACCTGCGTACGCCATTGGGCCGGAGCTTGTTACGCCATTACGCATGCTCGACCAGGGCCACTCATCGAAACCGATCTTCAATGGTGCGAATGACGGCCGGACGCCCGACCCGGATTCACCGGAACTGCTGCTTCCACTGTCCGGGCGCACGCAAATCTTGGGTGCGATGGCGCTCGGTCCGAAGTGTTCTGAAGCACCGTACACGCCTTCCGACCTGCGCTTGCTTGAATCGGTCGGCGTACAGACTGGTCTCGGGCTTGAGCTGAGCGAAACCGTTGCGTCGCTGGCCACTGCGGCCGTGGAACGCGCACAGATCGCGCGCGAGATCGAGGTTGCGCGTGAAGTCCAGGAACGCCTCTTTCCACAGCATCTACCGGTGATCCAAGGTGTAAGTCTTGCCGGGTTATGCCGCACGGTGTTTGGCGTGGGCGGCGATTATTATGATGCGATCGAGCTCGATGGCGGCCGTCTCGGGCTGGCGATCGGCGATGTTTCGGGCAAAGGCATCTCGGCTGCGCTGTTAATGGCGAGTCTGCGCGCCTGCTTGCGTACGATGACTCGCACGACTTCGGGTGAACTCACAGAACTGATGGCACACATGAACCGGCTGATCTATGAAGCCTCAGCTATCAACCGCTACGCTACGTTTTTTTTTGGTGTTTTCGATCCGGTGGCGAGCAGGTTTCATTACGTGAACGCCGGCCACAATCCACCCTTGCTGCTTCGCAGTTCGGCTAGCGGTTACGAACACATTCGACTGGATTGCGGAGGACCGGTGATCGGGCTTCTGCCGGAAGCATCCTATGAGAAAGGTTCTCTCCTGCTTCATCCGGGCGATCTGTTGCTTGCCTACACGGACGGCATCAGCGAAGCTATGAACTTTGTTCAAGAAGAATGGGGCGAAGAGGCCATGATTTTGGCCGCCCAGCATGCCGCGGACGGAACCGCTGAAGAGATCGGCAAAGCGATCTTCGCAGCAGCCGATGTTTTTGCCGGAAAGGCGTCGCAGCACGACGACATGACGGTTCTGGTAATGAAGTTTTCGCCGGTTGCGGGACAAACTCGCTAGTCTACCTACTAATCTGGCGACCTCCATGCTTGCAAAGATGAGGAAAACGTTCAGGGAAGAGTCCGGTGAAAGCACTCTTTAAATCCGGCCTGACGTTTACAGCGCTTCAACCAACGATAGGGTCCAAGTTTTCATCTAACGTTACATGTAACGGTGTTATTATGTTGCATGTAAACAGCATGAAGAACAATGTAGCGAAGCGCGTCCAGAAGCATCGAAGCGCACTGAGAAAGGCCGGCCTGCGGCCGATTCAAATTTGGGTGCCCGACACGCGAAAGCGCGGTTTTGCGGCGGAATGTCGGCGTCAATCGGAAATTGTCAGAAACAGTCCACATGAGGCGGAAACACTGGCGTGGCTTGAACAAGCAGCGGACCATGAGGGCTGGAAGTGGGAGTAAGGCGCGGCGATTTGGTTACCGTGACGCTACAGGGCGCTTACGGCAAACCGCGGCCGGCTCTTGTGATCCAGTCGAACTTGTTTGCGGAACATCCCTCCGTAACGTTTCTGCCACTGACGGGCGAACTGCTGGATGCCCCCTTGATTCGTATTCAAGTCGAGCCGTCCGCGAAAAATGGTTTGGGGAAACCCTCGCAAATCATGGTGGACAAGACTTCCAGCCTTCCGCGAACCAAAATCAGTCGGCCTTTCGGCCAGATCGACGATGAAACCATGTTGGCCGTTACGCGGGCATTGACCTTCTTTCTTGGCTTTGGGTGATGCACCGGGCAGCGCATCCAGGTTCAGCTCGCGCTATGCGCTGACTGGCGCAGGCACGCTCCGCATCTGCTTTAGAAACTCGACCATCAGCCGCTTGCAAGCTTCTGGCTGATCGGTGGTTAGAATGTGGCCCGCATTCTCAATCAACCGGAACTGAGCACCGGGAATTCGCGACGCCACAGTTTGCCCATTTTGCAGCGGAACCAGGAGATCTCGATCCCCATGGACCACCAATGTGGGTACTCTGATCGAGGGTAGCCGGAGATAGGAACTCCAGAGGAGTATTCCGCTAAATTGGCCGAGGAATCCTTTATAGCTCCAATTGGATCGGCATTGAATATCCAGATCTTCGTGAATGCGTTCCATTGGAGTGGAAGACGAATAGAGCAGGGGGACTAACGCCAGTTCGCGTTCGCGTCTTTCGCTTTCGCTCCATTTGAACCCGCGTGGACGAACAAAGCGAGGCCAGCGGGCCAGCAATCCGCCATGACTGGTACACGCCAACAGTAGGCTGCGGACTCGAGACGGAAAGCGCAGCGCTAGTTCCTGGGCGATCATGCCGCCCATGGACGCACCAATTACGTGGGCAGCCGACGCCCCAGCCGCATCGAGAACCGCAGCGGCGTCTCGAGCCATTTGTGAGATGGAATACGGCCCATGCGGCACATCGCTCAATCCTACGCCGCGGTTGTCGAATAGAATCACCCGGCAGCGGCTAGCAAGAGTAGGCAGAACCCGCCACCACATCTCATGGGTAAAACTGAGACCCATAATAAGGAGCACAGGCGGACCCGCGCCATGCTCCTCCCAATACAACTTCGCTCCATCGGAAACCGTGTAAGGCATGCACCTAGACCCCTAGATCTTGTATACCGGCATTAGCAGAGTACAAAGGAAAGGAGTGATGTATCTTTACACGTGCTTCCAGCGGAGTTACGATGAAGGCACCCCCGAGAATAGAAGATAGGGAGGTCAGCGCCAGTTGTTGAAACTTAAGCGGGTCGAAATACACGGGTTCAAGTCTTTCTACGATCGGACGGAGATGAAATTCAACGGCAGCGGCATAGCTGCTGTTGTAGGTCCGAACGGTTGCGGCAAGTCAAACCTCAGCGACGCCATCAGCTGGGTATTAGGAGAACAGTCTGCCAAGAGTCTCCGAGGCGCCCGCATGGAAGATGTGATCTTCGCCGGGACTCGCGAGAAGAAAGCACTCGGCATGGCTTCTGTCACCATGACACTGGTTCCGGATGAATCCGCCTTGCTGGCCGCACGCCTTAGCCAGCCGGTCGAAGCTGAAGCAAGACCAACCAATATAGCTGACGTTGTTCCAACGTCATCCGATTCTCAGGATTTCGAAAATAGTGAAAATCGGCCGGAGGGAGAACCAGTCGTTGGGTTCGTTTTTTCAAATGGCGATGGCCACGGGACATCTGAGGCGCCGCCCGTGTTGCCCCCTGCCAGCGAGGCGGCCAAATCCGCCCAGCGTACCGGCGAGATCACAATTACTCGGCGGCTCTACCGGTCGGGTGAAAGCGAATACCTGATCAACGGCAAGCAAGCCCGGCTGCGCGACATACAAGACCTGTTTCTCGGAACCGGCCTGGGACCCGAAAGCTACGCCATTATCGAACAGGGTCGTATCGGCCAGATCCTCAGTAACAAACCGCAGGATCGCCGCAATGTGATCGAGGAAGCCGCCGGTATCACCAAATTTAAAACGCGCAAGCGTCTGGCGGAAGCAAAGCTCGAAAGCGCCAAACAGAATCTGTCGCGCGTCTTCGACATCCTGGAAGAGGTCACCCGTCAGGCTAATTCTTTAAAACGGCAAGCTTCCAAAACGAAGCGCTTTGGCGAGTTGAAGACGGAGGCAACGGGCTACCTGCGGCAATTGCTGGCGGCGCGCTTCGAACTGCTCGATCGCGAGATGGCCAAGATTGCCATCGAGCTGAACCTGGCGTCGGCCGAATGGCAAACGGCGCAGACGAGCATCGCCGAACGCGAAGTCGAACAGGAGATAGTGCTTGCGGTCTCGTACGACATAGAAGGGCGGTTGACCGAAGCACGCAAACAGCTGGCCGATCTGAAGCTCGAAGCGGAGCGGACGCGCGGCCGGTTCGAATATCAAACCAAACAAGTCGAGCGCATCAAGCAAACGCTCGGCTCCAGTGGTCACGAACTGGAAACGCTGGCCCAGCAGCAGGCCGAGCGTGCTGCCGAGCTCGAAACGCAGAATGGGGAATTGGGGGCACTGGAGCACGACTACGCCCTGGCGCAGGAAGAGTTGTCGGCGAAAGGGTCCGCCAGGCAGGCAGCGCAAAGCCGGCTGACCGAACAGGAGCGGGGTCTTGAATCGGCGCGGCAAACAGTTCTACGGCTGCTCGGCGAATCGGCCAGCCTGAAGAACCGCCTCACGCAGGTAGAAGCGCAGCTGGCCTCGTCCGATCGGGACGTGAATCGGGCCCGCGGCGAAGAAGAACAATCGCAAACCGACCTGGCCCGCATTCAAGCCCTGAAAAATCAGCTGTCCGAGCGTTTGGCCTCGCGCCAGATTGAGCTGGTTTCTGTTGAAGAGCAAAGAAAGACCGTCGAGAGCGAACTGCAACAACACCGGGCACAGCTCCACGAAAGCCGGTCGGCACTCGATCGACTCAAAAGCGAAACATCGCGAGTGAAAGCTCGCAAGGATTCGATTGAAGAAGTGATCCAGCATCGGAGCTACACTACCGACACCGTTAAACGTCTCTTCACAGCGGTCGAGCGGGGTAAAACCGAGAGTTTTCAACCCGTCGGAGTACTGGCTGACTTTCTCGAGGTAGACGCGCAGTTCGAGAAGGCGGCGGAAGAGTTTCTGCACGATGAACTCGAGTACGTGGTAGTGCGCAATTGGAGTGAAGGCGAGCGCGGCGTCGAGCTGATGCGAGGCGACCTGAATGGCCGCGGCACCTTCCTGGTGGAACAGGCCGGCGACGGAACGGAAGCGGCGGCAGCGCCTGAACCCGCAGCCGGTGATGGCGCGTTGACCAGGTTGTCCGATACGCTCCGCTGGACGAATGGTTTATCTAACGTTCCCCTCTGCCAGATGCCCCGCATCGCCAATTGCTTTGTCGCTCAGGAACAATCGCTGGCGCGTGAACTCGCGACCCAGTTTCCGCACTGCTGGTTTCTCACGCCGGATGGCGTCAATTACCACGGGCACGCGGTGAGCGGCGGACGAAAAGATGGCGCCGGCCCGCTGGCTTTGAAGCGTGAACTGCGCGATCTGGTGAAGCTGGAAGCGGTTAAGCAACAGGAGCTGAAAGCCTCCGAAGAGCACCAAAGCACGCTCGAGCGCCAGATCGGAGGTTTGAGCGAAGAGCTTGATCATCTCCGTGGACAACAGCAGAACCAGGAGAAAGAAGTCCTGGCGCTCGATCATGAAAGCCGCAAGCTGGCGGAAGAATTGGGACGGGTACAATCGCGCCTGTCACACGCGCGGCTGGAACTCGACCGCCTCGCCCGAGACCGGGTGAATCTGGAAGCAACCCTGACCAGCGACGGGCAGACACTCGCGGAACGGGAAGCCGTGCGCGCCCAGCAAGAAGAGGCGCTCGAAGCAGCGCGGGGCACCCTAGCGGGATTGCAGACGGACTTAGCGCAACTCACCGAAGAACATGCCACCCGGCGTGCAGATTTAGCAGGCATCGAAGAACGCCGCCGCTCGCTTTCAAGCAGTCGGTCCCGGCTGGAGAATCAATTGCGGGACTTGGTGAACCGACGCGCCCACCTCGCGGCGGAAACCGAACGGCTCTCCGACGAGAAAGCGCAGCTGTTAGCGAGCAACGCCGAACTGGAGGCCAGAAGCGGCGAACTACAAATTACTATGGGGCAAAGCGAGGAGACAGTCCACTCTCTGGCCACGCAGGAAACCGAGATGCGGAGCGCCCTAGCCGGAGCGGAAGAGGAACTCAAGAAATTGCGCGGCGCCGCCCAGGTTTTTCAGGAGCAGCGTTCCGACCGGCAGGTGGCCCTGGCGCGGGCCGAATCCGAGTTGAAGCATCTGGAGGAAAGCTGCTCGCAGGAGCTGAACACCACCTTGCCTGAGCTGGCCCAGTCTATGGAAGAGAATTCCACTGGCTTCGATCTGGAAAGTCTCGAGCACAAACACACTGACGTTCTACGAAAAATTGAAGCGCTTGGTCCGGTCAATCCAACCGCGCTGGAAGAGTTCGAAGAAGCGCAGCAGCGGCAGGAGTTCTTATCGGCGCAGCGGCAGGATCTATTGGACTCGATCCGCGATATCGAGAAAGCCATTCAGGAAATCGACCACGAATCGCGTAAGCGTTTCGGTGAAGCGTTCCACGCGATCAATGCCAACTTTCGCGAATTGTTTCAAACGCTCTTCGGCGGCGGTTCGGGCGAGATGCGGCTGACGGACGAAGACAATCTGGCCGAATCCGGCATCGATATCGTGGCATCGCCTCCCGGCAAGCGGCTGCAAAGCGTGCTGCTTCTTTCGGGCGGCGAGAAGTCGCTTACTGCCATGGCTTTGCTCATGGCGATCTTTCAATACACGCCGAGCCCATTCTGTATTCTCGATGAGGTGGACGCACCGCTCGATGAGCCGAATATCGAACGTCTGACTCTGCTGTTAAAGAACATGTCCGAAGAAACGCAGTTCATCGTGATTACGCACGCCAAACGGACGATGGAGGCGGCTCAATCCTTGTATGGCGTCACCATGCAGGAACCGGGTGTATCGAAGTTAGTGTCGGTGAAATTCAAGTCTTCGGGTGATGGCGAGAACGAAGGGTTTCGGCGGGAGAACAGGAAGGTTTCGCAACTGGCGGCGGCCTCGGTCTAATAAACCAGGCTGCCCATAAAAGGAAGCAGCGCGTCCCAAGTATGACGCGCTGCTTTATCGACGCTATGAGCGGGTTCCTCGCAGGCGGATTAGCAAGCCTCCGTTATCCGCTAATGGGCCTTACGAGCACTTTCTCTTATGCAAGTCTCTTGCCTTCTCGCGCGGGCCCGCCAACTGGCGAAAATGTTGAGCTTTCGCGGTCGCTCCGTAGCACAAAAAGATAATCCGCACTTTTTTAACGGTTTAAAGTAGATAACGGCTATACAAATCTGGAATATCGAACGGGAAAGAGGACGGGTGCCGCTGAACATTGAAGATCAAGTGGAGCAAAACATTGCCATTCTCCGGCTTGCAGGCACACTCACGCTGGGTCCTTCGCTGGTATCGCTGCGCAATGCGGCTCGTACGGTTCTAGCGACGCCCGATCTGGTCGGCGTCATTCTGGATGTCAATCGCATCAGTTCGGTCGATAGCTCCGGTTTGGGCGAGTTAACGATTGTTTATAGTTCGGCGAACCGGCACAATTGCGGAATGCGTCTGGTGGGCGTGAGCCCTGCACTGCACAAAATGCTGCAAATGACTCATCTTGACGCGGTACTCAGCGCTTCGCCGGACACCGAGAGCGCCAAGAAGGAATTACGCTCCCGGACTGGATCGGCTGCCCGTTAAGCTGATAACTGAACCCCTACATGGACATCCACGGCAAGAACATGATTGGCTCCGCTTTGTCGGCCGAAGGAGCGAAGACATTTCAGGGCTACGATCCGAAGCAGGGGCGAGCAACTCCCAGCCAATTTCATGAAGCGACCCCATCCGAAGTAGCCCGGGCAGCGGATCTCGCCGTCAAAGCCGTCGACCCTCTGCGCGTGATGAAGGCAGGCCGGATGGCCGATCTGCTGGATGTTATTCGAGAGGAAATCCTGGCCTTAGGAGACGATCTGGTTCAGCAGGCGGACGAGGAGACGGGACTGGGACGGGAGCGGCTCAGTGGAGAGCGAGATCGTACCGCAAACCAGCTCAAGATGTTCGCCGGTTTGGTGCGAGAAGGATCGTGGCTGGATGCGCGGATCGATACTCCCCAACCGGATCGCAAACCGATTCCCAAACCCGATCTGCGCCGTATTCTGCAGCCGATTGGTCCGGTAGCTGTCTTTGGCGCCAGCAACTTTCCGCTGGCCTTCTCGGTAGCGGGCGGAGATACCGCTTCCGCCCTGGCAGCCGGCAATCCGGTGATCGTAAAAGCGCATCCGGCCCATCCGGCCACTTCGGAAATGGTGGCGGGCGCAATCGTGAGAGCTGTCGTAAAGAAGGGTTTTCCTGACGGCACTTTTTCTCTGCTCTACGGCCACGATCCACAGGTCAGCATCGCCCTGGTCACGCATCCCGGCATTAAGGCGGTGGCATTTACCGGTTCGCAGCGTGCGGGACGCGCCCTGTTCAACGCAGCCGCCCGCCGGCCAGAACCGATTCCCGTCTTCTCCGAAATGGGCAGCGTCAACCCCGTGTTCCTGCTCAAAAGCGTGCTTGAAAAGAAAGCGGAGGCCACGGCAGAAGGTATCTTTCGTTCCGTCACTTTGGGTGTCGGACAATTCTGCACTAGCCCGGGGCTTGTTTTCGCACCTTTGAGCGAAAACTTGAAGACTTTAGAGGAGCGCCTTGGCGCACACTTTGAGCAGTCTTCGCCGGGAACGATGCTCAATCCGGCCATTGCCAAACAGTTTTTGGCTTCGTTTTTGAAATCCGCGGCTGTGGGGGGTACGGAAGCGGTTCAATCAGCCCGCGAAAGCGATGCGCAGCGGACCGAGGGCCGTCCCGGACTCCTGAAAATTGATGCCACCGACTGGCTGGGACACAAAGAGATGCAGGAAGAAATCTTTGGGCCCGCCACCATCCTGGTGCGCTGCCACTCGGAAGCAGAAGCGCTCACCTGCGCCAAGGCTCTGGAAGGCACTCTCACGGCCACGGTACACGGAACGGCAGAAGAACTGGAAGAGGCCGGCGAGCTTGTGAGGGTTCTAAGCAGGAAAGCGGGCCGGGTCATTTTTAATGGGTATCCTACGGGCGTTGAGGTGGGACCCGCCATGCAACATGGCGGCCCTTATCCGGCGACGACGGATTCCCGATTCACCTCGGTGGGAACGGCCGCCATCTTCCGCTTCGCTCGTCCCGTGTGTTACCAGAATTTTCCACAGCAGGCGCTTCCTCCCGAACTGCAAGACGCTAACCCTCGCGGCATCTGGCGGCTGGTGGATGGCACTCTGACCAAGGATCCCCTTCCGCGAACCGACTAAAGCAAGATGTCTTGAGGTAACGTCTTGTCCGAGGCGGCATCCACCTTCAGAGCCATCCATTTTGGAACCAGAGGACAAGGCTGAAGCAGTAACTTTATGGCGCTTTGACGCCGGACAGCTTAGATTAGTCTGCCAAAGTCCCGGAGCAGCCAGCTTTTCGGTGGACTTGCGACGAATAACCAGCAGCGCCTGCATGCTCGACGTGATCTTCGAAGCGAGTTCCAGACCCTGGGCCAGTCCTGGCGTTGTTGGCGAACTAGTGAGGAATTTACAAGATCTCTTTGACCCCCGAACTACGCTGTGCGGACAGGGCCGAGACCATAGACTAGATCCGGTCGCCTACATCAAAAGCCATATTCAGTAGGGAGCTTGTGCTTGCCATGGAACGGGGACTTCTCAGCGGAAAGCGAACAACGATGATCCGAGGCGCATGCCGGAATAATCGGCGCGGCCAAACGCAAAACAGGCAACACGTCCGATTCGAAACTCCTGGAACGGTCCTCGCGGAGATCGGCGTTGCAGATCACTGCGCCGATCTACACACCTATTGCTTAGGTTGAAGTTGGGTGTTGGGGATTAAGGATGTTCTCCCAAGAATGCGTTTGGGAGCTATTCCAAATCCCATCGTTATCTCCGGCGATTGCCGCAAGCACAGTTATCAGCCCAAGTTTGTTTGGTGAGACCGTAGGTTGGCGTCCCCAAGGGGATTCGAACCCCTGTTATCGCCGTGAAAGGGCGGTGTCCTAGGCCGGGCTAGACGATGGGGACTTGTTGAAACGACCTCTTACAAAGTAGCAGAAGAGATCCGAGGCGACGAGCGCTTACAGGGTGTGCAGGTAGGCCATAAGATTGGCCTTTTCGTCTGCCGACAGCATATCGTTGTAAGCCGGCATGCCGTTCCCGCCGTTGTTGATCTGCGCCTGGACGTTGGCCTCTGTTACCGGTTTGTTTCCCGCCATCGTCTTATGCTTGAAAAGACCTTTCAGCGATGGGCCCATTTTCTTCTCGTCTGTATCGACGTTGTGGCAAACCGCGCATTGCTCAAAGGTTTCTTTTCCTTTGGCTGCGTCGCCCTTGGCAGCGGGACTTTGCCCTGCCGAAATCCCGATCGCGACGGAAGCGCAAAAAAGTACAGTACTGGCTGAGGTAAATGTTAGGCGGCTCATAAGTGCGGTCTCCGGCTGTTCACATCAGGTGTCCAGCCGTTTACAGTCTACAACGATACCATCAGTGTTTGCAGTAGCATGAGCGCAAAAGCGGGCAGATGAATGCAGATTAACGCTAGGAAACGTTAACGAAAAACTGCAAACGGTCGATGGGTAGACCAGTAGAACTTAAATCGTTTTCCGACTCTTCAAAACGTTGCGGGATAATTAAAGGCGTCCGCTCGGGCTGCGTCGCCTGACCGCACAAAAAAGGCTAACGCAGATCGTAATCTTATGCTTCATCGGGTTGTCGCTTTGTCTCTTTTCCTCAGCTGGAGCGCGTTTCTGACGTTCGCCTCCGGCAACGATGTTCAGAACATGAACGTGCCTCCAAAATCTGGCCCAGTGGATTTGTACCCGGAAACCCAGCTACGTCCCGGTATGAAGGCAGTTGCCTGGACCGTTTTTCAGGGCACGAAGCCGGAGCCTGTCCCGGTCGAGATCATCGGCATTTGGGAAAACGGATGGGGTCCACGGCAGGACATCATCATTGGCAAACTGACCGGCAAAGCGGAACGAACCAATGTCGCAGGCGGGATGAGCGGTAGCCCGGTTTACATTGACGGGAAGCTGGTCGGGGCCATCTCGCTCCGTCTCAGCGTGTTCTCCCCCGATGCCATTTGCGGTATTACGCCGATTAAGCTGATGCTGGAAGTGAAAGATTTCGACAAGGGGAAACCGGCCGATAGCCGCTCACCCGATAAGCTGCAGACCGCTTCGGCCGACATACCGCTTCCTAATGGGGTGCTTGGCCGTGTAATCGCCGCCTCGCGCGCTGGCTCTGAACCGCTCGCGATGACGCCGATTTCGACACCCTTGACCATGTCCGGGTTCTCCGATGAGGCTATCCGACAGTTCGCGCCCGTTTTCAACCAGTTGGGCATCACCGTGGCTCAGGGAGGTGCCGGCGGAAAGCTCGAATCCAGTACGCCCGCCGCCGATTGGGCCGGTTCCATGCAGCCCGGTGAAAGCATTGCGGCCGTTCTTGTCTCGGGCGACATGAACATGACGGGCGGAGGCACGGTTACTTACAACGACGGCAAGCGGGTACTCGCGTTTGGACACCCGATGTTTAATCTCGGTCCCGTGGATATGCCGATCGCCAAAGACACCATCATCACCACGCTTGCTTCTTCCTATCAGCCCACCAAAATGGGTAACGCTACCGAGGTGGTGGGTGCACTGCGCCAGGATCGTCACAGCGCAATCGAAGGTGAATTAGGGGCCACGGCGCAGATGATCCCAGTGACGCTGCATGTTCGCTCGTACGACAACGAAAATCAAGTGCACAAAGCGCGCGACTTTCACTACAACGTCTTTGTCGATCAGAAGTGGACGCCCTACCTCATGATGGCCACGCTTTTCAACTCTCTTTCCAACCTGAATGACTTCTCCGAAGAGGCCACCTATCGCCTCCATGGCGAGCTACAGGTCGCGGGACAACAGAGGATTGAACTCACGACCATGCAGGCTCCGGCGGAAGCAGCCATTCCGACACCGATGCTGCTGGCCGGTTGGTGGGCCGACAAATTCAACCGGCTTTACGTTAATTCCGCCAAGCTCCCGAAACTCGACGCAGTCGATGTCAGTGTCGACCTTCTACCCCAGCGGCGCATCGCCCAGATCGAATCCGCCTGGATAGCCGACAACAAAGTTGTGCCGGGTACCGAGGTGCCTGTTAAAGTGTTTTTACGTCCGTACCGGGGAGAGCGCGTCGAGAAAACCGTGAATGTTCGCATCCCGGCCGGCCTGCCGCGCGGCGTGCACCAGATTCTGTTTAGCGATTCCGATACGTTGAGCCGCTTTCAGAATATTGCCAGCTCGCTGAACCGCATCGAAGACACTCCGCAAACGGTGGCCATGTTGAATCAGGAACGCAGCAACAACCGGCTCTATGTTTCTCTGATCGAATCGCAGCCTACCGTTTACTCCGACGAGAAGGTTCTCCCCAGCTTGCCTGCCTCTGTACTGAACGTGATGCAAAGCGGGCGGGCCACGAATCACGAATTTGTCAGTTCACCCGAGAGCGCCCACGAACAACTGTCGATTCCGCTCGACGAAGTGGTCACGGGCAACTATTCGCTCAAAGTGTACGTGAACTGAAGATCGAGACTATTCAAAGACACATGATCAAAACTTCGGCCTCCCGGAAGGCCGCAGCTCTCTTATTGCTGTTCGGAACCGCATCCGTTTGCCTGGCGGTCGAAACCCACATCTGGGAGCAGTCCGACCAGTCAGAGTTTGAGCGCGGCACTCGTAAAGGGCTCTCCATCCGGAGCGACGGCCGAGTCATGCTGGCGCCCGCTTTCAAAGAATTGGACAGCACCAGCGTTCCTTACTTGTGGACACTGGCTCAGAATTCGAAGGGCACTATCTTCTACGCGGGAGGCGCGCCCACCGGCGCCACCGCCAAAGTTTTCGAACTTCCTCACGCAGGGAAACCGAAGGTGCTGGCCGAGTTGCCGGGGCTCGAAGTACACGTTCTCGCGGTTGACACGCAGGACCGGGTTTACGCGGCCGTGCTGCCCGACGCCAAAATTTACCGGTTGGACCCCAACGGCAAACCGCAGATCTTCTTTGATCCGAAGTGCAAGTACATCTGGGCCATGGCCTTTGATCGCGCAGGGAATTTATTCGTGGCCACCGGCGATAGCGGGCTAATCTATAAAGTCAGCCCGGATGGCAAAGGCACGAAGTTTTTCGATACGCAGGAAACCCATGCCCGCTCCATGATTATTGACGAGAGCGGCAATCTGATCGTCGGCACCGAGCCGGGTGGCTTAATTTTGCGTATCAGTCCGGCGGGACAAAGCTTCGTTCTATATCAGGCGAGCAAGCGCGAAGTGACGGCGATCGCCGAGAAAGAAGGTGTGATCTACGCCGCGGCTATTGGCAACAAACCGACCGGGCTCTCGGTCGGTGGAGCGGCACCAGTATTGCCGGCAACCCAAGCTCCGGTCACTGGTACGGGGGCGGCCCGAGCGGTCACACAACCTTCAGGTCCGGGCCCGGCTATTGGTTCCTTGACAGCCTCCATAGGCGGCGGTTCCGATCTCTACTCCATCCAAAAAGACGGCTTTGCGGAACGCATCTGGAACTCGCCCACCGATCTCGTATACGCCCTGACGTTCGACTCAGCCGGCAAACCGCTGCTCGGTACCGGCAACAAGGGCGTGATCTATCGCATCGATTCCGATCACCTGTCGACCGATCTGCTAACCGCTCCGCCCACCCAGGTGACGAGTTTTCTGCAGGGCCGCGATGGCATTATCTACGCCGCCACGGGAAATGTCGGAAACCTCTATTCGATTGGCCCCTCGCTCGAACAGACGGGGACTTTGGAAAGCGAAGTACTCGACACCAATGAGTTTGCTTATTGGGGCAAGGCTCATCTCACTTCCAATCTGCACAGTGGCGCGATCGGGCTCGCCACACGCAGTGGGAACGTGAATAATCCGCTGAATAGCTGGAGTGAGTGGAGTGATGTCGCCGTGAGCGAAACGGGCGGATCTGTAAACTCCCCGGCTGCACGCTTTCTGCAATACCGCTTGACCCTGCGCCGCTCGGACAAGGACGCTAACTCGCCTGAGTTGAGCATGGTCGATATTCCGTTTCTACCGAAGAATGTCGCCCCGAAAGTGCAGCAGGTTGAGACCGCGCCTTTCAATTATCGGGAAGCGCCGAGCAACGCCGCTCTCGAACGTACTGTTATGTCATCCGGCTCGCCGGTCACGTTGTCTCTACCGGCGGTGGGACAGCGGCGTTCGAACCCGTCCGCCCTTTCCGTAGAACCCAGTGGCAGCGCTACCCTGCAATACAACAAAGGCTTCGTTACGGCTCGCTGGAACGCTACCGATGCGAATGGCGACTCCATGATCTTCAAACTGGAGATCAGGCCCCAGGGCAGCAATCAATGGCAACTGCTGAAAGACAATTTGCAGGACCGCTTCTATGCTTTCGATAGCGCGGCTTTCCCCGACGGCCGCTACGTTCTGCGCGTGACCGCCAGCGATTCGCCCGCCAATACACCAGCCAATTCACTCTCTTCGACGCTGGAGAGTGATCCCTTCATCGTGGACAATACTCCGCCCTTGATCACCGGCGTGGGAATTCAGAAAAATGGTTCTGATCGAACGTTGAAGTTCAGCGCGGTCGATGCACTGAGTTGGATCGATAAGGCTGAATACTCCATAAATGGCGGCGAATGGACGGTTCTGCAGCCGGACGGCCGTGTCACCGACTCGCAGAAATTGAACTACACGGTTAACGGGAAAGCAGGTCAATCTATTGCGGTGCGTGTCTTTGACGAAGATGATAATTCAGTCGCGAAGCAGTTTCCGATGCCGTGATTATTCCAGCGGGAGGATCTCACTTAAACTGACCTGAAGCTCGGGGCTCTCACAACGCAGGATGCCATCTTCGATTTGCACAGTGCCGTGTTCCGGGGTTACGATCCACGCTTCTCTGGCATAAGGATCGATCACCCAAATTGTTTGCACACCAAACTGCAAAGCATCATTCAGGCGTCTTTGCACTCGGTTCCAGCGATCTTCCGGGGACATGACTTCGATCCACAACAGCGGTGGAGTTTGCGTGACTTCGTCATCGTCGGCCGTGGCAACGAGGCAAATGTCGGGAACGCGTACTCTTCGTACGCCGACCTGAACCCTCTGTTCCGTGAGCGCGTTGAACCCTCCTTGCGCTTCCTTGGAAAATAACCAGGCTGCTATCAGAGTTTGGGTTCGGCTATGTTTCTTTTGTCCCACGTTCCGCTCTTCCAAGAACCCGTCCACATAGTCGCAGTCGGGCTCATAGTCCGTGTTCATATACTCGGCCAGCGAAACGGGAACAGGAGCAGCGGACATAATTCTTGAGGTTACCTTCCTTTCATCCAATTCTGCAGCCGTGATTATCACTCCGGCGGCAGAATTTCGTCTAGCCGAACCTGCAACTCAGGTTCTTTACACCGTAGAATTCCATCTTCGACTTGAACAGTCCCGAGCCCTGATAATGCAAGCCATGCCTCCCTTGCATACGGATCGATCACCCAAATCGTCTGAACTCCAAACCGCAGAGCATCGTTCAGCAGAATCTGTACTCGGTTCCAGCGATCTTCCGGCGATAGAATTTCGATCCACAGGAGTGGCGGCGTTTGCTTGACTTCGTCGTGATCGTCTCGATCAACGAGACAAAGGTCGGGAATTCGAACTCTGCGCGGACTTACCTGGACCCTCTGTTCAGGATGTGCTTTAAAGTGACCGCGCGATTCCATCGAAAGTAGCCTGCCGCCCAGGATCATTTGAGTTCGGCTATGTTTGTCTTTTCCCACATTCCGCTCCTCCAGAAACCCGTCCACATAATCGCAATCGGGCTCATAATCTGTGTTCATATATTCAGCCAGAGAAACGGGAACGGGAGCAGCGGACATACTTACTTAGGTTATCTTCTTTTCGTCTTAATCACGATCGGTGTTCCGTCGAAACCAAACCGTTCGCGGAGCCGGTTCATCAGGAACCGCTCCTCCGAAAAGTGGATTTTATCCGCCTTGTCCGTGAAGACCACAAACGTGGGCGGCCGGATCGAGGCCTGGGTTAAGTAAAAAATCTTGATGTCGCTCTCAAATTTGAGTGTCTCTACGAACCGGTTCAATTCCCCTGTCGTAACGCGCTTAGAAGCAGAGTTGAAGCAGTGGCGAATGGTCGAGAAAATCCGCCGTACACCTTCCGCCTTCTTGGCCGACGCGAACAGAATCGGCGCATAATCCATAAATTTCAGCTGATCGCGCAGATCTTCGGTGAACGTGCGTTTGCTCTTACCCTCCGCCACGTCCCATTTATTGACGACAATAATCACCGCGCGCCCTTCTTCATGCGCGTATCCGGCAATCGTGGCATCGGAGCCGACCACTCCATCCATGGCATCCACCATGAGCAACGCCACGTTTGCCATGCGGATATTCCGGCGCGCCATGATGACGCTGAGCTTTTCCGTCATCTCGGTCGTCTTGCCTTTACGCCGGATACCGGCCGTATCGACGAAACGGTAAGTGATGTTGCCATCGATCACAGTTTCGTCAACGGCATCGCGCGTGGTTCCCGCTACAGGCGAGACAATCGCCCGCTCCGCACCCACCAGCGCGTTCAGCATGGTCGATTTCCCCACGTTGGGACGCCCGATAATCGCCACCTTGATGCGCCGCTGCGAATCCTCGCCAGCCTCTTCGTCCTCTTTTGTTTCCGGCGCTATGGCCGGGAACGGCGCAGTCACGGACTCCAGCAGATCATCCACTCCCAGCCGGTGCTCGGCCGAGACTGCGACCGGGTCGCCCAGCCCAAGCGAATAAAATTCCGGGACCAGGTTCTCGCGGATTTTTGCGTCGATTTTGTTCACCACCAACGTCAATGGCTTGCCGAGCGGCCGCAGCAGTTGCGCTAGGTCGCGATCGGCGGAAGTAATCTCCGTGCGGCCGTCGATCACGTACAGAATGTGCGAAGCGATGTCCAGGGCGACATGCGCCTGCTTCAAAATCTGCGTGGGAATCAGCGCGGCATCGTGAGGTATGATGCCGCCGGTATCGATCAGACCGAACCGTTTTCCCCGGTATTCCACCTCGCCATAAATACGGTCACGCGTGATACCGGGTTCGTCCCCGACAATCGATCGGCGATTCCCCAGAATGGCATTAAATAAGGTCGACTTGCCAACGTTCGGACGCCCGACAATCACTACGGTCGGGAGGGGTTCATCTACGGTCATTGCCTCTACAGGGTCGCATAGATGTTACAAACTTCCTGTTATTTACACGCCGCATGAGACCATGAAGCTTAAACTACATGTCTTCTGCTGAAACTTCTGCGCAGGATACGCGCAACATCGCTATCATTGCGCACGTCGACCATGGCAAAACCACTTTGGTTGATGCCATGCTCCGCCAGAGCGGCATCTTTCGCGCTAACGAAGAGATGACCGATCGCGTGATGGACTCAAATGAACTCGAGCGCGAGAGGGGCATCACCATTCTTGCGAAAACCACCGGCGTCCGCTATCACGGGACAAAAATTAATATCGTCGATACTCCGGGTCACAGTGATTTCGGTGGTGAAGTGGAGCGCGCTCTCAAGATAGTCGATGGCGTGATGTTGCTGGTTGATGCCAGCGAAGGTCCGCTTCCGCAGACCCGCTACGTGCTCTCGAAAGCTCTCGAAGCAAAGCTGCCGCCCGTGCTCGTGATTAACAAGATCGATCGGCCGGACGCGCGTGTGCAGGAGGTTTTGAACGAAGTCTACGATTTGTTTATCGACCTCGATGCGTCGGAAGACCAGCTCGACTTCCCGGTAGTTTACACCAACGGGAAAGCCGGCATCGCGAAGATGAATATGGCCGATGAGAGTGACACGCTGCAACCGCTCTTCGAAACAATCCTGAAGAGTATCCCTGCTCCCACGGGCGATCCTGACGCCATTCTGCAACTCCTGGTTGCAAACCTCGACTACAGCGAATACCTCGGCCGCCTGGCTATTGGCCGCGTCTTCAATGGAACGTTGCGGCATGGCGACGATGTGGCCATTGTCAAACTCGATGGCAGCTTCCATAAAACGCGCATCACCAAGCTCTACTCGTTCGAAGGCCTGCGCCGGGTAGATGAAACGATCGGTAAGACGGGCGATATTCTCGCCATTGCGGGCGTTGAAGGTATCACTATTGGCGAAACCGTTACCAGCGCCGAACAACCGAAGCCGCTCCCCAAGATCCAGATCGACGAACCTACCATTGCCATGACCTTTACGGTCAATAACTCCCCTTTCGCCGGACGCGAGGGCGAGTACGTCACATCGCGCAATCTACGCGACCGTCTTGACAAGGAACTCCTCACCAACGTTTCCATCAAAGTCGAAGAAGCGGGCGGCCCGGACGCTTTCAAAGTCATGGGGCGCGGCGAACTGCAACTGGCTATCTTAATCGAAATGATGCGCCGCGAAGGCTTCGAACTGCAGGTTGGGAAACCCGAGATCCTCACACGCATGGTGGACGGGAAAATACATGAGCCTCTCGAATTGCTGGTCATCGATTGCCCGGAGGAATTTATTGGCGTGGTCATCGAGAAGCTTGGCACGCGGAAAGGCAAGATGACCAAAATGATCAACAACGGCTCGGGCCGCGTGCGGCTCGAATTTATGATCCCTTCGCGCGGCTTGATCGGCGTTCGCAGCGAGATGCTGACCGACACCAAAGGCACTGCCATCATGAACTCTTTATTCGAGGGCTATGTCGAATGGCAGGGCGACATCGAGATGCGGCCCACCGGATCGCTGGTCTCGGACCGCTCCGGTTTAGCCACCAGCTTTGCCATCTACAATCTGCAGGAACGCGGCATTATCTTTATTTCGCCTACCACCGAAGTTTACGAAGGCATGATTATCGGTGAAAACTCCAGGAACAACGACCTCGACGTAAATATCGTCAAAGAAAAGAAGCTGACCAACATGCGTGCTTCTACCTCCGACGAGGCGATCCGCCTTGTGCCGCCGAAGGTCCTGAACTTGGAACAGGCGCTCGAGTTCATTCAGGAAGATGAGTTTGTGGAAGTAACGCCCAAATCGATCCGCCTGCGCAAGAAAGTTTTAAAAGCCAACCAGCGTTAAGCTATATCGGGCTTCAGGAACTGGCGTGTACGGCCTTCGGAAGCAAGCACTGCTTCGGCCGCCAAATAGCCGCTGCGCACCGCTCCCTCCATGGTGGCAGGCCAACCCGAACGGGTCCAATCACCAGCGAGAAACAGATTCGAAATGGCGGTGCGGCTCACCGGACGCCTGCTCTCCAGACCAAGCGCTGCGGAAAAGGTAGCGCGAATCTCCTTTACGACGTGAGCGCGCTCCAGTTTCGCCTCGCCCATCTTCGGAAGAAACTCATGCAGCTCGCGCAAGGCCAGTGCAATTACATCGGCCCGCGGCATATCCGTCAAGCTGCGCGATGCGCTTACCACCAGCTGTATGTGCCGCCCTTCGTGCTTGTTGAACATCCACTGTATGGTTCGGTCTAACAGTGTCGCGTGCGGAAGGTCCGTCACCGGCCTGTCAAACCATAAATGGATGCCTGTAATCGGCGCGTGCGAAAAGCCTGATAAATCCAGTTCGAGTTCCGGCGCCAGCGCGCCCACTCGTTCAAACGGAACCGCCAGCACATAGGCTTCGGCTTCGTGTTTCTGTCCGTTGTCGAGCAGTAATCCCGACACGCGATTGCCGTCGATACATAGCTTGCGCACGGAAGCCCGATGCTCGATGTCAACAGTCGGATAGTTCGACCACGCGTCATCGGAATACAGATCCGCCAGCGGTACCGACGGAATTCCCATTTCGTACGAATTGGCTTTCGCCAAGAATCCGAGATAGAACACCTGGAGGCCATGCGAAGCGGCCATGTCCTCGAGTTCTTCGTTAACCGCGCTCACCAGTACCTGCCGCCAGAAACGCTCGACAGCCCGCAGTGTTTGCTTCTTTTCGGTCAGCCAGGCGCGCATCGAGATCGAGTCCAAATCGTTACGCCGGCCATATTCGTACTTCACTGCCAGCAAGCCGTTCGCGACACTCACTTTATCGGCTAGAGACAGAAAACGCAGCCGTGCGAAAGACTCTGTGAAATGCAGGGGAGCAGGCAACAATCCGCGGCGCATGGTTGAAATGCGGCCGCCCGGTTCAATCCAGAAAAATTCACGGTGAAAGTGAATTCTGTTCTCGACTCCCAGCCGTTTATAGAAGTCGATCAGATTCGTGCAGCAGCGCAGCAGGACGTGCTGGCAGTTGTCGATGGTGGTGCTAGCGTCGTCTGCCGTATTCAATGGATAAGAAGTAGCGCGTCCACCCAAGTGCGGCCGTGCCTCGAAGATGGTTACGGTTTTGTCCGCGGTACCCAGCGCTACGGCAGTCGCCAGACCTGCCAGACCCCCGCCAACAATCGCGACCGATGAGTCCTGCGCCAAGCCGCTAGTCCTGCCTGACGCCAACAGGGGTTTTAGCGAAGGACGCGATCATGTTCTCCATCAGACGCAAGCCGCAATCCTGTTCCAGGCTCAAGATCGATTCCGGATGAAATTGCACGGCCTCCATCGGTAAGTCCCGATGCCGGATGGCCATGATAATCCCGTCGTCCGACTCAGCCGTAATCTCCAGGCACTCCGGCATGGCAGTGCGATTGGCGTACAGCGAGTGATACCGCCCTACGCGAAACGGCGACGGCAAATCGTGCAGTACGCCCTGCCCACTGTGATGCACGGTCGATCCCTTGCCATGCATCGGATATTCCAACACATCCAGGGTCCCGCCGAATGCCTCCACCATTCCCTGCAATCCCAGGCAAACACCAAACGTAGGAATCTCGCGTTTGGCGAGTTCTTGCACGAGATGGGGCACACCGAAATCGCTCGGACGCGCAGGGCCTGGTGAGATCAACACAATGTCAGGCCGCTCGCTATCGATCACCTCGAGAGCGACGTTCGAGCGATAAGTCGAAACCGTTGCGCCTGTCTGCCGTGCATAGTTCGCCAGCGTATGAATGAAACAGTCGTCGTTATCGACCAGCAGAAGTCGTACGCCTTCGCCGACGCGCTGCACCTCGTGGCTCCGATCCTGGCGAACCACACCAGGGTAGAGAGCACGAAAGAACGTCGTGGCTTTCAGCCGGCACTCTTCGTCCTCGGAGCGCGGATCGGAATCATACAGCAGCGTGGCTCCGGCCGCATAACTTGCCTTGCCATCTTTCAAATGAACGGTGCGTATGGTGATGCCGGTATTGATGTCGCCGTTCAACCCTAACAGGCCGACCGCGCCGCCATACCAGCCCCGCGCCGTTTTCTCCAGATCTTCAATTGCCTGAGCGGCCGCTTTCTTCGGTGCGCCGATAATCGTCACGGCCCACATATGCGTGAGAAACGCGTCCAGCGAGTCGAACCCCTTCAGCAGAGTTCCGGTCACGTGATCCACCGTATGAAACAACCCGGCATATGATTCAATCAACCGGCGACCAATGACCTTGACCGATCCCGGCACGCAAACGCGCGACTTGTCGTTGCGATCCACGTCACTACACATCGTGAGTTCCGACTCTTCCTTGGCGGAATTCAGCAGCTCCCGAATGCTTTCGGCATCTCGTATCGGATCGCCCGAGCGCCGGGCCGTGCCGGCAATAGGACAGGTCTCCACGCGATCGCCCTCTACCCGCACGAACATCTCGGGCGACGCGCCCACCAGTTGTTCATCGCCCATCTGGAGAATGAATTCGTAAGGGCTCGGGCTTGATTTCTGAATTCTCTGGAACAACTCCGAAGGGCTACCCGTAAAAGGCGCACTGAAAGTCTGCCGCAGAACTACTTCGTAATAGTTGCCCTGGTGCATCCCCTCCCGCACCGTTTCCACTTTGTCCATGTACTCGGTGGTTTGGTGGTCCGAGACGATCTCGCTTTTCTCCGCGCTTGTGCCGGCAGCCCGGGGTATGTCTTCGGCTGTTCGTCCGAGACCCTCCGTTGTGCCCTGCGGGCCTGAAAAATCATATTGAAATCGCTCGATGATTTCCTTTTTGCGATCCATGAAGAAGATCTCGTCGCACAGAAACATATGCAGCGTCTTCTCTTTATCCCGCGGCAGGCGCTGCTGAATCGGATCGAACTGCAGCAGTAAGTCATAGCCGAATGCGCCGAGCAAAGCCAGGCGCGAATCTTCCGCCGTACGAAACTCTTCGACAAGCAAACGCACCAGCGAAAAAGGGGAGGGTTGTTTACTCCGCTCTTCTTCCGGGAATCGTTCGCCCAGCGGTTTCAAAACGAGTTCGATCAGAATGGCAGACCGGAAAAAAGCATTCCATTGGGATGAACGGCCAAACAACGGAAACAGTAATTGCAGAAGCACTTCCCCGCGATCATTGAGGGCGCGCAACTGCAAGGTACGGTCGCGTCCAATGAATTCAATCGGAGGCGCCACACTCGCCACATCCCAGCGCGAATAGCGCTCCGGATACTCGTAGCCAGAAGAAAGATAAACGCCCCGCTTCGTGTCGAGTTGCTTGAGAATATGCGCCAGGCCGCCGCTATATCGCATTTTCGTGCTGGTACGAGTGACAGTGACACCATGAGGTGTCGTGTAGCGCAGCATGGACATACGGGTAAAACCAGGGTAGTCAGGGAATGACACCATCAGGATAACAAGACCGTAACCGCAGAAAGGTACATGCCTGCTCCTAAACTGTGACAAGCTGATTGCATGGCTCGCGGATGGGAAAGCAAAGCGGTGGAAGCGCAGATCGAATCGGCGGAGGAGCGCGGCAAGCGTGCCCGAGCCGTGCAGGTCGATCTGGCACAGGTTGCTCTCGAGCGAGAAAAAGAAAGTATCGAACTCTCGCGCAAGCGAGTCCTCCACGACATCGCTTCAACAACCAATCCCAAATACCGCGAAATGCTCGAACGATCACTGGCTTTTCTTGATGCAAAGCTAGCCGAGCTGCAAAACCGCTAACGCTGGTTTAGCAGGCTCGTTTCAACAAGCCAGGTCTTCGCGGGTCACTGTAATATCACCCAGCCGACCCAGCATCGCCAGCGCGATATTCTCAGGTCCGAAAAACTCGGCGGCAATGCTTTGCACCTGATCCCGCGTCACAGACTCAATATTGTCGAGCATGTCGTCGAGCGATAGGAACGCTTTGAAATAAAGTTCCTGCCGCGCCAGGTTCGACATACGGCTCGATGTAGATTCCAGGCTCAACATCAACGAACCTTTCAAGTGATCCTTGGCGCGGCGCAACTCGTCCTCGCTGATCAATTCTTCCTTGAACACGCGGAATTCGTGAATCACTGAATTCACCACCTGCTTGGCCGTTTCCACGCCCGTTCCGGCATAGATCGTGAAGCAGCCGGTATCGCTGAACAGATTCAGCTCCGAGTACACCGCATAGGCCAATCCCTGCTTCTCACGAATGTTCTGAAAGAGACGCGAACTCATGCCTCCGCCCAGCACCGTATTGAGCACATACAGCGGAAATCGCGCCGAATGCGCCAGTGGATACGCCGGCACGCCCATGGCAATGTGAACCTGCTCGAGCGAGTCCTTCTTCTTCAAAATGATGGGGGCGTGCGGACGGGGAATCGCGCCCAATTCAGGCCGGTCCCGTTCCGCCAAATCCGCAAATCTCTCCTTTACGAGCCGCACGATGTCCCGATGCTGCAAATTGCCCGCCGCGGTGATCAAAATGTTCTTGGGAGCGTATACCCGGCTATAGAAGTCATGCAGCATCCCATGACCAAACTTCTTCACCGTCTCTTTTGTTCCCAGAATGGGCTTGCCTAATCCATGCCCTTTCCAGAAATTGCTGATAAAAGTCTCATGCAAAACAAATTCAGGCTGGTCGGCCTCCATTTTGATTTCTTCGAGAATGACGCCTTTTTCCTTCTCGATATCTTCTTCCCGAAACAGTGGATTCAATACGAGGTCGGACAGAATATCGAACGCAAACGGCAGATGCTCGTCGAGAACCTTAGTATTAAAGCTCACCAGTTCCTTACTGGTGAAGGCATCAAGGCCGCCGCCAACCGAATCGACTGATTTCGCAATGTCTTCCGCGGAACGGTTCTTGGTCCCTTTAAAAAGCATGTGCTCGATAAAGTGAGACAGCCCATTCTCCGGTCCGCATTCGATGCGCGAGCCGCTACCAATCCAGATACCAAGGGACACCGACCTCACGTGAGGCATAACTTCAGTAACTATGCGGATACCGTTCGGAAGCACCGCTCGTTCGATCTCTCGGACGTGGGAAGATACAGAAACCATTAACAATAACCTTTCCGAGCTAGAGCAGGATACACTAAATCGAATTGCTTCAACAACCGCAGTGCGAAACGTTGGTCGGGATGGAACTGGCCGATTTGGAACAAATTCTCGGCCCGGAGCAACCTCGCTTTAGAGCCCGACAGTTATTTGACGCGTTATATAAGAAACGTGTGGATAATTTGTCGAGTATTACGAATTTACCACAGGGCCTGCGAACTCGATTAGTCGATAGCTACTCAGTTGGACTCCCGTCGGTGGAACACCGCTATGACTCTTCTGATGGTACACGCCGTTACTTGCTTCAGTTAGCTGATAATCGCACTATCGAGACAGTCTTAATGCCCGAAAAGCAGCGAGACACCATCTGTATCTCGAGTCAGGTGGGATGTCCTGTCGATTGCCGTTTTTGCCTGACGGCCCTAATGGGTCTGGAACGCAATCTGACAGCCGGGGAGATTGTGGGCCAGGTGCTCTACGTCGCCGCGCAAAACGGGCATGACGAATCGGCCAACCGTCTCAACATCGTGATGATGGGCATGGGCGAGCCCTTACTTAATCTCCCCAGCGTGCTGAAAGCGACGCGCATTCTCACCGATAAACACGGAATGGGACTGGCGGAAAAACGCATTACCGTGTCGACTTCCGGCATAATTCCCGCAATCGAACAATTAGGCGAGTCGACAATTCGCCCTAAATTAGCAATTTCGCTCAACGCTTCGACCGAAGAGCAACGCCGCGAATTGATGCCGATCACCCGCAAATACCACCTACGCGACCTCATCACAGCCTGCAAACGCTATCCCCTAAGAACCTGGGAAAAGTTGACGTTTGAATATGTGCTTTTGAGCGGGATTAACGATTCCGACGACGATGCCCGCCGGGTGGTCCGGTTGCTGGCTGAACTCAACTGCAAAGTCAATCTGATTGCGCTGAACCCCGGACCGGGCATTCCCTTCGAGACGCCCAGTGACGAGCGGGTAACGAGTTTTCAGGCGATTGTTCGCCGGGCAGTCCCGTGCTTCATCCGCAAGCCGCGCGGCCGAGACATCTTCGCTGCTTGCGGTCAGTTAAAACGAGTGGCTTCTGATCTCGTCAGCGTAGCCTGATGAATTACATGCCGGTCTTCGGGTGCGGAGTCGTACTGCCTTCAGTCATCCCGAGAACCCACTTGATAGACTCGAAATACATTTTCTGAATGTCCGGATCGTCCCACGCTTCTTTGGTGTGGCCCAACGTCGAGTAGAACACCCGTCCCTTGCCGTACATCTTCGACCACGCCACCGCAAAATCATGGTCCTGACGGTGGATGCGCGGGTTGTTGCTGTAATCCAGCTTCGAGGCATCCAGGCTCAACAGCACGTTCACCTTATCGCGCGACCAGGACATCGGCTGGTAAATTTCATCGCGCTTCACAAACTCATGCGGAAAGTGGCGTACCGCCGGAAAGTTCGGATCCTCCACGACAATCGGCGCCTCGAAGGTAAACCAGGGATGCTGGTCGAACCAGCCGCCAATCATTTCTCCATACTCGGGCCACTTGTAATTGGTGTCTAGTGCCGCGTGGATACCGACGAAGCCTTTACCGTCTTCCTTGATGAACGACATCATGTCGGCTTTCTGGTCGTCGCTCAGGTCGAGTTCGCCCGTCGTGCTGGCAAAGATCAGCGCATCGAAGTCATTCAGGGTCTTGGCGTTTCGCTTCAGATCTTTCTTCGTGATCAGCTCTGTGTCCGTCCGAAGCGTGGTATCCCACAGCTTGGTGTCGTGTCCCATGCGGTAGATGTTGGCCATCGCATCTGGTACCGAATCATGCTCGAACCCTTTCGTTTCCGCAACCACCAGCACTCGCGCCATGGTCTTCTTCGATTTCTGCGCTCCGGCCTGCGCTCTCACATGATTGAGCGTTCCAAGCAGGCCCACCCCCACCAGAAGTACCGCGCCTACCGGCAGCGAACGAGTGAACTTCATGCCACCTCCTCGAAATACCAACCGCAACCTTATCACAGCAACTGAGCACCTGCTTTCAGCGTCATAATGAGCACATACACTACGCTTCACTCACCCAGAGAAAATGCTCCATACCCTGCTGCGAAGCCTGTTTCACCTCGGTTACTTCGGCCCGTTCGTGTTGGGCATTTTCGATTCTTCGTTTCTCTTCCTACCCTTCGGGAACGATTTGCTGGTGGTAGCTCTCACGGCCCGGCATCACGACAATTACCTGATTTATGTGGCTTCCGCTGCCGCCGGTTCCACGCTGGGTGTCTTCTTTCTCGATCTGGTAGCCCGCAGACTCGGTGAGGATGGGATCACAAAGGTGGCCGGCAAACAGCGATTCGAATATCTGAAACGCAAAATGGGCCAGCATGGCGCGAAAACGCTGGTGATCGGCTGTCTTGCGCCGCCGCCCTTTCCCTTCACCATGCTGGTCGCGGTAAACAGCGCGCTGGGCTTTCCGCGTCCCAAACTTCTCGGCATCGTCGCCGTGAGCCGTGCTGTTCGGTTTCTCATCCTGGGAGCGCTCGCCATCAAATTCGGCCGCGCCATCATCCACATGGTCAATTCCAGCGGATTCAAATATTTCATGTACGCCTTTACGGCCATCTGCGTCGCGGGAAGCATTTACTCCATTGCCGGCTGGCTTCGCAAAGGGCGATCCCGCCGTTCCTCCTCACCCGCCGAACAGCCAGCTTGACCTTCTTCAGACCTCATCCATCTAATATGTTTTCCCATCTGCTGTAATTAGAATTTGCATTTCGCTCCGTTCCTAATCCGTAAATCCCAGGAGTTTCTATGTGGATCGTTCGCCTCGCTCTAAGGCGACCGTACACTTTCGTTGTTTTATCGTTGATGCTTTTCATCCTTGCGCCCGTGGTGATCTCACGGACACCCACCGACATCTTTCCTAATATCGATATACCGGTGGTGAGCGTTGTCTGGCAATACTCCGGGCTCTCCGCCCAGGACATGTCGGAACGGATCGTCTACATCACCGAACGCGCGCTCACTACCACCGTCAACAACATCGAGCACGTCGAATCGCAATCGATGAACGGCATCGCGGTGGTAAAGATTTTTTTTCAGCCGCATGCCGATATCAGTGTTGCCATTGCGCAAGTCACCGCCATCTCGCAAACGCAGTTGAAGCAGCTCCCGCAGGGCACTACGCCGCCGCTCATCATCACGTACAACGCTTCGTCGGTGCCTATTCTGCAACTCGCCGTTTCCGGCCGTGGCGTCAGCGAACAGCAGCTCTACGATCTCGGGTCGAACTTCATTCGCCCTCAGCTGGTCACCGTTCCCGGCACCGCCATCCCTAACCTTTATGGAGGCAAACAGCGGCAGATACAGGTCGACCTCAATACGCAGGCTCTCCAGTCCAAGGGCCTCGGAGCATCCGACGTGGTGGCGGCCATTGGGAATCAGAACCTCATCCTGCCCGGCGGCACTTCTAAAATCGGCTCGCTCGAGTATGACGTCGAGATGAACGGCAGCCCGCGCACGGTCGCTGAACTAAACGATCTGCCGATTCGGTCGCTCAACGGCGCTACGATCTACATTCGAGACGTCGCGCATGTGCGTGACGGCTACCCGCCACAAACCAATATCGTTCGCTCGGACGGCATTCGCGGCGCGCTCATGTCCGTCCTGAAGTCCGGCGATGAATCCACCATCGACATTGTCGCCGGTATCCGCGCGCTCCTGCCCACTGTCCTCGCTTCTCTGCCGCCCGAACTCGCAGTCAAGCCCGTGGCCGATCAATCGATTTTTGTGCGCGCTTCTATTAATGGCGTCGTCCGCGAAGCACTCATTGCGGCTTGCCTGACCGCCTTCATGATCCTGGTTTTCCTTGGCAGCTGGCGCAGCACGCTGATCATTGCCGTCTCCATTCCGCTCTCCATCCTCTGTTCGCTGTTCATGCTGAGCGCTCTCGGCGAAACCATCAACATCATGACGCTCGGCGGCCTGGCGCTCGCGGTGGGCATCCTGGTCGACGATGCAACGGTCGAAATTGAAAATATCAATCGCAATTTCGAGATGGGGAAAGAGATCGAGCAGGCCATTCTCGACGGCGCCGCGCAAATCGCCATCCCCGCGTTCGTATCCACTCTTAGCATCTGTATCGTCTTCGTCCCGATGTTCTTCCTGGCCGGCGTGGCACGTTACTTGTTTGTTCCCCTAGCTGAAGCCGTGGTCTTCGCCATGCTGGCGTCTTATCTTCTTTCGCGCACCATTGTCCCCACGCTCGCCAAATACCTGCTGAAAGGTCACTCGCATCACGAGGCCGTAGCGCACGCCAATACGCGTAATCCCTTTGTTCGCATGCAAGCGGCCTTTGAAAACGGCTTTGAAGTGTTCCGGGGCGGATATCGTTCCCTACTCGAAAAAAGCATCCGGCATCAAGCGCTCTTTACTATCTTCTTTTTCATTGCCTGCATCGTCTCCGTTGTCGGTCTCTATCCCTGGCTGGGAGAAGATTTCTTTCCCACGATTGACGCCGGCCAGTTCAAACTTCATCTCCGCGCCCAAACCGGTACCCGCATCGAAGAAACAGCTGAACTGTGCGACCGCGTCGATCAGAGCATTCGCGCCGCCATTCCAGCGCACGAGATCTCGAACATACTCGACAACATCGGTCTCCCTTACAGCGGGATCAATACTTCTTACAGCAACTCCGGTGCTATCGGACCCGCCGATGCCGACATTCAGGTGTCGCTGGAAGAGAATCACCATCCCACTCTCGATTACATCCGCAACTTGCGCGCTTCCCTGCCCTCCCAATTTCCCGGTGTCACGTTCTACTTTTTGCCCTCCGATATGGTCACGCAAATTCTCAACTTCGGATTGCCGGCGCCGATCGACATCCAGGTGGTAGGACCGAACCTCGAAGGAAACCGCAATTACGCAGACAATCTTCTCCAGCAGGTAAAATTCATTCCCGGCATGTCCGATCTGCGAATCCAGCAGCCTTTCAACCAGCCGAAGTTGTACGTCAATATCGATCGCACGAAATCACAGCTCGTCGGCTACAGCACGCGTGATGTCGCGGGCAACATTCTGGTCGCTCTCAGCGGCAGCTTTCAGACTTCGCCCACCTTCTGGCTGAATCCGAAAAGCGGTGTCAGCTACAACATCGCGGCTCAATCGCCGCAGTACCAGATGGACACCATGCAGGATCTGAAGAACATTCCCATCACGGCCGGTACGGCGGCGCCGCAAATTCTCGATAGCGTGGCGTCGATTGTGCGCGGCCAGGGCCTCGGCACAGTGTCCCACTACAACATTGCACCTGTCATCGACCTCTTCGGCTCGGTGGAGGGGACCGATCTCGGCAGCGTATCGCGCCAGATTGATTCGATCGTTGCCCGCAACAAAAAGGCTCTGCCGCGCGGATCGAGAGTCATCGTGCGCGGGCAGGTCCAAACCATGCGTTCGTCGTTCGTCGGGCTAGTCGCGGGCCTCCTCTTTTCCATCATCCTCGTCTACATGCTCATCGTGATCAACTTTCAATCCTGGCTCGATCCCTTCGTCATCATTTCGGCTTTGCCTGCAGCGCTGGCGGGCATTGTGTGGTTTCTCTTTCTGACCCATACCACTGTGAGCGTGCCGGCCCTTACCGGCTCGATCATGTGTATGGGCGTCGCCACCGCCAACAGCATTCTGGTCGTCAGCTTTGCCAAAGAGCAGCTGCCCGACGTGGACTCTGCCGCTGATGCCGCCTTGCTGGCTGGGTTTACGCGCTTCCGTCCTGTGTTGATGACCGCGCTCGCGATGATCATCGGAATGCTGCCTATGTCGCTGGGCCTGGGTGAAGGCGGAGAACAGAATGCGCCGCTCGGACGCGCCGTCATCGGCGGCCTTTCCTTTGCAACTGTAGCTACGCTGTTTTTCGTCCCAGTTTTCTTCAGTCTGTTGCACGGGCGGCGGAAATCCTCGTGAGACGCCTGCGCGCCATTCTCGGCCTCCTGGTCGTGCTCTTAGTGGTCGCCGCGCTGGTGGCGTTTGGGTTGATCCCGCGGCTGCGCGCCCGCCAGGTGCTGCACGCGCAAACCGATCGCACCGCCTTGCCGGATGTCACGGTGCTGCGCCCCACGCACGCCGCCCCGGCCCAGGAGATCATCTTGCCGGGCAACATTCAGGCCTTTGTCGATGCGCCCATTTATGCTCGCACTAACGGTTATTTGCGGCGCTGGTATTTCGATATCGGAACGCACGTCAAGAAAGGTCAGCTGCTGGCCGAAATTGAAAGTCCGGAGATTGATCGCCAGTTACAGCAAGCGAAAGAAGACGTGCGAACTCAGCAGGCAAATCTGGAACTCGCGCAAACCACCGCCGCGCGTTACGTGGATCTTTTCAAAACCGATTCGGTAGCCAAGCAGGATGTGGACAACGCCGTGCAGAATGCGGCCGCCCGCAACGCCACCGTTAGGTCGTCACAAGCCAATGTGCAACGCCTGCAGGAGATGGTCTCGTTCGAGAAGATTTATATTCCCTTTGATGGCGTCATCACCGCGCGCAATACCGACATCGGACAGTTGATCGATTCCGGCTCATCCGGTGGGCCGACTCGCGAGCTGTTTCACATCGCGGCCATCGACAAACTCCGGATTTTTGTACAGGTGCCTCAGGCTTACTCTCATGCGGCTGTGCCGGGCATGAAAGCGGATCTTACTCTACCTGAACTCCCCGGGCGTCGCTTTACCGGCACGCTCGTGCGTACTGCACGCTCGATTGACCCGACCACTCGCACGCTGATGGTCGAAGTCGACATCGTGAATTCCACCGGTCTTCTCTTTCCCGGCGCCTATACGGAGGTCCATTTCAACGTTCAATCTTCGAATCCGACCCTGGTCATTCCGGCCACATCGCTCATTTTTCGCGCGCAAGGCCTACGCGTTCCGATCGTAGACGCCCATAATCGGGTTCATCTTTTGCCCGTGACGTTGGGCAAAGACTTTGGAAATACCGTAGAAGTCATAGCAGGCTTGCCGGCCGAGGCCCGCATCGTCGCCAATCCGCCCGACTCGCTAGTAGAGAACGAAGAAGTTCGTATCGTAGAGCCCAAAGGTCAAACGCCCGCGTCAGAACCCGAATCCTAATAGGAATCCGCATCCCGGCAGCGGCAGTTCGCGGTGGCTTTGCCTCCGGTCCGAATAAGGCCGCCGCGTTAGCCGCTCATTCCCGTGTGGCGTTGGGGAGAATGACAACTTTGCACACTCCTTCCCCTTGTTTAAACAGCTCAAAGGCCGACTTGACGTCATGCAAGGGGAATGTGTGAGTCACGATTTGGTTCAAGGGCAGATGACTGGCGAGGTTTACAGCCGTGGCGAAGTCGTTCTTTGTATAGACACGCGACCCGGCGATAGTCAGTTCTTTGAAGTTGACGGCTTGCATGTCAATCGGGACTGGCTCTTTGAAGACTCCCAAATTGATAATGGTTCCGCGCGGGCGAAGAAGGGACGTCATTTCCCGCGCGCTGGCGGGAACTCCCGCGCACTCGAACACGGCATCGACACCCTCTCCAGCGGTTAAAGCATCGACCGCTCGAGAGAGCGCGTTTCCCGCCGACACTGCTCTCAGGCCAAGATGAGAGGCGAGTTCGATTCTGGAAGGAAGTACGTCGCTGATTACAACTTTCGGGTTTCCGGAATGGGACGCAACGAGAGCGGTGAGAAGACCAATGGGGCCGGCGCCCAGCACAGCTATTACGGAATTACCTGTCAATTTGATGGACGATACGCCATGCACAGCTACGGCGAGCGGCTCAATGAGAGCGCCCACCTGAGGAGAGATTTCTTTGGGTAGCTTAATGAGGCCGCTAATGGAAACCTTGACATACTCGGCCATGCCTCCAGCGGTATCGAAACCGTACAGACGAAGAGTCCGGCAGACATGTGGATGGCCAGTCCTGCATGCGATACACACGCCGCATGAGATCAGCGGATATAAGGTAACGAAGTCTCCAACCGCGAAGCCCTGGTTTGAGGACCCGATTTCCACAACGGTTCCGCAGAACTCGTGACCGATCGTAAGCGGTTCTTTGGCGCGCGGATGTGTTCCCGATATGATGCCAATGTCCGACCCGCAAAAGCCGCATGCGCTTACTTTGATCAGGGCCTCGCCGGGTTCGATAGCAGGCACAGAAACTATGATCGGCTCGATCTGGCTTGGACCTAAATACCTGGCAGCTAACATGTTTTGCATATGTGATTGCAAGATCCGAGTTACTGAGCGGTATAGCCGCCATCGAGCATTAAAATTGACCCGGTAAAGAAAGACGCATAGTCACTGGCCATATACGCGTAGAACGCCGCGACTTCCTCGGCGCTGGCAACTCTGCCGATGGGATGGTTGCGGCGGAGCATGTCCCAATAGCCGGCCTCGTCACCTGAAGCCTTTGCTGAACTGTGGACGATTGGCGTATCGACCGTCCCGCAAGCGATGGTGTTGACCCGAATGTTGTGCTTGGCATATTCGACGGCCATTTGACGCGTGATTTGATGCAGCGCACCCTTGGAGGGCGCATAGGCTCCTTGCGTGGGAATTCCGACTTCACCCGATATGGAACCGCTGAATAGCATGAGTCCCGCCTTCTGACGAATCATGATTGGAATGATGTGGCGGGCCCCCCAATAGACCGCCTTGACATTTGAATTCATGACGAGATCCCACTCCTCAGGCGTGTGCTCGTGGATGGCGCGCACAACGCTCACGGCAGCATTGCTTATAAATACGTCGATGTGGCCGAATTTATTCATGGCCGCGGCGGTGAAGTTCACAGCGGTGGATTCTTCCGCGACATCTCCATGCACGATCTCGAGTTTGCCGCCGAATTCCGCGCTGCACGAACGAAGTTCCTCCGGAAGCTCGCTGCGCCGAAAGACTGCAATGACTCCTTTCGCATCGCACTGCAAGAAGAGCCGGGTGATCGCTAGTCCGATACCCGAAGACGCGCCCGTGACGATGACTACCTTGCCTGAAAGTGAGATCTCCATGCCCTTTCCGCTTCTTTCCATTGCAACAGCAATCTATTATAGATTAGCTTTTATACCACCGCGACGAATGGATATGAAGAGACGAGACTTTCTGAAGAGCACAGCGGGCGCTGGAACAGCACTCGCGTGGAGCAATAGCGGCTTGGCGGCCGAAAGCGCGGCCAGTGCCTTAATCGAGGTTTTCGCCAACGAGCCGATTGGGGCTATCTCTCCCAACATTTATGGCCATTTTACGGAGCACATCGGAGGCGTTATCTACGATGGCGTGTGGGTAGGCGAGAATTCCAGAATTCCGAACGTACATGGGATTCGGAAGACGTTAGTGGACCGGCTTCGGGAGATTCACGCTCCCGTCATTCGCTGGCCTGGTGGTTGTTTTGCCGATAGCTACGACTGGAAAGATGGCATCGGGCCCAGGAGTGAGCGTCCAACACGCACAAATTTCTGGGAGGTGACTCCAGATGCAAAGAGACTTCAGGAGAAAGGTCCACAAATCTTCGAGGACAACGCATTCGGCACGGATGAGTTTATGACGTTCTGCCGCCTGTGCAATGCAGAGCCCTACCTGGCCGCGAATCTCAGGAGTTTGCCGGCACTCGATTTTTCGCATTGGGTAGAATACTGCAACTCTCCCAGGGGCTCCACGCGATTAGCAAAGATGCGCGAAGCGGGTGGCTTCCCGGAGCCATTTAACGTCCGGTATTGGGGCGTAGGGAATGAAAGCTGGGGATGCGGCGGCAATTTTCTGCCGCAAGATTATGCCTCGGAATTTCGCCGATTCACGACGTGGGTGCCCGAGTTTGGGCAAGATCTTGCATTTATTGCCGCCGGCCCGAACGGCGATGATGTGGAGTGGACACGGCGCTTCTTCGAGCAGATTTACGCGGCCGGGCACACTAACAATAATCCCCATTTCGGAGGCTGGTCCATTCATCACTATGCCCGGGTGAAGGGCGGCGATGCTCTTCACTTCGATACGGAGAACTGGTACGACTTGCTCCGCAGTGCGGACCGGATGGAACAGATTTTGCTTGACCATTGGGCAGCAATAGGCGAATACGACCGGGAGCATAAAGTCAAATTGGTGGTGGATGAATACGGCCCCTGGTACCGGGAAGGAACAGAAGCCGATCCGACGCATATCTTCGGACAACAGATTACAATTCGAGACGCCATCGCTACCGCGCTGACGCTCGATACCTTCAACCGTAATTGCGACAAGGTGATGATGGCGAATTGCGCGCAGTTGATAAACAACATAAACGCGCTCTTTCTCGCGCATGAGGACAAGTTCCTGACGACACCCAATTTCCACGTCTTTGCCATGTACGCTGCTCATCAAGCGGGGCAGGCAATTCGAACTGTTTTCTCGGCTCCGAGTGTGAGTTCCGGGGAGAGTGCGGCGAATACATCGTTCTGGGGCTTGCGGGGATCGGCCTCGCTCAATGGGAAAGTGTTAACGATAACAGCGACCAACCCAAGTACCGTGACACCACTCGAAGTACAGATTGATCTGCGTGGGGCCAGGGCTTCTTCCGCAACAGGCAAAGTATTGGCAAGCCGTGATCTTCATGATCACAATACCTTCGACCAGCCCGATACAGTTTCGCCGAAGCCGATGATACTTCAGGCCACCGCGAGAGGGTTGTCAGTCCACCTACCAGCGGCCTCCGTCACACAGATTCAGGCCACACTGGTGTAGCATCAAGTAGCAATTCCCACAGTCCGCGGCTGGCTATTCACGTTCTAAATTTTAGAAGAGTATTCTAGCGGAAAATTGGAACCAGCGCGGCTGCAGTTGAGAAGTCGACCTCCCGAAGGTTCCATCGGACAGGTTCGCATCGACGCCCCCAAGGTTCACACGATTGAGCACATTGAACCCTTCTGCGCGGAGTTGCAATTTTAGATGCTCCAGAAGAGGTATGTCTTTCAGGAGAGCGGCGTCCACTTCCGCGAATCCTGGGTTACGGAATCTATTGACTTTTTCATTCCCCTCCGAACCCAAACCAGGCGTTGTCAGGTTTGACGGAATGAATACGCCGTTCAAATAGGATCGACGATCTGTCTGCTGACCGTAATTTGCAACGTTTGGATAATCGAAGTTATCGCCATCCGCATTGAAGTCTCCGCTCCCTGGCGCGTATCCGGTGATCTGGCCTGTCGAGTTACGAAGCGGGGCGAAAGTGGCGCTTGTATAAACAGTGAATGGCGTCCCGCTTTGCAGAATTGTTGTTCCACTCAGTATCCACCCTTTGGTGAGCCCTCCTACGAAGCCGGATCCGTGTTTTAACCCCGGGATTTCATAGCTCCAAGACAGTGAGAACCGGTTGGGCGCATCCCAGGTAGACGGCCCCCAATATTGGTGAATGTTGGTAGCTGTGGGATACACGCCCGCGTCGTCATAAGACCGGGAGTGCGTGTACGAAGCGTTGAAGTAGCCGCGTGACGCCAAGCGACCCCGAAGTCCAACATAAATGGCGTTGTATTCGCTTTCGGCCCCGTTAGTTGCATAGGTGATGGCTCCAAAACTAGGGTTCAGGCGTGTGGGGACTGTGCAGTTGCATTGAATAAGATCTCCCGAGAAGCGGTTGATATCGACTCCGTAAGAGGTAGCGCTTGTTTGCGCGCTTCCCGTCACCAGGTTGTTTGACCGCTGCCCGATGTATCCTATGCTGCTGACTAGAGCTTGACCGAAACTGTGCTCCAAGGTCGCCGTGTAGTTGAACGTGTTCTCAGCTTTCATGTTTACGTCGTTCCCACCCACTGTCAACTGAGCCCCCACCAGACCGCCGCGACTATCGAGGGTGCCAGCCGGTAGCGCCGGGTAAGTGTACCCGAATGGGTAACTGTTATGGGTTCCTAGCGAGAAGATCGGAGGAGTGGGGGTGCCGGCATAGAAAGTAGGGGAAATCCATCCTGGTGGATTACCTTTCAAGTTGTTCTCTGTGTTGCCAAGCGTCAGCCAATCATGGTAGACACCGAAGCCGCCGCGTACCACCCAGCTGCTCTTTCCGGTAAGATCCCAAGCAAGCCCGAAACGAGGGCTCCACACATTTGTGATGGCGTGGTTGAAGACATTCCCTTGCTGGGAGTAAAACCCGTTGGCAATGCGCTCTTGCTCGGTTAGCCCCGCACCTAACCGGAAGTTAGAAAGTATTTGATTCTTGATAGGATACGGATTGCCATCGTCGTCCCACCGCAATCCGTAGTTCATCGTCAATCGGTCATTTACTTTCCAGGCGTCCTGGAAAAAAACACCTCCAGTTGTCTCGGCAAAGAAGTAATTGCCCGGCGCAGCGTTGCCGGTCAGAGGATCATAGGCCAGACTCGATTCTGTATGCGGTTTGTCCTCCACTAGATCGAGGATGTTATTGAAACCGAAGGAGGGTTGCGAATACGGCCCTTGGAAGTAGACGATATCCTGTCCGTGCCAGCCTTCGTACCCGAGTTCAAGCGTGTGGGCCCCACGCACGTGGCGCAGCAAATCACGCCAGTGATAACTATGCTGAATGAAGTCTCCCTCGGCAAACCCGCTTCCAAAGCCGCTATTCAAGCCCGTTACGGTTACCGCGGGCACTGTGAACGTACCGCTCGAAGGAGAGAGACCTTGCACGTTGAGATAACCAAAAATTGCTTCGTTCAATGTCGACGGGGAAAACGTGTGAGTTTCATTTACCTGGATTGAATCCGTATGATAGGTACTCGTTGTATCGAACGCTGGCCGAACGTTAGGTCCTCCCGTGTTGAGGTTATTTTTGAAAAACGTTCCGTAAAGCCGGTCGCGATCAAAGTATTTGTCAACTCGGAGATTATATTGATAGGCGTTGCGATAGTTGGTGGACGAGAATAAGGCATTGTCCGTCACTGGCAGGCTACAAGGAAGGAAAGCCGTGGCCGAGGTACCGCAAGTGCCCGGGAAAAGCTGCCCGGCCGTGCTCGACACTCCGGTGATAGCTCCTGCTGTGGGCTTGTAAGTGGTAAAGAGCTTCGTGCCGAGTGTATTCGGAAAGTTTGTTTGGGCCCAATTCGTGAAAGCCGGATCCTCCACTGTGACGAGCGATCCTCCCGAAGTTGATTGCCAAAGGGGCTCAATCGCAAAAAACCCGAAGAACTGGCGATGTGGGATGATCGGGCCGCCTATATCCGCGGACATGTTGTTTGTGTGAAAAGGTGAATAGTTGTGGATAAACTCGGTGCCGGCCCACAGTTGCTGGCTCGTGAAGTAATCGCTTACCAGTCCGTGATACGCATCCGTGCCGGATTTGGTGGTCATCACCATTTGCAGGGAACTGGCCCGGCCATACTCAACGGAGAATGTGTTGGCCTGGATGGATGTCTCTTGAATGGAATCTGGGTTAGGCGTTACGTTCAGAACTCCTGGCCTGATAAAACTGGTGATATCCAAACCATCGATGACATACATATTCCCGACACTTCCCCGACCGTTCGCGCTGGCATCCACCTGCAGTTCAGTGCCGTAGTTATCGACCGCCGATCCAGGGCTGCCGCCAGCAGCTGTTCCTAAACCTGTCACTCCCGGCGCCATAGTCACCAGATTGACAAGGTTACGTCCAGACAGGGGCAAGCTTTGAACTGCTTGATTGCTTAGAGTCAATTGGGTGCGGGTCTCCGCGGTATTCAAGATCGGCGCTTCCCCGGTTACCTCTATTTTTTGAGACTGTCCCGACAAAGCAAGGGAAACCGGGACATTTAGCGTCTGATCCGTTTCGAGAGCAAAGTTGACGCCGCCGCTAGAGAACCCAGGAGCGGTAACGGACATGGAGTAAGAACCTGGGGCGAGACTGAGGAATCGGTAGTTGCCTGAGGAATCAGAGATTGTCTTCTGTGAGACTTGAGTGGCTTTATTGACGAGAGTAACCGCAGCATTCTGAATGGTTCCTCCACTCGGGTCGGAAACGATCCCCTGAACGCCTCCAGAGAATTGCGCGGAGCAGCGACCCGTTAACAGAAGAAACAGAACTGCAAATAGGGGCCACACCATTCCAAAGCGCGAGTTTGAGATAGGTAATGGAGATCTGTCTGCGACCGCGGCTTCAATCCACGAGCAACAGGGTAAGTAGCCAGGCGAGCCGGCAGAGAAGTTTGAGTGGAACGTCACATCGTCAGACATCGCGGTCTCCTTGGTACGTTTGCAGTATCTAGTCCCAAGGTGAAAATAATCTATAATCTATCAGCTGTCAAATGTTTTTCTATCAAGAACATTTGTTGACAGCTCAGTATAAGATTATAGATTATATTTTAACCGGCAGTTTCCCGCTGTCGCCCTGAATCGGACGCGGCAACGCAAGGAACTGGCCTAGGCTGGATGTTAGGTAAGGACGATTTATGAATTATTCACGCCGTCGCTTTATTCGAGAGGCATCTCTAGTAGGGGGAGCTTCGTTTGCTGTGCCTGCTGCGCTCAATAACCCACTTCTCGAAACAGACCCGCACACCGTCGGTTCGCCAGAGCAGCCCGAGCTTCACGTTCTTACGCCTGTCTCCAGCAATGAGGTATCCATTACCGACGGATTTTGGCTGCCGAAGATAAAGGTCTGGCAGAAGGTGACGATCCGAGATTGCTTTCGGAAATTCGAAAATGATCGCGGAGGGGCTTTAAATAACTTTGACAAGGTGCGGGATGGCCAACGGGGAGGTCACGCAGGACCTCCCTGGTACGACGGCCTGATCTACGAGATGATCCGCGCCTCAGCCGATTTCCTGGTCATTCATCCGGATCCGGCATTGGAGAAGCAAGTCGACGGGTACATCGCTCGTATTGCCGCGGCTGCAGCGAAAAATCCGAATGGTTATCTCAACACTTACACGCAGCTCGACGAGCCTGGCCACGAATGGGGCCTAAATGGCGGTTTTCAATTGTGGCAGCACGAGGTCTACAATGCCGGCGCGCTCATCGACGCCGGAATTCACTACTATCTCGCTACCGGCAAGGTCACACTCCTTCAAACGGGAGTGACATTTGCGAACTACATGTGCGAGCTCATGGGGCCTCCTCCCAAGAAGAATATCGTGCCTTGCCATCCTCTTCCCGAGGAAGCAATGGTCAAGCTGTACGAGTTGTTCCGTGCAGAGCCGGATCTGCACAATAAGCTATCAGTACCCGTCCATGACTCGGCTTATTTAGCATTGGCGGAATTCTGGATTGAAGATCGTGGTCACAATGTCGGCAAGCCCGATTGGGACGATTCGCATGCTGCCGAGGCATTTGTCCGTCATCAGCAGTATGGGAACGGCAGGCCATCCTGGGGAACCTATGCGCAGGACGATAAGCCTGTTTTTCAACAAGAGACGATTAATGGCCATGCTGTGCGCGCCACTCTGTTGTGTACGGGAATAGCGGCAGCCGCAAGGGTCAATCATAGGAAAGAGTACATGGAAACCGCGAGCAGGTTATGGAACGATATGGTCCTGCGCCGGATGCACATAACAGGCGGCGTCGGCGCCTACGCAGTAGAGGAAAAGTTTGGCCCCGACTATGTTTTGCCTAACGATGCCTACCTGGAGACGTGTGCGGCCGTAGGAGCAGGCTTTTTTCATCGCAACATGAACCTGGCTTTCGGCGATGCAAGGTATGTAGACCAACTGGAACGAACACTTTACAACGGCGCTCTATCCGGGGTCTCGTTAAAAGGAGATACCTACTTTTACAGGAACCCTCTCGAAGCCGACAAAGACCGGAGCCGGTGGGTCTGGAATACCTGCCCGTGCTGCCCGCCCATGTTCTTAAAGCTGATGGGGGCCATGCCAGGGTATATCTACGCCACGGATGCAGACAGTTTGTACGTAAACCTGTTTGTAGGGAGCAATGCGTCGACTGCCGTCAGACAGACGCCACTCACGATCAAACAAGCAACAGAGTATCCCTGGAACGGCACGGTCACAATCTCGGTCGACCCGGCTCGCGCCACATCCTTCAATCTGATGGTGAGGATCCCGGCATGGTGCAAGGGCGAGCAGTTGAAGGTGAACGGTGCCGTGACAAAAGCAGACAGGCTCCGTGGATATGCGCGAATTGCCCGTACGTGGAAGAAAGGCGATGTAGTCGAACTCAGCATGCCGATGCCTGCGGAAACCATAAAGGCAAATCCTCAGGTAGAGGCAGACTCTGGGAAAGTAGCGTTGATCCGCGGCCCCCTTGTCTACTGCCTCGAATCTGCCGACAACGGGAACGATGTCCGCCGTTTCGGAGTGCACACACACTCAGAGATGAAATGTGAGCACGTGCCCGATCTTTTAGGAGGGATTACCACGATCAGAGGCAAAGTCGCCGTGATTGACGCTCCGGCTTGGAGCGATTCCCTGTATGCCTCAACCGAAGATATTCCTGCTGCCAAGTTGATCCAATTCCGCGCCATTCCCTACTACGCTAACGCTAATCGCGGGCCGGTCGAGATGGCCGTCTGGTTACCTGAAACTGCATAAAACGAAAGTTTCGCGATGCTGGAATGGCATCACGGTCCTTGGCGCAGAACAGCGAACGGAGCTGGCAGACAGGAGCGGCCAAGATTACGAAACTTGCAACTGTCTTTCCATCTGCTCGAGCGGTATGCCTTTGGTTTCCGGAAAGTAAAGCGACACGACGAAGAATTGCAAGAGCATCATGGCGGCGAAAAAGACGAACGGAATCACCACCGAACGTGCCGCCAAGACGGGAAAGACGCCGGACAGTACAGCCGTTGCAATCCAGTGAGTGGAACTGCCGAGACTCTGGCCTTTCGCCCTGACACGCGTCGGGAATACCTCACTGATGTAAACCCAGATCACCGCCCCTTGTGAGAACGCAAAGAAGGCGATATAGCCGATCAGCGGAACGATCAGGAATTCTTTGTTTTTCCCTGTGGCGAAGAAGGTGGCCACAATGCCAAGGCAAGCACAGGTTCCAGCAGATCCGATCAAAAGTAGCTTTTTGCGTCCAACCTTGTCGATGATTGACATGGCGAGCATGGTGAAAAGCAGGTTCGTTGCGCCGATGACAACCGCTTGCAGATCACTCGACACCTTGCTGAAACCGGCCATCGAAAAGATGTCGTTCAGATAGTAAAGAATTGAATTGATACCAGCCAGTTGATTGAACATGGCGACCGAAACAGCCAGAAAGATGGGGTAACGATACTTTCGAACGAACAGCCGCTCACTCGATCGTCCGCTGGTCGCTGCCGCCATGTCGTGCAACTCGGCCTCTACATTTGGGTCTCCCATCACTGTCAGAACTGAACGCGCCTCAACGATCCGTTTTTTTTGAACCAACCAGCGAGGACTGCGGGGAATAAAGAGGAGAGCGATCAACAAGACCAATGCTGGAATAGCCGATACGCCCAGCTTCCATCTCCATTCGACCGCGCCGAGATCGAGTTGACCGATCACATAATTCGAGAAATAGGCGGCCAGAATCCCGAACACAATACTGAGCTGGAAGAACCCGACTAAACGGCCGCGCCAACTTGCGGGGGCAATTTCCGCGATGTACATCGGGCCAAGTACAGAAGATCCGCCGATCGCTAATCCCGCAATAAAACGGAAGGTGACGAATGACGTCCAGTTCCACGCGAAAGCGCACCCCAGAGCCGTGATGAAGAACAACGCCGCTAAACCGCTCAGGCTGTCGCGCCGGCCGTATCGGTCACCGGGATAACCAGCAAGAGTTGCTCCTGCGATGGTGCCCCACAATGCGATGGCAACCGTTAATCCTAGGGAAGCAGGAGACAGATGAAAGTGTTCCGTGAGCGCTCCTGTCGTACCGGCGATCACGGCGGTATCGAATCCAAACAACAGACCGGCTATACCTGCAACGACGGTGCTCTTGATCAAGCACCCGTTTAATGCCCTGTGGTCGGCGTCTGTTGAAATCATGGGCGGGGTTTACGATTGCAGACTACACTCTATAATCGTTTATCTAGAGAGTCAATATGCAGATCAAAGATCATCTTTAGCTCCATCAGATACTATCCTGGTAGCAATGAGTCACCCCGATTCGGAATGGTGGAAATCCCCATCCTCACGGCTGAATCTGAAGTCCGCCCCTGAGGCAGCGGCTCAAGCAATCCGGGACGCGATCATGACAGGGCAGTTAAAACCAGGCAGCCGGATTATCGAGCAGCAATGGTCATCGGCGCTTGGCATCGGACAACCTACCCTGCGCGAAGGTCTCAAGGAACTGGAATTTCAGGGCTTAGTCCGTAAAACCCCCAATCGCGGAACATATGTCACCGAGCTCAAAGCGGAAGATTATCGAAAGCTCTTAGAGGTCCGGCTTCCGCTGGAGGTTCAGGCTTTCGAGCGAGCGGCATTGCGGATCGATAAGACAGCTGCTACAGAGCTGACGGCGCTTGTCAACCGTTTGCGCACCAGCGCTGCTCAGTCAGACATGGCCGCATTCCACGAGGCAGATGTCGCATTTCATCGGCGAGTTTGGGACCTGGCTGGAAACGAATATCTACGAATGTGCCTGGAAACCGTCTCGCTTCGTTTATTTGTATTCTCCGTGCTCGGGCGTGGCGCTAAATTAGCTGTGGAAAGTCATGCGGCAGTCAAGCAGCATGAGGGCATGTTAGCGGGAATTTTATCGGGTAACACGACCAAGGCCCGAAACGCGTTCCTGTCTCATACTCTGCAATATTGGAACACCCATTACGACTTGCATCTTGAACTGGAGTCAGTTTCGGTATTAACAAGCGTGCCGCGACCTTTAGAGAAGCATACAGAAGAGCGACCCAAGGCAACCAAAGTTGTTAAGAGAACAACCCAAACCGCGCGAGAGCGGCGAAAAGCCGGACGCGGATAACATTCTTATCGCCAGCCTTTACTAACAAACCAGTCCTCCCACCAGCGCTGATTGTTTTGGATCGCTTGTTGCTGCTCAGCTGACAATTCCGGGCCACGTTCGGGGACCGGCTGAAGCGGCCCAAGATCCACTTCAGCGCGCAAGTCGTCAACTCGCTCAGCGTTTGCGATCTTCCAGGGACGAACCCGACCGTCGAACGGATCATCTATCCACTGTGTTCCGTAACGTTGTGGCCGGCCTTCCTGCATCGCTATCCGGTCTTCTAAATAGGCGGCATGCCATCGGGGAACTCGCCCTTGGCTAGCCGCATCCTGAAGCAGCTGAAGACACTTGCGCTGCAGATCAGGGAATCCTGTGGCGTGCTGAACGATGAACCACGCCGCTTTCGCTCCATCCTCACCGACCATTTGCTCATCCGGCCAGCCATGCTCCTGAATGATTTCTTTCAGCCGCTCCGCACTATGAGTGTGAAGCGCCTCCATGCGCGGAACGTAGCTGCCTCCCAGCTCTCCGGCATCGATCAGTTCTTGTCTGACCCGGAGATCTTCGGTCCGTAGTGCGATCAGTTCTGCGCGGAGCGCATCGTTTGGCATGGCTTAACTAATTATTAAAGCCGCGATAAGTTCGATCATCGCGGTAACAAATCGCAGGGGTTTCGCCACGGTTTTGACAGCAATTTTAACAAGTGGTTTAAACTCGATGAAGCAACACATGTCGGGGCGTAGCGCAGCCTGGTAGCGCACCTGCCTTGGGCGCAGGGGGTCGTGTGTTCGAATCACACCGCCCCGACCATTCCATCAGCCGACCCTGCTTTGACGGATAGAGTTGAGCATGAGCATCGTCGGGAAAGTCGAAAGCGTATGGCGTTACCCCGTGAAGAGCATGCGGGGGGAAGAGTTGCAGGAGCTGTTCGTTGGGTATGCAGGCGTATACGGTGACCGCCGGTTCGCATTTCGCAGTTCGGCCGCACCCTTCGGATTTCCATTCTTTACGGCTAGGGAGCAGGGGAAGATGCTGCTGTATCGCCCGCAATACCGTCATCCAGAAAAAGCGGCAACGCCAGTCAACTTAGCCGCCGCAGAAGCACTGCCGCCTGGAGTCACACCGATGTACTCATCTTCGGCGGATCTGGCGCTCGACGTGGAGACACCGGCCGGACAGATGCTGGCAATCGATGATCCTGCGCTGATTGGGCAGCTTCGCGAAGGAATTCGCGAGGCGCATCAGTTGACTTTGCTGGAATCGGATCGAGCCCTGACGGATTGCCGGCCGATCTCTATTTTTTCCTTGCAGACCGCGCAACAGCTTAGTAAAGAAGTGGGCGACAGGTTAGATAAGCGCCGGTTCCGGGCCAACATCTATCTGGATCTTGAGTCGATGGGGGGATTTGGTGAGGATCAGTTTGTTGGAAAACAGCTGCGGATTGGCTCGAAAGCGGTGATTGCGGTTCTCGAGCGCGACCCACGCTGCAAGATGATTACGTTGGACCCCGACACTGGCAAGGCGAATCCTGAAGTCATGAAATGTTTGGCCCGGCTGCACGATGGCAAAGCGGGAGTGTACGCAGCTGTGATCGCCGAAGGGATGATTTGTGGCGGGGATGACGTGGTAGTGGTTTAAGAAATAAGCTCATCAGAATTTAGCAATTAAGGCGATGCCGCTCGCCATGAGTAACGCTCCAAGCACTCGCCAGAGGTTGACGGTGTGCACCGGCATATGGAAGAGACCGAAGTGATCCACAATCAGTGATGTGATGAGCGCAGAGGTGACGGTAAAGCCGACGAAGGGACCGGCGCCCACCTTGTTGACCAGAGTGAGTCCGGCATACACCTGGACAGCGCCTACCAGGCCCCCGAGCGGTGCCCACCAGGGCATAGCAGCAAGCCCTTCCGCATTCGGTAAAGGCGACGGGAAAACCGCGAACAAGCCGAGAAAAAACGCGGTAATGAGGGCAAACGATACGGTGCTGGCCAGGAACGGGTTCACCATAGCCTTGTTCAACTGCCCGTTCATGGCGGCTCCAAAGGTCTGTAAGACACCGCCCAAGATAATAAAAGGAAAAACCCATCCAGCTTTCATATTCGATCTCCTATTGGTCGAGCTTGCTGATACACCCTTTGCTCATTGATTTTTACCCGCTGTTAGAAGAGGCTCAGAGAACGTTTCGGTTCTGTTGGGAACGAACACCAGCAGGCAGAGAAAAGCGACAAGCGCGATGGTAGCAAGGACGAGAAAACTGACCTGAAATCCCGCCCGTTGCGCGATAAGCCCGGCAACCGTGTTGCTTAAAGCAGCTCCGATGCCGACGACAGTACCGATCGCTCCAGCGGCCAGGTTGAAGTGACCCGAGCCTCGAACCCGATCCGCAATCAAAACAGCGGAGGCCACGATAAAGATAGAGTTTGCGACACCGTCCAGCGTTTGGATGGCAATCAGAAGTGGAATCGAACTGGTGAGCGTGTAAAGAACACCGCGAATGGGTAGCGCGGCAAAACCAATCAGGAGGAGCGGACGCGGTCCCCAGCGGGCGCTCAAAACACCGACCGTGGACGCTGTCAGGGCGATGACAAGCTGTGTCACCGTAACTGTTGCCGACATGAAGGGCGCTGCCGAACGGATATTGCCGTGGGCGAGCATTTCTCCCAATTGCGGGAGCATAGCAGCATTCGCGAAATGAAAGAGAAAAGCGGCTACGGCAAAAGCCAGCAAGACGCGATCGCGTGCGAGGATCCTTAGTTTCGAACCGGCAGCAGCGGCAGGACCATGCCGTCCACCGCGAGCGGTCCAATAGTCAATCTGACCAGCAGGAATAGCGGCGAGCGCGAGAAAAGCGGGGATTGATAAGAGGGGGACGATCAGGAAGATAGTCTTCATGCCAAAACGCCAGCCTACCCACCCCATGAGTAGCGCCGCACAGACGTTCCCTGCGGAATCGAAGGTGTGATTACGGCCGAGCCGGCGATCGAATAATGTTTTTCCGACCAAACCCAGCGTGATGGCCGTTACGGCCGGACCCATGAATGGCCCAACGCAACCTAAAACCAGTTGCGCCAAAGCTAGAGGTACAAAGCCCTTACCGAAGGCTAAGAGCATGGAAGCAACGACTACCGCTACTATGCCTGCCGCGACGAGCGTGTGTTTGCGGCGAGTTGCATCGACAAACGCGCCGGCGGGGGCTTGCAGGAAAACGCCCAGCAGACCGCCTAGCGTGAGAAAGGTGCCTATTTGAGCAGAGTTCCACCCTTTGATCGTCAGGGCTGCTGCCAAAAACGGACCGACTCCCGTTTGCACATCGGCTAGAGAAAAATTCAGCCAGTCGAGGGCTCGCATCGTGCGGCGCGGGACCTGCATTGCGGGACCTGGTGTCGAAACAGTCATGACTCCGGCTGCGCTTCGCTGATGGAATAAAGCGGGTTAATAGTGCGCTTTCTTCCCAGGCTTCGGTTTTTTTCCCAGGGCGGCGATTCCATTGACCTCAGCGGCCTCAATCACGCGATGACCGCCGATCATAGGCCTGGAGGCTCCAGTGCCTTTGACCTTCATTCCTAGGGCTAATTCAAGAGCAGCCGCACCATGCGGTTTCAGATGGAGGAAGTCACCCGTATCGAGAATCGCTCCGTTCACCTCGCCATGAAGGGCATAGTTGAGACGTTCGACTTTTCCCGCGAAGTGACCATTGCCCGAACCGTTCGATTCGTCAAGCGAGAACGTTCCCTGTTTCTCATTGCTTAGACTGAGCAAGCGGTATACGGGATGGAGACCGTGCCCGTCTTTCTCGTGCGACTCGACTTCGACATGGATGCTCTTGCCCGGCGCGGCGAGATCGGCTATGGTTGAACTCCATTCCTGCGGAAAGTTGACTTGCAGCAGTTCGCCTTTGCTTTCGAGGAGGAGTCCCTCGTAGTGCCCCTTGGGGCTGACGTTGAAGGATTGAACGATTCCACTTTTTTTCTGTGCATTCTTTGGCATAGTTTGACCGAGAACGATATTTGCACGGCATGGTCCAAATCGAGGTTAGTGTCTTTTGTGAGCGGAAGCCGTCCTGTAAATGATAGGGCGTGCGAAATGGGTACAAGGCTTGTTCGCTGAACGTGCGCTTAACGGTGCAGACTGCAGCCGTTGCCTGGTGAGCAATCTATTCAACCTGAATTCCGAAATTTAAGCTGAGCATGGTGGCCAAGTCTCTGACAAGAATGGGGGATGGACAAAGACACTGGGGACAGCTGTGTCCCATGAGAAGCGTTCGCCTTGCTATCGGACGAACGGCTGATTTTGCGGGAAACGAGCCGGCCGGTAACGCCCCATGGCGGCGTGACCGTTTTCGTTGCGTACCTGCGCCAAGTGGCATTCGTGGAGAAAGTTCCGCTACGCATGCCGATCAGCTGGCGATCACCGAATCAGATCGAACCGGCAGCGACGTTCACCGCGTTTTTGATCGCGGTGTTAGTGGGTGCAAAACGCTTCGCGCATGCCAACTGGCTGCGCGGAGATCGAGCTCTGCACGCGTTGTTAGGCCTCGCGCGCTTCCCCACTGACGACACGATCCGCAATCTGTTCCAACGTTTCACGATGGGCAACGTGCAGCGCTTGTTCGAACCGCTGGCGCAAAGGGCAAATGGAACGCATGCCGCTCCGCAATGAGGGCTACATGCTGGATCTGGACTCCACTGTCTTCGAGCGCTATGGCCGGCAGGAAGGATCGCTGAAGGGACATAACCCGCGCAGGCATGGGCACCCTTCGCATCATCCCTTGCTGGCTGTGCTGGCCGAAGCTCACTTCCTCCTCCACGGCTGGCTCCGCAGCGGCAACTGCGGGCCAGCGCGTGGCGTGGTGGAGTTTCTCGAAGAAGCTCTCGCGCTATGGGGACAGCGCCAGAAGATCCGCCTGATAAGAGCCGACTCTGGATTCTTCGATGACCAGCTGCTGAGCTTTCTGGAACAGCGCCGTCTGCCCTACATTTTAGTCGCGCGCCTCGCCCCCTGGATTAAGCGGGAGGCGCAGCACGTGGAGCAGTGGCGGGCACTCGATGAAGCTTATGCGGTCGGGGAGTTCCGCCTGAAGCTGCTGGGCTGGCACACAGAACGCCGCTTCGTGGTGATCCGCGAAATCGTGCGCGAAGGCCGCGACAATGTAGGCCGCAAGCTGATCGATGTGCCCGGCTACTTGTTTCGTATTTTTGTCACCACTCACACCGAAGCACCGGAAGAAATCTGGCGTGACTACAATCGTCGCTCCCACATTGAGAACCGCATCGCCGAACTGAAGCATGACTTAGGAGCCGACGGATTCTGCCTCAAGCAGTTCTTCGCTACCGAAGCCGCGTTTCGGGCCATCTTGCTGCTGTTCAATTTGTTCGCTGAGTTCCAGCGCGCCGCCCAGTTGCCCCGCTATCGCGAATCGGCCACCCTGCGCACCCAGGTCCTCACCTGTGGAGCCATTCTGGGCCGCGCCGGACGGCGGTTGGTTCTTCATCTATCGCAAAGCTGGGGTGGTCTGAAAACCAGAAACCCTTTGCTCGACAATCTCTTAGCGTGGCACTTTTCAACTTCGCCGAAGTTGGATTCCGTTGTCGCCACGTGATCCCTTCGCCAACGCTTCAGCCGGTGAGTTTACTTTCTAATTTCGGAATTCAGGTTCAATGCGTGTTCGGTCTCAGCGCAGTTCCCCGCCGTGCAGTGTTTCACAGCAAAGGCTTTCGTTTGGGAGGTGCAATGCAACCCGAGCAGCTATGTGGGCGTGGAAACATTGCCTTCATTTGGGCAGCCGAATGATGCGTACAATGGCCGTTCGGTGCAGCTTTCGTGCAGGTGCATTTTAGGTTTCGTAGCAGGACGGGTGCTTTAACGTCATTCAGAACGTTTTTCTCTCAAGCGGAACAGTGAAGATGGCCGCATTAGTTGGGATTGTCTTCGATGGGATCGTTCAAATATCAAATGGGCTTACCTGAGGAGCGTGCGATATTCTGGAGCGCCCCATACTCGAGAAAGGCGGTTTCGAAGGTGCGTTCACGCGTCACTCCCGCATAGACATTCGGCTCCCGGGCGGTGCCTGTCCAAACCTGTGCGATGTAGCCGTCCGCGCCTACGTCAAGTAACGAAGACTCGGGGGCTGACGATTCGCCATTGCGCATACTTAATCAAGGAGTGGGTGGCGACGTAACACGGAATCGAGCGGCCGTGAGCGGTGCCGTACTTCTTCACGGAAGCGAACACCTGGGCGAGCGTCCGACGATAAAGGAAATACTTCAGTTTCGAGGCACGATACTGCGCATCGGCGGAAGTGTCGGGCGCCTGCCACGGCTCGTGATAAAAATCCTGCCACTCTTGTTTGAAGCTGTCGCTCCAGCCGGTGTTGGCCCAGAACTCAGGTTCTTCGAGGTAGATGGCCTCGGCTCCAGCATCGAGAGCGGCTTCGACACCTTTTGCGAGGTAACGGCCGTAGGCGGCGCTGGGCGAGATGTACGGGACCTCGCGTCCACTGTGCAGGCGGAGCTTGCCGCTTTTCTCCTGCTGCGTTTCGTTCCAGTGCTCTTTGCCGTCGAAATCTCCGCGTAGGTAGGGAGCGTACCGGCCGCAGGCGACTCCCGTCATCACCGTGACATGGTAATCGTGATCGCGCCAGGACTGAATTCGCTGCGCCACGGTATCGTCGATGCCGTAGACCATGACCGTGTCGGCGTTGATGTTGGTGCGTGGCGACCAGGGCCGATCCGTTTGGAAAAGAGTTTGAGGCGTTTGCGTCTGAGCCAGAACAATGCTGGCGCAAACGGGCAGGCAGGCCACTACGCGCTTGCAAATTCTCATTCGTAGAACAAGCTTACCGTCAGCAAAGCACCGGAGTGTGATTAAATCTGGAGCTATGAGAGCGGCTCTATCTGTCTTACTTTTGAGGAACTCGCGCGCACAACGGACTCGCCCTCTCGTGAAATCGCGCACGACGCCCCCAACCGGCTGTGCGCTCGGCCTAAGTCCGCTGAAGTTCCTCTTTCGTTTGGTGGCGCGGCCTCGCGGCCTGTGCTTGCTTTTGACCTGGCTTGCCGGGAACGTGGCAGGGGCCGTGAGTACGCCGCGCGAGAGTCTGCTGGTGCTGTCGAAGGGCGATCATACGCTGGCCATTGTGGATCCGTCCAGTTTGCAGGTAGTGGCCAAAGCGCCCGTGGGCGAAGATCCTCATGAAGTGATTGCGTCGACCGATGGCCAGTTCGCTTATGTTTCGAATTACGGAGGCGGAGCTTACAATACGCTGGCCCTGATCGATCTGATCCATCAGAAGGCGATGACGGCGATCGATCTTGGCCCACTGCGCGGTCCGCATGGATTGGTGTTTGTGGGCGGAAAGACCTGGTTTACGGCGGAAGGCGCGAAAGCGATCGGGAGCTATGATCCGGCGAAGAAAGCGGTCGATTGGATTCTGGGAACGGGACAGGACAGAACCCATATGATCCTGGTTTCGGAGGACATGAAGCGGATACTGACTACCAACGTCAGTTCAGGGACGGTCAGCATCATTGAGAAAAGCACTGCCAGCCGTCCGATGGGGCCGCGTGGCGGCGATTGGGAGGAAACGGTGGTCGGCGTCGGCAGGGGTGCTGAAGGATTCGATGTTACGCCGGATGGGAAACAACTCTGGGCAGCGAATGCGCAGGATGGCACGGTTTCGATTGTCGACCTACCGGCTAAGAAGGTGACCGATACCTTGCAGGCAAACGTGCCGGGTGCGAACCGTCTGAAGTTTTCGCCGGATGGCAAGCTGGTTTTTATTTCATCACTCGGAAATATAGGGCTGGCGGTGCTGGATGCGGCGACGCATAAAGAGGTGAAGCGGATCGATATCGGGCATGGCGCGGCTGGTATTCAGATGCAGCCCGATGGCGCTCGTGTTTACGTGGCCTGCACGGGCGAGGATTATGTAGCAGTCATCGATCTGAAGACACTGCAGATCACGGGGCGGATCAACGCCGGGCCGAAGCCGGACGGGCTGGCCTGGTCGGTGCGGCGTTAGGCGGCGGTGGAGACAACTATGTTCCGAAAATCTTGCATAGTGATTTCATTCTTTTTGGCGTTCGCGCACCCGACCACCGCTGCAGTCACTGCTCCGCAGTCCGCGTATGTGCGCGTGAGCCAAGTGGGCTATGAGTCAGGCAAAACGCCTTTCCGCGCTTATCTTATGGCGACAACGGAAGAGACGGGCGCGACCTTTCGCGTGCTGGATGGCGCGGGCCATGCAGTGTATGCAAGTTCGATTGGGCAGCTACTCGGCACGTGGAGCAACAGTAAAACGCTCATCTACCAGGTGTATGCACTTGATTTTCAGGTATCGGGGTGTGCGCGATATTCGATTGCGGTCGTTGGGCGGACGCCGGCCGCTTCACCGGAGTTTGCGGTGGATCGACCCGAGGTGCTGTACTCGGGTCTGCTGTTGAATTCGAAGTTCTTTTATGAGACGGAGCGGGATGGCTTGAACTTCAAGCCGAATGCACTGCGTACAGCGCCTGGGCACTTGAACGATAGACAAGCGAAAGTGTTCGAAACGCCGCTGCTGGACGATAACGATCTGATCGCCACAAGCGATTCGCCGTTGAAAGCGACCGGAGGGACGATCAACGCGGAGGGGGGATGGTGGGACGCGGGCGATTACATGAAGTATGTCGAGACGATCAGTTATACAGTGGCGCTGCAGGAGATTGGAGTACGGGACTTCCCGCGGCAGATGGGCAACGAGGCAGTCTGGAATCCGCCGGCTCCACCGCTGGCGATTTCATACGCGGTAATTTTGCCGGATCGCCTGTGAATACCGATTACAGCGCGGAAGCGGCTTTCGGCATTCGGTTTTTAATGCGAATGTGGGATGACAAGTCGCGCACGCTTTATTACCAGGTGGGCAATAGCCAGGACTGGGCGAACTTCAACTATTTAAGTGATTATGATATCTGGCGGCTGCCGCAAGCCGACGACCAGTGGAATGGCTGCGATAGCACGGCGAAATTCATCTGTAACCGGCCGGTGTTTGCGGCTGGGCCGGGCGGGTCGAAAATCAGCCCGAACCTGGCTGGCCGGCTGGCTGCGGATTTTGCAGTGTGTTACCAGCTGAATCGAGAAAGCAACCCACTGCTGGCGAAACAGTGTTTAAAGAATGCGGAAGACATATTCGAACTTGCCGGTACTTCGCTGGCCGATCCGGCGGCCGCCGTTTCGACAGGGACGTGCGGGGCAGATTGCCTGCTGACGATTATTCCGTTCGACGGATATCCGGAAACGGTTTGGGATGACGACATGGAGCTAGGCGCGACGGAGTTATATCTGACGCTGCGCACGGCTACCGAGAGGGGATCGGTTGAGGCGGTCGACCTGCCGCGCGAGGCTCCTGGTTTCTATCTGGCGCAAGCCGCGCATTACGCGCGGAATTATGTCGACAAGATTTATAAGACGGGCGCGGCCGACACTTTGAATCTCTACGACGTAAGCGGGTTGGCGCATTTCGAGTTGTACCGGGCCATGGAACTGGCCGGCGATCCCGCTGGATTGGCGATGACACGGACGAGCGTGCGGCAGCAATTCTTGAAGCAGGTCGACGATGCGGTTAATGTTGCCAAGACGGATGCGTGGGGCTTTGGCAGTTCCTGGAGCAGCGACACGGCGTCGCATGGGGCTGGCCTGGCGGTGATGGCGAGCGAAGCGTACGCGCTCACCGGCCGTCCGGAATACGATATTTACTCACAGCGCTGGATGGCAAACATACTCGGCGCGAATGCCTGGGGCTCGTCCTTCATCGTGGGCGCTGGATCGAAGACTTTTCCCGATTGCATACAGCACCAGGTGGCGAACTTACAGGGAGCGCTGGATGGAACGTCGGGCGGGACGCCAGTCCTTTGGGGAACTGTTTCGGAAGGACCGTCGGGCGCGGCGACCTCCGGATTAGTGGACGGGATGATTGCCTGTCCGGCGAATGGGGTGGATCGATTTGGAGGTTTCAATGGAAACGATGGAATTTTCGACGCTTCGCAGACGGCGGTGTATGAGGACAATGTGCAGTCGTACAGCACTACAGAACCGGCAATCGATCTGACAGCCACTTCGTTTTTGATGTGGTCATGGAGATTGAGGGAGGCAAGCCGGTTCGAGCAGTAGGTGAAGGCAGGAACATTTTTCCCAGCATGTGTTTTTTCTGCTTTATGACGTCTGCTGGCAGTTAGCGTCAGTGGTTTAATCGCAGTGACTTACGTGGTGGCTACTAAGTTGCTTGGGAAGTTTGCGAGGCAGAGACATGAAATACCTACTGGCATGGATTTTGGGAGTTCCCGGCGGACTGATTATTCTGTGGTTCCTTTTCAATCATCATTAGGGCATAGATCGGACGAATAGCTATGGGACGAAACGTTACTTTCTGGCAAGTTCCTGATACACAACTTCCGTGAAAGTTGCGAACGCAGGACTGTTTCCACCCTGAGTGGGCGGAGGATCGGCGACCTCCCGTTTGATTTCATCGAGAGATTTACCCTGCGTTACCAATTCCTTGATTTTCGCCCGCTTCGTTTCGGCGTGAGCCAAATATTGCTGCACTTCTAACTTTGTTTCCGGCTTACCATGTCCGGGAATGAAGGTATTTGCATCCAAGGCAACTATGCCTTTGGCGGCCGCTATCCAGCCTGCGGACGATCCACCCTTTTCCGAATGAATTAGAGGATCGGGCCTGTTTGTAATGATGTCTCCAGTGAAGACGATTTTCTGCTGCGGCAGATAAATCACGAGATCGCCGCTGGTATGAGCGGGCCCCCAATGCAGCAGTTCGAGTGAAACATCGTCGAGTTTTAAGTGATCTTTGTCAGCCGTGATGACGCGCGTTGGAAGGTGGTCCACTGGGGGCGCATCCTTACCCCCGGCACTAATTGCGTGCTGCTGTTCTTTCTTTTCGTTCTCGTGAGCAATGATGCTGAGGCCCGCAGGAAAAGCCGCTAGCCCGTTTACATGATCCCGGTCGCTATGGGTCAAGATTACCGTGTTTATTGATTTGGGCGTCAACTTGCGAATATCATCCAGTAACTCTTTGGCAGTAGCCGGAGAAATTTTGGCGTCGATAACGATCACTCCGTTCTCCCCGACGATGACGCCACTATTCCCGCCGCCACCTTCAACCCAATAAACATCTCCAGATAGCGGATGGACAACTAATGGAGCCGGTGCTGGATTCTGCGCATGTACCAAGACCGCAAGAGCAGTGGCCAATGCGAAACGAATAGAGACGCTTTGCCGATATGTCATGAAGCGACTATTGTTGCACCAAAGACTCCGGCAGCACGTTGCGAATGAAGAAGATTGTTTCTACTGAATGTCCGCGCCCGGTTGCCAGACCAATGTCGCTAATGTTGCCGAATGCAAACGGGCGATAGCCACGGTGATAAAGTCAGTTCTACGCACACTAATAGGCGTGATTAGTGACCAGCGACTTGCCGCCGCTCTCAGAAACCGTTAGCACATTCTTAGAACCCACCAATTGAGCTAATCTCGTGATGGATTGCTCGCTTGCTACTAAGTAGCAGCGGGCAGGTTTTTGCCAGAGTTGAATCCATTGCTGGTCGTCTAGGAAAACATTGGGTGCTCCGGGCGCGTAGGAGCCGTAAACGAGATTGTTAAAGCGGCCGTTCAGCAGCCAGGCTGTGCGGTTTGTGTAAAAGAAGATTGACGAGTAAGTGTAGTAGTGATGATCGATCACCAACTCGCCGGGTGGCGCGTGCAGCAGAGCATCGGCGAGCGGACGCGACCCGAGGAATGGATCGAACGAAACGAGCGCGAGGCGGGCGGCCTGGTAAAAGACGACCATCATGAGGGCAGTCGCGAAAAACGGTTTGCTGCGACGGGATGCGGCGAAGTTGCCGACTGCGCCGATTAAAAAGGCGAGCGCAGCGAGGAATAACGGCACACGCAAATAGGCCAGAGCGGGGATGGTCAAGTCCTCCATGTGGCCGAGGGAAAGGGTGTAAGCGGCTGGATGACGGCTTAAGGCTAATGAGATGTCTCCGGGAGCGGGAGTGTGTCGGACGGCGAACCATAAGCCCAACGCAGCGATGGAGCAGATGGCGCTGATGGTGGCCAACACTTTGGTTCCTACTTGGATCCAGCGGCCGCCTGCCGCCATAGCGGAGCCGATGAGCAGGGCGAAGCCCGGATAGCAGGGCATCGAATAATACTCTTGCGTTGTGGAGAAGCTAAAGAAGACCAGGATGAAGCCGATCCAGCAGAGGGCGAGTAATCGGGTGCGGCTTGCACGGTCGACGGGCCGGTAAGTCAGTCTTACAGCGGCCGGGAGATAAACGCTCCACGGAAAGAGCCAGAGTAAGTGAAAGAGCCAGAAGTAGAGTCGAGGGACAGTATTGTAATCGCGCGGGTAGCGCAGATTTAGAAAGCGGAGTAACTGCTCGTTGATGAAGAAGAACCAGAAGAAACCATGATACTCGCCTGGGACGCTGTGCATGGTGAAGTCGAAGTAGGGTGGATTGCGCAGCATCGCAAGGATGTGCCAGGGGGCGGCGATGGCGAGGATAAGCAAGACACTCGATAGTGGACGGAAGCGACCCCAGATAGAAAGGTCGAAGAGGCGGCGGGTGAGAGCAAGATAGACGAGGGCTGCGCCGAGAGGAAAGACTACGCCGATGAGGCTTTTGACCAGTAAGCCGACACCTAAACTGGCGGCGAGCAGAAAGGCCCACAAACGAGGGCGCGGCTCATCGTCTTCGAGCAGGCGCAGGAAAGCCCAGAGAGACAGCGCCACGGTGAAGGTCTGCATGACGTCAGGTATCTGGATGCGGGTAAAGAGGAAAAGGCCGACGCAGGTGGCCATGACCAGACCCGAGTAAAGTGCGGCGCGTTTGCCGAAAGCCCACCGAGCAAAAGCGGCAGTCAGCCAGGCGAGTGCGATCGAGGAGAAGGCGACGGGGAGACGGGCGGCCCAGTCGTGAACGCCAAAGACCTTGTAACAGAGCGCAAGGAGCCAGTAAATGAGCGGAGCCTTTTCGAGATAGATCACGCCATCGATTCGAGCGGTAACCCAGTCGCCGGAGGAAAGCATGTTACGGGCGATCTGCGCCTGTACAGCGTCAACGTCGTCCATGAGGGAAGGCGGCGAGACAATGCACGCGAGATAAACGGCAGCAGCGACGAGTAAGACGACTAAGTAGATGTAAGTAATTGACCGACGCCGACCAGTTTGTGGCTGCTGGTCGAGGGTGCGCACTGGATCTGCCATCGATTCATCCAAAGAAATAAGATCAGCAAGCCCCAGAGGTGATACCCGAGGTTTGCGCGGCGGCTCAAGTGAGCCTGTACGTGACGCCGGATGGCGTCGAAACGAAAGAAGTCGCTATAGGAGGCTTCGGCGGTCGAGAGCGTATCGAGAAGGAGTTCACGAAGCGGGCCGCGCAACCAGTCGTGAGCGGGGAAATCGAGGCCAATCTTGGGGCGGCCCATGATGAAGGACGGCAGTTTGTGCTTCATCAATTCTTTCAGGATTATTTTTTGGCGGGAGCCCTGGATTTTGAAATGTGTGGGGAGGGAAGCGGCGAACTCGACGATGCGGTGATCGAGAAAAGGCGGACGAACTTCGACGGAGTGGGCCATACTCATGCGATCGACTTTCATGAGGATGTCGTCGGGCAGGAAGAAAGTCTGATCGAAGCGCAGAAAGGCTTCGAGAGGGGGATTTGGGGGAGCGAAGTCAGCAAGGAGGCGCTCGAAGGCGAGAGGTAGGGGATGCTGGACAAGGCTGTTTTTTTCGCTCTCGGAAAAAGTTCCATTCCAGAAGGTATGACCGCGCAGAGGCGACAGCAAGCTGCCGGCGAGAAAACGCTTGAGTTTATATTCGAAGCTGATTTTGTCGTCGGAGACAGGGAGCAGGGCAGCGGCCGATTGAGCCAGACGGAGGAGAGGGGCGGGCCAACGGCGCGCAAGCCGGCCTAGTTCGCTGGCGCGATGGGTTAAGTAGCCGGCGAACATTTCGTCCGCGCCTTCGCCGCTAAAGGCGACAGTGGCGGTTTGACGAGTGAGCTTGGAAAGAAACCAGACGGGAAGCGCACCGCCATCGCCGTTGGGTTCGTCGAAGAAATCGGGGAAGTGCTCGATGGCTTGGCAGAGATCCGAGTTTTCATCGAGATCGAGTTGTTCGTGACGAGCGCCGTAATGGGCGGCGACGCGCGCGCTGATGGAGCCCTCATCGAAACTGCGTCCGGAGAAGGCGACGGAATAGGTGCGGATGGGCTCGGAAGATCGTTGCGCGGCGTAGTGCAGGATGGTGGAGGAATCGAGTCCGCCGCTAAGCCAGAGGCCGAGGGGCACATCGGAGAGAAAGTGCTCGGCCACGGATTGGCTGAGCAAGGAGTCGAGTTCTTCTTGAGCGTCAGCAAAGGAGCGGCTGCGCGGCTCGAGCGAGGGGAACTGCCAGTAACGATCCGAACGGATCTCGCCCTCGCGCCATTCCAGCCAAGAGCCGGGTGGCAGGCGTTCGATGCCTTCGACCATGCTGTTAGAGCCAGGAGCGTAATTGAGAGCGAGATAACAATCGAGGGCGGAAGGCGAGAGGGTGCGGTCGATCTCAGGATGAAGAAAGAGGGTTTTCAGTTCGGAGCCAAAGTAGAGATCGCGGTGACGGTGAGCGACGTAAAGGGGCTTGATGCCGAGGCGGTCGCGGGCTAAGACGAGGCGGCGGGAAGACTCAGTCCAGAGGGCAACGGCGAACATGCCGCGGAGTCGCGAAAAGCAGGCAAGATCCCAGTGAAGAAAGGCCGCAAGGACGGTTTCGGTATCGCTGTGCGTGCGGAATTGGAAGCCAAGAGATTCGAGTTCTGGGCGGAGTTCGAGGTGATTGTAGATCTCGCCGTTGAAGACGATGATGGCGTCGCCGTCTGGCGACAGAATAGGCTGATCACCGGCCGCGAGATCGAGAATCTTAAGACGGGCAGCGCCGAGTGAAACAAAGGGGGATTGAAACACGCCTTGCTGATCCGGACCGCGGTGTCGAAGCGACTCGACAGCAGCCTGGATGCGGGTGCGGGGCGCAGGAGAGCGGAGATGAGTGAAACCTGCTATGCCGCACAAAGAGAGAAACCTCCAGGGTGACATTGAGCCTGCACTAGAGGTGATCTGTTGACAGTAGGGAGTCGCCGGCAAGGGAGAGACATGAAAGTAGGTTCGCTAAACTCGGGTGTTACTCAACCAGTCTAGCCAGAGAGAATGAAACAACTCTGAAAACAGCCCGCGTAAGTCATTTTCTTCATGCCTGAGCCGATTCTTTGGACCATCCTGGTAGTTGCGGCTTCGCCTTTCGTCTACTACTTATTAGCCATTTTTGGTTCGCTGCGGTTTTTCATACGCCCGGATCCTTATGCGAAGGCGCCCCGGTTCACGCCTCCGGTGAGCAATTTAAAGCCGGTCAAGGGCCTCGATGCAGGTGCGTACGAAAACTTCGCGAGCTTGTGCCGGCAAGACTATCCCGAGTATGAACTAGTGTTTTGCGTGGATGTCGACAATGCAGCGGTGCTCGAAGTGTTGGACAGGCTGAAGCGAGACTTCCCGGAACGTTCGATCCGCGTGCTGTTGGGATCGAACCGTTCGGCGCTGAATGATAAATCGGCCAAATTGTCACGGCTGGTAAGTGAAGCGAAGTATGAAGTGGTGGTGATTAACGACAGCGACGTGCGGGCGCGGCCCGACTATCTAAAGACTGTGGTGCAGCCATTGGCAGATCCAAAGATTGGCGCGGTGACGTTGCCGTACGTGCCCCTGTCGGAAGACACCTTCGCCGATGAGTTGCAATCGGTGGGGATGTTTTCGGATTTCTATGCGGGCATTTTTGTGGCGCGCGAACTGGATGGGGTGAAATTTGCGTTAGGTCCGACGATTGCTACGACGAAGTCCCAGCTGGCGAAGTTCGGAGGTTATGAGGCGATTGAGAACCGGCCGGGCGACGATTTACTGATTGGGCGGCTGGTGGCGGAACAAGGGGCGGAGGTGGAACTGCTGCCGTACGCGGTGGAGACCGTGGCGGATTTCGGATCGTTCAAGGAACTGCTGCATAAGCGGCTGCGCTGGATTGTGGTGATGCGGCATATGCGGCCGTGGGGACATTTCGGATTGTTGTTCACGCAGGGATTGCCGTGGTCGATTCTGGCTGCGGTGGTGGCTCCTTCGAGGACGGTGGCGGCGGTTTACCTGGCGACGTATCTATTATTGCGATGCGTGATGACGTGGATCATCGGCGGGTATGGATTGAAGCAGAAATCGATGGCGCGGAAACTGTTTTTGATTCCGCTGTGGGATGCAATGGCGTTCGTGATCTGGGTGGCTAGCTTTGCCAGGAGCAGTGTGCGCTGGCGCGGTGCGGAATACTATATCCGGCAGGGAGAGCTGGTGCCAGTGGGGAAAAGCAATTGAAGACTTTAGCCGTTTGGAGCGTATTGGTGGCAGCGGCCGGCTGGCCGGCGATGGCGGCGAATCCTCCGCAGGCTGAGATCAGCAACGGTGTAGTACGGGCGAAATTGTATTTGCCGAGCGCGGAGAACGGATATTACCGGGGCGGCCGGTTCGACTGGTCCGGCGTCATTTCGCGGCTCGAGTATCAAGGGCATAATTTTTTCGGGGTGTGGTTTCCGAAATACGAACCCACGTTGCATGATGCGATAACGGGTCCCGTGGAGGAGTTCCGCTCCGAAGATGGAGCGCTAGGTTTTGGAGAAGCGAAAACGGGTGGCCTGTTTGTAAAAATTGGCGTGGGCGTCTTGCAGAAGCCGGACGACTCGCCGTACGAGTTTGCGAAGGGCTACAAGATCGTGAACACCGGGACGTGGATTATCCGGCCGCATGCCGATCGAGTGGAGTTTGTGCAGGAGTTAAAGGGCGTGGATGGATATGCCTATGTGTACTCGAAGACCGTGCGCTTAGTAAAGGGCAAACCGGAACTGGTGCTGGAGCATACGTTGAAGAATACAGGCAAGCGGATGATCGACACCGAAGTGTATGATCACGACTTTTATGTGATCGATGGCCAGCCAACAGGGCCGGCGGTTTCGATCAAGCTGCCCTTTCGCGTGCAGGCGAAACAGGATTTGAAAGGTGCGGCGGAAGTGCGCGGGGATGAGATTGTGTACCGGCGGGAGCTGTCGGAATCGCGTGAGGATTCGGTGGCCAGCTACTTGGAGGGATTTGGGAGCAGCGCGTCGGACAACGATATCCGGGTGGAAAATAGCAAGGCCGGCGTGGGAGTCCGGGAAACTGGCGATCATCCGATGTCGAAATTGTATTTATGGTCGATTCGGACGACGGTTTGTCCGGAGGCGTATATCAAGTTGCATGTGGAGCGGGGCAAGAAGGTAAAGTGGGCGATCCGGTACCGGTTTTATCGGTTGGGGGAAGAAAAGTAAGAAAAGGGGCTTGAACGGAGATTATAAGTGGGCGTATACTTGTGAAGGTATGGCACAAGTGACGATCTACCTCGATGATGAGACCCTGACGGTGGTGAAAACGGCGACGAAGACGGGCAGCGTTTCGCAGAGTCAGTGGATCGCGGAGGCTGTGCGGGAGAGGGCAAAGCGGGAGTGGCCGGCGGCGGTGATAGCGCTGGCTGGTGCGTGGTCCGATTTCCCGTCGGCGGACGAGATACGGGCGAAGCACGGCGTGGATGTGAAACGCGAGCGGCTGTAGTGTTCGCATTAGATACGAACACTCTGATCTACTTTTTCAAGGGTACCGGGCGAGTCAAAGATCACTTACTGGCTTTGTCACCCGCAGAAATTGCGATCCCAGCAATTGTTCTGTACGAGTTGGGAATAGGGACTGGACAAGCCGAGCATCCCTCGAAACGCCGTGGCCAAGTCGATGAACTGGTAAGGGCGGTCTCGGTGCTACCCTTCGATACAGCAGCGGCAAAACGAGCGGCCGAAGTAAATCTCGCGCTGGGGAAAACCGGAAGTGTGATTGGGCCAATGGACAGCTTGATAGCGGGCACAGTGTTGGTGCATAACGCGACGCTGGTGACGCATAACAGCAGAGAGTTTCGGCGGGTGCGTGGATTGGATGTGGTGGATTGGTATTGAGGACGGAAGGCTAAAACCTGGCTAAAGCCTACCCTACGGCGGGGTAGGCTTCGCAGTGTTTCGATTACTCTTGCGGGAAGACGAAATCAGCGTTGTAGCCGCTGCCGTTGTCCTGGTACTGGGCCGAAGGAGCAAGCGGGGTTGAGCCTATCAGGACATCCTGCATAGACTGCTTAGTGTGCGCTTTCTGACGATCGAGCATGTCCTTGAGGAGCGGTTCGGTAACGGAAGGCTCCTGCCGGGTTTTTTTGTGTTTCATGCGGGCACGGTAGCATCCGGCGTAGCGAAGAGGGTCGGATCGAGTGCCAAAGATAAATTTATGGGGCCAGTAAGTAACTGTTATTTCTGACATAACGCCTCAACGTGTCACAATAAGCGGTTTTATTTCGATTTGTGACTGGGGCGAGATGCAGATGAAACAGCTGTACGGGTCGATGGCGCTGCTGCTGGGGATGGCGGGAGTGGCAGCGGGTGAAGTGCCCTCGGCAATTGCCATCAAAGACGCGCACGTGGTGACCGTGAGCGGAGCAGAGATGGCCAGGGGCACGGTGGTGCTGCGGGACGGACTGATCACGCAAGTGAGTGCGAACGCGGCCATTCCGGCCGATGCGTGGGTGATCGAAGGCGCGGGGCTAACGGTGTATCCGGGGTTTATCGACGGTTTGAGTACCTGGGGCATTCCGCCGACTCCGGCAGCGACGCCAGCGAGCAGGGCGGCCGGAGCGGGAGGCACGCCTCCTGCTACGGCGGCGCCCGAACCACGGGTGCGCGGGGCGGAAGACCGGCCGCAAACCTATGCCTATGAACGCGCGGCGGACCTGGTGACACCGACAGATGCGCGGCTGGACGCGGCCCGTGCGGCCGGATTCACGACGGCGGCGACTTTTCTCAATCGGGGCATTGTGGAGGGCTTGGGTGCGCTGGTGGACCTGGCAGGAGATCGGGGGCGCGATATGGTGGTGGCGCAGCCGGTAGGGCAGCAGATTCTGTTTCGCGTGGGCGGCGGTGGTTACGGACGCGCCTTTCCTTCTTCCCTGATGGGCAACATTGCGTATGTGCGACAGCTGTATTTAGACCTCGATCAATATAAGCAGGCCAAGCAGCTGTATGCGAAACACCCGGCGGGGAACAAGCGGCCGGAGTACGATCACGTGCTCGAAGGACTGGCGGAATCGCCCCGCTTATTGCTGCCGGCGGATGAATCGCAGCAGATCCAGCGAATCTTACGATTCGGGAAAGAACTCAAAACTCCGTTCGCAGTGTACGGGCTGCATGAGGGGTATGCCTGCCTGGACGCATTGAAACAGGCGAAGACGCCGCTGCTGGTGAGTTTGAAATGGCCCGAGAAGCCGAAGAATGCCGATCCGACGGAGTCGCCTAATTATCGGGATTTGGAGATGCGAGAGAAAGCCCCGGCGGTCCCGGGGATGCTGGCGCAGGCGGGCGTGAAGTTCGGATTTTATTCCGACGGCGTGGATGCGGCGGCCGACCTGAAAAAAGATGTGAAACGGGCGATTGATGCGGGTCTGCCACGGGCGGATGCGGTGAAGGCGCTGACGTTGAATACTGCCGAGATGTACGGGGTGGCGGACCGGTTGGGAAGCATTGAAAAAGGCAAGATCGCAAACCTGGTGGTGATGAAGGGGGAAGCGTTTGAAGACAAGACGACGGTTGAGTACGTGGTGATAGATGGCAAGGTGTTTCAGCCGTCGAAAGATTTGCAGAAGGCACCAGCTGGTGGAAATAAAACATTAGCGGCCGCCACCGAAGGAGAAGCGCAATGATGCGGAGGCTGATCGGAATTTCGGCATTATGCGCGGCGGCGAGCCTCGGGCAAACGGTGCTGATTCGAAATGCCACGGTGCTGACGGTGACGAAGGGGACGATTGAAGGCGGCAGCGTGCTGGTGGAGAACGGGCGCGTGGCGGCGGTCGGCAAAGACGTCAGTGCGCCGCCGGGAGCGCCGGTCATCGACGGGACGGGCAAGTATCTGATGCCGGGGATTATCGATTGCCATTCGCATACGGCGATTGAGGGCGGAGTCAACGAGGGCACGCTGTCTGATTCGTCGATGGTGAATATCAAGGACGTAATCGATCCCACGGACATTAATATCTACCGGGCGCTGGCAGGCGGCTTGACGGTTTCAAATGTATTGCATGGCAGCGCGAACGCGATCGGCGGACAGACCGAGGTAATTAAGCTGCGGTGGGGCAAGACTGCGCCGGAGATGGCGTTTGAGGGAGCGACGCCGGGCATTAAGTTTGCGCTTGGAGAGAATCCGAAACGGGCAGGTTATCCGCAACAGGGATTGTTTTCGCCGGCACCGGTAGTCGAGCGACGCTATCCGGCGACACGCATGGGCGTGGAAGAAGTGATTCGCACGAGTTTCGCGGAAGCGAAGAACTACCGGGCGGAGTGGAAGCGCTATGAAGAGCGAGTCAGTAAAGGCGAGCACCCGATACCGCCGCGGAAGGATTTGCGGCTGGAGCCGCTGGTGGAGGTGCTGGAAGGAAAGCGCTACGTCCACGCGCACTGTTATCGGTCGGACGAGATTCTGATGCTGCTGCGGGTGGCCGACGAGATGGGATTCAAGATACGGACTTTGCAGCATGTGTTGGAGGGCTACAAGGTGGCCGACGAGATTGCAAAGCACGGGGCGGGGGCTTCGACATTCAGCGACTGGTGGTCTTACAAGATCGAAGCGTTCGATGCAACACCGTATAACGCTGCGATTATGATGCGCAAAGGCGTGGTGGTTTCGCTCAATTCGGATTCGGACGAGTTGCAGAGGCATTTGAATTTAGAGGCGGCGAAGACAATGCGCTATGGCGGCTTGAGCGAGACTGAGGCACTGGCGACGGTGACGATCAATCCGGCCAAGCAATTGGGGATTGACGATAAGGTGGGGTCGATCGAGGTGGGGAAATCGGGCGACCTGGTGCTGTTCGACAAACATCCGTTGGATGGGTATTCGAAGGTGTTGAAGGTGTGGATCGATGGGCATGAGTATTTCGATCGCGATCAGGACTTGACGGCGCGGGCGGATTTCGAGTCGAAGAAAAAAGCACTAATCGATAAAGAGAATGCGGCGCAGAAGTCGCGCGGCGGTGATCGAAGTACACAGCAGAGCAATCCGCCGGCGGAGGTAATGCAATGAGGATTCTACTTCTGGGGGCGTTGTGTGCGGTTCTGTGCGGCGCCGAGTCGCTGATCATTCAGAATGTGACGGTGCATCCAGTGACGGCGGGCGTCATCGAGCACGGGTCGGTGCTTGTGGTGGATGGAAAGATCGCCGGTATGGGCGCGAACGTGGCAGCGCCCAGTGGGGCGCGGGTCATAGATGGACAGGGACTGCAGTTGTATCCGGGGCTGATCAATGCGGCGACCAACGTGGGCTTGTCCGAAATTTCAGCGCTCCGGGATACGGTCGATCTGGATGAGATCGGGTTGTTCAATCCAGAGCTGCGGGCGGAGGTTGCGTTTAATCCGTCGAGTGAACACGTGGAGGTGACAAGGGCAGCGGGCATTACCTCGGTGATCAGTCTGCCGGGTAGCGGCGGCGGAGGCGGCTTTGGACGTAATGCGGCGCCGCACATCATTACGGGACAAGGCGCGTTGATGCATCTGGCCGGGTGGACGTGGGAGGAGATGGCAGTGAAACCGAGCTCGGTAATGGATATGGAATTCCCCGAAATCCGCATGGTACCGGCACGGTACGCGTCAATGATTCCGGGTGGCGCGCGGACGTACCAGGATGAGGAGAAGCAATACCAGGAGCGCCTCCGTGAAGTGAGCCGGTTTTTTGAAGATGCACGGCGTTACGAGAAGGCCAAAGCGGCGGGGGATAAAGATCTTGAGCAGGATTTGCGGCTGGAAGCGATGCTGCCGGTAATTGAGGGGAAGCAGCCGTTGTTCGTGCGGGCTTCGCGGGAGAAGGCGATTCGGGATGCAGTGACGTTTGCGGACAAAGAGAAGGTGAAAATCATCATTGCGAACCCGCTGGAAATTGGAAATACCGGGCCGCTGTTGAAAGAGCATGGAATCCCGGTGGTGTTGGGGAAAGTGTTCGAGCTGCCGCAACATGATGACGATGCCTACGATGCGCCGTATACACTGCCGGAAGAGTTTTTCAAGGCCGGTGTGAAGATTTGTTTCGGGACGTTCGACGTGGAATTCGCGCGTAACGCACCGTTCGAAGCAGCGCAAGCGGTGGCGTTCGGCTTGCCGCAGGAAGAAGCATTGAAGGCGTTGACGATCAATTCAGCGGAGATTTTGGGCGCGGGGAGTCAGATTGGCTCAATTACCGAGGGCAAGATCGCCGATTTGATTCTGACGGACGGAGACCCGCTCGAGGCAAAGACAAATATTAAAGAGATGTTTATCGCGGGTAAAGAAGTGAGTCTGGAATCGCGGCACACGCGGGAGTATGAGAAGTGGATGAAACGGCCAGGACCGGCTGCTTCTACGGTCAAATAGCGGGCAGCGTGTCCAGTGGTGCTCGACGAACACGGAAGGCGAGCAGCACAAGCATGATGCCGAAGAGCAGTGCGTAACCGGCCAGGAAATAGACGAGAATGACGGCGCCGGTGATGGGCTCGACAAAGAGCAGGATGCCGAACAGGATGGACAAGATGCCGGCGATGATGAGGAACCATTCGCCTTTAATGTTGCGGCGCATACGGAAGGCAGCGGTGATTTCGAGTGCGCCGGTGAGCAGCGCCCAAATAGCGACCACAGTAACCAGTACGGCGGCAGCCGCAAAGGGCGAGACCAGGGCGTAGATCCCGAACAGCAAGCCAATAACCCCTTCGAACAGAAAAGCTCCCCAGCGGCGATGTCCCTGTACCGCGCGAACGGTGGAGATGATGGCGAGGACGCCGTCGAAGATAGCGTAGATGCCGAAGAGGGTTGCCAGGAAGGCGATGGTGATGCCGGGAACGGCAAACGTGACCAGTGCGAGGACGATAGCGGCAATGCCCCTCAGGAGCACGGCCCACCAGGTGGGATGATAGACGACCGGAGTTGCGACTTGAGTCATGTGACTAAGACGCGGGATGACGAGCAGTCTGTTTCGAGCGATAAATGCGAATTAGCTGGCCGATGGCGTAGGTGGCAAGTGCAATCCAGATGATGGTATCGAGAACGGTCTCATTAAGGGTAACGGCGAAGGCGGCCAGAGCAAGACCGAAAGCCCACATGAAGCTCTCGCCGGCAAAGGCCTGACCCCAATGGGGCACGCGGCCGCTCGCGGGTAGGCGGGGCGTGAGCGAGGGGAAGAGACGCGGCACATCCTCTTTGAAATGGCGAAACGATTCGCCTTGAGACTGTTCGAGTTCCTGTTCTTCGTGGCCGATCAGACGCCGGTAGAAAAAGTAGGTAGCTAATACCAGGACAAACCAGCCAAGCCGGCTGGCGAGTAGTCCGAAGCCCGCGCTGAGAAAAACGATGCCGAGGTAAAGAGGATTGCGGACATAGCGGTAGGGTCCATCGGCAACGAGATGTTCAGCGTGAAGATGGATGTCGTGAACGACGTCGCTGCGCAGGTAAGCGGTGGCCCAGGTGCGAACCGCCGCTCCGCCAAAGACGAGCAGAGCGCCGAAAGCGTAGATCCACTGGACGCCGTTGTTTTGCGAGAGACCCAGCAGGTGGGCGAGGCCGGCTGCGGAGTGGTGATGGTCAATCGCTTTGCAGGCAAAAGCGAGGTAGAAGATGAGGGCGATGATCCAAAAGCGAAAACGGAATTCGAATTGGGAAGCGATCATGCGGTGTAGACATGATACGAAGCGGATCGTGCCGCAAGCGCTGCCAGCGAGCGTCCCGCTATCTGGTTTGGCCGCGTAAGGGAACTCTTAGTTTCGAGCCGCGGTGGTCCTGACGCTTTGGAGGAAGCAAGTCTACATCCGGTTCCGGGAGAAGAGCTAGTTCGGCTTCCCAACGCTCATCGGCGCGGTCCGAACAGTGAACCAGTTCCCGCCGTGTCTCCTGCAAAATAAGTCGCAGAGACGGGGTAGGATATTTTGGCACCAACTCGTCTTTCGGATTACTGAAGCGTGACAAAAATCTCACCACACGGTCCTCGGCATATTCGCACGCAAAGCCTTGCCGGCTCGCCAACTCTGATTTGGAAGAGGGGTCCTCCACTGGACCAAGCTCCTCTGCGAAATTTTTCTGGATATCCGTCCGCGGATTCCGCAGTAGCGCCGGATCGCAATCTCTACCGGCCGTCTGGAGCCGGTTCAGAATATCCCGCACGATTTCGTCGAGAACCGCCAGATACTGGTTTATTTCTGATCGAGTACCAAGGAAAAGCTCGCGGCTATAAGCGGTATCGGCCGCTGCTAAATCGAGACATGATCGCAAGGCTTCGTCGGCCCAACACCCATACAGCCGCTCTTCAGCAATTTCCTCGAAACCCTGTATCAATAAATCTTCTTTGCTGGGGGCCAGCACGCGTTCCGGATCGGCCCAAATGTCGTCGGATGGCTGCTCTGGAGTCATTTCAACAATTTTGCTACTTCCAGTATCGGCTTATTCTCCAGATGTACTTCGGCTTTGTTGCAGCCTTTTCTCATCGTGAAACGGGATTACAAATCGGAAGCGAGTGAAAAGCATCGTACTAGCAAGGGGGATCAGTTGCCAGAGGGAAATGAGTTACACCGGTTTGCCGAGCACCATGCGGAACTCTTCGCCGGCCGCATCGTGCAGGTTGCCGCACCGAACGGGCGTTTCGCAGAGGGCGCCGGGCAACTGAACGGGCGAAAGCTGCGGCGCGTGGATGCTTACGGGAAGCATCTCTTTTATGACTTCGGTCCGAAGCGGCAGCTGCATGTGCACCTGGGGCTGTATGGGAAGTTTCGGGAGGGTGCGATGCCGTTTCCGGAGCCGAAAGGCGCGTTGCGGCTGCGCATTTCTACCCGGAAGCACTGGCTGGAATTGCGCGGGCCGACCGCATGCGACGTGCTGGACGAAGAAGGACGGAAACTGCTGGTAGAGCGGATTGGGCCCGATCCTTTAAGGGATGACGCAGATAGCAGTGTGGCGATCCGCCGCATGCACAAGAGCAAGGCTCCGATGGGGGCGCTGCTGATGAATCAGGCGGTGATTGGCGGGATCGGGAACATCTACCGGGCGGAGTTGTTGTTTCGGGCCCAGGTGAATCCGTTTCGCGCAGGCATGAGCTTGGGCGAAGAAGCTTTGGAGACGCTGTGGAGTGACGCCCAGGCGTTGATGCGGGATGGCATGTTGGACCGGCGGATTGTAACTACACGAGCGGCGGACCGCCCGCATAAGAGGGGCAAAGCAAGGCGTGGCGAGACGCACTATGTGTACCGGCGGCGCGGCCTGCCGTGTTTTGTTTGCGAAACGGAGGTTCAGATGCAGGAGTTTGCCGGCCGGAAACTATACTGGTGCCCGCACTGCCAGCCGCTCGAATAAGATCGGGAGGTTCACATGACACGGCGGGAAATGGTATTCGGCGGAGCGGGCGCATTGCTGTGGGCAGACGGCGTGTACTCGCCGGGCCTGACGGTAGAGGCTTACATCTTTCAGCAGTATGCGAAACGGCAAGGTAAAACGCTCAAGGATGTTTTGCCGGAAGTGATTCCGATGGCGCGCAAAGCGGGCTTTCACAGCATCGAGTTAAACGCCGAATTTTTTGCTGCGGATTTGAAAGAGCAGACGTTAAACCTGATCCGGGCGAACCGATTGCGTATGCCTTCGGTGTATAGCGGCGGTCCCTTGCATGATGAACGGGCAGAGGGGACGATCGCGAAAGCGCTGATGATCGGTAGACTGTGCCGGCCCTTCGGTTGTACGGCGGTGGTCTGCAATGCGGAGCCCAAAGGCGAGGGCATTCGGAAGACGGATCGAGAGCTGGAGACGCAGGCTTCTGCCATGAATCGCATGGGCCGCGCACTGGAGGCGAGCGGACTGCAATTAAGAGTTCACAACCACACGCCGGAAATGCTCGACAACGCCCGGGAATGGCGCAGTACGTTGCGTGGCACAGATCCGCAGTATGTGACGCTTTGCCTGGATCTGGACTGGGTGCATCAGGCGGACCAGGATGCATTGGGTCTCTTCAAAGAAGCGGGCAAGCGGGTCAGCGAAATTCATGTGCGAAACTCGCGGGATAAGTTATGACTGGAATCGTTTGAGCCGGGAGATATCGACTACACAGCGATTGCCGGGTACCTGAAATCGGCTGGTCTAAAGCCGCTGATTGCGGTGGAACTGGCGTATCGGGAGAAAACGGCGGTAACGCGCCCGCTCGCAGACGATTTACAGGCGAGCCGGGTATATGCGGAGCAGGTTTTTGGTACCCGCTGAAGGACGAGACCGGTACGACAGAACCGTTTCAACCTGTTTTGGAATAAATAGTTGGTCTGGAGCGGCAAGTGAGGTAAGCTGAGCTTCGATAACCTGAGCTTCCTGGTGAAAGAAATATGACGAAATGGTCGCGCATTCCGCTACTCGCGGTGTCGCTGGCCTTGATCGGCTCGGCGGCCAGCCTGCAGCCATCCGACCTGGAAGTGCGTCTGCAGAATCACCTCACAAGCTATTCGTCTCCGGCAGGGACTGCATTTCGCTGCGCGGTTATTCACCAGTTCGAAACAGCCGGCCATGTAGTGATTCCGAAGGGCAGCGAGGTGTACGGCTCGGTCGTAAAGGCTCGGCGAGTGGGCCTGGGGATTGTACACGAGCGCGCCGGACTGGAATTAAGTTTCAACGAGTATTCCACGCCGGACGGGCGTCGATATCCATTGCAAGCGAGACTGAGGTCGATTGACAATGCGCGGGAGCAGGTCACGGCCAAGGGCGAGGTGAAAGGCGTACTGGCGGCCAGTAATCCAAGTAACTTGTTGAACGGGTTCTGGATGAAACCGACCTCGAATTTACTTTTCCGGGGAGTGCTTGGTTTGACGGGCGTGTCGAACCAGGTATGGGTCAAGTTTTCCGGGGGTCCAATTAGCGCGGCGGGAATTTTTGCGGCTCGCTGTTTATTGTTTCCGTTTCCGGAGCCGGAGATTCATCTGCCTCCTGGCACCGACATGAAACTACGGGTGCTGGTTGAGCCGGCGCGCAGCGAAGCCGTTCCCGATGCGCTGCGGGCGGGAGCGCAGGGTGAATTTTCGGATTGGCTGGGAAGCAAACTCAGCCGGCTTACTTACAGGAAAGGCCAGACGGCGCCCGACCTGATGAACGTCGTGTTAGTCGGGACCAGACCCGAGATAGCGGCTGCCTTTGTAACATCCGGCTGGTATATGGCGGACCGTCGCACATTGCTTTCGTCATCCCATATGTGGCAGGCATTCAGCATCAAAACGGAATATGCCGCCGCGCCCGTATCGCAACTGCTGTATCACGGCGCACCGCCGGACTTGGTATTTGAAAAATCGTTTGACACGATCACGCAGCGTCACCATATCCGGCTGTGGAGGGCGGGTGTTTTCCAGGGGCAGGAGGTCTGGCTCGGTGCGGCCACGCACGATACGGGTATAGGTTTCAAACTCAGCTCGCTCGCTTTTTCGCATAAGATCGACAGAAACATCGATCTGGAGCGCGAGAAGGTATCGACGGATCTGACGTTTGCCGGCTGTGCCGGTGCACCTGAGTTACTGGACGGTGAATCCTTTTCGACGATTTACCAGGATGGGCGGCCCCATCCGGAACTGTTGCCGGTAAACCACATCGAGGCCCGTGCACTGCCAGTAGATCATGCGGATACAAAACCGGCGCCCGCGGAAATTAACGAAGATGAAAAGACGCCGGCGACTGCGGCGCTAGAGCCGCCGGTTTTGACCGATGGCGATCTGGTGGTGCTGAGAGCGCAGGCCTGCGTGGCGAACGAGCCGAGTGTAGCGGAGCCAAAACTACCCGGGACGAAACTGACCCGCCTGACGCGCCGCATCGTGCTCGAAGCGCGGAACTATGTGCTGCGGGACAACACATATTACTGGGGCTATCGCATGATTCGGAACCGAAGTTTAACCAAATCAATTCCCGAATAATGGGTGTACACAGGGCGGAAATGTTCTGTTACACTGATTTCGTCTTTGCAGTTATGTATCCCCATTGTCTTCCTGCCGCAGTGACGTTTGGTGTCTAGAACAGCCCTACAAAGACAAATCAATCCATTTGGAACCAGGTGTATGAATGACTAACATCTTTGTTGGCAATCTGAGTTTTAAAACGACTCAGGAAGACCTTATGGCTTCCTTCTCGCAATACGGGAATGTAGAACGGGTGAATATCGTGACTGACCGGGATAGTGGCCAGTCGCGGGGCTTTGCGTTTGTCGAAATGACGGAGCGCAGGGATGCGGAGACGGCGATCTCCCAGTTGAATGGCGCGGACCTGAATGGCCGGACGATGAACGTGAACGAAGCGCGACCGAAGCCGCAGGGCGGATCAGGCGGCGGTTATGGGAATCGCGGCGGTGGCGGTGGCGGAGGACGAGGGAATGGCGGAAGCGGGCGCGGCGAACGGTCGGGCGGTGGCGGAGGCCGGGGCGGCTCGCGCTGGTAGCCGGACATAATTTACATCGGCGTAGAGCCTACTCGACCACGGGAGGCTGGGAGTTTCACATCGGAAGACGGCGATGGCTACAACTGATGCGGTCCCGATACCAACCGACTTAGCGACCTGCGATCGTGAGCCGATCCATGTTCCTGGCAGTATTCAGCCACATGGTGTTCTACTGGTTCTCGACGAGAGCGAACTGACGATAACGCAGACGAGCGTTAATACTCGAAGACATCTGTGGGTTGCCTGCGATCGGCTGTTGGGCAGCCGATTTGACGAGTTGTTTGAGCCGGCGGAGGCAGAGTCTTTGACGGCAGACTTACGCAGAGCCAACCTCGATGCCGGACCGCTTTACCTGCGGACAGCGACGGCGCGGGCGACGAAAACCAGTCTTCACGTAATTGCGCACCGTTTCGACAATCGCCTGATTGTGGAACTGGAACCGGCGCCGCACGGTCCGAACGGTGCATCGTTTCACAACTTGTATCCGATCGTGAGCACCCTGGTAGGACGCCTGAAGCGCGCCGAAACGGTAGAGGCTATTTCGGAATTCGCGTCGGTGGACGTGAAACGGCTGACGGGCTTCGACCGCGTGCTGGTGTATCGATTCGACGAGAGCTGGAACGGGCAGGTGATTGGCGAGGCAACGGATGAGAGTTACTCGCCGTATCTTCATCTGTGGTTTCCCGCCTCCGATATTCCCAAGCAAGCGAGAAAGCTGTATGAATTAAACCGGCTCCGGCTGATTGCGGACGTGAATTACCAGCCGGTGCCGATCGTGAGCACCAAGAGCGCCGAGGAAACGGGGCCGCTCGATCTGAGTTTTGCGAGCCTGCGGAGCGTGTCGCCCATTCATATTGAATACCTGAAGAACATGGAAGTTAGGAGTTCCCTGTCAATCTCGCTGTTGGCGGCGGATGGTCGATTATGGGGCCTGATTGTGTGCCATTCCCGGTCTCCACAGTTTGTTCCACTCGAAGTGAGAACTGCTTGCGACCTGCTGGCGCAAATGGTGTCAACTCAGCTCGAAGTGGCGGAAGAGAGGGCGGCGTACGAGCGACGGATCGGACTAACGTCGGTAATGGCTCGCCTGCTGTCCTACATGGCACAGGAAGACGACTTTCTGGATGGGTTAGGAAAGCACTCTGATGAGTTACTCGCTGTCGGCGACGCATCGGGTGCGGCGATTGTGCATGCGGGTGCTTGTACATGCCTGGGCTCGTGTCCGCCAGAGCCGGAGATTCTGCTAATGGCGGAGTGGCTGAAGGGGGCCCGGAGCGAGGAGGTTTTCCATACCGACTCTTTACCGGCGCTGCTGCCGCATATGGAGCGATTTCAGCGGAAGGTAAGCGGCCTGCTGGCGATTTCCATTTCGAAGATCTACGACAGTTATGTGATGTGGTTCCGGCCCGAAGTGATCCAGACAGTGAAATGGGGTGGCGATCCGCGCAAGCCGGTCGAGGGGGTGGAAGGCAGGACGGAGCGGCTGCATCCGCGGCAGTCGTTCGAGACGTGGAAGGAAATGGTGCGCGGGCGATCGCGGCCCTGGCAGGCGGCGGAGATCGAGGTAGCGGGCGAACTGCGGCACGCTATCATCGGCATCGTTTTGAAGAAAGCCGAGGAGTTAGCGGAGTTAAGTGTCGAGCTGCAAAAGTCGAACCAGGAACTGGAAGCCTTCAACTACTCGGTGTCGCATGATTTGCAGGCGCCGTTCCGGCATATTCTGGGCTATTCGGAGTTATTGCACGTATCGGCAGCGGAGAAACTGGATGAGGATGACAGGCGGTATATCAATGTCATCATGCAGGCAGCGAATTTTGCCGGTACGCTCGTAGAAAATCTGCTGAGCTTTTCGCATTTGGGGCGCACTAGGCTGGTCAGCAGGCGCATTGATACGAACAGATTGATTCAAGAGGTGCGGATTGGCCTGGAACGAGAGGCGGAGGAACGCGCAGTCGTTTGGAAAGTGGGGAATCTGCCGGAGATACTGGCGGACGAGGTGCTGATTCGGCTGGTATGGCAGAACCTTCTGCAAAATGCGGTGAAGTTTTCCCGGTATCGCGAAACTGCGGTCATTGAAGTTGAGGGAGCCGAAGAAGGCGACGAGATCGTCTTCTCGGTCCGCGATAATGGGGCAGGCTTCGATCAGGCTTCCGTCGAGAAGTTGTTCGGGGTGTTTCAGCGCCTTCACCGTGCGGAAGACTTTGAGGGGAGCGGAATCGGCCTGGCAAATGTAAAACGGATTGTGACCCGTCACGGAGGAAGGGTATGGGCGCGGGGAGAACTGGATGTGGGAGCGAGCTTCTTTTTCACGCTTCCGAAAAGAGCTTGGTGAAGTGATTATGCAACTGGTGACCGAGTAATGACTTTGGGCGAATCGCCTGTCCGCATTCTGATGCTGGAAGACAGTCCGCTGGATGTCGAACTGGCGCTGAATGTCCTGCATGTAGCCGGAATTCAGCATGAGTTCGAAGGAGCGCAGGACCAAAAGGATTTTCGCGAGAAGCTGCAAGCCGGCTGTCCGGACTTGATAATTGCGGATTTTGCGGTTCCCGGGTTCGATGGCTATGCAGCTCTGACGATGGCCCAGGAACACTGTCCGGATGTTCCTTTCTTATTCTTGTCGGGTGCGATCGGGGAAGAAGTAGCGACGGAGAGCCTGAAGCGCGGCGCCACCGACTTCGTGTTAAAGCAGAAGCTGGAACGACTGCCGCCAGCCGTGCGGAGAGCGTTGCGTGAAGCCCGCCAGCATCTGGAGCGCAAGCAGGCGGAAGAGGAATTGACCAGAAAAGCGCGCGAACTGACCGTTTTGAACGATGATTTGCAGCAGTTTGCGTATGCTGCAAGCCATGATTTGCAGGAACCGTTGCGCACGATTGCTCTCTTTTCAAAGCTGTTATCGACACGCTATAAGAGCAGCCTGGACGGGCAGGGCGAAGAGTATCTCGGCTATATTGAAGCGGCGGCGCGGCATATGAGTTCGCTGCTTGAAAATCTGCTGATTTACGCACGCATTCCGGCACAGGACCGGAACGGCGAACAGGTGGATTTGAGCGAACTGGTAGACGGGACGTTGTTCCTGTTTCAGGCAACGCTGAAGGAGACGAAAGGGAAAGTCACGCGCGGTGAGTTGCCGACAGTAGCCTGCAATAGCGCGCAACTGGAACTCGTCTTTCAAAATTTGATCAGCAATGCACTGAAATATCGGGCCAGCAGTCCGCCAAACGTGCGGATTGATGCTGTGGAAGACGGTGACAAGTGGCTGATCTCGGTGAAGGACAATGGCATAGGTTTCGACCAGACATATGCCGATCAGGTGTTTGGTCTGTTTAAGCGGTTGAACAATCGGGATTTTCCAGGGACAGGTCTCGGGTTGGCTATCTGCAAGCGCATCGTCGAGATGTACGGCGGCCGGATCTGGGCGGAGTCGAAGCCGGGCTGCGGATCTACCTTTTCCTTCAGCTTACCGTCGCGTGCGCGATCGTTAGCGGAGCGCGGGGAGCGGGCCGTAGTGGAGACAGCCAGCTGAACGAGAGGGCGGAAGGCTTTCTGCGGCAGGCCATCAAGCTGGCCCTGCAGAATGTCGGCTCGGTCGCGGGCGGTCCGTTCGGTGCGGTCATTGTAAAGGACAACCATGTAGTAGCGAGTGGCACGAACCTGGTAACGTCGCTGAACGATCCCACGGCCCACGCCGAAATGATGGCGATACGGTCAGCATGCCAGACGCTCGGCACCTATAGGTTGGAAGGCTGCGACCTATATACGAGTTGCGAGCCGTGCCCGATGTGTTTGGGCGCGATTTACTGGGCGCGCATGGAGCGCGTGTATTTTGCAGCTACCAGGCAAGAGGCGGAAGCAAGCGGTTTCAGCGATGCGGCGATTTACCGGGAGATGGAACTCAAGCCTGAGCAGCGGAGCATTCCTGGCCGGCAGTTGTTGGCTGAGGAGGGGCGAGGGGTGTTTCGCCAGTGGAACGCGAGTGGTGCCGCGATCCTTTACTGAGCGGTAATCCGCGACCCGCACGAGACCGCACAATATCGGCCTCGACAAGCGGCAGGCCGTGGTCTCGCAAGGCCGCTTCATAGCCGCTCAGGCGCGCAGCGACAGTCGAGGGAGCGCCGTGGTAGCCAAGAAAGCCGATACGGGTACAGCCAAATTGAATCAAGTGCCGGGTGGCATTATAGCCAGCCTGGCGATTGTTCAGACCGACCAGATCCAGACGCCGCGGCTCGGATTTTGGCGCGTGACGGTGATCGAGCAGGACAACCGGAATGCTGGCATTGCCCAGGGCGGCCAGGATGGCGCGGTTGGTTTTGTCGGCATCGCGTTCGAATTCGAGCGGCGCAAAAAAGACGCCGGAGGCTTTTCGAGGCCGGTGCGGCTTTCGCGGCAAGCCATGGAAGCGCATTGCCTGAACCTCTGGAACACAAATAGTTCTTGAGTGAACGGCTGGGGCGCGATGTGGGCTCGAAGGTAGCCGAGGTCGATTACCTGGAGAACGTTAAGCAACGTGATGGTTCAAAGAGTTTGGTAGCGCGCCTGATAAAGCTCTCGAAGGTGTAATGGAGGCGAGCGGGCCGAACTCGATTGCCAACCTGGAACGCGCCCTGCGAACGCAGAGTTCTGCGAACCGGTAAGCTGATGGTCGCCTCAGGCCGACCACGCTCGCGACAGTAGCTATACTTTTTCTTGCGCGGCTGGTAGATGCAAGTTGATGCACAACCGCGCGCTTCTCTGTGTCAGAGCATGCGTCGCTTCGAGAGAACATTTCTTCGGGTTGCAGAAGCGAGCACAGGCGGCGCGGGGTGCCCTCTAGGCCCGATGTCACCTACTTTTCCCAGAAGTGTTCACTGCCGTGGATGGAGCGAGCCCCTTGGCCTGCTATGCCGCCATTCGTGGCGTCATTCTTTCGGCTCAAAGCCGCCAGCAGCCGCGCTATCTTTTCCCACCCTAAGTGGGCCTGGATCAAAACTAAGTGACATTGGTTCTCTGGGCCCGCCACCAAACGAAAGAGAAACTTCAGCGGACTTGAGCGCAGGTCGCGAGTCCGTTGTGCGCGCGAGTTCCTCAAAAGCGCACAGGCCTCAAGCCACCGCAGCATACGCGGAAGCAACTCGCGCTTTCGGGTGTCGTAGGCGCGGTCCGTTGTGCGCATTTTTCTCACAACTATCGGCGAGTTGTTTCTTTTTGCTTTCGCTCGCATTGTGTCTGCGGGCGCAAAAAGCGCCCAGTTCCGCCGATCGTCCCTGGAATCCGAGCGGATCGCAATCCTCATTGCAGAAACTCGACAAACGCCTCACAGGGGAGTTTCAGTTATCCGGCAGTGTCGTATATTCGCTCCCGCAGCTGATTGATTTAGCCGAGCAGCACAACCCCGAAACACGGAGCGCGTGGGAGGCAGCCAAAGTACAAGCGTCCATGCTCGGCGTGGCGAAGAGCGATCTGTATCCGACAGTGGCGGCCACGGCTTTCGGGCAGACTTCGCAGGAGGGAGTGTTACTCTACAACACCTTCGTCAAGCAGATTCTGGGGCTTGGCGCGGGGGAGTTTACTCTGAACTACACCGTCTTCGATTTCGGAACGCGCCTGGACAGAATCGCGCGGCAGCGTGCCAATCTGCTGGCGGCGAATTTCGGGTTTAACGATGTACACCGTCAGATCATTTTCCAGGTGATGACGTTCTATTACCAACTGTTGAACGCCAATGGCCAGCGGAAAGCGGCCGAGGCGAATCTGGAGAATGCCCGAGCGGTGGAGCAGGCGGCCGAAGCGCGTCTGACGCATGGCCTGGCGACACTGCCGGACGTATTGGAAGCGCGCAGCGCCACCGCACAGGCTGAATACGATTTGCAAACTACCATTGGGGCGGAGGAAACGGCAACCGGTGATTTAGCGACAACTTTGATGGCGGCGCCCTCGTCAACGTTGCACGTGCAAGGAATCGACACACTAGACGTGCCCCGGGAAATCGGCGGCACGGTCCACGATCTGATCGCGCGGGCGCTCGATCAGCGTCCGGATCTGCTGGCCCGGTTGGCGGACGTGCAGGGAGCGGAAGCGGACATCCGGCAAGCACGCTCGGCCTATTATCCAGACCTTACGTTTCAGGGTAACTACGGGTATTTGCGCGCGTATGGAGAACAGCCGCCATTTGCGGGAACGTACGCGGGCGCCCCCGTTTACAACGCGCAGCTGAGCCTGACCTGGACGATCTTCGACGGAGGGCGTCGGCGCAATCAAGTCGCGGAATCGAGAAGCCAAGAGAAGGAGGCGCTGGCGCGGGCCGAAGCGACGCGGGATCAGATTGCCGATGAAGTCTGGCGATCCTACTCGGATACCAAAACGGCGCTGCGACAGCGGCTGGCGGCGTCTACTTTACTCGAGGCATCGAACTCGTCGTATAACGCGGCACTCGAATCGTATAGCTACGGAGTGCGCAACATTCTCGATGTGCTCTCGGCACAGCGCACTCTGGCGCAGGCTCGGTCGGCGGACATTTCCGCGCGCAGCCGGGTGCTCACCGATTTCGCCGATCTCGCGTACCGGACAGCGGACTTGGTGCAGCGCGCGCCGTCCAAGGCGAAACCATGAACTCCCGCAAAACAGGTTTTTGCTTTCTGCTGCTGGTGGTAGCGCCTCTGACTGGCTGCCAGAATGCGCCCGCCTTCAATATCTACGGTTCGTACTTTCCCGCCTGGATGTTGTGCGTGCTGGTGGCAATTTTATTAGCGGTGCTGGTGCGGTTGGTAGTGAAACGTTTGGGCGTTGACGAGCAAATGGAACCTGGGATCGTGACGTATCCATCGCTGGCGGCCTTCTTCTCTTTTACTTTGTGGCTGCTGTTTTTCAACTGAGGTGCAGATATGGCAGACGACGAGAGTCAGGCGAAGCGACGGAAGTTCAAGATCCGGATTATACCGCTTCTGAGCGTGCTGGCCGCCGGGCTAACGGGTGCGATGGTGATTCATGCGGTCGATACCGAGCCGCGCACCGACGATGCGGAGGTCTTTGCCAACTTCATCGGCATGGCGCCGCTAGTAGAGGGGCCGGTGGTGAAGCTGGCGGTGCATGACAACCAATTCGTAAAGCAAGGCGATCTGCTGTTCGACATCGACGACGCGCCTTACCGCTATGCTCTGCAGAATGCCAAATCGCAACAGGCAGCGCTGGAAGGGCAGATCGCTAATGAGCGGAGACACATTGCGTCCCAGGGGAGTGCGGCGCTGGCGGCCGATGCTGCCACGCGTAGCGCGCAGGCCAACGTGACGCAATCGGAGGCAATGATTAACCAGGCGCGCGCGGACGTGAATCACTCGCAGGCCGCGGTGAAGCAGGCAGTAGCCGAATGGGAGTATGCCGACAACAATTTCAAACGCCTGGAGCCGCTGCTGGCAAAGCAATTCGTTACAGTCGACCAGGTAGACCAGGCGGGCTCGCTGGCAAGGGCCAGAGACGAGGCAGTGCGCCAGGCCAATGCGCAGCTCAAACTTTCCGAGGCGCGACTGGGATCGGCGCTGGCCGGTCAGCAGCAATCGGTGGCGAGCCTGGAGCAGAGCCATGCGCAGGCCACACAATCGTTTCGTGCGATCGATCTGCTGGCCCCGATCGTGGCGCAACGGGGCAGCCGCGCGGCGGCGGTTCGCACGGCGCAATACAACTACGATCACTGCCATGTCTATGCGCCGTTCGATGCACGGGTAACGAATCTGACGATCTCGGAAGGCGCCTACGCGCGCGCCGGGCAGCAGCTATTTACCATGATCGATACCCGCACCTGGTGGGTAGTGGCAAATTACCGTGAGACGCAATTGCAGGGAATTCATCCAGGGATGCACGCCGACGTGTATGTGCTTTCGAAGGCCAGCAAACATTTTGCCGGTGTGGTGGATAGCGCGGCCTACGGCGTAACGCTGGATGCAGCAGTGGTGGGAACTCTTGCACCGGGCCTGCCGGATGCGCAGCGCACCTTGAACTGGGTCCACTTGGCCTCACGCTACCCGGTGCGGGTGAGGATCGAGCACCCAGTTACGGACGTACTGCGCATTGGCGAGAACGCTGTGGTGATTGTGCGCGGCGATGGCCCGGCTCATGATTCGCGTGTGAATGGGCCGCGCTAACGATGGCCACTCTCGCGCAAACGCGTCCGGTCGGACAAACCAACGGACCGTGGCGTTGGGTTGGTCATTTCCTGAAGCAGGAGCTGGCGCCCTATCCTGGCCGCGGCTGGACTTCAGCGCGCATGACGATTGCCGCCACGTTGATGATGATCTGCATCATGGTGTTTCGTCTACCCGGAGCGGCACTGGGTGCGTACTACACACTGCTGTTTTCGCGAGAGAGTCCGCAAGCCACAGTGCGCGGGGCGGTCACTGCCGTCAGCGCGGTGGGTTGCTCGGTGGCATTTGTGCTGGTGGGCGCGCTGGCGATGCTGGGCAACCCGTTCCTTCATTTTGTCTGGGTAGCGGGCATTCTCTTTGTGACGTTCTTTCTCATCAGTGCGCTTTATCAATATCCGGCGGCGACTGCCTTTGGATTTCTCGCGGTGACGTCCATTCCGATTTGGGATTTTCCAGGTAACACCAAGCAGCAGGTCCAGGCCACACTATGGACGGCTCTGGCTATCGTAGCCGCCGCTCTTATCACGGTTGCCGTGGAGCTGGTCTCACAGCGGGTAAATCCGTTCGATCAGTTTTCGGAGAGTCTCGATATTCGCTTAAAGACGATAGAAGATACGCTGCGCGGCTGGGCCGATGATCGCCCGCTAGCCACGTTCACGCAAGAGAAGCTTGTGCAATTTGCCATGACGGGCACGGCTACGCTACGCCGGTTACTGGTGCGTTTCAACGAGAATCCGCAATACGCCGCCGAGATGAGCGCGCTGGTCGCGCTCACCGGACGCCTGATCGATCTGTCCGCCAGCCTGGAAGAGTCGCATGCACTGGTGAGCGAACAAGACCGGAGCATTTTCCGCGGAGCGGCTGACCACTTGCAATTCCTGCGGTCCGCTCTGGCGCGCGGTGACCTGAAGGCCGTATCGAAAATGGATGCGGCGGTGTCGCAATCGATTCCGAACTCTTACGCGGCGGACATCGAGAATACGATTGCGCAGATTCCGCAGGTATTTTCGGGGCTGCAGCCCCTTTCCGAGTACTTCCCTTCTGCGATTGATCTACAAAAACGCAATCCCCTTTTCAAGGAGGATGCTTTCTCGAACGCAGACCATCTGCGCTTCGCACTAAAGGGAATGCTGGCCGCGATTTCCTGTTACCTGATCTACAACGCGATCGCTTGGCCCGGGTTAAGCACCGCGGTGGCAACCTGTATGATTACCGCGCTCACCACTGTGGGTTCGTCGCGCCAGAAGCAAATCCTGCGTGTGGGCGGAGCTATTTTGGGGGGCGTCGTAATCGGCATGAGCGCGCAAATTTTCGTGTTGCCGTACATAGACAGCATTACGGAGTTTACCGTATTGTTTGTGGCCGTTACAGCGTGTTCCGCGTGGATTGCTACAGCGAGCCCGCGGTTGTCGTACGCGGGCGTGCAGACCGCGTTCGCTTTCTACGTAACTCATTTGCGAACGTTTGCGCCCCAAACTTCTTTAGCCGTGGCGCGCGACGATGTGCTGGGCATTTTGCTGGGACTCGGAGCCATGTGGGTGTCTTTCGACCAGATCTGGGCCAAAGATGCTGCTTTGGAAGTGCTCGATTCGTTTGTGGCCAACCTGCGACGCCTGGCCAAGTTTCACAGCAGCACGGCTGAGGGCGACCTACGGACGGCGATCAACCGGTCGCGCACGGAACGGGCAGCCATCAACGGCAACTTCGACAGGATACGCAATGAAGCCGACGCGCTAATTTTCGAATTCGGCGCACGCTGGCGGCAGAAGGTTGCCCTGCGTAATCAGGTACGGGCCTGGCAACCACTGTTGCGGACCTATTTCCTGCTGGAGATTTCGCTGGTGCACTATCGTCTGCAGGCGCCCGGGCGTCTGCTCACTCCCGACGCCGAGACGAATGTTGCAGAAAGTGAAGCCCTACTCGAACAGCTGGCCGATTTGAAAGACTCGCGGCGGAAGGATCAAATCGAGCCAACGAGGATCAGCATTCGGCAGGGTCTAGAGCGTGCAGAGCAACGGCTTGCAGGAAGCGAAGCGACGGGTGAACAGGCGAACAATAATAATTCGCTGACGATAACGCGCTCAATGCTCCGCGTGACGAGCGATTTAGCTAAGGCGATGGTGTTGTAGGTCAGGAAAAATGTCCCTCTCATTGGTCAGCGATTCTGCCAACCCCACGTGTTGGGGAACCCTCCCCCCCAACCCCTGGGATAGAAGTGAAAATCGCCATGGGTGCCGGCAAAACTCGACCTTCCGGCCGGTATAGCCGGCCGCTTCGCCAAGGATCGCATGTCTCCCCTGGACGCAGGAACAAGCGCAAATACCCGGCACGTCCTCGCGTTCTGTCTGGAACAAAGCGGCCGGCACCTTTCCGGTCGCATTGTCGGCCAAGCCCAGCAACGTTAAGCGCGGCCCAAGGCCCTTCAGCCAATCGTGACGGCTGCCGTCGACCAGCAAGCAGCATCATACCCTCTTGCGATCGTCACTCGCGCCCCTTTTATTCGTTGCGGCTCTTTTTGGCTCAACTCTGTCACCCTCCCATTTCATCCGAGGTGACAGAATCGCCGACCAGTTAAGGGGTGACAAAATCGCTGACCAACATCAATTGCAAGTTGAGGGATTGACGTACCTGGAAATTCCTGCTAGAAATTAACAAAAGTGTATTAGTCTCTAGTTTCACAAAAAAAGGGTTTTTCCATGCTCAAGAGGTTACCTCGTTCGTATCTTTTAGGAGTAATCGCGCTTGTCTGCCTTACTCCAGCCGTCTACGGCCAAACCACGTTTGGTTCGGTAGTCGGAACCGTCACTGATCCCTCCGGCGCCGCCATGGCCAGCACGGAGGTCGCACTTACCAATCTCGGAACAAATGAAAAACGAACCGAGACAACCAATGCGGACGGCGCTTACACATTCGTGAACGTCGCGCCGTCGAATTACTCGGTAGAAGTCCAGAAGCCGGGTTTTAAGCGCACGCTCCGCACGCCCGTGGTCGTCCAAACCGGCACAACCAGCAAAATTGACGTGGCGCTCGAAGTAGGCGCTGTCAATCAGACCGTCGAAGTCACTGCGCAAACTCCGTTACTCGCTCCCGAATCCTCCTCCCTGGGACAAGTCATCGACGAGCGCAAAACAGTGGAGCTGCCTCTAAATGGGCGCAATGCGCTAAATCTGGTGGCTCTAGTGCCGTCGGTCGTTCCGCAAGGCGGCGCGATGGGCACCACCAACGGAACAAACCCGTTCGCCTGGGGTAACTACCAGATAGGCGGCGGCATGGCTAACCAGAGCATGGTATGGCTCGATGGCTCGCCGGTAAACGGCAGCTATATCAACATCACGGCTTTGATCCCCACTCAGGATTCCCTGCAGGAGTTCAAAGTGGCCACCAACAATCTGTCGCCCGAGTACGGCCGTTTCGCCGGCGGCGTGGTGAACTTCACCACTAAATCGGGCAGCAACGAAATTCACGGAACCGGCTGGGAGTACCTCCGCAATAAGGTCCTCGATGCCAATACGTTTTTCAACAACCAGAACGGAACACCTGTTGGCGCATTCACCCAGAATCAGTTCGGCGGCAATTTCGGTGGTCCCGTTTACATTCCCAAAATTTACGATGGACGTAACAAGACATTTTTCTTTGTTGATTACGAGGGATTCCGCTTGCGTCAGGGCGCTTCGTACACGGAAACCGTTCCTGATGCCAATGTGCGTTCCGGTAATCTCACTGCGTTGGCGGCAGGGCTTGGAAATAACATCTACGACCCGCTAACGACTTGCGGTCCGGCCGGCCAAGGCTACCCACGAGTTTGCGGACCTGGTGAAGCCACCGGCAACCGTCTCCAGTTTCCTGGCAACGTCATCCCGTCCAACCGGATTAATCCAACATCTCTGAAACTCCTGAACCTGTATCCAATGCCGAATGCGGCCGGGAGTGCTAACGGCGTTAACAACTGGACCTCGAACTCCAGCCAGGGCGGCAACCAGAATGAAACCGTCGCGCGTATCGACCAGAACGTTTCCGACAAGCAGCACATTTCTGCCCGCTATACCTACTGGGGTAACTTGAATCTGCCAACCGACCCCTTTCACAATGGCGTCTGCCAAGATCGCTGCACGGAGACGTTTAACACGAACAACTTCGTCCTGAGTGACACGTACTCGTTCAATCCCACCACTATCCTGGAAGTTCGCTTGAGCTATCAGCGTTTCGATTACAACCGCATTCCCGAAACCTTGGGTTACGATTTGACCCAACTCGGCTGGCCGGCAGTAAACAACACGCAAGCCGTTTTCCGAGACTTGCCTGTTCCGGTCATCAATGGCTTTGATACTAATAACACCTTCGGTAGTCAGGGTGCAGGCAGCGTAATTATCGATCGCAACGACAACTACCGGGCTGCAGGAACGCTCACCAAAATTTCCGGCAACCACACCTTCAAGTTCGGGGCCGAGTTCCTACGCCTGACCCACAACTACACGCAAACCAACGTCCCCACGGGTATTTTCGACTTCAACCCCGATCTGACAGCTTTGAATCCAAGTAACTCCGCCGGCAGCGGACTCGGTATCGCCACCTTCCTCCTCGGCTATCCCTCGGGCGGTAATGCCTCGAGCCCGGCCCTGGTCGCCGCCCAGCAACTCTATCCCGCGGCCTTCTTCAACGACGATTGGCATGTCACACCCAAGCTCACCTTGAACCTGGGCGTGCGCTGGGAGCATTCAGGTCCATGGACCGAGCGTTTCGACCGCATTTCGTTCTTCAATCCTGGACAGCCGAACTCTGTCTTGCAGGCAAATGGCATCAACCAGCCCGGCAACATCGACCTGGTGAATACACCGCAAGACACTTATCGTAGCGCCATTCTGCCCAACTATAAACAATGGGCGCCGCGTGCCGGCCTGGCGTACCAGATCTTTAACAAGACCGTCTTTCACGCCGGGTACGGCATCTTCTGGCTGCCTAACGATGTCGCCTGGGATACCAGTCCGAATAACGATAACCTCAACAACTACAACCCCCCAGTCTTGGAATCGAATGTCACCGGTCTGCCGGCCTGCTTTAACCAATGGCGGGTGTAATGCCGCTGGACCCACCACGGGAACGGGTGCTTACACCATTTCCAATCCATTCCCCGGCGGCATCACCGGACCTCCCGGCCGCAGTCCGAGTTACGCTCAGACGCTGCTCGGCACCGGCCTCAATATGAATCAACTGCGGAATCCTTACGGGTACGCACAGCAGTGGAATGCAGACCTCCAGCAGCAGTTCGGTAACGGGTTCCTGCTCGACATCGCTTACGGCGGCGCCAAAGGAACCCATCTTCCGGTTGAGTCGCCGCAACTTGATCAGCTTCCGGACGGATATCTGTCGCAAGGTCAAAACCTGCTGAATAACGTACCGAATCCCTATTACGGGATAGTCACCGCACCCGGCGCTTCGCTCGCTGCACCGAATGTCCAGGCAGGACAATTGCTTCGGCCATTCCCCCAGTACAACGGCATCAACTACTCGGGCGAAGGCATTGGTGATTCCACCTATGAATCGCTTCAAGTAAAAGCTGAGAAGCGTTTCGAAGGAGGCAACTCGATCCTTGTTGCTTATACCCACTCGAAACTGATAAGCAACACTGATACCATCACCGGCTGGCTCGAAAACGGCGGCACAGGCGGCGTTCAGGATTGGAATAATTTCAAAGCCGAAAAGTCGCTGGCCTCGTTTGATACGCCAGACCGCCTGGTTGTTAGTTATGTCCTGGATGTTCCGGTTGGTAAAGGCCGCAAATACATGAACCACACTAACGGTTTCGTCAACGCCGCCATCGGCGGTTGGGGATTCCAGGGGATCACAACGATACAGGAGGGCTTTCCCCTTCACTTCGGCACCAATTCGAACAACAGCAACTCGTTCGGTGGTGGCCAGCGGCCCAACGTAGTATCCGGCTGTGATCCAAGCATCTCTGGATCTATCCAGTCTCGGCTCAACGAAGCTTTCAACACCAGCTGTTTCACGCAACCCGCTGAGTTTACCTTTGGCGACGCCAGCCGCACCGATCCGAAACTACGATCGCCCGGCATAGCCAACTGGGATTTCACCGCCTTCAAGAGCTTCGCGCTCTCGCCCGAAGGTCGAGTCAATCTCCAATTCCGAGCAGAGTTCTTCAACATCTTCAACCGGGTCCAATTCGGTTACCCCGGCCAGAGTCTTGGGTCGTCCTCGTTCGGTGTAATTAGCAGCCAAGTCAATCAGCCACGGCTGATTCAGTTTGCGCTGCGGCTCTCCTTCTAAACTGACCAGCTTAAAACCACAAAAGGCCGGACTCGTTTCACCAACGAATCCGGCCTTTTCTCTTTGCAGCTAGCTTTCTAATTCTTCCCAAATCGGCGCGCAGTCGATGACGAATGCTGGCAGCACGGTGGATTGAACCTCTGTCGCATCCAGTATCTCGATCATCTCGGCGGCAGGCAGAAAAACATATGCGATTTTCAGCTTGGGGTGCAAAAGAACAGCCTCGCTCACACCGGACTCGATCCATTTTCGGCACTTTTCCTGCTGCTGCGCCAGCCTGTCCGAAGGCGACGTCACTTCGATCAAAAACGTGGGGACGTGACGGGTCTTGGTAATCGTGCGAGTGGCTTTGCCTTCCCGCTTCAACGTCTCTTTCGGTACCCACGCTGCATCAGGAGAACGTTTGGCGCCGCTCGGTAGATTGAAGGTGGCGCTCGCGTCGAAAGCCCGTCCGGTTCCGTCTCGCCTCGTCCAATTTGCTAGCTGACGGAATGCTTCACCACTGCAGTAGGCGCTCTCTTCGCTACTTCCCGGGGTCACAATGATATTGCCCTCTTCATCCATTTCCAAGGATGCGTCCGGGTACATCTCGCACGCCCGTTCGAAGCGGTCGTCGCGATCCTGGCCGCAATCACCCGCGGTAATAATAACTACCTGACCGGGTGAATCTAACAGATCTAGAACGTTGGGCATAGATTCAGTCTAGCTACTTCTCTTTCTTATGTGGAGCGGGCTTCCAGCCTGCAAAGTCGGCTTTCGAGCCGACTTAAATGCCGCCACGAATGGCGGCATAGCAGGTCTGGAGACCCGCTCCACGAATCGCAGTCAAGAGAAACCGGCGTAGGCGCTGGACCATTTATACTGATCCGAACATGCGACCAAGCCCGCGCGCACTGGGTTATGTTCGATGTACTTCCGTACTCGCTCAAACTCGGCTTCATCCCGAATCCAGTGATCATAAGATTCTCTTTGCCAGAAAGATTCCCCAGTTCGGTTTAAAATCCGGTTCGCTTCACGAGATGTGTAGCCCTTCACTGAATGCAGAAAGCGTGCTGGTGGAACTCGGGGAGTCACCAAAAGATGCACATGGTTGCTCATGACAACCCAGGCGTGTAGGTCGTAGAACTCCAAACGCTGCTCCGCGTACCGGATCGACGCAAGCACTAAGCCGGCAATTTCTTCTCTTTTTAGCCAAGTAGGTCCTGACCGGGCTTCATCGAGAAAGCGATCCATCCACACAAAGGCTTTACCGGCAGAACTTGAGGTGGCGGGAGGAAAACGGTTGCGCGGCAAACTGCCCTTCAGGTGCCAAGTGAGAAATAGTGAGCGACCGGCAGGGTGGTGGTGCGGCAATCGGCGGCGGGAGAAGCCCCTCGTAAATTTAGTCTCGGGCTGAAGCCGCAACTCTCAATGCTGCTTGTCTGAACTCAACTTCTTATACGCTTCCATCTCCTTAGCTGCCTCCGCCGCCTTCCCCTGCTTCCGATAAATGCCCGCCAATCCGAAATGCGCTTGTGCCGCCAGCGATCCCGCCGGTTCCACCGTAATCACCTGCTTCCACGCTGCTTGCGCCCCGGCCGCATTCCCACTCAGCGAATTTGCCTTGCCCAGCGCAAACAAGGTCTGCGGCATCTCCGGACGTAGTTTGTCCGCCCGTTCCAGTTCCGCGCGCGCCTCTTCAATCTTGCCCGCCTGCAGCAACGCATTCCCCAGCGAATACGCCGTCTCCGCATCGCCCGGCTGAATCGCCGCCTCAGCGCGAAACTCTTCTTCCGCTTTCGGCCACTCGGACGCAGTCGCATACAACTGCCCCAGCGCCAGATGCACTCCGGGTGTCGACGAATTCGACCGCAGCGCTTCTCGGTACTCCTTCTCGCCCTCCGGCACCTGCCGCAAAGCCGCATAGTTCTCTCCCAATGCCTGATGGGAACGAGGTGAGTCGGGATAGTTCGCTTCGAGCGTATCCATCGCCTCTTTCGACAGCAGCCCACTCGCCCGCCCAAGATAATAGAGCAGCTCCGGATCGTTCGGATGCTTCGCGAGAGCCGCATTCAAATTCGAAATTGCCTCGGTCAGCTTCCCTGTTTTCACCTGTGCAATCCCTAAGCCGTCCTGCGCATGTGCTTTCTCGAAATGGGGAATCGCCTCCGCCGCATAACCCTGCTCCAGCAGCGCGTATCCCAGCATCTGCTCCGCCCCAACCAGCGCCGGATTCAGCTGTAGCGAATGCTTCAACGGACCAACGGCTTCGCCAAATTGCTTGTCTTGCAAATACGCCGCACCCAGATTCACAAACGCTGCGGGCAAAGAGGGCGCCAGTTCGGTGACCGCTTTGAACTCCGCTATGGCGGTCTTCATCTGCCCCGCTTGCTGCGCTGCCAGGCCTGCTTTAGCGTGCTGTACCGCTTCCGGCGAAACCGTTTGCCAAGCCAAGCCCAAGGCTGCCATCGCCACCGAAAGCATCAGTGACTTTCCTCTTCCTTCACGTTCAGAAACTGGTCTGCCTTTACGTCTTTCAAAACCTGATGCACGCCCGAGGGCCACCAGATTTCAATCGTCGCCGTCCGCTCCGCGCCCAACCCGACATGCACCCGTTTATCACTTGCCGAAGCATAACTGCCGGCTGAAGTGGCATACTGCCATTGCCCGTTCACTTTTAGCCGTGCCCCGAACCCATCACGATTACTGCGCACGCCACACAGCGTGATCGTCAACCAATGCGCCCCGGCGCCGGCGCGGTTATGAAACACCACAGGCCTACCGCCAAGCACCGTCATCACCACATCCATCGACCCGTCATTATCCAAATCGCCAAAGGCCGCACCCCGCCCCGCCACCGCCAGGCTGCTCCCACTATCGGCTCGCTCGAATCGGCCGCCGTGATTCAACGCCACCAGCGGCGGCTCCAGATAGTGCATCGAAGGATCGATCATCCCCACGTTATCCATCACATGACTCTGCGCCACAAACAGATCTTTCCAGCCATCATTATTAAAATCTTCGAGCCGCATGCCCCAGCCCGAACTGCCTGCCGAGAGCACGCCCAGGCCCGTCTCCAGACTTCGATAGCTGAACACCCGGTTGCCGTCATTGTGATAGACCGCGTAAATCTGCTTCGCTAAATTGGTGACCACAATATCCGGCCGCCCATCGTTGTCGTAATCCCGAAAATCCACACCCATCCCGGCATATGGTTTCCCGTTATCCGACAGCGACACACCCGCATCGAGCGCGCACTCGGTAAACGTTCCGTTCTTGTTGTTGTGAAACAGGAACTGCTCCATGCCATCGTTCGCCACGAAAATATCGGTGAAGCCATCGCCGTCGTAATCATTGAACGCTACGCCGAGTGCGCGACCCGGATGCGCCGCAATTCCGGAGCGCACACTCACATCCTCGAAGGCGCCATCACCGCGGTTGCGATACAGCAGGCTCGTTGTCGCAGGAAACTCGCCCGGCGGACAATACGTCTCTCGCGCGCAAACTTTGCTGTGCTTTACATCCCACTGCATGTACCGCGTTACAAATAGATCCAGCTTGCCGTCGTTATCGTAATCAAAAAATCCCGCCGAGACTGACCAACCCCCGCCCGCAACCCCGGCCTGCGCAGTTACATCCGTGAAGGTGCCGTCGCCGTTGTTGTGATACAAGACGTTATGACCGTAACTCGTGACGAACAAATCCGTGTTGCCGTCGTTGTCGTAATCAGCGGCGGCCACGCCCATCCCATAGTTCCCATCGCCCGCGTTGGCCAGCCCTGCCTGTTCGGTCACGTCCGTAAAACTGCCGTCCCGGTTCTGGCGGTATAACCGGTTCCAGTTGCGCGGATCGTTTCGATTAAGCGTCTTCGGATCGCCGCTGTTGACAAAGAAAATGTCGAGCAGTCCATCGTGATTGTAATCGAGCAGCGCCACGCCGCCCCCCATCGTCTCGATCAAATACTTCTGAGGCGTCGGCGAGTTCCGGTGTACGAAATCCAGCCCCTTCGGCAAGCCCGCTTCAAACAGTGCCGCCGAACCCGCGACTGCCATCAAACCAATCAGTAAGAATCGCAAAACCAATAAATCGCAAACCCGAAGAATCGCAAACTATGAAGCAACGAACGCAACCTTAGTATAAGTTGAGACTTGCACTCTGGTGACCTCTCCCGCGCTCCTCGACATCGCCGAGAACGCTCTTCATGCACAAGCGTCCCAATGGCTCTTTCTGCGTGAACTTCGCCTGAGCACCGGCCACCGAAATAACTTCGCTCAAGGCCTCGATGCATTTGCGCTTAGCTGCCTTCCTGACTTGGCCATAAAGCGCGGCTGCTACGAAATCAAAACCTCGCGGGCTGATTTCCTCTCGATTCGTGTTGGCGTCAGGATATGCTCACCGGGTATACCTTCGATTTGCCATCTTGCGGCTCCCAGCATTAAAGGCGGCCTATGTTCACAACCAAAACCACACTAACTCGTCAGGCGCAGAGATAGCAGGGCAGGAAAGTTCCGCCAAGTGAATACCTATTTCGTCCGCCCGCTGCTCGCGATGATCGCTTTTTGCCTCTTGACGCCTGCGATCGTGCCGGCGCTTTCGCTCACGGAGTGGCAGTCCCTGCCGACGCAGGCTCAGCGCTCGGCCTACGTCTTGCGTTGCGCGGAGACCCTTGCAGGAAAGATGCCTGGGCGACGCCAGGCGGTCATCGATTGGTTCACGGTGACGCCGGCTGGCCGTTCCCGGTCCGATGGACTGGCGGCGTTCCAAATGAAAGTTCTCGTGCTGGACAGCTTGGCGCGCCGCGGCCGGGCAGACCTTTCCACGCTGACAGTTCAAGACATTCTGACGGCTTTGATCCACGACAGGTTTTCGCCACATCGCGATCCGTAACCGGGGAGGGCGGGAAGCTGCTACTGGATCAGTCCGCCTGATTTACCGGCTGCAACGAGAAGCTAACTACAGACTATTACGAAGAAACGCTTTGCGCCCTTAACTCCGCGCTCTGACGCGAATAGTAGCGACGATCGCCAGGATAATCACGGGCAACATACAAAGCACCCAGGCCAGCAACCAGCCCCACATTGTGACGTAGATCTGGATCGCCGGCACCAGCGTGGTAATGACAAGAACGCACCAGGCGATCCAGATCAGAGCCGACAGTAGTCCGACGATAGCGATGCGAGGCATGGGCTTGCCTACGCCGAAGCGCGCGCTCTCGAGTTAGCCGCTTTTGTCCAGAAGCTGCGGCGCGGGCGGGCATCGGTGACCGGCTTCGAACGCACCGGTCTTTCCTGCAGGATGAGATCGCTGGCCTGGACCAAACGCTCGGCATGGAACCATCGCTGGAAAGGCCAGTCATGCAGGACATTGCAAATGGCCGCCAGGCTCATCCCTTCGTGGTGAGCCATCCAGCAGCGAACCACCTCTCCTTTGGGACTGAACAAGCCGCGCCGTGGCGATTCTGAGTAATCGGTCGATTCATAAAATCCGTATTCAGTGAGTAGCTTGCTCCGGCGCATCCGCAGAAGATTTTTCAGCGAGTTTACCGGGTCGATCATCAGCGCCAGGCAGCTGGAATAAGGCGAAATGACGAGTGCCCGCGACTTGTCCGAGCTGAGCGCCAGGCACGGCACCCCAAAAGCAGAGTATTGGTAGTTGGCGTCTGCATCGGTCTGACTATAAGCGGCTTCTGAAATGCCCCAGGGCAGGCGCAGCTTCTCGGTGTAAGCCCGCTGGGCGCGCACGGCAGATCGTGTGGCGCGATCGAGGAGCGTATTCGGATGAGAGCGCATCCAGATCACCGGCATCAGGTATTCGAACATGGTTCCGGTCCAGGAAATCAGAGTGGTTTCGCCCCCGCAGGCGGTGTGTTTTCTGCCCAGACGGAACCATCCATCTTGAATAAGATCTTCTTTGGCCACGGCGATAAAGGAAGCGGTCCGTGCTTCGGACGCCAATAAGTCGTAGCAGGACTGATTGAGCTTTTGAGCGGTGACGTCGTAGCCGATGGACAAGAGATTGCGGCTACGATTAATGAGCGCGGAAAAACCCATTTCGTCCGCCAGTTCATCGGATACCGAGACGAGATCTTCCAGCCGAATGGCAATAGCTTGGACTCGATCGCGGCAAGCAGGCAGTTCATTACGCAGTTGATAGACCAGATCCAAGATTCCGGGAGGCAGATCCGTCTTGCCTGTGAGCGAACGAAGGCGCTCGTCGATCTGTAAAAAAAACTCAGAGGCGCTGCCGGGTGCCAGGGCTATTTCGGGCAGGTCCAAAACTCCTGGAGCAAGCAGCGGTTCATATTCTGGGAGGAGCCAGGGCGAGAAGTCGCGCACCGCTTCACGAATAGCTTCGATGCGGTTGCGCAATTCGACCGGCCAGGAGACGTGCTGCTTCGGATCTGCCGGCTTGCCGCCTGTGGGAATGTCGTTCGTGAACTTAAGCAGCTCCGGCAGCCACATGGGCGTGCCATGCAGCTTGAGGATAGCGCCCAGAGCGGCCGGAGCGGATGTTCGGTCGAGCATCCGGTAATGGTCGGCGACACCGGCCAGAGCATTATCGTTTATAACCGGTTTGCGCAGAAGCTCGATGCACCCTTCTTTGAAACTCCATAGAGACGCAATCAGATTCCCACTATCGACGCTCGATATGAAGGGCTGTCCCAACGGCTTTAACGAGATGTTGTCGTACCAGTTCAGAAAATGGCCCATGTAGCGCTGCAGTTTCGGCAGAGTATTCAATGTAGATTCGCTCTGCTGAATGAACTCAGGCAAGGTGATGAAGCCGAATTCAAGAGCCGCCTGACGGGCGTTTATGAGCAAACCAAGGTTGGTCGGCGAAAGCCTTTCAGCGATGCGATAGGGCTGTTCCTGCACATTGTCCGGGATGAGCCAGTGGTTCTTCTCATTGCTGAATTCGGCGAAATACCGCCAGGTGCGCAAAGCCACTTCCCGCAGAAAGAGACGGTCTTTTTCCGAGAGGTCGAAGACTTCGAACGGGGACCGGTTGAGCCAGTAACTGATCAGTTTTGAAAAGGCCCAGAGGAGAAGAAACGGGACAGCATACGGAATAGCGTCCGGTTCAAAGTACAGCGCGCAGCCAATTAGGATCGCCACAACCGGCACCCAGTCGAGATAGATATCAACGGGCGTGCGTTTGCGGATGCCCAATTCCGCTTCTGTGGCTGTCTCCCATTCGAGAAGACGGGTGTGGGTGATCGAACTCCGGATCACAGTGCGCAAAATTGCGTCGATTGCGACGAGTGCCTGGTGCGCGAGGAAGGCGATGTTTAGAACGATGCTGATATGCGAAGTAAAGAAATCAGAGATGGCATCGCGCAGAGCCATCCAGTTTTTCGCGACCGTCGTACGAATCAGCGCAAAGATCAGCCGGAAGTAGATGGGCAGGAACAACAGCGCCACGGTGACGAGAGTCCAGAAGCGCGGGCCGCCGGGAAGCCAGAACCAACCAGCTACCAGCAGCAGAAAAGTCGCCGGTTCGACCAGGCTGCGGCGCAGGTTGTCGAGAATTTTCCAGCGGGAAACCAGCGAGGTGGGATTCTCCACGGATCGGCCCGACTCGTCCGGAACTTTGTTCAAAATCCAGCGAACGATCTGCCAATCCCCGCGCAACCAGCGATGTTTGCGGCGATTGTAGGCGCTGTAGTGCGATGGATAGTCGTCAATCACCTCGATGTCCGAAGCCAGCCCGGCGCGTGCATAAGCGCCTTCGATTAGATCGTGGCTAAGCAGCGCATTGCGAGGGAACCGATGTTCGAGTACCTGGCGCAGGGCATCTACGTCATAGATGCCCTTGCCAGTGAAGATAGCCTCGCCGTAGAGGTCCTGATAGACATCGGATATAGCGCGTGAGTAGATATCGAATCCTGTCTGGCCGGAATAAATGTTGGCCAGGCGCGAACGGGAAGCAGAATGTACGCTGATGCCGACACGCGGCTGCAGAATGCCATAACCGCTGGTGACAATGTTCAAGTCAGGATCGATCACCGGCCGGTTCAAGGGGTGAGCCATGGCGCCGATTAGCCGCTGGGCGGTGCCGCGAGGTAACTGAGTATCGGAATCAAGTGTTAAGACATAGCGAATCAAGGGCAGCTTGCTAAGGTCGCCAGTCTTGACAGGGAACGGATCGAAGACATTCCGAAGAAGCTGATTGAGGTCGAGAAGCTTCCCGCGTTTGCGCTCCCATCCCATCCAGGCATGTTCGCGGGGATTGTAAACGCGGTGACGGTGAAACAGATAAAAACCGCCGTGGGGTTCTTCGCCATAACGCGTATTTAACTCGTTGATCAGTTCGATTGCAAGGTCGACGCGACGGTCCTGTTCGCCGGCTGGTTCGGCCGAGTCCGGCAGATCGGTGAGAAGAGCGTAGAAGATATTAGGATCGCGGTTTACCAGGTAGCGGACTTCCAGATCTTCGACCAGTTGATGAATCTGCTTGTCATTGATAAGGAGGGTGGGAATCGCCACCATGGTGGCGGCGCTCGCGTCGACTGAACGCGAGAAATCCAGTTTCGGAAGAGGGTGTGGCGTCAGGACGGCCGTGACGAGATAATTCACCAGCTCCACAGCGGCTTGTGTGGCCGGAATGAGCAGCAGGAGAGCGCCCGCAATGAGACCGAGTCCGCCTTGTGTGCGGACAATGCTCATAATCAGCACCACGACAGTAAGGAGCGCAACCGTCTCCACGCCGAGAATATAAATTTCATCTGGAAAACGGCGGAAGAAGCGCTGTAAAGAAGAAGTGAACGAAGGCCGGTAGGCAATCCGAGACCCAAGCTGTTGCAAACCGACCGGATCCAGCAAATAATAGCCGACGTGGCGCAGTCGCTCGCTGAGTGTATCGGACGCGCTGAGGTCGACCTCGGCCTCACTGGCCATGCGGACGATTAAGCGGGCGAGTTCCAGTTCGTTGACATCGGAACGGCGCGAGATCTTATCGATGCGCTGGCGGTAGATTTCGCGACTCTCGAAGTCCATGCGTCCGTAAACTGGATCGTCGAGAAGCGCGCGATGAACTACCGACAAAGGCTCGACGATGCTGCGCCAGTCGCGCTCCCCAATCAGGCGGAGGCTTGTCACAATGCGCGACATCCCCATGGCAGGGGCCTGTGGTCCGTCGGACCGGAAAGCGGCTATGATTTTGGGACCACGGTCCGCCACTACTTCGAGAAGAGCCACTTTGAGCCCATCGAGCATGCCGCCTAGTTCAGCCAGCCGAAGGTGCTCGACGTTATCAATCGCCGTCACAAACTCGGAGAAGATGTCTTCGTTGACCCGATTTTCCGTGGCGTTCAGCAGTGCGCGAGAAAGCACAATGACCCGCGGAATGGATTCTTCCGTCTGAGTGCGAACGGCTGGCAATCGCGACAGCGGACGCAGCATATCGCGCATGCCATCGAGATCGGTTCGAACGAGACGGAAATTGTCGAGCAGCCAGCGCAGATCATCCGACGGCTCTTCCGGCCGCAGCCGGTACAGTTCTGTCTCGAGGGCGGAGAGGCGTTTCCGAAGATCGTGGTGAATGGCTCGCAGACGTTTCGAAGGGCTTACTCCGCTCACCCAGGAGCAAGCGCGCGCGGAGCGGACCGCCTGTTCGCGTAAGCCGGCGAGTTCGGCTTCGGTAAGCTCGTCCTGCGAAGCGGGAGACTTCGGCGTGGTGGTTTGGGCTGCGGTTTCTGCAGGGAGTTCTGCCATGGATATCAACGATAGCTGGCGGCTTGCAACTCGAACATTTCGGCGTAGCGGCCGGCACGCTCCATCAGACGATCGTGATTGCCTTCTTCAGCTATACTCCCATTCTCCAGCACAATGATTCGTTCCGCCATGCGCACGGTGGAAAAACGGTGCGAGATGAAGAGAGCCATTTTGCTGGTGGTCAGTTCGTTGAATCGTTCGAAGACTTCGAACTCGGCTTTGGCGTCGAGTGCAGCGGTTGGTTCGTCGAGTATCAGCACCTGCGCTTCCCGCAAATAGGCCCGGCCCAGCGCAATCTTCTGCCATTCGCCGCCCGATAGATCCACGCCGCCTTCGAAACGGCGTCCCAACATCTGTTCATAACGCTCAGGGAGGCGGCTGATGACGCCGTCAGCCAAACTCTTTTCCGCTGCCGAGTGGATCCGAAAGTCATCGTCGCGAAATTCGATACGCCCTACGGCGATGTTCTCGCGAGCCGTCATTTCGTACCGCATGAAATCCTGGAAGATGACGCCAATTTCCCGGCATAGATCCTCGATGTCGTAATCCCGCAAGTCGACGCCATCGAGCAGAATGCGTCCACCGCTTGGATCGTAGAGCCGTGTCATGAGCTTGACGATGGTGGTTTTGCCCTGGCCGTTCTGGCCAATGAGCGCGATACGTTCGCCGGGTTCGAGGCGGAAATTCAGATTGTCCAGAATAAGTCGATCGAGCCCGGGATAGTGAAAGGAGACGTTCTGGAATTCGAAGCCGGCGCGAATGGGGCGCGGCGCGGGCAGTGCGTTGGGTTTGGAGAGAACCGTTGGCTCCATCTGGAAAAACGCCAGAAGATCGGTGAGGAAAAGCGCCTGGTCCGCGATTCCCGAGAGCGTGGAAAAGATCAGCGAGAGGTTCGACGAAGCATTCAGAACCGCGCCCGTCAGAAAAACAAAATCGCCGTACGTCGTTTTCCCAATCACCGTGTTGAAAATGACCCAAACGTAGGTGGCGTAATAGCCGGCAGTGCTCAGAATGGAAAGCGGAGTCGCTGCCAGCAAACGCCTCCGCGAAAGAGAGAGATTCTGGTCGAGCACCTGGTCGGAGAGGTTGGTGAAACGCTTGGTAAGGAAGCCGCTCAAGCCGAATAGCTTCAGTTCCTTCGCGGCTTCCTTGCTGCCGCCCACCTGGCGGAGGTAGTCGAGTTCGCGCTTGACCGGCGTCTGGCGAAAGTTCAAGGCGTAGTTCAGGAACGCGAAATGACTCTCTCCCAGGAACGCCGGAATCACGCATAAAATCAGGATCAGCAGCAGCAAAGGCGAGTAGTACAGGATGGCGGAAGAAAGAATGACTGTGGTTAGAACCTGCTGGAACAAACGGCCGAGCGATTGAATCATTCCCAGACGATCGGTCGCTTGCACTCGGGCTCGTTCGAGCCGGTCGTAGTACACCGGATTCTCGTAGGCCTGCAGGTCCAGGGCGGAGGCGTGCTCCATCACCTGAATGCTCACGTGGCGCGTATAACGGTCCGCCAGCACGCGGTCGTAGTAGTCGATCACTCGCCCGAACACGTTGCCGGCAATGACCAGACCGAACTCCAGCAGCACAAGCTTCCAGACCCAGTCCGAGTAGCCGGTGTACCGGGTATGTCCAGTTTTGATTTGCTGAATGTAGTCAATGATTCGTTTGCCGACGTAGCCCTGGGCGAGTGGAACGAAAGAGACGAGCACGCGGTAGAACAGGCCGAGCGAGACCACCCAAGGCCCTGAACTCCAGACAATGCGCAATACCGGGGGTACGTTCTTGAGGGCCTGCAGGCGGTCGCGCCACGCTTTGGCGGATGATTGAGTGGCTTCTTCGGTCACAGTTATACGGGGGTCCGCGAGCGATACGTCATGATGGAAACGCTTTGAGGAGTTCGGGCCGTTTCAGGCACGAAATCTACTGGTAGACTCGCGATCACCCTTGATTGTTACGCATCGACCGTTCCGGTAATGGTTGGTACCCGCTCAAGGGGACCTCGGCCAAGACGCTGAGCGAAGAAGAAGGCTTTAAGAGCCGAAGGTCAAACGCGCCGAATCGACCGATTCCAGGAACCACTCGTAACTGAGCCGCGAGCGTCAGCGACCGGTGAATCCCCGTAACCGAGAACGAGACAAGATCTGGCGCCCTTTCTAGCGGATGAAGAAGAGGCCCTGCGAGGATCTCACCAACTCGGCTACCACGACCTCGGCAACGACGTTGAGCGAAAAAAACGCTTTAGGAGGCGAAGGTCAAACGGCTGAAATCGACTGATTCGAGGAACCATTCATAGGTAGTGCGGAGACCATCCTCTAACGAAATGGAAGGCTGCCAGCCGAGCGATTTCAGCCGGGTCACGTCAAGCAGTTTACGAGGTGTGCCGTCAGGTTTTGAGGTGTCGAAGGCGAGCTTGCCTTCGTACTCGACCGTGCGGCCAATCAGCTGCGCCAGTTCCGAAATGGTAACGTCATGACCCACGCCGACGTTGATGATTCCAGCCTCGTTATATTGCTCCATCAGAAAGACCGCGGCTGAGGCGAGATCGTCGACATGAAGAAATTCGCGGCGCGGGCTGCCTGTTCCCCAAACCACAACTTCAGACTTGCGCGCTTGCTTGGCTTCGTGAAATTTGCGCAGAAGGGCCGGCAGCACATGAGAGCTTTGCAGATCGAAGTTATCTCCCGGCCCGTAAAGATTGGTCGGCATGAGCGAAATGGCATTGAATCCATATTGCGCGCGGTAGGCCTGGCAGAGCTTGATGCCGGCTATTTTAGCGACGGCGTACCACTCGTTGGTGGGTTCAAGCGCGCCGGTCAGGAGCGAATCTTCGGTCATTGGCTGCGCTGCAAATTTGGGATAGATGCAAGAGGAACCGAGGAATTCGAGCTTTGAGGCGCCGAAACGCCAGGCCGCATCGATTACGTTCAGTTGTATTTCCAGGTTTTCGCGAATGAAATCGGCCGGGTAGGAGGCATTAGCAAGGATGCCCCCTACTTTGGCGGCGGCCAGGAAAACATACTCGGGCCGTTCCGATTCGAAGAATTGATCGACGGCCAATTTCGACGTAAGGTCAAGTTCGGCGCGGGAACGGAGTAGGAGGTTGGTGTAGCCAAGACTCGTGAGACGCCGCTCGATAGCCGAACCCGCCAAACCCCGGTGGCCCGCAACGAAGATTTTGCTGCTGGTTTTCACGTTAGTCTCCCGGGACTAACGAGGTCACATACTTTTGCTCGTGAATCAGGCGTTCCTGTTCGGCCAGCGTCACATCGGAGGCGACCATCATGCGCACGAGTTGCTGGAAACTGGTGACCGGCTGCCAGTCGAGAGCTTTGCGAGCTTTGCTCGAATCGCCCATGAGGTAATCGACCTCGGTCGGGCGAAAATAACGAGCATCGACTTCGACATATTTCTGCCAATCGAGACCAGCCGCCGAGAAGGCAGCTTCGAGGAATTCGCGCACCGAATAAGCTTCGCCCGTAGCTACCACAAAGTCGTTCGGCTCGCTGTGTTGCAGCATGCGCCACATGGCCTCCACGTAATCTCCAGCAAAGCCCCAATCCCGGCGTGCATCCAGGTTGCCGAGAAATAACTTCTGCTGCAGTCCGGCCTTGATCCGTCCGACCGCCCGGGTGATCTTGCGGGTCACAAACGTCTCGCCGCGGCGTGGCGACTCGTGGTTAAACAGAATTCCGTTCGTAATAAATAAGTTGTAGGCCTCGCGGTAATTCAGGGCGTACCAATGCGCGGCTACCTTGGAAACCGCGTAAGGACTTCGCGGATAAAATGCTGTCGATTCGCTCTGCGGTGGCTTGGCGGCACCAAACATCTCCGAGGAGCCCGCCTGATAGAAGCGAACTTCACGCTTTGTGTGTTGCACGTGGTCCCGCATACAATCGAGCAGACGTAACGTGCCAACTGCATCGGCATCAGCAGTATATTCCGGATTTTCGAACGATACTTTTACGTGCGATTGGGCGCCGAGGTTGTAGATCTCATCGGGGCGAGCCGCCTCGACGACGCGTCGCAAGCCGGTTGAATCGGAAAGATCGGCGTAATGGAGAATGAGCCGGCGACCGCTTTCGTGTGGATCTTCATAAAGATGATCAATGCGCGAAGTATTGAAGCTCGAGCTTCTGCGCACAATGCCGTGGACCGTATAGCCCTTTGAAAGCAGCAGTTCGCTCAGGTACGACCCATCCTGGCCGGTAATGCCTGTGATTAAAGCGGACTTACTCAAAATTAATCTCCTAGAGTGTTTGACGTTTGTCTGTTTCGGGCCGAGGTCAAGGGCAATGAGCCGGCGCCGGAGCGAGTTGTTTGAAAAGCGGGTAGGACTATCGCCGGCTTGTTAAAGCCCGTAAGGCTCGGTTTGGCCGGTGATGAAGTCTCGGGTAAATATATGTTCACCCCGAGACACTCCTGCAAGATCTGAAAGAAAGAATTCAATAACGATTGTGATTCGCTTTGCATGGATCGTCTCAGCGAAATACTACCTTTTTTGCCGAACGACATAGTAAAGAGCCACGCCGTTAAGGCGGCTGACGGGTCAAAGACTTCCTCGAAGTGTTCTCCTTCCAGGGTGAGTTCAACGGCAGCGAAGTGTAGATCTTTGCAAATGTTCCGAATCACAGTCCAACACTCTCGCTGGGTCTGGGCTTTTGTCAGGGCTTCGCGGAAGTGAGACAGATAAATTTCGTGCTGGACCAGGCGGAGAACACCTCCGTTTGAAAGAACTCGCTTGGCAGTACTGAACTCGACGTAACCGAGACGTTTGATTCCCAGCCAGGCGAAAGCGCAGAACAAGACAATAATCAGGCCGCCTACGTGATAAGACAGTGAACTTTGCAGTAGCGATAAGGAAGCGGCTATTCCACAAGCTATGTAAAGGACAATCGCGGCGCCTCGCGGCTCGAACCCTAATGCCAGCAGGCGATGGTGAATATGCCCGCGATCCGGCTGAAAGATCGGCTGATTGCGCAGAAAGCGACGCCCAATCGACAGGCCTACATCGAGCAGGGGAAGAGCCAAGGCCATAGCGGGGGCGATCATGCCGAGCAGCGTGGCTGATTTTTGACTCCAGATTACGGCAAAACACCCCAAAATGAAGCCGATAGACAGGCTGCCGCTATCCCCAAGAAATATGGAAGCCGGATTGAAGTTGTAGCGCAAGAAGCCAAGCAGGCACCCGAGAAGCGGGACAGTCGCCATAGCAAGACCCCAATTGCCCTGGAGAAGCGCGGCTAACAGCGTCGTAAGGGTCGCAAAGAGCCCGATCCCGGAAGCGAGTCCATCGAGCCCATCGATCAGATTAAAGGCATTTGTGCAACCGACTAGCCAGAGAATCGAGAAGGGTATCGTGATCCAGGCCGAATAGGGTTGACCATCGAGAAGGTGGATTCGTGCACCTGCACTCACTGCCCAGATTGCACCGATCAGTTGCCCGGTCAATTTTTGCCACGGCTTCAGTCCGATCAGATCATCGATGAGGCCGGTGAGGAATACTAAGCCGGCGGCCGGTAACAGGGAATAGAGCAAATCTCGGTGCTGCACGGCAATTTTGGCGTGTGCCGGCGCAAACACTAGCATCAGCGCTAAGGCTCCGACATACGAAACGGCGATCGGGATACCGCCGATCCGGGGGATGGGACGGTCGTGCAATTTCCGGTCGTTGTCGGGCATGTCGACCAGCTTGAATTTTAAAAAAAGATCACGACAAAGGGGCGTTAAAATCAGGCATAAGAGAAGCGCCGTCGCGCCCAAGGCGATAAGTGCGTACATTAGTGATCCCTCGATCGATTGCTCACGACCGGTTCTACCGGATGCTGCGCTCTGTTATGGTTCATGGCGTGTCAGAACTCGTTGGGCGAAAGAGCTAATTCTCCCGGTGAACCATTTCTGCCTGAAGCGCCCACCAGTCTGCAAATACGTTCAACACCCAGAGGGAGATCATAAAATTCGAGAAAGGCATTGCGCGCTCGCCGTCCGGCTTCTTCGACCCGATCGCGATCTTGGGCCAACGAGTCGAGCAATTGAATAAGACCTGCTGAATCGTTGCAATCGATTTGCCAACCGCAGTCGTGTTTTCGAATCAGAAGTGAGGCCGTCGACATGCGCGGCCCGATATAAAGAATGGGACGGCCCGCCGCCAGGAGACCGTAGACCTTACTCGGCACCACGGAGCCGACGCAGTTGTTGCGTTGCGTGACGAGACCGATATCACCAGCTCCCAGGCTTTCCCCCAGGTTCGTTTTCGGACTATACGGACGAAACTCTACAGCAGTCAGCTCCGCGGCCTCACAATCGGCGGCCAGCGGCTTACGCAAAGGGCCGCCCCCTGCAAAGATGAAGCGGAAACGAGCATCCTGCCGGAGGGCGGTCATGGCGCTCAGCATAGTATCGACGTCGTGAGCCAGTCCGAGATTCCCGGAATAGAGGACCGTCAGGCGGTCGTCCGCCGGCCGGGGAACAGGCTGAATCAGGTTGCCATCGGCCCAATTTTCGGCGATATGGATCTTGCCGGCGGGGACGCCGCGCTGCATTAGACGCTCTTTCATGCACGGTCCCAAAGCGAGGATTCCATCGGAAAATCTTCTGGACCAATCAGCAAGCAGTCCAGTAGCGCGGTCGAGCAAACCGCCCGCTTTAAAGTAGTTCAGGTCTACCGCAACGTCTGGGTAGACGTCCATTTCCCAAATGAAATGACGCGTTCTGCGTAGCAGTTTTAGCGCGTTGCCAATGAGAGAAAGAAGCGGCGGTGTCGTGAGTGTAATGACGAGGTCCGGCCGCTCAGCGGTGAGACCTCTGCCGAGACAAGACAGAAAGAAAGAACCATAGGAAAGCAAGCGGCCCAGCGAGCCGTGCACGAAGCGCGTCGTCGGAACGCGATAAATCTCGACTGGGGGCGGATCGGACAGATCTTCGGGCGCGTAGCCGCCGGCTTCGGAGCTAATGGCATAAACCTCGTGCCCCCGCGCAGCCAGACCGCGCGCTAAGTCAGTCAGAAACTGGCTCGTCGCCGCAGAGTCGGGCCAGAAAAACTGGTTGAGGAGCAAAATCCTCATCGCACAAATTCCTCGTTTCGAGATTTGGCCGAGACTGCGGTATCCATTGCCGGCTCTGCCAATCCGCTTATAGGGGAGTGCTCTGAGAGCTGGCGATTTCGCACGAAAACGGCGGGATTGCCGGCGTATACCTTCCAGGCCGGAATGCTTTTCGTCACGACACTCCCCGCGGCGGCCACCGCGTGCTCGCCGATTGTGACGTTCGGTGCGACAAACACCCGAGCGCCTACCCAGGAGCCGTTCTCGAGGGTGATAGGGCCGAGGATCAAGCCGAACGCCGGATCGCTCCAGTCATGATTCCCGGTACAGAGGTAGGCGCCTTGCGAGAGGCAGACGTTGGTTCCGAGTTCCACCCGCGTCAAATTGTCAATCCAGCAGTCCTCGCCGAGCCAGCAGTGATTTCCGACTTTCAGGCGCCAGGGATATTTCACGCGCACACCCGGTTTGATCACGACGCCTGAGCCCACTTCGGCGCCAAACCAGCGAAGCAGTCGGACCCGAAGGGCCGAGGAGGGCAGCCACGAACTGCGCAGGACGGGCAATCCTGCAAAAAACCAGGCGGCTTGCCAGAAGCGCGAACGGCCGGGATCAAACCACGAATTGTCATAACGCCCGAGTTCGACCTGATTCATCGTCCGGCCTCTGCATGGAACTGCACCGTGGCGGGTATAGGGCCGCCCTCCAGCCAGTCGTATACCTCTGCCATTTGCCGCCCGACCACCGGCCAGGTATAGCGCTCGGCTATCACACGCCGGCCATTCTGGCCGAGCAACTGCCGGTCGCGAAGGGAAAGCTTTAACAGGCTAATCAAGGCCGATTCGACCTCAGCCGCGCGAGGTTGGATCATCCAGCCGCAATGCTGCTCTTCGACTTCCGGCAGATTGCATTGTTCGGTCACAATCACGGGCAAGCCCATCCCCATGGCCTCGAGCACCGAGACGCTGAGGCCTTCGGAATAGGAAGGCAATATAAATCCATCCGCTGCTGCCAGGGCGCTCCATTTGTGATTCCCCTGCAACATGCCGGTAAAGGTCACGCGCGAACTAAGCGAGAGTGCCTCGAGCTGGCGTTGAAGGCGACCTTGTGTATCTTCGAAATCGGGTCCAGCCACTACCAGATGCGCCTCCGGAAAGCGTGGCGCCACTTTTGCCCAGGCATCCGCGAGGATGTCCAATCCTTTTTTGAAGTGAATACGGCCAAGAAACAGAATTAGCGATTTACCATGAAGAGCAGGGAAGCGCTCCAGGAAGGCATCCGGTGAAACGCCGAGGGGCACCTCTACTCCGTTTGGAATAACCGCAATCGGGTTAGTCAGGCCGAACTTGCGGTAGTCGCGCGCTTCGGCTTCGGTGAGAGCATGCAGACAGGCGGCGCCCCGTAAGTTCCTACGTTCAAAAAGCGCTGCGTAGATATCTTTTTTCCACTTCTTGTTCGCTAGGGCCCAGGATTCGAGCATTCCGTGAGCTGAAATGACGTATGGCTTCCCCTGAGACCGCGCCAGGTGTGCGGCTGTCGAGGTGCTCCTTTGCCAGAGACCGTGAATATGAACGCTCGCCGAATGGATAACTGTTTCCCGGAACGCTTTTGTTTGGGGGCCGCGCAAAAACGAAGCCAGTCGACCGATTGGATAGTGCTCGACAATAACGTTCCGGCCAACGCCGGGCCGAAAGTTCTCGCCGTCTGCGCAGAATCCCGCCACGGTAACCGTTTTTTCGCCCGTGCCGGCGACAGCGGAAGCGAGCGCAGGAACGGCTGCACTCAAACCACCGTATTTCGGGTCAAGGTGCGAGACCACACTGACCCAGTTGGATCGAACGGCCCTAACGCCGGGTTCATTGACAGCGCTGGTCGGGGTGTCGGAAACCTGTTCGGGAGCAAGCGGCATGGTAGTCACGACCTCGCAATCCGAGCGACTTCGGCCGCCCAGGCAGCCGGAGAAAAGCTCGCAATGATTTCTTCCGACGACCGCCCCATCTGGGCTAACGACTCGGCATCGAGTGCAGCAACGGCGGTGAGGCAGGCAGTCAGATCTCCCGGGATCGCCGGGTCGAACGAGCACCCGTTCTCTCCCTCGAGCAACAGATCTTCGGCGCATCCGCAACGACGCGATACGATCAGCGGCAGGCCGGCCGCCATGGCTTCGTTCGCCACTAAACCCCAGGGCTCGCGGATGCTGGGCAGTACAAAACATCCGGCAAAGGCATAGTATTGCGGGAGTTCAGCGGTACTACGCAAGCCCGCGAAGTAGACATCCTGTCCATACGCTGACAAAGCAGCCATTTGTTCCAGGGCCAATCGTTCTGGACCATCTCCCACCAGTACCAGCGCCCAGTCACCCCCCCCGCGCCGGTACTCCAGATAGGCTGCGAGTAGGCCGCGCATATTTTTCTCTTCTGCCAGCCGTCCGACATACAGGAAATATTGTTCCGGTAAATCAAAGTCCGACGGCTGTGAGTGTTTATGGATAGCTTGGGAACGTTCGCGGAAAAAATCGTTATCGACGACGTCGTAAAAACCGGCAATGCGGTCAGGCCGAAAACCCAGGCGCTCAAGGTATCTCCGGTGGGGCATCCCGCCGGCTACTGCCCAGTTAAACAGAAACCGGATCAACCACCCTTTCACTGCTTCTTTGAACGCACTTCGCTCATGGTCGGCTTCCGTGCTTTCCGTCATGAGGACCGTACGGCGGCGCTTCAGCTTGCCCCAGAGAGCGGCGGCTAGTCCGGGCGCCGTGTAGTATCCCGGCACTAAAACCACCTGTGGGTTGCGCCGGTTGAGCTGCTTCCAGACCGCCACTGCGGTTTTTAATCCCTTTACTTCCTGCCAGCTGTTTTCGGGGAAGAGCGTCTCGACCGGAAGAGCGGCGGGCAAATTCTCGCGAAACTTCAAACCCGCATGAACACCAATTCCGCCCACCATTTCGATACCTGCTACTTGGCCCGACAGATCCGGATTCCGAGTGAGGCCTTGAAAACGCGCTACATGATAGGCATACCAGTCGATCCAGATCACAACGACCCGGTCTGTTCCCTTCGCTGGGAACGCCGGATTCGAAATGATCGGTGTTTCGGATTTAAGCACGGTACAAACCTCCCGAAGAAATGAACTCACCCTCTGAATCGAAATGCGCATTTAGGGGCGATGCCGCTGCGGGAGCGATCTCCAGATTGCGAGCGGTTTCAGCGCGCAAGGCCCACTTCCAGACAATCCAGCAGGGCGCCGAAAGTAGCAGAGTTCGAAAAATGACGGCCTCCATGGTCTGCATAACCAGGTAAATGGAAAGCGCCGACAGAATGGCGTACTGGCTCGCCCAGGCCGGTCCAGCGGTGACGGCTTTGCGCCAGACCCATCCGTAACACCAGCCGAGTACCGCCAGAGCGACCAGCGCCAGCCACCATAGCTCGATATACAGATCAGCAATAAGACCGGGGGCCGAGCCGTCGGCGCCGACCCAGCCGAGCGCGTCCGCAAAACCTTCGCCGGTGCCGGCGTTCGTGAGCAACTCCGGTACGCCAAAATCCTCGTACTTGGTCGGCCAGATCGCACTCGGGATCGGCCGAACCAGGAGTTGCGCCAGGTAACGGCGCATCCAGAAGTAATGACCGCGACGCTCGGCGCTGATGACCGAGCCCGTGCCGTAGATGTATTCGTTCCCGGTATCCGGCTTCTCGACGATATTCGAAACATCTCCGTTCATCTCGAAATTCGAGCCGATATAGATGTTGCTGCGATTGGCCACCAGGAAGAGAACCAGCCAGCCCAGCAGAAACCCGGACACCAGCATGGCGACTACCGGTGGCCGCCGATTCCGATTGAGATACCAGCCCATCATCACGATGACGGTGATCGCGAAAGTAGGGCCGCGGCGCGCCGTTAAGAGCGCTTGCACCAGCCAGGGAAGCCCAAAAAGACAGGCCAGCCCCAGGTTAAAAATCTTCGGACCCTCCGAGGCAATAGCCCCTATCAGCAGCAATACACCGACCAGGAGAAGTAGATTCCCGTCACGTACATATCCGCTGTCGTCCCAACCCCCGCCGTAAGAATTGCTGAAGGCCTTGGTAAAACCACCCACGTTGTGAATCGACGTCAGCCAGCAGGTCAGTCCAACACCACCCACCAGGGCTCCCCCGATGCGGAGACGGGAACAGGCGATACTCGACAGAACGGGCGCGCGCTCGCGTGGGCGTCGAATACGGGCGCCGGCGGCTAGACAGGCGCCTGCAAATACGAGAATTCCCAGCACGTTCAGTGTTTGTACCCGCAATAGTTGCTCGGCATCAAAGAAGCGGTCTAAACCGTCCGCTGCCAGCAGTCGCAGCGGCATCCATCCGTAAATGAACGCCATCATCGGCATGATGAAGACCAGCGGATGAAACACATCGCGGCTTCCGTCGAGAGCACAGAAAAGTGCTATTGCAGCGATCACAACGGCGCTCCACAGTAGAGCTTCAAACATACTGGGACTCCCGAGTGAGATTCGGCGCATTCTGCGGTCCGGAAGCACCCGCAGGCTGGGCCAGCAATTCCTGCGCAGCCTCTACCACCCGAGCGGCAAAGCGATCCCAGGTAAAGAATTCCGCCCGTGCGCGCGCCGCCTGCTTCATTTCATATAACGCAGGCCGGTGTCGCAAGGCCCAGTCGATATGGCCGGCGACCAGATCCGGGCGGCGCGGTTCCACGACAAAACCTTGCTGTCCATGCTCGATCAGATCGGGCGCGGCAGTGTGAGTGGTGCTGAGAATCGGAAGCCCGGAAGCGAGCGCTTCGAGCAGTACTTGCGCGAAGCCTTCAGCCACCGATGGGAATACAAAGAGGTCAGCCTGTTGATAAGCTGCCTGCAATTCCGGCAGACTCACCGAAGGACGGATACGAACGTGGGCTCGAAACGGCTCGAACAGCGAAAGATCGTCGACGACGCGTCCACAAACAGTGAGCTCGACCGGCGCGTTCCCTAATAGGCGCAGGGCTTCCAGGAGGTACTTGATGCCTTTGCGTTGGTTAATACTGCCGACAAACAAGAGCCGCAGCGGACCGGAAGGCGATTGGTTTTGCGGACCAGGAGTAAAACGCTTGAGATCGACGCCGTAGGGGACAACCCGGATCGAATTCGGCGCGGCGCCATTCTCGACGAGCGTTCGTTTGGTAAACGAAGAGGCGACCAGGAAATTGCTAGCCATCTTGGTCTCGGCGACGAGGCGGGCAAAATCCTCTTCCGGCAACGACAACTCCCACTCCTTACGAAGCGAATCGGAACAGTCCGGGTGATCGGACAGTTCCTGTTCGAGAATGCGACGCACGCTGGCCGGGTGGGGATGCAGCTGGAACAACACGCCGGGCTTCCCGTAGCTTTGGAAAGCATGGTAGCCGTAGTAGCTGTAGCTGATCAGCAGCGCATTGCTACGCGCCGCCAGTCGGCCTGCCGTGCGGCCGAGAACGGCATCCGTGTGGCGGATCGCTCTGCGGCGAATCGCAAATGGAATGCCTTTTCGTTTTTCCAGAAGGTAAGATAGCAAGCCGGAGATGAGCGTCTGTCGAACAAGACGGCCCGGCACTGACGGATGATTTCGCTGGGCCAAAAGAACTCGCAGCCGGGCAGGCAAAAGCGTGGACAGCCTGGCCGCCCAGGAGCGATCCTGCGGCCAATATAGATCTGTGACTAAACGCTTGAGCAGGCCTGCATGGGCGAGTGCCGCAGCGACCTGATAGGCGTCCCGAGCCCCGCGGTGAACCACCACAACGCCTCGGGTCGGTGTTTTGCCCGTGACCATCAGAGCAGACCTTCGAAGTAAGTTTTCAGACGTTCTGCCGAACGGCTCCAGGTGAATTCGCGGGCTCGCAAGCGGCCGCGATCGGCGAGATCCCGGCGCAGCGATTCACTGGTAAGAAGGCCTTCCAGGGCCTCGAGGTGTGCCGCTGCCGACTCGGGCGAGGCCAGGATGGCCGCATCCCCGGCGATTTCCGGGAGGGACGACGCCCGGCTGGTTACAACCGGCGTGCCACAAGCCATAGCTTCGATGACCGGCAATCCAAATCCTTCGTAGCGGGAAGGAAACCACACAATCTGGGCCGCAGCATACAGGGCGCGCAGTCCATCGTCGGTTACAAAGCCCAAGACTCGGAAGCGATCGCCCAGCGCTTTCGCCCGCTCGATGTAGGCCGGGTTTGAGTGATTAATCACGGCCAGCACGAGATCGGGAAAGCGCTCTCGCAAAGCGGGCCAGGCGGCGAGAACCAGCTCCGCATTCTTGCGGAAATGCAGGCCTCCCGGAACGAGGATGAAGGGGCGATCCGCCAGTCCGACTCCGCGAACATAGTCAGTGCCGGCAGCCGTCACCGGTTCGAAGAAATGCGGGGTCACAGCATTATGTACGACGCGCAGGCGCGAACGGATATGTGGAAAGAAGTGCCCCAGCCGGTCGGCTGAAAATTGCGAGACCGTATGGAACAGGTCGGCTTTCCTGTCCAGTTTGCGATAGAGCAATTGCCACTTAATTTTCTGAGCTGAGAAGGACTTGTCCCGCAAGTGGGCTGCCGGTTCAAAATAGGCGGCGTCGTGCAGAGTCACCGCGAGCCTAGCCGTCTTGGTCGGAACATAAGACTCGGCCGTGCAGTACATGATCTGCGCCTCGGGCCAGTACTTCTCGGCACGGGGTCGATCAAGCAGAAACCAGTAGGCTTGCTGGCGCGATGTTTCTTTTTGAAAGAGGTGGTAGCGGAACTCGGTCCAGGGCGCCCCCACCAACGGCAGGATACGCGCTTTGTCGCCAGGGTCGGCAAGTAGTTCGAGTTTTACATCGTCTCTCAGGGCCAGATGCTCAGTTAACTGGCGAGCCACGCGACCTGCGCCTGTCGAACGGTGGATATTGCGCAGATGAACATAAGCAAGCAGGTTGAGCGGCCGGACAGCGACAGACTTACCCGGCGCTTGCGCGGGTAGCGTGGCAGTACGAGTTGCCGGAGGCATTGCGACGGTCTCAGCCATTGACGCCTCTACTCAGCGAACGGATGCCCTCAGAGCGGTCCTGGTCCACCTGCTTCGAAACAGGGGCAGACTGCCTGAAGTCTGCCTCTTTGTTTGTTCGAAGCGCGGGCTTGGCGCCAGCAACCGTCATGCTGATTTAGACTCCGAGGCTGCGGCTTTCGAGAGATCCGCGTACTGATAGTAGCTCTGATAGTAGTGCGATTTCCCTTCTTTCGACGGATCGAAATCGTTTAGAATCGTGCCGATCACGCGAACATTGTCGTCGAGGAACAAGTCTCGCGAGGCAGCGGCTGTCTCGATATCGGTGACGCGCGCGCGGAAGACCAATATGACGCCGTTCGACATGCCGGCCAGGATGCGGGCATCCGCCATATGAAGCATGGGGGGGCTGTCGATCAGAACGAAATCGAATTCGGTAGTGAGCCGATCGAGCAAAGTGCGGAAACGAACCGAGTGTAATAGGCCACTCGGCTCCTCGGAACCTTTGCCGCTCGGAATGACAAAGAGGCCTGGAACCGGAGTCGACTGGCAGAACGCCTCGGTAGGCGCCAGCTTGGCATCGATATCGCCGCGCAGCAGATCGCGTAAACCCACTTCGTTTCTGACATCCATGGCTTTATGGAGACGCGGCTTGCGCAAGTCTCCATCGATCAGGAGCACCCGCCGGTTGGCCTGAGCAAGTGCCAGGCCCAGGTTGCAAGTAACCGTCGTCTTGCCTTCTCCCACACTGGGACTGGTGATCACGAAGGTTCTGGCCCGTTCCAGTTCCTGGCCGGCCAGCAGAACGGAATAAGTAGTATTTCGATAAGCCTCCGCCACCAGCGAGGCATGATCCTGCCACACGGCCATGTCGAGGGGCCGGTGCGGCTTGGGTCTCACAGGGACTGGAGCGGTTGTGACGCCCAGGGTGGCGGCTGAATTGTTCCTAAGTGCAATCTGCGTGACTTGGGAAGGCTGCCGTAAACCGCGCTTCGCCGAAGGAATTACACCTAATTCCCGCAAATTGAGATAACGAGATACTTCTCCCGGGCCACGCAGGACCGATTGGGTTCGTTCCTTGAAAAACGCGCATCCCATACCGGCCAGAAGGCCCAGCAGCATTCCGACGCCGGCGGAAATACCGCGGCGCGGTGAAATCGGGATCAGCGGAGCGCGGGCTGCATCCACCACGCGTACAGTGGAAGCCTGCATGGCCGAAGCAAAGCCCGCCTCCTTCACACGTTGCAATAAAGTCTGATAGAGCTGCTGGCCCGAATCCACTTCCCGGCGGAGCATGCCGACTTGCGCCTCGCGACCCTGTTCTTGAGAGACACGAGCCTCTTGTGCCCGGTATTCGGTATTCAGCAACGACTCGCGATGGGTAGCTGCTTGATACTCATTGCGCAGCCGCTCGAGTACATTACCCTTCTCTTTGGAGAGACTATCCTCGATCTCGTGAATCTGTGCCCGCAGGTGCTGGACTTTAGGATTCGCTTCGGTCAATGGCGGTACGAGTGCCGCCACTTGCCGGCGGAGGTCATCGAGCTTCATCTGATCGTCTCGCAGTTGTGTACTGTCGAGCACCATGGGGAGCGAATCGGCGGGCGCCGAAACGCTAATTTCGTACTGCGCCTGTTTTTCGACCCGCTCGCCTTGCGCCTTCATCAGCTCGGCCTGCAGCTCGCGCAATTTTTCTTCCGCTACATTTGCGCCACCCTCTTTCAAGGTGAGTGCATCGTTGCCGGTGCGCGACTCGAGTTTCTTCTGCGCCTGATCGACACTCTCGCGCACATCTGCCAGTTGCCGCGACAGCCATTCGCTGGTCGCTTTAGCCTGGCTGAAGCGAACGTCACGATCCTGATTCGCGAACTCCCGGGTGAGAGAGTTGCAGAATTCGGCGGCAAAGCTGGCACTCCAGGAGTCGCACGTAACCTCTACCAGGCGTGTCAGGCCAAGCGGCTTAACCATGACCCGCTTGGCGGTGAATTCCAGGAGCGCTTGCTTCGAAACCTGTTTATCACCGGGCAGGTGGAAATCCTGCTTCATCGCTGAGACTACATCAGTACGCCGCAGAGAGGCGATATCTCCCTGGTGCTTAACAGCATTGACTGTTCGCTCGCGCAGTGTATCGCTCTGCAGCAGCTTGATCTGCGTTTGTACGTACGCCTCGGAAGAACCGCCTTCGTTGCCGGTCTGCGACACGGCTTTCATGTCGAGAAAGTTGTCGTTTAGATTCTGGATATCGAGTGACGTGCGGGCACGGTAAACCGGTTGTACGCCGATGGTGATGGCCCATCCGAGGAGCGCTCCGGCTAGAGTACAGAGCAGGATCAGCCCACGTCTCCGCTTGAAAAGCCGGGCATACTCCGCCAACAGGCTGTCCGAGGCCTCCTGGTTTTTGTCCGCAGCTGCCTTGAAATGATTCAGATGCAGGCCATTCGCCGGTCGAACCAACACAGGCGAACTCAGGGACATCCCTTTGCCGCCGATTTTTTCTAACTCCTCCATGGACTGTCTTCCTTCTCTTGAAATCTGGATTGAATTTTGATGGGACATTAGTGGCGGTAAATCATGACGCCGGTAGCGATCTGTATAGCGGCCTCAGTGGCGCGTTTCATGGCGGAAGCCGGCGCATTATCGGGAACAAAGAGAACATCGTTGGCATGCATCTGCAAATCAGGTGCCTTCCCGGATAGCACCAAGGACAGATTCACCGGGACCTCGTTTTTGTTGGATGGTTTGCCGTCTACCGCCCGCAGAATGCGAGCCTTCCGGGCGTTTGCGCCGGTGCTTGTGCCTTCGGCCAAAGACAGCGCCTGGGTGATCGACATCGCTTCCTGGGAGTTCAAGCTGATGCCGCCGGCCTTTCTGACTTCACCGACGACGTACACCATATCGGAGCGCGACACCGAAATCACGTCATTGGCACGCACTTCGATGTTTTCAGAGGGCTTACTGCCGTCCAACAGGGTATTGAGACGCAGCTCCGCAATGGAGAACTCACCCGATGCATCTAAATGACTGCTCGGCAAAGGCAGACTACCTTGCTTCACCTGGCGCGTAATCGTCAGCTTTTGACCAGCGTCGGGTTTGAGACCGCCCGCCAATGAAATCACATCAATGAGTCTGGTCGGTCCCTGCAACTGGTGCAGGCCAGGAGTATTCACTTCGCCCAGGATCGAGACGGGCCGGCTGCGGTAGTCGAGAACGTTAATGGTGATTTGCGGTGAATCGATATACTTAGACGCCAGTTTGGCGAGCGAGGTGCGTAGCTGATCGACGGTTAACCCCGCTGCGTGAATTCGGCCGACCAGCGGCAGCTCTATGTAACCATTTGGATCGATGCGAACCGGCTTGTCGGAAATATCCTCAAGGTCCACCACATGCACCGAAAGCTGATCCTCCGGACCCAGCAGATAGGTAGCTTCGGTTGCTTTCGCAGTATTGCCCGCACCCGGCGCTTCGGCCGAGAAAGCACTGCAGATCGGGAACAATAAGAGAACAAAAAAACAAAGACACTTGTTCATGAAGATATAAATCCAGTTCTAAGAAATGGGGACATCGCGGAAAAGCGAATTAGGAGGGAGAGCACAGCGGTGGCTTCCAATCCAAGGGACAGGTAGGCCGGACACAGATTAACTTCATATCGCGATTCCCTCCGAGGAGTCGACTTACAGCGGTTCTGATTGTCATTACCGCAAAGTTACAGGCGAAGTGTCAATCAATAGTGGTAATGAATCTGGCAGAACTAAGCCAGTACTGTCTACTCATCCAGATCCTTCTCCTTCAACGTATCTATCGTCACGAGTTGCGCAAACCTTTAGGATCAAATCTTTGAAGCAGTCGTTTTTTCTGCTCACAAAAATCCCAGCCGATCCGATATAGCTAGTGTGGCCATTTTCAGGTTTTTGTCTTGCAGACAGCCGTCGTTTTCTTTGCACCGCCCGTACTAGTACAGGGTTTTGAACTTTGAACACCAAGTTTTTCGGCTGCGTTTGTATAGGCCTGTTTACGTTGTCGGGCTATATCCTGTCGATGCCCGATCCGAACGGCTTGGCCCGTAGTGTACGAACGATTGCTCCAGGCTTTACTTCAAGATCAATCGATCAGGCGGGTTTCGTGCTCAACTTAGGGAACCTTTTCAAGAGCGCGAATCCGTTTACCCTGCGATGGAACGATCGACGCCCAATTGGGAGTCTGATCCTCGCCACTGCGGCGTCGCACTGGCCGAAAAACCCGCGCGGATGGTTCCTGGACCCAAACCTCGATGTCACTAGCGCCGCCGGAATTTCCAAGTTCCGCATCCGTTTATTAGCTTGGGCGGATCGTAGCGTTGCGATTTTGCAGAGTATCAATGCCCAGGGTATGGTCACCTGGGATGTCGAAGGCGAGCAGTTTCCGCATCCCACCACTTACGTCGGAGACCCGCGTCTAGTCGAACAGTTAGCGCCCGAAATGCAGAGTGTCATCGATGAGTATTTCGCCCGATTTCGCCGCGCGGGATTGCGTGTCGGCGTGACAATCCGACCGCAGACAATCTGGGTTTGCGCGGATGGAAAGGCCGCCCATCAGACTAAGTCCAGCGATCCTGCGCAAGTTTTAGTCGACAAGATTACTTACGCCAGAAAACGTTGGGGAGCGAGTCTCTTCTACGTCGATTCAAACGGTGATGAAGCCCTTCCTCTTTCTTTCGCCGTGTTAGCGCGCGTCGCCCAGGTTTATCCGGATGTCCTGCTAATGCCGGAACACAAGAATGCCATTTATTATGCAAAGACTGCGCCCTATACCGAACTCCGCCGTGGTTATAGCTCTACACCGGAGATCGTGAGGAGCATCTATCCCGATGCCTTCAGTGTGATCAACACGGCCGATGCGCCGGTGAGTCAGTACTTTGGTCAGCTGAAAAGGTCGGTGGCACATGGCGATATTCTCATGTTCCACGCCTGGTTCGACGATCCCGCCAATGCACTGATTAAGGAGCTTGCCAGCCGTCGCGAGCGCAGCTATTAATCGTGGCTACACCTCTCGATACGGGACGGTAGTACCAAGTTATTGCGGGAATAATCCGATTTGCCTCTGCTTCGCGTAAAGTATCAATGAGGCAACGCTTATGAAAATTAACCAGACTGGTCTTTTCGTCCTATCAGCAGCTCTCTTGATTCCGATCGCTTCCGGCGTGGCGGCCGAAAACGGCCAGACGATCACATTGGGAACGAACACGCAGATTCCGGGAACAGAACTGAAAGCTGGAACCTATACGTTCGCGGTGGAGGATCGATTGCCAGATCGGGCGATTGTCCGTGTCTCGAACTCTCAGACTGGGGAGCATTCGCTGGTGCTCGCCGTGCCAGATGCGAAAGTGCCGGTGACGTCGGACGACAATCTAGCCTATTTCAAGACAAATGGTAGCGACAACAAGTCGGTAAAAGCATGGAAGTGCGCAGACTGCGCTGCTCCGCTCGAATTTGTTTACCCGAAACTCGAAGCGGTGAAGATTACCGGCGACACGGCCGAGACCGTGATGGCCGTTGATCCTTCCTACGACAAACTTCCTGGGAATCTCTCGCCCGATGACATGAAAGTGGTTACGCTCTGGCTCTTGTCCCCGGAACGGGTGACGGCCAGCAATACAGGAGAAGGTGTCAAGGCTGCTAAATACGTGGCGCCGGCAGCGACAGCAGCTGCGGCCGATACGGTGGCTGCAAACACCAACGCAGCTACGCAAGCTCCTGTGGCTGCTCCCGCTTCTGCTGCTACTCCTGCTCCTACTACTCCCGCTCCTGCTGTTACTCCTGCTACTGCTAGCTCTCCAGAACCGACAGCCGCACCCGCGCCCATGTCTCATCGGCGGCAACTCCCTAAAACGGCTAGTGACACCTATCTTTATTTAACCGGCGGTCTGGCCTTTCTCGCAGCAGGGTTGACGCTGCGTTGGAGGAGGCTGAGCCGGGCCTAGGAATCCAAGGGTTCTGAGGTTTCAGGATCTCGATGCCACAAACAGCTCAAACGCGCGCTCCGGCGCCTCCCATGGCGAGCCGGTCCCCTGAGGAACCAGCCTTTCGGGACGACTGGTACCTTCTGCCTTACCAATCGCCCGGCCAAAACCGCTTAGGATTACGGCGTCTCCTAGGGCGGATGCCGAAATCCGGAGCACGAGACTGGCCTAAAATACTAACCGCGTTCGCTCTATCGGCCTTTGTAGGGCTCGGTGCGGCGGCATTCCGTACAACGGAGCAGGCAAGTCACTCCTCTTCGGTCACTACCGAGACGATCAGGCACGCGCAGAATGTGCAGACGGTGCCGACAACCACACCGGAGGCGGCCCGAGTCAAACCGGACGCCAATCATCAGCTCGTTTCGCCGCATCCGCTTAGTAGCGACGAAGCGAATCGTCTCAAGACCCGCAATCGTCGATTAGAGGCTCTTGTCAAGGTCCTGCGGCAGCGTGCTGAACGGAAAAATCCTGCTCATGAATGAGTGGCGTCCCCGGGTGATGAAGCTCCGGTTGATTTTGAGCCGCGCGGATTGGATGTTCTCACTCCTCGGCCTCATCCTCCTGTGCGTTGCAAGCGAGAATCTGGCGCGGTATGAATTATTCCAACACGCCGGAATGGCATCATCGTCCATTGCGCCGGCAGCGATTTTCTCGCGTACCGGGTTAACGGAACGTCGATCGGATGCTCTCCACGTTAGCGGTAAGCTGCAAGTGCCGCGTTTAGGGATGTCCGTCTTGGTAGTGGAAGGAAATGAAGAGGAGGGTCTCAGCGTCGGAGCAGTCCACCTGGCTGACACTACGGTGCTGGGCGGAACGGGCAACGCGGTCATCGCCGGGCACCGCGACACGGCGTTCTGGCCGTTGCGAAATTTGAAGGTGGGCGACTTAATCCGTCTACAAACAAGCCGGCGACTTTCTTACCGCGTGCGGGCTATAAGCATCGTAGAGCCCGCCGATACATCTGCTTTGCGGAGTTCTGACGTTTCCGAGCTAACGCTGATTACCTGTTATCCATTTCGCCACATTGGAAGTGCCCCCAAGCGCTTCGTCGTGAGAGCGGAACCGGCAAGCTAAGAGCACCGCAGCGGGCATAAAAGCTCAACCGTCTCTTGCCGATGACGGTCGAAGCAAAGGCTAGACTATTGACGTGGAAACTTCCGTCAACGAACAGCAAGACCAACTGCGGGACAGGTTCGCCGTAGCAGCGCTTACGGCATTGTTAAGCCATATTCCCCCTTCCGCCGTCTTCGCGGCCCGGCAGGACAAGCACAGCGAAGACGAAGCACATGAGAGGCTGGCGAGCGAAGCATACCGCTGGGCAGACGCCATGCTGAAGGCCAGGCAGCAGTCCTAGTCCGGCGAATTTATGGACTGAAAAATACAGCCAAAATGGCGAGAGCCAGGGCCGGAGGCATCACTAGCGCGCCCCACTTCAGAAACCGCCAGAAGCCGATGTCCTGACCTTCTCGCCGGATCGCAATTAGCCAGAGAATCGTAGCCAATGAGCCGGTGACTGAAAGATTTGGTCCCAGGTCGACCCCGATTAAAATCGCATTTCGGAGTGGACCACTCGCCCCGGCCGCTTTCACGGCTGCTCCACAAACTAGTCCGCTCGGGAGATTGTTCATCAGATTCGAAAGTAGAGCAACGCCAAATCCCGAAGTCAGGCTGGCGCGGAACGATGGCCATGCAGCCATTCCCCGAAGCGCGCGAATGGCTGCACTGAGCGCACCTGCACCATTCAGCGCCTCGACAATCACAAACAATCCCGCTACCAGGGGCAGCACGCTCCACGAGATTTCTTTAGCTATCATTTTGGGTGTGCGATGGTCCTGAATTGATACACCGATCGCAACCAGAACACCCGCGATACAGGCCGGTGCGCCCAGATTAAGATTAAATGCCGAAGCTGTCATCAGCGTGATGGCCAAAAACCCAATGCCATAAAGTGTCAATTTGCCGGTTGGCGACAGCGCCTGTTCGTCAACACTTGTTCTCATCTCACCCTGCAAAAGCCTGCGCGACAACCAGCGGAGAATTAAGAAGGTAACTAGAATCGAGACGAGCGAAGGCAATCCAAACGTCAGCAGCCATTTCCCAAGCGGCGGCATGAGCGAGCTATAGACCACCAGATTCGCGGGATTCGAAATAGGTAGAACGAAGCTCGCCGCATTGGCTATAAAGGCGCAGATGAAAAGGTAAGGCAACGGCTCTGCCTCGGCGGCCTGGACAGCTGCCAGCACCGCCGGCGTCAACACAACTGCGGTGGCATCGTTAGACAGGAACACAGTCACGACAACGCCCACAGCATAGATCAACACAAAGAGGCGTCTACGGGAACCGCTCGACGCCCGCACCGCATGTCCTGCCACCCAGTCAAATACACCCTCGCGACGGGCTAGTTCCGACATGATCATCATCCCTGTCAGAAACAGATAGACGTCCAGGCCTTTGCCCACAGCACGCGCGGCCGACAACGGCGAAATCAGCTGGCACAATACGAGTAAACAGGCCCCAGCAGTGGCCCACCAGGCTTCGGCCAGACCTCTGGGGCGAATCAAAACCAGCGCGATCGATACCAGTGAGATCAGCCAAATGGCAGCCGTATGCCAGTGCATGGCAAGAATGGATTCGGTCATTATGATGGTCAAAGAGGAACCGGGCAGAACGGTCTAGCTATTCCGCCAGGAAGGCCAGGGACCCTTCGTTCCTTGTTCGTTGGGACCCAGCTCCGTACCGAGGACGCCCTTTGCCGGATATGCGCCGATCGCATTGTCGTAATCAGTGCTGCTTCTCTGCGGTGCGATGTACTTGCCAGTTTGACTTACCAAAACTGAAATCTCATCCTGCGCGTTTCCGTTCCCACGGTTCGTGGCGCAGACTTCAATGCGATATAGGCCGTCCGGTACCGCGGACGAGTTCCATTCCAAGTGCCAGCGCCCCTGCGCAAACCGCATGGATTGGTGCGGCGCTCCGCCGATCGAGCACGTCACAGTAGTTCCGGGCGCGGCGCCCCACACCTTGGCTCGTATCAGAATCGTGCCCCGAACGACGTGCTCGGCGCTACCCGGTCGCGTGATGAGCTTTTCGTCGGCAGGCGAGGTAATCATCACGAAAGGCCAAGGACCGCGTTCTTTGAATTTCCAACTCACCACGTCACCATCTACGATCGTGATCGAGAAACCGGGTGGCCCTTCTTCGATCTGTCCGGTCGAGCGCGTCGCAGCGTAAATCGTTTTCCCGTCATTTGCCAGTTCGTTGTAGTGCGTGTGCCCCATTTCGACCAGCTCGACTTCGAACTGGCGAATCAATCGCGTGAAGGGCTCGGCCTGCGTCACTAATTCGCTCGGATAAAGGTGCGTAAACACTAGCGGTCTGCAGCCGGAAGAACGGGCCTCGCGCAACTGCTCTTCAAGCCACCGCATTTGTTCGAAACTAAAGTCAAAGTCTTTCGCCCGGGCGCCGTCCATGGCATTCAGAAAGAGCAGCCGAAATCGTTTTATGCTAATCGCTCGACAGAGATTCCCCTCCAGATACCGTCTGAAAAGATCCAGCGTGCCAGCCTTTCGATCATGATCGCCCGTGATGATATGGACGGGCAGTTTCAGCCGGTCGAGAGCCCGGCGCACCAGCTTGTATTGACCTTCCGAACCATCTTCGGCGTTATCGCCGGGAAGAAAGGCAAAGTCGACTTCGCCCGCCAAGTGAGCATTGGCATCGTCGATCAATTCCAGGAAATCCAAATAGCTTTCGTCCTCCGCATCGCGAATATGTAGGTCGCCAAAATGAACCCAGCTCAAAAACTGGTTAGGCGTCGTTTTCGGATCTGTCATTGTCTATGCGTCCTGCATCGCAAATAGCGAGCCATCGTAACGACCTTCTTGAGCCTGCTCACAGCAACCGGCAGCCGCGATGGAACCGCCCATCGCTGAACGTATTCCGATCACTTTGCGGAGCTCGGATGTTCTTTCGCATCGATGCCATATTGCCGGAGCTTTTCGTAGAGAAGACGTCGGTGGATGCCTAAAATCTCCGCCGCTTTGGACTTGTTTCCTTGTGCCGCCGCTAACGATCGCTCAACCAGCGCTCGTTCCAGTAACTCAACGTTTTCTTTCCAGCCGTTTTGTAACGGAACCAGATCCGACCAGTGTCCGGTCGCCGTTCCCTGCTGGTCATCAAGTAGGAGAATGTCATCGCGATCGATCACATTGCCACGCGCCAGCACCAGCGCTCGCGCGATGGTGTTTTCCAGCTCCCGAACGTTTCCTGGCCAGTGATGTTCGCATAGGATCGCTAGCGCCGCCGGCGTCATGGAGGCCATCCGCCCGCTTCGTTGCAGAAAGTGCTGGACAAGCGCGGGCACATCTTGTTTTCGCTCGCGCAGCGACGGCAGCGCGATGGTCACAACGTTTAGGCGATAGTAGAGATCCTCCCGAAACTCGCCCCGCGCCACGCCCTGTTCGAGATTCTTCGAGGTAGCCGTAATCAGGCGAATGTCGATATGGGTGGGTGTGTTGGTTCCCAGGCGCTCGATCGAGCGTTCCTGCACCGCGCGCAACAGCTTCGCTTGCAAGGGCGGCGCAAGTTCCGCGATCTCATCCAGGAAAAGCGTTCCGCCGTGGGCCTCTTCAAAGCGCCCGATCCGGCGGTAGAGCGCGTTGGTGAATGCTCCTTTTTCATGTCCAAAGAGCTCCGATTCCAACAGCGATTCCGGGATGGCGGCGCAGTTTACTTTAAGCAGCGGTCCACGCGCGCGCGAACTGTTCTCATGAATCGCATTCACCACCAGCTCCTTACCGGTTCCGCTTTCTCCGCGCACCAAAACTGTCGCATCCGATGCCGCTACCTGGCCAATCAACTTATAAACGCGCTGCATCGGCGGACTATAACCAACCATCGCCAGAACCCTGGTTGCCAGCTCTTCCGACACAGTTGCGTTAGCTCTTCGCGAAATCCGGCGATGCTCAATCGCGCGTTTGAGCTGTGCTAAAACGTGTTCAAATTCGAGCGGCTTTGAAAGATAATCAAACGCGCCCAGCTTCATGGCTTCGATAGCCGTGGTGCTATCTCCGAATGCTGTCATCACAAGAAACATGCAAGTCGAACCGCCGGATTTGGCCTGCCTCAGCACGGATAATCCATCCAGTCCCGGCATTCGGATATCGAGCAGCACAGCGTCCGGTTCTTCATGCAATGTCAGCGACAGAGCCTCCGTACCGTCCCGCGCCGAAAGCACGCGAAAACCTTCTGACTCCAGTAAAGCGACGAGTGAGGTGCGAGCCGCGTCCTCGTCTTCTGCGACTAATACCGTTGAGATCGACATAATGAATTTCAGTGCCTCGGAAACTCGACAACAAAGCGGGCGCCCGCCGGGCTCATGGCGTAAACCAGGTCGCCGCCTTGAGTCCGCATGAGCTCGCGCGAAACGGCCAGTCCCAAGCCGGTTCCGGAAGGTTTCGTGGTGTAAAAAGGTTCGAACAAATGTTCCTGCTGTTCGGGATCAAGCCCCGGCCCATCATCCTGTACTTCCACTTTGGCGATCCCGTTTTCCCGAGTGGTCCGGACATGGATGGTTCCACCGTCCGGAGAAGCCTCTAACGCATTCAACAGCAGGTTGACCACCGTCTGCGTGAGTTGATGCGCATCGAAAAACGCGCTGAGTTCTTCCCCGCCGCTTTCGAGACAAACGCTGGTATTCTGCATGTCAGCCTGCCGCTCGACCAGGCTGACGCAATGCTGGACCACCGGCGAGATGGCCTGTATCTCCGGGCGTGGCTGGCGCGCTCTTTGCAGGTCGAGCAGGTCGTTCAGCAGGATAGTGAGCCGGTCGACTTCTGTTCGAACTGTTTGGAGATCTTCTCGGCGGATGCTGTTTGTGTCCAGTCTTCGCTCCAGTAATTGCACAGTAAGGCGAATGCTGTTTAGCGGATTTCTAATTTCGTGCGCCAAGCCTGACGCCAGGCGACCGAGCGCCCGCAAGCGATCCTCGCGCCTGAGCTCTGCTTCGAGTTTTCCGCGCGCCGACGCCATGCGGTTAATCGAACTGCTAATCGCGCCCAATTCGTCTGCGCGCTCGGGAAGACGAAACTGAAAATCCTCTTTGAGCCGCGCCAGCCCATCCTTAATCTGGGCGACTCCATGCGCCAGGCTCAGACCCGTCACGAGCGTTCCGGCAACACTGATAAGTGCCGCCAGCACCAGAATCGATAGTAAGAGTTCACGCCGGCCGGTACCGGGTGTTCCGCGGCCAGGGAGCCGCTTCATGGCCCAGATCACGGTCTTACCGTTCTGCGCCGGCAGGGCGCTCAAGACCAGCAGATCAGTTTTGCCGCGAATCACTTGCTCGCGCATGCGATTCGCCTTCTTGCTGTTTTGCGCCAGCGTGCTGATCAGACTCTTCTCCGCACTCGGTACATCGATCTTCGCCGTTCCTGTGTCATGGGTTGGGAAGGCATAACCGAGGAAAGTAGTGTCAGTATAAAATCCGCCTTCCACCCCTGGATACGACCGCAAGACCGTTTGTGTGATGCCGCGCAAGGAGACGTCACGAGCCTGAGTGGGAAGGCCAGACCACGAAGTGTCCGATGCCGCCCGATATTCAAACTGTTGTTTTAGTTCTCCGATCGCGCTCGAAACGGTCTTGTTCGCCTCTCCCAGCACCACTCGTTCCGCGCTGCGAATTGCCTCGGTGATGAGGACCACGCTCAGCGTTGCCACCGAGACAGCCGCTATCAACGTGAAGAGCAACTGCAGGACCAGCCTGTTTTGGAGTAACCGATTCACGTCGATCTTTATAGCACCGGCGGCTTCGGTACAGGCGGTGGCGCGGGTGGCCCGATGGCTGGCGTGGCGGCCTGCGCCAAACTCTCTAGCGCTCTAACAATTTCTTCCGCGCACTTCGCGTTTTCATCGGCGGCCACCAGATCGTTCCGCTCGTGCGCCCGCACCGCCAGTTGGTAGAAGTCGCGGGCCCATTGCGGAAATGCTGCCGCGCGCTTGTCCCCCGATTGTTGAAAAAAGTAATCGGCCTGCTGCGTTCGGAAATAAACCCGCTGTAAATGGTCTTCTATCGAGCCGGCCGGAGGTGGCCCCTTGGAACCTCCTCCGGCTCGCAGATGCTGCTGATGTTCGGCCACGTGTAGCAGCGCATCAGCGGCTTCTGCCATGCGGTCTGCTTTGAAACGTTGGCCGGATCGAAGATCCCTCGCCGCGCTCACCAGAAAAGAGCGGCTGTAGGCACAGGCAAGCTGCGCCGTTACATCCACTGGCTTCATCGCGTTAACTCTTGTTCTAATTTCCACCAAACGAGTTGCCGGATCGGGAGGCGGACCGGGTGGCCCGCCCCGCGCCCAAAAAAACGCGGCGCTTGCTAACAGAATGCCGAGTCTTGCCCTCATACGAAACGCGCCACTACCTGCCTGGGTAGCACGATGACAGCCATGTGTCCCCTGTTTATTCGTTGCGGCAAGGCGACGTGGTGCTGTCCAATTGTCGCTCAACTGTGTACGGTTAAGAGTCGCTCCTAAACCATTACGCTTGCGGAGGCTGCGCAGGCGGAGGAGGAGGCGCTGGCTCATCGGTTCGTCCCGCCGGCGCCGGGCCTGCTGGAGACGGAGCCGGAGCACCCGTTGGCACTGGCGGCACACCGCGCCGGCGGTTCACAGGGCCCATGCCCATGGCCAGCGTCTGTCCGTTGATGGTTAAAGTCTGCACATCCACCACCGTTCTGCCGCTCACGGTGTTTCGAGCGTACCCCGTGTAGGCGACTGTGGCTCCCACTTGCACCGAGGACGGATTCGCCGCGCCGAACGGTGCGACTGCCGCTAGTGTGCCGTTGTTAAGTAAAAGTCCGTTGACCGATCCATCAGGGCCGTAGTTTAACTGCTGAATGCGTCCTGAACCGGAATAAGGAGCCGCTGCGCCCGGCTGCGGTAGGCTGAACGTCTTGCCTGAGGTACGGTCCTGAATACCCTGGCTTTCGATAGTCTGCATGCCGCTCGGCGACGTCTGAGCAAAGCCCGTGATCTGCACGTTGTCGCCTGTGTGCATCGCGGGTCCGATACGTCCGGCCGCCCGCGGAGGCAAGTGAACCAACGTGTGATCGCTCAACAAAAACCCCTCGATTTCTCCTTCTCGGTCGTAGTTGAATTGCGAGATCGTACCGGTGACTGTCTTAAATTCGCCCGCCTGGGGCGGGGGCGCTGCAGCAGGCGGACCGCCGCGTCTTCCTGGTCTTCCTTGCGCCGATCCGCTTGTAACTAACGCGCCGCCCAGAAGAGCGTAAAGCAAAATTCGTGATTGATACTGTTTCATGAGAAGTAAACCTCTGCCTCAGAAGTTGCAATGGGCTGCCCACTTCTATTTCCAATCCCTGCAACGGGCAGTACGCGACCTTTTGCTGACCTAAGCGCACATTCGTGGCCGATTATCGCTCGTTGAGGGTCGCAGGCGAGGACGAATGGAAGAGGCAAATCAAAACCAATTAACCCACACCGCAACACTAGATACTTCGCGATACCGTATGGAGCATGGGGCAGAAGTGTTTTGCAGTCGTCGCATTAGTCACTTTGCTGTTCTCGTCCCCCAGGCTGCGCGCAGACCCAAAGCCCTATGCAATTGAAGTCACTTACCTTGGGAACGAAGGATTCCTGGTCCGCTCCGGATCTCACGCCGTCTTGTTCGACGCACTCTTCGGCGCGGGGCTTCCTGATTACGATCATGTTCCGGCGAAAGTGGTACGTGACATGGAAGACGGCCGGTCTCTTTTTGCCAACATCAAAGCGGTCTTTATCAGCCATAGTCATCCTGATCACTTTAATGTTTCCAGCACCGTGCGCTTTCTCAAGTCGCATCCCAAAACCATCGTCGTTGCGCCAACGGATGTTTCAGAACAGCTTCGGAGGGAACTCGCCAACAATCGTGGCATGCTGTCGCAAATACGCACGATACGTTGGCAGCGAGGACCGCTTACTACCCACGACGAGGGCGGCATCCAGATTGCGGAATTCCGCCTGATCCACGGGAATGTCGAGAATGTGGCTTATCTTGTGATGCTCAATGGAAGAGCCCTGTTACACCTTGGCGATGCGGATCTTCCCACGAAAAACCTTTCTCAATTTAAGCTCTCTGGCCATCGGATCGATGTTGCGTTTGTTCCTTTTTGGCAGAGGAACTTCGGCGGACTTGGCCGATTCCAGCAAGTCCGTTGTGCGCGGTTCGATAAAAGATTGGTGGAACTCCCAAGGCAATCACTTCGCTACGCCTCGCGAACACCTGTTCCAAATTCTCGGAATCGCAGCGAACGCAACCGGACTGCACCCCGTGGGGAAGGGCTTTGTGCTCTACCTGCCGCAGAGTCCATCGGCCCTTACCTACAGCAAGTCTGGTGATGGCCAAGTGATGCAAATGCTACAGGCTGCGGCCCGCGCCGTTCATCTTTCTTTAAAGGAGACGAACTCCCTCGTTCTCCGGCGTGGACCCTATGTAATTGCCGCGGGACTCGAAGGAGAGTCGCCAGCGGGAGTAACATCGCCGGTCACCGTGACAGGTGCCCTCATCAACCTCTTCGACGCCAACCTGGAAGAAAGCAGCACCGTAGCGGTGACCCCAGGCACCCGGGCATTCCTGCTCGACGTCAATTACTTCAAATCCGCTTCACCTCGCATACTTTCCGCTTCGGCAAAGATAACGGACGAGCACTCGACCGCAAATGCACTCACCTTCCGTTCTGAAGGGATTGATCAAACGCAAGCAGTCGTCCGGATCCTCTCAAACAAAGGTCCCGTGAAGCGTCACTTTGGATGACAAGCCTCTCGATGCCGACAAATATCAGCACCAGGGCCGCACACTCCTGCTTCGCTTCTCTAACTTGGCTGCCCCGCAAACGCTACGGATCAACTTCTAGCGTCATTCCCATTTCAGCCGAACCGAAGTTTCTGGACGATGCCGAACATCTGCTTGCCCAGGTCTGTTGTGAAGTCTGGCGTCAGTTTGGTAGCGATCGAGACGACTGACGTCGTAACTGCTCCCGCGGCTTCGGCCTGCCGGAACGCGGCGTTCTCGGTCCGATCGGACAGGCCGCCGCACGCATCGACTGGGATAAGAACCTCATACCCCTGCAAGCGCGCATCCAGCGCTGCGTGCAACACGACGACTTCCGTAACGACGCCCGCAAGGATCAGGAGCTTACGGCCTGACTGCGCGAGAGTACTCACCGTTGCCGTATCCGTAAATGGGCTCGCCGAGGCACGTAGCTTCTCTTGCGCAAAGCCGCTATCGCGCAGTTCGGGAATTAACTTCGGCGCTTTCTCGCCTTCCGGCACCACGCTCATCGTCACAGGCAGCCCAAACAGCTTGGCTAATTCCAATAAAACGCCCGTCGACTGGGCCAGCGCTTCCTTCCCGGTCGTCTTACTTCGAGCCACAATTCCTTCTTGCAAATCGCACAGCAGCATTTGTGCGGATTGAGCCGTAAGCCCATCCCACGCCGCAATTTCATTACGCATGTGTTGCCTCCCATCCTTCATTCCGGGGTTTGCCGGAAGGCTGCGAAATCAGCCACTTGTCGCACCAGCCCTCCACGGACTCGTCTGTTCCGGCGAAAGCCGCGTAACCATCGGGCCTCACTAATACGATAAAGGACGAGTTCCCAAAGTGCTCTTTAAAGTCGTTGTCACCCGGTGTCGCCCCAAAATGATGACCCTTCAGAAGATGACGCCAAGGGCCAACTGTGCGGGTGTTCACTTCCGGACGGTTTTGTTCATATTCGGAGATCGCGCTGCTGGCTTCAGCCCGAATTGAATCGTTTACTAATTGGCATGGGGAATGCTTGTGTATAGGGAGAGTTTTTACGCGTTTATGCTGAACGATCTCCAATATGCATGCCGGCAGCTTTTGAAGTCGCCTTCGTTCTCGATCATCGCGATCCTTACAATTGCCCTGGGAATCGGCGCAAACACCGCCATCTTCTCGGTGGTCAATGGCGTATTGATCAACCCTTTGCCGTTCCCGAATGCTAACCGCCTCGTGGTCCTTTATGCAGAATTGCCGGAATTTAAGGATGGATCGATCTCATATCCCAATTTTCTGGACTGGCAGCGGATGAACGAAAGCTTTTCGGCGATGGCCGCGTATCGACCCACCGGGTACAATCTTTCGGGCGCCGGCGAGCCGGAGCATCTTCAGGGGGAAATGATTTCGGCAGGCTTTTTTGAAATCCTCGGAGTGAAACCGGTAATCGGTCGAAATCTCAACAGCGGAGACGATCACCGGGGCGCTGCGCCCGCCGCCATGATCTCGGAGGGACTTTGGAGGCGCGACTTCGGTGCAACACGCAATATCATCGGACGGCGTCTGGTGTTAGACGGAGTGGGCCGGACGGTGGTGGGGGTAGTGCCCTCTGCTTTTCGTCTACGGGTTGAAAACTTTCAAGATGGTCCTACGCGCAACGATATCTACACGCCCGTCGGCGAATACAACGATCCGGCATTCTATGCTGATCGAGCCGCGGGCTGGGGCATGAAGGCGATCGGATCTCTCAAACCCGGAGTCACTTTTGAAAGAGCTCGGCAGGACATGGACCGCGTGTCCCGGCAACTGAGCACCGCCTATCCCAACGCCGACAGCAATGTGAAAGCCAATCTCGTCTCATTGAAAGAGGCCATGGTGGGCGATATGCACGCGCCATTGCTGGTTCTTTTGGGCGCAGTCTTTTTCGTGCTTCTCATCTCATGTGTCAACGTTTCGAATTTGCTGCTGGCGCGATCCACCTCGCGGGAGCGCGAGTTTGCCATCCGTATCGCCGTCGGTGGCGGGCAGTGGCGGATCATCCGGCAACTCTTAACCGAGAGTGTCGTGCTGGCGCTGGTGGGCGGCGGCCTGGGGCTGCTGCTCGCTCAGTTTGGGACGGCAGCGGCTCTGGCCTCTGCGCCGCATGCCATACCGCGCGTCGAAGAAATCCGGCTGGATTTCCGCGTGCTGCTCTTTACGCTGGCGGCATCAGTTCTGGCCGGCGCTGCTTTTGGCCTGGCGCCGGCGCTCAAATTGCGAAATACCAATCTGGCGGGGGCACTAAAGAACGTTGGGCGATCGGTGGCCGGTTCTCGCAGCCGCACGCAGCGGGTGTTTGTGATTGCCGAGATGGCGCTGGCGCTTATTCTGACGGTTGGCGCCGGACTGATGGTCCGCACTCTGATCGTGTTGTGGGGACTTGATCCTGGATTTAATCCGCGCAGCGTGACGACTTTCTCGATCGCTCCACAGTCATCCTTGACAAGAGAAAATCCGGCCGCGGTTCGCGCCTTCTTACGCCGGGTTCATGACCAGCTCGCTGCTACTCCGGGCGTCCAGGCCGTTTCGCTGAGTTCGGCCTCCAGCCCAATGGAAGACGACTACGATTGGCACATCTGGTTCGCCGGACGCCCCAAACCCGGTCATTCGAGCGAGCTGCCGATGTCGCTGGTCTATATCGTCGAACCGGACTACTTGAACACTCTGCAGATTTCTTTGAAGCGCGGTCGTTTTCTCGCCGGTAGCGATACCGAACATGCGCCGGCCGTGGCAGTGATCGATGAAAGTTTGGCGCAAAAGTATTTCCAGGGCCGCGACCCTATCGGTCAGTATCTCGATCTGGACAATGACCCGCAGCAGCCGAACAAACGCCGTGCCCCCCGCATTGTGGGCATCGTCGGGCACGTCAATCAGTGGGGTCTCGATGATACGGCGCGGCCTTTGCACGCCGAGATCTATCTGCCGCTCGATCAGATGCCGGATCATGACGTGAGCCATATGGCGCAAGGGATCGAGGCCTTTGTCCGCGGCAATGGCTCAACGATGCCGAATTTCGCAGCGCTTCGACAGCACCTCCAATCTTTGAATCATGAGCTGGTTGCCTATGAAGGGCGGCCATTGGAAGAGGTGGTGCTGGAGTCCATCGCGAGCAAGCGTTTCACCATGAGTTTGCTGGCCGTTTTTGCCGGACTTGCTCTGCTCCTGGCGAGTATCGGAATTTACGGCGTTCTGTCGTATCTCGTAGGACAACGCACCCGCGAGATCGGCATTCGCATCGCATTGGGAGCAGCACGTCGAGACATCCTGGGCATGATCCTGACCGATGGGGCATGGATGACTTTCATTGGCATTGGGATTGGCATTCTCGCTGCTCTGGGACTAACGAAATTTATCGCCAGCATGCTTTACGGTGTACGGCCTACCGACCTGGCCACTTTTTTCCTGGTTGTCTGTACGCTCTGCCTGATTGCCGCAATTGCTTGTTACGTTCCGGCAAGGCGAGCGATGCGGATCGATCCACTGGTTGCGTTACGCGACGAATAGGCTTACCTTCGTCACTCGGACTCCTCATTTTTGGCAGCGGCAAGACCTCACTGCGGGCATTTTCAAGCGATAATGATTCAGCCGGTCGAGCGAATAAATGTTCAGAGCTCCCTTGCGCGCCATCATTTGCCTGGCATCGCTAACAGCTGTCAGCTTGGCGCAGGAGGTCGCCCTCAATCTTTTCCCCGTTCGAATGCAAGAACCCCTAAGCGTCCCTGCGATGTACCGTCTATTCTTCCGCCACTTAGCAGCCTTCGAACGGCAGGCACGAGTCGCTGAGTCGCACGGCGCAAGCGGTGATGCATTTCGAAATCACTTTAAGAATCAATTTGGGTTTACCCCGAACGAATATTCCCTCGTCGCGCACATTGCTTTGCGGTTCGAGAATCAGCTGACCCGTCTCGACGCGCAGCAGCGAAGCCTCGCGGTTGCACTCCGACAAAAGGAGCTCTCCGGCAGCAGCCTTAGAATCGAGTCACTTCCTACTCTCCCTTCCAGGTCGCAACGGATCCAAAGCGAAATTGATGCCTTAACCAAACGCTCCCGCAATCAATTAAAGGCAGCGTTGCCGGCCGCCCGTTTTGCACGCCTGGAAACAAACCTGAAGAGCCGCGATCGTTTCTATCGTGAATTCCCGCAAACTAGCAAAAGAGAGGCTCAGCCCGGCGAGAGCGCGGCCTTCACCTACGGCTATACATCGATCAACTTCGATCCGGCTACAAGCCAGGTGACCGCATATGCCCACACGGAAATGGATGGCACTCTGCTGCCCTAGTATGAACCACAAATCCACATCGATCAGCTCGTGGGCTACGATAGCCTCTCGGGAAACAGAGGCCCCGATAAGGTATACACCTCTTCCTGTTGGAACCTCGAGCCGAACACGGCGATTTGCAGATTTGACGCACGCAACTCGCTCTTCCAGATTTCTGCCTCCCATTCGCTCCAGCTGATTGCGTCTGACTCCTCAGGCAAACGGTGGGTCGATTACGCCAACTACGAATATGTGGCAACCCTGGACGTACTCGCCGAATACGAAATACCCTGCGTTGGCCCGGGTCCGCCGCACTTCATCGGGGAAAGTGTATTGCGGGTCGGCAGCTCATTTGTCGACACCTGGTGGAAGCCTTAACCTCCGGCGTTATAGAAAAACTTCTCCCACACAATCTTCCCGTCCGCCACCTTATACACGCCCATTTCGTCCATCTGCATGCGCTTGCCGGAAGGCTTATGCGTCACGTCGAGAACAAATCGCGCAGCAAACTCGTTTTCACCTACGTAAGGCCCGTCCACCTCTGCTCCGTGTACCTCATGGTCATCCATCCACGACTGGCTTTTCTTTTCCACCGCGTCAAGACCCTTCATCTCGGCCGGCATGCCCGGCCCGCTCGCCGATTCCACGCTCACAATATCTTTCGAGTAATACTTCGAGATGGCTTCCATGTTCTTGCCTTCTCGGCACAGTGCCACGAGATCTTTCGCGATTTCCGCAGTTGACGGCATTTTGTTTTCTCCTTGCGAAACAGATTGTATCGCGATTCGATGACCGATTAATGAATCTCTTGGCCGGGTCGTCCGGATAGATAGCTGCAGCACTGCTCCCGTTCCTACCCTCTTTTGGAGGACCACCAAATAACCAGATTCATCAAAGCCAGAGAAACAACAAGCGAGACTATCAGAAAGTATCCTCTGAATGCTGGCTCCTGAATGGCTTTGTATGCGAGTACGCCAAGAATGGTCAGATTTCCAACGATGTAGATCATCGTAAACCTACTTTTTCGGCTCATCTCACAATCTTAGACGCCAATAACCAACAGCCTGTGCTACAGTTCGCCGATGAGCGCATGGGCCGACGGACGCCGCACTAATAAAACGAGGAATTCAGAAAATGTCGCTCCGTTCGGCGTGTCCGGTGTGCTCGAGTTCGTTAAGCGAGTCGTTCTCGCCGCCTGCCTCGCCCACTCCCTCACCTCCGCCCAGCCCGACACCGGCTCGCCCCAGGAACTCCGCTCGCTCGCCCATGCTTACTACCAGTGGAGCGATCGCGCGTTTCCCGTCGGCGCCAGCGATTCCGGCCTCCATACCTTCGACAACCAGCTCACCGATTTCTCACCGGCCGCCATTCAGTCGCGCCGGCAACACGTCCACGAACTCCTCACACACGTCCGCACTCTGCAAACGGCCGCCTGGTCCAAAAACGATCAGATCGACGCCATCCTCCTCCGCGCTCAACTGGAAGCTCCCGATTTCGACGCCCGCGTTCTGCACTCCGAGCAATCCAATCCGCTCGTTTACGTCGATGAATGCAGCAACGCCATTTTCTCTTTGCTCAAGAAAGACTACGCTTCCCACCATGATCGCGCCCTCGCCGCCACCGCCCGTCTGAACGCTATGCCCGCACTTCTGACTCAGGCGCAAACCAATCTCACGAAGCCAGTCCGCCTCTATGCGCAGCTCGCCGCCGAATCCGCCCGCTCCATCGATCCGCTCTTCACGCAGAGCCTGATGACACTTTCCGACGGCCTGAACCCCACCGAGAAATCCGCGCTTACCGCCGCCCGAGACAACGCCCTGAAAGCCCTGCACGCCTTCGCCGCCCATCTGGAATCAAATCTTACGGCCATGCCGCCCTGGCAGCCCATGGGCGTCGCAAATTACGAATACTATCTGCACCACGTTTATCTCCTGCCCATCGATTCCATCCAACTCGACATGCTGGGCCAGGCCGAACTCGCGCGTTATCGCGGACTCGAAGCGCTTTTACCGAATCCCGACATGGCCAACCCCGATCCCAAGCGCGCCCAACACATCCCCGCCAATCAAGCCCAGTTCCTCGACGCATACGAAAGCCGTCTTCACGACATTCTGCAATTTCTGAAAACACAAAACCTCATCGGCATCCCCGCCTACATGGGCCCGTTCCACATCCGCCAATTGCCTGAAGCATTTAAGCCCACCAGTCCAGGCGGCTTTATGAATCCGCCCGGCGTCTACGATGCCGACAGCAGCGGTTTCTACTTCATCCCTACTTACTCACCCGATTCCGGGAACTTTTACATCCGTGCCGCGATCGAGGAGCCTCGCCCTATCCTCGGCCACGAAGGCATCCCCGGCCACTTCCTGCAAATCTCCATCGCCAATCACCTGCCCGATGAAATTCGCCGCCACCATGACGACGGCGTCTTCATCGAGGGCTGGGCTCTCTACACCGAAGAAATGCTCTTACGCCGCGGTTTTTATCCGCCTGGCTCCGCGGCCGAAGGTCAGATCCTGCGGCTCTCCCGCTATCGCGCGGCTCGCGTCGGTGTCGACGTCAATCTTCAGACCGGCCGCTGGACCTTCCCGCAAGCCGTTCAGTACTTCATGGAGGCCGGAGGACTCGATCGCGAATCCGCCACCGGCGAAGCCGCCGGAGCCGCCGCTACGCCCACCCAGAAAATGACTTACATTACCGGCAAATTCGAAATCATGCGGCTTCTCGGCCGCTACCGCGATCAGCAGGGCAAGCAGTTCTCTCTCAAACAATTTCACGACGATCTGCTCTCGAGCGGCAGCCTCCCCATCTCTGTCAAAACCTGGCTCCTGCTCAACGATCGCGCCGATCTCGATGCCGCGCTCAAATAGAACATGTCGAATTCACGCAGACGCTTCCTAACCGCCCTCGGCTTCTTATCCGCTGCGCTCGAACTTCCGGCTCAGGACACACCTGGGGCACCCCCCGCCTTCGGCACCACACCCGCTGTCGGTCCCGCCATCTCGCCCACCACTTTTGCCGAAGCCGAAAAGCTCGTTCAGATCGAACTCACGCCAGCCCAACGGGAAATGGCAGACCAAAGCTGGCGCACCTCACTGGCCTCCGTCTACGAACGCCGCACCGGACCCCGCAAAGTCGCCCTCGAACCAACTCTCGCGCCCTACTCCCACTGGAGCGCCGTTCTTCCCGGCCAACCATCCGGCCCCGCCCACAATCGTTTCATTCGCAGCCCCGATTCACACCTTTCGCTACCCGCGAACGATACCGATCTCGCCTTCTCGCCCGTTACGCATCTGTCGCGCTGGATCGAAACCCGCCAACTCACATCCGAACGCCTCACGCGTCTCTATCTCGGCCGTCTTGAACAATTCGACCCGAAGCTTCGCTGCGTCATCACACTGACGCCCGAACTCGCCTTAGAACAAGCTCGACGAGCCGATTCGGAAATCGCCGCAGGTCACTATCGAGGTCCTTTGCATGGCATTCCCTGGGGAGCGAAAGACTTGCTGGACACTGCCGGCATCGCTACCACCTGGGGCGCCGAGCCCTTTCGCAATCGCCGGCCATCCACAGACGCCGCTGTCGTCCAACGCCTTCAAGCCGCCGGCGCCGTACTCGTCGCGAAATTGAGCCTCGGCGCACTCGCTCTCAATGACATTTGGTTCGGCGGCCAAACCATGAATCCCTGGTTGCTCGAAGAAGGCTCTTCCGGCTCAAGTGCCGGTCCCGGCGCAGCCACTGCCGCCGGCCTGGTCGGCTTCGCCATCGGCAGCGAAACCGGCGGCAGCATCGTCAGCCCCAGCATGCGTTGCGGCGTCACTGGTCTCCGGCCCACCTACGGCCGCGTGCCCCGCACCGGCGCCATGACGTTATGCTGGTCGCTCGATAAACTCGGGCCCATGACGCGCAGTGTCGAAGACACCCTGCTCGTGCTCAACTCGATATCCGGAACCGATCCTGGCGATCTCGCGAGCGTTCCCAGCCATCTCGATTTCAACGCCAACGCCTCTTTCCAAAATCTGCGGGTCGGTTATTTCCCCCATTGGATGAACGAAAACCCCGCCACCGAAGTCGACCGCGCTGCGCTCCAAGCCGTATCCAAAATCGGGATGACGGCTGTCCCCGTCTCGCTACCCGATTGGCCCTACAATTCCCTCAACATCATCCTCTTCTCGGAAGCCGCCGCCGCCTTCGAAGAACTAACGCTTAGCGGGCAAGCCGATCAACTGCGCGAGCAAACCTACGACGCCTGGCCTAACCTCTTTCGCGAATCTCGCTTCCTATCGGCTGTTGATTTCGTGCAGGCCGACCGTCTCCGCCGCAAAATCGCTGAAGAAATGGCTCGCCTCTTCTCCACTGTCGATCTGCTACTCGTGCCTTCACTCCGCGACGAAATGCTTACCATCACCAACTTCACCGGCCATCCGTCGCTCACTCTCCGCGCCGGCTTCGTCGAAGTCTCGGAGGCCCGCACCGACTGGGCGCCCGACCCCAGCCGCCCGCTCCCTAAATTCTTTCCGCCGCGCCGGGTCCCGCACGGTGTCACTCTCATCGGCCGTCTCTTCGCAGAGGGCATTCTTGGCCAGGCTGGACTCGCCCTGGAGCGACACTTCAAGGTTGCCCAAGATCGTCCGGCTGGCTTCTAAATAACACGCGCACAACGGACGCGCCGGACGCGGCCAGGGCCGCTGTAGTCAGCTCTCTTTAGGTGCCCCGCCCAGCGGCCTGTGCGCTTCTAAATGTTCTGCCGCCACGCGCGCCCGTAAACTCGCCGGCTCGATAACTTCCGCCCGCCGCCCCAGACCCAACATCACGAAACACGCCTCCTCCTCGCAGCCGAATTCCATCTGGTACCGTCCGTCTTATACAGATACAATTACGTGCCAAGGCTTAGCTGACTGCACAGCCTGAGCATCGAGCCGCGCAATAACCGTGAACTTCGGCCAGCTCTCTTGAAATTCCTTCGTCGACGAACGCCAGTATTCTCCCAAATCGAAATGCGCCGGCCGTTCACACGCTACCTCGATGAGCGTCGCCTGTTCGATCCGCGATACCCGAAATGTCCGAATCCCTCGATCCGTTCCCGCCACCAGGTACCAGCTCACGCCCTTCGCCACCAGGCCTACCGGATCTACTATTCGCTCTTGCGGTGCCCGTCCCGCTCGCAGGTAGCGGATTCGCAACTTGCGATCGCGGCCAACCGCGTCCTGCACTACCGGTAAACACGCAAGATTTTCCGTCGAGCCACGCCACGCCGTTGTGTCCACATAGAGCCGCTCCCGGATGGCTGTCGCACGCTCCCGCTGCCCCGCCGGCAGAGCCGCCACCAGCTTGTCCATCGCCCGCCGCCCTTCGCCCGCGATTTGCGGCTGCGCCAGCAACAATCCTTGCAGTTCCGCATCGCTGAGACCCGGCACCTGCGTTCGCCATTGCTCGTCGAGCTGCCACCCTCCTTGCGATCCACGCAGCGCAAACACCGGCACCCCGGCCGTACTTAGAGCTTCCATATCCCGGTGTACCGTCCGTTCGGATACCTCCAGACGCCGCGCCAGTTCGCGCCCGCTCAGTCGCTTGTTCGCCTGCAGCAGGAAAATCGCGGAAAGAAGTCGGTCGGCTCGCATGGCACTCAAAATTCTTCAAAAACTCTCGCAATCATGACATAAGACGGCATATAAGAATTCGTACGCTACTGACAGGAGCAATACCAACCATGCAAATGACAGAGTTATTCCTGGCGGAACTCGAACGCGAGGCCGCCGCTACCCGCCGTGTTCTCGAACGCGTTCCCGAAGGCCGCAACGATTGGAAACCGCACGAGAAATCCATGCCCCTCGGCTACCTCGCTGCTCTGGTAGCCACCATGCCGGCTTGGATCGAAATGATAATTGACCATGACCAGATCGATATGAACCCATCCGGCGAATTCGCTTACCAGGCCAAGGCCATGAACTCACCTACTGAACTCGTCGCCGCTCTAGATGAAGCCGTTGCGAAGGGGCGTAACGCCTTGCGCCACACCGACGATGACCATCTACTTACTCCTTGGCGCTTCCTTGTCTCCGGCCACGTTGTTATGGAAATGCCGCGCTACATCAACATTCGCGACTTTGTATTAAATCATCTCGCCCATCATCGCGGCCAGCTCACCGTCTATCTCCGCTTAAACGACGCGCCCGTTCCCGCCATCTATGGCCCCAGCGCTGACGAACCAGCTCCTGCGTAGACGGCGGCCGCTGAAAGAACTCAAAATCCGTCCGGCTATTTGACGGCCGGCAGATTAATGGCTGTGATCGTGCGCTACTTCCGCACTGGGCGGGCAACATGGATTCTCCGCCAGCATGCACGGCACGTGCTCAAACTGAACGGTAGTGTGATGAATGCCGAAACCGCGCACCACATCCTTGATGCCTTTCAGAATGCACTCGCTTGAGGACGGCGGCATGTCGTCGATCAGCACATGACAGCTGAGCGCATGCGTGCTCGATCCCAGGCTCCAGATGTGAAGGTCATGCACATCGATCACTCCTTTGACCGATCCCATCGCCGAAGTCACTTTCGGCAAAGCCATGCCGCGCGGCAAACCTTCGAGCAGGATATTTAGCGATTCCTTGATGATGTCCCAGGCCGTGTAGAGAATAAAAATGCCCAGGACAATCGAAAGAACCGGATCGATGTAGGTCAGCCCGGTGTAGCGAATCGCCAGCGCACCCAAAATGATGGCGATGGCGCCCACTGCGTCGCCCGCCATATGAATCACCGCCGCGCGAATATTGATGTCGCCTTTCTTGCCGCTATTGAGCGCAATCACAATACCGGTATTCAGGATTAAAGCAGCCAGCGCTACCCACAGCATGATGCGGTCGTCCAGTGGCTCGGGATGAAGAAGGCGCTGAGTTGCTTCCCAAAAAATGCCTAGCGAGACCACGATCAGCGTGGCCGCGTTGAGGAATGCGGCAATGACGCCCGCACGCCCATAGCCGTAGGTTTTCGAGTGATCGGCCGGCTTGCTCTGCAGATACACGCCGACCGCGGCCAACAACAGCGCCAAGGCGTCAGTGAAGTTATGGCCCGCGTCGGAGAGTAGCGACAGACTATGCGAACGCAGGCCCGCCAGCACTTCGAACGCCGTAAAGGCCAACGTAGCGACTAGCGAGATGTTCAGCACCCAGCCGGTTTTACTCGCGTGATTGTGGTTGTGGCCCACTAAAAAGACATCCCTCTTCCAATCTACGACAGAAGTGCTGCGTTTTACTGCTGTGGATTCGGCGGCTTCTCACCGGGGCGCAGCAGAGAGGGTATCTTTTTCTTCTCGCCGTCATCCTTAGCAGCCGTTTTCTTCCGTTCCTTTTGCTCGTCGTGGGACATCATGGACTCGCGTTCTGTCTTTTCTTTGGAGTCCTGCGCGGAGAGATCGGCGCTGCGTTTCTTGGCATCCTCCAGCGACAAATCGTGGCTGTCGGTGGTTGTGTCGATCGCCTCCGAGAGAACAAATTTGTACCGGTCGAAGTCTTTCGGCTCACTATCCTGGATCTTGTTGAGCTGAGTAAGAAATTCTTTTTCGGCATCCAATACCGCGAGCATGCCGTTATCGATCGGCTTGTTATGCCGCAGCGCGTCGTCCGCTACCGAATCGACCGCTTCGATGATCTTCGTGTAATCCTCAAGCGCGTTGTGGACGAAGATACTGCGGCCGGGCTTCTCTTTGGCCAGGTATTGCTGCACCAGGTCCATACGCTGCTTCGCAAAATGCACGTAGAGGGCCAGCCGGTCGTTGGGGTCTTGCGCCTCGCGAATCTGCTCGACTTCATTGGACGTCAGAAAATCGCGGTCCTGGGCTCGGGCCGTCACACCCAGGCAGAGAAGAATGCCCAAGCCAACCAGCGACTTCATTTACGCATCACCCCGGCCAGCAATTTTTCGTGAATCTCTTCCAATTTACGGTCTGTTTGTTCGGCCCACCCACGGCTCGGCAAGTCGATGTCGTCGAGCAGGGTTTTCATACGCCGCTGCAGCATGGCCACGCGCAATTCAGCCTTCTTGTAAAAGTGGGATTTGTGCGCCGTTTCCAGCGAACTGACACACGCGTCGAGATCTTTCGTCATCTCCTCGAGCGCGGCGTCGCCTTTCTCGATTTCCCCTTTTGTATAGGCTTCGCGAGCAGAGTCGAATGCCATCTCGGCGCTATTCAGAGCGATCTCCGGGCGTTTCCCGATATCGTGTTCCGCGACCGGATTGCTGGATGCTCCACCAGCTACAGAGGCGCATAACGCGAGCAGCAGAACGCTTACCCGGAACGACTGGATCGGCATGAGCAATAACCCCGTTACAAACTATTCTACCGGGATTTTGCCGCGCTCTTTCACCGCCGCCGTGGCTTGTTTCTGGAGATGGGTCATGTTGACGCCCTCGAGAGCCAGCGCAATGAAACCAATGATGATGAGCGGAATCGTCATCACCGCCCACAAAATGAGCGAAAAGCGCTTGGCATGACCGGATCCCAGGCCAAACAGGATGAGCGTACGGGCGGTCACCCAGTTGAAAGACCCGAGATTGCCCGGGGCTTGCGGCACGATGCTGCTCAAGCGGAGTAACACCAGCAGCATGAAGGAAGCCGTCCAGGGTACGTTCAGGCGATTGGCTTGCACCAGCATGTAAATCGGCGCCATCTGCGCCAGCATGTAGAGGCCGCTCACCAGGAACGAAAAGTAAAGATAGCGCGAGTGGCCGATCAGATGGAGATCTTCGATCAGCGTGTCGAACCAGCGCGGCCACGAGATGCCGAATACCTTACTAAGCGACTGCTTGCGCGCATACATGGCAGCGGCCAACACAACCGTGAGAATCGCGATCAGTACAGCAAGAATATAGCCGCCATGCACCAGCACTCCTGGTAGTTTTCCAAGCCGCAGACATACGAAGAAGCAGGCGAGCAGCCAGATGCCATCAAAGATTCGCTCGATCAGAGCGGAAGCAAACGTAACGGAAAGAGGAACGGTGGTGAATTTCGACAGCAGGAAGCAGCGGATGAGTTCACCGGCGCGAAAAGGCAAAACCTCGTTTGCAAACAGCCCTACGTAGATACTTTCCACCGCCTGAATGAACGGAACACGCTCAATCGGCCAGAGAAGCAAACGCCAGCGCACCGCATGAAACAGGTAGACACAGATGTCGAGAACAACAGCACCGGCCACCCAGCCGTAATGCATGTGTTTGACTTCTCCCCAGATGTGCTGGAGGCCGGCGCCATTCAAAACCCATCCCATGCAAACCAGCGAGATGAGGTTCGTGGTTACAATCAGTGCCCACGATTTGAACTTTGTGCTGCGCTCGACAGGCCTGAGAGGTGCGGTCTGAGTGCTCAAGCAACCCCATGATAGCGCTCCCGTAGGGTAGCGTTAGCCTGCCTGCCATGTGAGCTCTAAGCATAGAGCCCCATGGCGCGTTTCGCTTTGCGCATCGTGTCTTCAGAGATCGGCAACACGTGGTCACGCCCGCGCCGCAGAACCTGGTCAATATACGACGGGTCCGCCGTCACCTCGCGATAGCGCTGTTGAATCGGTTCAAGGCGTGCAATCACCGTCTCAGCGACCAGCTTCTTGAAATCGCCATAACGCAGGCCAGCCACGCGCGCTTTGTTGATAGACGGATCGCAAGCTTCGGCGATAGTCAGCAGATTGGCGACGCCCGCGCCAAGGTCATCCGGATCGACTGAGGGTTTCGAGTCGGTAGTAGCGCGCGCGATTTTTTTCTGGATGGTCTTGGGATCGTCGAGCAGGGCGATCGCATGATTGCTGCCCGAAGCGGATTTGCTCATCTTCTGAGTCGGGTCATCCAAGCCCATAATGCGAGCGCCCACAGCGGGCAAGCGCGTCGCAGGCATGACGAACGTATCGCCATAGAGCGAGTTGAAACGCTGTGCGATATCGCGCGCCAGTTCCAAATGTTGAGACTGATCTTCGCCCACTGGCACGATCCCGGCCTGGTAAATCAAAATGTCAGCCGCCATCAGCACGGGATACTGGAGAAGGCCGTCGCCGATTGTGTCCTGCTTTTCCGACTTCACCTTGAACTGCGTCATGCGATACAACCAGCCCAGCGGGGTCACGCAGGTAAGCAGCCAGGCGAGTTCCGAGTGGCCCGGCACGCTCGATTGAACGACCACAGATGAATATTCGGGATCGATGCCGGCCGCCAGAAAGAGCGCGGCCGTCTCGCGAATCTTAGCCGCCAGTTCCGAGGGCTGCTGATAAGCCGTAATGGCATGCAGGTCGACAATGCAGAATATGCTCTCGTACTGGCTCTGGATTTCAGCCCAGTTTTTGAGAGCTCCCAGATAGTTGCCGATGTGTAGTTGACCAGTAGGCTGAACGCCGGATAGGACTCGTGCTTTCATTGCAAGGGGAAGATTCTTCATCGTAAGGGATGTCAGAAACGCTAACGATCGAAAAACTGGTGTACGGCGGCGACGGGCTGGCGCGGCTCGATGGACAGGTAGTGCTGACGCCGTTTGTTCTGCCGGGCGAGCGTGTAACCGTGAACACCTCTCGCGCGAAAACGGGGCTGCTGCGCGGCATTTCGCCGGAGATTATGGAGTCTTCGCCCGAACGGGTGACGCCGCGCTGCGAATATTTCGGAACGTGCGGCGGATGCCAGTATCAGCATGCTGCGTACGAATTTCAAGTCGCGCAGAAGGTGGCGATTTTGCGGGAAACGCTGCAACGGCTGGGCGGCCTCAGGTATGAGGACGAAATCCCAACGCTAACCGGAGAGCCTTGGGCCTATCGGAATCGCGTGCAATTGCACTTCGCCGGACGGCAGGCTGGCTTTCACAAATCCGGTTCGCGCGATCTCTGTCCGGTCGACCATTGCCCGATATCCGCACCGCTGCTGGTGGAAGCGATTGCCAAGATTCAGCAGGCGGCGAAGCGTCCGGAGTGGCCGGGCTTTTTGCAGTCACTCGAGCTGTTCACCAACGGAAGCGACCTACAGTTGAACGTGCTGCAATCCACTCGTCCGGTAGCCGCCCGGTTCTTCGAATGGTGCAAGACCTTCCTGCCATCGTTAGTCCCGGGACCGGTCGATTACCAGGCAGCCGGTTTCCGGTTTCGGATCAGCGGCGGCTCTTTCTTCCAGGTCAACCGCTTCCTGGTCGAGACTTTGGTAGAAGAAGCAATCCAGGATGCCGAGGGCGCCTACGCGGTGGATTTATATGCCGGCGTCGGGCTGTTCACGCTGCCGCTGGCGAACCGTTTCCGGCGGGTGGACGCGGTTGAACGCGGCGTCTCGGCCATTCGCGATCTCGAATACAACCTGGGACAAAGCAAGAATGTGGTGACAGCGAACCGCGCGTCCGCTGAAAATTACCTTACGGCGCTGGGAGACGCTCCGGAACTGCTGCTGGTCGATCCGCCGCGCGCGGGTCTGGGCCGCGAGACCACCGCCGCTCTATTGCGGCTTTTACCGCCGCGGTTGACTATAGTGAGCTGCGATCCGGCGACGCTGGCCCGCGATGCCCGCACACTGCTTGAGAAGTACACCGTCCGGCGTTTGGCGCTCGTCGATTTGTTCCCGCAGACTTATCATTTCGAGACAGTAATGCACCTGGAAAAGAAAGCAAGCGAAGACAGCCTACAAGCCCGATAGACGCGCTCGCACACCTGGCTCAGTAAACAATCAACCGGGCAATCCCCCCGATCCCATGCTCGCCTACCAGAGTCATAATCGATACAAACAGGAGATAAAGATGCTTGTTCGTTTCAGAACAAGCACACTGCTACGTTCCACTTCAAGGACCAAGCGATGTGGTGATCCACGGCGATAATCCCGTTGGCGAGTCGTATTGCATGGCGCATCAACGCCCAGGGCGTCGCCAGACTGGTCGTAAAGGCTGGCAAAGCAGGAAACGGGAGGGAGCGCAGCCGTAATGCCTTTTGCAAAAGCACAGTGCAGAGACTCAGAGCAACTCCGGCGTCGCGGTTTTCAATAATTTGCTTGGCGGAAGCTAATGGGAGTCGGACCCACCCGTGACACGCAAAGTGCCGCACTCCGGTTTTGAAGACCGGGCCCTGCACCGGCAGAGTCTAGCTTCCGACGGGAACTTCGACCCTCTCTGCAACGGGGAAAAGGGCCGCACTCATTACGTATCGTAATTCGTCCAGCCCCTTACCTGTTGCAGAGGAAATTGCGTAGAACGGAAAGTGATGCTGTTCCGCCTTTTTCTGTATCGCCCGCAGGCGCGTTTCGTCTTGGCAGGCATCCACCTTCGTCGCCACCACGATCATCGGCTTTTGCATCAGTTCCGGACTGAACTTCGTCAATTCGCCGAGGATGACTTCGAAATCCTCCGCTGGGTCGCGCCCGCTCAGGTCCGATGCATCCACCATGTGCACCAGCAATTTGGTGCGCTCGATGTGCCGGAGGAACTGTGTTCCGAGCCCGCAGCCTTTGTGCGCGCCTTCAATCAGTCCCGGCACATCGGCCAGCACAAAAGTGTGGTCACCTGCCTGCACTACTCCCAAATTCGGCTGAAGTGTGGTGAACGGATAGTCGGCGATCTTCGGTTTGGCAGCCGAAAGCCGTGAGATCAGAGTCGATTTTCCGGCATTTGGAAACCCAACCAGTCCCACATCGGCCAATAGCTTTAATTCCAGCCGCAGGCGCAACGCCGCGCCCGGCTTACCGTCTTCATGTTCGGTGGGCGCCTGGTGCGTGGACGATGTAAAACGCGCATTTCCTCGGCCGCCTCGGCCGCCGCTCGCGACCGTATACGTCTGACCAGGAGCAGTGAAGTCGAACAACTGCTCGCCACTATCGCCGTCGTACACGATTGTTCCCACGGGTACCGGAAGTTCAACGCCGGCGCCATCGCGGCCCGTTCGATTGCTTCCCTCGCCGTGCCTGCCTCGCTCCGCCGAATGTTCCGGATTGAACCGGAAATGGAGCAGCGTATTGTAGTGCTCACTCGCTACTAAAACGACGTCGCCGCCCCGGCCGCCGTCGCCGCCGCTCGGACCGCCTCGTGGCACGAACTTCTCGCGCCGGAATGCCAGGCAACCATTACCGCCGTCCCCGGCCTTCACAGAAATAACTACTTCATCGATGAACACGGAAAACTTGTGAACTCCTGCGCCGCTCTACTTATTAGATGCGCGCATATTCTGAAAACGAACAAAGTGGTTAGTTTTGGGCTGCAACAATGTTGACGTACTTGCCAAGCCGGCCCCGGTCGCGAAACTCAACCGTTCCGGTCACTGTCGCAAACAAGGTATCGTCTTTGCCGAGTCCGACATTCTTACCAGGTTTGTAGCGCGTTCCACGCTGCCGGACGATGATCGATCCGCCACTGACGAATTCTCCCGAAAACACCTTAATGCCCAGTCGCTGGGAATTGGAATCCCGGCCATTCTTCGAACTTCCAAGACCTTTTTTATGCGCCATTTAAGCTACGATCTCCTCTACTTGCACGCGGGTGAAGTTCTGCCGGTGCCCAATCGTTCGCTTGTACTGCTTCTTGCGCTTAAACTTGAACACGATGATCTTATCGCCCCGTCCGTGCGCTGCGATTTTCCCGCGAACGCGTGCGCTCTTCAGCCCTTCGCCCAAACTCAATTCATTCGTGTCGCTCGATATAGCCAGCACACGGTCAAACTCAACGTCTGCCCCAACATCCCCGGCTATCGTATCAACCTCAATGGTTTGACCCGGCGAGACGCGATACTGCTTTCCACCTGTCTCTATGACTGCGTACATTCTGAACCTTTAAATGGGTTTACTGTCCAGGCAATTTCACCGGCCTCTAACGACCGCCCGGCGAAGCTTCTGGTCCAATGCTGGATGAGAATCCGAACTTCACTATCATAGCGAACTGCGTCCCGCAAGGCTAGTGTGAACACGTGTTCAGCCGCTTCGCCTCTGCCCTATTCCGGTTCGGCTTTATACATGTACTTAATGCAGTGCTTGAATAACAACAAGTTCGGGGCGCCGATGCGATTCAGTTTCAAACAGTCCCGGTCATACCACTCGATCACACCTTCCAACTTCTCTCCATCGGTCAGCGTTACCGTCATGTGTGTTTTACTCTGCATCTGCTTCGAATAATAAAACTGCTCCGCGTTTGTCTGATCGGGAGGCGTACTCTTTTTCACGGCTGGCGGTCGACGCCCCGCCTCTTTCATGTCTCCCGATACGGTTCGAGCCGGCTTTCTCACGAGCGAATCCACGCGCCGTCCTCCTTTTGACCCTTCAAGCTGGTTCCGTCCAGAAACTCTAAGCCCTTGCTATTCAGCTAGGTGCCCACAACGCCCGGTTGGTTCCGCAATGTAATAATCATAGCGTCAAGTGCGGCGGTTTTCTGTATATTGCGCCGTACCATTACTCGAAGCTCATCGACCGCCAACACTGCCTTCTCCAGCCAGCGGAACGTAATCTTAGCCGCCAAACCCGCCACACGCTGCTCGATATCCCGGTTCCTGAGCAAAGGCCGGCCATGCGCAGCCGCCAGCGTATCCTCCAGCAAATCATAGGCCGGCTTCAGGTATAGATCCAGCTTTTCAGCCTTCTTATTCGAGAAGGACTCAGCCGCCTGCAACCAGGCCGAAAACGGAATAATGCCGGCAGCGCACTCGAACGCCGCCAGTACCAAAGCCCGTCTCGCGCGAAATACGTCGAGGTCCAGCTTGGCTGCAATGCCGGGGCAGCCTTCCGCCAGCGCTACCCGGACCTCCGCATTGTCCAGTTCCCGTGCTGCGGCGAAGCGCGCCATATCGTCATCCGGCAGTCGCGCCAGTTGCAGTATCAGCGACCGCGACCGGATCGTCGGCAGCAAGTCATAGAGATTCTCCACCGTTGCAAAAGTAATCAGGTGTGCCGGCGGCTCCTCTAAAACCTTCAGCAGGGAATTGGCTGCCTGCTCGTTGGCCCGGTCCAGCCGGTCGATTAAGAAGACCCGGTATTCGCCGCGCAATGGTTTGAACTGCGCCCGCTCCCGCAATACCCGCATCTGCTGAATGGTAATCTGCCGCAGCGGGCCTTCCGGGGCAAACGTCACAAAATCGGGATGCGACGAGAACAGCAGCGGATCATCGGCCCGTTTGTCCGCCGTCCACTTCTCGCGCGCCTCGACGGTTTCCAGATTTTCCGGCCGGCTGAGATCGTCTCGCTCAATTTTCGACCCTTCGCCTAAAAGCTGCGCCGCGAACCGCCTTACGAGGGTCGCTTTGCCCACACCTTCCGGCCCGCTCAAGATGACCGCCTGTCCTAACCGGCCGCCGGTCCGCATCTGATCGAGCGTCGCGGCTACCGCCGCATTGCCGTAAAACTCGTTAGCCTTCAGAACAGCCCCCTTCGCTTACAAATCATAAAAAGACCCGGCGTTTATACGGCTCCAAGTGGATCTGAATTCTACATTGTAGTCAGGCGTACTCCGTTCCTGAAGGAAGCCTCCAGCGAGACTACAATGAGACATGCCCGCAGAGCTGGACATCCCGCGTAAGGTCTGGACGCGAGAGGAAGCGCATGCCCTTGTAGACCTGGGCTTCCCCAACGCCGAGAAGCTGGAACTGATCAATGGGGACCTGATCGACCGCCTGGGCAAGAAGCACCCGCATCTCCTTTGGCAACACCTGATTTTGGCGTGGCTTCAAGGCGTATTCGGTAATGAGCGGGTTCGCCTCGAATCGCCGACCGATGTGTCTGCCGAAGATATGCTTCGTAACGAGCCCGAGCCCGACCTGATGGTGACCGAGAAATCCATTCGTGAATACGATTCGATTCCTTCGCCCTCTGATCTGCTGCTGGCAGTCGAGATTGCCGATTCAACTTTGCAGTTCGATCTGCGAGTGAAAGGCACTCTTTACGCCCGCGCAGAGATCCGGGAATACTGGGTGATTGACGTCGAGGGCAAGCAGGTCATCGTTCACCGAAATCCGCGAAATGGCAGCTACAGCAGCGTTACGGCTTACCTCTCCGATCAAGAAGTTTCACCGCTGGCAGCGCCGGAAGCACGCTTCTGTATGGATCGTTTGTAGCCGCCCGAATCACAGCGTACTTGCGGCGGTTCTGTGCTTTAGTTATAGCCGCTTGCTTAGGAGATGTTTTATCTCCTACCGTGCCACTCTCGATCGCGAAACTGCGGCTTATTTCAAACAGTTGACTCCTCAAGCCGCTCTGGAGGAGACGGCTCTCGAAGAAGCTCTAAGCGGCGCATCGCAAGAGATGGACTTTGACCGGCCCTAGTGTTCCCGCTCGGCGCGGAGAGATCTGGACCGCGATGCTCGGAAGCCCCGCCGCTCGCCATTGGGTTGTCGTGGTGTCGCTTGATTCCAGGAACATGAGTGATCGAGTCGATTCCGTTCTGACTGTTCCATTCGGTAGTCAAGGTGGCGACGGTCCCACGACCCTTCAATTCGAGCCCGCCGAAACCGGACTGCCAGGGCCATCGTGGCTGAAAGGTCACTTCATTACGACGCTGAAGAAATCCCTTCTTGGAGAGCGTTTGCCACGCCCGCACCGTTTGCGGGTCAGAGAAGCGCGCCGCATGCCGAACGCGGCCATTCGGTTACTGGGTTGTCGTCGCGACTACCCGGAATTACCGGGTCATATTCTTGCCGATTCAGCGATAGCGCTCCTGCACTAACCTTCGCACGCGCGCCGCTACTTCTTCAACGCTTCCCCGGCCGTCCACCAGCCGGAATCGCTGCGGTTCCGCCGCGGCGATGCGTTGGTACCCTTCCGCCACCTTGCGGTGAAAGTCGAGCGACTGCTCGTCCATTCTTGTCTCGGGCGTCGTCTTTGATAACCCGGACGGTTCCGTCAAATTGCGCTGCAAGGCCCGTTCCAATCCTGTCTCCACATCCACGTCCACGCAAATCGTCAAATCCGGCAATAACGAGCCCAAGGCCAGCTGGTGCGCCGCTCGCACAGTGTCGAAACCTAAACCTCTGGCAAAACCCTGATAGGCCATGGTTGAATCCGTGAATCGGTCGCTCACCACCGTCTCGCCTCTCAGTAACGCCGGCAGGATCGTCTCTTTCGCTGCCTGCGCCCGCGACCCGAACATCAGCAGCAGTTCCGTCATGGCAGCCATCTCGTTATTGTCCGGATCGAGCAGGATGCGCCGGATCTGCCGTCCGATCGAGGTCCCGCCCGGCTCCTGATTCTCCGTTACCGTCGCGCCCTGGGTTTGCAGATGGGCTACCAGCAAGCGCAGCTGCGTCGATTTGCCGCTCCCCTCGATGCCCTCGAATGACAGGAAGAACCCCGGGCGGCCCTCAGCCATAGACAAAATGCAACAGCGTCTTCAAATCTTCCCAGGCCTCGCGCCGCGCCTGCTGATTGTACTGGCGCAGCAAATACGATGGATGATAGGTGACCATCACCGGGATGTCGCGCCACTTCTGCCATTGTCCGCGCTGCTTAGTAATGCCTTCTTTCGTGTTCAGCAGTGCCTTCATGGCGGTAGCGCCCAGCACACAAATCGCCTTCGGCTGGATCGTCATCAGCTGCCGGTAGAGAAACTGCCCGCAGGTCTGCATTTCGTCTGGTTGCGGCGTGCGATTCTCCGGCGGACGGCACTTCACCACATTGCAAATGTACACGTCTTCCCGGCGGATCGGAATCCCTTCTTTCGACGCTGTGTTGTCGATCATCTGAGTCAACAACTGCCCAGCCCGGCCCACAAACGGCAATCCCTGCTCATCTTCGTCCGCGCCCGGACCTTCGCCGACGAATACCAATCGCGCCTGCTCGTTACCCGAGCCGAACACGATCGAATTCCGCGCTTCGGAAAGCCGGCATCGGCGGCAATCGCCGATATCCAGCCGGATCTGGTCGAGGCTCTCGCCTGCCGGCAGCGCCTCCGGCAAAGCATCCGGTTCACTTTTCTTTGCTGGATTCGGACGGGGCATCGTGCTTACATACATCTGCTCAAAACCCAGGTCGCGATAGAACTCCAGGTAGCTGCGAATCTGTTCGCGGGTCATGGAAAAATGCCGCGACGAATGGCGGCATAGCAGGCCGGAGGCCCGCTCCACAAGTGGCAATGATCGGATCTGAGGGATGTCATGGACAGGACTTACTAGTGAAGTGTCGCGATGAAAACGGTACCATACGGTGCAACTCCGGTCGCTGCGCTCGCGGCTCTGAAGCAGCGTATTGTTTTATCGGAGCCATGAGCCACGTCAGTGGCTCTCCAACCGGAAGCACGGAAACCATGAGCCACGTCAGTGGCTCTCCAACCGGAAGCACGGAAACCATGAGCGAAGCGATTGGAGTTCTCTACTTTAGTAGCAAACGAAACGGTTGCGACACTCCACTAGACTGCGGTATCGGCGGTACGCAGCGACAGCCGCAGGGTCGCGACCTGGTCCAGAATACTTTCGGCAATCTTCTTTTTCTCGGCCGGCCCGGCATGCACCGTCCGACCCGAGCGCGTAATGATGTCGACCTCGTTCTGGTCCGATTCAAACCCCAAACCGTCGCGATTGACCAGGTTCGCCACCAGCATGTCGCAGTGCTTTGAAATCATTTTGCGGCGCGCTTCCCCGATCAGGTTCTCCGTCTCGGCCGCAAAGCCGATGAGTAGCCGGTCTTCTTTCTTCTGTCCGATCTCCGCTAAAATATCCGGCGTCGGATCGAGCTCAAGCGACAGCCGCGCCGCCGTCTTCTTCAACTTCTGCGCCGGCACTTCCGCCAGAAAATAGTCCGCCACCGCCGCGCTCTTGATGATGATCGTCGCCGGTTCAAGATTGTCGAGCACCACCGTGCGCATCTCCTTCGCAGTCCGCACCTGTATGGCATGCACATTCGGCGGAACCGGTATGGACACCGGGCCGGACACCAAAGTCACGCGCGCTCCGCGCCTGGCCGCTACTTCGGCAATCGCATAGCCCATCTTTCCGCTCGATCGATTGCTGATGAAACGCACCGGATCGAGTGCCTCCTGCGTCGGACCCGCCGTAATCAAAAGCGATTCCCCGGCCAAATCTTTCCTCGGTTCGGTCAACAAATCGAACTCGGCCACAATGCGCAGCGGATCCGGAAATCGTCCCGCACCCACCGTCCCGCAGGCCAGCCAGCCCTCATCCGGATCGACCGTAAAACAGCCGCGTGCGCGTAGCGTATCCAAATTCGCTTTCGTCGCCGGATGCTCCCACATGGCCGTGTTCATGGCCGGTGCCAGAATAACCGGTCCGGTAAACGCCAGGTACAACGTTGTTAAGAAATCGTTCGCCTGGCCGGTGGCAAACCTGGCCAGCAGATCCGCCGTCGCCGGAGCCACGATCAGCGCGTCATGTGTCTGCGCGACGCCGATATGTTCGACCGCGCTCGCCAGCGTATCGCTTCCGCTCTCATGCGAAAACAACTCCGTGATCACCTTTTGGCCGGTCAACGCGGCAAACGTCAGGGGCTGAATGAACTCACGCGCCGCCTGGGTCATCACCACCTGCACCATATGACCGTCCCGCTGCAGCGCGCGGACTAGCTCAGCCGCCTTGTAGGCCGCTATTCCTCCACCAACTCCAACCACCACCCGCATCGCGAATTGGTTATTCCGTTCGAGCTTCCAGCGCCGCCGCTTCCTGCTCCTGGTTCAGATCCACATAAGGCACCAGTCCGCGCCGTGTCTCTTCCATCGCGAGAGTGGTCGGCTTTTTGTTCGCTGCCGGCAACACACTGCGCTGGCCGTTCTGCAACTGCCGCGCACGTTTCGCCGCCACAATAATAAATCGGTACGTGCTCGCATTCTGGTCTTCCGGGATGCTGTGCATCGCATTCGGTCTTGGTTTATCTGCCATTCAATTCTCTTTCTACTTTCTACGCTTGCTTACCTGAATAACGACGGCGGCTTCTCTTCAAAGCTTTTCAAAATCGGCCGGATCTGCTCTTCCATCCGAACCCGCCGGATTCGCTCGGCTCGGATGATGGCCGAGAGTGTTCCCGTGGATTCCTCTACCTGGTGGTTCACCAGCACGTAATCGTACTGCTTGTAATTCCGAAGCTCTTCGGCCGCATCTTTCAATCGGCGTTGGATGACCGCTTCGGCATCCTCCGACCGCGCCCGCAGGCGCTGCTCCAAAATATCTCGCGAGGGCGGCAAAATGAAGATCGATACAGCCTCGGGAATTCGATCTTTCAATTGTCTCGCACCCTTCACATCAATGTCGAGTATCAGATCCTTATTCTCGGCCCGCGCCTGTTCCAGTACTTCCCGGTGCGTTCCGTAATAGTTCCCGAACACCTCGGCATGCTCCAGAAACTCGTCTTCTTCTATCCGCCGCCGAAACTCCTCCTGGGTGATATACACATAACTCTCGCCGGGTTTTTCATTGCCCCGCCGCTTGCGTGTCGTATACGATACGGAAAACCGCAGGCCGGGGTCGCTCGCCAGTAAGCGCGATACCAGCGTCGACTTTCCCGACCCCGAAGGCGCCGAAATAATAAAAACTGTACTCATCGGTTCAAAAGACTGTCCGGATGCTCCGCGCACTTCGATTGGCGCGATTACCGATGCCTGCCCATTATTGAGGAACTCGCGCACAACGGACTCGCTGGAGGCGGCCAAGTCCGCCGAGTCCTTCTTTCGTTTGATGCCGCCTCCAGTGGCCTGTGCGCTATTCAAGGTTCAGTCCCTGTTCCCGTATTCTCTCGATATTCGCCTTGATCGCCAACCCCGCATTGGTAATGCGCAACCCGGGTTCGCCCGCATTCGTGCTCTTAGACAAGGCCGTGTTGGTCTCGCGATTGAGTTCCTGCAGTAAAAAGTCGAGGCGCTTTCCGACCTCGCCCCCCGCGTCCAGCACGCGGCGCAGCTCCGCCGTATGAACCCCTAGACGGATCAACTCCTCCTGAATATCTGACCGTTCAGCCAGCAGCGCCGCTTCTTCCGCTAGGCGCGCTTCCGATAGGCCGCTTCCGCCCAAAAGTTCGTTCAGCTTTTCGCGCAAGCGTTTGCCGAATTGCGGCAGAGCTTCCTCACGCAGCGCGAGCATGGCGCGCGTCGCCTCCTCGATCTCGCCCACCCGGGTTTCGATCTCGGTCCGCAATGCCTGCCCTTCCCGTTCCCGGGTTTCGTTGAACGCCGCCAGGCATTCCGCCGCCGCGGCCATCAAATCGACGCTAAACTCGGGACCCAGCGCCTCGGGGCTTGCTTTCCCGTTGAGCGCTCCCGGCAGCGTCAGCCAGCGATTCAAATCCGGCTTGCCTTCCACACCAAACTCGTCTGCCGCCTGCCGGAAGGCTGCTAGATACTGCTTCAGCCCTTCGCGATTGAAACCGCTGCCTTCGTTCTCCGCGGCCCGCATCAAGCTAGTGCGAATCTCCACATGGCCACGCGCAATGCCGCGCTTCAACGCACCTCGTAACTCGTTCTCGAACGGACCAAACTCCTGCCCTTGATAGAAGTGCAAATCCAATCCACGGTGATTGACCGACCGCAAACTCAGCGTCAACTCCCCCGCGCTCGTCTGCCGTCTCACTTGCGCATAGCCGGTCATGCTGCGCACCGCAGCGCCCTGGCGGTCGGTCGAAACCCGGTAATCGGCCACAGACGCGCTCATCTGGAGGCCATTGTACTTTGTTGAAACGGACGTTTCAGAGAGTAGATAGTCAACACTAGACGACCTGTAGGGACCAGTCCGCTTCTCGCGAGCTGCCGGGAGGGACGTTTGGTAGCACTAGTGCCGCCAAACGAGCGAGCGCCGCCCATCCCCCACCGCATCCTAGCGCTTGGAAAACGCGGCGGATGGAGTTTGGTGCGAGCTTGGATCGCTTTCTCCTAGATCCATGCGTTCAATCAGACCGTTCGCGATGGTGTAAACGTGCCACACGTCCGTATCTGAAAGAACGTCGCCACTGAGGGTCTTCACGAGCTGGTGAACCTTCACGTCGGTTTTGCTCCCCTCGCGGTCGATCACTTCCACCGGTTCCACGTGAGGGTTAAACTCCTTCCACTGACGCGTCCAGTAGGCGCGAACTCCTTCTTTTCCGACTACACGACCGCCTTCCGATGCCTTGGGCCAGCTCACGCTCTCGCTCATGAGCGCCAGCGCACCGTCAATATCCCGCCGGTTGAAAGCCGAATAGGCTTCAGCGATGAGCATCTCTGTGTTTGCCATGGGTCCTCCTTTGTGGACATATGTGTAATTTAGACGTAAATGCAGAAGAGCCTCAAAAGGCTCACTCACACCTGAGAATCTCGCGCAACATCCAACGGCATCCCTGGCGGCCTTGCCCTTCCGCGTCACGGCCGCTTCGCGCGTCCGACGATCTGCTGTGCGGTCTCATTTCGCTCATTCCGCAACCGCATTCATATCGGCGTACTGCATCTCGTAAAGTCGATGGTATAAAGCGCGTCTCGCCAGCAGGCTCTCGTGCGTTCCGGTCTCCGCAATTTTGCCGTCATCGAGTACCACGATCCGGTTCGCCTGACGGATGGTCGATAGCCGGTGCGCAATCACCAGTACCGTGCGCTGCTTCATCAGCACGGTCAATGCCTGCTGCACCAGGCGCTCCGATTCGGTATCCAGATGCGAAGTGGCCTCGTCCAAAATCAAGATCGGAGCATTTTTCAGCAAAGCGCGCGCAATCGCCAGCCGCTGCCTCTGTCCACCGCTCAGCTTGGCCCCACGTTCTCCAATTACCGTCCGATAGCCATCCGTCAAACGCCCGATAAATTCATCCGCTAACGCCGTACGCGCCGCCGCAATCACTTCTTCTTCCTTCGCGTCCGGCCGCCCGTAGGCAATGTTGTCGAAAACGGTGTCGTTGAACAGAAACGTGTCCTGCGACACAATACTGATACTTTCGCGCAAACTGCTCAGCTTGTAAGAGCGCAGGTCGACACCGTTGATGGTGAGCGATCCGTCCGTCACGTCATAGAAGCGCGGCACCAGGTTCGCCAGCGTGGTCTTCCCTGCCCCGCTCTGCCCCACCAGCGCCACCACCTCGCCGGTCTTCACCGCGAGATCGATTCCGTCCAGTACCTTCTTCCCAGGCGCACCCGGATAGACAAAGCTGACGTTCTTAAATTCGATGCCACGGTCGAGCCGCGTCAGCTTTACAGCCTCCGCTCCATCGGTCACGTCCGGCTGCTGATCCAGGTAGCCGAACACCGACTGGGCCGCGCCCAACCCCTGCTGAAAAATGTTGTGAATGTTGGTCAGCCGTTTGATCGGCTCGTACAGCATCACGAGCGCCACCACGAACCCGGTAAATGTTTCCGCCGTCATGGCCTCGCTCTTCACCTGTTGCCGCCCGAGATACAGCAGCAGCAGGATCGTCATGGCCCCGAACATCTCGATGATAGGCGAAGCCAGCGCCTGGTGCGCGATATAGCTCAAGTTGCCCGCCTTCCAGCGCTGTGAGGCCAGCCGGAATCGTTTAGACTCGAAATCCTCCGCACCAAAACTCTTTACTACCTGATGGCCGGTGATCGACTCCTGCAGAATCTCGTTCAGCCCGGCCGTCATGTCCTGCGCATGCCGTGTCGTGCTGCGAATCCGCTTGCCCAACCGCACCGTCAACAAGGCCACTGCGGGAAACACCAGCAGACTGATCAACGACAATCGCCAATTAATCGAAATCAAAGCCAGCAGCAGGAACAGCGCGGTAAACGTCTGCCGCAGCCAATCGGCCAGCATGGTCGAAATCGACACCTGGATGCGGTCAATGTCGTTCATGATGGAAGACATGATCTGGCCCGTCGTCTGGGCTTCGAAAAACCGCGCGTCCTGGTGCAGCACTCGGTCAAAAACTTCCAGGCGCAGGTCCATGATGGCGCTCAAGCCTACCCAGTTAATCAGGTAGTTGCCCAGGTAATCGCATACGCCCTTGGCGAGAAAACACGCCATGATGCTCAGCGCCACCATGGTCCAGATGTTGTGTACGGAAGCCGGAAAGATGTCGTTCAGATAAATCGCAAAGTGGGTATGAGGCACGGCAAACAGCAGCGCAGGCGTGTCCGGCGCAGTGGTATCGAGCACCCGTTCGAACACCAGCGGAATCAGCTTTACCACCAGGCCCTGCGAAAGACCCACAATCGCCATGAAAACAACCGAGGCAATCAACGCCGGGACATAGGATCGCGCGTACTGCAGCAGCCGGTATAACTGTTTCAAGCGTGCGCCTCGGCCAGGCTGCGCAGCCGCTCTACCGCCGTGATCACACGCGAGACGCTCACCTGATCGAGGCCCTCGCGCGAAACGATCACTTCAGATTCGGTCCGCCAGGGCTCCCAGATCGCCGGATTCGAAGTACTGAAAAGAACTACGCTCGGCACCCCGAAAGCTGCGGCCATGTGCGCCGGACCACTGTCGTTCCCGATGAACAGCACGGCGTTCGACAGTACCGCTTTTACTTCGGTCAACGTGCCTTTCAGGACCAGGTGGTCGCGAAACGCGCCGGCATCGTCATCCGGACCGGCTAAAAACACCGGTGTGATATTCCACAGCTTCAAATACCGCGCCACTTCGGCAAATCGCTCTGCGGCCCATTGCTTTTCCGGGGCCGAGGCAAATGCATGGATCACCGCGTGGCGTTCGGCCATCGAAGGCGGCCCGCCGAATAATTGCGCCCGCGGCACGTCGCTCAAGGGCACGCCCAAGGCGAACATCGCCGAGGCCATGTGCTCCGCCGTATGCACCCGCCGATGGACGCCCAGAATGTGTTGCGCTCTCCGAATCTTAAAGTTGTAAGCGAGGGTGGTTGCGTGATGCGCAAATCCGGCGCGGTAACGCGCGCCCGAAAGCGCGGTGATCCACTGGCTGCGCGTCCCGCCATGCAGATTCAGGCAAAGCGCCGGCCGCCAGCGACGCACCGCCTGCCAATTCGCCTCGACCAGTTTGCTCACCAGCGGATTGCCCGCGAATACTTCCGCAAACCGCTCCTCCACCACCATGGCTACTTCCAAATCCGGCCGTGCCCGCTTCAAGAGCGCCAGCGCCGGAGTCGTCAGCACACAGTCGCCCAGCGATCGCAATCGTACGATTGCTACGCGCGAACCGTTCGCTAACTTCTCCAGCATGCTCATTGGAACCGTCAGGCTTCAATCGTCGCTTGGTCTTTCAGCATCACCGGAATGTCGTCGCGCACCGGATAGACGCGGTGGCAGCCCACACACTTCAGGCCGCTCCCGTCCTCTTTTAACAGAACCTTGGCCTTGCATACCGGACAAACGAGGATATCCAAAAGTTCTTTGCTAATTGCCATCGAGCCCTATTTTATCGTAGGATCGGCTTCAAACGGGCCCGAGCAGGAGCGGTGGAGGCGAAAGGGAGCCCTCAAATTCGCGACACGTTTGCCGAGGCGCTCCTGTGAGACGGTGACCGAATTGTGCAGGGTCACCGCGCAATGGCTCTTCATTCCATCATCCACGTCCAGAACCACCTCAGATGGCACGCCACGGATTGTAGAGGAGATTCGGGCCGACGGTAACCGTGGAAAGATGACCGATTGCGCCGTCTCTCGTGAGTATCAGAACTGGTCGCTGCTTATCGGGAGGCGCAAATCAGTAAAGGTGAATAGCGCCGCGGCTTAGTTTTCCGGCCAAGCCGCCGCTTCCTCCCAAGCGCGATACTCTTCGACCCGCTGCGGCTGAGACTCATAGCCGCGCTGGTCACGCCTTTCCAGATCCATCCAGTGAAGCCGGTTCAAATGTTGTTGAAGAGCTTGACGAATTAGAGCGGATCGATTCACTTTCTGCCTCTTCGCCGCAACGTCCGCGGCTTTCAGGAGCTTTGCGTTTAGAACAACCTGTACGGTCTCCATTACCTACATTCTTATCCACAGTACACTCAACAGTGCTGAAAAGCCTGAAGGTGGGCTGATCAGCACTGTTGACAGAAATCGAGCTCATACTGACGATCAGTTGGGCAAGCGTGGCCGACCTCTGGGAAGACGGCCGGGAACTTCCGCACTCGCTTAAGGTTCCAATGAGTTGACAGACTTTAGCCCACCGTGGCGCCTATGTTGCGTAGATTGGTTTTTGCGGCCCTCCTGACGGCGAAACTCGTTGCCGCCTCTGACGAGTTAATTTCCATCAGGCAGCGGGAGCATGCGTTCGCAGACGCCGTTAGATCTCAAAACCGGGCGATTCTCTCCGAATTGACGGACAAGAACTTCCACGTTTCCTGGAAACAAGGCACGGTCATACGAAATCTTGAAACCGATGTGAGCCGACAAACCTGGATAGACGATGTAAGTCGTCTCCGGATTCAATCCTACGAAATCGAGGTTTCAAAGGTGCAGCTGGCCGACAAAGGGGGGCGCGAAGGACCGGTGTTGGCGGTCTATGTGAATCTAACCGAATTCTGGACCGTAGTTTCAGCCAAAGGCCGCCGGATTGACCAGCGTGTCGAGTCGCTTGATTTTTGGGTTAGGCAACAAGGTGGCTGGAAACTTGGCTCGCGTCTATCTCGGACCCAATAGAGCCCGTGATTGATCTTGTTTAATTACGGGGCAATCGCCCCAAAAGATATCTGGTTGTTCGCGGTGGTGCACTTTTTCGTAGCTTAGTCAGAGCCGTGCCTGCCAGGGGATTGCTTGCACATAGGTGTGCACGAGGGCGAGCGCACACTGGCGACGATTGGCCGAAGCGGTCGGTGTGATTCTGAGCCTGGCCGAGGACGGGTGCAATGAAATGGAGGTTACGCTTCTGGCAACGCAACAAATTGAAGCGAGATCTCGGTCGGGAACTCCAGTTTCATATTGCAGAAAGGATGTCAGCTCTCAAGAGCGCCGGCTTCAGTGAGGACGAGGCATGCTGACAAGTGCGCCAGGAGTTTGGCGGCATGGAACAGGTCAAGGAAGAACGCAGCGACGCCACAGGCACGCGTTGGTTGGAAAATCTCTTCCGGGACTTTCGCTTTGGGTTGCGCATGCTGAACAAGTATCGGACCGGAAGCCTGGCCGCAATCACCTCGCTGGCTCTCGCCATCGGTGCCTGCACGGGCGCATTCGCCTTGATCGACGCTCTGATTTTCCGGCCTGTCCCACTGTGGCGATCGATGAGCCGTAACAATGGTCAAGTTCCGGTTCGCCTACCTTCCGTTCACAATTCATAAATACTGGGCCTTTTCCACGAACAATTCGAACCTTCCAAGCTAATCAGTAAATTGGGAGCAAGTCTGAGCCGTTCGATTGCGGTCAACAGATTAGAACGGAACTCGGATTTGGTAGTTCGCTGCTGCTCCGTGACCAAGCCAGCCCGAACTCAGTTGACAGATACAGGGTGCCGGCTCTGTCAACCACCACAATCATTGAGCCGTTTGTGGCGATGCAACCTGTGTCGGCGATACCGCTGATCCACGTGGGCAGGCCATCTTCGACGGCCACCATGCCTCCATCCGGTCTGATCGGCCGGCGATAAATTCTTCCCTGGGTCGCAAAGTGATCTGTCGACGCGGCAACAAGAATGTCATTGCCCGAGAACGCAACGGCAGAGCAGTACGATCCGTGGAGGCCGTCGCGTTCTATGGTCCACGTTGCTCCGGCGTCGTGGCTAATGCAAAGGCCGATAGCGGATGCCGCGGCAACGATGTCAGGATCTGTCTTATGCGCACGCACCTCATGAACATCGCTGTTGATATCTATGGTGGGCTGCCAGCTTGTTCCGCCATCCATTGAACGCGGAATGCCTCCCACGTGAACGTTGGCGAACAGTATGCTCCCGTTCGCGTTGGCCGCAACCGAGCGAATGCCCAGCGGTGGTCCGAGCCGCTGCCCATTAACAATTGCCGAACCGGCAAACCACGCATCCCGACCCGCGATCTTGTCGAAACCATCGATAGGATCGAACACACCGCCCACGCGGCTCAGCTGCAGCATGCGCGCATCGTCCGTTCCTACGTAGATGGCGTCTCTAACAGCCATACAGCACGAAAGCTTGAACTCGCTTTTAGCGACGGTAGCCCATTCGCCGCTTGGTGCACGCCTCTCCAGCGAATGTCCGCCGACAATGGCGAGCGCACCACCATGTCCATCCGGTGCGAGCCCTCTGACGGGCTGGTTCGCAATCTCTTGCGTGCGCACATCGCCGGTGATTGCGAACAGCCCATCGCCCCACGTCGCCACAAGGGTCGTCGATTTCGTCGTGGATCACCTTCCTTTCCCCGTTTGTCTATTGCGGGTTATCAGAGTTGTTGAACTACACCATGCGTTCTCTTGGAGCGAGCCATTGTGATTCGGCCGAAGCGTACGCCCAATCAATGATTCTCCCGCAGAATCGCGAAGGGTTTATGTATCGGCTTCAACTGTTGTTTCCGGATTGTTGTCGGTTTACGAGCAAACCGGAAGTTGGTCGTACAGGACCTTCAGCGCGAACCGCACCAACGAGTTCTTCAACAGCATCGAAGGATTCGCAAAGCGCTCCGGGACTGCCCTGCAATGACAACATCTACCGGGGTGATCCCCAAGTCAGCGAATCCGAATATACGAGAACCTGGTGCATTCGGGCTCGGGCTATTTCAGGTTTGTCAGGATCATTCGTTCGACTATGATGACATCCCGCCAGATGCCATCAAGGCAGCCATGCTTCTGGTAGAGGCCGACCTCGCGAAATCCGAGGGAACGAACGAGCGCCAGGCTCGATTGATTCTCCGGGAACACTCTGGAAACGAGTTTCCAAAATCCAAGTTCCTCGGCCTCCCGCAGTAACTCAGCCAGTAACATCCGCCCGATCCCCCGGCGGCGGAAGCGCCGGTCAACGTAAACGGATAACTCCGCAATGCCCGCGTAACACTCGCGTAGCCGATAGCTCGTAGTGGCCGCAAAGGCAATCAGTTCGCCCCCATTTTCGCCGACAACAATGGGATGACGCCCATCGAACCAGGCGCCGATGTCTTCAGCGGTTCTAAGTTGCGTTTCAAACGTCGCTCCACGATCCTCGATCCCCTGGTTGTAAACCGCTGCTATAGCTGCGGAATCGCCGAGATGAGCGCGACGGATGTTCATGGAAAATCCTACTCTCTCATCAAGCCTTCTCAGACAGCCATGCGCGCTCCATTATTACCTTCCTCCACCTCTTTCGCTCCTCTCAAATCATTTCCCTGTCTCACCCGGCAGCCCATTTCCCCGCATCGGGAGAATACCCGATCGGTTCTCTCCAGCCCTCCCCGCAGACCACGCTAAGTTGTTAAAAATAAAAAGCTAGATTTATTATCATTCGTCGGTGATCAGCTACCCGCGCCCCTCTCCTGCCAAAATTAGTAATTACCTTCCAGCCCTTTTATGGACGGTAAAAACTCTCCCTTCTGGCGATGGTTGATCACGGACGGACATGGATCGCCAGAACCTGAAGAGGGCTGCGCTTTACGCTGTGTTTCTTATCCATTTGCGGGTTCGCAACATAATACAGTTGGGCCGTCCACCAATGCGCCAGTTGTAATGCCGTCAAATAAAGGATTTCGGCGCTCGAGCGTTTTCATTCCAAGAATGCCGCGGCCGTCCGCGCTCAGCCTGAACTGAACGACGCGAGGCGTCATCGGACCATTTTGAACTGCGATCAGGCTATCTTTGGTCGCGTAAAGGCCGTCGATGTACGCGAGACAAATTGTTGCTGGATGGGTGTCGCTGATCCGGATTCCAGATCGATCACATCGAGGCCGTCTCCCCAGGCGGAAATGTAGAGCATTTTCTCGCCGGGCGAGATAGCGATTCCATTCCCGGCGGTGAATGTGTGGCCCGAGGCGATCTTTCGTAGCGCGCTATTTTGACCATCGAGTTCGTAAACGGCGTCGCCAGTGGTGTCGGTAACGAACACAGCACCGCTGGACGCGAGGGCAAGATCGTTAAAGGCGTGTTTGCCATCGATCCGCGCAGTTCGTCTCACTTGTCCGGTTTGTAGGTCGTACTGGCGCACACTCGCCTGGTTAGCCTGGTTGCTAGTTGCCCAAAGCGTATTTGAATGCTTGTCAATCTTCAATCCGAGTACATACCCTTAGCGTTCACGAGGAGGTGCGGTCAATGGAACGCAGGTCGCTCCGACGGAACAGCGCACGATCTCGTCTTTCATCGTGCTGCCTAAAAAGAAGGTGCTGGTGGATGGGTCAAAGGCTAGGTTTTCCGGGAACAGATCCGGTTCCTGAATCGCCGCAATATGGCGGCTATTGGAAACAGGTGGCGTTTGGCCACGCACTTTTTTCATCAGCGCCTGAACTTCCGCCGTGTTCTGGATGGGGCGAAAGTCGGGATCTCGGGATGGATCCAAACCAAGATCAGCATCGACCACTTTCCGCAACCACTCGATTGCTTGCCGGTACTGACCACCTGCGGCAAACGTTTTGGCTACCTGCCACTTCACAGCGCATTTGTCGGTAGCTTTTTGTAGAAGGGTTCTCAGCCGGTCCAGCTCTGCATGGAAAGCCCGGCTGTCTTCGGCAGGGAGTTTCTGGGGCGGGGGCAGCTGGGACAGCAACATGCGTGCTGTCAGCAGCAGGGAGAGCGCGAGAATTGAAACGCGGATGTTCAGGGATGGGCCTGCGCAGTCTGTAAGCCGGTTTTTGTCTCCGTTCTCACGGCGGCAATCATTCGTCTAGGCCATACATTACTGCATGGCTCAAGCGACCTACCCGGAAGTTTTAACGGAGCGGGCCGCTCCTCCTCCCCTATTTGGTCTTGCTTCACATGGGGTTTTCCCTGCCAGGCACGATTACTCGTCCCGCGGTGCGCTCTTACCGCACCTTTTCACCCTTACTCGCCTTGTTGCCAAGGCGAGCGGTATATTTTCTGTGGCACTATCCGTAACATGCGCTTTGAGCACACATCCCCGGCCGTTAGCCGGCATGCTGCCCTGTGAAGACCGGACTTTCCTCCCGACACTCCCGAAAGAGCATCCGGCGATTGCCCAACTGCGCAGGCAATGTTTAGTATCGCAAGTTCATGCAGACCTACGACATCGTATTAAAACTACTCTTCGAAAAATCGAAACTGACGTTGAGCCGGCTGACCGGCTTTACTATCGAGACTTGGTTGCCTATCGAGTTGCCTCGCGTGCAGAATCAGCGGGTCGATCTCTTGGGAAAAGCCAACGATGGAACGTTGGTGCAGCTCGAGTTTCAAAGCAGCAACGATCCCGCTATGGCATTGCGCATGGCCGAGTACAGCTTGGGAGTCTACCGCCTGCAAGGAAGCTTTCCGCGGCAGATCGTCTTGTACGTAGGGCGCGAAGCAATCCGGATGGCTGACCGACTAGAGTGGCATTCCGGCTCATTTACTTACCGGCTAATCGACCTGCGCGAGATCGACAGCGGCCCTTTGCTCGCCAGCCCGGATACCAGCGATAATGTACTCAGCATCCTCACTCGCTTTTCAAACCGGCGGCAAACAGTCGATGAGATTATTGAAAAAGTACTGCGGCAGGAGGATGCCGGACAGCGGGCGTTTTATCTGGAAGCGTTACTGCTGTTGGCGGGCTTGCGAGGCTTGGAAGAGGAAGTCGAGGGAGAGATTAAGAAAATGCCAGTGCACATCGACATTCTAGAGAACAAAGTACTGGGCCGGGAGTACAAGCGCGGCCATCAAGAAGGCCTTCAAGAAGGTGAGCGTTTGACCGTTCGTCGGCAGATCGAAAAACGCTTCGGCGGCCTGCCGGACTGGGCCGATGAGCAACTCGCTCAACTTTCCGAGCCAGACCTCGCTGACCTGAGCCTCCGCCTACTCGACGCCCAAACTTTGGAAGAACTGCTCGGTTAGTCCCTGACAAGAAATGCCGGTGCACATTGACATTTCAGAAAACAAGGTATTCGCCCGCGCATACCAGCGCGGCTTCGAGAAAGGGGAACGATTGTTCCTTCGCCGCATGATAGAAAATCGCTTCGGCATCCTGCCCGACTGGGCCGACCAGCATTTCGCCCAGCTGTCCGGGCCAGAACTAAGCGACATGGGCCTTCGCCTACTCGACGCCCAAACTTTGCAAGAACTGTTCGGCTAAACTCTGCGCCCGCTCACTCTCCTCCTTTTCACCTCGGTCCTTTTCGGGGCCAACCCGCCAGCCGAGTTCATCTTCACGTCTGCCCCGTTCCCTTCCGCCCACGCTTCCACGATCGTTGAGCTAGCCAACGGCAATCTCCTCGCTGCCTGGTTCGGCGGCACCGCTGAAGGCAATCCTGACGTCGCCATCTGGGCCTCACGCCATACTTCCGCCGGTTGGTCTCCGCCCTTCGAACTCGCCCGCGAACCGAAAATCGCCTGTTACAATCCGGTCCTCTTCTATACCCACGACGGGCGACTCTGGCTCTATTACAAATTCGGTCCACATCCAGACGACTGGTCCGCCGCCCGCCGCTTCAGCACCGACAATGGCAAAACGTGGTCTCCCGCTGAACATCTGCCTGCCGGACTGTACGGACCTATCCGCGCTAAGCCCCTCGTTCTTCCCGGCGGTGTCGTCGTGAGCGGCACCTCAGTTGAGAGCTATCGCACGTGGGCCTGCTGGATTGAACGGAGCACCGACAACGGCGTCTCGTGGCGTCGAATCGGCCCGATCACCGTCCCGCAGCAGATCGACGGCATCATCCAACCCTCCGTCGTACAGGTCCGTGGCAACCATTTGCGACTCTATGCTCGCTCGACGCAGCAGATCGGCCACATCTGCGTTGCTGACTCAAGCGATGCCGGACTCACCTGGTCACCCGCTCATCCAATCGACCTGCCTAATCCCAACTCCGGCATCGACGCGATCACGCTGAAAGATGGGCGCACCGTTCTGGTCTATAACAACACAACATCTGGACGCACGCCCCTCAATCTGGCCGTAAGCCGCGACGGTCTTCACTTCCAAATGTTTTCAACCCTCGAAAGCGCCCCCGGCGAATACTCGTACCCCGCTCTCATTCAAGCCAATAACGGCGATCTGCTACTCACCTATACCTGGAATCGCCGCCGGATCCGCTTTCTGCGTTTTCCGCTTGCGGCCGTCCCTTGACCGACTACTGCGCGCGTCCTGTTAAAACGCCCTGCAGGCGGTGGGCAAAGTTTTCTCCCGACTCTGTCTCGAGCATCCTCTTGGCGACCGGCAGTGTGCTGTCCAGCTCATGCACCAACCGCAAAAGGCTCTTGATGTTGGATTCCACGAGCTTGGCGCTTCCCTCGATCTCCGGTTGTGGGAGGAAATAGGCGTCTACTCCAAAGTCGATCCGCAAGTCTTCCTGGCGGGCGGTTTCCTTCCCGGTGCCATTGTCAAACTCCGGTCCAAAGCAGGCCAGTTCGACGCGTACCGGAGCTAGCTTCCAGTCGTCCCCATCGAATTTCCATAGGTCCCACCAGCTTTCGAGCCGGTAGGCAATATCGTCGCCCGAGTACTCCTGAAAGGTCGTAATTACCTCCGATGGATCGACGGGCCCGTTCACCGGCCGTTCCAGCAGCGCCGGCTCGGTCGAATCGACTCCCTGGATCGTCACCACCGACTGCGGCTGCGGCCGCTGCGAAAACGGAAACAGGCGCAGAAGTTTTTCAAATTGTCGCAGTCGACTGCCAGGGAGGCTTTTTGCCAGCCACAGCGACAAGGATAATTGGTCCGTCACTCTTTTATTATCGACGCCATTTCAGAATCATGATTTCAGAGACGTGGGTCAAGCTTGTCGCGCAAACCGTCGCCCAAAAGGTTGAACCCGATCGCCGCCAGCGTGATGGCCATGCCGGGAAAAAAGGAGAGATGAGTCGCCACGCCCAGAAACTTGCGCCCTTCACCCATCATGGTGCCCCACTCGGCCGCTGGTGGTTGAGCGCCGAGTCCGAGAAAACTCAAGCCGGACGCAGTCAGAATCGTCTCGCCGGCGCTCACGGTGGCTTGAATCAAGATCGGCACAAACGCATTCCGCAGGATGTGATGAATCAGAATGCGCCAGGTGCTTGCGCCGAGGCTGTGCGCGGCTTCCACGAACTCGCGGCGTTTCAGAGTCAAGGTGAGGTTGCGCGTCAGGCGGGTATACACCGGCACCGAAAACAAAGAGATCGCCACGAGCGTGTTAAACAAGCCAGGGCCGAGCAGCGCCACCAATAGAATCATCAGCACGATGCCCGGGAACGCATACAGCACGTCCGTAAACCACAAAATGACTTGATCGGCGAGACCGCCGAAATAACCGGCGAGTAAACCAAGGCTCACGCCCACCAGCACGGCCAGGCTGACGCTCACGCCAATTTCGAGGAGGCTCAAACGTGCGCCATACAGAACACGCGAGAACACGTCGCGCCCGTAATCGTCCGTACCGAAAAGGTGCAGCCAGGATGGTCCCTGAAACGTGACTGCCAGGTCCTGAGTATAAGGGTCATGTGGCGCGAAAAGCGGCGCCAGCAATCCGGCGAGCAGGAGCAGCCCGACAAGGGTTGCGCCAATCGCCAGGTTTTTATAACGGATCATCTACTCCAGCCGGATCCGCGGGTCCAAGAAACCGATCAGCAGGTCGACCGCCAGATTCATCACGATCACCGACGTTACCGTCAGCAGCGTAATGCCCTGTATTGTGGCGTAATCGCGGTAGCGCACCGCGTCGATGAGCAGCCGGCCCACACCCGGCCAGCTGAACACCGTTTCGGTAATCACCGCGCCACCTAGCAGCCCCGCAAAGTTCATGCCCACGATCGTCACAACGGGCACCAGTGCATTGCGCAGCGCATGTTTCAGGTACACGCCGGCACTGCTCAAGCCTTTGGCGCGCGCCGTTTGAATGTAGTTTTGGCTGAGGATCTCGAGCATGCTCGCGCGGGTCATACGAGCGATAATTGCCGCCGGCAGCAATCCAAGCGTCGTGGCGGGCAGCAGATAGTTTCGCCATCCATCGGCGCCCATCAGCGGCAGCCAGCCCAGTTGGACGCAGATCACGGCCATGGCCATCAATGCCAGCCAGTAGTTCGGGATGGAGCCACCGGCGATTGCAGCGAAGGTCACCACTCCATCGATCCAGGAGCCGCGAAACGCCGCTGCCAGTACGCCGGTGCTCAAGCCCAGCACAATTGCGAAAGCGAAAGCGGCAACCGTGAGTCCCAGCGTGTACGGCAGCCGTTCTGCGATCTCTTGCCGCACAGGTTTCTGCGAGCGGATCGACGTGCCCAAGTCCCCGTGCAGCGCCCGCGCCAAGAACAAACCATACTGCACAGCAAATGGTCTGTTGAGACCGAGGCGATTGCGCACAGTGTCCACCACGCTTTGATCCGCCTGCATGCCCGCCATCAGGCGCGCCGGATCACCAGGCAGCAGGCGCACCGCCCCAAAAATCAGGAACGACGCGCACAGCAGAATCGCCGGCAGCGTGAGCAGTTTGCGCAGCAGGTACGTCTTCACTCGTTTCCCGCCAAACGCACTTCTCCTCCGGGAAAGATCCAGGGCCGGCTCAGTGACGCCTGCTCGGCCGCCAGATCTTTCACGTAATACAGAAGAACGTGCGGCGCGTCGTCCGAAATGATCTGCTGGGCTTTTGAGTACAACAGTTCGCGCTTTCTGACATTTAGTTCGCGGGCTGCATGGTCGAGCAAGAGATCCAACCCTTTGTTGCTGTAGAACCCGAGATTCGCCCCGGCTGGAGCCCAGCTCTTCGTTCTATAGAGCGGCCCGAGCTGGTGCTCAGCATCCAGGTTGGACGAAGTCCACGACGCGAAAACGGCCTGGATATCCTGCTCCCGTTTCTGCGCCGGACTTCCAAAAATGGCCTGCGAAAAGACGCCGGTCTCCATCTGCCGGATATGCAGCGTCACGTTAATCTGCGCCCACATACCGGCCAGCGCCTGCACGATATTCGTCTGGCCTTCCTGCGCCGCGATATTCATGTGAAATCCTTGCCCAAAGCCCGCTTCCGCCAGCAGCGCCCGTGCTTTTGCCAGATCGAAAGCATACCCGCGGATAGCAGGATCATAGCCGAAGTCGGCCGGCGCCAGCGGAGAATTAGCCGGCAGCCCATACCCGCGCAATTGCGAACGGATCAGCGCGTTGCGGTCGGTTGCGTAGTTGAGCGCCTGCCGGACCCGCACGTCGTCGAGCGGCTTACTCTGCATGTTTAGCGCCACCCAAAACACTGCCGAGCTCTTGCCTTCGAGCAGCTTGACCCGCTTGTTCCGCCGCAGCGCTTCGGCAAAAATAGGCGGTAGCGGATTCACTAAATCGACTTCACGCGCGGCAATCGCCATATTCATGAGCGCCGGTTCGGTACTCCAGATCCACTTGAGGCGCGCCCATTTCGGCTTTGGTCCCCAATACTGCGCGTTGCGCTCTTCAAGCACATATTCGCCGGTTTTCCAATCGACGAATTTGTAAGGGCCAGTGCCGACAGCATGCTGCTCCAGCATGCCCTTGGCGTCGGCCTTTGGGCTCACCACCGGAGTCACCGTCAGCAAACTTGGCAAAGCAGCATAGGGTTCCCGCAAGATGAAGCAGACCGACGTCGAGCCTTGGCAAGCTTCTACGCGCTCGACCACTGAGCGAAAGCTGCCGCTGCCTGCCAGACCCCGTTTTGGATCGAGCAGCCGCGTGAAAGAAGCCACTGCTGCCGGCGCATCGAATTTCGTCCCATCGTGGAAAAATACACCGGTTCTCAGCTTCGCCGTCCATATGTTTCCAGCCGGATTCGAATGCCATTCGGTCGCGAGACCGGGAACCAGGTTCAGCTTCTCATCAAATTGCACCAGCGATTCGTACATCGGGTCCAGCACGGCGGTTGTGTAGGTCGCGGTGTGATTTCCCGGGTCCATGCTGCGGGGCGCTTCGGTCTGCATCATGACCAGTTCGTCGTCGGAGCGACGTCGCGCGCCGCACCCGGCGAGCACGATGAGCAGCAGTAGCCAGGCAAGCTTCACTCTTTGTGGTAATTTCCCGGACGGAACTGGAATGATTTGTCGAACGGATAGGTACGCTGCCGGCGCCGATTCGACAATCTCTCGATGTCCTGATTGACCGCGCCTTCGGTTAAAGCCATCAGATTCGGGTTGGCCAGCGGGGCCAGTTCGGGCGACAAGTAACCTGATTTGACGACCAGAAGTTTGACCTTCGCGGGATCGAGCCCCAACCGGTAGAAATGTTGCAAATCGTGAAACGGACGCCGGTAACCCGTCAGCACGACGGTGATGCCGTTGACTTGAACGACTGCCTGCCGGTCCTCTAAGCGAACCACTTCTACCTCGCACTGGACCGGCGTGCCGCCCTGCGGGTCGAGCGCGGAGCCGATTTGTAGAAGAATTTTCCGCCCGACGCCCGCACGGAAACACGCCTCGGTAGCCGGGGGATCGGCAATGCCTGCCACCAGCGTATCGTTGAAGCCACGTTCGAGCAGCGCCTGCAAGACTTCGGCGCGGTCGCCCACACCGCCCCCCGTTGGATTATCGCCCGAATCTGCCAGAATCACCGGACGCGTCGCCGCCTCTCTGGCCCAAGTCAAACACTCGTCAAGCGGACCTGTTTTCACGCCGAATTGAAAACGCTCGCGCGCCTCCCAGTAGAGCCCACCCAGCCGCCGCGCTTCTTCGGATAAGCCCCGCCCAGCCATGCCCGTGAGAACAGCACTCGCCATTGCGCGCGGCTCATCAGCCCACACGTAGCCCACCAGCAGGGAGGCATCGAGCACGCCAGGCTTGGCATTGCTCACCGCCAGTTGGGCGTAAAGCGATTTCGCCGGCTCGTCTAACGTGCTGCTGCGCTCGCCGGGCATCAGAACCGGAATCGCCGTCCACACGATCATCGGCCGGACCTTTCTTTGGAGGCAATCGACCAGCATTCCCAAGCCCTTCCGCATAGTGGCTTCCACATCGATGTGCGGCGCGGTCCGGTAGGCAGTAAACATATCGATCGCGTCGACGATTCGGTGGCTCATGTTTCCGTGCAGGTCGTAGCTCGCGCAGATCAGGCAATCCTCCCCGACCACCTCGCGCGCTGCTGAAATCCAGTCACCTTCGGCATCGACCATGCCTTCCACGAACATCGCGCCGTGCATGGCGAGATAAAGCCCGTCGAGGGATCCGGCCGAGCTCAGCCGTTCGAGAAATTCCGCCTTGAAGGCGCGGTAGGTTTCCGCCTCGACCGGGCCGCCCGGCACAGCGCGCGCAAAAAACGTCGGAACGAGCTCCGCGTTAAATTCATGCACGAAGCGGAAATACTCGTCGGCTAGAATCTGCTCGCCCCGTAGAATACGGAAGTCTGCGGTTCTACTGCGGATACGGCTGTAAGTGCTCGATTCCGTCTGGATGCCGCCGATTGCAATGCGCATGGAAAACTTGAGTGTACAAACTGTGCTCGCGGTGCGTGATTTGAAGACTCATTTTCATGCGCGAAGTGGGGTTGTGAAATCCGTCGATGGCGTGAGCTTCGATCTTAGGCGCGGCGAGACGCTGGCGCTGGTGGGCGAATCCGGTTCAGGCAAGAGCGTGACCAGCCTTTCGATTATGCGCCTGATTGCTTCGCCGGGGCGTATCGTCAGCGGCTCCATCGAATACACGGCAGAAAACGGAAGCAGCCGGGATCTGACGCAGCTTTCAGAACGCGACATGCGCGCGGTGCGCGGCAATTCGATCGCCATGATTTTTCAAGAACCCATGACCTCGCTCAATCCGGTTTTCACGGCAGGCGACCAGGTGGCGGAATCGATCATGCTGCATCAGCGCAAGAACAGGAAACAGGCGCTAGGGGCGGTGGCGGATCTGTTTCAACTGGTCGGGATAGCCGATGCGAAAAGACGTTTGCGCGATTATCCACACCAAATGTCAGGCGGCATGCGCCAGCGCGTGATGATTGCCATGGCGCTCTCGTGCAACCCGTCGCTCTTGATAGCCGACGAGCCAACCACAGCTTTAGATGTCACGGTACAGGCACAAATCCTCGATCTCATGCGGCGATTGCAACAGGAAATCGGTATGAGCATTTTGTTCGTGACGCACGATTTGGGCGTAGTCGCGCAAATGGCCACACGGGTGGCTGTCATGTACCAGGGCCGTATTGTCGAAGAAGCGCCGGTCGACCAGATCTTCGCCGCGCCCCGCCATCCCTATACGCAGAAGCTTCTCGATAGCGCGCGCAAGCTGCACGCCAACACTTGATGACAATCGAAGTCCAGCATCTGGAAAAAGTGTTTCCGGTTTCCGGCGGCGCTAAAGTGCATGCTTTGCAGGACGTCACGGTAACCATCCGCGAGCGGGAGATTATGGGGCTGGTCGGCGAATCGGGGTCAGGCAAGAGCACGCTGGGACGCTCAATTTTACGGCTGCTCGATACGACGGGAGGACGGATTCTGTTCGATGGCCGTGACATTACCCATTTGAGCCGCTCCGAAATGCGTCCGCTGCGACGTGACATGCAAATGATTTTCCAGGATCCGTTTGCCAGTCTCAATCCACGCATGACAGTAGGAGAGATCATCGGAGAACCGTTGCGGATCCACGGCGGCGCTTCGGCGCCCGGGCGGCAGGAGCAGGTAGCCGAGATGTTGCGGCGCGTCGGGCTGTCTACCGAATATATGGCGCGCTATCCGCACCAGTTTTCCGGTGGCCAGCGCCAGCGCATCGGCATTGCGCGCGCACTGATTCTTCATCCGAAGTTTGTGGTAGCGGATGAGCCCGTTTCAGCGCTCGACGTATCTGTTCAGGCGCAAGTGGTTGAACTGATTCAGGAGCTACAGCAGGAGTTTCTACTCTCCATGCTATTCGTCTCGCATGATCTGGCGGTGGTGGAACGACTCTGCCACCGCGTGGCTGTTCTATACCTGGGGCGCATCATGGAACTTGCGCCGGCTCGCGCGCTCAGCCGCACGCCGAAACATCCATACACGCAAGCTCTGCTATCGGCTGCGCCGGTGCCCGATCCGAAAGCCAAGCGCCAGAAAATCATCTTGCAAGGCGAAATCCCCTCGCCCTTAAACCCACCATCCGGCTGCGTCTTTCGAACACGCTGCCCTTACGCTATCCCGGAATGCGCGAAAGTGATTCCCGAGTTGCGCGAGGTGACGCCGGGCCATTTCAAAGCTTGCATCCGCGACGTTTTGTAATCACTGAATCTTGGCGAGCTCTTCGCGATAGAGGGGGTTGTGCGGGAAGCGCGTGGCCAAGTCGGACAAATGGTTGCGCGCCTCCTGGCTGTTCTTGTCGCGCAGGGCGGCCACTGCCAACAGCAAGTTCGCGTACGGCCGCAGGTAATGCCCCTGAGTGGCTGTCAGCCGCAACTTTTCTATACCAAACTGTCTGTCGGTCTGTGCTCCGGTGGCATGTAAGAACCAGCGAACGGGAGCGGGTTTGAGACTCAGCAGATAATTCTCGATACCGATCGCAATATAAGCGTCGAAGTTGTCTGGGTATAGCTTGACCAGCTGTTCGGCCAGAAATGTCGACTGTTTGACTTCCGTCAGGGCCGCGAAATTATTCTTCTGGATGAGCGCCAGATAGTTCGAGTGCAATCCCAGGCGCAGCACATTGGCAAACAGTGCCGTTTGATCGTTCGGCGATTCTTTCAGGCGTGCCGTTGCCAGCGTTTCGCCTTGCCCGAGCGCCGCCTCAAACTGCCGCTTGATCTCTGGACTCGGCATCTGCCGTTTGAGGGACGAATAACCCTGGTCGTTTACAAAGAATTGCGATTGCAGGATGCGCAATCTGTCGAATTCCGAAAAGAGATAGGCAGCGGCATCGAAGACCGGAGCTTCCGGGTCATCGGGATGTTGTTTCTCCCAGTTTTCGAAGGCCTGGTGCGCCTTTGCGAACTCTAGGTTGTACATGTCATTGAAGCCTTTCTCCAAGGGGGTATGGGTCAGGGTCAGGGTCCCGGTATCAGCCCACAGGAAGAAGAAGCAGCAAAGAAGATAAGTCATCTATTTTTGATCGGTGGCCATGTTTACGATCCCACACACAATAAGATGACGGAGTTCGGCGGTGATAGGTTATACCTGGTGTCAAAGAAATTTTTGCTAGGACTGACCGGCTTCTGTCTTCTGGCAATGGCTTATGAGACGGTACGGCCGGCGGATGTGCCTTTCCAGAAACACACCATCGATCTAGGATCGAGCGAGTCGGCCGCAGTCTGCGACATCAATGGAGATGGCAAGCTCGACATTGTGTCGGGCGAAAACTGGTACGAAGGGCCCAGCTGGAAGAAGCACCATTTTCGCGATATCGACTATACGAATAACTACATCGATGACCTGAGCACGGTACCGCTTGATGTCAATAGCGACGGGCATGTCGATCTCGTTACTGTGGGTTGGTTCAGCAAGAAAATCGCTTGGTGGCAGAATCCGGGCAATCACGGGGGTGCTTGGCAGGAGCATCCGATGAGTACGATTGCGCCAGTCGAATTTGCGGAGTTGGTCGATCTTGACAACGATGGAAAAGCCAACGAGGTCTTACCCGAGTTCGGCGATGCGAAGGCCCCGCTCACCTGGTTCAGCAAGGATGGGCGCGGCGGGATGGAGGGGCACATCGCCAGTCCACACAGTCTCGGTCACGGGATCGGGGCGGGTGATGTAAACGGCGACGGTCGGAACGACATTTTGACGCCGAATGGCTGGCTCGAAGCTCCGTCAAATCCGAAAAGCCCGGATTGGAAACTGCATGAAGAGTGGAAGCTGGGCGATGTGGGATTCATGTACGTGGCGGATGTGAATAACGACGGCAAGCCGGATGTGATCACGTCCATGGCGCACAATTATGGAATTTTCTGGCTGGAGAATAAAGGCGGCGGCTCGTGGGAGAAGCACCTGATCGACGATAGCTGGTCGCAACCCCATGCGGTGACGGTGGTGAATTTTCACGATGGGAAAAACATCGGTCTGCTGACCGGCAAACGGTTTATGGCGCATAACGGGAAAGATCCCGGCGCGCGCGAACCGCTTGGAGTGTACTGGTATGAGAGGCTGATGGTTCCCGGGAAAGAGATCGAGTGGGTGAAGCACGTGGTCGATTACGGCGGACGTACCGGCGGAGGTTTACAAATTCCGGCGGTGGATATTGACGGGGACGGCGACCTCGATTTTGTCGTAGCAGGCAAGAGCGGGTTGTTTCTTTTCGAAAATAAAACGAAGTAACAAATGGCGGACAAGATTTACGACGTGGTGGTGGTCGGTTCCGGGGCAGGCGGCGGAACGTTATCTTCGCGGCTAGCGGAATTGGGAGCGGACGTGCTGGTTCTAGAAGGCGGCCCTAAACTAAATACCCGCACGGATTTCAACACACATGCCCTGCCGTATGAGTTTCCGTTCCGCCATATTCCGACGATGAAGCCGGGCAAGCCGGGCATGGATGGGGAGCGCAGCCGCGGTCTGGGCGGCAAGACGCAGCTGTGGAATGCAGTAGCGCTGCGTTTCAGCCAGCGCGATTTTAAAGGGCGCGATCATGATGGGGGCGGAGAGAACTGGCCGTTCAGTTACGCCGACATGAAACCGTATTACGACCGCATCGAAGAGCAGGTAGGCGTGTGCGGGAACTACGACCATCTGGAAGATTTGCCGGACGGGATCTTCATGCCACCTCCGGCGATGAAGTGTACCGATCTCGCGATCCAGGCCGGCGCGGCTAAGCTCGGCGTTCCGGTGATTCACGTTCGTAAGGCGACTCTGACGAAGCCGCGGGCGACACGTCCAGCGTGTCACTACTGCGGCAACTGCATGTCGGGCTGTGATGTAGCCGCCAAATACAATTCGTACGACGTACACATGATCCCGGCGCTTTCGACCGGCAAGCTAACGTTACGCTCGAACAGCATCGTTTACGACCTGCCGGTTTCGGACGAAGCGAAAGTCAAAGAGGTCCGATACTTCGATCGCGAAACGCGCGCTGAAGGAGTGGCTCGCGGACGTGTCGTGGTCGTCGCCTGCGCCTGCGCGCAAAGCGTGGCTCTGCTGCTGATGTCGAAATCGAGCCGCTTCCCGACGGGTCTCGGCAACTCGAGCGGCGAGCTGGGCAAGAATTTTATTCCGCACATTACGGCCGGATTCGAAGTGTTTCTGACCGACTTTGTGGGAAAGCAGACCACTAACGATGAAGGATTTCTCGATCATGCTTACGTGCCGTCCTTCATGCATGAAAAGAAGCGGGACTACGCGCGCAGCTTCGGCATTCAGTTCAATTATCAGAATCACCGTAGCGTCGGCTGGGCCAAGAGCATGAAGGGTATGGGCGCGGGATATAAGCAATCTATAAAAGAGCGCTATCCGGCTTACCTTACCTTCACGGGCTATCACGAGATGATTCCCAATCGGGAGAGCTACATCGATCTCGATCCAGCAATTACTGACGAGTACGGTTTGCCGCGCGCACGGCGCACCTGGAAGCTGGGCGAATCGGACCAGAAGCTGCACAACGACATGAAGGCGTGGTGCCGCGAGATTTTGCTGGCCAGCAAAGGCGAGATTCTGTCGGTTAGCCCGAAGCCTGCCACGAATCACGAGGTGGGTGGATGCCGCATCGGCACGGACCCGAAAACATCGGTGGTGAATGAATTCTGCCGCTCGCACGACGTGCCGAATTTGTATGTTGTCGATGCGAGTGTATTCCCGAGTTCTTCCGAAAAAAATCCGACGCTGACGATCATGGCGTTAGCCACACGCACAGCCGATCACATTGCCGATCGCCTGCAGAAAAGGCAGATTTGATAAGGGAGGTTTGATGTCGAGCTATTCGAGTGACCGGCGTTCGGTTTTAAAGATTTTCGGGGCGATCGGCGCGACGTGCGCGTATCCATTTGCCAGCGATGAACTTTTCGGGCAGGAAACCGAGCATCACCATCCGCCATCGGCACCGCCCGCTGTGGCGCTGCCCCGTTTCCTAAACGAAGGCGATTTCGCCACGTTGTCTTGCATTACGGATCTGATCATCCCGGCGACCGATTCCCCGGGAGCGGTGGGCGCGGCCGTGCCGGCTTATATCGATCTCGTGCTGGCTCGCAACACCGATCAGCAGGTGCTCTTCGCCGACGGACTGCGCTGGCTCGATACAGAAGCCGATCGGGCGGCCGGCAAGAAGTTTATCGCGTTGAGTGAGGCACAGCAGCTGGCGATTCTCGAACCGCTCTGTGAAGCGGCGGATGCGAACTCAGGAGTAACGCAGGGGCGAAGCGTACAATTCTTCGCCCTGGTGAAAAGCATGACGGCCGACGGCTATTACACGTCGCGCGTGGGACTGATCGAGGAACTGGGCTACAAGGGCAACGCGCCCCAAATGACGTTTCCGAGTTGCGCGAAGTGAAATTTCACGGGCGTGAAGCAGCTCAAATCGAGAACGATTTAGTTCGGGTAACAGTGTTGCGCGAAGGCGGCCATGTGGCTGAGATTCTGCACAAAGAATCGGGGGTAAATCCGCTTTGGATTCCGCCTTGGACGTCGATCGAGCCCTCCAGTTATCGCGCAGACGTTCACCCTGAGTACGGCGGCAATTCCGAAAGCAAGCTGTTGGCCGGGATCATGGGGCATAACCTGTGTCTCGACATGTTCGGGCCTCCGTCGGAGGAAGAAGCGGCGTCCGGCTTGACGGTGCATGGCGAGGCATCGGTGGTTCCTTACCAAGTCGATATTAGCGACCGAGCAGTAAAGCTGAAAGCGGATCTGCCGCTGGCCGGTTTGCGTTTCGAGCGGTTGATTTCGCTGAGCCCCGGCAGTGAGACGATCCAGTTCGTGGAAACGGTAGAGAATCTGCTGGCTCTGGATCGCCCCATCGCCTGGACGCAACATGTGACACTCGGGCCGCCCTTTTTACAGCACGGCAAAACACAATTTGCGCTACAAGCCGAGAAATCGCGCACGTTCGAGACAGCGTTCGGCAAATCGACCCTCGCCACGGGAGCCGATTTTAGCTGGCCGTCCGCGCCGCTGGCAAATGGGGAGAGCGCGGATCTCAGCACGTTCACGGCTGAAGCAAGTTCGGCGAAATTCACGACGCACCTGCTTAACAGGCGGGGTGAGCGAGTGGGTTTCTTTGCGTATGATCCTGTTACCGCTATTGAATTCGGCTATGAGTGGCAGCGCGCCGCTTTCCCGTGGCTCGGGATCTGGGAAGAAAACCGGTCGCGCACGGACCCACCGTGGAACCTGCGAACTGTCGCCTGCGGCATGGAGTTCGGTGCTTCGCCTTTTCCGGAAATTCGCAGGGAAATGATCGCTCGTGGCAGTTTATTCGGCGTTCCGGGGTATCGCTGGCTTTCGGCGAAAGGCCGAGCAACGGCGAAGTATTCGGCTTCGATTCGAAAAAAGACGGTGGACTAGGTTCGGGGAGTCCTCAGCCGACTCGTTTGCCGAGGTTCACTAGGTCACGTTCTTGCCGGATCTGCCGCAGCATTTCACCAGTGGCGGAGGCGGGCAGCACTTGCCCGGTGCGGAAAACCCAGATACCGTGCTCTTTGCTTAGCGGTCCCGTACCGCGGACCGGACGGAGAACGATCTGCTCACCGGCGGTTTCTAGTTCGAGAGTGTCGCCGGGCTCCAGATGAAACTCGTCCCGCAAGAGGTTGGGGATCAAGACGCGACCCGATTTGTCGATGACTTTCTGAGCCCTCATTCTGTCATTGTCTTCTGGGTCAACTCACAAATCAATTCCATAGAAGCAAACGGGTTTGGGCCCATAGAATAGTTTGCATGAATGACTTGCGGTTGGCGTGGCGCACGTTGGCTCGGAGGCCCGGATCGACGGCGCTGATGGTGGGCCTGCTGGCGCTGGGCATGGGCGCGAGTACGGCGGTTTTCGGCCTGTTCGATGCAGTGTTGTTGCGGCCGCTGCCGGTGCGGGATCCCGCGCAGTTGGTCAGGATGGTGCAGCAGCTTCCCAAGCTTCCGCCGAGAAGCTATTTTCCTTTTGCTTATTACGAAGCGGTCCGGGAGCATGGCGCGGCTCTGCAGTTCGTGTTCGGCGAGACGGGCCTGGACATGCGGTTCCGGATGACTGAGCCGGCGCCAGCGGAGCAGATCACGGTGCATGCGGTCACACCGGAATTTTTTCAGGCACTGGGAGTGAGGGCGTTCGTGGGGCGCGTGCTGATGGCGGATGACGCGGCGCAGAGTTCGGGCACGCCTCCGGCGGTGTTGAGTTACGGGTTCTGGCGAAGGAGGTTCGGGGGTGACCGGCAGGCGATCGGAGGGAAGACCGTCACGGTAAACGGACACCGGCTGTTGATTGTGGGGGTGATGCCGAGGGAGTTCAACGGGCTTTCGGCAGACACGGCTCCGGATATTCGCATTCCTTTACGAGCGTTTCCACTGTTGGCAGATTCGAGGATTGAAGCGGCCATGTTCGAGTTGACGGGGCGGTTGAAACCTGATGGCACTCCTGAGCGGGCGGAGGCAGAGTGCCTGGCGATCTGGCATTCGACCATGAAGGATTACTACCTGCGTCACGAGAAGGGATCACCGGAAGAGGCGGCGGCGCTTTTGAAACGAGGCATGGCGTTGGAACGGCTTGAGCGTGGGACGTCGATATTGCGCGACAGTTTGGAAGAGGCGCTGAAGCTCGCAATGACGGCGGTGGCCGTGCTGGTTTTGATTGTAGGCCTGAATGTGGCGGGGTTGTTGCTGGCGCAAACGGCGGCGCGGCGTCAGGAGATGGCGGTCAAGCTGGCTATTGGGGCGAGTCCCTGGCGGTTGGCGCGGCAAATGGCAATGGAAGGTCTGCTGTTGTCGGCGATGGCGACGGCCGCAGCGTGGCTGGTGGCGATCGCGATGACGCCGCTTGTTTTGCGGCTACTACCGCCGGTGCGGGATCTTTACACTTCGATTGTGCCGGTCTCGATCAATGCGGGCATTCACGGGCGGGTGTTGCTGTTTTTGCTGGCGACTTCAATCGCGCTGACGCTGCTGATGGCGACGAGTGCCGCGCCGGCGATTCTGCAGTTGAGGATCGAGAGTGTGCTGCGCAGGGCGAAGGTGAGCAGCGGGTTCGGCGGGCGGCGGATTTTAATTGGTACGCAGATTGCGCTATGCACATTTCTGCTGGTGGGCGCGGGGCTGCTGGCGCGCAGTTTTGAACGTTTGGCGCATACGCCTGCAGGCTTCGATAAAGAGGCCGTCGCAACGTTTACTTGCGATCTGGAGGGATATAAAGCAGCGCCGGGCTTCTTGCGCGGGCTGATGGAGCGGGTGAGAGCGATTCCGGGCGTAGAGTCGGTCGCCACGTCTTCGTTTGGCGTTATGCGTTCACATGGAAGGAGCGGGAGCGTGGCACGCGCCGGCGAAAAAATCGGGTGGGCCGATTTCATGAATACAAACAACAACGATGTGTCGCCCGAATATTTCAAGACGATGGGGATGCGGGTTTTAGCCGGGCGCGATTTCGCGGCCAGCGATGTTCCCCAGCCGAAACAAGCGACACTGACGAGAGCGATTGTGAACGAAGCGTTTGAACGACGTTTTTTTCCGGGTGTGGATGCGGTAGGCAAGCGGTTTGGGACGGCAGTAGAGGGGAGTGTGGCTGGACCGTCTTTTCAAATCATCGGGGTGGTGAGCGACGCCAAATACAGGTCGTTGCGCGAACCGATTCGCCCGATGTACTACCTGCTCCAGATGGATTTCGATTCGTTCGTGTTGAACGTGCGTACGCGTGGGCGGCCGGAGGCGGTATTGGAGCCGGTGCGGCGAGCAGCAGCACAAGTTGCGCCGGATTTGCCGTTTCTGGAAGTCGGCACGCTGCAGCGGGAGATAGAAGAGACCACGGCTCCGGAGCGCACTGTGGCGACGCTGGCTTCTCTGTTCGGAATGGTGGCGGCGGTGCTGGCCGGAGTTGGCCTGTATGGATTGCTGGCTTATGCGGTCGTGCAACGAAGGCCTGAAATTGGCATTCGAATGGCGTTGGGAGCGCGCCCGGTTCAAGTGGCGGCGCTGGTGACGCGCCAGACATTCTTGATGACGTTTGGCGGAATTTTGGTCGGCTTGGCGGGGGCATTGATGATAGGCCCGGCGCTTCGATCTTTGTTGTATGGGCTCACTCCGGCGGATTCGTTGTCGTTCGCGGCTGCGGGTGTGTTTGTTGGACTGGTCGCGATGGCGGCGACAATTGGTCCGGTTCTCGATGCTACACATATCGACCCGGCAGAGACGCTGCGGATGGAGCACTAAAGCGCGAGCTATTGCTTGACGTACACCAGTTCACCGGCGTACTCGGGCTTGCCGGCTGGCCAGGAGATATCCACCCACGCTTTGCCATTTTCAACCAGCGTCATTCTGCCTTCGCCTTCCGGCTTGCCGTTCCGCGCCACCTTGTAACACAGCACCCGCGGACCGTCGGCCACGATGCTGAGCGTGAGGCCGGGAGTTGGTTTTGATCGGTGGATGGCCATGGGCTGCCCATCGGTTTTGCCCGTTACTACCTCACCCAACGATGGAATCTCCCAGCGAATTTGCCCGTCGGGCTGGAGAAAAAAGCGGTAGCCATCCGCCGCCTGGTCTTTAATGCCCGGTGTGCTCCGGTGAGCATCGAGCAGCCAGCTTCCGTTCCAGGGATTGCCGGCGGCAAACGCGGAACAAGTACAAGCGGCGCAGGCGAGCGCGGCGGTAAACAGCAATTTCATCGAGATCCTCCGAAGCGTTTTGACGGATATCCTCAAGATGGGTTTGTAGCCGAGACACGCAAGTGGCGCAGGCGTCTCTCCAAACAAGCTCTGCTTGGCCTGATGCAATGAAAGTTCAGATACGGACTGAAATGCTCTTGCTAGAACTGCGGGATGCGTTCCGCATGCGGTGCAGCAATGTGGCTGTAATCCATGTGTTTGCAAACGACCGCCCCGTTCTTGGCTTCCACCAGCCCATTGTCGTGATACCCAGCTCGCTGGCTCCAACCTTAATCCCTCCAGGCTCATCTCGTGTGAGAATCAAACCTTTCTTACAGGCTCATCTGGCATGAGACAAGACTGACGCTTGTATTTAGCACCCCAAACCCGCGACAATGAAGGTATCTCCGGTGTTTCGCCAGTGCCGCACGGTCGCCGCGCCCGGGCGCTTCAGTTGCGGCCCTTGGCCAACGCATCTTGCCGGAGCAGAAATTCCGACGGGATCGAGTGCTGACATGCAATATATTGAACGACTGAAAGAAGCAGAAGCTCGATCCATCGAGCTCACCGCGAAAATGGCCGATCCGATGGTGATCAACGATCCGGTCGAGTACCGCAAAGTGGCTAAGGCACAGAGCGAACTGCTCGAACTAGTGGCCAAATTTCGTGAGTGGAAAAAAGCCAATCAGGAGCTCACCGAGTCGCGGCTCATGCTCGAAGAGTCGGATCCCGAACTGCGCCAGATGGCTGAACTTGAAGTCACCCGGCTGGAGCCGCAGGTGGAAGAGCTAGAGAACGATCTGCGAGTGCTCCTGCTTCCCAAGGATCCCAACGACGAGAAGAACATCATTCTCGAGATCCGCAAAGGGGCCGGCGGAGATGAAGCCTCGCTCTTTGCCGGCGAAGTTTTTCGCATGTACACTCGCTATGCCGAGGAGCAGGGCTGGAAGGTCGAAGTTACTTCTCTTAGCGAATCGTCGGTTGGCGGCCTCAGCGAAGTCATCGCCATGTTCAGCGGCAAACGGGTGTATAGCCGTCTCAAATACGAAAGCGGCGTGCATCGTGTGCAGCGCGTTCCCTCCACCGAAACCCAGGGCCGCGTCCACACTTCCACCATCACGGTCGTTGTCATGCCCGAAGCAGACGAAGTCGATATTCAGATCGATGCCAAAGATTTGCGCATCGATACTTTCTGCTCCTCCGGCCCGGGCGGACAGTCGGTCAACACGACTTACTCGGCAGTTCGCATTACCCACCTGCCGACCAACACCGTGGTCTCCTGCCAGGACGAAAAGTCGCAGATCAAGAACCGTTCGAAAGCCATGCAGGTCTTACGCTCTCGGCTTTACCAGCTGGAGCTCGAAAAGCAGCAGGCGCAAATCGGCGCCGAGCGCAAGAGCATGGTAGGCACTGGGGACCGCAGCGAAAAGATTCGCACTTACAACTTTCCACAGAATCGTCTCACCGATCACCGCATTGGCCTCACTCTCCATCAACTCGATCTGGTGATCGAAGGCCGCCTGCAGCCTGTCATCGATGCCGTTACCAACTACTTTCAATCCGCCCGCCTGAGAGACGAAGGTGCCGCCGCCTAGCGTTGCCGCAAACTTTCTGACTATCCAGCAAGCCCTTCTGCAAGGCGCTGCCCTCTTAGAAAAATCCTCGATCTCGGTCCCCCGTCTCACCGCCGAAGTTCTTCTCGCACACGCTCTGCATAGCGATCGCGCCTATCTTTACGCACACTCGACCGACCGGCTCACTGAGCTTCACTGGATTCATTACGGCCGCTATCTTAACGAGCGCCTCAACGGCAAACCCACCCAATACATAACGCATAAGCAGGAGTTCTACGGACGCAGCTTCTATGTGGACCCTCATGTCCTGATTCCCCGCCCTGAGACCGAGCACCTGGTCGAAGCCGCACTCACCTTCTTGCAGCGAAACCCGAACAGCGTGGTCCTCGATGTCGGTACCGGCTCTGGCGCAATAGCCATAACCGTCGCGCTCGAGAGCAATCGGAGGGTACTCGCGTCGGATATCTCGACTGATGCCCTGCAGGTCGCCCGGCGCAACAGCACCATCCACCAGGCACCGGTTATATTCTTCGCTACGGATCTTCTCGAAGCCGTTGCGCCCGCCAACATCGACCTGCTCGTCTCGAACCCGCCCTACGTCCCCGGCGCTGACGCCGCCAACATGCAAAGCGAAGTCCGCGACTGGGAGCCGCACGTAGCCCTCTTCGCCGGAGACTCTGGCCTTGAAATTTATGAGCGCCTGATCGCCGCCGCCGCGATCGCCATCCGCCCCGGCGGCACACTGCTGATGGAACTCGGCTATCAATCACTCGAAGGCGTCCGTGAAATGTTGGCACACGCCTGGACCGATATCCAGGTTGAAGCCGATCTGGCCGGCTTCCCACGGCTGATCCATGCGACCCTGAAGGAGTAGGTCACCGCTATCGAACGCCTGATTTGTCACGTCGACATGGACGCATTCTTCGTCTCGGTGGAAGAGCTTTTCGATCCATCTCTCAAAGGCAAAGCCGTCGTCGTTGGAGGTCGCGCGCACCAGCGTGGCGTGGTCGCTGCCGCTTCCTACGCCGCCCGTAGATTCGGCGTTCATTCCGCCATGCCGCTCCGCACCGCCGGGCAGTTGTGCCCCCACGCCATCTTCGTCGAAGGCCACCCCGAACGCTACCGCGATTACTCGAAAAAAGTCTTCGCCATTCTCAACCATTTTTCGCCTCTGGTCGAGATGGCTTCGATCGATGAAGCCTACATCGATTTCTCGGGCACCAGCCGGTTGCACGGACCGCCGCTGCAAACCGCGCACTCCCTGCATGAAGCTATCTGGCGCGAAGTGAATCTTCGCTGCTCGCTCGGCCTGTCGTCGTCCCGTCTGGTGTCGAAGGTCTCCTCCGATCAGGCCAAGCCCAACGGCGTGCTGCATATTCTGCCCGGCCAGGAAGCCCGCTTTCTTGCCCCGCTCGAGGTCCGCAAAATTCCCGGCGTTGGCAAGAAAACCGAAGCCGCTCTCCACCGGCTCGGTATCCGCCTGGTGGGCGATCTCGCCTCGCTTGACGAACCTTTTCTCGCTTCCCACTTCGGCAAATGGGGACTCGCCCTGGCCGGAAAAGCTCGGGGAACCGATGCCGGCGGCTGGTTCGATTCCGAAATCGGGGTGGAAGAAGATCCCAAATCTATCAGTCACGAAAATACTTTCAGCGAGGATGTTTCCGATCCCGAGCGCCTCGAAACCGCCCTCCTGAAACTCTCCGAGATGGTGGCCAAACGGCTTCGCGAACACCGCCTCTACTCACGCACCATTCAGTTGAAGCTGCGCTACCAGGACTTCTCCACGCTTACCCGCGCCTGCTCTCTCGACCACGCCACGCAACTCGACCGCGAAGTAGCCGGGGCAGTCATCCGTCTTTTCCGCGAGACCTGGGACAAGAAAACAGCTGTGCGTTTGCTCGGCGTACATGCCGGTGGCTTGCAGTCCGTCGAAGGCCAGATGAATCTTCTTGAAGAGGCCGGCACCGCTCGCCTCAGGAGCGCCTTCCGCTCCGTCGATCACATCCGCAACCGCTTCGGCGGAGCCAGCATCTCCCTCGCCAAAACACTCCACGCCGGCATCCGCGAACGCGTCCACGACAATCCCTTCGATCTTCAAAAAGACTGGGAGAAGTAAAACCAAAGCTACGGTTTCCCATTCGCAGAAGCCGGCACATTCGCCGTCAACTTCCGCGAAAAAAGTTCCCGCAACACATTTGTTATGGCGGCGCTCCCCGTGATGATCAGCCCGTTGCGAAACGTCAAACTCGCCTTTCGGTCGCCCGAAGCTCTGTAGACGTTCGAAATGCCTGCGGCAGCGAAGCCACCGAGCACCTGCGAATAGTTCGGCTGCATTTGGCCGTTGTCTCCGCGGCAGATAAATGTTGCCATCACGGCATAAATGACACGTGAGCGTACGGTGCCGGAACCTCGATAGAAATAACGCGGGTCCTGGTGCAGAACCGCCGGCAAAATCGCGCTGCTCATCATGCGGGCAACCACCGCGTCCGCATACGCTGATCCATAGCGCTTGGCGTAGCCCTCCGCACCCTGTCCATAGCCGGGAAAAGTTTTGTGCGCTTGTTCTGCACCGGCCACTCCCGCCGCTACCAGAAAGGCGACCGGGTCCACCGTTGATCGCAGCGCCAGCTTGAACTTCAGCTTCGGTGTCATCGGCGCTGCATCCCAGATGTAACTGCTGTAATAGTTCGGCACAAAGCCAAATACGCGCTGCGCCTCCAACTGCTTTACCTGGGCAGCGGCTACTTCGTTCAAGGTCGCCGTCACATTCACTGTTGTCGTCGTCGTGGCGGTTCCCATCGCGATGACGGGCAGTTCGCGCTTTTCGCCGGCAACGAGCACTACCTCAACTGCAGCCGATGCCGCGGCGCCGACCTCGCCGATCTTCACATGGTACGTTCCCGGAACCAATTCGGAAAATGCGAACCCACCCTCTTTGTCCGCTGTCACCTCCCGGTCCATTGCATTACTCGGCCCGGCAAGCGTCACCAGAACACTTGGCATGACAGATCCGTGAATATCTCGCACCGTTCCCGCGATGCTTGCAGTTGCTACTACTGGACTACCTACCGGAGAAGGATGCGCTCCCTGACCCCACAGACAAAGGTGAAAGACGAGCGCCGTGACAAAAAGACCGCGCGATCGAACACCCGGGAATGTCTTCACCTGCTTATAAGATTAACGTCGATTTCTGAACATTCCCTCAAAATTAGCGCGCAATCCCGAAAATTGCTCAAGCCGCCTTCGCAATTTTGAGAAACGATTCCGGGTCAAGGCTTGCGCCGCCTACCAGCGTGCCATCGATCTCCACCTCACGCATCAGCCCTTCGATGTTGTCTGGCTTCACGCTCCCGCCGTAGAGGATCCGCACCTGTTGCGCCGCCTCCTCGCCAAAGCGGCAGGCGGCTTCCGAGCGAATCAGCTTGTGCGCCTCGGAAGCGATTTCGGGTGTCGCTGTCTGCCCCGTGCCAATCGCCCACACCGGTTCGTAAGCAATCACGATTCTGGCAAACTGCTCTTCGGTCAATCCCGCCACGCCCCCGGCAAACTGCCGCACCAGCACTTCATGCGCTTTACCGGCCTTGTGTTCTTCCAGCTTTTCTCCTACGCAAATGATCGGCGTAAGCCCTGCCGCCAGCGCCGCCTGCGCCTTCTTCAACACCTCGGCGTCCGTTTCGTGGCAAACCTGGTGACGGCGCTCGCTATGCCCCACCAACGTCCAGGTGGCGCCCGCCGCCCGCATCATTTCCGCCGAAACTTCTCCGGTAAACGCTCCTTCCGCAGCCCAATACACGTTCTGCGCCCCCACCTGAATCCCCGTGCTTCCAACCCCGTCTACCGCGGCGGCCATGCTCAATGCGGTCGGAAAGATGACTACTTCGCATTGCCCTACGCTCCCCGCTAACTGCTTGAACTTCGTCAGGAACTGACCTGTCTCCGCCGGACTCTTGTACATCTTCCAGTTCCCCGCCGTAATGCGCCGTCTCATAGGCCTGCTCGCCTGTCTATCCTTTCGAATCTCGTTTCGTGATGTCGTCTTCTGATGTCGTCGAGAAAACTCGCGCCAGCCGCTATCCGGGTGCCGAAATTCTGCGCCACTGTCTGACCGATATCCGCGAGTGTCCCGCGCGTTCCCAGATTTACTCCTGCTGCAATACGCTCCCCGAAAACCAGCAGCGGCGTGTATTCCCGCGAATGATCTGTCGACGGTGTGGTCGGATCACAGCCATGGTCAGCAGTGAGCAGCAGCATGTCGCTCTCCTGCAACGCCAGTTCGGGCAGCCAGCGATCCACCGCTTCGAGCGCCGCCGCATATCCTTGCGGATCGTTCCGATGTCCAAACTGCTGATCGAAATCGACCAGGTTCACAAAGATCAATCCATCCAGCTGTTCGCGCATAGCCTGATCCGTTTTCTGGATCCCGTCTTCATTGTTCCTGGTCGCGCAAGACCGCGTCACACCTCTGCCCAGAAACACATCTGATATTTTGCCAATGCCATAAACGGGCACGCCCTTTTCCGCCAGCTTGTCGAGTAGCATCCCCGAGGGCGGCGGCACTGCGTAATCGTGCCGTTGAGCGGTGCGTCTAAAGCTGCCGGGCTCTCCTGCAAACGGTCGCGCAATCACCCGCCCGACTTCATTCGGACCTTGCAGCAACGCTCGCGCCACTTCACAAATCCGGTACAGCTCGTCAACGGCAATCACCTCTTCATGCGCCGCAATCTGAAACACGCTGTCCGCTGAGGTGTAAACAATCGGCGCGCCCGTTTGCCTGTGTTCTTCCCCAAGCTCTTCGATAATCCTTGTACCCGAAGCCGCCTTGTTGCCAATCGTCTTACGCCCGATCCTGCCTTCGAACTCAGCCATCAATTGTGGCGGGAAGCCACGCGGAAACAGCGGAAACGGACGGTCCAATATGATGCCGGCCATCTCCCAATGCCCGGTCGTAGTGTCTTTCCCAGGCGACGCCAGCCTGCATCTACCGTATCCGCCTGCCGGATGCTCGGCTGCCTGCAAACCTGCCAGCGACTTGATATTCGCCAAACCAAGCCGGCTCAAGTTCGGAAGATGGAGACGGTATTTTTTCGCGATGTTACCCAGCGTGTCGCTGCCCAGATCGCCGAACGCCGCCGCATCGGGCATCGCGCCGATCCCCACGCTATCGAGCACAATCCAGATCACGCGGTCAACCAGCGGTTCACTCGGGATCATTGCGCTTTGCCGGGATTCGCCGACACGTCAGCCACCGCCGGCTTGGCAATTTCATCTTTCAAGTGCGCGGCCCTCTCGCGCGCCAGATGCATGAACGATTCGTGATTTGCCACCCGCGTCAGTAAAGGAATGAATTGCTCCGGCGCAGTCAACTGCTTGCGCAACCATAACGATTCAATCTGCGAAAGAGAATCATTCACGCCCAGTTTGTCGAAGTGAACGGTGCGGTCGAGATCGATGTAAGCCCGCTCTGAAGTGGCGATCTGCTCAAATTTATCCAGCAGATGTTGCGCGGTCACGTTCGTCGAATAGTTGAATGTCGCTTCCGAAACCGCCCCCGCTTCATCCCGGAATCTGAACGTCTTCTTACCTGTGTTCGCGACTTTCAATCCCGATTCCAGCGGTGCTTTGAAGTAGCCTAATTCCTTGGCCATATCAAACAGCCGTGCAGTTTCCGAGTTCGCCATCTGTGCATGCAGCGGCTGACTGTCATTCAGTGTTTCGCTGTATTGCAGCGCGCCCGATTGATCAATCGAGATACGGAAGTAGTCGGGTGTGCTCCCCGGAAAACTGCGCGTGTAGATGAGTGTTGGACCAGCCGCCATCTGCCCGGCGGCCAGAAAAGCGAGCAGGATCAGCTGCTTCAACGGCGTCCTCCCGCCGCTACCGGATAGTTCATTCGATTGCCGTGGCAAATGGCGACCGCCAGCGCGTCCGTCGCATCGAACGAGGCAAATTGCTGGTTAATCCCGAGTAGCGACAGCACCATCATCTGCACCTGCTGCTTCTCTGCCCGGCCATACCCGACCACGCTGATTTTGATATCGAGCGGCGAGTACTCACAAACGCTCAGGTTCGCTTCGGCCGCCACCAGCATAGCCGCACCCCGCACGTGCGCCAGCTTGAGCGCCGATTTCGCATTCACCGCATAGAACACTTCTTCCACCGCTACGATCTCCGGTGAAAAGTCCTGAATGGTTGTTCGTAATTGCTCGGCGATCCACTTTAAGCGCCGCTCCAGCGGATCGAACGCCTTGGTGCGAATGACTCCGGCCGTCACGAACCGATGAGACCGCCCGTCGGTATCGATGATCCCGAAACCGGTAATTTCAGTACCGCAATCGATGCCGGCTATTCGCATGTGTCTGTCACGCCCAAGCTCGCAATTAAGCTAGGCGAGAGCTTCGACTTCTGCTTCGTCTACTTCGTAATTTCCGTACACGTTCTGCACGTCATCGTGCTCCTCGAGCAGATCGTAAAGCCGCAGCATGGCGTTGGCATTCTTACCATCCAGCTTCACCGTGTTCTTTGGCACCATCGCGATCTCAGCCGATTCGTTCGAAATCTTGGCCTTCTCAAGCGCCTGCAAAACCGCGTCATGCGCCTCGGGCGCTGAAAGAATCTCCCATGCTCCATCCTGATCGCGTATATCATCGGCGCCCGCATCGAGCACCACGCTCATCAGTTGATCTTCCGATGTGTTCTCGGCATCGACGATTATCTGGCTCTTTCTTTCAAACATCCAGGCCACGCTGCCGACTTCGCCTAAGTTCCCGCCGTTTTTAGAGAACATGTGGCGTATCTCGCTTACCGTGCGGTTGCGATTGTCGGTCGCCGTATTCACCAGCACCGCTGCGCCGCCCGGGCCGTATCCTTCAAACAGAATTTCGTCGATCTGGCCGCCTTCGAGTTCGCCGGTACCACGCATGATCGCGCGCTTGATATTATCGGCCGGCATCGACTCCGCTTTGGCCGCCAGCACAGCGGTCCGCAAACGCGGATTTCCATCCGGATCTCCGCCCGCGCGCGCTGCAATTTGAATTTCCTTGATCAGCCGGGTGAAGACCTTCCCCCGCTTACTATCCAGGGCCGCTTTCTTGTGCTTGATAGTGGCCCATTTGCTATGTCCGGACATCGAAAAACCTCAACTTATCCTAATTTCTGAGGATATCAAAGAGGCCAGCCGGTGGGGCGTCTCTCAAAATTCGGTGCCATCTTCAGTGTTACCGCTCATTGAGCCCTACCAATTTCCTTGTACTGAAACTCGTCAATAATTAGTTGCTTCGCAGTATCAGCGGTGTTACTGTCCCCAATCATGATCTCTCTGGTCATGAGGAGGGGTCATGCGCACCGCATCGTTTACCAGATCAGCTATTCGCTTCCATCAACTGCTGCTTGCCATCGTGTGCACAGCCAGTCTGTCATTCCAGCTTCCCGCCCCAGGAAGTGACCGCCCAGATCCGCGGCACCGTCGCAGACGCCTCTGGCGCTATCATCGCCGGTGCTAACGTCACTACTACAATCCCAACTCCTACGCGCTCTCGCCTATCGGCACTCTGGGTAACGTCGGACGCGATAATTCTCGTGGGCCCGGTTTGAACAACACCGATCTAAGCCTCTCGAAAAGAATCTTCTTGAGCAAGAGCGAACAAAATCGCCTTATAGAACTGCGACTGGAGGCCTACAATCTGTTCAACCACAACCAATTCAATTCACCCAGCGGAAACGACTACTCGGCGAACTTCGGCCGCTCTTTAGGGGCCACTATCGGCAGAACGGTCCAGTTGGGAGCGAAGTTCTACTTTTGAATCAAATTGCCGCGACAGGTTTTAAAGGCCTGTTCTCAAAAGTCATGGAGATGCGAGAAAATAGAGAGGAGGCGTGCCATGCAGAGGGACCACGTTATTTCAAAGTTGCGCGAGCATGAGCTGGAGCTGCGAGCTGCCGGTATAAAGAGCCTTTCTCTTTTCGGCTCATTGGCCCGTGGCGACTCGGATGATGAATCCGACGTCGACCTAATGGCCGACTTCGACAGAGCAAAGAGACTCTCTTTACTGGGAGCAATCGGCATTGAGAACAAAATAACGGACATCCTCGGCGTGAAAGCCGATCTTTTGCAACGGGAGATGCTGAAGCCGGACGTGCTGCAACGCGCAACGCGCGAGGCTGTTCTTGTCTTTTAGAATAAGCGATCCACAATCACAGCTCCAGGACATCCTGGATGCCATTGCCACGATCGAGGAATTCACAGCTGGAATGGACCTCGAAGCGTTCCGCGCAAATGTAATGGCTGTAGCGGCGGTCGACGAAAGCTCCTGATAATTGCGGAAGCCGCAGTCAGGCTGCGGCAGGAAGCGACAGCCCTTTGCCCGGAACAGCCTTGGCGTAATATTCGCGGCATGGGAAATTGGCTTCGGCACGAATATGACAGGGTTGATCTGAGCCTTGTCTGGCAAACGGTTGTTGATGATCTTCCGTCGCTCAAGACTTCAGTCTTCGCTGCATTGAACGCATCAAACCGGGAATTCGGTTGAAAGTGAAGCCTCAAAGGACCTTAGTGGTGCATCGCAGCTCCGGTAACCTGTTCTGCATTTAGTACGTACAGCGGGCAGGTGTTTCCAAACTCATCCAGGCAGGTGCTTACCTGCCCGAATCCCAAGCGTTCGATCAGCCGCACCGACCGCTCATTCTCCAGGCGCGTGTAGATGAGGACCCGATCCAGTTCCATCCTGCCAAACGCGTAAGCGAGCACGGCTCGAGCTGCTTCTGTCATATATCCGTGGCCCCAAAATGCTGGATCCAGCTCATAGTCAATCTGCAGATCATCGCTCCGGCTCTCGTCAAACTTGGGCCCGCGAAATTTCACAAGCTGAATCCATCCGATCCGGACAGCACTCGCCGGCATCTCCATGAGCCAGCGGCCGAAATGCCGTCGATATCCGGCGAGTTCTACCTCGATATCTGCCTCACGACGCGCGCGATCAGGTGTCAAGGCGCCCGCATGAATATACTGCATCACAAGAGGGTCAGTGCTAAGACGCGCCAGGAACTCCTCGTCGCCCGGCCGGAGACTACGGAGCCGTAAACGTTCAGTAGTAAAGGTTGGAATCTGCTGCTTCAATACCAGATCGCTCGAGGCATTAGATGTAACGAAAATAGATCTGGCGGAGAGGGGGGGATTCGAACCCCCGGTAGCGTTTTTGACACTACGACGGTTTAGCAAACCGCTGCTTTCGACCACTCAGCCACCTCTCCTGGCGGTCGCGGGTACTTCAAAATCGTAACATGTGAGCGGGTATTCGCCTCGACTCTTAGAAGCCGCGTTCCATAGGCATGGCGAAGGGCGGCTCCACCAGAAAATCGGCCGCGCGGATATCGACCAGCGCGTCGCGAATGGATTGTTCGCGTGCGCTCTCGGTGGTGATGACAAACGGCAGGTCGCGCCAATCTTCGCGCGGCAGTTGCAGCACCGCGTCAATTCCAATGTGATGTTTGGCCAGGATGGTCGCCAGCGCGGCAATGATCCCGGCTTTGTCTTCGACGCGGAATCGCAGATAGTAGGGAGACTCCTGGGTAGCTACTGCAATCGGTTTGTATTGGCCCAACCTCTCGTGAGCAAACGGACTCACGCGATCGGGGCTCCCAAATCGAATCTCGCGCGCCACTCGCATGAGGTCGCTTACTACCGCCACGCCAGTCGGTCTCGAACCCGCGCCGCGGCCATAATAGAAAGTGTCCTCGCCAAAGCAGCCGCGAATCCAGATGGCGTTGTAGGCACCTTGCACTTGCGCCAGAATGGCGGACTGCGGAATCAGACTGGGACGCACCGAAAGCAATAGACCACGTTCACTCTGACGTGCTAGGCACAACAAGCGAATTGTATGTTTCAACTGCTGGGCGTATTCAAAGTCGACCGGCATGATGCGCCGGATGCCTTCGGTGTAAATATCGGCCGGTGTTAATTTTTCACCAAAAGCCAGCGCCGCGAGTATCGTCAGCTTCGAAGCCGCATCGAGCCCGTCAATATCGGCCGAGGGATCGGCCTCCGCGTAGCCCAGCTGTTGCGCTTCGGCGAGTACGGATTGAAAATTGGCTTGACTGCGCTCGATTTCGGTCAGAATAAAGTTGCTGGTGCCATTCAGGATGCCGTAAAGTTCGACAACGCGATCGCCCGCGATGCCCTCGCGCAAAACGGTGTGGATCGGAATGCCGCCTGCCACGCTTGCTTCCATAGCAAGATTCACCCCATGTTGATAGGCCAGACTCCATAAATCCGCGCCGCGCAATGCCATCAGTTCTTTATTCGCCGTCACCACGGACTTGCGATGGCGAAGCGCTCCTTCAATGATTTGACCGGCGGTTCCGGTTCCCCCCACCACTTCCACCACGATGTCGATTTCCGGATGAGCTACAACTTCTTTCCAGTCGGAGCTTTGTAGCACGTTGCTATCAAATATGGGAAGCTTCTTGCTCTGAATGTGACGGCTGCAAACAGCGCGTACCCGCAGCGGAAATCCCAGTTTTTCTTGAATTGATTTTGCGTTTTCCGTCAGGATATCGAGTGCGCCCAGTCCCACGTTGCCCAGTCCGATGAGTCCTACACCAACTTCCATCGAATGAGCCCCTTCAGCATCGTCATAAGTGGCTTATGATATCAACCAGATGAGTTCAAGACGGGGTTTGATCGCGGCTCTATTCAGTTCCATTCTGGCCTTTGCAGGCAGCAGACAGGATGACCAGCTTCCTGAGAACAGGAAGCCGAAATTTCCGGACGCCAACGAAGAACCGCGCATGCCAGACGGTAAGTCACAGAAGAATGCGATTGCCAAAGAGCAGCACGAGCAGGCGCTCAAAGATGCCGAGCAGTTACTTTCCGATGCGCAGGATCTGCACAATGCATTGAAGGGCGCGGGATCCTACGTTGTATCGCTCGACTCTGTGAAAAAAACGGAAGAAATCGAAAAGCTCGCTAAACGCATTCGCGGGCGGCTGAAATCCTGAGCCGGCGTCGCGAGGCTGCATGCTAACCTGCGTGACAGCATATTACTGAAGCCTTCATGTCAACCGTTCGCGAAAAGAAACAGCTGATGAGCGCTTCCGAGATCGATCGCACGCTCGTGCGGCTGGCCCATGAAGTTCTCGAAAAAACCGGCGATCTCAGACAGCTGGCGTTTGTCGGTGTCAAGCGGCGTGGCGTACCCTTGGCGCAACGCATTGCCGCGAAGATCAAGAGCCTGGAGGGACTCGAAATTCCGGTAGGAATTCTCGATATCAATCTTTACCGTGACGATCTTTCGACTGTAGGTGAGCGGCCGGTGGTACACGCCGACCAAATCGATTTTTCGATTATAGGCAAGGACGTCGTCCTAATGGACGATGTGTTGTATACCGGGCGCACGGTTCGTTCCGCGCTCGATGCGCTTTTCGACCATGGACGCCCGGCGCGTGTCCAATTGCTTGTCCTGATTGACCGCGGACATCGTGAACTGCCGATCGAGGCGCGCTATGTCGGACGCATGGTGCAAACCAGCAGCCAGGAAATCATCGAGGTCAAGTTTCAGGAAGTGGACGCACAGGAAAAAGTGCTGCTGGTCGAACGCATCGAGGCTTCCGGAGAAGTGACCGCCCGTTAGCATGGCCCACCGGGGACTACTCGATATCGAATCGCTCGAACGCGAGACTATCGAACAAATTCTTGTCCGGTCAAAAGACTTCCAGCCACCCGCCGGGCAGACCTTTCAGCGCTTCGACATTCTGCGCAATCGCAGCATCGTCAATCTGTTCTTTGAGGCCTCTACCCGCACGCGAACGAGCTTTGAGATTGCCGCTAAACGGCTGGGCGCGGATATTATCTCGATAACCGCCTCGGCATCGAGCACTACCAAGGGTGAATCGCTGGTCGATACTTTAAATACCCTCGGGGCGATGAGGCCCGATGCGATTGTCATGCGCCATACCGCTTCCGGTGCTCCGCATTTCCTGTCACGTTATCTACCCATTCCGTTTGTCAACGCCGGCGACGGAACCCATGAACATCCCACCCAGGCGCTGCTGGATGCGCGCACGATTCTAGACCGTCGCGGAACGCTTGAAGGCCTGCGCGTAGCCATCATAGGCGATATTGCGCATAGCCGGGTCGCACGCTCGAACATCTTTCTCTTGTCGAAATTCGACGTGCAGGTGGTTCTGTGCGGGCCGCCTTCGCTGCTGCCGCGCGAGATGGCAAAAGTCGCGTCCGGCATCGAGCTGACTACCGATATGGAGCAGGCGATTCGCGGAGTGGACGTCATTATGATGCTGCGCGTTCAACTGGAACGGCAGCACGAAGCGCCGTTGTCGGCGAACGAGTATTTTCAGTTCTATGGGTTGCGGCCCGAGCATCTGGAAATGGCCAAACCGGATGCCATCGTGCTTCATCCGGGGCCTATCAACCGCGGCCGCGAGATTTCGTCCGAAGTGGCCGATGGCCAGCGCTCTGCCATTCTCAACCAAGTCGAGAATGGCATCGCCGTGCGTATGGCTGTCCTCGAAAGAGTGCTCGCGGCATGAGCAGGTTAGTCATTAAGAACGGCCATGTGGTCGATCCTGCTCAGCAGATTGATCGTGTGGGCGACGTGGCGATAGAAGACGGTGTAATACGGGAAATTGCCGGAGAGATTGACTCTACTGGCTGTGAAGTATTCGATGCTTCCGGCCTGATTGTCGCGCCCGGCTTCATCGATATGCACGTGCATTTGCGCGAGCCCGGATTCGAGTACGCCGAAACAATCGAGACTGGCTCCCGAGCCGCCGCCGCCGGTGGCTTCACCTCCATCTGCTGCATGCCCAATACGCAGCCGGTGAACGACAACGCAACCGTCACGAGCTACATCGTGGACCGCGCCCGGCGCTTCGCTAAGGTAAATGTGTTTCCCATCGGCGCGATTACCAAAAACAGCGCCGGAGAAGAACTGGCGGCGCTCGCCTCCATGAAACAGGCCGGGATCGTCGCCATTTCAGATGACGGTAAGCCGGTCATGAACGCACGAGTTGTACGGCGCGCCATGGAGTTTGCCGGTTCGCTCGACCTCCCGCTGATTGAACATTGCGAGGATTTGCACCTGAGTGCGGGTGGCGATATGCATGAAGGCGTAGAATCGACCCGCCTCGGCCTGCGCGGAATTCCACGCTGCTCGGAAGACGTGATGGTCGCGCGAGACATCATTCTCGCCGAAGTAACCGGGGTGCGCTATCACGTTGCGCATATCTCGTCGGCAAATTCTTTGGCGCTCGTGACCGAAGCCAAACGTCGCGGACTGCCCGTTACCTCGGAAGCGACTCCCCATCACTTCGTGCTGGCCGATACCGACATGAATCCTTATGACAGCCGCTACAAGATGAAGCCGCCGCTGCGTGAGTCGCTTGACGTAAAGGCGGTCGCGCAAGGCTTAGCTGATGGCACAATCGATGCGATCGCGACCGATCATGCGCCTCACGCGGGAGCCGAGAAGATGCAGGAGTTTGAACGGTGTCCCTTTGGCATCATTGGACTGGAAACAGCCATCGGCCTGGCGCTCGAACAGTTGCTCCATACCGGCAAAGTTGATTTGAAACGATTTGTGTATCTCTTCACTCGAGGGCCCGCGCAAATTGTATTACCCAAACTGGGAACACTGCGGCCGGGCTCTCCCGCAGATGTCACTATATTCGGGCTCGACCATGAGTGGACTTACGACGTGAAGCGGTCGCCTTCAAAGAGCAATAACACGCCGTTTAGCGGGCGCAAATTCCGAGGCGGTCAGGTGGCGACGATCGTTGGAGGAGAGGTTGTCTGGCGCTGTGATTAAGGGCGTGAGCAACTCTCGCGAATTGCTTCGGCCAGCAACGCTTCTTCGTCTCCAGAAACAGTTCGAAAATCAACAATAATCTTGTCCTGCTCAATCCGAACGATCACCGGAATTGGCCGGCAGCGCAGTCGCGCAGCAAATGCGTTGGCATGTGATACAGCGCCTTCCAATACCCAGGTGGGCAGAGTAGCGTCGGGTGTTGAACCGCCTCCAATTACCGAGACCGCTTCCCCAATTTTCCACACAGATCCGGAAAGCTGAGCCGCTACCCGCTCGGCGCGCGCACGGATTTCCGTTAGCGGCGTAAAGATCATGCGCAGCGCCGGAATTTGTCCCCACTCCTGGTGCAGCGTGTGTTGCAGCGTCGTCTGCAAGGCCTGAATAATAAGTTTGTCGACGCGAAAGGCGCGATACATCGGGTTGTTGCGAATGCGGCGCACAAGATCGGGATCGCCCGCAATGATGCCCGCCTGTGGACCGCCCATCAATTTGTCGCAGCTGAACGAGACGACATTCACTCCGGCCTTGAGGCTGTCCCGCACCAGAGGTTCGGCGATGTTTTGCGCACGCAAATCGACCAGGCAGCCGCTCCCTAAATCCTCATAGAGCGGAATGCTGCTTTGCTTTGCGAGTGCGACCAGATCATCAAGAGAAGGCCGGGCCGCAAAGCCGGTGACGTGGAAGTTTGACGGATGCACGCGCAGGATCAGGCGCGTTCGATCCGAAATCGCGCGCTCATAATCCTCCACGCGCGTTCGGTTCGTCGTACCCACTTCGCGTAAATGAACTCCAGCGCGCTGCATGATATCGGGAATGCGAAATCCATCGCCAATTTCAATGAGCTCCCCGCGCGATACGATTACTTCGTCTCCGGCAGCCAACTCGTTTAGCACAAGATAGACAGCGGCCGCGTTGTTGTTGACAGCAATAGCAGGGCGGCCCAGCAGCCGTTCTAATAAAGGAGCGATTAGATCATCGCGTTTGCCCCGTTTGCCCGTTTCAAGATCGTATTCCAGATTCGAGTAGCCTGCAACCGGATTGAAAGCACCTAAAGGCGCACGACCTAGATTCGTGTGAAGAATCACGCCAGTAGCGTTGATCACGCGGCGCAGCGAATGATTGAAGAGCTCACGAAGGCGGCCTGCGACGACTTCTTCGATGGACCTTCCATCCAGGCGAGCGCCCTGCTGGATGGCTTGGCGCTGCTCCGCTAAAACGGCGCGAATTTCGTTGCGCACGATTTCATGCGGCAGGCCATCGATGCCGCCGATATTGCGAAGTACCTGATCGACCGACGGCAAATCGCGCAATGTATCCATGGAGATCAGGCGATCGCGCTCTCGACACGCGCCTGTCCGAGATACTGGCCGGTATAGGAACCTGGAGCGACCATAATCGCTTCCGGAGTGCCTTGCGCGACGATGCGTCCGCCCGCTTCTCCACCCTCCGGACCGAGATCGATCACCCAATCCGCCGCGCGGATCAGATCGAGATTGTGCTCGATGATCAGAATGCTGCCGCCGCTTTGGATGAGCCGTTCAAAAGCCTGGATCAGTTTGGCAATGTCGTCGAAGTGCAAGCCGGTGGTGGGCTCGTCGAAAAGGAAAAGTGTGCCTTCGCAACTCGCCTGCGAGAGATGCGCGGCTAGTTTGACCCGCTGCGCTTCGCCTCCGCTCAACGTGGTGGCCGATTGTCCGAGACGGAGATAGCCCAGCCCGACATCGACGAGAACCTTCAAGCGTGCGGCCAGACGCGGTGATTCGGCGAAGAATGAGAGCGCTTCGCGAACGGTAAGTTGCAGTACCTCGTGAATGTTCAGCCCTTTATATTGGATGTCGAGAACGGTTTGTTTATAGCGGGTACCCTTGCATTCTTCGCAGACGAGTTCCACGTCGGCGAGAAACTGCATCTCGACCGTGACCGTGCCATCGCCCTGGCAGGTTTCGCAACGGCCGCCCGGGATGTTAAAAGAAAAGTGTCCGCCCGTATAACCGCGGCGCTGCGCTTCGGGCGTTGAGGCAAGAAGATCCCGGATTTGATCGAAGGCTTTTATGTAGGTAACGGGATTCGAGCGAGGTGTCCGGCCGATCGGCGACTGATCGACCATCACGACGCTGCTTACCAGGTTCGAGCGCTCGACTCGCTTGAGCGGTAGTTTGCGTGAAGGCGCTTCCCCCTCCGTCTCGCGTTTCGCCGTCTGACAATCTTTATTGACTTCCAGATCGAGCGCCTTATAAATCACCTGATGAACCAGGCTCGACTTGCCGGAACCCGAGACGCCGGTGACGGCCACCATCATCCCGAGCGGAATCTCGACATCAACGTTTTTCAAATTGTTGGCGCGAGCTCCAAAGAAACGGATGGTGCGCTTGGAATTCACTTTGCGGCGGTCGCGCGGATGGGAGACAACGAGATCGCCGCGTAAATATTTGCCGGTGAGAGATTGCGTGTCGCGGTCGATGCCTGAATTGGGCAGCAGCAGTTGAGGATAAGTGCCCGAGAAGATGATCTTGCCGCCGCTTTCGCCGGCCCCCGGGCCGAGATCGAGAATGTGATCCGCCTCGGCCATAATTTCGGGATCATGTTCGACCACAATAATCGTATTGCCGAGTTCGCGCAGATCCTTCAGGATTTTAATAAGGCGGACGGTATCGCGGCTATGGAGTCCAATGGAAGGCTCATCGAGTACATAGGTTGCGCCTACGAGACGTGAGCCGAGACACGTTGCGAGCTGGATGCGCTGCGCCTCGCCGCCCGATAAAGTGGCCGAGAGACGGTCAAGCGTCAGGTATTGCAGGCCAACGTCGTTTAAGAACTTGCAGCGCTGGCGAATTTCATCCAGGATTTTTTCGGCGATCTCCACTTCTTCCGGACTTAACCGCAGGTGATCGAAGTAGTGCTGCGCAGCGGCGATGTTCATGCGCGAGACCTGCGCAATGTTGCAATCATCCAGGCGTACCCATAACGCTTCCGGCCGGAGACGAGCGCCGCCGCACGATGGGCATTCGGTGTAAGCCCGATAGCGATTCAAGAAGACGCGGACATGCACCTTGTACTTCTTCTTTTCCACTTCGGCAAAGAATTTTCTGATGTGTGTCCGAACGAGTTCTTTCTCGGCCGGCTTCAGTTCGGCATAGGGAACATTCAAGCGCACTTTACCGCGCGTTTTGGGCAGAAAAGTCTCTTCGCAATACCAGGTGTATTGCGGCTTGGTCCAGGGATCGACTGCGCCGTCTTGCAGTGACAGGTAGGGATCGGGAACGATCAGGTCCGGGTCGTAGTCAATGGTATTGCCAAAGCCCTGACACAACGGACAGGCACCCATCGGGTTATTGAAGCTGAAGAGAGTGGGCTCAGGAATCGTCGCTACCTGGCCGCAGACTTTGCAGGCGAACTTTTCGCTGAAATGCAGTGTTTGAGGCTCGGCGACGCCCGCTTGTTCGAAGAAGATTTCGCCGCTCTCGCGATAGCAAATCTCAAGCGTATCGACGAGGCGCTGGTGCAGATCGGGCTGGATGACAAGCCGGTCGACGAGCGCGTATACGGCCTTCGAGAAGTCGATTTCGAGGAGCGATTCGGGGGTAGAGAACTCGAAAGTCTGGCCGTTTTGAAAGAGCCGTGTAAAGCCCCGCTGGCGTAATTCGAAAAGGCGATCGCGCAGAGCTTTGGCGTCGGAGTTTTCGACGCGTACCGGGAAGAGAGCGTACCAACGGGAATCCAACGGCTGCGCGAGCATTTCGGCGGCAACCTGGTCGACGGTGTCACTTTGAATGCGAGTGCCATCGTTCGGGCAATAGGTGCGGCCAGCTCGCGCCCAGAGCAGACGCATGAAGTCGTAGAGCTCGGTGGCAGTGGCAACTGTCGAGCGCGGGTTACGCGTTTGATTCTTCTGGCGGATAGCGATGGGCGGGGCGATGCCCACGATTTCGTCCACATCGGGCTTTTCCATGCGCTCGAGAAATTGCCGGGCGTAGGCCGAAAGAGACTCGACGTAGCGGCGCTGGCCTTCGGCGTAGATGGTGTCGAAGGCTAAAGAGGACTTGCCCGAACCCGAAACCCCGGTTACGACCGAGATCTGGTTGTGCGGGATATCCACACTGATATTTTTGAGATTGTGAACACGCGAACCACGAATAGAGAGGACGGGACTGGCGACAGCGCGAGAGGAGTCCGGGTGCTGGTCTTTGGGCATTCAGGAGAGAGCGACAGGCGGCACGACTGACGCCTGCGTTCGACCTTAAGTATAAGATGCGGAAAACCGGCGAAACGGCGGCCGAAGTACGCGTGTTCCAAAGCGAGTTGCTTGCCTGGTTTCGAGTGCATCAGCGTGATTTGCCGTGGCGGCGAACCCGCGACCCCTACGCTATTTGGCTTTCGGAGATCATGCTGCAGCAGACGCGGGTGGCGGCGGTGATTCCGTTCTACAAGCGGTTCTTAGGCCGTTTTCCGGATTTCAGCGCACTGGCGGCAGCCACGGAATCCGATTTACTGGCGCACTGGGCCGGGCTCGGCTATTACTATCGAGCCAGAAATCTGCAAAAAGCGGCGCAAATGATGGACGCGCTGGGCGAGTTTCCGAAAGAGCATGAGGCAATTCGTTCGCTGCCCGGGGTAGGAGACTACACAAGTGCCGCGGTGGCGAGCATCGCATTCGATCTGCCGTTTGCGGCCGTTGACGGGAATGTTGTACGGGTCCTGAGCCGGGTGTTTGCGGAGGGGGCGGATAGCGGATCGCTAAGCGGCAAGAGACGGTTCGCGGAACTGGCCGACTGGCTGCTCGCGCGGGAAGAACCGGGAACGTTTAACCAGGCCATGATGGAACTTGGCGCCACGATATGCCTGCCGAAGAACCCGCAGTGTCTGCTCTGTCCCGTGGCACAGCAGTGCGGGGCGCGAGAATTGGGCTGGCAAACGGAGTTTCCCGTGAAGCTTAGCAAAGCAAAAAGCGTGGAGGAAGAGCGTTCGGTTTTCTGGATCGAGCGCGACGGAATGCTGCTCGTGTGGCAGCGTGCGCCGGATTCGCGGCTTATGCCGGGATTCTGGGAATTGCCCGAGCGATTGCAGCTCCCGAAAGCGGTTCTCGGGGACACGCTCGGTGAGTTCCGGCATGGAATTACGGTTCACAATTATCGTTTCCAGGTACTCACGGGTGAAGTGCCGGACGACGTCGGGGTTTGTCAATGGATGGCAGTCGAGGCGCTACTTAGATTGCCGGTGAGCACTGTACTGCGCAAGGCATACCGTCTGGTGTCGCGGCATAGCCCGGTGGCTCAAAAGCGGGTAGCTGCGGGACGGTGAAATTTACGGGTAGACTAGTACGACAAGGAACATCAAACGATGGCCAAATTTCAACAGCTGATCTGTTTACAGTTGATGGCGTGCGCTCTGGTTTGCGGCCAGCAGACAACGAACGCACCGGTTCCGCCGGACGGATTAAAGCAGCGGGACGGCGCCAACGCGGCAAGCACCGGGATCCAGGTGCAGGCTGGAACCCATATTCTGCTGAACATGATTAATAGCGTGAGTACCCGGCAGGCCACAATAGGAGACCGAATTTATCTCGAAACGGCCTTTCCAATTTTGGAGAACAACCAGATTGTAATTCCGCAAGGCAGCTGGGTGACGGGCACGGTGACGGAAGTTAGGCGGCCGGGACGGGTGAAGGGACGAGGTTCGCTGCAGGTGCGGTTCGACTCGCTGACGCTACCGAATGGCGTGAGCAAGAATTTCCGATCGGATCTGGGAGCGATCGATCCGCGGACTGACCAGACCTTGCAGAAGGAAGGTGGCACCATCAAGGGAGCTGGGGACAAGAAAGGTGATGCTGGAACCGTAATCGGGGCTAGCACGGCCGGCACGGTGATCGGTTCGGGCGTAGGAGCAGCGGCAGGAAATGTTGGCCGGGGAGCTGGCATCGGGGCAGGCGCGGGGGCGGCGGCAGGCTTGATTGGCGTGCTGATGACCCGCGGACCTGAGGCAACTTTAACCAAAGGATCGACTGTGGAAATGGTTCTCGACCGGTCACTGATGTTCCAGCCGGCGGACTTGGACTTCAGTCATGCGCCGCCCCGAGCCACGTTGAGTGAAGGATCTGCTCCGGCGCCGGCGCAGCGAGGGTTATCTTCTCATTTGCCGTTTTGAACACTTTCCGTCGGTGGCTGGGGCGCCGCAGAGCTGGGACGCGTGGCGATGACGGAGCTGTCTAGCGGAAGGCCGTCGCGCACGGCCACGCGGATGACGATTTCCCAAGCTGCCGGGAAGGTCTTTCCACGGGCTGTGGTTTGAAGCTGTTCGTGAACGAGGCCCATCTTGGCGGGATTGGCGATGAATTCTCCGGCGGCGGCGCTGCCCGCGCTGGAATTTCCGGCTAAGAGGATCGTTTCGAAATTGTAGGGAGTGTTCAGCTTCTCGATCAACGCATAGTCGGTGAACCGGTCGCCGCGATAAACGGATTGCTCGCCGGGCAAAGGCTTGGAGTTGACGATGGAGTCACCGACAATTCCGAAATTGGATTTCGCGTCTTTTTCGTAGCTCCAGTCGTTGCTGTAGGGGCCGCCGAGGAGGACGAGATCCTGTTTTTGAACGTGATCCCAGTTCAGAAAACGTCCCTGCGTCAGGTGGACGCGGCGGCCGAGCAGGTCCATGAGACGACCCACGTAAAAAGCGGCCATGGCTTCGCCGGTCCCGGTATAGGATTCGCGCGTGACATGGAAGAACATGAAGGGCAGGGTACGATCTGACGGCTTCAGGGCAGGAGCGAGAGCGTTCCTCAGGTCTTTGGGGACGGGGATGCTGAGGGTTGAGTCTCCTCCCGGATCCGAGTTCGAATCGGAAACGAAGTAGGTCATGACGCGGGGGTTGCTGAGCACGAGCAGCGCCTCGCGGCGCGGATTTGCTCCCAGGGGGCCGAGCAGATCATCGTAGACAGAGAAGTCTGCGCGCTCGGAGGCGGATTGATGCAGATCAGAAAGAAATACCTCTTGCTCTTTGCGGAAAGGGGACGAGAGAGCCTGCCAAAAATTGACCGCCAGGCAAATAGCCAGGGCGGCGGCAAGCGCCGGGACCAGCCAGGGTATCCGGCTGCGCCCCGGAGCGGGGTGCACCGCGGAGCTCTCCTCGACCGGCGAAGCAGCGAGAGACTCCCTCTCCGCTTCGCGGGGCAAAAAGACAGGCGCGTAACTGCCCCTCGGTATTTCGATGACGATCGGCTCTCCGCAGCCTTCGGCGGCGAAATAGGCGGCCAAGCGCTTGCGTAGCTCCCTCGCCTCGACCCGAACGATATTGTCTTCGCTCGGGATATAGCCGGGATCGCGCCCAAAGACACGGGAGCCGATCAGTTGGGCAGTAAGATTTTCCGGCCTGCCGGCGAGGGAGTTTTCACAGACATAGAGAAGGAAGGCGCGCAGCTTGGGGCCTTTGGCAAAGAGTGGGCTGGCGGCAACGCGCTGCACCAGCTGCCAGCGGGGGTCGAGAGGGGAGCGGGGGGTAATGAGTTCGGTATCGAGAACCCTCATAGAAACCATCCAAGGCTATCAATTTTCCGATGGCCCCGTGTATCAGCGACTTAAGCAGCAACTGCTTACCTGCTGCTTACGCGTGTACTTACGGTTAACTTGCTTGCTTGTGCTACGGAAGAATGTCAGACTGCTCTCAAATTCGGAGGGGGCGGGGAGCGCGCAACATGAAACATCAGGTCAGTCACTTTTGGATTCAAGTAGCGATCAGCTCCCTGCTGGGTCTAAGCGCATGCTTGGCGCAAGACTACCGGGCGACGGTGCAGGGTCTGATTACCGACTCGAGCAATGCTTCGGTGGCGGGAGCGCAAGTGACGCTGTTAAACGTCGACACCGGAATTTCGAAGACTTTGCCCTCCGGCGCAAACGGCGAGTACCGGTTTCCATTGGTGGAGCCCGGCAAGTATAAAGTGACCGCGGAAATGCACGGATTCCGCCAGACGGTGGCGGAAAACCTGCGGGTGGAGACCTCCGGCGACGTGACTGTGAACCTGACGCTGCAGCCGGGCACGCTTTCGCAATCGGTGGTGGTTACGGCGGACGCGGTCGAACTGCAGTTGAATACCAGTTCCAAGAGCCTGACCATTACTCAGACGCAGATTGCAAACTTGCCGGTGCTGGATCGGAGTCCATTCAGCCTGGTGCTGTTGGATCCGGCGGTCCAGAACAACTATCCGGCCTCGGCCACTCCCTTTCACATGTGGCAGGCGTCGGAACTGGATTTCGGCGGCCAGACATCGCGGGCGAACGATGTGCTCATTGACGGTTCGCCGGTACAGGTTGGGCCGAAAGGATCGTATACGCCGACCTTAGACTCCACTCAGAACGTGGTCGTCGAACAGGTGGCGGTGGATGCCGAGTTTGGCCACACGGCGGGCGGCGTTACAAACATTTCAACCCGCCAGGGCACCAACGAGATCCATGGCGTGGGTTACTACTACGGCCGAAATCCGGCGATCGACGCCGCTTCGAATAGTTTGTTGCATAGCCCGAGCTTGCAGCGAAACAGCATCTGGGGCGGCGCGGTGGGTGGTCCCATCAGGAAAAACAAGCTGTTCACTTTCGGCAGCTATGAAGGATGGCGCGAGACGGTGCCCTTCACTCCCTATGGCGGCGCGCTCACCTTGCCGACCGCCCTCGAACGAACCGGCGATTACTCGCAATCTCTGAATATCTCTGGCGGATTGAGGACCATTTACGATCCGTACACGACGCAATACAACTCCACTACCGGGGTGGCCACGCGCACGCCGTTTGCGGGCAACCGGATTCCGGCTACCCGGCTGGATCCAACCGCGGTGAAAATGATGGCGGCTCTCTGGCAGCCGAATCATGCGCCGGCCAACATCGCGGGCGCGAATAATTTCCAGATTGCGACGGCGCTCGAAACCAAATACTGGAATGTTTCGGACCGCACCGACTGGGATGTTAGCGACAAACTCAGAGTCTTTGGGCGGTACAGCGAGTTCAATGCGAGCAACGTGCTGCCGGATTACACGGGCATGAATTCGCCGGCGGCTGGGAACGGGCAGGGCGGAGTGATGTGGTCTCGAAACATCGCGCTGGATGCGACCTATACGCTCAACCCCACTACTGTGGCCGATGTTCGATTCAGTTATGCCGCCTTCAACGACAACGCGGCTGCGCCGCAAAACGTGATTGGGGCCGGCGGCCTGGCCAACTTATGGCCGAACAATCCGTGGTATCAGCCGTACCTCAGTCAATACAACGGCAGCGTCTATTTTCCCACCCTGAACATCGGCCCCACGTCGTCGGCTTACAAGCAATTCGGAGTCGGCAGCCTTTATTTTCAGGAGCCGCACAGCTACAACGTAAACGCCAAATTGGCGAAGACCTGGGGGCCGCACAATTTGAAAACCGGGATCGACGTGCGCTACGCGGCGGTGACGCTCGCCTATCCGCAGCAGCTGGCATTTAACTTCACCAGCGCTGCCACGGCTGCTACGTTTGTTTCGCCAAACGTCAATCTGAGCGGTGATCCATACGCAACCTTTTTGCTTGGCACGCCGGACGATAGTTCGACAGCCGGCTTTACGCCGCCCGCTAACATCTCGCTGCACTATTACGGAGGATATGTGCAGGACGACTATAAACTGAGCCGGCGCATTACCATCAACGCGGGCTTGCGGTACGAGTACGAGAGTGCTCCGGTGGATGCGCAAAACCGCTACCTGCGGCAGTTAAATTTGAACGCGGCGAATCCCACGCTCGCGAACAATCCGTCGCCCTACACGCCGAGTGAGCTGGCCCTTCGCTCTCAGTACCTGGGTGCAAGCCAGGCCGCGCCCCGGCCGAACGGGCAGTACATATTTGCCGACAGTTCAAACCGCTCGCCGTTTAAAGCGCCGGTCTTCAACTTCGAGCCACGCCTCGGCGGAGCGCTCCAGCTGAACGACAAAACCGTTCTGCAACTCGGTTGGGGCCGCAACCTCATGCTGAACTCGCAGGTGTACAACGGGCTCTTGACCAATCCCAACTTCACCGGTTACAGCCAGAGCTCTACCATACAAGCCTCGGTCAACGGCGTGCCGCAAACTCAGCTCTCGAATCCCTATCCAAGCGATAACCCGCTGCTTCCGGTTACCGGCAAAAGTCTGGGTGTCAACACCAACTTGGGCGGTTCCTTTACCGGCAACAACTATGTCCGGTATCAAAATTATCAGGATGGTTCGTTTGACCGCTTCAACGCGACCATCGAGCGCCAGCTGCCCGGCCAGTTCCGGCTCGATGTCAGCTTCATCGGGATCAATGGGCGTAACATTGACTCGAACGCGTTCTTCAATAACGGGTTTCCTCTGAATCAGGCCAATCCGGCGCTCTACTACAATGCTCAGACCGGGCCGCAGTTTATCTCGTCGGTGGCGAATCCCTTCTACCAGTATTTGACGCCTTCGCAATTTCCCGGATCGCTGCGCAGTCAGAAAACAATCCCTTTGCAGCAGCTGCTCGCGCCCTATCCGCAGTACCAGCAAATCACGCTAGGCAGCCTGCCGATTGAGCGGGACGTGGTCAGGAATTTTGAAGTGCAGTTGCAGCGATCCTACTCGCACGGCTTTACAATTCTCGGCTCGTATCTTTATAACCGGGAGTGGCAGACTTACTTCCCCAGCGCCGACCCGAGCGGCGGATTGTTCTATTACAATCGCACCCCCGTCTGGTCCGACAGTACCGGCAATCCCTATGCGCGCCACCGGACCGTCATCTCAGGCATTTATGATTTTCCAGTGGGTCGAGGGCGGTCCCTGCTGGCCAACGCCAACCGGCTGGTGGATGGCGTGCTCGGCGGATGGACCCTGAGTTCCACTTTCACACTGAACGCCGGGGCGCAGCTGGCATTTTGCTGCGCGTACCAGGTAGTGGGCGATCCGGGGCAAAACGTGCCTGCCGGATATGCCTTCAATCCCGCCGCTTTCCAGACGCTGCCGGCCTTCACGCCGCAAGCCGGAGCGCGCAGTTTCCCGGGTGTCACGGCGCCGAAATTCTGGAACGTCGACGCGAGCCTGGCAAAGACCTTTCCCATTACGGAGCGGTGGAAAATACAGTTCCGGATGGAAGCATATAACCTGACAAACAGCATCATGTTCACGCCCGCGAATACGACCTTTGGAAGCTCGTCGTTTGGCCAGGCGAATATAAACCAGGGCAATGCCGGGCGTACGCTGCAGTACGCGGCGCGGCTGAATTTTTGATTAGCTAGTGGGCACTGGCCGGATGAGCGGCGGGTTGCTTTTTTGAGAAACGAAGCCAGATTGTTTGCTCTCGTAGGGCATCGGCCGGAGGGCGGCGGGTGCATTTTTTGAGGAACGAAGCCAGATTGTTTGCTCTCGCGAAGGCATTGGCCGGAGGGGGCGGCGGGTTGCGTTTTCGAGGAACGAAGCCAGATTGTTGCTCTCGTGAGGCATCGGCCGGAGGACCGGCGGGATGGCGTTTTTCGAGGAACGAAGCCAGATTGTCGCTCTCGTGAGGCATCGGCCGGAGGAGCGGTGGGTTGCGTTTTTCGAGGAACGAAGCCAGATTGTTGCGCCGGTGAGGGCATCGGCCGGAGGGGCGGCGGCTGCGGTTTTTTGGAGGAACGAAGCCACGGGTAGCTGCGATTTTGCGGGGCGGACATATGGTTCACCTGCGCGGAATTTAGCAGCCGGGCGAAATGGACCGGGAATGCAATAAGACGTAAATGTTTGATGGCAAAAGAACAATCGGATTTGCGAACTCCGGTACGACGGCCGGGACGAGTGTCCTATCTGCGGGTAGTGCCCCATGACTGACCTGCTTCCGGTATGTGCGGTACTACTACATCCGTGCGGGCGATGTCGCGGAGGCGCTCCGGGGAAGCTATGATTGGCGAGACCTGTAACTTAGGTGTTTGAGAGGGTCCTTCAGCTTGCATATAGCCCAAACCGCGGTGTTGAGCATTTCGGAGCTTCATTCGTGGATTACAACAATCAAGGTGGCGTTGGGTTCACGGGCGATATGTACTACAACTACGATGCGCCCGCGGTACCGGAACCGGGGGCGCTTGGTTTAGCAGCGCTTGGGGGCCTGGGTGTGTTGTTTGTCATTGCATTCTTAAGAATCTTCGGACGAAGGGTCTCGCCTGCTTACGTCGTTCATGCGGGCTGCCTTAACCGGTCCGTCGAACAGTAAACTTCCGGTACGCTTGTTGCGACTTAGGAAGTCGGCTTCGAGGATTTCGACCGAACGGTGCAGTACCGGCTTGGAGCATCGAGGAGCGTCATCGGGACGGAGAGTCGGCGTTGCTTACATTGACGTGTAGCGCGTTTTTTGTCCACCGACTCCGAATGAACTTTCCCAAGATTGGCCGGAGGATCGCGATTTCAGCATGATAAGAATGACCGTGAGTTGTGCAGCTTGCCAATTCGTAACCATATGTACACTGAGCTAAGCTGACTGTTCGGGAGGAATGATGGCGACAGCAACACTTCACGACATTAGGCAGCGCCGGGAAGCCGTGGTTAAAGCACATCTTCAAGCGGAAGCGGTAGACCACAATATTGCCGCGACCGTAGCAACATTCAATAAACCCCGCTATGAAGTTCCCGCCGTAGGGGCGATAGTGGATGGTGTTGAAGCCGTACACGCATTTGTGGAACAAGTGCTATGTGCGTTCCCGGATCTTTGGGTCCGGCAGCTATCGCTTCACCATGCGGACGATGCAGTCATCGTAGAGGCCAAATTTGGCGGAACCCAGCGGGGCATTTGGGCGGGACTCACACCCACTGGTAAAAAGGCGGAAGTGGATTGTGTCCTTCTCTTTATCTTTGAAGGAAGCGATCTGGTATGCGAGAAGGTGTACTTTGACAACGCAACCATACTTCACCAGCTTGGCGCGCTGGCCTGAACTCCATAGGTCGGAGTATGCAAACCCGCGCGGCAGTTGTCTGGCGCACCTGGGAAAGTGTCCGACTTATTCAAACAACCCTAAAGTGTCATCGCTCCGAGAGCACACCCAACACCCGGCAGTCATGGTGATCAGCCGCGAAATCTGTTCTGGTCAGCGAATGTGCCACACAATTGGAACCTTCGCACACGAAATGGCTAGTCATGAGCTCGTGCCCAGATTCCACCCTAATCAAATCGGCCCGCTTTATCTCCTCCGCTTCGAAGTCCGTCGCGAACAATGACACGTTCCAAGTTGACGGTAGTCGGCGCGTTGCGCCGACTGAGAACGCAAGCCGCCAAGCAAACGGAAGCGCGTTACACGGCCAAGTGGCATTCCAGTCGCGACCCGACTTTTCGGTACTCATCCTCGTGACAGCCTCAACGCGCGCGTTGTTCTCGCGTGATGAGGTTTCGCTCACAACTCCGCCCTAGACCTTCTCTAACGTGAGATGAGTCGCGTATTTCGAGTCCTTGCGATCGGTTACGGAGAATCCAAGCGCATGCAGGTCCAGGCCCTGAAACAGCGGTTCACCCTGCCCGAGCAGGACAGGCACCGATGCAAGGTGCAGGGAGTCGATCAGTCCAGCCTTCAAATACTGCCGCACTGTTGACACGCCGCCTCCGATCTTGACATCTTTGCTGCCTGCGGCTTTCTTCGAGAGTTCGAGCGCTTCTTCGATTCCGCCAGTAACAAAGAAGAAGGTCGTTCCTCCTTCCATGACTACGGGCTCACGCTCGTAGTGGGTCAGAACAAAGGTTGGAGCATGGTACGGCGGATTGTCGCCCCACCAGCCCTTCCATGACTTGTCCGGCCATGCGCCACGCACGGGACCGAACATGTTGCGGCCGAGAATGAAGGCGCCAAAGTCGTCCATCGCGCGATGGGCAAACTCATCGTCGATGTCGCCGACCGATCCGCCCTCTTGCCCGTGCATTGAGTGGAAACTCCGCGTGTGAAAAAACCACTGAAAGATCTCGGTTCCACGCTTGCCGAGCGGATCGCTCAGGCTCTGCTCGATCCCAGCGCTGAAACCGTCCGATGAAACGCTAAAACCCGCTACACGAACTTTTGACATCTGTGCTCGTTCCTCCCCGATTCTTGTGCTGACATTTTGCTCCAAACGGGAGCTGCGTTCATCGTGCGGTATATTTCCGTCGCCGCTCGCTTTCCTGAATCATTTCATTCATATCGAAAGTTGGACGTATGTCGAAGAACGACCCATACTTCATGGAAGGATGCTGCGACATGAGTTGAATGGCATGATTCATGTCCCGCGCCTCAAGCACGAGAATGCCACCGAGCGTTTCCTTGGTCTCGGCATAGGGACCGTCTGTGGTCGCGACTTTGCCGTTCTTCCAATACACGGTTAACGCGGTTTCAGGAGGCTGAAGAGCTTCTCCAGTAACAAAGTGCCCGTTGGCGCGCAGATGGTCGTCGTACTCAAAGCATTCGTCTAACATTGCGTTTCGCTCTTCCTCGGTCATGGCTGCGTGTTTTGCAGGCTCGTAGTATCCCAGACAGATGTATTTCATTGCACCTCTCCTTATGTTGGTTGCCAGCAGCGCAACCCGCGCACTGGATTGTTCACCCTATAGTCGTCGGGCGGAGGGGAAATCGACAGCAGAGCCAGTTTTTATTTCAATTCCTCGAGCCGCCCCGAAAGGAAACGACGCTCCGGCTCCCGCCGAGCCAGGGCAAGCGCCTTCTCGTACGAAGCACGGGCCTCCGGAAGCCGCCCTAGCCTGCGACACAGATCGGCACGGGCGGAGTACGCGAGGGAATAATTGGCGAGTTCCTCGCGCGCCAGAAGGTCATCGATGAGAGAAAGCCCCTGCTCCGGACCTTGGTACATGGCGATGGCAACTGCACGGTTGAGTTGCACGACCGGAGATGGCTGAATCCGAATCAGCCGGTCGTAGAGTAGCGTGATCTGGCGCCAGTCGGTGGACGCCGCCGAGGAAGTCTCGGCGTGAACTGCCGCGATGGCCGCCTGCAGGGTGTAAGCACCGAAACGGCGCGATCGAAGAGCGCTCTCGGTGAGCGCGATGCCTTCGGCGATCTGATCTCGATCCCACAGGGAGCGGTCCTGCCGGTCCAACAGGATCATCTCTGCTTCTGCAGAGCTTCGGGCGGCACGGCGCGATTCCTGCAACAGCATGAGCCCCAACAGGCCCATCACTTCGGGCTCTGGGAGAAGGTCGAGGAGCAGTCTACCCAGACGGATCGCCTCGCGGCTCAATCCAGCTCCTGTTGCTTCCGTTGAATAACCCGCGTTGAAGACCAGGTACACAACCTGAAGTGCGGCGCCCAACCTCGCCGATAATTCCTGCGACACGGGCACTTGATAGGGAATCGCCTTATCGCGGATGACGGCTTTCGCGCGAACGATGCGTTGAGCAAGCGTCGCCGGCGTAACGAGAAATGCCCGGGCAATCTCCTCTGTTGTCAGGCCGCAGACTTCACGCAGTGTGAGCGCAACCTGCCCCTCCGATGGCAGTGCAGGATGGCAGCAGGTGAAGATGAGACGAAGACGATCGTCCTCCATCTCGTCTTCCTGAGGCGCTTCATTGACGCGCACTTCGAGTTGGAGTGCCAGGTCTGTTTGCGCGGCGTCGAATCGCGCCCGCTGGCGCATCGCGTCAATGGCCTTGAAACGCGCAGTCGATATGAGCCAGGGGCGGGGGTTTTCCGGTATGCCAGTCTGCGGCCAGATGTCCAGGGCGGCAGCGAAAGCCTCATGCATGGCCTCTTCGGCAACGTCGAGATCGCCGAGCAGGTGCACCAGAGTCGCCAGAATCCTGCCCGATTCGGATCGATAAAGAGTCTCTATGGTCTTGCTCAACTGTTCGGGCACACGCTACGCATCCACGCCACACTAGCAGAGAGACGGAATCGACACAACTGCGAGTGGCTTCCTCTATCCACAATTCAGTAATGGGTTAATTCTCTGATTAAGAACGCTTTTGCACTAGAATGCAAAATAGATCCTCGCAAACGCGCTTGGCTCCACCCACTTGGCCGTAAAGTCGCCTAGGCTGACATGGAAAGTTGCGGACGAACGCTCGAGACCTAAACGACAACGATAAATCGGCGATTCCTGGCGAATCTGGAGAGGCACATTCGAACACGCTTCCGCGCCTTCACTTGCAAAACCTTGGCTAGGCAATCGATCCTCGGCTGCCTCTGCGATGCTAAACTCGACATTCCACATAATGCCTGATCCGCCAAAGCCGAATACGCTCGCTGTGAGCTGGTTCTATGGAGAGGACCAGAAGAAGACCCTTCTATTGACGCCGAAATATCAGAGAAATGCGATCTGGTCCATCGGCCAGAAGTGCTTCCTGATCGACAGCATCCTCGTCGGGTGTCCGATCCCGCAGGTATACATCAACATCAAGACGGCGGGTTTGGGAGAGAAAAAAAACGATTTATGAGGTAGTCGATGGCCAACAGCGGTTGCGGGCAATTCTCGAATTCCTCAACAACGATTGGTCCCTGATCGCGACTACAGCCAAATCCTACCCAGTCTCCGATCTTTACAAGAAGCATGTCGGAAAGAAATACGCTGAATTGCCGGATTCCTTACAGAACGTGATCTGGGATTATCCTATCGCTACGCAAGAACTGAGGGGCAAGGACGAGAGTTCGTGTAACATCGTTTCTGTAATTTGACTCCGAGGCAATTCGGGAATGTTTTGTTGTGGGCCGTAGCGAAGGCGAGCGAAGCGAGCTGAAGCGGATAGCTAGAACAAAACGAAGGGGCTCTTGTTTTGGCGGGCCAAGTTTGATTTCCTTTTATGAACGACCAAATTCATGACAAGGAGCAAACAATGGCCCACCAGGCTGACGATAACGTAATTGAGAATGTGGTTCAACTGCTTTGTGAAAGCGGGCTTTCCCACATGGCGGATGCGATGCGGCTGATGCTGAATGAGGCGATGCGCATCGAGCGTTCCCAGGCGCTCGATGCCGGCCCGTACCAACGGACCGAGAAGCGGCGCGGGTATGCCAACGGCTTCAAGCCGAAAACTCTCAGCACACGGGTAGGCGAACTCGCTTTGCAAGTGCCCCAGGTACGAGGCGAGATCGAGTTCTATCCGTCGGCTCTGGAGCGCGGCGTGCGGAGCGAGCGGGCACTGAAGTGCGCCATTGCCGAGATGTACGTTAAAGGCGTATCGACCCGGAAGGTCACGGCGGTGATGAGCGAGTTGTGCGGGTTGGAAGTGTCCAGCACGCAGGTGAGCCGGGCCACCCGGTTGCTCGATGAGGAGCTGAACGAGTGGCGCAACCGGCCGCTCGGGGAGGTGCCGTATGTGTTCCTGGATGCGCGCTATGAAAAGGTCCGGCACGGCGGTGCGGTAGTTTCTTGCGCTGTGCTGATGGCCTTTGGGGTCGATGAAAGCGGGCGTCGCACGGTATTGGGCGTGAGCGTGTCGTTGAGCGAAGCGGAGGTGCATTGGCGCGACTTTTTCGCCAGCTTGCAGGCGCGCGGATTGTCCGGTGTGCGTTTGCTGATCAGCGACGATCATGCCGGCCTGAAAGCGGCGCGGGAGGCCCGCTTTCCCGGCCTGCCTTGGCAACGCTGCCAGTTTCATCTCCAGCAGAATGCCGGTCACTATGTGCCTCGGCTCGAGATGCGCCGTGAAGTTGCCACCGATCTGCGGGCCATCTTCGAATCGACGGATCGGCTGGATGCGGAACGCCGTTTGCGCCAGACCGTGGACAAGTATGCGCAGCGCGCACCGAAACTGAGTGCCTGGTTGGAGGCTAACGTGGCCGACAGCTTCACTGTGTTTACTTTTCCGCCGACGCACCGTCGGCGCCTGCGTACTTCGAACTTGATGGAGCGAGTCAGCAAAGAACTGAAGCGCCGCACACGCGTGGCCACCTTGTTTCCGAACGAAGCCTCCCTGCTTCGTCTCGTCAGCGCGGTGCTCATGGAGATTAGTGAGGAATGGGAGACCGAGAAGACTTATTTGGGAATGAATAACTTGCACCCGTCCGAACAAGATTAACCGAATTTACAGAAAGGATGTTGCTTTATCGGACGAGAAGGAGATTCAGGCGCTCTTTCGACGGCTCAATTATGTCGTGGAATCGCTGAACGACCAGGAGCTTCGGCATTCGCAATATTTTGGTGAATTCAATGATGCCGTGGAGACCCTTACGAAAGAGCAGTTCTAGGACGAGATAAATCTGTTCACGCGCCGTGATTCGCAGCGCATGAAGGATGCTGAGTTCATCAGCGAGCTTTTCGTGATTGTCATCGATGGCGTCCAGGATCAGCAGAAGACTTTGAATAAGTTCTATGCGGACTACGATGTCGTTTTTCCTCAAAAAGCTCGCTCGATCAATCGATTCCGGCAGGTTATCGCCGCGCTCGAATCTATCAAGGGCACAATCCGCGATACGCGACTAAGAAACAAATCGGACTTCTATGCCCTGGTCGCCGCTGTGAATGAATTGAAACTGACGGCCGGTAAGCCCATTGATTTGAGCGGCGCGGAAAGGGATCTAGTTCAGCTATCGAGGGCGTTGGACGCCCCGGCTGATGAGCTGACGGGGCTCGCCCAGGAATATTACACAACGATCATCGAGGGAGGAAACAAAATCGCCAAGCGAAGGCGCAGGATGGAGATTCTCAAGGATATCCTTCAAAAGAATTTGTGACCGAGCACCTGAATGTCAGCTCCAGCTCAGGTTGTCGCCACATTTCAGAAGCGGATTGACGGCGCTCTCAATCTCTAAGATGAGCTGGTATTAGCAGTTCATCAGAAAAAGCGCCAACAGTTTCTGGAGAGCATGCTTGCCGAGCAATGTGTTCTCGGCTTGGCTGTGATGTGGGAAGCGTTTATTCACGATTTGATCGTTTCCTATATTGAGGAGAACTCCGACGTCTGCGTCGGTTTTCATCAGAATCGCGTGAGGCAGAGCATTGAGTCAAAGAGCAAACTCTTCGCAAAGTGGGTGACCATTGATATTCCGGACGCTCTGAGTCGCGCACAGATCGAGCTGATGGTAGATCCGGATGGGTGGAATGTAACGGCGGATTCAGCTGAAACGCTCGCGAAACGGGCAACTCAGTTTCTTTCGGCGCCTCACGCGATCAAGTTTTCTCTGGCTGATCAGGACCGTAGGTTCGTCGACTTGCTGATTTCTACCCGCAACTATCTCAGCCATAGAAGTGCGGGATCGCTCAAGACCATGAAACAGAGAGTTAAGGATCTCGATACCGCTTCCCCTCTGAAAGGTGCGGTTACTACGGTTGGCGCATATTTAAAGGCTAGACCCGGCGGGATCCATACTCGCGCGAGTATTTTCGGGCATGAACTTCGGGGTGTGGCGACCAAGCTGGTCTAAATCCAATTGAGGAACTGCATGCGTGCGCGCATAGATCCCGTATTGATAGATGTAGAGGAATCCACTTGGACGTCTAGTCGTAAGCCTTGATCGGAAATGTCGCGGCAGAGGAATGCCTGGACGCAGTGATAGTGTGAATCGCCGGACATTTTCGATAAGGAGACTTGAAGGAAGGCGCTGGTGGTTGCGGCGGGCGCGGCCTATGGAGATAGAAGCCTATTCTGCGCTCGGGCGCCCCGAGCAAGGATGCCGTTGATTCTCCGGCACAGTTTGGAAGCGGAGGCTCGGAGGTGTGTGGGCATCGAAATTAAGAGGTCGAATGTAGGCTGAAAGTTCTTCTACGCGCACGAGAATACACGACGGCGCGGGCGTGCGAGCAGCACGTCGAGAGCCGCAACTAAGTGGCCGGATCAGGAAGAGTCGAAAGGTGTACATCGAGAAGAGAGTTCCCGCGGTGTCAGGCGCTTGAGGACGATAATCAACGCGCCACAACGCGGACAGTGCCGCGTGGAAGGGGAGTCTGACGGCGCAAGTGGAATCGGTTCAGGAGGAACAACACTGAGGAGTTGACGGCAAAGTGAGAGCCGCTGTGTTCGAAAACAGTTAGCCAGGAATCCGAAATGCCGGATGCGGACGAAGCCTTTGGGGAGGATGTGCAGGAAGAAGCGGCGGAGGAACTCGACCGCATCGAGCGTCATCACGCGTGACTGGTTGGCATGCGCATAATCCCGCCAGCGGAAGGTGACACGCTCTCCATCGAAGGCCAACAAGCGATGATTCGAGATGGCGACGCGGTGCGTGTAGCGGCCAAGATACCGCAGTACCTGCAGAGGGCCGCCGAAGGCAGGCTTGGCGTAGACAACCCAGTGCTGACGGCGCAAACGGCCCACCAGCTTAGCAAACTGCTTGCGTTCGCTGAATACGGCAGCGGGTCCGACGTGCCCGAGCTTCTTCCGCCGATAGAGACGTTTCAGTCCAGCAATAAACTTGCCACGGAAGACACGTCTTAAAGCTTTGACCGGTAGAAAGAACCGATAGCGAGAGCTCACCCAGTGTTGATGATCCGGCGAGAGCCCTCCGGCAGGAACCACACAGTGAATATGCGGATGGAGCAACAGGTTCTGACCCCACGTGTGTAGGATGGCGATCATACCGATCTCGGCGCCGAGTCGTTCGGGGTTCGCTGCCATCTCCAGTGCCGATGCGGCACTTGCGGTAAATAACAGGTCATAGAAAGCACGCGGGTTTTCGAGCGCGAATACATTCAGTTCATGCGGGACGCTGAAGACCACATGAAAGTAGTGGGTCGGCAACACTTCCCGTTCGCGAGCGGCAACCCAGCGTTGACGCGCTTGCGCCTGGCACTTGGGGCAATGCCGGTTACGGCACGAGTGGCCTGTTGGCCGCACTTCGAACAAGCATCGAGATGGCCGCCCAGCGCTGCTGTGCGGCAGTTCTGGATAGCACGAAATGCTTTGAGTTTCTGGTACCCGAAACTCGATTGGTACTTGCCGAGGAAGCGGCTGCCTTGTGCGCGGAGGATGTCGGCCACCTCCACGACAGGACTGCTCATCTCTTTTTGCGGTGATACTCGCGATTCGTTTCCTGAACCCTGGAGATCTGCAGTTGGTCCAGTGGATTAGCGACAGCCTGCAGATGCTTCTGAGATAAGTGAAGATATTTAGCCGTGGTCTCCAAATCTCCATGTCCAAGCAGCATCTGAATCGTGCGCAGGTCTGTTCCTGCCTCGAGTAAGTGGGTAGCCCAGCTATGTCGCAGAGTATGCGGAGTGACGCGTTTCTTTAGGCCAGCATGACGCGCCGCTTCTGTGCAGCGGGAATGCCCGGTAGATCGTAGAAAGTAGCGACTCTCGAGCTCGAAACCTTTGATAGGTTGAGAGCAATTTTCTTTACCGAGAAAAAGGAGAGTCGCTAATGAAGAAACCATATCAGATTGAATCGCAGCGCGCTGTAAAGCGGCTGGAGGGAATGGCTGCCGAAGGGAATCCAGCGGTGCAGATGATACTGCCCATGGCCGAGATGGTGGGCTGGCTGCGCCAAGGAGTGGGCGAGTTGGTGCGCCAGGCGGGACTACAGTTAATGGGCCTGCTGATGGAGGAAGAAGTACGGCAATTAGCCGGCGAGCGCAGCCAACGGCAGCCGGAGCGCAGCGCGAACCGATGGGGCAAAGAACGAGGTTACTGCGTGGTGATGGGCCAGAAAGTTCCCATCGAGCGGCCGCGCGTTCGGACCGCGGATGAAGAAGAAGTACGCTTGGGCAGTTATGAACTATTTCATCGCGGCGAGCCCTTGACGGAAACAGTATGGGAAAAGCTGATGCTCGGGCTGAGCACCAGGAAATATGGTGAGGCGGTACGGGAGTTCACCGAAGCATACAGCTTAGAGAAGAGCACAGTGAGCGAGCACTTCATCGAGGCCAGTCGAACAAAGTTAAAAGAATTGATGGAGCGGCGGCTGGACAAGTTGCGATTTTGTGCGCTGTTGATCGATGCTACGCCATTCGAGGGGCAGCAGATGATTGCGGCTTTGGGCATCGGCTACGACGGGCGAAAAACGATCCTGGGCATTCTTCAAGGCGCCACGGAGAACGCGACTGTAGTGGGCGAATTACTGCCCGACTTGATGGAGCGCGGTCTGGATTTTAGTGAGCCCCGGCTCTATGTTTTGGACGGCGGCAAAGCGTTGCATGCGGCGGTGAAGAAATACGCTGGCGAATCGGCTCCGATTCAGCGTTGTCAGGTACACAAGCGGCGCAATGTGCTCGACCATTTGACCGACGAGCAGAAACCGGCGGTGGCCAAAAAACTGAATGCGGCTTACGCGCTGGAAGACTATGCTGCTGCCAAGCAAACGCTGGAGGGACTGCATCACGAACTGATGCACCTCAATCCGAGCGCAGCTCGCAGTTTGGGTGAAGGATTGGAGGAAACACTTACCGTACATCGGTTGCATGTTCCGCAGCAATTACGTTTGATCTTGGCTAGCACGAATGTCATTGAGTCGGCCTTCTCGATTGTCGAAAGGGTTTGTCTCAACGTGAAACGCTGGCATGGCGGCGATCAACGAGAGCGCTGGGTGGGTTCGGGTCTGCTCGTTGCTCAGAAGCAATTCCGCCGCATCAAGGGATGGAAGCAGATTCCATTGTTTCTCACAGAACTGCAATCGTTTGTTTCGCGTAATTCAAATCTTGCCAAAAGGAGAAAGGCGTCGTCAAGTGAGTTATTCGAGAGCCGCTACTTTTCAACGGAGCAGCGGGCATTCCCTTGTGCAGGCGTACCAATACGCTTTTGTCCGACATCGGTTGATCTATGCCTCGGTGGCCGTCACTACTTGGGAATAGATAAATCCGCGGCCTCCTCCACCGAAAGTATTCACGAAGTGTTTCAAGCAACGCGGGGCTCAAAGGTAAGTCACGGTCGTGGCCGCCCTTGCCCTGTTCTACGCGGATGACCATTCGCCCACTATCAATGGCACTCACTTTGAGCTGAGAGACCTCGGTTCTCCGCATTCCCGTCCCATAAAGAAGCATCACGAGAGCGCGCTGCAGAAGGTTGCCGGCGGCATCAATGAGTCGGCCCACTTCGTCCAAACTGAGAACGGTGGGCAGTCGGCGATGCTTCTTGGGATACGGTAGTTCTTCCCGAAAATCGTGGCGCTTCAGTGTTCGAACAAAGAAGAACCGAAGCGCCGCAACGCGAGCAATGACTGTATTCACGGCCAGCTTCCGCTCCTGCAGCAAATACGCTTGATAGCTGCGAAGTTCGTCGGGTCCGAGCTCATCTGGCGACCGTCCAAAATGCTTCGCGAAAGCCGCTACTATCCGCACGTAGGAGTGCGCTGTACGATCAGAGTAATTACGTCGCTGGAGTTCTTCCAGCATTTTATGTCTGAGTTGGGTCACAAGACCTCCTTGTGACCCGCTACTGTATCGTTCTCTAATTACCGTTCATCGCCAGCGCGTAGCGCCCGCCGCCCAGCGGCTTCGTTCTAGTCGGCATGTCGTACGTGTGCTCTAACCGGATTGCGCCAGGATCACGGACTAAACCGGAGACTGCATTCTGTTCATGTCTGTTGTGAGTGTCCGGCCGGCAGACATTCCCTGCTGGGGTTGAATGTTGCGGTTGTTAGAGGCCAAACCAATCCGCTCATGCCGGAGCACCTCGTTGCGGACGTTGTTTATTGAAACAGCGTTGGAATGCTAGGAATCGCTGGCGTTGGTCGGCTGCGCTCGATTCGGGTGGCGAGGCCGTATTTCTCTTTTAGGGTTCGATGAAGCCGTTCATGGGCTGCCATTCTGCGTGGGCTTCCCGGGCTCTCGTGCGCGATGCCAACTCGCATCCACTTCACGGACAGCTTGCTTTCCTGAACGGCGGCCATTTTCTACACTTGAAGGGCATGAGCGGACCGATTGTCCTTCAGGTGCACACGCGGGATTGGCTCAGGCGCTGCTCGGGGGAAACGGGACTCTGCTCGCTGGGAGAGGTGCCGGAGGGCGAGCTGGATCTTTTCGTTGCTGCCGGTTTTGATTTTGTTTATCTGCTCGGCGTTTGGCAAACCGGGCCGGCCGGTGCAAAGATTTCGCAGACTAATAAGGCTTGGCGGGCAGGGTTTCTGGAGGCACTTCCTGACTTACAGGAGGAGGATATCTGCGGCTCTATTTTTGCCATCGTCGGCTATACGGTGCATCGGGATTTTGGGGGCGCGGCGGCGCTCGAATTGTTGCGCCGGCGATTGCGCGAACGGCATATCGGGCTGATGCTCGATTTTGTGCCAAACCATACCGCGATCGATCATCCATGGGTTTCGGAGCATCCGGATTATTATGTCGGCGGTACGGCGGCGGATCTGGCGGGGAACCCAGAGAATTACCTTCAGCTGGGCGACCGCATTTTCGCGCATGGGCGTGATCCGTATTTTCCCGGCTGGGGGGACACATTGCAGCTGAACTACGGCCATGCTGATTTGCAGGCGGCCATGCTGGGCGAGTTGGAGAGTGTGGCGAAGCAGTGCGATGCGGTTCGCTGCGACATGGCGATGCTGATTCTGCCGGAGATTTTTCAGCGAACTTGGGGCATCGTGGCCGGGCCGTTCTGGGAAAATGCGATCAAAGCCGTTCGTGGCTTTGCGCCTGATTTTCTTTTCGTGGCGGAAGTGTACTGGAACCTGGGAACCAGGCTTCAGCAGATTGGTTTCGATTACACCTATGACAAGACGCTTTACGATCTGCTGGTGGAGCAGAACGCTGGTGGGGTGAAGGCCAGGTTGAGCGCTAATTCTGAGTCGCTGGCGAAATCCGTGCATTTTTTTGAGAACCATGACGAGCCACGGGCGGCTGCGGTCTTCCCGCCCGCGGTTTACAAGCCTGCTGCATTGGCGACGTTTTGCCTTCCCGGCATGCGGCTGTTTCATGATGGGCAGCTTGAAGGATACCGTCGCAAGCCGTCGATTCATCTGGCGCGGCGCGCGATGGAGACGCCTGATAACGGCTTGGTTTCCTTCTACGCTAAGTTGTTTGAGGTTCTGAGGAGTGCTAGCGAGTGGTTGGTGCTTTCGACGATGGAAGCCTGGGGTGGGAATCCAACTTTTCAGGACATTCTCTGCTCGGGGGGACGGTCGGGTGAAGGAATGGATTGGCTGGCGGCGATAAACTACTCGGGGCACGGAAGTCAATGCTATGTTCGATTTCCTGCTGATTCGTTTGAAACAGGCGAGGTGATTCTGTCGAATATATTCGGGGAAGAAAAGTACAAGCGAGATGGTGACGAGTTACGGACGCGCGGGCTTTATCTGGACTTGGAGCCTTGGGCTTATCAGGTGTTTCGGGTCAGTTGAAGACTTCTCGTCGCAAGACAGGAATTGCAAACCATTCGGTTGAAAGTCACGAGGATATTATGGGGCCGAGAACTCCAATCGCTTCGCTTATAGTTGATTTGTCTTTGGTTGTGCGCGGAGCGGTTATTCACAGTGGTCGGCGCTGCTGTCCTGTGGAAATCGGGCTGTGTTTGGCTAAAGAAGAGCAGGCGCCCCGCCGGTACGAATTTCGCTTCGCTGACGTGCGACGTCTTCGCGAGAGACTCGACCGGACGGGGACCTGGTTTTCCCAGACGAATCCTCAGATGTCGTCTGATCGCTTCAGACTTCACTATAAGCCCTTCGTGCGGAAACCAGAAGACCGGCTCGATCCTGAGTTGATTAAAGGAGAGTAAACAGGTTGATGTTCGAGAGCAGGAAGTGTGAGGCAGCCGAGCCGGATTGGGCGGCCTTCATCGCCATCGATTGGGCCGACGCGAAGCACGATTGGGCCATGGAAGTTCCAGGCCAGAAGAAGCGTGAACGCGGTCAGATCGCACACACGCCGGAGGCGATTGATGCTTGGGTAAATCAGTTGAGGCAACGTTTTGGCGACCGGCCGATGGCCATTTGCCTGGAGCAGACACGAGGCGCTCTGTTGTTTAGTCTCAGCAAGTATGGGCAGTTCGTGCTTTACCCGCTGCATCCTGCGACGGCCAGTCACTTTCGCAAGACCATTTACCCCTCCGGCAGCAAGAACGATCCGCTGGATGCGGATGTGCAGCTCGATCTGTTGGTGAAGCATCGAGAGCGGTTGCAGGTCTGGAACCCGGACACAGAACAGACCCGGTTATTGCAGTTTTTAGTGGAAGACCGGCGCAGACAAGTGAACCACAAGACAGCCCTGTTGAATCAGCTGACGAATCGTTTGAAGCTGTACTTTCCGCAGATACTGAGTTGGTTCGGGTCAGCCGATTCGATGCTGGTGTGGCGCTGTCTTGAGCAATGGCCGGAGCTAAAGGCCTTGCAAAAGGTAGCGCGGCGCCGGCTGAAAGTGTTTCTGACCAAGGATGGCCGTTCCTGTCCTGCTGATGTGGATCAGGTGATCGAGCAGATCCGCCAGGCTATCCCGGCGACCGAGGACCGGGCGGTGGTGGAGAGTGGAACGTTGTTCGTGCAAGACGTGATAGGGCAACTCCGATTGCTGCTGAAGGCGATTCAGCAGTATGACGAGCGGATTGAAGCCCTTGTCGAGCAGCATCCTGATTTTTCGATTGTGAGTTCGTTTCCTGGCGCCGGGAAAGCTCTGGCGCCGCGGCTCATTGCTGCACTCGGCACGCAGCGCGACCGCTTTCCAGATGCTGGCAGTATTCAGAGCTACAGCGGATTGCGCCGGTTCGCGAAGCCAGCGGCAAACGCCAATGGGTCCATACCCGCTGGGCTTGTCCGAAGTTCGTCAAACAGACCTTTCAAGAGTGGGCGCAACACTCGCTGCCTCGCTGTGCTTGGGCGCGTGCGCATTATGAGGCACAACGAGCACGCGGCAAGGGACATCGGGCGGCGGTTCGAAGCGTTGCGTTTAAATGGATCCGCATTCTGTTCCGATGCTGGAAAGACCGCACGCCCTACGACGATCTCCGCTATTCCGACCGCCTTCAGGCGCGTCACTCGGCGTCCGATCACGGCCTGGAAATCTTGTGGGAAAAAACTGCCGGTTTCTCTCAACCGGTCGCCTTTTCCGCTTGACTTACCAACTCAGATGTCTCATGGCTCTGAGTCTAGGTTGGTTCGTTAGGCCGGGCTGTGACTTTCATCGGATTTTGCGGCTCGAAGAGCCATGGTTACTCCCTCGCGGTCGGGGCTCGGTTTTGGCGTTAGCAAGTGTTTTTTGTATATTGCACGAGAAATAACAAAAAGGGAAGGCGACGAGTGAGCAGGAACGCAATTCTGATGGCACTGGTGATGGTAGGCGGGGTGTGGGCCGCGACTCCGGTGAAAACGGCGAATGGGCTGGTGGAGGGGACGGCGAGCGCGGATGGGAAGATCCGGGTTTATAAAGGAGTGCCGTATGCTGCGCCGCCGGTAGGCGATTTGCGATGGAAAGCGCCACAGCCAGCGGCGGATTGGAGCGGCGTGCGGAAGGCTACTGATTTCGGGGCGCGGTGCATGCAAGCGCCGATTTACAGCGACATGATTTTTCGCGATAAGGGGCCGAGCGAAGACTGCTTGTATCTGAATGTGTGGACGCCGGCGGCAAATGCAGAGGCGAAATTGCCGGTGATGGTTTGGATTTATGGCGGGGGTTTCAGGGCGGGCGCATCGTCCGAACCTCGGCAGGATGGGGAACACCTGGCGGCGAAGGGCGTGGTGGTGGTGAGCATGAACTACCGGTTGGGAGTCTTCGGATTTTTCAGCCATCCGGATCTGGCGAAGGAAACGGCAACGGGGTCGGCCGGCAATTACGGATTGATGGACCAAGCGGCGGCGCTGGGCTGGGTGCAGCGGAATATAGAGGCGTTTGGGGGCGATCCGGAGAAGGTGACGATCTTTGGCGAATCGGCGGGATCGTTTTCGGTGAGCGCGCTGCTGGCATCGCCCTTGACGTCGGGCTTGTTCCACAGAGCCGTTGGGGAAAGCGGAGCGTACTTCGGGGCGACGCTGGCGGCGCGTTCGCTAAAAGATACAGAGGCAACGGACGTGAAATTTGCCGAATCGATCGGCGCGTCGACTTTGGCCGCATTGCGGGCGAAACCGGCGGCGGAACTATTGCAGGCGGCGACGGCACAGAAGGGCGAGCGGTTTGTACCGAACGTGGATGGCGCCTTTTTGCCGGAAGATGTGTATTCGATCTATGCGGAAGGGCGGCAGCGGCATGTGCCATTGCTCGCGGGGTGGAACGCGGATGAGGGCAGCTATCACGCGATCTTCGGGAAAGAGGATGTGACGGTCGCGAACTATGTGGCGCGGGTTCATGCCTTGTATGGAGACAAGGCGGAAGAAGTATTGAAGGCGTATCCGGCGGCGAACGACGATCAGGCGAAACGCGCGGCGCAGGATTTGGCGAGCGACCGGTTCATTGGGTATTCGACGTGGAAGTGGATCGAGATGCAGGGGGCTACCGGCGCATCGCCTGTGTTCCGGTATCACTTTGAGGATGCTGCGCCGGTCGCGGCGAGCAACAAGAGCGCGGATGCGGCGTGGCGCGGGGCTTATCATTCTTCCGAGATCGAGTTTGTGTTTGGCAATCTGGCGTACAAGGATTTGCCGTGGCGACCGGAGGATCGGAAATTGTCGGAGCAGATGTCGAGTTACTGGACGAATTTTGCCAAGACTGGGAATCCGAATAGCGCTGAACTGCCGCGCTGGCCGGCTTATGAAAAGAGTGAAGGATACCAGGTGATGCATTTGAAAGCGAATCCGCAAGCGACGCCGGAGGAGCATCGGGCGCGCTATGAGGTGCTGGATGCGATGACGGAGTACAAGCCGGTGATGAGTAAGTAAGCGGGAAGTTGGGAGGAGTAGAGATATGTTTCTTGCTGAAGTACGCTACGCCGCGCGCCAGTTGCGGAAGGCTCCGGGCTTCACGGTGCTGGCGCTGATGACTCTGGCGCTTGGAATCGGCGCGAGCACGTCGGTGTTCACTGTGTTCGATACGGTCGTACTCAAACCTCTGAGTTATCGCGAGAGCGGTCAACTCGTCATTCCGTGGGAGCGTGTCAAGTTTCTTGGCCCGACCATGCCTTATACGGGTCCCAGCCCGCGTCATGCCGAATTCTGGCGTACCCATGCCACCGCTTTCGAGAGCCTGGCTCTTGTTCTTCATCGCGGAACCGGGATCGCAACCGGTTCGGAACACGCCAGCCTCACGGGAGTTCTCGTTGCTACTCCGAATTTACTCCAGATCCTGCGCGTGACACCGGCCTCGGGTCGCGATTTCCGCCCCGACGACGCTATCAAGGGACACGATAAGATAGCCATCCTCACCGACCCGCTCCGCCAGAAGCTCTTCGGTGATGAGCAAAAAGTGATTGGCAAGACGGTACGTCTCGGCGACGAGCCTCTGCAAGTGATCGGCGTTCTGTCGCCCCATTTCCGTTTTCCAAACGCAAGCACTCTCAACTCGTTTCAATACGCACAGCACGGTGGCAATGTGACCGAGCCGTCGATACTTGTGCCTGCGGTAATTGACCACGCTCACAGCTTCGGTTGGAACTCCGATTATGGGAACTGGCTCGGCATCGCCCGTCTCAAACCGGGTGTCACGGTTCGTGAAGCCCAAGCACAGCTAAACCTCCTTCAAGCCGACATCGTCCGCGAAATGCCTCCCGGTGAGCGCGATCGAGAGGCGAACTCTTTGCTCGCCTACGTGCAGCCGATGCAGGAGGCAGTCGCGGGTGACTCGCGCCAGAGTTTGTGGCTTTTAATGGCCGCGGTGGTAGGACTGATGTTGATCGCTTGCGTCAATCTGGCTAACGCGCAACTCGGGCGCGCCGTTACGCGCGAATCGGAAGCTGCGGTACGCGCGGCCCTGGGCGCACCACCTTGGCAGCTGCTCTGGAGTTCGCTGGCGGAGAGCCTGCTTTTGGCGATAGTTGGCGGCGGCACTGGTGTGGCGCTCGCGTTCGGGGGCTTGCAACTTTTCCGGCGCTACGCGCCAATCCACCTTCCGCGCATGGGGGAAATTTCACCGAATGGATTTGTACTGCTCTTCTCGCTGCTACTCACGACGGGGTCCGGAATTCTATTTGGACTTTTGCCCGCACTCAAATTTCTGCATGCCGATCCGCAGTCCGCGCTGCAGAGCAGCAGCAGCCGCACGCAGGGCAGCCGCAGCCAGCGGCAAATTCGCCGCTGGCTGATCGGCCTGCAAGTTTTCGCGTGTACCGCGCTGCTGCTGGTGACTGGACTGTTTGCCAAAAGCCTGCTTCATTTACTCACAAGTGACAAAGGCTTTAACACTGGGAAGACGGTGATTGCGGAAGTGGATTTGAACGGGAAAGACAGAGATGCGGATCGGGCGCGCTTTGACGATGCAGTTCTGGCGAAGCTCCGCGCGCTGCCGGGCGTCGAGTCCGCGGCATTGCTGAGCGCTATGCCGCTCGAAGGCGAGACCTGGATCGATGGTGTAAACCGTCCGGATCGTCCGCTTCCGAAAACACCCTTGGCGAATTTGCGGTGGGTTAGTCCCGGCTACTTCGAGACGATCCGGGACCGCCTGGTAGCCGGCCGTCTGTTAGAGGAGCGCGATCGAGCGACGAACGGCGTGGTGATTTCCGAAGCCACGGCGCACGCAGCATGGCCCGGTGAGAACCCTATCGGCGGACACTTGCGGAGCCAGGACAAGACGTACACAGTGGTCGGCGTGGTCGCCGATGCCCGCAACAATTCACTCAAGCTGCCGCCCGCCAACATGATCTACCTTCATTACGCGGACAATCCGCCTTACGCGACATTCTTCCTGGCACGAGGCGCGCAAAATCCAGCAGAGCTGGCTACCTCCGTGCGCCAGGCGATCTGGAAGCAGAATCCCGGCGTGACGATTGCCCGGATCAAGACGCTCGATTCTCAGGTCGCTGATTCGCTCGCGCCGGAGCGCTTTCAAACCACCGTTTTGCTTACCTTCGGTGTGGCGGCCTTATTGCTGGCGATGCTCGGAATTTATGGGGTGCTGAGCTATTCGGTGGCGGGGCGACATCGCGAGATCGGTGTAAGGATGGCGCTTGGGGCGACGCGCGAAAGCATTTACTCGCTCACGGTGAGTGAAGCGGCACTGCCGGTTTTTGCCGGGCTACTCGGCGGCTGGGCAGCCAGCATTCTGGTGGGCCGATTTATCGCTTCGCTGCTGTATGGAGTGGGGGCGATGGATGGCTCGGTGAGCGCGCTGGTTGGGTTGCTCTTTCTGTTCGCGGCCGCTCTTGCTGCCTTCCTTCCGGCGCGGCGTGCCGCTTCGATTGAGCCCATGGCGGCTTTGCGGGCCGAGTAGTTTTTGTTGCGATTTCGATTCAGGAAGATGCCGCCAAGGATGGCGGCATAGCAGGCCGGAGGCCCGCTCCACCCCCTGGCAGGAAAGATGGCAGGGTCACTCCGGGAGCAAGGGGTCTCGTGTTGAAGAGCCGGCCTATGAGGCCGGCGCAGATCAAGGAACTGCCCCACAAGAACCAGGAAAGCTACTCAAGATGGGCGGCAGACACCATTTGGCTTAAAGTAAGTGGCATTGGGCCAAGCGGTCGTTATTCGGTGCGGAGGGCTTCCATGGGCTGGATGGTGGCGGCGCGGCGGGCTGGTAAGGAAGCGGCCAGCAGGACGATGAGGGAGAAGGCCGCGACGATAGCGGCAATGGCAAGCACGCTGTTTTCGAGACGGATGACGGTCACGCTCGAGATGAGCTGGCGGACGGCCCAGGTGACGGATAGGCCGATCACCGTGCCGGTCAGGAACATCAGGCCTACGCGGCGATAGATGAGGCTGAGGATGCGTGTGCGAGTGGCGCCCAAGGCGACGCGGACGCCGATGTCACGGGTGGAGACTTCGACTTCGTGGCTGATCAGACCGTAGAGGCCAACGGTCGCTAAGAGGAGAGCGAGCGCTGCGAAGGAGCCGAAGAGCCAGTTTTCGAGGCGTTCGAAGGTGAGCGCTTTCGAGACAGAGTCGGTCATGGTTTCGGGGGTACGAAACGGGAGGGTTGGATCGAGCTGATGGAAGACCCGGCGCAGATCTGCGGTGATGGCTTCGGGCTTACCGGCGGTGTTGACGACGAGACTCATGGACTGGATGAACTGCAGGCGCACGTCGGTTGGGATTTGCGAGATGGGGAAATCCATCTCGGCCATTTCGGGTTCGTAGATGCTTTGCCGGACGTTGGGCACGACGCCAACGATGATGACCTTGTCATCGCTATCGATGATTTTGCCGATGGGGTCCTGGCCGGGCGGGATGAATCGTTTGACGAACTCGGCGTTAACGATGGCGACACGCTGTGAGGTAGGAGTGTCGCGGGCGATATCGAAGGAACGGCCGCGGAGGACGTGGAGACCGAAGACGCTGTAGTAACCGGGCGTCAAGAGGCGGTATTCCGCTAAGCGCTCTTCGTTGGGAGGGGCGGGCGGTTGGCCTGCAATATGCACATCGCTGTTCCAGCCGTAGCTCTGGACGGGGACGAGTTGGATGAGTCCCGCAGCGCGTACGCCGGGGATGGCTTGAACCCGTTCGAGCAGGGGCGTGTAGAAATTGGCGAGCACATCGCGTTTCTCGTAGGCGCCGGGCGAGAGATCGATTTCGGCGGTGAGAATGTGATCGGGGCTGAAACCGAGCGGGGTGTGAAAGAGACCGGAGAGCTGGCGAAAGAGCAAACCGGCGGTGACTAATAAGACGAGCGCGAGCGAGACCTGGGTGATAACAAAGGCGGCGCGCAGACGTTGCTGGCCGCGATCGGCGCCGGTGCGGCTGCCGGAGCGAAGGGCGAGATTCATGCTGGCGCCGGAGACGCGAATGGCGGGAAACAAGCTGGCTAAGAGGCTGCTGACGGTGGCGATGAGCAGCGAGGCGGCGAGCGCGGGGAGGTTGAGGTGCACATCGGTGCCGCGGGCGAGAGAAGCGACGAGAAGCACTTTGGTAGCTTCAATCAGCGCGTAGGCGAGAGCGATACCGAGCACTCCGCCGGCCAGTGCGTAGAGCAGACTTTCGGTGAGGAACTGGCGAATGAGAGTAAAGCGCGGTGCGCCCAAAACGGATCGCATGGCGGCTTCGCGCTGCAGCCGGACGCCGCGGGCAAAGAGCAGGCCGGCGATGTTCACGCAGCCGATGGCGAGCAGCGCGAGAACGGCATAGACGAGAAGATGCAGGGCAGCGCCGGTGTTGCCGACGGTGAACGAAGCGAGGTCGATGAGTTTTACTCTGCGTCCGCGGGTGTCGGGATAGGTGTGGCCGAGCTGGTTCAAGACGCTCGACATCTCAGCTTGCGCGGCTTGCGGGGTGATGCCGTCTTTGAGCCGGGCCACGGTGGGAAGCCAGTGATTGCCGCGTCCGGTGCGCTGATTCTCTCGCATGTGGAGCGGCAGATAGATGGCGTCGGTCTGGTTGATGGGGAAACGAAAACCGGCCGGCATGACGCCGATGACCGTGTAGGTCAAGCCGTCGAGTTTGACTTTGCTGCCGAGCGCATCGGGACGGCCGCCGAACTGGTTTTGCCAGACTTCGTTACTGAGGACGGTGACGAAGTTGCGGCCGGGCTGTTCTTCGCCAGATTGAAAGGTGCGGCCAAGCGCGGGTTTGACGGCGAAGACGTTGAAAAAATTATCGGAAGTGGAAACGGAATGGAGCGCAATGGAGCTTCCGCCGGTTTGGAAATTGACGCTCCCGTAGGTACTGTAGGCGGCCAGGGCGGAAAACGAGCGCGCGTCGCGACGCCAATCGAGAAATTCAGGATAGGAAGCGGGCTGCTGGTAGTTTTGCGGCGAGATGGTGCGCAGGGAAACGATGCGATCCGGCTGGTTGTAAGGCAGCGGCTGGATAAAGACGGCGTAGAGGACGCTGAAGACGGTGGTGCCAAGAGCTACGGTGAGAGCGAGAGTGGTTATCACGACGAACGCGAAGCCGGGATTCTTGCGGATCATGCGGAGGGCGTAGCTCAGGTTTTGCATGGCGGTGTGCGGATGTGGTCGTTTCAGTTTACGCTTCCGCGAGCACGGACAGGATGTTGCCGGCGGGGTCTTTGAAACAGGCGATGACCGGGCCCTGGCCGCGGGAAATTCCCTTTTCGTCGGTGGTGAGATTCGGCCCGTTGTAGATTTCAAAGCGGACGCCGCGTTCCACAAGCTCGTCGACGGTCCGGTCGACATTTTCAACAGGAAAATTGAGGATAGTGAAGGTGGCGGGCACGTGGTTCGGCTTGGGATAAATAATAATCCTGACATCGCCTGCGAGCCGCAGCGTCAGGAGTCCGTTCGATTCAGAGATGTCCAGGCCCAGGGTCTGGCCATAGAAGACTTTGGCTGCTTCCAGATTGTTTACCGAAAAACCGCTGAATGCGGGGCTATCTTTCAACATGTGTTGGATGATCCTTTCGCTTATCTGTCGAATAAAGAGCGGCGAAATCGACAGATCGATTATGTGTGGTAACCTTCGGCCAATTGGAGAAAAAAGATGAAGCAGACCTCCAGACGAGATTTGTTGAAGGCCGGATTCGCGGCGGCGGCGCTGGCGGGAACCGGCAGCCTGACGTTGAAAGCGGCACGGGAAACGGCGACCGATTGGGTGACGCTGGGACAGTCGGACTTAAAGGTGACACGGCTCGCGTTTGGCACGGGAACGATGAGCGGGCGAGTGCAGCGTGAATTGGGGCAGGATCAGTTTACGAATCTGGTGCGCTACGCCTACGACCACGGGGTTCGCTTTTTTGAAACCGCAGAATCCTACGGCGAAATGCACAAGATGCTCGGGGTGGCTTTGAAGGGCATTCCGCGCGACAGCTACCGGCTGATGTCGAAGGTGACGACGCATGAAGGGGTTGATCCGCAGGCCAAGATCGACGAGCTGCGCAAACTGGCGAATACCGAATACTTCGATGTGATGCTGCTGCACTGGCAACACCTGGCGTCGTGGCCAACCGACAGCTTGCGCTGGCAGGATGGGATTCAGGAAGCGCAAGTAAAGAAGGCGGTGCTGGTGCGCGGAGCGTCGGTACACGGGCTGCCGGCGTTGCGGCAAGTGCCGGGGACGGCGTGGCTGCAGGTGGCGATGATTCGGATGAATCATAAGGGCACGGCAATGGACGCGGAAGATTACAACACGGCTGGGCTGGGCAATGTCAATGAGGTGGTCACGCATGTGAAGCAGGTGAGAAAAGAAGGCATGGGCGTGATCAGCATGAAGCTGGTGGGCGAAGGCAAATTCACCAATCGCGAGGATCGCAAGGCAGCGATGAGGTACGCGTTTCGGCAGGCGGGCGTTCAGTCGGTGACGGTGGGTTACAAGAACACAGGCGAGATTGATGAGGCGATTGAGAATCTGAATTTGGCGCTGGCGTAGGAGCGGGAAGGTTCAGATTGTTACAGTGTTGCGAACTGGCTATTTGGTGGGCCGGATAAATTATTAGATTGCCCGAAGTACGCTACTGCGAATTGGAAGTTTTTGCAGCGAGTCGTCTCGCGATCGCGGCCGTGCCAACCGTCCGGAAGAGCTGGAATGGAAAGCAGTGAAGCGTTTTCAGCAGTGATCGAATATCCGTTGTAGGTGACGGCTTGCACGACCTCGCCGGTCGCGTATTTTAGCGGTAAATGTAGGTTTTTGCGCGCCAGCATTTTCTGTGGCCCCGTACCGACGCCACAGATGTAAACGTAATCGTAGATGTCCATGGCGTCGAGCGAGTAAGAACGACCGCTCTGTACACGTCCAGTGCAAAACTGCTCGACGCGCCGCCCCTTAAAACACGGCTGGCAATGAAACTCGGGGCGGAACCCGTTTACGTAGAACGCCCAGAAGAATCGGAATCCCTGAATGGGGCTGGCGGGAATGGTGGGATGCGCGATCGAGACGGTGATGGTCTTTTTCGTCAGCAATGGGGCGATCTGGTCCACTAGTTGTCTTTGGAAAGCGTTTTGACGCCTTCGGAACCGGCGACCAAGACTTGTGCGGCCATGCCGATAAAGAGGCCGTGTTCGACAACGCCGACAACGTCATCGAGAGCCGTGGCGAGTTCTTCGGGCGCCTGGATGAGGCCGAACGAGCAGTCGAGGATGTAGTGGCCGCCGTCGGTGATATAGGCGGAGCCGTCGGCGTTAGTCCGTAGGACGGGTTTGGCGCCGAGAGCTAGTAGGCGTTGTTCGGTGGATTGCCAGCCGAACGGGACGACTTCAACGGGGAGCGGGTGCGCTCCGAGTTTTTCGACGACCTTAGTTTGGTCAACGACAATTGTAAGGCGCCGGCTGGCGGAGGCGATGATCTTTTCGCGCAGCAGATTGCCGCCGCCTCCTTTAATGAGGTTGAGGGTGCCGGGTTGCGCTTCGTCAGCGCCATCGATGGTGAGGTCGAGCTTTGGATATTCGGCAAGGGTGGACAGCGAGATGCCCAGCTGGCGCGCCTGATCGGCGGTTTTCTCGGAAGTGGAGACGCCGATGATGCGCAATCCCTTTTGCACGCGTTTGCCGAGTTCGTCGACGGCTAACTGGGCTGTGCTGCCGGAGCCGAGACCGAGGATCATGCCATCGGTGACCTGTTCGACCGCGGCGGCAGCGGCGTCGCGTTTCCATTGATCCTGTTGTGACTTATTGGTGAGCTCCGGCTGAGCGGTCATGGCTTCAGTTTCGCAAATTGGGATGCATCGCCTAAAGGAATGACCGGATGCCGGGAAGGCGGCGAAATAGGGCCCAGCTGGCGGTGTAGGTAAGAAGCAAGGCTAGCGCGGTGAGGACGCCGAATCGGAGTGGGGCTGGCCATGGCAGAGAGTGGAGTGCAAGCGCCAGAGCAATGAGGATGGGTGGATGAAAGACATACACGCTGAAGGCATTGTCGGAGAGGAATCGGGAGACCTTGTCTTGCCGGTTGAGGTGTTCGCGGAAGATCACGAGTAAGCCGAGACAAATGCCGACGCAGACGAAAGATTCCCAAATATCGAAAGCGGCGGCCTGCCAGTGAAGGCCCCCTCCGTAAGAGGCAGCTTTGCCTGAAAATGCGCCGCCGGTCCACAGGAGTATGACCCAGAAAGTAAAACCGCCGGCCAGTGCGACGGTGAGCCAGCGCACGCCCGTTCGATAGGGAAGGTTTTCCAGCCAGCCGCGGTTGTGGGTAGCGATGCCAGCGACAAAGGCGGCGATGTATTGAGAGAAATTGGCGAGCTGGAGATTGAAGAAAGAAGAACCGGCCGGCTGGACGAGGCGGACGGCGAAGGTGGAGAGGCTGATGAGGGCGATGAATAGCCAGATGCTGACGGACTTTGGGAATGGCCTGGGGATGGCAAGGGATTTCGGAAAGAGCGCGTAAAGCAAGGAGAAGAGAAGTAAGGCGAGGCAGAACCAGAGCGGTCCGCTTTCGCTTAGGAATTCGCCATTGCGGATGTGATGGAGCCACTCGCTCGCAAAGGAAGAGGGCGGGCGGGGACGCCAGGAATGCGCGACGAAATACTCAGTGAGGGGTCCCAAGACGAACATGTAGAACAAGACTGGCCAGCCGAGGCGGTGGGCGCGATCACGCAGGAAGCGAGCGGGTCCTTTGCGCCGATAGGCTGCTGGGACGAAATAACCAGCCAGGAAGAAGAGTAGGGCCATGAAGAAGGCCTGGAGAAAGGATTGATACGTGACGAAAGAGAAGAGTGCGGGCAGGGTGAGGTTGGTTCGGTCGACGTAGTACCAGCTCCCGACACCACTATAGGTGACCGCGGCGTGCATGCTGACGACCAGCACGATGGCGGTCCAGCGTAGGTTGTCGATGTAGAGGAGGCGCTGGGAAGAACGCGGCACGGAACAAGTATTTCCACAGATTACGCTTCCGCGCGAGGAAAGTTTCCTTTTTCGGAAAATGGCCCGCGTGCCACAATCATTTGTAATGGAGTTTCAGTCGGCGACCGGTGTTTCAAGCGATGGATCTGCCCGCGGGATTAGCGAATTGAACGCGCGGAGCAATCCACTTGCGGGTGGAGCGGCCCATGATGCCGGGGGTCCGGTGAGCGGCAACTTTCTCGGATGGCTCGACCAGCAGCAGGGGCGGCAATACGAACTGCATGCGCGCCATATGAATCCGGTGTTCGTGAAGATGCTACGGACGATCGGATTCGACAAAGAGTACGTGCGAGGAGAAGGCTGTTATCTTTTCGACCGCAACGGCACGCGCTATTTAGACATGTTGACGGGCTGGGGCGTGTTTGCATTGGGGCGCAATCATCCGAAGGTGCGATTGATTCTGGAAGAAGTGCTGTCGCGCCAAATGCCGAACCTGGTTCGGATGGATTGTTCCCTGCTGGCGGGTTTGGTGGCGGAAAAGCTAACGAGCTATACGGCGCAGTCGGGTGGCGAATCGCTGTCGCGGGTTTTTTTTTGCAATTCGGGAACGGAGACGGTCGAGACCGCCATTAAGTTTGCCCGTTGTTATACGGGTAAGAGCCGCATTCTGTATTGCGATCATGCATTTCATGGATTGACGACGGGATCGCTGTCGCTGAATGGGGCGGAGTTTTTCCGCGAGCGATTTGGGAATTTGATGCCGGATACGGCGGCGGTCGCGTTTAACGACCTGAGTTCGCTGGAGCAGGCGCTGGCGAACAAGGATGTGGCGGCTTTCATTGTTGAGCCGGTGCAGGGGAAAAGCTGTGAAGTAGTGGCCGACGGCTTTCTGGCGGAGGCGCAACGGTTGTGCCACCGGGCGGGCGCGCTGTTGATAGCGGATGAAGTGCAGTGCGGATTGGGGCGAACCGGGAAATGGTTTGCGTATCAGCACTGGCCCGATGTGGAGCCGGATATTATCTGCACGGCGAAGGCGCTTTCAGGCGGCTATGTGCCGGTAGGGGCCGTGATTACGAACCCGAAGGTCATGGACGCGGTGTTTAACACGATGGAACGCTGCGTCGTTCACTCGAACACGTTCGGGCAGAATGATCTGGCAATGGCGGCGGCGCTCGGCACGCTGCATGTGATGGAAGAGGACAGGCTGGTGGAGAATGCAGACCGTCTGGGGCGTTACGCGATTGAGCAGTTAGAGAATATCGGGCGGACCTGTCCGTTTGTGTCGGAAGTGCGCGGGCGGGGCTTGATGTTCGGGATCGATTTCAAGAGGCCGGAGCATTCGCTCAAACTGAAGGCGGCCTGGGATACTTTACATACCTTGAATTTCGGGGTGTTCAGCCAGATGTTGATTATGCCGCTGCTGCACCGGCATCGGATTCTGACGCAGGTGGCGGGGTATCACACGGAAGTGATCAAGTTCCTGCCGCCATTAACGATCACGCAGGATGATGTGGATTATTTCCTGTCGGCGATGCAACAGGTGCTGGAGGACGTGCAGCGGGTGCCGGGGAATGTGTGGACGACGTTCCGGGGGTTGGCTAAGGGAGCGTTCCGGGCCTAGCCTCAAGCGATCCCAAATTTTCGCTGCATCTGCTCGAGCGTGACGCCCTTCGTTTCTGGAAAAACAAACAGCACCACAAAGAATTGCAACGCCATCATCGCGGAAAAAAATAGAAAGGGCGCGCCGCGCGAATGACTCGCCACGATCGGGAACGTCTGCGAGATGAGAGCGTTCATGAACCAGTGCGTGAAGCTTCCCAAACTCTGTCCCTTCGCCCGCACGGCTGTTGGAAACACCTCGCTGATAAACACCCAGATCACCGCGCCTTGCGAGAACGAGAAAAACGCGATGAACCCTACCAGAAACCACACCAGCAGATTCTCATGCTTTGAAGACAAAAATACCGCCGCCACGCCGGCGAGGCAAATCGTACAGCCCACCGAACCGATCAGCAGCAGCGTCTTCCGCCCTACCTTATCGATTACCGACATCGCGATGATCACAGCGACTAAATTCGTGAATCCAATCAGCACCGCCTGCAGATCGCTGGATACTTTGTTGAAGCCTGCCTTCGCAAAGATGTCGTTCAGGTAATACAGAATGGCGTTGATGCCGGAGAGCTGATTGAACATCGCCACGGCAATCGCCAGAAAGATCGGCATGCGGTACTTCGCCTGAAAGAGCGACTCCTGACCGTGGCCATGCTCTAAATCGATCGACCGTACGATTTCTCGCAACTCGCCCTCGGGATCCTCTTCGCCAATTCCATCTAGCACGGTGCGCGCCTCTTCAACCCGCCCCTTCTGCGCCAGCCACCTCGGGCTCCGAGCAATGGTAAACAGCATCCCCAGAAAAAACAAGGCCGGCAATCCCGCCACACCCAGCATCCAGCGCCATTCGTCCACCCCGAATCCAGCGCGCCCAATCAGATAATTCGAAAAATAGGCCACCAGGATGCCCGCCACCACATTGAACTGGAAAAAACCCACCAGCCGGCCGCGCAGTCGTGCCGGGGCAATCTCGGCGATGTACATCGGCCCCAGCACGGACGATCCGCCGATCGCCAACCCGCCTACGAAGCGGAAAAAGACCAGCGAATACCAATCCCAGGCAAATGCGCACCCTGCCGCCGAGAGCACATATAGGATCGCCATGAGGCGCAGGCTGTCGCGCCTCCCATAGCGGTCTCCCGGTATGCCCGCCGCCAGTGACCCGATGACCGTTCCTACCAGCGCGATGGCCACCGTCAAGCCCAGGCTGCGGGGCGTCAGAGAGAACGCCGTTGTTAACCCCGCAGTCGTCCCGGCAATCACCGCCGTGTCGAATCCAAAGAGCAGGCCGCCCAGCGCCGCCACAATGGTGCTCTTCAGCAGTGTGCCCGTCATGCGCGTTCGCCCTTCGCTGCTTGCTGGGCCAGTGCCAGGGCCCCCAGAATGCCGGCCCGGCTCCCCAGCTGCGGCGCCTGTATGAAGTGGCCGAGCCGCTCTCCTCGCAATTGCGGGTGCTGTACGTAGCCGTTCAGGATTTGCACCAGCTCGTTCCGGATCATCGGGAACAGCTGTTTTTGCTCCATTACCCCACCCCCCAGTAAGATGCGTTGCGGTGAGAGAGTCACCGTCAGGTTATTCAGTCCGTAAGCCAGGTACTGCGCCTCGAGAGCCCATGCCGGATGATCTGCCGCCAGCGTTGTCGCTACCGACCCCCAGCGCTCCTGTATCGCCGGCCCGCACGCCAGCCCTTCCAGGCAATCTCCATGGAACGGACAGGCCCCCGGATAGGGATCCCGCACGCGGTCGTGTGGCAGCCGCAAGTGGCCCATCTCGGCGTGCACCAGGCCATGGACCAGCTGCCCGCCCACCAGCGCGCCGCCTCCAATGCCGGTTCCGATGGTCATGTAAATGGCGTCGGTCAACCCGCGGGCCGCCCCCCAGCGCGCTTCCCCCAGCAGGGCGGCATTGACGTCCGTGTCGAATGTGACCGGCGCGCCGAGCGCGTTTTTCACCGCTCCCACCAGATCAAAATTGGCCCAGCCCGGCTTTGGCGTCGACGTAATCCGGCCATACGTTGGTGAATCTACATGCAAGTCAATCGGCCCGAACGAACCGATGCCGATCCCCTCGAGATCGACTCTGGTATCGCGAAAGAACTGGATCACGCTGGTCAACGTCATCTCGGGCGACGACGTCGGGAACTGCGCTGTCCGCAAATCCTCCGGCCCAGTGCCAACGCCGCAGATAAATTTGGTCCCACCCGCCTCGATGCCGCCAAACATGCTCTTGAGTATATGCAAGTGGCAATTTCCATTGGTGGTTTTCGGCCATCGGCTGTCGACCTTAAACCACTTTGTGCCATGGCCATTATCCATTCGCATGTACGGCCGATCACCCACTCGGACTACCGGTCATCACACTCGGAATATGAAGGATAGAATTTGCCGACTAGGATAAATCTTTATCACGGAATTACATACGCAATTTGCCCGTACGGTAATACTGGGAGTTGGCTAGGGCAAACCGTAGAAATACCAAGCACGTTAACGAGCTTAGTTCTCACACTTATAGTCGCCGATCGACCTGTGAATCTTTTGGCTTCAAAATTGCTCTACAAAGAACAGGACCATGCGCACCGCAGCCCACAACCCGCAACCCAACGTAACGATCCCGAGTAGCATCATCGATTCCTCCACGCCGAGTTCCGCCGATGAACTCTGCGATGAGCTCATGCTTCACACCTTTGATTGCGACGACTGCATCAACGGACGCGAGGAAACGTGCACCACTTTTTGCGCTTTGCGCGACCAGATTGACGAAGCTGGCGGCCCGACTCGCGGGACCATTCTTTCGATGTAAGGACCTCCTCTCGCCTTTCCACTAGATTTCTTATTAACTCCAAAAGACCAGGTCATTACCGTTATTAACGCGGGGACCTGGTTTTTGCGCGATTGGACGGCCATTTTGGGTCAAGCCGCAGGAACGAGTTCGAATTTGTGCGGTTTTGGCTGAGCCATCTCGTGCCGTTTTTGGGCTATGGCCTGGTCGAGCGCATCCGCCGATGCCATGGCCGGTTGAGCCGCTGACAGGTTGTACGGCGCCAACGGGACCTGCACATTGCGCCACCGGTCGTTGTGTATATTGCAACGCTCGACGGTCAGGTCATAGACTTCCTTCGCCTGTTTCGTCATCGGCGTCTCGAGCAACGCCAGATTCACGCCGCGCTTCAGTTCGTCATTGTTTAGATTCGCCACTGCCGCGCCATCGACTCGCAGTGTGTATACGCCATTCTTGAGCCCGCTCACCTTGAGCGTTTCGTCGTTCAGCGCCTCTGCGACATCTGAACTCCGCAAAACCAACGGTACCGGCCCCGCGCCCCAAGCTCCGGCCCATTGCGCAAAAGGCAGCGGCAGCGCATCATCGGTTTCCGTCCACGAAACACCGTTGGTTGCCGAAAGGCCCGAAATTTTGGCATGTTCCGCCGCTTCGATCTTCGGCTTTGTACCCGCCTCGATCGTGACGGCTGTCACCAGGGGCCGTGCATGCCACGACTTCAATAGCGCTTCCGCCATCACCAGGTGGCCGGCAAATCCCGGATGTACCCGGTCTTTGATAATGCCCTGCGCCTCCACCGGGTCGAGTTCGTTGGCGCGCCGCAGCATGGCCACAACTGGCGTATTCAGATCCGCGACATTCAGTCCTTTCTCCTCGGCATAGTTCGCGATCCATTTGCTGAAGCTGATCAGGACCTGGTTGTAGCCGCCTGGAAAATTCGGCGGCCGGGTGACATCGTCATAGGGCGATGGCTGTATGGCCGTGAATCGCACACCCGGCTGCGCGGCTTTCACGGTGTCAATAATGTGCTGGAAACCGTCAAAAAAAAGCTTGTCGTTCGCCGCCGTCTCCGGTTTGTATAAACCATCGTTCATGCCCAGCATGATTGTCATCACGCTCGGCTTGTAAGGCAGCACGTCGCGCGATAAACGAACATCGATTGGTCCGCCGCCACCGCCGCTCACTTTGTCGCCACCCCATCCGGAGTGAACAAAGGTGACATCCATCTGCGGATAGCGCGTCGCAACGTACGCCTCTGTGATCACCGTATAAAGACGCTGATCCGTGATACTGTCTCCGTAGAAAACCACCCGGTCGCCGTTCTTCAGCGAGAACGAGTCGGGGGCCCCGAAGGCCGCCATGGCAGTCGCTAATATCGTGGGAAATAGGACTAAGCGAAATCTCATTGAGCGCTCATCAGTTTATCAACGACGAAAAGATGACAGGCTAAAGCCTACCCTACGAGCCGGTGCCAGGTCTGGGAGAGCGCATCCCGGAAGCGGACGGCTTCCTTCAGACAATGACACGCGTTTGCTTGCACTTAGGCGCGGCTGAAGGATTGCACGGCAATACGGCTATGATGAAACTTCTTTTTTCGGCAATTCTGTTGGTCGTCTGCGTCTCGCCGGTGTTAGCTGACCAAGACTGTTCCGCAAATCGCAACCACGGTTGGTGGGGCGGCGATTCGGCCAGCTTTGCGCAAAGCCGCCAGGAACGGCTTCCCAATGCCTCTGTCAACTACGTGGATCCCGGCCAGAACGGCTCGATCCGCGTACATGGCTGGGGCAATAACGACGTGCTGGTAAAGGCCTGCATTCAGACGTCTGCACCTAGCGATGCCGAGGCTCGCGATCTCGCGACCAAAGTGCAAATCACCAAAGGAGCAGGGCACATCCAGGCCTCCGGTCCGTCCGATGGCCATGGCCGGAATTGGAGCGTTTCTTACGAAATCTGGATGCCGAACGAGGCCGAAACCAAGCTCGAAGCGTACAATGGCTCGATCTCGGTCGAGGACATACATGGACGGCTGCGTTTCCATACGCTGAACGGCTCAGTCAAACTGAACGATGTCGGCGGGGACGTGACGGGCGAAACAACCAATGGCTCGGTGACAGTCAGCGTGGCTCACGCGGACCGGTACGGAAACGGGCTACGTCTCGAAACAACGAATGGCAGCGTCCGGCTGGAACTACCCGAAAATTACGCTGCGCGCGTGGAAGCTTCCACCGTGAATGGCAGCATTCACACGGACTTTCCCGTTACCGTGAGCGGCGAAATCGGCAAACATCTGTCGTTTCAATTAGGGCAGGGTGGCCCCGATGTCGAGGCCAAGACTACCAATGGGAGTATCCATATCGCTCGCCGTGGATAGTGCATAACGGAGCTACGGATGAGGCGTGCTGCTGGGCGTTCCAGGCGTGCGGAGACCTGGATTCGGCACTGCGTTTCTGCCCGGCGTCGTTGAGGTTGGCATGGGTCCGCCGTTCGCGGAACTCTTATCGTAAAGCTGCACGATGTCCTGCGTGATGTCGATGCCGCTCGAGGCGTAGAGCACAGGCGTCTGCGGATTGCTCACGTCCAGGATGATGGTGTAGCCGTTGTCCTTCGCGTACTTCTCGATCACGGCCATCATGCGCTGACCGAGGCCTTGCAAGACACGCTGCTGCTCGCCTTGTAGCTCCTCGTTGGCATCCTGCATGTCGCGCTCGAGGCGCTTCTTCTTCTCGTCAATATCGCGGGCCAGCTGCGTGCGTTTTTCTTCGTTCATCACGCTGCCGCCCTTGTTGTATTGATCCTGCAGCTGGGCGACCTCGCTCTGTCGCGTATCGAATTCTTTCTTCTTCGGGTTGAACTTGGTTTCCAGCTCCTGCGAAGCTTTCTGGCCATCTTTCGTACCGACGATCGCGCCTTGCACGCTGATCACACCGACCTTGGCGGGAGGCTGTTGCGCATACGCTCCGGCTGCCAGACAGACGCAAGCGGCTGCTGCAACAAAATTACTTCTAATTGACATCAACTTCTTAATTCCTTCCGTGGATTCTTAAATACTGTCACACACGCGCTTAACCAGCGGTGCGATCAAAATGTTCTCCCGATGGAGAAGCGGAATGTATGCCGCCGTTCGTCATACGATATTGGCGACAAACCCAAAGCGGAAATCGCACTCTGAAAAGTGGCCTCGTTCGGGAAGGCCGATCTGTCGAATGCGATCGGGGCTTGCAAATTCGTATTGACAACACTCAAATTATACGCGTAATACAAACGGAACGGCGCATTGACAACCGGCATCAGCACTTGCAATTCGAGACCGGCGGAGACTCTGGGTCGCTGCGTGCCCGGCGCGACCACGGCGCGCGGGTTGAAATTCGCTTGCGGAAACAGCGCATTTAGGGTGGCTACCCGGTCGGTATTCAGCCCAAGCTGACCGGGCAGAGTCAGGCGGTCGACGCCCACGTCGACAAAAGGCGCCAGAGTCACGGGACCGACGATGGGTATCCGGTACTCATAGTTGAAGACGCCGTAGGTATCGCCACCGGGCAGGATCAGCTGGTAACTCGGCACATTCTGCGTGACCGGGGCGGTACCGATGTTTCCGCTGGAGTCGACTATTCTTTGCACCCGCGCTGAGCCATCCGCGTTCAGGACACTCACTGTCCCTTCAGTCGGGATGTAGGCAATCGGGCTGATGGTCAGAATGTCGAAGCCGCGCACGTCGTCCTCACCACCCATGTAGTAGCGGCTGTAAGGAGGCGCCACCCTACCGCCATATCCAGAAATGAACTTCCCATTCAGATGGAAGCCCATGACGTTGCTCCTGAAAATGCCTCGGCGAAAATAAGCGATGTCCAACGACGGCTGTAACGTATTCACGTTGCCTCCAATGGCCGCCCCTGTGTAGCCGAAGCTGGCGTTGATACGCAACCCCTTGGTTGGAATGATGGGATGGTTGACTGTGTTGTAGGCGAAGGTCGGCGTGATGGTGCTGGTCCGTATGCCGGAAAGCGAATTCGGCCCGCTTACTCCCTGGAAGTCGAGGTAATCGAAATAAGATGTCGCTGCGGTAGTCAACGGCCTCAACGATTGATCGCTGTAGCTATACGATAAGCCGACTCGGGCAAAACTCCGCCGCAGGTTGTAACTGAGAAATGAGGTAAAGCCGCGCCCGTTGGTTACATAGTTCAAGAGGTTCTGCGTGCCGAGGGAGTTGTAAGCCGGAATTAAGTTCTGACCAGCTAAAATCGACGCCTGCTGTCCCTGGTTGAAGCTGTATCGCTGATAGAAAATCGTGAAACCGGCCTGCACCGGCTTATCGAACAGGTACGGCTCGGTAAATCCAAATGTGATGTTATCGAGCAGCGTGCCGATCTGCGCGCTTAAGCTGAGCGTCTCACCCAGACCGAGAAAGTTATTGGTCGAATAAGAGAAGCCAATGAAGCTGCCCGAAATGCCCGACACGCCACCGTTTAATTGGATCGAGTTCTTGCCGCGTTCCTTCAGCTTGATCGTGAGGTCGACGGTATCGGTCTTGGTGTCGCGCTTGATGTCGGCCGCGTCTTCCGGCTTGAGCGGTTCGAAGTAGCCGAGCTGGTTCAAGCGGAGAATACTCGTGTCAAACAACTGCCGGCTGTAAAGATCGCCTTCATCGATCAGCATCTCGCGGCGAATTACTTTGTCGCGCGTGGTGGTGTTGCCCTGGAAGTCGATGCGCCTGACGAAGAATTGGTGACCCTCATCGACGTCTACCGTGAGATCGACCTGATCCTTGCCCGGGACGATTTCAGGATCGGGAGTCGGCACAAAATCGATGTAGCCGAAGTTGCCGTAGAGCTTGCGTAACTCGTCGAGGCCCTTCTGCATTTTCTCGGTGGAAAAGACGTCGCCGGGCGCCATGCGGAAGACACTGCGGGCAATCAGGTCGGGCGTGCGGAACAATTTCATGCCGACAAAGTTGAAATTGCGCAGGAAGTATTTGTCGCCTTCCGAGACCGTCATGGTGATGTCGACCCGCTTGCCCGGTTTGTTGGATTTCATCAGCGGGACGAGCATCTTTCGACCGTAGACGTCGTACACGCGCTCGTTGTGATTGATCACGCGCGCCTGAAAATAACCGCGCGACATGTAGAACATGCGGATGCGTTCGGAATCCTCATCGAGCTTGGTCGAATCGTAGGTGCGTGCAAAGAGGTTCTCGAAGATGAGCGAGTACGGGATGCCGATGGGCTTCAAATTCTTCATCGCCCGGATCACTTCTTTCGAAGTGAAGGCGTGATTGCCATCGATAATGATGTTGCCGACTTTTACTTTCGGTCCTTCATCGATGGCAAAGACAACATCGACTCCGCCCGGAGGCACCTGGCGGATTTGCGGAACGACGGTGGCGTATTGATGGCCGCGTTCGGCCTCATACTCTTGCAGCACATTCTTGGCGCGCTGCACCTTGCCTGGATCGAATTGCGATTCCGGCGATAAGTTGACGTGACGTTCTTTGAAGCGGTCCAGAATTTCGGATTTGGTGATGGACTTATTGCCGGTGTAGTCGATGACGTGAACGGTGCGGCGTTCCGTGACGACGAAGCGCAGAATGATGCCACCGGATGCGGCCTTCTCGGTCTCCACGCGCAGGTCATCGAAGCGTCCAGTGTTCCACAGTGAAATAAAATCGCGATGGATCGACTGTTCGTCGTAAACGTCGCCCTTCTTTGTATAAATCAAGGCACGCAACGTATCCTGCGGGACTTTGTGCTGGCCCCGAAATTCGACGGTGTCGATGATGTTCTCGCCGACAGCGGCGGGCTTGGCTTCCTGCACGCCATTGGGATTGGGTTGCGCAGGATTCGGCTTATTCGATTCGGGAACGTTCTCGAAGGGATTGGGCGGCTGCGGCTGCGGCGGATTTTGCGTGGGCGGTGGGGGCTGCTGCGGCGCGGGCGGAGGATTCTGCTGCTGCGGAGGCTGGTTCGCGGGCGACGTCTGCTGCTGCGGCTCGGCTTCCGCATTGCTCCCTGCTCCATCCACACCCGCGGGCGAAACATTTACCTGCGCCGCCGACACTGCGGAGAAAGTACCTGAAAGTGCGATCACAAACAGCAGGCAAACTGCCGAAGCAGACATACGCAGGCATCGAAGCCTGTGATGAATCATTTCTAAGAGCGAATCCTTTCGTTGCCGCTTAAGCGAGTCTCATTCATGGCTGCAGGAACACTCCCCTGACGTTGCGTGTCGTGCGCTGGTTTCAGCCCAGGCACACATCGCCCGATCGAAAACAACCTGAACCTAAAACTCGAACTCCCCAGTGTAGCGAATGGACGAGCAACGGCAGCGCGAGTTGGATGGCGCGCGCAGATGGATGTTCGTACCGAGTTGCGGAAAAAAGCGTATGCGGGCGCTCCCCTTGAAGACGCGGTCAGGTGTAGGGCCCATAGAACTCCAATCGCTTCGCTCATGGCTCCGGGTGCTGCGTCTTCATTCGATTCAGCGGCTCGAAGAGCCATGGCAACTCCCTTGCGGTCACGGCTCTGTAGCGATACGGACGGGTAGCTCGGCTGTAAGACAAGCAAAAATGGCAGGCTAAAGCCTACCCCACGGAGGTTAGGGTTTCAGCCGCGGTTGTACGTTCACCTGGACGACGCCGGCTCCGTTGGCTGGAACCTCTACTGTCTCGGCATGCGCCAGGTAGGGTGCGAGCACTTTCGGATTATGATACTCGAGGTCGCGTCCGTGATCGATGGCGAGGAGAAAGTAACGGCCTGGATGCACTTCCGGCAGTGTGAAGGTGCCGTCGCTGTCGCTTTGATCGCGCGGTATGCCGTTGCCCTGATTGACAGGCTGCGGAATCAGCAGCACCATGGCGGCCGGATATGGTTTGCCGTTGCGTAAGGCAATGCCATCTAGCTTAGTGAGGCCCGGCGCGGCTGTGATGGCAAGCTGAACGGATGCTCCGTGACTCACGTGCAACAAACCATCTGTGTACGCTGCGCCCTGAGCCGCGATTGATTTGATGTATAGCGAGCCGGTATTCAGTAAGTGGAGTTGATACTTGCCAGGCGAGAAGTCGCCGCCGGGTCCGCCTCGATTGCAGTGAAAGATGCCGTCGCGCTGTACCTGGCAGATCGAGTTCTCATTCGTCTCGGGCTCGCTCAGCAAGAGCATGAGGCCGGCGGGCGTCTTGCCACCTTCGACTACGAGCCGACCGTTGATCTCGGTTTTCTGAAAACTGGATGCGCTCAGCGGCGTGTCGCCGTTCACGCTTACGAGCGCAGTGCCGGAACTGCTGGCGGATCCCGGCTGCTCTATGAATCGCGAGACCAGGTATGTGCCCGGCGCCAGACCACGAATTTCCGAACTCTGATTGTTGGAGAAGAAGAAGCTGTTGGCTTGGAACCGGATGCCCGCGGGTCCGAGCGTCTCGACAGACATTGAAGTGTTGGAAAGCGCGACTCCTTCGTCGATGGTGATACGCACGGCCGGCACCGTACGCAGGGTGATCCGTATCTTTGACTCGTCGCCATCGACAATCTGAATGGGCGAGGCCTCTTGGGGATTGGCAGCAGCCGGATAGTAAGTGGTCGGGAAGGCCACGTCGAGTTCTTTGGTCGCAGCCTCGGATTCAGGCGACTGAGCACCCATCATCGATTGCGCATACCCGGATTGCGCATACCAGGGACGGCCGCCGGCGGCGGCGAAGTACGTGCCAGCTTCGAGATGAGCCCACCGGCAACGCCCGTCCTCATCGCTATTCTGCTGCCGAAGCAATTGCACCTGGGCCCACCCGGCTTCGATGTGACGCCGGAAGAGCATTACCTGCGCATTGCGAACCGGCTCGCCTTGTTCGTCGAGTATTTCGACCGTCAGGCTGGTGGGAGCGGACAGTGGAAAAACAATGTGTCCGGAATCGAGGCCTGGCCCCACGGCGATGCCTGTTGAATACTGCGCGTCTTCCAGGAACGTTTTGTTTACGCCGTGCGATTCGGCCGAGAGCGTGTATTTGCCGGCCGGAACATCAGTGAAATGGAAGCTTCCATCTTCGCCGGTGATGACTGTCGCTTGCTGATCGCGATGATCGTTGCGTGTGATGGTGACATGCGCCTTCTTCACGGGCTGATTGGTTTGTGGCCGGACGACGAGGCCGTTGATGGCGAAGAACTGGGGCGGCGGTTGCTGCTGCTGCGCGGTTGCTTGCGCAAGTGCGAGTAGCGCGGCGAAGAGAAATTTTCCGCAATGGCTCATGGAGCGCTCCGGCCGCTCAGCTCAAAAGTGATCGAAGCTTTCTGATTGGCATCGAATGTCAAGGATTGCGAAGGAACGTTACGCATGGCGTCGGGATTCATATATTCGAGATCGTTGAGATCGGAGACGGCGTAGACGTGATAGTTGCCGGGACGGAGATTTGGGAGATTGAAGCCGGCCGAACCCTGCTGGTCCGTTGGCAACCCGATGGGCTGTGGATCGAACAGTAGATCGTCAGGCACAGCGATGAGCATCACACTTGAATTTGCCGGTGCGCCGTGTACTGAGACGGACACGCTGGCGCAATCGCTGCGCAGCGAGACAACCACGGGCTCCTGACCTTCGCCCGCGGTTACCGTGAGCGGCTGCCGCGTGAGATCACTGCTGCCATACGTGACCGTTCCCACGCAGCCGGCAGGTCCGAAGGTCTGGGCCAGCACTTTATATTGGCCGGGTTGAACTCCTTGCACCGCGACGCGGGGCGGGGTTCCGCCCTCCGCGTTCGCCAATTGCGATGAGTAATACTCGCGCCGCCGGCTGTCAATTGAAACAGTTCCCGGTTCGGCAGTCACCAGATGCACTTGCACCGAAGGGGGCTGGTTTTCCGGCGCACTGCCTTGCGCAGGATTTACGATCACCGGGATATCGATCCCGCGCTGCAGCCTGAGTTCGACGCCTTGCACGTCCGCCCCGTTGATTGCTATCTCTTCCTGAGCTCCGGATCCACCATTCTCCATGTTGTTGACTTGCGCATGAACGGTCCAGACGCCATTGGGAACAGCGCGAATGAAAAACCGGCCCGTTGCGGGTTCGATCCGGCGGCCGAATGTCCCTGGCCAACCGACGCTGCTATCGATCGACAGGTTCATTCCCAAACCTGGTTTGAATCCCACGATTCTGCCCGTTACCGTATACCCGGGCGCGAGGCCGAGCGTAAAGTCTGTCTCTGCTTCCTGACCGGGCAATAGATCGATGCGCTGTGCCGATTCGATGTCCGGACTATTTGGATAGCAGCGCGGCGGATAGCTTTGAGCGTTGTGAGCGGCCATGGGAGTTTCCGATTTGCCTGCGGTACACACCACCACTGGGCCGGGCATCTGGCCGCCGAAGCGGAATTCCCCGCGATCATCGGAGGAGGCAAAGCCGCGCGAGACCCACTGCTTACGGCCTTGCGAAATCTGCTGCGCCATCAGCTGCACCGGCAAGTCCTCGATGGGCTCGCCATCGCCGTCGACTACTTTGCCCACCAGCCTCGACTCAGGCATCAATCCAACACGAAAGTCGTTGCTGCCTGAAGTGACTACCTGCGGCTTGAATGCAGACTGAATGCCGCCGTTACCGAACGGTGAGGTGCGCGGATCGAAGTAGCCGGGGCGCTGCGCGGAAAGATAGACAGGACCTTCGGGCACGCTGGCGATTTGAAAACGCCCGTCCGCTCCGGAGAAGCCAACGCGGTCCTGACCGTTGCCGTTGATATGGACGAGCGCGTGACCGACCGGCTGGTTCGTAACGGTATTGAAAACTGTGCCCGAAACAGGATATGTTTTCCCCGTCGGAGTGGGGGCTTGAGGGACATTGGGCACCGAGTCGATTTGCCCGGCGGCCATGCTCACGCTTGCACGGCAGGCAAGCAGCAGCAGCACGTACGGATACCGCATAAAGAAGCTGAAAGCTTAGAGTCTGTTAAGGGCTATTCGGTTCCCAGTATGTTTGTGGATCCTGCTTACGAAAGTCCGGTGTGCGCCTTCAAATTGGCAATGTCTTTATAAAACTCTTTGAGGTCGGCCTGGATCACGGTCAACGTGGCCTCGATCTTGTCCAGCCGCTTCTCCATTAAGTCGAAGCGCTTATTGTTCAACACGAGCGCGGTGATCGCGACACCTGCCGTGCTGGCGGCCGTCGAGATGGCCGTGATGACTGCGACCACAATGTTTGTGTCCATCCTCTCCATCTTCTCCTATAAGCTTTCGATCTTGTTAGTACCAGTATCCCGCTCAATACCACGAGCCCACCTGAGCCACCGCGCCCCTCGCCTACACTAAAACAAGATGAGCAAACAGTATTCCGCACCGCCCGCTATGTCGATTGATCCAGCCAAGAAATACTCGGCTACCATCGAGACGTCGCAGGGGCCGATTGTCGTCGATCTCTTTGCGAAAGAGGCTCCGAAGACGGTCAACAATTTTGTGTTTCTTGCACGGGATGGCTTTTACGATGGCACGATGTTCCATCGCGTGATTCCGGATTTTATGGTGCAGGGCGGCGATCCTACCGGCACCGGCCGCGGCGGTCCCGGCTATCGTTTTGAAGATGAGACAAAGGGGAATCCGCATCAACATCAAACCGGTTCGCTGTCGATGGCGAACGCCGGGCCGAATACCAATGGCAGCCAGTTTTTCATTACGCATGTGGCTACCGACTGGTTGAACGGCAAGCACACCGTGTTCGGTCAGGTTCGGTCCGGGCAGGAAGTGGTCGACAAGGTCAAGCAGGGCGACACTCTCACGGCGATCAAAATCGAAGAGGCATAGTTTCGGATGACGCGCGATGCCGCCTGGCAGATCGTTTGTGAGTTCGTAAAAAGTGAAAGCCTCCGCCGGCACATGCTGGGAGTGGAGGCTTGCCTGGTTGCCTATGCCGAAAAGTTCGGGGAGGATCGGGAGCGCTGGGCGGTGACCGCGCTGCTGCACGATTTCGACTGGGAGATGCATCCCTCGGCGCCGGATCATCCCATGAAGGGTGAGGCGATATTGATTGAGCGCGGCGTAGACCCGGAGATCCGCCGCGCCATTTTGTCGCACGCCAATTACAGCGGCGTGCCCAGGGTATCGTTACTCGAGAAGGCGCTATTTGCCTGCGATGAACTTTCCGGGTTCCTTACCGCGTGCTCTTACGTCAAGCCGGGCAAGAGTATCTTCGAAGTGGACCTGCCATCGGTGAAGCGCAAGCTCAAGGACAAGGCGTTTGCGCGGAACGTGAACCGCGACGATATTGTCAACGGCGCACAGGAACTAGCTGTTCCGCTCGATGAACACATATCCTTCTGCCTGGACGCCATGAAGGCGCACGCCCACGAACTCGGCCTGGCGGGAGATACGCAAGCCCAGGGGCAACAGGCCTAGTAGCGGTGCTCGCGGGCGGCGCGCAGATCGGAGATATCCCGCATCAAAGCGTCGCGCGAACTGGCCTGCAGCGTGTTCTTATCGAGAATCTTTTGCACGTTTGAAATGGCGTCATCCAATTCATGTTTGTCGAAGTGGCCTTTGGTCAGGTGGCGATCAAAGGTCGAAAGGTGTCCTTGCGCATGCTCGTAACGTTCGCGCTGGTCGCCTTTCATTCTCGCAAGCCCCGACGCCTCGCGCAGATCGCCTTGCGTTCGTTCGACTAACCCGCGCAACTCGCCGTACCGTTCGTTACCGTATTGAAATCCGCCGCTTGGAAAAGCAAAGGCGGAAGCAGCCGGAATGAACGCCATTCCGAGCGATAGTGCAGCGACTGTGAATGACTTTTGGAAGAGATGCATGGTTCCAGGCCCCTCAATGCCTGTCACATTGTAAGACGCCTGGATCGCAGCTGGTTGCTTCCCCAACAAACACCATTACAGATTAATTTCAATTAAGTACCGGTAGCTTGAGGAAAAACGCGGTTTCATACATCCGGTCACGCGGATCATGGGCTTAGGGCCGCGTTTTTCTGGAAAGGGCGGAGTTTGTCAACAAACTCCTAGGCGTGCTGTTTCTGGTGCTTTCCTTCGGCAAATTCTTCGATCATCTTTTTGTTGAACGCCGGAATGTCATCTGGTTTCCGGCTCGTTACCAGGCCTTGATCGGTGACCACCTGCTCGTCCGTCCACTGGCCGCCTGCATTTTGAATATCAGTCTGCAGGGACGGCCAGGAGGTCAGCTTACGCCCTTTTACTACGTTCGCCTCGACCAGCATCCAGGGTCCGTGGCAGATCGCGGCAACCGGCTTCTGAGCGTCGAAGAACGATTTGACGAAAGCCACGGCTGTTTTGTCCATCCGTAGATGGTCAGGGTTCATAACACCCCCAGGCAACAGTAACGCATCGTAGTTGCTCTGGTTAGCCGACTTAACGTTCACATCGACCGGAACGGACTCGCCCCAGTCGGTGACGTTCCAGCCCTTGATCTGGCCGTCTTTAGGAGAAACGACATGAGTCGTGGCGCCAGAATCTTCCAGTGCCTTCTTCGGTTCTACCAGCTCCACGTACTCAAAACCATCAGTGGCTAGAATCGCCACTTTCTTATTCGCTAAAACGCCGCTCATCGTGTATCCTCGCCAATTGGACCGAGGAGCGCTGTAATGGTTTCCGGGTTGCGGACCGGTTCTTAAATACGCCGGCGATCCAGGATGAAAAAGACCAGCAGGACCAGCAGCAGCAGTCCCAAACCGCCGCTAGGATAATAACCCCATCCCTGTGAATACGGCCAGCTGGGTAGTGCGCCCAACAGGACAAAAAGAACGATAATGATCAAAATCAAACGCATAGTTAAGACACTCCCAATTCGTCACTCGACTCTAAAGGATCAAACTCCATCACCATGCCGGAGTTGAGCAGGGCCGCTTTGAAAGCTTCGTCCTTACCTTCGGCCACGTCATACTCCCAGATTTCGCTGCTCAAACTGAGGAAGTCATCATCTTCCTCCTCGCTATCGGACGAATGCAGCGCATCCGGCGCGGTGCGGCCGACGAAGACCGCGTCGACCACAGTATCATCATCCAGTTGCGTGTCTAGAAAACCGGCGGGTTCATCCGCTTTGTCTCCCGTCCGGTCGGAACGTCCGCGAAATACTACTCGATATTTCATGATATTTGAGAACTCCTTATTTGGCAGGCGCCGCCGTGGCTTTTGAGAGATCTTTGATCTTCTCCAGATGACTCTGTAGGACGGGCAAAGTCTGGGAAGCGAAATTCCGGATGATGGGATCTTTTCCTTTATCCGCCTCTGTTTGAAACTGCTTTATCGCCATTTCATGCCCCTTGAGCATTTGTGCCAGATAGGCAGCGTCGAAATCTGCACTCTGAAGGCCTTTCAGCTTATCGTAGGCGGCCTGGTCTCTGGCTGAACCCAGGCTGGGCAGGGTCATCTTTCTTTCACGGGCTAACGCCCGAAGCTGGTCAGCGGCTCGCGTGTGATCGTCGACCATTTGCTGACCGAGTGCCTTAACGGCTGGATCGGCGCCCTTGTGCGCTGCTAATTTACCCAGTTGGATCTCGGCTGTACTGCTTTGGGCAGCCTTAATGGCAAACTCCGTGTCCGACGAAGTGAGCATTTGTCGGGAACCGTTATCGAGATAAGGGGCGTTCGGATCCTGTTGCCGGGCGGTCAGCAACGGCAAACCACCGATCGAGATTAGGCCCAGCGTTAGTAAAGCCGACCAGGAATAGGGATGCGACGACACTCTAGGTGGATAGAATTCACGCACTTACGGTTACGCCAAGAAAAGCAAGAGCGTTTTCGGTTTTCGTGGACACTACCCGTCTGAAAGGTATTTTCATGTGGCCTGCCAGCTGGACTCTGCGCGTAGAACTGAACGGAGAATGGGAGGAGTGCTGCTATCGAACGAGTTTCGAAGCTCTGGATGCCTTTGCCGCTCTTCGAAAAGACTACCGGCCACTGTTGACACGTGTCCTCCTTTTCCCCTCCAGGCGCTCGGTGTCTCCCCTGCCCCGCTGGTCGACCGGTTTGCGGGCCCAGAGCTACGTAAATTAAACGCTCGTCGTGATGAGTTTGTCAGCATAGCTGATCGCTCCGAGGCAAAAAGCTGAGGAGTGGCAGCTCTCCAAAAAACCTAGAGGTCTTTTGGAATCTTCGCGGTCACCCCGGGGCATAGCATGCCCGTTAGGCAATGTTGTTGACAATAGCGTAGCGGGTCATCTGCGCAGTGGAATGCAGTCCCAACCGTTGCATAATGGCCGCCCGGTGAAACTCCGCAGTGCGCACGGAGATGTTCAATTGATTTGCGATGTCTTTGGCACTGCTTCCCATGGCGATCAAGCGCAGCACCTCGCGCTGGCGTGCGGTTAACTCCACTTTCGAGGATTCAAGGGACGGGCTTCCGTCCAAGGTCCCATTGAAGGAGACCGGGCGCTCGCCGTCGAGTACGGCCTGAATCGCTGTGATCAGGTCCTGGGCAGGCGCTCCCTTGGAAAGATAAGCCCTTGCTCCTAGGCGTGTCGCTTCGTCAACGTATTGGGAATCAGCATACATGGAGAGGAAGACAATCGGCAGCCCGGGTCTGCGAGCCAAAACTCGTTTGGCGGTGGTGAAACCGTCTTCGCCGGGCATATTGATGTCGAGAATGGCGACGTCCGGCTGGAAGGTTTCCACTTCATTCAGGAAAGCTTCGCTGTTGTCCACAGCAAGAACGTTGAACTCATTGCTCATCATGGCTTTGAGCGCGTCGAGAATCAGACGGTGATCGTCGGCCAGAAGAATTTTGGGCCGGTTGTCCGTAATGGGCAGGACGGGCCGGATTTGTTCGGAATTTGTGATAGAAGCTTCAGGTAACAATGATGCTCTCCCAGGTATTCTGGTTTGATTGACAAAGTACCCTATCCAAGAGGTGGGTTTAATTCTGTGCCACTTCAGCCGTCTCGAACAGGAAAGTATTCAGATGATCTAATTGCAAGAAATTAGGCAGAATAAAATCGGCACCTGCGGCGATCAGTCGCCGGCGCTTCCAGGGATCGATGGCTTTACACTCGGGCTCCGCCGTGGCGAGTCCACCGGCTATGCCGCCCGCCTTCTTTACCTCCTCAATCTCCACGTATCCATCGCCGAAGACAAGAAGTTCATCCGGGGTCAACCCAGGGCGCGTCTCGGTCGTTTGCGACAGAATCTTTTTGACCAATTCCGCCTTGGAAAAGCCTTGTCCGTCGTCATGAGCCCCAAAAATACGGCCAGGAAAGAACTTCGCCACATCGAGAAGTGCCGCCTCTTCTTTCACGTTCTCATCGTCGGTGCCGCTAGCCAAGTAGAGCAGAATTCCGCGTTGAGTCAGATTCGTTAAAAGCTCACAAGCGCCGGGGACGAGATAAGTATCAGGAGACATCGTGCCGCGTCTCAGACTTTCCAATCGATCCCCGATCTTCCATCCGAGCCGCTCCAGATACATCCGTTTGTAAGCAAGCGGTTCGAGTGGTTTGCCGCCGCGTTCCTGGATGGCAGCAGACAAAGCTTTCATTTGATAGATCGTTTCTTTACCAGTAAGTGTCCAAACAAACTCTTCGACGACCCGTGTTAGTTCATTTTCCGACTCGCCGGTCTTTAAAATGGTCAACTGCTCGACGCATAGCGGGATCATGACTTCCATCCAACCCGAGCGGATCACTGACAATGTGCCGTCAAAGTCGAAAATGACTACCTTGGGCGCCGTAACCGGCAGGCCCGGCCGAATCACTTCCATCACGCCTGCATTTTCGCATGCCCGATTAGGCCAATTACGCGAGAGGTTCACGCGGCACGCCTTACTTTGCTTTATGGGTAACCGCCGCAGGCTGGGTTATCATACGACATTGCCGGTGTCGGAGGCCGGTTCTTCAACAACTTAATGCGCGTTGCAATCATTGGTACAGGATACGTCGGCTTGACTACTGGAGTCTGTCTCGCCTTCATAGGCCACACGGTTTCGTGTCTCGATACGGACGCGGCTAAGATTGAAGCCCTGAAGGCCGGGCACATCCCCATCTACGAACCGAACCTGGTGGATGTTCTCGAGGAGGCGCGGCCGAATATCACCTTCACGACGAATTACGCCGAGGCCATACCCGGCGCGGATGTGGTTTTCATTGCGGTGGGGACGCCGCCTACGCCGTCGGGCGCGCCGAACCTGGAATTTCTTTCACACGCCGCCCGCTCCATTGGCCAGAATATCGATGGCAACTTTACGGTGGTGGTGAATAAGTCGACCGTGCCGATTGGGAGCGGCAACTGGGTGGGCTCGTTGCTGCGTGATTCTATTCAGCAACATACGAGCGGGCAAATGGCTGAGTTCGGGGTCGCCTCGAATCCTGAGTTTCTGCGGGAGGGAACGGCTCTGCACGACAGCCTTTACCCCGATCGCATCGTGATTGGAGCGGACGAACCGCGCGCGCTCGAGACGCTCTATTCGCTGTACCGGCCGATTCTCGATCAAACATTTCCGGCGCCGACTTTCCTGCCGCGGCCGGAATCGGTGTTTGCGGTGCCGCTGGTGTCTACGGATCTTGCGTCGGCGGAGTTGATTAAGTATGCCGCTAATGCCTTTCTGGCCTTGAAGATCAGCTTCATCAACGAAGTGGGATTGCTGGCCGAGAGGGTGGGCGCGAACATTTCGGAGGTGGCGCGCGGAATTGGCCTCGATTCGCGCATCGGTCCTCGATTCTTGAATGCCGGGTTGGGCTGGGGCGGCTCCTGCTTTGGCAAGGATACGGCGGCGCTCATTGCCACGGCCGGCGAATATGGGCTGCATATGCCGATCGTCGAAGCGGCGCGCACGGTTAACACCCGGCAGCGGGACCGGGTCGTGGAAAAGCTGCTGAACGAGTTGAAGATTCTCAAAGGCCGGACGATTGGACTGCTTGGCCTTGCCTTCAAGCCGAATACGGACGATCTGCGCGAGGCGCCCGCCATCGAAATTGCACAGAAGTTGATCGACCGCGGCGTGCGGGTGAAAGCACACGATCCGATTGCTTCAGAACGCTTTCAGCGGGAACACGGCCAAATGGGCATTCACTTATGCAGCGATCCGGGCGAAGTGGCGGAGGGTGCTGACGCGCTGGTTCTGGTCACGGAGTGGAACGAATATCGCGATCTGGACTGGGCGGCGGTCGCCAAGAAGATGCGCAATCCGTTTGTGCTGGATGGGCGGCACGCCCTCGAAGGCGACAAGCTCATCCGCATGGGCATCCGTTATTTGACGATTAGTTAAACGAAGACCCGGGCAGAATCAGCCCTTAAAGGGCTTCCTGGTCCCCGTTGCCCTCAGCGTTTTTTGTGGCCCGCTCACCGGCTTCTTCGGTAGCAGCCTTCAACCAGCCGGGCGGTCGGCCCCTTCGCTTGGAGTTGGAAGTCGACAGGCGCTCGAGCGCCAGTATTGCTTCGTCCAGGCGGTCGCGTTCGGCCTGCAGCTCGCCAATCATTTTTTGGAGATTCATATTATACGAGGTATTAGTATATCGCCGAAACGAAAAAACCCCGAACGGTTTGATCTACCGTTCGGGGGTTTTGCTTTGATTTAATCGGGCGACTTCCTACTCTCCCACACACTTGCGCGTGCAGTACCATTGGGGCTCAGAGGCTTAACTGCCGTGTTCGGGATGGGAACGGGTGGAACCCTCTTGCTAAGATCACCCGAAACTTGTTGTCCGAGGCCTCGCGGCCGTCAGGACCAAATTTCTTGGGGTTGGTCTTTTTGAATAGTTATTGACGTGCTACCCACAAATTGCAGCGCTTGCCATAGAGTAAATTTCATGGTCAAGCCGAACGAGCTATTAGTAACGGTCAGCTCAACACATTACTGTGCTTACACATCCGTCCTATCAACGTGATCGTCTTTCACGGCTCTTCAGGGAGATCTCATCTTGGGGAAGGTTTCGTGCTTATATGCATTCAGCACTTATCCTGACCAGACTTCGCTACTCAGCTGTGCCACTGGTGTGACAACTGAATCACAAGAGGTCTGTTCATCCCGGTCCTCTCGTACTAAGGACAAGCCCCCTCAAATCTCCTACGCCCACCACAGATAGGGACCGAACTGTCTCGCGACGTTCTGAACCCAGTTCACGTACCGCTTTAATGGGCGAACAGCCCAACCCTTGGGAGCTTCTACACCCCCAGGATGCGATGAACCGACATCGAGGTGCCAAACCGGAGCGTCGATATGAACTCTTGACTCCGATCAGCCTGTTATCCCCGGCGTACCTTTTATCCGTTGAGCGATGGCCCTTCCATACAGAACCACCGGATCACTAAGTCCTGGTTTCCCACCTGCTTGACTTGTAGGTCTCGCAGTCAACCTGGTTTATGCCTTTGCACTCGCCCTCTGATTTCCAAACAGAGTGAACCAAGCTTCGAGCGCCTCCGTTACAATTTAGGAGGCGACCGCCCCAGTCAAACTACCCGCCTTGCAATGTCCCTCTCCCGGATTACGGGAGTAGGTTAGAACCACAGAACGATCAGGGTGGTATCTCACCGTTGGCTCCCTCAAGCCCAAGAGCCTGAGTTCAAAGCCTCCCACCTATGCTGCGCAGACCGCACCATAGTTCATTGCAAAGGTATAGTAAAGGTGCACGGGGTCTTTCCGTCTAGTGGCGGGCATCCGGCGTCTTCACCGGAACCACAAGTTCGCCGGGCGGAGCGCGCCGACAGTCATCAGATCGTTACGCCATTCGTGCAGGTCGGAACTTACCCGACAAGGAATTTCGCTACCTTAGGACCGTTATAGTTACGGCCGCCGTTCACCGGGGCTTCAATTCAAAGCTTCGCCTTGCGGCTAACCTCTCCTTTTAACCTTCCGGCACCGGGCAGGCGTCAGCCCCTATACGTCGTTTTCGACTTAGCAGAGACCTGTGTTTTTGTTAAACAGTCGCCTGATGCGTTTCACTGCGGCCCACCGAAGTGGGCACCCCTTCTCCCGAAGTTACGGGGTTAATTTGCCTAGTTCCTTCGCAACTCCATCACCCGAGCGCCTTAGAATACTCATCTCGTCCACCTGTGTCGGTTTATGGTACGGGTACGATTGCTCTCCTTAGAGGATTTTCCTGGCACACGACCCGGCGGATTTGCCAATCCGGGTCTCACTCGAATCACCTTTGACCCTTCTCGCAGATGACCCTTTGTGGTGCGTCCCCCCATCGGTCTTTATCGAACAAACGTAGTCACGGAATATTAACCGTGTGTCCATCAGTTACGCCTTTCGGCCTCACCTTAGGCCCCGACTAACCCTGAGCGGATTAACCTTTCTCAGGAATCCTTAGACTTTCGGCGGCCAGGGTTCTCACCTGGCTTTTCGCTACTTATGCTGGCAGAGTCACTTCCTAGCAATCCAGCCCTCCTCTCGGTAGACCTTCATCTCGCTAGGAACGCTCTCCTACCACTCCAATTGAGTCCATAACTTCGGTGACATGCTTGAGCCCCGTTGGATTGTCGGCACCGAGTCCCTCGACCAGTGAGCTATTACGCTTTCTTTAAAGGATGGCTGCTTCTAAGCCAACCTCCTGGCTGTTTCTGGAACTCGACTTCCTTTCCCACTTAGCATGTACTTGGGGACCTTAGTTGATGGTCTGGGCTCTTTCCCTTTTGACGATCAAGCTTAGCCCTGACCGTCTGACTCCCGTACTACTCGTTCTTGGCATTCGCAGTTTGGCTGAATTCGGTAACCCGGAAAGGCCCCTAGTTCAATCAGTTCTCTACCACCAAGACGGACCATACGAGGCTAGCCCTAAAGCTATTTCGGAGAGAACGAGCTATCACGGAATTTGATTGGCCTTTCACCCCTACCCTCAGCTCATCCAAGCTGTTTTCAACCAACACTGGTTCGGACCTCCATTCGTTGTTACACGAATTTCATCCTGGCCAAGGGTAGATCATCCCGCTTCGCGTCTAATCCCAGCGACTGAACGCCCTGTTCAGACTCGCTTTCGCTACGGCTCGCTTACGCTTAACCTTGCCACTGAGACTAACTAGCCAGCTCATTATTCAATAGGCACGAGGTCAGACATTGCCCTTGCGGGCCATAGTCCTCCCACTGCTTGTAAGCATGCGGTTTCAGGTACTATTTCACTCCCCTCACAGGGGGACTTTTCACCTTTCCCTCACGGTACTAGTTCACTATCGGTCGCAAATGAGTATTTAGCCTTACCGGATGGTCCCGGCAGATTCCCACAGGGTTTCTCGTGTCCCGCGGTACTTAGGAGCCACTTGAAGCTAAGATGGCATTTTAAGATACAGGGCTATCACCTTCTTTGGCCGGCCTTTCCAAGCCGTTCTCGTAATGCTTTCTTATAACCTCTTTAGGACAAGAACCGTTCCCGCCTTTGAAGCGGAACCGGCACTTGTACTTTGTGGTCCTGCAACCCTCCGCTCTCCTTGCGAATCGCGAAGTTTAGGCTATTCCGAGTTCGCTCGCCACTACTATCGGAATCACTATTGTTTTCTCTTCCTAGGGGTACTGAGATGGTTCACTTCCCCCCGTTCGCCCTCATCGACTATGTATTCATCGATGAGTAAGCCAGTTACCTGGCTTGGGTTTCCCCATTCGGACATCCCCGGATCATAGATTGCTTGCATCTCCCCGAGGCTTATCGCAGCTAGCCACGTCCTTCATCGCCTATTTGCGCCAAGGCATCCACACGCATGCTCTTAGTAGCTTGACCATAAAATTAACTCTATGTCCGATTGCCTGTCCGCTATAGTCCGCGAACCTGCAACCGGTGAGTACTTCTTCATCCAACCATGACGTCCGCCTGCTCAGACCAAGCAGATCGGATTATCGGTCGGATTGCGCTGCTGTCACATAATTGGTGTCGCCTGTATCCGTTTTTTGAGGAACGAAGCCAGACGCTCTCGCGACAGCGTATGCAACTTGTAGTTGCCCGTCAATAACTATTCAATTTTCAAAGACCGTCTCGTCCTATTGAAGGAACGAACCCAATGCTTACTCAACTCACTTGGAGCTGAACAGCAGGAGCTAATCTCCGGAGTGTTGCCGGATGCTTGCTTCTGCTTTTCACCTTCGCTAACCTCTCCTGCCGAACCACTCGATTAAAGACCCAGTCCGGTGGAGGTTCCATAGAACTCCAATCGCTTCGCTCATGGCTCCGAGTGCTGCGTCTTCACCCGATCCAGCGGCTTGAAGAGCCATGGTTACTCCCCAACGGTCGTGGCTCGGAAAACTTTGAAGTGGTGGGCCTGGGTAGATTCGAACTACCGACCTCACCCTTATCAGGGGTGCGCTCTAACCAACTGAGCTACAGGCCCGCTTTTGAAAGTAGCGGCCATGCTCAGTAGAAACTGGTGGAGCTGGTCGGGATCGAACCGGCGACCTCCTGAATGCAAATCAGGCGCTCTCCCAGCTGAGCTACAGCCCCTTCGTAGAAATCCCGCGCTTGTGTAAACGCGGGACTCGTCGAATGTAATCGAGGCCGATTGGACGCTGCCAGCCGCGACCAGCGCGACTAGCTAAAAAGTTTGTCAAACGATTCAAGTGGAGAACTGGAAGCGTATGGACTGGAAAGACTGCCACTTACTACAGATTCGTTGGAACGAACCCATTTCGGTGACTCCAGCCACTGTCTCTCTTAGAAAGGAGGTGATCCAGCCGCAGGTTCTCCTACGGCTACCTTGTTACGACTTCACCCCAATCATGAATCATACCTTGGACCGCTGCCTCCCTTGCGGGTTAGCATGCAGGCTTCTAGTACAATCCACTTTCGTGATGTGACGGGCGGTGTGTACAAGGCCCGGGAACGTATTCACGGCATCGTTCTGATATGCCATTACTAGCGATTCCAGCTTCATGCAGGCGAGTTGCAGCCTGCAATCCGAACTGAGAACGGTTTTTTGCGATTAGCTTCCTCTCGCGAGTTCGCAGCGCTTTGTACCGTCCATTGTAGCACGTGTGTAGCCCTGGACATAAAGGCCATGATGACTTGACGTCATCCCCACCTTCCTCCAACTTATCGCTGGCGGTCTCCTGAGAGTGCTTCCTTGCGGAGTGGCAACACAGGACAAGGGTTGCGCTCGTTGCGGGACTTAACCCAACATCTCACGACACGAGCTGACGACAGCCATGCAGCACCTCGACTACTGTCCCTTGCGGGAAAACCAGTGTTTCCACCGGCGGTCAGCAGCCGTTCGAGCCCAGGTAAGGTTCTTCGCGTTGCGTCGAATTAAACCACATGCTCCACCGCTTGTGCGGGCCCCCGTCAATTCCTTTGAGTTTCAGCCTTGCGACCGTACTCCCCAGGCGGCATACTTAACGCGTTAGCTCCGGCACCGACCAACTGAATGGCCGACACCAAGTATGCATCGTTTAGGGCGTGGACTACCAGGGTATCTAATCCTGTTTGCTACCCACGCTTTCGTGTCTCAGCGTCAACAATGGTCCAGAAAGCCGTCTACACCGCAGGTGTTCCTCCTGATATCTACGCATTTCACCGCTACACCAGGAATTCCGCTTTCCTCTCCCACGTTCGAGCATTCCAGTTTCCGGCGCACCCTCCCAGTTAAGCCAGGAGATTTCACACCGAACTTAGAGCACCGCCTACACACTCTTTACGCCCAGTAATTCCGAACAACGCTCGCTGCCTACGTATTACCGCGGCTGCTGGCACGTAGTTAGCCGCAGCTTCTTCTTCAGGTACCGTCATTATCGTCCCTGCCGAAAGAGCTTTACACCCCGAGGGGCTTCATCGCTCACGCGGCGTCGCTGCATCAGAGTTGCCTCCATTGTGCAAGATTCCCCACTGCTGCCTCCCGTAGGAGTCTGGCCCGTTTTCAGTGCCAGTGTGGCCGTGTGCCCTCTCAGGCCGGCTACCGATCACCGCCTTGGTGAGCCATTACCTCACCAACTAGCTAATCGGCCGCGGACTCCTCTTTCAGCGCATTACTGCTTTCCCTTCACAGGATTATGCGGTATTAGCTCCGGTTTCCCAGGGTTATTCCCCACTAAAAGGTAGATCATCCACGTGTTACTCACCCGTACGCCGCTTTACTCATGGATTGCTCCACTTTCTCGCTCGACTTGCATGTGTTAAGCGCGCCGCCAGCGTTGATTCTGAGCCGGGATCAAACTCTCGTTTGATCTTAATATTTTGGAGTTGACCCTAGCCTTGCGGCCAGGATCGTAGTTCGCTCCAGCTTTTACTCAAAAAGTCTGACGAATTACTTCATTGCGTCCAACCAGATTGTCAAACAACTGCGTAGACCATCCAGCGAATACGAACCGAAATCCGCAAAGCTGAACATCTACCGGCCTCGAAAGCCGTTTGGATTTCCGTTTAGCTCCACTCACCTTTGAGTAAGAGCGACGTCCATCCAGAAACTGTCGGGTATAACACCCTAATTTAAGTTACGGTAGTTGGTTATTACAGGACCGCTTGGAATCTGCTATGGTGTCCGTAGCGAACTGCTCCGTCCGGCTGTGCCGAACTCCGAGTCCGATTACCTTGCTACTGCCGTGGGTGATAACTCACATCAACCTTCAGCTAACTTATCACTTATCAAATGTCTTTACAGCGACTTCTTCAGTCTACTACAAGCTCTTTCGAACCTGTCCAGGTTTCTCGAACCTTTTCAAGTTCTTGCGAACTTCGTTCATACGACCGCCTCGCCGTTTCGCTCCCGCTTGCGGCGACTTGTTCAGAATATCAGGGAGTCTTCCTTCTTGCAAGCGTTTTCGCATTGTGTTTCTGTGGAAAATCGCGCAAAAGCGAGGGAACGCCCATATTCGCTCGTGGTTTTGAGAAACGGATCGAATCGAAATTCTACCGAAGGGTGACATTTTCACAGCTTTTTCACAGCGTCGCGGACGTGAACAGCCGGACTGACAGGCAAACATAAGACCGGACACATGGGTGGAGCTACCCTCCACCTCGCAAGCAAGCGTTGCGAATTGCTCACGTATCGCAGGCGAGGAAGGAGGTAATCGGGCCGCTTTGCGGAACATAGCGACCGTTCCGCCAGCTTCCGGAAACTGCGTCGTGACGGGAATCGTCCGATGGCTCTCCCCCAAAAGCCGTAATGCCACGTTGATTGCCGCTGTGTGTTAGCGACGCTATGTACTCGATCGGCGTGCGGTACGAATCGAATGTACAAACCGTTGCTGGTTTTTGCGAATGGTACGGCTGGAATTGCCATCGCGACTACACAATAGAGGAATTCATCTACCCTTTGAATCTTTTTAATAGCGAGGTGTAAACGTCAGCGAGCCGCATCTCACGCCACTTGCAATCACCCTGCTGTCGGATTCGGGGCGTGGACAAAAACCACCAGGCGGTCGCCCGAAGTGATAAATCGTTCCGGTTCACTGCGACCCTCAGCCCAACCAGCTCGTGAGTGATTTAAATACCGGAGACGCCTTGTTGTCCGTGGTAAGTCCCGCCGCCGGGAAACGAGGCAGTCTCCGTCCATTCGATTTGCGGATCGAATGTTCTGCTGGTTTAGCGAATCGCCCCGATTGAAGTGATAAGACCTTTCGAAGAGGTTAATTTCGTGGTTCCACTGCTCATCCGTTTCCAAGCAGTCTCTCTTCCGTCCTAGGTTCGGTCGATCACTGGTCCGATACAACGGTTGCACAGAAATAGACTTCGCACAGGTCTTCGTTTCTTTCAGCAACCCAACAAGTTCGTGACGCCATATTTCGGTGTAAGGTCTGCGAACCTTAAGATCTTCTTTTTTGCGATTATGCGAAGCGTGAACGGCTCAGAGTATTGCAGGCTCCGGCAGACTTTGTGGAACTAACCGGTCACAGCTTCTGCTGTGCCACGCCCAGCACGCGGCGCGAACCCTTTTCCTGCACAAACACCACGACCCGCAAGCCGCCCGGTGCACCGGCGTTAACTGGCACGGTCAGATTCTTGGAAAATCCGGCTGCGCCGATTGTGCCGACCGGCTGGAGGATGCGCACCACTGCGACATGAGTAAGGGAGCGTCCGGCATTTTCACCACGTGATACCTGGGAACGATCCTCGTTATCGGCCAGCGCCAGGTACACGGCCGCACTTCCGCTCCTGGCCGGCAGAGCCCCTATCTCGACATGCAGGGTGATTCGATCTTTCTGCCGCACGGCATTGCTAAACATAATGGCGGTCTTCGTCCGACCGAGCGCTTTGCCAATCTGAGTGCGCGCCCCCGCCCCGTTGCTGCCCACCAGTTCCGCTGTCCCGTCCACGATCAGCTGCGGTGTGTACACACTGTCTATGCCTAACTTCTGCGCATAGCCGGCCTGCCGCTGAGTGAAGAGGGCGGATGAATAGGGGTCGGCCCAGCCGTCGTGGTTCCAGTAGTCGACGTGCTCGCTCAGAACGATCAGGTCCGCGCCGGAAACAGGTTGGGACTGATCGAGCATCTGAAGCAGCCGGTCCGCCGGGGGGCAGCTCGAACAGCCTTCCGAGGTAAAGAGCTCGAGTAACACCGGTGTCCGGTTCGAGGCTGTGCCCGTGTCCGTCGATGCCGATGCCCATCCGGCCGTCCATAAACCCAGCGCTAAAGCGCTCGTCATTCTCAGTCTCATGCCTTAGACTTCGTACCAATTGCGCAGATAGTCACGCCGTTCTCCGTTGCGATGTCGCAGACTGGCCCAGATCGGCTTTCAGTGCGTCGTGAATGCAGGTAGTCAGCACCAACAAAGGTCGTAAACTCAATCGGTCGCGTGCCTCTTCGGCGTCGTGCTGCAGCGGGATCAGCGCGATGCGCTCGCCGAGCACGGATGATTGGTTTCGACATTGACTCACTTTAGAGTCAGGGCGAACCTTCGTCAAGCTGCAAGGTTCATTGCGATGTTGGTCAGCGATTCTGTCACCCCGGATGAAATTGGAGAATGACAGAGTTGAGCAGGGTCGCGACATGCCGGTGAGCATCTCCGATGGTGTAGTTCATCCAGCCGCGACGGCTTTCAGGAAACCGGTCAGTTCATAGCGGGTGCTGAATCCGAGAAGTTGCCGACGTTCGCGGAACTAGGGCATACGTTTCACTCCACGAGCCTCGCTTTTGCAGCCCGCGGTCGTGGTAGTATCTGCGCAGGCTGCGCCGGCGGGCGCTCCACTGACCATTGCGCAAACTCGTGAGGGAATTGTTCATGGGGAAAGATTTTGGTGAGCCACTTCCGGGAGGGACAAGCGGGATCGCAACCTCCGAACAGCAGGCATTGGACGCGTTGTTCGACCTGACCTATATGGAATTGCGGCGGATGGCGCGCAGCGTGAAAGGCGCGGATCCGGGGATGACGCTGAATCCGACGGCGCTGGTCAACGAAGCTTGGCTGAAGCTGAGGGCTTCGCCCGCTTTTGCGCAAATGACGCCGCTGCATTTCAAAAGGATTGCCGCCCGTGCGATGCGACAGATTCTGGTGGATGCGGCGCGCCGTCGCGGTGCTCTTAAGCGCGGCGCGGCAGTGACAGCAACGGTCAGCGTCGATATCGAGTCAACGCCGGCGGCCGGCGGGGAAATGCCGGTCTTAGCGCTGGAAGAAGCCCTTACCGAGTTAGCGCAAATTGAGCCACGGCAGGCTTTAGTGGTAGAGAGCCGGTTTTTCGGTGGCTTCGAGAATGAGGAACTGGCTGAGTTGTTGGGCGTATCCGCGGCAACAGTTCAGCGGGAGTGGCGAACGGCGAGGGCGTGGCTGCAATACCGCCTGCGCGACGGCAAATGCTAACCGACCTGGCCGGCACGCGTCCCAAGAGCGGTTTGGATCCCGAGCGAGTCAGCCGAGTTCAATTCTTGTTCACCAAAGCAGGTGAGCTTCATCCCGAAGAACGCGATGCGTTCGTTCAAAGCGCCTGCAATGGCGACAGCGGATTGTTGGAAGCGGTGCGTGGTCTGCTGGCGGCCGACAGTGAGGACGCATTGCTGCTGGATCAGGGTGTAGCGCCTGTGGCAGAGGCTGTCTTTGAAGACCCATTCTCCGTTTCCTTCCCGTACGACCTGGGACCGTACCGTCTTCTAAAGCTGCTGGGTGAAGGCGGTATGGGAGCGGTGTATCTGGGGGAACGGCGCGATCTCGGTAATCCGGTGGCGATCAAGATACTGCAGGGTACCTGGATGGCGCCATCTCGGATCGAGCGGTTCCGTAAAGAGCAGCGAGTGCTTTCAAGCCTCAACCATCCGAGCATTGCGCAATTTTTTGACGCGGGCGTACTAGCGGACCGAACTCCGTATTTCGTGATGGAGTTTGTGGACGGTGTGCCGATCGACGTCTATTGCCGGGAGAAGGCGCTGTCGGTGGAGGAACGTCTCCGATTGTTTCTGTCGGTATGCGATGCCGTGCAGTTTGCTCATCGACGCGCGATTATTCACCGCGACCTAAAGCCCAGCAATGTTCTGGTGCGTGTAGACGGAGCCACGAAGCTACTGGATTTCGGGATCGCAAAGCACCTGGAACACGACGGTTTGGAGCTAACCAAGACGCATACCGAAGCGCGAATGCTGACGCCGGCGTACGCCGCTCCCGAGCAACTGTTGGGGGAAACGGTTGGCGTTTTCACAGACATCTATGGACTGGGCCTGATTTTATTCGAAATCCTCTCTGGTCGAAGGCCGTTTGATCGCAAGATCCGCAGCGCAAGCGGGGAGGAAGCAGCGGCGCGCGAAACCAATCCCGATCCGCCGTCGGCCGTTGCGCAACGAAAAAGGGCCGGACAAGAGGATGGGCATTTCAGTTTGGAACTCAAGGCTGCCGATTGGGCGGAACTGAATGTACTTTGCTTAACGGCGATTCACAAGGCGCCGACGCGCAGGTATTCTTCGGTGGAAGCGCTGATCCGCGACGTTAATCACTTTTTGAGTGGAGAGCCGCTGGAGGCGCGTCCGGATTCGCTGCGCTACAAGGTTGGGAAATTTCTAAAGCGCAATCGCCGCGCGGCTATCACTGTTGGCATCGCGACAATGCTGCTGCTGATGCTGAGTACGATCTTCATCGTGAGATTGACACGAGCTAAGAACGCTGAAGCGGCCGCCGGATTACGGGCGCAGCGAGTGCAACGATTCATGTTTGGCTTGTTCGGCAGTGAGGATGCTTCCGCGCCTCCTTCCCGGGATCTACGGGTCTTGACTTTGGTGGACCACGGCGTTCAGGAAGCGCAGACCCTACATGGCGAGCCGGAGGTGCAGGCCGAGCTGTTCTTATCGCTGGGCATCATGTATCAGAGACTAGGCAAGCTGGACCGGGCAGAGAGCTTAATGCAAGCGGCCTTCGCGCAACAAAAAAGTTTGTGGGGCGAGAAGAATGGCCGGCTCGGTCCGACTTTGGTGGCGCTCGGATTGCTTCGATTGGATCAGGCGCGATTTGCAGAAGCGGAGAAGCTGGTCGGCGACGCTCTCACTGAGGAGAAGGCCGAGGTCCCAAATGACAGAGAACATCTGACTCGAGCGACGCTGGCAATGGCCAGAATCCAAGAGGGCCGTGGAGACTATAAGAGGGCGGCGCCACGCTTGCATGAAGCTTTGACGCTGGGAACTGGTGGCCCTGCCGAAGATCGGGCGGCGTGTCTGAAAGAGTTGGCAGACGTTTACTTCTACTCGGGGCAATACGATCTGGCGGAAGAATATACGCTGCAATCGAAGTCTCTGCACCTGAAACTTTTCGGTCCGGGACATCCCTCCGTGGCTCAGGTCTAATCAACGAGGCAGCGATTGCAGAGGAGCGTGGCCGTTATCCGGAAGCTGAACAGCTGTACAGAAAATCGCTTTCCGTCGATGAGGGGTGGTATGGCAAAGCGCAAGTCGAAACAGCCGGTGACCTGTTCGGTGTGGGGAAAGCTCTGGTAGGCGAACAGCGCTACTCAGAGGCCAAACCCTTTCTTACAGAGGCCTTGAGATTGCGAGAACAGACGTACGGGCCGATGCACCCAAAAGTAGCGAATGTGCTAAACGAGATCTGCATCGCGAACTCGGGCGCCGGCGACTACCCGGCGGCACGGGACTGTTACACGCGCGAACTGCAGATTTACCAGCACGCCTATGGAGAACGGCATTACCTGGTGGGACTGGCGTTCGCAAATCTTGCGAGTACGTACATGACGGAGAAGCAGTATGCACCAGCTGAGCCTTTACTGCGGAATGCGCTCGCGATCTATGCAAAGACATTGCCGGCAACCCACTTATACATCGGCATCGCGGAAGTAAAGTTGGGTCACGTTCTGATGCGGCTAGGTCACTATGAGGAAGCTGAGTCCATTGTGCGGCGCGGCTATGAGAAGGTGAGGACGCAGGGCGGTTCCTCACTTACCTGGGCGTTAACGGCGCAGAAAGACCTACAGTCGATTCACAAAGCATTGAACGAGCCGGAGCGAGCCAGCAATGAGCGGTGAAGGAGCAATCAGTTCCTTTAGGGTTGGCCGATACGGGAAGCGAAACGTCTCTGGCTCGGTTTCAATGCTTTGGATTGAATACGGAACTCCGTAACCCGGAACCTACACCCACCAGGCGGCGGCGGGTTGTTCACGGATCATGATCTGATTCAGGAAGTCGGCGGCTTTGGAAAGGCCCTCGTCGGGAGACATGAGGGTATCCTCATGTTCGATCGAGAGGACGTAGTCATAGCCGTACATGCGCAGCGTCGAGATGAACTCTTTCCACCAGCCGTAGGCGTGGCCGTAGCCGCAGGTGCGGAAGATCCAGGCGCGGTTGCGTTCGTCTGTATATTTCTTGGTGTCGAGAACGCCGGTCTTCGGCAGGTTGAAATCGTAGATCTGGGTGTCTTTGGCGTGGACGTGGAAAATCGCATCGCCGAGCACGCGCACGGCTTTGATGGGATCGATCTGCTGCCAGAACATGTGGCTCGGATCGTAGTTACAGCCGACGTTGTCACCCGCGATGGAGCGAAGGCGCAGCATGGTTTCAGGATTGTAGACGACGAAACCGGGATGCATTTCGATGGCGATTTTCACTCCATGATCGCGGGCGAATTTCGCGTGCTCGGTCCAATAGGGCGTGACTTTCTTCTCCCATTGCCAGTCGAGGACGTCGAGATATTCGGGAGGCCACGGGCATGTGACCCAGTTGGGATATTTTGCAGTGTCGCTGTCGCCGGGGCAGCCGGAAAAATCGACGATCGATGAGACGCCCAGTTTAGCGGCCAGCTGTATGGTGCGGCGGCTGACGTCGGCGTAGGCTTTGGCAACGGCAGCATCGGGGTGAAGAGCGTTGCCATGGCAACTCAGGGCGCTGATGGTAAAGCCGTGGTCGTCGAACTTCTTCTTAAACTCTTTGAGCTCGTTTTCGTTCTCGAGCATGGAGAGTTTGCAATGCGGATCGCCCGGGTAATTACCGGTGCCGAGTTCAACAGTTGTGACGTTGAGGCTCTTGAGCTTTTCGAAGACTTTTTCCAGGGGAAATTGGAACAGCAGCGGGGTAAAACAGCCAACTCTCATCAGCTAAACGGTATCACAGCAAATTTGCTTGCCTGGTTAAGCGAAATACCAGCCAGGCGACGGCAATGAGCCAGCCAAGAGCGGCTTTATACTCTTCATTTCGTCGGTACAGCGGCCAGGAAAAGGGCCGGGGTTGGAGTGAGAATTTGCGCAGCGGGAAGAAGCGGTGAACGTGTTGGGCATACCTGGCGTAATCGGGGAAAATTTCGCGGAGATGTTGTTCTTCGAGTTCGATGGCGGGGAGGTAGACGAGAAAAAATACGGCGGCGAAGAGCAGCGCGAGCCACCAGTTGGCAGAGGCAACGACGATACCGAATGCCACCAGGGCAGTGCCCATGTAGAGGGGATTGCGGATGTAAGAATACGGACCGGTGGTGGCGAGCTCGCGGTCCTTGGCGAGATGGCCGGCCGCATAGCCGCGAAGCAGGAGCCCCAGCAACGAGATGGACAGGCCGATTTGCAACGACCGAAGAGTGGGCTCGGCAAGCCACGCAAACGTGATGAGCAGAAGAAATCCACCGGCTACCCGGAGGCGCTGTACAAAATCCGCGTATGGTTTGGGAAAGAGGTAACGTGCCTGGTTCACGTACTGCGAACCGCCGCTAGAGGCTGATGACATATTGCTAGAGATTGGTGAACGGCTTCCACGACTGCTTCTACGGTAATCGCGGCCATGCTCGCGTGCGTCGCGCTGCCGCGCTTGTAAGTGGTGAGAGCTTCCTGGTGACGGAGGACACGCATGGGGCTTTGAAAAGGACCGGTTTGGGCGGGGTCGGTGGGTCCGAAGAGTGCGACACCAGGTTTTTTCAAAGCGGCAGCCAGATGGAGCGGGCCGCTATCGACCCCTACGATGGCGGTGGCGTAACGCGTGGCATAAATGAGCCCCGCGAGCGAGGAACTGTGAACGGTCGAGTGGTGAAAATTCTTAAGATCGTGAAGGCGTTCGGGCGGAATATTGAGAACGAGATGTAAGCCTTCTTTGGCCAGTTGAGCTCTAAGTTGATCGTAGAATTCGATAGGCCATTGCTTGCTATTCCAGCCGGCGAACGGGCTGGCGAGTACGTAGGGACCAGAAGGAAGATCGCCTTCAGGCGTGCCGCTGGGGAGCCACGTCTCCCAGCTCACCTGCGATGCTCCAGCAGCTTGCACCAGCTGTATGTTGCGTTCGATGCGATGCGGCCCGATGACGTGGATTGGATCGGAGTACAGCAAGGAGGCAAGAGGCTCACGCGCCACGGAGCGGTCGAATCCGAAAAATCTTTGGGGACGGGCGGCGCGACCCGCGATAGCCGATTGCACAAGACCTTGAAAGTCGAGGGCGAGTTCGGGACGCAACGCATGTAGCGTCCTGCGCAGATGGCGCAGCGAATGGAGGCCCGTGCGATCGAACGGAATGAGTTCACTGATTGCAGGATTACCCGCCAGCAGTGGGAGCCATTTACGGGCTACCAGCCAGACCAGATTGTGACGCGGAAAGCTGGCTTTAAGAGTGGCGACGGCCGGCAAGGCGTGCAGGATGTCACCCAGGGCGCCGAGGCGGATGACAAGGACGGTGTTGGAATCACCGTTCATGAAGATTGGCGCTGCAGGATGAAATCGGCGAACGCCTCGGAGCGTGCCCGCTCGGCAGATTCATCGACGTTGACCTGCACGTGAGGAGATTTCGCAAGCACAGGTTCCCATTCTTTGCGGGAAGCGATGACGACGAGCTTGACGCTGCGCAGGGCGGCAACCAAGGTAGCTCGGGCACCGGCATCGAGCAGAGTATCTTGGCCCGGATCGACAACCGCAAGCACATTGTCACCGGCGGCTGTAATTCGTTCGGCCTGGGCGAGAGTAAGCGGATCGAAGAAACCAGTGATGACTTGCCAGTTTGCGTTGGCGAGGCGAGCTGGGAGTTCGCCGACACTTATAATTTTCTGGCGAGTGTCCATTAGCGTTACAATTCCACCAGGCTTAAGGCGGTGATGGCTACCTGTTCAGCAGAGACCGCGGTCATGCAGCGGTGATCGATGGGACACTCGCGCAACAGACAGGGGCTGCAGTCGACAGATTGCCGGACAACAGAGCTGTTTTGGCCGGTAGGACCGGTAGCGACATGGTCGGTAGCGCCGAAAATCGCAACGGTCGGGACACCTAAAGCAGACGCGATGTGCATAGGGCCGGAATCGTTCGTTAGAAAAACGTCGCAGGCAGCGGCTAGTTCGATGAATTCCGCAAGGCTCGTGACGCCGGCGAAATTAAGACAGCGCTTTCCTGCCCTTTCGACCTGTTCCCGGACAGCTTCACAGATGGCAAATTCTTCGCGCGAACCAAAGACAGCGACTGTGGCGCGGCGTTCCCCGGCTAAGCGAACAGCGGCTTCGGCAAAACGTTCCGGCAACCAGCGCTTGGCGCCCCCATAGGCAGCACCCGGGGCGACACCGATCACCGGTTCGAACACGGAGGCAGCAGCGAAGCGATAGCGGCCTTCGCGCGCCGCGTCGGGAGCAGCCGACAGACGTATGTGCCCGTTTGTTTGATACCCGTCAACAAGGCCGGCGCGTTTTAGGAGTTCCAGATAATAGAAACGCTGGTGCCGGGGAATTTCGCCGGGCTTAGGCACGCGAACAGATTGGGAGAGAAAGATGCCGCGACCATCTCGCGCGTAGCCGATGCGGCTGGGGATGCGCGCGAGCCAAACCAGTGCTGCCGCTTCGAAGGCATTTTGCAACAAGATGGAGCAATCGAACTGAAGCTGATCGAGTTGCCGGGCGATCTGCCGCTTTTGCTGCCAGCCCCTCCAGCCGCGTGGAGCTTCGTATGGAATGAGTTCGTCGCAGAAAGACTCGCGCCCGAAGAGAGCTCCTACCGAAGGCCGGGCAAGAACGGCAATGTGCGCGTCGGGATGCTGTTTGCGCAGGTGTTGCAAGGCAGGTATCGACATCACGGCGTCGCCCACCCAATTGCTGGCGCGAACCAAAATCCTCCGGTAGTTCATTCGTTCATTAAAAACAGCTTACAAGTTTAAGAATACTTGGTTGGCAGGCGCCCGTTAAAATGTAAGCAAATGGCAGAGCTCTACAGCCGTAATGAGTTAATCGCGGTGCGGCGGCGCTGGCAGACGGAAGGAAAGACGGTAGTTTTCACAAATGGCTGTTATGACATTCTGCACCCGGGCCACATACGGCTGCTGGAACGCGCACGCTCGCTAGGCGATGTGTTGATCCTGGCGCTGAATACGGACGCCAGTGTGCAGCGCCTGAAAGGCCCGTCCCGCCCGTTTTTCGATGAAATGACGCGCGCACGGCTCGCCTTGCATCTGGAAGCCGTGGATGCAGTGACGCTGTTTGGTGAAGATACGCCCCGCGACTTGATTGCGGCGGTGCTGCCGGACGTACTGGTGAAGGGCGCTGACTGGGCGCATTTTATCGCGGGCCGCGAGGAAGTCGAGGCGGCCGGGGGCACGGTGCATGCGCTGCCGCTCGAGCCGGGTTTTTCCACCACCGACATTGCCGCACGGATCCTCGCCGAGGCGGCAGTCGAGAGCAAGTGACGCATCCGGCTACTCGCGAGTTGTTCCAATCGGCGGCCAGGCAAGCTGATTTTCAATTGCTGTTGCAGGCGCTAACGCGTGGCGAGAAGGGACCGTTTGCAGTATCAGGCCTGGTCACGGCAGCGAAGGCGCTGTACCTGGTGCTTGTTTATCAAGCGACCGAAAAGCCGCTCGTGGTGCTCGTAGATGGGAACAAGCAGGCGGAGGCTCTACTCGAAGCCACGCAGGTTTTCTTTGAGATGCTCTTCGAGGGGCGCGATCTTACCGGGCCACAGCTGATTCCGGCATTAGATGTGCTGCCGCACCAGCGGCTTTCTCCGCACAACGAAATTGCCGAGACGCGGGCTGTTGGATTGTGGCGGCTGGCCAATGAGAAAGTGCCGATCACCATTGTGCCGCTGGCCGCCGCACTTTTGCGGACGGAGGCGGCGAGCTTCTACCGGCAGCTAGCGCTCTCTTTGCGGATAGGCGAAGAGATGACGCTGGAAGACCTGACCCAGCACCTGGAGAGTATCGGCTACCAGCGCCGTGAACCGGTGGAGATGACCGGCGAATACTCGGTCCGCGGCGGAATTTTCGACATCTTTCCGGCGGAGGCAGCGCGGCCGGTACGGCTTGAGTTTTTCGGAGACGAGATCGAATCGATCCGGCAGTTCGATGTCGAGTCGCAGCGATCGGTCTTGAAGTTAAGCTCGGTAACGCTGCTGCCGCTGGCGGAGTATCCACAGTCGCGTCCGCTGCTGCGCGAACTGGCAACGAAAGCGGATGAGCTGGAGATTGATCTTTCGAATCCAGGAGAGGTCTTCCCAGGCTGGGAGTTTCTGGTTCCCCTGGTGCGCCCGCGCACGCATAATATTTTTTCGCTGACACCGGACGCATTGGTGGTGGTGGATGAACCAAGTTCGATCGCTTCGGCGGCCGAGCGGCTCTGGCAGCGGCTCGAGAATCCGGAGCGGGCCGCGCCGATCGAACCGGAGAAGAATTATTTGCGCTGGGATGAGCTGGCCGAGTCCTTAGCGAAGCGAACACAGTTGAGCCTGGAAGAGCTCGAACTTCTGCAGGGTGGTGCGTCCACAAACGGCAGCCGGCGCTTTCACATTCCAACCCGCTCTTCACTCACCTTCAAGGGCAACATGACGGTGGCGGTGGCGGAGGCGCAGAACCTGATCCAGACAGGAAACAGGGTGGCGTTCTTCGCGGCATCGGTGGGTGAACTGGAACGGCTGGCAGACGTGCTGCAAGAGTACTCGGTGCCGTATCAACTCGGGCTGGAATCGACCTCGGGCGCGCGACCGTCGCTGGTAGAGCGTGCATACCATGCCGGGGCAGTGGCGAGCACGTATCTGATCAAAGGAAGCCTCCGGCGGGGCGCGGTGCTCAGCGATTCGGACCTGGCGATTTTAGGGTCTGAAGATCTATTCGAGACGTCGGACCTGATTGCGCGGCAACCGACGAAGTCACAGCTCGCGGCGTTTGCCGCGGACATCGCGGATCTGAAGCCGGGCGATTTTGTGGTGCACACCACGCACGGCGTAGGGCAGTTTTTGGGAATTCGCGAGATCGCGCAAGGCGACCAAAAGGGCGACTTCATGCTGCTCGAATATGCGGGCGAATCGAAGCTGTATGTGCCGCTAACACGGCTCGATCTGGTGCAGAAATATCGCGGTGCAGGCGAAGCGAAACCGCATCTGGACAGGCTGGGAGGAGTCACCTGGGAAAAGACCAAATCGCGCGTGAAAGCCAAGATGCGCGATATGGCCGACGAGCTTCTGAAGCTCTATGCAAAACGACGGATGAGCACTGGGTTTTCGTTTTCGTCCGACAGCAACTGGCAACGCGAGTTTGAGGATGCCTTCGCCTACGCAGCCACCAAGGATCAGTTGAGCGCCGTGAGCCAGATCAAGGCCGACATGGAGAGCGAACAGCCGATGGACCGTCTGCTGTGCGGCGACGTGGGATTCGGCAAGACTGAAGTGGCGATGCGGGCGGCGTTTAAAGCCTTGGGAGATGGCAAGCAGGTCGCGGTTCTGGCGCCCACTACGGTTTTGTCCTTCCAGCATTTCGAGACATTCAAACGCAGATTCGCCTCGTTTCCGGTGCGGATTGAACTGGTGAGCCGTTTTCGGTCGGCGAAAGAAGTGAAGCTGGCGCTGGAGGATTTGGCAGCGGGGAAAGTGGATGTACTGATCGGGACACATCGGCTGCTTTCAAAGGACGTCGAGTTTTCCGATCTGGGCTTGCTGATCGTGGATGAAGAGCAGCGCTTCGGGGTGCGGCACAAAGAGCGTTTGAAACAGCTGCGGCACAACGTGGACGTATTGACGATGAGCGCGACACCGATTCCGCGCACGTTGCACATGTCGCTGCTGGGGCTGCGCGACATGTCGGTGATTGAGACGCCGCCGAAGGACCGGCTGTCGATCAACACCGTGGTCGCGCATTTCCATCCGGATCTGATCAAGACGGCGATCGAGCAGGAACTCGCACGGCAAGGCCAGGTTTATTTTGTACACAATCGCGTGGATACGATTTTCATGCGGGCCGCGGCGATACAGGAACTGGTCCCGCAGGCGCGCATCGGAGTGGGGCATGGGCAGATGGGCGAATCGCAACTCGAAAAAGTGCTGCTTGGTTTTATGCGGCACGAGTACGATGTGTTCGTTTGCACGACCATCGTGGAAAACGGTCTGGATATTCCACTGGCCAACACAATAGTGATTGAGAACGCGGAGCGCTATGGCTTAAGTGAGCTGTATCAATTGCGCGGGCGCGTGGGCCGGTCGAACCGGCGGGCTTATTCGTATCTTCTGGTGCCGGCGGATACGCAGTTGAGTGAAGTGGCGCGCAAGCGACTGGCGGCCTTGAAGGAGTTCAGCGATCTCGGCGCCGGCTTCAAGATTGCTGCATTGGATTTGGAATTACGTGGCGCCGGCAATTTGCTCGGCGGAGAGCAACACGGCCATATCGAGGCTGTCGGATACGACACGTATGTGCGGCTACTCGAAGAGAGCGTGCGCGAGTTGAAGGGCGAAGAGGTGCCGCTTGAAATTCACGCGACTTTGAATTTAGGGCTTGAAATTCGCATTCCGACGACGTATATTTCCGACGAGGCGCAGCGCTTGCGTTCGTATAAGCGTATAGCTGATGTGAACGATGACGAGCGCGGGCAAAAGATTCTGGAAGAACTGGCGGATCGCTATGGGCCACCGCCCGAAGAAGTGCGGACGCTGGTGCGTTTTTCGTTGTTGAAGAGCGTGGCAGAGCTGGCGGGCGTAGAGTCGATCGACCGCCGGCAAGGTGTGGCGAATATCAAGTTCCATCAGCAATCGAAAATCGATCCGTTCAAATTAATGGCGCTCGTGCGAGGTACGGCAGGCGCGCAATTCACGCCGGCTGGTGTGTTGAAGCTGCCAATCGTGACGCCGAGTGAGCCGGCGCAAGTATTGGAAGAGTTGGGGCGTGCGCTTGTGGAACTGACGGCGGGAGTTCCTCAGGCCGATGAGAAAGAAGCAGTGCGCGGCTGAGACCTTATTTTCGGACTGCTGAGCGTCCAGGACTTGATCGCCTGGGCGTTAATGACCACGCCAAGAATGGTTGAGGCCTCAAACCATATGGATTACACACAGTGATTCCTCGCCACGTAAAGCCGTCTTGAAGATCCTCCGACAAGGACGTTGGTATCGAAGGCGATTTTCACGGTTAGTCGTCGTAGAGTTCGCCACGGGTCCAGCGACCGACGTGTACCGTTCGTTCTTTTCGTGACCTCGCGAAAAGGGCGGAGCGCGCGGTTTCCGCAGTGCGCTCGTTCTCAGCAAAGGGGATGATTTGGGCCACGGGCTTGCCGTGACTGGTCACGATGACGCTTTGGCCTTTTTCGACTGTTTGCAGCAGCTCGGAAAAGTGGCGATTGGCAATTGCGGCCGAAATTTCTTTGTTCATGCCAGCTCGGACATTGTAGTAATACTTACTATCACTCACCGAGGCCAGGATGAGGCGATAGGCTAAAAAGGTGGCGGGCTAGTGGGTTAGCACACCGGTCGCTTACGCTCGCGGCTCAGTTACGGGTCGTGCCGTAGACCGATCCCGCGGGTGGCTCAACTTCTAAATCGCGTTCTATGTCGCGCACCGCTAGAAAGGCAGCTGGCTTGATCCCATCAGATAACGATCCATGTGGTGAGCGGCTTTGCGCCCTTCGGCAATGGCCCAAACCACAAGCGACTGGCCGCGCCGGCAGTCGCCCGCGGAGAAGACGCCTGGGATGGATGTCATGTACGCCTTATCGGTCTCGAGATTGCCGCGTGAATCTAACGCGAGTGGCATCTGGTCCAGCAGACCGTTTCGGATGGGACCGGAGAAGCCGATGGCAATCAGCACAAGGTCTGCATCGAGATAGAACTCGCTGTCGGGAATGCGTTCGAGCGCGGGTTTCGGGCCCACACGCACGCAATGCAGCTTGCTTACGTTGCCCTCCTCATCGCCGCTGAAGTGAGTCGTCAATACGTTCCACTCGCGGAAACCGCCCTCTTCGTGCGCCGCTTCGACACGCAGTTGCAACGGCCACAAAGGCCAGGGAGTTGCATGGTGCCGGTCTTCCGGTGGCATGGCATGTATCTGGAGCTGGTGAACCGAAGCAGCCTTGTGGCGATGCGCCGTTCCCAGGCAATCCGCGCCAGTGTCGCCGCCGCCGATGATGATGACGCGCTTGCCGGTGGCCATGATCTCCTCCTCCCGCGCGAACCGGTCACCCGCGCCTCGTTTGTTTTGCTGAGTGAGGTACGGCATAGCGAAATGAATGCCCTTGAGTTCGCGGCCGGGGATGGGAATGTCACGATGGGTTTCCGCGCCCATGGCGAGAAGAACGGCGTCATAACTGGCGATAAACTCGTCGCTCGGCATAGTAACGCCGACGTGGACGCCCGTGCGAAATTCGATACCTTCGGCGCGCAACTGCTCCAGGCGTCGATCCACCACTGGTTTTTCGAGTTTGAAATCGGGAATACCATAGCGCAACAGGCCGCCGATGCGATCTTCGCGTTCGAGTACAGTGACCGAGTGACCGGCGCGATTGAGTTGCTGGGCAGCCGCCAGACCGGCGGGACCGGAACCGACTATGGCGACCTTCTTACCCGTGCGCCGGCGAGGCGGTTCGGGCTGAAGCCAGCCTTCGTCGAAGGCGCGATCGGCAATGGCTTGTTCGACGACTTTGATACTCACCGGTTTGTCATTGATGCCGAGCACGCAGGAAGCTTCGCAGGGCGCGGGACAGATTCGGCCTGTGAACTCCGGAAAATTATTAGTCGCGTGTAATGTGCGGCTGGCGTCATGCCAGCGATCCTTCCAGACCAGATCGTTCCAGTCCGGGATGAGATTGTTGACGGGGCAACCGGTATGGCAGAAGGGCACGCCGCAATCCATGCAGCGGCCGGCCTGATTTTTGAGGCTTTCTTCTGGAAAATCCTGATAAACCTCAAACCAGTCGTTGGCGCGCTCGAGCACCGGGCGGCGCGACGGCGTTTCACGCTCGTATTCTAAGAATCCAGTGACTTTACCCATCGTTACCTGGCACGCTCCCCGGTAGCAGCGACAGCACGTGGAACGAACGAGATCGCTTTATTGTCGTGTTCCGTTGTTTTCGAATTCAACACGCGCTTATATTCGTGCGGGTAAACCTTGACAAAGTGTTTGACGCTCTCGCCCCAACTTTCGAGCAAACGCTGCGCGAGCGGACTGCCGGTGTAGCCGACATGTTTGCGCAGCAGATTTTCGAGCAGTAGTAAATCGTCGCGTTCAAACAGCGGTTCGAGATCGACTCCGGCGAGGTTACAGCGGATCCGGGCGAAGTCGCCTGTCGGATCGAAAACATACGCGATACCGCCACTCATGCCCGCCGCAAAGTTGCGGCCGGTTGCCCCTAGGACGACAACGGTCCCGTTGGTCATGTATTCGCAGGCGTGGTCGCCGACCCCTTCGACAACGGTGGTCGCGCCGGAGTTGCGGACGGCGAATCGTTCTCCGGCGACGCCATTGAAGTACGCTTCGCCGCTGGTGGCGCCGTAGAGAACCGTGTTGCCGATGAGAATATTTTCCTCAGGAGCGAAACGCGAAGACTTCGGCGGGAAGACCACGATCTTGCCGCCCGAAAGGCCCTTACCTGCGTAATCATTCGTGTCGCCTTCGAGCTTCAGCGTGATGCCGGGCGCCAGAAACGCTCCAAAACTCTGTCCGGCGGACCCGGTTAGGGATATTTGGATGGAATCGTCCGGCAGTCCTTTCGAGCCATGGCGGCGCGCGATGACGCCGCTCAGCATGGTTCCGACTGCGCGGTGTACGTTGCGAATCGGCATGTGAAACTCCACCGGCCTTGCTTCTTCGATCGCGGGTTTCGCTTGTTCCAGAAGGCTATGATCTAGCGCTTCGCCCAAGCCATGGTCCTGTCCGATGAGACAGCGCCGTCCGACACGTCCTGGCACCTGCGGATTGTAAAGGATCGAGGAGAAATCAAGTCCCGCTGCCTTCCAGTGATCCACAGCGGCGCGCATTTCAAGCATGTCGACACGGCCGATCATGTCGCTTAGTTTGCGGAAGCCAAGTTTCGCCATCCACTCCCGCACCTCTTCGGCAATGAAGAAGAAAAAGTTAATGACGTGCTCAGGTTCACCATCGAATTTCTTGCGCAGTTCAGGGTTTTGCGTGGCTATACCGACCGGACAGGTGTTGAGATGGCACTTGCGCATCATGATACAGCCCAAGGCAACTAGGGGAGCGGTTGAAAAACCAAACTCTTCGGCTCCGAGGAGAGCCGCAATGACAACGTCGCGACCTGTCTGCAGCTTGCCGTCCACTTGTACGCGGATACGGCTGCGCAGATCGTTCATCACGAGAACCTGTTGCGTTTCGGCTAACCCTAGTTCCCAGGGGATGCCCGCGTGCTTAATGGACGTGAGGGACGCCGCGCCCGTGCCACCGTCGTAACCGCTGATCAGGACCACATCGGCATGAGCCTTTGAAACTCCCGCGGCCACCGTGCCCACGCCGACTTCGGAGACGAGTTTCACGGAAATGCGCGCCTGGGGATTCACGTTCTTTAAATCGTAGATCAGTTGTGCGAGATCTTCGATCGAGTAGATATCGTGGTGAGGCGGAGGAGAGATGAGGCCGACGCCTGGAACCGAGTGGCGCACGCGCGCGATCTCGGCATCCACTTTATGGCCGGGCAACTGGCCGCCTTCACCGGGTTTCGCGCCCTGCGCTATTTTGATCTGCAGTTCATCGGCGTTGACCAGGTAATTTGCGGTCACGCCGAAGCGGCCGGAAGCAACTTGCTTTACTGCGCTGCGTTTCGAATCGCCGTTCGGAAGTTGCAGGAAACGCGCTTCGTCTTCGCCACCCTCGCCCGTGTTCGAACGCGCGCCGATGCGGTTGGCGGCGATGGCTAAAGTTTGATGGGCCTCGGCGCTGATCGACCCAAACGACATTGCGCCCGTCGCAAAACGCTTGACGATTTCAGCAGCGGGCTCCACCTCTTCGAGCGGAACAGGCCGCGGAATGGTTTTGAGCTGCATCAAGCCGCGGAGAGTGTAGAAACTCTCGTTCTGTTCGTCGGCCAGCTTCGTGTACTCCTGGAATGTTGCGTAGCTCTTTTGGCGAACTGAGTGCCGGAGCTTGCTAACGCTATCCGGATTCAAAAGGTGCCGCTCTCCACTCAGACGGTATTGATAATCACCGCCAGTAGCCAGTTCGGTTTCCATCTCGGAGATCGGGCGGAAAGCGAACTCGTGTTTCATGACCGCTTCGCGAGCGATCACGTCGAGACCGACACCCTCGATGCGGGACGCGGTACCGGTGAAGTACTGATCGACCAGCTTTCGGTTAAGGCCGATCGCTTCAAAGACCTGTGCGCCCCGATAACTCTGCAGCGTAGAGATACCCATCTTCGAAAAGACTTTCAGCAAACCTTTGTTGATCGCTTTGGTGTAGTTTTTGATGGCAATCTCGGGCGTAATTCCGTTTGGAAGTTCGCCGCTGGTGGCCAGTTCTTCAATGGTTTCGATGGCGAGATAGGGATTAACAGCGCTAGCACCGTAACCAATCAGGAGGCAATAGTGCATGACTTCGCGGGGTTCGCCGGATTCAATAATGAGCGCCACGCCCATGCGGGTCCCCTCGCGCACTAGGTGGTTATGCACGGCTGTCAGGGCAAGCAAGGAAGGAATGGGAGCATATTCTTCATCCATGCCGCGATCCGACAGAATGAGCAGGGTGTAACCCGCTTTAATGGCGAGCGAAGCGCGGCGGCAGAGGCCGTCGAGTGCACGCCTGAGACCGTCTTCGCCTTCATCGGCGCTGAAAGTGGAAGTGAGAGTGGTGGCGAGCATGTCGCCGCGCGAGACGCGCCGCAGTTTCTCAAGATCCCGATTGCTTAACACCGGATGCGGCATTTTCAAAGTCTGGCAGTTCAGAGCCGCTTCCTGCAGAATGTTGCGTTCGACACCGATGTAACTGGTGAGCGACATGACAAGTTCTTCGCGAATCGGATCGATCGGAGGATTGGTCACCTGCGCAAACAGCTGCTTGAAGTAATGAAACAGCGATTGCGGCTTGTCGGAAAGGCAGGCCAGCGGCGTGTCAATGCCCATCGATCCAACGGCTTCCTGCCCATCGATCGCCATAGGCGAAAGCAGGAGGCGCACTTCTTCATTGGTATAGCCGAAGCAGCGTTGACGCGTGAGTACCGTTTTGTGATCGGGCGTGTGAACCCTAGCGGGCTCGGGGAGCGCTTCGAGATTGATCTGATTCTGCTTCAGCCATTCCCCGTAAGGCTGCCGAGAGGCGAGGCCGTGTTTGATTTCTTCATCCGGCACAATACGGCCCTGTGCGAGATCGACCAGCAACATGCGACCGGGCTGGAGACGTCCTTTATATTCGATTTCTTCAGGTGCAAACGGCAACACACCGGTTTCAGAGGCCATGACAAGAAGGCCGTCTTTAGTGATCAGGTAGCGTGCGGGACGCAGGCCATTGCGATCGAGCGTCGCGCCGATGATGCGGCCATCGGTGAAGGCGACTGCCGCGGGCCCATCCCAAGGCTCCATGAGAGAAGCGTGGTATTCGTAGAACGCTCGCTTCTCGGCCGACATGGTGGTATCCGCGTCCCAGGCCTCCGGAATGAGCATGGCCATGACGTGGGGCAGCGAACGGCCTGCCATACTCAGCATTTCGGCGGCGTTGTCGAGCGCTGCAGAATCGCTGCCGCTCGACTGAATGATGGGAAACAGCTTCGAGACATCGTCGAAGATGGGTGTTTCCATCATCGATTCACGCGCGTTCATCCAGTTGACGTTGCCGCGCACCGTGTTGATCTCGCCGTTGTGACAGAGATAACGGAACGGATGCGCGAGTTGCCATGTCGGAAAGGTGTTGGTCGAAAAACGCTGGTGCACCAGGCAGAGCGCGCTTTTGGTCTCCGGGTCCAGCAACTCGTCGTAAAACTGCCCGATCTGCTGGGCCAGCAACAGTCCTTTGTAAATGATGGTGCGTGACGAAAATGAGGGGATGTAAAAGAAACTCTTGTCGCGCACATCTGGCGCCGCGTTGACCAGCACCTCGACGCGCTTGCGGACGATGAAAAGCTTGCGCTCAAACTCGTCGCCGGACATGCCTGCCGGGCAGCCCACAAAAAACTGCTCGATGTAGGGTTGCGAGGCGCGGGCCACCCGTCCGATGGCGTCGTTGTTTACCGGGGTATCGCGCCATCCGAGAACGGTCAGGCCTTCTTCCCGAGAAATTTTTTCGAGCAAGCCTTCGCAGAACAACCGCTGCTGACGCTCTACCGGCAGGAAACACATAGCGATGCCGTATTCGCCAGGCTCAGGCAGCGAAAATCCCAGGCTGAGTGTTTCCCGGGCAAAAAAGGCGTGCGGGATCTGAATGAGAATGCCTGCGCCATCGCCTGTCTCTGAATCACAACCGCAGGCGCCGCGATGGGCGAGGTTCTGCAGGATTTCCAGGCCCTTTAGCACAATGTCGTGCGAGGCTACATTCTTAATGTTGACGACGAAGCCCAAGCCACAAGCATCGTGCTCGTTAGCAGGATCATACAGACCTTGCGGATGAGGAAGTTGGTTCGTTGTATCGACTGGATACACTTGTAGCTCCTCTGCTGACATGGAGAGATGAGTTCCCAGTATAGCCATGCCGCGCAGTATGAGTCAAATCGAAACTAGCGTTTAGCAGTATCGAATTTTCTTATGATAGATTGGATGGCTAGTGACTTTGGCGAATCTCCGTTTGATCCGCGATATCGCGCAACTTCGCAGTGTCAGTAAAGCGGCGCTGGCCGCTGAAATCAGCCAGTCGGCTGCCAGCCAGACGCTGACCGACATGGAAGAGGAACTGGGTGTCCTCCTGTTTGACCGGTCGACGCGCCCGCTCACGACTACGGCGGCGGGGAAACTCACTTTGGACTTCTGCCGGGATGTTCTCCGCCGGCAGGAAGAGCTGCTTACACAACTCGACACCGTGCAAAAAAAATTGAATGGCGTGGTACGTATTGCCGCGATCTATTCCGTTGGTTTGTCGGAGATGTCGCAAATAGAAGCGCGTTTTCGCGCTCGGTTTCCCGAGGCCGAACTGGAAATTTCCTACCTGCGACCGGAGCGCGTATGGGAGGCGGTGGCTCGCGATGAAGCAGACCTGGGACTAATGAGTTATGCAGAATCGTCGCGCGAGATCCTCGCACTGCCCTGGCGCAATGAGGAAATGGTGCTGGCGGTAGCGCCCCAACATCGCCTCGCCGCGCGCGAATCGGTTAAGCCGGCTGATATGGAAGGCGAGGATTTTATCGGCTTCGACGATGATTTGCCCATCCAGAATCAGATTGAGCGCTATCTCCGCGACTACAAAGTGAACGTCGAAGTAGTGCTGCATTTCGACAATCTGCAAATGATCAAGGAAGCGGTGGCGCACCGCGCCGGCATCAGTATTATGCCGAGACGTGTCATGCTCGACGACATCAAGGCTGGACGGGTGAAGGCCTTGCGGCTGGAACCCACTGAATTGTTCCGGCCGCTCAAGATCATTCACCGGCGACGCCGCGTTTTCAGTGCGGTGACAAACGGTTTGCTTTTACTGCTCAAAGAAGGCGACCGCCCGAACGCTGCTTAAATGAACGCTATACTCGCAACGGGTCCGTAGTAGTTTTACGGATCCCGAATAAACTTCATGGCAGATTTGTATATCGGGCAGCGCCGTAGGCAGGGCAGCCTGCTCTTTCTGGCGATCGTCCTGCTAGTGCTTTTGCTTTGCTCGCGTTATCTGGCGGGAACGTTAGTCGCTTACGAATGGTGGAAGGAGTTGCACCAGCTCGATACCTGGCTGAACCTGCTGCTGTACGGTACCGTGCCGGTAGCGGTCGCAGCTATTCTGCTTTTCGTCGTCTTCTTTGCCGCTTACCGCGCCGGTTTCCCCAAGCACTTGCGCCGGGAGCGCTTATTTGGATTTCTGGAAGGCAGCCTGGTTTCGCGCATTGCCTTGCTTCTTTGCGCCCTGTTCGCCATTTTCGTCGCGAACGCCACGGTCGATAGCTGGACCGTAGTGCGTTATTTTGGCGGCCTGCGCTCTCCCTCCGTTAACGCTCAGTACACCGATCCGATCTTTCACGAGCCGCTGCATTTTTACTTTTTCAGCCTGCCCTTTTACAACCTGCTCTTGCATGTCGTGCTAGTGGGCGCCGTTTTGGCACTCCTGATTTTCTGGATCTTAGCCAATGCGGAAAAATTCGCCGACCAGTTGTCCAGTTTCTCGCCTGCCGCTGGGCAGTTTCAAATGGGGTCGCTCTCCTTTCGCGGATTGTTCGACACCAATTTCGTGCGATTGATGGCCGCGGTCTTTCTGCTGGCGCTCGCCGTCAAAATCTATTTCGACCGCTACACGCTGCTGATGGACGATCATGGGCAGTACCTGGTCGGCGTGGATTGGATCGCCGATCACCTGATCATTCCGCTGCAATGGATGCTCATCCTGGGCGCTCTGGCGGCTGCTGTTCTTGTGCTGCTGCGCCGCGGCCGCCTCGCTCTGCTTCTCTTGCTGCTGTTGCCCGTTCGTTTTATCCTGCCCTCGCTGGTGGCCGCTCTCTACGTGCGACCGAATGAACTCTCACTTGAGCGGCCTTACATCCAGCACCACATCGACGCGACGCGATCCGCCTATGGACTAAACAGCCGGGTGAAGGAAGTGCGCGTCGATAGCGAAGGCGAAACCGCGATCGACGCCAACAAACATCAGGCGGTGCTCGACAACGTGCGGCTGTGGGATTGGCGCGCCTTTCATGACACGATTTCGCAGATCCAGCCGCTACGTCCTTACGTGTACATGGACACGGATGTGGATCGCTATACGATCGATGGGCGATTACGCCAGGTACTGATCGCGCCCCGCGAACTCGATGTCAAACAGCTGGGCTCGGCAGGCACACGCTGGATCAATACGCATTTGATGTACACGCATGGTTATGGCGTAGTCATGGCAGAGTCCAACCGCATCACGGCAGATGGGCTGCCGGTGCTGTTCATTAAAGATGCGCCGCCCATTGTCACGGTGAAAGGGTTGAAGTTTCAGCAGCCGGATATTTATTACAGCGAAGTTGCGCATGAGCCGGTCTACGTGAACAGCGCGCAACAGGAATTCGACTACCCGGCGGGCTCGGAAAGCAAATATACGAATTATCAGGGTACCGGAGGCTTTCCGATCTCGTCACCGTGGATGCGCCTGGCTGCGGCGGTGTATTACGGTGACTTCAACGTGCTGCTGACTTCGTATTTGAAAGACGGCAGCCGGATGATGATTCATCGTTCAATCGTCAACCGCCTGCACCGGCTCGCAGGATTTCTCACCTGGGACGCCGATCCCTATCTGGTGGTGACGGATGCGGGACGGCTGGTATGGATGCTCGACGGCTACATGTCGTCGGACGCGCACCCCTATTCGCGGCCGTTGAGCGTCGGTGGAGAAGACGGCGAAGAAGTAAATTATCTGCGCAATTCGGTGAAAGCCACGGTTGACGCCTATAGCGGCGAAACGAATCTCTATGTCTTCGATCCGAATGATGTTTTAATTCAGGCGTATCAGAAGCTCTTCCCCGCCCTCTTCAAACCCGTTTCGGCGATGCCGCCGGATTTGCGCCGGCATGCGCGCTACCCGGAAACACTCTTTAGCGCGCAGGCGGAGATTTATCGCACCTTTCATATGCGCGACCCCGAAGCCTTTTACAATCGGGCTGATTTATGGGATCTCGCAAAGACGGGCAGTCATGGCGGTGATGGATCGGCACAAGTCTCTCCCACTTACGTGGTAGCCGCGCTACCTGGCAGCGACAAGGCGGAGTTCATGCTGATTACAACATTCACACCGGCGAACAAAGACAATCTGATCGGCGTGATGTACGCGCGCTGTGACGGAGCAAATCTTGGAGAGTTGCAGTTCGCGCAGCTTTCGAAACAGAATATAATTTACGGCCCGATGCAGATCGATGCGCGGATCAATCAGGACCAGACAATTTCGAAAGATCTGACGCTCTGGAACCAGCAAGGATCACAAGTGCTGCGCGGGCAAACATTAATCCTGCCAATCGACAATAGTTTTCTGTACGTCGAGCCTATCTATATACAGGCTTCGCAAGCAAGTATGCCGCAGTTGAAGAAAGTCGCGCTGGCCATGGGTAACCGGCTGGCTTATGCCGATACCTACGAACAGGCGCTTTCACAATTGATTGAAGAGGTAGGGGGAACCGGGGCGGCTCCGGAGAATGCTTCGGCACCGGCGAGGCAGACGGCGCAAACTGGAGCAGCGCCTCCCGCTGTGCCCGCGAATCAAAATCCCTCGAATCAGGCCATACAAACATTGACCGAAGTACGCGATCATTTGCGACGCTGCCGGGAACTCAGCGCGCAGGGTAAGTGGTCGGATGCAGGCAAAGAGTTGGACGAAATTCAACGCTTGACCCAGAAGTAGTGGAGCCGCTATGGCCCAATGCCACTTAGTTAAGATTGCTCTCGAAAAAATCCAGCGGTATTTTGGGATTTCGCGGTCAACGCTGGGGCAGAGCATCACTACGGTGACAGGCGAAAACGCCTGTTCCACACGAGGCGCACTGGTTAATTTGGGGGGAAACTAAGTGACATTGGCCGCTATGGCCTGTCCGCGGAGCGTGTGCGAAACCGCGAGAACAAATACGACGCGGCCAGGAGCAGGATTCCAAGGGCAACAAAGGCTGATATGCGGTAGAAGCGATTTAGCTGCCAGACGTCCCATAGATAGAGCTTGAGGATGACCAGGGCAAGCAGCACTAAACCCAATGTGCGATCGACGAGCGATTTTCTAACCAGCCCATAAACCAGTACGGCGGTTCCATAGATTGCCAGGCAAGCCGATTCGAGGGCACTCAGAAAACTGAAGCGATCTTCCGGGGAAGTGAAGCCATTGGTAAAAAGAGCCATGCCCCGCAGCACCGCAATCAGGAAACAACCGTGTGCGGTTAGGTACACGAATTCGGTCGAACGGCTGGCAGGCTCAACCAGGCGGAACGCAATGAAATGAGCGATCGCCAGAATCAAGGCGAACAGAGTGAACCAGACCGGATGACGAGTATTGAGAACAACAGCGGCGGCCAGACAGGCGAGCGCGGCTACTGAGGGAATGAGATATTGCCAGTTTTGCCGCACTGCCAAAGCGAGCGCCGTCGCGCTGAGCACGAGCAGATAAAAGAAGTCGAACCACCAGGCGGTAGCCGTGTTGTGCAATAGCATGGGCGTGAGTAGCGCGCCCGCAAAGCCAAGTGCGGCGATGGCCGAGCTGGCATACCGAACGGATAAAACTACGCCGAGCCCGGAAACAAGCACCAGCAGAACCCAGCCTGCTACCGGCACAATCAATTCATACAAATCAACGGAAGCATAGAGTGCTACGTAAATGATGGCGAGTCCGCACCCGGCGAGGCCCTGACAAAACACGCTCTCCACGGAGGCCCGACGGCGCTGCCACTCAGCCGCCAACAGCATTAGCAAACCGGCTGTCACGCCAAGGGCGACTCGCCCTTCAGCGCCAATCCACTTGTTATCGACAGCGTATTTGAAGAAGAAAATGATGCCGATCGCGAGGGTAAGGGCCCCTACTCGGTTTACCAGTGTGAGGCCAAGTTTAGAGTCGGCGCGAGAGGTTAGGGAAGGTGGACGCGCTTCGCCGGATCGGCGTTCGAGTTCGGCCACACGAGCGGATAAACCGACTACCGTCGCGCGCAGTTCGCTGAGTTCGTCAGACGAGGATGGCGTCGGCGGATTCGGGTGCGGCAACTTCATTTCTCCCATAGCGCCGTGCCACGTAGCGATCTAATATAGCGCGAAATTCGGCGACGATGTGATCACCTCGCAGTGTAGTAGACAACTTGCCATCCACATACACCGGCGCCACCGGAGTTTCAAAAGTGCCCGGCAGCGAAATGCCGATATTTGCATGCTTCGATTCGCCCGGCCCGTTCACGACACAGCCCATGACCGCGACTTTCATTTCCTCCACGCCCGCATATTGTTCACGCCAAACCAGCATCTGTTCGCGCAGGTAGGTCTGGATCTGGTCGGCCATGTCCTGAAAGAAGGTACTGGTGGTGCGGCCGCATCCCGGGCAGGCCGCGACTTGCGGCGTAAAGCTGCGCAAATTGAGCGCCTGTAAAATCTGCTGACTGACCACCACTTCATCGGTGCGGTCGCCATTGGGCAGTGGCGTGAGCGAAGCGCGAATGGTGTCGCCGATGCCCTGCTGCAAAACTACCGACAGGGCGGCCGTTGTGGCGACAATGCCTTTCGATCCGAGGCCGGCTTCGGTCAGTCCAAGATGTAGCGGATAGTCGCAGCGGGCCGCCATCATTTGATAGACCGAGATCAGATCCTGCACATTGCTGACCTTCGCGCTCAAAATAATCCGGTCATGCGGCAAGCCGTATCGTTCCGCATTCTCCGCACTGCGAATGGCACTCTCTACAATCGCCCGGCGCATGACTTCCGTGGCTTCGAGAGGTTCCGCTCGTCGCGAGTTTTCATCCATCATCTGCGTCAGCAGCACGGAATCGAGCGATCCCCAATTCACTCCGATGCGTACCGGCCGGTCGTACTCGATGGCGGCCTCGATCATGACGCGAAAATTATCATCCTGCTTGCGGCCGATGTTTACGTTCCCCGGATTGATTCGATACTTGGCGAGGGCGCGCGCGCAGGCGGGATACTTGCGCAAAAGAAGATGGCCGTTGTAGTGGAAGTCGCCGATGATCGGCACATTCACGCCGAAGTTGCGCAGCGTGTCGACAATCACCGGGACGGCTTGCGCAGCTTCATCGGTGTTTACCGTCACGCGAACCAACTCCGAGCCAGCGCGCGCCAGCTGCATCACCTGGTTTACCGTGGCGCTGGTGTCCGCTGTATCGGTATTAGTCATGGACTGCACCACGATTGGATGCTTCCCCCCGACCACCACTCCACCAATGTTCACGGCAACCGATTTCCGGCGCTGCAATGCAGCCATTCACTAAACCTCCAGAACTGTGCGTTCGAACCCTCATTGTATCAGCGCCAGTGCTTCGTAAGTGCCTGTTGGCGCGTGTTTTCGGAACGAAGAAGTGCAGGAGAACAGGGCCGATTTTTGCCTGAAACGGGTTGCCCTGAAATTTCAGTCTCATTAAAGAGGAGCACATATGAAACGAAAGTCAAACGCGGTAATTCCGGGAGCAATCCTGATTGGTGTGGGCTGTGGATTGGCGGCGGCCGGACTGGTACTAGTAATCCCGGCTTGTGTGGACTGGTCGGCCAGTGTTCTAGAAACGGTCATTCAGCGAGGACGCGAAGGCGTCGGCAGCGCTGCGGCTAGCCTGGGCGAATTCGCCGGACGCACCCACTCGCGCTTTGACGAAGCGGCGAAGACGGCCAAGGCTTCGACAGCCAAAGCCGCAGGCGCGGTCGAAATGGCGGCTCGACATGTAAAGGAATACACGTCCTAGCCGCCTGTTCCGTACTACGTCCTGGACCGGTCACAACACATAGTTGGAGATGTTGAACGAAGCCCCCATCGTCTCCGTTTGTCCGTTCGTTGCAATCGCCGTCACTTGCAGGGAATGGGCGCCAACTGAATAGGCGGTGGTGTCGAGAAGGAAATTCCAGCCGACATTGGGACATCCGGATCGGCCCGGAAATGCGCTGCAGACATCATTACGGGCGCCGCCGTAGGCTGCCGTCCCCGCGAACACTCCGTCCACATACACGTTTACCGTGCGAATACCGGCATTGCTGCCAATGGCCCAACCGCCAAACGCGACGGTGTTGGTGAAGTTCCCGCTTGCGGCGTTGGGAACGTCGATGCCAATCAGAATGGGGTTGGATGAAGTGACATTCGCCACCTTGAATGGACTGGAAGTTGAGTAGCTTTGCCCGTCCGCGGCGAGTGCTGTTACGTCCAGCGAATGCATGCCGTCGGGGAGCAGGGTTGTATTGAGCAAATAGTTCCATCCAACGTTCGGGCAATTTGACTGGTTGGGAAACGCCGCGCAGACATCGGGTCGATTGCCTCCGTAGGCAGCGTTGCCATTCAACACTCCATCGACACTGATCGTCACCCCAGTAATCAACGCTTGATTATCGATGGCCCAGCCGCCTAGTGCCGCTGCTGACCCGCTCAGCGTGGCAGCCGATGAACTGGGAATATCGATGCTGAGTCTGACAGGATTGCCGGTGTTGGTCCAGTTTGCGACGGTAAACGGTGAACTGACAATCGCCGCACCTCCGTTTGCGGTAGACGCGCTGGCCGAGAGCATGTGGCGGCCATTCGAAAGTTGAGTTGTATCGATGTCCAAGCTCCAACCTACGTCAGGGCATCCCGGCCTCCCGGGATACACAATACAAACATCGGGACGGCTCGACCCGTATTGTGCTGTGCCGTAGGAGGTACCATCCACGTAAATCGTCACTTGAGAAATCGCCGCGTGGTCATTGATGGCCCAACCAGCGGCGGCGAGCGTCCCGGAGACGACAGCTGATTGGCCGACCGGCACATCGATGAAGATCCTGGGTGGATTGTTGGCGGTTGAGTTTGAGACCGTGAATGGGATTGTCGCAGTAGCGTTCGCCTCCTGACTGCCGCTAGCCTGGGCGAAAACCTGAAGCACGTGAGAGCCATTCGCGAGTTTCGTTGTATCGAGCAAACCGTTCCAGCCAACATTGGGGCATCCGGCTGGGCTCGAAAAGGTAGCGCAAACATCAGGACGAGCAAATCCGTAGGTTGCTCCGAGGGCATAATTACCGTCGACGTAGACACTGACTCCGACTGGATTGTTCTGATTGAACGCCCAACCTGCGATGTGGGTCACTCCACTGAGCACTTGATTCGGGGAATTCGGAAGGTCAATCGAAAGCTTAGTCGGGTTTGCGGGTGTGTTGTTCGCCACCGTGAAGGAAGCGGTCACAGTAGTGGAGGATCCCGACGCCGGCGTGGCTGTAACGGCTAGCGTGTGCGCGCCATCGGCGAGCATGGCGGTGTCTACCGAGGCGTTCCAGCCCACGTTTGGACAGCCAGGGGAGTTCTGGAAAACGGCGCAGACGTCCGGCCGGCTGCCTCCGTAGCTTGCGGTCGCCGCAACGGGCGCACCATCGACCGAAAGCGTAATCGCGGTGATCGGCGACGTGGGATTGATCGCCCAGCCGCCGAACCCAACCACGCCGGCATACGGCGCGCTTCCATTCGGAGCATCGATGCTGATGCGCGTTGGGTTATTGCCTGTCCAATTACCGACGGAGAACGATGAACTAGCCGTTCTGTGTGCGCCCGTTGACGACATCAGCGTCGCTCCCAAAGTGTGAGTTCCACTTGCAAAGCGGGTCGTATCCAACTGGAACGACCATCCCACATTTGGGCACCCTACCTGGTTCGGATACACTGTGCAAACGTCCACGCGGTCCGTTCCGTAGAAAGCCGTTCCAACCGGTGCGCCATCCACCGAGATTTCCACCCTGGCAACGGGCGCGACGTTATCGATGGCCCAGCCAAAGAAGTTGGCAAGGCCGAGATAAGGAGAACTTTGCGCGCCGGGAATATCGATATGGATCCCTTCCACCTCAGACGAACCGGGTCCTGTCAAAGGGACAACCTGCGGCGAACCCGGAGCGTTGTCCGAAATAACCACATTCGCCTTCCGCAGGCCTAGCGCCAATGGTGCGAAAGTGACGGTGACGGAACAATACGCGCCGGAAGCAAGGCTGCTGCCGCAAGTATCGGTTTCCGTGAAGTCGCTCGCATCGCTGCCGCTTATGCTTATGGGCGAACTAAAAGTAAGTGGAACGCTACCGGTGTTACGGAGGAGCAGACTTTGATTTGATTTGGTCGAACCGGGAACCGCTGTCGGAAATGTTATGTGGGTAGTCGATTGCGATACTTCTACAATCTGCGAGGCAGTGATCACGCTGTGAATATTGGGCGGGATCACCTCTTGGGAAACGTTAAGGGTGAACAGGTCGCCCGAGCTGTCGATAGTAAGCACCCCAGGGCCGTCGTATAGGAGACTAAAGCCTGTCGCGTTAGCAAGAGTCCCGTCTGTGGCGACAGCTTGCGATCTATTACCGGCTACCGTCTCGATTACGCCCGCCGGGGTGACCACTCGTACGCGCAGCGTGTTCCCTCCATCGAAAAGATACAGATCTCCGATAGAATCGAGCGCCAGAGCTTCTACTTGGCTCAGCTGCGCGTTAATAGCGGGACCGCCATCGCCCGCATATCCGGATTGAGTTCCGGTTCCGGCATAGACATTTATAATTCCGGTCGTCAGGTTGACGCGCCACACGACAGAATCCACGGGATCCGCAATATACAGACTTCGCCCGGCTGCATCAATGACAACGCCGGCGGCTGATCCCAGTTGGGCGTCGATTGCCGGTCCATTAGCTCCGGAGAAGCCACTCATCCCCGTGCCGGCAAAGGTCGTGATGATCTTCGATGCGGCATCCACCCTCCGGACTCGTCCGCCTGGATTGTTCGCCGAAAGGTCGTAGGCTTCCGCGATGTAGAGATTTCCCGAAGGATCGACGGCCAGACCTCCGGGATTGCTGAGGGTCGCGGCCGTGGCCGGACCGCCATCCCCGGAATCTGGTCCGACGATTCCGTTACCCGCAACGGTGGTTATGACGCCGCTAGCAGCGCTTACCTCTCGAACCGAGTTTGGTTGCGCGATGTATATGTTTCCCGCACCGTCAAGGATGATGTTTCCGGGATTCGAGAGTTGAGCAGAAGTAGCTGGGCCGCCATCTCCGGAGCCGCTGCCTAAAGGGGCGCACAGGCCCGTTCCCGCAACCGTAACGGTTGCCTTCGTCGCCAGATTCAGCTTTGCGACAATGCACGTCGAAGGGTCGGCGATATATAAATTTCCGTGGTTATCGAGCGCAATCCCGTTCAATCCATGGTTTGTGGTTGTGACTGTGGAGATCACCCCAGGCGTGAACAGCACCTGTGGATTCGATTGACTCCAAATGCTCATGGCAGAGCAAAGGAACAGTCCTGTACAACTGAGTACCGAAGCAAATTGCAAGGCGATGCGCCCTCCGAACCGGGCGGAAGCAACGCCCAGATTGCGAGTAGCTTATCACGCAGAGACGGCTCTTCGCTAGTATGCTTGGCGCGTTGTCGTTAGTATGTGAGTTGGCCGCTGTAATTCATACATGATTTGTCCGCTTTCCAAAAAACGGGGTTGTAGCGTCAGGCTGGAAGTTGAAATCCAGCCGAACGTATACGAGCTCCGAGATGGAGCGGATGATGAAGGTGCAAGAAGTGGTGTTGCGAGCCATGGCGAAGAAGATCACATGGTGGCAGGCAGCGGAGATTATTGGGATCAGCGCACGCACGATGCGGCGCTGGCGGGAGCGACTGGAACGGGAGGGTTATGACGGACTGGCGGATCGGCGCAAGGGCATGGTGAGCCCGAAGCGGGTGCCGCTGGAGACGTGCGAGAAGGTGCTGGGCCTGTATCGGAAACGCTACTACGACCTGAATATGCGGCATTTCACGAGAAGCTGCAGGAGGAACACGAGATCGAGCTGAGCTACACGTGGGTGCAGAAAGCGCTGCAAGGAGCGGGTCTGGCAGCGAAACGAAGCAAGCGCGGAACGCATCGCAGAAGGCGGCCCCGGCGCCCGATGACGGGGATGTTATTGCATATCGATGGCAGCAAGCATTGCTGGTTTCAGGACGGACAGCGGTATGACTTGATAGTCATTCTGGACGATGCCACGAGCGAGATCTACTACGCGCAATTGGTCGACGAAGAATCGACACGCACGGTGATGGCAGGCTTACGCGAGGTCATCGCCACGAAGGGTCTGTTCTGCGCACTGTACAGCGATCGCGGAGTCATTTCTTTTTGACCCCGAAGGCCGGCGAGCCGGTCGACAAGCATCGTTTAACACAAGTGGGGAGAGCGATGAAGGAGTTGGGCGTGCAGATGATTCCGGCGTATTCCCCGCAAGCCCGGGGGCGTTCGGAGCGGAACTTCGGGACGTGGCAGGGGCGTTTGCCGCAGGAACTTCGGCTAGCGGGCATCGGCACGCTGGAAGAGGCCAATCGATTTTTGAGCGAGCACTATATCGACATCCTTAATCGCAAGTTCAGGGTGACGGCAGAACAGAAAGCGAGCGCCTTTCGGCGTTCTGGCCGAGCGGATCTGGACTGGGTATTCACAGTGCAAACGGAACGCGTCGTGGCCAAAGACAACACTGTCGCGATCGGCGAACGCACGTGGCAGATCGAGAAGTCCCGCTTTCGCAGCACACTGGCCGGTTGCACGGTCACGATCCATGAACATCTCGACGGACGGGTGTCGCTGCGCTACGGACCGCATGTGCTGGGGCAGTTCGACAGCCAGGGCCGGACATTGACAAAAACACGCAAACCGGAGCGCGGTTCCCGTGCGTAAACGAAAAAATAAGGCGGCTCGCGCCGCCTAAACTGAAAACCCGAAAGCGGACAAGATCACGTGTTAATAAAAGCGGACATCTTGACAAACTAACAACAGTATGCTGAGTGCGTCGGGGAATACACTTCAGAGAGGTCAGATTTTCTATGCCAACTCCCGAAACCAATCCGAAACCAGTCCAAAAGCCCACGGAAAAAGAGGTCGAGCATACCAAGGAGGAAGACAAGCACGTGGACCGCGATGGCGGCGAACGGCAGCCGAACCAACACACCAACTACAAGACTTGAAGTGCCAGAATGTGAACGATGGCAACGAATCGTATCGACATCCTGAAAGACATGCTGGAACAAGACGAGGGCAATGCCTTCGCACGCTATGGCTTGGCGATGGAGTACGCGAACTCCGGCCAGCCCGCAGAGGCGGTGCGCGAGTTTGAGAAGTTGCTGGCCAAAGATCAGAGTTACGTGGCTGCTTATTATCATGGCGGTCAGGCACTCGAGAAATTGGGGCGTCTGGACGACGCCAAAAACATGTACGAGCAGGGCATTGAAGCCTCGACTCGCAAAGGCGATCTGCACACCAGAGCAGAAATCGAAGCGGCGCTCAGTTTGTTGCCGGTCTGATGGATCTTGCGGGCTGGAATGCGCGATACGCGTCGGAGACAAGCGAATTAGGCGAACCGACTCCGCTAGTCATTCGAGTTGCTGAGAGTTTGATCCCGGGCTACGCTCTCGATCTGGCGTCCGGAACGGGCCGCAACGCCCTCTGGTTAGCGGAGCAAGGATGGAAGGTGACGGCCGTCGATGGCGCCACGTCGGCTCTCTATATTTTGGCTCAGCATGCTCTACGAGCTGGCCTGCAGATAGAGTTGCTGCATGCTGACCTTTCCAAAGGCGAATTCGCCCCGCTCCAAAACGAATGGGATCTGGTGCTCATCTGCTATTACCTGCAGCGCGAGCTGTTTGAAGCAGCTAAGGCGGCAGTGCGGCCCGGTGGCATTCTGCTGGCGATTGTCCACACTACGGAGGGCGATGAGTTGCCAACCGTCAATCGTTTACACCTAGGAGAATTGCAAACTTTTTTCGAGGAATGGGAAATTTTGCATTCCTACGAAGGCAAACCTGAAGATCCGGCGCACAAACGGGCAGTGGCGGAAATCGTCGCGCGGCGGCCGGACTATTGAATTACCAAATAACCCGCAGACCCGCGTAGTTTTGGAATTGCCTGTCTCCGCCAACGATTGGTAGTTGTTCAACGAGTGCGGTTGCAATGATCGCACGGTCGAAGGGATCACGATGGTGATGCGGAAGCGCGAAGACCCGGTAAACATGTTGCGGCTTAACGGGCAGGATGGTGAGTGCCAAATCGCGGGCTGCCTCCCGCGTTTGTTGTTCGGTCATGTCGAGCTTTCCGAGCGTGTTCTTGATCGCGATTTCCAGCAGTGAAGCCGTGCTTAGTATACGTTCGATCGAGGCATCGCGAAACAAAGCTAACACCTTCGACGGGAGAGCAGTTCCGAGATAAGCGCCTACAAAAACCTGCGTGTCGAGCAGCACGGCTCGCATCGGGCTAGCTTGCGTCCGTTAGCAGTGATTCGATTTCCTGGTCGGTAAGCGGTTCGGCCCAGCGGGGATCGAGAATTTTGACCTTTCCTTTGCCTGTTCCCAGTTTTGGCAAAGGACGCGCCTGCCCGCTCGTCGGAACCAGGTCGGCCACCGGCTTGTTGTAGCGGGAGATCGTTACCCGTTCTCCCCGTTCGACCCGTTCGAGCAGGTCTCCCAAGTTCGCTTTGGCGTAAGCAGATGTGACGGTCTTCATGCATTGATTGTACAACATGTTGTATAAGAACACACCATTCCGGCGACGGGCCTAGCGCTTATACATGAATCCACCCTTCATCACAAACGCAACCCGTTCAAGAGTGCTGATATCTCGTGTGGGATCACCCGGCACCGCGATTACATCGGCAAAATAGCCCTGCTTCAAATTACCGATTTGTCCCTCCCAACCGAGTATCTTCGCGCCGTTCAAAAAGTCTGCCTGCAACACTGCAGCGGGCGTCATCCCGTACTGGACCATGAGCACGAATTCATGCGCTTGTGTGCCATGCGGAAACGGTCCCACATCCGAGCCTACTGCCATCGGGACGCCAACAGCCAGCTGTTTGCGAAACTCACTCGCGTGCAGAGCAAGCGCCTCATGTAGACGTTTGGCCGCTCCGGGCGATGCGGCGTGATTGGCGAAGTAATCGGAAATGGTAAACGTGGGTACGGCGGGAATCTGCTTCTCGCGCATGAGGCGCATGGTTTCCTCGCTGAGCTGGTCGGCGTGATCGATAGAAACAACGCTGGCTTGAGCCGCATAGAGCGTGCCTGGTTCACCCGTTGCGTGCACCGCCACACGCTTGCCTACGCGCGCCGCTTCGTGCACGGCCGTGCTTAACTCGGCTTCGGTGTATTGATAGTGGGTCGAAAAGTGGCCGTCTCTGAGCGAATCCCGGCCCGTCTCGTACATTTTGATAAAGTCCGCGCCCAGCTTGAGTTGTTCTCGAATGACCTGAACAATCTGCTCGGCGTTGTTCGCGTAACTGGCGTTCGAGAGTACATGCGCCTCAGGATTGAAGTGATTAGCGTCTTCATGGCCGCCGAGGATATCGATCGCATTGCCGCTCACGCGCAGTCGTGGGCCAGGAACGGATCCCTGATCAATGGCGTTGCGGACGGCGGAATCGGCCGCACCCGCGCCTTCGGTTCCCATATCGCGCTCAGCGGTGAAGCCAGCCAGGAGATCGGAGCGTGCCGCCAGGACCGCAGTGATGGTGCGCTGTGGGACCGACTCCTCCACCGTTTGCAAATCTTCCGCGCCAGGATGCAGGAAAAGATGGACATGCGCATCGATCAAGCCGGGCAGCAGCGTGGTGTCGCCCAGATCGATTACTTTGCTGCCGGCGAGATGATCGACATGTTCGCCCGCTGCGATGATCTTTTCCCCAGTGACGAGCACTTCGCCGGGGGTCAGGATCTTTCCACTTTCGACATCGAAGAGTCTTTGCGCGTGCAGCACGATCGGTTGCTGGGCTGAGGCAACGATGGCGCCCAATATTGTAAGAGCAAGCAGAGTCTTCATTGACTAACAGCTTCCACTAACTTCGCAATGCCGGGTGCGATGGGAACGAGTACTTCACCTACGGGCTTATAACTGTACTCGGCGGTCACGCGCTGCGCTTGCTCTTTCCAATTTGCGGCGGCCGGTTTGTTCGCGTTCTCCAGGTAATCGAGCGATGCCAGACCCGTCTGGGATAAAGTTTCGACGGCATTCACCACGCCGATGTCTCCCATGAGCAACGAGGTCGAGGCGAAGATGGGACGGGCATTCGCCGCCGCTTGCCTCCAGCTTGCCAGCTGCTCGCGCAGTAGCCGGCCATTTCTTCTATCGCGAGGAGCAGCCAGATAGTGATCGACCTCATTCCGGAACTCGCGCGCGGCATTGCTCTCCGGCGGAATGGAATCGACCAGCTTATTAATTGGTACAGCATTCGTGTAAGTTTCCGCATTTCTGGAGTAGCCCTTGGTCGGCTCAAGTAGCGAGGCAATAATATCGAGCGGCTGCGATGACATGTCGTCTGCCAGCCGCTGGCGCATCAGCTGAAGATTCGAACGCTGCCTCAATCCGAGCCACTCCAGCCACCGATTCGTTACCGCCAACCGGCGATACATCGACTCCACATCCGTTATCGATTCAGGCGACCAAAATCGTTCGGCCATGGCTGCCAGCCGCGGCCACAGTTTGGCATCCAGATTTTCAGGCGTGGCGAGTTCATCCCACATGGCCGCCTCGCCGCCTAGAATCAGCTTGGCCTGTTCAGGCGTCAGACCGGAAGGTGATCCTGGCTGGGGCTCTTTGGGATCGGGAGCTCCCGCTTGCCCGTAATGTCCCGGAGCAGGCCCTGGCGCAACCATGGGATCTATCGAATAGTGATAAGAAGCCGGGTAGATCAAATCGAGATAGTAACCGGCCGACAGAATGCCTTGAAAACCCTGGCGCGCACCGGCCCAAAGCGAAGGCTGTCCGCGCCAGGATTGCACCACGATCGATTTCGGCAAATCCGGTTGCAGGATCTCATCCCAGCCTTCCATATGTTTGTGATGTTTGGTCACGAGCTTGAGCAGGCGCTGGTTGAAATAGGTATGCAGAGCCTTTGCATCAGGCAGATCATGCTTTCGCATAAATGCTTGTACGCGTGCGCTTTCGTTCCAGGCTTTCGGGTTGACCTCGTCACCGCCGATATGGAAATACTCATCAGGAAACAAGCGCGCCATCTCGCCAATGAACCCATCCAGAAAGCGGTAAGTAGATTCCTGAGTCGGATCGATCAGCTCGGTCGAAGTATCGAAGTGACGCGTGATTTGGTAGGGGCCGGGTCTCGTGCCTAACTTCGGATAACCGACGAGCCAGCTGGTGGCGTGGCCCGGCATATCGAATTCGGGAACGATGCGGATGCCGCGTTCACGCGCATACCCGATCAAATCGCGTACTTCGGATTGCGAGTAAAACAGCCCGTCCGAACCGTACGCAGTAAGGCGCGGGTATCGTTTGCTTTGCACGCGAAAGCCTTCGTCGTCGGACAGGTGCAGATGCAGTACATCTAACTTCACCGCGGCGAGGCCATCGATGGTTCGTTTCACTTCGTCGATGGGCATGAAATGACGCGCCACGTCGAGTGATAATCCGCGCCATGGGAAGCGTGGCTCGTCATGAATACTGACGGCGGGCAGCGAAAAGCCCGGAGTGCCGACGTTGTTCACCGCCTTGTTCTGCGTGACAAGCTGGAGAAAGGTTTCGATACCGCGCAGCGCGCCCAGTGGAGCATCTGCCGAGATGCGCACATGATTATCAGCTGCTTCGAGTGAATAGCGCTCGTCGTCACCTAGTTTCTGAGGAGCGCGGTGATCCAGTTTTTCGACCACGATGGTCAGCGTGGCAGTGCTGTCTGCCGAAATGATGTGGGTCTGAACCGGAATGCCGGTCTGACGCACCAGGCGCGGAAAAAGCCGGTTGGCAGCTGCTATCACACGCTCATCCTTCGATCCGCTGCCTGCCAGAGAGACACCGAAACCCATGTCGATGGCGATAGAACCGCTCGCCCGAGACAAATTCGCCGGCCACGGCATGAGCGATAAGTCCTGAGCAGGAAGCGCAGAGGCAAGGAGAACAAGAAAAAGATAGGACCTCAACAATTGAGTCAAGCTAATTAGCTTAACCCGTGACGGCCGGGATTACGGACGGGGCACGGTGCCTGTGGTCACAGTGGACACACCGTTCGGAAAGCGGAGCGCACGCAGCAGTCCTACTCCGCGATGCCAGTCGAAGCCGTACTGCAAAGTCACGGACGTGCTCACAAAGACGTAATGATTCACCGCCGCAATCTGATCCGGCACTATCTTGTTTTGGAAGTAGAACGTCTCCACCTGCGGCGCGAAGCTCAGGTTGCCCCACAGTGGCACTCTGAGCGCCACGGTAAAGTCTTCGTAGAATCGCGTGTTGTACGGCGTGTCATCAGACTGGCGGTCGAACAATTCGCCGTAGCTGTCTGTCAACAGTTGCAGCCTGTCGCCCCACAGCGGTACCGCGACATGGAAGTTGGCGAACCAGCCTGCGACCGACTGGGTACGTAAGTGCGAAATCACTTTACTCTGATTGGTAAACAGCGCATCGGTTGAGATGCAGTTGGCAAGTGTGAGTCCCTTGGAGATCGGACACTCGAAGGGAACCGCGGTCGACGCGTCCTGCAGTGAGTAGCCGAACGGTGTATCGATATTCTGGCCGTACTCGCGACCGGCTTCGAACCAGCTTTGATCGTTTTGAATTCTCGCGCCCAGGCGCGTCACCACTAGATAATTCTTTGCAAGGTTAAACGTCGTGAGACTATTGCTGCCATTGGCGCAAGGCAGATTGCCGCAGGCCAGGGGAACGGTGAACTGCTGAAAAGGCGCGGTTGCCTGGGTAAGCAGATCTTCCGACAGCAGCAGGCGGATGGGAATGCGTCCGGTGAGCGGCTTGCTGGTGAGCCCTACTTCGCCGCGCAGTAAGTTATTTCCCAAGGTCAACTGATAGTCTCCGAAATTCCCGTTGCCGGTCGAGTTGCGAACGACCAGGCGCGAGTATTTCAATTCAGCCGAAGAATAAAAATCGACAAAGCGGGGGAACGAGTAGCCTCCGCGCGCGCGCACCCACAGATTCGTTTGTGAAGATTCGGGTGTCGAAAGCTGGGAAAAGCTGTTGTTGCCGACAAAGTTGCCCGGCACGGTCCGGTCGGAACCTCGAATGAAATTGAGGTTATAGCCGAGCGAGACATTTTGCAAAGTGAAATACCAGAGGCCGCGCCGTTCGACGACGTTTTCGGGAATTGCTGTTTTCCTGGCGGTGAAGGTAGTCACGTTCGGCTGAGTTTGCAGTGGATGCGCGGCCCAGCGGCGCAGCTGCAGCCACGCCGTCAAACCACGGCTGGTATCGAATGGATGCTGGCGAATGGCGGCGAAGTAATCGGAAGCTGCGATTTCGTCGGATTGGCAAGACCCCTGCGTGAAATCAACCGGCAACTGTTCGCAGGCAAGACCTGTCAGCCGGTTGAGCCCTTTCAGCGAGACCACTCTGACAACTGGCTGGATGGCTTCGGTCGATAGTTCCGGATAGCCGGTGTTGCCAAACGCCAGATAGTCCGTCATGGCGACGCCGTAGAGTTTGTTGTCTTCAATCGCCTGTCCGCGAATCAGCGGCAACCCCGAACCGGCATCGTTCTGAATGCCGAGTGTGCTCAACCCTCTTCCCTTCTCCACTTCAATCGAAAGATTGTCCTGATCCTGCTGATCGAAAGCGGCCGACTCCTTCAGAATCTTTTTCAAGGTGGATCCGTTGAGCGGAACGCAAAATGCAAAATCGCCTTTCCACAAAGCCTCGTCGAGCAGTTGTTGCAAAGTCGGGTGAAAGCCGGCCGGCCATAAATTGATAGCTTTGTCGAACCCGGAAAAGATGTCGCGATGCTGCAGAAAGGCTACGTCCGACCCGCAGAATTGCTGCATAGATTTGAGCGCCAGATCCTCGTAGTTCACGGCAATGTTTTTCGATCCCGGCAAGCCCACCGCCTGCGCGACTTGCGCATTGATAGCGCAGGTCCGGCACGGCTTGGGGGGCGACGCCGAGTGCTCGGCGTCGAAGACCTGATTGTTCAGGGAGCGCTTGCCATCGGGCGACACATAGTAATCGGCGCGGCGCAGATTCGTGCGGAGCACATTCTGCCGGCCTGCATCAAACGCGATTCCGGGACTCAGGACAAAAGGCGCAGTCCCCGGCGTGAGCCGTGTACTTGTTTCGTCTGCGTTGGCGTGCTCTCCATCAGCCTGCGCGACTACTACGTCGAACACCTTCAGCTTATTGGCGAGTTCAGCGGCTTTGTAGTAGGGCATCTGCGCCAGCAAAATCTTGCGGCGTCCATGACAAGCGACGTCCGATTCACAAAGATCCAGCATCTGGCGCATGGCCTCCAGCGGATCGACAATCTGCGCGCTCGTATCGAAGCTCTGATCCGTATTCATCCAAACATCGCTCAGTTCCCCGACTTAACCAACCAGACTGGAATCGAGAACGCCAAAGGTCACAGGACCATCTGGATCCGGGGGCACAAAGTAAGGCGCCGGAGTCACGCCTGTTGCTTTCGGATGGTACTGCAGAAACGGGTATTGGACACTAAACAACTGGCAATGCGTCTTCACGTTCCCGTCTTGCAGATAAGTGGCGCAGAGTGCGTGATTACTGCCGGGATCGAGCGTATAGTAGCCGGGGAGAAAGTTTTCTGAAGGGTTCGGCGGCGGTCGTAAACGAAAGCGTACGGGCTCTCCGGCGCTTTTCTGCAGCCTGCGGCACTCCCCGCTTTCATCCGACGGCAGTGCGAAGTTGCGAGGATTGGCGGAGTCGGCGGGACAGTCGTACACTGTTACGCGTTCGGCTTTGCCGGAAAGCGGCACATCTTGCAACCAGGGAAATACCGACGCCGGCAATGCAAAGCGGACAGGCGAATCTCCATCGAGCGCTCGTTGCACCGGCAATGGCAAGGTATCGTTCGGCTTGGGCGGCAATGCATTCCGGCGAGTCGAACGAATCACCAGATTCGCTGCCAGCATTTGCACTGGCTTGTAATTGGAATCCGGCGGTTCGGCCAGGAAACGGGCAACCTGCCGCAAGCGCTCGGGACCGTAATAGAAATCCTGCTGACCGGGGACGATAGCGTTGAATCCCATCAACCGCAGGAAGCACCCGACATTGTCGGCCGGGATTTTTCCTCCGTTGGATTCTTGCGTTGCCGGCAGCCAGCGATCGCCTTGCTCGCCTGGCGCAAATAAATCTTTGCTTACCAGTTCGCCCGCGTGTTCGGTGCCGGGCAAGTTATTTTGCATGCTGCGCGCCAGGAGCTCAGGCGCGAAGTTATCCCCCATGGCTACCAGTTGCTGACCGGCTATGCGCATTCGATCCAGTTCCCGGCGGAATAGTATAACCTGCGGGGGAAGCGGCGTGGAGTTCAGATCGGGACAGCCGTGGTCATCACTCGTTTGAATATCGGGGTAGCGGAAATAGCCGAACAAGCGACCGGTATAGACAAGCGAATAGGCTGGTTTAGCGTCAGGGGGTGGGCCCCAGGTCTGGGCGGAAGCGGATGCGGTGGCGAAAGTGACAATCGCTAGAAAAATAGAAGTCGAACCGCTCAGAGACTCTTACCCTGGGCTACCGCCGTGAGGCCGATCACGAGTGCCACGACCGCTACGCCGCCAATAATCCAATAAAGAGTGTGGTGATTGGTGTGCCGTTTGAAGCCTGCGGGAGACGAGTTGCTCCGCTGGAAGCTGATGCGGGTGCCTGCCGTGACTCGGGTCAACATGGCGCCGGCTTCCTTTACGCTCAATCCGCCACCGAGGGAGGCAATCTCGATAGTGTCGCTTCTTACGCGGACCACGGCCTGAGTTTGCGCATCCTCCGCTGCGACCTCCAACTGCCGTACGTTCACCGGATAGCCGCTGAAATTTCTGATCTGTAGCGAACCCTCGTTCAAGACCACATGATCGGCATAAACCGTGCTGGAGGAGCGGGGAGCGATGTGAAGATCTGCTCCGGTAGCTGACCGCAGTTCGCCACCGGCCGCAGCAGTATTCAAGTCTGTGCCCGATGTCGCGGCGAACGTAACGCAGCCGAAAAGAGGCAACGCGGCCAGCAAGACCCGAAATCTCATATGGATTAGTAGAACACGTGCCGCCTAGCGGTAGCCAGCCGCCTGCAGTTCGAAAAGTTCAGAGTATTTGCCGCCAAGCGCGACCAGCTGCGAGTGCGAACCCTGCTCGATGATACGGCCATTTTCGAGCACCAGAATGCGATCGGCCATGCGGACGGTGGAAAACCGGTGCGAGATCAGTACCGCCATCTTGCCGGCGGTCAATTCAACAAAACGCTGGTACACCTCGAACTCGGCGCGGGCGTCCAGGCTGGCGGTTGGCTCGTCCAGGATCAGGATCTGGGCATCCCGCATGTAGGCGCGGGCTAACGCGACTTTCTGCCATTGCCCGGTCGAGAGGTCGACGCCGCCTTCAAAGCGCCGGCCGAGCATCTGCGCATATGCCTTCGGAAGTTTGTCGACGACGGGCGCCGCCAAACTCTTCTCGGCCGATACGACGATCCGGTCCTGGTCCTCAAGCTGGCTGATGCGGCCGAAGCCGATGTTTTCGTTGGCCAGTGCGTCGTAGCGCATGTAGTCCTGGAAAATGACGCCAATCTCGTTGCGGAGTTCATCGACATCGTAGTCCCGGAGATCGACGCCATCGAGCAAAATGCGGCCAGCGGTCGGATCGTAAAGCCTTGCCAGCAGCTTGACAAGTGTCGTCTTGCCGGCTCCATTTTCGCCCACAAGGGCAATCCGTTCAGCAGGATAGAAGCGAAAGTTGATCCGGTCCAGGACCAGCCTTTCGGAGCCAGGATAAGCGTACGAGACATTTGAAAATTCGAACCCATCGCGGATTGGCCTGGGCGCAGGCAGCGCATTCGGAACGGAATGAATGGTGGGTTCGCTTTTGAAAAATTCGAACAGGTCCTTGATAAACAGGGCCTGCTCGGAAACTCCGACGAGGCCGGAAACCAGGCCTTCCATGATGCTGCGGGCGCGGGAGAATGCTCCGACTAGGAGTGTAAGGTCGCCGACTGTCATCGCTCCAGCCAGCGCGCGCAGAATGATCAGCGCGTAGGCGAAGTAGTAGGCCGCAGTCGGAACTAGGTTGAGCAGCGTTCCATGCCAGGCGCGCCGCGTCGCCAGATGCTTATTCTCGGCGTAGAATCGCTCGAAGAGCGACCGGGAGCGGTTGATTAGGTATTCACCGAGGCCGAAGATCTTGATCTCTTTAGCGCTCTCGTTGCTAGCGCCCAGGTAACGCAAATAGTCCAGTTCGCGGCGCTCTGGAGTGTAGCGATAGAGCATCGAGTAGTTCAGCATGGCGAAACGCGTTTCGCCGAGGAAAACCGGGATCGTTGCGGCCGCCAGCAACAAAAGGAGCCAGGGATAATAGAAAAGCACTGCCGAGAGGAGCGAGATGAGGGTGAGAAGCTGCTGCGCCATGCCGGCCAGTCCGGCCAGCATGCCCAAACGCGACGTGGTCTGACGGCGGGCACGCTCCATTTTGTCGTAAAACACCGGGTCTTCAAACGAGACGAGATCGAGCGAGGCGGCGTGTTCCATCAGCTTGATGCTGACGTAATTCGTGAACTTGTCACCGAGCAGGCTATCGACCAGGGAAATCAGGCGGCCCAGGGTGTCCGAGCCAACGGCCAGCGCCAGTTCAAGTATCAGGAGCTTCCAGATGGTGCTTCGCTCGAACGGCTGGTGTCGAATGGCCCGTACCACCAGATCAACAATCAGTTTGGAAACCCACAGAGTGGCTAATGGAAAAAAGGCTGAGATGCAGCGCAGAAGAAGTGTGGAAATCGTAAGGCCGGGGCTTGTCTCCCAAACCATCTTGAGCAGCGGAGGAATATTGCGCAGGGCGGCGAACCGTTCCCGCCAGGTTTGCGGCGCATCTGCCGGGCTGGGCGGCGGCCGTTTCATACTACTTCCGTGACGGCCTGTATGTAAAAGAAAATGCTCAATCTTAACGAATGAGCATTGTCTTTCCTGTTATCAGGCCCCCGTAAAATCCGGGGGTTACGTTTGATGGGAGAATCAGATTCGATGGCATCGCAACCACCAAAACCTGTTTGTGATTGGAGTTTAGGGCGAGCGTGGGGTGAAGTCAAGGGCATTTTTGGCGGGGCGAAAAACGCGCTGTAACTTTCAGTGTACAAACAAGTTACGGGCACGCACTTTTTTCCACACTGGTTGACGAAGGCGGCGAGCGGCTGTGGAAATCGCCTCCTGCCATCACCTAAGCCATTTTCACTCAATGACTTGAATGGCTTCAGTCGCCGCTCAGGTTGAGTGTGGTCATGGCTTCGTCGGCGTCCAACGTGCCATAACGGCGGCGATAGATGCGCATGGCTGCATAGATCAACCCTGCGGCCAAAGCCAGCGCCGAGAGCAAACAGCTGATGTACATGATATCGACCAACAGGCGATAGAGCGGTTTGATGGGGCTCGGCGGCGGAGTTTCGTTCCAGGTGACTTTGGCTTCGTATTGGATGCGGCTCAAGAGCGTGTCGGCGGAAGCTTGTGACTCCGGCGCCAGTACGAGCGCCACCAGCACGCCCGAACGTTTGACTTGCACATTGGGGAGAGACTTGAACGAGGCTGCATGCTGCCGCGCCATTCCCGGCGTCGCGTAATAGAACAGCGCCAGGCGAGTGGGTTTAGCAGTCTTGCCAACGTGATATTCGGCGAGCTGTGCTTCCGCGCCCGAGTCGAAGCCGGGATTGGCCGCGCTCAATTCCGGCGCGAAGGCAGCTAGCGACGAGGGACCCAGGACGTAACGGGCGGAGTTCGGGACCAATCCTTGATGGGGCAGAAACGAGAGAATGGCCGGGAGAGACGTGTCGCGCCTGTTCGGCAGAGTTTTCAATAAAGCCGTTACGCCTTCTTTGGTGGGGGCCGGACCGTCCAGGATGAGGAGATAGTTGGCGTCAGCAACGACCGTTCGATTTCCGTCCTGGTTACAAAACGCGACCAGATCGCAGGCGTGGCCATTTGGGGAACGAAGCCATTCCCAGGCGGCCAGCGCGCCCGTCGGATCTTTCATCTGGTAGGACGTGATCGTCAGCGCACCATCGTGAGTAACACTTGAGCGCACCAGACCGTACTCCTGCCACAAAGCCTGATCGTCCGCGAAGGCGAGCGAGGAGGCTAACAGACCAAAAACGACTAACCCGCGGCGCCATGACATTTTTTATATTTCTTTCCGCTGCCGCAGGGGCAGAGATCGTTTCTGCCAACCTTCGGGCCTTTACCATTGGACGCCGGATGCGATTCGGCAGTTCCATTGCTACCTGTCAGCCGCAAGTCAGCCAGTTCGCGATCTTTCTTGCGTTGTATGTTGCGCGTCAGATCGACGACGGACTTTTGCGCCTCGCGCTGCAGCGCTTCTACGCGTTCGGCTTCCAGACGCTCCGCTTCGAGATGCCTAGCCGAAGGAGCGGCCGGTTCTGTATCAGCGCCGGCTGTATCTGCGCCTTCAAAAATTTCTTCAGCCTCATCTTCGTCTTCCAGTTCCGGATAAGGCAGGGGTGGCTCGCTGAAGCCGCTCTCGATCCGCATGAAGAACAGGAACTTTATGGTCTCGTCTTCGATCCGATCCATCATGTCCTGGAACATGGTGAACGATTCCTTCTTGTACTCGATCAGCGGATCTTTTTGGCCGTAGCCGCGCAGACCGATTCCTTCCTTTAAGTGATCCATTGACAGCAGGTGGTCTTTCCACTGATTGTCGACCACGTTGAGCATGATGATGCGCTCGGCCTGCCGCATGTTCTCAGCGCCGATCATGCGTTCTTTCGCGTCGTAACGCGCTTCGAGCAGATCGTTGATCTGCGCTTCGATTTCGCCGCGATTGAGGGGCGTCAGTTCTTCCGGGTTGAGCTTGGCGCCGAACTGATTGAGGATGGCCGTTTGCAGACCGTTAAAGTCATATTGATCGACGCGGGCGTTCTCCGGCACAAACTGGTCGACGAAGCCACCCGAAATTCCACGGATGATGTTGACGATGCGATCTTTCTGATTGTCGCCCTCCAGCAGATCGCGGCGCATTTTATAGACGGCCTGGCGCTGCTTGTTCATCACGTCGTCGTATTCGAGAACGTGTTTGCGGGAAGCAAAATGCTGGGCTTCGACCGCTTTTTGCGCCGAAGCGATGCGGCTGGTAATCAGCTTCGACTCGATCGGCATGTCTTCTTCCATGCCCAGCCGCAGCATGAGTTTCTGCATACGCTCTCCGCCGAAGATACGCAGCAGATCGTCTTGCAGGGACAAATAAAAGCGCGAGCTGCCCGGGTCGCCCTGCCGTCCAGCACGGCCGCGCAGCTGATTGTCGATGCGCCGCGATTCGTGGCGTTCTGTAGCGAGAATATGCAGGCCGCCCAGCGCCATCACTTCCTGGCGCTCGGCTTCGATGGCGGTCTTGACTTGGGTGCGCAGATTTTCGAGTTCGCCGGGGGCGAGCATTTCGGGCGTTTTGCCCGCCCGGTTCAAGCGATCTTCGAGCAGAACATCCGGATTGCCGCCGAGCAGAATATCGGTTCCGCGGCCCGCCATATTGGTCGAAACAGTGACCGCGCTTTTGCGGCCGGCCTGCGCCACGATGTGCGCTTCCCGCTCGTGATTTTTAGCGTTCAAGACTTCGTGCTTGACGCCCATCTTCTTTAAAATGGTGGACAGTCTTTCCGACTTTTCGACTGAGATAGTGCCGACCAGCACCGGCTGTCCGCGCTCGTTGAGCGATTGAATTTCTTTCGCGGCGTTGCGGAATTTCTCTTCTTCCGTGCGGTACACCACATCTGGATTCTCGAGGCGGAGCAGCGGCCGATTGGTCGGAATCTGGGTGACTTCGAGATTGTAGATTTTGCTGAACTCGGCGGCTTCGGTGTCGGCGGTGCCGGTCATGCCGGAGAGCTTCTTATACATGCGGAAGAAGTTCTGGAAAGTGATGCTGGCGAGCGTTTGTGTTTCGCGCTCGATTTTGACGTTCTCTTTGGCTTCGACGGCTTGATGGAGACCGTCGCTCCAGCGGCGTCCGGGCATCAGGCGGCCGGTAAACTCGTCCACGATGATGACCTGACCCTCCTGGACGACGTAGTCGCGATCGCGCAGATACAAAATGTGGGCACGCAGCGATTGCTGGACGTGGTGGTTCATCTCGATATTGGCGGGATCGTAGAGATTGCCGGTATTGAGAAGCTTCTCGATTTTAAGCACGCCCTCTTCAGTGAGCGCCGTGCTGCGGGTCTTTTCATCAACCGTGAAATCACCCGTCGTGTAAGACTGGCCAGGCTCCTTGCCTTCGATCACTTCGCCGCGCTCGAGATACGGGATGATGCGATTGACTTTGTAGTATTTGTCGGTCGACTCTTCGCTCGGACCGGCAATGATGAGCGGCGTGCGGGCCTCGTCGATCAGAATGGAATCGACCTCGTCGACGACGGCGAAATTGAACTCGCGCTGGACGTAATCCTCCAGGCGGAATTTCATGTTGTCGCGCAGATAGTCGAAGCCGAATTCGTTGTTGGTGCCGTAGGTGATGTCGGAATAATAGGCGTTGCGGCGTTCCTGCTCATCGAGATCGTGAACGATGGTGCCGACACTCAGGCCGAGTGAACGATGGATGCGGCCCATCCATTCGGAATCGCGGCGGGCCAGATAATCGTTGACAGTAACGATATGGACGCCTTTGCCTTCGAGGGCGTTGAGATAGCTGGGAAGCGTGGCGACCAGCGTTTTGCCTTCGCCGGTCTTCATTTCGGCGATGCGGCCGCGATGGAGCGTGATGCCGCCAATCAATTGAACATCGAAATGCCGCATGTTCAGGACGCGCCGTCCGGCTTCCCGGCAGACCGCAAACGCTTCGATTAAAATGTCGTCGAGAGAGGCCCCGTTTGCTAACCGCTGTTTAAAGTCCTGCGTCTTGGCGGCCAATTCAGCATCCGACAGCTTCTGCAATCCGGGCTCGAGATCGTTGATCGCTGAGACAAGCGGCCGAATGCGCTTGATCTCGCGGTCATGTTTGGTGCCAAATACCTTGGCTAGCGTACCTTCGAGCATAAATAAAGAGAGGTTCACCTCCAGTGTAACTGGCGTAGCGGGTTTAGGGGATCCGGGTGTATGGCTCGGAACATCGGTATACTTTGGCCCTGGAACACGGGCGCGGGCATCTTGCTTTCTTCAGGTTAATCGTAGTGGACGCGGTGTAGCGAGGAAGGAGGTGGCGCCACGCTGCTTCGAGGTGATCGCTGAACCGTGAGAGGCTTCTCTACGATAACGGAGTCTCGCCTGCGAAACTCCCGAATCGACAACAAACCAAGAGTAAAGTTGGCCCAGAAGGGCGTTTTTCGTTCCTGATCGTGCCACACACGCCAAACTCAAAGCGGGAACAGCTGGTTGGCTGCTCCGCTACTTCTCAACACCCAGGGAATGCTCTTATTGCTTTGAGGCACTGGATCGGCCGGATCGCTTAAAGATTGCGGTCTTCGGTAATCGGGGAACAGCCTGGACGCCCGCCCAAAGCGTTGCGATCGTTTGCTCGACCACCAGAGTCTGGTCAGGCAAGTCAGGCACAACCCCTTGGATGACCAGGAGTGTGGCGAGGCCAAAGATCGTAAACCACCAGGTGTGGGCTACCACCATGTCATCCCTATTTGGCAATCCTTCATCCTTGGCAACATCGAAAAAGAGCTGCACGAAACGTCCGAACAACGGCGCGCCGATGTCGTTGATGTATTGTCCAGCGCGGATGCCGTTGCGGTTCTCAGGCCCGAAGAAGACGTTACGGAACTGCTGTGGATGGGCAATGCAGAATTGAATCAAGCCGCGTGAAGTCGCAAAAAGACGCTCTTTCGGTGCAAGATGTTTAGCGGCAATCGCGTCGAAGTTCTGAATTAGCAGCCCGATCGTCTCGCTGCTCAACTCGGCAAGAATGTGCCATTTGTCCGGAAAATGCTGGTAGATCACGGCGTGTGTATAACCGATCTCTTTAGCGATCGCACGAAGCGTCACGGCTTCGTAACCGCGATCGGCAAACATTTTACTTGCAGCCGCAAGGATCTCGCCCCGCAGCCTTTCCTTGCGCTCTACCCGGCGACTTGGTGATGTGGATGTCACTTCAAATAGCTTAGTCCCTTCCAGCGATATTTGCGGCCAGTTGTTGTTTAATAACCATTGGTGACAATATAAAGATGGATGAAGGGACGCTTGCACCGCGTCTTCGTCACCGGACTATTTCTGAGGTCCAGTGTCGAAAAGAGCGGCAACTTGATAGATTCGGCACCGGATCGTCTCTTCCGAGCACGCAGGCATGCTCAGCGAAGTTGAGCGAGCTTTCGGAGCTCCAATCCCAAACGTCCGCAACTTCCCTAAAAGTCAGCGCCATCTTCATGGGGATAAACTCTACCATCTTCTTCTATCTCTCGCTTCGAAGCCCGCTACATTCCGGTAGTGCTGTCCGGGCTGGGTATCTTCGCTTCCTTGCTGGTGGTTGCAGCCTGCTTTGCGAAGCTCATCCTCCCTGAGTACGCGAGCACCCTGGACCTCGCCTTTATGCCGACGGGACTCTCGGAAGTGACAACCGGTTTTTGGCTTACGGTCAGGGGCTGAACCACGAGACCCCACCACTTAAAAGCATGAACAGTATGCCCGCAAGAAACGGACAAGAGAGCTCTAGAGACGACTTGTGGTGCAGAAGCGCCCACCCTCTCATGGCACAGCGGTTGATGCGTTTACGAGCGCCCAAGCGTTGATCCGCTCAAAATATAAAACCACTGAATGATTTGCAACCAATGGTTTGCCGAAAGCCTCAAATCGTCAGGTCGCGGATTTCGATGGGCGGCCATACAACAAGGAGAAACGAACATGTATTTAGTCACGGGCATTACTGGAAAAGTTGGGGGCGCCACTGCGCGGCATCTACTGAACCAAGGCAAACAGGTGCGAGCGCTTGTGCGCAATCGCGAGAAAGCGGCGAAGTGGGCAGACCAAGGCGTGGAGTTGGTGGATGGGGACTGGAACGATGCGACAGCCATAGCGGCGGCGCTCAAAGGCGTTGAAGGCGCGTTTGTTATGCTGCCGGCTGTATGGGCACCATCGCCTGATTACAAAGAAGCAAAGGGCGTGATTGCGAACTATGTCGAGGCGCTGACCAAGGTAGTGCCTCCGCGGGTAGTAGCGCTCTCGTCGATGGGCGCGAATAGAACAAGCGGGCTGGGGATGATCACGGCCTTATCACTTTTGGAGCAAGGTTTTCGCAGCCTGGCATCTCCAGTCGCATTTGTGCGCGCAGGCGGATTTTTCGAAAACTTTCTTTACGGCTTACAGGCCGCCCAAGGCGGAACATTACCGGTCTTCTACAATCCTACAAACCGGAAATCGGCAATGGTTGCGTCAGGTGACATCGGCGCAGAGGTGGCAACGCTCCTGACCGGGCCGGCGTGGTCAGGGCATCGCGTCATCGAGTTGGGTTCGATGGTAAGCGCGGATGAAGTGGCCGGACAATTGGGTGAGGTCCTAAAACTCGACGTAAGAGCCTTTGCAGTCCCGCGTGGAGGCTGGGCGGAAGCGTTCGAGCAGTTCGGCGTCCCGAAGGGCCACACCGGGCCTGCCGAAGAAATGTATGAGAGCGTTAACGCGGGATGGATGGACCTCGGAGTCACGGGTACGGAGCACGTAGCGGGTACGAGGTCCGCACGCGATGTGTTTGCGGCTGCACAGAACGCCGTCCAGGCGTAAGTCCGGGGCAAGCTGAATCAGCCCGGTTCCCTGGGAACTGGGCCGATCGTCCGCGACGCCCTGGCGAAAGGCCATTCTGTCGTGGCCCTGGTTCGCTCGAAGGCGAGCGCCGATCTGCCAGGAGTAGACATGATCGAGGGCGATGCTCGTGACGAGGGCCACCCTCATCCGCGCCTTGAACGGCTGCGATGGCGTCGTCAGCTCGTTGGCCACCGGCCTGAGCCCGTTCCGCGAGATCAGGCTGCTCAGCCAAGCTGACAAGGACAAGGACGGTCAGGAAGCCGCGATCCGCGCCAGCTCACTCGATTGGGTCATCGTTCGGCCCGCCATGCTTACCAATGACCCAGCTCGTGGGAGCGTCAGGGCCGTCACCGACCTCGCTCATGCTGCGCGTTGATCTCAGTCGCGTACAAGAGCCGACTTATTGCAGAACGATTTAAACCATTTAAACCGCAAGAAGAGGATCGCTTTTAATATGAAAGCTGAACACACAATAGATAAACCCGCAGATAAACCCGCGCGGGCAGGTCGAGCAAGTCAAATAGCCGCGATCGTAATAACCGGCCTCGTCGCCTTCATCTGGGTGTACTTCGGAAGGTTATATCTAATTCACGATCCCGACGAATGGAGGATCGCCAATCAGCAGCTCGGATACCCGCTCTATATCATCCCTCTGATTGGCGTGACCCACATCCTTGGTGGCGTGGGCCTTCTGATTCCCAATGTGCCTCGATTGACTGAGTGGGTTTATGCTGGTCTCACGATCACTCTTTTACTCACGTTCTATTCACAACTGAATAACGGTGGCGGTACTTGGGACAAATTTGATCCGATTCTCGTCATGGCGTTCGTCTTTGCTTCATATCTATTAAGACGCTGCATGCGCGCAAACAGGTGGTCGATATGAAGAACACGCTCGGCGGGCAGTTTTACCTTTTCCAGGCACGTCGCGGAGGCCCAACGAGGGTCCGGCCCACGCCCCAGTCGGCGATTCGTTATATGGGCCCGGGTGCCATGTCCAGCATCGGTTGGGACTCTACGATCACGATGGATTTCGCGCTCACACTAGATTTTGTTCCTTATATTCTTCAGGGCGCGATAACCAGCAATCTGCCTGGCGGCGTTGAGGCCCATCGTTTGCTGAGCTTCGAGCGCGAGCAAGTCGCCTTCCGCTGGCGAGACTACGCGCACGGCAACTACAGAAGAAAATGACACTTACGGCGCTGGAGCTCCTGCGCCGTATGTCCCATCACATTCTGCCTCGTGGCTTTGTCCGCATCCGGCACTTCGGATTCTTAACTAACGCCAGGCGGTCTGACCTGTTGACGATGGTTCATCACTGCAGCAACGACGTCGGTTGAAGAGCCTATGGGCGTCTCCTCAAGAGTGATGTCAAGTATCGCTTCGTTATCGGACATGGCCCCGCTCCGAGAGCCCGACCGATGGCAGACCGGAAGCGAGCCTCCAATTTTATGAGCAACGCCAAGTGTGGCGACCCGTAACCGCAGACCAACCATTATGGAGCTCGCGGCACTTCTAAGGAACTCGCGCGCACAACGGACTCGCGATCCGCGCCCAAGTCCGCTGAAGTTCCTCTTTCGTTTGGTGGGGCGGCCTCGCGGCCTGTGCTTGCTCTTGATGGGAAACTGCTGCGAGCTCTCGTATGACACTGCCATGGGGCGAAAGCTCTGCGCGTAATTGAGGAGCCAACTTTATTCAGTAGATTTTCGTCAAGTCCTGCTGGCGGCTGCGTGTGAGGATCAGTTTGCACGACAGTTGCCGGCCACTGTCGGTGATAGCGCCGCACGTATCCTGCTTGTACTGCTCCCAAGTCTGCTGTGATTGCGCCAGAGCCGCTGCTGGCGGGCCGTTTAGTTTACTTTCGAGATCCGCGATGCTCGTGGCCAGCGATTGCGCTTCGTGGGCGACGAGTTTGGCCAGACAATCTTGCTGGCCGTCGCAGGGACCGTTGTTCTCGATCCGCAAGGAGTCAACTATCTTTTGCCCGGTGGCCGAATCCTCAAAAAGGTCGAAGACCAAGGTGTCACCGGCGTGAATCAATTGCGGACCCGGCAGGTTTGGGGCAGGCAGGCGTCTCCACAAGGAGGGATCGGGCAGCTTCAACTCTTCCGCAGTGGCAGTGAGCGCAACCAATGTTACACGAAAGGTGTCGCCCGCTTGCCGCAGAACCTGAATGTCGTAGCCGGAATATACATGCTGCGACGACTCAGTCAAGGTGTGACGAACTGGCATTCCCGGCCCTCCCATCCCGATTCCGGAGCTAAAGCCGCCGCTCATTTTCGGATTCTGCGGCTCGAGTTTTTCTTCGACAATCACCCTGGCCCTGATGTTCGGAAAATCAGCGCTGAAGCTGGAAAAGGCCCACGCTCCTTGAGCGGTAAGAACGAGCAGACCGAGGCTAACGAGTTTCATAGTTGCTCCTGATGATCTTTGGTTGCAGCTGTTTCACTGGATGGAAATCCGAGAGGTGCGCCGTTCTGTTCCCGGCCGGCGAGTCGACTCGCCGTGCTCCCGCCATGACGATCAGCAGCCCAACGAGTAAGGCTATCGCCAAACCCACCGGTACCGGCACACGGATCGATCCGGTGGCGAGCCATCGCCACCAGGCACTCGGACGAACAGGCGCGCACACTTTGCGTTCGAGTGACTCGGGCGCAGGCGGCACGCGCCATTTCGCCAGCATCTCATCGAGTTCCTTATCCTTGAGCGGTTCCATTTTGTTGAACTCCTCTCGCGTGCTCCCCTAGGGGGGCCAGCAGGCGCTTCATGTTCTCGCGTGCGCGATGCAGGCGCGCTTTTGTAACGCCCAGATCTGTTTCGGTCAAGCGCGCGATCTCGACAGGGGTAAAGCCTTCGTAGGCGTGCAAGATAAGGGTTTCGCGCTGCAGCGGCGGCAAAAGCGCTATGGCTGCTGCGACTGCTTCCCAAATTTCGATCCGTCGAAATCGAGCGGCTCAGCGGTGAATTGGTCGCTGTTCAAACCATTCCAGCGTTGCTCCGTGCGCCATCTCTTAAAAGCCAGATTGCGCGCGGCTGCCAGCAGGTACGAACGCAGATCTCTTTCCGAACGGTGTATTTCGTCCGCTCCGCGCAAGAATGATAGAAAGACGTCCTGCGCGATATCTTCCGCTGCTTCCGGTGAGCCGGTTAAGCGGTGCGCGAACCCGTAAACGGCGTCTTTGTGCCGGAGAAAGACATTCCTGAAATCCGCTTCGCTCATCACTGGCGTTTGGCGTCCTGATAACAACTACCGGCAGGTCCATAAAAGGATACGGTAAGTTGTTTCTTTCAATTTCCCAGGCTGGCTGTCGGGTCCGGAAATGGCCAGACGGAAATCGGACCAGGGAGGATAGTAGAGGTCATGGAATGGCTGGACGGCGATATCTGCTATCGGGCGATGGAGACGCGGGACCTCCGCTTTGACGGGCTGCTGTACACAGGTGTGACGTCGACGGGAATCTATTGCCGGCCGATTTGTCCGGCGCGGACGCCGAAGCGCGCGAACTGTGTTTTCTTTCAGACGGCAGCAGCGGCCCAGGAGGCTGGTTTCCGGGCTTGCCTGCGCTGCCGGCCGGAGCTTTCGCCGGAAGTGGCGTGCTGGCGCGGCACTTCGAATACGGTGTCGCGAGCGATGGCGCTCATTGCGGAAGGATTTCTGGATGAAGAAGCGGCAAGTGTCGAGTCACTGGCCGAACGGGTCGGCGTTGGGGAGCGGCAATTACGGCGTTTATTCGAGCGGCATTTGGGGGCATCGCCGGTGAGCGTGGCGCAAACGCGGCGGGTGCTGTTTGCCAAACAGCTGATTCATGACACGCGACTCTCCATGACGCAAGTGGCGATGGCGGCGGGTTTTGGCAGTGTCCGGCGTTTCAATGATGCGTTTCGCGCCCTGTACCACCGGCCGCCCAGCGAACTGCGGCGAAGTAAGCGCGGTGCCGTATCGGAAGACGCTCCGATCGAGTTACAGATGAGCTACCGACCGCCGTATGACTGGCAGTCGCTGCTCGGTTTTTTCGAGGCGCGGGCGATCGAGGGCGTGGAACTCGTGGAGGGCGGCCGATACAGACGCTTGGTTTCGCATGGCGGCCAATTAGGAATGGTCGAGGTGCGTCATGAGCCGGCACGACGGGCACTGGTGGCCAAGATTCAGTTTCCCTGCGTGCGCGCCATTCCGGTGATCGTGTCGCGCCTACGAACCGTGTTCGATGTGAACGCGGACATCGGCCGGATCGGGGAGCATCTGGCACGCGACCCGTCTTTGGCAGCGCTGATCGCGGAACGGCCAGGCTTGCATTCGCCGGGCGGATGGAGCGGATTCGAACTCGCGGTGCGGGCCATCCTTGGACAACAAATCAGTGTCGGAGGAGCGCGCCAACTGACGGCTAAGCTGGTGCGGCTGTGCAGTAGGCCTTGGACAGGTGCGGTGGACCACCGTTTGACACATGCGTTTCCTGCAGCGGAAGAAGTCGTGGCAGCCGATTTGGGTGCGCTGGGCATGCCCGCTTCGCGGAGGTCCGCGCTCAAGGCGTTGGCCGAGGCAGCCATCGAGCAGCCAAGGTTATTTGAGCCGGTGGGCTCGGTCGAGGAGATCGTGACGAAGTTGCGTTCGATTCGGGGTGTCGGAGAGTGGACGGCGCAGTACATCGCGCTGCGGGCGCTCCGCGAAACAGATGCGTTTCCGGCTTCGGATGTGGGATTGCTCCGAGGAGCGGCGAAAATGAGCCGGACGCCGGTATCGGTGGAACAGTTACTCGAGCAGGCAGAGGCCTGGCGACCGTGGCGAGCATATGCGGCACAGCATTTGTGGGCGGCGGATGCGGCACCTGTTCTGTGAACGGCTGGGGTCTCCGATAGGCGACCTGGAGATCGTCACGGAACTGGCGCAACGACTGAAACGCCCGAGCGCAGTGCCGCAGTCGGAATGGCCAATGGCGCAAACCCTGTGAGTATTGTCGTGCCGTGTCATCGCGTGATTGGGGCGGGCGGATCGCTGACCGGTTATGGCGGGGCTTGCCGAGGAAGCGTTGGTTGCTTGAACACGAACAACGACCGTGCTTTTTGAATCATGCGCCTTTGGATCAATCCGCCTGCCGTTCTTGAATAGTTAAACTGAGCAAGGCCGCGCCCGGCCTGCGCATAAGGAATGATTAACGATCTCTGGTATAAGAACGCCATCATTTATTGCCTCTCAGTGGAAACTTTCGTCGACTCCGATGGCGACGGAGTCGGCGATTTCAAAGGATTGACCGGACGCCTCGACTATCTGCAAGGGTTAGGCGTTACTGCCATCTGGCTGATGCCGTTTCAATCTTCCCCCGGGCGAGACGACGGCTACGACGTGGCGGATTATTACGGCGTCGACTCGCGTTACGGCACGCTGGGCGACTTCGTCGAGTTTGCGCATGGCTGCAAGCAGCGCGGCATGCGGATTCTGATCGACCTGGTGGTCAACCACACCTCCGACCAGCATCACTGGTTTCAGGAAGCGCGGCGGGACCCGGATTCGAAGTATCGGGATTGGTATGTGTGGTCGAAGAAGAAACCGGCGCACGCCAAGGACGGCATCGTGTTTCCCGGCGTGCAGAAATCCACCTGGACGTATGACGACTCCGCCAGATTGTGGTACTTCCATCGCTTCTACGAATTTCAACCCGACTTGAACACGGCGCATCCGGAAGTGCAGGCAGAGATTTTAAAAATAATGGGTTTCTGGCTGCAGCTGGGCGTAACGGGTTTCCGAATGGATGCCGTGCCGTTTGTGATTGCGGAGAAAGGCGCGGATGCGCCGCAGCAGCTCGTGGAGCATTACGACATGCTGCGCTCCTTGCGGGAATTTCTAAGCTGGCGCGACGGAAACGCGATCATTCTGGCCGAAGCGAATGTCGAAGCAAAAACCGACATGGAGTATTTCGGGAAGACTGGAGAACGGCTGCAGATGATGTTCAACTTCCAGGTGAATCAGACCTTGTTTTATGCGCTGGCGATGGCGGATAGCGGGCCTCTGAAGCAGTCTTTGAAGGCCACCAGGCAACGTCCAGCGACAGCGCAATGGGGACAGTTTCTGCGTAACCATGACGAACTCGATTTGGGGCGGTTGACGCACGAACAAAGAGAAGGGGTATTTGCGGCGTTTGCTCCGGAAGCGGACATGCAGCTGTATAAACGCGGCATCCGAAGACGCCTTGCGCCGATGCTGCAGGGAGACCGGCGACGACTCGAAGCGGCATACAGCCTGATGATGACTTTGCCGGGAACACCGGTGATTCGATATGGCGACGAGATCGGAATGGGCGACGATCTGACTCTGCCGGAGCGGGAAGGCGCGCGGACGCCGATGCAGTGGACACTCGAACCGCATGGTGGTTTCACGCGAGGAGAAAAGCCGGTATCGCCGGTGATCAGCGGTGGAGCTTACGGGTTTGAACACGTGAATGTGGCGGAACAGCGGAGAGATCCGAACTCGCTATTGAACTGGATGGAACGCATCATACGAATGCGTAAAGAAGTGGCGGAGATCGGCTGGGGCGATTTTACGATACTGCGCACGGAATCACCAGCCGTGCTGGCTATCCGCTATGACTGGCGCAACAATTCGGTAGTGGTGGTGCATAACGTGGGTGCGAATCCGCTCGAGATCTGGCTTGATCCGGGACTGGGCGAAGGCAAGGACCGCTGGTTAATCAATTTGCTATCGGACGATCACAGCGAGGTAAAACCATCGGGCAAGCATTGCATTTTACTGGAGCCATATGGATACAAATGGTACCGGGTGGGGAGCATGAATTACGTGGCGAGGCGCAGTGATGCCTGAGAAGTTTGCCGGATTTCCAGGGGCGGGCTTGAAATTCCTGCGGGAGTTAAAAGAGAACAACGACCGCGATTGGTTTCGGGAGAAGAAAGCAACTTACGACGAGCAGGTGCATCAGCCGATGGCGCTGCTGGTGAGCGAGGTGGCGGCGCAGTGCCGGAAACGCGGGTTGATGATCGCGGCGCGGGATCGCAGTCCGGTGATGCGGGTCTACCGTGATATCCGTTTCAGTCCCGACAAGCGGCCGTTCAAAACACATGTGGGCGCGGGATTGAAGCCGGCTGCGGCTCAGCAGGGCGAAGTGTATATGCATGTGTCGCCAGAAGAATCGTTTGTGGCGGCGGGGTTCTGGATGCCGGAGCGGCCGTTTCTGCAGGTGTGGCGTACAGCGATGGCGGCGAAACCAGCGGACTTTCTGCGGGTGGTAAAAGGGCTAACGAAACACAGGCTTAGTTTGTCGACAGAGAATCAATTGACGCGTTTGCCGCGCGGGTATGACCAGCATGCCGAAAGTGAGATCGCCGAGTGGCTGAAGCTGACGTCGTTCATAACGGTTCGCGACTTGAAGGCGAGTGAGTACAAGTCAGCAGGGCTGGTGGACCTGGTGAGTGACTTTGCGATGGCGGCGAAACCACTGCTTGAATATGGGTGGAAATTGAATTATGCGCCGAAGAAAGATCTGCTGGAGGAGCGGTTCGCGTGATTCTTGAAGCAAGAAGCCGGTACAGCTGGAAGCTATTCTGGACAACAAGTCCGTTTGAAACCCGACCTTAAAAATGCCGCCATGAAGAGCGGCATAGCCGGCCAAGAGGCCCGCTCCACCAATGGCTGTCAACGTTTCTCGGAAACTGAGTGACATTGGGTTACCAGCCCCAGGTGCCCGGTGCGCCTTTGAAGGGGCCGACGACATCGTTGGTGATCCAGCCCCCGTAGAAGTCGCCGGGCTGGGAGGTCACGCGCTCGTCGCCGACGTAACATTCGAAGCGGCTCGGATAGAAGGCGAGATGGCCTTCGATGGCGGCGAACGACGGAGATGGATGCTCGTAGGACCAGGCGGCGTTCTCCTCAGTTCGGTCATTGGCCTCAATCGACCAATAACTCGCCTGGCCTTTCCATTCGCAGTGTGAGGACTTGCGGGTGGAATGGAGGAATTCGGACCGGATATCGGCGCGGGGGATGTACCAGGTGGGCGGGTGGCTGGTTTCTAGAACTCGGTAGGCGCGGGCGGAATCGGCAATTTTCTCGCCGGCGAGCAGGACGCGGACACGGCGCGTGGAGGGATCGAGTTTAGGTGGCCGTGGATAGTCCCAGACAGATTCCTGGCCGGGGCCGGGGGTAGCGCGCTTGGTGGTCATGTCTTCAGTATCGACAGCAACACTTCCGTTGGACAATCCATATGGACATGTTATCCTGCTATGCAATGTCCAAAGGAAAAGCAAAAGAGCAGCCTAGATCGGAGGTGCTGCAAGGCACTCTCGATCTGATGATTCTCAAAACGCTCGATGTAATGGGGCCGCTGCACGGGTATGGAATTGCGCGCAGAATTGAGCAATTGAGCGAGGACGTTCTGCAACTGAACGAAGGGACGGTATACACGTCTTTGCTGCGGCTGCAACAGCAGGGCTGGATTTCTGCCAGCTGGGGCGCGTCGGAGAACAATCGGAAGGCGAAGTTTTATGCGATCACCAAGGCTGGGCGGAAGCAACTTGCGGAAGAAACGAAAGACTGGGAGCGGATTTCTGGCGTGATCGGCAAGGTGTTGCAAGCGGCAAAGGGAAGCCATTGAGGTGTGGAGTTTCGTTCGACGGCACATGGCTCGTGTAAGAGGTTCCTTCGGGCGTCGGGCCTTCGAACGTGAGGTGGATCGGGAAATTGAGGAGCATCTCGCGCTGCTGGCCGAGCGGTTTGTGCGCCAGGGAATGACAGCGGAAAAAGCGCGGTTTGCGGCGAGAAAGCAATTTGGGGGAATGACGCAAATGAAGAACGAACTGCGGGAGCGAAGCCGGTTTCGGCTTTTTGAAGTGATTTTGCAGGACAGCGGTTATGTCTGGCGGCAGTTTCGCAGAGCACCGCTGTTTGCGTTTGCGGCCATTTTGACGCTGGCCCTCGGAATCGGCGCGAACTCGGCCATCTTTACGCTGGTGGACCAGCTGATTTTGCGATTGCTGCCGGTGCGGGATCCGCAGCAAATCGTGCGGCTTGCCGGGCAAGGAAATCATTACGGCAGCAATATGGGGCACAACGTGTTGTCTTACACCATGTATCAAACGCTGCGCGATCAAAACAGTGTCTTTAGTCAGATGATGTGCCGGAGGGCTGTCTGGTTTACGGCAAACGTTGGTTCGGAAAGCGAGGTGCTGAGCGGCGAACTGGTTTCCGGAAACTACTTTCCTTTGCTTGGGGTTAAGGCAGGGGCCGGGCGGGTGTTCGACGCAAGCGACGATCTACATCCCAATGCGAATCCGGTGGCCGTCTTGAGTTATGGCTACTGGAGGAGCCGGTTCGCAGGCCGTTCGGAAGTGATCGGGCGGAGGATTCTGATTAACAACTATCCGTTGACGATCGTAGGCGTTGCGCAACCTGGATTTGAAGGTCTCGAGCCAGGGTTACCGACGCAGTTTTTCGTACCGGTGATGATGACGGGCAAGCTTTTTCCGCATGATGATTTCGGGAATATGTTCGATCAGCGGCTGCGCTGGGTGAACGTGTACGGGCGGTTGAAAGCAGGTATGACGCTGCGCAACGCGCAAGCAGGATTACAGCCGCTGTTTCATCAAATTCTGCAAGCGGAGTTGTCAGGCGCGGGGTTCGCACACGCGACGCCCTATGACCGGCAGCAGTTTTTGAAGATGTGGCTTGAGGTGATGCCGGGAGGGCAGGGAGACAGCGTGTTGCGGCGGCAGTATCAGCAGCCGTTGTTTCTGCTGATGGGTGTAGCCGGGCTTGTCCTTCTCATCGCGTGCGCCAATCTGGCGAGCCTGTTGGCAGCTAAAGCGGCAACTCGTCAGCGGGAGATCGCGATTCGCGTGGCGATCGGGTCGAGCCGCGCACGCCTGATTCAGCAGTTGCTCACTGAGAGTCTCTGGCTGGCGATAGCAGGAGGGGCAGCGGGCGTTTTTGTTGCGATCGCGATGGTGAGAGGCTTACTGGCGTTTCTGCCCGAGAATCCCACGGGGTATGCGATTTCCGCTTTTCCAAGTGCAACCGTTTTGTGGTTTGCGTTCGGAGCTTCTCTATTTACTGGAATCTTGTTTGGCCTGACGCCGGCACTCCAGGCAGCGCATTCGGACATCACTGGCGTGTTGAAGGCGCAGGCGGCGAGCGTAACCGGCGGGGGTACAACCGTGCTCTTTCGCAAGGTATTGGTGGCGGTGCAAATCGCGTTGTCGCTGATCCTGCTGATCGGGGCGAGTCTGTTTATCCGCAGCCTGGCCACACTGCGTGCGCTGAACCCAGGGTTTCAAACGCATAACGTACTGCAGTTTGAGGTGGGCCTCGATTCGATTGGCTACGACGCGGCGCGGGCGCATGCGTTTTATCGGCAATTGGAGTCCCGTTTGCGCGGTTTACCAAGTGTGCGAACGGCCGCCGTCGCTGGAAACCCGGTGCTTGACCGGAGCGAGTGGAAGAACCTGATTACGGTAGCGGGCCATGTAAACATTCCCGGTGAGGATATTTCCGCGTATATGAATGAGGCGAGTCCCGGATATTTTGAGACGTTAGGAATCCATTTGCTGGCCGGTCGTGGGTTCCGTGAGAGCGATACCGAGAAGACTCCCAAGGTGGTGGTGGTCAATGAGAGTTTCGCCCGGCACTACTTTGGCGAAGGTTCTGCCTTGGGGCGGCGCATCGGCCGCGGCGCCGATCCCGGAACACGGACCGATCTGGAAATTGTAGGCGTAGTAAACGATACAGACTATGAGGATCTCAAACAAAAAGCCCCGCGGCAGGTCTTCCTCTGTGCTGCGCAAAGGAATGAGTTCAATACGACTGTTTACCTGAGTTTCAAAGGCGATGCGCAGAGCGTATTCGCAAGCGCGCGACGCCTGGTGCACGAGATGGAGCCGAGAGCTCCGATCCTGGAAATGAAAACCATGGATCGTCAACTCGAGGAGTCGCTGGTGACGGAACGGATGATTACTTCTTTGTCGACCGGTTTCAGTTTGCTGGCTACGGCGCTGTCGATTCTCGGGTTGTACGGCGTGATGGCTTATATGATAACGCAGCGTGCCCGCGAGATTGGGATTCGCATGGCGCTGGGTGCGTTGCCGGGCGGCGTGATCTGGCTGGTGATGCGGGAGGCGGTGGTGCTGGTTGCTCTTGGGGTTCTCGCGGCACTCCCATTGGCGCTAGCATTAGGGCGGTTTGTGCGGAGTGAGTTGTATGGAGTGCAGCCGGCAGACCCTCTGTCGATCGCAGGGTCGGTGTTCCTGCTTGGCGCTGTGGCGATGCTGGCCGGGTTTCATTCCGGCGCGGCGGGCGGCCTCAGCGGATCCGTTGCGGGCCTTGCGGTATGAATGAACCTGCTTAGTAAAAGGGGATCTGAATTTCGATGTAGTCGCCAAGTTTCACAGCGTTCACCGCCGAGGCGATACGTTCCAGGTGCAATCGGACACGAGCCCATTTCGTGGTGCCGGTAAGAACAATGAGGGCGATGTTTCGCCCCGTAAGGTTTTGCTGGTAGCGGATTCGCCTGTCGGTCGTGAGCAATAGATCCAGCTGCGCTTCCTCTGCAGCATCCAGTAATGCTCCATTGCTGAGCTTCTCCCATCCTCTGAATTGGGCTGTGACGATCGTGTGGCCAGGAAGTGCATTGGCAAGGCCTTTTGGGGTTCCGTGGTCAAAAAGAATGAGCATCGACCGGAGTGAGGGATTGGCCCGGTACTGCAGCCTTGAGGCTCTGGGCTACAAAATCTAGCACGGAGTTGATCTGTTCACGTGTCACGTCGAACTGTTCCATCACTTCCTCGACACTTAGATCTTCCAGATTCTCAATGACTGTCGCGACGGGCAGACGGGTATCTCGAAATACCCACGCTCCACTGACCTTGCCGGGGATGCTCTCCACCGCAGGGCATTGTGACCAGTCCAGAGTTGCCATATTGTTACCCCTCTGATTGATCGTAACGCTTTGGCGCTTTGGCTTACTGGCTTAACGTGTAGCTCACCAGGACATCAGTAACGATGGCCACCGGTTCTCCGTTTAACAATGTCGGGCGGTAGCGCCACTGGCGGACGGCTTCGAGAGACGCTTCAGAGAGGTCGTCGCTGGGCGAAGAGAGGACCCGGAGTTCGACCGGAATACCGTCTTTCGAGATGGTGGTTTCGATTTCGACGGCACCCTGTATACCACCGGCTTTGGCGGTTGCCGGATAGACGGGCTGAACCTTCGTAGTGAGGTTGTTTTGCGCGACTTGGCCTCCGACGCGGATGCGGCGGCCAGCGGGTTCAGAGTTGCTGGTGACGTGGTGGGCTACCGGTTCCCCGCCCTCGTTACTCATGGTGAACTGGCGCTCCATGGACGATTCGGCTTTCAAATCGAACTCGCGAAAGATCGACGCGAAACCGGGTTTTTCGATGCGCAGAATGTACTGACCGGCGGCGTCGCCGTTTGTCGCAAAATGGCCTTGCGCGTCGGTGACAGATTCCTGTTTGGCGCCGGTATCGGGATTGTAAACGGTAACAGTCGCGCCGGGAATGGCGGCACCGCCGGCATCGTGGAGAGCGCCGCTGATAGAGGCGGCGGAAAGACCTACCGAAGTCAGTAAGCCGGAGAGCAAAGTGCGTTTCATAAGGGAACCTCCTGGTTCATTTAACTGGCTGGGACGGGGAGTGAATGCGGAAGCAGCGATGGCGGCTGCGGCCAGAGTGAAAACAATGACAAATGTTTTGGGGCGCGAGAGCGAAGCGGCGGGCGGTTTGAGAAGGGCACGAAGACGGTACTCCAGATCGGAGGAACAGGCCATACCGATACCGGAACTGGAGAGAGCCAGGGCGTGACGGCTGAGGGTGCGCGCGACAGTCAGAAGTTCTGCGCCGTACTCGGAAGGGCGAAGACCGGCCTTGAGCGCGGCGGCGTCGCAGGCGAGTTCGCTTTCGATTCGGAGACGTCGCCGGAGAAACCAGACGAGCGGCTGAAACCACCAGAGAGAAGCGACGAGGTGAACGGCAACTTGCGCCGCTACATCGCGACGGCGGGCATGGGCGAGTTCATGCGATAGAACGGCGCGCAAGCGCAATGGCGTCCACGCGGCGGCCGCGGCGGGTAGCAGGATGCGCGGGCGCAACAGTCCACAGGTGAGCGGGATCGACAGGTCCTGCGAGACAAGGATCTCAACATTGCGCAAGTTCAGCGGGTCTATAGAAAGAAGGCTTTCGCTGACGATGCTCGCAGGAACGGGCACGGCTTGGCGGGCAAGTCGCCAGGCGGAAAGCGCACCTGCCGACAGAGAAATCAGGGTGACGGCTAAGCCGGTTAGCCAGATAGCGACGGGCCAGTGGAAGGCGTGGGGAAGCGGTTGGCTGGCGACGATCGAAGAGAGTTCCTGCACCGTAACGATGGCTTGCAGCGAGTGAGCGGGCGTGGGCAGCGGAAGGTGGATCGCGGGACACAAAATCGAGAGCAGCGGCAGCAAGCCGAGCAGAACAGCGACCGAGAGAAGCAAGGCGTGACGGAAAGCAGCAGTGCGCGTTTTCGAGAAGCGAAGAAGAAGCGCGCCGGCCAGCAGGAGAGCCGTCGAACGGAGTAGAGCTTCGCACCAGAATGGCCAGGTCATCAACGCCCCTCCTTACGCGCCTGTTCGATCAGCGCGGCAAGCCGGTCGAAGTCTTCCGGTTTGAGGTCGCGCGCGGAGACGTTCAACAGTGTCGCGACCGCCTGCTCGGGTGAGCCGTCGAAAAACGTATCAAGCAGATGCGCGACGGCCGAGCGGCGCGCCTTTTCGCGCGGGACTACCGGCAGGTAGACATAACGTAGATCTTTTTCTTCATGGCGGATGTGCTTTTTTTCTTCCAGGACGCGCAGCATGGCTCGAACGGCGGAGTAGCCGGGCGGATCGGGAATTTGTTCCAGGATCTCCGCTACCGTTAAGCGGCCGTGGCGATAGAGGATGTCCATGATCTGGCGTTCGCGGCGGCTGAGCTTGTGCTGGTTGAGTAGCATCCTGCTAGAAAATTAGCACCAACAAGCAAAGCTGTCAAGAGGACCTTTCGGCGGGCGGCTCATTCAGAGCCGGCTGGTCACTTTTTCGAAACGGTTAAGTTGGTAGCCGTGGTGGTGCAGATGGGCGGAAAGGAAGGTCAGCGCGCGCGGCATGGTCATCAAATCGGGTGGTGAAACAGACCGCACCGGAATTGTTCCGGCTGCAAGGTATCGAGCAGTTTTCTCAGATTGTTTCTGACCTCTTCCCATTGGCGGGCAACCGCGGAGAAGTCGCCCGGGTTGGGGCAATGCTGTGGGGGTCGAAGCAGGCGTTTTCACGCGCAGAGGAAACCGCATCACGGCAAACACCAGGTATGCGCCGACGCGGTCTTTGAACGACACAAGTTCGCCGTCAGGCAAACGGCTCCGTATATCGAGTAGCACGGCTTGCTCGACCTTTACGAGATGGTCGAGCACCTCCAAGGCGGACCAACTGGACGGCGCGGGACGGAAGCTTACGCGTGCCATAGACCACTGAGTAAGTTGGCAGAGTAGCGAATGTTTCTGGCGCTCGAACTTGTCAAACGACCGGCGGACAGCAGGAGTTATGGGCTCTCCTGATGACGACATTTACGATTTTTCTGTTGAGGATGGTTATTTCCAAATCAAGGAGAGACCTTCGGTTTTGTAGGCGGGGAATTTTTCGTCCCCGCCAACTAGCGGAAGATTTTCACAAAGCGCGGTCGCAATGATCATGCGATCGAAGGGATCGGTGTGATGCAGCGGCAGGTCAAACAGACGTAAAGCGTGGCGTTCAGCGAAAGGCAGAACCGTTACTTTCAAATCTGCCATCAGACTTGTCAGCGACTCACGGCCCATCAGGATTCGATTGACGCTCGACTTGATTGCCACTTCCGTCAGGCTAATCGTACTTATGACGGCTGCCGTTTCCGGATCGCTGATCAATTGCGAACTTTCAGCGGCAGTATACCCAGGCCATGTAATCCGAGCAGGATTACTACCTGTGTATCGAGCAGAATCTCCATCTATAGCTTGCCGTCCAGCCACGCCTCCAGTTCTTCGTTTGTCTCGATTGCCTTGGCCCAGTCGGGGTCGTTGATAATGATTTTGCCCTTCATGGTGCCGTACTTGCGTGGCTCGGGATCTGGCTGTTTCGTACGGACCAGATCCACCACCGGTTTGCCGTTCCGGCAGATTGTTACCGGAGTGCCGTCAAGAACCAACTGGATCAAATGGCTCAGTTTGTCGCGGGCGTCGCCCATGTTTATGGTCATGGCTTTTTCTCTTGCTGGTTCCATTGTCGCCAAAATCCGTAGTCAACTTTTCAACTGCTTTGTATTGTAAAGGTACGAGCGTTATGACCATCTTCGATCTCGTGTTTTTTCTGCTGGCGGGCGTGAGCGTCGCAACTTGGATCGCCCTTCTTTTTCGAAGAGATCGAGCGCGGCTGTTGCGCCGGTACCTACTCGGCGTCGTGATCTACTTTGGCGTGGTGGCGGTGGTGTCGCTCCTTCTACCGCGACGCATTTTGCGAGTGGGAGAACCGGCTTGTTCGGATGATTGGTGCCTGGCGGTGGCACGCTTTGACCGGTCGACAGCGAGTGATAGTGCGATGTACCAGGTGACGTTCAAACTGTTTAGCCGAGCGCGCCAGGCGGCGCAGCGGGAGGAAGGCGTGTTTGTCTATTTGTCCGATGCAAAGGGGCGACGGTATGAGGCTTTACAGCGCGCGACGGATGCGCCATTCGACACAATGCTCGCCGCGGGCGAATCGCTGGAGGTGACGCGAACATTTTCAGTGCCGTTGGACGCGCGAGACGTGGGTTTGGCGATCACGCGCCGTGGAGGATTTCCGATCGGTTGGTTCATTATCGGCTACGAGACCTGGTTCAGGCAGCCGGCGCTGGTGAGGTTGAGTTGACGACTTTCGGGCGCTTGCGCTGGTGGCGCAAGATGCGGTTCCAGTAGAGCAGCACCCCGGTAACGGCCAGCAAAGGAAGGGCGAGTCCGCAAAGGCACCAGATGATTTTTATGCCGAGTCCCCAAAAGGTTCCGAAGTGGAGAGGAACCTGTAGCCAGATCAGCCAGTCGCCAAAACTCTGGTTCACACCGTAACGCCAGGTGAGCAGATGAGCGCCGTCGGCTTGGTTGAAGTAGAGCGTGTCCGAGTATTCACGACCGGGATGACCGCCGCGCTGCATGAGGATCTCGAAAGGAGCGCGGCGGCTGTAAGGGAAATTGACGCCGGAGAGAGTGGCGTTTGGCTCAAGAGCCTGCGCTTGAGCCAGCATGGCGGCGAGATCCAGTTCAGAGCGCTCGCGACTCGGCGGGATCGGCACGATCGGCGGCCGGGCGTTCACGATAGGCGAGAGCCGATTTACCCAGGCGAAGACTTGCGTAGGCCAGCCGAAGTAAACGCCGGAGATCGCCCAGCAAGAAGAGAGCGTGAGAGTCCAGAACCCGGCCGCGCGATGGAGATCAAAATTGAGGCGACGCCAATTGCGACGCACATCGAAGACGAGGGCACGCTTCCATCGCTTGATGCCGGGCCACCAAAGGACAAGTCCGGTGGCGTTGATGAGGAGCAGGACGGCGGCGGCAGCGCCGTTGGTAACGCGGCCCTGACGGCCGGAGAGAAGAGTGATGTGGAGGTCCTGGGTAAAGGTGAGCCAGGCGGGATCTTTCGGCGTAGGACCAAGCACGCGCCCGCTCTTCGGGTCAATCGTTATGGAGATCCGCTTTCCGCGGCCTTGCAGGATGGCCGTAAAGAATGGGATGTGTTCAGTGGGCGTGAAGATGGAAAGGACGCGCAGACCGGGGTAAGCGGCGGCGAGATTCGATAGGACAAGCGGAACAGCGGCGTAGGGTGGCGGAGCGGGCGTGACGCGCCAGGGGTTCGGCCTAAAAAGTTGTGCGAGCTCGGCACGGAATACGAGGATGGATCCGGTAAGGCCGGCCAAGATCAGGTAAGCGGTGAGTAGCAGGCTGAGCCACAAATGGAGTTGCAGGTTCAGGTGGCGGAACAAAGATGGCAGGCTAAAGCCCACCCTGCTTGGCGCGCGGCTAGTCGCGGATAAAGACTTGGACGGCGTGGGTGACTCCTTTTCCCGGAATGGTGGAGTCGGATTCGGAGGTGAGGGTTTTCTGGTCGGGCGAGATGGTCATTTTGCCCACGGCTTTTGGGCGGTTCGCGCCTTCGATGACAGCCTGATAAGCGAGCGGGCCGATGCGGGTGATTTTGACGGTCCCGACTTTCTTGCCTTGCACATTCTCAACGGCGCCTTCGCTGCCATCGAGGTGCACGGAGGTGAACTTCAGGCTGACGAGATGAACGCCGTTCACCGGCATGGAGTAGGCGAATTCAAGTCCGGTGCCAGCAGTGTAGATGCGAAGCGTGACGGGTTCGGCGTCGACTTTACGGTTGTCGATGACCTGGCTGGACAGTTTCCAGGTGCCGACCAGAGGTTCAGCGGCGCAGGCCAGGGAGGCCGTGAGGAAGAGAGCGAGGATAGACCGGCGTAGCGTGATTGGCATCATTTTGAGGGAGCAAGCAGGGGTTGGCCGCAGAGCCGTTCGAGAATGCTGACGGGCGCGCATTCGGGTTGAGCGAGAGAGCGGCGGGCGATGATGAAGGTCTGTTCGAGGGCATGCTGACCGGAGTGGACGGAGTGGGGCAGGACGTCGGTAAAGGTGAGCCAGGTGGAGTTGGGAGGGAAATCGAAGCGATATTTGGGACAGTTTTCCTGAAAGGCCGCGTTGCGTTTCAGGTACTCGTGAAATTGCAGCATGAAGCGATCGTAGGCGGAGCGCGGGATCACTGGGAGTCCGAGACCATGGAGTAGCTGCGCGGAGCGCTGACGCAATCGGCCGCCGGTAGAGGCTGAGGATCTCGCGATGTTTTCGAGACCGGCATCGCGGGCGTATTGCGAGGCTAGCAAGGCGAATGGATCAGTAGTGACCCAGTTGCGCGGTTTTGAAGGATGAATGTTCGTGAAGACGCGCAGGATCATGTCGCCGTTGGTGGGGCGCGAGGGAAATGCGTCGGTGTGGAGAAGGTCGTTGCGTTTGTTGAGCGGCAAGTCGCGGCCTTGTTCCTCGAGCGGGCGGAAGCTGGCGTAATCGAGTTTCCAGGAGGAGGCGTAGCCGGGCAGCAGGGCGGCGGTGAAATCGACGACGGCGCGTGAATAGTCGCGCATCACAGCGAGTAAGCGACGAGTCTGGTCATCGTTGGCTTCGAGGCCGGTGATGCGGTCTGCGGCGGGGCGATAGGCAATGTTTTTATGCAGCGCGCCACCCGAGAAATCGAGCGAGCGGAGGAAGTCCTGAGACGGGGCTGGAATCAGAAAAGGCGTAACGGGAAAGTAAAGGACGTTCCCCGCTTCGAGTGCGGGTCGAAAGTCGGTTGGGGTGGCGGGAGGCCACGCGTCCAGGGAGAGGAATTCCATGAAATACCAGGGTAGCGTCGGGAGGATCCGGTTGGTGGCTATAATGCGGGTGACACCTTAGCTTTGTTCAAAGATATGGGATCTAACGCTGTTATGCGACGTGTGTTCCGACCTTTTTTCCTGCTGTTTACGACGTTAATTCTGAGTTCAATGTGCTGGGCGCACGCTATTTTGGTCGATTCGACGCCGAGCGCAAACCAGAAGCTACACGGCGGACCGATGGAGGTCGCGCTGCATTTCAACTCCCGCGTGGATGGAAAGAGATCGCAACTGACTTTGATTTCGTCCACAGGAACAAAGCGCATTCCGCTCGAAGAACAATCGGAACCGGACCGTTTGCAGGCAAAAACAGGCCAACTGGCGAAAGGAAGCTACCGGCTGATCTGGCAAGTGCTGGCGGCCGACGGGCATCTCACGAGGGGACAGATTCCATTCACAGTCGAGTAGTGGAGCGGCAATTATTTTGGCTTCCCTACTAGACGTTTTCGGCTTCCTTGCCGTGATTCTGCGAGGCGTGTGTCTCTCGCTCGAAGCGCTCCTCATTGGGGGCAGTGTCTATCTGCTGTGGGTTCGGCGGGTGCTGGGGGCCGATGAAGCCGGCAAAAGACAAGCGGTTGCGCGGCGCTTGCTGGCGGGTTCGGCGATCGCCATGCTAGTGGCGCAAGTGTTCTGGTTGTCGGTGAATTCGGCGCTATTGCAAAGTACAACAGGCATTTCCTGGAGCGACGTAGCCGGCGCTGGTTTCTTCGGAGCGGGATTGCTTGAGATAGCCGGTGCGGTTCTCATCCTGGTGCTGAGCCTACGCCGCTATTGGGCCGCGCTTCCTCTGCTATTGGCAGACCTGTTATTGCTGCTAGGCTCTGTGCTGACCAGCCACTCGGCAGCGCGCATCGATAGCCGCTTTACGATGATGGCGGTAACAGGCGGACATCAGCTGGGCGCGGCTCTGTGGGTGGGGAGCCTGCCATTTTTGTTGTGGTCGCTGGTGCATGTGGAGGCGTTCGACACGCGCGCGCGGATCCTCGAAACCTATGCCAGACAAGCACTCGCGGGCGTGGCGGTGCTGGTTGCATCGGGCATAATTTTAGCTTTGGTTTACATTCATTCGTTTCCCTTGCTGTACGGCACAGCGTACGGGTTAATGACAGTAACAAAGATTGTTTTGCTCGGGCTAATGCTCTATCTGGGCTGGCAAAATAACGGGCTTATCAAGCGCAAACTGATTGAGGGAGCGTGGCGGCTGCGGCTGAGGCGGTTTACGGAAGCGGAACTCGGCATCGGATTCACTACAATTCTGGCGGCGGCCTCGTTGACCTCGCAACCGCCGGCAATCGATATGCAAACGAGCCGGGTGTCGGCGGCCACCATTGCCGCGCGATTCACGCCGCGAGTTCCAGATATGAAGACGCCACCGCTCGAAGCTCTTTCGCCGGCAACGCCGCTAAACGCCGAGGAAGCGAAGGCGTTTCATGTCTCTCCCCTAGACACCTATGTTCCAGGCGTAACGCTGAACGATTTCAACAAGCCGTCGGATATCGCCTGGAGCGAATACAACCACAACTGGGCAGGCTTGATCGTGCTGACGATAGGAGTGCTGGCGTTTGTGTCGCGGTTCCGCTGGGGACGCTGGGCGAAACACTGGCCGCTGGTGTTCATCGGACTCGCGGTGTTTTTATTGTTGCGGGCGGATTCGGAGAATTGGCCGCTGGGGCCGCGTGGCTTCTGGGAGAGTTTCGCGGTGGCGGAAGTGGCGCAGCACCGTTTATTCGTCGTGCTGATCGTGCTTTTCGCGATTTTCGAATGGAGCGTGCAGACCAGGAGATTGCACTCGCGTTTCGCGGCGCTGGTGTTTCCCGCGGTGTGTATCGCGGGCGGCACCCTATTGCTGGCGCACAATCACACGCTGATTAATGTGCAGGACGCGTTTCTGGCCGAGATGACGCACACGCCCATCGCCATCCTGGCTTTGGTGGCTGGTTGGGCGCGATGGCTGGAGTTGCGCTTACCGGGAACACCGCCGAAGTGGGCGGCAGCGATTTGGCCGGTGTGTTTTGTGGGGATTGGTTATTTTTTGATGACGTACCGGGAACATTAGGGCCCGGGTTAACCGCCGATAGAGTACATGGGGCGAGCCGGGGCTTGGAAGGTAGAGCGGCCAATCTCGTGGCCAGCCCACTTGCTCCAGATATTCGAACGAATTGCGGCGGCTAGTTCGTGCGGAGAATCAAGCAGCGGTCGGATGTTGGTTTCTTCCTGAGCAAAAAGGCAGTAGCGCAGTTTGCCGTCGGCCGTAAGACGAAGACGGTTGCAGTTCATACAAAACGGTTTGCTGACAGAGGCGATAAACCCGACCCGATCGCCGTTGGAGAAACGGTATTCGGTGGAGGGCGCACGAGGATCGGCGTCCGCAACAGGCGTCAGCGCGCCGAACTCGTCGCTCAATCTCTCTACCATTTCGTCTGCCGTAAGGACCTGATCCAGTGACCAGATACTTTGCGCGTCGAGCGGCATGAACTCGATGAAGCGTACTTCCATCCGGCGTTCCCGGGCGAAACGAACCAGCGGAATGAGATCAGGCTCGGAGATGCCTTTCATGGCGACTGCATTGAGCTTGATTTGGGTAAAGCCGGCGGCGAACGCGGCATCGATACCGGCAAGGACTCGCGGCAGTTCATCACGCCGCGTCAAAGTTCGGAACCGTTCGCGATCGAGCGTGTCGAGATGGATGTTCAAGCGGCGCAGACCAGTGTCGAACAGCGATTGCGCGAATTTGCTCAACAGCACCGCATTGGTGGTGAGCGCCAGATCGCGGATACCGTCGATGGCGCTAACGCGAGCGATCAGATCCGGTAAATTCGGGCGCAGCAGCGGTTCGCCGCCTGTCAGTCGAATCTTGCGGAACCCAAGCGGGACTGCGGTTTCTACAAAGCGCTGGATCTGGTCGAAGGTCAGCAAAGTCGAGACCGGCTGAAAGGTTGCGCCGTCCTCGGGCATGCAATAGAAGCAGCGAATATTGCAGCGATCCGTAACGCTGATGCGTAAATCGGAGTGGACGCGACCGAAGGTATCGACGACCGGACCGTCAGCCGGCGCTGGATCGAATGCTGGTGAGGGCGCAAGTTGGACCAGTGCACTCACTATTTCACGGCCAGCATACGCTCGATGGGCAGTTTCGCGCGTTCGATCATTTCAGGCGAGAGTTCGATGCGAGGATCGAGATTCTCCAGGCAATCGCGCAACTTTTCAAGCGTGTTCATCTTCATGTAAGGACACTCGCTGCAATTGCAGTTTTCGTTGGCAACAAAGTAAAACTGTTTGCCGGGATTGCGCTTTTCGAGCGAGTAGCGAACACCACTCTCGGTCATCACGATGAATTCGTCGGCGTTCTGGGTGGAGCACCAGTCGATGATGGCGGAGGTGGAACCGATGAAATCCGCCATGCGAAGAACATCGCCGGGGCATTCGGGATGGGCCGCGACGAGGGCGTCCGGGTGTTCGGCGCGCGCGGCGGCTACGCGGCGGGCTGGGAAAGTGGCATGGACAATGCAAGCGCCCTGCCAGATCTGCATGTTCTCGCGGCCGGTCTGCTTTTTCACCCAGTTGCCGAGGTTAATGTCAGGTAGAAATAGAACCGGTATCTCGGCTGGAATCGAGTTGACGATGGCGACGGCGTTGCGCGAGGTACAAAGGATATCGCTTTCCGCTTTTACCTCGACGGAAGTATTTATATAGCTGACTACTACGTGATCGGGATGTTTGCGGCGGAAGGCGCGTACGCCTTCGGCAGGGCAGCTATCGACCAGGCTGCAACCGGCGTGAATGTCGGGCAGGATAACGGTGCGAGTGGGATTGAGAACTTTGGCCGTTTCGGCCATGAATTTTACGCCGCAGAAAACGATGACATCGCCATCGAACTTTTGGGCTACTCGGGCTAGTTCCAGGCTGTCGCCAATGTGATCGGCCACGTCCTGAATTTCGGCATCCTGGTAGTGGTGGGCCAGAATGGTAGCTCGCCGCTGCGCTTTCAGATCGGCAATCTCTTCAGCGATAGTGGGAGCAGCAATCATAAAAAGGGCCCGCTCCTTTGATGGTAGCGGACCCTGAAAGATGCGGTTTGGTCGTTTGGCTAGAAGGTGAACTTCGCCTGGAGTTGGATCACCCGGCCGGACACGGCTGAACCCTGGAACGATCCGTAAGCGCTGGTGGGCGCCGAAACGGTATTGTTGATCGTTCCGAAATTTCCGAGAGCCAGGTTATTGACCGGCAAATCGAAATTCGGGTGATTCAACACGTTGAAGAAGTAAGCGCCAATCAGGAGGTTGTAACCTTCTTTGATGATCGTAAACTTCTTATTCACGTTCAGGTCGGTATCGAAGTAACCGGGACCCCGGAAGGAATTGCGGGTAAGATTCCCGAAGGTGAGCTGGCTGGTGGAATCAGCGAAGGCCGAAGACGAGAGGCACGAGACATTCGGTGTGGTGCAACTCAAGCTGCCGCCACCGAGATACTCAGCCAGGAACGGTTGGGTGGCGAGACCCGACGCGTTCTTTACGCCGCCATCACCGCGGACATTGCTATCCACTACGCTGAATGGGTAGCCAGAGTGGTAGAAGAAGGTGCCGGCTACCGTCCAGCCGCCTAGGACTTCTTTCAAGGCCCAGTTGTTGAAGTGGCCGGAAGGCAAGGTGTAGACGTAGTTGGCATTCAAGGAATGACGCGTGTCGTAGTCGGCGCTGCCATAGTTCAGCGAGCGCAGGCTGGTCGGGCTGATTTGAGCACGAAGGCTGGCGGCGGTCAAGGCATTGAACGGTTCCAGGCAAGCATTGGAGCAAGTGTCGAGAGCATGGCTCCAGGTGTAGGCAACGCTGCCAGTGAAATTAGAACTCAATCTCCAGCGTACGTTGCTTACTAAGCCGTTGTAATTGGAAAAGCCCTGGCTATTCAACTCGCGAATTTCACCAAAGCGGGCATCGGGAGCAGAGGTGGGTAGTCCTTGGAATCCGGTGGCGGAGTATTGATTTCCAAGAAGCGACTGGTTGATCTCCTGGTAGCCTTTATTGCCCACATAATTCATCGAGAGCACCACGCTATTGGTGAGGCTTTGCTGCAGCTCGAAATTCCACTCGTAGTACTTGGGATTGTAGAGCTTGTTGGCAACCGTGCTGAAGTTGGGATTGGTAAAGCCGGGTACTGAGGCTTGCAGTTGAGCCACCGTTGCGCCACTACCGAATCCGTTCCGGAACGCCGCATTGGAGTTAGCGACGGAAGCAAAAACGCTGTTCGGATTGTTCAGCGCAACAAGCCCGTCTTGCGTGGTGAATTGCGAAATAGCGGGAGCATTGGTGATCAAGCGATCAGCGATCAAGCCTTGATAGAGATCGGAGAAGATGCCGAAGCCGCCGCGCAGAACCGTCTTGCTGGTTGGACTATAGGCGATGCCGATTCTAGGTTCAACGACGATGGGCTCAACGGACGGGAAAGCTTCTTTCAGGCCAGTGTTGATCGTGGCGTTGTAAGGGGTGTTCACATTATGATCGAGCTGTCCGAAAGGTTGGGTCGCCAGTTCATTAAAGCAGCCGCCGCCGGAACACTGGATGTTGCTGTTTCGATCAAAACGGGCAGCCAGCGTGAGGGTCAGATTGGGGCGAAGTTTCCATTCGTCCTGGGCGTAGAAGCCGAGACTATAGAGGGTCAAATTTTCGGCCCCGATGTTGGCGAAGGTTTGCGCGTACGTCGATCCGGTATTAGTGGCGGAAGCAAAGGCGCCGTTGACAAAGTCGTTCATCGAGTTGAAAGTCACGAGTCCACTGGTTCCAGAACCGTAGGCATAAGTGCTGACAAAATTCTTGCGAGCGTTGAGACCGAACTTAATGGTGTGGTGTGCGTGGGTGATGGAGTAATCGTCCACGGCCTGCCATTGGCGCACCTTACGACCTTGCGGATAGCTATTATCAGTGCCGCCCAAGGCGCTAAAGAGACCGTCACCAAAATTCAGGGTAGTCGGGAATACTGCCAGGGCAGCGTTCAGATTCGGCGGCCCGAAGATCGCGGTGTAATAGGAGGCCGAAAGATTGAGCTGATTCACCATGCTGGAATTAATGACTTTGGTGTAGCCAAATTGGCCACCATAAGAGGGCTGTACGCTATTGGAGTTGAAAGCAGGATTAATGGGGTCGGTGCCGGTAGCCTGCACGCCGTGATCCGTGTTGAAGCGGAAGTAAATGCGATCGTTGGCTCCGATGTTGTAATCGGCGCGCGCGGCCATCAGCCATTCCGTATTCAGATTATTAACATTGCTCCGGAAGGTTTGCGCACAAGGCGTAGTGGCGGTTCCGAACCCGGCCGTTCCGGCGAATAGACCGCACCCGTAAGCGCCCGAGGGATCGTCCGTCGTAGTCACTGGCTTGGCGCGTCCAATCCCGGACGAAGTGTTGTAGAGATTGAAGATGTTTTGGTACAGCGGGAGCGCTGCGGGGTTAGTAGCCTGAAGATTGCTGAGCACGTAATTGGAAAAGTCGGTGGTAGGAATGTAGACAGGACCACCGGCAGCCAGGACGTAGCGCAAACCCTCGTTGTCCACATAAAAGAAGAGTTTGTTTTTAATAACAGGTCCGCCAATAGAATCGGCCCATTCATTTGAAATAGAGAATGGTCGATTGTTGCCGTTAGCATTTTGAAACCAGTCGTTGGCGTTCAGTTTTCGCTCGTTGTAGTACCAGGCGGCGTTGCCGTGGAAGGCGTTTGTGCCGGACTTGGTGACGTAATTGACGTTGGCGCCGGCCTGTCGTCCGTATTGGCCGGTATAGCCGTTGAGAACGACCGCCGCTTCTGAGATCTCATTCGAGCCGAGAGTCAAATTGCTGGCGCCCGAATTATTGAGATTCAGGTACGGGTCCATATTGTCGTTCCCGTTTATGGTGAATAGGTTGGAAACGCCTGGCAGACCGAATGCCGAAAAACTTCCATAGCCTGCGCCGGTGCTGATGGTGACACCAGGCGCGGTAAAGGCGTAGGCGGTCATGTCATTCCCGGGCGCGGGTAGGTTTTCCAGCTGCTGCGTGTTGAACGAGGTGGCCAGGTTGGCGTTATCGCTCTGGACCAGTGGACTCGATTCCACTACTTCCATCACCTGTTTGGAAGATTGCGGTTTTACTTCAAGGTCGATGGCCGCGACCTGACCGATGGCGACGTTGATCTGGTTGGTATCTGAAGTCAGGCCGGTGCCGGACGCCGAAATCTGGTACTTGCCGGAGCGCAGGGTGGTGAAGCGGTATTCGCCCGACTGATTAGAAGTTAGGGTGCGGGTTTCGCCCGAGTCGAGGCTTTTTAACGTGACACTCGCGCCGGGCACGATAGCGCCAGTGGGATCTTTTACGACACCGGCGATATCGCCGGACGTGATGGTTTGTGCATAGACTGCTGCCGTGGATAGCACGATCAGCGCAATTCGTTTGGAGGGCCCCCGCATCGCGGCTTTTATTGCGAGAAATAACGGAATGAAGGCTCTGCAGGCTTTCAACATGTAATTCTTGTGGTTTCCTAGACTTGGTATTTTATGTCACGTATGCACACAAACGTGGTGGCCACGACTTGGGCAGGTAGTAGGCACGTCTACTACCAAAGGGGTAATGCGTTTGTTATCAGTCCGAAAATGGGATAGTAGTCCCATTTTCGGAAGACTAAGCTATGTGCGTTTTGGCAAATGGAAGAGCTGAGAGAACCGATGGCAGACCAAAGCCTACCCTACGTGACTCAGAAAATGAGCTTCAGCGTTAGCTGCATCTGGCGCGGATTGCTCGAAAACGCCTGACTGTACTGCTGGAAGTTAGTCGAACCAGGTTCGAGAGTCGTTCTCGCCAAATCTCCGCCTGACGTACCGGCGGCAAAGCCGAAGGGGAAGACATCGTTCAGGTAGCCGCCTACGTACTGCGGGTGATTGAAGATGTTGAAAGCGCGTGCTGAAAATTCGAACCGAAAGCGCTCGTTGATATTGAAGCGCTTCAGGAGAGTGATGTCGATGTCGTCGGTAGGCGGCAGATTCAACGTGTTGCGGCCGCCAGTGGGCAGAGCGCCTTTGGGAGCGGCAATGTACGCAGCGTTCGGGTTGGTCGCCAAAAAGGCAACTGTGTCGCCCGCGCTGTTGGTAAGCGGCGTGGTGCCGCTGCCGACACCGGGATTGCCGCCGGGATTGACCACGGTCCGATCCGGGGCGCTGTCACCGTTCAAATTCGAATCGAAGTTGCTTTGCGCGGTAGCCGGTTGACCGGATTGATAGGTGTAAACGGGGGCGATCTCCCAGTTGCCGACCAGGTTTTTCATAAACCAGTTGCGGTTTTTGAAATAGGGCAAGTCATAAATCACGGTGAGGATGACGCGATTGCGGCGATCGAGCAGCGAGGTAGCTCGCTCGGCCCTGATGTTTTGCGAATCCTGCGGGCGGCGCGGAGCAAGCGTGGTCGAGTTCAGAGCGTCGGTGGAGTCGTCGATGTTGTGGCTCCAGGTATAATTCCCGCGGAACTGCAAACCGTTGGTGAACCGGCGGCTCAATTCGTTGGACCAGCCGTGATAGATAGAGTTCCCACGCGGCGTAAACGCAGTTATTGGGTTAGTAAATCCAGCATTGGCGAAGCTAGGTAAGATTTTGCCGCCCGCGTCGTAGGCGGCCTGTAGGCCGGACAAAGTGCTGGTCAACCCGTTGAGCGTAGCCTGGCTTGGCTGGCTGGTGTAGATCGGCAGCGCGTTCGAAGCGTTGACCACCGGCTGTATATTGAGCTGTTCCTGAATCGGCAGGAAGAGGCCGCGCGTGCCGGTGTACCTGGTCTCGAAGACGTACTTGCCGCCAAATTCATGCTGTATCCCGAAATTCCAGTTGATGGCTTCAGGGCGCTTCTGGTCGGGGATGAAGCCAGCAGTGACCGCGCGCGCGTCAGCGCCTTCGGGTATAGCCACCGAGGCATTGGGAGGAATACCTCCGCCCGCTAGAAAGCCGGTGCCGGAATTACCCGTCACATCGGCGGTAGTGCTGAGCTGCGGTGGAAGACTGAGCGTTCCCAGATTGTCGTAAAGCACGTCGTAGCTGTATCCAAAGCCGGCGCGAATCGATGTTTTTCCGCTCTGTCCGGGCGAATACGCTACGCCAATGCGCGGCATGAAATTTTTGTTCTGCGAAGTAGGCGAGTGGAAGGTCAGCAAGCCAGGAACGCTGGCGCTCGCATTTAGGGCTTGCGTATTCTCACCCAGCGGCACCGTCAGGTATTCGTACCGGACACCGAGGTTCAACGTCAGGTTTGGCGTGACCTTCCAATTATCGTTAGCGTAGCCTCCCAGCAACTGCTGATTTTGGTAGTAAATCACGTTGCCCAATCCGCGCTGGCCGATCTGGTCGGGAACGTAGTCGAAGAGATAGTCAGATAGGTAGTTGTATTCGTAGTCGCCACGCGCCCGTTGCGTAAAGCTGGACGGTGAAATAGCGCTCCAGCCGTCGAAACCAAATTTAAAGCTGTGATTGCCTTTGGTCCAGGTGACGTTGTCGGTCAACTGATAGAGATTTTGAATGGTGAACTGCGGCGCGTTGGGATCGGGTCCATAGCCGGCGTTCAGCTCGTAGACGTTAATATTCGGGAACTGGTCCAATCCGGGGAACGACTGATTGCCGAACACGGGGAACGTTTGATTCTGCCGGTTATAGCCGAAGCGAAACTCGTTGATCAGGCCCGGCGTGAAGGTGTGGTACTCAGACAAAGTTGCGACGTAGCTGTTAGTGGGCTGGACGCCAAAGAAGACAGCAGGAAATCCGGTCGCGTCTTCGCTGCCTACGCGATTCAGGATGAAACGGCCGCGCAATGAATCTTTGTCTGAAATGTTGTAGTCGACTGATGCGACAGCGAACTCATTATTGATGAAGTTCGGCAGTGCGGAGGAGATCATGCCGACCGGGATAGTAAGAGCTCCAGAGGCGCCCGGAGCAAAAACACCAGTGCCAGCGTTCTGGCTGCTGCCAGGACCGGGCGCAACCAGCACGGGAGAGCCGTTCGGCAGGACGGATGGATCGACGGCTGTTCCCCCGGTCCCCAGGTACTTCTGGAACTGGGCGAGATTTGTCTGATTGATCCCGGGCAGCGCGGCCAGAGTGCTGTAGCCGGCGGCGGTCGGAGCGAAATAACCCGTGGAAGCCACTTGCCCCACCGGATTAAACTCGTAATCTCCAAAGAAGAAGAGCTTGTTTTTGATGATCGGTCCGCCGAAGTTGCCGCCGAAACGGTTGTTATCGAAGCGGGGATGGATTGGGGTTCCCAGGACGGAGTCCAGATTGTCGCCGGCATTCAGATTCCGGTTCTCGAAGTACTCATACGCCATGCCATGGAATTGATTGGTGCCGCTTTTTACGACCTGGTTGAACTGCCCGCCGGACGAGTGGCCGAAATCAGGCGAGAACTGGTTTTGCAATAAGCTGAACTCGGCCACGGCATCGTTCGGAACGGTGACTACCGGGCCTGTCACGGAAAGACTGTTTATATCGATGCCTTCGATCGTGTAGTTGTTATTGGTGGGGCGCTGTCCGCCGACCGATGGGCCGGTTCCGTATCCGGCGCCGCCGCTACTGGTGACACCGGCCGCGAGCAGGGACAGGTTGATGACGCCCGAACCGGCTTGGCCACCGCTGGCAGAGGGCAGGTCACCCAGCTCCTTTTGGCTAAAGGTGCTTTGTATCTGCGCGGTGGTCGTATCGATCGCGGACGCGGCTTCGGCGACTTCCACCGTGGTCGCCGCTTGCCCGATCGTCAACGTCGCGTTGCTAGTGACTGTCTGGTTGAGCTGGATGTTCAAGTCCTTTACTTCGGACTTGTTGAAACCGCTGGCGCTGATCGAAACCGAATAGCTGCCGACCAGCAGATTCTCGAAACGGTAGGTTCCGCCCGAGGTAGACTTCCCCGATTTCGCAATGCCGGTAGCTTGGTTGGTCACGACCACATCTGCCCCGGGAACCGCTGCTCCCGACGAATCATAGACAGTGCCTTGCAGATTCCCGCTAGTCGACTGGCTGAACAACGGCACGCTTAAGGACAGGGCGGCTAGTAGTGCACCTAGCCGGAACTTGGAAAATCTCATTGCCAGGGATAGGGCAACTGGAGGGCCATACCCCGCGTGCGGGTAGGTTGATGCACACGTAGGGATGTAACCCTCTATTTAGGCGAAGGGGTACTAAATTTCGGAGAATTCGCGCCGTCAACTTCCAGTAAATGGGAGTTGATTCTAACGTAAATGCATTAAAAAGTAATCTTGGCCACTCCTTGCAACTGGCGGGAATTACTGCTGTAAAACTGATCGAAGCGGCCGAACTGAGGGCTCTGCGGGAGCAGATCATTTCGGCTATTAGTGTAGCCGTTACTGGAGACATCGCTCAGGTAGCCGCCGGTGAACTGCGGGTGGTTCAAGACATTGAAAAACTGGCATCCGATCTGGAAGTTGACGCGCTCTGTGACGCTAAAGCGCTTGAGTACGGAGAAATCGATATTGTCGGTCGGGTGAAGCGGATAGGTATTGCGGCCGGCATTGGTGAGTGCGCCGAGACCGGCCTGGACGTAGCGCGCGTTGGGGTTGTTGGCGACGTAAGCGACAATGCCGGGATCTCCCTCGGCAACTGATTGTCCCTGGGCGTTGTAAGGAGTGACTCCGGTACCGACTTTGGCCGCGCCGGATGGATTGACGATGGCGCGGTCGCCCGCGGTATCGCCATTTAAATTGGAATCAACACCACTCTGCACGGTGGCATATTCGGGCGATTCATAGGTATAGGTGCCCGAGAAATTCCAATTGCTTACCAGATTCTTGAGGAACCAGTTATGGTTTTGGAAGGCGCGCCAGTCGTAGATCGGAGTAAATGTAAAGCGGTGACGGCGGTCAAGGGCTGAAGAAGCGGTTTCGGCCTGCATGTTTTGAAAGTTTTCCGCGCGACGGGGCGAGAGGTAAGTTGAGAAATTGGTGGCAGTCGCGTCGTCGATGAGGTGGCTCCAGGTGTAGGCCATTATGTAAGAAAAGCTGTTGGAGAAACGCTTAGTGACCTGGGCGGCCAAGCCGTTGTACGACGAGTACCCTTGCGGCGCATAGCCGACCAGGTTGTTGACGACGCCGTAGCCGAGAAGCGAGTTATTCGGGAGCGCCTGCAAATCGGCCAGGGTGGTGCCTAAGGAAGCCAGTGTGCTGGCGGAAGGCATCGTGGTGTACGTCGGCAGGTGATGGGCGGCGTCCACCGGCGAAACAGCGTTCAGCCGGGTCTGGTTCCAGAGATGGACGCCTTTGGTGCCGATGTAGCGAACTTCGATCGTGTAGTCCTTATGCAGCAGCCGTTGCACGCCGAGCGTATAAGTGAGGCCGTAGGGGCGCTGGCGGCCGAATGTAAAGGAAGAGACTTGGCCTCGTGCCACGTCCGGGGATGTCGGAAGACCGGCAGACACGCCGGGAAGACCGCCGCCTGCCAGGAAATTGGGCGCGTTACTGGTCAGGTTGACATCCTGAGTCGTTTGATAAAAGGCAGGAGCGGCGTTGGCGGTCAAATTGGCGTAGGACAGATCGAAGGAACGGGCGAAACCGCCGCGAATCGACCAGACGCCGTCGGAGCCAGGCGAGTAGGCAAATCCCACTCGGGGAGACCACTCATTGCCGCTGGGCTTCGGCTCGACAAACGAGAGGACTCCGGGTATATTGGCCGGCGAACTATACTGCTGCGTCCGCGAGGCCACCGGAATGGTGACGTATTCATACCGCACGCCGAGGTTCAGCGTCAGGTTAGAGCGGACACGCCAGTCGTCATTGAAGAAGGCTTCGTTCTGGAGGAATCCGCAGGGGTCGGCACTGGGCCCGGCGCTGCGCTCGCCGAGAGAGTCGGGCGTGAGATCAAATAGGTACTGCTGCAGGGTGTTGTATTCGTAGTCGCCGCGCACGCGCTGGATGAAGTAATTGGTCAGGATGACGTCGGTAAAGTGGTACCCACCCTTGAAGGTGTGCTTGCCGAAGACTTTCGTTACATCGTCCTGGAATTGAGCGAGGTTCTGGATGGAGCCGGTGGGCGTGTTGGGATCTGGGCCGATCTGGAGCGAATTCAGCTCGACGATTTGTAAGTTGGGAAAGACGCTCAAACCGGGGAAACTCTGGCTGCCGACGCCGATTTGATTGAAGTTGCGGCTGAAGGCAGCGCGGAACTCATTTTGCAGGGTAGGCGAGAAGTTATGAAATTCCGAGAAGGATCCGAAGTTGTTCTCGGTAGGTGAAGGCTGGAAGAAAGCCGGCAGATTGGCGACGGCGTCGATGCCCGACGTCTTGTTGTAGACGTAGCGGCCACGCAACTGATCCTTATCGCTCAGATTGTAATCGACCGATACGATGGCGTTGTAAGAGGTGTCGAAGTTGGGTGAGGCGAAGGAGAGAGAGCCGACGGGGATGGCGACGCCCCCCACCGTAACGTGGCCCTGATCGTTCACCGGAGCCGTCGGGACGTATTTCTGGAAGACGCCGAGATTGGTTTGGTTGACACCGGGAATGTTGGCCAGGGCCGCAAGACCGGCCGCCGTCGGAGCTTGCAGCGGCGAACCGGGAACAGCGGACTGCCCGATCGGATTGTATTCGAAATTGCCGAAGTAAAAGAGCTTGTTTTTGATGATCGGACCGCCGATGGTGGCCCCCAGGCGATTGTTATCGTAACGCGGGTTGGAGGTCAGGCCCTGCACCGCCACCGTCGCATCTACCGCATTCAGGTTGCGGTTCTGCGCGTATTCATAAATAGAGCCGTGGATGGTGTTGGTTCCGCTTTTGACGATGGCATTGAAGACTCCGCCCGAAGCGCCGCCGAACTCGGGGCTGAACTGATTCTGCAAGATGGACAGCTCGCCTACCGCTTCATTCGCGACGTAGACGAGGGGGCCGGTGGAATAGTGATTGTTGTTGCTGACGCCATCCAGGTAGAAGGTGTTGCTTTCTGGGCGCTGGCCAGCAATGGCAGGCCCGGTTCCCTGCCCCACGCCGCCTTGCGACGAGACGCCAGCACCCAGCAAGCTGAGGTTATAGATGCCCGCTCCGTTGATCGATCTCGATAGCCCGGCAGACGGCAAGTCTTCCAATTGCCTGGTTACGAAGCTCGTCTGCACTTGCGCTGTCGTGGTGTCGATCCCGGCCGAGGCCGCGCTCACTTCAACGGTGGTGGCAGTTGAGCCAACCTCCATGGCGAAATTCTGGGTCAGCGTATTGTTCAACTGCACTTGCACATTCTTCACTGAGTTGGTGGAGAAGCCGGACGCCGCCGCGGTAATGGTGTAGCTGCCCACGGCGAGGTTTGTGAAGCGATATTGACCGGATGACTCCGTAGTGGCGCTGGTCTTCACACCGGTGGCTTCATTGGTGGCCGTGATGGTGGCGTTCGCGAGCGACGCCCCGGTGGCGTCCGTTACCGTGCCCACCAGGTCGCCGTTGATCATCTGGGCCTGCACGCCGCAAAGCAGCACGCAGAAAAATGCCGCAGCCATTCGGAGGAGAACAGCGCTTGTCTCACGTTTCATTGAGTCCTAACCTTTCAACTACGGAAGAGTGACAACAGTGTAATGAATGTTGGTTAGAAATACTAGCTTTTTTAAGCTATTTTGGTCTAGAAGGAAAGTTTGGCGGAAATCTGGAAGCGCCGGGCCACGCCGTTGGCCCAGGAACCGCCTGTGCTCGGGCCGTAAATCCCGCCCGTCCCAACGACGCAACCCGACTTGCCGAAGCTGCCGGAACTCACGTCCGTCGTGGTGCAGTCGAAGTTCGGATGGTTAAGTACGTTGACGGCGTCGCCGCGCACGTTCAGGTTGAAGCGCTCGGTAAGTTTGAAATTCTTAGAAATGGCGGCATCGAAGCCGTTGAACCAGGGGCCGCGAAAGACATTGCGGCCGAATCCGTAACGGATTGCGCCGCCCGGAGGATTGGCAAATAGCGTATTGGGAGTGGAGACGCCGTTGGTGGCATTGCAGGCGGCCACCGACGCAGCGCTCGATTTATTGCCGGCAAAACCGCAGCCGATCGGATTGTTGTCCTTGAAGATGCCGTCCGCGGGGCTAAAGCTCGAATTAGGGCCGTTGGTACCTACATAGACAGGATGATCGTTGGCGACACCGTCGAGGTTGTAGTCGCCGCCGATGTTTTCAGGCACGCCGTTCGCGTCAATGGCGTCACCGGCGAAGCTGCCATTGCTGTTATAAATCTCGATCGGATGGCCCGAATACGCCTGATAAAAGCCCGAAATCTGCCAACCGCCGAGCACCTCGCCGAAGATGCTTTTGCTGCCTTTTAAGAAGGGAAGCTGGTAGACGAAATTGGCTTTGGCGGTGTGGGTGTGGTCGAAGGAACCAGGCCCGTACTCGTTTCGTTGATTGCCGTTGGTGACGAAGTAATACGGCGAACTGTAGGAGCCCTGCGTGCTTTCGCCCGAGAACAGATCCGACCCGAAATCCATCAGGCGGGACCAGGTGTAGCTCAGCTGGAACTGCAAGCCGTTACTGAAGCGCTTCTGCAATTCGGTAACAAGCGCGTTGTAATTGGAGCTGCCATTGTTAGCGCGATAGTTGAACCCGTTGTAAGTCGGATTGGGAAAGACAGGACTGAGATTGGCGTTGTAAGCGTCGCCGTCATAGCGATTGAGGTTGGCCAGAATCGGCAGATGACGGCCGAGCGAGCCCTGGTAGCCGACACGCACCAGGTAATCCGCCGCGAGCTGGCGTTCGACAGTGAGGTTGAAGTTTTGCGAGGACGAATCCTTCAGAGCGACGTCCATCGTGCGGAGCGAGACACGTCCCGGCCCCACCGCTGGATCGTAAGCAGCTCCAATGGAAGACGGGTTGGAGTAATACACCAGGTCGCCACTGGTGGCGTTGTGATCGACCAGTGCGTAGAACGGCGGATTCCAGGCGGCGTTCGACCAGACGTTGTCGAAGATGCGGTCATAGAAGATGCCGTAAGCGCCCCGGACGGAGGTTTTGCCGTCGCCCGCCACGTCCCAGGCAAAGCCGGCGCGCGGGGCAAAATCGTGGTAATTGGGCTTCCACTCGGTGCTCACCGGCCCGACCACCGCGTTAGCGATTGAGCTGATCGAAAGGCTGGTCAGATTGGTGAACTGAGAGATCAAATCGTTCGCCTCGCGCGGCGCGCCATAGTGCTCCCAGCGCAAGCCGAGATTGAGCGTCAGACGCTTGCTGATTTTCCAGTCGTCGTTGATGAAAGCCGCGCCATCCTGGCCAATGTAGTGGCGGTAGGCATTGGCTTTCTGGCCGGTCCGCGGATCGATCGAGATCTCCTGCGAGTACGGAAAATCGTTCTGGAAATTGCTCAACGTTTGGGTGGTGCCGCTGAGATTGCCGATGGTTCCGTTAGGGCCTACTGCAAAGGCCGGGATGGGACTGCCGGTAGTGTTCGCGAATTCGTAGTAGCCATTGCCGCCGAGATCCCAGTTGCGGTACAGATTCTCATACTGCCAGCTGCCACCGAACTTGAAGGAGTGCTTGCCGAACGTCCAGCCGAGATTGTCCTGCACCTGCCAGCGGTCTTGTGTGAAGGCTTCCAGGATGGCCTCGGAATTGGGCCCGATGTCAAAGCCAAGATTGTTGTAGGATTTGCCGTCGATGATGATTTCGGGCGTCGAGAACTGTCCGTTCTGGCCCGAAAATGTATCAGAGAAGTGGCGGTTCTGGGCGGCGGTGAACTCGTTCACGAGCGAAGGGCTAAAGGTGTGGGTTTCCACCAGGCCGATGTTGTGATAGTGCTCGGCGTCGGTCGAATTGATGGGAGTTTGCGTAGCGTTGGAAGTGTTTCCACCATAGGCATCCGTGTTGGTGTAGCGCTGTACATTGACCGAAACGCTGAGGCGATCGCTCGCGCTGAAGTTCTGATCGAAGCGCGCAAAGTAAGTGTTCTGAGTGGTCGGGATCGCATCGAACGTGTTCACGCAGCCGATATGGCCGACCGCGTTCGGATTGTTCACCGTTTCGGCGGCACACAGGCTGTTGGAGGTCATGAGCGGATTGCTCTTCAGAATGGCCGCGGCCTGAGGGCCTGCACCGCTCGAAATGGCCGCGAGTTCAGCCGGAGTCGGCACCGGGATCTGCAGATTTGCGCCGGTGCGCACGTCGTAGCGGTCGAAGGCAAACGAGAAGAAGCTTTTGTCTTTGCCGTTATAGATTTTGGGAAGCAGGATGGGCCCGTCGAGTTCGCCGCCGAACTGGTTGCGGGTAAATTGCGGCTTGCTGACGCTGTCGCGATTAGAGAAGAAGTCGTTCGAGCTGATGGCGCGGTCGCGATGGAATTCGTAAGCCGCGCCGTGCAGGCTGTTAGTCCCAGACTTTTGTACGGCGCTCACAATGGCGCCTGCGCCGCGCCCATATTCGGCGCTGAAGCTGTTCGTGAGAATGCTGAACTCGGCCACCGATTCGAGCGGCGGGGTGATGTTGAAAGTGCCCTCACCGAAGTTATCGTTGTTGTCCGCGCCGTTCAGCAGAAAAGCCGTTCCCGACTCGCGGGCTCCGCCGGAAGCGGGACCGAAGTTCATACCCTGCGAGACTTGCGGCGCAAGGAAGGCCAGATCGAAGACGTTGCGGGTGAGCAACGGCGTCGCATCAACGGTTCTCAGGTTGACGGTGGTCGCGAGATCGGAGGTAGCCGTTTGCACGATGTTGCCCTGAGTGGTTACTTCGACGGCAGTTGATGAAGTGGCGATTGAAAGGGCGACGTTTACCGGCACGGTCTGACTGGCATCGACGGTGATCTTCTTGGTTTCATTTCTGGTGAAGCCGGGAGCTTCAATCGACAGCGTGTAGCTGCCGGGAGGAACCAGGCCGAACCGGTAACCGCCGCCGGAATTGCTTTTGGTCTGCTGCGCGACGGTGGTGCCTTCGTTGGTCAACGTAACTTGCGCGTTGGCAACGGCAGCGCCGGTGGGATCGGTGACCGAGCCTGTAACTACGCCCTGCACGCTCTGCCCGTAGAGCGGAACAAGTGACGCGGAAACGGCGATGGCCAGCAGCGCGGCAGGAAGACGAAGTTTGTGGAAAAACACCTCTGGCGAGAGCATGAGGTACCCCTAGTTTGAAATTTGCCGGGGTTGCACTCGCGCGCGCGTGGGGCGGCTACAACGGCCGGACTTGTCCCTGAATTATGTCTGCCAGGTTAACGTGACTGGGTAGGACTTCCATAGTAAACGATGTCGACGGAAATTTGTAGAGGAAATGTTTCTGGCTAGTGCGGTGTCGCAACCATTTCGTTTGATACTGAGGTAAAGAACTCCAATTGCTTCGCTCATGGTTTCCGTGCTTCCGGTTGGAGAGCCACTGACGTGGCTCATGGCTCCGAAGAATACGCTGCGCTTCAGAGCCGCGAGCGGAGCGACCGGAGTTGCATCGCGTGGTAACGTTTTCATCGCGACACTCCACTAGTTCACACGATCTCTAAAATCGTTACTTCCGGCCGGCAGCGAAAGCGCACGCTCCCGAGATTTCCGACACCGCGCGTCACATAAATCTGACGGTCGCGCCAGCTCTTGAGTCCGGCCACAAACCGTTTGTCTTCCACCGGCGCGTACTTCGGCCCTTCGAACGGAATAATTACCTGGCCGCCGTGGGTATGCCCGCACAGCATGAGATCCCAGTGGTAGTCTGCCAGGAGAGACTTGCTGTCGGGATTGTGAGACAGCAGAATTGTTGGCAGATCGCCAGAGTTGCCGGCCAGCGCGGACTCGGCATCAAGCTCTCCTGCCCAAAGATCGCCCACTCCAGCCAGTAACAGGTCGCGGCCACCGATGCGTATCGCCTCGGACCTATTATGCAGAAGGTTGACACCGCTCCGCTCCAGCATCCGCCCGACAACTTGATGATCCGAGTATCCACCTCGGCCTGGCGCCCAATTGCCGCCATCATGATTGCCGTAAACCGCGTAGGTAGGCGCCGCGCGGCTCAATCGCTTGAGCGATTCGACATAAACGTCTGGATCGAACCCGCTCTGCGAAGTGATGAAGTCGCCTGTCAAGCACACCAGGTCGGGCCGTTGTTGCAGGCCGATGTTGATGGCGTTATCGATTAGCGAAGGCGGCACAAAAAACGAGGCATGAAAGTCGGCCAGGTGAAGCACCCGAACAGGCTTTTCCGCGTTCTTGCCTAATTGCACTTGCGTATGCGTTAACTCCAGCCAGCGAGGCTCGAACACCGTTGCGTATGCGACAGCCGAAAACGCGCCCAATGCTGCACCGGAGACCCACTGCCTTCTCGTCATCTTTCTATTGTCCGCTGCCATTTTTTCCGGACCTATCGACGCGACCTTGCTAGTGGGGTGTCGCAACCATTTCGTTTGATACTGAGGTAAAGAACTCCAATCGCTTCGCTCATGGTTTCCGTGCTTCCGGTTGGAGAGCCACTGACGTGGCTCATGGCTCCGAAGAATACGCTGCTTCAGAGCCGCGAGCGGAGCGACCGGAGTTGCATCGCGGGGTAACGTTCTCATCGCGACACTCCACTAGCTCACTGCCTCAATCCCGATCCCGCTTCTCCGCAAAAAACTCCACCAGCAGTTCCCCGGCTTCGGCCGCCAGCAATCCTTCTTCAACGACGGCCCGATGATTCAACAGCGCGGAGTCCGCTAACCGGAATTTGCTTCGCACCGCCCCAAACCGAATGTCGCGCGCCGCAAACACCAGGCGGCTCACCCGCGCCAGCACCACGGCACCCGCGCACATCACGCAGGGCTCCAAAGTGACGTAAAGAGTCGTGCCCGGCAGCCGGTAATTCTGCGTCCGCGCGCTCGCCTGCCGGAGCGCTTCCATCTCCGCATGCGAACTGGGATCGTGCGACGAAACCGGCCGGTTCCAGCCTTCGCCGAGCACCTGGCCAGCGCGCACCACCACGGCCCCAACCGGAACTTCGAGCGCACCACCGCGCCTGGCGATTTCGAGTGCCCGGCGCATATAAGTCTGATCCGCGTCCGACCATTTTTGCGCCGTCTCCGGCCGCGCCGTGTCAATCACGCCTGGTACCGTTTTTTGCCCGGCTCGTCGGAAACCAGCGCGCATTCAACCGCCGCAGCGTCAAATCGCGCGTTTTAAGGTACCCTAGCGGAAAAGGAATAGTCATGTTCCGTTACTTTTCGCTGGCGTTCAAGAACACCTTTCGCAATCGCAGGCGCAGTTTTCTGACTGTATCGAGCATTGCAGTTTCGTTGTGCCTGTTGGGCGTACTGCTTTCTATGTATCACGCACTCTTCTTCGGCGAGCAAACTCCCGGACAGGCGTTGCGGCTCGTGGTGCGGCACCGCGTCTCGCTCGCCCAACCCATTCTGGTAGCCTACGAAGCCAAAATTCGCCAGGTTGCCGGTGTCAAGGAAGTCTCCGTCTGGAACTGGTTTGGCGGTACCTATAAAGATAATCGCGATCAGAAAAATTTCTTCGCGCGCATGGGGGTCGAGCCCAAAGCCTTTCTCACCATGCGAACTCAAATGACGATGCCGGCCGACCAGCAGAAGGCTTTTCTCACTGATCGTACCGGTTGCGTCATCTCCCAGGATCTCGCCGAGAAGCTTAACTTGAAGATCGGCGATCGGATCACGCTGACCGGCGACATCTACCCAGTCACGCTCGACCTGAAAGTCGTGGGCGTGTTCGATGATCCCGACGCCACCCAGACACTCTTCTTCAACTACGACTACCTGCGCGACGCCCTGCCGCTCGTGCGCCGCAACTACATTAGCGTGCTCGCCGTGCTGGCGGATAGCCCGGAGAACGTACCGAAAATCGCCAAAACGATCGATGCCATGTTCGAAAATTCCTCGCCTCCGACCAAGACCGAGTCCGAACAGCAATTCGCCTTGAGCTTTGTTTCGTTCCTCGGCAATATCAAACTCTTTCTCCTGAGTATCTGCGCCGCCGTTACTTTCACCATCCTGCTGGTGTCCGGCAACACCATGGCGATGTCGGTCCGCGAAAGGATTAAAGAAGTCGGCGTTTTGAAAACGCTTGGCTTTACCAACGACGCCATCCTCGGCATGATCGTGGGCGAAGCTTTGTGCATCGCGTTATTTGGCGGTGTGCTTGGCCTGTGCCTCGCGGCTGGCTTAACGGGCGTAGTAGGCAAAGCCGGCTCAGCCATGGTCATGCAGCTGCACGGTCTTTCAATTACCCCGTTTACCGCTATCCTCTGCCTGGCTGTGGCGGCGCTGATCGGCATCGTCAGTTCCTTTATCCCAGCCTGGAATGCGGCTCGGACCAACATTCTCGATTCGCTGCGCTACAGCGGATAGGCGAACACGCATGGCCATTCCTCTCTCCTACAACTTGAGAAATCTGGCGGTCCGCAAGACCACTACCATCATGACCGCCGCCGGCATTGCCCTTACCATCGCCGTGCTGCTTGCGGTGCTGGGACTAGTCGCGGGTTTGCAAAAGGCCTTTGCCTCCACTGGCGATCCGCTGCATGTGCTCGTCCTGCGCAAGGGCGGCAATTCGGAACTGACCAGCTTGCTGACGCAGGAACAATTCCAGATCGTGAAGAATTTTCCCGGCGTCCGCAGCGGGCCCGATGGTAAACCCGTCGCCTCGCTCGAAGTCGTCACTATCATCAACATGCCAAGCGCCGACCTGCCCGACGGCACGAACATTTCCTTGCGCGGTTTGTCCCAAAGCGGTCTCGCTATGCGCAAGCTCAAAATCATCGCCGGCCGCTGGTTCCAGCCAGGCGAGCGCGAAATCGTCGTAGGCAAAAATCTCGCCAAGCGCTATCCCGCCGCGCAACCCGGCAAGCAGCTGAAATTCGGCAAAGGCTTGTGGACCATCGTCGGCGTGATGGATGCCGGCGACAGCTCCGTCAACAGCGAAATCTTTGGCGACGGCAACCAGGTGGCCTCCGATTTCAATCGCTCCGACACTTATAGTTCCGCCCTGCTACAGGCCAATGACGAAGTCGCTGCCGCCGCGCTCAAGAACACTCTCGAAAACGATCGCCGCTTGAACGTGACGGTCTTGAGCGAAAAAGAATACTACGATGCCCAGACCGTCTCGGCTAAACCCATTCAATTCCTGGGCATCTTCGTCTGCGTCATCATGGCGGTGGGCAGCTGTTTCGCGTCCATGAACACGATGTATGCGGCCGTCGCCCGGCGCTCCACCGAAGTCGGCACTTTGCGCATTCTCGGTTTCAGCAAGGGCAGCATTCTCCTCAGCTTCTTTCTCGAGTCATTGCTCTTGTCCCTGCTGGGCGGCCTGATTGCCTGCCTGATTGTGCTGCCGCTGAATACCGTCACCACCAGCCTCGGCAATTTTGTCACCTTCAGCGAGACCAGTTTCAATATTCGCATCGGGCCCGACATCATGGCCATTGGCCTGATCTTCTCGCTGCTTCTCGGAGCGATTGGCGGCCTGCTGCCGGCGCGTCAGGCAGCCAACAAGGAAATTTTGACGGCACTTCGCGAGGTGTAGTTACGTACTTTGATCTAGCCCATGGAAACCGAACTCAAGAATCTGCGGATTGACCGTTCGCATAAGCGTTCCGCTGAAAGACCGGTCAGTAAGCTGATTGTCATTTCGATAGTGGTCGCGCTCGCCGCCATCGGCGCGGTGCTCGCCTGGACAAAGCTGAACGCCGCCACGCCGGTACAAGTGGTGCAAGTGCAGGCGCCGAGCACTGCTTCCGCCGCCGGGGAGCAAACCATTCTTACCGCCACCGGGTACATCATCGCGGCTCACAAAATTGAAGTTGCTTCCAAGGTGAATGGCCGCGTGGCCTGGATCGGCGTCGATAAGGGCGACCATGTAAAAGCCGGCCAAATCCTCGTGCGACTGGAAGACGATGAGTATCGCGCCCAAGTCCTCCAGCAGCAGGGTCAACTCGCGAATTTGCAAGCCAAGCTGCAGGAGGACCTAAATGGTTCGCGTCCCGAGGAAGTGTCGAAGGCCCGTGCCGACGTTGGTCAGAGTAAAGCCGATCTGCTCAATGCGAAAGTTTCGCTCGATCGCACGCAAGGTCTCGTCAAAGAAGGGGTTCTCTCGAAACAGGCGCTCGATGATGCACAAGGCAAGTACGACGGCTACGTCGCGAAGGTAGACAGTCTGCAGCGGACGCTCGACTTATCCGTTCTCGGGCCGCGCAAAGAAGAGATCGAACAGATGCGTGCGCAAATTACGCAAGCCAAGGGCGCGCTCGATTACGTCCAGAACCAACTCGACAACACTATTATTCGCGCCCCCATCACCGGAACGATTCTCGATCGCAACGTCGAAAAGGGGGAGTTCATCACAACCGGCTTCGTGGGCGATAAGGGCGCCAAGGGTTATATCGTCACCATGGCCGATCTGAACGATTTGCAGGTCGAGCTCGATATCAGCCAGAACGACTTTCCGAAGCTGGGACCACGCCAGACCGGCACCATTACGACCGATGCCTATCCCGATCGCAAATACAAAGGCTTCGTCGAGCAGGTATCACCCGAAGCCGATCGCGCAAAAGCAACCGTGCAGGTGAAAGTGAAAGTGGAAAACCCGGACGGCTATCTGCGGCCCGATATGAATTCGACCGTCGTCTTCTATAACGACGCGCAGAGCCAGCCCACCGAAGCTGCGAAGCCTGTGATCCTGATTCCGCCAGGCGCGGTACACAATGGCACCGTCTTTGTCGTGCTCAAAGAACACGCCCGTCAGCGCGTCATAAAAATCGGCGGCACTTCTTCCAAAGGCATCGTGGTCGAGAGCGGCCTGACTGGCGGCGAAGACTTGATCGTGAATCCGCCGGCGGATTTGAAAGATGGACAGAAAGTGGCAGTGAAGTAAGGGGAGATTGCAGAGATGAGCGAGACCGTTGTTAGAACAACCGCGCTAAGCAAAGAGTACGTTCGCGAAGAGTTTCACGTGATGGCGCTCGACTCGGCGAACATCGAGATCGTGCGCGGCGATTTCGTGGCGCTGATGGGTCCATCGGGTTCCGGCAAATCCACGCTGCTGCACCTGATCGCCGCCATGGACAAACCATCCGACGGGCAGATCGAAGTGCTGGGCGCCAATCTACGCCAGTTGAACGACAAGCAGATCGCGCACTGGCGCAACGAACATATCGGTTTCATCTTTCAATCGTTCAATCTCATTCCTGTACTGACCGCGCTTGAGAACGTCGAACTGCCGCTGAAGCTGACTCGTCTAAACAAGAAAGAACGCAACGAGCACGCCGAGACCGCACTGAAGCTGGTCGGCCTCGGAGACCGCCTCCGTCACCTGCCGAAGCAGTTGTCGGGCGGCCAGGAACAACGCGTGGCCATTGCGCGCGCCATCGTCACCGACCCCGACTTAATTCTGGCCGACGAACCCACCGGCAACCTAGACGCGGCCGCAGCGGAAGATGTGTTGACCATGCTCACTCGTCTTAACCGCGATTTCGGCAAGACCATCATTATGGTCACCCACGACCCTCACGCCGCGAAGTTCGCAAAAACCGTCCGGCATTTGGAAAAAGGCCAGTTGTTGCCGGAAGGCTCGTTACCCGCCGATTGGGCCAGCGCTATCGCGCTGCGTAACTAGTCAAAGCGACCTCTGACGGGAAGCACGCCGCCGCCACACCAGCATTGCTAGCAATCCGCCGCCGAGCAGGGCCAGCGCACTGGGTTCTGGACTTGCCGAGACGCCACCACTGACGTAATCCAAAGCCGTATTTTGGGTAGCGACTACGATGCCGTAATCGATGGGCCCGGCGCCGGTCCCGCTGAGATCACCGTTGCTCCACACGTCGACCACTCGGCCGCCTCCAATGTTGAAGAGCACTCCATACACATCCAGAAATCCGCCGTGAAATGGATAGTCGGAACCGCTTTGCGGCGAGCCGCCCGGATAAACGAGGTTGTCATAGGTTATGAAGCCGTGGCTCATAGCGGGCAGACCGGTCGCGACCGCGAACCGGCTGAAATCGTGCGGCGCCAGCAAGTTGGTGGGTTCCGGCGTGGCGTAATTGACCGGCACAAGCGCACCGATCGGCGCGTTCACGATGCCGAGGCCATTATTCGAGTCAGAGAACGTACCGTTAATTCCGGTGACCTCAAAGGCCTGGGGATACTTGGCGTCCGTGGCCGCGCCGTAAGTCAATGCGACGTTGCCACTTACCCCTGTGCCTGTGAAGCTGAAGTTAAATGTGCTGGCGTTTGCCTGCCCGGCGAGCGACCCCGCCAAGAGTAGTGTCGCTGAGACTACGAGTCTGTTTCTCATTCTGATGAAAAGCTCCCTTTTGAAAAGCCCCGGTTTTCAACTGCTACACGAACCTGTTTATTGCAACCGGATTTGTCGATGAGCAGAGTACCCGCACTTCGACGATCCGGTCGCGAGCTCGTCCGGAACCCCAAAGAAGTATAACCGTCCGGACAAGGTAATAGCAAAAGATTAGGTACTCCGATTCAGCAAAAACCCACCAGTACTAGCGTCATTCCGGCCAAATTGTTGCGAGTGCGCTCGGTTTGCGGCGAGGTTGCGAGACCAAAGTGAGTCGAACTTTTTTACGAAAGGGCTATGGCTCATTCGTAGCGGAGCGCCTCGGCAGGTTCTACGCGGGCCGCCCGGCGGCTTGGTACCCAGCACGCGAGCAATGCCACAGCCGCGAAGGACGCGCTGGAGAGAGCGATAGTGGCGGGGTCGTTCGGTTCCACGCGAAAGAGGAAAGCTCTAAGCACGTGAGCGAGAACGAAGGCCGCAGCTATTCCCAAGATGATGCCGCCTCCAATGAGCCGGAAGCCCTCGGCGAAGATCAGGTTTCGAATGTCGCGGCGTTCCGCGCCGACGGCTGCGCGGATAGCGATCTCGCGGCGACGTGATGCGACGGAGAGAGAAAGCACGCCATAGATGCCGATGAGCGTCAAGACACTGCCCATGAGCGAGAACCCGGTGAGTAGCTGAGTTGCAAAGGTGCGTGAAGCAACGGATTCATTGCGAATCGCCTGCATCGTCTTGACATGTTCGACGGCAACGGTAGGTTCAATGGCGCGCAATTCACGCTGCACGGCAGACGCGATGGTTTCGGGCTCAGCGGAGGTTCTGATGACCAGGTGTTTTGAAAACGGTCCGGCTTGCCAGAACGAGAGGTAAATTTCGGGCTGAGGCTGTTGGGTCAAATCATCAGTCCGGCCATTCTCGACGATTCCGGCTATTAGGTTGGGCGGCTGGTCGCGGCCCGACAGCCAGAGCTTTTTACCGATGGCGTTCTGATGAGGGAAATAGCGCTCGGCAAGAGCACGATTGACAATGGCGACCTGCGGATTATTTTTGGTGTCTGTCAGACGAAAGGCGCGTCCATCGATAAGTGCCATGCCCACTAATTTGAAGTAATCCTGTGTTACCGAACGTAAAGGCAGGGAGAGGCGATCGCTCTGCTTGCTGACCAGCGGTTGACCTTCGATCTCCACGTTATCGGGCCAGTTGTTTCCGGTCAGCGGAACCCCCCAGGCAAACGCAGCGTATTGCACTCCTGGAAGGGCTGAGACGCGATCCAGGGCGCGGTGGTGGAAGTCATCCCAATTGCCCTGAACAGCCGTGACACTCATGGTGAGAATGTGTGAGATGTCGTAGCCGGCATTGACCCCCGAGAGGTTTTTCATAGTCTTGACCAGCAGGCCGGCCCCAACCAGTAAGGCGAGCGTCAGCGCTGTTTGAGCGACGGCGACACCGCGCAGGAATCTTCGTTCGGCTTTGCCGGTGCTGCTCTTGGGGCCGGCGCTCTTGAGTACTTCAGCCGCGTCCACTCGAGAGGCTCTGAAGACGGGAACTAAGCCGGCCAAGGCCGCCGACAAGAACGCTGCGGCGAGACTGCAAAACAGAATGGGCCACGCGGCGGAGACTGCATCGAGACGAGGTATTGCATGACCGCCAATGACTTTCAATATATTCGTCAGGCCAAAGGCGAGGCCTATGCCTAGCGCAGCTCCACCCAGAGCTATTATCAGGTTCTCTAAAGAGGCCTGCCAGATCAGAGCTAACCGGCCGATCCCGAGTGCGTTTCGAACGGAATACTCCCGCTGGCGCTGAATGCCGCGCACCAGCATCAGCGAACCGGTGTTGCCACAGGCGATGAGAAGCACAAGAGCGGCGGCCCCGAGGAGCGGCCACAAAATTCGGCCGCCGTCGCGATTCAACTCGGTTGAGAGCGGTTCGACGCGGGGAACAATACCGGCATAATCGCGCTCCTGTTGAGCTTCCCGATAACTCATCACGGCGAGTTCGCCCTGCGCCTGAGTTGGCGTGACGCCGTCCCTTAAGCGAGCGGCCACATTCCAGCCAGCGTCTTTCAGGTGCTTCGGATCGGGCGCACCCGGAATCCAGAAGTCGACAGGCGCATTCGGATTATAGTTAGGCTCTTGAGCGGTTGTAGGAGATGGCAGGAAGCGAATGCCGGGCGGCATGACGCCGATGACTTGCGGTGGCGTATCATGGCGACTTATTCTTACCGTCTTGCCGATGATGGCGGGATCGCCACCGAACTTCTGCTGCCAGAGGTTGTAGCCCAGAACAATGACCGGTCTGGGAGGGAAGGCAGTTTCGGAATCGGCAAAAGTGCGGCCCATCAGAGGCTTCAACCCTAAGAGATGGAAGTAGTCACCGCTGACTTGCATGCCTTGCATTGATTCGCTGCCGTCGCGCAGCACAAGGAAATTGAACGACCAGTCATAGGCGGCTATGGTCTTAAAAGACTTCGAGTGGCGCTGCCAATCCAGCCACTGTTCGGCGGGCCACCCGCGCGAATCGCCAACTTGCTTGCCGTCGGCTCGGGTGGGCGAAATCAAAACGACCCGTTGCGGATGGCTGTACGGCGGCGGTGTGAGAAGAATGCCTTGGATCAGGCTGAAGATGGCGGAGGTGGAGCCGATTCCGAGTGCTAAGGTCAGCACGGCAATTAAGGTGAATGCGGGCTGTCTAAGCAGGCTCCGAACACTAAAACGCAGATCTCGTAGCATTGCAGAACTCCTATTTGTCACAAGCCGAGTAGCGCGAGCGTTATCGTCCGCACTCTCTATCCCTAAAATCCTAACCCCAGCTGCTCCGGCTCTGCGTCCGCACCCAGTCGCACCGCCGAAACCGTTTCGCCCCACTCTTCCCGAATCCAGCTTCTTTCCCGCGTCCACCTGCGTAAAGCTGCCGAATCTCCTGTCGCCCAGGAACTTTCGATCAGAATTCCGAGCACTTCATCTGCTTCCGCCAGCCGTCCGTTATCCCGCAACCAGCCGAACAGGCGCGACCCCAGCCCGTCGATCGCCCGCCACGCTTCTTCGTTCCCATCCAGGCTCAGCGCTTTCAGATGGCGTGGGCATCCCCGAATACGGCCAAACACTCGCAGCTACGACCCGAAGAGAATGCTGTCTCAATCTCTGGCAAACTCCGCAGCGGTCGTCTCGCTTCATCTTTCGTGAAGATCACCGACGCTCTTCGCGAAAATGCCAACAACTCTCGATCCGCTTTGGTCACACCGTCGAAGACAAACAGGCAGCGACGCTCTCCGCACCGCTCCCCCAAAGCCGCGTTATTAGCCTCTGCGCGTCCCCGCAGCTTCAAACCGAGCATCTGGGCCGTTGCGCCCACAATTCCGGCACGGCTCCGATAGTCGCAGTCTACCCAAAATACGCCTTCAAAATCTTCCTGCCGCGTATGCGCAAACGCCAGTGCCGCCTCGCGCGGCACTTCCTCTAAAACTCCCGGCCGGTCCGCCAATTCGTGGTCCAGCCGATCCAAGCTCTCTTCGCCGGCCGCCGGCATCGGCCCCGGCAGACAAACCGCCGCGCTATCCGCTATGGCATTGCCTTCCGACAGCAGCCAGCGCTTCGCCTTTCGAAACCCTGCTATTCGCGCATTGGAGGCATCGAAAAATGCGCCGCGGCGCAACACTTCCGGAAAGCGGCACGCCCCCACCAGCAGCCAGCCCAGCTTCGATCCCAACTCGCGCGCCTGCTCGACAAACACTGGCTCCCATGCCTCGCGCCGCAAGCCTTTCGGCACCGACTCCGGCGATAGCAGCGTCACCACGAGATCTGCCGAGAGCGATCGCTCCACCGCCTCTACCAGTTCTTCTGCCGCATCGAAAATCACCGGATTCTGTATCACCGGAAACGTGCAGTTCACTTCGAGAAAACGCGTTAACTCGTCTGCCACGCCCACATCGGCCGCTGCATGGCATAGAACCAGTGACTGCATCGAGACCCTCATCCACTCAGTCGTCTGCTCTCAATCGCACGCACACCGGGTAATGATCCGAACCGCCAACATCGCGCCGCACCGCACCGTCCTCCACGCGAACCGGACCCTTCACGAAAATCCAGTCCAGCGCCATTGCGATCTTATGAGTCCGCTCGATTCGCTCACCTAGCGCACTATGGTAGCCCGCTTTCTCCAGCTTGTGCAGAAAAATCGATGGCAGATATTTAGTGTTCAGATCACCGCCCAGGATAATTGCCGTCCCCGCCGGATAACGCTCACTATCCGCCAGCATCTCGTCTAATTGCCCTTCCTGAATCGGGCCTGCGCTCCGGCTCTCTAAGTGCGCGTTGTACACCACCAGCAGCTTCCCCGCAAAAGTGAGTTCCGTGACCAGCGCTATGCGATTGCCCAGCCGCCGTTGCATCATGGGCATCGACGAGGGTATCCAGCCATGCGGTTTCCAGAATCCCGACTGCCTCTCGAACCGCAACACCCGCGACTCGCGCACGGCCAGATTCGTCAGGTTCGCCTGACCGATATACGCCGGTTTTCCCCGCTCCTGGCTCAACTCCTCGAACTCGATTCCAAACGATCCTCGCAATTGCAGTCGCTTCGCCAGGTCAGCGACAACGTCCTTCTCTCCCGCTCGCGCCGTGTTCCAGTCAACTTCCTGCAACAGATATAAATCGGCGGCATCCTGCATGCCCGCCGCAATCTTTCCGGGATCGTCGCCATGATCGATATTCCAGGTCATCACCCGGATCGTCCTCTGCGTATTCACCGGACCCAACGCGGCGCCGCCCACTTCGCGTACTTCATTAAAGCGCCCTGGCGCCGCCTCGCCGCAGGCCACAAACGCCAGTAAAACCAACCACGCCAACAGCTTCATCCGCGCTCTTCAAACCCGTCCGGAAGCCGCTCGCAAACCAAACGGTGCATCGGCCGTGCTCACCCGGCTCAAGTGCCGCCTGCGCTGATGCCGCCGTGCCGCCACCAGCATACCCAGCAAACAGAAGTACCAGCCGCACACCCCAAATCGCGCAAACGGATAATCCACCAGCGCATGGAGGCAAATCGCGATCAAGCCCACGCCCCAGCCAGATCGGATCGCCGGGCGCATGCTCCAGAACAGCACCACACCCATCGCCCCCGCAAAAAATACGCCGCCTTCCGACGCCCACTCCAGCCAGTCGTTATGCGCGCGGTTCACATACGTCCCATCGTCGTAGCGCGCAAACATGCGATACACCGGCACGTAGGTCCCAAGCCCCCAACCTGTCCACGGATGCTCTCGAATCATCGCGACTGATGAGTGGTCGATGTTGCGGCGCACCGTTAGCTGGTCGTTCTGTTGCAGCTTCGCAATCAGCGTCTGAAACCCCGCCGCATAAATAAAAATCAGACTGAGCGCAATCGCCAGCCCCGCCCCCGCCAGCAACAGCTTATTGCGATTCCGCGCATACGCCAGCCCAATCACCGCCAACAGCTCGATCACCACCAGCACCGTGCCGGCTCTGGAACCGGACGCTACCACCGCCCCGATCTGCAACGCCGCCGCCAGCAGGTAAGGCACCCGCGGCCGGTGCGCCGCCAGACCTTTCCACAACGTCACCGGCAGCAGCAACTCTACGAACTGAGCAAAATTATTCCAGTAAGCGAACGGCCCGGAAATCAGCTGGTAATGACTCGGTATTAGCCAGAAATATTTGTTCGTCTGCGAGGCCTGTTGCAGTAGATCCAACAGACAAACCGCTGTTCCGAAAATCACGAACAGCCGCCGGAACCGGCTCGCCCATCTCCCTGCGCCGAACAGCCGCGTCGACACCAGCGTGATCATCGCCGCCGTTAGCCAGAACAGGACGCTGCTCCATCCATAGGAGAGAATTTTCTGCGGAAAAAATAACGTCTGCACCACGCCAAACAGCGTCATCATCAGAAGACAAATACCCGGCACCGACCACGGCAGTTCCAGCTTTGTCTGCGAGCCGAAAAAAATCGCCGCAAAAGTCAGCATCAGACCCGAAACGATCCGCCATGCGATCTCGCCCCCATCCCAGGTCGTCAGCGTAAAGGCACTTAGCAAGCCAAATAAAACAAAGAAGGCGCCCCGCTGGAGCGCCTCCTCTTTCCATCGTCCCCTGATCCTGTCAGTGGGCATTACTTGCGGACTGGCTGCCGCCTGTATACGTCACCCGCCAGATTGAATTCGACCCGTCATCCGTCACCATCAGTGATCCGTCCGGCGCTACCGCCACGCCCACCGGCCTGCCCCAAACTTTGCCGTCCGGCGTCACAAATCCGGTGATGAAATCTTCGTATTCACCCGTCGCATGACCATTCTTCAACGGCACACGTATCACTTCATACCCGGCGCGCTGCGCCTTATTCCACGAACCGTGCTCGCCGGCAAACACGTCGCCGTCATACTCCTTCGGAAACTGCTTGCCCTCGTAAAAAGTCATCTCGAGCGAAGCGTTATGCGGTTGCAGCAGCACGTCCGGCACAATCACCTTCTTCGCTAGTTCCGGATGCTTTCCTGCTAGACGCGGATCCTGATGATCTCCCATGTAATACCAGGGCCAGCCGTAAAATCCGCCCTCTTTCACCGACGTGATGTAGTCCGGCACCAGATTGTCACCCAGCATGTCCCGCTCATTGACCGAACACCATATTTCTTTCGTCAGCGGATTCATCGCGATTCCTACCGGGTTGCGAATGCCCCCGGCATAGATCTTCACGAATGTGCCGTCCGGCTTGTACTCCAGAATATTGGCCCGTCGAATTTCATCCGGATGCGTATCCGGATCGTTCACGTTCGAGCCCGATCCCACCGAAACATACATCTTCGTGCCGTCCGGCGAGAACAACAAATCGCGCGTGGAATGCCCGCCCGTCGGCAATTTGGGAATGATCACCTCCGAGGGCCCGGTCGCCTTCAAATCTCCGTTGTGATACGGAAACCGCACCACCGAATCCGTGTTGCCAACGTAAACATACTTCGGATTCTTGCCCGGTGGATAAAAAGCAATGCCAAAATTATTCTTCAGCCCCGTGGCAAACGTCGAGGTCTGTTCCGGCTTTCCGTCTTTCGTGATGCCACGATAAATTTCAAGCGTGCCCGCATCCGTCTCCGACACGAACATATCGCCATTCGGCGCAGTCCGAATTTCGCGCGGACCGGTCAGCTGGTCTTTATATAACTCGACCTTGAATTCCTGTGGCGCTTTCGGCCACGCGTCCGCCGGCCTCGGCACCACTTTCGGAGAATTTCCCACGCCCTTCGTCGCATACGGCTGCGGCAGGTCCGCCACCGTTATTTTGCGCATCAAGCCCGGTGTCTGTCCGTCGAAGCCATGAAATGCGGCTTGCCCGGTCACCACATCTTTCGAGTTCGCGGTATCTGCTCCGCTGCCTGCCGCCCAGAGCGCCGTTGCACCCATAGCCGCCATCGCCACCAGCCCCGCTCGCCGCTTCCAAACGTTCGTCATAAATTATTTCGCGTTCTCCCCGCTTGTACCCGTACTCGGTTTCGCCTCATTTTTCGACTTCGGAAAGTTCGCCGCCAGGTAGTCGATAATCGTGTTAAATTCGTCGTCCGTGCCGTTTGCGCCTTTGTCCACCATGCTGCTGACGATCTGTTCCCAACCCTCTTTCGTCTCGTGCCGCCCCATTACAATTTCCGGCGCGTGACATCCGCTGCAGACCTTCTGCATGGTGGCCTTGCCGGCTCCGTCCGGTAATTGCGCCGCCGCGGCCATTCCCATCGCAACCAAAAGTAAGAAGCTGCCTTTCTTCACGTCTCCCCCATTATGAAATAATGCTCTCGAACCCTAGACTATGAAACGCCGTAGCTTCGTTCAGTCCCTTTTAATCACGCCAGCCGTCCCCGCGGCCGCTGCCGCTGCCCAGCAGACCGCCGCGCCTGCCACGCCGCCCAAAACCGCGCCCCAGCAGCAGCCTGCTCCGCAAGCCAACACGCCTGCCAATCAGAATCCCCGCCAGCCTCCGGAAGTCCCCACGCTGCAGGTCACCGAAGTCGACCTCACCGCCCAGGCTGCGCCCCATTTTTTCACCGCCGTACAGTTCTCCACTCTCCAAAAACTCGGCGCAGTTCTCATGCCGCCTCTCAAAGGCAACCCCGGCGCGCTCGAAGCCCAAGCCCCCGAGTTTCTCGACTTCCTCATCAGCGTCTCGCCCGGCGATCGTCAGAAACTCTACCAATCCGGCCTCGATCATCTCGATCTGCAGGCCAAAAGTAAATGCGGCAAACCCTTCGCCGAAACCGATGCCACGCAAGCCGATGCCGTTCTACGCCCGCTACTAGTCTCCCGGCCTTGGCCCGAAGATCTCCCCACCGATCCGCTCCAGAACTTCATCGCGCAGGTCCACGAAGACCTCCGCACCGCCACCACAAATTCGCGCGAATGGGCCGAGGCAGCCGCCAAATCCGGCCATCACTTCAGTCGCGGCTTCCGGGGCAGCGGCTACTATTGGGCGCCCATCGATCCCATCAGCGGCAGTTAATAAATCATCGCCATGCCCATCAAAACTTACGACGTCCTCATCGTTGGCTCCGGCCACTCCGGCGGCATGGCCGCCAATATCCTCACGCAAAAAGGCATCTCCTGCCTCATGCTAAACGCCGGTCCGGAAGCCGACTACGAAAAAGACCGCACCATCAAGCACGCCTACGAACTCCCATACCGCGGCTTCGATAAGCCCGGCCGCCTGCCACACGTCTTCCAGGCCAACGAGTTCAACGCCAATCAGTGGGTCGACGAAAAAGAAGTCCCGTACACCACGCCTACCGACGCTCCCTATAACTGGGTGCGTGTGCGTCTGCTGGGTGGCCGATCCCTCTTCTGGGCCCGTCAATCTTTTCGTTTGAGCGACTACGAATTCAAAGCCGCCGACATCGACGGCACCGGCGAAAACTGGCCTATCAGCCTGGCCGATCTCGCCCCCTATTATTCACGCGTCGAACAGATCTTTCGCGTCTCCGGCCGCAAAGAAGGCTGGCCGCAATTCCCCGACGGCGATTTCGTTGAGTCGCATTTTCCTCCCGATACCGAAAGCATCAAACGCGTTACCGAGATCGCCAACAAGCGCGGCGTGCAGGTCTCGAAATGGCGCTCGGCGCTGGGTAAAGACGGCCTTGCCAGTTCCATCAATCTGCTGCTTCCTGACGCGCTTAATACCGGCAAGCTCGACATCGTTCAAAACGCCATCGTGCGCGAAATCAGTGTCGACAAAAACTCCGGCCTGGCCAATGGTGCTCACTTTGTCGACCGTCACTCCGGCCGTGAAATGCATGTCACCGCACGTGTTGTTGTCCTCGCCGCAGGCACTCTCGAAAGTACCCGGCTGCTCCTCAACTCCAAACTTGCCAACTCGAGCGGCGTGATGGGCCATTACCTCGTCGACCAGATGTACGGCGTAAGTGTCGTCGCCTCTATCCCCGAAGCCCGTGAGGGAAAAGCCGCGCCCGGCCTCATGGGTGGCAGCGCCTTCATTCCACGCTTCCGCAATCTTCACAAAGATAAGCGCAGCAACTTCATCAAGGGTTACTGCGTCGGGCTCAGCAGCGGCGGGAGCGCCAGTCCCAATTTCTTTCCGCTGTACGGCGCTGAACTGCAGGCTAAGCTCGATACCTACGCCAACTCCTGCGTCTCCGGCGGCATCTTCGGCGAACGCGTTGCCCGCTACGAAAACCACGTCCGCATCGATCCCAATGTAAAAGATCGCTGGGGCATCCCTGTTCTCCACATCGAAGCGCGCGACTCCGACAACGAGCGCAAGCTCACCAAAGATGCAGCGGACACGCTCGACGAATGGTTCCACGAAGCCGGCTGGGAAGTGATTTGTAAAACCGATCGCGTCAACCCACCCGGCTACAGCATCCACGAGGTCGGCACCTGCCGCATGGGCAACGACCCGAAGAAGAGCGTGCTAAATAAGTGGTCGCAAAGCCACGACGTGAAGAACCTGTTTGTCGTCGATGGCGCCAGCTTCGTAACTGCCGGCTGGCAAAATCCAACCATGACCATTCTTTCGCTTTCCATGCGAGCTTCGGAGTATCTAGCCGAGCAGATGCGAACTAATTCTGTTTAGGTTTTTCTTACCTTTAATAGCCTACAACCTATTTATTTGGTCGCGTTCATAGGCTATAATCTATGAAGAAGGCTTGATATCATAGGTTTTAGCCTATGGTAAAAGCCAACCGCGCCATGCACTCCCGCCTTCGATTGGATGAACGGCTGTTCGTTCTAGGGCCGGTGGAGCGGTTCACATCGCCAGTACGCGGCTGGATTCGAGCCATACGCCAAAGTCTTGGAATGTCTGCCGCCCAACTCGCGGACCGCCTCGGAATTAAGCAACCCTCCGTCGTCGCTCTGGAACAATCAGAGACGAAGGGAACAATCGAACTAGCCACGTTGCGGCGCGTAGCGGAAGCTCTAAACTGCACGCTTGTATACGCGCTTATTCCCAACAAGCCACTCGAAGCCATGGTCCGCGACCGTGCGCGTGTGCTCGCGCTACGCCGTCTTTCCCCGATCGAGCACTCGATGAGGCTGGAAGATCAAGGGGTAAGCGCAAAGATATCCGAAGCGCAGCTCGACGAAATGGTTCGCACCATGAGCCCGAGCCGCCTTTGGGACGTTCGTGAATGACGTCTTCTCACAGCCGGATGGCGCGGCGACGCCGCTCACTTATGAAGAAACGTTGGGTCTCATCCCAGCCCACATTGCTTACCGAAGCGAACTGAACACAGCCGAGCAGGCCAACATCGTGCGCGCGCAGAACTGGGCGCTAAACCGCCGCAAACGGGACCTGCTGACCGAAAAATTCATCAAGGACCTGCACCGGCAGATGCTTGGCGATGTGTGGCGCTGGGCCGGAAAGTTTCGGACAACCCAGCGCAATCTGGGCATTGATTACTGGCTCATCACAACGGAGCTGCGGAATCTCCTTAACGACGCGCAAGCCTGGATCGAGTACAAGACCTACCCGCCTGACGAAATTGCCGTGCGCTTCCATCATCGGCTAACGTTGATTCATCCCTTTCCGAACGGCAATGGCAGGCACGCGCGCCTCACCGCGGACTTCCTCATCATGCAGCAACTTGGTGGCGAGCGATTTTCTTGGGGCCGCGATAGTCTGCGCGACATGGGCGCGGCCCGCGCGCGCTACATCAAAGCACTGCAGGCCGCAGACCACCACAATATCGGCCCACTCCTCGCCTTCGCCCGCGCATAACGAGATCATCCTCTACGGCGCTAAAGCGTTGATCAGCCCCACACCCTTCGGGCTGCCCCAGCCGGTGACCAGATCGTAGCCCCTCGTGGTCGAATAGGTCCCATTGCTCCCACTGTTGATGTCATGAAAGTCGGTTGAATAGCCCGACCCCAACCCAATCCCATAAAGCGTAGGATTGAAAAACCCGATCGTCGACCGGCCATACGCCACAGCCTGTTGATTGACCAGCGCAAAGTAACCGGCCCAGCGAGGCGCCGCAAAACTGGTCCCTCCCCAACCACCGGCGCAGGTGCCGTTGTAGCAGATGTAATTGTCCGTGTTCGCTTCGGCGGCCACGTCCGGTGAATTTCGATACGTCTTCGATCCTTTGTTGGCCGCGGTGATCACCCCGGCCGTCTTCTGATAGCTGGGGATCGCAATCCTGTTGGGTGAAATTCCGCCGCCGCTGTGGTTCCAGGCACTCTCCGCGCTCCAGGGGCCGCCCGCGGCGCTGGTCGTCAGGTCCGTGCCCCCTACCGATGTGACATACACGTCGTCCGCCGGGTAAACGTCACGCGACCTGCTCTTGTACGCCCCGCTGTCTCCGGACGCAGCAAATAGCGTCTGCCCTTGCGCGGCGAACTCCTTGAAGATCGGATCGTCACTCGCCGGATCGGCCGGACTCCAGCCCCATGAGCAGCTCAACGACTTGGAGAGATTGTCTGTCGCCATTCTGTTAAAGATACTCACGTCGCTGGTATCGGACACGTAGACGCGTACCTGGCTCATGCCCGGCGCCATCGAGATCGCCGACTCGATGTCCAGCACCTGCTCGGTATCATCGCAACTCCCCGAGCAGCTCAAGCTCGATCCATCGGTCGAAACGCCGATCACCGGCACCGTGAGTCTTTGACCAACCCTGGCGAAGTACGAGTCGACATCAGCCACGTTGTAACCCGCAAACTCCAGCATTCCGACCGATTGACCCGCTCCGGTTAGAGACGTGCCGCCGTAATACGCCGCCCTCATGTCGCTGCCGAGGAAGTATCCGCTCGGTCCCGAGCCGGTCGTGTCACCCCTCACTTCCAAATCTCTTCGCAGGCTGATCGGATGCGGTGTCGAGAAATTGTCCAGACCCGAAATGTGCCACAGCGGAACTGCCAGATTCGGCGTCGGCTCGCGGTCTGGCGAAAAGAACGTTCTGTTTTCGGTAGGATGCCGGTAAGCGGCCATTGTCACCTGAAAAGCTTTTTCAATATTTGCCACCGGCCCCGTTACATTCACCACCATCCGATTGGCAAAGGTGCCCGTCACCGTCAGCCCGTTCTCCGTCGCGAAACGAATCACTTCGGCGTAATCCTGTTCGCTCGGACCAAACCGCTCCGTAAATTCCTGCACGCTGAGAAACTGGTGGAACAACTGGCTTTGTGGATCGTAGAGCGCTTGCAGCAGGTCATCCAGCTCTGGCTCATTTCGCAGCGGAAGAGTCAGATTCAAATTCAATGACTGAGTTCTCGGCAACCGGTTCAAGAACGGCGCTTGCCCAGTTATCACGTCTTGACGGACGTGACGAGTCAATGTCGACGATTGTGCTTGCGCCTCGCTCGCCGCCACCACGAGCAGTGCGGCCGAACACAGCATAATGCAAAGTGCTGGTAGGATAGCTGCTCTGCCGCTTATTCTTGGTTTGTTCATTCGTTTGATCCTTTCGCCGATAATGCCGAATTAGGTGATGATACGCGATTCAATTTGTGTGGTCAATGTCACTCATTGGCAGGTGCGACGTCCCCTACAAATTCAGCACCGCTAGAACCGCGCCCGTATCGATCAGGGCATTAACGGCCACATTGTTTTCGCAGGCGCTTCCGCAAAATGTTGCGTGCATTCTCCGCCCGGTGCGCATTCCCACCTGCGATAGCCCCAAAGCACTTCGACGAAGTCTCTCGATTGCGAAGTTGCTCCGAGTCATCCTCAGACTCGGTGTTACCTCTGACAAGCCGATCGTGCATTTGCTGTTTCGCAACTTTCATGAATTCCTCATCGTGCTTCTGATTTCCATGAAGCGCAGGCTGATCTTCACACTCATGAGTACATCGTACTTAGACTCCAGTTACTGCTTCTGCCCCCAGCGATGCACTGCGATCTTATCCCCGATATCGATGGTCATCAGGTCTTCTCCCATCTCCAGCGGACCGGTATAGCTCTTCCGCGTCAGCGCCAGCACGTCTGCGCTGGTTGGTTCCGCGAAGTGGGGATCGGTAGTCACCAGCAACACGTGCGAGTACACTGCCAGCCTCGGTCTCACCAGCCGAAACACCGTCCCGGCCTCGGCGGGCGTCGTGTGGAGGCCGATGATCGTTCGTGCCGCTGCCGATTTCTTCAGCAGTTCCGGCTGTGCCCAGGCCACTTCGTGAACCAGAACGTCCACTCCTTTTGCAAAGCGGATTAGATTTTGACTGTAGCGGGTGTCGCCCGAGAGAACCACCGAGTGGCCGCGATAATCAACGCGATAACCGAATGCCGGTTTCGCCGTTCCATGGTCCACCTGGAACGCTGTGACCTTTACGCCATTCTTCTCATACACGCGACCTTGACCGACATCGGTCGCCAGCACTGCGACTCCTGCCGGAGGAATTCCATCCGAGATCCGAACCCGGATGTCAGCCTGAAAAGCCTTCTCCAGGTTCCTCATCAACTCCACGGTTCCGGCCGGACCCCAAACTTGAAAAGGCCCGGCGCGGCGGCCGAAAGGAAGCGGAAGCCAACCGGTTAACCATAGGTCAGGAAGTCCTACAACGTGATCGGAGTGAAGGTGCGTCAGAAACGTAGCAGTGACTGCGCCTAATGGAATATGCAGCTGCCATAAGCGTGTCGCAGTACCGCGTCCACAATCAATCAACAACTTCTCCGGTCCCGCTTCGATCAAAGTACTCGGACCGGATCGATCAACAAGGGGGATCGGAGTTCCCGTTCCGAGCAGCGTAACTTTGATATCTTGCGCAGGACTGTTCGCCGGCAGCAAGAGCAGAATCCCCGCAACGATGAAATGGCGAAACCAACTCACCCCCGAACCTCCGCGCCGAGCGATCTTGCATTCATATCAATCCTCACCTTCTCTGAGCCCTTCCTCGTCTTGCTGCACCCAAATCGTTGGAATGTGAGCCAAATTGAGAATCTTGCGACAGTAACTTGACCAATATAAGTGTCGGACGCGCTCCGCGTGAATAGAAAGCTCGCATCCCTGGCATTAGTTTGCGCGCTTGCGGCCTTGTTCCTCGGTGCGTCACCGGCCGAGGCCGGGTCCCGCTCCTCTCCTACACCGGCTGCTGAGCGTTCTCTCGCTCAATCCATCCGGCGTGTCTGGCAAACGGACGATGGGCTTCCTCAAAATTCCGTCAGCTCTATTGCCCAAACGGCCGATGGTTACTTGTGGCTCGGCACCGAGGCCGGAATCACCCGCTTCGACGGTTTCCAATTCTTCGTCTTTGATAAGAGCAACGCGCCCCAGCTCGCCAGCAACAACATCTCAACAATGCTGGTCGATCGGGATCAGACCCTCTGGATCGGGACTCATGGGGGCGGCCTTACCTGCTATCGCAATGGCCACTTCGAACCGTCTCCCTGGAAAAGCCGCTTCGCCGGAGAAACCATTCTCTCGCTTCATCAGGATAAGGATGGAGCGCTCTGGATCGGCACCGAAGGCAGCGGCCTCTTCCGCCTGCTCGAGGGGAAACTAAAGCACTACGGAATTGCCGAAGGCTTACCGGCCAACTCTGTCTCCTCCATTGCGTCTGATCAACACGGCGATGTCTGGGTCGGCACCCAGCGAGGCCTGATACGCGTCCCTAAAAGCGGCGCCGGTATCTTGCCCGTTCCTCTCGGACCAGGTCGCTCCGACGTGCGCTCCCTCTGGATCGACGACGAAAACAAGGTCTGGGTGGGTACCCGCGATGGATTGCTCTCCCGGGCCGCCGACGGCCCTGGCTTCTTCCTGGACATCCCCGAGCTTCAAGGGCACACTGTCTCGGCCATTCTCGAAGACCGGTCCCATTCGCTCTGGGTTGGTACACTTCAGTCCGGTCTAAGACGTCTCGTTGCAGGCAGAGTTGTGGATGTCGATAAAGCGGGCGGCATTTGGTCGCTTTTGCAAGACAAAAGCGGCACGGTCTGGGTCGGCACTACTGAAACTGGTTTGATTTCTTTTCGCCAGGGCGCCTTTACGCCCCTTACCGCCGAGCAGGGTCTTGTCAGCGACGTGAGTCTCGCCGTCTATCAAGACCGTTCCGGCGCTATGTGGATCGGTTCCGACGGCGGACTAACCCGCTGGCACTCCGGCGTGGCTACTCGCTTCACAAAAAAAGACGGGCTTCCCGATGATCTTGTGTTCTCCATTACCGAGGATGGCTCCGGTACTCTTTGGGTCGGCACCCGCGAAGGGCCTGCCCGTTTGGAGGGACGCAAGTTTCACCCCTACACGCAAAAAGATGGCCTGCCGGTGGGCGGCGCAGTTATGGCCACCTTCACCGATACTGACGGCTCGCTCTGGATGGGTTTCCGAGGCGTCGTCGCTCATCTCCAGGGTCACCGCTGGACCACCTATGCCGCTAAAGGGTTGTCCGATCACTTTGTGACCGCCATCGCGCGCGACGGGCGTAATCACCTCTGGGCCGGCACCGACGGCGGAGGTCTCTTCCAGATCGGCGAAAGCGATATCCGCCGTTTCACAATCCAGGATGGACTGCCCGCTAACGTCATCTACTCCCTCCTGCCGGAAAACGACGGCTCTCTCTGGCTTAGCACCAGCAACGGAATCAGCCGGTTTGCCAACCATGCATTTCACAATGTGCCCAAATCCGCCGGCCTGATAGATGACGCCATTTTCGTTGTCCTCGATGACCATCTCGGAAACCTCTGGCTCAGTTCCAACCGGGGCATTCAGCGCATTCGCCATGGCGACCTTGCCCGCTATCTGGAATCCCCGAGTCATCCGGCTATTCCGGCTCAGTTCTTCAATCTCTCCGACGGTATGAAGAGCCGCGAATGCAATGGAGACTTTCAACCGGCCGGCTGGCGTGCTCTCGATGGCCGCCTTTGGTTTCCCACCTTGAAAGGCGTCGTCTCGGTTGATCCAGGCAAGAATCTGGCGCCCCCAGCCACGTTTACGCCCATACTGGAATCCGTTCTGGTAGACGATAAGCCCTATTCCCAACCGGGCCCCATCGTCATTCCGTCCGGCAAAAGGCAGGTCGAGTTCCGTTTCACTGCGCCTGGGGCTCCCAGCCCCGAACAACTTAGCTTCTTCTATCAACTGGAGGGCTTCGATCGGGACTGGGTCAGCGCCGGTTCCCGCCGCGCAGGTTACTACACGAATCTGCCTCCCGGCGACTTCCGGTTCCGCATCCGTGCGTGTGCCCGCCATGCCTGTGTCGATAGCCGCTCCGGCCTGCTCGTCTCGGTGAAGCCGGCGTTCTACGAAACCGCGTGGTTTGCCGTCATCGTGTGCCTGTCGCTGGTCGGTCTCGGATTCGCCGTCCAGCGGGTACGCATCCGTCAGCTTCGTCAAAGCCAGCGGAAGCTACTGCTTCTGGTCGACGAGCGTACCGTAGAACTTCGACAGTCTCGTGATCAACTCGAACTCAGGGTCACGGAGCGAACGCAGGAACTCTCCATCGCCAATGCGATCCTCGAAACCGAAATCGAGGTCCGCAAAACTGCCGAACTCAAGGCGAACGCAGCGAGCCGTGCCAAATCTGAATTCCTCACCAACATGAGCCATGAGATTCGCACACCCATCAACGGCATTATGGGCATGACCGATCTTGCTCTCTCCACAAAGCTTGATGAGGAACAGAACGAGTACCTCGAAATCATTCAGGAGTCCACCGGCGCCCTCTTGCGTATCGTCAACGACATCCTCGATTTCTCGAAGATTGAGGCCCATAAGCTCGAGCTTGAATTACTTCCTTTCTGTCTCTCGGAAACGATCGAGCAGTTGCGCCGGCTCATCTCCGTGCGTGCTGCCCAAAAGGGGCTATTTTTCGATGTTAGAGTAGCTTCGGACGTTCCGGGCGAACTAATCGGCGACCCCGGCCGCCTTCGCCAGACGTTGCTCAACCTGATCGAGAACTCCCTGAAATTCACCAGCACCGGCGGTCTGTCACTGGGCATTTCGCCGGTGTGCCTAGACCCTAATTTCTGTACGCTCCGCTTTTCTGTCGTGGACACCGGGATTGGCATTCCGAAAGACAAACAATCCTCCATCTTCGAAGCCTTCTCGCAAGCTGATAATTCGTCTACCCGCAAATTCGGTGGAACGGGCCTGGGCCTCTCTATCTGCCGCCAACTCGTTCAGCTCATGCATGGCGAAATCGAGGTGGAAAGTAGCGAAGGCGTCGGCAGCACCTTTTCCTTTACCGCCGAGTTTAGGGTTCGCACGCAGTCGCAACTCGCTCTACCTGAACTGGCGGCCTAGTGGGGTGTCGCAACCATTTCGTTTGATACTGAAGTAAAGAACTCCAATCGCTTCGCTCATGGTTTCCGTGCTTCCGGTTGGAGAGCCACTGACGTGGCTCATGGTTTCCGTGCTTCCGGTTGGAGAGCCACTGACGTGGCTCATGGTTTCCGTGCTTCCGGTTGGAGAGCCACTGACGTGGCTCATGGTTTCCGTGCTTCCGGTTGGAGAGCCACTGACGTGGCTCATGGCTCCGAAGAATACGCTGCTTCAGAGCCGCGAGCGGAGCGACCGGAGTTGCATCGCGTGGTAACGTTTTCATCGCGACACTCCACTAGTGATGTCTTACCCGTACCAAGCTAAAGGGATACGGGCACTCACTTCTAAAGCTTCCAATACCCAACGCCGATAAGACGCGTAGGTCAATCGCTATTAGTTACGCGGCGGTCTACCAAGCTTTTGAAAAACGGAGTTAGAAATGAAAAGATATCTAGGCGCATTCCTCCTGGCCGTAGGAATGAGTTGGAGTGCCCCAACCGCCCAGGCCCAAAAAATCTCGAAAGACCTCGCTAACGTAGACGGCCTTTCCAACGTTAAGGTCATCGTTCAGTGGAAGACACCGCCTGACGCTAGCAAACACCAGAAAGTCCTCGACGTCGGGGGCGTCTTAAACGCTATTCACCCTTCCATCAAATCAGGTAGCTATACCGTTCCGGCCTCGGCGCTGAGTAGCCTTGCGGCCGATTCGGATGTTGCCTTTATATCCCCAGACCGGCCTGTGAAAGCCAAGCTGGACCTTTCGGCGGCCGCGGTCAATGCGCCTTATGTCTGGAGTCAAAGCTTTGACGGAACAGGCATCGGGGTCGCAGTCATCGACAGCGGGATGAACGCCAGCCCCGATCTGACCATGCGGAACAACGTCGTGTACAGCGAGGACTTTACCGGTGAGATTAAGCCGGACAAGACCTTCCAAAACACCAACAGTGCGCCTGATTTATTCGGACATGGCCAGCACGTTGCGGGCATCATCTCCAGCAGCGGCAAAGCCTCCGCCTGTAAGACATGCACCCGCCTTCTGAAAGGGATTGCGCCCGGAGTAAGTCTGGTCAATCTGCGGGCTCTGGATGAGAACGGTAACGGCACCGATAGCATGGTGATCGCCGCGATTGAACAGGCTATTGCCCTGAAAAATGTGTTCAACATACGTGTGATCAATCTTTCGCTGGGACGGCCCGTGTATGAGAGCTACACGCTGGATCCGCTCTGCCAGGCAGTGGAGCAGGCCTGGCAGGCAGGCATTGTCGTGGTCGTCGCCGCAGGCAACGATGGACGCGATAATTCGTTCGGGAACCAGGGGTATGGCACCATTACAGCTCCCGGCAACGACCCCTATGTCATCACGGTGGGTGCGATGAAAACCGTGGGCACTTACAGCCGGACGGATGACCTTATAGCCAGTTACAGTTCTAAAGGTCCAACTCAGATTGATCACATTGTCAAGCCGGACGTGGTTGCGCCGGGTAACCAGGTAGTTTCGCTCTTGGCCAATCAGAATGCTACTCTAGTCACCGGCAATCCCGGTAATGCCGTTCCTCTAAGCTACTATCAGGATCCTAACAGCCACGGCACCTCCAAGACGTACTTTACGTTGAGTGGCACCAGCATGGCGACACCCGTCGTCAGCGCGGGTGTCGCCGACTTGCTCCAGGCTAAGCCGGGTCTCACGCCAGATCAGGTAAAAGCGTTGATTATGAAGACCGCCTATAAAACCTTCCCGGCGTCGAGCACCGCTGTGGATCCTGTCTCCGGCTATTCGTATGTCAGCTACTACGACATCTTCACGGTAGGCGCGGGATACCTCGATCTGCAGGCGGCCTTGCAGAACATCGCGAGCGTGCCTCTCGGCGCGACCGCTGTTTCTCCTGCGTCCGTCTATGACAGCACTACCGGCGCTGTCACCCTATCGGCTGATTCTTCCAGCTTATGGGCGACCCGATCCGTGTGGGGTGCACAAGCAGTATGGGGCGCATCCGCACTTAGCGCCACACAGGCTATCTGGGGTACTCGATCGGTTTGGGGAGCGACCACCGACACATCATCGACCCGGTCGGTTTGGGGAGCACGCTCCGTGTGGGGCGCCGATTCCGTCTGGGCCACTTCAACCGGAGATGCCGCCGAAGCTTCAAACATCGCCATTCACGGCGAGCAGTAAGACTCAGCTACCTGAACGCCATTCAGCCTCTACCAACGTTTCATGGGCGCGGGCTGAGTGGCGCTTCTGTCAATCGCAATGTGCACCAGCGGCTATAAGTCAACTTTTCGCTTACCAGATCAACTTGGCCGCGACCTGCAGCTGTCTGGAACTGGTCGACGTGCTTGTAATGACGCCGGCTGAGCCCGAAGGGGGGGCCGTTGCCGACGAAAACACGATCAGATTTGGCGTATTGAAGTTCGCATGATTGAGGATGTTGAAAGCCTCGCCCCGCAGTTGCAGCGCCAGCCGCTCAGTCAGCTTCGTTGTCTTCATCAGGGATACATCTAGCGTCGTCAAACCGGGCCCGGTGAAGGCATTGCGTCCGACATTGCCGTACGTTCCGTTGGCGGGAACCACGAATGCATTTGGATTAAAAAACTCATTCGGATTACCCGTGATCACGGGTCCGGAGAAACTCGGATTCAACGAAGGGCGTACCGGGTTGGTGGTGTTCCCGTTATTCGACGGATTGAAACTCAGTTGTGGCGTGAATGGAAAGCCGGTGTTATAACTTTCAATGGCGTTCAGCGACCAGCCATCCACCAGAATCCGAGTAATGCCATGCGCATCATGCAGCCAGCGCTTGCCCTGCCCGAAAGGCAGCTCATAAATCCCGCTGACCGCCACGACCTGCCGCACATCGAATGTCGACGGACCCCAGTCGTTACGAATATTCGCCGTATCCTGCACCAGACCCGGCGCGTTGGCCGCCGCACTCGCGTTCAGCGTGTCTCCGTTATCGAGTGACTTCGACCAGGTATAGCTGGTTCGAAAGTCCAGACCCTGGCTTAAGCGGTGGCGCAGGTCTACTTCCATCGCGTTGAACGAGCTCGTGCCCTGCGATACCCAGGCCCACGAGCTGCCTAGCGCCGGATTGGCGAGTGGAGCGCTCGGCCGGTTGTAGACGGTGCCCGCGGGATATGCTGCCGGGCATGGGGCCGCGGGACAAATGGTCGCAAACGGCTGGTTTAAATCCGCGCTCAATGTCTCGTGATAGCCGTGTGACCCGACGTACCCCACCGAGAACGATGTGTCCGGCGTCAGTTGCTGCTGGACTTTGAGCGTCCATGAGATGACGGTTGGCGTAAACAGATCCTGTTGCACGCCGGCCGGGGCAATCTTCGAAGTCAGCGGGACCTGACCCGGAATAATGGGGAGGCTCGACAGCGGTAAATTCGGCAGTGTGTAGCTGGTGTTGAATGGCGCGTTTTGATCGAGCCGGTAGCTGAGCGCATCCTGCAGATCGTTATACATTCCGAAGCCGCCCCGCACTACGGTCTTGTTCGATCCGACCGGATCCCAGGCAAAGCCGAGCCGGGGTTGCGGGAGAAACTTCGCTCTGTTGTTGGTGAAGGTTGCATGGCCGACGCGCGGTTGTGTCTCGAGCGCGTTGTTCGGGCCAAAAATAAAATTGGAAGCACGCCCCGAGACTTCGTTCCAGCCGGTTGTAAACTCCTGGCGGAAGCCGAGCGTCAGGGTAAATCCTCGCGCCAGGCGCATCTCATCTTCGGCAAACCAGGCACCCTCCCACGAACGCCAGCCGAGGGGCGTGGGTGACGGAACGGCGGTGAAGGTAGTCACTGTTCCTTCTAAGAACGTGGCGAGATTTGAAAACGTGGCCTGCCCGTACTGTCCCAGTGCCAGTTCGTCATTCGATTGGACTCGCTGAAACCAGGCGCCCACGCTGATCTGATGAATGCCCTTTACGATCGACAGCTGGTCCTGATAGGTAAACAAGTTGCGTGTGGCGAACAGGTGGCTCCCGTTGTTGCTGCCCGCCATGGTGATGGAACTGGCGGTGTTGGGTGTGGCGCTGCCGCCGATGACGAGCGCTCCTACCTGGCTGTTACCTACAAACCCCGGCACGTTTACCGCGGGTTGGCCCGTATAGAAATAACTTGCGCGTGAGAAGCCGGCGCTGGCGGTATTTACCAGGTGTGGCGAAAACACATGTGTTTCCCGCAGCGTTGCCACTTGCTCCCGCAGGCTCTCTATATCGAGCGCCAGGGGGTTAGCGGTAGGCGTATTATCCGCGCTGTCGTCGACGGTGTAGCTGGCCGCCAGCGTGTCTCGCGGCGAGAACACCTGGTCCAATCGGGTTGTTCCGAAATCTTCCCGGATCGTCTGCTTGGGCGTGCTGAAGGCTTCGGCGATACCCTGGCTGTCTATGGGAGAGTTCGGGCTCTGTACCGGCCACAGTGTCAACAGCTCCTGGACGCGCGGCGACAAATTGATCTGTTGCCCGCTGGGCAATATGCCGGCGCGCGCCTTATTATCGGGCACCAGTGTTACATCGCTCAGCCGCAGATTCTGCCGGAAGCCTTCGTAGTCGCCAAACACAAAGGTGTGATTCTTGACGATCGCGCCGCCGAGCGATCCGCCAAACTGGTTGCGTTGAAACTGCGGAACCGATTTCTGATCGAAGAAATTTCGCGCATCGAAAAAACTGTTCCGCAAAAATTCATAACCCGACCCGTGAAACTCGTTGCTCCCGGCCCGGTCCACGATCAACACTTGAGCTCCCGGTCGCTTCCCATACTCGGCCGAATAGTAATCCGTCAGAACGTTGAATTCGCGGATCGCATCCACCCCCAGCAACTCTCCGCTGGTGCCGCTCGGAGTCATGTTGATCTCCGCCGAACCGGTGTACTCGATGCCGTCGATCAAGAATAGATTCTCCTGCGGCCGCCTCCCCGAGACAGCAAACATGTTGCCCACCGCTGAATTGGAAATTCCCGGTACGTTGTTGTTCTTCTCGTACGAATAGTTCGCCACGCCCGGATTCAGCGTGAGCAACTGGTCATAGCTCCGGCCGTTGAGCGGCAAGTCCCGTATCTGCGCACCATCCACCAGACCCGCCGTCTGATCCATGGCCGGCGTGGCTATCGGCGCAGCTTCCGTCACTACTACCGTTTCGCTAGTGCCACCGATGGTGAGATGTAGCGGAAGGAACGTCGACTGATTGACCGCCAGCGTGATTCCCCGTTGCACTTCCTTCTGGAACCCAGCCTTAGTCGCCGTGATTTCGTAAGACCCAGGCGTCAGCTGCAGGAAGGTGTAATACCCCGAAGAGTTGGTGGTTGTCTCGCGAGTTGCCTGAGTGTCAAGGTTTTTGAGATTGAGCTCGACACTCACTATTAGGCCGCCGGACGGATCGATCACGGTACCTGAGATCGCCGCTGTTTCCTGTGCGAGCACAGCCCCTGCAAAGAAAAGACATCCGACCACCGCACCCAAAATCCTCATATGTAAAGTATGCACGACGAGTGTAATTTAACCGAGGCAACGAGAGAGGCAGGCTGAAGCCTACCCCTGGAGTTTCTACATTTTGGCTCTTGAATGTTGTGGCTTAATGTGATTTCATCTATACAGATGACAGCGAAGGAGAAGCTGCACAAGCGGAACAGCCTGGTGAGGGCGCTTAGAGAACCCGGCGAGATTATTCGCGGTTCCTTGCTGGAGCGGACTATCTGGCATAAGAAGGGATGTCAGACCTGTGCTCGCGGCGAAGGACACCCGGCCTTGGTTCTGTCCATCAACTACCCCGGGGGCCGAAACAAGCAGATCAGCATCCGGCCCGAGCAGAGAGAGCAAGTGGAGCGCTGGCTGAGAAACTATGACGACGTGAAGGACAAACTGGAAGCGATCTGTGAATTGAACCAGACGCTGCTTCGCCCGAGACGGCGGAGTAGGGATTTCTTAGCATTTTTAGTTTTCATCTATATGGAGGAAATCATGAAGGAGCCCGAGACCCCAACTTTATTGCAATGCTGGCTGGAGATGACTCGTCCGTGGCAATCGATTTTTGCCCAGAACCGAACGTTTGTCAGAGCCGCTCGTCAGGCGCTCGGCTCACTGCTGGTGTTGGGCCGCGCTACCGTGTCGCGCATTCTCTGGACCAGCGGACGGGAACAGAAATCCTGGTCTGGTGAATATTTTCTGCACTCCCGTGCTGAGTGGGACCCGCAAGCTCTGTTCCTGCCTCTGCTCAAGGAGGGCCTCACCTTCTGTCCGGGGAAACTGGTCGGCGTAGCCGTCGACGACACCCGATTGCGCAAGACAGGCCGTTCGATCCCACAGGCCGCCTGGCATCGCGATCCCATGTCTCCGCCCTTTCACACGAATCTCATGCTGGGCTTGCGCTTCCTGCAAGCGTCGCTATTGTTGCCATTGCATCGCAATGGATCGTTTTCGGCGCGGGCTATTCCCATCCGCTTCGAAGAAGTCTCTACCGTGAAGAAGCCCGGCAAACGTGCCGGCGAAGAAGCCTGGGAGCAATACAAGGCGGACCGCAAGCGCTTCAATCTCTCGCAGCGTTTCGTCGATAGCCTGTCGGAACTGCGTAACGCCTTCGACGCCGCTGGTGGAGAGCGTAAAACGCTGGCCATTGCCGGCGACGGCAGCTTCTGTAACCGTACCGTCTTAGCGGCCATTCCCCAGCGAGTGATCCTGATTGCCCGCACCCGCAAAGACGCCAAGCTTTGCTTCGCCGCTGAACCGGGAAGCCGACGCACTTATGCAGAGGAGAAGTTCACGCCCGAGCAGGTTCGTCAGGATGAAAAGATTGGCTGGAAAATCACCAAGCTCTTTTATGGAGGCCAGCAGCGCAAGGTCCGATACAAAGAGGTTTCGAAGGTTCTGTGGCAAAGCGGCTCCAGGACACGGCCTTTGCGGTTATTCGTCATCGCACCGACTCCGTATCGCAAACGCAAGTCCTCCAAACTGTATTACCGCCAACCCGCTTTCCTGCTTTGCACCGACCTGAGCAGTTCGGCTCAGCAACTCCTGCAGATTTACTGCGACCGTTGGCAGATTGAAGTCAATCATCGCGAGGAGAAAGACACTTTGGGCATCGGGCAAGCTCAGCTCTGGAATCGAACCGCTGTTCCCAAGCAGCCCGCGCTGGCAGTGGCAGCCTACAGCGCGTTACTGTTGGCGGCTCTCAAGGTCTTCGGCGCCGAACGCGGCAAAGCCTATGCCCAATTGCCCAAATGGCGACGCAACGCAAGGCGTCCCTCCTGTCTCGATCTCATTACGCTCCTGCGGAAAGAAGCCAGCCAGCGCCCTGAACTGGTCGCCCATCTTCAGATTCAGCCACTCGCCGCCCGCTTTGTCGCCGCTGCCGCTGCCTGAAATGTAGAAACCCCAGAGGCAGGCTGAAGCCTACCCTACGGGCCTAGTTTTGGTCGGCGGCTAGTCGTTTGAGGGCAGCTTTGATGTCTGGGTTGGCGAGAATTTGAGGAACGGAGCCAGAGTTTTGCTTCCCGTTTGGCTGATCCGGGGAGAAGAGGCATTCCAGAACTTGCTTGATGGCGTCTTCCGGGGCAGGGGCGGCGACAGTAGCGGCGGGTTGGGCCGGCACCGTTTTTTGAGGAACGAAGCCACGATCCTTTTGAAGTTTCAGGAGAGCGGTAAGGGTTTTGTGGAAGCTGCGTTCGGCGGAAGCTAAAGCGCGGGCGAAGAATTCGATTTTGGGGTAGTCGGGCGGTCCTTCAAATCCTTTTCTCCAGGGCCCGACTTCCTGGCAGCGGATGCGGCGCATGCGCCAGTAGTGCTGGGCGAGTTCGTCGACGAGAATTTCTTCGGTGGTGTTGGCGGGTTGATGCTCGTCGCGTAGTTTGGCACGGAGTTCGTCGAGTTCGGCTGGATCTTCGCCGGGAGCGACAACTTGTTTGGAATAGACGCCATGTTTGAAGCGGTTTTGGGAGCTTTTGGCTTTGCCTTCTTCCGTCTTGGGGCCGGTGGATTTTTGGGCGTTTTCCCGGTTGATTTCAGCGCGGGTTTTGGTGGGTTTCTGAACTGATTCTTCGGGTGCAGACATAGTGTTTACCTGCGCGGAAGTTAGCAGCGGGGGTGAACGGAGTGGGGGTTCGGATCGGGGGCAAGTGATTGGATTCAGGAAAGTAAAGAAATTTACGAAGTCTGTGACGACGTTCAAGCACGAACCCTATGACATAGAATACCTATGTTCTGCCCACGAAACTCGCGGTACTTTGGCGTCGGCTTCTCTTCCTCGTTTGGCGAAAGAAACGTCTCGAAGAACTCGATGAAGAGATGCGCTTACATACGGAGTTGCGCGCTCGTGCACTGGTAGAAGAAAAGACTGTTCCATCGGAGGCCGCTGCCCGGGCGGAGCGAAGATTCGGCAACCGCACGGGCCTCAAAGAGTCGGTCTGGGATCTCTGGAGCTTTACGATGCTCGAGAATACATGGCGCGACCTTGTGTTCGGGGCGCGGGTCCTGCGCGCAACGCCCGGCTTCACCATGATTGCCGTTCTGACACTCGCACTGGGCATCGGAGCAACAACGGCCATGTTCAGTGTCATCGATAACGTGCTGGTAGAACCGTTTCCCTATGCGCACCAGGAGCGACTTTACTCGATTGTGATTCGCGACCTGTCCAGCAACCAAGCGGGCGAACGCAGCATGCTTCGGACAGACGAACTGCTGGATTACCGGCAGCAGAATCGAGTATTCGAAGACATTGCCGGCGTGGCCATCAGCCGCGCTTTGTGGGACGTTGGCGCGACGCCCGAATCGGTAAATGCTCCGCTGGTGACATCAAACGCCTTTCAGTTCTTTGGCGTGCCGGCTGTTCTCGGTCGTGTGGCAACTCCTGCCGATGTGCAGCCGGGTTCTTCGCCCGTCTGCGTTATGAGCTACGCGTTTTGGAAGAGCCGGTTCGGAGGAGATCGTCATGTTCTTGGCAAGACTCTCATCCTTGACAGAGTTCCGCGAACGGTAATCGGCATCATGCCGCCTCGATTCGTTTTCTGGTCCGCGGACGTGTGGTTACCGGTCGGCTTCACACGCACCGGGAGCGTCCAGCCACCCTGGTATTACCTGCTCGGCAGGCTTAAACCCGGCATCGCTGTAGCAATGGCAGATCGCGAACTGCAGAAATTGGCCGAGCGCATCGCGCCTTCGTATCGCCCTAATTTGTACACCGATCACTTTGCCATTCATCTGGAAAGCTTCGTTTACGCCTCCACGAAAGAAGTGAGTCGAACTTTATACACGCTGCTGGCCGCTGTCGGGCTCTTGCTGCTGATCGCATGCGTCAATGTGGCCAATCTGCTGCTCGCGCGCGTCACTTCCCGTAAACGAGAGCTGGCCGTTCGGACCGGTTTGGGCGTTCTCCTGGACCGGTGCCGAATACTCTCCTGTTCCGGATCCGGGGACGTGGGTATTCGCGACTTTCGGGATGGTGGGCGTGACGGCTATATTCCGCGGGCGGCGCAGGCATATAACCGAGCGCGAAGTTAGCCGCTCCTGAAGTCGATCCGATGGTGGCTCTGCGATACGAAGGAGTCGTTCGGCCTCACTCGACTGTTAAAGCGCTTTCTCGCGTTCATTCGCGGGCAAGGGCGATGGGTTCGGTGTCGCTACCGTTGCGGGCCTCCGCAATGTCATACCCTCCCGGACGACGGTATCCGCCACATTGCCGTCTGAAAGTTCATGCTCAAACTCGCTCACACCCCAATTTACTTTGCAGTCCGGCGAGATGCTGCATGCTGCAGGAAGGCTCGTGCTATCCGGTGAGCCCGTGCAGTATAGTATTAGAAACTGTCGATAGTCAAAGGAACTTCCTGGTTTGGACGAAGCAGGCATCTACGCCCGATTATCTGAGATTTTCCAGGATGTGTTCGATGAAGATTCCATACGAGTCACTCCTGAGCTGTCAGCCAAAGACGTAAATGGATGGGATAGCCTTACTCATATTAGGCTGATCCTTACGGCAGAGAAGGCATTCAAAGTCAAGTTTTCCACGTCGGAGATCGGCAAGCTAGAGAACGTGGGAGATCTCGTCGCGTTGATCAGGGCGCGGACATAGAGTCGGGCGTGCAAACCAGATTTTCGATGTCACGCTAAGGCGCCATGAACCCACTGTACGCAGAATTGCAATGGTTGCCGCGTGTGCCAGAGGAGTATTCGCGAAGACTGAAGGCAGCAGGAATTGCAACCGAGTCTTCTAAGGACCTCGCGCGCAAAACGGACGCGCGACCCGCGCCCAAGTCCGCCGAAGTTCCTCTTTCGTCTGGTGGCGCGGAGTCGCGGCCTGTGCTTGCTCTAGGGAGTGAACTGCAGGCGCTGGCACGGTACGCTTTAGACCTAAACCAATTAACAAAATTGGCTAAGCTCATTGGCAGAGCGCGCTCAGAGGGGAAATCGCTTCAACCGCTGACGCCCTTCCGGCTGGCGGTGCTGAGTAACTCGACGACCGGCATGATTGTTCCGGCGTTAATAGCAAGCGCGGCACGACATGGCGTCGCGCTCGAAATCATAGAGCCTTCTTACGATCAGGTTGCGCAGGAGGCTTTGACTCCGGACTCCACGGTCAACAGGTCGAAACCGGACGCAGTGCTTTTCGCACTAGATTATCGTGCGCTGCCACTGAAACTTACTCTCGGGGATGTCGAGGCCTCGAATGCGACGGTACAAGGGGTTATTGGATACTTACAGGCGCTTCGCAACGGCATCAAAGCTAACTCAAATGCCGTTTGTATATTTCAAAGCTTCGCTCCGCCCGCGGAAACCTTGTTCGGCAGCCTGGACCGCGCGTTGCCCGGAACGCTGAGATATCTCATTGACAGCATCAACCGCGATTTGGCAGATTTTGTTCCGGGCTCGGGCGATGCGCTGCTCGATGTGGCTGGACTGGCGGAAACCGTTGGGCTCGCCAATTGGCATGATGCACAGCTTTGGAACATGGCCAAGCTCCCCTTCTCCGACCAACTGATACCGCTTTATGCAGATCACGTATGCCGCATCGTTGCGGCGCTGCGCGGAAAGAGTGGAAAAGTGCTGATTCTCGATCTCGACAATACCGTGTGGGGTGGAGTAATCGGCGACGATGGGTTGGATGGCATCAAAATCGCACAGGGCGATGCCCGCGGCGAGGCGCATCTTGCCGTGCAGCGTTTGGCGTTGGACCTGCGACAACGCGGGATTGTGCTGGCTGTCTCCTCAAAGAACAGCGACGTGGTGGCGCGCGAGCCTTTTGAAAAACACGCCGAGATGCTGCTGAAGCTCGATCACATTGCTGTCTTCCAGGCCAACTGGAACGATAAGGCCACCAACATTCAAGCCATCGCACAGGAATTGTCGCTGGGCCTGGATGCGATGGTTTTTCTCGATGACAATCCGGTCGAGCGGGGACTGGTACGCGAACTTCTTCCGCAAGTCTCCGTGCCCGAGCTTCCGGAAGAACCGGCCCATTACGCAAGAACACTCGCCGCTGGTGGTTATTTTGAGGCGGTGGCTTTTGCCTCCGAAGACCTTAAGCGCGCCGGTTTCTACCAGGACAACGCCAAACGCGCCAGTCTGCAAAAGCAAGTGGATGGTGTGGATGCCTACCTGGCGTCCCTGAACATGACGATCACGTTCCAGCCTTTCGATGCGACAGGAAGATCCCGCATCGCCCAACTCATCAACAAGTCCAACCAGTACAACCTCACCACGCGCCGCTACACCGAGCCGGAAGTCACCGAGGCGGAGCAGGATCCGACGGTCTTTACGCTCCAGGCGCGCCTCACGGACGTTTTCGGCGATAACGGGATGATCAGCGTTGTAATCTGCCGAGCCGACGGGGCCGGAGTATGGCACATAGACACCTGGCTGATGAGTTGCCGCGTGCTGGGACGAAGAGTGGAACATACGGTCCTGCGCGAGATTCTCAACCATGCTTCCGAATCAGGCATCCACAGGCTGACCGGCACTTACAGGCCTACGGACCGCAACAATCTTGTGGCCGATCATTACCCTAAGCTCGGTTTTACCAAGGTGACGGAAGATCAGTCCGGCCTGACGCTCTACGAAATGCACGTTTCGGGAGCGGCACCGTACGACGCGCCCATGAAGGTCGTTTCGCGTGGTTTTGCTGCTCGAGAAACTGTAGTACCGTGAACAAATCCGGAATTGATGAGGTTAGCGACACAACCGACGAGCGGCTGTCACGAAGAGATTTGTTTCTTCTCCCGGCCATCAGTCTGCTGGCCATTTGCTTCATAAGCGCTTCGGTAGAGCTGACTGCCCGGAGGATGTTTCCCAGCACCACGACTTATGTGGCGCAGAACTGCATGATCTTAAATGATTCGTCGACTGGTGTTCGTGGTGTTCCCAATTCCGTGTGCTGGGAACAGCACACGGATACCAAACTGGCCGAATACAGATTCAACAGTTGCGGATATCGAGCAGGAATGGAGTGTGGGCCGAAACCACAAGGAACTTACAGGATTGCATTGGAGGGAACATCGTTCGCGGAGGGACTTGGAATGCCAAGAGAAGAAACCTTTGCTGCCTTGTTGCCTATCGAGTTATCGAGAACGCTTAAGCGCAGGGTCGAACTTTATAACAACGCCATGGAGTGGCGATCTCCCCGTGTGATAGCTCTGCGATTCAACGAAATTCTGGCAGAAAAGCCTGACATGATTCTTTGGGCATTGTCGCCCTGGGAGATCGGGAATGCATCATTCCTCCTGCCTGACAGCGCAACGTCGAAGGAGATCGAGAAGCATGTTCGCACTTCGGCAAAGCCCTCTGGAACTCTGGAGAGGGCATGGCTGCAAATGAAAACTGCGTTTGCGACTAAATCGTTTTCGAATGCAGTGCTGAACATATGGGACAAAACTCGCACGGCAGTTTTGCTGAAGCACTTCATATATGAGAGTCCGAGTCAGTACATGAGGTTCTATCTGATGACTGGCGAAACGGATTCCGGTGGGGACGAGCCTACCGCGGAGTGGCAAAGTCTAAGAGCAGAGCCGAGCGCAAGATGGAAAGAACATCTGCAGGAGTTCAGTCAATATGCCAAAGAAATCGAGTCAAAGGCAAATGCAGCGGGTATCCCGTTGGTTATTGTGCTACTGCCGATTCACCCCCAGGCGGCAATGATCTCCATGGGTGAGTGGCCCGCTGGTTTCGATCCTTACAGGCTTGACAAGGAACTGCGCCCGATTGTAGAGAACCTTGGGGCGATCTATATTGACATTTTGCAGGATGTCCGGCAAGCACCCAACCTCAAGGGAAGTTATTTCCCCGTAGACGGCCATTTGAATACTTATGGCAATTTACTTGTCTCCCGGTTATTGGCTAAAGAACTTACAAAGGGTGCAGTATCCGGAGTCAGATTTAAATCCTGGCCTATAACAGGATCGGAAGCAGGGAAATAGCCGTGGATACAGCCGGCCTTCAGTTTCTGCTCTTCGGTCTGGTTGCCGCTGTCTTATCTAACTTAAGCCGCTCCCGCGTTTGGCGATCGATCGTACTCCTGGCGGCTAGCATCGTCTTTATCGGTCTGCTCGCGCGTAATCCTGTTGTGCTTTTGCCATTTACAGGCTTTCTGATTCTTGGATACGCGGGAGTTATGCTGCTTCAGCGGGGCTGGTCAAGGTCAAGGGTCTGGAGCGTGCTTGCCGTGCTCTTCGCTTACGTCTGGCTTAAGCAGTATTCTTTTCTTCCGCAGCGCATTTTCCTGCACTTTCCGTACTTCACTTTAGGACTTTCATATATCTTTTTTCGCGTGCTGCATCTATTGATAGAAGCCGGAAATGAGGGAGAGGGGCACCACATTGACCCATTTAGCTATCTCCTCTACACGCTCAACTTCACGACACTGGTCTCCGGACCCATCCAGCGCTATAACGAATTCGCTCGGGACCAGTTTGCCAGCGAGCCGATACCACTGGGACACCGGACTATCGGGCTGCAATTGGAACGTATCGTTCGCGGCGCGTTTAAGGTCAATGTGCTGGCTATGCTGCTCCACGCAGTACAACAGGACGCGTTGGCAGAAATGTTCAAGCCTCTACCGATTTGGCCTTTGTTATACGCCGCCTTCCGGCTGGCAATCGTCTACCCACTTTTTCTCTATGCGAATTTCTCCGGCTACATCGATATTGTTATTGGTTTTGCACGATTAATGCGAGTTCGTCTTCCGGAAAACTTTGATCGCCCTTTCTCAGCGTCCTCGTTTATCGATTTTTGGAATCGATGGCACATCACGCTCTCAACCTGGCTCAAGACATATGTGTACAATGCACTTTTGGTGGCGCTTCTGCGCCGCATGCCCTCCCCAACACTCGCTCCGTTCCTCGGCGTCTTGTGCTTCTTCGTCACTTTTTTTCTGGTAGGCGTGTGGCATGGGCGCACTTCGGAGTTTGTTTTCTTCGGCGTCCTACAGGGCGGCGGAGTCGCGATCAACAAGCTTTGGCAAATGGGGCTGACGAGCAGTCTCGGACGCAAGGGTTACAAAGCACTGGCCAACAATTCCGTCTATGTCGCGTTTGGCCGCGGTTTGACTTTCAGTTGGTTTGCTTTCACGCTCTTCTGGTTTTGGGCTGACTGGAAGCAGATTGACAGAGTTTTCATCGCACTGGGCCTGGCCCAATGGCTTGGTGTCTGGTTCGCGATCTGGTTGTTGGCCACGGCGGCACTGGGGTTGTGGGAAAGTTTGCGCGCTGCGTTCTTGTCCAGCAGCATTGCTCAGTGGCCAGCGCTGACCGGCCGTTACGCTCGCGTGGTGTACATCTCAGCGGTGGCGCTGACTACCTTTATCTTCATGGTCCTGCTGAACCAGCCGGCCCCCGACATTGTTTATAAGGCCTTCTAGCTACTTCTCGTCGCAAAATTCGAAAAACCGCTTGCTGACGCGCGCGGCTCAGAAACATCGTCGAGTGCTTACAGCAGCTTGCAGAGCCAAGACCGAGAGGGACAGGTTTGATATTGCTATTTTGCGACGAGAAGGAGCTGGGCCCGGCCAACTTTGACGAGTGGATGGCTACCATCGAAGCCGCGACAAATCGTTGAGGTAACCGTCATGAAAAAAACCGCCAGTTGGCCCGATGGCGCTCAAGGTCGCGAGCCGGACCGCGATGGCAGCCCCTTCCTCAACCGAGCGAGGCCCGGTGTGATGATTCAGATCGGTTGCCGTAAAACCAGGATCTGCCACATTTACTTTTATTCCTTCCTGCATCAATTCCTTGGCGAATTTAATAGCGAACATGTTTAAGGCGCTCTTAGAGGCGCAGTATCCCGCGAATTCTACATTCCAGGTGGCGCTCGAAATGTCTAGTGTCTCAGCCAGAGAGCCCAGACTGCTACTCATCATGACGATGCCCGGCGACTTCGCCTTTCGCAGGTGCGGAAGAAAGGCCTGCGTGACCCTTACCGGGCCGAATGCATTAACCTCGAAGATCGCTCGAACATCATCGATGCGTTCGCTGCTGGTAGGTGCGGGACTTCCGAGACTTACGCCGGCGTTGTTGACCAGTACATCAAGCTTCTCAGCGGCCTCGCCAAATTTCGTTGCCGCAGATTGAACGCTTTCGTCGCTAGTGACATCGATGGTAATAGAACGGGCGTCTAAACCGAGGTTCCTTAACTCTGCCGCAGCCTTTTCGCCCCGTTCTGGCTCTCGGCATCCGAGCCAGATGGAATAGTCTTTCTCAGCGAGTTGGCGAGCTATGGCGAACCCAATTCCTTTGTTCGCGCCGGTAATGAGTGCAATCGGTTTTGTTGACATCCGCATCTCCTATCCGCCAATATAGGCCCGAAAACGCTTGTCCGCATGTCCGATCCCACCCAAGGTTTGCCCAATCCTGCCAGAATGAAATGAAGGATAGCGTTGAACGACGTGACGGAGCAAAAAATCAAAGCGGACGGGATGCTGCAAGAGTTGAAAGCGATAGCGGTCGCCTATGCTCGCGGGTCGCAGACGCTGACCTCGATCCCTCGACTGACAATCTGGCGCAGCTCTCGAAAGATTGATCCAGTCCCCGCCATATTCGAGCCAAAGATCTTCCTTGTGTTGCAGGGGGCAAAACGGCTAACGGTGGGTGGCAAGACGCTTGACTACTTTGCCGGAGACTATTCGGTCTCTTCTGTTAGCCTTCCGTTCAACATGCAAGTGCTGGAGGCATCGCCGGAAAGGCCATACCTCGGATTAGATTTGAATCTTGACGCGGGAATCATCGCCAGCCTGTTGCTCGAAATTCCGGAGGTGAGTGAGCCGGCACCACCGGCTTTCGCCCTCTTAAAAACGAGCGACGGGATTCTCGAGCCGCTACAACGTATGATGCGATTGCTGCGCACTCCGGAAGACATTCCAGTGCTTGCGCCCTTAGTAGAACGCGAACTGTACTATCGCATACTGCGAGGGCCTATGGGGAGCGCGATGCGTCAGGTGGTGCAGTCCCAGACGCGCTTCTCGCAGGTGCGAAAGGCGGTGGAATGGATAGGCAGTCATGCGGACAGCCCGCTGCGCATCGAGCAGCTGGCCGCCTCTGTAGGCATGAGCGCCACGTCCTTACACCGGCACTTCAAGGCGGTTACCGCTCTCAGCCCACTCGCCTACCAGAAGCAGATTCGGCTGCTTAGTGCGCGACGCCTCCTGACCTCGGGAGGCAACGATGTCACGCGCGTAGCCTTCGCAGTCGGCTATGAAAGTTCGTCTCAATTCAGCAGAGAATACGCGCGCCTGTTCGGCCAGTCGCCGGCCCGCGACACAGCTCGACTACGTCAATCGATCGCTAACCCGGATCTCTGAAGACGTTCACTTCGGGTACAGTCGCCTCTAAAAGCGGATCGTCCCAAATTCACTAAGAGCGGACATCCGGCCGACTCAGGCGGTTGGCTTGGACCTCCGGCCAGTATATGTCTTGACACGCATATGCTCTGTGGAGTATATTAAGAGAGTGGAATCTGTGTTTCAAGTCATTGCGGAGCCGAACCGCCGCGCGATCTTGAGCCTACTGGTCTCGTCACAACAGTCGGTGGGAGAGATCGAGCGTCGGCTTCGTATGCCGCAGCCGGCCGTGTCAAAGCACCTGCGCGTGCTGCGCGAGGCCGGTTTCGTAGAATCCACGGTGGACGCACAGCGCCGTCTCTACCGGCTGAAACCTGAACCACTTCAGGAGATTGATGCCTGGCTGGCTCCGTTCCGCCGGTTCTGGTCCGCTCACGTAGATGCTCTCGAACGCCACCTCGACCGCATGGGTCGAACCAAAATGGATCACACCAAAATGGATCACACCAAAGAAAATCAAGCAACACCAATGAAAAAGAAAAGGACGCGGCGCAAACCGCGAACGTGACAAAGGAGAAACGAAATGAAAATCAAATTGACTAGCGTATACGTGGACGACCAGGACAAGGCCCTGCGCTTCTATACGGAGGTACTGGGTTTTGCCAAGAAGGCCGATTTCAGTCAAGGCCCCTATCGCTGGCTAACCGTGGCCTCGCCCGAGGAGCCGGACGGCACTGAACTGCAACTGGCGAAGAACGACAATCCCGCGGCCAAAACGTATCAGCAGGCGATGTTTCAACAGGGCCAGCCCGCGGCCATGTTTTACACCGACGACGTCAAGGGCGACTACGAGCGGATCAAGGCGCGCGACGCCGAGTTCACGATGCCGCCGACCGACGTGACCGCCTCAACCATTGCAATGCTGAAGGACACCTGCGGCAACCTCATTCAACTCGTCCAGCTGGCGCACTATTCAAGCTAAGGAGAAGAAGGTGACCGATCGCGAGTACACACCAGGTTCGGCCAACGGGGCGCAGATACAAAAAGACGGAGAGAAGTGGACGCTGATTCTCTTCAGAGAATTGCGTCACTCGCCGGAAAAAGTCTGGCAGGCGCTTACCGACCCGGCGCAACTGCGCGAGTGGGCGCCCTTCGACGCCGATGGGAACCTGGGTGCGGTTGGAAGCACGGTAAAGCTCACCTGGGTGGGAACACGGCGGGTTACCGAAACAAGAGTGACGCGAGCCGACGCTCCCAGGGTGCTGGAGTACAACGATATCCGGTGGGAACTCGAACCCTTTGCCGGCGGCACGCGCCTGAAGCTCTGGCACGGCATCGATCGCCGCTTCATCTCGTGGGGCGCCGCAGGCTGGCAAATCTGTTTCGATGTTCTGGATCGCCTCCTGAGCGGAACTCCCATCGGCCGCATCGCTGGTGGTAAGGCGATGAAGGTCGACGGCTGGCAGCGGCTGAACGCGGAGTACGCCAAGCAGTTCGGTATGGAACCGCCGAACTGGCCGCCTCAGCGGGCTCAAAACTCTTAAATCGAGGTGGGTCGCAAAACATGAACCAAGGCATGAAACGTGCAATTTTTCGCTGGATTCACATCGTCTTCAGCATCCCGATACTCGGGTATATTTATAGTCCGTTTGAAGAAATTCCGAAGTACGCCCCGGCTGTTCGGTTTGTCTTCCTTCCTATACTTGTCGTCTCGGGACTTTGGATGTGGAAAGGCCATGTCGTTCGACGACTTGTTTCGAAAAGATCGGTCTGAAACAATGCCGATTACCACTCGCTCAGTAGCCCAGATGCTGAAGAGCCATCTGGGCGGTCCGTTTGAGTTCCGCCTTCGTTGAACCGTTTGCTGCCTGGATGGATAGACCGGCGAGGATCGATGAGAGATACCGGGTATAGTCCTCCACCTTGATGTCCTTCGACAACTCTCCGCTCTTTCGCGCCTGTAGAAGGCGCTCCCTCATTGCGACTTCATTCTGTTTCCGTATCTCGGTCATCAGATCCCTCGCCGGCGTAGCGTCTACACTGCAGCCCATCGCCCCCGCCAGCGTCATACAAGTCGACGGATGTCCCGGCGTGGTAAGAAACGCTACCGTATTGTCGAAGAGCGCGCGAATGACCCTTTCGAGGGTCGGTTCCTCCAATGCTCTCGTTGCATATTCCGCTCGACTGCCCATATAGCGCTTTACCGCGAGTGAGAACAAGGCCTGCTTGTCACCGAAGCCCGCATAGATGCTTGACGGGCTAAGGCCCATTGCCTGCGTAAGATCGGCCATCGAAGTACCTTCATAGCCCCGTTCCCAAAAGAGCAGCATCGCCGCCTCAAGCGCCGCGTCCTTATCGAAGCCGATCGGTCGTCCCGTCTTTCCATTCCCTGTCTTGATAAATTTGCCCGCCACTTTCTTATTAGAGTGCAAAATCGTGAATCCGATGCCTCGCCGCCACATCTGTAACAAGTGTTCCGGAATAACCAGACGATGACACTCAAAAGGAGAAGAGCATGGGCGCACTCGATAAGAAGGTAGCGGTCATCACGGGTGGCAACATCACTGGAATCGACTTGCCGGTGGATGGTGGCGTCGCCTCCAGATGAGTGCCACTTACTTAAGCCAAATGGCGGCTCGGACACTTTTGTTCGCCGGGCCGGGACTCTTCCCGGCAGTCGCTCAAAACTGCGTCTCCGCCCTCATCTTTACTGGCTTTTCTGGTTCTTGTGGGGGAGATTCCCTAATGGATCGACGCACGAGACTCGACCATTCGTCGCGTCAGTCGTGACCACAAATAACCCTCAACAATGCTCAGCACCTGCTGACAGACTGGAGATTCTTTATGAAGTACGCCATTATCGGTTCCGGCAAGATCGGTACCGCCCTCGCACGGGCCTTCGCTCGTAAGAACATCGAAGTCGCAATCGCTAACACCCGTGGACCAGAGACGCTTTCCTCTTTGGCGAAAGAACTCGGTTCTAGCGTCTTTCCCCAATGCACTCAGGACGCTTATAAAGCTGGGATGATTTTCCTCGCCGTCCCATTTCCCGCGCACAAGGATGTTGCGAAGAAACTCAACAACTGGAACGGCAAGATCGTTGTCGACCTCACGAATGCACTCCCTTTTGCTCCGGAAGAGCTCGGCGATCGCCTCTCTTCTGAAATCGTATCCGAAGCCTTTGTCGGAGCACGCCTCGTTAAGGCCTTCAATCATCTGCCCGCGGAACAGCTTGGGACGAATCCTTCCGTGGAAGGACAGCGACAGGTGGTCTTCATAGCGAGCAATGACCCCGACGCCGGCGCGGCTGTCGCGGACGTGGCAACTCAGCTTGGCTTTGCTCCAGTCGAACTCGGAAAGCTCGATCAGGGCGGCGCACCCCTTCATGTTCTGGGTGGCAAGCCGGGCGGCCTTCTGTTTCAGAACCTGGTCAAGCTCGGCTGATTCGCGCAGTCACTCGAAGGGCATGTTCTTTGGCACGTTTAACCGAAGAAAGGAGATTGGTTGTGAAAGTGGGATTTATAGTGCCGGTACCGTTACGGCTACCTTCGGTCGTCATTTGTTAACCGCTGGTCACACGGTAGTCGTATCGAATTCAAGAGGACCGGAGACACTGGCTGATTTTGTCGGTAATCTGGGTCCAGGCGCGATCGCGGGGACGAAGCAACAGGCTGCCGAATGCGACGTCGTCATTCTTGCCACCAATTGGGTCCGTGTGGCCGATGCTCTTAAGGGGATTGATTGGCGAGGCCCGCATCCTCATCGATGCGACGAACGCACATATGGACCCTGTACCGGACATCAGTCTGGCCGGCGAGATAGTTGCGGAGATAGCAGTTGGCGCAACGCTTGTTAAATCGATCAGCAACATGCCAATGGAATGGATACAGGATTTCTCGCCGAACAAACCCCGCACAGTCATCTTCACTTCCGGCGACAACCACGAAGCTAAACAGCTGGTGATCAAATTAATCGGCAGCACCGGCTTGGTCGCGATTGATCTCGGATCCCTTCGAACGGGTGGTGCAATGCATGAGGTCGGTGCTCCACTTTCCGGCCTCGACCTTCACTTCGTTCGCCGGCTTCGGTGAGAGCGCCTTCGACGCAGCGGTAGTTTCAAACAATCCATAGGGTTAGTACGAGGAAAATCATGAATAGATTCGAAAGTAAAGTAATCGTCGTTACGGGCGCCGGTTCTGGTATCGGCGCAGCCACGGCGCGCCGTTTTCTGCAGGAAGGCGCATTCGTCGTCCTCAATGGACGGCGTGAACACAAGTTGCACGAAACCATCGCAGGCTTTGATGCAGCAAAGTCATTTGTTCACCCTGGAGATGTCTCGGATGAGGAGTACGTGAAGCGCCTTGTGCGAGACACAATCGCAAAGTTTGGGAAACTGGACGTGTTGGTCAATAACGCTGCGATTGCAATCTTTGGTCCTTTCGCGCAGACCACCACAGAAGACTGGCGAAAGTTGATGGCGACTGACCTTGACAGCGTCTATTTTGCTTGCCGGGAAGCCTTGCCTCATCTCCTCAAGACGAAGGGCGCCATCGTCAATCTCTCGTCAGCATCCGGTCTGGGTGGAGATTGGGGGCTCGCTTCGTACAATGCGGCGAAGGGCGCCATTACCAACTTTACGCGCTCCCTGGCGCTTGAGTACGGCTCCCGCGGCGTGCGCATCAACGCCGTGGCGCCCAGTCTAAGCTCTACCGACGCCACTATCGACCTGGAGAAAAATGAAGCCATGATGGCCGCTTTTCTTGATCGCCTCCCGATCGGCAGGGCCGCCAAACCGGATGAAGTCGCCGGCGTGATCGCGTTTCTCGCGAGTGAGGACGCCGTCTTTATCAATGGAGTGATTCTGCCGGTCGACGGTGGGCTCCATGCGTCCAACGGGCAACCGAACTTCCTCTCGTTTCTCGGACAAGGCTGAAATCCCGAGACCATCTGAGACCTATCCGGGGCATTGGTCCCGATGGACTTTTCGTAGCGTGCCCCCGCCGTTCGGTTCGTCTTCCTATACTTGTTCTTTCGGGGCTTGGGATATAGATAGGCTGTCGTTCGACGACAGGTGAGCGCAGCCAAATTGCGCGCCAGAGTTGGAGGTGTCTATGAAAAGGTCCGTTCCGGTGGCATCTGCCTCTGCATTCATCGACGAGAAGATCAAAGAGCTTGGGGACTGGCGCGGGAAGACGCTCGCGAAAGTGCGCGCAATCATACGCGAGGCTGACCCTGAGATCGTCGAAGAGTGGAAGTGGGTCAAGCCAACAACGCCTGGGACTCCCGTCTGGTCCCACAGCGGGATCGTCTGCACGGGAGAGACGTACAAGAACATAGTCAAGATGACTTTTGCCAAGGGAGCTGCGTTGCACGACCCTTGCGGTCTATTTAACTCGAGCCTCGACGGGAATGTGAGGCGCGCCATCGACGTCCACGAAGGCGACAAGGTCGATGAGGCGGCCTTGAAGGATCTGATCCGCGCTGCAGTGGCGCTCAATCTCGAGCTCAAGACCAAGCCGCGGCGGGCGAGCAGCAAGCGGGTCGACTAGTAACAGGTTCGGGAAAAAAGCGTGTGCGGGCCACTTCCTTGCGGACCCCAAGCGTCTGGATAAGTACCAACGCCTGGGGTGCTAATGCCCAGCGAAAGGTGGCGGGCTAAAGCCCACCCTACGAGAGGCGTTACGGTTTCTTCTTTTTGGCTCCGGGTGCGGTGATCTTCGTCTGTACGGTTTCTCCGAGCGCCTGAAGCATGGCGGTCGCTTCCTGCGCGTGCGGGCCGCTTGGCTGCAGATCCAGATACTTCTTTAAAGCGGTCGAGGTGTCAGGTGGATAGTCCTGTTTGCCGCTCTTCGGATCGACTTTGCCCTGCATCATTAGCAGACTTCCATACTGATACCAGGCTTCGGCGTAGTTCGGATCTGCATCGGTTGCCTTCTTGAAAAATTCCGACGCTTTCTCCGGCTGCCCGCTATTCACCATGTTGGCGCCCATGTTGTAGTAAGCCTTTGGCGCCATCTGCGGATCGAGTTGCGCGGCCTTGGTCAAAGCGTCCGTGGCTTCGGGCATCTTCTTTTCGAGCGCATAGAGATTGCCTATCTGGTTGTAAACGCCCGGATCGTTGGGCTTGATCGCCAAACCCTTTTGGTAGGCCTGAATCGCCTGATCGAAAGACTTATTCTTGTCGTCGCCGGTCTGCGCCTTACCAAGTCCTTCATAGGCTTGGCCCAAGCCGTCCCAAATCGCCGGCTGGTTTGCATCCATCTGCCCGGCTTGATTAAACTTATCGACCGCTGCCTGATAGTCGGTCGTCTTCTTGGCCGGATCGGTATCGGCCCCGCCCATCTTCAACGAGTCCTGCCCCGCGTTGAACAGATCGTTGAGAGCCTTGTTCTTCTTAATGGCTTCGGAATTTTTCTTGAGCTGAGCTTCATACTGCTCCTTCTGCTCCTTACTCATGCCGCGCGCCTGCTCTTGCGACACCTGGCCGTTGGCATTGGCCTGCTGCGTGGCGGCCTGCGTCTTCTGGACCTTGGCTAAGTCAAAGTCGACGGGCGGATTGTCTCCGTAGCTGGCTTTGACGTTAGTGGCTTTATCGACTAGCTTGCCATCCACTTCGCAGGAAATGTCGAAAGTGCTTGCGCCCGGCAATCCGGTGTACAGCCAGTGTCCCTTCTTATCGGACTTGACCTTGTAATGTCCTTTGATATCGGTGCGGTCGAGCGTAATCAGCGCACCTTTCAATGGTTGGCCGCTTGCGTCCTTAACATCACCCTGGAGTGTTGCCGTCTGGGCCCACGCACCGCAGGCCGTCAGAAGGACGAAACCGCTGGAGAGAAGAGATCTTCGCAACCCGGCGAGCATAGTTCGTTTAAACCTTTCTTTCATCGTTTTGTCAGCCTAACCATACTATACCGTCCAAATTCTCTCTCTCTGGATGGCGGTTCAGCCCCAGAAATCTCGGTTCTTGAACTTTCGATGAAAGCCGCGCAGGATTCGCTCGGTCCAGGTGCCGAACGGCTGATCGGTGGTGAGATAGGTCCAGACTGCGCCTCGTTCCCTCGGGTCCTGGCCATGGCCGGCGGCTGCCTCGGCCAGACGACGCTCAATCTCCTGCGGGATGGCGGCTTCGAGTTCAGGGAACCATTGATGTATTTGTTTCAGATACTCGTGATGGGGATTTCGGGAACCGAGGGAAAGCCAGACCACACCGGAACGGAAATCGGCTACGCGCTCCAGGTAGTCTGCCCAGAGATCGTCAATCGTTCGCAATGTGATGAGACGTTCGAGCTCTGAGGGGTAGGGCTGCGTCCCGTCGAGAATGGACTGACGGTACGTGTAAAGACGGTGTCGCTGTCCTTCGATGGGCATGTCATATTTCTGTAGGAAAATGCGCAGGTCCAGATTTTGACCGTCGACCAGACTTTGCAAAGCATCCGGATCGCGGCTGTACCGGGGGTTGAGATCGGCGTATTTTCTCGTCAGATCGTCTTCCAGCGAGACGAAGAAACGGGAGCAGCCCGGATCGCCCTGCCGGCCAGCGCGACCGCGGAGTTGATAGTCGATGCGTCGGCTTTCGTGCTTATTGGCGCCGATGACGTAGAGTCCGCCGAGAGCCGCAACTCCAGCGCCCAATTCGATGTCGGTGCCACGGCCAGCCATATTGGTCGAGATGGTGACTGCTCCGGATTGGCCGGCTTGCGCGATGATGGCGGCTTCCTGCTCATCGTTCCTGGCGTTCAGGACTTGATGCGGAATGCCGGCGAGGGAGTGGCTTAGCTTTTCGGATTCGGCGACGCTGCCGGTTCCGACCAGCACCGGCTGACCTGTGGCATGTATCCTGCGAATTTCTGCCAGAATCGCCTGATCTTTCTCTGCCTTCGAGGCGAACACCAGGTCCGGGTGATCGACACGAATCATCGGACGGTTGGTGGGAATGACTTCCACCGGCAGCAGATACATGGTTTTGAATTCGAGTTCTGAACTGGTTGCCGTGCCAGTCATTCCGCAAATGCGCGGATAGAGTGCAATCAAGTTCTGCAAAGTGATGGAACCGAGAATGCTGCCCTGCAGCTTGGCGGCAACACCTTCCTTGATTTCGATCGCGGTGTGCAGGCCAGCGGGCCAGCGGCGATCTTGCGCTGTTCTGCCTTTAAATTCGTCGACCATCTCGACGACCCCATTTTTTACGACGTAGTCGATGTCGCGCTGTAACAAAACGTGAGCGTGCAAGGCATCCTGAACTGCGGTAAGCAATTGCAGGTTCTGCTCCTGATAGAGATTGCGAATGCCGATCGCGTTTTCGATGATGCGGATTCCTTCATCGGTGAGAGCGACGTTGCGGCCGCCGTTGTCGACGGTGTAATGCGCTGCGGCGGCCAGAGTGTTCACGAGGTGGTCGGCTACAAACGCTAATGCACTTTCGTCAGTGCTGCCGCCGGCGATCACCAGCGGAATGCGGGCTTCGTCGATGAGGGTGGAATCGACCTCATCGATCACCGCGACCGAAAAGGGACGGTGCACTTGTTCCGATAAGTGAAGCGCCAATTGATCCCTCAGAAAGTCGAAGCCGATTTCGTTGGCGGTTGAGTAAGTGATATCGCAGGCATAGGCGGAGCAGCGGTCGGCAGGCGTCATACCCTGCTGCACGTAGCCGGTTGACAGGCCGAGGCGGCGATAGATCTCGCCCATCCAACAGGCATCGCGGCGGGCCAGGTAATCGTTGGCGGTAATGACATGCACACCTTTTCCGTGCCGCGCGTACCAGGCGACAGCGGGAACGGCCGCCAGCGTTTTGCCTTCACCGGTTTGCATTTCGGCGATGCTTCCCCGGGCGAGGGCAAGCGCGCCCTGCAACTGCACATCGAACATGTCCTGGCCGAGCAAGCGCGACGCGATCACGGCAGTAACGGCGAACAAGGGGACTAGGTTTTCTGTTACTGAGGCGGTCGCACGCAATTCTGCGTCAGGCAAACGAGCAAACTGCTGTCGAAGCGTGTTGATCTTCTGGATATCGGACGCATCGTGGCGCGAGGGGGCGAAAACAGAACGCAAAGAAGGACTCATAGCTTCTCCATGACTTGCAGAACCTGGACTTACTGAACCGGTTGGTTTAAAGATTTGAAACGCGGTTGAGAAAGGAGGAGGGAGGCGGCCTTTGGAACAGTGTCGGGTTGGTGCTGCTGAGCGACTTCGGGAATTTGGCGTTCACCAGATCCGGCAAGGTTTGTGGCTGGTCAAAAGCATGGCTGTCGCGACGCTGCGCAACATATTTCGTCGCAGACTGGTTCTTTCGCTGCGCTTTAGCGAGAGAGATAGTTTGATTTAAGGCACAAGTGGAGGTTGTGATGGTGGCCGGAGCACACTGGGCGGTGGCGAGAGCCAGCAGGGCGGTGATGAGCCAAGTGGTGAGGCCGGGCGTCACGTTTGAAAGTATACCTGGAAACTGCATGGAGATGAAGTATTCGCGTCGGCAATTGACTGTAAACCGCGCTCATGAGCTGCGCCATGCCGCCGCTGCGGAGTCTGGCGCGAGCTACCGACGGCGACAGCCTGCCCCTAAAGCTCGCCAATCTCGGCCAGGGCATCCAATTGCATTACGTGGAGAGCGGTAAGGGGACGCCCGTCCTATTCGTGCACGGCTCCTTGAGCGATTACACCTACTGGCAAGGTCAGATCGAGCCCTTTGCTGCGAATTATCGCCCCCTCGCTTATAGCCGCCGGTACAACTTCCCGAATCGAAATCCCGCGCGCGCCGGATATTCAGCCATCGTCGACGCCGACGATCTGGCGGCGCTGATAAGAAGAACTGGCCTTACAAAACCAGTGGTGATCGGCCACTCCTACGGCGCGTTGACTGCGTTATTTCTCGCAATCCGACGTCCCCACCTGGTGCGCTCGATCGTTCTTGCGGAAGCGCCTGCTGTTTCATTACTGAATCATTTATCTAAGGAGCGAGCGGCTGCCGGCAAAGCTCTCTTCGTAGACATTGAGGCCCGCATGGTTGCGCCCATGCGAGCCGCCTTTGCGAAAGGCGACAGAAACGGCGGAATCGCCGCGTTCATGGCCTATGTCTTCAACGATCCAGACGCCTGGTCTAAGATGTCACAACAATCCCGCAACGAAACCTTGCGCGATGGCTCATGAGTGGGACGTGATGATGACGACGGGCACTTTGTTTCCGGAGATCAACCCCGCTTCGATCCGGCAAATCTCCGTTCCTGTTCTCCGGCTATCCGGCGCAAAGTCCTATCCTTTCCTTGGCCTCATCGATGAGCGTCTCTCGCAAATTCTGCCTGTCAACCAACGTAAGGTGTTCCCCGACGCCGGCCATCAGATGTGGTTAACGCATCCCGATCAGTGCCGCGCCGCGGTCTTGAAATTTCTCTCTTAGCGAACCGTTAGAGACGTGCGGCGGTGGGGCGGGTACTTCGGGGCTAACGGATTGTTTGGGGTTCGGACGCTGTAAGGTCTTCGATCAGCTGGATCAGTTCGGTGGCTTTGAAGGGTTTGGCAAGATAACCGTCCATGCCAGCCTGGATGCAGCGGGTGAAGTCGGACTTGAGAGCGTGGGCGGTGAGGGCGATGATCGGAAGCCGCGCTGCGCCTGGTTGTTGTGCTTCGCGGGCGCGGATGGCGGCGGTGGCGGATAAGCCATCCATCACGGGCATCTGAATATCCATCAAGGCCACGTCGAAGAGGGTTTCGGCGCTGGCAGCGAAGGCCTCGTGCCCATTCCTGGCAAGAGTGACGGAATGGCCGTACTTTTCGATAATCTCGGAAACGACTTTCTGATTGATGAGATTGTCCTCGGCGATGAGGACGCGGAGGGCGGAACGTGAGCGCGGGCGAAACTCGGGAGGAAGGGATGGTTCCTCCCTACGATCGCGGGCGATGCGAAAGGGCGCGGAAAAAGAAAATGTCGAGCCACGTCCAGGTTCGGAAGCAACCTCGAGACGGCCTCCCATCATTGTGACGAGTTGCCTGGCGATGGTGAGCCCGAGTCCGGTTCCTCCGTATTCGCGGGTAATGGATCCGTCTGCTTGGGTAAATGGTTCGAAAATAGCGTTAGCTTTGGAGGCAGGTATTCCAATGCCGGTATCGATGACCGCAAAGTGGGCCACACAGGAGCGGTCCGATGTTTTCTCGGGCGATTGATCCAAGAGCACTTCGAGAGACACCTGGCCGGCTGGCGTGAACTTGATGGCGTTGCCCAGCAGGTTGATCAGCACCTGACGTAGACGACCGATGTCGCCGATCAAAGTATCGGGGAGATCGGGCGAGATGGCGTGGGTGAGAAGAAGACCTTTTTGCTGGGCCGGGAGCTCGAGTTCCTTAACCAGAATTTTCAGGCTGGCGCGCAGGCTGAAGCACTCGGAATGCAGCTTCACATTGCCCGATTCGGCTTTGGAGAAATCGAGCACCTGGTTAATGATCCCCAGCAGCGATTCGGCCGAACTGTTTGCGACGGTGAGATACTCACGCTGCTCGGCGCTGAGCTCGGTGCGAAGAACGAGATTGGTCATCCCGAGGACACCATTCATGGGCGTTCGGATTTCGTGGCTCATGTTGGCGAGGAATTCGCTCTTGACTTGGGCGGCGGCCTCGGCCGACTCCTTGGCGGCGACGAGTTGGCGCTCGGTGCGCTGATGCTCGGCGATCTCGCGCTTTAATTGAGCGTTGCTGAGGGCCAGCGCCTGGGTGCGCTCTTCGACGCGCCGCTCCAACTCATCGCGCGCTTTCTCAAGCGAGGCTTCGGTCTCTTTCAACTCGGTGACATCAAAACCGATGCCGTGAATGAAGGAGGGCTTGCCGTCCTGGGAATGGATCATTCTGGCATCGCACTGGAACCAGACGACGCGGCCATCGCGCGCCAGGACGCGGTAGGTGGATAAGAGCGGCTGGCCCGACAAAAAGAGTCGCGATGCTTCGACGCTCCAACGTTGCTTATCAGCCGGATGCACCTGGTGATACCAGCGCAACGGATCGCCGAGCCACTCCTCCTGCGTGAAGCCCAGAATGCTTTCTATCTGGGGACTGATATACGCATCGCCTAAGCCCGATTCGAGCGGCGCTACAAAGATGACTGCCGGGATGTTTTCGACGAGAGCTCGATAGCGGGCCTGGTAATCGGGACCGCTGCCGCCCGCACGATTTTGTGATGGCAGCGGGGAGGGGGGGACGCCCCATTTAGTAGCGGAAGCGAGGAACGATCCGGCCAGCGCGGCGAGCGTGGCTTCTGCTTCGTCCGGACTAGGAAAATCGGGCATGGCTCGGCTTCGAACTGCTCAGGCGCTGACCTTCTCTCGCGGTCCCCGCCAAGCCGGTTCCTTGTTGAGGTTTGCCTGAGTGAAGCGACGGAGCGCGCTGATGGAACGGCCATAGGTAGTGATGGCGGACGCCGACAACATGGATCCTGGCGGTTGATTCATGAATGGCATGAATTTGTCGGGGAAGCCGGGCATGGTGCAACCGATACAGATGCCTCCTACGTTCGGGCAGCCGCCGATACCAGCCATCCAGCCGCGCTTGCCGACATTGCATTGCACGACGGGACCCCAGCAGCCCAGCTTGACAATACATTGACGTCCGCCGTATTCGTCGGCGAACTGGCCTTGCTCGTAGTAGCCGGCGCGATCGCAGCCTTCGTGCACGGTCTGGCTGAACAGCCAGTCGGGACGTAGTTCGGAGTCAAGAGGAATCGCGGGCGCTAAACCGGCCGCCACGTAGAGAAGGTAGAGCAGCGTTTCGGTCATGTTGTCGGGCTGAGCCGGACAACCTGGAATGCAGACGATGGGAATGTTGGCCTGCGAGCGCCAGTGCCAGCCGAGGTAATCGGGAAGGCCCATACAGCCGGTGGGATTACCGGCCATGGCATGAATGCCACCGTAACTGGCGCAAGTCCCGATGGCGACGACGGCCCAGGCCTTGGGCGCGAGCCGATCGATCCATTCATTGGTTGTGATCGGCTGACCGGTGACGGGATCGGCGCCGAAAGCAGCCCAGTAACCTTCACGCTTGTTTTTCTCGTCCGGGATGGAGCCTTCGATGACGAGAATGAAAGGTTCCTCGATGCCTTCGGCAGCATCTGCGAAAAACCGCATAAATTCCTGCCCGTTTTCGTAGGCAAGCAGAGGGTGATGAAAGGTGACTTTAGGGAGGGCCGGAATAGCTCCCTGGACAATATCTTCGAGGCTCGGTTGAGTGGCGGCGGTAATCGATACACTCTCGCCATCACAGCTGAGGCCCGCGTTAATCCATAGGATTTGAATACTGGTGATCTTGGTAGCCGCAGCACCTGTCATACAGATAGACGGAAGAGCCTTTTACTTACTTGAGAATTCAGTTGCGTTCGTACAAACCGCAGAGGCGGACGTAAGTTGCGGCGGCGGCGAATTATGTCCTGTTTGAAATTAGCACAGAGGGGCAGGGTGTTTCAGGCATGGTTGGTTTGGCTAGCGGGATATGGCTGATAAGACATAAGCAGGGCAACTGATCGGGCTCACGGCGCTGGAGTACGACATCCTTGATTTACGGATCCGCGCTGGCGTCATCGCATACTTGCATACTCTATCCGCGCTCGTTTTAGGATCGGAGTATCAGTATCGGCATCTTTCCAGAGGGTCAGGAACGCTTGATACTCGTTGCGGGCCTTCCGTGTATTGCCTTGGAGGGCGTATGCACGTGCCAGACCCAGGCTCGCCAGCGCGCCGTGCGGTGAGTTCCGCACCAGCCCCCAATGCTTTGTGAACTTCTCATACTCCGTTGCAGCCCGCTGGCCGTCGTGAAGCCTCAAAAAGGCGTTTCCTCGTATGTAGGCGGTGAGCATATCGGGGAATGCCAGTTCGAGTGCGCTGGTTGGCTGTAAGATCTCGACCGCCTGGGCCGGTTCGTTACGCTGCAGGGAAATAGTGGCTCGAATGGCGGGCAGCCAATAACCTTGAATCTGCGTGTCTGTCGGGAAGTCTTGAGCGAGTTGGGTGGACAGCTTCGCCGCCGCCGCTGTATTGCCCACACCGGCCATCACCAGAGGCGCTATCTCGCTTACATCGCGGTTCTTTGCCAATCTTATCGCCGCATCTATATCCGCGCGAGCCTGGGCGAGATCCCCGACCTCCATTTCGAACACTGCCTCAGTTGCCCGATATTTGGCGGCGGTTTCTTTGGCGTCGTTGTGCAGAGCGAAGTTGCTTGCGCGTTGGGTGAGTTCCCGAGCAACATGTAGCTTGCCGTACCACGCCGCTGTCCCGGCCTGTGAAGCCAGCATCTCGTCGCCGACGCCCTGATTCGTCGTGGCAGCCGCCGATTCCAGTTGCAACATTTTCTGCTTAATCCCTTGTAAGAAGGCCAACTCGTACAGGGACCGCGTCAAATAAGGATCCGCCAGCTTGAGTTTCTCGTCTTCCCGGTACACCGCCTCGGCCTCGCTGAGCCGGTTGAGGTTCACGTAAGCATTGGCAAGAAGTTCGTAACTCAATGGATCACTGACCCCAAGAGGGAGTGCTTTGCGGGCCCAGCCCAATGCTGCTTCCGAATCACCGAGCCACAAAGAATCCAATCCGAGAGATAGGTAAGGCTCGAACTCTCGAGGATAGGTCTTCGACCACAACTCCTCAATCGTTCTGGCTTTCTCTAAATCTCCGGTTACAAACTCGTCATAAGTGGTATCGATAAAAAATCTTTCCTGCTCGCTCACTTTTCCCCGCAGTGCATAAGCCTTGCGGCTGTTCTGCGCCGCCAGATCCGGCCGTACGGTGCAGCCGCAAGCCATAAACGCGTAGGCGACGGCAAACTTAGGATCGAGCTCAACCGCCCGTTGAAAGAAAGGTATACCGGCGGCGCGCTCCGACGAGTAGAACTTCTTCACTCCCAAGCTAAAAGCTTTCAAGGCTTCCAAAGAGGGCGTGGTGGCATCGGCCAGCGGAGTGTCGTACTTCTCGGAGCTGGCGATCGATTCGCCCAAGCGCGTTCTTAGTTTACCGGCGATGAGATCGAGCGCGCCCAGCAGATCCTCTTTCTTTGCCGCTTGTACCTGCTCCTCGGCTAGGATCTTCCCGCTGCGACAGTTGGTGGCGCGCAGCCCCACTACGTACTGACTTCCCAGTTGAGAGATTGAGCCGTCCAGGACGGCCGTGCTGGAATTGCGCTCGCAGATTTCGCGAGCAACATTTGGAGTCAACCGCGCATCTTCGGGCTGACCCATCATGCGCAGGAGCTGCTGGATACGAAGCTCGGAGACCAGGCTCAGGAAAGGCGATTGGGCAAGCTGCACAGCGAGACCTTGACGAAGCGTCTCGTCGAACACCTGATCACCGGTGTTGTTGGTGAAATCGGCCAGAATGATGGTGTCGTGCCCGGTAAGCGGAAGGGCTTTCGATGACCTGAAGAAGAGAACGCCAATGGCGAGGATTAGCAAAACGGGAACAGCGAAAATCCAGACACGAAACCAGAATGGTTGAGAGGGGCGCGTTTTTGCCGGTTCCTTCGGAACGATTGCGATGGAAACTTGCGGCGCTTCGGCGACGAGCGTAACGGGGGCGGTGAATTGGTATCCAACTGACGGCACCGTCTCGATAAGGCGAGGTTGGCGGCTCTCGTCGTTGAGCGCTTTCCGCAGCGAGCCTAGCGCCCGGGTCAAAACACTGTCGGTGACGTTAGACTCCGGCCAGACGCGATTGAGCAGTTCCTGTTTGGGAATAGGGCGGTCGCTGTTCTCGAGAAAATAAAGCAGGAGCCGCAAGACTTTCGTCTCCAGAGATAGCGGCTCACCGGCCGGCCAGGTGCGCAGACTGGCCGCATCGCATTCGAACTCCGCAAATCGGAATATGCTTGCTGAATCGAAGGCAGGCGGTTCCGGGTCCTGGCTCCGCAACTCGCCGATAAACCGATATCCCTTGCGTGGCAGGGTCTCTATGTAGCGCGGTTTATCGGCCAAATCGCCGAGTGCTTCGCGCAGGCGCTTGATAGCGTTGTTCAGACCGTGTTCAAAGTCAACATGGGTATCGCCGGACCAGAGGGCCTGTTGAAGTTCCTCCCGGGTGACCACTTGCGGCGAACGATCGAGCAGGACGGTCAGAATGTGAAACGACTGCGACTGCAACCGGATCTTGCGCCCGAGTTTCGAAAGCTCGCCGCTGTTGAAGTCGAGCTCGAACTGTCCGAACCGAATGGTTGTAGACCTTGGAGCAACGCTCATTTACCTGTCCTCCTGGCGCAGCTGGATCGATCTGGTAAGTGAACGGACGACAACGGCTCTGACTAACTTGCTTTACGACGCCACCAGAGTTTCCGTTTTCAGGTACTTACGAAGATATATGGATGATACCAAGCGGTGAGGGCCGCGGGATTGTGTCGCGGGGCGGAGTCGAGCATCATGTTCTCGTCTAGCCGATTTTCGGTGGACCCAAAATATGCGCACCATGGAGGCTTGAATGACCGCAGAACAATCATTTAAAGAGCAAAGGTTTCGTCGGCTAGAGTCACTTGCAATCCAAATACAACACAATGCGAATACGCTGACGGTTGGTGTCCGAAAACTCTTTGAGTTAACCTCCGGCCTAAAAGAAGGTGGGAGCGGTGACGGGTCGTCCACATCAGCGGCAGACCAAGCCGCCAAGTCTCAACTGGATCGAGCGATCGACGACCTTCAAGATATTATTGATAATCAGCAGAAATACAACAACAACGCAACAGAGGACGGAAATGGAACACCATCCTCAACCGGGAATGAGCCAGCTACACCAATCTCAGTATGTTCGCAAGACCTCCGCGATTATCAGAGAGCGCTTGCAAGGAAAGATCTTATGGCCGCGAACAATGCTTGGGAAATTTATCAAAACTGCCTGCGCGCCAATGCAAATAAGCCTCATTCAATGCACTGAGCTAGAACAAGTTCAAGCTCCTACGGAAAAGGAAAACCCATTCCGCCCCGCAACAGTTGTTGGAAATTTCTTGCCTCAGGCGAAGTAAGTTTGGTGAAATGTGGTCACGTGAGGCATTACGGGGGCTGGCGCGCAAACAATGAGCCACCTCAAGGTTCATCTTGTTGTGGATTCTGAAATATCGGAAAGCGGTGTTGACAGAAGATGTCGCTGTTCGTGTTCTTGCTCTGTGGCAAATTGCAACCCGCCTTCCCGGTTTGCTCAATATCCCCTTTGTTAATACCGGCAGGTTCACGACTTGCACTGTAAGTCGAAAATAGGGACGTCGCGTACTGGGGGGCAGCAGTCGGAGACGGGTCAACTATTGGTATCCATCTCAATCCGGTCCAACCGGGCGGACTAACGGCGATCAGCAGCCTTGCGTTATCGTCTGGTCAGGATGCGGCGTGCGCAATATTGCGCATGCCGCAAGGTGAGATTCGGTGCTGGGGAGCCAGCATTAACGGTGACAAGGTATTCCCAATACCCGGCATCGATCATGCCAAGGCGGTCGCCGTGGGCGGAACAGATGCATGCGCCATTTTGCAGAGTGGACTCTTTGCATGTTGGCATATGCTTGGCTCCATCGTCTCAGTCCAGACGCGATCCGATGTCGCGAACGCTGAAAGCATTTCGATGGGCTATGGCCATGTTTGTATGGTGAGGACCGATCACGCGTTAGTTTGCTGGGGTTTGCACACTACGGGCCAGCTTGGAACAAGCGCGGGAAACTTCACGAACCAACTGCAAGGGGCGATGTCCGTATCGGGTATTTCCGCGACGATGGTGTCGGCAGGATACGATAATACCTGCGCCGTTCTGATGAACAGCACCGTGAGCTGCTGTGACGAGGACGGTGCCGGTCAGTTGGGCAACGGCCAACGGCTACCTGGTGCCAATCCGGTCCGGCGATTAGTCGCGAGCCTGGCTCCCGTTACCGAGGTTTCGGCTTGGATTGAGTCGACATGTGCAAGATCGAAGAGCAGCACGATTCTTTGCTGGGGATCGACCGATCAAGGCAAACTTGGGGACGGAAGCCTGCCGCCGGCCACGCCATACAGCCTGGTACCGCGGACGGTCAAAGGGCTTAGCAACGCGATTTCAGTGTCGGCGGGCGTCAGCTATGCATGCACGTTTACTTTTGACCACGGCATTCAATGCTGGGGGGAGGGAAATGGCGGCAAGCTGACCATCGGATCATTGAATAGTTCGCCGACCCGAATAGTTCGCCGACTCCCGTTCCTTAGTGTGAAAATAAACGCTTAACCCAACGAACTTGGGTAGATTGAAACAGCAATCTCAAAGTGAAGGCTTCGTTGTAGCTACGAAGATTCACGTAAGTGGCCTCGACGTATGGAAGAGCCAGCCTACGAGGCCGGTGCAGTTCGCGGAACTGCCCCACAAGAGCCAGGAAAGCCAGTAAAGATCGGCGGGAGATGCAGTTTTGAGCGACTGCCGAGGTGAGTCCCGGCAGGGCGGACAAAGTGTCCGCACGCCCCGTGCGGCGAACGATCGAGCAGGCTGGTAAAAATCTGAAACGACTGCGACTGCAACCGGATCTTGCGGCCGAGCTTCGAAAGCTTGCCGTTGCCAAGGTAGAGCTCGAACTGTCCGAACCGAATGGTGGTAGACCTCGGAGCAACGTCCATTTACCGATGCCTCCTCGCGCAAAGTAAACGGACAACAAAGGCTCTTACCAACTTGCTCTAAGACGTCTTCGAAGTTCCCGTTTTCAGGTACTTACGAAGATATACGGACGATACCAAGCGGTGAGGGGCGCGGGATTGTGTCTCGAGCCGGGGTCGAGCATTCTGTTTTTGTTCAGCCGAGATGTTCGGTCGGGCTAATTCAATTGTTTCAAGGAGACCCTGCCATGCGAGCAGACGTTCACGGCAACAAGTATCTGCGAGGTGTAGTTTTAACGATCTTCGCCGCCTTTTTCACAAGCAACGTTCGGGCGGATGAGGTTACCGACTGGAACCAGATTCTCTTCCAGGCTGCGCTAGTAGAAAAGACCGGGTCCACGACGGTGTCGCGCACTGCGGCGATCGTTGAGGTATCGGTTTTCGACGCGGTCAACGGGATCAAGGGCGGTTACACTCCCTTCCATGTGGCGCCCGCGGCGCCACGGGGGTCGTCCGCGAGAGCGGCGGCGGTGCAAGCGGCTTACGCCAATCTGGTGAGGCTCTACCCGAAAGAACAGAGCACCTTCGACGCTGCTCGCACCGCATCGTTGCAGGCCATCCTGAGTGAGAAATGCGGTTCGAAATCGGGGCCTCGCTGCGGCCGGGCCGTCGATGACGGCATTGCATGGGGGCAGGAAGTGGCGGACGCCATTTATGCGTGGCGCAGCACCGACGGATTCGCGCCAGCGCCTCCGCCATTTCTAGGGGGAACGGCGGTCGGCGAATGGCGCCCTACCCCGCCCACATTTTCCCCGGGAGCGTCGCCTCAGTTCGCTTCTATGACGCCCTGGGTGATCGCTTACCCGAGCGTATTTCGGCCCGCCGGTCCACCCGCGCTGACGAGCGTCCTGTACGCGCAGAATATCAATGAGTCGAAGTATATGGGCAGCCTCACCAGCACGCTTCGCACGGCGGACGAAACCGCTTATGCTCAGTTTTGGGCGACCAGTACGCCGATCTACAACTGGAACGGAGTCGCGCTGTTCCTGGGCGCGGAGCGAAATATGACGTTGCTGGAGAACGCGCGCCTGTTTGCGGAGCTGAACGTAGCTATGGCAGACGCTGCGATAGCCCTTTGGGAAGCGAAGTATCACTACGTCTCCTGGCGGCCTGTAACGGCGATCCCGCTAGCCGACACCGACGACAATCCGCTCACTGCGGCGGATCCGAACTGGCTGCCGCTGATCGTTACGCCCGCCCATCCTGAGTATCCAGCAGCGCACACGGGCTTCAGCAGCGCTGGTGCAACGATACTCGCTCAAATCTTTGGTGATCGCAGGCCTTTCGTTGTGACCTCGGATGCACTGCCGGGAGTGGTTCGGCCGTTCCGAAATTTCGATGCCGCGCTGGATGAAATTGCCAACGCGCGGGTTTACGGCGGAATTCATTTCCGCACCTCTTGTAACGACGGGCGGGCGACCGGAACAGCAGTGGCGAACTACATCATTGAGAATGCGTTTCAGCGAGTGCGGGGTGAAGAAAAGGGAGGGGATATCAGGTAGCCAGCTGAAAGTGAAATTGAGCGGTTCGAGCAGGAATCCTGCCGAAAAGGGGCGCTTGCTGAGTGAATGGACAAGCGCCCTGCGAGGTTGATGCGAGTAGTTAATAGGCGGCGAGTCCTTCGACTCCGGTTTGGGCCGGGTAGGGGGAAACGGCGCCGATTTCGGTGAGTTTGCCGTTGTCGCCGGTTTTGTATTCGACGATTTGGCCGAGGGCGCTGAATACGGCGTAGAGATAGTTGCCGTCGGAAGACAACGCAAGATCAAGCGGGAACGAGGTGGGGGGTTTTACGGGAGGAAAGAGAGTGGGTCCGGTGGGCGACTGGGTGGCGACTACGCCGAGGGGGACGAGCACGCCGCCGGGCTTGAGCGTGAACGCACTGAGAGTGGAGGTAGTGGTGTTGGTGACCCAGGCCTGACCGCCGTAGTTGACCACCCAACAGGTTGCGCCTCCGGAAGTGGGCGAGTTGGCGGTAATTACGCTGAGGGTGTTGTCCTCATTCACGTTATAGGAGGTGAGAGAGCCGGCGGTGGAGGTGACCAGCAGGACACCGGAGGGATCGACTTGCAGGCCGAAGGGCTCGGTGCTGGTGAATTTGTTGGAGACGATATTCGAGAGCGATCCGTCGGAGGCGACGGTGAAAACATCGACGATGTTGGTCTGGCGTTCACTGACGATCAATTGAGATCCATCGGCGGAGAAGGCGGCGGTGGAGGGATTGGTGTCGAGGGTGCTGAGCGGCATTCTGGAATTGCGAATGGGGGTCAGTTCGCCCCAGGGTTTCATGCGAAAGCCAGCGGTGTGATAGATGCCGCCGAAATTAACCACGTAGACGAGATCGTCATGCAGCGCGATGCTGACGGGATTGCCGCCGAGTGAGGGTTGCACGTCGACAAGCACCAGGCCGTCGTCGAGTACACGGAAAACCGAGATGGTGCTGGAGCCGGCGTTTACGGCGAGTAAGAACGCGTGATCGGGCGTGAGGACGAGGGAGTTCTGGGACTGCAGCGGATCGTTGATGCCGCCCTCGCCGCGGCCGCCGGTATCGAACTTGCCAATCCATTGCAGGCGGCCGTTTTTGAGCCGTTTATACATGACGATTTCGTTGCGATTGACGCCGTTGGTGGCGGCGAAGACCGCGCCGGGGGACAAGCTGGCGGCGGTGGTTTGCGTCTGGGCTTGCGCGGGCTTCTGGGTCAGTCCGGCTAAGAGCAGAGAACAACCTAAGAGGGCTCGAAATCCCGAGCCGTAGATGCGTTTTGTCACTATTTTTCTCTCTCCATTGAATGGTTAGTTACATTGGCGGACGGAGTTCGATTCGTCGGCGAAGAGCTGTTCGTGATGGGAGGGAAGAAAGTTACGGGAGTTGGGCCAATATAATAAGCAGCAAGAGGCTGCGCTGCATGATTTTAAAGAAGATGACGCCGTGGATCCTGTTCGTAGCGTGCCTTCTGTTGCTGGGGCTGGGTGCGGCTGGTTTTGGCGCGCCGGCGGATCACCTTTTAATCGCGTTCCGTTTTTCGATGGTGATGGTTTTGTCGATCTTTATCGTGCGGCAAAAGTTTCGAATGCAGCGTAGTGGTCAGGGGCGATTGAGTTCTGATCGCGGCGATGCGTTTCTGAATGTTGTTACGCGATGGTGCCGCGGAGAAAACAAACGGAGTTGATTTAGGCATTCAAGAGCGCAGGCTGAAGCCTATCCTACGAGAGTGCTTCCTAGTTTAGCCAGGAGAGATGTGATATTCTCCTAGGCTAGCGAGGGAAGATCATCGATAAGACATTAGAACTGCTGCCGGGCACGCTCGACATGCTTATTTTGAAGGCCGTTTCGCTGGGCGCGCAGCACGGCTACGGCATACTGCTGCGGATTGGGCAGATTTCGGGCGCTCAGTTGGAAATTCAGCAGGGGTCACTCTACCCGGCTCTGTACCGGCTGGAGCACCAGGGCTGGATTTCGAGTGACTGGGGCGAGTCGGACAATAATCGCCGCGCGAAATTCTATCGGCTTTCGGCTGCGGGGCGAAAGCGGCTGGGCGATGAGACGAAGAACTGGAATCGTATGGCGGGCGTGATGGCCGCCATTTTAAAGACCACACCGGAGAATCTATGAGGCTTCTGCCGCGCGTTCGCTCGTGGCTGCGATCGCTTTTTCAGCGCGCGCGTTTGGAACAGGATCTCGAATCGGAGTTGCAGTTTCACCTGGATACCTACGCGGCGGATCTGGTGCGCCAGGGGTACTCGGAGGCAGAGGCGCGCCGTCTGGCCCGGATCGCTCTGGGCACCAAGGCCGGCCAGAAAGAAGACTGCCGGGCGTCGCTCGGTTTACGGTTGTGGGACGAAGTGGCGGCGGATGCTCGTTACGGGGTGCGGATGCTGCGCAAAGACCCGCTGCTTACTTGCGTGGCGGTGGCTTCGATGGCGCTCGGGATCGGCGCTAATACGGCGCTTTTTTCAGTGGCCAAAACGGTGCTTTTCGACACGCTGGGCGTGCCGCATCCGGAACAACTGCGAGTGCTCGAATGGCAGTATGGTGGACCGCAGCAACCGGTCGGGCATATCTGGGGTGGTAATGGTGGCGTATTCAAGCAGCCGAACGGCAATTTTTCGAGCGGGGTCTTCTCCTATCCGGTCTACCAGGCGCTCGCGCAACGCAACGATCTTTTCGATGGCATTGCCGCGTTTGAACAGACCAGTGATTTGACGAGCGTGATCGATCGCCAGGCCACGGTGGAGAGCGGAGCCCTGGTGTCCGGCAACTTTTTTCATGTCTTCGGAATCTCAACGATCGCCGGCCGTTCGCTTGGCCCGGGCGACACGGGGCGAGATTCTGCGGCCGTGGTGGTTCTCAGTTACGAATTCTGGGTCAGCCGCTTTGCTCAATCGCGGGACGTTATCGGAAAAACGATCCGTCTAAATTCGGTTCCGGTCACCATCGTGGGTGTCGCGCCACCTGACTTCGTGGGCCCCGACCGTGGCAGCAATGTGCGTCTGTTTCTGCCCGTCACGCTACAGGGGCGTATCGAACGGAGCCACGAGGGAGAGCAGCTCCGCAACGGCGATTCCTGGTGGCTGGCGCTCATCGGTCGACTGCAACCTGGTATCTCCGACGCGCGTGCTCAGGCTGCGCTCAATGCGATGTTTCAGCAGACAGCACGGGCCACTCTTTCGAATCGTCGCCATTTCGATTTAAGCAAGCTGGAGTTGATGGTCAGGCCGGGCAGCCGAGGTCTAGGCTCGCTGCGCGGCCGTCTCGCGCGTCCTGTTTCGATCCTGTTCTCACTGGTTGCTTTGGTGCTGCTACTGGCGTGTACCAACGTGGCCAACCTGCTGGTGGCGCGGTCGACGGCTCGCAGTCGCGAGATGAGCGTTCGCAAAGCATTGGGCGCGGGACGTGGGCGGCTGGTGCGGCAGATGTTCATCGAAAGTCTGCTGCTCTCTACTCTGGCGGCTTTTGGCGGGCTGCTGCTCGCCTTCGCCGGCCGAGGCAGTCTGGCCTATTTTCTCGACATTCCTGCGCCCGCGTTTGACTGGCAAATACTCGCGTTTACCGCGGCGCTGGCGCTTTTAACCGGACTGCTGTTCGGCCTGGCTCCCGCGCTGCAGGTGCTCTGTGAGCAGTCGACCGTGCACACCAATGAGAGCAGCCGCATGACTAGTAGCCGCCCTAAAGCAGGTCTTCGCAAAGCGCTGGTTGTTTTGCAAGTTGCGCTTTCGGCTGTGCTGTTGATTGGAGCTGCTCTGTTTGTGCGCACGCTATCGAATCTGCTTCATGCCGAACTTGGATTCGCGCCGCAACGTCTGCTGCTGTTCGATCTGCACGCTCCCGCGAATCGCATCGAGGGAGTAAGCCGGATTTTGTTCTATCAGCAGATCGAAGAACGGCTGCGAGCGCTGCCCGGGGTGCGAGATGTCACGCTGGTGGACTCATCTCTGATGTCCGGAGGTATTGACACCTCCAACTTCGATCGTAACGATCAACCGCGCCGCGATGGCACAACAGCCTGGGAACATATCGTGGGCAACACCTTCTTTCAAGTCGTTGGCATCCCCATCCGCCAGGGACGAGCCTTCAGCGACCAGGACACTCCTCATTCCCGCAAAGTCGCCATCGTCAACCAACAGCTTGCACGCACTTTCTTTCCCCACGACAACCCCATCGGCAAAACCTTTAACGAAGATCAAACGATGATCGTCGGCATTTGCCGAGACTCCAAATACAGCAACCTCCGCGAAGCTGTCCCGCCTACTTACTTTCTTCCCTACTCGCAGCAAACGTGCGGAGGGGGCCTAGAGAGTCTCACCGTCTACGTAAAAACGGCGACTGACCCTTCGCGCGCGACTCCCACCATCCGCAAAACCATCGCCGCCATTGATCCCGAATTGCCGATGATGGATGTACGCACGCAGGAGCAGCAGATTGATACATCGCTTTCGCACGAACGATTGTTCGCCGCGCTTACATCGGCCTTTGGGATGCTCGCGCTGTTTCTCGCCACCATAGGCATCTATGGCGTGATGAGTTATACGGTCACGAGGCGCACAAGTGAGGTCGGGATACGGCTGGCGCTCGGGGCGCAGGCGCACCAGATTCTACGATTGATGATGACCGAAGGGATGGCGCTGGCACTTGGGGGATGTGTGTCCGGTGTGGGGGCTGCCTTATATCTGGCACGGTATGTTCGATCCCAGTTTTACGGCGTTACGGCGTACGATCCGGTTGTTTTGCTGATGGCTGCTTTGATTCTGCTGGCTAGCGCTGGGCTGGCGGTCTGGCTGCCGGCGCGTCGGGCGGCGCGGATCAGTCCGGTGGAGGCATTGAGGCATTCCTAGTGTCGCGATGAAAAGATGGCAGGCTAAAGCCTACCCTACGAGAGTGAGGCATCAATGATGGTATTGCGACGTTTGTGGGATGAAATTCGTTGTGACGCCCGCTATGGATCGCGTATGCTGCGAAAAGACCCGCTGCTTACTGTTGTGGCGGTGGCTTCGATGGCGCTTGGGATTGGTGCGAATACCGCGCTTTTTTCGGTGGCAAAAACGGTTCTTTTCGACGCGCTCGGCGTGGCTCACCCGGAAGAGTTGCGGGTTTTACGCTGGCAGTTCGCCGGTCCTCATCAACCGGTCGAATCCATCTATGGGGACACCTCTTTTAACTCCGCCGGGCACTTCACTTCCACGTCCTTCTCCTATCCCGTTTACCGGCAACTCGATTCGTCCAAAGAATTTTTCGACGGCATCGCGGCCTTTTATCACACCGATCGACTAACGGCCGTGATCGACGGTGTGGCCGATTCGGTAACGGCAGAAGCGGTCTCCGGCAATTTCTTTCAGGTACTGGGCGCGAGCACACTCATCGGGCGTCCGATCGTGCCGGAGGACGCGCGGGACAACGCACCCGCTGTGGCGGTTCTCAGCTACGAACTCTGGGCGAGTCGCTTCGCGCAATCTCCAGCCGTCGTTGGCAAGACCATCACCCTGAATTCGGTGCCCGTCACGATCATCGGAGTGACTCGTTCCGCCTTCTCAGGCCCGCAAGAAGGCAGTGCGGGTCGCGTGTTTTTTCCAGCGACTCTCAAGAGCCGCGTTGATCCCAGCAGCTTCGATCCCGATCAAGCGCACAACGGCAGGTCGTGGTGGGTACGTCTGCTCGGCCGTCTGAAACCCGGTGTTTCGGATACCCGAGCGCAAGCCGCTCTCAATGCTCGATTCCAGCAAGCCGCGCAAAGCACACTCGCGAATCGCGCTCACGCCGATCTCAGCCAGCTCACACTAGCGGTTGAGCCGGCTAGTCAAGCGGAAGCGTTGCTGCGCAACCATCTGGCGGGTCCGGTATCGATTCTGTTTGCGCTGGTCACGCTACTGCTGCTGCTGGCGTGTACCAACGTGGCCAACCTGCTGGTCGCCAAATCCACGGCTCGCACGCGCGAGATGAACGTCCGTAAGGCTCTCGGCGCGAGCCGGTGGCGCATTGTTCGACAGATGCTCACGGAAAGCCTGTTGCTCGCTTTGCTCGCGGGAGTTGCCGGCCTGCTGCTGGCCTACGAGCTCGGCCGCGCCCTTCCGCATTTCCTCGATCTTCCCCAAGCGCCGGTATTCGACGGGCCTGTTTTCGCTTTCACAATCTCGCTCACCGTGTGCACCGGACTGCTGTTCGGGCTTGCGCCTGCCCTGCAGATTTTCCGTGAACAACCGGCGCTGTCCATCAACGAGAGCTCCCGCATTACGGGTGACCGCTCGAAAGCGCGCCTGCGCCAGTCGCTGGTCGTCTTCGAGATCGCTCTCTCTACTGTGCTGCTGATCGGGGCGCTGCTGTTTTTGCGCACTCTCACCAATCTGCTGCGCGTCCCACTGGGTTTTCAACCATCCAAATTGCTTCTCTTTGAAGTGCGCCCTCCGCAAGATCGATACTCAGGGAGCGCCCAGCGAGTGGCTCTCTTTGAAAATCTGGAGCAGCGCTTTGCCACGCTGCCCGGGGTTCGCTCCGCTGCGCTCGTGAACGATGTTCTTATTTCCGGCAGCGTCGACGGGCAAAACTTCGACCCCAACGATCGACCGCGCCGGGACGGAAACCAGGCTTTGAAGAACAGTGTGAGTTCCTCCTTTTTTCAGACGGCGGGCATCCCCATCCTGCGCGGGCGTTCCTTCGATGCCAACGATACCGCCAACTCGCGCAAGGTGGCGGTGATTAACGAACAACTGGCGCGGGTATACTTTCCGCACCAGGATGCCATCGGCAAGACTTTCAATGGCGACCAAATTTTGATCGTCGGCGTGGCGGGCGACGCGCGGTACGCGAGCGTCCGCGATGCGCCTGCGCCCACTTTTTACCAGCCGTACATGCAAACCGACAAGTTGGACGGGGAGACCTTCTATCTGAAAACGCGTTCCGACCCGATGCAACTCGCCTCCGCAGTCCGCAAGGCAGTCGCGGGAATCGATCCTGAGCTACCGGTGCTCAATTTCCGCACGCAAGAGGATGAAATCCACTTGTCGCTCTCGCATGAACGGCTGTTCGCCGCGCTGACATCCTCCTTCGGAGTGCTGGCACTTTTTCTGGCTACCATAGGCGTCTACGGCGTGATGAGTTACAGCGTAGCGCGGAGGACGAATGAGGTGGGTATCCGTCTGGCGCTGGGTGCGCAAGGTAGCCAGATCCTGCGGCTGATGATGACCGAGGGTCTGCTGCTGGCGCTCGCCGGTTGCGCCGCGGGGTTGGGTGCAGCGCTTTACCTGACGCGCTACATACGGGCCCAGTTCTACGCCGTAGCGCCGGAGGATCCGTTTATCCTGCTGGCAGCCGGGTTGCTTCTGGTGGGAAGCGCTGCGCTGGCGGTCTGGCTGCCGGCCCGGCGTGCGGCGCGGATCAGTCCGACGGAAGCACTCAGACACCAGTAAGAACTGAAATCGCTTGTGTTGAGGGCAAAAGAGCAGAAGAGATGATTTCGAGCCGGAAAAATGCCGCCACGAATAGCGGCATAGCAGGCCCGGGGCCCGCTCCACCAGGTACATGGAATCGAGCGAGCAGGCTGGTAAGGTCGTAATTAGTATCTGAGAATGACGCGGTTTTTTGTGCAGAGCTATGGTTGCCGGGCGTCGCAGGCCGATGGGGCCGCTATCGAGGCGTCACTGGAAGATCGCGGTTTTAGAGCGGTGCGGGAGGCTGCGGAAGCCGATCTGGTTGTGCTCAACACCTGCACGGTGACGCACAGTGCCGACATCGATACGCGGCGGGTGATTCGCGGGCTGCAGCGGGACCATCCGGAAACCCAGATCCTGGTGACGGGCTGCTATGCGCAGCGCTCGCCGGACGAGCTGGCTTCGATGCAGGGCGTTCGCTGGGTGGTGGGCAACAGCCGGAAGAGTGAAATCGCTGATCTGGTTTCCAGTGATGCGCTCGAATATCACGGGCAGATATTTATGGACGACATGGCGCAGGTGAAGGCGTTTGCGGCTTCGCCCGTGCGCGGCGTTCGGGGTGACCGCACCCGGCCGAACCTCAAAATCCAGGATGGCTGCAGTAATCGCTGCGCCTTCTGCATTATTCCGAGCGTGCGGGGACGGAGCCGCAGCGCGACTGTCGCGAGCGTAGTGGAGCAAGTTCGCGACCTCGGAGGCCGCTACCGGGAAGTGGTGCTGAGCGGAATCAATCTGGGCCGCTGGGGACGCGACTTTACTCCGCCACTACGTTTCGTGGATCTGCTGCGGACGGTGCTGCGTGAGACTGCGGTGGAGCGGCTGCGCATCAGCTCGGTGGAACCGATGGACTGGTCGCGCGATTTGTTCGAACTCTTTGCCGCGGAGGAGCGGCTGGCGCGGCATGTGCATCTGCCGCTGCAGTCCGGGTCGGATGCGGTGCTGAAGCGTATGTTTCGTAAATATCGCACGCGTCATTATGCTTCGCGGGTGGAGCTGGCCGCGAGCCTGCTGCCGGAGGCGGCGATCGGAGCCGATGTGATGACCGGGTTTCCCGGCGAAAGCGACGGGGAGTTCGAGGAGACGATGCGTTTCGTCGAGGATCAGCCGTTTAGTTATTTGCATGTTTTTACGTATTCGGAACGTCCCGGTACGGCAGCGGCTGATTACGCTAATGCCGTTCCTATAGAGATTCGACAAGAGCGTACCCGACGGCTGCGCGAACTGTCTCGCGAGAAGAATTTATCGTTTCGACGGCGGCAGATCGGGCAGACGCTCTCCGCGGTGACACTCGAAAAACGCGGCGCGGCGCTCACGTCGAACTTTCTTACCGTTGAGCTGGCCAGCGAGCGGATGCCGAATCAGCTGGTTGATGTAACGATCGGGCAGGTGAGCGAAAGCGGGCTGCGCGAAGAAACGGTATTCCCCATACTTTCTTCCTGAGCGCACTTTTTGCTGAGAGCAAGGGGGGCTCTTGCTCACTCCTGGTGCGAGAGGAAGATCCCTATGCGAGCTGTTGCCGGATTCGCCGCCTATTTCGCCGTACTCTTTCTGATTTGCGAGCGTTTTTAAGCGTAGATCTCCGCTCTGTTGCAATCGTGGTTCGGTAGCCGGCCCGTTTTTAAGGAAGACTTGTCACAGCCTTGGCAAAGAAAGTTTTCCTTTCATTTTGAATCGGGTAGCGCCGCTATTTGGAACTTCCCGGAACGAGCAGCCGCACACTGCTGGGCGAAAGAACTATGCTTTCTCCCGCACAAAAGAGCGCGCTCGCACGCGCCGCCGCCAGCTCTGTCGACTGCGAGCGCACCCGCAAAATTCCAGCTGAACTTACTCTGGCGCAATGGGCGCTCGAAAGCGGTTGGGGATCTCACCAGCCGGGGAACAACTGCTTCGGCATCAAAGCCTATAACGGTTGCTTTGGCATCCAGTTGCTTAAGACCGTGGAATTCGTGAATGGGGTCCGCGCGACCATCCTGCAGCCCTTTGCCACTTTTGCCAGTCTGGACGCCTGCTTCAACCAGCACGCCACTCTGTTCTCGACCGCGAGATACAAGCAAGCCTTCGAGCAGCACGCCAGGTCTTCGGATCTCGACGCTTTGATTCGCCAGGTCTCGGCGGTTTACGCGACCGATCCTAACTATGCCAACCTGTTGTTCGCAATCATCGCGATGCCCGAGGTGAAACAAAGCCTGGCAGCATGTCGCTTGGCAGTGGCTGCCTAGCGCCGCCTATTGGGCAATCGTGCCGACCAGTGGACTGCTCGCCACCGCGTATTCCCGCCGCGGCATGCGGCCGGCCAGGAATGCGCTCCGCCCGGCTTGCACAGCCAGTTTCATCGCGAGCGCCATCCGTTCGGCATCTTCCGCTTCGGCGATAGCGGTATTCAATAAGACTCCGTCATAACCCAGCTCCATCGCCACCGCTGCGTCTGAAGCCGTCCCGACTCCGGCGTCCACAATTAGCGGCACCTCGGTGATGGCTTCACGCAAGATCTTCAAATTGATGATGTTCTGGATCCCGAGCCCGGACCCGATCGGGGCAGCGAGCGGCATCACGGCACTCGCGCCCGCCTCCACCAGTTTGCGTGCGTTCACCAGGTCATCGGTGGTGTAAGGCAAAACTACGAACCCTTCCTTCACCAGCACGCGCGTCGCTTCGAGCAGGCCTGCGTTGTCTGGAAAGAGAGTTTTCTGGTCGCCAATGACTTCGAGCTTGATCCAGTTGGATAATCCCGCCTCCTGCGCGAGTCTGGCGGTGCGAATCGCTTCTTCCGCCGTGTAACAAGCTGCGGTATTAGGAAGGATATGGATCTTCGAACGATCAATAAAGTCGAGTTCGGATTCTTTCGAGCGGTCACTGAGATTCACACGGCGCACCGCCAGGGTCACCATTTCGGTAGCGGAAGCGGCATGGCAACGGGACATCAACTGCTTACTCCGGTATTTGCCCGTGCCAACGAACAGCCGGGACCGGAAGGTGCGCCCGGCAATGGTCAGAAGATCATCCATATACCTATTATCAGGCTGATGGCTGACGCGAGCGGGACGCTCTTAATTAGGCTCCCCGCCGGCGTCGCAGCAAGCCCACTCCGATGGTGAACAGGGGGAGACCGAGCAGAGTAAGGGTGGACGGCTCCGGCGCTGCGGATGGCACTGGACCGCCACCGATATTGCAATTCGGACCGCAGGAGAGCCGTTCGATTGTGTCGGAGTAGTCGAGAAATAACGTCCCATTATTCGTGTCTGGCGAAACGTAATCGCCGCGCGTCCCACCGGCCGCGATCGCAACGGATGTGTTTGTGATTGGATCCAAGAGATCAACCTGGCCAGCGTTTGTATTTACGATGATTTTGCCATCCAGATTATTTTTGCTCGATATTACTCCGGTCCCGTCCGGGCTGTTGAACAGGAAGCCGGAGGAATAAACCAGCTTGCCCGTGGCGATGTCATAGCCGTTTATCTGACCCTGCTCGACGTAGGCGATTTTGCCATCAGGCGACACGGAGACGCCATCGCCGTTACCCCCCGCATTGATCACTCTGAATGAACCAGTACCGCCATTGGCCTTGGGGTCGATGTCAATCAGTCCGGCGCTACTGGTTGCGATGATGTGGCCGTTGACTGGATTGCCCCACATTCCCAGATCTGTCCCCGCCGTGACGCCGGTAAGAATGTGACTTACTGTGCCGTCGCTTTTGAACTGGACAAACTGGCCGCTTACCCCACCGTAAGCCTGACCTCCGGCTGTCGCATAGGCGCTCGTACCCGAGCCCGACGGTGTCACCATTTGCAGGGCCGATGCGACGGTCTGGCCATCCATGTCTTTGAACACGTAGCGAGTGTCATTGGGCGAATTGCTTGTAACGATGTCGCCGTTCGAAGCGACGGCAATACCGAATGTTCCAAAATTGAATGTATTTGCATTCGAAGGATTGAGGGTAGCGAAGGTGCTCAGCGTAAAGCCATCGGCAACGCCTGCCGCAGTCAAGTTTAGGCTACTTGCAGATGCTGCGCCTGAAAGTGCCAAAAGCACAATAGCCGGACTGATGATTTTGTGAGAGTGCGCATAGAGGGCGCTGATCCCCCTAGGCGTGTCCAAAAAGAATCGTCGATTTTGCAAAATGTCTTCGAGCATCTAGTCTCCTCCGGTTGGGGTTTAGTCTTTTCCCCTTGAGGAGTATAAGTGGAATTTATTACGAAGCAACTAGTGAATCGAAGCGGCAGTACTACTGGAAGGCTTTCGAGGTACTGAAATAAGAGATTTCATTTTCAATATGATCCGCTCCCCCGCCACTGATAACACTGCAGGTTCTCTGTGTTATTCTCGGGATCGGTTCCCGAATCCATTGAGCAAAACCTTTTGCGGAGGGAACGACTCAGTTCGGACAGGTGGGTGAGTGGTTAAAGCCAACAGACTGTAAATCTGTCCCTCCTTGCGAGGTACGAAGGTTCGAATCCTTCCCTGTCCACCATTCCTGCGACAACTCACTGACTTGATTCCCGCCAGGTCTGCAGATTCGGGATAATCAGATAATGTCAGCTCTGATCGAAGTCACGCCGCGTTTTCTGTTCGCCGAATACGGCCGTAGTTTGGTGATCCGGCCGGCGGCAGGCGAAGATACCGAAGCACTGTTCGAGAGTGTGTGCGCCGATTTCGAAAATACCAAGGTGGAACAGGATTCAGAAGGAAACGTCTCGATCATGGCCCCAACTGGTGGTGAATCGTCTGATCAGAACAGCGAGTTGACAATGCAGCTTCGCTGGTGGGCGAAGCAGGAAGGCCGAGGTCGTGCCTTTGACTCCAATGTGTTATTCATTCTGCCCGATGGATCGCGGCTCGGTCCGGACGGGGCCTGGGTAGCCAACGAAACATTGACGTCTGTCGCTCGCTCGGAGCGCCGGAAGTTCCTGCCAATCGTGCCAGAATTTATTGTCGAGTTGAAATCGCCGAGTGATCACTTGTCGGAGCTAAAGCGCAAGATGCAGGACTGGATGCGTAACGGCGTTCAGCTTGGATGGCTAATTGATCCGGACAAACGGTGTGTTCTTGTGTACAGGCAGGGGATCGAGGCTGAGGTCGTACGCGGGTTGGCGCTTTCGGGCGAAGGGCCGCTGCAAGGGTTCACACTAGATCTAAGGCCAATTTGGGAAGGCTTGGAACTGTGACGTACGCTGTGTACACAAGAGAGTGTACATTCTGATATAATCCTCTCATGGATGTGTCGATCACCAGATTCCGCCGTGACCTCTTTGACTTGGTTAAGCTTGCCATGCAAGGCGAGCAGATCAGTGTGACGCACAAGGGCGCGCGCTTTCACATCGTTCCCGAAGTGCAGCCTGATCGATTCAGCCGGCTTACGCCGCTCCAGGTTGTTGCTCCCGAGACGGATCTTGACGAGCCCGCCATGAAGCGAGAGATGGCGCAGGCTTGGGAAAAGGACTGGTCGGATCTCTGACCATTTACATCGATACGAATGTGGCAGTGTGGTTGGCGCAAGGTGACAGAGACCGGATCAGCCACACAGCTCGGGAACACATGGAGACGGCGCAACTCCTGATCTCGCCCATGGTGCTGATTGAATTCGAATACCTGTACGAGGTAAATCGAATCCTATTGCCGGCACGCGACCTGAGTTTGAAGCTTGAATACGAGCTGGGGGTGCGCATTTGTGATCTCGACTTTCCATCCATCGCCAATGTCGTTCTCAATGAAAAGTGGACGCGCGATCCTTTTGACCGGATTATCGTTGCGCAGGCCAAGGCGAATGGCTTCTCCCCTCTGATTTCTGCCGATAAAGAAATCCGGCAACGATATCCTCGCACGATCTGGTAGCACAGATCCGTTCCGGCAGAATTAAGATATGAGGAGAGGCTGTTAGATGGCGACACAATCGATTTCGAGTAAGCTAGCACCGGATTAAGCGGATGAAAGCCGGTTTGAACGCATCAATGACCGAATGGTGGAACGCCCTTGGCCCGGAGACAATCATGCGCAAGTGCAATTCAACGCTGTTCTACTCCTTCGAGAATATGCGAAGACCAAAGGTGGAACTGCGCTGCAGGAATGGTCGGTAACGCAACCGGAAGCTGCCTCCTGGGATGACCCAAACTACATGACGCCCGATGTGTTGCTGGCTGTACAGCCTTTTCAGAAGTGAAACGCGGTCATCTTATTCCGCCCGGGTTTCTAGCCGTCGAAGTAGCCTCGCCGGAGAAGAATGGGCTGTTCACGAAAGCCGAGCGCTACCACACATGGGGCATCGAGCATGTTTGGATCATCGATCCGCAAAGTCGCGAGTACTTCGAATACCATGGCGGGAATCAAGTCACCATCGCTAAAGAAGAACTTCATGCGGGTGATTTACGAATTCGTATACCCGACCTCTTTTAACAACACGCGCACAACGGGCCCGTGATCAAGCGCCCCCCGAAGGACAAGCGAGTTCCTTTGCCGAATGGCGGCGCGCGGCCGTGCCCTGTGCGCTTCGAAGGCGTCGAGTAGCCTACCTCTCGTCGCAACCTGCTATAAGCATTCAACCCTGTTTCCGACCGCCTCCGCCTTACTGTGTCGAGTAGCGCGCAGCAGGCTTACCGGTCTGCTGCGACGCAGCAAAAAGAGCGACGCCCGCGTCAAAGTATTTCGACACCGCGGTGTCGTCCTGGACGGACGGGGCAGTGACTTTTTCCTTGCGTTCCAAACCGATCAGGGCTGCATCAACACAGTCGTCCGTGGACATAACGATGTTGGGGTCCAGGTTGGACAGGGGGAAGCCCGAGACATCCCAGATCTCGGAAACAGTCGGGGCCGGCGCTACGAGTTGGACCACAATGTTTGTGTTCTCAAGTTCGGCCTGCAGCGCCCTGGTCAGATTCTGCACATAGGCCTTGGTTGCGCTGTAGATGGGGGCGTAAGGGTATCCATCGAAGCCAACCACCGAACCGATGTTCACAATCAAGTGTGCCGACAAAAGAGGTCCCGGCATTGTTCACGAGCAGGGTAATCTCGTCATTCTCCGAGATTACTTTGGCCACGTTCTCAAGTGCGTCCCGATCGCCGAAGTCTGCGGCTTGCGTTTTCACCTGGACTCCGTATTGGCTGGGTGAGCTCCTTCGCTAGCGTTGCAAGGCGGTCGCCACGACGGGCGACCAGAAATAGGTCGAAACTCTTCTTTGCCAGTCGTTCCGCGTAAACCTTACCGATGCCTGATGATGCTCCGGTCACCACTGCCGTGCCGGGCTTTGCTGTTCCTGCTGCGCTCATCGAATCTCCCTTGCGGATAATTTTGTACCGCACTGTAAAGAGGCGGCGCGTGGACGCCACGTGAGTTTGACCGTGAGACAGCTTTGAGGGCGGCCATGCTGATCTTTTGGGAGAAGGGGTATGAAGGCTCGTCACTCTCGGATCTGACGGACGCTATGGAGATCAGCAAACCGACGCTGTATGCAGCGTTCGGCGATAAGGAAGGACTCCTGCGCGAAGCTGTGCGGGCCTATGTGGGCCTTAGGGCTGCTGATTATGCCGCCGCTCTGGGACGCCGCACCGCTCGAGAAGTGGCAGAGGCGTGGTTGCGACTGACCGGCGGTGTCCGCGAGGAATCTCACGTGCCTCCTGGCTGCTTGTTGATCCAGGGAGCACTGGTCGGGAGCGAGGCAAGCGGCAGGTACAGGGCGAACTGGCTGCTATCCGAAACGCAGGGACAAAACAGCTGGAAAAGAGATTGCAACGAGCGAAGCGCGAGCACGATCTACCCGGCTCGTGGCAACCCGGGCCACTGGCGCAATACCTCTCAGCACTTGCGTCTGGTCTGGCAGTTCAGTCCAGTAGTGGTGTCTCTTCGACGGTGCTCAACCGAACCGTCGATCAGATCATGGAGAACTGGCCATCGCCGCAGAAGCGCAAACCGACCCCATGAGTCATTTACCCGTGCTAAGATTTTGGGGGTTAGCCCAGCCTTCGCGGTTAGGCGAGCATGCCTGCACGCAACGTAGGCCGTTGTAGCTCAGCTGGTAGAGCGCGTCCTTGGTAAGGACGAGGTCACCGGTTCAATCCCGGTCAACGGCTCCACTCCCTGCCATAATCTCAGACGTTCCCACATGCTATTCTTAGAAGGCTAAGACGTAGTATCTGTGCGTCTGCTATACCTGGGTTCGTTTCGAACCTATCCTTCTAGCCTACTTCCCCGGCAAGGGTGAAGACTCCAGCTAAGTTAGAGAAAGAACATGGCGAAAGAGAAATTTGACCGCAGCAAGCCGCATGTAAATATTGGGACGATCGGGCACATCGACCATGGCAAGACGACGCTGACGGCAGCGATTACCAAGACTTTGTCGAAGCACAATCCGAAGAACAAATTTCGGAGCTTTGACTCGATCGACAATGCGCCGGAAGAGAAGGCGCGCGGGATCACAATCGCGGTGGCGCACGTGGAATACGAGACGGCGAACCGTCACTATGCGCACGTGGATTGCCCGGGTCACGCCGATTACATCAAGAACATGATCACGGGCGCGGCGCAGATGGATGGCGCGATTCTGGTAGTCGCGGCGACCGATGGCCCGATGCCGCAGACGCGGGAACACATTCTGCTGGCGCGCCAGGTTGGAGTGCCATACATAGTGGTGGCTCTGAACAAAGTCGACATGGTGGACGATGCGGAACTGCTCGAGTTGGTCGAGCTCGAAGTACGCGAATTGCTGACCAACTATCAGTTTCCGGGCGACGATCTGCCGGTGGTAAAAGTAAGCGCGCTGGGAGCGCTGAACGGGGAAGCGAAGTGGGAAGCCTCAGTCGACGAGTTAATGGCGAAGGTCGATGAGTACATTCCGCTGCCGGAACGCGCCATCGACAAGCCGTTTATCATGCCGATCGAAGATATTTTCTCGATCCAGGGCCGCGGCACGGTGGTGACGGGGCGCATCGAGCGGGGCATCTGCAAGGTCGGCGAGGAAATGGAGATCGTCGGTTTTGCGGACACACGCAAGACGGTCGTGACCGGAGTGGAAATGTTCAAGAAGCTGTTGGACGAAGGTCGTGCGGGCGACAACGTCGGCTTGCTGCTGCGCGGCATTGAAAAGAACGACGTGGAGCGCGGTCAGGTGATTGCGAAGCCGGGTTCAATCAAGGGCTACAAGAAGTTCAAAGGCGAAGTGTACGTGCTGTCGAAGGAAGAAGGCGGACGGCACACGCCGTTTTTCAACGGTTACCGGCCGCAGTTCTACTTCCGTACGACTGACGTGACGGGCGTGGCCAAACTGCCGGAAGGTATGGAGATGGTGATGCCGGGCGACAACGTGTCGATGGAAATCGAGCTCATTACGCCGGTGGCTATGGACAAGGGATTGCGCTTTGCCATTCGTGAGGGCGGCCGTACCGTGGGCGCCGGCACAGTGACGGAGATTCTGAGTTAGGTATGCCGAGAGAAATCATTCAATTCCAGTGCGGTGAGTGTAAAAACCGCAATTACAGCAAGACCAAGAACAAGCGCACTACGACCGAGCGCTTGGAAATGAAGAAGTTTTGCCCCTATTGCCGAAAGCATCAGCCCCATCGGGAGACTAAGTAAAATTTCTTATCGGGGGAGCGTTCTCATGCTCGCTCACTCCTGGTTTTTGGTAGTCTGTGTAGGTGGGAAGCCGGGAGTCGTAGGGAGAGGCACGGTCGCGCGCTAATTCCCTTAGTAGGGGCATAGGTTTAACGGCTAGACCAGCGGTCTCCAAAACCGCGAGTGGGGGTTCGAATCCCTCTGCCCCTGCCAAACTTCATTTCGATTCGATTTTCAGAGCATTGAGAGGCGACGGGAAGTATCTGGACACTATGGAATTGACGACAGCGGACAGTTGGCCGCAACGCACTAAATCGTATATCGAAGAGCTTCGAACGGAGATGCGGCGCGTCTCCTGGCCAACCTGGCCACAAGTTCGCGCGACTACCGGCGTTGTGATTGCGGCTGTGTTTCTGTTTGCCGCCTACTTTTTCGTGGTCGATGCGATTGTTCAGGCTATTATCGACCGGATCCTTCACTATTTCACCCATGCTTCCTAAACCTGCCGCGTGGCTTGCAGGTTAGAACCAGAAATAAATGTCAGACGAAAAAAATCCCCACTCAGAGCCGCTCGACGAACGCGACGCCGCAAACCTCCTGGAAGAGGAGCACGTGCCCGAGCTGGAAACCTCCGAACCTCTGGACGGTGACGCCTCGGCCGACGAGAACGTCCTCGCCGACGACCACGATGTACTCGAGCAGCCGGAAGAAGTGGGCGAATCGGAAGTACATCCTGCGATTGATGACGGAGTTCACAGCGAATCGGCCGAACACGCCGTAGCGGCTCTCGAAGAACCGTCTGGCCCGATCAAAAACTGGTACATCATTCACGCCTATTCCGGGTTCGAAAATAAGGTGGCGGAATCGTTGCGGTCTCGCGCGCAAGCCTTCGGGTTTGCCGATCGTCTGGGGCAGCTGCTGATTCCCACCGAAGAGGTGATCGAACTTCGCAATGGCAAAAAAGTTACCAGCAAACGCCTTCTTTATCCGGGCTACGTGCTGGTCGAGATGGAGATGGATGATGAGCTTTGGCACGCCGTAAAGTCCACGCCGCGCGTGACGGGCTTCGTGGGCGGTGGCACCAAGCCGGTTCCGCTCACCGCGGATGAAGTGAACTCCGTGCTTTACCGTCAGGCATCGAGCGCGGACCGTCCAAGACCCAAGATGACCTTCGAGAAGAGCGAAACGGTCAAGATTGTCGACGGGCCGTTCACCAACTTCTCCGGCAAGGTAGACGAGGTAAACAGCGAGCGCAACACGCTGCGTGTAATGGTCACCATCTTCGGACGTTCGACCCCGGTTGAACTCGACTTTCTGCAAGTCGAGAAGATGTAAGTTTCCGAGTAATTTGAGATAGCGAGTTTTTAGGAATAGAGAGACATGGCAAAGAAAGTAACAGGACAAGTAAAGCTGCAAATTCCGGCCGGCAAAGCAACTCCCGCTCCGCCCGTCGGAACTGCCTTGGGTCCGCAGGGCGTCAATATCATGGAATTTTGCAAGGCCTTTAACGCAAAGACCTCCGCGAAGGATCAGGAAGGGCTGATTATTCCTGTCGTTATTACGATCTTTTCTGATCGCTCCTTTACCTTCATTACCAAGACCCCGCCCGTTGCGATTTTAGTGAAGCGCGCTGTGAATCTGGCCAAGGGCTCCGCCGAACCGAATAAGACCAAGGTAGGCAAAATCACCATGGCGCAAATCGAGGAGATCGCCAAGCTCAAGATGCCGGATCTGAACTGCTTTACGGTAGACGCCGCCGTGGAGCAGGTCAAAGGCGCGTGCCGCAGCATGGGCGTAGAAGTCAGTTAAGCTGACTTGAGCAATCCAAACGAGCCCGCGCGCGCTAGGGAGTATGAAAAAATCCCCCTCCTGTCCCGCCAGCAAGCGGTTTTTTGAATTTTCCACCGGAAAGTAACTAAGCTTTTTCGGGGACTGCCGCCCCGAAAAAAAGGACCGTGACGGGCAACTCGGAGTGAGTTGCTGTTGCGGCAGGGCTACGGTTATGCTCCGAAAGCATGCCGGGCCAATTGAGCACTCTCTACAGCGATCTTCTTGAAGGCAGTTACGATCGCGTTGATCGTGTAGTTCTAAACGTATATTGATGTCGAAGGCTCCGGCGTTGGTTTGGAAAGCCCAAATGCGAACTTATTTCGCCGGGGATTCCGACTTCGTTCCCGTCGTAGCTCCCGAGTCGTCACCGCCCTTCCATTTGCCGGCCAGCTTTTGGCCCTCGAGCTGGACATCGATATCGTATTCGTCGCCCTTGTAAGTAGTGATCAGGTGCACTTTCTTGCCATCCACTTTGAAGTCTTTGGCGGCGGTCTCGCCGTCTTCGTTGGCCACCGTGGCAGTGAGTGCGCCATTTTGCTGTTTAATGTTCAGCTTCCAGTCAATCGATTCCCCGCTCGGTGAGATGGAGACCATGTTCCAGTTTCCGGCGAGGCTTCCGGAATCGCTGCCTGCATCGGATTGCGCGGCGACCGGCAAAACGGGGTTCAGAGCAAGTATTGACGCCAGAAGAAATGCGGGACGGATAAATGATCGACGATTCATAGTTTCACCCTTTCTTGATTTGCGAAGAACAAGCTACGAGACCACTGTACAATCCAGGCTCCGTGTTACTCTCACAAGTGCTGTTGGTGTGCCGGTACGTCCGGTGCAGCAATAGGGAATCCGGTGCGAATCCGGAACTGCCCCGCAGCGGTAAACAGGAACGAAAGCCTTAATACGCACTGGTCGAAGTTTGGCTGGGAAGCAAAGGCCTCTAGGAACCCCGATAACGGGATCGCCTGTAAGTCCGAAGACCTGCCATCAGCCCGCGCCAATATGGCTCGGATTTGAAACTCACACCTTCGAGGGAGAGGTGGCAAATGGACAACTCCGTATTCACATGGTTCGAGCGTCGGTTGCGACCGGCTCGCATCGCCATTACTGCCTTTATCGGAATTAGCGCTCTGCAGGCTTCGCCCTCCAACCATCTCTGCGGTCGCACGCTGGACGCAGCGAGCCAGCCGGTTGCAGGAGCCAATGTCGATCTCTATTCTCGCGACAGCACCATTGCGTTGCGCACACAGAGCGATGGCTCTGGTCAATATTGTTTCGACGGCGTGCCGAATGGCAGTTACTTTCTGCAAGCACAAACGACGAATCTCCGATCGACCGCACCGCGCCCGTTTGTAATCGCGGAGGATACTTCAAACCTCGGGGATGTAACGCTCTCGATTAACCCAGTATCTTCTCAAGTTACTGTTACGAGCAACGGTCTGGCTCAATCGGCGGCGGAAACTTCAAAACAGCTCGAGGTGGTGGATGTGGATGAGGCGACACGCGTGGGACGTAACTCCCTGGTGCAAGCAGTGAATGAACTGCCTGGCGTGCGCGCTTCTCAGGCAGGTGGGCCGGGCAGCTTTGCCAACATTCAGATCCGCGGACTGCGCACCTTCGACACTTCAATTCTTGTTGACGGCATGCGGCTGCGCGACGTCTCCGCGACCCAGGGCGATGCCAGCAGCTTCCTGAGTGATCTGTGGTTCACCGACACGACACGTGTCGAAGTTCTCGAAGGCGCCGGCGCTTCGCTCTATGGGACCAACGCGATCGGCGGTGTTGTCAATCTGGTGACCGATCACGGTGGGGGGCCGTTCCATGGCGATATCGATCTCCAGGGGGGCATGCTGGGTCAGTTTTTGGGCAAGGCTCATTTTGCCGGCGGCGCACTGCACAACCGGCTCTTTTATTCGCTCGGCTTTGGTCACGTCAACGTTACGGAGGGAGTGCAGGATAACGGGCGCTATCGCAATTCAGGCGGTATTGGGTCCATTGAGTTTGTACCAATACCGAAGATCCGCTTCGGCGTTCGTCAACTGGGTGCGGATATCTTCGGCCAGTTAAACGACGATGCGGTACCGCTGGCACCGTCGTCCATTCCGGCCGGCGGAATCGCAGCCATTCCTGTGCCTGTGAGCCAAATTCCTTCAGCGCTTGCCAGCGTAACGAATGGCCTTCCCGATTCATTCGGAAATGCCAGCTTTATTCCTGCATATGGGAATCCAGATAGATTTCGCACCGTGCAATTTATTTCAACGCTGGGGTATCTGGAGCACCAACTTACGCCGAATCTCCATTACCGGGTTAGTGTGCAGGATCTGGATACAAATCGGAATTATGTAGATGGCCCGGCCGGGTTGGGATATCAGCCGCTCGATCGCACGTCTACTAAATACAACAGCCGCACGGACATCTTGAATGCGTCAGTCGACTGGCATCCCATTCACAGCCAGCTGATTTCCGGAGGTTACGAATTCGAGCGGGAGAGTTTTTCAAATCCAGCATATGTAGGAGAAGTACCGGCTTTCATTTCGAGCACGGATGTATCGCAAACGAGCAACACCGCATTTTTTCAGGATCAGACGATGCTGCTGCAGGACCGGCTGCAGATATCGCTCTCCGGCCGGTGGCAAGGCTTCGGGCTTAATCAGCCGGCTTTCTCGGGCACCTTTCCCGTTTATGCTTCGTCGCCGGCGCTCTCGCCGCCGGGCGCGTGGACGGGAGATGCGTCGGTGGCATATTTCATTCGATCGTCCGGCACAAAATTTCGGAGTCACTTCGGTAATGCGTACCGTGCGCCTTCCCTGTATGAACGATTCGGTACTTTCTTCGACGGGAGCGCCTTTTCGGCCTATGGGGATCCGCGCCTTCATCCCGAACGCGCTGTGTCACTGGATGCTGGTATCGACCAATACTTTTCCTCCGATAAGTTGAAGCTAAGTGCGAGTTATTTTTATACCAGGCTGCAAGAGACTATCGCGTATGATCCAGGAATTCTGGTCACGCCCTCGGTTGATCCATTCGGCCGGCTGGGAGGTTATTACAACACCGGCGGCGGGATAGCGCGCGGCGTCGAGTTATCTGGCGAAGCCAAGTTACCGCGCCATACCATACTACGCGCCGCGTATACTTACACGAATTCGATTGACCGTGTATCCCAATACAGCAATGGTCTGCTACAAACACCACGCATTTATCCCCACACCTTCACTTTCACGGTTCTGAAAGAGTTCGGCAGGCATTGGGATACGTCGTTTGACTTTCTCGCGGGAAGCCGTTTTCTGTACCAGCTGTTCGATCCGCTGCCCCCTTTCAGTGTGCTTGCCTATTCGTTCAAAGGGCCCCGGCAAGCCAATGTGTCTGCTGGTTATACGTTGCCGCTCGGTGAACACGACAAGCTTCGCATCTACACGCGGCTGGAGAATCTGGGAAACCAGCAGTATTTCGAAGACGGATTCCCTACGCCAGGTTTTGTAACGCGCGGCGGTGTGCAGTTTACTTTTTGATCCGATGGCTAGCAGAAGAAGCTTCGCGATAGCACGCTCCTTTATGGTGGCAGGCACCGCTTCGCACGTGGGCAAGAGCTGGATGACCACAGCCATTTGCCGTTGGCTGGCTCGCCAGGGTTACAGCGTTGCGCCGTTCAAAGCGCAGAACATGTCGAACAATTCTTATCCCTGTTTGGGTGGCGGCGAAATTGGACGCGCACAAGTAGCGCAGGCACAAGCGTGTTTTCTCGAACCAGAGCGTGACATGAATCCGATTCTGCTCAAGCCGAATTCCGACACGGGCAGCCAGGTTGTGGTCAACGGCAAGGTTTGGCGAAATCTCAGTGCGCGCGAATATTACAGTCACTTTCCCTATTTGCTGACCCAGGTGTCCGATGCGTATGAACGTCTGGCGGCGCGCCATGACTTTGTCGTCATCGAAGGCGCCGGCAGCGTCACTGAGTTGAACCTCAAAAGCACCGATCTGGTGAATCTGGGGCTTGCCACTCGTTTGAATGTGCCTATCCTGCTGGTCGCCGATATTGACCGGGGCGGTGTGTTTGCTTCGCTGGTTGGTTCGTTTGCACTGCTCGATCAGACCGAGCGATCGCTGGTTCGTTCTTTCGCGATCAATCGTTTTCGAGGTGATCCGGCGCTGTTCGCGAATGGTGTGGACATGATCGAGGCGCGAACGAATAAACGTTGCGCGGGCGTCTTTCCGTACCTGGCGGACACACCACTCGATCCTGAGGACGGTGTGGCTTTCGAAACTGCCGATTCGATTACTTCCGATATTGCCATCATTGCCTTACCGCACATTTCCAATCTTTCCGATTTCCGACTACTGGCTGAGGCTCGCCGGATTCGTCGTCCTGTTGCCGGGCTGTTCAGCACGATCATTCTCCCCGGCACGAAAAATACCATCGCCGATCTGCTCTGGTTACACGAAACCGGGCTCGCCGGCTGGATTCTGGAGCAGCACCGGCAAGGCGCCCGCGTCATCGGCATCTGCGGCGGTTATCAGATGATGAGCGAGCATATCGCAGATCCCCTTGCTCTGGAATCGACTCTCGGAGCGGCAGAGGGATTGGGTCTGCTGCCTGGTGAAACGGTGCTGGCCTCTGAGAAAATCGTGCGCCGTGTCGAGGCAGTGACTCCCTCCGGCATTAGTTTTGAGGCGTATGAAATTCATCTTGGCAATACGACGCGTCCGGCCGGCAGTGTGCCCTTCGCCAAGCTAGCCGGTGATGTAGAAGAGGGCGTTCGCATGGAGCGCTGCACCGGGACCTATCTGCACGGCGCGCTGGAGCATCCACAAGTGCTCGGCGAGTTGCTGGGCCGCAGTGTGGCAGATGCGCCTGCTCGCGAAACGAGTTTCGAAGCGCTGGCGGACTGGTTCGATGCTCACATCGATCACGAGCTGTTTGAGGAGCTGTATCTGTGCCGATAAAACCTTCCGAGCTAGTTTGCGGCGCAGCGCTCGACCTGGCTCTCGGCGATCCGTCCTGGTTGCCGCATCCCGTGCGTGCGATGGGTTGGCTCGCCACCAAAGCGGAACGCTTCTGGCGCAGTACGCGGCTTCCCTTGCGCATGGCAGGAGCCCTTTTTTGGTTTTCAGTAGTGGGCGCGGCGACTCTTGCTGTTCGGGTCACGCTTTCCTGGGCGAATATTTATTGGATTTACGCACTGCTGGCCGCGCGCGATCTCGACGTCCAATCCAGTCGCGTGGTCCACGCACTCGAACGCGCGAATCTGGCTGACGCAAGGGACAAACTGTCGCGCATAGTAGGTCGAGACACAGCGATTCTGGACGAACCCGAAATACTGCGCGCAACGATTGAGACGGTCGCTGAAAACTTGAGTGATGGCGTAATCGCGCCGTTGTTTTACCTCGCGCTCGGAGGCCCGGCGTGCATGGCTGCTTATAAAGCGATCAACACCCTGGACAGCATGGTCGGACACAAGAATGAGCGTTATCTGGAGTTCGGCTGGTTCTCCGCGCGAGCAGACGACATTGCCAACTTTATACCGGCACGGCTTACCGCAATCGTGATCTGTGCGGCTGCGCTGTTGCCGGGGTTCAGCGCCAGGCGCGCCGTGCAGATGACGATCCGGGACGGGTACAGTCAGCCGAGTCCGAATGCCGGCTTCCCCGAGTCTGCCTGTGCGGGCGCACTGGGCGTTCAACTCGGGGGACTGAATTTCTATCATGGCGTTCCCAGCCGTAAGCCAGCGATGGGTGACGCAATCGTCCCGTTAACACGCGGTCTTTTCCGCCGGGTCCGCATTCTCCTGTACGTTTCGGAGGCGATATTCCTCGCTGCGATCCAAAGGTGCCGAGCATGGGAATAACTCACGGCGGAAACATTTTCGCTATCGCGCGTGAGCACGGCTGGGATTGGCGCAAAGTGCTCGACGCCAGCGCGAGCATCAATCCTTTGGGGCCATCAGCGGGCGTGGGGCCAGCCATTTGCGCGGCCCTCGATCGGATCGCACACTATCCCGAACCCGATGCGGTACCACTCATCCGCGCGCTGGCACAGACCTGGAATGTAAAAGAGGAGCAGCTGCTTGCTGGTAACGGCGCAACCGAGCTGATTTCGTTTCTGGCGCGCATGATGCCTGAAACAAAGCAGGCAACACTGGCCCTCCCCGTCTTCTCTGAATTTCATCGGTTGTTTCGAAACGCGCGCACGGCGGATCTGCAACGCCCGGAAACATGGCCGTCACACGGGCTGCTTATTCTTACGCGCCCGGCGAATCCAACCGGATGGACCCTCCCGCTCGACTTTCTGCAGCAGCGCTTAGCCGCATCGAAGGACCACATTCTCATCGATGAGTCCTTCCTCGACTTTTCCGAGCATGCTTCAGCCGCGACGCTGCTGCGCCGGCACCCGCAACTGATCATTTTGCGCTCCCTGACGAAGTTTTATGCGCTGCCCGGTTTGCGGGTCGGCGCTCTCATCGCTGCTGATGAAACTGTACGCCTCTGGAAACAGCAGCGAGAGCCGTGGCAGGTGAACGCCCTTGCTGAAGCGGCCGCGCTCGCTGCGTTAGCCGATTGGAAGCATGCCGCGCGATCGAGGAAGTTCATATTCGCGGAGCGTGACTGGTTTCAACAACAGATTCGTCAATTGCCTGCGGCAACGCCGCACAATAGCGATGCAAATTTCCTCTACGTGCACCTCGGCTACCCGGCTCAATTGCTTTGCGACCACTTGCTTAAACACAAGATCCTGATTCGGAATTGCTCGACTTGGCTGGGTCTGGCAGGCGAGGCGGTCCGAGTGGCAGTGCGCCAGCGCCACGAAAATGAGCGGCTGCTCGCGGCCTGGAGAGAGTTCAAGTGAAGCTCATCATTCTATTTTTCGTTACCCTGGGTCTCTGGGGCGCGACGCCGCAACGCATTATCTCGACGGCCCCCAGCATCACTGAAACGCTCTTCGCCATGGGTCTTGGACCACTTGTAGTCGGTGTTACCGTCTACTGCAAGTTCCCGCCGCAAGCTTTGAAGCTGCCCAAAATCGGCGAGTATCTTAAGCCGGATGTTGAAACGATCGTGGCGCTCCACCCGGATCTGGTCGTCGTGCAAGCGCAGCCGAATCATCTCAGCGACGAACTCACGCGCCTCCACATCGCGCACGTTGAAGTGCAAAGCCATAACCTCGACGAAGTGTATGCAGGAGCGCGAGCCATCGGCAAAGCCGCCGGGGCCACTCCAGCGGCCGAACAAATGATTGCCGACATGCAAGCGCACTTGCAAGCTATAAAAAGACTCACCGCAGATCGTCCGCGGCCGACTGCCGTGTTCCTCGTGGGCCACAATCCAGGAAATCTCGAAGGCCTGATCGCCGGCGCAGGGTCATCCTACTTTTCCGACCTTCTCAACACCGCCGGCGGCACCAACATCTTTGGCGATGCCGCTACTCCTTATCCGAACGTTTCTCTCGAAGAAATCCTGACGCGAAATCCCGACGTCATCCTGGAACTCAGCGGGGAGAGCCGCCCCAAACAGCAGGAGGTGCTGTCTCTCTGGCAGACCCAGCGCTCGCTCAAAGCAGTGACTACGGACCACGTCTACGCGATTCCTTCTGCCGCCTTTCTGGTGCCCGGCCCGCGCGCAGTCGAAGCGGCCAGTACGCTGCTCCACCTGCTTCACCCGGAGATCATCCAGTGAATTCTCTCTTTCGCCTGGAGAACGCCGGCGTTCGTTACGGGAGTTCCGACGTGCTCCAATCCGTTTCGCTCAACTTGCATCGCTCGGAGTTCGTTGCGATCGCCGGACCGAATGGCGCAGGCAAGTCGACGCTGCTCTCACTTATCGCCGGCCTCGCTGCGCCCACGTCTGGCACCTGCCATTTTCTCGAGCGGCATGCCAGCAAGTGGCCTCGCCGCGATTTTGCCCGCCGGGTCGCTGTGGTGCAGCAGACCGAGCCATCCGAATTCCCGTTTACCGCGGAAGAGGTTGTCTACATGGGCAGGATGCCGCATCGCACCGGCCTCTATGAATCTTCAGCCGATCACGCTGCTGTCACTAACGCCCTGGCATCCACGGAAATGTCGGGTTTTCGACAACGTGACTTTCGCACACTCAGCGGAGGGGAGAAGCAGCGCATTCTGCTGGCTTCGGCCCTTGCCCAACAGCCGCAGGTACTGCTGCTTGACGAACCAGCGTCTCATCTTGACCTGCAACACCAAGTTTCTTTACATGAACTGCTTCGCGACATGAGCCGGCGGGGATTGCTGGTCGTCGCGGTGACTCACGATTTGAATCTCGCTGCCGCTTATGCAGACCGACTGGTGCTGCTGCATAGGGGCCGCGTTCGCGCGCTTGGCGCACCCGTAGACATACTGCGCTCCGAATTGATCGAAGAAGTGTTTCAGGTCCGCGTGAAATTGCACCATAGACCTTCCGGCCAGCCCTGGATGCTTTATGGTGCATAAACACCGCAGCTGGACGCTCGCCCTATGTTTCTCAATATTTGTCGTGTTCGTTTCGGGTCTGGTAGCCGTGATGGTTGGTTCCCATAGTGTGAACTTGCAGCGCGCGTTGCAGGGTCTCTCGCCGGATCGCGAGATTCTGATTCAACTACGTGTTCCGCGCACTCTGCTTGCACTGTGGACCGGCGGCGCGCTCGGTCTCGCGGGTGTCCTGTTTCAAGCTCTGCTGCGGAATCCACTCGCTACGCCGTATACGCTTGGCGTCTCGGGAGGCGCGTCGCTCGGCGCGGTGCTTGCCATTTTTTTCGGCTGGAACGGCATTGGGCATATTTCAGCGGTCAGCCTGTCGGCTTGCGTGGGTTCGGCGGCCGTGCTGCTCCTTCTCGTCGGCATTTCCTCCGACGGTGGAAAGATGTCGTCCATCGGATTGCTGCTCGCCGGCGTGACGATCGAAACCATGTGCGGCGCAGCGATCCTTCTGCTCTCGAACCTGGTCGGCTTTCTGAAATCATTCTCGGTAACGCGCTGGCTGATGGGTGGAATCGACGCGCCCGCTTACTCCACGCTGCTCTGGCTCACTGTCGTTCTCGCGCCTGTCTGCTTCGTGGTTTTCTGGTACAGCCGCGAGTGGAATCTGCTTGCAGTCGGCGAAACATGGGCGGCTACGCGCGGTCTTCATACCAACCGCTTGCTGCTCATCGGCTGTGTTGCCGGGTCTATTCTGACCGGCGCGGTGACAGCCCTCACGGGGCCGATCGGTTTCGTTGGTCTCATCGTGCCGCATGCGCTGCGGCTTTGGCTGGGCGCCGATCATCGCATTCTCGCCCCTTGTTCGTTCCTGTTGGGCGCCGCTTTCGTCGCCTTGTGCGATGTCTTCTCGCGAACCATCCTGGCTCCGGTCGAGATTCCGGTCGGTGTCATCACTGCCCTGCTAGGCGGTCCCTTCTTCATCTGGATGCTGCGTAGCCGCCGCAGGCTCGGGGTCAGGTTATGATCCTCATCGGCGGCGGAAGCCGCAGCGGTAAGAGTAGAGCCGCTTTAAAGATGATGCACGCGGCTGGCCCGCGCGTGGGATTTATTGCCACGGCGCAAGCCTCGGATGATGAAATGCACCAGCGCATCGAGCATCATCGCGCAGAACGCGATCCGGATATTACCACTTGGGAAGAACCCTTCGACGTCGCCCAACGCATCCGCGCCGAAGACGGCAAATACGACTCGATTGTCGTCGACTGCCTTACTATTTGGTTAAGTAACTGCCTCCTGGCAGATCGTGACCTGGCTTCCGAGTGTAATGAGCTTGTGGAATCCGCCGCTTGCGCCTCCACCAAAATTATTCTGGTCACCAACGAAGTCGGTTGCGGCATTGTTCCCGATCATGAGCTTGGCCGCCGGTTCCGCGATCATGCCGGCCGTCTCAACCAACTTGCGGCGGAACGAGCCAGCGAGGTTCACTGGATGATCTTCGGTATCGGACTGCGGATCAAATGATCGCGCGTTTCTTGGGGGCGCTCCAATTCTTAACCGTCTGGCCGATTCACGGCGATACGGCATCGCCCGGCGAGTCTGCAATCTTCTTTCCGCTCGTAGGCGTTCTACTTGGCGCTTCGGCCGGAGTCGTGATGCTGGTCTCGAATCGGATCGTGAGCAAGCCGATGGCGGCCCTGCTTGCTATTGCTTGGCTGGTTGTCGTGACTGGCTCCCTGCATGAAGACGGTCTCGCGGATGTTGCCGATGCTTTTCGCGCGGGCCGCAGCCGCGACAAGATCATGCTGATCTTGAAAGACAGCCGCATCGGGACGTATGGCGGCTTGGCCTTGGTTATTTCGATTGCGCTCCGCTGGCAGGCTCTCGCGGATTGCCGGATCAACCCGGTGTACGCGCTTACCGCAGCCGTCGCTTTGTCGCGCACTGCCCTAGTCGTCTTGGGTGGAACAACGATAAATATCGGAGATGGTCTCGGCCGCGGGTTTGCATCCGCGATTTCGCGCGGTACACTCATCGCGGCAGCGGCGCAGGCGATCGTGATCAGCTTCATCGCGGGATGGCGTTACGCGCTATCTATGCTGCTAGCGAGTGCCATCGTGCTCATTGTCGCGCGCGCCTGGTTTCTGCGACGGCTGGGCGGCGTAAACGGCGATTGCCTCGGAGCAGCTTGCCAAGCCGTCGAAACGATCAATCTCATGATTCTCACATGCCGACTCTCTTTCTAATACGCCACGCTGAACCGGCGCTGCAAGGCGTGTTCCTGGGCCAACTCGATCCGCCCCTGTCCCAAGAAGGAAGGAGACGCGCGGCTGAAGCGTTGTCTGAAGTGGATGTGCGCGCTATTTACTCGAGCCCGCTGCAACGAGCGCGCGAGACGGCCAGCTTTTTACGTAAGCCGCGAGTGATCGAGCTTGCGGACCTTTGTGAGATCGACTACGGCGCGTGGACAGGCAAGACCTGGGCGGAGATCGAAACCAACTGGAGCGACCTGGCCGCGCGCAAATCCGCTGATTGGCTCGGTGTCACCGCTCCCGGAGGCGAATCCTGGACTGATTTCGTGGAGCGCGTTGGCACCGCTTGGCAAGTGATCCGCAGCGGGCACACGCCCGCCGCCGTTGTTGCGCATCACGGTGTCAATTCCGTTCTCGCGCATTTGATTCGCGGACAAAATCCGCTCGAGTTCGTTCAGCAACATGGAGAAGTACTTTGTGTCGAATACCATTGAAGAAACCGTCGCAGAGATTCCCCGTCAATCACAGCCGGACCTGACCGAGGCCGTCCGCGCACGCTGGGATTCACTGACTAAACCGCGCGGCAGTCTCGGCCTGCTGGAAGAACAGGTTGTGAAGTTAGCCGAAATTCAGGGCAGTCACATGCCGCGTATCGAACGTCGCTGCCTGTATGTTTTCTGCGGCGATCATGGCATCACTGAAGAAGGAGTCAGCGCCTATCCTTCTGTGGTCACCCGCGAAATGGTGAAGAACTTCGTGCGCGGAGGAGCCGCCATCAATGTCCTGTGCCGTCATTTCGACATAGAAACACGCGTCGTGGACGCGGGCGTCGCGGGGCCCAAACTTGCCGGCGTTCTAGACCGGCGCACTGGCAACGGCACTGCCAATTTCCTGCGCGGGCCGGCCATGTCACGGGATCAAGCGCGAGCAGCGATTGAAACTGGTATCCATCTCGCTCGCGAAGCCGCCCATTACTTCGACATCGCCGGCGTGGGCGACATGGGCATCGGCAATTCGACCTCGGCCAGTGCCCTGCTCTGTGCGTTTACCGGCGTGACACCGGCGGAGGCTGTTGGTAGAGGCGCAGGTCTCGATAGAGCCGGCGTTGAACGCAAATGCGGGGTAGTCAAAGCGGCTCTTGCCGTTCACAACGCAAATCCAGCCGACCCGCTCTCCGTAATTTCAGCTTTCGGCGGTTTCGAAATTGCCATGATGGCCGGCTTTTTACTGGGTGCTGCTGCGCGACGCCTCCCGGTGGTGATAGATGGCTTTATCAGTGGCGCTGCTTTCCTGATTGCCCGGGCCTTCTATTCCGACATAGCAAACCATGCGTTCTTCGCGCATCATTCGGCCGAGCATGGCCATGCCCGTCTGATCGCCTTCGCCCAAGCCAGGCCGCTGCTCGATCTTGGCATGTGCCTTGGCGAAGGAACGGGCGCCGCTCTGGCGATTCATCTTCTCTGTTCCGCTGTTTATCTTTACCGTGAGATGGCTACGTTCGGTGAAGCTTCCATCTCAGAGATCATGACCAAGGAGCTGGCGACATGAGCATTGCGACCAAACGCGGCGACGCCGGCCAGACCAGTCTTCCGGGCGGGGTGCGGGTGTCCAAAACCGATCCACGCGTCGAGTGCTACGGCACAATTGACGAACTCATTTCACAGCTGGGCTTTGCCCGATCCATCACCGCAGATAGGGAAGTACACGACCTCATCAAAGATCTGCAGAAAGAATTATTCAAAATCGGTTCTGCCATCGGAACTGCGCCGGAATCGCGCAAACCTGCGCCGGTAATTACGCCGCAAATGGTAGATGCAATCGAAGCTCACGTCCATCGCATTGAGGCGATGCCTGGGATACTCGGCGACTGGTCGCTGCCCGGCGAAATTCCCGATGCGGCCGCCATGGACGTTGCTCGCACCATCTGCCGGCGCGCGGAACGATTGGCCGTGGCACTGTTCGAAGGCGGCGCACTCGACAACGCGCACATTCTGGCGTACCTGAATCGCCTTTCCGATCTGCTCTGGCTATGCAGCCGCCAACTGGACCTCGCCGCCGGTGTGGATGCGGCACTTCGGCCTGCCGATAAGCCTGGTAACCGCTGGTCGCGCGCCTGGTGACTCCGCGCCTCGTCATCGCCGGAACAAATAGCGGCGTTGGTAAAACCACTTTCACGGTCGGATTGTGCGGCGCTCTGCGCCGTCTCGGCCAGCGTGTTGCACTCTTCAAATGCGGCCCCGACTATCTCGACCCGACGTGGCATTTTCGCGCCTCCGGCAAGCCCAGCCAGACACTCGACGGCTGGATGATGGGTCGCGCGGACGTGCTCTCCACGTTCCAGAATGCAACGCGGGATGCAGATATCGCCCTGATCGAAGGCGTCATGGGATTGTTCGATGGAGCCGATGCCGTTTCCGATAGTGGATCGACCGCGGAAGTCGCCAAGTGGCTCGAAGCGCCTGTTCTGCTGGTCATCGATGCATCGGGTATGAGCCGCAGCATAGCTGCCCTAGCAAATGGTTTCGCATCGTTCGATTCCAAGCTGCGCGTTGCCGGCGTCCTGGCAAATCGGGTCGGAAGCAGGGGTCATCTCGACCTGCTGAAACAGGCTTCTACCCTGATCCCGGTGGTCGGCGGGTTGCCGCGCGAACCTGAGATGGCGTTTCCGGAACGGCACCTCGGCTTACATGCCGCGCACGTAACGTCCACCTCTGCAAATCTTCTTGACGCCTGGGCCGAACACGTTGGCACCTGGTGCGACCTCGAACGAATTGTCAAAATGGCCCACTCGGCGACGGCTCTTCCGGTAAACCCGGTCGTTGCAAAACCCCGCCAGTCGCCTTGCTGCCGCATCGGTATCGCTCGCGACGAGGCGTTTCATTTCTACTATGACGAAAACCTGCGTTTGCTCGAACGATTCGGCGCCGAACTGATAGAGTTCTCGCCCATTCGCGATTCACAACTGCCTACTGTTGACGCGCTCTATTTCGGTGGCGGCTATCCGGAACTACACGCAGCCGCTCTCGCGCAAAACGTGACACTCCGCAACCAGGTGAAAGCTTTTTGCGAATCCGGCCAACCGGTTTACGCCGAATGCGGCGGCCTGATGTATCTGTGTTCAGCGATCCGGCTGTGCGATGGTTCCAGCCACTCGATGGCCGGTTTGTTTGAGGCCGACGCAGTCATGAACGACCGCTTGCAAGCGCTTGGCTATGTGGAAGCGACGACTCATCGGGACAGCATTTTGGGAGCCGCCGGGCAGTCATTTCGCGGTCATCAGTTCCGCTACTCCACGCTCCAGTGGCGGGCCGAATGGAACAGCGCGTATACACTCACGGGCCGTCGCGGCGGCCACGCAATCGAAGAAGGCTTTATACGCAATAATGTACTCGCCTCCTACGTTCACGCCCACTGGGCCTCCAATCCGGCGATTCCTGAAGCCCTCGTCAAGGCTGCGAGCTCATCTCGGAGAGCTTCGTCTCTTCCGGCACATCGGTAGGGCTGGCAAACTCGAGACGGTAACCATCCGGGTCTGCAAGAGAAAACGTCCACAATGCGTTTCCGACAAACGGTTCGGAAGCGTCGATGCCGCGCGAGACTAGATCGCGGTAAATGGCCAATGCATCCTCGCAATTGAACACCAGAGAAACGCCTTGGCCGAGGGGTTCGCCCGGAAGCCCGGCGTGATGGCCTTTTGCCGAGAATACCTGCAGCATAAGCGCCGCCTTTCCCTTCACAAGCCAGCACCACCGCAGCTTCCCGGCGTCAATCCATTTCTTTGTCATGGTGAAGCCGAGGCCATTTACGTAGTAATCGGCAGAGCGAGCCATATCCGCCACTCGCAAAAATGGAACGACTTCCGTGACTGCTCCGATATTGTTGTTGGCATCCGCGCTCATAGCAGTCAATTGTTGTCTGACGCCTTCAAATCTGGCGGGGGCAACGTTGCTTTCCGCTTCTTGAATTCCGCAAAGAGAGCGCTGGCGTCGGCATCCCGATGCAGCTTCCGATAAAGGATGGCCAGCGAATAGCAGGGTTCGGGAGAAGCCGCATCGTTCGTTACGGCAATCTGATATTCACTGGCTGCCGCGGTTTCGTCGCCCTCCTTTTCAAGCGCCCTGCCCAGATAGTAATGAGTCTGTGCCAACTGTGAATCGTAACGGAGCGACTCTCGCAAGGCCGTCTCTGCTTGTTTCGGCTGATCCTTTCTGAGCAACAGGTAACCCAAATTGTGCGGCGGCCACGGGGAAGGATGTGTCAGAGCTCGATTTAGTTCCGTTCCTTTCTGGAAAGCCCCGAGAGCCTGCTCCATATGGCCTTGCATATCGAACGCTAATCCCAGACTGTCCCAGGCACGCGCTGATTTGGGATCGAGTTTCACCGCCGTTTCGAGTTCTCCGGTTGCCTCCTGGTAGCGCCGTTGATCGTAATCCATTCGGCCCAGCCAGTAAATATAGACCGCTTGAGTTGGATGACTGCGAGCCAGCTCTTGCATCAGCACTCTCGCATGGTCATCGTTGCGCAGCTTGACCAGAGCCATCGCCCAGGTAAAAGTGTCGTTATCCTTGAGCATTGCGAGCGCACGTGCCTGCGCGAAGTCCGCGTCTGCCCGAGGTATGTCGCCGTCCAGAAATGCCACTGCGCCCTGCAGAGACAATAGCTCGGCTCGGTTCGAAGCCCCCGTAGGATGGGCGGTCTTCAACATTCGCTCCACTTGCGCGAACTTTTTATTATGCAGTTCCGTGGCGGCCACTTCGCCATCGGCTCCCAAAGCCTGCCGCAGCCTGGCAAAGATATCGTCGTTCTCCGCCAACGCTATGATTGCTGCCACCAAGAAAATGCCAAGTCTCACCACCGTAGTCATCGCGCAGCGGACGTTCCCTCAGTAGGTCGCGCGTCAATCATCCGCAGCATCAATTCGGCACGCCGCGAACGATTCGCGTCCAGTTTCTGAACAATCTCCGCCTGCTTATCAGCACGTAGATCATGCGTGCGGCGGTACACTGCCAACAATTGCACATTCCCCTCGAAGCTGTTCGGATCGATTTGAACTGCCCGGTCCAGTTCTGTTCGCGCAGCCGGCAGATTTCCTTCGATCATAAGAACCCTAGCTGACTCTGTATGCGATTCAGCGAACTGCGGCATCAGCTCAATGGACTTGCGCAAATGCCGCGCGGCGTCGTCCAGATCGTCTTCCCGGCGCGCCATGCAACCCAGAAAATATTCCGCTCCTCCAGCTACTTCACCCTGACCTCTCACCCTAGCCATCTCGGCTTTGGCTTTTGCGTATTCGCCACCGGCGAAATAAGCCACTCCCAATGCATAGTGGCCCTTCACATTACCTGGCCTGGCATTCACAAACTTTTGAAAATAATTGGCCGCCGTGGCTGCATCCCTCGTCGTCAAAATAACGAAGCCCATCGCATAGTCATACGCCGGATTCGTCGGGTCCAGCTCAAGGGCGCGATCGAGCGAAGCGCGGGCTTGCACGGGCAGATCCATCTCCATCGCGACCTCCGCAAACAAGAAGTGTATTTGCGCATTGTCCGGCGTCAGATCCCGGGCATGAGCCAAATAACCTAACGCTCCTTGATGATCGGCACTGGCCTCCGCCAGACGGGCTAATTCCAGAAGATGCGCCGTATTCCTGGGATCCAGGCCAGCCACTCGCTCGAGAGTTTTGCGTGCCTCCGACGGCCGTTGCAACTGTTCATAGGCGATTGCGAGCCGCGGCAGCGCGACCAGACCGGCGGCAGCGCGCGCGTCCAATCCTTCCACAAGAGTGACAACAACGTCCGCCGCGCGCGCCGCTTGAAATGCATTCTGTACGGCGGCAAAATCGGCTTCCGAAAACTCCCGATCTCCGGCGAGTTGCCGGGCAGCCTTCCTGGCTTCGTCCATTCTCCCGTGAATTGCGGTGAGATCGGCGCATCGGAAAAGTAAGGCCGGCATCCGCGCAGCAACTTCGGGCGGCAGACTTTCTACTTGCTGCAACGACTCAGAATATTTCGCCTTGCGTTCATAGAGTTGGGCCAACGCCAGGTGTGCCTCCGAATCTTTTCCTTTTAATCGCAAGACCCGCTGCCAGGAGTCGATCGCGCAGTGCTCCGCAGAAGGGTCGTGCTCCGCTTCGAGCTGGCAGGTGCGTGCCAGATTCTGCCAGGCAGGTGTAAGCGAAGGTTCCAGCCGGACTGCTTCGGCAAAATCTTTACGAGCCTCAGCCGCTTCGTTGCGTCGCCCGTGCAAGATCCCGCGCAAATTCAGTACGCCGCCGTCGTGTAGACGCCGCGCCAGCAACTCATCGATCAAATGAGACGCGCCAGTCAAATTCCCGCTCTGCAACGCATCCTGAATCGCGAGTACGTCTTGCTCCGAATCCGAAGTCTGCGCACGCAGACAAGCCACAAGAAAGAAAATCGCCAGAAGTTTCACAACGCTTCGCCTTCCATAGTAGACCTGTTATTCACTGTGATATAACTGATGCCACCTAACCGGGGATTCATCTCGACCGTCTCGATTTCGCACGCTATTGCGCTTCCCAAGGAGAGTAAGTTGCTACGCCCACTGTTTTCCCTGTCCTTCGTGTTGGTGTTTACCGCCACCCTTTTTGCCCAAAGCCAGAATGCCAGCTTAGAAGGCCAGGTTACCGATAAGTCGGGCGCAGTCATCCCGCAGGCTACCGTCATCATTTCGGCAGCTGAGCGATCGGCAAACCAGACGCTGCAGACCGGCAGTGACGGCCGCTACGCCTTTCCCAATCTCGCTCCCGGTACCTATAACCTGAGCGTGGCAGCGAAGGGCTTCCGAACCTACGTCCAAAACAGTATCCAGTTGCTCGCCAATCAATCCTCCCGCATTGACGCTCTCCTCGATGTAGGTGATGCTTCCACTAAGGTCGAAGTCACGGCCGATGCCGCTCAGTTGAACTACGACAACGGAGCGCAGCAGGAAGGCGTGCCGCCCCAGATCATCAATCAACTCCCCTTACTCGTTTCGGCTGGTACGCCCCGCAACGCGGTGCAATTTGTGACCTTTCTGCCCGGCGTGAATACCGGCACCAGCGTTCAGCCTTACAACTCGCGGATCAATGGCGGCCTCAAAATGGGCGACGAAGCTGTCATGGACGGAGTCAGCATGCAGGAAGGCACGATGTCGCAAAGCGGCATGGTTTCTTTCTACGACTTCCCGACAACGCCAGACATGGTCAGCGAGGTGCGCGTGCTTACATCAAGCTACGAGCCCGAATATGGCACGACCACCGGCGGTGAGATCATGGTCACCACCCGCAGCGGAACCGATCAGTTCCACGGTGGCGGTTTTGAGTACCTTCGCAATAAAGATTTGAACGCGCTGCAGTTTACCAACCAGCGCCTGCCGGGTGACCAGCGTCCCAAAGATAACGAAAATGAATTCGGCGGCTTCATCGGCGGCCCCGTGAAAGTTCCCTTCCTGCCTTTTATCTGGGGATCGAAACACAAGACGTACTTCTTTCACGATGAAGAATACTTGCGCAGTGTCGGCGGAACTATTCGCCCCGTGGTGTCGATACCTTCTTTGCAGGAACGCAGCGGTGACTTTTCGGATCTTGGGATACCGATTTACGATCCGACATCAAGTACCGTCACCAATGGCGTCATTAATCGAACTCAGTATCCCAATAATCAGATTCCACTGTCGAAACAGAGTCCGCTGGCCCTGCAGTGGGAGAAGTATCTTCCGACACCTACCAGTCCGGGACCTTACAACAATTATCTTTCGACGCCGGTCTCGGATGGCATCCTCTCGAATCTCGATGAGTACCTTTATAAAATCGACCACTACTGGGGTGAAAAGGATCATATCTTCGTTACCATCTGGCGACAGAATACTGCGGCGAACGAGCAGTGCGCGCTTCCCACACAGTTGTGCACCTCAAGCCCTGCCAAGCCGGAAGATGCCTGGGTGAGCCGGGTGAACTGGGACCACATTTTCGGTCCGACGCTGTTGAGTCACTTCGCAGTCGGTTACGTTAACCGCAATGAAGGCTATGGTTCTGTTACAGGCCAGGATCCTAACCTTCTGCCAAAAATTCCCAACGCTGCCGCTTACTTCGCGTCGCCGTCAGCGGGTTTCAGCGGCAACGGCATCACTAACTTTGCTTCCTGGGGCAACACCAACGGCCCTGGCTATCTCAACAAGACCACCCGACCTTCCTATATCGGCAATGAACTGGTGACCTATGTACACGGGCCTCACACCATCAAGTTCGGTGGTGAATACCGGCATCTGCAGCAAGTGTTCCGGCAAAACCAGAATCAGTCGGGCTCGCTAAATTTCACCGCGCTCTCCACTGCGCAGCCCGGCGTTCAAAGCGGTGACCCGTTCGCCAGCTTTCTGGCTGGCGCTGTCGATAACGGAAATTTAAACGTGCACAACGTCTCTAAGTACGGGGCCGAGCAGCGTGCTTATTCAGCGCATATCGGAGATACCTGGAAGATTACACCGCGGCTGACCTTAAATTACGGCGTTCGCTGGGATAAGTTCACACCCACCTTTGAAACCAACGATCAGTTAGCCTTCTTTAGCTTCGCCCCAAACCCTGGCGCTGGTAACTTACCGGGAAGTCTGGCGTTTGCCGGAAATAAGTGGGGACCGGCCAGTGCGGGTGTTCCCTATCCGGAAACTCCCTTCAACAGCGCGGTCGCACCTCGTTTAGGCGTTGCTTTCCGGGCAGATAATCAAACAGTAATACGCGCCGGCTACGGAGTGTTTTATACCCAGGCATTTTATCCGGGTTGGGGCGGCGGTCAGTCGCTTGATGGCTTCAATCCTCTACTCAACTTCAGCGATTCCATCGCAGGTTATCAGCCTTCCTTTTACATGGACAATGGCTTCCCTGCTTATAACAAAGCGCCTAACATCAGTGCTACGGCAGATAATGGCACTAACGGCCCTAACTATCGTCCGACTTACGCCAACCACCTGGCTTACACGCAGCAATATAACTTCACCATCGAGCGAAAGCTGGGTGCGAGCAGCATAGCCAGCGTCGCCTTCGTCGGTAACAAGGGCACTCACCTGCCCTCTCAGAATCAACCGCTGAATTCCTTAAACCCGGCGCTCTTATCGATGGGAGCATCCACCCTGAACAGCGTCTTCCAGCCGGGACAGACTTCACTTAACGGCGTCAACGTGCCTTACAGTAATTGGGTGCAGACTCTGGACGCTGCAGGTACCTGCAAACCAACGGTTGCGCAAGCGCTGGTGCGATACCCCCAATATTGCGGCGCTCTTTACGGCCAGAACGAGAATGAAGGCACCTCTGAGTACAACTCGTTCCAGTCGAAAATCGAGAAAAATTTCTCGAGTGGCATCTATCTCGGCGCTAACTACACCTTTGCCAAGCTCATCACCGATGCGGCCTCTACGACACAAGCCACCTCTGGCGGCCAGGTGATCGGAGTCATCAATCCATTTCAGGGCAACCGGAATAAATCAATATCCCCCGACGACATCACCCATACCTTCTCTTTGTTGGGCGTGTACGACTTACCTTTTGGTGCCGGCAAACAATTTTTGAATAAGCCGGGAATTCTCAATCAGATCGTGAGCGGCTGGACGTTATCGTCAAGCCTCAAGCTCGTTTCCGGTATGCCGCTCTTTTTCAGCGACTCCACCGTATGTGGAGTTCCGAACCAATTTACGGCCGAGTGCATTCCCGCCATTAATTCCGGAGCCAAAGTCTTGACACAATCCTGGAGCGGATTCAACGTCAATCAAGCCGCTTTTAATGTCGGCGCTTTCGAACCCACCTCCGCCTTTGCTAATGGAAATTATCTCGGCGCCGGACCCCGCGTGACCGACGTTCGAGGCTCGCCTTACCGTAATACCAGCATCTCTCTCGCCAAGAAATTCAGCATCAAAGAGCGACTGAATCTCGAAATCCGCGGCGAGTTTTTCAACATCTTCAACAATCACTACTTCACGTGTGACGGTCAGTTCAGCAGTTGTACGCCTTTCAACAACGATCCGTCAAACTCGAAGTTTGGCCAGTGGAACGGTACCGTCACTCAGCCCAGAAACATTCAGCTGGTCGGCCGAATCACGTTTTAAGCGCGCAAGTTAATCCCGCCAAGCCCGGCGGTAAGCACCGTTCTTGTAAGTGCTCCAGGGCGTGAAGCCATGGTGCTCCTGATAAAGCCGATAAGCGAAGTCGATATTCGCCTTGCAATCCAGCAGATCGCGTAAATTCAAACCGGGCCGCCGCAGGTGTACGGTGTTGATTTGAAAATAGCCCCAGTCGAGGGTGCCGTCCGCGTTATAGTGATACACCTCGCATTTACCCTGTGGATTTTCCACGCGCTGGATAGCCAGGGCGGTGCGGCAGGCAGGTCCGAATTTCTGGCAGGCATATTGTTGGTAAGCGTTAAGCGGACGGTGCTGATCGATTTGCGCGGTATGTGCCGGGATCGTCTCCGTTCGCCGGCTTACGACCAGCGGGGACTGCAACCGAACACGCACAGGGGACTGCAAATTGAACGTGTAGTGGGCATGGATTTCCACAGTGAGGAAAACTACAACCGCACCTACTAGAAGAGCCAGTGCACTTAGAATTTTGTTTCGGGAGCTAATGTTCTTTAAAACGGAGGGACGGCGAGTCGAGCAAGAGCGTGGAAAAAAGGACGTTGCTATGGAAACTCGAGCCATTTAGATGGTTAGGTACCTATAAAAGCGCCCGCATCGGACACCCTCCGAAGTACTATCCCTTACAGGACTATATAGAGAGATGACAAATTGCGTGCGAAAGGTTCCCCTGGATTCGCACTATCGCAAGGTAATCTACATCAATCGGCTAAGGAATGTTCGTTGTGAGACACGCTTTTGTGCTAGCTGCCGGTATCGTACTGTTATTAAGCTGTGGAAAAGCGGGGCGTGACGCCGGCTTGCAGGTGACTTATGGGCCGGGCGGGTTGCAGCGGCTGACCTTTAATGGCGTTGTGCTAGAAGATCTGGCTCAGTATCCGGCCGATGCCTTCCATATCTGGCATATGAAGGTCACAGACTCCAAAGGCAAAGGACTGGCCGGAAACGGCTACGCCTGGGGCGAGGTGAATCAGGGCCGGACCTGGGATGCGGCAACCCATACCATGCTTTACAAATTTCCTTGGGGATCCATCAGCACCCAATTCAGTCAGATTCGTGACGCACTGGCGTTGAAAGTAGTGGAAGAGAACCAGGCCGATTCGGGGGTCACACTGCGGGGCGCAACCATCTACCCGTTGGTACTGCATTTTCCCGATTTGCCGAGCGGATTCGGCGATGCTTCCTATGAACATCTGGCCGTCAAGACAGACGATCCGCCACCGGTGGCGGATTTCGGCCAAGGAAAAGTGACCGTTGTAGCGGAAGCAGGCGCAAAACCGCTGTACCGCGGCTTTGAACCGGCCGGACATGGGAACAACTATTTTCCGGTCATCAGCAGCACCACGATGGACAGCATGGCGGCTTTCTATCCACGAGTGGACCGGCCCGTGCCGCCTGGGAAAAAGGACGTGTTTACAATTCGTCTGCAGTTCGCCGCGAGCGAGGGAGAAACGCAGTAAGGTCGCCGTAGTTCAACCGGGGCTGCTAGCTTTACTCGATGCTGTTACGTTAAATTGTGCAGGTGGCGGGCGAACCCACGGCTGATTCGGCAGCTCCTTTAGAAGAGCTGGAACCGCTCATGCGGCGCTATCAGAATGCGGATGGAGATGCCGCAGCAGCGTTGATCAATCGCTTGAGCCCGCAAATTTTTCACTTCTTCTTAGGTCAGGTGCGCGACCGCTCTCATGCGGAGGACCTGTTGCAGGACTTTTGGTTGCGCATCCACAATGCCAGAGCGACGTACCGGCCGGCAGAACCGCTCTTGCCCTGGATCTACGCCATCGCGCGTCGCGTACAGGTAGACGATTACCGGCGAAGGAGCAAGATCAAGCGGCACGAGTTGCAAGCCGAGAAGCTACCGGAAAGTCCGACCAAATCCAATGGGCATACTGCCACCTTCGAAATGGCTGATGTTTTGAAAGTTCTACCGCAAGCGCAGCGGGAAACGGTTTTGCTGCTCAAAGTGGCCGGTCTGAGCCTGGATGAAGTGGCTCGGGCGACGGGCAGCAGCGTGGGCTCGGTAAAACAAAAAGCGCACAGGGCCTACGGAGCATTGCGCAAAATCCTGGGTGGCGAGTCATGAATTGCGAAGACGTGCGCCAGGAGCTGAGTATCGGCAAGTCCATTTCGGGTAAAGCCACCGAACACGTGCAATCATGTCCAGGCTGCAGTCGATTGATTCAGACGCTACGGACGCCCACTGAGATGCCCGACCAGGCAAAATTGGCCGCGGTACAGGAGAGAGTGCTCGCGTCTTTACAACCGGTGCGGCCCTTACCGTCGGATGGCAAACTGACGTTGCTGGCGCTATTGTTCTTTGTAGTTTTCGTAAATGCCGTCACCATGCTATTCGGTTACAAGGGCTATGAGCATATGAGTGTCATCCAGAGGCTCTGGTATTGTGCAACCATTCTGCTCCTGGCTGTGGCGTTCACGCGAGGAGTTTCCGAGCAGGTCATTCCCGGGCAACGAGCACGCGTCGGCGTGATTGGGCCAATCGCCGGGTCAATTGCGCTGCTGTCGCTGTTGGTATCCACACTGTTCCCGCAATTCGATACCACGTCTTTTGTAGCGCGAGGAATTCCTTGCCTTCGGCTGGGGATGGCGTGCGCGGCTGTCTGTAGCTTACTGCTCTTTCCCTTCGTGCGGCGCGGATTTTCGCCATCACCGCTTCTGGCGGGTGCAATAGTAGCGGCATTTGGAGGTTTGACAGGCGTAGGGGTACTGGCCTTGCACTGTCCGTTGCAAAACGCGGCGCACATCATGGTGTGGCATCTGGGGGCCATTGCCTTAAGTAGCGTGGCGGGACTCCTGCTGGTGAAACTCCTACAATCTCTCTACAGTAGAACTTCTTAGTACCGGAAACTTCCATCAAAAATAAAAACGGAAGCACCTTCGTTCGCATCGCTAGTGTGGTGCTGCCAACAAACTCTGAAAAGGCAGCGACTACTTGAAAGGTTTTTCGATGAGAACACTTTGTGCGATGTCTTTTCTGTGTGCCGGTTTACTGGCCACCGTTTCTCCCATGCGGGCGGATTTTGTCTCGACGGCGACGCTGCTGGCCTCCACCGACAATGCCAGCGGCTCTTCCGGTAGCGGAACAGCCACGGTGGATTACAGCGCGGTGAACAACAGCTTTAGTTACACGCTTTCCTGGATGAATCTTACCGGGCCGGCGACTATGGCTCACATCCATGTGGGCGCGGTGGGAGTGTCTGGCCCGGTGGTGATTCCCTTCTTCATGTCGAATATGCCCGCTACCGATACGATCTCGGGAACCTTGACGCAGGCAGATGTAACGCCCGCCGGTGGAATCAGCACGATTGCTCAAATGGCGCAGGCCATCGAGAGCGGTGACGGATACGTGAATATTCATACGGCAATGTATCCGAATGGAGAACTGCGCGGTCAACTAGCTGTCTCCTCGACCGCCACGCCTGAGCCGGCTACGACTGGGCTTATGGGTCTCGCGATAATTGGAGGAGCATTCGTGCTGGTCAGACGCCGCAGACAATCTTCCGCCCTTCTTTAGACCTCCTTCACCTTTTAGCAATTTGTGCCAGAGTCTCGTATATCCGTACGAAGCTCTGGCTTTTTTGTTGTGCGGCATCCATTCAATGGAATACTGATTTCAAGTGCGAACTCACGAACATATGGTTGGGCTGGATGTGGGCACGTCGAGCGTGCGAGCGCTGTTGTTTGGAGATGATTTCACAGCCTGTCCCGATATGGGCCTGCAAAAGAAGTATGAGTTCGTAACCCGACCGGATGGCAGCGTAGAAGTCGATCCGGGAATTCTACTGAAGCTGTTATGCGACTGCCTGGATGCGCTGCACGAGCAAATGCAACAGAAGCGTTACCAGGCGGCAGGCGTGGGCATCAGCACGTTTTGGCACTGCTTCGTCGGTATCGACCAGGACGGTAGGCCGACCATGCCCATCGTACATCTATTTGACACGCGGTCGGGCCAGCAGATGGAGGAGTTGACGAATACCTTCGATGCTGCCTGGCTGCATGCCATTACGGGCTGCGTGCCGCATACGAGTTACTGGCCCGCCAAGCTGTTATGGCTAAAACAAACTCACGCAGAGGAGTTCCGCAAAACTGCCAAATGGATTTCCGTGGGTGAATTTCTGCTGCGCGCGTTGACGGGCGACGGTGCGGAATCGACATCCATGGTGTCGGCCAGTGGGATTTGGGACCAGCGGCAGGGCGACTACTGCGAAGAACTGCTGGAGACCGTCGGCGTCAGGCGGGAGCAACTGGCTGCCGTAGAAACACTGGATAAGCCGCGCACGCAATTGCTTCCCGAGTTCGCCCAGCGATGGCCTTTATTCCAGGGCATTCCGTGGTATCCGGCTTATGGCGACGGCGCCTGCAACAGCATCGGAAGCGGCTGCTCCGGACCGGGCCGGTTCGCTTTGATGGTGGGTACGAGCGGCGCCATGCGCGTAGTGGTGAAGCAGAGTTATGTCACAATTCCGGCGGGTATCTGGTGTTACCGCGTCAATCGTGAGCGCTTCATATTAGGCGGCGCGGTCTCGAACGGCGGAGAGGTTTTCCGCTGGGCCACACGCACGCTGCAATTGCCGGAGAATGCCGAAGAGCAAATTGCTACGCATGTTCCCGGATCGCACGGGCTAACCATGCTGCCCTACTTTGCCGGGGAGCGGTCACCCTACTGGCGGCCGGAACTGCGCGCCGTCTTGAGCGGAATGAGCCTGGCCACCCAGCCGTTGGACATTTTGCAGGCCTGCCTGGAAAGCGTCGCGTTGCGCTTCAAACAAATTTATATGCTGTTGTTGCGGCCGTTCAGCGAACCTGCGCAGGTCATCGCATCGGGCGGAGCGCTGCTCAAGTCGCGCGTCTGGCTGCAGATGATGAGCGATGCGCTCGTGCACCCGATTGTGGAGTCCCAGGTAGCGGAAGCATCCAGCCGGGGCGCTGCCATGATTGCCGCGGAACAGATGGGGCTAATCGGCGACCTCGATGATGTACCGGTCGCGTTGGGCGAGACGGTGCAACCGCGAAAAGAGAGCGTGGCTATTTACGAACGCATGCTGCAGCGCGATGCGCATTTGTTCGATGCCCTGTACGGACCGCGCTCGCCGTTTGATCCGCCTGAGCACTCGACACCCGTAGGACACACAGCCGCGCCGTTTTCGACTGCCTGAGTGCAGCGCCTGCGAAGTTTGTGGCGTTCAAAGGGCGAATTCGAGTACAACTGAAAGATGCCGATGAGTGAGGCTGCCCTAAGCGAAAAAGATCTGTCTGCCCGGAAGTTTTCCGCGATCGAAGTCTACGACTTAGTCAAACGGTACTCCAAATCCAAGACCAACGCGGTCGATGGCGTCTCATTCCAGGTAAACCGCGGAGAAATCTTCGGACTGCTGGGCCCAAACGGCGCCGGAAAGACCACCACCATTGGCGTCCTGACAACCGGCATTCTGCCCACGCAGGGCAGCGCTTCCATTATGGGCATCGACGTCGCCGGCGATCCGATTGGCGTGAAGCAGCGCATCGCGGTGGTGCCGCAGCAGAGTAATCTTGATCGCAGCCTGAAAGTGCGCGAAATCCTGACATTTCACGCGGCTTATCATGGAGTCGCGAGAAAAACCCGCGAAGCGCTGGCCGATAAGCTGCTAGACGAGTTGGGATTGGGCGACCGCAAGAACGAGAAAGTGAACCGCTATTCGGGCGGCATGGCACAGCGGCTGATGATTGCCCGTGCCCTGATGCATGAACCGGACGTCCTGTTCCTCGATGAGCCGACGAATAATCTGGATCCGCAATCGCGTTTGTTTCTGTGGGAGAGGATTCGCGAGATGAATGCCCGCGGACTCACCATATTGCTCACGACTCACGACATGGAAGAAGCGGACAAGCTCTGCCAGCGCATCGCGGTAATGGATCACGGCAAAATACTGGTGAACGAAACCCCGGAAGAATTGAAGAAAATGATTCCGGGTGGCACATCGCTAGAAGTGCAGGCTTTTGCGCCGGACGAGCGGCGTGAAAATTTAGCGGAGCGTGTGAGCCAGGCGCTCGGCGCGATGCCGTCGACCACCAAGGTGGAATCGGTAGGTAATGGGGCAGACACCGAAGCCGAACCGGGCCACTTCACCTTTCGGATCTATGCCAGTTCAGCCAATAAGCTGATCGGGCCAGCCGCGCAAGCGGTTCTGAGTGAAGGGGCCGAAGTCCGCAATCTCAGCGTCAAGCAGCCATCACTTGAAGAAGTGTTTATCTTTCTTACAGGGAGGCATCTGCGGTAATGGGGGACACTTACGCAAATTCGCTCGAAGTCGCGGCCAGGCCGAGAGAAGCGTCCAACCGTACAGCGCTTGCCATCAGCGCATTCGTCGCGATTCTGCGGCGCGATGTAGTTGTCACCGGACGCGAATTCATTCCATTTCTGCTGCAAGCCCTCATGCAGCCGCTGTTTTTCCTTTTCATCTTTGGCAAAGTGCTGCCTGGCATCGGCCTGGCGGCGGGCAACTTCGCGTCCCTGATGCTGCCCGGCATCGTGGCGCTTACCGGGATGCTGGCGGCTATGCAGGGCGTCACCTTACCGCTTGTGCTGGATCTTGGCTTTGCACGCGAGATCGACGACCGGTTGCTCTCGCCTCTGCCTATCTGGTGGGTTCCGCTCGAAAAAGTTTTATTTGCCGCCTTGCGTGGCACGGTCGCAAGTTCGGTGATTTTTCCGCTCGGCTGGCTCATCTTAGGCCATGGCTTTGCCGTGCGGCCTGATCGCTTACCGATCCTGATCGGTATGGTCATCCTCACTGGTCTGGTGGGCTCCACCATCGGTCTGCTTATGGGAACCATCATCAAACCGGATCAGATCAGCTTGATGTTTACTCTGATTTTCACGCCGCTTCTGTTCACGGGTTGCACTTACTATCCCTGGGGCGCGCTGACTAACATCCGCTGGTTTCAAATCCTCACGCTGCTGAATCCACTGACTTATGCGGCGGAAGGTTTGCGCTACGCCATGGTGCCGCCCATCGATGGCCGAGACTTCCCCACGCTCGATCTGCGCTGGATTTTGCTCGCCCTGGGCATCTCGGTCATATTGATGTTTGTACTCGGCGCTCGCACCTTTCGCAAGCGAGTGGTTACTTGAGCCTCAAATGAGTGCTGAACCGCGATCACCTGCTTCGCGCGCAGCATTTCAGTACCCAAATTTTCGATTTTACGCAGTCGCCCGCTTCCTGGTGACCATCTCGTCTGAGATGCAAGCCGTTGCGGTGGGCTGGCAGGTCTACGAACTGACCCACCGGCCGATGGATTTGGGTTTGGTCGGGCTGGCCCAGTTCCTGCCCGGGATTTGTTTGTTTCTGGTGGCAGGACATACCGCCGACCGCGTTCCCCGATTAACCATCCTGAAGGCCTGCTATCTGGCGTTTTCGTTGTGTTCGGTACTGCTCTTCATTCTGGCGCTGCATGGTGTGAAGTCGGCAGCTCCCATTTACCTGGTACTCCTGCTAAACGGGACCGTGCGGGCGTTCAATGCGCCGGCCAGCCAGGCTTTTGTGCCGCTGCTGGTTTCGAAAGAGGATTTTCCAAACGCGGTCGCTTGGAGCGCATCCATTTTTCAGACTGCCACGATTGTAGGGCCGATGACCGGTGGTCTACTTTATGGATTCACGGGACATCCAACTCCGGTGTATGGCTGTGCCACTATTGCCTACTTCATTGGATTTCTCAGCATTCGGCGTGTCGAGGTGGCCCAAAGCGTCCGACCACCGGGCGCAGCGTCGTGGGGAGTGGTGCTCGATGGGTTGAAATTTATCTGGCGTGATCCCTTCATCCTGGGAGCGATTTCGCTGGATCTGTTTGCCGTACTCCTTGGAGGCGCGGTGGCCTTGTTACCTGTCTATGCGCGCGAGATTCTTAAAATCGGCGCGACTGGTCTCGGCATTCTACGGAGCGCTCCCGGCGTAGGCGCCGTGCTGATGGGCATCCTGCTGGCGCACTGGCCGCTGCGCCGAAGAGCGGGAGCGACCATGTTGTGGTCGGTTTTCGGGTTCGGCATCACGACCGTAGTTTTCGGTATTTCGCACAATTTCTGGCTGTCGCTTGCGATGTTGTTCCTGACCGGCGCGACCGACACTGTGAGCGTTATCGTGCGTTCGACCATGACGCAGCTGGCCACACCCGATCACATGCGCGGACGGGTCAGCGCGGTCAACATGGTTTTCATCGGAGCATCGAACGAGGTCGGTCAATTCGAGTCTGGTCTCACTGCGCAGTGGTTCGGAACCGTGCCGGCCGTGGTGCTGGGCGGCATCGGGACGATGGCGGTAGTCACGTTATGGGCCTGCCTGTTTCCTGGCTTGCGTCGCTTGGATACGCTGAACGCCAGTCCGGTAGAACCGGCCATCGCCGAAGCGACTACGGCACATGGCGGCCCTGAGAATGAGTAGTGTTGAAGCAGAGCTTATTGGTAAGCTCATGTTGCATGTTTAGGGTTCCTAACACCAAGACGCTTCGTGCGAAATGGGCGATCGTTGCCTTGCTGGCGGTCGCGATCGCGGCATGCGGAGCCGTCGACGTCAAGCAGTTCCCTAAACCAACCGGTTACGTCAGCGATCTGGCGCACGCGGTGGATCCGGGCCAGAAAGAACAGCTCGAAGCCTATTGCACCAAAGTCGAACAGCAGCTTGGGGTGCAAATGGCGCTGGTCACGATCGACACATTACAAGACCAGCCGATTCGCGACGTCGCGCTTGAGTTAAGCCGGCAGTGGGGCGTCGGAGACAAGCAGAACCAGGGCGTGCTTTTATTGCTCGCGGTGAAAGACCGCCAGAGCGACATTGAAACCGGGCGCGGCATCGAACCCTACATCACCGACGGTTTTGCCGGCAGCACGCTGCGCGCCATCCGCCCCGAATTGCGCGCCAGCGATTATGGCGCTGCGCTGATGACGGCGGCACGCAATATGGCCGGACAAATTGCGCAAGGGAAGGGCGTCGCTTTCACCGACTCGGATCTACCGGACGCGCGGCCACAGAGGACCTCGCATCGCTCAGGCATCCCGTTCCCGCTCATCATCGTTGGTATATTTTTTCTGCTGTGGATCGTGGGCCGCGGCCGGCGCGGTGGCCCGGGTGGTGGCTATCGCGGCGGCGGCGCGGGTGACTTGCTTACCGGTGTTTTGATCGGTAACATGCTGGGCGGAGGACGTCGCGGCGATTGGGGCGGTGGCGGCTTCGGCGGCGGTTCCGGCGGCGGCGGTGGCTTTGGTGGATTCGGTGGTGGTGATTTCGGCGGCGGAGGGGCTAGCAGCAATTGGTAGACACAACGGAACCTAAACAGGATCTGGAACAGAAGCTGGCCGATCTGGTCACTCGCCTGAATAATGTATTCGGTGAGCGCGTGATCTCAGTCATCCTCTACGGCTCCGCGGCCACCGAGGACTGGAATCGAAACACCTCCGACTTAAACGTGTTGTGCGTTCTGACCCGCATTACGCCGGACGAACTCAGGTTGGCGCAACCGATCCTGCACTGGTGGCACGAAGAGGGAAATCCGCCGCCGCTGCTCCTGACGAAAGAAGAAGTTAGCACCTCCACCGATTGCTTCCCGATGGAATTCCGCGACATGCAGCAACACCGCCGCATCCTCCATGGCTCTGATGTGATTGAAGGCCTGGTCGTCGACCACAAGTTTTATCGGGCGCAAGTGGAGCACGAACTTCGCGCTAAACAGCTTCGCTTGCGGCAGCGCGCCGCCGAGGTTCTGCCGGACCCGGAAAGACTGCAGCGCCTGCTGACCGATTCCATTTCTACTTTTTGCGTCCTGGGGCGTCATGCGTTGATCCTGCATGGCTCAGATCCGTTATGGAAGAAGCGCGATGTAGTGGCCGCGCTCAGCCAGACACTCGCTACGCCCCTGGCGGCCTTTGATGAGATACTGGCGATTCGGACATCGGAAAGAAAAGCGACCGGGCCGGAGACGGTGTCGTTACTCGATCGGTACCTAACCGATGTGGCGGCGCTGGTCCGGTTTGTAGACACGCTCGGAACAAATTAATTTCTGGCTGGGGAGGGTTGAGATGAAGGTTGGTTTAATTGCGATCGTAGTGATTATCCTGGGCGTCCTGATTTTTGGCGGGCAGCTGATATCCGGCAAGAACACACTGGTCACCGAGAAGAATGAGATCGAATCGCGTTGGGCGCAGGTAGACAACGACATGAAGCGCCGCGCCGATCTGATTCCAAATCTTGTCGCCACCGTGCAAGGCTTCGCCAAACAGGAGCAAACCGTCATCGGGGAAGTAACCAGCGCACGTTCCGCTTTGCTGGGCGCTAAGAGCCGGTCGGACGAAATCGGCGCTAACTCGCAATTAAGCGGCGCGATCGGCCGGCTGCTCGTTTTGCAGGAGAACTATCCGCAATTGAAGTCGAATGAAAACTTTCTGCGGCTGCAGGACGAACTCGCAGGGACCGAGAACCGGATCGCGGTGAGCCGGCGTGATTACAACCTTGCCATTCAAAAGTACAACACGGACGTAGAGCTATTTCCGCGCAGCATAGCGGCCTCCATCTTCGGCTATCGCAAAGACGATAACTATTTCAAGGCCAGCGAAGAAGAGAAAAAGGTTCCGCAGGTCAAATTCTAAGGAAGCTCTTCTGTTTCGTCCCACTCTTGCACGTTCTGGCGATAGCGCTTCAGTACTTTCCAGGTGACTGCAGAGCTGAAACCAGCCAACCGCAGCCGCCGGTAGGCCGACGCCAGGTTCTTCTCTTCCTGGAACAACAGGGGTAGATCTTTTCCCCGATATCTCCGCAGCAGATACTGTTCGGCAAGTTGCTGTTCGTCGGTGCCGGAGAACGTGGTTGAAATAGCTTGCTTGGCTACCGAAGCCGGCACTTGTTTCAACTGCAAGTCACGCAAAACCCGTGAGGGACCGAAGCCTTGATTGGCCAACCGGGCCGCCGCATACGACTCGGAAAACTTGCGATCGTCGGAAAATCCGTATTCACGAAGCCGCTCCATGACAGGAGTAACATCAAGAGGGGAGCCGGCACGCAGGTTAAGCTTGCGCTTCAGTTCGGCGGCCGATAGGGCGCGACCGGCCAGTAGGCGGAGAGCGTAATTCCAGAGGTCGTCGGCATCCAGTTTTTTGGGTCGGCGCGCGGTAGCCATCCTATTGAAACGTTTGCTACTGTAGCACGCTCTACCATTGGTAAGTACGGATAAAAAACAGCCTCAAAAAGAGGAGAAAAGGTAAGGAGATTGAAGATGGAGGAAAAAAGCGGTTTTGGTTATTTTCTACTGGGGCTGGGCGTCGGCGTGGCGGCCGGATTATTATGGGCGCCCAGATCGGGAGAAGAGACAAGAGCGTTACTGGCCGACAAGGCCGGTGAGAGCGCGGACTATCTGAAGAGCCGTGCGCAGGATGGAACAGATTACGTGAAACATCGCACCGATGATCTAAAAAATTCCGCCTCCGATCTTTACGAAAAAGGCCGGAGCACGGTGCATCAGCAGAAAGACAACTTGAGTGCGGCTGTTGAGGCAGGCAAACAGGCCTATCGCGACGCGCTGGACGATGTGAAATCAGCCGGCGCGAACGTACAATCGGCCGGAGCAAACGTGAAGCGCGGCAACGATGCCGTCATCGATAAGATTTAGAAACGAGGGCGGCAATCCAAAGGCCGGCTTTTCATGGACCAGAATACCCTCCTCATACTCCTAACGATCTTTGTCGCTCTGGCGGCGCTTGCCATGCTGATTCAGGCTATTTCCCTGATTGGCATGTTCCTGGTAGCTCGCCAGATTCGCGCTAAGATGTTCGAAATTTGGCCGCAATTGACGGAGATTGTGAGTATTAGTAAACGAACCGCGCAAGGGGCCGAGAAACACATCGACAAGATCGGCACGACCAGCGTTGGCATCCTGGAGCTTTCGAAGCAGCAGCTCGTCAAGGTTGACGGGCTGCTGGATGACGCTTCTACCCGCGCTAAGGTTCAGCTGGAGCGGGCAGAAATGGTGCTCGACGACACCATGACGCGCGTCCAGAGCACGGTGTCGGTCGTCCAGCGAGGGGTGCTTCGCCCCATTCGAGAAGTCCATGGCGTGCTGAGCGGTGTTCGGACCGCAGTCCAGCATTTCGGTCGTAGTTCCCGCTCGACGGTCGACCATGCGACCTCCGACGAAGAAATGTTTATTTGACATTTCTGTGGAAAGATTTACTTTTCTGCTGATTTAAATCGCGGGATATTCGTTGAAACAAAAGACCTTCCTTTTCAAAGCAGCTACCGGTTTCGGCGCGATTGTTGACGGGTCAGTTACCACTACCAGCCAAGAACGGGTAGCCCGAGAACTCACTCGCGTGGGTTTGATTCCATTACGGATCTGGAGCGACGCTTTGCCTGAGCAGGGATTATCCCTTCGCCGTATTTGGTACTCTCTTCGAAGCCTGTGGGGTCGCCCCGTGGTCCGGCGATCGGTCTAAACGCAGGGATTTTCCTACCAGAACTGCTGCTATCACGTGGACCGAACTGGCCGATATGAGTTGTATCTATATGACTCACATGCACCGGACCGCAGTCTCGCTCTTGGAAGCCACCCTCACTATAGTGACCATCGTCCTTCTGTCATTGGGGTTCCTGGATCTGTTAGGGTATCTGTTCCGTACACCGCCCAACGGGTCTTCCCGCCCCGCTTTAGAGTCTGCTTCTAACCTGGAGAAAGTGGCGCTCTAAGGTTTATAACGCTCCGAATAATTCCTCTAAGGTAGTGGCATCCAGCAAACGCACTGCTAGATCCCCTAGTTCCTCTTCCGACCGGCTTGCCAGACTCTCTCCCACCCATTTGGGAAGCTGTCCAAATCGCTTCTCCATCTGTTTACTTAATAAGACAAGTTCCCCTTCGTGACGGCCTTCCTGGCGGCCTTCCTGGCGGCCTTCCTGGCGGCCTTCCTGGCGAGCGCGTTTGAATTCGCGGCCGATCACTTTATGATCGAGAATACTGTCTAACACTGGCATATTTTTCCCCTCTTCCTCTACGTACTCCTCCAGCCGCCGCAATCCTGCCAGGATCAACAGCCGGCTAAGGGCCTCGTCGCGGCCGGGCACATCCAATTCGGCGATTCGGCGGAGTATCTGCCGCACTGCTGCCCGCTCGTCTCGCAAACGGCCCAGCACCGCTATTACAGTATCGCCGATATCGGGGCTTTCCAGCAGCTCGTCCCCGTCCAGATTGCGAATGTCGAAGATACGGTAGTGGAACGCTAATGCCGGTCCAGCGAGTTCGGCTTCCATCCGGAGCTTGGCGGATCCCACATACAACAGAACCTGGCGAGGAAATTTACCGAGCTGTCGGTAAATGCGCAGACAGTACTCTGCCATCCGCAGAGCCATCCTCGGGTCGTTGGTGCTTTGTAGCTCCAAATGGATCAGTCCGCCATCCGCAAACTCACCCAGTAGGTCCACCCGGGTATTGTGAACCACTTCCGGCATCTCTACGTCCATCCAACGATTTACCGGGGCATCACACAACGCATGCATCAACTCCCGCGCTGGTCCCTTTAATAACAGTTTCAGAACAACATCGTACTCATGCATGCAACTTGTCTGGCGCCTACGACGGCGAAGTCATCGCTTCCGGCTTCACATGCCGGTCGAACTCGTCACCGCTCAAATGGCCCAGCTTGATCGCGGCCTCCCGCAGACTCGATCCATCCACATGAGCGGTGTGCGCGATGTGCGCCGATTTGTCATATCCGACCACGGGACTCAGCGCCGTTACCAGCATCAGCGAATTCTGCACATAATTGTCGATTTGCTTTCGATTCAGCTCGATCCCTTCCGCGCAATACTCGCGAAAGCTGCGGCACGAGTCGGCAAGCAGCCGGACCGAATGCAGAAAGTTGTGGATCATCACCGGCTTGAATACGTTCAATTCGAAATTGCCCTGCGATCCCGCAAACCCGATGGCGGCATCATTGCCCATCACTTGCACCGAGACCATCGTCACTGCCTCGCACTGTGTTGGATTCACCTTGCCCGGCATGATCGAGGAACCCGGTTCGTTTTCTGGAATCGTGATCTCGCCCAGTCCACAGCGAGGCCCCGACGCCAACCACCGCACATCGTTGGCAATCTTCATCAGCGAAGCGGCCACTGTCTTCAGGATTCCGCTGGCCGCCACCAATTCATCATGCGCCGAAAGAGCGGCGAATTTATTGGGGTGCGAACGGAACGGCAATCCGGTCAATCCGGCAATCTTGGCCGCCGCGCGTGCGGCAAATTCCGGATGCGCGTTGATGCCCGTTCCAACCGCCGTTCCACCGATGGCCAGATCGTACAAGCCGTCCAAAGCCCACTTGAGGCGTGCTACATCGCGATCGAGCAGCGCTACCCAGCCCGAAAACTCCTGCCCGACCGTCAGCGGCGTGGCATCCTGCAGGTGAGTTCGCCCAATCTTCACTACCTCCGCAAACGCCTCCGACTTCGCCCGCAGCACATCGCGCAATTGCTCCACAGCCGGTATTAATCGCCGCTCCATTTCGATCGCCGCGGCAATGTGCATGGCAGTCGGGAATGTATCGTTCGACGATTGCGACATATTCACGTGATCGTTAGGGTGAATTGGCTTCTTGCTGCCCATTACCCCGCCGGCGAGTTCAATAGCCCGGTTCGAGATCACCTCGTTCGCGTTCATATTCGTTTGCGTGCCGCTGCCGGTCTGCCAGATATGCAGCGGAAAATGGCTGAGTAGCGCACCCGAGATCACCTCGCCGGCAGCTTCGGTGATCAGCCGCGTTTGCTCTGCATCCAATTTCCCTATATCCCGGTTCACCAGCGCGGCCGCTTTCTTCAAAACACCAAAAGCGCTGATCAACTCCGGCGGCATCAAATCCCGGCCAATGTCGAAGTAGTGCAGCGACCGCTGGGTTTGCGCCCCCCAGTAGCGGTCGGCTGGCGTCTCCACGACGCCCATGCTGTCGGATTCGGTACGTGTCGAACTCTGCATCCCTTTCATTCTCTAACGTCCTTCGGGCTAAGAGCGTGATACCATCGGGGAGATCTGAAAACCTGTGGTAGTGTCAGACGCCAGTCAGTGTCCTGGTTGCGCCTGTGATCATCTTAGGTATCACCCGGTCCCGTCCGGATGGAAGGTCCAGAGTAGTTGCGAGTGATTCAAATCGTCCCCTCCATCTTGGCGGCTGATTTCACGCGCTTAGGGCAGGAAGTAGCCAGCGTCGAACAAGCCGGGGTCCAAATGATCCATGTGGATATCATGGACGGCCATTTCGTCCCAAATTTCACTATGGGCCCTCCTATTACTGAATCCCTTCGCCGCTCGACAAACGTCAAACTCGATCATCACCTGATGATCGAGGATCCGGATACGTACGCTCCCATCTTTATCAAAGCGGGCGCCGATTGCGTCAGCGTGCACTACGAGGTTTGCCGCAACCTCGATCGAACCCTGCACATGATTCAGGATCAGGGCGCCCAGGCCGGGGTAGTCATCAATCCGGCCACCCCGGTGTTCCTGCTCGATGACGTACTGGATGTCGCCGACTACGTCTTAGTCATGAGCGTGAATCCCGGGTTTGGCGGCCAGAAATTTATTTACCACTCCTTGGATAAAATCCGGCAGCTCGCCCGGCGTCGTGAGGAGCGAGGACTGATGTTTGCCATCGAAATCGATGGCGGAGTGGGTGCGGAAAACATTCGAGACGTGGCGCAGGCCGGGGTGGATTGGGTAGTTGCGGGTTCGTCGGTATTCGGAACAGCGAATCCCGCGCAAGCTGTGCAGGATTTGCAGGGGAGTGCCCGCGAGGCACTAGGGGTCAAGGTTTAAACATATGCTTTTTTTCTCCTTTCGGTCGCGTCAGGCCATGCCGGTGTTTGCTGTACTGTCCTTCGGTGTACTAGCCACTTCTTGCATGCACAAGAAGTACGAAACACCCATCACAAAAAACACCCAACAGCCGGACAAGGTGCTGTTCGACCAGGCGGTTAAAGACATCGAACATGGCCGCTATGAAACGGCCCGCATCTCGCTCCAGACCATGATGAACACCTATGAGTCGAGCGAGTTCATGGCGAAAGCCAAGCTGGCCGTGGCCGATAGCTGGTATCGCGAAGGCGGCGCTAACGGCATGGCGCAGGCCGAGGCGGAGTACAAAGATTTCATCCTGTTCTATCCGCAAATGGAAGAAGCCGCGGAAGCTCAAAACCGCGTCTGCCAGATCCACTTCAAGCAGATGGACAGCAGCGACCGCGACTGGACGCAAAGCTTGCGAGCCGAAGAAGAGTGCCGGCAGGTTCTGGTGCAGTTTCCGAACAGTAAATTTGCTCCGCAAGCGGCGCAGCATTTGCGCGACATTCAGGAGAGCCTGGCAGAGCACGAGTTTGTCGTCGGCAACTTCTACTGGCGACGCGACATGAACCCGGCCGCTGCCAACCGCATGAACGCCGTAGTGGATCAATATCCGCTCTACAGTAAGGCGGCTGAAGCTCTGTTCGAAGCGGGCGATTCCTACTCCAAGATGGGTCCACGTTTTCGCAAGCAGGCCGGCGATATGTTTGGACGGGTCGTCCAGGAATACCCGCTCAGCAATCGCGTCAAAGACGCCACCTTGCGCCTGGAAGATATGGAGTTGCCGGTACCCAAGGTCGATCAGGCAGCGGCTGACCGCGAAAAATACGATCTCGAAAATTATCAGAAGCCCGGTATGCTAACGCGCTCCATGGCCTGGATGCACAGCGGCCCCGACGTGTCGCACGCAGCCAAATCCGGCGCGCCCACTATGACAGATCCGAAGCGCACGCTCCCCGGCAGCATCCCAGTGGTGGCGAATGCCGATAACGCAGCGGGCGCCTCAGCCGGCACGGGCACGACGGACGTGAGTGCCAGCACAGTCGGCCCCAACAGCGCGCTCGATAAGAACCCGGATGCACGAACCGCGACGACTTCGACCACGCCCGCCGCGAAACCCGCCGCCGCCAATCAGCCGCTGCCCACTAATCGCGACGCCGAACTGAAGAAGTACCGCGACAAGATGGCGAAGAAACAGGCCAAGCTCGACAAGAAAAAGAAGAAGGACGACTCGGGCACAGTCACCGCGCCAGCCCCCTCTCCAACCCAGCCGGTAAATCCGGGCAACGCCTCCACAACAACGCCAGCCGCCTCCAACGCCACTTCTCCGCCTGCCACTGCTAATCCGCCCCAGCAATGAGCCGCATCCTCCTGGCGGACGATAGTCCGCAAGCCCTTCGCCTCGCCGAACAAATTCTGGTGGGAAAGGGCTGGCAAGTCGTCAGTGTCACGGACGGCGCAACTGCTCTGCGTCGTCTGCCCGATGTAGCGCCCGATCTCCTCATCACAGACGTTTTCCTGCCCACTCGCAACGGCTTCGAGATCGTCCGTTTCCTGCGCTCGCAGGAGCAGTACCGCCATTTGCCTGTGATCTTCGCCGCCGCGCCAAACGACGAATTTAATGAACAAGACGCGCGCCAGGCCGGAGCCGATGAGATCCTGCGCAAGCCTTTTGAGGCATCCGCCTTACTGGCCGCTGTGGAGAAGCTGCTGCAACGAAATGCCGGCAGCGCCCGCACCGGGCAGCATGCGCCTACCCATCACTTCGATCGCGATTCTATCCGGGCAGCGGTCACCCTGGCCCTCGACACTGCCATGCCCAGCCTGATTGAAGAGCTCACGGAACGCATGCTGCTGGTGCTCGCGCACGAGCGCGCCTCTCGCTAAGGGCCGCTCATCCTAAACTTGTAGATACCGCGGCCGTCGCCCTCGTAGGTGTGCGGCTCTTATTCTTATCATGCCCGAAAATACTTTTGACATTGTCTCGAAAATTGACCTTAACGAAGTGCTCAATGCCGTCCAGCAGACGGCAAAAGAAGTGCAGACGCGCTATGACTTGAAGGACAGCAAATCGTCCGTCGAGCTGAATGAAAAAGACCACAAGATTCTGCTCGCCAGCTCCGATGAATACAAACTGAAGGCCGTCACCGAAATCCTGGGCCAGAAACTCGTCAAACGAAACGTGCCGCTGAAAGGGCTCGAATATGGTTCCATCTCTACCGCTTCGGCCGGCAGTGTGCGGCAGGAGATCCTCCTCCAGCAGGGCATCGCCACCGAGAAAGCGAAAGACATCGTCAAGCTCATAAAAGACAGCAAGCTGAAGGTGCAGGCCAGCATTCAGGGCGATGTCGTGCGCGTCAGCGGCAAGGATCGCGACACCCTGCAACAGGCGATTGCAGTGCTGAAAGGCAAAGACTTCGGCATCGACATGCAGTTCACAAACTTTCGCTCGAACTGATGGCGCACCTATCCTGATGGTGCATCGATCTTAGTGGCACGTAGAATCGAATCGCTCTTTCTCGCCGGAGCCGCCGGCAGATTGGAGGCGCTACTCGAAGAACCCGAACAAGGCGAGCCGGTCGAATGCGCCCTGGTCTGCCATCCGCATCCGCAATTCGGCGGGACCATGCACAACAAGGTGGTCTATCGGATCGCGCGTGGTTTGCGGCGCACCGGCTGTGTGGTACTCCGCTTCAATTACCGTGGAGTCAATCTTAGCGAAGGCGTTTTTGGAGACGAGCTCGGCGAGACACAAGATGCCCGAGTCGCTCTAACCGAACTGAGCCGCCGTTATCCGGCGCTGCCTGTCCTTACCGCTGGATTCTCTTTCGGATCGCGTATCGCGCTCAGTCTTACCGCGGATGAGCCCCTGATAAAACGCGTCATCGCCGTTGGCTTTCCAACGCGCTGGCCCGACCGTGAGTTTGCTTATCGGATACAGGTGCCGAAATACTTCGTGCAAAGCACTGTGGACGAGTATGGGCCTCTGCCGGACATGGAACAGTTCTACTCTTCCCTGCCCCCGCCGAAGCAGATCGACTGGATTCCGGCACAGAATCACTTTTTCAAAGAAGCGCTCGATTCCTTTGAAGCCGTTATCGAACGTATCGGCAACTTACGCGACGAACTCTCCTGATTTCAAAGCCGTATCACGCATTTGGCGCTCCACCAGGCGGGCGGCCCGCTGGCTGATCAAATCCGCGACTTTACTCAGCAACCCGGGCAAATCTTCCGGCTTGATCAGCACCGGGCGCTGCCCGTCGTGACTGCGAACCCGCTCGGGGCTGCGAGTTTGATAGGTGGTCAAAATAGCGGTTGCGGGCTTGTAATCCATCAGCCGGGCATGTGCCAGTACCCGCAAACCAGCTTCCGGAGATTCCATCTGTAAATCACTCAAGACTAACGCATATTGCTCCGCATCCAGTTTCCCGACCGCTTCGGCAGACGATTCCGCCGCATCGACAAAGTAGCCGCCAGCTTCGAGCACCGCTTTCAGGGTCAGACGGGAGGTCATATCATCGTCGACAAGCAGCACTCTCGCCAATTCGAGATCTCTGCTCACCACGTCGCGTCGACTTTGTAACATGACGAGACCAGTGTATCCGAAAAACGGGATTTTGCACCCAGGATTTTCCTTGCGATTCCAGGGCCTTTTGCTGTTTTACTGGAGTTGTGCCCCTTATTTTCCAAAAACCCGTTGGAAAATACTATCCACGTTCCCCAATTGGCGTTCGATAGAAAACGTTCGCTCCAGTTGTTCCGGCGACAGATAACGCCCGATGACCGGGTCGGCCATCACTGCGGCGCGAAAATCGGATTCCGTGTCCCAGGCCGCCATGGCCTGTTTTTGCACGAGCGCGTAGGCCTCTTCCCGCAACATGCCGGCCGCCGCCAGATCGAGCAGCAACTGGCCCGAGAAGACGAGGCCCTGCGACTCGTTCAGATTTCGCAGCATGCGCCCCGAGTCAACCAGCAAATCCGAAATCAGCCAGGTGGTTTTCGCCAGCAGATAATCGATCAGGATGGTCGAATCGGGCAGGATGACGCGTTCTACCGATGAATGCGAAATGTCGCGCTCATGCCAGAGCGGCACATCTTCAAACCCCGCCTGCGCATTCCCGCGAACGACGCGCGCCAAACCGGAAATCTGCTCGCAGGTAATGGGATTGCGCTTATGCGGCATGGCCGACGAGCCCTTTTGACCGGCCGCGAACGGTTCGGCCGCTTCGCGGACTTCACTGCGCTGCAGATGCCGGATCTCAACCGCGATTTTATCCAGACTGGAGGCAATGCCGGCCAGCGTCGCCAGATAATGCGCGTGCAGATCACGCGATAACACTTGTGAGCTGACCGGGGCAGCACGCAGACCCAGCCTGGCACAAATCTTCTCCTCGGCGGCGGGGCCGATATGCGCAAACGTCCCCACTGCGCCGGATATCTTACCTACCCGCATTTCTTCCGCGGCGGCGGCAAACCGGCGGCCCTGACGCTTGATTTCGTCCCACCAGAGCGCCAGCTTCAACCCGAACGTAATCGGCTCCGCGTGCATGCCGTGCGTGCGGCCGATTTGCACGGTATCTTTATACTTCCAGGCCGAGGCGTGCAGCGCCGCCGACAAATCTGCTAGGCCGGCCGCAATCAGCGCGGATGCGTCCTTGATCTGTAGCGCTTGCGCGGTATCTACTACATCGTTCGAAGTGAGTCCGAAATGCAGCCAGCGTGACGCTTCCGCCACGCCAGCGGCCTGCATGCTTTCCGCCACCGCTGTCGTAAAGGCAATTACATCGTGACGGACCTCGCGCTCAATCGCCTGCACACGGTCCAGCGAAAAACCAGCATGGGCGCGCAGCGCGTGCGCCGCCTCTCGCGGCACCTCCCCTGTTTCCGCCAATGCCTCCGACGTGGCCAGTTCTACTTCCAGCCAGCATTCGTACTTATGTTGTTCACTCCAGATAGCGCCCATGGCCGGGCGCGTATAACGCGCAATCATGTCCTTGTTTATTCTCGCTAACGGTTATTGCCAAGAAAAAAGGCTGCCCGCGGGCAGCCTCTTCATGGTCGTTCGAATGCGAATGGGAAGGATCTACTTCTCCGGCAGCCGGGTCGCGTACTCGGCTTCGTCCGGACCGTGAATAAATTCCGGGCGTTCGTTCTGCGCCAGGAATTTTTCTACCCGGGCGCGGTAACCAGGGTCGGCTTTTTCGAAGTGGGTCAATTGCAGCTTCTGAATACGCTCCGGTGTTTGACCCAGACTCTGCGCAATGTTCTGGCAGAGGCGATCCTTCGCACCCTCGTCGAGCATACGAAAGAAGACGCCGACCTGCCCATAATCATCGTTTCCTTCGCGGTGATCGTAGCGCGCCGCCGGTTCGCCGGACAGCGGCTCTGGACGTTCTCGGAACCGATCGTCCTGTTTCGGACCGCCAAAGCTGTTCGGTTCGTAATTGGGCAGCGCGCCGAAATTACCATCGAAGCGCATGGCGCCATCCCGGTTGTAGTTCGCCATCGGACACTTCGGAGCGTTCACCGGGAGTGTTTCGTAATTGGTGCCGATACGGTAGCGGTGCGCGTCGGGATAAGACACCAGGCGGCCCTGCAACATCTTGTCCGGGCTGAAACCCATACCCGGAATGATGTTCACCGGGTTAAACGCTGCCTGTTCGACTTCTGCATGATAGTTCTGCGGATTTCGATTCAATTCGAAAACGCCAACCGGGACGAGCGGATACTCCTTGTGCGGCCACACCTTAGTCAAATCAAAAGGATTGTAGCTCGGCTTTCCAGCATCGGCCTCCGGCATGATTTGCAAGAAGACATCCCATTGCGGGAACTCACTCTTCTCAATGGCATGAAACAAGTCGCGCACCGCGTAGTCCGGATCCGAACCCGCTAACTCTTCTGCTCGCTTCGCATCTAGGTTCTTAACGCCTTGCTTGGTCTTAAAATGCCACTTCACGTAGAACAGCTCATTCTTGGCATTGATCAGCGAGAACGTGTGACTGGAATAACCGTTCATGTGGCGGAAACCATCCGGCGTGCCACGATCGCTGAACAGAAAACTTACCTGATGAAGAGATTCCGGTGAAAGAGACCAGAAATCCCACATCATCGTGGGTGATTTCAGATTTGTTTGCGGCTCGCGCTTTTGCGTGTGAATGAAATCGCCGAACTTCAACGAGTCGCGGATGAAGAAGATCGGTGTGTTGTTCCCCACCATGTCCCAATTGCCTTCTTCTGTATAAAACTTGAGAGCGAAACCGCGTGGGTCACGGGCCGTATCCGCTGAGCCTTTCTCGCCGCCGACGGTCGAGAACCGGGCAAACGTCTCGCAAGTATTCCCCACCTTCGAGAACAATTTCGCGGTGGTGTATTGAGAAATGTCGTGCGTGACGGTGAATTTGCCATGAGCGCCGCCGCCTTTCGCATGCACCACCCGCTCGGGAACGCGCTCGCGGTTGAACTGAGCCATTTTCTCGAACAGCAGGTAATCCTGCATGAGCACCGGTCCACGCCGTCCGGCCGTCACGGAATTCTGATTGTCCCCAACCGGACGTCCCGCATTGGTCGTCATCTGCGGATTGGGCTGCGTCCCGCCTGCATCTACTTCGCCCGGGCCTTTATTCCCGTTGCTGCTACGTCCATTAGTTGCGCTGCCATTTGGATTCTGATTGTTTGCCACGAATAAACCTCCTTCTTTCTGTCTTCCCAGGAAATTGCTGTGTTTCCGATATGCAGAAGCGCCTTAGGGGTGCTTCGCCACGTTCTACGAGATGCTTGCCGTCGCGCGGCGGATTCGAGATCCAGCCTGTTTCCGGCGGTTTTTCCCTACTGTCTGGTTCCCGGCACAACGTGCCTGGATACCAGCTTAAGTACAACAGATCAATATGGAGTGAGACGAGCGTTCGAGGCGAATCAGTAACAGAATACTTCCGACTGCACGCCCGGTTCTGCGATCACCAGCCGGGTAAACAGCGCCCGCCCGTTTAGCGCTTCTAGCCCCATTTTACGCACCAGTTCCGGATGATTATTGTGCTCGCTGATATGGCCCAAAATCAGAGTGGACACCCGCGTATCGAGTTCCTGGCGAATAAAGCCGGCCGCCACTTCGTTCGACAAATGCCCCCGCCGGCTCATCACCCGCTGCTTGACCGACCACGGGTAGGGTCCCACCCGCAACATCTCGAGGTCGTGGTTCGATTCGAGCACCAGAACGTCCGTGTCACGGAAATGCACCCGCAGCGAATCGGGCAGATAACCGAGGTCGGTCGCAAGCGCCACTTTGACACCCTGCGCACGCACCGTGTAGCCCACCGGATCGGCCGCATCGTGCGGAATCGTGAAGCTCGAAACATCGAAATCGCCGATGGTGAACCCGCAGCCGGCCTGGAACGTTTCGAGCACCGGCTGGATCTCACCCCACTCCAGGCACGGCGCGGTCGAGCGCGTCAAATACACCGGCAGCCGCCCACCTGACAATTTCACCAGCGTACTCAACCCGCAGGTGTGATCGCAGTGTTCGTGCGTCAATAGAACCGCATCGAGCTGAGCCGCATCTTCCCCGATAGCCGCCAGGCGCTTCGCCAGTTCGCGCCGGCTGATGCCCGCATCGATCAGAATGCGCGTCCGCTCGGTTGCCAGAAAAACCGAGTTCCCGGCACTGCTGCTCGCGAGAATACAGATCTTAAAAATAAGTCCGCTCCTCCCGAAGATAAGCCCGCTCCCGTTTCGTCTGCCGGCCCGCTCTCGCCCGTGACAATCTTGAAAACAACAACAGCACTTCCCATTAGTTGTACCAAACAATTGGGATCACAATTGTTTGAATCCAGTTTGCCAGTACTTCCCTCCTTAAATTTTCCCGCAAAAACGGTAAAATAGAACCTTCTGCCACTCGAAACCGAAGCACCGCCCGACCACCGGCCCTCCACGCTGCAGCGCATTCCTCTGGTCAGCCGCCTTCTCAGCCACATTCCGCCCGGACAGTTCCTGCGCTACCTGCTGGTAGGGGCCTGGAATACGCTCTTCGGCTACGCTACCTTTGCTCTCTTTACAGCCTTACTCGAGCCTTATTTCCGGGGCAGCTATATGGTAGCGATGGTCCTTTCGAGTTTCCTGAACATCACCGTCGCCTTTCTCGGTTACAAATGGTTCGTGTTCAAAACCAAGGGCAACTATCGAAAAGAGTGGCTAAAATGCCTGGCCGTTTATGGCAGCGGCATGCTGCCCAGCCTCTTTCTTCTGCCGGCCATCGTCGAATTTATCCGGCATGCCTTCGGCCTCGGCCACCTGGCGCCGTATGTAGGGGCGGCCCTGCTCACCGGCTTCGGCGTCATTTACAGCTTTGTCGGGCACAAAAAGTTTTCCTTCCGCCCAGCGCCCGCTCCCGATCTGTAACGTGTCCCGCCCATTAGAATGGGACTCTATGACTGCGCGCGTATACGTATCCATGAAGCCGAGCGTGCTCGACCCGCAAGGCCAGACCATCTGCTCGGCGTTGCAGGGATTGGGACACCAGGAAATCGCTTCGGTCCGGCAGGGCAAGTATTTCGAAATCGGCTTGGCGGAAGACGTGTCGCGTGAGGCCGCCACTCAGGCGCTCGAGGCCATCAGCCGCGACGTGCTCTCGAATCCCGTCATTGAAGAGTACCGGATTGATCTCGTGGACTAAGCTGCTTTCCTGCAGGCAAAAGTCGCCGGAAACCCTTAGACTAAGAAGTACTTTAAATTCACTCTTATGTGTGGAATTGTTGGATATATTGGCGGCCGCGAAGCGGTGCCCATCATTGTCGATGGCCTGCGCCGGCTCGAATACCGGGGCTACGATTCAGCCGGCGTCGCCGTGCTCAACGGCTCGAATACCCTTGAAGTGCGCCGTGCTTCGGGCAAATTGCGCAATCTGGAAGATGTATTGCGCGCGCAGCCACTGGCCGGCTCCTACGGCATTGGACACACGCGCTGGGCCACGCACGGGCGGCCCACGGAAGAGAACGCCCATCCCCATCGCGACTGCACTGGACGGATTGTGGTGGTACACAACGGGATCGTCGAAAACTACCTGCCGTTGCGCAAAGAACTGACCGCCGAAGGACACACGTTCAAGACCGAAACCGACACTGAAGTCATCGCCCATCTGATCGAAAAATACCTCCACGGCAGCCTGGAAGACGCAGTCCGGGCGGCGCTCAAGGAGATCCACGGCGTATTCGCCATCTCGGTCATTTCCTCGACCGATCCGCACAAGATTGTGGCCGCCCGCTCCGGGCCGCCGGTGGTGGTTGGCCTCGGTGAAAACGAGTTTTTCGTCGCCTCCGATGTCCCCGCCATTCTCAGCCATACCCGCGACATGTTCTTTTTGAGCGACGGCGACGTGGCCGTGCTCACGCCGGACGGCGTCAAACTGACCGATTTCGACGGCAAAACCGTCCGCCGCCAGGTCACCCGGATCCTGTGGGACCCGGTCATGGCGGAAAAGGGCGGCTTCAAGCACTTCATGCTCAAAGAGATTTTTGAGCAGCCGCGCGCCGTCAAAGACACCATGCTCGGCCGTGTGGGACTCGAGAGCGGCCGCGTGTTTCTGAACGAAGTCGACATTCCGGAAGCCGACTTCCTGAAGTTTCAGCAGGTCAAGATTGTGGCTTGCGGCACCAGCTGGCATGCCGGTCTGGCGGGCAAAATTATCCTCGAACGGCTGGCCCGCATCCCGGTCGAAGTCGATTATGGCAGTGAGTTCCGCTATCGCGATCCCATTATTCAGCCAAACACCCTAACCGTCGTCATTTCGCAATCGGGCGAAACGGCCGACACGCTCGCTGCCCTGCGCGAGGCCAAATCCAAAGGATCGAAAACGCTCGCCATCTGCAACGTGGTCGGCTCGATGATCACGCGCGAAGCCTCCGGCACCCTGCTGACCCATGCCGGTCCCGAAATCGGAGTAGCCTCCACCAAAGCGTTTACTTCGCAGTTAACGGCGCTGATTATTCTGGGCATGTACCTCGGACAGGTGCGCGGCGCCTTGAGCAACAAAGCCGCTTGCGACCTGGTGCAGGAGCTGGCGCATATTCCGGGCAAACTCGATCAGGTACTGGCGCAGAACGACAGCTATGACGAACTGATCAAGGACCTGTTTCGCGCCCAGGATTTCCTCTACCTGGGCCGCGGCATCCATTTCCCGATTGCACTCGAAGGGGCGCTCAAACTCAAGGAAATCTCCTATATCCACGCCGAAGGCTATCCGGCCGGCGAGATGAAGCATGGACCGAACGCCTTGATCGACGAAAATCTACCCGTGGTGGTGCTGGCCACCAAGGACCCAGAATCCGAAGAGAGCAAAGTGCATTACGAGAAAACGCTCTCGAATATTCAGGAAGTGAAGGCGCGCAGCGGACGCGTGGTGGCGATTGCCTGTGAAGGCGACGAAGAGGTCGCCAAAATGGCCGACCATTTGATTACTATTCCGGTGACCCGCGAACTGCTGCTGCCTATGCTCGAAATGATTCCGATGCAATTGCTGGCGTATCACATTGCCGTGCGCCGCGGCTGCGATGTCGACCAGCCGCGTAACCTGGCGAAGAGCGTTACGGTCGAATAAAACGAGCGATGATCTGGCGCGCGGCACGGGCTTGGGCCAAGTCCGGGTCAGCGTCGGGCCAGACGGCGAAGCCATGATTCACGCCAGCGACGCAGTGATGCTGGACCGGTACGCCGGCTGTCCGCAGGCGCTGCGCGTATTCGTTGCCTTCGTCTCGCAGGATGTCGTATTCGGCGGTAATCACGAGAGCGGGCGGCAGCAGGCTTACATCTTGCGATCGCAAAGGCGCCGCGTAGGCGAACTCGGCCGCCGAACGATCGGCCAGATACAAATCCCACATGTAGGCCATCCCGGCGGCGGTCAAGCCGTAATCATCGCGAAACTCCTGATAGGAGGGTGTCGGCGGATGGTAGTAGCCAGTGACGGGCCAAAGCAGAATCTGTCCGGCCAGGTGTGGACCGTGGCCGCGGTCGCGCCGCATCAGCGAGACGACAGCGGCCAGATTGCCCCCAGCGCTATCGCCTGCAACCAGGATCCGGTCGGGATCGGACTGCCAGGCAGCGGCTTGTGTGAAAGCCCAATCGACGGCAGCCAGACAATCTTCCGGGGCCGCAGGGAAAGGATGTTCCGGGGCCAGCCGGTAGGCCACCGAGGCAATCACCGCCTGGCTTTCCAGCGCCAGCCGGCGGCAAAATGCGTCATGCGAATCGAGAGTTCCGCTGATCCAGCCGCCCCCGTGGAAGTAAACGACCAGCGGAGCGTTCTCGGCGCCAGCCGGCGTATACAGCCGCACTGGGATGCCCTGGTGCTGCCCAGGAATGAGGTTCTCCGATACGGCCAGATCGTCGCCCGGCCCCGCAGCCTGCAGCAAAACCAACTCAGCCAATCGTGCGCGCACTTCCGCCGGGCTCAATTGTTCGGTTGGGGCATTGCCCAGGGCAGCAGCGGCATCCAGCCGGGCGCGAATGGAGGGTTCGATTGGCATCCGACCAGGGCGCACAGGCCCGCGAGTTGGTCCGTCGTGCGCGATTTCCCTAAGAAGATACCATGTAGCGACCGATGAATTCCGTTTCGATCCGGGCCGCCGGCGCCGCTCTGCTCCTGTGTCTCTGCGGCCTCACCGTCTATTCCCTGCCCCCCGCCGAAAAACCCGTCACGTACGTCGACATAACGTCCCAAAGCGGCATTCACTTCACTGACACCAACTCGCCTACGTCCGAAAAATACCTGATCGAAACAATGACCGGCGGCGTCGCCCTCATCGACTTCGACCACGACGGCTTCCCGGACATTTTCGTCGTCAATGGCGCACGCCTTCACCCGGGCCAGCAAGACAGCGAGACGCCGGACAAATCTTCGCCCGAATGCTGGAACCGCCTCTACCGCAACAATCACGATGGCACGTTTTCCGATGTCACCGAGAAAGCCGGCGTGCGCGGCTCAGGCTACGGCATGGGCGCTGCCGTCGGCGACTTCGACAACGACGGCTACGACGATCTGCTGGTGACTAATTTCGGCGGCGTAACTCTCTATCATAACAACGGCAATGGCGCCTTCACCGACGTCACGGAAAAGGCCGGGCTCAAAGCAGCCGGCGGATGGTTTTCTAGCGCCGGCTTCTTCGACTACGACAACGACGGTAAACTCGATCTGTTTCTCTGTCGCTATCTCGACTGGAACTTTTCGAAAAACATCCGCTGCGGCTCGCGTGAAGAGGGCGGCCGCGCCTACTGCCATCCCGATAACTTCAAGCCCGTCTCGAATACCCTGTTCCACAACAACGGCAACGGCACGTTTACTGATGTCAGCGCCGCCAGTCACATCGCCGCGTCGCCCGGCAAAGCGCTCGGCGTCACCTTTGCCGACTTCAATCACGATGGCCGCCTCGACATCAGTGTTGCCAATGACTCATTCCCCCAATTCCTGTTCCTCAACAACGGCGACGGCACGTTCACCGAAAACGGCATGACGGCGGGCGTGGCCTTTACCGACGACGGCAAAACCTTCGCCGGCATGGGCACCGATGCCGCCGACGTGGATGGCGACGGCAAGCCGGATATTGTCACCACCGCGCTTTCGAACGAAACCTACGCGTTCTTCCACAACAATGGCGACGGGATGTTCAACTACGACACCAACGTGTCTCGACTGGGCGAGTTCACCCGTCTCTACGGCGGCTGGGGCATGCGCATCTTCGACTACGACAACGACGGCTGGAAGGATCTATTCTTAGCCAACAGTCATGTAATGGATAACGTCCATTTGATTCAGCCGCATGTCGAATACAAGGAACCCTTGCTGCTGCTACGCCAGGTAGATCATAAATTCGTCAACGTATCGGCGCAATCGGGCGCGGTATTCCAGCAGAAATGGGCGAGCCGGGGCGCGGCTTTCGGCGACTTAGACAACGACGGCGATATGGACGCGGTGATTGTTACGTGCGGCGGTCCGCTCTATGTCTTGCGCAATAACGGCGGCAATCGCAATGGCTGGATTACGCTCGATCTGCGCGGCACGAAAAGCAATCGCGACGGCATCGGCGCGCAAGTGAAGCTGACCACCGCATCGGGTCGCGTGCAGTACGGCATGGCCACCACGACGGCCAGCTATCAATCGGCGCAGGACCGGCGTGTCTTCTTCGGGCTCGGCGCTGAACCATCGATTCGAAAAATCGAGATTACCTGGCCGAGCGGTGCAAAACAGCTGATCGCTAATCCGCCGCTGCGAAAAATTCTGTTCGTAAAAGAAGAGTAACTGCTCTACTTCCCGTCGCAAATTGCAATCGGAAACGACTCGGTTGAAGACACGGTCCGGTGGAGTCCATAGACTCCAATCGCTTCGCTCATGGCTCTGAATGCTGCGTCTTCATTCAGGCGTGGTGGCTCAGCAAACTGTGGTACAAACACCGAGTTATTACCGTCCATAAAAAAAGAAAAGGGGAATAGCGGTACCATCGCCGCTAAGATGCCGTGCCAGCGATCACGACCGGATATCACTATATAAATGCCTTATTTACAATAGCTTAGGCTGATTTAAAGAGTGCCGGGGAAGGCTCGCGATGGTACGTTCCACGCGGGAGAGGAGTGCACGGGATGGTACAGAAATGGGATGTTGCGTGGGCGATAAGAACGTGCCGGCGGTAATAACTAGGGTGAGATGCCGTCCTAGAAATTCAACCGCAAGGTCACTTGCAAGACTCGTTGCGCAAATCCGAATCCATCGAGAGTACTGGTCACTCTGCCAAATTGTGGATCGTAAGGTCCGGTATCCGCCGCATCCGGCACTGCAAAAATATGCCGGTTAAACGCATTCAGCAGTTCTCCTTTTGCCTGGATCGTGATGCCCTCTTTGATCCGGAAATTGCGAATCAGGCTGAAGTCTTCGTTGTAATAGTTCGGCCCTCGTGCATCGCCGTTGTTGCGCGGATAGTTGCCGAAGTAATATGCGCCGCCGCGCGCCTGTTGGACAGTAGTACCGCTGCCCTGCGCGATAGGCGTCGTGTTCGGATCGGCGAAACCACATCCCGCCTGTCCCTGATACTGGCACACCGGCACAAAGTAACTCTGAAAACCGCCTGCCGGGCCCGGCGCAAGTGGTTGGAAGGTTCCATTCAGCGCGCTGGCACTCAATGGCGAGGCGCTCGGTCCGCGGTTGAAGCGGATGCAGTTGTCCCATCCGGGAATGCCGTTCGCGCAGCCAAAGGTAATCGGTGTGCCCGATTGATAACGCAACACCGCGCCCACCTGCCAGCCGCCCAGAATCGCTCCAGCCACTCCGCCCCGCAGAAACGGCTTGCCTTTACCGAAGGGCAACTCCCAAAGGGGCGCGGCCGTGAAGGTGTACGGCACATCCTGGCTGCTCAAAGCCTTCTCACCGTTCAGATTGCCGGGATTTTGAATTTGATTGATGCCGCCGTTAATGCCTTGCAAGATACTATCCGCATCCGTGATGGTCTTCGCCCAGGTGAAGGAAGCCTGCACTTGCAGTCCGGCGCTAAAGCGGCGTTCGAGCGAAGCCTGCAGCGAGTTGTAAGTCGACTGACCGATGTTCTGCAATACATCGGTATTGATGAAACCGTATTGCGGATATGGCCGCAAAGCCTGCTGCAACGACACACTGCTGCCCCAATCCTGCAGGAAATTCGCGTACGGCGCACCCACGCCCAGGCTGTTTCCCACAAACGGCTGGTTTAGAGCTGCGCCGGAGCTCAAGGCGTTGATTGAAACATTGTTTACGTTCATCAAAGCGGAGCGTAGATTTTGCGCCCGCTGTGCCGCATAGCCGAGCGTGGCCACCGTGTCTTTCGTCACCTGCTGCTGCACTTGAAAGCTCCAGCTCTGAATGATGCCCGGCTGCCCGAAGCGCGGCTGGATAAAGCCAGGATTCCCTTTGTTCACGACCGAAGGATCGGTAGTGGGAGCATGCGCATACGCCGGAATGCCGCTGTCCCAGTTTAAAGACGGATCGAAGCCGTTGGGACTGGGAAACACCGGAGTCGACGAAAAGCCCTGCACCTGGCCGCCTCCGAAGTCGGTGTATTGCAGTGGCGAATAGATCACGCCATAGCCGCCGCGGATCACCGTTTTTCCGCCGTTGGGGTTATAGGCGAACCCGAAGCGCGGCGCCACATCGTGATACTTGGTATCGGCCCAGCGCCGGTTGCAGCCCGCGCAGGTATTGGCAAACACCAGTGCGCCCCCCAAACCATTCGCCGCGGGATTCGGCGCATTCGGATCGAAGTTCGAAGTGTTGTTGTAAGCTTCCACGCGCGGCAAATCGATGCTGTAGCGCAGCCCAAGATTCAGTGTCAGATGATTGGTCACCTTCCAGTCATCCTGCACGAAGGTCGCATAATACTGCCAGGTCCAGCGCGGCGCATGGACCTGTTGCACGGCGTTGACACTGTCCGGACCGCCCAGAAGAAAGCTGGCCAGGCTGTTGCCGCTCGATGCCAGATTCTGCACGGCTGCCGTTTGATTCCGGCTGAAGTTATAGGTACCCGAATCGTTCACGTTGTTGTAAGTGCCAAATATCTGGTCGCGGAAATCGAAGCCGAACGTCAGGTTATGCCTTCCTTTTGCCCAACTCACTGTGTCGTTCAACCGCAGTCCATTGTCGAGCGCATCATCGTTGTTCCCACGGCTGAGCGGTGGCACTCCTTCCCCGATATTGACAATCGGAAACTGGTTTCCGGTGATGCCGTTTATCCCCAGCTTCGCCGGCCAGCTGAAGTTTTGCGCGCGCGAAACCGCCGCGCCTGAACTGAGATTCAAACTGTTTGTTCGGTTGTAACCGAGCGCCAAATGGTTCAGCAAAGTCGGATTGATGATGTAGTCCCAACCGGCCCTCCCGTAATGCGTAATGAAACTCTGATTCCAGCCGTTCGGATCCACCGGTGGAGGCAACGTATAGGTGCCGGAGGTGTAACGCTCGTTGTCCCGACTGTCATACATGCCGAAGATCTTGCTTTTATCGGAGAGCGCTTGATCGATGCGCACCGTGTACGTCGTGTTGTACAACGGCGTGCTGCTGGAGAGAGCGTAATTGTTGCCGTTCGCAAGCGCTGGAATATTCGGGGGCGGCAGGTAGAACAGCATGTTCTGCGTGACGTGTGAAAGCTGCGCTGTCGGGATGCGGTTGCCGGGGAATGGATCACGGCAGCTCTTGCCGTTTACCGTACGAGTAGTAGTCGGATCGAAGATTTGTCCCTGCAGAATGGCCGCCCCGGTACACGGATTGACTTGCCCGAGCGAGGTGTTGGTCAGGCTACTCGAGAAATCCCCGCCGCGCTGGGCGAGCGTCGGCACAATGCTTTCGTTGCTGCCTCCGATATTCTGCTTATACTGCTCCCAGTTGAAGAAAAAGAAAGTCCGGTTTCTCCCGTTGTAAACCTTCGGAATCCACACCGGCCCGCTAAAATTGCCGCCATAGTCGTTCTTCTTATCGATCGGGCGGATGTACTGCGCACGGCAGTCAGGCTGCGGCGCGCAACTGGCTTTTAAGCCATTGTTGAACCAGCTGTTCGAGTTCAGATCTTCGTTCTGCAGAATGTCATAACCGGTGCCATGAAACTGATTCGTACCGGACTTGGTCGTGAAAGTTTCGATGCCGCCCGTCGTGCGTCCGTAAATCGCCGGAATGGTAGACGTCAATACGCGAAACTCCGCAATGGCTTCCACCGACGGCGCAGCTTCATCGAAAGAGGAACCGTTTTCGCTGCGCAGCATACTCGTACCATCGAGCAGAATCTCGTTGCCGAAGTTCTGGCCGCCGCCGACCTTCGAAATAAAAATCCCGTTGTTGCTGTTGCCGGTCCCCGGGCCCGCCGTACCGGGCGCGAGAAAAACGAATGCTTCGGGCGACCGCATGGCGCCGACGCCGCCCAGCGCCAACGGCAACTCGACCACCTGTTTCGACGTGATCGCCGTGCCGATTTCCGACGTTTGCGTGTCGATACTCGTCACGTCCGCTTGCACCGTCACCGTCTGTTGCGCATTCCCCACGTTGAGCGTGATCTTGATGGCTGTCGTTTGCGCAATGGTGACCGTGACGTTCGACTGCTTCACCGATCCAAAACCGGTCTGCGATGCTGTCACATCGTATTGCCCGATGCCCAGCGAGGGGAAGCGGAAAGCGCCATCCGCTCCGCTGGTGGTTTCGAGAGAACTGCCGGTTGCGTCGTTCTTAGCCGTTATCTTGGCGCCTTGGACGGCGGCACCGGTCTGATCGACCACGGTTCCGGCGAGAATGCCTTCGTTGGTCTGAGCGAACAGGGCGGAGCAAAGAACAAATCCGAGAAGAACAGGCGCGTAAGCGCGTAAACACCGTACAGATAGCAAAGCACACCCCTTTTACGTGGCCCGGAACGAAACTCCAGGCAGTAGAACCCTGGCGTGGATTATATAACTGTTTCAGGTAACAGATTGTTTTGCCCGACTCGATGCCCGCTTCTGTTTGCCACCTGCCTGTGCCTGCTCGCCAGGCAGTTGCCTGCGGGCCAGACCAGCGCAGCGCAAAGCAGGATCGAAGCCGGCGATTTCCGGGGTGCGCGCGAATTGCTGCAATTCCAACTGCACCAGACACCTGGAGACATCGAATCCTGGAACTTGCTGGGTATCAGCGAGACCGAACTCGGCGAAATGCAAGCAGCGGAACAAGCTTTTCAGCACGGCCTGGCACTCGCCCCACAGTCGGTTTCACTGAACGAAAACGCCGGCTTGCTGTATTTTCGCGAAACGAAGTATACCGAAGCCAAACGGTTGCTGGCGCGCGCCGTTGCAGCAGGCAGCGGCAAGCCGGGCGTGAAGTTCAGCCTGGCGGCGGCGCGTCTGCGCACCGGCGAACAAGCGCTCGCTCTCCGCGACTTGCAGGCGCTTGAAAACTCGCTCGCCGGCCGCCCCGAGTATTGGGACGAGCGCGGCCAAGCCGAACTCGCCTTGGACACCGCCACAGCCGCCGAGAAGAGTTTCGAACGCGCGCTTTCCTTGTCAACACTTGATGCGACTGCCTGGAACGGCGCTGCCACCGCCGCCGAGAAGCAGGGACTGGACGAGAAAGCTCTCGCTACCCTGGTCAAAGCGCAGGCGACTAACCCCAACGACGTCTCGCTGCTCATGCACTTCGCTAGCGTCTGTATCCGTCGCGACTTAGGACCGGACGCCATCACTGCGCTCGACAAAGCGCGCCGCCTCGACCCGTCCAATTTCGCCGTCCTGTACCTGCTTGCCCGCGCTAACATCTCGGTAGCCAATTGGCAGCAGGCTCACGACCTGTTCCAGCAATTTTCCGCGCACGATCCCACCTTCGCACCGGCTTACTTCGCACTGGGCTGGCTCGATATCCGGCTAAACCGCACAGCCCAGGCGCGATCCGAGCTGCAGCACTGCCTGCAACTAGCGCCGGATCTGACCGAAGCGCGTTACACTCTGGCCCAACTTGAGTTCGATGACGGCAACATGGATCAGGCCGAAGAACTGCTTCACAGCGTGTTGCAGCAGAATCCGCACCATTCCCAAGCCAACATGACGCTGGGCGATATCGAGCTGCGCAGAGGAAACTTGCCCGCCGCTCAACGCCTGTTGGAATCGGCCGTCAAGAGCGATCCGAAACTAGCGGCCGCTCACTACAAGCTATCCACCGTTCTACAGCGCGAACATCGCCCGCAGGAGGCGAATGCCGAAAAACAAATTGCCGCCCAGCTGAACAACGAAGCCCACCAGGCCGGCAGGACACAATTGAAGCTCGTTCTGCCGGAGACAGCCGTCAACTCCAATCCGCCAAACTATTGACGTACTCGGCCGACCCGTCGCGCAGCCAGCCATCCAGTTGCGCCGGTTCTTTCAGCTGCTGGCCACGCTCGCGCGAGACCACCGCGTAGGCGCACGGAAAATCGTTCAATGCGGTCATGTCTACGAAAAGTTTTTCGAACTGTGCCACTGGAAATACATCTTCCTGCCCCTTGCCCCAGCGCCGCTTCACGTCTTTGAGCGTAATGTAACTGGGCATGCGAACAGCCACTTCACGAATGGCTTCGGCCACCCGTTTCTCATCGCCCAGATCATGGCGCGCCAGCGAAAAGACGGCCAGCAGCTGATCGAGGTCGATCCAAAATGTATTGGTGTTGTAGTACGAAAGCGACCACTCCACTTCTTCCGCCGGAAGCGCCAACCCTTCTACCAGCCGCAAACGGCCGTCGACACGCGCCAGGCCGCCGCCATGATCGTCCACCTGACGCGCGATTACCTCCACCGTAAGAGCAGCGTTGTGCTCGATGTGAAAACCGAGTAGTCCAGGATCGACATTTGCACCAAGCGTGTCGATGTTATGCACCATCAGATATTTCAGCTGAGGACGCTGCGCCAGTAGAGCGCGCAAAGTGCCGTTGCGCAGCATGTTGGGCACTTCGTACCAGTGCCCGGTCGGATGAATGCACTGCAGCGGCAGATTGTCCGTATAGTCAGACGCCTCGCCCGCCTGTTCAGCCCACTGCATCAGCGCCGAGCGAACACTATCGCGCATCTTCTCCTTCTGCTCATCGAGCGATTGCTGCGACGTCTCCTGCCAGGCAAAGCGCAGATCGCGCACCGTAGGAACGAAGCGCAAACCGATGCTGCGGCCCGCCGACAGAAGTACCGGTCCCTTATAGCCGAAGTTCTTGGCCGTTTCCAGGTGCGAGCTGATCGGCCGGTGCGTCAGATAACTCGTCGTGACCACATGCGGAATAGGTCGCCCGCACAGCACACTGGTGCGGCGGCTTTTCGCCAGATGAGTTTCCAGAAAGCTGCGAAACTGGCCGTCGAATTTGCAGAAAGGATTCAGCGCTTTCACTACTCCCGCGCCGTGCGTCCAGCGCGACCCGACGCCGCCCGCCAGCGACACCACCGCCACGGTCCCATCTTTCAGAGCATCAAGCCCCGTTTTGCGAAAGTGGTCCTCTAACGGCGCCTGAGCATCGAACACATCGCTCGCGCGCGCATCTTCCACCTTAACGGTGGCGGCTAGACGATTCTGCGCCAGACCGATGCGTCCCTGCCGGAGTTCGGAACGCAGCGCTTCGTGCTCCTCCGGATCGAAACCGTGTTCGCGCAGCAGATCGAAACGGTTCTGCGAGGCAACGACCCCTTGTTCATCGGACGAAGGAAGCAGCCGGTCAAACAGGTTTTGCACGATGCCTGAATAGCCGGGAATCGCACGCGAGGCAGCCGCCAGCCGGTCGAGTTCCCGGCGTCGCGAGCCTGACATCAGCCGCAGGTCGGTGCGCAGCAGTTGCGGCACGGTCAGCGCATAATAACCATCCGGCATCAGGTTTGCTTCGCCCGTCAGCAGTTCCGCCCAGGTGCCCCGTTCGTTAATTGCAAAGTCATACACCACCGGCTGCATGGCAAACGGCACCGCGTCTTCCAGGCGGCTCTTCGTCTCTTGCATCATCACGGCCATGCGCTCCTGCGCGGCAGCCTTTCGCTCGGGGCTGAACATGAACCCCATGCCTCCTCCCGCCATGCCGCCCAGCATCCAGAAACCCCAGAAATCCGAGCGCATCTCCGAGCGGATCTGCGCGATCAGACTCTCGGTGTAAGCGTTGGTCGCCCACGGAATGATGCTCTGCAAAGGACCGAAAAAGTTGCGCTCGGTCGCCCGTCCAATCTTCGCGATGTCTCCCGCCCGCAGGTCGGCCACAATTTCGTCGAGAATGCCGATTGCTTCCTGGCGCGCGGTCCATTCCTGCGGAGCACGCAACAGATATTTTTCGGTCACCATTTCGAGGATCGGCCCCACATCCTGCGCCATGCCGCCATGCACCAGCACCAGGCTCTGCTGCAGTCTCTCGCGCGCTTCGTCCGAAATGTCGCTCCCTGCCAGCACTTGATGTCGCGGCAGCAAACAGCCGCGGCTCACGCCAAACTCGGGGTCTCCTTTCTCCGCTTCCGCGCCTTCGATGATCTTGATGCCCGGCCACACCCCGCCGGAATCCTGCCAGCCGCCGCCCGATCCGCCCAGCCATTCGCCCAGAATCGCCCGCGCCGCCACCAGCCGGCGATCCGCTTCATTCAGTCCTCCCGTCAGCGATTCCGTCTGCCGCGTCGCCCGCATACAAACCGAGATCAGGCTCGCCAGCAGATTCGTCGATACAGCCAGGCGTGAGCCCTTCGGAATGTTACGGACGAGACTCACGAGTTCGATGCCGCGCCCCGGTCCGGCAAGTTGGGTGAGCAATGCCGCGAGCGGCTGTACCGCGCCTTCCATAGCGGGCGGAACCAAACCCGAAGCAATCACCGCCGCTTTCAGCAAACCCAGGTAGTCGCGGGCGAAATCGAAGACTTCGGCGAACGTAGTCAGATCTGCCGTAGCCCCGAGGTCAACGCTCGTGAGACGAAGCACCGGTTCGTCGATCACGCGGAACCAGGCTTCGACCGGCGGTTGCGGTTCGCCAGAACCGGTACCGCGGACGCTGAGATCGATCGAAATGTTAAGCACCCGGGCGCCTTCCGGAAAGTCCATCCCGAGAAAGAAAATGTCGCTCCAGCCGCTATGCGTCAGGTCCATGCGCACCGGCGTCGACTCTTTGAGAATCGGAAACGGCGCCTTGTCGGACGCGCGCGTCATAAGTTCGCGGCGGACTGAGAGCGGGTAGTCATCCGGATGCCCGATGCGCGACATCCAGTGGTTGCCTCGCACCGAGCGCACGCTGCGCCGCACCTGGTCGGCCAGAGTTTTGAAAGCCAGCCCGCGATAGACAGACGAGTAGGCACTCGCGAGCGCGGCACTCAATCCCTGCATGCGTTCGGCGCGTTGCAACACTTCGATCGATTCTTCAAAGCGGCGCTTCAATAGATGCCGGATCGCTTCAAACGGAATGTGCCCCGCTTTGTTGGTCTCGGGGCGCGTTGGGAAATGGAATCGATGGATGTCGTACAGGAAAAAAAGCGCGCGCACCCGCTGGTATAGATTGTCGGAAGCGCGCCAGAACGTATCCAGCGCCTGGCATTCCGCCAGCAGCGACTGAGTAGAAGCCTGCCGGCAGAATTCATCGACAGACCGGTTACGAATGGCGGCTTCGGGCGACGTGATAACCCGGATCAACTCGCTCAAGCGCTTGGTCCAATCTCGCGCGCTTCCGTATTGTGTAGCGCGACCACTTCGAGCAGCTGAGCCAGTACCGCATTGCGATCCTGCCCGTCCAGAGCGAGCGCCAGCTGCGCGCGAAACAGACCGTACTTAACGCCTACATCGTAGCGACGGCTGGTTTGTTCCAGAGCCAGATATTGCTCGCGTCCGGCGAGTTCGTCGAGCGCGCTCGACACAGTCACAACCTGAGCCGGTGCGTGCAACTGGCGATCGAGAATTTCCATGATGCCCGGTGTCAAAACGTGCATCCCAAAGAAGCAAAGATAATGGCCCGCGCGCAGCCCGGATATACCGAGCTCCTGTTCCGCTTGGGTTGGCGTCGGTTTCTCCAGCACTTTCTGCACGCGATACAAATCTCGCTGGCCGGAGACGCGCTGGCCGCCGATAGCGCCATAGTGCGAGAGAAGAGTTTCGCGGGTGGCTTGCACCGCCGACACCGCGCAGCCTTCCGCGATCGCCAACTGCACCAGACGCTGCGTGCCGCTATTGCCGTTCGCCCCGGCGTACAAATGATCGCCAACCAGATGCAGAAACGGATCGGGCCCGGTAAATTCGCGCGCGCAGAACAAAGCGTGCGCATAGCCCGAAGGCTCGGGCTGCTCGATGAAACGGATGGCGCGATCGCTGGCGGCACGCGCGAAAGAACCTTCGTCACCCGACGGAATGACAACCGCGATTTCATCGACCCCGGAGCGCCGCACTTCGTCCAAAATGATGCGGAGAACCGTCTTCTCCTCGCCATCGCGATCAATTAATGTCTGCAGCGGGAGCGTTCGTTGATTGCGGCCAGCAGCCGTGATGACGGCCTTCTTAATTTTCATGCTGAATCGTCTGTAGGATCAATCGCGATTCTATCCTGGGATGATGATCCGGCACACAACCATCACGGTACCGACCCGAGGCAAAGGTCTCTATGGATTTACTCGATCGGTTTCAGACTGGTTGGCAAAAGAGCAGATCGCGGATGGCTTGCTGACTTTATTTATCCAGCACACCTCGTGCTCACTCGTCATTCAGGAGAATGCCGACCCGGACGTGGTGCTAGATCTCCGCGACTTCTTCGAGCGGCTGGTCCCCGAGCAAGGAGAGCACTACCGACATACAGCGGAAGGACCCGACGACATGACCTCGCATATCCGGTCCACACTAACGCAGACAAGCTTGACAATTCCGGTGATAGCGGGAGAGATGAGCTTAGGAACCTGGCAGGGTCTCTACGTCTTCGAGCACCGTGCACGAGCCCATCAGCGAAGGATCATTTTGATGTTGGTAGGGTAGGCTTCAGCCTGCCCTCTTGCCGCGGCGCGATCATCTTATAGAAAATCGCGCCATGCGCCCGGCTTATTGCCTTCTACTGCCGGCTATGCTTCAGATCTCGAATCACATTATGCGCAGCTAGCACGCCATCGTACTGCTTCCGCACTAGTCCAGCCACGTCGGTCGGCAAGGGCTTAGCAATGGCGTCCGCATAAGCCTTTTTCGCCGCATCTTCTCCGGCTTCCGCCTCATCGATCAGCGCTTTGTCTTCGTCTTTCGAAAGAGCTTCTTTTATGCTGATCCAGCCCCGGTGAAGACCGGCCGACACATGTCCGCTCTCAGCCGGCTTTTCGCCAAGCGCGCTCACCGCTGATTGCAATTGCTGCGCATAGCTCGCCCTCTCCGATCCATACTTCGAAAACAAAGACTTTAAAGATCCCTCCTTGGCTTTCTCAGCTACTTTCTGGAAACCCTCCTGGCCGTCCTTGCAAGTCTCGATCAAACCATTCAGTACGTCTGCAACATCACTCATCTAACGGTGTTTATCTCCTGTCTGCTGGACTCGCGTTGCCCCGAAAACATTTCGTACTCCCTTTTGGGCCTCTTGTCGACCGCTCCGCGCAACCGTTTGCTTCAAAGAGTTTTACAATTCGAATGGTAGGCCACGTTCATGCTGCTCCAGTTCCCGTCTTCGAATTCCGATGTAGATCTTAAAACCACTTACGATGCCGTCGTAGTGGGCTCCGGCGCCGCCGGAGGCATGGCGGCGCATGTGCTTACCTCGCACGGCTTGAAGGTGCTGATGCTAGAGGCCGGCAAGTACCAGGACACCGGCAAGATTCTTCACTCGATGGAGTGGCCTTACGATCACCCGCGCCGCGGCCAGATGCCGTCCGATTATCACGCCCTGTCCGCCGCCGAATACAACTTTCGCCAGTTACCCTACGCCCAGAACTCTGACTACAAAAAGGTCACTTCCTATGTGCAGGGCTGGAGCGGAACCGATTACAGCAAAACACTCGTGGTCGACGAGAAACAGAATCCATACACCGGCACTAAATACGCCTGGGTACGCGCCCGCGTTGTCGGCGGCAAAACAACTATCTGGGGCCGCCTCGCTCTCCGCCTGTCCGACTACGATTTCAAGGCCAAAGACCGGGATGGCTTCGGCGAAAACTGGCCGATCAGCTACGCCGACATTGAGCCTTATTACGATAAGGTTGACCTGTATCTCGGCGTATCTGGTTATCCGGAAAAACTTCCCTGGTTACCCGACGGTAAGTTTCAGCGGCCAGTGAAACTGACTTACTCCGAGTTACATCTGCGCAACACGTTAAAGAGCATGAATCGCGTTCTAACGCCCTATCGCGCGGGCGTGACCACAGACGGCCTCAAACATAACAAATACCGCAGTCGCTGTTACGGTCGCGGCGCCTGTAACCGCCATGTCGGCGGCTGCGACATTCACGCCGCCTTCGATTCGCCCACTGGCTTAATTCGCCCCGCCTATGATACCGGCAATCTGACGCTTCGCCCTAACTCTACCGTCTACGAAGTTACTGTCGACAAAGATACCGGTAAAGCGACAGGCGTATCTTTTCTCGATAGCGATAGCCGCCGGAGTTATCAGGTCAAAGCAAAAACGATTATTCTGGCCGCCTCAACGCTCGAGTCGGCGCGCCTCATTCTGCTTTCCAAATCCTCCGCGTACCCCAATGGAATCGGCAACTCGAGCGGGCACGCGGGACATAACTTTTGCGAACACGTTATGGGGCCGTCTGTCTCCGGCTTCATGCCCGATCTGGTCGGCAAAGCGAGAACACTCGACGATGGGCGTCCGGGCGGTTTTTACATCCCCCGCTTTCAAAACCTTGATAAGAACAGCAAAGCCAACTTCCTCCGAGGCTATGGCTTCGAAGGCGGGAGCGGCTGCGGCATGGTTCCGGGCAGCGCCTATGACACGAAGGGCTTCGGCGCAGAATACAAAAAGAATGTCCGGCAGATGGCTGGGGCAACCATCAATCTGGGCGCCTTCGGCGAAGTGCTCGCGCGCTATGAGAACCAGGTTGCCATCGATCCGAGCGTAAAAGATACCTGGGGCGTCCCGGTGCTCAAATTCGATTACAAGTTCGGCGAAAACGAAAGAAAGATGTGTGAAGACATGGCCCGCACCGGGCGCGAAATGTTTGAGGCCGCCAAGTTTGAAGTTGTCTCTTCTTCCGACAAAATGCTCACCGAGGGATGGTCGATCCACGAACTGGGCACCTCACGCATGGGCAACGATCCCAAAACATCGGTGGTCAATCAGTATCAGCAGTTCCACGACGTCAAAAATCTGTTCGTAGTCGATGGCAGCACCCATGTCAACGCGTCCTGCCAGAATCCCACCTGGACCATCATGGCCCTCTGCTGGCGCTCCTGCGACTATCTGGCCGATCAGTTGAAGAAAGGGGAGATCTGACATGGACGCCTCTCTTACCCGGCGTGAACTCTTCCAGGTCCTCTCGGCGGCAACGCTTACGGCTCCGCTCGCCCTCGCTGCCCCGCAACCTGGCGCACCTTTGTTCTTCACACTGGCCGAGTTTACCCTGCTCGATGCACTCGTCGCGCAAATCATCCCGGCCGACGATCACTCCCCGGGCGCCCACGCGGCCGGGGTAGCGGCATATATCGACAAATCAACTGCGGAAGCCTTCAACCCGGATGACAAATCCTCATGGCGCAAAGGTCTCGCTTCCGTGGATCAATTATCCGAATCCGTGCACGGCAAACCGTTCCTACAAGCGTCCGGACCGCAGCAAACAAGCATTCTTCAAACCATGGCCGCGCAAGAAGTGCAGGGAGACGACCGCCTGAAATCTCCTGCCCAACGTTTCTTCGGACAGCTCAAAAACTCCGCCGTCTTCGCCTACTACACCTCGTCGGTGGGAATTCATCAGGAAATCGACTACAAGGGCAACGTTTTACTCGATAAATTTGTAGGCTACCTGCCCGACGAACCGGTGCCCCCGATCTCCTCGCTCTCCGCCGCTCTAACCCGTTGACAAAAGTTGTAAAAAAAGTTTTGGTAATCTAATCAATGATTTAGCGGTTACAAAACCGTCCGGTGGCACAGCCCTCCCCGCTAACGTCGTGTGCGAAAGGGACTTCAACGCACATGCACACACCGGTCATCATCGACTTCATCCACCACATTCTCGCTTTGGTTCTCGGAAACTAGATCTTCCCGAATAGCTCGCTCACCGCGGACAGCTTGTCGTGAGAGCGAACTCAGGGGCGCTGCTCTCCCTTAGTTCAGCTTCGGAATCCGGGTCATGCGGCCATGACCCGGATTTCTTCTTTCCCCCCGGAAATTCTTTTTCACTTTGAACCGAAATTGATCAGGAATCTCAAACTGGGAGCCAAAGTGAAACAAAATACATTTGTTCACCCTGGTGCGGCCCCCGCGAGACTATCCGTAGATCGGCCAAGTCTTTCTTTATCAATGCGTTAATGCCCAAGACACTACTTGGCGCCTCCTGGAATTACAAGCGCTTTAACGACGGGCAGGAGGACAATTCAAATGCACACACCAGTCATAATCGATTTCATTGCGACCATCATCCACCTCGTATCCAAACATTAACAAAGATAATAGCGGGATTCATTAACTACAGGTAATAATTACTAGGTATTTTGTTCCAAAAGTGCTAGAGTAACATCCAAGCAAAGCAATTTGCCTGGATGTTACTTGCATTGTTGAAATGGCCCCGGCGGGCACTTGTACTGTGGCTGCCTTTAGCCAGTGCATTTTCACATTTCGGATGGGGAGCTTACCCTCCAGATCCAGCACAGCACCAGCGGCTTTCTTCGTCGACGGCCGAGGGCGAAATCGCTATTGTGCGCGCCCGCGCCATGGTGCAGGACGGACATCTTCCGGAAGCCGCGGAAGAACTCAGTAAAGCAGCCGAGAAAGCCAGACTGGCCGCAAACGGGCCGGAAGAACTAAAACTGATTCTCGCATTGAGCGGCTGCCGCATTCGGCTATTCGATTATCGGCGGGCCCAGCAGGCCGCCACTTACGTCCATACCGCCGCTCTAAAGACTCAGGACAGCACCACCGCCGGCGCGGCCGCGGTCAATTTAGCCACCATCTACTCCCAACTCGGCGATTATCCTCTAGCTGCTCGTGAAGCCTCGGAAGCCGCTGATTTGCTGAAAGATTCGTCACGCAAAGACCGGCTCGCTCAGGCCCTCCTGATTTATGCCGACGTGCAAGCTGAACGGGCCCGCAGCCAGGACGAAACGGGCGCCGGCGCGGCTCGGACTGATACCGACCGGAAAATCCTGGAGGGAGTCGAAAGCAATTATCGCCGCGGTATCGAAGTCGCTCACACCGCCAGCCTTCCGAAGCTGGAGTCGAGATTCTGGGAAGAACTAGGCTATTCCCTGCTCCTCGCTCACCGGCCACAACAGGCCGAACAGCCGCTCCAAAAAGCCTTCTTGCTCGAATCGAGCACCCACGATGAAGACTGGTTGGCCATCAATCAGGCCCACCAGGCCGAATTGCAGCTCCAGAAGGGAAACGATCGCGCCGCTTTAACGCTGATCGATCAGGCGCTCTCCGCTCGTAGCGCCACGTTTCGGAGCCGGCCCCTCTTTTATACGCTCCATATCCGCGGCGTCTTACTCGAAAATCTTCACCGCGAGTCTGAAGCGCTCGTCGAATTGCGTAAAGCAGTCGATTCCGCTACGGAATGGAGACAGGGCGCGCTTCCCGGTGATGCCGCCAGCACCCGCACGGTCGTCGTGCTGCATGACGTTTATAGGGATTACGCCCAGTTGGCCGCCCAAATTTCCTTGAGGACCAACGATCCGGCCCTGGCCCGTGAAGCACTGACGGCGCTGGCCGAAAACCGCGCTGCCAATTTGTGCGACGAGATCAAGCTCGCCCTTTTCCAAAAGCAGCGCCTGCCGCAACACTACTTCGACCTGCTCTCCAAACTACAGTCCGCCCAGGCCAGAGTTACATTGGGCGAAAACCGGCCCGAAGACAAGGCGGAACTGGAACAGGTGCGCCTGGAAATTGGCGCTGTCGAAAATGATTTCGGCCTCAAACCCCGTCATCTCGAGCAAATTAACGAGAGAAACTCCTATCGGAATTCACTTAGAGATATTCAAGCGCGCTTATCCGATAAAGAGACCCTACTCAGTTTTTGCCTGGGTGGGGAGAGGTCCTTTCTGTGGGCAGTCACCAAAGACCGAGTCACCGTGCATAAATTGGCCAGTGAAGCTGACCTCGGCGGACTGGCGAAACAGTTTTCCCAGGCTGTGCAGCGTCGCCAGGACACCACTGTCCCCGGTAAGCGCCTGAGCCAGGCCCTGTTTGGCAATCTATCGAGCGACGTCTGGGGCAAATCGGAGTGGCTCATCGTCGGCGACGGGGTCCTGCTCGACGGCATTCCCTTCTCCGGCCTGCCAGATATTTCTGCCGGGAGTCGATCAAAAACTCTAACGGAGGACCATAATCTCCGATATCTACCTAGTGAGTTCCTGCTTCTCTCATCAGAAAAGACCAAACCTCAGCATCGGTTTGTCGGAGTGGCGGATCCGATTTATAACATCGCGGATTCACGCTGCAAGAAAGTCAGATCTGCCCTGCCCGATTCCAATCGGGCCTCCATGGCCCTGCCCCGTCTGGCCGGCAGCGATCGGGAAGTGCGCAACGCCGCCCTGGACAGTGGCATGAGCAAGTCCGACCTGCTCCTCGGCGACCAGGCTACCATCGCCAACCTGCAGCGTTCTATCGCCAAACGCCCCGAATTGTTGCACTTCGCTGTACACGTCGTCAGCCCGCAAACGAAAGGCGCAGCCAAAGTCAGCCAAAGCTCCAAAGCTGCCCTCGCTCTCAGCCTCACGCCGGACAACATGCCCGAATTGCTGACGCCCGAAGCGATCGCCACCTTGCGCGTGCCCGGCAGTCTCGTCATTTTGAGCGGATGTTCCTCGCAAAAGGGAGAGATCCTCCCCAGCGCCGGCCTGATGGGCCTAAGTCGTGCCTGGCTGCTCGCCGGCGCCGACGCGGTTGTCGTTAGCGCCTGGCCCACGCCGGATGATTCCGGCCTGTTCTTCTCATCTTTTTACCGGCATTTCGATGCCAATCCTGCTGGCTCTCTCGCCCGGCGCGCGGCTACTGCCCTGCAGCAAGCGCAACTGGAGATGGAGCACGGCTCAGGCTATCGCAGCGCGCCCAAGTTTTGGGCCGCTTATTCGGTCATATCGAAGGAGTAATGAACCAGATGATGGTGGCAACCCAACAGAAGTTAAGCCAATCACCCAATGGTGAGACCCAGGGATCAGTCGACGACCAGGCGGATAAAAGCGAACGGACCAGTTTCCCGGCCGTCGATTGGGCCCTGTTGGTGGCTCAAATCAAAGCAGGCGAAGACGCGGGCATGGAACATCTCTACAAGCTGTTCAGCCGTGGTATTCGCTATTATCTGTGCCGCCAATTGGGGCCACAGGAACTCGAAGACAAGGTGCACGATACCTTTCTGATCGTAGTCAACGCCATCAAGCGCGGTGACCTCCGCGAACCCGAACGACTGATGGGCTTCGTCCGCACCGTGGTGCGCCGTCAGGTGGCCGCTTATATCGAAAACGCCGTCCATACCCGCCGCGAACAGGCCGATCTCGAAAGCGGCGTGGCCGTCGCCGACAAAACCCAGAATCCCGAGCAGGAAGCCATCAGCAAACAACGCGCCGAGCTCATGAAGAGTGCGCTCGCTTCCCTCTCCCAGCGGGATCGCGACATCCTGGTCCGCTTTTACCTTAAGGAACAACCCCAGGAACAAATCTGCGAAGAGATGTCACTGACTGAAACCCAATTCCGTCTACTCAAGTCGAGGGCGAAAGCTAAGTTCGGCGAAATAGGTAAGAAAAAGCTGGCTAGTAGCGGAATTTTCTCGGTATTAGTGAGAACACAGGCGGGGTGATCCGCACTTGTCTATTAGAGAGGACGTAATCCTCACAAAACGCATGACAAACCCATATCTCGAACACCCAAGCGAAGAGGCGCTAGAGCGCTTCCTTCTCAATCGCTCCGAGGAGGCCGAAGTCGAAATCCTCGAGACGCACGTCCTGGCCTGTGAGTCCTGCATCATACGCCTCGAGACCCTGGAGTCAGATCTCGCCACGCTCAAAACGGCCCTAGTCGCCGTTCAGGAAGAACGGATTCAGAAAGAACTGAACCCGGCGCAATCGTCCTGGAAGAATTGGTTTACCCTCCCCAGACTATCTTGGGCGGGCGCTGCGTGTGCCGCTCTGGCCGTTGGCCTGGTGGTGGTGCCGCAATCGGTTCACAAATTACAACTTAGCTCCGCCAACAACGCTTCCATAGCCGAAGGCGACCTGTCCGCTTGCCGCGGCGACGGCGCCGATGCCGACCTGGCTACCTGCCGGGGTTCGGAAACCGCTACCTTACCCGAGGGACGTCCGCTCAATCTCCGGGTTGACACTACGGACATCCCGCAAGGCGCTGTCGATCTTCAAGTCGTAAATGGAAACGGTCACGAAATCTGGAAGGGTCAAACCACGGTGAGCAACGAGCGCGCCCAGGTGAAACTGCCCCAGATCTCTCAAGCCGGGCCTTATTTCCTGCGTTTCTATGCTCCGAACGCAGGCTCTGAACATGAATTGCTGCGAGAGTTCCGCTTCGAAGTGAAATAGCGGGTAGGCTTCAGTCTGCCATCTTCAGCCGGGCGTCTCAAGCGCCCGGCTTTTCGTTAGAAAACCCGGCGGTGCAAACGCTCGATGGTAAACGTCGCCGTATCCGCTACCGCCATCACCGCCATGACCCCCGCCTGGACCGGATCGGTAACCACCAGATCCGAAGCATCCGGCACACTCCCGGCCATGTTCAGACTGATGACGATCAATCCTTCCGCCCGCACCTCCCGCACCGCGAGTTCGATGTCTCCGCCCATCAACGCGCCCGCTAATACCAGCGCTCGAACCCGCGAAAGACGCCGCACTGCTCGCACCGCGGCCGCCAGCGTATGTTCTCCCACCAGCGGAATCGTATCGATCGAAATGTGTTCGCCCCGGATATTATGACGATCCGCCTCCGAGATCGCCCCCAGCGCCACCTGCCCAACCTGCGCCCCGCCGCCCATGATGATGATCCGCTTCCCGTAAATCTTCTGCAGCGACTGCACCGGAACCACCGAACGAACCACTTCGAGTTGCGCCAGTTCGGCCAGCAACGCGCCCGAATCGCCCGGCAGATCCATCTCGAAATACGTTCGGACATCGAGCGGCTGATCTTCGATAATCGACAGCGAGCGAATGTCGCCCCCATGCCTGGCGATCACGCCCGTAAGCTGGTGCAGCACCCCGGGTCCGCTCGACGTGCTGATCAGCAATCCTACCCGCCCGCTCGCCGGATCGCTCAGATTGCGGCCTCATATTTCCCCGCCGCCTGGTCGCCTACCTCGCTGCTCGGAGATTTCAGTCGCATCAAAGTAGGGAGCAGGCCATAGGACCTAAAATCAAGTATTGGCTGACCAGTTGCTTGAGACGATTGCGGAAATCCTTCATCGTTATAACATGCTACAGCCCGCTAGCCGATTGGGCGTGGCAGTGTCTGGAGGGGTCGATTCCGTCGTATTACTCCATCTCCTCTTGCGTCTTGCCGATCGTTTTAAAATCCAGCCTGTCGTCCTCCATATGAACCATCAATTGCGGGGCGCGGAATCAGACCTCGATCAGCAGTTCGTCAGCGATCTAGCCGCTTCACTCGATCTCCCGCTGATCGTCAGCCATGCCCCCATCCCGGGCGGCAACCTCGAAGCCGGCGCGCGCGAATTGCGTCGTCAGTTCTTCGTCACTTGCCGCCAAACACATGAGTTATCTTGCATCGCCCTCGGCCATACCAGGAGCGATCAAGCCGAGACGGCCCTTCATCGCTTTCTCCGCGGAACGGGCACGACCGGTCTGGCCGCCATGCGCCCCGTCTCGCCCGGCGGCCTCATCCGTCCTTTATTGACCACCAGCCGCATTGAAATCCGCAGCTGGGCGGAATCGGCCGGCATCGCCTGGCGCGAGGATTCTTCGAATCAAGACCTGCGCTTCACCCGGAATCGCCTCCGGCATAAGACCATCCCGGAACTCACCCGGGACTACAACCCGAATCTTGAAGTTATTCTGGCCCATTCGGCTCTCCGCGCTCAAGCCGAAGAGGATTATTGGACCGGTGTTATCGACGCTTTCTATGCCCAACTCTGCCAGCCAAACCGTTTGGGTTCGATTTTTCAAATTGCCGGTTTAGCTGCTCTTCAGCTGGCTGTCCGTCGTCGCCTGATCCGGCGCGCCTTGAACGAGATCCGGCCGAACGGCTTGCAGGCCCTGACTTTCGAACACATCGAATCGATCCTGGCGCTGTGCGACTCGACGCACGGCCACGATCGCGTTTTGGTTCCTGGAGCTGACGCGCTTCGATCCTTCGATGCGCTGTTATTGTGCCCGGCTGGACGCTTGGCTGCTGATCCCCGGGACTATCAGCTGGCCGTACACTTTGGCCAACAGATTCAGCTACCCTGTAATGCAGGCACAATTTGTATCGAGCGGATGACGCAACGGCATCCGCTTTGTGATAGTTTCAAGACAGATCAGGAATGCAGGGTGGAGCGGGTCACGCTAGCCGGTCGGAGTCTGGCCGACAAACAGGTCGAGGTACGCAACTGGTGGCCAGGAGACGAGTTGCACCGGCCCGGTCATCAATCGGCGGAAAAAGTGAAGAGTCTTTTCCAGGAGTATCGCGTACCGCTATGGGAACGTCGGCATTGGCCCGTGCTGGTTTACGACCAGCAGATCGCGTGGGTAAGAGGCTTCGGCTGCAGCCAGGAGTTCCTGGCCAGGCAAGAGCCGGAAGAGCTACTCAGTTTGACATTTAGGTTACCTGTTGAGCAGCATGCCGCAGACGGGATATGAATCGAAAGCGTTCGCTCCAACGTCTTTGAATATGAGGGGAAATCGAGTTCAATCAACTCGGATGCGGCAGAGGTAAGCCGGAAGAAGGTGAGTTTCATGAGTGCAAATGTAAAAACGGCAGTCTTTTGGGTGGTCATCATCTGCGCAGTCGTGTTGGTCTACATGGCTGTAAAGACCGGGCGTGGCCCCACACCAACCAATCTGTCGGTGTCCGAGTTTGTTTCTGATATTCAGAACGGCAAGATTAAAGATGCCAGCATTACTGGCACAGATGTGCAGGGAAACGTTCTCGAGGGAGAAGTCTCGAAACCGTTCCACACGGTGATTCCGCCGAATTATCCGGACATTTATAAGATGTTGCAGGATAAAGGGGTCAAATATACCTGGAAAGATTCCACCGGCAGCGGCTGGGTGAGCATTCTCATAAACGCCGTACCGATTCTCATCCTCCTGGGCCTCTGGATTTTCATGATGCGCCAGATGCAAAGTGGTGGAAACAAGGCACTAAGCTTCGGCAAGAGCCGTGCTCGGCTTCATTCATCCCAACAGAAGAAGGTTACTTTCAAGGATGTTGCCGGCGTTGATGAAGCCAAGGAAGAGTTGCAGGAGATCATTGAATTTCTGCGCGAACCGCAGAAATTCCAGAAGCTTGGCGGCCGCATCCCGAAAGGTGTGCTGCTGATCGGCCCTCCCGGAACCGGCAAAACCCTTTTGGCGCGAGCCATCGCCGGGGAAGCCAACGTACCCTTCTTTTCGATCTCCGGTTCGGACTTCGTTGAAATGTTCGTCGGGGTCGGCGCCAGCCGTGTGCGTGATCTTTTCGAGCAAGGCAAGAAGAACGCGCCCTGCATCGTTTTCATCGACGAGATTGACGCTGTTGGTCGCCATCGCGGTGCCGGTTTGGGCGGCGGTCACGACGAACGCGAACAAACTTTAAACCAGTTGCTGGTCGAAATGGACGGGTTTGAATCGAACGAGGGCGTCATTCTGGTGGCAGCCACCAATCGTCCTGATGTGTTGGACCCGGCACTTCTACGTCCGGGCCGGTTCGACCGGCGTGTAGTTGTCGATCGCCCCGATGTTCGTGGTCGGGAAAGCATTCTCAAGGTTCACACCAAGAAGACTCCGCTTTCAGACGATGTGAATCTCTCGATCATCGCCCGCGGAACCCCGGGCTTTGCCGGAGCCGATCTGGCCAACCTGGTGAACGAGGCTGCTCTCGTGGCCGCACGGCAAAATCGCAAAGTAGTCACCCAATTCGATTTTGAGCTGGCAAAAGACAAAGTGCTTATGGGTGTCGAGCGCAAGAGTCTGATCATCAGCGATAAAGAAAAACGCATGACGGCTTATCACGAGGCCGGCCATGCCATCGTGGCGGCCTTGATGGAACATGCCGATCCGTTGCACAAGGTCACCATCATCCCGCGCGGCATGGCTCTCGGTTTGACCATGCAGCTGCCGATCGACGACAAGCTGTCTCATGACAAGAAGTACCTGGAAGCGCGTCTGGCCATCCTAATGGCGGGACGCATCGCGGAAGAAATTTTCCTCGACCAGATGACTACCGGCGCCGGCAACGACATCGAGCGCGCCACCGAAATGGCCCACAAGATGGTTTGCGAATGGGGTATGAGCGAACTGGGCCCGTTAAGCTTCGGCAAGAAAGACGAACAAATCTTTCTCGGACGCGAAATCGCCCAGCATCGCGACTACAGCGAGGAAACAGCCATTAAAATCGATCAGCAGGTACGCAAACTGGTCGAAGACGGCTATCGGACTGCAAAGAACATCATTGATCAGCGGCAAGAGGCGATGGTGCGCATTGCCGAGGCTCTGCTCGAACGTGAGGTGCTCGACGGCGCCGAAGTGCTCGATCTGATCAATGGCAAACCCCTTGCGCAATTGCCTCCGACGCCGAAAACCACCACGACCAGCAATCCCCCGGATAATGGGATCGTGATTGGCCCGCATCCCAACACGGTGCCTGGCTTGTTAGGCGGCGAAAGCCCACAACCAGCCTAGGAAAAGAGCGTTGAGGCTATAACAAACAACGAACCCCCTTGAGTTGCAAGACTCAGGGGGGTTTCTGTGAACGCCCGCAGCATCGCGCGTGAGGCCACTTAGGCAGCGGTTTTATCTTCGAATCCCTCGAACGCGTCGCGAACAATGCCTTCGACCAAGGCGACTTCATCGTCGCGCAACTTCTCGAATTCATGCTCGCGACGATTCTTGGACAGAGAACCATGATTCTGGCGGATGAACATGACGAGGTTCTCGGCAAGACGGTCAGGCATCTCGACGGCGTCCATAATCCTGTGAATCGCCTCGTCGTGACGGTGTAAATACTCGATTTCGCGCGGCAAATCCTCCTCAACCGCCCGCCTGACACATGAATAGAGGAATTCAGTTTCCTCCGTGCAGTCGAAATACCGATAAAGGTCGGCCGTATCGTTTAGTACTTCAACGTTCCGTGACAGCGTCGGACGCCATTCGATGAAGGGCATCAGGGGACCCGAATGACCCTGCAGGGTTGAGCGATACTCGCCGATCCGGTCGAGCATGACGGACGAAACGGGAAACACCATGCCAGGCGGCGTAAACTTGCGTTCCGCCAGGACGTGATGGATGAGACAGCGGTGCAGGCGTCCATTGCCGTCCTGAAAGGGGTGGACATACACGAAGCCGAAGGCCGTGGCAGTCGCCTTGAGGACCGGATCAACGCCATCTCCACGCATACGGTCGTTGGCCTCAAGCAGGCCGTTCATCAGGTCCGAGAGATCTTGCTGCCGCGCACCGACAAACTCCGGGAGCGGATCGCCGTGGTGGTCGCGCTCGCCGAGAAAGACGCCGTCGGGACGTAGTCCGGGGCGAACGAAGCGCGTATCCTCGATAAGCACGCTTTGCAGCCGGAGAATCTCGTCCAGCGTAAGAGGGCTTTTGCCGGCCTGGAGGACAGCGCGGCCCCATCGCTCCAGCCGGTTGTGCGGCGGCCGCTCTCCTTCAATCTCAAAACTAGCGCGGCCGTCAGCCAGCAAGAGGAAACTGGCCGCGCGCGCGGCGAAGTGAGCGCCGGTCCGCCCGACCGTTTCGAGCGCCTTGGCGGCGACATCAAGGGAGATAAAGTCTTCGAGAGCCCTGGTCTTGCGTATGACCGGACAAAAGCGGGCGGTCCCGAGTAGATTGTCGCGCACACGGTGTCGGCGTGACGGAAGCGGTTTGCCCGTAAAGTAGGCCTTCGGATCGAGAAGGTCGACGGCGGCCGTGCGCGGTGCTTCGTCGACGTCGAGTGTGCGTCCGGTGAGGATCTCATAAAAGTACCAGGCACGGCGCGCTGCCATGGACCTCGCTTCAGCCTGGACCAGTGCCTGAACCTCCCCCGACGGAACGGCTTCGAACACGCGTTTCAAGACAAGCAGGTCGAGATCCTCATGACGAAGCGCGAAAATGAGGTGGTCGGCGAAGTTTTCGCCAGGCCAGTACCGCTTGTCAAAAACAGCCCAGCCGCCCTCCTCTCTTCGGCTGCCGCTGACATACTGTTCGGAAACGCAGCTCGGATGCCGCACAGGGGCCGCAGTACCAAAGGTATGAACCAGAGCCGCCCAGCCTGCCAGGCGCGTTGCAGGGGGCAGTAATTTCTCCTGGAAGATAACGGTTGTTGCAAACTCCAGCTTCATGCGTCGAAAGAACCGGATCGGCGTCGAAAAAGATCGAACCTGTTAGGTGCGCCGTCGAAAAAACATTTTCTCAACTTGGTTCGTCGAAATCTACGAGCACGCGTCGAAAAACACTGCCGAGAATGACAAGAGTATCGATATTTCCAAACCGCTTGTCCCATATTGCACGGGTCAATCGAAGACTCCCTCCCAGGAGAGGATCGTCAAGGGGTCGCCGCGTTCCTCGCAGTCAATCCGGACAGAGCTTATGGAAGCTGCGGATCGCGAGCGCAGTTCATTGAAATACGACAATATTCGCAAGGCGAGGCCTCTAGAGCGGATGTAGGCGGCGGCCTAATCGCCGGACTCGTCGCGGCGGCATCACTGACGAACAGTTGCGCCGGTTCAATAACGACTGTCCGGTGTCCGTGCCGAGAGCACAAGCTGAGTTATCGCGCTCTGGCGAAAGCGGTGTACGTTGGCGGAGAGTTCGTCTAGGTGGCCGTTGATTTGGCCACGAGTTACGAACTAACATGGATTTAGGCGCACGGGGCGCATCCAGTCCGCGGAAAGGGCTAAGCTTGCCCTGTAGTCGTTGATCGTTACAATTTGACAAGTCTTCTTTCTGCCTGCTGCGCGGACACGGGCGACGACCGAAAAGGAGAATTACATGGCAAGGCAAGTACCGCCGCGTCCCAGTCTCGAACAATTCAGGAAACAAGCCAAGTCTCTGTTGAAGCTTCAGAAGGCAGCAGACTCCGAGGCTCTGACTCGCATTCGCGAGAGCTATCCGCGTTGGAGAAAACCGCCGGAAGAGCGGGCATCCGCGATGCCGTTTACGCTTGCGGACGCCCAGCTGGTGATCGCGAGCGGATATGGATTCGCGTCCTAGTCCAAACTACGGTCTCACGTTAAGACCCTCGAAGCTGCCGGCGAGACGGCAGAGACGGTCGCGTCTTTGCGGGATGCCGCTGGAAGGAGTGATCTCGCGCGGATCAATGCCCTACTTCATGTGCATCCGGATCTGATTGACGAGCGCGGCGGCGAGGGCGTAAGGACAGCGCTGCACCAAGCCGTCTTCGGCAACAGTGAATCAGCCGTTAAGCTGCTACTCGAGCGGGGCGCCAATCCTAACGTTCGCTGCGAGGGCGACAACGCCTACCCGCTGCATTTCGCCGTCGAAAAGAATCGTGTTCCGATCATCCATCTGCTTGTCGAGCATGGCGCGGACACCGTCGGTGATGGCGACTATCACGAGCTTGGCGTTATTGGCTGGGCCACGGCCTGGGAGCACTTCCAGGCCGACCCCGAGACGGTGGCCTATCTGCTTGCTCACGGTGCGCGCCACAACACCTTTTCAGCAGTCTCTATGGGAGATGTTGAAAGCGTTCGAGGCCTGATAACCCGTCAGCCTGCCGATCTTGAACGCCGGATGAACGGATCGAGAATGAGGTCATGCCGCTACACCTGGCCGTTATCCACCGTCAGCCCGCAATGGTGCGGGCACTCCTCGAACTGGGTGCGAATCTCGAAAGTCTCGACGAAGCCGGATTCACGCCGCTCGATCATGCTGCGCTTAATAGCGCATCCGACATGGTCTCTATTCTCATTGATTCCGGCGCCAAGCTGCGTCTTCCAGCGGCTGCGGCACTTGGTCGCGATGCCGATGTCGCGCGCCTATTGCGCCGCGATTCCGGCGTTCTTAACCCGGAAGGTCGCTGGAGCCGCCTGATCGTCCGCGCCAGCGAGCATGGCTCCGGCGAAATGGTCGAAAAGCTTCTCCGTAACGGCGCCTCCGTCAACATCCGCGATAATTCTAGAACGTCCATCGACTCCACCGCCGGCTACACGCCGCGGCATGGAATGGCAATCTCAACGTGATTCCCGTTCTGTTGCGTCATGGCGCGGACGTCCGCGCACGCGAGGAAAAATATCACGGCACTCCGGCCGGCTGGGCAGACTACGCCGGTCACAGAGAAGCCCGGGATCTCATCCTGACTGGACCGATCGACATCATCGAGGCGATCCAGTACGGGCTAACCCATCGTGTGCGAGAGGTCGTTGAAGAAGATCCAAGTTGTCTCAACCGGCCATTCCGCGAGTATGGATTATTTCCTTGGGATGCTGAGGCGTAGCACAGTCCGCTGGCTTACGCCGTCACGCGAGGCAATGAAGAGATCGTACAGCTGCTGCTCGAGCGCGGAGCGGATGCGATGTTGCGGTCACCGGAAGGCAAGATGTTGAGTGAGGTCGCCCAGAGGGCCGGCTATCGAGAGCTCGCACTAATTCTCGATGGAGCAGCAGAAGGGAAGAAGCGGCCTTAAGCACGAAGCGCAACATGTGCACCAGTCGCCTCACTCTTCTCGCATGAGCTTGGCTGGATCGACGGCAAGCGCTCGCCTGGCTGGAATGGCGGACGCTGCCATACCCAATAGCGCCATCGTCAGCACTGCGCCGCCTATCACCAAGGGATCCCGCGGATTCGCCTGATACACAATCTGACCCAGCAAGCGGCCGGCAAAGAGGCCCGACAGCAGCCCCAACGCCGACCCCACCCCAAGCAGCAGCATGGGCCGACCGACCGCGGCGCTCATCACTTGCCTCTGGCGTGCGCCTAGTGCAACGCGGATGCCCAACTCCTTCATCCGCCGGCTCACGCTGTAGGCCGCCATGCCGGCGATGCCCGTCACCGCCAGCATCGCCGCCAGCAGACCCATTACGCCCAGCGCTACCGTCGCCGCCCGCGCCGGGAACAACTCGCCATCCAGCGTATCGGGCCAGCTTTGCACGGTGATTGACACATTCGGTGCAATACCGCTCAGCGTGCGTTCGAGCGCCGCCGCCATCTGGCTCGGCGTCCGCCGCGACCGCACCACGAAAACCGTTGCACTCTGCTCGCTTTGCGAAAGCGGCAGATAGACGGCAGGATGCGGCGACTCTTCGAGGTCGTGGTATTTCCCGTCCTCTGCTACGCCCACCACCTCCGTCAGCTTGCCCGACACAAGAAAATGCTGTCCGATCGGCGGCGCCGGGCCCCACATTTTGCGCGCGAAGGTTTCATTCACGATCGCCACATCGGGGGTTTTTGCCGTGTCATGCCAGGAGATATCCCGCCCGCTCAGTAGCCGCGTGCCGGCTGCGTCCAGGTATCCGGGCGACATCGGAAACACGTACGACGTCAGCACGGACTGGTTCAGTTTGAACTCTGTCGTTCCCGGCCGGAAAATCGGAATCCCATGCATCCCGCCGGTCATCGGCGTGCGGCTCACCGTACCCGCCGCCGTCACACCAGGGATGATCCGTGTTGCGTCAATCACCGCTTTCACTTTTTCAACCGCCACTTCACCTGTCTGTTGGCTCAGGTCCAGATCAACCAGCATCGCGCCTTGCGGCTGGAAACCGAGCGGGGCATGCAGCGCGCGCTCCAAGCCACGCACCGCCACCAGCGAGGCCACTACCAGCAGCGTGCAGATTGCAATTTGCAGACCTAACAACAGGTCCCGCAGCGCAAACCGGCGCAGGTGCATGGAATTCACCGGTTCGCCTTTTATGGTTTGCAACGGACTGCTCCGCCACGCCTGCCGCGCCGGAACCATCCCAAACAGCAGCGCGCTCCCCAGTGTCAATGCCAGGCCTGCCAGGTACACCCGTGCATCCACGTTTGCGGCCAGGTGCACCTCTGCCGCCCGAGGCCGCCTGTTCAAAACGCCCAGCAGCAGGTTCGCCGTCGCGAGTCCCGCTGCTCCGCCCAGCAGCGATACCAGCACCGCTTCGGTCAACAGTTGCCGCGCCAGCCGCCACCGGCTGGACCCCAGCGCCGCACGGAGCGCCAGTTCGCGGCTGCGATCCGCCGTGCGCGCCGCAAACAGACTGGCCAGATTCGCGCATGCCGCCCCCAGCACCAGCAGCCCCAGCACCGTCACGCTATAAAGAAATCCGCGAATGACGTCTCCATCGTCCCCCCAGAGTCCCGGATGAATCAGCCGCAGCAACTGTCCGTCATCGGTCTGCGGATACTCTTTCGCCAGTTCGGCCGTAATCGCATCTAGATTTTCCGTCGCCTGCCGCGGCGTAACGCCTGGCTTTATTCGGCCAATCACCGTAACCACTATGGATGTCCGGCTATGCAGGTGATCGGACCCCTCCACCTGCTCCTCGTTCACCATGGGTATCCAGTAGTCGGGCCACACAAACCGCTCCGTGCCGTGGAACCGTGCCGGCGTCACACCAACCGCCGTAAAGGGATGTTTGTTAAATTCCACAGTCGTCCCGATTACGCCCCGATCGGCTTGAAACGTGCTGCGCCACAGACCATCGCTCAACACGACATAGGGCGCTGAATTCGGTCCGTGCTCGTCGGCCGCATGAAAGAATCGGCCTGCCTCAGGCTGTACGCCCAGCAGATCGAAATAGTTGCCGGTGACCTCATCGCCATGCGTGTTCCTCACCGCATTACCCCAGCTCAGTTCCGCCTCAGAATATCCGTAAATCCCTGCCATCCCGCTGAAGGTGGTGTTGCGCTGCCGGAAATCCTCAAACGCCGGATACGACGAAGTCAGCAGCCTTCCGCTCGTCCAGCGCTGGTGGCGAAGCTGATACAGGCCCTGTGGGTCCTTGACATCCAGCGGATGCAGCAGCACGGCATTCAGCACTCCGAACACGACGACGTTTGCCCCAACGCCCAGCATCAGAGTGAGTAAGACGGCGACCGCGAACCCGGGCGATTTCCGAAGCACCCGAAGCATATAACGAACATCCAGCAGCAGGTTTTCTAACATTGGCAGGCTCCGGTCCAGATCAGGCAACGCTCATTTACTTTCCTCAGTCACCGGCAAGCGGGATACGAGTTCCCGTTTGTGCGGATACCATCTCGTCGTCCATCAGCCGCGACAAGCCCACCGCCCGATGAAAGTCTGGAACTGTGAAAGTTTCTTGACGAATATCGTCGCGCAGGGCCACATAAATTCCGGCAACATTGGCGGCCGAGTCCGGCATCGTTCTCATCTCGCCCTCGTCCACCGGTTGAGCCTCCCCATTGAGCGATAGACGCAAACGGCCGGATTGAAAGCCTCGTGGCGCGCCGCCATCAATGGCCAGAACGCCTTGCTCGCCGACTACTTCCAGGCGGAACGGCGTCTCGGCCGGACGTCCACCGGCTACCTCGATCGAAAGAGCTCCACCTGTGGCAAGCCGCGCCTGCACCAGCATGTGGTCGAAGGTCACTCGGGCTTGTTTCTTACGCTCGTCTCCGGCTTCAATCACGGGATACTGGATCGTGTTGAGAGCGCTTAGATCGAGCAATCGGCCGAACACCGAAACCGCGAAGTCAATGGTGTGGGCGCCCTGAATGGTCACCATATTTACCCCGTTCTCGGGCTTCTCAAGGTAAAGATACGGCGACGGAACAACCGGTCCAAAACCGGCGGTGCTGGAATAGACGTGAGCGCTCAACACCCGCCCCAGCGCGCCGGACGCGATCAGATCGCATGCTCGCATGGCCGCCGGATTCGCCCGTGTCTGCAGACCTATGGCTGCGTGTATTCCCGCCGCCTGCGCGGCCGCAGCCATCTCCTCAGTTTCAGCCGTGTTGCGACCCAATGGCCACTCGCAGTACACGTGTTTACCCGCCGCGATCGCCCCCATCACGAGCCCATGGTGTTCGGGAACTCGAACGCAAACCGCCACGAGATCAATGTTGGGATCGCGAATCAGCTCCGCGCCACTCGCAAAAGCCGACTCCACACCAAAGGCCTTCGCGGCCGCATCGGCTTTCTCCGGGCTACTCGCGGCCACTCCCACCAGTTCTAATCCCGCCAGCCCCTGCACCGCCGGCACGTGGCCATCCCTGGCCCAACCACTATCGGCGCTGACCCCGATGAGGCCAACTCGTAAAGGCGTTGTCACGTTCTCGCCCCATGTTACTTCCCACATGGATAGCCATTGAACTTGCCATGGATTCGCGTTCTGTCGCAACCGATACAATCTGACCAACAGTTGTCACAAGCTTTGTAAATTTCTCGGCTTCCCTGGATCCAGACACTTACTCCCGTTCCAGACTCCTCCCCATTCACCCCGCTGCTACCGTCCGCGCAGGTGATTCAAATGTCCGCTGCGAAAAAATCCATCAAATCCCGCTCCCCCTTAGCTTTTGCGGACCTCACCTCACTCCGGAAGCCCCATAAAGCTTCTGGCTTCGTTCCTCAAAAAACACAGCACGCTCTGCTCTTCCCAACGGCCCACTGGCTTCGTTCCTCAAAAAACACAGCACGCTCTGCTCTTCCCAACGGCCCACTGGCTTCGTTCCTCAAAAAACGCAGCATGGCCCACTCTCCCCAGACTCCATCGAGTACTCGATCGCCAACGTCTCAACCCTAAACGAGCCGAAGCAACAGCCCACTGGCTTCGTTCCTCACATTTTGGCCGGCCAGCCGATCTCCAAGCATCTGTTAAACAAAGTAGGGTAGGCTTTAGCCTGCCATCTTCCCGGGCTGTCACAACTTTGAACTCTAAGCACCCCTCCCGCCGGGCCCTCCTCTTGAGCGTCCTGGCTGCCTCTACCGCTTGCCGCCGCTCAAACTCCGCCCGCGACGGAAAAACTCACCTCCGTCTTTCCGTTTGGGGCATGCCGGTCGAAATGCGAGCCTTCCATCAGCTTGCCGCGCGCTACGAGCAGCAGCATCCCCGCGTCGCCATTGAAGTTGAACAGGTGGGCTATCAAACCCGTGATGCCGTCGATACTCTCATCGCCGCCGGCGTCGGGCCCGACATTATCCGTGTCCAGTATCTCGATATGGGCCGTTACAGCCCCAGCAATGCTCTTATAGATCTCTCAAAGTACCTCCCCTCCACTACTGCCGCTGAATTCACCGAGCAAACCTGGGCCGCCGTCAATTACAAAGGCCGCACCCACGCTCTCCCCCACCACACCGACACCAGCGCCATCCTCTACAACAAAACGGCCTTCGACCGTCTCGGCATCAAGCCGCCCCAATCCCTCGAATCAAGTTGGTCCTGGGAGGAATTTATCGACGTCGCACGCGCTCTCAAAAAGAAATTCGACTACGCCTTTGCCGTCAACTGGGCGCTCGGCGGTTCTTTCCGCTGGCTCAATTTCCTCTATCAAAGCGGCGGCACTCTCCTCCGCGACGACTTTTGCCAGTCCGCCCTTCCCTCCCCTGAGTCTCTCGAAACTCTCCGGTGGACCCAATCCTTCTTTCGCGAAGCCCTCGTTCCCATCAGCGATTCAGCCCACTCCAGCGAACAGGTTGAAAACGTCTTTGCCAACGGCGTCGTCGGCATGTATTTCGATGTCGGCCCGATCTCCATTCGTGAGTTGCATACTGACTTCGAATGGGCCACCACTTTCCTCCCGCGCCATCGCCGCATGGCCGCTGAACTCGGTGGCAATGCTCTCGGCGTGAGTCGCACGTCCCGCTACCCCGACGCGGCCGTCGACTTCGTCCGGTTCGCCACCAACGAAGAAAATATGCGTGACTTCTGCATCGCCGCGCAGTTCCTCCCTGTCCGCAAAAGCCTCATTTCCCAAGGCATCAAGTATGATTACCGCCCCGACGAAATGCGCGTCCACCTCGCACAATCGAAAACCGTGCCCATCGATTTAGCCCGGACCGTCACTCTTCCTTCTTTTCATCGCATCAATCGCGTGCTCGGCGACGAGTTAGACCTCGCCTTCGCCGGCGGCCAGTCAGCCGAAGAGACCCTCGCCCACGTCGCCCGAGCTATCGGCCGCGCCAACAACCAGGCATGAAACACCCCCAGCGCACCCCCTGGCTTTTCCTGGCGCCGCACCTCTCTCTTTTCATTCCATTCATTTTTCTACCCATCCTCGCCATCTTCCTGCTCAGCCTCTTCAACTGGAACCTGCTCGGCGATCACAAATTCATCGGCCTTGGTAACTACGCCGAAATTTTGGAAGACATCGAGTTCTGGCGAGCCCTCAAAAACACCTTCATCTACGCCGCCGCCGTCGTGCCCCTCACTATGGCCGCCGGCTTGGCTCTCGCCGTCGCCCTCAATCGTCCGCTCCCCGCCCGCAACTTCTTTCGCGCCGCTCTCTATCTCCCTTTTGTCATTTCGAGCGTTGCCTCCGGCGTGATTGCCGTCTGGATCTTCGACCAGCACTACGGCCTTCTCAATGCCACCTTGGCCATGGTTGGGCTGCCCCGTTTTCCCTGGCTCTCCTCGCCCGCCTTCGCCATGCCCTCCGTTATCGCCACCACTGTCTGGCTGCGCACCGGCCTCTGCATGGTCGTCTATCTCGCCGCTCTGCAGGACGTACCAAAACAACTGCTCGACGCCGCCTCGCTCGACGGCGCGAGCGCCTGGAACCGCTTCCGCTATATCGTCTGGCCTCTGCTCGCTCCCAGCAACACGTTCCTGCTCATCACCAATCTCATCTACTCCCTGCACGTCTTCGATCTCATCTATGTCATGACCTTAGGCGGCCCCGCCTTCTCCACCACCACGCTCGTGCAATACCTCTACGAAACAGCTTTTGACGAGCAGCGTCAGGGCTACGCCTCCGCCATCAGCGTCATTCTGTTCTTCATCCTCATCGCGCTCACCAGCGCCCTGCTCCTACGCAAATCCCAGCGAGGCCTCAAGGCATGAGACACCGCGGCCAGAACGCCATCCTTCTTTGCATCCTCTCTCTCACCTCGCTCGTCTTCCTGTTCCCCATCCTCTGGATGTTCCTGACCGCCCTCAAACCAGCGTCTGAAATCTTCGGCCGCACTTTGCATTTCCTCCCCGCTCATCCCGCCTGGCACAACTTCGCTGCTGCCTGGTCCACTTACAACGTCCGCTACTGGCTTCTGAACTCGACCGTTCTCGCTCTCCTCGGCGGCGCGCTCAACATCACGCTCGACCTGCTCGCCGGCTATGCTTTCGCCAAGTTCCAGTTCCCGGGACGCGATGTTCTGTTCGTAATTTTTCTCTGCACGCTCATGCTTCCTGCTCAGGTCTTCATCGTTCCCCAGTTCATGACCGTGGCCGCTCTGGGTGGCGTCAATACCTACTGGGCCGTTCTGCTGCCGCGCGCCGCCGAAACCTACGGCGTCTTCCTCGCCCGCCAGTTCCTACAAAGTTTTCCCGATGAATTGCTCGATGCCGCCCGGCTCGATGGCGCCAGCGAATGGAACATTTTCGCGCGCCTTGTTCTACCTCTCAGCAAACCTGCTATTGCCGTACTTTCCGTATTGCTTTTTCTCGGTACCTGGAATGACTTCGGCTGGCCGCTCGTCATACTCAAAGACGAGAAGTCCGCCACCTTGCCCGTCGGCTTGAGCATGTTGCAAGGCGAGCATGTTCTCGATTGGTCGGGCATCATGGTCGTCGTCTTGATCTCGATCTTGCCCGTCACGCTGATGTTTGTCGGGCTGCAGCGCTACTTTGTGCAGGGCATTTCCCGCACCGGGATCAAGTGAGTACTGCCGCGTTCTTTTCGATCGCTACGCCCGTGGCCGGATCGAACCAGACCGCCTGCTCCATGTCGAGCGCCAGCCGGATCTCTTGCCCGGTCCGAACCGTCGACGACGACGGCAGCCGGATCGTCACGTCCTGCCCGGCCACCAGGCAGGTCGCCAGAATCTCGTTTCCTAGCGGCTCCAGGAGAATGACTTTGGCAGTTACTATTTCGCCGCGCGATACATCGTCGCCCGGGTTCACCACTCGCGCCTGCTCGGCCCGCAACCCTAGCAGCTTCCCGTCCATCTCGATCACATTCATGGGCGGCGATCCAATGAACCCCGCCACAAACAAGTTCACCGGACGGCGGTACACCTCGAGCGGCGCGCCGATCTGCTGCACCTTGCCGTCTTTCAACACCACCAGCACGTCCGCCATGCTCATCGCTTCCACCTGGTCGTGCGTCACGAACACCGTTGTCGTTCGCAACCGCCGGTGCAACCGTATCAACTCGGTTCTTGTGCTCGCCCGCAGCGTAGCGTCCAGATTGCTGAACGGCTCATCCAGCAAGAACAACTTGGGCTTCCGCACAATCGCTCGCCCCAAAGCCACCCGCTGCTGCTGGCCTCCCGAAAGTTGCGACGGATAGCGTTTCAGCAATTCCGTCAACTGGAGCAGTTCCGCCGCCACGCCGATCTCCCGCCGCCGATCCTCTTTCGCCATGCCGCGCATCTTGAGCGAAAACTCGAGGTTCTGCTCTACCGTCATATGTGGATAGAGCGCATAGTTCTGGAAAACCATTGCGACATCGCGCGCTTTGGCCGGAACATCGGTGATCGGCACTCCATCGATCTCGATCGTTCCGCTCGTCGCCTGCTCGAGCCCCGCAATGATCCGCAGCAGCGTTGACTTGCCGCACCCCGAGGGTCCCACCAGCACGACAAATTGGCCATCTTTGGCCACCAGGTCCACCGGAGCGAGTGCTAAGGCCCCGTTATCATAGGTCTTGGAAATCGCCTGCAGCGACAGTTCAGACATCGCGCAAATGTCCTTTAGATGACGAGGCTAGGCTTCTGTGTCTAAGAAATTAGGCCGCTCAGGCCGATTTCGGTCGAGAACAATGCCGCCACGAATGGCGGCATAGCAGGCCAGGAGGCCCGCTCTACAACTCCCAGCCGCCGCCCAACGCGTTATACACCTGCACCAGCGCCAGCCGCTCATTCAACCGTGACCGCGCCAGGCTCAGCTCCGCCGAGAAGTAGTTCGTCTCGCTCGTCAGCACTTCCAGATAACTCGTCACGCCGCCCGAGTAGCGCATATGAGACAAGTCGGACGCGCCCTGCGCCGATGTTGTCAGCGCCTCTTGGTGCGTCCGAAATTCGCGAGACTTTTGATACGCAATCAGCGAGTCAGACACTTCCCGGAATGCTGTCTGTATCGTCTGTTGGTACGTCAGCAACGCCTGCTCGCGTTCCGCTCTCGTCAAACGCACGTTCGCCTGCAACGCTCCCGCCGTGAAGATCGGCTGCGATAGTGGCGCGCTCCACGTCCAGATCCGCGACGGCCAGGTGAATAGATTCCCCAGTCCGATGCTCTGCAATCCCGCCTGCCCCGTCAGCGAAAGCTGCGGAAATAGTTGGGCCCGCGCCACCCCGATCTGGGCATTCGCAGCCGCCAGCTGCTGTTCTGCCTGTTCGATGTCCGGCCGCCGCTCGAGCAAACGCGATGGCAGTCCTGCCGGTATCGACTCCGGCAGCGGCTGCTCCGTAATCGCCTTGCCGCGCGGAATCTCTCGCGGATTCTCTCCCAACAGAATGCTGATCTGATCCTCTTCCTGCGCTATCGATTGCTCCGTCTGCGGAATTGTCTCCGCCGCTTCTTCCACCAGTTGCTCCGCCTGGCGCACGTCTACCAACGACGTCGATCCACCCTGTTCGAGCGTCTGAGTCAGCTTCAGCGAAGTCTGCCGCGATTCCAGCGTCCGCTTGGCAATCTCCAACTCGAGGTCGTATTCCCGCAGTTGAAAGTACGCCGCCGCCAGATTATCCACCAGCGTGCTGACAATCGCCCGCCGCCCCCATTCGCTCGCCCGCAACGTGTCGCGCGCCGATTCGGTTGCCCGTCGGTACCTGCCCCAAAAATCGATATCCCATTGCGTCGAGAGCGAGACCTCGTCCGCCAGATACGAGTACCCGTTGAAGACGTTCGGAATGCCCGATTGGCGAGTCCCCGCGACCGTCGGGCCGCCCGATACCGTTGGGAACTGGTTCGCTCGCGTGATCGTCACCTGTGCTTGCGCCTGCAGGATGCGCGTCGCCGCAATGCGCACGTCGAAGTTCTGCTTCAACGCCGTGCGAATCAGTTGCTGCAGCGTCTCATCCTGAAAAACGGTCCACCACTTCGCATCGCCCAGCGACGCCGGATTCGCGTTGTTCGTCGCACTCTGATCCGTCCCGCGATATACCGGCGGCACGCTCACCACGGGCCGTTGGTAATTTGGCCCCACTGTACAACCAGTCAACAAAACAAACGTTGCCGACAACGCAATGTAAGCGCGATGTCTCATACCGAAGCTTTCTCTTCCTCCCGTTCTTCAACCCGCGCCATGGGCTTCTTGCCTTTACCTTTCACCCGGTGCGACAGTTTCTCCACCACATCGAACGTCACAGGGATCAGGAAGATGGCGAGCACCGTCGCCGCCAGCATGCCGCCGATCACCGCCGTTCCCAACACCCGCCGCGACACCGCGCCCGAACCAGTTGCCGTCCACAGCGGAACGCAGCCCAGGATGAACGCGAACGCCGTCATCAAGATCGGCCGGAATCGAATGCGCGCTCCGGTTAATGCCGCCTCTTCGATGCTTTTGCCCTTTTCATACTCCGTCTTGGCGAACTCCACGATCAGAATGGCGTTCTTCGCCGCCAGTCCGATCAACATCACCAAACCAATCTGCGCGTACACATCGTTCTCGAAGTGCCGCAGAAAGAGAAACAGGTACGCGCCAAACACCGCGATCGGCGTCCCCAGCAGCACGCTGAACGGTAGCGACCAGCTCTCGTACTGCGCGGCCAGAATCAGGAACACGAACACGATCGACAAACCGAAGATTACCGAGGGCGGCACACCTTGCGAAGCCTGCTTTTCCTGGTACGACATGCCTGTGTAGTCGTAACCCATCTCGACCGGCATTGTTTGCGCGAACACTTGTTCGAGCGCCGCCATAGCCTGCCCCGAACTGTAGCCCGGCGCGGCCGCCACGTTGATCTGCGCCGCATGGTACTCGTTGAAACGTGTTGTAAACTCCGGCCCCGCAATCGGCTTAGTATCCGTCACTGCGTTCAACGGCACCATGCCCTGCTTGTTGTTCGAAACGTAGAAGCGGCTCATGTCTTTCGTCGTCTGCCGGAAGTCGCCTTCCGCTTCCACGTACACCTGCCACTGCCGTCCAAAGCGGTTGAAGTAGTTCACGAGGTAACCGCCCAGAAATGCTTGCAACGTTTCGTACACGTCTGCTACATTGACGCCTTGCCGCGTCACTTTCACGCGATCCACGTCGGCGTACTCCTGCGGCACGCTTGGCAAATACGTCGTGCTCATGCCTGTCAGTTCCTTGCGGGCGCCGGCCGCTTTCATGAATTTGTCCAGGTTCGAGGTCAAGAACGACAGCTCAGCTCCCGATCGGTCTTCCAGAATGAAGGTCACACCGCCCGAACTGCCTACGCCCGGAATCGACGGTGGCGGAAAAGAAAACGCCATCCCATCCGGCACCTGCTGCAAGGCCCCCATCACGTGGCCTTTGATCGCTTCATACTGCTCATCCGCGGCCTTGCGGTCCTCCCAAGGCTTCAAAGTCACAAAGAAGAATCCGTTATAGGTGGCTTGTACCCGGCTCAACAAACTAAAGCCGATGACCGAAGTAACACCAGCCACACCCGGCGTCTTGGCCAGAATGTTTTCCACTTTGCGAGCCGCCTCCGAAGTCCGCTGCAACGAGGCTGCATTCGGCAGCTGCAACGCTACGTACAAATAGCCCTGATCCTCCTCGGGCAAAAACGATCCCGGCAGCTTGCCCCCGATGAATACCGCCAGCACGGCCATGCCCGCCAGAAAGATCAGGCTAAATGCAGCCTTGCGCAGCAGGAATCCGGAAAAATTCACGTAGCCGTGCGTGACATGTTCGAACATGCGGTTGAACCAGTCGAAGAAGCGCGCCAGCGGTCCCCGGCTCTTCTTCTTTGGCTTCAACAAAAGCGCTGACAGCGCGGGGCTGAGCGAGAGTGCATTGAATGCCGAAAAGATTACCGAAATGGCGATCGTCACCGCGAACTGCTGATACAAACGCCCGGTGATACCCGGAATGAAAATGGTTGGCACGAACACCGCCGTCAGAATCAGCGCGATCGCCACCACCGGACCGGCGACTTCTTCCATCGCTCTGAGTGCCGCATCGCGCGGCGACATGCCTTCTTCGATGTGCCGTTCCACTGCCTCGACTACCACGATGGCGTCGTCGACCACCAGTCCGATCGCCAGCACCAGCCCGAACAACGAAAGCGTATTGATCGAAAATCCCAGCAGCGGAAAGACCACGAACGTACCGATCAACGACACCGGAACCGCTGCCAACGGGATCAGCGTCGCCCGCCATCCCTGCAGGAAGATGTACACCACCGCGATCACCAGCGCCAGCGCGATGAACAGCGTGGTGACAATATCCTTCATGCCGGCCGTTACCGCCAGCGTTGTGTCGAGGCTGACCTGATAAGCCAGATTTTGTGGAAAGCGCTTCGATAGGGTAGCAATCTTTTCGCGCACGCCTTTCGCGGCGTCCACCGCGTTCGAGCCGGGCAGCTGATAGATCGCCAGAATCGCCGATGGCTTGCCTTGATAGCGCCCGGTCAGGTTGTACGTCTGTGCGCCCAGTTCCAGTCGCGCCACGTCTTTCAGCAGCAGGTTCGAACCATCGGGATTGGCGCGCAGCACGATGTTGCCAAACTCTTCCGGCGATTTCAACCGTCCTTGCGCCTGTACTGTGTAAGTAAACTGCTGGCCGCTTGGCACCGGCTCGCCGCCGATCTGACCGGCAGGATTCACAGTGTTCTGGCTCTGCAGCGCCGCCACAATCTGCGGCACCGTGATACTCAGCTTATTCAAACGGTCCGGGTTCACCCACGCGCGCATCGCGTACTGCCCCGCACCGAACACCTGCACGCGCGAGATGCCCGGCGACCGCGTCAGCTCGTCCACCAGATTGATGTATGCGTAGTTCGCCAGAAACACGCTGTCGTAACCGCCCTTCGGCGCATACAAGGCAATCAGCATCAACGGTGCGTACAGCGACTTCTGCACCGTCAGACCAGCCGTATTAACCTGCGCCGGCAATTGCGACTGCGCCTGCGAAACGCGCAACTGCGTCAACACCTGGTCGATATCCGGGCTCGTGTTCACGTTGAAGTCGACCGTGATCTGCGACACCCCGTTGTTAGCGTTTACCGAGTACATGTAGGCCATGTGGTCCACACCGCTGATCTGCGCTTCGAGCGGTGTCGCCACCGATTGTTCGAGCGTCAGCGCATCTGCGCCCGGGTAGGTCGCCTGCACCAGGATTTCGGGCGGCACGATGTCCGGAAACTGCGCAATCGGCAGCTGGAGCATCGACACGATACCGACAATGACCATGACGATCGAAATCACCATGGCAACGATTGGCCGATTAATAAAAAACTTAGACATCGTTTATTTACCTGTAGTCTGAGAAGCATCGGCCGAGGCAGCCGGTGCATTATCTTCCGTCGGTTTCACAGTCGCGCCATCACGTACTTTCGACGTGCCTTCGCTAATCACTCGCTCGCCCGCTTTCAGCCCTTTGTTGATCACCCACAGATCACCCACGCGGGTTCCGACATCCACTGTCTCAACTTTTACTTTGTTGCTCTCATCCACCACCGCCACCTGGTAGCGGCCCTGCAGTTCCGTCACCGCCGATTGCGGCACCAGAATCGCGTCTTTGCGCAAGTCGGTCAGCGCCCGTATCCTCCCGTATTGCCCGGGACGCAGGATATTTCCGGGATTGTCGAAAGCCGCCACAATGCGGATAGTGCCCGTCGATTGATCCACCTGCCGGTCAGCAAACAAAATTTTGCCCGGGTACTTATACACCGTGTTATTGGCCAGCGTCAGCTGCAATGGCACCGGGTTCTTCGCTCGCAACAAGTCATCGGCCGGCTTGATCTTGTCGGCAATCCGCAAATACTCCTGCTCGGTAATCGGAAAGTAAGCCTTGATGGGATTGACCTGCGAAACTGCCGTCAATATGGTCGTCTGGCTCACCAGATTGCCGATCTGCACAGTTGCCTGTCCCGCCACGCCATCCACCAGCGAGCGAACCTGCGTGAATCCCAGGTTCAGATTCGCCGTTTCGAGAGTGGCTTCAGCCGCCTTGATGCTCGCCTGCGAGGAGAGGATGGTAGCCTCGGCCGTCTTCTCGGTTTGAGTATCGTTATCCAACTGGCTCTGCGCGATCGCTCGGGCCTTAGCCAGCGGCGTGTCGCGCTTCACGTTGATCTGCGCGAGCCCCAGTTGCGCTTCTGATTGTCCGAGCTGGCCCTTCGCTTGCGCCAGCTGCCCTTTGGCCTGGTCCACTACTGCTTGAAACGGCCGCGGATCGATCTGGAACAAGACGGCGCCCTTGCGAACGTACGAACCTTCGCGATAATTCTGCCGGATCAGGTAACCGGACACTTGCGGCTGAATATTGGCATTGACGAAACCATCCAGCGTCGTCACCCACTCGCCATAAACCGGCACGTCTTTTTGTGTCGCCTCGACAACCTTAACTTGCGGTGGAGGCATAGTAGCAGGAGTCGCCGGCTTGGACGCACAACCGTTTGTCAGCACCATCGCCGCTGCCAGACTAAAAAAAGAGAAGAGAAAAAGAGTCCTGTTCATTGCCGTTATTTCGCCGTCATTGCTTTCTTTGGAATGGCTCGGAGCTGCGTTTTCAAGTACCAGCTCAGCAAAAGCTCATATTCGCGCACCAGCGCTTTACGATTTGCACCTTGCGCTTCCGCATACAGTTCGTTCATGGATTTCATCATCTGCAAGCTGACCGTTGCTAGAAGACCGGCATGGGTCTTGGATAAGCGCGGCGCGGCGATCAACAGAATGCGAGCCAGCCTCACTCGCAGAAAATCGCGAATGGATATTTCGTGGGACGGGCAAGTTTCGTTCATCAGACGAAGAAGCGCCGGACGTTGTTCCAGGAAGACTACCATTTCATCCAATAGTTGCGTCCCTAAATCTTTGATTGCAATAGCGTCGGCCCCTTCCAGCGACGCCCACAGCTCCACCACTTCTTTTCTGTACCGTTCCCGTAACGCCTCTGTAACAGATTCCTTGTTCGGAAAAAATTGGTACAGTGAGCCAATACTGGCACCCGCCCGCTGGGCAATTTCGGCCATCGTGGCCGCGCTATATCCAGCGTCTGTTATGACTGATGCAGCAGCATTCAACAAAGCTGCTACTCTTCGCTCGCCGCGTTCCTGTTGTGGAATACGCCGCGGCGCTCCATTCAGACGTGAGGGCACACTCACATTCTACAGAAGTGAGTTTCGACTCATGTTTAGCGAGGCAGCTTACGATTTCAAATGATCCTTCAATCCCTGTATAGATTGCGGGCCCGTTACAATCAGCAGCAACGCCGCGCCTAAAGAACTCACTCCAGCCAGCGAAATGGCCACCGTGAAATTCTTCGCCGGCCCCAGCGTGTAGCCAGTGACGATGGGAGCAACCGCGCCCGCTACTTGAGACAAGGTATTAAAGTAGGCGATCAGCCGTGCGGTGAACGCCGCCGGAGCAATGTGCTGCACGATGGCCCAGAAGTTCGTGCTGGCCGCGCCAAAGGAACACACCGAGAGAATGAGTACAAGCAAAACTGAGCGGCGGCTCTGCACGTGAGTCAGAAGAAGGATAAGGCCCGCGCCTAGAAAGCCCGCGATGGCAATGCTGACCCGGACGCGTAGCGCATTTTGATTACGACGAATCGCTCGATCCGCCAACCAGCCAATCGCAATATTCACAGGCGCCATGATGAACAACGGCACTGATAGGATGCGCCCCATGGCAATCATTGGGTAGCCCCGCGAGACGTTCAAATAAGTCGGAATCCAGGTAAGCAGAAAATACCAGAAGTAAGAAAACAGGAACACGCAAAACGACATGGCCCAGAAGGCGCGGCTCGAAAAGATCGCGGACCATTTCCATGCCACGCGCGCGCGGGTATTGGCTTGTTCAGGCCTGCTGAATCTCGCGAAATACCACCAGAGAGGAAGCCACAATAGCGCAATTAAACCGGTAGTAGCAAACAGCACGCGCCATCCGGCTGTTGCGATCAACGCGCTGCCGACAAGCGCGCCGCACGCCGGCCCAATGGTTTGCCCGGCGATGTAGATCGATACCGGCAGGCCGCGGTCCTCTTCAGAAAACGCCAGCCGGATGAAAGCCAGGCTCGCCAGCGGTCCCACGGATTCCGCCACGCCTAAAAGCAGGCGCAGCCCGAACATGCTTTGCGCATTGTGGCTCAGCGCCATGGAAGCCGAAGCGAGCGACCACAACAAAAAGGCTGCGAAATACGATCTCCTAATACCTAAACGATCGACCGCCCATCCGGCCGGCAATTGAAATGCGCCATAGGTCCAGAAGAAAGCCGAGAGCAGCAGCCCCATAACGCTGCCCGAAAGATCAAATTCACGCATTAAGACCGGCGCGGCGATACTCAGATTGCCGCGGTCGATGTAGCTGATGAGGATGCCGAAGAAAACCAGGACGAGAATGACCCAGCGGTTCTTTATGATGAGCCTCTTTTGATAACGGGATCGCCCAGAACGATCGAGCCGCGCTTCATAACGAAAGCAATTCCGGTAGGATCGGATCTTGGATGCGTATAACTGGCACCAGTCTTTACCTGCTCCGGATCGAAGGCCACCAGATCGGCGAAGTAATTCGGTTTCATTAAACCGCAATCGCGCAAATGGAGACGCGCCGCCGGTTGCGCCGTGCTCTTATGAACAGCGCTAGGTAAACTCAGCCAGCCAAGTTCGCGCACCATTTTTCCCAGCAGCTCCGGATAGGTGCCGTGCAGCCGCGGATGGGGATTGCCTTTCACGTAAAAGCCGTCTGTGATCACCGAACACAACTCATGAGTGATCAACTCGCGCAGATTCGACTCGCTCTGATTGAAGGAGACGATATTCACCGCGGCATGCTCTTCAGCCAGCAGGTTCACCACGCACGTACCTTCGTCAGATGCGTTCTCCCGCGCGATCTCCGCCACCGTCATGCCGGTCAAATGTTGATTGGCTTGGCTGTTCACCGACGAGATCGTGACATCGGACCAGCGCTCCGAACCCATGTCGTTTAATTCGTCGATCAGACGTTCGCGAACCGGGCGGTCCTGAATGCGCGCGAGGAGCGCCGGCGTTCCACCATCCAACGCCCACTCCGGCAAAAACTGCGTGAGCACGGTGCTGCCGCACTGGTACGGATAAATATCGAATTCCACATCGACACCGCGTCGCCGCGCAGCTTCGATTTTTTCCAGCGCCGGTTGCTGCAAATGCCAGTTTGTTCTCCCGGCAGCTTGTAAGTGCGAAATCTGAAGACGGCAACCGGTTTGCTCGGCAAGTGCAATCTGTTCTTTGATCGCGTCCACTAGTGTCTCTGCGTAGCCGCGAATGTGAGACGTATACAGCTTGCCGCGCCGCGCAACTACGCGGCACAGGCTTTCCAACTCAATCGAATCCGCGCCGGAGCCAGGAGCGTACATGAGCCCGGTGGAGAGGCCTACGCAGCCCGCGTCCAGCGATTCATCGAGCAAGTCACACAAGCGGTCGAGCTCGACTGCAGTAAGAGGTTCCAGTCCCAGACCATGCGCCGCAATGCGCAAGCTGCCATGACCCACCAGCGGCAGCGTGCGGTCCGCAGCGCCGGCGGCCCGCAAGTCCGCCAGGTAGGCTTCGGCGGAAGGCCAGCCCCAGTCATCGGTTTTCCCCAGAATGCCCGAGCCAAAATCCCGCAATGCCTTTGCATCGTTTAAAGGAAACGGCGAGAAGCCACAGTTCCCAACGACTTCGGTTGTAACGCCCTGCTTCAGCTTTTCGGTTCGCCCGTCGAGCACCTGCAAGTCGGAATGGCTATGCAGATCGATAAATCCGGGAGCAATCACGAGGCCGGTGCAGTCGATGGATTCGATGCCGGACGCGGATTCTACCGGCCCGACTTCCACAATGCGATCTCGATCCACCAGGACCGATGATGGGAAACCCGCCGACCCCGAGCCGTCCACCACCAGTCCGTTTACCAGGAGAAGCACCTGACCAGAGTAGCGAGCCCTCATAAGATAGAGGCATGGCACTCAGCGCAGGGCGATCCAATGGCGTGCAAGAAGCACAAAAGTCCGGACCCGAAGAAATTCGGCGCATGGTGGAGAGCGAACTGAACGCAGCGCAGTTCGTCGACGTTCACACGCATCTCTTCAAGCCATCTCTCGGACGGCTGGGGCTCTGGGGCATCGATGAACTCCTCACCTATCACTATCTGGAAGCCGAGCTGTTTCGCTCCTCGAAGATCACCCCGGCAACATACTTCTCGTTGTCAAAAGAACAGCAGGCCGATGCGATCTGGCAGGCGCTCTTCGTGGAGAATCCGCCCGTATCCGAAGCAACGCGCGGAGTGATTGCCGTGTTACATGCGTTTGGACTGCCCACCGATGCCACGGGGCTGGCCGAGAGCCGGCCTTTTTTCGCCGAACAATCAATTGACAATCACATCGATGCTGCCTTCAAAGCCGCCGGAATCAGTGAAGCCGTCATGACGAACGATCCTTTGGATTCGATCGAGTCTGTGCTGTGGAGGGGCGACGCAACGCCAGATCCCAGATTTCATGCCGCGCTACGGCTCGATCGCATCGTGGACGGCTGGCCCGCCCACTGGCAGGTTTTGCAGTCAGCAGGGTACAAAGTGGATGCCGAGCTATCCGGAGGCGCGGTTACTGAGCTTCGAAGATTTCTGCACGATTGGTGCACGCGGATGAAGCCGGTTTATATGGCGATTTCGCTCCCGGACTCGTTTCAATACCCGGAACAGGATAGCCTTCGCTCCAAGATCTTAAAAGAAGCCGTCCTTCCTGCCTGCCGCGAGTTCGACATTCCAATCTCGTTGATGATCGGCGTGCGACGCCAGGTGAATCCCGAGATCAAGCTGGCGGGCGATGCGGCCGGGCGCGCGGATTTGCGGAGCCTCGAACAGCTCTGCCGCGACTTTCCGCGAAATCGATTTCTGGTAAGCGTATTGAGCCGGGAAAACCAATACGAACTCTGCGTCTACGCCAGAAAATTCAGCAACCTGATGCCCTTCGGCTGCTGGTGGTTTCTCAACAATCCTTCGATTGTCGAGGAAATCACGCGAGAACGCATCGAAATGCTCGGCTTCTCTTTCATCCCGCAACATTCGGACGCACGCATTCTGGAACAGGTCATCTACAAGTGGCGCAACACCCGCCGCATACTGGCCCCTATATTGACAAATACCTACACGCTGCTCGCGGAAGACGGCGGCCTCGTCACACAGCAGCAGATCAAAACCGATATCGAGCGCTTGTTCCGGCAGAACTTTATGCACTTCTGCGGCGTGGGCAGTTAGTTTTGAACACCAGTGATTTTGAATGCCACAGCATGGTCGGACGGCGCTTTTTCCGGCAGCATAATTTTGAGCCCGGCATCACTTTGCGACCACTGCAGCTGACCGTCAAAGCCCAGCAATTCCACGCGCTGAATTTTCCCGACCCGCAGCCATGTTCCAGTCGCGAGCGGCCTAATCTGCACCTGATAATTGGGCCAGCCCATCACGAAGGCGTAGAGTGTATCGCCCTTGGTGGTAAAACGCACGTCGTCGGCCGTCAGATCTTTGCGCTGCTTTTCGTTGAATGCGGAGGTTGCAGCGACAGTGGCTGTTTGCGGGCTTTCACCGAAGATCTTCCAGGGACGCGTGCCATGAATGCCCTCACTATTTACTGCCATCCATCTGGTGATGCCCGCTAAGACATTACGCTCCTCCAAATCCAGCTGACCACTGGCTGGGAGCGGAAAGTTCAGTAGCAAGTTTCCATTGCGGCTGACAATGTCGACTAACAGATCGATGACGGTCTTCGAAGTCTTGTATTCGATGCCGCGTTTGTAATGCCAGTCGCCGATGCAGGTATCGGTTTGAAACGGGCGCGGCCAAATCGAATCGACCACACCGCGTTCCACATCGAGCGTGGCAATTCCCTTGACACTGTCTGCCTGACGTTTGCTGAAGTAGACACTCTGCGCTTTGCCTCCATTGCGCTTGGCGCTGAGATTGTAATGCCGGGCAATCAGGTGCAAGCCATAATCTTCAAACGGCAGCGCGCCATCGGAGTAGAGGAGGTCTGGCTGATAGTTGTCGACCAGGTCGCGAATGCGGTCGTACCAATGGCGCTTCCACCACTCGGGAATACCGTCCTCCGTCCACTCTAATTGAGTGTGGACTTCATCCGAATCGACGTACAGATCGAAGTTCTTCGAATCCGCGCCATCGTACGGCGCGGATTCAAGCGAACCGGTTTCATCGTGTCCGTGGCTTACCGAGAACCACTTGTACGTGATCGAAAGGTGTTCGCTGACGCCGAACTTCAGTCCTTCATTACGCGCGGCCTTCTGCCATAAGCGAACGATGTCTTTCTGCGGACCCATTTGCACGGAATTCCAACGCTGGTGCTTCGAATTCCAGAGATCGAAGTTGTCGTGGTGAACACCCATCGAGACGAAATATTTTGCTCCCGCCTGCTTATACAGGCTCATCAACTCGGCGGGATCGAACTTCTCGGCCTTCCAGGCGGGGATGGTGTCCTTGTAACCGAACTTGGAAGGATGCCCGTAAGTCTCGACGTGATAGTTGTATTGCGGGCTGCCCTGCATATACATATTGCGCGCATACCAGTCGCCGTCTTCGATAGCGGATTGCGGCCCCCAGCACGCCCAGATACCAAACTTGGCATTACGAAACCAGTCAGGCGTTTCATAGGCGGAGAGCGATGCACGTGTGCCTTGAAAAGGAGTTTTCTCGGCCTCCACACCGGGCGGCAAGGCAGGCGCCGCTTCGGGTAACTGACTGGCCACAGCGCTCCCGGCCAGTCGGGCAAGAGCAGTGCGTCGGGAAATTTTCATACGAAAATGCTTTCGCAGTTCAACGTATCACCTCGTCATGAGAATTCGCCGGGCAGCGAGCACGGCGAAAACAATCGCGCCATGAACGGTTCCGCTGTGTCCGTTTAGCTCCATTGCTTCGCCGGCAAAATAGATCGTATCGGAGACCGGCCGGGCCAGTTGTTCGCGGGCCTGCATAGCGCCGGCGGGAACGTAGCTATAAGCGCCACGCGCAAATGGATCCCTGTACCAGTCGTGCCGGGATCAAGCCGGCGGACGATGCGGCCGGCCGCGCAGACTTGCGAAGCAGGCGGAAGACGGAGGCGCAGTCACACAGCAGCAGATCAAAACCGATATCGAGCCCTTGTTCCGGCAGAACTTTATGCACTTCTGCGGCGCGGCGGCCAAGATGGCAGGTTAAAGCCTACCCTACGGAAGTGATTTTGAATGCCACGGCATGCTCCGAGGGCGCTTTTTCGGGCAGCATAATTTTGAGCCCAGCTTCGCTCTGCGCCCATTGCAGCTGACCATCGAAGCCCAGCAGTTCCACCCGCTGGATCTTCCCGACGCGCAGCCATGTTCCCGTCGCCAGCGGCTTGATATTCGCCTGATACTTGGGCCAGCCCATTACGAAGGCATAAAGCGTGTCGCCCTTAGTGGTAAAGCGCACATCGTCGGCCGTCAAGTCTTTTCGCTGTTTTTCGTTGAATGCGGAGGTTGCTGCGACAGCGGCTGTTTGCGGGCTTTCACCAAAGATTTTCCAGGGACGCGTGCCATGTATGCCCTCACTATTCACCGCCATCCACTTTGTGATGGCCGCCAACACGTTGCGCTCCTCCAAATCAAGCTGGCCGCTGGCTGGGAGCGGAAAGTTCAGCAGCAGGTTTCCATTGCGGCTGACGATGTCGACTAGCAAGTCAATGACAGTCTTCGGCGTCTTATAGTTTACGCCGCGTTTGTAGTGCCAATCGCCGATGCAGGTATCGGTTTCAAACGGACGCGGCCAAATAGAATCGACCACGCCGCGCTCTACATCGAGCGTGGCAATTCCCTTGACACTGTCTGCCTGACGTTTGCTGAAGTAGACAGTCTGCGCTTTGCCACCGTGCCGTTTCGCGCTCAGATTGTAATGCCGGGCAATGAGGTTCAAGCCGTAATCTTCAAACGGCAGCGCGCCATCGGAGTAGAGCAGGTCTGGCTGATAGTTATCGACCAGGTCGCGAATGCGGTCGTACCAATGGCGCTTCCACCATTCGGGAATACCGTCCTCCGTCCACTCTAATTGAGTGTGGACTTCATCCGAATCGACGTACAGATCGAAGTTCTTCGGATCCGCACCATCGTACGGCGCGGATTCGAGCGGACCGGTTTCATCGTGACCGTGACTCACCGAGAACCACTTGTACGTGATCCAAAGATGTTCGCTGACACCGAACTTCAGTCCTTCATTACGCGCGGCCTTCTGCCATAAGCCAACGATGTCCTTCTTCGGACCCATTTGCACGGAATTCCAATGCTGGTGCTTTGAGTTCCAGAGATCGAAGTTGTCGTGGTGAACGCCCATCGAGACGAAATACTTTGCTCCCGCCTGCTTATAAAGCCTCATCAACTCGGCGGGATCGAACTTCTCGGCCTTCCAGAAAGGAATGGTGTCCTTGTAACCGAATTTCGAAGGATGCCCGTAAGTCTCGACGTGATAGTTGTATTGCGGGCTGCCCTGCATATACATGTTGCGGGCATACCAATCGCCATCTTCAATGGCGGATTGCGGTCCCCAGTGCGCCCAGATTCCAAACTTGGCGTCGCGAAACCAGTCGGGGGTTTCATAGGCGGAGAGTGATGCACGCGTGCCTTGAAAAGGAGTTTTCTCGGCCTCCACACCCGGCGGCAAGGTAGGAGGCGCTTCGGGTAACTGACTGGCCAGCGCGCTCCCCGCCAGTCCAGCAAGAGCAATTCGACGGGAGACTTTCATGCAAAATTCCTTTCGCAGTTCAACGTATCAGTTCGTCATGACAATGCGCAGGGCAGCGAGCAGGCCGGAAGCAATCGCGCCGTGAACGGTTGCGCTGTGTCCGTTTAGCTCCGTTGCTTCGCCGGCAAAATAGATCGTATCGGAGACCGGCTGGGCCAGTTGTTCGCGAGCCGGCATGGCACCGGCGGGTACGTAACTATATGCGCCGCGGGCGAACGGATCGCTGTGCCAGTCGTGATAATAAACCGCTGCGAGCTTACGCTCGATAGCATTCGCATCGACAGCGAGGATGCGCGCCAGCGATTTGATCGCTTCCCGGATGACTTGCTCGCGTGGCAGACCGAGCAGACCATCGGCGTGCGGACCAGCGCTCCAGCCGGTCAGGATCGGCGCGCGTGTGGAGAGCGGAGTCCACCAGGTCGGGAATAGCGCTTCGTTCGAGAGCAGGAATCCCGCATCTGCAAAAACGCTCTTCTCTTCCCAAAACGCCTGCCTAAAACGAAACACCATTCGCGCCACTTGCCCAAAAGCCAGCGACTGAGCGGCCTCAAGATGCTGGCCGGGAGCGGGATCCCACTCCACCGCTCCGGCACTCCCGGGAGCCGCTGTCAAAACGCCTAGTGGGAGCGTGATCACAACTCGTCGCGCAGTGATTCTCTGTGCGCTGCCGGTTAAAGCGGACGTCACGTCTAGCGTAACGAAACCCGGCTTCCATTCGATGCGGTTCACCACCGTGTTCAATCGCAGCCGCTTAAATGGATCGCGAGCGCGCGATAACAGATGCAGTGGAATCGCGTCATAGCCTTGCGAGAAACGAAAAGAACGATCCCCGTCAATCTGCTCCGAAGCATTCGCATCTTTTGCCAGAGAAGCAATGCCGATGAGTTCCTTACGCGCGGCATTGAAGCCTTCCACAAACGAAGCGCTCAGTTCCTGAGCGTCGGGCGCATGATCGGATTGATTCAGAAACGAAGCGAACGATTGATCCGGTCCCTGAGACGCATCCGCCCGCATCTCGCGCATGAGCGCTCCCATCGGTAACCAGGCATCTTCCTGTTTCTGAATTTGCCCGTCGCGAATACGAACCGAAGCATCGGCGCAATCGTACACGGGAAGCCTCTCAGCACGAACGATGTCCCAGATCTCCGGAGGACGGCCGTGAATAAATTCGGCGCCGAGTTCAAGAGGCAGCGGCGAAAGTGGATCGTGAACGGTTAGAATGCGGCCGCCGATGCGTTCGCGCGCTTCAACGCACAATACGGAGCAGCCCGCGCGATCGAGTTCGCCCAAGGCCGCTAAGCCCGCGGCCCCGGCGCCTACGACAACCACATCGTAGTCAACCTTCGATGGCGCGGTCATCTTCAAAAACGCCAGTCTGCCTGTTCTTGCGCACGTGCGCCGCCGGCAGGTACTGTCCGTTCATCGCCACGTAAACTCCAACGGGCAGCACCTGCACAAAGGCGAGCGCGCTGCCCAGGTTGAACAAGCCATCGGAACTGCCAAACGCGTAGGGGATCATGGCGCCCGTCAAAACGATCGTCTTGCCGGGAAGCCGGTTCACCAAGGTGCGCGCGGTATCGGCCATGGTGTCGGTCCCATGCGTGATCACGATACGCGACTCGGGAACCGCGCGGCATTGCTCAACGATGAGACTGCGATCTGCTTCCGACATCTCCAAACTATCCACCATCATGAGAGTGCGGAGATCGAGAGCTAGCTTGCACCTGCCGGAAACCAGCATCTCGGGCAGATTGGACTCTTTGAAAACCAAACGGCCGAGCAATTCGTCGTACTGCTTATCGAAGGTGCCGCCCGTGATAAAGATGCGGATGCGCGGGTTCGGTTCAATCACGCTCACGCGTTCGATTTAGTGCCCGAGCGCAAATCCTTGTAAGCAACCAGGCAGCGTTCGGCTGTTTCCAACTCAGGGAAACGGCTACCCTCCTGCTCAATCAAGTAAAATTCCACACCGCCATGCTTCTCGGCCGCGGCGAATAACTTTTTCCAAGGTGTAACGCCCTCACCGAAGAGCACAGAATATTTGTCTTTCGGCGACCACTCCTTCAAGTGGAGCGATTTTATGCGCCCCGGATTACTATCGATCCACGCTACCGGATCGTTACCCGTTTCGACGCACGTTCCCACATCAAGCTGGAGCATGATGCTCTTATCAGTGTTTTTCGCCAGGATTTCAATTGGCTTCTGACCATCAACCGGCCGCCACTCTGCGTCGTGATTATGATAGCCGGCGTGGAGCCCGGCTGTCTGCAGCCGCTTGTTCGCCTGGTTCAGCGTGTCGGCAATCTGTTTCCATTGGTCGACTGTCTTGACATCTGGCCCGCCAGGATGCGCCAGCACGAGATAGTGCGTGCCCAAAACTTTGTTTAGCTCGATCGCTTTCTCGATGCCATCCGGCGTAAACGACTTCAGCGCATTGTGCGTGGAGTAACAGCGCAACTTGATCTGGTCCAATTGCTGGCGCACTTCTTTCGCGTGGTCCGGCGTCCAATCGTAATAGGGAGCGTAGAACTCGACGCAGTCGTAGCCCATTTTTGCGACTTTGTCGAGCGTCCCCGTGGGATCTTTGTCGAGTTCGTGCCGCACCGAATACAATTCGAGTCCGATCGGTATCTTATTACCCTTCTTGGCAGCAGCTGTTCCAGCGGCAGCTAGGGCAAGAGAGCTACCTGCTATGGTGGAAACGAAATCGCGCCGGGTGTGTTTAGAATTCGAAGGCATCGCAATCGAACAATATCACGATTCAGTCCGGTTATATTGTGTGCGCCACTTGATGCTGCAGCCAATACTGGGCTTCTGCTCTGGATTCACAGGCCTGCCTTCGAGCAGCGCATCGATGGCGGCGCGCACTTCATTCCCGGTGACCGGCTCTTCACTGCGGGGGCGGCTGTCATCCAACCGTCCGTGATACGCCAGCCGTCCCCCTTCATCGAATAGGTAAAAGTCCGGCGTGCAGACCGCGTTGTACTCTCGCGCTACATCCTGCGACTCGTCGTAACAGAACGGAAACGTAAAGCCCTGTTCCAGGGCCATTTCGCGCAAGCGTTCGGGCGCATCGTCGGGATAGGCGGCGGCATCATTGGAAGAGATCGCTACAATACCGGCAGCCTTACCGGCGTAATCTGTTCCGAGCCGCGCCAGTTCCTTCTGGACATGTTTCACATAGGGGCAGTGCCGGCAGATGAACATGATAAGCAGAGCTTTTCTGCCGGCAAACCGGTCGAGCGAAACGATGTCGCCCGAGACGACATCGGGCAATTGAAAGGCGGGCGCGGCGGTGCCCAGTGGCAGCATATTGGATTCTGTTCGTGCCATAGTTCCTGATAGCCAGCGTAACAACGCTCGCGAGAATCTGTGATGAGTGAAGCAGACAAACCATTCCCGGTGCAACCGAACGCCAACTACGATCCCGGATTGACGCAGCAGTATACCGGCGCGCTGAACCGCGTGGTCGAGAAGGACGGCAGCTTCAATGTACGCCGCGGCGGCCGCAACTGGCACGATGCGAATCCTTACACGTATCTGATCAGCGTCTCGTGGCTTAAATTTTCGCTCATCGTCATCACGGTTTTCATTCTCGTCAATCTGGCGTTCGCCTGGGGCTATCAGGCCTTGGGTCCGGGAACCATTAAGGGCGCAGACTCGAAAGATCCCGCCACGCATTTTTTCAATCTTTTCTTCTTCAGCACGCACACGCTGACGACGGTTGGTTACGGGAACATGTATCCGGATGGCACGGCTGCGAACGCGGTGGCGTCGGTAGAAGCGCTGCTGGGGTTGATGGCTTTCGCGATCGCCACTGGCCTGCTGTTTGGCCGCTTTTCACAGCCCTCGGCCCGTTTCGGCTTCAGCGCCAAAATGGCTGTCGCGCCCTTCCGCGATGCCACCAGCCTGCAGTTTCGGGTTGTCAACAGACGTACCGCCAATCTGATCGAAGTAGAAGCGCGCGTGATGCTCATGACCGTTGTGCCCGCGCCGAACGGACGTCTGCAGCGTAAATTTCAGCAGCTCGAGCTTGAGCGTTCACAAATCCTTTTCCTGCCGCTCACCTGGACCGTGGTTCATCCCATTGACGAAAAAAGTCCGTTGTATGGCAAAAAGCGCGAAGACTTAGAATCGATGCAGGCAGAGGTGCTGGTGATGATGCGGGGTTACGATGAGACATTCAGGCAGACGGTATACGCCCGGCTCTCCTACCGCTATGACGAAATTTTGTGGGGCGTGCGATTCGGCGCGGCTTTCGACGTCGATGATAAGGGCGACCTGCTGCTGTGGGTCGATCGAGTTTCATTGACTGAGCCGGCGCCGCTTCCCGAGGCCAGGTAGTGCTGGGTTCACCGGATCCGGACTGCATCTTCTGCAGCGTTGCCAGCGGATCGGTAGCAGCGCACATGGTCTACAAAGATGCGAACTTCATCGCCTTCCTGGACATGCATCCGTTGTTCCCAGGGCACGTACTGTTGTGCCCGCGGGAACACTATGTCACGCTGCTGGAATTGCCCTCAAATCTCGCAGCCGGCACTATGACTACGCTGCAGGTTTTGGCGAAAGCGGTGGAAGCGGCGGTCGATGCGGAAGGGACGTTCATCGCGATTAACAACCGCGTGAGCCAGACGGTACCGCACCTGCATATTCACGTAGTGCCGCGACGACGCCGTGACGGATTGAAAGGTTTTTTCTGGCCGCGTCAAAAATACCAGGACGAAGCGGCCAAAGAGGCGGTGCGAGACGCCATCGAACGAGAAGTTAGTAAGCTTCTTCTTTAAACCTGCTCAGCTCAAGCTCAGCGGCGAAGCGCTTTTCGAGAGCATCTGGACAATCGCTTCACGATCGCGAATCGCCCGCTCAACCGCCGATTCGAGACCCAGCCGGTACGCAATGATCCCCACCAGAAATTCAAAGCCGAGCACTGCCAGAAACACCCACTCGCGCTGGAATGCGTAACGCGCCAGATAGGCGAATCCTACCAGCGCAAACAGACTGATGGAACATCCGAAGAGCCAGAGCTGCATTTTTGCGCCGGCCTGCTTCTTAAACGTTTGTTTTGGATCGATGGGGCGCGGCATGGCGAGCGATGTGAGATTTCCTGTGACCAGCAGGAATACCGTAACGACAGCGGACGCGAGCATGCCCGAGAGAACACTCATCCCCGTGATGGGCGCGCGCGCCAGGGTAGCGACCAAGAGAATCACGGCGCTCTGCAACAGCACAAAGACGATGGCCGCCGCGTTTTTCGCTTGCAAGACGGTGGGGAGTGAAACCGGCATGACGAAATAAGTCTGCGCCGCTCCACGATCCAGCCCAAACGCGTTCAACAGCAGCGTGTCACTCAGCAGCAGCAGCCCGTACACGTTGACCACGGGAATCAGGTTGCTGCGCATAAAGCTGGAGGTAGGGTCTTGCCCGTTGAGCGCCGCCGGAACAAAAACCACGATGCCCAGGATGCAGGACATTCCGAACAAGACGCGGAACTTCGGCATGCGCACGAGCGACTGCATTTCTTTCTGCACGAGCGCAGCCAACGGATCTCGGAAGATGCGAGCGGGCCAATGCGACCAGAGAGACTGCCTGGGACTCTGGTTCGTAGCGGATACAACGCCGCCCTGTTGAAAGCTGTCGTCAGCTATCAGGCCTTTGTGAAACATCCAGCGCGCGAAGAAGTACGAAACGGCTGTCCAGGCGAGCAGTAGCAGTGCGTCACGAACGGAAAAACGGCCCAGACTGAGAGACGCTGTTTCCGACCAGGGCGTAAGATGGCTGCCGGCCGTCGCGAGGAAGTACGGCTTCAGGGTAGCTCCCAAACTCGTTCTGATCAGCAGTTGCGGAAGAATTCCCACGCTGATTACCACTACCGCGAACAGCTCTCGAAAGCGGTTTCTCTCGAAAGCGTGCAGGATCAAATCGCGGATGGCGAGTTGCAGAAACAGGTTCAGCGGAATGAAGAGGAACAGAATCAGTGACGCCCAGTTGGGCACTTGCGGGTGCCCGCATAAGCCTACTGTTGCGCCCACCAGCACGATAATCATCTCGGGCGCACTGGTGATGCGCAGGAATGTCTCGATGCCGAACAGGGTGCTCTGGCGGACCGGGTAGATCTGCAGCTTATTGAGTTGCAGAGACCAGCCGCTGCTGAGGGTAAACAACGGAATCACTTGCCAGAACAGAAAGACGGCGAGCAGCCCCGAAGGAAACCAGCGAGCGATTTCGCGCAACGGCGTGTCGGGAAGACGGAAGGCGAGGAAGAGCGCCAACGCGGCGTAGATCCCATACCAGAGCAGCAGCAACAGCCAGCTCATTACGGTTCCGAAGCTGGTGCGCGGCCAGTGATTCCGGCTGATCCGGAATTGAGCCCAGGCGATTGCCAGAACGTGCTGCCACATGTTTCAGAGCCAGTTCAAGCTGCCGCTATAGCGCTCTCCATGCACCAGGTTTACGAAAATGTCTTCGAGCGAGGTCGCTTCCGCACTAGCCTGGTGCCGGAGATCTTCAATGTTGCCGTGGGCGATCACTTTGCCCCGGCCGATGATGGCGATCTGATCGCATAGTCTCTCCACGACTTCCAGGACGTGCGACGTAAGAAAGATGGTGGCTCCGTGCTGCACCTGTTCGAGAAGAATATCTTTCATGAGCCGCGCACCGACAGCATCGACGCCTTCGAAGGGCTCGTCCATCAGAAACAAGCGGGGCCGGTGAATCAACGCTGCCGCAAGCGCCACGCGTTTGCGCATGCCTTTTGAGTATTCGCCGATGAGCTTTCGCGGGTTTTCCTGGAGTTCGAAAAGCGCCAGGAGTTCTCGGGCACGCTCAACGGCCAGAGGGCGGGTTAACCCATAGAGGCGCGCCACGAATTCCAGGTACTCCTGCCCGGTCAAATAATCGAAGAGCAAGGAATCGTCAGGCACCAGGCCGATGATCTTACGGATGGCCAGCGATTCCTGTGGCATGGGAAGTCCGAGAATGCGTACGCTTCCACTATCCGGCTGCGCGAGGCCCATGAGTACTTTGATGGTGGTGGTCTTCCCTGCGCCGTTGGGGCCGAGAAATCCGAAGAAGGAACCTTGCGGAACGGTCACCGTGAGGCCATCAACCGCGTGCACGCCGTTGTAGATCTTGTGAAGATCGACGATCTCAATGGCCGGAACTTCGCTCGCGGGCGATGCGGAATCGACGGAAGTAATTGGGTCAGGGGCGGCTGGCACCAGGTACGGTTCCTCCCTCTTGGCCGCGTATGGCGGCCATCAGAGCTCCCGTCTGGCGCAGGATCGCCAGTTTAGTTCGCGTCACTTGGGTTTCGGAGTCGTAAAGCTGCATCCACAAATCGCTCTCTTCCAAACGGGCCTGCTCGAGCACGCGGAGAGGCACGCGGCCTTCTCCATTCTGAGCCAGCTTCACGGTTAGATCTTCACGCGCCAGATCGAGTTTCTGGCGCGCCAGATCGCGAATCGTTTCGGCCTTTCTCCATTGCTCATAGCTGCGGCGCGTATCAATCAGGATGCGGTTACGCAACTGATCGGTTTGAATCCGCAGCTTCTGAATGTCGGTCAAGGCCTGCGCCATGTAACCTCCGCGCCCACTACCGACGAGCAGCGGCAGTGTGATCGCTGCGCCCAGCTGAAAGTTGTTGTATTGAAACTTGTTCGCTGGGAAGTATTGCGAGTAAGTATATTTGGCAAACAACGCATATTGCGCCACTAAATCGATTTGCGGCCAGCGAGCGGTTTTGTACGACCGATAGTCCATCTCTTTTGCCAAAATGTTCGCCTGTAACTGGCGCAGTTGACGGCTCGAGCGCAACGCCGTATCGATGGCGTCTGTTTCTGAATCAGGCGCCAGCGCACTGGGCAGATCCGAATCGACGGGCTTCACCCGGTCCGTGGCACGATAGCCCACTACAACGGCCAGCAACATCTCGTAATAATCTCTGTCGAGGCGGGTGGCGTCGAGTTGCTGTTGCGAACTGGCCAGGTTCACTCGCGCGCGCTTCAGCTCCAGCGGCAACTCCGTGCCTCCGCTAACGGCTGCCGACATGGTGTCGATGACCTTTTGGAGACTGGGCAGCTGAGTCGAAATGATTTCGCCGGCATGCTCGACCTGGCTGGCCGTTAAGAATAAGTCAGCGGCCTGGTAGGCCACGTCATCGGTCTTCGCCTGCGCGCCATACTCCGCGCCGCGGGCTACTTCTCGCGCCGCCGCCTGTTCATAACTCTTCGGCCGGTTAAAGAGGGACTGTTGCGTGGTGAGTTGAAAAATAGCTGGAGCGCTGCCCTGAATCGTGTTCGGATAGCCGTAGGTATAAGCCGCGCCGCTGCCTAGTATGACTTTGGGATGGAATGGGTCGGAGGCGACGGTGACACCTTGTTCTTCGTGCTGCTGGTCGAGCCGCGCAATCGTCACATCCGGGTTCTGCCGCGCAGCCAGTTCCAGAGCCTGCTGCAGAGTCAAAGTGTAGGTCTCGGCTCGTATCGCCAGAGCGGTCAAAAAGAAGCAGATGAACAGGTTACGCGCACGCACAATTCATGCTAACGTGAGTGCGGCTTCGGGGTTTGGGACGGGAGGTGTCTTCGGTAGCGCCGCGCCAGGCCCGCCTGGTCCTCCTCGATTTCCTCCATTCGCTCCGATGTTATGTGGTCCTCCTCCTCCTCCTCCTTGCTGGGCTTCGGCCCAATCCACGGAATTATAAAGCCATTGGCAGCGTCCACCTCGTCCGTTATGTCCCTCATATTCGGATATACTTTGCCAGTAGGTCCGACGAGCGGCTTTCCTCGTAGTTGCGTCTTTGGTTTCCATATTTTCATTAGGATCGTCTCCTCTGAGAAATTCTCCCCTCCCGTGATCGAGAGACGTTAGACGCTGTTGCAGCGTGGCTAGCTATAGCTAGGCTACTGCGGCGATGCGGTGCTCGTAGGGGCGCGGAAGATGCGGGGCGAGGTTTTTCAGACGCAGCGAGGGGCGGCCGCACGGGCAAGGGCTCGTTTCGACTTCGCCGGTAAAACCGGTGTGGCGTCCAGCTACTGGAGGGGCGTCGTAGACTAGTTCGCCTCGTACCAGATAAGCGTGAGCGCCGTCCTGCAAATGCCATCCGTCGTGGGCTTCGCATTCTGTCGCCAGCAGGTTGCAGCCGGGCGCCACAATGAGTTCATAAACCGGGACGCCGAGTACTTGCCAGAGCCGGTCGCGCAAAACATCGCTGATCGGATTCGATCCACAATCGGTGAGAGCGAAAATCATGCGATCCACGGAGGGCAGATTTAATTCTTTGGTCTTGACCTTCTCCACTAAACGCTCGAGGTCGAAACTATAGCCGACCAGGATGCCGGGAGCGAAGGCTTCGAGTTCACTCCAACGTTCGCGGCGAAAAGGTTGCGCCGCTTCGAATTCAGGATATACGGAAATCTGGGCCGTTTTCACGTCCGCCGCGTTGGGCGCCGGGAGTTGCAGCAGAGGAGGCCGCGTGGATCGAAAAGGGATTATGACTCCCAGCAAGGACCGTTTCATATAAGCACTAAGTAAAAAAGTGCAGCGGCGGGGTCAAAGTCTCGGGGAATTTTCCGGGACAGCTGGGCGCCGGCCGTCGAAGAGACGTTCCAGGTTCAATTTGAGAATCTGCTCGGCCTGTCGTTCATCGAGGCCTAGTTCGTAGAGCGCCTTCACTTGGGTATCGAAGATGGCGTGATGCCAGCCGCGTGGAAAGAAGCTCGAATCGGTGCCGAACAGCAACCGCTCCGTTCCGATCAGGTCGATCGCGCGCCGGTAGGTGGCTCGCAGATCGAGTCCGTCGTAAAGCATCCAGCGATTCGAGCTCGAAGTATCCAGATAGACATTAGGACAAAGATCGGCCAGCATCAGAGTCTCGCGAAATAGGCCCGCGCCGAAGTGGGGCACGATGAAACGGATTTGCGGGAAGTGCAGCGCCACCGGATGCAGATTCAGCGGATCGGAAAAGCGCATGTCGAACTGGCTGGGCAAGCCGAGCTTCTTCCGGACACCGACGCTGAGCGCGCCACAATGCACGAACACCGCGAGTTGATGGTCGGAGATCAATTCGAACATCGGAACCAGCCGCCCATCGGCCACGGAATAGGTGTGCATCGCTGGAAACAGGCAAACGCAATGCAGATGCGGATTCCGTACGGCGGCGGTGAGCCGGTCGAGCGCATCGGGCTGCATGGGATCGAGCAGGAAGAAACCGTAAAAGCAATCGGGGTGCGCCGCAACGGCAGCGGCCACACTCGCTTCGTCGCCGTGCGCGCTCGAGATGAGACAGGCGCGCTCGACTCCGTTGAATTCCAGTTCCGCCGCCCAACGATCCGCTAATACGACGGGATCAGCCGGCACTTCCCAACCCAGCAGAGTACCAACAGCATCGGCATCCGTTGCCTTTTTCTGACGCGCCAGGCCTTCGTAGAAAGTACGAGAGAAGAAGTGTACGTGCGCATCGTTGACCTGCAGATTGCCCCAAGGAGTTTCGGCCATGCTGCGTTGATTGTAGCGGGCGCATTCAGTCAAGAAATGGCAGGCTCAAGCCTAATGTCACTTAGTTAAGTCGTCTCGACATAAAGTGGCTCGACGATTGGAAGAGCCGGCCTACGAGGCCGGCGCAGTTCGCGGAACTGCCCCACAAGAATCAGTCTGCTGGGGCTACTTCTTCGGCGCGCGGAGTGAACTATAGAGCTGCTCATTTGCGGGGCCGCGAGCCGGCAATAAGGATGTCGACGATACGGCGGGCACTTGGCTCCCAGCCCGGCAGAGCAGTCGTGTGGAAGACACCGACGAGGGCACGGACGAAGTCATCGGGATCGGTATCTGCACGGAGATCGCCGCTGTTGATCGCGCGTTGCACCAAGGCGACGAATGCGCTGTGGATGAGACCGCGCGCGCCTTCGATGAGGCGCATGGATCCGCCCGCAACAGTGTCCATGGCGGGAAGGATGAGTTTTTTGCCGGCCACGTGGTCGATGAAGAGAAGCATCCAGGCTCGGAGAGCTTCGAGCGGCGGCATCGTGGCGGCGAAGCGCTGCCCGGCTGCAGTCAGTTTTTCGACTTCGCTGCGGTAGATCGCTTCGATCAGGGCGTCTCGGGTAGGAAAGTGACGGTAGAGCGTGCCTGGGCCGATGGCCGCCTTGCGGGCGATGTCATCGAGCGTAGCCTCGGCGCCGTGCCGGGTGAAGGCCAGCCTAGCAACCTCGAGAATGCGCGCGCGGTTGCGCTGTGCATCCGCGCGGGGTTTGCGTGCGCCCGAAGGTGGCAAGGCCTGCTTTTTCGGCATACACAAGTTTCGCAGAAAAGATTCTGCAACCGGAGACAGGCTCCACTTATCTTACAAGCGGAGATCGTCTCCACTTCCGCGGAGACGCGGATATCAATTCTGGCGTGGCGCTTTCAGGGTCGCGCCGGCAAACAGCGAGAGGACAAATCTATGCGAGTTTTTGTGACGGGAGCGACGGGATTCATCGGGACGGAACTGGTGAAGGAACTCATTGAGGCAGGGCATCAGGTGCGCGGGCTGGCACGCAGTGACGCCGGCGCGGATCAGTTGAAGGCAGCGGGCGCCGAGGTGCATCGCGGCGACCTTGAGGACCTCGACAGCCTGCGCAGCGGAGCGACAGGCATGGATGCCGTGGTGAACCTGGCGTTCAACCACGACTTTTCGAAGTTCGCGCAGAACGGAGAGGACGAGCGTAAGGCCATTGAGGCGCTAGGTTCCGTCCTGGAACCAGGCAAGCTGCTGGTCGTGACCTCCGGGACGGGACTGACGAGCGGCGGACCGGGGCATGTGCGCACGGAGGGCGATCCGCCAGCGAGCTCGGCTACGATACCGCGGCAGCCTGAACAGACAGCAAAGGACGTAGCCGAGCGGGGTGTGCGTGTGGCCATTGTGCGCCTGCCGCAGGTGCATGACACGCGCAAGCAAGGGCTGGTGGTGCTACTGACGCAAATGGCACGCGAGAAGGGCGTTTCGGCTTACGTCGGCGATGGCGCGAACCGCTGGGCAGCGGCTCCGCTGAAAGACGTAGTGCACCTGTATCGTCTCGCGGTCGAGGAGACGGGACCGGGCGTGACGGTGTATCACGCGGTGCAGGAAGAAGGCGTGGCGCTGCGCGAAATCGCCGAGACGCTCGGCAAAGGGCTGAAGATGCCGGTGGTGTCGATTGGTGCGGAGAAGGCTGCCGAGCACTTTGGATGGTTTGCGCAGTTCGCGGGGGTGGATATGCCGGCTTCGAGCGAGTGGACGCGCAAAGCGCTGGGCTGGAAACCGACTGGGCCGGGGTTGATCGAGGATCTGACGAATATGAAGTTTTTCTGATCAAGCTGCACATAGCGGCTTTGGACGACCATGGTGGTCCAAATGGGAAGGTCCGGGAATTCTCGGGGCCTTCCCTCTCGAACGGATTATTTTCTGCTATGCCGCCTTCGATCCGTGTTCCCGGACCGAACTGTCACCGATGTTCCGGGAGATACAAAAGCCCATCCTACGAGCTACTCTCGATTCACGCGACTTCAACGTTCTTTATGCGTCTAACAGATAGGAGAACAAAACATGAAAGGACAAACTGGAACGGCTCGGAAACTGATCCCGGTGCTATTGGCTTCGGCCGCCCTGGGATTAGCGCAAGTGAACAGTCTGTCCGACCCTGGGGCGCAGCCACAGACCCCGAATAGCCAAAACTACTCGCAACAGCAAGCTGCGCCTGCCCCGGTCGGACCAGGCACAGTGAACTATGTGGAGGGGCAAGCGTCGCTAAATGGCCAAAGCCTTTCTCCGCAATCGATTGGGAGGGCGACAGTCAATCCCGGAGAGACGCTGACTACGAGCGATGGCTATGTGGAAATGCTGCTCACACCGGGCGCTTTCCTGCGGGTTGGGCATAACAGCGAAGTGCGGCTACTCTCGGCAGGGCTGGCAGATACGAATGTGAACTTAGCTCGGGGATCGAGCATGCTCGAGGTCGATCAAATTATCAAAGGAACTAATCTGGCGGTAACGATCAACGGAGCAACCACTCACGTGGACAAGAAGGGGCTTTACGTATTCAATGCTGATGAGCAAACGATTCGCGTGCTCGATGGAAAGCTCCAGGTGGCGACCCCGGCCAAAACACAAACTCTGGGGAAGAATAACCAGATTTCGCTCCTCGGCGAGCAGGCGATGAAGAAGGAGAATTTCGACGAGAAGAGTGTAAGAGCGGACCCGCTGTACGTATGGAGCAGGGCTCGCAGTCAGGATGAAGCACAGGCCAGCGAAGGCGCGGCGGCAAATGCCGATAGCTACGCTGTGGCGGGCAACGGATGGTACTGGGATCCGTACTTCAGTTCTTATGGCTTTTGGCCGGTGGCCGGGTCGCTGTATAGCCCGTTTGGGTTTGGCTTCTATTCGCCCGCTTACTTCGGTTTTTACGGCGGTGGCTATGGCTACTATGGACGGCCTTTCTACGGGGGTGGATACTACCGAGGCGGCTGGCACGGACATCCCGGTTATGGCTGGCATGGGGGGCGTGTGGGTGGAGTGAACGCTCGGGTCAGCGCTTTCCACGGAGGGAGCAGTGGCTTCCACGGCGGCGGCGGATTTCATGCCAGCGGTGGCGGCGGCTTCCATGGGGGTGGGGGCGGCGGACATCGTTAAAGGCAGACGAAAGATGCCGCCACGAATGGCGGCATGGCAGGCCAGGAGGCCCGCTCCACGATTAAGCGACATTAGGCCAGGAGGCCCGCTCCACCGCACGGACCTCGCCTACAGCATGGTTTTGAGGGTGTCGCTAATGAGGAGTTGCGGCTCGGTTGCTTGCTGAACGTCTTCGACCGAGAACCCCGGCGCGATCTCATCCAAACGCAAGCCTTGCGAAGTGACGGAGATAACGGCCATGTCGGTTACAATCATTTGCACTACGCGAATTCCGGTAACCGGTAAGGAGCACTCGCAGAGGATTTTCGGAGTACCTGTGCGGGTGGTGTGTTCCATGGCAACGATCAAACGGCGTGCGCTGGCTACCAGATCCATGGCGCCTCCCATGCCTTTGACTACCTTGCCGGGAACCATCCAGTTGGCGAGAGTTCCCTCCTCATCGACTTCCATCGCGCCGAGGATGCTGAGATCGACATGGCCGCCGCGAATCATGGCGAAGGATTCCGCACTCGAAAAATACGCTGATCCGGGCAGCTCCGTAATCGTTTCTTTGCCGGCGTTGATCAGGTCGGCATCTATTTCACTCGCCTGCGGATACGGACCCACGCCCAGCATGCCGTTCTCCGATTGCAGGAAGACTTCGACTCCGGCGGGAACGTAGTTGGCAACGAGGGTGGGCAGGCCGATTCCGAGATTCACGTAGAAGCCGTCCTGTAGTTCGAGCGCCACCCGGCGTACTATCCGTTCCCGTTTGCCCGCGTCTCGTTCGCTAGCGCGGGGTTGTAGATGTAGTTCTGCGTTCGATGCGGCGTTCATAGTGTTCCCCCTTCACAATCCGCTTCACATAAATTCCCGGAGTGATGACATGATCGGGATCGAGTTCCCCTGGTTCGACAAGATCTTCGACTTCGGCAATCGTGATTTTCGCGGCGGTTGCCATCAGGGGATTGAAGTTTCGGGCGGTTTTGCGGTAGACCAGATTGCCGAGCCGGTCTCCGCGCCAAGCCTTTACGAGTGCGAAATCGGCGGTGAGAGCTCGTTCCATGACATATGTGCGGCCATCGAACTCGCGCACTTCCTTCCCATCCGCTACGATTGTGCCGACGCCAGCCGGCGTAAAGAATGCAGGGATGCCTGCTCCTCCCGCGCGGATTCGTTCGGCGAGCGTGCCCTGTGGAATGAGGGTAACTTCAAGCGTTCCGGCAATGACCATGGATTCGAGCAGCCGGTTTTCACCGACGTAGCTTCCAATATGCGATGCGATGCTGCCAGCCTCGAGCAGTTTTCCCAATCCAAAGCCATCGATGCCTAAATTATTGCTGATAGTGTGAAGACGGGTTGCACCTTTCCGAATTAGAGCTGCAATCAGATTTTCGGGGATGCCGCACAACCCGAAGCCGCCGAGCATCACGCTAGCTCCATCGAAAATATCGGCTATAGCCTCGTCGCTGTGGGCGAAAACTTTATTCAGGGCTCGCTTCTCCGCTGCATCAGTGCAGATGATAACTTATCGACATAAGTTAACGACGGCTGACGGCTTCAAGCGCGAGCGCCGCTTTGGAAACAGTTCGCCTATCGAGCGCGGACGAGATGAGACGGCCAGCGTTCACTAACTTTTCCAGATCGACTCCGCACTGAATTCCGAGCCCGTTTAACAGGTAAACCACGTCCTCCGTGGCGACGTTGCCGCCGGCTCCCGGCGCAAAGGGACAGCCGCCCAAACCGGCGACCGAGCTATCGAGGACCGACACACCGACTTCGAGGGAAGCAAAGATGTTGGCCAGCGCCTGGCCGTAGGTATCGTGAAAGTGAACGGCAATGGAGTCGAGTGGAATTGATTGGGAGACGACTTCGAGAAGGGCCTGGGCTCGTCGCGGTGTGCCAACGCCTATGGTGTCGCCCAGGGAGATTTCGTAACAGCCCATGTCGTAAAGCTGCTTTGCTACATTTGCCACTTCTTGGATTGGAATGTCGCCGGAGAAGGGACAACCGAGAACACAGGAGACATAGCCGCGAACGCGCATGTGGGCGGCGGCAGCTTCTAGAACAACGTCACTTGCGTGGCGTAGGCTCTGCTCGATTGAGCAGTTGAGGTTGGCGTGAGAGAATGCCTCCGAAGCAGATACGAAAACGGCGATTTCGTCTGCTTTTGCTTCGAAGGCGGCGGTTAGACCCTGCTCATTCGGTACCAGGGCACTGTAAACGACTCCGGGTCTTCGATCGATTCGTTCAAATACGGCCGAACTATCTGCCATCTGCGGAACGCGTTTGGGTGAAACGAAGCTGCCGCATTCGATGTGGGCTAAACCGGTTTGTGCCAGGGAGTCGATTAGCTTGACTTTGGTAGCTATTGGGACTGAAATGGATTCATTTTGTAGGCCATCGCGCGGGCCTACTTCCACGATGCGGACCGTTCGGGGTAAGTTCGTTAGCATCCAAAAAGCAGAAAAGATGGCAGGCTAAAGCCTACCGTACTACCAAATAAGATGCCAGGCTGAAGCTTAATGTCACTTAGTTGAGGCCGCTCGACGCGATGAAAAGCCGGCCTGCGAGGCCGACGCAGCTCGCGGAACTGCCCCACAAGGAACAGGAAAGCTAATAAACGTGGGCAGGGAATCCATTTCGGTAAATGCCGGGAGAGTTCTTGCGCGGCGGACAAAGGTGTTGTCGCGCCACCAGTTTGGCTCAACTAAGTGGTATTTGGCTGAAGCTTCCCCTACAGGTGGGTTAGTCGTCGAGTGTCTGCCGCCAAGGCCGCTTATGCTTGGGGTCGGTTCTGTATGTTCGCTCATCGAGAACTCTCGCCGGCTTTGGAGTGCCGACGCGCTTGCGGGCTACGGCCTTTACGCGCTTTTCTTTAGTAAAGGTGCTCCGAGATCCACCGCGTGCCATGGCTTTAGTCTCCGACAATGCGATCATCAGCCATCTTCGTCTCAACGGCTGGGTCGATCTCCGAAACAGTCAGCATATTGAATGCGATCTTGGACCGGGAAGGCAAGAGACGCCAGATTCGTTCAGCCGCACGCCGCTTTTCTGTCTGAATTTGCCGGGTCAGATTTTCAGTTTGTGAATCGGCTGCGGACCTCGCTACTTCGGCGAGTGACTCGTACATGGCCACTCCGCCGGTTTCGCCCACATATGCTGCCAGGAGACTTTGAAGAATCTCTTCTTCAGGAATGTCATCTGCCTCGTCAGCGATCTGCGGCGCTAGCGCCGAGATGTCTGCTTCGTCTTCATTAGGCGAGACTGGGGTCGAAGCAGCAGCCTGAAGTCTCTCTTGCAGTCGATCATGCTGAGACTTCGCTTCATCGGCGTTGCTGGCGAGGGCCGATTGCACTTCATTGTCGTCCTGGCACTTGGATATCGAGAATCTAAGTTGCTTCTCGAGTGCTCTTTCGCAGGCGAGGGCGTGCGAAAGAGCGTGTTGGATACGAGGAGTGTCAGGCAGCAATTCTTTGCGCCGACTCTGGCCAGATGCCGAGTTCAATAAATTCTGCCTCGAATCGCTGCTGCTCCCGCGGATCCTGCGAAGGCCGCAGCACTTTGCAGCAATCCCGCAACGCTTCTTCCAAAGGTTTTTCGGTGTGACCATCGCCCAGCACGATGCGGATCAGTTCTTTCGCGGCGGCACGTGCCTGCTCCGAAGTTTTGGCAAACATCAGGGCTTCGTAACGGTCGTTGATCATTTGGGTATGGCGGTTCATGAGCGTCCTCTTAACCATTTGACGCATGAAATGCGCTTTTGATTCGCATGAGATTATACCGCATACAAAATTTTTACAATCTCTAGGAACGATTGCAAGTCCTGTCTAGCAAAAACAGCTGTAACTTTTGCCCCACTGTACTGGGTCCACAACCAGATGTCTGAATACGACCTCTGATCGGTGTTTTCGCTTAGCAATGCCGAATTCCTAGTGGACAACCGCCATCGATACGGCTGTCAACTGGCGGAAGTTTCCGATCTGCGACCAGAAAGCGACCGGTTGTCCTGGTACCTGGTTTTCAGCAACAAAGCGCGTAAGGACGAGTTCCGGAAGCTCGAGATCGTGACGAGCGCTTCGCGCGTTCTGAAGCAGGGGTGGCCCGAGGATGCACGGGAACGACTGGCGCAGTGGTTACAGACCGACGAGCAGGACGGCAGGGTGGAGTGGCAGGAATAAGGTAGATAAAGTGAGCCGGGCGGGGCTCGAACCCGCGACCACCGCATTAAAAGTGCGATGCTCTACCAACTGAGCTACCGGCCCGGAGGACGAACGGCTTCGGGGGAGGCTGTTCGATACGTTTTCAGAATAGCATCGCCGGAACGAGGCGCTGGCCAGTGAGTTGCGCAAACTATCGCGTAGGCAACTAAACCTTTCTATTTACATCTATGGTTTGCGGGGCGGCAGCCGAGGCAGGCTAAAGCCTACCCTACGAACAAGGAAGAATATTGATTCCAGACGATTTTAGATTTCGCAGTTTCTTGCAGGGAGGATTCGAATCATCGACTCACAGGAGAGCGGATGGACGCCGCCTGGATCTGACAGGGGTTACCAGACATGACGAGTTTGCATTGACCGATTTCCAGCTACTTGGCAGCTTCGATCTACGCACTGTGCGTGAATCGGCGCGCTGGCACCTTATCGAAGAGACGAAAGGAATGTATGATTTCCGGTCGTTGGAGCCGATTTTGGTGGCTGCTGAACGAGCCGGATCGGAAATTGTCCTGGACCTGCTGCACTTTGGGTGGCCGGATCATGTGGATCCATTGGGGGAAGCTTTTCCATTTGAGTTTGCGGAGTTCGCGAGTGCAGTTGCGAAGTATCTGAGGAGCTGGCCCGAGCCGGTGCAGTATGTGGCTCCGATCAATGAAATTTCGTTTCTGTCGTGGGCGGGTGGCGAAGTAGGATGTCTGAATCCGGGCCGTACGGATTGCGCGCAGCAGCTCAAGCGCAACCTGGTGCGAGGGGCCGTATTGGCCAGCGAAGTATTGTTAGCGGAACTGCCTGGCGTGAGACTGATTGCGCCGGAACCGGTGATTCACATCGCGCCGAATTCCCAAAGCGCGGCGTCTGTGCTTCGAGCCCAGAATCATCTGCGCGCGCAGTACGAAGCCTGGGACATGTTGTCGGGGCGGCTCGAACCGGAACTTGGCGGCAAAGCCGAATATTTGGATATTTTAGGCGCGAATTTCTACGAACGAAATCAGTGGGTACACGACGGCGAGCAACTCAGGCCGGGTGACCTGCGGTACCGTCCCTTTCGCGAAATGTTAGAGGAAGTCTGGACAAGATACCACCGTCCGATCTTGATTTCCGAGACCGGCGCCGAAGATGGCCGACGGGCCGGTTGGTTCAACTACGTATGCAACGAGGTGTATGCGGCGATCGAGTTGGGCGTTCCGGTGAAAGGCATCTGCTTGTATCCAATTTTGAATCACCCAGGATGGGATGACGATCGCCACTGCCACAACGCACTTCTGGATTATCCCGACGCAAATGGCAACCGCGAAATCTATTGGCCGCTAGCCGAAGCGGTGCAGGCTCAGCAGCATTTATTTACACAGAGAAACCAACTTCCTAATGAACCCACCGACTTTCGACATCATCTGCCTTTCTCATCTGCGATGGGGCTTCGTGTTTCAGCGGCCACAGCACTTGATGAGCCGCTTCGGGAGAACACATAGGGTTTTCTTTTTCGAGGAGCCGATTTTTGAAGAAGAGAACAACCCGCATTTGCGGATTTCTCAAGCGGATGCGCCGGGAGTGATGATAGCGACTCCTGTGTTGCCGCACGGTTTATCACCGAGCGAGGTTTTGCAGCAGCAAAAACGGCTGCTGGGGACCTTGCTGCGAGAAGAGAAGATCGAGACATATCTGGCTTGGTACTACACGCCCATGGCGCGCGAGTTCGCGTTCGAACTTCGACCGGTCGCGACGGTTTACGACTGCATGGATGAGCTGTCCGGATTTGCGGGAGCACCTCCTTCGCTGCAGGAAAACGAGCGCGCACTGTTTGCGGAAGCGGATTTGGTGTTCACCGGGGGCGCTAGCCTGTATGCGGCCAAGCGTGAGCAGCATCGCTCGGTGCATCTGTTTCCGAGCAGCGTGGATGTGAGGCACTTCAGGCAAGCGCGAGGGATTTTGCAGGCGCCTGAGGATCAGGTGAAGCTGGCGCACCCACGTTTGGGTTACGCGGGTGTGATCGATGAACGCATGGATTTATCTCTGCTCAAAGAGTTAGCTGACATGCGGCCGGAGTGGCAGTTCATTCTGCTGGGTCCGGTGGTTAAAATCGATCCGGCGACACTGCCGGAAGCCGCCAATATTCACTATCTTGGTCTCAAGACGTATGACCAGCTGCCGGCTTATCTCGCGGGTTGGGAGATTGGGATGCTGCCATTTGCGCTCAACGATGCGACGCGTTTTATCAGCCCGACGAAGACGCCGGAATATCTGGCGGCCGGATTACGAGTGATTAGCACGCCGATTCAGGACGTAGTTTCTGCTTATGGGGAGCAGGGCCTGGTGGGTATTGCGCGAAGCCCGGAAGAATTTGTGGAGATCGCGGAAATTTACTTAGCAGGCGACGAGCCGCAGGACAATTTTCGAATGCGCGCGGATCGGTTTCTGGCGGGTTCCTCCTGGGACACTATTTGGTACAGCATGAACGAACTGATCAGCGAAGTGGCAGTGGAACGGCCGTCGCATGTTTGATTACCTGATCGTTGGGGCGGGATTTGCAGGGTCAGTGGTGGCGGACAGAATGGCGCGAGTGTTCAACAAAAAGGTGTTGCTGATTGACCGGCGGAATCACGTCGGAGGCAACGCTTACGATCATCAGAACGACGCCGGGATAACGGTACATCGTTACGGGCCGCACATCTTTCATACCAATTCTGAGCCGGTGTTTACCTATCTATCGCAATATACTTCGTGGCGCAATTACGAACACAGGGTGCTAGCGCAGGTGGATGGAAAGCTAGTGCCGGTGCCGATTAATCTGAACACGATCAACCAGATCTATGGGCTGGAGTTAAACACTGAGAAAGAGGCGCAAGACTTTTTGGCTGCTCGCGCGGAAGTGCGACCTTCGCTGCGCACTTCCGAAGACGTGGTGGTGAGCAAAGTAGGGCGTGACCTTTACGAGAAGCTCTTTCGCAACTATACGCGCAAACAGTGGGGCAAAGATCCATCGGAACTGGATGCGCAGGTGACGGCCAGGATTCCGGTACGAACGAACCGGGACGATCGTTATTTCACAGATCGCTTTCAGGCGATGCCGAAACACGGATTTACGCGCCTTTTCGAAAATATGCTGGATCATTCGAACATTACAATCCAACTCGGCTGCAGCTATAGCGATGCCGTGCGAGAGAGCAGGTTCCGGGAAGTGATATACAGCGGGCCGGTGGACGAATTTTTCGATTTCCGCTTTGGGCGATTGCCGTATCGTTCGTTACGCTTCGAGCACCAGACGATTGACCGGGAGTTCCTGCAACCTGTGGCGGTGGTGAACTATCCGAACGACCATGCGTATACGCGCATCACGGAATTCAAGCATCTGACGGGGCAAGTTCACCGGAAGACCAGCGTCGTCTATGAGTATCCGGTGGATGAGGGCGATCCGTACTATCCGGTGCCGACCCCTGAAAATGGGGCTCTTTATAAGCAGTACGGGGATTTGGCTGCACAGCATCCGGCGGTACACTTTGTCGGGCGGCTGGCGACGTATCGTTACTACAACATGGATCAAGTGGTGGCTCAGGCGCTGACGCTGGTGAAAGAACTTACTCCTGAGAAGAAGGCGGCAGCAGTAGCTGTGGGCCGGCCTCTGACGGTTCTCCCCGCGCTTACCGGCTGATGCTTCCACTCACGGTACTATCGCCACACCGCGACGATGCTGCCTTCTCCCTATTCTGCGCGTTGGTGAGATGGCAGCGCCTGCCGGTTGAGATACGCGTGATCAACTTCTTCACAGAGAGCGCCTATGCTCCTCATGCAGAGCGACAGGGCGCTATGGGCGCTATGGCGTCCTCTATACGGAAGCGCGAGGACCGCGCCGTGCTGCAGCGCATCGGCCGAACGATCCGCGTGACGGATCTGGGTCTGTTAGACGCGCCGTTGCGTCTTGGGATCGGCGCTCTCACGGTGTGCAACCCGGAGACGGCTGGTCTTTTGCGCGAAGAACTGGTGGCTGACCTGGTGAGGCGCATACGGTCGATAGGTCCGAGTCTGATCCTTGCGCCACTCGGGGTGGGGGGTCACGTCGATCATCTCGCCGTGTCTAGGGCGGCTTTACGTGCTGGAGGAAGATTCCGCCTTGGTTTTTACGAAGACCTTCCGTACCGAACGTGGACTTCAGCGGAAGATGTGAGCTGCCGGGTTAGAGCAGCGGAGGGTGAGATGGACACGCCGTTAAAGGCTGTTTCCGCAAGCGATCCACGCGCGGCATTGCAAAAGCGCTGGCTGATTCGACGTTATAAATCTCAAATCACGGGAGAAGAGGCGTTGGCCCTCGCGCAATGGACACGGGAACAACGGGGCGAGAGGCTTTGGCTGCCGCGACAATCCAAATACTGGCCGCAACTGCTACTTCACGCGCCAAAGGACTTCCGCGAAAGGCCATTGCTCGTCGATCCAGAGATTGACGGTTTCAAAACCTGACGCGTTAGAGAAGCCGAGTAGTTCATCGGGCGAGAACTTGTTGGAGGCTTCTGTCCAGATGGTCTCGCCGGCTTCGAAGCGAATCGAAGTTTCGAGATCCCGGATGAACACCGATTGATCGCGGCCGGAGAGAAGGTGCATTTCGATGCGGCGTTCGACAGAGTTCCAACGCACTTCATGAGCGAAGGAGCGCAAATCGAAATCGCCGCCCAGTTCCCGATTGATGCGGCCGAGGATATTCAGATTGAAGGCGGCGGTGACGCCGGTAGGATCGTCGTAAGCGCCAAGCATGGTGTCGACGTCTTTGACAAGATCGACTCCTAAAAGGAAGAGATCGCCAGGTTGCAGAATTCGATGGATTTGCTGGAGGAAGCCGACGATTTGGCTGCGCTCCAGGTTGCCTATGGAACTGCCCAGAAAGAGAAGCAGCAGGGGTCCGGGGGATCGAGTGCCGGAGACGAGTCGCAGTCCGTCAAGCCAGTCGGCGCAGACGGGTTGGACCGCAGCCAGATCGTTGGTTTCTTTTTCACAAGTGGCAAGGGCCGCCGCCGAGACATCGATGGGCCGATACAGACTGCGCCCATTGGTCCGATTTAGAGCTTCGAGGATGTAGCGGGTTTTTTTGCCACTGCCGCTGCCGAGTTCGCTGGTGGTAACGATAAGCCCGGCAGCATCGACGATTTCGGCGGCGTGGGTTTGCAGGAGCCGCTCATCGGCGCGTGTAAGTCCATATTCGGGCAGCAGAGTGATGGCTTCAAAAAGTGAACTGCCGAGATCGTCGTAAAAAAAACGCGAGGAAATCTGTTTCTGGCCCGATGTCAAAAGACCGTTTTCAACATCGAGCGCGAAGGCGGACAGAGTGGGTTTGGCGCTTAATGACACGTGGGTTAGTTCTCCACACAGCGAAACGTGGCGTACAGGTACGGATAGTCGGAGCGGAACCAGTTACGGAGAGAACGACGGAGGAGCCGTGCAGCGGTGCGAGGGGAGGCGCCTTTGATTACGAAATGCTCACCGTCGAAAAAATTCGCAGAGTAGCCGGGATACGTGGAATGCGGTTGGAAGCCGGGTAGCGGGGCGAAGGGGGTGCTGGTCCACTGCCAGCCATTGCCGACCAACTGATTGACTCCGAGGTAACTCGCGCCAGCGGGCGTAGCAGTGACTGGCTCGGGATCCCAGCGCTGAAAGTCAAAATTGCCCATGGCTCGGGACGGCTCGTTGTCACCCCAAGGATAACTTTGATTTTGCGGGTAGGCAGCCCGATGAAACTGCTCTTCTGTGGGAAGAGACTTGCCGATGAACTGCGCATACGCTTGCGCCTGGCGCTGGGTGACGTAAACGGGCCAGTCCAGGGGAAGAGGGATTTCTTCGAACATGCCGCGATAGAAGAGCGCATCGCCGCGCTTAGTCCAAAAATGTGGAATTGAAGCGCCTTCGTCGACGAAGCGAAGATAATCGCCGTTCGTGATGCTGTTTTGCTGGATACGGAAGGGGGCGACAGTTCTAATAGTTTCTTCGAACTCGTTATCCCAGCCGAACGAGCCGTCACGCGGTTTACCTAATACTGCCGTGCCAGCCGGGACATCGATCCAAGTAGTGTCGGGGGAGGGCTGCCTGGCCGGTTCGAGACGAGCGGCGCTTGCCACATGCTTTTTCGAGTAGTCGAAATTATGGAACATGTAGGCCAGGGTTTCCAGGTGCATCAAACGGTGTTCGAGCGCCATACAAACTTCCTCTTCCGAAGCTTGTTCGAGGTGTTGATCCACGTGTTGGCGGCAGCGAGAGACGTAAGCCGTTACCTGCTCGAAAGAGGGCCAATCAGCGGGTGTATCGGTAGGCAGATGAGAGGAATCGGGGTCGATACCGGCCTGGAACAGGTTGTCGAATTGGGGATCTTTGGAAGGCAATCCCAGGGCTTCCCGGCAAATTTGAATGGAATCGAAGCCATCAAGATGGCCCACATAAAATATGACGCGGTGGCGGGCATCGATGGGGCGGTCGTAGAGGGCTTCATTAGTGAGAATGGCGAAGAGCCGATCGCTTTCTGAGCGGGCGGCGCGTAGTTCGGCAAGGAGGTTCGCGGTGGCTTCTAATACGGGCATGATGATAGTTCAGACAACAATTTGTTCGATGCGAAATTACGCGAGGCGATAGCAGAATAATGTTCGCTCGGGAAAGTTACCAGCGGCTAGAGTTCGGGGCTGCCTAGTACTTTCTTGGCCACTGCGAGGGCTTGATCGTGAGTTTGCACCTCGCCTTCGAGCTGCGAGATTTCGACCAGGTCGAGGGCGCGCCGGAAGTCGGGGCTTGGCTTATAGCCAGCTTGAATCAAGTCGTGGCCGGTGAGCAGACGCGGAGGCCGCAGTTCCTCCCGCGCGAATTCGGCGAGCTTTTCCACAGCGAACCGGTAGGCGTCGGTTAAACCGTTGCTGGCGAGGGTATCGAGGCGATGCAGTTCGAGATGCTCGTCAAAATGAGGCAAGCGGAGGAAGCGTTTGAGCGTGCTGACACGCATTTGAAACAGATCCTTGAAGCGCATGTGATGGGCAACGAGGGCGGTAATCTGGTCGATTTCGTCGTTGGAAAACTTGAGGCGTGTGAGGATCTGGCGGGTCATTTCGGCGCCGACTTCGGCATGACCGTTGAAGCGGATTCGGTCACTGACAGAGAAGGTCGGGGGTTTGCCGACGTCGTGGAGCAAAACACCGAGCGCGAGCGTGAGGGTGGGTTGCTGCAGTTGATCGAGCATCAGGAGGACGTGGGTCCAGACGTCGCCTTCGGGGTGAAATTCGGGGGGCTGGGCGATACCCTGAAAGGCTTTGACTTCGGGCAAAACGAATCGCAGTAAATCGCATTCGTCGAGCAATTCGAATCCGCGGCGCACGTTGCCTTCGGTGAGGATGCGGGAGAGCTCTTCGCGAATGCGTTCGGGTGCGATTTTAGTGATGGAAGGGGCTTCCAGGCGGATGGCGGCAAGCGTTGCGGGGTCGATAGTGAAGTCGAGCCGGGCGGCGAAACGCACAGCCCGCAGCAGGCGAAGGTGATCTTCCTGAAAGCGCTTTTGCGGGTCGCCAATGGCGCGAATCAGGCGGGCGGCGAGGTCGGCGCGGCCTGCGACGAAATCGAGAATTTCGCCGGAGAGCGGATTCTGCATGAGGCCGTTGACGGTGAAGTCGCGGCGACGCGCATCGAGGGCAGGATCGCGCTCGAAGTGAACCTGGTCGGGACGACGTCCGTCCGAGTAACTGCTTTCGCTGCGAAAGGTCGCGACTTCGACGTGAATTCCGCCAGGTTGGGTAACAAGGATAACACCGAACTGCGCGCCTACTATTTGGGCGCCTGGAAAGTAGTTAACCAGCTGATCAGGAGTGGCGTCTGTGCTTACGTCGAAGTCTTTAGGAGCGAGGCCGAGAAGTCGATCGCGTACGCAGCCTCCGACGAACAGAGCGATGTGGCCACGGCTTTGGAGAAGCCGCACACTTTCTAGCGCTAAGGACTGGCGCGTCACAGCTTGCTAGACGGATGTGTTTTGCTAGCCGTTCGCCGCTTTTTCGATTTCGTTATGAACCGCGTTACCCGCGCCGTCGGCGGCTGCAGCGGCGGCGGCCTGAGCCTCGGCTTCGGCGCGTTTCAACTCTTTCTTTGAAGGGGGCGCTTGCTCATGCCGGTAATCGTGATCGTGATAACAGGTTCGACAGCGAACCTTGGCCGCTTGACCCTCCACGAGTGAAACAATGGAGTGGTTAGTAACACGGCGGCATTTGATGCAGTGATCATCTATCACGTCACCTAATCGCATTTCATCCATGTTTAGTCCAACTTCTGGAGTATATCAATTCGGGTGGGGCGGTTTGGTACGCTGGAAATTCGTTCACAACGGCCAGGTAGCTCAGTCGGTAGAGCGCAGCCCTGAAAAGGCTGGCGTCGGCGGTTCGATTCCGTCCCTGGCCACCAGCTCGCGGTTCGATTCCGTTCCTGGCCACCATTAAACGTCCGCGATTCGGAATCTGGTAATTTTTGGCTATATTTTAGGATATAGACGGAGGCTCGCCACGAAAGACACTTCGCAAAATCGAGCGCTGAAAAGTTACCGGAAGCGCCTTAGTGAGAGCGGTATGTCCCGGTTCGAGATTCTTGGCCTTGAGACTGACCGTGTATTGATCCGCTCGCTTGCCCGAAAACTGGCTGAGAATGGTCCAAATGCAACCCAGGTGCGTGCGACTGTTCGCGGGGTTATTTCAGACGAACGGCCTAAGAAGGGAGGCATTCTGGCGGCATTGCGTCGATCACCTCTGGTAGGCGCCGATCTTGACCTCACTCGCTCGGTTACGGCTGGCCGCAAGATCGATCTGTGACGGCTTATCTTCTCGACACCAAAATCACCAGCAGCGCCAAGAAACCTTTTCCATTAGGTGCGCTGGTTGCGTGGATGTCTGAGCAGACAGATGACGATCTGTTTATTTCTTCGCTTTCCATCGCCGAAATCAGGCGCGGCGTGCTGGAAAAACCGGCCGGGAGGAAGCGTAGGGAGTTAGAACGTTGGTTCTCGGGCCCTGAGGGCCTCCTCGCGTTTTTTGCAGAGCGGGTGTTGCCTTTCGGCACGGAGGCAGCACTCATCTGGGGACGGTTAATGGCCGAAAGCAAATTGATCGGACAGCCGAGGAGTTCGCTCGACATGATTGTTGCCGCGATTGCTGAGGCGAATGACTGCGTTCTTGTCACCGACAACGAAAAAGACTTTCAAGGCCTGAAGATCTTTAATCCTTTACTCACGTCGACTCGATGAAGCCGAACCGCAAAGATTCATTTCTACGGATTGTGCTCCACGAATGCGGTTTCTGATTTGGGTGGGGTGTGGGCGAGGGGTTTTAGGATTTCGTCGAGGGTGGCGGGGGTCTTGCTGTCGTGAACGAGATGGGGATATTTTTCGCCGGCGTGATAGTCGAGCTTCACGGTTTTGAAGAAGCCGCTGTTCTCCAGAATCAGTTCGATGGCCGGCCCTTTGTCTTTGGCGTCGCGGATGGCGCGGTGTAGGAGTTCGTCGCTCGACCGGCGGCCGTTGACGGCAACGATTTTCATATCGGGTCCGATGCCGGCGAGATCGGCGGGAGAGCCGACAAGGACATCGCTGACGGTGTTGTCTTCTACGCGAATGCCGAGCGAGTACCAGGCGTTGACCCCGCGGTCGCGGCTTTCTTCGGCCTTGGTAAATTCGTTGGCCTGGTCGGTGAAGTCGATGCGATAGCCGCCCTTCTCGATGCCGCTGAGTGGCGCATGTTTGCTCCTGGTATGGATGCGGTTATCGAGGAAAGCGGCCCAGTTGGATGGCTGGATAGCGTTGAGATTGGCGACGAGATCGTCGAAGGTGTAGGGGAAAACTTCGGGAGGGGTGTTACCGCGTGCGCCCAGAAAGCGCGCGCAAAAGTCATTCAACGATTTTTTCCCGTTGGAAAGCTGGCGAATGGTGGTGTCGGCGTCGAGCCAGATCAGTTCGCCTTCAGCGTAGTAATCGACAGAACGACGCCAGTTATCCCATTGTGAGGTAGTCGAATAGAGGATCTGGGCTGAGACCGCGGTATCTTCCAGATTGCGCCAGGTCCGGCCGGGACGGTGATCCATTTCAGCGGCCGAGGAAGCGAGGTAAGCGCGGTATTGCTCGGTGGTCCAGATGCCGCTGCGCGCCGCGAGCACGTCGCCGAGATATTGCGTGAGTCCTTCGTAGACCCATAGCAAATCGCCCTTCATAGGCTGTCCATAGTTCGGCGTGGCGAGGCCAGCGGGACGGCGGAATTTGCCGTTCCAGGAGTGAGTGAACTCGTGCGGAAGGAGATCGCCGTTGAGCATGGCGAGATCGTCGTCGATGAGTCCGCGGGCTTCGACGCGGTCGTCGCTCGATTGGTGGTGTTCGAGGCCGAAGTGAGCGACGTTATCGCTGAGGGTGAGCAGGAAGTGGTAGTTCGCATAGTGCCGCGAGCGGTAAAGCGCTCCGGTTTCGCGGACGAGGTTACTCCAGGTGTCGATCTGGCTGGAGCTGATGTTGAGATCTTCGGGACCGTCAGCCGCCAGGTCGACAAAGTGTTTGGGAGTGACCTCGGTGGCGACCGGGATTTCGCGGAAGAAGCGTCCGGCAAGAACCGGTGAGTCGACCAGCATTTCGAGGGAGACGGGTTCGAACGAGGTAGTGTTGCCGGCGTTGGAGGAAGTGATCAAGGCAGTCGCGAGCTTCCAGTTTTCAGGCAGCTTGACGGAGGGCTGATACTGAACTTCCGACGCTGGCGCGCCATCGGAATAGAGAGCGACTTCATTCCAGCTAAGGACGGCGAGATTGGGTCCGGTGGATGCGCCGGCTGAGAAGCCCGATGGAGAGGCAGTGGCGAGGAAGTCTACTTTGGCTTCAAGAGTTTGGATGCCCGCGGGGATTTCGAGATGAAGGGCGAACATGTTGATGTCATCGCGACGCCAGTTCAGCGTTTGACCGTTGGCCGAGAACACAATACCCGCCACGTTGTCGATGGGCCCGGTGGGAGAGTGCTCGCCGGGAATCCACTGGGGCAGGTCGAGGGTAAGTGGGCCGGGCTGAACCGGGATGAGCAGGTTCGCGTGAATGATTTTGCGGGGAGCGTCGGTGAGGTCGACGGTGATTTGGATGGGGCGGCTGGTTTGAACTGGACTGTTTTGAGCTAGAAGGGCTAAAGCAAAGCAGGACAAAGCGACACAAGCGAGAACGTTTTTCAACTTTCATGATAGAGGTAGAGTCTTGTGGTCGGTATTTTTTCGAGACGTGAAGACGTCGGACGATTTGCTTCTGCGGCTTTGGGAGTGCGGGACGCTGGGCGTGATTGAAGAGACGCAGGGATGGCGGGCGTTCTTCGACGAGGCAGTGGAACGGCGTGCGATCGAGGCGCTAGGCGGCGAATTTTGCGCGGCCGAGGCTGGGCGGCCGGAGCCTGGTCAGGAGGGATACGAGCCTATTCTGGTGGGCGAACGATTTTTTGTTGTTCCACCGTGGGCGAGGGAAGAGACGCCGGCGAGCCGGTTGCGGCTGGAGGTGGATAGCCCGTCGGCATTTGGCACAGGGCGGCATGAGACGACGCAGCTTTGCCTGGAGGCAATGGAACGAATACTATCGCCGGGCAGCGTGGTGTTGGATGTGGGTTGCGGTTCGGGTATCTTATCGCTGGCGGCGGAGTTACTGGGTGCACGCAGAGTGATCAGTTGCGATATAGAAGAGGACGCGGTCCGGATGGTGAGCGGTTTTGGGTCAAGAGAGATATTCGTGGGATCGACGGATGCGGTTTCGACAGAGTGCGCGGATCTAGTGCTGGCGAATATCAGTGCGGCGGTGCTCGACAGGCTGGCCCTGGATTTGCGGCGGGTCACGAAACCACAGGGGAGGCTGGTGGTTTCAGGGTTTATAGAAGAGCGGCCGCCGCTTTGTTACAGGCCTCGGGCGAGCTGGAAGAAAGGCGATTGGCTTTGCTGGCTGTGCGGTTTGGAGGATGTGACGCCAGTGGCAGACAATTCACCCGAGGAAGGTCTGTCGCATGAACAGCAGTGGTGGCTATGAGCACGGTTCATAAGTCGGTCTGCGCGCTGGATTGTCCGGATACCTGTGCGCTGCTCATCAACGTGGATGAAGAGGGGCGGGGTTCGCGCTTGCGAGGGGACCCGAGCCATCCGATTACGCGTGGATTTTTGTGCGGGAAGGTAGCGCGTTATCTGGAACGCGAGTATTCACCGGAGCGGCTACTGTATCCGCGGCGCAGAACAGGCGCGAAGGGCGAGGGCCGGTTTGAACGGATTGGCTGGGACGAAGCGCTGGATGAGATCGCTGCGCGTTTAACTAAGGCCGCGCAGGAGTATGGGCCCGAGTCGATTCTGCCGTATAGTTATGCGGGATCGATGGGCCAGTTGATCGCGAATGGCATGGACCGGCGTTTTTTTCACCGGCTGGGCGCGTCGCGCTTGGACAGAACCATTTGTTCGGCGGCGGGCGGCGCAGGATTGCTGGCCGCGTTAGGGGTGAAGTACGGGACGGAGCCCGAGCAGTTCCGGCACTCGAAGCTGATCCTGGCGTGGGGCGCGAACATACTGGCGACAAACGTGCATTTGTGGCCGTTCATTGTAGAGGCGCGGCGGAATGGCGCCAAGCTGTACACGATCGACCCGGTGCGCCACAAGGTCGGGGAGCTGGCCGAAAAGCATTTTTCGATTCAACCGGGAACGGACGCGGCACTGGCGTTGGGATTGATGCATGTGATTTGCCGCGAACGGCTGTATGACGCCGAGTATGTGGAGCAGCACACGCAAGGGTTTGAGGAGCTGGCCAAGAAGGCGGAAGAGTTCACTCCCGCCGTGGTCGAGGGTTTGACTGGCATAGCGGCAGAGGAGATTGTCGCGCTGGCCAGAGAGTATGCGCAAACACGCCCGGCGGTGATCCGGTTGAACTATGGGGTCCAGCGCTCCGAGCGAGGCGGCATGGCGGTGCGTTTGATTTCCTACCTGCCGGCGCTGGTGGGATCGTGGCGGGAAGCGGGCGGCGGTCTGCAACTGAGTACGTCGGGGGCGTTTGCGTTCAATCGACAGAACCTGGAACGGCCCGATTTGCAGCGGCGGGCGCTCGGCCGCGAGGCGCGCATCATTAATATGTCGCGCCTGGGGGAGGCGCTCAATGAGACGCGCGATCCGGCTCTCCATGCGTTGGTGGTTTATTGTTCCAATCCGGGCGCAATAGCGCCGGATCAGAACCAGGTGCGGCGCGGATTGGGAAGGCCGGACCTGTTCACCGTAGTGATCGAACAGATGCCAACCGACACGGCTGATTGGGCGGATATTCTGCTGCCGACGACAACGTTTCTGGAGCATACGGACGTTTACCTGGCGTATGGGCATTACTACCTGCAACTGGCGCGGCCGGCCTTGCCGGTGCCTGGAGAGTGTCGGTCGAACGTCGCGATCTTTCGTGAATTGGCGAAGCGGATGAGATTTACTGACGAGTGTTTCGACGAGTCCGAAGAGGACATGATTCGCGGGCTGCTGGATACCGGGCACGCGTTTTTCGAGGGGATTACGTTCGAGCGTTTGGAGAGTGCAGGGTCGATCCGGCTCAACGTGTCGCCAGAGAATGAACCCTTTTTGCCGTTTGCGAAGGGAAACTTTGGCACAGCGTCCGGCAAGTGCGAGTTCCGGGCAGAGACGATCGGCTATGAGCCGCCGCGGGAGTCACGGCGCGGCGATGTTAGTTTACGAGCGCGCTTTCCGCTAGAGTTAATATCGCCCAAAAACCATGACAATATGAATTCGACTTTTGGGGAACGGGAAGCGCAGGACAAGGAGACCGCGGTGCTGAGTTTGCATCCGCTCGATGCCAGCGAGCGGGAGGTGGGCGATGGAGACGCGGTGCGAGTGTTCAATGAGCGAGGCGCCTGTGTGCTGCGGGCGCGGCTGGATGAAGGCGTGACGCGTGGGGTGGTAAGCGCGCCTTCCACCCGCTGGGCGAAGAGCGCGCCTGACCGTCAGAATGTAAATGTTCTGACGAGCCAGGCGTTGACGGATATGGGCGGCGGACCTACTTTTTATAGTTGTTTGGTGCAGGTTGAGAAATCCGAAGACTAGGACTGTAACGGAACAAGATGGCAGGCTAAAGCCTACCCCACGTTTTAGTAGAACCAGATGAGGTCGGCGGCGAACATGACCTGGCTTTGCTTATGTCCGGAATCATAAGCCGGCGCGTCGTAGGCGTGATCGTACCTTATTTCGGGGCGGAAGACCAAGGTGCTGCCTACCCAGTGATTCCACGACAGCATGTACTCTGAGTATCTTGTCTTAAAGCCGGTGCGCTGGCCTTTTAAGTCGTTGAAGAATTCGGTACGTCCGATGAGCGCGTCTTTCTTGCTGATTTGCCGGCTTAGATAGTAGACGGAAGAATATTCGGGAGCAAAACAGGTCAGTTCCGTCACGTTGTTACACACGGCCCCGTTTGAATTTGTAATTAGCAGCGAGGAGGCGCTTGGATTAGTAACATTTGGTGTGTCTTTCATGTACTGGTACCAAGCCTCCCAAGCTGAATGCCATTTGGAATGACCAAACTTGTGATACCAGGTGACATAGTAAGCAGCTAGATTGTTGTAGTTGTATTTACTGTTGTTAAGCGAGTTGGCGCATGTATTGATGTTATTCCCGCCGTCGGACCAGGTATAAATTACGCAGACATTACCGGTCGCCTGAGCGTCGCGAGCCCAGGGCGCCGCCTCGCAACCTGCAGAAACACCAAACTGAGTGGTCCAATGATTACTTAGCTTGATGGTGGCATTGACTCCGGTTTGTGTATAGCAGTCGTATGTATACAAAAGAGAATGGCTATAAGTATAGTTATTCGGCGCTAACTGCGCTTCGATGTCGGGCAGTGAAATGTAACGGCCGACTCGTACATCCATACCCTTTGCGACATGCGGAAAGTAGAGGTCGACGTAAGCCATGACGGGATCGTAGCCGTATTTATTGCCGATGGTGCCATTCTTCTGCGGATTGTTGAGTAACTGCTGGCTGAAGTAACCCTCCGCGGTCGTAAATCGGTAATCAAAGCCATAAAGGTTGGCAAGGCGAAAGCCCCAGTCGAAATGATCGGTCTGAATGGTATCGGGCACGCGTTCTATGTAGAACGTCGCCTGGTCGAGCACGAAGGAATTGGCGATTTGTGAGTAGGCGGCAGGCGCGTTGGCATACACACCATCGTGGGAGGTACTGACATTCAGGCCGACGTCAAACCACCCGTAGAGTTGGATATTGGTTTTCTTCCACCAGTCGCCATGAGGGCCGTTCTGCAAGGCTGTGGTGAGTGGATATTGCGTGGCGTTTGGATAGCCGATCCAGGGCGTACCGCCGATGGGCCAGACGGCAAAGGGGAAAGGCGGATTCGAAACAGGGGGAGGGTATCCGCGGTATTTTGGTGCGGGCCCGTTGGCCGCAGAGGCGGGTGGATGCCAGTCGTCACGGTAGGCGTGAGCTAACCGCTTGAAGAAGTTTTCCGGATGCGCGGCATTCTTCACTGGAGGCGCGGCTAAAGGGGTTTGCGCTTTGGGAGGCTGTTGGGGGTCGCCTGCTTGTTGCGCGCTCAGGCTCATCGCGGCCAGGAATGAGCTTACAAGCAGCCCATTTAGAACTCTATTCATAGTAGGATGCCCTTCTCTTTATCGAAGGATGCAACCGAAGGATAGTAAGAGCGCGCTAAAGAAGTGGTAAAGATTACGTAAGAAAAAGCTAAGTTGAGGATTAATGAGCGGCGTCGAGGGGACGGTCGACGGCACGCGCCGGTGGCCGCTTCATGATAAACGGCAGAGGAACCAGGCAGAGAATCATCACACTCATCAACCAGAAGCTATTGACGAAGCTCAAGCCACTGGCCTGTTGCTGCACCACCTGGTAAGCCATCGCCATGGCTTTTTTAGCAGCGAGAGTGGCGTCAAAACCTTGCGCCATGAAAGTCGACTTAAAGCCATTTACTAACTGCTGAAAATTGAGGTCGGCGTTGGTGGTGTGGGCAGCGAAGGCTCGTTGATGAGTTTGATTCTGGCGAGCTAAGAAAGTGGAGAGCAGAGATGTGCCCATAGCGCCGCCGATATTCCGGGCAAAATTAGACATTCCGGAAACCTGATTATTTTTCTCACGCGGAACACCGATGTAGTTCAGCGTGCTGATAGGAACAAAGATCAGCGGCAGGAAGATGACTTGGATCATGCGAAGCAGAACGATGCTGTGGAAATCGATTTGCAGATAGATCACGGTCATGTGATAGAGGGTGAGGGATGTCCCGAGAAAACCAGTAGCTACCAGTAAGCGCGGATCGATTTTGGTTGCGGTGAGACGCCCGGCTATGGGCATCATAAACATCAAGACAAGACCGCCCGGCGAGAGCGCCAGACCAGCTCGCTCGGCCGTATAGCCAAGACTGCTTTGCAGAAATTCGGGAATCAAAACGGTAGATCCGAACAGCACGATGCCCAGGACGAAGGAGAAGAAAACGGCAGTTCCGAAGTTACGGTTCTTCAGCAGACGCACGTCGACAATGGGATTATCGTGAAACCACTCCCATAGGAAAAATGCGATGAGCAATGGAACAGCGATACAGGACATGCTGACGATCAGGCTGGACGAGAACCAGTCCTTCTCCTGTCCTTTATCGAGAACGATTTGGAAGAAGGCAATGCCGGTGACGATTAGCGCGAGACCGATGTAGTCGATTTTGATGCCGGCACGTTTTTCCTGGGCAAGCCAGGGTGGATCTTCGACCAGGCGCTGGGTTAGAAACAAGGAGAGAAGTCCGATTGGCAGGTTGATGAAGAAAATCCAATGCCAGTTGTAGTTATCGGTAATCCAGCCTCCGAGAGTAGGACCGATAGCGGGGGCCACGACGACCGCCATGCCATACATGGCGAAGGCCATGCCGCGCTTTTCGGGAGGAAAGCTGTCGGCGAGGATAGCTTGTTCGGAAGGCTGCAGACCGCCTCCGCCTGCACCTTGCAACACGCGCGCCACGATCAGCAACGGCAGGCTATTGGCGATGCCGCAGAGAAACGAACAGCCGGTAAACAGCGCCACGCAGAGCATGTAAAAACGCTTGCGGCCGATGAGGGTAGAGAGCCAACCTGAGATGGGCAACACGATAGCACTTGAGACCAGGTAACTGGTGAGAACCCAGGTGGACTCTTCGTAGCTTGCGCCCAGCGAACCGGCAATGTGCGGCAGGGCGACATTAGCAATGGAGGAATCGAGCACTTCCATGAAAGTGGCGAGCGTAACGGTCATGGCGACAATCCACGGGTTGTACGCCGGACGCCAATTCGCGTGGCTGACGGTGGAGGGAGGAGCAGGCACGGGTTAGTTTCCGATGCGAACGTCGGGTTCAACGGACATGCCGGGGCGCAGGCGGTCGAGGCCATCCTGATTCGGTTTAAAACGCATGCGGACAGGGATCCGCTGGACCACTTTGACGAAATTGCCAGTGGCGTTTTCAGGCGGCAGAACGCTGGCGACCGCGCCGGTGGATCCGCCGATGTTTTCTATGTAGCCTTCGAAAGTTCTTTTGAGGGCGTCGACTTGGATGGTGGCGGTTTGGCCCGGACGCACGTTGCGGAGCTGCGTCTCTTTAAAATTGGCCGTGACCCAGATGTCATTGATCTGAGCGATTTGGAACAACTGCTGCCCAGCGGTAACGTGTGAGCCGACTTCGGCGGAACGGCGCATTAGGATGCCATCGACCGGCGCAACGATTTTGCAGTAACTCAGTCGAAGACGCGCCTGTTCGACCTGAGCGTTAGCGCTTTTGGCGCTGGCTTGATTGGAGCGAACGGTGGCGCGCTGGATGGCGATCTGGCGCGGGCCGTTCGTTTGAGATTGGGACAGCCTGTCTTGCGATTGCTGGAGTTGCGCGCGGCGCTGGTCCACCAGGTGATCAGCAGATTGCAGCGAGGCAAGGTTGGCCGCGACAGTAGCGGCTTGGGCCTTGGCCGTAGCAGAAGTCTGATCGAATTCCTGTTGCGAAACTTCTTCTTTGCCGATGAGGATTTTATAGCGGGCGAGATCGGCCTGAGCGCGCGCACTGTTGGCTTCAGATTCGGCGAGTTTGGCGGCGGACGACTCGCGGTCGCGTTGGGCGGCGGCGAGAGCGGCTTCGGAGCTGGCGACGTCGGCTTGCCCAGTCGAGATGTTAGTGGTGTTTGCCACCTGCGTAATCGGAATGTTTGGCTGCTGCGCAAAGACCATACTCTCGGCTTGGGTAAGTTGTGCGAGGGCCTGGTCGAGCGTCACCTGGTAATCGCGCGGATCGAGATCGACGAGCGAATCGCCGGTTTTGACGATCTGGTTGTCGTCCACATAGACCTTGGTGATGGTGCCATCGATGCGGGCACTGACCGGGTTGAGATGAGCATCGACCTCCGCATCGTCAGTGGATTCGAACTGGCGCGCGTGTAGCCAGAAGAGCAAGCCGGCAGCGGCGGCAACGATCAGGACGATGAAGAAGATCAGGAAAGCTCTGCGGCGTCCGCGCGGTGCAGCAGGGGGCGTGGCTGGAGGCACAGGCTGCGGCGTGGCCGGCGCAGGCGCCGGTTCCGCTGGCGCAATGGTTTCTTGTGATTTTTCCTCGGTGGTCATGGATGGTTCCCTTTCAGCAAATCCGGCAGGCCGGTTTCCGCGTCTCCAGTAGCGCGAGCGAGACTAAGGCGGGAAAGATCGAAGGAGAAGAGACTGGAGATATAGTCATTCTCCGCGCTCGCGACCTGCTCCTGAGCCTGTACTACTTCAACCGTGGTCGCGACGCCGGCGGCAAAACGATCGCGCGATTCGGATAGTGTTTCGTTGGCGTAGCCGCGATTGGTGTCGGCCAGATGGACCTGGCCGGAGGCGGTCTGAAGTTCGATGATGGCATTGCGGACGTCCTGTTCGACGCGGGCCCGCTGATCCGCCAGTTCGGCGCGGCGCTGATCGAGAGTGGATTCGGCTTGTTGAATATCGCCTCGCACGCGGCCGCCTTGCCAGACGGGCATGTTGACCGATCCGGTGACAGCGAAGACGCCGTGATTGTTGGCGGGATTGGGGCCAATGACGCCATAGTCTCCATTAATCGCGAGGGATGGCAGGCGCTCGGCGTGAGCGGCAGAGAGTGCCTGCTCGGCCGCTTTGACCTGCGCTTCGGATGACTGCAGATCAGCGCGGCGCTGCAGGGCGCGGCGAATCGCGGCGTCTGCTTCCGGGACAGCGATTTCGGAAAAACTGAGCGGTTCGGCCAGGCGAAGCTCACGGTCCTGGGGGAGCCCGATCACGCGGGCGAGAGTGATTTTCTGCTTGCGAAGATCGGCCTCGAGCGAACTCAGACGCTGTTCCTGCGTTTGCAATTCGACCAGAGAACGCATGACATCTATTTTGGAATTCGTGCCGGCGGCTTTGCGCGTGACGGCCTGGTTGTAGACGGCGCGGGCATTGTCGACCTGGGCGCGTTGCGAGGTGACGCGGGCAGTGGCCGTGATGGTTTGCAGATAGGTGCCGCCGACCGCGAAGACGACCAGTTCGCGCGTATCTTTGGCGGAGAGGATGGACGCCCGTTCCGTTTCTTTAGCGGCCTTCCAGTTGCGCCTCTGGACGGGATCGTAAATCGATTGACTGAGCGTGCCTTGCAGCTGGGAATAGCTGAAGGGACCGACGACGGTGGGAATCGCGAAATTGAGGCCGGGCGGCAAGTTGAATTGGAAACCATAGGCGGCTAGATTGACTTGCGTTACGGTTTCCGAGGCGTTGACGGCAATGTTCGGGAGGAGCGCACTGAGCGCCTGGATGCGTTCGGCCCGTGTAGCGCGCGCGCTGTTATTGGCGGAGATGCTTCCCAAGTTTGTTTGTAAACCGAATTTCAGGGCATCAGAGAGGGTAAGAGTGATGGGCCCGCTGCCAGCTAATGCGGAGGCGACACTGCCGCTGTAGTCGCCGGAGACCTGGATTGAGCTATCGAGCGTGGCGACACCGCTGCCTGGGGACGCGGACTGCTGGGAGGTGACCGACCCGGATGGCCCGTTGCGGCCGGAAGCGGGCAATTGCACTGCCCGCGCCGAGCCACCGGCCGGAACTGCACCGGGAGAGACCGCTTGCGAATTTGCATAGGCCACGGCAAAGATTAGCAGGGCCGCGAGGCGAAGGCTGCGCCCGAAAGCTCGTGGTTTTGAGGCCGCGCACGACTCAGGAATCATTTTCAAAAGAATATATACATACGTGTACCATATTGCATACGTCCGTGTATATAATTTTCATAGGCCGATGCCATCCGTCCTTAATAAACACCAGCAAAAAACGGAATTGACTCAACGACGCCTGTTGAAAGCGGCTTACCGGATATTCGCCCGCGATGGCTTTGAAGCAGCGCGGATCGACGATATAGCAACGGAAGCGGGTTATACGAGGGGAGCGTTTTATGCTCATTTTGCTTCCAAAGAGGATCTATTTTTCGCCCTGGTGGAAGATCAGTCTTTGCAGGCACTGGAGGTGGTTCGAGCAGCCATTGCAGAATGCGCGACCGAACGTGAGCGGATGAAGACTTTGCGCGATTATTACATCGGGAAACTGTCGGACCGCAGGTGGGCCATTCTCATTCTCGAGTTCAAGCTATATGCGTTGCGGCATCCGGGGCGGAGAGCGAAGTTGGCAGCGGCGTATCGCAGTGTCCGGGCCAAGATGCAGTGGGGCGAAAAGGTTGGATTGTGTGCCGAAGACCTGGGGCCAACGGCCGAGGAACGCGAGATGAAGCGTATCGCTTTGCAAATCATGCTGCAGGGGCTGGTGCTGGAGTTGGCCTACGATCCGGCCAGTATTTCAGAGATGCAAGCGCGCGATTTACTGCGCCGGCTGTTCGATTTTCTTGCGCTGCAAGACAGTGAAGCGGCTCGGCTTCACTCGGGCGGTTTAGCGGGCGGCTGAGTGTCGACCGGCAGATGGCCGTTCAGTGCGTCTAAGAACGCGAGTAGATCACTCTTGGTTTCGGCATCCAGGTAGAACTGCAAAAGACGTGTGTCGACGTGCGGATTGGGGATGCCGCCTTTCGCGTAAAAATCGAGAACATCGCCGAGAGTTTTGAGGCTTCCGTCGTGCATGTAGGGCCCGCGGCGAGCGAGATCGCGCAGAGTGGGGACTTTGAATTTCCCGAGATCGCGCTTTTTCTTCGTGACGACGGCACGGCCGGGATCGGGCACCGGATTGGCGGCTCCTACGCCGAGATTGGCGAAGCTTTCGTCGGTAAAGAAGGGAGGCTTGTGGCATTCGGCGCACTCGCCTTTGCCATTGAAAAATTCGAGCCCGGATTTCTGTTCTTTGGTGAGTGCTGATTTATCGCCCGCTATGAAACGATCGTAAGCCGCATCACCGGAGACGATGGTGCGCTCATAGGCGGCCAGGGCTTTGGTAATCCGATCAAAGTTGATTGTGGCGTCTCCAAACGCGGCGGCAAATAGCGGGGCATAGCCTTCGATCGCCTGCAGTTTCTGAACAAGCTGATCGGTGGTTTCGCCCATTTCGTGCGGGTTGGTGATGGGAATGACGACTTGGGATTCGAGTGTTGGCGCGCGCCCATCCCAAAATTCGCTTTTGCCCCAGACACGATTGATGAGTGTGGGCGTGTGGCGTCCGGTGGGCTGGCCGTCAACGCCGAATGACAAAGGCTTATCGTCTGAAAAGCCGTGACTCGGCTTGTGACAGAAGGCGCAGGATACAGCGCCATTGGAAGAGAGCCGGCCATCGAAAAAGAGCATCTTACCCAGGCTGGTGCGTTCGGGCGAGTAGGGATTGTCGGCCGGATAGCGGATAGCTGGGAAGCCTGGCGAGGGCGGCGGCAGGTTGGCATGCGGCTTTTCCTGACCGAGAGCGAGAGTGAAACCGATGGCGAGGTAGAGGAGCGGGAGGCGACGCGGGCACTTCATATCAAGATGGGTCTATCTCGTTGCCGGGATGTGCGGGCTGGGTGAGCGCATTGCGGATAGTGCGAGGCAGGCGGGGAGTGATGAAGCGGAAGCGCCGGCCGATGATCATTTTGACGATGAGATGTTCGGTCGTGTGCGTGATGCCGACACCTACTCCAAAATTGAACTCCCAGTTGGGACCGAAGTCGTAGTCGATCGAAGGAAAAAATTGCTGCTGCTGCTCGTAGAACGGATTGAAGCCGGTAACCGACCCATCGGACCCATAGTATTCAAACCCACCGCTTAACTTTCGAGTGAAGTTGTAGCCGAGCTTGAAATTGGGTGAGAAGCCAACGCCTTCATGCACGCTCGTGCCGTGAAACGAACGTTCGAGAGCGGGGTTGAAAGCAAGGTAAAAACGCCCGAGCTGCTTGTCGATAATGGGGCGGATCTCCCACGTCCAGGTATCGGTGGAAAAGATAGGGCGTTGATAACCGATCTCTGTCGAAATGCTCACGCCCACCGGCCAACGCCAGCTATCGGGCACGCGCACGCGGGGCCGAATATGATCACCCACCCATTTATAGCCTTGTCCCGGTCCGGCGCTGGTGAAGATGTAGAAGCCGGTCTCGAACCAGGTGTTCCAGCCCTGCGTTATCTCGACTGTTTCATGCACCTGGTGTTCATCAGGAATGACTCCGGCGACGGTAGTTTTGAATCCTTCGACAGTCAGGTTGCTGTGCAGTTCGACCATGGTGCGGCCGGGCGGCACGGTATCGGAACCGTAGACCTGGATCTCGTAATTCGCCTGCGCAGTTGCGAGGGGTGAGGCGAGCAGGGCGAGAAGCAGTAATTGGAGAAGGCGTTGCAGGTTTCTATATTCTCGCGTGCGGGACATCGCGAGTGCATTAGTATGGACAATACTGCTCTTAAAAAGCGCCTCCCTGTTAGCGGGCTATCGGCAGTCACGACATCCTGGAGGGATCTTTTGCGCACCTACATTGCACCAATAATTTTGATTTCTTTGGCAGCCGGGTTGACGGGGCATCCCGCAGACTCTCTGACCGGCTTCTCTGTAGCCAATTCGAAGACGGAACAGGACTGGGAGCAGAAGTTTCGAAAGATGCCAGATCCGCAGCGCATTCACGCCAACATGGTGCAACTTGCCGGGCATCCGCACAATGTCGGCTCGGAGGCGCAGAGAAAGAACGCGGAGTGGCTGGTGGCTCGCTATAAGGAATGGGGTTGGGACGCTCACATAGAACAGTTTGACGTGCTGTATCCAACGCCGAAGACGCGGGTTGTCGAGCTTGTCGAACCCACGATGTTCAAAGCTAAACTGGACGAACCGCCGCTTCCGGGCGATCCCTATACGCAGGAAAAGAGCACGCAGCTTCCCGGGTACAACATTTACTCGGCGGATGGCGATATTACGGCTCCGCTGCTTTATGTGAACTATGGCATGCCGGCCGACTACGAGGAATTGGAGCGGAATGGCATTTCGGTGAAGGGCGCGGTTGCGATAGCGCGCTACGGCGGAGGGTGGCGCGGCTTGAAACCGAAGCTGGCTTACGAGCATGGCGCAGTGGGCTGCATCATCTATTCGGACCCGGCGGATGACGGTTACACGCAGGGCGACGTTCTACCCAAAGGGCCGATGCGGCCGCCGGATGGCGTGCAGCGGGGCAGCGTGGCGGATATGACGCTGTATTCCGGAGACCCGTTGACACCGGGCACTGGCTCGGTTCCGGGGGCGAAGCGGCTGAACATCGCTGAGGCGAAGACGCTGATGAAGATTCCGGTGCTGCCGATTAGCTATGCGGACGCAGAGCCGCTATTGAGGGCGCTCGATGGGCGCGTGGTGCCTGCGACGTGGCGCGGCGGATTGCCGTTCACTTATCATTTCGGACCTGGCCCGGCCAAGGTTCACCTCAAGCTGGAATTTAACTGGGACCAGAAGCCGGTGTTAGACGTGATTGCCACGATGCGTGGATCGGAGGAGCCAGACGTTTGGATTGTGCGGGGAAACCATTACGACGGCTGGGTAAATGGCGCGAACGATCCGATTTCGGGCCAGTCGGCGTTGCTGGAAGAGGCGCGCGCGTTTGGGGAATTGGCGAAACAAGGATGGCGCCCGAAACGGACTTTGATTTACACAGCGTGGGACGGCGAAGAGCCGGGCCTGATTGGTTCTACAGAGTGGGCGGAGACGCACGCGGACGAGTTGAGTAAGCATGCGGCACTTTACGTGAACACGGATGAGACGGGCCGCGGATTTTTTGGGGCGGGCGGATCGCATTCGCTAGAGCAGTTAGTGAATGAAGTGGCCAAGGACATTACCGACCCGGAGACAAATGGGTCGGTGTGGAAGCGCCAGCAATCGGCGCTGCTGCTGCAGGGAGGGAGACGCGGTGGTGGACGGCGGCCGGCAACAGGCAACAACGCGGCGGCGCAGAAAACGCTGCCGATTGAGGCGATCGGTAGCGGGTCGGATTTCGGCGCGTTTCTGGATCACTTGGGGATCGCGTCGCTCAATCTGGGTTTCGGTGGGGAAGACCGCAGCGGGACGTACCATTCGGCGTACGATACGCCGTGGTTCGAAGAACATTTTGGAGACAAGACGGAAGCGTATGGCCGGGCACTGGCGCAAACGGCGGGCACGCTGGTGATGCGCGCGGCGGATGCGGAGGTGTTGCCGTATGATTTCAAGTTGCTCACGGCGACGATCAAAGGTTACGATGCCGAGTTGAAGGCGCTGGTGAAGTCTTTGCAGGAAGAGGCCGAAACCCGCAAACGCAAAATCGACCAGGGCCTGTATACGTTGATGAACGATCCGCAAAATCCGGTGCATGCGCCAGGGGCTTTGAGCGCTCCACCAGCGATGGATTTTTCCGGGTTCGACAACGCGATTGCCGCTCTGGAGAAAGCATCCGGCAACTTCGAGCAGGCGGAAGCTGAGCTGGTGGCGCTCTCGCCGGAGAAGCGGCAGAGACTCAACGGGGAACTAGCGCTGGCCGAGCGCAAATTGACGAGCGACGCGGGATTGCCGCGACGGCCGTGGGTGAAGCATCTGCTTTATGCGCCGGGGACTTATACCGGCTATGGCGCGAAGACAGTGCCGGGAGTGCGGGAAGCGCTCGAACAGAGCCGTTTTCCGGAGGCGAGCGAACAACTGGTCGTAGTGACTAAAGCGATTGGCGACGAGGCAGCGTACGTGGAGCAAATCGTGAGCGAGTTTGCTCCTACAAGCAAATAGCATGGTCTTGACAAGGTTGGTGGTGCTTTGTGCAACGGTGCCGGCGCTTTTGGCGCAGGCGGTTTCGCCGGATTTGTTCAATGGTCTCGCATGGCGCATGATCGGGCCGTTTCGCGCGGGCCGGGTTGTCGCTGTGGCCGGCATTCCGGGCGACGCCACTCATTTTTACTTCGGTGCGGTGGGCGGCGGCGTGTGGAGCACCGGCGACGCCGGCACGGTCTGGAAGCCTTTATTTGACGGGCAGCCGGTGGCGTCGATTGGGGCACTCGACATATCGGTTTCCGATCCGAATATCATCTTCGCCGGCACGGGCGAGTCGGACATTCGTTCTGATCTTTCGTCGGGCGATGGCGTGTACAAGTCGACAGATGCGGGTAAGACTTGGAAGAATGTGGGGCTGCGCGATTCGAAGCAGATCAGCAGAATCGTGATTGACCCCGAGAATCCGGAGATCGTTTACGCAGGCGTGCTCGGGCATGCCTACGGACCGAATGACGAGCGGGGCGTGTATCGATCGTTGAATGGCGGCGAGACTTGGGAGCGGGTTTTGAGCAAAGGACCGGACGTGGGTGTTTCGGACCTGGCGATCGCGACGGGCAAACCGAAGATTCTGTTTGCGGGCTTGTGGCAGGCGCGGCGGCCACCGTGGAGCACGTATGCTCCGCTTCCCGGTCCGGGCAGCGGATTGTATCGCTCGACTAACGCGGGCAAATCGTGGTCGCAGCTTACGGGCAATGGATTACCGGACGGCGAGTGGGGCCGCGTGGGGGTCACGGTGTCGCCCGATGGCCGACGCGTTTACGCTCTGGTCGAAGTCAATAAGATCGGGGCGAAGAAATCGGGTTTGTATCGCTCGGACGATGGGGGTGAGACGTGGACTCTGGCGAATTCAGATCCGCGCTTGACAAGCCGCGCGTGGTACTTCAACAGCATCACAATCGATCCGCGTAATGCGGACGTTTTTTATGTACCGAATGTGGCGCTGTACCGATCGGAAGACGCCGGTAAGACGATCACGATCGTGCGTGGCGCTCCGGGCGGCGACGATTACCACCAGCTGTGGGTTGATCCGAAAAATTCGGCTCATATGATTCTCGGCACCGATCAGGGCGCAACGATCAGCCTGGATCGCGGGCAAACCTGGAGCTCCTGGTACAACCAGCCGACCGCCCAATTTTATCACGTGATTACGGACGATCAGTTCCCCTATATCGTCTATGGGGCGCAGCAGGACAGCGGCAGTGCGGCGGTCTACAGCCGAACGGATCACGGGCAGATTACGCCGCGCGACTGGTTCCCCGCGGGGGGCAGTGAAAGCGGTTATCTCGCGCCCGATCCCAAAGATCCGAATATCATTTTCGAAAGCGGGAGTTATGGGGAAGTGCTTCGATTCAACCGGCAGACTGCGCTGAGCCAGAACGTATCGCCCTGGCCTGCGCTTAGTTTTGGAACGGAAATCGCGGGCCGGAAGTATCGCGCCACCTGGACACCGGTGCTGCTGTTCTCACCGTTCGATCACAAGACGCTTTATCTGGGAACGCAGTATGTGATGAAGACGCTGGATGGCGGCTTGCACTGGAGCAAGATCAGCCCGGACCTTACTGGGAGCACGGCGCGCGTTGGCGACAAACCAGCGGGGCCAGCCACTGTTGAGAACTCAACGCAGCGCGGGTATGGTGTGGTGTTCACCATTGCGCCATCGCTACTTCGGGGCAGCGAGATTTGGGCAGGCAGTGACACCGGTTTGATTCATCTGACTGTTGACGGAGGGAAGACCTGGAAGGACGTGACTCCGAAGGGGCTGGCGGCTTGGAGCAAAATCACGATGATCGAGGCATCGCATTTCGATCCCGCCGTGGCCTACGCCGCGGTGGATCGTCATCGCATGGATGACTACCGGCCTTATGTTTTTCGGACGACGGATTACGGGAAGACTTGGGAACCGGTTCAGAACGGGATCGGCGCGCCGTCGTTTCTGCGGGCCATTCGCGAAGACCCAAAGCGAAAAGGGCTGCTGTTTGCCGGTACAGAATCGGGCGTGTTTGTTTCGTTTAATAATGGCGACGAGTGGCAGCCGTTGCAGCTGAATCTGCCGGCCGGCTCGGTTCGGGATCTGGTGATTCATGGAGATGATCTGGTGATTGGGACGCATGGGCGTTCGTTTTGGATTTTGGACGATATCACGGCACTGCGGCAGATCGAACGCGGCAGCGATACGAAAAGCGCGCGGCTGTATCGTCCGGCTACCGCTGTGCGGATTGACAACGACAGTTTTCCTGGAACGCCGCTGCCGCCGGAAGAGCCCACGGCCAAAAATCCTCCCGATGGCGCGATGATCGATTACTATCTGGCGCAAGAGGCAGGGAAAGTCGAGCTGGATGTTTTAGACGGGCAGCAGCGTGTGGTGCGGCACTTCTCGAGCGGCAGGAACGAGGAACTGAAGTATCCGCCGCTGCCGATTGCCGCGGAATGGCTCAAGCAGCCGGAGCCGTTGCAAAGTTCAGCGGGGATGCACCGCTTTGTGTGGGATCTGCGGTGGGGGAACTCGGGTGAATCAGCTGGCGAGGATGACGATCCCGCTTCGCTGCTGGCTCCGCGCGGCCCGCGCGCTGTGCCCGGGGATTATCAAGTGCGGCTTACGGCGGATGGAAAAACCTTTGTGCAGCCACTAAAGATTGCCATGGATCCGCGAGCCAGAGTGACAGGCGCGGTGCTCGAGGCGCAGTGGCGTCTGGCTCAGCAAATATTTGCGGAGAGCCGACGGAGTCACGAAGCAGTGACCGAGATTGCCTCGGTGCAGAAGAAGCTTGCCGAACTTAGCGCCGGGCAGGATTCGGAACTAGCGCCGGATGTCTCCAAACTGGAGAACGCCATCAAGAAACTTCTCGCTGGAGAGCCTGGTTCACCGGAGGCTCCGATGGGAATGGCGGCGGCGAACGCGGGATTGTCTTCCGCTTTGAACGTGGTGGAGGGTGGCGACCGGCTGCCGCCTTCGCAAGCAATCGATCTTTATCATCAGGCGAGCCAGGCAGCTAAGGCACGGCTGGCTGAATGGAGCAATCTCAAATCGGGGCAACTCGCGTCTCTCAACCAGCGTCTGCGACAGGCAAATTTGTCGACCATTGAACTGTCATGAACGTAAAACGACTTTTGATTTTCATCGCCGCGAGCGCGGCCGTTTTGGGGGCGCAAACGTACAATCCCAAACTCCTCAGCGAATTGCGGTGGCGCGATATCGGTCCATTCCGGGGTGGGCGCACGCGCGCGCTGGCGGGTGTTCCGAACCTGCCCAATGTGTTTTACATCGCCCAGGTGAACGGTGGAGTGTTTAAGACGAATGATGCCGGGCATACCTGGAACCCGATATTCGATCACGAAGACACGGGCTCGGTGGGGGCGATTGCTGTTGCTCCTTCCGATCCGAATGTGATTTATGTCGGGAGTGGAGAAGGCTTGCAGCGCCCCGATCTTTCGACTGGCGATGGCATCTATAAGTCCGTGAATGGCGGGAAAAGCTGGATGCATCTCGGGTTGCGCGAGGGGCAGCAGATTCCGCAGATTGCAGTTGATCCGCGCGATCCGAATCGCTTGTTTGTGGCGGTGCTGGGGCATCCTTACGGGCCGAATGCGGAGCGCGGCTTGTTCCGCTCGAGGGACGGCGGAAAAACATTCGACAAAGTTTTGTATAAGAACGAGAACACGGGGGCGAACGACGTCAAGATCGATCCGGCTAACCCGGAGATCGTGTATGCGTCTTTTTGGGAGGCGCGCCAGGGTCCGTGGGAAAACGCGGCGTGGAGCGGCGCCGATGGAGGCATCTATAAATCGACCGACGGCGGAGCGCACTGGCAGCCGCTGACCAAAGGGTTGCCGGCCGAAGGTGTTGTACAAGCGAACCTCGCTATTGCACCCAGCAAGCCTTCGCGCGTTTTTGCGGCCATCGCGACTTCTGGTGGACTCGGGTTTTATCGCTCCGACGATGCCGGTGACAGCTGGTCGAAGATCACGGACGACGCACGGCCGGCGGCGCGTATCGGCGGGGGCGATTTGCCTGTCCCGGTGGTGGATCCGAAAAATCCGGACATTGTGTACAGCGCCAGTGTGGTGACGTGGAAATCGTGCGATGGCGGCAAGACATGGACAGGGATTCGCGGAGCTCCGGGCGGCGACGATTATCAAGGCATCTGGATCAATCCGAATCATCCGGAAATTATTTTGCTGGTGAGCGATCAGGGCGCCATCGTCACGGTGAATGACGGCGAGACCTGGACGGACTGGTACAACCAGCCGACGGCGCAGATGTATCACGTGGCGGCAGACAACGATTTTCCCTATCGGGTTTGCAGCGGGCAGCAGGAGAGCGGATCGGCTTGTGTGTTGACCCGCGGCGTGGACGGACAGATCACGTTTCGGGACTGGCATCCGGTGGGTGTCGAAGAGTATGGCAACGCTGTGCCCGACCCATTGGACGCGAATCTTGTTTATGGCGGCAAGGTGACGCGCTATGACCGGCGCACAGGGCAGGTGCAGAATGTGGGGCCGAAGCCGGTACGCGCAGCGGGTTACCGGACGGTACGTACCGCGCCGCTGGTTTTTTCGCCGGTCGATCCGCACACGCTTTATTTCGCGGCGAATACGCTTTGGAAGACACACAATGGCGGGGAGAGCTGGGAGCAGATCAGTCCGGACTTGACCCGCAAAACCTGGCAAGTGCCGGCTAGCGTGGGCAAGTATAGTGAGACTCCCGGTGCGAAACCGTCGCAGCGCGGAGTGATTTATGCAGTGGCTCCGTCGCCTCTCGATAGCAAGAGAATATGGGCAGGCACCGATGACGGTTTGGTGCAGGTGACGGTGGATGGCGGAACGAATTGGAAGAACGCGACGCCGCCAGCGATGACTGCGTGGGCAAAAGCGTCGATCATCGATGCCGGGCATTTCGACGGGAACACGGCGTATGTTGCGGTGAATGCGTTTCGGCTGAATGATTTGCGTCCGCATATCTTTAGAACGCATGACGGCGGCGCGACCTGGACGGAGATTGTGCAAGGACTCCCGAACGGGGCGGCTATCAACGTGGTGCGTGAAGATCCAAAACGAAAAGGACTGTTATTCGCGGGCAGCGAGCGTGAGGTGTACGTTTCGTTCGACGATGGCGACCACTGGCAATCGCTGCGCGTGAACATGCCGGCCACCTCGATCCGCGATCTGCTGGTGAAAGACGACGATTTGATCGCTGCCACGCATGGGCGTGGTTTTTGGATACTCGATGACATCGAGCCGCTGCGAGAAGTCGCGACGCCGGTTGTGAATGCGGAGGCTCACCTGTTTGCGCCGCAGACCGCAATACGCGTCCGTTGGGATATGAATACGGATACGCCGCTGCCGCCCGATGTGCCGGCGGGTAAGAATCCACCGGACGGGGCAATTATCGATTACCTGATCGGAAGCGGGGCGAGCGGCGATGTGACGCTCGAGATTTTCGACAGTTCGAATCAGCTGGTGAGGAAGTATGCGAGCAGCGATCCGGTGCGGGAGATCGATCCGCATCTGGCGATTCCAAAATACTGGGTGCGGCCTCCGCAGACGCTTTCGAACCAGCCTGGTTTGCACCGGTTTCTGTGGGACATGCACTACACGCCTTTGCCGGCCGGCAAGGGGCGGGAATTTCCCATGCAGGCGGTGTATAAAAACACGGCTCCGGCGGAGGATTCGCCTTGGGTGATGCCGGGCAAGTACACGGTGAAGCTGACGGCGGGCGGCCAGACGTACACACAAAGCCTGATGGTGAAAATGGATCCGCGCGTTCGTACGTCCACGGAAGGCTTGTCGGAGCAATTTACGCTTTCGAAGCAGATTTATGATGACCTTGCAGCGAGCAACGCGACGCTCGAAGAAATCCGGGCGGTTCAGGGGACTGAAGATCTGAAGGCCAAGGCTCATGCGTTAGAAGGTGAGCCGGCCACTCGGGGCAGTCGGGGGGCAGCACCGGGTCCGGACACTTTCACTAGTGTCAATGGGGCACTTACGGCGCTGTTGCAGGGATTGCAGGAAGCGGATGTGACGCCGACCTCGCAGATGGTGGCGGCGGTGGCGGACCGGCGTGCGGCGCTGGCGAAGCTGATGGAGGAATGGGCGGCACTCAAAAAGTGAGGCGGGCGGAGAATTGCATCGATCTGGCGGGGAGCTGGTTTGTGATTCCAGCTAACGGCTGGCCGAAGCCGGTTCCGGGTGCGCTGCCGTTGCCATAGGTGCCGCTGTAGCCCGCGAAGTTCGCGTGATTGAGCACGTTGAAGGCTTCGGCGCGAACGATCAGTTCAACGCGCTCCGTACCCAGTGTGAAGGGGCGTTCTACGAAGGGAGAGAAGTCGTAAATGGGGCGGCCGCGGCCGGTATTGCGGCCTATCACTACGCCATTGATTACAGGGCGATCGGTAGTGGCGCCGGTATCGCCGCTGTTGGTGGTTCCGGTAACGACGTTGTAGGGTAGCCCTGAGCCGAGCGTGGTGATGCCGCCGAGAGTGATGCGAAACGGCGCGGTGTAAACGCCGCTCAGGACAAAGCGCTGGCGCTGGTCGAAGATGGCGCTGCCGTTTTCGACGCGGCCAGTGAAGTTGGCGTCGTTCGGATTTTGGCTGGGAACATCGGGATCGACGTTGTCGATGGCGTGAGACCAGGTGTAACTGGCGAGCATCGACAGGCCATGTTGGAAGCGGTGATTCAGATTTACATCGAGGGCGTGGTAGTAAGCGTAGCCGTCGTTTACATCTGTTTGGATGACGCTGTAGGGCGGCTGCGGATTGGTGGCCTGTAAGGGATTGCATGTCAGGTTGTGCTGCTGATACCAGGAGATCCAATAAGGGCGTGTGCAGTTTGCTGCCTGGGGCGTACGCATTTGTCCAGGCGCGTTTCGGATGAAGGGTGAAGGCGCGTCCACGTCGAGCGGGCGGTTGATGCGGATGGTGTGTGATCCCACGTAATCCAGGCTCAGAACCCAATTCGGTGCAAGTTCGTGTTGGAGGCCGAACGTCCACTGTTCTGAGTAGGGATTTAAGAGGGTTCCGGGCCGGATGTAGAGACTTCGCAAGGGTTGAACGGCTCCTATGGGAAAAGCGGCTAGCGGAACGGCCGCGACGCTGGTGGGGAAACCGATCTGGCCGGGCGCGGCGGTGTAGTTGAAGACACCGGTGGGACCGGTGAGCGCGTAATTGGCTTCGGAGTTATCGACTACCTGCGAATAGTAGATGCCGAAGCCGCCGCGCAGGACCGTTTTGCCATTCCCGTTTACGTTGTAGGCGAATCCGGCGCGCGGAGCAAACGCAGCGCGTGAATCGGTGAAGGTCTGCTGCTCGTAGCGCAAGCCGAGATTGAGTGTGAGGTCGGGGCGGACGTGGTAATCGTCCTGCGCGAACAGGGACCAGAGCGTATCGTTCACCAGGTAATTGGCGTTACCGAAGCTCTGCGTGTAGGTTTTGACATTTTGGATGTTGTCTAGATACCCGGGGCTTTCGCAGAACGCCGGGCTCTGGGTGCAGGTGTTGTAGACGAGTTGGCCCTGGTAGATCGGTCCGCCAAATTCTTTACTGTCGCCTCCGGTGTGAGCGACGAGAACGTCCGCGCCAAACTTGAGCTGGTGGCGGCCATGTATCACCGAGAGCGTATCGTTTACCTGGTATTGCCGGTTCGTCAGCAGTGCCGATTGGGACGTGCCCGACGTAAAGGTGCCGCCGGACGATATCGGGACGGAGTACTGGGTGCCGTTAATCACGGGGTCGAATTCAGTGATGGGAGAAGCGAGTTGGAACTGTAGGCGAACGTTGTTGATGACGGCGGTTCCGAGCGTGGCAGTTTCGCCGATTTGCTCGGAGTAGGTTCGGCGGTGGAACACCCGAGCGACGTTGGGAAGACTGTTGCCACCGACGGTGCCGTTTGGATTCGAATCGGAGAAGCTATCGAAATTGCTCCGCAGGAACAGATTGTTGCGGTCGTTGAACTGATGGTCGAGGCGGAGAAAGCCGAGCCAGTCGCGATAATGGCCGATGAAGTTCTGGGGAGCGAGCGGCGAGGTTACCGGTGAGGCGCGATCTTCGCGGCTGTATTCGCCTGCAGCGAAGAACTGAGTGCGCGCAGCTACCGGCCCGGACAAGGACAGGGCGCCTTGCGCCAGAGTATCGCTCGAGACGTCGTTGCCGCTCGCCGCGTTGTTGGCATTGAAGCCGGAGAGCACAGCGGAAGTGGCAGAGGGACGCGATAATCCGAGGGCTTCGCCATGGAATTGCCTGCCTCCGCTCTTAGTTACGATGTTGACGGCGCTTCCAGTGCTGCCGCCGTATTCGGCCGAAAATTCATTGACCAGAATCGACATCTCGTCCACAGCCGCCACGGGAATGTTCGTAAAGATGGTTTGCCGTCCCCAACTATCGTTGCCGGTTGCGCCATCGACTTCGAATGAGGTTTGGCGACGGCCTGCGCCATTGGTGGTGAACAGGTTTTGATTCATGAACACGTCGCCCTGGTTGATGGCGGGGCGGTTGGCGGCGTTTAGGAGCGGCAGATAGGTGATGCGGCGATTCAGCAGAGGCGTGTCCTGCATCTGCCTGGCGTCGAGCCGGGTAGCGATCTGAGGCTCGTCGGTGCGCACTTCGCCTGCTGCGCCGCTGACGGTAATTTGCGTTTGGCCACCGGCTACGGCGAGCTGGAGTTTAATTTCAGTGCTGGTTCCGCCCGACACAGTGACCGGCTGGGATTGGGCTTCGATAAAGTTCTGTTTCCCTGCGCGGACCTGATAGCTGCCCGCCACCGGCAATCCGGCGAACCAGAAATGACCGGAGATATCGGTCGACACGCTTCGGTGAACTTGAGTGAGGACGTTCGTGAGGGTGACTTGCGCTTCTGCCAGCGCCGCCTCATTTTGATCGACGACTTTACCGCGGAGAATGGCTGTGTCGGGTGTTTGAGTGCGGGAGATGAGCGACAGACAAAGCAGGATAGCCGCCAGCGATAGAAATCTGGGCATGTTTCGCTAGTCTAGACTGATAACCCGATGAAAGAAATAAGAGCGCAGAAATTGATAGCCTGCCTGGCGTTTGCGGCGAGCCTGGCTGCGGCCCAAGATGTGAGTGCGCTGAAGACTCTCAAGTGGAGACAGGTCGGCCCTTTCCGCGGCGGACGAGTGGTGGCCGTCACCGGTGTCGCCTCGCAGCCGAATGTCTATTATTTTGGCGCAGCGGCGGGCGGGATCTGGAAGACGGTGGACAGCGGCGCAACGTGGGACGCAGTCTCCGATGGGCAACCTTTGGGCACATCGTCGATTGGGGATATCGCGGTCTCGGAATCCGATCCAAACATCGTTTACGCAGGGACCGGTGAATACGATATCCGGGGCGACGTTTCTATCGGAGACGGCATGTACAAATCGATGGACGCGGGGAAGACGTGGAAGCATATCGGACTCGAAAACACGCGCCAGATCTCACGGGTGCGGGTGAATCCTAAGGACCCGAACCTGGTTTATGTGGCGGCGCTGGGGCACGTTTGGGGGCCCAATGACGAGCGCGGGATTTTTCGCTCGAAGGATGGCGGCAAGACTTGGGAGAAGATATTGTCGCGTGGCCCGAAAGCGGGGGCGAGCGAACTGGTTTTCGATCCGACGAACGCGAACGTTTTATACGCGGGTTTCTGGGAGGTGTATCGAAAACCGTGGGATCTGGAGAGCGGCGGCGCCGGCAGCGGCCTTTTCAAATCGACGGACGGCGGGGATAGCTGGACGGAGTTGACGAAGAATCCGGGCTTGCCGAAGGGTGTGATCGGAAATGTGGGATTGACGGTATCGCCGGCCAACCCGGATCGAGTGTGGGCGCTGCTCGAAGCGGAAGATGGAGGTGTTTTTCGTTCGGACGATGCCGGGAAAACGTGGACCAAGGTAAACGACGAAAGGAAGCTGCGGCAGCGCGCCTGGTATTACGGACGGCTGTTCGCGGATCCAAAAGATCCGAACAAGGTCTATGCGACTAACGTTGGATTTTTCCGGTCGGACGATGGCGGCAAGACATGGAATCCGATTGCCACGCCGCATGGGGACAACCACGTTTTGTGGATCGCTCCCGGCGATGCGCAACGAATGATCGAAGGTAACGACGGCGGCGCAACGTTTTCGAGCAATGCCGGCAAGAACTGGAGTTCCGAGAATAACCAGCCAACGGCGCAATTTTACAGGGTCAGTCTCGATGATGACTTCCCGTATCACGCTTATGGGGCGCAGCAGGACAACACCACGGTCAAGACTGCCACGCGCAGTGCGGGTAATTCGATTGGCGAGCGAGACTGGTACCCAGTGGGCGGCGGGGAAAGCGGCTGGATTGCCCCGTGGCCGAAAGATACGAACGTCGTTTTCGCGGGCTCCTATGATGGCCTGATTACGCGGTACGACCATCGCGACGGGCAAGAACGGAATATCACGATCTGGCCGGACAACGAGATGGGCTGGACGCCGGCTGCGCTGAAATATCGTTTCCAGTGGAATTTCCCGCTGCTGTTTTCCGAGCATGATGCGAATCTGTTATACGCGGGCGGCAATGTGCTTTTTTCTTCGGCGGATCAGGGGCAGACATGGCAGCCGGTCAGCGGCGATTTGACGCGCAATGACAAATCGAAACAGGTCTCGTCGGGCGGCCCGATCACCAAGGACAATACCAGCGTTGAATACTACGACACGATTTTCACGGTGCAGGAATCGGTGATCGAGAAGGGCCTGATCTGGGCGGGTTCAGATGACGGGATGGTGCATCTGACGCGCGATGGCGGCAAGCACTGGGACGATGTGACACCGAAAAACGAGCCTGAGTGGATACAGATTAACTCGATGGAGGCGTCGCCGTTCGATCCGGCGGTGGCCTACATTGCGGGGACCATGTACAAGTTTGACGATGACTTGCCGTATTTATACAAGACGACCGATTACGGCAAAACATGGCGGCAGATCACGGACGGGATACCGGCGGGCGCGTTCACGCGCTGCATTCGCGAAGATCCGAACAGGAAGAATCTCCTGTATGCGGGAACGGAAACCGGCATCTATGTTTCGTTCAATGGGGGCGAGAAGTGGCAGTCGCTGCAGTTGAATCTGCCGGTCACTCCGATTGCCGATCTGGCGATTCAGAAGCGCGAGCATGAACTGGTGGCGGCGACGCATGGCCGGGCATTTTGGATTTTGGACGATACGCAGATGCTGGCGCAGCTGACGGTGGGTTTGACGAATGAAGATGTGCATTTATTCGAGCCGAAGCATACTTATCGCGCTGCCTTTGGACATAGCTCGCAGCATGGTCATGCCGCAGCGGGCGCGAACCCGGCGGACGGTGCGGTGATCTACTACTGGCTCAAGACGAAGCCGGAGAGTGAGGTAACGCTCGAGTTTTTGGACGATAGCGGAAAGCTGATTAAAAAGTTTTCGAGCAAAGCAGAGGCGAAAAGCAGCGAGCCGAAAGGAGAAGACGAAGGAGAGGATAGCGACGAACCGCAGCACGAGGGCGGGAAGAAGCCGCTGGCTCCAGTACAGGGGCTGAATCGATTTGAATGGGATTTGCGGTATCCGGACGCGACGACTTTCCCAGGTATCATCTTGTGGGCTGGTGGCGTACGCGGACCAGCAGTGGTTCCGGGCACGTATCAGGTGCGGCTGTCTATTGATGGCAAGACGCAGACGCGGAAGTTTGAAGTACGCAAAGATCCTCGCCTTAAAACGACTGAAGAACAGTATGCGGCGCAACTGGAGCTTGGTTTGCAAATGCGTGACAAGCTGAGCCAGACGCACGGAGCGGTAATTCAAATTCGCGATTCGCTGAAGCAGATAGAGGATTTGAAAACGCGGCTGGCGGCTGGACCGCAGACGGACAAGTCAAGATCGGTTCTCGAAAGCGCGAAGAGCCTGACTACGGAGATGACGGCGATTGAAGAATCGTTGTATCAGACGAAAAGCCGGGCTAGCGAAGATCCTCTGAATTATCCGGTAAAGCTGAATAACAAGCTGGCGGCCCTGCTCAGTAATGTAGAGGATTCGGAGACGCCGCCGACTGCTTCCGAGCAAGAGGTTTACGAAGATCTGGCGACGGAGATCAACGCCGAACTGAACAAGTGGAAACAGCTGACGAGTGATAAAGTACCAGCGTTTAACAAAGCCGTCCGGGAAGCGGATGTGCCGGCGGTAACGATCAAGAAGAGTTCTTAAGAGTTTCGATCAGGCTATTTGCGGGTCGATGCCTTCCGGGTTGAGGCCAAGGTCGACGATGGCTTGCTGGGCTTTTTGAGCGTCGAAGCGGCCCCATTGGGCGAGGCGGGAGAGAGCTGCGGCGGCGATGCTGGCAGCATCGACTTCGAAGTGCCGACGGAGATGTTCGCGATTTTCACTACGGCCGAAGCCGTCCGTGCCGAGGGCGGTGAGGCGGCCGGGCAGCCAGGGCGAGATCTGATCGGCTACGATTTTCATGAAATCGGTGGCGGCGATGATCGGCATATCGATGTTGCCGAGGGCTTCCTGGATATAGGGTTTCCGCGGCGTTTCGGCGGGGTGGAGACGATTCCAGCGATCAATGTTCAAGGCATCGCGGCGAAGTTCAGTGTAACTGGTGACGCTCCAAACATGGGCGCCGATGCTGTATTTTTCGGCGAGCAGTTTTTGCGCTTTGAGGGCTTCGTTGAGAATGGGGCCGCTGCCGAATAGCGAGACCTGGGCCGAACCGATTTCGGAGGGCTGATAGAGATAGATGCCACGCAGAATGCCTTCGGCGAGATTTGGCACATCCGGCATAGGCGGCTGCACGTAGTTTTCGTTGCACACAGTGAGGTAATAGAAGTGATCCTCATTGTTTTCGTACATGGTGCGGATGCCGTCCTGCACGATAGTAGCGATTTCGTAGGCGAATGCCGGATCGTAGCTGCGACAGTTGGGGACGACGCTTGAAAGCACCTGGCTGTGGCCGTCGTCATGCTGCAGTCCTTCGCCGAGCAGAGTAGTGCGGCCGGCCGTGCCGCCGACGAGAAAGCCTTTACCGCGCGAATCGCCGAAGGCCCAGATGAGATCGCCGACGCGCTGAAAGCCGAACATCGAGTAGTAAATGAAGAACGGAATGGAGGGGACGTGGACGTTGGCGTAGGCGGTTCCGGCAGCGGTGAAGGAAGCCATCGCGCCGGCTTCGGTGATGCCCTCTTCCAGGATCTGGCCATCCTGCGATTCTTTGTAATACATCAGCACGTCGCTATCGACGGGCTTGTAGAGCTGGCCGCCGCTCGCATAGATGCCGCGCTCACGGAACATGGATTCCATGCCGAAGGTGCGGGCTTCATCGGGGATAATCGGCACGACAAATTTACCGATCTCGGGCACTTTGAGAAGCGATTTCAAGACGGAGACAAAGGCGCTGGTGGTGGAGGCTTCGCGTCCGCGAGAGCCTTGTAAGGATTCGTGAAAGGCTTCCAGCGGCGGGGCCTTCAATTCGATCTTTTTAGGATTACGAGCGGGCAGATAACCGCCGAGCGATTCACGGCGGCCTTTCATGTAGCGCAATTCCGCAGAATCTTCTGCCGGCTTGACGAGTGAGATCGATTGAATGGTCTCCTTCGGCAGGTTCAGTCCGAAGCGGCCGGAGAGATAGAACAACTCGTCTTCGTTAAGCTTTTTCTGCTGGTGGGTAATGTTCTTGCCTTCGCCGGCTTCGCCGAGACCATAACCTTTGACCGTCTTGGCGAGGATGACGGTGGGCTGCCCTTGACTCTCGTTGGCGCGTTTGTAGGCGTTGTACATCTTGACGGGATCGTGGCCGCCGCGAGGAAGCTTGGCGATCTCCTCGTCCGACATGTGTTCTACCAGTTTGAGGAGTTCGGGATATTTGCCGAAGAATTCTTTACGAGCGTAAGCGCCGCCGCGCGCTTTGAAATTCTGGTATTCCCCGTCGACGCATTCTTCCATGCGCTTTCGAAGCGAACCGCTTTCGTCACGAGCGAGCAGATCGTCCCATTGGCCGCCCCAAAGGACTTTGATGACGTTCCAGCCCGCGCCGCGAAAGACGCCTTCGAGTTCCTGGACGATGCTGCTGTTGCCGCGGACTGGGCCATCGAGACGCTGTAGATTGCAGTTGACGATGAAGATGAGATTGTCGAGCTTTTCGCGGGCCGCGATGTGGAGTGCGCCGGTCGATTCGGGCTCATCCATTTCGCCATCGCCACAGAAGGCGTACACCTTGCGATCGGACTTAGGAATGAGGTTGCGGTTTTCCAGATAGCGGAGGAAGCGCGCATGGTGGATGGCATTGATGGGGCCGAGGCCCATCGAGACAGTCGGGAACTGCCAGAAGTTGGGCATCAACCAGGGATGCGGGTAGGAAGAGAGGCCGGGATGGTCGCGCAGTTCGTGACGGAAATTGAAAAGATGCTGTTCGGTAAGACGGCCTTCGAGAAAGGCGCGCGCATAAACGCCCGGGGAGGCGTGGCCCTGGAAGTAAACCATGTCGCCGGCCAGGCCATCGATGCTGCCGCGGAAGAAATGATTGAAGCCGACTTCGCTGATGGTGGCGAGCGAGGCGTAGGTGGAGATGTGGCCGCCGATATTGGGATCGTATTTATTGGCGCGCACGACCATGGCGGCGGCATTCCAGCGAATGAGGCTCTTAATGCTGCGTTCGAGTTTGCGATCGCCTGGATAGGGGACCTCCTCCTGCACAGGGATCGTATTCAGGTAGGGCGTGTTGATGCGCCCGGCGGCGGGAACGCCCGAGGCGGCCGCCCGATCCAGAAGCTGGGTCAGGAGATAGGCGGCCCGGTCGGGCCCCGCTTCGTCCACGATTTGATCCAGCGCTTCCAGCCATTCCGAAGTTTCCTGTGGGTTCAGGTCAGTCTGGCGTTCTTCTTTGGTTTTAAGCATCGTTAGATTTGAGTGAGGTCGAACTTGTCGTTTTCTTCCGATTGGGAGGTTGAATCAGCTTACTTTCCCTAATTATCACTTATCGCTTGCTTTTCGCGCGATGGTCAGGCAATCTAAAAGGTTTTCGGAGATCAATACCATTCCTGATGAAGGTGCGAGTCCTCTACCATGATCACTGCTTCGACGGGGCAGCATCGGCAGCGTACATTACCCGTTTTCTCGAGAGCAAGTTTTACAGGGGTGCCGAGTTCGAGTATACCGGGCTTGCGCACCGCGCCGACCAGCTGTTTGAAGACAGTCTTTTCGACGGGGACTACAACGTCATCGTCGATTTCAAATACGCTACAAATCCCAATGTGACGTGGTGGTTCGACCATCATCAGAGCGCGTTTCTGAGCGTGGCGGATGCCGAACATTTCAAGCGTGACACGTCAGGACGGAAGCTGCTCGATCCGAGTTACCGGTCGTGCACAAAATTTATTGCGACGGTGGTGGAGCGGGATTACGGGTTTGAAGCGCCGGATTTAGAAGAACTGGTGCAGTGGGCGGACATTGTCGACGGGGCGCTGTATGAGAGCGCGCAGTCGGCTGTAGAAATGAATGCGCCGGCGATGAAGCTGACGCTGGTGGTGGAGGGCAGCAAGGGTCCGAACCTGGTGAAGCGGGTGATCCGGCTGATGCAGCGAAAGAGTCTGGCGGAGATACTGGCGGACCCGGAAGTTCAGAACGAATACCAGGTATTGCTGGAGAGGCATCTAGGGAATATCGACGTGATTCGAAAGACTGGATCCTGCAGTCGCGGGGTGATTTATTTCGACCTGGTGGAATATGGGATCGAAGGGTACAACAAATTCATTCCGTATTATTTGTTTCCGGATTCGGCGTACACGGTATCGGTCTCGACGTCGAGTTTTCGAACGAAGGTATCGGTGGGATCGAATCCCTGGGTGCGGGAGCCGCTGCGGCACAACTTGGCTACGATTTGCGAGCGGTACGGGGGCGGCGGGCACCCGAAGGTGGGGGCGATTAGTTTTCCTACTGGGGCGGTGGTGGAAGCGCGGAAGGCGGCGGAGGAGATTCGGGAGGAGTTGCAGGGTTGAGGGGTGGTTGTCGCATCAGTGTCGCGAACTTTGTATTCTTGTGAAGGAATCGCTCCCATGCTGATTGCGGAAATGACCGATCAGGAGTTCAAGCAGTACGCTCTTTCCATTTTGCAGCGCGAACTTGGCGTAAAAGGTTGGGTTAGATTTATGAGACTGTACCGGTCCGGCTAAGGCGATTACACCAGGGACCGGAGTGGATGGTTGGATGGTCTCTCTGTCGACGATATTCTTAACGAGAAGCTGGCTGGCCCTTCGTAAATTCCGCGTGCTCGCGTTGGCGGGCAGCTTCGATCAGTTTTCGTGGGACATCGCGAGCAATTTGGAAAGTTTTCGCGACCGTTCGATCTTGCGCGACCAACCCGGCAACTCATTCGGGTTAGCCGAACAGAAAGCTGCACAATTCTGGCGAAGTTGCACGGTTGAGGGGGTATGCTCCTCAGGGCGCGCTTTGCTCACGCGTTCAGGAATTCATTCGCTTCCACTCCTGTTTGTTTCAGGATGGCGCGAAGCGTTCCCTCGGGCATGTCACCGGGATGGTTCGGGATCGTGGTGTAACGGTGAGAGATGGGGTTGTACCAGATCTCATGGCTCCCGGCAGCCTGGCGGTCAAACTCGAACCCGAGGGATTTCAGTTTCCGAATGACGTCACGATAACGAAACCCCGCAAGGCGGCCCAATTAAGCCGCGACCACAATTGTATATTCGCGCCGCGAATGCGATTCGGGTAAAACGGGCGCTTGCTCGCGTTCGCGGGCAGCTTCGATCAGTTTTCGTGCGACATCGCGGGCAATTTCCAGAGTTTCCGCGACCGTTCGACCTTGCGCGACCAGACCCGGCAACTCATCGGAGGTTGCCAGGTACAATCCCTCCGGTAACTGTTCAACGTGAATTTGGATCGCCAGCTCCATACGAGTCGATGCTAGCATTCGGGCACCTGCGGCGGTTGGCTGCAGCGTGGAAGCGCAAAGGCGGCCACTTCCTGCCGCTTATGTCAAAATCTAGCGTGCCCGACTTTGACGCTCCTAAGTCATCTCATCATCACGCGCCTGCGCAACGCCGAAACAAAATTGGTATTGTCGGTGCGGGTCGGGTGGGAACAACGGTTGCGTACGCCGCTTTGATTCGCGGGGTGGCAAAGCAGATCAGTCTTTACGACCCGACGCGCGCGAGGGTGGCGGCGGAAGTGCTCGATTTGAACCATGGGTTGATGTTTGTTCCTATGGCTTCGGTTGAGGGCTCGGACGATATCGCGGTACTGGCCGGGTCCGACGTGATTGTGTTTGCAGCTGGAGTGAGCATCGTCCGGGGCCAGACGCGGCTGGAGATCGCAGCGGCCAACGCTGCCATGTGCCGTCAACTCCTTCCGAAAATTCAGGGCGTCGCCCCGAACGCTCTTATTCTGATGGTGACAAATCCGGTCGATGTGATGACCGAGATTGCGATCACCATTACCGGCCATGAACGCGCGTGTGTCTTTGGGTCGGGGACGGTCCTAGATAGCTCACGGTTTCGCTTTCTCCTGGCCAAGCACTTCGGTGTTTCTGTGCAAAGCGTGCATGCCTACATCGTGGGCGAGCACGGCGACTCGGAAATACCACTCTGGTCGAGCGCAAACATCGGAAACGTTCAGCTGGATGAATGGCATGTGAAAGGGTATGGCAGGCCTCTTCTGGAAGAGGAGAAGCAAGAGATCTTTGACACCGTCAAGAACGCGGGGTATCAGGTTCTGGCGGGCAAAGGAGCGACGAATTACGCGATCGGTCTAGCGGCGGTCAGTATTCTCGAAGCTGTGTTCCACGACGAAGGTCGGGTTCTGCCGGTTAGCTCGCGAGTCGAGGATTATCACGGTATTTCGGGCGTGTGCCTTTCTGTGCCGGCTATCGTCGACCGATGCGGCGTGGCAGCTGTGATCCCAGTGCCTTTGACGGCGGCCGAAGAAGCGGGTCTCCGAGCAAGCGCCGATCGCATTCGTGCTGTCGTAAACTCAATCGGATATTGATGAGGTCGCGGCACGCGAATCTGGTGTTCTGGAATGGTATCCGGTGTTGGATAGCTTCGAAAATTTCCTGGTAGTGTTGGCTGCGGTCGGGGCGGCGGTAGCGCTGCTGTTCCTGCTGCGGTTCGTCTGGCCCGGTGAATTGCGCCGCCAACACAATGAACTGATCGGTTGGCATGTCAGCGTCCTCGGCAGTACGTACGCGGTAATCATTGGCTTTATGCTCTTTGCGGTTTGGACGAATTTTCAGCTCGCGGACGTAAACGCCGACGCGGAGGCTAACTGCCTGGTCAGTGTGGTGCGGTCGTCGCGCGGCTTGCCTGCCGGGCAGCGCGGGAAAATCTTCGATCTCGCTACTCGTTATGTAGAGGTGATGCTCACAAAGGAGTGGCCGGCCATGAGCCGTGGTGAACTCAGTCCCGCCTCTCACGCAATCGTCCGGCGACTCTGGGCGTCCCTGGCCGTGACCGAGACACACACCGCCCTCGAGCAAACAAGTCTGGACCACACGTTTAGCGAACTCGTCCGCATGACGGAATACCGACGCCTGAGGCAGTTACAGGTGAACGCCTATCTGCCGGACATATTATGGTTTGTGCTCGTCTTGGGCGCAATAGTTATTATCTCGTCAGCTTGCCTCTTCGGTACGTCTTACTTTCGACTTCACCTGATCCAGGTAATTATGTTGACCCTGATGATCTCGTCGGTCCTGGTCGCGATTGGAGACATCAACCGGCCGTTTCAAGGATCAGTCCATGTGGAGCCGGCCGGATTTGAACGAGCTCGCGTCACGTTGGCGGACATACCCTGACGCGTGCCGCTATGAGGGCTTATGGATCGGGGCGCTGACGCTTCCGGCTCGGATTCTTACTCGTAGCGGAGGGCGATCATCGGGTCCGTCTTCGAGGCACGGTAAGCGGGGGCGAAACTGGCCAGGAGGGAAATGAGGATGAGCAGCAGGGTGGCGGCGGTGAGAGTCAGCGGATCGTAGGCGGTAAGACCAAACAGCAGAGAACTGACGGCTCGGCCGCCGACCAGGGACAGTGCAGCTCCGATGAGAATTCCCACCGCTAACAGTGTCCAGACATCGCGCAGAACCATGATGATCATTTGAGAGCGGGATGCTCCAAGCGCCAGGCGAACGCCGAATTCGTTGCGGCGGCTGGCCACGAGGTAAGAGATGACACCGTAAAGGCCGATGACGGCGAGCAGCGCGGCGAGCAGGCCGAAGAAGGTCGACAGCATAGCCATCATTCGTTCCTGCACCATGCCGTCGCGAATGGCGCTTTGGAAGTTTCCCCCGGTAGTCACAATTCCCGGGTGCTTTTGCGCGATCGTGCGCCGCAATGTGGCTACCAGATGCGAGGAAGGTAAGTTCGAATGGATGACCAAGGGTTCGAACGGCGACGGATCAGGATACTGCGAAGCGGGTGCGAATGCCATTGGCGGCGTGACGTCACGGAGGCCATTGTATTTAGTGTCTGGAATGACTCCGATGATTTCGTAGACTGTGGACGGATACTTGGGTTCCATGACAGTACGCAGTGTTTTGCCGACGGGACTGATGCCTCCAAAAAATCTACGTGCAAAGGTCTGGTTGACGACGGCGACGCGGAGCGAGGAGCGGGAATCGCTTTCCTGGAAGTTGCGTCCGGCAAGCAGGCGAATGCCCATGGTGTCGAAATAGCCGGGACTGACCCAGGTGAATTTAGAGACGCTCTCGACCGATCCGGCACGGACGCCATGTTCCCAGCTCGACCCGAGGAGCGGAATATTTGTCGTGGATGCCGCGTTGAGCACGCCCGGGATCGATTTCACTTCTTCTAATAGCCGGTGCTGGAACTCGAGGTAGTGGTCACTCGCGATGTGAGCATCGCCAAAGGCGAGGAAAGCAACGGTAATGTTGCTTTCCCGCATGCCGGGATCAAAGGTCAGCAATTTGCGAAAGCTGCGGACGAACAGTAACGCGCCAATGAGCAGCATGAGGGAAACGGCAATTTGGGTGATCACCAAGACGCGTTGCATGAGGAAGCGCCGACGGTTTGCGGTGAGACCTCTGCCGGCGGTTCTCAGGGTATTTCCAGGCTGCGTTTGCAAGGCACGCTGGGCAGGAATGGCCCCGAAAATGAGACAGGTCACGGCACAAACAGCGGCGGTGAAGAGGAGGAGCCGCCAGTCCATCGCGATCGGCAGGCTGACGACGTTGCCTTCGGTCGAAAGAGACCAAACAAGAATCCTGGTAAGAAGGGGCGCGATACTGATTCCCAGAACTGCCCCGATGGCAGCGAGTAAACCGCCTTCAACGAACAACTGCTGTACTAATCGCGGAGCAGACGCTCCGAGGGCGAGGCGCACGGCGAGTTCACGATCACGGGTGCTGGCGCGGGCGAGTAAAAGATTCGCCAGATTGGCGCAAGCGATCAGCAGCACAAGTCCAGTGATAGAAAGCAGTAGCCAGAGCGAAGAGCTATATTGCTCGCGCAGCACGCTCACGCCGTGGCCGGCCGGGATCGCAGTCAGTTTGAATCGTTTAAAGGTGGCAATGGCTTGAGGGCTGCTATCGGTCGGCGCTGTCAGGTTGAAGATCGCAGGGCTGATGCTCTTCAATTGCTGTGAGGCGCGCTCGATGGTCCAGCGCGGGCGGAGGCGGCCCATGACCGCGAGATTGAACAAATCGCGAGGCATGTCTTTCGGCTGGCAGAGAGGGAGTGCGATGTCGAAGGGATCACCTACGGAGAGGCCGAAAAAATTAGGGGGTGTAACGCCGATGATGTCGCCGTGGCGTGAGATCCAGGTGCGACCGAGTGCACCACCGCCGAGGGCGTTTTGCCAGAACGAGTAGCTAACAACGGCCACATTCTCTGGACAAGGACCTTCGTCTTGCGGCGAGATCAATCTACCGCGCCAGGGCTGAACGCCTAAGACACGGAAGAAATCGCCGCTGACCCAGATCGCTCGCACGCGGCGCATTTGAGCGCCCTCGCCGACATTCATGCCGTCCGCAGCCCAGGCGAAAAGGCCGGAGAAGGCTTGCTGGTGGGCGCGGAGTTCCTGCCAAATGGGCCAGGTGAGTTCAGGATATTCGCCGGGATTCATGCCCATTCCGCCATGGCCGCCTGCAATTTGCACCTCCGCGAGTTGCTGCGGATTTTGTATGGGCAAACTTTTCAGGCGTACTGCGTCAAGCAGCTGGAAAATGGCGGTATTTACTCCGATTCCAAGACCGAGCGACAGCAAGGCGCTGACAATCAGAGCAGGGCTCGAAGCAAGCCCGCGGATCGCATAGAGGAGGTCGCGCCATAGATTCTCGATAAGAATGAAACGCCACAGGTCGAAGGCGTGTTCCTTCACGAGAGATGCATTGCCTAAGCCAACCGCGTTCTGGTGCTGGGCGGACATTTCGCGATGAAAGGCAAGCTCGGTATCGAGGTCTCGGGCAAGGCGCTTACGGCGCAGGAGTTTGAGAAGGAACCGGCGCATGAACGGTTAACTTGCCAAGACACGCTGGACGGCGGTTGAGAGACGGGTCCAGGTCGCTTCCTGTTCGGCGACCAGTTTCTTGCCTCGTTTAGTAAGGGAGTAGTATTTGGCTTTTCGATTATTTTCCGAGAGTCCCCACTGGGCGGAGATCGCGTTGTTGAGTTCCAGGCGATAGAGGGCGGGATAGAGCGAGCCTTCTTCGACTTTGAGAACTTCATCGGATAACAAGTGAATTGTTTGCGCGATGGCGTAGCCGTGCAGGGAACCGCGCTGAAGGGCGTGCAGGATGAGGAGGTCGAGGGTTCCCTGCAGCAGGGCGGGTTGTTCAGACTTGGCCAACTTCTCTGCTCCTATGAGGATCTATGGGGAGTATGAGACGTTTCCCAGAGATTGTCAAGGGAGGATTGCGCGCGAACTTATGGCGGGTGGGTCAGAGCTGCATTTCCATAAAAACATTGGCGCGCGTGTACGGGAGGGGCGGGATTCTGTCGGGCGGCACATGACGGAACCCGACGGACTCGTACAGATGCACGGCGCTCTTCAATTTGGTGTTACTACCCAGAAATAACGACTTGGCTCCAATCGCTTTAGCCTCTGTGATGGCATGTTCGAGCAATCGGCGGCCGATCCCAAGACCGCGAAGCCCGGGCGAGACCGCCATTTTGGAAAGTTCATAGACACCATTACCCAGAGGAATGAGAGCGAGGCAGCCGGCAGCCTGGCCCGCAGCGTACGCCATGAAGATGTGACCACCCTGGCGGAGAATCGTGTTTTCCGGGTCGTCCAGAATGTCGCGGTCCTTCTGTTCTAACGCAAAGTAGTGCGTGATCCACTCCTCGTTCAGTTTCCGAAATGCCCGCGCGTCTTCATGCGGCTGTAGCGCCCGGATGTCGATCTTCTCGCTTATTTGCATTGCGCTCAAGCCCCCTCGAAATCAGTTTGCCTGGTGCGGAACGATACGTCCAATATCTTGTTGGACTGCATTATGATGTTCTACATATGAATGAGGGTGTCGAACTGCGCCACCTGCGGTACTTTGCGGCGGTCGCGGAAGAACTTCACTTCGGACGTGCAGCGGCGCGGCTCCACCTGAGCCAGCCGCCCTTGTCGCAGCAGATTCGCCAGCTCGAAGAGATGCTCGGATATCAACTTTTTACGCGAAGCTCGCGCTCGGTCAGCTTGACCGCGGCAGGCGAAGTGTTTCTACCAAGCGCTCTTCGCACGCTACGCAACGTTCAACGTGATATTGAGGAGATGCGCGACGTTGGCCGGGGAGAAGTAGGTTCTCTCCACATTGGCTTCGTGGGATCGGGAATGCTGACGGGATTGTCCGGTATTTTTCGCACTTACCTTGAAGCCTATCCTCGCGTGCGCCTGCATCTGCACGAGTCGTTTACCAGTCGCGTGATGGAGGGTTTGGGGAACGGTACGTTGGACGCCGGCATTCTGCGGGACGGCGATCCCGCTGATGGCCTGAATGTCTCCCCCTTCTTTTCCGAGCCTTTCGTCGCCGTGCTCCCCGCCAACCATCCGCGTGCGAAGCAGAAGAGCATTTCTCCAGGCGCCTTGCGCAGCGAACCATTCGTGTACTTCCCTCGGGCCGCAGGCGTCCGCGCCTTTGAAAAGCCGCTTACCATATTCGAGCAGTATGGCTTTCGTCCAAACATCGTGCAGGAAGCTTCTCACTGGCTGACAATTCTGCGGCTCGTTGGTGCTGGATTCGGAGTTTCGGTAGCGCCGGAATGCGTTCGGACCATCGCATCACGCGATGTTGTCTGTCTCACCCTGCGCGATACAAAGGTGTTTAGCAGCTTAGAATTTGCTTCGCTTGCCGGAGAATCGCGCGCGATAGTGGGGCAGTTCGCACAAATTGTAAGAAGCGCTCGCCGCTAATACCAGTAGGGGGTGCGTTTGGCCCAGGGGGTTTGGCGGTAGCGGGTGTGCAGGAGGTTGAAGGCGGCGTGTATGAATGGCGCGGAATCTTTGTCGGCGCAGCCGAAGCGGGAGGTCTTGACGGCCAGGGCCAGAGCTTCGGCGTTTCGTGGATCGCCGGGATGAGAGTTGGCCCAGCGAAGGACCGCTGTCGACAAAAATTGCGGCGCACTTCCGGCGGCCTGCAAGTGGCGTTGCTCCTGGTTGGCGGCATCCTTCTGGGCGGCATTCAGGAAGGCCGCCTGGGGCGGATGGTCCGGCGGATAGAGACGCGGCAGGAGGCCTGTTAGTTCGGCTTCGCCCGCGGATGTCGGCGCGCACCACCAGTTATCGCGGAAATTGTCGATGCGACCGTTGGGAGTGGAGCGCGTGAATTCGCCGGTACGCACCGAGGGTTGCGACTCGGGGTGGTGGAGGAGCCAGAAGATGGCGTCGAAGTTGGGTGCGCCAGTATTGAGCAGGATGGCGCGCACCCGTTGAGCTTTTTCTAGAGCGGTGCGGAGTGACAGGTCGAGCTTCGGGTCGCGGAGCGCGTCGAGCCAGAGGGATTGGGGCAGGCTTCGATTGAAGATGCGAGTGGCGTCGGCATCGAAGGCTATGGTGGTTTTCTTCGAGTCGTCTTCGTTCTGACTGATGCGGGGGGCATGCGTCAGGAACACATCGAGGGATTCAGCAATTTTCAAGCGCTCGGCGCGGAAGGCGTTAGCCGTGGAAGGGTCGAAAGTAGCGGATTTCTTCAGTAATGAATCGAGTTGCGTGGCCGCCTGTTTCGTTTGGCCGGATTCGATGGTGAGACGTATGCTTTCGAATTGCGCGGTCGGGAAAGCGGGCGAGTTTTCCGGGACCTTGTTGGCAGCGTCGATCAGTTCGGGGGCGGCATCTTTCGCGGTGGCCTGATGAAGGGCGGCGATGAGCCACGGCTGGGACTGGCTCGATTTCCAGTGTTGAAGCGAGGTATCGCCGCTGCCATTTTGAAAAGTGAAGATCCAGTTAGTGAGGTCATCCTGGGCGGCGACTTTGGGCAGCTTTTCAGCGTTCGCTGCGTCTTCGAGTTGATCGTAGAGGAACGTATAATCGTCGAGATCCCGGGCAAAGGTAGCGGAGTTGGCTTCGAGAAGGCGGTGTCCGAGAACGGTGAGGCGGGCAGTAGGGTAGGCACGAGTGTTGGCGTAGTCGAGCAAGGATTGCGCGGCGGCATGCATGGTGGATTCGGCCGGGTCGGCGAGTATAGAACGGAGTTGGGCGGCGGCGTCTTCGAATTGATTCTGGCGGAGATCGACACGGGCGATCAGGTAGGGTGCGATGACATGCCAGCGCGAAGACTTCTCAGCGGCGATGTTTTCAAGAGCAGCCCGAGCTTGCTCGTACTTTGCGGAATAGAGATAAGCAGCGGCGATCTGATAGGCGCGATCCGCACGCGCGCCGGGCGTCTCGTTCGATCTAGGCGCATCGGGCAGCGCTGAGGCGTCTCCGCAATTGACGAACACGGCATCCTGTGCGGCTAACCAGTCTCTTGTTTCGGGGCTGGCCGGTCCGAACTCGCGGACGTAGCGCGTGAGCGTCTCTCGAGCGTTGTCGAACGCAGCGGCGAGACACGAAGGAATCATTTGATAATTGGGACCGGAGCGGTAGAGCTGCACGGTGACAGGGCTGATGCCAGGGAGTTGTTTGCGGGCGTCCAGCCAGCTATTCAGGGAAGCTTGCGCGTCTGGACCTATACGTTGATAAGAATCGAGCGATTCAGCTTGGACACGGGTAAGTGCTCTCCCGGTCATTGCACGATAGGCCTGGACGAGGTAATAGCGCTCGTAGGTGGGCTGAAGAATGCCGAAACCGGGGCCGTCCGGGCGGAGCGTATTGGAAAAAATGGGCTGGGGCGCAAAGGGACCGCAGCTCGACAGGTCGGCTGGATGAGCGAGCAACAAGAGAAGGATGATGGTCAGGGCCGGGTAGCGCAGCCCGCTGAGGGAAAATGATCGCATGACGAAGCTCACTCGTTCGAACGTTCAGCGAGTCAGTGTGCCATTTACCGCGTCGCTATAGGTGATTCCGTGTTGTTCCAGAAGATTACCGGTGGCGCGGTCGAGGGCAACCCTGGCCTTGATCCAGACGCTGCGCGCGGCGACTTCGGTAGAACGCGCTTGCGCCAGATAACTTTCCTGTTGGATGACTAAGTAGTTAGTAGATGCGCCCACTCCGAGTTTGTCTTTTTCCGCGTCGAGTAACTGTTCCTGATAGACGCGGCTTTGCCTGGCGGCATTCAAGGCGGAGCGAGCAGTCTGAAGCGCGATCACGGAATTTTCTACCTCTTCCCGGACCTGATTGGCAAGCAGCTGTGTTCTGGCTTCGGCCTGGCGGACCTGAATCAGATCGCGCGCTGCATCGGCTTGTGCAACGTGGTTTTTCAAAGGCAGATTCAGCTGAATGCCGGCTTGGTAAATGCGCGAAGTGCGCAGACCCGCAACGCCTAAATCCGTTGGCGCTGTGATCAGGCCGGTGCCGGGAGTTCCTAGTGAGGTGAACGGGACCTCCGTGCTGCCGCGTGTTTGGAAGTTACCGACGAGATCGATTTGCGGAAGCGTAGCGTTTTTTGATGCCTCGAGTGCTACGTGACCGCTTTCGACTTGCAGCGAGGCTTGAATCAGATCGGGCCGTAAGCCTAGCGCTTGATTCACTAGTTGATCGAGCGGGCGAACGTCGTCCTGATTGGGAATGGTGATGGGATCGGTGGGGGTGATGTGCAGATTCGCCAGAACAGGATCGGCGGTGCCTCGCCGGGCGAGCTGAGTTTTGAGTATGACTTCCTGCTGATGAACGAGGCCTTCGGCTTGGATGAGGTCGAGCTCACTTGACGTGACGAGAGAGCGAGCACGGGTCAGTTCGAGTGGCGCGAGAGTTCCCTGCTCTACCTGGGCAGCATCATCGTCATAGAGCTTTTGAGCGGCTACCAATGTTTCGCGCTTGACTTGAGCGTTCTCATTCAAGCTGACCAGATCGTAGTAGAGCCGCGCGACTCCGTAGACGGTGCTGATCAGCTGTTGGTAGAAGAGCAGGCGTGAGATGCGCTGGCCGATGTTGGCGATACGAATGTAGCGCAGGTTTACGCGCGGTCCGAAGCCTCTAAGGAGCGGCTGGCTCACCGTGACAGAGGTATTGGGGGTGGCAAACGGATCGTACTGATTTTGGCTTCCATAGAGAACTCGGGCAGCATTATTGAGATCGACTTCGACCTGTGTACCGTAGCCGAAGCCCTGCACGAGAGCGTAATTGGCCGTGACAAAGTTCAGAGTTTCAGGCTGCTGTTGCAAGCCGCCCGTGGTTCCGCCAGCGCCGGTGAGCAACACGCCGTTCGACCGTTGAAACCAGGTGTTCTGGCCGATGAAAGTGGGTTGAAGCGTAGGAATGGTGGGACCGGCGGCGAAGGCGGAGGGACCCTGCACGGAAAGATCGGTTTGGGTTTCGGTGAGGACGTTTAACGAGGTGAGATCGTTGATAGTGGGTGTGCTGGGTGTGACGGAAGACGCTGCGCTGTTGAGGAGCGGACTGCCCGGACCGCCAACACCGGTGGGGCTTTCGGCTACCGAGTAGTCGATGCCGCGCAAATCGCCACCGCCTTTGGCGCGGAGGGTTTCGGTACCTGCGAGCGAAAGGTCATAGCGAGCCACTTCGACATCCAGGTTGTTTTCGATCGCGAGCGCAAGGGCATCATAGAGGGAGAGATAAATGATGCCGTTACGGATCAGAGAGCGGGCACGGTCGGCAGGGCCGAGTTTCAGGGCGGCGGCGGTGGGCAGGCGATAGGGATTGAGGATGTCCCAAAACCCCGTGCGCGGGATGATATTGGCGCGTTGATCTTTGGGCAGTGTTTGGTTCGACTCGACTCCGGATAGAATCTGGGACACAGCCGGACGGCCCGCGGCAGCATTGGTTCCGCTGGGAGGCGGCGTGCCGGACGGCTGTTGCGCGAGTGGATCCTGGCGGGAGCCGGGGCTGCCGGGAGTCTGCTGGCTGCCTGGGGTGGGCGGCAATGCCTGCGAAAAGACGAGCTGGGCGGCCAGTAGCAAAGTAAGGACAGATCTCATTGCTTACCTGAGGGTTGTTTGCCAGACGTGCCGCCTGATTTGGGCTTTCCGGCGGAGTTCTGCTGACCCTGGTTGGTGAGATTCTGATTGCCGTATTGTCCTTCGTTTGGAGCGGATTTGGGGGCGGGCGCGGCGGCTGTTTTGGATTTGTTCTGGGAAAATTCAGCTTGTATTTTGGCGCCTTCGCTGACTTCGTCCGACACGTTCAAAGCCACTACATCACCGGGATTGAGGCCGCCGGTAACTTCCGACTCGTCGCCATAATCGCGGCCCAGTGAGACTGATTTGAAGTGAACGACATTGTTCTGGACGAGCGCGACCTGGTTCTGGCCGTTGCGAATCACTACGGCCTCGCCCGGGACAAGGACGGGCGCCACGTTTTTTGACTGGATGAGATTGACTTGCACATACATGCCCGACATGAGGAGATTGCGGTGATTGCGCACCTGAACTTCGACAAGCAACGTGCGGGTGTTTTGATCAATGGAGGAGGCGGTGCGAGTCACGTGGCCAACGAAGTTTTCGCCGGGCACTTCCTGGAAAGAGAGATCGGCGTTCTGGCCAACATGCACGATCGAGCTGTAGGCTTCCGGGACAGAAACGAGAACGCGGAAGATGCTGGTATCGGCAATGGTGAAAAGCGCGCCGCCTTGCGAGCCGCCCGTGGCGGGCGAGGTGGAGGAGGAGACGTTGCCGGACGAGCCGGCGTTGTTGGCCTCAGCACCCGCTTGGGTAGTGCCGGGGAGAGTCGCCGATGAACTCGACACGCCTGTGCCTTGCGCTGTGATCAGGGTGCCGAGATCCACATTGCGGGCGGTGACAACTCCGTTGAAGGGCGCAGTCACGCGCTCATATTCCTGCAAGACAACCAGGCGTTCGAGGCTATCGCGGTTGGCTTGCACGGTGCTCTCGGCAGCACGTACGTTGGCTTCCGCGACCCGGTAGTTCGCTTCCTGGTTATCGCCATCCTGGCGAGAGAAGACGCCTTTGGCGACGAGAACTTTATAACGGTCCCAGGTGAGGGAAGCGAGATGAAGCTGGGCCTCGACTTGAGCGAGGGCGGACTGACTCTGGCGAAGACTAGAGCGGGCCTGGGCTACCTGTTTATCTAGGTCGGGAGCGTCGATGATGGCCAGCAATTGGCCCGCGTGGACATGATCGCCGATATCGACAAGCCTTTTTGAGAGATAGCCGGAAGAGCGGGCATAGATGTTGGCCTCAGTAAACGATTGCGTGGTGCCGGGGACGAGCAATTCACTTTGGGAAGTGGCGCGCGCGATTTTGACCACCTGCACGCGAGGCACTTGGCTGGCTTCGTTTTTCGCTTTCTGGTTGATCTCCTGCTGCTGGCGATGGCGGGGAAGCCAGCTGAAAAAGAAGATGAGAACGGCTGCGACCAGCAGCAACATAACGAACATCGCCCAGTATAGAGGGGAATGCTTGTGCTGGTGTTGACGGGAGCGATCTTCAGGGTCAACGGGTGCAGGCTGGGGCTTATCCGGCACATCCGCCAGGGGTTCGTTAGTAATCGCCATGGATCAGGAGGGCTGCCATTCCCCTTTGTACTCCTTATCGATCCTTTCGTCGAAGTCGATAGGCGCTTTCTTGCGCAGTAAGGAATACATGATGGGAACGATGAATAGAGTGCTCAGCGTGGCAACCAGCAGACCACCAATCACGGCGCGACCCAGCGGAGCATTTTGTTCCCCGCCTTCGCCGAAGGCAAGCGCCATCGGCAACATACCGAGGATCATGGCAAGCGCGGTCATGCAGACGGGACGCAGCCGGATGTAGCCGGCCGAGAGAGCGGCATCGAGTTCGTTTTTCTCGTGGGCGCGTTGATCGTTGGCAAAGACTACCAGCAGAATCGAGTTAGCGGTAGCGACACCGATGGTCATGATGGAACCCATCAGCGAAGGCACATTAAAGGTGGTTCGCGTGAGATAAAGCATCCATAGAATGCCGGAGAATGCGCCCGGAAGAGCCATCAAGATAATGAGCGGGTCGATCCAACTCTGAAAGTTTACTGCCATTAACAAATAAACGATAATGACGGCGCACGCGATGCCAAGTTCGAGGCGCGAGAAGGACTCCTCCATGGTGGTGACTTCGCCCTTCAATTCGAGAAACGTGCCGCTTGGGAGCTTGGTGGTGCTTTTGATTATTTTATGAAGTTGATCGGCAACGCCACCGAGATCACGCTTATCGACATCGGCGTAGATATCGAAGGTTGGCTGGATGTTGTAGTGGTCGACGACAATGGTCGAAACGTCGCGCTTCAAGGTGGCGAGATTGCCGAGCAACTGACTGTTGTTACCGTTCTGGGCGGTTACAGGCGTGCGGCGCAGAGCATCGAAAGAGTTTACGCGGTAGATGGGGCTTTGCACAACGACCTGATAGTTGACGCCGTTTTGCGGGTTTAGCCACTGATTAGGAGCGGTCTGGCTGGTGCCCGACAGCGAGATCAACATGCTGCTGGCGATGTCGGTCTGACGTAAACCTAGCTGCTCTGCTTTGGCGCGATCGACGTTCACCTGGACAGTCGGATAGGAGATCTGCTGATGAATATGGGCGTCGACGACACCGGGGATGGACTGCACCTTGCGTAAGAGTTCCTGTGCAATCGCATAGTTCTGTTTCGGATTGCGACCGACCACCTGGAGATCGATAGGCGCAGGCAAACCGAAATCGAGAATCTGGTTCGTGATGTTGGCGGGAGTGAAGAAGAAGGTCTCTTCGGGGAATTTTTGAGTGAGACCGGAACGGAGCTGTCGAGTAAACTCCAATGTTTTGCGTTCGCCGGGTTTGAGAGATACCTGAATGTCGCCGTCGGAGTTGCTGATGGTGTCGTTGTTGCCGAAGGCCAGGTTGACGCCGCCGTTGGGAAGACCAATATCGTCGAGAATCATGTCGATGCGATCGGCCGGAAGAAGCCTGCGGATTTCGGCTTCGATGTTCGCGAAAATCATCTCGGATTGTTCGATGCGAGTGCCTTCGGGAGGGAGGACGTGCAATTTCATTTGACCGGAATCGACGTAGGGGAAGAAGTCGCGGCCTATGGCGAGGGTGAGGAGCGAAGAACCCACCACGAAGACGGCGAATAGCACAAGCACGATAGCGCGATGATGCAAGCTCCAATCGAGCCAGCCGCGGTAGCGGTGGCGTAGCTTCTCGAAGTTCTTGTCGAAGCGGGCGTGGATGTGCCAGACCCAGTTCTGTGCTTCTTTGGATTCCGGTTGTCCTTCCTCATGCTGATAGAGCGAGACCTCGGCGGGCAGGAGGTAATGCATCATGGTGGGCACCAGGGTGCGCGATAGAAAATACGAAGCCAGCATGGCGAAGACGACCGCCATGGCCAGTGGAGTGAAGAGGTATTTGGCAGCGCCGGTGAGAAGCAGCACGGGCGTAAAGACGATGCAGATGGAGAGCGTAGAGACAAGAGCGGGCGCGGCGACCTGACTGGCGCTGTCGAGTATGGCGTGCACCAGCGATAGGTGAGGAGTTTCGAGGTTGCGATGGGTGTTCTCGAGCTCGACGGTGGCGTCGTCGACCAATATGCCGACGGCAAGTGCCAGGCCGCCGAGAGTCATGACGTTGATGGTCTGTCCTAAGGCGGCGAGTATGCAGATCGAAGTCAGAATGGAGAGAGGAATGGAGACGCAGACGATGAGCGTGCTACGCCAGCTACCGAGAAATAGCAAGATCATGAGTGCCGTAAGGAACGCGGCGATGCCGGCCTCGCGCAAGACTTCGTTGATGGAGGAGCGGACGAAGACAGATTGATCGAACAGCGGCGTGATCTGCAGGTTGGGCGGCAGATCGGCTTTTACTCGGGGCAAGGCCTTTCGAACGCCGTTCACGATGTCGAGAGTGGAGGCTTGACCGTTCTTAAGGACGCTCAGGAATGAGGAGCGGCGCCCGTTTTCGCGCACGACGTTGGTTTGAACGGCAAAGCCATTGCGGACCTGCGCGACATCTTTCATAAAAACAACGGCGCCATTGGCGGCATGAACTGGCAAGTCATTCAAGGCCGAGACGACGGGCGGACTGCTGTTCGTTTTGACGAGATATTCGACATTACCCACGCGGGCGGTTCCGGCCGGCAGAATCAGATTTTGAGCACCCAGAGCACTCGATATGTCAACGGGCGAAAGGTGCTTGGCATAGAGGGCATCGGGGTCGAGATCGACCATGATCTGGCGTGATTTTCCGCCGTAGGGAAGAGGGACTGAGGCTCCTTGCACGGTGGCCAGGCGGGTACGAATGAAGTTGAGGCCAAGATCGTAGAGGTCCTGCTCGGTGAGACCTTCTCCGGACAAGCCAAGCTGCAGAATCGGAACACTGGAAGCGTCGTATTTGAGGATGTTGGGCGGGAAGGTGCCGGGCGGGAGAACGCGCAGGATAGTTTGAACGATGGCGGTAATTTGTGCGACAGCGAGTTCGACTTTGACCTTCGGCTGGAAGAAAACGCGGATCACGGAAACGCCGGTGTAGGACTCCGATTGCATGTGCTCGATGTCATTCACGGTGGTGGTCATGGCACGCTCGCAAACGGTTACGATGCGCTTTTCCATGTCGTCGGGACTGAGGCCGGCGTAGGTCCAGACGACACTCACGACCGGGATGTCAATGTTCGGGAAAATATCTTTGGGCGTTACGACGGCAGCGAGCGCGCCGAGGATCAAAATGAGCACAGAGAACACCACGAACGTATACGGGCGCCTGAGCGCGAGATGGACGATCCACATTCACTTGCCTCACTGACAAAGATACAAAGAAGGAGATGACGATGAGACGAATCGAATAGAGAGCAGGGTTACAGTCAGGCGGGTAATTCTTCGCTGGTTGGATAACCGTGCTGCTCGCGGCCGATCTTACCGTCGTACTTGGTGGATGTCTTGAAGAGTTCGAGGTGACCGTTCGCAGCTTCGGCGTGGCATCGTTCGCGCAAGCTTGTGAGTTCGTTGTCGGACATCGGCGTGAAGAATTGCAAAATCTCGAGGTTCTGCTTTAAGACTTCGAGCGATTCCATGCCGCAGATCGTGGTGGCGACCGGAAGACTCATGGCGTAGCGCAAGGCATTTGCGGGAGTGATGGCGCCTAGCTTGACCATTTCGCCGCTGCCACCGAGGCTTTTCATGCCGAGCACGGCGATATTTTGTTTGCGGGCTTCGGGCAGGACGTGTTGCTCGAAGCTGCGGAAGGTGGCGTCGAAGGCATTGAGCGGCATTTGCACGGTATCGAAGGGGAAACCGTGCGAGAGCATTTTGAGGTGAATGGAAGGGTCTTTGTGTCCGGTGAAACCGATCAGCCGGACTTTACCCTGTTTTTTCGCTTCGAGTAAAGCTTCGGCCGCGCCATTCGGTTTAAAAATCATGTCGGGATCGTTGTCGTAAACGACTTCATGAATTTGCCACACGTCTAAGTGATCGGTCTTCAGGCGGCGGAGAGACTCTTCGAGCATTTGCATCGCAACGGATTTATCACGGCCGTGGGTGCAGACTTTCGTCATCAGGACGGCTTCTTTACGACGGTTTCCAAGGGCGTAGCCGAGCCACTCTTCACTTTGGCCGTCGTGATACTCCCAGGCATTGTCGAAGAAGTTTATGCCGGCATCGAGCGCCTGCTGCACAATGGTTTTGGCGGCATCTTGGCTTTCCGCGGAGCCGAGGTGAAAGCCGCCGACACCGAGGATGGAAACCTCGGGGCCGTCTTTGCCGAATGGGCGTTTCGGAACTTGTCCATTGGCGGCGCGGGCCAGCGCACCGGCTACTCCAACTAAGGCCGTATTCTGCATAAATTTGCGACGAGTATTAATGGAATTGGACATATCACTGGGCAGGAGCAAAAGGCTTTCCCGTGTTATCGACCGCGTGCATCATTTCTTTTACTTCCTTTTGCTGCATATCAAGAGGAAAGTTATTGGCGAGGCGGGCTTCGGGATTGTCGTACTTCAAAGAAACCTTATAGGCTTCGAACCGCCCATCGGCGTACTGCACGCTGCGCTCACTGAGGGCGGCCATCTCTTCGCCGGCAAGGGGCTCGAAGCCTTGGGCGATGCGCAAATTCTGATCGACCACATCGAGCTTGTCCATGCCCGTGATAGTGGTCGCAACCGGCAGACTCATCGCGTAGCGGAGCAGTTCGTCGGCGGAATAGACACCCTTCTTGATAGCGGGGCCGGCTCCGTTCATGGGCTTCATGCCGAGTGGGGCGATTCCGCGCTTGACGAGTTCGGGCAGCACTAGTGTTTCGAAGCTACGGAAATTGCGGTCAAAAGGATTCAGCGGCATCTGCACGGCATCGAAAGGAAAACCGGTGTTGAGCATGGCGAGATGTAATTTTGGATCTTTATGGCCGGTGAATCCGGTGAAGCGGATTTTGCCCTCTTTCTTCGCTTGGACCAGCGCTTCGGCCGCGCCGTTGGGGCGAATGAAGCGCTCCGGATCGGTTTCAAAAGAGACACCGTGTATCTGCCAGAGGTCGAGGTGATCGGTCTGCAGGCGATTGAGAGACTCTTCGAGCATGCGGAGAGCAATATCCTTATCACGCCCGTGGGTGCAGACCTTGGTCATGAGAAAGACCTTCTGGCGTTTACCTTTGAGGGCAGCGCCCATCCAGACTTCGGATTTACCGCGATGGTACTCCCAGCAGTTGTCGAAGAAGGTCACACCTCCATCAACAGCACGCGCTACGATCTCTTCGGCGGTTTTCTGGTCGGCAGCGTCGCCGAGGTGGTGGCCGCCGAGACCAAGGGCGGAGATCTGAACACCGGTTTTTCCGAATTGCCTTTGAGGGATGCCGTTTGCCATGGGCTTCTAGAATGTGACTTAGGAGTAACGAACAAAGTTTCGCGAGCAGGTAGAACGACGAGGTAACTTAAGCGAGCGCTCGGTAAATTTTTATGACTAACAACACTGTGCAGTATGACGCGATCATCATCGGCTCGGGCCAGGGCGGGAATCCGCTAGGCCAGCAATTGGCAAAGCGCTGCGAACGGGTAGCGCTGATTGAATCCAATGATCTTGGCGGATCGTGCATAAACACAGGATGTACGCCCACGAAGACGATGGTGGCGAGTGCCCAAGTAGCGCACTATGCAAGAAACGCGGCGCGCTGGGGAGTGAGGGCGAGCAACGTCAGCGTAGACATGTCGGTGGTGCTACAGCGAAAACAGAAGACTGTGCTGGCGGGACGGACGGGTTGGGAAAAAGTGGTCGATGGAGACAAAGAACCACATCTCTATCGGGGGCGGGCGCGATTTACCGGGGCAAAGACCATTCAAGTAGGCGCGGAGACGCTCACAGGCAAAAAGGTTTTCATCGATACCGGATCGACGGCCACGGTTCCTCCGATTGAAGGCATTCATGAGGTGCCGTATTTGACCAACGTGAACATTCTGGAATTACAAGAGGTGCCGAAGCACCTGCTGATTCTGGGGGGCAGTTATATTGGGCTGGAGTTTGGGCAGATGTTCCGGCGTTTCGGCAGCAACGTTACGGTGGTCGAGCATAACGAGCAGATTCTGCCGCATGAGGATGAAGATGTAGCGGCCGAGCTACAGAAGGTTCTCGAAAGCGAGGGCTTGAAGTTTGAACTCGGCAAGAAAGCAAGCAAGGTGAAGCGGCAGGGCAATTCAATTGAACTGACGATGGAAGGTGAAAAAGGAAGCACAACCGCGACGGGCTCGCACTTGCTGGTGGCCGTCGGACGTACGCCCGCGACGAAAGATCTTGATCTGGAAAAGGCTGGCGTAAAAACCGATGACAAGGGTTACATCGAGGTGAACGAACGGCTCGAGACAAGCGCCCCGGACATCTGGGCGATCGGTGATGTAAAAGGCGGACCGGCATTCACTCACATTTCGTACAACGATTATCAAATCATTTATGGGAATTTGTACGAAGGGGCGAATCTAAGCACGAAGACGCGCGTGGTGCCGTATGCAGTGTTTACTGATCCTGCGTTGGGACGTGTCGGAGCCACGGAAAAGGAAGCGCGGACGCAAGGCAAGAAGTTAAAGGTGGGTAAGGCGCCGATGTCGAGCGTAGCGCGGGCACGAGAGCGTGACGAAACGGCTGGATTAATGAAGATCGTAGTGGATGCGGAGACCGATAAGGTGCTCGGAGCGGCCTTTCTGTCGAGCGCTGGTGACGAAACGGTGCAGATCATCAGCACTCTGATTTGGGCGGACAAGCCGTACACGCTGTTGAAGGGCGCAATCTATATTCACCCCACGTTTGCCGAAGGATTGTTCGCTTTGATGGACAGCGTAGAAGCGATTTCTTAAGCGAAGTAGCGTTCGCTCATCACGCGTAGGAAGCGGAGGGACTCGGCCATTTCCTCCAGGCCGTTCATGCCGTCTTCGATGCTCACCCATCCGGCGTAGTCATGGGCTGCGAGAATCTGGAAAATGCGGTCGTAATCGTTCAGGCCGCGGCCGGTGACGCCGTGGCGCAGGTCGGGCGAGTAGCCGAGAGTTCCGTCGCTTTGGCGAAGTGATTCAAGAGATGCTCCTTCGGCTAGATAGCGATCACTGGCGTGCATGCTGACTACTCTGCCGGCTATCTCCTGCAGGAGTTCGATGGGATCGTCGCCCGCCACGATCGCGTTTGACGGGTCGTACTGCACGCCAAAGTGAACGCGATCCTCGATGCGATTGACGATGTCGACGAAGCGGTCCAATTTCTGCGCGAACTCGGGATATTGCCAGAAGCCGTCTTTGTAGTGATTTTCCATGCCGAGAACGATTTCGTGCTGGCGGGCAACGGGGAGCAATTGTTCAAAGGCTTCGAGGACCCATTCCCTGCCCAGCTCCCAGCTGATGTCTGGATAGCGCTGTCCGCTGAGGACGCGGCAAACAGTACCGCGACCGCCCAACTTTCGCGCAATGGAGATCATCTCGCTTTCTTTGTCGATCTCGCGGCGGCGGACGGCGGGATCGGGTGACGTGAAATCCGGAGAGCAGCAGAGCATAGGCATGGCGAACCCGGCATCAGTGATGGCTTCACCCAGGCTGTCGAGGTAAGAGGCGCTGGAGCTTGTGAGGAAGCCCGAGTACATTTCGAGACCGTCGGCATCCAGCTGCTGCGCCATTTTGATCCAATCGAAGACCGACATGCGCCCGCTGCTGATTTCTTCGAGAAAACATTTTGGGAAGGCGGAAATTTTGAGCGGCATCAGGGCTGGAGGACAGCTTTGACGTATTCGCCGCGTTCCATTTTTTCGAAACACTCGTGCCAGTTTTCGAGCGGGGCGACGCAGCTGATGACGGGGTTCAGATTAATTTGGCCGGAGACGATCATGGAGATCACACGTTCCCAGACGGGCCAGTTGTGGGAAAAGCTGCCGGAGATGGTGACGTTTTTTTGAACGAGAGGGTCGAGGCTGAACTGCAAAGGCTGAGGACCCCAACCGACCTTAATAATCTGGCCAGCGGGACGCACGGCTTGCAGGGCCATTTGCAGTGTGGCGGAGACACCGGCGCAGTCGATAACGACGTCGACCCCGAGACCGTCGCCGAGCTGAGAAACGTACTCGGTGACGCGGCCTTCGAGCGTGGCGTCCGCACCCACTTGACGGGCGATGCTCAGACGAAAAGCATCGGCGGGCAAACCGGCGACGATGACATGGCCGGCGCCGCTGAGCTTCGCCATCTGGGCGCAGAGAAGGCCGATCGGGCCCGGACCGAGGACGAGGACGCTATCCCCGGGACGCACGCGGCCGTTGACGCACACGGCGTTGTAGGCAACGCAGCAGGGTTCGGTAAGGGCGGCTCGGTCGAAGGGCAGCGTGGCGGGAAGATTGTGCAGGCAGCGTTCGGGCACCCGGACGAATTGAGTCATGGCGCCATCGACGCCGTAGCCGAAGCCTCGGCGCGTTGGATCGAGATTGTAGAGACCTGCACGGCTGAGGGGAGACGCCTCGTCGATGACAGCGGCGGTTTCGCTGACGACGCGGTCGCCTTCTTTGAATGAGGCGACTGACTTGCCGGTTTGCGCGACGGTCCCGGCGAACTCGTGGCCGAGCACGCAGGGATAGTTGACCGGCCAGCCGTGAGAGCCGCGCCATTGGTGGAGATCGCTGCCACAAACGCTGACAGCGCCGACGCGGAGGAGGACATCTCTATCGCCAATCGTCGGGATGGGCAGGTCACGCAGTTCTACTGAAAGTGGTTCACGGCCGAAGTTCACCAGGGCCGGCATGCGATTATTCATGTGGTTTGAGGTTTCCTATTTCTACATCACCAAACGCGTGGACTTTTTCGCAGATGAGGCGCAGGGTGGCTTCGAGATCGCCGCTGGCAGTCTGGAATGAGTGCGCGTCGATAGCGAGCGGAGCGCCGATGACGACCAGCGGCGCGCCATAGGAAGGAGTTTCGGTGGCCTGTTCGAGCGTCAGGCCTCCTACGGCCTGCACCGGGATGGAAACTGCGTCAACGACTTCGCGCAGCCGATCGAGAGGCGTAGGAGCGGGCTTGCCTTCACGGCGGCGGAGCGTGCGCATGTCGAAACCAATGTGGTGGACGATATAGTCGCAGCCGAGGGCGGCAAGGAGACGGGCGCCTTCCACTGGGTCGGACATGGCCATGTTATCGCCCATGACTTTGACGCCGAAGTCGCGGCCGGCTTGCACAACGAGTTCGATCGTTTCGGCGTGCGCCTGCCCCATGACGACTACGAGCGAAGCACCCGCCTTTGCCATGAGTTCGGCTTCGAGCCAGCCGCCATCCATCGTTTTGAGATCGGCCACGATGGGTACGCGCGGGTAGCGGGCGCGCAGTTCCCGGACGCCTCGCATGCCCTCGGCGATGATGAGCGGTGTGCCGACTTCGAGCCAGTCGACACCGGCTCGCAGCGCGATTTCCGCGGTTGCTAGAGCTTCCGCGAGGTCGGTGAGGTCCAGGGAGAGTTGAACGGTCGCTTGCATGAAGGCCAAACCAGATGTAGCAAACCAGGTTTAGCAAACCAGATGTATCAGATTGGCGCTCGATTTGAGAAAGTATTGGGGTATGTTCTCCTGGCGGCTGCTTACCTTGTTTGTCGCAGCAACAATTCTCGCGGCCGAGTATAAACCGCTTCCAAACTTTCTGCGGAGTGATAAAAGCGAGCTTCGGATCATGTCGCCGGCGATTTCCGGAATGCCTTGGACTGTTGCCGGTGAACAGGGCGCGCTCTTTGGACGGCAGAACGGGCGATTTGAGGCATGGCAGTGGCCCGTCAAGCTGCTGAGCGACTTTCGTATTCGCGCTGAACTCGCTGACTATCCGGTGCCGATCGATGTGAACGCGTTGGCAGCGCAGATTGAGGTGCGTCCGGCTGAGACGATCATCACCTATTCCCACGCAGCCTTCACCGTACGGCAGCACATGTTTGCAGCGCGTGGCGGGACTCGGACGCCCCCGGCGACGGCTGTGGTTTTCGAGATCCAGGCAGCTCGGCCGCTGGCGCTCACGTTTTCGTTTACGTCCGACATGCTGCACATGTGGCCTGCTCCAAATCATGGGAGGCCGAGCGGCGAGTGGGTGAAGGATGGCGAGAGCGGGTTCTATCTGCTGCATAGCGACGACCCGAATTTCACCGGACTGGTCGCGATGCCGCGCACGCAGCCTGGTATTCAGGTGCCGTACCAGGAGCACCCGCAGACGTATCCGCTGGAATTAAAGCTGGCATTTGATCCAAAGCGGGATCAAGGGCTGGTGTTTCCACTGACCATGCAGGTGCTCGCGGGAGGCGCGGCGGCCAAGGCACAAGCCGAAGAGGCGATCGGGTCTGTGCAGCGGATGTATGAACAGACGAGCGAGTATTATGCGCATTTCTTCGATACGCGAATGACGATTGAAACGCCGGATGCGCGTTTGAACGATGCGTTTCGCTGGGCTGCACTCGCAATCGATCAGGCACAGGTGAGGTATCACGATGAGATTGGATTGGTGGCCGGCTACTATGAATCGGCCGATTCGGCGCGACCAGGATACGCCTGGTTTTTTGGGCGCGATACGCTTTGGAGCACGTATGCGATCAACAGCTACGGCGACTTTGCACTAACGCGGCGAGCGCTTGATTTTTTGATCAAGCGGCAGCGCGAGGACGGCAAGATGATGCATGAATTCTCGCAATCGGCGGATGCTCTTGACTGGAAGCAGACACCGTATTTTTACGCGTCTGCGGACTCGACACCGCTGTTCGTGATGGCGATGTGGGACTACGTAAAAGCGAGCGGCGATACCGGGTACTTGCGAGCAAATTGGGAGGCGGTGCGGAAAGCTTACGAGTTTACGCGGGCGCATACGGCAAACGACGGCATTTACGCGAATAGCGAGGGAACGGGCTGGGTGGAATCGTGGCCGCAAGGCATGCCGAAAGAAGAGATTTACCTGGCCGCAGTGGATCAGCAATCGGCTGCGGCAATGTCGCATCTGGCTGCATTGATGAAGCAGGACGAGATGGCAGGCAGCGCTAAGAAAACGGGTGCGGAAATCGCGGGCAAGATCGAGCAGGAATACTATGCAGCGCAGGACAAGTTTTACGCGTTTAGCCGCAATTCCGATGGTTCGTTAGACCACACGGCGAGTATCTATCCGGCGGTGGCGTGGTGGGACGGCACATATGCGCTGCATGATGCCGATCCGATGTTAGGGCGCTGGGCCTCGGGCGAGTTTTCATCGGACTGGGGCACGCGGGACATTAGCGAGAAGACATCGTTCTACGACCCGGTCAGCTATCACCAAGGTTCGATCTGGCCGTTGTTTACGGGCTGGGTTTCGCTGGCCGAGTATCGCGCGGGAAGATCACTGTCCGGGTACGCGCATCTGATGCAGAACTCGAATTTGACGTGGGCGCAGGATCTCGGGTCGGTGACGGAACTGTTGTCGGGAGAGTTTTTTCAGCCGCTTGGGCGAAGCAGTTCTCATCAACTCTGGTCATCGGCCATGATCGTGTCTCCGTTATTGCGAGGGCTGTTTGGGTTGGATTGGGATGCGCAGGCGCGCACGCTCCGGGTAGCTCCGCATCTTCCGGCGGACTGGGAGGAAGCGCGTTTGCACAATGTCAAATTAGGGGATTCGGTGTTTGATTTGACCTATCGACGGGCTGGAGATCATATGAACGTTACGCCCACGGGGAAGGCAGGTGCAGGGGTTTGCCTGGCCGCGCAGAACGCGACGGCGAATACCTGCCGGGGAGGGACAACGTTTTCGTATGCGCTGCCACCTATTGAGCTGGCGGTTCCGGCGAATCTACCGTCCCCAGGCGCAGAGACTACGCAATTGAAAGTTGTCGGTGAGCAATATGCAGCCCAGGAAGCTGTGTTTCGATTCGAAGGGCTGGGCGGATCGGCATACGATTTGCGAGTGCGGTTGAACCGGGCGCATGTAACGGTGCAGGGCGGCGAATTGCAAGGCGGCAAACTGCATTTGAAATTTCCGGAAGGAAGCGGATATCAGAGTGCGACGGTGAGGTTCCATTGGTGAGATTGATCTGCAAAATATTCGTAACGACTTTCGCCGTAGCCTTGTTGCTGACGGCGCAGAACCCCTCGCCGCCTTCGCCTACAACTGACATTCTGCAATATATTGACCAGACCTGGAAGGTGCTGCGGCGGTCGAACAGAACGTTACCGACGGCAGCGGTTGACCCGAAATTTAAACCTCTCCCTGACGGAAAGTGGCCGGTCTACATTCCGAAGACGGAGGATGTGGGAAAGGTTGAACAGGAATTAAAGAGCGAAATACCTGCGGCCGGGTTCGACACGATTACGCTGCGTCCCCTACCGGCCGATATCAACAAAATTACGGAGCAGGGGCTGCTGTATTTACCAAAGCCTTACGTGGTGCCAGGCGGCCGCTTCAATGAGATGTATGGCTGGGACAGCTATTTTATTCAGGTCGGCCTTCTGCGCGATCATGATCTGGATCATGCCAAGGACATGGCGGACAACTTTGTCTACCAGGTGAAGAATTACGGCGGCAAGGTTTTAAATGCGAATCGGACTTATTATTTGAATCGCTCGCAGCCGCCATTTTTGACACAGATGGTGTTGGGCGTTTACGAGAAGACGAAGGACAAAAAGTGGCTGGCCGATGCGCTGCCGGCGATCGAGCAGTATTACAAGCTCTGGACAACGGAGCCGCATCTCACACCACAGAGCGGACTGGCGCGGTACTGGGATTTCGGAGAGGGGCCTGCGCCCGAAGTGGTTTCGGCCGAAAAAAACGCGCAAGGGCTGACGCATTACGACCTAGTCAAAGAATATTTCAAGACTCACGAAATTCCGGACTATGACGTGAGCCAGTATTACGACCGAACGACGGATCAACTTACGCCGCTGTTTTACAAGGGTGACCGTTCCATGCGCGAATCCGGCTTCGACCCATCGAATCGATTTGGGCCGTTTAACATCGACATCATTCACTACAATCCGGTGTGTCTGAATTCCCTGCTCTACCTGATGGAACGGCAGACGGCGGAAATTTTTAAGACGCTGGGGCGTGACGGAGAAGCGAAGGACTGGGATGCACGTGCTAAGGTTCGCGCGGATCAAGTGAACCGTTTGATGTGGGATGAGAAGGATGGGCTCTATTACGATTACGATTTCGTAAACAAGCGCGTGCGGCGCTATCCATTTCTGACGACCTTCTATCCGCTCTGGGCAGGGCTGGCGAGCCCGCACCAGGCCAAGCGAGTGGAAGAAAACCTGTCCCTCTTTGAGCGCGAAGGCGGATTACAGACCAGCACGCACCGTAGCGGCAATCAGTGGGATGCGCCTTTCGGCTGGGCGCCCTTGCAGATGATAGCTGTCGAGGGGTTGCGCAAGTATGGCTATAACGCCGATGCCGAGCGCATTTCGATGAAATGGCTGTCGTTGATCCATCGTGATTTTCGGCAGCGCGGTTTCATTGTCGAGAAATACGACGTGGTGAGTGGGACGTCAAACGTCGAGTCTCAAATTCACTTTGGGTATAACGCAAACCAGGCAGGTTTCGGATGGACAAACGCCGTGTTTACGCGGCTCTACGACGGATTAAGTGCTGACGATGAGAAGGCCGTTCTCACGAAATAACGCACATCAACGGGCATTTGCAGAATCGGCCGCTTGTTGCTGCACTTCAATTTCGACGCGCTCGCGCTTTACATCCAAACGGATGTGGGCGTACACGTTCATGTAGATATTAGCGATCCAGACGAGAGCGAAACCGCTCACCAGGTATCCGCGCCAATCGAGATAGAGCAACTTGAAGTGGGTGATAAAGAGGAAAACAACCGTCACGTAGTGGCTGAAGCAATACTCACAGGTAAACAGGTAGAAGAATTTGCGTTTCACCAGGCGGTTGCAGGTTTGGCTGTTTCGCTGGCACCAATCCCGAGGCTCACGGAATACTTCTTCGTGAGTGACGGTCCAGGCGATGGAGGCCACCGGGATGGCCAGTATAAGTAAGAAGATAAACTGCTCGCCGAGGGTCATGGTTTGTCTTTGCCGCTACTCTGACTGTACGGCTGTTCCAATTCGGTGATGCGGAGCATCACTGTTATCAGACGAGAATTTCAATGTTAAAGACACAGGAGAATAGGTGAATGCCACACGATCGAGCGAGCGGCGCCAAACCGGCGGGGCCATGCTGCATGGTGATTTTCGGCGCGGCCGGAGATCTGACGAAGAGGCTGGTGGTTCCGTCTCTTTATAATCTCGCTTGCGGAAATCTGCTTCCGAAGGAATTTGCCATCGTCGGGTTTGACCTGGCGGACCAGAACGACGAGGCGTGGCACAAGGAACTGCTGGCGATGACAGAGCAGTTCGTACAAGGCTCCGATACCAAGGGTAAAGTCGACCAGGACGTGTGGAAGTGGTTAACGTTGAAGATGTCCTATATCAAAGGCGATCTGACGAACACAGACAGTTATAACCAACTCAAGTCGCGCTTGGAAGATGTGGACAAGAAGAGTGGAACGGGCGGGAATTATCTTTTCTATTTCGCCGTGGCAGACCGTTTTTTCGCAACGGTAGCCGAGAATCTGGGCAAATCCGGGTTGTCCGAATGCGCCGAGGACAAATGGCGGCGCATTGTAGTGGAGAAGCCCTTTGGACACGATCTGGCATCGGCCCAGGAACTCGACAAACAACTTCTCTCGGTGGCGAAAGAAAATCAGATCTACCGTATCGATCACTATCTGGGCAAAGAAACGGTGCAGAATATTCTTTTGTTCCGGTTTGCCAACGGTCTGTTCGAGCCGCTTTGGAATCGGGACCGGATTGATCACGTGCAGATCACGGTGGCCGAAACGGTAGGTGTAGAGAAGCGCGGCGGGTTTTACGAGAAGACGGGCGCATTGCGGGATATGATTCCGAATCACGTGTTTCAACTGGTTTCGGTGACCGCAATGGAGGCTCCCAATGCGTTTAGCGCCGATAGCGTTCGTTCAGAAAAGGCAAAGGTGATCGAAGCCGTAAGAGTGTGTGGTTCGGGCAATTCTCCGTGCAGCTCGGTCCGAGGGCAGTATGGAGCGGGCGTATCGTGCGGCGAGAAGGTTCTGGGCTATCGATCAGAAGCCGATGTGGACCCAAACTCGAACACTGAAACGTTTACGGCGATGAAGCTTTCGATCGACAACTGGCGCTGGTCGGGCGTGCCGTTTTACGTGCGCACCGGCAAGCGACTGCCACGGCGCAAGACGCAGATTGCCGTCAAGTTCAAGGAAATACCAGCCGGGTTTCTGCGAGATACGCGGGTGCGGAAGCCGAGTGCCAATTGGCTGCTGCTGCGCATCCAGCCGAATGAGGGAATTGCTTTTGAATTCGGCGCAAAAATCCCGGGACCTGAGATGAAAGTGGGCGATGTTCGCATGGATTTCAAGTATGAGGATTACTTTGGCACGGCGCCTTCCACCGGGTATGAGACTTTGATCTACGACGTGATGATGGGCGATGCGACGCTGTTCCAGCGGGCGGACAATATTGAGGCGGGATGGGAAGCCGTACAGCCCGTGCTTGATATGTGGCAAAAGGACCCTCCGAAAAACTTTCCCAACTATGCGGCCGGGACGGAGGGTCCGGAGGCGGCAGACGAATTGCTCAAGCAGGATGGTCGAGCGTGGAGGCCGATCGAGTAAGCTCTGGTGCGGCTTCGCAGAGCTGGCGGTATTTGCGAAGTAATTCGTACAAAACAACGGCGCCGGCATTGGCTACGTTCAGCGAGTGTTTCAGGCCAAGCATCGGTATGCGAACATGCGTGTCGCACGCAGCAAGGAGCTCGGGCGTCAAGCCGTCCACCTCGTGACCGAACAGAACGCAAATTGGAAAGCGGGGTCGCCAGTCGAAGAGGTCGACGGCGCGCAGGCTGGTTTCGATTGCCGCTATTTCGAACCCTTGGGAACGAAGGCTGAGGAGTTTGGATTCCGGGTGATCTACGGCTTCCCAGGGCACGTGTTCTTCTGCGCCCAAAGCGGTTTTTCGCAGGCCGCTGTGCGGCGGGTGGGCGGTAATGCCGCTCAAGAAGAGGCGTTCAGCGGCAGCTCCGTCGGCTGTTCGAAAGAAAGCGCCTACGTTATAGAGACTGCGTACATTGTCGAGCCAGATGGAAACAGGTAACCGCAGATGCGAATAGGCGGCTGAAGCGGTCGTCGCGCGATAGGGTAGCCGCTCCATTCGCTTAACGACTAAGGCCCGCCCGCTTCCACAGTTCATCGACACGCAATTTCACTTCCGGCGACATCTCGATGACGTTGGGCCAGCGGCGGGTGAAGCCTTCGGTTTTGAATTTGGTGGTTGCGTCTACGCCCATTTTCGAACCGTAATTCGGCAGGCGGCTCGAATGGTCGAGCGAGTCGATCGGTCCCAGACAGAATTCGATGTCCCGCTGCGGGTCGATGTTGTTGAGCGCTTTCCAGGCGACCTCCGAGACTTTTTGGACATCGACATCTTCGTCGACCACCACAATGCATTTGCTGAACATGGCTTGGCCCAGACCCCATATGGCATGCATCACTTTGCGCGCGTGGCCTGGATAGGATTTGCGGATGGAGACGAGTATCAGGTTATGAAACACGCCTTCCGCCGGCAAACAGATGTCGCGAACCTCGGGTAATTGCGCTTTCATCAGGGGGAGAAAGATACGTTCGATGGCCTTTCCCATGAAGAAGTCTTCCATGGGCGGAGGACCAACAATCGTGGCCGTATAGATGGGCTTCTTACGGCGGGTAATGCATTCGATGTGGAAGACCGGATATTCGTCATCGAGCGAGTAGAAGCCGGTGTGATCTCCAAAGGGTCCTTCCCGGCGTAGCTCGCCGAGGTTGAGATAGCCCTCCAGAACGATTTCCGCGTTAGCGGGAACCTCCAAATCGCAGGTTTCGCATTTCACCATCTCGACGGCCTTGTTGCGCAAGAAACCGGCAAACATCATTTCGTCGATGGCAGGAGGCAGTGGAAGAATGGCGGAGAAGATCGTTACGGGGTCCGCGCCGATCGCCACTGCCACGGGCATGCGGGTCTGTTGGCCAGCGGCGGCTAAACGCCGGTAGTGCTCAGCGCCCTGTTTATGTTTCTGCCAGTGCATGCCGGTCGTCTGGCCATCGAACACCTGCATGCGATACATGCCGCAATTGCGTTTGCCGGTGTCTGGATTTTTCGAGAAGACGAGCGGAAGAGTAATGAACCGACCACCATCGCCTGGCCAGCAATGCAGGATTGGATAGTCGTCCAGTGTGAAGTTCTCGCGCTCAATGACCTCTTTGCAGGGGCCGGTCGAAACGTTCTTGGGGAACACCGCGCTGAGTTCGGAGAGCTTCGGCAGGAGCTTCAATTTGTCGAGCAGTCCTTGCGGCTGCTGCATTTCCAGAAAGCCCGAGATGCGGGCGGCCACTTCCTCAATATCGTTAACGCCTAGCGCAATTTGCATGCGCCGCATACTAGCGAACGCGTTGATCAGGAGAGGGATCTCAGAGCGCTCGGGATGCTCAAAAAGAAGAGCAGGTCCGGCCGCTTTCACGGCACGATCGGCGAACTCAGTGATTTCAAGATGCGGATCGACTGGAATCGATACTCGCTTTAGTTCGCCGGCACGCTCGAGCGCACGCACAAACTCGCGTAAATCTTCAAAAGGCATTTAGAACCGTACAACCATTATCATGAGATTGAATTATGAGCAGAAGAACGGTATTGATTACCGGAGCGAGCCGCGGCATCGGCAAAGCGTGCGCGCTGTTAATCGCGAAAAGTGGATTTCGCGTGGCGCTGGCGGCGCGGGCTGCCGCCAAACTCGAAGAGGTGGCGTCGACGATCCGGTCTGAAGGGGGCGAGGCGTTTGTCGTTGAATTGGACATCAGTGATCGCGAATCGATCGTGACCGCTTTCAAAAAGACGTCTGATGAATTCGGCCGCATCGACATTCTGGTGAACAATGCAGGCATCACAAAAGACGGGCTGGCGATTCGGATGAAGCAGCCGGACTGGGACGGCGTGCTGCAGACGAATTTGAGCGGTTCGTTCTTTGCCATACAGCAGGTGCTATCCGGGATGATGCGAGAACGGTGGGGACGAATTGTAAATATTTCGTCGGTGGTGGCGGAGATGGGGAATGCAGGACAGGTGAACTATGTGGCTTCGAAGGCCGGACTAATCGGGCTGACAAAGGCTCTGGCGAGAGAAGTGGGTAGCCGGAATATTACGGTCAATGCTGTAGCGCCGGGATTCATCGAGACCGATATGACGGACGTTTTGCCCGCGGAACTGAAACAGAAGATGATCGATGAGACGCCGTTGAAACGCATGGGAAAGCCGGAGGAAGTAGCGGCCGCAGTGAAATACCTGATCAGCGATGAAGCCGCGTTCATCACGGGGCATGTACTGGACGTGAACGGCGGCATTTACATGTAGCAGAGCCGGCGCACTAAACATCAAACAGGCTGGATTTCATTACGATGTCATCAATCTCAGTATCCCCGCGAGCCAAACGCGACAGCAAATTTTCGGTGGGCTTGGTGCAGATGACATGCTCACCGGATCAAAATCAAAATCTGGAAAGGGCGATTCGCGGCATTCGGGATGCGGCTTCCAAGGGTGCTGAGATCATCTGCCTGCAGGAGCTTTTTCGCAGTCAATATTTTTGCAGGGAAGAAAATGCAGATCTCTTCGACCTGGCAGAATCGATCCCAGGACCGTCTACGGAGATTTTAGCGGCGGTAGCTAAGGAGCTGCAGGTGTCGATTGTGGCTTCGCTCTTCGAAAAGCGTGCGCAGGGTTTGTATCACAACACGGCTGCCATTCTGGACGCGGACGGTTCGCTGATCGGGATCTACCGGAAGATGCACATTCCCGATGATCCGCTGTATTACGAGAAGTTTTACTTTACGCCGGGCGATCTAGGTTTCCAGAACTTTGAGACGAAGTACTCGCGCATCGGGGTGCTGGTTTGTTGGGATCAGTGGTATCCGGAGGGCGCTCGGATCACGAGTCTGCAGGGGGCGAACGTGTTGTTCTACCCGACGGCGATTGGGTGGCATCCGGCGGAAAAAGCGGAGTTTGGAGAAGCGCAACTCGACGCCTGGCGTACCGTGCAGCGGGCGCATGCCATCTCGAACGGCGTATTTGTGGCGGCTGTCAATCGAACCGGATACGAAGGATCGCCGGAGAGCGGTTTGGAGTTTTGGGGTAATTCTTTTGTTTCGGATCCATTCGGGCGCGTGATGGCGCAAGCCAGCGCGGACAAGGAAGAAGTGCTGGTAGTGGAGTGCGATCCCAAGAAAATGGATGAAACACGCCGTAATTGGCCCTTCTTACGAGACCGGCGCGTGGACGCTTACTCGCAAATTTCGAGTCGCTGGCTGGGTTGATTCTGTGGGGGTCCGAAAAATGGAAGACTTGTCTTCGCTGACTCGACTGCGCCTGCGAATGCCGGCCGAATGGGAGCGGCACACAGCGACCTGGCTGGCTTGGCCCCACGAGAAAAGCGATTGGCCCGGAAAATTCGAGGCGATCGCCTGGGTCTACGGCGATATCGTTCGCCAACTTTCGAAACGCGAGCGCGTGCGCATCCTGGTGAACGATCCAGACGCGCAGCAGGCCGTCGAAAAGATTTTAAGGAAATGTCATGCCGACTTGCACGCCGTGGACTTTTATCAGGTTGCAACAGACCGCAGTTGGACCAGGGACTTCTGCCCCATTTTTGTTGAGGGCGCGGAGGGCCGAGGCGTGTTGAACTGGCAATTCAACGGGTGGGCCAAATACGAGAACAGTGAGGCCGATAATGCGGTGACAGGTCAGCTGGCCGACCGCCTTGATTTCCCGGTGTGGACTCCTGTGCATCACGGAGGACCCATCGTTCTCGAAGGCGGCAGCATCGATGTGAACGGCGCAGGCAGCATTCTGACGACTGAGGAGTGCTTATTAAGTGAAGTGCAGGCGCGCAACCCTGGTTTCAGCCGACAGGATTACCAGGATGTGTTCCAAACCTATCTCGGCGTCTCGCACACACTGTGGTTGCGCAATGGCATTGCGGGTGACGACACGCACGGGCACGTAGACGATTTGGCGCGATTCACGGACGCTTGCACAATCGTGATCGCAGCCGAGAGCAATCGTGACGACGCGAATTTTGAACCACTCTCTGAGAACCTGGCTCTTGTGCAGGAGATGCGCGACCAAAACGGCCAGCCGTTCCACGTGGAAACACTGCCCATGCCGGAGCCGGTATTTTTTGACGATCAGCGTCTGCCGGCGAGCTATGCCAATTTCTACATAGCGAACGAAACCGTGTTGGTTCCCACATTTAATGACGCGAATGACCGGGTGGCTCTGGACTGCCTGGCAGAACTGTTCCCGGCACGTACTGTGATCGGCATAGCCAGCACGGACCTAGTTCTTGGTTTGGGTACGCTGCACTGCATGACGCAGCAGGAGCCTGACTAGGATTGTGTTTCTGCTGATAGCTGGCGCGACGTCTCTGGCAATCTGGCTTTATCTCCTAGTTGGGCGTGGCAGTTTCTGGAACGTATCACGCCTGCTAGTGCCAAAGGGAAACGGAACGCTCAGTTCGAAACGAGTAGTGGCAGTAATTCCAGCGCGAGACGAGGCGTTAACTGTAGGCCGGGCCATTCGGTCTCTGTTCGCTCAAACTCTCGGGGATCAGCTTCACATCGTCCTGGTGGATGACGCGAGCAGCGATGGGACGGCAGATGTCGCAATACAAGCGGCAGTCTTGGCGGGACATGAAGACCGGCTAACGGTTGTGCAGGCGAAACCGCTGGCGGCAGGCTGGACGGGCAAGCTCTGGGCTTTGTCGCAGGGAATCGCCCAGGCGAATCAATCGGACCCCGACTACCTTCTGCTGACAGATGCCGACATTGTTTATGGGACAGACACGCTAAATGACCTAGTGTGCCTGGCGGAGCAGGGGGGCTTCGATCTCGCGTCGCTGATGGTCAAACTGGCCTGCCATAGCGCCGCGGAAAAAATGTTAATCCCGCCTTTCGTCTATTTCTTTCTGCAACTGTATCCGCCGCAATGGATTGCATCAGCGAAATATCGAACGGCTGGAGCGGCGGGCGGCTGTATTCTCATACGGCCGGCAGCTCTCGCGCGGGCTGGAGGTCTAGCCGCCATTCGCTCTGCCGTGATCGACGACTGCGCGCTGGCACGCATCGTGAAAAAGAGCGGGGGTAAGCTCTGGCTCGGCATGACGTCGGATGTCTGGAGCTTACGTCCCTATGAATCGTGGAAAGACGTCGCCAGGATGATTGCCAGGACGGCATTCAACCAACTGCATCATTCGAGTCTTTTACTGGCTGCGACGGTGGTCGGGCTATTTTTAACTTACCTGGTGCCTGTTGCGGCGATTGCCACTATGAACGGGAGCTTGATGGCAATCGGTGCGACTGCGTGGTTCCTGATGGCCGTAACTTACGTCCCCATGACTCGCTTTTACGCCCGATCACCGCTTTTCTCACTTACTCTTCCGCTAGCCGCCTTGTTTTACATGAGTGTTACAGTGTTCTCCGCCTGGCTATACTGGCGAGGACGCGGTGGTGAGTGGAAGGGTAGAACGCAAGATATTCGTCCGTAAGAAGCCTTAATTCGCGTGGTTGGCCAATTACAAGCCATTTACTTTGTAGTAACGCTATCCCGACTCACCAGCGATTTTTACTCCCCCCGAAATCACGAGGATTACCGGCGCTAGCCCCTGAGGAGCGCTCCCGTTTTTCGGGCGGCCTGGCTTCGTTTACAACCAATGCTCGACCCATCAGAGGTCTGCCGTTAGTGGCTTCGATAGCCTGATTTGCCAGCGCGTCGTCATTAATTTCCACGAAGCCGAATCCTCTCGCCTCACCACTAAAGCGGTCACGCAAAATGTTTACGGTATCGACCTGTACGCCGGCTTCAGCGAAGAACGTCTGGATGTCAGCTTCGGTAGCTTTGTAGGGGAGGTTTCCCACGAACAATTTTGTCACTTAAGGTCGCTCCTGACTCTCGTTCGGAACTCATAACAGTGGACCAGGGCGAACGGCGAGGGTCATCCAAGGAAGGCGATTACCGAACTCCGAACTTACTCCAATATAGTCCCATAACTAAGCTCAGAAGAGAAGTTGATCCAGCGATCCGAACTTCTACCGAGCCAGTTCAGCGGGGTGTAATCAAGCCGCCGAGTTTGTCTTGTTCGGTCGCACCCTGACGGAAGAAACGCGCCGAGTAGGCTTCCAGATATTTCAGTCCGGAACCGGTGCTAAAAATGACTATGCGTTCGTCCGGACGGAGAAAACCGTTCGCCAGAAGAACCTTTAGCGCGGCCACGCAAGCGCCGGTTTCGGGAGCGGCAAAAAGCCCCTCGCGTTGGGCCAGTAAGAGCGCTGCATCGATCATGTCTTCGTCCGAGACAGCGACGGAGGCGCCGTGGCTTTCGCGGATCGCCTCTAGGACAAGCGCGTCGCCAAGTGGTTTCGGAACGCGCAGGCCGCTAGCGACCGTGTGAGCCGCGTCCCAGAAATCGCTGGCGGGGGCGCCCTGCTCAAAGGCTCGCGTGATGGGCGCACAGCCCTTCGCTTGAACGGCAATCATCTTCGGACGCTTACTCGAAATCCAGCCCAGTTCCTCGAGCTCGGCAAAGGCTTTCCACATGCCGATCAAGCCGACGCCACCGCCGCAAGGGTAAAAGATGGCGTCGGGCAACTGCCATTGGCACTGCTCAGCGACTTCGTAGCCCATCGTTTTCTTTCCTTCGATGCGATAGGGCTCCTTGAGCGTGCTGACCTCGAACCAGCCTTCGCGCTCTTTTCGTTCCGCGACCAGGCGGCCGCAGTCGCTGATCAATCCGTCAACGAGCGTGACATGCGCCCCGAAGGCTTTGCATTCGATAAAGTTCGATAGGGGAACATCACGCGGCATAAAAATATGGGCTTCAAGTCCGGCCAGGGCGGCATAGGCAGCCAGAGCGCTGGCGGCGTTTCCGGCTGACGGGATGGCGAGCTTCCGGGCTCCCAACTTTCTGGCCATGGTGACGGCAGCCGACAAACCACGCGCTTTAAAGGAATCGGTCGGATTTCTGCTTTCGTCCTTAATCCACAACGAGCGAGCCCCGAGTTCGTTCCCTAAGCGGGACGCTTCCAGCAGAGGTGTCCAGCCCTCTTGTAGAGTGACGGCACGAGTAGCGTCTGTAGGCAGCACAGCACTATAGCGCCACATGTCGGTGGGTGCATCCCGTAACGATTCCTGGGCCCAATCGAAACGGATGCGGGCCAGGTCATACCGCACAAGCAGCGGTCCTCCGCACGTGCAGGTGTTTACAATCCCGTTAGGATCGAAGCTGGTTCCGCAGCGGCTGCAAACAAGTTCGGTAGGATTTCCCATATAGGAGCATGGTAAACGGTTGTGAGTGCGGTGTTTTCCGGGCTTGGCAAAAACAACCGTGTATTTTTTTCAGCATCAAAGTAGGTTTTATGGCACAATGTGAGAAAAGTCGCAACGCTAAGGAGCGCATGTGCAGTATCCGTTGAGCCGGGATGAACACGCCGCTATGGCTCGATACCTGTCGGGTATCCGAAAACAATTGCAGGATGTCTCTGATCTATTTACCGCGCGCTATGGCAAGAACAGCAGTATAGCGGAGATTGCGGTGAAAACGTTGGTTTCGGCCACGTTGCTGGAGCATGAATTGCTTCTTCTCGAGAGTGAGCCAGCGCCACTGCAAGAGCACGAGCCCGAAGAGTTTAGAACGGCTGCCCCCTTTTAGGTAGCGCATGACATCTTACTTGTTGGCATTCCTAATCGTGGCGGCCGGCACGTGTACGGCATCGGAATTGATCTGTTTGAAAACCGGATTTTGTGTCCACGCCGCATCCCACACACAGGACGGCGCCATCCTGCAGGTACGGCTCGGAGCAGGCAATATCACTTTTCCAGCCGCCGATGTGGCGCATATCGATCTCTATCCCGACGCAACTGTGACACCGGTCGCTCTTCCAGCTCCGATCAGCCTCGCGATCAATTCGCAGCAGTTGCTGTCAGAAGCGGCCAAAGAAGAAGGCCTGGATGCGGATTTCGTGCGGAGCGTGGCCAAGATCGAGTCGGATTTTCGCCAGAGCGCCTTATCCGGGAAAGGCGCCATGGGCCTAATGCAACTCACCGGACCGACTGCTCGAGATTTAGGAGTCAATCCTTTGTTGGCCAGGGAGAATGTAGCCGGAGGTACGAAATATCTGCGGGGCCTGTTGCTGAAATATCACAATAACTCCGCCCTAGCGCTGGCGGCATACAATGCGGGACCAGGCGCAGTGGCTCGATTCGGGGGCGTACCGCCATATGAGGAAACCCGAAGTTATATCGTCCGGGTCACCCGGGAGTACGACCGGCGTCGGATAGCCTCGGCCAAGCCCGGCAAACGCAATGCAGAAGAATGGCTCTCGAAACCACTCTCTTCTTCGAGTCGATAGATCAAATTTACGCCCGGGTATTCCGGGCGGCGAAACCCCGCACGCCTCTTCCGGAAATTACGGTGGCGTTTCGCAAATACGCGAATGCCAACAGCCGAATCCGCCTCGATGGTGGGCAGTTGAAGGTTGAGATCAGCGATTTGCTGGAAAGTGCCCCGGCGCCGATCCAGGAGGCACTGGCTTCCATCCTGATCGACAAGCTCTTCAAGAGGAGCCCGGAACCGAATGCCACCGCCCGATACAAGCGATACCTAAACCGCGTCGATGTGCGGCGCAACCTGGAAGCGGCGAAGCAGGAACGCGGACGCAAGATTGTTCGGGACCCCCGGGGAAGAAGTCATGACCTTTGTGAGATCTTTGAAAGCTTAAATCTGCAGTACTTCCACGGACTGATGGCGCGACCGAAATTAGGCTGGAGTGTACGCGCCTCTCGAACTACGCTGGGACACTATGACCCGTCCCACCACACGATCGTGTTGACGAACTTGCTGGACTCACCGAGGGCGTCACGCCTCATTGTCAGTTATGTCATGTTCCACGAGATGCTTCATCTACGATTTCCCACAGAGCACCGCGGGGCACGCCGCTGCGTACACACCAACGAATTCAAGCGAGCCGAAGCAACTTTCGACGAGTTCCTAAGAGCGAAGCGAGAGCTAAATCGATTTGTGGCCGAGATACGCCTCTCCGACCTGCGAAACCCTTACGCCGGTTGAGCTGCTGAGGTGAGGCTTAGCTGCCTGTTCATCTCCTCAAGCTGGACAATCAAGGAATGGACGGCCAATGACTGGAAGCCAATCAGGCAGAGCCGATAACTAAGTTCTGCACGGAGAACAGCTGCCGAAAAGCGAAGTCGGAGCCAGATTAGGCGCGTAACCACGTCGGAGCAGTCCACCGATGCATATGCCACAGCCACACGGACTGCGGAATGAAGGCGGTTGAAATCAACGATCGATCGATTTAAGTATTGTTTAAAGATGCGCAAGCGCTCGCGGCGGAGTTTGCGATAGAGCGACAGGTCAAATCCAGGCTGGCGGCTCAGGAATTGAAAGTCCTCGTGATTGAGCAGACGCTCCATCGGATAATAGATGGCGACCGAAAAACTGTCGAGCCATTCGGGGGTGATCTCGCTAGAAGGACACCGGCTAAGCAATCTAACGATTACCGGGAAGAACAGAATCGCAAAAAGTCCTACGAGTAATAAGGGCGTGAGTACTAGAACAGCCGTCACGAAGACCTCCGTACCATATAACTTACAGGATTGTGGAACGCCGTACAAGCCCTGATTCGACATTCAGGCAATTAAAGTGGAAAAATTCTGTAAAGAAAAATCTGAGAGTTTTCGGGAATCGACAGCTGTACTCGGTAACTAGTTGTAATATCAGCGCCGGCTGCTTCGGGCCAGAGCGATATTGATGCCTTCCAAATTGTGCATAAGCTCGGCCTGCCGGCCAGTCTGCCAGCTATGGCCGATCATGACCGGGGCGACTTCGCCTTGTTCATTAAGAAAGCCTATCCAATAAATAAGACAAAGGCACATGATAAAGGAGACGCCTAGATTGACGAGAGCGGAGCTTTCATGAGACCAGAAACGGCGCACTAGCAGCAGTGATGCTTCCGCTGTGAAATAGACAATGAATCCCATACTGAACAATGCCAGATTTCTGGGCATTCGCACCGGAAACCACAGGATAAAGAGCAACATGAGGAGCAAACTGAGCAGGGCTACCGTCGAGACTGTTCGTTCAACAATGAGCGCCATTGTCAGGGCGAAATCGATAGGCTCGTGAACCTTGGCAGCGCCCGAGGCGAGATATTCAGAGACCGCGCTGAGGGATGCAACCGCAATAGAAACAGGCCAAACAACGTTTAGAACTCTCCTGGAAATACGCAAGATACCCGGAAGAGTTTCGAGAATAGCTTGCAACAAGCCGTACACCATCCAAATCGACAGACACCAGGAGACGATCCGCAAAGCAAGCCAGGTAATGCGGTAATCCAAAACGCTATCGAGCGAAGAAAATCGTTCGACGATGGTAAAGGAATCGCTCAGAACTTGGAATAGCAAGAATGCACAAAAAACGCGATATACCCTGTGCAGCCGGAGGGTGATCAACCGGATGACGAGTACAACACTCAACACATCGCTCAGCCCAAACGCGAATCGCGTCCAATTCATGAGTTGGCCATTAGCTTTCCTTGGATATTAGAGCAAAAGAGAGGATAGGGCAACCTCATTCCGACGCGGCCCAAAACTTGGCCCGGTCTTTTTTCCTAAGTTACGGATAACATGGAGATTTGGACCGCCTTTTAACGCGACAACGGCACGTGTTTATTGCCGGATTCCGGAAAGGGCATCACCTGAGGTCCGGCCGATAAGGCGATCAGCGGCACATGTTTATTACCGGGTTCCGGGAAAGGCATCACCTGGGGTCCGGCGGCCAAAGCGATCAGCGGCACATGTTTATTACCGGGTTCCGGGAAAGGCATCACCTGCGGTCCGGCGGCCAAAGCGATCAGCGGCACATGTTTATTACCGGGTTCCGGGAAAGGCATCACCTGCGGTCCGGCGGCCAAAGCAATCAGCGGCACATGTTTATTACCGGGTTCCGGGAAAGGCATCACTTGGGGTTCTGTCAGGGCCGATGTAAGAAGGGGTACATGCTTGTTTCCAGGTTCTGGGAATGGCATGACAGTTGCTCCGACTCGTACAACGGTTGCATCCACGTTGTGGCTGGCCGATGCCGGTGAACTCGCAAACGCGGTTCCGAAAGTCAAAAAAGAAATTAGCAAAGTACGTTTCATAGGTCGATATCTCTCTTGGAAGAAGAATGAGATTTACTCTCGACCGTAAAGTACCTGAAACTAAATCAACCCTTTGGCTACCCCCTGCTGGTTTTCCGCCTTCGGAACGCCTAGTTCTAATAGTACTAACTTCGCTTGAATGAGCTATCCGACTCTGCGACAGTGAAGGGGCTATAGATGGGAACGAGGAATATTATCCATTCCGATAATGGGTCGGTCGAAATGGAATTCGTTCGGGATCTTCCGCACATCCATACCTCTTATGGAAAGCTGGTATATCTAGCAGGTCTCCGCAACCCGGATACCGGTCGCTATGAGCATTTCGGATCTAGTGATAAGGCTCCAGGCAATTTAGATACCAGTCGGGCGCTACGTAGCCTCCATGAAGCCGTTTTCCGGGAGTGGATCACTTACCCTCTGGAACGTAAGAAGGCTGATATCGAATTGTATATCTCCGGTATCGGCCAAGTAGATCGAATCCAGTTGATCGACGCTTGGCTGCGCTTAACTCCTTATAAGAATTTGGTTCCGGCCTCGATACAGGGTCCCGAACGAGAGAAACATACCTCCGATTTTGAAGCCATTTTAGGTTTGCTTAAAAACGTGTATGGCGTTTCCTCGCCAGATCTAAGCGTTTAGCTACCCCAATTACCTGGCCGATGATATCCGCCTCACCAGGGAAGCGGTACACCTCGATTTTCATGCCCGATCCTGGAGAGGGCTGCACAATCAGAAGCCCATTTCTCTCACTGCACCATCCACAGCGATACCCCGTCCGATGTTCAATGAAGTGAATCGGTTTCTCATATTCCTGAGTCGCCCCTTCCGCGTCGAGTCGCTGCCTGGTTTCATCTATCTGAACGAAAGACCCGGGTGGCAGGATGGGATGCATAAACCAGTCTTCAGTACCGATAAAGGCGTAACGATGTCGCTGAAAATCAAGCGAGCTTAGAATCGAAAGCGGCAAATTTCCCCAACGCCGGACATGCAGGCTCAAGTACACCGTCTTCGTCAAGTCAACTGATTGATCGATCTCAAGAGGCACATTCTCGATCATTCCCTGACCCTCTGTATAATCTACCGGCCGAGTTTCTCTAATACCTACCCGGGCGGCGTCGCCTAACAGATCGTTAAGATCGATGCCATACCAGGTTAAAACCGTCTCGAATCGTAGGCCATAAATCACGCAAAGGGAGTACAACCTGTGAAAAGACGGGGGTGTTCCTTTATTCTCAATATCTGCCAAACGACTCAACCCGATAGCAAATTCCTGATTTTGCCGCAGTCTGGCAACTCGCTGACTCGCCTCCTCAACATCCCGGTATTTTAGCCGCAACGATTCCCGAGCGCGCCTTAGAGTTCGTCCTGGATCGTCCATAAGGGACACCTCACAGATCCCTGAGCCCGTGCCTTGTACGAGCAGGAAAAGAAGGCAAGTAATGGCACGGGTTTGTTAATTTTGTTCTGTTTTCAGAACACGACCAGCTTAGTCTATCATCCGGGAATGCTTAAACGCCGACCGCAAGGGCAGTTCAGGGCTGTTCTTGTTTCGCCCGGAACAGAACAATAGGTGAGAGCTTTCGATAAGCTTGATCCGTGTACCAAATGACTCTCGAAACCACATGGCCAGAACAATCCGCCCGATAGCGGCATTTCAAGGCGAATTAGGCGCCTTTAGCCACTCCGCCGCGCTAAAGTTGCTGGGAACAGAAGTTGCGCTCAAGCCTTGCCGGGCATTCAAGGATGTGTTTGAGGCCCTCAAGCAGGGACACGCAAATTGCGCCGTGGTTCCGATCGAAAATACTTTGCACGGCAGCGTCCATGAGAACTACGACTTTCTACTTGAGTACAATTACCAGATTTGCGGAGAGACCAGTATCCGTATCTCCCACCAGCTCATCGCCATGCCTGGATTGTCTTTCCGTCAGATTAAACGGGTGCTCTCCCATCCAGTCGCTCTGAACCAATGCAAGCAGTTTTTCGATCAACATAAAAGGTTAGTTGCGGTACCTCACTACGACACCGCCGGCAGCGTGAAATCGCTGCGTGAGCATCCCGAACCGCATACCGCCGCGATTGCCTCCGAGATTGCGGCTACTACCTATTCCGGTGTCATACTTAGGCGAGATATCGAAGACATTCGTGAGAACTTTACGCGATTTTTTCTGCTGTCGAAACAGCCGAATCTTTGGCCCACAAAGCACGCGGCCTGTAAAACGTCTCTCGTGTTCTCAACCGACAATGTGGCCGGCTCGTTGTTTCGGGCTATGGCCTGCTTTGCGCTGCGCGGTTTAAGCCTCACCAAGATCGAATCCAGGCCTTTCCGAGGAAAACCGTGGGAGTACCTGTTTTATGTGGATTTTCTCGGAAGCCTCAACGAGAAAGTAGTGCAAAATGCCATTGCAAATTTGCAGGAATGTACTGAGTTTGTGAAGCTTCTCGGCAGCTACCGGCCAACGCCCTAGCAAAGCTTCACGGCGAAGCCCAGTGTGGCTGTCCCAATAGCAGGGCAGTCACATCAAATATCGTAATACAACTCAAACTCATACGGGTGGGGCCGCAAACGAATTGCTTCAGCTTCCGCTTTCCGCTTATAAGAAGCAAAAGTCTCAATTAGTTCTTCGGAAAAGACGTCGCCTTTCACCATAAATTCGTGATCCTCTTCCAGGCAGGTCAAAGCCTCATCCAAAGAAGCGGGCATGGAAGGCACTTTTTTCATCTCCTCGGGTGAAAGATCGTAGATATCTTTGTCGAGCGGCTCTCCGGGATCGATTCTGTTGAGAATGCCATCTAACCCAGCCATCATCATCGCCGCAAATGCCAGGTAGGGATTTGAAGCCGGATCCGGCGGCCGGAACTCGACCCGCTTGGCCTTCGGATTATTCGAGTACATGGGAATACGCACCGCCGCTGACCGATTGCGGCGCGAGTACGCCAGATTGACGGGCGCTTCGTAGCCCGGCACCAGTCGCTTGTAACTGTTAGTCGTGGGCGCAATGATGGCCGACAAGGCGCGCGCATGGCGCAGCAAACCGCCGATGTACCAGAGAGCGGTCTGGCTTAAGCCGGCGTAGTTGTCGCCTGCGAAGAGCGGCTCTCCATTGGCCCAGAGGCTCTGGTGGGTATGCATGCCGCTTCCGTTGTCGCCGAATAGCGGTTTGGGCATGAAGGTGACTGTCTTACCGTATTGATACGCGACGTTCCGGACGATATATTTATACAGCATCATGTTGTCCGCCGAGCGCACGAGGGTATCGAACCGCTGATCGATCTCGCATTGACCGCCGGTGGCGACCTCGTGATGGTGGCACTCGATACTCAAACCGCATTCGATCATGGTCTCCACCATCTCGCTGCGCAGGTCCTGGTAGTGATCGGTGGGAGGAACCGGGAAATAGCCTTCCTTGTAGCGCGGCCGGTAGCCGAGATTGTTGTGCTCTCGGCTTGAGTTCCAGCGCCCTTCCTCGGCATCGATAAAGTAAAAGCCGCTGTGCTGGTTCTGATCGAAACGGATATTGTCGAAGATAAAAAACTCGGCTTCGGCGCCGAAATAGGCGGTGTCGGCGATGCCGCTGTTCTTTAAGTGGAGTTCGGCTTTTTGTGCGATCCAGCGCGGATCCCGGTCATAGTGCTGGTGCGTGATGGGATCGAGAATATTGCCCAGCATCACCAGGGTCCTCGTTTCCGCGAATGGATCGAGAAAGGCCGTCGCCGGGTCCGGGATGATCAACATGTCGCTCTCGTTGATCGCAGCCCAGCCGCGTATGCTCGAACCGTCGATGCCGAAGCCGTCTTCAAACGAGCTCTCTTCGAGCATGCTGATCGGATAAGAAATATGCTGGCTCAGGCCGGGTAGATCCGTAAATCGCAGATCGAACTGCCGGGCATCATTCTTTCTGGCGTATTCGAGAACTTCTTTTGCGTTCATCTATCGATTTTGCCTTGCCCGTTATCCTATCGCGTGCCGCGGTTCCCTTGGCGGTTAGAGGTAAGGATACATCCGTTTCACGGATTTAGCATTCTAAAGAACTACAGGCTTAGCGCTTCCCGGAAACGGGCCGATTGACGCCGAGACATCTCCACCGTCGTTCCGCCGCGAAGGACGATTAGAAGGTTCCCTCCTATGCCAGGGTCGACGCGCTCCACCCATTTCAGGTTTAGGATCTGCTTGCGTCCTGCACGAAAGAAGGTAGCGGGATCGAGTCGTTCCTGCAAAGCCGCCAGGGATCTTGGAACTAGAGGCCGTTCATTTCTAAAGTACAGCCGGGTGTAATTTCCTTCTGATTCCAACAGAGTAATCTCGTCGGCGCGCACCAGCCAGCAGCGTTCCCCGTCTTTGACGAATACCTGCTCAAGGCGGGACCGAGCAATACGAGGCCTAAGCTTAGCGACCGCCGCGGCCAATCGAGCCGGGGCTACGGGCTTCACCAGATAGTCAAGCGCGCTTACCTCAAACGCTTTTAACGCGTATTCATCATAGGCCGTGGTGAAGATTACCTGCGGTACATCGTCCAGGCGCTGTAAGAGATCGAAGCCGTTCATTCCCGGCATACGTATATCGAGAAACAGAACATCAGGTTCAAGCCGACCGATCAGGTCTAATGCTCCTTCGCCCGTGTGAGCCTCCCCGGCGATCTGAATCTGCGCGTGCACAGCAAGCAGTCTCCGTAGCTCCTGCCGGGCAAGTCGCTCATCGTCGATGATCACCGCCTTCATGCAGTTGTTGGGATGAGAATGGTGACGGCCACACGCGCCTCGCCACGCGCGCCCAGGTGCAGGCTGGCGCGTTGCCCATACAGAATACGGAGACGCTCCCGCGCGTTCGTTAAGCCGATCTGTGTTGAACCCGGTCGAGGATCGCTCAGCGTTCCGGTATTCTCTACTTCGATCCGTAACGCATTGCCCTCGATGGCAGCTCGAATAAAAAGATCGCCGCCTGAGGCCACCTCTTCAACGCCGTGCTTAATAGCATTTTCCACAACGGTTTGCAGCATCATAGGAGGGACGGCGGTTTGCCGAACCGCATCGTCTATATCCAAGTGCACACGCAACCGGTCTTCAAAGCGAATCGACTCCAGCGCCAGGTAATCCGAAACAGCTTCTATCTCGCTGGCCAGCGGAACTGTGTGCAGGCGGTCCTTTTGCAAGTTGTAGCGGAGGATGTTGGCCAACCGCGTGACCATGTCCTGTGCCTGCGCGGGATCCTCGCTGATCATGCCCCGGATTGAGTTAAGGCAGTTGAAAAGAAAGTGCGGGTTTACCTGGGCCTCCAGCGCGTTCAGTTCGGCGTTGCTCAGTGCCAGTTTCATCTGCATCTCATTGCGCTGCACTTCACGCGAATGGCGGAAAGTCGTGATGGCCAGATAGAGTATCGTCCAGATGGTATCGACCACCGATAAGCCTATGAACATATACGCGATGGAAGATGCTTGCCTCCATTCGCCGAGCTGTCCCTCGACGGCCGTATAAACGCCAACAACCAGAGCACTTTGCACCGCAGCGATGAGGATGCTAGCAGGCACCGTCCGCACGAGCGCCCGGAGTAGCGAGAGGCTGGTCCAATCGCGACGATGAATTTCGGTGCGAAGCAAATGTGTCAGGCCAATGCTGTACAGGAAAAAGAGCAGATAGCCGATTACAACGCTGGGCCGCCATCCATTGGCCATCACTCCGGTCGATAATCCAGCTCCGAAACTATATACGCCCCAGCCGGCAATTTGGCAAAGCCAGTATTGCGCATTGGTTGTCTTCATGAAGCCATTCTCCAGAAACTCAGTTCTGTTGTGTTGCGATTTGTGATGGAAGGTTCGCTTGGTTGACGAACGGCGGCGCCCCAGGAGGAGTTCTTTGCAGATTCCGCTAAAATATCGCACGCCGTCTTTTCACCGGCACGGATTTGGTTGAGACTATGAGAGATGACCGTTCGGGGTGCGCAGGGACAATTATCGCTTTCACTCGAGCCGCAGCGACGGATCTTTCAGGTTCACGAACTGAATGCAGCCGTGCAGGAGATCTTCGAAGTAGATTTTCGAGGCATTCTGGTGGCCGGTGAAATTTCCGGTTGCCGGGTGGCCGCCAGTGGACATTATTACTTTTCTTTGAAAGATTCGGAAAGCCAGGTTAAATGCGCGCTCTTCAAGGGTGCGGCGCGCTTTGTGCGCTGCAAACCCCAGGACGGGCTGGCGGTGATTGCACGCGGCAGCCTGGAAGTGTATCAGGCGCGGGGCGAGTACCAGCTGATTGTCGAGAGCATCGAACCGCAAGGCGCAGGTGTTCTGCAACTGGCTTTCGAGCAGCTTAAGAAGAAGCTGGCGGCCGAGGGATTGTTTGCAGCGGAAAGAAAACGGCCGCTTCCCGCGTTACCGCGCCGTATCGGGATCGTGACCTCTCCCTCGGGCGCTGTGATTCGGGACATGTTGCACGTGCTCGAGCGCCGCTTTCCGGGCTTGCAGATCCGCCTCTTTCCATCGCAAGTGCAAGGCGACAGTGCGGTGGAACAGGTCTGCGCCGGCTTGCGTTTTTTCAGTCAGACGGACTGGGCGGACGTTGTCATTCTTGCGCGCGGCGGCGGATCGCTCGAAGATCTCTGGACGTTTAACGAGGAAGCCGTCGCTCGTTCGATCGCCGCTTCGCGCGCACCCGTGATCTCGGCCATCGGGCATGAGACGGACTTCACCATCAGCGACTTCGTCGCCGATCACCGTGCGCCCACACCCTCAGCCGCTGCCGAAATCGTGATTTGTACGCGCGAGAGCCTGCTTGAACAGTTGTCCGCCTACCGCAAGAAGGTTGTCCAAGCTATTCGGTATCTTCTTTTGATAGCTTCACGTGACTTGCAACAGCTGGGCGTCGATCGCGCCGCCCGATTGATGCAGCGCCGGCTGGCGGGTGCTTCGCAGCAGACCGATGAACTCGACGACCGCTTGCAGCGCTGGGAGAGATCGTTTATCGACGCGCGCCGCCGACGCCTTTCCGCTTTGGATCACCGCTTGCAGAACACTAATCTGCAACTGCGCTTCAGCCGCATCCGCCACCAGAGCGAGCTGCTCACCCAGCGGCTGACACGCACCCTGCAAGATGGCCTTGCGAGGCGTCGCGTGCGTCATGACTCGCTTTTGCTGCACCTGCGCCAGATCAGTCCGCTAACGGTTCTGGAACGCGGCTACGCCATCGTCGAGAATCACAGTGGGCACGTTCTGCGCACGGCCGCCGAGACGCATCCTGGCGAGGAGTTGAAAGTCCGCTTGCACCAGGGACAGCTTCAGGTCAGCGTCCTCCCCGAGTAAACCGGCTCTTATACTGGGATGTGAACCACGAAGACAAGTCGCGAGCGGTCTGCCTGCTCAGCGGCGGGTTAGACTCGACTACCTGCCTGGCGATCGCACAGCACGCGGGCTTCGGCTGCTATTGCCTCTCCTTCAACTACGGACAGCGCCATCTGGCTGAGCTGGCGGCGGCCACTCGTGTGGCGATGGCAATGGGTGCTCGAGAACATCGCACTGTGCAAATGGATTTGCGGGTGTTCGGCGGGTCGGCTCTTACTAGTGCGCTTGCGGTGCCAAAGTCCAAAAACGGCCGGATCGCAGAGGACGCAATTCCAGTCACCTACGTTCCGGCCCGGAATACTATTTTCCTGTCGTTCGCGCTGGCTTATGCGGAGGTCATCGGATCCTCGCACATTTTCATTGGCGTGAATGCACTCGACTATTCCGGCTATCCGGACTGCCGTCCCGAGTTCATCGAAGCCTTTGAACGAATGGCGAACCTGGCCACGAAAGCGGGGGTCGAAGGACAAACTAGACTGCGGATTGAAACGCCTTTGCTCCAAATGACTAAGGCCGATATTGTTCGGAAGGCGATCGAATTGGGCGTAGATCTCAGCTTGACACATAGCTGCTACGATCCCTCTCCTTCGGGTCAAGCGTGCGGCGAGTGTGACTCCTGTATTCTGCGCCGCAAAGGTTTTGCCGAAACCGGAATAGCGGATCCCGCTCTTGCCTAAACCCAGCAGGCCCGCGCCGTGAAAATTAGTGAAATTTTCTATTCGATCCAGGGGGAAGGATCGCTGGTGGGCGTGCCCTCAGTGTTCGTGCGAACGTCCGGCTGCAATCTGCGCTGTACCTGGTGCGACACTCCCTATACGTCCTGGCATCCAGAGGGCCGTGAGTACTCGGTAGAGCAAATCCTGGCTCAAGTCAGTGAGTTTCCCGCTACCCACGTGGTTGTGACTGGCGGTGAACCGATGATCGCGCCCGGGATGGTCGAACTTACGCAGCAGTTACGCGCTGCGGGACTCCACATTACCATCGAAACAGCAGGCACTGTCTACGCTCCCGTTGCCTGCGACTTGATGAGCATCAGTCCCAAACTTTCGAACTCCACTCCGGTTGATCGCGAAGGGGCCCGTTGGGCTGCTCAGCACGATCGACTACGAATTCAGCCCAATGTGCTGCAGCGACTGCTTGCCGCCTACAGCTGTCAGTTGAAGTTTGTTATCTCGTCGGAGTCCGATCTACAGGAAGTGGAGGCGATTCGGGCTGGTTGCGGGGCCGGAACCGGGCAAGTGATCTTGATGCCGGAAGGAGTGAAGCCGGAGGTTCTGCACGAGAGAGCTTTGTGGCTGGCGGAAGTCTGCAAACGAACCGGGTACCGGTTGAGCCCGCGGCTGCACGTCGATCTCTGGGGTGATCGACGCGGCGTTTAGGCTCGACCTGGCTTCGCTAAACTTAGGTTTGAAGTACACCGTTCGAGCAGTCAGTTACCTCAACACCGTGCCGCTTGTTTGGGGCATGCAGCACGGCCCGCAACGCGATGAGGTCGATCTGTCCTTCTCGATCCCGTCCGAATGCGCCCGCGATGTAGAAAACGGCGCCGCCCAAGTCGGATTGGTGCCGGTTGCGGAGATTGCCCGGCAAGGTCTCGAGATCGTACCGGGCGTAGGTATTGCCTGCCAAGGCGCCGTTCGCAGTATTCTGCTATTCACGAAGGTCGCTTTCAAGCAGATTCGCACGCTGGCTGCCGATCTGAGCTCACGCACTTCCGTCGAGTTGGCGCGCGTGATTCTGCGGGAACGTTACGGCGCAGCGCCTCGGATCACTCGGGAACGCCCGGTGCTGGAGGACATGCTGGCTCATTCCGATTCCGCTTTGATTATCGGCGACCCGGCGCTTCAACTCGATCCCGCGAGTTTACCGTATGATTATTTGGATTTGGGAGCGGAGTGGTGGACTTTGACGCAATTACCTTTCGTATTCGCGGCCTGGGCCGGTAAGCCCGGCATTCCAATAAACCCACTACGGCGACTTTTGACTGAATCCTACCAGTTCGGCAACGCGCATCTAGACGAAATCGTTCAGCATGAATTTGCACGCCGTGGAGTCTCGCGCGATCTTGCAGACAAATACTTGCAGCATCACATACGATTCGAAATCGGCCCGAAAGAAGAGCAAGGCCTGCGGGCCTTTTTCGAACTGGCCAACCTACCCGAGCCCATCGCCGCTGCCGGACACGCCAAAATCGCCTAAAAACAGATATTATGATGAACCGCCAACAAGCACTCGATTTCTATGCCAACCCGGATTTGGTAAGCCTGGGCATGGAGGCTGATGCTGCCCGCAAGAAGTGGCATCCGGAAGGGATCGTCAGCTATATCATCGACCGGAATATCAACTACACGAACTTCTGTACCGAGTACTGTAGCTTCTGCGCCTTCTATCGCCCGCTCGGCCACAAGGAAGGCTACATCCTGCCGGAACAGCTGATTCTCGACAAAATTCAGGAGACGGTCGACCTGGGCGGTACCGGGATTCTGATGCAGGGCGGCCTTCATCCGGATTTGAAAATCGAGTGGTACGAGACTCTTCTGCGAAAGATTAAATCGCAGTTCGATATCTGGTGCCATTGTTTTTCGGCACCAGAGATTGTCAACATTGCCGAGGTCAGTAATCTCTCGCTGCGCGACACCATCGCCCGTTTGCGAGATGCCGGACTCGATTCAATCCCGGGTGGCGGCGCAGAAATTCTCGACGAGGACGTTCGTAACCGCATCAGCCGCTTGAAATGCAGCACGCAAGATTGGATTGACGTTCATCGCACGGCGCATGCGCTCGGCATGCGCACGACTGCCACCATGATGTTCGGGACGGGAGAGACCATCGAGCAGCGCCTAAATCATTTCGAGGTGGTGCGGCAAATCCAGGAAGACACGGGCGGGTTTACGGCCTTCATCCCCTGGTTCTTCCAGCGCGAGTACACGTCGTTGGGCAAGTTCGTCAAAGAGGAAGCAACGGCGGTTGAGTACTTAAAGATGCTGGCGTTATCTCGCGTGTATCTCGAAAATATCCAAAATGTGCAGGCCTCCTGGGTCACTCCCGGGCCAAAGGTCTGTCAATTGGGATTGCGCTTTGGCGGGAACGATGTGGGCAGCGTGATGATCGAGGAGAACGTAGTTTCGGCTGCGGGAACGCATCACCGGGCCACCGAAGAACAGCTGCGCCGGTTGATCCGGGATGCGGGATTTGAACCGAAGCAGCGCGATACCTTGTATCGCACTTACTTCCTGAATTAGGTCTAGCAAAACAGAAAAAGGGAACTGACAGGAATCAGTTCCCTTTTTTGAAGTTGTATTTGGTAGCCTAACTTTCTTTTGCCTTCTGCGGTCTAGCGGCCTTTGTCTTCTTCATGTTGAGAGACCTATTCAGCCACTCGTCAGCTTCGCTGGATAAAGACTTTGCTTCATCGGGAGAATCTGCCAGATAGGCTTTCTCACGCAACAAGAGACCTTCATAGGACATCGCGTCTTCATTCTCTTTATCGATAGCTAAGGCCTTCTTCACTTGGTCCAACCCATCATCCACGGATTTGCCGTACTTGTCCTTCAACTCAGCCTTGACCTTCGCATCTTTCAGCGGACCGGGATCGTTAAGTCCCATCTTTTCCGTTACTCGCGCCGATGCAATGTCAGCCAGCGCCCCGTAATAGTCGATAACTCCCAAGTAGTAGTAGGCTTCGGCGTCTTTCGGATCAGCTTCTATGCGCCGTTCGTTCCATTTGCGAGCTTCTTCAAAGGCTGCTTTGCGCTGTTCTGGCGTGCCAGAACTGCCGGAATTGTAGGCCATGTTCGCCATGGAAGCGAGCGCTTGCGAGTTATTCGGCTCCTTTTTCAGGATCTTGTCGAATTCCTGCCGCGCCATGTCATAGTTCTTTTTGTTATCGGGAGAGTCAGCACCCGGCACCCACTGAATGAAATAAGAAGTGGCAAGATACGCCTGGGCATTTTCATTCTCGGGGTCCAGGCGCACCGCTTCCTTAAAGTGCCGCACGGCTTCCGGGTAATGATTGTTTTTGAACGACTGGACACCCCTGTTCATCTCGTCGCGAGACTGCAGCTTGGCACAGCCAGTAAGCATCACCAGACCCGAAAGCAAAAGGATCGGCAGTGTAGATTTCGAAAAAGATCGCATGGCTTGTGGTCGGGAACTTACTGCCCCGCCTCCACTTTAGGCGTCATAATGCCCACTTTATCCAGACCTGCCCCCTTGGCGTCGTCCACCGCTTCGGCCACAAAACGATAGTCAACCTCAGGATCGCCCTTCACGAAAAGAACTTTTGTCGCTCGTGTCTTGAAAATGTCTTCCAGCCTGGTTTGCAGATCCTTTTCGGCTATCGGCTGGGAATTGATCTCAAGGCTTCCGTCTTTCTTGACATCCACCACAACAGTGGGATCGTTAGGATCACTTGGAGGTTGATTTGGAGGCGGCGGTTGAGGGACAAGCGTGTCGAGACCATGCGGCGTCAACGGCGTGATCACCATAAAGATGATCAAGAGCACCAGTAGCACGTCGATCAGTGGCGTTACGTTAATATCTGCTTTGGCTCCGCCCGAGCCACCAACTGCCATTGACATAATGAATTCTCCTCAGAGGTCTCAGCTATAAGCTGCTTGCAGCTCTCTTCTTATCTTTAACTTCTTCTGTAATTAAGCCGACCTGATCAACGCTAGCTGTCCGCAAGTTGTCGATCACGTCGGTCACTGCCGAGAAGCGGGCGCGCGCATCAGCTCTTACGTAAACTGTCTTGTCGGAGCGGTTTGTTTGCAAATCCCTTACCTTGCCGCCCAGATCGCTCGGTTGAATCAGCAGGTTGCCGGGACTCAAAAACGCCCTGCCATCGCGTGTAATGGCGATTAAGATGGCGTCTTCCTTATCTGCCTCCTGCATCTTAACGTCATTGTGCGTCTTCACCATGGTCACCTGCTGCCCTTTGGAAAGCATTGGCGTGATCACCATGAAGATGATCAGCAGGACAAGCATTACGTCGACCATGGGCGTGACGTTGATGTCGGATACGACTGGCGGAGCTTTGGCTAATTTCATGGAATACCCCTCTACCTATTTCACAGATACGATTTTTTGCTCTTTGTCGTTGCGAGGGAACAGCGCCAGGCACCGCTCCCTCAACCAATTCAACTTAAGAGCACATGGATTAAATTCGGCTACTTCGTCACCGTACGCTGGGTACGCTTTAAGAAGTAGTCGATCAATTCCGAACTAGAGTTCCCCATTTCCACGTCGAAGGCTTCAATGCGGTTACTAAAATAGTTAAACATCCAGACAGCCGGGATGGCTACGAACAAACCGACCGCAGTTGTGATCAGCGCTTCTGAAATACCACCGGCAACCGCGCCCAGTCCGGTTGATTTCGAGGTCGAAATCGACTTGAAGGCGTTCATAATACCGACCACAGTGCCAAACAATCCGACGAATGGAGCAGTTGAGCCAATTGTGGCGAGACTGCTGACGCCGCGCTTCAGCTCAGCGTGAACAATCGCTTCGGCGCGCTCGAGAGCACGGCGAGAGGCTTCGATATCTTCACCAGGGATTTCGGTGCTCATCTGGTGCGCTTTGAATTCCTGCAGCCCAGCCACCACTACCTTGGCCAGATGGCTCTTGTTGAAGCGGTCGGCAATTTTGATCGCTTCATCCAACTTGCCTTCGCGCAACGCTCCAGCAACGGCCGGGGCAAAGGCGCGCGACTGTTTTCGGGCAGCATTGTAGGCAATCAGGCGGTCGATCATGACACCAATCGACCACGCCGACATAATGAAGAGCACCAGAACGACCAATTTGGCCAAGGTGCCCATATTGCCCCACACAGTGCGTGGGTCGAACGCAATGCCTTCCTGTTCCTGAAGAAGCCAGAAGGCCCAAACCTGAAATTGCAATAACATCCTAATTTATCTCCTGAGTTAAATTGGTAACTAAGTCTAACTAACAACGAACCCGATTTACTGACTCAATGTGAAGTTCACGATTATATCGGTGACAACGGTTACTGCCTGACCGTTGAGCAAGGTAGGTTTATACTTCCACTGCAAGACTGCTTCTTTGGCGGCATTGACCAGCAGTGGATGGCCTCGGACCAGCTGCAGATTTTCAATGTTGCCTTCTTTGCTGATGACGGCGTTGAACTCCACCGAACCCTGCACACGAGCTGACTTGGCCAGCGGCGGATAGACCGGCTGCACCTTCTTGATTAAGTTGGCCGCAGCGACCTGGCCGCCGACACGTACGACACTAGGCGTTTTCTTGGGCGGGGGCGGGGGCGGGGGCGCTCCGGGCACTCCGCCCATAACTCCACCAAGAACTCCGCCAGCGGCGCCACCGGCGTCACCAGTGCCACCCACTACGCCAACGCCCGCATCCGGCGGTGGAGCTGCTTCTTCAATTTTGTTCACTTGTTTCGGAATTACCTTCGGCGCCTGCAGTTGATTTGCGATGAACTGCCGAATCACCGGCTTTTGCACTACCTTCGGAGCCGCGGGCGGCGGCGGCGGCGGGGGGGGAGGCGGGGGCGGCGGCGCCACCAACATACTCCTCAACTGCGCGCTTGGCAATGTCTGCGTATAGATCAGCGGAATCAGAATTAAAACACCGATCACGCCGATCTGTAGCAACAGCGACAAAATAATGGTGTACGGCTTCTTCGTCTTCGCCGTGCCGTCTACAAATGTTTGATCAAACATCTTAGTGTCCTCACTTCGGGCTCAACCACCGGGCCCGCCAATTGTCTCACTACTTAGCGGTTCGCACCGCTTTCACATCTTTCACCGGCTTCACGGCCGCCTGCGGCCGGTTACCCATCGTCGGAGGTCTCCGCCGTTTGCGGCCTTCCAACAAATCGTGCCCGAAGACCAGAATCGGACTGGCGATATAAATCGACGAATAGGTTCCCACGATGATACCTACTACCAGCGCGAAGGAAAATCCGTTTAGTACTTGCCCTCCGAACAGATAGAGAGAGAGCGCCGTCAGAAACGTTAATCCCGACGTCAAAATGGTCCGGCTTAGAGTCTGGTTGATGCTCCGGTTCACGATTTCGGAAAAGCTTCCGCGCAGTTGCATTCGGAGGTTTTCACGGATTCTGTCGAAGGTCACAACCGTATCGTTCATCGAGTAACCAACCAATGTCAAAAGCGCTGCGATCACGGTGAGATCGATCTGTTTGTTGAATAAGGAAAACAAACCGATGGTGATGATCGTATCGTGGAACACCGCAATCACAGCCGCGACCCCGTAGATCCACTCGAAGCGAAAGGCGATGTAAACGAGCATGGCTGCTAAAGCGATCAGCACTACGTTGATGGCCTGCTGCCGGAGGTCTGCGCCAATCTTCGGGCCAACAAACTCGAATTTTCCAAGGTGGAAGTTCCCGGGGAAGCACTGCGCCCGGATTACGTTTAGAACTTTCGCAGTCACTCCGGGAACCTGAGCCAACTCGTCTAGATTGTGAATCAATCCAGAATGGGCGTCGCGGTATCCGGTGATAGCACGGATCAGTGCCTGTAACTGGTCATCGGACAGCGTCACCCCGGCTTCCGTTAATGGATCTCGCAGGCGATCGCCTAATGAAGCCACGGTTGTCGTGTTGATATCGAGCTTACTGCCTGCACCAGGGTTGAACACCTTGTTTAACGTACTGAGCATGTTACCTTGCACGCTCTCAAGTGCTCGCTCATCGCGCGCTCCCGTCGAGATCAATACTTCCTGGGACTGGCCACTATTGATTTCCTGCACCTCGATCTCGCCGCTTAATTTCTGCCGCAGAGCCGCGCGGATCGCTTCCGCCGAAGGTCGTTTAATGAAGTTGACGTCCATCAATGCGCCTCCCGTGAAGTCAATTCCGTACTTCGGACCGCCTTTAACCGCAAGGCTGATCAACCCTACCGCTGTAAGAACCAAAGACAGGATAATGAAAGGCCATTTCCTGCCGAGAAAGTCAAAATTCGTTTGCTTGAAGATTTCCATCGAACTCTAATGGCAGGCATCTACAGGTGGTAGACACCGGTTTGTTATAAATGTTCCCTGCGGATTTCAAAAAAGTGGCAAAATGTTGAGCCGCATGTTGCCCCTTGGCTAGATACTGAGAGCCTCGACGGGCCGCGGCCCGGAAAGCTCCCAATCGAAGATCACCCTTGACACAAAAACAGCGGTAAATACGTTAGCTAACAGCCCGATTACCAAGGTGACCGCAAAACCCTTCACCGGGCCCGATCCGAACAGGAAGAGAATAGCGCAAGATACTACGGTCGTGATATGGGTGTCGATGATCGTGAGGAAGGCCTTACCGAATCCGTTGTCGACCGCCGGAGCTACCGCCTTGCCGGCTCGCAGTTCTTCGCGAATGCGTTCGAAGATCAAAACGTTGCTATCGACTGCCATACCGATGGTGAGTACAATTCCCGCAATACCGGGCAGCGTGAGGACCGCATCGAAGTAGCTCAGGCAGGCGATCAAAATCACCGCGTTCAGGATGAGCGCCAGTGTGGCATTGATGCCGCTCTTTTTGTAATAAATCAGCATCGCAATGATGACGGCCAGAACACCGGCAATACCAGCGGCAAATCCATACTTGATGGAATCAGCTCCCAGGGACGGACCAACCGTACTCTCCTGCTCATACTGCACTTTGGCCGGCAGCGAACCCGCTTTCAAATTCAGCGCCAGGTCCGAGGCTTCCTGCTGGTTCGCCATGCCGTTGATCACGCCGTTGTCGCTGATCTGGCCATCGATGCGCGGCGCACTCAACACTTTGCCGTCGAGAACGATAGCCAGGCGGTTGCCGATGTTCGCTCCGGTGAAGGTCGAAAACTTCTTGGCGGCATCCTGGCTCAAGACAAAGCCGGTTTCCCAACCACGTCCGCCCATCTGCGATTGCTCAGCACGGGCATCCCGGATATCGGGGCCGCGCACGACCGCCGTTTTGGCCGCCAAATAGACACCGCCGCCTTTCGAATTGGGGTCGCTGCCTGCGGCGCCAATCAGTCGGGTGCCTACCGGGAGAACACCATTGTTCTGGGCCAGGGCCTCTTCCCGGCTAGCGTACGGGCCGCCCTTCACTTCAAACAGTTCCAGCTGCGCGGCGGTTTGCAACACCTGCTTCACGCGCGCCGGATCGTCGACGTCCGGCAACTGTACGAGCAACTCGGCGTCCTGATCTTCGCGGCGCTGCTGTACGGTCGCTTCACTCACACCCAACGCATTGATCTTCTTATCCAGCGTGTTCTTGGTTTGCGCCAGCACGCGGCTCCATAATGCCAAGGCTTCGGAAGGCTTCATGGTCAAGCGGTAATCGGTGCTGCTCACCGGCGTCAACAGCCATTGCGAGAAATTGGAGTTCACCACGCCGCGCAGCGAACCGGCTTGTGTGGAAGGGACGCCCTTGATAACAATGGCCGCTTTGGTCGCTGATTTCAGGTCCTTCGCCTCGTCCACATCGACGCTGGCGAACTGCACTCCAGCTTGTGTCGCCGCCGTCTTTAACCGGTCTGCATCGGTACCCGCCTGCGCATTGAAGGCATCCTGCTGTTGCACCTGCACCACCAGGTAGGTTCCGCCGGTCAGGTCGAGACCCAAATGAATGTTCTTTCTCCAGTTGGCGACCAACTCGGCTTTGCTCGTCGGCAGCCCGATGATGCCATACAGGCAGACCAGGATCACGGCCAGGATGAAGAAAAACTTGATGCGTAAATGGCGGTTCATTTCAAGTGCTTTGAGCTTTACTTCTTGACGGTGTCGTCGGCGTTGACCAGGTTCGTCACGGAACTCCGGGCAACTTGCAATTTGAGGTTGTCCGGCTTAATTCGAAGTATTAGCGTATCATCGTTCACCGCGACAATCGTACCGACGATGCCGCCGGAGGTGAGTACGGTCTGTCCGGTCTGCAGCGCCTTCACCATTTCCCGCTGGGTCTTCTGCTGCTTGCGCATGGGCATAAAGACCAGGAAGTAGAAGATCGCGATCATCAATACGATCGGCAGCACTCCGGTCAGGAAGGAGGCAGGGGAGGACGCGGCCGCAGCCTGCAGGATGAGCAAAGAGAACAGCATAGAAGTCAATTCCTAATGGTATCGGGTATAGGCGGGACGCGGCTAAGAGCCTTGCTCGACAAGCGAGGAGGATGGAACCGATCTTAAGTACTCGGGGAAATTCCCAAGTAAGATAGCCTCCCGCATCCGTCGCATAAAGTCAAGGTAATAGCGGATATTGTGCAGCGTGGCGAGCGTCGAGAAGAGGATTTCGCTGGCTTGGAACAGGTGGCGCAGATAGGCCCGGCTGAAGGTGCGGCAGGTGTAACAGGAGCACGCCGGGTCGAGCGGACCCGCGTCATCCTGGTAGCGATTCTGCTTGATAACCACTTTGCCTTGCGAGGTGAACAGATAACCGTTGCGCGCATTGCGGGTGGGCAGAACGCAATCCATCATGTCTACGCCGCGCGCCACGTACCGCGGCAGTTCGTCCGGCATGCCGACGCCCATCACGTAACGGGGCCGGTCCAGCGGCAACAGCGGCGTTGTTGTCTCCACCATCTCCAGGCTGAGATCGCGCGGCTCGCCGACGGAGAGTCCGCCGATGGCGTATCCGGGCGCTTGCAACTCGAGCAGAGCATCGGTGCAGGCGGCGCGTAAGTCTTGAAACATGGAACCCTGCACGATCGGAAACAAGGCGCAATCCAGACCTGTTTCGCGGTTTAAGTAATGCTGGTAGCCGGCATGGGCCCAACGAATCGTCCTTTGCATCGAAGCCAGCGCCTGCTCATAAGTAGCCGGATAGGCCAGACACTCGTCGAGCATCATAAGTATGTCGCTGCCGAACGCTAGTTGAATATCGACTACGTTTTCGGGCGTGAAGAAATGGGCGTCGCCATTCAGATGTGAATGGAACAGCACGCCCTCTTCAGTCACCTTGCGCAATGTTTCCAGGCTGAAAACCTGAAAGCCGCCGGAATCGGTCAGGATCGCTCGCGGCCAGGCCATGAAGCGATGCAGTCCGCCTAATTGCCGGATTCGTTCGTGTCCCGGCCGCAGGAACAGATGATAGGTGTTACTCAGGATGATTTTTGCGTCGAGATCATCGGCCAGTTCGCGCGGCGTGAGTCCTTTTACCGTCGCTTGCGTGCCTACCGGCATAAATACCGGCGTTTCGATGGTGCCATGCACCGTATGCAGCAAGCCGGCGCGCGCTCCGGTCTCCGGGCAAGTCGCCTGGATTTCAAATCGTAATGCTGAAGTCAACCTTCCATTGTGGCGGATGCGTTTCTGGTCTGACTGTTACGATTGAGGCGTAATCCTCCGCGATGGCGCTGCGCTTTTACAACACTCTCACGCAAGAGGTTGAAGAATTTCACCCACTTCATGACAACACCGTCCGTATGTATACCTGCGGACCCACTGTTTACAACTTTGTCCACATCGGAAACTTCCGCACCTTCGTTTTTCAGGACCTGCTGCGGCGCTGGCTGAAATACCGCGGCTACCAACTGGATCACGTGATGAACGTGACCGACGTAGACGACAAGATCATCTTGAACGCGGCGCGGGAAGGCAAGTCGATCGAAGATTACACGGCGGTTTACACGAAAGCTTTCTTTGAAGACGCGGCGGCTCTGCGCTTGCAGCAGCCTGAGCACGTCGCGCCGGCGACCAAACACATTGGCGTGATGGTACAGGCCATTGAGGATCTCACAGCGAAGGGGGCTACGTATTCGAACGACGGTTCCACGTACTTTCGGATCTCGAGCTTTCCTGAATACGGCAAGCTGTCGCACAACGATTTCAGCGGCATGCGTAGCGGCGCGCGGGTCGATGTCGACGAATACGATAAGGCCGATGCGCGTGACTTTGTTCTTTGGAAAGCGCGTAAAGGTAATGAACCCTATTGGGAGACGCCTTTCGGCGACGGACGCCCCGGCTGGCACATCGAGTGTTCCGCGATGGCCATGGAGTATCTGGGCCAGACCTTAGATATCCATGCGGGCGGCATCGATCTGGTCTTTCCGCACCATGAAAACGAGATTGCGCAGTCGGAAGCGCTGACCGGCAAAACCTTCGCCCGGTTCTGGCTGCACTCCGAACATCTGCAAATCGAGTCGCAGAAGATGTCGAAGTCGTTAGGGAACTTCTATACGCTGCGCGATTTGCTGGACGAGGGCTATCAGCCGGAAGCGATCCGGTACCTGTTGGCCCAGGTTCCCTATCGCAAGAAGCTGAATTTCAAGTTAGCTGGACTGAAAGCGGCTTCCAAAACGATCGAGCGCCTGCGGGATTTCGAACTGCGTCTGACCTCGACCAAACTGCCCGCCGGGCGGGATGAGGCGATCGCTGCCCGGTCGGCCGAAGCCATTCGCGCCTTCGAAGACGCCATGGACGACGATCTGAATACGGCCGAAGCGCTGGCCGCCATCTTCGAATATGTGCGTGAGGTGAATACGGCCGTAGACGGCGGCGACTTTCGGGAAGAAAACCGCTGGGATGCCGCCCGCGTTCTGGAAGTCTTCGACACGGTCTTCGATGTGCTCAAGCCGAGCGATGCGACTTTGCTGGCGGCGGGGCCTAACGCCGAGGTAACGGATATCGAGATCGAGGGGATCGTGGCGGAACGAACCCAAGCCAAGAAAGCGCGTGACTTTGCGCGCGCCGATTCGATTCGTAAGTCGTTGGAAGATAAAGGAGTCATCCTCGAAGACACCAAGGAAGGCGTGCGCTGGAAGAGGAAATGAAAATTCAAACCCAAGTGGTTCATGCGGGCGATCGCAAGCGTCTGCCCGACGTACCCATCCCGTCGACGACCCCGATCCATCTCAGCTCTACCTTCTTCTATGAATCGGCGGCCACCCTCGACCGGGTGCTGGGACACGAGGAAGAAGGGTTCTGTTATGCGCGTTACGCTAGCCCGACGAATATCGCGCTCGAAGAATTGACGACGCAGCTCGAGAATGGAGCGGGGTCGCTAGCGACCGCGTCCGGTATGGCGGCTGTCCAGATTGCGTTTCAGGCGGCTCTGTTAGATCGCCCCCACAGCGTAGTGGCTTCGCACTCTATTTATGGCGCTACCGTCGGGTTTCTCGACCAGGTGTTGGCGCCTACTGGCGTGGACATTACGTATGCCGATATTTGCGATCTACCCAAACTGGAACGGGTGATCGAGAAGCAGAAACCGGGCTGCGTGTTCATCGAGAGCATTTCGAATCCGCTGCTGCGCGTGGGCAACATGGAACGAATTGCCGAACTGGCGCGGCAGGCCGGAGCCGCGCTCATTGTCGACAACACGTTTGGTTCGCCGGTTCTGCTGCGGCCGCTGGAGTTTGGGGCCAACATGGTGGTCCACAGCCTGACCAAATATCTGGCCGGACACGGGGATGTGCTGGGCGGCGTTGTTGTCAGCGACGCGTTTCATCACGAGCAGATTCGCAAGATTTCGCGGCTGGTCGGTCCGGTGCTGGGGCCGTTTGAGAGTTATCTCACGATGCGCGGCATCAAGACGCTCGCGTTACGTTACGAGCGACAATGCCAGAATGCCAAGGCGCTGGCTGAGTGGCTCCAAAGTCACCCTTGCGTCGACAAAGTGTATTACTGTGCCGACCCGGCGCACCCCGATGCCGAGCAGATTCGCCGCTATTTCGAACCCGGATTATTCGGCGCGATCTTCAGCTTCGAGCTGAAAGGCGCATCCAAAGAAGACGTGATCCGATTGATGGACCGGCTGCGCATGATCGTACCGGGCACCTCGCTGGGCGACGTCCATACTTTACTGCTCTATCCATGGATGGCCTCGCACCGCAACGTCGCGCCGAAGATGCGCGAGCGCATGGGGATTCGCGAAAACCTGATCCGCATCGCCGCCGGGATCGAATCGTTCGACGACATTCAGGCCGACCTCGACCAGGCGCTGCATGCTCATTAGGCTGATAGAGTAGGTCGCGGCAAGTGTTTGCTCACCAGAGGAAGAAGATCCAGCTCCTGTTCGCGGTAGCCGATGCGATCCTGACGATCATTGCCTTTCAAGCCGCCTATTACACCCGCACTCAGCTGACGCTGGAGCGGGTGTTTTTTCTTGCGCCGCGCACGCACATCCTGTTTCTTTGTTTTTGCGCGGTTGCTTGGGTCGCGCTTGGCTCATTGAACCGGGTTTACGAGTATCTGGATTCCGCGAGTCCGCGCCGGGTCGCCAGCCGCACGCTGCGGCAGAGCTTCTGGGGCATCGTGCTGGTCATCCTTTTTCAATACCTGCTGCGGCTCGATCCCCAGCTCAGCCGCAGTTTTCTGCTTCTCTTTTTTCTTTACAGCACTTTTCTGCTCACTGCCTTCCGCTGGTATTCACCGGCTTTTGTAAGCGCGTTTCAGCGCGGGTTCGGAAGTCCGTATCACGTGGTGGTTGTCGGCGACGAAGCCAAGACGGGACCGCTCGCGGTTACACTGAGCGAGGGCTCACCGTTTCGCATCAAAATCGTCGCTGAACTCAATCAGGAAGAATGCCTGCAATCGCTGCCGATCCTGCTGGCGAGCAGGATCGTCGACGAGGTGATTTTCAATGTCGACAGCAGCAAGCTGGCAGCGCTCGAAGAAATCTTTTTGCATTGCGACGAGCAGGGCGTGCGAACGCGGGTGGCCATTGATTTCTTTCCCCATGTGAATAGCGAAATTACGCTGGATCGCGTGGGGGGCGCTCCGCTACTGACCTTCTCGGCCGCGCCGCTGGAAGATGTGCGATTAGTGGTCAAGCGATTTTTCGATCTTGTGGTCTCGGCGCTGGCTCTCATCGTGCTCGCACCTTTCATTGGGGCGGTGGCTTTGTTGATCAAGCTCAGCTCGCCGGGGCCGGTGGTCTTTACGCAGGAGCGTTGCGGACTCAATGGCAGGACATTCACGATGTATAAATTTCGCTCGATGGTGGAAAATGCAGATGGATTAAAGCTGCAGTACGAGCACATGAGCGACCGCGAGGTGGCTTTCAAAATCGCGCGCGACCCGCGGGTGACGGCTATCGGGCGCTGGCTCCGCAAATTTTCGATTGACGAGATTCCGCAACTCTATAACGTTTTGCGCGGTGAAATGTCGATCGTGGGGCCGCGGCCGCCCGTGCCGGAAGAAGTGGAGCGCTATGAGCTGTGGCAGAAGCGCCGTCTGCGAATGAGACCGGGGCTGACGTGTATCTGGGCGGTGTGCGGGCGCGATCACATCGATTTCAATTCGTGGATGCGCATGGATATTTCTTATATCGAAAATTGGTCTTTGCAGCTGGATTGGTCGATCATTCTGCGGACCATTCCGCATGTGCTGGCGGGCAAGGGCGCGCATTGATGGAGAAGCCAAGGTGGCAGGCTACAGGGATTGATGAAAACCCTGACCTAGCCGCAGATGAACGCGGATCAACGCAGATAGAACCTTTTCGTAATCGGCGTTTATCTGCGTTTATCTGCGGCCAATACTTTTCAGCGGTCTCGGATCAGCAGAGCAAGGCGAACTTATGCATCTAATACCGACCAACGATGAAGTAATCGCTTTGCTGCGCGAAACCGGCGCGTTGCGCGAAGGCCATTTTGAGTTCCTCAATGGCATGCACACCGACGAGTACCTGCAGGTGCCGCTTGCCTTTCGTTATTATCAGCACGCCAAAGTTTTGAGTGTGGGGCTGAGCCGGCGATTGCGCGCCGACGCCGAGATCCGCGCGATGATCAAGGAGTTATCAATCGTGACTCCCACCACCGGCGGGCTCCCGGTTGCTTTTGGTGTGTGCGAAGCGTTGCGGGCACGCCAGGTCTACTGGGCCGAGCAAGACACGGACACGGCGCCCATGCATTTTCGCCAGTTCCTCGAACCGGAAAAGGGCGAAAGGATTTTGATTGTGGACGACATCCTGCGTTCCGGACGCCGGGTGACGAACATACGCTCGTTGATCGAAGCCCGCGGCGCAGAAGTGGTCGGTTTAGCTGTCGCTGTTTACCAGCCGAACCCGACGATTGCCGATCTCGGCAGCGTTCCACTCTTTTACCTGGCCAAGATGGACGCGCTCTATTACAAAGACGCCGACTCCTGCGAGTTGTGCCGCAAGGGTGTGCCGGTCGAGAAGGTCTCGATCTGAGAATTTGGCGTCGCTTTGTTCACTTTGCTTCTGAGACTCGTCTCGAGCAAAGAGCATGCGAACCCTGGTCCTTGTCTGTTCCTTATCGTTCTTAGCAGGCTTAGTTACGGCGGCCCGGCCGGGCAGCCAGGCCGAATATATGGGTGGCACCCGGCCGGATATTCCGGCGAATAATCCCGGCAGCATCGAAGTTTCCGATCGCACCTATTTTGTGTTCGCATCGAAACACACACACGTCAAGATCCCCTTTGAGCGCATTAATCTGCTCGAGTATGGCCAGAAAGTAGATCGCCGCTATCTGGCGGCCGTGGTGATTTCACCGCTGTTCATGCTGGCGAAAAAGCGCGAACACTTCCTGACGATTGGGTTCCAGGACGACGATGGACAGCAACAAGCGATGGTTTTCAAAGTCAACAAGAACGACATCCGGCTAGCGCTGGTGACGCTTGAGGCCCGCACCGGACAAGCGGTTCAGTTCCAGGACGACGAAGCCAGAATGGCAGGTAAAGGATGAAGTACTGCGGCTTATTTTTGTTGGGGGCGCTCACTCTTCAGGCGCAAACGAGCGGGGCCGATCCGGCTCCCGCCAGCCTTCCCGAAGTTCGGCGAATCTATGTGGCAGAACTAGTCGGCACACAGGCTGATTCGTTGCGCGAGCTGATTATCGCGAGCCTGAATGCGACAAAACTGTTTGTCCTGACAGACAACGAAGAGCGCGCAGATGCGGTTTTAAAAGGCGCGGCTGACGATCACGTGTTTACCGATGTCCATAATATTCGCGAAGGACTGAATCTGCGCGAAAATGGCGGAGGCAATGCGGCGGGGTCAGGGTACTCCAGAGGGGCGGGCGGCTACGGCAGCATTTCCATTGGGGAGAACCAGACGCATAACTCGAAAGAGCGTAAGCATGAAGCGTATGCGGCGGTGCGACTGTGCAACAAGAACGGCGACGTGATCTGGTCGACTACGCAGGAAAGCTTGGGCGCCAAATTTCGCGGGGCAAGCGCTGATGTAGCGGCCAAGGTCGCGCGGCAAATCATGCTGGACATGGATAAGGCCCGGCGTGGCGCAGCGCCTGCGGATCCTACTGTTCGTTAGATTCTACCTGCCAAGTCCTGAACAAAACTAACTCAGCCATTGTGACGGTAACAGCGTCAAGTTTCGCGGTGAAAGTCTTTGCAAAGATGGCAGGCTAAAGCCTACCCCACGGAAGTCTCACGAGCTTCATCGCCTTGGTTAGATCTTTATAAGTTGGACCACGAATCAGTCGGAGCACTGTTGGGATACGATTCTTAATGTTTGGTGTGGTGGACCTCTTAAGAAAAAAAAGACTCGACCGGACATTCACGTCCGATCGGGTCTTTACCTAACAAACCTGGCTTCGATTTAACTCGCTAAAGCGAGGGGCTTCACCTGAATATTTGGAATCACCAAGGAAAGCACATCCTCTACGCGCTCGGCGAAGTGGAACTGCATCTCCTGCCGCACGTGCACCGGCAGATCGCGCAAGTCTTTCTTGTTACCGATCGGCAGAATCACTCGATAGATGCCGGAGCGTCTTGCGGCTAGCACCTTCTCCTTTACTCCACCAATAGGCAGAACCAGTCCGGCCAAGGTCACTTCACCGGTCATCGCGATGTCGCTGCGCGCCGGAAGACCGGTATACAGCGAAGCCATGGCCGTCGTCATCGTCACGCCTGCCGAAGGTCCATCTTTCGGAATAGCGCCAGCCGGCACGTGCACGTGTACGCCGTTATTCTTGATCGCCTGCGGGTCTACTCCGAGATCCGCCGCATGCGACCAGATATAACTCTGCGCAATCTTAGCCGATTCTTGCATCACCTCACCGAGTTGTCCGGTTAAGGTGAGGCTCTTGCCTTCCGGCAGCAATGTGCTTTCAATGTAGAGCACGTCGCCGCCAGCTTCCGTCCAGGCCAGACCGGTCGCGACGCCCGCCGGTACCGTCTTGCGCATCTCCTCCGGCAGGAACATCTCCGAGCCGAGCAGATCGCCGAGCGATTCCGAGGTCACCATCACCTTTTCGGCTTGCTCCTCGGCAATCTTCAAAGTGACCTTGCGCGTCACACGGGCAATGGCGCGCTCCAGTTGCCGCAAGCCTGCCTCTCGGGTGTACCCGTGGATGATGGTCTTCAATCCCTCATCTGTAAACTCGATCTGTTCTTCCGTCAATCCCGTTGCTTTCAGCTGCTTCGGAATCAAATAGCGTCGGGCAATCTGCTGCTTTTCTTCTTCGCTGTAGCCGGAGAGCCGCAGAATTTCCATACGGTCGAGCAGCGGCCGCGGAATGGTATCGAGCGAATTGGCCGTCGTGATGAACAGCACCTTCGACAAGTCGAATGCCATATCGAGATAGTTATCGCGGAACGTCTTGTTCTGTTCCGGATCCAGCACCTCGAGCAATGCGGCCGCTGGGTCGCCGCGGAAGTCGTGCCCCAGCTTGTCTACCTCGTCCAGCAGCAGCACCGGGTTTAGCGCACCCGCCCGCCGCATCGCCTGTAACAGCCGTCCGGCCATTGCGCCGATATAAGTTCTACGGTGTCCGCGCAGTTCCGCCTCATCATGCATGCCGCCGAGGCTGAACCGTTCGAACTTGCGTCCTAGCGATCTCGCCACCGACTGGCCGAGCGAAGTCTTACCCACACCTGGCGCGCCCACCAGGCATAAAATCGGGGCTTTGGCATCCGGGTTGCGTTTCAGCACACTCAGATGCTCCAGAATGCGCTCTTTGATCTCCTGTAAGCCGAAGTGATCTTCGTCGAGAACCCTTCGGGCATTCGCGATGTTGAGATTGTCATCGGTGGTCTTGCCCCAGGGCAGATCCAGCACGAACTCTAAGTACGTTCGTGTGACATGGAAGTCCGGCGCACCAGCGGGCAGCCGCTCAAGGCGCCCCAGTTCTCGTTCGAAATCCTTCTTCGCTTCTTCGGGCAGCGGAGTCTCGGCAAACCGCTCGCGGAGCATTTCGACTTCCGCCTTATCGGCATCTTTTTCACCGAGCTCCTGCTGAATCGCGCGGAGCTGTTGGCGGAGCAGGTACTCCCGCTGCTCTTTTGACATCTCGTCGCGGGCCGTCGAAGCGATCTGCTGCCGCAATTCCAGTACTTGCAGTTCGTGCGACAAATAAGAGTGAATCAGGCGCAATGCATCGAGGCGCGTTTCTGCTTCCAGCAGATCCTGTTCTTTCGCCATGTCGAGGCTGAAAATGCTCGCCAACAAGTAGGCCAGTCGCAGGGGATCGTCATTGCCCGAAAGCATGCGTGTGATCTCACCCGCCGATTGCGGTTGCGCCAGCGAAATCGCCTTCGACGCAAGCTCCAGCAGTGCGCCAGAGAGTGCTTCCACTTCCGAGCCATGATCCTGCGGAGTATCGAGCAAACGAAACTTCGCCATCAGGAAGGGTTCGGTCGCTTCTAGCTTCATCACGACCACTCGTTCGACCCCGAGCACCAGAATTTCAAGCACTCCGGCGTTCGGCCGGGACGACTTGCGAATCACCGCCTTCGTTCCGATCGTATACAGATCGTCCTGCTGCGGCGCTTCCACTTGCGCATCGCGCTGCGCAATCAGGATGATCTCTTTCTCTTCTGTCTTTAACGCGGCCTCAACTGCCTGTAGCGAACTCTCCCTCCCAACCGAGAGCGGGAGCAGCAATCCCGGAAAAAGAATCGTGTTCTTTAGCGGCAGGGCCGGCAAGGTTTGATATGCAGTGTTTGCCATGGAATCCTTCTAAAAAATAGATGCACACTGAACGCTCTAAGCTGCGATTTCTTGCGTGCATCTAACTCAACTTTATTAAACGCAAAAAAAGCCCGGGACGCTTTAACGCCCCGGGCAGTTCCAGTACCTAATACACCGAAGTTACGGCTGCACCACCGTGAAAGCCGTTTGTCCACCCACGTTCACCGTGAGTAGGACGGCTTTCCCGTTGGCTTGATTCATCAACCGCTTAAATTCACCCACGTTGGAAACAGGCTGCCGGTTGACTGCTAGAATGACCGCGCCCTTCCCTAAGGCGTTGGCGTCTGCCGCCGGGCTGCTTTGATCCACATCGTCTACTACGACACCCTTGGTGCTCGCGGGAATGTTGATCTGCTGGGCGATCTCCGGGGTCAAATTCTCCACCGTGATCCCGCGCGCAGTCACGTTGTTGCCGGCGGAACCGTTATCGTTGTCGCCGTTATCGCCGTTGTCGTTGCCACCCGGCTTCTTCTGGTCCCAATCGACCGCATTCGGCCGCTGTCCCAGAGCTACCGTGAGCTGCATCGGTTTTCCGTTGCGCATAACGTCCAACTTGGCGCTGCTGCCCGGAGACATCGCGATCACATCCATCGTCAGGTCGTCCGAGCCTTTGACGCTCTTTCCGTCGATGGCCGTGATCACATCGCCCATCTGCAAGCCAGCCTTCTTCGCCGGACCATTATCGGCCACCGAATCCACCAGCGCGCCTTTGGCGTCTTTCAAGCCAAATTGCGGCGCAAGTTCCGGCGTAATGGTACCGAGTGTCGCGCCGAGGTAACCACGCGAAACCTTACCGTTCTTCTCGATCTGGTCCATGACTTGCTTTGCCATATTCGAGGGCACTGCGAATCCGATACCCACATTTCCGCCTTCGCCGCCGCCAAACGGGCTGCCGCCGCCGGTCAGAATCATGGTGTTAATGCCGATCAACTGTCCCTGCGCATTGATCAAAGCGCCACCCGAATTACCCGGGTTGATCGCCGCATCCGTCTGAATGAAGTCCTGAATGTGCGTCTGACCTTCCAGCTTGCGGCCCTTGGCGCTCACAATGCCCATCGTCACCGTGTGGTCCTGCGAGAACGGATTGCCGATCGCAAAACACAGGTCGCCCACTCGCGAGGCAGAGGAATTGCCAAAGGGAAGCGTCGGCAAATCATTGGCATCGATCTTCACTACGGCGAGATCCGTTTGCGGATCGGTTCCAATCGTTTTTGCTGTAAAATTGCGGCCGTCCGACAGCGCAATCTTAAGAGTCGTGGCTTTATCCACCACGTGGTTGTTCGTCAGGATGTATCCGGAAGGCGAAACAATCACGCCCGAACCCAAACCGCGTTCGCGTTGATCGCGCGGCTTTCCTTGTCCCTGTCCGCCAAAAAACTGCTTAAAGAAGGGATCTGCGGAGAACGGGTTTTGCCCCTGTTGCTCCGACGCCTTAATAACGCGCGTCGAACTGATGGTCACGACTGCCGGCGACGCCTTCTCAATTACGTCCGCAAACGAATTGGAAAGCTGGCTCACCCGCTGCGTGCTCTGACTGGTATCGGCTCGTGCCACTACCGACACGGGCTCATGAGAATGTGAATTGACGGCGAAAGCGGCAATCAAGCCACCGCCGATGGACGCCGCAACCAGCGCCAATATTGCTGTGGAGCGGCGGAATTGGACTACGTTTGACATGTCCTCCAAAAATCCTTTCTGTTTGGCGGCTCAGCTTGAGATCCTGCCGCGTTCCTTAACCTTTGACGTACTAAACTCAATTTCGATTTACCGCAACCGTCAGGTAGGCTTTAGCCTGCCACGACAGCCCTTTTGGCGGCTCCGACTTCGAACTTCAACCCGGACTGCCCCGGGTCCGCATCCAACCGGATGGTCTGCCCGTCTCGCACTTCTCCACCCAGAATGCGCTTAGCCAGCGGCGTTTCGATGTCCCTCTGGATCGCCCGCTTAAGTGGACGCGCCCCATACGCCGGATCATACCCGTTTCGTACTAGCCTGGTTCGCGCTGCATCTGTCAGTTCCAGAACGATGTGGCGCTCGGCTAGCCGTCCCCGCAGTCCAGCCAGTTGTACCTCCACGATCTCTTTCAGATGCTCCTCGCTCAACGCATGAAACACGATAATTTCATCCAGCCGGTTGAGGAACTCCGGACGGAACGCCTGCCGAAGTTCATCCAGCACCGTATCCTTCATCCGGCGGTACTCCTCGCCTTCGAAAGCACCCCGGTATTCCAGGATGCGATGGCTCCCGATATTTGAGGTCAGAATCACGATTACGTTCTTAAAATCGACCGTTCTCCCCTGGCCGTCCGTCAGCCGCCCGTCATCGAGTACCTGTAGTAGCGCATTGAACACGTCATGGTGCGCCTTTTCGATTTCGTCGAATAGAACCACCGAATAGGGCCGCCGCCGGACGGCTTCGGTCAGCTGCCCGCCTTCGTCATAGCCAACGTAACCCGGAGGCGCACCAATCAGCCGCGCTACCGAGTGCTTCTCCTGGTATTCCGACATGTCAATCCGGATCATGGCCCGCTCGTCGTCGAACAGGCTCTCGGCCAGCGCCCGCGCTAACTCGGTCTTTCCCACACCGGTTGGCCCGAGAAAGAGGAAGCTCCCGATCGGCCGACGCGGATCTTTTAAGCCCGAACGGGCCCGCAGCACGGCTTCCGCCACCGCCAGTACGGCTTCGTCCTGCCCAATGACCCGCTCATGCAGCTCGTCTTCGAGCGCCAGCAATTTTTTCATCTCGCCTTCCAGCAGCTTCGAAACCGGCACGCCGGTCCAGCGGCTCACCACATCGGCAATATCCTCTTCATCGACCTCTTCTTTCAGCAATCTGGGGCCGCCCGCATGTTTCGCCGCCCTCTCTTCTTCGGCGTGCAACTGACTTTCCAACTGGGTCAGCTTGCCATATTTCAGTTCCGCTGCCTTGTTCAAGTCATACGCCCGCTCGGCCTGCGCCGTCTCGACCTTCACCTGCTCGATCCGCGTCCGTAATCCGCGCACCCGGTCGACCGCTTCTTTCTCGGTCTGCCACTGCGCCTGCAAAGCCGAAGACTGGGTCTTCAGTTCCGCCAACTCCTTTTCGATGCGCGTCAGCCGCTCCTTCGAGACCGCATCCGATTCTTTCTTTAACGCCTCGCGCTCAATCTCGAGCTGCATGGTACGCCGCAAAATCTCGTCCAGCTCGCCGGGCAAGGAATCGATCTCAGTGCGCAGCTTGGCCGCCGATTCATCTACCAGATCAATCGCCTTGTCAGGCAAAAAACGATCCGTGATGTACCGGTCCGACAAAACTGCCGCCGCCACCAGCGCCGTGTCTTTGATACGCACGCCGTGGTGTACTTCATATCGCTCGCGCAACCCGCGCAGGATCGAAATGGTGTCTTCGACCGTCGGCTGGTCGACTAAAACGGTCTGGAAACGACGCTCCAGCGCCGCATCTTTTTCGATGTACTTGCGATATTCATCGAGCGTAGTCGCACCAATGCAGTGCAGCTCGCCGCGCGCCAGCATTGGTTTTAGCAAGTTGCCCGCATCCATCGCGCCCTCGGCCTTACCGGCGCCCACCACCGTGTGCAGCTCGTCAATGAACAGAATGATGCCGCCCTCGGACGACTGCACCTCTTTTAAAACCGCTTTCAGCCGCTCCTCAAACTCGCCGCGAAACTTCGCCCCCGCGATCAAGGCGCCCATATCGAGAGCTACCACCTGCTTGTCCTTCAAGCCTTCGGGCACGTCGCCCCGTACAATCCGCTGGGCTAAGCCTTCCACAATGGCCGTTTTTCCGACGCCCGGTTCGCCAATCAGCACCGGATTATTCTTCGTGCGGCGGGACAGCACCTGAATTACCCGCCGTATTTCCTCATCTCGCCCAATGACCGGGTCTAACTTGCCTTTCGAGGCCGCCTCGGTCAAATCCCGGCCGTACTTCTGCAGCGCTTCGTACGTCGTTTCGGGATTCTGAGACGTCACTCGCTGATGCCCGCGGACCTCAACGAGTGCCTTCATCAAACGGTCACGTGTCAGTCCGGCATCCCGCAGGAAACGGCCCGCCACCCCTTGATCTTCCGCCGCCGCCAGCAGCAAATGTTCAATCGAAACGTACTCATCCTTGAGCCGTTTCGCCTGTTCCTCCGCCTTCGTGAACAACTGCGACAGCCGTGTGGTGATGTATACCTGGTCTGGACGAACCGCGCTCCCGGTCACTTTCGGAAGCTTCTCAATTTCCTGCAATAACCTCTTATGTAGCGGTTCCAGCGCGACATCCGCCCGCAGCAGAATCGAGGGCGCCAGCCCTCCTTCTTGTTCCAACAAAGCGAGGAGGAGATGCTCGACGTCCACCTGCTGGTTGCCATGCTCTACCGCCAAACTTTGCGCCTGCCGCATCGCTTCCTGCGATTTTTCGGTCAGCCGGTTAAAATCCATCGCTTAAAAAATCCTCATCTATAGGAATAACACTTGAGCCTGCCGGAATGCAATAGTCTTAGTGTTACTCGCTAAGATTTTACGGGGAAACGCTCCAGCTTGCCTACGATACAGTAAACTTAGTCCGCCTTATCCCTGAATGAAGCCCTACGCCGTCATCGCTCTAAGTTGCTGTCTCCTCTACACCACGCCCGCTTTTGGCTGGTGGGAGACCGGCCATCGCGCCGTTGCCCGGATCGCCGCCGCCGAGCTGACTCCAGCCTCCCGTACGCGGGCGGCTCGCATTTTGAACGTGCCCGATTCGCCCGACGCCGTTTCCGACGCCCTCGCCGCCGCCTCCACCTGGGCCGACGAAACCAAAGCCGAAACCAAAACCGGCGCCTGGCACTACGTCGACCTGGCTCTGCAAAACCAGAAATCCGACATTCTCGAACGCTGCCGCGACAATAACTGCGTCACCGCTCGCACCCGCCTCTTTGCCATCCAGCTCTCCTCCCATCCCACTAGCACTCCCGTGAGCGAACTCGATGCTCTCCGCTATCTGGTTCACTTCGTCGGAGACCTGCACCAGCCCCTTCACGCCGTTTCCGACGCCGACCTCGGCGGCAATTGTGAGCATGTTGACCCGCCCATCGACACCGCCAAAAATCTACATGCCCTCTGGGACGGAGCGATCGTTAACGCCGTCAATCCGAGCGACCGCGAACTCGCCGCCGATCTCGAACGGAATTTCGCCTCGTTCACCCCGCAGCTTCGTTCCGACCTGGCTGCCGGCAACCAGGACGATTGGGCCTGGGAATCGCACAAACTCGCCATCAAAGACATCTACGAGCGGCTCTCGATTCCAACCGAGCCCGTCCTTTTCCCCGCCAGTTGTCAGGTTGCGCCGCTAGCCGTCTCCAATCTCACCCTCCACATCGACTCGTCTTATATGGACGACATGAAGCCTGTCGTGCGCGAACAGCTCACCAAAGCCGGGCTGCGCCTCGCCCGGCTGCTGAACGAGTCTCTTTAATCCGGACACCGTGCGCACACTTCTACTCCTAGCTGCCGCTTGTCTGTTCGCGGCCGGCCCGAGCCCGCCTGAGACCCCGCGCTACACCTTTCGCGTCGTCCACGTGTATCCGCACGATCCGCAGGCTTTTACCCAAGGCCTCGAATTTCATGATGGCTTCCTCTATGAAGGCACCGGACTCGAAGGCGAGTCCACTTTGCGGAAAGAGCAATGCGAAACCGCCAAGGTCTTACAGCAAATCCATCTCGCTGCACAATACTTCGGCGAAGGCATTACCGTGCTGCACAACCGTATCGTGCAGTTAACCTGGCAGGCGCATTTCGGTTACGTCTACCACCAGGCGTCTTTTCGTTTATTGAAAACCTTCTCCTACCCGGGCGAGGGCTGGGGACTGGCCAATGACGGACATGTCATCTATATGAGCGACGGCACCGCGCAAATCCGTGTGCTCAACGCAGACACGCTCGCCGAAGAACGCCGCTTCACCGTGCACGATGGCTCCGCGCCCATCGATCAACTCAACGAACCCGAGTGGGTGGAAGGTGAACTCTACGCCAACATCTGGCAGACCAATCGCATCGCACGCATCTCACCCATCGACGGCCGGGTTGTTGGATGGATCGATCTGACGGCACTCCTACCGCCTTCCGACAAGACCGCCGAAACGGACGTGCTCAATGGCATTGCTTACGATGCAACGGGCCATCGCCTCTTTGTCACCGGTAAGCGCTGGCCCAAATTGTTCGAAATTAAACTCGTGCCTGCGCGGTGAGCAGCCGAAAGTCCTGCTACGCTCAAAAAATGCGCGCTCGTATCGGCGCTTTGCTCCTTTTACTCACACTCGAACTGCCGTTGTCGCGCGGCGCGACACGGACGCCCACCTTCGCGCACGACATTGCTCCTATCCTCTATACCAACTGCGCACCGTGCCATTACAGCGGCGGACCCGGTCCATTCCCACTCACGTCCTTTGCCGATGCCCGCAAACACGCTCGCCAAATCGCTACCGTTACCCGCAGCCGCTACATGCCGCCCTGGCTGCCCGCTTACGGCTCCGGTGATTTCCTGGATGAGCTGCGCCTTACTGCCACTCAAATTCGGACGATCGCCGAATGGGTCAGCGATGGGTCACCCGACGGCCTCGCCTCTGAAACGCCAGCGCCACCCCGCGTCGTCGATGGCTGGCCTCTGGGTCCGCCCGATCTCATTCTCAAAGCGCCGCAACCGTTGCGCGTGCCTGCCGGCGGCGCCGATCTCTACTGGAACTTCGTCCTCACGCCGCCACTCGCCACGCGCCGTTTTATTCGCGCGGTTGACATTCGTCCTTCCAACCCTAAGATGATTCATCACGCCAATCTCATCGTCGATCCCACGGGTGCGCAGCGCACCGGCTTCCCCGGTATGGATGTCACCGTTCTGCGCAGTCCGCTCGATCTCGACGGACACTTTCTCTTCTGGAAACCAGGCGCGCTCCCTTACAGCGAACCCGCTGGTCTTGCCTGGCCTCTCGATCCAGGCAGCCGTCTCATTCTCAATACGCATCTTCAACCCTCTGGCAAGCCCGAAGAAGAACAACCCACCATCGCCCTCTACTTCACCGATCAGCCGCCTACCCGCTTTCCTTATCTGCTCCAGCTCGAGCACGATGGCAATCTCGACATTCCAGCCGGCGCGCGCGATTTCGTTGTTAGCGACCAGTTCCGTCTGCCGCTCGACACCCAGCTCCTCGCCATTTATCCGCACGCCCACTATCTGGGCCATCTGCTGGAAGCCTGGGCCGATCTCCCGAACGGGTCCCGCCAATCGCTCATCCGCATCCCCGATTGGGATCCCAACTGGCAAGCCGTCTATCGCTACCGTCAGCCCCTTCATCTGCCGGCCGGGACGTTGATTTCGATGCGCTATCACTACGACAATTCCGCCGCCAATCCGCGCAACCCGAATGCACCGCCCCGCCGCGTCCAGGGTGGCAATCTAGCCACCGATGAAATGGGACACCTCTGGCTCGAACTGCTCCCCGAACACTCCCGCGACGGTCGCCGCGTCTATGCCGAAACCTGGGCTCGCCACCAGCTCGAAAAATATCCGGAAGACTTCCAGGCGAATCTCACTCTGGGTTCGTTAGCGCTCGCGCGTTTGAATCCGCAAGAAGCGGTATCGCCGCTGAGTAAAGCGGTGCGCCTTGCACCCGGTGACGCCATAGCTCTGAACCTCTACGGCGCCGCTCTCGAAGGCACTGGACGGACCGCCGAGGCGCTGGCACAATTCCGCCTCGCTGTCCAGCACAAGCCCGACTACACTAACGCCCGCTTCAATCTCGCTCACGCCCTGGCGCGCACCGGAGATCTGCCCGACGCCGTCGCGGACCTCCGCCAAATCCTAGCGGCTAACCCGTCCGATCCCGCCGCGCAAGCCTACCTCGACCGGCTTACCGGCAAGGGCGGTGCAAAATGAAGTCTCGCCCATTTGCCCACAGTTGGAACGCATGCGAACGGCGTAAACTAGGTCCCTGATCGCCTGGCATGAATTCCTCAGCAGCAATGCCCAGATCTGCGGCGGCGATTTATGCGCATCGGGTACCCGGATCCCGGTTACCGTAATCCTCGACAGTCTCGCCGAAGGTTCAAGTCACGATGAGATCTTGGCTAGCTACCCCTCGCTTCTTCCGGATCATATTCAGGCCGCTTTGGCCTACGCCGCGGAATTAGCGCACGAAGAACATTTAATGCCCCTTAGAGCAGTGTGAAATTTAAACTTGAAGAGAATCTGCCGACCGAAGCGGCTATAGCTATACGAAACCTCGATCATGAGGCCGACACTGTTATCGAAGAGGGTCTGGCTGGATCGCCAGATCCGATCATTCTACAAACGGCTGATGCTGCGGGTCGGATACTCCTCACTCTGGACAACGGCATTGCAAATCTTCAGCGCTACCCGGTTCACCAGCACGCTGGCGTCGTTCTTTTTCGGCCTGATCGATCAGGTCGCCGCGCGGTGTTAACATTCGTGCGCGAGCGACTCGAAAGGATGCTCGAACTAATCTGAACCGGCAGCTTACCGTCATCGGAGCGGAACGTATCCGGTCAAGGTAGTCAGCGTCGACCTTGCTGCGCGGTTGCACGAATCTCACGTCTCTTGCCTAATTATTCATCACAAACGCATACATCCGTTCCCCGGCCGCTACCACTAAATACTGCTTGCCATCCAGCTCATAAGTAATCGGGCCATTCGACATCGCGCTTCCCAAATTCGCATGCCACAGCGGCTGCCCCGTGGCCGCATTCAAAGCCACTAAATTATTCACCGGATCGCCGGCAAAGACCAGGTTGCCCGCCGTGCTTAACAAACCAGACCGAACGCCCGCCGTCTCCCACTTGTGACTCCACTTGATCTTGCCCGTCTTGTAATCCAGCGCCTGCAGCATCGATTCCGCCCAGCCGCCCTGATCGTTGCCGCCCCAGCCTTCCGGCTTCGGATCGTCGTCGTAGATGTAGTAGATGCTGAACGCCCGTGTCGCATTGATATAAAACAAACCGGTTTGTGGACTGAAAGTCGGGGGCGGCCAATTGACTGCGCCCCCTTGATTCGGCGACACCAGCGCCCCATCCTTCTGCGGCTCTTTCGCCGGATTCGGAATCGGCTGCCCCTGCGCGTCCACGCCCTTCGCCCAATTCGTCTTCACAAACTGCGACGTCGTATAGTTCTTTCCCGTTTTCCGATCCAGCACGAAAAACCATCCATTGCGGCTTCCCTGCGCCACCAGCTTGCGCGGCTGGCCGTCGATCTCGCCATCGATCAACACCGGTGTTTGCACCGCATCCCAGTCATGCGTATCGTGCGGCGACGGTTGAAAATGCCACACCAGTTTTCCCGTATCCGCATTCAGCGCCACAATCGATTCCGTAAACAGATTGCTTCCCTTGCGCCCCTTGCCCGCGATGACCGGCTGCGGATTTCCTGTCCCCACAAACAGCATGTTCAGCTCCGGATCGTAAGTACTCGGCACCCAGGTCATGCCGCCCCCGTGCTCCATCGCCTCCGCGCTCGGCCAAGTCTCGGCTCCCGGCTCTCCCGGCTTCGGCACCGCCGACCAGCGCCATTGCAAATCGCCCGTCTCCGGGTCGCGCGACTCCAGATAACCTGGCCGGTCTAGATCATCGCCGCTTACGCCGGCAATCACGTGATTCTTGATCACCACTGGCGCTACCGAGGCGTAGTACATCTGGTCCAGATCGCACACCGGCTTGCTCCAGCGCTTCTTTCCATCGCTCAAATTCAGCGAAACCAAGTTGCAATCCGGCGTCTCGAAATACAGCCAGTTCCCGTAAATCCCCACTCCTCGATTACCTAGATGAATGCCGCCCTTCGAGGACCAGGTGTAGTTCCAGATCTCCCTGCCGGTTCGCGCATCGATCGCCCAAACCTTGTCCGGCACCGTGAAATACATGATCCCGTTCACTACCAGTGGCGTCGCTTTCAAAACACCACCGAACGGATCGTTCGCGCCGTTTATGCCGTACACCCATGCCAGGCTCAACGACTTTACATTCTCGTCGTTGATCTTCTTGAGCGTGCTGAAGCGGCGGCCCGAGTAATCCCCGTTATAAGTCGGCCACGAATCGGTGGGCGGTTGCAGCAGTTTCGCCGGGTCCAGTCCGTCGGCCGCGCACAGCATCGCGCCGCCCATCACTACCGCCGAGATCCACTTCATTTCAAAGTCTCCAGGTAAGCCACTACGTCGTGTATGTCCTTGTCCGTATACTCATCGAGCAGCGCCTCATGTGCCGCATACGGATCGTGCTTCTCTACCTTCACCTCCGGCGTGCGCTGGAACGTTCGGTATTCTCCCGCCGGATCGCGCAGCGCCACACTGAAGTCGTCGATTTCGAGCAGCACGCCGGTCACGCTCTGCCCCGACCCGTCAGTTACCGTTACCGTGACCGGCTTCTTCGAACCTGCGCTCGCACGCCGCCCAAACGCCACGGTGTTCGGAAACACCGTCTTCAACTGCAACACCGGCGGTTCGTATTTTTTGCCTATGCCCGCCAGGTCGCCCGTTACCGAGTGACAGATGCTGCATCGCCCGGCTCCGTTGAAATAGGCTTCGCCCGCTTTCGGATCGCCGGTCAGAACGTTCAACACTTTGTTGTACGGCCCCGTCCGCAATGTATCGTCCACCTTCTGATGTAGGAAGTGCGACATAGCTTCGATCTGCGCCGGTGTCAGGCTGCTGCTCGCGACTCCGCTCTGCATAGGATGGCCTTTCAGCAGAAACGGACCAATTGTGCTTCCATACCGATCGTGCAACACGACCAGCGACCGCACCATATCCGGCCCCTGCTCCGTACCGCGCCCCTTCGGACCATGGCACGTAATGCACTGCGCAATGTAAGTGGTCTTGCCTCGATTCGCCGCCGCATCATCCACAATTTGTTTGTCGCTCGCGCCCGCCTGGTCCAGGAGCCCGCCGCCTTTTCGCACCTTCGCTCCCGCCATCGCCGTGGACGTCGCCGGAGCACCTGTCTGCTGCGGTAGATTCTTCGTCAGATAATCTACGATCTGCGCAAATTCCTCATCCGTTCCCTTCGCCCCCCGGCTGATCATGTTGGAAACCAGTCCGCCCCACTGTTCGCGCGACATTCCTTTACCCAGTACCACTTCCGCCGGGTGGCACGCCGAGCAGACTTTTTTCACCTGCTCCCGTCCTGGAGCCTCCGGCAGTTGCTGCTGTCCAAAAGCCGACGCGGCACCTATCAACGCCCAAATAACGATTCGCTTCATCAAAGGAACTAACATATCGCGTCCCGAACCAGGCTCCCCACAACGCTTGACAGCTGACCGGTTGCGAGCTAACATGTCGTTATGCGACATATTGAGAAACGACCTATCACCGAACCCGCCCTTTTGATCCTCACCAGCCTCGCCACGGAGCCGCGCCATGGCTACGCGCTTCTAAGAGATATCGAAATACTCAGTGACGGTCGCGTCTCGATGAGTACCGGCACTCTTTATGGGGCCCTGCGCCGCTTATTCGACGACGGCTACATCGAACGCTTCGATCAGGACGACACCTCGCGGGACAAGCAAGCCTACCGGCTCACCCGGGTTGGCCGCAAATGTCTGCAGGGCGAGTTAGATCGTATGAAGCAACTGGTACGAGCTGCCCATCTGCGCCTCCGAACCAGCGAAGTGAGATAAACAGGAGGAAAGAAAAAATGGTCAAAGCCTTTCAATTACTGCTCCACCTCTACCCCGCCAGCTATCGAGCTGCCTTCGGCCGCGAAATGTCACAGGTATTTGCGCAACGCGCAGCCGACCGACCAAGCAGCGCCCTGTTTCTGGTTTGCGAGGCGAGCGGCTTACTGCTCGGCGCGGCAAGGGCTTGGTTCAGCGATCTCCGCCCCGCTCTGCCTGCACAGGACTCGCAAACAGAACTCCTCGACGAAGTCAGCGTCGCTCAGCAGCGCGTCGACGACACGATCCGCCGCATGGTCGACGCCATCGCGACACACCAATTCCAAAAGGTGCGCTTTTACTCCGACCAAGAAAAGCAGGAACGCCAACTCCTAAACTATCTCCGAAGCCAACAACGATAGGCTGAACGCGCTCGGCGATGTGGCTCGCCCTCTTTCTTGTATCTGGCCCCGCCTTCACCGGCTAAAACGCCAACTGCCATCCCGCGATATATCGCTCCTACTTCAAAACTGAGTACGCCACCGACCGCTCGGGCGCTGAAAGTTTTAGGGCCACGCACGAGCTGAAGTGCATGGTAGGTTAGGGCGAAACAGGCGTCACCGATCTAGTGCGGCTCGGCGTCGGCATTCTTGGTTTGCCTCCTGGTAGCCGGTCCCCAAGCCCGCAGCGGAGAGACAGCTACAGCTATCTTGACCATTCGAATTGGGATCACCATCGATCCCAATTACCGTCACTTCTACAACGCCGTCGCGCGCCTTACCTGGCCAGAGGAGAGCGCAGAAAGCCATAGCCGCTATGGGCAAATCCGTCGCTGTCTTCCCGGAGGACTTCAATACGCGGACAGCGCTCAAGCAATTGACACGGTTGAATAGAGTTCAGTCGCCAATGGGCTCCCTACGCTCCTCGGGACTTTGTTTTCGGCTTCTCCAGCTGTTCGCTCACCAATGCCTGCTCCGCTTGCCGCGTCGTAATGGCCACATCCGGCAACCGCATCGACTGATACGCCACCGCCGCCAAAGCCGCACCGATCAGCGGCGCCACGATAAATAACCACAGTTGCCCGATCGCCCAACCACCTACGAACACCGCCGGCCCGATACTACGCGCCGGATTCACCGACGTGTTTGTCACCGGAATGCCCACCAGGTGAATCAGCGTTAACACCAGCCCGATCGCCAGCCCCGCAAATCCCACCGGGGCCTTTACGTCGGTTGCGCCCAGCACTGTCAGCACCAGAAACATCGTCAAGATCAACTCCGTCACAAAACACGCCAGCAGCGAATATCCTCCCGGCGAGTGCGCCCCGTATCCATTCGCCCCGAGTCCTCCCTGCACCAGGTCGTAACCAGTTGGAGCGCCATTCGCGACAAGCAGAATAAGCGCCGAAGCCACAATCGCTCCCAATATTTGCGCAATCACGTACCCCGTCGCGTCCCTCGCACCAATCTTTCTGGCCATTAACACGCCGAGCGTCACCGCCGGATTCACATGGCAACCGGAAATCGGCCCGATGGTATATACCATCGCCAGCAACGAAAGCCCAAAGGCAAAAGCGACGCCGAGAAACCCGATCTTTGGTCCCGCCAGAACGGCACTCCCAACCCCTCCGAAGACCAGCACGAATGTACCGATAAACTCCGCCGAATACTTCTTCACCTTGCTACCTCCACAGCTAGTGTATTGCGATTAAGGTAAAAATCAAGACGAATTCCGGCGATGCCGACCAATTCCTATCGCAAACTCGAGTAATAAGGCAGTATTAACCTCGGGCGCCACTCATTCCATTCCGAAAAGGATCAGCAGCCGCCTTCCTCACCGTTTTGCCGCCTCAAGCTCTACCCTTCTCCCACCCAAATCAGCTGCAACGCGGGTTCCTTCGCGGCCATCCTTCGCAACTCGTCATCTCCGGTCACCAATGGCGCCTTCCGCCGGATGGCCGTAGCCGCCGCAAATGCATCCGCATACGAGATCGCATGTCTCGCCTTCAACAAAGCGGCAAACAAAACCAGCTCGTCAGTCGCCGCCACCATTGTCACCCCATCCCGCAATCCCTGCAGCACTCGCTCACCATAAGCCAGGCTCTCTTTCTTCACCACCAGATAGAAAACCTCACCCACGTTGAGAATGTTCATTACGGCGCGGGTGTCTCCCTGCAACAACTCACGCACTCGCCCCGCCGCCGGATTCTGGTCTTTCAACAAAGCCAGAACTGGCCACGAATCCAGCACCACGTCCGGCAATTACAACCGCCTTGCCTCTCGCTCGCGCTCTGCTTCCCGCTCCTCCCGCTTTGTCCGGTCTATATCGAAGCCTGCGAGCGATCCACGCAGCGCTTCCAGCGACGCCACCAGATTTTTCGACTCGTCTGAAGTCCATGCCTGTATCGCCTGATGCGCCGCTTCTTGTAAGCTCACGCCCCGCGAGGCCGCCAGAATCTTGAACCGGCGGATCTCCGATTCCGGCAGCCGCACCGACAATAACTTGAGATCTTCAACTTCTTCGTTTAGAAATATGTCTGCCAGCATGCTGACATTCTAGCACGGCCGTCTCGATGTGTACACCAAGGAAATTGGACCGCCAAGTTCCCGCTTTGGAGTGTTTCGATAACCATCCGAAGAATAGGCTGCTACTGATTGCTAATGGTACAGACGCTGCCGTCGACCTTTTCCAGTTGTACTGTGAATTTCTCGTTGTAAGTGTTTACCCGGTTCTGCAGGACACTCAGAGCAACCGCTTCACCCAGTTGAATTGATGTGTCCGTATCACTCCGCCAGTGAATTCCGGCATGAATACCGTGCCCAAAGCTGATATTGTGTGCGAGCTTATTTAACTCGCCATTCACGGTCATCATCGGCGCGTCAGCGCCCGTGTATGCCGCCAGTGATTGCCCATCGTTCGCCGGCATCAGCGGATTCGGAATCACGAAGCCGCCCTGGAAAAAAAACTTCAAGACCGTAATACAGGCGCCGGCAACCGTCCCGTGTCCAGTCGGGTAGGCGGGATGTGTAGGCGAACCTTCCGGGAACGCCTGCGACAGGAAGTAACTGCCATTCGCCGTGAAATTCGTTTGCACGGCTTGCGAGTTCAGCACCGTCGGGCTTAGCTTACCTTCCACCGCTCCTGCTCCCGGCGTCTTACTCAGGTATACGATAGCCCCTCCGGATTCCGGGCGGTGCCGAAGATGTACAAACCACTTCTGGTACCACACGGCTTTAAGCGCTTCCGAAGCAACTGCCGCCAGCGTCGCGGCGACGTCTGGCTGACCTAACGTATTGAAGCCGTTTTGCGTCTTGTCTCCGTTGTACGGATTACCCGGATTGAAGGGCACTGCGTTCCCTCCATTCATTGTGTTCAACACAAGATAGGCGGTAAAGTAAGCCTGATATAGCACGTCAACATGGGTGTAAGCCGCTAGTCCGCGTCCATTGTGGAGGTAAAGCGGAGACGTCATCGGTTTCAGCGCCAATCCCGTCGAAATACCGTTCTGCACTTGCTGAAAGGTCACCGGGTCCAACATATAATTCATGCCGGCCATGTTAGTCACGTATTTCTGAGTAACTGGCAAAGCACCCATCGTTGTGTCCTGTAAGAGGAACTGCGAGAGATAAGGCCCCACCGTTTCGCCGCGGAATCCACCTCGGAACAGCAACTCGGGCGTGACTTTATGCAGCGTGTCTCTCGGACCAGCATACGCGGGCATGGCAGACAGTTCGTTGGCGGCCGCCACGGCGGAAGCGTTGGCGGAGTAGTCGGTAAACGCAATATCGCGCAGCAGCGACCCCCAGTAGAGTTCGACCAGCTCTGTGGCATAAGCCTCGCTCGACAACGCCGGAGCGGCCGGTACGCTGAACTGGCTGCTATCCAGGCCTTCCAGGTCGAACGCCAAGCCGCCCTGCGGTCCATTCAATGTGCGGGTTCCTCCTAAAGTGATGGCGTCGAAGTCCGCTGGATGGCCGCTGTCCAGGGCATCTCGGAACGTTTGATAGGCCGCCAGATCGACCAGCCCGATGGCTGCTTGCTGAATGCCTTTCGAGTACGTGCCGCATTTGTCTGCGTATCGATCCTCGTCGCCATTCGTCATTTCTACGGCAGCCGGCACAAATGCGTCCTGGGCTGCCGTTTGGCTGCGCAAGGCAAAGCATCTCTGAATTCTGTCGCTGGTTGATTGTGTCGGGCTTTGAATTTCCCCGAGAGTAGCTTGTGCGATACCCATATCTATACCTATCTCCTTGTACTATCTTCCTGTAAGTTATACTTACCGGATCTAGCAACTACTTACTAGGCAAGTAGCTGCCCATCTCCTGTATCTGCCACCAGACAGGCCTTTCTCATCAGCGGCCTAGATTCCGCTAACAGTTCGGTAAGCTCGAAGCTCACGAATGGATAATTCTGCGTGCCGTGCGTGCGAAGGATAAAGGTTCGGGGCCAGAGCCGACAGATCGCCCCAGGCTGAAACGTTTACTGGCAACCGCGGTCTATGAAAGACAAGGAGAACAAAAATGGAAAAAGAACATGTCACAGGCAAATTGGATGAACTCAAGGGTAAAACCAAACAAGGCGTAGGCAAAGCCACTGACGATCCGGGGTTGCAGGGCGAAGGCGTTCTCGACGAAACGAAAGGCAAAGTCAAACAAGCGTACGGAGACCTGAAAGACGCAATCAAGGGCGCCGACAGAAAAGCCGGTACCGACGCCGATCACGAATAGGGAGGGGTTGGTCGCGCATTCACTGCTCCGTGAGAGCGTCCATCGGCGGAATGCGCGCTGCAACGGGAGGCGGGCAGCAGCAATCATCAACGTTGCCACTTGCAGGGCGGGCACATAGAACAGGACAGTCTTCAGCACCTGCCCCGGTTTACCCTACGCGATTAGTGACCGCCCGAACTCAAGATGCGCGCTGCAATCGCTCGATACCCGTTCGATTTTGCCGCTTGCAGCGGACTGATCCCGTCTTTACCCCTCAGGTTTGGATCTGCACCCCACAGCAACAAAGTCGCGACTGCTTCTTCCCTGCCAAAAGCTGCTGCCGCGTAGAGAGGCGTCGTACCGGACGGCACATCACGGGCGTTCGCGTTCGCCCCACGGCTCACCAGGAGAGAAACAATCGCGTTATCCCCATTGAGTGCCGCGTCAGAAAGGGCCGTTGATCCCGACGCAAAGCGCGCATCGATAGCGGCTCCGTTCTCTAGTAGCATTTGCACGGTATCCGCCTGGCCGAGGCGAATGGCCTGCTCGAGAAGGCGGTTCGGCAAATCCCCGTCTTTGTTATGCGCCAGCAGAACACGCACCGTATCGGGACGGTGTTGACGAACGGCGTTTTCAACTGGTGAAAACCCGGCGTGATCCTTAATCCGTGCGTTTGCCCCACGCGCCAGCAATAGTTCGTTGACCGCAGTGTGGCCCTTAAAGGCCGCTTCATTTAAAGGAGTAGCGCCGGTTTTCGTTTCCGGTGCGTTCAGCTTTGCGCCACCATCCAGGAGCACTGCCGCCTTCTCGGCCGAACCACCCCAAGCTGCTTCATCCAGGGGAGAAGCGCCCGTGTCATCGCGCGCGTTCGGATCGGCTCCCTTCGCTAACAGCAGACGAACCAGTTCCAGCTTGCCCCAACCGAGGCCCGTCGCCGCGGCGTGTAATGGCGTACGAGCGTGCGTATCGCGCGCATTCGGGTCATCCCCTGCCTGAAGCAGAGACTCAGCGCTCGCCGGATTGTACTGACGGATAGCCTTGTTGGGATCGGGCGCCGGTAGAACGGGTGTCTGTGCGAACAAAAGCAATAGCGCCAGCATCACTTCTGCTTGCCAGTTTAGTCCAGATCTTCTCGTCTTTGTCGCATTCGCCACTCGTCTTCTTTGACCCCGAACTCGAATTCTGCCTGCTCGAATGCTTCCTCCAGGCTTGGGTGCCAGGTATCATTCCCGGGACCATCGGAACACAGATGCAAGAGAAAGAATCCGGAATCGCCTTCACCCGTTGCGATTTCGAGGCGGGTGAACGCGCCACAAGGCACCCCATTAACGGTGTGGATCGTCTTACTCGGCCAGTGATGGCTCTGCAGTTCGACCGTAGCCACGATATTCCATTGGGACATCAATTCTTATTGTCCGCATCCGAACCGAAGAATCGCGGAATCGAACGGTTGTCGTCTCACATGTCGAGCCAATGCAGAGCAAAGGCCTGCACTGCGGGCGGCCTTCGAGATGCACCACCACACTAAATCTTGCCGCGCCTTCTTTTCGATCTCCGTTACTCGATTAGAAAGTTCGTGCGGACGCCGGGGCTGTCGCTGGCGCTGCTACTCACCATTGCGCTGGGCATCGGCAGCAACGTTTCGGTGGACGGCTTCGTTCGCGGCCTGACGAGACCTGGCCTGCCGCCGAGATCCGCTGTCAGGCTCGTTTCAATTTTTGAGCAAAACGCTCAGGCTGAAGCGGGCCCGCTCTCGTACCAGCAGTATCGATTGCTCAAGAGGCATTTCGAAATTTTTGAGTGGATAGGCCGGGCGCGAGTGTCGTCGTTCCCCATAGCTATCGGCGGCCAATCGTCCATTGCATCCGTAGTCGCCTTAACATCCAACCTCGCCAACGCGCTGCACCTTCCGCTCGAAAAAGGAGTTGTCATGAGCCATCGCTTGTGGCAAAACGAGTTCAGCTCGCAAGCCAATGTTCGTGGCGAACAGATTCGCGTCAATGGCGTCAACCTGCGCGTGACTGGTGTTGCGCCCAACTGGCTCGAAGGGCTCTATCGCGACCGCGCCATTGATCTCTGGATGCCTTGGCAGGAGAACACTCCACTATCCGCCGAACGTAACAGCGGGCGAAACTTGTGGGTGCTCGCGCAGCTGCATCCTCACTTATCGTTGCGGCAGGCTCAGCTTGCCATCAGCTCGTTAAGCGGTATTCCCGGTGAAATGAGCATCCTTCCCTATACCGGCATGATGCCCGAAATGGCGGCGAGCCTCTCGCGTATCGGCACGCTACTCCACTTCGCGGCAAACGCCGTGTTTTTCATCGCATGCGCCAACGTCATTTCGTTCCTGCTCGGCCGCGCTTTCGCCCGATCCCACGAGACCTCGCTGCGCGTCGCGCTCGGCGCCGGTCGCGGCCAGCTCGCCCGTGAACTGCTTTCCGACAGCGTTGTCATCTCTCTGGCCGGTGGAGCGCTGGGCTTGCTGCTGGCCTCCTGGACCGCGCGTTTCATCCCATCGCTCCTGTTCGATCAGGATGCCGAACGTCTGGTCTTCGCGCCGGGTCTTTTCACCATCTTCGCCGCCTCCGCCGTATACGCCGCCATCACGGTCGTCTGCGGTCTTGTACCCATCTTTGTCACCCGCAGCGATCGCCCGGGCACCGTGCTGCGGCGCGAAGGGGGCGGACCGTCCAGCGCCATGCGACATCTTCGCGTGACACTGGTCGTGGCCCAAATGACCAGCTGCTGCATCCTCGTCATCTCTACCGCTTTCCTACTCGACGGCCTCCGCGCGGCGCTGCAAACGAACGCTGGCCATCGCCTCGGCAATCCCATTCTGGCCACGGTCCAAAAGCAACCCGGCCCGGATAGCGGCATTCGCTACTTCGAGCAAGTCGAGCAAGCGGCGCACGCGATGACCGGCATTACGGAAACGGCCTGGGCCGGGCGGCTTCCGGGAACCCAACCAGCCTGGCAATCGTTTCGCATTGAACCACCGTCGCTACCGCTCCGCGAGATTACCCTGGACATCGTCCCGTTCACTCCGCGCTCCCTCAATTTCTTCACCTTTCCACCAAAGGCAGGGCGTCTGTTCGGTTTCGGAGATCAATCGTGTCGAGTTGCCATCGTCAATGAACAGGCCGCCACCGAACTGTTCGATAGTCATACCGTGGGCCGTATCATCCAAGACCCTGTGGGCTTGCCCATTGAAATCATCGGCGTGCTGGGCGTAAAACCGAAGCCGGGCGCGCAGGCGAGCCGTCCCGCTATCTACTTCAACGACTCCGGCCAAACCGGGCCCGCGCCAAGTCCGATTGCCAGCGCGCATTTTCGCGCACCCATCCGTTCAGATCTCGCCATCGCTGATTTGGACAGCAACGTCGTCTCTCCGAGCTACTTCCACGCGATGGGCTTGTCGCTCGTAACAGGGCGACGGTTTGCCGATCGTCAAGTGCCCGGTGGGTGCCGGGTCGCCGTGCTAAATCAGGAAGCTGCCGACCTCTACTTCGGTGGCCAGCCGGTTGGCGCCGTGGTGATCGATGAACAGGGCATCCGCACCTCGATCCTCGGAGTCGTGCGCGCGAGGCCGCTCGGAAGCTTTCAGCGCCGTGCCAACCCCGCCATCTATTTCCCAATGTCTCAGGACTGCCTCGCTCGCATGACGCTGATCGCCGGCTTGCGCAACGCGAAGGATTCTTTGCTGGACGATCTGCGCCCCAGGATTGAAGCCGTTCCAGGTCGTGGTCCTGCGCCTGTGATCGTAACGACTCTGGCTGCGCACCTCGCTTATACTGCGCTCGCTCCTCTGCGCATCGCTACCATCCTCCTCGGATCATCAGCGACAACAGCACTCCTGCTCAGTAGTCTCGGACTGTTTGGCGCCTTGAGCGATGCCGCGCGGCAACGCCGCCGCGAGTTCGCCATTCGGATTGCCCTCGGAGCGCAGCGCTGGCGGGTCGTCTATCTGGTACTCAAAGAAGGCGCGCGCCTGGCCGCCGCTGGTATTCTACTGGGCCTTCTCGGATCGCTGGCCTTGTCGCGCTGGTTAGCCCGCATCACGCCAGCGCAAACCTCTCCAGTCTGGTGGATATGGATAATCGCGCCGCTCGTGTTAGCCAGTGCGGTCCTGCTTACCAGCGTGCTTCCCGCGCGTCGCGCCCTGCTCCTTAACCCGCTTACGATCATGCGAGACGACAACTGATACCTACTTATTTTCAGAAGCGATCCATGTCGCGTTTTTCGTGAAATGTGCCTTCAAGTTAATCTTCTCACCATTATCTGACCTGATTTCGCCCACGAGATCCAGATCAATTCCTTCCCGGTAGAACAGATCCGAACTCTCTATCGGAATGCATTTCTGGGAGATCCCATGTAGCGTGGCTTGCTCCAACGCAAGACCTTGCGGTAAGTAATGTTCCAAGCGAAAACTGTCGGCCTTTAGCTCTTCTCGCAAACTAAGGCAAGCGCTGCCGGCGACATCGTCCTTGCCGATGAGGGACACCATCCCGGTCAAATGTCCGGGGGCAACCGTAACTCCTGTTTCATCCTTTAGAACTTTAGGCGCCAGCGCTACGTTCATATTCCAGCTGTCGCCTACACGCTTTGCCTCGTTCGTGCCAAAGGCTTCATCGTCACTGGCTGCATCCCGCTTTGTCGGCGAGTATAAGAGACTGAAAGCCTCTCGTACTGGTTTGTCAATGGTGCCATCCTGAAAAGAAATGGGCTCCTTTTGACTGCTATCCGTCACCAGCACGCTTCCAGCCTTCAGGACATCGACCGTCACGCCGTCGTCAGTCTTGGTAAATTTCCCGATCGTGAAAACGATCCTGACCGTTCTCCCTTGCTATCCACTCCTTCGATTTCCGCCCGACCGTCGAAGTTCGCCTGATACTCCTCCGTTTTTAGCACTCGGTCACCAGTAGAGAATTCCCGGCGTGCGGAACCGGTCATGGAAACCAAGTAACTCTGTCCGGCACGAACTGGACGTGACAGGTGAATATCGTATCTCTGGGCGAGTAATGGCAAACCATTCCCGAGGAGGAAAAACAGGAACGCTATCAATCTCCCGCCTGGCACTATTGCGAATCCCTGACTAAACGGAAGTTCACTTCGACTCTCGCCGGCATGCTGACAGGCTTGCCGTCTTTCGTGGCCGGACGAAAGCGCCACTTCCGCACACATTCCCTGGCTTTCTCATCAAGTCCGCTGCCAAGTGACTTGACAACGAATACATCTTCCGGATTACCGTCCGCATTCACGACAAGCATCAACACGACGGTGCCCTCAAGCTGAGACTCCAGAGCCGCTTTTGAATATTCGGGCTCTACTTTCGTCTGCAGGGTCGGTACTACTACTTCCGGCTTGGCCTGTGTACTTTCAGAGCCCGTCTGGTGAGACTTAAGCTGCGCTAGTTTGACTGTCTCGGGAAGCAGCATGGTCAGTTTGCAGCTCGGTGTGGTGTAGGTCGAGCAAGACAGGATTGCGCGGCGAATGATCTTCTCCGGTCCAGCATCCGGAAAAGGAAACTTATACTTCGCGCTGCGAATCGCCGGAGCAGCATTCTGGAAGGCCTCCGATTCAGCTAAAATTTGGGCGTCTTCGATTCCTTCTTGTCCAATCACAATGAAAAATTCAGCACTTCCCGTTTGTTTCGGCAAAGCGGCAACATCTATGGTTCGAAGAGTACCGAGCTCTTCTGCTGGAGGAACGACAGCTCCTCTCGAAGTACTTTTCCCTACCCGGATTGGTTCGAAGACAGGCGCTCCTGCGTTACGTAGCCGTTCTCGCGCATCGTCATAGCTGCTGTTAGCGGCGATGGCGAGCCGCCACATTCGAAGCGCCGCCGTGTGCTTGCCTTGTTTCTCATAGATCTGTCCAAGGTGATCGGCCACGCCGGCATGCTGACTGAGTTGCCATGCGGCATTCACATACTTCTCAGCCGCAGCCAGGTCGTTTTCCTTAAAGTAGACCCATCCCAGTGTGTCCCACTCGGCGGCTATTGATTTGACAACCTTCAGATCACTGCTTTGAAAATTGGAAAGATCGGCCTTAGCAGCACTCTGTTCCGTCTGGCTAAGCGCTTGCTGCACCCATTCCTTCGCGACTTCGTTATTGGTGTCTGTGTCGGACAGCTCGTAAGCCAGGTCATTCCAAATTATGGGTTCCGAGGTGGCCGCGGCTATTTTCTTCGCCTCCGAGACACCCTCGTCCCGCCGTCCACCCCGGAGCAGAGCCTTTACTCGCATTACTTGTAAGTCGTACTTCTCGGGAGCCGCGGTAATCGCTTTCTCCAGAACGGCCGGCACCTCCTGATATCTCTTCGCCTGCATCAGAAGCACCGCCAGTCTCGGGGCGGCCGTCGTATCTCCAGGCGTGACGCGCAACGCACCACGCCAGGCGTCAATGGCTTCCTCGCGCCGGCCTGCACGCACCAGCATAGAGGTCAGTTGTTGGTAGGCCGAAATCTCATCCGGGTGAAACTGGACTTCCTTCCGGCAATCCGTAATGGCCTCTTCCAGATTTCCCGAGGTCATGGCCACATAGCTATACATGCCCCATAATCTGGCCTGCTTGGGCGAGAGGCGCTCCGCTTGCGAGAGAAGGTCGCGGGTCTCGTTCAGTTTCTTTGCTTGCAGAGCCTGGGCGGCCTGGTCGAGCAGATGATCAGCCTCGGGACTGTACTCGGAAACGTTTGCCTTCTGAACATCGACACTTTCCGTCAGCGAAAGAAAACGTGTCTGGTCAACCCGAACGCCTTTGCTAAATGTCTGATATTGCGACCATTCTTCCGGCGAAACCTTGGCCTGCTTGATCACCATCTTGCGCTCCGCCGTCAGAATTCCAACTTTAAGGGAGTAGTGGGCCGAATACTCCGCAAAAGGGCTGGTGACAGTAACATCCTGGGGAACTTCAATCGAGTAGCCTTTCGGCAACTGAACGGACGCGCGATAGGTCAACTTCCCCGGCGCACCAGCCCAAAACGATTCTCTTGGCTTTTCTGCCTCCTCGCCAGGACCGAATCCAAGCGGGGGCACCGGAGGAGTAATCTTGCGGCCTTCCCAGTCTGAATAGTTCTTCCGCTGGTATTCGTAGCTGTAGTGCAAAGGCTTGTCGATCTTTTCCAGATCTTCCACCTCGACACCGCTGACATCCCCCCCATAGCTCATGGCGTAAGAGAGTTGTTGTGCAAAGGCCTGCCATTGTGTCGGCGCCAACTGGCGGAATCCATTTCGCAACAGGAGCGCACTGTCCCCGTCCAGCCGAAAGTCAAAGTGACCGGTAAGCGTACCGTCGGCAGCTAACGTGGCCTTCACCTCCACCGTCTCGGACGCTGCAAACGGCAGGTCTATCGGCGTTTTGACCAGCGTTGGTTTACCCTGCAAAGGAATTACCAGGGCCTGCTCGTCGCGAATCACCTGCGTCAGGTATCCAAACGGCGCCACTTCGGCCGTCGTGTCTAGCCACAAGTATTTGCCGCCTTGGGGAAGCACGGTGACGACGTGATTAAACTGCTCGGGCGTTGGTACGTCGGCGTTGAACTTAATGCCCGCTCCGATCAACGCCGGCCACGCCTGAATACCCGCCGCTTTCAAAAGTGCCGCGAACAGGGTGTGCTTGTCTTTGCAATCGCCATACTGATTTGCCAACACATCCCCGGCACTGTGCGGCCGATATCGTCCGGCCCCCAGCGAAATCGAAATGTAGCGGAATTTCATCGCCACATATTCGTAGAGCGCTCTCGCCTTTTCCATCTCCGAAGGCAAACCCGCCGTAAGTTGAGTTGCCTTCTCCTGTATCGCCGGAGTCACGACCGTCTGGGGCGAGGCAAGAGAAGTCCACCAGTTCCCTACTTCCTCCCAGTTCTTAAAGGTAGTGATTTGCACTCGCAGGGCATCGTCTTCGCCCCTCGGTTTTTTCTTGTCCTCCGGCTTGCTCGTTTCCAGCTGAGAATGCCGCCAGAGGTAAACGCGCTGGTCGCCGGCGTCATGAACTTCAGCCTGTAGCTTAGGGCTGAACACCTGCACATACTTCTGTTTTGGAACGCTAATTTCCAGGGTTTGATTCAGCACCACGCCATTAGCAACGAAAGACTGGTCATACCAAAACTGACCCGGTATTTCAGGCTTTCGCTGCGAACTGAGGAAGCAGTATTCCAACACGTCGCCGGCTTCAAGCGCTTTCACAGGAATCTGTTTCTGCCGGAGATCGCTGTAAGTAGGCGCTGCCGCGGCCACTTCTGTTGCGACGTCCTGAATGCTCGATTCAGGAGTCTCCACCACCGAGCCGTCGGCCTTTCGCACCCGAACATATACAACCTTCACCTGCTCGTTCTCAGATCCGTAGGAAAAGGCTAATACTCCGAATTGCCGGACTGCCGCTTCCGATTGAACCCGCACCGACAAAGTCTGCTGCCACTCTCTCGACCCGTCGGTCGAGAATTTGACCTTATTCGCCATGTTCTGGATGACCGCAGCTTCTTTGGAATAGTCAGCTACCCCGGCCCATCCAGTTCCGGAAAGAGCAAAAAGGGTGACGAGAGCTAGTCGCGCGGTCGATCGCTTTGGCATCGGAAGAAGGCGCTACACAACAGGAAAACCTGACGCGGCTTCCTAAAAATACGCCGAGAAGCCTGCCTGTGCCAATCCTCCTAGCCCATTTCTGGGGGATACGCCATCTGTCTTTCTCTACTTACTAATTCCCGGCAGGTCTCTCGACCTGATCGATGAGGATAAGTTCCCCAGGCCCGTTCGTTGCTTCGAGCTTCAATCCGAGCTTTTCCATGGCGGTTCTTGCCGCCTCAAAGGGAATAGGCGGTGGAGGGGCCGCCGTAGGATCGCTCAACGCAGGCAGCGAGCGGGGCCGGTTTAGCAGTTCGCGATCTTCTGGTGGCACGTCCACGCGCAGATTGAATCGCCCCGTAATACCCGTCTCATCCAGCACGTGCCGGTCCAGCAGGACCGAGAACCCCGCGCAAAAACCGGCCATCGTCGCAGCATGCATTTCGAAGCCGTTCCCGAAACCCCGAGCCGTTCCACAATCTTCGGGGGACGGTGGCTTGTCGAAATCTCGCGGAGTGCAACTTCCCTGAAAGGGCTGCAGCTTGGGACCACCCTCAGCGACGTTCAGAGTGTAGACCGGAACCTCCTTTGTCTCGCGATGAACCTTCAGCTGGAACCTGTCTTCCAACAACGCTCGCAGCATGGGCCCATTCATGGTTGCCCTGCTTTGTGGATCCGCCGCCTTCGCCTCGATCTCGTAGAGTTCGGAACTCGTCCAGTCCGGACCCCCGACGACGGCGACAAATGAGCCGGAATTCATTTGGCCATTCGCAAAAAGTCCGTAGGCCTGCTGGATCAATCGCCCCACAGTCGTGCACTCAGTACGTAGCACTCTTCCGCGAGACCAATCTTGCATCGTGCCTTTTCGAAAGGCCTGACAAGACCTGATCGAGGCCGTTTCGAATCGCGCCGTGGACGGCTGCATTTGCGCCTCAATACGCGGAGCACTAAGGATCCCAACGGCGACGGGCAGCATGAGAGCTATCACTGCAACAACTGCCAGTAAGACTTTCTTTGGGAAACTAAGTTCGCCTGCTACCCGTTTGGTCAAAATCTCCTGCAAGCGCTTTTTGAGGTTGGACCCCGTTACGCCCGAGACGCAGGACAACGGCGATTCCACGTAGCTCTTGCAAACATTCAGAATTCCTTCGGCGTAGTCCTGCGGCGTATTGCCCAGGCTCAGCACCGCTTCGTCGCAGGCTCGCTCCCGCTCTTCTACCAGCCGCGCCCCGATCCACCACACCAACGGATGAAACCAAAACAGGGCCTCAACGACCATGTGCATCGCCGACGTTATGTTGTCGCGGCGCCGCACGTGACAGAGCTCGTGCGCCAACACCGCCTCCAGTTGCAGCGGCTGCAGACGTTCTGCAATATCCTCGGGCAGCAGGAGAATCGGTCGAAACAATCCAACGACTCCGGGTTCCAGCAAACCGGCCGATGAGCGAACCGGCATCGCCCCGAACCCGTCGATCGGAGCGCTCGCGCGGACCGCCGCCCGAATACGAAGCCATCCCCGCCAACGCATCCGCGCGAGCATGACGAATCCGCAAGCCCAAACGGCGGCGATTCCGATGGCCGCCCAATCGTGAACGCCTTGCCTCGATCCCGTCACTGCTATGGTCTTGGGAAACGGCTCGCTAACCTGTATGATCGATAGCGCGACACTAGGCGTCGGCGTCACAACCGGCTTCACCGGAGCCAACCCCAAGTGATGACCGATACCCATCAACAACGAAAAGGGCAGCAGAAATTTAACGGACGCACTCAGCCATAACCCATACCGGACCGCGGCGCGATTGTGGCGGAAAACAAGCGTGATCAGCCCCGCCGCCATCGCGAACACTGTCGACTGCCAGACATGATTGATCTGCGCACCGATCATTTTGATTTCACCCTTCCTTTCTTTTGCTCCAGGTCGATCCTATTGAGCGTCTTTTCCAACTCACGGACATCGTCGAGCGTCAGTTTCCCCGCTTCTGCCAACTGCGCCATCATCGGCTGCGCGCGTCCTCCGAAGAAACTCAAAATTTCGTCGAGCAAGCGGTGTCGCGCCACGTCCCGCGCCACTATCGGCTCAAATATATGCGCATTGCTGATCTTGCGGATGCGGCGCACCGCGTTCTTTGCTTCCAGACGGTACACCGTAGTCTGAATGGTCGTGTAAGCGGGCCGCGGTTCTGGAAAGAACTCCTGAATTTCCCGAATGGATGCTTTTCCCTGCGCCCAGAGAGCCTCCAGAATTTGCAGTTCGAGCTTACTGAGCTTTGGTCTGCGCATATCGTTCTACTATCGCCAATTAGATCCTACTACAGAATAGTAGGTAATAACGTGTGAAAATTGGGAAAACGTTCGAAGTGAATGTCCATCTCCACCAAACTATCCGTCGAAGAGTTCAAGAAGCTGCCGGAGACCATCGGCTTTAAAAGCGAGTTGATTGAAGGAGAGAACGTCTTAGCGCCAATGCCGCTGCCTCCACACACAAAGGTCATCAAAAACCTGGAGCAGATACTGGAGCGGCAATTTTCGGAGTTGCTGGTTGTTCGCGAGTCCGGTTGGCGAATCGGGCTAGCAGAAAGCGAGAGCGTTCCCGGGCCAGACCTCATGGTTCTCGATCCGGAGGAATATGATAGGGCGGTAAAAGCCAGTCGCTACTTCGATGGAATTCCCAAGTTCGTGGTGGAAGTGGTTTCACCCAGTGAACGGAGATGGCGGCGTCTGCAAAAAAATTGGTTTGTACCTGGAAGCCGGTGCTGGTGCGGTGGTCGAGGTTCACTACGTGAAGCGAAATATCCTCGTCTACCGTCCCGAGAGCGATATTCCCGAAAGTGTTCAGGAGCGCATCGAGTGGCCATTTGAAGCGGCGCTGACTGATGTGTTCGCTGGTCTGTGAAACGAACCTCCAAATAGTGATAGAACTAGTCAAAGAGATTTTCCGCTAGTGTTTCAGATCCAAGCTCCGTTCTCTCGTCCGCAGCAGCCTTGCTCCGCCATGCTCTTCACTCTGCTGGCTTGCGCCTCACCGATCTTTGGCGTAGATTTTGCCACCGAAGTCCATCCTATCCTCGCCGCGCGCTGTGTCTCCTGCCATCACGGCGACTCGGCGCCGGCCGGCCTTTCCTTCGCCAGCCGCGATCTCGCACTCAAGGGAGGCGCCAGCGGCCCCGCGTTTGCCCCTGGCGATGCCGCACATAGTCTCATGATCCTAAAGGTCACGCATCAGAAGGGGGCGCTCATGCCCGCCTCCGGTGAACCGCTGACCGCCGCGCAAATCGGTGTTCTCAAAGCGTGGATCGATGAAGGCGCAGTCTGGCCGGATACCAAGGCTGCTGCGGCCGCGGATGCCGGCAAGTGGGTCGCTCCCATCGCGCCCAGGCAGCCGCAAATTCCCGATCAGCCCTTCGCCAACCCCATCGATCGCTTTGTGGCAGCCTACCTGGCGAAAAACAATGTAAAATTCGCTGCGCCCGTATCCGACGAAGTCTTCGCGCACCGCGTCTATCTCGACGTCTGGGGCGTCCCCCCGACCGCCGCCGAACTTGGGCAGTTCCTCGCCAATCGCGATACCCATAAACGTGAACAACTCGTCGATTCGCTCATCGGCAACCAGCAGCGCTATGCCGGCAACTGGATCAGCTGGTGGAACGATCTGTTGCGCAACGACACTGGCGTCAATTACGCCGGCGATCGTAAATCGATTACACCCTGGCTGCAGCAAGCGCTCGAACACAACACCTCCTATGACCAGATGATTGCGTCTTTGATCAATCCGGCCAAGAAGGACGACCCTGACGGCTTCCTGGTCGGAGTCAATTGGCGCGGAACGGTGAATGCCAGCCAGACGCCCTACATGCAGGCTGCGCAAAATACCGGACAGGTTTTCCTCGGCATCAATCTCAAATGCGCCTCGTGCCACGACAGCTTTATCAACCGGTACAAGCTGCGTGAATCGTACGGCATGGCCGCTCTATTTTCGCCTGAAGCCAAACTGGAACTCGTCCGCTGCGACGTCAAGCAGGGCAAGTTTGTGACACCTGCGCTCCTCTATCCGGACCTGGGTTCCGTACCGGAGAACGCCTCTTTAGAAGACCGCCATGCCGCCGCCGCCCGCTTCTTCACCGATCCGCGCAATGGGCGTGTCCCCCGCACCATCGTGAATCGCTACTGGGGCAAGCTGTTCGGCCGCGGACTCGTCGAACCCGTCGACGACATGGATTCAAAACCCTGGGACCCCGACCTTCTCGACTGGATGGCTGCCGATTTTTCGGCCCACGGCAACGACCTCCACTACCTTCTGCGCGAAATTCTCACCTCCCGGGCCTACCAGATGCCGGCGATTCCTGCCGCCGAACAGCCCGACAAAACTTATGCTTTCCGCGGACCGCTCGTCCGGCGCATTTCGGCCGAAGAATTCGCCGATACGCTCTCCCTGGTCACGGGCGAATGGGGCACCCGCAAGGACGGCAAAACCGCTGTCCAGGTCCGCGACTGGGAGCTGAAATCTTCGCCGCTTGCGCTCGCGCTAGGTCGCCCGGTGCGCGACCAGGTCTTCACCACCAGGGATAATCACGCGACCACGTTTCAGGCGCTCGAACTGGTCAACGGCAGTACTTTCGAAAATCGCCTGCGGCGCGGCGCGCTGCGCATGATCGGGCAACTCCCGGCAGCCCCGGCTAATTTGTTCGATAGCGGCACACTCCATCATGGTTCGGTTCCGTTTGACATAGACATCTCGGGAGCAAAGCGCCTATTCTTTCTCACACAGGATGCCGGCGCTTATGACCCCGCCAGAACCATCGCCGGATGGTTCGACGTTGAGTTGTCTGGACCCAACGGCACGAAAAAGTTATCGGAGTTGACGACCCTCTCCAAATTCGAAGAACGAAATCTCACGGTGGACAAGAAGCTGCTCTCAAAGAGCGTGACCGTCCCACTCAACATTCGCCTGGTGTATCCGATTGACGGTCTCGGCTTCACCCGCTTGCGAGGCCGGGTCGCTATCGATGACAGTTCCGAGCCCAGTGACGTCGGGGGAGCGGTGCGATTTTTCGTCTTCAATTCCGAGCCTGATCCCGAGCGCCTCATCAAGGTAGAAGGCAATGCGCCTTTTGGGGCTCCCCCACCCGTGACCAATGTCGATGAGGCCGTGAACAACCTCTACATGACGTTGTTCAGCCGCCAGCCTTCGCCCGACGAAAAGAAGGTGGCGCTCGCTTTCTTTGAACAGCCCGGTGAGTCGCGACCGGAGTTGCGCCCGCCGGCGGTCGAGGATTTCCTGTGGAGCATGATGCTCCATCCGGATTTCCAGTATTTGTACTAAGAGGAACATCAATCCATGACAAAAGACGAACGGCGAATCGAACGCGCTATAACATCCGGATTCGGCCGGCGCGATTTTATGCGCGCAAGCGGTGCCGCGGCACTTGCTGCCCTGGCAGCAGGTGAGTCAACTCTGCATGCCGACACCACCAAGCTGCCCGCGCGCGCCGATAGCGTCATCCTGCTCTGGATGGCCGGCGGCATGGCGCAAACCGAAACCTTCGATCCGAAAAAATATACGCCCTTTGCAGCCGGCCTGCCATCCAGCGCTGTCCTGAGTACATTTCCGTCGATCGATACCGCGGTGGACAACATCAAAATTTCGCAAGGCCTCGAACACGTGGCTAAAGTCATGGACCGCGGCACCTTGGTCCGTTCGCATCGTGTCGGCGATCTCGGCTTCATCCTTCATTCCCGGCACCAATTCCACTGGCACACCGGCTATCCACCGCCTCAATCGGTAGCCGCACCCCACATGGGCGCCGTCATCTCACGCACCCTTGGACCCAAGAATCCCGATCTCCCGGCCTTCGTCGATATCGGCCAGAATCTCGAAATCGGCGGCGAAAGCGATGCCGTCAAAGCCTTTCACACGGCCGGCTTTCTCGGCAGCGAACATGCGCCCTTCCTCATCACCGATCCGAACGATGCCGTTTCTCGCACACGCCCGTCGGAGCATATGGGCCGCTCGCGCTTCACTCGCCGCTTCGACATGTATCAAAAGCTCGTATCCGCCTCCCCTGTCGGTCAGTACGGCAGCGACTTCCAGCGCGAGAGTTTGCGTCGCTCCATTGAGAATGCACACCGATTACTCAACTCGCCCGCCGCCAAAGCTTTCGACTTAAGTCTTGAGCCTAAGCCCGTCTACGACATCTATAACACCGGCCGCTTCGGCCTCGGATGCTTATTGGCCCGCCGTCTGATTGAAGCCGGCACGCGTTTTGTCGAAGTCACCACCGAGTACATTCCGTTCCGCTACTGGGATACGCACGAGAACGGCCACAGCCGCACGGTGGGCATGAAGCAGCAGGTAGATGCGCCGATCGCGCAACTCATTCTCGACCTCGAACAGCGCGGCTTACTCGATCGCACTCTCGTCATCGTAGCCAGCGAATTCGGGCGCGACATGATGACCGAAGGTAAACCGGGCCAGGAAGTAAAACAACAGGTCACCCAACCCACCATCATGACCGAACCAAAGCACTACGGCATGCACCGGCACTTCACCGAAGCCGGCAGTGTCTTGCTATTCGGCGGCGGTACACCCAAAGGCAAACTATACGGCAAGACCGCAGACGAACGCCCGTGCTCGATCCTGGAAAATCCGGTCACCATCGACGACCTGCACGCCACTATTTACGCTGCGCTCGGCATCCCCGCCAACGCTTTCTACGAAGTAGAGAAGCGTCCCTTTTACGTCACCAAAGACGGCAAGGGAAAAGTAGTGGACGCCCTTCGCGCCTGACCGATCACTTTTGTAGCTTACTTGTCTCGGTGGGCGTCGGCTTGGTCGCTCCCGAATCCGCATCGAGATATTCGATCCAGCCATCCATCATTTCGTTCTCGCTGGCACTCCCCCAGCGAATCGTTTTCGTCGGATCGGGATTGCCCCGCTTGTTCACCGAATTATCGAATCGCGCCAGGATCTCCATCCGCGTACCCGCCGGAAGATAGATTGGATCCTTGGCCCGGTATGTGAACTGCCAGTTGAACTCGTAATCGGGGACCGACAGCAGCATTTCCTTTCGGCCATCCGGTAACGCAGCCACAATCTGCATCGACTTACCCCGCAGATGCATGTGCGGTGTCAAGCTCGTCACCAGCACTGCTTTCTGAAACGTATGGCACTCACTCACTGCCTGATCCGCATCGCCTGCCGGAATTAAGAACATCTGGTTCGATAAGTCGATCCGCCTAGAGATCTTCTGCGGCGGCTCCTTCGCAAAAATCAAACCTACGCTCGTCCCGTCTGTCTCTGCTTTTCCGGTCGTCCTCGAATAATGAATTTGAAAATTCAGCGTCGCTCCTGCCGGAATTTTGCGCGCTGTCCCCTTCGGATAAACATCCGGGCCGCGCCCCGGTAAGTACGAGCTGATCAGGCTTTGCAGATCCGAACTCTTCGTGCCCGGCAGCAGCCCGTTATCATCCACCGCGCAACCGTCGTCGATCACCGGCGCCTCCGGCCTTACCCACTCAAGCGATCCCTGCCGGATGCGCAACCACTTCGCATACGCCGCCTGCGGGTCGTCTGTTTTCTTCGCTTGCGCGGCCGTACCTGTTTCGCCACTCACAAAGACGTGCGCGTGATGCACCACCTTGCGATTGCCGGGCCGCAACTCCGCTGCCACAATCCAGCGGTCTTCCGCAAAGTTCGTCGGCACATTTACGTAGGTGTATTCATCTGGCCCGGTGGCATCGAGATGATGCTCCGGGATGGCCAGCACAACGTCCGGTTTGCCGATTTTCCACCCGTCCGGAAACTCCGGCATCGCGGGCATCTCTTTGGGATCGCCTTCCAGCTTCGCCCCTGCCGCCCAGCTGCGGATCGTCTCGATTTCTTTTTCCGTCAGCCGCGGATCATTTGACCAGTGACCGATCGCCGGATCTGCCCGCCACGGTGGCATCTGCCGTGTACTCACCGCTTCCTTGATGGCAGCTGCCCAGGGTCGCGCGTCTTTGTAGGTCAGCAGAGACATCGGCGCAATGTCACCCGGGTGATGACAGGCCACGCAGTGCTGATAAAGGATTGGGGCTACATCATGGCTGAAAGTAAGTACCGGTTTCGCCTGCTCCGCGCCGGCAGCCAGACTGCCCGCCGTCCAAATCGCCACTGCCCAGCCGCTTGCCCGCATAGTCTACCCGTTCCTTAACCTAATCTCACTTGCTGAATACTACCCCCAGCTTAACTCTCTTCGAAGCTCACCTCACTGGCAAATTTCGAGTTCTCTGTGATCTTTTGAACCGTTTCAAAGCGCGTGATCACCGCATTCCGCCTTTCCGGCGGCTCTCTGACCTTCTGTTTCGAAATCGCTTGTTCCTCCTTCCTAACCGTGATAGCATTCGCTAAGTTCCGCGAACACTGCACTTACCAAAGCAGAACTCTTGAAGGGGTTTTCCGTGCTGAAGCAACCCGCCGTTCGAACTTTCCTTGCCCTCTCGTTGTTGTGCCTTGCCGGTGTTCTGGCATTTGCGCAGACTAATACGTCTACCATCGCCGGAGTCATTACCGACCAGTCGGGCGGCGCAGTGCCAGACGCAACCATCAACATCACCGATGCCGCCAATGGCCAGGTGCGCACAACTCATTCGTCGGCGTCCGGCGACTACACTGTCCCCCAACTTCCGCCTGGCCGCTACGACCTCAAGGTCGAGGCCAAAGGCTTTCAAACCGCCGTCTCGAGCAATGTGACTCTCGACATCGCGCAGCGCGCCCGTGTCGACATTACCCTCCAGGTGGGCAGCACCAACTCCACCATTGAAGTCGGCGCACATGCCGATGTTCTAGACACCGACACTGCGTCCCTTGGCCAAACCATCACCACCAAGCCAATCGAAGATCTCCCGCTCAATGGCCGCAACTACCTTACGCTCGGCGCACTCTCCCCGGGTGTTCTTCCCCAGATCCCCAACAGCCAGGCCGGCGCAGGCGCCAATCAAAGTTTTGTCGCACAAACTACCGAACGCCCCGACCGCTCCATCTACGTCGGCGGGCAGCGTGAAAGCTCTACCAGCTATCTCTTCGATGGCGCCGAACTCCGCAATCCGCGCGTCGGCGAGACTTCCATCAGCCCTTCGCTCGACGCGGTTCAAGAATTCAAAATCCAGCGCAACTTCTTCCAGGCCGAGTTCGGCAACTCGCCCGGCATTATCAACGTCGCCAGCCGCGGCGGCAGCAACGAGTGGCATGGCAGCGCTTTCGAATATGTACGCAACGATTTCTTCGACGCCAAAAACTTCTTCTCGCCCGTCGTCGAGCCCTTTAAGCGCAACCAGTTCGGCGGCAGTCTCGGTGCTCCCATCCTCAAAGACAAACTGTTCTTTTTCCTGAATTACGAAGGCATCCGCCAGCATCTCGGCCAGGTCCAGCGAATCTTAGTTCCTGATCAAACGCTACTAAGCGGTAACTTCGCTGGACAACCTACTATCTACGACCCCACTACTTACAACCCAGCCACACAAACTCGCACACCCTTCCTTAACAATCAAATCCCGGCATCTCGCTTCAATCCGGTTTCTCTAAACTACCTGAAATACATCCCGCCCCCGAATGGCCCCTTGGTGCAGGGCGCCAATCTCGTCGGCACCCCCACACAGACTCTCAACGACGATCAGGACAACGTGCGCGTCGACTACATCATCAACTCGAAGAACAGTCTTTTCGGCCGTCAAAGTTGGGAAAATGCGCCGATTACTCCCGCTTCGCTTGTGCCGCTTGGCGGACAGCTCGTCAGCGAGTCGGGCGAAAACGAACTGATTCAGCTCACCTCTACCATCAGCCCCTCCACCGTGAACGTCTTTCGCGCTTATCACAACTACGCGAATCTCTTCGGCACGCAAATCCCCACAGCCAATAACCTCGCCGCACAGCTCGGCTTCACCGGCCTCTCCTCCAGCCCACTCAACTACGGCTTACCGAGCGTCGGCATCACCGGGTACGCCGGCTTTGGAGGAGCTGGTCTGACGCAGGGCAACAAGCTGAATAACTACGACCTTACCGACAGCTTTTCCTGGATCAAAGGACCGCATTCGCTCAAGTTCGGCGCTGAGATTCGCCAGTCCCGTCTGCTTCTCGATTCCGACAACGGCGCACGCGGAGCCTTCGGTTTCAACGCCACCTGGACTGCCGCGCTCAACCCCGCTACCGGTTTGCCCGCCTCAAACAGCGGCAACGCCGTTGCCGATTACCTGCTCGGCTATCCCACTTCGGCCTCGGGCGCAGTGGGCACTTCCCTCACGCACTTCCGCTACTACACCACCAATGTCTATGCGCAGGATGATTGGAAGCTTACCCCCTCTCTTACCCTGAACCTCGGCCTGCGCTATGAGTTCGTCACTCCGCCGACCGCCGAAGACGCCGATCTCAGCCATGTCTCCGGGTTCTCCTTCGCCACCGGCCAGCAGCTCTTCCCGGTGCTTGGCCAAATCCGTAAGTCCATCGTCGAAGCCGATCATGCCAACTTCGCCCCGCGTCTCGGTATTGCTTACAACCCCACCTGGGCAAAAACCTGGACCTTCCGTGCCGGAGGCGGCTTCTACTACGACCAGACCCAACTCAACGAAACTCAATTTACTACGAACTCGCCACCTACATACGGGCAGCAGAGTTTGAATTACACCGGCGGTGGGTTGCCTCCCTCTCAATTAGGAGTCAACGTTCTCCCCGTCACCGCTCCCGCGCCCATAACCCCGCAATATCAGACCCCGAAAGGTACTCTTCTTTTTGAAGAGGAAACGCGCGGCAAAACTCCTCGCGAATACATGTGGACCGCCTCTATCCAGAAAAGCTTTGCGTCCAACTGGGTGCTCGAAACGGCTTACGTCGGTACCGCCGGACGCTTTCTGTCGAAGCGCTTTAACGCCGATTCCGACACTGTTCCCGGCGTTCTCTATTCCGCCGTCCCAGGCACGATCCGCTTTCCCAACCTCGCCGGAATTCTTTACTCTTCGAAAGCCGGCACCAGCAGTTACAACGCCCTCGAAGCAAAGCTCGAAAAACGCTTTACCAGCGGATGGAACATCCTGAGCGCTTATACTTACTCCCACTCCATCGACAATGACTCAGGAGACGCCGGCGGTACGCCCAATCTAAATCCCTCGAATTTCCAGCTTGATCGCGGCTCCTCCGCCTTCGACATCCGTCACCGCTGGGTCACCAGCGTGCTTTACGAATTGCCGGTCGGCAAAGGCAAGCGCTTCCTTGGCTCTGCTTCTGCCTGGCAGGATGCCCTGGTAGGCGGTTGGCAGATCAACTTCATTACCACTTACAGCTCCGGCCTCAGCACCTTAGTCACTTCGCCCGACCTTTCAGGCGTAGTCTTTATCAATCAGCGAGCCAATGCCACCGGTATCAACCCCGGATCGAGCTTTTCTCTTAATGGACAAACCGTCTCACCCGGCAACAACTTTGGCAGCACCAACCGAGGCCTGTATTGGATTAATCCAAACTCCTTTGCGGAAACCGGACCGCTCCAACTTGGCAATTCCGGCCGTAACGTGATCACCGGTCCCAGTTCCTGGAACACCGATCTCTCTATGTTCAAGCAATTTCATTTGTACGAACGAGCAGCCCTCACGCTGCGCGGCGAATTCTTCAACATCTTCAACAACGTTCGTTTCGACACGCCGAATCTCGATACCTCCAGCCCCGCCTTCGGCACGCTGGTCAGCGCCGAACCCGCGCGCATCATTCAAGTCGCTTTGCGCTTGCAGTTCTGAACGTTCCTGAGAACGAGCTCAAACTGAAATACTCCGCGCTTCCCCATTCCAGAAAACCTGTTTTTTCTGGAAGTAAGATTCATTCGCCATGTGACACGCCAGCGCAGCATGGTTGCCAAAGACGGCATCTTCTGCAACAGGGTGGCGCGTCTTTGTCGCTGTAAAGAAGTTCCACAAGTGTGGCTTCAGGTCATCCCAGTCCGGCCCTTGGTAAGTGATGTTATCCGACAGTAACTCCTTCCCTAAGTGACGTGGATGCTGAGCGTGCCATCGCGCCACATACTCGGCGCGCATCTTCGCCGGAAAACCGCTCGAGTAATAACTCGGCTCCGTATCCTTTCCGGTTTGTGGAAACACGCGCAGGCTGGAGGATTGGGCTTCCATCACGCCTTTCGGGCCCATGAATCGCGCCACCTCCGGTGTCTCTGAGCCGAGATCTAGTCTCACGTAGACCGGAATGCCGTGATAATCAAACAACACTGTGTGAAAATCTGGCATGTTGCGTCCGTCTTTCCAGCGGAAAATCCCGCCTAGTGCCGACGCCGATTTCGGAGCTTCGTTCCAGCCCAGTGTGAATAACATGCCGCTGATCAGATGCACCATCAGGTCGCCGCCTACGCCCGTGCCGTATTCCTTCCAGCATCGCCACCGTGCAAACCGTTCCGCATTAAACGGAATCTTGGGGGCCTCGTTCAGCCAGGTGTCCCAATCGAGGTTACTGGGCGAAAGATCGAGCGGCGGCGGATATTCCCAGGCGCCTGTAGGGCTGTTGCGGCCGAACGTCAACTCGACCATTTCTATCTCGCCGATCGCGCCCGCCGCGTAAAGCTCGCGCGCCTTAGCGCACAGCGACGAACTAACGCGTTGCGACCCGATCTGCACGATGCGCTTGTTTCTCTCCGCCGCTTCCACCATTTCAAACCCTTCCGGCGCACTGTGCGACATCGGCTTCTCGCAATAGACGTCTTTGCCTGCATGACAGGCGTCTACCACGACTCGCTTATGCCAGTGATCGGGAACGGCCGCAAGTATGCAATCGACGTCTTTCCGCGCAAGTAGTTCGTGATAGTTGCGGGTCGTGAAGAGATTGGGATTTCCGGTGATCTCTTTAGCGAGCGTGTGACGCCCGTCATAGAGATCGGCCGCCCCGACGCACTCGATGCCTGGAAGAGCGATCGCATTCTCGAGCACGCCCGAGCCTTCCATGCCGACACCGATAATCCCAAATCGGATGCGTTCTCCTGTCGAAGACGGCGGCTTTGAAGCGGCGAATGCCGCCAGCGACAAACCTGTTGCCTGCAGCAGGGCGCGGCGGGGAATACCGGAACTCATGAATAAACTCGTTTCATTGGATGGCGCAATTATGTCAAACTCACATGCAAAACAGAGTGATCCTGGTATCAGGCGGCGCCGGTGGGATTGGCGCCGACGTCAGTGCGCAGCTGGCATCAGAGAGTGCGCACTTAGTAATCGCCGATCTGAATACCGCCCAGGCTGAAGAGAAAGCGGCCGGTATCGAATCGGGAGGAGGACGGGCCATCGGGTTGGCGTGCGATATCACCAGACCTGAGCAGTGTGAGGTGGTGGTTCAAGCTGCTATCGACAAATTCGGCCGCTTGGACGGAATGGTGAACTGCGCCGGCTTCAGCAAGCCGCACGACAGCCTGAGTTTGTCGCCCGCCGAGTGGGCGCTGATGGTGGATGTCCAGCTAAATGGCGCGTTTTATCTGGCCCAGGCCTGCGCGAGGCGCATGATCGAGACGGGTGGGGCGATTGTGTTTATCACCAGCACAAATGCCGAGGCTGCATTTCCCCGCCGGGCCGCCTACTGCTGCGCCAAGGCTGGCGTCGCCATGCTCACAAAAGTGCTGGCGATCGAATGGGCCGAAAAACGCATCCGCGTCAACGCCGTCGGTCCGGCCTATGTTGCCACCGAGATGACCCAGCGCAACATCGCTGAAGGCAACGTAAATGAAGCACAGATCAAGCGGCGCATTCCCTTAGGACGGCTAGCACAACCCGCCGACGTGGCGGACGCGGTGTCATTCCTGCTCAGCGACAAGGCCAGCTTTATCACCGGCCACTCCCTGTATGTGGATGGCGGCTGGCTAGCTTACGGCTACTTCTGATGGCCGGTTCGCGGTTTGCTAAAGTTCCCTCGTTATGCATTCGCGACTCATTGTCATGCTGTGCGTTACGCCCTATCTGGTAGCCGCACAAGCACCGGCCGTTCCGGACTGGGCTTGGCCGGGCTCTCCCACCCACAAGCAGGTTCCACCGCCGGCGGATTTTCACCGGCCGAGCCGGAACTTCGATACGCCGATCGGGCTGTTTGAAGGACAATCCGACATCGGCGCCGCAGTGGTGCCGGGCAGCGCCAGCTACGACGCCGGCACAAAGCAGTACACCATCAATTCGGCCGGTTACAACGTCTGGTATTCGCGCGATGAGTTCCGTTTTCTTTGGAAGAAAATGTCCAGCGACGTCTCCCTCGCGGCCGACGCCGCGTTTCCAGATCCGAACGGCTACAATGACCGCAAAGCGATACTGATTATTCGCCAGAATCTCGACGACGACGCCAGGGAAGCCATGGCCGCCGAGCACGGTACAGGCATGATCCATTTGGCGCAGCGTCCGGATCGGGGTGCTCTGATCACCGACATGCAATATCGCTTCGGCGGCACGTTAGCCAAAGTTATGGCCAAACGTATCGGCCTCGAGAAGCGCGGCGATTCCATCGCTATCTTTATTAGTCTCGAAGGGGAACCGATGCACCAGTTCGGACCGCCGGTAACGCTGCACTTTGAGAAACCTTTTTATGCGGGCATCGGTTTCTGCTCGCATCTTCCAGACAAGTCGGATACCGCGATCCTTTCAAATGTTGTTCTTGAAAACTCAGCTGGTAAGGTGCGATAGGCCGGGATGGAGTTCCGATCTCACCTCATCACGCGCCGCACTACCGACAGCCCCTTCTCTACCCACTCCGTCCATCCGCCACGGAGCGCACGCGCTTTGGCCCAACCCGCCTGCCTCAATTCCAGCGCCACCCGGGCGCTCGTCGCTTCGTTCGGTCAAGCACAGACGACGGCCAGCACGGAGGCTTTTGAGATACCGTAACGCATCGCATCGCGCACCGGATACTCGGGCGACAGTCGCACTGCGCCGGGAATCGTTTCATCGCTTTCTTCATAGGTGCGGACACTACGCGCATCCACCACCACGGCTTCACTCCCAAGCGCTTGCACCTCGCTCAACGAGATATAGTCCGCATTGCTCAGTTCAGCCGCACGGTCTGCCTTGAAGACGGGCACTGCCGAGACTGGTGCGGGCTCTCTTTCTTCAGCCGGCGGTTTCCTACATAGAACGCTTGGGGAAAGTCCGTGCAGCACGACGGAAAATAAAACCACCAAACAACAAATCGACAAAAGGCGTTCGCTATAAGCCGCTCCGGCAAACACCGGCAACAATATCAGAAGCAGTGAACTCAATCCCCGCGGGCCGTACCAAGCGATTATGCCGCGGTTCTTCCACGATAGTTTGGTTGGCAGCAGCGCCGGGAGGAATGCCACTGGACGCGCCACGAATACCGCTAGCACGAACAGCAGCGTAACGCCACCCGCGATACCGAGACCCTTCCAGATCACTGACATACCGAACAGTACAAAAGTAAACATCAGCGCCATTTCCGCCGTGGTCTCGCCATATTCGAGAAAGCAGTCGCACAACTCCACATCGAGCGCCGATATGGTTAGCCCTGCCGCAAACGCCGCCAGGAAACCGCTTCCATGCACCGCTTCGGCCGCTGCGAAGGCCGCAAACGCCACGCCTAACGAATAGATCGATTCATAATCCCGCCGCACGCCGATCCGTTTACGCACCAGTTCCAGCATGCCCACCGCGCCCAGGCCCACAATGATGCCCGCCGCCGGACTCAGCACCAGTACACTCATCCCCAAATGTGCCCATTCACTGGGCGCTTGGGCGTGTCCCCTGGCCAGCAGAGTCACGCCGATCAGCACTAAAGGCAGCAGTAAGGCATCGTTCATGCCACCCTCGAGCCGGAGCGCTTGCCGCACCGCTGGATCGACGCCCGGTTTGGCCAGCAACGCCCGCAGCATCACCGGATCAGTGGATGCCAGCGCCGCTCCGAGAATCAGAGCGGCCGCCGCGGGCAATCCCAGCAGCCACCACGAACACCACCCGATCAGCAGCGCCGAAAAGAGCGTTCCCGGCCCGAGCACCAGCACCGACAGCAGCGGGTTTCTGCGGACCTCGGCCAGGTTCAGCGACACCGCATCCGTAAACAACACCATTACCAGGCTCAGCGTCGCAACTACCCGCAAGGTAGGCGAGTGCAAATCGACATTTATGAGATTTAGCCCATAAGGCCCTATAGCCGCTCCCAATCCGAGAAAAACGGCTACCTGCGGCAGTCCCGTTTTCTCTACCAGCCCGGACAACAAAGCGGAAAGCACAATCACCGCGCCAATTAAGGCCAGCGTTGCAACAAACTGCTCGGGACTAAACGCGGTCACCGCTCACACCGCCCAGCTGAAATCGCGAGCGCCAGGGGTCGCCTCGTCCTTGCTTTCGCTCAGCCGCATCAGCTCGAGTCTCAGGGCATCCACCAGCGCGCGCCAGCTCGCATCGATCACGTTGTCTGAAATGCCTACCGTGGCCCAGCTCTTCTTGTGATCGCTCCATTCCACCAGCACGCGAACCTTTGATTCGGTCCCGCCTTTGCCGCCCAGCACGCGCACCTTATAATCGGTCAGGCGCACATTGGTGATAGCCGGGTAAACTGACGCCAGGCACTGCCGCAGACATAAGTCCAGAGCATGCACCGGCCCATGCCCGATTGCCGTTGACGAATGAACAGCATCCGCGACCCGCATCGTCACGCTCGCTGTCGTGATCGTTTCCTCGGTGCCGCTTTGCAGTTTGGTCGAAACCTCATATTTCACGACTTCAAACGGGTGAAACTCCGGATTGGCCGCTTCCCGCACCAGTAGCTCGAATGTGCCCTCGGCCGATTCGAAATCGTATCCCTGATGCTCCATTTGCTTGATCCGCTGCAACAGGTGTCGGGTCGCCACCTCGTTTAATCCTTCGTTCAATCCCAGCTGCGTCAGTTTGTAGGCCACATTTCCGCGGCCCGACAGATCGCTCAGCAACACTCGCTGACGGTTCCCTACCAGTTCCGGCTGCACATGCTCGTAGGTGGCCGAGTCTTTCATCACGGCACTCACGTGGATACCGCCCTTATGCGCAAACGCGCTCGGACCGACGTACGCCTGCTCCCGACGCACCGTCAGATTCGCCATCTCCGCCACAAAGCGCGCCACGCCTGTCAAATTCTTTAACTGCTCGCGCCCGATGGTCGTGTGTCCCAGCTTCAGTTCGAGATTCGGCAGAATCGAACACAGATTGGCGTTGCCGCAGCGCTCGCCATACCCATTGATCGTCCCCTGCACATGGTTCGCACCTGCTTCCACCGCCGCCAGCGTATTCGCCACCGCCAGTTCCGCATCGTTATGGCAGTGAATACCAACTACGCCCGAGAATCTGTCGCGCACCACGCGCACCATTTCCGCTATTTTGCCGGGTACCGTGCCGCCGTTGGTATCGCACAGACAGAGTACATCGGCACCCGCCATTTTGGCCGCTTCCAGCGTTTGCAAAGCATACTTTGGATTCGCCAGGTAGCCATCGAAGAAGTGCTCCGCGTCATACACTACTTCCCGCCCGTGCTCAATAAGATGCCGTACGGTGTCGGAAATCAGTTCCAGGTTCTCGTCTTCCGAGATCCCAAGCGCACACCGCACGTGAAAGTCCCACGTCTTCCCGAAGATGGAGACCACCGGTGTGGCGGCCGCCAGCAACTCCGCTACATTCGGATCGCGGTCTACGGGATTTTTGGCAAAACGCGTCGCTCCGAACGCCGTCAGCTTGGCGTGCTTCAGCTTCAGACGCTTGGCCCGCTCGAAAAACTCTTTGTCTCTTGGATTCGACCCCGGCCATCCGCCCTCAATGTAATCGATCCCTAGTTCGTCGAGCTTCTCGGCAATCGAAATCTTGTCGTCCACCGAAAACGAGACCGATTCACCTTGCGTTCCGTCCCGCAGCGTTGTGTCGAATGTGAAGACTCTCATGACTGTTTCTGTCGCAACTTTCTATGTTCTATGCAATACCGCTTCCCGAAAAAGCAAAAGGCCACCAGCAGGTTCTCCCCACCGGTGGCCTCGAAAGTAAATTAGTACACGAGGTCTCAGGCAGGGCCACTAATGGCCACGCGAATAATAAGCCCGCTCTCGAGAAGATGAATCATCCAGACCGAACTCTAATTATACCTAGTGAGCTTCTATCATTCGCTTCAAAAATACCAGTTGCCCCAACTGATAGGAATTGTGGTTGGCCAGCACAACCGCCTCGCGCAGTAAGGTCTGGCCATCCCCCTGGGCCAGCGGCGTGAATAAATCAGCCTCTTGCAAGAGCTTTGCGAACGCGTTTTCGTCCTCTTGAAACGCCTTCACGCTTTCGTCCCAGGCCTGGTCGTTGGGCGGTGCTGCGCTTTTAGGCCAATACCCCTCGGGAAATTTCGGCGACGTATGTTTCGCATTGCGTGAAAAGTCCAGAATGTCCCGCTGCGCGATTCGCATATGCTCTACTAGTTCCCACGCCGAATGCGGCGCGCCTGCTGGCTTCGCACCCCGCGCTTGCACCGGAAAATCTTTTACCACCTTGTCAAACGTCGTGTGCGATTCACCACCGCTCAACCCGCCCGCGAGTTGTTTACGCAAAGCCTTCTCTTGGTCACTGTTCATAGCCGTTGGACCGTGCGTACCTTTTGATCATTTCACCGTATTCTTCGCCGCTGAAGAACCCCAGCATGAACATTGGGCCCTTGCCGAATGAAAAGGGCTCACTTTCAAGGGCGCTCACGGTTCCGACTCAGTGTTTCGTTGACAAAGCGGAGGGGTCAGGTAAGAGCGCTCGCAATATGAAAGTTCAGTGACTAGTCACGCTTTTTTGTTGTTGAGGATCGCCATTCGATTGACATGTAGCTTGAGCAACACGGACGATGGAAAGGTTTGCGCTTCACTCTGCTTTTATCTCTATTGCTTGTTACAAATTGCCTGAGCGGGCAAGTGGCGGAGTCAACGACCACCGCCGGTCGGGATTTTTGGAATAGATTTTGGATCTCCGGGCAGGCCAATTTCATACGCCAGCAGCAGGATTCTTTTCCGGCTGCCTATAGCGGTCCGAACAGTCTGCAAAGCAGCGCGGAGCACGATACTTCGCGGGTTCTTACGCTTTACACCGGGTTTCAGATCACACAAAATCTTGACTTTCTATTCGATGTGGAAAGCGCGGGCGGAGCGGGCCTCAGCAACGCGCTCGGAGTGGCCGGCTTTCCGAATGTAGACGTGGTGCGGAATCCCACGCTGGGCGCTGCTCCGTATGTCTCGCGTGTCATGCTGCATTGGGTTTTGCCTTTGAGCGCTGAAAGGGCGGAAGCCACGCGAAACCCTTTGTCTCTGCAATCCACTCTGCCGGTTCGGCGGTTGGAATTTCGTCTCGGCAAGATGAGTACTGCTGACTTCTTCGATTTGAATGCAGTGGGCAGCGACAGTCACCTGCAGTTCATGAATTGGACGGCAGTGAACAACGGAGCTTACGACTACGCCGCCGACACCCGCGGCTACACATATGGACTGATGATGGAGTATGACGATCGTGCCTGGGCGTTCCGCTTTGGCGAAATGCTCATGCCTACTGTGGCGAACGGCATTAAGCTCGACTGGGATCTGGCACGCGCCAGGGCCGAGAACTACGAGTTGGAATTGCGTCGTTCGCCAATCCCCGATCACCCGTCGGTCTTGCGGCTATTGAGTTTCGTGAATCACGCCGATATGGGCAGTTACCGCGAGGCTATTAACGGTTATCTGTCCGGCAAAGATGTCAAGCCCGATATCATCGAATACCGCAAACAGGGCCGGGTGAAGTATGGCTTCGGCATCAATGTGGAGCAGGAACTCACCGAGCAATGGCGTGCCTTTGGCCGCTTGGGCTGGAACGAAGGAGCGAATGAGTCGTTTGCTTACACGGAAGTCGATCGGACGGCTTCGCTGGGATCCGATTTATACGGAAAACTGTGGCGCCGGCCGAGCGACAAAGTCGGTGCGGCGTTCATCGCCAATGGCATTTCAGGGTATCACCGCCGTTACCTGCAATTAGGCGGTTTGGGATTTATTCTGGGCGACGGCGGCCTGACATACGGGCTGGAGAAGATCTTCGAGACGTATTACAACATTCATATTTTTCGAGGGATTTACGTGGCGGCGGACTGGCAGTATGTCGTAAATCCCGGGTACAACGAGGCGCGCGGTCCGGCTTCAGTTGTGAGTTTTCGGATTCACGTGGAAGACGCCTTGCCGCTCGGCAAAATCGCTGACGCCGTGAAGTCGAGGTGACGATTACAGCAGTGTTTCGCGCTCGAGACCGTCGAGCGTTTTGACTATTTTGCTGACATCCTGGGCATGGCTTCTATGGACAACCAGAAGAGCATCCGGTGTATCGACCACCACCAAATTATCCACGCCTACGAGCGCGACAGTTTTACTCGCGTCCACATAGTTACCGTGGCTGTTCTCCACAATCAACTCACTGCGGCTTGAGTTGGCATTCGCGTCTTTATCGGCCAGATTGTAGACCGCTTCCCAACTGCCTACATCGTTCCAACCGATATCGTCGAGAGCGATGCCGGTTACCTGCTGTGCCTTTTCGATGATCGCGTAATCGACCGAAATGTTGTCGCAAAGCGGATAGGTTTCCGCCAATTTACTGGTGAAGGATTTGCTGTTAAAGGCTGGCAGCGATGCGAGCAGGGTGGCGGTCTTCGGCTGATGCTCGCGCATCAGATCGAGAACCGTAGCTGCCGGCCAGAAAAACATACCGGCATTCCAGAAGAAGTTGCCGCGTTCGACGAACTTTTTGGCGGTCTTCGCGTCGGGCTTCTCGCGAAAGCTAGCAACGGCGACACTTTCCGGCGCCCCTGGTTTCACGTTCTTGGGGAACTCGATGTAGCCATAGCCGGTTTCCGCCCAGCGGGGCTGGATGCCGAATACGACGACTTTATTCGCTTCGGCGGCACGGAAGCCCGCCCGCACGAAGCCGCGGAAACGGGATTCTTTCAAAATGAGATGATCCGCGGGGAAAACTCCCAGCACTGCTTCCGGGTCGACGCTCTGTAGGATTTGCGCCGCCAGCGCGATGCAGGGCGCGGTATTCCGCTGTGCCGGTTCGGCGATGATTTGGCGTTTGGGCACCTCAGGCAGCTGGCTGCGAATCTCGGGCTGTAAGAGGTCGTTCGTGATCACCCAGATATTTTCCGGCGGGATCAACGGCTTCAGCCGGTCCACCGTCTGCTGGATCAAACTGCGCTCGCCGAAGAAGCGCAGAACCTGTTTTGCGTTTCGCTTCCGGCTGCGCGGCCAGAAGCGCGTGCCGCGTCCGCCAGCCATGATAAGGCCGTACCGATGATTCGCCATTAGCTTCTTAGTTTAGGCAAAGGCGAAATATTTCGTTCTTTTTACCGGATTAAGGCTCAGGATTTCCCGGATTGAGCGGTAAAGGATGGTTGGGCAGCTGCGCGTCGGGATAGCCCCGAATGACGCGGAAGGTGCGTGTCCAGCGCGTGCGGGAAAAGAAGTGCTCGGCAAGATCGGTCATGTGGCTGAAGAGCGAGTCTATTGAGGTACCCGCCAGATCCTCGGTCGAAGCGCGGTAGGACCAGTAGATCATCAGCGGCTTGCCAATGATGTTATCGCGCGGCACAAAGCCCCAGTAGCGGCTGTCTAGAGAATTGTCGCGGTTATCTCCCATGGCGAAATAGGAATCAGGAGGAACCACGATCTCGCCATTGACCACATGATGCGCCAGCATGTCGCGCTGGTATTGCGCTTGCAGGCCCTCGGCGAACATGGAGGGTTCGCCCGGGAAATTGTCTCGATTCGCGTCATAGGGGAACTTGTGATAGGTGTATGGCTCGTTCAGCGGCACGCCATTGCGGATGATGTTGCGATTCACCATTTTGAGATGGTCGCCGGGAACACCGATCACGCGCTTTACGAAGGTCTGATTGATGTCGACCGGATAACGGAAGACAATGATGTCACCATGCTTGGGCTGTTCGTAGGGCAACACGTACTGACTGATGGTTCCGGGCGGCGCATAGGCGAGCTTGTCGACTAGCAGGTGATCGCCGATCAGCAAGGTATCTTCCATAGACCCGGTCGGGATCACGAACGCCTGCACCAGAGTGGTGGTGCCGAATAGCAATAAAAGGATTGTGACGGCCCATTCGGCGATGCTATTGCGCGGCGACGCCTCCCGTTCTTCTCCTGGCGGAGGAGGTTTAAGCGTGGGCGCCGTAGCCGTTTTGTCTGCCATTCCGTCCTGTTCTCATTGTGAAGCCTTAAACTGGTATTGTATCTGTCGGACCGGAATGAGCGTCTTGCCAACGTTGGCGGCGCGTGCTTTGAAATCCCAATCTGCCCAAAACGGTGAATCTATGTACCGAACACGAGTTACTTTAGCGGTCGTTCTCTCAGCGGGTTTATTCGCGGCGAGTTGTACGAATAAGTCTGCTGGCACGAGCGATCAGAACCTGCTTGCTGCGATTCAATCGAAGTTAAACGCGGACGATGCCACCAAAGCCGCCAATGTGAAAGTGGACGTAAAAGGCGGAGTTGCCACGTTAAGTGGGGATGTTCCCACGTCGGATGTCGAACTTGAAGCCATGAAGGTGGCGAATGCGACTCCTGGGATAGCCAGTGTAAATGACCAGATCAAGGTCAATGCCGCCGCCGCACCCGCGCAGACAGCCGCTGCACCCCCTCCTGCGGCCGTACCGACACCTGCTCCGATGCCTGCTCCCGAAGCCAGCCCCACGCCTGCTCCAGCTGATTCATCGGCTGTGGCGGAAGCGCCCAAGCCACGGCGCAGAGAACCAGTTTCGCTTACCGTGCCCGCAGGAGAACGATTGCAGGTTCGGATGACCGACGCAATCGACTCGAAGAAAAACTCCGTGGGCCAGACTTTTAACGGCACGCTCGATGCTCCGCTGGTGCATGGCAACCGCGTGATTGTGCCGTCGGGCGCCCCGGTTACGGTTCTGCTCAGTAATGCCAGCAGCGCGGGACGAATCCGCGGCAATAACGAGTTGCAAGTGCGGGTGACTAGCATCTCTGTCAAAGGGAGAGCCTACGACGTCTCAAGCGATGTATACGATCAGTCCGGTAAGGGCAAAGGCAAGCAGACTGCGGTCAGGTCGGGTATCGGCGCGGCCGCTGGGGCGCTCATTGGTGGTTTAGCCGGGGGCGGAAAAGGCGCGGCGATTGGCGCGGGCGCCGGTGGCGGCGCTGGGTTGGGATACCAACTCTTTACCCATGGCTCACAAGTAAAAATTCCTTCTGAATCGGTTTTGACCTTCCGGCTGGCGGAGCCTTTGACGATTCGCTAAATTGCCTTGCTTGAGAGCTAACCGGCTTTCGATCTCGTCGTTTAAATAAGTGTGACGAGAACCACGTTTGGGATCCTTCTGGTCTTCGGCCTGGCAGGTGTCTGCGCTGGACAAACACCGAGCCGGCGCGAGATCCGTGCGGCACTCGATTTGTACGACAGCTCGTTCGCTTCAGAGGCTGCTCCTGTCTGGGATGAAAAAACGAAGCCAGTTTACCGATTTGAGTCGGTCGAGCCGATCACGCCGGGTAAGGCCTTCGTCCGCGTCTGCGCTTTTCAGCCGACATTGCTGACGCCGGGTCAGGAATCGCTGGTTGTCCTCAGAACGGTCCGGGGGCATTGGCGAGTCATTCACATCGATTGGGTTCGTTTTTGCACCCCATAGCGCACAAGCCGCTATTTTCGTGTAACTTTGTAAAGTTTCCCTGCGAGGTCGCCGATCTCTAAGTATCTATATCAACGTCGCTGTTCAGCAGCGAAGCTAGGACTTACGAACGGTGGCATTGCTGGCAGGCGAAAATACGAGAAGGGCTTTAACCTGGCTATTGCCGGGCTTACTTCTTTTATTCGCCTCCGCTTCTGACTGCGGCGGAAGTCAAGCACTCCCCACTCTTACCACCATCAAGCAAATCCGCAGCCTTTCGCGGAACGAAGCCAACCGGGGCTACCCTGTACATATCCGGGGCACGGTCACCTTCTTCCAATTGCCTCGGTTCAAGATCGTCGGCCAGGCATCCCAAGTGGACTCCGGCACCCAGGACGATTCCACGAACAATGTATTTGTGCAGGATGCGACTGGCGGGAACTGGGTAGCCGTCCCAGATCCAGGTTTTACGGCAGTGCCCGGTGACCGGGTCGATCTGACCGGCGTAACCACTCAAACCGATTTCGCTCCAGACATCATTCGACCTCACTGGCGAATCATCGGAAAGGATCCGTTCCCCGTGCCGGTCCACTCCGAATTTGGAGAATTAGTCTCTACGCGCGAAGACAGTCTATGGGTTGAGCTCGATGGCATCGTTCGCACGGTGGACCAGGTGAATGACAATTTGCGGTTGCAAATCAACATGGATGGCGGCTCGGTCATCGCCTACATACCCGGCATTCGACCGCCAATCCCTGCTAGATTGCTGGACGCCAAGGTGCGCGTGCGCGGAGTATGCGGCAGCCGCTTCAATGCCAAAAATCAGCTGCGGGGTGTGAACCTGTTCATACCCTACCTGGATCAGCTCGAAATTCTCGAACCGGGATTAACGGATCTGTATGCCGCGCCGCTGCGGACCGTTGGGAGTACGTTGCATTTTACGGTGGGCGGAGCCACCTCGCACCTGGTCCGGATCGAGGGTAGTGTCACTTACCAGACTTCTCGTCGATTCCTCTACCTGAAAGGGCCTGATGGCAGCATACGTGTCGATTCAAACCAAGCTCTAAGTGTGCCGATCGGTCAGCGCGTGGAAGCAGTCGGGTTCCCGAGCGTCGGGGAATTCGGCCCCATTCTGCAGCAGGCTCACTTCCGAAAATCGGGTGGTATCGAGCGAGTCACGCCCGAAAAAACCGCGGCAAAAGAGCTCTTAAACGAAGACCGGGTCGGGGATCTGGTACAGGTCGACACACAACTGGTGGATCGCCTAGTATCGCCGGATGAACAGATCCTGTTTGCGAAAAGTGGACAAACAATTATTCAGGCTCGCCTGGAAGACGCGAGTTCGGTTTCGCGTTTGGCGGCCCTACAGTCCGGAACGGTTTTGCGTCTTACAGGCGTGGTCGACGGAGTCTCTGAAACCACGGTTCGCCTGCTCCTGCGTTCACACAAGGACATTGTAGTTTTATCGCGGCCACCGTGGTGGACACTGCAACATGCGGCGTGGCTTTTCGGCATGATGGCCCTGACGATCGCCGCTATTGTTTCCTGGCTCGCCATTCTACGCAGGAAGATCCGGGCACAGACGCGGATCATCCAGCAACGTCTCGAAAGCGAAACGTCACTCGAACAAAGATACCGGCAGCTGTTTGAGCGCAATCTGGCAGGAGTCTACCGGATGGACCAGGACGGACGCATTACGGATTGTAATGAAGCGTGCGCTCGTATTCTGGGATTCACGGAACGTCGGGAACTGCTCGCTCCGGAATCGCCACACGCTTTCATTTTAAAGGAGGCCATTGGCGACCGTCTTTCCGCGCAAAACAACATCATCAGTTCCGAGATCAGCCTGCAGCGCGCAGACGGAGAGGAGATCTGGCTTCGTTTGAACGGAAATCTGAATGAGAGTGATACGGGTTTGGTGGCTGAAGGAACCGTCATCGATATCACCGAGCTCAAACGGACCGTCCGGACACTGAAGGAACGGACCACCCATCTGCACGCGCTCGTCGCTAACAACCCTCTTGGCATTGTGATCATGGACGCGCAGCGGCGGGTGATCACCTGCAACCGGTCCTTTGAGGAGATCTTCCTGCTCAAAGAGGAAGCGCTGGTTGGGCGACGCGTGGGAGAAGTCGCGCCTTTCCTGAGTTCAACGTCGAAGTTGAAGAAAACGATTCATTCTCCCTTGCAAACGACTTTCGATCTGGCCCGACTCAAACGGAGGGACGGCACGTCGGTCGATCTGGAAGTGCGTGGGGTCCCAATCGTCATAGGGGACCACGTGGTCGGATCGTTCGCCATTTACCAGGACATTACCGAAAGGCTGGCGGCCGAAGCAGAGCTACGAGCCACCAAAGACGCGGCGGAATCAGCTAATCGCGCCAAAAGCGAGTTTCTCGCCAACATGAGCCATGAGATACGGACTCCCATGAACGGAATCCTGCTGGCTGCGGAACTGGCCGCTGCGGAAAGCCCAACGCCGTCTCAGCACGAATATCTCGAGACCATCCGCAGTTCCGGCCAGTCCCTTCTTCTTCTTCTGAACGATCTTTTGGACTTGTCGAAAATCGAAGCGGGCAAGATGGAAATTCAGGCAGCCGACTTCGCGCTGGAGAATTGTCTGACCGACTGCCTTACCTTGATGACGAGCCGCGCGAGCCAGAAAAATATCAAGACTTCTCTTGCAATCGATCCGCGAATTCCCAAGCGCATTTGCGGCGATTCCCTTCGTCTCCGGCAGGTTGTTCTAAACCTACTTGGCAATGCCGTTAAATTTACTCAGCAGGGATCGATCACCGTGACGGCGGAGTATCTTGGAATGCAGCATGGCCAGTTCCGCTGCCGATTCTCAGTGCAGGATACCGGTATCGGGATTCCGCCGGAAAAGCACGCCGCGATTTTTCGCGAATTTGAACAGGCAGATACCTCGACCACGCGACGCTTCGGAGGAACCGGTCTGGGCCTCTCGATCAGTTCGAAGATCGTTGCCCTGATGGGTGGCGCGTTTTCACTCGAAAGCGTTCCTGGGGAAGGCAGCAAGTTCAGCTTCACAGCCTGCTTTTCAGAAGCTGCGCCGGTCACGTTTCTGCCCGAGGCGAAAGCCGCTCCCACTGTTTCAAAGGGTCACAATGCTTTGCGCATTTTGTTGGCGGAAGATAATGTGATCAACCGGCGATTGGCCACGCGTTTACTGGAGAAAGAAGGGCATAGTGTCGTTCCAGCCGGCACCGGACTTGAAGCGATCCGGCTGCATAGGGAAAGCAAGTTCGACGTCATTCTCATGGACGTTCACATGCCGGAAATGGATGGCATCGAGGCCACTCGGCAGATTCGAGCGCTCCCAGCAGCCGAACACAGGCACGTTCCCATCATTGCGGTCACCGCAAGCGCCATGAAAGAAGATCGGGATGCCTGTCTGGCCGTTGGCATGGATGCCTACATTTCCAAGCCGATCTGCCCGCAGGAAATGCTGGCCACACTGCAGGCCTTCGCAGGGGACCATGTTCAGGCCGCTTGAGACGCGACGTCTGACTTAACTGCTTCTCGACCAAGCGGGCGCTCGTCGGATCGTAGACCACATCAGTGATGGAACCATCGCGGATGCGCTGGGCCGCTTCGTCAATCGCATGAAGCGGAACGAGAAATCACTCCTGCGGTCGCACAGGATGTCCGAAACGATCATGGATGGTGAGATCGAACTGTGCCGGCGCAAAGATCCGGTGAAAGAGATTTTCCAGGTTCGTGCGATTGATTTCGGCCCACTTGTAGCTCGCGACCACTTCCACATCCGCCAGCAGATAGGTGGCATCGTGCGCAGCGTTGGCGATGCGGTCTTCCACCTTTCCACCAGTAACGCCGATCTTGTGGATCAACTCGCGATGTTCCGCCACGAAGGGTAATCCGACAGGCTGCGCAAGACATAAATAGTGCCGCTTTCGATGTCGTCGTCCTGCCAATTTTCGCTAAACAGCGGCCCGGGATTTGGGTCGGTCAGCCTTCGCCCGGCTGCATCCTTATACAACGCACGCTGCAGTGACCTGAGCAGCAGATTGCTTTCCGTGCCATTGGAGTAGACAACTCTCAGCCGCGCATCGTTGTCACCATTAGCCGCTTTGATGGCCTCGCCGATTTCGGCTACATAGACGAATTGGCCGCCCAAAATGAAAAAATCGCCCGGTGACAATACTGGCATCCCTGCCAAAGGGCCGGCTCTGGCGAAGTCCGCTCTGGAGATCGCTTTCGGCCTGCTCTAACAGGGGTTTGAAATGCTCAAAGTCCCGGCAGACCGCACGATTCGCTATCTCTTCCGCTGCCTGCCGTTCCTCATGCGAACTGACGTGCTTGAGCACGCTGATATCGTCATCACCCGCTGCACCCACCTCCAGCTCGGCCAGCAGCGCCTCGTCATCGAGTGTTTCGAGTGTGGACTGCTCAAGCCCATTCGACGCCGCCAGGAGGCCGTGAACGTCCAGCTCCGCCAGCAGATCTCGCCATTGATCTCGAAGTGAATCTGACCGCTTTCCCCATTGAAACCGACATTGACGCCGCGCCGCCCATGCCCGTTCGGCCCATAGTCAAACCCTTGCCGGCGCCTGCGTTCTTCGGTGTGAACTCAAAGCGCGGCGCTAACACCTGTTCCATCAGCAAACTGGCGGCGATCGCCTTCAGCGTGTCGTTGATGGCATCGGCCACCGCCGCCTGCGTAGCGTCCACTTCGGCTATCAGCTTCGTGAAGCGGGCTCTCCCTTTGGCTGGTGCGTCGCGCGTGGCGCGGCCAATGATCTGAACGATCTCCGTCAGACTGCTGCGATATCCGACCGTCAGGGCGTGCTCGCACCAGATCCAGTCGAATCCTTCTTTGGCCATCCCGAGCGCGATGATGATGTCCACATGATCTCGGTTGCCGCGCTGCGCCGGGTCTCTTAAGGCCGCCAGCACTTTCGAACGCCTGGCTGCGTCGTCATCCACCAGGTCAGCGACCTTGAGGATACGTCCCCTCTCACCGTCTGCAGGCAGTTCGATCATGTGAAACCCGGTGACCGGATCGACACCCTTCCAGACGCACAGGGCATCCATGATCTCCTCCACCCCCCTATGTTTGTCCTTCAGGCTCTCACGGGAGTTCACACTCGGGATATGGACAATCCTCTTGAGGGAAGGATCGAGCACCTTCATGATCGCGTCCAGATATCGCTCCGTGTAGAAGAAGTAGCCGATGTCAAGCGATCTGGCCGCAACTGCCGGTGCAGGTACCCGCTAGAAGTTGAGGCTGGAAATCGAAGATCCCTATCCCGATCCAGCGTCGCGCTATCAACCTTCGGGTCCGCATGGATTTTCAGAAGTAGTCGATCCGCGGGCGTTTAGCTGGACCGATGCCGGCTGGCCTGGTGTGCAACTCGCCGGTCAGGTCGTTTATGAAATGCATCTGGGCACGTTTACGAATTCGGGAACGTGGCGTGCCACTGCCGAGAAGCTTACTTATTTGAAAGAGACCGGAATCACGTTAATTGAAGTAATGCCGGTGGCCGATTTTCCCGGCAAATTCGGCTGGGCTACGACGGAGTCCGGACGGCAATTATCTACCGAAGTTTTCCCGGCACTACCTGACCGACAAGTACCAAACCGATTTGGGACAGGCGATCAATTTCGACGGCCAGGAAAGCCAACCGGTGCGCGAGTTCTTTCGCGAGAATGCGGCGTATTGGATTCGCGAGTTTCATCTGGGTGGATTGCGTCTCGATGCGACTCAAGACATCCATGATGAGTGTAAGCCGCACATCATCGGCGAGGCAGCGCGTCGGGCGGCAGGCAGCCGGTCGATTCTACTAATAGGGGAGAACGAAACCCAGGACACGAACCTGATCAAACCCGTTACGGATGGAGGTTACGGGCTGGATGTACTGTGGAACGATGATCTGCATCACTCCCGCCATGGTTGCGCTGACCGGCAAGGCGGAGGCGTATTATTCCGATTATTCGAGGGACAGTGCAGGAGTTCGTTTCGGCCTTAAAGCACGGTTACTTGTATCAGGGACAGTGGTATCGCTGGCAGAAGAAACGGGTTTGCCTAAACCGGCGATGGTCACGTTTATACAGAATCATAATCAGATAGCGGACTCGGCGCGTGGACAACGCGTGTCGGAATGAGCGCTCCCGGTGTACTGAAAGCTATGACGGCTGTCATGCTGTTGGGTCTGGGCACCCCGATGCTGTTTCAAGGCCAGGAATTTGGTGCTTCCACACCGTTTCTATTCTTTGCCGACCACAAACCGGATTTAGCGAAAAAGATCAGGCAGGGGCGTGTCGATTTTCTGGAGCAATGGCGTTCGCTGCGGTTACCCGATATGAAGAGGTGTCATGGCGGACCCGCGCTCGGACACTACGTTTCACCATTCGAAGTTGGATTTCAGCGAAGTGGACCGGCATCGTGAACTTTATGCGCTGCACCGCGATCTGCTTCGCTTGCGCCGCGAAGATGCGGTTCTATCGCGGCAAGGCGCTGATGGAATGGATGGCGCAGTCTTGTCTGGTTCGGCCTTTGTAATTCGCTTCTTCTCGCCGGGTTTTAGCAGTAATCGTTTGCTGGTGGTGAATTTGGGGATCGAGCTGGATTTGAGTCCTTCTCCGGAGCCGCTGCTGGCTTGTCCGGGAGGTGCGAGATGGAAGAAATTGTGGTCCTCTGACGATTCGCCGTATGGGGGCTCTGGGACCCCGGCGGTGGATGCGGATGGAAAGCTGGGTGGTCCCGGGCCACGCGGCGCTTCTTCTTTCTCCGGATACCATAGGCAAATAGGGCATTCCTCCGAGCCTGGCTAAAATCCGAATGAAAAACATCTTTTCTCGCAGTGCGAACGTTGCGCTGAACGATCAAGAGCGGCAGCAGCTGCAAAAAACCGAGTGGCTGGTTACAAATGGCATGGGCGGTTATGCTTCCGGGACTTTGAGCGGCGCACTCACACGCGTGTTCCACGGGTATCTGATCGCTGCGCTTCCTTCGCCTTTCGGCCGGACCATGATGTTGAACGATGTGTTGGAACTGGCCGTTCTGCCGGATGGGCGAATTGTTCCGCTGAATGGTTTAGAGACGGAGGCCAGAGACTTTCCGCGATTTCCCAAAGCGCTGACAAATTTTTCTCTCGATGCGGGGCTGCCTGTCTGGACTTACGAAATTGAAGGCACGACGATTGAGAAAAGGCTGTGTGTGCCGCGCGGGCAAAACACTACCTACATTACCTACAGCGTGACGGCCGGCAAGGCAGTGGCCCTGCAGCTTCGGCCGCTAGTGAATATGCGCCAGCACGAACAGGCAGTGGATACGGCGCTGGGTGAATACACTTTTACGGTGCGCGATCATCATTACGAAATCAAAGCCTCCAGCGATCTGCCGCCGCTGCGTTTGAAGCTGCTGGATAAGCATCCAGGGGTAACGATAGATCCGCAAGAGATACCGAATGTGATGTACGAGATTGAGCGGAGTCGCGGCTACGCCTGGCGCGGCAGCTTGTGGAGTCCCGGTTTTTTCACGATAAACATCGCGCCGGGCTTTCCGGCCAGCCTGGTCGCGTCGACGGAGGCGTGGGACATCCTGTCGGCTTTGGATCCTAAGCAGGCCCGGGATGCCGAGCACGACCGCAAACGGCGTCTGCTGGCCGAAGCGCATCCAGGCGCATGCCAAAACGAATGTAAAGAGTTAATCTGGGCCGCCGACCAGTTTTTATTCACGCCGGTGGGGCGACAGGAAGACACCGCACGGGCGCGCGCCGCGGGCGACGAAATTCGTTCGGTGATTGCGGGATATCACTGGTTTACCGATTGGGGCCGCGACACCATGATCAGCCTGGAAGGTCTTACGCTGACCACTGGACGGCAGGTGGAAGCGAGTTACATTCTGCGTACCTTTGCGCATTACGTGCGTGACGGCTTGATCCCCAACATGTTTCCCGAGGGAAAAGATGACGGTCTGTATCACACGGCTGACGCGACACTCTGGTTTTTTCATGCGGCGCACCGGTATTTTCAAGCCACAAACGATAAGCATCTGCTGAAGCAGTTGCTACCTCAATTCATGGATATCGTGGGGCACCATTTACGCGGCACGCGGTTCAACATCCATGTTGATCCGGTGGATGGCCTGCTGGTGCAAGGCGCGCCGGGCTATCAACTGACCTGGATGGATGCCAAGGTGGACGACTGGGTGGTGACACCGCGTCGCGGGAAGGCGGTTGAGATCAATGCCCTTTGGTACAACGCGCTCCGCGTGCTCGAGAAGTGGCTACGCCAGTGTGATCGGGAAGACGAGGCGAATGACATAGCCAAACACGCCGAGAAAGCGCGCCACTCGTTCAACGAACGGTTTTGGTACGCGGACGGCGGCTACCTCTATGATGTAGTCGATTCCGAGCACGGAAAGAATGATCACCGCTGCCGCCCAAACCAGTTGTTCGCCGTCTCGCTCGATTTTCCGATACTCGATGAGGAGCGCTGGGAAGCGGTGGTGCGGGTGACGCAGGAGCGATTGCTGACGCCGGTGGGTTTACGTTCACTTGCGCCCGGAGAGCGCGACTACAAACCTAAGTACGACGGCGATTTGCGATCGAGAGACGCTGCTTATCATCAGGGCACCGTCTGGGCGTGGCTGATTGGGCCGTTTATAGATGCGTGGTTGCGGGTGCATCCCGGCGATTTCGAAACTGCCCGCAAATTTCTGAAGGGCTTTCACAAACACTTGCAGGAAGCTTGCGTAGGTTCCATTAGCGAGGTTTTCGATGCCGAGGCGCCGTTCACGCCTCGCGGGTGCTGCGCGCAGGCCTGGAGTGTAGCCGAAGTACTGCGGTGTTTTTTGAAGACCAGGGGCGGGTTGGATCGGAATATTGAGGCAGTCGAGGGACAATCTGTGCTGGTTGGCGCGGACAGCTAGTAAATATACTGTCGGAGAGATTGTTACTATTGCCACATTCTGAAGGTCTAATCAGGTGAAATGGCAAAACATCCTGACTACGGGAAGTCCCCCGGGGGCGGCGCATTCAGCCGCAGGGAATTTGTAGGGACAGCAGCGCTCGGCGCGGTGGCGGTGCTGCCTGCCGGGGTAGCGCAAGCGCAACCAAACGGGGATCATGTTGATAAGATCTCCTGCTCTTTGACGATCAATCAGCAGCGACACGACGTGCAGATCGATCCGCGCACTACGCTGCTCGATTTGTTGCGGGAAGACCTGCAACTCACCGGGACAAAGAAGGGTTGCGATCACGGCCAATGCGGCGCTTGCACGGTGCTGGTGGATGGGCAACGGGTGAACTCGTGCTTGAGCTTGGCCGTCATGCAGGAGGGACGCGAAGTTACTACCATTGAGGGTCTCGCTAATAGCAACGGAACGCTTCATCCGATGCAGGCGGCGTTCATCGAGCATGATGGATTTCAATGCGGTTACTGCACGCCGGGCCAAATTTGTTCCGCGGTCGCGATGCTGCAGGAGTTCGGCGCGGGCGCTCCGAGCGCAGCCACGGAAAACGTGAGCGCGCCCGGGCCAACTGAACTGACGGATGATGAGATCCGGGAACGCATGAGCGGCAATCTTTGCCGTTGCGGAGCGTATGTGGGCATTGTGGCGGCCATTCGCCAGGCGCACGGAGACAGCAAAGCATGACACCTTTTGAATATTCTGTTCCTGGAACGATTGACGATGCTATTCGCGCGTTAGGCAATGGGCAGGGGGTTCGCGCGATCGGTGGCGGCACCAACCTGCTCGATCTGATGAAGATGGGCGTTGAGCAGCCGAAACATATCGTCAATTTAAACAAGCTGCCGCTTACGGCGATCGAAGAGCATGAGGGCGGCGTGCGTTTGGGTGCTCTTTCGACCAACACTCAGGTGGCGAATCACCAGTTGATTCGATCACGCTACCCGGTTCTGAGCCAGGCGATTCTGGCGGGCGCTTCGCAGCAGTTACGCAACATGGCAACGACCGGGGGTAATCCGCTGCAACGGACTCGTTGCTATTACTTCTACGATCCAAGTTACGCGGAATGCAACAAGCGCAAACCGGGCTCGGGCTGCGCGGCTATTTCGGGATACAACCGCATTCACGCCATTCTGGGCGCCAGCTCTGAGTGCATTGCGACACATCCGAGTGACATGTGCGTGGCGCTGGCGGCTTTAGAGGCGGTGGTGCAAGTGCAGGGTCCGAATGGCGCGCGGTCCATTCCGATGGGCGAGTTCCACCGTCTGCCCGGCAAGACTCCTGAGGTAGATACGAACCTGCACGCCGGCGAAATCATTACCTCGATCGATCTGCCGGCCGTGCCATTCGCTAAGAAATCTTTTTATCTGAAAGTGCGCGATCGAAATTCTTATGCGTTTGCTTTAGTCTCGGTAGCAGCGCTAGTGGATCTGGATGACGAGAACAAAGTGCGGGACATACGTATTGCATTAGGCGGGGTCGCGCATAAGCCCTGGAGAGCGAGCAAAGCGGAGCATGAGCTTAGAGGCAAGAAGCTGGATGAGGCGCTGCTGCGGAAGGCGGCTGAAGCGGAGATGCGCGACGCGCGGGGTTACGAATACAACACATTCAAAATTGAGCTAGCTAAACGTAGCATCGTGCGCGCGGTGAAAACCGCCGCGGCCGTGAAGGCTTAGAAAGAAGACATGGAAGATTTAATTGGACAGCCAATCGACCGTATTGACGGGCGCTTGAAAGTAACTGGCCGTGCGCCTTATGCCTATGAGCAGAAGGTTCCGAATGCTGCCGTTGCCGTGATGGTGATGAGTACGATCGCTAAAGGCCGGATCGTGTCGATGGACACGAGCATTGCGGAGCGGGCTCCTGGCGTGCTGCTCGTGATGACAAGCGCGAACGCGCCGAAGTTGGCCAGTCTGCGGAGTCAATCCAAAGCGCCGCCTACTGGCCGCGTGGTCCAGGTGTTGCAGGATGATGTGGTTCGTTATGCGAATCAACCTATAGGGCTAGTCGTGGCGGACACGCTGCAAAATGCCATTGAGGGTGCGCGTTTGGTGAAGGTGAAATACCAGGTAGAGGCGCACCAGGTGGATCTCGAAAGCCGGCTGAATCATTCGTATCCGCCGAAAAAGGCCGGTGGCGGCGGCGATCCTTCGAGCAGCAATCGCGGAGACATGCAGAAGGGGATGGCGAGCGCGGATTCCACGTTGGAGCAAGTCTATTGGACGCCGTTCGAAGTACATAATCCAATGGAGCCGCATGCCACGATCGCGGTTTGGGATGCGCCCGATCACCTGACGCTATACGATTCGACGCAGGGCGTGTTTAGCGATCGCGAGCGAGTCGCATCGTTGTTCGAGCTCAAGCCGGAGAACGTGCGTGTAATCTCACCTTATATAGGCGGCGGCTTTGGCAGCAAAGGGCCAGTCTGGTCGCACGTCATTCTGGTGGCGATGGCGGCCAGGCAAATGAAACGCCCCGTCAAGCTGGCCGTTGACCGGCCGCAGATGTTCGGGATGCTTGGATTCCGGTCGCAAACGCGGCAAGCGGTACGTGTTGGTGCAAAAAAGGACGGCACGCTCACCGCCCTGCAACATGACACGCATTGTCACACTTCGACCTTTGATGAGTTTGTGGAACCGGCCAGCCTGTCTGCACGGATGCTCTATGCATCGCCCAATAACGAGACTTCGCACCGGCTGATTCAATCCGATATCGGAACGCCCTCGTGGATGCGTGCTCCGGGAGAAGCGCCGGGCACGTATGGCCTGGAAGCAGCTATGGACGAGATGGCTTACGAGCTCAAGATGGATCCAATTGAGTTTCGTTTGAAGAACTATGCCGAAATGGATCCGCAAGAAAAGAAGCCATGGTCCAGTAAATCGCTGCGCGAGTGCTACAAGCAAGGCGCAGACAGATTTGGTTGGAGCCGGCGCAAATTGGCGCCGCGTTCCATGCAGGTCGGGAACAGCTTAGTCGGGTGGGGCATGGCTTCCGCTGTTTATCCGACGCATCGAATGTCGTCCAATGCTTCGGCTCGACTGAATGCGGATGGCACGTTTTCCGTTGATTCCGGTACGCAGGACATCGGCACCGGAACGTACACGATCATGACGCAGATTGCGGCGCAGTCGTTTGGCGTTTCGCCGCAGAAAGTGAAATTTCGGCTGGGCGATACGCTGCTTCCGCAGGCTCCGGTGTCTGGCGGATCGATGACTGCCGCAAGCACAGGTTCGGCGGTGTATCTGGCAGCTCAGGCGCTACGCGAGAAGTTGGTTCAGATGGCGGTGAGCGATGCCGGTTCTTCTCTGCGCGGCGTGAGTGCGCAAGATGTGGTACTCGAAGGCGGCAAGCTGTTCTCGCGAAGCAATCCATCGAAAACGCAATCGTTCCAGGAATTAATTGCGCGCAGCGGTCAACCGCATGTCGAGGCGCAGGCACTTGCTAAACAGGGCGCCGAGAAGGACCGGTACTCCATGTACGCCTTTGGTGCGCAATTTGCCGAAGTGCGGGTGGATGCCGACTTGGGTCAGGTGAAAATTTCGCGCATGGTGGGATGTTTCGGCGCGGGGCGCATACTCAATTCGAAAACGGCGCGCAGCCAGTTTCTCGGGGGCATGGTTTGGGGGGCGAGCATGGCTCTTTACGAATCAGCTTCGATGGATCAGCGACTGGGCCGTTGGGTGAACAACAATTTGGCTGAATATCACGTGCCGGTGAACGCGGACATCGGGCAATTCGAAGCACTCTGGATCGACGAAAAAGACGATCACGTGAATCCGATCGGGGCAAAGGGCATTGGCGAGATCGGTGCTACCGGATCGGCGGCTGCGGTGGCAAATGCTATTTTCCATGCCACGGGTAAACGAGTTCGCGATCTGCCGATCACACCCGATAAACTGATCGCCTGATTCGTGGTTTCCGTCATCACGTGCTGCCGCAACGAGATTGCGAACATCAGCGCATTCCTGCATAGCCTGGAAGAGCAGACGACTGAAGTGGAAGCGATACTGGCCGATGGGCGGAGTGAGGACGGTACCAGAGAGGCGCTCGATGAGTTTGCCCGGACTCGAGCGTGGGTGTACGTAATAGACAACCCTCGGCGGATCGCGAGTAGCGGTTTGAACGCTGCCATTCGGGCGAGCAGTGGATCGATCATCATTCGGATGGACGCGCACACGGAGTACGCGCCCGACTATGTAGGAAAGTGCCTGGACGTATTAGAGGGCGAGCAGGCGCAAATGGTAGGCGGCCCGATGCGCATCGCTCGCGGCGGCGGATATTGGCAAAATGCGATTGCACTGGCTTATCCATCCCGTTTTTTCTCGGGCGGGTCGCGAGTCTACGACGTTGATTACGAGGGCCCAGTGGATTCGGTTTTATACGGATGCTGGCCGCGAGCCGTGCTGGAAGCGGTTGGCTTATTCGACGAGCGCATGGCGCGAAATCAAGATGATGAATTAGCTTTTCGTATCGCGCAGGGCGGCGGCAAAATCTGGCAATCGAGCCGCATTCGATGCTGGTATCACCCGAGGCGTTCGCTGATGGCATTGGCCAAGCAGTTTTTTGGTTACGGGTTGTGGAAGGTTTATACGATGCGAAAGCATCGAACAGTGGTGCGGGTGCGGCATATTGTGCCGGCTGTTGTGTTGATTTTGCTGATGGCCGGTTTGGGCGTGGCGTTTGTGAATGATACTGCGAGGCGGGTTCTCTTGACCGCAGTTGCGGCCTACTGCGCAGTGATATTGGGCGTGAGTACACTGCTCGTTAGGCGAGCGACGGACATCTTGCTGTTGCCGGCACTGCTACTGGTTTTTCCGACAGTACATTTGGGCTACGGGTGCGGGACGATCACCGGACTGCTGCGTTTTAGGAACTCTTGACCGCTTACGATTTTTTTCGGGCGCAACTGGCTCCGCTGATTGAACATGAACTCGCCGCGCGCGGGTGTCGCTTTATGGCTGACATAGGTTGCGGTGAGGGCTACTGGCTCGACTACTTCGGACAATTCTTCCAAGCGGGATGTCAAGTATATGGTGTGGATCTTAATCGAGAACGCTTGCTCGCTGCGCGAGAGCGAGCGCCCGGTGCGCATTTGGTAAACGGCGACATCCGCGATCTTCCGTGGCCCGACCGATCGTTCGAACTGGTTTCGCAATTCGTGGTATTTAGTTCTGTGCTGGTAAAGGCCGATAGGGAGCGGATGGCGCGGGAGATGAGGCGCGTTTTGAAACCCGGCGGCTTGATTCTATGGTGGGATTTCTTCGCGCCGAATATTTTGAATCCGCAAACCAAATCCATCGGGCGAAAAGAAATCGCTACACTGTTCCCAGACTCCCGTATCATGTTGCGACGCGTTACGTTAGCTCCGCCTCTCGCCCGCATTAGCTTGCGAGTGAGTAAAAGGTTAGCCGAAATGTTGGATGCTCTGCCGTTTGTGCACACGCATTATCTGGGCATCATCGAACCGGTCGGCGGCACGAGGTGAGTTTCCTGCAAGTTCCGTATTTCAGGCCGGATGTGGGCGGTGCCGAAGTCGAGGCGGTCTCGCGCGTGCTTCGCTCTGGATGGCTGACCTCCGGCCCAGTTGCGAAAGAATTCGAACGGCAATTTGCCGAGGCAATGGGAGCGTCGCATGCCATTGCGGTGAACTCCTGTACGTCGGGCCTGCACGCTGCTCTGCTGGCCTCCGGTGTAAGACAGAACGATGAAGTAATCACGACACCCTTTACGTTCGCCAGTACCATTCGCGCCATCGAAGATGCCGGGGCGAAGCCGGTTTTTGTCGATATCGCCGCGGACCTCAATATCGATGCAGCCATGATCACGCCAGCTATCACGGAGCGGACGCGCGCGATTCTGCCCGTTCACATTGCTGGTCTACCCTGCGACGTAAATGCTCTGCACGTTCATCAACTGCCGGTAATTGAAGACGCCGCGCACGCTTTTGGAGCAGCCTGGCGCGGCGGCCCCGTCGGCAGCAGTGATTTCTCGACGGCCGTTTTCAGCTTCTATGCGAATAAGAATTTAACGTCGGGCGAAGGCGGCATGGTTACTACGTCCGATGCAGACATGGCGGAACGGCTGCGGCATATTACTGGCTTAGGGATTGAACGGGGCGGTCCGAATCATGATAGCCGCTGGCAATACGAGGTGGTCGAACAAGGGTTCAAATACAACCTGAGCGATGTGCTCGCGGCAATTGGACTCGCGCAACTGGCCAAGAGCGCAGATCACGCAGCGCGCCGGGAAGTCATCGCCAGCTTCTATATGACTGCGCTTTCCGGCCTGGAGGAGATCGAACTGCCGCGAACTCCTGCGCACGTTACACACGCCTGGCATTTGTTTGTCATCCGCTTAAATCTCGATCAGCTCACCGTAGATCGCGATGCCTTCATTGATCTATTGGCCGAGCGCGGCCTTGGCTGCAGTGTTCATTTTAAACCGGTTCCGTTGCATCGTTATTTTGCGCACTACGGCTCAATGGACAGATGGCCCGTGGCACAGCGTGAATATCCGCGTTTGATCTCGCTTCCCATTTATCCAGGTTTGACTGAGGCAGAACTGGCGCATGTCGCGGCCCAGGTGCTAGACGTCGTGACTCACGCTCGCAAACACGTGTTCGCGCTCTCGTGAGGCGCTTTTTCGAAAAAGTGCTGTGCGCGAGCGCTCTGCTTCTTTTAGCGCCTCTACTCGCCGCAACTTCGGTCGCGATCGTTCTCGATTCCGGCTTCCCCATTCTCTTCACTCAAACTCGTATCGGCCGCAATGCCCGCTCGTTCCGCCTCTGGAAATTCAGGACCATGCAGGCGAATACGGGTTTGCCTCTCACTCTTCATTGCGATCCGCGCGTTACGAACGTGGGCCGGTTGCTTCGCCGCTGCAAGATCGATGAGTTGCCGCAGCTTTTTAACATTCTTGGCGGCAGTATGTCGTTCATTGGGCCGAGGCCTGAAGTGCCGCTCTTCGTTGATCATTCAGAATTTATCTGGCAACGTATTTTGTCTGTCCGCCCCGGTCTATTCGATCCTGCTTACCTGGCCTGGCGCAACGAAGATCGTATACTGGCCATCTCGGCAAATCCGGCTGACGAATATCGCCGCGTGATTCTGCCCCAGAAACTTGCCATCAGCCTTGCTTACCTGGAATACCGAACGCTGTGGACGGACTTGGAGCTGATCCTCAAGATAGTTCTGTCTCTCGTTCAAATCCAATCTGTAAAACTCGGGTTGTGATCGATCCGTCTCTCGTCCGCAATTTGCTGGCGCGGCCGGAGGATCAATTTCAGGTAGACGAGCGGGGCTGGCGAGGCCAAATTGTACTTGTTACGGGGGCGGCCGGATTCATTGGCTCCGAGCTCTGTCGGTGTCTTTTGGGTCTTCACGCGGCGCGCATAGTTGCTCTCGATCATTCGGAAGAGCGGCTGGTTGATCTGCTGCGGGATTGCGACTCGGCACTGGTTGAGCCAGAGTTGGCTGACGTGCGCAACTCCCGCCGCATCGAGGATATTTTTCGCCGGGTAAGACCGAATATCATTATTCACGCTGCGGCGTATAAACACGTTTCTTTACTGGAACAATTTCCATTCGAGACACTTGAGAACAACACACTCGCCACGTCGCAACTACTCACGCTCACGGAACGTTATGAAGCCGAGCGTTTTATGTTCGTCTCAACAGATAAGGCTGTTGCACCCGCCAGCATCATGGGAGCTTCCAAGCGCCTTGCCGAGATACTGCTTACCGCGCGGGATCAGGCGGCGGTGCAAGTCACCAGCCTGCGTTGCGGCAACGTGCTCGGCTCATCGGGAAGTGTTTTGCCCATCTGGTTCGATCAAATCGCGAAAGGCGGTCCCCTCACCCTGAGTAATGCTAACTCGAAACGCTTCTTCGTTCATGTGTCGGAGGCTGTCGGAGCCCTACTCACCTTGCCCTCGCTTGCAGGAGCGTACGGACTTTTCACTTACAATCTTCACGCACCGGTGAGTATGGGTGATCTCGCGCAGCGCTTGATGCTTGTCACGCGCCAGGTTCGGGTTGCTGAAACGGGTCTCAAGCCTGGTGAGAAGATGTGCGAGGATCTTCTCTCTCAAAATGAAGCTTTGGCTGCCAGCTCGTGCCCGCACATATCCCGTATCGAATCGAATAATATCGATCCGGCGGATCTATTGGCGACATTAACCAAGAGTTGCGAAGAACGAAATCTCGCGAGCCTACTCTGCACTATTCGAAGGTTTGTGCCCGATTATACTGCCAGCTCGATCGTAGAATCGAGCAAGGTCTGATCTTTGTCGAGTCTTGTTTATCGTGAGCAATTGCCGCAGGCTGCCTGGCGACAACATGTGGAATGCTTGTGGTCGATTGAAACTCGCGCAGCAACGCTAAATCCGGTACCGCCAGATGGCTGTGTCGACATTGTCTATTCGCCAGCTCTTGGATTGCGCATCGTCGGAGCAATGACCATCTCGCAGGAATTCACCTTACTTGCGCACTCGCATCTTGCCGGGATTCGCTTCCATCCTGGCATGGCTGGCAGCTTCGTGGCGACAGACTTGTCTTCCCTTACCAACATGTTCGAGAACGGCGAGAGTTTGTGGCCCGAGTTGTACCGCCGATTGGGAGATGGAGGCTCGGCGGACGAGTTGCTGCGAGTGCTCGCCAGTGGCCTTGCTACTGTGCCGCAAGCACCAAACGACGTGCAGCGCGCGCTGGCCTTTATTCGTGTTTCCCGGGGAGTAGTCAGGCTGGATGACGTGATTCGGCAAACCGGCCTGAGTGCGCGCCAGTTTCGGCGACGCGTGCTTGAAGAAAGCGGGCTCACTCCTAAACGCCTCTGCCGCATCCTGCGCTTTCGCAGGGCACGCGAGCTGGCGCTGGCGTCTCCGACGCCGAATTGGGCGGCGATTGCCCTAGATGCCGGCTACTTCGATCAAGCGCATCTCATCCGTGACTTTCTGGAGTTCTCCGGTCAAACTCCGCTCATGTCCGTTTCGTCCAATACCGTGGCCGGCTGAAGATTTAGGCTGTTGAGAAGATGAAAATCACCAGTGTTTTGGTCGTCGACGAAATCGAAAAAGCGCTGCCCTTCTGGGTCGACCGGCTTGGGTTTGAAAAGGTCGCCGAAGTTCCTGAGGAAGATCGCATCGGCTTCGTCATGCTCGTGCGCGATGGAGCGGAATTAATGCTGCAGACGGAAGCGAGCGTCGCCAAAGATGCTCCCCAGTTTGCGTCTGCGAAATCGATTGGTACCCGTGCATCGCTGTTTCTCGAAGTCGACGATTTCGCCGACACCGTGCGCCGCCTCAACGATTATCCGATCGCTATGCCGGAGCGAACAACGTTTTATGGAATGCGTGAGATCGGCGTATTCGATCCGAACGGCAACGTGATCATTTTCGCCGTCAAAACTTAAAGATGTGCGGGTGGCCATTTGGGCGGCATCCAGGGGAGATAGCCGGTCGAAAGCATCTTGCGCCGGAACACTTTGTCTTTCGCCGTTACATACAAGGTGTGAAAGTCTGCGCCGGCAAAGACTAGGTTGGAAGGATCAGCCGTCGCCGGTTTGCGCAGAATGCCAAAAACGCGGCCGACCTGATCGCAAATCTGAATGCCCATCTTCGTCGCGACATACAAGTTGCCGTTGGTGTCGAACGCAAAACCGTCCGCCCAGGCGTTGACCAGCTTGCCATCGTTTACGAGTGGCAGTTCCAGCCGGTAGAACGGTTCGCCGTTCGCGAGACTGCCATCCGCTTCGACCTCGAACGTCCAGAGACAGCGTGAGGCGCTATCGGCCACGATCAAGCGCTTCTCATCGGCGCTGAAACGAAGCCCGTTGGGAAACTGCAGGCCTTCGTGAACGGCCTGCTTTTTTCCGTGGTGATCGATGTGCCAGACATGCTTGCTCGAAGGATCGGTAAAGTACACTTCGCCCCGGCTCGAAACCGCGATATCATTCGATCCGACATTTTCCGCCAGCACCGTTTCCTTGCCATCGGGGTCGTAGGCGACGATACGGCGCACCCCATTCTGCGCGGCGTATAAGCGACCGTCGCTGCCGAACATCAGCCCGCTTGCGCCACCGCTGTGGTCGTTGAACAAGGTGACTTTGCCTGACTGCGCATCCCCTCGATAAATTCGATTAGCGCGAACATCGCAGAAGAAGACATTTCCAGCGCGATCGGCGGCTGGGCCTTCGGTGAAGCTATATCCCTCGCCGACCATTTCCCATCCGTCCGAGGGACCCACTACCTTTTGCACATCTGCAAAGTCGCCTGTGGTGAGTTTCGACGGCATCGGAATGGCTTGCGGCCAGCCCTGCCACAGCCATTGAAGAGCCTCCGGCAGGACCGCGCCTGCGTGTTTTCCGTTGTGACCTTCTACTCCCGTCACGAACTTTAGCTGGTAGCCGCGTGCGTTCAAGGCACTCGCCATATCCTGGTTCGCCATCCACCAGTCGCCCGCGAAAATATTCAGATCGTGATTGCCGTCCTGCAGAAAGACACGCAACGGGGCCGGTTCCATTTTGCGGACTAAATCGGGCCACTGATTGCCTCCGCGCAAATTGGCATAGCTGCCGATGAAACTCAACACGCGGCGAAACTGGTCGGGCCTGAGCATGGCAGCAGTAAACGCGGCGATCCCGCCCGAACTCGCTCCGGCAATGCCGCGATCATTTGGATTGGTCGAGATGTTCCAGCGTGTACTGATCTCGGGCAGAATTTCTTCAGTCAGAAAACGGACGTAGCGGTCGTCGACCATGTCGTATTCATAGCTCCGGTTGATGAGCGCCGGAACCCCGCCCGCTGGATTTGGAAGAACACCAGGGTTGATGAATACTGCGATCGTAATGGGCAGCGCGTTCTTCTGAATCAGGTTGTCGAGAACAACGGGAACGCGCAGCGCACCCTTTTCATCGATTGCGCCTTCGCCATCCTGAAACACCATCAGGCATGCTGGCTTCGCCGTGTTGTACTGGGCGGGTACGTACACCCAGTAATCGCGTTCGATGCCGGGGTAGAGGCCGCCTTGACTCTTCCAGGTGAATTTCTCTAGTTTGCCCGGCGGAACGTTCGGTTGGCGCTGCGAATCAGGGCCTAAGGTGTACTGCTGCGCCGTTATAATCGCGACCGCGAGCAGTGAAAGAAGAATGGATCTGTTGATCATGCAAGACGCACATCATCTTATTACTTTGCTCCGAAACGGCTCTTGATGCGGATTACAGCGAATCCCGCCTTTGTCAGTGCGGCCATTAGATCAAAACCGGTGAGGCGCGGTGTTCGATTCACGCTGCAATCGTGATTCGCTGGATGCCGATGAACTCCAGGTTCTGTTCGGGCGCACCTTCTACTTCAAGACACAACTCGATAGCCTCCCGAATTCTCTGCGTGACTTCGTCCAGGGATTGCGCCTGTGTATGACATCCGGGGATCTGGGGGACGGAGGCGACATAATAGCCGTCCTCATCGCGTTTCAATTACAACGTCAAATTGGCGTGGCAAATGGATTCCTCGTTTTTCATTCTAGACGGGTTGTGGTTAGTAGTCGCTCATTTCGAAGAACAAAGAAGCAAAGATGGCGGGCTGAAGCCCAATGTCACCTACTTAAGGCCGCTCGACGCGATGAATAGCCGGCCTGCGAGGCCGGCGCAGTTCACGGAACTGCCCCACAAGGAACAGGAAAGCTCATAAACATGTGGCAAGAAATGCATTTTGGGCAAGTGCCGGGAGAGGGCCCGGCGCGGCGGGCAAAGGTGTTGTTGCACCACCAGTTTGGCTTAACTAAGTGACATTGGGCTAAAGCCTACGCTACGAGGCCTAAGAGCGTTTCGCTTCCAGTTCCGACCAGCGCGCGTACAGTGTGTCGACTGCGTCTTGTGCTTCTTCAATCGCTTGCAACGTTTGCTGCAGGCGTTCTGGATCGCGCACTACTTCGGCGTCGTCTAACGCTGCACGTTGCGCTGCCAGTGCCTTTTCGGCTTCGTCCACACGGTCTTCGATAGTCTCGAAATCGCGACTCTCCATGTAGGAAAGCTTTTTCTTGGATGCTGCCCGCGCCTTGTCACCTACGGCCTCCGCGGCCGCCGTTTTTGCTCGACGGCGGGCATTCTGACTCTGCCACTCATCCCACTGCGAGTAGTCAGCGAAGCGCTCGGTATTGCCAGTTCCGTCCAGGCCCAGCACCACGGTCGAGACTCGATCGAGCATGTAGCGGTCATGGGTCACGAGGACCAGCGCGCCGCGGAACTGCAGCAGATTTTCTTCCAGAATTTCGAGCGTTTCGATATCGAGATCGTTCGTCGGCTCGTCGAGTAAGAGAACATCCGCCGGCTCCAGCATCAGTTTGGCGATCAGGACTCGGGCGCGCTCTCCGCCGGACAGCTTCGACACAGACTGATTCAGTTGCTCGCTGGTAAACAAAAAACGAGCGGCCCAGGAAGCGACGTGAATGGTTCGATCCTGATAAATGACCGAATCGCCATCTGGTGCGAGGGCTTGCCGCAAGGTCAGGTTGGGATCAAGCGTCCGGTTCTGCTCGAAGTAAACGAGCCGTAACGACTGGGCGCGCTCCACTCGGCCGCTTTGCGGCTCGATCTCGTCGCGAATCAGGCGTAGCAGCGTGGTCTTGCCGCTGCCGTTCGGTCCTACCAGTCCCACGCGCATACCGGCAGTGACGGTAAATTCCAGGTCCTTCACGATGGTGCGCTCCCCGAAGGCAAACGTGACTTTCTCGAAATGGACCAGCCTTTTAGTAGACCGGTCAGACGCAGTGAAGTCGATCTCCGCAGTGGCGGTGCGGCTGCGCGTGTTCATTTCTTTCAGCTCGCCAATCAGCTCATGGGCGTTGTCGATGCGCGCTTTGGCTTTCGTCGCGCGCGCCTTGGGGCCGCGTCGCAACCAGGCAATCTCATTGCGCACGCGATTTTCCAACGACTCCTGGTGCTTCGCCTGCGCGGCCAGAAATTCGCTTTTCTTTTCGAGAAATTCGCTGTACTTGCCGCGTACACGTAACATGCCGTCGGGGTACGCCCGGTTCAGTTCCGCCACTTCCGTGGCTACATTCTCGAGAAAATAGCGGTCGTGACTGATCACCACGCAGGCGAACGAAGCATTGCGCAACAAGCCTTCGAGCCACTCGATTCCGGCCAGATCTAAATGATTCGTCGGCTCGTCTAACAGCAGAATGTCGGGTTGCGCGACCAGGGCTTCGGCAATCGCCAGCCGCTTTTTCCAGCCGCCGGAGAGATCGACCGCTATTACGTTGAAATCCGTGAAGCCGGTGCGCCCAAGCGTTTCTCCCCTGCGGCGGTCCCGTTCCTGACCCGTTATCTTGGCGCGGTCGAGAGCTCTTTCAACGATGGATTGGATTGTTTCTCCCGGCGCGAACTCCGAGACCTGCTCCACGTAGCCGATGCGGGTCTCTTTGCGAAGCGCAATCTCGCCTGTATCCGGCTCGCGGGCCGCAGCCAGAATTTCGAGTAAGGTCGATTTGCCGGACCCGTTCGGCCCGATCAATCCCAACCGGTCTCCCTCCGAAATATTGAAAGAAACGTTACGAAAGAGCGGTTGCGGTCCATATCGTACTTCCAGGCCCTGCGCATTGAGTAAGAGTGCCACTTATTTCATGGTCGTATGGAGCGCTTCGGGAACCGCATGGTGGGAAGCGGAGATATATTTCATCACCTGCTCGCGGAAAGTATTCAGACTGACCGTCAATTGATCGGCCTCGGCGCGCAGGCGTTCGTTCGGCCGCGACGTTTTGTCACTCGACTCGACAAGCCGGCGGTAATCTTCGCGTAGCGGAGGAAATGTCTGCTCGTTGATAGAAGATCCGCGCAGGGCGGCTGCCAGATAGTAGAGCGTAAACTCCACATCGTGACAAAAATTCTGGAAGGCGGCGGTCTGCGTGCGACCCGGCGTCTGACTGACGTTAACTTCCATCGCCATCATGGTGCGTACCAACGCGCGTGAACTCGCCAGCATGGATGTCAACGCACCCAGCCTGGCAGTGTCAACTCGCGGTTCGGAGGAGAGCCGGTCTACTGATGCTTCGGCGTTCGATCGTGCCTGCCGCCAAGCGTTTCGAGTCTCGTCGAGTGCAGCATTTATCTCGTCGTCCATGCGTGAAAAGCGCAAGACCACGGCATGAAAGTAATTGCGGCTGCTATCGATCATGTCGGCCATGACATCCGCAACCTGAGAACGTTCCCAGGTGGGCCATAGCGCGTAGGCAAGCAAGGCAAACAAGCCACCGGCCGCAGTGTTGATGCCGCGCTCGAAGATGACTTCTCCGGGAGGGACGCCGGTCTCCGCAATCAGAAAAACAATCAGTCCACTGATCGCCAGGCTGAAGATGCCGTAATTTGCCGGCCCCACGGATCGCATGAGAAAGGTAAAGACGCCAACCAGGAAGAGTTGGGTAATCGCACTGGCCGGCAGAACCAGATAGAGTGCGGTGGCGAGCAGCAGCCCGGCGAAGGTGCCACATAGCCGCAACACGCCGCGACTGATGGTTGTGGTGAAGTCCGGCTTCAGAACGACGGCGACCGTCATGGCAAGCCAATAATTTCGCTGTGTATTGATAGTTCTCCCAATCGCGTCACCGATGGCTACGCATACGGCGAGCCGGACGCCGTGCCGGAAGGCGGGCGACTGCAAATGGAGGTTTGCGCGCAGTGTCGCTAGCCAGCTGCGCATTTGCAATTTTAAAGGCGGCAGCAATTCGCGTTGCGCAAAGTGTTCCGCGCCTTCGGTTGTGGTGTTCTCCGCGATCTGCGCCATGACGCGCAACTGGCCTGCGAGTACATCGGCCGCGCCCGCGAATCTCTGCGTAGACACCGAGCTCGACTCTTTTCCCCACTGCTGCGCGTTCTGTAGCAAGCGTTCCAACTGCTCCAGCAAATCGGTGTTACGAACCGAGAGGCGGTCCGCATCGAGCGATTCGCCGACCGATTCGAGAAGCTGGCGAGCGACGTCCAGCATTTCGCGCGCACACTGCGCCAGGTTTTGCCGGCTTTCATGGGTCAGATCGGTCTCGTTGTGCCGCACGAGATAAATCGAAAAGCGGAGCCGGTCCGCTTGATCGAACAGAAGACGGAGACGCTCTCCTTCGAGCGAGTGATCGCGACCCAAGGCGGACAAGGCGTCCTGCACTTCGGCAGTGGGCACTTTCAGCGGCGCTGCGAGGAGATCGCCCGAGACCTGGCCAGCCAAATCGAGATAGACGCTGCCCACGGCGCGCCGCTGCGGCCCATATTGTTCGAGCGGCCAGGAGAGTAAGGAGAAAAGCGTCTGCAGTAAGCCTCCGCCCAAGACTAATAACCCGGCGTAGAGCGCTCCTTTTGGTGACAAGGCTCCGCGCGCGGCGTAGACAATCAGGGTGACGAGCGTGTTCAGTCCAAGGTCTCCGGGCCGTGTGCCGAGCGAGACTAGCAGCCCCGCCACAAACGCCCAGGACGAAGCGACAAGAATCGCGAGCAGGTGATAGTTGCCGGTGATGGAGCCCAGAAACACGGCCACCGCGCCCAGAGCACTCCAGGCCAGCATGCGTCGCGCGCGTTGCACATAGGGGTCGCCGCCGTCGGAGTACGATACGTTCAAAGCGCCTGTTGCCACGGCCACGGCGCCCAGCGGTTCACCAATGGCAATTCCGAACGCTAATGGCACAGCAACTGCCAGGGAATTTCGCAAGGCTAGTCTAGCGCCGTTCTGCTTCCCCCTATCCACACGTCGCAAAACCTGCCAGAATGCAACCAGCCAAGGCAGTTTCGGTGGCTCGTCCAGCAAGTTCGCATCCGGGAGATTCGCCATCGATTATTGAAATGTAAGCGGGTGTTATGAGCACCGCTACACTGAAGCAGGCAGGCGCGTTCTCATTCTACTGGTCAGATGAAAATACTCTTTTGCTGCTGTGTGTTTGTTGCCGCTGCGTGCGCTCAAACGCTCACTCCGGTTTGGTTGGAACTCGGTCCCGCAGGGGCAGTACTGGCGCGCGTGGTGGTCGAAGCGCGGACGCCATGCCCGGCACTTGAAGCCAATCGCAAGCCGCTCGCCATGACGCTACGGCAACCGCTGCCGGCCGGTCTGAAACCGGTTTGTGAAACGCTCATTCCGGCTGGGACGCGTTCATTGCGTTACGGGAAGAAACAAATACGACTGCCGAAAACTCCGGATCGCATTGCGGTGGTAGGCGATACCGGGTGCCGCGTCAAAGGCGGGCAAATTCAAGCTTGTAACGACCCGAGTTTATGGCCGTTCCAACGCGTGTCGGAGCAAGTAGCCAAGCTCAAGCCGGACCTGATAGTTCACGTCGGCGATTATCTGTATCGGGAGAGCGTCTGCCCCGCCATGGTGCCCGGCTGTAACGGTCCGCACGGAGATAACTGGGAGGCCTGGAACGCCGATTTCTTTCAACCGGCGCAGGCCGCTTTGTCCGCCGCGCCCTGGGTGTTTGCGCGCGGCAATCACGAGGACTGCGGACGTTCGTTTCGCGGCTGGTTTTACTATCTTGATCCGCGTCCCTATGAGAAACTCGCGCGCACAACGGACTCGCGATCCGCGCCCAAGTCCGCTGAAGTTCCTCTTTCGTCTGGTGGCGCGGAGTCGCGGCCTGTGCTTGCTTTTGAAGAATCTTGCCGCGAGTACACTGAACCGTATGTCGCGCAAAGCGGCACTCTGCGTTTGGGCGTGCTCGATTCCGCATCCACTAAAGACTTACCGAACGCCGAGCCGAAACAGATCCCAATTTATTCGAAACAGCTTCGCGAGCTTTCCGGGCGCGCTGACTGGCTAGTGGATCATCATCCTTTCTGGGGTTATACGGTGAACAAGGGCGCAGTTTCGCCCACCGAACTGACGCTCGGACCGGCCTGGGAAGACGCCAAACCGCAAGGCATCGGGATGGTCCTTTCCGGCCACGTTCATCTCTTTGAATTTCTGGCGCTCGAAGATGGGCGTCCGAATCAACTTATTGCAGGCGATAGTGGCACCGAACTCGATGTTGGCTTCACATTCGATCGCTCGGGCAGCAGCGTTAATGGCGCTCGCGTCAAAGCGGGCGATGTCAGCATGAGTTTCGGGCTCACCAAAATCGAGCGCGGCAAATCGGGTTGGACACTCAGCCTGCTCAATGCGGCGGGCACAACGATGATTGCCTGCGCGTTGCCGACCGGCAACCCGGCTTCCTGTAAATCCGTTCACTAATTATGCAAAGACGAAATTTCCTCCGCACAGCACCCCTCGTATTTACCCTTCCGCTCATGTCGCAAAAGAAGGATCCGTGGTCGCAAGAGAACCTGATCGAGCCTGCCGATTTCGCTCAGCAACTTGCTTCGCAATCTGCCCAGCTTTCCATCTTCTGCACCGGTTTTCCCGTTCTTTATCGAGCGGCTCATATAACTGACGCCATCCTCACAGGCCCCTGCTCGAAGCCGGAAGGTCTCGCGGAACTTCGCAAACAGACCGCTGCGTTGCCGCTCGATCGCGAAATTGTTCTCTACTGCGGCTGCTGCCCCTTCGATCACTGCCCGAACATTCGTCCCGCATTTACGGCTCTGCACGAACGGGGCTTCAGGCAAATCAAAGTCCTGCACATCGCGAGCAACCTCCACGGCGATTGGATTACGAAGGGCTATCCGACCAAGAAGGTTTGACTCAAGCGATACGCTGGGAAGCACGTTTATGTGCAGACGTGATCTTCTACGACTCATGAGCACCATGCCTGCCGGTTTCGCACTCGATTCCGCGCTGGCTCAGACTTCATCCAAGAGGTACGACGCGAGTTGGGCATCGATAGACAGCCGCCCAATGCCAGCCTGGTACAACGATGCGAAGTTCGGCATATTTATTCATTGGGGCGTTTACTCGGTTCCGGCATTTGCGCCGGTCAATGTAAAAGACGAGACGCCGTACGCCGAATGGTACTGGCATTCGCTCACGAACGGCAAGAAGGCCAGCGGCCCTAAACAGGACGGCTTTGCAACGTACAACTTCCATAAACGCACGTTTGGCGCGGACTTCCCCTATTTTAATTTCGCGCCCATGTTCCAGGCCGAACTCTACAATCCCGATCACTGGGCCGACCTATTCGTCAAGTCCGGCGCGCGCTACGTCGCTCTCACTTCCAAGCATCACGAAGGCTTCACGCTCTGGCGCAACGAACAAGCCAATCGGGCTTACAATCGCCCCTGGAACAGCGTTGACATCGGGCCGAAACGCGATCTGCTTATCGACCTGATGCAAGCGGGACGCAACAAGGGCCTGCAGATGGGCATTTACTATTCGCTCTACGAGTGGTACAACCCGCTATGGCTTTCGGACAAAAAGCGCTACGTGAGCGATCACTTGTTTCCGCAGTTCAAAGATGTGGTGACGCACGCCAAGCCCGCCATCATCTTTTCCGACGGCGAATGGGAGATCTCTAGCGCCGAGTGGCGTTCCCCTGAACTACTCGCCTGGCTCTTCAATGAATCGCCCGTGGCTGATTCGGTGGTGATCGACGATCGCTGGGGTAAAGATACGCGTCACAAGCATGGCGGCTATTACACTACCGAATACACGTCCGGCATGCAGCAGGCGCAGCATGCCTGGGAAGAAAGCCGCGGGATGGGCTTTTCCTATGGGTACAACCGCAACGAAACTCTAGCGGACTATCACACGGACCGGCAGTTGCTGATGATGCTGATCGACATCGTGAGCCGAGGGGGCAATCTTCTGCTCGATATCGGTCCGCGGGCCGATGGGCAGATCCCCGTCGTGATGGAAGAGCGTCTCACTCAGATCGGGGAATGGCTGCATCCGAACGGCGAAGCAATTTACGGAACGCATGCCTGGTCTCGTCCGGCGCAGTGGAGCGAGGGCAACATTCCGCATCTCGAGCAGTCGGAGTTCATGTCCGAATATGACATCACGAATCTGGTCGATAAGCCGCGGGCTGGATTTGCGCGCGTGGATGCCTTCTTCACAGCGAAAGGCGACACCGTCTACGCCATCCTGCCGCGCTGGCCCGAAAGTGATTTTGTTCTCACGAACGTTGCCGCCTCCGGTACGCCGAGAGTCACGCTGCTCGAAACCGGTGATGCCCTCACCGTACGCTCGGCCGGTAAGCAGATCACGATCATCATGCCGTCTGAGTTGCGTTTAAAGCTGCCCGCGCGCCAGGCTTACGTGCTTAAGCTCGAGGGCATTCACTCATCGTGAAGGCGCGCCTATGAATACACTGCTAAGAGATGGCGAAATTGCTCAACAAATATAGTGGCCAGATAACGCAGCCGAAATCGCAGGGTGCTTCGCAGGCCATGCTTTACGGCACGGGCCTGCAGGAAGCGGACATGAACAAGCCGCAAGTGGGTATAGCGAGTGTGTGGTTCGAAGGCAACCCGTGCAACATGCACCTGCTGCAGCTGGGCGAAGAGGTAAAGAAGGGCGTGACGGCGGCGGGACTCGTCGGGTTTCGCTTCAATACGGTGGGCGTGAGCGACGGCATCTCAATGGGCACGGATGGCATGAGTTTTTCGCTTCAATCGCGCGACTTGATCGCCGATTCGATCGAGACCGTGATGGCAGCACAGTGGTACGACGCCAATATTTCGATTCCCGGCTGCGACAAGAATATGCCCGGTTGCCTAATTGCAATGGGACGCCTGAATCGGCCGGCGATCATGGTTTACGGCGGCACAATCCGCGCAGGGCACTACCAGGAGAAGAAGCTCGATATCATCTCGGCCTTTCAGAGCTACGGCGAGTTTGAGATTGCGCACAGCATTACGGAAGAGGAACGTCAGGCGATCGTGCGGCACTCTTGTCCTGGCGCCGGAGCCTGCGGGGGCATGTATACGGCGAATACGATGGCGTCTGCTATCGAGGCGCTCGGGATGTCGCTGCCTTATAGTTCGTCCACTCCGGCGGAAGATCCTTTGAAAGCAGACGAGTGCTTCCGGGCCGGAGCGGCCATCCAGGTTTTGCTCGAAAAAGATATTAAGCCGCGCGACATCATGACGCGTCAGGCGTTCGAAAACGCCATGACGGTGGTGATTGCGCTCGGCGGCTCGACTAACGCCGTGCTGCATCTTATTGCGATGTCGCGTGCTGTCGGCATAAATCTCACGCTCGAAGACTTTCAGCAGGTCAGTAATCGAGTTCCTCTATTGGCGGACTTCAAGCCGAGTGGATCGTTCGTGATGGAAGACCTGCAGAAAGTGGGCGGCCTGCCTGCGGTATGCAAACTGCTTCTGGAAGCTGGCCTGCTCGACGGGGGTTGCCTCACCGTGACGGGACGAACGATGGAGGAAAACCTGCGCGATCTGCCAGGCCTGAGCGCCGGGCAACAAATCGTTCATGCGATGAAAGACCCGATCAAACCTAGCGGACACATCCAGATTTTGAAAGGCAATGTTGCTCCGGAAGGCGCCGTAGCAAAAATCACCGGCAAAGAAGGCTTGCGGTTTAGCGGGCCGGCCAATGTGTTCGATTCAGAGGAAGAGATGCTGCATGCGCTCGAGCGCGGGGACATTTCGAAGGGCGAAGTGCTGGTGATTCGTTATGAAGGACCGAAGGGCGGCCCGGGTATGCCGGAAATGCTGACACCCACTTCGGCTGTGATGGGAGCGGGCCTGGGCAAAGACGTCGCGCTGATTACGGATGGGCGTTTTTCGGGCGGTTCGCATGGCTTCATTGTGGGGCACGTGACACCGGAGGCGCAGGAAGGGGGCCCGATCGCGTTACTGCGAAGGGGCGACCGTGTGACGATCGATGCGAGCGCGAATCAAATTTCAGTCGATGTGGCAGACGAAGAAATGCACGCACGCCGAAAGGCCTGGACCATGCCGCCTTACAAAGCAGAGCGGGGCACGCTCGCCAAATACATTCGTCTGGTGAAGAATGCCAGCCTAGGCTGTGTGACAGACGAATAGCTGCAGGGCCTAAAACAGTGAGGTCAACTCGCGGAGGGTTTCCACTTTGCGCAGCCTCGGATGATAGTCGGGCAGCGCGGCGAGTTCCAGTCCCCAGGTGCGGGGGTGAGGCACGAAAACGGCGTTCAGTCCCGCAGTCAGCGCAGGCTGGATATCGGATTTAGGCGAGTTTCCGATCATCCATGTCTGCTCGGGATCAAAGCCGCGTTCCTCAGTCAGTTGGCGATAGGCGACTTCGTTCTTCTCTTTGACAATGGCGGCGTGGGCAAAGTGCGGGCTCAAGCCGGAACGCTCAATCTTCATCTGCTGTTCTTCAGGATCGCCTTTGGTGAAGAGCGTGAGATCGTGCCGGCTACTTAATTCCTCAATCGTTTGCTGGACACCATCGAGCAGTTCGATCGGGCGATCCAGGATATCGTGGGCGAATTGCATGACTGCCTTCAGCTCGAGGTCGGCGATCGGGTGTTCGGCCAGGCGGCGATAACAGGCCTCTAGATTGTTGCCGAAATTGCGCGAACCATATCCGTGAATTTTGGAATTGGCGATCTCAATTTCATCGAGTACGGCACGGATATCAGCAGGGTTCATCGATGAGTGAGCGAGATAGTCGCAGAACTGATCGAAAGCCGCTTCGAAATAGATGTTGTTCTCCCAAAGCGTGTCGTCGGCGTCAAAGATGAGAGACTGGTGCTGCACGGACGTACCTTAGAAGCCTTTGGCGTGGCCGTTCTGTGGACCGACTTTCTTGGCAAGGGCAATGCGGGCCTGGCGCTCGAGATATCCGGGGATGATCTTCACCAGGAATTCCAACCGCTCCACTTCAGAACGAAGCGAGAGAACGGTCTGGCGCTTGTCGAGATCGTAGATGTATTGGGCCAACTGAAAGCTCATGCGAGACCGGTCGAACCTGGGCTCTTCGGCGACGTCGGGCCGCTCTATATCAAGAAGTAGTCGGAAGGCGGCTGTGGCCTTTTGATTTAAATCGGCCGGCACGTCGGTGGCATCTTCGTCGTTGAAATAATCGACCGTTGCCCGCAAGTAGGCCTTGTCCTGATCGATAGAATCGATGCGGAAACGCCGCTGCCCGATGGCAAGAAGATCGAGTCTGCCGTCGTCGTAACGATTCATCACGCGATCGACCAAGGCGGAGCAACCGATGTTTACAATTCCATCTTCTTTGGCGAGGACGACGCCGAATTCATGCTCTGCGGGAATGATATCGCTCATCATTTCTTTGTAGCGGTCTTCAAAGATATGCAGCGGCAATGGCATGGCCGGGAGCAGCACGAAGGACAGCGGGAAAATCGGCAAAAGCTGCATGGCCATATCTCTTAGTATCGGTGGTTTCGCATGGCGACTGACTCAAAAGGCGCATAAAACCGCGGGATATACTGAAATTCTTATCTGGCCGTGTTGGAAAAGATCCAGGCACGTTGAAAATAAAATGACGCTGAAGCTGAAGCGAACCCCCGGGTTATATCTCGTCGGATTCATGTGCAGCGGCAAAACCACTGTCGGGCAGGCGCTCGCGAATCAGCTGGGCTGGTGCTTTGTGGATGTGGATTCTGAAATCGAACGCGCCCAGGGCCAGCGCATTCGGGACATTTTCGTTGAGCAAGGTGAATCACGCTTCCGCGATCTGGAGGCCGCTACTCTACGGCAGCATGTTACGAAAGTGGAATCGGGACGCCCTTGTGTGTTCGCATTAGGCGGCGGCACGTTTGTCCAGCCGCGAAACTGGGAGCTTATCGAAAACAATGGTGTGACGATCTGGCTCGATTGCAGCCTGGAAACAGTACTGGCTAGATTGGGCGATGATGTGACGCGTCCTCTGGCAACTGACCGCAATGGGCTGGCGCAGCTTTATGGCGACCGCAGACCGCTGTATGGACGCGCGGATTATCGCGTGGAAGTAGACACGGATGACATTTCCGAGATCGTCAGCCGCATTCTTCACTTGCCAATCTTCTAGGGAATTAAGCAGCACAACGGACTCGCGATCCGCGCCCAAGTCCGCTGAAATTTCTCTTTTGTCTGGCGGCGCGGAATCGCGGCCTGTGCTTGCTATGAAGCTCAAAACAGACGAACGGCGATTGCGACGGGATGCGCTGCAAATTCTGTGGGCAGCGCTCGACGCGGCGGACGCAGGCAACGCCGTGAGACTTCACGTTCGCCGGTCAAAAAACAAACTCATCATCGGCGGCGAGCAATTCGATCTTGGAGCTTACGAGCGCGTATTTGTACTTGCGGTAGGTAAGGCCGCGGTGCCGATGGTCGAGGCGCTAGAAGAGATACTCGGGCCGAGTATTTCTCAGGAAATAGTCGTTACCAAGCATGGTCATTCTGACCGCGTGCTGCAATTTTGCACGCCAATGGAAACCGGGCATCCGATTCCCGACGTTGCCGGCGTAGAGGCAGCGCGAACAGTAGAACAACTGTTGCGTGAATTGAATGCGAATGACCTTTTGATCGTTGCGTTCTCGGGCGGAGCGTCCGCATTACTGCCTGCGCCGGCAGGGAAAATCACGTTGGCCGCGAAACAGAAGACCACCGATCTGCTGCTGCGTGCCGGCGCCAACATTCAACAGATCAACACAGTACGAAAACATCTTTCATCGTTAAAGGGCGGACGCATGGCGAGCCTGGCTTATCCGGCAACGGTGGTGAGTTTGCTGCTCTCAGACGTAATTGGCGATGCGACGGAGGTGATCGGGTCTGGTCCCACTTCGCCCGATTCATCTACTTTTGCGGATGCCTGGAATGTGCTTGCCTCTTTTCATTTGTTGAAGCGGACGCCCCGGCGCGTGCTCGAACATCTGGAAATGGGCCACGCGGGGGCGTTTCCAGAGACTCCGAAACCAGGCGATCCGATTTTTGAGAATACGCATACCGTGGTGATTGGGAGTAACGCACTGGCTCTGGAAGCGGCGGCTGCGAAAGCCACCGCGCTCGGGTACAAGAGCCTGATCCTTTCCAGCAGCATGGAAGGCGAAACGCGCGAAGTGGCGGCGGTACATGCGCAGATCGTGCGGGAAGTTGCGCGCCACGGGCGTCCGATAGCTGCACCCGCCTGCATCCTGTCTGGAGGTGAGACCACGGTCACAATTCGCGGAAACGGCAAGGGCGGACGCAACCAGGAATTCGCGCTAGCTGCTGCATTCGGGGTAAATGGACTGAAGAACGTGGCAATGCTGAGCGCGGGGACTGATGGTACCGATGGCCCAACGGATGCGGCCGGCGCTATCGCCACCGGTTCTACGCTCGAACGAGCCGAACAGCTGGGCCTTCACGCGGGCTCCGAACTGGCGAAGAATAATTCGTATCCGTTTTTCGATGCTCTGGGCGATTTGGTCCGCACCGGGGCTACGGGCACGAACGTGATGGACATTCATATCTTGTTAGCTCGTTGAGCGTGCAAAAAAACTGAGGATGTTATCGCCCTGGCGCACCTGGCGCGTTCTCTCGAAGTTCTGATAGGCAGTGTCTAAGACCAGTCGAGTACTGTGTTGAGCAATGGCGAGCTGGCATTTGGTCGCAGCCAGCGCTTCTAGAGATGCGGCATATTCTTTTTCCTGATCGTACGGCGGATCGATAAAGGCTATATCGGTCTGCTGGTTGCCTATCAGAGCAGTCGCTGTCCCGCGCAGCACGGTGACGCGATTTTGTATCCCTAGCGTCTCAATATTCTCACGGATCACAGCGAGAGCCTGAGCGCTGCGCTCGATCAGAATTACATGCGCTGCTCCCCGGCTTAGGGCTTCAATACCGACTGCACCGCTGCCTGCGTACGCGTCTAAGAAAATCGTATTCGGAAGACGTAGAGCAAGAATGTTGAACAACGACTCACGCAGGCGATCAGGAGTGGGCCGCACATCCATTCCGGGGACGCTTTTCAGTTTGCGGCTGCGGAATTCGCCGGCAATCACGCGCATACGTTGAAGTGATGGCAGGCTGAAGCCTACCCTACCAGCACGAAGCCGTAGCGCCGCTGCCAGTTCTCCTGAATGTAGCGATTCACGGCGCGTACTTCGTCGTTGTCTCTCCCTTCTACCAGGTGCCGCGCTTCCTCGCGCGCCTGTTCGAGTATGTCGCCATCGCGCATGAGATCGGCCAAACGAAGACCGGGAACACCGGCCTGTTTGGTGCCGAAGAATTCGCCGGGGCCGCGCAGCTTCATGTCCATTTCGGCAATAAAGAAGCCGTCGTTCGAGTCGACCAGCGTACGAATCCGTTCTTTCGCGATTTCGTTCATTTTGCCCGTAACCAGGATGCAGTAGCTTTGATGCGGTCCGCGTCCGACGCGTCCGCGCAGCTGATGCAGTTGGGCCAAACCGAACCGCTCCGCATCTTCAATCACGATGACCGAAGCGTTCGGCACGTCGACGCCTACTTCGATGACCGAAGTCGCGACCAGGATATTTGTTTCACCGGAGTGAAAGGACGTCATGGCGGCATTCTTCTGCTCGGCATGCAATTTTCCGTGAAGCAGGCCGACTTTCAGGTTTGGAAAGACTGTCTGCGAGAGATGAACGAACATCTTCTCGGCAGCCTTGGTGCTGGCGGTCGTTTCGCTTTCTTCGACGATCGGATACACAACGTAGGCCTGCCTACCGGCTTTCACCTGTTGGGCCAGGAAGCTGTAGACGCCTTCTACCATCGCTTCCATCACGTGTTTGGTGGCAATCGGCTTTCGTCCGGGCGGGAGTTGATCGATAGACGAAACATCGAGATCGCCATAGAGGGTGAGAGCCAGCGTGCGCGGAATTGGTGTGGCGGTCATCACCAGGACATCCGGTAGCACACCCTTCTTGAAAAGTTCCAATCGCTGGCGAACACCGAAGCGGTGCTGCTCGTCGACAATGGCCAAGCCGAGCTTCGCGAAAGAAACATCTTCCTGAATGAGCGCATGTGTGCCGACCACAATTTTCGCGAAGCCATCGGCGATGAGGCGCTTGACCTGCTGTTTTTCGCGAGCCGATTGAGAGCCGGTAAGAGCGGCCACCAGGTAGCCGAGCTTCTCCATGATCCTGGTGAAGTAGCTGAAATGTTGGTTGGCGAGTATCTCGGTGGGCGCGAGCACCGCCACCTGATAGCCGTTTTCAATCGCAATGGTGGCGGCTTGCGCGGCCACGATGGTCTTTCCGCTACCCACATCGCCCTGCAGCAACCGGTTCATTGGGCGGGGCGCCTTCATGTCGTTTGCGATCTCCTGCATCACTCTTTTCTGCGCCGGTGTTGGCTTAAAGGGCAAGAGCTTCTTGATCTGTTTACGCACCTGCTCCGTTAAATCGAAACTGACGCCAGTTACCTGGCGCGACCGGCTGCGCTTCAAGGCCAGACCGCTCTCCAGCCAGAAGAACTCATCGAAGATCAAGCGAACTTGTGCGGGCGTGCGGAATTCATTGAGCAGTTGCAGGCTGGTGTCTGCGGGAGGACTGTGTACTTCGCGAATCGCGGATCCCAGGTCGGGCAGATGGACACGTTCGCGCACGCTGGGCGGCAGCGCATCGGCAGGGAGCTCAATGCTTTTGAGAATGCGATCGAGGAGCCCGCGAAAAACCCGGGTGGATACTTTGCCCGCCGCCTCATAGACGGCCACTATGCGGCCGCTGTGCAGCGTTTCTTCGTGCGCATCCTCGCTCGATAGAATTTCCATCTCGGGCTGCACCATGAGGCGGTGCGAGTGGCCGCGGTCCAATTCCACCTTGCCGAAAAGCGCCACCCGCGTGCCCGGCAGCAGCGAGTCCCGAAAGCGTTCGCCGTGAAACCAGCGTCCGAGCAGGGAGGGACCGGAAGCATCTTCGAAATTGACTTCCAGGAGGCCGAGTGAACCGCGGTGATAGCCGGACATTTTTGCCGAAGCGACCCAGGCGGTAACCGCCGCTTTCTCGCCGGGGGCGAGTTCCGCAATGCATTTGGTGTTACTCCGGTCTTCATAGCGGAACGGAGCATAGTAGAGCAAGTCCGTGATGGTTTCGAGCCCTTTGGCGGCCAGCATCTCGGCGCGCGCGGGTCCGATTCCTTTCACAAACTGCAGCGGAGTTTGAAGGTCCAACTACTTAGCGTAACGGGGCGACGTTTGGGGCCATGATTATCCAACGAGCGAGGGATGGCGTTCTACAATTTGGTCTGATGTTTACCGCCAAGCAGCTGCGCCTGATATGCCGGGCAATCGTTGTCGCGCTGGCAATGTGCCAACTGTGGAGCACCCGTTACGTGATCGATCCGGATGGCACGGCCTACGTGGACGTGGCTCGGGCCTGGTTGCGAGGCGACTGGATTAACGCGCTGAACACCTACTGGAGTCCGCTGTACATCTGGATTTATGCAGCGGCACTCGCCCTCTTTTCTCCTTCAATTGACTGGCAGATTCCGCTCCTCCACGTGGTCGCGTTCGCGGGCTTCCTCTGTGCTTTTGCTGCCTGGGAATGTCTGACTTCCGAATGGGAGAAATGGCGCGGGCCGTCGGATCATCCGATGTTGTCGAGCGTGGTCGGATACTGCGTGGTTGCCTGGGCGGGATTGCGTTTGACCGGGCTCGGCTGGTTTAATTCTGCCGATGTGTTGGTGATGGCACTGCTCCTGGCGGCCACAGCTATCCTGGTGCGGGTGCGTCGCGGCGTCGCCGGTAATCGCGATGTTTTTCTGCTGGGGGCTATGCTCGGCGTCGGATTTCTCGCGAAGACCGCGTTCGCGACCATCCTTTGGGTGTTTCTCGTCGTGCTTGCCGTGCTGCTGCGTTCCTGGGCTGACCGCCGGATTCTGATTACAGCACTCACGGCGTTTGCGATTGCGCTTCCATTTGTCGCTGCGATCTCGATCGCGCATCACCGTTTCACGATTGGCGACAGCGGCCGTTTGAACTATTCATGGCACGTGACGGGCATCAGCGTGGAAGGCTACAAGGACGGCGCTTACCCGCCCGGTCCTGAAATCGAGCATCCGATCCGGGTATTGCTGGAACACCCGCGTGTGCTGAGTTTCGAGCAGCATCTGGTGGGCACACTGCCCGTGCATTCGGATGTCTCCTGGTGGTGCGCTGGTTATCCGGCGCGCTTCAATCGCGCCAGGGAATTGATGATTCTCTGGTCGAACATCAGATTCTCGGTGATCGCATTTATTAGATGCCCTGCCAATTTTCTGTTGTTGATCTGCCTTCCTTTTGGGGCCTTCGCGATGGCGAAGCGTTTCGCGCAAGCCTGGTTTCTCTGGACTCCCGCTCTGGTTTTTGCGGCCACTTATTGCCTGGTTTTTTCCGATTACAGATATCTCGCCGGCAGTTACGCGTTGTTGGGCTTCGCTCTGATTGCAGCCGCCTGGGAGGTAGTTTTGCCGCGTCGTGTCGCACACTTTGCAACCTGGGCTACTCCGGTGATCGCTCTGCTGCTGATGGGCTGGGGTTTCAGGCACATGATTCCCCAGTTTCTGGGAGACGTGGCTGGTCGCAGAGTGCCCCTCGAATATTTCAATTTCGAAATCGCGCAGAAAATGACACGGCAGGGACTGCAGCCGGGCGACAGGGTCGCCATCATCGGCGCTTCACTGACTGCCGCGCACGTGGGGTTAGAGCGCGCGCAAATTGTCGCGATGATACCGGAACGCGTTTCCCAGAACGATCGTTACCCTGGGCGTCCTATGGAGTTTTCCTTTGGCAAAACCGATCAGTTCTGGCGCGCCAGCCCGCAAGTCCAGCAGCAGGTGTTGCAGGCCTTTCGGAACGTGGGCGCGAAATGGGTGTTCGCAGATTGCGTGCCGGTGTGGGCGGACCGGTCGGGATGGCAGTTGGCGGGAGGGGCCCAAGTTTTCCGGCCTGGTGACCTGCCCTTCGTTTACTTTCAAAAACTATAGGGATCGCAGTACCAAAAGGCAGAAGAGATGGCAGGCTAAAGCCTACCCTACGTCGGTACAATTGAGGGATATCCCTCAACTATGAAAACAATCCTACTTACCGGCGGTGGCGGCTTTTTTGGCGGCATTTTGCAGCGGGAAATTCTGGAGGCCGGACACCGTTGCATCTCTGTGGACATTGTGCCGAACGAAGCGGACCACCCGAACCTGGTGAAAAAGCAGGTGGACATCCGCAACCGCACCGAACTCGATAAGGTGTTTGCGGAGGAGCACGTCGATGGTGTGGCGCATTGCGCCGCGATGTTGGCGCACGACACGGACGATCACACCGGACTCTGGCACAGCAACGTGGATGGGACCCGGAACGTAATGGACGCAATGCGCAAACACGGTGTCCGTCACATGGTGTTCACGTCTTCGAACTGCCTCTGGGGCGAAGGGATGAAACGGCCGGTCCGCGAAGACGACGCGCCGAATCCGGTTGAAGTATACGGCAAGTCGAAGCTCGAAGGCGAAAACATCATCCGCGGATACAGCGATCTGGCTGCTGTGATTATTCGCTGCCCTACGATCATCGACTTCGGGCGGCTGGGGCTTCTCGCTATTCTCTTCGAATTTATTGAGGAGGGCCGCAAGGTCTGGACGGTGGGAGGCGGAAAGAACCGCTACCAGTTTATTTACGCCAAGGATCTGGCCAAAGCTTGTATGCTGGCGCTCGACTATCCCAGATCGGAAACGTTTAACATCGGGTCGGATGATGTGAAATCGCTGTCCGATGTATTCCGTTATGTGATTCAGCAATCCGGCAGTAAATCGTCGGTGGCGGCGCTGCCGAAGACGCCGGCGATTACGGCAATGAAGCTGGCTCATCATCTGAAGCTGTCGCCGCTTGGGCCGTATCATTACAAAATGATTGCGGAGGATTTTTTGTTCGACACGTCGAAGATCAAGAGTTCTCTTGGCTGGACTCCGACGCTTACGAACGAGGAAATGTTGTGGCGGGCGTATCAGTATTACGCAGAAAACCGCAGGGAAATCGAGAATCGCAAGGGTGTGTCGGCGCACCGGCAATCAGCTCCGATGGGGATCATCCGGCTGTTGAAGTGGGTGTCGTAGCTTGATGGCAGCAGAGAGTTTTTACCGTCCATAAAAGAAGTCAGCGGTAATTACCAACTTTGGCAAGAGAGACGCTCGGGCGGCCGGTCACGCGTGGATGATAATAAATCTACCCTTTTATTTTCAATTAGTTAGAACGATTTACGGGGCGGTCTGGAGAGGGCAAATCGGGTATTCTCACGATGCCGGGAAGTGGGCGGCCGGGTGCGACGGTAAAACGAGTTCGAAGGAGCGAAAAGGGTGAGCGACGGGAATAATAATTCAGGAATGCGGTGGACAGGGAAGCAAGCGAGGGGGCTTGGCATCGGCGTCGATCCACCAGGCTTGGCGGTCGGCGAAATAGTGTCTGAGTTGATTGTTGGACGCCGCGCCCAGGTCGCGGGCCCAGACGATTTGTGAGTGATCGATATCGGCGCGATTGTAAACCCATTCGTAATCAGGCGAGTGTCCAGGCTGATCGTAATGGACGAAGACCAGCTGTTTGCCTCCCATTTCTTCGAGTTTTTTGGCTATGATGGCGCGCGGCGGATGGATTGGGATGTAGTCGCTGTAGAGGGTCTTCAAGACCGGTTGCAGCGGACCCGCGTGGGCGGCCACCATGCGTGCGCCCAGCACGGCTAACACACCTACCGCTGATACAGCCGGGATCATGCGCGCGAGAAACAAACCAGAAGGCTTTCCGCGCCAGCGCCAGACACGCAAGTGACGCCAGCCCTGCACCACGACAAACATCGTGATCCCCGCAACAGGCGCAGCGTAGTGCGGATAGAAGGCATGGAAGGTCAGGTAATCCAGGGCAAACGGAATGCTAATGGCGAGCAGGAGAAGAGTTCCGCGATCGCGTAAGATCCAAGGAAAAAACAAGAGCGGGATGGTAAGCACGACGCCGAGGTAGAAGAGCCAGAAATCCCGGATTCGCCCGACCTCCGCCTGGGCCAGTCCAATGGGTGACGAGCGGCGCTGCCATAGGCGGAGTTGCTTCAGATAGTCGTCTTGCTGCTCCTTGTGCCGGAATGACTTTACAATCACGGGAGGTTGCCACCAGAAGGCTTGCGGCGAACCGTATAAGCGCTGGTGCAGCATGTACGGTAACAACAGCGGCTTACCGGTAACTCGGAAGTTGTAGTAGAACATTAAGCCCAATGACACGGAGAGCAGAACGGCCAGCGGCACAATGGCGTTGCGTAGCGCGGGCCAGAACTGCAGCTCGCGTGTCTTAAAGATCCACCAGCCGAGCAGAACGCAAGTGACGCAGCCGAAGAGGAGTGACTCGGCCGGCCGGCTGTTCATGAGGATGGCCAGTCCGAGGGCGATGAACACGGAGTTGCGAAACATATGGCCGCGCCGCAGCCGCCCGAGGCCTCCGAGCACCAGCAGGCCGCCAATGCCGGGGACTCCGCCACCCCAATATGAGTTCACCCAGTAACTAATGACGGCGAATTGGAGAACGGCCAGCACACCGCCGAGCAAGGCCCAACGCGGCGGCATCCAAGCCTGCAGCATCCAGCACATCAGAGCGCAAAACAGGCCCATGCCAAGCAGCACACCGAGCCAGGGACTCCCGAAGGCGGCTTGCGTCGCGGCGAGCGAGATGCCAATGGCCGGCGGGTATTGCGAGGTGTAAGTCGGCTGCTGCAGAAGATAGATGGATTCGAAATGAGTCCAGAAGGGATGCGGCGGATTGGTGACGCGCCCAGAAGCAAAGGTGTCGGCAATGAGCAGATGCCCGAACTCATCGTGGATGGACGGATCGGGAACCGGTTCGATTGGCAGCAGGGCCGCGCGAATCAGGATCGCCGCCAAGCCAACTGTGATGACCGCGGCTACTTTGTGGCGGGCCAACTGCGCCCAGCAGCGCGAGCAGCTTCGGAGAAAACGTTTGCCCAGAGTGGGCTTCCACAGGGCTATCAGACAAGCTACGACAAGCAGTAATGCTTCTAGTGCATTGAGCAGATATTCAGATGACATCAGTTAAGGGCGGCGCGGAACTCCTAAGCAACAGGGGCAGTAGGGCGCGGGTTGAGTGCACCGCAACCCTCACCGTAGCACGTGTTAGAAATCACGCCAAGCCGTCCGGTTTGCCTAGTTTTTCGGCTTTATTTAGTGGCAAGACGAGTTCCAGAACAGTACTGGAACCCTAATGCCCGCCGCAGGCGAAGGCTCGAGTCCCGGGGTTTGAATAAACCGGTTTACCTTGCCAAACCCAGCTCTGTCGATCGTTCCAGACTGGGGAATCGTTGCGGACAATCAGGTAGTCAATTTTGTATTGACGGCAGATTGCGTCCGGATCGCCGCGGGCCGTACCAGTACTGTAAATGGTTCGCAGGGATTCGGCCATCTGTGAACTCTCGACCGGATTACCACCGAACGAAACCGCTGTACCCAGCGCTGCCAAGCCCATCTGCCGGTCGGCATACAGCCCGGGAATCACGTCGAAGGGGGCAAAGGGATCGTGTTGCTCGACGGCCCACTGAGGAGTATGGCGGTCCAACCACTCATAGAGCTGACGCGAATAGAAGGCGCGTTCGGCGAAATGCGCGCCGGGATTGATGTGGTTCGTGCCCGTTTGCAGGCCCGCTTCGGTCAGCATGGTAAAGGTGCGGAGAATGAAGAGTTCGTAGACGTTGGTGATGGCGCCGAGAAAGAGCGCGGCGGCCAGGGATGCTTGCGCCACACGGATCCACCTGTCGAGTGAAACTGTTTCGGAGTGTGCGGAATCGCGGCCTGTGCTTGCGCTTGAGGAACCCGCGCGCACAACGGACTCGCTTTCTCGTGAAATCGCGCACGACGCCCCAAACCGGCTGTGCGCTCGGCCCAAGTCCGCCGAAGTTCCTCTTTCGTCTCGTGGCGGGCCCAGAGGGCACCCCTCGCGGCCTGTGCTTGCTTTGTGCGAACGCCACTGCAGCAGCACATCTGCGCCCCAGAGGACCAGCACGAATTGCACGATCAACATGCCACGCATGCCTAGATCGTTGTTGTCGATGGTGTTCGAGCGCAGAAAGATGCTGATGAACAGGCTGGCCGAAACCATCATGACGGCAGCACGATTGGCCAGGGTAAACGGCTGCCCGGCCTGCCACTGCCTGATTTTGATCACGCCGATCAGGAACAGGGCACCGAGTTCGATCAGGAAGTTCAAAGGCAGCAGCAGAAAATCGGTGACGAAAGAGATCAGCGGCGAGTTGTGGTGCAGCAGGTTTAAGGCGATGTGGGCCGGTTGAAACACCCGGATGCTGAAGCGAATGAAGGAAGCGTCGTGGCCGGTGGTACCGCCCGAGCCGGCACTTGCCAAATCGAGCATGAAAGGCGCTCCGAGCAGTAAAGCCAGCACTCCTGCACCGGCGAGGGATATCAGTTGTTTTGAGAAACACGCGCACAACGGGCCCGGGATCAGGCGGGCCGCCCGAAGAACAGGCGAGTTCCTTTCCTGAGTGGCGGCGCGCAGCCGTGCCCTGTGCGCTCGAAAATGCCGGTACGTGAGATCGAAGAGAATCCAAATGGCGAGGAAAGCTGCGAAGGCAAAGGCCACGTATACGGACAACCCGCCAGCCGAGGCAAAGGCAACGCCTGCACCCAACACGGCTTGCCAGCGGACCCGTTTGGCTGGAGTCTGCCATTCGACCCACAGAATCAGGAATCCGGTCATGCAGGCCAGCAGACCGGCAAGATGGTGCGGGACCCAAAGTGCGGTATCTAACCAGCCCGTTACCTGTTCGGGATTCCACCAGTCGACTGTCGGAAAGATGTTGCCGAAGTGAAACTTGAGGCGGAAGAAGTCCAGAAACAAAGTGGGAATGATGTCGAGGCCGGTGATGGCGAGCAAGCCAAAGGCGAGCAGCGTTCGGCGGCGAATTGCGATGCCGCCGTAGCGGTCGAACAGCCGTAAGTAAAGCGCCACCGTGGCCATGAGCGTGAAGCCGGTCCAAACGACTCCGGCAAAGATGGCGGGGCGCGGCCCGATCCAGTGCGTCGCCAAGCGGACCGGCCAACTGCAGAGCATAAACCAGAAATAGTGATAACGGAAGGGCTCGGCATGACCGGGATAGAAGAACGGATTGGCGGGCGGATACCAGTGCGCCCGAGCGAGCTGGCCGACGGCTGCGCTTCGCACCGTGTAGTCATACGAAACAGCGGAAAAGTACAGCCGGTGACCAAACTGTAAATCGACGAGCGAAAGAAGGGCGACGGCGACCCAGATGACCGCGATCACGGTCAGGGGCTTCAGCAACCCGCGTGGAAACTGGCCGCCCGCACGGTTGCTGCGCATCAGCATTACCGGAAAGGTCAGCCAGACGGCGGCGAAGAACCACCAGACGGCAGAGGTGGAGAATTGGCGTCCCAGCAAATAAATGATTACGGGCGTGAGGGAGAGCGAGAGCGGCAGGCTTAGCAGAATACGCAACAGGGGGGTCCGTTGCCGGAACGAAGCCAGATCGAGCAGCCAGCCAAATACAAAACCGGGAAGGAAAAGGAACAACGGGAAAACCGCGATGGCCAGCGCGGTCGAAAGCAGGTCCGCCAGTGTGAAGTTCAACTGAAATTCTACCGAAGCGAGCACGCCCAGTTCAAACATTCACGAGCATCGCCTGATCGCCGGCGCGGTATTTCTCAGGAGTGCTTTGAGGAACGTCGCAGCACAACGGACTCGCGACCCGCGCCCAAGTCCGCCGAAGTCCCTCTTTCGTCTGGTGGCGCGGGATCGCGGCCTGTGCTTGCTTTTGAGGACATACGTCCCGACGAGTGGGGACGCGGTAGACTGAGCGTCCAAAAAGAATTCAGAGGTGTTATGAGATCTTTGCGGTCACTTCAGGGCGAAGCACCACTACGGTGACAGGCGAAAACGCCTGTTCCACGAGAGGCACGCTGGTTGGTTTTGGGAAAACTAAGTGACATTGGGCCCAGAGGCACGGTTTTGAGTAGGGAAGATGCCGCCAGGAAAGGCGGCATAGCAGGCCGGGAGGCCCGCTCCACGGGTGGCACAAAACGCCTGTTCCACATGAGGCACACTGGCTCTTGACCTCTTCCGTTCGAGGTGCAAGACTGGTGGGACTTGAGTGTCGAGGTCAACCTCCGGGAAATGGAGCGTGGCAGAGAGAAATACTGGCTGAGCTATCCGGCCACTTCCTCTCTGAAATTACGCTGGAGAGCTGTTGCGGTCAGGCACTGCTTTCACGTGCTGCCGGGCGAGACGATTTTGGAACTGGGTTCCGGCACGGGCCTTTGGACAGAGCACCTCACGCAAATCCTGCGAGGCGAAAACCCGATCACGGCGGCGGTTTTCAATCAGGAGTACGCCGACGCCCTGGGGGAGAAGGATCTACCCGGCGTAAGCGTGCAAATGGTGGAAGAGCTGGCGACGCTGCCCGCGGAATCGTTCGATTACATTGTGGGAACGGCGATTCTGTGCCACAAGCTTTATCCGCAGAACATGCGCGAGCTGCACCGTCTGCTGAAACCCGGCGGTCAGATTTTGTTCTTCGAGGCGAACCACTGGAATCCGCAGGTATTTGTGAAGAATTCGATTCCGGCGATCGGGCGGTGGGCCGGGCAGACGCGCTGTCAAGCGCCGATGCGGAAATACAAGCTGATGAAAGCGGCTTCGGAGCAGGGATACACGAATATCGAGATCATCCCGTTCGATATCGTCCATCCGCGGATTCCGCGAGCGCTGTTGCATTCCGCGCAGGACGTCTCTTACATCGTCGAACACGCCCCGGGACTGCGGGAGCTCTGCGGCACGCTGTATATCTGGGCAAGGAAGCCGGGCGGCCTGAAGCTGCGTCCTGCGGTGAACCTCGCCGAACACCGGGAACTCTTCGGATCCACATCCGTGGTGGTTCCCTGTCACAACGAGGAGATGAATGTTCCGGTGCTGGTGCGGCAGTTACTTGGCTACTACGGCGCTTATATTCACGAGATTCTGATCGTCAACGATAACAGCCGGGACCGGACGGCGGCAGTGACGCGCGCGATTGCGGCGGACGAGCCCCGGGTGAAGCTGATCGACCGCACGCCTCCGAATGGCGTGGGACGGGCGCTGCGGGATGGTTACGCGGCCGCCACCGGGGAGTATATTCTGACGATGGACAGCGACTTCGTTCACATTCTGCCCGAGTTTCGCGACTTGTTCGATGCCATTTCGAGAGGCAAGGATGGTGCGATAGGAAGCCGGTTCTCATACGAATCGATGCTGGTCAACTATCCGTTTGCGAAGGTTCTGGCGAATCGCGGATTTCATCTGCTGGCAAACCTGCTGCTCGGAATCCGGGTGAGAGATCTCTCGAATAACCTGAAGCTGTTCCGCGCTGAGATTCTGAAAAGTATCGAGATCGAGCAGCCGCACTTTGCGGCCAATGCGGAGACCGGCCTGAAGCCGATTTTGGCAGGGTATGACATTGAGGAGGTTCCGATCTCCTGGATCAATCGCGATATAGAAATGGGTACTTCTACTTTCAAAGTGGCGAGCGTTGCGCCTGGTTATTTCAAGGCTCTGGTGCAGGTATTGCGGGCGGGCAGGCGGACGGCGGAAGCACTGCCTGCACGCCGACTGAAGGCGTCCGCCAAAGCGAGTGGAAAACCGTGAAGGACGGCAAAACGCAATGAGCATTGCCTATAAGATTCGCCGGTCTGAGATTGGCAAGCGAGCCCGGCAGATACATCACAGCTGGTTTCGCCTGCGACATGCGGGCGGCGAGCCCGTCAGCTATAAGCTTCCGTTGAATACCGATTTGTTGCTGTATCCGGAAGGCGAGATTGCCGCTTTCCTGGCGCTACAGACTGCTTTTGAAACAACCGAGCTGGCGCTGGTTGCCTCCTATCTGCAGGAGGGGATGAAGGTGGCCGATGTCGGCGCCAATATAGGGCTCTACTCGATTCTGGCGCAGAAACGTGTGGGGACAGCTGGGACGATCTGGGCCTTCGAGCCTTCGCGCGAGACGTTTCAACTGCTCGAGCGAAACCTGGAGCTGAACCGATGCGAACAGGTGATCCCTTTGCGTTGCGGCCTCTCGGATCGTGCTGACGTCATGTTGCAGCTGACCAGCGACAAGGGTTTCGGCGACGCTTACCGGTATCTCAAATACCAGCATCGCGAGGACGAGCCGGCAGACCCGAATGCCGAGCAGGTGCCGGTTTCGACGCTGGATAAATGGGCTTCGGATAACGGGGTCGGCTCGCTCGATTTTTTGAAGGTGGATATAGAGGGCGGAGAATTCCGGATGTTTTCGGGGGCGCAAGATATCATCCGCGCCAGCCGCGACATTGTCATCTTGTTTGAAAGTGACCCGCAGTGGTCGGAGCGCTCCGGGGTCAAGCAACAAACGACATTCGAGCTATTGCAGAACATCGGTTTGGGCTTGTACGCCTGGAACTCGAAACAACAGGGCTGGAGAACAGATCAGGCAGCGCTGCTGGAAACCGAGATGATCTGGGCCTGCTTTAAGCGAGAGCGGCTGCCTTCGGCTGCCAATGCCGCTTAGTTTTCGGGAATGCGAATATCGTGTGGCTTTCGAGAGCTCGTGGCGGCTTTGAGCCGAAAAAATGCCGCCAGGAATGGCGGCATAGCAGGCCAAGAGGCCCGCTCCACAACGCTGAGAAGGATGCGGTTTGATAAAGACGACTACTGATCCGGTGCCAGCCGGCACAGAGCTTGAAAGCGCGCCCCAAAGCCATCCCCTTTTACGTTTCGCCTTCGCCTTTACTGAGCTTTGGAATAAGTGGCCGCGAAACAAAGGTGTGGCTGTTGTTCTGACTCTGGTGGTGGTTGGCTCTTGTCTGCTTCGAGCGGTCGCCGGCATGGCCGGGTTGAGGGCCTACTCTCATGATGCCTTCTTCTTGCTGGATGGCGCTTGGCGGATGATGAACCATCAACGTCCTCATGCAGACTTCAGCAGCATGGTAGGACCAATCGCCTATTTGCCAAGCATATTGGGCCTTTGGATTTCTGGCGGGCTCGTGGAAGGGTTTGGCTACGGCGTGTCTTTCGCCGCTCTCTTCTTAGCTGCCTGGTTATTTTTTCTCGGCCGCAGCCGGCTCTCGCAACCGGCACTCTTCTTGCTTTGCCTGGCCGGTGCGCTTATGGCGGCTCCCCCTTTTTTCCCCGGATTGAGCCCCCTCCAAACTAGCCCGGCGGAGACGTATAACCGGTACGGATGGGTGCTGCTGGCGTGTGTGCTGATCGAAGCCGCGGTCCTCCGGCGGAATGCCAGCGAAAGAAGTGATTTCCTGGGCGGGCTATCTACTGGCACCATCCCAGTGACCCTCTTCTTTCTGAAAATTACCTATTTATTCTCTTCGGTGGCGCTGATCGCCGTGTTGATTCCCTGCCGTCAGCAAACCAAGGCGCGTTGGGCGGGTATGGTGACCGGCGCAGCTACGATGCTAGCGATCGTTAGCTCTTATTATCAGTTCAACCTGATGCCTGTCTTCAAAGATCTTGCGATGATGGCCGCAGCGAAACACATTGTTTGGCAAAGATATTCGGCAGCAGAGATCCTGCAGGATGCGGCGATAGTTCTCGCACTGGCGCTTTCCGCGGCGTTGCTGTTGATCTGCAGCAGAAACGAAGCGTCAGCTCGCAGGGTCTGGGTAGCAGGGATTGGCGTATCACTCATCGGTTCGCTCACCATATTCGGGAATGCAGAGCCTGGCGGCTTCCCTCTTGCCATCTTCTTCGCAATTATCCTGGTCGATGCACTGAATAGTGTGAAGCCGGTCGCAAGGCAAATAGGCATCTCCTTTCACGCCTCTTTGCTGCTATTGGCTTCGGCTCTGATCGTCTTCCCGCTTTTGGCGGGCTGGACCAGCATGTTTGCAGCTATTTATGCACGGTTTCGGATCGCGCCACATTACGCGAAGATGGATGCGGAGCGGCTACACGGGTTCGTGACGGCGGGCGATGACGCCTTCTACACTTTACTCGTAAACGACGGTCTTAAACTGCTCTACAGAGAACGTAAGGGCGACGAGACGGTGATGTGCCTCGATTTTACGAATCCCTTCTCGTATGGACTCGGGATCAAACCCGCGGCGGGGGGTGCGACCGGTCTGCAGCACAGGAGCAGTTTCAACGACACTCATCACCAGACGGCAGAAGACCTCTTCGGTGCGGCAGACCTGGTGATGGTGCCCAAAGTCTTCACCGACGCGAGTTTAGACGAACCGATTCCGCGCCTGTACGGACCGTATCTGAAGAGTCATTTTCGGATGATCGGCGAATCCAGACAATGGCGGCTTTACCGGAATCTGCGGTAGTGGGGAAATGCCGCCAGGAATGGCGGCATGGCAGGCCGGAGGCCCGCTCCACATTCAGACTTTGACGATCATGGCCTGGTCGCCGGGCAGTTCGATAACGGGCTCTGCTTTGTCTTGAAAGAATTCGGTAATCGCTTTGTATGGGCCCTGGCAGCTATTGAAATCGTGCGAGATAATGATGCCGCCTGGAATCATGCGCTCGTAGAAAAATTCCAGCACGCTTTTCGTGCTTGCGTAAAGATCGACGTCGGTATGCACAAACGAGAATCGCTCGTTCTCGACAGGTCCCGCTGTTTGCGGAAAAAATCCCTGATAGAAGGACACCTGCGACGACGATCCGACATAGGCTTTCACGTCATCGAGCGGACAAGCAAACTGGCCCTTGGTAAATTGCCCGTTCCGGAATTCCGTGTCGGTTTTGGCCGGCTCGGGCAAGCCCTCGAATGTGTCGAACAGATGCAGAGGTCGTTTCGGATCGGCTTCGAGCATCAATCGTGCGGACGCCCCCCGATACACGCCAATCTCGGCCATTGCGCCTCCCAATTTTGCAGTCGCCCGCACCAACGCAAATATTTGACTGGCCTCAAGCGGCGTCAGCAGCATTTCGCGACGCTCTTTGGCTCGGCGGACGGTATTGAAAGCTGCTAGCCGTTCCGGCTGCCGGTACGATGCGATACCAAATCCGAAGCCAGCGGCGGTATTGTGTAATCCATCCCAGCAAGTCTTTCGCAATTGGGTGAGCATAACGCTTCTATTAAGCTACCAATCGTAAGTTCGTACAAGTACAGAGTGGCGGGCGAGAGGATTGGCTTCGTTTTAATTTTTCTGAGTCAGGGAAAGATCGGCGGCGACGAATTGGGGGGCCTTCAGCAAACCGCCTTGTTCGGGTTTAGCGGCTACCGAGGTCGGCGGAGCGCTTTGTCGCGCTCGTCGGATTGTTATGGTGCCGCGGCCGGTGGTTAAATCCAAATTGGGTCCTGCGCCGATGCTGCCTGCCAGGCGCGCACCCTTGCCGGAGGTCTGCTCCTTCATCTCATCTCCGAAGTCGTTCTCCACTTCGCCGCGATCGGTGCTGGCAGTGAGCGTGAATGCGCCGGCCGGGGGCAACGACAGTTCCATATTGCCCGATCCGGTATGCACCGTCATGCGGCTCAAAGGAATGCGGCCGGGCTTGAGATCGATGTCCCCGCGGTCGAGCGAAATCTCCACGGCGTTCACTACATCCTCCACGCTGATGTCGGTCGAATGCGCGTTCAAAATCACCGGTCCTACGGCGTTCTGAACGCTCAGACTGCCGCGATCGATGCGCACCTCGCCGGGAATCTGCTCGACGCGCAGGTCGGTACGGTTGTTGGCGAGACGCACCTGCTTGTCCAAAGCCCGCAGCGATATAGTGCCGGAGTAGTCTCCGCTAATGGTCACCTGGCCGCCGATTTTGTTGAGTTCTACATCGGAACCGCGGCCCCGCAAATCGACCGTTCCCTTTACATTGGTGCAACGCACCAGATCGCTGCGGTGGGTATCTACGGCGACGTTGCCGCCAATGTCCTGCAAACGCATGCCGGCATTGCCGCCGCGCAGATTCACATCGCCGGCCACTGCGGAGATGTCCAGATCACCCGCCGCGCTGTCCACTTCCACGCTGGCATTCCGGGGAATCGTCAACTCCAGATTGGTGGTGACCATGGTGCGGCGCGCGGCCTGGTCCTGGTGGCAGCTGATGACGATGTTCTTGCCTTCGGTCGAAATCTCGACCGGCGTCGCGGAGTTCGCCCGGTCGGCCAGTTCCTCCTTCAGGGCGCGGATCGATTTATGTCCGCCTACGGTGAGCAGGACGCCATCCACACCGGTGACCTTGGCGTCTCCCCGAAAGTTTTGAAGAAGGATGTGAGGCTTTGCGCCGACCGTACGCTGCACCTGGTCGACGGTGTACTCATGCTCCTCGCCAAAGGCGTTGTCAAAGCCGCGGCCCCAGTCGGTTTGCCGCCACCAGGTGTCCGGGCCGCGAAATTGAAACATGGCGCTACCTACAAGGCAGATCAGGATGACGATGACCCAAGCTCCGCCCGATACGCCGTTGGTCGGGATGACGCTGCCGCGAGCGGCGCGATAGGAAACTTCGAGTAGCGCCACCACGCCCCAGCCAATCAGCAGATACGGCCAATACTGACCGAGCCACTCGACTAGCGCAAAATCGGGGGAAACCGCATGGATTAAGAACAGCAGCCCCAGCAGGATGATGACGAGCGGACCGGTAATCGAACCGCGCGGCCTCATTGTGCGCCTCCAGCGGGAGGTGGTGGAGGGGGATTGGACGGAGGCCTCGGACCTGTTTGCGGCGGACGATAGCCGGACGAGGTCGCGTGGCCGGAAGAGGACGCATAAGCAGTTGGTCCCCCCGTTGATGCGCCCGGAGTTACCAGTGGCGCGGGCCCGAGCAACATGCGTTCTACCAGCTTCATGACACCGATAGCAATTATGAACAACGGCCAGCTGCGCGAGACCGGCAGGCGTCCGGCCTGTTGCAAGGCGAACAGGGCTCCCAAAAGAATCAGCAGGACGGGTCCGCGCGTGGCTTGCGCCAGCATCGCGCCTCGGTAGTTAAAAGCGGAAGGGTTCGGGGCGGGGCTACTCATGGCGCGTCCCCATAAAATCGTTTGGTCCGGCGCCCGGCGTTGCTTGGGGATAAACCGGCCTATCTTGCGGCGGCGGCAGACTCTCCGGAGTCGTCACGCGCGAGTACAACATGTATGCGCCTACGAAAATGAGCAGTGCCGGCCAGAAGCGGGCAATCTGACGGAAATCGAGCACGTTGAGGGTGTTCAGCAAATACAGGACACCAATGGCGATTAGCACGATGGGTCCTACCGGCGTGCGTCCCATGTGCTGGCTCCTGGGCAAGATGCTCGACCACTCGTCCGGGACCAAACCCGCTTCGCGCTTTTTCGCGGTGTGATACGCCTCGAAGGGCATGTAAAAGATGAAGGCCGCCAGCAGGATGCCGGTTAGAGGCTGTCCGGAGCCCGGCGTATTGTCCGTGATGGTAATGAGCAGGCCGGTGACCAGCGCATGAACCAGACCTTTTAGATATTGGCCGTTATAGATCGCGCCGACGCCTGGGATGAACCCTAACAGGAAAGCCAGTCCCGGTGAGGTGCGAACGTGGCTGGCCGCAGGTGAGGTTTGTCCCTGCTGGAAATACGGATTGCCGGCCGAGTCGGATGGGGAAGAGGCCGTATAGGCGGCGACAGGGACATGATCCTGGCAATAAATGGTCCCTTCGGCCGGTCGCTGGCACTGGGCGCACAACGCGCGGCCACAGGTACGGCAAAAGGCGGTGGCCGCGGTTTCCGGATGTAAATAACAGTTCATGGTTGTTTCCCCTGACTTGGACTCGAATCTTTGGCTGGTCTCGCTGGTTTGGCTGCAGTGGAGGACGGCTTGGCGCTGGGCGTTTGCTGGTCTTCGAGATCTTTCAGGTGCGACTCGATTTCGTAGACCACTCGCAAGTTGTCGTAATACTTGACCACCTGGTCCTTCACTCGCAGCGCCTTGTCTTCGACGCCGCCCCATACCCGCACCGGGTTCAGATCGGCCGGCTGCAAATGCTGGACGTGAATCCCGGAACAGCGCTCCAGCATGGCGAAGGAAAGCACCGTCATGGCCATGCCCATGGCCAGGCGGGGTTGCAGGATGGGGGTCAGCCACTGGCGTTTCCACCGTCCGAATATTGTCTCCCGCTCAAAGGGTTCGCGCGTGCGCCCGGCCGGGGCCAGGTAGGCAATTCGGGTGATCAGTTCTGCCGGAGGCTCTACGGCCGCTGCTCCCTGAATCCAACCCAGGCCGCCGCTCACCTCAGCCATAAACGTCCGGCAATCGGGGCATCCGGCGGCGTGCTGTTCGACAGCCGCACGTTCGGCGTCCGGCAAAGTGCCGTCCAGGTAGTCCGCCAATGCGGTCTCGAACGCCGTGCAATTCATGGTGTGAGTTTCTTCTGCCACTCTGCTACACCGTTACCTTATGGCGGCGCAGTACGCGGGCCAGTTCCGCGCGCCCCCGATTCAAGCGCGACTTTACTGTACCCTCCGGCACATCCAGCACGCGGGCAATTTCCCGGTACTCCATCTCCTGCAGGTCCCGCAGAATCACCGCTTCACGCAACTCCGGCGACAGTTTTTGCAAGCCCGCCTGCAGCAGTTCTCCCGCCTCTCGCCCGGCGAGCCGTCCATCGGTTCGGGCAAATGAGGCGGTTTTCTCTTCCAGTGTTCCCAGCCGGTCTTCGATAGCATCGGTTACGCGCTCCTGTTTAGTGCGGCGATAATGATCCACCAGCAGGTTACGCGCCAGCCGGCTCAGCCAGACCGTGAACGATCCTTCGCCGGCTCGAAAACTGCCGAGCGAACGAAATACGCGCATGAAGACGTCCTGGGTGAGGTCCTGGGCCTCGGCATCGCTACCGGTGAACCGGTAACAAATGGAGTACACCCGTTTGGTGTAGACCTGGACGAGTTCCTCCCAGCCACTCTGCTCGCCGGCCAGGCAACGCCCAATCAGGATTGATTCAGCATCCAATGCGTGTGTTGTCTTGAAAAAGACGCCAGCCGCGGTTTCTGGATTTCCCGCTGCAGTCGGCGCAGATTTCCTAGTTGAAACCTTTGAGTGTATCGAAAGTAAGGATATCGCCGCGGCTGCCATCGGGATCTTTGAAAAAGCCGCGACAAATGGACGCTTAGGGGATAACCGCTCCAATTCGCATCGGCTCTACTGGACTGAACGCAATTCAGGGGGTGGAAGTTCAATTCGTGGGGGTGGGGATATGTGTATTTTTTGGAACATTAGTGCGTTCTGAATGGCAGGCTAAAGCCGGCTAAAGCCTACCCTACATTTGCGCTGGAAAAATGCCGCCACGAATGGCGGCATAGCAGGCCAGGAGGCCCGCTCCACCCTTGGAAGTAAGACTACCCTGGGGGTAGGAACTTTTCCGGATGATGTGCCCGTTCTGTGGTTTTCGCGAAGACAAAGTAATCGATTCCAGGGAGACCAAGGAAGGAGAGGCGATTCGGCGGCGGCGGCAGTGCCTGAGCTGTGAACGCCGATTTACCACGTACGAACGTTGCGACGAATTGCCCTACATGGTCATCAAAAAAGACGGGCGGCGGGAAAGTTTCGACCGGCAGAAGGTTTTGAGCGGGTTACTTCGCGCCTGTGAGAAACGGCCGGTAAGCATGGGCGTTCTGGCCGATATGGTCAACCAGATCGAAGGAGAGCTTTTTGAAACGCCTGATCGGGAAATGGCTACTACGCTCATCGGGGAACGTTTAATGGACAAACTACGTGGACTGGATAAGATAGCTTACGTTCGTTTTGCTTCGGTGTACCGGGATTTCCAGGATATTGAAGAATTCTTCGGGGAGCTCAAAAACGTAATGCTGCAAAGGAAAGTCTAATACGTAGGTCCAGGGGTTATAGCACGATTCGGGGTACGAAGCGGAGTCGCCGGGTGAGGTTATGTTTTGTGTAACCAATCACTTTGGTGAACATCTCCCTAATAAAGTGCTAACTTTTTCGAGCAGGATCGGTTACAATTATGGCGCGCAATCATTACATAGGTTATACTTGCATCCCGCCATGCTGCGGTCCTGGCTATAGCTTTATCCGTTAGGGGGTTTTGGCGCAGCTAAAACTTGCGGTGCGAGGACAGATGAGTCTCGCGATGCACGCATAGGTTTTGAAATCTTGAGGTGGTTTGTAAGTAGAGGTGATTAAGTAAGTGGATCAATTTGAAGATCAATATTTAGCTGAGGGACGCGAGCCGATCGGGCTTCCATTCGATGAAGAAGCGAACTTTTTTCATCCAGAGGAAGTTCAGGACGAAGAATTCCACGGCGCTCAGCAGGTCGAAGAGTCGATTTACACCGACGATCCCGTCCGGGTATACCTGCGTGAGATGGGTTCAGTGCCGCTGCTTACCCGGGAAGGGGAAGTTACCCTAGCCCGCAAAATGGAGCGCGGCAAGCTCCGCATGCAGAAGGCCATTAGCCGTTCTCCCCTGATTCAGGGACTCGTATTCGAGTTTGGCGACCTGGTTCGCAAGGGTGCGGAAGATGTCGACAGCTATGTTGACTTCGGTCCTTCCGACATTGAAGAAGGCAGCCCGGCGGATCTGAAGCGCCGGGGTGAGATCAGCGATTTATTTTTAGCCTATCTGGCGGCCGACAAAAAGCAGCAGACAACGATTGAGAAGCACGCTGCTGTACCGGCGATTAACAAGAAATTGCGCAAAAAGTGGCTGGGCAAAATTGCGCGGTCCAAAGTAGAACTCTCGCGATCGTTGCGAGCGATCCCTTTTAATCTTGCGCGCTGGAAAGAGTTTGTTCGGACGATAGAAGGGACAGCCGACGAGATGGCTGTTCTGGATAGCGAAGTCAAAAAGCTGGAGCTTCGCAATTCGCCGACGGCACAAGTGCGGGTCAAAGAACTACGGCGCGATCTGAAAAAAAAGGAAGGGGAAGCCGGGGCATCGCTGCCCGACCTGAAACTAAGCCTCTCGGTGATTCGGCATGGTGAGGTCGAGGCTGAACGCGCCAAGAAGGACCTGGTGGAGGCGAACCTGCGGCTGGTGGTGTCGGTCGCCAAGAAGTACGTTAATCGCGGTTTGCATCTGCTCGATCTGATCCAGGAGGGCAACATTGGCTTGATGCGTGCCGCGGATAAGTTCGAGTATCGTCGCGGTTATAAATTCTCGACCTACGCTACCTGGTGGATTCGCCAGGCGATAACGCGAGCGATTGCGGATCAATCGCGCACCATCCGAATTCCCGTTCATATGAACGAGAGCATGAACAAATTCCTGCGAGCCACGCGTGAGCTCGAGAAGGAACTGGGGCGGGTTCCGACCAATGAAGAGATAAGCCGCCGGATGGATATTCCGGTGGAAAAAGTTCAGAAGCTCAAGACCATTTCGCGCGACCCGGTTTCTCTCGAAACGCCGGTTGGTCGAGATGGAGAATCGGCTCTGGGCGATTTGATTGAAGACCGCTGGGTCGGTTCGCCGGTCGATGCGGTGATCGATTCGAACGTGCGTGACGAGACCGCCAATATTTTGAAGACACTTTCTCCGAAAGAGGAGAAGGTGATACGGCTTCGTTTCGGTATCGGTTGCGAACGCGAGCACACGCTGGAGGAGATCGGCCAGGAATTTGATGTCACTCGCGAACGGATTCGCCAGATCGAGGCCAAGGCGCTGCGCCAGCTAAGATCGCCGGAGCGGGCACGGCATTTGCGGGCGTTATTAGCCGCCAGGTAGTTGGGTAGGCGGCTCGCGGGATAAGACGGTTGACAAATTTTGATCGTCAGGAATGCTGCATTGCCCAAGTTAAAGAAGGCGGCCTGGGAGGGCCACGCAGCCCGAGGGTCCTCAAACGCTAAGTTAAGGTCTCGGCACTATTGATCTTCGGCCGCAGCCGGTTTAATCACACGCAGTCGTTCCTTTTTGCGCAGGATCACTTTACGGATCGCCGACTAGAAGGACAAGTGGGTTAACGGAAGCCTTGAGTTTGCGAGGAGTAATCCGACCTAATTCATAAGCCTTCGACTCCCGAGCAATAATAAGCCAAAGACAAACGTGACTTGTTTCGTCGCCAAGAACTGTTTATCAGGCCGAGGGAGAAACAGCCTTTCCACACGGCAAGTTGAGGGGCTATACACGTCCTAGTATTTTTAAGTCTTAGCCCCAGCTTTAGTCATGGCCGCACCAATTTCAATTCAGGACTGGCTTGGAGTCGCCAGAGAGCGCGCTTCAGATGCGGAAGCCATATTGGCGAAGCGACCGGACTCTACGGGTTCGGTCTACCTTGTCGGTTACGCAATTGAGTGCAGCCTGAAAGCGTATTTATTGTCCATCGGACGACCGGTACCCACCAGTGGCCGCGCTGGCCACAATATAACTGGAATGTGGGACGCCTCCGGATTTAGAAAACGAGACATCGGCGACAACGACGGATGCAAGGTCTTCTTTCTCGAAGACTGGGACACGAGTATGCGCTATTCGTCAGTTCGTCAGAATGGCGGCATCACGAACCAGCAGTTGATTGAAGGCGCTAAGCGGCTTGTGGGTTGGGTTCAGGGGCAGGTACGCAGAGAAGGCATGCGGAGAAAGCGAAAATGACCAGACAGCAGTTGCAAACGAGGATTACCGCTAATCTTAACGAGGCTTCGATAGATTCCGATGAGATTCGAATCCAGCCAGATCCATTTGGAGGATGGCGAGTTCTCGTTGTGTCCAAGAGCTTCGATGGCAGGACGCCATCCGAGCGGAAGTTGGCAGCCTTGAACAAAATTGACGAAAAGGAACTCCAATGGACAGAGTTGCTCACGCCTCAAGAACTCGGTTGGGCAGGCTCGTTGTTTACGGATTCGGATTTGTATCAATTGCCGTTGTGGTCAGATGCACTCGCAAGAGCGTCAGCCAAATCGGAACAAGTCAGTCCAGTTGTTTTTCCCTCTAGCTTGGACACCGATCTGCCGGTTCCAATTTCCACAACCTTTTACTCGGTACGAGGGGGGGTTGGTCGATCCACGTCCCTCGCGTACGTGGCACGTATTCTGGCCTCGAGAGGACGCCGTGTTGTCTGCGTCGATCTCGACATCGAAGCCCCGGGGCTCGCCTCTCTGTTCGGAGTTGAGGCGGACGTAACAGCTGATCATGGGGTAGTTCCTTTGCTTGTTTCATTTGATCAAGGACACGAGCCTGACGTGAGCGAACATTTAATTCGCGTTAGCACGAAAGACGAACTCTACTGCTTGCCCGCGGGAAAACCAGACGCCGAATACGCAAGATTGCTTCGATACATTAACCCCTCCGCTTGGTACACGGAGGAAAAGAACCCATTGCGTTCATTGTTTTCCGCTCTGAAGGAGAAGTTGCCTTTTCGGCCAGATGTTCTTTTGTTTGATTCCAGAACCGGGATAAGCGAGATCAGCGGCCCTTTGCTGTTCGATTTGGCGGACCTTGCAATCATCGTGTTCTTTCCGCATCCTCAAGCTGAGAATGCAACGCGCGAAGTAGTCCGCGCCCTCTTGTCTGCTCGCACTTGGCGAAGTGTTAACCAAAAGAAGCTGACACCCGAGCCGAGGTTCATAGTTTCACCAATTCCGAGCAGCAGAGTTCCCGAAGTTGTAAACCGTTACCGGAATCGTTCCCTCGAATGGATTTCGGATTGGCTCAGTCCCGCAGAGCCAAACGGCGATACACCCGAAAGCTCATTGACCGATGTAGTTCATTTCGTTCCTTACCGCGATGACATCGCGACCTCCGACACGGTCGTCCCGAACCAGGACATGTGGAATGATTATCGGCCGATAGCGGAGTGGATTGAGCGATTCTTGCCGGCCTCGGGAGAAGCAGATGTCGCGGTGGTTGGAGAATCCAAATCCACGGTCCTTACCGAGCTGAACTTCTCGAGTGGTACGGCCGAGTCTGAGCAGCATTTCCTGGAGACCTTTGTTGAGGCAGGAAGCACATCTAAAGCGTTGGCGATATCTACACCGCTTGTCCTCGGCCGCAAGGGCTCTGGCAAAACAGCGATTTTTCGGAGGCTATTGGAAGGTAATGAAACAGCAAGCGTAGCGATTACCGCACCGGCTCCCCTCGGCAAAAATCGTCCTTGGATCCTGTCCGAGGCGGGTTTCTTAGAGGTTGACAAGATTTTGGATGATACCAATGCAACCTGGGGTCGGTTTTGGGTACTTTTATGTTGTATCGCCTGCCACTACACGGAACAAAGTTCACGACCCGATGCTCATGCTTCAATTCGTGCCCTTCTGCCAAACCGATTGGAAGGCGAGTTGGAAGCGCTCTCCCTAATCGACACTCTGTTGCGAGTTGAGAAGATTAGCTTGCTCGCAAATGATTGGTTCGAACGTGTTGATCGCGCACTTGGCCAGCCACTCATTCTTTTGTTTGATGCGCTTGATACTGGGTTTGGAAACGGAGAAGTGCAGCGGAAACGGCGACGGGAGGCGATCGAAGGCTTGTGTGCTCTTTTGATTCAACAGTCCGAAAACACGAATCTGAAGTTCAAGATTGTTCTGCGGGAAGATATCTGGAAAGGGTTACGATTCGAAAATAAGAGCCACCTCTATGGGCGTTACGTCACGCTCGACTGGCATGACCAGTCCGAGTTTTACAAGATCGTCATAAAGCATGCTCTTAAGTCGGGTAGTTTCGCTGAGACGCTCAGAGTTTCCGACAAAACCATAGACTCCGCTAATGTTGATAGGTGGAGCAGCAAGGAAGTTGATATCGCTTGGAACCTTCTGGTAGGACAGCGGATGAGAGGCGGGAGGACGGCCTTCACTAAGAACTGGGTCTGGAATAGGCTAGCAGATGCGAACGCCGACCATAGTCCAAGGTATCTTCTGCAGATGTTTACCGAAGTCACCTCGTGGGAGCGAAACGAACAAGCGCGTTCTCCTTACAACAGAAGTGTGATCCGGCCTAGAGCCTTAATTCAATCTCTCCCGAATGTTTCGGATCAGGCGCTGAATGCATTGAAAGAAGAATATCGTGAGCTCGAGCCGCTGTTTAACAAACTCCAAGCAATAGGAAGGACCCCTGTGGCCTCTGAGGAACTGGGTGGGCTTACCGAGGAGGTGGCCCTAGCACGTGAAGTAGGTCTTTTAGGAGTGTACGAGGGCAGCGAAGAGGAGGTGGAGCGCTACCGGGTACCTGAGATATACAGGTACGCCCTCGGAATGACCAGGAAGGGGCAAGCTTAATTTTCTTTTCGTGCCGACAGTATCAACTCGGGCGAGTTGAATCGTCGAACGCGCGTCTCGATCCACTCTATCTTTGCCTGTTTTCCACATGAACGTGTAACACGCATCTCAAAAGACTGGATCAGTTGGTCGTACGATTAGTTAGCGCGAGCTCGCGTCCACGTCAGTTCTCTGGAAATTGGCTTGTCGTCGCGCGGACTTAAGCCAACTTTGCGATTGCAGATTCCAAGTTAGCGCTTATGGGCCAACAGGCCCGCTCCACGAACGCTATCAGGCTTCTTCCGTGTCTCCTTCGGGTTTGGGAAGAACGTCGTCGTTGCCGGCGACCCAGACGTACAGGGTTGGTAAGAGAAATACGCCTAGCAATAAGGCGGCTACCAGCCCTCCTACGATCACGATTGCAAACGGGCGTTGAGAGTCGGAACCGATGCCGCGGGAAAGCGCAGCGGGTAGAAGACCGACGCTCGCCACCAGCATGGTCATCATGATGGGACGCAAGCGACGAACGGAGCCGTCTATGGCCGCATCCATAATGGTTCTGCCACGGGCACGCAGCTGGTTGATGTACTCGAGCATGATGACTCCGGTCTGCACCGAGACGCCGAATAGCGCCAGGAATCCCACACCGGAGGAGACGCTGATGTGGGTGCCTGTGAGGAGGAGCGCGAGCAGCCCCCCGATCGGCGCCATGGCTACGTTGGCCATGATGAGAAGAACCCATTTCACGGAATTGAACATGGTGTAGAGGATCATGCAGATTACGAGCAGGGTGATGGGCACTACGATGGCGAGGCGTTTTTGCGAACGCTTGGCGCTTTCGTATTCGCCGGCCCAGTTGATCTTGTATCCCACAGGCAATTTGACCTGCTTCTCGACTTTTGAGATGGCTTCTTCGACACCGCTGCCGAGGTCGCGTCCGACGATGCTGTACTTTAAAGCGACGTAGCGCGAGTTTTCTTCGCGATAGACCTCCGATGCGCCGTCGAGCACGCTGACGTTACAGATCTGCGAGAGAGCGACGCGCTCGCCGGATGGAGCCACCAAGCGGATGTTTTCGACTTGCTCCATAGTGGTCCGGTAGGGAGCGTCGTAGCGCACTACCATGTCGAAACGCTGCTCGCCCTGCAGCACCTGGCCGACGGCTTTTCCTCCGACGGCAGTCTCGACGGCATCCTGGACATCGGCCACGTTGAGTCCGTAACGCGCGGCTTTTTTGCGGTCGACCTGAAATTGCAGGTTGGGCTGGCCGATGACGCGGAACAAGCCGAGGTCGGCGACACCGCGGACGGTTCGCATGACGTTCACGATTTCCTGGCCCTTGCCTTCCAGAGTCTTTAAATCGTCGCCGTAGATTTTGATGGCGAGCTGGCCTTTGACACCGCTGACAGCTTCTTCCATGTTGTCGGCGATGGGCTGCGAGTAGTTCCAGAGCGCGCCGGGGATTTTTTCAAGCTCGCGATTCATGGCGGCGATGAGATCTTCTTTGTCCTGATGGAAGACGGAACGCCACTTGTCTTTCGGCTTTAGATCGATGAAGTATTCGGTGTTGAAGAAGCCGGTGGTGTCGGTTCCGTCATCGGGGCGGCCTACTTGCGAGACAACCTGGTTGACCTCGGGAAAGGACGCGATGATGATGCGGGCGCGATTCATGACGTCAATGGCAGAGGTTGGACCGGTGCTGGGAGCAAGCGTGGCGCGGGCCCAGATAGCGCCTTCATCGAGGTGGGGCAGAAACTCGGAACCGATGACGCCGCTGACCATGATCCAGACCGATGCGGCGAAGACGAAGGCAGCGATGCCGGCGGTGATCCAGCGCAGGCGGATGGCGCGGCGCAAAAGCCATAGATAGCCGTTCGAGAGCGCCGTCATGACCGGGTTGTGCCACTCGCGAACCTGCTTGCCGAAAAGCAGGCTGCAGAGCACGGGAGCGATCAGCATGGAAAAAATCAGTGCGCCCAGCAGCGCGAAGGAGACAGTCCAGGCCATCGGTTTGAAGAGGCGACCTTCCACGCGCTGCAGAGTGAAGATTGGCAGGTAGGCCGTGATGATGATTCCAATGGAATAAAAGACGGGCCGCTGAACTTCGTGGGCGGCTTCGCGGATGGAAGTGATGGCAGGTTTATCGCCGCCGTTATGACGACCCAGATAGCGGATGATGTTTTCGACCATGACGACCGCACCTTCGACGACCATGCCGAAATCGAGTGCGCCCAGAGAGAGTAGGTTGGCGGGGATTTTATTCAGGTCGAGACAGATGGAGGCGAAGAGCAGCGAGAACGGGATGGTGAGAGCGACGATAAATGCCCCGCGAATGTTGCCCAGAAAGAGAAAGAGGATGACCGCAACGAGGATAATGCCTTCGGTGAGATTGTGAAGGACGGTGTGAGTGGTGTAAGTGAGCAGGTCGCTGCGGTCGAGATGGGAGACGATCTTGACGCCTGGTGGGAGAAGATGTTCGTTCAGCTCTTTCACTTTTTCGTGAATGGCGGCCAAGGTGGATTCTGAATCGGCGCCTTTGCGTAGAAGGACGATGCCTTCGACGACGTCATCGTTGTCGACAATTTTGCCATCCGCGCGATGAATGGCCTTGGCGATTTTGCCCAGGCGAATGCGGGGGCCCTGGGTAACGGTGGCGAGATCTTTCACGCGGACCGGCGTGCCGTTCTCAGTTTTGAGGAGGGTTTCTTCGATATCGCTGACGTCGTTGACCAAGCCGAGGGCGCGCACGTTGATCTGCTGCATGCCCGCTTCGAGGAAGCTGCCGCCGGCGTTGACATTGTTGTTTGCCAGCTGCTGTTCGACCTGACTGATGGTGAGCCCGTAAGAGATCAGTTTGTTGGGATCGACGCGTACCTGATACTCGCGGGTGATGCCTCCGAAGCTGCTGACATCGACGACGTTGGGAACGGATTTGAATTGCTTTTCGAGCGTCCAGTCCTCAAGCGCCTTGAGCGCCATGACGTCGTAGCTGGGATTGGTGCTGTGAAGCGTGTACCAGTAGATCTGGCCTACGGGGCTGTAGTCGGACCCGATCTGCGGCTGCAGGCCGGCGGGCAGAGTGACTTGAGACAGACGTTCGAGGACCTTCTGGCGATTCCAATCGTTGGCCGATTCGTCGTCGAAGATCAGACTGAGGCTGGAGAGGCCGAAGATGGAGACCGAGCGCAGATGATCGAGGTGGGGGATGCCGTTCATGGCGATCTCGAGGGGAATGGTGACCTGCTGCTCGACTTCTTCGGCGGCGCGGCCGGGCCATTGCGTAATGACCTGGACGTAATTGTTCGCCACATCGGGATAGGCCTCGACGGGCAGGTTATGGAAAGATATGCCTCCCCAGATGAGAAGGAGGGCGGCCACCAGGACTATGAGAAATCTATTATTGAGGGCGAAATCGACGAGAACCCGAATCATGAAGGACGCGATTTCAAGCTACCATCGCGGCAGCGATAGAACGTAAAAGGCGGGTAAAGCTGTCGCGGACGAGGGGCGCTCAGCTGACGTGTTTGATCCTGTCCTTGCGCGCTTGTTTGACCATGCCGAGGAAGCGGCGGGCGAGTTCGTGGATCCAGTCTGAATTTCTGACGCGCACTGCCTCGGGCGGCAGCAACTCGCGGCCGATGCCCAGGACATTTGCTCCGGCGGTGATGTAGTCGGCGGCGGTCTGCTGAGTGACCCCACCTGAGGCGATCAGTTGCATGTCGGGAAAGGGGCCGCGAAGAGCACGGATGTAGTGTGGGCCGCCGACGCTCGAGCAGGGAAACAGCTTGATCAAGGATGCGCCGGCCCGCTTGGCGAGCATGACCTCCGTTGGTGTGAGTGCGCCGGGAATGACGGAGATATCGTGCAGCCGGGCAAATTGGACGAGTTCGGCGTCCAGGCCAGTGCTGGTCAAAAATGATGCGCCGGCGTCGAGACAGACGCGAGCAGTGTCGAGATCGAGAACGGTTCCGGCTCCGACGACGGCCTCGGGATTGGTGCGAATGAGCTGGCCGATGACGTTGGCCGCGGCAGGAGTGGTCACGGTAATTTCAACGACCGTGATGCCGCCGCTGAAGACGGCTTCGGAGGCGAAGAGAGCGTCTGCTGCCGAGGATGCGCGCACGGCGGGTATGATGCCCACCTTCTCAATTTTTGCGAGTATCTCCTGTTTGGTCATCGCTCCGCGATTCTACTTCATTCGGGTGATGACGCATTTGAGATGCTGCGCCATAGTCGTTCAAGCGGTCAAGCTGATTCCAGTTTTCAGTGCGACCGAGCGGATGTAGGTGGCAGCCTCGGTGTATTCTTCGGCTGTTTTCAGGTGCTCGATCATAAGGGGCGTGTCGCTTCCCAATCGGTTGAGTTCGGTGAGGTAGCGGTGATAGTCGATCTGGCCGCGGCCGGGCACGACCTCGAGGAAGTGAACGTTCAATTCGACGATCCACTGAAGATCTTTGGCATGGCAGGAGACGATTGAGCGGCCGAGTTTTTGAAAGCATTCGCCGATGAAGGCGCTGTTGTGGTAAAAGCGCCGCGGGCAATTGACGCCGTTGCAGACGTCCAGGTGAACGCCGAACGCGGGGCGGTCGACAGCGCGGATCAGTTCGAGGTAGGAGTCAGGTCCGTCGGGGAGATTCCAGCCCATCATTTCGATGGTGAACTTAGTGCGCTTGGGTTTGACGGTATCGATGATGTGGCGGCAGTTTTCAACCGTGGCGTCGAAAAATTCTTTGGAGAGGTTTTTCGGATTGGGGCCGTACCATTCGGTGGGGTTGTAAGAGCCGGCAATGTCGACGCAGCAGCGTGCTCCGACGGCATCGGCGAGGGCGCAGCGTTCCGTGACGTAAGCGAGATTCGCTCGACGCTTGTCACTGTCAGGATCGAGCATGTTTTTCCATGCGCCGACTTCGGCGATCACCACGTTCGCATCGTTAAAGGCTTTTTCGATGGCGCGGATGCGGTCTGTTTCGCGAATGTCTGCCTGCGGGCAATAGGCGGCGCTGTACTGGAGACGTTGGTGTTCCATCGCGAGCTCGACCGGGTCGTCCGATTTGAGAAAAATCGGCGCGCCGAGACGGATCTGTTTGCTATGAGGTGAGTGGAAAGCTGGGGCGGGTATGGCAGCCGCCATGCCGGCCAAAACGGAACGGCGTGTCAAGGGGAAGGCCATGGCGGCAGTTTATAAGAAACGAGTTTTGTGTGCAGCGAATATAATTGCCACCATGTTCAAAGCGCGATGGCTGGTCATTTTTGTATTCGGCGCTGCTTGTCTGGTATCGTCAGCGCCGTCCTCTCGTACCATGAGCCAGGCTGAGGTGGATCGTTGGATGAGCGAGCTCTCGAATTGGGGGCGGTGGGGCCAGCAGGACCAGATCGGAACGGTCAACCTGATTACACCGGAAAAGCGGAAAGAAGCCGCGGCTCTGGTGAAGGCGGGGTATTCGATTTCGCTCGCGCACAACGCAGAAACGGAGAAGGCGGCGGATAATCCATCGCCGTTCTTTCACACGATGCTCTCTACCGGCGCGCATCCGAGCGGGCAGTTCGTGCTCGATGAGTACAAGGTGGCCTATCACGGATATGCTCACACGCACATGGACGCCCTTTGCCATATGGCGTGGCACGGCAAAATGTTTAATGGTTTTCCGCAGACCGATGTCACGTCGCAAGGGGCGAAGGAGCTGGCGGTGACCGGATACAAGAACGGGATTTTCACGCGGGGAATTCTGGTGGACATTCCGCGGCTAAAAAAGCTGCCTTATCTGGAACCTGGCGACGCGATCTATCCGGAAGATCTGGATGCGTGGGAGAAAAAGGCGGGCGTGAAGATCGGCAGCGGCGATGTGGTGTTCATTCGGACCGGACGCTGGGCGCGGCGAGCGGCGAAAGGCCCATGGGATCCGGCGCGGGTGGCTGGACTGTACGTGTCGACCGCCAGATGGCTGAAGCAGCGCGACGTTGCGATGGTGGGCAGCGATGCGGCGACCGATGTGATGCCGTCCCGGGTTGCGGGGGTTGTGCAGCCGATGCACCAGCTGCTGTTGGTGGCGATGGGTACGCCGATCTTCGATAACTGCGACTTGGAGAAGGTGGCCGAGGAGGCGGCAAAGCAGGGGAGATGGGAGTTTCTGGTGACGGCCGCGCCTCTTTCGGTGCCTGGCGGGACGGGGTCGCCGCTGAATCCGATCGCTGTATTTTGAAGATTGGGAGTCGATACTGCGGCTCGTGGCGGCTTTGGCCGAAAGAATGCCGCCACGAATGGCGGCATAGCAGGCCTGAAGCCCTCTCCACGCGTGATGAGGTAGTATATTTACGCTAGAAAAGGAGCGCGCGTATGGCCCTTGACATAGACAAGCTGAACGCTTTTGTCGGTCGGTTCGTGGGAGATTTGGGGGCCGCTGTCCATACCGGGATGGTGGTCATTGGGGAGAGGCTGGGAGTTGATAGACCGCTGTCTGGCCGGCTTCGCGGGACGGCCCGGGGCGTAGGCGCTCCCGGCGGCATTCGCAACCAGGCGAGCGTACTGTACGGACTACCCTCACGCTGCTCCAGGAGTCGGTCGAGCTTGGTGCGCTGCTCATCGTTTAGTCCTTCGGTGAGGAGAGCGAAGACTTTTCTCTGCGCGCGCGTCATTGCCTCCGCGCAGAGCCGTTCGATCACTGCCACGGGAGGCAGTACGATCAGGCGTTTCCGAAGTTCCCCCACGACCGCTTGAGCTGGAACGACTCCGCGTGTGGTTTGCAAGGCCGTCGGGTCGAGCCACGCCGAGATAGACCGATAGTGCTTGGTCCCGAACTGCTCCATTCCCAAGCGGGGCAGCAGCTCAAGAAGATGGCTTCGCCTCGTGGCATCGCGCTCTGCGTAGACCTCCCACACTTCGACCGGAATCCCGAGCTGCCCGGCAACGATATCGAGAACAGGACCGTGGGGCCTCTCGCCACTCGCTAGAACCCTCCCTGGGTATCGCAGATAGCTCATCAGCACCGCAATGCCAAGGCGATTGTGATCCCCGCGATGTTGCCGGATGAAAGCCAAGTCCGGCTTCGTCAACGTGTACAGCCGATCAGATCGCCCTCATCCGTTGGCAAGGCGAGCAGTTCAAGGCGCTCTGAGGAGGTCAGCAGCTCACGGCGGGGCATGGTGGAGGAGTGTAGCGAATACGGAGGTTTTCAGGACACCGCAGGGACAGTCCGCTTACCTTCTGTTTCGCTGGTCAGAAGTGTCTCACAACTTATCCTGAAAACTGTGTCCGAAATACCTCAGCCTTGATAAGATTCGAAACATGCGCATCGGCTATGCTCGCGTCTCGACCGACGACCAAACCCTCGATCTGCAAAGAGACGCGCTCAAGCATGCAAAATGTCGTGAAATATACGAAGAGCAGGCCAGCGGAAAGAACACGGGCAGGCCACAACTCGAAGGCTGCCTCAAGAGCCTGCGTGAAGGCGACACCCTCGTTGTTTGGCGGCTTGATCGATTGGGGCGAAACCTGGCCGATCTCGTCAGGCTGATCGCAGACCTAGAGCAGCGCAAGATTAATTTTGAATCGCTCACCGAAAAGATCGATACCGGCTCGCCGGCAGGCCGGCTCGTCTTTCACGTCTTCGCCGCTCTCGCCGAGTTTGAGCGCAACCTGATCCGGGAACGAACCGTTGCGGGTTTAAAGGCCGCGCGTGCTCGTGGCCGCACCGGGGGACGTCCTGCAAAGCTCTCCCCCAAAGAAGTCAGGACTATTCGTGCATTGCTTAAGACAGCAGATATACCCGTCGCAGAGATCGCGGCCTGGTTTGGAATAGCAAGGTCCACTCTTTATCGTGCGGTTCCTAGAATTGCTACGTGAGACCGTGTACATCTCATTTCACAGCCCCGTCATTATGAATGGAGGTCGCGCGAAGATGAAGATTCTGCTGAAGAGGGCTTATGAAGAACCGGACAGCTCGGATGGCTTTCGTGTCCTGGTTGACCGTTTGTGGCCGCGTGGCAAGAGGAAAGCCGACCTGCGTTTGGACGCATGGGCGAAGGATATCTCGCCCAGCACAGAGCTGAGGAAGTGGTTCGATCACGATCCGAAGCATTGGCTCGAGTTCTGCGAACGCTACAAGGCTGAATTGGCGGCTCCAGAGATGAAAGGTTCAATCGTCCAGATAGTTCATGCGGCTCAGAAGTGCACCACAATGACACTGATCTATGGGGCAAAGGATACGGTGCACAATGAAGCGGTTGTGCTTCAACCTATCTTCAGAAGGGCAGCGGCAAGAGTTGGGGAAGCGTAGTTTTGCCAGGGAGACTTGCAAATGCCGATTCCGGGTTCAAACGATGACGGCACAATGATCGCCGATCTTGCGCACTTCGATCTGTTGCGCGAAATAGCGAAGTCCGAACAACAGAAGCCCTGGGTCTCGGGTATCCATGCCAGAACGCTCTATAAGAAACACGACTTTAGGGTTGTTCTGATTTCCATGGAAGCTGCTGCCAAAATGAAGGAGCATCACGTCGATGGCACAAGCTCCGTGCAGGTGTTGAAGGGCGATATCCGCTACAGCACACAAGGGCAGGTCTATGAGCTGCGGATCGGAAATCTTTTGACCCTCGGGGCTTCGATCAAGCATGAGGTTGAAGCAATCGAAGAATCGGAATTCCTCCTGACTATTTCGTGGCCCGGGAATCGCGAGTTGCTCGCCATGCCTCATCGCGGTTACGGCACCTAATTTCCTTGCGGGCCGATTCAGGAACCCTTGACCGTGACTCAGGAGTCGCCCTATGATCTCGTTCGATGCAGCACACGCCGCCGTACATTACCCGCCAGACCGCCGGTTTCGCATCTGGGTGCGGCCCTCGTTCCTTATCGCAGCAGCCTTGCTGGTCCTGCTACCAGTGCTGGCAGCCTGGATCGAGTTCCTTCACTCCGGTCTGCCTTACATACCACCCGTTCCGCAGGTCTACCCTAACAACTTCGCCGGTCCACACGGCTTTCCGCTATGGGTCCGATACTGTCACTTCTTCAACTTCGTCTTCGTGATGATGCTGATCCGTAGCGGGCTGTCGATTTTGGTCGATCACCCTCGCCTATACTTCAACTCCGACTGCACCCCGGATAGTGAATGGATTCGTCTGACGCCGATTCGCGTGCCCACGGATCGGGTCTGGACCGCAAAAGACGATGCTCGCTTCATTTCGCCGGTTGTGGCTACGCCGGGCTATCGGCACACGGTTGGCATCGCCCGCTCCTGGCATTTCCTCAATGTGTATGGGTTCATTCTCACGGGCCTCCTGTTCGTAATCATGCTCTTCGACACAGAGCAGTGGCGTCGGCTCGTCCCACAATCGACCCTTGTCCTGCTGCAAGCCTGGAACACCTGGGTGCATTACGCTACCTTCCATCTGCCACCTGAATTCAACGGGTTTTACGGCTATAACGCCCTACAGCAAATCGCCTATTTCTCGGTTGTCTTTGTCTTCGGTCCCCTGGCGATCCTGACCGGCATCGCAATGTCGCCGGCAGTGGTGAACCGCTTTCCCCGTTACGCAAAGCTCTTTGGTGGCCGGCAGTCGGCCCGCTCCATTCACTTCCTGACGATGCTCGGCTTCTTCGGGTTCATCGTCGTGCATGTGGCGCTGGTGGTGATGACGGGCTTCGTTCGGAACATGAACCACATCGTGATGGGGACGGACGACCCTTATAACAAAGTTGGGATGATTTTGGGCTTTGTCGGCATCGGCGTCGTCCTGCTTACATGGATTGGAGCGCATTACGTCTCTTGGTTGCGGCCCCGGATCCTGCAGCATGTTCAGAAGTTCATTACCTACCCTTTGTCACTGATGACGTTGAATCGCCTCACTCCGAGCCAGCACTACACAGAGCAGGACATTTCGCCCCGGTTCTGGCCCAACGGCAAAATGCCGGACCGTGAGGACTGGAAGCAATTGGCCAAGGCAGGATTTGAGGGCTTCAGGCTGAGGGTTGACGGCTTGGTCGACAATCCGGTCGAGCTCTCGCTTGCGGATTTAGAGAGGCTAGGAATCGCCGAGAACATCACCATGCACCACTGTATTCAGGGCTGGACAGGCATTGCAAAGTGGGGCGGACTCCCTATGAAGTCTCTCGTCGAACTGGTCCGGCCTAAGCCGAATGCCAAAGTAGTTGCGTTCTTCTCTTTCGGCGATTCGCTTTACGGCGGCAGTTATTACGACACCCAGAGCCTCGAAAACGTGCTTCAGGCGGAATGCCTGCTCGCTTCGGAGATGAATGGAGAACCCTTGACTGAGGTCTATGGAGCGCCATTGCGGTTGCGGGTTGAAAATCAGCTTGGCTACAAGATGGTCAAATGGATCGAGCGGATCGAGTTTATCGAATCGGAGAAGACCATCGGTTTGGGCGAGGGAGGCAAGAATGAGGATGACGAATACTTCGACCTCCTCCCGAACATTTAACATGGCTCCCGAAAATGATCTCCGAAACGAATGGCACGCCGGCTTTGAGCATGTCGCTGTGTTCTTTACGCATTTGCGGATGGCGTGGCTGCTGAGGCACCTGCCACCTCGACTGGTATGGGCCATGTATGTGGGCATCAACGGTTTCGTCACTATCGGACTGCTAGCGTTGCTTGCCCTCGTTACAGGCAGCCCATTCGTCTTTCCGTCGCTCGGTCCAACCGCATACCTGTTCTTCTTCTCGCCTTTGGTAGTATCTTCAAGTCCTCGGAACACCATCTTTGGCCATGCTATCGGGCTGATTTGCGGCTACGCTGCCTTCGCGATGACATCAAGGTTTGGACTGCCTTTCGCCATGCACGGCAGTGTTCATGGTCCAAAAGTTCTGGCCGCTGCCCTCTCACTTGCAGCTACGGGAGCACTGATGGCGTTGTTCCGGGTTAGCCATCCTCCAGCAGGAGCGACCACGCTCATCGTGGCCCTCGGCATCATCTCCCAGCCAAAAGAACTCGTCGTAATTGAGGTCGCAGTCGTCTTGCTGACAGTGCAGGCTTTCGTAATCAATCGGATTGCGGGAATTCCTTATCCTCTGTGGATTGCGGAACAACCCGGTAAATAACTTACAAACCGTTTTGAAGCACCACCACCTCTCAAGCTCTTAGCGTACATAAATTTCCCTTTCTTGAGGTGTCCCCGAAATGGAGAAATCTCTCCAGACACTGGCCGAAGCTAAGGAAACACAGGGACTGCTGCCGGAAGCTTCAGCGGATGGGTTTGCCAGCATGTGCGAGGCTCGCATTCTCTTTCAAGCGGCGCGGCTCGCAGAAGCAGACTCGTGCGCCCGCAAGGCATCGGATTGCTTTCGTGCGAGGGGTGATCTCTGGGGCGAAGCAGAGACCTTCGAAGCGGTGGCAGCCGCACTCTGGCTGGGCCGCGTGCGAGAGCTAGAACAATTGCTTCCGGACGCACTCGCTCGAGCGGAGCGAGCCAGCCACCTGAATGCCGTCTGGGCGTACAAAGCTTTTCTAGGAAGTATGTTTTTGGCGCTGGGAGACCTGGAGGAAGCCGAGCGGCTCACGCAAGCTGCCCATGATTTCGCCAGGGGTATAGCATGCAGCTGGTCGTTCCTAGACTATCTGGTGCTCGGCATCGTCGCCCACTACCGGGGAAAGCTTGATGTTGCAGCCGGCTGGTTTCGGAAGGGTCTCGCGGCTGAACCGGTGAGTTATCTCTCGGGTCAATTCAGCGGCGGCTTATTTTGGACTCTGGCGGCGAAGGGGTATTCCGGCGCTCGCGCTGCCCTGACAACAGCACGCTTTCACTTGCCTGTTCCAGGCCATGCATTGTCGCTCGGTAGCTGTGGCTGCCTGGCATTCGTGTTGGAAGGGTTGGCTATTTTGGGCTGGTCGGAAGAGGCGTCCGCTCTGGAGGCGCATGCGGAATACGTTGTGGAGAATGGTCCACTTTGCGTTTACAGTCAACATCTATTTCGGACCTCAGCAGGCATCGCTTCGGCAGCCGCGGGCCACTGGACCCGGGCTGAAGAGCACCACCGGGCAGCTATCTATCAGGCGGACTCGAGTCCCTATCGAGTAGCGCAGCCGGGATCTCGCTTCTGGTATGCCGAAATGTTGATTGCGCGCAATCGCGGACGCGACCTCGAAACGGCACACGACTTGATGAATGAGGCACTCTCTCTTTATCGTTCCATGATTATGCCGCGAGAGGCGGAGCGAACTGCACAACGAATAACGGCTTTCGGGCGCCCCTGCGTACCGGCCTCAGGTCATGCGCGGGGCTCCGGATAGCGACTATTCTGATTGTGATGGCAGCAGGCACGGTCTGGTTCCTGACATTCGTACTCAGTAAAAAAACTATGAAGAATTTTCGGTGCGAGTGTCGATTTCGGTCATCTCGTTCGTCGTCTTCACAGAGAGGGAAAAAACATGCAATTTCTGCTGCTGATATACGAACCCGAACAACGATTTGTCGATGGATACCCGCAAGACGAGCTGGCTGAATACGGTACCTTCGGCCAGAAGCACGCCGCCGCCATCAAGGGCGGAAATGCGTTGCAGCCGACCGGCACTGCGAAGACCGTGCGCATGCGGAATAACGAAGCGATTACTACCGACGGGCCTTTCGCCGAAACCAAAGAACAACTTGGCGGTTATTACCTGGTTGAGGCGAACAGCCCCGAAGAAGCCGCTGCGATCGCGGCGGGCATACCGGCCGCGCGGTACGGCTCTATTGAGGTTCGACCAGTAATGGTGTTTACGTAGGCGGCTTGAAAGGAGTAATCATGAGTGCCATGTCACCCCCAGTTTCGTCTTCGCTTCTGAGCTCGCACGAGTTATCGGAGGCTACGCGCTATCTGCTCACCACCCGCGACGGCCTGGTCGAAGCGGTGAGCGGGTTATCTGACGCACAATGGGCGTTTAGGCCTGATCCCGACTGGTGGTCCAGCGCGGGGATTGTAGAACACCTGGTCCTTATTGAGGATCGAGTCCACGCGATTGTGGGGCAGATGCAAGCGGCTCCATTGTGCGAGCCGGATCGAGTGCATTCGCAAGTCGACGAGATGATCCTGGCAAAGGTGCCGAAACGCTTCACTCAGATTAAAGCGCCCGAACCGCTATGGCCGTCACAACGGTGGGGCCCGGTTGAATCTTTGGCGCGCTTCGTTGCAAGCCGGGATCGCACGGTCGAATTACTGGCCGAAGCGCCTTGTCTGCGCGGGCACGTTTTGCCACATCCGGTCCTCGGTTTGTGGGATGGCTACCAGTGGATTTTAGCGGTGGCTGCTCACAGCGCCAGACATACTGAGCAGATCCTCGAAATAAAAGCTCATGGCGGTTTTCCGGACGGCCAAGGCGCTTCATCGGAGCCGTTACACTAAGCTTTCGTATGCGCTACATGCTGCTGATCTACAGCCAGGAAGACGAGTTCGCCACGCCCGGCGAGATGCAGGAGGTCGCCGCTGCCCATAGAGCGCTGATGGAGGAAACCTCCCGCCGCGGAATTTTCCGTGCTGCTGATCCGCTCGCGACGGCAGCAACCGCCACCACCGTGCGTGTTCAAGGTGACAACGTGCTTCTCACCGATGGGCCGTTCGCGGAAACGAAGGAGCAACTCGCCGGATATTACATCCTCGACTGCCAGGACTTGGATGAAGCGATCGACTGGGCCGCCAAAATACCCACTTCCTGCCATGGCGCGGCTGGTTATGTGGAAGTGCGCCCGATCCGCGAGATGTCCGAGCCTTAGTACCGAGTTGCGGAAAAAAGCATATGTGGACCGCTCCCTTACGGTCGCGGCTCTGTAGCGGTACGGCAATCGATGGATGAGCTGCGCTCCACGGTAGAAGCGGTCTTTCGCCGCGAATCGGGGCGCATTATCGCCAGCCTCGTCCGTATTTCGCACTCTTTCGATCTGGCTGAAGAAGCGATGCAAGATGCCTTCGCCGCCGCGTTGGTCCATTGGGATAAAGAAGGCGTTCCTGACAATCCGGCCGCATGGATCACCGCGGCGGCGCAGCGCAAGCTCGTCGATTATGCCCGGCGTCAGCAAATGCGTCGAGCTAAAGAAGACCAGCTGCGGTACGAGGGTCACTCCTGGACAATCAATCCAGAGCTCGAGAGCGAGATGACGCGTTGCTCGGAGGACGATCGGCTCAGGCTGATCTTCACGTGCTGCCATCCGGCGTTAAATAAAGAAGCGCAGATTGCTCTGACTCTGCGGACACTGGGCGGCCTCACCACGCCCGAGATCGCGCGCGCCTTTCTGGTAGCGGAGCCAACGCTGGCGCAACGACTGGTCCGCGCCCAACGCAAAATTCAGCAAGCGCGCATTCCCTACGAGGTGCCACCGCCAAGTGCTCTGTCTGAACGCCTCAGCGCGGTGCAAGCCGTCCTCTATCTCATCTTTAACGAAGGCTACACGGCAAGCGCCGGCGATAGTCTGATCCGCCGCGAGCTGTGCGCCGAAGCGATTCACCTCACGCGCACGCTTTGTGAGCTGATGCCTTGTGTGCCTGAAAACCTGGGATTACTGGCCCTGATGCTGCTGCACGATTCGCGCCGCGACACGCGCGTTTCAGGCAGCGGCGAGTTGGTCCCGCTCGAAGAACAAGACCGGGCACTCTGGAACGGGGCGCAAATAGAGGAAGGACGGCAGCTTGTGCAGCGCGCGCTGCGTCTCCGGCAGGTCGGAGTCTATCAAATGCAGGCCGCCATCGCTGCGGTGCACGCCGAAGCGATGACGGCCCAGGATACCGACTGGAAGCAGATCGCTCTGCTTTACCGGGAACTGGAGCGAGTGCATCCTTCCGCTACCGTGATGCTCAATCGCGCCGTAGCGCTGGCCATGAGCGAGGGGCCGGAGAAAGGCCTCCTCGTTCTCGATGACGTTGACCTATCTGGCGCGCTCGGCAGCTACCACCTGTATCATGCGGCCCGTGCCGATCTTTTTCGACGCCTGTTAAGGAAAGAGGAAGCGTTAGCTGCTTATCGGATAGCTCTGTCGCTGACGGCCAATGCGGTGGAACGCCGGTATCTGCGCCGTAGAATCGATGAGCTTACAGCCGAAAATCCGCGCCTGTGATTTTCGGCTTGAGTTGCCAGGGCCAGCGCGCCGATCGACTTGATTCCATCAATGCGCCTGATCGGCATGGGCGAGGTCTCGATCGAGTGCCGCGCCGTCAAACGGGATCACGACGATCTTGCTGCCATGGCCGTCGTTGCCGTTTTCTTCCTCTTTGGGAACGTCGATCACCGCCAGAGTGACCGCTGTTACGTGGCCGTTCTCGATCAGAACACCGGGGCGCTCGAGTTTGTTCCAATGGTTCAAAGTGCCGTCGGTGTATCTGATGAAATCGGCGCCCGGTTCATAGGCAAGGCCTTGGAATTTCCAGCCCGTGATTCCGTCGCGGGAGATGAGATGGTAGGCGCGCCGGTCACCCCAGTTGTTGACTAGAACGTGGTACCAGCCGCCGCTGAACCAAATCAGCGGATCTTCCAGCCGACCCAGGTTGTCCTGTGGTAAGCCGGGCAGTCCGCGGTAGATGCTGTCGCCCTGCACGTCGTAAGGGCCGAGGATGCTGTTCCTGCCGATCAGGATCTGGCCAGAGCGCTGCACAATCTCGAACCGGCCGTCGGGCCGTACGATGAGACTCACATTTGAGCCATGCCACGGCCGCGGATTCGGGCCCTGAAGCGGCCGCGTGTCCCCTGGATCGCGTAGAGAGTGAAACTTATCCTGAATGACCGAGATAGCACCGAGATAAGTCCAGGGGCCGTCGATCGAGGAGGACGTAAATACGTCGCCGTTGCGCGTTTCACTCACCAAGACGGCGTAACTCCCGTTCGATAGTTTTACGGCGGTCACATTGTGGCCCTTGCCACCTTCGTTATCCGGCCAGCACAGCCCCTTGTCGTGGTAAGGCCCCAGCGCTGACGTGCTGATCGCCTCTACTGCTTTGGAATCAAACCAGCCGTTATGTCCCTTGGCTTGATCCCAACGGCTAGCAAACATGCGGTACTTGCCGTCGGGCCCTCGGAGGATCTTGCCGTCCCAATAGTTCCAATGTTTCATAGTAGTGTCTTCGAGGCCGTTGTTGGGGTCACGAGGCCCTACCGTTGCCACACCCCAGATTTCTTTGGAAAGCTTGCCAGACACCGGAATTGGCCGAAAGTAGTCGATAAAAGCCTTGGGACCGACTCCAGCAGCATGACTCGCCTGGCAGTGGCTTACCGTGGGAAAGCTAATGCTGGCGCCTAGGATCACGAGAAGGAATGATGCGTACTTTTGAGCACGCAGAGCGCGCGATATCAGGTCAGCACAACAGCAGTGTTCGGAGTGCGTCATAAGCCAATACTAATTGCATTACTTCTCGTCGCAAAATTAAAAAACCCGGTCGCTTACGCTCTCGGCTCAGTTAGATTGCATCGTTATTCCGGGTGGAATGATTTCCAAGGGTAGACAGTTAGCTTTCGAATAACCGCTGTCTGTGCTTCGAACGACAGGTCGGCGGTTCCAATGCGGCAAGATCAGCGCGACCGTGCCGTGCTCGATCCGGCCGTCGGCGGCAGGGCGAGCGCAGTGGAAAGGCCCGAGGTACTTTTCACTCTGACCACTGCCACATCAGCAGAAGTGTTTACGTACACCAAATGGGCAAACGTCGGCTCCCGCGTGGATCGAATCCCGGTGATCTCTGATCAATTTGCCAGATACTCAGCCGGCGCCTTCTCTTTGCCGTCGAGCAGGGACAGTGTTGCCGGCGAAAGCCGCTTTAGGTCGGACCCCACCATCAGCGGAGCGCTCGAAATCGCCCCCAGCCCCATGTGGATCCTATCCATCGCATCGCTCATGCCGCGCATACCCAGCACCATCATGTCCAGGTCGTTGAAGTAGCCGCTGTGTTGCGCCTCCGGATGCATTCCGTTGTCGAATGAATCGAGCACATTCTTCACGGTGATGACACGTTTGTCATGTTTGGCATCATGCAGGGTCTCCACTACTGGAGGAATGATGTCGCCCCCCGTGCGCCAGATCGCGCTTTCGATGTCGCGCACGCCAGGCGCCCAAAACCAGGAATTTTGGCTGCCCCACTCGCAAATCGAGAAGTATAGCTTCCGCCCTGTCATCTTTTCTGCGCGTGGAATCGCTCGGGCAATCTGCGCAAATTGGATCGCGCCGGAGAGCTTTTCCTTGACGCCGCCGCACCAGTCCACCTTCACGTAATCGAAGCCCCACTTCGAGAACTGAAGGAAGTCCTGCTCATAATGCCGCTCGCTGCGGGTATGCATGTACTTCGGCCCGGAGTCGGGGTACCATGCTGCAGCCGTCACTGCCCGCGTCGGTGTAATCCCGGCCTGCAGGCCCAAGCTGTAAATATAACCAGCGGCATTGGCCATGTCGCCATCTTTCTGGCCACGCTCAATGGCAGGCCACTGCTAGGATTACGACGATATTGCCTTGAGCATCGCGCTCTCCCAGCCACCAACCTTCGTCGATCTCGACAATACTCGTAACCGGCGTCTTTCATGCCGTTCGAGGCCAGCGCTTTCGCCTGTTCCTGGACGATTTGGGAATTCACAATGTTGGCGAAACTGTTCCACGAGTTCCATCCCATGGGTGCAGTAGAGAAGCACGCGGTTGCGGACCGGGCAAATAGGAATGCGAAACGCACGAGAGCAACATACCACTAGCCTTGGTTGCCATGTGCGTTCTGGCGGAGCGCAGTCCATCGGAAAGGCAGTGGGCGGGCCGGGTTAGGGTTTCCGGGTAGCTCTGGCCGGGACGCCGACGATAGCTTTGGACGACTAGCGCGTGATACGGCCAAGGTGGTCGCGATTAGGTCGCGAAATGTACAGCGTGGATCGAATTCCACTAGCTCGGTGCAAGTGCAGCGTTCAGGATTTTCTCCGTTTTGATCGATCAAAACGGTTATCAACCTGGAGAATGATCGCACTCGGGTTTGGTCGATCTCTCCCTGTATGGTTACTTGCCGGAATGTTTCTTCCACCAAGGTCTTATGCAGAGGTTTTCGATGTTCTCTTGGACCATCGAGAGCATGCATTCCCTATTTGGGTTTCCGCACACGTGATCTTCTAACCTAATTTTGAAGTCTTCGTCCTTGTTCAATTGGACAAAGGCATCGCAACTCCTTCGGAGCCGAGTCAGAATTTCGTCGGCAGGAGACTTCGAGCCACTGTTCGGGCGAAAGAAAGCATCTTTGACCAGGAGATACTCGGCCTTTAGATAGTCAATTCCGCAGCAAATTGCTTCCGGCACTGACCAACCCTCTACCGCTTTACCTGTGATCGGGTCCAATTCAACGCCCATTTCGGGTGTATCCGCCAGGTATTCAGTAGCAGTCGTGCTAAAGCGCAGAGCATACGGGCGGGGGAAGCTACGATCCCAGTCTTCGAGATCCTCAAGCGTAGCTTCAAAAGGGGAAAAGCTCCGGGTTAAACGAGCTGACCACGACTTTGGAATAGTCAGGAAGTTCGCGACGCATTGCTGGATTATCTTATTAGCTGCTGGCCATCTATGAGTTCGATTTATTTACCCTTCACAAACTTCTTCGCAGTGGCGGTAAACGCAGATGTCGTGATGATCACGCCCTTGGAGACGTTATGAGCGTGCACTAAACCGAAAAGATCCCTGACCACTGGCTCACCGACTGTCGAAGTCGCGGCATACCGTTTGCACTGACCGATAATCCGACCTCCGACAATTGGCCGAGGATCAGATGCCCAAATATCTATGCCGCCGTCGGCCGTCAATTGAGTGGTCTCTGCTTGATAGCCCAACAGATAGAGGAGGTGGGTCATAGCGGCCTCGAACTCTCTCGGGGCCATCATCAAGAAGCTTTCAAGACGGACAGTCTCTTTATCCGGTTGCTCGCTCCTAAAGTGCGGCCTGCTGTTAAGTATCGTTCATGCAGGCATTGAAATCGGTAACCCTCGTCGTCGGACTGTTTGGACGATTGGGACAGTCTCCCCTAATCACAAGATGTTTCCTGCGGCTGGTCAGAGGCCAACACGCATCTGTCCGCTTCGTCGGCATGTCGCGCTGATTGAATGGCGGACCGCACGAAGGCGATGTGCGCGTTTTCGGCAAAGTGACTGGATTGCTGAAGACTGCGCGTGAGAAGCCAACTTCCCCGTGCCGAATGTCGCCGTTTCATTTACCTTCGACAATTCCAATTGTCGAAAAGACTAAAGAAGTCGTAGCAATGGTCGATAAGTCTGGTATGCAGGCCCATTTGGATGGATAGGATTACGACAACAATAAAACGGCAATGGCTAGCTGAGATTGCTGCGAAGCGAAAGCTCATCGAGTACCGCAACATCAAGCCATACTGGACAAGGCGCCTCGACGGCGTCGAAGCACCTTTCTTGCTGCGGCTGATAAACGGGATGCAGCAGAATGCCCCTGAACTTACGGTCATCGTTGAGCGAGTCCGAAAGAACGCGCGGCATGGAGACTACGAGCTCCACCTCGGGGAGATCATCGAGGTGCGGAACTGGAATGTGAGGCGTGAGCAACCAACGCGAAGCTCAGCGAAAGGGAGAACGCGGCGTCAGACACAGTGACGAGGTGAGATTGCAGGGGAATCGTCGTATGATCGTAACTTTTAAGGACAATACAGACCAAGAGGCTCATCATCAATTCCAGCGATGGAGGAACGCAAATCGGGACGGATTCTTCCTGAACCAGAAGTCTCGGAAGTCAGCCATGTTGCATGTGACGTTATGTACCCACTCTGGGGACACTGCCTGGGTGAAGGGTAAATGGGGCAGCCTGACAGAGAACAGAAAGCTCTGTTCGGGTGAAAAAGAGGAACTCTTGAACTGGGCTCGGAAGGCTGGGATTCTAATCGAGCATTGTTCGGACTGCAAACCGTAGACAAACAGTGCCGGGAGAGCATAACTTAACGCACTTTCAAAACGACCGATATGAGAGGGAAAGAGATGTCGCCCCGAACCTTACTTTTGATAATCCAAAATTTGCCCGTGTTTCCGCCGGTGACCGTTGCATTTGAGCGCAGCCTCTCAAAGCAACGTATGCGGAGCAAAGAACGTGCCTGGTACCGCTCGCAAAAAGAGCATTGGCTTGGATGGCTAGAGGAGTACGAAGGTCCCGGATATTACGGCAGGAAGAATTGGCTCCGCACAGCAGAATTCATCTATAACCACCTAGTGTGTCCGCCCATGCTGCTTTGGATTGCCGAGGCCGCTGGGGTTCCGAGACAGACCCTCAGGAAAGCTGTGAGAGCGGCCCTCTCTGCTGCGCCACACCTTCAGACAAAAAGTTCTGCAATCAGGAGAGTGATCTCCTGGAGACAAATTGAGCCTCTTCTCAAAGCTAGCTTTCCCAATACAAACGTTAAAGATTCGGCGCAGGTGTCCAGACCGCAACCATTCCCTGACGAAGCGCTCGATCGAAAAGGTCTGGCCATGTATTCAGATCTTGCCGAAACCTGGCGCCGCGAGCGAAGTCTAAAGCCGTTCACCCCCAAAGAAGTTGCGGCCGTGGAAGCCATAGCGGAATCGCGCCGTCGACCGATGGCCGACCAAGCTTCGCCATGGGCTAAGCGTCTTTTCGAAACTTATCCAGCAGGTGGCTATCTTCACTGCCAGCTTTACGACGGCAACCTGTTGGATGACGATATCCCGCCATCTGCGAACTTAGCGGCCGCTTTTGGCGACTACTTTTCGATGCACCTTGCGATTGTTTTGAAGCGAATGTCTAAGACGCATCGCCAAAAGCTTTACACGGGTCTAGGATTTTTTGCCTGATAAGCTCGGTCAACGCACACGTGGACAACTGCTGTCGATAACGTAGCTGCGGCGCCGGCGAATAGGGATTCACCGCAGAACGACGACACCGCAGACTGGAGTTACCTTCGAGAATTGCGGCGATCGAACGTAAATCGTAACTAATGTCCTCTGACTGGCCGAACAGGGTTGGGGCGGTCATCAGGCTGAACACAACAATGGCGGACATTTTCATTGGTTCTCTCCTCCTGCCGCTCAGCAGTGTTGGTCTCCGGATCTTCCGCTCGTTGCGGCTTTGGTCGAGCAGAGTTTTTTCGTTGAATTACTGTCGATTCGTGTGCTCTTGGGAAAAGGCGGTTATCGGTCGTCACAATCCCTGCCATGCTTCGGCCCGAGCTTGTGATCGTAGATGTAACCGCCAATGCGGGTTCCCAGCAGCGCGCCTGCATCCTGATCGGTGCGGAAATGGATTCCTCCATAAACGCGCGCATCCGAGATGTCATCGGTGATCTCCTCGAGTCTTGAGTAATGCAGCGTCACGCCTGGGAGCGCCGGCGTCGACAGGGTAATCGAGAACGGGCCCTCGCCATAGATCTTCTCCATCACTTCTCTCGCAGCGTTGCTTAAAGTGCCATGGGCGGAAGGATAGGAGGGGAAACAGGGCGTCGTGATCAGGGGCTTGAAGTTGGGGTCCGGGGTGGTCTTATCATTGCCGTCATCGCCAGCCTCGTGAATCGCGGTTTCCGGCCGCCAGAATTTGTACAGGTACTTGTTGTAAAAGGTCGCAACTGCTGCATCACTGATAGCCATGTTGATGAGCGCAAAGTCGCGCGCGTTCTCGGATAATGATCTCGGCTTCGCGGTGGTGATCTGCCTTGCCGCGTCGTTAAAAATGAGGACTGGGATGTCATAGTCGTAGAACAGGGCTACATTCGTCTGGTCCTGCGACCGATCGGTGCTGTTCACGTCACCCAGTTCCTTCACCTCGTCATAGGCCCGTGTATACCGGCCACTGGTGAGGGCGGGAGGTGGACCCAGAAAGAACTGGCTGGCGCTCCGGATACCGAAGGGCGTCACGTCCTGCCAATTGAAAAACAGTCCACCGGCAGCCGTGCAACTGGGCGTCAGTTGCCAAACCCCGGGATTGGACGGGGTGGGTAGAAAGAATTCGAGCGGGCTCGAGCCGTCGTTCGCGCGCGCGGCGATCATGGCGACAGCAGAGGCCTGGCCTGTGGCAATGCCTGCCGTTTTCACGGGGCCGTTCGGGATCGCCGCGAGCGAACTTGCATACGCGGCATTCAGTGTGGAGAGGCTACCAGGGAAGTAATTACTAAGGACTCCATAAGCGGCAGCCACAGCCGCGGCTTCAGGCGACGCATCGTAGGGCGCGGTTATCGTTCCGAGGTACGGCTTGTATTGTCGTGTGATTGCGTTGACCGCCTCGAATACGGCAAGTTGGGTAATCGCCGCAAATCGAGCCTGCGGGAAGGGGGGTTGCGAGCTGACGGTGGCCTGCATGATCGCGTCCCAGTCCTGAATGACATCGGATCTGCCGGTCAATGGGATAAAAAGCAACACCAACAGACCGCAGAAGGGTTTCCACAACTGTTTGCTGCTCATTGTTCTCACCTTTGGCTGTTTGAGCCTGGCGAACGTTACCCGCTTGGCCGCCAGGCCCGTCCTGATTGCCGTATGATCCCAGTCGATGACCGGGTTCTGTGCCTCCGCTTTCCCAATGACCGCGACGGCAGTTGCGGCCGGGGTCCCTAAAAGTCGTTTTCCGTTGATCATGTGACCCTCCCTATAGAGCGGACTGTTGCATCCGCCAACAACGCGAGAGTACGATGTAACCACCGCGAATGTCCTTCGCAGATTCGGAAGAAATTCGGATAGAATCCTGAAATCGATATGACGCCCCAGTCAAGTCAAAGCCTGCAGTTTGGACCTTACCGGCTTGACCGGAACCAGCGCCTTCTCTTCAGAGGAAGCGAAATCATCCCCCTCGCGCCCAGGCTCTATGACACGCTTTTGGCGCTGGTTGAAAGTGGCGGCAGGGTCGCTGATAAGGAAGACCTACTCAGACGAGTCTGGCAGGACGCATTTGTCGAGGAAGGCAGCCTGGCAAGAAGTGTTTCCACTCTGCGCAAGATACTGGGCGAGGGTCCGCAAGACCACAAATACATCGTCACGGTCCCGAAACGCGGTTATCGTTTTGTCGGAACATTGACAACCTCGCGAGCTTTGGATCAATCAGAGGCCGGAGCCGATTCGATATGGTCTGGCCCTGCATCGGCCCAAACTTCGACTGGCGAAGGAAACGGCACAACACCCTACACCAGCCATCCGGCTTCGGAGGGGCGGCGTCAGAAGATTGCTAAGAACTTCGTGGGTCGCGACCTTGAGATGAAGCGGCTCGAAGGGCATTTCGAAAGCATGCTCGGGGGTGGCGGCAAGCTGGTTTTTCTCACCGGCGAAGCCGGCATGGGCAAATCCTCACTCGCTGAACGGTTTATAAACTCGATTCGCCCTCGACATCCGGAATTGCGTGTTGCGACTGGTCGCTCTGTGGAGCAATACGGCCCCGGTGAATCCTATCTTCCGTTTTTGGACGCGCTTTCCGAATTGGTGCGTGAGCACGGAAATCAGATCAGGAATCACCTGCGCAGACAAGCCCCGACCTGGTGTCTGCAATTGCCGGCCTTCAATTCGGAAGCAGAAATGGAAGGACTGCGGTCCGAGACGGCGGGGGCGACGAAGCAGCGCATGTTGCGCGAGATCGGAGATGCCCTGGGGGCGCTCTCGCTGGACGCTCCGTTGCTTCTACTTCTTGAAGACCTGCATTGGGCGGATCGTCCCACCATCGACCTGCTGCGACATTTATGTCACCGGGTAGAGACACAGAAGGTTCTGGTGCTCGCCACAGTCCGTCCTGAAGATATTCAGATCCCGAATCACGCTCTGAAGAACTGCATCGCGGACATCAAAGCGCGGCAGTCGTGCGACGAGATCGTGCTGGACGCGCTCACCGACGACGAAGTCTGCATTCTGCTTTGCCGCCGATTCGAGTCCAATCAGTTTCCGCGCGAGTTTGCGTCTCTGATCTGGAAGAGGACGGACGGCAATCCTCTATTTACAGTAAGCCTGCTGGATTTTCTCGCCTGTTCCGGCGATATCGTTCATGACGGCGTGAGCTGGAAGATGGCGAGCCCTCCGGCTCAGATGGCGCAGAAGATCCCGGATAGCGTTCGCGCGATGATCCGTCAGAAGACCGAGGTGCTCGAACCCGACGCCCGCCTGGCACTGCAGTACGCCAGCATCGAGGGCGAGGAGTTCCTCTCCAGTGTTGTCGCCCGGCTGCTTGATACCGAACAGTTGCCTGTCGAAGAAGGGCTTGTATCTCTCGCTCAGAACTACCGGCTGATCCGAGTTCTCGGGGAAGAAGAGTTGCCGGATGGCGCTCTTGTGACGCGCTATGCCTTTGCCCATTCGCTATACCAGAATGTCTTCTACGAAGAGATCGTCGCCGCGCGACGAACACAATTACACGCTATCGCGGGCGAGCAGTTGCTGAAACATTACGGCGACCTGGCGCCGCGCATTGCCGGGCAACTCGCGATGCATTTCGAGCGGGGGCGCAACTGGATTCGGGCCGTCGAGTTTCTCATGATTGCAGCCGCCAATGCACGAAACATGTACGCCAACAGCGAGGCCGAAGCGCATTACACGCATGCCATCGAAATGTCCGCGAGGCTGGCAGAGGACGCCCGTGCCGAGGCTCAGTTCAGGATTTACGAAAAACGCGCAGCGGTCTACCTCGCGACAAGTCGTTTCGATTTATCGATTACCGACGCCCGAGAGATGATCCAACGTGCGCGCACGACAGGCTCGGCGGAGCTCGAGTGCGCCGCGCTGTACACGCTCGGCAATACGCTTTTTTGGGCTCACCGATTGGATGAGATGCAATCGACGCTTGAAGACGTTCTTCGAGTGTCCGCGGCGAACGAAGCCGGTCGCCTGCGCGCTCTTGCTTTGATGGCGCAAGGGCATCTCGCGTCCGGCGATTTGTCTCAGGCCGAGGACAAGCTGCGGACGTTAATTCAATGTTCTCTTTCGCTCGACAGGAAGACGCTTCTCGACAGTCTCGATGTACGTGCGCGCCTTTCGTTCTTCCGCTCGGAATACGAAGCTGCGGAACAGATGTTTCGAAAACAGATCGAGCTGGCGTTCGAGCTCAGTGACGCATTCGAGTTTGTGAAGGCGAACTATTTCCTCGGCCTCACGCTGGCGAATCTCGGTCGAGTCTCTGAGGCCTTTGCGGTGCTGAGATGTGCGATGGACATCGCGAAGCGCAATGGCGAAATTTTCTGGCTATCACGTATGCCTAACGCATTCGGTTGGATTCATCGTGAAATGCAGGATTTTAAAGGAGCAGAGGCTTTTGATCGGGAAGGCGCTGCCATTGGGCATGGAGCGGGCTTTGGAGAAGCCGAGGTTAATTCCGTCATCAATTTGGCGATGGATCACCTGAACTCGAATGATCAGGCGACTGTTTGCTCCGCGATGAAAACAGCCGAGTCCCTGCTTTCACAGGACGCGTGGTTTCGGTGGCGCTTCGAAATCCGATTCCTTCATGCGCGAGCCGAGCAGACGTTGGCCAAAACAGACGCAATCGCGTTGCTCGAGAAAGCGACTCAACACGGCGCGCACAAATACATCGTCATCGCGGGCACCTTGCTGTCGCGGATCGCGGTGCTCTCCGCCGATTTCGACACGGCTGCTGAAGAGATCAAAGCGGCGTGCGCCATGCTTAAACGCTATCCCGCCCTTCTGTGTGCCTGGCGGGCGCATGCGATGCTTGGCCGAATTGAAATGCAATGCGGCAACCCTGATGCCGGCATTACGGCATACAGAATGGCCGTTTCAAACATCCGATGTGTCGCCGATCACATTGATGACAAACGTTTGCGTAGTATATTCCTCAGCTCGGATACGATCCGCGACGTACTCCGTGATGCGGGCGAACGAATATGCACGGAATAGCAGCGCCTATGGATCGGCTCTGCACGGATCCAGCAAGCGTTACGTACTCATCTCGACAAAGCCGCCGAGATGAGTACGTTACCTCCGGGATTTGCAACACGACTATCCTGAGCCCGAAGTGCGCTGGTCGCTGGCGGCTGCACTTCGTGATTTGCGGCCACAGCGTAGGGGAAGTGGGTGACTGTAAGAGGGCAGGAAGCTGGTACGAGAGGTGAAGGGGCTTTCCGCTGGCGATCCCGATTCCGTCATGGGTCAATACTGCTGGAAGCGTTCCTTGATCCGGCTTCGGCTCGTTGTGGGAAGGGCACGACAACAATAGGCATGACTCGAAGGAATACCACTGAATGAACTCGTCAATCCCATGCCGATACCCTCGTTTAGACTCGGGTGAACGTAGGCTGTCCCAGTACGGCTGCTTTGTTGTGGTCCAGATGCGGCAGGCCGAGCTTCGATTTCGCCGGTTTGACGCCGCGGATTTCCGCCCAGCGCGTTTGTTCATTCCAGCCACCTCCAACGCGGCTGGCCAAAAGCCTACGCCCCCCGCAGCGCAGCGCGTTTCCTTCGATATTCGGCAATCTAAACAAGCGAAACACCATAGAATGACTGTGAAAGTAGAAATGATGTGAAGACATCGCGCGACAACAAAACTTCGCTCAATTCCGGACTTGCGTTTATTTCTGGTTTCGCGCGCGTGTGACGTGACGATGGCAGCTGCAGAAGCAAAGGCGCAGTACTCGGCGATCTTGCTGGGCGCGACGGGGAACGTAGGCGGACGCATCGTGCAACTTTTGATCAAGAATCCCCTTTGCAAGAAGGTGGTAGTGGTGACGCGCCGCAAGACGGATGGCTTCGCTGACCCCAAGGTCTCCAAGGTGGTTGTCAACATGGACCGACTTGAGGAGGAGGTTGCGCCACAGGCCCAGGGAGTCGACGTCGCGCTCGCCGCGTTCGGCGTCGGCAAGGGCAGCGCGAAGATGCCAGAGGACCAGGTCCGCAAGATCGAAATCGCCTACCCACAGGCCTTTTGCCGTGCCGCCAAGGCTGGAGGCGCTCGTGTGTGCGGGGTCATGACTGCAGCGGGCGCGGACCCCGAGGCCGGGACGAGATACGCGAAGACCATCGGCGAGAAAGAGAAGGCTGTCGAGTCCGTCGAGTTCGACTTCCTCGGGGTGTACCGTCCTGCCGTCATTCTCGGCAACTCCAACACGCCCGGCGTTCTTGGCTACGTCATGCCACTGCTGCACTGGGCTATGCCGTCCAAGTATCACTCGATCCACAAGAACGATCTCGCGCGAGCGATGGTGGCACAGTCACAGCAGGCGTTCCTCGCGATCGCTCAGGGCAACGCCCCCAGGAAAGCGACCGTGAAGATTTTGGGGTACAAGGAGATGAAGCCCTTCTTCGTCAACGGCGACCGCGACGAGCCTTGATCGGCAGCAAGCTGATTGTTCTGGAACTGAAGCCCTGGGTTGTTCTCAGCAACCGCAGCAGTCGATTCGTCGGGTCGTGAATCAGCTGCGGTTGTCGTTCTCCCAATAGCCTCCAGGGGGATTTCCATTGATAGGTCACAGAAACGCGCTTGGTTCTCTCTGTTTCGATCTAATTGACTGTAAAAGATAGCGAAATAGAAGACTGGCAGTTAGTTTTTCGGCGGGTCGGCGGGTTTTAAAGGCGGGTGGGCGCTGTATTGGGTTTGCGGCGGATTCAAGGTGATATCGATGATTTTTTCTTCGCCCTCTATGTCGAGCTTTTTGCCGTAGGTTTGATAGACCTTGGTGATCACTTGCAGCTGCACGGTACCCTCGGGTACGGGCGGGAAATGGGCGATGCCCTGCTGGTTGGTTTTTAGTTCCCAATGCATCTTCTTGTGAAAGCCGAGCTTCGCCGCGTCACGCGGGCCGAGGAAATCGAGAATGACGGCGGCGTTGTCCACAGGCTTATCGAACTGGTTTTTGACTACGATTTTCAGGGTTGTTTTCGGACTGGCGCCAAAAGCCAAGGCTGCGACTAACAGCAGCACTGCCACTCGAACTTGCATGGGAGCATTATCGCCCAACGGGAGTCGCGGAACGTTTGGCGCTGACGGGCAGGACGATTTGCTCGATGGCGGCGCGCAGCTCGCCCTCCTCTATGACGCCAGGGTGATACAGCTGGACAATGCCGCGCCGATCGATCAGCAGAATGGTGGGTGTAGTGCTTGCGCCAAAACGCTCGAAGTTACCGCTGTCCAGGGGTACGGCGGCGTTGGGAATGCCTGCGTAGTATTTTTCGAAGACTTTTTCGATGAAGGCCTGCTCTTTGGCGGGTGGAGCGTTGTCGTCCTCGGCAGTGTAGCCGTAGAGGCGCGTAGGAGCGATGACGACGAGACCTTTTGGCTCGAACTCGGCAGCCAGGCGGGTGATGATGGGGACTTCGGCCTTGCAGTCAGCACACCAGTGCGCCCAGAAAAAGAGCAGCAGCGGCTTGCCGTGCCAGGCGTTCGGGTTGGCGGGTTTGGCTCCAATGAAAGCAGTCTCGCGAAGGAGAGGCATGGGGCGGCCTTGCAGGGTCAGGAGATTGATGTTTTTCTGCAGCCGGTCAACGAGCGAAGTGCCTCGCCAGGTGATCAGTCCGTGACGTAGCATCTGCAAGGCTTCGGTGCGGTGGCCCTGTTTGCTGAGCGCTTCGGCCTGGACCTCGTAAGCCGATCCCAAAGCCAGCGGCAGATGGGGTTCGCTATCGAGTTTTCGGGTAGAGAGAGAAGTTTGCGCGGCTTGTTCGATTTCCTTGGCGTCATTCGCAGCTTTGGCCGTGTCGCCGGAAGCGAGTTCGCCGCGGGCCAGCCAGGAGAACGCTTCGAGTGCCTCCGGGGTGTCGCCGTTTAAGCGCCGGTACTGTCCGACAAGGGTCGAGGCGCTGGCAAGGTCCCCGTTCTGCAAGGCTTGGACTACGTAGGCGACAATCCTGGGAGTGGGCGGCTGCCCATAGCTTTTTACTTGCGCACTCGCGAAGGCCGCGAGCAGGCTCAGGCTCGCAATGGTCGACAACGCGAATGGATTTAATCGACCTTGATTTAATCTATGCACAATCCCTTCAAATATTCGCGGAATGGGCCGCCTAAGTCATGGCGTTCCAAAGCAAATTCGACGGTTGCCTTTAGAAATCCCAGCTTGTCGCCGGCATCGAAGCGTTTGCCTTCAAATTTCAATCCATAGATGGGCCGGTTACGCAGCATGTATTTCAGGGCGTCGGTGAGCTGAATTTCGCCGCCGCTGCCAGGCTCGATGGCCTCGACGCATTGAAAGATTTCCGGGGTGAGGACGTAGCGTCCAATGATGGCCAGGTTGGATGGCGCGTCTTCCGGCTTCGGTTTTTCGACCATGTTGCGAATGCGATACAAACGATTTTCGCGGCCGTTGTCGGAGATCAGTTCGGCGTCGACTACACCGTAGGCAGAGATTTGTTCGCGGGGAACTTCCATCAGGGCGAGCACGGAAGCGCCGTAAAATTCGTACACATCCAGCAGCTGACGGATACAAGGCGTTTCCGAAGCAATGATGTCGTCGGAAAGAACCGCCGCAAATGGTTCATGACCGACCAGTTCCTTCGCGCGTAGGATGGCATGGCCGAGTCCCAGGGCTTCTTTTTGACGGACATAGGAAACGTCGATCATGTCGGAAATGGAGCGGACCATGGACAAAAGCTCGGTCTTATTCTTGGATTCGAGCAGATGTTCGAGTTCGAAGCTGACATCGAAATGGTCTTCGATGGAAGACTTGCCGCGCCCGGTCACAATGATGATGTTCTGGATGCCGGAATGCATTGCCTCTTCGACACCATATTGGATTAACGGTTTGTCGACGATCGGCAACATTTCCTTGGGGGAGGATTTAGTAGCAGGTAGAAAACGGGTGCCCAGTCCCGCAGCGGGGAAGACGGCTTTGCGAACTTTGGGGGTCATCAAAGGGTATTGTACCGGCGCTCCCTGTTGAATCTCCCGCTTAGTCAGGCTTGTCGCCCCATATCTCCGTATCGGGAAAGGGATTCTGTTCGGGAAACATGCTGGGATCCAAGCCTGTTTGTTTGATGGCTCGGTAGCGTGCCTCCCGAGACGCCTTGTTTACCAAATCGGCGAGAAGGGGCTGGAGGCTCGGGTTTTCATCGAATAAATCGAGGGCGCGCCGGCGTTGTTCGAGGATAGCTAGTTCCCAGCTGCGGCTGGCCTTCATGGGCTGATAACGCTGTTTGAGTAAATGAATTATCAATTTCTTTAGCCGACTCACGATGCGCTGCCGTTCCTGTTGTCCCAAGCTATCCACCTCGTCAGCTAAAGCAGCCCGGTCGATATCGGACCAGCGACCTTCGCAGATGGCGCGCGCCGTGTCTTCGGCCCATCCCGCGTAATCGGTTTGGTATGCCCGCATTTGATTCCTCCTGCTTCCCAGGGTTTTCATGCCAAGGTACCTGAACCAGGGCAACTGCCTATCCTTTTTCGATTAACGGTTTGTCAACGAATCGGCAACATTTCCTTCGGAGAGGATTTAGTGGCAGTTAGAAAACGGGTGCCCAGTCCCGCAGCGGCGAAGACGGCTTTGCGAACTTTGGGGGTCATCAAAGGGTATTCTCTCACCCGGGGCCGACCCTACCCGACCATAGCGGGCTCGACTACGGAACTACATTTGTACATACTGGTGAGCAGGAGCAAAGATGGGCGCACCGATTGAAACTGCAATTGCAAAGTTGGGCAATAGCATCGGCGTTCGCATCCCGAGAAGTGTCGCTGAACAAGCGAACCTGCACAAAGGCGATCAGGTGAGCGTCGCGGTCAAAGGACCGGGCATCATTGTGATTCGCGCTTTTAAGAAAGAAGTCACGCTCGACAGCCTGCTATCGGTCAGGCTTGTCGCCCCATATCTCCGTATCGGTGAAGGGATTCTGTTCGGGAAACATGCCGGGATCCAGGCCTGTTTGTTTGATGGCTCGGTAGCGTGCCTCCCGATATGCCTTGCCCACCAAGTCCCCGAGAAGGGGCTGAAGGCTCGGGTTTTCAGCGAGTAAATCGAGGGCGCGCCGGCGTTGTTCGAGAATAGTTAGTTCCCAACTGCGGCTGGCCTTCATGGGTTGATAACGCTGCTTGAGTAAGTGAATTATCAATTGCGTTAACCGGCTCACGATGCGCTGCCGTTCCTGTTTTCCCAAGCTATCCACCTCGTCAGCCAAAGCAGCCCTGTCGATATCCGACCAACGACCTTCGCAGATGGCGCGCGCCGTGTCTTCGGCCCATCCCGCGTAATCGGTTTCGTAAGCTCGCATTCAGTCCTCCTGCTTCTCAGGGATTCATTTCAAGGTACCTGAACCAGAGCAACTCTCTTGTCGACGGTTCAAGAGCCGATTCTCGCCGCTCGCTGGTGCGGTTTCGAGAGTCGTGGGGGTATTGTGTTACTTCTAAAGTTTAAAGGAATCAAGAGATGGCTTACGTAATCGCAGAACCCTGCATTGGAACAAAGGACGCCGCCTGTGTCGACGCATGCCCGGTAGATTGCATCCACCCTAAGAAAGACAGCGAGAAGTTCGGCAGCGAAGATATGTTGTATATCGACCCGGTGGAGTGTATCGATTGCGGCGCCTGTGTGCCGGTTTGCCCGGTGTCGGCCATTTTTGCAGCAGATGATTTACCCGAGAAGTGGGCCGATTTTACGCAGAAGAACGCTGCTTATTTCGGGCGGTAATCAGATGGCAGGCTAAAGCCTACCCTACGGTAAGTTGCTGGTAGTTTAACTGGGACGATAGACGGCGTACGAGGTGTCGGTTTCCCAGACGCGGACATAGGCAATCGATCCCGAATCGAGAGTGCGCTGCATTTCCTCACAGATGAACTTCGCGATGTTCTCGGCCGATGGATTGAGCACGTCGAAGGGCTTGAGTTCGTTTAAATTCTGATGGTCCAGGTACTCGCTAGTCACGCGCAATTGTTTTTTTAGCTTCGCGAAGTCGAATAACATGCCGGCTTCGTCGAGCGTAGGGCCCTCCATTCCGACCTGTACGCGATAGTTATGCCCATGCAGGTTCTCACACTTGCCGTAATAGTTGCGGAGAGCATGCGCCGCGGCAAAGGTATGTTCTACGCAAATTTCAAACATGGAAAAACTCTTGGATGTCCTGCAACTTCTTCGTGATTCGGTAGGGAGGCAGACTTTGCAAGAAGACGTGTCCGTACGAGAACTTCAAGATTCTATTATCAAGCAGAACTAAAACGCCGCGGTCGCTGGCGGCGCGAATCAAGCGCCCGAAACCTTGTTTAAGGGCTAAGGCGGCCTGCGGGATCTGATAATCCTGGAACGGATTTCCACCGCTTTGCCGGACCGCTTCGCTGCGGGCTGCGACCACCGGATCGGTAGGCACGGCGAAGGGCAACTTGTCGATGACAACACAACTCAGTTGTTCGCCCTGCACGTCGACACCCTGCCAGAAACTCGACGTTCCGAAAAGCACTGCGCCGGGGGTGGCGCGGAATTTTTCGATGAGCGCGGTGCGGGGAGCGTCGCCTTGCAGCAGCAGCGGGTAATCGAGCCGCTTACGCAGCAGCTCATAAAGCTGGCGCATTTGCGTGTGACTGGTGAATAACAGGAAGGCGCGCCCGCGTGAAGCTTCGATGATGCGTTCGATTTCATCGGCAGCCTTTCGCACGAATTCCGGCTGGCGCGGGTCGGGCAAGTGGGGCGGTACATAGAGCAGGACCTGTGTTCCAAAATCGAATGGGCTTTCGACATGGAGCGTGCGCGCGTTGGGCAGGCCCAGACGCTTTTGCGCGTAATCGAAGCTGCCGCCGACAGTAAGGGTGGCCGAAGTCAGTACGACGGTATCGACAGTATCGAACAAACGGCCGGGCAAGATCTTCGAGACGTCGATAGGTGTGGCCTGCAGATAGAGGCCGCGCCCGCGACGGTCGGTCCAGTAGACAAAGGTCGGATCGGCTGCTTCCAGCCAGAACTGAATAGCTTGCTGGATCAATTTAGCGCGGCGTACGAGCGGCAGAATTTCTTCAATCGAGCCTTCGACCAACTCCAGCCGGGTGTTCAGGACATCGAGCGCAATGAGCAGCTCGCGATACTCGTGCTCGTGGGCCGCGGCGAACTCTGCCTGTTGATTGAACCCCTGGCGGCCATCGCCTGGGAAGAGCGCGAAGAACATTTCAGAGCGTTCGCCCAAATGGACCAGGGCGCGATCCAGTTCCGGGGTGGCGAAAAACTTCCGTCGTGAAACACCGGCGGTGTCTTTGATGAGTTCCTGAATTTGCAGATTGCTGACGGACATGCCGAAGTACTGGCCGGCGACATCTTCGACCTCGTGGGCTTCGTCGAAAATGACGGCGGAGTAATCGGGCAGGATGGCGCTGAAGGGCTGATCGCGCATGGCGAGATCGGCGAAGAAGAGATGGTGGTTGACGATGATGATGTCGCTCTCGGCAGCGCGGCGGTGCATCTTGGTGATGAAGCAGCGCTCGAACTGCTGGCACTTCTGCCCGGTACAAGCTTCGCTGCGGGCATCGAGTTTCCACCATGCGCCGCTGTTTTCTCGAAGCTCGTTCAGTTCACTGCGGTCGCCTGTCTGGGTAGCGGATTCCCAGTCTCGAATGATGTGAAAATCGCTCACCTCATCGATGCCTGAGAGCACCGGCTCTCGTTCCGCATCGTACAGTTTTTGCCGGCAAAGATAGTTCGATCGGCCTTTCATGTAACAGACGCGCAGCGGCTGCTCGAACAGCGATTGCAGGAAGGGCACATCCTTCGAATACAGCTGCTCCTGCAAATTCTTGGTGCCGGTGGAGATGACGACGCGCTTGCCGGAGAGTATCGAAGGGATCAGGTAGGCGAGTGTTTTGCCAACGCCGGTGCCGGCCTCCACCAGCAAGTGCGCCTTTTCGGATAGAGCGGATTCAACGGCTTCGGCCATGGCAAGTTGTCCCGGGCGGAATTCATAGTTTGGATGCGAGCGCGAGAGCAAGCCGGAGCGCGCAAAGAAGGTACGAGTCGTCAAAGCTTTTGGCGTGCGGCTGGACGTTTGGGCTGGTACGGACGGGGTCACTGCTGGAGGGGAGAGAGAATCCTCAGTGTAGTACGCTGCTGCCGTCGACAGAAGATTTTGCCACGGCGGACGACAAAAGCGGGAGACTCACCAGGAAGGTTGCACCTGAGGTACTTTTTTTGTCGGCCCAGAGATCTCCGCCATGTTCAAGGATGGTTTGGCGGGACAGGGCAAGGCCCAAGCCCAAGCCGTTCTTCTTACCAAAAGTAGCGAATGGCTGGAACAATCGCGTCCAGGCAGCTTCCGGAATGCCGGGGCCGGAATCTTCCAGCCTCACCACTGCGGTGCCGTTAGCTTCGCACGCTGTTACACGGATGGAGCCGCCTTCGGGCATGGCATCGAGAGAGTTCTGAAGCAGGTTGAGGAAGACGCGCTCCAAGCGGTTGCGGTCCACTAAAACGGAAAGACGTTCGGGAATGTCTACCGTGATGGAAACGCCCTGCAACTCGGCGGTTTGCGTTATGATGTCGACGGCTGAGCGGACCATGTCCTGGATGGGCCACGCTTCCACCGGCCGGGCGATGGCGCGCGACACGTCCAATTCCTGCAGCAATTCCTGGATGCGGCGCGAGGCGGAGTAAATGTTCACTGCGAGGCGGCGCGATTGCTCGGGAGAAAGTTCGGCATCGATCAGCATTTCTGCGCCGCCGTAAATAGCGGCAAGGGGGTTGCGGAGATCGTGCACGATGGAACTGGAAAGGCGGCCGATGGTCGAAATCTGTTCTTGCAGGATCAACTCGTCGCGCGCGCTTTGGATCGATTCGCACATGGTGTTGAAGGTGGCGGCCAGGCGACCGAGTTCGTCGTCGGTCTCGACGGGAACGCGAAAATTGTAGTTGCGGCGGATTACTTCGCCGGCCGCGCGGTCGAGTTGTTTGACGGGTTGGAGAATGCGCCTCGATAGGAGAAAGGTAAGAGCGAGAGCGACCAGGATAGCGAGCGTCCAGAATGCGGCGACGGTGCCTTTTAGATCGTTAAGCACTGCGTCGGCGCCCTGTGTTGAGCGCAGAATAAATAGTTGTCCGGCCGCGCCGCCTAGCGGATCTTTGAGAGCGGCTTCGAGGAGAAGATGATCGACGCCGCCAATTTGCAGTCTGCGAACCTGGCCTGTCTGGTGTCCGCCCGATTGTAACTTCGAGCCTTCGGCGGGAGGCAAAGTGGAAGCTATGACTCTGTTTTGGGAGAGAAAAGCAAAGTCACTGCCGTGCGTCGAGGCCTTTAAGGATGCGGCGAGTCGATTATCGATATCGAAGGCGATGAGCAGAATATCGATGAGCGCCTGGCCTTCGGTGGCTTGCACATAGACGGGCGTGAAAACGACATAGAACAGATGGCCGCCGCGCATCAGGTAACCGGAAACCTGGTTGGGGAACTTTTTAGAGGCGGCTTCGACCAGCGTGGCCGGAACGGAAAAAGCAGGATCGCCGCCGAGCGAAGCGATGGCAGAACCGGTGGCGTCGAGGACGAGGAAATTGGCATTCTCTTCGGAAATCTGGGACCAGAGCTCGCCGGCGGTATCGCGAATAGTGGCGCGATCGCGCGTCATGAAGGCAGCGCGTACATCCGACATCGAGCTGATGATACGGCTGACTGAGGTCAGGCTACGAACACGCATGCTCCAGAGCGACTGGTAGGCTTGCAGGCTGGTCTGAATCTCCTCTTCGATGCTGTGCTGGCTGATGCTGGCGGCGTAGCGCTGGATCATCCAGCCGGTGAGGGCAAAGACGAACGTAATGGCGAGAGCAGTGGAGATGAGAATGCGCCAGAGAAGGGACAGGCCGCTAAAGTGAATCGCGCGGAGGCCACTGCGGGTCTTTTGGGGCAGAGAGTTCATTTGACAGGCAGCGGATAGGAGGCTGCGTTCTCTGATTGTGGCGGATAATCGCGGCCATATTTGTTCTTGTGGGCGACGGGGATGTAGCCGGCCTCCGAAATGGCGAGCGCCGGCAGAGCGAGGCCGGCGGAGGTGATGGTGAGGAGGCGGGTGAGTTCCTGCAGGGTCTCGGGTGTCGAGCGCTCGTGAAAAAAATGGATGTCGTAATCGCCCGGAGTGATGCCGGTCAGCTGGAAATCGCCCTGGCGATCGGTGATCGCAAAATAATTGGAGTCAAGAACGACGATGATGGCCGACATGGAAGGATGAATGTTGCAGAAGATGCGTACGATGCCCGAGCGGTCGAAGTGGACGGTGCGCGACGAGCCCGGCGGGTATAGTGATACATCGAAGATTTTACCGTCGAAATTGGAGAAGGCGTTGTGAAAGATGGGGTCAAGGTTCGGGAAATCGACGAATGCGCCGGTCGGGATCGCCAGGATATGAGGTGAGAACGTTTTGTCTTTCTGAAGCATTTGATAATGCCGGCGCGGCAGTTTCGAGTCAGGGGGTGCATTGCGGGAAGTGAGCCAAACGACGACGCCTGAGAAGTCCTGGTGCTTGCTGACGGACGAGTTCTTGGAGGCCACCAGCTGTATGTTGCCGCTGAGGGAGGCTGCACTGAGCTGAGTGCAAGAGAGGATGACACAGAGCCGGACGAAACTAAAAAAGATAGCCGACGGCGAGGTCATAGTGATTGTGAACGGCGTTGTCGCCGGATACGCTGCGGGTGCGCGACTGCAGGGCTTCGACGGCGATGACGACGTTCGGCCCGAGATGATAGGTCAGGTTCGAAGCATAGGAGAAATTGCGCACGATGGAACTGGGGACCAGATCGGCCGGGTTGTCACTTTCGACGCCGCCGAAGATGCCGAAGGTCAGACGGCTGGTAAGGGGAAAGGAAAACTGATTCCAGCCGCCGGAACTCTGTACCGGTTTGAGCAAGCCTGATACAGGAAAGGCTACTCCGTTACCGAGAGCACCGAGACCGGCGACGTTCTGACCGCGAAAGAAGGTTCCGGTGATTTGGAGGCGCGGGCCGGTGAGGTACGACCAGTCGAGCGAAACGATGTGAGACGAAGCGGATTGCCCTTCGACGTGCGACTTGCTGGTGTGAAAGCCTGAACCGATTTCAAGGCGACGCTGGTCGTCGAAGCGATGCCAGTAGGCGATTCGGCCCTCGACAGCGGGGCGTGCGCGATCAATCAGGTTGGTGTATTCGAGGGGAAGCGTTGAGTAGGTCTCGTCGGTCTGGAGCAGGGCGATTTGGCCCGTTAAGCCATCGTGAGTCCCCAGAAACACTCGCTCTTCGTAGCGCGCCTGCGGGAGCCAGAGCCAGAGATTGCCTGCGCCGGCCAGAGGTGGGATAGCGACTTCGGCGAGTGAACTGGGCTGATAGGGCGAAATCAGCGACTTTTCCTGCCCGACTGAAAAGCTTCTGTGCTTCCAATCGAGCGAAACGTCGGCTTGGCGCAATCGGACCCAGGAAGAGCCGGGCTGCGGAGAGCCTGCCCAGAAGTCCAGTAGTAGAGATGCGTTCACGCGGCCGTCGCCTGGCAGATGAGGACCCTGATAGTTGAAGCCAAGTAACGATTGCCGTATAGTCGCGCCGGAACGATCGGGACCAGTTAGCAGAGGGTTGTAGATGCTGTTGGGGTTGCCGGAATTCGCGCTGTTGCCGAAGGCGTTAAAGAGCAGCATGCCGGTCAGTTGCACCGGGAATTTTTGGGAGGCTTCCACTTTAGTCTGGGCCTGCTCGTCGATGCGTTGCGAATTTACGGTGACGCGGTCGTCGATCACGGGCGGCGGAGCAGCGGTGGCGGATGCCTGCTGTGTCTCGTCTGGAGCGGATACTTTCGATTGCGCCAGTTCCTGACGTAGACTGTGGACTTCTCCCGCTAACTCCTGATTTTGTTTTTCGAGCGCATCGAGCCGCTGTAAAACCTGGGCGAGTAGTTTTGGGGAATCCGTCTCGCTTTGTGCCCGCAGTAGCGGCGCGAGGATTATAAGCAGGCAGATAAGTCTGGGCAGCAGCATGAGTTTAGGAAGCAGCATACATGAGCTCACATAATTTTTGGCGGACCTGGGTGGGGGAATACGGTTTAGCGAAGAAGGCATTTGCGCCTTGTTTGGTGGCGCGATTGGAGATTTCGGAATCGATGTTGCCGCTGACCACGATCACGGGCAGGCCGGAGTAGCGAGGCTGCGCGCGAATGGCCCGCACGAGCGCCAGTCCATCGACAAAGGGAAGGTTGACGTCGGTGACAACGCCCGCCAGACAGGTATTGCCGGCGGTGATTAATTCAAGCGCCAGTTTGCCGTTCGAGACCGTGCGCACGTCCCAGTTTTCGGGAAGGCTTTCGAGCGCAATCACTAAGGGCGTGACGTTATCGGCGTCTTCGACGATGAGGACAAGAGGGCGAGACACACGGGCCTACGGCAGGAAGCGATATCCGACGCCATGTACGGTCAGGAAATGGCGGGGCACGCCGGGATCGGGCTCTAACTTCTGCCGGAGGCGGACGACATGCGCGTCTACGGTGCGGGTATTGGGATAGGATTCGTAGCCCCAGACGGAGTTAAGAATCAAGTCCCTGGTGAGGGCGCGATTGGCATTATGAAGAAAGAAGACAAGCAGATTGTATTCGGCCGGCGTGAGACGGACTTCGGAACCTTTGGCGGTGATGGTGCGATGATCGAAATCCACTTCCACCTCGCCGAAGCTGGCGGCTTTGGTCTCGGGCAGCGCGCGCCGCAGCAGGGCGCGAATCCGTGCCAGCAGTTCACGCGTGCCGAAGGGTTTGACGATATAGTCATCGGCCCCGATTTCGAGTAACAAAACCTTGTCGACTTCATCGCCGGCGGCACTCAGAACGATAATCGGGGTTTGGATACGGTCGGCGCGCAACTGGCGGCATACATCGACGCCGCTTAACAAAGGAAGGCGCAAGTCAACCAGGATGAGGTGAGGCTTCAGAGTAACGGCCATCTCGAGACCGGCTTTCCCATCGGCCGCGAGAACAGGGTCGAAGTTCTCGCGTTCCAGCATCACGGCGATGGTGTCTCTCAGGCTCTCATCATCGTCGATGACGAGGATCTTTTGCATAGCAAATCACATGGTATCGGTTTTGGCGGCTTTGCGGACTTATGGGTGCCGACGGGTGCGTGAGTTTACGAATTTTTTACAGTTTGGGAACAAGCGAGCCTGTATGTGGAGCGCAGCGTCCTATGACACGGCTTCGAGTTGCGCCAGTCGTTTGGTGAAGTCGGACTTGACAACATGAATAAGCTCTCGTGTCTTCGCCGGTAAAGCGCGGTTGACGGACAAGGCGAAAACATTCACGCCCGCACCCTCCCAATCCGGCAGTACTCTGACAAGACCCGCTCCGAAAGCCGGATGTGAAGCCATATGCTGCGGAAGCATGGCAATTCCAAGGTGTTCCCGCGCCGCTTGAGCCAACGCGATCACGCTGTTTGAGGCGCACGCTCCACCAACAGCGATGGATTCACGCTTTCTTCCCTGCTGCAGTTCCCAAGACTTTTCAGTTGAGCGACCGAAATGGACATAGCGAAGGCAGGCATGTTCCCGCAGCGCTTGCGGTGAAGCCGGAGTCCCTTGACGCTTGAGGTAGAGCCTGGAAGCATACATCATTCTGGGAAACGATCCGACTGGGCGCGCAGGAAAGGAGGAGTCGGGAAGCGCAACCTGGTGTGCCACTAGGAACGCAATATCGAGAGAATCGCTGGTTAGATCCGGTTGGGCTTGCGTAGCGATGATCTCGATGGACACACTGGGGTTCTCCCGGCAGTATTTTGCGAAGACAGGTGCAAGAAGAGTCGTAACCAAATCAGCGGGAGCGCCGACCCTGAGATGGCCTGAAACGTTCGTGAAGTTTGCGCCTATCTCTTCACGAGTCCGCGTTGCCTCTGCGACGATTTTCCTGGATCGCTCAAAAAACTCCTGACCGGACTCAGTAAGAGCAAAGCTTCGTGTTGATCTTCGAATCAAAGGTACACCCAGCTCGCTTTCGAGACTGCTAATCCGGCGACTCAGGGTAGACGCAGTGATATCGAGGGCGGCAGCCGCGCGACCGAAGTTGCGGAGCTTGGCCAGTTCGACAAACAGCTCCATGTCGGCAAGGAGACGCATTACTTCATTTTATGCAATTCTGTATCTCGATTCTTGCGAGTAACAAAGCGACGCCCGTGCTTATCTTATGAGGAGCTATGCCACAGACCGCAGGATTAGACGAAGCCGCGCTCGAGAAACTACGGGGGCAACTGACCGGTTCCTTAGTTACCGAAGAGAATGATGCTTACGACAAGGAGCGTACGCCGTGGCTCCAGGTCTTAGATCAGCATCCGGCGGCCATTGTGAATGCTGCTAATCTCGACGACATTGTCGCCGTGGTGCGGACAGCGAGCGAGCTTGCTGTGCCGCTGGCAGTGCAGAATACCGGACATGGCGTTGCGCAACCGTGCAACGGCGGAATATTATTGCGCCTGTGCGAAATGCGATCAGTCGAAGTCTCCGCGGCCGAACAGACGGCGACCGTGCAGCCGGGCGTGAAGTCGGGCGATTTGGCGGCCGCGGCAGAGCCATACGGGCTCGCGTATGCGTCGGGCCAAGTCTCGAATGTCGGCGTCACCGGCTACACGCTGGGCGGGGGAGTTGGCTGGATTGGACGCAAAGCTGGGGCGGCCTGCCACGCCATGAAATCCGCCACGGTTGTCTTGGCTACTGGCTCTGTGGTCGAGGCAAGCGAGACAGAGAATCCCGATCTGTTCTGGGCATTGAAGGGAGGAGGCGGCAACTTCGGTGTCGTCGCATCTTTTGCTGTCGGACTGGTTCCACTGGGCCGGATCTTCGGCGGGATGGCGTACTACCGCATGAAAGATGCTCCCGAGGTGTTGCGGTTTTACCGCGAGTGGTCAGCCACGCTGGGCAACGATACGAGCACCATACTGCGACTCATGAAACTTCCTCCCAAGCCCAGCTTCCTGCTCCATGGCTTGACGGAAGCCTGCGCTATCGGCGTTTGCCACGCCGATGAATCTACCGGTGACGCTCTCCATGAGCAGATCAGGAACTTCAAACATCCCGCGCTCGATGAACTGGATTTGCGGCCGTACTCCGATATGGCAACCTTCGACCCAGCCTCCAGCATGGAGGGCTCACCGGCGTATTCGCACACGGAGTGCCTCCGCGAGTTAACAGAAGGGGTAATCGACGATTTAGTGCGCATCGCCAACGAGAAAATGCCGCCGTTGATGCAATTCGAACTTCAGCAGCTCGGTGGCGAATTAGCAGCCGAACGAGGGGATGACACGGCCTATACCGCGCCGCAAGCTCCCTTCATTTTGCACATGGTATCGCCCGCGATGAAGGCCACGCTGGAGGAGTTAGCGGTCGCTACGAAGGAGGCATTTAAGTCTCTGGGCCCGGTCTTTACCGGAGAAGCCTCCTATAATTTCCTGCGTGGTGATGAGCAGACGCGTGTACCGGCGGCTTTCACGCCGGAGAAATATGCACGGCTGCAAGCGCTGAAGCGGCAGTATGACCCGGGGAATGTGTTTAGCCTCAACCTGAATATTCCTCCTGGATGAATTTACTCTGCGCCTTACTTTGGAGAATCGAACAGATGAGAGGAGAACTGAGTCAATGAAAATCCTGGTTTTTGGAGCCGCCGGCAAGACGGGTATGGCGGTGCTCGAGCTGGCTGTGGCCGGCGGCCATGAGGTCACCGCCTTTGTGCGAAAGGCTGAGGAATACAAAGGCCCGAACGTTCGCGTGGTTGAAGGTGACGCGACAGATAGCGTCGCAGTGGACGGAGCGGTTGCCGGCAAGGACGCAGTGCTTGATACGATTGGCGGCAAGACACCTTACAAAACAACGACGCTGGAAGGAAGTGCGGCCAAAACGATTATCGCTTCCATGCAGCGGAACGGTGTCCGCCGTCTCGTGGTCACGTCCATGCTGGGGGAAGGAGAGAGTGAGGCGAATGCCACTTTCTACGAACGCCTACTGGTATCGACCTTTTTGCGCGGGACTAACAAGGACAAAGCAGCTATGGAGTCCGCTGTGGAAGCGAGCGATCTTGACTGGGTGATTCTTCGCCCGGCTCTTCTATCGGACGACACCGCTACAGGAAACGTACGCGTCTTCGCCGCCGAGAGCGGCGAGAAGGCTCATAAGATTACCCGCGCCGACCTGGCCGCCTTCATGATCGCTCAGCTTTCCAGTGACGAGCACCTTCGTCAAGCTATCGCTATCGCTAATAGCTGATGATTTTAGCTATTATCACTTTCCGGCGCAAAATTGCAATTCCAACCCACCCCGTGGGTGCGCGACACAAGAATGATAGATCTGTGGGTAACCCACTGGAATCGAGCGAATGCCCTGAGGTTAGCCCACCGGTCGCTTACGCTCGCGGCTCAGTTATGAGTGATCGATCAATTTTCAACGATGCGGCGATCGTTCTCGGAAAGCAGCGTGAGTTCGCTCCAATCGAGTTCCTCTTGTAAGAGAAGGAACATGTCGATTCCGACCTGGTTGTCGGTCCGCAATCGCTCTAACTCCTGACGCTCGGCAGTGATAGCAGCCAGACCAAACGCGCGATGCCGTTCCAGCGATTGACACTTTGACTGGTCGGTGGGGGCGTCACGCTGCACGGAGTAGTTGTAGCGGTGATTCTCCACTTCGAGGCCGGTCTCGTCGTGCAATGCCGCGAGCGCCGCGCCGGCCAATCGGACGCGCGCATCGGTAAGCTCCCGCTCTTGGGTGTTATTGTCATTCAGCTTAAGCAGCCGGATAAGGGGCGCCAATGTCAATCCTTGTAGCACCAGGGTGGCCAGCACCACCGAAAAGGCGATCAGAACAACCAGGTCGCGCTTAGGAAAAGAGGACGGCAGTGCAAATGCTGTGGCAAGCGTTACAAAGCCGCGCATGCCGCACCAACCCACCAGCACTGCCTGGCGAGCCGAAGCAGGTTCAGGTAGCCCTTTCCGCTTGCGCCACCAGGCAATCAATCGATTGAATCCAAAAATGACAGCCATGCGGGCGATCAGCACTGCGAGAACCACGAGGGCGGCGCTCACAAACGCTTCTCTCAAACGATTGGCCGGCATTCTGGCCACGATTGTTCGAGCCTGCATTCCCATGAGCAGAAACGCCAAAACATTCAGCGTGAAAACAACCGAACTCCAAACAGCATAGGAATGCACACGCATCCGCGCGGAAAGACTGGTTTGCACACCGCGCGCCAGTGTCATCGCGAAAGCGATAACACAAAGGATGGCGGACAACTGCAAACGCTGTGCGGCAATCCAGACCAGGTACGAAAGAACAAATTGAAGCAGGTTTCCGCCGAGCGTATCTACGACGAAGCGATTCACCCGGCGGACGATAAATGCACAAGCAATGCCAAGCAGCAGGCCGCCCGGAACAGCCAAGGCCAAGCGGAGAGCGACACCTGCCGTAATGCCGCCGTTCGACTGTACAGCTATGGCAGCGCTGAAAATCAGCAGCGCTGTGGCATCGTTAAACAGGCTCTCACCCTTAAGCACCTCTTCGATTGTTCTGGGAATGGAGACAGCGGTGAGTACGGCTGTGGCCGCTGCCGCATCGGGTGGCGCTACAATCGCGCCCAGTGCAATCGCGGCGGCAATGGGCAAACCGATGTAGGCCCATCCCACCCACGCGACCGCCGCGGTGGTCACCGTTACGGCGACAATCACCAGAGCAACTAAGGGACTCCAAAATCGGCGCGCCGTCCCCAGGGGGAAGTCGAATGCGGCATCGACCAGGACCGGCGCGATGAAAAGCGCCAGCGCCATATCAGGCGCTAAACGGATACTAGGGGACCGAGGAATGAGAGCCACAAACACTCCGGCTGCGGCCAGCATCGCTGGATAAGGGAGCAGGAGGCGGCGCGAGATCTGCAATAGAACAATGGCCGCTAACAAGAGCACGAGTAGGCTTTCGAAGAAAGTCACTGCGACGTATTATCCCCTGGACGGAGCTGCATCGCACGATCATCGCAAACAGCTATCTCTCCGACCTGCCGGGTAAACGCCGTACTATAAAAGTGTGGAACAACGTTGTACCTGCGGGGCGGTGCTACCGGACGACGCCCGCTTTTGTCACAAATGTGGCAAGCCTCAGTATGAAGAAGATATTGCACGCATGTCTGGCGCCGATACGCCGGTCGCGCCCGTCCAGGGGCCGCTCGACGTACCGGGAAGCGAACCCGCTGGCAAGCCTGCGCCCATTGGCTTCAATAATCTTCGGGCGCTGACCATTACGGTTGGCGTGGCGGCGGTGGCCATCATTCCGCTGGCTCTGGCAATGATTATTCTGCCGCTGGGTCTGGTAGTGCTGTGCGCGGCCGGTTACTTTGCCGCCCACTTCTATCGCAAGCAGACCATGCAGCCGCTCTCGGCAGGCGGCGGCGCTTACCTGGGCGTGATGACGGGCGTGTGGCTTTTTCTGGTGTTCGCCTTTTGCGTATTTGTAGTGAACTCAGAGTTGAATACGGAAGCCGGGCGTGAGTTGCTGAGAACGAGCCTGGCACGCATGCCGGAAGCGGCCAAGATGCTGGCGGACCCGCAACAGTTTCTGGCCGGTCTGCGGCAGGCGTTGGTGGAGATGTTCTTTTTGACTACCATTTCGGCGGCCCTTGGGGGCATTCTGGCGGCTCGCCGGGCCGCGCGCAAGCCCCAGGCATAAGGCTATCCCGCCGGAGCGCCACAAATTACCGGCAGACTACCCAAATTCGCCGTAAGCGATACAGAACACAAACATTTTCGTCGAAACTGTTACGCTGAAAGCCGCAGCCGGAATGAGCCGACCCATCCTCACGTTGACGATCAATCCTGCCCTCGACCGGATCACCACCGTGGACCGGCTGGTTTTTGAAGACCGGGCGTATATCGAATCGACGATGGAAGCCGCGGGCGGCCGAGGCATCAATGCGGCTCGGGTTCTTACCAGTTTCGGGGCGCCGGCCCTAGCAATTACGACTTCCGGCAAGGACGTCGGGCGCAAGTTCGAGGAACACTTAGCGGACGACACTTTTGGCAAAGAGATCGTAAAGATTCGCAATGCCATTCGCATCAACCTCACAATTTCAGACCAGCGTGGGCTCTCGATTAAGCTAAACGAACGTGGTCCGGCGCTTTCGGATACGGAACTGGACAAGATCCTGAAGGCGACGGAAAAGCATCTGCCGGAAGCGTCGTGGCTGATGTTATGCGGCAGCTTGCCGCCCTCTGTGAATCCGCATTTTTATACCAAGCTGATTAAGCTGGCGACGAAACACAAGGTGGAGACACTGCTCGATGCCGATGGGGACGCGCTGCTATTTGGATTGGAAGCGCACCCGACGATCGTGAAACCGAATCAGTCGGAAGCTGAGCGGATTATGAACGCGGCGCTGATTACGCGGACGCAGCTGATTGAAGCGGTGCAGCGAATCAAAGCGCTGGGTGCGAAATCGGTGGTATTGTCGCTGGGCAGTCGCGGCGCCATTGCGGCTACGTCGACCGAAGGGGTGCTTGAAGTTACGCCTCCGGTGGTCGATGCGCTCTGTCCCATTGGGGCGGGCGATGCGATGGCGGCGGCTATTGTCTGGTCGCTCGAACAGGGCGATTCACTCGGCGAGGCAGTACGCTGGGGTGTGGCAGCGGGCACCGCTTCGGCGATGTTGCCGGGGATCGAGCTGGCCAGTCTCGAACAATCGCGGGCTATTTACCAGAAGACGTCGATTACTCGCGTGGTGGTCTAAGTTTTTGTGGGCAAGAAATGGTCCGACTACTTGATCCCGGTCAGTTGCGCCAGATCGCCCGAAATCGAGTGTAAGGACTCCACTTGTGAAGTCAGGGCTTCGGCGGCTGCCACGCGATCAAGCGCATCGCCAGCAACCCGCTCCGTAACAGACTCCAAAATGCGTGAGTGTCGCTGCTATCTGCTGAACAGCTCGTGGCTGGTTCGAGCTTTCCACGCTGACCTCGCTCGCCAATCCCTGCGTTTTCACCGCATCCTGCGCCAGGGCACGCAGGCTGGCCCTGACGTGTTCAAATTGCCGGGCACCCTCAGCAGTAGTCTCCGAGGCCGAGGCGATTACTTGTGTGGTGTCGCGGGCCGCTTCGGCAGACCTTCGCGCCAGGGTGCGTACTTCGTCGGCAACTACCGAGAAACCGAGGCTAGCTTCGCCTGCCCGAGCCGCTTCTATGGCCGCGTTCAACGCCAGTATGTTTGTTTGAAATGCGATCTGATCGATCGTGGGCGTGATCTCCGCCGCTTTTTCGTTAGCGCCTTTGATCTTGGCCATTGAGCCGATCATCTCGGTCACGACTTCCTGTGCTTTCAGTGAGCGGTGCTGCGAATCCATCATGGCGTCGTTCTTGGATTGCGCTGACCGGCAAAACGCTGCGCTTTCACCTGGACCTCTGCGGCACAGGCGGTAGTTTCACGTAGCGACGCAGCTTGTTCGGCCGCCATGCCGGCTATCGAGTGAGAAGACTCGGTAACCTCGCGCGCTACGCCGTCCATCTTATTTGCTGCTGCCTGCAGGCGTTCGACTGAAAGGAAAACTACGGCCGTCACATGCCGGATCACGATCACTGCGGTTCCCAGTCCCAGCAATAATGTCAGGAATCCGGCCACCACTACCAGCCGCATGCTGCGTTGTAGTTGACCGGCATATTCAATAGAGGAGGCCTGGGCTGACGCCAGATAGCGACCGTTCAGGTCAGCCGACGACTTCACCAGCGCATTGCCGATTCGTGCCCATTCCGCTACCAACTGGCTGAACGATGCGCCATGGTTCTCCCGCGCGGCGACGACCTGGAGAATTCTTCGCAGCGAGACATCGTAGTCGGCTAAATTTTGTTTCAGTTGCACCGTTTGATTTCGAACCGCCGCCATGCCCGGTAGAGCGGCCTGCGCCTCAAGCCTAGGCAGCACTGTTTGCAGTTTGGAGAAGTTGTCCCACCCCTTCTCCAGCTCACCCGGCTTCTGAATGGTCACGTGATAGATGAAGTGAATTCGTGCCAGCAGAATATTGCGTTCAAATTCGCTGGCTAGCTGAATCTCCGGCAGGTCCTCGTGCGCCATCCGGTTCATGAGGGCCGACGCGCGTGACATGGAGTAAAGGCTGATTCCGCCCAGGCAAGACACCGCCGCCAAGACTACCGCGAAGCCAATCGCAAGTTTCGCGCGAATTCCGCCGCGCCCGGGCTGCCACCGGCTCTGGCGTAAACCTTCTAAAGGACTCGCGCGCACAACGGACCCGCCCTCTCGTGAAATCGCGCACGACGCCCCAAACCGGCTGTGCGCTCGGCACAAGTCCGCCGAAGTTCCTCTTTCGTTTGGTGGCGCGGCATCGCGGCCTGTGCTTGCTTTCGAAAGAGTCTGCTCACTCGAGACCATGGGTCGTAAGTAAGACAAGTGAAGCGAGCCCGAATTCTCTCTCAGTCGAGGTAAGTTCAGCTATCGTTTTTTTCTTGCTGACACCCGTTGCTCTACACTCTTTGGCATGGCATCCCGCAGACTTTTGGCCGTCCTTCTTCTCGCCTCCTCCGTTGCTTTGGGAGAGCAAGCTAACAAACGCTCCCTCACGCTGGACGATCTGGCACACCTACACGACGTCGCCGGCCCGCAGGTTTCGCCCGACGGTCAATGGGTCGCTTACACCGTTTCCACCATCGATCACGATGCCGATAAACGTCTCAATCACATCTGGATGGCTAATTGGGACGGCACGCAGGAAGTGCAACTTACCAACGGTTCTGAATCGGAGAGCTCACCGCGTTGGAGTCCGGACGGCAAGTATCTCTCGTTCACCTCGTCTCGGGCCGGCCAGGCGAAAGGCGCCCAGGTATGGGTGATCGATCGACGGGGCGGCGAAGCGCGCCAGCTCACGCATCTGAAGGAGTATTCGATTTCTGATTACGAGTGGGCGCCCGATTCCAGCCGTCTGGCGCTGGTGTTGCGCGAGAAAGACGAGCCCGAACCGGATCCCTTGAAACCGGCTGCCCCGAAACCGCCCAAGCCGATCGTGCTCGACCGTTATCACTTTAAGCAGGACATCGAAGGCTATCTGAATAACAAGCACAATCACATTTATCTGTTTGAAATTTCCACCGAGAAGCTTGAGCCGGTGACCAGCGGGAACTTTGACGAAGAAAACATCGCCTGGTCGCCCGACGGCAGCCAGCTAGCGTTCGTCAGTAATCAGGACAAAGATCCCGACCGCAGCGAAAACACCGACATCTTCGTGGTGGAGGCTAAACCGCACGCTACGCCACGCCGACTTACGACGCATCCCGGGCCCGATTCCGGCCACCTCGCCTGGAGCCCCGACAGCAAGTTGATCGCTTATCTCCAGGGCAGTGACGCCAAGTTCGGCGCCTATAACTTGAACCGGCTGGCGGTAGTCCCGGCTGCCGGGGGTAATCCGCAGATAGTCACCGCGAAGCTCGACCGCGGAGTGACTGCGCCCGCTTTTTCTAAGGACGGCCGTTCGCTGCTCTTCCTGGTCGCCGACGACCGCTCCGAATACCCCGCCCAAGTTTCTGTTTCCGGCGGCTCAGTCGAACGGCTGCTGGGCCAGCCGATGGTCGCATCCTCGCTCTCTTCGCAATCTGGTCACACCGCGCTTCTCATTTCGAATGATCACGCACCGGCCGCCGTCTTTGCTATGGATAACGGTTCACTGCGTCTCTTGAGCCATCAGAACGATCGGCTGATGAGCGCTCTCGAACTCGGTTCAGTTGAAGATGTCACGGCAAAAAGTACGGATGACGCCGAGGTGCACGGCCTACTAACCAAGCCCGCCAATTTCGAAGCCGGCAAGCGGTATCCATTGCTTCTGCGCATTCATGGCGGCCCCAACGGGCAGGACGGCCATTCCTTTAGCTTCGAACATCAGTTCTTCGCGGCTCACGGCTACCTGGTGCTTGCCGTGAACTATCGTGGCAGTTCCGGTCGGGGCCATCTATACCAGGAAAGCATTTTTGGCGATTGGGGCCATAAAGAAGTCGCGGACCTGCTCGCCTCGGTCAACCAAGTCGTCAAAATGGGCATAGTCGATCCCGACCGCCTCGGCATCGGCGGGTGGAGTTACGGCGGGATCCTCACCGACTACACCATCGCCTCAGACACCCGCTTCAAAGCTGCCATTAGTGGCGCCGGCAGCGCCAACCAGATCGCTATGTACGGAGTCGATCAATACGTGTTTCAGTACGACAACGAAATCGGGCCGCCCTGGAAAAACGAAGCCGCCTGGATCAAAATTTCTTACCCGTTCTACCACGCTGACCGCATTCACACGCCCACGTTGTTCATGGGTGGCGATAAGGATTTCAATGTCCCTGTGGTGGGTGGCGAGCAGATGTATGAAGCGCTACAAAGCTTGCATGTTCCGACCGAACTCGTCATCTACCCGGGCCAATTCCATGGCTTCACTCGCCCCAGTTTCATCCGCGACCGCTATCAGCGTTACCTCGACTGGTACGACAAATATCTGACGGCTTCCACACAAAAGCTCACCAGCTCCGCCCGATAGCCGTGATCAAAAGAAGTTCTTATCGTGACCCGCAAACGCCAGGATGTGGATTCCTGGCTGGTACACGACCATACGGACTTACAGGGCGGCCTGTGCGCTCTTAGTTTCTTACGCGCCAAGATGGCGTGCTAATACCAATTCCACTTAGTTAAGGATGCTCTCGCAAAAGCCAGCGGTGTTTCGGGATTTTCGCGGTCACCCCGGGGCAGAACACCACTATGGTGACAGGCGAAAACGCCTGTTCCACAAGAGCGCACTTCTCAGATCTTTAGAAAGAGCTTGCGGCGGTACATCCAGAAGAGCAGGTACCAGTCTAAGAGCAACACGGCGCCGCCCAAGAGCAGGGTGTAGTAGCCGGGTCCGAAGATTTGGAACGTGCGATCGCCGAGATTGGTGCGAAAGCTGCCGGTGATGAAGTCTTCAAAGAGATGAGCGATGAGATAAGCGGCGATCGAGTTCATGCCCACGACAACGAGCGGGAAAGCCCACTTGCGATAGCCCTTGAAATCGATGACCCAGCTGAATGCGGCCAGGAATAAGAAGCAAATGCCACCGCTGAAGAGAGTCCATGCCGGGGTCCAGATTCGTTTGACTATGGGGCAGATGCCGGTAACATGCAAAAGCACTCCGGCGGCAATACCGATCACGGCTGCCAAGAGGAAGCGCTTGAAGGGAATGGCCGGCGCGGAAGCGCGGAACCAGCGTCCCGCCACCAGCCCGAGAATCATGGTGCCGAGCGTGGGAATGAAGCTGAGAGTCAGATAGCCGCCTTCATTGGCGACGAACGGCTGAGTGCGCGGGAAGAGATTCAGGAACCACTGATCGAAGGCGTTACCGAAGTTGCTGTTCTTGTTCCAGTGCGCGGCAAAGCCGCTGAAGTTGTGAGCCCAACCGGCGGGAACTCCCACCGCTGCATAGTCAAAGTTCGGGCCAGGCAGCGGATACAAAGCCCACAGCAACCAGTAGATCCCCAGAATGAGCCCGAAGGCAGTCCATTGCCATTTGGGCGGCTTGAAGCCAAGGAGGAAAAGGAACGGATAGCCAAGGCCGATCTGCGTGAGAGTGTCTTCGAAAGTGAAGTAGGTTTGCGTCTTGTTGATGGAGCGCAGAAAAATGCCCAACGCGATGAGAAGCAACGAGCGCCAGAGGGCATGGGCGAACATGCGACCGGGCGTGCCGCCTCGGCGTAGCCGGGTGGCGATGGAGTATGGCAAGGCTACGCCAACCAGGAAAGAAAACGAGGGCTGGATCATGTCGTGGAGAGAGCATCCGGCCCATTCGACATGAGTTTGATTGAAGGCGAGGAGCTGCCAGAAAACGTTTCCGGGGTGAAAGCGCGAAACACGCGCGAGGTTCAGCACCTCGCCCATCATGAGGATCATCACGAGACCGCGATAAGCGTCGACCGCGACATTGCGTGCGACCGCGGTCTGGCTGATCGGCGCGATGACATCCACTTCGGATTTTTGTTCGATCATGTGCGCGCGCCCTCGACTGCTGTGCGAAATTCGCGCGCGCGCCGCTCGATAAGTTGGTAGTTGCCCGAAGATAGTGCGGCAGAATCGACGAGTTCGCCGCCTACGCCAACCGCGGAACAGCCCGCTTTGAAAAAGTCGGCAATAGTTTCTAAGTTAACTCCGCCAGTTGGAACAAAATCGATTTGCGGGAATGGTCCGCGAAGAGCTTTGATGTAGGATGCGCCGCCGAGTGCGCTGCAGGGAAAGATCTTGATACCGTCCGCGCCAGCCTGCCAGGCCCCGACGATCTCAGTAGGCGTGAGAGCTCCAGGGAAGATCGCCTTCGAGTAGCGTTTGGCAAATTCGATGGTGCGGAGATTCAGGCTTGGGGTGACAAAAAATTCGGCGCCGGCCAGCAGGCAAGCGCGAGCAGTTTCAGGATCGAGCACGGTGCCTGCGCCGAGCAGCAGTCGATTGCCAAAGCGTTTGGCGACTTCTTCCAGCGCGCGAAGGGCGCCAGGAACCGTCATCGTGATCTCCGCGCAGGGAATGCCGCCCTCACTGATGGCCTCCGCGGCATGGATCGCTGCTTCCGGATTTGCCGCGCGAATGATCGGCACGATACCGATCGCCTTGATTTGCTGAACTGCTTCTGCACTGTTCATAGTCGGATGGCGGGGGTTACTGTCACCAGTTAGTGATGGATCCATCAGGGCGGAAGTAAGTCTGGGCGCGCCTGGTGGCCGGCTCGGTGACTTCGGTCACCAATTTCAATTGCTTCATGTTCAGCTCGACTCCCAAGCCCGGGCGCTCGTTCGGATAGAGTTTGCCATTCTTGAAGTCGAGGCAAACGGGCAGGTGCCGCAGTTCCCTTCCCTGGAAGTTGTATTCCATCAGCAGCGGCCCTGAAAACGTGCCGAGAGAATTGACAAGCGCCGCGGTAGCGATGGGTCCGGTGAAATGGGGAACAATGCCGATGAAATGCGTCTCGCAGAGGGCGGCAATTTTCATCATTTCGGTGATGCCGCCGACGTTGGGTAGAGTTGCGCGCACATAATCGATGTCATGATTTTCAACGAGTGAATTGAAGTCCCAGCGATTGCCCCACTCTTCGCCGGCTGCTATGGGAACGTTCACCTTCTTGCGCAAGATGGGCACGTCCTGGTTGAAAGCTTCGGCACGCACAGGATCTTCTACAAAGAATGGGGCGAATTCCTCGATCAGGTTGCAGCCGCGGATGGCGTCGGAGAGATCGAATCGCTGGTGAAAATCGACCACCCAGTCGCCATTTTTTCCTACACCCTCGCGCGCCTCGGCGCACTGCGAGCGGAGCACATTGAGACGCTCCCGCGTGTTGAACGTAGTGTTAGCCGGCGCGTCGGCCGCGCCCATGCGGAAAGCGCGATAACCAGCTTCAATGGTGAGTTGCGCCCGCTCCTTGACGCTCATTCCGGCGTGCATGCCAGGAACTATGCCAGCCGTGTTATAGCACTCACAATAATTGCGCGTCATGCCGCCGAGCAACTGATGTACCGGTGACTTCTGCACCTTACCTTTTATGTCCCAGAGTGCCAGATCGAGCGCTCCCAAGGCATCTTCTTTTTCGCGCCCCGCCGGGTAGAAAAACGCGCGCGACATATCCTGCCATAGGCGCTCGATGTATTGCGGATCTTTTCCAATCAGACGTCCGGCACACTGCTCGAACATTTCTTTGGAACCACCTTCGCCGATTCCTGTAACACCAGCATCAGTTTCGATGGTGACAACGTGGTCGCTCTGATTGAAAACCGGGCTCGGGTCAGGCGGCGTGTACAACCGCACCCGTGTGATCTTCATGGGCGAAATTGCGGCGTACGCGCGGCTGCTCGTGAATGGCAGCAACGAGGCCGCTGCCAGACTTTTCAGGATGTCTCGACGATTCATCGGGTGGGAGTGGACAGCTAAACCCGCTTAGTATATCTCTCGCGAGCAAGTGATTGGATGGTTGCGGTATTTTCGATGAAGTGCCTCCCATGCCACCTGCAGGAAATCATCTTGTTGCCACGTTCGGAGAAATCATGTTACGGCTCTCGCCTCCAGGCTTTGAGCGCTTTCTTCAGACTTCGGAGTTTGTCGCGACGTGGGGTGGGGGCGAGGCTAACGTAGCGGTGTCGATTGCGCAATTTGGAGGCGCCAGCCGTTACATCACTGTACTGCCAGATAACAACCCGCTGGCAGACGCCTGTATTGGGGAGCTGCGGCGATTTGGGGTAGAGACGCAACACATTGTGCGAGGCCCAGGCCGTTTAGGAATTTATTTTGTTGAGGCGGGAGCGAACCAGCGCCCCTCAAAAGTGGTTTATGATCGTGCGGGTAGCGCGATTGCACTCGCCAAGCCAGGCAGCATCCGTTGGGATAAAGTCTTAGAGAATGTGGGTTGGTTTCACATTACCGGAATTACACCTGCGTTGAGCGACACGGCGGCGGCACTCGCGGTAGAGTCACTCGAAACAGCGAAAAGCCTGGGCGCGAAGACTTCGGTTGATTTAAATTTTCGAAAGAACCTGTGGAAGTGGGGGCGATCGCCGCAGGATGTAATGCCGGAACTGGTGAAACATGCGGATGTCTGCATTGCGAATGAAGAAGATTGCCAGAAGTGTTTGGGTATCGAAACGGATGTGGACGTACACGGCGGAGAACTCGACCAGCAGAAGTATAAACAACTGGCCGAGGCGGTGCTGGGACTTTACCCAAACCTTTCAAAGATTGCTATCACGCTGCGGGAGTCGCGCAGTGCATCGCATAACGGCTGGTCGGCATGTCTGCACAACCGCAGTGAATTTCTCTTGAGCCGTCAATACGAGATCACCCATATTGTCGATCGGGTGGGCGGCGGAGACAGCTTTGCAGCGGGCCTGATTTATGGTTTTTTAAATCTGCCGTCGGATCAGGAGAGTCTCGAATTCGCCGTGGCCGCGTCGTCTTTGAAACACTCGTTGCCGGGCGACTATAACCGCTTCACAGCCGATGAAGTGTTTGCACTGGTGCGCGGAGGCGGATCGGGTCGCATTCAACGCTGAAGCGATTGCAGATAGTTTCGCCAGCTGCCGAGGCTGGTGATCTCCGGCATTCCGACTACGGCGTACGGTTCACAGAGAAAACCTTTTACGGTAGTTCCATCCTGCAGTTTGCAGCTTCCTATGGCGAGCGGTGAAGGCACCTCAGCGACGAAGCTGCCGAATTGCGTTTCGGGTATCGACCAGATTTCGATTTCGATGCCGGGGCCGGTAAATCCGGGTACGCGGATGAGTCCGGGCTTGGCGGGTTTGGTGTTGGTAAGCGCGTAAAATTTGTAATTCGGGGACGTGCGGGTTGTGGTGAGAAGGGTTGCGCCCCGATCGGTGAGTTGATGATTCAACGGCTGGCCGGAAAGGTGCGCGCCCATGACTCCGAGTGAGACATGGCCAGAGGTGTTCACGGGCGGTTGCAACGGGTTGTCCGAAACTGGGGCGACGCGATTGCCGGAGAAGGATACGCGGGCGTGCTGGATGAGATCTGCGAGGCGCAAAACATTAGGTTCGGAAAAGGCAGGGCCGATGGCGGTAACTCCAAATGGCAAGCCGCTGTGCGTGAAGCCGGCGGGAACCGCCACTCCGCAAAGGTCGAGCAGATTTACGAAATTCGTGTAGTAGCCGAGATTTGAGTTCAACTTGACAGGATCGAGGTTGATTTCTTCGATCGTGTAGGTGGTTGGCGCAGTCGGGAGCAGCAGGATGTCGATCTTGTCCCACACGGGCGCGGTCTGCTGTTTCAATTTTTGCAATGTGTAAAGAGCTTCGAAAGCCTCAACCGCCGACCACTTTTCCGATCCCAGGATGATCTGTCCAACGGTCGCGTCGACTTGATCAGGATGCGCTTTGACGAACTCGCCGACGGCGGCAAAGCGTTCCGCTACATAAGGTCCGGCGTAGAGCAGTAGGGCGGCTGCCAGAAGGGGCTCGAGATCTACTTCGAGCACGGAATGTCCTGCGCCGGCCAGAAAGGAAATTGTTTCAGAGTAAAGTCGCGCGTATTCCTGATTGCCGAAAAATTCAAGCTGGGCGGGTCGTGGTATGCCAACTCGAGCGCGCGTGACGAGTGGCGGCACGACGGCCGGGCATGCGCGGCTGAACGGATCGCTTGCATCCATCGACCTGGCGATGTCGAAGACCGCAGCAGCATCGGCGCACGATAAGGCGAAGATAGACACGCAATCGAGCGAGCGGCAGGCAGGTACGACCCCGGCCGTACTGAGCAGTCCGCGTGATGGCTTCAGACCGACGATGTTGTTGAAAGCGGCCGGCACACGTCCCGAGCCCGCCGTATCGGTGCCGAGCGCAAAGCTCACTAGACCGCTCGCAACCGCGACTGCGGAGCCTGCACTCGAACCTCCAGAAATGTATTTGCAATTGAACACGGAGGAAGAAGCGCCATAGGGAGAACGGGTACCTACCAGCCCGGTAGCGAACTGATCGAGGTTTGTTTTGCCAATCAGAATCGCCCCGGCTTGCTGAAGGCGGTCTACAACAAAGGAGGTTTTGTCTGGCGTGTAGGCGTAAGCGGGGCAGCCGGCTGTGGTTGGTAAGCCTGCGACATCCATATTGTCCTTTACGGCGAACGGAATCCCATAGAGCGGCAGAGCGCGATCTTGCAGACGACTCAGCGCGGCGGCACGCGGCACTAGAGTGATCCAGACGGGATGAGCGGTCACGGCTTCGATCCGGTCGTAAATCGCATTTATCACGTTTTCCGGAGTCGTTGTACCAGACTGGTACTGCTCTTTTAGAGTGGCTATGGAAAGATTCGCGTTCATGATCGGTAAATGAGGAGCGGCTGGCCCGCCGTTATGAGCGCTCCAGGCTGGCAAAGCAGTTCCACGATTTCCCCGTTTTCGGACGCATGTACCGCGATCTCCATTTTCATCGCTTCCAGGATGAACAAGCGCTGCCCTGCTTCGACGTTCTCTCCGGCGGCAGTTTGCACGCGCCAGACGGAAGCGGTGGTGGGGGCGCGCAGTACGGAACAACCTACGGGTATGTGCGGTTGGTTGTCGGTTGACGCCGCAACCGACTCCTCCACCGCGACATCGAACTCGCCTTGCTCGGTCCAACGGCAGCGTTCCGCGGCGAATGCTTCCTGCTGGGTCTGGCGAAAACTAGCTGCTTCTGTTTGGATGCTGCCCAGAAATCGATGATAGGCAGCCAGATCAAATTGAGTCTGCTCGACTCGCACTTCGAACCGGCCAAGCGGAAATTGCTGCCGCATTTCCAATAGCTCCTCGGCTTCGACCGGATAGAACCGGATCTGATCGAAGAAGCGAAGCAGCCAGGGCTTGTCTTTCTCGAAATTCTTAGTCGTGCGATAGGTATTCCACATCTGCACGGTTCGACCGACAAACTGGTAGCCGCCCGGACCTTCCATGCCGTAGACACAGAGATAGGCGCCCCCGATACCCACTGCGTTCTCCGGTGTCCAGGTGCGGGCCGGGTTGTACTTCGTGGTAACCAGGCGATGCCGCGGATCAACCGGAGTGGCCACGGGTGCGCCCAGGTACACGTCTCCCAAACCCAGCACCAGATAATTGGCATCGAAGACAACGCGCTGCACATCGGCGACGGAGCGCAGACCATTGATGCGGCGAATGAATTCAAGATTGCTGGGACACCATGGTGCATTAGGACGGACGGAGGACATGTAGCGTTCGATGGCGAGACGTGTAGCCGGATCATCCCAGGAAAGCGGCAGATGCACGGTGCGCGACGGAATGACGAGACTATCCAGGTCAGGAATTCGTTCCGAGAGTTGCCCGGTGAGACTGAGCAGGTTTTCGCGGCTGAGTTTTTGGGGATCGTAGTGGATCTGCAAAGAACGGATACCGGGCGTTAGATCGATAATGCCGTCGAGCCGTTCTGCTTCGAGGGCCTGCATCAGAGTATGAGCGCGGAAACGCAAATTTAGATCGAGCTTCGGCTCGCCGAACTCGATCAGGAGATAACGATCGCCCGAGGCGCGCGTCACAGTGCCGGCAGAAGCGGATTGTTGGAGAATCGCCGGCTCGCTGCTGTTCTGTTGGAGGCGGTATTCGTCGGGGGTGCGGTCCAGGCGAAGCGCCTCGTCGTTACTGATCCGGACAAACTGCACTGTATCGCCCGGCGCGAGCTGGCCGACTTTCCACAACTCGGCCGTCGCGATGACGGCCGGGCAAACGAAGCCGCCTAAGCTCGGTCCATCCGGCCCGAGAATGACAGGCATGTCGCCGGTAAAATCGATGGCTCCGACGGCATAGGCATTGTCGTGAATGTTGGAGGGGTGGAGTCCGGCGTCGCCGCCGTCTTCGCGTGCCCACTGCGGTTTGGGACCGATCAAACGCACGCCGGTGCGGCTGCTGTTGTGGTGGACTCGCCACGCTGTAGCAAAGAAGGTATCGAGATACTCGCTCGTCAGGAAATCAGGCGCGCCATGCGGACCATAGAGCACACCAATTTTCCAGTCGTGTGTAAGCGCAGGCGGGTGATTGACGTGAGGAGGAGTAGCGGATAGCTGATTCAGCGCTTTCTCCGGCAGCGTAAGAGTATCGCCCGCGCGAAGGGCCCTTCCGGCATGGCCGCCAAAGTTGCCCAGCGTGAACGTGGTGGCGGTGCCTAAATACTCTGGCACCTGGAAACCGCCGTCTACCGCGATGTAAGCGCGCGCTCCGGCATCCTGCAGGCTCCCGAGCTGCAGAATGTCGCCGGGTGCAATTTCAATCGGAGTCCAGAGCGGTATCTGGCTGCCATTCAGCGACGGCAGCATGTCAGCGCCACCGATGGCAATGCGTGTTGCAGAAAAGAATTGCAGAGTGGGACCTGAAAGCGTGCATTCGAGCGAGGGCGCGCTCTCCTCGTTTCCTAGCAACTCGTTCACCAGCCGCATGGAAAGCGGGTCCATCGGACCAGAGGGTGGAACGCCAACCGCCCAGTACCCTAGACGGCCAGGGTACTGCTGTACGGTTGTGATCACGCCCGGTTCGAGCACTTTGACTTTGTTCGGTGAATACTTCATCTCACCTAGAAAAGCCGTCGAGACATTACCTGCTAAGAACGAAGGATCGCGAAGGATGGTACGCAGAAACTCGATATTAGTTTCAAAGCCGCTAATGCGAGTTTCGGCCAAGGCGCGCTGCATCGCGATGACGGCCTCTGGGCGCGAGTCGCCTTTTATGATTACTTTGGCTAATAGCGGGTCGTAAAACGGACTGACTTCCGACCCGGTCTCAATCCAGGTATCGCAGCGGGTGTTGGGAGGCGCAACGAACTCCGTCACGCGGCCACTGGATGGTCCGAAATCTTCCAGTGGATTTTCGGCGTAAAGCCGAACCTGGATGGAAACGCCTGCCGGGGCGAACCGCATTCCGGCAAGGGACGGCAAATCGCCGCAGCCCAGCCGCACCATCCACTCGACCAGGTCGACGCCCCATACTTCTTCCGTTACGCCATGCTCGACTTGCAGCCGCGAGTTGACTTCCAGAAAATAAAAACGATCGGCTTGGGCATCATAGAGAAACTCGACTGTTCCAGCCGAGCGGTAGTTCACCGATTGCATGAGCGCTGCAGCAACGCGGTGAAGCTCTTCGCGCACTTCCGTCGAAATGCTCGGCGCGGGAGTTTCTTCCACGACTTTTTGGTTGCGGCGCTGGACGGAGCAATCGCGCTCACCGAGAGCGACGACTTTTCCACGCCCATCGCCGAACACCTGCACTTCGATGTGACGCGCCTTGGCAATGAACTTCTCGAGAAAGATCCCAGAACCTTTGAAATGCGTCTCGCTCAGCCTTGACACCGCGGCAAAACCTTCCAGCAGTTCCGGTTCCGAGTAGCAGCGGCGCATCCCGATGCCACCGCCTCCGCCAGCGCTCTTGAGCATGATCGGATAGCCTATGCTCGCCGCCTGTTCAGCAGCGCTCGCTATGTCGAGTAGTAGACCTGTGCCGGGCAGAACGGGCACATTGTTCTCAATGGCCAGTTCCCGGGCCGTATTCTTTAGGCCGAAGGCGCGGATTTGTGCAGGCGTAGGCCCCAGAAACACAAGCCCGAATGATTCACACGCTTCGGCAAACAGGGCATTCTCACTCAAGAAGCCGTAGCCCGGGTGGACGGCTTCGGCACCTGTGTCGCGAGCGGCTTTGAGAATACGATCGACATGCAGATAACTTTCAGCTGCGGGGGCGGGACCCACACATACTGCCACATCGGCCTGGCGGACATGCAGGGAGCCGGCGTCTGCTTCCGAGTAAATGGCGACTGATTCGATGCCCAGTTTCCGCAGGGTCCGAATGATGCGGCAGGCGATCGCTCCGCGATTAGCGATCAGAACTCGCTGGAACAATTGCTATTGCTCCTTGTCCCAAATCAGCAGGCGGACCGGAGTCGGGTTATAAGCATTGCAAGGATTGTTCAGCTGGGGGCAGTTGCTGATCAATACCAGGAGATTCATCTCGGCACGCATCTCCACGTACTTGCCCGCTTCCGAGATACCATCGGCAAAAGTAAGCTGACCGTCCGGCGTTACCGGCACGTTCATAAAGAAATTGATGTTGCTGCCGATGTCGCGCTTGGTCAAACCGTAATTTGAATGAACGATCGCGCGCAGAAAACTTTGGCGGCAGGCGTGCATGTAGCGTTTGTCGAGCGCATAGCGAACGGTGTTACTTTCGAGGGAACATGCGCCTCCTAAAGTATCGTGACGGCCGCATGTATCGGCGGTGATCGTCAACATCGGACGCATCAGATTCGAGCGCAGAACACTGCCGGTTGTGAGATAGATGTTTTGCTGAGCCAGGATGGTGTCGGTGGCGCTGTACCGCTCTTCGATGTTATCGGCATTATAGAAGAAAGTGTCGACAGCTTGGTTGCCCTCCAGATCTTCGATACGAAATGTCTGTCCGGCAGTGAGCGGGTGCAGCCACGGCTCACCTGCTTCCACGACTTCCGTGTAAGTAGCCCTTCGCGGATCGAGGGCACTCGGCGTTGCTGTTTGATTGCTCATGATTACCTACAGGAAATACCGTTCCGTGTTTTGAAAACCGCGCTCGTTTTCCGGCCGGAAGCGGCGGCAATAATCGTCCTCGCCGGGCGGGGCCACCGGAGTGACCGATAGCTCAATCGGGCGTGGATGATAGTTAGGATCAGGATCGAGCGGATGCTGGCAGGTATCCAGCACAACCAGTACATTCATCTCCGCGCGTAGCTCGACAAACTGCCCAGGCTGAGAATGATGCGGCACATAGCGCAAGGAGCCGTTTTCTTCGACCACGACTTTGCTGAAGAAGTTAACGTTGGCCGGTAAGTCACGGAGAGTAAGACCGAACTTCTCCAGCTCGATGAGAAAGTTATCGCGCGCATTGCGGTGGAAGTCGTTGCGGGCCAGTTGATAACGGCGTTCGCCGTACTTAGCTGTCGTGGCTTGGGTTGTTAAGTGCCCGCACAGTGGATCGTGCCAGCCAACCGTGTCAGCGGTTGTCGAGCAGAGGATGCGGCCCATGTCGGAATACAAAACAAACCCTTTTGTCAGGTGGGCGGTGTGTTGCGCCTTCAAAGTGTCCGGCATGTTGTAGCGTTCTGACGGTAACTCTGCATTAAAGAACAACGCGCCAACGTTCGCGCCACCGGCGACGTCGGTGATGCGCAAGGCACTGCCGCGTTTCAGAACATGCGACCAGGCGTCGCCGCCGCGCACGGAATCCGTCCAAGATGTTTGGTTCCCTGACATATTTTCCTTTGCAAAGACACGCCGGCTATCATCAAAGCCAGCCTAAGAGACTTTGGCGATGGATTTACAGCGCGGCGCAGGGAGGCCCGCAGCAAACATCCATGGCGGTTAGGCGGAGGAGAACGCGCAAGGAAATCTTACGGGTCTGGTCCCAGGCCGATCGCATGCGCATAAACAGATAGTGACAGACTCGAAGACGCCAAACAAGCAATCTGCAAAAGTTGTTACATTGAATTAGGTCTATGGCAGCAACGAACCAGCTCGTCAGTCTTGAGGAATATCTGACGTCCCCTCGCTTCGAACGCTTTGAGTACGACGCCGGTGTCGTAACAGAAAAACCTATGCCCAATTGGAAACACGGTTCGCTCTGTAACTGGATTGGTGCATTGATCCTGAAGTTCTTTCCGGATTATGTATCGGCCGCCGAAGTACGCTCCCGGCTTCGGGAAGACAAATGGAATCTGCCGGATGAAGTAGTTGCGCTTCGCGAGGAGGTCGAAGGCGACGTATGCGCAACCCATCCTCCCCACCTCTGTATCGAGGTTTTGTCCGAACACGATACAAAAGAAAAATTGTTCGAGAAGTGCCGACAATATCACGTCTGGGGAGTCAAGTATTGCTGGATCTTCGATCCTGAAAAAGAACTCGCCTGGCAGTTCAGTAACGGAAGTCAGCCCCTTTTGGCCGACACCCTGACCGCCGACCCCATCACCGTCAGCACAGCGGTCCTCTTTTCCTGCCTCCACAAAGGTTTTCGTCCCACCCTGCTTAACAGCTAAACCGTTTGTTATAATTGGAGGTCTTGTGAGGCCACGTATGCCCTCCCGCCGCAACGCTGCGGACCGAAATTTGCGTGGCTAAATTCCTTTTTCTCCTCGTCACCGCGTTCGTTGTTGTCCACCCTGTCGCATGGGCGCAAAAGCCTACATTTACCGTGGGTTGGTCGATCTATGTGGGCTGGGATCCTTATCAGTACATGGCCAAAGCCGGATTGCTGCGCAAATGGGGCGACAAATACGGGGTCGCGATCAAGACGCAGCGCTTCGACTACGCGCCTTCGATCGATGCGTTTACGTCGAAAAATATAGACGCCTGCACCATGACCAACATGGAGGCGCTTGACTTGCCTGCCGCTTCCGGTATTGATACGACCGCCATCCTCATCGGCGACTATTCGAACGGCAACGACGCAGTGATGGCGCGCGGCGGAAATACTCTGAAAAGCCTGGCCGGCAAGAATGTCCTGCTGGTCGAAAAAACCGTGTCGCAATATCTGCTGGAGCGCGCTTACGTCGTCAACAATCAGAGCGATCAGTTACGTAAGCTCAAGTTAGTAAACACATCGGACGGAAGCATCGTGGCGGCGTTCATGAACGACACCTCACAATCGGCTGTCGTCACCTGGAAACCGCTGGTTTCGCAAGTGCAAAAGATGAAGGGTGTCAGCACGCTCTTTGATTCGTCTAAGATCCCCGGCGAGATTCTCGATCTGCTGGTGGTGCGCACGGAAGTGCTGAACCGCCCGGACGGCAGCGGCAAGAAATTCGCCAAAGCGATTACCGGCGCCTGGTACGAGATGCTCGCCCAGATGAGCAGTGGAAACGAAAAGGTGCTGACCTCGATTGCCGCCGTATCGGAAGACACTCTGCCGTCATACAAAGAACAGCTCGGCACCACTCACATGATGTATAAGCCTTCCGAAGCGGCAACCATGGCCACGTCAGCAGGCTTGAAAGAGACAATGAAACTGGTCCAGCAATTCTGCTTCACGCACGGACTACTGGGCAGCGGGACTAAGTCGGTGGACGATGTAGCGCTGCAATTTTCGGACGGCAGCGTGCAAGGCAAAAAGGACCACATTCGCTTGCGATTCGATGCAACTTACATGGAGCAGGCAGCTGGAGGAAAGCTCTAAGTGCTGCGCATTTTTTCATTACCGAATCGCGGAATGGTCTGGACGCTCTCCTGGACGCTTTTCATTCTGGCTTCGATTTTCTACTTGCGAACGGCGCATACGCGGCATCGGGAAAATCCCGAAGATCGAATTGTTCCCACTGTAAAGCAACTATCGGCCGGCTTTGTCCATGCGGCACTTACTCCGGCCGAAGAGGACGACACCAGCGACTTAGGCGAGCATCCCTCTATCTGGCAGCAAGTTACTCGGAGCATGTTATGGAAAGACACCGCCGCCAGTGGGAAGCGATTTCTTATCAGCCTGGCTCTCATGCTGCCCGCAGTTTTCCTGGGGCTGCAAATGGGTGCGTTCCCCTGGATCAACTGTTTCTTCGGACGCTTTGTGGTTTTCTTCGACAAGATCGTCGCGCTCTCGATCTTGCCCATTCTCTTTATTGCGTTTGGAATCGGCGAGTTTGCGAAAATCATGCTGATTGTGATCGGGGTAGCGCCCACCATCATCATGGATTCGCTTAACTTGACCAAATCAGTCCCGCCCGAGCAGATCGTACGAGGCTTCACGCTGGGCGCGGGCGACCTGGGCGTTGCCTACCGTGTGATTCTGCCGCAGATCTGGCCGCGCGTGTTAAACAGCATCCGGCTCAACCTGAAAGCAATCGTGTTGTTTCTCTTTGCAGGTGAAATGATTGCTTCGCAAGATGGCTTGGCGTATCGCATTGCGCTCATGCAGCGGCATATGGGCATGGACGTCATTATTCCTTACGTCTTGTGGACTGCTTTGCTGCTCTTTCTGACCGATTTCGCGCTGCGCCTGGCAATTCGCGTGACAAATCCCTGGTTCCGGGAGATTTAACGGGATGTCATTCATCGCATTTGAGAATATCGGCGTGCAGTATCGATTGAAGAGCGGATCTGCTCATACCGTCTTCTCCGAACTGAATCTCGAGATTCGCGAAGGCGAGTTTATCTCCATAATCGGGCAAACCGGCTGCGGCAAATCCACCCTGTTGCGTCTGTTACTCGGGTCGGAAAAAGCCAGCCAGGGCCGTGTCGTCGTTGACGGCCAAACCATCTCCCATCCGTGCCGGGAACGCGGTTACGTGCCGCAGAAGTATTCGCTCTTTCCCGACAAAACCGTGATCCAGAACGTCTCGTTCGGACCGGTCTCGGAAGGTCTCTCCCTGCCTAAACTACTCACGCCCTCCTGGTGGAAGCAGCGCCGCGAGACTTACGCCGATGCGCTTGAGACACTCGGTAGGGTCGGCTTACAGGAGCGTGATGTAGACAAGTATCCAGATCAATTGTCGGGCGGCATGCAACAACGGGTGGCGATCGCGCAATCGCTCATCATGCATCCGCGCATTCTTCTGATGGACGAATCATTTAGTGCGCTCGATCCTGCGACTCGCACCGGCATGCAGCGCCTCATCCGTTCTATCTGGCAGGAGAGCCGCACCACAGTCGTGTTTGTTACTCACAATCTTGCGGAAGCAGTGTTCTTAGGAAGCCGTGTGATTCTGCTTGCCAAGAACGCGCAACGGGATTGTTCCCATATCGCGCTAGATCTCAGCATTCCCGATTACGTCCGCCGGCCTGACGGTTCAGTGAAGCAGGATGAACTCGAGCGCATTACGCATCAGTTGGAGTCAGCAGCCTTCGAGAATCCAATGGAAGAACTGGCGGAATTCGCGGGTTAACCTTCTTCAGTGACTTGCTGCGTTGAGCCTTGAAACCTGGGCAATAAAACCTGGATGATCAGCAAAGCAAATAAATAGATCGTACCCGCAATAATAAACAACGGTCCATAAGCGTTGCCGGAAGCATCCAGCCATTTGCCGATGCCGCGCTGCACGAACGCCCCTCCCAAGGCTCCTGCAAAGCCTCCCAAACCAACCACTGAACTCACTGCCGCACGAGGAAAATAATCGGAAGCCAGCGTAAATAGATTGGCCGACCAGCCCTGATGAGCAGCAGCAGCGATGGCGATCAAACTAACTGTCAGCCAGAGATCGCCTGCGGCCGAAGGAACGAAAACCACAGCCGTGACACACAACGCGCATACCAGCATGGTGGTTTTGCGGGCCGTCGCGACTGCCCAGCCTCGCGACAACAGGAAGGAAGAGAGCCAGCCTCCCGCGATGGAGCCAATCGCCGACACGGCATACACGGCAATCAGAGGCGCGCCGATATGGGTTAAATCGAGATGATATTTCTGGTTGAGAAATCCCGGCAGCCAGAACAAATAAAACCACCACACAGGATCGGTGAAAAGTTTGCCAATGAAGAACGCCCAGGCGGCGCGCTTGTCGAGCAACTCGCGGTACGGAACCGATTGAACGAATGTCTCTTCCCGATCGGAGCGAATGAGCGCCAACTCTTCGCTCGAGAGTTTCGGATGAGCTTCCGGCTCCCGGTAAATCAGGGACCACAAGATCACCCATGACAAGCTGAGCGATCCCGTAAAAACGAATGCGGCACGCCAGCCAAAATGCGCGGTAACAATAGGAACCGTGAGCGGTGCGATTACCGCGCCGAGGTTCGATCCACCATTGAATATGCCCGTTGCCAAAGCACGCTCGCGCCGCGGAAACCAGTCGGCGACAGCTTTGATGCAAGCTGGAAAATTGGCGGCTTCTCCCAGCCCGAGGCCGAGGCGTGCCAACGCGAACTCGGTTCCTGTGCGCGCGAAGGCGTGACTGATCGATGACACGCTCCAGAGAAGCGTCGACAACGAGTACCCGAGCCGCAGCCCCAGCCAGTCGATTAACCGGCCGGCTAACGGCATCATGATCGCGTAGCCAATTTGAAAGACGGCGCTGATCGTCCCGTATTCGGTGTTGTTCCAGTGCAGATCGCGCGCAATCGTCGGCTCGAGAATGCCAAGCACCGCGCGATCGACGTAATTTACTGTGGTCGCGTAAAGCAGCAGTCCGCAGATGTACCAGCGGAAATAGCGGATTGTCCCGGACTTCGACGGCCCTGCAAACTCAGACGGTGCGATGGCGCTCATGAGAAACAGGCAGCCTTACCCAGCGTTCGAAATTCGAGCGGAACAGCTGGTTAATATCATGTTTGATGTTCACCCGGGTCACGGGCCGGCCATCCTGAGCTAATAACTCATAAGTGTTGGCAAGAATAGGTGTCATGGTGCGTCGCGTGTTTCTCCACTTATAGATCACCTGTTCGAGAACGCGGGCGTCGGAGTGCTGCGGAATGAAACTGGTGCCCAGCATCTCGATTCTCTCGCGAATGACTTCCTCGACTATGGAAGGATTATTCAAGAACCACCAGCAGCCAAATGGCAACAGATTGCTGAACTTCCGAGCGTACACGCAAAGTTCATGCTGATTCTCACGGCTGAGCACGCTAACGAGAAAGCGATTGTCCGGAAATTCGCGGCAGAGGTGTTCGAGGGCGCGAAGATCGGCATGGCCTGCCGCGTCACCTGCCAGGCGAATCGCCGGATTGACTTGGTAACGCACGCCGATCATCAAAGAAAGGGGAATGTCAAACTCGCGGCACGCCGGAACTACTGCTTCCTGCAGTAAACGGCTGCGAGTGCTGTTTTCCGGATAAGCGAACTTATCCGGCAGTGAGCAGGCCATGTAGACGGGACGCATGCGGCCGCAACAATCAGCCAGAAATCGCCGGACCTCTAGCACGGTTTCATCACCGAGCTGCTGGGCCACCCGGTAGCCTTTCTGACTCAAAACCTCCCAGTGCTGCTCCCACTTATTCAGAATCCGATCCAGCCGCAGAACTGCATGAAACTGTGGATCAGCAGCAGCGCCAGCTTCCCAAAGGCTGCTTTCTGCCGGATCGAGCGGGTCGTTAGTCATAGCAACCTCACTAATTCCAGCGAGGCTGAACACTTTGCGAATATGAGCTTCCGAATCCTGTTGCTCGAAGAAGCCACGAGCTGCCGAGAGATCATTGGCGCTGGTGTCTAGGGAAAACGCGCTCATCACGGACAGCACTCCGCGGGTGGCTTCGGAAATGGGTGTGTTCTCCACGAACAGCGTGCGCCAAATCAAGTCTGCCTGGCTTCGTTTCGAAAGCGCCCAATACTCATCTGGCTTAACAGGTGAAAACCGGAACAACTCGGCTTCCAGATAGTGATATGTGAGTAGCTCATCGATGCCCCAAAGTCCAAGCTTCCCGAGAGAAGGCATGAATAAGTGGGTGTGTACGTCTATGAAGGACGTACCCCTTAATTCTTCTTCTACGGCCTGTGGAATTTGATGCGCAGGGATCGCGTCAGGCGCGTTATCGGAGCGAACAGACGATCTTGCATTCGACAGAGACATGAATGGATGGCGGACTTTTCCAGGTCCATCTTGTCATAACACGCAGCGCCGGTTTATTCTTCAGCGCGGGTGGGACGTCGTCTGGCATCGGTGGGAGAATCGGGCTGAGGCTTTGGCTCGGCGCCCTGCTTGCCGGAGAGCGCGGCTTCTACTGCTACGAGCAAATCAGGATCATCGGGCTCTACATCGGCCTCGAAACGCGCCGTTAGCTTGCCTTTGCGATCAATCACAAACTTCGAGAAATTCCAATGGACATCGCCCTTCAGCTTGGGGTTAGCCTCTTTGGTTAGATAATGGAACAGCGGAGTAACGTCATCGCCTCGCGTGGCCACCTTCGAGAAGAGCGGAAAGGTAACATGATACTGTTCCTGGCAGAACGCTTCAATCTTCGGCTCTGAATCCGGTTCTTCCGCGCCAAAATCATTCGAAGGAAAAGCGAGAACAACCAGGCCGGCCGCCTTGTATTGTCCATAGAGAGTTTCCAGACCTTGGTACTGCGGCGTATAACTCGAGTTACTCGCCACGTTCACAATCAGAAGTGCTTTCCCCTTGAATTGCTCGAACGAAACCATTTTGCCCTTAATATCAGGCAGATTGAAGGAATATATGTTCAGCTTGGAAGGCGTTTCCGCCAGAAGCAGGGTGGCCAGACTGAAACAACACAGAACGCGCTTGATCACGGGCAGTTTAAGCGATTAGATCGGTAATTACATTGCCGGATACATCGGTTAGCCGGAAATCGCGGCCGCTATACCGATACGTCAATTTCAGGTGATTGATGCCGAGCAGGTGCAAAATCGTGGCATGAATATCGTGTACGTGGACCGGCTTGTCGATTGCTTTCCAGCCGAAATCGTCGGTTGCGCCGTAAACCATTCCGGGTTTCACGCCGCCGCCGGCCATCCAGATGGAGAAGCCGTGCGGGTTATGGTCGCGGCCGGCGTGGGTCTGTCCACCATTAAATCCGCTGCCGGTTTCAACTACCGGCGTGCGGCCGAATTCAGAGCCGCAAACGATCAGCGTTTCGTCCAACAAGCCACGTGACTTCAAATCTTTGACCAGGGCCGCAAACGGTTGATCGGAATCGTGCGCGTTCTTGCGGTGCAATTGAATGTCGAAATGGTGATCCCAAGGATCGCCCTTCGCATAATAGACCTGCACCATACGCACACCGCGTTCGACCAGGCGTGCTGCCATCAGACAGCCGCGCGCGGTACTGCCCTCGCCGTAAAGCTTCTGCACTGCCTCGCTTTCCTTACTCACGTTGAAGACATCCGGCGCTTCCGTCTGCATGTGATACGCCGTCTCCATCGATTGCAGGGTGGCCTCTAGTTGCGGATCGTCCTGATCGCCCTGCATCTGCAGATGATCGAGCTGCGACAACAGATCGAGTTCTTTGCGCTGCCGCTGCATATCGAACTTCTTATTCTGAATATTCGGAATCAGCTTCTCCGCATCAAATTTGCGTTCTTTGTTGTTATCGGAGATGTAAGTGCCCTGGTGAACCGGCGGTAGAAATCCAGAACTCCAGAGTGGCGGCCCAACGGTGGTCGGGACTTCCGGGCATAACACAACAAAACCGGGCAAGTTCTGGTTATCTGTGCCCAAGCCATACGTGAGCCACGAGCCCATCGACGGACGCCCGGTTACGTTCGCCCCGGTGTTCATCATGATCAGAGCGGGCTCATGATTTGGGATATCGGTGTACACCGAGCGCACGATGCAAAGGTCATCTACGACGGAGCCGAGATGGGGAAACAGCTCGCTTACTTCAGTGCCGTTATGTCCGTACTTTTCGAACGTGAACGGAGACCTCATCAAGTTTCCGACTTTTCGCTCGTGCGCGAGGACGCCTCCGGGCATCGGCTGGCCGTCGTACTTAGTCAGCGCCGGTTTCGGATCGAAACTATCGACCTGCGATAAGCCGCCGTTCATGAACAGAAAAATGACTCGCTTTGCTTTCGGCTTGAAACCCGGCTTATCGATCAGCCAGGGCGAGGGTCCGCCCGTACTGGCCGCCTTGGCCATCGATCCGGCCAGGCTGGCAAAACTCAACATGCCGAAGCCGCCGCCCATCCGGCACAGCGCCTCCCGCCTCGAAAACGGCTGGCCAGGATTAGGATGTCTTCTCATAGCTGCTTTCTCTCTCGCTATCTTTTAGTTCACGAACTCAAATTCGTTGGCACTCAGGAGCACTCGCGCGTACTCCTTCCAGGCGGTTGTCGGCTGCCCGGTAATTGTCTCGCCCTTCAAATCAGGCGTGCTGTGCAGGAAGTTCATGCCCAGCGCTTCTTCCTTCGGTGTCGGCGTCCGGCCATACAACAGCCGGTAAGCCTGCCGGATACGAGCTTCGTCGTCGCCGGCTTTAAAGACATGTTCAGCCACTTCGTCCGCCTGCTTGTAGACAAAATTGCTGTTCATGAAGTAAAGCCGCTGCAGTGGAACGATCGTACTGAAGCGCTGCTCGGCGGTAAAGGACGGATTGGGGAAATCGAAAACCTGCAGAAAGTTGTTCATGCGGAAACGGCTGATCTTGCAGTAGACCGTGCGGCGGGTGTTGTCATCGCCGAAATCGGCGGATGGTCCGCCGACCTTTTTCAGATCAAGTGACCCGGCCGCAAACAACACGGAATCCCGAATCTCCTCAGCATCCAGCCGCTGCCGGTTAAAGCGCCAGTACAAACGATTAGCCGGATCTTTCTCATCGTTCGCCTTCAAATCTTCACTCGACAGCCGGTAAACCGACGACAGCATGATCTGTTTTTGTAACTTCTTCAACGACATGCCGTTTTGCACAAAATAGTCAGCCAGATATTCCAGCAATTCGGGATTACTCGGCGGATCGCCCGCTTTCCCGAAGTTATCCGGTGTGTTCACGATTCCCGTAGAGAAGTGCCACTTCCAAACGCGGTTCACAAAAACACGTGCCGCTAAACCGCTTCCCACCACATCGTTCGCCAGTTCCAACCGGCCGCTCCCTTGCGAGAACGGCTTCGGATCGCCTGGGGACAACACCTCGGGAAAATGACGCGGCACTTCGTCGCCCAGATTGTGCGGATTGCCGCGCAGATTCACCGCCACATTCACCGGCTTTGGCTTGTCCGCCACGCCATGCATGAAGGGGAAGCTGGCATCTTTGCTGGCTTTCTCTAATTCTTCAATCTGCTTGTTCAGGGCATCCATGTGCTCCTGCCACTCCGGACTCAAACGCCGGTTTAACGCCCAGCCGCGAAACACAAACAAACCCGGTTTAGCTCTCTCATCGTCCGGCGAATCGAGCGAACGCAGGAATAAATCGACCCACAATTTCGCGTTGTCGGCCGGCAGCGTCTTCAACTCCAGGTTGCAGCCCGGGCAAAACTGGTCGTCGGTCTCAAATTCGTTTGGTTTCGCGTCGCGTTCCAGCCGTTCCGGAACGTTCGCCTTCGCCTTGATGATTTCGTTTTCTTTTTTGATTTTCCTGGCATCGAGCATCACGCTCAAGACGAGCTTTTGATAACTGTCGCCAAGCGTTTTTGCTTCATCTTCGCTGCCGCCGGCTGTCACCATGGCCTGCCAGTCTTTTAAGTACAGGTATTGCTTCTTCGGCGTCGACAGGTACTTTACCCAGCGCTCCAGCATCTCGGGATCGCACTTATCCTTGGAGGCAACCACGTCCAGCGGCATCTTCGGCTCGCCACTTATGCGCCACGCCGCCACCATGTACTTGGAAGTCTGGTGTGCCTGGATCTCGGCCAATTGCTCGGCTTCGTTTTGCGAAAACTCCCTCAGCTCCTTCTGCAGCGCAGTGGCCTCGTCTTGCTTCCGCTGCCAGGCAAGGACTGTGGCCTTTGAACTGACCGGATACTCGTTGTAAGTCGTGCTGGCGAAGACACCGATCAACGCGTAGTAATCCTTCTGCATGATGGGATCGTATTTGTGGTTGTGACAGCGGGCGCAAGCCACCGTGAGCCCTAACAGCCCGCGCGTCACCATGTCGACACGCTCGTTCCGCTCGTCGGCTCTGCCTTGAACCGGCTCCGCCTGGTCCCAGATCCACGGTCCCTGTCCTAACATGGCCGTTCCGGCGAGTAACTTATCGCGATCTTTTGCGGGCAGTAAGTCCCCGGCCAGCTGCGCGCGCACAAACGTGCTGTAAGGCATGTCCTGGTTAAATGCCTGGATTACCCAATCCCGGTAAATGTAGGCGCCATTCCAAGGCATATAGCCACGGCCCATAGGATCTAGCCCGCGCACGTCGTCTTCGCCATAGCGCACTACATCTAGCCAGTGACGCCCCCAGCGTTCTCCATAACGCGGCGAGGCCAGTAACCGGTCCAGCAGGTGTTCGTAGGCCTGTGCCGAGCGATCCTTCTCGAACCCATCAACCTCTTCAGCGGTGGGCGGCAAACCTGTCAGATCATAGGTAGCCCGCCGAATCAACGTTCGTTTGTCTGTGAAAGGAACAGGCTGCAACCCGTCTTTCTCTAACTTCGCCAGAACGAATTTGTCTAAGTCGGTAGTAGCCCATTTCCTGTCCGTAACTGCCGGAATCGCGAGGTGATGAACCGGCTGAAACGACCAGAATTTCTTCTGTTCGGCGGTTACTCTTGGACCGGCCGGAATGGCCGCAGCGGAAGCGGTCGAGTTAGGCCAGGGAGCGCCCATCTTCACCCAGTCCTTCAGCACTGCTATTTCTTCCGGCTTCAAATGCCCACCTTTGGGCATTTTGAGTTCGCCCGTTTGCGCTACCGCCTGAATGAGAAGACTCTTCTCTGGATCGCCAGGCACAATCGCCGGACCCGAGTTACCGCCCTTGAGTAAGGATGCCAGCGAATCGACCCGCAGGCCGGAGGTGGCCGCCGCGGTATGGCACCCATAGCAGTTATTCGCGAAAATCGGACGGACGCGCGTTTCGAAATAATCGGCTGCAGGGGACGCGGTACTCACTGCGCCTTTTCCGGTAACAACGGCGGCCGCGCTGGCACCTGGGCCAGGAGCGCCCATCTTCACCCACTCCTCGAGCGCGGCGACTTCCGCAGGAGCGAGTTTCCCGCCCTTCGGCATCTTGAGATCGTTATCGGTTTGCCGTACCGCGACAATCAGCAGGCTTTTGTCGGGGTTGCCAGGCACGATGGCCGGTCCCGAATTGCCACCTTTGAGCAGGCCCGCCATGGAATCCACACGCAACCCGGACATAGCTGCTGTAGCGTGGCAGGCGTAGCAGCTTTTCTGGAAAATCGGCTGGATTTTGGATTCAAAATAGCCGCTCGGTGCGGTAGACGCAGAGGCTGCAGGTGCGTTGGCCGTTTGCGCGTGTGCAAATACGTGTAGAGCGATGGCAGCCACAGTGGCTGTCAGGAATACGCCCGGTATTCGCTTTCTCATGCGTTGATCCTTGAATGTGGGAGCTCAGGATCACCAACGGGGTGTCTTTTAGCAAGGATTAAACGTCGTAGACGGGGACGGCGCTCCCTGGTGCTTCTAGTTAACGTATCACGTTGAGCCTCGAAAATCACTGATGCGGCAGATAGAAGAAACAAATAGCTGAAAGTTCTTTCAGCGTCTATACTGGCCTAACTTCCCATGATTACCCGACGCGTTATAACCGCCGCTGTTTTGCTCAGCAGCCTTGTTTTCGCACAACAGCAGCATCATCCACTTCCACCGAAACCCGGCGTTAGCGATTCGCACGTAAAATTCCCGCTTTCGAAGGCAACGCCGGAAGCGAAATTCGACGTTCCCGGTTCACCCGATTGGATTGCCGTCGGAGACAACGTTTGGGTTTCCAATAGTCCCAAGAACAATGTCACCAGGATCGACCCGCGTACAAATAGAATTTCCCAAGTCATCACCGGATTCCATAAACCTTGTTCCGGCTTAGCCGTTGGTTTCGGCAGCCTGTGGGTCCCCAATTGCGGAGATCGGACAATGGCTCGCGTCGATCTGGAGACGGGCCAAATTAGCAAGTCGATTGCCACGGGCATCGCGGATTCAGAGGGTGGGTTGACCACCGGCGCCGGCAGCGTGTGGCTCCTGACGGACAAAACCAGCACGCTCGCTCGGTTCGACCCTACAACCAATAAGGTGATCGCAACCATTCAGCTTCCGGAGGGCTGTTACAACGCGGCTTTCGGGTTTGAGTCTGTTTGGGTGTCGTGTACGAAACAAAATACCGTGGTTCGGGTGGACCCGGCGACGAACAAAGTGGTAACGACGATACCGGTCGGACCGGAACCGAGATTCCTCACATCTGGCGAAGGCGCGGTTTGGACTCTCAACCAGGGCGATGGCTCCATCACTCGCATCTCGCCCCAAACCAGTCAAGTGGAAGCGACCATTCCCATCGGCATCCCCGGCCCCGGCGGCGACATCTCCGCAGGAGAGGGATCGGTTTGGGCCACTTCCTTCGGTTTTCCGATTTCGCGGATTGATCCGGCGTCAAACAAAGTCACTCAGCAATTTGTGGGAGAAGGCGGCGATGCCATCCGCGCAGGTAGAGGGGCTGTGTGGCTGTCGAATTACAAGTTCGGGACCGAGTGGAAGCTCGATCCCAAGAAGCTTTTAGCAATTACAGCCAAGCCGTAGATCAGAAGTTATAGCGCAACGACAATTGTAATACCCGCGGGTCGGTGGTCGCCGTAAACTCGCCAAATGTAGTTGGACTGGTTAGTGCGAGGTTAGTGATGCCGGTCGAATATTGATTCGATGAACTCGTATTCAGCGCGCCATAAGTGAAGTTGACGAAGTTAAATACGTTGAAAGCTTCCGCCCGGAATTGCAGCGAATGGCCCTCCCAGGGCAGTTGAAAATTCTTCATGATCGCGATGTCTACATTCTTCTGTCCCGGCAGTCGCACGATATCGCGCATACCCGACTGCCCAGGATAGGCATCCTGGTAGGAATTGATGGCGCTGAGCGATTGGAACAAGCTGGGATTCCCATTGTTGTCCGTGAAGACGCCAGTTTTCGGCGAAGGCCCATTAGGAAAGGCGATGGAACTGTTCCAGTAATTCGTGGGGAACACTTGATTCCCAGAGATGTAAGTGGGCAGGCCCGTCTGTGCACGTACGAGTGAGGCGATTTGCCAGCCGCCTACGATCTCATTCAGCCAGGTGTGCCCGGTATCGAGAAACCGCTGTCCCTTTCCTAAAGGCAACGCATACAGTACGTTCGCATTGAACTGATGCCGGATGTCGAAATCGGAACTGGCCCGCGACTGCCCCGGCATGAAGGCGTTCTGAATGTCGCCGCCGAACTGTCCGGAGTTGTCGGTGGGGGAAGAGACGTTATCAATCGAGTGCGACCACGTGTAATTCAGATCGAATGAAAACCCGTTACTCAAGGCATGCCTGAAGGTCACAGCGAGAGCGTGATAATCCGCATCGGCGGCATTCGTCCAGGTGGGATCCGCGCTGCCCTGCGGGGCAAAGAAGGTGTAACATCCGCTTACCGAGATACAGTTGGGCGCATTCAACCGGTCGAGCGAGTGCAGGTTGTCCAGATCGCTGCCGCCATAGACACCGTAAATGCCATAAAAGTAATTCGCTGACGCACTCCCCGGAAAATAGTAGTCCTTCAGGCCCGGAAATTGATTTTCTACAAAAGGGCTGGTGGGGACGCTACCGGGGTTGGCCTGTGCCTGCGCCGGGGTGAGCCCATTTCCGTTGGCATATGCCACACGATATCCTGTATCGGCTTGCACCCAATTTTGGCCGCTCTTAGGGTCTTTGAAATAGATCAGCGGCGAGAACATATCCTGTTGAGCCAGTAGTTTCCGCGCCAGCCGTCCCACGTATCCCATGTCCAGTGAGTAACCTTTGCCAAAGTCGTGCGTAACATTGAAATTGAGAACGTATGAGTAGGGCGCTACCAGATTCGGATTGATGCCGTATTGCGTTCCGGAGATCGAAGCAATATCCGGCGGCGTGAATGGAAATCCTCCAGCTGGCGCCGGTGTCAGCGCCGGGAAGGTACCGTTATAGCGGGGCGAATTTGTGAAGTTATACGATTGATCGAATCCCAGGCTGGTGGCAAGTCCCGCCGAACCAAGCGAAGATATGTTCGACACGAGATCATTTCCGTACTGGTCGTACACCATGGCCGCTCCCGCCCGAATTACCGTCTTCGGCGTGACGGCAAAAGCGATGGCAAGACGTGGCGCGAAGTTGTTCTTATCGGGCTTGTACCAGCTACTCTTTCCATTGGCCGGACCATTCAAGTTGTACGTCAAGCGGTCACTATTGGGCAGCTGATTGGCCGGAGTGCCACTGGTCGCGGCGCCGACTCGATTCGCGAAATACTGGTCAATACCCGGCGTCGAACCCACCTGTAAACCGCCCTCTTCATAAGGCGGCGTGTCGTATTGATACCGCAAACCAAACGTCAATGTCAGCTTCTTCGTCGCCTTCCAGGTGTCTTGTACGTAGCCTTCGTAGTTGCGAGTAATAAAGTCGTAGGCGGTAGGCTGCCCCAGCGGAATGGTTCCGCCAGTTTTGTTGTAGTGGTAAGTTACGCTCGAGCTATCCACCAGGCCGAGTAAGTCACCGAACGCATCCGTGTTGGCGGTCCTGTTTGCCAGTGTCGCGCCGCCCAGATAATTGGCGGTCGCATCGTTGATGTCGGCCCCGAGTCCGACCAGGATGCCCTGACTGAAACTGTAGGAAGGATACGAATTCGAGTACGATGACAACCGGTTGTCGATATTCCGGAAATTGAAGCCTGCCGCAACCGTGTGTGTACTTTTGGTCCAGGTCAGGTCGTCGGCCGCATTGAGCGTCGGATTGATGCGTAGGAAAGGACGGGCGCTGAAGTTCTGATAAGTATCGAGACCGCCTAGATTAAAGGCGTTTCCTTGCGTCCCCGAATTCGAGTAGCCGACCCTGGTGAGACCAACCGTGGCGACATTCACCAGGGTCGGGGTGATCGCGGCCGTGTAGCGAACGCTGAATCCGCGGTTATCGGCAAACAAAGCAGAGGCATCCGCCTGGCCCGGAAATTGAGCCGGTATCAGCGTCTGTTGCTCGTTGGAGAGTGTTCCGCGAAAGGAAAGGGTATGTTTCGCCTGCTCATCCAGGATGTAATCCACGCGGCCGACGTAGACCCGGTTGTCCAATTTATTCGGCGCATTGAACCGGTAGCCGGTGAAGTTAAGACCGCCGTCTGCTCCGTAGGTCGGATCGTTGCCGGCGGGAAAAGCATTCAGGATCGGCAGCATGCTCGGATTTACGCCTTTGCCTTGCGGATCGATCGCCGCGATGTCGGCGGCCGACAGAGTGCGACTGGTTGATCCGTCTCCTATACCGACGTTGATCAATCCCTGTTTTAGAGATTCCGTGGGAACTGCCCGCTCGACCGATGTGCCGCTCGAATCGATACGACGCTCGTAATTCAAAAAGTAAAAGAGACGGTCCTTCTTGACGGGACCACCCAGTGACGCTCCGAACTGATTCCGCACCAACTGCGGGCGGCTGATGCCATCGCGATTGTTAAACCATGAATTTGCCGTAAATGCCGTGTTGCGGTTGTACTCGTAGGCCGAACCATGTAGGGCATTTGTCCCGCTGCGCGTTACCAGCGACACCTGGCCTCCTGAAGACCTGCCTTCTGTCGAATCCTGTCCGGCCACTGTCACACGAAATTCCATCACGGAATCGAGCGGCACCGGAAGGGCCGAGTTAAAGCCTGTGTTTTGGGTGGTGCCGTTCAGCCCCGAAAGCGCATTCTGATTGTCGTTGCTATCGACGCCGTCGAGGGTGATGTTGTTCTGGTCCCGCCGCGCTCCCATGGTCTCGCCGGTTTGGGTCACGCCGGGCTGCAAACTGAGTAGCTCTACTACGTTGCGCGTCTGCAAGGGAAGCTCCTGCACTTGTTTGAGCTGGAAGGCATTGCCAACGGTGGCGTTCGTCGTGTTGAGTTCTGCCACATTTTCAACGACGTCTACGGTCGATTTATTCGAGGCAACTTCCAGACTCACGTCCACTGTCGCCGGCGTATCCACCAACAGCTGAATGTTCTCTTCCTTCGTCGCGGCAAAACCAACCGCGGTAATTGTCATGGTGTAAGCGCCGGGCGGGATCTGCACAAACTGGTACTCGCCATTCTTCTGGCTGATCACCGAGCGCGTAATTCCTTTGTCTTGCTGCAGCAGCAAGACACTGGCGCTGGGAATGGCGCCCTTTTGGGGATCCGTAATCGTCCCGCGCAGAGAGGCGGTTCCCTGCGCGCTCATCATTAGTGCTGTTGTAAAAAACGAAAAAGAAAATGCGAGCGCTTTGGCCCGAGTCTTGCCCATGCGACGACCCCTTAAGATGCTCTTGGCAAATCGAAGACAACGTGGATCGCACCGCCAGAGGCGCGAACTGTCATTCCGGCATGGGAAAGAGAAACTCGGCAAGGAGTCTCGAAACCAAATGTTTAAAGATGTGTTTTAGATGTTAACCCAGGGTAGAGGTAGTGTCAATCGTTTACAATAGTGGGGCCCTTACTTCAGTGCGCTAGATTCTGGTCCCACTTGTGTTGCATCTGTTCCTTTTCCCGGCTCTCGAATTTATCCCTCGCATTTCCGTGAAGTTGTGAATCGGCCGGCACTGGCCAGATGGAAAAATCGCGAAAGGCCACACGCTTCGGGCCGCTCAACTCCTTGAGCGCCGAATCTAATTCCAGCAGATCCCCGTGAGACAGAGCCATCGCATGTTCGTGAGGTTGATAAATCGTTCCAATCGGATAATCGAGAAAGGCAGTCGTGGTTTGCTCTACGTGACAACCAAGTATATGGGCGACCAGCTTGCCTTTCGTAAACTCCACCAAACGGTGGGTGCTCTGTAAGAAGTCGTCCCAATCATGCACATACAGCCGGCCTGGATACAAACTGTCGCCGGCCAGAAGCACTGCAGTGCGGCGGTCGTAGAGCGCAATGCTGACCGGGCTGTGACCGGGAATGGCAATCGCATCGAGAATTCGGCCCCCCAAGTCTACGCTGCCCGTTTGCCCCGGCCAGTCCGATATCCCATAAAAGCTTTTCGTATCGGCGATCGTTGCCGGAACAAAGCGAATTTGGATGGACGAACTGTTCAAATTCCTCAGCTGGTCATCGCCCCAGGTGTGATCGGAATGCGCATGGGAATGGACGACATCGAGCTCAATCTGCTGGCGATGCTCGCGCTCGAGCCACTTGCCAACAACATTCTGCACCATTGCAGCCGCCGGAAAATTTCGCGAGCCCGTATCCACCAGCAGCGCACGCTCTTTGCCAAAAAGCAAATACAGAAACGGTTTTTCGTAATCTAAACACCCCGATTGCCGGACGATATAGAAGTCTTTGTTGTACTCGTGGACTTGCCAGTCCGGTACTTCCATACACTTCGGCCCACTGGCTGCCCATTGCATCGGTAGAACTCCCGGTTCGATGCCAGCACCGTCGGGTTCTGGCGCCCGCGCGCTGCAAATTTGCGTTAACAGCAGCGCCGCGAATAAGCCATAGTTGCGCATTATGAACGTCATAGTAGCCGACTCTGCTGCTGCGCCGGGCCTCCACAGCGCTTCTTCAGGGAGTCCTGTCAACGCAAGGTTGTAGAGTTGATAAAGTCTGCCCAAGAGACCACATGATCGAAGTCGCTAACAATACCGCATCGCTTACCAACGAGAATTTCAGCGGAGCTTCTGTGCTCACGCGCCGGCTCTATGACGCCATCTCTCCTTTTTATGCGCTCCCTACCATGCTGTTTCATGCGAAAGCACATGCCATCGCATTGAATGCTTCTTCCGTGGAAAATGGATCCCGGGTACTCGAAGTCGCGATTGGTTCCGGCGAAATGCTGAAGCGTTTGGTGAAAGACAACCGCCGCGGACAGACCGTCGGCGTGGACCTTTCTCCCAAAATGGCCGCGCTATCCCAGGAGCGTGCCAGCCGCGAATTTCCAGAAGCATCCGTCCAGTGCCAGGCAGCCGATGTCCGGTTTTTGCCCTTCCCTACCGGGCACTTCGATACGGTCGTCTGCTGTTACTTATTTGAGCTGCTACCCGAGAAAGACGTGCCCGCAACGCTTCTGGAACTGCGGCGTGTGCTGCGTCCGGGTGGCCGTTTGACTTCCATACTGGTTGCGCAAAATGACGATCGCTTTAATGCGATGTATCGGGTTTGCTCGACGTTTGCCCCGGCGTTCTGGGGTCACCAGAGAGTCGACCACATTCTCGGGCTGCTCGAACACAACGGTTTTCTCACCGATACCGATACTCATACCAAGCAGCTTTTCTACAGCTCGCGCATCGTCTCCGCGATCAGTGCATTGGACTGATGAAGCTGTCCTAACGTGTGGTCGCTTCTGGCTCAACAAATGCCGGGTTTAGTTTTCGCGCGAGGGCCGTAGCGTCATAACTTGAAGCTGTATCGCCGTTTTGCTTAAGAGCCAGCCCCAGATCGTAATAGAGTTCCGCTGACAGCGGGTCGATGGCGAGTCCCTGGCGGAAAAGCTTGATGGCGCTCTGCCAGTCACCTGAAGAATACGAAATCATACCGAGGCTCGTATACGCGGCAGTGAAGTCGCCTTCCAACTGGATCACGCGCCGGTACGCTTTGCTCGTTCCCGCGCTGTCGCCCGTCAGGTGAAGCACCGAAGCCAGGGCGAATTCGGTTTTCGCATTGTCCCGATAAAGATGCTCGGCGGTGGCGAGCACCTCCGCCGCTTTGCGTGGATTGCCACTCTGTGCAAAGGTCACTCCGATGAAGTTGATGGCTCGGAGAAACTGCGGGTAGATCATCAGGGCTTTTTGCGCTTGCTCAATGGCGCCTGCCGCGTCGCCATGTAACGCCAAGTCCTCGGCCTGTTGCTGTAGTTGCTCAGCATCCCAACGGAAATCACGCGGTAAACGCTCCAGAATGATCCAGTAGCTGCCGTTTTCGAAGACGGGGCTTGTCTCGCCATACGCCAGGCGAGACGCCTGACTTGTGAGTTCTCCGCTCAGCTCTGCGAGTGCCCGACGTCCCAGGAAACCGCCAATTGCAGCGGTACGATCGACTGACGTGTCACGCGCCACTTGGTAGAAGAATTCGCCGCTGCTCAGGCGCTGGCGCGCGTTGACGGCAGCTTCAGCGGTGTTGGTAGAGATCAAGCGCAGGTATTCGCTGACTGGCTGCACATGCGTTCTTAATTCAGGAGAGTGGTTGGACATTTTGACTGATTGCTCCGGATGAACGCGAATCAAGTGATCCACCAATCGCAGAGGACCGCGCTCGACGGCAGGCATGTGGCAGGTTATACAATCTGCGGTCGCGTTCACCGGACAAATGGCGGCGCGCAACATGGATCCGCGTGCGTGACAACTAAGGCAAGCGTTCATGGATCGCTGTGTATCGGCCGCAGCGTCGCCATGCGGATCGTGGCAGGTCGTGCAGGAGAATGCGGCTCTGCTTTGCACAAAACATTCGGAACTTTTGATGGCACGGACCTGGTTCGCGATCAGCAAGTCGTCTGGAGAAGGATCGGAGAAGCGGGCCAGACCAACGTGACAACGCGCGCAAACGCCAATACTAGCTTCCGTGGATAGGCGTTTTGGATTGACAATGCCTTGTTGTGACCGGCCTCGAGCGATGGCCGTGAGATGTGCGGAACCGGGACCGTGACAACTCTCGCAATGGACACCACCACTTTTTCCGGTACCCAGAGAGTTCGGTTGCCCGTGGCACTCAAGGCATCGTGATGCGAACGTGGGACTCAAAACAAGGCCAAGCGCCGGCTCCAATGACTTCGGCGTGGCCGGAACGCAACCCGGCGCGACCAGAAGCTTTTTCTTCTCAGGACTCCATGCATAACGGGCCTGCAGCAGCGCGGGCCTGGCTAATCGGAGGCCGTCGATTTGCTGGACAGAGACCAGGAAACCCAGTCCGTGACGCCGTCCTCCCAACAAAATATCAACCGGCAACTTGAGGTTCAGTCCAGTGGGACCGTCGACCGAGTAAGTGAACGTTCCGGCCTTGCGTTCGAGCCGGTAGGGGAGATCATCGGAAACGGTGGCGCTAAACGAGGATGGAAGCCACGATGTAGAAGGCGCTTGCCAGGTATTTGCCATGGCGGTTCGCTCCTGCCTGGCGGCGATGTCTTTATGACAGAGCGCGCAGGGTTCCGGTCCAAGGAAGTGTGCGCCGCCGGCTTCTGCGCCCAGGCAAACGGAGGCGGCGACTAGCAAAAAGATGGCGAGAAAACGGATGGGTCAGCCCTCTCTTGAAACTGTTTTAGAGTATGCCACCCGAAAATTCGTTAGTATCTTCTAGGCGTCGCCGAACTATGAAAGTGGAGAAGGGTACACTACGGGTCGCGTTAGTTGCCGGACCGATATACGAACGGCTCTATGAAGAGCTGCCGGAGTTTACAAGGTCCAGCGGGATCCAGGTGGAGATTGGATTTCGGGGCGTGCATCCGGAGTTGAACGCGCACTTAGCTTCACTGGAGGACGTGCCGTATCACCTGGTGAGCACGCACACGAAGTATGCGCCCTCACAGCGGCGTTTTCTCGCGACTCTAGACGACGAGGTAATGGACGATTTCTATCCGACGCTCGTGGAAATGACGAGGATAGATGGGCATATCTGCAGCGTGCCGCGCAACCTGGATGCGAAGCTGCTGCATTACCGCACTGACCTGGTGGAAAAGGTTCCGCAGACTTGGGACGAACTCACGGAAACAGCGCGCGCATTGTCGAAAAACGGACGCTATGGCTTCGTATTTACGGGCATGGATTCCGGGCTGTTCGGGATGTTCTACGAGCTGGCCGAGATGGGCGGAGCGCGGCTATTTCCGGAAGACAAGATTCCACAGTTGAACAACGAAGGCGGCAGATGGGCGCTGGGAATCATCCGAGAGCTCTATCAATCGGGATCGGCGCCGGCAGCGGTTGTGGATTGGAAGTTTGACGAAGCCTACCGCTGTTTTGCGTCGGGCCACGCGGCTATGATCTGCGATTGGCCTGGTTATTACAGCGCATATGCAGCGCCGGATTCGGAAGTGTTCGGGAAGTTCAACGTGGCGCAGATGCCTGCTGGACCACCAGGCATTCACCAAGCCTATGGCGGCTCGCATACTTTTGCGCTTACAAAACGCGGCGCCGGCGAGCCGGCTGCATGGAATTTACTGCGTTTTCTCACGGCCAGCAGACAACAGTTAATTGAGGCGCGGGGCGGTTCCGTGCCGGTCAGGCGCTCTGTCATGAAACAGGTGGGACGAGGAAGTCCAAGATGGGCGCTGCTGGAACAGGTGATTGCTAACGATCTGCTGGTTCCGCCTGGGCTCACATACTACCCGGATCTGGAAGAAATTATCTGGCGGACGGTGCAGAAGGCGATGACGGGTGAGATCGGAATTGAGACAGCGCTCACGGAGATGGAGAAGCGGATGATCGCTCGTCACCGCGAGCACGAGGACACTCGAAGCCAACATGCTTCTTGAAGGCAAAGTCGTTTTCTTGACCGGCGGTGGGAGCGGAATTGGGCGGGAATGCGCGAAGGCGTATGCGGCCGAAGGCGCGCGAGTGGCAATTGCGGACGTCAACAAACAGAGCGCGGAAGAAGCAGCGCTGGCTCTTGGTAAAAGCTGTATTGCGTTGCATTGCGACGTGGCCGAGGGCGGTTCGGTGGAGGCGGCGATCAGAAGGACGGCGACGCACTTTGGCCGGCTGGACGGAGTACATAACAACGCCGGAATCACCAGCCCGTCCAAGGCACTAGACGAAACGACCGAGCAGGAGTGGGATGAGCTGATGAGCGTGAATTTGAAAAGCATGTATTGGACGACGCGATTCGCCCTCCCGGCACTGAAAGAAACACGGGGCACGATTTTGAACACGGCGAGCATGGTGGGTTTGATCGGACAGTCGATCCACGCGGCATACACGGCGACCAAGGGCGCGATGATTGCGCTCACGAAATCGATGGCTTTGGATTATGCGCCGTTTGGGATTCGAGTTAATGCGGTGTGTCCGGCGGGCGTGTGGACTCCCGCGCTCGAGAAGTGGTGCAGTGAACAGCCGGATTCTGGGACGATTCGCACGTATCTGAACGAGATTCATGCGCTGGGCTACTGCCCGGAGGCGGATGTGATTGCCGATGCGGCGGTGTTTCTGCTATCGGAGAAGGCGCGTTTTCTAACGGGCTGTATTTTACCCGTGAGCGGCGGAGCGGAGTTGGGCTACCGGCGATGAAATCGTTTGTGGTGACGGGCGTGAAGGCGAAGGACCGGCGGTTTGCTCTCGAGGGCGGCGCGGGTACGGACGCGGTACACCGGGTTTCAGAGTATGCATTTGCAGTGACGAAGTTAAACACAGCGGACGGATTGTCCGGGACCGGATTAGTGCTGACGCTCGGCGCCGGGAACGAAATTGTTTGCCGCTTGATTGAAGCGTATGCGGAGAGACTGCCGAAGCTGCCCATTGAGGAGTTGATGGCGGATTTTGGCGTGTTGAGCCGGAAGCTGGCGGACGATCCGTGTCTGCGCTGGCTGGGTCCACATAAGGGAGCGGTGCATCTGGCGGTGGCTTCGCTGACGAACGCGTGTTTCGATTTGTGGGCGAAGGCGCGAGGCGTGCCGCTGTGGAAATTGCTGCTGAGTCTTTCGGCGCGCGAGCTGGTGAATTTGCTGGATTTGAGTTATCTGGAAGAGGATTTGACGCTGGACGAGGCGGTAGCGCTGCTCGAGCGAGAAGAGAAGACGAGGGCGGAGCGGAATAGGATTCTGGCGGGCGGGTATAGGGGTTACGACACCTCTGTCGGATGGTTTCAATATGACGATGCGCAGCTACGAGAGAACGCGAAAGAAGCTTTGGGCCGGGGGTTTCGAGCACTCAAGCTGAAGGTGGGTTCGGAGGCGCCGGCGCGGGATGTGCGGCGCGCGGCGATGCTGCGGGAAGTGGCGGGGCCTGAATGCAAGCTGATGCTGGACGCCAACCAGCAGTGGACGCTCAAGCAGGCGGAAACGATATGCGAGGCAGTGCGAGACCTGGGGATCTATTGGGTAGAAGAGCCAACGCATCCCGATGACATTGAAAGCCACGTGAAATTGGCGCGCAAGATCGCGCCGATGCGTGTGGCGCTCGGTGAGCATGTGCCAAACCGGGTGATGTTTCGCAACTTCATGGCGCGCGGGGCGATGCACTTTGTGCAAGCTGATTGCACACGGCTGGCGGGCGTATCCGAATTTCTTGCGGTCAGTTTGCTGGCGCGGAAATATGGCTTGCCCGTGGTTCCTCATGTGGGCGACATGGGGCAGATACATCAACACCTGGTGCTGTTCAATCATGTGGCGCTGGGGCATGAAGCGTTGTTCCTGGAATACATTCCGCATATGCGGGAGCATTTTCTGCATCCGGCGAACGTTTCAGATGGGAAGTATCGTACGCCGCAGGAGCCGGGTCTTTCCTGTGACTTGAAAGGCGAGAGCGGCTTTTGATACCGCGGATTTGGATTGGCTTTGCGCTGACCGTGGCGGCGGGATTGCTGGCGGGCAATTGCATGCTGCCGATGAAATTTGCTCGTAAGTGGCCGTGGGAAAGTGTGTGGTTGGTTTTCAGCATTGTCTCGCTGCTGATTCTGCCCTGGACACTGGCATTTGTGACGATCGGAAATCCGTTCGCCCTTTATGCGAGCTTACCGGCCGCGGCGTTTCTGACGCCTGTCTTATTCGGAGCGGGATGGGGTGTGGCCCAGATCTTATTCGGGCTTTCGGTGGCCCGACTGGGAATGGCTCTGGGCTATTCAATCATAGTGGGGCTTGGCGCGCTTTTGGGAACGCTCATTCCATTGTTTGTGAAGCATCGCGACATTGCGCTGAGTTCTCGCGCCGCTCCTATTTGGGTAGGAGTGGTGTTGATGATTGCAGGTATCGGTGTGGCGGCTTGGGCTGGACGTAAACGGGAGGGCGCGATAGCATTTGATGGGGAAAAGCACGGCCGGTACGGTGCGGCTGTTGCTCTCGCCGTTTTATGCGGTCTGCTGGCCCCGATGCTGAATTATGCATTTGCTTTTGGCGAGAGCATCGCGAATGAAGCTGTGCGGCTGGGTAGCTCGCCCGAGTATGCAGGATATGCGATAAAGCAACATCCTTTCTGTAAATTCGGTTAATCTTGTTCGGACGGGTGCAAGTTATTCATTCCCAAATAAGTCTTCTCGGTCTCCCATTCCTCACTAATCTCCATGAGCACCGCGCTGACGAGACGAAGCAGGGAGGCTTCGTTCGGAAACAAGGTGGCCACGCGTGTGCGGCGCTTCAGTTCTTTGCTGACTCGCTCCATCAAGTTCGAAGTACGCAAGCGCCGACGGTGCGTCGGCGGAAAAGTAAACACAGTGAAGCTGTCGGCCACGTTAGCCTCCAACCAGGCACTCAGTTTCGGTGCGCGCTGCGCATACTTGTCCACGGTCTGGCGCAAACGGCGTTCCGCATCCAGCCGATCCGTCGATTCGAAGATGGCCCGCAGATCGGTGGCAACTTCACGGCGCATCTCGAGCCGAGGCACATAGTGACCGGCATTCTGCTGGAGATGAAACTGGCAGCGTTGCCAAGGCAGGCCGGGAAAGCGGGCCTCCCGCGCCGCTTTCAGGCCGGCATGATCGTCGCTGATCAGCAAACGCACACCGGACAATCCGCGCGCCTGCAAGCTGGCGAAAAAGTCGCGCCAATGCACCTCCGCTTCGCTCAACGACACGCTCACGCCCAATACCGTGCGACGCCCGCTTTCATCGACCCCAAAGGCCATCAGCACAGCGCAAGAAACTACCGCACCGCCGTGCCGGACCTTTTCATAGCGCGCATCCAGGAACACATACGGCACCTCCCCGAGCGGCCGGTTGCGCCACTCGTTCAGCTCCTCATCGAGCAACCGGGTGGCCCGGCTCACCTGCGTGCTGGACACTTCCAACCCGCACAACTCGCTCATCACCGCCGTGACCTTCCGGGTCGATACGCCTTTAACGTACATCTCGGCAATGGCGCACTTCAGTGCCCGCTCGCTCCGCACGCCGCGCTCCAGAGCCGACGGATAGAACTCGATCTCGCCTCGTACCTGGGGCACTTGCAAAGCGAGTTCGCCTACCCGTGTGCTGAGAGTTTTCGGCTTGAAGCCGTTGGCATACCCGCGCCGCTTCTCGGTCCGTTGGTACGGGCCGGCATCGAGCGCCTGGGAACGCTCGATGCGCATCGCCTCATTCAGCATCAGCCGCATCGCATCCGCCATGTGGGAAAGCCCGCTTTCACAAAGCAGTTGAACCACATTCTCAATTACGTTATCGTCAGCCTGGTGGGCCATTGTTTGCTCCTTGTCATGAATTTGGTCGTTCTTAAAAGGAAATCAAACTTGGCCCGCCAAAACAAGAGCCCCTTCGTTTTGTTCTAGCTATCCGCTTCAGCTCGCTTCGCTCGCCTTCGCTACGGCCCACAACAAAACATTCCCGAATTGCCTCGGAGTCAAATTACAGAAACGATGTTACACGAACGGATATGCGGTCTGGCCGGTAGCGCTGCTGGGCGGATTGCTGCCGAACGTTTGCTACGCGGTGTTCCTGTTGCGGCGTAACAAAAGCTGGAAGAGTTTCCGCGGCGATTGGCGCTCAGAGGCTTGGTGCGGCGTCGCCATGGGCGCGCTCTGGATGGGGGCTTTTGCGATATACGGCGTGAGCTCCGTGTATTTGGGCGAATTGGGGACTTCGGCGGGTTGGGCTTTGTTCCAGATCTTCATGATTATGACTGCGACGGGCGCGGGCCTGTTGACGGCGGAATGGAAGGGCTCGCCGGTGGTGGCGAAGTATGGCATGGCGGCGGGACTGGTGTTGCTTTCGGCGGCTACGGTGTTGATTGCGCCGAAGAGCTGAAGCGAGGCTACAGGCGCTTTTGCGGGGAATATACTGAGCCTGACATGAGCGCCTCCACACCATCCCGCAGAGACTTACTGGCGTTGCTGGCCGTGAGCCCGCTGGCGTCGACGGTTCTGCTGGGGGAGACAGATCGCACGGCGTGGTATCGCGAAGCAAAGTTCGGGATGTTTATTCACTGGGGGCCCTACTCGGTGGCGAGCGTTGAAGCTTCGTGGCCGATCATGCGACCGTCGAAGCAGTTTCCGATCACGGAAGAAGAGTATCGAGCGTTGCCGCAGAAGTTCAATCCAACGAAGTTCGATCCCGATGCGTTTGTCGACCTGGCGAAAGCAGCGCACCAGAGATACATAGTGTTCACGACCAAGCACCACGACGGATTCTGCATGTTCGATTCAGCGTACACGGATTATAAAATCACGAACACGCCATACAAGAAAGATATTGTTGGAGCTTTGGCGCGGGCATGTCATGACGCCGGCATGCCGATTGGATTTTATTACTCTCCGCCCGATATGCACCACGCTGCATTTCGGGATACGACGAAGCCAGCGAGCGAAAACTGGAATGGCGAGCCAACTCGCTCGGTGTGGCCGCTGTATTTAGATTACATGGAATTACAACTGCGCGAGTTACTGAGTAATTACGGAAACGTCGCAGTGATCTGGTTTGACGGGCTCTTCAATCAACGAAAGTTCGACGGCGAGCGAATGCACCGCGCGATTCTGGCTCTGCAATCGCAAGTATTAATCAATAATCGCATCGGGATTCCAGGCGATTTCGAGACTCCGGAGCAGTTTCTGCCGACAGCTATTCCGGTGAAGGGCAGAACTCTGGATTTTACGAATCGCGAGACAGGCACCAAGCCGAATTATGTGCCCACACCGGAGGAATTCAGGTTGTGGGAGACGTGCATGACGATCAATCAGACATGGGCGTACAACAAACACGACCGTGACTTCAAGTCTGCGACACATCTGATCCGCACGCTGGTGGAAGTGGCGAGCCGGGGCGGCAACTTTCTTTTGAATGTGGGGCCGGAGCCGGATGGAACCATTCAGCCGGAGTCCCAGGAAAGGCTGCGCGCCGTCGGGAAATGGATGGATCGAAACAGCGACTCTATTTACGGGACGACGTACGGACCGGTTCAAGGGGCAATGCAGTTTCGCACGACGGCGAAGGGGCGGGACGTCTTTATTCATGTTTTCGACTGGCCGGGTACGACCTTGGAAGTAGCAGGGGAGAGTTTGCCGAAATGCACGTCGGCCTCGCTGCTGGCGACCGGGCAGCCGCTCACGTTTAAGCAGCAGGATGGACGGCTGACAATCCAATTGCCGGGCCAAGCGCCGGACCCGGATGTAACAGTTATCGAATTGAAGGGTGTTTGGGGAAAGTAGGAATCATGAACCGCAGAATGTTTGCCCGGAGCTTAATAGCTGCGAACGCTTTCCGACCGCTGACGCGCGGGTTGGGTGCGACACCGGCCTTCGAACCGAACTGGCAATCGATCGGGGAACACAAAGTACCCGAGTGGTATCGGAACGCAAAGCTCGGCATATTCATTCACTGGGGTTTGTATTCGGTTCCGGCGTGGGCCACAACGTCGGGCGAACTGGGCAAGGTCGACCCGAGTAAATGGTTCACGGACAATGCGTATGCGGAATGGTATCTAAACACGCTGCGCATTAAAGGATCACCGGGTTATGAACACCATATCGCAACATACGGCAAAGACTTCGACTATTATCAGTTCGCTCCTATCTTCAACCAAAAGACAGCGCAATGGAATCCGGATAAGTGGGCGACAGTGTTCAAGAAAACCGGTGCTCGTTACGCGGTGCTGACTACCAAGCATCATGATGGATTCCGTTTATGGCCGAGCGCGGTGGAAAACCCGCACCGGAAGTCGTCGCAGATTACAGCAACGCGCGATCTGGCAGGAGAGCTGACTTCGGCGGTGCGCGGGGCGGGATTGAAGATGGGGTTGTATTACTCCGGCGGACTCGACTGGACCTTCACCGAGGCGCCGATTGTGACGAGGGCAGATCTTATGGCGAGGGTTCCGCAAAGCGAGGAGTACGCGCGCTATGCGGATGCGCATTGGACAGAGTTGACGAATCGCTATCAACCGGCCGTGATGTGGAACGACATCAGTTATCCGAAGGCGGGTAAGATACCGGAACTGTTTGCGCATTACTACAACACCGTGCAGGGCGGCGTAATCAATAACCGGTTCGGAGTGCAGTTTAGTGACTTTACGACTCCGGAATACGCCAAGTACGACAAGATCACGGAGAAGAAATGGGAGTCGTGCCGGGGGCTCGGTTACAGCTTTGGGTACAACCAGGCAGAGGGACCCGAGCAGGTGATCGCCGCTGACAAATTGGTCTGGCTGTTGGTGGATATCGTCAGCAAGAACGGTAATTTGCTTTTGAATATTGGGCCGCGGCCGGATGGATCGATTTCTGAGATTCAGATGGACCGGCTGAACAAGCTCGGCGCGTGGCTGGCGGCAAATGGCGAGGGAATCTTTGACAGTCGGCCCTGGGTAAAGGCGTCGAGCGGGGAGGATGTCCGATTCACGAGCAAAGGGAACAGCCTGTACGCGTACGTGCTGGCTAAGCCGGGGTCCGATTCGCTCACGATTCCGAATATGGGGGTGCCAAAAGGCACGAGGATTCGCGTGCTGGGAAGGGATCACGATAGCGAGTTCCGGCAAAGCGGAAAGGATTTGACTGTTTCGACCGAACGCGGCCGCGGGTTAGACGGCTATGCGACCGGCTTGAAAATAACGCCCACCCCAGTATCTGTTTGATGTGTAATGGAGGCTGCTGTGCATGTGCCGGTTCCTTTGTCGCGATTGGCCGTTCTGCCTGGTCTTGGGGCAATGGCGCTGGTGTGCCTAGCTGCGACGCCAGAGCAGAAAATCGAATTCAACCGGGACATCCGGCCGATTCTTTCGGATAAATGTTTCACCTGTCATGGCCCCGATGCAGCGAACCGGAAGACGAAACTGCGATTCGATATTGAATCGGGCGCACTGATTGAACTGCGCGCGGGCAAGCACGCGATTGTGGCGGGAGAGCCGGACAAAAGCGAGATGTACCGGCGCATCAGTTCGACGGATAAGAGCTTTCGCATGCCGCCGGCGTACATGGGCCGCGACCGCTTGAGCGATCGGGAGATTCAGGCGATACGGGAGTGGATCGCGCAGGGTGCCCAGTGGAGTCCGTTCTGGTCGTTTGCCGCTCCGAAACGGGTGCCGCTGCCTGCGGTGCAAACACAAGGCTGGGTGCGCAATCCGATCGACGCGTTTATCTTGAGCCGGTTCGAGCGCGAGGGATTGCGGCCTTCGCCGGAGACGGATAAGCGCACGCTGATCCGGCGCGTGAGTCTCGATCTTACGGGACTGCCGCCGACGCCTGAGCAAGTCAGCGCGTTTGTAGCGGATTCGTCGGCTAGCGCGTACGAGAAGGTCGTCGATCAATTGTTGGCGACGCCGGAATATGCCGAGCACATGGCCTATCGATGGATGGAAGCGGCGCGCTACGGGGATACAAACGGCTATCAGACGGATGGACCGCGCGATATGTGGCGCTGGCGTAACTGGGTGATCGAAGCGTTTCGGCGCAACATGCCATACGACCAGTTCACAGTGGAGCAGCTGGCGGGTGACCTGCTTCCGCATCCAACGCTGGACCAGCAGATCGCGACAGGATTCAACCGGAATCATCGCACCAGCGGCGAGGGCGGCATCATTCCGGAAGAGTACCGGGTGGAGTATGTGGCAGACCGTGCGCAGACCACGGCAAACGTCTGGATGGGAGTGACGATGGGCTGCGCGCGTTGCCATGACCATAAGTACGATCCGATTTTTCAGAGAGATTTTTACCGACTGTTTGCCTATTTCAACCGGATTCCGAATGAGAAAGGTTTTGCGTATAACTACGGCAACGAGGAACCGTTCATCAAAGCGCCGCTACCAGAGCAAAAGCAGAAGCTGCTCGAAATGGACGCGGAAATTGCATCGCTAGAAAAGCGGTGTGGTTCGTTGCAGCCCGCGCTGCAAAAGGCGCAAACGAAGTGGGAACACGGTTTGGTCAAGGCAAAACCGGTGGACTGGACGGTAACGAGAGGATTGGTCTTCCGCTCGGACGCGCAGATCCGCAATAAGGATGTGGCATCGGAGAGCAGTCCGATAGGTCCGGCCTGGCGGTTTGACGGCGAGCACTTTATCGAAGTGCAACGCGACATCGCGCGGTTCGGGTATCTGGACCCCTTCACTTTCTCCGCGTGGATACAACCGGCGAGCGGTAAGGGGGCGGTCCTTTCACAGGCGGAAGATTATTTCGAAGGAACGGGCCACGGGCTCTATCTGATTGACGGCAAAGTTCGTTTGCATATTGTTCACCGCTGGACAGACCTGGCGTTGCGGGTGGAGACCAAGACGCCGATTCCGCTGGGTGCATGGCAGCAGGTGACCGCAACCTACGATGGCAAGCGGAAAGCAGCGGGCGTGCACATTTACGTCAACGGGGTAGAGCAGCAGACAAATGTGTTGTTCGATCAGTTGAATGAACCGTTTCATGTGGACGAGAAAGTACCCTTTCGCATCGGTGCGGCGGCCGGTTTGCGTTTTGACGGGTCGATTGGGGATGTACGGGTTTACAAGGTTGCACTAAGTGCTCAGGAAGCGGCGGCAATCTCGGTCCGCGAGACCGTGAGCGAGATTGCCGCGAATCCACCCGAGCGCCGCAGCAATGGCCAGGTGCAAAAGGTGGCGTTGACTTTTTTGGCTGAAGCGGCTCCGGAGAAGATCAGGCGGGCAGGAGCGAGGCTTGATTCAGCGAAGGAAGCCCGAGCGCGATTTTGGGAGAGCGTGCCCACCGTCATGGTGATGGTGGATGACCTGAACGCGCGCGAATCATATGTCCTAAAGCGCGGCGCGTACGACAGCCATGGTGAAGAAGTGACGCCGGGCATTCCGGCCATATTGCCACAGCCTCGGCCCGAGTGGCCGAACAACCGGCTTGGGCTGGCGAAGTGGATTATCGATCGAGCGAATCCGCTGACGGCCCGGGTGACGGTGAATCGCTACTGGCAGTCTTACTTCGGCTTCGGCATCGTAAAGACGGTCGACGATTTCGGTTCGCAGGGAGAATGGCCGGTGCATCCGGAGTTGCTGGACTGGCTGGCGGTGGAGTTCATGGATAGCGGCTGGAACGTGAAAGCGATGCAGAAGCTGATTGTCACGAGCGCGACTTATAGGCAAGCTTCGAAAGTCACTCCGGAGCTGTTGCAGAAAGATCCAGACAATCGATTGCTGGCACGCGGGCCGCGTTACCGTTTGGGACCGGACGAGATTCGCGATCAGGCTTTAGCTGTTTCGGGATTGCTGAAGGAAAAAGTGGGCGGCCCTTCGGTGAAGCCGTATCAGCCGCCGGGGTTGTGGCAGGAACTGGCCAGCGGCGGCGGCTATGTGCAGGATCAGGGCGCAGGGCTGTATCGGCGGAGTCTGTACACGTATTGGAAGCGGACCGTGACTCCACCGTTCATGGCGAACTTCGACGCGCCGAACCGTGAGGTTTGCACGGTTTACGAAAATCGCACAAACACGCCGTTGCAGGCCTTGGATTTGATGAACGATGTGGCGTTTCTGGAAGCGTCGCGCAAGTTAGCGGAGCGCATGATGGTGGAGGGCGGAGCTACTCCCGAGCAGCGCATTGACTTTGGCTACAGACTGCTGCTGGTGAGGCCGCCGCGGCCGCAGGAATTGCAAATACTTTTGGCGTCGCTGCGGGAAACGGAAGCGAGGTACAGAGACGACGCGACGGCAGCGCACCAGCTGCTGCGTTCCGGCGCGTCACCAGTGCGCGCCAATCTCGACATTCGTGAACTGGCGGCGTTCACTAACATCGCGAGCTTGCTGCTCAATCTGGATGCGACGGTGACGAAGGAGTAGGAATGGGTTGCTGTAACGATCATCGCTATGACGATCGGGGGCTGAAAATGACCCGGCGCTGTTTCTTTGGAGTGAACTCGACCGGGGTCGGGCTGGCGGCGATCGCAGGGCTGTTAAACCGGAACGTGGCCGCCGCCACCACTGCACGGGTAGCGCACGGCGGGTTGCCCGGCTTCCCGCATTTCGCGCCTACGGCCAAGCGCGTTATTTATTTGTTTCAATCGGGCGGACCTTCGCAGATGGAGCTGTTCGATTACAAACCGCGCTTGAAAGACTTTCAAGGGACCGATTTGCCGGAATCGATTCGTGGCGGGCAGAGACTTACCGGGATGTCGGCTTCGCAAGCGAGTTTCCCGGTGGTGCCTTCGAAGTTCGCATTCGCGCAGCGCGGCAGCTCGGGCGCGTGGGTGAGCGAGCTGCTGCCACACACGGCGAAGATCGCGGATCAATTGACTTTCATCAAGTCGGTGAATACGGAAGAGATTAACCATGATCCGGCTGTCACGATGGCGCAGACCGGGTTTCGTTTGGGCGGCCGGCCCAGTATGGGGTCGTGGATTTCTTATGGCATTGGCTGCGAGACAGAGGATCTGCCGGCTTTTGTGGTGATGATCTCGTCCGCGGGGCCCGGAGGCCAGCCGCTGTATGACCGGCTGTGGGGTAACGGGTTTTTGCCGAGCCGCTATCAGGGCGTGAAGTTTCGATCTGTCGGAGATCCGGTGTTGTATCTCTCGGACCCACAGGGAATGGGAAAACAAGACCGGCGGCAGTATCTGGACACGCTTGGTGCATTGAACAAGGTGGAGTACGACGAGTTCGGTGATCCGGAGACCAATGCGCGCATTGCGCAGTACGAGATGGCGTTCCGGATGCAGAGTTCGGTTCCGGAATTGACGGATTTATCTCGCGAGCCGGCCAGCACCTTTGAGCTCTATGGAGAAGAGGCGAAGAAGCCGGGAACCTTCGCATCGAATTGCCTGCTGGCGCGGCGGCTGGCTGAGCGGGGTGTGCGATTCATTCAGCTCTATCATCGCGATTGGGACCACCACGGCGATCTTCCGGTGCAACTGCCGAAGCGCTGCCAGGACGTGGATCAGGCATCGGCCGGATTGATTCAGGATTTAAAGCAACGCGGCTTGCTGGACGATACGATCGTGATCTGGGGCGGCGAATTTGGGCGAACCGTGTATTGCCAGGGTCGTTTAACGGCGACTGATTATGGGCGCGATCATCATGGGCGGTGTTTCACCGTCTGGATGGCGGGCGGCGGTTTGAAACCGGGGATTACGCTGGGCGAGACCGATGATTACGGCTATAACATCACCAAAGATCCGGTGCACGTGCATGACTTACAGGCGACTATTTTGCATTGCCTGGGGATTGATCATACAAAGTTAACGTATCAGTTTCAAGGGCGGCATTTCCGGTTGACGGATGTAGCGGGGAAAGTTGTGCAGCCCGTTTTGACCTGAGCAGGGGCTTTCGTTTACGCACTGGGAATATGCGTCTTGCTGCTAGGGGCTTATGGCGATAAGTTGGTTGGGATAGCTAACCGCTCACTCACGGTCGCGGCTCTGCCGATGATGTTACTTATCATCGGCTTTCTAGCGGCCGGTTCTTCCGGTCCTCAATTCTTCGATATAACAGCGCGTTCGAAAGTTGACTTCGTAAATCATGCCAGTCGTACTTCGCGCAAGTATCTTCCAGAGGCGATGGTTGGCGGTGTGGCGATGCTCGACTACAACCATGACGGATCGCTCGATCTCTTCTTTGTAAATGGGGCGGAGCTGAAAGATCCGATGTCTCGCAAGGATGTTCCCGTCAAGTCCGATGCGAAATACTGGAACCGGCTTTTCCGCAACAACGGCGACGGTACGTTCACGGACGTTACGGACAAGGCTGGCGTGAAGGGCGACGGCTTTGGGATGGGCGTCGCGGTCGGTGACTACGATAACGACGGATTTGCCGATCTTTATGTCACCGGGGTGGGACACAATACTCTCTATCACAACAATGGAGACGGTACGTTCTCTGACGTAACGAAACTTGCGGGCGTGGAAGGCGGAGGCTGGTCGGCGGGCGCGATGTTTGTCGACTACGATCGCGACGGACTGCTTGATTTATTCGTCTCCCGCTATCTGACGTGGGATTTTTCGCGAGATGTCTTCTGCGGCCAGACGAAACCGGGATTTCGCGCGTATTGCCATCCCGATCAATTTCCTCCCGCGAGCCACCTGCTGTTTCACAACGACGGGCACGGGCATTTTCGCGATGTATCAGAGGAGAGCGGGATAGCCAAGTCACCGGGGAAAGGCCTCGGTGTGGCATTCAATGATTACGATCGCGATGGCTGGCCCGATATCCTGGTCGCCAACGATTCCGTGGCGCAGCAGCTGTTTCACAACTTGAAGAATGGCAAGTTCGAAGAGGTAGGAGTCGCTTCGGGGATTGCTTTCGATGAGGATGGAAATGCGTTCGCGGGGATGGGCGTGGATTTCGCGGATTACGATAATGACGGCTGGCCAGACGTGTTTGTGAATGCGCTGGCGAAGCAGAAGTATGCTTTGTTTCATAACAACCGTGGCAATTTCGAGTATGTTTCGGGGCGTGCGGGATTGGGCGCGGCGAGCGTGGCGCATTCGGGCTGGGGTGCGAAGTTCACCGATACCGACAACGACGGTTGGAAAGATCTTTTTGTCGCGCAAGGGCATGTGATGGATAACATCGAACTGACTCAGCCGGATGTGCGATATCTTGAGCCACCGATGCTGCTGCGGAACGCGCCTCCTTCATTTGTCGATGTTTCGAGCCGGAGCGGCGCGATTTTTTCACGGCCGCTCGCGGCGCGCGGCGCGGCGGTGGGGTACCTGCGTAATAACGGGCAGGTGGACGTGGTTTTGAATTGCAATGACGAACCGGCGGTGGTGCTCGAATCGGAAGGCGGCTCCGACCACTGGCTGATGGTCGAAGCGGTTGGCACTCGCAGTAATCGCGACGGCATCGGAGCGCAGTTACGGATCGTAACGGACGACGGCAAAGAGCAATACGGCTTGGTCAGTAGCGCAGGAAGTTATTTATCGGCCAGTGACAAGCGAGTGCATTTCGGATTGGGGAATCATAAAGCGGCGAAATTGCTTGAAATTCGCTGGCCTAGCGGTGTTATTCAAGAGCTCAGCAACGTACAAGCGGATCAGGTGCTGGTGCTGCGTGAGCCGGCGCCATGAGTTTTCAGAGACTAGTGCTGTGCGGACTCATTCTGTTGAGCAGTCGACTGCTGGCACAGGATGCCGACACGATCCTGCTGAAGAACGATGACCTGAAGTTTACGATCCTTTCGCAAATTGAGAACCCGAAGGAAGCAGCGGCCTTCTCAACAGTTCTGCGCGCCGGCGAGCCTGCCACGCGCTACCAACTCGCTAGAAGTTTTGTCAACACCTATCCGCAGTCCTGGCTGCTTCCGCAGGCCTATGACATCTCAGCCCGAAGCGCCATTGACCTCGCGAAATACGACGAGGCACTCACCGATGGACGTTTCTCACTGCGATTGCTTCCCGAGAACCCGTCCCTGCTCATATTGCTCGCGAATCTCGAAGCGCAGAGAAATTTGTTCGATCGCGCGATAGAGGATGCGAATGACGCGATGGAATATTTGGACGAGATCGAGCGGCCGCCTGACATGACCCAACAGGAATGGGACACTCTCAAGCCGCAACTGAACTCGTCGGCTTATTTTGCTCGAGGTCGGGTGGAGGCGGCGCGCGGGCTGGGGGCGGCCGGCGTTGCGGGCCCGCTGCAGCGGGCGCTCGATGATTTGAACAGAGCTGCGGCGTGGAACCAGGAGGATGCGGAAGTCTTTTACCTGCGGGCATTAGTCGAGATACGGCTTAACGAGAAAGACCCTGCGGCGGCAGATCTGGCTTTTGTGTTTCAGAGCCACCAAGGTTTGGGAGAGAAGGCGAGAAGAATTTTGCTGATCTTGTGCAGAGAGAGGTCTAACGCGGGGACGCCGTTCGAATCGTTCCTGCAGAGCTTGCCTGGAAGAAAGATTGACGCGAAGCTGCGGGACGGCCCGCAACCGCGGGCTTATCCGGAAGTGCTGGCGGCTGGTTATGCGGGTCCTAAGTCATGCACGAGCTGTCATGCGAAGGAATATACGGCGTGGAGACAAACCGGGATGGCGAGGATGCTGCGACCTTATCAAGCGTCAAATGTGTTGGGAGATTTCTCGTCAAACGCAAAATACAGCGAGGACGCCGGGCCAGCGATGATACGCATGGGGCGAAGTATGGAGCAACAAGAGCGACCGTACTTCGAAATTTCAAAGCTGGGGAAGTGGAATCGCTACTACGTTGATTTCACGATCGGTTCCAAGTGGCAGCAAGGTTACGCGACGAAATTGCCGGATGGGCGGCTGCAAGTTCTTCCGATCGAGTACAACCTGCGGCAGAAGAAATGGATTAATTATTGGAAGATGATCGATCCGCCCGGGAGCGAGCGCGCGGTCATTCAAGATTTTCCGAAGTTCTCATCCTCTACGAATTACCAGCAGAATTGCGCGATCTGTCATACCAGCCAATTGAAAGTCGATGCGGCCGCTTCGAATTCGATGGAACATGCAGCGTATCTTCAACCGGGGATCGATTGTGAAATGTGTCATGGACCCTCTGCCTGGCATGTTAAGCAAGTCACGAAGGGCAACACCTCGCATACGGATGCCACGCAGCCGCCCTTCGATTTTCGAGAGGCAAGTAACCGGGATGCGGTGCGCGTGTGTGCACAGTGCCATCGGCAGAGCGCGGTGCGTGAAGTGGGCGAGGGCGGCGAGATGAACTACTCGACGAAGGGCAACTTTGTGGCGGTGACTTGGATGCGGCCGTACGATGCCTTTTCGCGTAAGGCCTTCTACAAAGACGGGCGTTTTCGCGAAACCACCTTTATTGTTGAAGCGTTCACTCGTTCGGTTTGTTACCGGCGAGGGACGGCTCAATGTGCCACCTGTCACTCGCCGCACCTGGCCAATTTCGACACTAACAAGACGTCCCTGAAATACCGGGACAACCCGAACGAGATGTGTTTGCCCTGCCACTCGGACTACCGCAATCGTGTCGCGGAACACAGCCACCATTCAGCTGGCAGCGAAGCTAGCCAGTGCGTGACGTGCCATATGCCGCGCGTGGTGAACGCACTCTTGTTTCAAGCGCGCTCGCACCAGATCGAAGTGCCATCCGCCGATTTGACGGAACGTTTTGGCCAGCAGGAGAGCCCCAATGTCTGCCTCACGTGTCACGCTGAGAAACCCGCGGGCTGGGCCAAGGAGCTGCTGGCTGCATGGCGGCATTGAAGTCACTTGTGATTTTCTGCGCGCTGGCGGCTCCGCCGGCAAATGCGCAAGCAACTGGTGTCTCCTACGTAGGCTCAAAGGCTTGTTTCGGCTGTCACTCGGCTGTCTATAACTCGTTCCAAAAAACCAGCATGGGCCGTTCCATGACGCCGGCCGCCAACTGGAAACCGGATGCGCTGCCCGCTCAGGCGTTGATCGCTCAGGCTGGCAGTGCAAAGCGTTTCACGGTCTTGCGCAACGCAGCGGGCTGGCTGCAAACGGAATCGGAGCCGAACGTGTTTGCAGTAGAGCACCAGCTTGATTACGCAGTAGGCTCGGGAGAAAACGGTTTGACATTTCTGATTCGCCGCGGAAATTATCTGTTCCAGGCGCCTCTTTCTTACTATGCGAGAGCGAAAAAGTGGGATCTTTCTCCGGGCTATGAGCACATCGACCTCGGCTTTGATCGGATGGTTCCGGAAGAGTGCATCAATTGTCATTCCGGCCGTGCTGCCCCCGTGCGCAACGGGTTCGGAGCGTACGCCAATCCGCCATTTCAGGAATTGGCGATCGGTTGTGAGAACTGCCATGGACCGGGAGCGGCGCATGTGAAATCGCTCGGACAGGGGGCCGGGACAATTGTGAATCCGGCGAAATTGACGCCGCGACTCGCTGAGAACATCTGCCTCAATTGCCATCAGGGCGGCGATGTTCGGGTGAATCAGCCGGGCAAAACGTATCTGGATTTTCGCCCGGGCGACTGGCTCTTCGATACGGCTGTGATTCTGAAACAGCCGGCCCAAACCAGTGAGGAGAAACAAGCCGATCTGCTGAACCATCACTCGGCCATGGAGGCCAGCCGCTGCTTCCGCGAAAGCGCAGGCAAGCTGAGTTGCCTCACCTGCCACGATCCTCACGAGCAGCCCCGCCTGCTTGAGGCCACCGCTTACTATCGCGCGAAATGTCTGACCTGCCATAACGAGCAGAGCTGTCCGCTGCCGCTCAAAGTGCGCCTCGCGCAAAATCCTTCGAACGACTGCGCAGGCTGTCATATGCCGAAACGAAGTGCTACACAAATTTCACATTCCGCGTTGACCAACCATCGCATCCCGGCGCGCGAGGGAGAGTTGCCGCCTGCAGTTGCCCAGAACGAAATCGATGGAGTCGTTGTGGCAAATCAGCCGGGCAACAGGCAAGTCCAGCTTTCCAAACTTGTATTGCTCCAGGGCTATCGAGAGCTTGCGCAGAAAAATGCCGGTTATCAGCCCCGCTATTTGAGCTTGCTGGATGAACTCGGCAGGACGCAGCCGGACAACACCACGGTGGAAGCCGCTCTCGGGAATAGAGCGTTTGCAGACGGCCGCGAGGAAGAAGCTGTAGCGCACTTGCGACGAGCGCTCCCGGACGGCAATCCCGCCATCTACCTGGAATTGGGCCAAGCGCTGGCCAAACTCGGCCGCACTCAGGATGCTATAGAATTTTTGAAACGCGGGGTGGAAAGAGATCCGTACAACGCTGTGATGCAAAAGACGCTCATCCTGCAGTACATCAACTCGAAATCCTATAGCGAGGCGCGCCGGCTGATGGAACAGTATGTTGCTGCGTTCCCGGAAGACGCCTTCATGCGAAACTTGCTGGCGCGCGTGAGCCAATGATGCAGCGGGTTCCAGGATGGCTTGTTCTATTCCTGTTACTAGCTGGATTCGCGCCACCCAGTTCCTACGCCGCGCCGCAAGCCTGTTTCAATCCAGCCAACCTCGCCAGCGCGCTTAAGAATTCACCGAGCGCGGATACGTACAATGCGCTCGGCGCATATTTTGCGCAGAATAAGAGGCTCGATTGCGCACTGCCCGCCTTTGCCCACGCCGTCAAACTCAACCCGGCTTCTTGGGAAGCGCATTTCAATTTCGGACTGGCGTTGATGAGCAATAACCAGCCCGAAAAGGCCGTCGCTGAGTTTCGCCAGACGCTGCACTATAAACCGGATTCGGCAACGGCGCGCAACGCGCTTGGCGTCGCGCTGGAGGCTCAGGGACGGCCAGATGAGGCAGAAGCCGAATTTAGCAAATCCTTGCAAGTGAATCCCGATTCGCCCGACGCTTTGGAACGCCTGGGTGAACTCTATTCCGACGAACGCCGCTATCATGCTGCTATCGAAAAATTTCTGGCGGCGAGTAAACTTGCGCCTGCCGACGCAGATCTGCAAATTGAACTGGCGGTGGCCTACTCGAAGAACGGAGATTCCGCGCAGGCCATCAAAAGCCTCTCCGACCTGACTCAAGCCAATCCGAACCTGGCCAGTGCTCACTTCAACCTGGCTACCGTTTACGCGAACAGCAACCGGTATCGTGAAGCGTCGGATGAATATAGCGCGACGCTGCAGCTCGAGCCGGGCAACGACAACGCACGGTTATCTTTAGTGAAAGCCCTGGCAACGATCGCCAACTACCAGGCCGCTCTTCCGGTCGCTGTGGAGTACGTGGCCCGGCAGCCGCACGATAACGAAGGTCATTATCTCCTAGGCAACGTCTATCGAGGTCTGGCTCGCTATCCCGAGGCAGAACGCGAACTGAAGATTGCGGTCACCGGCAAGAACGAATATGGCCCGAATTATGACCTTGGATTTGTGCTGTCCAAAGAAGGCAAGCACCAGGAAGCGCTGCCTTATTTGCGACGAGCCGTCCAACTCCGCCCTGAGGCCTCGGAAGCGCACTTCCAATTAGCCAATGCGCTCAAAGCCTTGCATCTATCCGACGAGGCCAGCCGGGAAATGGGCGCGGTCCGCCAGCAGAAGCAGCAATCTACCGATGAAAATCTGGCCGCCGCCGCGGGGAATGATGCGAATCAACTGCTGGGGCAAGGCGACGCTAAAACCGCCGCCGAGCGTTATCGTAATGCGCTGCGTCTCGATCCCAAAAACGGCAGGACTTGGTTTAATCTTTCGATCGCGCTGGGCGAATTAGGGCAGCACGCGGAACAGCGGAATGCGTTGGAGAAAGCGGTTGCGTACGATCCATCTCTGGCGATGGCGTACAACCAGCTGGGCTTGCTCGATGCCGCTGAGCGAAAGCAGCCGGCCGCGGAGGACCACTTCAAACGCGCAATAGCAATTGACCCGCAATCGGCGGAAGCGCAAAGCAATTTAGGAACGCTCTACGGAAGGACTGGACGAACGCACGAAGCGGAAGAGCTGCTGCGAAGAGCAATTGCGAACGATCCTAAGTTAGCCGAAGCGGCTCTGAATCTGGGCTTGATTTTGGCGAGCGATGGCCGGCTGGCCGAAGCCAAGACTCACTTGCAAACTGCCGTGTCGCTATCGCCTGCCAATACCACCGCCATTAACGCACTCGGAATGGTCGAGACGCGGCTTGGAAAATCCGATTCCGCTATTGACGATTTTCAAACAGCCGTGGCGCTCGAACGCAGTTCATCGCAAGCTCATTTAAATCTCGGCATCGCCCTGGCGGATCGCTATCAAATGGAGCAGGCCCTGGCGCAATTCACCGAGGCGAAAAACCTGGCTCCTGAAGCCGCCGCGCCCCGCTACAATCTTGGCCGGCTGCTCGTCGACCTGCATCGTTACGAAGATGCGATTCCAGAATTGCAGCTGGCCTGTCGCCGTAATCCTAAGTTTGCACCGCCTTTCTACCTTCTCGGCCTGGCCAACACGAAGCTGCAAAACTATGCAGATGCATTGAGCGCTTTTTCCCGCTTTCTTGAACTCGAGCCTGCGAATGCCGATGCGTACTTTCTGGCCGGACAGGATTTGCGGAAATTGGGACGCGTCTCCGAGGCGATTGGCTATTGGAAGAAAGCCGTGGCCGCCGATCCCAGCCAGACGGAGGCGCTTTACAATCTCTGGAAAACGCTGGCCAAGACCGATGCAGGTGAAGCGGGCGCTTATGCCGAACGCTTCAAACGAGCGCAAAAAGAAAAACAGATCGCCGATCAGGCCGGCACGCTCGGCAATTTTGCCCTGGCGTCCGCCAAACGCGGCGACTATCAGGAAGCTGTTTCACAATTTCAGCAGGCTGTCCAGGAATGTGGAGGTTGCCAGTCTCGTGCCGATCTTTTCAAGGATCTCGGCTTAATTGAGTGTAAGAGCGGCGACGTAAAGCACGGCGAGGAGCATCTGCTGGTGGCACAATCGCTCAAGCCAGACGATGCTGATATCGCCCGGGCATTGGACATTCTCAGCCTGATGCGGCGTAAGCCGTCGCCATAAAGCGGTCGATCAGAAGTTGGGCCCCCTGCTCCCACCAAAGCCGTATCAACTTTGCTAGTGGAAAGGTATTGCACGCTGGGAATCCTTGTGATACCATCGCAGCACTTTACCGCAAAAGTAAACGTTTTTGCTTTCTGCAGGCGGTTGCGGCGCTTGCCGCGAAAGGGCCCATGTTGCGACTCTCTTCACCACACTACTTCTTCGGAAGATTTCCACTTCTCCTGTTGACCTTAGCGGCGCTGTTCGTGCCACGCGCCGCCTACCCGCAGCAATCCTCCGCCGCCATCAACGGCACGGTGAAGGATTCGAGCGGCGCAGTAGTCGAAAGCGCCACCATCACGCTGACAAACAACGAGACATCCGTTTCGCGAAATAGCGTCAGCAATTCGGCGGGCGACTATGTCTTCATCGACGTTCAGCCTGCGTCGTATTCGATGAAAGTGGTGAAGCCCGGCTTCGGGTCGGTTACGCAACAGCAGATCGTCATGAGTGTGAATCAGACGGCAACATACGACTTCACGCTCACGGTTGGGTCTACCCAGCAATCGATAAATGTTGAAGCCGCCGCCGTGGCGATCGAAGCGTCGACCGCGGAACTCGGGACGGTGATCAACCAACAGGCGGTACAGGATCTGCCGCTGAATGGGCGCAACTTTACGCAACTTCTTACCCTAACGCCGGGCGCGAGCCCTGTCAGCGTGGCGCAAAACTCGGGCGGCGGCGGCGGCTTCGCCGGTAATGCGATCGGCTCCTTCTCCTTCCCTGCTCTCAATGGCCAGCGCAACCGCAGCAACATGTTCCTCATCGATGGCGTCGTCGATCTCGGATCGTTCATCGGCAACTACAACATCTCGCCTATCATCGACGTAGTGCAGGAGTTCAAGGTTCAATCCCACAACGATCTTTCGGAATTTGGACAGGCACCGGGCGGCATTGTGAACGTGGCCACCAAGTCCGGCACGAATGCCTATCACGCCACGCTCTGGGAGTTTTTGCGGAACGACAAGTTCGATGCCCGGAATTTCTTTGTCGCCCAGCGCAATCCTCTACGCCAAAATCAGTTCGGCATCGCGGGCGGCGGCCCTATTTGGATCCCCAAACTCTACAACGGGAAGAATCGTACTTTTTTCTACGGAGGTTATGAGGGCTACCGCCGCAGCCGGTTATCGCAGAGCACCGGCCTCGCTCCAACGCAGGCGGAGTTGAACGGGGACTTTAGCGGAATCAGCAATAAGATTTATAATCCTTCTACTGGGCTCCCGTTCGCGAACAATCAAATTCCCAACAGCCAGCTCAATCCTATCGCTCTGCTCTACGCGAAGGCCAACTTCCCAGTCGGACCCGCGGTGGCCAGCGGCAACAATTACATCGATGGCGCGGCTACCCATTTGAATCAGGACAGCTACCAGCTGCGAGTGGATCAAGTCTTTGGCGAACACGACAGCCTCTTCGGACGCGTGTCGTACTTCAATGAGCCGCAACTCGGGTCGAACAACTACGTCGGCGCCACAACTTTCGCGAACAACTACGGTTGGAACGCGGCCTTGCATGAGACACACACCTTTAGTCCCACGAGTGTGGTGGATTTGTTCTTTGGACGCAACGTAGGGGACGCCGATACCGGCAGCAACGACCCAGGCACGCCCGCCGGTTTTGTCAATCAGTTGATCACGGCCGGTGTCTCGTCGAACTTGATAAGTAACTTTCAAGGCGGCATCGGCCCGTTCGTCCCCGGCATGAATGTCTCCGGATATCTCGGCGGAGCGCAACAGTCCGTTCAGAATACCCGCTACGCCGATAACTGGACGTTTGGAGGTAGCTTCACAAAAATCATCGGCCGGCACACGCTCAAGACGGGCGCGGTCTTTGCCACCAACAACACGGTTTCCCCCATTTACAACGCCTCCGAATCGTTCGCCACCACTCCGACCCAGAACCCGTTGAGCCCAACCGGTACCGGGGATGCGTTCGCCTCGTTCCTACTCGGCCTGCCCGATGGCGCGAACCGGAGAAACGTACTCGAAGAGGAACATGGCGGCTGGGTGAATGGCGTGTACTTACAAGATGAGATCAAGATCAACTCCCGGCTCACTCTGAATCTGGGTATCCGCTGGGATGTTACTCTATGGCCGATTTACGGCAAACCGCCGGCTCCCGACGCTTACGTGGGAGATCTCAATCTGAATAATGGCACTTACATTCTTGCCAATCTCCCGGGCGCCTGCAGCGCGACTCAAGGCTTCCCCTGCATTCCGGGTGGAACGCTGCCGGCTAACGTCACCGTAACCACCCACGGCAACCATTCCATTTACTCAAACGATTACGGCGATTGGCAGCCACGCGCGGGTTTAGCTTACCGCTTGACCGACAAAACCGCAGTTCGTTTGGGCTACGGCCGTTTCTACGACAACTGGAACTCCATCATTCAGCTGGCTCAGAACTATGAAGGGACATGGCCCGACGTCGGACAGCTCATTGCTCAAAACTTGAACCATCCCGGTGGCACACAAGCCACGATTGGCGATCCTTTCAGCCAGGGTTCGGGCGGCGTAGTCTTACCGGCCGCCACGCCCTTCCTTAGCAAGGGCTTTGTTAACTGGTATGTCGATCCAGGCGATTACAAAATGCCTTATTCCGACCAGTGGAACGTTGGCGTCGAGCAGGGGTTGGGGAGTAACACTGTCCTATCTCTCAACTATGTCGGCTCGCATGATTTGCGGCTGAACCAGGGCTCGCAGGGAAACACCGCTCCCACGCCAGGACCCGTTGCTACTGAATCGGCGCGGCGTCCTTATCCGTACATCACGCCCACGTTTTACGACAAGAGCGTTGGCCAGAGCAAATACAACTCGTTCCAATTCCGGTTGCAGCAGCGCGCCACGCATGGCCTTACTTATATCGTTTCCTACACATATTCGAAATCGATGGACCTCGGTTGTTCAGGCAGTTTCGGCTCGGAAGGTTGCGAGATCCAACAGCCTTACAATACGCAAACAGATCGCAGCGTGTCGGGATTCGATTTGCCGCATATCTTTTCAGGTAGCTTCGTTTACGATGTTCCGGTCGGCAGAGGCAAGTCGTTCAGTACCAACAACAGGGTGGCGGATTACATCCTTGGCAACTGGCAGGTCGGTGGCATACTTAGTCTGCATTCCGGAACGCCGTTCGATGTCACAGTGAGTAACGGTGACACTGCGGGAACCGGCAACACGGTGGAACGCGCAAACTTGTTATTGTCGGATCCCTATGCGCAGGGCCAGGGCGTCACGAACTATTTAAATCCGGCAGGGTTCGCGGTGCCGGCGCAGGCCACTTACGGCGACTTGGGGCGAAATAGTCTAAGGACAAATTACTTTAAGAATCTGGACCTTTCTCTTACCCGGCGTTTTCCGATCAAAGAACGAGCTAACCTGGAGTTCCGCGCGGATGCGTTTAATATCAGCAATTCCGTCGTCTTTGGCACACCAAATGACGTGTTAGGAAATTCAAACTTCGGGGTGCTGACAAGTACCGCCAACACCGAACGCCAGATTCAGTTCTCGCTCAAGTTACTATTTTGAAGAAACTGACGGCAACAATCAGCTCGGCAATCTGAGTTTTCGCCCGCTTTGATTAGCGCCTATCCGGCATTGCTTTACCTCACCGCGAATCCCTCGTTTGGCAGGCTGCTGCGGTCGAACTATGGCTGTCGTTTCTTTACGCCAGTTATAACGGTGCGATGGTTGTATATCTCACCGAATCAATGCCGGCGACGAGGGCGTCTGGATTTTCTGTCGCGTATAGCCTCGCCACTGCTGTTTTCGGCGGATTTACACCGTATATCTGTACTTACTTGATTCAGGTGAGCGGGAACCGGGCCATGCCCGGTATCTGGTTGTCGTTCGCGGCCGCGATCAGCTTGTTAGCTGCTGTTTTGGCTTTGCGGCTGCCGGCCTTCGTCGACGATATTGCTGCCTAACAAGCTTTGTCTCTTAGTCTTCCCGGCTCCTGAGAACGGCTGCCAGTACGCGTGGATTACGGCTTCCATGAGTAACTGCGACGACCCACAAGCGTCGCTGGTCCGGGGCGTAAGCAATGAAATAGTCGAAGACGAGGAGGAATCGTAACGGACGGGATGTTAGATCGGGACGCCGGTGGCCGCGGTGAGGAAAGAGCACCAGTTCGGAAATTGCGTTAAAGATACCATCGATAATGCGCTGGCCAGCATCGGGATTGTCTTCCGCAATGTAATCAGCAAGTTCATCAAGGTCGGTATAAGCCTCTGGGTGGAGGTCATAATCCCTCAGGTCTTAGTGGGGCGGGCGTCAATACTTTCCATTAATCGCGCATGCGCTCTATCAGCAGGGATAAGCTTGACCTTGCCGCTTTTGAGGTCGTCATAACCACTATCAACGGTCTTGCGAACTTGCGCTATCTCGTCGAAATAAAAGGCCATGACGTCTTCCACCAACTCTTCGGCCGGGCGGCCCGTATCGCTCGCCCATTGCTCGATTTTGGCCTGAAGCTCAGGATTGTTCAGATGCACCTGCAGGCCCCTAACACTAGCCTCACACACCAATGCTGTCAATGAGAATCGCTCCCGGCTCTCGCGAGAGAAGTCTGTGACGGGCAGAGACTCAAAGGAGGCTGTTTATCCACCAAATACAGTGATCCCAGGTCAGTGTTTAAGGCATCGATGGTGCTGGAGGTGGGGGTCGTTCCGTCGGCGGGTATTTGCTGCCCGTAAGTTGTAGATTCTACGTTGCCAGGAATGCCAGAATTGCCACCTTTTCCACGCACCATTACACGCAATTACACGCGGGCGTCTGGCATACCGAGGCGTTGAATCTTCTGGGGATTTCCCGCAAGCCCACAAAACACATGCCCTCATGTGGACATAGCGGACGCGTTGGAGTAGGGTTAGCAGTCATAATCTAAGAACATAGGGCTACCATGACCATTGAGCTTAAACCGGAAGAAACGCAGATAATCGACCAGGCCATCCAGGCGGGTCTCATCCAGCGCCCGGACGAAATTGTAGGAATGGCCGTGAAAACACTCAGCAGCCGTTTGGAAGCGCTTCGCAGCCGGGTGGAACAGAATCAAGCAACAGCATCACGGTACGAAGCTGTCCGCCGCATGCAGGAATTTGGCAAGACGCATGGTCTTAGCCTCGGTGAGCCGATTACCCGGAAGCTTATGCATGACGGGCACCGCTATTGATGGCAGAGTTCGTCCTTGATGCGTCGGTGGCGATTTCCTGGTGCTTTCCCGGTGACCCGACGGAGGACACCGCCTATAGCCGCTTCGTCCTGTCCCAGCTGGCAAACCAGGATGCGGTCGTCCCGGACATCTGGGCGTTTGAGATAGCCAATATCATCTTTGTATCCTTCGCTAAGCGCAGGCGCATCACAGAATCGCAAATTGAAGACTACCTGGCTCGGCTGAAAGCCTTACCCATCCGCGCGGAGTCGAGCGATATCTGGTCAAATGTGGGGCTTCAGTCTCTCGCACGGAAGCATAATCTCGCTGCCTACGATGTGGCCTATCTTGACCTGGCACTTCGGCGGGATGTTCCGCTTGCCACCTCGGACTCCCCTCTTGAGGCCGCCGCCGTCAGCGAGGGAATTGCAATCCTGCGGTAAACGTCCACACGCTAGGGGTGGTTTATGATGCCGGTGGGCCAGCCGGAGGATAGGGCAACGCGCAGGGATGCGACCCGAGCGCCGAGCTGGAGGCCGGGGCTTGCAGGGAGTAGAAATGCTCCCTCCGCTTCCCTCCATAGAACGCATCAGAAGCGCCTGCAAGGGTAGAAAAATTTTTGCCTGCCCCCCCTACCGATTTTTTGAAAGCGCTGCTCCGCGTGCCTGTTTGAGCCCGTAGCGCGGATTTTTAAAGGGGTTTGGGGGGCGATAGAAAATAGACTGTGGCAACCCGCTACCACTGCGAACGCTGCGGCGAAACGTTTCACGAGGAAAACATTGAATATTGCGTCCTCTGCGAAAAGCTGGTCCGTCCCTACTGCGCCGCGATGCGCCTCACCCCTGCGACCGGCAAGCAGCGATGGATATGCGATGTCTGCGCCGAGTGCCGCCTGAAAACGGACAGGCCGCAAGGCACTTAAAAAATATCCGTACCTCCTGCCGGAAGGCGTTTCCCGGAGCTGCTGCGGAGGGATGCGATTCCGTTTATCCGGCGCGTTCCTTCTCGCGCTGCTCCTGCCGGTACTCGTGGATGGCGCGGTCTACGTAGGCTTCCACCTCGTCATCCGTCATCGAGCCAAGGCCCAAGGCTTCCATGCGGGCCTGGCCGTAGGCGCGTAATTTATCCCATCTGCGGCGCTCCCGAAGGCGTTTCCATCGGGCGTATGCAGGCAGAAAGAGCGCACCGGCAAGGAAGGCAAGCAGAATGCGGCGTGTCATGGACTTTCAAAGCGTCTGCGGATTGATAATCTCAATGTCCTTGTAGCGGCTGAAATCGTCCGTATCGAAAGTAAGAATGCGCCGGAGGCCGTGCGCTTTCATGGCGGCCACGATACGCGCATCATGCACCTGCCTGCCTGAAACGCCGTAATCCACCACCAGCGCGCGCCAGATTTTAAAGAGTTCCGGGCCTTCCGGCAGGACGGTAAGAAACGACTCCGCGAAGCGGCAATAACGGTCGGTCATCGCCACCGTTTTCCCCAGGCCGTTCTGTTTCTCCGGGCGTGTGCATACGCTCCAGAATTCAATGAGGTTCTGAGGCGCGATGCAAAGCTCGGCTCCGTTCTGGAGCAATGCCTTGATGGCGTTGCGCGCTACCGCTTTGTGAGGATTTGCGAGCGCGAGGGAACGGAGCAGGACATTTGTATCGACAAGATAATCCACCGCTATCCACGTTCCGGATACCAGTTTGCACGGTGAAATGCTTCTTCCGTCACCATGGCGTGGGATTCAAAGCCCTGCACAAATTCGTTGAATGCCCGCACACGCTCATGCGCAGGCAGTTTGGCAGGCGGCAGGGCGGCGGAGCCGTGTTCTTCAAGAAGCCGCTGCGCATAGGCTTCCAGTGACAGCCCTCTCGCCTGTGCCTGCGCCAGCAGGCCCGATTCTACGGTCGGATTGAGGTCGAGCTTGAGGGTCATAATTCTCAAGACTAGAGATTCCCCTGCTTTCTGTCAACGGTTGCTGGCCCGTCCCGGCTTTCCAATGGTCGTTTTGGGTCGTCGGTGGTGCGGAAGGGTGCGAATAGACCGACTTACGACACTTCGCGCTCTGCCCGTTCGCGCATCGTGTCGATAAGCTGCTTGCACAGCGCGGAGGCTTCCACCAGCCGTGCGGCTCTCCCGGCATCCATTTCCAGCCGTCTGGCCTTCTGTATCCACATCAGCCGCCATTCGCGCATACGGTCGTAATCGAGCGCCCTATCATCGTCCGGTGCCAGCGCTCCCAGGCGCATGAAGGCATCCCGGCCAGTGGCTTCTTCCTCGAGCGTAAGAATCGGATAGGGCATGTTTCAGAGTAGCCGTTGGGGTCAACTCGCCCGTGCTTCCGGCGCTTTCGACGCCTTCCTGAAGGCCGAGGCTTCTCTGACTTATCTGAGGATAGTGTTGAGACTCATCATACTGTTGAATCTCGTCAGACTAATGAAATCACCGACTCTCAGCGGTATGTGGAGCTTGCGAAGAGTGCGGAGACTGTGTAGCCTCCGCACTCATGAACATTACGCTGCTTGCAAAAAAGGGCGGAGTTGGAAAGAGCACCGTTTCCGTTCTCCTTCACGAAGCCATACGTCTGGCCGGGAAGTCCGTATCCATTAAAGATTGGGACGCGCAGGGCACGACATCGAAAGCCCTGAGGAGGATTGGCGTAATTTCCTCGCAGGATAGAGCGAGCGTCGTGATTTGCGACACGCCGCCGAATCTGGAACATACTGCGGCGGCGGCAGCAGTACGTAACGCCAACATCGTGCTGGTCGTGACCTCGCCCTCCCCTGCCGATATTTGGGAAGCAAATGATGCGATTGCTTTTGCCCGCGACAAAAACAGTAAGGCACGCATTCGCGTGATGTTCAACAAAGTCCGCAAATCAACCGTATTGGGAAGGCTTGTCGAGGAAAGTGCCAAAGAGGTGAGCGCCCCTACCCTGCCCGTCATGCTTAGCGCCCGAGAATGTTACCAGCATGCGCTTGCGCAAGGGTGGAAAGCGCTGGACGCAGCCGCACGTGAAGAGGTTTTGCAACTCACCATCGCGCTTCTGTCTTTCAAATAGAAACTGTGGAAACAACATACTCTCAACAGACTCGGTAAATTCATGAGTAAATCAAAAAACAACGCCGCCAGTCTTCTTGCCGCGATAAAGCGCCAAACGCTGCCAGAAACTCCTCCTCCCGCAGCACCGGAACCCGAACTTACGCAACCTGGCAAGCCAGAGCCCAAAGGACATGCTAGTCGCAATGGAATGCACCCCGTCAATACGCCGGTGGCAAAACGGTTAAATGGTAAGGCTGTGCAGTTTTGGTTTCACGATGAAGACCGTCGGCAGATACGCGAATTAGCGGCCTGGCTGGCAGGGCAGGGGGAACGGCCCACCGATAGCCTGGTCGTGCGCGCCGCGTTGCGAATGGCCGATACAGGCGGCGATTTTCTTGCAGCTTATCGAAAGACATCCTCTTTGGACGGTCGGCTGAAGCGGCCCACGAAAGAGTAACAGGCGAATATCATAAGATTATACAGTCTACATAGACTACGTAATCTCATGGCTATATCTTTTTCGTCTCCTGAAGCTGTAATCGGAAAGACAACATGGGGGGTTTTTGCCTATCCCCGCAAAAACCATCAATCCAGACTTAGGCAACCAGAATAGCCGCCCGTTTTGAAGATGTGGTTTGGCAAGTTGATGCTGACGCATACGGACACTTTTCTGTAGGCGGGGATGGTTCAGGAAGGGGTATCCCTTTCCTGAGGAAGCGAAAGGCTTCGATAGCCTTGAGCTTCCTTTCTGGCCTATCAGAGGACGTAAATTTTTAATACCCCGTAGTGTTAAAAATTCTGTTAGAACGTGTTAAGCGGTGGATAAGCATCTGGAAGCATCTGATTTCGTTATGGGATTCACTAGGTCTTTGTCAACGAAACCACGAAAAAACGTCAACGAAAACCTGCTTTTTCGTCAACGAAACCACGAATTGCTCAAGCTGTCAGTGAAACCACGTAACCGCTAATCTTGTCAGTGAAACCACGAATATTAGGCTTGCGTCAACGAAACCACGATTGTATGGTTCCTGTCAACAAAACCACGATGCTTACCAACCAGCAACGGAACCATCCATGGAAAGTTTCTCTACCGAGAATGAAGGGCGGGCAGGGGGCAAGCTGACGCTGCTGCCGCAACGTCATCCCAATCACGACCTGTTCATCTGCGATGTGCTGGATGCCATTCCGAAAGACGACATGGCAAGCATGGAGCACCCTATTTTCTCGCTTGCCACGAAGCCCGATACACGCCTACTGCGCTACCAGCATAAGAATGTATCGGTAGAAATTGCGCCGAGCGTTCGCGGCCTGGCCACTATCTATGACAAAGACATCCTCATTTATTGCGTATCGCAACTCATGGCAAAGAAGAATGCCGGTGAGCCGTTGGCGCAAACGCTGCACCTGAATGCTCACGATTTGCTGGTCTGGACGAATCGTGAGACAAGCGGTGACGCATACCGGCGACTGAAGGAGGCGTTGGAGCGCCTGAGCGGAACACGCATTACGACCAACATCCGGGTCAACGGGGAGGAAATCACCGAAGGATTCGGCCTCATTGAAAGCTGGCGGGTTATTCGCGAGACACGCTCGGGCCGTATGAGTGAGTTACGCGTGCGCCTCTCTGATTGGGTCTATAAAATCATTCAGGGCTCGGAAGTGCTGACGCTGAGCCGGGATTACTTCCGGCTGCGCAAGCCGACCGACCGGCGCATATACGAATTGGCGCGCAAGCATTGCGGCGAGCAGGACGAATGGAAAATTTCGCTCGACCTGCTGCATAAGAAAACCGGGGCAAGCAGTCACTCCCGCGAGTTCAAGCCCATGCTGAGGGAGCTGGTGCAGAGTGACCATTTGCCCGACTATCGGGTTTTCTTGGAAGACGACATGGTTGTTTTTCGCAATCGCATTAACTTCCAGCCGAAAGCGGAGATTCGCTACCCGATACTCGACCCGGAAACGTTTTTGCACGCCAAACAGGTTGCGCCAGGCTATGACGTGTACTTCCTCGAACAAGAATGGCGCAACTGGTGGGTTGACAGCGGCACGCCGGAACTGGGCTTCCCTGGTAAAGCCTTTATTGGGTTCTGCAAGGCTCGGTATTTGAGGCAACCGAATCCGTAGTCAGGGGCTGCGGAGCTGCCCGAAGACAGCTCCGCTATGGCTTCTAATTTCCGCTGGCCTGTTCAAGCCGCTGGCGCGCGATAGCGTGATACTTTCCGTCTATCTCTACACCAAGGTAGTGCCGCCCCAGCGCCTTTGCAGCAACCAGCGTAGAACCGGAGCCTGCGAAAGGGTCAAGGACAGTGCCTTGCGGCAAGGAGAATGTTTCCACAAGCGGCAAAAGGACGGAGAGGGGCTTCTGCGTGGGATGCAGCTTATTGCCGCTGTATGTCCAGTCGATGACATCGCCTATGGTGTTCTGCGGCTGTTGCGGATTGCCCTTGGCGAGCAAGTGCGCGCATTCATGCTGATAGCGAAGAAACCGGCTTGAGGATGTGTACCGCTTCGGAAATACGAAGTGCCCCACAACCCTAAACCCGGCATCCCGGTACGCTCGCATAAAGCGGTCGGCCTGCGGCCATCCGTAAAAGCTCACGCAAAAACTGTCCGGCGCAAGGACACGGTACATCTCGGCAAAGGCAGGTTTCAGCCAGGCCGCGTTATCGTCGTTCGGCACGGTGCGTCCATCCCGTGATTTGTAGCGCGTGATGTAAGGCGGGTCGGTGAGGATAAAGTTCACGCTTTCGGCGGGGAGCTGGGGCAAGGCGTGCAGGCAGTCGGCATTAAGGATAGTGTTGCGGTGACTCGTCATAGGCTTTAGTCCTTTCTTTTGGAGATGGGGTTGATGAAATCAACCCTTGGCCCACGCCGAGTGCGAGGAGGCAACGTCAAGGGTTCTGATGTTGCTTGCAACATTTTTTGGGGGAACCGATTTTCCCGCCTTTGGAAAATTGGGGGGAACCGAAAACCGCTTGCGGCAGGTTCCTTGACGGCGCTAGGGGCAGAGCCCCTTAGCAATCGAAAGCGTTGAAAGGGCAGGGGTGCTGTTAAATGGTTCCAATGTTCAGACTGCTCGTAGATACGTGCGTATGGCTCGACATTGCCAAAGACCAGCAACAGCAAGCCACGCTCGGAGTGCTGGAAGAACTGGTGCGGCAGGTGAAGTGTCGCTAATCGTGCCGCGTATCGTCCTGGATGAGTTTGCTCGCAATAAGGCCCGCATCATTCAGGAAAGCCAGCGCAGCCTTTCCAGCGTCCTGAAACGCGCAAAGCAGGTAGTTGACCAGCTTGGGGATGTAAAGCGCAAACGCCTCGTGCTGGAACAGCTCAGCGATGTCGATTACAAATTGCCAAGCTTGGGCGAAAGCGCGGTGGAATCTATAGGGCGGGTGGAGAAGCTACTGGCCGCGGCTGTTGCCGTGGAGATATCGGATAGAGCGAAACTGCGCGCGGCGGAAAGAGCCATATCAAAAAGCGCCCCCTTCCATACGCAACGCAACAGTATGGCGGATGCCGTCTTGATGGAAACCTACGCGGAGATAATAGAAGCCAAGAGCCCCGGAGTGCGTTTCGCCTTCGTCACGCATAACACCAAAGATTTCAGCCATCCTAACGCCGACAACCGGCTGCCGCATCCCGACTTCGCGGCTTACTTTTCCAAAAGAAAATCCTTGTACCTTATCAGCCTTTCCGAAGCGCTGAAGCGTGTAAAACCGGCGCTCGTGTCGGATTTGATGCTGGAGCATGAATGGGAGGAAGAACCCCGGCGTCTGACGGAAATTCTGGAAGCGATGGATTTACTGTTTAACCAGGCCTGGTACAACCGCCACCAGGTGCGTCGGGAAAAGATAGAGGCGGGAAAAATCAAAATTGTAGAGAAGGAAACGTATCCGCCCAAAGACTACCGGGAACGCACCATTCAACAGGATATTTGGGAAGGCGCTAAAAAATCAGCTCGGCGAGTAGAAAAGCAATATGGCATTGAGAACCTTGGGCCGTGGGATGACTTCGAATGGGGCATGGTCAACGGCAAGCTTTCGGCGCTGCGCTGGGTGCTGGGCGATGAATGGGACATGCACGACACGTGAGCTGTTAACGACTCGCACCTGCTCATGGATTACTACAACATAAAGGAGGTTATGTTGTAGTACTTTCCATTCCCGTGTGATAGCCTTCGGGCGATGTCGTCTTTTTCACAGCGCCATGGCTATAGCGGCCCTCTTCCCGGAAAGCTGATTCGGGAGGATGCCCCGCATAGCCTGCGCGTTACGGTGCTAAATGCAGCACAGATGTGCTACATGAAACCTGACGTAGTGCGCGACACTATATGCCGCGTCCTGCGAACCAGAGCCGCCGCAGAAAGCCTGACCATCTTTGAGAAGTGGCACGAAGCAGAGCGGCTTGTGCAAAAGTGCTGGTGGTACAAGGTGTATGACATCATCGAAGCCCTCAGCGAGGCTGAACCATTCCTTCAGGCAGAATTTGCGAAAGAAATTAATGACTGCTGCATTGAGGAAGGAATTGGCTGGCAGCTCGTGAACGGTAAAATCGTGGCGCGTGGGGATGAAGGATTTCAGGAAGCTGTAAAGACCGCCACCTCTCAATTACACGAAAATCAAAGACCCACTGCCGCAGGCCATATTCAGTCCGCTGTAAAGGCACTTTCCGAACGGCCCAAAAGCAATACGCCCGGCGCAGTGGCACATGCAACCAGTGCGGTGGAATGCGTCCTGCACGACATCACCGGCCATGCCTTGACATTGGGATAGTATCTCGACAAGTATTCGGGCCTGTTTCACCCTTCGCTGAGAAAAGCGCTCGACGGCGTGTATGGCTACGCGTCGGACGCAGGCGCACGCCACGGCAAAGAAGGAACAGAGCCAAGCTTTCATGAGGCACAATTCGCCGTGACCACCTGCGCTGCTGCTTGCACTCTGCTGAACGCCACGAATCCGGGGGCAATTGATGGAAGATAGCCTTACGCCAGAGCCGCCGCGCAAAGAGGATGTGTTGTTTCGGGACGGCCTGGAGGACTGGTGGAACAATGCCTGCCTGAACGTCGTGGCGAGCGGCGATGAACACGGATACACGGAAGGCTATCGGCGCGGGGCCACGCTGCTGGTGGAGCATGTCATGGAACACCAGCGTGACCAGGATTACCTCGTATATCCAGTCATTTTTCTTTACCGCCACCATATCGAGCTGGCGCTGAAAAACATCATAGGTCACATGCCCTACGTGCTCGACCAGGAGTTTACGCAGGCAGAAGAAAAGCATCTCGGCAAACACCGGCTGGATTTGCTCTGGCAGAATTTGAAACCGAAGCTGGGCGCGATGGCCGATATAGCCGGATGGGCCAGGCTTCCCAATGACGACCTGGAAGGCATTGACAGCTACATACGGCAGTTAACGGCGCTAGACCCGGACTCCTTCAGCTTTCGCTACACTCGCTCGAAAAAGGGCGCTCCATCCTTACCTCTTGAGCTAAAGCGAATCAACCTGCGGCATTTTGCGGAGATGATGGAACGGCTCGCCGATTACCTGGATGGGCTGGATACCGCTGTCAGTGTCCTTGAGGAAGGGAAGGCTGAGATGGAAGCTGCATACAGAGATGCGTATGGAGACTATGCATGAACACTGCAATTATCGTTTCATCCTCAGCACCCGTCTTGCCCGCGCTTGTTAGCAGGGCAGGCGAACGGGCCTCCTGGCGCTTTCTGGAGTTCTTCACCGTCAATATCCGCAATCGAAACACACGCGCGGCATATGGACAGGCGGCAGGCGCGTTCCTGCGCTGGTGCGAGTGCAGGGGCATTACGCGTATCGAGGACGTGCAGCCGGTGGATGTAGCCGGTTACATCGAGGAGCTGGGCAAAACACGCAAAGCCCCGACCGTTAAGCAGCATCTCGCCTGCATCCGCATGCTGTTTGACTGGCTGGTGACGGGCCAGATTATCGCCAGCAATCCGGCGCATGCCGTGCGCGGGCCACGCCATTCCGTCATCAAAGGCGCAACCACGGTGATGTCCTCTCAGGAGGCGACAGAGTTCCTGGCAAGCATCGACGCTTCGCATGTGGTGGGGCTGCGCGACCGCGCTTTCATCGCGGTAATGACATACAGCTTCGCGCGGGTGTCTGCGGTCGTCGGGCTGAAGGTGGAAGATTATTTTCCCCTCAAGAAACGCTGGTGGCTCCGCCTAAACGAGAAAGGCGGCAAGGTCAATGAAATGGGCTGCCATCACAAGCTGGAGCAATTTATAGATGAATACGTTGCGGCCGCGGGCATCGCGGCCGACAAGAAAGGCCCGCTGTTTCGCGCAGCCATCGGCAGGACGGGAAAGCTCTCGGACAAGCCCATGTCGCGCGTCGATGCCTGGTACATGGTGCGCCGTCGCGCGAAAGATACAGGCTTGGAAACCGCCATAGGCAATCATTCCTTCCGTGCCATCGGCATCACGGATTACCTGGAGCGCGGTGGCGATATTAACATCGCCAAACGCATGGCCGGGCATTCCAATGTGAAAACCACGGAGCTGTACGACCGGCGCGGCGACGATGTGAGTTTCAGCGAGATTGAGCGCGTGGGGATTTAGTGGCAGAGAGAATTCCGCCTTTTAGTCCTGAGCATCTGCAAGCAGCCTGCCGGGTGCTAGGGCATACAGAGATGGGCCTGACTGGTGGCGAAATTGAGTATTTACTGCGAGACATGAAGGTGGAAGACGTTTCGCCTGGTATAACCAAATGGCAACGGCTCTTTAATGCCTTGGGTGGAGTGCAAAACAAGCATCAAGTCGGCAACCACCTCATCATGTTCATCAATCGCGCGATGAATCCGGTAAATTACTCGCGTAAGCGAGACGCTTTTGAATGGCGACGCGACGAATTAAACGTGGTGCTTGCGTTTTCAGGTTTTTACGTCCGGGAGGATGGCAAGGTCGTCCATTCGACCCGCGAATCCACGCTGACGGGCGCACGCGCACGGGCAGGCCGAATGAAGGCGGCGCTGGAGCATCGGAATGTGCATGCGGAAGTCCTGAAATACTGCCGTGCCGAATTCATCCAGGAGAATTATTTTCACGCCGTCCTTGAAGCGGTGAAAGGTGTAGCCGAACGCATAAGGGAGCTGTCCGGGCTCGTCTCTGATGGTGCTGAGCTGGTCAATGAAACTTTCAGCATGAAAGCCCCAATTCTGGGCATCAATGCACTCGTTACGGATTCGGAAAAGAGCGAGCAGAAGGGCTTTTCTCAATTGCTTGTCGGACTTTTCGGCATGGTCAGAAACCCGCTGGCGCACGCACCTAGAACTACCTGGCCCATGCCGGAGCAAGATGCCCTCGACATTCTGACGCTGGTTTCTTTGGTGCATCGGAAGTTGGACGGCACGACTAAGCTGACAACCCAGGCCGCCGCCCAGCAGGCGACAGTACCGTGAGGATTTGAGGCATGGCCTACGAATATCAGGAATACCCGAAATACCTGTATCATCACAAGCTCGCGCCGGAAGGAAAGGTATTTCAGTCCGCCGAAGAAACCAAGGGGCTGAAGCGCAAGGGGTGGGTGGACACGCCCGCGAAATTTCCAAAGCCTTCACGCTTCAGCCGCATGCTCACCGATAAAGTCAAGCCGTGGTGGACGCAATGGGAGTGGGCGATTAAAGCCGCTGCCGTCATCCTGGGACTCGCGGCTGCAATCATCGGCGTCATAAAGGCCATACGCTGGCACCACTGACGGAGGGGGTTATTGCGAGTGTGTATTTTGCACGGAAAAGCCCGCGTTTAATGAGCGGCTTACTTTCCGTGCATGATTTTTGATTTGTGCAAGGTTTCAGGTAGATGATCTCACGCTTTATTTACGATTCGCGCCATAGTTCCACACAATAAAGTGTCTACTCACCGGGTTCATCCTTACGCACCCGAGTGCTTTCGTGAACGAAGATGGGATTGCTCTCGGTAAGCAGGTTTCCTTTAAGTTTCACGTCGTCAGCACCATCCACGAGGATTCCCCGCATTCCGCGCATCGATGCTCCGCGAACGACGTTATTCGTCACGGTGGCACTGCTTGGATGGTGCGTTTGGTAAGCATTCTCATAATCGATCGCTATGCCGTGTGCCTTGGGTGAGAAAATCCGATTGTTATCAATGAAGCATCCTGCAGCGCCGATACAGGTCACGCCCCTCGCATGGGAATTCCGGCTAATATTATTGCGGATGGTGACGTTGTAGGTCTGCGGGTCAGCAGCATAGGCAACGGCTGCGAACGAATCATCGCCGGTATTGTTGGCGACATTATCCTCGATGAGGATATCGCGGGAACCATGCACTGCATGAACACCGTCAGCCATAGTGTTATCGATATGGCTCCCAGACACTTGTATGTCGGTGCTGCCATGAATCAAAATCCCAGCGCTTGCGCTGCCGTCAATATCGACCATCGAGACACGGCAATGTTCTGAGTTGGTAATCACAATATCGGCGGAATCGTCGTTTTGGCGCCTCGACGTAGCCGTGCTCACAATCCTCAGAAAAACAATACCGCAGTTCTGCGCGTTGACGCATTCAATTGCCGCGGTCGCGGGATTTAGCGGCTTCAGAACGGTTTTCCTCGGCCCGCTTCCCATCATGGTCAGGTTGGAGCCAAGCTGGAGGATATCCGTATGGAGGAAATTGCCAGGAGGAAAAAAGATGGTTCCTCCTCCAGCGGCGGTAGCGGCTGCGATAGCAGCAGTGATGGCGGTCTGGTCGTCAGACCGGTCGTCACCCAGCGCGCCATAGAATGTAACATCAAATGCTTTGGGTTCTGCTAAAGCGACTTGCGACAGCAATGTCAGTATAGTTGTAAAGGCCCACTTTCCGCTTCTAATAGCCATGCGGAAGTTGTAGCCAATTACATGGCATTGCTCAAGTCGCAACTAGCCTGGCAGGCTCCTTAACGATTCTTTAAACATTTTCCGTGAGACTCCGCGAAATGGAGAGATTGCACCGACCGGCGCGCGACGGCTTCACGCTCATCGAGCTTTCAATAGTGCTGGTCATCATCGGCCTGATAGTGGGGAGCGTGCTGGTAGGGCAGGATTTGATTCGCGCCGCTGCGTTGCGTGCCACCATTTCTCAGATTGAGAAATACAATACGGCAGCCAATACATTTTATGGCAAGTATGGAGCCCTCCCCGGAGATTTAAGCGCATTATCCGCATCCCAGTTCGGATTTGTCACGAGAGCGGGAACCCAGGGCCGGGGCGACTGCAATGGTGTGATTGAGCCATGGTCATACGGACAAAGCAGGTCGAGAGTACAATGTCCCGAAACCGGAGAAACGCTGATGTTCTGGAATGATTTGAGCGTTGCCAGCCTGGTGGACGGCCATTTTACTCAAGCTCAGGACGCGCCCCCCCCCCCGAGCCTCCGTTCACGAATGATCTGACAGTATTTTTCCCGGCAGCCAAACTGGGCAATGGCAATTATATTTATGTCTATAGTTATAATGACATGAACTATTTCGGCCTTACTGCCGCGACGAATGCTTTCAATCCATGGGAGCTTGAGGCTTTTGGCCACCTCTATACGGCACCAGGTCTCAGTGTCAGCCAAGCCGCCAGCATTGATACTAAACTCGATGATGGAATGCCGACGGCAGGTTCAGTAGTAGCTGCTTATCCTACGTTGAACGTTCCGTATTACGGAAACGCACCGAACGCAGCCACCCCTTCAAGCACGACTTGCTATGACACCACCTCGAATATGTATTCCGTCACGCAAAGCGGCGGCGCGAATGTAAACTGCGGGCTTTCTTTCATTATGCAAGCCGGGGACCGCTGACTTCCAAAAATGTGTCCTCGGCTGTGCAAAATCTTGATTTGTGCGTTCGGGAATCTCACGATTCTTTTACTTGACGGCAATGCCTTCAGGATTTGAGAACTGGCCATTAGCCGAACCTACGCTTCCAAAGCTCGTAACGTAAGAGCCGCTGCTATTAAATTCGACCACTCTATTGTTACCTTTATCTGCCACCCAAATATTATTATTGTTGTCTGTGGCAACACCATAAGGACTACTAAGCCTACCTACTCCCGAGGTGCCGAAAAGACCGAGGTAGCTATATGCGCTACTAAACTCGATAAGTCGCGCCCCGCTGTCTGTAACCCAGATGTTGCCGTTAGAATCTACGGCAGCCCCGTATGGCCCACTATTAAAATAGGCGGCTCCAAAATTCGTGTGTGAGGTGCCTGCAGGGACAAAGCTCATCATGAAATTGTTGCCTGGGTCGGAAATCAAGTAATTACCGCCCGCATCCGTGGTTATCGCCGTCGGCTGGTCGATGCCGCCGGAGAATTTGCTTTGGTATACACCGCTGCTGTTGAATATTTGAACCCGGTCATTGGAACTAGATTCTACCGTCGCAATACTGCCGCCGCTGGTTATGGTGATGCCGCGCAACACACTGAATTGCCCCTTAGCGCTACCGGCAGTACAAGCAGTTCCTGGTGCTGCTGTGCAGCCACTCGGCGGAGCTGGTGCTTGCGTATTCCCAATCGAGAGCAACCATGTTCCGCTACTGTTGAATTCCTGCGCCCTTTCATTTCCGGAATCAGTTACCCAGATGTTGCCACTCGTATCGAGAGCAATATTCTGCGGAGCGTTGAATTGGCCATTAAGGCTTCCCGAAGAGCCTATGGAACCGGAGACGCCGTTATACCCTGCTCCGATTCCCATAACAAAGTTGCCGGTATTATCGAGCTTCTGCACACGATTATTTCTGGTATCGACAACATAGAGATAGACTCCGTTGATTTTCACGCCTGAGAGATCCGGGGCAGAAAAGCCGAGTCCGGCGCAGGCGTTGCCGCTCTGGATGGAACCGCCGTTAAGCGTGACGGAGGAAGTCATGGTCAGGCCCGTAGGCGCGGAATCTGCCATAAGAACGGTATAGCTGAAGGTAAGGGCGGTGCTACCGCTGCCGGATTGATAGGCGGCCTGTGCGAGATTGCTGGTACCGACGCTGCCGGTGGTGGCAGAGAGCGACAGATACGGTGTGCCTCCCGTAGTGGTCACCGTAACAGCGCTGCTGTAGGTCACGGTGAAGCTCAGCGTCTGGCCGGTGGTGTACGTGCCGTTGGCGGGCGGGGTAATGGCGGTGATGGTCGGGATACTTCGGGGAAGGGCGTTAAGTGACCAGGCGGAGCTTTTATAGACCACCAAATCGTCAAACGCGGAGGTGGGTTGCTTTCTCACGAAATTCGTAAGTGTGGACGTGGGATTGAAACTCGCATCGACATGCGCGTTGGTGAGCTGGTCGGCATCGGTGGAACCGGCATTGAGCCGCACGGCGCTGCCGCCGCTGCCAGTGCGGGGTATCCATGCGCCGTGTCCGTCCGGGCCATGGCTGAGAAGCGCGGCAATGTTCTTATACGCTGTGCCGTTGTCGGTGATGGCAAGCTGGCCGGGTAGGACACTGGATGTCCAGCAGGAGGTGGCGTTGGTATCCACGGCATAGGTGACGTCGCGTCCGTAAGCATCCAACGCATAATCCTTGGAGAGCCCCAGCGTCCGCACCGGAACCATGCCGATAGCCACATGGTTGGCGGCATCGGCGTAATTCGCGGCGGGCGTGCCGCCGGTGCAGTTCCCGCTCGAGCCGGAATTGGCGGCGGCTACCCCGTAATTGCTGGCGTCGACGGGCTGGCTGGCGTCGGCGGGGCAAGGAAGCATGCCGTTGGCCGCATGATATTGCCGAAGGGTAAGCAGGATGCTATTGAGCTTCGCTTCCGTGGCGTTGTTCTTATCGAGAGTGCTGCGGGTAGAGGGCAGTATCGTCACCAGCACCAAGGAGGCAATCGTTAGCAAGATACTGATTTGTATTAGCGTAAATCCGCGCTTCATCAAGGCATACTACGCGGAAAAACTTAAAACTGCTTAAAGCCGGAAGCCCGAAGCGGTTTAGTCTAGGTTAACCATCGAGCATAGGTTGAACCATCAAGCATCTAGGTTGAACCATCAAGACTGTCCGCTTCTGTCACAAATATTTAACTTTTCTTAAATATTGAAATGTTTTAGGCTTCTCCTAATGTAATTACATGGTTGGAGAAGTGCATGGCCGATATTGAAACGAAGGTAAATGCCGTAGGCTCAATTCTTGGTGTTCAAAGCACGGAATTATCTCTACCGCTTCGGGACGCTGTCCAAACCATCGTGCTGGATATTCCTGCTTCCGACAGCTTATTCAGAACTACAAAAATTCAGGCGGGGGCTGACATTGCCGAGGCTTTGGGCAAGGCCGTCAAAAACATAGAAAACGCAAAATCGGACTATTCCAATACAAACCGAACGCCTGCAGATTTTGTCGATGCTGCAATGAAAGGTGACATTCCCCCGCTGCCCGGTTTCCCTGAAAAAGTTGGAGACCTGGGTATCGTTGAAACCGTAGGGCATATCGCCGCTGACCATAGGGGCACCATACCAACAAACATTAAGGCTGCTCTTAAAACAATGGTGATGGCAGGTGGCATGTCCGCTAAAAATGCGAATGAGAACATCGCTCGATTGGAAGGCGGCGAGCAGGAAATATATAAAGCGAAAAGCATTATACATGACGACAAAGAGGAGCTTGCAAATGGGCAAATTGACATCAATGCGGCGATGGGGCCGTTGAAAGATGCCATCGAAAAAGGGCTCAAGCTTGATCTAGCAACACATGCAGGCGGTGATGGGGCGGCTATTGCAAAGCTACCCGCTTTGCAGCAGCAGAATCAAAATCAGAGCTTGGAGTAGCAGTAGAATCTCGGGACGAAGCGGCTGAGTTCAAATCATTTGCCTGAAGCTTTCGCAAGGCTCATAATACGGCCTTCTCGTAACACTGACGGAGCGCCGCATGGTGGATAAGAAGTTTGAAGACCTCACGCCAAAGGAAGAGCAGGCCGTTGTATGGTTCGCCCGTAAAATCCGTAGCAGCGTGAGAGAAGGGCTGGATGACGAATTGAGGCAAGTCCCAGACCTGCATGCGCTGTGCGAAGCGCATCGGCAAGCGATGGATGACCGGCGGGACTATAAGCGCAAAAGCGCACTGGTTGACCGCATTCTCTCCCCCGAGGAGAGAGCAGAGCGGCATCGTCTGCATGAGGAATCCGCGCGCAACCGAGGCAGAGGCTAAGCCTGCCCCGGATATCCGCCTTTACTTGATTCAGGCATCTCCTCCGGGTCGGCAATGATGACTTTCTCGATGCGCGTATCGTCAATCGAAGGCCCGTCCTTGGTGTTGACCATCGGCATGCGGAAAAGCACCTGAAAGCATCCCGGAAACTCATTCACCCGTTCCAGCTTTTGCGCAAGCCTGGCAAGCTGCCCGTGCAGCGTCAGATATTGCGCCATCGCCTCCACCGCCCGCCCGTGCTTCGCCGCAAGCAGGGTAACGATGCGATGACGATGCGGCCTGCGGGTGAGGACGCCCCATTTCATCCGCGCGTTATCGTCATAGGGCTCCGGCTCCTGCTCAATGGTCACGCCTGCAGCGCTTACCGTCATAGGCATGTCGGCCTGCAACGTATCCACCAGCTCCGAACTGGTAGGGGTCGCCAGCACGATAAGGTTTTTCTCGTCCGGGGGAATGGCAAGCGAGGGCTTGATGGGATGACAGGCGGGAAATTCCGCGTTTTCGTGCTCATATTCCCGCAGCTTCTTCGTCAGGTACAGGATGGCTTGCACGATGCCCGAAGGCACATAGCTGTAGCTCGTCTCCAGCGGGCCGGGGATGTGCAGGTAATCCAGGGCGGCTTTATTGGCCGTCGTTCCCACGCGCGGATTGCGGAAATAGGTGCCTTGCCCGTCGATGAAGAATTGCGGCTCCGGGTACAGCATCAACGCCGTGCCTGCGCCAGGAAAATACGGTTTCCAAAACAGCGGGACTAAGTCCGGTTCCTGCGGCCTGGGCTTGTTCGGCTCAAACCTCAGGAGATAGTTGCCCTCCCCCTGAAATTCCACGCGGTAGGCGAGCTTGAGGCTTTCAGGGTGATTGTCGAAGAACTTTTTAAGGCGATAACCGATATCCCGTATCAGGCCGCGGGCGGCGGTTTTCGGGTCTTTGGCCTCCGTCCCGCCGGGGCAGTGGGTGAGGATGTCCGCGCCCTGTACCGGCTTGTGGTTCTCGCCCATGCGCAGCGTTTCCCTGAATAAGAACTTCACCACGCATCGCTGACGCTCGGCGCGCGCGGTCAGTGCGTGCGCCAGTATGGCATCGCGCAACTGCGCTATCTCCGCATCGCTGGGCATAAAAGCAAAACACTATCACGGGGCATCTCACGTGAGAGCGCACGTGCGTTCTGACGCGCCCGGAAGGCCGCATGTGTGTGGGTGCGGTCACACGCAATCGGTGCTGAAAAGCGCGATTTTGCGCCTAGAATCGCAGATATGAATCGCTTGAAACAAAAACGATCGCTTCTGTTTTTGGCGGCGCTCCTGTTCCCCGTGGGAATGGCGGCGCAGCAAAACCCATCATCAAAGCAGGCCACGCCTGCGCCGTCCGTGAGTCCCGAAGATGCGGAGCTGCAGGCGTTGCGGAAGGAACAGCAACGGCTGCTCAAGGTACGGGAAATCGAAAATCTGCGCAGGCAGAACGCAGCCCTGCAAGCACAGAATCCGCCTGTACCGGCTCTGCCCGTACCGCCGCTCTGCGTGCCTGCCCCTCCCGCGAAGCCCTGCGGGTGGCTGTGCCGGGAAGAGAAGCGGCTGCAAGCCAAAGCGGAAGCGGCGGCGCAAAAGCAAGTAGACAAGGGAACGGAACAACTCGGAAAGGCCACGCATGGCTCGGTGGACGGCGGGGACGCGCCGTCCGTGCGGGAAACGGTGGGCGAGGCAACGCAGCCGCCAGCCAAGCCTTGTCCTGCCGGATACGTACCCGCGAAACCAGCGCCGTCCGTTCCTGCGGCTCCGGTAGCAAGCAAATAGACAGTCTGACGGGCGCGCGATCGCGCGCCCCTTTTTCAAAAGGAGAAAACGTATATGCCTCAGCAATCGCAATCGCGCGGCGGCTTCATGCCGTTCGGCTTCCGGGAAATGCGCGATACCGTCACGGCGGTCGCCTTTCCCATCGCGCTCACGGTGATGATTTTTTTCCGGCGCAAGGTCGGGCTGGAAAAACTCGCTATTGGGCCTGTCGTGGTCATGGCCTTCGTGCTGTACCTGCTCGACAGCATGAGCAACACGCATATCTCGCTCCTGGGCGGCGTGCATAGCAGCGGCACCGGCCTGCTGACGTACTACGCGCTGGCCTTTCTCGGCCTCGCGCTGTGGCAGCGTCATCTGCGCTGGGGTGAGCTGCGGCGCGGCGAGTGGTGGCACACGCTCAGCCATGGGATTTCCTATTTTGAGTTCTTGCCAGTGAGGCAAGACCGGCTCTATCGCAACATCGACCCCGGCATTGCCTTCATGTGCGGCCTCGCGCTCAAGAATCTCGGCTATGTGGGGCTGGGTCTCTGGGTCATGTTCGCCTCGCTCTGCTGGCGCATCGCGGAAGAGCATGTCTACCAAATGGGCCTGAAGCAATTCTTCGCGGAAGGCAACGGCCTGCTCGAAGGAAGGGTGCGCGCTCAGATGATGAAGCGCGGCAACGCAGAGGGGCCGCCCATGAGCATGCGCGAGGGCGGCGGCATCCCTACCGGCGTGGATAACACGCTGGCGGCGGTGATTGCACAGCGCCGCAAGGAAGCGATGGAATCCGGCGATACGCCGGGAAAGGACGGTATCTACCAATGACAACCGAAAGCATCTGGAAAGAAATACAGGAGCGTTGGGCGAAGCTCGACCGCAACAAGCGCAAGCTGGCGGTGTTCGTGCCGTGCTTCCTCGTGGTGTTCACCATCGCCACGCATCCGGCGCTGTTTCATTCCTCGCGCCAGGTCGCGGGACGCATGGAAATGGTTGCGCAAGACAGGGCTGTAATGCGGACGCCGCCTACCGGCACAGCGGCGGCATCCTCGGCCATCGCCTCGCCGGGCGATTTCGCGGGCAAATGGACGGGGCATGGCAATGTCAACAAGGAATCCGGCATCTGCTCGATGCAACTGGAAATCAGGCAGGAGAGCGCTGAAAAGTTCCTCGCCTATCCGGCGCTCAGTTGCATGCCTCTACCGTCTTATTTTTTGACCGGCAAGATGGAGCAAAATCCTGCCAGCTATCTGGACATGCTGCAAAAGTCCAGCCCGTCCACCGCCATCTTGAGCGGCGGGTGGAAAGACAGCTCGCTACTGTTTCATGTCGAAAAACTTACGACGGATACGCCTTGCCCGATGACCTCGTTTACGGCAACCCCGTTCGGCGCATCGGAGCTGACCGGGCAATGGACAACCGACAAATGCGGCAACGGCTCGCTGCTGCTGACGAAAACGCCGGGGGTGCGGTGATGAATGCTTTACAGGGGACGGATAAAGGCGCGCTGGAGCTTCTGACGCTTTCGGATATACGGCGCATCTTCGGCTGCTCGCGCTCGCACCTCTACAAGCTGCGCAGCGGCAAGTTCCCCGGCATGCCGCCGCTGCCGGTGGTGCCGTTCGGTCGCAGCGTCCGCATCCGCCGCGAGGCGCTTGTGGCGTGGCTGCTTCTGCTGGAACGGCGGGAAAGGGAAGCGCAGTATGCCAGCGGGTTGTTCACCCGCCTGCTGGTGGAGGATGACGACCCGGAGCTGATGGCCGGAGCGTGATACCCACACCCGGAAATGAGGATACCTATGCAAAACGATGTACAGCATTTTTCATTGGAGAAGGTAAAGGCGCTGCGCGCATACTTCATGCGGCTGCGCAATGGCAGCCGGGGCAAGCCGGAGTACAGCGATTTGGACACGACGCTGAAGCTGTGCGAGCAACTGATTGCGTTTATGCAGCCGGAGAAAGGCGGCAAGCCGTGACGCCGCGCGCGGGGGAGATAAAGGCTTCTCCCCTGCCCCGCTTCCATCCCGCCACGGTCATCCGCGAGCTGGGCGAGGGGCACGTCTATTCCATCGCGGATGCGCTTACAGGGTGCTGCGTGCTGGGAAGCGGGAAAACCAGCGGGACGGGACGGTTTCTGGCGCTGGGATACATGGGAAGCGATGCGGAGATGGGCGGTATCGTACTGTGCGCGAAACCGACCGAGAAAAACCAGTTTTTGCAGTGGGCCAAAGAAGCGGGCCGGAGCAAGGATGTCGTGGTCTTTGATGCCTCCGGCCAGGAGCGGTTTAATTTTCTGGATTGGGAATCCGCGCAAGCCTCCGAGGGCGGCGGGCTCACTATCAACGTGGTCGCGCTGCTCGAAGAAATCATTACCGCGCTGGAGCCGCAGAAAGCAGGAGCAAGCGGCGATAACGCGTTTTTTGAAGACGCCCTGCATGTGCTGCTGACGCAGAATGTCGAGCTGGTGCAGTTGGCAGGCTTCGAGCTGAGCCTGTCCACGCTGCGCGATATCGTGCGCAGCGCTCCGCTGTCGCGCGAGCAAGCCAAGGATGCCGCATGGCAGAAGGAAAGCGCCTGCTGGTTCTTCCTTGAGAAAGCGCGGGAACGTTGCGCATCGGCGGACGAAGAAACGCAGGCCGACTACGCCGAGTGCCGCGCGTATTTTCTGGATGATTTTGCCAATCTGTCCGAGAAAACCCGCTCTATCATCACGCTCATGTTCACCAAGCTGGCCGCGCCCTTTACGGCGCGTCCATTGCGGCGATTGTTTTCTACAGATACGACTATCCGGCCCGAAGACACTTTCGTTGGGAAAATTATCCTGATTGCGATTGATACGCAAAGCTATAGGCTCGCTGGCCGCGTGGCGGCGCTGATATGGAAGCGATGCTGGCAGGTCAGTGTCATGCGCCGTAAAAGCGCACCGGAAGGGCAATATCTGCGCCCGGTCTTCGTGTGGGCCGACGAAGCCGCCATGAATTTCCTAAGCCGGGGGGATAGCGAGTTTCAGGCGGTGGCGCGCGCCAGCGCGGGCTGCACCGTCTACCTCGCGCAGAACATCAACCAGTACCGCAAAAACCTGGGTGACAACGATGCTTTTGAGTCCTTCGCGGCGAATCTGCAAAACAAATGGTTTCACCAAAATACCGGCCCCAGCAATAAATGGGCGGCGGAGCTTTTAGGGGAACGCTGGGAGCATGTAGAGGGCTACAGATCCGGCAGCAGCACGCCGATGGAACTGGACGCAAACGGCAGCAGCAACAGCGGTGTCAATATCAGCGAACAGCACCGCTTTTTAGTCGAGCCGTCCGTGTTCACGACGCTGAAGCGCGGCGGGTCTGCCTACGGCTGCGAAGTCGAGGCGATTCTCTACAAGGGCGGCCAGATTTTTAAGAACGGTCTGCCCTACAAGCGCATGTGTTTCAAGCAACGGTGACGAAGAAAACCGCTGCAACGTTTTGGGGAATGCAACGGGGGTTCACCCCCTTGCCAAGCGTGTTGGAAGACCGCAACGCGGTATTACAACACATGGCTTGTCATTCTACCGTGTTTGGCCCTATGGTCATTTTCGCAACGTTGAAGAACGCTCGCTTAAGCGAGCGGGATTTAACGCATTAATGCCGAGGCTGATATGAGTCCAGAGACAGAAGCAACTGCAAAGAAAACGCGGCGCAGAAGCGGAAGCGAGAAGCGTCGCAAGCAGCATGTGCGAACGTTTCGCGTGACGCCGGAAGAAGATGCCGAACTGGAAGCCAATGCGCAAAGCGCCGGGCTTGCGGTCGCCTCTTTCATCCGCGCCCGCACCATTACGATTTCACAGACGCGGGCAAGGCGCAGGCCATCGGTGGAGCAGGAAACCATTGCACGCCTGCAGGCGGAAATGAACCGGGTCGGCGGCAACATCCACCAGATTCTAAAGCGCGTGAATTTTGGCGAGACGCCGCTGGCGCATGAGTTCCATGACGCATTGAACGGCTACCGGGAAGTGATAGACGCCATCCTGGAAACGCTCGGCAGGAAAAGGGCCGCATGATTATCAGCGGCGGCAGCAGATGCAACTGGCGGTTTTTCGCCAGGCATCTGATGCGTACCGATGAAAACGAGCGGGTGAAGGTCATGGAGATTCGCGGGCTGGCCGGTGACACGCCGATGGAAGCGCTGCGCGAAATGAATGCGCTGGCCTGCGGCACGCGCACGAAAAACTTTTTCTATCACGCGAATATCAACCCGCGCGAGGGTGAACATCTCACGCCGGAGCAATGGGAGGAGGCGGTTGACCGGCTCGAAAAAAACTTAGGACTCGAAGGGCAATCCCGCATCGTCGTCGAGCATGAAAAGGAAGGCCGGGTGCATCGGCATGTCATCTGGTCGCGCATCGAACCGGACACGCTGACGGCGATTTCCGATAGCCATAACTTTGCCAGGCATGCGGCCACGTCGCGCGAGCTGGAACAGGAATTTGCGCTGGAGCCGGTGCGGGGCATACTGAGGGAGCCGGACGGCCCGCGTCCCGAAAGACGGCCCAAGAATTGGGAGACATTCCGGGGGCATAAAAGCGGCATCGACCCGCAGGAGGTCAAGGCGGAAGTGACGCAGCTATGGCACGAGACCGAGTGCGGCAAATCGTTCCGCACCGCCCTGGCGCAGCACGGCTATGTGCTGGCGCAAGGCGATAAACGGGATTTCCTCGTCATCGACTCAGCCGGGCATGAACACAGCCTGGCGCGCCGCATTGCCGGGGTAAAAGCAGCGGAGATCCGCAAGCGCATGGAAGACATCGACCGCGACGAGCTGCCGCGCGTGGGCGATGGCCGCACGGAGCGCCGGAAGGATAAGAAGCAGGTCGCCGCGGCAGTCGGCTCCGGTGCGAATAAGAAGCGTATCGAGGCGGCGGTGAATACCGCGCGCGCGAGTGAAGTATCACTCCATCACAAGCAGGAAAACCATCACGAGCGCGAAGGCCGGGAAGCCTATGAGACGACCGTGGGGCGGAGTGAGCCTGCGGCTGGGGCCGTCCTGCATTGGCAGGAGCTGGAAGCGGTGAAAAAGCTGCGGGAGAAAAGCCCGGAGCCGGAGCGGTGAAATTTAACGAAAGGATGGTGCCACAAACATTATGGCGACTATGGATGACGAACGCGGCATAAGCCGCGAAGAAGAATGGCGGCTGGTAAGGGAAGTAAGCCCGGAGGGGCAAAAGGCCGTCATGGCGCACATGACACGCGCTTATGGGGAAGAACAGAAGCGGATGGCGGAGTCCGCATCAACGCAGAGGGTACATTTTTGGCGCAATAGGTTTGACCGGGGCTATGTGGGCGCGATAGAGATTCCGGCAAGCATGGAGCGCGACGAGGCGTTAGACCGTGCCTTTGCCGCCTTCAACGCGGGCAGCGGCAGCGAAATAGACTTTAAAGGCCCTTCCGCGATGGTGGAAGATGTCTTTGCCATCGAGCGGCAGGCTGGCGGCGAGAAAACGCTTGAGGCATACCGCATCGATTCTTGCGGCTTCCAGCAAGTAGAGTTTCCGCCGATAAAAGAAACGCTCAAGGCGGAAGAGGGGCGACATCAGACGGCCCTTGAAAAAGCGCTGCATAAAGGCGAAGCCAGCACCGACATATCAGCCAGGCGGCAGCAGGACTTAGACATTCACGACCGGCTGATGCTGCGCGGAGCGGCGGACGCCTCGCGCGATGTCCTGCACGATAACGGGCCGGGAAAAGAACCCGGCGCATACACCATCCATGAAGCGCGCGACCGCGCTGCGCACACTCCCCCGGCTCATACGCTGGAGCCTGAGCAATAAAAAATCGAGGGATACAAACACCATGACCGACGAAGAGAAAAGCGGCATCGATAAAGCCATAGGCAAGGCGAATCTCAGCCACGAGATAGGCGGGGCAACGGAGGTAAGTGGCAAGCCGCAGCCCAACGACCCGACGCCGCTGGACAAGGCCCGCGAGTTAGGGCAGGATTTACACAACAAAGGGCTGATACTCGACAAGTAAGGAGGGCCGCGCCATGACGACGTTTGAAGAAAAGTACCGCGCCAAAAACCGGACGGATGCGGCGCCGGCATCGCCGGCGGCGCATGTACCCGCGATGGAGATGCTGAAAGCGGCGGCGCAGGACGAATACAAAGCCTATAACGCCTTCCCGCATCAGGAGCTTGAGCTGTGGATACGCCCCAATGCCGCAAACGAGTGGCCGGAGGTTTATCTGCCTTACAGCTACCGCAATCACACGCTGAGCAACGGCAAAGGCTTCTTCATCTCCATGCACTACAACACGCCGATTATTACCGTCACGATTCATGGCCGGAATCTGCAGGAGCTGGCGCACCTCCTCTCCAAGCGGCGAGTCGAATCGGTAATCGAGTACGACGCGCGCGCATGGGGAGAACTGGCGGCGGATGCACCCTGCATCACCGGCATCGAGATTAAACATGCACCACTGCCGGGAAAAAAAGACGATGACGCCCTGCCGGGCGAAAACACAAAGGTGGAAGGAGCCGCGACCCATTAGGGCCGCGTTCCTCGCACGAGGCTGCCGATGCCTGACCTGCTCTCTCACAGCGCCTTCGAGAAGCATTACCGTATCGGCGAGCTGGCCCGCATCTGGGGCTTAGGCAGAGAAACGGTGCGCAAGCTGGTCAAAGATGAGCCGGGCGTGGTTCGCGTGCGGCTCGGGCATAAGAAAGCGCATACGATTTACAGCGTGCCGGAATCGGCGGCGCTGCGCATCCATACGCGTCTGCTCAATCCGCTCTAGCGAATGGCAACGACCTTGGGCGTCGGCTTATCCGCGAAGGCATCTTGCAGGATTTTGGTGAGGCGGGCCTGCCGCTCCGGCACCCAGCGCGCATAGTGCCGCCGTACCATCGCTTCGGTGTCGCCTATCAACTCGGCCACGTCCGCCACCGGCACGCCTTTCTCCAGCAGGATACGCACAAACGTATGGCGGAAACGGTGCGGCGTGGGACGTTCCTCGAATGGCCCGGCAAGCGCGAATACCTTGGCGATTTTGACGCGCCACAGCTCGGCCATCGTCCGCATCACCAGGCTCTCGCCTCGGCGAAAAATCAGCGGGCCGTGCGTCTTCGCCCGTGCATGCAGACGTGCAACAAGCCAATCGGGAATCCAGGTGTACAGCTCTTTGCGGGTCTTGTGCATGCGCAGAAATACGTCGTTGCCCTTGAGCCGGTGGGTGATGTCGAAGGTCGCCACGTCCGAAATGCGCCAGGCCGGTATAGATGGACAGGAAGATAAAATCCTTCACGTCCTCCCCGCTCCAGTCACGATAGCCTGGCCCGGAAGGCGTCGGGCATCCGAGCGCATCGCAGGCCCGCACCATGCGCTCCAACTCCGCATCCGTATAGGGCGTTTTATTGGCCGGAATGGATGACCCTTCAGGCGCTTCCAAATCGTCGGCAATATCCTTGCTCAGCCACTCCCGCTTCACGCAAAACCGCACGAAGGATTTGAGACGCTCCAGTTTTTTGGCCTTGGCGCGCGTGCCGTCCTTCCAGGACGCATAGAACCCGTCCATATCCGCGACGGCGAGCTGGCCGATAAGAACGTAGCCGCGGCTATCGCAATAGGCGCGGAGCTGCGTGATGAAGGTGCGGTATTTGCTCAGCGTCGCCGGTTGGATGCCGCGATTGCTGCATTTAATAAGATACGCATCGGTCGCATCGGCAACCGTTATGCCGCGCGGTGCGGCAATGGCTGGCGGTGGTTCCGGTGGTTGAGGTGAACCATCCCACCTGCCCGCTCCCTCCCATTGCGCGGCGATGATGCGCGCCTCTTCCCAGCGGAAATATCCCGTCTGCTTGCGGTTGAATTTACCCGCGAGCGTTCCCGAGGCGTGAATGATGCAGGAGCATCGCTTTGCGCCTCTGCGGCTCTCTTCAAACTCGCCGCTAAAGGAGCCTGGCTGGCGTGATGCTTCGCAGCCTGTGCGGTGACGGCGATAGAGCGTGAGTGGCATGCACTGGCCTGCTGCACGTTACACGCCATTACACGCGAAACCCAATGATGACGGCTAAATGATTGAGAATTATATGGTGCTGGAGGTGGGGGTCGAACCCACATGAGAAGTGAATCCCGCTGGATTTTGAGTCCAGTGCGTCTGCCAGTTCCGCCACTCCAGCTTGCCCGGCGTCTTATCGAGTATAACCAACAGTGGCCGTCGGGCTCGGGATTCGCGCTCTCTATCTGAACGCGATCGTAGCTCGAATGAAAGCGGCTTCACATCGCCAGGGTCCTGCAACTGCGCTACTCTAGACCATGAAGGGCGCTGCCGCTCCGCCAGCCTATGCCTTTTCAGCTGCCGGGTGGCCAGAGTTTAGCCCTAGTCTGTTGCGGTCGCAGCCGCTAATCATCGGAGGATCGGGCTAACGCCAACTATGCTTCCAAAAAAAGAAAACAGCGGACCTGTTCTCAGTCAAAGCCTGTTCAATACCGTTCGAGCGCCTTCCCATGCAACCCGAAGCCATATCACTAGTACAGCCATTCATAGCTTACTCATCCTGGCGCTCTTATCGATCACCATTCCTGTTATTCAAAACGAAGCCAAGCGCCAACGGGTTGACGAGGTGACGCTAGTTGCGCCGCAACTTCCTGAGTATCAGCCCCGTCTGATCGCGCACCCGCAGCCAATAAAATCACCAGCGCCTATCCTCGCCAGAGCATACACTAAACCCAAGATCCTGCTGACCAAACCCGTCCAGGATGATCCAACGCTGGTCAGGCCCGCAGTGGTGAAGACGCCCGTCATGGCCGTAGCCCCCGAGGTAAAGGAGGTTGCCCCTACCGCGGCGCCCAAGATACTCGAAGACAAACCGGTTCTCCCGACACCGAAACCTCAAGTGCGCACCGGAACCTTCCAGAGTGCCGATGCTGCTCTTGCATCCCGGAATCCAACACTTGTCAAAGTTGGGGCTTTCGGTGATCCGCACGGCGTCGTTCCGTCCGATCATGCTCAACCCTCTGTCGTCGAAGTGGCGAAGCTAGGCTCGTTCGACCGGCCGGAAGGCAGCGGTCAGTCCGGCGGTGGAGGTAAAGCGATGGCCGGTGCTGTGCGCCAGACTTCTTTTGGGAATGGCGGAGAGAGTAGCGCCTCCGCGCGCGCCGCCGCAGGCAAAAATTTGGGCTCGGTTCACACTGGCGCATTCGGCGAAACTCCCGGCGCCGCGCCTCCGCAAACCGCGTCCGCTGCTACAGCTCCTGCCAAGCCGGTTGTTCCAGCGGTCACGCCCGTCGAGATCTTGTCCAAGCCGAAACCTACCTACACACTCGAAGCGCGCAACCTGAAGCTCGAAGGCCAGGTCGAGCTGGAAGTTGTTTTTCAATCGGATGGTTCCCTGCGGGTGATACGAGTAGTGGAAGGCCTGGGTCATGGGCTCGATGAGGCCGCCAAACGCGCCGCACTTCAAGTGCGCTTCCGGCCCGCTACCCGCGCCGGTACACCCGTTGACAGCAATGCCACAATTCGCATCACTTTTCAACTTACATAAGCAGATCACTCTGTCATACTTTCTTGAGTTCGCATCACATGGTCTCTCTTAACCGCATTACCTTTGGCCGTCTTGTCTTGCTTGCTTTCCTTTTGACGCTTAGTTCCATTGCACTTCTGGCTCAGGCGCCTCCGTTTCAAGATCAGACCAGAAAGCCATCCGATCCAGCGCCGGAAATCAACCAGGTTCTGGGAACGCAAAATTCGACGCCCGCTCGAAATTTCGACGAGGCTCTCGACCGCGCCATTAATAGCGAGCACGTGCTGGTCGAGCAGCTACGCACCAAAGAACCGGTTATCGAAACTTACATTCAGGAAGTAAAGAAAGATCCTGATCTCGGGTTTGTTCCCGTCCACGATTTTTACTTTCTTGGCAAACTCAACATCACTAGCGGCATCGTCGATGATTCCTTTCTCCCGCAACGATCGCCGCTCAAAAAGATTCCTCATGTCTTCACCTCTTTTTTCAGCACCGAATACTACCCGGGCGGGTTCGCTGATGAAATGTTCCTCGATGCCAAGGGTTTCGACCGGTCCCACTACTCCTTTGAATTTGTGAGACGTGAATTTCTAGGCGAAGTCCGTTGTTATGTAGTCGACATCCAGCCCAAGCTGGACAAGGACAAGGGCCGTTTTGAAGGACGCATCTGGATTGAAGATCACAACTACAACATCGTTCGCTTCAATGGCCACTATGTTCCATCGCCTAACAACGAGTTCTCTCACTTCGAATGCTGGCGGGTAAATGCCGGCGGCCTCTGGCTACCCGCTTACATTTACGCGCAGGACGAAGGGTATCACTGGGGACCCCTGGTACACACCGCTCCTATGCGTGCCCAAACTCGTTTGTGGGATTACCAGACTTCGAAGGACCGGGCGCAGCAGGCGTTCACCGAGCTCACTGTCGAAGGCCCAGGCGTACGTGACGAAAGCCAGTCTGCAAAGAACGGCTATTCGCCCCTGCAATCCCAAAGAAAATGGGAAGAGGAAGCGGAAGAGAATGTTGTCGACCGTCTGCAGAAAGCTGGATTGATTGCGCCCGCGGGAGATGTCGATCAAGTTTTGGACACGGTTATCAACAATCTCGAGTTGACGAACAATATTAATATGGACCCGCCGGTGCATGCGCGTATCCTTTTAACTACGCCTCTCGAATCGGTAGCCGTCAACCATGTCATCCTGTTGAGCCGTGGATTAATTGATGTGCTGCCGGACGAGGCTTCGCTGGCCGCCGTTCTCGCTCACGAACTCGCGCACGTCGTTCTTGCGCACTCGATGGATACGCGGTATTCCTTTGCTGACCGCCTGCTGTTTGACGACCCCGAAGCACTTCGCCGCATCTCTGTCAGCCGCACGCGCGATGAAGAAGATGCCGCCGACGAAAAAGCGATCAAGCTGCTGAGCAACTCGCCTTACAAGGATCAGTTGCCGCGAATCGGCCTGTTCCTGCGCATGCTTTCGGTGCGCAGCGATGAAGTGCCGCATCTGATTAAGCCGCTGTTAGGCAACCGCATGGCCGACACCAAAAAGGATCTTCGTATGTCTGGCCTTATGGACCAGGCGCCCCAATTACAATTGCGCGATAAAGACCAGATTTCCGCGCTGCCGCTGGGCTCGCGCGTGATTGTCGATCCCTGGACGGATCGTTTGCGCCTGCTCAAGGCGCCAGCTTCCGCGCTCGCCTCGCCCAAAGAAAAGCTGCCATTTCAGGTGACTCCATTCACTGTGTACCTGACCCGCGACACCGGCAAGTCGCCGATGTCTCAATCAGTGGCTCCGGCTGTCAGTCCGACGGCGCAGGCCGTTCCGCCGCCCAACAACTGACGCGTATTACAGTGAGAATTCACCGCCAATTTCTCGCACGCAGATCCGCTCCGTTGAAGCGCCCGCTGCGGTTAAAAGTCGTTCCAACGGCTCTAACGTAGGTTCACGGCTTAGTTGAAAGGTCTGATGATGCACCGGCAGGACATATGTAGCGCCAGCATCTTCAGCCATCGCCAGCGCCTGTTCAGGATTGCAGTGAACACGAATCCAGGGGTCGTATGCGCCAATCGGCAGGATGGCCAGATCGATCACCCTCGATGAGCGCAACTGTTTGAAGTGCTCCGTGTAGGCGGTATCGCCTCCGAACACGATCTGTCGTCCGCCCGCGCGCAGCAGATAGCCGTTAAATCCGCGATAGACATCACTGCGCATCCGGGCTCCCCAATGCGCTACCTGAAACGCCCGCACTGTCACGGGTCCAACCTGCGTCTCCTCATTCCAGCGCATTTCGATCACTTTACGAAAGCGCCTTACCCGCAGCAAGTCCGAGGTCCGGTAAGCCGTGACCACGGTGGTTTGCTGGTGCTCCAAGCGGCGCAAACTCGGAACATCGAAATGATCCATGTGGGCATGCGACAGCAGCACCAGGTCGACCCTTGGAAGTTCATCAATCGTGACGGCAGGCTCCACCAGCCGCTTAATGCCTAAGGTGACCGGCCCCAGATTCAGGCCAGCACGGATGCTGAACACTGGATCCGTGAGGATGGTAAATCCATCTACTTTCAACAACACGGTGCTATGGCCGAGCCAGGCCGCGTGCACGCCATGATCGGGCCAGCGAAGCGGTTCGGGGCGCCGCGGCGCCAGTGCGGTTTCGCGAGCGTACTCCTTCGAGAGTTCGCGTAGAAAAGCCGGCGCGGCCTTCCGCAAAAACCGCGCCGTTTCCGGAGCGCGTGTCAGCCGCCCGGACAAGTTGGCATTGTTTCCGGCATGAGAGGGACGCCGGAACTTGGGGGAATCCGCCACGGTATTTAGATGCTCCGACTAAGCCCTTCGGCCGTGTAACATAGCGTTGCCGCTAGCCTAAATCGGCTGTCCCGGAGAGCCATACAAAGACTCATCTGACTCAATATTCGCAGATGTCACATGGAGAGCGGACGGGCAAACCAACCCATGAATCCGGATCAGAAAGACCTAAAAGTGGACGACCGCCTCGGCCTTAACACTGGCGAAAAGATGGCAGACTAAAGCCTACCCCACGGCACCCTGTCCTTGATGGCGAAGCAGCGGCCCGTCAACCTTCGGCCTACCAGCGCCACTGCACTGAAAAAATCGGCCCCTTCAACCGTACATTCACGCCTTCCGGATTCGTGCTGCTTGCAGTGTGAATGTCGGCATTCACATTCCGATACCCGGCCATGAGCGCGAACGGCCCAAAGCCTACGCCGCCACTGCCGTCAATCTCGAAATAATGTCCGTAGTTGCCCACGCCCATGCCACGGGCACCGCCTTCAATCTGCAAAATCCTATGACCTGGAATCGGGAAGATGCGAGTCTCCAGGCCCACCAGCGGTAACCCAATATTCTGCGTCGTGCTCGCAGTAGTCGCCGCCTGCACCGCCGTAATACTGCCGGTTGCGCCCAGATACGCACCGCCCACCGATAAGCCTAAATGCCCGAGCCAGCCGCTCACCAGGTCGTATTGATACCCCACAAACAGGTAATTCAAATCGGCTGAAGACCGAACCGTCTCACTTACATTGAAGGTCTCGCCTCGATAGACAATCGTTCGATTGACCGTGTTCAATCCGTTAATCCGGAACGGCGTACCCTCCACCACGATGCGATGTTTCCGGCCGGGTTTCACCACCAGCCGTCCGTAGAAAGTCGGCTGTTGCTGCCCGGCTCCCAAATCGCTTCTTAAATCAATCGGCGTTCCACTCGCCTGTATCGTTCCCGACGAATCGAGCAGCCAGGCGGCGCCGGTCAGCTCAATTCTGAAATCTTCCGGACCCGATCCCGCGCCGGGCGCGCCTGCCAAGGCCAGGCTCCCGACGTGCAGCGCCACGGCAAGCATCGTTGCCCGCTGCACCCATCGTAATTTTTGGATCCAAATGCATTTGTAAGACATGTAACGCAATGCCTACAGCATAGCGTTTACCGCGGGGGGTTAGCGGGCTTGGCGTGATCGCCGCCGTTTGGCCCAAACGTGATCGTCGACTCCGCTTCAAACTTGCGATATCGATCAAATCGAATATCATTCTTCACCTGATCCCGGTCCGTTACCAGCACCACCGTGGCACTCACCGGCAGCAAATACTTCTGCGCGCCGATATCCACCGAGTCATAATCGATCGTCGTCGCAATGCTTGTCATCTGCAGCTCCGTCGGAATCTGCGTCGTTCCACTCGTCACGCGCCAGACCGTTCCGTTTGCCGGATCGATGTAGACCGAGCCGTGATACGGCACCTTCGCCTTGATATAGTTCGTCAGCTCCATCGAGGAATGCTGCAGGTCGATCGCATAATCGATGCGCGCCGTTTTGTGCTCCCGAATGGTGCCCCACTGCACCCAGCTGAATTTCGCCGCCGACGCCGGGTCAAAAATCTTGCTCAACAAAATTCCAAATTCGCCTTCCGAGGAGAAGGAGGTCTTGAAACGCTGCCGCCGATCCTTCACTTGCTTGTTATTGACGAGTTCGAGCGTACGTTCTTCGCGGCCCCCGTTAAATACCAGCTTCGATGTCAGCATGTCGCCTTTGTGCCATTTGTCCGACTTCTTCCCCGCTGAGTACTGCGTGGTGCTCTGCTGACAAATAAAATTCGGAAGTTTGCTCGTATAATCATCGGCGTACTGCGTCATCGCCGTGATCATCCGGTCCTGTTCCGGCTGAGGCGGCGCGCCCTCGCTTTCCTGCAGCTGTGGCAGCGCGAACAATGCGAGCGGCAACACAACGATGGAAGCGAAGGAGGCGAACCGGGCCATGCTCATGACAAACTACAGCAGTTTTATCACGCCCGAAACCATTGCCCGAGCGTCGCTCTCCAACCAACATGGATACAACGATCAAGCGCGGCGACCGCGAAGATACCGGTGACAACGAAGCTCGGCCCGATGACATGAGTGCGGGCGATGCCGAGCCTACCGTCGACCGCACCGCTCTCGGTGGAAGCAGTTCCATCAGTCATCCTTCTTCCGATCGCTTCGACCCGGTCGAAGAGCTGGCTGATTCGGACGGCATGGAGACCATGCTTCCCACCGATGGCCGCCTCGGGCTGACGAACGTGGGCAATGTCCCGGCCGACGATTGGGCCGCCGACACCGGCGAAACCCGGACAGCCGAAGAAGGACCCGACCGCTAAACTCGCGGCTTAATAGGAGTGAAGCCAGTTAGCCTCGAAGGAAAAAAAGTGGCCAGGATTCCACCCCTTCGCGCCTCTGCAATTCAGCTCAACCTACAATTTAGCCTTGCTTGCAGAAGCCCCCGGGCCTCCATGACCAGGTTCTTGGTCTGTTATGCGCGCTATTGATAACGGCCCGATGTCAAGCCCTGCCGGTTCTAATTACTCTTACCTCGTGCAGACAACCTGCCAGAAGTAAGCCCGGCTATCGGCACAACTATTCCCGAAAGCAGCCAGGAAGCCAGCGGAACAACAACAAATACCGCAGCAGTCTTCGTCCTGGGAGGGCCCAGAGCAACATACCCGTAGATGGCTAACGTGCTTGACGCGATAACCAGCATCAAACTGTAGAGCGTAGCTCGGGTAAGGGCTGACCAGCGCTTCGAAACCACGTCGGCGAAAAAGAGGGCGCTGAATGGAGATAGCACCCAAAGCGTGAAAAGTACCAGCAGGATTCGGGAGGTATTATGGCGGCCTGCATAGAGCATGAAACCGACCGAACCCGCGCCTCCGGCTAACAGAGCGACTAGTGCCGCTGCGCGTAAGCGGCTAGGGAACTTCATGTGCCCTTCTTCAACAACGAGATCATTTCACTTTGCCCTTAAAAAAGCTTTTCAGATAATATCTTAGGCGAAGCAGTTTATCGCGCTAGCCCGGAAAGTCGCAATCTGGGCGCTGCCATGCTGCGGCATATGCAAGCGCATCGCGCGTGAGCTGCTTACAGCCGCTTAGCGACCACTTACCAACTCCAGCACCGCCTGCACCACCAGTTCCGGGCGCTCGAGATGCAGCCAGTGTCCGGTGCCGGCCACTACGGTATGGCGTGCATTGGCACGATCTGCGATCCACGCCTCTCGTTCGGCCAGCTCCTCCGGCTTCGCTGTCGCAGCGGAAAGAATAATCACCGGAATCATCGGAGAGACCTGCATCGTAACCGCCAGTGCCGCGCATTCCGGCAAGGACTCGAGATGGCGAGCCATCGCTTCAAAACACTTCGGGCCGCTCCACTGCGCTCGCAACGACGGCAGCACGGACGCGGGCAGTTTTCGCACTTCGTTCACGAGTCTTCCCAACAGAGGCGTGGCATTTCCGGCACTCGCTTTGGCGATCGTCGCCGTTATTCGAGAGCTGCGCCAGCCGGCCGCTGCGATGGCCAGCCGGACCACGCCTAAGCGCGCCAGCCCCGCTCCTCGCCGTGATAGTTTCGCGCCCCGGCGCAAGCGCAATCGCTCCTGCGTAGAGCACCGGGCCCAGGCTTTCTCGGACACCGGGTCCACCAGCACCAATCCCGTGACGTCCGCCGGATACTCGTGCGCAAACGCTCGAACCAGCAGACCTCCAAAAGAATGCCCTACCAAAATATACGGCGGCGCGAGCTTGGCGGCGTTGAGCAAATCGGCAAGCTGTTGCAGCATGCCATTCAGACTCAGCGGCGTACGACTGAGTTCGCTCCAGCCCAACCCCGCACGATCATAACTGACCGTCTGCACCGTTTTCGCCAGTTCCGGCTGCACATAGGACCAACTCAACGAACTCGCTGCAATGCCCGCTTCTAGAACCACCACTGGCCGGCCCGCGCCTTGCGCGTCTAAGTGGATTCGGGTTCGGTCAATCGAAAGAAACCGTCCCGGCGGATTAAACCGGCGGCGATCGATCCATTTGCCCGCCTGCTGATACAACACGCCGCTCACTAGCAGAAAAGAAACACTACCCAACAGCCAAAAAATCAATCGGCAACCATCAGCTCGCCAGGCAGGATCGGCCGGGTCCGTGGCAACAGGCCAAATACCGACGCCACACCTACGCCGCCCAACACGCTTACATAAATTACCAGCTTCCAAATATCTGCTGCATGCGTATGCGGCAATATCTTCCAGAGCAGCAGCAGAACCGTTTGTGCCGCCGTGACGGACCACACCGTTCCGTAGAAATAACGCCGCTCCATGCCTTCGCCCAGGGTCGATCGCTTGACGCGCGGCAACACTGCCAGCAGGCCGCCCAACAGCACGACAGAAAAAATCGCCAGGTAGCCGCGATCGTAAATTTGCCTGAGCCGCCAGACGCACGTAATCACCGCGACAATGAGCCCGAACAGATTCAGGAGCGCGAAATTCAGTAGCGCATTCCAGGCAAACGTGTAACAAACTCGCCGGTACAGCGGGTTCGGTTTGTCTTCGGAGAAACGCAATATGTACGGTTTCGCTTCCACGCCGGGCAGTTGCCCGAACGAAGCCGCCACACCCGTGCCCAGCAAAACGAAAATCAACCAAATAAGGTTCCGTCCACTCGGTCCCTTGGCAAACAAGTCAAATGTCAAAGGTCCCGGCGCAAGAAAAAACACCCAGATCCAGATCGGCCAATGCGCCACACGGTACCAGAATTTGTTGCGCACACGCATCTTTCGCTCGTGCGCATACTCCACCTTGCCTGCGTATTGAATCACCTGTAACGAATCGTACTACTCACGATTTGTGAATCTTCTGCGCCGAAGCCTTCGTATTGAGCTGGTGAGGGACAAGGGAACGGATTTGCTGGGCAGCCTGACAATCGGGGCACGCACTTCGGAAAACGCCGCGCCCGTTCCTTTGTTCGCGGATGCGGTCGAGGCTCACAAAGCAATGGTATTCAGCATCGGTTGGCACTTTCTACGGGACCGTACGGCGGCGGAAGAACTCGCCCAGGAAGTCTTTCTGCAACTGCATCGTGATTGGGCGCGCATGAAGTCGGCCGAGCACATCGTCTTCTGGCTTCGCCGCGTCACCAGCCATCGCGCTATCGATTTCGCCCGCAAGCTGAAACGCCGTCCCGAAACCAGCCTCGACGAGACCGCTGAGCCGAGCGCACTCGAACGCGTCCACGATGCCTTTCTCTCCTCCTATCTGGAACGCATGGTGGCTTCGTTGCCGGAGAACCAGCGTATGGTCATTGTGCTGCGCTACCAGGAAGAACTGGAAGTGGACGAGATCGCCCGCACGCTGGATATGAAACCTGCCACCGTGAAAACACATCTTTCGCGCGCCCTCGACTTACTGCGCGCCAAAACTGAAAAACGACTTGGACACGCGGGTAATGGACAATGACACCGTTTGAAGAAGAATTGAAAAAAGCTCTGTCGCGGCGCGAGCCTTCACTTGGTTTCAAAGCTCGCGTTTTGCAGTCCGCTACGCAGGCGCAGTTGGGCTCCCGGCCTGCAATCTGGTTGCGCTTCACAACACTCGCCGCCCTATTTTTGTTACTCGCCACGGGCCTGACTTACCGGCAACATGTGCGTAACCAGAAAGGGGAAGCGGCTAAACAGCAGCTGCTGGTCGCCATGCGCATAGCCGGAGGCGAACTCCGTCAGGCACAAGAACGCGTTCGACAATCCTCCACAAACGGAATGGTGATGCAATGAAAATTCTCCTGCCCTTCTTTGTCGCCGGAATGCTCTGGGCCTCTCCTGCCGACGACCTCAAATTTCCGATAAGCTTCGGCAAGCTGGCCGAGCGCGCCACAGAGTCGGTGGATGTTACGCTCGACGCTTCCCTGCTGCAGCTGGCCAGCGGCTTTCTCTCGCACGATGATCCCGACGAAGCACAGGTGAAAAGGCTCGTCTCCAAGCTCAAAGGCGTCTACGTCCGCAGCTTTGAGTTCGACAAGGAAAACCAGTACTCCAAAGCCGATGTCGAAGCTATTCGCGACCAGCTCAAAACGCCGATGTGGTCGCGCATCGTCAATGTGAAATCGAGCAAGGGCGAGAACTCCGACATCTTTATTAAGAAAAACGGAGACGCTATTGCGGGCCTGGTCGTCATCGATGCCGAGCCCAAAGAACTCACTATCGTACACATCGACGGCCCCATTAACCCCGAAGAACTCAGCGAGTTAGGCGGGCATATGGGCATCCCGAAAATCGACAAACATGGATTTAAAAAAGATACCGGCAAGGAGGAAGAGGAATGATCCGCCGCATCGCGATTCTCAGCACGCTATCTTTATTACCCTCGCTGCTGCCCGCCAGCGACTTCGACTGGCTGGTCCGCGAGTTCTCGCGCGAAAGCGGCGCCAAGCAGGTTCACGTGCCCTTCCTTGGTTTCGCGCGCTTTGTGGTCGCCGTCGGACATCCCGCCGGAACCACCGATATGCGTCTCGCCATCTTCGAACGCGGCGATCTGGAAAGCCTGCGCTTCAGCTCGTTGACCGACAGTACTGTCGGCGATTCCTGGCAACCCATGATCCGCGTCCGTTCGACCAATGGCGAATCCACCAACATTTATCAGCGCTCCGACCGCAAACACCTCAACTTGCTCGTCACCGCTCTCGACGGCAACGAAGCCACTTTAGTCGAGCTCCGTATCGAACCGAAGGCACTTATCCGGTTCATCGACGAGCACGGAAAATGCCGGCATTAGTAGTACGATCCGACTCGCTCACAGCGGCAAACCCATTCTTCGCAGCAGTGCAGTGTAGCGCGGATCGGCGCGCAGGAAATCGAAGTCATGGTCGATGGCAAGATAAGAGAGGTAGATGTTACGCTCGGCGTAAGCTTTTTCCAGATAGCGAAACACGTTTTCTTTGTCGCCCATTAATGCATAGTCGCCGGCGATGTCGAACGGAGAAACGTATTCTTGTTTAGCCATGTTCAGATGTCGTTGCAAACGCTCCCGCCCATAGCCTCTCCATCCATCGGTCCGATAAGCCCGGCGCAGCGATTGGATTGAGGCGGGACTGTCTCCTACCAGAGCTGATGCTTTTCCATATTGAGCCAGGGACTTTTGCGGCATCGCTTTGTAGCGATACAGATCCCCCAAATAATTGAAGGCATCATGATAGTTGGGGTCATAACGCAAAGCATCCAATTGCTCCTTGATGGCAAGATCATATTGCCCCGTTACGATGTAATGCCATCCAAGATGGCCGTGGGCTGAGGCCGATAGAGGGTCTGCGTTAATGTATAGTTCGCTCTGTGTCAGGGACTCCTGGTTTCGGCCCAGTCTCAGCAACAGGTGCGAGTACATGTGGTGCGCAAGGGTGTCGCCGGGATTCAGTTCAATCGCGTGCTGAAATTCTCTCTCGGCACCCGCCCAGTCCCAGTCCGCCTCGTCTTTCAAGAGAGCCAGCGCGCCATGAGCATCGCTCACCGTATCGTCGAGTGCGAGGGCTTTCGCTGCCGCTTTCCTGGCCTTCGGAAAACCGCTCGGGTCTATAGCGGTATCACCTAAAAGGTAAGTGTCAGCCAAGCCGGCGTATGCCCGGGCATAGTTGGGGTCTCGCTCAATCGCCTGGCTGAAGCTCTGGCGGGCCAGCAACATCGCGTCGGGCGTCCACTTCTCTATGAAAGACTGCCCACGCAGATACAACTGGTAGGCTTCCGGATTAACCGGCCGCACGCTCGAGAGACGCGTTTTATCTTGCGGCGTGAGCGCGACCCGGACCTCGCGGGCGATCGCTCCCGCTACTTCTTCCTGCAAGCTCAGAATGTTGCGCAGGTCGCGATTGTAACTCTGTGCCCATAAGTCGTGATCTCTGGGCGCGTCTATCAACTGCGCGGTGATCTTCACCTGGTCCCCAGCGCGTTCCACCGACCCTTCGATCACCCCGTCCACATTCAGTTCTTTGGCGATTGCGGGCAATGTCTTGGTGGTGTTCTTATATCCGCGGACCGAGGTCCATGAGATTACTCGGAGCTTGCTGATCTTGGTCAGCGTGGTAATCAGCTCCAGGGTGGTTCCGTCGGCGAAGTATTCCTGGTTGGGATCTCCCGACAGGTTCTTCAGTGGAAGTACAGCGAGCGAATGGATTTCTGGAACGGCCAGTGCGGCGGCGATTTGCCCGGCGGTACGTGAATGGAAACGGTCCCGCAGCCACCACGCAACGCCGACGACCAGAAGGAGTACGATTGCCAGGGCGGTCGCCCGAACCGCGAGCTTTGGCTTTGCACTTCGGCTCGGGCCGGCTACATCGATTGCGTTGGCAGAACTCTCACCGGAATCGGTTTCGCGCTTCAGGCGGCGTAAATCTGCGCGGATCTCCGAGGCGCTTTGATAGCGCATCGCCGGATCTTTCTCCAGGCACTTCCCAATAATCTCCAGCAGTTTGAGTGGAATCTTAGGATTCAGCTGCAACGGAGGAGTGGGAGCGCGGTGCAAAATGGCATCGTAAATTTCAGCCGTGGTCTTCCCTTGGAAGGGCTGCATCCCGGTGGCCGACTCATACAGTGTTACTCCGAAAGAGAAGAGATCGGTGCGGGCGTCCAGCTCTTTGCCTAGAGCCTGCTCGGGCGACATATAAGCGCAGGTTCCGAGTGTCACGCCGAAGGCGGTCGCGGCAAGTGTCTCCGCCGTCGTGGTGGATGCGCCTTTCGCTTGCGTCAGATGCTTGGCCAAGCCAAAGTCCAGCACCTTGGCGCGGCCATCTCTAATCGTAAAGATGTTTGCCGGTTTGATATCGCGATGGATGATGCCGCGCGCGTGTGCCGCCGCCAGAGCGTCCGCCACGTCTTCGCCGATAGCAACAACCCGCTCCACCGACAACGGCTTGCCTCCTATTAAGTGATTGAGCGGCTGTCCTTCTAAGAGCTCCATGGCCATGAAAGGCCGGCCCTCGTGCTCATCTATTTCGTAAACAGTGCAAATGTTGGGGTGGTTGAGAGCCGAAGCAGCGCGGGCTTCTCGGCGGAAGCGCCCCAGCACCTCCGGATCGTGGGCCAGGTCCGGCAAGAACTTCAACGCTACTTTGCGGCCCAGCTTAAGGTCATCGGCCTGGTAGACCACGCCCATGCCGCCGGCGCCCAAACGTCCTGCCACGCGGAAGTGGCTGACGGTCGTACCGGCCATCAGGTCGGCTTCCGGCTGCGGGTTTTGCCTGATCATCTGACGGGCCGCCAGTTCAAAGGCCGGAACTTCCATAAAGCCGTGCGCTTCGGTGTTGTAGTCGAGCAGAGACCCCACTTCCTGACGCAACTCGGGGTCTCCGCTACCGCTGCAAAGCCGGTCCAGAAACGCGGCCCGTTTTTCCGGCTCCACTTGCAACGCATCGTGATATAACTCCTCGACGCGACGCCAGCGATCAGGATCCATCTCGCTCGCCCCGAGATATCTCGCGAAGCAGCCAGCTCTTTGCCAGTCTCCAGTCGCGCATCACAGTTTCACCCGAAACTGCCAGTGCCGCTGCCGTCTCCTCCACCGTCAGGCCACCGAAAAAGCGCAGTTCGACCACCTGGGCTTTTCTCGGGTCTACTGCAGCCAGGCTCTGGAGCGCATCGTCCAACGCCAGCAGACCGGGATCGGGGATCGAAGATACAGTGAGTGCCTCATCGAGCGAAAGCTGGGCCGCGCCGCCACCCGCCTTTTGATACGCCCGCTCGCGCGCAAAATCGATCAGCACCCGGCGCATGAGACGCGCGCAAACCGCCAGGAAGTGCGTGCGGCCCTGCCAGCTGATCTGCTGAACGCCCACCAGCCGGATATACACTTCATGGATCAGAGCGGTGGTTTGCAGTGTGTGCGGCGTGCGCTCGCCTCGCATGTAGCGGTGCGCTGCCCGATGCAGGTCCTGGTACACCAGGTCGGTCAGCTTCTGGAGCGCCTGCTCGTCTCCCCCGCTCCATGCCTGGAGCAGGCCCGTGACTTCGCTTGTAGGCTGAACTTCCATACCGCACTCCTAAACTCACCAAGCTTACGTCGTCCTGGATAACCCTTCGCCGGGCGTGGATATTTTCTTGCGCTCTCGATTGCAGTTTATGGTTGGAAATCCCGCCTTATTCCGTGTAAGAAGAAAAATCCTGGCCTCTGCGGAGACCCTGTCACGACATAGAGTGTAGCGCTAAGTACAAAGAAAACCAAGAAGCCGGGCTGCGCCTTCTTCACGAGTCAACAACTTACAACAACAAGTTCCGGACTTTAGTCCGGGGAGGAGAGAAAATAACATGTCGATCACAAATGTATCTTTTAGAAACCTTGTCCTAGCTTCAGGCCTGACGGCCCTGCTGCTTGCCTGTGGCGAGACCACTCAGGTGAACGCGCAATCCGCGGTCTCGCCCGAGACCTCATCCGAGGCAAATCGTCCAGCATGGAGATTTTCGAATCGGAGTTTGAAGGGAATTTACGGTTTCGGGTTCATCGGGCTAGCCCCTCAAGTTGCCAGCCCTAATAGCGTCAGCCAATACAATCCGTTCACTACGGGAGGTATGTGGAATTTTCACGGGGACGGGACCTTTGACGGATCCGGCACGCAAGTCGGCGGCGGCAGCTCGAATCCCATAGAGTTTACCGGGACCTATTCGATCACTCCCGATGGTACCGGCACTGCTGATTTCACCACCTCGACTGGGTTGACTCACCACCGCAATCTGGTGATCGTCAACGGCGGGAAAACGATTGAGTTCATCCAGACCGACGGGCTGGTCGTGGGGACGATGATCAAGCAGTAGGAACTTACTCAGTCCAGAACAGAATTTCAATTTAGATTGCGGGATGGCCCACTCTTGGTTGTTTATCTTGGGTGCGCCATCCTGATTGTGAGCCTCGAATCTTCATCCACTCACGCCGGTGTACAAAGGAGTGATGACACGTCTTCTCGCGTTGTTGATTTTGAGCGCCCTTTCCCTGCCCGCGCAAGACTGGGCAAAACAGAAACTCGAGCAGTCACCCCGGCATCGCGAGTTCGTCACTGTCAAACACGACGGCCGCTCCGTCGAAACATTCATCGCTTATCCCGAGACCAAGAACAAAGCGCCCGTTGTACTTGTCATCCACGAAATTTTCGGGCTCTCCGACTGGGCCCAGAACGTCGCCGACGAATTTGCCGCCGCCGGCTACATCGCTGTCGCGCCGGATCTCCTCTCGGGCGCTGGTCCCAACGGTGGTCGCACCAACAGCTTCGATCAAAGCGGCGCAATGGATGCAGTCAGTCATCTCAATCCCGACCAGGTCACGGCCGACCTGAATGCGGCCGCCGACTACGCCCTCAAACTGCCAGCCGCTAGCGGCAAACTGTTCGTCGCCGGCTTTTGCTGGGGCGGTGGCCAAAGTTTCCGCTTCGCCACCAACCGTTCCGATCTCGCGTCCGCTTTTGTCTTCTACGGACCTCCGCCCGACAAAGATGCCATGTCCCGCATCAAAGCACCTGTCTATGGTTTTTATGCCGGTAACGACGCGCGCATCGGGGCGACCATCCCGGCCGCCACCGATGGCATGAAAGCTGCCGGCAAGACGTATCAGCCCATCACCTACGACGGCGCAGGGCATGGCTTCATGCGCGCCGGCGAAGCTCCAGACGCCTCCGCCGCTAACAAAAAAGCGCGCGATGAATCCTGGGATCGCCTCAAAAAGCTTCTGGCCGGTTCTTAAACGGGAATCAGCCCGCGCCTGATCCCTACGGTCACTGCTTCGGTCCGGCTGCCGGCGCCCAGCTTCGCTAGAATCTGCGCGACATGAAATTTCGCGGTATGGTCGGAAATCTCGAGCCGCCCAGCGATCTCTTTATTGCCCAAACCATCGGCCAGCATTCTGAGCACCTGCGTCTCGCGCCGCGTCAGCGTTTCCGTTACCCGATCGGCCCCGCGCTGGGAACGTGCCGGGATCCAGCGCTGCGCTTGCATACTTGTCAACACCGTGAAATCCGCCGCAGCCGCCAGAATCGCTGCCACTAGCTCACTGGCAGAAGCAGCCAGTGGCAACCACGCCCGAGCTTGCGCATGGAGCGGCACTGCATCACCGTCGAGCAGCATCACCACGTTCCGGTCCGACGGTATTTCGTCCACCGCCACACCCGCCGCCACGATCACTTCCACGTGCGCGAGAGCCGCCACACTAGCCCCCGCCACGGTGTTCACTTCCACGATCTCCACCCGATCCTCGTCCCCCAACAACTCCGCAATGGCTTCGGCCCTGCTCAAGCGGTCTGCGACGATTCCCACCCGCACCAACGCCGTCACTCAGTCCTTCCGGCCGCGTTCCTCGATGGCGATTTCCAGATCGATCGCCGACCCGCCGCGCGAAATCGCAGCCCTCACCTTGCGGCCCACAATATCTCCGCGCAGCGCCGCGTGCAACTCATCCACATCCGTCATCGGCTTGCCATGGAACTGCAACAGGACATCGCCCAGCAGCACGCCCGCTTTCTCCGCCGGCGAGTCCGCTTCCACGCTCAATACAATGAGCCCGGTCTTCTGGCCCTCTTTAGACTCCGCGCGTACCATTGCTACCGGCTGCACACCCACACCCAGGTAACCTTGCCGGATCCGTCCCTGCTGTTGCAGCTCATTCGCGATGCGCTGAATCGTGCTCACCGGCACCGCCAGGACTGAATGACGCGACAACGCCGGAGTCACCATCCCGATCCACTCGCCTCCGCTAGTCACCACCGGCGCTCCCGCTTGCGACGGATACACGTTGGCGTCCACGCGCAGAAAGGCATCTAGCGTTCCACCGCGCCAGATGCGGCGCCCTGGACCAACCGCTCCCAGCACACCCAAGCTTGCCGTCGCGCCCACATCGGTGGTCAGCCCGACTACCGCCGCCAACATTCCAGGCTTCAGCGATTCCGGTTTCGCCGCCGTTAGAGGGGCACCGGTCAATCCTTCTGCTTTCAAAATCGCCAGGTCGATTCCCGGATCACGCCCCAGCACCGTCGCGTGCGCCTGTCCACCGTTCGCTGCATGAATAGGAATGCGCTCTTCGCGACGCAGACTGTGGCTCGCCACCGCAAACAAATCGTTTCCTAAACTAATGCCGCTGGCTGTTCGATACGCCCCCGCCTTCACCGCCACTACCGCACCCGCCGTTTTCTCGACTAATGCCGCCAGCGACGCCGACAGCTTACTCAAATCACTCAATTGCTCGTTGCTCATACTCCGACTATGCGCTTCCATCGGCCTCCGCCGCATCAGCCAATCGGGCAGGCAATGTAAAATTCGAGCGTGCAGGCAACATCTCCCGCGATCCGCGTCTTGGATTTTGAAGAAGCACGCGAGGTCGTTCTCAACACCATGCGCGGCGTCGGCTGTCACCCGGCGTCCGAATCCGTTGCGCTCGATCAAGCTCACGGCCGCACCCTTGCCGAAGACCTCTCCGCCGATCGCGACTATCCGGCTCTGCGCCGCTCGTTGCGCGACGGTTTTGCCGTCAGAGCGGCCGATCTTCCGGGCACTCTCCAGATTCGCGGCGAAGTCCGGGCCGGTGATATTTCGCAGGCCCTGTTACAGACCGGTGAAGCTCTCGAAATTATGACGGGCGCACCGCTGCCCGAAGGCACCGACGCCGTGGTTATGGTCGAAGATATCGAACGCGTTGAGGGCGGCGTCAAAATCGATCGCTCCGCTGAACCCGGCCAGCACATCAACAATCGCGGCGCGGAAGCACAACAAGGCGTCCTGCTCATTCCGAAGGGCACCCGGCTCGATGCCAGCCACATCGCCACACTCGCTATGACCGGCCACGCCAACGTGGAAGTTTTCGCCAAACCGCGTGTCGCCATTCTCGCCACCGGCGACGAAATTGTCCCCATCGATCAAACGCCCGAGCCGCACCAGATCCGCAATTCCAACTCCTTCATGCTGGCTTCGCTGGTTAGGAACGCCGGCGGCGCACCCACTATTCTGCCGGTGTCTCCCGATCGCTCGGATGCACTGCGTGCATCCCTGAAATGGGGTCTCTCCTTCGATCTGCTCCTTGTCAGCGGCGGCGTCTCGGCCGGCAAATACGATCTCGTGAAACCGGTGCTCCGCGAACTCGGCACGCAATTTCTTTTCGAACGCGTTCGCGTGCAACCGGGCCAGCCAACTGCCTTCGGTCTGTTTGAGAAAACGCCTGTCTTCGGACTCCCAGGCAATCCCGGCTCATCGCTCATTACCTTCGAACTCTTCGCCAGACCCGCTCTCGAATTCCTCTCCGGCAATCCCGAGCCGCTGCTTCCGCTCCTCACCGCCACTTTCGAAGCGCCCTTCCGTCACAAGCTCGGACTTACGCGTTTCCTTCCGGCTCGCCTGAGCGTTGACGGCATGCACCTGCGCCACGTTTCGTGGCAAGGATCGAGTGACATCCCGGCGCTCGCTAAAGCGAACGTCTTCCTGGTCGCCGACCATGACCGCGAAACCTGGGAGACCGGCGATTCCATTCGTATCCTGTTCAAACCGTGAAGAAACTCTCGCACTACAGCGCTTCGGGCGACGTCATCATGGTCGATGTGTCGAGCAAGAAGGTCAGCGCCCGGTCTGCCGAGGCGCACGCTTTCGTCGCGCTGTCGCCTGCTGTGCTGGCCGCGCTGCCGACCAATAAGAAAGGCGATCCGTTGCAAGTGGCGCGTATCGCCGGTATCTGTGCCGCTAAGAAAACGTCCGAGCTCATTCCGCTCTGCCATCAGATACCGTTGTCCCACGTCGCTGTCGATTTTGAAATGCAGCCCGATGGCGTAAGCATCTCCGCCTTCGCGTCCACCTCCGCCCAAACCGGGGTCGAAATGGAAGCGCTCACCGCTGCTTCCGTCGCCGCCTTGACCATCTACGATATGACCAAAGCCCTTGACAAGAGCATCGAGATCCGCCACGTCCACCTCGTCCGAAAAACTGGTGGCAAATCGGGCGACTATCGGCGTGTTTCGAAATGATTAAGGTCGCCATACTCACCATCAGCGACTCTGCCTCGCAAGGCGCGCGCGCCGACCTATCCGGCCCAGCCCTGCGACAGCGCTGCGAAGAATTGCAGTGGCCCGTGACTGCGGCGGTTATCGTTCGCGACGAAGTCGCCGCGATTCGCGACCAGCTGCTCTCCTGGCTGACAGAGGAAATCGCAACCGTCATCCTCACCACCGGCGGCACCGGCGTCAGCCCGCGCGATCACACGCCGGAAGCCACCCGCCATCTCCTCGAAAAAGACCTCCCCGGTGTCGCCGAATTGATGCGTTCGCGCGGCCTTGAACAAACGCCTTTCTCCGTGCTCTCGCGCGGCCTCGCCGGCACCAGCAAACGCACTTTCCTGGTCAACTTGCCCGGCGCTCCGAAAGGCGCTGTCCAGTCGCTCTCGACTATCGAACATCTCATCCCACACATCGTCGATCTCCTGCACGGCAAAACAGAGCATTGAGGCGGAAACCAGCGGCACTTTCGGAACATCTCTAAGATGAAGATATGAAAATTCGGCCTCGCTCTGCCCGCCTGTTCAGCGCCTCTTGCCTGGTTGGAATGTTGTTCGGCGGTGTTTGGCTGTCAGGACAGGCACTGCCGCCCGGCACGCTCCCTGCCGGCCCTCCCCCCAAGCCCGGCCAACTGGGGCCGCCGCCTGAAAAACTCCCCGCAGGAACATCGAATTCTACCGAAACCCCGGTCGACACACCAAAGCCAAAATCGACAACGCCGGACGATAAAGACGGCTCGCTCATTCGTGTTACCACCCAGAACGTCTTGGTGCCGACCACCGTTCTCGACCCCGACGGTCATGGGTATGTCAACGGTCTGAAACCAGCCGAGTTCGAATTGCTAGATAACGACAAGCCCCAGAAGATTGTCTCCGAGTTCATTCAGCTGCCGATGTCGGTCGTCCTCGTTGTGCAGGCCAACTCCGAAATCGAACCGGTTCTGCCGACTCTCAAGAAAGCCGGTGTTCTTTTGCAAGGTCTCGTTACCGGCCAGGACAGCGACGTGGCTGTTGTCTCCTTCGATCACCGTATCCAGCACCTGCAGGATTTCACCAAAGATCCTGAAAAACTCGATGATGCGATGCAGAAACTGACCGCCGGCTCCAGCAGCGCCCGCCTGGTTGATTCGGTTCTGGAAGCCGATCACATGTTAAAGGCTCACGATCCGCAGAAGAACCGCCGCCGCGTCATCGTCCTCGTCAGCCGCAATCTCGATAAAGGCAGCGAGTCACACGTGCAGGAAACCGCCCGCCAGATGCAATTCGATAACGTGATCATCTATTGCATCGACATTTCGCGCGCGTATACGGCCCTCAACAAGAAAATGGATTATCCGCGCCCGGCGAACGGCGGCATCCCACCCGAAGCGCAAGGCAACATCGCCGGCGGCGTGCCGCGCACCGAAACTACCAACGTACAGCAGGAGAATGGCAACGCGCTGAACGGCATTCCGCCGATCTACCGGGGCATCCGCGACTTGTTCAAAAAGACTCCTGCCGAGTCCTTCGCCCTATTCACCGGCGGCCGCACCTACAACTTTGCCAAGCAGAGCGGCTTCGAATCGGCCATCTCCGACATCGGAGCAGACCTCAACAGCCAGTACCTGCTGAGCTACGCTCCTAACGACACAAACGAACCCGGCTTTCACACCATCAAGGTCAACGTAAACCGCCCCGGCCTCTACGTCCGCACCCGACCCGGTTACTGGACCGGCGGCGGCCAGTACTGATTTAGCGCTTCCCTGCTATCATGCAGGCGCATGAGCGCGTACTCGATCGGAGTGGACCTCGGGGGCACCAATCTGCGCGCCGCTGCTGTAGATGCCGATGGTCAACTCTTAGCCAGAATTTCCGAACCAGCTGACTTTGCCGCTGGCCCTGAACAGGTCGCGTGCGAGATCGCCAAAGCCATCGACACGGTCCGCCAGCAGGTCGGTAGCGTCGGCTTGTTGGGCGTTGGTATCGGTATCCCCGGCTACATCGATATCGACGCGGGAGTGGTACTCGGCGCTGCCAATCTGCCCGGCTTTACCGGTTTTCCCATTCGCGACCGCATCCAGCAGCATCTCGCTACGCCGATCCTGCTTGAAAACGACGCTAACGCCGCCGCACTCGGTGAAATGTGGATTGGCGCAGGCAAAGATGTCAAAGACCTCATCCTCCTCACCCTCGGCACCGGCATCGGCGGCGGTATCGTCACAGGCGGGAAAGTGCTTCATGGTTTTCGCGGCATGGCGGGCGAGTTCGGTCACATGACCGTGTTTCCCGACGGCAATCCCTGCGGCTGCGGCAATTATGGCTGCCTCGAAAAACACGCCTCCGCCTCCGCCATCGCCGCGATGGGCCGCATGATGCATTTCGGCCATGAAATTCAAACCGCCGCCGATGTGCACGCCCTCGCCCTGGCCGGCAACGATCGCGCCAAAATGGTGTTCGAGTCTATGGGCCGCGCTTTAGGAATTGCTTTCGCCAACCTCATCAACGCGTTTAATTTTCCTTTGTATCTACTGAGCGGCGGCCCGTTGCCGGCATGGGACTTCTTTTCCCCCGCGATGTTTCTCGAAATCAATCGTCGCTCGTTTACCTTCGCCCGCACCGGCACTCGTGTCGAGCGCGCTCTCCTCGGCGCAGACGCCGGACTCTTCGGCGCTGCTCACCTCCCCTTCTGCCACAATTGCTGAGAGTAACGCCCTCACAAACATGTACTGGTTAGGACTCGACGTTGGCACCGGCGGCTCGCGTGCCTTGCTCATCGATGAGCAAGCCCGTATGCGCTTCTCCTTCATCTCCGCCCATGAAGATATGCGCATGCTGAAACCACTCTGGGCCGAGCAGGACCCGAACGACTGGTGGCACGCCTCTCAACTCGCTATCCACGGAGTCCTTAGAGAAGCCGGCATAGACGGCTCGTCGATAGCCGGCATCGGTCTCACCGGGCAGATGCATGGCCTTGTCCTCCTCGATGGCGCAGGCGAAGTTATCCGCCCCGCGCTAATCTGGTGCGATCAACGCAGCCAGGCGCAGGTCGATGAGATCAATGCTGCGCTCGGCCCCGAAAACATCCTGCGCTCCACCGCTAACCCCATGCTCACCGGCTGGACCTTGCCGAAATTGCTCTGGGTGCGCGACCACGAGCCCGAACTTTTTGCACGTGTGAAACAAGTCCTCCTGCCGAAAGATTTCCTGCGCTTTAAACTCACGGGCGAGTTCGCCACCGATGTCTCCGACGCAAGCGGTACCGGCTTGTTCGACGTGCTGCATCGCGACTGGTCGAAGGAAATGATCGCTGGCCTGAACCTTGATCGCAGCCATTTCCCACGAGCTCTCGAATCGAGCGAAGTCAGCGGTCAGGTCACTGCCGAAGCCGCGCGCGCGACCGGACTTCGCGCCGGCACGCCCGTTGTCGCAGGGGCCGGAGATCAAGCGGCGAGCGCCATTGGCAACGGCATTGTCGAATCCGGCAACGTCTCCTGCACGGTCGGTACCTCCGGCGTTGTCTTTGCTTATCTCGATCAGCCTGCCTATGATCCACAAGGCCGTGTCCACACATTTTGCCACGCCATCCCGAACACCTGGCATGTCATGGGCGTCACCCAGGGCGCCGGACTCAGCCTGCAATGGTTCCGCAATCGCTTCTCACCGGACACGCCCTACGACGAACTCACCGCCGACGCCTCTCTCTCGCCAGCGGGCGCACACGGGCTCTTCTGGCTTCCTTATCTAATGGGCGAGCGAACCCCGCACCTGGATGCCAATGCGCGTGCTGCCTGGGTTGGCCTCACCGCGAAACACCAGTCGAGCGACCTGGTCCGCGCCATTCTCGAAGGCGTTTGCTACAGCTTGAAAGACGGGCTTGAAATCATCACCGGCCTCGGCGCTAAACCGGCCCTCACGCGTCTCTCCGGCGGCGGCGCACGCAGCCCGCTCTGGCACCAGCTTTTCGCCAACATCTTCGACAACCGCGTCACCACTCTTGAAACGCAGGAAGGCTCGGCGTTCGGCGCAGCGCTGCTCGCCGCCGTCGGCACCGGCGAATACCAAAGCGCGCGCGAAATTTGCCGGGCCGCCATCCATGAAGTTGCGGTCAAAGAGCCTGATCGTTCTTCCGCCGTCTTTTATGCGCAGCGCTATCGCATCTATCGCACACTCTACCCCGCGCTGCGCCCGGCCTTCTCCGCCATTGCCGGCCTCGCCGATTGAAGCCGTGCCTCGCTATTGCGATTTAGCTCTGCCCGTTCCGCTCGATCGTTCCTTCACGTACGCTTTACCTCTCACCCTCCACCACCGCGCCCAGCCCGGTTGCCGCGTCGTCGCGCCCTTTGGTTCGCGCCGGCTCACCGGAGTCATTCTGCGCGTGCATGATGATCCGCCCCATAGTGAAGCCCGCGAAGTCCTAAGCCTGCGCGATGCCGAGCCTGTACTCGACGACGATCTGCTCGCGCTCGGCCGTTGGATCGCCGAATACTACTGCGCCCCGCTCGGCGAAGTGCTCAAAGGCATGCTTCCCTTAAGCGGCGAAATCCGCCGCAGCACGCAATATTCGCTCACCACCACTGGACGCGACGTCGCCCGCCAGCTCACCGGCAAAACCCAGACCGACTCGGCCTTACAAATGCTGGTTCTGCTCGAAACCCGGTCCCGATCCACCGAATACCTCTCGGCAAAAATCGAAAATGCTAAACCCGCCCTGCGCGGACTTATTAAACGGGGTTGGATCTCGGCGGAAGAACGCGAGGAGGATCGCGATCCTTTGCGCGCCCGCGCCGAACGCCTCCAGGCTTCCTTTGTTACTCGCCCGATCACCGGAATCAAACTAAAAAAATCAGAACGCGAACTCCTCGCTTTTCTCGAACTGCATCCTGGCGCTCACAACGTCGCCGAGTTAGGTGAGCTCATCAAAAAGGCGAGCGAAGCCGCACGCGCTCTGGCCCGCAAAGAACTCGTCGCGCTTGCTGTAGAGAACGTGCAGCCCACGTCCGGTTACGAACGGCCGCGCCCGCTACTCAATCCCCACCAGCAGGCTTGCGTCGACGCCCTCGATAGCGCGTTGGACGGCGAAGCATTTCAAACCTTTCTGCTCGAAGGCGTCACCGGTTCCGGCAAGACCGAAGTCTACTTGCGTGGCATCGAAGCCACTCTCGCCCGTGGTAAGAATGCGCTCCTGCTCGTGCCCGAAATAGCGCTTACGCCCGCTGTCGCCGGCCAGTTTTTTCATCGCTTCGGCCAGCAGGTGGCCATTCTCCATTCCGCGTTTGGCGATGCCGAACGTGCCGATCAATGGCGTCGCATTCGCAACGGGCAGGCCCGCGTCATCGTCGGCACCCGCTCCGGAGTCTTCGCTCCGATTCCGAATCTCGGTCTCCTGGTAATCGACGAAGAGCATGACGCCAGCTACAAGCAGCAGGAAACGCCGCGCTACCACGGCCGCGACGTTGCTCTCGTCCGCGCCCGCAACGCCGGAGCCGTCGCCATTCTCGGTTCCGCTACGCCTTCTGTCGAAACTCGCTACAACGCCGAAACCGGCAAGTACATCCAGCTCAACTTACCTGAGCGCATTGCCCAGCGGCCTATGCCCGAGGTCGAGATCATCGACATGCGCCTCGAATTTCTCGAGACCAAGAAGCAATCCACCTTCTCGCGCCGCCTGCTCGAAGAAATGGCCATTCGCCTTGCGCAGCGCGAGCAGGTCATGCTGCTGCTCAATCGCCGCGGCTTTTCCAGTTTTCTAGTCTGCAGAGCATGCGGCGAACGGATGCAATGCGAAAACTGCTCAGTCGTTCTTACCCATCACCGGCGCGACCGCCGCATGCTCTGCCACACCTGCGGCTTTGCCGAAAAGATCCCCGAGGCCTGTCCCAAATGCGGCAGTAACTACATCCAGTTCCTCGGTACCGGCGCGGAACGCGTGGAAGACGAATTGCATCTCCATCTGCCCACCGCCCGCATCGCTCGGCTCGACCGCGATACCGCCAGCGGCAAGGGCGCCTTCGAACAAATTCTGCAAACTTTTCGCGACGGCAGCATCGACATCTTGGTCGGCACCCAGATGATCGCCAAAGGCCACGACATTCCAAACGTCACGCTGGTCGGAGTAGTCCTCGCCGACATCGGTCTCAGTCTCCCCGATTTTCGCGCCGCGGAACGCACCTTCCAACTTCTTACACAGGCAGCTGGCCGCGCCGGTCGCGGCGACACACCCGGTCAGGTGATAATTCAAACGCTCAATCCCGACCACTACGCGGTCCGCTTCGCCGCCCAGCAAAACTATCCCGGCTTCTACAACAAAGAAATCGAATTTCGCAAATGGCTCCGCTATCCTCCCTTCGCTGCTCTCGCCAACGTCATCGTCCGCGCCGAAAAGCAGGAGGACGCGCTTCGTATGGCCACCCAGATCGGCTACCTGCTCACTCCCCCGCCCCCAGGCATCCGCGTGATGGGTCCCGCCGAAGCGCCGGTCCTGCGCGTTAAGAATGAGTTCCGCTATCAACTGCTCCTTAAAGCGGCCAAACGCTCCGTCCTCCGTCAGGTTTTGCAGGACCTCCGCGGGCTCGCCTTAAAAGAACGCTGGAAATCCACCGCTCTCGTGATCGACGTGGACCCGATCAGCTTGATGTAACCAGTTGAGGTAACCAGGCGCCCCTGACCCGAGTGATAAAATTAGAAATTGTCACGGCGGCTGTAGCTCAGTCGGTAGTAGCGCCAGATTGTGATTCTGGATGTCGTGGGTTCAAATCCCACCAGCCGCCCCAGCTTCCGATCCCCATCGACCCTTACAAGACTAATCCCAAGCGCATCATCTTGTACCGCGACGTGCTTGAGGAGGACGACATCCGCATACAGGAAGGCATACCAGTAACCGCAATTAAAAAGACGGTCGTGTTGCCTCACCGAGATATGTTACTCGAGTGTAGATGTCGCTCTCGCATACACCGAGGCCAACTATCGCCATGCCTCAATATGAGGGGGAAACCGACTCTGACAGAAGATGTTGGGGATGCTGCCATATCACTCCATCGCTGCCGCTGCACTTTAGAGCGTCCTAGCGCGCTCCTTTCCCGTGCAAAGTTATCTGGCGCTTGAGTGAATGGACGATCACGCACTGTAACGCTATGCTGGTCATGCCTGAGAGGAGGATAGGGCTCTCCAGAAATGGAACCCGAGCGCCTACTCAGGTGCGGGCATGAAGGGCGGGAGAGCCGCCCACTCTGCAAGGCGTGCCTGCTCGCAAGCTATAAATCCCGGGGTTTGGGGCAGAGCCCCGTTATGATGTGACCTGTTCTTTTTTTTCAGTCCGCGGTTGCTTCACATGCTCCGAGTACTAGTCGGCCTGCCATTGCAATTCTCCACTGTCGAACGCGGCGCTGGAGAGTTTCGAACCCGATGACTATCGGGTCAGATTGGATTGGAAGCCAATCGTCTATCACGCGCATTCTGGCGCAGGATCAACCGCTTCGCCCGTTGATCCCTGACGACGTATCCGCCGATTGATAAGGATCACTTCATATACAGCAGCCTGCGGAATTGCTTTCGAGCTACAGGCTTTTGGCAACGTAGGCAGTTGTGCCCGCGCCGCAGGTGGGGTCGAGGACGAAGTCGCCGGGGTCGGTTGTCATTAGGATTCAACGCTGGATCACCGTCGAGCTTTAGACTGCATAATCGAAAGCAGACTGCGCGGTCATCAGGATACAGAATTTGCGCTCAGCGAACGAGACCGGCTTCGCCCGGCAGGGCGACCATCTTGCGACGGATTTGCTCCCCGGTGGGACCCTCCCCATAGCCTCGCTTTTCGAGTAGCTCTCGTAAGCGCTTGACACTAACTGCCTCAAAACCTACACTGCCAATATTACCTTTCTATTACGGATAGCTCACAGCCGTAGTCTCAGCTGAGTTTTTAAAAGGAGAACCTTTAGTGAAGTTTTTTGCCCGACTTGCTCTTTGCGCGATTACTTTAGGGACCGTTTCTGCCGTCGCGCAGGAAGTGACCGCCTCGATCACCGGTCAGGTGACAGACCCGAGCGGCGCCGTAGTGGCCGGCGCCAAGGTCAAAGCCACCGACCAGGAACGTGGTACCGAATGGCCCGCCACCACCAATGGCGATGGCAGCTTCAACCTGCTTCGACTGCCGATTGGCACGTACAGCCTGCAAGTCGAGCAGGCTGGTTTCCAGACAGCGAAGCAGTCCGATATCCACCTGGTTCTGAACCAGGTGGCTCGTATCGACATTGCCTTGCAAGTGGGCACCTCTGCGACCGTGATGGAAGTGGCGTCTGCCCCGCCCATTCTGCAGACGCAATCGATGGAGTTGGGATCGGTCATCGACGCGCAGACCAATGTCCAGATTCCGCTCGCCACGCGCAATTACGTGCAGCTCACTCTGCTCGCGCCGGGCGCCATCACCCCCAATCCTTCCGGCTTTAAAGGCAGCCAGACTACCTTTAACAGCGCGCGCCCCTACATCAACGGCAATCGCGAACAGACCAACAACTTCATTCTGGACGGCATGGATAACAATCAGATCTCCGATAACCTGGTCGCCTTTGCGCCCAGCGTGGATGCCATTCAGGAATTCAACGAAATTACGCAAAACGCCTCAGCCGAATTCGGCAACTTCATGGGCGGGATTACCAGCGTCTCGATCAAATCAGGGACGAACCAATTTCACGGGGACGCCTTCGAATTTCTCCGCAACGACAAGTTGAATGCCAATGATTGGTACCAGAATCTCACCGGTCAACCTCGTGCGCTGCTGCGCTGGAACGAGTTCGGGGGTAGCCTGGGTGGCCCCATCCAGAAAGACAAACTCTTCATTTTTGGCGATTATCAAGGCTCCCGCTTCGATACTCCTGCCTCCACCGGAACCGTTTCCGTACTGACCTCATTGGAGCGTCAAGGAAATTTCTCCGAGTTACTTACACCAAGCGCCAGCAATCCGGTTCCCACTCAGCTTTACAATCCCTACGTTGTCCAACCTAATGGGAATCGCACGCCGTTTGCCGGGAATGTGATTCCCATGCAGTACCTCAGCAAGGTTGCGCTCAATATCGTGAATTCGCAGTATTATCCAGCCCCGATTAATTCCAGCCTGCGTAACAACCAGATCAATACCAATCACAGTTACACGAATGGCGACCAGGGCGATCTGAAAGTCGACTATAACCTCTCCGACAAAGATCATCTCTTCGGGCGCTACTCGCAAAGTAACATTGTAAATCCCGGCACTAACTCCCTGCCGCTCGACTATAATTCGTTTGGCAATTTCCCGGTGCATAATGGCGTGCTGGATTATACGCGCACCATCTCGCCGAGCATAGTGAACGACCTTCGCGGCGGCGTAAACTACATGCTGGGCAACACCGGCACCAGCCCTTCGTCGCTGCCCAATCTGGCCCAGCAGTTTGGTCTCCCGGGCGTGCAGAGCGATATTCTTCCGTCACAAGTCAGTAGCGGCGGTTTCATCAGTAACATCGGTAACAGCGATAACGTGCAGCTGTTTGCCACCACGGTGATTCAATACGGCGACACCCTGATCTGGACCAAAGGAAACCACACCCTGAAGTTCGGTTTCGAGGGGATGCGCGATCGGGTGGATGTCTTCTACTCGGGAAATAACGGCGTGGCCGGAACGTTCACCTATAACGGCCAGTTCACTACCCTCAATCAAGGCTTGAAGTACTCCAGCAGCAGCACGAATGGCGGACTGCCCGAAGCGGACTTTCTGCTCGGCCTGCCGGAAGAGGTGGGCGTCGGAACCAACGGCGGAACCTGGGGACAGCGCTACAACATCCTCGGCGCATTTGCCCAGGACACGTGGCGCATCACCCCGAAACTGACCCTCGACTACGGTCTGCGCTGGGAGCTCAACACCCCCTGGTACGAAAGCAAAAACCGCGAAGCAAACTTCGCGCCGTTTACCGGCCAGGTTGAACTCGCCGGGCAGAGCACTTACTACAACAATAACCGCGCTCTTTATAACCAATACAACGGGGTTTACAACTTCCAGCCGCGCGTCGGTATCGCCTACTCGCCGAATGCTCAAACGGTGATTCGCGCCTCCTACTCGCTCTCCTCTTATATGGAAGGCACCGGCACTAATCTCCGCCTGACTATCAATCCGCCGTACTCGACCGAACGGGATGCTTTGTACAGTTCAACCGCCTTCCCAACCACCACTCTCGACCAGGGCTATACGCCGATTGGCAGCCCGAGCAACATTTATCAGGGTGTGACTGTACGCCTGTTCGATCCAAACGTACGCCCCGCGGTGGCCAACCAGTGGAACTTCAGCGTGCAGCGTCAGTTTGGGTCCGCCACCACCTTCCAGGCCTCTTACGTGGGCCAAAAGAATGATCATCTCGTCGTCGCGCAGCCTTATCAGCAGCGCCAACTGAATCCCGATGGCACCACCTCCCCGAGTCCTTATCTGTCCGGAAATCCGCTCGTCTATAACTCCATCGGCCAGATTTCAGGCACCGAGACCAACGGCACCAGTCCTACAACGCCTTGCAGGCGGTCTTGAAGCGCAACATGGCGCAAGGCCTTCAGGCGCAGGTCTCGTACACGTATTCCAAATGTATGAGCGATTCGATCGGGTTCTATGGCGACGGCTCGCAGGCAGCTACCCAGTCCGCCTACACGCAAAACCTGTACAACCGGGCGGCCGAGTGGGGCCCGTGCTTCTTCGACGCTACTCACAACCTAAGTGCCTTTGCCACGTACGATCTGCCGTTTGGCCACCATCGCATGTTTGGTGCGAATGCCAACAAGTTCGTAAATGCCGTGCTGGGCGATTGGACGATCAACACTATCGTCAGCGTGCATAGCGGGTTCCCCTTGACCGTCACCGGCTCCGACAACTCCGGTACCAAATCGCGCGGCCCGCGCGCCAATTGCACAGCGCCGGTCGACATCCTAGGCAGTCAGAACTATGCCGGCTCTGGCGGGGGCTATCAATACTTCGCTACCGACTCATTCTCGCAACCGGCTGCGGGCACCTTCGGCAGTTGCGGCAACGGCACGGTGCGCGGACCCGGAATCAAAACGGCCGATATGAGCATCTCGAAACAGTTTTTTGTGACGGAACATCAGAACCTGCAACTGCGCGGCGAATTCATTAACGTGTTCAATCACCCGATCCTGAACGCGCCCGATCGCGGCGTGGGAGACACCACGTTTGGCGTCATTCAAAGCTCGCAAGGAGCGAGAAACGTACAGATTGCTTTGAAGTACAACTTCTAACGGAATGCCAGAATAGAGCGAGATGGCCTCTGGGGAAATGACTTTCGGGGAATACGCGAATTATCAAGCGCCTCCTGGTTTTCGCGACCAGTTAATCCATGGAAAGGTAGGCTTGTCGCCATCTCCCAACCGGCAGCACCAGGACGTTTGTGACACTCTCCACGAGCTTCTGAAGGGACTGGTTCTCGCGGAATACGTAGTTCGCATGGACACCACTCACATGCTCGGTAATAGAGAAGGGCCGCGGCCGGATGTGTTTGTCATTCGCAAGGATCGCTGGATCGCAGCCGATGAAACTGGCGGATTTCCAGAAGGCAGTCCAGAACTGGCGATAGAAGCAAGCACAGGCCGCGATGCCGCGCCACCAGACGAAAGAGGAACTTCAGCGGACTTGGGCGCGGATCGCGAGTCCGTTGTGCGCGCGTGTTCCTCAAGAGTGCTGAGCCCGTCGAACTCGGCGAGACAAATGGAAGACAAGGCACGGATTATATGGAAGATCCACGATGTCTTGAAGTGTGGGAAGTGAGTTTAGATAGTCAGTCGGTCACTCGCCATCGCCGCCATGTGAGCGACAGTTTTGACTTGCAGGACTCAATCGCTTTGCCTTCCAGCCTGGGAATCGGCGCTTTGCCGGTCGCCGCGATTTTCGCCGGCATTTTGCGGTAGCCGGGAACACACCCGCATCCACGCTATCCGGGTTTAAAGCTATCCTGATAGCTGACGAGATCAACAATATGAACCAATATCCACAGCCAAACTCTACCTGGGACAAGCTGACCGGCGTTACTCCTTTGACGGTGCAGGGCGCGGCGGTTATCAAGCAAACGTATCTGTTGTTCGGCTTAAGCGTGTTCAGCGCGTTGGCCGGCGGCTATATCGGCGCTACTTCGGACACACTTGCCCGCTTCTTCTCTGGCTGGACCGGCTGGATTGTCGCGATCCTGCTGCTGAACATTGTGCCGCGTATCGCCATGGCCGCACGCCACAATCCGGTACTCGGAGTCACCGCGCTGGTGGGCGATGGCTTTGTTTCGGGTATTGCCATCTCGCCGCTGCTCTGGGTTGCCCGCACAACCGCGCCAGCTCTTATTCTCGTTGCGCTTGGCATCACTGCCTGTGTGTTTATCGGTGTGACACTCTATGTGATGGCGTCGGGCAGAACCTTCTCTGCGCCGCGGGGCTTGATGGCTGGGCTCTTCTTCTCGATCATCGGAGCCGTGATCCTGAATGCCTTTCTGCATATCGGAGTCATCGGCATTCTGATCAGCATCGCGATTGGCGCGATGGGTGTTTGCATCCTGGTGTTCTCAACCAGCAATGTATTGCGTTCGCCCTTCGCCGATAGCCCGATTCCGGGAGCCTTAATGTTGTTTGCGGGAGTATTCAACATCTTTGTCGCAGCGCTCAACATCCTGTTGCGCGTAATGAACGGTGGACGCCGCGGCTAGTGGGTAAAGAACTCCAATCGCTTCAGCTCATGGCTCCGAAGAATACGTTGCTTCAGAGCCGCGAGCGGAGCGACCGGAGTTGCATCGCGTGGTAACGTTTTCATCGCGACACTTCACTAGTCTCAATTGTCCGTGCCCACCCTTCACGGCGCGTAGACAGCGTAACAACAGGCCAACCGCCCGTTTAGAAATTAAGCCGGAGCGCCAACTGAATGCGGCGCGGCGTGCCGGTTCCGACGGCTCCCGTATTCAGCACGTTCGTGATGATGCCAAAGCTTCCCGAGGAGATGTCGGAAGAGGGCGCCGCATAGGCCGGGTGATTGAAGAGATTAAAGGCCTCGGCGCGAAACAACAGGCTAAACCGCTCAGTGAGCGCGAACGATTTCTGTAGCGCAGCGTCGATCTCGTACCAACCCGGTGCGCGCCCCGCATTGCGGCCGAGAGTTCCGTATGTTCCCGGGGCCGGCACGGCGAAGGCAGCCGGATTGAACCAATTATTAATCGTCTGATGCGCCGGATAGAGAGGCACTCCCGGAACAAGGTCCGGACGCTGGCTCGAGTTGTTACCGTCGGCAAAGTCACTTCGGTCGCGAGAGACGGTGATGTCCACCGGCAGGCCGCTGTTCGCGGAAGCGATGCCTGAGACCTCCCAGCCACCCAAGATCTGCCCGGCGAAATTTCGCGTATTCAGGAAACGGCGTCCCGGGCCGACGGGCAATTGATAAATAGCATTGGTGCTCAGGGTGTGGCGCAGATCGTAGTCCGAATCGCTGCGGTCGCAAACCCGGCAGTTCTGGTTCTGAAACGAAATGCTTTCGCCCGCTCCAAACGAGCCGTCCGCAATAGCATGACCCCACTGATACTGAGTTTGCCAGAGCAGTCCCCCGCTCAAACGCTTCTGCAGCGAGAGTTGCAAGGCTTGGAATGAATCGTTCGAGGTGTTGGACTTATAACCGTACTGCGAGAACTGCGGCAGGGGGCGCGTGCCGGTGGCCGGGTTAATTAAATTGACCTGATAGCGGTCGAATAAGTGGCGGCCGTTGCTGCCGAGATAACCCACTTGCGCCTGAAACTGGCCAGGCAGCTGCTGCTGCACCAGGAAGTCCCACTCCTGGTAGGAGAGGTCCTTGCGGAAACGGTCGATCGCCTTCGGCGCGAATAACGCGTTGGCAGGCGTGATGAATGGGTCAATCGGATAGCTGATGGCCGGATTATCGCTAGATGTCACCGAATAGCGCGGCACCGCGCTCTCCAGCGGATCGCTGAAGTCGTCGTTCTGATTGGCCCCGTAGTAGATGCCGAAACCGGTGCGAATAACCGTATGTCCGCCCAGGGCTTCCGGCGTCCAGGCTATGCCGATACGCGGACCCCAGTCGTTATAATTCGGTTGATAGTAGGGCGTACCTGGCGGACAGAAGCCGCCGCAGCCGTTGATATCGACCACCGCGGAACGATTGAGAACCTCTTTGGCCACCGAGTAGAACTCATAGCGCAGGCCAAGGTTCAACGTCAGATTTGGTGTGGCTTTCCATTCATCCTGCACGTAACCCATGTAGAACGTGCGCCTGTTCCCGCGCACCCCTTCGCCTGCCAGCAGGCCGATACTGTCGGGTTCATTATTGATAAATTGCGTGTTGTCGGAAAAGTCGATGGATGAAGTCTGAATGGAGTTGCCGGCGTTGTTCAGCCGGATGCGGCGGATCTCCACACCTGCTTTTAACGTGTGACGGCCCAGAATCTTGGTGAGATTGTCGATGTACGAGAAGGTAGTGCCCACCTCCACGTCGAGCGAGTTGGCGTTCAGCGGATCGAAGCCTGAAGTGCTCACGTTGATGGGGGACGTGCCGATGATCGTGTTGTGATAATTCACGCGATTTAAGCCGAACTTCAGCTCATTAACCAATGTCGGGGAGAAGATGTGCTGGAACTGAATTGCCAGATTCTCTGGGATCACCGGAATTCGATTGAGCGTGCCGAGCGCATCCTGCGGGCTCTGGATCAGCGCATTATCGATGTTGTAGCGAACATAGGCCGTGCTCTTGTCGTCGAACCGGTAATCGAACCGGAAGAGGCCCGTATCCTCGCGCACCGTATTCTTCACGCCAACGGTTAACAAGTCGGTATCTCCGTCAATCGGGGTCTGACCCATTGGATAAGCATTGATGAGCGGCGTCAGCGCGGGCGAAGTGTTGGTGACGCTCGCCCGGAATGATGCGCTGGGCACAAAGGAGCTGAACGTCTGCCCCAGGGACTGGCGCAACCCCTCGTAATTCACGAAGAAAAACGCCTTGTCTTTCACCACAGGTCCGCCCAACTCCGCGCCGAATTGATTCAAGCGAAAAGGAGGGATCTGCGAAGGATCGAACGGCGACCGGGTATCCAGCTTGTCGTTTCGAAAATAGTCATACGCGGTGCCGTGCCATTGATTGGAGCCGCTCTTCGAAACAACGTTCACCTGAGCGCCTCCGGCGGCCCCGCTTTCCGCCGTGTAATTCGCGGTGGCGACTTTGAACTCGTCGATCGAATCGAGCGAGATGTTCAGGCGCGTGTCGGCTTTCTGTGTTTGCTCCTGAACGCCGCTGGTGTCGATTCCGTCGAAAGTGAAGTTGCTGTCGTCGAGCGAGTGTCCGTTAAAGCGAATGTCGCGCTGCTGGCCGCCGCCCGCGTTCACCGCGCCAGGCGCCAGCGTCATCAGCGAAGCCCAGTTGCGTCCGTTTAACGGAATGTCCGCAATCTGCGGCGCTTCGATATTAATGCCCTGCTCGGCGGAAGTCCGGTTCAACGAGTCGCTGGGAGCCGTTACAGTCACCTGCTCCGTGGCGCTGCCGACCTGCAAGGTCGCGTCTACCGTTCGTACCTGTCCAAAAAGCAAATCGACGTGATCGACTACCAGTGGCTTAAAATGATCGCTGCTGATCGTGATCTGATAAGTGCCCACCGGCAGCGAGTTAAACGAATAAATTCCGCTGGCGTTACTTGTGTCGGATCGCTGCAACTGCGTGGCGGGAGCCAATAACGAGACTGACGCCCCTACAATAAGTGCCCCTGAACTATCTTTTACTGTGCCGCTGATCGCCGCTCGATCCTGCGCGAACAGAGCCGACGCACCGAGAAACACGGCCATGAAATACCTGAATGTATAACTCACAAATCCCCTAAGCGTCCCGATTGTAAGGGTTTCGAGTTACAGCGGTATTGCAAAGCGGCTAGCGCAAAAAATATAGTTTCAGCCTTACTTTTTCAGGCAATCTTCAGTTTTTTCGAAAATCCTCTTTTCTACCCAAACGGCGTTCGTGATCTTACTGCACAGCCGAAGTGCGGTTAGGCCACCCTTCCCTGAGCCACCGCGAATCCGATCTGCACAGCGAGGCGGACCACGTCCCCGCGGCCGAACCTGCGAGTTCTTTTTGTCTATTGCCGTGGCGTCCTGTGTGCTTCACCTGCCGCTTGCGGCTTGGCTCGTAAACATCGCGTCCATGCGAGTTTGCATCTCAGCGGGATCCACATCTTCCTTGTGGGTGCCCAGGCTCCACTGATAGCCGAAAGGATCGACCAGCGTCCCCGTGCGGTCGCCATAGAATTGATCAGCTACCGGTCTCCTCACTGTTGCCCCGGCTTGAATCGCGATGGGAAATGCCTGATCCACGTCGTCTACGTAAAGCATGAAGGCGGCCGGCGAACCGCCGAGTGATTCCGGACTCTTATTCCCCCAGCCAGGCGCTTCGTCTCCGAGCATGATGCGAGAATCGCCGATCAACATTTCCGCATGAGCGGTTCCTCCATCGGGCATCTTCAAGCGCATCACCTCCTTTGCTCCAAACGCTGCTTCGTAGAAGTGCATTGCTTGTTCGGCATTTTTGAAAGTCAGGTAAGGCGTCAAAGAATTAGCAGGCATGTGTTAACTCCTCCTTTGGAGTGATAATGTGGCTTGCAGCATAGCTCGGGCATAGGCGATATCGTAGACCATGCCGGTATAGCCGCCGCCTCCGGGATACTGGTTCTTCATGCCGCGCTCGCGGTCTACGTCGAGGGCGCGTTCATGTTCGGGATAGAGAAGGCGCGGATATTTATGCTTCACCAACTCGCGCATAATCGCGAACATATCGTTTTCGCCTTCATCAATAAATACTTCGGTGTACTTCTCGTAAGGCTTGGCCACGCGCACGTTGCGATAGTGGACGTGGTTGATGCGATCTTTGCTGGCGAAGTAGCGGCACACTTCAACTGGATCGTGTCCCATTTCGCGCGTAACGCCGCAATCGAATGTGATGCCATTGGCCGGACTCGGCACCAGGTCGATCAAATGCTTCCAGCCTTCCACCGTACCCATAATCTGTTGAGAGCCGCGGCTGAGAGGAGCAGGCGGATCGTTCGGATGCAAGGCGAGCCGGACGTTCGACTCTTCCGCAACCGGTACAACGGCTTTGAGGAAATACGCGATATTGGTCCAGATTTCATCCAGGTGGTGAACGCCCTCCTGCGGCAAAGGCGGGAGATCTTTGACACGATCGTAATCGAAAGCAGTAAGTCCGGCACCGCCACGCCCGGTTTCTTCGTAATACCCTTCAATCAGCCGGTGCGCGTAAAAATTGTATTCGACGACCGGCACGCCGGCCTTTCCAGCGGCCCGGATGGACTTCCTTACTTTCTCGATCTCCTCGTCACGTCCCGGGTGCCCGTAGATGGTGTTCGGAAAACCGGCGATCATCAGGTTACCCAGCGCGAGGCCGCCCGTTTTCAACTTCGTCGCGATCGCCAGCAGTTCGGCTTCGTCCCACGGAATTTTCGGGCCGCCGGAGAGAACATGATTGACCCCGATCTGCTTGATGCGTCGCATAGCGGCCTCATCGATATCGCGCAGCGTGATCGGCGCGCACAGCTTGGGTGTCGAAGCGCTTTCCGTCAAGTTTGCGGGCCTCAGCGCGTCAGCCGCGGCCACGGAAGGCAGCAAAGCTGCTGCCGTCATCTGCTTGATCAGACCTCTTCGGGAGGGAGAGAATGCCACCGGATTAACCTATCAAATCGGGCCCGGACTTAACTAGTGGACTGTCCCGGACATATCGCGAGCTTCCCCGAATACACCAATCGCTTCGCTTATGGCTCTAATGCGCTTTCGGAGCCGCGAGCGAAGCGACCGGAGCACTTTACATACAGCAAGGACACTCCACTAGTAACGGGAATGCTTTGATAGAGTCTTCCAGTTGGAAACTTTCAGGAGGAGATTGGGATGACATTAGCCGATGCACGTAAAGTAACAGCGGCGGCCGAGAAAAAGGCCCAGGAAATCGGGCAGCCGATGAACATCGCGATTGTGGACGAAGGCGGAAACCTCGTGTCCCATGTGCGCATGGACAATGCCTGGCTGGGCAGCATCGATATTTCGATTAACAAAGCCTTCACCTCTCGCGCGTTTGACATCACGACAAAAGACCTGGCGACGCATTCGCAATCGGGCGGCCAGTTCTTCGGCATTCATGTCTCGAATGGCGGACGCGTGATGATTTTTGCGGGTGGAATCCCTTTGAAGAAGGATGGCAAAGTGGTCGGCGCAATCGGAGTCAGCGGCGGTTCGGGCGACCAGGACCATATCGTAGCGGAAGCCGGCGCGGCTGCATTTTAGGTTCACCGAACAAGGAGTAAATTTATGGCAGGCAATCGTGGAGTGGCTTATATCGGAAGCGGAAAAGTCGAGGTACAGACCATCGACTATCCAAAACTCGAGCATAAGGGAAAGAAACTGCCGCATGCAGTGATCTTGAAGCTGGTGGCGACCAACATCTGCGGCAGCGACCAGCACATGGTGCGAGGCCGGACAACCGCCCCGTCGGGCATGATCCTGGGACACGAGATTACCGGCGAGGTGATCGAAAAAGGCAACGATGTGGAGTTTCTGGAAGTGGGCGACCTGGCGTCGGCCCCCTTCAACATTGCGTGCGGGCGCTGCCGGAATTGCAAGGAAGGCAAGACGGGCGTTTGCCTGACGGTAAATCCCGGACGGCCCGGCGGCGCTTACGGCTATGTGGACATGGGTGGATGGGTCGGCGGCCAAGCCGATTACGTGATGGTGCCCTATGCCGATTTTAATTTGCTGAAGTTCCCCGACAAGGCGCAGGCCATGTCGAAAATTAACGACCTGACTCTGCTCTCCGACATTTTTCCGACCGGGTTTCACGGTGCCGTAACGGCAGGAGTTGGCCCCGGCTCAACTGTTTATGTGGCAGGCGCGGGACCCGTTGGACTGGCTTGCGCCGAGGGCTGCCGCCTGTTGGGCGCTGCCGTCGTGATCGTAGGCGACATGAATAGCGATCGCTTGAAACAGGCGAAAAGCTTTGGCTGCGAGGCCATCGATCTGTCGAAGGACGGATCGCTCGGAGACAAGATCGCGCAGATCCTGAAGGTACCGGAAGTCGATTCGGCGGTCGACTGCGTAGGATTTGAGGCGCGTGCGCATGGGAAAGATGGCGCAGAGGCCCCGGCGACAGTCTTGAATTCTTTGATGACGGTAACGCGGGCGGGCGGCGGCATTGGCATTCCGGGCCTGTATGTGACCGACGATCCGGGCAGCAAGGACGAGAACGCCAAGAGCGGCGTTTTGGGCATACGGATCGGTTTAGGCTGGGCCAAGTCGCACGTCTTCGCGACCGGCCAATGTCCGGTGATGCGTTACAACCGGCAATTGATGATGGCGATTCTGCATGAGCGCGCCCATCCGGCGAAGGCGGTAAACGTAGAAGTGATTCCGCTCGAGCAAGCGCCGCAAGGCTATACCGACTTCGACAAAGGAGCGGCGAAAAAGTTCGTTCTCGATCCGCATGGACTGTTGAAGAAAACAGCCTGACTAAACGCCATTCGCCTGCCTGCTCCGGTTAGATTGGAGAGATGCCAACCGAAGCCACTACCTCGGAGCTGATTCATGAGTGGGCACATTTACAACTCAAGGACCGGCTGCGGGCCTTCGAGAGCCTGCCACGCGGGCAAATGGACAACTTGTTTCTCGCCCTGAGCAGCGCGGATCAGCTGGAACTGATCGACCATTTACCGGACAACGAGAAACGGATCTGGCTGCGCCTTTTAGCGCCGGACGACGCTGCCGATTTGATTCAACTGGCGCCCGAAGAAGAGCATGCCGGTCTACTGGCGGAGTTGGACGAGACCGGGCGCAGCGAAGTAAACGCGCTGCTGAAATACAAAGAGGACGTAGCGGGCGGAGTGATGAGTCCGCGCTTCGCCCGCGTCCGTCCCGAGATGACGGTCGACGAAGCGATCGTGTATCTAAGGCGTCAGGGCTCGCATGTGGACGTTTTCTACTACGCTTATGTACTCGACGAGGGCCAACACCTGCTCGGAGTACTGAGCTTTCGCGAGCTGTTTGCCGCCGAAGGCGCGAAGCTGGTCAGCGAGGTCATGAGGACTAAATTTTCTGTCGCCTCCGACGACATGGACCAGGAGGCGCTCGCGCGCTTGTTCCGCAAGCTGCGCATCCTGGCGATTCCGGTGGTCGATCGCGAAGGCCGCATGAAGGGCATTGTCACGGTCGACGACATCGTCGATGTGGTGGAAGAGGAGGCCAGCGAAGATATTCAAAAGGTCGGTGGAATGGAAGCCCTCGACGCACCCTACATGCGCATCGGTTTTTGGGACATGGTGCGGAAACGCGGCGGCTGGCTGCTTATTTTATTCGTCGGCGAGATGCTGACCGCTACTGCCATGGGCCACTTTGAAAACGAAATCGCGAAGGCCGTTGTCCTGGCGCTCTTCGTCCCGCTGATCATCAGCAGCGGCGGAAACTCGGGCTCGCAGGCCACTACCTTAATCATCCGCGCGATGGCGCTCGGCGAAGTTCGCTTACGCGACTGGTGGAAAATCGTCATGCGTGAGTTGCCGACCGGATTTGTATTAGGGTCGATGTTGGCGATAGTCGGCCTCGTGCGAATTCTGCTTTGGCAATCCATCTGGCATCCGTATGGACCGCACTATCTCCTAGTAGCGTTTACCGTCGCATTCAGCTTAATCGGAGTGGTTCTGTTTGGCACGCTCGCCGGCGCCATGCTTCCGTTTGTTCTACGGACCGTCGGTTTAGATCCGGCAAGCGCGTCAGCTCCCTTCGTGGCGACCCTGGTAGATGTCAGCGGGCTGATCATCTATTTCACCATCGCCAGGCTGCTGCTAAGCGGGACGCTGCTCAAGTAAGTAATAGCCGCTTTACAAAACTCTACGTTTTACTCTACACTTTCGCGTAAACGGAGAACCAAGCACAATCGTCTTAAGTTTCAGATGACAGGCAAGTGGGTTGTCGGAATGGTAACAGCGGCCGCCGCCTTGTTGTGCGCCCACCCGCCAGCCAGCCCAATCAGCGCCCGCACTTCTCTGACTGCGCCACTCAAGGTCGCGCAGCGTACACCTTCATACTCCGTCGGCGAAATCTGGAAGTTGACCGGCAAAACGGCGTGTCTGCGCATACGGCGTCGGCACCATGTCGATGCCAGTTCAGCGCCCCTGTGGCGCTCGGCCAGCGGCCTGTATATGGCAAGTCTGCCGGTCGCGCCCTTGGTGCGTCAAGAACGATCTCGCACCATCGAAGATTTTCATTCCGGCCGCCCCCCGCCGCCATCTTTTTCATAGCTACTACCTGCATGTATCGAGCGGCCGCTTTGCACACTTGTGAGGAGCGGCGAGTGAGCGATTGATCAAGGAGTAAATTTATGTTGAAGAGCATCGAACCGAAAACGCGCCGCGTGGTGGAGTTCAAGCGAAGGGAAGAGTTGCGGGAGGAGCCGACGTTCAGCATCCTGAAAACAAATCAGGCGTCTTTACATTCGGTATTAGCAACTTTGCGCGCCGAGATGGATGGCCTCACGCTCAGACTGGCACGCGAACGCGGCAAAGAGTGCGAATCAGCCGAGCGGGCCGAGCAAATCGCGCACGCCATCCAACGGTTGGAATGGGCCCTCCAGCGCGAAGACGAACCTCCCGCCAGTTGAATCCGAGCGGGAAGCGTCAGCACCCCGATCCACTCCCTCGCAACCGCCCGCGCCCTACGGCATCGGGTTGAAAGTCCACTCCTCATTCGTCTGGTTAACCCACGTATACTGCGAAACCTTGGCTCCGTCAGCGGTCGATCGACCATTCACTTGGATACATTGCGAGCTGCTCAGCGCCTGCATCACAAACGCGCCGTTTGGAGTTGGTGTCACTTTCCAGGTCTGAAACGATTGCCCCTCATAGGGCCATTGCTCGATGGGTGCTGCTAGCGGAGCAGTCGTCCCGCCTAGTACCTGCAGCGCCAACCCGCTGTTTCTCACTTTAATTTCATAACCGCCCGTCACTGGCACAAACTGGAATTGTTGTTCGGTCGCCCAGCTGCCCAGGCATGACCACTGCTGTGCCGTGTCGGTCTGCCAGGTCGCCGCCGGACCACCCGTCATATCCAGGCACTTACCGCTATTCTTCGAAATGATGTTGACCCAGCCCGTCGGTATCCCCGGCGCGGGTGGTGGCGGAGGTGAGGAACCCGAGGGAGCACGCGCCTGCCCGGAATTTGGATCGACCATCAAACTCGATTCATCGACCGCTTCAAAATCCGCGCCGACCACGCGCGTCATCTGGTGCATTTCATCATCATTCCAACGTGTATCGCCGACCCCGGCAATATGCCAGGAAGCGCCGTTGTCGGCCAGCATAATGCCGTAAGTCTTCATAGCTTGGAGAATGACCTGGACATGCGCTGGGAAGCTGCTGATATCGAAATCGGCTTTCAGACGAAAACGCTGGCCAAATTGCGGATATTGCGTTCCCGTTAGGGCAGAAGCCTCGTGCCGGGCGGGCCACATCCAGGTGTTGCGCGTCTGCGGCGCCGTGAAACGAATTGCGTGATCGATGTGCCCGGCGATCACCTCGTCATAACGAACCAGTCCCGGAAGGATGGGAAGTCCGGCGGCATCGGCTGAAGTATAGCCGTTCGGGATTAGTTGATTGGAGGTGAGCGGGAAGATCGCGCCCGAGCCCGCCAGCCAGCTCCCATCCGATTGCCTTACCAAGTCGAACAACTCATACAGAATGCAGTTGGTCGTGTCGACAATGATCGAGTGACCATCCGAAGCGTTCTCAATGGCTACATTTGCCGGAATAGGATACGGGCCTGGATTGCTGAGATACCGCATCGTAACCGGCACTTTCGGCTGGCTTCCCGGCACCAGGTTGTAGAAAAAGCCGCCGCCTGCTCCATAATCCGGGTGCAGTGGATTACTGGTGCCGATAGTACTGACCAGTGTGTTCGAGTTGGCCGCCACCGGAAGGGAATCGATGCGGGTGTTCCAAACGTTGTCGCTTGGAAGCACTGGACAACCTCCCAATGTAGGACTCTGTGCATAAAGCCAAGCAGGGGAGGCGGAAAGGATAGTGAGGAACAGTAAGCGTCGAATGGGAGTCTCCAGCTAGTAATATCGAGCCTGCGGGACTTCGCAAAAACGAAGCCAACTGGCCCAAGCGGTAGAATCGCTCTAGCGAATAGTACCATTAGACAATTTTATATACAATCTCCATTTTCATAGAAAAATTTGCTTGAAATATGCGATTGAGAATCCTCGGATCTCCTATGTAGCACGTACCCGTCTCAATAGTGTGAATCGACGAGTTTGCAGGTACCAGATGCTCGCCAGATCAAGAGCTCTTCGGAGTCAACCGGATTTCGTTCACATCCAGTTCGCGCTCTAACAGACGAAGAGTATCGTCATTGATCCGGCCTTCTCGTCGCAGGCGCAGCGCGACTTGCCGTTCAAAAGCGACCAGCTGTGCCGCTAGCTGTCGATACTGGAAAGACGACGCAGCCGACTCATCTTTCTCCGGGTCGACCTCGTCCCGCAACTCCTCCAGCCGGGCGTGATATTGAACCGCCAGATATTCGTAGATGTCAGCCAGTTGCGGGTCGGCCAGATCGCGAGATCGGTCGATTTCATGCAGCGCCGATTCGAGAATTTCCTGGCGCGCGCGATTTTCTTCACTGTTCCCCCCGGGTCCCCCCAAACCAAGTAAACGAATGACAAAAGGCAGCGTGATTCCTTGCAAAACCAGCGAGACCAGAATGACGCTAAACGTGAGAAAGATTAGAAAAGAGCGCTGGGGAAAAGGGCTCCCATTGCCGAGAGTAGCGGGCAGTGAGAGCGCTGCGGCGAGTGCGATCACCCCGCGCATGCCGGTCCACCCGACCACAAAAACACCGGCGGCATGAGGCGCGGACAGCTCCTGGTGCAGGAACTTGCGGCGCAGGTAAAAACCGATATACGCGCCCGGAAAGACCCAGATGATCCGGAGCAAAATCAGAAATGCGCTGAAGACGAGCCCGCTCAGCAGCAGGTAGCGGGTGCTGTACTGGGCGATGCCCGCGCGCACGTTGGGCAGTTGCAGCCCAATCAGGATGAAAGTGAGTCCGTTCAGCGTGAAGCTTAGAGATTCCCAAATCATACTGGCCTGGATACGAACTTTTGGAGAGAAGAACTCGGCGCTTTTGCGGCTGAGATACAGACCGCAGGCGACCACCGCCAGGACGCCGGAAGCATGAACGGCTTCGGCCGCCAGGTAAGCCCCATACGGAATCAAGACGCTGAGAACACTTTCGATGGCGGAATCTTCTATCCTCCGCTCGATCCAGTCGATCAGTAGAGCGACCAGAAGCCCGGCGCCCAGACCTCCAAAAGTAAGCCAGACAAGGCGTCCCGCGCCCGCCAGCGGCGAGGGCATATGACCGGATTCGAGAGCGGATAGTGCAAACTCAAGAGCAAGCAACCCGGTCGCATCGTTGACCAGACTTTCGCCTTCGAGCACGTCCACAATAGTGCTGGGCAAACCAACCCTTTGAAAGATGCTGGTGGCCGCAATGGAATCGGTGGTCGCCACCACGGCGCCCAGAACAAAACCAAGTCTCCAGTCGAAGTCCGGAAAGACCATAGGCGCAACCCAGGCAATACCCAAGACCGTGAACCCGACCAACCCGAAGGCCAGCATCGCGATACTCACTAGATTGAAGCGAAACTCCCGCCACGAGGTATTCCAGGCAGCGGAAAAGAGCAGCGGGGGCAGCACCAGGAGAAACACTACGTCCGGATCCAGCGTCACCCGCGGAATACCAGGAATGAAGCCCAACCCAAGCCCAGCCAGGACCAGTACGATGGGGTAGGGAGTCCTTAGCATTCTCGCGATAAAAGCGAAGACGATGACGAAGAGCAAGAGCAGCAGAAAGACGATCTCGATTTCATGGATGCTGTTTGTCTCAGTGGGGAACATGGCTTTGCGGGAATCTAAGAGTGTACTCGGCCAGCAGGTCCGAGAACGTATTTAGGTCAGGAGTAGATATGGGGCGAGCCTTACCAACGGTTCTCTTGCACGCGCCGATTGACAGCTTGAACAAGGCGTCGCCGCAAGTGTTCTGGCTGCGCTATGGATCGGCCGTGATTGCCGCTGCCGGCGGCATCCTGCTGGGCAAAGCGTGCGCCGGGTTTGGCCCCGCCGGCATCTACTTGCCTATCGTGCTCGCGGTCGTTTTTTCCGCCTGGTTTGGAGGCGTCGGGCCGGCCTTGCTTTGCCAGCTATGCGGATTGGTCTTCGCCTTCAGCTATGTGGCTCGCCCAGGACCCTTTGCGCCGGTAACCACCACCGACATCTATGGTCTGGTGCTGTTTCTCGTGATAGGAAAACTGACGCTGTTCCTGACGGCGAATCTGCGCTGGAACATGGATTTGCGGCGCTTCGAACAGGGCCTCAAATTGGTAGCGGCTGCCACTAACGACTGCATCTGGGAGTGGGATCTGCAAACAGGGCTGGTGAAGCGCAGCGGGAATTTGAGCGGCGTCTTCGGAAAGGCGGCCGGTGAGATGCGCCCCGATATCGAGTGGTGGCGCGAACAGGTGCATCCGGACGACCGCGAGACGACCTGGGCCGGCCTCGAGCGCGCGATCACCAACAAACAGGAGCATTGGGAAGCCGAATACCGCCTCCGGCACCAGGATGGCTCGTATGTCCTAGTGGCCGACCGCGGACGCCTGGTGCGCGATTCCGCGGGACGAGTGCAGCGCATCATCGGCGGCATGTCAGACGTGACGGCTCATCGCAGGGCGGAGGAGCGGCTGGCCTTCGATGCACTGCATGACGAACTGACCGGACTGCCGAACCGGCAGTATTTCCGGCAGCGTCTCGAACAGGCGCTCACGGCCACCAGTGGAGACAACGTAACCGCTGTTTTGTTTCTGGATCTCGACCGCTTTAAGGTCATCAACGACAGCCTCGGGCATCCTGCTGGCGACCGGGTGTTGCGAGCCCTCGCCAGGCGTATTGAAATGTCTCTGCATCCAGGCGAGTTCGCGGCCCGCTTCGGAGGCGACGAATTCACCGTCCTGCTCGAAGGTATCGCCGGCGCTACTGACGCTATTGCGGTTGCGGACAGACTGCTCAAATCGTTAGCCTTCGCCTTCGACTTTGAAACGCATTCTTTTGTGGTGAATGCCAGCATCGGCATTGCAGTCTCGGACAAAAGCATCTTTTCAGAAGAAATTCTGCGCTACGCCGATATGGCGATGTACCGCGCCAAAGCACGTGGACGCGCTCGCTACGAAGTCTTTGAATCGCAACTTGAGGCGGGCGCCATGAATGCTCTGCGGCTTGAGTCGGAGTTGCGCAAGGCCCTGGCGGACGGCGATTTCCGCCTCTATTACCAGCCGATCGTCTCGCTTTCCGACGGCCGCCTCGTAGGTTTCGAGGCGCTCTTGCGCTGGCAACATCCCACACGAGGCGTACTGCTGCCGGCTGAGTTTCTCAGTTCAGCCGAAGAATCGGGCCTGATCGACGATTTAGGCGCCTGGGTGATGAGCACAGCCTGCCGGCATTTCTGCGCTTGGCGCTCGACCATTCCCGCGGCCCAAAACATCCGCATGAGCGTGAACCTCGCCAGCCGCCAGTTCAGCCATCCGAACCTGGTAGACCGCGTGCGCGAGATTCTGCACGAGAATGCGCTTCCCGGATGCAGCCTCATTTTAGAGCTCACCGAAAACATGATTCTCGAGAACAATGCCTTTGCGGCGGCCCGCCTCGACGCCCTTCGCGAGATGGGCGTGCGCATTGCCATCGATGACTTCGGCAAAGGACACTCTTCCTTCGGGCGCTTGCAGGATCTGCCGATTGGGATTCTGAAAATTGACGGCGTCTTCGTCGACCGCATCTCAGACGGCAAACCCGAAATTGTCGATGCCATCATCGGGCTCGCCAATCAGTTGAAATTAGAAGTAACCGCCGAACGCGTGGAAAGCCGCGAAGAGTTCGAACACTTGCGTCGCGCCCAGTGCACCACGGCGCAGGGTTTGTATTTCTCCGACGCTCTCGACGCCCAGAGCGCCGCCGAGTTACTAAGCTCCAATCGCGACTGGAACGACAATCCCCGGGCAGCGGCCCAGTCCAGAACGTGATCAACGTGATAGAAGTTGTCACATGGATCTAAGTACGCTCGGTTTCGCGATGGGCTCTGCCTGGCTCTCCGGCATCAACCTCTATGTGACGGTTTTTACGCTTGGTTTGCTGCAGCGGCTGAACGTGGCGCATCTGCCCGGCGACTTGGGCTATCTATCACACACCTGGGTGCTGGTCGTGGCTGGCGGCATGTATATCGTTCAGTTCATCGCCGACAAAATTCCTGCCGTCGATTCTGTGTGGGACATGCTCCACACCTTCATTCGCGTCCCGGCGGGAGCCGTACTGGCCGCCACGGCTTTCGCGCATTTCGATCCGGGCGTGCGCCTGGTGGCGCTGCTCTTAGGCGGCGGCATCGCATTGAGTTCGCACGGCACTAAGACCGCTACTCGCCTCGCTGCCAACGCTTCTCCGGAACCATTCTCGAACGTTCTCCTAAGCTTGGTGGGTGACGCATTAACACTGGGCGGAACACTGCTGATGGCGGTGCATCCGGCGGTCTTAATCGCCATTGTTTTGGTTGCAGTGATCATATCGGTGCTGTTGTTCCGCTGGGTGCTACATTCCCTAAAGCGCCTCTTCCATCGCCGCCCCGCGCCCTCGCTCACTTAATCCTTCGGTGGAGCAGGCACTCGTTCGTAGGGTAGGCTTTAGCCCGCCATTTTTTCTGCTATTTGGGAAACCCGCAACATTCGACAAAACTAACTACCATTCGCTCCCCTCCTGCCTGCATCTCTAAACTGTGCGCATTCTTCTTTTCAGCGGTAAAGGCGGCGTCGGGAAAACAAGCGTAGCGGCTGCGACGGCGGTTCGCCTGGCGGCAATGGGCAAACGTACCCTGGTAATCAGCGTCGACCCCGCGCACAGCCTTTCCGACGCTTTCGATTTAGGCGGCGCATTGTTTCATGGCCGCACGGCGGAACCACTCCAGATCGCGGAACGCCTGCACCTGCAGGAAGTCAACATCAATCACGAGTTCAAACATTATTGGAAGGCGATTTCGACTTACATTACTTCCCTGCTCCGAACCACTGGCCTCGAGAGCGTGGAAGCCGAAGAGATGGCCATCTTTCCCGGCATGGAAGAGCTGAGCGCCATGATGTACGTGAACCAGTACCGCAAGGGCAGCGAATACGACGTCGTGGTGCTCGATTGCGCGCCGACCGCCGAGTCTTTACGCTTCGTCAGCCTCCCGACCACGCTCGACTGGTACATGAAACACATCTTCGGCTTCCAGCGCAGTATGTTGAAAGCCGTGCGGCCGATTGCCAATCGTCTCTCCCCGGTCGAGCTTCCCCCTGACAGCTATTTCCGCAACGTGCAGGATCTGTTCGAGAAAATCGAGGGGATCGATCTGATTATGGAGGATGCCGAAACCACCAGCGTCCGGCTGGTGACCAATGCCGAAAAGATGGTTCTCCGCGAGACGCAGCGAGCCTTCGTGTACTTCTCGTTATACGGTTTAACAATCGACCGGATCATTGTGAATCGCGTGATCCCGGAGATCGTGCACGATACTTTCTTCGATGGATGGCGTGCTTCGCAGCAGAAAACACTCGAAGAAATCGAAGAATACTTTTCGCCGGTGCCGGTCCAGCGGGTGCCCTTGTTTCCGCAAGAAGTTCTGGGATACGACCGATTACAGGAGTTTGCGGAACATTTATATGCCGAAGGCGAAGATCCGGCCTTAGTAACTCGTTCGGCTCGCCCATTTTCGTTTGCGCGAGAGGGCGATCATTACGAAGTCCGCCTCGATCTGCCTTTCGCGGAGAAAGGCGAAGTTGGCCTATTCAAGAAAGACGATGAACTGGTCGTCGAAATCGGGACGGTGCGGCGGCATGTCGGTCTACCCACCACCATGACCGCCCTGCAGCCCATCAAAGCTCGCTTCGAAGGGCGTAAGCTGATAGTGGAGATGAAATAACCAACATGAGCGAAACGCCAAACGCCGGCAGCGAATCGACCTCGAATAAAGCGCATGTGGACTGGTTTTGCGATTGGGTGCGCCAGGGCGCAGAGCACGCCGCCGACTTCCTGACCCCGCCCGAATCCGCCGGCAAACACTTCCGCGAATCGCGTATCGAATTTCTCCGTGGAATCCGCGATTTGATCGATCACCGGATTGACCGCCTCTCGCGCACCGGCACCAAAAAGGGCACCCGCGTAGTAGTCGAATAGCTTCGTAGGGTAGGCTTTAGCCTGCCATCTTTCTTCAAAAATACAACTTCAAACCCAGCACCACCCGCCGTCCCAAAGCCGCTCCGGTAAAGTAACCGAAATCCGAGTTTGTCTGGTTGTTGTTCTTGTCAAAAATAGCCGCCGTGTCTACCGTTGTAAATTGCGTGTGGTTGAACGTGTTGTAACTCTCCAGGCGGAACTGCAGACGGCGCGCTTCGTTCGAGCCCAACTGGAAATTCTTGAAGAGAGAAATATCCCAGTCATCCAGGCCCGGATTGTAAATCGGGTTTTTTGAAGCATTCCCGATTCCGTACTGAGAGTAACCAGGGAGGGGCGCTTTCACGGCATCCACATTGAACCACTGGCCATTCGGGCCGCGCTTGTTCACATCACCGGTCAAAACTACCCGGCTTTCAATTCCATTTCCCGTGGCGCCAGTTAGATCACTGGAGTAATTGGTGCTGTAAGTGAGGTTAGGGTTAGCCGGAGTCCCGGTGCGGAATGTACTAATGCCCGAAATTTCCCAGCCATCGAGCGCAATCCGCGAAAATTTATTATACCAGTGCTTACTCACGTTGGGAAGATCGTAAGTATAGCTGAGGGTAGCCGAATGCCGGATGTCGAAAGTGGCCGGCCCATAATCAAACGCCTGGTAATTCAACACTGGGTTCACCGTACCGCCCGCAGTGTCGGTGAGATCCAAGGCTTTCGACCATGAGTAACTTAGATGCATCGTCAGGCTATTCGAGAAACGCTTGATCACCTGCAGTTGCAGCGCATTGTAATTTCCAAATCCGGCAAATTCCAGATAGTTGATATCGCCGTACCCAATATAAGGCCGTAGAAAGTTCGAGTTCAAAGCCTTTCCCGTAGTTGGATCCTGGTTCTGCGGAAGAAAGTTGGCGCCGTAAGGCACCGCATTGATGTTCCGAGTATCGAGCAGATGCTTCTGCGTATTCCCGGCATAGGCCAGATCGAGCAACAACCCGTGCCCGAGATCCTGCTGGATGCCGGCGCTCCAGTTGTAAACCGCCGGCGGCTGATAATTGCGCTGCACGCCGCTTACGCCGGTCGGACTCAGGCTCAGTGGCGTGGAGAGCAGGTTGTTAATCGTTGTGTAGTTCGCGGTGGCGGTGGTAACGAGTGGGACCGAACTCACCAGTTGCAGAATCTGGTCATCGTTGAAACGATCGTAGAAGATACCGAAGCCTGACCGAAGAGCGGTTCGGCCGTTTCCGAAAACGTCCCAGGCAAGTCCAATGCGCGGAGCCGGCTGCACTCCGGTCGAATTCGAAATGCTTTGCGCATACTCCGCCATGCCCTGAAACGGAGTGCCCGCAGAGGTTGAGAACGCGCCGATCTTGACAGCCGGCAGGAGTGCCCCGGAAGCAGGATCACGGCCGACGCGCATGCCATTGGCAGGATTGATGTACGGCTGGATGAGCGGCGGTTGCGCCGCTGCATTGTATGTAGATCGATCGAAAGCGGCCAGCGTATCGCCCGCGCTCAGCGTGGGTTGAATGAAATAGAAACGGATGCCTGCATCGATCGTGATGCGTTTCGTCGCTTTCCACGTATCCTGCGCGTACCACTCGAAATTGACATAGCGGCCATGTGCGGCGGGGTGCGCATTCGATTCCGTATAGCTGTCGACACTGCCGAGGATCGCGTTCGAAAAAGCATAACCACTATCCAACGGATTGTTGACATCGCGATTGAAGTTAAACGTCCCGTTGAAGTAACTGGAGCGGGCCGCGTTACGTGTAGCCCGTTCCACAAAAGCGCCGAACTTCATGCTGTGGTTGCCCACGATCTTGGAAAGGTTGTCCGAGTAATCCCAGATATCGTTTGTGCCAAAAAATGGGTACCGCTGCTCGATGTTCAAGGAGCTGACATTCGGGATGCTGCCGCCGCCGAAATTGGCATTGGGAATCAGGTTGTACGGATTATTGCTCGGATAGAACTGCGGAATTGTCAGTCCCACATCCGTCCGATTGTTCCGGTTCAGATCTGCCTGTGTGAGAGCGGCCACGGTCTGTTTCGCACGATTCACGCCAAAAGTAGCTTCGTTCACCATGGTGGGGCTAAACGTATGAATTAGCGTCGAGACCAGACCGGCACTGTGAATTTCGTAGCTGATCGGCAGTTGCGGCCAGCTGCCGTTCCCGCCCAACCCCGCCAGCAGTTGATAGCCGCCTTGCGATGCCTGGTAATCCTGGATCAGTCGCACATAAAAAGTAGTGCTGGGCGAAATGTTGTAATCGCCGCGCAGCACGGTATCCCGACGGGGCTGCTTATTCACACTCACGCCCGACCAGTTGTATTGACCGCCCGGCCCTTCCGTATTGGGTAGCGGAAACAAACTGAGTAACTTCTGCCCGTTTGGATCGATCCGGTTCGCCGGAACAATGTTATTCGCAAAAGGCAGCCCGGTGCTGGGATCGGTGATCGTCACACCAGATTGTGAGAAATTGCCCTGGCGCTCCAGAGCTGTCGGAAAGGTCTGCGTTTGAACGCCGGAGGGAAGAGTCAATGGCAGGAAGTCTTGCGAGAAGAAGAAAAAGAGCTTGTCGTGATTGCGATTAAAGTTAGTTTTCGAATAATCACTGGACCCCCGACGAAATAGCCGGGGTTATTGAAGCGGTAACTCGGGCGCGGCAAGCCGTTGCGGTTGTTAAAGAACTCGTTGGCATTCAAATCTTCGTTGCGCAGAAAGTAATACACGCCGCCATGGAAATCTTTGGTGCCGCTCTTGGTCACCGTGTTGATAGTGCCCCCGGAACTGCGTCCGTACTCCGCCTGGTAGTTACTAAGCAGCACTTTTACTTCGCTCACTGCGTCAAGACTCGGGGCGAGATATGGACCGGTCAGCGACCCGGTATCGAGGCTTGTAATGCCGTCGAGCGTCAGATCGATCGCGCCGGCGCGCGTACCACTGATGTTGATGCCCACCAGATTGTTCCAGCCGGGCGACTCGCGATTAGACGTATCCACGATGCCCGGCAGCAGTTTCACGGTTCCCAGGTAGTCACGGCCTTTTAAAGGCAGTTCCTGCATCTCCCGGCTGGTGATCAGCCCGGAACGCTCGGCGCTCTCCGTCTGCACGGCCGCTGTCTCCCCTGATACCGAAACCGTTTCGTTCAGCGTCCCAACCTGCAGAGCGATGCCAGGCAGCGTAACGCGCTCGGTAGCCGTCACTACGATCTGCGTTTGCTCGAATTTCTTGAAGCCCGGGGCATCGGCAGTTAACTTGAAAACGCCCGGCAGCAGCTCCGTGAACACAAAGTGTCCGTCCGCATCGCTCTTGGTGGAGCGGCTTTGATTGGTCTGCGTGTTCGTGATGACCAGATCGGCGTTATTCACTGGCGCGCTGCTGGGATCGGTCAGGGTGCCGGAAACCTGGCCCGTGAGCCCCTGCCCTATAAGCGCCGGGCATAAGCAGACTGAGAGCAGCGCGAGAAGGCATGACAGCTGCCGTTTTCGCAATGACGTGATTGCGTACATCGTAAACCTCCGGATTGAAACGATTCAGAGACCCGCTATGGCGGCCTAGTATATCAACATCACAGACGGAAGGCGCAACAACAAATCTTTGACATCACATACGCCCGCGAGATAAGGTACAGGCGTGCCGTTTCTTTATACAAGCCGGGGTTGCCGGCAGATCTGCTTCATGATGCTGGGAACCTGCTTGGCCGCCGGGCTCGCGCCAAAGACCGAGGCTCAACACGCGCCGCCCGTACCCCCATTGCAGGAGGAAGGCTTTCATCCGATGTTCGACGGCAAGACTCTCACGGGATGGGATTGCGACCCGGATTTCTGGCGGGTAACCGACGGAGCCATCGTCGGTGAATCGAAACGGGATCACCAGCCGAAGCAGAATACCTTTTGTATCTGGAAAGGCGGCCAGCCCGGCGACTTCGAGTTAAAGGCCGAATACCGCTTGACCGGTGTCAACGATGGCAACAGCGGGTTTCAGTACCGGAGCGTTGAACTGCCCGAAGTAGCAAAATGGGTGATGAAGGGCTACCAGTACGATATCGATCTCAAGCAGCAGTACACCGGGCAAATCTACGAAGAACGCGGCCGCGGCTTCCTGGCCTTACGCGGACAAATCTCTGAGATTCCCGATGGCCAAAAGCCAGGCTCTATCGGATCGACCGGAGACAACGCGGCACTCAGAAACATCATCAAAGACAACGATTGGAATCAGGTTCACATCATCGCCCGCGGCAACACGCTAATCCAACTGCTCAACGGCCACGTAACAAGTGTATTAATCGACGACGATCCAACGCATCGCAAGATGCAGGGCGAGATCGGTATTCAGCTGCATCGACTGCCCAACGCCGCGATGAAGATGGAAACCCGTTCCATCCGCATCAAGACTTTCTGATAGGTTAATGAAAGGCCTAGTTTCAGCTACCGATTTTTCAATCAGCGTTGTTCTGAAAACACCATGCCTGACGGTCAAAATCTGTCAACGAAACACCGAATCTGAGCGGGAAGCGTGAGCGCCCCGTTCCCAATCCTGCGCAACACCAGTTTTCATCCCCCAGGGGGGACGATAGGCCATCCGCGATCATCCGCGGCCAGCACGTTTACAGCATTCTGTTAGCCCCACTACGCCTGGATGTCAACCATTAAAGAAGTAGCGAGCCTCGCCGGTGTCTCTGTCGGCACCGTCTCGCACGTCATCTCGAAGTCGGTTCCGGTCAGCGAAGCACTTCGAAAAAAGGTCGACGAAGCCATCCGGCTCCTCGACTTCCATCCCAATCACGTCGCGCGCAGCCTCAAAACAAACAAAACCCGCACGCTCGGCATTGTTGTGCCCGATATGACGATTTCGTTTTATCCGCAAGTCATTCGCGGCGCCGAATCAGCTGCGCAAGAAAAAGGCTACTCGCTGATTGCAGCCAATTCCTACGAGAGCGTGGAGCGCCAGAGAGAGTTGCTGGCGTTGTTCCGCTCGCAAAAAGTGGAGGGCATTCTGCTGGTGGTGGCTTCGGGCAAAACGCCGCTGGCGCAGATCGCCAAAATGGTGGAGGCCGGTGTCCCCATAGTTGCTCTCGACAGAACGCCCGACCGGATGGGCCTCGATTCAGTGTCGGTGCAGAATATGGCGGCTGCCGAAATGGGCTTGCATCATCTGGTCTCCATGGGTTTTCGTCGCATTGCGCTTGTGACCGGACCGCTCACCTTGCGCAACGAGCGGCGTCGACTGCTGGGCTACAAAACTGCACTACAACAATCTGGCATCGCCTTCGACAACTCGCTAGTCTGGAATGGCAATCTACGCCAGGATGACGTCGCGGAACTTTGCCGCGACCGCTTGCAGCAGACACTCCCCAGGCCCGACGCCATCTTTTCCACCAATGGCCCTTCCGGACTGGGCGTCTTGCGCGGGCTGCAACTTTGCAAGATGAGTACGCCCAGAGATATCGGCTTCCTGACCTTCGACGAGCTGACAGCCAGCGATCTTTTCTCCCCTTCCATCACCACCATCGTGCAGCCCGCCAGCGCCATCGGATGTCGCGCGGCAGAAATTCTACTGCAACGAATTACCGGAACAGCCGGCAGTGCGCGCCCGATTCATGAATCTTTGCCGGCCACGCTCGAGATCCGCGATTCCTCGCAGCCTCTTAAAATGCGGCCAAAGAAGAAGCGATGAAGTTGAGAGGACGTTTGCTGCCTGCGATTCTGCTTGTCTCCGGTTGCCTGCTCGCGGCAGACTGGGTGACAGAACGCGGCGATTCCGCCCGTACCGGTTGGCAGAAGAACGAGAAAACGTTGTCCGTAGCCAATGCCTCCAAACTCAAACTGCTGTGGAAGCGCCAGTTAGAAGGTGGACTCACCGATCCGCTGATACTCGGCCCCTTCATTACACACCGCGGCATTAAAGAACTCGTATTTGTAAAAGATAGGTCCGACAAGCTGTATGCCGTCGATGCCGATCTGGGCCGCGTCTTCTGGACCCGCAGCCTGCAGAGCGCGACGGCCCGGATTTCCGACTCACCCTGTCCCCTCAGCCTGCGCGTGACCCCGGTCATGCCGGCCTCGCCCGTGCAACAAACCTCTTATGACACAAAAAACGACGACGATAACTTTTCGGACGGCAACCGGCCTCTCTATGTTTTATCGGATGACGCAACCCTGTTCGCGATTCGGCCCAGCACAGGCGGAGACTTCTATCCGCCGGCTTATTTTCTTTCAAATGTCCCTTTTCCAATCAGTCTGGCAGTCATCGATAATCGATTGCTGATTGCCGTTTCTGAGCAATGTGGAGGATCGCAGGCCGGCATCTGGGAGACGGAACTTACAAGTACCGGCCCACAACGCCCGCGCTTCGAACGGCAGAGTGAAACCTCCGCCACCGAGTTCAGCTGGCACGGAAGACTTTTGCGCACGAGCATATCTGGCGCCGGCAAACTACTATTGGCGGACGCGCAGAGCAATCGCATCCTGTTTCAAAGCGACTCTCGTGGTTCTATCGGATCGAGCGGTCTGGCGACCTGGGAGGATCGAACAGGTACCCGCTGGCTCTATGTGACTCGAAGCGATGGCGTACAAGCTTTTAAACTGAAGAACCAGGGAGACGAAATCACAGCCGAACAGGCCTGGTCTGTACGCAATCTGAAGGATCCAGGCGCACCGGTGATAGCCAACGGAGTCGTTTACCTGCTTTCCAAGCCGCTCTCGCTGAACGCACTAAACGCCTCCACAGGCGAATTGCTTTACCAAAGCGAAGACCTGCACGCGCCGTCCTACCCCGCTACGAATCTGGCCGTGGCGAACGGGCATATTTGCTTTGGAACTGACGGAGCACTGTATTGTTTCGGCCTGCCGATCCCGATTTAACGCGCAATTTGTTCCCCTTTGCTTCAACTCCGGTTTGAAGCAGCGTATTCTTGAATCGGAGCCATAAGCGAAGCGATTGGAGTTCTCTACTTCAGTAGCAAACGAAAAAACTTGCGACCCTCCGCTAGTGCCTGCCGCCTTGACGAAATATGCCTATCTCTCATCGCATGACCGCTACACTCTTCTCTTTATCTGCCCTGTCCGCGTTGTTTTCCAGCACTGCACGCGCGGACTTGCCCGCTGCCCCAGGAAGAGCCGCCGTGATTCGCGTTTGCGGAAAGTGCCACTCCCCGGAACAGGCGACCTCTTTGCATCAGGACCGCCGCGGCTGGGAAGAAACGATGTCCAAAATGGTCAAGTTCGGCGCGCAGGGCACGGATGACGAGTACGACGCGATTTTTGCCTATCTAACGAAAAATTTTGGCCCAGTCGTGCCCGGTCTGATCAATCTGAATAAAGCCAATCTCGTCGACCTCGAGACATCGCTCCTGTTGCGGCGCTCGGAAGCGCGGGCGATCATTCAGAGGCGGACCGCCGACGGCGATTTCAAGAACATCGACGACCTGCGCAGCGTTCCCGGACTCGACTTCCGCAAGATCGAGGCCAAGAAGGCCCGGCTGATCTTCTAAAAATGCATCGCCGTTGCTATACTCGGTGCGAACTTTGAGTCGTTTCAAACCTGATCGACAGGCAACACTGCCGCTTTGAGTACCCCTAAGAAAATACTAATTCCGGCAGCGTTCGCCGCCTTCATAGCCCTTCTCACGCCCGTTCTCATATGGAGCGCCGATTGGCCCACCCAAAGCGGGAGCCCGCAGCGCACCGGCTGGGCCCGCTCCGAGAATACCCTCACCAAACAGAACATCCACTTGCTCCAGCTGTTGTACAAACACCAGACCGACAACCAGGCCCGCGGACTAAATTCTTTAAGCTCGCCCATTATCAACGGCAATCTGATTACGTATCTGGGCTTTAAAGAAATGCTGGTTTTCGCCGGAACTTCAGGCAAAGTCTTCTCCGTAGACGCGGACCTCAACAAGCTTCTTTGGGAAAAGGATCTTGCCGCGTCAGATGCCGCCGCATCTACTGCCCCATGCACTGCCGGCATGACTTCGCCCGTAGTCATGGCGGGCAGCAGTTCCTCATCAGTGCACTTCGGCTCCGCCACTGGCCGGGCGCCGATCGCCAGAGTCCCACCGCCGCCACGGCCATTCACCCCGCCCGCTGCCCGCAATCGCCCCATGCTCATGATTCCCGAATTCATCCCGGGTGTCACTCCGCTTACCGCCACGGCGCTGAACCATCTCGAAATCTTTTATGCGGTAAGCAGCGACGGCAAGTTACATTTGCTCAACAGCTACACCGGTGAGGAACTTGTAACTCCGATGGCCTTCGTCCCCCCCAATGCCAAAGTAACCACTCTCAACGTGCGCGATAACACGCTCTATGCAACCACCGCGGACGAGTGCGGGGGTAATCCGAACGCGCTCTATGCGCTCGATATTCTGGGCCCGGACAAACACGTCGGCGTGTTTACCACAGGCGGCTCCGGCTTCTCCGGCATAGGCGGCACAGTTCTCGGCGATGATGGCACGGTCTACGTTCAGGTTGCCTATGGCAGCGGTGACTTCGCGGGAGCTTACAACGACACGGTCCTCGCACTCACGCCGAAAGAACTCAAAGTCCGAGATTTCTTCACGCCGAAAGGCAAGCCGCCCAAGAAAAAGAATTCGACAGCTCCCGGGATCACTCCCATGTTGTTTCGCTGGCGAGGCAAGGACATGCTGCTTGCGGGAAGCAGCAACGGATGCGTCTATCTACTCGATTCCACCATGCTCGGCGGTAGAGATCACCAAACGCCGCTCTCTCAAACCGAACCCCTGGCCACCCGCAAAAACAAATTGGACGGCTATGGCTTTCGTGGCACATTCTCCAGCTGGCTCGACGTCGATTCTGAGATCCGCTGGGCCTATGCGCCCTTATGGGGTCCGCTCGACAAATCAGCCGTCTTTCCCTCGAACAACGGGGCCGTAACAAACGGCGGCATTCTCGCCTTCAAGATTGCAGACCACGGCGGAGCTGTCACCATGGAACCCGTTTGGACATCAGCCGACATCCCCGAACCGGCGTCCGTCGTGATTGCCAATGGCATGGTCCTCGGACTCTCCTCCGGCGAACTGCAGCCTGTAAACCGGAAAAAGCGCAAGAATCTTCCTCCACCGCCGCCCAATCACGCCAGCCTCTATGCACTCGATTCCGCTACCGGCAAACAACTTTATTCAAGCGACAACACGATACCCACTTACTCGCATGGCAGCGATCTTGCCGTCGCCAATGGCCGCATTTACTTTGGCGGACACGACAACGCAATTTACTGTTTCGGCTTACCAACTACTCAGCCTCAATTGACCGGACAATAACGACGGACATATGCGCACAAAGATAACGTTCTACCTGGCGATCCTCTGCTTCTCCGCACAAGCGGCCGACTGGCCGACCGATGGCGGCAATCCGCAGCGCACAGCCTGGCAAATGGACGAGCACACATTGACAAAGGACAACGTCAATCTTCTGCAAATCCTCTGGAAGCTTCATTTCAACAATCAGCCAAGGGAAATGCACGCGCTGTTCCCGCCTTTAATTGCCGACAACGTACCAACCCCGCACGGTCCGAGACAGATCGCCATCGAAGCCGGCATCTCCGATAATCTGTATGCGATCGATGTGGAAGCGGGCGCCATCATCTGGCAAAAACACTTTGATTACCCCATCGTGAAAGAAGGCCGCGGACTCCAAATCGGCGACCCCCTCTGCCCTGGCGGCCAGACCGCGACACCCACGATCGGTCCGGCTGACGACACCGGTAAACGAACCGTCTATGCGCTCTCGGGCGATGGTTTTTTGCATTCCATCAACGTGGCCGACGGCGAAGACATCGCTCCGCCCTTTAAATTCGGCTTTGGAAACAGTAAGTCCTATGCGCTCAACATGTGGAAAGGTGTCGTGTTCACGTCCACTTCGCAAAGCTGTAACGGCAGTCCGAACCAGATGTGGGCAGTGGATCTGAACGATCCCGCCAAAAAAGTAATGACGTTCAATCCACGCAGCGGTGGCATGTGGGGTCGTACCGGGGTAGCAATCGACTCGACAGGAACCGCCTGGGCGCCCACTGGAGATGGCATTTACGACCCGGAAAACCGCACCTTCGGCAACGGCTTGGTAGGAGCCAAAGTGGAGAACGGGCAACTCGCCTTACAGGACTGGTTTGAACCGACTAACTGGTCGTGGCTCCGCAAGCGCGACTTAGACATGCAAGTAACTCCTGCCATCTTCAAGCGCAATAACCAGGAGTTAATGGTCACCGGCAGCAAAGAATGCCGTGTGTATTTGCTGGACACGAGCGAAGCAGGCGGAGACGATCATCAGACGCCGCTCTATCGTACGCCGATGCTGTGCAACGAAGAGGTGAATTTTGCTTCCGCCGGCATTTGGGGCTCCATGGCGAGTTGGCAGGACGCCGCGGGCAATCGCTGGATTCTCACTCCGTTCTGGGGCCCGGTACATCGCAATTTCAACGTTCCCGTCTCGTACGGTCCAGTAACCCATGGAGCGGTGGTGGCCTTCAAACTGGAGCAGAACTCAGGGAAATTCGAACTGAAACCAGCCTGGATGTCGCGCGATATGATGCGCGCCGAGCCGCCGGTGATTGCCAACGGAGTCGTCTTCGGCTACGGCAATGGCGAAAACACCGAGCAGGCTTATGCCGAACGTGGACTCTTCGATTACAGCCCGGAGCGCATCAAGAATTCTACCCACGCGACTTTATACGCGCTCGATGCCGAAACCGGCAAGGAACTTTACTCAAGCGGCGATCAAATCACTTCCTTCAATCACTTCAGCGGATTGTCGGTGGCGAATGGCCGCGTCTACATCGCCACCTACGACAATATGCTTTACTGCTTCGGCCTGCCGAAACAATAGCTATCTATCCACCAGCGCTTCGGCATCCGGGTTCCCCGGTCCAAAGTGCTTGAGTATTACCAACGGCTCATTCGAGCTCTGATTCGAGATCTGAACGCCTTCTTTCGCGGCCGCCGCACTTACAAAAAACTCGTCGTTGGTCAACTCGCCAAAACGGATCAGCGCCGGCGTTTCAATGCGATGTTTCCCAAGCTGCCCATATCCCTGCGTAAGAATCAACCCATAAGCAGCTGCGTCTTTAATGACAACCGAGCGCCCGGGCAACACCGTCAACTCCTTTGCCGAGTAATGGCGCGTCCCATAAGTAATCCAAACTTCGCGATACCCGGCATCCGCCATCTCGTGTTCATCGCGTACCGGCTCGGGTCTCGTCAAATTGTGACTGCCGAACTCCGGATCGACGTTCTTCTCCCAATCGAGCATGTCGACAATAAACTCCAGGTCATGGGCTTTGTCCGGCGGCACATCCTTGACCAACAACTCCCACGGCACGTAGCGGCCTTCGACCATCGACTGAAACATGCCAAAAACATCGCTATTCACCTGGGGCTCGTAGGTTACTAGAGAACCCGGCGCATGCAGTACGCCCGCATCCACCTGCCAGCCAGTCGCCGGCGTTAACCGGTAAGCTTTCGAAAGATCGAGGATGCCGTTGTCTCCCTTCTCCCAACGCTTGAGGCAATCGAGCACATCATTGCGGCTGGTGCCGGGCTCTAACCCCATAAATGTATACGGGAAGTTATTCGATTTGAAGTTATATTGCGGCGGGAAGTAATAAGCCTCCGGCTTTCCGCGCCGTCCGACTAACTGCGCATGTTGATCCCGTTGATGCATATGGTGCGGAATCGGTCCCAGATTATCGAAGAACTTACAAAAGAAATTCCAGCCGCCCTCGCGAGCCATTACATCCGCGCCCAGAAAGCGATCGCCCAGAGTCTCAATAGCTTCTTTGAAGAGGAGTTTTTTGTCGTCAAAAGCGATGTAGCTAAGGCCTTCGTCTTCGGGAGTCCCCGGTCCGTTTGCAGCGTTGGTCGTGGACGAGAACCAACGCTCGTCGATACCGCCGCGGTGGCCGCCAAGTGCGTACAAATCGCGCGCGTCTAACTTCAAACGACCGCCCGGCATTAGGAAAGACCGGGGCACCCAGCACGGGGCAAAACGCACCACACCATCTCCGGCATCCAACGCCTGCTGGATTACTGCTTGCTGTGACATCTAAGTCCTTTCAATTTGTTCCTTAAGGCAATTGACCCACTCACGACTCTCCGCGGACTTGAGCACGGCACTTACCACCTGCTCGGTAGCAAACGCATCCCGGAACGTAGGACTAACAGCACCCCCATCACGAAGATCGCGCAACAAATCCGCCACCTGATGAATAAACGTGTGCTCGTAACCGATCTGCAGACCAGGAACCCACCACTGCTTCATATAAGGGTGCTCGCTTTCGCTTACGTGAATCGAGCGCCAGCCCCGCAGCCGCGAATCATCCGCGTAATCAAAAAACTGCAAGCGATGCAGATCATGAAGATCCCAGGCGAGCGACGCGTTCTCTCCATTCACTTCGAATGTATACAGCGCCTTGTGGCCCCGCGCATAACGGGTGGCTTCAAACGTAGCCAGCGAACCATTCACAAAGCGCGCCAGGAAAGCGCTCGCATCGTCAATGAGGACCTCCTGGCTCTCGCCCGTCAAAGCGTTATCGCGTTGCTTGATGAACGTCTCCGTCATGGCCGACACCGTCTCGATAGGGCCATTCAGCCAGAGCGCCGTATCGATGCAGTGCGCCAGTAAATCGCCAGTAACGCCGCTGCCGGCCACATCCGCGCTCAACCGCCAGAGACCTGCGCCACCCTGCGGAATTTTGGCGGAAATCGTCCAATCCTGCAGAAACTTCGCCCGATAGTGAAAGATCCGCCCTAACTTTCCTTCTTCGATGATCTGTTTCGCCAGAGTAACTGCCGGCACCCGCCGGTAGTTATACCAGACCATGTTAGTAACACGTGCCCGCTCCACCGCCTCCACCATTTGCCGCGCTTCCGCGACGTTTCTTCCAAGCGGCTTCTCACACAATACAATTTTTCCGGCCGCAGCCGCCGCCACAGCAACCGGAGTATGCGTATCGTTCGGGCTGGCGATATCGATTACGTCAATATCCGGCCGGTCGACCATCGCGCGCCAATCCGTCTCGACCGACTCATAACCCCACTGTCCCGCAAAACTTTCAGCCTTTGTTTTGTCGCGCCCGCACACCGCCTTGAGTTCCGGCCGAAACCCTACATCGAAAAATTGATTGACTTGCCGGTATGCGTTCGAATGCGTGCGGCCCATGAATCCATAACCAACCAGCCCGATGCGCAGCGCTTCCAAACTCATGCCGCTTCCGTCGTCCAGCCATGGGCATCACGTACCGAAAGCATCGCGGTCAGAATGTCGTTCCACGTTTCCGGACGCATCATCACCTCGTTCGGAAACATGCAGCCATCCCAGCAAATATGTTCGACGGCGCGCGTCACGTTCCCCTGGTCATCACGCAGCCACAAAGCAGAATCCCGCACCAGATCCAGCTTGCCTTGCGGATCATAGGGCAAGCAGTGACGTCCCGTCTTATCGTGCGAACCCGATCCCTTCACCGTAGCGTCATTCTGCGCCACGTGAAAGTCGTTCATCCAGGGACGCAGCGCCGTCGCCACGGTCCGCAAAGCCTCGTGCAGCGCGGCATCATCGTCCCACTGAAAGTCTTCCGGCAACAAACGGTCTTCCGGTGCGTTATAGCCAAGCGTATACAAAAGCGTGTGCGCCATGTCGGCCTGAAACCCGAGCGTACCCGGACGGTCCACCAGTTCGAGCAGCTGCACCATGTCTCGCCAGCTATGCATACCGGCCCAACAGATTTCGCCTTCCGCCGCCAGGCGCTCACCATGCGCTTCGGCAATGTCACACGCACTTTGAAACGTTTTAGCGATCGTCTTAGTATTCTCCAGCGGAGCCGCCACCCAGTCACCAGGGCTGGCGGCCGAGTCGATCCGAATCACGCCGTATTTTCGAATGCCCATCTCACGCAGAGACTGGCCGATAACGCACGCCTTCTCCACCTGCCGCAAAAAATGCTGCCGCTCCTCGGGCGTCCCCATTGCCGAGCCACCACCCGTGGGCGTCCAGACCGGCGCAACCAGCGAACCAACCACAAATCCATGCCGCGCGATTTTCTCCACCAGCCGCGCGAGATCATCCTTGGACGAATCGATGCTTACATGCGGATCGGCCAGGAACAGATCGACGCCCTCGAAGCGCCCTCCATCAACCCGCGCTTCCGCCGTAAGCGCCAGCATAGTGTCCAGATCGATCGCTGGTTCTGAGCCAGCGCCTTTACCCACCAGACCGGGCCACATCGCGTTATGAATTTTAGGGAAGTGCTGGATCGAAGGCACGTGACAAATTGCGATCGGATTCGAGAATCAGATTCGCACTGCCATCATATCCGGCTGCGCAAAAAATCAATGCCCTGCCACGCAATCTGTTCGGGACTTGCCGCCAAATCCCGCCAGATACACGCCGCCGCCGAAAGATCGCCGGCCATAAAACCGAAACTCTCAATCGTCAACCATCCGTCATACCGCATGGCGGAGAGTTCGGCAAACACGCTGCGCCAGTCCACGTGCCCGCTGCCCGGCGTGCCTCGATCGTTCTCGCAGGTATGAACGTGCTTCAAATGCGGAGCGCTCAGACGCAGCGCATCTCCCAGTTGCTTCTCTTCAATATTGGCGTGAAAAGTGTCCCAAAGCATGCCAACCCTGGGATGACCGACCGCATCGAAAAGGGCCACGGCATCAGCTGTCGTGTTCAGGAAATAAGTCTCGAAGCGATTCAAAGGCTCAATGCAAAAATCGACACCATACTGGTCGAGAACCGGCCCGAGTTGCTGATAACCGTCCACCGCGCGCTTCCACTCTTCTTCCGTGCGCCGGCGTCCCGGCAAATAACCAACCGGCGCATACAGCGGACCCGCAATCAGATCAGCTCCTGCTTCCGCCGTCAACTTGATGCAGTCCGAGAGATGAGCCACAGTTAGCGACCGAATCTGTTCATTATCCGTAATTAGACTCAGTTCGGGCGGCAACACCGCGCAAACCGTACAGTGCAAGTCGTGCGCTCGCAGCGCCCGGCCAATCTCGCTCGCTGCAAACTCGTTCTTTCGAATCAGCGTAACCTCCACGCCATCGAAGCCGTGCGACTTAATGGCGGGAAGCAACCCGAAATCTGACGGCCCAAAATTGGCCGTCCACAAAAATGTATTGATACCGATGCGCATTCGATTACCGCGGCAGCGTGAACGCGTACAACATATCGCCCGCGCCAAAAACTACATACTGCCGGCTGTCGAGCGAATAAGTCATCGGTCCATTGCTTACTGGCGCCGCCAGCCCTGCATGCCACAGGATTTTGCCATCCGCTGGATCGAACGCGATCGCATTCGACGAAGGATCACCCGTAAACAGCAGTTGTCCCGCAGTTGTCAGAATGCCTGAGTGGCCGCCGTTTTCCGGATAGATGTGACGCCACTTGATCTTCCCCGTCTGATAATCAATCGCCTCCAGCTCAGACTCCGACCACACGCCCGCATCACGCCCGCCGTATCCTTCCGGGTCCGGGCTGGTATCAGTCAAGTAATACACACTATAAGAAGGCGAGGCACTTACATAAAACAATCCTGTCTGCGGATCGAAGGAAGGTGGAAACCAGTTCGTCGCACCGCCCGAAGCCGGAATAACCAGAGCGCCATCGGTCTTTGGCTCTTTGTCCTCCTTCGGAATCGGCTGGCCTTTAGCATCGACGCCTTTCGACCAGTTAATATCCACAAACGGCTTAGTAACTACGCTCTTGCCATTGGTCCGGTCAAGCACAAAAAAGTAACCATTACGCGCCGCCTGCGCCAGCAGCTTGCGCGGCTTGCCATCAATCGTCCCTTCAAAAAGCACGGGCGCTTCCACGTTGTCCCAATCGTGCGTGTCATGCGGCGACGCCTGAAAATACCAGACCATCTTGCCTGTGTTCGGGTTCAACGCGACAATCGAACAGGTCCAGAGATTGTCTCCCTTGCGGCCTTGTGCGGCATGCACCGGATTCGGATTCCCGGTGCCCCAGTAAAGAAGATTTAACTCAGGATCGTACGTGCCGCTCAGCCACGTCATGCCTCCGCCGTGCGAAGCAGATTGCTCGTTCGGCCACGTTTCCGATCCCGGCTCACCCTTCTTCGGCTCGGTATTCCAGCGCCACTGCACCTTGCCGTCCTCGGGATCGCGCGCTTCGAGGAAGCCCGGCACATCCAGCGAGTCCCCGCCCACCCCGACCAGCACGTGATTACCAACTACTAAAGGCGCCGGAGTCGAAAAATATTCCTGCGCCAGATCGGCGATTACCACCGACCAGCGAAACTTACCCGTGTCTTTTTCAAGTGAAATCAGATGGTTGTCAGGCGTTTCGAAGAACACCCAGTTTGCATATACAGCTACGCCCCGGTTGCCAATGTGAATGCCGCCCTGGCTCTCCCATTTGTAATGCCAGATTTCACGGCCGGTTCGTGCATCGACGGCCCAGGCGTGGTCGGGCAACGTGAAGTACAACACCCCATCCACTACCAGCGGCGTCGCCTTGACCGAGACTCCCAACGGGCTGCCGCCTTGCCCGGGATTCGCTTTATATACCCAGGCGAGACTCAGATCCCGCACATTCTTCGAACTGATCTGATCGAGCGCACTAAAACGTCGCCCCGAATAGTCGCCGTTGTAAGTCAACCACGATCCCGGCGGCGCTTTCGCGATCGAAGCAGGATCCAGCGCTGCCGCCGACACGCAAGCCGGCAGACACAACAGACAAGAAAGCAACAAACGATTGACCATTACTTCAAAGTCTCCAGGTAAGCGAGCATGTTATGCATATCTGCGTTACTGTATTGCGGGAGTAAGTCAGCGTGCGCTTTTAGCGGATCAGTTACTTGCACGCGAATGCCTTTTTCTTCGTCCAGCAGCCAGGAATGGTGTTCACCAGTGGCTTCGGTTAGTTCCACGCTGAAATCATCTTGGTGGTTCAAGACGCCGGTGTAACTTTGCCCAGAGGCCAGTGTCACCGTAGCGGTCTTCTCACCACGCGGATCAGGTGGAGGACCTGCGCCGCCGAAGTTGCGGGGCTCTTTGGGATACAGAAACCGGCCCTGCAAAACAGCCGGCTCATATTTTGTCGCAACGTGCGCCAGGTCGCCCGTACCCGAATGACAACTGGCGCAATGCCCGCCGAAATAAGCTTCGCCGGCTTTCGGGTCGCCCGTGACGATGTTGAGTAGCTTGTATTCCATGCGATTCGCCGCCCCCTGGCTTCGCGACAGCAGGAACGCCGCTACATCTTTAATTTGTGCTTCGGTAAAGGCAAACGCCGGCATCCCTTTCGCCGTCCGCCCATGCAGAATCACTGGCCCGATCTCCGAGCCGCTTCCCTTGTCGTGCAACACCAACACCGATTGCGCCAGATTCGGACCGCCATTGCCGCCTTTCGCATCGCTGCCATGGCAGAAAGCGCAGTTCGCTACGAAAATATTCTTGCCACGCGCTGCAGCTGCCGGATCTGCTGGCGCACCGATCGCCAAAAAGTCGCCGCGTCCACCGGGCCGCCCATTCGGTCGCGCTTGCGGTGTGTCGCTAGTGCGATCTCCAGGACCAGGCGCTTTGACTCCAGGCCCGGGCTGCGGGCCATTTGCAGCGCCGGCCGGAGGCTGCGGCGGCGTGCCGTTGGGCGGAATCTGCGGCTCCTGAAACGCAAGGGCGGAGCTAATGGCGAACGCCAGGCCCAACGAAACGGCAGACAAGTTACGAAGAGTCATCGTGGCCTCAAAGAAGGATTGTAATTGTGCGGGAGGGACAAAGAGCAATTATGCCAAGCCGTTCTCGGAGACACCGACTCTAAGTGTGTAACAGACAATTCCCGCAAGCTCCCCAATATACTGATGTCATCGAAAGCACCGTCGTAAGAAAACTTCCCACCAAAAGATGAACACCGCCTGGAGTCAGCCTTACCTGGTGTTGGGTCAAGGCCTTGCCGGATCGGCACTGCTGGCAGCTATCCCCATCTTCGTTCTGTTGCTTCTGCTTGCGGTATTGCGCCGCCCGGCCTGGCAAGCGTCGCTCACCGGACTTCTCGCCACCGCCATACTCGCCATCGGCGGCTATGGCATGTCCTGGCGTCACATGGTAAGCGCCGGTGCCTACGGCGCCGCTTTCGGCCTCTTTCCCATCACCTGGATCGTCTTCTGGGCGCTCGTCCTCTACCGCATTACTCTCGAAACCGGCAACTTCGAAATTATTAAAGAGTCAGTCGGCAGCATCACCACCGACATGCGTCTGCAAATCCTCCTGATCGCTTTCGCCTTCGGCGCGTTCTTGGAAGGCGGCGCAGGTTTTGGAACGCCGGTCGCCGTAGCAGCCGCCATGATGACCGGCCTCGGATTCGCCCCCCTTTACGCCTCGGCGATTTGCCTGCTCGCCAATACCGTTCCCGTAGCCTTCGGCGCCATAGGCATTCCGATCATTACGCTGGCCGGCATCACAGGCCTCCCAGTCGACCGGCTCAGCGCAGACGTCGGCCGTATTTGCGCTCCCATTTCCTTCTGCATCCCGGCCTACCTGCTGGCCGTTTTGTGCGGACGCGCCGCCATGCTCGAAGTCTGGCCGGCCTGGCTCGTTTGCGGCGGCGCCTTTGCCGCCATGCAGTTCCTGATCTCCAATTACATTGGTCCGCAACTCGCCGATATCATCAGTTCGCTGACCGCCGTACTAGCGTTAATTCTGCTGTTGCGCGTCTGGCGTCCACCCGCTCTCCTCAGAGTGCAGGATATGGCTACAAATGCGCTCTGGCAACGAGCTGGTACGCCAAACCCTCTTCAAAACGCAACGCTTAAACAAACCCGCACCCCGCGCGAAATTTTCATTGCCTGGCTCCCCTATGCCCTACTGGTGGTCTCGGTTCTGCTCTGGGGTTACAAACCCATTCAACAGGTCCTTAACACCGTCACCCTTACCTTTCCCTGGCCTTGGCTGCACAAAGAAATCAATCGCGTCCCACCGGTCGTGACTCACGCCAGCGCTTACGCCGCCATTTACAACCTCAATTGGTTGTCGGCCGCCGGCAGTTCCTGCATGGCCGCGGCGCTTCTTTCGGCCCTCTTCCTCCGCCTGAAAATCGCGGATTTCCTGCGCATTCTCGCCGAAGTCGCCCGCCAGCTACTCTTGCCCACCGTCACCGTAACCGCCGTGCTGGCCATCGCCTTCATCATGAATTACTGCGGAGCAACCGGCACTCTCGGCCTGGCCTTTGCAGCCACCGGGGCGCTCTTTCCTTTTTTCAGTTCGCTCCTCGGCTGGCTCGGCGTGTTCCTCACCGGCTCCGATACCTCAGCCAACGCCCTGTTCGGCAGCCTGCAGGTGGTCACGGCCGCCCGGCTCGGCTTCGGTCAATCCCTCATCGCGGCTTCGAATTCCGTCGGCGGAGTCATGGGCAAAATGATCAGTCTCCAGACGATCGCGGTGGCCGCCGCAGCCACCGGACTCACCGTGCCCGAACAGGCCAAACTGTTCCGCTTCACGCTCCGCCACAGCTTGCTGCTGGCCAGCGTCGTCGGCCTTGAAGTGATGCTGTACGCCTATGTTCTGCACCTGAGTTAAGCTCCCCATGTGTCAATCGAGTCGCCTTTACCCCACCAGCGTCACCACCGGATCAAATCGCTAGGCAAGCGCGATTGAGGTTCCGTGATTTTATACTTGGGGGCAAGGTCCAACTGAAACGCTCAACAGCCCGCTTCCCTTCAACTTCAATCATGAGTCTGACAGAGAATTCAGCGGTACATTCATCACAACGGACGGTCTTGTTTACGAGGTTTCATTTACCATGACCTTGCCCCAACCAACGACACACTCGACAAATTAGGAGTGCAGTATGCAAACCGGTTGGACACCATTCAACTGAAATCAATCAAGAACACCATCGCCGTTTTCTCGACTGTACTTCTTGCCATTCAGCTGTTTTTAAAAGTGAACCCTCGATGCATTCTCTTCTTTAGCGCGCAAGAGATCAACCGGAGGGACCTTTACTCTAGGATCACTGGATTGCCAATGAGAAGTGGTTACCGCGCTATGAGCGATACATGAAAGTTGAAGCGATGTTCTGGCTCTACCCGGGAGATTTGCCGGAGGGCTTCTTGAGCGCTCTTTCTTTGCGCGATTTCAGGATCTGACCAGTTCCTTCTTGTCTTCTGTATACTCGGATTTGTGGATGTATGTGAGCTGGCTAATCGCTCGATCCATCGGATCGTAAGCACTAGGCGTGTCGGTCGTTTCTGAAGCCCAATCTACAGAAAACGTCCGCCCTCCCTCCGACATCCACCGATAAACCGCCCTCCTGACTGGGAAGAAATCACCAGTCTTCACCACCAGGATGTATGCGTCCTCTCCTAATGTGACGCCTCTTATCCCCGGCACGGTCTTGCAAAACGCCTCAAACTGGGAATCAACTTTCACTTCATTGATTATCTCCCAACTCTTGCTCCCTCAGCCGCCTTCGCGTCTGTCGCGACCAGGCGCCTAAAACGGAACATCATCGTCGGTAATTTCCATACCGCCGAAATCATCTTCCGGCCCTCCGCCCGCCGCTCCACCGCCCGCCGGACCTCGTCCTCGGCTCGGAACCCCGCTGCGCGCCGCACCACCTTGCCCTGCCTCAGGCCCACCGCCCCCTTCGCCGCCGCGGCCGCCCAGCAAAATAACGTCGTCCGCCACCACATCGGTCGCGTACACCTTCTTGCCATCTTTGTCGTCATAGCTGCGGGTCTGGATGCGGCCTTCCACATACACCTGCGTGCCTTTGACCAAATAGTTCGCGAGATTCTCTTTGCGCCAGACGCTCACATTCGTCCAATCCGTCTGCTCTTTCCACTCGCCACTCTGCTGGTCTTTCCAGCGGCGATTCGTCGCCACCGAGAAGCGCGTCACCGCTGCCCCGGCTGGAGTGAACTTCGTTTCCGCGTCCCGGCCCAGATGGCCGATCAACAGGACCTTATTTACACTGCGGGATGCCATAATCTCTCGCAATGTATCACGTCAGCTGTCCTATTTAGGCCTGACGCACGTCCACCGTAATTTCGCCGGCCCGAAACACCCCATCTTCCACCCGCTCGATTCCAATGCGCGTATGAATTTCGCCCCGGCGCGCAACCGGATCGATCACCCACACGTACCTCACTCCGAACGCCAGATATTCTTCCACCTTAGTTCGCACCTCGAGCGCCCTGTCGCCTGAGGAAAGAATTTCAACACAAAGGTGTGGCGCCTCTGTGAAAACATCTTCGTCCGGCTCACCAAAGGTTACGCATAAATCAGGCACTCGATAATGGGCTGGATCCGCCTGGGTCCTCAGGCGTTGCTCCGGCCAAACCTGGTATCCCCCACTAGGTCCCAATATAAAAAAGGTTCCAACGAGATAGCTCTGCATTTTGCTATGAGGTTTTAGGGGCATCGCGCGAGGAACGATCCTTCCTTCCACATATTCCGCGTCAGGCTCATACACCGAATGCAGGTACTCTTCGACACTCACCAGTTCCGTGGAAATCATCGACTCTTCCTCCCTTTACTCTAACCAGTTTCCTCCCGCCCCGCTCCCCCCAAAAAACAACTGTTGACTCTCGTACTAGAACGTTCCTACAATTTTTCATAGAAGTTTTACACATTGCTTGGTTCCAATTGAGGGATAATCATGGAACCGAGAGGCCGCTCGACGGCGACCTTTGCGTTTGATCTTTCGTTGGGGGATGAATGGCATCGCGATTGAGTGGATCGTGTTCGCCCGTTTGCCGTTTTTCGCAACTGGCGCGCCCTGTTACCGGAGCGCTCCAGGTGAGCTTGCTTTCGCTCGTTCCTTTTCTTCTTTGTTCTGTCCCGGCCCGCTCGCAGCTTCTGATCCGGCCCGCCGAACCAGGCGATCCCGTCAACATCATGCCCTCCGACATGGCCATCTTCGAGGCCGGCAACGAGCGCAAGGATCTGCCCTGCGCCGTCACCCAGCGCAAACCCGAATTGGGCTTCGATCTCCGCTTCCACGCTGGCTACGATGTCACCGTCCCTCTGACTGAGGTTTCCGGCGACGGAGGCCGTTTAACCGTTGTTTTCCGCGTTTCCTCGCAAACCGACAAGAATGCGCCCGCCTATTTCGTCCAGCATATTAACGTGCCGACGGTCGCTGAAGAGGCCAAAGGCGATGCTCTCCTGCAAGGCGAAATCGACCTCGGCGAAGGCAACTATCACGTCGACTGGCTGATGCGCGATCGGGCCGAACGGATCTGCTCCTCCTCCTGGGACGTCGACGCCGCGCTCGCCCCCAAAGACCGCCCGATCAACCTCTTTGTCTCCCCCAACACCGTCACCGAAAACCCGCCCGAACCCTTCTTGAATGACACTCAGGTCCGCACTCCTCCCGCCCGGCAGGACAACCTGAACGTAAAACTCCTCGTCAACTTCGCTCCACAGGACGCTACATCGGCCGCCTTGCAGCGCTCCGACACCGATGCTCTCGTCAGCATCCTCAAAGCCATCCAGCGAGATCCACGAATTGGTAGGATTTCGCTCGTCGCCTTCAATATTTCAGAGGGCAAGGTAGTTTACCGTCAGGAAACCGCCGATCAGATCGACTTCCCTGCCCTTGGTCGGGCTTTGAACACCGTCAAATTAGGCACCGTGTCCGTCACCCAACTCGGGGAAAAGCAAAGCGAGACTAATTTCCTTGCAGGCCTTATAGAGAAGGAAGTCGCTGTACCCATGCACCCCGATGCGGTGATCTTTGCCGGACCGAAAGCCATGCTCAAGGCCGATGTACCCCAGGAAGACTTGCGGCGCATCGGAGATGTTGAGTGCCCGGTCTTCTATATGAACTACAACCTGAACCCGCAGGCGGTGCCCTGGAAAGATTCCATCAGCCATGCCATCAAAGCGTTTCGAGGGACCGAGTACACCATTTCCCGGCCTCGCGATCTCTGGTTTTCCACCAGCGAAATGATGAACCGCATCCTCCGCACCAAACATAGTCGCCCGCTGGCCAGCGCTCTGTCCGGCGGCTCCCACTAGTACAGTGTCGCGATGAAAACGTTACTACACGATGCAACTCCGGTCTCTGAAGCAGCGTATTCTTTCGGAGCCATGAGCGAAGCGATTGGAGTCTCTTTTGGAACGAACCGCATCCGGGGTACACTAATGCCCAAAAGGGATGCCTGATATGAGTTCTCTTGCCGTTCGTGCTACCACCCACTTCTCCGTCCTGTTGGTTGCCGCTGCCCTTGCCTGTTCCGCGCAGCAATCCGACCTCGACACCTTCACCAAGAAACTCGCTCCCTCCGTCGGTTCCCCCGAAAATGCCGTGGACAAAATACTCGAAGCGGCCAGTCTGAAACCCGGCGAAACACTGTACGACCTCGGCTGCGGCGATGGCCGCATTCTCGTGAAAGCCGCTAAAAAGTATCGTGCCAAAGCGGTTGGCATCGAGATTTCCAGCGCCCTCGCTCAGCGCGCCGCCCAGGACGTGAAGAAGAAAGGGCTCACCGGCCAGGTCAAGGTTATTCACGGCGATTTCATGAAGATGGATCTCAGCGCCGCTAACGTGGTCACTCTCTACCTGGCCCCCAGCGCCAACGATAGCCTGCGACCCAACCTGGAACGCGAACTCAAACCGAACACCCGCGTTGTCTCGTACGACTATCCTATAGAAGGTTGGAATCCCATCAACACGTGGGAAACGTCCGGCCATCTCGGAGATGTCCATACCATCTACCTTTACGAGGTTCCCAATTCCATTAAGAAGTAGGCTCGCTTGAGCCCCGGGTTCGATGTTTTAGGTATCGGCCTGAACGCGACCGATACCCTGCTCCTGGTTAAAGAATTTCCTGCTTACGCCGGTAAAGTCGCCTTTGAGCGCGAACTGTTGAGCCCCGGCGGACAAGTCGCAACAGCAGTAGTCGCCTGCGCCAACCTTGGTCTGCGCACCCAGTACATCGGCACCATCGGCGACGATGTCCGCGGAGCCATGCAGCGCGAAAGCCTCGAACAGGTAGGCGTCGATGCCAGCCGCTTGATCGTGCGCCGCGATTGTCCGAATCAAACCGCCTACATCGTCATCGATCAGCGAACGGGCGAGCGTACCGTCCTCTGGCAACGCTCTGATGGCTTGAAGCTGTCTCCCTCCGAACTTGATCCCAACGATATTCGCAATGCGCGACTCCTCCATATCGACGGCTACGACGTCGATGCCGCCACCTTTGCCGCCGCCGAGGCGCGCCGCCACGGCATCCCGGTCTCGCTCGATGTCGATACCGTCTATGCCGGGTTCGATGCCGTGTTGCACAACGTCGATTACCTGGTAGCCGGCTCCTCCTGGCCCGGTAAATGGACGGGCGCAGCCGATCCATTCGATGCCCTCTCCCTTCTCGAACGCGAGTATCGTTGCGCCGTCACCGCCATGACCCTCGGCAGCCGCGGATCTCTCGCCCTGTTCCAGGGCGAATGGTATTACTCAGCGGCCTTTCAAGTGGACTGCGTCGATACCACCGGCGCCGGCGACGTCTTTCATGGTGCTTTCGGTTGTGCCATGCTCGATGGTATGGCCATGGAAGCCGCTCTGGAATTTTCGAACGCGGCGGCCGCCCTCAACTGCACCGCCATCGGAGCTCGTGGCCACGTACCCACCCGGGCCGAAATCAAAACTCTGATGACGAATGCGGCCAACGGCAAAGTGCAGCGGCTTTCCGCCGATGAGATCGTGGAACGGCTCGCCGAGACCGTTACCCATGCGGCCATCCCCCATCGATGATCCCCTTAAGAGCCTTGCTGTTGCGCAATCGAACGCCGGTGATGACGCTCGCCCTGATCGTGGTGAACACATTGTGCTTTCTCTTTGAGATGGCGCAGCCCCCCTACTTGCGCAATCTTTTCATCGAGCATTACGCGCTCGTCCCCGACCACCTCTACCTGCCCGCCTTCATCACTTCCATGTTCCTCCACGGCGGCTGGCTGCATCTCATCGGCAACATGTGGTTCCTCTGGGTCTTCGGCTCGCACATTGAAGACACCATGGGTCCGGGCCGTTTTCTCGTTTTCTATCTGCTCTCCGGCATCGCTTCCGCCGGCGTCCAGTTTGCCACCAGCCTCGGCAGTCCTGTTCCCACCATCGGCGCTAGCGGTGCAATCGCCGGCGTCATGGGCGCATTCCTCATTCTCTATCCACGCGTGCGCGTAGTCACTTTGATCTTCATTTTCATCTTCATCACCACCTACGATCTGCCCGCCGCGCTTATGCTCATTTACTGGTTCGCCCTCCAGCTGCTCAGCGGAGTCTCTTCACTCGCTTCCGTCACCATGGCGCAGAACATCGCCTGGTTCGCTCATGTCGGCGGCTTCCTGGCCGGAATTCTGCTCATCAAACTTTTTCAGGGTGACCGGCGCGGCTACCGCTACTATCCCTCCTGAACTCCTTCATGCACGATCCAAACGAGCCGTTTGAAAATCTGCGCCCACTCGACGTCCTTGCCATCGCCGCCCATCCCGATGATGTCGAACAAACTTGCGGCGGCACGCTCATCCGCATGGCCGAGCGCGGTTATCGCAACGGCGTGCTCGATCTCACAGCCGGCGATATGGGCACCCGCGGCACTCCCGACCTGCGCGTTCAGGAATCAAAAGCGGCCGCCGAACATCTGCTGCTGAGCTGGCGTCAAAATCTGCGCTGGCCCGATGCCAGACTCGAAAATCACATCGCCTCCCGCATGACCCTCGCCGGAGTCATACGCCGCATCCGCCCGCGCGTCGTCATTCTGCCCTATTGGACAGGCCGCCACCCCGATCATTACCGCACCACCGAAATCGGTTACGAAGCCTGCTTCCTCGCCGGGTTGCGGCGTCTCGAAGAAGATACACCTCCCCATCGCCCTTTCAAAATCCTCTACTCTTCCCTCTACGCCAACGTCACGCCATCCTTTGTTGTCGATATCTCCATGCAGTTCGAGCGCCGCATGGCCGCTCTCTTCAGCTATGCTTCGCAATACGGCGATTCCGGCGAAGCAGCTGACTTGTTCCCGTCTCATTCCGAGATCGAAGAGCGCTTGGCCGCCATGGCCCGCTTCTACGGCAACCTCATAGGCGTCAAATACGGTGAACCGTTTGTTGTAAAAGAAACAATCGCCATTGAGGATATCGTCGATATGCCGGTTCGCAGCATCTAAACCGGCCATTTCGATAGCGGTCCTGCACTGCGCTAGCGCATTCGGAGCCGCGAGCGAAGCGACCGGAGCATTTTACATTCAGCCAGGACAGCCTACTAGCCTAGTCCATCAACGAAAATGAAGTGAGGGTCATCGGGCCCTCTGTCTTCCCGAACTAATGCATGTCGCCACAAACATTCTGATCGTCGGCGCGCTGATCTTTGGAGCGCACGCCTTCACCGGCATCTTCAGCCGTACCCGCGTTCCCGACGTGCTGCTGCTCACCATCATCGGCATTATCTTCGGACCCGTCTTCCACCTCGTCGGCCCGGAAAACTTTGGCGCGATCGGCCCGATCTTCGCCACCGTCACCCTGATCATCATCCTGTTCGAAGCGGGCCTGAGCCTCGATCTCGATGTCTTGCGCGGCGCAATACGCCCCACCTTTACCCTCACGCTCGTCAATTTCGTCCTCACCATGGTCACCGTTGGCTTCGCCGGCCAGTGGCTGCTCGGACTCAACCCGCGCCTCACCTTCATGCTCGGCGCAATCATCGGCTCTACCTCGCCCGCCGTCATCGTGCCCCTCACACGCCGTTTGCCCCTAGCTGCTTCCACCAAGACCACCCTCTTTCTCGAATCCGCCGTCAGTGACGTGCTTAGCATCGTCGTCGCCATCGGCTTCATGGACAGCTACCGGCTGGGAACCCTGCGCCTCGGTCCCATGGCCGGGCAAATTCTCGCCACACTCGTCATCGCGGGCATCTTCGGAGCCCTCGGCGCTTTTCTCTGGTCCGCCTTGCTGCGCCGCATTCGCGTGCTTGAGAATTCCATTTTCACCACACCTGCTTTCGTCTTTGTACTCTTTGGAGTCGTCGAATTGCTCGGCTTCAGCGGCTATGTGGCCGCTGTCGTTTTCGGCGCAGTGCTCGGCAACATCGAAGTCTTCCACGGCATGTTCTGGATGCGCCGCTATCTGCCGAGCGAACCGATCACCCTCAATCAGCAGGAGCGCGACTTCCTCGCCGAAGTGGTCTTCCTTCTAAAAACGTTTTTCTTCGTCTATGTCGGCGTCTCAATTCGCTTTGCCGATGTGCGGCTCGTCAATGTTTCTTTAATCCTGACGGGATTGATCTTCCTCCTGCGCATCCCCGCCGCCTGGCTCGGCTTGAGCCGCAAAACTCCCGTACGCGATGCTTCGCTCGTAGCCATCATGAGCCCCAAAGGATTAGCCGCCGTAGTCCTCGCCTCCATGCCGCTCGACCAGCACCTCTACGGCGGCTCCGCCCTGCAATCGACCACCTACTGCGTCGTCTTCGCCAGCATTGTTCTGACTTCGGTACTCAGTTTTCTGATCGAGCGCACCCGCGTTGCTACGGTCTACGATTGGCTCTTCCGCAAGTCCGGTTTTGCCCAGGAAGAACCTCTACCCGCCCCCGTATCCATCACCGTTCCCGAGGCCTGATCCAGCCATGATCCGCACCGTGCTGGTAGACGACGAGCCGCCCGCCTGCCGCAAACTCCTGCACTTGCTCTCCACCGAACCCGATTTCCAGGTCATCGGCCAGGCCGCCTCAGCCGCCGCTGCCATCGAAACCATCAATCGCGTTAACCCCGACCTCGTCTTTCTCGATATCGGCCTGCCCGATGCCTCCGGTTTTGAAGTTGTCTCCGCCCTCACCACCACCGCTAACCTGCAGATCGTCTTCGTCACCGCCTACGACGAATTCGCCCTCAAAGCCTTTGAAGTACAAGCCCTCGACTACCTGCTCAAACCCGTCGAACCCAGCCGCTTCGCCCGCGCACTCGACCGTATCCGCGCCGAAAAAAATTACCCGCGCCGCCTGCTCATCCAAGCCGGCAATCACTCCCTGCTTCTCCCTGTCGACCAGATCGACTGGATCGAATCCGCCCGCAACTACGCCTGCATCCACGTAGGCCCGCAAACCCACATCCAGCGCAGCACCCTCGACGCCCTCGCCGCCAAGCTCGACCCCAAAATCTTCCACCGCATCAACCGTTCCGAAATCGTCAACGCCCGCCGCATAGCCGAACTGCGCCCCTGCTCCCACGGCGACACCAGCCTTCGCCTGCTCGATGGCACCGAACTCACCTGGAGCCGCCGCTACCGCCTCCCCTCCCTCAAACCCCTCGAAGAAATCTGATCCCACCGCTGTAATGTCACTTAGTTTTCCCAAAACAACCAGTATGCCTCTCGATCAGGTGGAGTGACCGGGATTGCGCCCGGTCACCCTCCCACACCACCGGACGTGCGGTTTTCCGCATCCGGCGGTTAAACCCAGCGGCTTTAGCTGACCGCAAGATCCGATGGCAGGAGAAAGCCGAAGCGCCGGAGGAGCTGGTTCGACAGGGCAGTCTGCACACTACCGTTGCCGGCCAGAGGCCAGGCCCCGCGCGAACTGTCCGCTACCTTCAGCATTCGTCCTCGTAACCCGAGTCTTTGCAGCGCATGCTTGCGGCCGGCGGCACTGTGCCACCTGAGCCAAAAGCACTTCCGGATGTGCCGCCGAATCCATGGCTCCAGCCGGAAGATCGGCTTACGCACTTCGGCTAGCTGAAAATAGTTCCACCAGCCCCGCACATAACGAGCCCAGTTATCGCGCAGCTGCTTGCTGGTTCGACTCTGGTTTCCTCGCCACATCTCCCCTACCTTCGCTTTGAAGCGTTCGATACTTTCCGGCGCTACTCCGATCCGCTTCGCGCGATCCAGTCGGAAGCCCAGAAATCTACGTTCCCAGACCCTCCCGGTCCCGCTCTTAGCGACATTCACCTTCAATCGCAGATGCTTCTCGATCCAGGCCTGGAGCGAGCGGTGCGTGCGTTCCGCTGCTTGCTGACTGCCTACGTAGATGTTGCAGTCATCGGCATAACGGCAATAGCAGTGCCCTCTCCGATCCAGTTCCTTATCGAGCGCATCCAGATAGATATTGGACAGTAGCGGAGACAGCGGCCCGCCTTGTGGCGTGCCCTCCACCCTGCTCCTCACTATCCCGTCCACCATCGCGCCCCGCCGCAGGTATTTCCCCATCAAATGCAACACTCGTTTGTCCCGAATCACTTGCGCCACCCGGCCCATCAGAATGTCGTGATTGACGTGGTCGAAGAACTGAGCAATGTCTAAATCCACCACCCAATCCTTGCCTTCCTGCGCATACTGCTGTGCGGCTTGCACGGCGTCCTGTGCGCTGCGCCCCGGTCGAAACCCGTAACTGTGCTCGCTGAATTGCGGATCGAAGATCGGCGTCAGCACTTGCAACAGCATCTGCTGAATCAGTCGATCCATCACCGTCGGGATGCCTAATATTCGCGTGCCCCCGCTCGGCTTCGGTATCTCTACCCGCCTCACAGGACTCGGAACCCAGGTTCCCGTCAGCAGCTTCGCACGAATCTTCTCCCAGTGCGCCTGAAGATGACTCTCCAGTTCGGTCGTTGTCATCCGGTCGATTCCCGGCGCACCCTGGTTGCGTTTTACTGCTTCCAGCGCTCGCGCCCGGTTCTCGTCCGTCACCACCTCTTCCATCAGACTCTCGTACATTGCTCTCTTTCTGAAGGTTCGCGTCGCCGGTTGGATCTCTCCGCCTTGGCTCACTGCGGCTTCACCGCTTCTGCCCTGTCGGCGCTCCTCCGGCTGCCCACCGTAGTTGTGGCGCCAGGGATTCGAGACCTCTCCACTCACCGGCTTCAGTTCCTTCTCTAGCTCCGTTCTTTGGTTCTTCGGCCCTTCGCTCCACGGACATTACTCCGCTTCTTCGCTACTACGGCCTCTGCTGACTTCTCCTCTGCTCTCACAAAGGAGATCTCCCCAGGTAAGGTGCAGAATCTCTCCCCTCGCGCCGCCTCGCTCTACCTGATGCGTCTTGATGACCTTTGGGCTTCGCTGTTTCCAGCCAGCTCGCCGCCCGCACCCGGCCTCACTGCCAGTTCGTGTTCCTACGGTCGAGAGTTTGCTACGCGCTTCTTTCAGCTTCACCTCGCGGCTACGCCTTGCGTTTCGCTACGGTTGCCGTCATCGGCTCCGATTGGCTCCTTTCATCCAACTAGATTCTGCCCATGCTGGGCACACTGGAACAGGCGTTTTCGCCTGTCACCGGAGCGCAACTCTGCCCCGGGGTGACCGCGAAGATCCCAAAATACCTCTGGGTTGCCAGTTCTACCTGGACCGGTTACGTACCGATACTCATTGCATGAAACCCGACATCAAGTGCGTTCAACTCTGCGTTCGTAAGGGTTCAAAATACGGCCTATGGTCAGGCAAACGCGTTTACGTGTTGGAACCTCAGTCACAAGCCGCGCGCTTCGCAGCACAAAATGTCAAAGTCACCGGCACCCTGTCTGGCGACACGATCCACATCGCCTCAATCGAGTCCGGCAAGAGGCCGCATTAGCACCCATGGGATATTGTGAACCAAAACCAACAAGCGTAGGATTTGAAGCATGAATAGCAACTGGGGACCAGCCGCCATTATCGTCTTCGGCTATGTCGCTGCTTCCTGGCAATCCAAGAGATTCGAAGACCTCAAAGATGGGATCAAGGCCGAAGTCGGACGCGTTGAGGGAACCTTGACCGGTAAGCTGGATACCTCAGGCGTGAAGCTGGACGGCATCGACAAGAGATTAGCTTCCTTGGAAGTCCGAGTCGGCAAACTGGAGGACGCTATTCGCTCGCCCTTAATTAAGGCATAGAGATAATCGCCCAGCTTCGAGTTATCCGAGAGGCGGCTGCTGTCTCGGCCATTTCCCTTCCAAATCCTCGACCCGCAAAAGCGCCGCGCGCCGCTCCAGGCGGGCCGCTTGCGTATCGAAACGCGTGTTCACCTCATCAAACCGCCGATTTGTTTTTTGATCGAGGTTCTGAATGTCCCTATCCAGTCTCTTTCATCTGCGTGATCAGCTCGATGACTTCCTTGTTGCCGTCACGATTCACGCTTCGATTATCGCTTGTCCGACAACCACAAACTCTCTACGGATTCTTCGAATGCTTACGTGAAAACTTCCGGTAAATGTCCGGCGAAAATTCCTTCAAAATGTTCGCTGCTCCATCCACCCCGATTTGCGTGCCCAGCTTGCTCACCGCATCGGCCGCATCCCGGTTATCCGGATAGTAAGCGTTCCCAATCGCCACGGCCGTCGAATTGCCGATTATTTCCGAATAATTGAACTGCGTTCCGCCCGCATCCGTATGCGTCCAGATTAACTGCTGAATGGCGTACCCAATCCGCGACATCACGCTGCCCGTCCCGCGCCGGAAGTAACGAGGGTCCTGATGAAAAAGCGTCGGATAAATGGCCTCTGTCATGTAGTCGCCGATTACGTAGTCGGCATACGACGTTCCCAGATACTGGCCATAAGCCTGCGCCCCGTTCCCAAACGAAGGATTGGCCCTGGTTAACTGGCTCTCCCCGGCAAACGCCGCCGCCAGAATGAAAGTTCCCCGATCGAACGAATCTTGCGTAGCAATCTTGAACTTCTGCCCCGTCGTCAGCGGCTTGTAAGGATGCAAGCTCGCCGATGTACGGTAGTTCGGAACAATGCCAAAAAGACGCTTGTGTTCCGGTTCGGCCGGAGCATTCCCAGAGGGCGGATCAGAATTCTTAAGCGTCCCCGGCACCGGAGGCGCAGGCGCTGGATCTTGTTGTCCGTACACCACGGCCAGTCCCAGCAACATAAATAAAGAAAAGTAGCGCAGCATCATGAATATAGGACGGAACCGCCAGCGATCCACGTTCCCCTCTGTGATGACCCCAGACACCAAAAGGGCTCTATCGCAATGACAGGATTGCAAGCCCGCTACCGCCACGCCCTCTTCAACCAGATCCAATAACGTTAAAGTGTGGAGCGGGCCTCCAGGCCTGCCAAGTCGGCTTTCCAGCCGACTTTCCTCCGCCCCAGTTATTCCATCGGGTTTATCGTATTAGAGGGAGCCTTCCTGATGACCTATAAGCTAACGGTGAACGGACGGGCGCAAACGGTGGACGTGGAACCGGATACGCCTTTATTGTGGGTTTTGCGTGATGTGCTGAAGCTGCATGGCACGAAATATGGATGTGGCATTGGCCAGTGCGGCGCATGCACCGTCCATTTCAAAGGGCAGCCCACCCGCTCCTGCTCGCTCTTAATTACCGAAGCCGCCCAAGGCCCGATCACCACCATCGAAGGCTTGTCGAAAGACGGCTCACATCCGCTTCAGGTCGCCTGGCGCGAGGTGGACGTGCCCCAATGCGGCTACTGCCAGGCCGGACAAATCATGTCTGCCGCTGCCTTGCTTGCCAAGAAACCGAAACCCACCGACTCCGATATCGATACCGCGATGAGCGGCAATCTCTGCCGCTGCGGCACCTATCTGCGCGTTCGCCAGGCCATCCACAAAGCCGCCGGACAGCCTGCTCCACAGCCACAGCAAGCCGGCCTGCAGAAGGCGGAGGCATAATCCATGCGAGTCAGCCGCCGCTCTTTTCTAAACGTCACAGCACTCTCCAGCGGAGCCATGCTGCTCGGCCTGCACGTCGTCGATCCCACGAAGGCCCTCGGTCAAACCCCACCGCCACCGCCCGCTTTCGACGCCAAGGCCTTCATCAAAATCGCCCCCGATGGCGCCGTCACCCTCATCTCGCGCAATCCCGAGATTGGCCAGGGTATCAAGAACATGCTCCCCATGCTGATTGCCGAAGAGCTCGACGTCGACTGGAAGTCGGTCAAAGTAGAGCAAGCCGATTTCGAAGAGCAGTACGGCCTGCAGACCACCGGCGGCAGCCGCGCCGCCTCCAACAATTGGATTCCCATGCGGCAGGTCGGAGCGGCCGGGCGTCAGATGCTCATCACCGCCGCCGCCAAAAAGTGGGGCGTTCCCGAATCAGAATGCTTCACCGAGCGTGGCCGTGTCTATCACCGCGCAACCGATCGCTCCCTCGGCTATGGCGAGCTCGCGCAGACGGCCGCCACCCTGCCCGTACCCGATCTCAAGACTTTAAAATTCAAAGACGCCAACTCCTACAAAATCATCGGCAAGTGGACGCCCGGCGTAGATGTTCCCGGCATTGTCGTGGGCAAACCGATCTTCGGCATCGACTTCACCATGCCCGGCATGCTCTTTGCCGCCTACGAAAAATGCCCCGTGTTCGGCGGCAAGGTGACCAGCGCTAATGTCGACGAAATTAAAAAGTTACCCGGCATCAAAGACGCATTTGTCGTCGAGGGCACAGTTACTGTCACGCCGCTCACACCCGGCGAACCCGGACTCGAGCCCGGCGTGGCAATTGTGGCGCAAACCTGGTGGGCCGCGCAATCGGCCCGCAAAAAACTGAAAGTCCAGTGGGACCTCGGCCCGGCCGCCCAGCAAAGCAGCGCGCAATTCGCTCAGAAGGCCCTCCAACTGTCCAAGCAAACGCCCGCTCGCACGCTGAAAAAAGACGGCGACCTCGACGCCGCTTTTGGCGGCGGAGCGAAAGTGGTCGAAGCGGCTTACTCCTACCCGTTCATTTCGCACGCGCCGCTCGAACCCCGCAATTGCAGCGCGCAATTCAAAGACGGCAAGCTCGAAATCTGGTCCACCACACAGCTTCCCGCTCGCGGCCGCGGACTCGTTTCGAAAGTCCTCGGCATCCCCGAGAAAGACATCACCATCCATCTGCTGCGCGCCGGCGGCTCTTTCGGACGCGGCTTGACCAACGACTATATGGTCGAGGTCTCGCATATCGCAAAAACAGTGGGCGCGCCAGTGAAGCTGGTCTGGTCCCGCGAAGACGATATGACCCACGACTACTACCGCCCCGGCGGCTTTCACTTCCTTAAGGGCGCGGTCGATAACTCGGGCAAACTCGTCGCCTGGCAAAACCATTTCGTCAGCTACGGAGAAGGCGACAAGTTCGCCTCTTCCGCCTCCATCACCCCCACGGAGTTTCCGTCCGGCTTCGTGCCGAACTTCGCCATCTATGCCTCCGTCATGCCGCTGGAGTTGAAAACCGGAGCGCTGCGTGCGCCCGGCGCAAATTCCCAGGCCTTCGTCTTTCAATCCTTCATCGACGAACTCGCTCACGCCGCCGGCAAGGATCCAGTCGAGTTCCGGCGCGAGTTGCTGACCGAACCAGGCCAGAACAAAGTGGCTGGCGCAGCCAAACAGAAGGTCGAGAACGAGCCCGGCACGACGAAAGAAGCCACGAAAAAACAATCCTATGACGTCGGCCGCATGCGCAACGTCGTCGATATCGCGGTGGAAAAATCCGGCTGGGGCAAACGCAAACTCCCCAACGGCACAGGCCTGGGAATTGCGTTCCACTACAGCTTTCAGGGCTATTTCGCGCATGTCGCCGAAGTCACCGTCAGCGCCAGCAACGCCGTTAAAGTAAATAAAGTTTGGGCGTGCGGCGATGTCGGCAGCCAGATCATCAATCCGAGCGGCGCCGAAGCGCAGGTGCAAGGCGCAGTCATCGATGGGCTCAGCGAACTCATGAGCCAGGAGATCACGCTCGAAGGCGGCAAGGTCATGCAGACCAACTACGACAAACATGGCCTGCTGCGCATGAAACAGGCGCCCCAGATCGAAGTGCATTTCGTGCACACGGAAAATTCGCCCACTGGTCTCGGTGAACCGGCGCTGCCGCCGCTTCTCCCGGCAGTCTGCAACGCCATCTTCGCCGCATCCGGCAAGCGAGTCCGCGAGTTGCCGCTGGCCAAGATCGGCTATAGCTGGGCTTAGCGATCGGCCACCGCGGCCCCCACAAAAGAATCCGCGCATCCGTAATACAAAAACCAGCGTTTGTGGAACAGTACCAAGCCTTCCGCAAACGTGGTTCCTGCCGCATACTGTCCCGATTTTTCAAACGCCAGTTCCGGCTGAAACACCGGTCGCTCCGAACGTTCGATCAGTTTTTTCGGGTCGTCCACTGAGAACAACGCCTCGCCCACTGCATAGGCATTGGGCCCAATAGTCTTGTCGCCCGACGCCGGATCGTTCTTGCCGTTGTAGATCACAACAATGCCTTGGTCCGTCACAACCGGCGGCGGCCCCGTCTCCGGAAAGCTGCTGTCGAATCGCGCGGCCCGCTTCTCGAGCACGCTGACGAGCTCGCCCTTTTCATCTTCCACCGGCATCCAGTGAACCAGGTCAATCGAAGTCGCCAAGTGAATAGAACCCTCGCCCCAATACATCCAGTACTTATCGTGAATCTTGGCCGCTACCAAACGATCCTGCTCCTTTCGCGTCACAATGCCCGCTGACTTATAACGCATCGCTAAGTACTTGCCTCCGAAAATTGGTCCATATTTGGTCCAATGCACCAGGTCCGGTGAGGACGCGATCCCGACGTCGTAGCTCTGACGATTCCACTGCGTGTACGTGACGTAGTAAACGCCGCCGGGGCCTTCTACCAAGCGCGGATCTTCCACGCCGCCCGGCCACTCACGTCGCTTCTCACTGTCTTCGGCGGGAAAGAAGACCGGAGTCTTCCCGCGCGTAAAGTGAATGCCGTCTGCGCTTTCAGCCAGGCCCAGCCGCGATGTGTGCATGCCGATCTGCATCGAGCCCGAGTCGTCTTCCGCGCGAAACAGAACAAACACCTTGTCATTGCGCACGACAGCCGCCGGATTGAAAGTATGCAGCGCTTCCCATCGAACCGGCGCATGCGTAATCGGATCGGAAAACGTTGCGGTTTGGTCGGGCCGCAAAACCGGAGCATTCACCGCTCGCGTGAACGGCCCGATTTGCCACGACGCGCCAGTCGCCGCAGCCAGCAGAAGCAGCTTAAATATCATCATGAGGCGTCTCTAGTAGGGTAGGCTTTAGCCTGCCATCTTTTCTTCGCTGCTCCACATAAACTCATGAAGCCACCAGTCGCAAGGCCGCTGAGTTCAGGCAGTAGCGCAAATTAGACGGTGGCGGCCCGTCGTCGAACACATGTCCTAAATGGGCGTCGCACTTGCGGCAAAGAACTTCCGTGCGCGCCACGGCCAGGCTCGCATCGCTGCGAGTGTAAATATTCTTCTGCGCGAACGGCGTCGAAAAACTCGGCCAGCCAGTACCCGAATCGAACTTATCGCGTGACAGAAACAGCGCATTGCCGCAACAGGTGCAATAGTAGGTTCCCGGAGTTTTGGTATGCCAGTAGCGATTGCTAAACGCCAGTTCAGTGGCGGCGCGTCGGCTAACGGCAAACTCACCGGGCGAGAGTTCCTGACGCCATGCGGCATCCGTCTTCACCATCTTCCGCACCGGGACGATTTTGCGCTCCCCATCGCGCTCCGGCAACACCAGCAAAACCGGATCGCCTGTTCCGTTTTCAGCAGCCGGTGGCAATGGCCGCTCCGGCCGCCGCAAAAGCGCGATCCAGCCCCCTAGCGCCACCGGCATGATCAACAGAGCTCTACGCGGTAACATTCCTCTTCTATCTTCTCGCTTTACGCTGGCCGGATACACTTGCTGCATGACGAGCGCTCTCGATCGCATCAGTTCCTATGCTGCTGCCATGCGAACGCGCAACGCCGCCCGTGTCCGTTCGAATGCCATCATTGCTGTGCTCCTCGCCCTGCTCTTATGGGAAACCCAATGGCCAAGCCTGCGCCCCGGTTTGCTCATTCTGCTAATCGCCTACCTGGGCAGCGCGCTCTGGCTCTCCTACCGCAATAAACAACTGGCGCACGCAATCGAGCAAGTGGAGGAAGGATTATTCAAGCCCGCCGCCATTCCAAAATGGTTCAACACCGAAGAGGCCTTTCTGCGCCGCTTAATGCTGTTTGAAAACATACTCCGCACCATCGGCTTCGCGGTGCTCGGCTACGGATTCTGGGTTCCTACCGGCAGCGTTCTCATCGCCGTTCTGCTGGGAGCAGTCTATCCGGCGATCAGCTATTTCGCTCTGGAACGACGCAATTATCGCCGTCGCCTGCAAACCCTGTTGGCCGCAAAAAACGAGGCCCTCGGCTAATAACGCCAGCTTTTCAAATCCGCCCCAGCCGGCGCAGTCTTTTCGATGCGCTCCAAAACCTTCGGCAGATACATGGTGTTGTAATTCAGCCGCGACAGGTAATTCGGCAGATTAGAATCACCGTTCCAGCAATGCTCGGCGCGATCACCGTACTTCACTTCTCCGTCGTAAGGCGGGTTGCGCGTCTCCTTCAGAAAGTCTTCCAGGTAATAAACCGCATCGTTCAGAAAGTAAGTGTCGGCACTCCCCACATAAACATGAATCTTCCCCTGCAACTTCGGACCCAGCGTCGACCAGTCACGCGCCAGAATGTGACTGAGATCGTAGTGATCTCGCCAGTAAGCGGCCACTTGGTGATCGATCTCGCCGGTCTCTTTGTTGAAAATCTTTTGCGGATAACCGTCTGGCCCCACCGGCGAATACACCGCCTGCCAAATGTCGTATTGCTCACCGGAACGCCCATGATCTCCTAGCGCCAGCTCGTAGCTGTTTACCCCGCGCTGCGCGATCGTGACGTGCCCAAGGTAATCGCGCATCGCAGGCTGTTCCACCGTTTTGTGCGCCCCTTCCAGCACATAGGCGTTTTTATCCTTGTAGAGATCGATGTTTGTAAAAGCGCGGAAATCGACCGGATCGGGACAAGCGGCAAACGCGCCGTTGTAGTGGTCTGGATAGAACATTTGCACTGCCAACGCTTCCCAGCCGCCCGTCGACCCACCATACAGAAAACGCGCCCATCCCTGACCAAGACCGCGAAACTGCTTTTCGATTTGCGGGATCAGTTCAGTCTCAATCGCATCGCCATACGGTCCAAGATTGGCGGAATTAACCGCATACGAATCGTCGTAATACGGATTCGCGTGCCGGATCTCAACTACCAGGAAGCGCGGGAAACCGGGTGCGATCCACTGCTGGTAAAACTTGTACGCTTCGGCCTGCTGTATTCGGTTATAGCCCGCAATATGAAACCGGTCGCTGTAATCCGGCTTGAGATTGGGATCGGGCGGCTCCGTGCGAAAGCCCTCCAGATCAGCCGGAAAATGGCCGTGATTGATCGCCACCGGAAAGTGCGCTTCGGGGTGTTCATCGAATCCTTCCGGCACTAGAATGTTCGCGCCCAGATACATCGGGCGTCCCCAAAACTTACTGAGCAGGGCCGACCGAATTTTGATGTGGCGGATGTACTTGGTGTCTTTCGGATCGGGAATGGGCGGGATTTCCTGGTCGAGCGAAATGTTGAACGTCTCGTTCGAATTCGCTTGTAAATGGATGCTCCGGGGCTTGCTATAGAGATTGCCGGGCGCGAGATTCCAATGCTGACCTTCGCCGCGATCCATGGCGAGCTTAATGGTGTGTCCATCCGCTCGGTGGAAGGTCTCGTACTTGTTCAGCACTGCTTGGACGTAGTAGTCGCCCGGCTTGAGATCTCCAATACTGCGGATCGGGTACCCGGCGGCCGCACTATCGATAAGTGCTGCGTGACCCGGTTCCAGTCCATCCACATTGACGCCGAAAACGATCTGGCTCGACGGCGTATCGTTGATCTGCAGCCGCGGTTCCGCCGAAGGATCGGTCGAAAGCATCAAGAGCAATCGGGCATCAAGCGCGGAGCGGCTCCGTTCCGCGGGAAAACTGACGCGAAACCGCGGAGCCGCCGTTAGGGAAAAAGCCAGGGTCAAAAGTAAGGCGCACTTTGCCGATTGCGAACGAACCATGCTGTTTAAAGTGTAATGGCTCAAAACAACAAAGACGGTTTAGGGCCACCAAGCAGGTTGCCGGCTCTCCCCTTTCGCGTATTGACGGTGCAAGGTACGTGACAATAGGTCTTAAAGGTCCTAAGATCAGCGGCAGGAGGCACAAAGCAATGAGCTTGGACATTCCGTCGAACATCGAGCACGACATTCAGCGGTTTGCGCAGCAAGAACATATCACGCACGATGAAGCCGTTTTGCGGCTCATTGAAACTGGCCTCTCAGCCAGGAAGTCAGTTCAGAAAACTATATTTGAGCAAGGACTGGGATTGTTTGGGAGTGTCGAAGATGCGGCTCTGCTTGATGAAGTTGTCTCCATTGCGTACGAGGAAAGACGAAGGCCATCGAAACCCAAGCCTTCGCCCTAGATGATGGTTAATCCATTCTGGACACAGATACTCTTTCCGAATACCTCAAGGGGCACCATCCAAACGTTGAAAGCGCCAAAAGCAATCTCCACCGAGGGAAACCGTGCTGCTTAACGTAATGGCCCAAAACCACCAAGAGCGGTCGCGTGCCACCAAGCAAATCCCTTGCTCTCGCAGCTAGCGTATTGATGACACGAGGTTTAGGACTTGGCAAGAAAAGTGCTCTACATGGCTGCGTCGAGTTTAATGACAAAGCTATGAAACGCTCTTCTGTTTTCTTTGTTCGCGGCGCTTTACGCGTCACACTGGCCAGTGTTCTGGCCGCTGCCACATTTGCCTTCGCGCAAGATCCCCAGCAGTCCGCAAATAATAACCCAAATAATAACAACGGCTGGAAGCGGGTTGGCGACAACGCGCAGGTTCAGAATCCTGACCAGCAGCCCGCCGACAACGCTGGTGTCCAGCAGGATCCAAACAACCAGCAAGCCGAGCCGCAAGGGCCGCCTCCCCAGCAACAGCAGCCGCAACAGGGCTATACGCCGCAAATTAACAGGCCATACGGTCAGCAGCCGCCCAACCGCCAGCAGCAGAATTATCCGCCTCCCCCGCCAGTTCCTGCCACACTAACGATGCAGAGCGGGACGTACCTGACGGTGCGTGTGAATCAGGAGCTATCGTCTGACAAAAATCAGCCGGGCGATGCTTTCACGGCTTCGCTGATGCAGCCGCTAGTGGTAAACGGCGTGGTCGTTGCCGAACCCGGCCAGACCATCGGCGGCCGCGTAGCTACGGCGGAAAAGCATCACACCGACCGTCCGGGACGGCTCGGTCTCCAACTGACGAATCTATCCCTGGTCGATGGCCAGCAGGTTCCCGTGACCACGCAGTTCGTGAGCCGGCAGGGCGGCACGACTGGTAAAGGAACAGAAATCGGCACAGTCGCCGCCACCACCGGGATTGGCGCTGCTATCGGAGCAGCGGCCGGTTGGGGAACGGGGGCCGCCATTGGCGCGGGTGCCGGCGCGGCAGCCGGTCTCATCGGCGTGCTGGTCACACACAATCACGCCAGCGTCGTCTATCCCGAGCAGGTGCTCACGTTCCGGGTCGAAGCGCCCGTGACCATCTCGACCGCGAACAGTACGCAAGCGTTTCGCTACATCGAGCCGAACGAATACGACCGGCCTACCTATAGCAATCAAGGCGGCGGCAGCCTCTACGAGAGCGCTGCGCCACCTGCGCCGGTTTACAACTATGCGTATGGTTATCCCTACTATGGCGCTTATGGCTGGGGCTATCCCTACTACTGGGGTCCGTCCTTCGGCTTCTACGGCGGCTACTGGGGCCGAGGCGGCTACTATGGCGGCTACCGTGGCGGTTATTACGGAGGCTACCGTGGCGGCTATTATGGCGGCGGCTATCACGGCTACGCCGGTGGCGGTTTCCGTGGCTACGCCGGTGGCGGTGGACACGTCGGCGGCGGCCACCGCTAAACCGTAGGGTAGGCTTTAGCCTGCCGTCTTCGTGCTTTCTAAGCTCGGCGTCTCAAAACAGACGCCGGGCTTTTTGTCTACTAACCAGATCTGCTCCCGGCAGTCTAAGCAGACAACCGGATGGAGTGGACCGATCAAGCGGCCGCGGCAGAGGCGCGTAAAGGCAACCAGCTTGCCTTTCGCATCCTGGTAGAGCGGCATAGCAGGTCTGTCTTCCGTCTGGCATTTCGTATGTCTGGCAATGAACAAGACGCTGAAGACCTGGTGCAGGAAACGTTCTTACGCGCTTACCGGCAACTCGGCCGCTTCGATGGACGATGCGCCTTCGGAACCTGGCTGTACCGTATCTGCACCAACTGTGCGCTCGATTTATTGCGCACCCGTAAGAACCGGCGCGGAGCGTCCGGCTGGTTAGAAGCCGTAGCCTCGCCGCGTCCAGGACCCGACCGGCTTGTCGAAAGCGGCCAGATCGCGGACTTGCTCGAGCCCGCACTCGCCGAGCTTACTGATATGGAGCGGGCTGCCTTCATTCTGCGCCATTACGAGGGCTGCGATATCGAAGACATCGCACGAACATTAGGTGTGCAGGCCAATGCGGCCAAACATAGCGTGTTCCGGGCCGTGCAGAAACTACGGCGAGCCCTCGAACCGGCCTGGGGAGTGATGCGATGAATCATCTGACCGACGAAGAGCTGGTCGACTTGTTTTATAACGAGCTTTATAACGAAGGCGCTCCCCTTTGTCGCGCACACATCGACCGCTGCGCCGAGTGCCGGGCAAAACTGGAGCGTTTAAGCGGAGAGCTCGCGAGTCTGCCGCTGATCCCTGTTCCGGAACGCCACGACAACTACGGCCGCGAGGTCTGGGCGCGCGTGAGACCAGCCTTAGAAAAGCAGCCGGGACCCAAGCGGCGGCGAGCCTGGCTGCGAGCACGGCTCCGACCATGGATGCTTGCCCCGGCGCTGGCCGCGGTGCTCGCGATTGCCTTCGTGGCAGGAGCCTGGACGGAACAGCAGCGAACGGCCGCCCAGGCCAAAACGCGCGAGCGGGTCTTGCTCATCGCCATGAGCGATCATCTGCAGCGATCGGAAGCAGTGTTGACGGAATTGCTCGAAAGACCGGCGGGCTCGATCGACCTCGGCGGCGAGCGCGAGCAAGCCCGCAATCTGTTGGATGAAAATCGGCTGCTGCGCCAGACGGCCCTCCACCTGGGCGATCGTCCCCATGCGGCGCTGCTGGATGATTTGGAACGCACTTTGCTCGACTTGGCCCATGCCCCCGCCGATACGTCCCCCGAGGATTTACGACTGTTGCGGCAACGTGTCGAACGGGATCGGCTGCTGCCGAAATTGCGGCTCACGAGCGCCTCGGCTCGAGAGAAAGGACAGACTCTATGATTCGTAATTTATGCTTGTGTCTGCTGCTGAGTGCAGCATCGATTTCAGCGCAGAACTGGCTGCCCGCACCCGCCTTTCGCTTCAGCCCACAGGCAGGGGCGCGCGAGGATGCCGATTACCGCAAAGGCTTGAGCGAATTGGATGCGCATGAATGGGAGCAGGCCATTGCTTCGTTTAAAGCATCCGCCTCGCACGGCAAACAGAATGCCGATGCGGCGCTGTATTGGATGGCGTACGCGCAAAATCGCAATGGCGAACGGGATGAGGCGCTGGTCACGCTTTCCGGGCTGTCGACGAAATATCCTGCGAGCCAATGGTTGAAAGATGCGCGCGCGCTGCAGTTTGAGGTACGCGCCGCATCGGGCTCGCTGGTGACTTTAGGGACGCAGGCCGACGCGCATCTGCAAGTGATGGCGGTTAACAAGCTCATGCAATCGGATCCAGGCGCAGCTCTGCCGGTGGTGGAACAAGTTTTGAGCAGCAACGATTCCGACCAGATCAAAGAGCAGGCGCTTTTTGTATTAACCCAAAACCAGTCGCCGCAAGCAGGCAAGCTGCTGGCCCACATCGCCGGCGGCAACGGCAATCCCGCGCTGCAAATGCAAGCTATCCGGCTTATGGGGATGCTGGGGAACGACGAGTCGCGCAAGTCGCTGGCGTCTCTCTATTCGCTGTCATCGGATGCACGTGTGAAGCAGGCGATCTTGCAGAGTGCCACTCTCTCCGGATCGAGCGACTTGCTGATCCATGCCGCGAAAACGGAGCTGAATCCACAGCTGCGTCGGGACGCGATCCAGCAGTTGGCCATTGCCGGCGACGGGGCGCAACTCTGGAACTTATATGACTCCACGCAGTCGCGGGACGACCGCAAAGCGATTCTCGAATCCATGGCTCTGCGGGGCGAATATGCACGCCTGATCAAGATTGCTCAAAGCGATCCCAACGCGGAACTGCGTGCCTCTGCCATCCAATCGATGGGCGTCGTGGGCAAGCCGGGACAGTCGGCGCTGCTGGTCTCGATTTTCGAAAAAGACAAGGATGCCAAGGTCCGGGATGCCGTGTTGAATGCCCTGTTGCTGGAGCAGGATGGCCCGTCCCTGGTGGCTCTGGCGCGTCAGGAAAAGGATCCCCAGGTGAAGCAGCGGATTGTGAGTAAAATGGGGCTGGTCAAGTCCAGGGAGGTACAAAGCTACCTGTTGGAATTGATCAAATAGCTATGGCTCTCCACAGCCGGCCGCTCGCGCCGCCGCTCAGTCAGTTTGTCAACGGCATCTACTTGTTTGAATCGGCGCCCGCGGTTCACAAGCTGGAGCGCGCGCTGCCCGATGGTTGCGCACAGCTGGTGATTAATCTGCGCGAAGACCGCACACGAATGTACGATCGCGCGGACCCGGCCATCTGCCGCACTTTCGACGGAGCTCTCGTAGTGGGCCCGCAGACTGAATACTGCGTGATCGATCCAGCGGAGTTGGTCTCCGTCGCCGGTGTCCACTTCAAGCCGGGTGGCGCGGCAGCCTTCTTTGCCTTACCGGTGCATGAATTGCACGGCCGCCATGTGCCGCTTGAGGCATTATGGGGCGGCTTCGCTCGCGAATTGCGCGAGCGATTACTGGCAGTGCGAGACGTCGAGTCGAAACTCGATGTCCTCGAGACGGCTTTGCTGATGCGGCTGCACAGGCAGACTTCACCGGTTGTGCAATTTGCCATCGGCGAGTTCCGGCAGAGCGATCGTGAGGCAAGCGTTGCCGGCGTAGTGCGACAGACCGGTTATACAGCGCGGCACTTCATCGAATTATTCCAGCGCGAGGTGGGATTTACGCCCAAGCTCTTCCACCGGGTAACCCGCTTTCAGCGAGCGCTGCGGCATCTGGCTCAAGGCAAGCCGGTGGAATGGGTGCAAGTCGCGATGGACGCGGGGTACTTCGACCAGGCCCATTTCATCCACGATTTCCGCGAGTTTTCCGGGCTGAATCCATCCACCTACCGGCGATTGCGGCCGCTGCATCCGAATCACGTACCAGTGGGCGACCCCAGGTAAATTTCTTACAAGCGCGGAGCCCGGAAACCCGGCAAGATAGAAGCCATGACAGCACAAGTGAAACCGATCCCCGACGGTTTTCAGACCGCCAATGTGTATTTGGTTGTGACCGATCTGGCGAAACAAATCGCCTTTCTCACCCAGGCATTTGACGCCCAAGAGCTCCACCGTTCGACCATGCCGGACGGCGTCATCATGCATGCCGAAGTGCGCATCGGCAGTTCGATCATCATGATGGGCCAGGCGAACGCGCAATGGCCACCGCGGCCCACCACCGTTTACCTGTATGTCGAAGATGTGGATGCCGCTTTCAAAAACGCCTTGGCAGCCGGCGCAAAGTCACTCACCGAACCGCAGGATCAATTCTACGGAGACCGCAGCGCTGGCGTAGAAGATCCCTGCGCCAACTACTGGTGGATCGCCACCCACATCGAAGACATATCGTACGAAGAATCGAGCCGTCGTTTCGCCGCCATGGGGAACAAGCATTAGAGTGGGTCGCTCCTCTTTCCACCGTGAATGCCTTCAATATCTTCGGCGTCTTGGGACTATCGGCCACCTGTATCTCTTCGCCCGTTGCGTCCCGTGACCGCCCTCCCGAATTTATTTTCCTCTTCATAACCAACCATTTACCCTCTATCCGAACCGTCACCCGGTTCACCCGCGCTGCTAACTTCCGCGCAGGTGAACACCATGTCTGCACCCGAAAAATCAGTTCAGAAACCCACCAAAACCCGCGCCGAAATTAACAAAGAAAACGCCCAGCACTCCACCGGCCCCAAGACGGAAGAAGGCAAAGCCAAAAGCTCCCAAAACCGCTTCAAACACGGCGTCTATTCCAAACAAGTTGTCGCTCCCGGCGAAGATCCCGCCGAACTCGACGAGCTCCGCGCAAAACTACGCGACGAGCATCAACCCGCCAACACCACCGAAGAAATCCTCGTCGACGAACTCGCCCAGCACTACTGGCGCATGCGCCGCATCCGCTGCCAGGAAGTCGGGCCCTGGAGAAAAGGGTTCGAAGGACCGCCCGACTACCCCAAAATCGAATTCTTCGCCCGCGCTTTAGCTTCCGCCGAACGCAGCTTCCACAAAACCCTTACCGCTCTAATGAAACTCCAGAAGGATCGTGGCTTCGTTCCTCAAAAAACGGTACCGGCCCAGCCCGCCGCTACTGTCGCCGCCCCTGCCCCGGAAGACGCCATCAAGCAAGTTCTGGAATGCCTCTTCCCTCCTGATGCGCCGAACGAAAAGCAAACTGGCTCCGTTCCTCAAATTCTCGCCAATCCAAACATCAAAGCTGCCCGAAAACGACTCGCCGCTGAGTAAAGTGCGTTTCTCCATGTTCATCGCCGGCTAACACCGGATAATTGCGGCTGATAATTGCGGAAATTTTTTAAGTTGACATGCTCCTGAAAACCTTGTTATCCTCCCTCAATCCGTAGTCACTCAAGGGAGAGGGTCCAAATGCCCAGTTTCTTGCTCGGTGTAAGAAAGTTGCTCGCAGCTGTCGTGCTTCTATCTGTTCCGCTCTCGGCCCAGACTGGACTTGGAACTGTGACCGGCTCCATTCAGGATCCATCCAAAGCGCCGATCGCGAACGCTAACATTACGCTCACTGATACTGCAACTGGCGCAGTTCGTGCATCTAAGTCCACCGGTGCCGGGCTTTATACATTCGGAAGCCTGCGCGTCGGCCCATATCGCCTGGTCGTCGAAGCTCCCGGCTTCGATAAGTGGGAAACGACCTTCACCATCCAGGCCGGTCAAACCGTCACTGTAGATCCCAATCTGCAAGTAGGCACTGTGCAGGCCAAAGTAGAAGTGAGCGGTGCAGCTTCTCAAATCGCCACCGAAGGTGCTCAGCTCAGCGATGAAAAAACGGCGCAGCAGATCCACGATCTGCCTTTGAACGGGCGTCAGATCACTAATCTCTTTACCCTTACCCCAGGCGTGGAAGGGGGCCAGAACACGCAGGGAGCTCCGTCTCCCCGCACCAACGGCATGATGGTGGGTTCCACCGACATCCTGCTCGACGGAATGTCCTATGTCGACCGCTTTGGAGGTGGCATCTCGCGCGTTCAGCCAGGCCTCGATACCATCCAGGAGTACCGAGTCGAGACCGCCGGCTCCGGTGCGGCCTTTGACCGTCCTGCCACAGTTGAACTAGTCACCAGGAGTGGAACAAACCAATTTCACGGTGGCGCATTTGAAACTCTGCGAGATAACTACGGTGGTTTGGTTGCCCGTGCTGTTCAGGATGGGAACACACCCGCCAAGCTCATCCGGAACGAGTTCGGCGGTTTCGTCGGCGGCCCGATCGTAAAGAACAAAGCATTCTTCTTCTACGACCAGGAGTTCCTGAAACAGCGGCAGCAACTCTTCCAGCAAACCGCTGTGCCGACCGCCGCCATGTGGGCCGGTGATTTCAGCAACATTACCGATACCAGCGGCGATAAATTCACTCTTTACAATCCATACAGCACAACAGCTAGCGGCGCTCGAGCTCCTTTCCCGAACAACGTCATTCCGGCAAACCTCCTGAATGCGCAGGTTTTAAACGGATTCAAAAGCGTTACGCCTCTCCCTTCCGGTCCGAACGCCGGCGCGAATCCCTGGATCGCGCAAAACTATCAGACTTACTACCCTCAGAACACCAACACCAACTCCATAACCGGTCGCTTCGATCAGGTGTTCTCCGAGCGGGATACCCTGTCGGTCCGCTTTACCCGGTCACATTACGACTTCCTGCAGGACGGCGGTCACTACGGTTTCCCTCCTCCCGGACAAACTAATTCCACCGGCAGTTCCGCGATGGCTTCAAACGTCTACAACATCACTGCTCACTACACTCACGTATTTAGCCCATCCCTGCTCAATGATTTTCAGGCGGCCGGTGTCCGCTCCAAGAACGGACAGGGAACAGGCGCGGACAGCGTCAACTGGGATTCGAAGCTCGGCCTGCCCAACCCGTTCGGCGCCACAGGCTGGCCCACTGTTTACACCGATGCCTACAACATGTTCTACGGCGGCGGATGGGATTCCGATAATCACAAAGCGCAGAACATGACTCAGTACGAACTCGACGACAATGTTACCTGGGTCAAAGGCAAGCACAGCATGAAGTTCGGCTTCAAAGGCAGGCAGGAATACAGTAACGTCGAAGAATTACAGCAGGCGCAAGGCTCGGAGCTCTTCGGCAGCAATTGGACCGGATTGTATGACCCTTCCGCCCAGGCGATCACACCCTTTACCGGATCAGGCTTGGCTAGCCTGGAGCTCGGCATCCCCTCCTCCCTGTCCAATCAGTACAACCGCGGCTTCTTCTATTTCCGCCAGAAAGAGATCGGGCTCTTTGCCGAGGACACCTGGAGACTCTCTTCCAAGCTGACCTTGAGCATGGGTCTTCGTTGGGAGTTTTGGACTCCGTATAAGGAGAAATATAATCGCCTAGATACGATCGACTTGAACTCGTTAAGTCCCACGTCGATGCAAGTTGTCTTGCCGACTTTTACAACTCTCAACACCATCCCCGGCCTTCCAACACCCGTCATTAATGCCTGGGCGAACCGCGGGCTTACCGGCGTCTCGGCCAACTCGATTGGATTTCCTAGCGCTCTCACGCCGAACGTGCTGACAGATTTCTCGCCTCACGCCGCCGCCGCTTACCGCTTGAGCGATAAATGGGTCGTTCGTGCCGGCTACGGCATGTACTACTGGCCTTTGCCGCTTTCACAGATCCTTCAATCGATGCGCATCAATCCTCCGTTAAACCTGCGCTATCAGAACAATCTCGACACTCTGCAAGGGGCCAACGCCGTCTATTCGCTCACCTCCGTTCCCGCATCGAGCGACATGCTCGGGACTGCTGGCACGGCGAACGTTGCGCCGGGAGCCGTCGATAGCTCCGCACAAGGATTCCTCGCCTTAGACGCCCACCACTGGAACGACAACCGGATGCAGGAATGGACTTTCACCATCGAACACGAACTCGCTCAGAACCTGATATTGAAGCTCGCCTACACCGGAAATCACGGCAGCAATCTTCAGCAGAACTGGGACGTGAATGCTCCGCTCTCCAAATACAACTACCAGTTGCAAACCGGGCAAATTGCTCCGGTTCTTTACTACGATCGTCAACTGGATCCGAACTGGAATCTCAATAGCTTGAACGGCGGCGCGTATGGTGCTGTCCGGCACAACGGCTACTCGAATAGCAACGGATTTCAAGTTGTTCTGGACAAGCGTTTCTCGAGCGGCCTTTCCTTTCAGTTCTTCTATGCCTACACCCATACGCTAACGACGAACGATGCTGGCGGCTTCACCTTCGGCGGTAGTGGCGGTATCAACGCTGTATCGAATGGCGGCGGTAATCAGGGCGGCGGGATTTCCGGATCGGTTCCCGCCAACGGCGAACTAGTAGGAAATCCCAACTTAAGCGACAGCCAGCGGCTTCGGCTTCTTTATACAAACTCGAGCCAAGTACCACCACAACGAATTACTTGGAGTGGACTTTATCAGCTCCCCTTCGGCAAAGGCAAGAAGTATTTGGCGAATGTCAATCGCGGAGTTGACGCGCTGGTCGGCGGTTGGCAGATCGCTTTTATTGGCACGTGGGACAACGGTTTCTGGATGGGCAACAGCAGCAGCGAATATCAATTCGGCAATCCCGCCCTCCCTTCGGGTAAGCGTTTGAACCTCAATATCTTCGGCCAGAACCAGAAGCTTTGGTTCGCAGGCGATTTCGACCCCACACAAGCCAGCTCCGTCAATCTCTCCGCGCTCGAGGCGATTGTCCCGGTGAATCGCGGCGCGCGCACGATTCATCCACTCGGCTCAAACTTCGACAACTATGTCTCGCAGAATCTTGCCGACGGATCGGTGGTCCCCACCTTAATTACGGACAATCTTAGTTGGAACACGCGCAATTTCATGCTTGGTCCGCCCGCCTGGAATCAAGACATCTCGGCGTTTAAGTACTTCACGATTACAGAACGAGTTCGCTTGCGTATGAGCGGAGATTTCTTCAACTCCTTCAACCATCCAACGCTAAACAATCCGAACGCAACTACAGGACTCATCAATCTCAGCTCACAAGCCAACACTCCGCGTATTATCCAGGTTGGAGCACGCATAGAGTTTTAGGCGCAATGGTGCATCAGGCGCCAAACCCGTGACGATTCGGAGCTACGATATTTCTTGCGCTCTCCTCGTAAGTTGCAGCTGGCGGCAGTTTGTCTGGCGGCGTTGTCTCAGCAGCTCTTGCCCGGTCAGGCGCTCCGTCTGAGCGACCGGCTTGCTGCCGCAAATATTTCGACATCGTCGGCAGCTACCACCGCTACGGCTGCTGAGCCCGTAGTCTGGCAAAATTTCTATTCCACTTCGGATATAAGTTGGCAAGTAATAAGGGGCCGCATCGGCGTGCGGAACGGCGATCTCATGCTCAAGGGGGAAGGTTCAACCCCGGTCATCTTGGCCCCAAAACAGCCTGCAATCGATTGGAGCCTCTATGAAGCCGTGGAGATTAGAATGTCCGCCCAGGGCGGAGACGAAATAAAAATCAAGATCGGCGATTTCGAGGCAAAGCAGAAGCTCGGACCGGCCGGCCAATACAATATCTACCGCTTTGATGTCAACGTCGATGCGCCAAAAGGGGGCCGTCTACTCGGTATCATGCCGACCGACAGCCTTCAGGCCCTGGTTGGCATTCACTCCATCAAATTAATCCCGAAGCCCGCTGCGTTTGTCCGCCGAGTCGATCGTGCGAACGTCGGGAAGCGGGACGAATACCGCGACGCTATTTACATCCACTCGCCGTCCAGCATGAGCTTCGCCCTTCAGATTCCCAGCAGGGCTCACTTGCATTTCGGCATGGGTACCACAGTGAGAAACAGTAGGATCAAGTTCACCGTCTCCGTGGCCGGTTCACCCGCCGGTCTTTTCTCGAAAACCTTAGACGATCCCGATGCGTGGCAGGACGCCGACATTGATCTCTCGCGTTGGAAGGGACACACCATCACTCTTCAACTCCGGACCGAATCGGAGCAAGATGGAGAAGTCGCCCTGTGGGCCGATCCGGTAATTGCCAACTCGCAAAGATCGCGGCCCAACGTTCTCATTTACACCATCGATACCTTGCGGGCCGATCACGCCAGCCTCTACGGCTACCCTCGCAACACCACACCATTTCTCAAGAAGCTCGGCGCATCTGGCATTGTGTTCGACGATGCCCAGACGCAAGCCACCTGGACAAAACCGGCGATCGCATCCTTAATGACTTCGCTGTACTCGTTCACCCATGGCATTGTGTCTGACGCGGATACGATTCCTGCCGGGTCAGCAACCCTCGCCGCTCAACTCCACAATGCTGGATACGTCACCGCGAGCATCGTATCCACCCCATTCGTCGGCCGAGCCACTGGACTCGACCGCGGTTTCGACTATATGCTCGAGTATCCTGTCGTTCTCCGTCAGGTGGACGCTCAGACAGATCGGGCCACCGATTCTGCCGCCCTGAATAAAATTGTGTTCCCTTGGCTCGACCGTCACCACGATGGGCCGTTCTTTCTCTATGCGCATGCAACCGACCCGCATGCACCGTACGACCCGCCTCCTCCTTTCGAATCTGTCTTTGCCAAGCCTGCCGAGACCTCGACGTTTGAGCGCGAGTACGCCGGCTTCAAAACCAATCACGAGTACGGCGGAGGCGCAGTCATCAACCGCCAGATGTGTGAAAAAGCAGGCATCGATCCTGACCGCTTCATACAGCAGGCTGAAAATCGCTACGATGGCGAGATTCTCCGCAACGACAGTAGTTTTGAACTGCTTGTCAAGAAGTTAAGAGAGCTAGGCGTTCTCGATAACACGCTTATCATCGTCCTCTCGGATCACGGTGAGGAGTTCTGGGACCACGGCTGGACGGCCCACGGTCACTCTGTCTACGAAGAGCTTACCCACTCGACCCTGATGATGTGGAACCCTGCCCTTTTCCCAAAGCCCCGCCGCATCAGCGAGCCCGTACAGCTAATTGACGTGATGCCGACCGTGCTCGACCTGCTCGCACTTAAAACTCCCCCCGTTGCCGAAGGGCAAAGCCTTGTCCCTCTTGCCCGTGGCCAGCCGTTCAAGCGTCGCGGGCTCGTCCTCTCTTCGAAATTCGCCGCGGTTCGCCCGGAAGGCCTGGTTCCCGAGAATTCAACCGACAGCTTTTCCACCATCGACTCGCATTGGACATTCATTTATCGCAACAAGGCCGCGAAAGCCGGGATCAAGAAGGTCGAGCTGTACGATCGTACAAAGGACCTAACGGAGCAGCATGATCTTTCGGCACAGCATCCTGAGGAGGTGGAAAAGAAAATTGCCACCCTCGTTCAATGGATCGATGCCCAGAACAAACTTCGCCAGGTGATCGGGCATACCGGCACCTCGCAGCTGGATCAACGAACACTTGAACGATTACGAAGTCTCGGCTATCTCGGTGGTCCGTGAAGCCTGAGTTCCGGCCGCTTGCTTGTCTCGCCGCCATTTGCTTCTTTTCTCTCGGTGGCTGCAACTCTCTCCATCGATCCCATCCCGTTCCGCGGCTGATTGTGCTCGGTATAGACGGAATGGACCCTGTCTTTGTCGAGCGCCACTGGACTTCGCTGCCTCATCTCGCTAAACTCCGCGAACAGGGCAGCTTCAGCCGGCTCCAGACAACCACGCCTCCGCAAAGCCCGGTTGCCTGGTCAACCTTCATTACCGGGCTTGAACCTGCCGAACACGGCCTCTTCGATTTCGTTCATCGCGATCCGAAAACCCTCCAGCCGTTCTCTTCGACGTCGCGCACCGAAGAACCTCGTTGGCAGTTGCCCGTCGGCCCTTACCTCCTGCCGCTCTCAAGTTCGCGCGTGGTTGCGCTCCGCAAAGGCACACCGTTTTGGCAGACCCTCTATCGGCTCGGATATCCGGTGACAGTTGTTCATATGCCAACCAATTACCCGCCGATCGAAGCCGGTCATGCGCTCTCTGGAATGGGTACGCCCGACATGCGAGGCACGCTCGGTTCATTCAGCTTCTATACCGACGCTCCGGAAGAGGTCTCGCATACTGTCTCCGGTGGTCGCATCGTGAAGATTTGCTTATCTAAGGGCCATGTTGTACTTCCTGTCGAAGGTCCTCCGAATTCGCTCCGCAAAGACCAACCATACACATCGGTGAACTTGTCGGTTGATGTAGATCCTGATGCTTCGGCCGCCCGGCTGGCTCTGGAAAAAGAAATCACTATTCTGCGCCAGGGTGAATGGTCTGATTGGCTGGTTGGCAATTTTACATTGATCTCTCACCTCTCTTCTGTCCGCGGAGCCTTTCGCGTGTTTGCGAAACAGCTCCATCCCGGCTTCCAGCTTTATGTTTCACCAGTCAATATCGATCCGCTTTCGCCTGCTCTCCCCGTTTCCGCTCCGCCGCACTGGGCTGCGGACGTAGTTCGCGAGACCGGACGGTTCTATACGCTCGGCATTCCGGAGGACACCTCCGCGCTCCGCCAGCACGTCTTCGACCTCTCCGAATTTCGATCGCAAGCTCAACTCGTTATGCACGATGAGCGCACTCTGCTGCGCTACTCACTGCGCCATTTCACCGGGGGCCTGCTCTTTTTCTATTTCTCCTCCATCGACCAGAATTCCCACATGCTTTGGGGCCGGCATGAGCGGGAACTGCTCGATGTCTACCGTGAAGTCGACGAGTGCGTCGGCGAAGTTCGCCGCGCGTTTCCAGCTACACAGTTGATCATTCTGTCCGACCACGGATTCACGAGCTTCGATCGTGCCGTTCACCTCAATGCGTGGCTGAAGGACCGCGGTTTCCTGACCCTAACCGGGCAGCCCGGTGACGATACAAACCTGAACAGCGTGGCGTGGCCCTCGACAGAAGCTTACGCAATAGGATTGAACGCCCTATACCTCAACCGCATCGGCCGGGAAGCCCACGGCATCGTTGCGGCCGGCGAGCAAAGCCGTTCGCTACTCGCCAACTTACGCGAGCAACTTTTTGCCTGGCGTGATCCCATAGATGGTCATCAGGTTGTCAACTCTGTGTACGTAGAGAAGCCCTCTCCTCAGAACGCCTCAGTGGCTCCCGATCTAATCGTCGGGTATGCTCCCGGTTATCGTGCATCTTGGGAAACTGCGCTTGGCGGCACACCTGCCTCGCAGATCGAGGACAACACTGACGCTTGGATTGCTGACCACTGCATCGATCCCGCTGCAGTTCCCGGTGTCCTCTTTACCAACCGCCCAACAGGCCTCAGCCATCCTAGCATTCAGGACGTCACCGCTTTAATTTTGAAACTTTTCAGGTAAGCTCATAACGGTCCCGGCCTCAGTAAACCAAGAGCAGGCAATCGGACACTTACATACTTGGTATGGTGGGTTCTACAAGCCGGTCCATTCGCAAAAAGGCTAGGGCACCAAGTTTGGCTGTGATAAATATCCCTCCGTGTCAGAAATAGCTGGTATTCGTGATGTTCGCGTTGCCCAGTAATCCGTTCCAAGAGATCGGTCACCTTACACCAGAACGGACCTGCCCGTCAAAACTGTACCAATCGTAACTAGAATTTCCGGTTGTTACTGGTTTCGTTCGTAGCTTTCCTTCGCCGTGCATATTGGTTGCCTTTCACACGACAGCGGGGCCGGGGCAAGGCCGAGCGTAGCGAGCCCGCCAGGGTTGCCTTGCCCCGGTTTCGTTGTCGTGTTACTCAGGATTCGAACGGCGAAGGAAGCGCTGCTCTGTCTCGCGAACTCCTTCGGGGTCGCATAAGCTAATGCACTATGTGGCCGTACCTCGTTGTAATCGGTCCTCCAGTTTTCGATGATGCTTCTGGCCTGCCGCAGCGTGGTGAACCAGTGCGTGTTCAGGCACTCGTCTCGGAACTTGCCATTGAAGCTTTCTATGTGCCCATTTTGCATGGGCTTTCCGGGTTCGATGTAGTCAAGCCGTACTTTCTTCTCGCACCAGGTGCGCACCGCATCGCACACGAATTCAGGGCCATTATCTACCCGGATGGCAGCCGGCAGTCCACGTTCTTCCGCCAGTTGCTCCAGGACACGCACCACGCGTGCGCCGGGCAGACTCAGATCCACTGCGATGACAGGACACTCGCGTGTATAGTGATCCACAATGGCCAAGGCGCGAAAGCTGCGTCCATCCGCCAAGCTGTCGCTGACGAAGTCCATGCCCCAACGTTGATTCGGCCGTGTCATCTCGGCCTGTGCCGGCTTCGAACGCACGAAACGTTTGCGCTTCGAGCGCGGCACTTGCAGCCGCAACGCTTTCGTGATGCGATGCACGCGTCCGTGCCATACCGAAATACCTTCGCGCTTGAGCAAGGCCGTCAAACGGCGATAGCCAAAGCGGGGACGCGCTTCGGCCAGTTCCGCGATGCGCTTCTCCAGGCCATCATCAGACTTAGGCTTCTCCTGGTAGTGCTGGGTGGACCGCGGCTGGCCGGTCAGCCCGCAGGCTCGGCGTTCGCTCGCGCTATATATCTGCTGCATATGCACGACCGCCGTTCTCTTGGCCTCCGGGCTTACCATTTTTTTCCAACCAGATCCTTCAGCATCGTGATGTCGAGCGCCTGGTCGGCCACGATCCGCTTCAGCTTCGCGTTCTCGTCTTCCAGTTGCTTCAGGCGTTTGGCTTCGCTCACTTCCATGCCGCCATACTTGCTGCGCCAGGCATAAAATGTTGCCGCGCTGATCCCGTTCTGCCGGCATAAATCCCCGGTCTTGGCTCCCGCTTCGCTCTGCTTCAGAATCCCGATGATTTGTTCTTCGCTAAATCTGCTGTTCTTCACTCTTTCGTCTTCCTTCTGCAACTTGCATTGCATCGGAAAACCCAGTTTAGAGTGGCTCAGTTTCGTCGGGCAACGTCAAACGGATCGCATCCTGTTCAAGGAAGGGTACAACGCTATGATTCGAGTTTGCCAGCCTCCACTAGCGCATTCGGCAATCATAAAGATTGAAAGCTGATCTTAGTCGAGCATTTCTCCCGTTCTTCGTGCACGTGTCACGATGTCTGCTTTTAGATGTGGCCCGTGCGTCCGAGGCGTTGCATCACAGAGGGCGAGTGATTGAACAGCTTGGAATATCGCAAGGGTGGCAGTCTCGGGGAGCAAACCTGGGGGAGGTCTAAGCGCCCGTTCAAGTAGGTATGTGCCCTCTGGAGACACACATTGGCTAAGTTGTTTTAGGGAATAGCTGACCGCCAAGGTTCGAGAACTGGCAGTTGCGGCGCAACGACCTTGGAGCCCTGGAATTGAGGCTGCCTGCGCCAGCTGATCTTTTCGTTACGATTTGCCTAACGAAAGAGTGGTGCCGATTCCTTTCGTTAAGGCGCAGAAACTTACACTTTAGTCTTTTATTTGGTCAGACAGAGCCAAGATCCATGTCCGCAAAATCGTGCTTTGATCAGAAAACGTGACAAGCGCTCCCCCAAAGTGCCGGATTCTTCATCTGACTACACGCCATCCGTTCGTTTACGGCCGAAGAATTCCTCAGGTAGTTCTTTCACTCGTTCGGCAAAGCGGTCAGCGATTTCATTCGCAAGCTGTTCAAGCTCTGGGTGGCTCAACGGAAGCCTCTTGTTTGGCACCCGCATTGAGCTGATGTTCTGCCGCTGTGCCTCCTCGCTGCCCTTCATTAGCTCGTTTTCAATTCAGTGAGCAAAGCATCGACGTCGGGATCAGAATCGCGCAACTCCTCAATCCGCTGGATGCTATGACAAACCGTTGAATGATCGCGACCGTTATAGAAACGGCCGATCACAGTCGTGCTCCATCGACCGACCCGTGCTGCCAAATACATCGCCACCTGCCGATTGAAACAGGCTGGCTGCGCGTTGCCGAGCGTGCGCGTAGCACCGAGCTTTAGCGGATACGACCGCATCGATCTCTGCTAAGCTGAGGCGTTTCTGCGAGAGTGGTTCCGTCGCAAAGGAGGGCGAAGCCATCCTACTCTCCTTTCCCTGTGAGTGCCGCGGCTGGGCGAATCAGAAGATAATCCCCAGCACCGTCATTCATGAGACGATCAGCGTTGACCTGACAACGATCTTGCCGAACACGCTAAAGTTTTCCTCGCAATCAGAACCTCTGCTCTTCGGCGGGCAATGCCGGCGAAACTCCAGTCACCGCGAAACTTTATCTATCATTCACCATTCTGCCCCTTCTAACCTTCATCTTTGCCAGTGAAATCCCTCAAGTGCCCGGATTGTTTCACTTCAGAAGAGCCGCGCCTTCGCAACGAGTTCAACGGCAAAGCTAAGTTGATTCCGGTGGCGAAAAGTTGAGTCCACGATGCCGAAAGAAGCTGGAGCCGTGAAATCTCCTCTAATCTCCGGTCGCACCTCCAGCCACGCCTTAGGAGCGAGGGTTGCCCAAGGTTGCTTCGCCATAATTGCCTGGAATTGCTGTACGGATTCCTTGTGGATCGGAAAACGATTCCAAACGAGTGTGAACCGACGCAATCTCGTTGAGCTTCAAGGCCGTGATGATAAACGCACCTTTAGTAGCCGAAGGATGATGAGCGTTACCCGGGTCGTCTGCTTCGACGGAGTAATGTGCCTGAAAGATTTGTGTAACCCGCTTGGACCAAACCTGGCGAAGCTGCAGCTCCAAGAGCGTCTGCCACCCTCCGGCATGGCTCTTCGTCGCAGCCAATGGCCTCGGGCCGGAGTATAGGGTTGCGATGAATTGCTGCTTCCGATTTCCCTCCGGGTGATACAACACTCTTCCGACGTAGCTCGGAGCACGTCCTCTTAATTCAAACACCGTGCCATAGCCCATCACCGTGCCCACCACCACATCAAGCGTTGGATTGGCGTGGAGCGTGGCAAGCAAGGCCGTTCCGCCCGTCTCATCGTGTATCCAGAAATAGCCTCTCGAATATAGCTGTTGATATGGCGCCAGTCCGGTTTCTGCTCCGGTCGGTAAATTGATGCGCCCAACGGTCCAGTCGATGCCTCGCGAGAATAGAACGGGCGTGTGCAGCAGAAAGTATGCCTGGCGAAAATCTGTTCCCCACCGCGGCCCTTGAGGCCCGAAAAAGTTGAGTGGACGGAGCAGTGCTGCATCGGATCCGGCGTAGAAGTCTGCACGGAAACCCCAGGACAAGCCCTCAGTGGTTGACCGTTCTACCGTCAACCAAGCGGCGTTCAACATCGCTTGGTTGCTGAACCGGTCGGGAGTCGGGCTTCTGCCACCAGCCCACCGGCGTTCCCAATCGACATGAATCCGCCATCCAACCATCCGAAGGAGCAGATTCTGTGTTAAACAGCCCAATTGATGGGCCGCAGGTTACTGGACAGCAGAGCTTTTTGATCCTCCGGAAAAAGGCTGCTCATAAACGGCTTACGGTCCGAGCCGGAATCGTCCCTGCCTGTCATTTGCTGGGTCTTTTTCGCTTCACAGCTACCGCTCTGTCCGAAACAGGCAGAACAACATAGTGCAATCAGCGCACCGGCATTAATCCGAGACAACATGGTGACGCTATTTGCGTGTTAAGAAACTCACTCCGAGCAGCGAAATGCCATTCCATGCAATCTGCACTCCGATGCACATCAAGATGAAAGCAATTACTCGCAAAATGCCGTGGACAGTAGAAGGGGAGACTGCTTTGATCAACCTCGGGGCGTAGCCATAACACAGATAGACAGAGCCGCTCAAAATTACAACGGCGAGAACGATTCCGGCATGAGTCGCTACGCTTCCAGCCAAGCTCTTCATCGAGGCGTGCGCGCTCAGTGTGACCATCACGACCAAGGTTCCAGGACCAGCCGTGACAGGAAAGGTGAAAGGATAAAAGATCTTTCCTTCCAGGCCATCGTCGTCGGTGGAACCGCCACCTCCAATTTCTTTGTGCTTGTTCCTGGCTTCCGCGGTTGCGTCCTTCTCGAATAAAAGAGACCAAGCCGTTGCGGCAATAACCAGGCCTCCGGTTACCTGCACAATCGGAAGAGAGATACCAAAAAAGCTCAGCAGGAGCGATCCCAGGAATTCGATGACGATCAAGAATCCAGTCGTTGCGAACGCAATCCTCCTCGCAAGCCGCCGATAAACGGCCGCAGATTCATCGCCAACTAGCCCCAGAAAGACGAGCGCGGACCCAATTGGATTGACGAGCGGCAACAGAGCTGTCAGCGCTAAGAGGAAGGATTCCCAAAGTTGCATGGACATAACTACCTTCACAGCTGCGGGCCGTAAACGAAACCTGCTAACTCTCAGTTTCGAGGCCATCTTTTTCATCAGTTCAGCGACTAGAGAAATCGATAGAAAGCGGCCCCTGGTTTTCGGAATTGCCGTTATACTCTGCGCAACTCAACATGAATTGAGAACTCTATGAACAATCGCCCCATAGCGGACTACGCGGTGTTGTCCGATTGCCACTCCGCCGCGCTGGTCAGTTCGTCAGGCTCGGTCGACTGGCTCTGTTTTCCGGACTTCGACTCACAATCCGTCTTCGGCCGGTTGTTAGATGCGAGCGCCGGACATTGGTCCATTCTGCCGCGTCAAGCGACCAGCACGAGTCGACGGTACGTCGAAAATACGATGGTATTGGAAACCACCTTTGTGACGGTCAGCGGCACGGCCATTCTTACCGAGGCAATGGCTCTAGGAGCGAACGAGCGCGGTCACGAAATCGGCCGCGGAGCTCCCCATTGTCTGCTGCGGTCCATCGCCTGCACCGCCGGCAGTGTGCAGATCGATCTCGAATACGCTCCGCGGCCTGAATATGGACTGGTGCTTCCACTTCTACGTTCGACGGCCGGTGGAATCTACTGTCGCGGAGGAGTAGGTATTCTGCTTCTCTCTTCGCCGGCAGAACTGGAATTATCCGAAAACGCTGCCACGGTAAGCTTGGCCCTCAAAGAAGGGCAGGTACGTCATTTCGCACTCCAGCACCATTCGGAGTTCGTACTCCCACCTGCCGCTTGGACGCAGCAGCAGATTGCGGAACGTTGCGCCGATACGGAGGAGGCTTGGCGCAGTTGGTCTCAGTTGCATCAGAACTATCGAGGTCCATGGCGAGAGATGGTTGCGCATAGTGGACGCGTGCTGCAAGCCCTCACCTACTATCCCACCGGAGCAATTGTCGCCGCAGCCACTACATCCTTGCCGGAAGTAGTCGGCGGCGATAGGAATTGGGATTATCGCTTTACGTGGGTACGGGACTCCAGCTTCACTCTGGAGGCGCTCTGGGTTGCCGCTTGCCCTGACGAAGCGCAGAAATTCTTTGGCTTCCTGGCGGACGTAGCACTGACCAAAGTTCGCACGGGCGCAGATCTGCAAATCATGTTCGGTATTCGCGGTGAGCATGATCTTACTGAGCGTACGCTGCCACACCTGAGCGGATGGCGAAACAGCAGCCCCGTCCGGGTTGGGAACGGCGCTTGGAATCAGCGCCAGCTTGATGTCTATGGCGAGTTGATGAACGCAGTATATCTTCTGAGGAACGAAATCCGAGATCTGGACCAGACCACCCGGGAGTTCCTAATCAGAACGATTGACGCGGCCGCCTCACGCTGGGATCAAAAAGACCAGGGAATCTGGGAGATGCGCGGCGAACCTGGTCATTTTCTCTACTCCAAGCTCATGTGTTGGGTTGCCCTGGATCGAGGCATCCGGCTGTCGGAGATGTTACAGGCTCAAGATAGGACGGCACAATGGCAATTGGTTTGTGATCGGATTCGTGAAGCAATCCTCGAAAACGGATGGAGTGAGAAGGCCGGCGCATTCACACAGGCCTTCGGCTCCGATGACTTGGACGCCTCGGTTCTAATGATCTCAATCGTCGGCTTTCTTCCTGGCGACGACCCCAGGGTACTCTCGACAATTGACGCAATCGCAAAGGATCTTACGGATGAACACGGGCTTGTATATCGCTATCTAGCCAAGGATGGGCTTACCGGCAAGGAAGGCTCCTTTCTGTTATGCACGTTCTGGCTTGCTCAAGCCCAGGCTCTAGCAGGGCAGGTCAACCGCTCGAAAGAAACGTTTTCAAAAGCCGTTTCTTTTGCGAATGACGTTGGCCTACTGGCAGAGGAAGTCCTCCCAGAGACGCGCGAACTCCTCGGCAATTTTCCGCAGGCATTCAGCCATATCGGATTGATAAATGCCGCGTGGGCGATCTCACAAAGGGAAAACGCGCTTGACTCTTCTGGCGGTTAACTAAATCATCCTGAGAAGAGATGGCCAATCGAAAACGAAAGCGGGGCATCGGATAGACAGACGCGGTGCGACGCTGCTCTCAATCCTTGCTCAGTCCAGACGAATGACGACAGGAAATTTATAGAGAAGCCGCCGCGTTCCAAACGGTTTGCCCGCGGGTCCGGTGAGCAGACCATTGCTAATTGCATCCGCCGTCCATTCGTACAGATTGGCGTACCACATCGGGTTGTAATCCAAAGCAATTGTCAGGATGCCAGCCAAGGTGTTGTTGGGGCGGTGGCCGACAGCCAGATCGGCAGAACGACCATCGACACGTACCAAGCCGGGCGGCCGGAACTGAAGCGGTTGGACTGCCACCATTTTCCGTGCAGCCCGCTGGCCTCATCTTCATTTAGATGTAGGTGCGCTTCCTGCCGCTGCGCAGTCCTCGTATAGTCCAGAACCCGGATCAGTCCTCGACCAATTCGCAATTTAAAACGGTTCGAGAGTCGCCTTGGCTAAGATTCGCCGAGGGCCGTCGGTAAGAAGGACGGTTCTGTTGTTTTCCGGATCAAGTCCGGGTGGCAGGGCTAATTTTTCGTGTCCGCCAACCTCAACGTCGCCCAGAACCTTCGCTTGTGCTAACGATTCAGTAGGGCCAAGAGCCACGGTGAAAGAGCTGGCCGCTTTACTCTCCAGGTTCGACAACTCGAGCTGAAGCTCGTTACCGTTCTTCAGGATATTCACTCGGCCATGCGTCTCACCCGCGTCACCCGTACCATGCAGATTCCCCGTAAACAAGGGCTGGATCGCGGCAATCCCCGGAGGCGCCGCCTGACTCACCTGCGTGTTGATAAAGAGCAGCTCCGGCCGAAAGAGCCACCACAACACAACTGCAACCAGGAGCGCCGCAAGGGCAATTAAGGTTCGGTGTTTCCGCCAAAAGGAGACGGCGTCGGTTCCTCTCATTTTTGAGGGCCTACTTTTCCAGTGGAGCTGTTCCGAAGTTCGCGTTATATCGCTCACAGTAAATGGAAATTGCCTTGAACTTATTCAGATCGGTGCCATCCGGGATGGAATAGTTCTGGTCACCCTGGTTGCCCTTCAGTTGGCCAAGCTCGACGCGCTCCACATTCTTATTGAGGAAATTGTCGTTATCTTGCGCATCCGTAGCGGCGATCAGAATCACGTGCACGTTCGGTCCGTTCGAAGTCTTGAAATTAGTCAGCCGCAACGTTTCTTTTCCGTTCACGGAATAGATTGTGGCACGCCCGGAGGTTTGATGGGCTGCTCCATGAAACGTGCCCGTTGCCACAATGTCACCGCTCTGAGCCCAGACGGGTCTGGTTTGTAGAATGACGGCTGCTGCCGCAATTGCGAATCCTTTGACGAAGTTCATAATCTCCTTTACTGCTCTGCCTCGTTCTGCGAGGCCTCTCCGTGAGCTTTTGGTTTGAGTTGTGCTCACGTTTACACTTTGCCCTTTCTCGGAATTAGTCGATACGCGAAATCCAACAGCCGGAACCCTGTCTTTTTGTTCAGGTGTGCGATCCCGACGCGCTCAGCGCATCGGGCTCTTGCTGGTTGCTGCGTGACTCGATTTGTGGGGTCAGTTCGAGGAAATTCACAAGATCCTTACTGAATAGCAAATCGAGCGACCAATCCAACGCCACTCGAATCTTCTTTTCAAAGCGAGGCAACTTGCTCAGGTAAATGGTCCGCCACAAGAACCAGGCGGCAAATCCGGAAAAGTTGAATCCAAATATGTTTGCTACTCCCGTTCTCCGGCCGATTGCCGCGAGCAAACCCAAAGTAGAAAACGAGAATCGCGTTTTCCTTCCGCCGCGGACGGCGGCGTATACATTCTTGGCCACCGTCTTCCCTTGACGGACCGCATGCTGCGCTGTCGGCGGATAGGGGCGTCCGGTCTTGCGAATCGAAAATGGACGCACAATCTCCGAGCGCCCAGACACCCGGCCAGTCCAGTCCGGCACCTCCAGAAAGCCATTCGTCACAACGCGGCCACCATCCAACCGGCAGGGAAGCCGAGCGATAAGAGTATTCGGCGACGTTCCCGCTGTCCAGATTATGGTTTGAGCTCCAATACACGAGCCATCGCTCAAACGAATCTGGTTCTCGTCTACTTGAAGCACCTTCGTATCGAGCCGAATCTCGACCCCGCGCTGTGCCAATTTCTTCTGCGCATACGCGCCCAGCTTTGGTCCTAACTCGGGTAGGATCACGTTTCCGGTATGCACTAAGACGACTCGGATGGAATCCTGAATCAGGGAGGATAAAAGCGAATCGAGTCACGCAGGAAATCGTTGACGGCCGCGACGGTTTCGGTGCCCGCGAAACCTCCGCCGGCAGCCACCACGGTTAAAAGGCTGGATCGGGACGGTGTCGCACACTCGAGATCTGCCTGCTCCAGAAGATCGATTAAGCGACTTCTCAGGTGCATGGCATCGCTCAACGATTTGATCGTGAGCGCACGATCCTTGAGTCCGGGCAAGCCGAAGAAGTTTGTCGTCGATCCCAAAGCGAGCACCAGATAGTCGTATTGAAGTTTGTGAGAGTGTCCCGCCGGACCATGCACAACTGTCACCTGCTTTGCGGGCAAGTCGATGTGTTCCACTTCGCCGTTAATGAACCGCACGTTATTTAAGAGTTTTCGCAGTGGGTTGACAACGTGCGTCATATCGAGATCGCTTGCCGCCACTTCGTGAAGCATAGGCGTAAATAGCGAGAAATTCTCCCGATTGGCTAACGTGACTCGCACGCCCGGCTCGCAAGCCAACGTCTTCTCGAGACCGAGCGCCGTATAGAGGCCGCTAAATCCTCCACCCAGAACTAATACTCGCTTTTCCGCGTTTGTGTTCACCGCTTCACCCCGGAAGACGCAGGCTTGACTGTCCGCACCGAACCAGCCTGGATCAACATCTCATGTCCATCGGGGTCGTGGATGGTAAATCCTTTTACGCCGGTTTTGGCGAGTGGCCGCAAGTCTTCCAACGGCCCTTGAATCGCTTTCGCCTCGAGATAAATTCTTGTCTCGCGGAGATCGCCGGCGATGATGGTCGTGTCTTCATGCCAGAGGTCATTCGCTAATGTTTCAGACGGGAACGGCCTTCCATCGCGAGGGGCAAGGTAGTCAAGCAGCTCGATTCCCGGGCCGTCCGAAGCTCGCAGGCTTGTGATACGTACTCGCGAGCCGGGGACTTGGTTCAGACGCTCTTGCTCGTCTCCGTAATTGAGGCTCTCGCCTACACTATGAAATCCAAGCGCACGATAAAAGGCAACGCTGCGATTGGTGTCTCGCACGACGATAGCCGTATGATCGATTCCAAGAAACAGGCGATTGTCGTTTTGGTGCCAGCGCGGATCGCCTTTGCCAGGCGGGAAAGAAATCAGCTCCAGGGGATGCCCATCCGGGTCGCGAAAATAGAACGCCTTGATGCCCCCCGCACTCTTATTCCACTTGGGCAGCGTCTGCGGTCCGTCCGATATTTCCTGGACTTTGCTTTTGCGCAGTCCTGCATAAGCACGGTCCATGTCTTGAACGACGATCGCGAGGTGTTGGAACCACTCGTCTTCGCTGCGTGAGTTCGCCGGGTAGTCGCGCCCCTTCGGAGTTACGAATTGGATGAGCTGAATTTGTTCGGCGCCTAAATGCAGGTCCGCCACGCGGACGTCTGTATTAGAAATGCCGGTGAGCTTGTTAAAGGAGCGAAATCTTCCGCGCTGTTCTCGATCTTTGGTGAAGTCAAGAACGCCGGTATAAAACTCGACTGATCGATCGAGGTTCGAGACGGCAATCGAGATCGGACCAACTGCCGTCTGTCCGGTTTGTGCGTGCAAAGTCGCGACGCACAATGCCAGTAGCGCAAGGATTTGCATGTGACGCCCACAAAAAATGCAGCGCTTATCGTTGTCGTGATAAAGTTTTGCGCACGCCCGCATAGGCAAATGAAACAGATGCTTGCGAGCTTCAACAGCCAGAAGCATTCCCAATACCGGCCCCGCGAAATAGATCCACAATTCCTGCCAGAAACCCGCCGGAACGGCCGAGGCGAAGGTACGAGCAGGATTCATACTCATGCCCGACAGAGGCGCTTCGAACGTGATGAACAGCGCAACGAGCGCTCCGGTAAAGAAGCCTGTGTACTTCGCAAAGCGTGGCTTATTCGTTACAAATAGTACGGTCGACATAAGCAAAAAAGAAATGAAGATTTCTGCAATCAGAGCCCACCAGGGTCCCTTCGCACCCGGTCGCGTAGCGACATAGCTGATCGGTGGCATGCGAAACACGCCTTTGAGGAGCCAAGAAATAAAGAACACGCCGGCGATACCGCCCAGGAACTGCCCAACGGCATAAAAGAGGAAGTCCGACGTCTTGACCTTTCCGAGCCGCCAGAAGATTAACGTAACAGCGGGATTGAAATGGGCGCCGGACTGACGTCCCCAAGGTGAGTAAACGAGCGCGATCGAGGTAAGACCCATGGCTATCCCGACTAGAGCGCGTCGCGGCAATTCCGACGGTATCCATTTGTGAATCGGCGAGAACGGACTTTGAATCAGCGTCGTGAAGATCCCGGCCGAAATCATAAACAGGCCGAGCTCCGCGGCTTCCATCAGGTATTCGGGCCAGTGGTCGCGCAGGGGTCGCGACAGATTGTAAAGCCTAGCCACCAGTCGAGAAGCCCGGATACAACGTCATGCCGCCGTCAACGTAAATGCTCGCTCCGGTAATGTAGTCTGCTTGGTCGGAAGCGAGAAAGACCGCAACCCTGCCAATGTCCTCTGGTTCGCCGATGCGTTGATACGGGATCAAAGTCAGCAGGGACTGGTAGGCTTCAGGAGTGTCCCAAGCCGCCGTGTTGATTGGTGTTCGAATCGCACCCGGACAGATGCTATTGATCCGTATGCGGAGCGGCGCTAATTCCTGCGCCATGCTCTTCATCAGCAGCATCACTCCTCCCTTCGATGCAGCATAGTTTGCATGGCCGCCCCACGGAATAACCTCATGCACCGAGCTCATGCAGATGATCTTTCCGGCCGCTACCGAGGTTTCAGGCCTTACTCCGCGCCGTTTGAATTCGCGGACTGCTTCCCGTGCGCAAAGAAATTGCCCGGTCAGGTTGATTCCAATTACGGTATTCCACTGCTGAAGGGTCATTTGATCGAAGGGAGAGTCCTGCTGTAGGCCCGCGTTGCTCACCAGGATGTCGATTGTTCCGAAATCTTTCACCATCCTCTTGAACATTGCTTGCACCTGAACTTCCTGAGAGACATCCGCTTCCAGGGCGATTGCATGGCTGCCGCCGCTCGAAAGGGTTTCCACCACCTCGCGCGCGGAATCCTCTCCGCGTACATAATTCACAGCCACGTCGGCTCCGGCTTCACCGAGCGCGATGGCGACGGCTTTACCGATGCCGGAATTCGCTCCTGTTACGAGGGCTTTTTGCCCCTTCAGCAGCTTTGGAATCGCCTGTTTCGGCAGTACCGGTGCATCAAGAATCGTTTGATCAGTCATGAAGGTTCTCCCGTGACATCTGTTGATGTTGAAATGGCAGACCCGGCCGCGGCCCGCGGATGCATGAGTTTTGCAATCAGGCCCGTCCAGCCGGTTTGATGGGAAGCTCCTATGCCGCGCCCGGTGTCGCCATGGAAGTACTCATAGAAAGTAAATAGTTCTCAAAGTGCGGATCGCCCCGCAACCTTCCGTTGCTGCCAAACACTGGGCGTAAGCCTTTTTCATCTTTCAAGAACGGCTTCATCAGTCTGTGGCTCAGTTCCCGAGCGACGTCGTCGAGCGTTCTATATTTCCCCGAACCGGTTGGGCATTCGATCTTGAAATCGTTGCCGTAATAGTGATGGAACTTCTGCAAAGATTCCACGATCAGGAAATTCACCGGAAACCAAATAGGTCCACGCCAATTCGAATTGCCTCCGAACAGCCCCGAGTTCGATTCGCCGGGCTCATACCGGACCGACATGGTTTGGCCGTTCCAATGACATTCGTACGGCTTCGCCAGATGCGCGCGCGAAACGGCTCGCACCCCGAAGTCGGAGAGGAATTCGGATTCATCGAGCATCCTGCGAAGCAGCAACTTCATGCGATGTCCGCGCAGTAGGGATAGCAGCTTCCGCTCATCGGATCCCGCGATATTCCAACGCGAAACCAACGACGCCAGTTCCGGCCGGTTTCTCAAAAGCCAATCGAGACGTTTCTTGAAATCTGGCACGTTATCCAGCAGCTCGGGATCGAGCGTCTCGACGGCAAACAGTGGAATGAGTCCCACCATTGACCGAATCTTCATAGGCACAATCTGCCCATCCGGCAGATTCAAAGCATCGTAGAAAAACCCGTCGGTCTCGTTCCACAGGCCCATCCCCGTATCGCCCATGTTGTTCATCGCCTGCGCGATTCTGAGAAAGTGCTCGAAAAAGGTGGTCGCGATATCCTCAAACACTGGATTGTGCTGGGCCAGCTCGAGCGCAATCCGCATCAAGTTCAGGCTGTACATAGCCATCCAACTCGTGCCATCCGCCTGATCGATGTAGCCGCCCGTCGGAAGCGGAGCACTTCGGTCAAAAACGCCGATGTTATCCAATCCCAGAAAGCCGCCTTGAAATATGTTGCGCCCGCCTGCATCTTTTCGATTTACCCACCAGGCGAAGTTGAGCATCAGCTTGTGAAACACCCGCTCGAGGAAAGCCAAATCGCCTGGATCATCCGGCCGTTCCTCGCGCCGCTGTTTCCGATCTATTTGAAATACCCGCCATGCGGCCCAGCCGTGGACCGGCGGATTCACATCGCGGAAGTTCCATTCATAGGCGGGTAGCTGCCCGTTGGCGTGCATGTACCATTCACGCGTGATCAACACCAGCTGCTGTTTCGCAAAATCCGCATCCACCAGGGCGAGCCCCACTGCGTGAAAAGCAAGATCCCACGCCGCATACCACGGGTATTCCCACTTGTCCGGCATCGAGATGACGTCCATGTTGTTCAAGTGGGTCCATTCTGAATTCCGCCCGTGCCGACGGGTTACCGGAGGCGCCGGCTGGCCTGGATCGCCCTCCAGCCAGCGAGGGACGTCATAGTGAAAGAACTGCTTGCTCCAAATCATCCCCGCCAGTGCCTGGCGTTGAATATTGCGGCATTCCATGCCGCTCAATCCGTTTTGGATCACTGCATAAAACTCGTCCGCTTCCCGCCGGCGTAAGGCAACGACCTGATCGAAGCTCGCAAGAGGGTCTTTCGAAGCGGCTCGGCATAGACAAACTCGCAGAATTGTCTCGCCGCCTGCCGGAATGGACATCTGGTAACAGGCCGCCGCCTTCGTGCCGGTATTCCGGGCATTCACTCTGTCTAAGTGACCCTGGACAATGGCCGCATGAAATGCATCTTTGTAGTAGCCGCTCCCACTTACGTAGCCGTATAGACGCTGGGTGTTGGTCTCATTCTCGGTGAACAACAATTCCGGGGAGCCGCCTGCGTAGAACCGGTATTCGCCGAGCGTTTCATGGCTGATGCCAACGGAGCCGTCCGCCACTGCGCGGAGCTCGGGCTTTGCACGGCTGCCACCCCAAGACCAGCTATTTCGGAACCAGATTTGAGGCAGGGCAACGATCTTTGCTTCCTCCGGACCCCGGTTGCAGATCGTGATCCGCATCATGATGTCTTCGGGTGTCGCTTTCGCGTACTCGACGAACACGTCGAAGTAACGGTTCTCGTCGAATGCATCGGTATCTATCAGTTCAAATTCGGGCTTGCTTCGGTCGCGCCGGCGATTTTCCTCGATGAGCCACGTATAGGGAAACGGGCGCTGCGGATATTTGTAAAGCATTTTCAAATAGGAATGCGTGGGCGTCGCGTCCAGGTAGTAATAGACCTCTTTGACGTCTTCGCCGTGATTGCCTTCGCCATTCGTTAACCCGAAGAGACGCTCTTTGAGGATGGGGTCGCGGCCGTTCCATAGCGCCAAAGCAACGCACAGCCGCTGCTCCTCATCGCAGATCCCCGCTATGCCGTCTTCGCCCCAACGGTAGGCGCGGCTCCTTGCCTGATCGTGGCTGAAATAGTCCCATGCGGCCCCGTTCTCGCTATAGTCCTCGCGAACCGTTCCCCACTGGCGCTCACTCAAATAGGGTCCCCAAAGACGCCATTCCGCCGCACCGCCCACCATTTCCTTAACGCGGCTCTTTTCGGCGCTGTGCGTCATCCCCGCGAGACCGTTTCTGCGGTGTTATCAGCAGCGGCATGAACGCTTGCCTGCAGGCGCTCCTTCAGGTGATCGCCGACTCGCAGCGCGTTCGCTATTACTGTCAGAGAGGGATTCACAGCCCCGGCAGAGACAAAGAAACTCGCATCCACGACATACAAGTTGTCGAGATCGTGCGCCTTGCAGTTCTCGTCCAGCGCGGACGTCTTCGGATCGCGGCCTAAGCGCACCGTGCCGTTCTGGTGAGCTACGCCGGCCAGAGGAATTCTCTGCCCAACGTAAAGGTTTTGACAGAAAAGCCCTGGATGATAACCGGCATGCGTCCCCATCATGTTATGCAGCTTGGCAATCAGTCGCTTATGTGCTTCGTCGTTGTTCGGCTGGTAAGAAAGGACGATTTCCCCGTCACGATTCAGTGTGACGCGGTTTTCCGGGTCCGGTAGATCCTCGGTGGTCAGCCAGAAATCCAGCGAGTGAGCTGCCATTTCGTTTAGAGTGAACCCTGGCGTAATCCGCGGAGCTCCGGCTCGTAACGTCTCTCCGTCCAGTTTTCCGACGAACGAAATATGGCCCATCGGATAAGGCCAGTCGCTCGTCGCGAAATAGAAATCATTCAGCGAAAGTGTTTTCTGGAAAATCGTGGGATTCGACGTCTTTGAGATCGCCATTTGTACTGAGTTGACGTGGCCCATGTAATGCCGCCCGACAACATCCGAGCTGTTTGCCAGCCCGTCAGGATGTTTATCACTCCAGGAGCGCAGCAGCAACGCCGCAGAGTTGATAGCTCCGCACGAGAGCACCACGATGCCGGCTGAATACTCTTCGGTTGCTCCGTTTCGCTTGACGATCACCTTCGAGACTTCCCGGCCGGAAGGCGTCGTTTCCAGCCGTTCAACAAATGCGTTCGTCAACAGAGTGACGTTGGGACGCTGTAAAGCTGGTTCGACTGCGAGGACTTCAGCATCCGACTTCGCATGGATTAAACACGGAAAGCCGTCGCAGGTATTACAGCGGATGCAGGGACTGCTGTGGCGGTTCTTCTCATCCAGCATCACACCAAGCGGTGTGTGGAAAGGATTTAGACCTGCATGGCCAAAATGATCGCTCAACTCCTGGATACGCGGCTCGTGGCTGACAGGAGGAAACGGAAACGGCGAGCTGGCCGAAGGTTCCGTTGGATCCTCCCCTCGCTCACCGTGCACGTGATACAGGCGCTCGGCTTCCGTGTAATAGGGCTCCAGATCTTCGTATGCGATCGGCCACGCCGGGGAGATTCCGCCGTAATGCTTGATTTCGCCGAAATCTTCTCTGCGAAGCCGGAACAATGCCGCACCATAGAACTTTGTGTTCCCGCCCACATAGTAGTTGGTGTGCGGATGAAGATCGTTGCCGTCCCGATCCTTCCAGTGTTCCGTTGTTTGATATTTTCCTTCTAAATTGACGAGCTTCGGATTCCAGTTGTCCTTTTCGCGCGGCACATAATCGCCGCGTTCCAGCAGCAAGATACGCTTGCCTGTCGGGGCCAGGCGATAAGCCAGCGTGCCGCCGCCGGCGCCGCTGCCGATGATGATCACATCAAAGTTCCTGTCGTCGGCCATCAAACTCCTCTTTTCTCCAAACTTTTCGCTTTACGCTTCCAGGGTGCTCCCCTTTCGCATCGGCTGCCCCGCTAAATCGAATAGCAGGAGGGCCGCTTTTTTCTTCAGGTTGTGTGCAGGGTCCGCGCCGGTTCTTGTTGAAGCTGGTCTTTGTTGAGTTGGATCGCTGCCATCTGAAGCAGCACATATATCCGGCTCTCGTCGATGCCCAGGATCTGCACGCACGATGTGGTCGCATAGCCAAGCAGAATACGCAAGATAAAGCAGGTGCGCGGAGATCGCTCGATCTGGACGACGGCCCGCAGCCCGGGCTGAAGCATAGATTGAACTGGTATGGCTCGAACCCCCTTGACCTGATCGGTAACGCCTGGTTCCGATAACGTCTTCTGCAATTCGACGCTTCGCATCACGACAGCTTTCTCCCAAACGGCGCGCGTATTCCTTCCAGGTGGCTGGGAAAGGTTAAGATCTTCGATGCTCTCAATCAGTGCCGTTTCTGCTATGTGCGAGTCCGCCGAGAGCAGCAGAGCGGTTTGAAACAATCGCTTGCAGTTTTCCTGTAGGAAGTCTCTCCATTCCCGTTCATAGCCGGTGATCCCTGGCTGGGTCTGCGATGAATTTCCGTTGGAAGATTGCATTGATACTCTTACTCTGTTCCCCCGCCTTCGTCGACTGCCACCTCAAACCTGACGGGCTGAAGGCTCAAGTTTTTCTCAGGCGCGGCCCCGGCCCGATCGGTTGTCTCCGAACAGGGATAATGCTCTAAAGGCGAACACTCGTCCATGGTGAAGGATCTTGGCAATACGAGCGATGAAGGGGAACTGATCCATCAGATCTGCGCCGGAAAGAAAGATCTCTTTCAGGTGCTGATTGAGCCGTACGAGCGCACGATTTTTTCTATCGCCTACTCCGTCTTGAACAATGCCGCGGACGCTGAAGAAATCGCGCAAGAGGTGTTCCTGAAAGCCTTCCGGGGCTTGGCGAGCTTCCGCGCTGAGGCCAAGTTCAGTACCTGGTTGATCCAGATCACCTTAAATGAAGCGCGCCGCCGTTTGCGCCGTGATTCTCCGCATCTGTCCCAGTCGCCGGGCGAGGCTGTCGAATCCGAAGCCGGCGATTACGTGCCCCGAGATCTTGCCGATTGGCGCGAGATCCCCAGCGAGGCGCTGGCCCGTAAGGAGTTGAGGGACACGATCGAGCGCACCCTTCTTTCTCTTCCGCCAATCTATAAAGAGGTTTTGGTTCTTCGCGATCTGCAACATCTAAGCACCGCCGAAACTGCCGAGGCGTTAGGCATTTCAGACGAGTTAGTAAAAACTCGGCTCCGGCGGGCAAGGTTACAAATGCGCGAAGCGCTCGCACCGGGGTACGATGGAGCCTGGTCGGCTGAATCGAAGGAGTATAAAAGTGTTCGACCCTGGTGATTCCGGCGCACTGAATACGTTTATGAAAACCGTGGTCGTCGAAATCAGCTGCCTCGAGGTTTGGCGGGAAATCTCCAACTACATTGAGGGAGAAGTCGAACCCCAACTCAAGGCTCGGATGGAGCGCCACCTACAAAACTGCAAACATTGCACAGCGGTTCTCGAGGGCACACAAAATACCGTCCGATTATTGGCTGATGGTGACTGGTATCCGCTGCCTACCGGATTCGGTGAGCGCCTCTTTCAGAGACTTTCATCGGAGTATTGCGGAGACAACAGCTAGCGCTTCTCGACTTGCTGACCGCCTGGCCCCGGCCGGGTCTGCCGAATGAGTTCCGGCGTCCGATCGGCATTATCGAGAAACAGCACGATTTGCCAGACTCGATTTGCGTTCCGCTTCCAAACTTCTACGTACCGTGTGCTGCTCGCCTCGATCGGTCCGCCCGCTTTCGGCTGGCGCTTCAGATGATGCCAGCCGTGTTCGACTGCGATATCTCCAGAAATGGTAATGTCGATGATCACCGGGGTCAATTCAACACTGTGCTCGCGAAATAACTGCTCTAATCTCATTCGCCGCATGGTCTTCGCGTCGACGTTCCAGAAGCTCGACTGTCCCTCGCTCATATCCGTGAAGCTATCGGCAAAAACCGCAAGAATTCGTTCTATGTCGCCGTTGTTGTAACCCTCGCGCACTTCGGTTTTGGCCAGGTTGATCGCATACTCATCTTCCAAAGCGTAACCCCCTAAACATACTGGCGTTTTCGCCAACGCCTTTACTCACGCTTTCGCCCATCCAATAAGGGCATGGAAAAAATACCACGATCTTGTCACCTTTTCCGATTTTTTGACTCTCAAGCGAATGGGGTGGATGCCTGTACGGCAAACACGATTTCCCACTGAACTCGCCATGGCTTCATCCAGTACCATACGAATTTTGATTGTGGAAGATCACCCTGTCTTCCGGGAGGGCCTGAACATGATCATCGCCTCCCAATCGGACATGACCGTGGTGGCGCAAGCTGCGACCTCTTTCGACGCGATTGCGGAATTTCGACGGCACAAACCCGATATTACTCTTATGGATCAAAGGCTTCCGGGAGCAAATGGGACAGATGCCCTGATCACGATCCGCGGAGAGTTCCCACTTGCTCGTATCATTATGCTGACGACCTCCGATGGAGATCTGGTGATCCAGCGCGCCCTGCGCGCCGGCGCCGCGGCCTATATTCTAAAGAGCGCCCCAAAGAATGAACTACTGAAGGCCATTCGTTCTGTTCATAGCGGACAAAAGCACATCCCTGCGGAAATTGCCTGCCGGCTTGCAGAGTACCTGACAGAGGACGATCTCACGCCGCGCGAAATCGATGTGTTGCGTCTTATTCGCGACGGCCATCGCAACAAGGAGATTGCTCATCGCCTCTCCATCGCCGAAACCACTGTCAATTTCCATACCAGGAATCTCATGGACAAATTGAGAGCCAATGACAGAACACACGCCGTCGCCATTGCAATAAATAGGGGGTTGTTCGAGCTTTGAGCCGGGCTTTCACCTAAACCTCGATCAATACTTTTTAGTTTTCACCTGTAGAGAACTGCAGGAGAATCTCTCCAGGATCTAACGGTGCCGAGACGCCATCCCGGACGTAATTTGGGTACCGGCACCGGTGTGCTCAGTCCGTTCAACGACCTTCGAGACTATGAAAGCTTTACGCGCAGTCTCTTTGCTTGTGGCGCTAGTCTGCCTCCTAGGAGGCAGTGCGCGAGCGCTCGACCCCGCCAGATATATCTCGCAATACGCACATAGCGCGTGGCGCATACAGGATGGACTTTTTAGCGGCACGCCAACGGCGATTACACAAACCAAGGATGGCTATCTTTGGATCGGGACATCGAACGGCTTGTTTCGTTTTGATGGCATTCGCTTTGTCCATTGGAGTCCGGATGGAAAACAGCTGTTGTCAGCAACCATCTATTCTCTTTGGGGTGCGCGGGATGGCGATCTTTGGATTGGAACTGGAGACGGACTCTTTCAATGGACTCACCACAAGTTCATACACTACCCGGCGGCGGTCGCGCGCATTAACTCCATTCTCGAAGATCAAAAAGGGGAAATCTGGATCACCCGCTCGAGAATTCGCGACTGGTCCGGCGCCATCTGTCAGGCTGCAAGCGGGCGCCTCAAATGCTATGGAAAAGCGGACGGCATCGATACACCCTATGCCGGTCCGCTCGTCGAAGATGCCTCGGGAAATCTCTGGATTGGCGGCTCCAGCATGCTTGTCCGATGGCGCTCAGGTTCATCTAAAACATATCTCAAAAACGGTCTGAAGCGCTCCGAGGGACTAGCCGGCATTGAGGGGCTTGCCGCTGCTTCCGATCACTCTCTTTGGGTTGGTCTGGAACGAGCAGGGCCTGGATTGGGATTGCAGCAGTTGGTTGAAGGCGTATGGAAGCCATTCATTACGCCGGCTTTGGACGGCACGACGCTGGTAGTCACAACGTTGTTCTTAGACCGCGACCATGCCCTCTGGGTTGGGACTCTAGGGCAAGGGATCTATCGCATACTCAATGGCGAGGTCGATCGTTTTGGAAGTGCAGATGGCTTGTCGAGTGACACAATCATCGATTGCTACCAGGATCACGAAGGCGATATGTGGGTGTCAACTTCTAAAGGAATTGACAGCTTTCATGATCTGTCGGTGGCCAGCTTTTCGAAACGCGAGGGGTTATCCGCTGATAAGGTCAGTTCGGTGCTCGCTTCTCGGGACGGCACGGTTTGGATCGGAACGAACGGAGCTCTCGATTTCATACGTTCGGCGAAAACCTTTTCTATTCGGGCACAACAGGGCCTGCCGGGGCGAAGGGTCACTTCGTTGCTCGAAGACCATACCGGACAACTTTGGATCGGAGTGGACAAAAAACTCTTCGTCTTCGAACATGGTCATTTCAGTGCGATTCTAAAAGCCGATGGCGGACCGATCGGCGTTGTCACCAGCTTGACCGAGGATAGCGGCGGCGACGTCTGGGTCAAGAGTTCGTCAATTCCGGAATCGTTGATCCGGCTGCATAATCGCAAAGTGGCTCAAGAATTCACCACCGCGCCAATCGCTCGACCATTCACCATAGCGGCCGATCCTGGGGGAGGTATTTGGTTAAGTCTTCTCGGCGGTGAGTTGGCCCGATATCGTGATGGCCACCTGGAAAAGGTTCCGGTGAATCGCCCAGCGAACTTCGGCAATATCTATAACCTTGTTACTGATGCCAGCGGATCTGTCTGGGGGGCCGCCTCGAAAGCGCTCGTGGGATGGAATAAAGGCAGACTGAGCACCCTAACCACGCGGAACGGCCTTCCCTGTGACAGAGTCTATTCAGTGGTTTCAGACAATCAGCATGCTCTTTGGCTCTATACGCCTTGCGGTCTTATCAAAATCGCGCAAGTCGATATCCAAAGGTGGTGGAAAGACCCCGATGCCAAAATAAGCGTCCGGACTTTCGACTCTTCTGACGGAGTGCAGACCGCCGCTGCGACATTTAAGCCAGCCGCGGCACGATCCGCCGATGGAAGACTGTGGTTCGTGAACGACAGCGTCGTGCAGATGATAGACCCGAGTCATCTGGAAGATAATCCGATACCACCGCCCGTTCGCATCGAGCAACTTACTGTGGATAGAAAGAATTATCCTTTGGGCGGGACAACCCATCTTCCACCCCTCACTCGCGATATCGAGATTAATTACACCGCGCTGAGTTTTGTCATGCCGCAGCGGGTTCGATTCCGCTACCAACTCGAAGGCCACGACGCAGCTTGGCAGGAAGCCGGTGGCCGTCGCTCGGCGTTTTACATGAATCTTCGACCGGGACACTATAAGTTCCATGTCGTTGCGTGCAACAACGATGGCGTCTGGAATGAACTAGGGGCCTGGCTGGATTTTACAATTCCCCCGGCTTGGTATCAGACCGCTTGGTTCAAAGCCGATTGCATTCTTGTCGCATTCACATTGTGCTATCTCTTCTATCGGGCCAGAGTGAGGCAAATATCCGCTTCATTGAGAATTCGCTTCGACGAACGGCTGGAAGAGCGCACTCGGCTTGCCCGCGACTTGCACGACACGCTCATTCAGACCATTCAGGGTGGAAAACTGGTCGCGGATCAAGCACGGGAGGGGCCTTCCGACTTAGCGCGCCTGCAGAACGCGGTCGATCTACTCTCGGAGTGGCTTGCACGAGCAATCATCGAGGGACGAGCCGCCCTGGCAACCCTCAGAACTTCGACTACAGAGGGCAATGATCTCGCCGAGGCGTTGCGCCGCGCCGGCGACGATTGCCGGATAAACAACTCGATTCAAGTTTGGCTGTCCTCGCGCGGCGAAAGCAAAGACATGCACCCCATCGCCAGGGACGAAGTCTATCGCATCGGATATGAAGCTATACAGAATGCATGCGTGCATTCGGGCGGAACTCAAATAAGCGTCGAGCTCGAGTACAACCAAGATCTACGTTTGCTTGTTCGCGACAACGGACACGGCATGGAGGAGCAGATCGTAAGATTTGGCAAAGCCGGCCATTTCGGGTTGCAAGGCATGCGCGAGCGAGCGCTCCGAATCGGCGGGAAATTGACGCTTGTTAGTTCCCAACAAGGCACGGAGATTTCGCTCGTTGTACCCGGAAACGCGATCTTCAAAGCGCCTCTCAAACGAAAAACGCGCTGACCTTCTCCTGCAGAAGAATACAGGGCTTAGGCCGTCAATTATGAGGGCGCACCTGGTGGAAGGCACCGGCAGAATAACTCTTAGGTGAACCCGGTGAACGACAAGTCAAGCCAACATAGAGTAACGCGCCGCACTGCGCTAGGAATTGGCGCAGGGTTGATGCTTCCGCTTGCGGGACCGTGCGGTGCAACTGGGACTAATCGAGCGCCACGCGACTTCGAGCTGTTTGTGTTTACGGCGCCGAAAGCGGATCAGCTGGTCATCGCCGTAACCTTCATGCGGGACAGCGGCGGCCTCATGCGCCGGAGGGAACCCGAATTTGAAGTGCGCCTCCATACGAATAGAGAGAGCTGGGCAATATCGGGACCGCGGCCGCAGAGTGGCGCGATTTCACAATCTCTCAATGGCCGCACCTTTGCGGGACGGATATCAGGGCGCGCTGCAGGTGCCCCAGCAAAGTACAACGCGGTCGTGCTTGAGGCTTCTCTCGACGTCCTGTGTAAAGGAGAAACCTCGCAAGTGTGGGCAGAGATCTTAGGTGAAGATGGATCGCGTTTCAGAGTCGGCCATCCCTTCACCGCTGAGATTCTGGCGCGCGACCCGGTTTTGTCAAAGATGTATCACGCCGCTTCACCGGATCAGGATCGTGTTCTTTTTGCCGACCTCTTCGCTGAACGCCTGGCGGCAATGGCCGCTGCTGGGGGCAGCACCGCCGATCCGGATTCTCATGGACGCCGCTTAGCAGCTCTCTTGTTACCGGACGTAATATCGTATCGACCGGAGCTCCCGGCCGGTTTTACTTTTGCATACCGGAATGGGCGTCATCCGGTCGATGATACGGCCGCGATTGTCAGGACGGTTCTGAAGGGTGCAGTTACTCAGCCAGTGGCCGCGATGCCGTTCCGGCTGTGCGAGGAGTTTCCGTATTTCTTGCCACCAGCCATTTCGGCGTAGTCAGCTCACTGCATCACAAGTTTGAGAGGTTTTGCTTATGTCCCACCATTTCGACACTCCTACGGCCCAGGAAGACCCACGCATCAACGTTTGCGACTTCTACCTGTTTTGCAGCCGTCCCGGTACGACCGTAATGGCCCTGACCGTGAATCCAAACGCCGGCATTTCCGCCCCGGATAGCTTCCGCGAGGAGGGGCTTTATGCTTTCCGTTTCGATCTCAATGGAGATGCTCGGGAGGAAGTAACATTCAAAGTTCAGTTCGGTGACGTGACTCATGCCGACGGCGATGAGCACAAACACGTACAGAGCTTTAAAGTGAAGCGGGCGGCAGGAAAGGCTGCTCTGCGCGGCGACGAAGGCGAGATGATTGTCGAAGGTCAAACCGGTCAGATCGCAAAAAACGAAAAAGGCGCCATGGCTTATGCCGGTTTGGCGCCCGACCTGTTTGCAGGCGACGGTGTAGCGATTATTCGCTTCATAAGAACTTTGTGGGCTGAGAACCGCTTCGATCCAGCCGCCTTCGGCAATCGCAAGAACATCTTCGCCAACCAAAATGTCACCGCGATCGTTCTTGAGGTTCCCACGGCATCGATCGGTCATGGTTTAGTACACAGTTGGGCGACTGCTTCACTTCATGGACACGCGCCGGAAGTGCAAGTTTCGCGATGGGGTCTGCCGCTGATCACGCACATGTTCCTGTCGGATCCGTCCATCAAAAACCTGAGAGAGGATTATAACCGGGCCGTACCGTCGGAGGACGCCGAGCGCTTTGCTCCGCACATCGGGAAGTTCGCTGAGAAAATGACGGCACTCGCCGGGTCCGCCGCCAGCCCTGCCGATTATGGAAAGCAGCTCACAGCGAGGCTTTGCCCAACGAACCTGCCCTATGAACTGGATTCGGCGGCCGCTTTTGATTTCGCAGGTTTCAACGGGAGGAGACTCACCGATGACGTCATGGACGTGATGTTGTCAATCGCCACCAATACTGCTCTCGGCGACGGCGTAGCCCCGGACAAGAACCGTACACGCAGCGAGTTTCCTTACTTTGGCGAACCCTATTCAAAAGCCGAACAGGTCGGCGTGCCCCCAGACCCAAGGCTTCCCAAGAAGTAACGGTGAAGTTGCCATGAAACGGATCTATACCCTCTTAGCCGGCGCGCTGGCCCTCGCCTCCTGGGCTGTTTTGCCACCTGGGCCGGTGATTGCTCGCGCGCGCTTCAACCAAGACGGAAGCGTCAGCCTGCCAGTTGGATATCGCCAGTGGTCGCACGTCGGAACGAGTTTGAAGACGAGCGGAATCAATGTCCTGGATCTGTCGCCCATCAACACCCCGGAACTGCTGCACGCCTACATCGAGCCATCTGCCATGGCTATTTTCGAGAGCAATGCTAGATGGCCGGATGGCGCTCAAATTGTCAAGGAATACAGCACCATTCGCAAAGGAAGAGGCTGCGATCCTCAAACGCACCTTTGCGAAACCTCATTCGGCAAAGGCATTTATGAGGCGCGATATGATGGCCTCGCCCTGATGGTGAAAGATTCGAAGCGCTTTCCTGATGCACCGGGTCACTGGGGTTACTTCACTTTCGGTCATAAGTCGCCGCCCTATGACAGCACTGCCCACCTTCTTCCAATGAACCGCTGTGAATTCTGTCACCAAAAACTCGCTTCGGACACCGACTATGTTGTGTCCCGTTCGCACATCGGTCTCGCAGCCAAGGTTCCCGAGTAAGACTTAGCAGCTACTTACTAATGCTCACCAACACTTTCCAGCAAGTGTGCCCGCCATTCAGCGCGTGCGCAGGTATCCTGGCGCGCTCGCGTTTGCTCCGCATCGCTGACCGTTGCCCGATAGTTCTGTGATGCTTGCATGCTTTCCAGTCTCGCTCTGATTTTGGAGCTTGCCCTCTGCGCCCATCTGGACTCTCCCAGCGCACGGCGTACACGTTTTCTCTGCCATGAAACAGGTCACGAAGAAGAGGCAGTTTCTCGGCGATTGTCAGGGTCGAGCCAGGAGACTTATGCAGGGACCGACCGGAATCAATTCAGCAGCCAAAGCGATTCGATGTCGCTCGAGTAGTTCGCGAAGCCGTCGGTCTTCCACCTTCACCCGACCGAGTTCGTCATGCATGTTGCTCGCTCGCGCGGACCAACGTTTCTACAAATTCACTGAAGCGTTGTTGTATGTCGGATACTGTTCTAATCGGGAAGTCAAGGTCTCGCGCCAAGGCTGCCAGTTCCGGACTCCACTCAGGCCGGATTGTCGTGTTTGGCGGAAAGTCGTGAGTGGCTCGTTCTTCGAAGACGCGGCGGATTTTGGTTCCCGTTTACGAGTAGTTTGGCTCACCGAGCATATCGATCAGCAGAATGTCCAGAACGTCGCGCGCTCGCGCGGCAGAAGAAGGCCCGGTGCAAGCGTGCAGCTTTTGTGCGACTTGGTCGGCCAGTTTCAAGCATCGAACTGGCGAGACAACTGGAATCCCCAATTCTGCAAGACCATGAACTCGCGGTGCGATCAGATCGATATTGTCGAGCTTGGCTGGCCCGAGGTCGACGTCAATAGTCTGCCACGAGCGCGTCTTGTACTGGAGCGCCACTTGAACCCGGATCGTATCAGCCTGGTCCATGTTACGGATTGGAGCTTTGACGCGAAACGTGAACTGATCGAAGCCGAGGTTCAGAGCTGCGGACAGCGTTTGAAGCCAGTTGGCCCGCGTGGCATCGATGCCGAGGTCGAGGTCCTTTGTAGCCCGGGCCCTTTGTGCAAAACGCAGCTCCATAGCGACGCCCCCCTTTGAGGTGATAGGCGCCCAGAATACCTTCAGCAAGGGCTCTCTCCAGAAGGCCACAGAGCGCGAGAAAAGACACCCAACGCCGCAATCGCTCTTGATCGATCCCCTGCTCCCTTGCAACACGTGCCAGGGTCTTTTCGAGGCGCTCCGGTGGCCCAGGTCTCGAAGTCATGCGTCATTGGCCCCGTCGTGGTCGCGCAAATCTCGAAAGTGCGAATCGACCTTGCGGCGGAGTCGCCTTGCTTCGCATTCTTCGATGAATCCTTCACGGCGCGCCTCCAAAATCGCCTGACGAATCAAGTCAATCCTGGCACCTGAGCTGAGTAGATCGTGGACGGTCGTGCTTATGCTTGTTACCGGTATACCTTCGTGTATGCGGATGTCGCCGTCTATGAGTGAATTCCTGTGCACAACGACTCCCTTTGGCTGTTGCCGCCGAAGCCATCTTGCAATCACCCGCCAGGCTTGGCACGATCGGCGTTTGCTCTTCTGCTTGCCTTTTCCGGAGACCAAGGCCAGTATTCCGTAAATGAAGCCTCGATGATTACGACACTCAGATCCTTTGTTCCCGAACAAAGCGCCCTGTGATCACTTTTTCCAATCCAGCGTAAAATCTCGTTGGGGCAAACCGTGTGCGGCCGAGTATCGGTTCCTAGTCGCGACTACCTTGTTAGCCCAAACGTCCATCGGGTAGAGTAGCTCGCGGTAGACAAGGTAGCTCATGTCTACTGTGCGCTCCGGTAGATGGTCTTTAACGTCGTCGAGCTCATGGAGATAGGTTCGGCCGTTGGCTTCGGCGCTCCGAGGCTGCCAGCTCTTGTACCAGCTTGCGGTTGCATTCGATAAAGCCTTATTTCGCGCGTCGCGCATAACTCTTGCTAGGTCGAGCGCACGGTCAAGCGAATTCACGGCCTTTGCTGATTCTCCGCTTGCGGCCTCGGCCTGAGCTGTCTTCAACAAATCTGCAATATGGCCGAGATCTTGAATGAAGAACAGGTTTTCACGGTAGAGCCCGCCGATTGCGAGGTAAATTTCCAAATTGTAGCGATTGAACCGGATCCGTTGCAGGTTCTCGTATAAGAGGTCTAGTAACTCACTGTTTTGCGCCAGAAATCCGCTTGCCAGATCCAGGCGCTTCTGGTTCTGGGAAAGCCAATCGGAGCCGAGTTGCAGGAGATCGGAAGAGGGCGTCGGCAAGGTCGGCAAAAACTGATCGCGTGCAGGTCGCTCAGGTTCGAACCGCGTGTAGGAATTGCCCCAGATCAGTTTTCGAGCTGTAGACGGACCCGTATCCCAGCTGTCCTGCCAATTCTGCGCCCCTTCGCTCATCAGCTGGTACACCCTGCCGATATTCGTCGCGCCGCGCCCATAAAAAAGCGAATAAAAGGAGCTCTCCATCTCCTCTGAGCTGGCTGGCTGCCGATTCCAGCCGGCGGCGGTGCCGGTTGCGTAGCCAAGCCAGAACGTCTCCGGGTGAACCCCTGCGTCTGCCCATCCAGCGACAAACACGCCGAGCAGATCTGAAAAAGAAGCCTCCGAAATAGTGTCGAGCATATCCTGCACTCGTCCTATCCCGCTCTCCTCCGCTGCTTCATGCAAGCGCAACCTGTCGGGCAGCAGGTAGTACTGCGGAAACATTCGCTCTTCGCCTTCGGTGGACGTATAAGCCATTTGGCGAATGCCGTGACTTCGAAAAACGAGATCGAACTGTGGCCCGTACACTTCGCCGTTCACCAGATAATCCGGCAGAGCGCCGATATCGTTAGGCTTGAGAGGATACTCGCCCCAGAAGATGACGGTTCGTCCATGCTCATGCAAATAGTTTGCAGTTCTGGTGACAAACTCGGCCAATAGCTTACCCACGCTCCCTAGTTGCTTGGCACGCCTCGCTTCTCCGCACTGCGAATTATCCGCCAAACCCACATAGTAGGGCTCATCGGTCGATAACACAAAATATTTGCCGCCCTTGTTGGCTGCCAGCAGATCGTCAAACATGCTGTCGAAGAGCTGATACGTCTTCGGATTCGTCGAGCAAAACTCATAATTGCTGTCCGGGTACTCTCGCAGATCCGCATATTCAGGATGCTTGAGGATGAAAGCATCGTGCGCGGGTCCGTCGAGGTAGGGGATCAGCTGCACATGATAGGTAAGACCGTAATCGGTCAATTCCTGCATTTCGGCAGGGCTCAGCGCGTAAGGATCAACCACCGTCTTCGCATGCGCGTACTGGAAATGCCCTTCGAGCTTCAGCGCAAAACCGTTGACCTTGTAGAAAGACGCTTGGCGAAGCGCTGCCTTCAGTTGCTCTATATGCTCCAAGTGATGTGCATCGTCCCAGTAGATAATGCGCAATTCCGTCGAGGGCCAGTCCTCAATCGTTGCCTCGGGCAACCAGAGCTTTCCCGATTGCTCCTTCAAGAGCTGCACAAACGTCATGACCCCATAAAAGAGCCCGGTTGTTGTATTGCCTGTAATCGCGATCCCATCAGGCGCAATGGTCAGCCGGTAGGCTTGGGCCTTGAGCGCTTCTTTGTCCTTATCAGACCCTCCAGTCACAAGCACGCTGTTCGGAGCGGCGATAAGGCGAATCACGGCACTGGCGTTTCTGGCTCCCAGCTTCACTTCGAAGCGTTCCGCCAAGAGCCGATTGAGTTCGCTGAACGCGACATCGTTCTCGACTCCTGGTCCCGGTTGAATCTGCCATCTTTGCGTTAATTCGATGTCCTTCGCCCCAAGCTCCACTTTTTGTGGAGAAGGCAGCACTGTGTATCCCCGGCTGAAGAGAGGAGACACCGTGGCGGCGCGCGTAGAAGACGGGCAAAGGAGTAAATACAGGCTCGCTAGCAAAACTTGTTTCATAGCGCCTTACTCTACTGCCAGAACCACTGCCTGATTCCGCACTTTCCCGCCCGCCACTATCGTGAACTGGCGATGGTGAGTAGCCGCTGAGAATTGCTCCAGGTGCTCTCGGCGGCGCCCATTCTCAACCCATACCTGGGTGAGCTTGAGCCGGCCTTTTGGAGCGGCAGCATGTGCGTACGCAGCGAGGCGAATGCTATCCAAGCCTGGCCCTGAGCTACGGAATCTCACAAACACGTGCGAGGTGCCGGCTGGCAGATCACGTACCGTCCGGAAGTACTCGGGCCATAGTAAGAGCCTGCCGATCGGGTCGCCGTCACGCCAGTGCAGTTGCTCTGGATAGTGTGCGAGCTGATGAAACGGTCCGTCGTGCGAGAGTGACCATTCCATAAAAGCTTCTCCGCTTTGGGTAATAATGCCGGATTGACGTGTTTCCGCCGTGAGTTTATCCGGAGCCAGGCCTTTGCGCAGGTCTAGAAATCGAACGCCTGCATCGAACCCTGTCAGCGGGCTGCCGTTCGCATCCAAATCGTAGGTCACCTCGCCTGTGGCGTCGTTGCGTGGGCGAAGAAATTGCTGCCCGCTTTGGCTGGTCAGTTCGAAACTATCTTTAGGCATTCCCGCGAGCGGGGCCGCGATCACAACGCGCCGAATCGGATCGTTCCCGAGTACACGAATTGATTCTCCCCTGGCTCAATCGCCGGGAGAGTTCTTGGATTCAACTGGATTCGGGATACCAGCTTGAGAGCGTCTATGCGCACGCCCCGCGCCTCCGGTTTTGTGATACGAACCTTGTACCCGTAGGTGCCGCTCACCGCGGTGAACTTTCCATGTGCGCTTTTCGCAATCACTTCTGGTTCAGTTGTCCAACCGCCACGATGCGGTCCCTGAAGTTCTCCCGCTAACGCCCACTTGCGCCCTCCATCAGTGGACGTTTCAACTCGCAGCGACGTGTCGCCAGCGGGCAGTTCGACGCTCATGCTGAACTTGGCGTCGATGATCACATAAGGACTCGGCATGTCGATGACGACGGCTAATCGATTGGCAACCGAAGGCGGAGTGTACTCGATCCGTCCGGTCGCCCAGAGGCGGTTGTCTTTCTGGCTGCGCGGGCCGTCCAAAGTGCGGATCTGATATTCCGCAATTTCCTTTGGAAATTCAGTCCACTGCTTACCGTCAAACTTATACGGCAGATAAAAAAGTCCCGGCTCCTCAGGTTCGAAGTATCGAATCAGCTGTTCACCCGGGCGCAGCTCAAAATCCATGGTTTGCCCCGATGAATAGCGGGTGTACGGGTATAAGTAATTGTCGTTCGCAGTCGTAAACAGGCTTGCAAGATCACCCATTGCCTTGGCCCTGACGTCAGCCGGGTACCACGGGTTATCGACGACCCCGGCCTTCACCTTATCCAGTGCGGCAAGCTTGCCTAGAATGATGTTACTGTCGCGTTCCAGATCGTGCACTGAAGAGACCGGTTTCCCATGAAACGGGCCATCTCCTGGAACGTTGTAGCCCATCATGTCTGAATCGAAATAGTGATAGCCGCCGTCATAGAAGACTTCGGCAACTGTGTGCCCGGTCAGAAACCAGGAGCGAGCGTCTGAGAATCCGCCCGCTTCGAAAACGGCTTCTAGCAGGGGCGCGATGTGGTAACAAAGCCCGAATCCATAGCTATTGAGCAGCTTGATCGGGTCGAGTACCTCCCCTGCTGGCTCCTCATACGTCCAGCCGGCGATGTGGTACCAGAACCCAGGCTTTACGAATCGCCCGTCAGTCAGAAAAAATCGCCAGATCGCTTCCGCCTTTTCACGATTCGTATGTGCGCCGGCCTGGACAAAGATCCCGCTGGCAAATTTCTTCAGATCCGTCGAATCTGGCTGGCCCTGGCCTAGAAGATTCGGGGAGTAGACCTGGCCATGCAACGTGAACGCAATTATCAGCGCGGCCGGCAAGCGAAGCCAATTCATTGTGGGCTCCATGTCCAGGTAAATAGTTGATGGTTGTGTAACTGGAAGGCCTGAAATAACGGTTCGATGCCATAGCGCACGTCGGGCGTGAAGTGAAAACTCCATCCTTCGCAATCGAGGATCAATGGTATCGATATACCCTGCGGTGTGTCCCGTGAAAGCTTCACTAAACTCGTGCGATTCTGCGCGCTTGTCCATTCGAGCTGTTTTGGTTCCTCTATGTCCGCGACTTCGGTCATCCAGGGCGAATTCGAATAAACCTTCGCCCTCCGCCAGTTATTCCTGTCAAAAGGGTCCATACCTTGCCGGACTTGGACCCAGATGGTGGCCTCCTCGCCTGGCTCCAGGATGCCGTTCCCGTTGCCTCGACCTTCAGTCACACTGCGCTCAATGCTCGAACCGCCGCCTGAGTTTCCACGTTGGCGGAAGACTGGAAACGATTTCGATCTTCCATCGAGCACCGCGACCTCGCCAGGCGCAGGTATGTTTTCCGGCGCAATCAGCACATCGAAATACTTCGACGTCTCTGTCGACCTATTGGCGGAGAGCTTCAAAACGAGTCGCGCCCGTTCGAATCCCCCTTCACCTGCTGTAAAACGAACTTGAAACATCTGGCTGAGATCAGCGATGGCGCCGTGCGCAAGCGATAACGCCTTGGATTTCCCCCGTACCACGTCCACAGTCGGATACAACGACGTCAGTTCTACCTGCACATTGGTTTGAGCAGTCGCTCGGGGATTGAACAATCTGATCGGAAGCGGCAAGTCATGGTCCGGAGGCAGCCTCAAAACATCTTTGTCTGTAACAGGCAGAAACACAGGGTCTTGTGATCCGGTCCCGGGCCCATTGATGCCAATCTCGTGCCCAGAGCAATCGGTTCGGATTGTCAACCGGCCCTCGCGGCTGGCAGTCAATTCATGTTCCTCAGTCTTGCCGGAAGCCTCACTGAAGTCCAGAATCCGATAGGACGTATTCGAGCGATAGAGCGGAGCCGTTTCAGTAACAAGCGACGAGCAGGAGGCAGCCGGTCCGTCAGGAGCCCATCGCCGGGTGCGTATCCCAAAGCCGCCCTGCGTCACATGATCCAGATACGTGATGGCCGGCCCGCTGAGATCGCTTACTACGTGGTACCCATGCGCCGTGAACTCGCGGTAAGCATTCGAATAATTCCAAAGCGTGGCCGTGCTGTCCAAAACCGGGCTGGCGAATGCTCGCATATGGAACTCAAACGTTTCCGCAATCGATGTTGCCCAGTGCCGGTGATATTCGTCCTGGCGAAACTCAAAGTCGACGCTTGGCGTTCTGGCATACGCCGCGCGAGTTTCCTCGGTGTACTGGCTGATGTAGTCCCCGCTCGCACGGATTAGGCGAATCATCGTGTGTTCGTGATCGAGCACCTGATCTTTCGGCCGCCATAATGAACGGCGGCCCCGGTCGCCTACAAAGAATTCCGGACCCGGATTGAAGGCCGAAGCACTGCCGATCAGGTCGGGAAAGCGGGCGCTGAGATACAGGCTCATGAATCCACCCATGCTTAACCCGGAAGTTGCCCGGTAGCGGCGCGAAGTGAGCGTCCGGAAGTTCGTGTCGATCAAGCGCGCGAATTCTGTGAAGTACACCCCGAAATCCAGGTTCCCGCCCTCACGCCGTAAATCATACGGATCGCCTCCATAGAAGCTTGTGTACTGTTCGGCGACATAGCCGTCGGGAGCGGCCACGATCACCGCGTGAGTAGCGACGAACGTCGAAATCTTCGGCACTGTATCGAGTCCGTGGTCGTAGTCTTCAAGCCTGTAGCGATCGCCATGGCCGTGAAAATAATAGATCACCGGATAGTGCTTCCCGGAGGTCTCATAGTCGGACGGCAGAAAGATCCGGTAATGCCGCTCTTCACCGAATAATCCTGAGTAGTATGTGCGATCGTAAAACGGCTGAGCTGCTGCGTTCACCGACCCGAGAAACAGCAGTCCCCATGCCAGGCGCATCATGCTTTCGCTATGCCGCACCACTCGGCAACGAGCAAGAGAAGCGCCTTGGCCGCCGAAATCATAGAGTCGGTCTCGACATATTCGTCCGCGGCGTGCGTATTGCCTCCAGCAGGCCCCCAGATAACAGCCGGGATGCCAAAGCCTTGCTGAAATACGAACAGGTCACAGGGACCTTCAATGCCGGCAATAGTCGGAGAAGTACCCAAAACTGCGGTCGCGCACTCCGACAATTGTCGAATGATGGGTTCTGTGCGGGAGATCGACGACCCTGGAAGCCAGCGAAACGGGAACTCTACTTCGGGGCTAGTGGTAAAGGTCTCCGGAAAACTTTCAACCAGCTGTTCCAGCCAATGAAAAAACTCGTTCTCAACCTCGGCCTGAGTTTCGCCCGGCATGAGCTGCCAGTATAGTTCGATCTTCGCGCTCTCTGGGATTGTGATTGGCTCGCCGTATCCCCACGGTGCTGTGAATATCTTAGTGATCGAGACCGGCACGGGATCGGTGTGATCGGCGTACATCTCATGTCTGCGAAACTGCTTGCTGCGCCCGCTTGCAAAGCTTGCGAGGCCGGAGAGAAAGGCGGAAACCTGCGGGGCGATTCCTGAAGACAGGCTGTTCTGAAGAACTCCCCCCGCGGTGGCGCGAAATGTGATGTGCGCCGTGCGTCCTCCGCGCTGGGCGGGGCAAATCCGCAGTGACGAGGGCTCGGTAAGCACTGCAGCATCGGCGTTGTATCCGCGCAGCCGGCCGGCGAGCGTTCCATTGCTTCCGCCAAACTCTTCGTCCACCACTGTTTCAAAAAGCAGATCGCCGGAAAGCGAAAGATCGAGTTCCTCTACGCACTCGAAAACAAAAAGGTTGATCGCAACTCCAGCTTTCATGTCGTTGGAGCCGCGCCCGTAGAGCCGCTTGCCTTCTATCTCGCCTCCGAAGGCATCCCGCTGCCAATCCTGCGTCCCGCGCGGAACGGTATCGATGTGGCCGGAAAGCAGCAATGACTTGCCACCGCCGGTGCCCTTCCGTCGCGCTCCCAAGTTTTGCCGCCCGGCGTAATCACGCCCAGGAAAGAATAATGGGTGCTCGTGGATGCCCGCAACTTCGTCCGGCGTGTAAAGGTCGGGCGTCAGCCCGCAATCAGAAAGGGTATTTGCAATCCAGGTCTGACACGCTTTCTCCGCGCCCCCTGGCGGTATATTCTCCGACGGCCTTCGAATAAGCTCACGGGCTATAGTGATCAAACGATCGCTCCGCCGGTCCACATAAGCGGCGAGCGATTGCTGCAAATCGAGAGGTGTATTCATAAAGGGAGGCTGCGAACGGTCCAGGGACCTTGCGCCAAATGGTTCCCTCGGGTACTGAACTTAATTGTTTTTTGCAAGTAAGTCTCAATCTAAAGATCCCCGAAGCGTATCATGAACGATATCGCTGGACAAGATCAACGAACCTTTGCCGCAGGGGCTAGCCCGAGATGCCGCACAACAATTACTTTCTGATCGTGCTCGACAGCTGCCGCTACGATGCTTTCGTGAAAGCGCGTCCGAAAGCCATGCGTAAACTCGGGAAGTTAGAGCGGCGCTGGGCTTATGCCTCGTGGACAGCGCCCTCCCATTACAACCTGCTAATGGGCTTGATGCCGCATTCGAGCCCGCGAGGCATCTTTGCGTCTGAATACTATCAGCGTGACTTCTTGAAGTTCAACGAGAGGCTCGGCGCGGAAGGGCTCGAGTTCAAGAAATTTGTGCCACGTCTCTACCTGCCCGTTCTGTTGCAGAATCTGGGCTATAAAACACGTGCGATGGTTTCCCTGCCCGTGCTCAACCCTCTCACCGTTCTCAACACCGGATTTGACGGTTACAAGCTGATGGACCGACATAATGACATGCGAGCCATGCTCCCGCAGATCAAGTTCCAGGACGACGGCCCTTCGTTCTATTTGCTCAACGTCGGCGAAACTCACTATCCTTACGCCCTTCCGGGCGAGCCACCCGAACAATGGCCGCGCGTCAGCGGCGTGCATGGCGTGTTCCGGCATTTGGACGACCATGTCGTTGGCGGCAAGCTCCGCCGGGCGAAGGCGGAAACCTTTAATCGGCCGAAGCTGCTCGAGCTTCAACACCGCCAAATCGAGGCGGTCCGGTATCTCGATCTCGTCATCGAAGAATTGTTCGATTTATTGCCTCCAAACACCTACGTGACGATCACCTCGGATCATGGAGAATTGTTCGGCGAAGACGGCTATTTTGGCCATGGCCCCATACAACATGAGAAAGTTTTGGAAGTGCCTTTCCTTGAGGGCAAATTACGATGAATCTGAACGGCCCATTCGAACTGGCCTACATCGGTCCCGGCGCTGGGTTTGCCTTTCTCGGCTCATTTCTCACCATCGTTCTCTCTCTAATTGCGAGCCTTGTCTCCCTTCTGATTTGGCCCTTTCGCATATTGCGGCTGGCGCTCAGGCGGCGCGCCGGCAAAGCCCAGGTAAAAAAGGTAATTTTTCTGGGGCTGGATGGACTCGACCCAGGTCTGACAGAAAAATGGATGGCGGAAGGCAAGCTGCCCCACTTAAGCCGTTTACGCGAACGGGGAACCTACCGTCGGCTTCGAACCACCTTTCCGGCCCTCTCTCCAGTCGCCTGGTCGACTTTCGCCACGGGAGTCAACCCGGGCCGCCACAACATCTTCGACTTCCTCAATCGCGATCTGCGTACTTACGCTCCTGAACTTTCTTCCGCCACCGTCAGGCCGCCGGCACAGGTCTTCAAGATCGGCAGATGGTCCATTCCCCTCTCCCGCGCCTCTGTCGAGCTGCGCCGCAAGAGTGAGCCTTTTTGGAAAATTCTGAGCCGCCATTCAATTTCGAGCACCATTCTGCGCGTTCCCATCACCTTCCCCCCCGAATCGTTTAATGGACGCCTTCTATCGGCGATGTCCACGCCGGACTTGCTTGGTACGCAAGGCACGTTCTCCTGGTTCTCGACTCGCGCCACGTCCGCTAGTTGTCAGGGTGGGATCCATGCCCCGCTTATGCAGAGCAACGGCGCTCTTCTTGGTTCGCTTCTCGGACCCAACCAGCTGACAGTAGCTTTCGCAATCAAACAGGGCGAAGACGGACTCTCTCGCACCCTAGAAATTCAGGGACAGACGTGCTTGCTGCGGCTCCGTGAATATACCCCCTGGATCCGGCTTCGTTTTTCCGGCGGCCCGTTGTCATCCGCTCGCGGCATTGTTCGTTTCTTGTTGACTGAAATCGAACCTGAACTCTCCGTCTACGTCACTCCCGTCGAAATCGACCCGGAAAATCCGGCGCTCCCCATTAGCTATCCAAGCCACTACGCCGTGTATCTCGCCAAGCTCCTGGGAACCTTCGCCACACTCGGCATGGCCGAAGACACCTGGGCTCTCAACGAAGGCGCAATCGATGAAGATGCATTTCTGGACCAGGCGAAATCGATCCAAGGCGAGCGGGAGGCCATGTTCTTTACCGCTCTCGAACATACCCGGCGCGGTGTCTTGGCGTGTGTATTTGATACTCCCGATCGCGTGCAGCACATGTTCTATCGCTACATCGACCCGGCGCGCACCGACTGCCGTGAGTCTGTACATCGCGACACCATCGAGCAGTTGTACCAGGACATGGACCGCATCGTGGGTCGCACTCTCCGCTATGTCGATGCCGACACTGTTCTCCTCGTGCTATCCGATCACGGGTTTTCGTCATTTCGCCGGGGGGTCAATTTGAACAGCTGGCTGCATCGCAACGGCTACTTAACGCTCCTCGCCGGAACCGTGGAGAGCGGCGACTATTTTGAAGGCATCGATTGGGCCAGAACGCGCGCGTACACATTTGGGCTCGGCGGCGTGTATCTCAATCTATGCGGAAGGGAAGGGCAAGGCACCGTGCTGCCCCACGAAGCCGCCGCCCTCAAAGCGGAACTCACCGGCCAACTGGAAAATCTCTGCGATGACGAGACAGGCGAAATCGCCATCCGTCATGTCTACGATTCGACAGCGATCTACAACGGCCCCTACCAGGATGCCGCTCCCGATCTCATCATCGGCTATTCGCCCGGTTATCGCGCATCCTGGAGTGCCGCCGTTGGTAGGGTAAGCATTCCGGTATTCGAGGATAATGCCAAATGCTGGAGCGGCGATCACTGCATCGATCCAGCCGCTGTCCCAGGAGTTCTGTTTGTGAACCGGAAGCTGCCTCCTGACACGCCGGGCCTCGAGAATCCCGGCATCGAAGATATGGCGCCTACCGTACTCGGCCTGTTCGGCATAGGAGCGCCACTATGGATGGAGGGCAAGGCGCTCATGCCTCGCTAGTTATGGCCTCCAGAACAAGCGTGAAACTTAGTACCCTGCTTTGCAATCGTGCCCGCGCGGTAGTCGAAAAGGCCGGCTATAGTTCGCTCGAGGAATTCATCGAACACGCGGTTCAAAGAGACCTCATGCGCCTGGAAGAGACCCAGTCGAAGGAAGACTTGGTTAAGAAATTGAAAGGCCTCGGATACCTCGAGTGACGGAAGTTGAGCTGGGCGTCAAAGCGTTCTGGCTCGTAATCGCGGCTGGCGCTCTTTCTGGCTTCGCTTCCTGGTCGTTCTTCCGGCGTCGGTCCGATCCCGCCAGGCTGCGCGGAGCAGTCAATGGCATCGTTGCTCATCTCTTCGAGCTGCGGCTATTCGCCCACGAGCCCGTCCTCGTTCTGCGCGCTCAGCGCGACCTCTTAGCCGCAAACTTTCACTTTCTTCGGCTCGTGATGCTGCCTTCCCTGATCCTTGTTCTTCCGTTCGCCATTCTGCTCGTTGCAATGGATTCGCTCTTTGGGAGAGCTCCTTTGCAAGTTGGTGAACCCGCGATCGTCACTCTGGCTTTCTCTCATGCCGTTGGAAGAAAATCAGCTAAAGCACAGCTCGATGCGCCTCCCGGGATAGTAGTAGAGACCCCTCCGGTCCATGTTCTCTCGCTGTCCCAAATCAGCTGGCGTTTGCGACCGGTTCGCGCTGTCAGAGGCGAGGTGCGCCTGCGATATGGTAACCGCGTCATCAGGAAATCCATCTCGTCCGAACCGGGTATTCAGTGGTTGTCCGATATCCGCGCCGGGTCGGTTTGGCGGTTCCTGCGGCATCCATCCGAACTGCCCTTCTCTAGCTCGGCAATTCATTCAGTTTCCGTCGTTTATCCAGCGGCCACGATTTTTCATGTGAACTGGCTTGTGTGGTTTGCAGTCGCGTCACTTTCTGGGGCAGCTGCCTCTCCGGTTATACGCCGTTCGAGCAAGCTGTTCTCTCAATAGCGTCCACTTACTTGTCGTACTAAACTTACCGTTATGGTCAAGCAGGCGTCCGAAGCGAAGCGTGTCCTTCGGCCCCTTGAAGTGCGTGGAGCGAACCGGACGGCCATTCTCAGCCTGCTGCAGCAAAACGATTACCTGTCGCGCGCCGATGTTTCGCGCCAGAGCGGCCTTTCCGAAGGAGCTATCTCGCGGATTGTGAACGGTTTGATCTCCGACAGGCTGGTTCGCGAGGACGGCGCCGAAAACTCGACCGGTGGACGCCCGGGGCGCCGCCTGGCGCTCGAACGCGGGCGCGTCATCTTCGGCGCGGAGATCCAGAATTGGGAAACTCGTTGCGCTTTGAGCACCATGAATGGCCGCATTGTGGAAACACGGCACTTTCGCACTTGCCCGACCGCGGAAGAGACGCTTGCCGAAATCGGCTCCGAGTTCATCGCTCTGCGTAAGAAGCTCGGCGCCGATCGCTTACCCGGCATTGGCATCTGTGCGCGCGGCATTGTCAACAGCGACACTGGCATGCTGATGCTCGGCGGCCGCTCAGATTGGCGTCGTATACCGATTCGCGAAATACTCGAAGCACGCCTCCGCGAACCTGTCTTTGTAGAGAACAATGTCCGTGCCGCCGCCCTCGCTGAATATACCTACGGTCCAGGCGAAAGTAGAGGCGGTCACTGCTTTATCTTCGTCAAAATGGATGAGGGCGTCGGCATGGGCGTTCTCTTCGATGGCAAGCTCTATCACGGTCCCCATATGGCGGCTGGCGAATTCGGCCAGATGGTGATCGAGAGCTCTCCGAGTGAAGAGCGACATGACCGCCCGGGCTGTATTGAACGGCTCATTTCGAACGCCGCCATCTGCGATCGTTATGCCGGCCTCACGGGAGCTTGGCGGCAGCCGAGCACGGGCGATACCTCGGGCCGTGTTCGCCGGATTGCGGAATGGGCACTGGCCGGAGATCCAGCCGCGCGCCAGACCACCGAAGAAACGGCACGCTATCTGGGAGTCGGGATTTCAAACCTCATATGGGGACTCGATGCCAATACCGTTGTCATCGATTCAACTATCGCCGAGGCTTGGAAGCTCATCGAACCCGTCTTGCGACGGCAACTCCCAGAGAATGGCGATTTGTGGGGCTCGCGTAACGTGCTCGTCAGGCCTTCCGCCCTGGGCGGAGAAGCAGCGCTGATCGGTGCGGTTACCTTGCCGCTCAACAAAATCTTCGCGGGCCATTCTTCGGCTCCGCTTCGGCGTCAGGCAAACGGATGAGCCAGTCTCCTTCCTCTTTGAAGCGGGTTCTCACACGCCGCGATCTCATCCTTTACGGTTTGGTCATTCTCACGCCGACTGCGCCCTATCCCGTTTACGGTATCGTGCAGCAAGTCTCAAACGGCCATGCCGCTCTGGGTTATCTGGTCGCGATGGTTGCCATGCTGTTCACCGCCGCCAGCTACGGCAAGATGGCCGGCGCCTTTCCCGCAGCGGGTTCAACCTACACCTACGTACAGCGCGCCTTGAACGAACATGTGGGCTTTCTTGCCGGATGGGCCATGATTCTCGATTACTTTCTCATCCCGCTTGAAAGCATCATCTACGCCGCGCTAACGGCTCACCGCATGGTCCCTTCGGTGCCGTACGAAGTGTGGGCTGTAGGCTTTACTTTAGCTTTGACGCTGATCAACATCCCCGGCATACGCGTCACCGCAAGGGCCAGCGAGTTCCTGATGGCGATCATGACCATCTGCGCAATCTCCTTCATTGTTCTTGCGGCCCGCTACGTCGTCGTTCGGCATGGTGCGAGCGGATTATTTGACAGTACTGCACTATTCCGCCCGGGGAGTTTTGCCCTCCGGCCTTTGATGTTGGGTGCCGGAGTGGCGGCGCTCTCCTACATCGGTTTCGATGCCATTTCCACGCTCGCCGAAGACAGCGTCGACCCAAAACGCGACATCGGTTTCGCAACTGTGCTGGTCTGCATCCTGCAAGCTCTCATCTGCGTCGTAACTGTTTACCTGGCGGCACTCGTTTGGCCGGACTTCCACAGCTATCCGGAAAGCGAAACCGTGATTCTCGATATCGGGCGCAGAACTGGTGGCGTTATGATGTTTGGCGCCCTCATCTTTGTGCTGCTTGTGGCTGGCTTGGCCAGCGCGTTGACTGGCCAAGCCGGAGCCTCCCGGCTGCTTTACGGTATGGGACGTGACGGCGTGCTCTCTCGCCGCGTCTTTGCCTATATTCATCCGCGTTTCGCCACGCCCACCCGCGGTATCTATCTCATGGCAGCTGCCTGCTTAGTGGGCGTGCTTTTTATGCGCTTCGAGATAGCTGTCGAACTGCTCAATTTTGGCGCCTTCGCCGGTTTCATACTCGTCAATCTCAGCGTGATTCGCCACTTCTTTATCCGCGAACGGCGAAGGCAAGGTGCGGACCTTCTCAAAAACCTTATCTCGCCCGCGCTGGGCGCTGCCGTTTGCCTGTACCTCTGGATGAGCTTGAGTGGCAAAGCGAAGATCGCCGGATTCATTTGGCTTGCCATTGGCGCAGCCTATCTTGCCATCCTCACTCGTGGATTTCGCATTGCCCCGAAATCCCTCGGGTCGCTTAACGAATTCGTTGAGAAAGCCGATGTCGCTTCTCCGTAACCGACCGAAACTGAAGAATCCCATGAAGCAATTGCCGGTTATCCTGCTCATCGCCGCCACGGCGCTCGCCGAAGCGCCCGTTCGAACCTATGAAACCACTGTTTCAATTCCCACCTACGAGCATGTGGGTCGTGAACTGCAGCCGCCCCTGTTCACCAGTTCCAGCCTCACGGGTATGTACCCGTTTACCACTTACCTTCCCGAGTTTAAGCCTGGGCCAGTTTCGCATGACTATCACGCTGTCATTGTCGAGAATGAATACCTTAAGCTGACCTATATCCCCGATTTCGGGGACCGTATCTTCTCTGTTTACGACAAGCTGCGCCGCCGCGAAATGCTGTATCGCAACGATGTGATCAAGCCCGCCCCTTACAATCCCCGTAATAGCTGGCCCCAGTCCGGTATGGAGTTGACCGGGCCCCACGACCTTCACACGCTCACCCTGCACGCAGAACCATACTGGGCGAACAAAATCGTCAGTCACGATGACGGGAGCCTTTCGTTGGTGCTCGGCGAGATCGATCCAATCTATGGCATGAAGGTGGATCTCTCCGCAACGCTTCATCCCGGCATCGCCGCACTCGAGATCACGGTCTTCTGCTACAACACTCGCGACGGGCGCAAACCGGAAATGTTCTGGATCAACACGGCCATCGAGTCAACACCGAAAACCCGCTTTATCTATCCAATGAGCCGCACCGTCGGCCACACCACGGCCGAAATTGCTGATTGGCCCCTCTATAACGGCATCGATTATAGCTGGGATCGCAACAACAAAAACATGCTGGGTGTGTTCGGTATCGATATTTACGATAACTTTCAGGGCGCTTATCAGTTCGACCGCGACTATGGAATTTTCCGTTATGCGGATCGCCGCGTTGTACAGGGCATGAAGCTATGGACCTTCGGTTATGGTGAGGGCTCCAAAAATTATGAGACCGGGTACACAGATCATGCTGGTCCGTACGTCGAACTCCAGAGCGGACGTCATGTCTGGGATGGCCATTACGAGTGGGTCGCGCCGCACAAAGTCGAAGGTTGGAGCGAGTGGTGGGTACCCGTCGCTCATACGCAAGGCCTCACCACTCTGACTCGCGATGTCGCCCTAACGCTTGACGTTCAGCCCGATCCCAAGGGAACTGATTCCGTTGTTAAACTCGCGCTCGGAGCAACACGTATTGTCACCACGGCAAAACTCTCAATTAGGGCGGATTGCGGCGCTATCTTCGAAGGCGTCATCGATCTTGATCCCGGAAAACCCATTCACAAGGAGATTATCGGTGTCCACGCAAACGGCGATGGCTTGCATCACCTGACTGTGACGATTACCGATCCGGCAGGTCGCGAGCTGCTTGCCTACGAGCGCCCTGACGAGAATCCAGGGCGCAAACAATACACTCCGTTTACCAAACCTCTCGAACAGCCGCGCAAGTCTCCCGACGAGATGAGCGTCGAAGAGCTGACGCTCGCAGGCGAGTACCGGCTGAAAGAACTCGATGAGCCCGGAGCCAAGGTGCTTTTCGACAAGGCTTTACAGCATGATCCTGGCTATTCCCGGGCCCATTTGCTAATCGGCATTACAAGTTTTAACGATGGCAGATATGAAGAAGCCATCCCTCATCTGAAGAAGGTCATCGAGCGCGATGCTTACGACGCCGGCGGCTACTTCTACCTCGCGATGAGTCAGTTTGCCGTAGGTCAGGAATCGGCTGCTGAGCGCAATCTCTACTACATTTGGCCGGACAGCTCCTACTATGGCGAGCGCGAATATCAACTCGGTCGGCTCGCCTTCAAACGTGGTGATTGCCAAAACGCGATTACGCATTTCCGCCGCGCCAGAGACGTCAATGCGGAGGACCTTTACGCGCGCCTGGCCCTTGCGGTAAGCCTCCGGCTCAACGGAAATAAGACCTCTGCATTGAGCGAACTCTCCGCAATCGAAGCCATCGATCCGACCAGCCGTCCGGTAGAGGCGGAGCGTTGGTTCCTGACGGGCAACCCTGCGGCCCGGGCTGAACTGCTGCGCCTGTTAGGCGGTCAAACCCAGGAAGCAATTGCCGTCACAACTTTTTACCGCGCGCTTGGCCAATGGAAGGACTCTGTGCAGATTCTGAAGCTCGTCGAGAAAGATAATCACGATCCCTGGGGCGTGACTCCGGTTTTCTACTACACTCTCGCCTATTGCCAGCGCCGCTCTGGGGATCCAGGTGCGGCTGATTCGTCCCTGGCGAAAGCGCGTGCTGCTGCCGGCAAGGTCGATCGCTTCCCTTATCGTGAAGAGACCGAGGCGCCTTTGGCTGAAGCTGTGCGCCTTGATCCGAACGACGTGACTGCACGCTTCGAACTCGCTTGCCTGCTCTACTTTCGCGGCCGTCCGCAACCAGCCATCGATCAATGGAAGGCAGTCGTAAAAATCCATCCCGACGACTTCTCTTCGCGCCGCGCTCTCGGCTTGGCTTACGCCGAACAGGGCGATTCTTTAGGGGAGGCTGCCGCGCAACTCGAGCGCGCCGTCGAATTGGAGCCGGCCGATCTTTACACGCTTGATGATTTAAGCGCTGTGTACGCTCGCGCGGGCCGCTTTGACGACGAGCTGGCGTTGCTCCGGAAGTCTCTCGATCGATCGCCATCCAACGACGATCTTGCCGAAGGTGTGCTCACTGCGGACTTGAGCATGGGCCGCTACAAAGATGCCGAGCGGCTTATTGCCACTCACGATTTTGCCATCCGCCATCGCAGCTACGGCCTTCGTGACAAGTACCGCCTCATGTGCTCTGGAATGGCGGCCGTGGCCTTTAATAGCGGTGACTACGGGAAGGCGCTCAAGCTGTTCCAGGCGGCTTTGAATCCGCCGGCTTCACTCGGTGTCGACACTTTCGCAAATCAGTCGTCTCCCCACATCGAGTATTACATCGGTCGAACTCTTGACGCGCTCGGCCGGAAAGACGAAGCGCGCCAAGCTTACACCAGGAGCATTGCCGGCCTTGCACAACTATCTGGGGATCGAGATAGCTGGAGCGCTGACAACTTCTTCATGGTTCTGGCGCTCGATCGCCTCGGCCGTTCGGAAGAAGCTTCGCGCCTCGAGCAGCACTTCTTGAATTTCGCCGAGACCGAGCGCGACGACAAACAACCCACTCACAAGTCTGCCGCCCTTTATTTGCTCGCTCTCATTAGTAAGCATGATCGGCATCCTGAGCAGGCGCGCGCCCTTCTCGTCGAAGCGCTCAATGCCCGGCCTGACCTGCTCGCAGCGCGCCTCTCCCTGCGCGGAGATGTCATCGATCCATTGACTAAGGCAAACTGAAGATGCACAAACTGTATCGAACCCCGGCACTCCTGCTGCTCTGGTCCGCGCTCTCCTCGGGGGCCGAGCTGATCTTCCCGGGTAGCCACCCAGGCGTCGCTACCGTCGCCCTGGAACGCGACAAGCCTTTCACACTGGTATTCAAAACTGGCCTCCAGGCGACAGGCAAAGGCCAACTGCTAGTCAAATGGACCGATATCTACGGCCGCCTGGTCGTTGACCAGAAACTTCCCGTTGAGCTTACTGACGAAAACGAAATCCGCTTTCCGCTCGATCTCAGGCGTGCTGTCGCCATGCAAAACGAGCTTCATGTTCATTTCTCCTTCAGCGGATTCGATAAGAAGGGCAGGAAGGATCTTCGCGAAGAGGACGCCGATGCCGCTTTTGTTGCCCGGCCGCCCGATCGCGGCTGGTCTGACTACATGATCATCATGTGGCAAGGCGGTACCGCGGACCACTTCGCGCAATTGCAGAAGCTAGGAGTCAATGCCGGCAAATCGAGTGAACATTCGAGCGAGCTCCCGGAATCTCTCCTCAAGGACAATCTGCGCTGGTACGTCGAAAACATGGCAACCGATTTCTACTCGGCCTATCATATTTTTCGGCCCGACCGCCCCTACAACTACGCCTTGCTTCAAGCCAAAGAGCTTTACCGGAAAGATCCTTCGAGCAAAGAGGCATTCAAACGCCACCCCAGCTTTTCCGACCCCGCGTGGCTGTCGCTAATCCACGATCGCCTCGTGGCAAGCACTCAGATATATTCCCCCTACCGCCCCATCTTCTACAACTTGGCCGATGAATCCGGCCTTGCCGAGCTTGCCGAATTTTGGGATTTCGACTTCTCCGACCACTCGCTCGACGCCCTGCGGATCTGGCTCAAAGATCGCTACGGTACGCTTGCCGCGTTGAACGGTCAATGGGAAACAAATTTCACCGACTGGAGCTTGGTCATCCCGGATACCACCCGTGAGGCGATGAGACGTAAAGACGAAAATTACTCCTCCTGGGCTGATTTTAAGGAGTGGATGGACATTGCCTTCTCACGGGCATTGAAAATGGGTGTCGATGCAATCCATTCAGTCGATCCACAGGCTTATGTGGGCATCGAGGGTGCTCAGATGCCCGGCTGGGGCGGCTATGACTACGCCCGGCTCAGCTCCGCGCTTGACGTCATGGAGCCTTACGATATCGGCGACAACATTGAGATCATTCGATCATTGAATCCTCATCTCGCCTTCGTTACGACCGCTTTTGCCACTGGTCCCGAGGAACAACACCGTATCTGGTACGAGCTCCTGCATGGGGCCCGCGGCCACATCATTTGGGATGAAAAGAACGACATCGTTCAGCCCGGCGGCGAACTAGGACCTCGCAGCCGCGACGTGGCTGGTTACTGGAACGAGTTGCGCAACGGCATCGGTGCGCTGATGATCGCGAGCGTCAGGCAGCACGATCCGATCGCCATACATTACTCACAAGCAAGCATGCGGACCGATTGGATGCTTGCTCAGCGCTCCAAGGGTGATGCCTGGATGAATCGCATGTCCTCAACCGAACGCCAGGACAGCGACTTCCTGCGTCTCCGCGACTCCTATTGCCGTCTGATCGAGGATCACGGCTTGCAATATAACTTCGTCTCCTACGGCCAGGTCGAACAAGGGGATCTCTTAAAGCGCGGCTATCGCCTGCTGGTCTTGCCGCGATCGAGTTCGCTTTCCGAAGCCGAAGCGGCGGCCATCGCAGACTTCGTTCGGCAGGGCGGAACTCTGGTGGTCGATGGTGAAGCCGGCGCCTTCGACGAGCACAGCCGCCGTCTACCCAAGTCGAGTCTTGCCTCAATCCTCTCCGGCGACACCGGACGAGGCAGAGTGTTCCGCCTGAATGCCCTCGATTACGCCCAGCAGCGCATTCTGGGCACTGGAGCGCAGACCTACCGTGCTATGAGCACTGCGACAACCGAAGCCGGTGTGCATCCTCAGTTCGCTGTGGTCGATGCGCATAACGCCTCTATTCCCGGAGTCGAAACCCATACCTTTCGAAATGGCGGCATCACAATTGTCGGCCTTCTTACGAACCCTCCCATCGAAATCGATGGGCTCGGACCTTTGCAAGTGGCATCCCAGCGCCGCTTCGAGAAAGTTCAGCAAGTTCGCCTGATCGCGCCTGGGGAGCTTTATGCGTTCGACGTTCGCCACGCCAAACAGCTCGGCAAGGTCAAACAGCTTTCGCTTACCCTGAATCCCTACGAGCCAGTCATCATCGCCTTCAGCCCCGTGCCCTTTCCAAAGCTCACGATTCATGCGCCGCAACGGCTGGCACGGGGCGAAACCGGCCATATCGGCCTCGCGCTGGAAGGCGGATCTTTCGCCGGGACCTCTGTGTTCCACGTCGAAACCCGCGGCCCCGATGGCCAACTCCTCCCCGCCTACTCCGGGAACATTCTGGCATCAGGTGGATCCGCCGAACAAGCTCTGCCGGTCGCCCTTAATGACCCAAACGGCAAGTGGACGGTCCAGGTCAAAGACCTGGTTGGCGGACAGGAGCTGAAAACCTCCATCGAGGTGTTTTAAAAGGTGGTCCATTGCCTTCGCACCCCCAGCAACTAACGCTGCCGGAACCACACAATCGTTGGAAAATTTTTTCAGGTGTCAACGCAAAGTAGAAATGTCCTATTCTCTGCCAAGTAGAAACGTCCTGTTTTGAAGCGGCAGCGGAGAGTTCAAGTTTAGAGTGAGATTGATTCTCGGCGGGGTCGCGCCCGTAGAGGAGATGTAAGGCCGATGCGATGGAGTTGGCTCCGGAGTAAACGGCAGCAAGCCCTCGGTTTAGGAAATCCAGCGAGGTTTTCGCCGAGGGTTTGGCTTTTGGAAGCGGATTTATTCTGGTGAAACTTTGGAGCGGAGGCCTTGCATAAAGTAAACACGAAGACGGCTGGGCTGGTTTTGCCCAGCCTACCTGAGGGAGGTTTTGGGGCGGGTATCGTTCTTGCCCAAGCGAACATTCTTCATCCATTCGCTTTTGCGCGGCGCTACTTTGCGAGGACGCGGCTTGGCTTTGACCGGAACCACCACCTTGGGGCGAGGTAAACATTCGCTCACCGCTAAATAACGATCCCGGAATCGTACCGCCAGCGTGCCATCGAGGCCTTTTTCCACGCGTACGGCGCCGCCGCGCAAGCCGGCTCGGATATCTGCGCGCTGAACCTGGTAGAGCTTGTTTTCGAAACGGAGTGTGTAGTCGTTGGCGACCTGCCTGGTTTCGACATGGCTGAGACTGGCCGGCAGCGAATGCTCTGGGCCCAATGGACGATGCGCCTTGTCGGCCACCGCCGGCACGACGCTGATCGTCTGGTTCCACCACCGCAAGAACTCGTTTTCGAGATACCGATTGGCCTGGACGAGCGTCTTGGCCTGGGCGACTCGCAAGCCCTTCACTAAGCGATCTTGCGCTGTGCCAAATCCACGCTCGACCCGTCCTTTCGCTTGCGGCGAGTGCGCGCCAATCCACTCGATATCCAGTTCTTGCAAGGCGCGCCCAATCTGAGTGGGCGGCAACTCTTGACGATCCTGGCCGGCCCTCTCGCCGCGCCTGGTTTTCGGCAGGTTGGCGAACAACGTGGCCTTGTCGGTATAGAAGCTCAGCGGCCTTCCGTTCTGGTTCAGATAGCTCTCCAGTAACCGCATGTTCTCTTCGGTCGAGTCGTGGCTCACAAAGCGCGCCAGCAAGCGGCTGGTCGCATCGTCGATCATGCTGATCCAGTACAGCTTCGGGCCACGGCCCTCCAGCCAATCGTGTTCGCTGGTGTCCCACTGCACCAGTTCCCCCGGACGGCTGAGTCGCGCCCGCCAAGTGTGCACCTTCTCTAGGCGCTTCCGCTTCGCCCGCCACAGTTCGCCGGCCATCATCCAGCCACGCACTGTCTCGCGGCTCACCGCGATGTCGTGCCTCTGCTCCAGATACTCGCAAGCCAACGTCGGACCGAAGCCTCGGTACACGTCCTGACTTAGAATCTCGATGGCTTTCTTCTCTAGCTCGCCGGCTAGCTTGCGGTTCGATCGTCGCCCTCGCCCCGCGTGCACGACCGCCTTGTCGCCGCGCTCTCTTAGGCTCCGCAGCATACGCCGTACTTGCCGCTCGCTTACTCCGATCTCGCTCGCTGCCTGCTGCTGCGTGATCAGGCCCTTCTTGGCTTTCTTCAGCGCAACCAGCCGGTCGCGCTCTTTTTGTGTCATCAGGAGTTGGTCCGTTTCCAACTCCCCAGCATGCCAACGTCAATAGGACATCTCTACTTGGCACGATTAGGACATTATCACTTTGCGCCGACACTGATAATTGCGGCTTGCCAAGCTTCCTTCCCAGCTGCTATCCTCGAAAAGTTCGCTTGAACTGCGAGGTGCCGCTCATGATAAACAACCCTGGTCAAACCTTCCCCGGAACACTGCGGCTTTTCGTCGTTTCGCAGTATTGAGCGCTTCTCGGTTCGTCTACTCGTTTTGACAATCTAGCCGTCCGGCTGGATTTGGATTCGCTCAATTCGCGCGTTTCTTCTCGACAGCCACATCTCCGGCTGCATTTTCCCCGCTGTTTGTTTTTTTTTCGAATCCCGCTCCCAAGGCGCTGGAGTGTCGCTCGGACTTGGTCCCGGATTAGCCGGTAGGCTCTATGTTTTCTGAACTCTTTACTCGCAACGCCATCGTGGACGTTCTCGCTTTTCTGTTCCGCCATTGGAAGAGACGGGCAGCAACGGTTACGCTGATTGCCGCCAGCATGGCAGTAGCCACGGTTGCCGATCTCCTGCTGCCTGTGTTTTCGGGCCGGCTGGTGGATGCAGTTGCATCGGCTAAATCCTCGCGCGTGGACTCCTTGCATGCCGCCGAACTGGCTATCGCGTTCATGGTAGCCCTCGGCGCATTGCTGATCGCGGCCCGCTATGTCGCCCTCCTCGGCACTTCGCATTTGACGGCCGGTCTAATGTCGCACGTCGCCTCCGACGCGTTCTGGCGAATTCAACGCCTATCGACAGAGTGGCAAGCCAACAACTTTGCCGGTTCCATCGTGCGGCGCATCACGCGTGGCATGTGGGCTCTCGATCTGATGAACGACACGGTGCTGCTCGCGCTACTGCCGGCTCTGATAGTCTTGGCGGGTTCTTCGCTGGTTCTGGGTTCGCACTGGCTCAGCATGGGCTGGCTGATGGCCGCCGCTGCCAGTTGCTACGTGGTGACCTCCATCCTGCTCTCGGGCAGTTACGTAGCGCCGGCCGCCCGTTTATCGAATGCGCAGGACACCCGTATCGGGGCGGCGCTGGCCGATTCGATCACCTGCAATGCGGTGGTGAAATCGTTTGGAGCGGAAGAGCGGGAAGAAATTCGGCTGGGCCGCGTGCTAAACAAATGGCACACGCGCACGCTGCGCCATTGGACCTTCGGTACGCGCAGCAGCGCCGTACAACTGACGGTGCTACTCGTGTTGCGCATTGTGGTTACCGTTTATGCGCTGCTGTTGTGGTGGCGCGGACGGGCCACGCCCGGTGATGTGACCTTCGTGCTGACCAGCTACTTTATCGTGCATGGCTACCTGCGGGACGTGGGACAACACGTGGCAAATCTGCAGCGCAGTGTCAACGAGATGGAAGATCTGGTGAGTCTCCATTCGGAGCCGCTGGGGGTAGCCGATCGTCCGCAAGCTCGAGCGCTGCGGGTTCCCCACGGAGAGATCGTGTTCGAGCGAGTTGCCTTTATCTACGGCGGTCAAATGAAGCCGCTGTTTGATGATTTCTCGCTCCGTATAGAAGCGGGCGAGCGCGTAGGCCTGGTGGGACACTCGGGCTCCGGCAAGACGACCCTGATCAAGCTGCTGCACCGCTTATACGACGTGACTGCCGGCCGAATTCTGATCGACGGCCAGGATATCGCCCTCGCTCAGCAGGAGTCCTTGCGCAGTCAACTCGCGCTCGTGCCACAAGATCCCATTCTGTTTCACCGGTCGCTGGCCGAAAACATCGCCTATGGCCGCCCGCACGCTTCCCGCCGCGACATCGAGGAAGCCGCCTGCCTGGCGAATGCGCACGATTTCATCAGCGCGCAAGCAAAGGGCTACGCCACACTGGTCGGTGAACGCGGCGTCAAACTCTCAGGTGGAGAGCGTCAACGCGTGGCGCTGGCGCGGGCGTTTCTCGCGAATGCGCCCGTGCTGGTGCTGGACGAAGCGACTTCCAGCCTCGATTCGGAATCGGAGGCAGCGATTCAAGAAGCGATGGAGCGATTGATGGTGGGTCGTACTTCGATCGTCATCGCGCATCGTCTCTCCACCGTGCGGATGCTCGACCGCATCCTGGTTTTCGACCGCGGCCGGATCGTCGAACAAGGAACGCACTCTGCCCTCGTGCGGAGAAGCGGAGGCACGTACCAACGGCTCTTCGAGAAGCAGGCTTTGGGCCTGATTCCAGATGTGGCAGACGATGTGAGCACGATGCAAGATTAGTAGCGTACGCTTTCTTCAAGCGGATCCTGGTCGAGCTCTGGCTGCATTCAGCGGCCCGCGCCCGCGCACTCGCCACAAGAACAAATTTTCCGTAAATGCTCGAACGAATAAATTCCCGAGCTATGCCCATCGCTCCAGTAAACCCTCACTGCATACGAGCCCACCGCCTCTACCGAATTCATCTTCAACGCAGGCTTGAACATCGGGAACGGCTCGGCTGCCGCATAATTTGACTTCTGCGGCGCCGTACCATGTGAACCAGTACAGGTCGCGCAAGGACACTCATCGCGCAGGTAAGCGAGCGAGTAGTCGCTGTGATGTCCATCGCGCCAGTCAATTTTGATCCCGGTCGATTTCGATATCGCGATATGTTCGGGATCGGTCGCCGCCCGGTTTATATCAACGAGGTCCACCGCTGTATTTTCTTGCATGTAGTTTCTTAATTGATACTCTGCATCCGCTCGATATCACGCACGCCGGGAATGCGCCGGAAAGCCCCAATCACCCGCTCCAGCTGCTTCTTATCTCTCACGTCGATCGTGATGTCGATCACCGCGCTGTTGTCCGTCCGCTTCTCGTCTCCACGTGCCTCGAGTGTGCGGATATTGCTCTTCTCCGAATCCAGAATCGACGTTAATTGGTGCAGAATGCCGGGCCGGTCGTCAGTGTAAATCACCACCTTCACAGGCAGCGGATCCGCCGCGCTCCTGGTCCAATCGACCGCGATCTTCCGCTCCGGTTCATACAGCATCTTCGTTACATTGGGGCACTGCGACGAATGCACGGCAATGCCTTTACCGCGCGTGATGTACCCTACGATCTGCTCCCCGCGCACCGCGTTGCAGCACTTCGCCCGGTACACCATCACATCATCCGCACCCTTCACATGAATCGTCAAATCGCCATTGGCCAGCGCTGTTTCAGTCTGCTGTTGTGAAGTACGCGCGACCGGCGGGATTACCGGCGCGGTCTCCGCCGCACCCGCTTCCTCCGGCATCACTTTCTGCAAAACCTGCCGCGCCGAAAACCGCCCAAACCCGAGCGCCGCATACAGATCATCCGTCTTACTGACACCGTATTCCGACGCTACCGTTGCCAGGTCATTGTGCGACAGCTTGCCAAGGTTCACGCCCATCCGCCGCGCTTCCTTCTCGAGCGACTTCTGGCCAATCTCGACCGCCTTCGCGCGCTCCACACCATTGATCACGTGGCGAATCTTGTTGCGCGCCCGAGCCGTTTTCACCACCGCCAACCAGTCCCGGCTCGGCTCGTGACCCGGCTGCGTCAGGATCTCCACCACGTCGCCGTTTCGCAACGTGGACTTCAGTGGCTTGATCGCGCCATTCACCCGCGCTCCCGTGCACGTGTTTCCCACATCGCTGTGAATCGCATACGCAAAGTCGATGGGCGTCGCTTCCCGCGGCAACACAATCACGCGCCCGAGCGGCGTGAACGTGTACACTTCTTCGCCGTACAGGTCCATCTTCACGGTCGAGAGAAAATCACTCGAATCGCTCATCTCCCGCTGCCACTCGACCAGCTGCCGCAGCCAGGCAATGCGCTGATCGTCTAGCCCGGGGCCCTTGCTGCCTTCTTTATACTTCCAATGCGCCGCGATGCCTTCTTCCGCGATCTTGTGCATCTCCTCCGTGCGAATTTGCACCTCGAACGTCACACCGCCCGGACCGATCACCGACGTGTGCAGCGACTGGTACAGGTTAGGCCGCGGCATCGCTATAAAATCCTTGATCCGTCCCGGCACCGGATGCCATTCGTTATGAATCACGCCCAGCGCCGCATAACAGCTCTTCACCGAATCCGTGATTATCCGCACCGCCACGATGTCATACACCTGGTCGAGCGTAATCTTCTGCCGCTTCAGCTTCAGATACACCGAGTACGCCCGCTTGACCCGTCCCTCCACCCGCGCCGGAATGTCCTCCCGAGACAGCCGCCCTTCAATCTCGTCCAGCACCTGCCCCAGCCACTTTTCATGCTCCTGGCGCTTCGATTCAATCTCCCGCATCAGGTCGGCCGCTGCCTCCGGGTGCAGTGCGCGGAACGACAGGTCTTCCAGCTCGCCGCGCATTTTCCCCATGCCCAGCCGGTGCGCAATCGGGGCGTAGATGTCGATCGTCTCCTGCGCGATACGCTCCTGCCGCTCGGGCGAAAGCGAGCCGATCGTCCGCATGTTGTGCAGCCGGTCCGCCAGTTTTACGATTACCACCCGGATGTCGGTCGTCATCGCCAGCAGCATTTTGCGCAGACTCTCCGCTTGCCGGTCTTCCCGGTTCGCGAAGCTGATCTTGCTCAGCTTTGTCACGCCGTCTACGCAGCGCGCCACGTCTTCGCCAAACTGCTCTCGTACCTGCTCGAGCGTGATGCCACAATCCTCGACCACGTCGTGCATCAGCCCGGTCGCCAGGCAAACCGCATCCATCTGCATGTCAGCAAGAATGTGCGCTACGGCCAGCGGGTGCGTGATGTAAGGCTCGCCCGATTTCCGTTTCTGGTTCTTATGCGCCCCGGCCGCAAAACCGTACGCCTTTTCGAGCACCTGCAGATCGTCTTTCGGGCGCAGTCCCCGGACTTTCTCTTCCAGACTCTGAAAGGATTGCTCTGTTGGCGGGATCTCCAGCGCGCTCGGGGACATTTAGTACTAACTACTAGGTTAGACGACCTTTCCCAACCGCGCGATGCAAGCGGTGGGCAGAGCTGCGTACCCATCTGGCCCGGCTGACCGTCGGCTAAAATTGAGCCGTCAAGGAAAACATGTCTAAACCGCAGATTGATGGGACTAGCTTGCTCATCGCCACCCTCGCCGCTGCCCTCGCGCTCACCGTCTTGCCCGGACCCTTTGCCTGGCTCGCCAGCATTGCCGGACTCGTACTCATTCTTGTGCTCCTCGGCTTCGATACCGATGGTTACCGCAGTGTTCTCGAAAGCCTCGGCTATTCCGCCGTCTTCGCGCTTTGCCTCACCGTCGCCTCAGCCGCTGTGTGGCGCTACATCGCCGAAACTCAGAATCGCCCGCCTTCTTTCGAGGGCAAAGTCGCCGATCACTGGCTCCCCCTCTTTTGGCTCGGCATCCTCGTTGTCTTCTGGCCCATCGATCGAGCTCGCATGAGCGGCCGCCTTCCCGCCACGCTCCCCTCGTCTCCGGGTTCGACTTTTTCTTTAGCATCTGCTCCCCTGCCGCGTGCGCCGGAACCCGTCCCAGTCTTTGTTCCTCCACCGGTCGCTCCCCCAACGCCGCCGCCTGTGCCCACGCCCGTGTTCGCGCCGCAGCCTGCCGCAGCCCAGGAAGCCTTCACCCGGCCCACCTTTGGCCAATCCACCTCGCCTGAAGCGGTCGCCTTTTCCTCTCCCGTACCGCCCACTCCCACGCCATTGCCGCCGCCTCCACCGCCTCCGCCCCCGGTCGCCCCACCGCCTCCCGTTCACGTTCCTGCCGGCCCGGAAACAACCATCTACGTCAACCTGGTCGGCGAGGGACTCAACGTACTCCGCGGTGTTCGTGCCGAATTCCTGGGCCGCGACTTCTACAAAATCGTCGATGAAATGCCGGCCGGCGAGACCTGGCAATATGGCCCCGGCCAAGTCGTCAGATGCAAGAAACGCAACTTGTCGAGCGGTAAAGCCATGGTCGCCATCGAAGAAGCTCCGCGCGCCAACTAAACTCACTGCCCATGACCATCCAGGACGACTTGACGGTGGATATCGCCACGCACACCGGGCCCCCGCCAGACCTTTCATAGGGAATTGCGGATCATTGGGAATTCCGGAAAGTACTTACGATAGATGTACGATTAGGTACTGGCCGATGTAATCAGATTCGACTGGGATGAGGCCAATATCCTCCATCTCGGCCTTCACAACATCACGCCAACAGAAGCCGAACAGACGATGTTCAACGATCCCGTTGAGACCAAGTATCAAGTCATAAACGGCGAAGAAAGATTTGTCTTCGTGGGCCACACAAATGCCGGACGCTTCCTCACAATCGTTTGGACCGACCGTCCAGTTGGCATCAGGAGTATGACCGGGTGGGATTCGACCGGGGATGAAGAAGCGAGGTACTGGAAACAGAGAGGCGCTTAGAGAGAAAGCTATGGCAAATAAACGTGTAGTCCCGCATTTCGAAAACGAAGCAGACGAGGTTGCTTGGTGGGAGAAAAATCGCGGCCAGGTCTCTAGAGACTTCGTCGAAGCTGTGGACAACGGAGAGGCTCAAACACTCACGAGGGAGCGGTTAGCTGCCAGATTCGCAGATCGACCCGTAACAATTCGTCTGCCAGAAGCAGATATCGAGCTGGCCCGCGATCAGGCGGCGCGCAAAGGTCTGCCGTATCAGACGTACATTCGTTCGTTACTACACGAAACATTAGTCGAGCGAGAAGAAAAGAGCCACTGAAAGTTACTCCTCGCGCAGTGTCCTTGCCGAGTGATAGCCCTGGCATAATTTATGGCAATTACTCGGCGGCCCCAACCGCAGTTCGGGACGCTCCCGCATTTTTTACTGCACGTGGGGAAGTCAGGATCCGGCACGTGCCGCTCGCCGGCCGCAACCAGATCAAAGCCCGCCTGGACGAAGTCAACGCCAACTTTCAATGGTTCGAAGTCAATGGCGCCCATGCCTTCTTACGCGACGAAGGCCTTCGCTACGATCCGGCTCTCGCCTGGCAATGCTACAGCCTGCTCTTCGATCTCTTTCATCGCCGTCTCACGCTCGCTTAGCCCGCATGTCGCTTAGTAAGTCGAGCGTTCGGCTTCCTCGCACCCGCTTATCTGCGTTGATCCGCGTTTATCGGCGGCCAACATCGCATTTAGCAGTTCAAAAACGACGGCTGAGCTAGCTTACTAGTATGTCTTTCGAACGCGAGCTCGATCTCGCGAAACTGGTGGCACAGGAAGCGGGCGCGCTCGCCCTCGACTATCAGCGCAATGGCTTAGAAACGGAAACAAAATCCGACGAGTCCCCGGTCACCGCAGCCGATCGGGCCTGCGAAAAACTCATCGTCGATATGATTTCACGCGAATTCCCCGACGACGGCATCCTTGGTGAAGAAGGCGCCAATCGCGAAAGCCGCAGCGGGCGCAAGTGGATCATCGATCCCATCGACGGCACCCGTGATTTCGTGCGAGGCATACCGCTGTGGGCCGTCCTGATCGGTCTCGAGCAGGATGGAAAAGTAGTCGCCGGAGCGGCCCACAGTCCGGCCCAGAACCTCTTGCTCTACGCGGCCCGCGGCCAGGGCGCATTCGCCAACGGCCATCCCATCCGCGTCTCCTCCAAAACGCAGCCCCACGATGCGGTGCTCTCCTTCAATGGCTTCAACAAAGTAGGGGTGCAGGCTTTCGCTCCCAAACTCTTGCCGTGGGTCGCCCAATTTTGGGCCGTTCGCAGCCTCGGCGGCGCAGTCGATGCCATGCTGCTCGCGCAAGGCAAATCCGACGTTTGGATGGAACCCAATGCAGCTCCCTGGGACCTTGCACCACTCAAAATCCTGATCGAAGAAGCCGGCGGCGTCTTGCGAAGCCTGTCCGGCGAAGATACGATTTATGGCGGAAATGCTTATGCGTGCACGCCCGGTCTTGCATCTTATGTACAGGAGCTGTTACGAACGAAATGACGGGCTATCAGGAACTGCGCGCCAGTGTTGCCTGGATTGACTTATCCGCGCGGGGACGTATTCGCGCCACTGGCGAGGACCGCGCACGCCTGCTGCACGCCATGAGCACCAACGATGTGCAAAACCTGGCCCCGGACGCCGGCCTCTACGCTTTTTTCCTGAACGATAAAGGCCGCATTCTCATGGATGCCTATATTTACCATCTGGGCGATTCCCTGCTTCTCGACACCGAACCCGAAACGGGCGCAAAACTCTTCGAGCACCTCGACCGCTTCGTCATCGCCGACGATGTCACGCTCGAAAACGAATCCGCATCCCTTTCCGTCATTGGCATCGAAGGACCCGAGAGCTGGAACATCGCCGCGCACCTCCATCTTCCCGTCAGTGAATCGAAGTACGGCGTCCAAATGCTGGGCGCTAGCTTCACTGCGCGCACCAGTGTCACCGGCTCACCGGGCTTTCGTCTGTTCGTACCGCACAAGGAGCGAGACTCGTGGATCGCGCGCCTTGAAGACGCGAACGTCCCCGCAGCCAGCCCGGAAGCCGCCCGCACCGTGCGTCTTGAAAACGGAGTTCCGCGCTATGGCGAAGAGATCAGCGAACGCTATCTCGTCCAGGAGACGCAGGTCGCGCAAGCCATGCACTGGAATAAAGGCTGCTATCTCGGTCAGGAAATTGTCGAGCGTGTCCGGTCCCGCGGCCAGGTGCACCGCCTTCTAACACCTATCCGGATAGTTGGGACCCATGCGCCCGCCCCGGGAACAAAACTCTCTGCCAACGGCGTCGATGTCGCCGAAATCAGTTCAGCCGTTTATTCCCCGGCTCTCGGAGAAGTGGTTGGTCTCGCCTACATGCGGAGCGAGGCTCTCGAAAAAAGGCCCCAAATGTCGGTCGCCGGCAGCGATCCCGAACTCCGCGCGTCACTCGTCGCTTAAGAGCCGCCCGAATGCCTCGAGCGATTCCACGTTGTCGCAAACCGCTTTGATCCCAGCTGTAATTGGAATCGCCAGCACCAGTCCAACGCCGCCCCACAGCAAACCCCAGAACACCATGGCAATCGTCACCACCAGCGGGTTCAGCCGTACCCGCCGTCCCACGATCTTGGCGTACAGCAAGTTCATGGAAATCAGGTGTAACGCCGCCGTAATCAACGCGGCATACAGCACGATCTTGAACTTGTTCGGGATCGCTAGCGCCGCCATGATCGGGGGCAGCACGCTAAGCGCCAGCCCAATATAAGGCACCAGGCTCAACAGTGCGCTCAGTAGCCCAATCAGCGGCCAGTAAGGCAGTCCGAGCAGAAAGAACGTGAGTGCGCTCACCACACTGAGAAAAACCCAGAGCAGAAAGTTACCCAGCACAAAAGCCCGCGTCGATTCCCCGATATGCGACCAGCTCCGCCCAACGATATAGCGGCTTTCACCCGCGAACAGCAACAGGAAACGGCGATTGATATGATCGCGCCAGCTCAGCATAAAATACGTCAGAAACGGTACGAACGACGCCAGAATGAGCACGTGGATGTAACCGGACAGGTAGCCGTACAGCGTGCCGATCACCGGGCGCGGATCACTGTGTATGCGAACTTCCTGAATGGGCGGTGGCACATTGGCTGGCATCGGCGGTTGGGTGGCCCCCGATCGTCTCCGCCGCGCTTTCTGCGCCTCGATCGGTTTCTGCTGAATCTGCTCTTCGTGCTGCATCAGGTTCCGCGGCACCACTACTTCCAGCGTTTTCTGCTCGACATCGTTTATGCGATTATTTGTTGCCGCGATAATTTCGTTTACCCGCGAACTATAGGTCGGAAGATCGCGCTGGATCGTCGCCACCTGGCTCCAGGCCATCAATCCCAACACGTAAACTGCCGCCAGCGCGATTCCGATTACAATCGCTGTCGCCACGCCGCGCGGCGCACGCGTCTTCATCACCAGCAGCACCACCGGATCGAGAATGAACGCGAACATCGCCGAAATGATGAGCGTCACAAAAAAGTCGCGCCCGAAGTACAGCAGCGCAATCAAAGCCGCCATGGCAATCAGCGCGCGGCTGAGGCCAAAGGCGTCGCGGTCTTGCGACAATTGCGGAGGAGGGAAGAGTGCCAAAGCGGTGCGGCGGCCTCACTATCCGCGACTCTAACATGTACCCCCGCAATTTATAATCCAATCTTGATGGAGAGCGAAAAAGAATCTGTCTGGGGCAAGATTTTAGCCATGGATGTCGGCAAGAAACGCATCGGCCTCGCCCTGAGCGACATCTTGCGCGTCACAGCCCAAGGCCTGCCCACTTTCGAACGAGGCCGCATTCGTGACGATCTCGCTCACCTGCGCGATCTGATTGTCGAACGTGAAATTTCGCTCCTGCTGATCGGCAAGCCGCTCCACATGAGCGGCGACGAAAGCCGGCAAAGCGAATACACGCGCGAGTTTGCCGGCCGCCTCAGCCAGTTCGCCAAAATCCCCTTGGTCTACTGGGATGAGAGGCTCACGTCCGCCGAAGCAGAACGCATGTTGAAACAGGCCGGCGCATCCCTCGCCCAGCGCAAAAAAGCCGTCGACCGTCTCGCCGCCGTCCTGCTTCTCGAAAGCTATCTTGGATATTTGCAGATGAAGAGCGATACAGCCGCTGCGGCCGAAGAGGACTACTTTGCCTGACCAGCAGCGCGGTTGTCTCGGGCGCGTCCTTGCCCTACTCTTCGTGACCGCTCTCCTGGTGGCTGGTGTGACTTTCTACTGGTTTCAGACTCCCTATCAGAACTTTCGTGATTCCACTTTTGTCCAGATTGAACACGGCATGTCCTCCCGCGCGATTGCCCAGAAACTCGCCTCGCAGGGAGTCGTCCGCTCGCAGTGGGCCTTCCTCGCCGTCCGTCTGCTCCATCCGCGTGCCGGACTCCAGGCCGGAGAGTATCGCTTCGCGGGCGAAGAAACTCCGCTGCAGGTCTACGACAAAATTCGCCGGGGCGAAATCTTCTATGAGGAATTCACCATTCCCGAAGGCAGCAACATCTTCGATATCGCCGAACTCCTGAAGCATTCCGACACCGTCAACGCCCAGGCTTTCCTCAAAGCCGCCGCCGATCCCACTAGCATCCGCGACCTCGATGCCAAAGCCCCGAATCTCGAAGGCTACCTGTTTCCGTCCACCTATCGCGTCACTCACAAAACCACCGCCCGCCAGCTCTGCCGTCAGATGACCGACGAATTTCGCAAGCAATGGAAAACTCTGGGTGGCCCGCAACAGGCCGACAAAACACATCAAATCGTGATCCTCGCTTCGTTGATAGAAAAGGAAGCCGCCGCGCCGGGCGACCGGCCGCAAGTCGCCTCCGTTTTCTTAAACCGCTTGCGCCTGTCGATGCCCTTGCAATGCGACCCCACAACTGTTTACGCGGCGCTGCTCGAGAACCGCTTCAAAGGCGTCATTCACAAATCGGATCTGGCCAGCACCAGCCCCTACAATACGTACGCCCACGCCGGCCTGCCTCCGGGAGCGATCGCCAATGCGGGTCTGCTCTCTCTCAAAGCAGCCCTCTATCCCGCCGATACCAACTACCTCTATTTCGTGGCCAAGCCCGGCAACGTCGGTTCCCACAAATTCTCATCCACCCTGGCCGACCACGAAAAAGCCGTCCAGGACTACCGCAAATCCGCCCGCTAATTGCTGCCTCGGTTGCTGTCCCAATTCCACAGCCTGGACGTCACGTCCTTCGGCAAAGGAAATCCGAGCTGATGCGCGAGCATACACACCTGCCCGCGATGATGAGCTTCGTGAGAGAGCATGTAGCACAGCATTTCCAGGCCAACTGGCCAAGGCGCAGCCCAACCGTCGCTACGAAACGTAGCGATGCGGCCTCCACACTCGCCAAGCGCTTCATTGAGCATCTCCGCGCAGCGGGCGGCACTCTCGGCCAACCCGGCGCGCGCCTGCTGCGGCGTGCAGTGCGCCCGGTTAAGCTGTGTTGGAATCTTCAGATGCGGAGCGGTAAGCCTGACCCACTTGCAGCGAACATTGTGCATGTGCGTGAAGATTGCCGCAATGCTGCGGAATGTGCCGGGCGGTTTGGCTCTCCAGGCTGCAGGGTCAAGATGTTCGATAAGAACCTGGTTCAGGCGATCGTTAGCGGCAAAGATCTCGCCTGCGGTCCGGCCGAGTTGAGTGTGAACGCTTTTGTGACGCGTCGCCACGGCTCTCTTCTGCCCCTTTATGTTACGACTAAGGTAACGCCCGTCAGCGACATGTGCCTGTCCGTTGACCAACACGTTTCCGTCCGCCGATTCTTCATAATTACCAGTCCATGCGCATCGGCCAGAGTAAGATTTTGATTCCTGAACCTCTTCGCGATCGCGCCGGCTGCAGCCAATTGCTCCCCACCAAAAGATTCGATTGTCAGGCTCGGTAATTCTTCCACAAACGCGAGAAACTGCACTGCCCGTCCTTGGTCGTAACGCCGCAAAAACCAGCCGTGCCCTTCTGCAATCACCAATGAAGACGTCACGATTGCCGGGGGCGTCGAAAACAACCGGCGAAACAAAGGATGATAGCTATCCGAGCGGTCGAGAAACGCGATCAGGGCAGAAGTGTCGACGTAACACTCAGCCTTTCGAGCCATACACGACTTCATCAATCGACTGGCTCGACTTGGAATCTCCCGATTCCACAAAACCCGCAAAGCGCATCCAGGCGCCACCTTCCTGGTGCGGCAATGCATCGCGAACGGCACGGCGGATTACCTCCGCAATGGAAATTCCCAGAGAAGTAGATTGCTGTTTGACTAGCTCGTACTCATTTGCTTCCAGGCTGACCTGAGTTCGAATCATGTTATCATCTCTCGAAAAAATGATAACACATGGTACAGAGCCACACCGTCAAGTCCCTGCCTGCGCCCCATGATCAATTCGCAAGATCTCAATGGCTTGCCCGTTCGCACGGTAGACTGCCACTTAAGGGCGTAGGTGCGGCGGGCGGAGTCCAGCGAAGGCGCATTTAGGAGCGCAACATCTGCTCTAGCCGAGCATCCATCTCCGCTTCCTCAATCAATTCACCCCGATCGGCCTGGGCAACTCCTTCGCGTACGGCAGCACGAAACCGAGCTTCGTCGTCAAGGTAACGGGTAAGGACGTCCTGCGCCACACGCTCGGGTTTCGTCCCGGTCTTGGTGGCGATCTGCGCGAGTTGCGCTTCCTGTTCGGCGGGTAGGCGTAATTCCATCACTTCAGAGTAGCTTTCTTGCGTGCTTCTGGCGCCTGCATGTTTCTTTCTCTGATGAAACTCAGACTAAGAATTCCCGCACGTCTGCTTCCTTCAGCTCAAGACCAAGTCCCGGCCGAGTTAAATCCGGAGCCAAAAAACCATCGGTCACTACCATCGCTCCATCGAACGTCATCTTCTCAATCCGCGCATGATCATAAAAATACTCAACATTGATCGCCCGTTGCGCCCCACAGCAGGCGTGCGCGTGGATCGAGGGTGATGTATGAGCCGAGAGCGGCATTGAATTGCTCTCACAAAGCGCATCCGCTAGAAGAAACCCAGTGATGCCGGCACACCTCGTTGCATCTGCTTGTAGAACATCCACCGCGCCTGCCGAAATCATCCGGCGAAAATACCAGGAATCGTAACCATACTCACCCGCTGCGATATCCATTCCCGCCGGCGCCTGATCACGAATCAACCGCAAACCCTCCAGATCATCCGACGACACCGGCTCTTCGAACCAGGTCACATCTTCCTCTTCTCTGAATCGATAGGCCTGATCAAGAGCTTGCTTGCGCGTGTATCCGCCATTCGCATCCACGAATAACCTCACCTTCGGGCCAATCGCCTCGCGTGCCACATGCACCCGCTCCAGATCAGCCACAGCATCGCGGCCGATCTTCATCTTCACCGCAAGAAACCCATCCCTTGCCCATCCGCCCAGTTGTTCCCGCAGCTGCGCATCCGAATACGAAGTAAATCCGCCACTGCCGTAAGCCATAATCCGAGTGCGTACGAGTCCCAGCAACGACGCTACCGAAACATTCAGCAGCTTGCCTTTTAAATCCCAGAGCGCATTGTCTACCGCCGCAATGGCCATGGAAGCGATACCGGGACGGCCCAGATTGCGAATCTGCTCCACCATCTTGCTCCAGCACCCTCCGGTCGCCAGCGCGTCCTGGCCAATAATTTTCGGCGCCAGAGAATCTTTGATGAGTTGCGCGGTAGCCTTGTCCGCGTAGCTATAGCCGAGTCCCTTTGCACTCCCGGCCGCCACCTGTACCAGCACCAGCGTGGTCTTGTCCCATTCAAAAGTGCCATCCGATTCCGGCGTGGCCGTAGGAAACGTATAAACACTAACTTCGACACTTTCAATTTTTGGAGCGCTTTGCATTTTGACCTGCTAAATACGCGGCATGCCGTGTCCCCATGTGTCGGGAGGCGACAAGTCCCGGCGCATCGGTGGTCTCTCCATGTCCCGCGCATCCGATGAAAAAATCCTGTCGCCTTGTTTAATCATGTAATCCCCGATCCGTGCCGCCAGCGCCATGATGGTCAACCCAGGGTTCGCCGAACCTTGCGTGGGCATGATGCTGCCGTCGCAAACGAACAGGTTCGCAATGTCGTGCGTCCGTCCGAACTGGTCAACCACAGACGTTTTCGGATCGCTGCCCATGCGCGCCGCCCCCACCAGATGCGCGTACCGTGCTTCCTGCACAACTTCCTTGGCGCCCGCCGCCCGCATCACTTCCATCGTTTTGTTTTTGCCGAACTCAATCAACTTTTGATCGTTTTCGTACAGGTCGAAATTTACTTTGGCGACCGGTATCCCGAATGGATCTTTCTCTTCCGCAATCTCGACCCGGTTGTCCGCCCACGGCAAAATTTCTCCGAGAAAGCCGAACGCCGCCCAGTGATTGTAGTCCATCATCACCTGCCGCAAGCCCCATCCCCACGATCCTTTGGAACTCACCATCTGCTTGGCGAACGCGATGGGCAAAGGGCCCACCGTCTGAATCGCAAAACCGCGCGCAAAGTCCCGTTTCGGATCGGTCTCATAAAACTCTTCAGACAGCGCATGCGCCGGGGGCGCTTTGTACATTCGCACCAGTTCGTTGAAGCGGCCGGCCACCACATTGCCTGCTTGCGCCATCAGGTAGCGGCCCACACAATCGCTCGAGTTCGCCAGCCCGTGCTCGAAACCCGGACAGGCGGAATTGAGCAGTAATCGCGGCGTCTCGATCGCGTATCCCGCTACCACCACCGCCTTCGCTTTTTGAAAACGCTCGCGTCCCTCCGCGTCGTAGTAACTCACCCCGTTCGCACGCCGGTTCTGGTCCACATGGATGCGAAACACCATGGAGTTAGCGCGGATCTCCGCACCATGTTTAATCGCATCCGGCACATGCGTGATCAACGTACTCGCCTTTGCCCCCACTTTGCAGCCCTGAATGCAAAAGCCGCGGTAAATACAGTGCGGCCGATCTGCTCGTGATCCGTTTAGAATCGCCACCGGACCGCCTGCCGATACACCGATGCCCAACTTTGTACAGCCGCGAATGAGAGCATCGCCGACACCGCCCATCGGATGCGGCCCATACGGATAGCCATGCGGATCGCCCCACGGGTAGTAGGACGGACCCGAAACGGGCAGCTCCAGTTCCAGCAATTCGTAGTAAGGCTTGAGATCGGAATAGGAAATTGGCCAGTCTACTCCCACGCCATCCTGCGAGTGAATGCGAAAGTCGGACGGGTGCAGCCGTGGCGTAAACGAAGCCCAGTGAACCGTTCCCCCACCCACGCCTTTGCCGCTATTGTTGGCGCCAAATGCCAGCGGGTGTTTCCCGCCGGTTACCCGCGTATCGTTCCAGTAAAGATTGTGCGCGCCTTTTTCGTCGCTCACCCAATCTCGTTCCGTATCCCAGAATGGACCGGCATCAAAACCGATCGCTCGAAAACCCGCCCGCGCCAGCCGCTGCAACAGCACGCCTCCGCCTGCTCCTACGCCCACAATCACGTAATCCACTTCGTCCGTTTCGCCGAAGCGTTTCATCGGCGTATCGATCTTTTGGATCGGGCCGAGCATGTGCGGTTTACCGTTCGGAGCGTCAAACTGTCCCAGCAGAGGCGATTTCAATGCGTGCCTCCCTGTCCCGGCGATCCGAAATGCTCCGTGTTCCCGCAGACTGCTTCATGCTTGGCCGACACCGAACCTTCCGGAGCTTCCCACTCATACCGCTTCTCTTCCACTTCCCACGGCTCCGCTTCCCCGCGTTCCAGGCGCATGTAAGCTCGCGGATACGCGGGGCCGCCAAACCCGATTTCATCCCAGGCATAAGGATGCGAGTAGTAGGCGTCCGCACAATCGGACACCAGCAGCATCCAGAAGCGGCCGACATCCATCCGCTGCCAGATCTCCTGCGCCCCAGCCGGCTTGCCATCATGCAGCGAACGAAGGAGTTTCTCCTGTTCATGAAACGCGAGATCTAAAAAGCCGTGGCCATACGCCTGCTCCGCCATTTGCTCAATCGCTTTTATGCCAAGCCGGAACGCTTCCTGATCAGGTGGCATGTCGTCATACCGATAGCCATCGTGAGAGTCTTCAAAAAGACGTTTATCGATCTGCGGAACGATCGGGATCTTATGCGCCTCGTCCCGGTCATCCTGCGGCAGAATGCGATCACAGATCGCCTGCAGCAGGCTCGCTTCGAAAGGCGTGAAGAATCGGATCTCAGGAACGTTGTGAACCCGGTCCAGAATCACCTCGCGCGTCTTTGCATCCCAGAATTTTTGCTGCCCCAACGTGCTGAACTTCGGGTAATATCCGGGCTGGGCAAGCGGCCCTATCGGTTTACCCGTGACCCGGTCCAGCGGGCGTTGGTCAGCTTTCAAACTTGATTCCTTCATGCCCTTTTTTCTCGCCGTAACAGGCTCGCCAGAATCCCCAGAAAACCGCTGGCCGCAAACAGCAATGGCGCGAAAATAGGCGGTCCATAGATAATGTTGTAAATCGGTTTCTTCAATCCACCGGGGCGTCGCATCACGCCGCGCGCATGGTAAAAAAATCCCACCGCGCCATCCACGGCAGCCACCGCTGACAGCGCCGGAAGCCACGTGTGCGCCACGCGTTTGCTCTTCACCGCGCCAAAGCCGGCAGCCATCAGCAGCGGCGCAATAATTACTGGCGTCCATTGCGCCTTGTAGCGAAAGTTGTTCTTGTAATGCGAGTACCAGGCTTCAAACCCACTGAAGAACGCCGAGATCGCAGTCGCCACTGCTAGTTGTTTTTGAAACCGGCCTTCCCGGACATCCTGCGTCCAGCCGATCGCTTCAAACTCACCGCTCAGAGATTTGCCCCAGTGCTTTTCGTGCGCGGCTCGAGGCAGCATGTGCCCACCACTGTCGTCGCCTCGCCGTAAGAACGATGCCAGCAGACCCAGATAAGCACTCACTCCAAAGAGCAGCGGCGCGAAGATCGGCGGTCCCATCACCATGTTGACGATGGGCAACTGCCAGCCTCCTGGCTTACGCTTCACTCCGCGCACATGGAAATAGAAGCCCAGCAGACCATCGCCCAACGTAATCGCCGATATCCCACGCAGCCAGGTGCGTGCTGCGCGCCGGCTGAAAAAGCCCGCTACGCCCGCTCCAGCTAGCGCTCCACTCAGAATCACCGGCGTATACATCACTCGCCTGCTGTAACTGCCCCGGTAATGCTCGTAGCCCACCTCTAGCCCGGCAAGCACGCTCGACATCCCGGCCATCAACGCCAGCCAGCGCTGAAAGCGGCCCTCCCGCACGTGGAGATCAATCTCTCGAAGATCCCGTTCGACGATTCTCCCCGAGTCTCCGATCGCCATTAAATTACTTCCCGAACTTTATCCTCGAGAACTGTCTTAATGACCTTCCACCGGTCCTTCTCTCCCTTGCCAAGCGCCTCCGCGAAGTGAAGCGCCTGTTCGGCCGTGATGTTACCCGGCAATGGCGGCTCGTTCGGATCGACCACCGCTTCAATCAGCGCGGGTCCGGGATGCGCTAACGCTTGCCGCAAAACGCTCTCTGCTTCTTTCGGATCAGTGATGGTGAAACCGGCCGCCCCGCAAGCCCGCGCCACTCCAGCGAAATCGATCGGCTCCAGATCGACCCCGAATGATGGGTTGGCTTCCTGCACAATTTGCTCCCATTTGATTTCTCCAAGCACATTGTTTTTAATCACGATGATTTTTACGGGCAGCTTGTACTTCACCAGCGTGGCGATTTCGCCCATCAGCATCGTTAAGCCGCCGTCGCCCACCACGCACACCACCTGCCTGCCTGGATACGCCACCGCCGCCCCAACGCTGTACGGCAAACCGTTCGCCATGGTGGCTAACAACCCGGAAAGCGAAAACTGCATCTCGTCGCGCATTTCGATATAGCGCGCCGTCCAGGTCGCAATGGTTCCACTATCGGACGACACAATGGCGTTCGATTCCAGCAGCTTGTTCAAGTGATACGTCACCACTTGCGGCTTCATCGGCATGTCCATGCGCGTGCCCCGCTCTTCCATCAACTGGTTCCACGCCTCCATGCGCTTCTGCGATTTCTCGAGAAAGCTGCGGTTCTTCTTGTGCTCCACCAGCGGCAGCAGGGCTTGAAGCACGCTCTTGCAATCCCCTACTAAACCCACGTCAGCCGGATGCCGCAACCCAATCCGCGTCGCATCGATGTCGATCTGAATACTTTTTGCCTGTCCCGGCTTGGGCAGAAACTCCATATAAGGAAAGCTGGTCCCGGCCATGATGAATGTGTCGCACTCCTGCAGCGCATCCTGCGAAGGCGCCGTTCCCAGCAGTCCGATACCGCCGGTTGCATAAGGATTTCGATCCGGAATGACGCCCTTTCCGAGTAACGCCTTGATCACCGGAGCCCCAGCCGCTTCCGCCAGTTGCAGCACTTCTTCGCGGGCGTGCAGACAGCCTCGTCCTACCAGCAACGCGACTCGCGATCCTTTGTTGATCAGTTCCGCCGCCTCTTTCAATAACCGCGCCGGTGGTACCGGATACGAGGTCGCAAACAAATCGCTGCTGTGCTGGGCAATGTTTGCCGAAGACCGCTGGCTGTCCGACTTGGTGAACTCCTGAATGTCTTTCGGAATCGTAATGTGTGAAACCGTCCTCCGGGTCAACGACGTCTTGATAGCCTCGTCCACCACATTCACCACATGAGCCGGCCCCATGACGCGTTGATTGTAAGCCGCCACGTCCATGAACAGCTTGTCGAGATCCACGTCCTGTTGATAATTCGTTCCAATCAAATCGTGAAACGTGTGGCCCGTAATAGCGAGTACCGGCTGGCCGTCGCACTTCGCATCGTATAAACCATTTAGCAGATGGATGCCGCCCGGCCCTGACGTTGCCAGGCACACACCTAAACGCCCCGTGAACTTGGCGTACCCACAAGCAGCAAAGGCCGCCGCTTCCTCATGACGCACCTGAATAAAGCGCAGACTCTTTTCATGCGTGCGCAACGCCTCCATAATTCCGTTAATGCCATCGCCAGGAAAGCCAAAAATGGTGTCCACTCCCCACTCAATCAATCGCTCCACTAATTGATCAGCGACCGTGCTCGTTCTCGACATGTATCTCTGCTGCTCCCGGTTTTAGGACGCGATCATAAGAAAGTCATTTCCTGTTATGGCGGAAAAAGTGATATCTTACATATGGGATACCAATACTAATGCCGCGCTTTCTACGCCGCTTCTTCTCCCGCTTCTTAGCTCTCAGCCAAAAAGATCGCTGGAATCGGGATTTCGCCGACGAACTCGCGAGCACCCTCCAGTTCCACATCGACGACAATCTCCGCGCCGGCATGTCCCCCGCCGAAGCGCGTCGCGCCGCCCTCCTTGCGCTCGGCCCGGCCGAATCTCTCAAAGAAACCGTTCGCGACCACAAAGGTCTCCCGCTCCTCGAAAATACTGGCCGCGATCTCGCCTATGGCTTCCGCACTCTGCGCCACTCCCGGTCCTTCGCTGCCGTCGTCATCCTGACGCTCGCTCTCGGTATCGGCGCAAATACCGCCATCTTCGGTCTTGTCGACGCCGTCCTGCTACGCATGCTGCCAGTCGATCACCCCGAGCAAATCTACGCGGTCAACACCTCGAGCGTCAATATCGGAAAATTCAGCATCACCCAAAGTCTGACTAACGCAAACGTAGACCAATTCCAGCAGCACGCCCGAGGCGTCGCGGGAATCGTCACCTACTCCCCCGAAGGCTCGCTCAACGTCACCAGCAAGCAGGTCTCCGCCCTCACCTCCGGCCAGTTCGTTTCCCCCACCTATTTCTCTCTGCTCGGCGTTCGCACCCTGCTCGGCAGAACCATCGACTCGAACGACGACCGCCAGGCCGCACGCGTCGCCGTTCTCAGTTTTTCCTATTGGCAGCAGCGTTTCGCGGGCGACCCCGAAGCGCTCGGCACTCAGATCCTCGTCAACAACGTCCCGTTCACCGTAGTTGGTATTACGCCTCCCGAGTTCTACGGCCTTTCCAGTTCCGAACCGGCCTCACTTCTCCTGCCAAGCGCCACCAAGCCCGAAGTCTACAGTAAGCATGTCTCCTCCGAGCGCCCTAAACCCGGCGACAACTCCGGTCGCGTCATCATTCGTATCCCTCCCGGAACTTCGCCGAAACAAGTAGCCGTCCAGCTGACGCAACTTTTCCGCCAATCCCTCAATAACGATCCCGAATTCAGCAGCGACCCCAGCGAGCGCGCCGTCTACCAGAAACTCTCGATGGAGCTCCAACCCGCCGGTCAGGACCTTACGCTGACGGAAAAATTTTCGAAACCTTTAACCGTTCTCATGTGCGTTGTCGGCCTCGTCCTGCTGATCGCCTGCGCCAACATCGCCAACCTCCTGCTCGCCCGTGCCCAGGTGCGCCGGCGCGAAATCGCCATCCGCCTCAGCCTCGGTTGCAGCCGCTTCCGCCTCACCCGCCAGCTTTTTACCGAAAGCCTGCTCCTCGCTTTCGCCGGCGGCGTCGCCGCCCTGCCCATCGGCTACTGGACCCAGCGCGGCATCATCGCTCTCCTCTATAGCCAGGACGCCGCGCCCGCTCTCCGTTCTACCTGGAATCCCCGCGTTCTCGCCTTCACGGCGGCCCTCTGCCTGTTGACCGCGCTCCTCTTCGGCATCGTCCCAGCCCTCCGCGCCAGCCGCGGCTTCGACCTCACCGCCACCCTCAAAGGCCTGATTACCAGCCGTCTCAACGCCCGCTTCTCCCTCCGTAAGTTGCTCGTGGTCGGCCAGGTGTCTCTCTCGCTGGCCCTACTCATCGGCGCAGCTCTCTTTGTCGCCACCTTCCGCAATCTCGATCATGTCGACCTCGGCTTCGCCCGCAACAACACAATTCTCGTCAACACCGACGCCTCGCTCGCCGGCTACGATGGCCCGATCGCGGTCGAACTATATCGCACCCTTCTAGAACGCCTGAACCATCTGCCCGGCATTCGTTCCACCACTCTCATGGCGCATTCCGTCCTCAGCCCGTCGGTCAGTCTGACCCGTATCGTCGTCCCTGGTTATCAACCCAAACGCGGCGAAGATCCCGCTAATCTATGGATCGTCACCAATGCCGTAGGCCCTCGCTTCTTTCACTCGACCGAAATGCACCTTCTCAGCGGCCGCGACTTCACCGCCGCCGACAATGAACACGCTTCCCACGTGGCCATCCTCAGCGTCTCCGCCGCGCATCATCTTTTCGGAAAGCAAAATCCTATCGGTCGCTACTTCACTGCTGCCGGCCAATCGGCCAAGCCGCTCGAAGTCGTCGGCGTCCTGAAAGACATCAGATACTTTTCCGTTTATCCCGATCAGCCGGACCTTATGTTTACGCCATTCTTCCAGCAACCCGAGCCAGCTCACCAAGCTACCTTAATGATACGCACGACGGTTGATCCAAACCGTCTTGCTAACACTCTCCGCGCCACCTTCCGCCAGATCAACCCGCGCCTGCCCTTCGATCATCTCGTCACCATGAACCAGCAGGTCGAATCCACTCTCATCCAGCAGCGCTTCCTGGCCGTTCTCTCCACTCTTTTCGGCGCGCTCGCTCTGGCCCTCTGCGCTGTTGGTATCTATGGCGTCCTCTCCTACGGAGTCGCTCAGCGCACCAGTGAGATCGGTCTCCGCATGGCTCTGGGCGCGGCCCGCAGCAATATCGTCTGGCTCGTCCTTACCGAAAACTTGCAAATGCTCGCGATCGGCATTGCCGTCGGCTTGATGCTCGCCTTCGCGGGAAACCGCCTGATTCAGAGCCTGCTCTTCGGCCTCACTCCGACCGACGCCGCCCCACTCGCCTCAGCCGTCGCCATCCTGACCGCCGTCGCTCTCGCCGCTGCACTTTTGCCCGCCCAGCGCGCCGCCAAAATCGACCCCATCCGCGCCCTCCGTCACGATTGATGTTCTTACCGGAAATTCTCAATCAGCATTAAATCACTGCCTTGCCGGTCGTGCTTCCCATAGAGCAGCGACTGCCCGTCCGGAGACACGCTCATTCCAAAGCCCAACGGCCCGGGGAGCGCGCCCAAGTCTTTAATTTTTTCGGTCTTGAAATCAAAGAACTCGAGCTTAAGCGCATCGGCCGGTACATCCTCAATGAAATACAACCCTTTTGCGACGGCAGCAAACGTCAATTCATGTGCCCTATTCACGATCTGGGCATCGTCTCCATCCCGCAGGTACGTGCGCCGCAATGCATTTTCCGTTGCATAATAAAGCGCGCTCCCATCCGCCGATTCAACTGCCCAGAAACCATCATGCTTGGTCACCTGCTTTTCGGGTCCCCCGGTGGCCGGCATCTTCCATATTTGGCCGTGGCTGCCGCGAGTAGAGAAGTAATAGATCCATTTCCCATCGCCCGACCAGCTCGGCCAGCTTTCTTCCGCTCCATCGCCCGTCAGCCGGATTGGTTTACCGCCTCGCGCACTCACTACATAAACGTCCCAGTTCCCGGCGGTATCGGCGTCAAATGCGATTTTTTCCCCATCGGGAGACCAGCGTGGAGTTCCTGCCCACGCATTCTGGGAGTAAGTCAACTGAACTGGATTCGATCCATCCGCCTGACAAATCCAGACTTCCTCAGCGCCCGATCGATCCGATTCAAATGCGATACGCTGGCCGTCCGGCGAATACTGCGGCTGCGTGTCGCGCCTAGTCGAAGAGATGAAATTACCCGGACCATCGACACGATCGCCTTTTAGAGAAGCACGCCAAATATTTTCATCATCCACGGAATGCGCGTACACTAACTGTCTTCCGTCCGATGAAATGGCTAGGTCGCCGCTGGGTTCCTCGCCCGCCAACCCTAATCGCACCGGTTTACTTCCTGGCTCGGTCGCGACCTCCCACAAAGCCGCTCGTCCGCCGCGTGAGGAAGAGAAGACCAGGTGCTGCCCGTCGCTGGTCCAGGCAAGACCGCCGATCCTCTTGTTGTCGAACGTCACTCGCCTCGGCTCGCCCGCCGGCCGTAGATCCGCCGCCACCGCGACTACATAGATGTCTCTGATCCACAAGCTGGAATTCCGGGTAAAAGCAAGCGTTTTGCCGTCCGGTGCGATCGCTAGCGCTCCATCCCCTCCATCCCCGCCTTTCCCCGGGGGCGGTGCCAGCAGATTTTGCTTTTCACCGCTTTCGACCGAGACTCGGATCGTCGCGTGTGGCGCAGAATATCCGGTTCCGCGCTGATCAATCGTGAGCAGCCATTTGCCATCAGGCGACCAGGCCAGGAACGGCGCTGGAAGCCGCCATAGATCGCGGTCGGTTACCCCATTTGTCATGAACGCGATGCGTGTCAATTCCCGTTCCTGTCCACCCATCGCCGGAATCATAATTACGGCGGCATGCAGTTCGTCGATTGGACGTAAGTAAGCGAGGAAACGACCATCGCGCGACCAGGCCGGCCCAAACCCGCCTCCACTGCTTAAGCGAACCGGCTCGCCGGGACCGAGCAGCTTCACGTACACATCCGGCCTGGTGCTTCCTGGTGGCTGCCCAGTGAAAGCGACTCTCGTCCCATCCGGCGAAAAACTCGGAAGAGCTTCGAATCCCGGATAACTGGTTAGCGGCACCGCCGTCAGTAAACCGCCCACACTCTGCTGCTTCCAGTTTGCAAACCAGAGCCCGGAACCAACTGCCGCCATCGCCACCGCGGCCAATGCAAGCGGCCACCAGCGTGGCGAAGTTGCCTGAGTCGTCGCCGGCTCCGGCAACACAGGCGCATGTTCTAGCCCCGAATAGGAAACGGGCGCAATAAACCGGTATCCGCGCCGCGATAGTGTCTCAATAAAACGCGGGCTGCCCGCAGTCTCTCCCAGAGCATCGCGCAGCTTTCGAATCGCGCTGTTAATCGCATTGTCGAAATCAAGGTACGTCTCTTCCGGCCACAGCCTCTTCTGAATCTCGTCACGCGTCACCACCTCGCCTGCCCGTTCGAGCAAAATGCTAAGCACCCGCAAAGGTTGCTGCTGTAGCTGCAGCCGGATGCCGCGCTTCAGCAGTTCTCCAGCCTGCGTATTCAATTCAAAGACGCCAAACTTAAATGGCGGTCTCCGTTCCTCGATGCTCCGTTCCTCGACATCCGGCATGGCGGGTTAGCAAGATCATAATCCTTTCGCCTGTTGAACGGCAAAAAAATCGCTCCGCGTAACGTCTCGAACGCTCGGCTGCGGCAGAACAGTTTCCGCGCGATCCTGAACCCTTGCAACCACTTCCGCCGACAGAACAGAAAACACTTTAAACAAGAAAAAGAATATGGAGACCGGATGTGACTTGAGCCAGGCTCATGACGGCCTAAGGAGGTCACGTCATGCCTGGCTCATGTTGCATCTCATTATTCGCAATCCTTTTTGTCTTCACGGGCCTCTTGCCGGCCGATCCGTCACTCTGCATCCATCTCTACAACCTGGCGGACGCATCACCCAAAACGCTCGATCATGCAGCCGTACAGGCCGGGAGAATTTTCCAAGCCGCCGGCATAGCCACCACCTGGCTACAGCCGCCCGCCGATTCAACAGAAGCGCATTTGTTTGATCAGAACAATCTCGCGCCTACCCAGTTGGATTCCAGGCCATGTCTCGTGCTACGGTTGATGCGGAATGCGCCCCTTACTTCTCCTGGCGCACTGGGTTTTGCTCTTCCCTTTGCCCGGTCAGGCGTGAATGTCGAGATCCTCTACGACCCCATAAAAGCGCAGGCCATCTCGCTCGGTATTCCTCAGTACACAATCCTGGCTTACGCGATGGCGCACGAAATCGGCCACGTGCTTCTCCATTCCTCCGCACACGCCCGCGCCGGTATCATGAGCACCAATTGGAATCTCGACACCTGGCGATTCGTATCGTTCGGCATGCTGAAATTTCTGCCGGAACAAGCCACCCAAATGCGCGCAGAATTAAATCAGCCGCGACCCACCACCACAACCTTGAATGTGCCCGCCTTTGCCACTGGTCTCCCGGTTGCTCCAGGTTTACGCGGCTCAAACTCCGCCGTAGGCAAATAAATCTTGTGCGTCTCCGGGTCCACGCCCATCGTTCTCGCACCTTGCATCGTCTTTACCGTCTGGACAATTTCAAATTTTCCATTCGACGTCTCGCGCACCACCGTCAGCGTCCCGTCGCCGCAGCTCGCGAACGCCTCAGTTCCATCGAGCTTCGTCGCATCCACACCCGCCCCGATCGGCAGATCGGCCAACACCTTGCCATCCGTCGTACTCATCACGATCATCTTTTGCGGCTTCCGGCACCCGATAAACAGCCGTCCTTTTTTGGCGTCAATGGTCATGCCGACCGGCGAACCACCCGGGGCCACCGGCCAGCGTGCCACCACTTTTCGCGCTGCCATATCAACCACCGCTACCAGGTCCTTGTCCTCCAGATTGATAAAAACTTTACCCGCTCCGTCGGAAGACAGAAACTCCGGCTTTCCACCCAGATCAATCGCCTCGATCTTCCCATTGGTCGGATCGATATCCGGCTTGAACGTCATCAGGGCGCCTTCGTCTCCCGATACCACCAGCACCCGCCCGCTTGCTCGGTCGAAAATAATGCCGTCCGCATCCGCCTTCGCCGCCAGCTTACCCAGCACGGCATTGGTCTTCAGATCGAAAACGACTACTGCGCCCCCACCGTCACTGATGAAACCGCGCCCCGCCTCCGGCACGATCGCTACGCCATGCGCAATCTTCTGCCCCGGAATATCTGCGACCACCTTGCCCGATTCCGAGTCGATCACCATCGTGTGTGTGCTGCGCGGCACATACAGCCGGTGCGCTCGCGCATCCACCGTCAGGTAGTCCCACCCGCCTGCGCCTCCGATCTCGAACGTTTTCGTTAACGCCCAATTCGTCTGTCCATAAACCGCCGCACCGCTCGCCAGCAGCAGCAGTGTCGAAGCCGTTAAAATCAGTCTCTTCATTTGCCTTTCGATTCTCTCATCCGGCATTTCTTCAGAAGAATTTCTCGACCAGCATCAGTTCACTGCCTTCCCGTCCAAACTTTCCATAGATCATCCAGCGCCCGTCAGGCGACACGTCGATATCCCATCCGAGCGGCCCCGGCAGAACACCGATGGTTCGGGTCCGTTGCGTTTTGCAATCCAAAAAGTTGATCGGGAAATTAGAACGCACTGAACGCGGGCTCCCGGGCGCGTAGTAGATTCCATTCTGCGCGGGAACAAACATGTACGATGACCCGATCTCTACTTCCCTTCCGCCCGCCACCGGTACCTTCCATAATCCTTGTTCATTCGTATAGTAAAGATCCTGACCGTCGACCGATTCGTTCGACCGGAGACCACCGTTCCGCGTGACTTGCATTCCTGGGCCGCCGCCCGCCGGCATCTTCCAAATGTGCGCCTCCTTGCCCCGGTCCGAGAAATAGTAAATCCATTTCCCGTCTCGCGACCAGCTCGGCCAGCTATAGTCGGCTCCATCGTTCGTCATGCGCTTCGGCTTGCCTCCGCCGGCACCAACCACGTAAACGTCCCAATTTCCTGCCGCATTGGAATCGAACGCGATATTCGCTCCATCCGGCGACCACTTAGGTGAACCTGCCCAGGCGTTTCCAAAATACGTCAATTGAACCGGATGTGAGCCATCGGCCCTGCACATCCAGATCTCCTCGTTGCCGGAACGATTCGACTCGAAGACGATGCGCTTTCCATCCGGTGAATAATGCGCTTGCGTGTCTCGCCTGGTCGACGCAATGAAGCTGCTCGATGCACCGAGGCGTTGGCCGTTCAGCGAAGCGCGCCAGATATTCTGATCTTGGATCTGGCGCGAATACACCAGGCGCTTTCCATCCCGCGAGATGGCGATATCGGTCACTTCATCGTCTGTCAAATTCAGCCGCACCGGATGGCTTCCTCGCTCGGCCGCGATCTTCCAAAGCTCAGGTCTTCCGTTGCGCGGCGATGCGAAAACTAACGACTTCCCGTCTCCGGTCCACGCGATACCGGCGATGGCCTTATTGTCGAAAGTGATTCTTTCGGGTTTCCTGCTGAACAGCATGTCACCCGAAAGCGGCGTCACATAGATGTCTCTGGCCCACAATCCTGAATGCTGCGTAAAGGCCAGCCTCTTGCCATCTCGCGTAACCGCCAGGCCGCCATCGCCTAAGTTCCCGCCCGAGGGCGAAGTCAAAACCCGTTTCTCTCCCGTTTCCACCGAAACTCGAATGATGGCGTGTGGTTCCGATTTCCCCGGTGCTTGCTGATCGAGCGTCAGAAGCCATTTGGCATCCGGTGACCAGGCGAGAAAGGGCGCCGGGATAGCCCAGCCGTAGCGATGAACAATCAGACTAGATGCAAAAGTGATCCGCGTGACTTCCCGCTCCTGGCCGCCTATTGCGGGAATCACCACCACCGCTGCATGCCACGAATCGACCGGCCGCAGGTACGCCACAAACCTTCCATCGGGCGACCAGGCTGCCCCGATACCGCCGGCGCTGCTCAACCGCACCGGGTTGCCGGTACCCAGTAGTTTCAGATAAACATCCGGGTACTCGGCCCCCGGCTGTTGCCACGAGAAAGCAACTCTTGTTCCTTCCGGTGAGAAATCCGGCAAACCTCGAATCCGGGATAGCTTGTAAAAGGTGCGGCGCTCAACAGCGCATTAGCCTCCTCAGTGTTCGGCCTCGACCTGGCAAACCAAAGGCCCAGCCCAATGCCAAGCGCCACGGAGAAGGCCGTTGCGGCCGCAGCCCACCACCAGTTCCGGCGGCTCGTCGTTGAGGAATTTGCTGCAGTCGTAATGGGTGTAGCCGGCGCTGAGGAAACAGGCGCTATGAAGCGGTAGCCGCGCCGCGAAAGTGTCTCAATAAAGCGCGGCGTATCAGCGCTGTCGCTAAGCACCTCCCGCAGCTTTCGTATCGAACCGTTAATTGCATTATCGAAATCAACATACGTGTCTTCCGGCCACAGCTTCTTCTGTATCTCCTCGCGCGTGACCACGTGGCCCGCATGTTCCGGCAGGATGCCGAGTAGTTGCAACGGTTGCTGCTGGAGCTTGAGTCTCACTCCATGCTTTCGCAGCTGCCCTGTGCCGGGATCCAGTTCAAAGACGCCGAAGCGATGAGTCCGGTCCTCTTGCTCGGTGTCTTCCATGGTCAGCGCGTTACCGCTACCCTACTCGTGGTAGCGAGAACCGAAACGTCGCTCCCTCACCCGTCCGGCCTTCCGCCCAGATCCGTCCCCCATATCGCTCCACAATCCGCTGACAAATCGCCAAGCCCAAACCCGTGCCCGGATACTCGTCCTTGTGCAGCCTCTTGAACAACCCGAAAATTCGTTCGCCATACTGTGGCTCAAATCCGATACCGTTGTCCTGCACCGCAACGATCCATTCTTCGCCCTGTTGCTCGGCGAAGATCTCAATCTCCAGTCGCATCCCTTTCTTTCTATACTTCAGCGAGTTTGAAAGAAGATTCTGAAACACGTGCGCCACCTGCGCTGTATCGCCGCCCGCGTTGGGCAACGGCTCTACCCGGAGAATCGCGCCGCTCTCCTCGATCCGGTTCTTCAATATCGACACCGCCTCGCTCAAAGCAACCGAAAGATCCGCCGTACCGATCGGCTGTTCTTCCGCATGTACCGTACGCGAAAACTTGAGCAGGTCGTCGATGAGAGCCTGCATGCGCTTCACACCCTGCCGCACAAACGCTGCATACTGCGTCAGGTTCTCATCCATTACGACAGCGTTGATCCCACTGACTTGTTTCAAAATCAACTGCGTGTAGATGTTCACCATGCGCAGCGGCTCTTGCAGATCGTGACTCGATACATAGGCGAACTCTTCCAGTTCGCGGTTCGCTCGCCGCAGCGCCGCCTGGCTTTGTTTCTGGTCGTGGATATCGGTACACGTTCCCACCCACGTGCTGTCCGGCGAAGGCATCGAGACCGCACGCACCAGAAACCAACGCCACGCCCCATCTTCCGCGCGGCGCAGCCGGAACTCCGTCTCATACGGCTCCCTGGTGGCAATCGAATGCTGCCAGCGCTTCACCACTTGGCCCCGATCATCTGGATGCACGCCTGCCAGCCAGCCCGCACCCACCAGCGCACTGGCATTCGAACCGAAGTAATTGGCCGCCTGCGTACTCACATAATCGAGTGCTCCATCGGCCGTCGCCGTCCACACCATCTGCGGCATCGACTCCGCCAGGAAACGATATCTCTCTTCGCTTTCCTCCACCCTTTGCCGCGCTTTTACCAACGCGGTCACATCGGTCGCATGAACTAGCGTGCCGTCGATCTGTCCGTCGCTGCCTCGTGTCGGCAGGCAAACAAAGTTCAGGTAGACCTGCTGTGGAACCCCCTCTCCCAGCAGCACTGCTGCCTCGTGCTCCACATGCGGCTCTCCCGTCTCGTACACTCGGTCGAACATACTGGCGTAGCCCTGCGCAATAATCTCCGGCACCGCCTCCCGCACCGTTTTCCCCAGGACGCTTTCCGCTGTCCGCCCCACCAGCCGCAGGTAATCGCTGTTCGCCGATTCGTACCGGTGCTCCGGCCCTCGCAACACCGCCACCGCTGCCGGGGTCTGCAACAGCAGCTCACGCCAGCGCCGCCGGTCCTCTTCGACTAACTCCTCCGCTAGATTTCGCTCAGTCACGTCACGGGTCGATCCAGCTACCCCCGTGACCTGGCCGTCGACGTCCAGCACTGGCACAAAGATGTACTCGTAGTGACGTGCTTCACCGTCCGCTCCGGTATACGGCGTGTTATCGCGCACCGGTTGCCTGGTGTCGATTACCCGCTCAATCTGCCGGTGCAACCGGTCGGCAAGCTCTGGCGGGTACCCGAGATCCCAGAAGTTCTTCCCGAGTGCCTCTTCGAGCGGCTTCTGCCATAGCGAAAGCAGCGCCCGATTCGCATAAGTAAAACGCCCGTGCAGGTCAAACGTGAAGATCAGGTCCGGCGTGTTCGATAGTGCCGTGTCGAATTGATGCCATTGCTGTAGCAGATGCGCCCCGGCCCGTTTCTGATCGTCGATGTCGATATTCACGCCAATCATCCGCTCGGGCACCCCCGTTACGCCGTACGAGAATTGCGCCTGGCCGCGCATCCAGCGCAGCGTAGCGTCCGGCATCACCGCCCGAAACTCGTAAGCGTACTCCGTTTGCCGTCGAGCGACGGAGTTTTCGATGCCCTCCAGAACCGCCCTGGCATCTTCTTCGATCACTCGCCGGCGCCACTCCTCCAGCGTTTCCCCAAAGGTCCCTTCCGGCAATCCATAGAGCGCCTCCAGTTCCGGCGTCCAGACAACCCTGCCGCTCGTCATTAGCCACTCAAAACTGCCAATCCGTCCCGCTCGCTGAGACAATCGCCGCCGTCGTTCGCTCTCTTCCAGTTCGCGCGTGATCTCCGCTCGCTGCATCGCCTCCCAGCAGCGATTTGCCACCAGCCGCACAAGTTCTATATTCTCCGGCCGCCACTTCCGTGGCGCCTGCTGATACGCGCCGATCACCGCCACCAGCCGCCCGGTTTTGTGCAGGGGCACCGATAGCTGTGCGCCAATCCCAGCCCGGCGGTAAGCCGCTCGTCCGGCTCCCTCGTTTTCCGTGTCGTCCACTACCAAAGGCAAATCGCTCTGCAGCCGCCGTTCGGCCAGTGCGCCGAACTGAGAGAGCGTATAACGCCCCGCCAGGCTCCGTATCCCGGGCTTCGCGTAATACGTTCTCAACTCAAACGTCTCTTGATCCGGTTCGAACGTGCAGTAGACGCAGCGGTCGGCTCCGAGATACTCGCCTAGCAACCGGGCGGTCGTCTGCACAATGTCATCCGGATCCACCAACGGTCGCGTCGCATCGTCCAGCCGCACCAGAAATGCGTCTTGCTCGCTCTGCTTACGCTCTGTCAGATCTAAAACGAAGGCGGCCACTTCCCTGCGCCCGTCAACCGGTTCGAGCATAGATGCTCCAATCAGGATCGGCACGCGCCTTCCATCACGGGCGATAAATACCTTTTCAAAAGGCGCACATTTACCCGTTGCGATTACTTCCTGCCAGGCTGCTATATCCCTGTCTCTGGCCTCGGGTGGACTGATCTCGTCCCAGCGCACAAGCCCTGCCGCGACTTCCTCCATGCTGTACCCAAGCAACTCCGTCAAGGCGGGGTTCAGATACGAAATTCCACCTTCGTCATCGGCCACCATCAAGCCGAATCCGCTGGTCTCGGCTAGCTGCCGAAACCGCTTTTCACTCGTTTGCAACCGCCGCTCGAAAGCCTGTGCGCCGGTCGCATCTTGCACTACGTGTAGTAAATACTCGACTTGGCCCTGTTCGCCCAATATCGGCCTGGTCATCCGGTCGGGCGTCCCGGTGGTCACCGCACGCCGCAGGGATGCACACAAACTCTCCAGCCCGTTCGCCGCCGTCTGGTTGTCAGAAAGTATCTCGAAAACACCCCGGCCCAGAATCTCCTCGCGCTGTGTTCCCGCAGCGATCAGGTATGCCTTGCTCGCTCCTACGATCGTGAACACTGGGTCATCCGGCAGTAACACCAGACACGCGCTTGGAACGGCCTCGAAAAGCTTTCGGAAATCAGGCGACGGCAACGCGCTGCTCTGCTTCCCATTACCTACATTCAGGTGAGGCATGCCACTCCGCACCATACTGGCACAAGTAAACGGGTTTCCGCGCAGGCTGCCATCGGCATTCGATGCATGTCGCCGCCTTCCGCGCCCGCTACAATTCGCCTATGGACAAACCGGCGGAACAGGATCCCCGCATTTATTTCGCGGCCGAGAGAACCCTTCTGGCATGGCTCCGCACGGGACTAGGCCTGGTGGGCATCGGGTTTGCCGTGAGCCGCTTCGGCCTCTTCCTCCGCGAGCTCAGCGCAGGCAAGTCCCAGCTTCCCGCTCCTACTATGAGTCTTTCCGTATGGTCCGGAGTCGTGCTCGTGGCGCTTGGCGTAGTCGTCAACATCGCCGCTGTTGTGCGCCACGTGCAACTAGTCCATCAGCTAAGTTCGGGAACCTGGACGCCCGGCCGCATTTCAGTAGACGCTGTGATTCTCGGGCTGCTGCTCGCGGCAGTCGGCCTCGCCATGGCCATCTACCTCGTCGTGTTGCATTAGCTGATACCATCAACAGCAGCCACGATGTCTCTCTTCAAACCGACCCCGGACGAGCGCGACATCTTGAAGAAAGCCGTTGCCCGATTCGCCCATGATCCCCTGAAATCGCAGCTCTTGTTGCGCCTCGATCTGGACGACGCCGAATACCAGGCAGGCAACGACGAGTGGAATCACCTCAAATACTATGTCGAACAACACCATCTCCACCTGCAAAACGAACTGCGCCGCGATCCCAAAAAGAAATCCGCAAAGCTCAATGTAGACAAGGCCGATGCATTAGCCAGGAAATTCCATCCCAACTTTTCGTAACTTCAGTGCCTGAATAGAACAACGCGAGCACGATGGCCCTTGCATAGTTTCTCATCACTCGTGTACAGAATCGAGTCTGTTGCTTCCGCCAATGCAATGTACGCAGCATCGTAAGCCGTGAAATTTGTCCGCAGTTCCCACATTCGCCCGAGGAGCGGCGTGTGCGCGAAACGCTGGGCAGGCAGCGCCGCAAGTCCGCCAAGATACTCCTTCCTTCGATGCTCGTCGAGGCGATGCAGCAAAGCCAGCTTTCGAAGTGCGCTGATCACCTCCACGTCCACGAGATGAGGAACGATAAAGGCCTCACTCCGTCCTCCAATGGCATCCCTAACTACGTCGGCCAGGCTGCCGTCTGTAAGTAGCTCGACAACTATGGAGGCATCCAGTACAATCACCGCTCGTCTCGCAGTGCCCGCACAATTTGCGCCGCAGTCTGCTTTGTACGAATCGGTTTTGCGCTTTTCGTGGACTCTAACCACTCACGCATCGTGGGACGTTCCGCGCTGCGCTCCAATTCCCTCTTTAAAAAATCCGAAAGACTCATTCCCTCACTAGCCGCGCGAGCCTTTAACTTGTTGTGCAACTGTTCCGGCACACCTCTGATTTGCACCATCTTCGCCATGTATCCAGCATACAAACATGTGCGCCACATGTCCATTGGCGTCCGACTTTGTATATGCAAACCCCCCTGCGCTAAATTCAAAAAATGCTCTCAGCCCTTCTCGACGAGATCGTGAACTCCGCTGCCGGTCTGCACGGCTCTGGAACGTTCTCGCCAACCGCCCTCCGCGCGCTGATCCGCCACGCTCAATCTCTCAGACCCATCGAACACTCCGTCGAAACCGGCTCCGGCGCGAGCACTCTGGTCCTTTCGCATCTCTCTCAACAGCACACCGCGTTCACTGTCGACAGCGGCTCCGGCAGCCTGGAAAACGTCCGCCATTCCCCGCTCTTCCGTTCCGAAAACGTCACCATCGTCGAAGGGCCCACACAGCTCACCCTGCCCCGCCACTCGTTCCACCAGCCGATTCAATTCGCTCTCATCGACGGACCTCACGGCTATCCCTTCCCCGATCTCGAATATTTCTACTTCTATCCGCACATCTCGACCAGCGGCCTTCTCGTTCTCGACGACACCCAGATCCCTACCATCCACAACCAACTCGAATTTCTGAAAGCCGATGCCATGTGGCGCTTCGAAGAACTCGTCGACACAACGGCCTTCTTCCGCCGCACCGATGCTCCCCTCTTCCCCACCACCGGAGACGGCTGGTGGCTGCAAAACTACAACACCCGCCGCTAATCGGCCCTAACTGCCGTGTGTCGCCCCCGTCACCAGCTCATACTCTTGTGTTCGCCCTGGATCCACAAAGTGGAAAGGCGTGGGCTGATCTGAATGTGCGAGGTGTAAGTAAAGCCAATCTTCAAACGGGACGCCAGTCGGATCGCCAATCGGATGCGAGTCGATCTCATCCGGCGGCCCGAACAGAATATAGATGCGGCCGCGCGCGGTCTGCCACCCGGCTTTGTTAATGGGCTCACCCACCGCATAGTGTTGATTGGCGTAAGCAACGCGCCGATAATACTCTTGCTTGAATTCGTTCGCCGCACTGCCCGGCGAGGGATTGCGGCGCTCCCAGAACTGCTCGACGAACTGCTGGCGTTCCTCATCTGTCGTGAGGCGTTCGAAGGCTTCCTTCTCTTCCTCCAAAATAATGTAGACCACATCCTCGTTGAGCCACCTCTGCCAGGGGTCCCCTGCTTTCTGATCCACCTGTTTCGACGTGGCGCCTGGGTGCGGATTCACGTGCCAGGCCGCCAGTGTCAGGGCAGCCCCGGCCAACAAAATTACGGCAGCGAGAACGGGTGTCCAGATCCCTCCGGAACCTCCCGGATAGAGTAAACGTTTCACGCGTTTCATCAGATTTCCTCCAGTAGCAGCCAAGGCCGGTTCATGCGCTGGCCATTGTTGTTCCAATCGATTGTGTTCGAGTGCTGTCAGCGCCATCGCATAACCGTAAGCGTCGCCTCGCAACGCCACTACTTTGTCGTCGCAACAGTTTTCCCGTTCAACGCGAAGCACCTTCGAGATCCACCACACCGCCGGATGATAAAAAAGCAGACCCTCCACCAGTCGCTGGCATACGTTCAGCAGAAAGTCCGAGCGGCTGATATGCGCCAGCTCGTGCAGCAGAATGATCTCGACCTGATCGGGTGGCAAGCCAGCCAGAAATCCCAGCGGCACCAGCACCACCGGTCGAAAATGCCCCATCACCAACGGCGTATCGGCGAGCAGCGATTCGAGCAGCACTACGGGTCGCGAGACTTTGAGCTCGGCTGCCAAACAGGCTAGCCTGAGCTGCCAGGAGTCCGCTGCCGGGCAGACACCCCTGCGCCGCAATTTATACAAGGACAGCCATCCCGCGGCAGAGCGCAAGTAGAAGATGCACACACCCAATAGCCACAGCGGACCGAGCCAGGGGATGAACGTGACCAGATCCGGAAAGCGTTCAGCACTCCCGTTCGATCCGGCTAGCCCTTTCCAAGGTGCAAACTGCGTACCTATCAAAGTTTTCGCACCGTCGTTAGTGTCGGGCAAAAAGAGGAGCAGAGTGATCACGAAGCTTCCTACCATCGTGAGTAAGGCGAAACACCCCGCCAAATAGCGGATACGCGGCGAGCGAACCAATGCCATTAAGGCCGCAAACACAGCTGCAATGACGATGCCTTCCCAGAGCGAGTGGAACAGCGTCCAGCCGAGGGCGTCCGACAGCGGTGTTCTGACCACAACTTCAAGCAGCCTCATTTCGCCCCCTTGCTGTACTCATCCAGCAATTTGCGCAGTTCAGCCAGTTCCGATTTGGTGGTCTTCCTGGCGGAAAGCGCGCCCAGCAGCAGCGCCCGGGCCGAACCGCTAAACGCACGGTCCAGTAGATGGCCGGCCATTTGTTGTTGCGTCCACTCACGCGGCCGCGCCGCTTTATAAATGTGTGCGCGCTGCTCCTCGTCACGCACCAGCAGTCCTTTGTCCGCCATGATCTGCATGAATTTCAAAACAGTGCTGTACTGCGCGATGCGTCGCTGATTGATCCGTTCATGGACCTGCCGCACCGTAGCCGGGCCGGTGTTCCACAGCACCGCCAGGATCTCGAGTTCGGCATCGGTCGGTCGCGGCGGGTGTGTCTTCGCTGGCATCTAGGAAAAGCTTACTACTAAGACTTTCCTACGTCAACCAGCGTAAAAATAAGAAGTATGGCGCTTCTCTTCACAACTTCCTATCTGGAAGATTCACTCACGCTTTTCCGCTACTACAAAAACCTGGCCGAGCGAGCGATCGCGCAAGTGACGGACGAGCAACTGCTCGCGGTATTAGACCCCGAGATGAATTCGATAGCCACTACGGTGAAGCACATGGCGGGCAACATGCGATCGCGCTGGATAGATTTCCTGACGAGCGACGGAGAGAAACCAGATCGCAACCGGGACACCGAATTTGTCGATCCTCCCGCCAGCCGCGAAACCGTCCTGGCAGTTTGGAACGACGGCTGGCAGCGTCTGTTCGATGCGCTGGAGCCGCTTTCGGAACAGGACCTGGAACGGACCGTGACGATTCGCGGCGAAGCCCATTCCGTCATGCAGGCCATCAACAGGCAGATCGCCCATTACTCCTACCATTGCGGACAAATTGTACTTCTCGCCAAACACTTCAACCACGCAGAATGGCAATCGCTAAGCGTCCCCCGCCGCCAATCGGTCGAATTCAATCGCCGCGTATTCAGAAACGAAGCCAGCCAGCGTTAGTCTTGAAAATTACCCGACGATTGCAACACCATGCCTGACGGTCAAAATCTGTCAACGAAACACCGCATCTGAGCGGGAAGCGTCAGCGCCCCGTTCCCCATCCTCGCCATACCAGTTTCCATCCCCCAGGGTGGCCGATTAGCCATCTGAGGTTTATCGGCGTTGATCAGCGAGAAACACCTTTTCAGCACTCTCAAGCCTCCCCTACGGGCCGTGGTGTCACTGGTCGCTTGGGCTGATTTTCAAGGGAAGTGACTTGCTGTGTACGTACAAATCGATGTACTGTTGATTGGGTTGCAGTCCGAATGGGACGAGGCGAAGAACGAAAGCAACATACGAAGAGATCTGATCACGATGAAAGGCGGGCTGAAGAATGCGCCGGCGTTCGCGGTGCAGTGGCTCCTCGCGGGTCAGAAGCCCATCGCCGACCAGTTCGCGTACCAGCGTCGCTCCCGTCTCCCGCATAAAGTCATGCTGCCGCGTGACAAGCAACTCCTGCACTGGATCGGGATCGTCGACCAGGTAAATCCATTTGTGCAGAATGCGAAACGAAGAGATCGGCCCGAAGCACTTCGCTGTGCTTTCGAAAAACTGGAGCATTCCGCCCGTCGAGCCGGCCCCGAGAAAGCCCAAGACTTCCCTTCCACGTGGCCCCGGAGGATGTCGCATATGCCTATTGTCGCGTTTTGGAAGCAGGACTCCGGCAGCGATCGCTGCAGTATTTCACTTCTTCCCAAACGCTCTGCCACTTCTTGCGCCATGTAAAGGGACGTCCACACCGCTGGCAGATTTTACTGGGCAGATGCTGTTTCTTTACTCCACGCATATATAACTCAGATGACCCACCGAACGATCACCACGCAAAACTTGCGATCCCTGGCTGGTGGCTGAGCTTCATCTCTCATCCAAGGAGGGGTCAACAACAAAACGCCTGTAAGCATTCGTTACCTTGATCACTTTTATCAGAGCAACTCTGAGATAACGGTCAAATGCCGCGAACGCAGCCGGAGTTTCTCGCTGTTTCTCGCGCAAGACTCGCCGTAGTTCAGTCACTACGCCAGGAGAAAGGATTAAGCTCTCAATCGGACTGCTCAACTCGCTAGTACGCTGGCCGTTTTTCCTCGAGTGCTCTTTCTCCCTTTGCACACCTGCTTTTTGTACCAATCAGCAACATTTTCTTCGGTCACCCCTTCGGCATCGAGCATGGGCCGCATTTCCCGGGCAATGGTTTTGGCGGATTCGCGCATAAGCTTGCCGATGTATTCACGAAAAGCCCGCACGAACTCGCTTTGGGTCATCCCTTCAGACTTGGCTAAACGGTCCACTTTCCCGGCAAGAACTTCGGGAACCCGAACATTTAACGCTCTTTCCATGTAATACGTTGTGGCATAAGTATAGGGTCCCAGTTGGAGCTTGCGCGATCCAATCATCTCTCCTTGACATTCCAAGGAGAAAGAGATTACTCTGATTCTTATTTAGAATCTCTAATGAAGAAGCCGAACCGACTCGACCTCTTACAAGGCACTCTGGATCTGCTGGTTTTACGCATTCTCTCCAGAGAAAAGCTGCACGGCTACGCCATCGCTCGCCGCCTTGCGGATTTTTCGGATTCAATCCTGCAAGCAGAGGAAGGCACTCTCTATCCCTGCCTGTACCGTATGGAGCGGCAGGGCTGGATTGAATCAGAAATTGGCCAGTCGGAAAATAACCGAAAAGCGAGATATTACCGGATCACAACAAGCGGAAAAACTCACCTACGGGGACAGCAGAAGAACTGGGACAGCTTCGTTGACGCGGTGTCCAACGTATTTGCCCGGACAGCGGGTCCAAAATGATTGCGCAGCTTTTCCGGGAATGGCTCGATCAACGACGACGAGTTAAAGACGAACTCGAATTCCACCGCGATCATCTCGAACAGGAGTTCACAAGTCACGGGTACAGCGCTTCGGCAGCCGGGAAACTCGCTCGCCAGCAATTAGGCTCGTTTCACAAACATCAACAGCACGGGCGTGAGGAGCTTAAAGCACGAATCCGAGATTTGGCAGGAGCCCTCATCACGATGCGGTCACGCAATCCGTGGATCTCACCCTCACTCGTCACAATCGCCAGTCTTTTTGTAGAATTCCTTTTGCCTCGCGATGTGCTGATGGCAATACCTGTAGTGATCTGGCTCGCGGTTCTGCTGTGCATGCTTCCGCGGGAAGTTCCCCAGGCCCTGCAATACCGATCTCAATGGCGGTATCACTTCTATTCTGTTTCCACCTTGCTGTCGACCAGTCTGGCAGCCAGCGCTGTTTGGACTGGCTTGCTCTTGATCTGGCGTCTGCCACGATGGCCGTCGCAAGGCTGGAGCGTGTCTATTTTTGTCGTGGAACTCATCGCGTATCTCCTGGCTTGTGGACTCGCTCTTCAGCTGTGGTCCCGGAATCGCCTGCGCCGCTGTCGTTCGTGCGCCCGCAAGCTATGCCTGCCTGACGAAAAGGGCAGATTGGGGAACTTACTCGTCGACACCGCCGTGGAGTCGAGCGTCTGCATTCACGGTCATGGAGCTTTGACGGTCAGCTACTGGCAGAATTCGTGGCGCGGCAATGGCGCCTTTTGGAATGAAATCTTTAAGGCGAGCCATTACTAGCTTCGCCGTAATCGTTGCGGTGGCCGCCCGGCTCCGGGGCGGCACTTCCACCGATATCGCTCGCGCTAGTGATCAATACTTCGCTCCTTTATTGGTCTCAGGAAAGATTTCTGCAGCGGCCTGTGTCCTGGTAAGCGATGGCAGCCCGGCATTTGTGAAGCTATACGGTCCCGTCGATGCTGAGCATTCGTTGTGGAGAATGGCTTCAGTTTCTAAGGCCTTCACCGCTATCGCCATCATGCAATTGGTTCAGCAGGGCAAAGTGAACCTCGATGACGACGTCAACCACTACCTCAAACAGTTTCACGTGCCCAAAACATTCCCAAAACCAATTACGATTCGGGAACTTTTGACGCATCGCTCCGGCCTCGATGACCGGTTCGTCGGCGATGGCTTCAAAGTGGGCCGGCAGCCGGGGATGCTCGAGATTATGAAGCGGGTGTTGCCAGCGCGTGTCTATCCACCCGATACGGTGGAATTCTACTCAAATTACGGATATGGCCTGCTGGGAGCGCTCATCGAAGATGTTAGCGGTGAGCGGTTCGAGCATTACATGTCCGGCAACGTACTTCAGCCGCTCAAGATGAACCATAGCACTTTTGAGCAGCCTCTGCCTGCAACTTCAAAGATGGCACCTGGCCGATGGTTCTACCAACACGCCGCTCCAGCCTCCGCCCTCGTTTCTACCGCCGACGACATGCTGAAGTTCCTGGTGTCGACGGTCGAAAGAAACAGCACGCTAATGACCACGCAATCATTTGAGCAAATGACACCACGACCCGATGCGTCCATTCGGCTCAAGCATGGTCTTGGATACTGGACAGGCAACGATCGCGGTCACCACCTCGTCGGAGCAAGTGGCGACAGCGGCAGTTTTCACAGCGTACTCATAGCCTTCCCCGACGAGCATCTCGGCTATTTCACTCTCGTCAGTGGCGGCGGGAATGCGGTGGCATGGGATTTCTACGAACGTTTTGCGCAGATCGCCCTGGGTCCGCCTCTTCACCCGAAGGTCGAGAAGTTAACTGCTTGGCCCGGTACTCGCCAACAGATTTCCAGATTCACGGGGCTCTATCGAACCGTGCGCTATCCCCATCACGACATTTCGAAGACCTTCATCATCACGGACCTCACGCGCGTGACCGCCGGGGACGGAACTCTTCGCATGCGCGGATCTCGCTGGATACAAACCGGCCCGCTTGAATTCCGCAAAGAAGATGGTCCGGAGAAAGTTCGTTTTCAAGAAGACCAGAAGGGCCGGATCCAGTTTTTAGGCGACTCCGACGAACGAATCGGATGGTACGAATCTGGTTATGCGGCGGTCGGGTTCTACCTGATCTTTACAGTTTTATTTCTTGTCGGTGCTTTAAGAACGAACACGCTCATGCGCTGGATTTGCCTCGCAGCACTCCTGCATTCGATAGGCTGGTTAACCGTTGCATTGATCATCGGGCCCAGCAACCTGATATTTGGTCTGCCCATCGTACTTCGCTGTATTCTCTCGATCGGAACATTGCTCCCCGGCATCGTTCTCCTCGGTATCTATTCCGCGTGTCGTCGCCGCACTCCGATACAGTTCGCATTAGTGCTCTTACTCGCCGCGTACGTGCCGTTCGTGAACTACTGGAACTTAAAACTCTAACGAATACTCAGCTGATACGGCAGAATCCGCAACATGCCGCCCTTAAGAAAGACGTGGCTGGGAATACCCGGGATAAACTGTCGGATCTTGCTCTCGGCCGCGGCGTCGCCCATGGCATCGGGTGAAGTATTCGTCAGCATTTCAAGCAAGCTTCTGCGGGACGGATACATGACCAGGTTAGTGTCGCCGGTCGGCGGCAGGTGTGCCTTCTGTCGAATCGTCGCGATCGCCTGGTCCAATCCGCCGAGTTGATCGACCAGCCCGTTCTGGCGCGCCTGGCTGCCCATCCAGACACGTCCCTGCGCGAGCGGATCGATCTGATCGTAGCTCCGTTTGCGGGCGCTGGCCACCTTCGTGACAAACATCTTGTAAGTCGACTGGATCGATTCATGTAACTTCTGGCGCGCCGCGTCCGAAAGCGGCTGCGAGATTGAATCCAAATCAGCCAGCTTCCCGCGCGACAGCAGTTCCGCCTGTATGCCCAGTTTGTCGAGCAGCCCGTGCACCATGGGCCGGGCATACAAGACGCCGATCGAGCCGGTAATCGTGTTCGGGTAGGCGAGCACCGGGTCGCCTGTCATGGAGATGTAGTAGCCGCCCGAGGCTGCTACATCCGACATGGAAATCACCATCGGCTTGGCGGCGCTCAAGAGTTTCAGTTCATGCAGGATGACGTCGGAAGCCAGCGAATCGCCGCCTGGTGAATTCACGCGCAGGATCACGCCTTTTACGCCAGAATCCTCGCGCACCTGCCGGATCACTTTGGCGAACGCGCCATCGGAAATCTCAGTCTGGCTGCTCAGCGTGTTCGAGGGATCGCCCTGGACGATGTCCCCATCGCCGACCAGCATCGCAATGCGCGTCCCCCGACCGGGAGCCGCTCGGAAATAGCTGCGGATATCGAGTTTGTTCAGCTTGCTCAGGCCAGTCTTGTTCTTGAGTGCCGAGTACATCTCGTCGTTATAGCCGAGGACATCGATCAAACCGCTGGCTTTGGCCTCATCGGCGGTGAACGGGCCCTGGTCCACCAGCGCCTTCATGTCGTCCGCGCTCTTATGCCGTCCCTGCCCGGTTTCAGTGCAGAAATCGCCATAGATTTGATCGAGCACCTGGCCGAGCACTTCGCGCGTCTCGGGGGACATATTGCTGCGCGTGAAGATATCGCCCGCATCTTTGTAACGTCCGATATGGTCGACTTCAAACTGCACGCCGAGTTTGTCCAACCCGTTCTTAAAGTAAGTGGCCTCGAGCAGAAAGCCTTTGACGTTCAGCGTGTCGCCGGGCGAGAGATAAATCTTGTCAGCGGCAGTAGCCAGATAGTATTCGCGCGTGCTCGGTGACTGCAGAAAGGCATACACGGGTTTACCGGACTTTTTGAAATCCAGGATCTCCTGCCGGATTTCCTGCAGACGTCCCCAGCCCGCGATCACCCCACGTGGGTCGAGCACCACCGCCTTGATCCGGCTATCGCCGGCCGCCTGCTGCAGCGACGTCCAGATGTCACGCACTGTCGGGGCCGCCTGCTGCTGGAAGAATGGAATGGCAATGTTGACGGGAGCGCTTTCGGGAATGTCGCCCCGGAGCGAAAGCACCAGTGCGGAATCGCCGGAAACAGTAGGCGGCTTATTGGCAAAAAGACGTCCAGCTGCCAGGAAAAACACAAAAACTCCAAACACCGCAACGATGAGCCCGATAATCACTCCCAGCAGAAATTTCCACATTCCGAATCTCCCATTGCAGCGTAGCAAGAAGGAGCACGGCGGCCGCACAATTCAGGTACGCGAGCGGTGCGCAAAACGGAGATGCTGACGACAGTGAACCGACGAGAGTACGTTTTTCCATGGGTATGAACTTGACGCGCATCGTGGCTCTGCGTGCAAACACGCCAGGGTGCTCGCCGGGAAACTGTTCTCTACCGATGACCGCCAGCGAAAGCGCTGGGTCAGCGGTTTGCAGAAGAAGCTCGACGCAGGCAAATCGAGTCGCTCGTTAGACAACTCCGTTCGTTTCCACTCCTCCGAAGCGGCTGAACTGCTGCGGGTCGAGGCTGACTATTTCCAACGCGTTCGGGAACGCATTCAGTACCCCGATTTCCGCCGCCAGAAACTCTTCGTCGGCTCCCGCGTCATCGAGGCGGCCTGCAAGACCGTCATCGCCAAACGACTCAAACAATCCGGAATGTTCTGGACCGTGCGGGGTGAAAAGGCGATCATCGCGCTTCGTTGTTGCCGGCCCAATCGGAGGTTTGAAGACTATTGGGCCTCACGCGCCCTGGTGGCCTCGTCCACAGCATATGTCCTGCACCTTTTTAAAAGTCCCTGCACCCTTTTAAACTTCGGCCGCTAGCGGAAACTGCGGACCGCTTCCGCTTCGTCGTCGAAAACTTCAAACACCGTATAAAGCTTGGTGATCTGCAGCAGATCCTTGATTCGCTTGGAGAGGCCGACCAGTTTCAGCTGTCCGCCCCCGTTCGTAACCGTGGTAAACCCTGACACCATTTCCCCTATGCCCGAGCTGTCGATGTAGGAGACTTCGGCCAGGTTCAGCAACAGCTTCTTGTCGCCCGTCGCCGCAAAGTTACGGATCGCATCGCGAAACGCACTCGCGCCCTCCCCCAGCGTGACTCGCCCCGCCGCGTCCAGTACCGTGACATCGCCCACTTGGCGAGATGCCAGTTTTACACTCACTTCTGCCTCCTCTCACGCACCAATTTTCAATTCGAAAAACTAAGACTTCGCCAGCGCCTTCACCAGCCGAACTTCGGTTCCGCCGCCCGGCCGTGGATGCAGGTCGAACTCGTCCATGAAGGCTCGCGCCAGCATTAGACCCCGGCCGGATTGCCGCAGCAGATTCTCGGGCGCCAGCGGATCGGGAAGCCCATTGTAATCAAAACCCTCACCCTCGTCCCCGATTACCACTGTCAGGTCTTTCGCCGAACGCTCAATCTGTAAATGAACCTTCTTGTTCTTGTTGTAGCGGTTTCCGTGCACGACCGCGTTCACCGTGCATTCCCGAACCGCCATGCCGATCTGGTGCTGCTCATCTTCCTCCAGTCCCAGCCGGGCTGCTTCTTCCAGCACCATCTCTTCCGCTTTATCCGCGGTCTCTAACGTTGAATCAAGCGTTGTCTCAATGTTCTCCATGGGGCTGCGTTCAAACCGGGACATCATTACAGAAGCATTCTAAATCAGGCGTCTCACAACGAATAGTCAATTGAAGATAATAGTACCTCGAACCTGCCGGATGCTCTGCCGGTACGTCCGCAAAACATGCCTCCCGCCGAACCTTTTCATTTCGAGACACGCATTCGTTTCATCGATACAGACGCCAGCGGCCGCATCCATTACACTGCGCTATTCCGCTATTTCGAATCGGCCGAAATCGAGTTCATGCGAACGCTCGGCCTCGTCTATCTGCGGGATGAGTTTACCTTTCCGCGTGTCCATGTGGAGTGCGATTATAAGCTCGCTTTGGGGCACGACGACCTGATCGATATTGCTGTATGCTTGACAAAGCTGGGGCGCTCATCGGTGCGCCTGGAGTTCCGGACAACCAGGGACGGAGAGCTGGCTGCAACCGGCGTGATCGTAATAGCTTGTATGGACCGGAATACGCAGCGGGCCATCGCCATCCCCGACTCGTTGCGGAAGAAACTCCAGTCGGTGCTGATGGACTTGCCAGGCGCGTAAGGAGGCCTTTATGGCCACGGCAGAGCAGGCAGTAGGCGGCATCGGGGGTGGGGCATTTTTGCTCGGCGACGCCTCCCCGGAAGGCGTCTTTGCCCCCGAAGATCTTAATGCCGAGCACCTCGCGATCGGCAAAGCCGCCGATGAATTTCATACTCACGAAATCGAACCCGCCCTGGAGTCGATCCTCCAGCAGCAGCCGGGCGCAGCGGTCGCGGTGCTTCGCAAGGCTGCCGCGGCCGGGCTCACGGCCATCACCATTCCGGAACAGTTTGGCGGTCTCGAACTCGATTTAGCGTCCTCGCTGATTGCCGCCGAGCATTTGGGGCGCGATGGCTCTTATGCCGCCTGGCACGGCGCTCACACTGGCATCGGCACTCTGCCCGTTCTCTACTTCGGCACTGATCGCCAGAAGGAAAAGTACCTGCCTCTGCTGGCCCGTGCGGATTTGATTGCTGCCTATGCTTTGACCGAGCCGCAAGCCGGGTCCGACGCACTGGCAGCCACGACGCGCGCCGATCTTTCCCCGGATGGCCAGAGTTATCTCCTCAACGGCCAGAAGATGTGGATCACCAATGGCGGCGAAGCGGGCCTCTTTACTGTCTTCGCCAAAATCGGCGGTAAGGACTTCACCGCCTTCCTGGTCGAGCGTTCTTTTGGCGGTGTCCAGAGCGGTGCCGAAGAAAAGAAAATGGGCATCAAAGGCAGTTCCACCACAGCCATTTATTTCGAGAACGTGCCCGTCCCGATCGAAAACGTCCTCGGCGAAATCGGCCGCGGACACCTGATCGCCTTCAACATCCTCAACCTGGGGCGCCTCAATCTCGGCACTCTCGCGGCGGGTGGCGCGAAGGATATCTTAGCCGTTTGTCTGAAATACTCCAAAGCTCGCCAAGCGTTTGGTTCACCGATCGCTGCCTTCGGCGCCATTCAACATAAGCTCGCTGAAATGGCGATTCGCATCTATGCCTCTGAATCTATGGCGTGGCGCGTTGTCGGTCTCGTCCAGGCGCATGCCGATCGCACCAGCGATACCTTGGCCGCCGCCGAAGAGTACGCCGTCGAGTGCTCCATGGTCAAAGTCTTCGGTTCGGAGATGCTCGATTACGTGGCCGACGAAGGCGTACAAATCCACGGCGGCTACGGTTTTCATCAGGATTATTCCGTCGAGCGCTCCTATCGCGATGCCCGAATCAACCGGATCTTTGAAGGGACCAACGAAATCAATCGCCTGCTCATCACGGGCATGTTGCTGAAGCGTGCCGCCCGCGGTAAATTACCCCTCATGGCTGCCGTCAAGGATCTGATGACGGATCTGGCATCCGGCACTTTCAGTGACTCCGCGGCCGACGCCGAATTGCGATTGGTGCAGAACGCCCGGCGCATCGCCCTGCTCACCCTCGGTCTCGCATACCAACGCTTCGAAACGGCGCTCGACAAGCAGCAGGAGGTCTGTATGAGTCTCGCCGACATTCTGATGGAAACCTTCGCCATGGAATCCGTTCTCCTGCGCAGCCGGAAACGCAATGCGCCGCAAGCGAAAGAGATCTGTTCGGTTTTCCTGCCGGACTCCATGGCGCGAGTCGAAATCGCTGCTCGCAATGTGCTCGGCGTCTGTTCTCCCCCGAGTACGCTGCGCGCGAACATGTCGATTCTCCGCAAGCTGACCGCCTACGATCCGCCCGATTCCGTTACGCTGCGCCGCAGCATCGCCACGCGATTGCTCGAACGAGAGCGGTACGTCTCATGAACATTCCGCTCACGCCGCTGCGCTGTCTTTACCGAGCTGTCGACCTGTACCCGCGCAAAGAAGCTGTCGTTTGCGGTGATCAACGTTTCACGTACGCGCAATTCGGCGAGCGCTGCGAACGCTTGGCAGCAGGCTTGCGCGCAGCCGGCATCCGGCCGGGCGATCGCGTCGCGTATCTGAGTTTCAACACCCACCAGTTGCTCGAAGGCTATTTCGCCGTCCCGTTTCTGCGAGCGATCGTGATGCCTTTGAACGTTCGTCTCACGCCATCCGAACTCAGCGCCATCCTGAACCACGCCGAGCCTCGCCTGTTATTCTTCGAAACCGATTTTGAACCGTTAATCGCCGCGTTCGGCCGCGATTGTCCCAGTGTGGAGCGTTACATCGCACTCGATGCAGAGTATGAAGCCCTGCTCGCGCAGCCTCCTCTATCACGCCCCGATCTCTGGTCCTTTGATGAGAACCAAACCGCTGAATTGTTCTACACCAGTGGCAGCACCGGCACTCCCAAGGGCGTCGCTCTCTCGCATCGCACTCTTTACTTGCATGCGCTTAATGTCAGCGCCACCATGCTGCAGAGTGATCGCTTCGTGACGCTTCACACCATCCCGCTTTTCCACGCCAATGGCTGGGGCTGTCCGCAGACCGTCACCATGAGCGGCGCTAAACACGTCATGGTGCGCCGTTTCGATCCGCCGCAGGTGCTCCGGCTGATTCAGGAAGAAAAAGCCACGCACATGTTCCTGGTTCCGGTAATGGCGAATGCACTTCTGAATTGCCCAGGGCTCGGGAATTACGATACTTCAAGTTTGCATGAAATTCATCTGGGGGGCGCGGCGGCTTCGCCGGAAATCGTGGCCCGGCTCGAACAGGCATTCCACTGTGAGGTCACGTGCGGCTACGGGCTCACTGAAACCGCGCCCATCGCGACGTTCTCGCGCGATAAAGCCACCGTCCACTACACCAGCGAAGCCGACCGCACTTCACGCCTGTCGATGGCCGGCTGGCCGATCCTTGGAATGGAGGCTCGTGTGGTCGATGCGCATCTGCGCGACGTACCTCGTGACTTCGAAACTATCGGCGAAGTGCTCCTGCGCGGCGATAACGTGATGGACGGCTACTACCGCGAAGAAGACGCCACGCGCGCTGCTATCACCGATGGCTGGCTGCACACCGGAGACATGGCTGTGTGGAACAGCGAGACCACGATTCAGATCGTCGACCGCCTGAAGGACATCATCATTAGCGGCGGCGAAAATATTTCGTCGATTGAAGTCGAGCGGGCTATTTCGTCACACGCCGCCGTGCTCGAATGCGCCGTGGTGGCGGCGCCCGATGATAAATGGGGCGAGATTCCGGCCGCCATTCTCGTCCTCCATCCCGATCAGATTCTTAGCTGCGAGGAGTTGCTTGCCTTCCTGCAACCGCGCTTGGCCAAGTTCAAACATCCGCGCTTTATTCAGGTCCGAAGCGAACCGTTGCCCAAAACCGGCACCGGCAAAATCCTCAAACGTGAACTGCGCGAGCCCTTCTGGGCCGGCAAGGAACGCCGTGTACACGGGATATGAGTTGGAGCAGCCGGCTAAAGAGATTGATGAAAAGTAAATCTAGCCGCAGATGAACACGGATCAACGCAGATAAAAGATTGATTTTCAATCGGTGTTTATCAGCGTTCATCAGCGGCCAACATTTTTTCAGCAATATCTGAGGCCTACCCTTCATCCTGATCCAAAGAAGCAAAGGTCTTCCGTCCGTGGGCCAGGTGCTCGAGCAAAGGCGCCGGCGACCATAGATCCGAGCCATGCGCCTGTTCAAATTCTTTCAAGCGGCTCAACACCTGGTTCAGCCCCAGCGTGTCGGCATAAAACATCGGTCCACCGCGCCAGGCTGGAAAGCCGTAGCCGTTCAAATACGTGATATCTATGTCCACCGAGCGCATCGCAATGCCCTCTTCGAGAATGCGCGCGCCTTCATTCACCAGCGCCAGAATGCATCGATCCACAATTTCGTTCGGTGCAATGGCCCGCCGCTCGATACCTGCGTCCCGCGCCGCCTGTGCAATAAGCTGCGCTGTCTCCGCGTCCGGCGAAGCTTTGCGCTGCGCATCGTATTTCGACCAGCCGCGCCCCGTCTTTTGTCCGAAATGCCCGCGCTCGAATAGCAGATCCTGCACCAGCGGTTTGCGAACGCCCGGCTTTTCATCCCGTTCAAACTCTTTGCGAATCATACGGGACACATCGAGGCCGGTTAAATCATCCATTGCCAGCGGCCCCATCGCCATGCCGAAGTCGTAGAGCGCCTGATTTACTTCTTCAACTGACGCTCCCTCCTCCACCAGAAAGTGCGCTTCCCGGATATACGGCGCAATCATGCGATTCCCGATGAAGCCGCGGCAGTTCCCGGCCAGAACCGCCACCTTGCCGAGCCTTTTGCCGAGCGCCATCGAAGTCGCAATCACTTCGTTGCTGGTGTCTTTGCCGCGCACGATTTCGAGCAGCCGCATCACATTCGCCGGACTGAAAAAATGATTCCCGATCACCATCTCCGGGCGGCTGGTCGCCGAAGCGATCTCATCGATATCCAGGCTCGAGGTATTCGAAGCCAGAATGCAGCCTGCCTTTGCAATCTTGTCCAATTCCGCAAACACCTGTGTCTTCACCGGCATGCTTTCAAACACCGCCTCGACGATGATGTCCGCTTGTTCAAAGCCGTCGTAGTTCAGCTGCGGAGTAATGAGCGCCAAACGCTGCTCCATCACTACTTCACTAATCCGGCCTTTCGCCACTGAACTGGCATAATTCTTGCGAATGGCATTCATGCCGCGATCAAGCGCTTCCGGCGAGCTTTCTTTGACGATCACTGGGATGCCGGCATTCGCATAAGCCATCGTGATGCCGCCGCCCATGGTTCCGGCGCCCACTACCGCTGCCCGGCGCACTTCCATAACAGGCGTACTCTTCGAAATCCCAGGAACCTTTCCCACCGTACGTTCGCCGAAAAAAGCATGAATCAGCGCCTTCGATTGGGTCGAAAACAGGCACTCATCGAACAGCTCGGCCTCACGCCGGCAGCCCTGTTCGAAAGGCAGTTGAGTGGCCGCTTCGATGGCGTCAATGGCGGCCAGCGGCGCAGAGAGGCCTCTCACCTTCTTGCGAGCTTGCTCCCGGGCTATGGCGAAAATACCAGCGGGCGCACCATCTAACTTTCCTTCACGCTGGCGAGTCTTTGGCACCGGCTGATCCGCTATTTCATGCGCAAATTTCATGGCTCCGGTGAGCAGATCCCCTTCGATCAGCTGGTCCGCCAGTCCAAGCGCAACCGCTTCCGCCGCTTTCACCGGTTCGCCGCCCGCGCACATTTCGAGCGCCTTTGGGACACCCACCAGACGCGGCAGCCGCTGAGTACCCCCCGCGCCCGGTATCAATCCAAGCCTTACCTCCGGCTGTCCGACCTGCGCATCCACGGCAATTACCCGGTAATGTCCGCACATGGCCGTTTCCAGACCTGCTCCCAGCGCCGACCCGTGAATCGCCACCACCACCGGCTTTTCTGAATCCTCGATCAAGCGCAAATATGGCAGCAGATCCAGGCGCGGCTGCTTGCCGGAAACGATCTTGCCGAACTCCCGAATATCGGCGCCCGCCATGAACGTCTGGCCTGCTCCCAGCAGCACGATCGCGCGCGCCTCCGGCATCAGGTTCGCGTTCTGAATCGATTCTTGAAGGCCTTCTCCAACGCCAGGGCCAAAGGCATTCACCGGCGGATTGTCAATCGTAATCACCGCCACATCACCGTGCAACGCAAGCTTCACCAAGTCAGGCATGGACTCTCCAATTGTAGGTATATACTGTGGCTGCTCGCATGAGAGAAGCTGTGGTGGTCGCCAGTTCGCGCACGGGTCTTGCGAAATCCTTTCGCGGATCCTTTAACATGACGCGGCCCGAAGATTTAGCCGCCCATTGCGTTCGGGATGTCCTGCGCAAAACGCCTCAGCTGCCGCTTTCGGAATTAGAAGACGTAATCCTTGGCTGCGCCCTGCCGCATGGCGCACAAGGCATGAACATCGCGCGCCGGGTTGCTCTCTTAGCCGGTTTGCCGTCTTCCGTCGCGGGCGCTACTGTGAATCGTTTTTGTTCCTCCGGCCTGCAGGCCATCGCCATGGCGGCCCACGAAATCGTGAGCGAAGGCGCTCACGCCGTGATCGCGGGCGGAGTCGAAAGCATCAGCCTGACGCCGCGTGATGTGAATCCTCATCCACGGCTTGTGGAGGAGCAGCCCGGGTTGCAGATGGAAATGGGCGTCACGGCGGAAGTGGTAGCCCGGCGCTATCGCATTAGCCGCCAGGCCCAGGACGAATACGCGCTCTCCAGCCAGCAGCGGATAGCACGCGCGCAAGAGAACGGCTTTTTCGCTGCGGAGATCGCGCCCATGCAGGTAACCATGACCGTGCTCGATAAAAAGACGGGCCAGCCTGCCGGTACGCAAGAAGTCTGCTGCGATCACGACGAGTGCAATCGTCCCGATACCACGCTCGCAGCCCTGTCCGCTCTCAAACCCGTGTTCGACCCTAACGGCGTTCAAGGTTCGGTGACGGCAGGCAACAGCAGCCAACTTTCCGACGGCGCCTCAGCTACTCTCCTGCTTTCACGCGAACGCGCTGACCAATTGAGTGTCCCTTACAAACTCGTGTATCGCGGATTCGTGGTGGCTGGCTGCGAACCGGAAGAAATGGGTATCGGTCCAGTGTTTGCCGTACCCAAGTTACTGGCGCGCCACGGTCTTGAGGTCAAAGACATCGATCTGTGGGAGCTGAACGAGGCCTTTGCTGTACAGGTGCTTTACTGCCGCGACCGGCTCGGTATTCCGGAAGACAAGCTGAATGTGAATGGCGGCGCTATTTCTGTTGGACACCCGTTCGGCATGACCGGCTCCCGCCTGGTAGGTACCCTGGCTAACGAAATGGCCCGACGGGAAGGAGCCAGGTACGGCGTGGTAACGATGTGCGTCGGCGGAGGCCAAGGCGCTGCCGCTCTCTTTGAAAGCACTCTTGTCTCGGCCTAATTCTCTCTCTACTTATGGTGCTCCAGCTCGTGAATGAGTCTTAAGCGGCGTCTCCATGCGCTCGAAGCCGGATCGCATCTCCTCGCGGGATAGCTTGAATTCAGATTGCATCTCGTTTTGAAGCGAATCGATTTGATCCTCTAAAGACTCCTTGACCGAAGCGATCTGCCCTTCTAAGGACCCTTTGAGATCGTCAATGCGCTTGTCGAGCGAATCGCGCGTATCCGTAATGCGGTGATTCGAATGGATGAGCATTGATAGCGGTATCACGATGGATAACGCCAGGGTCATTACTTGTGCATCGGTCAGTTGCACTTCAAGTCCGCTCGTTCTATTTTCGCTTAATCACCCAAGCTTTGAATTTGCGGGTATTGTTCGTCGCTTACTTCATAGCGAGCGCGGCCGCGGCGATCACGGCTGGAACCAGGCCAGTCCAGGCGCAGATCCTGGCATACTTCATCCAACATTTCAACCGTAGCGCTGCGTTGTTCCAGCGCAAACGACGTCACCAGCAGGTTGTCGCTCAAAAGGTTAATCACGCGCGGAATGCCTCGTGAACGGCGATAAATTTCTTCCAGAATTTCCGGCGAAAACACCCGCTGATTCGGCATACCGGCGCGTGCCAGTCGCGTCTCGATGTAAGACGCCGTCTCTTCCGGCGTGAGCGGGTTCAGTGAGCAGCGCAGCACAATTCGCTGCTTCAACTGCCGCAGTTCCGGTGTGTCCAGCTTGCGGTCCAGTTCCGGCTGACCGGAAAGAATGATCTGCAGCAGCTTGCCCTGGCGATTTTCCAGGTTGCCCAGCAGCCGGATCTCTTCGAGAACGTCCCAGTCCAGGTTGTGCGCTTCATCCACAATCAGCACACAGGTCCGGTTCCGGTGCGCCTGCTCGATCAGTAAGGCATTCAACGCAAAGAGAACATCGGTCTTCGACTTCCGATCGCACTTCAAATCAAAATCGTACGCCATCATCTCGAAAAACTGGTCCGGGGTTAGCCGCGAGTTGAAAATAAAGGCGAATTCCGTTCGCTGCGCATCCAGGATGTCCCGCAAACACTCGAGCATGGTCGTCTTGCCCGTCCCGACTTCACCGGTCAGAACGATAAATCCACGGCGGCTGCGCACGCCATACGTCAGGTTCGCCAGCGCCTCTTCGTGTTGTGGACTGCGATACAGAAACTCTGGATCGGGGCTGATATTAAACGGGTTCTCGGAAAATCCGAAGTACGCGTTATAGATCGCATTCTGCATCCCTTACTCCCGTCCCAAACGGCAGATGTCAGTCGAATCGGTGGAGGCCGGCATGTGTCGCAGTGTTTCCATCATACTCAGTCTCATCGGCAATTTAGGTTCCAACTTCATTAAAATTTGATCCCCGAAACGGCCGCAGGGCGACTATTTTTCAAAATGCACGCGCACCCAGCCCGGAATCGACGAAGGCTGCCCTTTCATAAAGACAATACGACGTGTCTTAGGAAACGGAACGTTCTCACGTAAGGCTTTTCCGATAGCGGGCACCGCGCGCAAAATCTTCTGGTAGGCGGCCTGACCGGTCTCGAGCGACCCGGCCTTCGCCAGAAAGCCGCTGCCCCACCCGAGCGCTAGAAGACAGGTAAGCGGAGTTTCCTGGGCCGTCGCCAGTTCGCCCTTCAGCTTATCCACCGTTGCGTGCAGAGCCGGAAGGCCAGCCAGATCGGCGTATCGGGCGTGGAGTTCGAGTTGCGCGGCGGCGTAGCTGTTGGCAGCGGCGACGATCATCTTGGCGTCAGGGATCGAACGCCACCCCAGAGCCCGCGTCAATTCAGGATTTTCAAAAAACGTGCGTTCTTGCCAGTCGCCGGCAAAAGACGTGCCCGGACTCGCCATTTCGGCGAAAACCGGCGTGGCGTCCGCCGCACGCTGACCGGAGACACTGCCCCGTCCGGTCACTTTCCAGGCCAACTGCGGTTTCCCCGCTTGGCGTGTGTCGAGCGATGCGGTGCGTGTCAAGTAAACCTTCAGCGAGGAAGCTTGCGCGTTTTGACTGTCGGCGATGCTGAGGATCTTGACTTGCAAAGCGCCGGCGCTTGCTTCGAGCGGTTCCGCCACCCGGCGCGGCAAGCGATCGCCTTCCAGTAACGAAGCGACTCGTTCGATGGTGGCCGGTGTCCAGCGCGAAAACACCAGGCCCGTGCGCAGGGCACCCTTTAACGCCGACGCCGGGAGATAAGCGCCGCTGATATTAGCCGCAAATGTGGGAATAAAGAGCGATTCCGAAGGTGCCGAATTCCAGACGCTGCTTAAGTCCGGGTGTTCGAACGGTACGCGCCGCTGCGAAAAGTTTTGCGCGAAGCCGCCCCAGGAGGCAAAATCGAGCTTGGTGGCTTTCCGCAGTTGCGTCAAATAGCCCTCCAGCCGCGGCCCGCGCGCCAGCAGCTTGAAAATGCGGTTCTGGTCAAGAACGTTAACTTGTTCCTTCCAAACCATATAGTCAATGGGCGAAAGCTCCCGGCCATCCCCGACCAGCAGCGGCGTGAGTGCTGTCACGTTATAGCGCATGATCGGTGTCCTCCTCAACTGGCTTCGTTTTTTCAGGTTGACTTGGATCAGGCTGGCTTATATCAATCTCGACCGGCGGTTCGGATTGGGCTTCCGGATCGGGCTGAATCTCAGCTTCGGGATGTGACGGCAGATCGGATTCGCTGACCGGCGTTTCTGCCGCCTCAGGAGGCGTCTCAACTTGGGGGAGCGCTTCCGAATCGGGCTGAAGCTCTGCATCCGGATGAGATGGCAACTGCGATTCGCTGACCAAGGCGTCTGTCGGTTCAGGCGGTGCCCTCAACTCCGGGACAGTTTCGGCTGGCCCTGACGTCTCGGCGTGCGTCGCGTCCGAGATGGGTGGCTCCGAATGCGACTCCAGCTCAGGTTTTATCTCAGTTTCGGGGTGAGGTGGTGAGTCCGATTCGATGACGGGCCCTTCTTTCGGTTCAGGGGGCGTCTCAACCTCCGATACCGTTTCAGCTGGCATTTCCGGATGAGTACCAGTTTCGCTCGAAATAGGCGGTTCGGACGGCGTCTCTGGCTCGGGTTGAATCTCGCTTTCGGGATGCGACGGCAACTCCGATTCGACAACCGGCTCGATGATGGCTTCCTCGGTTACGGGTTCTTCCACGGCTTCCAATTCCGTTCGCGTAACGACCAGTGGGAGTTCCAAAGCCAAGGCGAAACCAGACCGGTAAACCGGATGGGCAAAATTTTCGGGCGCCACATCGACTGCAGCCCCGAGCGGTTCGGCCTGCGCCGCGAGAACAGAGCCTTCCATCACCATGCGCAGAGCCTTCTTGGTCGCGTGGCCGGCCGACCGGCTTTCAATCGCTCCAGAACGCACGGTCAGCTGGTAGTCTCCGCCGCTCCAATCCACCTGGTCGGAGGATGATGGCGAGTACAGCGATAACAGCCAGTAGCACGACCCGCCATTGGCCTCCGGTCGTGACCGTCCCAGCTTGGGGAGCAGCAGACCGGGCCACTGGCCGCGCTCGAATTCAGGAGCTTCGGCATGTCCCCAGCCACTCGACCGGCGACCGCCAAATCCGCTATCGGCCAGTAGGCGGAAGGCCGCTTGCACCCGGTCGCTCCAGGTGGATTCGGCAACCTCATCGGCGAAGCGCACGGCCGTCCAGAGACCCGCGCCCGGCTCAAACTCTACACATGCTGTGCTGGTAAAAGAAGGCGCCATGCCGTCCACCCGGTCCACCGCAGCACTGCGCCGCAGCACGTTGCGAAACGGACTCGAGTTGGGACGATCCCGCCGCAACAGGCAGCCGCTTTCGGCATCCGGCAGCCACTGGTCGGCCAAAATGTTGCCGCCAGTGACCAGTGCATCGATGACACTGAGCGGCACGAAGTGCACAGCTTTCCAGCGGATTTTAGCCAGAAAGACCGAGTTCGGCGCGGTCACCTGAGCAGCCGAAGGGGGCCAGACCGAAGCCGGCGGAATGGCGAACAATGTGTCGCCCTGAAACGGAAACAGCGAGGTGAATGCTACGGCGGATTTCGGCGCGCGAGCGGTTGCGTCGAGCCATTCGTCGAGAAATCCGAGACGTTGCAGCGCCAGTGTGACGGCTGAGAAAAGACGATCGCTGCGATACAAGGTGTCGGTGCGATCCAGTGCGCCGTCGCCCGGCCCGAAACGCCAGGGACCGGCCGGCCGGAGACGTATGAGAAGTCCGGACGGCATTTAGGCGAGCTTCTCGGAGAGATCCTCAGCGCCGGCGAGTTGCTGGAAAGCGGCCAGGTCAACGCTGGCCAGCAGATTTGCTTCCGCCGCGCCTGTGGCGTAGTAGTCTTTGCCACGCCAAGTCAGATTGAGCGCGTTGAAAGACACACGGCCGCTACCACGGCTTCCGCCGCCGCCGAGCGCATCATCTTCGAGCAGCCGCAGGCTCTCCGCCACGCGCGCCAGCAGCGATTTATCTTCCGGGCACAACACATCGAGCACCATCCGAAACCGGAAGCGCGCGCCTGCCGGTACGCGTTCGAGCGTCCGGGGATTGGCCTGCGAAGTAATGCGATCCACCGCGTTCTCGCTCTTCACTTCGGTCAGCTCGTCGTCCAGATTTTCGCGCATTTGCGGAGTGATGCTGTCGAGCACCAGCGGCGCATCGTATACCGTCAGACGCGCCGGTGTGGCCACAGCGGATTCGCTAGCTTCCCCACCCACCTTTTCCATCCGGCCCGAGTTGCGGCCAAACAGAATGCAAATCTCGTCGTCAGGCCGGTCGCTCTGGTGAATGCGCACTTCCTGCCCGCGCCGTTTTGAAAGATATACAAGCTCGCCCGGCACTGCCATCCCGAGGCTCTGCTCGAGCAGCGAGCGCAGGCGTCCGCGCAGCGAACTGCCCGGAATGTAGGGCAACCCAAAAGCATCTTTGACCACCGGGTTGTCGGCGCCGCCAATCTCTAAAGAGCCTTTGCCGGCGCCAATGTGGAGGCCTGTATGGCAAGTGATTTCGCCCTCCAGAACTAGTTTTCCGAGGAACGTCAATTCAGTGTCTGCGGTATGGGAACTCATGATTACCTGTGTTCTGGCTTATTCGTTATAAGCAATGATGGCTTCAAAAAGGTCGCGGAAACGCTCGTATCCGCGTGTGTCGTTCTTGCGCGTCACCTGCAGCAGAAGACGTTCGAGCGCATCCAGGCTGCGCAGCGAATGGCGCGCAATGGTGTAAGCGAGCCGCGCGCGAACCATTACAAATTCATGCTGGCGTTCGGATTCCGGCGCACGTGTCGCGCGGCGAACCGCGTTGTACAGACGGCGCAGCTGGCTCTTGGTGCCCGAGTCCATGTCGCGCATACGGCTGACAATCACATGCGCCTGATTGTCGAGATACAGGCTATCGCTGATCAGCTTCTCGATATCGATCTCGGGTGGGCCTTCACTGCGCCGGTCGCTCGGGCCGCGTCCGCCAGGGCCGCCGCCGCGTCCTTCACGACCCCGATCGCCTCCCCGGTCTCCGCTGCCGCCACCTCGACCTTCGTTCGGACGCGGACCGCCACCTGGTCCGCCACCCGGGCGATTTTCACGTGGTGGCCGGTTCTCCGGACGACGTTCTTCGGTCTTCTTTTCTTCAACTTCAGCCATGTATTTCGATTCCTTTTCCGCCCCGTGATCGAAGAGCGACAGTTAAGAGTGTGAAGATCAAGCACCAGCCGCGAGCCGGGCCCACTCCAGGCCCACTCGAGCGGAAGGTCTTAACTTGAGTCCTGCCGTCCTCTTGCCAATCAGGTTGGTGATAACGGCGTTTCGCAAATTATTTTGTTCCTTGCCACGCGCCTGCGGAATGACTCGCGAGAGGCGCATATACGTGCGCCACGGTTTATCGACGCGCATCGCTTTGCCTCGCCGTACCGCACGCGCCGTGAACGCTTCCCGATACACCGAGGCGAGATCGTTGAGGTAACCGGGCGGATAGCGGAAATCCCGCACCAGCCGCACCAGACTCGTTTTAAGCTCTTCCGCATCCGGCAGCCGCTTCCACTCGAGCGTGCGCCCGAACAGATGCACCGCGCCGAGTTCAGCCGACTTTGCCGCGCGCAGTTCGACGCCGGCTTCGGCCAGCAAAGCCGTGGGCGGCATGTCCGATTCGGGCGCGATAGCCAGTGCCATGCTGATGCTTTTCGCTTCGACACCCGGCAGCGAGGCGAGATGTTGCTCGGCGAATTTCTCGAACAGGCGGTGCAGTTCGCGAGCAAGCAGAACGAGCGCGTCCCAACTGCCTGCCACTGCGAAGTCATCGCCACCGCGATAGAGAATCGTGACCTTGCGCCAAAAGTCAGGCAAGGCGCAGAGAATCGCCAGTTCACCGGCGAAAAATTCCTTGAATAGCGCCGAGAAGTGGATATGCTCTTCTACCGAGCCTGCGCGCCGTAACTGCATTTCAAACTGATCGACATCGCCTCGCAGAATGCCCCATTTCTGAGCCCCCTCGGCCCGGTCCGCGAGTTCTGCCGGCGAGCACGGTTGCCCGTCGTCGTTCATCGCGAAGCGGCGTGGAAAAAGGATGCCCTCTTCTTCAATGCTGGACTGCTCGCGCAGCGGCCAGCGGTAAGTACCGCTGTCCCACAAGAAGAGCGTTGGGTCTGCGTCCGACCAGCCGACCGATCGGGCAGACACCAAGCCCACGGCGAATTCAGAGAAGAAGCTTTGAGCCACAGGCTCGGCTAGCGGTTTGAACGGCACGAAAGGAGATGCATCGCTGGAAGTTAAAGGGCAGCAGATTTTGGCCGACAACGCATCATCGAGGCGCTTGCGAACCACCGGCCATGCGCCCAAGTTTTCGGTTGTCGCCCAAACCAGCCGTAGCGTATCGACAGAGCGGCGCGCGATCGATTCGGCCGCTTTGCTCAGAAACTCCTGCGCCCGCGGAATATCTTCTTCGGCCAGGACCAACAGGAATTGTTCGGCGCTGCTCGACCCGAGCAGCATGCGTGAGAGCTTAAGCTCGGCCAGGAGCGCCCGCGGCAGAACTTCGCCAATCAGAGTCAGCCACGAACAACGCCCAATCAAGTCCATCGATGAATCTTCCGGCCCAGTATGAAATGAATCCAGGAACTCTTCAGTTCCGAGTAGTTGAGCTTGCAGGAAGACTTGCAGCGACATGACAGAGTGGGTCGTAGCGGCCCGTAAAAGACGGGCTGGGCGTGTTTAGCGCGAACATTCTCAGGCTATCACAAAGGACGATCCCGCTAAACGTTTTAACGAGTCGCCGTAGGGGGCGCGAGCGACACCGTGTTCGGTAATGATGCCCGAGACGTAGCGGTGCGGCGTGACATCGAAAGCAGGATTCGCGACTTGGATGCCCTCGGGCGCAATCGAAACTCCCTGCACGTGAGTCACTTCTTTGGCCGCACGTTCTTCAATCGGAATTAGATCGCCTGATGCCAGCGTGAGATCGAGTGTCGAGATAGGCGCCGCTACGTAAAATGGCACGTTGTTTTCCTTGGCCAGAACCGCCACGCCGTAAGTCCCAATCTTGTTCGCGACATCACCATTGGCGGCAATTCGATCAGCGCCCACGACTACACAGCCAATGCGGCCGCTCTTCAGAAAATGGCCGGCCATGTTATCGGTAATCAGCGTTGTTTCGATGCCGTCGCGCTGCAGTTCCCAGGCTGTGAGCCGTGCGCCTTGCAGAAACGGGCGAGTCTCATCCGCAAACACATCAATTTTTTTGCCTTCCTGAACGGCCGCGCGAATCACACCTAGCGCCGTTCCAAACCCGGCCGTCGCCAAAGCGCCGGCGTTGCAATGCGTGAGCACTGTCTTGCCGTCTGGAACCAGCGGCGCACCATGCCGGCCGATCGATTCATTGATCGCGATATCTTCGTTGCGAATGGCCTGTGATTCGTCGACCAGTCGCTGCTGGATCTCGGACAGGCTGAGATTCCGCACCGAAGCGAACACCTTTTTCATGCGATCGAGGGCCCAGAAGAGATTGACCGCTGTGGGCCGGGTCTTCGCCAGAGTGTCACAGATCGCGGGCAAATCCGCTTCGGGATCGTTGGATCGTAATACGCCTAAAGCAACGCCCATGGCCGCGGCCACACCGATAGCTGGCGCACCCCGAATGACCATGTTGCGAATGGCATCCGCGACTTCGCGATAGTCACGGCAAGTGACAAAAGCTGTTTCAAGCGGCAGGCGCGTCTGGTCAATCATGACCACGCCTGCTGCTGTCCATTCAATCGTCTCGATAGTAGTTTGAGCCAGTACGGCGGATTCGGGCATACCAACTTCAGTATGAACGCCTGTTAGATATTTTTTCCAAACGCCAGAGCTAAAACCGACACTGCATTAAAGCAACCGTGCATCACCATCGACGGAATGATCGAGTTCGTGCGAGCGCGCAAAATGCCGAATACCACTCCGGCCAGCGTAATAAACAGCGCGTATTGCCAAACCCAGGAGTATTCAAAGCCATGCAGTGCGCCGAATAGCACTGCCGTGAGGAGCACGCCGCCGATCGTCCCGAGTGTGCGCGACAACAGCGGCTGAATGAAGCCGCGAAAAAACAGCTCTTCAAAAAGCGGCGCAAGCAAAACCGCGACGATGGCGAAAAACGCGAACGAAAATCCTGTCTTGGTCAATTGATCGAAGGGCGTCGGGATCTTCGGAGTCTTGAGCAAAGTGCCGAGCGCCGACAAAATGAGAGCCAGAATAAGGCCTCCCAGGGCGGCCAGCAGCAGATTTATGTTCGGTCGCTTCCAACCCAGCGAGCGAAACACCGGCTCGTGATACCGGATGCCGAATACGGCGCGGAAACTGAGATATACCAACCCGTAAAAAACGATCTGGAACGGTAAGGCTATCGACATGGGATCGTCACGCAGTTTCGGAAAGGGTATCGCGAGTAGTCCGATGCCGACCAGCGCCACAACCGTGAAGGCGAATAGCAAGCCAAAAACCAGCAGCAGATCGACGTATCCCCAAAAGGGCTCACGCCTCGGCGCCGGCGGAATGACGATCGTTTCCAGCGGGGCATTCTCGGCTGCTTGGGGCTCAGTTTCTTGGGGCGCTGCTTCTTCGGGCTGAGCTTCTTCAGGCAACATGACGCGCCTTCATGACTTTGCGGAGTGCCTCAGCCGTATGGCTGCGCGAGTTTGTCATAACCTTTTCGGGCGTTCCCTGCGCCACGATCTGGCCGCCGCCCTCGCCGCCTTCCGGTCCGAGATCGATCAGGTAGTCAGCACTCTTGATCACGTCGAGATGGTGTTCGATGATCACCACCGTATTGCCGAGATCAACCAGCCGCTGCAGCACGTCGAGCAAATGCCGCACATCCTCAAAATGAAGTCCGGTCGTTGGCTCATCGAGCAGATAAAATGTCTTTCCGGTCTGCCGCTTGCTCAACTCCTTCGCAAGCTTAATGCGCTGCGCTTCACCGCCCGAAAGCGTGGTGGACGACTGTCCCAGATGCAAATAGCCGAGTCCCACTTCGGTGAGCGTTTTCAGCTTGGCGTGTACTTGCGGAATGTTGGTGAGCGCTTCGAGCGCTTCGTCGACGGTGGCTTCCAGTAGATCAGCGATGCTTTTGCCTCTATATTTCACCTGCAGCGTTTCGGTGTTGTAGCGACGCCCGCGGCACACGTCACAGGTGACGTAAACGTCAGGCAGAAAATTCATCTCGATGCGCTTCAATCCATCGCCCTGACAGGCCTCGCAGCGTCCGCCTTTGACATTGAAACTAAATCGCCCGGCTTTGTAGCCGCGTTCGCGAGACTCAGGCAACATCGCGTAAATTTCGCGTATCGGCCCGAAAACCCCCGTGTAAGTGGCGGGATTCGATCGCGGCGTTCGCCCAATGGCGGACTGGTCGATCTCAATCACTTTATCGATATGTTCCAGGCCTACAATCGCGTCATGAGCGCCCGGGGCCTGACTCGAACCGTAAATCTCTTTGGCCAGCGCACGGTACAGAATGTCGTGAACCAGCGTCGATTTACCGCTGCCGGAGACCCCCGTCACCACGGTAAGAGTGCCCAGCGGAAATTCGGCCGACACGTTCTTCAGATTGTGTTCGGTGGCGCCTTTCACGCTCACCAGGAGGCCGTTTCCTTTACGACGCACCACCGGCATCGGAATGGAAGTGTGGCCGGACAAATATTCGCCCGTTAAAGAATGCGGCGTGCGCATGATCTCGGCGGGGCTGCCGTGCGCCATCAGCTCACCGCCCAAACGACCTGCGCGCGGCCCCAGATCAATCACGTAATCGGCCCGCTCAATTGTTTCCGCATCGTGCTCCACCACCAGAACAGTATTGCCCAGGTCGCGCAGATGATGCAGCGTGTCGAGCAACCGGCCGTTGTCCCGTGGATGCAGCCCAATCGATGGTTCATCAAGAACATAAAGCACGCCGCGCAGCTTCGAACCGATCTGCGTGGCCAACCGGATCCGCTGCGCCTCTCCGCCCGACAGCGTAGCCGACGAGCGCTCCAGGCTCAGATAGTCGAGGCCCACGTCACACAAGAATTGCAGCCGGTTCTGAATCTCCTCGGTCACTCGTCCCACGACCTGCATCTCACGATCGGTAAACGTCCAATCGCGTAGCAGCGGCAGTGCGCGTGCGATCGGCAAGCCGGTGAAGTCGGCGATCGAAAGGTCTTTGACCTTGACGGCGAGACTCGACGGCTTCAATCGTTTCCCTTCGCAGGCCGGACAGAGCGTCGGCGACATATACTCCATCAACCACTCCCGATAGCCTTCGCTCGAACGTGCGTAATTCTCGTCCAGCGTTTTGAGAATCCCCGGGAACTGGCTGTTTCCGTAGAGCAGCAGCGTGCGCGTTTTTTTCGGCAGTCCCTCAAACGGCGTTGCCAGGTCGAGCTTGCACGCTTCCGCCATTTCCGTGAGCGCGGAAGACATATAAGAAGATGCAGAACCCGGTCCGAGTCCGCCATCGAGCAGAGGCTTCGAAGGGTCGCTGATCACCTTCACCGGATCGAAGGCCCAGGTGCTGCCCACGCCCTTGCAGGTTTCACACGCGCCATAGGGGCTGTTAAACGAAAAAGAGCGCGGCTCGAGTTGCGGAATGCTGGTGCCATCGTTTGGGCAGGCCAGCTTTTCCGAGTACAGCCGCTCCGGGCCATCCACCACTGCCACAATCACCAGCCCGTCCGCCCATTTCAGCGCTGTTTGAATAGAATTCTCCAGTCGATGCTCGATGCCGGGCTTGACCACCAAACGATCAATTACGACTTCGATGGTGTGGTTCTTGCGTTTGTCGAGTTTGATGGCCGGTTCGTCGAGCGTGCGAAGTTCGCCGTCCACGCGGGCGCGGAATCCGCCCTTGGCAATCGCTTCAAGCTCCTTTTTGTACTCGCCCTTGCGGCCGCGCGCGATGGGCGCGAGGATCATGATGCGCTCGTTCTGATGCAGACTGAAAACTTGTTCCAGAATTTGCGCCGGCGACTGCCGCGCAATCTCGGCGCCGCACAGTGGGCAGTGCGGCACGCCCGCTGAGGCAAACAGCAAGCGCAGATAATCGTAGATTTCCGTGACTGTCCCCACCGTCGAGCGCGGGCTCCGGGTGGTGGTCTTCTGCTCGATCGAAATAGCCGGACTGAGCCCGTCAATCGAGTCGACCTCCGGCCGCTCCATCTGGTCGAGAAATTGGCGGGCATAGGGCGACAGCGTTTCCACATAGCGCCGCTGTCCTTCAGCGTAAATCGTGTCAAAGGCCAGCGAGCTTTTGCCCGAGCCGCTCAACCCCGTAATCACGGTGAACGTGTTACGCGGTATCTCTACGCTGATATTTTTCAAATTATGCTGGCGGGCGCCATGCACGGAGATGCGATCCAACATGAAAGGGAGTCTCCTCTATTGTCGTTTACCAGGGTTTGCGCGGTACTGATAGCACTGGAAACCCAATCAATCAGAGCTACATTAGTGTGGAAGGAGAGATATGCTTAACGGATTCAAGCAGTTCATGTTGCGTGGCAATGTAGTTGACCTGGCGGTTGCGGTGGTGATGGGCGCTGCGTTTGGTGCGGTAGTAACTGCACTCGTTAAGGACCTTTTGACGCCCTTGATCGCGGCCATCGGAGGACAGCCTAACTTCGAAGGCATCGCTTTCACCATCAACAAAAGTAAGTTCCCGATCGGCGATTTCATCAATGCGCTTGTTTCCTTTCTCTTGGTTGGCTCGGCAGTGTACTTCGCCGTGGTTTTGCCAGTGACTAAGCTGCTGGCGCACATGAAACACAAAGAAAATGTTGCGCCTACCACTAAACCTTGCCCAGAGTGCTTGAGCGACGTACCGATCGCGGCGCGCAAATGCAAGTTTTGCGCATCGCCATTGACGGCCGCTGTAGTGTAGGTTTCAGCCTGCCATCTTTTCATGGCGAAGAGTTTCGAAGATTTATCCGAAAGGGAAATTTTGGCTTTGGCGGTGTCGCTCGAGGAGGAAGACGGGCGTATTTACGGCGAGTTTGCCGACGGCCTGCGCGAATCGTATCCTGGCACTTCCCGCATGCTCGGGGAAATGCAAGACGAGGAATCTGCCCATCGTTCCGCTTTGATTGAGCTCTATCGACAGCGCTTTGGCGACCGCTTACTTTTGATTCGGCGGCAGGATGTAAAAGGGTTTGTCTCGCGTCCGCCGGTTTGGCTGGTACGCCCTCTGGGGCCCAATGCGGTTCGCAAGGCGATCGAATCAATGGAGAGCGAAACCCAGCGTTTTTATCAACGCGCCGCGGCGAAGACGGCAGACGTATCCACCCGCAAGCTGCTGAACGATTTGGCGGAAGCCGAAGCCAAACACTCGTCGGCCGCTGGGACCATAGAACAGAAGCACCTCACGCCCGCTGTCCATGCCGGTGAAACCGAAGCGGCCAGACGCACTTTTCTCTTACAAATCGTACAGCCTGGGCTGGCCGGGCTGATGGATGGCTCGGTTTCAACGCTCGCCCCGCTGTTCGCAGCTGCTTTTGCCACCCATAAAACTCACGACGCGTTTGTGGTCGGTCTGGCTGCTTCGGTGGGAGCGGGCATCTCGATGGCGTTCGCAGAAGGCCTCTCTGACGATGGCGCAATTACCGGACGAGGAAGACCTGTCATCCGCGGATGCGTCACCGGTGCGATGACTTTCGCCGGCGGCATCGGCCACACACTTCCCTATCTGGCCAGCGATTTTCGAGTAGCCACCAGCATCGCCATCGCTGTCGTTATTGTGGAGCTCGGCTTGATCAGCTGGGTCCGGCAGCACTACATGGATACGCCGCTTTTGCGCGCCGCGCTGCAAGTTATCGTAGGCGGCGTGCTGGTCTTCGTAGCCGGTATTATTATCGGAACGTCGTAACCATGTCCACTCAAAACTTGATCGAATACGCCGATGCCAGCGCCGAAGTACGCGCCGTCTTCGACGACATCATGGCCACCCGAAAAACCGATTCGGTGAATAACTTCTGGAAAGCCCTGGCGCGCGATCCAGCCACCTTGAAGCGAACTTGGGAGAGCCTGAAGCAGGTGATGGCGCCCGGTGGCGCTCTAGATCCGCTGACCAAAGAGATGATCTACATCGCGGTGAGCACGGCGAACCAGTGCAGCTACTGCATTGCATCGCATACCGCCTCGGCGCGCAAAAAGGGTATGACCGACGAAGCCTTCAGCGAACTAATGGCGATCATCGGGATGGCTTGCCAAACGAACGCTCTGGTAGCCGGTTACCGTGTCCCCTTGGACGAGCAGTTCCAGTAAGCGATGCTGCTGGCCGAAGCCGTAGACGTTTCCCGCCGCATCACAGCGACCAGCAAGCGGCTCGAGAAAATCGATCTGCTGGCCACTCTGCTGCGGCGTCTCAGCCAGGACGAGGTAGAGGTCACTGTGGCCTTTCTGTCCGGTATTACGCGGCAGGGTCGGATCGGCCTGGGCTATGCCACCTTGCGCGCGGCCGTGACTGCTCCGGCACAAACCCCTTCCATAGAGGTTTTGGAAGTGGATCGTACACTCAGTGAACTCGCGTCTGTCCGCGGTCCCGGGTCAGAGTCCCGAAAACGGGAGTTATTGAATGTCCTGTTTGCACGAGCCACTCAGGACGAGCAGGACTTCCTCTCGGGATTGCTGGTCGGCGAACTCCGTCAGGGAGCGCTCGAAGGCATTATGATCGAAGCGCTCGGCAAAGCCTCAGGTCTGGGTGCGGAAAGAATCAGGCGCGCAGCCATGATGGGCGGCGGATCGGCCAGCATTTCCCGCGTGGCCATGGCGGAAGGTGAAGCGGGGCTCGCGCAATTCGACGTGCAACTGTTCCGTCCCGTGCAGCCGATGCTGGCACAGACGGCGGAAGATGTGGACGACGCATTATCGGAGCTTGGTGGCGAAGCAGCCTTCGAATACAAGTTCGACGGCGCGCGCGTTCAGGCCCACAAATCGTGCGATCAAGTCAGGATCTATTCGCGCGGAGCGAACGACGTCAGTGCAGCCATCCCCGAGATTGTCGAGGCCGTACTAGCCATGCCCGCGCGGGATCTGATCCTCGACGGCGAAGTCTTGAGCTTCGATAGCGCCGGACGCCCGCAACCGTTTCAAGTCTCCATGCGGCGCTTCGGCCGGAAAGTAAACGTCGCGCAGTCACTCGACGAATCGCCCATGACGCCGGTCTGGTTCGACCTGCTCTATGCCAATGGTGGATCGCTGATCGACGAGCCGCAAGCCGCCCGCTTTCGCGAGTTGTCGGCGCTTGTTCCGGCGGCGCACCTGGTGCCTCATCTAGCGACAGAGAATCGCGATCGGGCTGAAGACTTCCTGCATGCTTCTCTAGCCAGCGGGCATGAAGGCGTAATGGCAAAAGCCCGGCAGGCAAGCTATGCGGCAGGTTCGCGCGGACAGAGCTGGCTCAAAATTAAACAGGCTCGCACGTTGGATCTGGTGATACTGGCAGCTGAGTGGGGCAGCGGCCGCCGCAAAGGTTGGTTGAGCAATTTGCATTTGGGGGCGCGCGATACAGAGAAGGGCGGTTTTGCCATGCTAGGTAAAACCTTCAAAGGTTTGACGGACGAAATGCTGGCCTGGCAAACTGTTGAACTGCAGAAGATCGAGATCGCGCGCGACAAATACACCGTGCATGTCGAACCAAAGATAGTTGTCGAAATAGCATTCAATGAAATCCAGTTGAGTACACGGTATGTGAGCGGACTTGCTTTGCGCTTTGCCCGTGTGAAGCGTTACCGCCCCGACAAGCAGGCCAGCGATTCCGATTCCTTCCAGACAGTGCAAAAGCTCGCCGCGAGCGAGGCATGAAAGCATTCCTGCTCCTCATTTGGCTGTGCCTTGCTGGTCTGCTTGCCGCCCAAACCCCGGCAACCCATCAGGAGACGGTGGTTGTTACAGGGACTACCGTGCCAGTACCGCTCGAGGAATCGGACCGTTCGGTAAACGTGATCGGCAATTTGCCAAAGGAATTGCTGCTGTTCGGCGGTCTGCAGGATTTCCTGCAACTCGATTCCTCCGTCGATTTGCAACAACGCGCACCGGGCGGCGTGCAGGGCGATATATCGATTCGCGGCGGCACATTCGGCCAAACGCTCGTCTTAATCGACGGCATGCGTGCTAACGACGCGCAGAGTGGCCATCACAATTTCGATGTTCCCGTTCCGCTCGACGCCATCAGCCACATCGAGATACTGCGAGGCGCAGGCTCCACTCTCTACGGTTCCGATGCGATTGGCGGCGTAGTCAACGTCCTGACCCGAGCCGGCGAAGAGCCCGAACTCGTTGTACGCGGCGCGGGCGGCAGCTTCGGCACTAACGAGCAAGGGGGCCGGCTGTCTATCGGCAATAAAGTTATCTGGCAGCAGTTTTCGTTTTCGCGCGAGCTGTCCGATGGCTTTGAAGACGATCGCGAATATCGCAACCTAGCAGGTTCTTCCGAGACTTTCCTGCGCAGCCGGCTCGGGACCACTCGCTTGTTTCTTTCCGGTCTCGACCGGCCGTTCGGGGCGGATCAGTTTTACGGCAACTACAAATCCTGGGAGCGCACCAAGACCTGGTACACGGCGCTCTCACAGGATTTAGGGCGCAACGCCGCGTTTACATTTTCCTTCCGACGGCATACCGATCTCTACGAACTCGATCGCGATCATCCAGACTTCTACAGCAACCGCCACTCCGACGAAGTTTGGGACACTACGTTGCGCCGCCATGATGAACTTCCGTTTGGCGCTACTCTGTCCTACGGAGCAGAAGGCATTTACGACAGCATCGAGAGCAACAATCTCGGCCATCATCATCGCCGGCAAGGCGCGGGCTATGGAGTGTTGGATTTTCGCGCACTGCGGCGATTCTCTCTCTCGTTAGGCGCTCGCGAAGAGTTCTTCGGTCCGAAGCAGACCTTCTTTGCGCCAACCGTTAGCGGCGGCGTCTGGCTTTCGAATCAGGTTAAGTTGCGTGCGTCGGTGAGCCGCGCGTTTCGTCGTCCCACGTACACCGATTTGTATTATTCAGACCCCGCCGACGTTGGGAATCCCAATCTCAAACCGGAAGAGGCAATGAATTATGAGGCCGGAGTCGACTGGCATCTGAAACGCGAATGGCTAGCCTCCGCCACGGTATTCGATCGGGAAGAAAGGAATGGCATCGACTATATACGCGCCTCTCTGACAGAGCCCTGGGTTGCGACGAACTTCGATCGCTTAAGATTCCTGGGGGTCGAAACGGGTATAAGCGGACCTCTTTCTCACGGACAGCGAGTCTCCGTGCAATACACGGCGCTACACGGATCGCAAGGTTTACTACAGGGAGAACAATCTAAGTACGCGTTCAACTATCCGGTCAACGAGGCCGTGGCGGCGTGGCAGATTCTTTCGTCGCGCGGATTTCTGGCGCGTACCCGCGTCGGTGTACTCAACCGCTATCAACAAAACGGCTATGCACTCTGGGATGTATATCTCGGATGGACGCGCTCGCGTTTCCATCCTTACTTGCAACTCAGCAACGTCACCAACACGCGTTATCAGGAGATAGCCGGGGTTGACATGCCCGGCCGCTCCGCGATAGTTGGACTTGAAATTTGCGCCTGGTGTAAGCCGAAGTAGCCGATGTGATGTTTTAACTGCAGCCGGAGGTGCCGCCGCAGTTTTCGCATTTGTAACAGGAGCCGTTGCGGGTCATCATGCTGCCGCATTCGGAACAGAGCGGGGCATCGCTGACCACGCTGGCGTCGAACGCTAGAGCGGTCTGTGGATCGGGCAAGGTGGGCCGAAGCTTACTCACTTCTCCGGCTTCGCTCGCTTCGGTAATACCGAGAAAACGAGCACCCAGCCAGCGGAAGATGTAATCGATAATCGACTTGGCGTAGGGTACCTGCTGATTACCGGTCCAACCGCTTGGCTCGAAGCGGACATGGCTGAACTTATCGACGAAGAACTTCAGGGGCACGCCGTATTGCAGGCCGTAACTGATGGAGGTAGCAAGGGTGTCCATGAGGCCCGAGATGGTGGAACCCTCTTTGGCCATCGAGATGAAGACTTCACCAGGCGTTCCGTCGTCATAAAGACCGACGGTGATGTAGCCTTCGTGGCCGCCGATCGAGAACTTATGCGTGACGGACTGGCGTTCGTCGGCCAGCTTGCGGCGTACCGGACGGTAGACGATCTTCTCAACTGGCGGGGTGGCCGCTGGAACCGCGGCAACAGCGGCTTTCTTTTCGCCTTTGCCGGTGCCGGAACTAAGCGGTTGCACGCGCTTGGACCCGTCACGATAGACCGCAACCGCCTTAAGGCCGAGCTTCCAGCTTTGGATATAAGCCTCCATCACATCGTCGACGGTAGACTCTTCCGGCAGGTTGATGGTTTTCGAAATGGCTCCGGAGATGAAAGGCTGAGCAGCGGCCATCATGCGGACGTGACCCATATAGTGAATGGAACGCGTGCCGTTTTGCGGGCGGAAACTGCAGTCGAAGACCGGCAGATGCTCAGGCTTGAGATGAGGCGCGCCTTCGATGGTTCCCGTGGCATCGATATGAGCGACGATCTGCTCCGCTTGCTCCGGATTGTAGCCGAGCTTGATTAGCGCCTGAGGAACGGTATTGTTGACAATCTTAATAACGCCGCCGCCGACCAGTTTCTTGTATTTGACGAGCGCCAGATCGGGCTCGATCCCAGTGGTGTCGCAATCCATCATGAAGCCAATGGTGCCGGTAGGAGCGAGTACGGTGACTTGCGCGTTACGATAGCCGTTTTTCGAACCGGCTTCAAAGGACTGACGCCAGCAATCTTCCGCGGCCTGGAACATAGCCGCGGGAACGCGCTTACTGTCAATGCCGTTAACGGCGTTCCAGTGCATACGGATAACATCGAGGAAAGACTGCGCGTTTTCTTCGTAACCGACGCAAGGTCCGACTGCACCCGCAATGCGCGCGCTGGTGAGGTAGGCCTGGCCGCACATGATAGCGGTGATGGCGGCGGCAAAGTCGCGTCCTTTGTCGCTGTCGTAGGGCAATCCGAGCGACATCAGCATCGCGCCGAGATTGGCGTAGCCGAGACCGAGCGGGCGAAAGTCGTGGGAATTCTTTGCGATCTTTTCCGTGGGATAAGACGCGTTATCGACCAGAATCTCCTGCGCGAGAATCACGGTATCGACGGCATGACGAAAGGCTTCGACATCGAAAGCGCCGTCCGCGCCGATGAACTTCATCAGGTTCAGCGAAGCGAGATTGCAGGCCGAATCATCGAGGAACATGTATTCGGAGCAGGGATTGGACGCGTTGATGCGGGCGGTGTGCTTCGAGGTGTGCCAACGATTGATAGTTGTGTCGAACTGCATACCGGGGTCGCCGCACTGGTGAGTGGCTTCGGCGATCTGGTGCATGAGTTGGCGCGCTTTCGAACGGTTGACGGGTTGGCCGTTGGTCACGCTCTTGGTCCACCACTCGGCATCGTCGACTACGGCTTGCATGAATTCGTCAGTGGCTCGGACGGAATTATTGGCGTTCTGGAAGAAGATCGATCCGTAGGCGTCGCCATCGAGAGAGGAATCGTAACCGGCATCGATCAGGGTGTGGGCTTTCTTCTCTTCTTTCGCTTTGCACCAGATAAACTTTTCGATATCGGGATGATCCGAGTTCAGGATCACCATTTTGGCGGCACGGCGCGTTTTGCCGCCGGATTTGATAACACCCGCGAAAGCATCGAAGCCCTTCATGAAGCTGAGCGGCCCGGAAGCGCGACCGCCGCCCCAGAGGTGCGCGTCTTCTTCGCGAATAGCGGATAAGTTGGTTCCAGTACCCGAACCCCATTTGAAGAGCATGCCTTCTGTCTTGGCGAGGTCGAGAATAGATTCGAGCGTGTCGCCCACCGAGTTGATGAAGCAGGCGGAGCATTGCGGATGGTTCTCGCCGGGGAGGAGCTTCTTGACAACTTGCGTGGCTTCGTCGAAATAGAAGCCGTAACCGCGCGATTCGCGCACGCCTACGTTAAACCAGACGGGCGAGTTGAAACAGGCTTTCTGGGTCAACATGATGTGAGCCAGTTCGCTGCGGAAATTCTCGCCGTCCTGCTTGCTCTTAAAGTAGTTGCCGGAGAGACCCCAGTCGGAGATGGTGTCGACCACCCGGTGCACGAGTTGAGCCACGCTGGTTTCGCGTTCCTGAGAGCCCATACGGCCATGGAAATACTTGCTAACAACTATATTGGTGGCAGTCTGCGACCAGTCGGCGGGAACTTCGACATCGCGCTGCTCGAAAATCACCGAGCCTTTGTCGTTGCCAATCGTGGCAGTCCGAAGCTCCCAGTTAACCTGGTCATACGGGGTGGCACCCGCTTCCAGTTTGCTGGTGAAATAGCTGGGGAACGACACGCCGGTGCGTTCCTCTCTTAATAAGGACTTGTACTTGCGTCCATCGAGTGCGGTTGCGGTAGCGGTGAGCATGAGGGTCTTTCGGCGGGGATTGGCGCGGCGAGGGCCGATTCAATCGACAGTGTTATTGAACCGCAAAAGTTCTCTGGCGTCAATACGTCTCGCCCACATTATCTTGTGGATTATCTGTGCAGAAGTACTATATAAAGTGGTGCATGCTCAAGTTGTTCCAGGGAAAAGACTTAGCGTAGCAAGGAAGAAGGTCAGGAGAATTTGAGGAACGAAGCCAGATTGTTGCTCTCGTGTGGTGCCGGCGGGTGGGGCTGATCAATTGCTTTTTTTGAGGAACGAAGCCACGGGAAGCGCGATTTCGGCGGGCGGACAGTTGGCTCATCTACGCGGAATTTAGCAGCAGGGCGGAATGGGCTCAAAGCGGAATCTGACGTAAGTGTTTGAAGGGAACAGAGAAAACAGATTTGCGAGGTCCGCTATGACCGCGGGATCGGTGTCTTTGCAACTTTGCGGAGGAAGCGCGCATCTCTAGTCGTTGTAAGAGTGCAAGTCATGTCAGACATAAATGTGAAGGACTTTCAGCGTGTGTTGGAAGCCAAGAAAAAAGAGTTGTTAGCGGGCGGATCCGATCGGGAAGAGATTCTGATCGAGAATGCCGCCGAAGACTTCGACCGTTTGCAACAGCAATTAAACCGGGAAGTAGCCATCCGCAATCTGGATCGCGAGTCGAAGTTGTTAAAGGACGTGCAAGCGGCGTTAAACCGCATTGCGGAAGGAACCTTTAGCGTATGTATGCGCTGTGAGGAAGACATTCCGGAGAAACGGTTGAAAGCACTTCCTTGGGCCGCCTATTGTGTATCTTGTCAGGAAGCGATTGACCGGTTGCGTGCTGCCGGCGAATCGGTTGACGACGACGCGGCTGGATCGGAACTGGCTGCCTGATCGGCCTGTAAGGTCCTGTGAATGGCAAGCCTAAACGATCTTCTTGAACTTACGCCCCGAGAGGCGCAGGCTCGGCTGGCTGGTACTGGAACGTCCAAACTGATCGACGTACGGGAACCCGAGGAAGTGGTCGTAGCTAACATCAAAGGGGCCGAACCGATCCCCATGCAATCGATTCCAGGCGAGCTGCAATATCTTGAAGGGCTGGCCGATCAAGGCGATCTGCTGGTGTTATGCCATTATGGCGTGCGCAGCATGGAGGTTGTAAATTGGCTGCGGAACCAAGGAATCGAAAACTGTTTCAGCATCGCCGGCGGCATTGACCGCTGGAGTATCGAACTCGATTCCGCGATTCCCCGCTACTAACTATCGATTTAGTTGTTTATAGACCTTGAGGTTGAGCTTTACGATGTGATGGCTGTCAAAGACGCTGACAAGTTTTGTTTTGCTGGTTAACCCTTTTGATTCGGCTCTTACTTGGTAATCTATCTCGGTGCTCAATCCGAAGAAGTGATAACGTCCATCGGATTGCGCGATATAGGAACGAACCTGCAAAGTCTTAGTGTCTTTCAGAAGCACGATCGCCTGGCTGATCGGCTGCTTATCTGAGTCAAGTACCAATCCCTCGATCGACCGGGTTGTTGCAGCGTTAGGAGCAGAAGACGTTGAGGGCGTTGTGACGGACGGCTGTATTTGAGCTGAGGTCACGGCGCTGAAGGCCAAGAGAAGAAATGCCAGGCTAAAGCCTACCCTACGGTGTTTTAGTGCCAGTCCTCTTCCTCTTCGCTCTCTTCTTCATCATCGTCGTCTTCATCGTCGTCGAAATCCAGGTCATCATCGGCAGCCGCCGGACTATCTTCCTCCGCCTCGAGCTCGACAGGATTTAAACCCGCCACTTTCAACGAAGCTCCGCACTCATCGCAGGACAACACGTCGCCCTCGTCCAATTCCTCTTCTTCTACGTCGATGGACGCGTTGCATTTGGGACAGTTGACCATAGTTAAATCCTCTTCAACCCCGGATCTAAGCGTGCCGGGCGGCGGCTCCATTCAGCTGGTGATCATAGCCGGAGAGCTCTTCAGGTGAAACCGTTACAAGGACTTTATCCATATCCTCAGATGATTCGATCATGTATTTCAGGTGAGAGGCGGCAAGACGCATGCAGTAGGTATCGGACATCTTGCGGCCGCGTTCCGCCGCGAGCTTTAGCAAAGCCGGATGAGGCAGAGCAATCACCTTTTCTTCAGGTGTTCCGTCGTGAGGCGTTACGAAAAATTTTACATCCACAGTGTCGGCATGTCGAATAGAAATGGCGGTCTGGAGCCAGCGAAATTGGACTTTCCAGGTGCGTCCGAAAGGGTCTGGGCCGGCATCAAACAGGCGGCTTTCGTCACTCATGACCCGATGCTAACATGCGGGAAAAAGCGGGGAGGGAGGTAGACGTTAGATGACAGTAGAGCGCTGTCCGACCAGGGAAAGAAGCTCATGGCGAGTTTCTTTGTTATCGCGAAAGGCGCCGAGCATGGCGCTGGTAATGGCTCCGGAGTGCTGCTTTTCGACGCCGCGCATCATCATGCAGAAGTGGCGTGCTTCGCAGATAACGCCTACGCCGCGCGGCTGCAGCAAATCCTGAATCACATCAGCGACCTGCTGGGTGAGCCGCTCCTGGATCTGCAAGCGGCGAGCAAAGACATCGACCAGACGCGGGATTTTGCTGAGGCCGATCACTTTCGAGCCGGGGAGATACGCTACATGCATTTTGCCGAAAAACGGCAGCATGTGATGCTCACACATACTGAAGAATTCGATGTCACGGACAATCACCACTTCGTCGTATTCGACATCGAACAGTGCTCCATTCACGATTTGCCCGATATCGGCCTGGTAACCGCTGGTGAGAAAGCCGAGAGCTTTTTCGACACGCTCGGGTGTACGAATGAGGCCATCGCGAGTAGGATCTTCACCGAGGCTGCGAATGATTGCTTCCATATGCCCGGCGATCTCACCCCGCTTCACCGCCGACCTACGTAGCTCTACAACTGACCCTGACCGTTTCTTGGGAGGGGTTGCACTTACTTTAGACATTTTGCGGCCTTAGACATGTACTCTGACTCTTTTCATTTTCAGGCATCAGATGGAGTTGGCCTCGACCTGTGGACAGATCGACTTCGAAACCATTGCGATCGGTTTCCTGAACCTGGATCTTCGATAGCTGCGGGTTGTCGTGCCCAAACCATCCGCCCCACAGGCCTTCTAAAATCCCGGAGAGCACGAGAGCCACATTCTCGGTAGTGGGAATCAGGTCCGCGAATTGCGGAACATCGAGGTTCAGATTGCGGTGCGAGAAAATCGGCAAAACGTGTCTTTCGAGTAATCGATCGAGGTCTGCCAAGTCGACGAGCAGTCCGGTGTTTGGGTCAACGTTTGCTGCCACCGTGACACTCAATGAATAGTTGTGACCGTGCCCAAAGGGGTTGTTGCACTTACCAAACAATTCGGCGTTTCGCTCGTCGCTGAGAGTTTTGGAATGCAAACGGTGAGAAGCGGAGAAATGGTACCGCCGAGTTAACTGCGTCATGCCGCCATCTCGTCTGAGGACCCGGTATCATCCTTGTCCGGATCACGCAGAACATCGACGTAGAGATCATTGGTTTCGTAGAGGCGCACGCGGAATAAGCGGCAGGACAGGGGCTCGATGCGAGTGTCGAGACGCCTCCAGATTTCGTTAGCAAGGTTTGGCGCAGTGGGAACAATCCGGTCGAAAGGAGACACCTCGTAGTTCAGAAAGCGGTGATCCATGGGCTGGATGACCTCTTCCTCCAAAACGTCCTTGACCTGCTTCAGATCGATTACCATGCCAGTGACGGGATCGGGGTCGCCCTCGATGGTTACTTCGACGACATAGTTGTGGCCGTGGCCGTTCGGGTTCGCCTCTTCGCCATACAAACGGTGGTTTTCCGCATCGCTGAGCGCGGGAATCCGGCAGACGTGGGAGGCGGAAAACTCAGCTTTACGTGTCACAAGCATCGACAGCCTGTTGGATGCCCGGGTACAGGCGTTAGATACTGATATTAACTCCCTTGGGAGAGGAACAAAGTTGGCATCAAGCACGGCAGAAAGTCTGGCAAGGACAAATCGAGCGGCACAAGCGGGGTTTTCCGGTAGTCTGAACGTACGCAATGTATTACGGGCAGCGCTGGGAGTGCTGACGGCGGCATTTCTCGGCTTATTGGTCTTTAGTTTGCGCGACACGACGGCCAAAGAGGGTGAGAAGGCGCCGCAATTCAGCATTCTGACTGATACCGGAGAGCGCGTCACGCCGGAATCGTTTGGGGGCAAGGTACTGGTGTTGAACTTCTGGGCCAGCTGGTGCGCTCCTTGCGTAGAGGAGGTTCCGTCATTGAGCGCGATGGGCAAGAGGTTCGGGAGTTCCGGCGTCGTCGTGGTGGCGGTGAGCACCGACAAGCGGCAGCAGAAATACCGCGCATTTTTGAACAAGATTCCGGTTTCTTTCCAGACAGCGTGGGACCCGAAGTCGGACATCAGCGCGGAGTACGGCACCTTCCAGATGCCTGAGACGTACATCATCAAGAATGGCCGTATTCTGCGCAAGTTTGCCCAGGCGGAAGACTGGACGAGCGACGATATGACGCAGTACATCCAGAGCCTGCTCTAGGCAGCGGAATCGCGATGGCGGCGAACGCACAACTCATCTCGCAGGTGGAAGCGCAGCTTGGAAAGAAGGCGTTGCTGACGCAGGCAGCTGACCTCAAGCTGTATGAGTACGACGGCGGGGTGGATAAGTCGCTACCGGAACTGGTGGTCTTCCCGCGGACGACTGAAGATGTAGTCAGGCTGGTGCGGCTGGCACGCGAACACGCAATGCCGATTGTGGGAAGGGGCGCCGGCACGGGACTGAGCGGGGGCGCGATCGCAAGGGCGGGCGGCATGATGATTTCTTTCGCCAGAATGAACCGGATTCTGGAGATCGATATCGCCAACGAGCGAGCGGTGGTGCAGCCCGGCGTGGTGAACCTCGACATTTCGCTGGCGGTGCAACCCTTCGGTTATTTCTTTGCGCCCGACCCGTCGAGTCAGCGCGCGTGCACGATCGGCGGCAATGTAGCCGAGAACGCAGGCGGCCCGCATACGCTGGCGCATGGGGTAACGACGAACCACGTGGTGAGTCTGGAAGCTGTTCTGCCGGATGGACGTGTGATTGAGGTGGGCAGCAGCGCGCCGGACGCAGCTGGCTACGACCTGGCGGGATTACTGACCGGCTCTGAAGGCACGATGGTGCTGGTGACGAAGATTGGCGTTCGATTGATGCGCGAAGCTGAAGCGGTCCGGACGATGCTGGCAATCTACGGATCGGTAGAAGCAGCGGGGAACACGGTGGGCGCGCTGACCGCGAAGGGCATTATTCCGATCGCGCTCGAAATGTTGGATGGTCCGATGTTGAAGATGGTGGAAGCGGCCACGCACGCCGGCTATCCGACCGATGCGGCGGCGGTGTTGCTGATCGAGGTAGAAGGATTGCGGGAATCGGTCGACGAGGAAGCCGAACAGATCCAAACGGTTTGCGAGGCGTGCGGAGCGCGCGAATTCCGGGTGGCGCAATCAGCGGAGGAACGAGCGCTGCTGTGGAAGGGCCGCAAGAATGCCTTTGGAGCGATCGGTCGCGTGAGTCCGACCTACTATGTGCAGGATGGCGTGGTGCCGCGTACGCAGATTGCGCGGACGCTGTGCGCGATTGAAGAAATCGGTGCACGTCACGGCATTGCTATCAGCAACGTATTTCACGCGGGCGATGGCAATATGCATCCGATCTTGCCGTTCGATCCGAGGAAGCCTGGTGAACTCGAAAAGGCGCAGCGGGCGGGTGAAGAAATTCTCGAATTTTGTATCTCGGTGGGCGGATCGATTTCGGGGGAACACGGTGTCGGGATGGAAAAGATGGAGCTGATGAGCCGGCAATTTTCGGAAGAGACGCTGGACTTAATTCAGCGCTTCAAGCATTTGTTCGATCCGCATTGTAGTTTGAACCCCGGCAAGCTGCTACCGACCGGAAAAGGCTGCCTGGAGATACGGCAGCGGCCGGGAGTGACATTTTAAGGCCGATCTTTTAGGGCTTCAACGCTGGTCGCGGCGTCCATTGAGAGGTGAAGCCTGTCAGGAATCTTGTCGTCGTCCTGGGCGATCAGTTGAACCTACGCTCCTCCGCGTTCGATGGCTTCGACCGTGAGCGGGATCTGGTCTGGATGGCCGAAGTCAGTGGCGAATCGACACACGTGCTTTCTCATAAAGTGCGGATCGCATATTTCGTGTCCGCGATGCGTCACTTTGCGGAAGAGGTTCGCGGGTACACGTACAGGCTTGCTTATCGATGCCTTGAAGATGAAGACAACCTGGGTGCTTTAGACCACGAATTACAAGCGGCGATCGAGCGCTTCCGGCCGCAGTCGATTGTTTTGGTAGAGCCGGGTGAGCATCGTGTGCAGGTGATGATCGAGGCCGTTGCACGCGACGCTGGTATTTCACTGGACATGCGGCCGGACCGCGATTTTTACTACAGCCGGGCAGAATTTCGGGTGTGGATCGAGAAGCATCCAGCGCTACGCATGGAGTTTTTTTATCGCGAAATACGCAAGAGATCGGGCGTGCTGATGGAGCGCGGAAAGCCCGTGGGCGGCCAGTGGAATTACGATCCGGAGAACCGGAAGAGTTTCGGGAAAACGGGTCCTGGTTTGCTGCTGACCAAGCCGCTGGCGTTTCCGCCGGACAAAATTACGCAGGAGGTCATTGCACTGGTGGAGCGGCACTTCCCGAAACATCCGGGTAGCCTTGAGTTTTTCGATTTGCCTGTGACGTCGAAAGATGCTGGAGCAGCGCTCACCGACTTCGTCGCCAACCGGCTGGCGCATTTTGGATCGTATCAGGATGCCATGTGGACCGATGAAGCATTCCTCTATCACTCACGTTTGTCCGCGCCTATGAATCTGAAGCTGCTTGATCCGAAGGCGGTAGTGATGGCGGTGGAGGATGCCTATCATCGCGGCGAATCTCCGCTGGCGGCTGTCGAGGGATTCATCCGTCAAATTATCGGGTGGCGCGAATATGTACGCGGCGTGTACTGGGCGTTCATGCCGGAGTACCTGGAACGGAATGCGCTGGACGCTGCAGAAAAGTTGCCGGATCTTTACTGGGATGGCCAGACCGATATGAACTGCCTGCAACAAGCGGTCGGGCAGACGTTGCGGTTCGGGTATGCGCACCACATACAGCGGCTGATGGTCACCGGATTGTTTGCGCTTCTGTTCGGGGTAGATCCGATCGAGGTGCATCGCTGGTATCTGGCGATTTACTGGGATGCGGTGGAGTGGGCGGAACTGCCCAATGTCACGGGTATGTCGCAATTTGCGGATGGCGGCGTGATGGGATCGAAACCCTATGTGGCGTCCGGCAAATACATCGATCGCATGAGTAATTACTGTGAAGGGTGCCGGTACAAACCCGGCGAGTCGACGGGCGAGAACGCTTGTCCCTTTACGACGCTGTATTGGGATTTTCTGCTGCGACATGAAAAGCTGCTGAAAGGCAATCAGCGCATGAGCATGCAGCTGAGAAATCTGGTCCGAATCACCGAGGAGAAGAAGGCGGCGATCCAGCAACAGGCGTCGGAGTTCCGGCAATCGATTCCGAAGGGGAGTTATTAGCGAAATCGAAGGTCTCTTTGCGCTCTTGGAACAGTAATGCACTTGCTCGTGCGACTTGTGCGGACGCCGACTACACTAGTCGGTAATTGGCATCGGCTTGACGACGGTCTGACTCCGATTCGACGATAAATGCGGCTACTGGCGCTGAGCGATCAATCCCAGAGCTACACATAATCAAGACCGGTTTGGGAAGAGCTAAGAAGGAGGCAAGGGCTTGCGTTCTAACACTCCGAAGAGTCTTCAGCTTTTGCTCCTTACTTGAGCTCTTGTGATGAGGATCTTCGTAAGGGCACCTTGCTACCTCGAATCCGGCATCGCAAAGATGACTGATTAGATCGCCGCTTTCAAAGCCAAAGGCGCTGTAACAGCCGAGATACTTTTCGTGCATCAACGATAGAATGCTGTTAATACCCTCCACCTTTAGCAATTCTACCCACCTTTCGATAAGGTCACGAGTCTCGGCAGGGAGGAGAGCCCGGCTGCCCCCATATTGGGGATGACGGCGGAGAGGGCGCACAGTGCATCCGAAGTCTTTTTGCCTTATCCAAAAAACAAGTTCCGATTGGTCGTCTTTCTCTAGCTTCTTACCCAGCGCTTGCATTCCATGCCGGATAACCTCACAGGTCTTTGAAACGCGATTTTCGAAATCCACAGAGACAGAATTGCATGCTCGACCCGAATCTTGGCCGTAGTTTCAACATATGCTCGACGCGGATTGCTCATTCCATTCAGACCACGAACGGCCGTTCGCAGAGCGAGATCCCCGCCAAACAATTAGGAATCAGGCCGATAGAATATGGGTTCTGCTCTTCGTACGCCAGATTGTTCTGCTTAGTTTTGTGTCGCTGGTTCTGGCGGCGGGGACGCCGAATTGCGGAAGCTGCCACAAGGGGATTGGAGCGAGCCAGGGGCGGACGGCTATGGCGCTGACGTGGCGAAATGCTCTGCCGGCGGAATTGCCGGAAAGGAAAGCCGAGGGTCCAGCGCCCGAGATTGAATACCTGGTAGAGAGAGCGGCGGCGAGATTGCGGTTTGGCGTGACGATGCCGGGCCAGGAAAGAACGCAGTATCCGGTCGAGATCGTGATGGGCGGTACGCGGCACGGGTATAGTTTGCTGGCGCGGGTGGACGAGGTCAATGGCGAGAAACTGGCGCGAGCGCCGCTGGTCGAGACGCGGTATCTGCAGTATGCGCCGGAAGGAAAGCTGGAGCTTTCGCCGGGGTTTCCCCATGAGAAGCCGGTGGGGCTCGAGACCGCGATCGGACGGGTGCTGACTCCGAAATTTGAAGAGAAATGTTTGAGCTGCCACGGGCAGGCGTCGCGGGGAGTGACGTGCGCGGACTGCCATGCGGCGGACGCGAAACATTTTCGGAATCCAGGGAAGCTGCCGGTGGCGGAACGAATGCAGACTTGTTCGAAGTGCCATGCGGGATTCAGTAAGGTGGTGGACCCGATGCCGGACGATCTGCTGATTTCAGATCAGGTGACGGCATTGAGCAATAGCGAATGCTGGCGGCAGAGCGCGGGGCAGATTACGTGTACCAATTGCCATGATCCGCATGCGGATGCGCCGCGCGGGGAGCTGGTGGCGCGGTCGGAGGCGGCTTGTAAGACGTGCCATGCGGCGGCGGCGGCGGCGCCCCATGCGGCGTTATGTCCGGTGAATCGCGTGAGCGGTTGCCTGGGATGTCATATGCCGGATAGCGAGCATAGCAAGCCATTCGTCATAAGCGATCACTGGATTCGGGTGCATCCGGAGCAGCAAGTTGCAGTGCCGTCGGCTGTGCCTGACTGGCGAAGCCAGGTGATGCCGAAACGGGTTTTCGTGAGCGTGCTGGCGATGGACAACGAACAAACTATCGGGCGGATTCGTGAGGAGATTGCGAGTGGCGGCACTTCGTTTTTCGAGGCGGCCCGCGCGAATTCTGTTGACCGGGCTTCGGGGGTGAATGGCGGGTATCTGGGGGATCTCGAGGCGGGCGAATTAGATCCGACTTGGCGAGGGGCGGCGCTCGCGTTGCAGCAGGGTGAGGTGTCGCCCGTGGTGGAGGGCGGGGGCAAGTACTACCTGGTGCGCCGAATGCCGCGCAACTTTCGCGAGGAGGCGGAGGTTCATTTTGACAAAGCCATGGAGTTGCGGAAGGCGGGTTCGCGGCAGGAGTCGGTAAATGAGTTGCTGGCAGCGCTGCGGATTGACCCGAGATTGCTGCGGGCGTTGACGTATCTGGGCGTGAGTTCGGCGGAGGCGGGGAATGTGCAGGCGGGGGCGGCGATCTTAGGTGTGACAACGACCGAGTATCCGCAGGATGCCGGGGCGCATTTCAATTTGGGCATTGCGTACGGAGCCATGGGCGATGAGCGTGAGATTGGGGAATATCGAAAGGCGCTCGACATCGATGCGGATTATGTGCCGGCTTATTTGAACTGGGGTGGAACGTTGTTTGCGAAGGCGAAGTATGAGGAAGCGGCAGACGTGTACCGTCGGGGCATCGCGGTGAATCCGCTGGTGGCTTCGCTGCATTACAGTTTGAGTTTGGCGTTGGAGAAGGAGCAGAAAGGGGCGGAGGCGGAGAGGGAGTTGAAATTGGCGCAGGGCATTGATGCGCGGGCTGGGAAGTGAACAGTATTGGCCGCAGATGAACGCAGATAAACGCCGATTGAAACGAATTAGCTTTGCGCTGGTTTGCTTTACCCTAGTGGGCTGGGGAGAGGATCTAGGGCAGCTGGCGGAGCGTGCTGAGCAGTTGATCCGGAGTGGCGACCGGGCTGGGGCGCTGGCGGCGCTGGAGCGGACAGAAGAGGCTACCGATGTGTCGGCCGAGGCGGAGGACCGGGTTGGTTTTTTGTATGCGGTGTTGCAGCAGCCGACGGAGGCTACGGGTTGGTTCGAGAAAGCAATCCGGCTGGATGATAAATTTGCCGGGGCGCATTTTCATTTGGGCGCATTGCTGTGGAACGAGGAGCAGCGGGAGCGGGGATTACAGGAACTGACGCGGGCAGTAGAACTGAGTCCGAAGACGTTCGAATACCAGTACCGGCTAGGTGCGGCGTATGCGAAATCGGGCGATACCGAGCGGGCGATTGCGGAGTTAAAGGAAGCCGTGGCGCTGGATGGGGCGACAGCAGCGGGATGGGCGGAACTGGCGCGGGCATATCAGGCGAAGGATGATCTGGGTAGCGCGACGGATGCGTTCAGCAAGGCGGTGGGTTTGGATGCGGCGAATGACGAGTTGCGCAACAGCTATTCGTTTGCGTTGATCAGCACTCGGCAGGCGGACCGCGGTATTGAAGAAGCGCAGAAGATTCTGGCGCATGATCCGCGAAATACGAGTGCGCTAATGAATATCGGGTATGCGCATCTGAAGAAGGGCGAGTTTGCGGAAGCAGGTGCAGCATACCGGCAGGTGATCGGGATCGAGGCGAATTCAGCGGCGGCGCATTATGATTTGGGAATTGCGTTGAAGAGCGAAGACCAGCTGGAGGCGGCACAGGGAGAATTTCGGGAGGCGATCCGGATCGATCCGGCGCTGCCGCAGGCGCATTACTCACTCGGTGTGACGGACTGGCAGATGGGGGATTTCGCAGGGTTGGCGGAGGAGATGCGAGCGGCCATTAAGGTGTCGCCAGAATATGCGGAGGCGCATTACATGTTGGGAATTGCGTTGAAGCAGAGCGGAGATGCGGACGGGGCGCTGGCGGAGTTTCGGGAGTCGATACGAATCGATCCGGGAACGCCAGGACCATACAACACGATTGGGCAGATACTGCGATTGAAGGGCGATAAGCAGGGGAGCGAAGAGGCTTTTGCAACCGGGGCACGGATCAAGAAGGAAAAGGAGTCGGAGCTGGCGAATACCTTAGAGCAGGGGATGCGCGGTGGGACGGTGATGAAGCCTATGGCGGGGGAGAAGAAATAATTTGTATTGGCCGCAGATAAACGCGGATGAACGCGGATGAGGAGAACAAGATTCTCCAGAAGGGGGTTTGTCTGGTCGTTGTGTGCTGGTCTGCCTGTGTTTTCGTTAGATCAGTTGCTGGCGGATACGGGTCTCGAGGTGCAGTTTGTGAATGTGGCTCGGGAGGCGGGGCTGCATTCGAAAACCATCTTCGGAGCAGAGAGCAAGAACAAGTTTTTGCTCGAGACTACCGGCTGCGGCGTGGCTTTCATCGATTACGACAATGATGGCTGGCTCGACATTTTCTTTGTCAATGGAACGCGCTTCGAGACGACTTATGCGCTGGGTGAGGCTCCGGTCAGCCGGTTATACAAGAATAATCGCGATGGCACCTTTACCGATGTTACGGTGAAGGCGGGGGTGGCGCGGACAGGTTGGGGGCAGGGTGTGTGCGCGGGCGATTACAACAATGACGGTCACGAGGATTTGTTTGTCTCGTATTGGGGCGATTGTTCGCTTTACAGGAATAACGGGAATGGCACGTTTACGGATGTAGCGGCGCAGGCGGGGGTGACGACACGGACCGGGACGGGTTTGCAGCGCTGGAATACGGGATGCGCGTTTGTCGATTATGACCGTGACGGGCATTTGGATTTGTACGTAGCAAACTATATCGATTTCGATCCGAAGACCGCGCCGTTGCCCGAGAGCGGTCCGTGTCTGTATGAGGGCCTGGTAGTGGCGTGCGGGCCACCGGGGCTAAAGGGCGGCAAAGACATTCTGTTCCACAACAACGGGAATGGGACGTTTACGGATGTGTCGGAGCGGGCGGGCATTTTGAAGAAGCAGGGTACGTATGGGTTGGGCGTGCTGGTGGGCGACTTCGATGGGGATGGCTGGCCGGATATTTACGTGGCGGACGATTCGTCGCCGTCGGCGTTAATGAAGAATAACCATGACGGAACGTTTACAGATGTGGCGCTCGAGTGGGGCGTGGCGTTCGGGTCGGATGGGAAGACCCAGGCGGGGATGGGCGTTTCGGCGGCGGATGTGTATGGCACAGGGCGGCTGGATATTGTCAAGACGAACTTTGCGGGGGATACCTCGACGCTCTACAAAAACCAGGGCGGCGGCAATTTTGAAGATGTGACGTTTCAGGCGGGGTTGGGGAGGAACACTCGGTTTTTGGGTTGGGGCGCGTGTTTTTTGGACTTCGACAATGACGGGCTGCCGGATATTTTGACGTGCAACGGTCATGTGTATCCCGAGGTGCGGGAGAAGGAGAATGAATCGGGGTACCGGGAGCGGAAGGTGCTGTATCACAACGTGGGGAATGGGAAATTTCAGGATGTATCGCAGCTGGGCGGCCCGGGCATTCTGGAGACGGTGGCAGGACGCGGGTGTGCGATCGGCGATTTCGATAATGACGGCGACTTAGACGTGGTGGTGAATTGTGTAAACGATGTGCCGCAATTGTTGAGGTGCGATTCGACGCTGAAAAATCAATGGTTGAAGGTGAAGGTGGTGGGAGTTAAATCGAACCGGTCGGGGATTGGGGCGCGAGTGTACTGCACGACGGCAGACGGGAAGCGACGGATGGACGAGGTGCGGAGCGGAGGGAGTTACTTTTCGCAGAGCGATTTGCGGGTGCATTTCGGATTGGGGGCGGCGGCGAAGGCGGATGTGGAAGTGCATTGGCCGAGCGGGGTGGTTGATAAGTTAATCGGGGTGAAAGCGGGGCAGGTGGTACGAGTGGTGGAGGGATCGGCTAAGTAAGCGGGAGCCGGACTATACTTCTCTTATGGCCGATGCGAATGGTTCCGAATTTGGTGAGCCTTGGAAACGCAACTGGGAAGAGCATGATCGTATCTGGAAGACGTTAGCGTCGATTACGGAACGGATGGACGCCCTCGCCAATCGGGAAGATGGTCTCGCCAGAGATCATGAAATGATGCATACACACCTGCAAGATCAGAAGAAGAACATCGACAATTTGCTGGATGGACTGCGTAAGTTGATCGACCGGATTCCGCCGGAACGATTGAGCTGAAATTCTCTCGATCACCACTGCTCGACTTGGATCCAGGGGCGAAGGCGGAGGAGAGCGGCATCGCGGGTTACGAGAGTCAACCCGAGGGAGTGGGCGTGGGCTGCGATAAGCGCGTCGAGGTTTCCGACTGAGAGTCCGGCTTGTTCGTAAGAGGTTCGCAAATGGGCGTAGCTACCTGCAGCCGAGGAATCGAAATCGCGGATGTCCACAGTTTGCAGGAACAATCGCGCGAGCTGATGAAGGTTCGTTGCGCCTGGTTTTCGAGCGAGCCCATAGCGGATCTCCGCTTCCGTGATTGAGGAGATGGATAGCTGCGAGGTCGGGATCTTTGATATCTTCTTGTCAGTTTGGTGCTGCGGATAAGGTCGCTCGAAACATTCGTATCGAGCAGGTAGGCAGAACTCACAGGCAAGCACAGGCCGCAATCCCGCGCCGCCAGACGAAAGAGGAACTTCGGCGGACTTGGGCGCGGGTCGCGAGTCCGTTGTGCTGCCAAGTTCTCAAAAAAGCTCCCGTTTTTGTGGGGGTTCGTCTACCCGGTCGGCCAAAAACTCGGCAATGTTCGGATCATTGACATCGCGCAACACGAGAAATTCACTCCAATCCTGCGGCTTACGAGACAAGATCACGTCGCCTGACGCCGCATCGCGGCGAATATAAACCTCTGTGCCCTCGAAGCGAAAGGCGACCGGGAGTCGCACGGCCTGACTGCGGCCGTTATTGAAGAGTTTGGCTTTGGCTTGAGACATACATGCAGCATAACAAGGTATATACCGTATCTTTTGTTGGTCAAAGCCGTCAAATTCCTCCGGCTTCACGTCTGAGGCCTTATCGAGGACCGCCAGGAATTTCCCCGGCTGTCTTGGCTATGTCCTTCAGGCGGTCCTAGGCCGCTAACTGGGCGACGAAAGCGGACGCGAGAACCTAATCACCAACCGAGAGATGCTGAATGTTAGCGATTGCCAAGGCCTCGTTGTAAGCTCGTCGGGGATGTTAATGCTCACACTCATAAAGCTCCGCCTAGAGGCTGTTGGGAAGGATTTGCGGACGTTTCTGGTTGAGCCTTAATGATCGTTCATTACAGGGGGTGTTATGTAAATGCAAACGGCAGGCCTCTCGCCCTGCCGTTTGGTCTTAAGTTTTGGTTTGTGCGCGCGCTTACCAGCTAAATACGCCGGAGTATTGGAGGCGACGCATGGAAGCGCCGCTGCCGTTGAATGCGATGTTGGTGATCTGACCAGCGGTGGCGCTTTGCAGATCGGCATTTGGGTTGTCGAGGTTCGCGTGGTTAAACGAGTTGGTTGCGTCCATGCGGAGCGTAAACTTGATTCGCTCTGTAATGCTGAACTGCTTCATGACAGAAGCGTCCACATTCACAAATTGCGGTCCGAAGATCTGGTTGATTGGATAATTACCAAACGTGTTCGATGCCGGGAACTTGAACGGTCCGGTGCCGGATTGCAGTTGAGCTGTCGATTGACCATTGATCCAGTGAGCGCGATTCTGGCTGGACGAGTACGGACTTCCGGTGCCGATGTCCGGCACGTTGTTCGGACCGGTGTAAGGCTGCGAGTTAGCTCCGTAATTATCGATTGTCGGGTAGAATGGACGACCGCTGTAGTAGGTAAAGATGCTACTGAGATTCCACCCACCAAGCACCGCATCTACGAAGCGATTGGTGCTCCCACCGTACTTTCGACCGCGTCCAAATGGAATGTCGTAGTTGCCGGCGAGTACCCACTGCTGGCGGGGGAACTCACCGTTATCAACATACCCGAGGGAGCGATCGTACAAGAACGTATAGGAAGCGCTAGGACCAAAACCGTCTCCTTGCGCGAGTTGATAGGTGTAGTTAGCTTGCAAGCTGAGCCCGGAAGATCCCTTGATGGTCACTGTACCCTGGAACGAATCATAGCGACTATTGGCGCAGTTGCAGTAGTTATCAATACTAGAGCTATTTCCGTAATTGTATCTGGGCCCTAGCAGTCCGTCGAAAGGACGAAGGTCATTCTGGCGGTTTTGGAAGCCAGGAAGAAAATACGGGGTGTTGTTGTCAAAGCTATTTCCCAGTCCGGCTCCTGTATGTCGGCCAGAATTTCCCACATAACCACCAGTTGCAGAAATTTTGCTTGTTAGCTGCCGCTGCACAGTGAAGTTGTAAGCGTAGACAACGGGCATTGTGAAGGTGCCGGGCCGTGTCTTGCAGTCGATTCCGGACGGACAAGGCAACGTGCCTTGCGGACTGACGTTGTAGGTGGGAGGGGCCGGTGGTCCGGCGGCGAGATTAAAGACATCGCAGAAGCTGTTGCCGCACGTTTGCGATTGCGTTAGTGCCTGGTTTGCTAGTACAGGTGGGTTTTGGGTTACATTGTGCCCAAAGGTAGAGCCAAAAGTGCCCAGGCTATAAGACCAGCCGTAACCTGCGCGAATGACCGTCTTTGGAGTGATCTGGTAAGCAATTCCAAGGCGTGGAGCAAAATTGTGCCAGTTCATGTTCTGGTAGCCGTGTCCACTGTTTAAGCCGGTACCAAATACGTCTAGCAGACCGGTATTGAGGTTATACTCAGCTCCATTCGCTGGACCGTTCACAGTCTCCGGAAAGACCATCTCCCAACGAACGCCGTAGGTGACCGTAAGTTTAGAATTTGGACGCCATTCATCCTGCGCGTACCAGAACCAGCGTTTTTGGCGCTCCTCGGCGTCAGTGCTTGAGCTGACGTAACGATTGAAGCTGGTAACATCCCCGAGCAAGAAGCTTCCTAATCCAAGGCCGGCAGTATAAGACCCAGAACCATCCCCCAGAGCCGTCATACTGTCGTTGAAGTGAAGCTCACCGGACCGATGATTGTCGCTAGGTACACGGAGATTTTCCGCGTACCTGATGTCCGCGCCAAACTTGAAGCTGTGATTTCCCCGGACTTTGCTGATGTTGTCAACAAACTGATATTGACGTTCGAATTCTGTCAAAGGGCAATTGCACTGATTGTTAGTCAGTGAATAGCCGATAGCCATATTGCCGTTCTGTCCCGGATTGGTGCCGCCGGGGTTGTCGATGTTGAAGGCGGGCAAACCCGAGGTGTAGAAGTTGTCGTTGTTGAGATTGGGAATGCCGGCCGCGGTAGCGGGGCTGGTACCAACGCCGTTCGGAACATCAGTGACGTGGTATCGGAGATAGCCGAAGCGGAATTCATTAATCAGCGTTGGATTGGCGGTGTACGTCCAACCTGCCGACCCGCTTTGGTTCAAAGCTTGCGAACTGCCGGCATAGTTGGCGTTATTGAAATTTGGACCTCCAGCCTGCAGACCGAACGCGCCGGGCGCGCTCAGCGTGAAACCCGCGTAGCTATAACGTCCGAAGAAGGTGTTTTTCTCGTTGAGGTAGTAGTCCCAGCGGGTATCCCATTGATTGCCCGCGATAGCGGCTGCACCGCTGTTGGTGTAGTTGTTGAAGGGGACGTTGCCGCTCACGGCAGCGTTAGGCATGGGAAAGAAGTTCAGTAAATTCTGTGCTTGCTGGCTAAGCCGGGCCATGGGTATTTGGTTATTGGCAAAAGGAGTGCGGCCGACACCTGTCGTCGGATTGCCTGTACTTGGGTCATAAAGCTGATACAGACAGCCCGCTTTGGCGGTGAGACAACCAGGGTAACCGGGTGAAGCCTGGAGCCAGTCGCTCAGGTTACCGATACGATCATTGGCAGTGGGAACGCTGGTGAGCACCGAGCCGCCCTTGGTGTTGCGGGTCAACTGGGCATCGGCGAAAAAGAAAAGCTTGTCTTTAATGACTCGGCCAGAAAGCGAGCCACCGTACTGGTTCTCGCGAGTGGTTGGGGTAAAAGCGCCAGCATGTCCGCCGATCGGGCTGTTCTCGGTAAACGGATTGCGTCCAAAGTCCTGGAATCCTGGGGTATTCAGGAAGATGTATTCGAAGGCGTCGCCGTGGAAGGCGTTGGTGCCCGACTTCGTAGAGTAAGTCAAAAGTCCGGCGCTAAAGGTGTCGAACTCAGCGTCGTAATCCTGATTGGCTTGTTTGACTTCACTGACCGAATCGAAAGTTGGATTGATGACAATGATCCCCAGGATAGGGTCCTGGTTCACGGTGCCGTCCAAATAGTAACCGGTGGCGTAGAACGGTTGGCCGTTGACCTCGATCTGCTGGCTGCCTTGTGGATTTTCGTCTGCAGCGTGCGACCATCCCACTTTAACGGTGCCCGGATCCAGAAGTTCGAACGCCTGCAGGTTGCGGCCGATGCTCGGCAATTGCGAAATCTGCTGGGCGGTGAAGGTCTGCGCCACGTCGGCGCGATCGGTCTGCAGTAGAGGAGAGGCTGCCGTGACTTCGACGGTTTGATTCACGTCGCCGACCTGCAGGGCAGCGTTAAACTGCGCGGACTGGTCGACCTGAACGATCAGATCGCTTGATACGACCTTCTGGAACCCGGGCGCCTCGATGGTCACCTTGTAGGTGTCGGGAATCAGTTGACCTTTGGTGTAGCTTCCCGAGTCATTAGTAGTGACCTGGGAAGAGGTGCCTTTGGTCGCATCGGTGATAGTGACCTTAGCGTTGGCCACAGCGGAACCGCTGGAATCAGTGACGGTGCCGATGATGCTGCCGAAAACCTGTTGGGCGGAGACGCTACGGCTCGATAGGGCAAATAGAGCGAGTGCGATACAGATACAAAACGAAAGACCCTTTGAAATCCTGAACATACTTCTCCTTGGAAGCTCTAACCTCTAAGACTGCTGCTACGTCCTGGTGCAACGGACCGATTGGCAGCATACATCTGGAATGTAGTGTAGTTCATTTGTGGGATTTTGTAGCCCGAAAGTTGTACTAGATACTCAGTTTTTTTGTGGAGGACTTGACTTCCGTCCTGTAAGCGCTTCCGATTATTGAAATCGGTAGGAATTTGGGGTGAATCTATACTTTTCAATATGTTGCAGCTTGTGATCGGGGTCCTCTGGGCAGTTGCCGGAGGAGTGAGTGCGGAGCATCAGCGGGGATTGAACCTATATAAGGAGCAGAAGTACGCCGAGGCGGTGCAGGCGCTCGAACAGGCGGCCAAGGGGGAGAATGAGCAGTCGGCGGAGTTTCGGGAATCGGCGCTGCTGATCGGACAGAGCTACTTTTTGCTGTCGCAAGCGCCGAAGGCGATTCCGTGGCTGGAGCGGGTGCCGGGGGTGAACGAGGCCAATTATATGTTGGGGTACGCGTTTCTGCAGGCGAAGGAGGAGGACAAGTCACGGGCGGCGTTTGCGCGGTTGTTCGGCGTAGAGGCGAGTTCGGCGGCGGGCCACCTGGTAGCGGGGCAGATGATGCTGAAGAAAGACTTTGAGGAGCAGGCGCTCCAAGAAGTGCAGCGGGCGGTAGCGATTGACCCGAAGCTGCCGGAGGCGCATTTCCTACTGGGCGAGATTGCGATCGCCAGGGGGAAAGTGGACGAGGCGATAGCGGCCATGAGCGAGGAACTGGCGATCAATCCGAATTTCTCGATGGCGTGGTACCGGCGGGGAGATGCGTATAGCCGGCAGGAGAAGTGGGGGCAGGCGATTCCGGATTTGCAGCGGGCGGTGTGGCTGAACCCGGATTTCAGTGGGCCGTTCATTTTGCTGGGCAAGTGCTACTTCAAAAAGGGGGACTATATAAATGCCGAGGGGATTTTGCGGCGGGCGTTGAAGATCGATCCGCAGAATGCGTCGGCGACCTATTTGTTGGGACAGACGCTGATGGTGGAAGGCAAAAAGGACGAAGGGCGGTCGGTGTTGGAGAGGTGGAAGGCGATGCGCGAGCCGCCAGGTTGAGAAATCAAATGCTGGCCGCTGATGGACGCAGATCAACGCGGATAGGGAGGATTAAAGCGGCCGTACCAGGTCGCTTACGCTTCCAGCTCGGTTTGAGCATGCTGGCGATTTGGTGTTGGGTGTCGGTTTCCGGGCAGGAGTGTGTCACGTGTCATCCGGCAGAGGCAAAGAGCCATGCGGGGACACGGATGGCGCATGCCATGATGCCGGCGGGGGAGAGCGAGTTTGGAAAGAATCTGCCGGACCGGGCGTTGCGGGAACCAGGAGGCGGGTTCGAATTTTCATTTGGGCGCGATTGGATGGGCGTCACGATGACGGCGGAGCGCGGGGACGAGCGGGCGCAGGGAACGATCGAATGGGTCATGGGCGCGGGAGCGCAGGGGCAGACACCGCTGGTGAAGACCGCTGACGGCCGGACGCTGGAATCAAGGATCAGTTATTTTCCGCAGCTGGGGCAGTATGGCATTACGATTGGGCAGCCGGGTGGGGCGTCGGCGAGTGCGGGGGCGGCGTTGGGGGTGGCGCAGAGTGCTAAAGCATTGGCGGAGTGCATTGGGTGTCATTCAACAGGAGGAGCCGTGCAGCCGGGGGTGCAGTGCGAGCGGTGCCATGCGGGGGCGCTGGAACATGCGGCGCGCGGGAAGGGCGTCGTTTCGAATCCGGGAAAGATGAGCGCGCGGGCGCAGGTGGCGTTTTGCGGGGGGTGTCACCGGCTAAAGGCTCCGGTGGATGACTCGCAGTTGGAGGATGTGCGGTTTCAGCCGCTGCGGTTGGAGAAAAGCCGTTGTTTCGCATCGGGGCAGCTGTCGTGTACCACTTGCCACGTGGCGCACCAGGATGCGCGGCGGAATGATGCGGGTTTTTATAACGCCAAATGCCGGAGCTGCCATGGAGGCGGGGCGGAAAAAGTGGGACATGTGGATGCGCGGGCGGCGGGAGACTGCATCGGTTGCCACATGCCGTATGTGGAGCTGCATCCGGCGCTGAAGTTTACGGACCATTACATACGAGTGGTGCGAGTGGGCGATGAGACGGCGGGTTTGATGCGGCGACGGTGAGGAGCAGGAGTGTTGATGTTTGAGGAAAACGAAGCGGACGGGAATGCTGGGCACGAGAAACCGTTTCCTGTGGTGGGGATTGGGGCCTCGGCGGGTGGGCTGGAGGCGTTTGGGCAATTACTGGAAGCGCTGCCGGCGGACACCGGAATGGCCTTTGTGCTGGTGCAACATCTCGACCCGCAACATAGCAGCCAGCTGACGGAACTACTATCGCCACACACCCAGATGCCGGTGATTACGGTGCAGGACTGCATGCCCATCGAGCCGAACAAGGTTTACGTGATTCCGCCGAACACGAGCATGGGGATTGAGGATGGCTGTCTAAAGCTGGCGGAGCGGGAGGCGGGGCTGCATCTGCCGATTGACATATTCTTCCGGTCGCTGGCGAGTGTGCAGGGGAGCCGGGCGATTGGGGTGGTGCTGTCGGGGAACGCCTCGGACGGGAGCATGGGGCTGCGGGCGATCAAGGCAGGGTGCGGATTGACGTTTTCGCAGGACGAGGGAACGGCGCGCTTCAGCGGGATGCCGCGCAATGCGGTGGCGTCGGGGGCGGTGGATTACGTAATGCCACCGGCCGATATCGGGCGGGAGCTGGCGCAACTCGGACAGCATCCGTCGCTGCATGCCGCACGGTTTGGCGAACTGAACGGGGAAAAGTGGACGCCGAAGGATGACGGTGAGTTGAGGCGGATCTTCGCTTTGCTTAGTGCGTCGACGTCGGTTGACTTTTCGCATTACAAACCCAACACGATGCGGCGGCGGATCGGGCGGCGCATGATGGTGCTGCGCATCGATTCGCTCGGCGAATACCGGCGGTACGCGGAACAGCATGGGTCCGAGCTGGGTGAATTGTACCGGGATTTGTTGATCAGTGTGACGAGTTTTTTCCGTGATCCGGCGGTGTTCGAATCGCTGACGAAACATTTGGCAGAGAGGTTGGGACAAGACGGGCAAAGGCGGGAGGCGATCCGGGTGTGGGTGCCGGGCTGCGCGACCGGCGAAGAGGTGTACTCGCTGGCGATTTGCCTGAATGAGCTGCTGGAAGAGAAAGGGCTGGCGCTGCCGGTGCAGATATTCGGGACCGACATCAGCGAACTGGCGCTCGACCGGGCGCGAAGGGGGAGCTATTCCGAGATTATCGCGGAGACAGTTTCAGCGGAGCGGCTGCGGCGGTATTTCAGCAAAGTGGAGAGCGGCTATCAGGTGGTAAAGCAGATCCGGGAGAGTTGTGTGTTTGCGCGGCATGATCTAACGAGAGATCCGCCGTTTTCGCGGGTGGATCTGGTAAGCTGCCGCAACTTGCTGATCTATTTGGATGCGATAGCGCAGCGGCGGGTACTGCCGGTCTTTTATTATGCGCTGCAACCGGCGGGCTTGCTGCTGCTGGGCAGCGCGGAAACAACGGGCGCGGCGAGTGAATTATTCACGGCGGTGGATAAAGAACGGAACATCTACGGCAGAAAACCGGGGACCGCGCGATTGGGATTTGACTTTACGGGAGGAGCGCAGAACGGGGATCTAATTCGCACGGCGGGGCGGACGGAAGGGGCGGCAGGAGTGGACTTGCACCAGCGAGTGGACCGTCTGATACAGAGCAAGTACGCACCCGATGCAGTGGTGGTGGATGGCGATTTACAGATTGTGCAGTTCCGGGGACATACCAGCGCGTATCTAGATCCGACGCCTGGCGATGCAAGTCTGAATTTGCTGCGAATGGCGCGCGAGAGCTTGGTGATGCCGCTGCGCCGCGTGTTGCAGACCGCCACAGAAGTGGGACATTCCGTGAAAGAACGCGGTGTGGTGCTCGACCGGGACGGGCGGCAGGAGGAGATCAGCCTGGAAGTAACTCCGCTACACGGCGATGCGCCTGGGGAACGGTACTGGCTGGTGGTGTTTGCGGCGCAACAGCAAGAGGCAGCGAGGACCGAAGCGAAATTGATCGAAAGTCCAACGATTGAACGTCCGGCGGGCGAAGCGGATGGGAACGAGAGCCGCTCTTCGCAGTTGGAACGCGAACTCGAAGAGACACGGGAATACCTGCGCAATCTGACGGAAGATCACGAAGCCCACGTTGAAGAACTGCGGGCGGCGAACGAGGAGGCGCGGAGCTCGAATGAAGAACTGCAATCGACAAATGAAGAACTGAGCACGACGAAGGAAGAACTGCAATCGGCCAATGAAGAGTTGACGACGCTTAACGAAGAACTGCAGAACCGGAACGGGGAGCTGAGCGCGGCCAATGGCGATCTGAAGAATTTGCTGGCGGCGGTGAGCGCGGCGATCGTGATGGTGGATTCCGAGCTGCGCGTACGGCGGTTCAATCCGGCAGCCGAAAAGCTGTTGCAGTTAGGGTCGATTGACATCGGCCGGCCGGTGGGTCATTTGCGCGGGAAGATCAGCACGCCGAACCTGGAGAAACAAATTAAACAGGTGATGGAAAATCTGCACACGGCGGAAGTGGAGACGGAGGACAGCGAGGGCCATTGGTATTCGATTACGGCGCGGCCGTACCGGACATTGGATGACCGGATAGCGGGCGCGGTGATTACATTGCAGGACATTCATCTGTTGAAGCGGGGACTGCAGACGGCGGAAGAAGCGCGGGATTATGCGGAGGGCATGATCGAGACCGTGCGGGAGCCTCTAATGGTGCTGGATGCGGACTTGCGAGTGCAGCGGGCGACCCCGGCGTTTTACGACACGTTTCTGGTATCGCGCGAGGAGACGCACGGACGGTTTCTGCATGATCTGGGAAACGGGCAGTGGAACCAGGCGCGGCTGCGCGAGTTGATCGGGGCGGCTTTGTTTCGGGATGAGGCGTTTCAGGAGTTTGAGATACAGCATGACTTTCCGCATATCGGCCAGCGCACGATGCGGTTGAACGGACGGAGGATACCGCGCCACGACTCACAGGCGCGCACCTTGCTGCTGGCGATCGAGGATGTGACGGAGCGGCGGGAAGTGGCGGAAATTCGATTTCAACGGCTGTTCGAGACAGCGAAGGACGGGATCGTGGTGGTGGAAGCGGAGACGGAAACGGTGCTGGACGCGAATCCGTATTTCTTGCAGGCGACCGGATTCGCGCGCGACCGTATAGTGAGTAAGAAGTTAAGAGACGCCGAGCCGTTTATGGAGCTGCCGCAGACGGCCGGACTGATTTCGCTGTTAAAGAGCCGCGAGACGGTGCGGTATGACGACCTGCCACTGCGCAAAGGGGATGGTGGGACGGTCGATATGGAGCTGGTGGCGAACCTCTATCGGGTGGGTACGCAACCCGTGGTGCAGTTGAACTTGCGGGATGTGACGGCCCGGAAGGAGCAGGAAGAAAGTCTGCGGCGCGCGGCAGAGGATAAAGCCGTGTTGGTGCGCGAGATACATCACCGGGTGAAAAACAACCTGCAAGTGATTGTGAGTTTGCTGAGTTTGCAGGCGAGATATACGAGCGATCCGAAAGCGGTGGCTGGTTTCCAGGAGATGGAGGCGCGGGTGCGGGCGATTGCGCATATCCACGAAACACTTTATGCGACGCCGGATCTGGCGCAGATCGAGTTTTCTTCTTATTTGACAAACCTCGCGCGGGAACTGTTGACGATTCACAGGACTGTCAAGGACGGCGTGGCTTTGGATCTGCAGGTGGAAGAGATCGTGCTGGATATGGAGCAGGCGATTCCTCTGGGGTTGATTGCGAACGAGCTGATTCTCAACAGTTTGAAGCATGGCACGCGAGAGGGGCGGGGCAATCTGAGGGTTCGGTTGACTTATAAGCGCGATCCTGAGCAGCCCACGAGGGGCGAGGCGCTAGATAACGGATGGGCGCAACTGGAGGTATCGGATGACGGGCCGGGCCTGCAGGGCGGGATCGATCTAGAAAACGCACAATCGATGGGATTCAGGCTTTTGAATTTACTGACCAAGCAACTGCACGGGCGGGTGGTGTTTTCGCAAGGCTCGGGGGCAAAGGTTTGTGTCGAGTTTCCACTGACCGTGGCGCAGTCGGTGGCGGACGCCAAATCGGAATGAGTCTGCGTATTCTGATCGCCGAAGATGAGCAGATCGTAGCGGCGGATTTAGAAGACAAGTTGATGCGCATCGGTCACCAGGTGATTGCCATTGCTTGTTCGGGTCACGAGGCGATCGATATGGCGCAGCGGCTGCGGCCGGAACTTGTGTTAATGGATGTGCGGCTGGAAGGGTCGATGGAAGGGACAGAGGCAGCGCGGCAGATCCAGCGATTGACGGGGGCTCCGATCATTTTTATCACGGCGTATGCGGACGTGTTCTTGCGCGATCCGACGCTGATGCGCCCGCCGGGATTGTGTTTGACTAAGCCGTTCTCGATGCAGCAGTTACAGCTGGTGTTGGACAGTATTGTAGAGAAGTAACTCAGCGTTGAGGTGGAGTTGCTTTTCCTAACTGCTTATTGGTATTTGCCGATGTTTGGGTTGTCGATGGGCGGGCGTTGAAGTTAATGTCGACCGCGGCATTCTTTTCAAAAGTTACTTCTTTGCCACGGGCGATCAGGGTGGAATATAAATTCCAAGCCATGCCGTAGTAGCCGAGGGCCAGTCCGACATTAGGCGAAGCCTGCGCGGCGGCGGAGCCTAACAAGCCGAAGCCCATACCGCCGCCGAGGAAGTTACCGCCGACGTTACTGCCATGGCCGGTAATGGCGTGGCTGGCGTTGCGTGTCTCGTCGCCCTGGCCTGCGCTGCGGGCAACTAACACAGAGGCAGCAGCGGCGATGAAGCGGGTTTTCGAATCGGTTGCCTTAACGCCTCCCTCGCCATCGACCTTGAACGGTGCGCCACTGCTTTCGGCGGCGCTCAGAGTGGCGCGTGTCTGGAACTGTAATTCTTTTTGGTGGGGCGTCGCCGAGTGCTGTTCCGGGTCCGATGCGGGAGGGGCCGTTAAGGCGAGGACTTGCGGGGACAGTTGGATGTTTTGGAAGTTAAAACGGAGACGTCCGCTGTGATGGAACCAGCCGGCTTTCTTAGCGACCACGACAGAGCCATCGAGATGCGTGCCTTGGGGAAGGACTAACTGATGGTTGTCGGAGAAGAGTGGTTCTTCGAGCACGGCATCTACTTTTTCGCCCATGGTAGAGCTACGGGAATTCAGCGGGGTTAACAGCCTAGCGTGAACGATACTTCCGGCCGCTGGCTGCGAGGCGAGCGAAGCCATCGCGGTCTGGGTGAGGGGTTCGGATCCGAAGTCGAGGGGCGCCTGCAGTTCGGCGTTGAAGCGGGTGCGGGAGCTCACATACTGAGGGTGATACGGGAGACGGGACAGGAGATAGCCGGTGACCTGATCTTTGAAGTCGGGACTGCGCACCATGCCGGGGATGCTTCGGACGGTTTCCAGTTTGTCGTTGATCTGATCCTTAGCCATCTGTTTGCCGGCGCCGAGAACACCGCCGGTATTGTTCTGCGGGGCCTGCTTTCTCGGGGGCTTCAAGGGATAGACAGAATTCAAGCCAGGGCTGGCCACGGTCAAGAGCGTCATCTTGTGTCCGTCGGGAAATAAGAGGGAGGTGAACTCGATGTTGGCAATGTGGAGCGGTGTGAAGTCGCCGCCAAAGATGGCTCGGGCGCGCTGCTGTTTCGGGACGGGTTGCAGGCTCGAAACATGGCCCGATACGGTAGTTCCGGCCGGGATTACCTGGCGATCAAAGGCGTACACGGGCGCCAGTAGTTTGGCCTCAACGGGTGCGTTCAGCCGCTTGGGGATGCGCTTGACGAGGTAGAGGCGGAGCGGCTCACCGGCCGGCACGACGAGCGGCATGGTTTGGGAAGTATCGTTACTTCCATTCACTCGAGTAGAAGCGAGGGTAAGCAAAGTGAAGAAAATTCCGGCAGTTCGTTTCATGTTGTAAAGCCTTTCGTGCTTCTCGATCCGGCGGCGACACGAAGTCGCTTGGACGGCCGAAGTTAATGTGAGTTCTTCTCTGTTTTCGGACCTTTGCCGCTGACCGCGGCATCCGGGAGGGCGTAATAACCGGCACGGGTACGGACGGTTGATTTGCCTGCGCCATTAACAGTGACCTTTATTTTCCGATAGCTGCCGTCGAGCTTCTGCAAAGCGGGCGAATACGCGATAGTGTACTGGCTGCGAATATCCTGGGCAATCTCGACCGCGAGCTGCTGTACTTCATCGACATCTTTTGGATAGAACACGAGGCCCCCTGTTTGAGACGTTAATTGCTTCAAGGCGCGTTTCGCTTCGCTTGCCTGACCTCTCTCTTCTTTGCTGAACAAGCCGATGGCGTAGATGGCGACTTCACTCTGGGCGGCCTTTTGGACGAGGCGATCGAGAGACGTGCGGCTGGCGTTGTCGTTACCATCGGTGACAACCAGCAGGACTTTTTTATCCTTCTTAGCTTCGGCCCTGGTGTAGTCGAGCGATAGGTTAATGGCGTCGCGCATGGCGGTGCCGCCGCGCGAATCGATCCGGGCAATGCCCTCCCGCAGCCTGGCTGAATCGTTTGTGAAATGCACATCGAGAAAGGCGTCGTCATTGAAATTAACGATGAAGACTTCGTCGCGGGGATTAGAAGCGCGAACGAGAGAGAGGGCGGCGGCCTCGACTCGGGTGCGGCTGGGACGCATGCTGGCGCTATTGTCGATGGCGATGCCGAGAGACAACGGTATGTCTTCGTGACGAAACACTTTGATCTGCTGGGGAGCGCCGTTTTCGAAGACTTTGAATGCCTCTCGGGGCAATGAGGTCAAGGGCTTATTCCGAGCGCCGACGCTGACGTGCAAAACGACCAGGCGGCTGTGCGAGCTGAACTGCGCCCATGCGCAAGCGGCGAGCGTGACAAACAAAGCGAGCCCGGAGATTTTGATCGCGGCGAGAGGACGGTTCAGTAGTGCTCCTTATTCTGCAGATGCATGGACGCCATGGCCGACTACTACGACTGTAGCGGGAAGGATTTCAGCCAGGGGCAGGCAAGCGTAGAGAGATCTGTAAGGATTTGTAGTTTTCAGAAATCCGGAGCGGGTTTTGTACAAATCCCGACGGCCCGGCGGCGAGTACGAGCTGGTGATACTGGACTTAACTGGCATACGAAAGACGATGAGGCGGTGAGACCGGCCGTCCTGCGAATGGGCGAACTAGAACTGGATCGCGCAGCCCGAGCGGTATTCAAGAAGGAAAACCAGTAAATTTAACATCGGCGGAATTTGCTTTGTTACGGACCTTTTTCGAATCGCCGGGGACGGTGCTTACCCGGGACACGCTGGCTGAGCGTGTTCTGGAACGGAAGTTTTCGCCATTCGATCGCAGCATCGATCTGCACGTGAGCAATTTACGGAGAAAGCTTGGACCGCAGACGGGCGGGACGTACTGCATCCGGAGCGTACGAGGAATTGGGTACTTGTATGTTTGGCCGGCAGAGCAGGTAGTTACGGGAGGCCGATTGTTCCAAGTGGCTGTCCTGGTTTCGGATTGTAATTCAATCATGGCTCTGCTTCTGAGGAAGAGCGCAAGCCGACACTGACAGGATAAGCGGGAACTGGGGGTAATGCAGAAGGAGGAAGAGTTGGAGTGGCGGAGGAAGAGGGATTCGAACCCCCGGACACCTTTCGACGTCAACGGTTTTCAAGACCGCCGCCTTAAACCACTCGGCCATTCCTCCGAGGACTATCTTAGCGGATTCAAGCTTGCTGGACAGGCTCGGAAAGGGCGGATTCGGGGAGGCGGACAAGGGTGTCGCGCGGCAGGAGCAGGATCGCCAGAGCGCCCAGCATGGCCACGCCAAAAACAAAGGTCATGGGAATCGAGTAACTGCCTAGATGGCGGCGCAGGTAGGACACAAAAAAGGGGCACCAGGTTTGGCCGATGGTATTGATGGGCAAGATGACGGCCATGGCGCGGGCCAAGGTGTTGATGCCGAACTGTTCGGCGGCCATCAAGGGAATGAGCATGTAATCGGCACCCATGGAGAAGCCGAAGATGACGGCAAAGGCGTAGACAGTCCAATGATGGGCGGGGGTGACTTGCAGAAGCAACAGGATGGTGAGCGCGACGATGAAATAGGTGGTGGCCATCACGCGTTTTTTGGAAAAGATATCGGCGAAGTAGCCGATGCTGAGGCGTCCGGCGATGCTGGACCAGAGGATGAGTACGGAGGCGCTGGTCCAGGTATCGTTCAAGAGTTTCTGGCCGGTGAAGCCTTCGTCGCGGAAGACGAACTTCATATGCATGTTGATGGAGCCGATGGAGCCAATGGAGCAGATGCTGCCGATCAGGAGGAGCCAGAAGGAGCGGCTCTTGAGAAGAGTGGAGTACGCGTGTGGCGGTTGCGTGTTATCGGGCGGTGGATGATCCAAGCCATCGGGGAACTGGCCTAGCTGGGAAGGGCGATCACGCAGAACGAAGAACGCAAGAGGCCACGCCAGGAAGAGAAGCGCGCCTACGGACAGCAGAGCAATACGAAATCCGTAATGCTGGGTAATGAAATTTACAAAGAATGAGCCGAGGCCGCCGAAGAGACCAACGCCGACATAGACGATGCCCATGGCGCGGCCGCGCATTTCGCGAAACCAGTAGGAAACGAGAAGCTGATGGGGAATGGGGCCGGAGCAGATGTAGCCGACGGTGTAGACGAAATAAAGGGCAAAGTAAGCGAGCAGCGAACCTTTCATCAAGCCGAAGCCGAAGAACGACAGGGCAGTGAGACCGGTACCGGCAATGAGGAGTTTGCGGGGACTCAGGCGCGGGATAAGAAGAGGGCCAGCCCAGATGGTAAGCAGCGAAGCGATAGGGAAGCCGAGCGTAATCTGCTCGATATTCCAGCCGAAGGTGGACTGGAAATAGTCATAAAAGAATGAAGTGTTGTAGTAGGGAACGCCGACCGCAAGGCCAAAAGTCACAAAGGCGGTAGCAACGATCCACCAGCCGTAAAAGGTTTGCCTGGTGGGGGAACTTGCAGGAGTAGTTGGCACGGTTTCCGACTTTATTTATAGTAAAGCGGACAGGGAAAAAGCGCCCGCTTCTACTTTGTTCGCTGATTTTCGGAACGATTTTCGTAGTTACAGGTGGGATAGAATGAGCGTCTAACCACTTGTACACGGATTCTGGCGGGTCATCAGAGCCAAACCTGATAGGTACGCCGAAAACGTGATTTGGGAATTTTATGAGAAATCTCAGTTATCGAAAGTCACTCCGGCCATGGCTGGCATTGGCGACGCCGCTTTTGGTGGCATCGGGTCTGATGCAGGCCGTTACGCCTAACACACGCACGTTTACAGCGGACGAGGATACGAAAGTACAAGGCGTGATCATATCGCGCGATGGCCAGACGTTGAAGCTGCGTACCGATGACGATTCGATCGGCACGATTGACCTGACCGACGGAACCAAGATTCAATTAAAGCGTGGGATGCTGCGACGTAAATCAAGCATGGATGCGGCGGCGCTGGTCCCAGGACTGCGGGTAGAAGCAGATGGGCGAGGGAATGAAAAAGGCGAGTTGATCGCGAGTAAAGTGACCTTCGATCCCAGCTCGATGAAGGCGTCGCGGCAGATCGATACGCGTGTTTCGCCGATCGAATCGAGAACCGGAACGCTCGAAGGCCGCGAGGGACAAGTAGAAGGCCGGGCGGGACAACTCGAGACACGGGCCGGTCAGTTGGAAGACGGACAGAAGCAGACGAACCAACAAGTGGGCCAGGTGAAGACGCAAGCGGACCAGGCAACTCAGGGGGTCACTGATGTCAACAAGCGCGTGACGAACCTGGATAATTACGAGCCCACGGACTCGGCCACGGTGTATTTCAAGATCAACAGTTCGGTGTTAAACGACCAGGCGAAAAAGGATCTGGACGGAATCGCACAGAAGGCGCTGGCGGCCAAGGGCTACATGGTGGAAGTAGCCGGATTCGCGGATACTACTGGCAATGCGTCGCGCAATCAAGTGTTGAGCGAGCAACGCGCGAATGCGGTGACGCGGTATCTGGAGCAACAGGGAAACATTCCGATTCACCGCATTATCACGCCGACAGGCATGGGAACTTCGCACGAGGCCGCAAGCAATGAAGATGCCAATGGCCGCAAGATGAACCGGCGAGTAGAAGTGAAGGTGCTGGTGAATCAGGGCATGACCGGGCAAAGCGGCACAGCCGACGCTACTAAGCCTCCTGCACAATAAGAATTAGAAATGAAGTAGCCGAGCCGGTGACATGCTTCGGGTAGATGCGGACATACAATCCGGTCTCTTGCATGGAGGGCGGAAATGCCAAAAAGCGGAATTGCAACTTGTCCGGCTCGTCCCACACTGTTATGCGTTCGACAACGGGCCAGTTGAAAGATCGCAATAATTAGAAGGCCACGGGCACAAGGAGCCCAATAGCATCGGTGTGGCAAGAAAATCACGCCCATTTGGAAGAACCAAAACACATCCGGCAGATGCCGCGACAGATCTCCGGGAATGCGTAGGCCGGATTTGTCAACGATCTTGCGAAACCAGGAGATATCGATATCTCGAATGTATTTCGACTCAACAATGAAGGGCGATAACGGGTACTTCGGAACGGCACCGTTCCGAAAGAGGGCTCGGAGAACGTCGCGATTGGGCGCGAAATGCAGCAGAGTGAAGGCGGCTGTCACCCTTTATTTGCACGTGTTCAGAATTGCCGGCCGATGATCGGGAAGAAGGATTGTGACGGAGCCGGCGATTCTTCCACTGCTGTGCTCAGTCGCTACGCAGCGTTTCCATGGGATTGAGTGACGCGGCTCGGCGGGCTGGGATATAGGTGGCGCTCAGGGCCGCTGCAAAAATAAGCGCTCCTGAAACGGCGTAGGTTAAGGGATCAATCGGGGCAATTCCAAACAGTAAGGAAGACATCCAGCGGGAGAGGGCTCCGGCCGAAAGTAATCCGAGCGCGCCGCCGATGGCTGTGAGTATCAGACCTTGCCGTAGGAAGAGGCTTTTTACCATGGCGGGTTCGGCGCCCAACGCAACACGGATACCAATTTCTCTGCGACGCTGTGCCACTGCATAAGCAAGAACACCGTAGACTCCGATTAGCGCGAGCGCCAGAGACATGGCTGCGGCGATTCCAAGCAGAACGAGAGCGAAGGAGGTGCGCGCGATAGAGTGTCTGTAGAGGTTGTTCAAAGTTTGGACTCTCGCCAAGGGCAGGCTGGAGTCGACAGTGTGGATGGCAGCTGCGATTTCCTTGCGAAAGCCCTCGGTGCCGGCGCGCCTGCTGCGTAGCGCGAAGGCGACGCCGCGGCGAACTCCGGGAAAATAAACTATTCCCGGAGGCTGCCGATCAACGCCATCGTCATGGACATTTTCCGCCACGCCCACCACTACACTCCACGGCTCGTCTCCATTGATTCGGATGCGTTTCCCAAGGGCCTCGCGTGGGTCTGTCCAATTTTCGCGAGCCATGTTCTCCGAGACGATGGCCAAGCGGCGTTGATTCAGCAGATCGTTCCAGGTGAAATCACGCCCAGCGACAAGCCGTGTGCCAAGGGCGGCAAAGAGGCCCGGCGAAATAGACTTGATGGTCTGGTTTGGCGGAATGCGGCTCGCCGGTGTCTTGCCTTCGACGGAGATGGGGTTGCCATTGTGGTATTCCAGTTCGAGCGGCAAAGCAGTGGCAAACCCGGCTGCGGTGACGCCGGGAATAGCGGCCAACTTGTGGAGAATCTCCGCTTGCGTTTGGGCGAGTTGCTGTGGCTCTGGTACCTGCGCCTGCGGAATAAAAAGCCGGACCGTCTGAATCTGCTCGGGGTGCGTGAATCCCGGTTTCACTGCGCGCAAGGCGACAAAGCTGCGAAGCAACAGGCCGGCCGCAATCAAGAGCACCAAGGCGAGCGCCACCTGTGTGACGACCAGCGTATTTTGAGTGCGTAATTGCTCCCTACCTGGGCTGACGCTTCGCGCATTCTGCACTCTGCGGCGAAGACCTGACTTGAGGACGGCGATAAATCCAAACAACAAGCTCGCTCCCAGGGAGCAAGTCAGCGCGAACAAGATACTTGTCGAGTCGATCGATATCTCTCCCATTCTGGGCAGAGATGTGGGTCCATGAGTGACCAACAGGCGAAGCCCGGCGTATGCCAGAGCGAAACCCATCACGCCGCCGAGAGCGCCCAGAGTAAGACTCTCGATAAGCAACTCACGCGCGATCCGCGCCCAGCCCGCGCCCAGGGCCGCGCGAATCGCAAACTCCTGACGCCGGGCCTGCGCCCTCACTTGCACGAGGTTTGCTACGTTCGCGCAGACGAGCAACAGCACCAACGCCAGCGCGCCCATGAGGACGGTAAGAATGGCGCCAATGTCGCCAACAACATCCTGCTTGAGAGAATGAAGGTTGGGTTTGACTTCAAGCTGTTGCAGTGTTTGCTCCAAGCCCGCTCGGACGGCCCAGATGCGCAACACGCGTGCAATGTCTCCATTCGCCTGTACCAAGCTGACGCCGGGTTTGAGCCTTGCGAGTCCGGTGTGGTCGGCGTCGCTCGATCCAGGGACGCCGATGGCGACGCGTTCTGAAAGGAACACGTCAGGAGTGAGATCGAGGAACGCAAAGCTCCGGGGCATTACTCCGATCACCTGATGAGGAACAGAATCGATGAGAAGCATCCGGCTGAGCACGTGAGGATCGCCGCCAAACCTGCGCTGCCAATAGGCATAAGAGAGGATGACCATTTGTTGAGAACCCGGCTTCTCATCCGCGGTTGAAAACCAGCGGCCTACATGGGGACGCACTCCCAGCGCACGCAGGACACCGGCCGTCATCGAGACGGTCGCGATCTGCTCCGGTTCGCCAATGCCGGTGACGGCTGCCGAACCTGGAGTCCAAACACCGAACTCCTGAAAGCTCTTTGCGTCTTGTTTGTACGCGGCATACATGTCGAGGGAAAGCGGCCAATCCTTGAAGACCTGCCCTGAAAACACCGCGGTGTTAACGACGCTGATTAATTTGTCGGGCGCAGGGTAAGGCAGTGGGCGGATTAGAACGGCATCGACCACGCTGAAGATAGCAACATTTGCGCCGATTCCAAGGGCCAGCGAAAGCAGCGCAGGGACGCTAAAGCCTGGTTTGGTGCGAATCATCCGCAGGGCGTGGCGCAGGTCGCGCCAGGCGCTTTCAAGGAACGTGAGGGTATTCATGCGATAAACCTCCTCCTGGATCAAGGTTGCGTTGCCGAGTTTTCTTTGGGCAGCGGCTTTGGCTTCGGCCGGGTCCATGCCGCGTGCGATGTATTCTTCGGCCGTGAGATGGACGTAGAACTCAAGTTCCTGGCGCTGTTCGAGATCGGCTGCATCTCGTCTGAGATATCTGCGCCAGTTCATCATTGTTTCTCCGCAACGGGATTCAGAATGCGACCGATCGCGCGCACCAGTTGTTCCCAGCGTGATGTCTGGGCCGCAAGTTGCTTCTTGCCTTCGGGCGTGAGCCGGTAGTATTTTGCCTTGCGATTGTTTTCCGAGGTTCCCCAGAAGGCGGCGATCCAGCCGCGATTCTGCAGTCGGTGCAAGGCCGGGTAAAGCGATCCGTGTTCAACCTGAAGAACATCTTCTGAACCGCGCTCGATCGCGTGCGCAATGGTTTGTCCATGCGCGGTTCCGAGCAGGAGCGTTTGGAGGATTAACAGGTCCAGCGTTCCCTGGACCATCTCGGACTGGAGTGGGGATGCGCGTCTCGGCATAGTTTCGTGTCGATGATCGACTAGTGGCTCTGTTCGTATGATACGAAGGGCTAGATGGAAAGTTCCGTATTTGTCATCGTGCCGGCTAGGCTGAAGAAGTCGACCTAGAGAGGCCGACGCAGGCCGAGGGCCCACGCCACAAGGTAGTTTCTCAGTGGAGACAGGAGTCCGGGTATGATCGAACAGTGCGCTACTGGATCGTTCACTGGCTTCTCAGCGGCGTTGCTTTGCTCATTGTCGCGAGAATTCTCCCAGGCATTCAGGTTGACGGTTTTGGCGCCGCTCTTGTGGCCGCGCTCGTTATCGGTCTGGTAAGCGCGACGGTGGGGCTGGTCCTCAAAATTGTGCTGCTACGGTTTATTGTTTTAACGCTCGGAATCGTCTATTTCCTGGTGAATGGACTCATGTTGAAACTCGCCTCTGCAATTGTGCCCGGCTTTCGGGTAGTTGGATGTCTACCCGCTGTTGTAGGCTCGATTCTGCTAACGGTGTTCGATTACTTTCTGAATCGTGTTGCCGGCTTGTTATGAGACCTGCCCCGCTGTATTAGGGTTCGCCAGGGCGGCCCCAGCCTATGAAGACTCCCCATCTTTCTGGAGAAGTACCCCCAGGAAGTCAATTGTTGCTTTTCTGCTCGGCGTCTTCTTCCTCTTCAGCACCATCGGATTTGCCACCGACATCATGCAGATGGGGCGCGAACCCTTGCCGCGCTTTGTGCTGGGTGTCGTGCTATCCGGTGTCTTCGCTATCTTCTATGCCGGTACAGGTGTTGTTCTACGGCGGCAGTTCTGGAAGGCCTTCGTGCCCATTTTTGTCGTGCAATTCCTGCTGATGAGCCTGCTGGCTAACTTGTTTTACGACCTCCCACAACCTATTCCGATGGGCGCTTCCGACTTCGCGCGATTGCAAAGCCGGCTGGGGCTGGATGGGATTGCCACGATCCGGACGATAGGTCTGGGATACGTTTGCTTCGTTTACGTCGCTATTGCGGAGGGCGGCGGTATGCCCGTGTCCACGCCGAGATGGTGCTGGCGGCCGAAATCCACCGGGTACTCGTCCCGGGCATTCAAACGACGATCGATAATTTTGAGTTTTGCGGGCGCTCGTTTCCCAGTGGCGAGGTGGGCGGTGACTTGATTGATGTATTTCAACATGAGCGGGGCTGGATCGCTTATATCGCCGATGTCTCCGGCCATGGTGTCGCTCCTGGCGTCGTCATGGGCATGGTCAAGAGTGCCGCCCGCATGCAGCTCTCGTCTACCGAGAAAAGCGCAGCGCTGCTGGAACGTCTGAACTCCGTGCTCCATCCCATCAAGAAGCCGGAGATGTTCGTCACGTTCGGCTATCTCGCATGGAACGGAAAACGGCTGGAGTATTCGCTGGCGGGACACCCGCCGATTCTGCACTACCATGCTGCGACAAAGGGAGTTTCCGAAGTCGCCTGCTCCAATTTTCCGTTGGGGATGTTTGGCGGCCAGGAGTTCGTTAACGGCTCAGTGGACTGTGCTTCCGAAGACCTGCTCCTGCTATTCACGGACGGCCTGTTAGAGGTCACGAACGCCGACGATGAGGAGTTTGGGTTAGTTGCTGTAAAGGACGTTCTGGCGGCGCATGCCGGCGATCCGCTTAACGCAACGCTGCAAGCGATTGTGGATGCCACCGATCGCCATGGCCACGCGACTGATGACCGGTCGCTGTTACTTGTCCGGCCCCAGCGGTAAGTCTTCAGACAAGAACTCCCTGGGGATCGGTTGTGAAGAGTGTGTTTTGGCCAGCTTTAGGATTCCGAGGAAAACTGGACGCCTTTCTTCTCGGGGCCTAGCAGCGCGAGGATGATGGTGAAGGCAAAGACGGTCGCGGCGGTCGCTTCCATGGCAGTGGCGTAGCTCATCCGTTCCGCGAGCGCGGCTTCGAGAGTGCCTACTGAGCCGGCGGCCAAAGCGCCGCATTGATACGCAAAGCCGGGCAGGAATCCACGAATGGCATTCGGCGAGAGTTCGCTGAGGTGCGCCGGGATGACACCCCAAGCGCCCTGTACACAGAATTGAATGAGGAATGCCCCGGCGATAAGCCAGCCGAGTTGCGGAGCTTTGGCCCAGAGCGGAGTGAGCAGAATAGCGGCGAACATAGCGACGGCGATGGCGCATTTGCGGCCAAACCGATCGGAAAGCAGGCCGATCGTAACGCCTCCGACAATGGCGCCCACCATGGAGATAGCGGTAATGAGGGAACGTTGCCCGGCGCCGAAATGCCAGTAGCGTTCGAGAAAGGCCGGATACATATCCTGCGTGCCATGCGAAGCGAGATTCATGCCGGTCATGAACACCGCCAAATAGAGAAACAGCTTCCAATGGCCTACGACAGTGCCGCCGAGTTCTTTCCAATTCTTACCCTTCGATTGTTCCCAGACCTCCGATTCCTGTACGCGCAGACGGACGAAGAGGGCCAGCAAAGCGGGCAAGCCGCCTAAGAAGAACAAGGGACGCCAGCCGAAACGCGGGAAGACCAGGGGATACGCAATGGCCGCTAGCAAGTAGCCGAGAGCGTAGCCTTGCTGTAAGAGTCCGGAGAGCAGGCCGCGCCATTTTGCCGGAACCTTCTCCATCGCGAGCGAAGCGCCGACGCCCCATTCGCCGCCCATGCCAATGCCGAAGAGCGCGCGCAAGATGAGGAAGATGGCGAAGCTGGGCGCAAAGCCGGTCGCTACTTCCACGATGGAATAAAAGACGAGGTCAAGCATCAGCGGCAGACGGCGGCCGTAACGGTCCGCCATGAGGCCGAAGAGAAACGCGCCTACCGGGCGAAACGCCAGCGTCAGCGCAATCGAGTAGGCAACGGCTCGGTCGGACTGATGAAACTCTTTCGCGATGGCAGTGAGACAGAAGGAGACCAGGAAAAAATCGAAGGCATCGAGTGTCCAGCCGAGAAAACTCGCCGAGAGCGCGGCCCATGACCCCCTAGTGTTGTGTGAATTGGTGTTGTGTGAATTGGCGCCGTGCGAATTGGTGCCGTGCGAACCGCTTGCGTGAGCCTCCATCTACTCGCGAGTGCCGCCGTCGGCTGCGGCAGCGGCTGCATTGGGCTCCCAGACTGCTTCCGGGATGCCCAACGTGTGATTGGCCCAGCGGCTCCAGACAAACAGCGCGTCGCTTAAGCGATTGAGATAGCCGACGGCTTCGTCGGGTACGGTTTGTTCGCGAGCCAGGCGTACAAGCAAACGCTCGGCGCGGCGGCACACGGTACGGCAAACGTGTAGTTCGGCATCTATGCGGCTGGCGCCCGGCAACACAAAGGAGTGCAGCGTGGGCAAGACATCGTTGGCGGAGTCGATCTCGCGCTCGAGTTGCGTAACGTCGGCGGGCGTAATGCGGGGCTGCTTGGGATGCACGTCCAGGGGCAAGGTCGCCAGGATGGAGCCGAGATTGAAGAGCTCATGCTGCACCCGCTTCAAAATAGTTGCGAGGGAGCCGATAGATGGGGCGTCGCGAGACAGCGACTCGATGGTGGTGCGCGCGATGCCGATAAACGAATTCAGCTCATCGACTGTGCCGTAACACTCGATCCGTTCGGCGTCTTTCGCGATGGCCTGTCCGCCCACGAGGCGGGTCTGGCCGGCGTCGCCGCCGCGGGTATAAATACGGTTCAAAACAACCCGGGGCTCATTGAAAGTCTGGTCACTCATGTGGGGTTCCTCGCATTCTTGATTAGACCGCGTTCTATACGGAACTCGCGCACACAACGGACGCGCGATCCGCGCCTACGTCCGCCGAAGTTCCTCTTTCGTCGGGTGGCGCGGGATCGCGGCCTGTGTTTGCTTCAAGCGTGAGTCCTCGCAGGAGATCGTTGATGCGCGTCAGATAGCCTTCGTAACCTTTTGACCTGAGCCAGTCTAGGCTTATGCCATCTATGGCGTTTCGCGCTCAACTAGTGTTTCATGCAATAACGAGCGGATGTAAGTCTGATACGGGAGGCCCTTACGCGCTGCTTGCCGGCGCGCTGATGCGAGGTCAGCTTCAGAGAGTCGGATCGTAACGGGCCTAGCCTTATTATTTGCGAGCCGTGCGCTTAGTTTCTCTTTGGTGAGGATTCTCACGTCTCCCGCAGAAGAGGCTGTTTCCAAGTCATCCGCAATCTTTTCCCGGTTGGCGTACCACCAGTCAGCTTCTTCCGCTTCAGTCGCAAATGTCGGGATAATCCGTTTTTTTCTTGCCACTATTTTCATTCTCCTTTCTCTTTCCAATACACGGCCTGTTCACGTTTTGTAGAGTCCCAAGGCTGTGATGACCCGCACTCGTTTTGATCGCTCAACATAGGGAATCGTCAGGCAGCGCCCAGCGTTAGTAAAGCCAACGACCAGATATCTTTGTTCGCCATCAACTAGCTGGTAATCGATTTCGACGGGACTGTTTTCGATTGCTTGTTTGGCTTCGAAAACAGTGACACCGTGGCGGCCCATATGTTCGCTGTTCGCTTCATCCCAGTCGAACTCGATTCATCAGCCACAATTTAAGTGTACATCGAGTGTACGTACATTTCGGCTACAGAGCTGTGGGAAAAACATAGCAAAATAGAAGAGTCGTTGACGGAATGACCTTCTTCTGTCACGGCCTCCCGGGCGTTGTTATGCGCCTTAGGATCGCTGATTAATCTTTGAGCGGATATCGCAGCGACCTGATGGAAGAAACGGCGGTCGGCCGAGTTTCACCTAGAAACTGGTTTGGCTGCGAGCGCGAGTAGTAGAATTAGTCCAAGTGTAAGTATGGACACTGCCATTCGTGTACTCGTTGCCAAACCAGGCCTCGACGGACACGATCGCGGCGCAAAAGTCATCGCACGAGCACTACGCGACGCGGGCATGGAAGTAATCTACACAGGTCTCCGGCAAACGCCGGAGATGATCGTGAACGCGGCCTTGGAGGAAGATGTCCAAGTGATTGGACTTTCGATTTTGTCGGGCGCGCACAATGCGATTGTGCCGCGCGTGATGGAACTCCTGCGCGAAAAGGAGATGTATGATGTGCTGGTTGTCGTCGGGGGCATCGTCCCGGATGATGACGCGGCGGAATTAAAGAGGCAGGGCGTGGCTGAAGTTTTTCAGCCGGGCGCTTCTTTGGAAAAGATCATACGCTTCATTCGCGATTCAGTGAAACAAGTAGCCTGAGCGGAAGCTCGGCAGGAAACGGTCTGACCGGCACCCCTCTTTGTGAGCGGGCGCGGCAGACGGAAAAGGAATTAGATGCAAGACAGATTGAACATCGCGGTGTTCGTCGATTACGACAATATTGAAATTGGCGTGAAATCGACGCTACGCCGCGAATTTGACGTGTCGCTGCCGCTTGGTGCTTTGAAAGAGCGCGGCGACATCGTGGCCAAATTCGCTTACGCGAACTGGGGACGCCAGGAGGGCGCAACCCGGCAGATGGCCGAAAACGCAGTGCAGATGGTGCAGCGAATCCCATCGCCCCGTGGCGACAAGAATGGGGCAGACATTAACCTGGCGCTCGATGCGCTGGAAATGGCCTTCACGCACGCGCATGTAAATGCCTTTGCCGTCGTGAGCGGTGACAGCGACTTTATTCCGCTGGTCAACAAGCTCAAGGAATATGGCAAGACCGTGTTTGTAGTGGGCGGCAAAGCTTTTACGAGCACGATTCTGCAGCAGAACTGTCACGAGTTCGTGAGTTACGAATCGCTGCTGGAAGACGGCGACCGGATTGTAGCTACGCCCATGCCGGAGCGGCGCGACCGCATTATGGATCGTCCGGATCGGGACCGTCAGGATCGGGGAGATCGTCCGGATAGAGACCGGCAGGATCGCGATCGCAAGGACAAACAGAAAGAGCGGGGTCCGCGGCCAGCGCCGCTCGATCTCTCGCAAGCTTTGCCGCTGGTGGAGCGCGCGTTGCAGGTTCTCGAACGACGCGCCGTGCAGCCACAGCTCGGCCTGCTGAAAAGCACGATGTTGCAGCTGGATCCGGCGTTTAGCGAACGGGCCTATGGCGCAGGCAGCTTTTCCGATTTCGTCGACAAGCTGAAGAAGGCGGACTTTATCAATGTCAGCGGCTCGGGCGGTCGTTACGTGATCGAGCGCCGCGGTGGCGGCGGTCCGGAGAAAGTGGCGCCGCGGCCCGAAGAAGCTCTGCCCGCTTTGCGCGATGTTCTCGAAACGCATCGCATGGAGCTTGAGGAAGGCGCTACGGCGGAAGAACTCGAGGCCTGGATGCAGGCGGAGAATCCGAATTTCCAACTTCCTAAATATGGGTTTCAGCGCTTCTCGGAGTTTCTGAATTACGCGCAGGACAAAACGGTGGTGCGCAGCGAGCCGGATGAAGAACGCGGTCTGATTGTTCATTTGGGCGCAGAGTTTTATCCGCCGGCTTTACCGGAAGCTGCGCCGGAGCCGATCTTTGAAGAGGAAGAGGACGAGCCGCAACCCATTGTGGAAGGGCAGCCTACTATCTTTGAACCCAATCCTCCACCTCCTAAGCCGAAGAAGGCGATTTTGCGTAAGCGGGCCCCGGCCGGACAAGGGGCTGTTCGGCGGCCTCGCAAGCGGAAGCCGGAGTAGGTTAATCGGGTAACGCGCGGAGTTCAGGCTACCGCGCGCCCAACATTTTGCGCGGCCGCCAAGCCAAATTCCCGGGCTACCAGTTCGTAGGAGTGGAGGCGTGCTGCGTGATCATGCAGAATGTTGACCAGCAGTAACTCGTTCGCGCCATATTCCGAAGAGAGAGCTTCTAGCGAGGCACGGACACTCTGAGGGGAACCAGTGATGAACCGGCGGTTAGCGGTCAGCATTTCAAGCGGCACGTCCTGGCTTTGCAAAAACTCTTCCGCATGTTCGACGGTGGGAACCGGTATCAGCTTGCCCTGAACGAGTTGCGCAAACATCATGCGGGCGCTCAATGAGAGACGCCGGGCTTCGTCATCGGTCTCCGCGCAAATGACCCAGGCGGCAACCGCCACCTGCGGCTGAGATGCACGCAACGAAGGAGCGAAGCCCTGTTTGTAGAGTTGCGTGAATTCGGCTCCTCGCGAATTGATGAAATCAGCGAAGCAATACGGCAAGCCGAGTTCCGCGGCCCAGATGGCACTTTGCGGCGATGAACCCAGCAGCCAGATCTCGGGCTTGGCGAGCGGGTTCTTCTGTGCGCCTTGTTCCATGTAGTTTAGTAGTTCGTCGAACTGCTCCGGGAAGTCGTCCGGGGCTGCATGACGACGGTCGCGCTGCAGTGCGATCGATACAGCGCGACTGGTCCCGGCGGCACGGCCGACTCCGAGGTCGATGCGGCCCGGGTAGAGATTGCTCAACATGCCGAAGTTCTCCGCGACTTTGAGGGGGCTGTAGTGAGGGAGCATGATGCCGCCGCTGCCTACCCGAATCCGCTGTGTGGCAGCCGCCAGTGGTCCTATTAGAACTTCGGGGCTGTTGCAGGCAAGTCCGGGAGTTCCATGATGCTCTGCCACCCAGTAGCGGTGGTAACCCAGCTGGTCAGTTAGGCGCGCGAGTTCCAGCGAATTGTGCAGTGCATCGGCCGCTGTGAAGCCCTCTGGAATGGGCGATTGATCAAGGACGCTGAGGGTGAACGGAAAACTTTTCGACGGCATTACCTTTTAGATGCTGGTATCCGGGCGTAGCGATTCGAGTGCTCAATTGCTCTACGGTAATTGGGAAGCGAGCAGCAGGCCGATTGAGGCGACCCCGGCATCTTCGGCGAGAGCCACAATGCTGTCGGGCAGATGCAGCGTCTCTTTCACGCTGCGGCGGAGGTGATAAGCCGCAAAGGTCGATCCCAGAGCGCCTAGCACCCCATAAAAAACGCCTAACCAAGGGGAACGCTTCTTCGCGGAACAAAAAATCGCCCCGCATAGCGCCCCTGAAATCATGCGGGCAGCAAGCGGACCTGCTTGCGTGCGGGCGGGAGTCGCAGGAAGCTTATCGGCGATCAGCTCGCCCAGCGCCAGCAGCGCCGTGCTGGATGCTCCGCCAACACTGCTGAGAAAACGCAGTCTGGAACTTTTTAGAGGCAGCCGGCCGCGCCGGACAAACTGGCTGACCAGCGCGGGGGCAGACATGCATCGCATCCCGGCCACGATGCCGAGCGCTGTCGCGCCGGCGTATACCTGCTCATCTGTTTTCATGAATTAAGGCCCAGCCACTCGTTCAGCAATAGCTGCGGATCGGTTTTCAAATCGACGGGTCTGGCGCCATGCCGGCCATCCTGTTTCTCGAACTCAGCAATGATGCCATCAGGAGTCGGCTTTAGCTCGAGACGTTTTTCGCGTGCCTCCAGACGAAGCGTGTTTTCAAGCCAAGCCATGTAGACCTTAGTACGCATCTGGTGGCCGGCCAGCGCCGCCTTATCGAAAAGCTGTTTGGTGAAATCCGAAGTTTTCAGCTGCTCGGCCCAGGGTCCCACCGCTAAAGCTTGCGCCCGATCGTTCTCGCGACGTTCGTGAGCAGAGCCGTCGCGCTCGTCAGCAGTTTCGAGGCTCTTTAAAGAGTTTTCCAGATTGTCGAGGAATCCCATCGGTGTTAAATCAGTTGGACGGCGGAATGCAGCGAACCGCTACATTTTGATCGCTGATTTGCAGATCGCTCGTCCCAGCGGCGCTGTATTCTGTCATGCATGAGCTCGGTACGCTCGATGCCAGGGGGCCGCGCCGATCGCGATAGTCTCGCGAAAGGTCCGAACGGCCGGTTCCTGTGCCGGTGGTGCAGCCTGGAAGTGCCCTCCGGACGGCACACTTTCTGCTCGGAATTCTGCGTCGACGAGTGGAAACTACGTAGTAATCCGGGTCACCTGCGCGAGCGCGTTTTGGAGCGCGACAAGGGAATCTGCGCGCAATGCGGGATGAATTGTGTGGCGCAATTCCGGCATATCAAACGGCTGCGCGGAACGGCTCGCCTGCGCGCCCATCAGGAATGGAAAATCGGAAAACGGAAATCGTTATGGGAAGCCGATCATATTTTGCCGGTGATTGAGGGTGGGGGCGAGTGTGATCTGACGAATATGCAAACACTCTGCCTGAAGTGTCATAGCATCGTAACAGCAGAATTGCGGACGCGCCTGGTGCAAAGAAAACTCACCGCGAAATGAGGAACGCACTATTGTCGTCCACCTCTCGAAATGCAAAAACGTATTTTGGGCCGGCCTGGCCTGCAAGTTTCTGCCATGGGGCTCGGGTGTATGGGGATGTCCGAGTTTTACGGATCGGGAGATGAAGCGGAGTCGATTGCGGTAATTCATCGCGCGCTCGAATTAGGAATCACTTTCTTCGATACGGCCGACATGTATGGTGTCGGGCGCAATGAGGAACTGGTCGGAAAGGCGCTCCACTCCAATCGCAACGGGGTGGTGATTGCGACTAAGTTCGGAAACATGCGAGGCGAGAAGGGCGAGATGCTGGGCGTAAATGGCAAGCCGGAGTATGTGCGCTCGGCGTGTGAAGCCAGCCTGAAACGCCTTAACACGGACGTGATCGATCTGTATTACCAGCACCGCGTTGATCCCGCGACTCCGATTGAAGACACGGTGGGCGCAATGGCTGAGTTGGTAAAAGACGGTAAGGTGCGGTATCTCGGTTTGTCGGAAGCAAGTGCGGATACGATCCGGCGGGCTCAGGCGGTGCATCCGATTGCGGCGCTGCAAACCGAATATTCGTTATGGAGCCGCGAGCCCGAAGATGGCTTACTTGAGACGGTGCGTGAACTGGGCATTGGCTTCGTTCCCTATAGTCCGCTCGGGCGCGGATTTCTGAGCGGCCAGATTAAATCCATAGAAGATCTGGATCCGGGCGACTGGAGGCGGAATTCTCCGCGTTTTCAGGGCGACAATTTCAAGCGCAATCTGCAACTGGTGGACGAAGTGGAGAAGATTGCCAAGGAGAAGAACTGCACTGCTTCTCAGCTGGCGCTGGCGTGGGTTTTGGCGCAGGGCGAAGATCTTGTGCCGATACCGGGCACAAAACGCGCGAAGTACCTGGAGGAAAATGTGCGGGCTATCGACGTTCAGTTAACGCCTGGCGATCTGGCGCAAATCAATGCCGCCATGCCGGTCAACGCGGCAGCTGGAGGCCGCTATAGCGAAGCGGGTATGCGGGCGGTCAACCGCTAAGGCAGGAAAGCTGAATTTCGCGCCCGTGCCGTGCCCTAGTAGACTAGGCGAAACGGCATGGCGAAGAAGATCGATAACCTGCAAGGCAGCCTGGAACTTCTGGTTTTGAAGACACTGGAGCGTGAAAGCAACCACGGCTTCGGAATTTCGGCGCATGTGCAGTTGGCATCGGAGGGGCTGCTGCAGATTGAAGAGGGATCGCTATATCCCGCGCTGCACAGGCTGGAGCGAGACAAGTTGATCTCGGGCAGCTGGAAGGTAACAGACAGCGGCCGGCGGGCGCGAGTGTACTCCGTTACGACGACCGGCAAGAAGAGACTGGCGGAAGCGCGCGAGAACTGGAAAGTCGTTTCGCGCGGCATCAAGAAATTCCTCCGCTACGAGTCATAATCTTTCAAGTAATCGCCGGCAACGCACAGCGCGATGGCTTGGCAAGGGGCCGGATTTCCTTAAGAGTGATGACCAAGCATCGCTTGGTTGCCAGACTAACGTCTGATCCGCTGAATCGTGATGCTCTGGCCGTAGCTCTCCTCGAAAGTCCGTGCCGCTTCGTTGGCCGCCCATATTTCCAGATCGGGATCATCTTGCGCGTCGATCAGGATGGTGACGCTGCCGTCGCGTGCGGAGCTGGTGACTTCAGTGACCCTGGCCTCGTGACCACGATCGAGGGCGTCGGCCAGGCGTAGTAGCGGAGCAAGGCAAGTGACGATGCGTTTGGCATCGGGCTCGAGAGCCTGGAAATGAGAATGCCTGGATTGCGGCATGGATTTGCGATGAAAGCGGCATAGGGCCGCAATGGTGAGACGCTCTTTGTCGGTAAAACCGGGGAGATCGGAATTCGCGACCAGGTAGGCCGAATGTTTGTGGTGCGAGGTGGAGCTGACGAAGTGGCCGATATCGTGGAGAAGTCCCGCAGCTTCTAGTAACTTGCCAGCGGCGGCGGGTAGTTGATGGAAGGGCTGCAGAATTTCGAATAATCGTTGGGTGAGGCAGGCAACCTGGCGCACGTGCCGGAGCGATACGCCATAGCGTTTGGCCATACCCTCAACGACCGATCGCTGCTCGCGGGAGAGCTGAGCCAATTCCCGGCCCACGCCGCGCTGCGCTAGGTCGGCGATGATGCCGTCGCGCACACCCGCCGCCGAATAGTAGAGAGACTTGTGGCCGAACAGTTTGAGCACGGCGCGGAATACGCAGGCGCCGGCAATAATGATCTCGGCGCGTTTTGGCCCGATGCCTACCATCTTGCGGCGGGCATTCAGATCGGACGTGGCGATCGCCTGGAAGAGCTCGTCAATCTGCGAGGCCGAAGCCTTCATGCCATCAGCGGTGTCGCGTTTGGCTCGGGGGACCTGGTTTACGGCACACACGAGCGCAGCGGCGGTGGCCGAAGTGGCGACGGCCCGATCGAATTTTTCCGCCCCATGCTGCTTCCAAAAAGAAGCAAGTTTCTCTTCGATGTAACTGCTGAGCCGGTGCAGTTCTTCCGGCCGCGGCGGGTCGCTCTCGAGAAAGACTTCGGTTAAACGTACTGCGCCGAGCGGCTTCGAAACGGCATCGATAAGCTGGCCGTTCTGACTGATGATGAGTTCGGCGCTGCCGCCGCCGACATCTACAATCAGGGTTCGTTCCTTGGGACGCGGCCAGCGGGATTCGACCCCCAGATGAATAAGCCGGGCCTCTTCGGGACCGGAGATAATTTCGATTTTGCTTCCGAGAGCGTTGCTGGTGCGCTGAATGAATTCGTCTTGATTGCCGGCGTCTCGCACCGCACTGGTGGCCACTGCGCGCAGGCCGACTATGCCGAGACGACTGTAGGCGGCGGACATGCGCGCTAGTGTGGCGCAGAGGAAATCGAGGGCTTCTTTGCTGATGCGGCCGGAGCGGAAGACGCTTTCGCCGAGGCGCGTCACCTGGCGGTCCTGCTCGAGAATACGGGTCTCACCATGGCTCACGTCAGCGGCCATCATCCGCACGGAATTGCTGCCGATGTCGACTGCTGCATAACGAGGCATATAGGTGTTTATAGCAGCCGGACGGTTACGAGCGTGTAACTGAGCCGCGAGCGTGAGCGACCGGTGGGCTTATGTCGCACATCCGAAGAAAAGAATGTGATTCTTGATTTTTCGGAATTCGTGCAATTATGAGGAATTGCAATTGCAGTGTTGAACACTAATTGCTGCTTGCGCCTCCGCCGCTGATTAAAGCCGGATTCATTCAATCTGTAGAAATTGGTCTAGCGAGTTCGCCATTTCATGAATGCTTACTGACAATCCGCGACTGGAAGTTTTATTGGTGGAAGACAATCCAGCCGACATTTACCTGATCAAGAAAGCCATTCATGCGGAAGATCCGGCGTGTCATACCGTGGCCATTGGAGATGGTGACACGGCTATTGAATATCTGGCGGGCGAGCGACCGGATATCGTGGTGCTGGATTTGAACATCCCGCGGCGGGATGGGCTGGAAGTGTTGCATTTTATCCGCGCGGAAGAGCGATTAGCAGGACTATTTGTGGCGATATTCAGTTCATCACCGAAGGATGCGATGGAGCGGATTGCGCCTCTGGCGAATGCGCATATTCAGAAACCATTCGAACTCGATTCGTTTCTGCGGGTGGGAGAAATCGTGATGCGGTACTACTGGCAGAGCCAAAAGCTAAAATAGAGGCAATGGCCTCTCTCTACCGCGCCGCTGTGTTTGCGATCTGCCCGTGCACCGCATGAACCAGGTATTGCGTCCGGCCTCCAGCCGCTATCGGAATTGGATCGATCGCTGGGAAAACGATTTATGCTTCCGGTCGAACGATCGTATTGTGCGCCCCTTTGAACTCGGCGCCGAATGGAGCGGGCGCTGGTTAGCGGGAGTAGGACCGATCGCTTCGCTTGACGAACTGGTTGAATTGAATGACGAGATCGCACGGCGGAGTGTGGAATTTTTCGGCTATGATTCGCCGACAGACTTCGAGCTTTTGGGTGACTGGCTCAGCTTTACGTCGCCGGTGTCCACGCCTTACCCCGAGAACAACACAGTGCGGGCGCTGTGGTATCCGGCCAGGAATAACAACCGTAAAGCGGTGGTGCTGCTGCCGCACTGGAATTCGAAACTGCCGCAGCACAATGCACTCTGCGCAGGCTTGCAGCGGCTCGGCATATCGGTGCTACGGCTCAGTTTGCCATACCATGATGGGCGCATGCCCGCGGGGCTGGCACGGGCGGATTACGCCGTTTCATCGAACATTTGCCGGACGATTGACGCTACGCGCCAGGCGGTGATCGACTCACGCGCTTGTTTCGACTGGCTGGAGCAGCAAGGCTTCACGGATCTCGGCATCATCGGCACGAGCCTGGGCTCATGTTACGCGTTCCTGGCCAGCGCGCACGATCCCCGGATCAAAGTGAACGTTTTTAATCACTGCTCCACTTACGTGGCGGATGTGGTTTGGGAAGGCTTATCAACTCGGCATATCCGGCAAAGCCTTGAGAACGAGATTGACCTGCCGATGCTGCGCAAGGTCTGGATGTGCGTCAGCCCGCCGAGCTACTGGGAGCAGTTCACGGCAAAGAAGCACCACTCGAAGTTCATCTACACGCGCTACGACACTACCTTTCCGGTACATCTATCGAAACAGGTGATCCAGAGCGCGCGAGCACAAAAGTGGAGACACGATGTGGCGGTGCTGCCGTGCGGCCATTACACGCTGGGCGCGTTTCCGTTCAAGTATCTGGCGGGATACGAGATCTGTTCGTATCTGAAGCGCAATCTGTAAGGATCACTCGGCTATTCTGGACGTTGGTCTCAACGAACGTTTGAATGAATAAAGCAAGGAAAACAAGGCCTTACTTTGTTGTGTGTCTGATGCTAGTGCTACTGGCGCTTCCGGCGAAGCCGCAGGGGAGTCAGCAATCCGGCAGCAGTTCCAGTTCCAGCGGGATGCAATCTGGCGGCGGCAGTTCCGGCGGGTCGTCGCAGTCTAATCCGGGCGCACAGATGACAACGCCGGCGCCGCAAACTGGCGATCCCAGTTTTCAGGGAAGCGTGCCCGAGGGTCAGGCCAGCTCGACTCCTATTGCGCTCAGTTTAGGTGATGCGATTAATCGTGGATTGCGCGCGAACCTGGGTCTGCTGACAAATGAGCAATCGAGCCGGGAGATCCGCGCCCAGCGTCTGAGAGCCTTGAGTGCCTTGCTGCCGCAGGTTACCGGGCAGGTGAGCGCCACCGAACAGCAGATCAATTTGCAGGCGGTGGGTTTTCTGTTCTCGTTTCCCGGCATTTCCATTCCGACGATTGTAGGCCCGTATGGATACCAGCTCGCTTCGGTGAATGCCAACCTTTCTCTGTTCGACTATACATCCATCAGCAACTATCGAGCTTCGCGCGAGGAGACGAAAGCGTCGCTGCTGTCGGTAAAGAACGCACGCGATCTGGTGGTGCAGGGAGTCGGGAATGCGTATTTGCAGATTATTGCGGACGCGGCGCGCATTGTGGCGACACAGGCGGAAATCGATGCCGACCGGGCGGTGTTCACGAATGCCTCTCGCCGGCACGATGCCGGGACGGCGATTGCGATTGATGTGACGCGCTCGGAAGTGGAGTTGAAGCAGCGGCAGCAAACGCTGGTGGCGGTGAGCAATCAATTTCTGAAAGACAAACTGATGTTGGGCCGGATTATCGGACTGGCGATCGGACAGGATTTTACGGTAGCCGATCCGTCGCCTTCCGTCCCGATGTCGGCGGTTTCGCTGCAGGATGCGCTGGGAAAGGCGTATGAGCACCGGCCGGATTACCAGGCCGCGAAAGCGCGTGTGCTGGCGGCGCAATTTTCGTTGCGCGGAGCGAAGGCGGAGCGCTATCCGACTTTGTCGGTAAACGGATATTACGGCGACGAAGGATTGCATCTATTTACCAATTCGCATGGCGTGTTCAATGTGACCGGAGCGGTGGAGTTCAATATCTTCGATGGCGGCCGAATTAAAGGCGATATTCTGCAAAATGATGCGGAGTTGAGGAACCGGCGTAACGAGATGGAGAACTTGCGTGGGCAGATCGATCTGGAAGTGCGGACAGCGCTGCTCGATCTGAATTCGTCGCAGCAGCAGGTGGAAGTGGCGCAGAGTAACGTGCAGCTGGCGAACCAGACGGTGACGCAGTCGCGAGACCGCTTCATAGCCGGCGTGACAAATACTGTGGAAGTGGTGCAGGCGCAGCAGTCACTGGCGGATGCAAACGAGAATCTGATTTCGGCGCAGTATCAGTACAACCTCGCCAAAGTGGCGCTGGCACGGTCACAGGGGTTGGCGGAAGAGAATATACGGACTTATTTCGCGAATAAACCGTAGGAGACAAGACGGCAGGCTGAAGCGTACCCTACACTATTTTTCGAGAAAGAAGTTGCCTGCAAAGAGGGCGTCGATGCCGGAGGAATAGAAGCTGCGGACGGCATCGCGGGGCGTGCAGACGAGTGGATCACCGAAGAGGTTGAAGCTGGTGTTGTAGAGCACCGGCAGTCCGGTAGCTTGGCCTATCGCGAGCAGGAGGGCGTGATAGAGCGGATTGGTTTCCGGCGCGACGGTGTGGACGCGAATGAAGTTTTCGCTGAGAATCGCAGCTGTGAAACGATCGCGCCACGCTGGTTCTACTTCGCCGACCGTGGCCAGAAAACGAGCGTTGCGGCCGACGCGGAAATAGGCGCCAGCAAGCTCTTCCGGAACGGAAGCGGCAAACTTGCGAAAACCCTCGCGATGTTTGATGTAGACGTTGAGGTTTTCGGTCGAGTATGGATTGAGGGGCGAGGCGAGAATGCTGCGGTTGCCAAGCGCGCGCGGGCCAAACTCCATGCGCCCTTGCATCCAGGCGGTGATTTTATTGTCCGTCAGCGCGCGAACCGCTTCGCGGATCAGCTCTTCTTCCGTGATAAGGTAACGGAAACGAAGTTTGCAATTTTCGAGAACCTGCTTGATCTGGACGGAGGTGTAAGCCGGGCCGAGACAGAGCGTTGGAAAAGGGACAGGCTGGCGTTCGCCGTAAAAGTTGTGCCAGGCGTAAAGCGCCGCGCCCAGGGCAGTGCCGGCATTACCGGCGGCAGGTTGCACGAACACATTTTGAAATTTCTGTTCGAGGGAGTGAATCAGCATGGCGTTCATGGCAAGGCCACCGGCGATGGCAACACTGTCCACCCCTCCGAACATAGCGGTGATCGCTTCTTCGATAGATAGCTGAAGGCTACTCGCCAGGTCCGCTTTGGTGGGTTCAGAGATCGGGTTTTTCGGCTCGAGACCGGTAGCGGCATAGAACTTGCTGCTAAAACCGCCCTGGATCAAGCGATCCGCATCGAAGAAACTGCGATCGAATCGAGGCCAGGCGTTAGCGTCGAGATGGATGATCTGGCGGAAGACGTCGAGGTACGCGGGATGACCCTGAGCGGACAGCCACTGGACTTTGTGTTCATCGGCACGGGCTTCGAAGCCGAGTAGTTCAGCAACGCGATTGTAGAGATCACCGAAGGAATCAGGAAAGTAGAGTTCGCGAACGCGCGTCAGGCGATTGCCTTCGCCGCGGAATAAAACAGCGGAGCGATAGTCGCCGGCGCGATCAATACTCAGCACACCCGCGCTCGGAAAGCCGGAAGCGTAGTAAGCGGAGGCGGCGTGCGCGTCATGATGATCGACGACAACAATCTGACTGGTAGGGAAGCGGGCGCGGAGTTGCAGCTGGGCGGCACTTTCAAGGCCTACCGCAAAGGGGCGGGCCAAGGCTACGCAATCGATGTCGCGGGAATGGACGCCGGCCACTTCGAGCGCGACGGCGAGCGCTTCATCCGGGAAAGCTCCGGGTCGGTTGTGGTGGGCGAGTTTGTTCTGTTCGAGGGCGGAAACGAGTTGGCCATCTTTGATCACGCAGCAGGCGGGATCGCTGAGTAAGCCGCCAAGGCCCAGTAGAACTTTTGGCATGTTCAGGCGTTTCGTAATCGTTGGATGACTCGTTCACGGCCGATGCAGGCGAAGACGGCGAAAGCGCTCGGGCCGACTGACTGGCCGGTGAGCGCGGCGCGGCTGCCGTTGATCAAAACACCTGCTTTGACGCCGCGTTCTGCGGCTAAACTGCGTAGTTCGGCTTCAGCGATAGCTTCGGAGAACTCGGGGTTGGCGGCAAGACGATCGGCGAGTTCATGCAGCAATTCGCGAGCACCGGGCACGTCGAGTTTGTCGAGGGCGGGCTTTTCAATTTCGAAATCGTCTGCGAAGTAGGCGCGTCCTTTGATCGGGAAGTCGAGCAGGGTGGCGTAGCGGGAACGAATTGTGTCGACGACATGTACGAAGAAGGCTTCGTCGCCATAAGGCGCAAGCTTGTGATCTTCGAGAACTTTCCTGATGAGCGGCGCGAGCGCGGCGGCGGGCATACTGCGGAGATGCTGCGAATTCAGCCACAAGGCCTTAGGGTCGATTGGATCGGCGTCGGTGAAATTGACAACGGCGTTGCTGCGGTTCACGCCTTCGAAACTAAACGCGGCGGTCAATTCGTCGAGCGTCATCTGTTCACGATTGTCTTTGGGAGACCAGCCGAGAAGACAAAGGAAATTGATGTAAGCCTGCGCGAGGAAACCGTTATCGCGATAGGTCATCACGCTGACCACCGGGCCATGTTTACGCTTCGAAAGCTTAGCTCCATCGGGCGCAGTAAGTAGCGGGAGGTGTGCAAACACGGGCACAGCGGAGTTAGCGGCTTCAAAAAGCAGGATGTGCTTGAAGGTATTCGAGAGATGATCCTGACCGCGGATGACGTGGCTGATCTGGAGGTCGATGTCGTCGGCGCACGAGGCGAGATGATAGGTCGGCATACCGTTGCTGCGCAGCAGGGCGAAGTCTTCGATATCGGCCGTCAGCTTCGATTGCCGGCCGTAGACTTCATCATGGAATGCAACGGGGTAAACCGGATCGCGATTGACACGGAAGCGAATGGCGAAAGGCTCGCCCGAATCGGCGCGACGCCGGCTTTCTTCCGCCGAGAGAGCTCGCATTTCCGGGTTACAGAGCCAAGGCCCTGCGGAGTGCGGTTTGTCGTCCGACTCGGGCAGAGCGGGCGTGAAATCGCGGTAGGCGAGACCTTTTTCGAGCAGACTATGAGCGAGTTGGCGATGGAGGTCGAGGCGTTCGGACTGGCGGTAGAACTCGTCCCAGCCGAGGTCGAGAAAGTTGAGGCCTTCGTAGATCGAATTGAGCGAGGCTGCGGTGTTGCGCTCGATATCGGTGTCGTCGATGCGCAACACCATGGTGCCTTTATGCTTGCGGACGTACAGCCAGTTGAAGATGAAAGTGCGGGCGCTGCCGATGTGTAGATAGCCTGTCGGCGAGGGCGCAAAGCGGGCGCGAATCATGAACTCTCAGTGTAGCCGCCGGTAGAGATCGAGGAACTGCGGAAGGGGCAACTGCTCGGCGCGCATACCGGCTTCGGGAGCGCTGTCGATGCCTTCGCCGTAGACCTCGCGCAAATTGTTGCGCAGCGTTTTGCGTTTTTGACGGAAACAGCGGCCGACAAATTTCAGCAGTTCGTCTAGATGTTCCGGCGGTGACGATTTGCGTTGCAGGAGAACCGCGCCGGAGTCGACTTTAGGCGGTGGATGGAAGGCGTCGGGCGGGACTTTGCAAACAAGCTGAACATCGCAAACAAGGCGCGTCGAGACGGTGAGATAGCCATAGTCACGAGTGCAGGGATTGGCTAAGAGACGTGCAGCAACTTCCCATTGCATAAGGAAAACGGCGGATGGAAAACGCGCGTCGAGGTGAAGGAAGCGGTCGATGATGGGCGAGGTGATGTAGTAGGGCAGATTGCCGGCGAGAACAGCGGGTCCCCACTGGGTGAGGTCGGTATCGAGAACGTCGCTTAGATGGATATGGAGCCGGGGCTCCGCGCTGAAATGCGACTGTAGAAACCGGACGAGCGGGGGATCGATTTCAACGGCGTGCACTTCATCGCTGTGACGGAGAAGGTGACGGGTGAGTGCGCCGCGGCCGGGACCGATCTCGAGAACGCGCGGCGTGTGATCGCCGCAGGCAGCGTGCGCGAGACGTTCGAGGATACTGTCGCGAATCAGGAAATGCTGGCCGAGTTTGCGAGACAAGCCTCAGTGTAGTGCAGGGTCAATCGGGATCGCGGTGCGTCTAGCGTCGTCGTTTAATGCCGCGATGATTGCGGATGAACCGCGAACGCGTGCGATTCTTGGGAGAATATTTTCGACGGCAAAGTCGTGCAGGGTGGGCGCCACACTGCTACAGGCGTCGGATGCGATCACCACGGCGTAGTTGAGGTTGTGGGCATCGCGCGCAGTTGCTTCTACGCCGAAATTCGTTGCAATTCCGCAGATGACCACCGTTGTTATGCCGCGTCGTCGAAGCTGCAGGTCAAGTTCGGTGCCGAAGAAAGAGCTTTGCTGGTGCTTGGTGATGTGCACTTGGGCGGGAAGCGCTGAGACTTCAGTCACGAGACTGGCCCAGTTTTCAGGGAGTCCTTCGGCGGGCAGGTTCATTGGCGCGTCAGCCGGCTGGTTCGGGCGATCAGCATAGCCTTCGGAGTAGCTGGTATTGACCAGGACGACGATCCCGCCAGCTGCCGCGAGTGCATAGCCGAGTTCGATAGAGCGTGCGATCACCCGAGCGCTGTCGTGGGGCGTGAGCGGAAGCGCAAGAAGACCGTGCTGCAGGTCAACAATAATGAGCGCCGTGGTCGCCGGCTCTAAGACCAGCATGGGCAAGAGCGTAACGTCATCCGAAGCCGTATCATTGCTCGTGTTTTCAAACCGTGTTTTTAGCCTAGCAGTGAGAGACCCGGGCCGTCTGATACGATTTTGGCCATGCGGGCAATTACGGCGGCTTTGTGTGCAGTGCTGTTTACGGTGGCGATATCGGCCGAAGAAAAGCCGCTTGAGATTTACTTCATCGACGTGGAGGGCGGGCAGTGTACTCTTTTCGTGCCGCCGCATGGACAGACTTTGCTGGTCGATACGGGGTGGGGGTATAACGCTTTTCGTGACGCCAACCGTATCGTCGCGGCCGCAAAACTGGCGCATATTAAGAAAATCGACTACGTTCTGATCACGCATTATCATTCCGATCACGTTGGCGGTGTGCCGCAACTGGCGCAGAAACTGCCGGTGGGGACATTCATCGATCATGGCGAGAATCGGGAGCAATCGAAAACGTCTGCGACGCTTTATTCCGAATACCAGGCGGCCCTTGGGAACTCGCACCACATTGTTGCCAAGCCGGGCGACCGTTTGCCGATTAAGGGGCTTGAGGCGGAGGTGGTTTCGGGCGATGGGAACGTGATCGAGAGCGCGCTGCCGGGCGCGGGACAGAGTAATCCTCAATGCAGCCAGGTGAAAGAAAAAGGACCGGACCCGAGTGAAAATGCGCGCTCGCTGGGAACGGTTTTGCATTATGGCGAGTTTCGAATTGTGGACCTGGGCGATCTGACGTGGAATAAAGAATTGAAGCTGGTGTGCCCGGTGAACAAGCTCGGAAAAGCTGATTTATTTGTGGTTTCGCATCATGGTCTCGATCAGAGTAACGACCCGGCCCTGGTGGATGCGATTGCGCCGCGGGTGGCCATTATGGATAACGGCGCGAAGAAAGGCGCTTCACTATCGGCCTGGAAGGTTGTGAAGTCTTCGCCGGGGCTGGAAGATTTGTGGCAGTTGCATTTTGCCGATGCCAATGGAGCGCAAGGGAATGTTTCGGATCCGTATATTGCGAATACGAGTGAGGCGGATACGGGTTTTTATTTGAAGGTGAGTGCGCGGAAGGACGGAAGTTTCACTGTTTCTAATCCGCGCAATAAGTTTTCGAAACAGTATGCGGCGGCAACCGGGCGCTGAGAATTAAGGGGCGCGGCGAATGCGGCAGGCCTACTGTTAGCCGAAAAAGTCGCGAACCTTTTCAAAGACGCTTTTTTCGTGCGGAGAGTTCTCGATGGGCAAAACTTCCTGCAGCTGTTCAAAGAGCTTGCGCTGATCGCGCGTAAGTTTCTTAGGGATCTGCACGTCGAGATGAACGTAGAGATCGCCGCGGGCACGGCTGTTTAACTGGGGAACGCCGAGATTGCGGAGACGGAACTGAGCTCCAGCCTGGGTTCCTTCGGGAATCTTGATGGTTTGCGAGCCGTCGAAGGTATCGATCTCGATTTCTGCGCCGAGTACGGCCTGGGCGACGTTGATCGGCAGAGTGCAGTGGAGGTCGGTATCGTGGCGTTCGAAGACGGGATGTTCGGCGACTTTGATGACCACGTAGAGATCGCCGGGCTGGCTGCCGGCAGGACCGGGATTGCCTTCGGCGCTGAGGCGGAGGCGTGTGCCATTGTCCACACCGGCGGGAATGTTGACCTTGAGCTTCTTCTCGACGCGATGAAAGCCCTCGCCCCGGCATTGCGTGCAAACCTGGCGGATAACTTTGCCGCGACCGGCGCAGGTGGGGCAGGTTTTGCGAATCGCCAGAAAACTTTGCTGGTAGAGGACCTCGCCTCGGCCGTTACAGACCGAGCAGGTGATCATGCCGCCGTTCGGTTCGCCGCCGGTACCCTGGCAGCGGGTGCAGGCCTCCATGCGGGGAATCTGCAGGTCGGCGGAGAGGCCGCGCATCGAGTCTTCGAAACTGATCTCGAGATCGTAGCGGATGTCCTCGCCTCGTGCGGTTCGACGGCCGCCACCGCGACGCCCACCGAAGATGTCGCCCAAACCAAACAGATCGCCAAGGATATCGCCAAAATCGGCGAACTGGGATTCGTCAAAGTTCGGCGCACTGCCGCCATTGACGCCCTGGTGGCCAAACCGATCATAGGCGGTGCGTTTCTGCGGATCGCTGAGAACCGAGTAGGCTTCGGCAGCTTCCTTGAACTTTTCTTCCGCTTCGTGATTGTTCGGGTTGCGATCGGGATGATACTGCAACGCGAGCTTGCGATAGGAAGTTTTCAGTGTTCCATCGTCACAATCTCGGGACACGCTCAATATTTCGTAATAATCTCGTTTACCAACACTCATCGGCATGTAGCACTCACTCGGGGCAGGTTCGGAATCAGCTGTTTACCGCTACTTTCACCATGGCAGGACGGAGCAGCCTTCCTTTGAAATAGTAGCCGCGCTGATACTCTTCCAGAATAGTTTGATCGGGGTGGTCTTTTGTATCAATCATTTCGACGGCGTGGTGGATGTGGGGGTTAAAAATCGCCACTTCCGACGAGATCGGTTCGAGACCCAGCTTACGGAGCGCTTCACCGAAGCGCTGGTAGATCAGCTCCAGGCCCCGGGCGTATTCTTTGTCGGCGCTCTCGGCTTTGAATGCACGCTCAAAGTCGTCGAGAACGGGCAGGAGCGCTTTTACCGTGTCCATGGAAGCGTATTCGATGAGCTCACTCCGTTCGCGCTCGTTGCGGCGGCGGAAGTTGTCGAATTCCGCCTGGCGGCGTTGCATGAGATCCTGTAACTCGTTCTTTTCTCTAAGGATGCGGTCACGGTCGGCGGCGATTTCGTTTACTGACGTAGCTGGTTCGGTAACGACTTCCGCCGCGGCAGGCTGGTCCTGCGCTTCATCGGAGACAGCGGCGGCATGGGTCTTCAATTCGGATTCCATAAGGTAAGTACGTAGGGAAACGGATAGAGAAATCTATCCGTAACTTCCAGACTAGCAAAAAATAGAGAATTTTCGCTGCCGCCGCTGCTGGCTGGGCTTTGGCAGCGAACATCTCAGAAGGCTGGTAGGCTAAAACCTACCCTACGAAAACTGCTAATTTCGCCCGCGAGAGGCGGCGGCAGCGGCAGGTTTGGCGGTATCGATGGGGGTCGGAGCAACTGGCGCTACCGCATCGGTGGGTGCATCGGGCGTTTTGATAAGCCCCAGCGTTTTGCGAAGTTCGGTATCGATGCGGGTGCGAATGTCGGGGTTGTCTTTGAGGAACTGGCGGGCGTTTTCGCGGCCCTGCCCGATGCGCTCGCCTTTGTAGCTGAACCAGGATCCGCTTTTTTCGACCACGTTATTCGCCGCGCCCAAATCGAGCAGATCGCCTTCGCGCGAGACGCCTTCGCCATAGATGATGTCGAACTCGGCTTCGCGGAAGGGCGGCGCTACTTTATTCTTCACGACTTTGATTTTTGTCCGGTTGCCGGTGACCACATCGCCGTCCTTGATGGCGGCAATGCGGCGGATGTCGAGGCGGACCGAGGAGTAAAATTTCAAAGCGCGGCCGCCCGTCGTCGTCTCGGGATTGCCGAACATGACGCCGATTTTTTCGCGAATCTGGTTGATGAAGATCAGGCAGGTGTTGGATTTAGAAACCGTGCCGGTGAGCTTGCGCATGGCTTGCGACATCAGACGGGCCTGGACGCCCATGTGCGAGTCGCCCATTTCGCCATCGAGCTCCGATTTGGGGACGAGCGCGGCGACTGAATCGACCACCAGCACGTCGATCGAGCCGGAAGTAATCAGAGCATTGGTGATTTCGAGGGCCTGTTCAGCGTAGTCAGGTTGCGAGACCAGCAGATTATCGACGTCTACTCCGAGCTGCTTGGCGTAAATGGGATCGAGCGCGTGCTCGACGTCGATGAAGGCAGCCATGCCGCCGAGCTTTTGCGATTCGGCGATCACCTGCAGGGCGATGGTGGTTTTGCCGGAAGACTCAGGGCCGAAGATCTCGCAGATACGGCCGCGCGGTAGGCCGCCTACGCCCAGCGCGTAATCTACCGAAATCGATCCCGACGAGATGGCGGAGACTGGCACGATAGCTTCTTTTGCGCCCAGGCGCAAGATAGAGCCTTTGCCGAACTGCTTTTCGATTTGTCCCAGTGTGAGACTGAGGGTACGGGCACGTTCTTTTTCGTCCATGGGATTCCTTCTGAGTATAACGTGAAACAAAAGGCGAAGGAAGTGTTTTGGGGCGGAAGCCCGCCATCTCCGCGTTCAAGTAACGAATTGCCCCGCTACTCGCACAGACTATCGTCTCGCTCGTTTTCGCAGAATGCTTTGAGCCGTTTACTGGTCGAGCGGAGAAGGCTGGCTGCTCCGATCCTGGACCTTACTGGATCCAATCCCACCGTGCTCCCTGAATATCCCCAACGAGCATTCGGCGAAATTTTCGGGCGGATCAGCGATGCCCGGTACCGGCCGGATCCGTTTGGTTTACTGGACGCCAGGCAGGCCGTTCAGGAATTTTACCGGGAGCAAGGGATCGCGGTTGAGACCTCCAGCATCGCGCTCACCGCCAGCACTAGCGAGGCGTACAGTCTTCTTTTCAAACTTCTCTGCGATCCCGGCGACGATGTCCTGGTCCCGGTTCCTTCCTATCCGCTTTTCGAGTACCTGGCCGGGTTCGAAAATGTGCGCACCGTGCCTTACCAGCTTCGCTATGACGGGAGCTGGTTTCTCGATTTAGCGCATCTGCGGGAACAACTGACCCCACGCACGCGCGCTGTTGTAATTGTGAACCCGAATAATCCAACGGGTTCGTTTTTGAAAAAAGCGGAGCATGAGAGCCTGGTCGCACTATCGAGCGAAACCGGTATTCCCTTGATCGCCGACGAAGTTTTTTTGAACTACGAATTTGCTGGCGATTCCACACGCAGCCGAACGCTCATCAACGATCATCGCGCGCTCAGCTTCTCGCTGAATGGTCTCTCGAAAGCGGCGGGAATGCCGCAAATGAAACTGGCCTGGATCGTCGTGAATGGCCCCATCTCTGAACGGCAGGATGCCTGCGAACGGTTGGAGATTTTGCTCGACACGTATTTGTCGGTGAACACGCCTGTTCAATTGTGCGCGCGCCAGTTGTTCGGCCTGGGGACGGATATTCGGAACCAGCTCTTCACCAGCGCGAGAAACAATTTACAGTTTGCAAAGGAAGCGCTGGCGGGAAGCCCGCTGCATATTCTGCATGTGGAAGGCGGCTGGTCGGTGATCCTGCAATTCCCACGAACGCGCGGCGAAGAGCAGTGGCTGCTCGCTCTGCTAAGCGAACAGGATGTGCTCCTGCAGCCCGGATACTTTTTCGATATGCCATCGGAAGCGTACGCGGTGGCCAGCCTGATCACCGAGCCGGCGATATTCCGGGAAGGAATTCGAAGGGCTCGCGATTTTGTGAGTGCCGCGGCCGGCTGAGATTACTCGATGGTGAAGATCTGTTTGGATTGCGATTGCCGGTTGGCCACCAGGTCGTGAACGGTCAACAAGACGATGTAGGCGCCATGCGGTGCGTCTTTGCCAATGTTCAATTCAATGTTTGCGGGCACGAATTGCGCAGGATAGAAGCTCGTGGCATCTAAATGGGCGGCGTTCGTTTCCTGGATGTAAGGTTTTCCGTTGGGAAACAAAACCACCACGCTGTATGCCAGATGATGGCTGTTATCAGGTTTGCTCTGGAATCCTGTGATGTTGAACCGGGCGTACACCGTGTCGCCAGCGCGATACGCGGGCACGCTCAGGGCATCGGCATCATCCTCCTTGCGCAAGAACGCGAACTGCTCGACTGCCACTTCCGCAGTGGGCGTCACTTCAATACCGCCGATAGAAAACGGCAGATCCGCCGAAGTTTGCGTACCGGCGAAAAGATCTTTCACGCTGACATGAATGTGAAATTCGCCTGCCGCTACGAATGACGGAATCGAGAAAGACGCGCGCCGTTTTGGGACCCAGTTTTTGTCCTCCGCCGCCAATTCAGTCTGGATCTCACCGGATGCGGACGGGGCCAGAGGACGACCCTGTGCATCTTGCGGAGTGATCTCGTAACTAAGCCCGATGCTCTTCGTTTCTGTGCCCTTCGCGGTGCGGATTTGGAAGCCGGCGATTTCGAACGTGAAGAACAAGGGGTCGCCCGGCAGGAAGCGCGTAGCCGTGGAGTCAAACGCTCCATCTTCCGCGGTGGAAATGCCGGCCTTGATTACCGCCAGCGACGAATCGGCCGCAAAACAAGTGGAGGATGGAAGTAGTATCAGAGACAAATACAGAGCCGACCACGCAACTGCAACTCGCGAGCGCGCATCGCAAAAACTGTTACCGTAAGTTACTGAGCAATGCATAAGCGTTCGAGGAAGCGGTTCAGTTTCGGCGCCTTCCTGCTGGTGGGAAGCGTACTGCCCCACCTCGGTTTTGGGCAATCGGTACATCCGGTAACCGGTCGCGTGATAGCGCCTGTCATGAGCGTCAGCGGCGCCGACTGGCTGGACCGTGAGGAGCGAGTGCGTGAGGAAAAGCCCGATGAAGCCATTGCTCAACTAAATCTTAAACCGGGCATGATGGTGGCCGATATCGGTGCAGGTACCGGCTTCTACACGGTCCGGCTCGCCAAGGCGGTTCTTCCTGGCGGCGTAGTCTACGCCAACGATATTCAACCCGAAATGCTGGAACGGCTCAAAGCGAATGCCAAAGCCAAGGGGCTGAAGAACGTAATTGCGGTTCTCGGCACCGAATCGGATCCGAAACTATCTCAGCAGAGTCTCGATCTGGTGTTGCTCGTCGACGTGTACCACGAATTTTCGCGACCACAACGCATGCTCGACCGCATACGCGATGCGCTGAAGCCCGACGGTCAGCTGGTATTGCTCGAGTTCCGAAAAGAAGACGCCTCCGTGCCAATCCGTCCCGAGCACAAAATGAGCGTGCCGGAGGTGAAGGCGGAAGTCGCTCCGGAAGGTTATACGTTCGAGAAAGTGGTCGATACCCTACCCTGGCAACACATCATTTTCTTTCGGAAACGGCAGCTATGAGTTGGGTTTCAGATAGTTTCGACTAGGGAACTGTCAAACTGTAGAGATACACCGGGTATAGTGTGCACGCCACCACCGCCTCGTCTGCCATCAGCCGTTACACCACGTTTAGTCGAGAGCACTGGAAAGGGCTGCGAGCCAACACGCCACTGCTCCTTAGTGAAGAAGATCTTACATCGCTGCGCGGGATCAACGAGCAGGTCTCGCTGCGCGAGGTAGAAGACATCTTTGTCCCTCTTTCGCGCCTACTGAATTTGCACGTTGCCGCCATACAGCACCTATACCAGGCGCGGCGACAATTTCTCGGTTCGCCTACGCCGCAGAAAGTGACCTATATAATTGGGCTGGCGGGAAGCGTAGCGGTCGGTAAGAGCACTTTCTCACGCGTGCTGCGAGCTTGCCTGGCACAATGGCCGGATCACGCCAAAGTGGATCTGGTGACAACGGATGGTTTTCTCTATCCCAATGAAATTCTGGAAGCGCGCGGCCTCACGCAACGGAAAGGTTTTCCGGAAAGCTACGACCAGCGCAAGCTACTGCGTTTTCTAGCCGATATTAAAGCCGGCGTTCCACGCGTCTCGGCTCCCGTTTACTCGCATCTGCTCTACAACATTGTGCCCGATGCGGTGCAGCAAGTGGAGCAGCCCGACATTCTGATCCTGGAGGGATTGAATGTGCTGCAATCGCCGGCCACCCCCAGAAACTCGTCGCTGGTTTTCGTTTCGGACTTCTTCGATTTCTCCATCTATCTCGATGCCGAGGAGGAGACCGTCCAGCGCTGGTACGTGCAGCGGTTCCTGCGGTTGCGTGAGACTGTCTTTCGGGACGAAGCGTCTTACTTCCATCGCTACGCCAGTTTAAGCGAGGCAGAAGCGATCGAAACGGCGCAGCGAATCTGGCGGGAGATCAACCTTTTAAACCTGCAGGAGAACATTCAACCGACACGGGAGCGGGCGCATTTGATTCTAGAAAAAGGCGAACAGCACCGGGTCGAGCATATTCGGCTGCGCTGGGTGTAAGTGGCGGCTGACATCATGAGGAACACTCGATTCAAAACTCTGATTTTGACAGTTTTGACTTGTGCGGTGTTTGCTACGTGTGTGGCGGGAGCAACGGTACAGGCAGCACTGAAGAGCCCCAGTGCCAGAACAGAGGCTCCGCCGTTCCGCCTGCCGGAGGCGTCGGGCAAGACTGAGCAATTGACAGATTACCGCGGCAAAGTGGTTCTATTGAATTTTTGGGCTACCGACTGCGGTGGCTGCCGCTTGGAGATTCCGTGGCTGGTCGACATAGACCAAGCGTTCCGGAAGAAGAGTGTCGCTGTGGTGGGGGTCTCGATGGATATTTCGTATGACGATTTGAAGAACGCCACGGAAGCGTGGGCGAAGGTGAAGCCTTTCGTCGCCTCTCACCAAATCGCTTATCCCATCCTGATGGGGGACAACGAAGCGATGAAACGCTATGACACGCAAGCGCTGCCAGTCAGCTATCTGATCGACACTCGTGGCCGAGTTGCCGCGACTTATGTGGGACTGATCGATAAGGAGAATGTGAAAGCCAACATCAACATCCTGCTGGCCGAGAAGCAGTAGGCAGACTCAGATGGCAACTTCCGCTCCAGCGCAAAATTCAAAGGAACGCTTGCTAACGACGCGCGCGGCTCAGAAACGCTTGTCAGTGGATAAGGTTCAGAGATTAGTCTTCGCGCAGGGTGTGTGCGGGGTCGATGTGAATAGCTCGGGCGGCCGGATGCCAAGCGGCGAGTGAGGCAACGAGCATCATCAGGAGAAGGGCCGACGCGTAGGTGGCTGGGTCGCGGGGGCTAACGCCGTAGAGGACGACGGAGAGCAAGCGTGCGGCGAGAAGAGTCAGGATGACGCCCATGGAAAGGCCGGCGGCGCAGAGCAGCAGCGTGCGTCCGAAAACGGAGGAGAGGACCTGGCTGGAGCGCGCGCCGAGGGCCATGCGAATCCCGATTTCTCGTTTTCGGCGGGACACCGTATAGGCCATCAAAGCGAATAGCCCGGTGGCGGCCAGCAGCATGGCAAGCGCGCCAAAGAGTCCGAGCACGGCAGCGGCGACGCGGGCGGGAAACAGCGGCAGAGCGAGTTGAGCTTTGAGGCTGCCGGCGTTCGAGAGCGAGAGTTCGGGATTGAGATCGAGTATGGTCTTGCGCAAGAGGTCGATGGCGACGGAGGCAGGCAGGGAAGTACGTGCGACTAGCGTGGTCCAGTCGATGCCAGCCTGGGCTATGGGGCGGAAGACGGCGGGGTGCGGGTCCTCGCCGAGGTACTCATATTTGCCGGTCTCGACGATGCCGACGATTTCGAAACCTTTGTCTGCCGGGTCCAAGCTGAGGCGCAGATGTTTGCCCAGCGGATCTTCATTGGCGAACAGTAAGTTGGCCAGGGCTTGGTTCACGATAGCGACAGGCGATGTATTAGCGCGATCGTGCGAGGCGAAGTCGCGGCCGGCGAGAAGGCGCGTTCCGGCAGCACGAAGGTAACCGGGAGAGATTGCATAAATGGTCGCGCCGCGCCGGTCGGCGACTTTCGGTATTGGGCGATCCACGCGGGAAATAACACCATTGTTCCCGTGATCAACGCGAAGCGGCATGTTGCTGGTAAGACCGACAGCTTCGAATCCCGGTATGGCGGATGCTTTTTGCAGCAGCGCGGCTGAGAAGCGGCGGCTTCCGTCCGGCGTGTAGCCTTTCAATCGTTGGTCGAATGAGACAGAGACGGCGCGATCCGGGTTGTAACCGAGGTTAAGGCTGAGCGCGTGCTGCAGGCTGCGGACGACCAATGCCGAGCAGATCACGAGAACGACCGAGAGGGCGATTTGCCCGATCACTAGCAGATCGCGCGTGGTGAAACGGCGCAGTCGAGCCGAGACTGGGTGATCTTTGAGGCTGGGAATGATGTCCGGCTGGAGGGCTTGCAGAGCAGGCGCCAAGCCGAAAATAAGCGTGGCCGCGATAGCCAAGGCGAGGGTGAAGCACAGAACTGGAAGATCCGGCTGGAGAGCCACATCCATGGGAAAGCCTAAGTCAGGATGCCAGGAACTAAATAAGCGGCAGGCCGCGACAGCGACAACAAAACCGAGCGCGCCGCCGATGACCGAGAGAAGGATACTTTCGGTTAGAAGCTGCCGCAGCAGACGAAATTTGCCTGCGCCGAGGGCGAGCCGGATGGCGATCTCGCGATGACGGTCGGAGGCGCGAGCGAGCAACATCCCCGCGAGATTAATGCAGGCGAGCAACAAAACGAGCGCGGCTAAGACGGTAAGGACTCCAGCAAAGCCACTGATCGGCTTGCGTAGGGCGTTACCAATCAGACCGGGCCGAGACAAATGGAAGCGGGTATTAGGATCGTTTTCGTCAGGGAAGGTGCGGGCGATCTGCCGCTGAATCTGGTCGAGGTTCGCTTCGGCCTGGGCGATCGAGACGCCCGGCTTCAAGCGGCCCATAGCCCAGATGTTTTGCGCAAAACGAGAGTGGTACCAATCGTTGCCCGGCTCGATCTGGAGTTCCATGCTCATGGGAACCCAGAAGTCACAGGAAAGGATAAGCTCTGTTCCAGTAAATGTGGCTGGGGCGACACCGATGATAGTGAAGGGATAGCCGTTGAGCTTGACTGTTTGTCCAACGACGCGCGGATCGGCGGCAAAGTGGCTGTGCCAGTAACGATTGCTGAGGACGAGCACAGGATGCGCGCCGGGAACATCGTCTTCGGCGGGCGTAAAGAAACGGCCTAGTTGCGGCCCGATGCCGAGGGTTTCAAAATAGTTGCCGGTGGCTTCGTAGCCCCAGACCAGGAAGTTCTCGCGGGCGCGTAGGCTTAGGTTGACAATGTTCACGCGCGCTGCGATTAGCCCGGAGAAGACACGGTTTTGGTCGCGCAAGGTGGCGTAGTTGGGATAGGAGACGTTGGACGCGTTACCTCGGTTCAGAAAAACCAGTTGCTGCGGGTCAGGCAGGGGGAGAGAACGCAGCAGGACGTTGTCGACGAAGGTAAAGACAGTAGTATTTGCGCCGATGCCGAGCGCCAGGGTGAGAACAGCGGCGGCCGTGAAGAGCGGGGTGTGGCGGAGCATGTTGAGTGCATAGCGTAGATCGCGCCCGAAATTTTCAAGGAGGGCAGTGGCGCGCGTATCCCGGCATTCTTCCTTGTAGAGGGTGAGAGAACCGGTGAGACGGCGGGCGGCACTCTCGGCCTCGGCGGGCGACATGCCGGAACGGATGTTGTTGTCGATCTCCTGCTGGAGATGGTCGTGCATTTCGTCGGCGAGATCCGATTCGACCCGGCGATGATTGAAAAGAGAGCGAAGCAGGATTTGTACTCTGGTGGGCCAGCGCATAGAAACTCCTAATTTGCTTCGATGACTAAGCCGATGGCGTCGGAGAGGCGACGCCAGCTGTCGAGTTCGGATTTGAGTTGTTTTCGCCCGGCCGCGGTGAGCGAATAGTATTTTGCGCGGCGATTGTTTTCCGAATCTTTCCATTCGGCCTTGATCCAGGCCTGGTTTTCGAGACGGTGCAGGGCGGGATAGAGGGAGCCTTGCTGGACCTGAAGAACGTCGTTCGAAACTTGCACGATGCGTTTGGCGATGGCCCAGCCGTTCATCGGTTCGAGCGAGATGGTTTTCAGAATGAGCAGGTCGAGCGTGCCCTGGACAAGATCGGTTGGTTTACCCACGAAAGAATTCCTCTCGACCACCTACAATAATCAGTTTGTTTGTCGATAGTCAAGGGGACTAGGTGACTTACATGTCAAGGCGTGTGTTCCGGACACGAGCTATTGCGGAGTTGGGGATGGCGGAACACCGATTACCATCTTCTCCAGTTGGAAACCCAGACCTGCGGCGTCCGTCTTGGCCTTGAGCATTTGTCTAGCTATAGGTAGCGTATGTAGTAAGGTTGCTCAACTGGAGCGCAAGGTCGGACAGCAAACGCTGGAGCTCGATTTTTTGAAGGGGTGCTTGCAGCGAATCGAGGAACCGCGGATGCTGCAGGCGCTGACTGGAAAGCCGCGACCTACCGGCACATCCGAACGCAAGACGCGCCCCAGCCGGCACATTCGTGTGACCGTCATCGCGGAGCCCTCTTCGATTGGAGTTCCATGCTCATGGGAACCTAGAAGTCACAGGAAAGGATGAGCTCGGTTCCGGTAAAAGTAGCAGGCGCAACACCGATGATGGTGAAGGAATAGCCGTTATGTCTGACTGTTTGTCCCAGGACGCGCGGATCGCCGGCAAAGTGGCTGTGCCAGTAGCGATTACTGGGAACGAGCACAGGATGCGCTCCGGGGACATCGTCTTCGGCAGGTGTAAAGAAACGGCCGACCTGCGGCTGGATACCGAGCGTTTGAAAGTAATTTCCGGTGGCTTCGTAGCCCCAGACCAAGAAATTTTCGCGGGAGCGCAGGCTGAGGTTGACGATGTCAGCCCGATAAACGGACCAGGAGTTGGGGTTACACGAATAAAGAACATCAGAACCGGGTAAACCGTCACATGAGAGAGAATCCCAGCCTCCAGGCCGCCCTTCCGGAGCTTCTGTCCGAGTCCTACGAAAACGCACGCTTAAAAGCTGCAGTCGAGACCGCGTTGGATCTGGACGTTTTTCCTACCATTTGTCCGTATTCCTGGCAGCGAATTACGGGCGCATAGCCGCTCAACCAGTTTGTCCCGCGATGCGAACCGTGTCACTCGATATGAGGAGATCGCTATTATGTTGAGGGAGAATCGGACGAAGGCAAGACAACGCCGCATCATGAAACCTACACAAATGGCAGTTCGCCTGAGCGTCTTGATCGGCCTGTGTGTATCAACAGCCGCCTGGAGTGAAGATGCGACGCCCGCCGAGTTGACCCCGCCACCCGATAACACGCTGTTTCTCACCGCCCACGCCCGAGGCACTCAGAACTATATCTGTCTGCCTGCAAGCAGCGGCGGCAATGCCTGGGTATTCTATTCTCCTCAAGCAACCTTGTCGTTGCGCTTGTCTCGCCATTTTCGGCAGCAGATTTTAACGCATTTTCTAAGCCCGCTGCCCGCACCGAGCCAAACGCCGCAATCTGGCTGCACTGTTTCTCCAGAGACCGACGAAGTCAATTGCCCGACGTGGCAAAGCTCGTTTGACTCGAGCCGGGTTTGGGGAACGAAAGTGGCGAGCGTAAACGCAGGAACTGACCCGAGTTGTCCCACTACCGGCGCCATTCCTTGTCTATTGCTTAAGGCGGTTGCAACGAGCGGCGGCCCATCGACTTTGTTAAAGAAGACCACCTTCATTCAGCGGCTCAACACGGTAGGCGGGTCATCTCCTGCCGCAGCTTGCCAGGTGGGCGACCAGGCGCTGGTCCCTTACACAGCCGATTACTCGTTCTTCTCCGCTGACGACAATCGGCCCTAGTCAAACTTCCGTCACCGCTCCGCTCTCTCTCAAAGTACTCACCGCGCTCTCCGCTTCCGGAATCTCGATCATCGTGACTGTCCCTTCGCCTAACTGGCTCTCCACTGTCAACCAGGAGCCGGGCCCGAACAGCACTCTCAATCGCTCATTCACGTTGCTGACCCCAATCCCGGAATGAAACAGCGAGTTCATCTTCGATTCCTCGATCCCCACGCCGTCATCTTCGATCGTAATCAGCAGTCTCGCTCCTTCCATGCGCGTGCGCAGCCAGATCGTGCCGCCATCCACCTTCCCGGCCAGCCCATGCTTGATTGAATTCTCCACAATCGGTTGCAAAATCATGCTCGGCACCATCCGGTCGAGCGTCGCCCCATCGATCTCTTTTTGAAAGCGCAGCTTATCCCCGAACCGCACCATCTCGATCCCCAGATAATCATCGATAAAGGAAATCTCGTCCCGCAGCGGTGCGAAATTGTCGGTCTTCCGTAGCAGCTTCCGCAAAATCTTCGACAACCGGTAGACCATGCTGCGCGCCCGGTCAGGATCGATGCGGATGAGCGTCGAAACCGAGTTCAAAGTGTTAAACAGAAAATGCGGGTTGATCTGATTCGTCAGCGCGGCCAGGCGCGCCTCCGTCAATCGTGCTCGCTGCAATTCCAGTTGCCGCTCCGCTCGAAAACTGCTCCACACCCGGATCGGCAAACACACCGCAAACAATGTCGTAACCGCCGACCACACAATCAGCCAGACGCTCGCCTTCTCCGCTCCAAACAACAAAAATGTGTTGTGCTTGGCAAACCCCAAATGAATGCCCCAGCGCAGCAGTTCCATCGTGATCACCAGCGCGTTGCAGATGATGTTAAACGCGGCCAGCTTCACCACCCGGCGCTCAATCGCACCGCGATTCCAACGCAGCATCTGTCGAAAAAAACGGTACAGGTTCATTTCGACAAATGGCGAGAAGTACCAGATATCTTCTTTGCGGGGCGCCAGGTCGTGCATCAAACCGCCCACTATGCCTGCCGCCGCAAACAGCGGCATCGACATCCACTTGCCCGCAAACATATCCGGCAACGACACACACAAGCCCGTGATCAAACCACTCACATATCCGCCGAGAAATCCCGCGATGATCGACCCTTCCAGCGCCAGATCGATTGCCGCATACTGATTCGCCAGGCTGCGCACACCAGCGCTCGCCCCAAACAGAATCGAGAATATAAACGCCAGTTGCACGCGGTCGTTTACCGTCCGGTCATCTCGCAGCAGGATCTTTTGAATGCGATTGAAGCGCATCAAAATGCTTGCAATCGAGGCCGATACCGCCACTTTGATCAGGAGCGCGGCCAGCTGCTGTTGTGTAAGCATCCGAGCGAAGCAGTCTTCGGCTCCTATAATAAAGGGTGAAGGTACAAGGCGGGATCCCTTTTTCGGGTCATCGCGCTCGTCCCGGCCATCCAACTCTCAGGAATCCGTTGTCAGATTTCAAACTGAATAAAGTCGCCGAAGCAGATTTCCCCAGTCGCTTTGGCCACTTCCGTATCTATGGCTTCGAAGGTGTCCGGCCCACTGAAACCGAAGAGGCCGTCGTTTTGCGCCTGGGCGATGTGTCGCCCCACCACGGCGGCCCTCCGCTCGTCCGCATTCATTCCCAATGCCTCACCGGCGATGTCTTTCACAGTCTTCGCTGCGATTGCCGCTCCCAATTGGAACTAGCGCTCGATGGCATCGTAGCCGAAGAGCGCGGGCTTCTGATTTACGAACATCAGGAGGGCCGCGGCATAGGTCTTCTCAACAAGTTGCGCGCCTATGAATTGCAGGATGGCGGCCTCGATACCGTCGAAGCCAATGTAGAACTTGGTTTCGACGCCGACCTGCGCGACTACGCCCTGCCCGCCGCCATCTTGCGTTACTTCGACGTCCTCGCAGTCCGTTTGCTCTCGAATAATCCCGACAAGGTCGCTGCTCTCGAGAACGCCGGCATACAGGTTGTCGAGCGCGCCCCAATCATCGTGCCACCGCTCGAAAGCACCGCCGCTTACATGCGCACCAAACGCGACAAACTCGGTCATATCTTCTAGGCCCGGCATGTTAGAACTCTCCGGTCAATGTCTGACCTTGGAACAGATCCACGCCTCTGCGCACGGCGTCCTTGCTGTCCATTTGCATCCCGCAGCGCGTGAGCGCGTCGCCGCTTCCCGCCAGATCATCGATAACGTGCTGCGCGAAGGCCGCATCGTCTACGGCGTCAACACCGGCTTCGGCAAACTCTCCGACGTCCACATTTCATCCGGCGAACTCGATGCCTTGCAACTCAATCTCGTGCGCAGCCACTGTTGCGGCGTCGGCCGCCCGCTCTCCGAGCCGGAAACCCGCGCCATGCTCCTCCTCCGCGCCAACGTACTCGCCCGCGGCCAGAGCGGCTGCCGTCCCATCGTCATCGATTCACTGCTCGACCTGCTCCAGCACAATCTCCTCCCGCTCATCCCGGAAAAGGGTTCGGTAGGAGCCAGTGGCGACCTGGCCCCGCTGGCTCATCTCGCCCTAGGTCTCATCGGCGAAGGTCAGTCCCTCTGGCAACACAGTTTCATCCCGAGCGCCGAGGCCCTTCAGCACGCCGGCTTGCAACCGTTACGCCTCGCCGCCAAAGAAGGCCTCGCGCTCCTCAATGGCACGCAGGCCATGGCAGCTGTCGGCGCACTCGCCCTGCTGCGCGCCCAACGCCTCACCGCGCTTGCCGATCTGGCCGGAGCCATGACTCTCGAAGCCCTCCTCGGCACGCCTAGCGCCTTCGACCCTCGCATTCACGATGTCCGCCCCCATCCCGGCCAGATCGCCGCCGCCGCTCATCTTCGCGCCCTGCTCGACGACAGTGAGATTCGCCGCTCGCATCTCGCCAACGATCCCCGCGTACAGGACGCCTACTGCCTGCGCTGCATGCCCCAAGTCCACGGAGCCGTACGCGGGGCGCTCCTGCATGTCCGCGAGATTGTCGAACGCGAAACCGGCTCTGCTACCGACAATCCCCTCGTCTTCGAAACCGGCGACGTGCTGAGCGGCGGCAATTTTCACGGCGCGCCTCTCGCCATGGGCTTCGACTATGCCGCCATCGCTCTCACCGAACTCATCAGCATCAGCGAACGCCGCATCGACCGTCTCATCAATCCCGACGGCAACGAAGGCTTACCGCCCTTTCTCTGTTCCCAACCCGGCTTATCGTCCGGCTTCATGATCGCCCATGTTTGCGTCGCCGCTCTCTTGAATGAAGCCAAGATCCTCGCCCATCCCGCCAGCGTCGACAACGTGCCCACTTCGGGCGGCAAGGAAGATCACGTTTCCATGGGCATGACAGCCGCCCTGAAGCTCCGTCAGATCGTCGAAAATGCCGAGCAGGCCATCGCCATCGAACTACTCGCCGCCGCCGAAGGCCTCGATTATCGCGCTCCCTTGCGCTCTTCCGCTTCTCTCGAGCGCGCCCGCGAAATCATCCGCGGCTTCGCCCCAAGACTCACCTCCGACCGCCCTCTCTCCTTCGACATCGAAAAGGTAGCCGCCGCCATTCGCGCCAACGTCTTCGCTGAATTCACAAGTTGATAGCATCTCCTGATGAAGCCCATGCGGGGCGAGAGCGACCCGCCGCTCACCATTCATCCACTGACACCGGACCTCTGGCCCGCGTTCTAAGATCTGTTCGGCAATAAAGGTGCCTGCAACGGCTGCTGGTGCATGTACTGGCGTATCGGCGCGGCCTATCGCCCGCAGCCCCGCGAACAAAACAAAGCAGCTTTCCATGAAATTGTGAAACGTGGTCCGTCTCCCGGCCTGCTCGCCTTCTATGGCGAATTGGCTGTCGACTGGGCCCAGTTAACGCCGCGCGCTGACCTGCCTCATCTGGACCGCGCCTGGCGGCTCCGGCGCGTGGACGAACTACCGGTATGGTCTCTCTCCTGCTTTTATGTGCGCATCGGCCATCGCAAACAGGGTGTCACGTCAGCACTGATCGCAGCCGCCTTAAAGGCCGAGGCGCGCCCAAGCCCCCGCGCTGGAAGCCTATCCACTGGACGCCGCCAAAACACCGAGCGCTTCCGGCACCCGTTACGCCACCACTGTCTCTCGCGCCGGATTCAAGATTGTCGCCTCGCACGTGCCGCCCCGCCCCATCATGCGGCACAATCTCAAGTCCATTACCAGGCTTTAGCAACCCCAAACGCACAAGTAACGCAATCTAGCCCCTGCGGTCTCCTAACTGTATGGAAACTTTACAAGCTGAGGTCTCCGCGTTCGCTGGCCTCCACGATCTGAAGCCCCTCCTGAATTCGCCCGGGCCGTGTATCAGCATCTATCTGCCGCTCGTAGCCGCGAATCCTAAAGCCAATGCTCTCGCCTGGCGTGAGGCCTTGCAGCAGCTTCGCCACCCTGTCGAAGCCCTTGGCGTCGAGGCTCAGGCGCTCCTGGATTCTCTTGCCGGCTCTGACAACATCTTGCAAAATCCGGAGCCGCATAGCCAGTCCATCGCCGTCTTTCGCTCCCCCAGTGTCTTCCATGGGAATTGGTTAGCCCATTCTGTTGCCCCGCGCGCTGTCGTGGGATCCCACTTCTTCATCCGCCCGCTACTACCCGCCCTCGCCACGCCAAACGTCTTTTATCTTTTGGCCCTCAGCCAGAAAGATGTCCGCCTTCTCCGTTGCACCCCGAATTCCTCAGTCGCCGTTCCAATGCCTTCCGGCGTCGCCACCAGCTACGACTCCTACATGAACACCGCTCAACCCGATCACGCGAGCATCGACCGCCCGTCAAATTTTCGGAAAAGCGAAAAACGTTGAAGGAATGCGTCTGGGAGGACAAATGATTGGAGATCGCTTTGTGGAAGACGCTATCGCCTACCGCATTCAATAAAACTTCTCTTTAAGGCACCCACGCCTCTCCCTAATACCTCTGCGCAGCCCGTCTTTCAGTTGATCGAGCGTATGAGGTTCGAGCTGCGTGTCAGAAAACAATACCCGGTGGATGTCCTCAGAGGAAAATCTCCCGGTGCGCCGAACGACGCCTTTGTCTTCAATCGAAGCACGCGATGTAATTCTCGAACTTAATAGCGCCACGCATAAAAATTAGCACGCTCCAACGAATCCGGGCAGCCCGAACACATCAAGACCGCCCGCTCCCTTTAACCTAAAACATCCGCCCGTATCCCAGCAGCGACTGCAAACCGCCGTTCTTCCAAACTCCCGACGGCTGCAGCGCCAGAAATTCCCGATACAGCAAATGAGCAATCTTAGAACCTTCCTGCTGTAATCCCAAGCTCCCCGGCAGCTTCTCCTGTAATTCGTTAGGAATCAGATTATTCATTAGATTCGCTAACTGCGGTGTAACTCGCGAGTCACTCGTATGCGTGTCCGCGATTTCCATTTGTCCGCTCGAGGTCGAATAATCATAAAATTCGAGTTCCAGCGATCGCTGTAAGATATGAGAAGTTACAGGCACCCACTTCGTGTACACCCCGAGCTTGCTTTCGTCCGTACGGAAACCCAGCACATGAGTCGGCGCATTGTTAAAAATAAAGTAATTCGGCACAATTTCGTCCGTCGCCAGCAGCACATACGGTCTCCCTGGTGCGTCGGCTGACTTCAGCATCGAAATCATGTCATGGCGGCCGCCGTAGATCTTCGCCAGCTGGCGCGTATTCATCCAATCCGTTGTCCCGCTATAACCCAGGCTGACTAGCATATTGAATAAATCCACCGACGAAGTTAGCCCGGTCCGTATCTTATGTGTCTGGCCGGTAAAGCGTCCACTTGGGTCGACCACAATCAACGGAATGTGCCACGCTTCTTCGTAACACGTAGCCATCTTTCCTTGCACCATACCGTGCGCGCCCGAATACTCCCCATGGTCCGACGCGAACACAATTACCGTGTTCTCGACCTCTTCTTCCGATAAAGTGTGCAGCGCATCCAGCACCCGGCCAATCTGGCAGTCGACAATCTCCATCACTTGCGTGTAACTGTCCAGCCCGCGCTGCCAGTAGCTATACGGCATCTTCGCGATACCTAACTGCAGATTCTCGAACTTGTTCGGATTTGGATACTGCTCGATCGTCGGCGTATCCTGCTTCGCGTCATCCGTAATACCGCCCCAGATGCCCTGCGCGAAATCATGAATAAACACCTGCGTCGATGGTTTTTCCTGCAGCGCATTCCGCGATTCCCAGTTCGGCGGCAGCACCGGATACCCGTACGACTTCGGACTCTTCAACTTATTCGTGTCCCAGGGCACCACCGGGCCATTGCTTGTGCCATACCCCGGCCTCAGTTGCGACAGGTTATCCGGATTCAACCCGCTCGATGGCTCAAATAAATCCGATACCGTTTGAAACTCCGTCCCCGCCGGAAAGAATTCCCGGTCATGCGGGTTTATCAGACTCACCGTCAAACACCACGGCTCGGTCGGGTTCTTCTTTTCCGCTGTCAACCAGTCCACCGCCTGCCCCGCCGAGTACGCATCGTTGTGATAACCCTTGCATTCATCTCCATACGTTCCCTGCAGGTTGTCTCCCGTCGGATCGTAATAGGTCATGAAATCGAAGCCGTAATTGTCCAGCGCTCCAGCGCCCGGCGGCGGATCCGAGACGTGCCACTTGCCGATATAGGGTGTTTGATATCCCCCGGCTCGCAGCAGCTTGCCAAAAGTCGGATAAGCCGGATTCAATACCGGTTGCCGCGTCGGCTTCGGCGGCGTTGGGGGCGCGTCACACACCGGTGGCGGCGTCGACAGAATCGTCGTCAAGAGCCAGTTTTGCTGCGAATACAAACCCGTGATCATCACTCCGCGCGACGGCGTACACGCATTCGCCGCATTGTGGTAATTTCCAAACTTCACGCCTTTGGCCCACAGCTTGTGAACGTTCGGCATGTGTTTCTTCAAAAACTCACCGGGTGTATTGATGCCGGCCGGAAACACCGTCGGATACCGCAACTCATCCACGAGAATCAGCAGAATATTCGGTTTGGCCCCCGGTACCGCCGCCGCATTGCTCGCGCCCTGCCCTCTTATCGGCCCCAAACCCGCCAGCAGCCCTCCGCCCGTTGCGGCCGCTGTCCCCTTCAAAAAATCTCTGCGTTTCATCGTCCTGCTTCTCCTCGGGATTAAGACTAGGCCCTCCAAGCAGTTTCCGCAGAGTAAGAGAGGGTGGTCTTGGGGTACTCACCAGGGGTGTTCCGCCGGCTTTACCTCCTTCTTACCTGGGGTCACTACACCAATTTTCAGAAATCGTACGCTAACGGTTTTGCCGACTCGTTGGAGAAATTCCTGCTCCTAAAGATCCGGCGGCTCAGGAGTGAATGACGGGAAATGCGTTTCCGAGGACCTATTCGATACAAGCGCGTAAGCGACACTCCCCTTAGGATATTTACGGCCCTGATTTCGATGCCTCCCTAAAAACGCACCAATGCGGTCCATGCTTTGGGGCTATACTTTACCATTCACCAAGACGATGGTGACTGACCTACGAGGAGATCACGATGAAACGACGCGACTTTGCAAAGATTGGCGTCCTGTCTGCACCTTCGCTCATGCTGGCGCAATTGCCACAAGCACATAATGAGAGCAGGCTGGTTCCGGCGGGGGCGGATCGTTCTGGAGAAACACATACGTTGGGCTTCAGCAAAATGCTCTTCAAAACCTCTTCTGCTGACACGGAAGGGGCGATGTTCATCATGGAGCATGACAATCTGGGGAAAGGTGGACCATATCGCCACTTTCATCCTGCTCAGGACGAATGGCTTTATGCCATGGGGGGAGAGTTCCGAGTAGAGATCGGTGACCAGAAGCTAACGCTGAAGCCGGGAGACTCGGTTCTGATGCCCCGAAAGGTCCCGCATGTCTGGGCACAGATAAGAGAAACACCCGGTAAACTCCTGATTGTTTTTACTCCTGCAGGGAAGATGGAAGAGTTCTTCCGGGACTTCGGTAAGACGGGCAAGTTGCCCACGGACGCCAGCGTCGTAAACGCCTATGGTCTTCAACGGGTGGGGCCTCCTCTTAGCATCTGATCTAGTTAGGCGGCAATATACTCGACTCACCGCCTCAACGTTCGATCTGTGACTCCCCGGAATGGCTTTGTCCCACACGCCCACTAACGCGTCACCGTACGCAGTTTCGAGAACCAGCGTTACCGCCCAAGCGGTCTCAATTTAATCGTCGCCGCCATCATTATCTGGAACGCTGTCGCCGCCTGCGAGAAGAGCGCGTTAAGGCCGCTACGACCCTTCGCTGCCTCAAACGAGTGATTGAAATCCTTTAACGTACGATTTTTACGTTTGATGTAGTGACCCCTACCTGCCAAATTCCCTGTCACTTACCCGTCTCTGTCCACAAAAAGCCCATCTCGTCCGCGTAGTCTTCCACTAACTGCGTCTGCGATATGCCGGCGCTGTGTCCGCCCTTCAAGCTGTAATGCAACAAAACCGGCCGCCCGCTGCCCGTCGATACCTGCAGCAACGCCGCCATCTTCCGTGCATTCATCGGATCCACCCGCGTGTCCCCATCGCCTGTAAAAAACATCACCGCCGGATACTTCGTCCCGGCCACCACATGCTGGTACGGCGAGTATTTATAGATATACTCAAAATCCGCCGCGTTCTCCGCCGACCCATACTCCGTTGTCCACGTCCGCCCCATCAAGAATCTCTGATAGCGCAGCATATCGAGCAGCGGATACCCGCACCAGATCGCCCCAAACAACTCCGGCCGCTGCGTCATCGCTGCGCCCATCAACAGGCCGCCATTCGACCGCCCGCGTATCGCCAGATGCTCCGGCGACGTGTACTTCTCCCGGATCAGATACTCCGCCGCCGCAAACCAGTCGTCAAACACGTTCTGCTTCTTCGCAAACATCGCCGCCTTGTGCCAGGATTCGCCATATTCATTCCCGCCACGCAGATCCGGCAGCGCAAACCACCCGCCCTGCTGCATCCACCACGCATACTCCGCATTCCAAACCGGCAACTCGCTCAGGGCAAATCCCCCGTATCCAGTCATCAACAGCCGCTCGCTGCCATCCCGCTTCAGCCCCTTGCGCCCCGCAATGAACATCGGCACCCGCGTACCGTCCTGCGACTGATAAAACACTTCCTGCAACTCATAACCGCTCGAATCGAACGGCGTCTTCGCCGCTGCAAACACTTCCGAACGCCCTGTCACCGTGTCATAGTGATAAATCGTCGGAGGCTTTATGATCGATTGAAAGCTGTAAAATCCATCTTTCTCCTCAGCTCGCCCCGAGAGCGTCGTGCCTGCCCCAATCCCCGGAAAATCAATGCGCCCGGTCTCTTTGCCATCCAGCGAATAAGCCGTCAACTCGCTCTTCACGTCCTTCAGCCGCAGCACGTACAGCTTGCGCTCAACCAGGCTCGCCTCCTCGATCACATCCTTGCTTTCCGGCACAATCGTCCGCCACTCGTCCGGCGCTTTCCCCATCTCGGCTTTTAAAATGCGGTGGTTTGGCGCACCGTAATCCGTATCCACATAAAACGCGTCCCCCAGGCTGTACTCGTTAAACCGGCTCTCCACCCCGTACACCAGCGGCACAATCGGCGCATTCGCCACCCGCAGATCCTTCAGCAGAATGTCTTCCCGCTTCGCCGGCACTCCGTGTCCCACGCTCAGCACCAGGTAATGTCCATTCGCCGTGATCCGCACGCCCACGTTATCGATCTCGCCTAGCTTTTCGCCCCTGTATTCCCGTCCGAAAATAACTGCGTCGCTCGTCACCGCCGTCCCAAACGCGTGATAAAAAACCTGCGTGCCTTCGTGAGGAAAGAATTTCGAGTAGTACACTCCCTTCTTGTCCGGACTCACATGCGCGCCGTAATACCTCGCGCTCGGCAGCACGTCTCCGCTTTCCTGGCGCGTCCCCAGATTTAGAAAGTGGATCTCCTGCTCATCCGCTCCGCCCACCCGCATTCCGTAGGCCAGCATCGAACCGTCTTCGGTCAAATCCACCACCGTTACCGACGTGTTCTGATCCTTGCTCAACTTCGTCGCATCAATGAGTCGCTCATCCGCGCCGTGCAGACCCGTGCGCAGGTAAATCGAAGCCTGATTCTCCGCCGCCAGCCGCTTTGTAAAGAAATACCGGTTTCCCCGTTTCTGCGGCGTCCCCACAAAATCTACCCGCAACAGCGCCGCCATCTGCTCCCGCACTCGCGGCAAAATCTTCACCTGGTCCAGATACTGCTTCGTGTACGCGTTCTGCGCCGCAATATACGCCCGCGTTTCCGGACTCTTGCCATCCTCCAGCCAGCGATAGTTGTCCGTCACCTTCACCGGCGTCGCCGATCCCGCGCTCTTGTATTCGTCCACCACCGGTACCGTCTTGGTCGCCGGCGGTGCCGGCATGTTAATCAAGAAGCCCATTACAAACGCGAAGTACATGCAATCTATCTTAGGGCCGTGCTGGTCTTCCCCGCCTTCTCTTCCCTCACCGCCGGTTCCGGATCACCATGCCACGTCAACCGATACGTCGCCCCTCGATGCAGTCCGGCTATCAGCGCCGGCCGGAAACAAACCAGGCACGTGCCGCCTTTACGCCGGACACTCGGATACACAATGCCCAGTGATCCCTGATCCAGCAACTCTTCCCCTAGTTTTTGCGACTCCCGGTAACTTATCGGCGACAGGCATTCCTTATAGCGCCCGGCATGCCGTAGATCGTGAAACTCTCCGCTAAAATCGGCGACATAGTCGTCATACGTCACGCTGTCTTCAAATCGCCCGATTTCGCTATAAACCACCGCCCGGTGAAAAATCACTTCCCGCAGCGACGTCTCAAACTCGAAACCGGCATACCACGCCCCGCGATCCGGACCATTGAAGCGTGATCCGCTCGGATGCGCATACGTGAAAGCCGCGTTGACGATCTGATAGTAAGGAACGCCGTATACCAGTTCCTGCGTGTTAATGCCCGGCAAGCGGTTATGCTCACTCAGCAGAAGGTCGTTCGTCACGCCTTCTAAATCGGACAGGATCTGTTCGTCCAAATCGGACAGCGCTGACTCCGCCACACTGTACTGCGACGGAATCAGCCGGTGCGTATCTCGCTGCCGCACCAAAATCGTAGGGTAGGCTTTAGCCTGCCGTTTTTCTTTGCTCAAATACCCCGGCGTCCATCTACCAGTCGCCGCACAATCTGCATCGCCGGAATCCCGCCTCGCACCATATAATCCAACGCCGAACCACCGCTAAAAATGGCGTTGGCATTCGGCAGCGAGATCCAGTCGTCCGCCAGTTTCTTCCCAAACAATACATGCAGCGCTTTATAGATACCGATCAGATAAGAAATGCGAGTCAAAGTGTCCGGATCAAGCACCCGCTCGTAATTCTTCTTCATCTCGTAATAAGGTCCGTTGGTCACTCCGCCTAGCAGAGCCTTGGCGAGTTCGTCCCGCACCTGCCATTGCTCCATAATCCGGAAAAACGCCTTCAGGCCAGATGGACTCAACCGCTCCCGCTCGCGCCGTGAATTCAAATCCACCAGCTTCGAAGGCGAAAACTTAGTGACCGGCGCCTCTAACCTCGTGACCGGCGCTTCTAACTTAGTGACTGGCTCCTCTAAAACAGCTGTCGCCATCCTCTTCAACTCCTAATCAGGAGTATACTCCATCCCACCTTAATCTTCAAGTCTCTAGTGACTAGCTCCTCTAAAACAGCTGTCGCCATCTTCAACTCCTGATCAGGAGTATACTCCATCCTCCCCTAATCTTTAAGTCTTCCGCTGTTTTACTTTCCACCCCACCAATCCCACCACGCCCAGCAATCCCAACCCAACTGAACCCGGTTCCGGTGTCAGACTCGCAAACGCCGCCTCCGCCACCAGCGCGTGTCCCTGCGTTGTCGGATGTTGTCCATCCCAAAACAAGTATCCGGCATCCGTCGCGCCCGCCGTTCCCTGCGCGGACTGCGTCACATTCGTCAATCCGTATCCTGCCGGATTCGCCACCAGCCTGCTGAATAGTGCCCCAATATCTACGCCCGTTACATGCACGCCCGAGCCCTGCAGCACCGCCAGATCGGCCGACCACTCCGAATTAAACGCTGCCGAAGCCGCATTCAACGCCGCCTTTTGCGGCTGGCCCACAGGTGTGTCTCCCAATGCCGGCAAATTCAACCAGATAAAATTCTTCCCGCCTGCCGCCGCTAGCCCCGCGATATACGATTCGATATTGTCCGCTGCCTGCTTCGGATTTCCGCCGCCATACAAATCGTTTGCTCCGCCCCACAACGCATACAACGCCGTCGACGAAGCCGCATGTGTGCCCGCATAGAGCGCCACCTGGTTTCCGATGTCCTGAGCATTCGCCGTCCCGCTCTGTGCCGACGCGATCGCATAATTTGTTCCCGTGCCACCCGGCGCGGTAAACGGCAATGGATCCGCCACGCCCAGCTTGCCAGCCAACTGGTCAATCCACAATCCCTGTGGCCCGGCCGCTTTCGGAGTTGTATTCAGCCCGTCGGAAAAATATGCCGTCGTAAGCCCACTGCCCGCAAACGTATACGTCCCATAATTTGCCCCGGGAAATGCCCCCTTGCTGAGCAGGTAAGCGTTCCCGTTATCCGACAAGCTGTCTCCAAACACCACCAGTTGACTAAACGATGAACCCAAAGCGACGCCCAGCGGCGACAACAATACCAAGCCCGTAACGGCCAGAAGTCTTACGCGTACCGAACCGAAATTCATGCCCTCGAACGTATCATGAACCTGGCTCGTTCCGAAAGTCTTTTCAGTTTGGCCGGTTTAACAGGAACTCCGCCGTCGATTCGAAAAACCCTGCCAGCACCGCCGCCGCTTCCACCGGCAAAGCCGCTTCCTCCAGCGCCGCTTTCATCAAAGCCAGCCAGTGCTCCCGCGCCGCTTCATTCACCGCAAACGGCACATGCCGCATCCGCAACCGCGGATGTCCCCGCTCCTCGATATAGGTCTGCGGACCGCCGAAACGATAAATCAAAAATCCCCGCAGCCGCTCCTCCGCCGCCGCTAGATCCCGCCCTCGGTACATCGGACCCAGTACCTCATCCTCCGGCACCCGCCGGTAAAACGCCCCCACCAGCTTCCGAAATCCCTCATCCCCCACCGCCCCATACACCTCCTGCTCTTCCACGATCGTGATCCTAGCACCTCTTCCCAGCCTGCAAATCCATCCTTCCGATGAATCGAATTTGTCGCGGCGTCGGCCACAATCAACTGAAAAGCGCACATCCTCTCAGAAGACGTACCGGCGCGGCCAAAGCGGCAACGTAAGTCAGGAGGTCCGTGAGACGAAAGGCCCTTCAGTATTCTGAAAGTTCATGCGTTCCGTTGGCATAATCATGAACGGCGTCACCGGCAGAATGGGCGTCAATCAACATCTGAAGCGATCCATCGTGGCGATTTGCGAGGCGGGCGGCGTCGAACTTTCCGATGGCAGCCGCGTCATGCCCGAACCAATTCTGGTAGGCCGCAACGAAGAAAAATTGCGGGCATTAGCCAACGAATGCCGCATTACACGTTGGTCCACCGATCTCGCGGCCTGTTTACAGAATCCCTCCGACACTGTTTATTTCGACGCCCAGACCACCGCCCGGCGCGCCGAGTGTGTAGCTCTAGCCCTGCGTGCCAACAAACATGTCTATTGCGAGAAGCCGTTGGCTGCCACTTTAGGAGAGTGCCTTACTCTCGCCCGGCAGGCAAAAGCAAAGTGCTTAAAAAACGGCATCGTGCAGGACAAATTATTCCTGCCCGGCTTGCTGAAATTAAAACGACTTATCGACGCCGGCTTTTTCGGACGCATCCTCTCGGTGCGTGGTGAGTTCGGCTACTGGGTATTCGAAGGCGATTCTTGCCCCTCGCAGCGCCCGTCCTGGAATTACCGCAAGCAAGACGGCGGCGGCATCACGCTCGATATGTTCGGTCACTGGCAGTATGTCCTGCAGAATCTGTTTGGCGCGGTAGTGCGACTGTCTGCCCATACCCAAACACACATTCCACAACGCGTCGACGAGCAGGGAAACTGGTATACATGTAACGCGGACGATGCCGTTTACGCTCTCTTTGAATTACAAAACGGCGTGGTTGTACAGATGAACTCATCCTGGGCCACGCGGGTGTATCGCGACGATCTGCTCACTTTGCAAGTCGACGGCACGGAAGGCAGCGCAGTAGCTGGCTTGCGCGATTGCAAGACGCAGAGCAAGAGCCAGACGCCGCGAGCGATCTGGAATCCGGACCTACCGGTGGCGCATGACTATTTCTCCGCATGGGAGAAGGTCGATGGCCCGCGCGACTACGACAACGCATTCAAAGCGCAGTGGGAGTTGTTCCTCCGGCACATCGCCGAAGAAGCTCCGTTCCCCTACGACTTTCTGGAAGGCGCGAAAGGCGTCCAGCTGGCCGAACTCGGACTGCAGTCGGCGGCCGAGCGCTGTACCGTGACGGTGCCGCAGCTTGCTGTTGACTCATGAGGCTTGTACTTGATTAGTATCGAGCTGCCTGAAACGGCCGGCACTTATGCGCTGCACTCGCATGAACCGCTACCGCTTTCGGAGCCTGCCACCTTCACTTCCCGCGCAGCGTATGCGGCCGCGCACGTGGTGGTTGATCCCGCCAATCTCGCGGCGATCGATTGGGACAGCACTTTGGCGTTTCGCCGCCATCTCGCCTCACTAGGTTTCGGGATCGCGGAAGCTATGGATACGGCGCAACGCGGCATGGGTCTCGATTGGCCACTTGCACAGGAATTAATTCAACTCTCTTGCGCCGAAGACTATCACATCGCTTGCGGCGCGAACACCGATCAGCTTGCTCCTGAAGATGACCTCAATCTCGATCGCGTCCTCGCCGCCTACCAGGAACAATGCGCCTTCATCGAAGCATGCGGCGGCCGCATCATCCTGATGGCCAGCCGTGCGCTCGCCCGCTGCGCGCAGGGACCGGACGATTATCTGCGCGTCTATAGCCGGCTCCTTTCCCAGATATCGCAGCCGGTGATCCTGCACTGGTTGGGCGAGGCCTTCGACCCCGCTTTGCGTGGCTATTGGGGCGGATCGACCATTGCGGAATCCATGGAGATCTGCCTCAATCTAATTCACGAGCACAGCCGCAACATCGACGGCATCAAGATTTCGTTGCTCGATCAGGCGCGCGAAATCGAGATGCGCCGCAGGCTCCCTCCCGGCGTCCGCATGTACACGGGCGACGATTTCCACTATCCCGAATTGATCGAAGGCGACGAAGTAGGCCATAGCGATGCGCTCTTGGGAATCTTCGATGCGATTGCCCCGGTGGCTTCTCTTGCCTTTCAAGCGCTGGATCGCGGAGACATCAAGAAGTACCGGCAGTGGCTCGAACCCACGCTTGCTCTTTCACGCCATATCTTTCAAGCGCCAACCTATTTCTACAAAACAGGCCTGGTGTTTCTGGCCTACCTTAACGGGCACCAGAGCCATTTCCGTATGCTGGGCGGCCAGGAAAGCGCGCGCTCGCTCACGCATCTCGCCACGCTCTTCCGCTACGCCGATCAAGCGCGATTACTGACTGATCCCGAGTTGGCGGTTGCCCGCATGAAAGCCATCATTTCTTAACCGGCACATCGAACGTGTCTTTCGCTTCCACTGTCAACTCGTGCGCTTCGGGATTGGCAATGCGGTACATCACCGCTTTGAGCTGGTCTGGCTCAATCGTGAACTTGATGTAGTGATAATTCGGAAACAGATTGCTTTGGTACAGATCGTCGGGCGTGCGCTCGACGAAGTACGGTTTAGCCGCCCCGCCGCCCGAAACCAGGTACACCACGCCGTCTACCTTGTGCCGTTCGTAATTGTGAATATGCCCGGCACTCACAATGAACTGAGCGTGCGTTTGCGCCTGCAGTTTCGATAACAGATCACGCAGCGCGATTTCGTTCGGCCGGGGATTGTGATCGACCTCAATATGTTTCTGGATATCCGCCACCGGCGGATGGTGAAGGCTGATCACCAGGAAATCGACCGTTGGCGGCAAACCTTGAATCTGTTTCACCAGCCAGCGCAACTGATCGCTTTCCGGCAGCAGCGATGCGTCGCTGTCCAATGCAATGGCGTACAACCGCGAACCGATTTGCGAGGAATACCAGCGGCGGTTCCGAAATTCCGGGAATGCGCTCCACCAGTTCTCCAGGCATTGCTGCGCGTCGGGGCCATGAAACTCATGATTGCCCAGAGCGGGAAAAACATGCAGCTGCGCATCTCTCCAAGGCGTGGTCTCTTCTTTATAAACCGCGTAATCGTTGATGACGTTGCCCGCCAGCGGAACGTCGCCATTCAACAAAACTGCGACCGGATGTTCGCTCGCGATCTTTTCCACCAGCCATTTGCGTACCCGTGGATTCGTCGACGTTTCATTCGCCGGATCGGTAAAACGCATATCGCCATAGGCAATCACCGTAGGGTGCGCCCGCACTTCGCTTTCAGCGATGCGAACCGTCGGACCAGGCTCGCTTAAGAGTTTATTAGTGGGCAGGTCGGAAGCGTGATTCTGCGCGCAACTACAGACGGCGCTGATCAGCGATAGGAAAACGGCGGCGGTTCGTATTTGCATCGTTAATTTACTTGATAAACCTGCAGCCCAGCCATATCTTCAGCGGTCTTTGTGTGAATGATATAGAACTGCTTGAGCTGCGCGTCGAAAGTGGAAGTCTTGCCCCCATTGGTGCCGAATTGGGTCAAAGCTCGATAGGTATTTTCATCCTGCTGCTGCACCACGGTGACGCCGCCCGAGCCGGTGATGTAGATCCGGCCCTGTCGTGGATCGAAAGTCATATCATCAGCGGTCTCGACAGCATCCATGGTCGAGATGAGTTTACCCGACGCGCTATCGATGATGAAGAGTTTTCCCGGCTGGCGTCCCACGATGAACAGGCGATGGTGCGCGGGATCGAACGCCATAGGAGTGTTGCGATTCAGCCCCGGTATGTTCCACGTCTGACTCACTTCTTTTTTATTCAGATCGACCACACCGACCATGTTCTTGTCGCGCATGTTGACGTAAAGCAAATTCTCCGCCCGGTTCAGTTTCATCGACTCGAGATTAGAGGATTCCACGCGAATCTTAGCGCTTTCTTTCTGCTCGTCAACTGAAATGATGCTGATGTACGAGAACGGGCTCTTCGCGCCCCGGCCGCCGTTTCCTATATAGAAAAGCCGCTTTTCGACATCGTAAAAGCCTGCGTCCGGCCCCGCCTCGAGCGGAATGCGTTTCACTTCATGCATGTCGCTCACGTCCAGAATGCGGCACGAAGCATCGCCGCCGTCAGCCACCAGCAGCCAGCCTTTTTCCGGCACGAAGGCCAGGGTGTGAGGTGTCGTTACTCCGGAAACACTCTGCAGATGTTCACCGGTCTTCAGATCGAACACTTCAATCGAGTGATGCACCTCGGCGGATACATACAGGCGGTTATGAGCTTGATCCACAGCAAAATGATCGAAGTCTCCAACTACATCGGAGAGCGGAGTAGTGCGCAGTAAGACCAGCGGCGCGGACGCGGGAGCGTTAGCGAAAAGCGCATCACGGCTGGCGATCCGAGTCTGCATAGCATCGCGGATCGCTTCGGCTTTGTGAACCGCGTCCTCAGGACTGCTAGCCCCCGAGAAGCGCATCTCCATCACAATCATCCCGATCGAGTGCTGGCCGGCATCAGACAGCGTTAGCGCCAGATCGTAAAACGAGCCTTCCGTGTTAGTTTTCACGCTCGGCTTTCCGCTGCGCTCTACCTCGAGATCGCCTGGCGAAGACTTCTTGCCGATCTTGCTCGGAACGCTGCACGCAATGATGCTCTCGTCCTGGCTGCCGGGAGGAATAACGTGCAATCCCATTTTCTGCAGCTCCGCATGAGCGGATATAGCTGACGTCAGCAGATACTGCGCATAAGGAGCCGATACCGTGCCCGCCGAAACGAAGCTTAGACCGAACAGAGAAACTAAGAGAAGACTTTGAGCGGTTTTCATGTTTAAAATTCGAGGCGTAAAGCAAATTCCAGTTCGCGCGGCGTGCCAGTCCCGATGCCCGTCGAATTGGCTTCGGTGGTGATCTGGCCGAACGAAACCAGGTTCGAATAATTCGCTGCCGGCGTCCCGAACTGGGAGTGATTAAACACGTTGAAAGCTTCGGCGCGGAACGATAGATGCAGGCGTTCCTTCAAAGGAATGTTTTTCACCAGTGCCGTATCCAATTGCCAGACATCGGGACCGCGCGCCAGATTGCGCCCCGCATTTCCGAAGCTACCGGGAGTGGGAATCGCGAAAGCCGCCGGATTGATAAAGCTGTTGATGGTCTGGTTGGCGGGCGTGAGAGACGCGCCGGAAACCACGTTGGGCCGCTGCGCACTGAGCGTGTTGAAATCCGGAACCGCCAAGGCTTTCGGAGAATAGGTGACATTGACGGGCAGCCCCGAGCGCGCCGTTAAGATGTTGGCCCACTCCCACCCGCCCAGGATGGCCGACGCGAAGCCTTTCGAATTCAAAAACCGTCGCGCTTGACCAAAGGGCAGTTGATAAATCAGATTGCTCGAAAGATACTGCCGGACATCGAGGTCGCTTGACGCGCGTTCGCAGGCCCGGCACCGGACATTTTGCGGATAGTCGGTTTCACCACCCCCGGTAGAGCCGTCGTTAATGGCATGCGACCACATGTAATTGACACTTGTGACTAGCGAGCTGTTCAAGTTTCGCTGCAAACCCACTTGCAGCGCGTTGAAGTTGTTATTGCTCGACGTGGTCTTGTAATCAATGGGCCCGAACTGCGGATATTGGACAACGTGCGTCACCGGATCGGGAGTATTCAAATAAGTGCGCGTAAACTGGTGCGCGCCGGCTTCACCCAGGAAGCCCACTGTGAGGACCGTGTTGGTAGTAAGCGCCTGCTGTATCGAAAGCCCCCACTCTTCCGTGTAAGGAGTGACGCGGTTCAGGTCAAGGCTGCGCGGGGCAGTAGGTGACGACGGACTGCTGGCGGCGGATGCAGGCAGCGGATACGACAGGTCCGGGAACGAAGTCGATTTTAGAAGAACACGGCCCGCGAGATTATCGAGCGGCGCAGTAAGATCGCCGATCTGTCCATCGCCGTAGAAGATGCCATAACCAGCTCGCACCACAAAGCGGTTATTGAAGCGCGATGGCGCCCAGGCCACGCTGACGCGCGGGCTGAAATTGTTGTAGTCGGGGTGATAAAAAGGCGTGCCTTTCGGACAATATCCGCCGGGACAGTTAATCGGATCGAACACAATACCGCGACCGGCTACATCATAGGGAACGCCGAAATACTCGTATCGAACGCCGAGGTTGGCCGTGAGCGTGGGAGTAACGCGAAACTCGTCCTGCAAGAAAGCGAAGTATTCCGTGCGCCGCAAGCCCGTGCTCGGCAGCGTGCTGACCAGGCTGGCCTGGCTGAGATTGTTCGAGAGAAACGTAGGTGTAGTTGCATAAGTCAGCTCGAAATCGTTCGACGAAGTCGCAGTCGCATTCACCTGTACGCGTCGCACCTCGACACCCGCTTTCAGGGTGTGCTTGCCATGAACGCTGGTCAGCGAGTCGACGTAATCGAACGAATTAGAGACTTGCAGCTTTCCGGTGTTGTTGTAAAGCGTGCTGAATTGCGGTGTGATGATCTCGGTGTCTAACAAGCTCTCGTTCTGCGTAGCGAAATTAGTTCGATTGAAACCGGCGCGAAATTCATTAATAGTGCGGGGCGAGATCACGGTAGTCAGCGAGATCAGAGCATTATGCATAGCGTTCGTCGTCGCCGTCCGGTCGCGCAACACGCCGTTCGGCAGATCCGAAAGGCCGTTATCGATGTTGTAACGAACGGCAAGAGAATTGGCGTCGGAAAATTTGTGATCGTAGCGGATGAGGCCGGAATCTTCGTTGGTCAGCTGATGGCCCTGGCTGGTGTAGCGAGCCACGTTAGGGTCGCTGGTGGCCGTTGAACTGGTTGGAAACGCACTGAGAATCGGGTTCAAGCCGGACGACGTTAGGCTGACTTGCGAACGAAAGGCATTCGAAGGAACAAAACCGATCAGTGTCTGCCCCACGCGCTGGCGCAAGCCTTCGTAGTTGGCGAAAAAGAAATCCTTATCTTTGCGGATGGGGCCGCCTACGCTGCCGCCGAATTGATTCAAGCGAAACGGCGGCAGGCTGCGCCCGTCAAAAGGCCCGCGCGCGTCGAACGCGTCGTTACGCAAGTACTCGAACAGAGAGCCATGAAAGTTGTTGGTGCCGCTGCGGGAAACCACTTCCACCTGACCGCCTTGCGTCCCGCCGCTATCGGCAGAAAAGAGCGCGGCGTTAGCCCGGAATTCCGAGATCGATTCCGTCGAAAACTGCAGCCGAAAAGTGCCTTTCTGGGCCTGGTTGAAAATGCCGGTCGCGTCTACACCGTCGAATCGAAAATTGTTATCGTCGAGACCGTGGCCGACAAAGCGGATGCTGCGCTGGTTATCGGTGCCGGAGTCAATCGCGCCAGGCGTTTGCGTCATCAGGCTGGCCCAGCTGCGGCCATTGATTGGCAACTGCCGCACTTGTTCCCCGGACACCACGCCCCCAACGGTTGCCGACACTTCATCGAGCGGTGCGGCAGCAGAATTTACGTCGACCGAAGCGGTGGCGGTAGCCAGTTCGAGGCGCGGGTCCAAAGTGCGTGTTTGGCCGACTTGTAATTGAACGTTCTCGTAAATGAAATCCTGAAAACCAGGCTGTTGAATGGTAATGCGGTAATGCCCCACGCTGAGCGCGCTCAGACGATAGACGCCGGAACCGCTAGCGGCAGTGATTCGCTTCGAGCCGGTTTCGAGCGAATCGGCCTCAATGCGGGCATCAGGAACAGCCGCCCCGGCCGCGTCGAGAATGGTGCCGGAGATGCTGGCATCCGCGTTTTGCGCTGGAATAGACCAGGAGCAGAGCAGGCAGATCGCCAGCAGCGACAAGACCGGAGATATTTGTTTCATGGGGGAAGGATTGAGTCCCCAGCTTAGAGAGAGGAGATGAAGATTGGGTTAGCTGCCGGCTACACCTTCATGAACAGGCCAGAAAAAATGCCTGTTCCTTCCCAACACCAACCAGTGCGCCTCTTGATCAGGTGGAGTGACCGGGATTGCGCCCGGTCACCCTCCCACACCACCGGACGTGCGGTTTTCCGCATCCGGCGGTTAAACCCAGCGGCTTTAGCTGACCGCAAGATCCGATGGCAGGAGAAAGCCGAAGCGCCGGAGGAGCTGGTTCGACAGGGCAGTCTGCACACTACCGTTGCCGGCCAGAGGCCAGGCCCCGCGCGAACTGTCCGCTACCTTCAGCATTCGTCCTCGTAACCCGAGTCTTTGCAGCGCATGCTTGCGGCCGGCGGCACTGTGCCACCTGAGCCAAAAGCACTTCCGGATGTGCCGCCGAATCCATGGCTCCAGCCGGAAGATCGGCTTACGCACTTCGGCTAGCTGAAAATAGTTCCACCAGCCCCGCACATAACGAGCCCAGTTATCGCGCAGCTGCTTGCTGGTTCGACTCTGGTTTCCTCGCCACATCTCCCGTACCTTCGCTTTGAAGCGTTCGATACTTTCCGGCGCTACTCCGATCCGCTTCGCGCGATCCAGTCGGAAGCCCAGAAATCTACGTTCCCAGACCCTCCCGGTCCCGCTCTTAGCGACATTCACCTTCAATCGCAGATGCTTCTCGATCCAGGCCTGGAGCGAGCGGTGCGTGCGTTCCGCTGCTTGCTGACTGCCTACGTAGATGTTGCAGTCATCGGCATAACGGCAATAGCAGTGCCCTCTCCGATCCAGTTCCTTATCGAGCGCATCCAGATAGATATTGGACAGTAGCGGAGACAGCGGCCCGCCTTGTGGCGTGCCCTCCACCCTGCTCCTCACTATCCCGTCCACCATCGCGCCCCGCCGCAGGTATTTCCCCATCAAATGCAACACTCGTTTGTCCCGAATCACTTGCGCCACCCGGCCCATCAGAATGTCGTGATTGACGTGGTCGAAGAACTGAGCAATGTCTAAATCCACCACCCAATCCTTGCCTTCCTGCGCATACTGCTGTGCGGCTTGCACGGCGTCCTGTGCGCTGCGCCCCGGTCGAAACCCGTAACTGTGCTCGCTGAATTGCGGATCGAAGATCGGCGTCAGCACTTGCAACAGCATCTGCTGAATCAGTCGATCCATCACCGTCGGGATGCCTAATATTCGCGTGCCCCCGCTCGGCTTCGGTATCTCTACCCGCCTCACAGGACTCGGAACCCAGGTTCCCGTCAGCAGCTTCGCACGAATCTTCTCCCAGTGCGCCTGAAGATGACTCTCCAGTTCGGTCGTTGTCATCCGGTCGATTCCCGGCGCACCCTGGTTGCGTTTTACTGCTTCCAGCGCTCGCGCCCGGTTCTCGTCCGTCACCACCTCTTCCATCAGACTCTCGTACATTGCTCTCTTTCTGAAGGTTCGCGTCGCCGGTTGGATCTCTCCGCCTTGGCTCACTGCGGCTTCACCGCTTCTGCCCTGTCGGCGCTCCTCCGGCTGCCCACCGTAGTTGTGGCGCCAGGGATTCGAGACCTCTCCACTCACCGGCTTCAGTTCCTTCTCTAGCTCCGTTCTTTGGTTCTTCGGCCCTTCGCTCCACGGACATTACTCCGCTTCTTCGCTACTACGGCCTCTGCTGACTTCTCCTCTGCTCTCACAAAGGAGATCTCCCCAGGTAAGGTGCAGAATCTCTCCCCTCGCGCCGCCTGGCTCTACCTGATGCGTCTTGATGACCTTTGGGCTTCGCTGTTTCCAGCCAGCTCGCCGCCCGCACCCGGCCTCACTGCCAGTTCGTGTTCCTACGGTCGAGAGTTTGCTACGCGCTTCTTTCAGCTTCACCTCGCGGCTACGCCTTGCGTTTCGCTACGGTTGCCGTCATCGGCTCCGATTGGCTCCTTTCATCCAACTAGATTCTGCCCATGCTGGGCACACTGGAACAGGCGTTTTCGCCTGCCACTGTACTGGTGTTCTGCCCCGGGGCGACCGCGCCGATCCCGAAAACGAAGTGACATTCGCCCTCTAGCGCCGCCTCACTCCGCCAACACCCCGACACCCCCATCGCCAAACACCATGAAAATCTTCTTAAAATCGGTCGCTATGCGCAGCTGCGAATAGATGTAGCGATATGCCTCTAAGAATGAAATTCCTCCAGCGCTTATCACCACCAGCCATCGATCGCTGTCCGTTGTGCGCGTGTTCCTCAAAAGCTCAAGCAATTCACTTGTCATGTTCAAAAGCAAAAGTGGATCTGAATCGGCATTGTGCACGAATCCAATCAATTTTGGCGCTCGCTCCGATTCGTCTCTCAAAAGTCGAAGCCGGACACGGTTCCCGTGAATCGTCTCTTTCTCATCTCGACCCGGCGATCGCCGGCCAAGAATTGTTTGTATTTTGTCTTCCAGCGAGGCCGCGGTTTTCGCCGGCAAACGAATGGGAGCGGTAATGGTCAGCAACACTGTCATACCATCCGGCACGCTTTCCTTAAGGGCGGCTTGCAGATGTTCAATGAGCCTGGTCGCAACCTTATCGAACCTCAAACGAGGCTTGACGCCCTTACCTTGGCCACTCCCACGCCTTTTAAGAGTTGCGATGTCAACCGCAACCCGTTTCCCACCGACCATGAAATAAACGTCGGAAGGATCGCTACCTTTTTCCCACGTCGCCGAGCACCCTCTTGCAACCGCTTCGATGGCGACTAACTCCTGCTTCATTACACTTGTCTACGAAAGAGCAAGGGAGTTACTCCTACATACTTACGAAATGCAGTTGTAAAGTGACTGAGATTTGTTATTCCTGAGCGGTAACAGACTTCGGGAATTGACAGATTAGTAGAGGCGAGCAAATACTTTGCCGTGTCGATGCGTACCTGTAACACATACTCGTGAACAGTTCTTCCGATGCTCCGCTTAAACTGGCGGCAGAAATAAAAGTGACTTAGTCCGGCGAGGCTGGATAATCTGGCAAGACTAAGATCAGCGTCTGGATTGGCGTGAATGAAGTCAATGATCGTGCGGAGCGTCGGCTTATTTAGCCCTCCGCGGAATATACGCGCCGAAGGCGGTGAGGCAGAGAAGCGTTGGGCAAGGGCCGCGGCCAGGACGGTGGCAATGCCTTCAACGACAAGGTCAGAATAGTGACCGGCTCTGTCCACCATTGTTGAGGAAACTGTCCGCCGGGACTGGTGAGCATATTTTCGGCGTGGAAAAGCGTCTGGCGGTCGCGCCCGGCAGCGCGCCAGTTCCATTCGAGGGCGCCGTTGCTCACCACCATACCGGCGGAGGGCTTTGGGACAACGACAGGTGGGATCTCGGCGGCGCTGAGGTGGTTTTCTTCGATGTAGAACCCGACAGGTCCGAGGGTGTCGCTGGCGACGGTTCGCAGACAGGGCGCTCCCGCTCTGGACATGGCATCTCTGATAAAGCCAAGTTTGGGCCGCGGCATCAGCTCCCCTCCTGAATTTTTGCAGAATAGCACGATTTCGAAACGATTGAGCAAGCTTCCAAAACAAAGATTTCCTGCGTCGACTTACACTCGCAAAACAGAGGGACGTGGAGCAGATGAGATTATCCAAGGCGATTGTTCAAATCGCGGCTTGTGCGGCCGCATTGCTGTGTCGGGGGACGGGCCGGGCCGACGCGATTATCAATGCGTTTCAGGCAGATCACCAGGTCCAGTTCACGCAGCGGGATTTCTCGGATGCGCAGTGGTCTTCTACGCTGACGATTTCCGTCGCGTCAGGATCGTCGGGCACACTCGACTTTCCCATGTTGTTCTGGCCGGGAAATTTCGGTTTGACGCTGAGTTCGTCAGCGGGTGTTACGCTCGACCAGACAAGCCTTCCCGCCGGCACGGCGTCCGATACGCTGCATGTGACGGCGACCGGGGCCGGATTCTTTCGGGTCCATGAGACGGCAGGCCTGGGAACGCTGGACTCGCTTGCCCGCTGGCGTTGTTTCGATCAACTTTGACGGGGCGAAATGATCTTCTGTTTCAGGCACCGTCATCGAGCAGCACTCTTACGCTGCCGGCGGGCATACCGTGGACCACGAACATACTCTTCAGCGGGAACTGGTCGCAGGCCAGCGACGGCGGTATCGAAGGCACGCACAAGCTTTTGTACCTCGATCCGTTCTGGACCATTCAGAATGACTTCACTTACAATCCAGTTACTAACCAGACGTTACTTTCGGTTTATAACGCGAGTTACCTGGAGCAGGGTGCCACTGCTAATGACGATGGGCCGTATCCGACCGTGGGGTTGATAGGTCCGGTGGACGCGCCTGAACCAGGCAGCCTCGCCCTGGCCGCGCTCGGAGTCTTAACAGCGTGTCTTGCCGGCGTGCGGAGCGCGCCAAACTGGAGAGGTTAATCTATGCGAATTGGTTTGGCAGTTATTCTGGCTTTGGCGGTCACGAGAGACACTCCGCATCCCCCCGCCGCTCCCGTGAGGCCCGTGGTAGACGCGTACTACGGCGAGAAGGTCGCCGATCCCTATCGATACCTCGAGAAGCTGAACGATCCTGAAGTGCTCGGATGGCTGCGCGTGCAAGACGCTTACACGCGACAAGTGTTATAGCAGATTCCGGGGCGTCAACACTTACTGGAGCGATTCCGTCAACTGGATAATTCGGCTGGGGCGCGCGTGTCGGACGTTTACCGCCTGCCGGGAGACGTCTTGTTCTACCAGAAGCGTACCGGGAGCGAACCGGTAGCCAAGATTTATGTGCGGAGAGGCATCGCTGGGCCAGAGAAATTACTGGTCGATCCGGCGAAGGTGAAGCTTGCACATCGATTGCAGGGCCAAAGCCAGAACGTGATTCTGAATTTCTGGCCTTCGCTTGACGGCAAGTACGTGGTGTTCGCCGTTGCTACGGGAGGGGCGGAGGACGACGCCGAGCTGCACGTGGTAGACACAGAGACGGGCGCGGAAACCGGCGATGTGCTCCCTGCCGCGCGTCACTATGTAAGCTGGCTGCCGGACAGCCGTTCGTTTGCATTCGTCGGACTCCAGCAGTTACCCGGCGGCACGCCGAAGAAGGAACTGCACAGCAACACCCGTTCGTACTTGCACGTTGTGCGGTCGCGCATGAACCGGGAGACGCCGCTATTCGGGTCGGGTGTTGATCCCTCAGTCGCGATCGATCCGATGTATGTCTCGGCGTTTGCGGCTCACACCGGGTCGTCGTATGCCGTCGGCGCTGTTTCTTCCGGCGACCAACGCATCAGCCTCTACGCCACGTCGCTCGAGCGCGTGCGAGCAGGCCGTGCACGTTGGCGCAAGATCGCCGACTTTTCCGACTGCATCCGCGATTTTGCCGTGCACAAAGATGACATCTATTTGCAGACTTGCCAGGGCGCGGCGGGGTTCAAGATCGTCCGGGTAGATGCTGCGCACGGAACGTTCGCGTCGGCGGAGGTCATTGTGCCGGCCGGACGGCGATTGATCAAAGGAATCGCGGCAGCAGAAGATGGTTTGTACGTGTGGGCGACGGATGCCGCGAAAGGCGAGTTGCTGCGTGTCCCGGCTGCGCGGAAGACCTCAGAAACGACGCTGCAGCCGGTTGGGCCGTACGATACGCCCCGCTATCTAAAGGTCGAAGAAGTGGAAGTGCCAAGCCACGACGGCGTGCTGGTTCCGTTGACAATTGTTTATAAGAACAACCTGCGTCTGGACGGATCGAGCCCCACACATTTAGCGGGCTATGGCGCCTACGGGAACTCGCAGGATCCGAACTTTTCGCCCTGGGAGTTGGCGTGGTACGACTATGGGGCCATCGCAGCGACGTGCCATGTACGGGGCGGCGGCGAGCGTGGAGAAGAGTGGCACCTGGCCGGAAAAGGCAAGACCAAGCCGAATACCTGGAAGGACATGATAGCTTGCGCCGAATATCTGACGCAGAAGAAGTACACGTCGCCCGAGCACTTATCTATATATGGCGTCAGCGCCGGCGGCATCGCGGCGGGCCGGGCCATCACGGAAAGGCCCGACCTGTTCGGCTCAGCCATTCTGCAAGTGCCGTGCTCCGATCTCGTGCGCCAGGAAACGACGTCGAACGGCGTTCCGAACATTCCGGAGTTCGGCGACACCAAAACGGAGGAAGGATTCCGCGCGCTGTTAGAGATGAGTCCCTATCATCACGTGAAAGATCACACGAGATATCCCGCCGTGATGCTGACCACGGGCATCAACGATCCACGAGTCGACGCGTGGCAGCCGGCCAAAATGGCGGCTCGTTTGCAAGCGGCGACAGCGAGTGGCAAGCCGGTGCTGCTGCGGGTTGACTGGCGCTCGGGACACGGCATCGGCGATACAGAGGACCAGTTTCAGCAAGAGATCGCCGATCTCATGAGCTTCGATCTCTGGCAGTTGGGAGCGCCCGGGTTTCAGCCTGGGTTTCAATCTCGACAAATGAGCCGGGCGAGGTGAGGCGCGCGCCTTGCCCCTCTCCTCACCGTCGTCTAAATAGTGAACGGGAGCAGGGGCTTGGGCGATTTCTCGCGTATCACGAAGAAAGCCTCGGCTCGATCGCAACCGGCGTCTACACCACGTCGCTTTTCTATCTCTTCGTGATACGGATAAAAACGTTCCGGAGACTGGCTGCCGTGAGCATAAATAGCCGACCGCTTCTGCCGCCAGGTGGACGAGATGTCAATGAAGCAGTTTGGTTGGAAGTGGTGCGTTTGAACCCCTGTCATAACTTCGTAGTAGACAAGCGCAAACGATTCACCGCTCCACTGCCAGGCTTGGTAAGTGAGTTGCGCCGCTGTGCGGTGGTCCGCATGCGTATCGAACGGCCAATGCGTAAAAACAATCTGAGGGTTGAGGCCCAGTAGCAATTCCGTGAATTGCCGGCACGAATCCTGGTCCGCCCGCGTTTGTCCATCGATTTGATCGGCGAATCGGCCAGACGCCCTCAGCACTTCGCACGCCGCGAGCGCCTCGGAACTCCGCAAACGAGCAGTATTTTGTCCTATTCCGTTCTTAATTCCGGCCTCGCCGCGTGTCAGGTACACAATTTGCACATCATGGCCATCCGCCGCGAGTTTCGTAAGCGTGCCGCCGCAGCCACTCTCCGGATCGTCTGGATGTGCGCCCACGCACACCACCTTGACAGGAGGAGAGTCTTCGTCGAGCAATTTTCGCCGTTCGAAGTGCGAAAGAGCATCCGCGAACGCGGCAGGCTCCGAGATCATTGTCCCCATTGTCTATAGTGATAGTAGATATCAGTCCCGATGTCAAGCTTTGAAGCGGACATTGTGCCGGGAAGATGCCAGCCCAGACCTAGCCGCAATTTCTCACGAGTATAGATAGCCAGGAGCCGTTCAATCTGAGATAAACATAAGAACCACCAAATGTTTAGAGCAGAGAGAAACGGCCCTAGCCTATGACAGAGTGTAGCCAAGCGGGTTTTGAGTTTCAGGCATTATTTTCCAGAGAAGTCATCGGGCGATTCGATGGCGGCCAGATCACCTCCGACGGCGGAGGGTTGCTGCTGCGCGAAGTGGAGCGGCGCGCACGCATCCTGGAACGCTTCGCCGGTTGCTTCAGCGATCACCGCGCGGTGGATCGGATTGAGCACAGCGTGGCGGAATTGGTGGCGCAACGGATTTATGGGCTAGCGCTGGGTTATGAAGACCTGAACGATCATGATCAGCTGCGCGCCGATCCGTTGCTGGCGGTGTTGGCCGGCAAGCGCGACCCGGAAGGCCACGACCGCAAACAGGAGCGCGATCGCGGCAAAGCACTGGCGGGCAAGAGCACGCTGAATCGTTGGGAGTTGACGCGCGCTGAGCCCGCCGAGGGGGAGCGCTACGCCAAGATCGTCATGGATACCGAGGCGATCGACCGGCTGCTAGTGGAAGTGTTTTTGGAAGCCTACGCCACGCCGCCAGAAGAGATTGTGCTCGACCTGGATGCCACCGATAATCCGCTCTACGGCCAACAGGAAGGCCGCTTCTTCCACGGCTATTACGGCCACTACTGCTATCTGCCGTTGTACATCTTCGCGGGCGAACATCTGTTGTGCGCGCGGCTGCGGCCTTCCAATATCGATGCCTCGGCGGGCAGCCAGGAAGAAGTCGAGCGCATCGTAAAACAGATTCGGGCTCGCTGGCCGGTGGTGCGGATCGTTCTGCGCGCCGACTCCGGCTTCTGCCGGGACGAGTTGATGAGCTGGTGTGAAGCCCACCAAGTTCACTATGTATTCGGTCTGGCGCGGAATCCGCGACTCCGTAAGACGATCGACGCCGCGATGATCGAAGCGCACCGATTACACCAGCAAACCCAACAGGCCGCCCGCGTCTTCACCGAGTTCGCCTATCGAACGCATGACTCCTGGCAATGCAGCCGTCGCGTCGTGGCGAAAGCCGAGCAGTTGGTCAAGGGCGAGAATCCACGCTTTCTCGTCACTTCGCTCGATGCCCTCAGCTGGCCGGCGCAGTCGCTGTACGAGCAACTGTATTGTGCACGCGGCGAAATGGAGAACCGCATCAAAGAACAGTTTTCCCTGTTCAGCGACCGCACCAGCACCGCCTATCTGCGTTCCAACCAACTGCGACTGTATCTCTCTTCGATGGCTTACCTGTTGCTCGAAGGCTTCCGGCGGCTGGGTCTCAAAGGGACTCAGATGGCGAAGGCACAGTGCCAAACCATCCGTCTCAAACTGCTCAAAATTGGCGCGCTGGTGCGCGTCACCGTACGGAAAGTCTGGGTTGCATTCTCCAGCGGCTACCCGGACCAGCTTCTGTTCGCCCGCGTCTTTCAGCAACTCCAGTGTTGACTCTGACAGTGGTTTGGTTCTTTGACAATTCTTTCTTTACCTTTGCGAGCGCCCTTCAAGCCCGTGCGCCTGCCTTGCTCTCCTACGCGCTCTTCGTTGCCACTTCCCCGCGTTCCGTGCCACACCAGCCCTTATCATCGCTAGCATGGCCCTCTGGTGAGAAGGTCAGGCTAGTAGTCATTGACGGCGTTGCTGATTGGTCCTATACTCAATCAGAAAAGTAGAGAACGACGCTCCACTTCGCCGGCACTCGAGTTTATGCGAATTTCACTATGGTTGTGTATCGGTCTGTCCTTCGCGTCCATCGCTGCCGCAAAGACACTGAATGGGACTTGGGACGGAACTGTCGGCTATGACGATTACCGGATCCCGTTCTCGATTGAATTCAGCCAGCACGGTAACGATATATCGGCAGCCTTTTTCAACGGAGACGACCGAATTACCTCAACCGGGGGCACTCTGGAGGGCCACGATCTCCGCATTAACTTCGATCACTATGCGACACGGCTCACGGCGCGAATGTATTGGTATTTCGTACCTTCGACAAGATCCACGGTTTGGCCGGGGCTACGTTCTAGCGCCGAGAGATCTTGCGAATGCCCTTCGCCGGGAAGAGGCAGGAAATGCGGAGGCGCTGGGAAGGCTGAATCTGGCAGCGGCTGCTGCAGCGCTTCGAGACACGTCCCAGGTCGAACGGACACGCCTTGCAGTGGCTCGCGAGCGGAACCGCTGGAACGAGGTGCTTGCGGCACTGCGCCTGAAGCATACGGATGCGCAAGGCAGCTTTGTTTTCTTTGACGCCGGCCGGCCGCAGCCCGTACTGGCGTCCGCGCTTCGTAAAACAGGAATCGAGATAGGACGCGGCTATCCACCCTACACGAACTGGGCGCGAGTCACAATCGGCCTCCCGGCAGAGAACACCCGCGTGCACGAGGCGCTACGAAGTATTTTCCAGAGCTAGCTACTTTCCGTCGCAAAATAGCTCATTTTTGCGACGGAAAGTAGCTATAACGAAATCGGGTGGTGATAACGGAGAATGGATCTCCGGGACTCGCTTGAATTCGCCAGCTATCGCTAGTTCCCGGCGCAAAATCGCAATGCCGATCCGCTCCCTCGCGGTCGTGGCTCTGTAAGCCGCTGTAACCCTCGACCTCGTTTCCGAACCGCGCGCGCCAGCAAGCGTGTTTCCCGAGCCGCGCGCGTCAGCAAGCGTTTGTTTGCATTTTGCGCCGAGTAGCAGCTCGGCCAAGTGTAGTGTCCACGAATTACGTCTCAGTTTCGGAGTCAATTCCCAAATCACTCAAGTTATGTCTAGCGCGAACGTGCTTTGCCGATCACGGACTTCAGTGGTCCCAATCGCCTCGCCGCTCATCACGCCAATCACACCTATCAAGTCGCCGGAGTGAGTGTCTGGTGACATATTCGCCGACAGAATTGCCGAGCGTCTGCCCGGCAGTACAATCTGTCCGAAAGTGAATGCCACCGAACACGCGAGCGTTCACTATCTCTTCGAGGGCTGCCGAAAAGCTCGGAAAACTGCGCATCTGTCCGGGCAGCGCGTCATTCGTGATAGTGATTGCCGTGTCCTCTCCAAAGTAGTGTGAAAGCACTCGGGCCGCTGCGCTGCTGGCGCAGGAATGAGCCGATGGGTAGCCCGGGAACGGCGGAGTGACCAGAAGCGGCGTCCATGTTGGATCAGCCAGCGTCTCGGGATTTCCATCTGTGTCCGCCAACTGAATGGCTGTGATCGGCCTCCACGATACATACGTGTATTTCGCATCCCAACAGCCAATCATGGCGTCAGACATCGCTAGATTCATCTGAGCGAGCAGGTGTGCAGTTTGCAACAGGCTGAAATGATGCTTTTCTGCAAGAGTCGTTGCAACGGGATTCCAGAAATCGGGCGGATTGCCTGGGTTCCAGAAGAGCGCATATTCACTTTGGTCGGGCGTGCGGTTCGTGCTGGTCGCGCTTCCCATAACTTTGATTTCGTTGAAATCCGCTGTGTATTCAGCGCTATCTAAGGCCGGGGGCGCTGCAGCCCGAAACTGCGACGGTGACTGAATGACCCACGGAGTCACGTGCGCGAGTTGTGGAGTAAGACCTGGCAGGAACGCTGGCGGCGTCGGACGCCATTCTCCGGGAGCGGTTCCGCCGGTGAATGGCGGCACAGTCTCAGCGAAGCCATCCTTGCTGCGCCAAGCCCAAATCGTATCGGCAACCGTCTGGCCCCACTCAACTCCCTTTTGAATTGACTCGGAGCGCTCGGCGTACCAACCGCGAGAGATGCCCATCAGCGATGCCGCCCGCTGTTGATTCAGCATGTCCGATTGGGCCGGATACAAGAGAATCAAAATAGCATAGGCCGCTTGCACCGCGGCGGCACGCTTCGATGCGTTTCGAGGACCTGCGCGCGAGACATGAATAGGAGTGTACTGCGGGTCGATGCCATTCACGGCATCGAAAACCTCAGCTTGCACAATGGCGGTGCTGCGCGTTGAAACGGGCGCAGGCGTTGCCGGCGGCGTGATCGTCGCTTCGAGCATGATGTGATTCCAGTTAGTTACTTCATCGGCTTGCCCGATTCCACTGCTAACGAGCAGGAGAACCGATACACCGATCGTGTTGACGCACTTTTCGAGTCTTGACATGTGTGATAGTCCCTTCTTGTGGTTGTTTTGCTGAAGTGAGTTGCAGTTGTGACCGTCTTGCTTACTTACGCGCCGTTCAGTTCCGGCGTGCTTGGAGGAAAGCCCGGCGTTCTGAAGTTCAAGTCTTTGCGTATCTGCGTGTCCGCATAACTGAAGCAACTGCGAATAGCGTGCTTTTGCCTTCTTTGGATCGCGACAAATCTCCGCCGCACGTCCGACTCCATAAATCGCGTTGAATCGATTCGGCGAACTGCGCAGCACTGCTTCGAATTCGGGAAGCGCACGGGCCGGCTGATCCAGTTCCATTAGTAATTCGCCCAGAAGCTCACGCGCCGGTAACACTGGACCCGGAGTTACGGGATGTTTTGCCATTGTGTCGTCGAGATCGGCTGCCGCTCGCATCGAGCGCAATGCTGATTCCTGATTTCCTTCCGCATGGTTCAGCCATGCCACGGCAGCAAGCCGCTGCACTTCTACTTGCGCAGCCCAGTCGTAATCCTCTTGATGCTGTCGAACCGTCTGCTCAATCTCCGCCAGCTCCGCGATTTCGGCCCGGCCTTGAGCTATGTTTCCAGCGTGCGCCAAGCCGAGCGCACGCGCGAAATGGATAATGGCCTCTGCATTACGAAAGTGCACCCAGGGGAACCATGCCGGCTGTACCTGAAGGGCAGTCGCTGCCGACTAGCGCCTCCGCTCGAGCGCGTAGCGCGCGGGAATAGCAGCGAACGCATAAGCAGCTTGAAACACCTGTTGATCGACAGCTGAGGCGGATGCCGCTTCGTCAACGATGCGCTTCGCTTTCTCGTCTTGACAGGTCTGGAGGTAGGCGTAGGCGAGATAGTCCATCGCATGCAGTTGATCCTGCGAGATAGCGGCCGGAAGAGTTTTTGCCATTTGGCTCTTCGCAGCGGCAGCCGAGGCGAGATTCGATTGAATCGACTCGTCCCACAAACCCAATCGCGTGAAGATATGCGACGGCATGTGGAGCGCATGCGGCGATGCCGGAGCGATTTTCGCGTAACTCCGTGCAGCGGGCAGCGCAAGAATCGCCAGCTGTGGCGAATCATAGCTGTGGATCAGGTAATGGGCGATGCCGGAATGGTCCGGCTGTTCCGGCAGGAGGCGGTTCAAGATCGCCGCCGCTTGTTTTTGATTCGTATAGGTTTTGTCGGCCGGAGGCGTAGTCGCAATCAAGGCCAGCGCGTAAAAAATGGCGGCTTCGTGGTCTTCCGGATAGTGCGCCGAAAGCCGTTGCATAGCGTTACGCCAAGCGAGCGCGCGCTGCCGGTGGGATATCTTATCGGAATCCTTAAAAAACTCTTCGATTGCGGCAATGTAGTCGCGTTCACGCTGTGTTTTGGCGCCAATCGACTTGGCTTTTTCGATCGCAGCGATCCCTTTCCTCAGATCGGACGGCGTGGGCGGAAACCATACCGGGTGATAGAGGCTCACATCGATGCCCCAGTAAGCCATCGCGCAGGCCGGATCGACACGGATTACGCTGGAAAATGTCTTTTCCGCTTTGTCGTACCAGAACGAGTGGACCAGGGCGACACCGTATTCGAAGTCCTTCTGTGCCTCGGGAGTGCAGGAGACGGGAAAATGTATGTGCCCGGCATCGTGCTGATGATTCTCGGAATGGGCAGCGCTCGGAACGACGGCCATTAGGCCGCCTAGAACCAAACCGGAAATCTGGAAAAGCGCACAGGGCACGGCTGCGCGCCGCCCTACAACAAAGGAACTCGCCTGTCCTTCGAGCGGGGCGCTTGATCCCGGGCCCGTTGTGCGCGTGTTCCTCAAAAGCGCACAGGGCACGGCTGCGCGCCGCCACTCAACAAAGGAACTCGCCTGTCCTTCGGGCGGAGCGCTTGATCCCGGGCCCGTTGTGCGCGTGTTCCTCAAAAGCGCACAGGGCACGGCTGCGCGCCGCCACTCAACAAAGGAACTCGCCTGTCCTTCGGGCGGAGCGCTTGATCCCGGGCCCGTTGTGCGCGTGTTCCTCAAAAGCGCACAGGGCACGGCTGCGCGCCGCCACTCAACAAAGGAACTCGCCTGTCCTTCGGGCGGAGCGCTTGATCCCGGGCCCGTTGTGCGCGTGTTCCTCAAAAGATACGTGGGCATCTTGTGCGTGAGAATAGCTTCGCGGGTTTGGGCAAATCGGGCAATGCAACCCAGGCGAAACGTAGGTGACATCGGATCTTATTGACTGATCTGCAGTTCCGGCGAGTGGTGAAAGATCACCTGCGCGTGTAAGATCGTACCGCAGATAAATGTCGAGCGTGGCAGCGAGGCCGGAATCGAGCGCCTCCGGCCGGATTTTCCGGTTCGGCGCATTCGAGTTTCATATCCACGCGCGCGAGTTGCGGAAGCATGGCCTTCGGATTAAGCTCACGGGCCAGCCGATCAGCGTTCTTGTCATGCTCCTGGAGCGCCCCGGCGAGGTAGTCACCCGAGAGGAACTTCAAAAGCGGCTCTGGCCGGCGGGCACCTACGTGGATTTCGAACACAGCGTCAATGCCGCCGTCAAGAGGCTCCGGCAGGCTTTAGGCGACTCGGCCGATTCGCCGCGCTTTATTGAGACGCTCGCTCGTAATGGGTACCGCTTCATCGCTCCACTCAGCGAGCGCATTGATGATTTAGCGGAACCTGCCGGCCACAAGCAGGCTGAAGAGCCCCAGTCCGCTGCCCAATTCAAAAAGACGGCAAATTGGCTACGATTCCTTGCGTTTCCACAAGCGCTGGCCGGCGCTTTGCTCCTCATAGTAATTGCCGGCTTCATCATCGGGTTGCACGAAAGGCGGCCGACTCACACGGGTTCGGGTCTAATCCGCTCTTTAGCCGTTCTCCCTTTGGCCAATCTTTCCGGAGATCCAGACGAGGAGTATTTCGTGGAGGGGATGGCCGACTCCCTTCGACAGCACCTCGAGGTCATCAGCGGTCTGCGAGTCATTTCTCGGACCTCATCCCTGTACTACCGGGGAAGCAGTAAGCCGCTTCCAGAGATAGCGCGTCAGTTGAACGTCGATGCAGTTGTCGAGGGCTCGGTCTTGCGCTCCGGAAAACGGGTGCGCATCAACGTCGAATTAATCCAGACCGCTAGCGACACACATGTGTGGGGCGGCAGCTATGACCGCGATCTGAAAGACATTTTTGTGCTGCAGGCTGAAGTGGCCCAGAAAATAGCTGACGAAATCCGGGCAACTTTGAGCCCGCCTGATCGCGCGCGGGTGGCGCGTCGACACACTCCCGATACGGATGCTTACTTGGCCTATTCCAAGGGGAGATTTTTCTGGAACAGGAGGACCGAAGTCGACCTCAAGAGAGCCATCGGTTACTTCCAGCAGGCGATTGAAAAGGACCCGAATTATGCGCTGGCCTATGACGGCCTTGCGGATTGCTGGTTGCCGCTGGGATGGTACGCATACATGGCGCCATCAGAGACTTTTCCCTATGCGAAGGTCGCGGTGAGGAAGGCGCTGGCCTTGGACGACTCGCTTGCAGAGGCACATACGTCGCTGGCGTTCGTGACCCTCTACTACGAGCGCGACTGGGCCAACGCTGAGCGCGAGTTCCGGCGCGCTATCGAGTTGAATCCAAACTACGCAAATGGGCGTCACTGGTACGCCGAATTCCTGTCGCTGGTAGGCCGCCATGCAGAAGCTATCGCGGAATCGGAACGCGCCCGGGAGCTCGATCCGCTGTCGAATATTATCAACACGTGGGTGGGCTCACGGTACTTCTTTGCGCGCCAGTACGACAAAGCAATCGAGCAGTATAGAAACGCCGTGGAAATGGATCCAGGCTTCGTTCCGGTCCATCTGGTACTCGGACACGCGCTCGAGCAGAAGCACATGTACCAGGAGGCCATCGCGGAACTCGAAAAAGCAGTGAGTCTATCCGGCGGCAGCCCGGTTTATATGGCGTCCTTAGTTCACGCCTACGGAGTTGCCGGCAGGCAAAGCCAGGCGAAGAAGCTATTCGACGACCTCAGCAAGTTGTCCAAACAGAGATATGTGTCCTCTTATGACCTGGCGCTCGCGTCCCTGGGTATCGGCGAAACAGATCAGGCATTCACGTTGCTCGCGCGAGCGGTCGACGAGCGCTCGCCGCGGGCTGCCTTCCTGGGCGTGGACCCCCGCTTTGATAGTCTCCGCAGTGATGCTCGCTTCAAGGAGCTGATGATTCGAATCGGTCGGCCACTATAACATCGCAACAGCCTGCAGTACGGGCAATTTCCGACCGTTGCCCAAACGCAGCGATGCTGTTGAAAAACTCTGGCCAGGCAATCGCTTAAAGGGCGCCTACTAATCACGTCATTTTTCTGAGCGAAGTCACGCACACGCAAGTGAGCGGAGTTTTGTCGACGTCGAGAGTCTCAACGAATTCGTTGAAAGTCTTGATGAATAGCCGGAAGCGTCGTATCCACTCCTGATCTCAATGCCTCACTCGAGCAGAGGCAGGCTGCGCAAATGCGAAGAACGCTAGCCGGAAATTCCTCCGTCTTAAAAACAACATGGCGTCTTACCCAAAACTGCCGATGGGCTGCTCCAGATCTTGATGTCAATGCTTAAGCATCAGACTGCATACAACCCAGTACGCCGGCAAGCGACTTTAGCGCGTAGTTTTAGCCGCCCGGGCGTTTTCTTGCAATGATCCTGACCTGTGGCAGGTGATCGTTAACTGTTCCCGGGTTTTCGACTGCCGGTTCGGTTACTAACTACATCGCCGTTAGGGCGGATCTATCCGCGCCGCAACTCGTCCGCTTTCCCGTCATTCGCCCAGAAAGCTGTCGACGAGCGAATTGGCGATTATGCCTCAATCTGCGGATACCCAGTTCTACTCGGTTCGGAGCGCTTTGATTGGATCTAACCGGGAAGCACGCCATGCGGAGCCAGGCAGGCCAGAACCGCAACCGCCAGCAGCGTTGCAATCACGCCGGAGAGAACCACAAGATCGAGAGGCTTCGTTCCGAAAAGCATCGACTGTAAGATGCGTGTCGCAGCAAAGCTCATCACCAAAACCAAGCCCCAGCCCGAACAGCGCTGGCCGCAGGCTATCCATCAGCATCAACTGCAAGAAGTGGTCTTGTTGCGCGCCGAGCGCCATGCGGATTCCCAGTTCCGAGGTCCGCTGAGTGGTAAGGCACGATAACACTCCGTGCAATCCCACCGAAGCAAGAATCAGCGACAAAATAGCAAACGCCAGCACAAGGGTTGCGCTCAGGCTCGCATTCATTAGGGACGCGCCAATGATCTGGTTTATGGTGAGCACCGCGCCACCAGCAGGTTGGCGACATTGAGGCAGCCGATAAGCAGCATGCAACCAACTGCGGAAAGCATCAACATCAGCGGCTTCTTCACATCTCCGGCGAGATCTTCGTTCAGCGAGCGCGAAACAACATCTTCAGCCACCGGATCGTGCGGATACTGCAAATGATTCTGGTACTGTATGGCGCCAACCTGCGCGATTGCGCTGGCCGGGCTTACATCAGGGCGGAGTCTTGCCACCACCTGGCTCCCATGCCGGTCATCATGCTGAAGCATCTCAGGACTCGCATCGGCCTTGTAGGGAACCCACAGCTGAATTCGGGCATCGGGATAAGTGAACCACGAGGGCAGCACGCCGACCACTGTGTAGGGTTTGCCGTCAAGGTGAATCTGGCCGCCCACAATCTTGGCGTCGCCTGCAAACCGCCTCTCAAACAGGCTCCAGGTCAACATCACAAAGGCGCTGCCGCGCTGTTCGTCCGCCCCTAAAGTCCCGGCCCAGTGCCGGCTGCACTCCCAGCAGTGAAAACAGGTTCGAGGAACCTGCCTCTGCGCCAACTGACTCCGGCAATTCGTTGCGCACCCCGGTGAGGTTGTACCCGGCAGGACGCATGATTGCCATGTCTTCAATGCCGTGGGTCTTCGAGCGCCAGTCGTAGAAGTCGGCTGGCGCAACAGGGTGGTAGCTTAATTCCCCTCCTCGGAAGCGTTCGTACACCATCACCAGCCGCGCGGGGTCGCGAAAAGGCAGCGGCTGCAGCAGCACCGAACGCACAACGGTGAAAAGCGACGTTGCAGCGCCCAGGCACAAAGCCATGACCACAATCGCGATGATCGAAAATCCCGGCGTGCGGGCTCAACGTACGAAATGCGTATTTTACGTCGCGGCCGATACCGGCCAACGGTTGGGGAGTGTTTTGCATCCCCAACGATTCGCGCATCTTCTGTGGGTTGCCAAATTTCAGTCGGGCCTGTCGCCGCGCTTCTTCGGGTGTCAGGCCGCGGGCCTCATTGTCAGCAGTCTCTTCCGCCAGAAAAGCCTCGATCTCATCCTGCAACTCGGGGTCGGAGCGGTTGCGGTGTAGGAATCTCATCCAGCTCATTGCGCACCGCCTTCTTCACCCATCACAAGGCCAATTGCGCGGGTCATTTGCCGCCAGCGGCTGGTTTCGCGAACCAACTGCTTACGGCCTTCTGCGGTCAATCGGTAGAACTTGGCCTTGCGATTGTTTTCGCTCGCACCCCAATAGGAGGAAACCTGCCCAAGAAGAACCAGTCCAACAACGAAATGTTCAAGGCGACCCTGGACATGATGACATGAGTCTCTCCACTAGAAGTTCTATGCAAAGAGACAATATACACTCGGACCCTTGTAGGAAGAAACTTTTGAGAGTACTCTTGCAGCCATTGGTCAACTGGCGACGCCAATGCGCTCATTGAGGAGCTGTTGGTTCGTGTTCCGAGTAGATAGCCGACAATCCGGAAAACTAGGCTTCCGAATACCGAGTCGCGTATGGGTTATCAATTCTTGCGGTCACGCTAGCTTTGGACCTCAATGCCGCACCTAGCTTCGGTTGCTAAGGGCGCCGCTCGACCTCTCTTTGGCAAGTTGCATGAGCCTCTCTGCTGCGTGGCAGATAAGTTGGGATATCGATAGCTAAGGACCTGGCGGTTCTCGCCGGATATGCTGCTGGTCCGCCCAGGTCAGCAATCAGTTTCGAAGCGACGCTCCAGGGTCGCTCTGTATTACATCGTCATGGCCCACTGATTGCCTGGTCAGGGTCAAGACGCCAGATCGTTCCTTCGACTGCGGGAAGAAGGCGAGCGGATCGGATTTTGTGCAGATGGCGAAGCTGTCGGGTAGGACTACGCGCATTCTGACCGCGCAATAATACCGGTTTTGGAATAACTGTCGTCCAAGCCCCGGACCCTCACCGTATTTAGTCAAGGAGTCATACTGCGCGCTGCAAACGCAGAAGTAGACGCCCAACGATAGGTCTTGAAAGAGGTAATTAGATGAACTCACCAGAAAAGCCCAAAAATCTCGCCCACCGAAGGTCCTTTCTTTACGGTGGCCTCACTGCGGGGGTTGCCACAGTCGGAGCAGGGCTAATTGGCGATCAACCTGCATTTGCATCAAGAGCCAATAGGCAGTGTAGCCCCGGCGACATTGCGATTTTAAAGTTTCTTGCCGCAGTGGAACTAGTCGAGAACGATCTGTGGGGACAGTACAGCCGTTTGGCTGTTTACAATGAAGGGTTCAATCGTGCCCTATCGAATATAGATCCCTCATTGGTCCGCTACAACACTGATATCCGGCGTGACGAGGGAACCCATGCGGTGTTTATCAATGCATATTTGAGCGCGGTCGGCGAACAGCCCACCGACCTCGATCCGTTCCGAACCATTCCGATGCCGCAAGTGGCCGGCGCTGATCAACAAGGTCATTTGACCAATCTAACGAGTCTTACCGTTGATACGAGTTGGTATCTCAAATACCGGACGCCGAGTAATCCCGATTTCGGCGAAATGCCCGGCCAGTTCGTAAACATCGTGGATCGTCCTGGTATTCCGACGAGGGATGGTCTAAGTGAGGTAGAGCTTCAGGCAATCGCAAACACCGCCACTTTCCACTCGCCGAGCATCGAGCAAGGGGGAATGAGTCTTTACGATCATTTCATTACGCATGTGAGCAATTCGCATGTTTTAGCTCTGCTAGCTTCGATCTTGCCGGTGGAGGCAATACACTTTACCGGATTCCACAAGTCTCTTGAGACTCTTCCTGGCGTCAGTTCAGATGGTTTGGTCTTCCCGGACTTGCGAAGTGACAGACAGTTCTCCGAGGGGATCTTCCCGGTACCGTGCCCATTTTTAGAACTCCAGCTTCCACGAATATCAGTGGTACGGCCACGTAGTAAAAAGAATGCAGGCGCTGTGTACCTTGTCAATGCGTTAGTAAAATCGGGGCTCTTTAAAGGGCAAAGTCCAGAATTTTTTGCTTCTGCCATGCAACTCGCAACAGCAGCCGATACCGCGGAGCGGGACTGATCGAAGCCCGACCCTCCCGGGAACACATGGTTTTGTAAAGCAGTCCGGCAGCAGACCTCTTCTGAGGTCTGCTTCTATCTCCCGTCGGCAGAGATAATCGTCCATTTCGTGTCCTTACTTACCTGGACTTGAGCTAATACTCCTGCAGATAAGACACAATATCGGTAACCTTCGGCCGATCAACTCTGCAACGCCGCTCGCCGTTACACGTGATTCACGCGCATTGAAAGGTCAAGGCGGTGAGAAGCGCCTTTTGCGGCCAAGTGGCAGGCTTGCGACGATCGCGGTTGAGAGGGGACTAGCAGGACGTAACACCGGCCTGAAACATTTCACGTTCCTGAACTCTATCGGATTGCCCAAGCCTCCGAGGCGGGAGGGACTGCCCCGGATCCACCGAAGCTGCGAAACAAAGCCACAACACGATCGGAGACGTCCGGGGCGTAAAACATCTCCGTATTGATCATCGTGTCCTCCGTCATGTGCTGCATCCGAGCAAACATTTCCGCCTCATACGTTGCAATCGCTGCCGGGCACGGGCCCGACCGGCGCCTGTGAGCCGCGCCGTCGGATATCAGCGTGCCGGCAGCCAGAGGGTGAGTTGGAGGGCGACCCACCAGGCCAGAAGGGATGGATCCGGCGATCATCGAACCATTGCTGGCCGCCCTAGGCGTCGGCATCCCTCAATCTCCACCAACCCCTTGAAGACCGGCCAGCGACCTAGGAGTTGCGCTTAAGAGCGCTGTCATAAAGGTGCTAAACCACGACAAGCAGTCACGAGTAGTCGCAATGTCTTTAGCTACCGATCTCCTGACCGGCTTCCGTGTGCCCAGATCTGTCGTTAGCCGGGATTGAGCATCGCACAATCGAATTGCAGTTGCAAAACCGTGGGGAGTCCTGTGGACGGCGCAGCAAGAAATAGAAAGCGAGGGCGTGCGTGATCATCAGGATCGGCACGTAGATGATCGGGATAGCGTAGGTTGCGCCCAACTGCCCGGCGAGCGCTGGAAGGCCGAGCTCGATTGCGTGGTAATAATCGAAGGCAATGTCCGCTACTCCTACTAGATTGAAGGCGACGACAAAAGACCAAAAGAGCGGACGAATCCTTGCGGTGAGAAGCGCCAGAAGAGCTAGCACTCCAGTTGCGAAATCCCCGTAGGCGGCGAACGTGGCGAAGCCGGCCGGCAAATTGGGGCCTACGACGCCCGGAATAATAAAGGCCAGTCCGAAAAAGCGGAAGCTGTGTACAGTACTGATGAAACGGTGTGCTTCGAATCGGTCCATCGAGCTCAGCTTAGGTAGAAGGTACGTGCCGAACCAAAGCAGGCACGCGACATATCCTAGAACGAGCTGTATTCCAAAGATTGTTTCTGAAGACATTGTGACCTCGCGTTGTGATGGAATGATATATGTCATCGCATAGCCTCTTCTTTGAAGTGAGCGGAAACTAGCGACTTGGTTAACCGGCGGAGCCGAAAGAATCGACATTCGCTCGGAAGAACTCCTCCAGAGTTTGTGGCCTGCGCCCGGTTACCACACACACTGTGTCAGTAGTCCGGTAATGTCCTGCGCCATGCTCCCGGAAGTACTGCCAAAGATGGCTTAGGTGATCGAGCGCGTGAGGGGTGAGTCGCTCCTTGACTGCCTCCGCCCATTGCTCGTCAGTGATCGGTACATAGCGAACTTGGCGTCCGATCGCTCTGCTGAGAGTTTGGACAATTTCCCGCACTGTGGGAGTTTCGTTCAACAAGGGAAACACATTTTGGGACGGAACGCCAGAGTTGGCCAAAAGAGTGGCGGCTACCCGGGATACGTCTTCCGCACCGGCGAGCGGAATGACCGCTTCGCCATTGCCCCATGGCAGGAATGCGGTATTTTGCTCGGTTACGCTTCGGGCGACAAGAGCCCTCACATTTTCGTAGTAGGGAGGAGTCTGAAGATGAACCACCGCGATCTGCGACCAATCGAAGATACGATCGGCTAGCCGGTGCTGCAGATTTCGGAAGGATGGCGCGTGTTGAAGATCGCGAAATGCGGGATCGTCGGGCGTCCCCTGAAATTGCGAGTTGTTCACCACCAATTCCAGGCCGGCATAGCGAGCGCCTGCAGCGAAGATCGTGACTGCCTCAAGCAGGCCATCGGCCACTGGATAGGTGAAGTAAGCGCGCTTCACCTCTCTCATTGCCGCCTGGACGGAAGCCGGGTCGAGGAGATCACCCTCGACGATCTCCGCACCTCGCTTGCGAAGGCCATCCGACCGGGCATCGAGCTTATGGACGAAAGCGCGAACAGGAATGCCTTGCGCGAGTAGAAGATCTGCGACGAGGCGTCCGGTTGATCCCTGCTGACCTCCGGCTGCGCCTGCAATCAGAATTGGGTGGGACATGTGAAGTTCTCCTTTTGCGCATAGGATGATGATAATAATCCTATGGATTCGAATTTCTTAGACCCCGCCGTTACGAGCTGCCTCATTGGATGATCTTGAACATCCTAGAATGTGTTATGCGTTACGGACCCGAACATAAAGCCGAAGTCCATCAGAAGATTGTGAAGGACGCCTCGCGCCGCGTACGCGCCGAAGGTTTAAACGGCGCAGCAGTTGCCGCCGTGATGCGCGACACTGGTCTGACGCACGGCGGCTTTTACAAGCACTTCCCGAGCAAAAATGGGCTGCTCCTGGAGTCGTTGCGCGAGGCGTTCCGCGACATCATTGAGACGCTGGCTGGCGTTGCGGAACAGTCGCACCCTGAGGCGCCGTGGAAGGCGATTGTGAAAACCTACCTGAGCCCGGAATATTGCGATCACATCGAGCGCGGTTGCCCGCTGCCGGCTCTCGCTCCCGAGTTGGCGCGCGCCGGCAAGGGGATGCAGCGTCTGATATTTGCCGAGCTCCTGAACTACAAGAATCGCATGGTGCGGTACATGCCGGGCCGCCGTGCTGCCGACAAAGATCGCGCTTTCTTTGTCATCTTTTCAACCATGATCGGAGCCGTTGAAATTGCGCGCATACTGCCTGATCGCGAGGCGCAAGAAAAGGTGTTGGCAAGCGCAAGAGACTTTCTCTTATGCAGCTTTTGATTACCTCAATCGATAAAGCTGCGGCTTGGGCGGCGAAAACCAGAACCACTGTTTATCAACTGTAGGCTGTTCCGGTGTTGAAACCATTCGCTATCTGATACCAGAAAGCCGGTTAGACCGGCCCGTGCCGGAGCTGATGGAGTACCACGGCTACTGTCGGATTGCACGCATGCCTAAACCAGCGATGCTGTTGAAAAACTCTCTTTAGGGAGTGATCGGATTGGCTCGATCTCGACTTTGCGCTTTGACCGTTTCGAGGAATGACCTTTTCAGGCCATTCTTGCTGCCGGTTCTTTCGGCTGGCTCAGGTATCTTATTAGCCGTTTGAGGTTCTGAACCGTTGCCGCCAGGATGAATTGCTCTTTTGCGTTCCGCAGACCTCGCAGCCGTACCTTGCGGAGACGGATCTGATTGCGTATTCGGAGAATAACGCCTCGATCTTGTTTCGAGCGCGGTGGGCAATCGCAAATTCCGGTGTTTGGCTGAGCTTTCGAACGTGCTCGCGCACGTCCTCATACCAATTGACTCTCAGCGTACGGCGAGTCGACGACGGGGTGCACGCCGGCTTATGCGAACAGTTTTGGCATTGCGATGGCTTGGCGCTGTACGTAAAGCCCTGTGCACCTCGACTCAACCCGATGTAGTGAAGCAAATGACCTGCTGGGCAGCGATAGGCGTTTTCTTCCGGGACATGAGTAAACTCATGCTGCGTGTAGAAGCCCTTTGTTTGTTGCTTTCGGTCCAACACGGGTATGTACGGCGTCATCTGCCGATTCGACAGCCAGGACAGAAACTCGCCCGTGCCATAGCTTTTGTCAGCAGTGACGCTAACGGGTTGCAACCCGAAGCGCTCTTTCGCTCTTTCCAACATGTGTCGGGCGGCAACAATCTCCTGGCTGAGGCGCGCTGGGGTTGCCATGACACCCGCGATGATGCAGCTTCGGTTGTCGATCAGATAGTTATCGTAATAAGCGAATTCGGAAGCTCCTCGCTTGCTCGACAGGGCTGCTTCTGGGTCAGTGATCGAAATCTTCATGGGTGGCGAGTTCCGATACGTGCGGCGCAGTTCGGGTTCACCTTCGGCTTCGGACTCAGCCGGATCAGAAATCTGCACCGGCTCCACAACAATGTTCTCGCGCTCGACCTGTTCCACGTACTCGCGCACGGTACGGTTGACTTTAGCGACTTCCGGCAGCTGTTCACGAGTGATCGTCCGGTCCGGACTGGCATCAGCGCGGATCTGCGTGCTATCCACTGCGAGATCGATGCCTTTCAAAAGCCCGACATCCACGCACTGCTGGACGATTCGCTCGAAGAGTTCAAGGAAGAGCGGCGACTCTTGAAAGCGGCCGTGCCGATTCTTAGAAAATGTCGAGTGATGCGGAACCTCTTGATCGAAGCCGAGGCCAGTGAACCAGCGATAAGCAAGATGCATCCCAACGTCTTCGACCAGGCGGCGCTCACTGGTAATTCCGTACAGGTAGCCAATCAACAGGATTCGGAGCAGCACCTCTGGATCGATCGACGGCCGCCCCGTGTGACTGTAGCTCGCCTTCAGGCTCTCGCGCACGAATGCGAAGTCAATGTGCCGGTCGACGAGCCGTAACAAATGATCTTCCGGAATATGGTCCTCCATCCGGAAGTAGTAAAACAGCGATTCAGAACGAGTTTGTTGACCCATCATTACGACCAGCACGCCTCCACAAAATGTGATCGGGAACGATATCAAAGAGCTCAATAGAAAGACGTTCGCGATAGTGCGAAGGTCACCCGAAACAATCAGGGAAAGAAATGTATTCCTGGATTTTCAGACCGAACGCTGGAGCCAGTACGCCAATGAGGACTCATTTAGCGGTATCGCTGTTTCCAGCCCTAGTACCTCCAATGCACGACCATTCACTTCGTGTTACGGACTGTTGTGCAATCGCGGTTCAGCGAATAGCGTCTTTGTCTTCAACCCGTGCAGAAAAAGGATAGAATGCTACATAGGAGTACACTTGGCCAACTCTAATCTAGGAATGGCCTAATGAGACTGGCGGTAGCGCCGCGATCTGTGGATAACAGGATGGGCACTCGAATCGTAGCATCAACGCGCGAGTCAACGAGCTCAGCACAATGGCGATTGAAGATTACGTTTTGGCTGGATGTAACACTGCTGGTCTCGATCTGCGCGTTGCAGACCGTTCGCTTTACCGGACTTGTTCTCCATGAGTGGCTCGGACTCGCGATGGTGGGTATGGTTCTCGCTCATCTGCTGCTTGCCTGGAGTTGGATTGCCTCGCAAAGTCGCCGCTTCTTCAGCTTGCAATCCATTCGCGCGCGCATTAACTACCTTCTCAACCTCAGTCTTTTCGCCGCCGTGATCGCGGTGATCTTCTCCGGCGTTTTAATATCACAGAAGGCGATTCCGTCGTTGACAGGCACAAGAGCCGCAGCGGACATGAACTGGCGATGGGATAATCTTCACAATCAGTTCTCGGCGGCCGTACTCATGCTGGTGGGATTTCATCTCGCAATCAATTGGGAATGGGTAATCGCGGCCGGACAGAGGCTCTTCCGCCGCTTTCTGGAAGGCGCACGATGAAATTTATTCGGGTGTTATCACGGATTGCCCTACTCTCGCTTACGGCTATTGCCTTTGCTGGTTTGACGCACATCTATGGCGGTTCAGTGGCGTCTCCTTTGCCAGACCAGCAGTGGCGGGCCGGGCGAGATCATCGTCCGTCCGCACCAGAAATCGGTGCTATCCCAGAACTGTTTGGTGAAGGTTTGGTGGTGGCAATCTACGCTGTGGCTGGACGAATCGTATTGCGACTCCGGCTCTCCCCCGCTTCCCGCCGCGAAGGACAACCCATTTTGTTGGGCTTACACGAAGCGGTGAGGAATGCAAGACCATCTTAAATGCAGATCACAACATCCAAGCCATAAATCCTGCGCGTACTGGGCAACGATCTTTACGAATCTGCAAGACATTTGCGGATAGCGCCAGGTTTTGACGGGCCAACTACGATTTTGGGCAGAGTTTTTCAACAGCATCCAGCGTTTACGCACCCGCTTCGACCAACGATCAAGCCAGACAGCAAAGGCCATCGCTCTGAAGCAGGCTGCTGCGAGCGACTCTTTCGCGAGAAAGTCACCGGGGACGCTGGAATCGATCTGAGCTGCAGCGACTGCTTGACCATCTTCGCAAAGCAGATGTTCTGGCTGTCTGGAAGCGAGGCCGAAGCGCGAGAAATCCCGCTTCCGACATGGCCTTGGCGAAAGAATCAAAGTCCTTCCCGCTGTCGCGTCCAAAATGCGGAATAACCGCGATTGCCACCTGTAAAAACCTCGATGTTGACGTCACCCAATCTGACGGTCTCGTTCACAAAAGGCTTCAGCCGCGACCGGGCGAGGCGGAACCCTCCCAAGCTGTTGTTCCGACTGCGAAAATTTATTTTCTTCCCTATCCGCAGACACTTACGTCTTAGTCAACTTATACCCGTCCGCCAGCGCTGCTACCGTGCGCGCAGATGATCACCATGTCTGCACCCAAAAAACTAACCGGAAAACGCTCGCCGGTCTCCAAATGCTTTCGAGACCTGATGGCTTCGTTCCTTAAAAAACGGAACCCGCCAACCGCCTCTCCTGGGCGAACAATAAGGTGGCTTCGTTCCTCAAATTTCCAAACTTGGGAGGCGAACCCGGACTTTCTTGCTCATGCAAGCTGGCTTCGTTCCTCAAAAACGCAACGCGACGACGACGCCCAGACACAAACCGAGCGAACAGAAAAATGGCTTCGTTCCCCAATTTCCAGACTTGCGCTCACGCTGGCTGTCCTGGTTGCAGGAATTTTGTCCGATTTTGGCCGCTAAACTGCCCCAAAATACCCTGGGAAACGGCTTTTTAGGGCCAAAAATGGCCGTTGCACGGTAGTAAAACGGTAATAACTCGGTAAAAACAGAGTCACTTGACGGTAGGACGTTGCAGCCATTCGACACTCTGTGGATCTGCTTTTTCGCATTTGATCGAATCGGTAACGCCGGAGGCGATATCGGCGCAGGCATTCTCGGCAGCGGAACGAAGAGCGCCCTGCTCGCTTTTAGCGGAAACCGTTTTGCAGGCCGAATTGCCATTGAAAGTCATGCAAACATGAACTCTATAGCGAGGACCATTGAGTGTTGAATACGCGATGAGCGCCAAAAAACCGACGACAAAGACTACGACCAGAAAGCCGAGTTTCAGACCAGAACCTCTTCGAAGAAATTGCCCATAGCGCGAAATTTTTCGTAGCGCTGGTTGAGTAGCTCCTCTGTGGACAGGCCGGCTAACTCGCTGAGCGCTGCCGTGAGGGTTTTGCCGACAGCGGCGATGGCGGCCTCAGGCTCGAGATGCGCGCCGCCTCCAGCTTCGGGTACGATGCCATCGATAAGCTGCATCTTGAGCAGGTCGTTCGCGGTCATGCAAAGCGCGGCGGCGGCTTCGGGAGCTTTACCGGAATCGCGGTAAATAATGGCGGCACAGCTTTCCGGAGAGATCACGCTGTAATAAGCGTTTTCGAGCATGTAGACGCGATTGGCCACGCCGAGCCCAAGAGCGCCGCCGCTGCCGCCCTCGCCGATGACGACAGTGATAACGGGGGTGGCCAGGCGGGACATCTCACGCAGATTGTAGGCAATGGCTTCGGCTTGTCCGCGCTCTTCGGCGTCGATGCCAGGATAGGCCCCGGGGGTATCGACGAAAGTAATAATGGGGCGTTTGAATTTGGCGGCGAGTTGCATCACGCGCAGAGCTTTGCGATAGCCTTCAGGCTTCGGCATGCCGAAATTCCGCAGGAGTTTTTCTTTCGTGTCGCGGCCTTTTTGCTGGCCGACAATCATGATGGGCTTGCCGTCGAAAAACGCCATGCCGGCCAGGATAGAAGGGTCGTCGCCAAAAAGCCGGTCGCCGTGCAACTCTTCAAAGCCGGTGGTGAGCCCTTGAATGTAGTCGCGCGAGTGAGGACGCTTGGGATGGCGAGCCAGCTGAACCCGCTGCCAGCTCGGGTTGGTAGCTTGCGGCGGCTTCGACACCTCTTCCATATCAGGCAATGGCGGCGGCGGTTCTATTTCGTTTTCGGCCATGGCTCAGCTTGCCAGAATTTCCATTGCTTCCGGTCCGCAGATTCTCTCGAGTTCTGCCCGAAATTCGCGATCGGGGCGCACTTTGCGATTGCGTAAGTCGAGCACGATGGAGAAGTCGCGCGGCTTTTCAAGGCGGAGGCGCACATCGGTTGCGCCCTGTTTACGGGCGAAAAGGTCATTAAGAGCGTTCACCTTTTCGGTGGAGGTTTCATCTTTGAGCCACATGCGGATAGATATTAGCGAAGGCAGGTCGACGCGGGCATCCTCTAACTTGACCATTTCCTGAATGGAGAGTTTCGGCGGGCCGCCCTCTTCCGGCAAGACGAAAGCGCGCACCAGCACCGCGGCATCTTCCTGAATGGTGGCCAGCAGTTCTTCGTAGCGATTGGCGAACACCATGGCGTCGGCGGTACCGCGGCGATCGTCAATCTTCATAGCCGCCCAGTACTTGCCGTCGCGATTGGTTTTGCGAATAACGCCCGTGAGAATTCCGCACAGTTTGACTTCGACACCTTTTTCAAGATCTTCGAGCTTATCAGTAAAGTGAGTGGCGAGATCGACGACTTTTTCGCTCCAGCGATCGAGCGGATGGCCGGAGACGTATATGCCGAGAACGTCTTTTTCGCCCGCGAGCTTTTGTTCCATGGTCCAATCGGGCAGTTTGGCGAGAGGATGCTCTTCGGCGTGCGATTCGTCGGGACCGCCGAAGAGGCCGTGCTGTCCGCGCGCTCGGTCACGCGAGACACGCAGACCGGTTTCAAGCGCACGGTCAAGGGCTTCAGTCAACTGGGCGCGATTGCCGCCGAGCAGATCGAGAGCGCCGGCGCGGACGAGACTTTCGATGACGCGGCGATTGATGGCGGCGAGGTTGACCCGTTCGCAGAAATCGTAAATGGAGGTGAAGACGCCGCCTTCTGTGCGCGCCGCTACGATGGCTTCAACCGCGCCTTGTCCAACATTCTTGACTGCCCCCAGTCCGAAGCGGATAGAGTCACCAGCGGGCGTGAAATTGAGATCGCTCTGGTTGACGTCGGGCGGCAGCACCGGGATCTGCATCTCGCGGCACTCGTTGATGTACTTGACGGTCTTCTCCATATTGCCCGACTCGGAGGTGAGCAGGGCGGACATGAATTCGACCGAATAGTGGGCCTTCAGATAGGCAGTGACGTAGGCGAGGTAGGCGTAGGCGGCAGAGTGCGACTTGTTAAAACCGTAGCCGGCGAACTGCTCCATCAGGTCGAAGATTTTGCCGGTCTTTTTAGGAGGCAGGCCGCGCGCGCTGGCGCCGGTGATGAATCGCTCGCGCTGCTTGGCCATTTCGTCGAGACTCTTCTTGCCCATGGCCCGGCGCAGGATATCGGCATCGCCGAGCGAGTAACCGGCGAGCTTATTCGAGATCTGCATGACCTGTTCCTGATACAGGATGACGCCGTAGGTTTCCGAGAGAATCTCTTCGAGTTCGGGGACATCGTAGGTGATGGGTTTGCGTCCGTGCTTGCGATCGATGAAGTCGGGAATCATGCCGCCTTGAATCGGGCCCGGCCGGTAGAGAGCGTTCAAGGCGCAGAGATCTTCCACGCGATTCGGCTGATAGCGCCGCAGGATGTCTTGCATGCCGGAGGATTCGAACTGAAAGACGCCGGCGGTGAAGCCGTTGCTGAAGATCTTCTGGTAGGTTTCGGTGTCATCGAGCGGAAGATCCTCGACGATCACTTTCTGGCCGCAGTATTTTTCGATCAGCTTGAGGGCGTTGTCAATGATGGTGAGCGTGGTGAGGCCCAGGAAGTCCATCTTGAGGAGTCCGAGTTTTTCGAGGCCCAGCATGTCGTACTGCGTGACAAGCTCGTGTTTGTTGGTGACGTAAATCGGGACGAGTTCGCGCAGGGGGACGGAGGAGATGACGACGCCCGCGGCATGCATGCCGGCATTGCGGCAGACACCTTCGAGCTTCATGCTGATGTCGAGCACTTCTTTGACGCGCGGTTCGCGCGCGGAGAGGGATTTCAGCTCCGGATCCTCGATCGCTTTTTCGAGCTTGATGTTGAGCTGCTTGGGAACGAGTTTCGAGATGCGGTCGACTTCGGCGAAGCTCATGTCGAGCACCCGGCCGACGTCTTTGATCGCTGCTTTGGTGGCCAGCGTGCCGAAGGTAATGATCTGGGCGACCTGGTCGCGCCCATATTTTTCAGTGACGTACTGAATCACTTCGCCGCGGCGGTTGGTGCAGAAGTCGATATCGATATCCGGCATGCTGATGCGCTCGGGGTTGAGGAAGCGCTCGAACAGCAGACCGTATTCCAGAGGATCAATATCGGTGATCTCCATGGCGTAGCCGACCAGACTGCCGGCGGCGGAACCACGGCCCGGACCGACCGGGATGCCGCGTTGTTTGGCGAAACGGATGAAGTCCCAGACGATCAGGAAGTAGCCCGAGAACTGCATCTGCTGGATCATGGTGATCTCGCGCTCCAGCCGTTCGAGGTATGCCGGCAGAGGGAACTTGAGACGCCCGTTCTTATGGAGCGCTTCCAGACGCGGGCGGCGTTTTTCGAAACCTTCGCGGGCGATCTGGGCAAAGAAGCTGTCGGCGTTATGGGTGGCCGGCACGTCGAAGCGCGGAAAGGGATCCTTGACCTTTTCGAGCTTGACGTGACAGCGCTGAGCGATGTCCCAGGTGCGGTCCAGAGCGTGCTCGACTTCACCAAAGAGCTGCAGCATTTCGGCGCGCGACTTCACGTAGAAATCCGGCGTGGAGAAGCGCATCCGGTTCGGGTCCGACATGGTTTTGCCGGTCTGGATGCAAAGCAGGATTTCATGAGCGCGCACGTCGTCGTGCTCGAGATAGTGGGAATCGTTGGTGACGACGAGCGGAATGCCGGTGTCGCTAGCCAGACGATTGACCAGGGGCATAACGATCTTGTCCTGATCGAGATGATGATCCTGCATCTCAAGGAAGAAGTTGTTCTTGCCGAAGAGGTCCTGATATTCGTTCGAGAGGCGACGGGCCTCTTCGTAGCGATCGGCGATCAGAGTTTCGTTGATGTCGCCGCGCAAGCAGGCCGATAGCGCGATCAGGCCTTTGGAATGCTGAGCAAGGAGAGCTTTATCAACACGGGGCTTGTAGTAAAAGCCTTCGAGATAGCCGGTGGAGACAAGCTGGATAAGATTTTTGTAGCCTTCCTGCGATTCGCAAAGAAGCACGAGGTGGTTATAACGATCGGTATCGGAGCGGGTTTTGTGACCTTGCTGCGAGACGTAAACTTCGCAGCCGATGACCGGGTGCACGCCTTCTTTGGAAGCTTCGTTGTAGAACTCGACTGCGCCGAAGAGGTTGCCATGATCGGTCATAGCAACGGCCGGCATGTTCTGTTTCTTAACGACGTTTATGAGCTTCTTGATATCACAGGCGCCGTCGAGAAGCGAGTAATCGGTATGGCAGTGAAGGTGAACGAACGGGCGTTCGGACATTTGGGGCAAGTTTCAGTGTAACGGCTGGCGCGAAGGAGCGATGAAGAAGGCCGGGTCTTGTCGCCAGTGTGCGCGGCAACCACCGCGAACATGCATGCGCGAGCGCAATTGCTCGTCCGCTTGCGCCAGTGGACCGTCTGGATATGATGAAAAGCGTCGGGCCCGACCGGCCTCCAAGAGCGGAAAATGTCAATCTCGTGCGCCCATATCGTCCCGACGTTATCGAACGCGAGAGCCAGATTCAGGAGAAGAAAGGTTGCTGCAGTCAAATCGGCGAGCGCCCTCTTTGTGAAAAACTTACACAGTCGGAATAAGAATCTCGGTAATCAGCTTTTCCTCAGCGGTTGTTTTCGGATCATTCACGTAGTGCTCGATGGCGAAATCGTCCCGCAAAGGGATCTGCTTTTCGGCAACAATCGACCACACACAGCCCGAGGCTTCCGGCAAATTCGAATACGGTCCGGTCAACACGAAGCGGGTGTATTTGCCGTGTCATCGAAACCGACCTGCGCGGAGGCGAAGAGCCGAAACTCGTGCCGGTGGTTTCCGTCCATTCGCCTTGCTGATTGAGTTGCATCGTGTTGCTGACCTTTAAAGGACCGGCTGCATATCCCTAAGCGAAACCCCGCGGCAAAACCATAGCTTCGGGCAATGCTAAGGAGACGATTGTGTGATGAATGTATCTACCCTCCTTCAAGAAGTAATTAGCTACTCACTAGTAAGCTGTCCCGGTGATATCCTTAGCACGCCGGTTGCTGTGCTCGCGGCTCTGACTACTGCAAGCGGAGCCATGAGCCACGTCAGTGGCTCTCCAACCGGAAGCACGGAAACCATGAGCGAAGCGATTGGAGTCTGGCTCTGCTATCGAAATCACCGGGACAGCTTACTAGAAGATCAGTTTGAGCGCCAGTTGCAGCGTCCGCGGATTGCTTGAGAACGCCTGGCTCCACTGTTGGAAGATCGACGAGCCGGGTTCAATGGCGGTTCGCGCCAAATTGCCTGCCGCCGTGCCCTGTTGATAGCCGGCCCCGCCTCCGACGCCTCCTGGCGGGCCAAACGCAGCCACGTCGTTCAGGTACCCGCCCGTATATTGAGGATGATTGAAGATGTTTACGCCACGAGCAGAGAACTCCAATTTGAAGCGTTCGGTGATCGCGATCCGTTTGAGCAAAGTCAGATCGATATCGTCGATCGGATTCAAGTTCAGGAGACTGCGGCCGCCGTTCGGCAGCGTTCCCTTGGGAGCTGTAATGAACATGGCGCTCGGATCCGCTGCCAGGTACGCGACAGTATCGCCCGCGCTGTTCGTGAGAGCGCTCGCTGTTGTACCAACATTACGATTACCCGCCGGATTGACCATCACGCGATCGGGAGCGCTATCGCCGTTCAGATTGGAATCGATTCCACTTTGCGGAGTTACGTGCTGCCCAGATTGATAGGTATACACGGGCGCGATTTCCCAGTTGCCGAAGATGTTCTTCAGCCACCAATTGCGGTTCTTCAAATACGGAAGGTCGTAAATCATCTGCAGAACGATGCGGTTTCGATAATCGAGTAACGAGGATGCGCGCTCAATCCGAAGATCCTGAGAATCCATAGGCCGGCGCGGCGCCAGCACGGTCGAGCTCAAAGCATCCGTTGAATCGTCTATGTTGTGGCTCCAGGTGTACGAGCCTTGGAATTGCAGGCCGTTCGAAAAGCGCCGGCTCAACTGGTTCGCCCACCCATGGTAGATCGAATTGCCTTGAGGAGTGAAAGCGGTGATCAGGCCCGTAAAACCTGCATTCGCATAGGCGGGCACGAGAAAGCCGCCATTATCGAAAGCCGCTTGCAGGTTGGTCAGATTGCTCGAGAGCGAATTCAAGGTGGCAGCGCTCGGCATGCTAGAAAACACCGGCAAGGCGTTCGAAGCGTTTACCACTGGCTGGCGGTTCAACTGACTCTGCATCGGGAGGAACAGGCCGCGCGTGCCGAGGTATCTGGTTTCAAAGACATAATTGCCGGCGAACTGACGCTGAATACCAAAATTCCAGTTATACGCTTCCGGGCGTCTCTGATTGGGAATAAAGCTCGAGGTCGCGGCTCTGGCCGCAGCACCCTGAGGAACTGCGACCGAAGCGTTGGGCGGGATTCCTCCGTTCGCGAGAAACCCGGTCGCGTTCAACCCCGTGACATCGACTGTGGAACTCAGTTGCGGTGGTGAGCTGCTAATTCCGAGATTGTCGTAAAGCACGTCATAGGTGAGGCCGAAGCCGGCGCGAATCGAAGTCTTGCCGCTGGTGCCCGGAGAGTAAGCCAAGCCTACGCGGGGCATGAAGTTCGTCGGTTGGGCGCTCGGCGACTTAAACACGATCAGGCCGGGGACGCTGGCGCTGGCGTTCAAGCTCTGGGTGGTCTCACCGAGTGGGATCGTCAAGTACTCGTAACGCACGCCGAGGTTCAGTGTCAAATTGGGCGTGATTTTCCAATTGTCGTTGGCGTAGGCCCCGGCGAGTTGCTGATTTTGGTAGTAGGTTGTGTTTCCCAAGGCGCGCTGGGCGATCGCGTCCGGATTGGTGTCGTAAAGATAGTCCGAAAGATAGGTCCACTCGTAATCGCCGCGCGAACGTTGAATGAAATGCGACGGTGAGATGGCGGTCCAGCCATCGAAACCGAACTTGAGACTGTGATTCCCTTTCGTCCAAGTGACGTTATCGGTCAGGTGATAAAGGTTTTGGATTCTGTATTGCGGCGCGCCCGAATCGGGTCCGTAAGAGGCGTTCATCTCCAATACGTCGATGTTCGGAAAGGCGTCGAGTCCGGGAAAGGATTGACTGCCAAACACGGGAGTAGTGAAGTTCAGGCGGTTATAGCCGAAGCGAAACTCGTTCAGTAGAGTCGGAGTAAACGTGTGATACTCCGACAACGTCGCAAGATAGGCGTTCACTGGCGTGATGCCGAAGAACACGGATGGATAGCCGGTGGTATCGATAACCCCTGCCCGGTTCAGAATGAAGCGTCCGCGCAATGAGTCTTTTTCCGAGATGTTGTAATCGACCGATCCGACACCGAATTCACTATTGACGAAGCTGGGCAGGCTGGAAGAGATCAAGCCTGCGGGAATGGTAAGTGCGCCTGTGCCACCCGGCGCGAAGACGCCTGTTTGCAAGCTTTCGTTGCTGCCGGGACCTGGCGCAACCGCGATCGGGCTGCCATTCGGCAGAGTAGAAGGAGCGGCTGGAAGCGGGGCTGCTCCGAGGTATTTTTTGAATTCCGTGAGGTTGGTCTGATTGATTCCCGGCAACGATGCTAAGGTCGCGTACCCAGCAGCGGTCGGGGCGTAGTAAGCAGCGGAACTAACGCCACCGGCGGGATTGTACTCGTAATCACCAAAGAAAAACAGTTTGTTCCGCCTGATGGGCCCGCCGAAATTACCTCCGAAGCGATTACTGTCGGACCGCGGATGCAAAGGATTGCCTTGCACAGCGTTCAGGTTATCTGCGGCTTCCAGATTGCGGTTATTGAAATATTCGTAAGCCATCCCGTGAAGCTGGTTCGATCCGCTTTTTACGACTTCATTGAACTGGCCGCCGGAGGAATGGCCGAAATCGGGAGAAAACTGGTTTTGCAGAACGCTGAACTCGGCGACGGCATCATTGGGAACCGAAACAACCGGGCCTGTAACGGCCAAGTCGTTGTTATCGATGCCTTCAATACTGAAGCTGTTGTTAGTAGGACGCTGGCCGCCTACCGACGGTCCCGTTCCATAGCCTGCTCCGCCGCTGGTCGTGACACCCGCATTCAGCAGCGCGAGATTGATCACGCCGGAGCCGGTACTCGCTGCGGCGAGATCACTCATTTGTTTTGCATCGTAAGTGGTCTGGATCTGCGCCGTGGTCGTGTCAATGGGCGCCGAGGCCTCCGTGACCTCAACGCGAGTGGATGTTTGACCGAGGGCCAGCTTTACGTTGGCTGTTACTGTTTGATTCAGTGCAACATTTACGTTGGCCAGCGCGGCTTTGACAAATCCGGGCGCGGTAACGGCGATAGTGTAAGTCCCTATCGGAAGGTTCTCAAATCGATAGTCTCCCGCGGAGGTGGCCTTTGTGGCCGTATCAACCCCGGTCAATTGGTTGTGAGCGACGATGCCGGCGTCCGGAACGGTCGCTCCGCCGGGATCATACACCGTACCCGTGATGTTGCCGCTCGTGAGCTGACCAAGAAGCGGCAAACTTAGAACCGCTAATGCCGCGAGGGCCGGCCAGCAATGAAGCTCCAGTGATTTTAGAACGTGACGATACTTCATAAATCGAAGACCTCCGAACGCATTCGCGTGTCCGATGTTTACAGAAACACGGGCCGACGTCGCGCACATTCGGCTTAGAACAGCACGATCGGCCAGGAAATAGGTAAGGGGCTTGCCTGCGGGCGAAGATTCGCATGCCGAGGCCGTATTGCACGATAATATTTGCCATGGGAGCGGCGCGCAGCATTACTCACTTTGAGCGCGATGCGGAGGATACTTCAGTGCGCATCGTGACGGATCCGGCCGGCCGGATCGAGACACCGCCGCTGCCGGAACCTCGCATCGCGATTCATTTGGGGAACTCTGTCTATATGGCCTGCGAACGCGGGGGGCAGAAGCACCGGGGTTTAGCTGTGCACGGCGATATCGATATCGTGCCGGCAGGAACATCGTGCATCTGGGAGCCCAACGGGCCCGATAGCGCGCTGATTGTCCGTATCAATCCCGATTTGCTGGCCACTGCCGCGGAGGGATTGGGGCTCAATAGGAATCGACTGGAGGTGGTTAACCGCTTCCAGGTGCGCGATTCGCAAATCGAGCATATCTGCTGGGCGTTGAAGGCTGAAATGGAGGGCGGCTATCCCACCGGCCGCGTGTTTCTCGACAGCCTGTTGACCGCCCTGGCCTCTGCTCTGGTGCGGCGGCACAGTTCATTTGAACCACCACCAATTGCTTCAAGTGCCCGTATGAACGGGTACAGACTCAGACAGGCGCTCGCCTTTATCGAAGACAACTTGAAGCAAGACCTGTCGTTGAGCCAGATCGCCCAGGCGGCAGGCGTAAGCGTATCGCACTTAAAGATAGCTTTCCGTGCCTTGACAGGAGCACCCGTTCATCAATATGTGATTCAGCGACGGGTGGAACGAGCTGCCATGTTGCTGGCGCAAAGCAGACTCTCCATCAGTGAAGTTGCGCAGGAGACCGGATTTGCTCACCAGAGCCACCTGGCTAAACATATGCAGCGGATCTTAGGCTGCCCGCCCAAAGCTGTTCGCGCATCCCCAGCGTTAGAAAAAAGATGAACGCCGAGCCTTCCGCTCAGCAGGCGAGCAGTGCAACGATCGCACCACTTCGCTTTCTCCATCGCATACTGGTAAAGCATCTGGCAGTCTTGCGACGCATAAAGACTGTAAGATCCCTAAAGGAGAGTGGCATGTCTCAAATGATTACCCGAGTCCGGCGAATGGTCGCGCTGGCGAGCTGTATCGTTCTGATATCGATCTTGCATACGGCAGAAGGCCGCGCGCAAACGAACGTGCTGACCCAGCACAATGACAATAACCGTGACGGTTTGAATTCGACCGAGACGGTCCTTACTCCCTCTACGGTGAACGGGACCCAGTTTGGCCTTTTGTTCAAGGCGCCCGTCGACGACCAAGTCTACGCGCAACCGCTTTACATGTCGAATGTCAGCATCTCCGGCGGAAATCACAACGTGATTTTTGTGGCCACCACCAACAACAGCGTCTATGCGTTCGATGCCGACTCCGGCAAGCAATACTGGCACAGGAATCTGGGCACCGCATTCACCATTCAGGATGGTGGCTTCACCTGTAAGGACGTGCTGGCCAGCTCCGGCATCATGAGCACGCCCGTTATTAACCCCAGCACCAACACGCTCTACGTCGTCGCCCAGACCTGGATCAATAACGCGGCCGCTCACAATTTGCACGCGCTCAACATCGCTACCGGAGCAGACAATTCCGGCAGCCCGGTGACCCTGTCTGCGAACGCCTTTGACTCAGCGCATGAACTGCAGCGTGCCGGTCTCCTGCTCGCAAATAACAATGTGTATATCACCTTTGCCGGCCACTGCGATCAGGGCGCCTGGGCCGGCTACACGTTTGCCTACAATGCCTCAACCCTGGCGCAGGCAGGGGTTTTCAATGCGTCGCCGAATGCCAATGGCGCCGCCCTTTGGCAGTCCGGAAACGGACCGGCGGCTGACGCCTCAGGGAACGTTTATCTGATTACCGGAAACGGCAACTGGGACGGAGAAAGCGACTTTAGCGAGACGTTTCTAAAGACCGACGGCACGCTGAAGCTGCTCGATTGGCATACCCCGTCTGACTATGCCAATCTAGACGCCGGGGATGCCGACCTAACCTCGTCCGGCCCCTTGTTGATTCCTGGTACCGGTCTGGTAATCGGCGGTGGCAAGGATGGTGTGCTGCATCTGATTAAGACCGGCAGCATGGGTCATCTCGGCGATGCCAGCGCGGTACAGAAGTGGCAAGCCACTTCTTCCCATATTCACTCGATGAATTATTGGAATGGCAATCTTTACCTGTGGGGTCAGTCCGATTACATGAGGGTTTATGCGTTCAACGGCACGACCTTCAACACCAATCCGAAGTATGAATTGTCTACTCAGGCGGTTGCCCATCCCGGAGGGTCGCTGTCATTGTCTTCAAACGGCAACTCGAATGGCATACTCTGGGCCGCCACTAATACTGGCAGCGCGTCCGACGGTTCGGGCGCATGGCACGCGACGGTGCCCGGAATTCTTTATGCTTATGACGCCAGTAACATGAATCCGCTCTGGAACAGCCAGCAAAATGCTTCGCGCGATTCCTGCAATAACTACGCTAAGTTCACCCCGCCGACCATTGCCAACGGAAAGGTATACCTGCCGAGCTTCGGCACAGCCCAGACAGCTAGCGGTCAAGTCTGCGTCTACGGCGAGCTATCGACCACGAACCTGATTCCGAACGGCACTTACGTAATCCTTAGCGCGAACGGCGGCTCAGCTATTGATGATGCTGGCTCTTCGACCAAGCAGGGCCAGGTGATGCAAATATGGTCGCTGAACAACGGCCCAAACCAGCAATGGACGGTGAACAACCTGGGGAACAATGTCATCACGTTGACAAACAAAGCGAGCGGTCAGTTGCTCGACGTTGTCGCAGCCTCCAAATCGAACAGCGCTCTGGTCGATCAGTGGCCTGCCAATAGCCAGACTAATCAGCAATGGCGCGTGATCTCCGCAGGCGGCGGTAAGTACGAAATGACCAGTGTGAATAGCGGCCTCGCGCTCGACGTCGATGGAGCGAGTAAAGCCAACGGTACGAAGATCGATCAATATACCTATCAAGGCAATCCCTGGCAGCAGTGGACTTTCCAGGCTCCGTAATCGATCACCGTGAAAATCAGGCGCAGACATTTTCTGGCTGGGGCAGCCTGGTCATCGGCAGCGCTCGCGACTGGATCTAAGAGCGACGCGCAGACGCACGATATGACCCACATGCAGCACAGCCATCCGAAACCGGAGCGGCCTGCGGTGCCCGGGTTGCCCGCTCTCATCTGCAAGGTGACAGCGACGGTGGGAATCGATGCCGCTTACAAAATGCTTATGGAGGGAAGCGACACGCTGGAGGCGGCGCTGCATGTCTGCAGAACGCAGGAGGACGATCCCAAAGATCATTCCACAGGTTTGGGCGGACTTCCCAACGCAAAAGGCGAAGTACAACTGGACGCCTGCTGTCTGCACGGGCCAACGAGGCGCGTGGCGGCCGTGGCAGCGGTCAGCAGCATCCGGAACGTTTCGCTGCTGAGCCGCGCTCTGATGGATCGCACCGGCAACGCCTTACTGGCCGGTTCCGACGCACAGACCTTCGCACTCTCGCAGGGATTTAAGAGCGAGGATTTGTTAACCGACCGCACACGCAAGAACTTCGCGCTCTGGAAGCAAATCCACTCCCATCCAGACCTGTTGGGAACGGGTGTTTACGATCCTTCCTGGCCCGAGCCGGTGCGCCAGGCGCACTTTCTTCCCGGATCTCAAAAAGAACTCGACACGCTGGTCCATCGGCTCGAACCGCTTGCCGCCCAGGCAGGTCTCGGACCGGAGGCTACCTGGCGTGCCGTGTTCGACGCCCTCGCTCCCGCGGCCGAACCGGTATACATCTCAACGATCGATCGGAAAGGGCAACTCTCTTCGGCCTGCACGTCAAGCGGCTTGCCCTGGAGGATGCCGGGTGTTTCGAGCGATGTCGCCGTAGTGGGCGCCGGCTGTTTCATCGACCCCGAGGTTGGTTCTGCCGGGTCGAGCGGCAACGCCGAAGCCAATATCAAGATCGCAGGGTCTCACACGATTATCGAGAACATGCGGAGGGGCATGTCACCCGAAGAGGCCGGCATGGATGCTCTGCGCCGCATCGCTCGCTGGTACAACAACGACATGACGGCTCTCCGGTTCGTCGAGATGGTCTATTACATTCTGCGCAAGGACGGCGCTTACGGTAGCGTCTCGCTATGGCACGGCGATAGGACCGGTCACGTTCGTCAATTCACCATTAAAGATGGCGAGGGCATGCGACGGACAGAGGATTGCCTGTCGTTATTTCAATGCAGCCCGCTAAACGGCTGCGCAAGAGAGATCCAAAGATCGTAGGGTAGCGCCAGTTTCTCGTTGCGCCTGAGGCAAAGACGGCGTATGCTGTTATCGGAGATCGATAACACAAATGAAGCCTACTGATCTCGTTCAAGGCACGCTGGGCCTGCTCATCCTACGAATCCTGGCTTTAGAGCCTATGCACGGATGGGCTCTTGCCGAACGCCTGAAGCAAATGTCAAAGGAAGTCCTGCAGGTTGGCCCCGGCTCCTTGTACCCGGCGCTGCACAAGCTGGAACAGGAAGGGTGGATCGACGCCGAGTGGTTGGTGAGCGACACCCACCGCCGTGTGAAGTTCTACTCACTGACCAAAGAAGGTCGAAAGCAGTTAGCAGCCGAGACAGCGGAATGGAAGCGCTTGTCCGGGGCTATTTCGGCGATCGTCCTCCCCGCAAGAGGTTAACCCGTATGCGATGGCTGAGAAAATTGCGCCTTCGCTTTCAATCGCTCTTTGATCGTTCGCGCGTCGAAAGCGATCTCGAAGACGAGTTGCGGGATTACATCGACCGGGAGACGGAACGAGGGGTGGCTGCTGGATCTTCGCGCGAGGAAGCGAGGAGATTCGCGGTCTCTAGCCTGCACGGCGCGGAACGACTGAAGGAAGAGTGCCGGGATGCGCGGGGTGTGCGATGGTTGCAAGACACTGCCAGCGACGTGCGATTTGCCGTTCGCACACTGCGCAAAGCGCCGGTGTTTACTGCGACCGTGATTGCCGCTTTAGCGTTCTGCATTGGCGTCAACACTGCGATCTTCTCGGTGGTGGACACGGTCCTTTTCCGCCCTCTGCCGTTCCCAAATCAAGACCGCATCGTATCGGTTACCGAAGGTGTTCCCAGCCTGGGCTTTCCGGTCCTTCCCTTTTCGCCGCCTGACTACTTGTTTGTAGCGGCGAACAATCGATCCTTCGCCGCGACAGGAACGTACCGCACGCAATCGTACGAGATCTCGGGCGCGGGCCATGCGCGGCGGGTGTACGGCGCGCGTTTGACGGCCTCACTGTTTGGGGTTTTGGGCGTATCACCCGCCGCGGGCCGCACATTTACGCGAGACGAAGATGAACACGCGAAGAGAGTGGTTGTGCTGAACTACGGCTTCGCTCAAAGTGTGTTTGGGACACCGCGGAACGCGCTTGGCCGCTCGCTTCTTCTCGACCGCATTCCGTATATCGTTATCGGGATCATGCCGCAGTCATTTTCCTTCCCGATACGCGGGTCGCAATTCAACGGCGATCCCGCCGAGTTATTTGTGCCCGTTTCCTGGACTTCCGAAGACCGGCAGCAGAACGTAAGCAACTTCGACTACAGCATGATTGGGCGTTTGCGGCCGAATGTGACGATACGAGCAGCAAACGTGGAAATGCGCGGACTGCTCAAACGTGTCAGCGATAGCTACCCGGCACAGATGAAACAAGCGCTTCGAGCAAACGTGCCGAATTTCTCACTGCAATCGCGGACTGTTCCCTTGAGCGAGGAGTTTACGGGGAATGTGCAACGCCCGCTGCTGCTGATGCTGGCGGCCGTTGGTATGGTTCTTCTGATTGGATGTGCCGATGTGGCAAATCTCATGTTCAGCCGTATGGTTGGCCGGCGCCGGGAATTTGCGCTTAGAACCGCTCTAGGGGCGGGACGCTGGCGTCTCGCTCGACAGACTTTGACAGAAGGCCTGGTTCTGTCGATGACCGGAGGCGCAGTCGGGCTTTGCCTTGCCTTATGGGCGTTGCCGCTGCTAGTCCGTTTAGCCCCCGCTAGCCTTCCGCGCTTGAATGAAATCGGATTGAACTGGCGAATGACGGCGTTCGTGGCGGCGGTCACGCTGGCTACACCTCTGGTGTTCTGTCTGGGGCCTCTACTAAACACCCTTCGTTCCGTTATGGCCAGTCAGCTTCGCGGCGAAGGCCGCACAAGTACTCACGGCCGGAATCAACGACTGGCGATGGCGGCAGCCGTGATCGTACAATTCAGTCTCGCTTTTCTTTTGTTGACAACAGCCGGACTGCTGGTGCGCAGTTTTATCAAGGCAACCGAGGCCAATCCGGGATTTCGGCCCGAGCACGTGGTTAGCGCGCGCATTGCGTTACCGACGGCTGTTTACAAGACGCCTGCGCAGATCGCCGGCTTCTTCGCCCGGCTGCTCATCCGTCTCAGTGCGTTGCCAGGTGTTCGGCACTCCGGTGCGGTTTCGGATCTGCCGCTTAACTCAACATCGAACGTAATCATCTCTATTGAAAATCATGGTGGTGATACCGCAAGAGTCGACATGATGTACTGCCGTGGCAATGCGCTCGACGCGCTAGGCGTGCCGCTTCTTCGCGGAAGGCTGCTGCAGCCGGGCGACAATCTTAGAAACCAGCAAGTCGCTGTGATTTCCGGGTCGCTGGCAAAGCGCATCTCGGCGAATGGCGATGCTATCGGTAAACGCATTCGATTCGGCGTAAACATTCCGAATAATCACGAGCCCTGGTTGACGCTAGTCGGGGTGATAGGCGATGTGAAAGCACGCCTTACGAGCAACGCTCCGCGTCTGCTGCTGTTTACCACGCCCGATGATTGGGTCAACCAGATGAATGTGGTCGTCCAGAGTGCCGGGACTCCATTCTCGCTGAAAGGCGCAATCCGGCACGAGCTGGCGGGGCTCGATCCCAGTCTTCCCGCGGGAGAAATAGAGACACTCGATCAAGTCCTGGACGAAAGTTTGTCGGCCGAGCGTTTTCGTACGTGGCTGCTGGTTTCCTTCGCGGTCGCGGCCTTGCTGCTGGCGGCGCTGGGGATCGCCGGGTTGCTGGCGTTCAACGCCGCACAACGCACGCAGGAATTTGGCGTACGTATGGCGCTGGGAGCAAGTCGTCAGGACCTTCTTCTGCTGGTCTTCCGGCATTGTTTGCGACTATCCGGCATGGGAGTCGGCGTCGGGCTGGCATTATCCATTCTGGTGACTCGATCCTTAGCCGTTTTGCTTTACGACACCAGCCCGCTCGATCCCGGAACGTTTCTTGCGGTGCCTTCTATTCTGATGCTGGTGGCGCTCGGAGCAGCCATGATACCTGCCTGGCGTGTGATTCACACAGATCCAATCGTGGCTCTGAAATCCGAATAGAACGGGCTTACTTTGCGGCGGGAGACGCCGGCGGCCCGAAGCATTCGCTCTATTGGTTAGTACTGTACCTGTGATGTCGCTTCGGCGGAAATGACAAGGTTTGCTGAGTGGACGACCCGGACGTAATAAGGAAACCTATTAACGCCCGGCACCGGCATTTGGGCGATTGCTGACAAGTTAGGCCGGTTGCGATGCTGATGGCACTGTGACCGCAGCAGCCCGCATTTCACCCGCCACTAAGGCGTCTCACATTACCGTCCTGGATGGAGTTCGCACGATGGCTATTCTGTCCGTCATGCTGTTCCATTTCTTTCAGGGCAGCCCGGCTCCGGCCGGTCGTTTGTTGCGGGGCCTCGGGAAGATCATGGTGTTGGGGCAAAGCGGCGTCGATCTGTTTTTCATCCTGTCGGGATTCTTGATCACCGGCATTCTGCTCAGCTGGCGAGGACGGCCACGGGCACTTTCAACTTTTTACTGGCGACGAACGCTGCGCATTTTCCCGCTCTATTACAGCTATCTGATCGGCGCATTTCTGTTTTTGCCACTAATAGGTTGGGCGCCTCGGATTGGGTGGACCGATCAATGGTGGTTCTGGGTCTATGCGCAAAACGTGCAGGACACTTTTGTCTCTGGATTCCATATGTTCGGCCCCGGTCACTTCTGGTCGCTGGCAGTCGAGGAGCATTTTTACTTGTTCTGGCCGTTTATCGTGCTGTGGCTTCCAGAGAAGAGGCTGGCCGCGGTCTTGGTGAGTATTGCCGGGTTGGCCATGGCTTCGAGAGCGTTCCTGGTGTGGTGCGGCTACCCGGTGTTCTTCTTCACGGCGTGCCGCATGGACGCCATCGCGCTAGGTGCGCTGGTTGCACTGGCGGCGCGAGACCAGAATCTGCTCAGCAATCTGGGCCGCGGCATCCGGCGATGGGGAATCTGGGCATGTCTGGGAGTGCTCCCTTTCTACGGCATGTTCAGCGGCGCGGCTAATCCAGCGGTACAGGTGTTCAAGTTTACTTTGATCTCGTTAGTCTGTGCGGCTATCTTAGTGCTGGCTTTAACGGCGCGTCCTGGTGGTCTCCTGGCTCAGATGCTCGGCTGTGGACCAGCGCGCGTCATTGCGAAGGGCAGCTACGCGCTTTACGTTTTCCATCCCGCGATTTTTGAAGCCTGTTTGCCGCTACAGATGCACCTGCCGTTTGTGGCGTGTCTGTCGATCGCTTTCGGGCTGACGGGAGTCGCTGCCTTCCTCAGCTGGCATTTACTCGAAGCGCCGTTTCTCCGCCTGCGCGATAGTCGCAAGGGGGCTAAGCGGATGCCATTCGGATATGCAGCCGAATCGCCGGCTGCTCTGGAGGACCTCAATAGGCCCCGCGCGGCTTGAGCACTGTCATGATGGTCCTCGTGAGAATATAAATGTCCAGCCAGACCGACCAGTTCCGGATGTAGTAGGTGTCATCAGACTGCTGGGTTTCGAGATCTCCATCGCTGCGGGTTGAGACCTGCCACAGGCCAGTGATGCCCGGCATAACGCTGGCGCGTAGAGCACGAAAACTTTCCGGAAAGCCGGAGAGATGGTACACCGGAAACGGCCGCGGCCCGACCAGACTCATTTCTCCTTTCAGAACGTTCCAGAGTTGCGGCAATTCATCCAGGCTGTAACGGCGCAAAAACCAGCCAACTCCGGGCAGGATTCTAGGATCTTGCTTCAGCTTGTAAAAACGAATCCAATTGGCTTTTTCGTCAGGATGTTCATCGAGATACCTGCTGAGCAGGTTCTCGGCCGCAGCGAACATGGTTCGCAGTTTGTAGATACGAATCCGTCTGCCGGCTTGGCCTTCGCGCTCCTGCACGAAGAAAGGCGGTCCAGGGCTGACCAGCTGAATCCAGAGCGCCAGCAAAGCTAAGACGGGCAAACTGAGCAGCAGGGCCGGCAGTGCAATCGCGCAATCCAGCGTCCGTTTAAGCAGGCGGCTGGAAGGCAACAATAAGTTTTTCTTCAACTCGAGTCCCAGGACTCCGCCCATATCGCGGGATGTGATCCAAAGGCTTTGCATGCCAAACAGATCGGGCACTACGATCACGCTTGGAAAAGAGAGATTTTGCACCAGGTTCGATAGCTGCGCGCGCGGCAAAGTTGGGATAGCGATCAGGGCAACCTTCGCTCGTCCGGCAAAGGCCTGTGCTGCCGAGAGAGGTCCTACGACGGGAACGCCATGGATCGTCTGGCCCCACTTGCGTGGATCGTCGTCGAGCATGGCGGCGAGGATGAAGCCAAGATTGCGTTCCTGCTGCAGGGTCTTCGCCACCAGCGCGCCGGTTGCTCCCGCTCCCAGAATCACCACCGGCACACCGCACAACCCCCGAGTGATGAGGGCCTTGCGCAATGGCGCTTCCAGAGCCGGCGCAAATACGAGCGCGAAACACATCGTCAAAATCAGCACGCCGCGCGACCATTGCCCGTCGTACAGCGTGTAATTCCACAGCAGCAGCACCACGAAGATAGTCGCGGTGGCGTAGACCCGCGCGCGGATCCGCTGCACGGCGCTCATGCCATAACCCGGATACAACCCCACCCAACCGTACGCCAGCGGCAGTGTTAGCACTCCCAGCGCCAACCCCTGGTACTGAGGCCGGTTCAACCCAATCGGAAAGATGGAATGAAGCGAAAGCCGCACCAGGCAGCCCAGCAGCAGGGAAAGTTCGAGAGCGAAGACGTCGATCAAAATCAGAAGGACAGTGGACCACGAACGTTGCTTGATGGCGGGAACAACGATTTGCGGTTGTGTAGCGGCGGCACTCATCCTATCGTTGATTCGCCTGCGGTCTCGACACCATACTCCTCGATTGCCCGTTCATAGATCGTTTTTAGCTGAGCATAGTTCCGTTCAGCCGTGTAGAGCGATTCATACTGTGACCGGCACGAATCGCGCAGCCGCGTTAACGATTCGGGAAAGCAAAGCACACGCTTGACCAGACGGCTCAAGGCTTGCGGGTCGCCAGGCGCGAAGCGGAAACCATTGACGCCAGGAATCACGAGCTCCGGCAGGGAACCCAAATCCGAAGCAATCACCGGTGTTCCGCAAGCCATAGCTTCCACAATCGTCATAGGCAAACCCTCGTACCATTCTGAAGGCATGATTAAAACTGCGGCCGATTTTAATAAGGCAAGAGCCTGGCTGCGATCCACCTGCCCCAACCAGCTAATCTGTTTGGAATGCATGGCTGCCTCCATCACCTCATCGCGCAGTGGACCATCGCCCGCTATTTTGAGCGGAAAGCCCTCCACTTTCTGCCAAGCCGCCAGCAGAGTTCGGACTCCTTTCACTTCGGCCAGCCGTCCCAGGAACAGAGCGAAGCCGCCGTCGCCCGAACCGATTTCCGGATCTCTCGCGAGAAAATTCGGTTTCACGGCGATTTTGGCGGCGGGCAGGCCTCCTTCGACCAGCTTGCGTTTTGAAAAATGACTGGGAGCGATGTACGTCTGTACTTTGCTCCTCCACGTCCCCGCCACCCGGTGAACAGTCAGCATGGTTGCAATGGCTGCGCTGGCCGATCTGCTGGCGCGGTAACAGCCGTGAACAACTGCTGGATAGGGCACGGGCCGGTTGAGACATTCCTCGCAAAGATGTCCATCGCGGTAAAGGGTTGACGCTGGGCAAACCAGGCGGAAGTTATGCAGCGTTTGAACCACCGGAACAGCCTGCGACTCGGCGGCGTAATAAATCGCGGGTGAGATCACCGGAAACGCATTGTGAATGTGGATAATATCGGGACGAGTTTCGCGGAGCCGCTTCCCGAAGGAACGAGTGGTGTCGGCATTCCAGATTGTTCGCAACCCGATTTCGACTCCGGGCATTTGCTTGATCGTGTCGTTGTGCACCAGGTATTGCTCAACCAGTTCACCGTGCCTGCTGAGCACGTCGTGTTCGGATGCCAGAACCTGATCTTCTCCGCCGGGTTGCTGGTAGAAGTTATGTACCTGAAGAACTTTCAATCGCTGGACGCCGTGGCTAAAAATCTCTGTGAGAAGGCCTGTCTTGTACGAAGCGGCTGAAAACGCGCTGCAGACCTTTTTTGCGCCTGCCGGTGTGCAATGCTGGCAAACGCAATCAGCATGAGAAGACCTACGGTGACCGCGTTGCCCGCTCCTGCAATCATATTCTCACCAGTCAATCCGAGGGCGAATGCCGGCAGATAAATCAACAGCGGTTTGGCATAACCATACCGATCATTTTTGACGCCCTTGATTGCGAACATAAATAGGGCCGCAATAAACCACAACCAGAGGGCTAACCCGATCAATCCCCATTCGTAAATCGCACGCAGCCATTCGTCATGCAAGGCGCGATTCGGGTCGGGATTCTTGCTCAGCGTGGCGGTAATCACCGCGCCATTGCAGGTGCCATGTCCAAAGAAGAACTCGCCGGTTGACCCTCCTGCGATCGCTTCCATGGTGCGCGCGAACAATTCGTGTCGTAAGTTAAACGTCCCCAGTCCTCTGGACTTGGCGTCGCCGGCGTAAGCAGCACTCAGCGCGGCCGCGATGCGATTCGAACCGGCGCCTTGATTGACCAGTTGCATCAATGGCCCTGCCTCAGCCAGTAGCACCGCTGAAGATACGAGCGCAACACCTGTGACCACCAGCTTCATCCATAACTGAACTCCCGAAACCAGGATGGCGACAAAAGTAGACAGGCAGAGCCCGATGATCCAAAGCCGGCTTCCGTTGATCAACACGGCGCCGGCCAATGAAGCACATAAAGCGCCGCGCAGCCACCAGGGAATTTTTTTGAACGATAGGGCCGCGCAATAGAGAGCAGTTACCAGGGCAGCAAAAGCTTGTGCTCCGGCGAAAGTGGTGAATCGTTCCGGCTCGCCGCCCCAGTCGTGCAGAAAGTGGAAGTGAATGGCTGCAATAGCCAGGGTGCCGAGCGCCACCGGGAGCACCGTCTGCTGACTGAGGTAGCCTCCTTTGGACGCGCGCAGTAAAGCCATGCAGATTACCAGCGATCCGATCATGTGGCCGATCAGCTTGAGGGCGTAAGAAGGATATAGAGACCACGACGACGCAATGGCGACGTAGAAGACCAGCAGGCACCAAGCCACCGGGGCTGAGACGATTTTGCCGTGGCCTGCGTAAGCGCGGAATCGCCAGAGCATGAACACAGGCAATATCATGGCCTTCGCCGTGTTCAAAAGGCCGATGCTTGCGCTCAGTGAGCCGAGGTCGATGTTGGAAAGGAGCAGAAAGCCGATAATGCTCCACCGTAGCGGCGCAAACATCGCCACCAGGAAAAGAAAAACATAGAGCGCGATCGGAAGATTGTCCATACAATCAGCGCGGCTGGGCCTGACTGCAGGAGACGATCGCATCGGTGATGACCTGACACACGCTCGCCGGCGTCAGACGCAGCGCGGCAAGGCGGGAGTGCTGTCGCATGATGTCCAGTGTTGCTGCAGGAGTATCCAGGCATCGGGCCAAGGCGGCCGCCATGCTTCCCGGCACATCGGAGTGAAACGTCCATCCTGTCTGCGCGTCGGTCACGAGTTCGGATATCGCCTGTCCTCGAAGGCTGCCGAGCACCGGCAGTCCCGCGGCCATGGCTTCATTGACCACCACGCCCCAGGTATCGGCCCAGGTGGGAAAGACAAAAATGCCGGCCTGCTGATATACGCGCGGCAAGGAAGCGTAATCAACATTCCCCAGGAAAGTCAAAATTAAATTTCGCGGTACAGGCATCTGTTCGAGCTCGCCGCGCAACGGACCATCGCCTGCCAGTACGAACTCTGCTTGCCTGTTCGGATGATGGGAAGCCCACTTTGCCAGCTCTTGCAAAAAGGGCACGAGGCCCTTGCGCTCGATTAATTGGCCGACGTAGAGCAATCGGAGGGCGGACTCCGGCTCACGTCTGGCCGGAAATGCCGCGAAGCGCTCCACGTCTGTGGTGTACGCGATCTGAGACAGTTTGCGATCCGGTACGCCGAGAGCGCGCAGATAGCGTGCGCCGCTGCGGCCCGTCACCAGAAACCCGTCCACGTGCCGGTGCAAGAGTTTGCGGATTTTTTGCCGCACGGGTCCGCGCCCGTATTCGGTGGATTCGGCGAACTCCGCCCATACCATCAGCTTCGATCGCCGGTGTGTCCGGCGATAGGCGGCAGCGAACATGGTGCGAACGCCCATCTCCCAGGAGACTACAACATCCGCGTCAAACTCGCGTATCTGCGCCATGGTATCGACGGGAACATGTATATAGAGCGCCTCATTGAATCCGCTGGGGTGACGCCATCGCCGGTTGAAGGTGAAGGTTTTCTGGACTCGCACGTCAAGACCGTCCCACTCCACTTTCCAGGCCCGGTTGCGTTCCATCGGAGTGGAGAGCAGAATGCGAAAGGCGCCGAATTGTTTTGATAAACAATCGAACAGCGGCTTATGGTACGGCGGAATCATGTTCGTGAGAAAAAGCACCCGCAAGTGCTTCGCTTCAGTCGCTTTCGGCATGCACTCGGTCGCGTTCTGGAGGAGTTCAGGCATTCACTTCACTCACGATCCTGGCAAATGGATTGAGCCGCCGCTGCTGCAGCACGAATAATATACCGGCGGCCGCCAGGCTCTGCGAAAGGAGAACGGCCCAGGCCATACCGTTGTATGAAAACCGGGGAGCGAGCAGCATCGCCAGTAGCGTATTCACTAGCAACGCTGCCACGGTGATCTTTTGGAACTGCCGTTCGAAACCTAGAACGAGAAGCCATTGAAAGCCGAGCGTGTTCGTCCAGGCGATGAGCGGCGCGCGCAGGCTGAGCACTCGCAACACGCTGACGCTTTCTGCGAAGTGAGGTCCGAGAATGATGCGAATGATCAGCGGCGCGCCGATCCACATAACAAACCCAAGAACCACACTTCCCGCAACCATCACGTAAAGGGTAAAGCGCGTGACCCGCGCTGCGCGCTCCAGCGAAACCTTCACCAGAGCGGCGGCGCGCGGATAGAGCACGGTAGTCAATGGCGCGAGCAAACCCACGGCGGCTGTGCTGATCTTCTCCGCGCCGGCATAGTAGCCAACCGCCTGAGGCGGCGCGAAAAGCCCGAGCACAAATGCGTTCCCCAGCGTGTAAATACTGTGCGCACTGCGAAACAGAAACATCGCCCAGCCGCTGCGCAGCATTTGCCAGCCATCGGCGATTCTCGGCCAGCGTAACGCATAGCGCCGTCGAATCAACAGGTGCCCAATCACGAACGTAACGCCCGAAGTAACACCCGTCAGTGCGAACACTTTCCAGGCATCCTCCGCATTTCGTACGAAGACGAATATGCCCAAGGCCGCAACTGCCCGTGCCGCAATATCGAGCAGCGAGGCGATCGCTACGCGCTGGATGCCATAAAAGTAATAAACGGGCAATAGTGCTTTCACGATCTCCGACAGCACCGCCATCCACAGCAGGATCGGGTGGGCGTGAAATAGCGGCACGAACAGATACGCCAGACCTGCTGCCAGCAACGCGGCAGTGCTCAACAGAATCTTGGCGCCCGACACGCCCGCTATGGTCTCTTCCACTTCCCGTTCGCTTGCCGCCGTGGCAATTTGCCGGGTAGCGGAGTACACGAAGCCGTAATCGACTACCAGGTTGCCGTAAATGCCGAACGCCTGTGCCATAGCTACCAACCCCCAACTGGCTGGCCCGAGAACACGTGACAGGTAAGGCACAGTAATTAGCGGTAGGGCCTGATTAGCGAAATGAATTCCGTAAACGGCTACTATGTCGTTCAGCAGCGCGGCCTGCTTTCTTAACCGGAGCCGGAGCGATTTGAAGGTGTCGCCGCTCGCCCCGGTCATCGCCCGAAGTAACTCAAGCGTCCTGCTCCGATGGCTGTGCGTAATACTTGCGGTAATTGCCGTAATAGTAATAGCCGTGCGTGCTGTTCTTATCGACTTCGTTCAAAACCAACCCAATAGAATTGGCCCGCAGCCGCTTCAGCGTTGCCAGCACGGTGGCCACCGCTTTCCGGCTTGTCTGCCCGGCGCGCGCAATTACTACCACACCGTCTACTGCGGTGGCGATCTGCATGGTTTCGGCGAATCCAAGTAGCGGCGGCGCATCCACGAAAATCAGATCGTATTCTTTAGCAGCTTCGTCCAGAATGTCGATCATCATGGATCCGATCAAATCCGAAGCGCGGCGCGAAGCAGTACCGGCAGGCAGCACATCGAGCTCCGGCAAGACATCGGTTCGGAAAACGCCATCCCGCCAGCGCAGTTCCCCCAGCAAAACGTTCGAGAGCCCCTGTCCGCCCTCCAAATTCAGCTTTTTGTGAATGCTCGGCCGGCGCAGATCGGCATCGATAATCAGTGTCCGTTTGCCCTGCTCGGCATGGGCGATTGCCAGGTGGATGATGGCTGTTGACTTGCCTTCACCTGGCGCCGCACTCGTCAACAAAAGCGAATGCACATTGCGGTCGAAATCCGGCAGCAGGATGGAATGCCGCAGCGTGCGGATAGCTTCTTCGTAGGAAGAAATCCCATCGCTTTTCCCTGCGCCAGCATAAAGACCGTGCTTTCGTTTTTTCGGCCGCGTATTTGGCGGCTTGCTCACCGGTTCGAAAAACTTGGCCTGGTCGTACAGCGGCGCCGCCTCGCTTCCCTCATCAACCGTCCCGGCAGCCGTCAAGACTGGCGGAGCGGGCGTCATCTGCCGCCGCATTTCTTTCACAGTGGGCAGAGTGCCCAGGACACTGGTATCCAGAGCATGCGCGGCTTGTTCCGGATCGCGAATCGAATTGTCCAGCACATCCGCCAGAATGGCTGCGCAAAGGGCCGTAATGAACGAGATCAAGAAAGCCATCGCGAGATAAAGCGTCTTACGCGGATAGATCGGGCCATCGGGCGGGCGGGCCAAGTCCGCAATCCGAATGGAACTGTTTTGAAAACCCGCATTGATTCCGGCTTCCTTGATGCGCCGCTCCAGATCGCTGTACAGCGCCTTATTGGTATCGGCTTCCCGTTTCAGCTGCTGGTATTCGAAGGAGTGCGCGTTCAACTGGTCGTATTCGGCCTTCGTCGTGTCAACCGCCTTGCCCAGCATTTGTTCGCGCGTCAACGCCTGCCGATAATCGGTCTCCACGCGCTGCGCCACGCTCTGGCGCATCTCTTCGAACTGGCGTTGCACTTCCGTAAGATCATTCGCAGCCTTGCGGTATTCCTGATGAGCCGGGCCGTAGATGGAGCCGATGGTCGCCAGATGCTGCTTGGCCTGGTTCAGACGATCCTGCAAACGGTTGAGCTCTTCCCCCTGGCCGGACACTTCCGCGGCCGCGATCGACCCTGATTGCAGACTGTGGAACGCCGCTTCCTTGCGCACGCGCTCACCTTGCGCATTGGTAAACTCCGTGTTCAATTGCAGCAGCCGCGACGACAGGATGTTTGTTTTGTCTTCCGGATTGATTACGTTGAGCTGCTGCTCGAATTTCGCCAGAGCCATATCGGATCGTTCCATCTTGGCTTTGAGTTCATCGAGCTGCTTATCCATGAATGCCGCGAGCGCATTGGACGACTGCAGGCGAATGGTGAAGGTATGTTCCAGGTACGACTGCGCGATGGCATTCGCGACGTCCGCCGCGAGCTGCGGATCGGGCGAGCGATAGCAGATGTCAAGCAGATAAGTATTGAGCGGCCGCTCGATTTTGAGACTGTTCAGGTAAACCGGCGCATCCGATTTGCGGCGCGCGCGCTCGGCCGGTAGCTTGGCCAGCTGGCTTTCTTTTTCCAGCAGATTGAAACGCTCCGCCACGGGCCGCAGCACTCCGTCCGATTGAATCAGTTCGGCCTGCGTTGCCATGAAGGCATCCGCATCGTCGCCGGTTGTTCCCTGTGCGGCTTCCTGCCCCACGACTCCGGCCGGGATGCGCCGGTCTACATCCATCTTCGCGGTGGCTTCATAAATCGGAGTCAACCGCGAAACAATCAAGTAAGTGATCAGAAGGCAAGCCGCCACGAAGCCGGCGATCCGCCATTTCTGCCGGTAGATGACCAGCAGATAGTGAATCGGCGGCACCGTGGGGCGCGCCGCTTCGAATTCCGGATACGGCTGCCCATCGATGAACTGCGGCAGCCGGCGGGAGTCGATGAGTTCGGATTTTACGCGTTCGAGTTGCTTCATTGAGAACTCTCGAAGTTGTTTATTTCCAGATCAGCATCCCTGTTCCTGCTGAAACTCCAAAGCCCGTGATGGTCCGAATGGTCTCGGCGGAGATGCGTTTTCCCCTGCTGTCGGGGATGTATAAGATGTCGTTGGCCTGCAGCCGGACATCGGGTGATTTGTGCTCCATCACGCGCGTCAGTTGTACGGGGATCTCGCTGCGGTCGTTCTTGCCGGCTTCCCGGCGATAAATCACAGCATCTTTGTTTGTGTAGGGCAGCAAGCCTTCCGATTGCGCGATCACCTTCAGCACGGTCGTGTCATTGCCATCCTCAATCGGGAAAACGCCTGTTCTCTTTACGTTTCCGATCACGTACACACGGCCGGCCGAGGGTACCCGGATCTCCTCGCCGCCATTGAGCCGCACATTCAAACTCGGATCGGCGCCGTCGATCAACTGCTTTACCGAAATGCGCTGGATCAGATCGCCGCCTGGAGTCCCCGCGGAATGGGGATGCGAGACCAGGATCTCGGAGCCGGCATCGGCGCTCAAACCGTCCGCCCGCGTCAGAGCGTCGAGTAAACTCACGCCGCCCGCCGCCTGAAAGGTGATCGGCCTTCGTACCGCGCCCAGCACACTCACCGGCAAGCTCCGGTATTCAGCCACCGATACGGAAACTACCGGCTGCACCAAAAGTTGTTCTTTCACCAGCGCCACGGAAAGCTCGCTCTCAATCTCGCCGGGAATCTTCCCGCTCGCCTGAATTCGTTCCTTCAAAAGCGGCAGCACCAGCGTGCCGTTCGACGTGACGCGAAAGTTCTTCGTCAGCTCCGGGCAATCCGACACCGAGATGCTCAACAGGTCGTCAGGCCCAACGCGTTGCACTGGCAGACTATCGACTTGCGTCATCGAAGCGCTGGGGCTGACTGCGGACAAGTCTGTGTCCTGCCCAAACGAAAGACTCGATAACAGCAGCAGAACGGCGATCTGTTTCATGCTAAATCGCGAATAGCAGGTCTTATTCTAACCTTTTCCAGCCGCCTATCCGGCGCGTGGAAGTACTTCTGCGGCAGTTGCTCCAAAGTCAGCGATGCCACAATAAAAGCAGCCCCGTTTCATGGATTCACTAGTTTGTATAGACAGCCCGAGTACTCCGTCCGCCGCGCCGCGCCTCCCGGTATGGTTGCGTAAAGGCGGTACGCACTTCGAAGCCGTTCATGCGTTAAAGGCGGAATTGCGCGTAAAACGGCTGCATACGGTGTGCGAATCGGCCCGCTGCCCCAACATTCATGAATGTTTCAATCGCGGCGCGGCCACTTTTATGATTCTCGGGAATCTCTGCACGCGCGGCTGTGCCTTTTGTTCCGTGCCAAAGGGTTCGGCCGCCAAGCGCGAATTTTCGCTCGATGCCGACGAACCTCAGCACGTGGCCGAAATGGCCGCCCGCATGAAGCTTCGTTACGTGGTGATTACGTCGGTCAATCGCGACGATCTGCCGGACGGCGGGTCGCACCATTTCGCGGAGACAGTCCGCCAAGTTCGCCAGGCTCTACCCGGATCGCAAGTGGAAGTGCTCACGCCGGATTTCTGCGGAGATCTGCAGGCCGTGGCCCGTGTCCTCGATGCCGGACCGCACGTCTTCAATCACAACATGGAGACCGTGCCGCGACTTTACCGCCGCGTGCGCCCCCAGGCCGATTATCAACAGTCGCTGCGCGTGCTGCGCTTCGCCAAAGAACATCGTCCCGTGGCGTTGACTAAGTCCGGTTTGATGGCCGGACTTGGTGAATCGATCGACGAAGTACAAGCCGTCTTGCGCGATCTCCACGCCTCGAATGTCGATGTCGCAACGCTTGGCCAATACCTACAGCCCACCCGGCGCAATCTCCCGGTGGCTGAATACGTCACTCCGGCCAAATTCGACGCCTATCGCGACTACGGCATGGGAATCGGCTTCAAGATGGTTTTTAGCGGGCCTTTTGTACGTAGTTCCTATATGGCCGACCAGGTCAGCGAAGCTGCCGCTCCAGAGCATGCCTAGGCTGTTCCCGCTCTGGGGACCGCATTCCCGCCGGGTTCTCCTGCATTGTCTGCTGGCGCTCGTAACAGCAGCATTGCTCTTGCTCGCGCTACCCAAATTTGATTTCCGCTGGCTTGCGCCCTTCGCCCTTGCGCCTTTGCTGGTGGCGCTGGCGCGCACGTCAGACGGCTGGCAGCGTTTTGTCTATGGCTGGGCGGCCGGCATTTTCTTCTGGTTCTTTCTCTGTACCTGGATCCAGTTCGTACTGGAATTCCATGGCGGGATGGGCCGTTGGGGTGGCTGGGGCTCGTTCTTTCTTTTCGCCATACTGAAGGGCCTGCACCTGGCGGTCTTCAGCTGGCTCGCCGGTCCGTTGATGTGGCGCGCTTACGCGCTTCCCGCAGTGGCCGCTCTCTGGGTAGGTCTCGAGCGCACGCACGGCACCTTCGGCTTTGCCTGGCTCGATCTAGGGAATGCGGGCATCGACATGTCTCTGCCTTTGCGGCTCGCTCCTTTCCTGGGCGTGTATGGGATCTCGTTTGTTTTCGCCCTAACGGCTGCCGCGCTGGCCTCCGTGATTTTACGTTATCCACGCGTTTGGCTTCTGCCGCTAGCAGCACTCGGCGTTCTGTATTCCTTTCCCGCTATCCCGCAAGGGCTTCCTGCTGTTGAAACTGCTCTGGTCGTACAGCCTAACCTTGACCCCGATCTCGATTGGACAGGCGTCGTTCAGGAGCAGATCGAGCGCCGCCTCAATCTGCTTTCAAATCTGCTGCCTGCGCCACTCGTCATCTGGCCCGAATTGCCCGCGCCCCTCTACTATTTCGACGATCCCGTCTTCCGGCAGCAGGCCAACGAGACCGCTGCTAGACACGGCTACTTTCTCTTCGGTACTGTCGCCTACACGGGCCAGCATCAGCCCATGAACACGGCGCTGCTGCTCGGTCCGAATGGCTCGGAAGTCGGGCGGTACGACAAAATCGATCTGGTTCCTTTCGGCGAATTTGTTCCGCCGCTGTTTTCTTTTGTCAATCGCATCACCCGTGAAGCAGGCGATTTCGCGCCCGGACAAAATATCAGCGTGCTTCCAGCGGGAAAACAGCGTCTCGGCGTGTTCATCTGCTATGAATCCGCTTTTCCGGACCTTGTCCGCCAATTCGCCCGGCGGGGCGCAAACGTTCTGGTGAATATTTCGAATGACGCCTATTTCGGACGGTCGGAAGCTCGGGAACAGCACCTGCTCATCGCCCGCATGCGCGCCGTCGAGAACCGCCGCTTCCTCATTCGCTCCACCAACGACGGCATTACCGCCGTCGTCGATCCCGCTGGCCGCATCACGCGTCGTTTCCCGCTCTACGAGCAAGTCGCCTCTCCTATCAAGTACGGCTTGATTAGTAGCACCACGTTTTATACCCGGCATGGCGACTGGTTCGCCTGGATTTGCCTGGTCGTTGGACTTAGTCTTAGTGTGCTCAACTTGTTCGCAGGCCGCTTAGCAAGACCTCATTCCCGATAGACATCGCATCTATACTGGGTGCTTATGGCCCTCAAAGACCTCGATCGTCCTCTCGGCTTCAACACGCGCGCTCTACATGCGGGCTATGATCCCGACCCCGCGACGCATGCCCGCGCCGTACCGATCTACCAGACAACATCGTTCACCTTTGAAGATTCCGATCACGCCGCGCGCCTCTTTGGCTTGCAGGAGTTCGGCAACATTTATACGCGGATCATGAATCCCACGACGGCCGTTCTCGAAGAGCGTGTAGCGTCATTAGAAGGCGGTGTCGCGGCGCTCGCACTGGCCAGCGGCCAGGCTGCGCAGTTTCTGGCGATCACGACTCTAGCCGCGCCGGGCGATCACATTGTTTCGGCCAGCACTCTGTACGGCGGCACATACACGCAGTTCGACGTGACCATGCGCCGCCTGGGATACGACTTCTCCTTTGTCGAGCCCGACGACCCGGAAAACTTCCGCAAGGCCATTACAGCGAAAACAAAACTGCTCTACGCAGAAACGATCAGCAACCCACGCAGCAATGTGCTCGATATCGAAGCGGTTTCAAAGATCGCGCACGAGCACAATATCCCGCTCGTGATCGACAACACCTTCGCCACGCCGTACGTGACTCGCCCCATCGAGCACGGCGCCGATATCGTTCTTCATTCGCTGACGAAATTTATCGGAGGCCATGGTACGTCGATCGGCGGCATGATCGTCGATAGCGGCAACTTCCCCTGGAATAACGGCCAGTTTTCGCAGTTCACCGAACCCTCTCCCGCTTATCACGGCCTCAAGTTCTGGGACACCTTTGGCAAAATCAGCTTCATCATTAAGGCGCGTGTAGAAGGACTGCGCGACATCGGCCCCTGCGTCAGTCCCTTCAATGCGTTTCTGTTCCTGCAAGGCGTCGAGACACTCGGCATGCGGATGGATCGTCATCTGCAGAACGCCGCTGCTGTTGCCCAACATCTGGAAAAGCATCCGTCTGTCTCGTGGGTGAAATATGCCTCGTTGGCTTCGAGCCCGTATCATTCGCTCGCGCTGAAATACACGCCTAAAGGCGCGGGCGCAGTATTCTCATTCGGCTTGAAGAACGGTTTCGAAGCCGGCAAGCAATTTATCAACAGGCTGAAGCTTTTTTCGCATCTGGCAAATGTGGGAGACGCGCGCAGCCTGGTCATTCACCCGGCCTCAACTACGCATCAGCAGCTTGGCCTTGCTGAACAGGAAGCTGCCGGTGTTTCGCCCGAACTCATTCGCCTCTCCATCGGGCTCGAAGACCTAGACGATATCTTGTGGGACCTGAATCAAGCTCTTGCCTGATTTCAAAGGCTAGTAGGCGTTGCCCGTGCCGCTGTTCAGCATCACGGTCGGCACGACCGACATACCGGGTAGAAGAATGTGCTCACGGTTTTCACCGGGTTCGAGAACCAGCTTAACGGGTACGCGCTGCACGACTTTCACGAAGTTGCCCGTGGCGTTCTCGGGCGGCAGTACGCTAAATCGGGCCCCGGAGGCAGCCGCAATGCTATCGACGTGGCCGAGGAATCTGTGACTGCTTCCATAGGTATCCACCGACACTTCCACCTTCTGGCCAACGCGCATTTTTTTGAGTTGCGTCTCTTTGAAATTGGCAGTAACCCAGATGTCATCGAGCGGAACTAAGGCCATGATCTGCTGGCCGGGCGAAACTTGCATCCCAGGTTCAGCGTTCTTGCGGCTGACGATGCCATCGACTGGAGCACGCAGTACTGTGTAGCCCATATTCAACTTGGCCTGATTGAGACTGGCCTCGCTTTGCTTTACCTGGGCTTGCGCAGATGCGTAGCGCGCCTCGCTAACCGCGACCTGTTTCGGACGAACCTCGCGGCTCTGCTGCTGCTGCACGAGCGCGCTGGCGAGACTGGCTCTGGATTGGCCCACTTGCGCGACGGATTGATCGAGCATGTGCTGCGCTTCACTGATCGAAGCCTGGGCAGAACTGACTTGAGCGTCATTGGCAGTCGCGGTGGCTACCGCAGTATCGTACTCCTGCTTGGAGATCTCGTCCTTCGACACCAGATCCTTATAGCGCTCCAGATCTTTGCGGCTGCGAATAGCGTTCGCCTGCGCTTGGGCGAGAGAAGAGTTCGCGGTGTTGATACGAGCGCGCGCGGCATTGACGGCTTGTTGGGCAGCGGCAAGACCGGCTCGGCCGCTATCGACCTGCGTGGTGCTGGTGCTGACTTGCGAACGTGTGTTGATATTGGTAACGGGCACATTCACCCGCGACTCACTGGTAGTGGCCAAGGCGTTGGCTAGATTTGCTTCGGCCTGAGCCTGCGCGACCTGATAATCGGCCGGGTCGAGGCGCACCAGTTCCTGCCCTGCCCTCACCGGCTGGTTGTCGTTCACCAGAACAGTAAGGATAGTGCCCGTGATACGGGGGCTGATCGGAACCACGTGGCCGTCCACCTGCGCATCGTCAGTTGACTCGCGGACGGAATAGTAGGCCCAGATGGGAATCGCGGCGATCAAGGCCACCACCAATACAGCCAGAGCGATCAGACGAATGGTCCGTTTGCGCCGCGGATCCTGCGGTTTTTTCTTGTCGGCAGGCTTGCTGTCGCTTTTGCCACTATCCTGCTTTTTCTCCTGGCCCTGCTTTTGATCCTGGCCCCCACCCTGCTTCTGATCCTGGCCCTCGCCTTTCGAGTCCTGATCGGGCTGGTCCTGACCTGGACTTCGCTCCTGAACAGCCTGTGATTGTTGATCGTCTGCCATATCGTTTATCCCTAAGTGTCGGGCTCTGCTTAGGCTACCTTGTCCACCGCTTCGCCGCCTTGCGTATTCACCGAAATGCTTTCACGCGATTTTTGCAGGAGCTCAAGCAAGCTCACTTTTTCCTCGGCCGAAATGTCTTGCAGAAGTGCGCGGATGTGCCGGTAATGGATGGGCATGTATTCGTCGAGCAGGGTTTCCCCTTTCTTAGTAATGCGGGCGTAGCGGGCACGCCGGTCTGCGGTATCGACCACCCGCTTCACATAGCTTTTACTCTCCAAATGATCGATCAAACCGGTAATGTTGGCGCGGCTCACCAACAGCAACTCTCCCAGATCGTGCAGTTGCATGCCGGTGTTTGGCCCATGCCGGAGTATCAGAAGAATGTTCAGAGTGGACTTCGAAAGACCATGGCTAGCTGCGGCGCGGCTCAGCTGGTTCTGCAGCAAGTCGTAAGTCAGCGCCAGATTGACGGCAATCTGAACCGAAAGCAGGTCATAGTCAGGGCACTTGCCGCCGTCCTCGTGGAGGTGATCACGATAGAAAGATTCACGGCGACTCTTCAACACAGCAGTTCGATTCAAAGAAAATTAGTAAGGTTCCTAATTATTCTCTCATTCCTGCCCAGCACGGAAAGCCAAAAGGATTTTCGTTTCTTTCAGGTACTCTTCGGAGTCTAAGTGCTTAGCGCGCGAGCGCCGAAGGAGGAGAGTTGCTCAAAAAAACGTTGATCAAAACAATTTGGATGGGCGGCCTGGCGCTCGGCCTTGCCGGGATGGTCCAGGCAGACGAAATACAAGGCGTAGTGGTTGATTGGAATTGCGCCAAACCGATGGTGAAGGACGGGCGCGAGGCCACTCTCAGGAACAATCACAATTGTTCTCTGATGAAGAAGTATGATCGCGGAGCATACGGCCTGATTACTAACGACAAAAAGTACTTCCGGCTGGACGATTCCGGGAATGCCAAGATTAAACAACTGCTCAAAGACACCCCGGACAAGGACGATCTAAAAGTCGTGGTGGACGGCGAGATCCAAGGCGACACGCTGAAAGTGGTAACGATCAGCGAGCTGTAACTCAGCCCAGAAAGAGAGACCGGTTCACCGGGCTGGGAAACGGGATCGGCCACGACATCAGGGCGAGATGATCGTAGGCCCAGAAGTTGATCAGCCCCAAACCGAGTTGGGAGGCGGATTGGAATTCTGATTTCCAGGGACATGTTCCGTTGAACCAGGGGACCAGGTAGGCGATGTCGGCGAGCGGCCAGGATAGCGCGCCCGTGAACGCGAAAGTGACAGCTTCCATCGCCAGGTCCATGTTGAGGTAAGTGGCGCCCCAGCTCAGAGCCTCTACTTTAAAACGATCGAGCCCGCTTCCGTTTTTGGTCTTCCAGGCGGCCGGCAGATTGACCGTTGCATTCATCCGCCCCCCTTGCGGATATTGGTTCTGCGCGTTCACGTAACAGGTGGGATTGTTGACGTCGTTCGGATAAAGAAGTTCGAACTGCGCATTCGAATAGGCAGTGAGGACTGCTTCCCGGATTGCATCCACATGAGCTTTTAATTGCGCAGCCAGGAAGTTCGCGTCAGCGCCGTTATTAACGGTAGGGTCATCGTCCTGGCAGGTGAAAGCATAGAGCGAACGGCCCAGTGCGGCTTGTGCGGCAGCCGTGGTTACAGGATCGTAATAGCCCATCGAGCCGCCCGAGACAGTTCCCGAACCGGGGGTCCAGTCGCCATTTGCAGCGGATCCATCCAGCGTAAAGTGCGTCGGGTCGGTCACTGTGACGTGCCAGGTGCCGTTGGCGCCCGTCATGCCCTGCACGCCCGAAACGATCACACGATCGCCGGTGTGAAATCCATGCGGATTCTGCACGCCGACTGAGATCGGTGTCGAATAAGCGGCATACCCCACCGGCACATTCTGCTTCGAGCTGAAGTACCACCAGACGAATTCGCCGAACTGCAGCCAGGGAATGAGGCCGGCTGCACTCTGTAGCCCTGCCATTTGAACATACACGGCTTTCTGGTAGTTCGTGACATTGCCGATGGGGGCGCATTGCGACGAGTAGATGCCGTTGAAATCGGTTTGGGTAGTAACGGGGGTGTTATCGGCAAAGCGGGCTGTCCAGATGTTTCCGGCGACGTCATCGTCGGGCGGATTGACTAACTCCATCGAGAACGCTGTCGTAATGAGCATGCCGGCCGCTTTGACCGCCTGAAAAAGATCGGCATGCCAATTCGTAACGGCGAAATTGAGCGGCGCGGGAGTGCTGGTGTCGATTTGCCAGACGCCATCCTTGCCGGGATCGAGGCTGCCGGTTTTCGAAATCTGTCCTGCAGTGGACACGCCACTGACCGCCAGCGTGTCGTGATAATTCGGCGTGCGGACGTGAATCGTCAATTGACCGGGACCGGTTTTTTCGGCCCACATCGAGACACTCGAAGCGTTGATGTAATAAACGAAGTGCGCTGCAATCGTGTCAAGCGTGTCCCATTGCGTGACGGCTTTGAGGATGGGGAAGGCGCCGATCGTAATCGTGGCGGAATCGCCGGCTGCCCACGTGCCGCTGAACATAACGACTGCTGAGTTCCATATGCCGTTAATGCGCTTACGTTGATTCCACCAATACACACCGACGTATTCGTTCATCTGCCCGTTGAGGCCGAGTTTTTGCAGGTGCCAAAGGAGACGCTGGGGGCTCACTTTGTACGTTGCATCGGTATCGAAATCGAGCGCCGCACTTACGTTGCTATAGGTCACAACCGAATCGGGGATATCGGAAGCGACAGCCGCTTCGAGGTAATCAAATACGAACTGAAAACCCAAAGAATTGACGTCCCATTGCGGCGCCGGAAGCGGCGGATTCTGCGCCTGGTGATTGTTCGCGAGAAGGGTTATCGAAACAGTATGTGTTCCGGCGGCAACGGCCTTCCGCAGCAGCCGTCGCGTCACCACTTCGGAGCTCACGTTCAGGAAGCAATCGAGAGTGGTGGCGCCGTCCCCATCCAGGCTCACGCTCACTATGCCGCGATTGTTGAACAGCGATGTGCCTAGATACAGATCGTGCAGTTGGGTGCTCGTGTAGGTGATTGTTACGCTATCGCCTGGATTGGCGGTCTCCCGAGCGAAACCGCGCCAGTAGTTGTTAGCCGCTAGAGTTTGCCACCCCGTTCCTGTGTATTGACAGCTTTGGTCGCCGTTACCAACACGCACACTACCTGGACCGGCGCATGGCAGCGCTTGAATGCCGTTGGGATCGATGAGGGTCCAATTACTGAAAGCCGCTGTCCATTCCTTATCTGAATAAGTAGCGCCCGACGCCAGTTGCGGGGCAAACGTAAGCCACGCCTGCCGGATCTGAACGACGCCCAGCGCGGTGAAATCGAGCGAAATGTTCCAGGTGACGTTGTCCGAGTTGCCGCCCGTAAATTGCAGCACCGGATTGTCGACGGCGAGCGTCTGGTTGCCCGGTCTCACCACCATGTAGACCTGTACATCATTACCATCGACTCCACCATATTCAGCCAAGTACGGAATGCTTGACTGCACGGGTGCTGGAGAAGTAAGAGAAAGGGTCGTTGGACTGGTCACGGCGGCGATCGTGAAGGCGGAACCATTTAAGTAAATGACCGATCCGGCCGCGATGCCGGGAAATTTCATTCCTTGCTTCCAGGTAACCGTGGTCCCGTTTACGTCGACGAGACCCGTGCGAGCGTTCTTCAGAGTAAGGTGGCCGCTGGTATCGGCCGAGGCCAATACCGCGATGCTGCTGTTGGTGAATGTCGACCAGTTATAGCTATTGATACTGTTGGCGAAGGTCTGTGCCACGTACGCGGCGGATTCGCCGCCAGCTGCGAAGAAATCAAAACTCGCATTATTGACAAATAGTGTGAGCCGGTCATATACGGTGCAGCCATTTGCGGCCGAGAGCGTATAAGTGCCCTGCGCCACCGAGTAAGTGCCGGACGCGAGCGTTGCATAATCCCACAGCTGCACCTTCACCGGCTCGCCGGTGGTGCGCACCAGATCCATTTGCGCCCAGTCGATCCAGCTATATTTGGCGGAGTCGATCGGCTGTAGATTCTGGTAGTTCAGGCTGAAGTTAAGTACCAGTCCGGACAGGTTGAAGTCGGGCAGGTATTTCACTGTGTAGTGCTCGTAGATGTTATCCGCGTCGTAGACCACGAGCACGGCGAAGTCTGCCTGATCGCGAAACACGCCGCTGACTTTGAAACCGGTGGGACTGGCATCGTACAGCGACGCCGCGGCCCCAAAACCCGTAAAGCCGCGCAGGTACAACGTGCGATCCGGTTGAAACTTGCTGATTCGTTCCGTACTCATTGGGCGTTGCCTGAAAGTACCGGGTGCCGGCGGGGCGCTTTGCAGGGGAGCGGCCTATGATGGAGCGATTAGAAGGCGTTAAGTATCTCAACCGGTTGAGGTTGTATGAATCTTTACGGAATTTGCGTGGGCTGTGACTGAGGGCTCGGCAGAGTTACTGCCTCAGAATTCCTGTATAAATTTCCGACACCGGAATGCTCACTGATAACCCAGAAAGCGTAATGGTTCGATCCAAACTAGTGTGGGAGTTCAGAAGCCAGGTTCCGTTCTCGTGCCGGGCGGAATGCTCCACGTACACCTGGTCTTGCTCGATGAGTAAGCAGTGCTGCAGGGAAGGCAGATCCCGGTAATAAATCGACTTGCGGGCTTTGTCGTAGGATGCTGTGGAGGGTGAGAGAACTTCGACGATCAACGACGGGTTCTTAATGACATCGTTCCGCTGGTCAAGGAATTCCGGTTCGCCACAGATTGCCATAGCGTCAGGATAGACGCATAGATCTTGCTTTTCGAGGTAGATTTTCAAATCGCTTCCATAGACCCGACACATCCCCTTCAGATAGAGTTCGAGCAAATGAGCAATTCGAAAAGAAAGTCTGGCATGCAGCTCAGTGCCGCCCGACATGGAGAAAATCTCCCCATTGTGGTATTCACTCTTGCCTTCCTCCTGGCGTTCCAGTGCCAGGTATTGCTCGAGCGTGAATCGGGGAAGGGGCTCAGTCGCCATTGGACCTATTTTAGAACTCTCACAATCCTTGGGTCTGCTGAGTGCTAGTCAAGCCGAAAGAAGTCGGCTGCGTCTAGTTCGATTTCGGGGAACGTTAACGCGTGACGCTGTCCTGGCTTCCACTCTTCTTCAGTCTCCTGGGTAAACACCATGACGCGTCGCTCGACGGGATACACATTCCAAACCGCCAGGGTGCCGGCGCTCAGGTATAGCTCCGTTTTCTTTTTCACGTTCACTGGACGGTTCGAAGGGGAAACCACTTCTACTGCCAGCAAAGGACTGCCCTGCGGATAGTAACTGCCTTCACGAGCACGCCGCCACACGTCACGAGAGACAACGAAGACATCCGGCGACGGCATGGAGAAGAGTGCGCTCATATTCATGTTGACCCGGGTACCGACCTTGTATTGCCAGCCCACTGCCTTCTTCAGGAGTTCGAAGATGTTCTCCACAATGTCATGGTGAAGCGGCTTCGGATCGGGTGACAATATGATTTCTCCAGCAATGAGTTCAGAGCGATAGCCATCCGGTGCTTCGAAGTTAAGGAACTGTTCAACAGTGATTGGTGGTGTGGCGGTTGCGGCCATGCTCTATTTTAGATCGAGCGAGGCAGTCATTACCGGAGCAATGTTGCGAGTAGAATCGCCTGGCCGAGATGCCGCTGGGTGTGTTCACACAGATGAACAAGCAGGCCAAGTACAGTTGTGGGAAGTGCCTGGCGGCCTACCGTCCGCGGGTCGTACAGCGTAGCCGGATCGAGCTTGCGCAGTTGCTCTTCCGCGGCCGAAAACTGGAGGTGAATGGCAGCGAGCAAATCGGGCAGACTCTGATCCGGCTGTGACTCATCGAACAGCGCTTTCAGCTGTTGGCGCGTGAGTTGCCCGCCTACCAGATACGTCATCAAACGACCGACGCTGCCGCCGATATGCTTCAGGTGAAAGCCGAGCGACGTGCGGCCGAATTGCTTCCAGACCGCTTCATCGGAAAAGCCAGCAGTGTGCTTCGCCAAGTCCTCGCGCCCTTGCGCAAAGCTGAAGAAGACCGGCATCACGAGCGGATGCACGCCCTCCAACGGACCTCTCAGCCATGGTTCAGGTGCTGCTGGATCTGCCACTTCGCTCGCCTAACGCATGTTGCCGGTATGGCCGAGCGAGTAGCGCCCCGGTTGCGGATAGACGCAGAGACCGTGCGGTCCTTTGCCGACCGGGATGCGCGCCAGCAGCCTGCCATTCGACGTGTCGAACACATAAACTTCGCTGTTATAGCGGCCAGAGAGCCACAGCGCCTTGCCATCCGGTGAGACGCCTCCCATATCGGGGCTGCCGCCGCCGGGAATCTTCCATTTCGCGACGAGCTTGCGGCTCGCGCAATCGAGCAGCGAAATGCTCCCTTCGCCCCGGTTCGAGATGTACATGTACTTGGCATCCCGGCTGAAATACTCGCCATGCGTCCCCTTGCCGGTTTTGATGAATTCGAGTTGCTTGAATGTGGCGGCGTCGATCACGTGTACGCCGTTCGAATCCATATTTGCCACATAGAAGACTTTGCCATCGGGCGACAAGCGGCAATCCTGCGGCATGCCCTTCGGCTCGAGTTTCAAGCGGCTGACAACTTTTTGCGCGGCAACATCGATCTTGAGCAGTTCGCTCGAGAACTCGCAGGTGGCAATCATGTAACGGCCGTCGGGCGTGAAGTCGGCGTGATTGACGCCTTCGCAGTTGACCGGCACCCGGTTAACGACTTCCATGGTCTTAGCGTCGCGAAAGTCGACGCGCTTTTCGCGTTCGGCCATTACTACGGCGTACTTGCCGTCAGGCGTGTAATACATGTTGTACGGATCGTCAACATGCACTGTCTTGCCTTCTTTGCCTGTTGCCGGATCGATCATGGTGAGCTGATCGCCCAAGTCCTGCGCGACCCACAGCGTTTTCAGATCCCACGATGGAACCACATGCTGGGGCTCGAGCAAGCCTTTCGCATGTTTCGGCAGCGCGAAATGACCGATGACTTTGTAGCTGGCGGGATCGATGATGTCGACCGTATCGCTCTTAGAGTTTGGAACGTAAACGCGGTAGGGAAAATTCTTGACGGCGGGGCTCAGCAGACCGGGCGCATCGGCCGAGTAGACGTTTCCAGTGTCGAGTACGGGCGGCATTCCGGGCAGTGCAGCCGCAGCCTGTAGCAAAGCTGCAGCCAGCAAGATCAATCCGCCGGTCAGCGGAAACCTCTTTGAAAAACACATGGCTTATAAGTAGGGTAACTCGGAGGCTGCCCGATACATTGCCCGAAATATTCAGTACAATTCAAAGTAGAAATGTTGCAAAGCAGCGAGCGCGAAACAGAGATCCTGCTGGGGAACAAACAGCTGATAGCGGTCTTCTTTGTAGGCGTGGCTTTGCTGGGGATTGCCTTCACTGGCGGATATATGGTGGGCCGCGGTTCGAGTGGCAAGAAAGTGAACACAGTGGCGTCTGCCACTCCGGATGCCGCTCCGGCGGGCGCGCCTGCGGACAGCAACACCGCCACTTCGCAGGTGGGTGAGACGCACTCGGTTTCAGCCGAAGAAGGAGCGACCGTGTCTCCGGCCGGCAAGAGTACGTCGAGCAATCTTCTGGGAGCGCGTAAGCCGAAGCAGGCAGCAACTGTGGAGAAGTCGGCCAGGAATGATGAGTTCGCGCCACAAGGCGGCCAGGAGTTCTTACAGGTAGCGGCAGTCCTTCACGATCACGCCATGGCAGTAGCGGCCGTGTTGCGGAAAAAGGGTTTTCACGCGCATGCAGTGGCCAAACCAGGTGACTCGAATTTGTACCGGGTGATTGTCGGGCCCATCCGGGATGCCGGTGAATTGTCCAGCACCCGGGATTCGTTGCGCAAGACCGGCTTCAGCCAGGTCGTCGTGCAACATTATTAGGCCAGCATTATTAGGAGCAGCGATTACCACTGAACCGGCTTGCCGGGTGTGAGTGTCCAAACTTCTATTCCATCTTTCTGCAGTTTTTCCGCAAGGTGCTCGGGCGTACCCGTCAAAACGGGGAAAGTGCCGTAGTGCATTGGGATCACCTTCTTCACCTTTGCGAATCGGGCAGCGTGCGCGGCGTCGTGCGGACCCATCGTGAAATGGTCGCCGATGGGTAGAAATGCCAGCTCCGGCTTATGGGTGTGGGCCAGCAATTCAATATCGGAGAAGAGGGCCGTATCGCCGGCAAAATACGCGGAGCGCCCATCTTTTAAAGTGATTACGAAGCCGGCGGCTTCTCCCCCGTAAATTGTCTGATCCCCATCTTTGATTGAGTTGCTATGGAGGGCATGTGTCATGGTCAGCTTGACGAACCCGAGATCCACGGTGCCGCCTTTATTCATGCCAATCGTGTTCTTCGCACCCTTACTTTCCAACCAGGAGGTCGTCTCGAAAATTGCCACGATCTTGGGTTGGAACTTCTTCGCCAGCGGCAATACATCATTGGCATGGTCTATGTGAGCGTGTGAAAGGGCGATCGCGTCGACTTTTTCCACCTTGTGATCTTTCGGGTAGGCAGGATTGCCTTCGAGCCAGGGATCGAGTAAAAGGATTTCGCCGGATTCAAATTTGAATTCGAAAGCAGAGTGTCCAAGCCAGGTTATCTGTATCATTCCGGTCCATTAGATGCGGTCGTGGGTTTAGGTGGTACATCCAGACCGTCGCCGATTTTGGCTAAGGGCGGAATCGATACCGGTAATTTCCCGCTGATCGCGATGCTGCCGAGAAGCGCGCGCGCGGCGGTCACTTCGGACGTGGCGGCCACACTGAAGGTGGCGGCATAGGCGGCCACGTTGGGGAAATCGCGAAGCAGATAAGGACTTCCAAAGGAGATGAGGGCGACGGGCGTGGGGCCGGCCACAATCGTCTTGAGGAAGCCAGCCAGACCACCCTGCAGGTTGACATTGCCGCGATTGGCCCCCACCGTAATGAAGGCGGCCACGTAGACCTGTTTGCAGCGAGCGATGTCTGTGGCGAAATTATTCAGGAGAGAGTCGGGCATGCTCGCGTGGATGACATACACGTTCATCGACACGTTGGCGGCGTGCAGCGCATTCACCAGCGTTTCACCGCGGCTGGAGAACTCGCCTTCGCTCATCACCACCAGGCACGCGCCATCGGGCGAGGCTATCGGAAAAAGGTGTTTCTCATCTTTAACCAGCGTGAACGCTTTATCGGCCACATTCTGCGCGAGGATATCCAGCTTGGACTCGTCGAGATCGTCGGTGATGTGATCCAGATTGACGAAACGATTCCGAAACAGGCCTGTCCGCTGTTTCGCGGCTAATACCTTCTGCGCGCTGGCGTTGATGCGCTGTTGCGTGAGCCGTCCGCTCTTCACTGCTGCCAGCACGGCGCGGATGCACGTGTCGGGATCTTCGGGCATGAGCAAAACGTCAGCGCCGGCTTCGAGCGTTCGTACGGCAATCTCGCCTTGTGAGAACAGCGACGTGACACCTTTCATGTCTAGAGCATCGGTGACAACCAGGCCCTTAAATCCAAGTTCGTTGCGCAGCAAATTAGTCAGAATATTAGAAGAGACCGTGGCGGGAATTTGCGCCGGTTCGAAAGCTGGGACGGCGAGATGCCCGGTCATGATCGAATCGACATTGTGCGCGATGGCAGCGCGAAACGGGACTAACTCGACAGATTCGAGGCGATCAAGGGGCTTGTCGACCCGGGCGAGCTGCATGTGAGTGTCCTTCGAAGTGTCGCCGTGGCCCGGAAAATGTTTCGCGCTGAGCAAGACATAGCTACCAGGATCCGCATGGGCGCCGTCGATAAATGCGGCGACATCCTCGGCGACCGCCTGCGGGTCTTCACCGAACGAACGGGTATTGATGATTGGATTATCCGGGTTGTTGTTGACGTCCGCATCTGGAGCAAAGGCCCAGGTGACGCCCAGCGCCCGGGCTTCATGAGCCGTGGCAGCGCCGAGCTGGCGGATCGCGCTGATATCGCGCGCTGCGCCAAATGCCATCAGATACGGAAACCGAGCGGTTTGGGCCACTCGCATGGATGCGCCGCGTTCGAAATCGGAGCCAACCAATAAAGGTGTCCTGGCGAGACGCTGCATGTGATTGACGAAAGCAGCCATTTCGAACGGCTGCGCCGGAATCACATCCCCGTGACGAATACGCCCGGCCACAATGAAGCCGCCGACGTGAGAATCTTTTATCCAGTGCGTGAAGCGCTGGTATTCGCGGCTCTCGCTGGGTGGATAGTCGCCGTAGCCGCGCACGATGATGAGTTGAGCAATGCGATCGCGCAGCGAAAGCGAACGAAGCAGTGGGGAAACGATCACTGCTTGATTCGTAGAACGACGATGCACTGGCGCTGCGGCCTGCAGCGCAAGTGCCAAACAAAGATTGAACAAACAGATAACCGGTAACAACCGGAAGCGGGCCATGCACCCCAATATAGAGGAATGAAAAGGAATGGTTACTTCGATTGGGCGCGGCGCAAAGGGCGTCCTGCCTGGGAAGACGTGGGTTTGCGCGGCGCATTTAAGAATCTCTTCGTGTAGCGAACGAGCGTCACGATCTCGTTCGCGCTCTTCTGAATCACGGCATCCGCCCCAGTCGACTCAGCCCGCAAACCCAGATTTTCCGCAAACCCGGTCAGCAAAATAATCGGTTTCGTGAATTGTGCCTCGCGTAATTTTCGAATCAATTCCAGGCCGTCCACCGGCGACATTCGGTAATCCGTGATGATTAAATCAAAGCTCTGTTTTTCAGTAAGCTTCAGTGCCTCCGAGCCACAGCGGGCCGGAACCACGATATAGCCCAACTCCTCTAAAACAGAACGCCGGGCCATGATTCCGTCGGCGTTATCGTCTACGAGTAAGATGGTCGCCTGAGTGGAAGCGCGAGGAGGGAGAGCAGATCGCATTAAAGACTCAGCGACGGTAACAGACCACCGGCCAACCTGTCAACGAGTTGCTATCCGACTCAAAGCGCAAAAGATCTAGTGCTTGACAGAAGGGGGCTGGTTGGGAAAGGTCTTTTGAGGAACACGCGCACAACGGACTCGCCCTCTCGTGAAATCTCGCACGACGCCCCAAACCGGCTTGTGCGCTCGGCCCAAGTCCGCTGAAGTTCCTCTTTCGTCTAGTGGCGCGGCATCGCGGCCTGTGCTTGCTTTGCCTACTCGATTTCGCGCGGCGCTTTGTAGCCGGCCTTGGCAACGATCTGATACTTCATTGGCTTGCCTTTTTCATTCTTCAAGCGCAGCGGCTCATTCGTCTCGGGATTGATCAGTTCCACTTTGATGTGCCGGAATTTGCCGTCTTTGGCCACATTGGTTGGATGGTAGGCAAACGAGTACTGGTCCCGTAACGCCCTTTCAATCTGATTGAATACTTGCGGGTATTCACCGACAAAACGCGGAAAGAAACTCAACCCGCCGCTTTCTTTGGAGAAGGTGCGCATTTCATTGTCGGCCTGCAGAAAATCCATGTTTTGAATTTGAGCACCCATGCCGCCTTGGCCTTCGAGCGCCATGCGGGCGATCTGCAGAATGCTGATCGTGTAAATCGGTACGCCGGATTCCTGCAGCGACTTGCGCGCGGTATCGAAAGTAATTTTGCTAAAGGTATCGAGACCAGTACCTAACAGAAGGATGGCTTTGCGGCCTTCGATGCCCGACATTCGATCGGCCATGTCGGTCAATGCGTCGAACACGTTCGACTCGCTGAAGCCGGGAATGCGCAAACGGGACATTGCTTCTTCGGCTTTGCGCTTATCCGGAGAAAAGTCAGAAAGAATCGTCGAACGCAGATCGTATGCTACGACTGCCACATTATCGTCGGGTTTCAGCGTCTGCAGGAAAGTATAGGAGGCCTGCAGCGTTTCGTACCATCCGTAACTCCAGAATTGCTGAAATCGTCCGCTGAACTCGATCAGCATGCAGATCGTCATGGGAGCCTCACTCTGGCCCGATTGGCTGATTTGTTGAGGAACGCCGTCTTCCAGAATGCGGAAGTAGTTGGGGGCTAGACGTGGAATGAAGTGATTCTTGTCGTCGAGCACCGAAACGTCGACGTTTACCGTCGTGGCGTTCGAGCGGAACGTCGGAGTATCGGCGGGAGCTTCTTTCGATTTCTTATATTCGGAGGGGATCGGCGGCTTGTCGGGCGCATCCGTATCGGTCGCCGGCTTCTTCGGCTTCGCCACCGAATCGTTGTTCTGCGTTTGCGGACCTTCCTGGGCAGGCGCGAATAGGGGAAGGCTCAACAGGCCGACGCAAACAAACAGTCCACTCAGAAACTCGCGCGCACAACGGACTCGCGATCCGCGCCTAAGTCCGCTGAAGTTCCTCTTTTGTCTGGTGGCGCGGGATCGCGGCCTGTGCTTGCTTTTCATGAATAACTGTCTTTGTGGAACAGACGAACACCGGCCGGGTTTAGTGTACCCGGGGTTTGAAAATATGGGATCAATGTACCCATGGACCGCGCCGCGAGTCCTTCCTCCGCAGATACACTTCAAATTTCTTCTTGGCGCGGCGCAGCTTCCAGTCTTTGTAGCCAGACACGAGCGGGTTGCGCACCCGGGTTTGCAGGGATTGGCCGCGTAGCAGGAGATAGCCGCCGACCAGGCCACCCAGGCTGGCAAATACCGAAACCGCGCCAGCGCCCCCCGAGATGGCCATGTAAGACTGCAGAAAAATCACGCCCCCGATAATCATCACGAAGTATTTGGTTTTAATCGGGATGAGGAAGCCAAAGAGAATCGTCTGGTCGGGAAATAGGACGCCGAAAGCGACCAGTAAACCATAGATCGGGCCGGAAGAGCCGACAGTAGGGAAATGGGTGCCTCCGAAAAGGTAGGCAGCGATAATCACCGTCAGCGCCGCGATCACACTGCAGGCAAAATAGAACGTCACAAAACGGCGGGTGCCCCAGGTTCTCTCCAGTTCCGCTCCAAACATCCAGAGCGCCAGCATATTCCAGAGCACGTTAGTGATTCCCGCGTGCAGAAATACGTAAGTTGCGATTTCCCAGATGGCAAAGTTTTGAACGACTTCAGAGGGTACTAAAGCGAGCGCGTGAAAAAGCCAGGAACCGGCCCGGCTAGAACCAAGGATGAATTCCAGTACCGAGATGGCGCTGGTGGCGATGAGCAGCCATCTCACCCCCGGTGGGAAACGGTTCGAAGGGGCATACCGATTCACGTAGGAACGCGAACTGAAAGACATCGGGCGGCGAACTTCCTCAAATCGAGAATAACAAAGGAGAGCGGGGTCCAGAACCCGCCCGGGCCCAATACCAAAAGATCCCTACCGGTGCTGGCGAGTACGCCGGCGCAGGATACTAGCCGCTAAGTTCACACTTACCGCAATGGCTAACCAAATTAACCAGTTCGATAGCGGACCGGCATTAAACAGGAAACTATCGGTCCAGCCGAGATTGGCCGCAAGCGCCCAGGCCGCCAAAGCATAACCAGATAAAACGGCTGGTCCCATCAGAGCGGCAACGAGCGCCCCAAACTCCTGAGCAGTGTCGGTGGCCCAAGTACCTGCGCGGCTTAACACCGTACCGGTAGAGTGCAGAAGCTCCGCTGCCACCTTGGGAGATTCTGTTGTAATCGCAACTGCGGTCGTTCTAGTCTCGGGCATGTTTCCCAACCTACGCTCCTTTCGATGCACTTAGCTGGCCGAAAGTTCCTTCGCCGGAACCAGCACAATCCATTCGAGGTACAACTCTGGAAGTGGCGATCCACTCCAAAAATCTATACGTAATTTTGAGGATTAGTGTGAATTTAGGAAACTGCTCTCATAGCCCGTTCTGAATTCACGGGGGATTCACAATCAGCCGGCATTTCGATCCGGTTGCCGGTCTTAGTGCCCCGGGAACAGCGCTCAAGCAACCACGCCGCTGCACTCAGAGCAGCGGAACCGGCCAGCCAGAATTGCCAGCGAGCGAACATACCGTCCGGCATAAGAGACACGCTGGTCCAGCGAAATTCAACAGCCAGCGTCCAAAGCGTAATGGTGAAGGCCAAAACAGCCGAAGGAGCTAGCAAGGACGCCAGAACAAGCGCCAGGACGGCGAAGTCGGGAAAAGGGGGCGGAGACGGTTTATGCCAGTAGATTCGAACAAGCATAGAGCAAGCATAGGCCGCGACTCCGCGCCTCCGGACGAAAGAGGAACTTCGGCGGACTTGGGCCGAGCGCACAGCCGGTTTGGGGCGTCGTGCGCGATTTCACGAGAGAGCGAGTCCGCTGTGCTGCGAAGTACCTCAGTAGCCAGGGCGTGCGTTGCAGTGGGTGCAATACGGATTATAGTACTGCGTTCAACGGGCAGTACTGCGGATGCAAGGTTGACTATACTTTTTGCGGAGAAGGCTAGCATTACTGGAAGAAAGACAAAATGAAACAGATCAAAACAGCCATTGTGGGAACGGGATTCATGGGTAAGGTGCATGCGGAGAATGTGCGCCGGTTAGGAAATGTGGAGATAGCGGCCGTGGTCGGCAGCCGGCCGGAAACGGCGCAAAAGTTTGCCGATAGCATGGGCATTCCACTGGCGACCAGCAAACTCGACGAGGTTTTGCAAAACAAGGACATTCAAGCGGTCCATATCTGCACGCCAAACGTGGATCACTACCTGATGTCTCTAGCGGCCATCGAAGCGGGTAAAGCTGTGCTTTGTGAGAAGCCTATGACCTTGGACGTGGACCAGGCGCAAAAACTCGTTGCCGCGGCGAAACAGAAGAACGCCATCAATTGCGTGCAGCACAATCTGCGCTATTACCCGGTGCTCCAGCAGGTGCGGCAGATGATCCGCAGAGGTGATTTAGGCGACATCTTGATCGTGCAGGGTACGTACTCGCAAGACTGGCTGCTTTACGACACTGATTGGAACTGGCGTCTCGACGCGAAGTCGAACGGCAAATTGCGCGTCATGGGCGACATCGGGTCGCACTGGATGGATATGATCCAGCATCTGACCGGGCTCTCGATTTCCTCGGTGTGTGCCGATTTATCGATTTTTCATAAGACACGCAAGCGGCCCAAGGGATCTGTCGAGACGTTTTCCGGGAAGAAAGGACCGTCAGGCGAGGTGGACGAGTTCGCGATCGACACCGAAGATTTTGGCATGGTTATGCTGCACCTCGGCGATAAGGCGAGAGGCGCTTTCACGGTGAGCCAGATGTCGGCTGGCCGGAAAAACAAATTCGCTTTCGAAATTTTCGGGACCAAAGCGGGAGTGGCCTGGGACCAGGAGCAGCCGGATTCCTTGTGGATCGGGCACCGGAACGAACCCAACCAGGTCATTATCAAAGACGCCTCGCTCTTCTATCCGGAGGCGGCCAAGTTTGCCGATTTACCCGGGGGTCACAGCGAAGGATATGACGATTCGCACAAACAGGTGTTCAAGAACTTCTACGCCAAGATCGCTGATCCGTCAATTCCCATCGACTATCCAACCTTTGAAGATGGCCTGCACGGGATGATTCTACTGGCAAAGGTAGCGGAGAGCTCCGAGAAACAAGCCTGGGTGAAAATGTAGCCTTTCGGGTCGGTCCCCGGCCTGCGACGGCCTCGCAGGCCAAGCTGTCTCCGGGTGGACGGAGCTATAACAATAGGCGGAACCCCAGACAGCGGGCGGATAGGATGGTGGTTCTCGTCGTTGCGCCAGTTTCTAGGCGGCGCGTAAGCTTACGGTTTGCACGCACAACCTTCTTTTGGCGGTGAGGGTGAGATTCGAACTCACGGAACCCTTGCAGGTTCAACGGTTTTCGAGACCGCCGCATTCGACCACTCTGCCACCTCACCGATCAAACATCAGCGAACGCGCGTGTCCTCGCCCGCCAACTTTCTTTAAAGATAGCAGGCGTTCCGGCCGTTTTACCAGCCCAACACGTAGGCGAAGAGCAACGGGGCGACGATCGACGCGTCCGATTCAATCACGAATTTGGGCGTATCGATGCTGAGCTTTTCCCAGGTGATTTTTTCGTTCGGGATGGCGCCCGAGTAGGAGCCATAGCTGGTAGTCGAGTCGCTGATCTGGCAAAAATAGCCCCAGAGCGGAGTGTCTTCGCGTTCGAGATCCTGGCGCAGCATCGGGACCACGCAGATGGGGAAGTCGCCCGCAATACCGCCCGCAATCTGGAAGAACCCGATGGATGAATTCGTCGCGGTCTGCGTATACCATTCGGCGAGCGACATCATATATTCAATGCCGGTACGTACCGTATGCACGTTGTTGATGTCCTTTGCGATGCAGTGTCCGGCATACATGTTGCCTAGGGTAGAATCTTCCCAGCCGGGAACGAAGATCGGCAGATTGCGTTCCATGGCAGCGTAGAGCCAGCTGTCTTTTGCGTCGATTTGAAAAGTCTTTTTCAGATCGGCTGATTGCAGAATGCGATAGAAAAATTCATGGGGAAAATAGTGCTCGCCCTTTTGGTCGGCGGCGGTCCACTCTTTCAGAATTACGCCTTCGATGCGGCGCATAGCTTCTTCTTCGGGGATGCAGGTGTCGGTGACCCGGTTCATGTGGCGCTCAAGCAGTGCCTGTTCGTCTTCCGGCTTCAAATCACGCCAGTCGGGTACGCGCTCGTAGAAGTCGTGAGCAACCAGATTGAAGACATCCTCTTCGAGGTTCGCTCCAGTGCAACAGATGGCGTGAATTTTGTCCTGCCGAATCATCTCGGCGAGCGAAACGCCCAGCTCAGCAGTACTCATGGCGCCGGCAAGCGTGACGAACATTTTGCCGCTGTTCTGCAGATGACTGACGTAGCCCTCGGCCGCATCGACCAGAGTGGCTGCGTTGAAATGCCGGTAGTGATACTTGATGAAGCTTGAGATTGGCCCTTGATTCATGATCCTTTCCACGGTAGCGTTACGCGATTCGATGCTGCAAGTTTTGCCACGCGAAGAGCGAGACCACTGTTTCAATCGAGTTGCATCGGTACGTACATCAGGTGACCGTCACGTTCGAGCAGCAGCACCGCGGCGTCGCCGGTTTTCATGTTGGCGAGATTTTGCTTCAGCTGGTCGACGCTATTCACAACTTCGCGGTTCACCGAGTAGATCACGTCGCCGACCGCCAGTGGCGGACCCGAATATGGCGCACCGGATTTTCTTGCAGCCACCACAACTCCGGCCGGCCGTCTGAGTTCGGGCATAAGATCGTGCACGGTCTTGGTGATGTCGATTCCAATAATGCCCAGCTGCGGCACCACATTCTTCACGGGATCGACCGTGTCGGCGAGCGCATCGAGTTCGCCGCCGGATTGCTCCTCGGTAATGACGGGCAGATCCACGTGACCGGCGCCACGCTGCACCGTTAGTGTGACTTTGGTTCCGGGAGTCACTTGAAAGAGACGTGCGCCGAGTTGATGAAGGCCCGAAATTGCGCGCCCGTTCATAGCCGTGACGATATCGTCAATCTGCAAGCCACCGTGCGCTGAAGGGCCATCCGGCTCGACATCCGAAATGATCACGCCATGATCCGTTTCAAGCTTCAGCCCTTGCGCCATGTCCGGCGTAATGGTCTGTCCGACTATGCCAAGCTGGGCGCGATGTATGTGTCCATGCGCCTTCAGCTGTTCATAAACGGAGCGGGCGATGTTCACCGGAATGGCTAACCCAATGCCTTCGCTGCCGCCCGATTGGGTGAGGATGAGAGTGTTGATGCCAACTACCAGGCCATCGGTGTCGACGAGCGGCCCGCCGCTATTGCCCGGATTTATCGGCGCGTCGGTCTGAATATAAACGAGAGGATCGCCGGGCTTGATCTGTCGGGAGGTCGCACTGACGACGCCCATCGTGACGGAATTGTCGAGGCCAAGCGGATTGCCGAGCGCCAGCACGATCTGGCCCTGTTTCAATTTGTCGGAGTCACCAAAAGTGAGATAAGGCAAATTCTGGCGGTCGATCTTAACTACCGCCAGATCAGTATCATGATCCGTACCAATGATGGTTCCGGTGAGGGCCCGACTAACCGGCCGGCCGCTCGATTCACGCTCTTCCACAGTCATGCGCGAATTCAGCTGCACCTTCACGCTGTGCGCGCCCTTCACGACATGCGCATTCGTCAAGATATAACCATCCTGGCTCAAGATGATGCCGGAGCCGCTGCTATCTTCGGCTGTGAGTAATTCGCCGTTGTTGCTGTTGTTGTCCGGCACAAAACTGCGGACGAAAATCTGCACTACGGCACGCCCGGAGCGCTGGGAGACTTCTTCGAAAGAAGAACTCAGCTGTTTGAGAACATCCATTTTCTCCGGATTCGGGGTGGCCGGCGGTTTAGTAACCTCCGGTGACGCAGTGGGACTGGCTTGGCCGTAAAGTACACTCGCGCAAAAACTACTAATCAGAAGATATTTGGTCAGGCCTGGCCTGGCTTGCATCGAAAGCATCCTGTTCCTTTGACGCAAATCAACTATATTCCCATTCGGGAGAATTGTTAACCTCAAGCAAAGTCCTGATTTGCAAGTCAGAATTCGCATTTCCAAACGAACACTCACGCCGGCGGCGATACCGGCGAGCTCTTTTGCAGGTGACTACGCAGTGGTTCCCGACACCCTGGTAGTGGGGGCCGCTGCTCCACTGCCGTCGAGAGCGATGGGCTCGTCGTCCCGGGTAGCTTTAGGCATCCTGCTGAGCCGTATCACGGGCCTGATCCGCGAGCGAGTGATTGCGCACTACTTCGGCAATTCATCCGTAGTGGGAGTGTTCAAAGCGGCGTTCCGGATTCCCAACCTGCTGAGCAATCTATTCGGGGAAGGCGTTCTTTCGGCGGCTTTTGTTACGGTCTACGCCAAGCTGCGAGCCGAGGGCGAGACGGAAGATGCGCAGGATTTAGCAGCCGCGGTCTTCGGCATACTGGCGTGCGTCGCTTCGGTGGGAGTCCTAATCGGAGTGCTCGCAACGCCTTTGTTGATCGACCTGATTGCCCCGGGATTCCATGGCGCTGATCGGGAGCTGACGATTCGCCTGGTGCGCATTCTTTTCCCGGCCGCGGGGGTGACCGTGATGGGCGCCTGGTGTTTGGGCGTGCTCAACAGCCATCGCCGATTCCTCCTTTCCTACGCCGCACCGATGGCTATGAACGCTACGATGATCGGCGCACTGCTGCTGTTCGCGAGATACCTGCCGCAACAGCAATCGATAGTAGTGCTTGCCTGGGCGTGCGTGGTAGGCAGTGTTTTGACCTTCCTGGTGCAACTGCCGGCGGTGCTGCGCTACCTGCCTTCCTTCCGGCCCATGCTGGATTTGGGATCGGAGCATGTACGGACCGTGATACGGAATTTCGGTCCGGTATTTGTGAGCCGTGGCGTAATCCAGATCAGCGCCTATGTCGATCAGATCATCGCGAGCTATCTGGGACCGGTCGCGATATCGGCGTTGAGTTATGGGCAATTTATCGCGTTTCTACCGGTGAGTTTATTCAGCATGTCGGTTTCGGCGGCCGAGTTGCCGGAGTTATCGAGCGTGGTTGGCGATCGTGAGCAGGTTGCCGCCACGCTGCGCACTCGACTCGCGAACGGACTTCGCCGGATCGCTTTTTTTATCATTCCGTGCGCGGTTGCGTTTCTGGTGATTGGCGACATTCTGGTAGCGGCGCTTTACCAGGGGGGACATTTCTATTATTCGGACGCAGTGTACGTGTGGTCGGTGCTGGCAGGATCGGCGGTGGGCTTGCTGGCGACCTCTCTCGGACGGCTTTACTCGTCGGTGTTTTATGCGATACAGGATCCGAAGACGCCGTTGCGCTTCGCATTGGTGCGGGTGACGTTCACCACCGTGCTTGGCCTGGTGTTTGCGTTTCAAGTGCCGCGCTGGCTGGGCATCGATCCCAAATGGGGTGTGGCGGGGCTCACCGCGTCCGCCGGGATTGCGGGTTGGATTGAATTTGCGTTGCTGCGGCGCTCGCTGTCACGAACCATTGGGACGACTGGTCTGCCAGTCTCATTTACAGCCAAGTTATGGGCGCTTTCCTTCTTGGCGGCGTTGCCGGGATACGAATTGAAGATCCTTTTGGGCGTGCGGCACCCCTTGCCGTTAGCGATCGTGGTTATCGGCCTTTACTGCGTCATTTACTTTGGCGGCACGCTGCTGCTTGGCATCCCCGAAGCGCGTTCGACTTCCCGCTCGATCTTACGGCAGCTGGGTTTTGGGAAGTGAGACCCTGGAGGAAGCAATGGACATCGCCCTGATCGCTTTCGGTCTCATCTTCGTGATTCTGGTGCTGGTGTTCGTGATCAACCCGCCTGAAGCCTGGGTCAAGCGCGTGTTTCATGGCCAGAGTAAGAAAAAGTAAGTGCTGCCGTCAGGAACTATGTCCGGCTTGAATGAGCTGCTCGGCTTGGCGGAGCGCCTCAGCAGTGATGTGTTCGCCGGAAAGCATGCGGCCCACTTCGCGCGCCCGCTCGTCCGCGCTGAGTTCGTCAATCTGCGTGACAATGCGGCCCTTCTTTTCGCGCTTCGAGACAGCATAATGGTGATCGGCGAATCCGGCGATCTGCGCGAGATGGGTCACGCAAATTACCTGGTTAGCCCGCGACAGGCTCTTGAGGCGTTTTCCGACAGCGGCAGCGGCTGCTCCGCCGACGCCGGCATCGACTTCGTCGAACACTAACGTTGGGACACTCTCCTGTTGCTCGCCGCTGCCCATAGCCGTTTTCAGCGCGAGCGCGATGCGTGATAGCTCGCCGCCCGAGGCGATTTTTTCGAGCGGCTTCAGTTCTTCCCCGCGATTCGGCGAAACGAGAATCGCAATCTCGTCGATGCCGCTGGCGCTCCATTCGCCTTGTTTCACAAAGATGCGGAATTGCGTACCGCTCATCATCAGACTCTTGAGTTCGCCTTCCGCGGCTTTACTCAGCCGAGCGGCGGCAGCCTGGCGCACTTCACTCAGCCTGTTGGCCGCTTGCGAGTAATCGTCTGCCAGGTGGTTGCGTTTAGCTTCGAGCGCAGCCCGGTACTCGGCCGCGTTTTCTACTTCGTTGATACTTTGCACGACATCCGAGTGGAAGCTCAAAACATCCTCGATAGTGCGGCCATACTTGCGTTTTAGGCGATCAAGCGACGCCAGGCGCGTTTCCACGTCTTCCAGCCTTTGCGGATCGCCTTCGAGCTTGCCGAGGTAATCGCGCAAGCTGTAGGCCGCCTCATCCAGCAGCACGGCAGCCTGCTTGAGGATGCCTGCGGTTTCGGATAGACTTTCGTCGATACGAATGAGTTCGTCCATCCGTTTCAGAGTCTGGCGCACTTGCGTGCTGGCGCTTGCCGGCGAATCGTAGAGCGCGTCGAACGCGGCTGATGCGTTCTCCTGCAGCCTGGTCACGTTCTGCAAAAGTTTGCGCTCCGTTTCGAGCTCTGTGTCTTCGCCGGGGCAAGGCTGCAGCTCTTCAATCTCTTTGCGCTGAAAACTCCAGAGATCGAGCAGGCGCAGCTTCTCCTGCTCATTACGATCGAGCTCGTTCAATTTTTCGCCGGCGGCGCGCCAGTCTGAAAACAGGCCGGCGACGTTTGCGCGCAGCATGGCGGCTTGCGCGTAATCGTCGAGCAAGTTGCGCTGCGCGGCTGCGACGAATAAATTCTGCTGCTCATTTTGGCCATGAATGTCGCCTAGAGCCGGCGCTAATTGGCGCAGGAACGCGGTGGTGACCGGGCGGTTGCCGACGAAGGCGCGCGACTTACCATTCGCGGTTACTTCGCGCTCGACGATGAGTTCGTCGTCTGCGCTGCCATCGATGCCAGACTCGGTCAGCAAGCGGGTGAGTTCGGAGTTCGTAGAGACGGCGAAGATGCCGGAGACGCGGGCCTTGTTTTCGCCGCTGCGGATCATTTCGGCCGAGGCGCGTGCGCCCAAAAGAAGGCTCAATGAATCGACCACGATCGATTTGCCGCTGCCGGTTTCGCCGGAAAGCACGTTGAGGCCTTCACCAAATCGGATACGAGCTTGTTCGACGACAGCGTAGTTCTCGACAATCAGCTCGAGCAGCATGGGATCGAACTATCAGGGTCGCACGGTCGTTTACACCGCCAGGGTGGTAGGCGCATTTGCCTCGACGTGCTAGCAGGGATCTGCCGGTAGAAAAACCTGGTCAGGCGACGATCTTCATGATCGCCAACTCGTCGTCCTGGTATGTTGATGCCAGGGGTGTCCTCTCTCTACAACGCCGAGGCGGACCACGGAGTCATTTACATCGCAGAGGGTCTGGTCGTACGACTAGTCCCTGGTTCAAACGATCCGTACTAGGGCTATTTCAAGGCAATCAGCCCGGCGCTGGTGTAGCCATTCACAGCCAGCAGCGCGACTTTCTCGGATGGAGATGTCGACCATTTTCTTGCCGACACCCCGTCATCATCGAAGAGATGGTGACGGAAGGCTTCAGCATGAAGCTCATTTATGGCGGCGTTAATAAAACCACCCCGCCACGAGTACCGGACCGCTGAATGAACTACCGCCATTGATCTCAGTCTTGTCCTTCGCAACTAACCCTGACGGCGACCATACTGTGGTTCTCGCCTCATGCTCGCTCGCCTCGGTCTGCCTCCCTCATTAGCTTGGGGCTTTGTTGGTTTATTGCTCTTTATGATCGGCGACGGAGTCGAGTCTGGTCCGGCTATCTCTCGCCGCACTTGCTTTCGTCGACACACGCGCGGACTGGGTTCGGCGATGGGATGGTTCTGGTTCGCATTTACAGGAGGACTGCCAACCATCGGTTCCGCGGTCGCCGGCTGGACTGTGCCGCGGGTGGGCGCCGTGAACATCTTTCGGATTTCTACAGGACTTGGCGGCGCGCAGCTGTGCCCTGTGCGCTTCTACTGGACAGCTTGCTCGATCTTCTGCCAGTCGGAGTCGTCCAGTTTCAGTTTGCCTGCGCCCATATTGTCTTCCAGATGCGCTACCGAGGAAGTACCTGGGATGGGGATCATCACGGGCGATCGATGAAGGAGCCATGCTATGGAAAGCTGAGTCACGGTTGCGCCGTGCTGCTTGGCGAACTGGTCGAGTGCGCCGCCGGGAGCGGCCAGTTTGCCGGAAGCGACCGGTGCCCAGGGGATGAACGCCAGGTTATTCTTTTCGCAATAGGCGAGAGTATCTTCGTGGGCGCGATCGCTGATGTTGTAGCGGTTTTGAACGCTGACGATCGTGGCCGTTTTTCGTGCCTGATCGATTTCAGCGGGCTTCACTTCGGAGAGGCCGATATGGCGTATTTTGCCTTCCTTTTGCAACTTGGCCAGTTCGCCGACCGACTCTTCCACCGGCACCTTGGCATCGATGCGATGTAGTTGGAACAGGTCGATGCGCTCCAGACGCAGGCGGCGGAGACTCATCTCGAGTTGCTGGCGGAGATATTCAGGGCGCGCCACGGGCAGCCATTTGTTGGGACCCTGGCGCGTGAGGCCGGCTTTGGTGGCGATGACGAGTCCTTTGGGGTACGGCGCGAGCGTTTCGCCGATGAAGCGTTCGCTGACTTCGGGACCGTAGGAATCGGCGGTGTCGATGAAGTCGACGCCTAACTCAACGGCGCGCTTGAGGACGCGGCGGACTTCGTCGGGATTTTTGGGCTCACCCCAGATCCCTTCGCCGGTAAGACGCATAGCGCCAAAGCCCAGGCGGTGAACCGTGAGATCGCCGCCGAGAGAGAAAGTAGTAGTGACTTGTTCGGCTGTTGTGCTCATGGCTTAGGAGATGAGATCCGGGAGCGCCAAGTTGCCCCGGGAGCTTTTCGGTGAGCGGATTTAGTTCGGGTTGAGCACAGGAGGAGGGATGGAGAGGTCGAAGGGCAGCGGAGCGGCGGGTACATCCAGGGGTGGATCGAGAGGCGAGGCGTTGGTGGCCGAGAGCGGGACGGTGGAAGCGGTGGTGCCGTCATGACGGGGGCCGAGCCCCAGACCGGTGAGGCTCAAGGCGTTAATCTTGCCGTCCGGCTCCATCTTCTGATCGGTTTGAAAACGCTTCAGAGCGTCGGCGGAATCGTCGCCCCAGACGCCGTTCGCCTGGCCTTTAAAGTAACCGCGATCGGTCAGGGCCTGCTGAATCTGCTGGTAGCGCTCGGGATCGGGATGAAGTTGATAAGTAGGAGCAGGCGCTACGTGAGCGAGATGTTTTTTGCCTCGCGATTTCGCGGTACGCGCGCTCGTGCGGGAGTGTCGAACGGCTACCAGATGAACAGGCGCGGTTTTCTTTGAGGCACTTTGCGAGGGAACTGTCTTCTGTTTGACCGGCGGCGAAACGAGGGCCGTGGCAAACATCGCAACTGCGAAAAATAACGCCATTCTGGCTGAAACAACCCGATAATAACATCTTTTCGCATTGTGGAAAAAGCTGTGAAAACCTGTGCATTTCTCCGGCTGCGATTTAGTCTTCGAGCAGTCGCAGAGACAGGCATTTAGCTGCGCCGCCGGCCTTCATGAATTCGTGAAGGTCGGTTTTCGTGACATCGAAACTGCGTTCGGAGAGCCAACTGGTGGTCGACTCGCTCGCTTGGTTGAGGATGATCTTCGACCCGATGTTGACGGCATTGCAGGCAAACTCGACGGCGTCGCTGTCGGGCAAGGCCAACCGCTGGGAAGAAGGGACGTGCGCTTCAATGGCGGCAACACCGGCTTTGTCGAAAGCGCCGGAATAGTACAGCAGAAAGCCGCCCTGCAAGGGGCAGAAGCAGGTGTCCAGATGATAGAAGCGCGGATCGCAGAGGCGCAGAGGCTGCACTTCGATCTGAGTGAGCGCCTCGAGGTGAGGCTGGGCCTGAATATCGGAACGGAAACCATGTCCCATCCACAGCAGCGGTTGGGCGCGATCGAGCAAAGCGTCGCCGGCGCCTTCGAAGAAGACATCAGGCGGGAGGCGCGAAACGGTGAAGCCATTCTCGGTGAACCAGCGGGCGTTATGTTCGGCTTCGGGCTGCCGCTCGGGACAACGGAAGTTGCTCAAAATCGCACGGCCGCGATGGATAAGCGCGGCGTTGGCCGTAAAGACAAGGTCGGGGAGACCGGGCACAGCCGCGAGCAGATCGACCGCAGCGTGCTTCGCGATAAAAGCGTGGAGGGCACTCCACTGGTTATAGGCGACGCCGCGATCCGTGGCATGGACCTGTCCCTGCATCCAGGGATTAATCACGTACTCGACACCGAAATGAGACGGCGGACACATTAAGAAGCGCATGTGTAAAGAAGGCTTAAAGTGTAGCGGATGGCGCGTTACGCGGTTGTGTCATACTCGGATTTCAGGGAATTGCCCGCGCGGCGGAGCGAGCGTTGAGTGGCGAAGATGGCAGGCTGAAGCCAACCCCACGGGTGAAAACAGCTCGTAGCGAGAGTTTAGAGGGCCCACTCGAAGGCGGAGTGGGCTTTTTCATTGTGAGCGAGGTGTGACGGACACAAAATGATCATTTCGATTCGGCTTCACGCCAGCAAAGCGGAAGTCCAGGCGGTTTGCGAGCGCATCCAGGAGTTTGGATACAAAGTTCATTCGATCGAGGGCGAGGAGCGCGTGGTCATCGGAGCGGTAGGCGTGGGCGATGTGACGGCTTGTCTGGAATCGCTCGAAGCAATGCCGCAGGTGGAAAAGGCGGTGCGCATTTCTGCGCCGTACAAGTTCGTCAGTAAAGAATTTCGCCCGACGCGCACTGCGATTGAAGCCAACGGCGTGGAGATCGGGGGCGATGATTTCGTGGTGATGGCCGGCCCGTGTTCAGTCGAGAGTGAAAAGCAGATTCTCGAAACGGCGCACTTTGTCGCGAAACACGGAGCGACATTTTTGCGGGGAGGTGCGTTCAAGCCGCGCACGTCGCCCTATGATTTTCAAGGGATGGAGCGCGACGGCCTCAAGCTCCTGCGCAAGGCTAAGGAGGAGACCGGGCTCGGCCTTATTACAGAAGTGATGAGCGATCGCGATGTCGAGATGGTGGCTGAATATGCGGACATCCTGCAGATTGGGGCGCGCAACATGCAGAACTTCGCTCTGCTAAAGGAACTGGGTAAGACCGACCGGCCGGTGATGCTGAAGCGTGGTTTGTCCTCAACGATCAAAGAACTGCTGATGTCGGCCGAGTACGTAGTGGCGCATGGCAATGCCAACGTGATTCTGTGTGAGCGCGGCATTCGAACGTTTGAAACAGCTACGCGTAACACCTGCGATATTACGTCGGTACCGGTGCTGCACGAGCTTTCGCATTTACCGGTGATGTTGGACCCGAGTCATGCGACAGGCAAGCGCAGCCTGGTTCCGTCGCTTTCGCGGGCGGCAGTGGCGATTGGCGCGGACGGGCTGATTGTGGAAGTGCATCCGCATCCGGAAAAGGCCATCAGCGATGGAGCGCAGTCCTTGACGCTCGATCAGTTTGCCGCGACGATGGCGGAACTTAAACCGTACATCGCCCTTTGGAAGCAGACGCGGGTGCCGGAGATGGCGACTGCGTAACATGGGCCGACAATTTGCCGCGAGGATTTAGGCGCTGGCTGGCGTTAGGGCTCGCGCTGCTGGCGGCCGGGGCGATTTATGTCGGAGTTGAGCGCTACCGTTCCCGGTTTGTTCGAACGAACGATGACTTGCTGCATTTCCTGCCGCAGACGGATGCGACGATTTTCTTTGCAGATGTCACGGCATTGCGGCAGGGTGGGTTTCTGCAACTGCTCGAAGGCGCGCAGGCGAAAGTAGAGAGCGACTACCGCGGGTTCGTGCGCGAAACAGGATTCGACTATACGCGTGACATCGAGGCGGTGGCGGGAGCTTCGGAAAAGCAGGAGTTGTTTTTCGTGCTGCGCGGGCATTTTAATTGGACGCGGCTGCGGGAGTACGCTAAGGGTCATGGCGGCAGATGCGAAGGAGATGTCTGCCGGGCACCGACGAGCGTGCCGCTCCGCCAAGCGAGTTTCCGCAGTATTCAGCCGGATGTGATGGCGCTCGAGATCGGCGGTTTCGGTACGACGGCACAGGCTATACAGCGAGGACCGGAACCAGCCCTCACGCCGGCCAATGCGCCGGTGTGGGTGCGGCCTTCGCACGCGCTATTGAAAGATCCCAGTGACTTGCCGGTCGCGTTGCGCATCTTCTCGATCTCACTCGAATCGGCCGACTCGGTGCTGGTGTCTCTTAAAAGCGCGGCGGCGGAGAATGAGGCCTTCACAATTGAGGTGGACGCGGCGTTTCCCAACCAGCCGTCGGCCGACACGGCGCGGACGCAACTCGATATCAACACCAAGATGCTGAAGCTGGGACTCATGCGCGAACACCGGCAGCCCGATCCATCTGATTTGACTGCATTGCTGACCTCCGGCAGCTTCGAAGCGACGCACCAGCACCTGATCGGCAGCTGGCCGGTGCGCAAAGAATTGCTCAAAGCGCTCGAATAGCCGGAAGGGCGCCCAACTGCGCTAAAACCACCACCGAGCGGTCGACGTCGGCCAAGCGCTGCTACGTCTTCTCGATCTTTCAATACTTTACGATTGGCAAGCGGTTTGCATATATCGAAGTGAAAGAAATTTCGGGGAGAGGAAACATCATGAAATCGAAGTTATTAGCTATGTTTTTGTTGGCCGGCAGCAGCTTGTTTGCGGGAGTGCGATTCGGTTTCGGGGTGGGCTTTGGAGGCGGTTATTATGCCCCGCCCGCACCGATCGTGACGTACGCCGCGCCTCCGCCCCCGGTGGTGAATTACGCCCCACCGGCGTACTATGCGAATCCGGGCTATTCCTGGGTGGGCGGCTATTGGTATCCGAGCGGACCGCGTTACGCGTGGCATGCCGGGTACTGGGCTCGTCCGCCGTACGCGGGTGCGCGCTGGTATGGACCACGCTATTACGGGCACCGCTACTATCCGGGATATTGGCGGCGGTAACGTCCTTTGCAGAATTGTTTGGCGCAAAAGCGTGAGCGACGGGAGTAGCAGGATACAAATGAATTCCGTCGCTTGTCAGGCAAGCGCTCAGGCGGATTGCAGAGTAAGCGAGATCAGTTGCCGCCCATCTATATCGCAAATGCCGAACTCCTTGGCAAGATCAGCGGCCACGAAAAGTGTGCCGGTTCTTTGCATCTGGTTTCGCTCGCTCGCCAGGGCCGCGATTACTCGTCCAGAGAACTCCGGACTCTCGCTGTTGGTGACATCTAACAACCCACTGCGCGCCGCTTGCATTACTGCTTCGGTTCTGACCAATCCGGGGTAGAGAGAAACTACCGTAACGTTGTGCGATCGGAGTTCAACAGCCATGTCGGCGGTCATCTTGTCTGTCGCGGCTTTGGAGATCCCGTATATCACGTTTCCAATGTACTTCTGTGCTGCCCAATAGCTGATGTTTACAATCAAGCCTCTACGTTGCGGAACCATGGAGGTGGCGGCCATTGAACTGCTGGTAAATGCTGCACGGACACCGGCATCCATAATGCTTGTCCAGCGATGCATCGGTTGTTGCCAAAACGGTAGGGACCAGGTGAAATTTCCATTTTCCATCATGCGATCTTATGGCTGCGAAAGTGTAATAGCAACGCATACTGAAGCTATGCGTATCGGCATAACGTGCTATCCGACTTATGGCGGCAGCGGCATTGTAGCTACTGAACTAGGGCTGGAGCTCGCTACGCGCGGGCACGAGGTGCACTTCATCAGTTACGCGAATCCGATCCGGCTCGATCCCGATACGCCGAATATTTATTACCACGAAGTGGAAGTCTCCACCTATCCGCTATTTGTGTATCCCCCGTATTCGCTGGCGCTCGCGTCACGCATGTTTGAAGTGGCTGAGCGGCATCAGCTCGACCTGCTGCATGTGCATTACGCCATTCCGCATTCGATTTCGGCTTTGCTGGCGCAGGAGATGACAACCTCGCGCCGTCTGCCGTTTATCACGACGCTGCATGGGACCGATATCACGCTGGTGGGTACCGACCGCTCATACTTTCCGATTACCAAATTTTCAATTGAACGTTCGGACGGCGTCACCACCATTAGCGAATACATGCGGGCGCGCACGGTCGATTTTTTCGGCATAGGAAAGCCGATCGAGGTGATTCATAACTTCGTCAATTGCTCGCTGTACCGGCCGGACGAAGAGCAACAGCGAAAAGGCCGCAAGCGGATACTGCACATCTCGAATTTCCGTCCCGTGAAGCGGGTGCTGGATTGTATACGTGCGTTTGCGCTGGTGCGCAGAGACGTAGATGCAGAGTTGATCCTGGCGGGCGATGGACCGGACCGCGGACCGGCCGAGCAACTGGCGCGCGAGCTGGACGTGGACCGTCACGTGCGCTTTCTCGGGAAACAGGACCATATCGAACGTCTACTGCCGCGCATGCACGCGCTGCATCTGCCGAGCGAAATGGAGGCTTTCGGACTGGCCGCGCTCGAAGCCATGGCGTGCGGTGTGCCGCCGGTCGCGACGCAAACGGGAGGCGTGCCGGACCTGATTACGCAAGACGTGGATGGATTCATGGAACAGGTGGGCGATGTGGAGGCACAGGCACGCCGGCTGGTGGAACTGTTGTCCGATGAAGGCTTACATGCCCGCGTCGCACAGGCGGCGCGCACCACTGCCGTGGAGCGCTTCTGTACCGATTTGATCATTCCGAAGTATGAGCAGTACTACCGGCAGGTTTGTGAACGCGAGGGAACTTCCAGTGTGGCCGCGGTGTCTTAGTAGTAGTAGAGTTTTATAGAGGTAGAATTCAGTCGATGGCGCAACCCACAACCGGGAATCCGGGGAGCCTGTCGATCCTGGCTGGTGCACATACAGGACTTTCGGCGGAAGACGCCCGAATTCTACGTGGACTGCGAGCGGGCATCGAAGAGGCGTATGAAGAGCTGATCGAGCGCTATGAGCAGCAGCTATACGGCATGACGTACCGGCTGCTGGGAAATCAGACCGACGCAGCGGATGTAGTACAGGAAGTATTTCTGAAGGTGTTTCGCACGATCAACTCCTTCCGCGAGCAGAGCAGTTTACGAACCTGGATTTACCGCATTGCGGTAAATGAGGCGCACAACCACCGGCGCTGGTTTGTGCGGCACTGCCGCTGCGAAGTTTCGATGGACGAAGAGGACGGCGAGCACCTGAGCCCGATTGAATATACGGCTGATCCGGGCCGTTCGCCTTACGAGCAGGCCCTCGAAAGCGAAAATCGCACATTGATCGAGCGGGCGCTGACGCGAATCAATCCGGTGTTCCGGACGGCGGTGGTGCTGCGAGACATTCAGAATTTAAGTTATGAAGAGATTGCCGAGATTCTGCAGGTTTCACTCGGCACGGTGAAATCTAGAATTTTGCGTGGTCGCGAGGCATTGCGGAGAGAGCTGACCGGGCGACCCGACACGGGCTTTGCGGAAGCGATGGCCTGACGAATATGGAAAGCCGATGATCTGCTGGACTGTAAAGCGGCGAAGTAGCGATTTTGTAGATGGAAGGCTTCGCCAGCGCGAGCATTCCAAGGTAGAGGCACACCTGCGTAAATGCGATGAGTGCACGCTGAGAATCCACCGGTTGCGCTTTATGCGATCTTCGCTGGTGGGACTGCCCAGTCCCCTTGCTCCAACAACCCTGCGCAGCAAGCTGCTGGTGATGGCGTCGAAGGAGCGGCAGCTGGTACTCGAATCGGACGGTTCCCGTTGGATTCATTTTTGGAATACCTGGAAGTTTCGCTTGAGCCAATTGATGCAGCCTTTCACCATTCCGGCGACGGGCGGCGTTGCTTCGAGCGTTTTGCTGTTCAGCGCGCTGGCATTCACGATCGGCTCGACAACACAGCAGGTAGCTTATGAAGTGCCGGTGATTTACGATGGCGAGCACATGAACGCCAACCTGGTTCCAGTGGAGTTGCGATCAGCGGTGGAATTAAGCGTCAGCCTGGACGGCCGCGGCCGGATTACCGATTACAGCGTACGCGATGGCGCGCAGAGCTTTGTGGGGGATCCGGGGCATCTAAATCACAACAGCGTCACGATGCCACAGTTTCCCAGCGTGCTCACCTTAGGGCAGCCGACGATCGGCGATATAAAAATCTTTCTCAAGCCGCTGGTCTATAGGCAGTAGGATCTGCTCGCGCGTCAGCGCCAACGCAAGAGCGTTGCTCCCCAGGAATAGCCGACACCGAAGCCGACGAGCAGGGCGAGCGTGCCTTCCCGCAAGCGACCTTCCGCCAGCGCATGTTTTAGCGCTATCGGGATGGTGGACGAAACGGTATTTCCACAATGCGACATGCTGATCTGGAACTTCTCGGCAGGAATCTTGATGCGTTTCCTGAGGTGTTCCAGCATGTAGCGGTTCGCCTGATGAAAGACGAAGAGATCGATGTCGTCGAGCGACAGCTGAGCCTTGGCAAGCAGCTTGTTTACGCTAGCGGGGACGGCGGTCAAGGTGAAGTTGAAGACTTCAGCGCCGTCCATGAAGAGCTGGTCGGCGCTGCGCTGGTTGCCGCTCTCGTCGTCTACGAGGAGTGCAGTTTCGGCGGTACGCGGGCGGCGCGCGCCACCGGCGGGTACGATCAGGTTGGGCGAGCCTTTCCCGTCGGTGCCATAGAGGAAAGGCCCGAGCACAGGCTGTTCGGTATCGACGGCGCTCAGCAGCGTGGCCGCTGCCGCATCGCCAAAGATGGTGCGTACGCTGCGATCTCGCGGGTGAATAAATTTCGAGTAGGTTTCGGCGGTTAGCAGCAGAACTTTGTGTGCCTGTCCGGTGGCAATCAGCCCTTCGGCTAAACCCAACCCGTAGATAAAGCCCGAGCAGCCCAGGTTGAAATCCAACGCTCCGGCAGAAGTGGGAATGCCGAGCCGGTCCTGGACGCCGCAGGCGGTAGTTGGCAAGAAGTAGTCAGGGCTTTGGGTGCACAGCAGAATGTAATCGACGTCTGCCGGGGTGCAGATGCCGGAAGCGAAAAGCTTTTGGCCCGCGGCCACCGCGAGATCGGAGGCGGTTTCCTCAGGCGCAGCGATGTGCCGCTCGTGGATGCCCGTTTTTTCGTCGATTTTTTCGACAGACCATTCCGGAAACTCGGCTGAGAGCTCGGCGGTCGAGACGGACCGCTCGGGCAGGTGGTACTCAATAGCAGCGATACTCGAGTGCATCATTTTTGAGAACGGCTTTTCTACTGTGCTGAATATCCTCCATCCAGGACCAGTGTAGAGCCGGTAATCCAGCGTCCAGTTTCCGCCAGCAGAAAGGCGACGGCGTTTGCCACATCGCGCGGTGTGCCGAATCCGAGCGGGTGCGAACTGCGCAGCGCTTCCATCTGCTCGTCCGTCAAAACGGCCCGCAACTCCTCCAGCATTTTGGTCTCGACAAACGCCGGCGCGACACAGTTGACGCGCAGGTTCTGCGGCGCAAGTTCAAGCGCGAGCGATTTCGTCAGGCCTACCAGAGCGCTTTTCGTGGCCGAGTATACGGAGATAGCCGGTTTAGAGGCGAGAGCCATGATCGACGAAAGAAAAACAAGGCCCCCGCCCGGCGCGTGGCAGTTCTTCTGGCTGAAGCCGCGGGCCAGCATGATGGCGCTATAGAGATTGGTTCGGACGAGATCATCCACCTTTTGATCGGTCACAAAACGGATTGGCACGGAAGCCTGCTTTCCCGCAGCATGAACGATCCCGTGCAGCGGGCCGGCCTGCGCAGCAATACCTTGTACCCACTTTGGGATTTCATCGGTGCGAGAGAGGTCGAACGGCTCAGCGCGGTGACCGTCGTTGTGCAGAGTAGCGAGCGTTGTACTCAGCCGCTCCTCATTACGGGCCGTCAGTACGACACGCGCTTTCAGCTGGCTCAGCAACACAGCCGTTTCCCGTCCGATGCCCGAAGACGCGCCCGTGACCAGAATCGTCCGGCCGCTCAGATCCATAGGGTTGGCGGGTGATAGTTCCAAACTCATCCTGAACGCGGAGCTTATTCGATGCCGGCCAGCCGCCCGAGATCATCGATCGAATTGCAATCCCGGATCTGTCGCGGAGAAAGTTTTACGCCATTGTTGGAATCGGCGAGCGCGATGTAGCCAATCATGGCAAGCGAGTTCCAATTTTCTAAGTCGTCGAGTTGTTCCGAACCCGTTAACGTGTGATCGGGAAGCTCGAGCACGTTGTCCATGGCGGATAGAAATTCCGGTTTTGTCATGTAGGATGTTTTAAACGTGTAGAAAATAATAGCGACTTTGCAGAATTCAAAGACAGTTTACCAGTCTGGCGAAAGCTGGCAGGATAGCGAATGCCTTTCCAAACTCAAGATAAGTTATAAAGGTGAGCGCTTTCGATTCGCTGATTTTGAAGGTTAAGCGGGGCGACAACCGGGCATACCGGTTTGTCGGTTCAATCGGACGCTGGTTGCTGCGTCCGCAAGCGCCGATTATGCCGGCCGCGCTACGGCCACTCCTGCGATCACTTTATGAGTTCCACTACCTAGTAATTCAGAGCGCCCGTCTCTTAATTACAGTGCTGTACCGGCATCCTCTGTTCCAGGGCCGGTGCGCCTCTATCGGGAGAAACGTGTCGATCGATGGCTTGCCGTTTGTCAGCGGTCATTGCGAAATACACATTGGCAACGATGTGTATCTGGGCGCAAAGCTCGACATTCTCTCGGGACGCTTTCTCGAGAATCCGAGGCTGGTAATCAAGGACAGGGCGGAGCTGGGGTGGAACGTGCGGTTAACGGTGAACCAGGAGATTGTGATCGAGGAGCGCGTGCGAGTGGCTTCGGACTGCCGCATTTCGGATAGCGACGGGCATCCGAAAGAGGCGGACTTACGCGCGCAAAACGCTCATATCAATCCCAAAGAGATCCGGCCGGTGCGGATCTGCCAGGACGCCTGGATTGGCAATGGCACTCACATCATGAAGGGCGTCACGATCGGTGAAGGCGCCATCATTGGGGCGAACAGCGTGGTGATCACCGATATTCCGCCATTCGCGCTGGCACTGGGAAATCCAGCAGAAGTATTCTTTCGGAATGCGGGGCGACCGTCCAAAAAGACGCCGACGCCAGCGGCGCTTCACCAACCCTGAACCGTTGCGCCGCCGAAGATGGCGCGGTTTATCTCGCTCGTGAAAGGATAAGGCGGATCGAGCGGGCTGCTGTCGTTCAGCATTTTCATTTGCGCGCCGGTGAGATTGATATCGGAAGCCGCCAGATTGTCCTCCAACTGAGCGAGGTTGCTCGCGCCGAGCAGAAGTGCGGTGATACCGGGCTGTGCCGCGGCCCAGGCAATGGCTACCTGCGCGGGTGAACGGTCGAGTTCGGCGGCGACAGTCCGAACGGCGTCTAAGGTCTGCCAGTGGCGGTCGATAAATTTGCGGAATGATTTCCGGGTCTCGAAGCGGCCCTGGCCTGCAGTAGCGTCGCCCGCCCGCTGATACTTGCCGGTGAGGAAGCCGGAGGCGAGCGGACCCCAGGAGCAGACGCCGAGTCCACACTCGCGGGCGGCGGCCAGATGCTCGCGCTCAATGCTGTGCTCAACGAGGTTGTATTCGAGCTGCAGGGCGATGGGCCCGGGAACAGCGTGCGCCTGGGCGAGCGTCGCTAGCCTAGTGGCGTACCAGGCGGGGACATTGGACAGGCCGAAGTAGCGGATCTTACCGGCGCGCTGCAGGTCACCCAGCGACTGCAGCACCTCTTCGATGGGTGTGACCATATCCCAGAAGTGTGTCCAGTAGAGGTCGACGTAGTCGGTGCGCAGGCGCCGCAAAGATCCTTCGAGTGCGCGGTGCATGTTCTTGCGGCCGTTCCCACCGGCGTTGGAATTGCCGGCTTCGCTGTTAAACGTGAATTTAGTAGCGAGCACCAGCTTGTCGCGCAGGCTCCGTTCATCGATGTAGCCGCCCAGCAGTTCCTCGCTCCGACCGCCGGAGTAAACATCGGCGGTATCGATGAAGTTGCCGCCGGCATCGACGTAGGCATGGAAATGGCTTCGGAGACGTCATCGGGCGAACCCCAGCGCGGCGCGCCGAAGGTCATCGTGCCGAGGGCCAGCGTGCTGACGATCAGGCCGGAGCGGCCCAGGGTGCGGAAGATAGTAGGACTCATGCGATTCCTCTTTTAAGATTGGGACAAGACATTGGAGCTATGACTAACGAGGGCAAGAATGTAAATTCCGGTACGACTTCAGACTCTGACGAGGAGTTGCTTGAGCGTTTGCGCGAAGCACTAGAAGATGCGGCCTCTGGCAAAACGATAAGTCACGAGGAAGTATGGTCGAGTACCGCGCGACGCCGTGCCGCATTGCGGAGTCTTGACGAACAGATGAAGAATCAGCGGAATTGATTCGCCGCTTATTTACGCGCATCGGCTAACTGCTTGGCTCTCGGCTGACTCCACATCGCTAACATCCATCCGGGGTATTCGGCGGGAAGCTGGCTGACCTGATCGAGTTTCTGCAAATCCTCGCCGGAAAGGGCCACGTCGACAGCCGCCAGGTTGTCGTTCAATTGCTCGATTCGTTTTGCGCCGATGATGACGCTGGTGACGCGAGGCTGATGCAGCAGCCAGGCAATGGCGAGTTGCGCCACCGAGGCTTGTTTCTGTTGGGCCATTTCCGTCAGCACGTCGATCACGTTATAAGCGCGGTCCATGTTTACCGGCGGAAACTCGAAAGCAGTGCGGCGGCTTCCTTCGACGTTTTTCTGGTCGCGTGTGTACTTGCCACTCAGGAGACCACCGGCTAAGGGACTCCATACCAGCAGGCCAAGATTTTCGCTGGTCAACATTGGAATAATTTCGCGCTCCAGGTCACGGCCGGCAATGGTGTAATACGCCTGCAGCGAAGCGAATTTTGCGAATCCATGAAGGCTCGACAGGCCGAGCGCCTTGGCGATCTGCCAGGCGGCCCAGTTCGAGACGCCGATGTAACGAACAAGGCCCTGCCTGACCAAATCGTTCAATGCTTCTAAGCTTTCTTCGATCGGAGTAGCGGGATCGAAGCCGTGCAGCTGATACAGATCGATGTACTCCAACTGCAGCCGGGTGAGACTAGCCTTGGCGGCGTCGAGGATGTGGCCGCGGGAAGATCCGCGCCCATTTGGGCCTTGACCGGTCTCGCCGAAACCCTTAGTGGCTACGACGACCTCTTCTCTCTTCGTACCCAGATTCTTCAAAGCCTGACCGGTGATCCGCTCGGCGACGCCTTCAGAATAGGTGTCGGCGGTATCGATGAAGTTGATCCCGCCCTCAAAGGCGCGAGCGAGCAGCGCGTCTGCTTCGGCCTGCTCGACCTTGCCTACATGCTGATAGAGGCCTCGGCCTCCGAAGGTCATGGTGCCGAGGCACAGCTCAGAAACGAAAAGCCCGGTAGAACCCAGTTTGTTGTAGCGCATGCTTCATGGATGAGGGCCAGTGTCTGATCGAATTGATTGATCCTGCCGGATGATTGCCTAATCCTCCGATTAGGCGTCATGGCAGAATCGGACCAGTGGAGCGGATAGAGCAATTGGCGGCATTGATCGCAGAAATGAGTGATCGCGACGGTGGCTACCATACTGCCATTCCGGGTTTGTATCTTTCCAAGCTGTCTACCACCAGTGCGCCGCGACATACGGTAGATCGGGCCATCTTTTGTGTCGTCGCCCAAGGGGTGAAGAGCATTCTGCTCAATCATGAACGTTACATTTACGATTCGAGTAAGTACCTGCTGGTCTCTCTTGATCTGCCGCTGGTAGGGCAGATCATGGAGGCGACTCGCGATAAGCCATTCCTGGGGGTCAGCATGGAACTGGATTTTAGCGAGATCGGCTCACTGAGCATCGAGGCCGGTCTGCCTTTGCAATCGGACCCCGGTCACGAGCGAAGCTTGTTCGTCAGTCCAATGGATCAGGATCTATTCGACGCGGTAATCCGGCTGGTGTGCCTGCTGAAAAAACCGGCGCAAATCCCGATCCTTGCGCCCCTAATCAGGCGAGAGATTTATTACAAACTGCTGCTTAGCGAGCAGAGCGGCCTGCTGCGGCGGATGGCTGCCGAGAGCGGTCAGATGCGGCGAATTACGGCTGGTGTGGAGTGGCTGAAGAAGAATGCCACCAGGCCGATTCGCATGGAGGAACTGGCTCGTGAAGTGAACATGAGTCCGTCGACGATGCATGCCTGGTTCAAGGCGGCTACCTCCATGAGCCCGCTGCAGTTTCAGAAACAGTTGCGATTGCAGGAGGCCCGGCGCATCTTACTGTCGGAAACAACCGACGCGAATACGGTGAGCCAGCGAGTGGGCTATGAGAGCCCATCTCAGTTCAGCCGCGAGTATCGACGTCTATTTGGATTTCCGCCGCTACGGGATATCGAGCGTCTTCGAACGATCGAACAAGGGCTGCATGTACCACCTGTCCAGGCAATAGCGGATGGCCGCAAAGCTGCCGGTTAATCCGAATAAAACAGATATTTGCGCCACTGGTCGTCGCTGCGGCCAAGCAAGCGCATCAGGTGACGGCTGGTGTGCAAGCTGAATGGGCGAGGGGGGCGCAGCAACTTGAGGCCCGCTTCTTCCGGGGTGCGGCTGCCTTTGCGGTTATTGCAGGGATGGCAGCAGGCCACCAGGTTTTCCCAGGTGGTTTCTCCGGCGCGGGAGCGGGGGATTACATGATCCAGCGTCATCTCGCCCGAGGGCAGCGTTTTGTGACAGTACTGGCAGGTATAGCGGTCGCGCATCAGAATGTTCTTGCGGGATAATGCCCGAGTCTGATGCGGAATGCGGCGGTATTCGAGCAGCCGGATCACGGAAGGCACGTTGAGGGAGCGCCGCGCTGAATGGATCTGGGCGGGTGCTAATTCTTCCGCGGAGGCCACGCCTTTCAGGATCAACACCACAGCCCGTCGAGCCGCACAGATATTGATCGGCTCATAGCTGGCATTGAGAACGAGAACAGGCCTGTGAAGCCGGTCTAGACTAGCCATCTTCGTACACCCTCCCTTTTTGCGGGATGCGACACCCACCGTGGGGGGTCACACCCAAATCATCCGTTAACTCACCCCTGGTCCGGTCAGCATCGTCGCCGTGTCGCGCACAGCATCAGGCCGGTCCCGCCTCGTAGAAATTGTTGTGTTTCCGCTGCTGCGCCGGTCGACCCGGGCCAGCGTCAAAACTGTTACGCGCGCTGCCCCTGCCCGCTTCAGTGTTTCGGTAGCGGCTCGCAGGGTCGCGCCCGTGGTGAATACATCGTCGACCAGCAGAATCCGTTTGGCGTGCACTCGTTCCGGACGCTTAACCGCGAAGGAACCCTTCAGATTTTTCTGACGCTCGCTTTGATCGAGGCCCGCTTGCGCCTGAGTATAGCGAGTCCGCCGTAAGTCGTGGCCCAGAGTTAATCCAAACCGGTTGGCGACTGGCCGGGCGAGCTCTTCCGCCTGATTGAAGCCGCGGGACCACTTCTTGCGCCAGTGCATCGGCATGGCCAGCACCAGATCGAAGCTTTCCTCGCGCGGCAGGGCGCGCAGCAGGAGACGGCTAAGGGGCGTCGCCAAAGTTTCTACCTTTCCGTACTTAAAAAGATGGATTAGCTGCTGTAGAGAATCCTCATAACTGCCGAAAGAATAAGCAGCGTCGAAGGTGACGTTGCCCTCCCGGCAGCCCGTACAGAGTTCCTGCGCATCGAGCGGGTAAGACTCGAGAAAGGGTGTCCGGCAAGACCGGCAATAAAATTCCGCTTCCAGCGGCTGAGGAAGAGAAAGGCAGGAAGGACAAACGGGGTAACGGCTCAATCCGGTGAGCGGCTGTTCGCACAGGCGGCAATCGTCCGGAAAGAGAGAATTAAAGAAAAGAACGCAACCATGCTCGATCGAAGAAACGAGTCTGCGCGGCCGCGAATTGTGCTTGGCGATGACGGTGCGAGTCGTGAGACTAGGGAAGGCACACCCCCACTAAACCGAAAGTATATACCATACATAGGGAAAGTGGAACGATCGGCGGTAAAGTTGCTATCGAATCATACGTCCCTGCGCGCCTGAACTCGGCACGTGCTATGAGTAACTTACGAATTCTCCTGGTAGAAGAAGATAGTCAGCGGGCTGATGAATTGATGACGTCGCTGACGGCGGCAGATCATTCCGCAGTACCTGTTGTGAACCTGGAAGAGGCAGCGGAGGCCTTGTTCCTGGAAAAATTTGAGGCGGTTCTGCTCGGTTCGGGGCAAACGGCCGAGTCACTGGCCACCTTTGGATCCGCCTTGCGTGGCATTGAGACGCGCCAGCATGTGCGGATCCCGATTGTTTCCTGTTCCTCCGCTGATGGGAGATCAAATGTGGTGGACCGCCACATAGCTACCGGTTCCTCTTTTTCACAACTGGCGGACATCGTAGCCGGTGTTTCGACAGGTCCGGTGGCAGTGGCAGCCCAGCCGGGTATCGAGGTGCTACCGGTTTTCGAGCCGGACCTGTTTGCCGAGCAGTGTGCCGGCGAGCGCGAGTTGATGCTTGAGATTCTGGACCTGTTTTCGGTGGAAGGCGATGAAGAACTGCTAGCGATGGCGGAAGCTCTGGGGGTCGAAAATTTTGATCGCGTGGCACGTTGCGCTCACAAGTTGAAAGGCTCACTGGGCTGCCTGCACGCGCAACAGGCGCGCATACTGGCACAGAGGCTCGAAGCCTGCGCCAAAGGGAACGACGCGCGGCTTTGCTCCGAAACTCTCGAAACGCTGGAGGCGGCTCTGGGCGAGTTAAAGGCGCGGTTGGCAGCCTTCCGCGAGACCCTCCAGGACCGCTAAGTCCTCTGTTACACTGAGGTTGCCCACGTTGCCGGAAATTTTATGAGTTTGCAGGAAATCGTCTGTGCCCACAGTCCGGACTCGGACGACGCCTTCATGTTCTATGGTCTTGCGACCAAAAAGATCCGCTCCCAAACGCTCAGTTTCCGTCATGTTCTCGACGACATTGAAACGCTCAATCGCAAGGCGACGCAGGGCGAATATGAGCTGACAGCTATTTCGTATCACGCGTATCCCTACGTGGCCGATAAGTACGTCTTGCTATCGAGCGGGTCGAGTGTAGGCGACGGGTACGGGCCGCTGGTCGTCAGTACCAAACACCTGACTCCCGAGGAGCTCAAAGGGAAGAAGATCGCCATCCCGGGCACGATGACGACTGCTTTTCTGACATTGAAGCTGTTCCAACCCGATTTCGAGCAGGTAGTCATCCCGTTCGACAAAATCTTGGAGGCGGTTAAGAACCGCGAGGTAGATGCCGGCCTGATTATTCACGAAGGACAACTGACGTACGGGCACGGCGGATTTCACAACATCGTCGATCTCGGCAAGTGGTTCCGCGGCAAGTACAATCTGCCGCTGCCGCTGGGTGCAAATGCTTTGCGGCGCGATTTGTCGGAGCCGGTAAAAGAAGAGTGTTCGCGCCTGATGCGGGACAGCATCCAGTACTCACTCGATCATCGCGAAGAAGCCTTGAACTACGCCATGCAGTTCGCGCGCGACCTGGATCCCGCGCTGGCCGACCAGTTTGTCGGCATGTACGTCAATCACCATACCGTTGACGGTGGTGAAATTATTCCGCGCGCGGCTCAGAAGCTATTGGATCTGGGCTTTGAAGCGGGCTTGATTCCGCACCGGGTTGTGGTCGAAGTTGTCCGCTAACCCTTCGTTATGAACGCACTCGTCTTGCGGTTGGTAGTGGGCAGCCTGGTCATCGCTGGTCTGCTGGCAGGTCAAGACGATAGAGCGACTACGAATGAGCGCATTTTGCGGATTCGTGAACTCGGCAAGCGAAATCCAGCCGTGCTGCCGGCGTTGGCGCAATATCTGACGGATCCGAATACCGACATTCGCATCGAGGCAGTCAAATCGATTGTCAGGATTGACACCGAGCGCAGCCTCGATCCGCTGGTGCAGGCGACCAAAGACAAAAATGAAGAAGTCCAAATCCGGGCGACAGACGGCATCGTCAACTTTTACGTTCCCAATTACGTGGTTCGGAGCGGTTTGACGAGTTCGCTGACCAAGGGCATGAGGCAGATCAGGTCCTATTTCGCGTCACGCAACGACCAGGTGATTGACCCGAGCATACAGATCCGACCCGATGTAGCCAGCGCGCTCAGTGATCTGGTGAGCCATGGGGCGAGCGTCGATGCACGGGCGAATGCGGCTTTGGCAGCCGGTATTTTGCGGGACCGCGCGGCGGTGCCTTCTCTCGTGCAGGCCTTGCACGCCAAAGACGACAACCTAATTTTCGAATCGCTGGTTGCGCTGCAGAAGATCCGCGATGAATCGGCTGGACCCGGCGTTTCGTTCCTGGCGCACGATTTGGATGAACGAACTCAGATTACCGCGCTCGAAACCATAGGTGTTCTTCGCAGCACAGAATCGGCGCCGGATGTGCGTGCGGCATTGGGGAGCAGTCGGAACGTCAAAGTAAAGCGAGCGGCTCTCGAAACACTGGCGATGTTGGGCCAGCCGCAAGACCGTTCTACTTTTCTGCACGATGTGGACGACCGGGATGTAGCGCTGCGTGTGGCGGCGCTCGAGGGGCTCGGTCGTATCCGCGAACCGGAAGACTTTCCGACTCTCGAGAAGGCCTTCGACCAGGGCGAAATCGATTCGCGTATTCATCTAGCTGCTGCGTTCGGCATGGTTAATCAAGGAAAGGTCAGCACGGGCGAGTTTGATCCGCTTCCGTTTCTGGTTGAGAATTTGCGGGTACGGGGAAGATCCGATATCGCAGTGGCCTATCTGGCGGAGCTGTCCCGTAAAGATGACGTTCGGGGCGCTCTGGCGGGAATGATTCCACAGATGGATAAAAGCCAGAAGGTGGCGCTTTGCAGCGCTCTGGGGCAGGCTAGGACGCCGGAGGTAGGAACGCTTTTGAGCAAACTCGCGAGAGATCCGGACGTGGGTGTTGTGACGGCAGCTTCAAACGCAATGCAAGCTGTTCAGTCTCATTGAAAAAGAGAAACGAAAAGCCCGCATCCATCGGGTAACGCCGAACGGCTGCGGGCCTGAAAATACGCGGAACTTACTTTGCTTTCTTCTGCTTCTGCTGACCGACGCGGACTTTGAACTGCTTATCCTTTGCTTCCTGGAAAGCCTTATGGTCGTGACGGTTGACGGCATCTTTGAGGTATGCGTCAACGTCCGTCCCATTGGGCAGCACAGACATCAGGGTAAAGCTCTCATTACAAGTCGGGCAAAAAGGCCGAAAGCGCTTGATATTCGGGATTGCCATGAAAAATAGAATAACACAATTAGGCCTCTCTCGCATCTCCCGGGAATTACACAAGTCTTACAATACATAGGCCTTTTCCCTGGTACCTTCAGCATGAAGGTATGCAAAATACACAGAGTATCGAGGTCGTCACGCTTCCCGGCGATGATCGGCTGAACTGGGCAACTACGATTGCCCTGATTGTGCTCCATTTAGGCGCCGTGGCAGCACTTTTCTTTTTCAACTGGAAGGCGGTTGCCGTTTCGGTGTTCCTCTATTGGATCGCCATTGGCTTAGGCATCAGTATGGGGTACCACCGCTTACATACGCATCGCTCTTATAAAGTTCCTCGGATGCTCGAATACTTTTTTGCCGTTTGCGGCGCTCTGACGCTCGAAGGCGGACCCATATTCTGGGTCGCGACCCATCGCATTCATCACCAGAAATCGGATAAAGAAGGCGATCCGCATTCGCCGCGCGATGGCGCCTGGTGGTCGCATATGGGTTGGCTCTTGTTTGGCGAAGCAAAACACAACAATACGCAGTTGATGTCCAAGTACGCTCCCGACTTGGCCAAAGATCGATTTTATGTCTGGTTAAACAACTATCACTGGCTGCCGCTGGTTCTCTCAAGCGTGATTCTTTATGCGCTGGGCGGCCTCCCGATGTTCCTCTGGGGTACGTGCGTCCGGGTAGTGGTTGGCCTGCATGCTACCTGGCTGGTGAATTCGGCTACTCATATGTGGGGCAGACGGCGGTTTGCCACCCGCGATGATTCCCGCAATAACTGGTGGGTCGCGCTCCTGACTTTCGGTGAAGGCTGGCACAACAATCACCACGCTCATCCCACCTCCGCTCGTCATGGCTTGGCATGGTATGAATTCGATATCTCGTGGATTCAGATTACCGTTCTAAAATGGCTCGGTGTTGCTAAGTCGATCAAGGTGGCGAAAGTCCACAGCGAATTGCCTGAACAGAAAGCGGCCTGATTCTAAAGGTCGGGTTCTATTGGCTGCGGTCGTCCTGACCGCAGCAGCGGCTTCGGCGCAAGTGAAGATCCCAGCAGCCTGGGATCAGCCTTACCGTCCGCAATATCACTTTTCGCCTCGCGAACACTGGACCAATGACCCTAACGGGCTGGTCTATTTCGCAGGCGAATATCACTTATTTTTCCAATTCAATCCGTTTGGAGACGAGTGGGGTCACATGAGCTGGGGCCATGCCGTCAGCCGCGATCTGCTCCACTGGCAGGAGTTGCCGGTGGCATTGCCGGAAGAAAACGGGGTGATGATTTTCACCGGCAGTACCGTAGTCGACGAGCACAACACGAGCGGCTTTTGCGAAGGCGGCAAGCCTTGTCTGGTTGCCATCTACACAGGTCATACGCCGGAACAATCCTCTAAACCGGCGCTGCAAACACAGAATCTGGCGTACAGCAACGACCGGGGCCGCAGTTGGCGAAAATTCAAAGCCAATCCGGTGCTGAACCTGAACATGTCGGATTTTCGCGATCCCAAAGTGTTCTGGTCCGCGCAGGCAAAGCATTGGGTGATGGCGGTGTCGCTGCCCAACGATCATAAAGTCCGGCTGTACGGCTCGCCTAATTTGAAATCTTGGAAACAACTCAGCGAGTTTGGGCCGGCCGGCGCCACTGGAGGGCAGTGGGAATGCCCGGAGTTATTTCCTCTCGCAGTCGAGGGCAAAGCGGGTGAAACGCGTTGGGTGATGAAGGTCGGGTTGAATCCGGGTGGGCGGGAAGGCGGATCGGGTGAGCAGTACTTTGTCGGGCGTTTCGATGGGACGCAATTCACGAATGACAACTCTGCCGCGCAAACGCTGTGGACTGATTACGGCAAGGACTGCTACTGCGCTCTCACCTTTAACAATCTGCCGAGTGGCCATAAACCGGTGATGATCGGCTGGATGGACAACTGGCAATACGCGGCGAAACTGCCGACCAGTCCCTGGCGCGGGCAGATGACTTTTCCGCGCGAACTATCTTTGCGCGAGACGACTGAAGGCATCCGGCTCTATCAAAAACCGATCGAAGAAATCGAGCAGCTGGCCAGTTCAACGGAAGACACGCGACCAACGCATTCGTTCCTGCTGGCATTTTCGCTCGATGCCAGCGCCGGAAAGGAAGTTGGCCTGAAGCTGTTGGCGAACAGGGAGCATTACACTGCCGTAGGGTTCGATCCTGCAAAAAAGGTTTTGTTTGTTGACCGGACACATTCGGGATTGACGGATTTCAGTCGCGATTTCCCGGCGCGCATCGAAGCGCCTCTCACGGTTCAGGGCAGCAGCGTAAAACTGGAGATACTGGTCGACCGCTCGTCAATCGAAGTGTTCGCCGACGACGGCCGCGTAGTGAGCACCAACCTGATTTTTCCGCCGGCCGACGCGAATGAGATCGAGCATATCGGTTTGAAAGTGCTGGCGGTGCAACAAGGTATCCGATCGATCCACTAAACGCTCCGGCGGGCCGCAAAATCACATGAAAGTCACACTCGCCATTTTGAATCTCGCCCCTAACCGCAAAATGCCAGTGTGCCTCTTGATCAGGTGGAGTGACCGGGATTGCGCCCGGTCACCCTCCCACACCACCGGACGTGCGGTTTTCTGCATCCGGCGGTTAAACCCAGCGGCTTTAGCTGCCGCAAGATCCGATGGCAGGAGAAAGCCGAAGCGCCGGAGGAGCTGGTTCGACAGGGCAGTCTGCACACTACCGTTGCCGGCCAGAGGCCAGGCCCCGCGCGAACTGTCCGCTACCTTCAGCATTCGTCCTCGTAACCCGAGTCTTTGCAGCGCATGCTTGCGGCCGGCGGCACTGTGCCACCTGAGCCAAAAGCACTTCCGGATGTGCCGCCGAATCCATGGCTCCAGCCGGAAGATCGGCTTACGCACTTCGGCTAGCTGAAAATAGTTCCACCAGCCCCGCACATAACGAGCCCAGTTATCGCGCAGCTGCTTGCTGGTTCGACTCTGGTTTCCTCGCCACATCTCCCGTACCTTCGCTTTGAAGCGTTCGATACTTTCCGGCGCTACTCCGATCCGCTTCGCGCGATCCAGTCGGAAGCCCAGAAATCTACGTTCCCAGACCCTCCCGGTCCCGCTCTTAGCGACATTCACCTTCAATCGCAGATGCTTCTCGATCCAGGCCTGGAGCGAGCGGTGCGTGCGTTCCGCTGCTTGCTGACTGCCTACGTAGATGTTGCAGTCATCGGCATAACGGCAATAGCAGTGCCCTCTCCGATCCAGTTCCTTATCGAGCGCATCCAGATAGATATTGGACAGTAGCGGAGACAGCGGCCCGCCTTGTGGCGTGCCCTCCACCGTGCTCCTCACTATCCCGTCCACCATCGCGCCCCGCCGCAGGTATTTCCCCATCAAATGCAACACTCGTTTGTCCCGAATCACTTGCGCCACCCGGCCCATCAGAATGTCGTGATTGACGTGGTCGAAGAACTGAGCAATGTCTAAATCCACCACCCAATCCTTGCCTTCCTGCGCATACTGCTGTGCGGCTTGCACGGCGTCCTGTGCGCTGCGCCCCGGTCGAAACCCGTAACTGTGCTCGCTGAATTGCGGATCGAAGATCGGCGTCAGCACTTGCAACAGCATCTGCTGAATCAGTCGATCCATCACCGTCGGGATGCCTAATATTCGCGTGCCCCCGCTCGGCTTCGGTATCTCTACCCGCCTCACAGGACTCGGAACCCAGGTTCCCGTCAGCAGCTTCGCACGAATCTTCTCCCAGTGCGCCTGAAGATGACTCTCCAGCTCGGTCGTTGTCATCCGGTCGATTCCCGGCGCACCCTGGTTGCGTTTTACTGCTTCCAGCGCTCGCGCCCGGTTCTCGTCCGTCCCCACCTCTTCCATCAGACTCTCGTACATTGCTCTCTTTCTGAAGGTTCGCGTCGCCGGTTGGATCTCTCCGCCTTGGCTCACTGCGGCTTCACCGCTTCTGCCCTGTCGGCGCTCCTCCGGCTGCCCACCGTAGTTGTGGCGCCAGGGATTCGAGACCTCTCCACTCACCGGCTTCAGTTCCTTCTCTAGCTCCGTTCTTTGGTTCTTCGGCCCTTCGCTCCACGGACATTACTCCGCTTCTTCGCTACTACGGCCTCTGCTGACTTCTCCTCTGCTCTCACAAAGGAGATCTCCCCAGGTAAGGTGCAGAATCTCTCCCCTCGCGCCGCCTGGCTCTACCTGATGCGTCTTGATGACCTTTGGGCTTCGCTGTTTCCAGCCAGCTCGCCGCCCGCACCCGGCCTCACTGCCAGTTCGTGTTCCTACGGTCGAGAGTTTGCTACGCGCTTCTTTCAGCTTCACCTCGCGGCTACGCCTTGCGTTTCGCTACGGTTGCCGTCATCGGCTCCGATTGGCTCCTTTCATCCAACTAGATTCTGCCCATGCTGGGCACACTGGAACAGGCGTTTTCGCCTGCCACTGTACTGGTGTTCTGCCCCGGGGTGACCGCGCCGATCCCGAAACACCTCTGGATTCCACAACCGTCACTTTCAACGGAGTGGGTTTCATTGGTATTTGCCACGAACACTAACTACGCGTGGAAGGCTCGGGCGGAATCGGCCGGATCGCCTGGATAGATGCGGTTCAAATTGTCCGGGGCAACCAGCTGGTGTTTTACAAATACGGCCGGCGGGATGTCTTTGCCCTGGATGATTTCGATGGCAAGAGGCACCAGAGTCTCGCCATAACGCTCGGGGAAATAGGCGACCGAACCGAGGAAGCGTGAGTGGGGCTGGGTCATCTCGGCGCGCGCTTCGGAGCTGGCGTTTTGGCCGACGACGGCGCAATCTTGCAGACGGCCTGCCTCTTCGAAGGCGCGCAAGGCTCCGATAGCACTGGGGTCATTAATGGCGGAGACCAGCACGCGATGCGCTTTCGAGGTGCGCAGGTATTTGCGTACGGCTTCCAGGCTGCGTTCATACTGGCCATTGCCGTTCAAAAAAACGGCTTGTGCATCGTTCAGGTGAGGCAGAATCTCACGCAGTCCCGCCAGTGTGCCGGTGAGCCGGGAGTGCGGGAGCGCACCGGCGGCAGGCAGTTCGAGCAGCACTACATGATCCACTTTGCCGTGCCAGTTCTGGAGCGCCCATTTCGCTAGATGACGGCCTCCGAGCAGGCCGGCCCGGTAATTATTAGCGCCGTAATAGGTAGCGCCGGGATGCGGAATATCAACAGCAATCAGCGGGATGTTGGCGTCCATCAGCTTGGAGGAGATGGCGGGAGCGGAGTGCTCGTCGGTCTGGAATTCGATTACCGCGTCGACACGCTCGCGCACGAAAAGAGCGACATTGCGAATGGCCGCGCGGGCGCAGTAGCGGTTGTCGAGCACCAGCAAGTCGACACCTTCTTCAAGCGCCACGCGCTGCACGCTTTCGCAAACTGCGCGGGAGAAGGGAAATTCGTTACTCTGCGCCCCAAACCCGAGACGATACTTTCGGCGCTTGAGCGGACGTATCCGAAGGCGGTACTTGCGATCCGCACTTTGTTCGAGAAGACCACGGTTTTCGAGGGTAAAAAGAATGCGGAAAGCAGTTGCCTTACTGAGGCCGGTGCGATTGGATATGTCCGATAGCCGCAGCGACTCACCGTCGTCGCGAAAAGCTCCCAGCACATCACAAGCCCGCGCGATTGAAGCGACCAGGTAAGAGGACGTGGGGAGAGGCTCAACTTCCGTAAGAGCAGGACCGACAGGGGTCGCAACTGGGATATTTTTCACTACGCGAAATCGCCTGAGAGTCACCCGATAGCGGGGTTGAACTTACCTTATGGTACTAGCTTCTGTAACACGTTTGATTTCAATTGTTGAAGGGTCATTGGACGCGCGCTCGAAGTTTCACGCTGTGAAACTGCGGGAATTCGTTTTTTGTTCTTGAAAGGCGTCGAGCAATCTATCACCATAGCCAGCAAATTGATCTTTCTTTGAGATGTGGAGAGGTTTTATGAAAACCAAGTGTTGTTTTCGACTGGCGATTTTGGGGATGTTGTTGGGCGCGGTATTAGGGCACGGGCAGAGCATAACGGGCGATCTCGCGATCAACGTGGCGGACCCGAATGGAGCGTCGGTCGCCAATGCGGCTCTCACGCTCAAGAACGTGCAGGAGAACACCTCCATCGCGGGGCGCACGGATAGCGGAGGCAATTACGAATTCAGTCAGTTGAAGCCCGGCAGCTACACACTCGAGATCAAAGCGGAAGGGTTTCAACCGCAGCACCTGAATGACATCAGCATTCAACTGGCGCAGCGGGCCGCAATTGGAGTGAAGCTGACGCTCGGCACGGTGAGTGAAACGGTGAACGTGTCGGCGGCGGCCGAGACGTTGTTGAATTCCGAGAGCGCGACCACCGGGCAGGTGATGACCCAGCAGGCGATACAGGATTTGCCGCTTAACGGGCGCAACTTCATACAACTGGCGCAACTATCGGCGGGCGTAACCCCGATTGGAACGGGGAACTCTCCGGCCACAACTTGGACGGGACGAACCGACCAGACGATCTCGGTCGAAGGGCTGCGCGAGAGCAACACGAGTTACTTGGTGAATGGGATCGAGACGCGTAATGCGCGGTTTGGCAACGCAGGCATCCGGCCTGATCCAGATGCGATTCAGGAGTTCAATGTGCAGCGCGGATTTTTTACGCCGGATTACGGAGGCAGCGCCGGAATTGTCAATACCACGTTGCGGTCGGGAACAAATGATCTTCACCTAGTAGCGTTCGATCTGGTCCGAAACAAGGACTTCGACGCCAACAACTACTTTGCAAACGCGGCGGGGCAGAAATCGCCGCCGCCTTTCACACAGAATCAATTCGGCGCGACCGCCGCTGGTCCGGTAGTGATTCCGAAGTTGTTTAACGGACGCAACAAACTCTTCTTTCTGTTTAATTACGAAGGGTTCCGGCAGCGGGAAGGTTTGAATCTGACAGGTCTGTATCCGTCTGCGCAGCAACTCGCCGGCAACCTGGCGGATAACAGCGCCGGCACTGGTTTGTTTCCGACTAATTCGGCGTTTTGTCAAAGCAATGCGGGGTCGCAGCATTGCGCCAACGTGATCGATCCGACGAACGGGCTACCTTTTCCTAACAATCAGATTCCTGCTCCGCGGCTGAGTTCGGTTTCTCAGACGGCCATACCATTCACGCCTGTTCCGAACCTGTCGGTGAATCAGGGCGCCGCGAACTTTCCCACGTTTAACACCTTTCTTTCACCCAAGGAGATCAATGATTTTGACCAGTACAATGCGCGGATTGATTACCAGCTGAGCAGCAAAGATACTATTTACGGCAGTTACTCGAACTCGAATGAGCCGCTGTATGTGCCGGCGATACAGGTACTGGGAGGGACCAATAACCCGCTGAAGGATCAACTATGGACAGCTACCTGGGTGAGAACCTTTTCGCCCACCATCGTGAATGAATTTCGATTCGGGCATAATGATACGTCCACTTACAAGCTGGAAGAAGGAGCGGACGGTCCCAACTATGCCGCGACCACGTTCGGCTTGAAAAACACATCGACAAATCCATTCGACTTCGGTGTGCCGAGCTTTGGGATCACCGGTTTTGGCGGGATCGGGTCGTTCTCGGAAGCCATCGGCGCGGATGAAGAAAACTTTCAATACGTGGACAACCTGAGCGTAACCCGCGGAAACCATAACCTCAAAGCCGGATTTCAGATTATGCATCTGAAGTATTTCGAGATAACCGACTTTGGCGGAGTGCCGAACTTTGGCTTCAGCGGTCAATTCACCGGCCTTACGAATGGGCTGGCAGATTTTCTGCTGGGAACGCCCTATACGGCGACTACTTCCGTGGGCGATTCGTCACAGAACATGGTGACGAATTACTATGGCGGTTATCTGGCCGATAACTGGCATATTCTTCCAAAGCTGACGTTGAACCTGGGCTTGCGTTATGAGTTCCAACGATGGCCGCGAGAGATCAACGGGCGCGCCGAATACTTCGATTTCGCACTGGGACAAGAGGTGTTGGCCGGGCATGGCGTTCGGCCTGAGATCGTGGATCCCGATTACAACAACTTCGCGCCGCGCGTCGGCTTGGCCTATCAATTGAACAAAAATACTGTGCTGCGGGCCGGGGGCGGCATTTACTATTCAACGGACAATGCGAACGAGCTGCAGTTCGAGATTGTGGGTGCGCCTTTCTACTCTTCCCAAACAATTACAGCGACTACGCCTACTATTGCTTTGAACAGCCTGTTCCCGGCGGCGGGAGTAGGAGCAGCTTTCAACCCATTTACATTGAATCCGAAGAACCGAACGCCTTACGTTTCCCAGTGGACGTTCGACATCCAGCACACCTTCGGTTCAAATAACTTTATCGAACTCGGGTATAACGGAAGTACTTCGCAGAAGCTGCCGCAAAGGTATAACCCGGATTCGGGGACGATTGATCCGACTAACACAATACCTCTGGCGCAACGGCAGCCGTATCCACAGTACAAGGGATTTATCCTTTTCTCGGATAACGATGGCTGGGCTAGTTACCAGGCGTTTACCGCAAGATACGAGCGCCGTTTTCACTCAGGTTTGTATTTACTCGGCGCTTATACTTTTCAGAAGGCTTTAGATATCGGAACGACCGATGATTTCTCTATGATCAGCACACAGTTCAAGACCTGGGACCGGGGCCATTCTGATTACGATGCGCCGCACCGTTTTGTTTTGAGCTTTAATTATGAACTGCCGGTTGGCCGGGGGAAAGCATTGCTGGGCAACAGCTCACGTTTAGTTAACACGCTGATCGGCGGCTGGCAGGTAAACGGTATTGCGACGTTCCAATCCGGTCAGTACCACACGATTACGACAAGCCAGTTCTGGCCGAATATCAGCCCGACGTTTAATACGTCCGTGCCGAACGTGGTCGGTGATCCAACAGCCGGCCAGGATCCGAGAGGATTCTGGTTCAATTCGGCTGCCTTTGCTTATCCCACGCAGCATGTGGAAGGAGGCGCGGGCCGCAACCAGTTCGAGACACCGGGAACTGAGAACTGGGATATGAGTTTGTTCAAGAACACGAATATTACGGAACGGTTGGCGGCGCAACTGCGGTTTGAAGCGTTTAATATTTTTAACCACACGCAATTTGGCGTGCCAAACACAACTTGGGGAACGCCAACCTTTGGCACGATCAGCTCAACGCTGGTGGATGCGCGACGATTGCAGCTTGGCTTGCGCGTGACTTTTTAGGAGCTTGTTGAAAATGCTAAAAACCGCTTGCTTACGCGCGCGGCTCCGAATCGGCGCTTTGTGTTCGCAATTACTTTCCGAGCCGCGACCGTGAGGGAGCGGTTGCTTCCAATTTTCAACAAGCTCCTAGAGGCCACGCACGGCAGGCTAAAGCCTACCCTACCTCATGACTAAGTTGCGGATTGGCTTGTTCAGTATTGGATTGGCGGCCTATTGGCCTCAATTCGAGGGACTGAGAGATCGCCTGATAAGTTACAACGCGCGCATTGCAGAGCAACTCGCAAACAAAGATGTCAGCGTCGTCAATCTCGGGATGATCGATACGCCGGAGCAGGCCATGGCGGCCGGGCATCAGTTTAGAGAAGCCGATGTAGACCTGCTGTTTCTGCATGTGGCGACTTATGCGCTCTCGTCGACGGTGCTGCCCGTGGTGCGGCGCGCGAAGGTTCCAGTGGTGATCTTAAATCTGGCTCCGGGACCGGCGATCGATTATGCCGCTTTCAATCGAACGCGCGACCGAGGGAGCATGACGGCGGAGTGGCTGGGCTGGTGCCAGGCTTGTCCAGTGCCTGAGATTGCCAATGTGTTTGAGCGCTGCGGGATTTCCTTTTTTCAGGTCACAGGAGTGCTGGAAGACGACCCGCACGCCTGGAGTGAGATCCGCGAATGGGTCGCAGCGGCGCGAACGGCTTACCTCATGGAGCACAACCGGCTCGGATTAATGGGCCATTATTACGGGGGCATGCTCGACATCTACAGCGATTTGACACAGCAGTGCGCGAGCTTTGGCGGCCATATGGAAATCCTGGAAGTGGATGAGCTGGCGGCGCTCCGGCGAGGAGTGACCGATCCGGAAACGGACGACCGGGTCCAACACTTTTACGAGCGGTTCGACGTTCAGGACGATTGTTCGGTGCACGAGCTACAGAGAGCGGCGCGCACCTCTGTGGCGCTCGACCGGCTGGTGGAGGCGCACGCGCTCGGATCGCTGGCGTATTACTACAAGGGCGTTGGAAATGCCGAGAACGAAGACGTGATCAGTTCCATCATTTTGGGAACGAGCCTGCTGACAGCGCGCGGCATTCCGGTGGCCGGTGAATACGAAGTGAAAAATGCGCAGGCGATGAAGATACTCGATTGCTTTGGAGCCGGCGGTTCGTTCACGGAATATTATGCGACCGATTTCAAGGAAGATGTTGTTCTGATGGGACACGACGGTCCGGGTCACATCGCTATCGCCGAGGGTCGGACAAAGGTGCGGCCCTTAGGCGTCTATCACGGCAAGGTTGGGCTGGGGCTGTCGGTCGAGATGTCGGTGAAGAATGGGCCGGTGACGCTGCTTTCGGTGGTGCAGCGCGGGAACGGAACGATCAAACTGCTGGTGGCGCACGGAGAGTCGGTGCCCGGGCCGATTCTCGAAATCGGTAACACGAACAGCCGCTATCGGTTCCCATACGGAGCGCGGGAGTTCATCGAGCGGTGGAATGCAGAAGCTCCAGCGCATCATTGCGCGATTGGCATTGGTCACATCGGCAGCAAGATCGGAAAGTTAGGATCGCTGCTCGGCTTGGAAGTTAAACGGATTTGTTAGTGATTCGAATATTATGAGTAAACAAGTAAGTGCGATATTAGCGCTATTTAGTTTGTGCGCCGCGTCCGCTGCAGCGCAAAGTGTAAAGGTCTCCTGGGACCAGGTGGAGCGCGTGTCGAAGACGACGGCTACGCTGCAGGTGGTGGTCAATCCGCCCTTGCAACGCGGATCGAAAATTCACGACCAGGTATTTGCAACCCTGAAGAAGTTGAACGCCGAATATGTCAGGTATGTGCCCTGGCTGCCCTATCCCAAACTGGGCGTGGCGGAGCTGGAACCACCGGCAGACGGCAAAACATCGTGGGATTTTTCGCTGATCGATCCGATGACGATCGATTTTATAAACGCGACCGAAGGGCACTCGCCAATTCTGAATTTCAGCACCATCCCAGCGTGGCTTTTCAAGACCCCCAAGCCAGTTACGTATCCGAAAGACCCGGATGGAGTGACGTGGGACTACACGCAAGGAACGGAGTTGCGCGATCCTTCGGGCAAGGAACTGGGGGATTACTACGGACGCCTGGTCAGCTGGTATGTGAATGGCGGTTTCACCGATGAATATGGCAAGCGGCACGAATCGGGACACCACTTCCAGATTCCGTACTGGGAAATTTTGAATGAAGTGGATTTCGAACACAAGATGACGGCGGAGCAGTACACGGCCCGTTACGACGCGATCGCCGCCGGCATCAAGAAGGTCTCGCCGGGCATGAAGTTTGTGGGACTGGCGCTGGCGATGCCCTCAGACCGGCCCGAGATGTTCGAGTATTTTCTTGATCACAAGAACCATAAACCGGGGATACCGCTGGATATGATTTCGTATCATTTCTACGCCAGTCCGTCACCGGACCAGACGCCGGACGTACAGCAGTATACGTTCTTCGCGCAGGCGGATGGTTTTATGAACACGGTTCGATACATAGAAGGGATTCGCAAACGCCTGTCGCCGAAAACCGGCACAACGGTGGATGAGATTGGCTGCATTTCGGCGGACGACGGGGGACAAAACGATCCGCACCACGTGACGAAAGCCATTCCAAATTCCTACTGGAATCTGTGCGGTGCGACATACGCGTATGTCTTTGGTAGTCTGGCATCGCTCGGCATCGATATCGCGGGCGAATCGCAGCTGGTGGGATATCCGACCCAGTTTCCCAGTGTTTCACTGGTTGATTGGAATACCGGTCTGCCGAATGCGCGTTTTCGTATTCTCGAACTGCTCAAAACGAACTTCAGTCCGGGCGACAAGATTGTGAAGACGACGAGCGACTCACCGTATGTCTACGCGCTGGGATTTGTAGGGCGGGGAGGGGAGCACAAGCTGCTGTTAGTCAATAAACGGAATCGCGATTTTGATATGAAGCTTCCACAGCAGGCCAAGAAAGTGGAACGGGTCGATCAGGACACCAAAGGAGATCCGCCTAAAACGGAGACCGTGACCGAAGACCATGTGCGGCTGAAGGGATTCGAGGTCGCCGTGGTCACGTTAGGCAGTTAGCGCCGCTTGGCGGTGGAGGTGGTGCCGGCAGCCGACACCCCCATCGCGCGCAGCTGTGAAAGTGCTTTACGAGCATCCTCCGTGTGCGGGTAGTTCTGCACTAATAGCCGGAACTCACCGGCCGCACGGTTCCTTTGATTCGACTTCATGAGCGCCATGGCTTTCATGTAGTGCGCATCGGGTGTTTTGGGGTTATCGGGATAGCGCTCGAGCACCGCGTCGAAGGCTTTGATCGAGCCCGCATAATCGCCCTTGTTGTAGCTGATTTCGCCCAGATAGTATTGGGCGTTAGCGGCCAGTTCGGTGTTGGGGAAATACTGCAGATACTGCGAAAACTCGGTGTAGGCTAAATCGGTTTTGCCGGTTTGCAAGTCGCGCACTGCGGCCGTGTAGCTATCGTTGGCGCTCATGCCGGCGGGCGCTCCGCCCTGGGCAACCGGAGGACCACCGGGGCCGCCCTGTGGGGTCAATGCAGACGGTGGCGCACCATTTGGCGTCGCTGCGCCAGGCGCCGCGGGTGGATTCTGGATGATCTGCAGCTGGATCTTCAAGTCGGTCATCTTGGCGTCCATCCGTTCGAGGCGAGAGGTCAGATCCGCGAGCGAGTCTTTCAACGAGCGCACATCGTCGCTCATCCCGTCCACTTTGCCGCTCATCGCACCCACCGGCGCCAGCGATTTCGCCACTCCATTGCTCACGGCGTCCTGCAGTGTGGCTACCTGATCGGCCGTCCGGCGCGTATCGTTCTGCATGGCCTGGACCATGCCGGTCAAGGTGTCCATCTTGGAATTGAGAGACTGTTGCATCGCATTAATACGATCTTCGAGATCGCGCTGCATCTGCACCAGGTCTTTGTTCACTGCGAACGAGAAAGACGAGCAGGTCAGCAACAACGCTGCCAAACGCACAAATTTCATGGATTCAACTCCTAAAAGAATGGGGACAGATCGCAATCCATCCCCGCTTTGTCGACTAACTCAAGTGTAAGAGAGCCACGCGTCCTTTTGATGTTATTGGGTGGCCGAGAAATGCGCCCGGCGATTGCGCGCGTAGCAATCCTCAGTAGCATCCGTGCAGAGCGGCCGTTCTTTGCCGAAGCTGATGGTCTTCAACTTGTCCGAGGGCACGCCAAGAGCGACCAGTGCGTCGCGCGTGGCCGCGGAACGCCGGTCCCCGAGCGCTAGGTTGTATTCCGCCGAGCCACGTTCGTCGCAGTGGCCTTCAATGGTCACGATGAAGCTCGAATCGAGCGAGAAGATCTGCTTTAACGCAGTCGCGTCGCCTTGCAGAACCGATTGATCACTGGCCCGCACTTCGCTCTTGTCGTAGTCGAAGTGGATGTCTTGTACCTGGTGGGCCAGAATGTCCTGGATGGTTGATTGGTTATTTGCCGGGGCTGCCGCAGGAGGTGGAGGACTGCTTACGGTGATTGTCGCGTCGGCTTCGGTATCCCCTCCGGCGCCCGTCGCAGTTAAGTGATAGGTCGTGGTGGCGGTTGGATAAACGGCGCGGCGGCCGTTCGGACTCACACTCCCGATGGTGTTGTCGATCTGCACGCTGGTTGCGCCCGTAACCGACCAGCGCAATGAAGAAGGCTGTCCATTGCTGATGGTGGCCGGTTCGGCGGTGAAATAGTCGACCACCGGCTTGGCGGCCGACGGCGGGGCGGCTTGCGGTGGAGGAGGCGGTGGGGGCGGCGGTGTCTTCTTGTGACAACCTGCCGCCACAACTAAGAGAAGCACCGAACACACCGTCTGGGTTAGCCTGCGTCTTTGCATAAATATCTAAATATCTCCTGCCTGATTGAATGGCGTTTTAAATGGCGTTCTACTGCTCGGCATTGACCCATACCGGTTTTTCGTTGCTGCCCGATTTCGTAAGCGCGTGCTTGCCGGTGCCGTCCGCGTTCATCGTCCAGATCTGCGATTGACTTCCACGCTTGGAAGCATAAACAATATGCGCTCCATCAGGGGCCCAACTGGGGTTTTCATTGCGGCCTTCATTCGCGGTGAGCTGGGTCGTCTGCCCGGAGGTAACGTCCATCACAAAGATGTTGTAATTGCCCGGCTCAAAACCTCTCGTCCAGGCGAACGCAATATGCGCTCCATCGGGGCTCCAGGCCGGATTTGTGGCTTCGCCAGTGCCCGCACTGAGCCGCCGCACGTTCGCGCCTTCCAAATTCATTTGATAAATCTGTGGAAAACCGGACCGGCCCGAGACCTCTACCAGGTCGTTTCCGGTCGCAGGATTGATCTTTGCTTCAACTTCAATCGAACTGGAAGACGTGATGCGATGCAGCCCGCTGCCATTAGTGTTGGTCATGTAGAGTTGCGCCGGGCCGCCCGCTGCCGTCGATGAGAAAATCACGCGTTTTGAATCTGGCGTGAATGTGACAAATGCATTCATGGATGCCCGTTGGTTATAAAACGGCAGTTTTCGTCCAGTGTCAAGAGAAAACATCTGAATGGCCGGAAATCCGGTGGCGTAAGTCGTAAATGCGACAAGCCGGCCGTCGGGCGAGGCGGACGGAAACGTGCTGATGGAGCCATATTTCGTGATCTGCCGCTCGCCTGTTCCATCCCAATTCATCACCCAGATTTCTTTAGCGCCGGTACGATTCGAGACAAATACAATGTGCGTTCCCACCAGGCTTTTACCGCCGAATTGACCCAGCATATCGGCTGCATACCGGTGACCTGCATCGACCGCGCCTTCCTGTGTCAGAGGAGCCGTGTATACCTTACCGAACACCTGCGCCTGCTGCAACGACGGCATGTTCGGAGCTGTGGTGTAAAACCATCCAAACGCCACAAAGGAACCATTGTTCTCCGCGCCATAACCTAAGCCAAGATAATTGGCCTGAATCGGCGGCAGACTCCAGTCAGTGAGCCGGTTGCCCTGCGGGTTGGCCGCGCGCGTGGATGGTGCAGCGACCCCCGCCTGCAGATCGCTGGCCTGTTGCGGCACCTGTACCGGATAGAGAGTTTTGGGGACAAAATTGACCAGCGGCGAGGCTTCCAGATCGCTGCGCACGGTGGTGTTGAAGGTCGAAATGAGCGGCGACGCCCCACCGGCAGCGCGGAAATCGGTGACCGCCACCAGCGGCTTGCCCGGATTTTTCACAATCTGTCCAGTGATTTGCTGCCGGGCCATCATCCAACCTGAACAAGCGACGAGGCAAAGAGAAGCGATTAAGATGCGCATTAACGTAAATTGAAAGTGAACTGAGCCGAGATATAACTCTCGGTTATTTGTGGCGGCAATCCTGGCAGCGGGCTTGCCCCATACACCGCTCGCAACGCGGTGTTGTCGATCGATGGATTACCGCTTGATTGTATGACCTGCGGATTGCGAACCGTGCCATCGCGCATGATGTAGAAGCTGACAATCGCGGCCTGTGACTGTGACCGGACATCGAGACCATTGGTCGACCACAGCTGTGCAATACGCTGCCGGACTATTTCCGAATACCAGCCGAGGCGATTGCCTAAGGGAGAATTCGGCCCGACACCCACCTGCCCGGCCCCGCTTTGCTGCGAATACATTGGATTCGAAAGCGCCTGAGGCGAACGGCTGTAAACCTGGTTCTGCGAAGCGGGCGTCCGGTACTGCTGCTGGTGCAGCGGCTGCGGCGCCTGCTTCTTGATTTTGTCGGGAATCTCCACGGCATTCTTATCGACAGGCGGCGCTTTTTTCTGAAGATCTTCTTTGGCGGGCGCCGCTGGCACGACCGATTGCGTATCGTTAGCGACCGGGTTCGGAGTGGCCTCGCGCTGCGGAATTGGAATGTTATGCACCGCGGACACCGCGTAGGCAGGCCCACCGGCCGGATGAGCTTCCCCAAAGGTATCGCGCGACCGGTTCATCCAGTACCAGCCGAAAACCATCAGTGCCACCACACCCGCATGTACCAGCAGTGCGCCCATCATCGGGAGCGCCAGCGGATCGCGTTGATCGAGAATATCGAGCTGTTGCGCCATAGTCAGCGATGCTGCCGCGCTGCCGAATCGACGGGGGCAGTCACCATTTTCACTTCAAACTTCGCTTCGCCCAACTCGGCAATAATCTGCGCAATCGGATCCCAGGGTGTTTCTTTATCGGCCCGCACATAAACCGACGTCGCGCCGTGGAAACGCTGCCGCACGCTCGCCGCCAGTAAATTAATGTTGACGGGTTTCTCGTTCAAAAAGGATTCACCGCTTTTGGTGATGCTGATCACCGGCAGATCCTGTGCCGTATTCTGCACTCGCTTTACAGTCGGCACCTGAATATCCAAACCGAACTCCATCACATTGGCCGTAATCATGAAAATAATGAGCAATACAAGCACCACATCGACCAGCGGAACGATGTTGATTTCCGACATCGCCGTCGGGCTGCCGAATCGCCGTCCGCGCCGCCCGCCTCCACTTTCGCCAAAGGAAAAGGCCATTGTTTATGCGTGCCTTTAGCCGCCGAAATCGCGGTCCGCAAAATTCTGGAATTCGATGGCAAAGTCTTCCATGCGCGTGCCGATCTCTTTAATACGGCTGCCGAAGACGTTGTAGAAGATAGCAGCGGGAATGGCCGCGGCGAGCCCGATCGCGGTAGTGACGAGTGCTTCCGAAATGCCCGGCGCCACCGCCCGCAGACTCGCGCTGCCTGCCGTACCTAAGCCCTCGAAGGCGTCGATGATGCCCCATACCGTTCCGAACAGCCCGATGAAGGGCGAGACTGACGCAACGGTTGCCAACCAGTTCATATTCATCTCTAGTTTGGTGACTTCTTCGCTGATGCCGAGCTGGAGGCTGCGCTCGATAGCAACTTTATTGACTAGCGCTCCGCGCTGTTTCACCTGGCGTTCGATCTCGCCGTAGCCGAAATCGAACACTGCCACTAATGGCGCCGTGCCGAACTGTTCACTCGCTACTGCCACCGATTGCAGATTCGGAGCTTTGCGAAAGGCCCGCAGGAAATTCCGGTTCGCGCGGCGCGCCCGGCCAAACACACTGCTCTTCGAAAACACAATCGTCCAGGAAAACAACGAGAAGAGAATCAGGATGGCGATGACAGCGAGGGGTACGGGTCGAAGGTTTTGAACCAGGTCCCACAGACTAAGTTCTGCGGGGAACAGCGTTACGGGCAATAGCGGGATCCTTTCCTTTTACCTCGCTTTTATTATAGGGATGGGTTTTCATCTGTTGTCATTCTGCCTGCTATCAGGATCCCCCCGGTGAAATTCCTCCAGGAGTACTGCGCTATGTGCCGCCGCAGTAAAGATCTTATTCTTGCTGCGGTATTGCAACTTCCACGTAGCTGGCAGGCGAGGCTGCGTGAACAGCTTTAATGACTAGGTGCATATGTGGCTTAAGTTTGGGCCATTGCTGCTGACCTAGTACGATGATCGCGATCTTACGGCCTGAAAGGTTCTGCTGATAGCCCGTCTTTTTGTCGGTCGTCAGCAACACGTCAAATCCTGCCAGTTCTGCCGGCGTCCAGCAGATCACCATTCTGTACTCTGTCCCAGCCTTGCTGCGCAGCTGTGCGGATGTTGTGGCCTTTAAGATATAGACGAAGTGGCACAGGCGTCGCCTGATCGAAAAGGATCAGTATTAGGGAGCGAATACTGGTTCTTTGTCGAGGCTTCGGACGGCGAACTCAATCACGGCCTTAAACCTGTTCACGGTCGAGCCCGTCGAACCATTCCATGATGTCGTCAATATTGGCTCCAGCCTCCAGATCCTCAAAGATGGCTGATACTGGCATACGTGTGCTTTCAACACCCACGCGCCGCTCACCTTGCCGGGGATGCTTTCAACAACGGAACATTGTGACCAGTCAAGTGGAGCCATAGTTCACCCTTCTTTTACCTTAGCCGTTCTTATATCGCTGCGCCGGATGAGCAGTCAATAGCTCAGCCCGGATCTGGAGGTCTGCAGGGTTTACCCGTATTGCGACTCAGCGATAGGCCTCAACGGGTATTTGCCACAAAACACATCAGTTCGCCGTTCAAATACCGTTCCACTTCTTCGGCGGCGATGCGGCAGGCCTTCTCAGCGGCTTGCCGCGTGCCTCCGCCAATATGCGGTGTCATTACAAGGTTCGGCAAGCTGCGCAAGGAGGACTGTAACGGCAGAGGCTCCTCCGCAAAAACGTCAACGGCCGCCGCGAAAAGATGGCCAGAGCGTAGGGCCTCTTCCAGTGCTGCGTAATCGAGAAGCGCGCCGCGAGCGCAGTTGACCAGCACGGAGCCTTTTGACATCAAGGCGATCTGCTCTCTTCCGATTAAGCCGCGCGTTTCGGGCGTCTCGCGAGCGTGCAGCGAGACCAATTGTGAGCGTCGCAGCAGTTCTTCCAGGGTGACTTGCTCTAACTGATCTTCGTTTGGGATCGCCGTGTACGGATCATAGACCAGGATCGATGCGCCGAAGCCCTGCAGGATGCGTGCGACCCGTCTGCCGATTTCGCCAAATCCCACCAGACCGCAGGTTGCCTTCTCCAGTTCGAAGCCAGCTGTATCAAAGGTGTAGTTTCCTGGCCACTGCCCGTTGCGGATGCCGGAGTCAGTTGCCGGGATCCGCCGGAGGGTCGCCAGCGCCATGGCCACAGAGAATTCCGCGGCCGCCGTGGCATTGCGCCCCGGCGTGAAACCAATCGTCACACCGGCTGCCGTGGCTGCCGGTACATTGACGTTCACCGGCCCTCCACGGCAAACTACAAAGAGGCGAAGATCCGGGCAAGCCCGTAACACCTTCTGCGTGAGTGGGGCGTGATGGGCGATGCACAAAGAGACGCCCTGCAGCGCTTCGATCATCTGCTCTTCTGAGCCCGAGGCCTCTTTCACCTCCGCAATGTCGCGGAACGGTTCGAGAGGAAAGGGCGTTGTCGCTTCGACAATCTCGAGTTGCTCTTTTACCCTGGCCGACAGACTCGCCTGCATCAGCGAGGGTGAAATAAAATGATCACCAATCAAGAGAAGTCTTTTCATAAGGAGCCTCCACGAACTTACGCGATCGGAAGATTGAAATGCAGGAGTGCGGCGGTGTTTTCAGTGAGAACGATTTCGTTGACACTGACATTGCCCAATTCTGGAAACACCTGCCGGTAGCGCCCGGGTGCAATGCCCAGCAAGTCACAAAGGAGGAGACGAATCAGCGTGTTGTGAGCGATCACCATAACTCTTGCTTCCGGACCAGCTCGAGCAGCGATCTCCCGGAGTGCCTCCCGTCCACGCGCAATCGCCCTCATGGGATCTTCGCCGCCAGGCAGGAAATGTTTGACCGGATCCTCGCGGAACGCGGCGTAGTTCTCGGGGAAACGCTCAGCCATTTCGCGGGAAGTTAGCCCCTCGCCCTCTCCAAAGTTTATTTCGCGAAGCCGCGGATCCACCTTTGACGTGATTTGCAGAATTTCTTCGACGGCTTGCGCCGTGGCGCGAGCCCTGCTGAGAGGCGATACATGAAGACGCGATAGACCCGCATACCTTGCCCACGAGGCGAGCGCCTGCGCCTGCTGCATGCCTCGGTCGCTGAGCGCGATATCACTCGAACCGGCATAGCGATTTTCCGCATGCCAGATCGTCTCCCCATGTCGTACCAGAACGATTCGGCTCATAATGCAATTCGCTGGATCGAGTAGTCGGTAAGAGCTGGCGGCAACCAGCCCCGACTTTCCAACTCGCGCAATAACCGACGGTAAGTCTCGCCGTAAGTTTCCGCAAAGGGAAGCGCGGGATCAACGTGCGACCCGGGGGAGATCATGCGGCCGGCCGCTTCTTCGAGAGAAGAGTCGTGCGACGCAGCGAGGACCGCCATGCCGAAAGCGGGCTCGGTCGCCGCCGGTATGGTGAGCGTCCGTTCCAGCATATCCGCCCGAATCTGATTCCAAAGCGGACTGCGCACTGCGCCGCCTGAGATGGAAAATGTGCCAGTGAGCGGTGCGCCGAGCATTCTGAGATAGTCGAACGACAGCCTTTCGAGGAACGCCACTCCTTGCAACACTGAGCGGTAAAGTTCTGTCCGATTAGCAGGCTCGCGAAGCTGAAAACCTTGCGCCTGGGAAGCTGCGAAGGGAAAGCGTTCGCCAGTTGCAGGCAGCGGGTAGATGACAAGGTCACTCGGGCCGCTCTTTTGGGCCGCCCCTCCCAGACGATCCAGATTCTCGTTGGGAAAGAGTTTTGCAATGACGCCTCCCCCGGTACTGGACGCACCCCCGGGCAGCCATTTGCCGTTCGGTGACAGATGCGAATACACCACGCCGAGTGGATCGCGCAGTTGCTCTTCGGTGACTCCTTTGAGAACCAAAGTTGTCCCGAGAACTGAGTTCCAGCTGCCGGTCTTGACCGCGCCCGCGGCAATCTGCGCTGCGCATCCGTCGGTCATGCCGGCCAATATCGGGAGCAGCGCCGGCAATCCAGTTTGTGCGGCGGCTTCGCGTGAAACATGCCCCAGCAAAGATCCGGGGGGAACAACCTTCGGCAGAATTGTTTCTGGCAGATCAAGGCTGGCAAAGATCTCATAGGGCCACTGCCGCCGCCGGAGATCATAGCCGGACTTTAAACTGTGACTGGAGTCGGTCGGAATTGTCTGCCCGGCTAATCTGTTTTGCACAAAATCATTCTGGTGTGTAAGATGAAGCCCAGCCTTGTCTGAGACTTGATTGCGCCACAGCCAGACAAGTTTCGGGAGCGCCCAAGAAGGCTGCATTCGATAGCCGAACTCAGCCCACAAATCCCGGCCGACGTCTGCTACCAGCTGGGCTTCCGATTCCGCGCGGCCGTCGTCATACATGAGCGCTTCGCTGGCGGGGCGGTGCTGTTCATCGGTTAACAAAATCGTGCCCGAGGTCGCATCCACCGCCAGACCGCGAACCGCATCGGATGGAACCGCCGCCATCACTTGGTGACAGCAGGCGCATACCGCGCGCCACCATTCCTCGGGATCCTGCACATGCTCGCGGCCCGAGCGCCTGCTCGAGAAAAGATGTTGAGCGCTGGTGGCGAGAATAGAACCGGTGTCGTCAGCCGCAATGGCCCGAACACTCTGCGTGCCCAGGTCGATTCCAATCCATACCGCATCTGTCATGCGCGTCGCCCCGCGTTCACCAGGTGGCCGCCAGCGTTTCTCGAAGCTTTATATATTCGTCGAAGAGATCGCGATACATGGCTTGATTGCCGCCAGGAATATACAGCTGGCCTTCCACGCCATACTGATGCACGGCGGCGGCTACCGATGAGGCTTTACCGGTCGCGGCCAGCGCTGAAAAGAATGCTCCCCGCGCACCGACCTCGCTGGCATATGGCCGCAGTACTTCACATCCGCAAACGTCTGCGATGAGTTGGCACCAGAAGTCACTGCGTGAGCCGCCTCCGCAGACAGTGACTCTGGCGAGCGGCGCAGGGGACGCTGCCGAGAAGCAATCACGGATGACGAACGAAAGTCCTTCGAAGACCGACCGCGCTACATCTTCGCGGGTATGGGTGAGTGAAAGTCCGTGTAAACTCGCCCGGGCAGATGGGGCAAGAAAAGGGGATCGTTCGCCCGCCGGTGACAGATATGGGAGGCAAGTCACGCCATTTGCTCCTGGTGCGCTTTCTGCGGCCATCCGCGATAAATCGGCAACATCCGCAGCCCGCAAGGTGGCCGTTGCCCAATCCAGCGCTTCGCAACCAGTGAGTGTGGGCATCGCGCGCAGATAAAGTCCGGCTTCGTTCAAGGCGATGGTTGTTCCAGCGGGCATGCCGCTCCGGCCAGCATCGGTCGTAATCACTTCGGGACAAATCGTTGTACCAAGGATCACGCACCCTTCTCCGGCGCGTATGCACCCACAACCAAAGGCTGTGGTGACAATATCGTAGGACGCCATGATAACGGGGATACCCGCACGAATGCCCAGCACTTCTGAAACGCTCTGACGCAGCTCCGCTTGGGGGGCTCGCAGCGACGCGATTGGTGGAAGCAGCCGGGCATGAGGCTCCAGTCTGAATAGCCGGATGAGCTCATCTGAATAATTCCGCTCGACCACATCACAGAAAGGGTTCGAAGCATCAGAAAGATCGGCCGCAATTTCGCCGGTCATTTGCAGATAGAGCCATCCATTGCAACTCAGTACCCAGCGTGCTCGCTTCAGACGATCGGGATCATGCTCCTCGAACCAGCGCAGGATTGCGTTTGCCAGTCCTGGATAACCCACCGAGCCATTGTGGCGAAATGCCTCGTCGATAACGCCCGACGCTCTCCAGCGCTCCACAACCTGATGAGCGCGACCATCGTTCCACAACACCGCCTTGCCTACGGGTTTGCCGGCATCGTCCACCAGCCAGCAGCCATCTCCCTGCGCAGTTGTAACAATCCCTTCCACTTCCGCGATCGACTGGCGCGTAATCTCCCGGGCAGTACGAAGTAAAGCATCCCAGACAACAACCATGTCCTGCTCGGCGTGAGTGGCATTCGGTCGCGCCACATTGAGGCTCTGTCTCGCTACCGCCAATTCTTTGCCGTCGTTGTCGAGCAGCACTGCCTTAACGGCGGAGGTTCCAGCATCTATGCAAAGCCACGCCAAAGTCAGGAGACTCCACCCGGTTCTAGTGCGCTTTCAGTCGGGAGAGTTAGCGTGAGTGCCAGGATTCCACTTACGAAGTAGAGTGCGGCAAAGACCCACATCAAACCCGCCACCCCCAGCGGCTTCAGAAATAGGCCGACCAGCGCCGGCCCGACCCACACGCTAGCGCCTGCTCCCAGGTTCAGCAGCGAGAGAGCCGCCCCTTTTTCCGCCGGAGCAAGGCTTGGCATCAGCGCTGAAAGCGGCACGTACCCGGCCAGAGTGCCGCCATAGAGAATGCCCACAATTCCGGCTGCTACAAAGCTGTGGTGCAGCAGTGGAACGTAGTAAAGTGCCAGCGTCGTGAGCGTGCATCCGAAACCTCCGCAAAGGGCTACCGTCCTCCGCCATCCCAGGCGATCGCCCAAAATTCCGAACAGTAGGTTCCAGATTATGTTGCTGCTAAAGATCAGGCTCAACAGACGCAGCCACTCGACCAGAGTGAACCCGATGGTGTTGATGAAGAAACTGGGCAGAAACACCAGGAAACCGAACTCCGGTGCGGTGTTGATGATTCGTACCAAACAGCCAATGCCGGTCCTGGGCTTGCGCCAGATGAGAGAAATACTATGCAGCAGCGCGCGCACCGGCTTCTCGCCACGTGCGATCAGGCGTCTTCGTCCGCGAGGCTCACGCACGCCCAGCAGCATGATAAGGCCGCCAAGAATAACGAGTCCTGTCGATAACCAAAACGTGTTCACCGCGCCCACCCGCGGTACGGTCCAGCTGGCGACCGCGGAGCCAATCGTTGGCAGTCCGCCGGTAAATGCGAACCAGAACCATCCCATCGCCGAACCCAGTCCGCGCGCCGGTGTTGCTACGACGATCCAAACCAGAAAGCCGAATGCAAACAGCGGATAACCAAAACCTCGTAAACCGTACGTGAGTAGAAGCAGCCAAAAACTGTTGTTACCAAGCCCGACCGTCAAAAATAAGACTTCAAAGCAAACCCAGATACACAGGCCGATTGCGATCACTTGACGAGGTCCCCACAAATCCGAGAGCGTCCCGGAGAGCCATCCGGAAATCCCCACCGCAAATCCATATGTGGTGAAGATCCAGGCGACGTTCCCAGCTGTAATGCCCTTCGAAATCAAGTACGGCGAGAGATAGCCAGACTCGACGCCATCGCCGATCATAAAAAGCAGTAAACCAACAAAGCCCCACATTAATGAGGGAGGCAGACCGAGGCGAGCGAGCATGAGGCGAGAACCATAGTATCGTCGGAGAGTTAAACATAACGTCTTAAGTAATTGCGCATAGTCGGCGGAGGATATCGTTGGGCTTTGTCCATTCGGCGAATTGATCTTCCACGGCGGAAACGACTCCGTCGAGAAATCCGAAGTAACGATTATGCAGACACAGACGGCGCGTGAGCTTCCAGACGCGTTCAATTGGGTTGAGTTCCGGGCTGTAAGGAGGTAGGAAGTCCAAGCGAAATTGAGGAGCCTGTTCATCACGCCAAGGCAGATGGAGTCTGGAGCGATGATACTGCGCGTTGTCACTGATGGCGAGTACGCGACGGCCGGAAACAGTGCTGGCCTCGCGAAACACTTTGAGGAACTCCCAGAAGGACTCTCCGTTAAATCGCCCGGTCTCGCGGCGAAACAAAAACTCGCCATCCCGCAATCGGACTGCGGCGAAGTAACCGACGCTTTTCCGGGTCGGATGGTGGTACACAATCGGATCTCTGGTTTCCGGCGGAACCCACATGCGGCAACGGGATCCCTGTTGCTGGAAATGCACCTCGTCCAGCGCCCAGAGGTCAATAGCATCGTCCCGCATTAACTTGCGGAGTTTTTTTTATGCGCTTTCTGCCGTGCCGGGTCGGCTCTCGCCAAAACGGGCCGAGGCTTGCGGAGCCGGAACTCGAACTGCCGGAACAAACGCTGGCATTGGCGGACCCCCAACTGGATGCCGTAGGTCTTCGCAATCCAGGCCGACAGCGTCTTGCCGTCCCACAGATTGACGCGCATCCCCGCGTCGCTCGGCCTCTCTCGCAACACTCGATTGATCTCTTTGATCTGCTTCTCACTTAGTCGGCTTGGGCGTCCGGACCGTTCTCCCTCCGCCAGACCACCCAACCCCTGCCGCTCGAAACGATGAACCCAATACTCGACCGAACGTGGTGCATCCCCGAGAAGCCGTGCTACTTCGGGGCAGGTCATACCCTGGGCGACCAGTAAAACGCCATGCAGCCGGTGATCGTAGCGCGACTCATCGGAACGCTGAATCTCCTGCTGCAGGCCAAGCACCGACATCTCATCCGATATCCTCAGTGGCCTCATGCCTTTCAGGAGACCACGTTCTGCTCACGATGCGCAATTAGTTATGACGCTCTGTTTAGCTCTGAATGCCCTTGCCCTCAATGATCGTGATATATCGGTTCATCGGCAACTTGCTGAACCGCTCGGTTTTGCCAAATAGTAAAGGCCACTTGATTCGATCCGAGCACCAGGCGACCCATTCTCCTCGCCTGTATGACGGCAAGCACCGCGCGATCTGTTTCGACCCCTTTGATCCGACCATGATCCAGCTGCAGCAGAAAAGTAAATGCGGCCACCAAGGGTAACCATCACGTTAGCGCTGGAAAACCAGAAGGATGCGAATGAGCTGCTCGATCCACTTTCCATTGCCGGCTCCGTCGACAAAGGTCGAGATGCCTTCTTCGCAACGATCACAGACAATTCGTGCGGGACTTGAGCTGACGTAGCGAAATCCTGAGACTCACTCAAGGCGAGGGCACGCTTGAGTTTGGCGTGTCCCTTGCCTGTGATGATCGCTGCGCAGAGAGAACATTTGTGTCGAGGAAGACCTTAGCGGTCATGAAGATCGTCACGTGACCACGTTTTTTTACCCAGTCGCCCGTCCGATTGAGAGCTCAATTGCTGTAATCGAGCCCTGGCATGAGTGGCTCGATCCTCTTGGGAAGCTAGCTGCGTCAGATAGTCCCGTACGAAGGCATTGAGGCTCGAGTTCTGCTCAGCGGCATAGCGGCGAAGGATGGTCAAGATCTTCTTGTCCAAGCTCAATGTGATCTTTGGCATAAAACAGTAAAGGTGAAACAGCAAAGTAACCGAAATGCGCCTGTCACCCCGGAAGTATAAACGACCATGCGACCCTGATAGTTCGATCCCATGCTGCTCGAGCTTATTGTCGAGAACTACGCTGTCGTCGAACAAGCTCGTATCCGATTTGGCGAAGGCTCAACGTGCTCTCGGGCAAGACCGGCAGGGGCAAATCGATCGTGGTCGATTCGTTGAGCCTTCTGGGCGCACGCATCTGCCGAAATGATTCGCAGCGGCGAAACCAAGGCCCGCGTCTCCGGCATCTTCGCCGTCTCTACGAACTCCGAACTCACCCGCCTGCTGGCCGAGTCTGGCGTAGAAGGCAACGCGGAAGACGAACTCATCGTCGAGCGCGAAGTAACAGCGAATGGTAAGTCGCGGGCCTTCGCCGGCAACCGCCCCGTTACGACAGCATTCCTCCGCCATTTAGCTCCTGTCCTAGGCGACATCCATGGCCAAATGAGCAGCAAAACCTGTCCGTCGCAGCCGCGCAGCGCAACCTGCTCGACGACTACGCGCAAGCCGCCGTATTGCGAGCGACCGTCACCTCCTTATTTTCGGACTGGCGTCAAGCCGGCGAATATTGGCCGAGCTCGATCGCAATGAACAGGAGAAGTTGCGTCTGCTCGACCTCTGGAGCTTTCAGCGCAAAGAGATCGAAGAACTGCAGCGTTCTCCTATCTTCTTTTCTTCGAGAACCCCGTTTAGACAATCCTTTTTACACCCTCTAGCGGCTTAATGCTCCTGCACATTTCTGTTGCTTGAAAGTATCAGATATGTCGCCTGCGGATCATTATCCTTTCTTAACCGGCGTTCAATCATTGCGATAGTCCACACCGCCCGTGCCGCCGATTCAACATGGAAAAACTCAGACGGTCTGCTAATTGCTTGCAAGTAGACAAACACCAAGCTCCGAAATCGAAAGGACAAACCTCATGAATTACACTTCCACCAGACACAAGGCCACTGTGACAGTTTTAAGCGCATTGGCTTTAACCAGCGTCTTCACGGGCGCCCTGCAAGCACAAACAACAGCCGCCGCGAAGTTCGTCCCGTTCGACGAATTCCTGCAAAGCGTCAGAGGAGCCGATGCCAACGACATGCTGGCGCGGCCGGAGGTCAAAATCGCCGGCTCGAGCGCGATGGAAGAGATGCGCCAACATCTCTTGAAGCTCTATGGCGGCGTGGCGGTTAACCACAGCTATGTACTCGACTCACAGACCATCGATTGCGTGCCATTGACGCAACAGCCGGCCGTGCGCGCTCTCGGTCTCGCCAAGTTTGCTGTCGAGCCGCCTGCCTCGGCGATAGCCGGACCGGCAGAAGCCAAGACGAACAGCACGCCGCGTTTGTCGCAGATACCCGCGGGCAAGACCAGCGATGATTTCGGCAATGCGCTCGGCTGCGAAGCGCAAACCATTCCCATGACCCGGATCACCCTCGAACAGCTCTCGCATTTCAAGACTCTCCATGAGTTCTTTGAAAAAGGACCGAATGGTTCCGGGCAAGCTCCCAAACCGGGCAAGTCTGTCCCGGCGGGCGGCCCGGCTCATAAGTACAGCATCACCTACCAGTACGTGAATAACCTGGGCGATAACGCCGATATCAATCTGTGGCGTCCCTATGTGTTCGGCGACATCGGAGAGATCTTTTCGCTGGCGCAATCCTGGACCATCGGCTACGGATCGGGTGGCGACCAGACGGTGGAAGTCGGCTGGCAGAATTATCCCGCCCGGACCGGCACGGAAAGTTCTGTGGTATTCACTTACTACACCGCTGACGGTTATGTGAACACCGGTTGTTACGACCTCACTTGTGGCGCGTTCGTGCAGGTAAACCGCAGCATCGCGCTCGGCGTGCCGTTTGCACCGCAGTATTACAGCGTGTCCCACGGCCCTCAATACGAACTCCAGCTCCAGTATTACTTCTACCAGGGAAATTGGTGGCTGAACGCGGACGGTACCTGGATCGGCTATTATCCGGGTAGGCTGTTCGGTTCGGGCCAGCTATCACAATATGCCAACTTGCTCGAATTCGGCAGCGAGAGCGTGGGTAACACTGTATGGCCAGCCGAAGGCAGCGGACTCTTTGCGGCCAACGGTTTCGAGTACTCGGCTTATCAGCGCGAGCTCTGGTACAGGGCCCTCAACAGCCTGACCTATTGGGACACGCTCACGCCGTATCAACCTTCGCCGTCCTGTTACTCCGCCACAACTCCTGGTTACGCGTCAAACTGGGGCATTTACTTCTTCTTTGGCGGCCCGGGTGGCGCCAGTTGTCAGTAATGGTTTCACATCCTGAATCAGAAGTAAGTTATTCCGCCGTCGCGCCGCCAGTGGGCGCGATGGCGGAATCGTCTTTGATGGCGAATTAGAATGTCAAAGCTCACACCGTTCAACCAGTTCGTTCGCAATGTCCGCAATGCGCGCGCTCAAGACTACCTGTCGCTGCCCGCTTCAAGAATTGCGGATGCTCGTGCCTTTGAAGAGATGCGCCGCTATGTTCTGTCGCTATATCGCGGCGTGCATGTCAGTCATAGCTACGCGGTCGACTCGATCGTCTTGGACTGTGTTCCTCTGAATGAACAGCCCGGCCTCCGCGGCGCCCGCCGCAACTTTCAAGCCACCGGCTGTCCGGACGGCACCATCCCCATGCGGCGCATCACACTTGAACAGCTCTCCAACTTCCGAACACTCCGAGAATTCCTCAGCAAGCCATAGAACATAGCCGCGGCCGCCTTCCCTTTGCGTCTTTGCGGGCCGTTTCGGTCTTTGCGAGAAACGTATTCGCCATTCCCTCCGAACGAATAGCAACGGCGCAGCCTCTGCTTCATTCGCTCGCCCACCCCTGACCATGAGACGCTGATAATTCAACCCCACGCTGCTCGAGCTGATTGTCGAGAACTACGCCTTCGAAAAGACAATCGTCCAGGAAAACAAAGAGAAGAGAATCAGGATGGCGATGACAGCGAGGGGTACAGGTCGAAGGTTTTGAACCAGGTCCCACGGACTAAGTTCTGCGGGGAACAACGTTACGGGTAATAGCGGGATCCTTTCCTTTTACCTCGCTTTTATTATAGGGGATGGGTTTTCGCAACGGTTCAGATTTTAAATAGCGTTCCATTTCTTCAGCCGCGATGCGGCAGGCCTTCTCAGCGGCTTGCCTGCCTCCGGCAATATGCGGTGTCACGACAAAGTTCGTGGCGGGGCGCTTGGTCCCGGGTTCGTTGTGCGCGTGTTGTTCAAAAAGGGCGTCTTGTACTACAAACGCCCTAGCTCACTTTTGGCAGGCCAAATGCTCTAAAATGGCTTCACGCCCGTTCCAAAGTAAAACACTGGTGACGAGTCGTCTATGCCAAATTGTCCAGTTTGCGCGGCCCCGAACGAAGAAGGGTCTGTATCGTGCGAACAGTGCAATTGGGCGTTCGTTGCCGAACATACAGAGACTGTAGTCGCCACTCTTTCTCCAGCTGGTGACCAGGCGACTATCCTCGCCACGCAAGCTTTTTCGCGCCCCAGCGCCGGCGCGGCACCCGCTCGCGCTTTTTCTGAACTGCCCGTCGGCCGTCTTGTGAACGGCCGCTACGAAGTGCTCGCTCGCCTCGGCCAGGGCGGCATGGGTACCGTCTACAAAGTGCTGGACCGTGAACTCGATCGCGTCGTTGCCCTCAAAACCATTCGGCCCGACCTCGCTTCCAACGCTACCTCCCTCCGCCGCCTCAAGCAGGAAACGCTTCTCGCCCGCCAGATCGCCCATCGCAACGTCATTCGCGTCTTCGATCTCGGCGTGGCCGACGGTCTCCGCTTCATCACCATGGAGTTTGTCGGCGGCCACGACCTTCGCTCCCTGCTCGATGCCCGCCACAGGCTCACACCGGAAGAAGCTCTCGACATCCTGACCCAGCTCTGCCAGGGCCTGAACGCCGCGCACAGCGAAGACGTCGTCCACCGCGACCTCAAGCCGCAGAACATTCTTCTCTCCGCCGATGGCCGCGTCCGCATCGTGGATTTCGGCCTTGCCCGTTCTTTCGAAGACACTGCGATTACGCACGCCGGCACCATCCTGGGGACGCCTGCCTATATGTCTCCCGAACAGGCTCTCGGCCAGCATGGGGACGCCCGGTCCGACATCTTCGCTCTCGGCGTCATCGCCTTTGAACTGCTCACCGGCGAACTGCCCTACCCCACTCATCCACTGTCCGAAGCGCTGTTGAGCCGCACCCGTGGACCTGCCAAATCCATCCAGGTTGTCGATCCGCAACTGCCTGCGTGGCTCGCCGCCCTCGTCGAGCGCTGTCTCGAGCGCAATCCGCTCGATCGCTTCGCTACGCCCCAGGCTGTCTTAACCGAGCTCACCGCCCGGGGCCACTCCTCGTCCACCATGCCGGTGCCGCTGGTTCACGGAGCTCTGGTCCCAGGAACGATGGTCGGCGCCCGCTATCGCATTGAAGCGGAGGCCGGCGAGGGCGGCATGGGCAAAGTCTATCGCGCCATCGATCTCGATCTCCATCGCACCGTCGCTCTCAAAGTCGTCCGTCCCGAGCTGGCCGACAGTCCGCACACCCTCGAACAGCTGATGCACGAGATCTCCATCGCCAGTCAGATCTCGCACAAGAATGTGCTGCGGATCCACGATCTCGGCGAAGCGAGCGGTCTGCGCTTCGTCTCCATGGCCTGGGCTGAGGGCGAAGATCTCAGCCAGCTTCTCCGCCGCACCGGACCTTTATCCGAAGCCCGCGTTCGCGAACTTGCCGGTGAAATCTGCGAAGGCTTGCAAGCCGCCCACGAACAAGGCATCAGCCACCGCGATCTCAAGCCCAGCAACATTCTTCTCACGGCTATCGGCCACGTCTGCATCTCCGATTTCGGTCTCGCCCGCAGCGCCACCCCGCTGCCTACTCAAGACGGCGACTCGAACCCCGTCCCCCTCATCGACAGCACCTCCGGCACCCCCCGCTACATGTCTCCCGAGCAGGTCGATGGCGCCTGCGTCGATTACCGCACCGACATCTACTCGCTCGGCCTCATCCTTTACGAAATGGCCACCGGGCGCATCCCCTTCTACGACGAATCGGTTCTTCAGACCATTACCCAGCGCCTCACACAAACGCCCGCCAACCCGAAAATTCACAATCCGCATATCTCCGATCAATTGGCCAGCATCATCCTGCGCTGTCTCGAACGCGATCCCGCCGACCGCTATGCGAGCGTGGCCGATCTGCTCACCGATCTGCGCCAGCCGCCCGAGCCGCCCGCCTCCCACCGCTTCGCTGCATCGCCCGGCAAACGCCGGCCTTCCGCGCGCGTGCTGCTCTTCTCCTCGCTCGCCGCCGTACTCGCTGTAGCAGCCGCCGTCTCCCTCTTCTGGAAAAAGCAGCAGACCCTCGCCGAACCGCCGCGCAATGGCAAGTACGTCGCCGTGATTCCGTTCCACTCCATCGGTTCCGACGCCAATCTCAAGTACCGAGCCGAAGGCATTTCCGACGCCGTCACCGCCCGTCTCGCCTCTCTGAACAGCGTGCATCCCGTCTCGACCTCGGCTCTCGATCGCACCAACCTCGCCCAATCGGAGACCGCGATCGGCCAGCAGGTCGGCGCAAATCTGCTCGTCAAAGGCACCGTGCAGGGGCTTGGCGACCGCCTCAAAGTCGATGCCGAAATCTACAACGTCGAAACACACCGCGCCCTTTGGAGTAAGTCGTACGAACGCGTCAACGCCGATCTGTTCACACTCGAAGACGAAATTTCCAACGATGCCGAAAGCGCTCTCAAAGTCACCCCGACGCTGCAGGAACGCGAACGCGAAGCTCCGGCGCCTACCCAAAATCTCGCCGCCTATGATCTCTATCTCAAAGGCCGCGACATCTTAAAAAATCACCGCGACGAAGCCAACGCCAAAACCGCCCTCTCGCTGTTCGAACAAGCCTGCAAACAGGACCCCAACTTCGCCCTTGCCTGGACCGGTGTGGCCGACGCCAGCCTGCTGCTCTATCGCATGAACAAAGATGGCCTGCTCGCCTCAAAGGCGCTGCTGGCTGCCGAACAAGCGCGTAAACTCAATCCCAGTCTGCCCGAAGTGCACTTCGCCCTTGGCAGCGTGTACTCGGAAACCGGTCGCAATGCCGAAGCAGTCAGCGAGATCAAACAGGCGCTCGATCTTTCGCCAAACTCCGATAACGGCTACATCCGCCTGGGCCGAGCCTATCTCGCCACCGGCCAGAAAGAACCAGCGCTCAACGCTCTCAAAAAGGCTGTTCAGTTAAACCCCTACTACTGGTACAACCACAACCAGCTCGGTCGAGCCTTTAACCGTCTCGGTCAAACCGAGGATGCCTTGAAAGAGTTCAAAGAGCAGGTCACACAAAATCCAACCGACGAATCCGGCTACAACAACGTCGGCGGAATGTACCTGAAGCAGGCTCAGTGGAAGAAATCAATTCCCGAATTCCGCAAAGCCCTGGAAATTCATCCCTCGCTCGATGCCTATTCGAACCTCGCGACGGCCTACTATCATCTCGGCGACTTTTCTCAAGCCGTGCAGCTCTACCTGCAGGCCGTTGCTCTCGATGAGGACGATGCCGAATCCGTGCGCAATTTGGCAGATGCGTATGCTCATGCTGGACAATCCGAAAAGGCCCGCCAGGCTTATGATCGCGCCATCAAACTTCTCTATGACCAATTGGCGGTAAATCCGCAAAACTCTGACGCACTCGGCAATCTTGCGATGTGCTACGCGGCCAAAAAAAATCCTGTTAAGGCTCGCTCTCTAATTGGTCAAGCCCGCGGTATCGATGCTAGTGACAGCGGACTAATGTACGAGGAAGCCTACGTAAACGCGGCTGAGGGTCGTATCGACGATTCGATTCAGGCACTAAGGAACGCGTTCTCAAACGGCTTCTCATTCGAGTACTTTCTAAGTGATCCTGACTTTGAAGCCGTGCGCAATTCGCCAGGCTTCAAAGCCCTTAAGAAACAATTTGCTCACCCGTTGATTGCGCGTCGCTGAGTTCTTCGCCAACCGGCCAAGCCTAGGAGTCCGGCAACCACTAACAGAGCAGCTGAAGGCTCCGGTGTTCCAGTTACATTGGCTTTCGCACCGAAGTCCGTTCCCGCGCCCCAACTTCCAATCCCGCTCGGATCGTCCCCGTTGTCGTTCAAGTTTACCGAGAAGAGTTCACCATTGGCGATGCCGCCACTCGCCACGGGCCCGAACAAAATCGTGTACAGAAAATTATTTCCCATCGGCGCTGTCGAGATGGTGCAGGTCAGAAACGGGCCCGGGCCGCAAGTGATCGGTGTGAACTCGGGCAGCGTGGCCGTCACGCTCAGATCTAGCCAGTCTTGCCCGCTTTCATTTTGAAACGACAGCACACCACCACCCAGGCTGTCCGCGCCAAAGGTGAAGTTGTTGCTGACGATGATCGTAGGGTTAGGCGGGTCGCCCTTAATACGAATCGTCGGGTTCGCCTGCATCAGGAAAGGCGTTGCAGCCATCAAAATCGCGAAAACACCAGTTTGTAAGCGCATATAGATACCTCCGAAGCCCAAAAATGGGCTACCTCATTCTCTGATAGAAACGCATGATCTGTCTCACCCCTCGGTACTAGAACCGACTACTCCCATGGTTCATAAGGAATATGCCTTTATGAGAACCTGAACCCCAGATGCCTCGCTGGCTCCTGATTTCGTTCGCGGCAGCCGTCGCCGCCCTGCCCCCAGGTTTCACACCCCTGTTTAACGGCAAGGATCTGGCTGGCTGGCACGTCAGCCGCACCGATCATCACGGCTCCACGCCCGGCGTCTCGGTCGAAAATGGCGCTCTGCAACTCACGCAGTTTCCCTATGGCCAAGGCGGCCTGCTTCTCACCAACAAACGTTATCGGGATTTCGAGCTCTACCTGGAAGTGAAAGCCCCGGCAGGCTGCAACAGCGGCATCTTTCTTCGCTCCACCGAAGGCGGCAGCGCTTTCCAGATCGAACTCGATCAGGGACACGGTACCGGCGATCTCCTCGGCGAAAACCTGAACTTGAGCCGCAGCGCTATGGCCACCGCTCTCCCCGGCGTCTGGAAAGACAACGAATGGAACTCATTCCGCATTCGCATCGAAGGCGCGGCGCCGCGCATCGCGGAATGGATCAACGGCGTTGCGATGTGGGACGTGCAAGAGCCCCGCAACGACAAAATCGCTGGTGAGACCGACGGCATGATCGCGCTCCAGGCTCATTGGGTTTCGACCTACCAGCCTGCGGCGGATTCCTTCAACCTGCCCGGCAGCTGGAAACCGGGCGCTGCTTACCGATTCCGCAACATCGCTATCAAGGTCTTGCACCCGTGATCGCGCTCGCTCTCCTGGCTGCGTCGTTTACCAATAGCATCGGCATTCAATTCGTGCTCATCCAGCCTGGGCAGATGCAGGAAGCCGTCTTCGAGCCCGTCTGTCCTGCCCAAACCGAGATCGCCAAAATTCTTTGGTCGCCGGCCGATCTCGCGCTCTGCCAAAAGCTTGCTCGCCAGGATGCCTCACCCGGCTTTCTCGTCACCATCGCCAGACCCTTCTATATAGGCAAGTACGAAATCACCCAAACCGAGTGGACCAAAGTCATGGGCCACAACCCCTCCGTCTTCAAAAGCGAGCACCACCCGGTCGACAGCGTGAGCTGGGACGAGGCCAACGCTTTCATCCGCCGCCTGAACCAGCTCGAAAAGACCCAACTCTACCGCCTGCCTACCGAGTTCGAATGGGAATACGCCGGTCGCGCCGGGAGTCCCGGCCAGGTTGGCTGGAACAACATTCGCCGGCAAGCGGTGCAGGGTCTGCGCGCGACTACCAATGGCCCGCCACCCACCACGCAGAATGTCGGCTCCAAACTCCCCAACGCCTGGGGACTGTACGACATGCTCGGCAACGTATGGGAATGGGTCCAGGATTTCTATAATGAAAAGACCTTTCCCGATCCCATTCCTCCCACGCATGGAACCCAGCACGTTTTGAAAGGGGCCGGCTTCGTCTCCGACGTCAAAAACGCTATTTACGCCACACACGCCGCCGGTCCCGCCGATGGTTGGGACGTAGGCTTTCGTATCGTAAAAGATGTAGATGTCGAGCGCCCGTAGGGTAGGCTGCAGCCTGCCATTCCTGTTTCTAGTTCTCCTCAACGGCCGCCAAATCGAATCGGAAGCACCCACCGGGAAACAAATTTTTGCCGCAAACTGCAGCTTCTGTCACGGCGCAACCGCCCGTGGAGGCGCACAAGGCGGCCCCGACCTCACCCGATCTGCCCTGGTGAAATCCGATCAGGACGGCCGGCAGCTCGGCGCGTTTCTGCAGGTGGGCCGCCCACAGAAAGGCATGCCCGCGTTCCATCTCCCCTCGGCAAAGGTCCACGGCATAGCCGCTTTTTTGCATGCGACCATTCGCGCGTCCTCCCGCCAGCCGGACCTTGGAAAAGAGGTTCTAGTCGGTGATGCCGCCGCCGGCAAAGCCTTCTTTTACGGAGCAGGGGCCTGCACCAAATGCCATTCCGCTACGGGCGACCTGAAAGGAATTGGTTCCAAATACCCGACCGCCACCTTACAAGGCCGCTTAGTCTTTCCGGTGGGAGACGGCGGCTATCCCGGCCCGTCCTCCGCCGACCCGCCGCGCACTCACGTCACCGTCACTCAGCCCGATGGCCAAACGCTTTCCGGTCTCCTGCTGTTCCTCTCCGATTACCACATCACGCTGGCCGATGCCGCGGGCGAACGCCACAGCATTCCGCGCCAGGGCGACACGCCCAAAATAGTCATGCAGGATCCTCTCCAGGCGCATCTCGAGCTGCAGGCCACGCTCACCGATACCCAAATGCACAATTTGACCGCTTACCTGGCGACGCTCAAATGAAGCTGGCACATTGCGCCAAACTTGTCGCCTGCCTGGGTTTGCTCGCCTGCGCGCTGGCCGCGCAGCAAGGTCTCGATCCCGCGTTACTCCTGCAGCCGCCCACCACCGCTTGGCCCACATATCACGGCGATTACTCCGGCCGGCATTTCAGCCCGCTCAAACAAATCAATCAGTCGAACGTAAAAGGCCTTTCGCTCGCCTGGCTGTATCGCACCAACCCCTCGGCGGAAGGCGCGATTTTAGGCGGCGAGGATAGGGACTCGCATCCGCCCGAAGCAAACACCGTCGGACCTCCCATCAAATCCATCCCGCTGATGGTCAACGGCGTCCTCTATTTCTCAGTTCCCAATCATGCCTATGCCGTCGATGCCTACACCGGCCGCCAGATCTGGCATTACTTCTGGCGCGGCCATGGCGCAATCGGCAACCGCGGCATGGCGCTGTGGGGCAAATGGCTTTACTTCGAAACGCCCGACAACAACATCGTGTCTCTCGAAGCCGCCAACGGCCACGAGCGCTGGCACCAACAGGTCGCGCCGCCCGATTCGCCGCATTTTTCGACCGTCGCTCCCGTGGTCGTTGGCAATCACGTACTCACCGGTATCGCTGGCGATGCGGGGGGAAGTTCCGGCTGGCTCGAAGCGCGCGATCCCGAAACCGGCGCTGTGCAATGGCGCTGGCATGCCACCCCGCGCGCCGGCCAGCGCGGCATCGAAACCTGGCCCAATCCCACTGCCGCCGACCAGGGCGCAGGTGGTCCCTGGCAGCCGCCAACCTACGACCCCGCGCTCCACCTCATTTACGTCACCACCGGCAACCCCGCCCCTGTCTATAACGGTGTCACGCGCCCCGGCGTCAATTTGTGGACGTCCTCGATCGTCGCATTGCACGAAGAAACGGGCCAGCTCGCCTGGTATTACCAAACCTCCCCGCACGACACGCACGATTGGGATGCTACCGAAGTTCCGGTGCTTTTCGATGCCACCATCCGCGGCCAACCCCGCAAACTGCTCGCGCAGGCCAACCGCAACGGCTATTACTTTCTGCTCGATCGCACCACCGGCGAGAACCTGCTAACCAAATCCTTCATTCCTTCCGCCAACGGATACAAAGGCGTCGATCCGCATGGAGTGCTCCGTCCCGATGAAGCCAAAGAGCCGCAACCAGGCGGCACGCTCGTCTCGCCGAGTTCCGATGGGGCTGCTAATTATCCCGCGCCTTCTTTCGACCCCGAGACTGGGCTCTTCTACGTCAATGCCACCCAGTCCTACAGCATCTATTACGCAAATTCAGGCGGTTCGATGGAGTATCACACCGGCCTCTTTCACTCCGCGCTACTTGCTCTCGACTACCAAACCGGCCAGGTGAAGTGGCGGCACGATTATCCCGGTACCGGCTTCTGGTCGAGCACGTACCCGGGCATCCTCACCACGGCAGGACAGCTTCTCTTTACGGGCGATCCGGCGGGCAACTTCGTCGCTCGTAACCCTGTTAACGGTGCTTCCTTCTGGCACTCCGGCTTAGGGACCCAGATCACCAACTCGCCCGAAACCTATCTGCTTGGCGAAACCCAATATGTACTGATCGCCGTCGCCGACACGCTCTTCGCCTTCTCGCTGCAATAGGATCGTGCTAAACTACAAATTCACGCGCTCGGCCCCGTGCTGAGTATAGGTGTGTTTCTATGGCAAAAATTTGTGAAATATGCGGCCGTGGGCCGCAATTCGGGCACCGCATCAGCCACGCCCACAACGTAACGAAGCGTCGCTGGGATCTAAACCTGCAAACGGTCCATGCGGTGGTCAAAGGCGCAGGCAAGCGCATCCGTGTCTGCACCTCCTGCATCCGCAACGGCAAAGTACAAAAAGCCGCCACCGGCGTCAAAGCCACTGCCGCCTAGGCTTTCTCCTTTTTTTAGTCAGACCAAATCTCCCGAGCCTCGTCGAAAGGAGATAATCGAGTAAACCACTCGATTGAAATCCGATGTCGCCGACACTACGTCAGGTAGCCCGCCGCTTGGGCAAATCCGGCATTGCCTCCGTGGCGTTTCTGCTCGCCTTCATACTTTTCTATCTCACCGGAAAAACGGGCTGGGCCGCCCTGTGCGTTCTGCCCCTGCTGCCGCTTGGTGCCTTTGTCGCTTTTCGAGTGTTCCGCGCTTTTCAACGCCGCGGTCTCTGGAGCGTTCGCAATCGCCTGCTGTTCGTCTACGGCCTGATCGGTGTTCTGCCACTCCTTCTCGTCTTCATTCTGCTGGGCCTCGGCACTTGGGCCGTGACCAACGAACTCGCTATTTATCTCGCAACTTCAGCCCTTGACCAACGCGTCAAGTCCCTGCAACACCTCGTCGAAACGGTTCACCGCCTTCCCGCCGATCAGCAAGCCTATGCCGCGCCCGAGATCCTGATGAGCACCCGCATGTCGTTCCCGGGTCTTCGCCTGTACATTGACGACAAAACCGGTTCGCATCGCTTCCCCGCCGATTGCCCCGAAGTACACCTCAGTCACAATTGGAAAAACGTAAATGGCCTTGCTGTCGTTAACGGGCAGTTTTTCAATATGGCGCATTTTAGCGGCGACGGTGAAGACATCACGGCGTTAGCGCCGCTCTCGGATAGCGTAATTGAAAACCTTGTCCCGGATCTGGGCTCCATCTCCTTAATTGAAGTGGAAGACGACAAGACCAGCCAGCACGCTGAATCCGGCGCACTCCGCTTTACCAAGGTGGCCGTCCCGAAAGGCCAGCGTCCTGAGTACAGGCTTGGTTTCAACGATTCCGGCGACACTCAGCCCGGCACGGGGCTCCATCTTCCGCCCGCCGCCTTCCGGTTCGACATCCCCGTCCTCTGGCCCGCCACCCTCACGCACTATCACCTCGATCATCCGGACCAGACTTATGGCGCGGTAGTCTGGATCTACTCCCGCCCGTCCGCCGTCCTCGGCAAGTTTTTCTCCGGTACCGAGTTCCTCCGCACCGCGCTGTTCAACGGCTTCATCGCGATCGCTCTTCTCTTTCTTCTGGTCGAACTTGGTGCGGTCTTCGTCGGCGCGCGCCTCGCACGCCGCCTGACCCGCGCCGTAAACGCTTTGTACGAGGGCACACGCCGTGTTATTCACGGCGACTTCGCTCACCGGATTCCTGTTCTCAGCAACGATCAACTCGGCGAACTCGCCGGTTCCTTCAACCAGATGACCGGCAATCTCGAACGTCTCCTGGTCGTCGAGAAAGAACGGGAGCGGCTGCAAACCGAACTGGAAATCGCACGCGAAGTGCAGGGCCAGCTCTATCCCAAACAAGCTCCCCCGACCTGCGGCCTCAAGCTTACTGTGCAGTGCGATCCGGCCCGCATGGTCTCCGGCGACTACTACGACTACCAGGAACTTGGCGGTAAACGGCTGGTCTTCGCGATCGGCGATGTGGCCGGGAAAGGCATCTCCGCCGCCCTCCTGATGGCTACCCTGCAAGCGGCCTTGCGCGCTCAGCTCACTCAGTATCTGCCGCTCGCCGACAACGACTGCAGCCATTTCCCCGAAATCGACGTCGCCAACCTTGTTTCGATCCTCAATAAGCAGCTGTTCGCGCACACTTCACCCGAAAAATACGCCACCTTCTTCTTCGCCCTGTTCGACGAAGAGACCCGCACGCTTACCTACACCAACGCCGGCCATCTTTCGCCACTACTCTTTCGCCAAAATGAAGTGACGCCGCTTGAATCGAATGGCATGGTGGTTGGCGCGTTCCCCTTCGCTCGCTACGACGAAAGCTGCCTCACTCTTGAGCCCGGCGATCTGCTCGTCTGCTATACGGACGGCATCACGGAACCGGAAAATGCCTACGGCGAAGAATTCGGCGAAGCCCGTCTCATCGATCTTGTCCGGAGACACGCCCACCGCGACGATTCCGAAATCGTCGACCTCATTCTCGATGCCGTGCGCGACTGGACCGGAGCACCCGAGCTGCACGACGACATGACTCTCCTGATCGCCCGCCAGGTGCAGACCAACGTCGCCCTGTCCGCTTCCCGCGCCGTCCAGCAACCCGTCCGTGAGCCTCAGCTCGTATGAAAATCCTGACCGCCGCCCAGATGCGCGAGGTCGACCGTCTCACTGTCGAGCGCGGCATTCCGAGTCTCATCCTTATGGAGAACGCCGGCTCCCGGGTGGTCGATTTTCTGCGCGAAACATTCCATCCGCTCAGTGAGCACCGCGTGGCGATCGTCTGCGGCAAAGGCAACAATGCAGGAGACGGTTTTGTCGTCGCCCGCCAGCTCTTTACCAGCCAACTCTGCCGCGAACTCTCCGTCATCGAACTATTCGACGCGGCCGGGCTCTCGGGCGACGCTGCTACCAACCGTCACATGCTCGACGCTTGCGGCTGCCCTGTGCAACGCGGGTTCGAAAACCGGCCGCAACTCGCCACTATCGTTATCGACGCTATCCTCGGCACCGGCCTCACCGGACCTGTCAAAGAAGGGCCAGCGCTTGATGGCATCCATTTCGTGAACCAGCAGTTTCCCCTGGCCAAGAAGGTCTCGGTTGATGTGCCTTCCGGCGAACTTGTGCAAGCGGATTACACCGTCACGTTCGTTGCGCCCAAACCGGAGAATCGCGGCCAATTCACCGTTGCGAACATCGGCACTCCGCCCGATCTCGTCCAATCCGATCTCAACCTCTCCGCGCCGGACGACTTCCGTCACTTATTCGCGCCGCGTCCGGCGGACAGCAACAAAGGTCTGTACGGCCACGTGCTCGTCATCGGCGGGTCGTTTGGGAAAAGCGGCGCGCCCGCCATGTCGGGGCTTGGAGCTTACCGCAGCGGCGCCGGCTTAGTCACCGTCGCTCTTCCTAAAAGCGCACTGCCCACCGTGGCTGCCGTTCGACCCGAACTCATGACGGAACCGCTCGAAGAAACTCCGTCAGGCCACGTTCGTTTCTCCGAATCGTCCAAACTGCTGGAGCTTGCGAAGAAAATGACCGTGCTGGCCGTCGGCCCCGGTCTCGGCACCGAAGACGAAACGGTGCGTTTAGTCAAAGCCCTCTACGAGCAAGCCGAAATCCCCGCCGTCTTCGATGCCGACGCTCTGAACGCCCTCGCCGGCCAGCTTCCGTACACGGATAAAATCCGCATTCTCACGCCCCATCCCGGTGAGATGAGCCGGCTCACGGGCAAATCCGTCAAAGAGGTGCAAGCCGATCGCCTGGCCATCGCCCGCGACTTCGCCAAACAGCACAACGCGACCATTGTCCTCAAAGGGGACCGCACTGTTATCGCCTTTCCTGATGGGCAGGCTTGGATCAATCCTACAGGCGCACCCTCCATGGCTACCGGCGGCACCGGAGACGTCCTTACGGGCATGATCTCCGGCATGGTCGCTCAACATGCAAAGGATTGGAAACTGGCCGTGGTAGCCGCTGTGTGGCTGCATGGCCGCTGCGGCGAACTGGGTCAGCAACACTGGGGCCAGGAAGCCATGTTAGCCACCGACCTGCTACACTTCCTCCCTGCCGCCCTTGATGAAGTCCGCCCAATCCTTCACGACTGAGTCTGAAGAAGAGACACTCGCGCTCGGCCGGCGCCTCGCGGACATGCTGCCCGCTCAAGGCGTAGTTCTGCTGATCGGCGATCTCGGCGCGGGGAAGACCACGCTCGCCAAAGGCATCGTCGAAGGCCGCCGCGCCGCCCGCCCCGAAGACGTATCGAGTCCCACCTATACGCTGATTCACGAGTACGGCCAACACGGTAAGCCTGCCGCCGTCTACCACGTCGACCTCTACCGTCTCGACACCGCCGAACAAGCCCGCCGCATCGGCCTCGAAGACCTCTTCGAACAACCGGGGCTGGTTCTCATCGAATGGGGCGACCGCTTCCCCGAACTTGTGCCGCCGGGCGCGATAACCATTCAGCTGCGCAGTGGTCCGAATGAGTCGCGGCTCATCGATGTGAAGTTTAGTCTGGAAGGATAAAGCCTACCCCACTATTTCGCTGGTCCAAAGTCATTCAGCCGCACATGATCTATTTCGAAGTCGCGTTTGAGATGCGCTAACGGCGCCAATGCATCCACATTCACGCCTGAGACGGCTTCCGGCTGCACTGCAAAAAAGCGATACACAGGGTCGATCGCGAAATCGGCGGGGAAGGGCGAGTACGAGGTCATCCGGTCAGGATGCTCGGTGGTCACTCGATTTAGCTTCGAGGACTCGTGCAGGATTCGAAACGTCGTTAGAGCCGAGCCTGTTCGAAACGCCGAATTGCATAGCAGGGAGTGCTCCCCCGCTGAACAAGCGCCTACGCCTTTTGCCACCACCGGGCCACCGTTCAGAGGAATGTAGGTTCTTTGCTGGTCTCCGTAAAGCGTGAAATACAGCGTACCGCTGAGCTGCATTGGTTGATCCTTCACCTTTGAGTAGAAGGCTTTGCTCATAAGCGCGCGTAGCGAAATAATACCGGCTTCAAAGCTAACCGAAGCAGCCGGTGGTTGCTTCACGATCCAGGTTTCACCGTCAGCGGCGCGGAGCGTCAACTTGAGGCCATTTGGTTCGAGTTCGGTGCCTCCGGCAAATCCGCTGAAGCGAAGGGGCAATTCGGCGACGACCTGATTTTGTTCGGCATCGTAGATATTCGCCAGCCACTTCCGGGAGTCCAGATCTATCCGCAGGGAACTGGGATCAATCTTCTGTTTGGACAGATGCGTTTGCAGGGCGAATGCCGCCGTCCAGGGGAGCAATAAGCTCGTAGCCAGGAGCAGCAGCGCTGTCGCACCCGCCACGATCCGCGAGGCGGAGGTATTTCGGCGAGCGTATTGCCAGACTAAAATGGCCGCTGACGCTGCGGCGATTTGCCCCACCAGACAGTAGGTTTTCACCCACTCCAACTGCGGCCAGTAGATACCCAGATGAAGCTGGGGGCTGAAGACAATCAGGGTGAGGATAGCGAGGAATACCACGAACAGGGCGGACAGCAGTGGTATTAGTCCACTGGTGATCGCCGAGAATGCCGCGGCTGGGAGCACGAATGCCATGACCAGCAAGACCTGTGTCCACAGAAGCCCGGCTATCTCCCTGGCGACAGAAAAGCCAATGGCGTGAATGATGATTGCATCGGCCAGCAGGAGAGGAAGATTGACGAACACCAGAATAAACAAGAGCTTGGCTCCGAGCAGGCTTTTCCAATCGTAGGGCCGGGTGAGCCAGAACTGGCGTTCGCCGGGAATCGCTTCGGCGTGAATGACGCGTGCGATCAGAAAGCACCAGGTTACAGGCAGAAAGAACGCGATCCTGTTTCCGGCCACGCCTGTGCTGGAGGCTGTCGTTTGCTGCACTCCCAACAAACAAAAGAACAGGGCGGCGACGAGGGTGATGCCGATGTCGTAGCGGAGATAGCGGACGTCCTTCTTGAAAATGTGGATCGCCTGTTTCATTTAGGCCGCCTTTCGACTTGCTTTTGCCAGGGTGACGAAAATGGAGCGCAGGGGCATCGCTGTAATCGCCACTTGCTTCACGTCCTGGAATACCTGCTTTAGCTCCGCCATGGTGCGTTCCCGTTCAAATTGCGTCTCGACGAAGCGAACGAGGGGACCGGAGTGCTGCGGGTTCAGCCACGTTGGCGGCCAGCCGGAAGCGGGCATGCGCACCGCCTCGCCGACCGTGATCTCTACTTCGCGAAAACGCTCGGTCAGAGACTGCATGTCTTCGGAAAACTGCAAGCGGCCGTGGTCGAGATAACCGATGTGACTCGCGAAGCTTTCGATTTCGGATAAGTCATGCGAGGAGATGAGCACCGATGCGCCTTCGGCATTGGACAGCAAACCCTCGATGAGCTCATCGCGGACTAATGAATCGAGGCCGCTAAAGGTTTCGTCCATCACGATGAGACGCGGATGGTAAGCGAGCGACGAAGCCAGCGCCGCCTTCATGCGCATGCCTCGCGACAGGTGGCGAATCTTCCGCTCCAAAGGCAGATCGAACTCGCGCAGCAATTCGTCCGCCCGGCTGCGGTCCCAGTTCGGATAGAACGGCTCGAGATAGGACAGGTAGCCGCCTACTGTCATCCAATCCGGCATCTCCTGGTTTTCCGCCACGTATCCGATTTGCGTGAAGTCTTGCGGCGACATGCGCCGTGAATCGTGTCCAAAGACTTCGGCGTGACCGGCGCTCGGTTTGGAAATGTTCATCAGGATTTGCAGCGTGGTGCTCTTGCCCGCGCCATTCGGTCCGAGCAGCCCATAGATGCTGCCCTCCGGCACGTGCATGTCCATCTGGTCGAGCACCATCGTCTTGCCGAATCGCTTTGAAAGCTGTACGGTCTGGAGTATGTCGTTCATCTGCCATCCCCGTTTAAGCGCTGCCAATGTTTCGTGAGCGCCATCATCACTTCCTCCAAATTAAGGCCGAGTTTCTTGGCTTCTACCACCAATTGCTCCAGTTCTTTTTTGAGCAGGTTGCTGCGCTCGGCGGCCGATGAACCCATGCGCTCCGCAACGACTGTGCCGATGCCGGAGCGCACTTCCAGGACGCCCTGCGCGACGAGATGGCCAATCACCTTGTGCGCGGTATTCGGATTGATTTTGAGAGCGGTGCTGAGTACGCGCACGGATGGAAAGGGATCGCCAGGCCGCAATTGTCCTGACACGATCGCCTTCTTGGCCGCATAAACCACCTGTTCGTAGAGCGAAATGCCGGGCTCGAACGTCAGCCGGAACGGAATCACAGCTGTACTATAACAGATAGGACGGTGCTTGAATAGAGAAATTTAGCCGGCGACCGGATGCGCGATAAAGCGGTATCCCACGCCGCGCACCGTAACGAGATGCTGCGGTTTGGTCGCATCCTCTTCGATATACCGGCGGAGCCGCACAATGAAGTTGTCGATAGGACGGGTATCGGTATTTTCCTGCAAGCCCCAAACTTCCTGGATCATCTCCCGCCGCGACACCGCTTTGCCTTCATGCCGGATCAAATATCGCAGAACGTTGCCCTCCATCAGGGTTAACCGAAACACCTGGTCCCGCACCGAGAGTTCGAGCAATTCGAAATCGACCGCGATCTCGTCGTGCGCCCCAAACCGGTATACATCCTCGTGCGGCGACTGCTGCACCACCGAATTACTCGGCATTTGCAGCCACTCGCGGCGTCGCAGCAGACCATTCATGCGCGCAATCAGAATGGCGAGTTCAAAAGGCTTGGTCAGGTAATCATCGGCTCCCGCCGCGAAGCCCTTCAAAATATCGTCGGGGTTATCGCGCGCCGTCAACATGAGCGTTGGAATAAATTGCCCTGCTTCCCGCAACTCCGTCATCACGCCGAAACCGTCTTTGCCCGGCAGCATTACGTCGAGCACCATCACGTCGAAGGACTGAGAGGTTTCGCCCAGTAACTCCTGCAACGCATCTTCTCCGGTTTCGACCACCTTCGTCTGGTATCCCTCTGCTTCTAAATTGAAGCGCAATCCTTCGGCCAGATGATGCTCGTCTTCTACCACCAGAACCCGGCTCATTTCGCAACCGGAAGCTGCAACACAAAGGTGCTCCCCTGCCCCGGTCCCTCACTCTCGGCCCAGGCGCGTCCGCCATGTCTCTTGGCTACCGATCGGACGATGTACAATCCCAACCCTGTTCCTTTCAAGCGTGTCGGCGCGAGTCCCGGAATACGGTAGAAGCGCTTAAAGATACGCTTCAATTCGGTTTTCGCGATGCCGACTCCGCGGTCTTTCACACGCACAAAGATGTACTTTCCATCCACGTCCGAGGTGTCTGCTATCACACTCACTTCCTGCCCCGAATATTTCACCGCATTCTCGAGCAGGTTCGCTACTGCCGCCCGCAGTTCGTCCTGGTCGCCCATGATTTTTACCGCGGGCCCCGGCACGTACTGCAGAGCCTCCGTATCCAAGTTATGCAGCGTACGTGTTTGCGCCACGCATTCCTGCAGCACGGTGTCTAAATCCACCGGCGCTGAGTTCAAAATCCTGTTCGTCGGACTCACCCGTCCGGTTCGCAGCACCTGCTCGATCAGGTTCAGCAAACGGTCATTGTCTTCCAGCATGATCCGGTAAAACTCGTTCCGCTTGGTCTCGTCGACCGAACGGCTCAAGAGCGTTTCGAGATATAGGCGGATCGAAGCCACCGGCGTCTTCAGCTCGTGCGTCACGGCATTGATAAAAGCGTTGTGTTGTTCATTGCGACGGATCTCCCGCACCAGGAAGATGGTATTTAACACCACGCCGCTGATGACGGTGGTCAAGAGCAGCAAGCCGAAAAAGACCAGGATCCCGCGATGCCAGTCGAGCAGCACCCACCCGATGTACAGCAGCAGTACAAACGAAATAATCCCGACACCGAGGGCGATAAAAAACGCAATCGACTTCTGCCGGCCCGCTACTACCATGCTTTTAGCTTATGCCGCGGACAGGCTGAAGAAATTAATGGAAAAACTAAATATAGCCGCAGATGAACACGGATCAACGCAGATAAAACATTTATTCTCAATAAGCGTTTATCAACGGCCAGCAATTTTTCAGCAATCTCTGAAGCCTACCCTACGCGCAGTTTAGTCGGCGGCTAGTCGTTTGCGGGCGGCTCTGATGTTGGCATCGGCGAGAATTTGAGGAACGGAGCCAGTTTTCTGTTGGTTTGGTGCGTCTGGGGGGAAGTGGCATTCGAGAGCCTTTTGAGGAACACGCGCACAACGCACCACGTCCCCGGCACCCGAACCTGCGAGTTCCTTGCTGTATGGTGCCGTGGCTCGCGGCCTGTGCGCTTGCTTGTTGGCGTCGTCGGGAACCGGGGCGGGGGCGGCTACAGTTGCGGCGGGTTGGGCAGGTGCCGTTTTTTGAGGAACGAAGCCACGCTCCTTTTGAAGTTTCTGGAGAGCAGTGAGGGTTCTGTGAAAGCTGCGCTCCGCGGAAGCTAAGGCGCGGGCGAAAAACTCGATTTTGGGGTAGTCGGGCGGTCCTTCAAATCCTTTTCTCCAGGGTCCGACTTCCTGGCAGCGGATGCGGCGCATGCGCCAGTAATGCTGGGCGAGTTCGTCGACGAGGATTTCTTCAGTGGTGTTGGCGGGTTGATGCTCGTCGCGTAGTTTGGCGCGGAGTTCGTCGAGTTCGGCGGGATCTTCGCCGGGAACGACGACTTGTTTGGAATAGACGCCGTGTTTGAAGCGGTTTTGGGAGCTTTTGGCTTTGCCTTCTTCGGTCTTGGGGCCAGTCGAGTGCTGAGCGTTTTCTTTATTGATTTCGGCGCGGGTTTTGGTGGATTTCTCGGTTGATTTCTTCGGGGCAGACATAGTGTTCACCTGCGCGGAAGTTAGCAGCGCAGGTGAACGGGGTGGGGGTTCAGAGGGGAAGTAAGTAGTTGATTGCGGGTGAGAAAAAAGTTTGGGGTCAGCTGTGAAAGCTTAACGCTTACAAAGCTGGGGAAATTCTTTCTTCAACGCTGAGATCTTGGGCAAATCGTTATAAACGATGTAGGGATAGGTCATGTTGTTGTCGAGAAAGTGTTGATGATATGCCTCGGCTGCATAGAAGCCTTTTAGCGGCGCGACTTGTGTCACGATTGGGCGTGAATAGACTTTCGCGGCGTTGAGCTGGCTGATGTACGCTTCGGCCACTTTCTTTTGTTCGTCGTTCGTATAAAAAATAGCCGAACGGTATTGCGTGCCGCTGTCTGGTCCCTGGCGATTCAATTCCGTGGGATCGTGAACCACTGAAAAATACACCATCAGCAACTGACCGTAGGTGATTTGTTTCGGATCAAAAGTGACTTCCACCGACTCGGCATGGCCGGTCGAGCCGGTACTTACCGTTTCATAGTTGGCAGTGGACTTCTGGCCACCCGCAAAGCCCGAAACGGCCTTCTTGACGCCCTTAATGCGCTCGAAAACACCCTCAACGCCCCAGAAGCAGCCGCCCGCCAGGACCGCTGTTTGCATACCTTCAGAGCTGGCTGCAGGAATGTCTACGGCAGGCTCAGGGAAAGAGCGCGCGCTGGCCGGTAAGCCGCAGGAACCGAGCAAAGCCAAAGCCGGGAACAAAGCAAAGTATCGTCTCAGCATAAAGAACACCTATTAAGTGGATTGTTACTACTCAATACAAGATTCGTTCTCTGTCTTGCTTTAGTTACGATCAGGATTCTTCTTCAGGCTAACCAGATTGGCTAAGAGCCGGTAGGCGCCGGGAACGCCGGACGGCAATTGGCGGTATAAGGCGAACGCCTCATAGACATAGAAGCCTTTTCCATAGGGCGCGAGGAGCAAACCACCGCGCTGGGGCGGCTGCTCCGGGTCGTGGGTCTCAAACAGCGGCTGGTAATGAGAGTCCCACTCTTTCATAAACCCGTGGCCGCGTTCCTCCTCCCAGCCTTTAAAATCGGCTTCCCCGATTTTGTTAGGCCAACGCAGCACCGGGCTTTCCGGCTTCAGGAAGGAAACCGCCGAGTTCTCGTCCACGACCTTCGCCGGATTTGAGCCCAGCGAAAACGAGTACGGGCCATAGCCGTCGTCTAAATTCAGCAGGTTGTACTGCACAATCAGAACGCCGCCGTCCTTCACGTATTGGAGTAATCGGCCGTTGGCGGCGCGCAGCTCGGGTCTGGCGCTGTAGGCACGCACTCCCAGAATGATGGCGTCGAATTGAGTAAGATCGGTCGATTCAAGATCGTTTGCCGACAAAGTGGGCACATGCAAGCCGAGATCTTCGAGCGCCCGCGGCAGGTCGTCCCCTGTTCCTGCAAAGAAGGCCACGCGTAATCCCGGCGCGGTTTTTACATCCACTCCGGTGGCGTGGTAGGTGGCCGCACGGTAAAGCGGGTAGGGCCGCAGTCCTGGATAGCCAACCAGTTGGTACCCTTCTGAATACTTCTGGCCGGCGTAATCGGCGACGGCGCGGATTTCATAGTGCTCCGGCTCGACTTTGCCGGGCGCGATCTGAAATGTGAGATTCTCTCCCTCTCCATCGCGGCCGAAAGAGAAGGGATATTCAGCTGGAGTGGAGCGCCATCCCGCAGGCAATTCCAGATGCAGCATTCCTTTGGCTGGACCCTTCACGTTGCTGCGCAGGTTACAGGTAAAGGCGAACGATGTCGCGGTAAGCGGCACCGCTCCACCCGCGGGCATCGCGGAAACCGAAATAGCTGGGGCCACAATGAGTGGCTCCTGCTTCAGGCCGATGTTTTCAATCCGTGAATTAGTTTGCACCAGTTGCCGGATGTCCCATTCGACGCCCTGAAAGGCGACCTGCGCGTCAGCCAGCAGCGGATAAGGCGCGGAGGACAGATTTCGAAAGCGCTCGTCCGTCAGGTTGTAATAAGGCTGCTCCTGGTTAGGACGGCCGAAGTAGGGCTTGGTCAGCGTTGCGTCGGGTGGGGCCGTGACCTTGAACTTACGCTTCAGTTCATTTGCGCCAGCCAGAGTTTGAACCGTCGCAGAATCCGAGGTAAACTTCCAGTTCTTGCCATCCGAGGCCAGCAGCACGATCGACTTCACCGTCAGCGCCTCGACGCTGCCATTCAGAAGCTGTGTCGTAACGCCAAATTGTTGTCCGGGAATGGCTGTGTTGAAGGTCGGCGAGTTGCCCGCGAACTGCGCAAAAAGTCCGGTGGGCTCTTTGTCAGGCGCCACCGTTGCCTGAAACGACAAATTCAACGCCAGGGTGAGCCCTTCTTCAAACTGCTGCTCTTTTCGTTCGAGTTCGAAAGCGATGTTGGTCTTGCCCGGCTCGCTCAGGCCGCTTGTCCGAACCTGGTTCAGTATGTCTCGCGTCTGCTTTAATCCGAGAGCAAGCGGGGCCGCAAGCCGGCCAGGTTCATGCAGCCTGTACTGGTCGGAAGCTGCGCTCACGCACTTACCAATACTGGCCAAGCCATTTGTCAGAAACGCCGTGTCCCCGCCAGTGCTTAACGAAGCGATCCCTTGAATAGAAATATCGATGCCGTCATAGAACGACTTCTCGACGCCGGTATTTTCAACGCGCGAGCCATAGCGATGGTACGGGGCGGAGTACAGCGAAGGTTGCGGAATTGTGCCGCCGCCATTTTGCGATTTTTGAAAGCCCCATCCTTCGCGCCCGATCTGCATAAATGTCAAGCCCGCCGCCGGATCTACCGTACCTTCCGGGATCTTGATGTCGGTGGATGGCGTGTGGTCGATCCAGCTTTTGTGAACGTAGTCGTAGAAGCGGATCGGCACGAACTTGTCGGTGGCGTAATCGTAAATGGTTTTTTCTTTCGTCGGTGCGAAGAACGGGACACGCCCGTAGACCTTGAGCGGTTTCCAGGGCTTTAGGCCTTGCCGGATCTGTTCGGGAAAGCGCTGCGGATCGCCGGCCGCTTCGAAAACCTCCTGCGCCATTTGTCCGGCAACCTGATGGTTGCCATGGCCGTCAGTAGGCGCACCGATGAAGACCGACGTAACAACTAGTGGCCGGGTCATCCGCACCACGCGCACGGCATCCGAAAGCACGCGCTCGTATCCCCATTGCGCGAGCGCTTCTTCGCGCGTTTTGGAAAATCCGTAATCGATCACTGTGCCCCAATATTGTTGAACCCCGTAGTAGCGATCCGACTGCAGTAGCTCCTGAGTGCGAACGAGCCCCAAGGCGTCGTAGAGTTCAGTGGACATGGCATTCTGGCCACCCTCGCCGCGGTTGAGCGTCAGGAGCGCCGTGCGTGCGCCTACGTAACGCGACTGGTAGGCGAGCAATCCGCCATCCTCGTCATCGGGATGCGCGGTAATCATCAACAGGCTGGCACGCGTATTCAGAGCCAGCAAACATTTCGCTATGCCGGAAGCTCCGCGATTCAGGTCGATGGGCATTGCGTCTGCCTTTAACTGCGCCATCTGCTCCGGCGTTAGATCGTGACTGTCGGCCGCCCAGACTCGGGCGCAAATCACGCTGGTCAAGACAAAACCGAGACCTATGCTAAACGCAGTCAGTTTGGCAGCGGAACCTCTGCGGTTGGCCTGAAATTTCATCATTTGAGAAGGAATTTGTAAGCGGACCCAAAATGGTCCTTTCTGTATGGTAAGCCGGGCTTTGATTCCACGCTGGCTTTGCTCGACTTGTGTTTGGTAGTATTGCCCCGATGACCATGCTGCGTAAGTTATTTCTATTGTCCGCGGGCCTGCTGTGTTTCTCGGCAGTTCATTTGAGCGCGCAAATTATTACCTGCTCATCGGACGATGGCGGTCGCCATTATTGCAATGCGGATACACGCCGTGGGGTGGACCTGGTGAAGCAGCGCAGCGGATCGCCTTGTCGCTTTAATGCGACTTGGGGTTTCGATCGGCGCGGGATTTGGGTAGATCGCGGCTGCCGTGCTGACTTTGTGCTCAGGCGAGTGGGTGGCCGGCCGCCGGTAATCGCTCCCGGTCCTGCGCAGTTGCTCACCTGCAGTTCAGACGACGGCCGCCGTCACTATTGCAATGCGGATACGCGTGGCGGCGTTCAGATGGTAAAGCAGCGCAGCGGATCGCCTTGCCGGTTAAATGCGACCTGGGGCTTCGATCGGCGCGGTGTTTGGGTGGATCGAGGCTGTCGTGCTGACTTCCAGATCGGCGGAGGCGGCTTTCGCCGCTGACCTGTTCTTTGCCAGCCTTCAAACTGTATAAGACCCCAGGTGGGCCGGTCGTCGAAAACGAGGACCACTCCTTTTTTTCGCTGGAAGCCGATTGGGATTCGCTTCTTTCGCGCGATGATCTGTTCGTGTTTCTGCAGGCACGGCTCTCCAGCGCTCGGGCGGTTTCGGAACCGGCGTCACAAGACATACTGGCGCCTATCGGAAAGCAGGAAGTTTGGGCGGCCGGTGTGACTTACTATCGCAGCCGGGATGCGCGCATGGAAGAATCCAAATCAGCCGGTGGCGGAGACTTCTACGATCGTGTTTATCGCGCGGAACGCCCGGAGCTTTTCTTTAAAGCGACTCCTCACCGCGTAGCCGGACCAGGCCAGTTGGTGGCCATTCGCAGCGATGCGCACTGGTCGGTCCCGGAGCCGGAATTAGCGCTGGTTATTTCTGCCGGCCGGAAGATCATTGGCTACACCGTCGGTAACGACATGAGTTCGCGCGATATCGAAGGCGAGAACCCGCTGTATCTGCCACAGGCGAAAGTTTACGACCGCAGTTGTGCGCTTGGGCCGTGCATTCTGGTTACAGATGTTCCTCTCGCGCAGGAAACCGAGATCCGACTTGAAATCCGCCGTTCGCACGAGATTGCGTTCGAAGGCGCGACTACGCTTCAGGCTATTAAGCGCGAGTTCACGTCGCTCGCCGAGTATCTGTATCGGGATAACAGCTTTCCCCACGGGGCGTTTCTTTTGACAGGTGCCGGGATCGTGCCGCCTGATTCTTTTACCCTCGAGCAGGGCGATGAAATTACCATCACGATTCCGCCGATCGGTTCGCTGGTGAATTCGGTCGGTTAGATTAGACCAAGGTTCACGTTGGCTTTCGTCTGAAACCGGTCTTTGCCAACGGAAACCCACTCCGTTGAAAGTCACGTCGATGCGTCGAGATTCGGCCGTTTTGCGTCGCTCGGTTGAAAGTCACGAGGATCGTATGGGGCCGAGAACTCCAATCGCTTCGCTCATGGTTTCCGTGCTTCCGGTTTGGAGAGCCACTGACGTGGCTCATGGCTCTGATCGGATTTTGCGGCTCGAAGAGCCATGGTTACTTCCTACGGTCGTGGCTCTGCAAGCTGCTGTAAACGCAAACCCCAGGTGTTTTGGGATCTTCGCGGTCACCTCGGGGCAGAGCAGCGCTACGGTGACAGGCGAAAGCGCCTGTTCCACGAGAGGCACACTGGCATTGTGCAGTTAGGGGCGAGATTCGTGGCTCTGCAAGCTGCTGTAAAGCAGCTAATTTGGGTACGGCTCTGCCGGTTTCACAATACGAATATCATGATCGGTGAAGGTCTGATGACCACCGGGGAGTTGTACTTTCGGCATGTGGCAGCTGATGCAGCGCGTTTGGGAAACGGGGCAGGTTTTGACTTGCTCAATCACTTTCACGGTCTGGCCGGGAGCATGACACGCCAGGCATTTGGCATCGTAGGCTGTCTCGCTGGTAACTAGATTCTCGTGCGGATTGTGGCAAGCAAGGCAACTGATTCGCGCATCTGTGCCGTCAAAACATTTGCTATTGGCAAGCCGGTAGGGCTGAAAGCGCACATTCAATTCGCCGCGCCAATTGTTCCGCACGACGGTCTCCCAGGAGCGGTGGCACTGGCCGCAAAAGTTGGAGATCGATTCGGCCGAACGGTTGCCGAGTTTCTCCGGGATGGTGTCTTGCAAATTTGTTGCCGCGCTGCGGTGCGAGAGGGCGTTGAGATGCGCCGCCGCCCCGGTATGACAGTGCTCGCATCTCACGCCGGAGCTGAGTGAAGCTAAAGTGAGTTTGCGATTGACGGCCGAGTGCGTGCTATGGCAGCCGAAGCAGGAAATCAGGTCGTCTTGTTTCAGACGGCGACCGATCGCCTCTTCCAACGTCTGCGGATCGATGGCGTTATCGCCGATGGTAATGTCCAGGCCCCCAGTCTCGGGATAGTAACTGACCAGACTTTCCAAAAATTCACCATTACGGTTCAAGACAAATGTCTGCGCACCCGCTCCAAAAGTCCAGGTAATGGGAAGAGAGATGGTGCGCTTGCCGTCGGTGACCTGGTAGGTGCTAACATTGCCTACGGTTTCGATGAGATAGCCGAAGTTTCCTTTCTGAAAAGTCAGTTTAGGATGCGCTTTCAAAGTGGGATTCTGCCCGGCGAGCAGCAAGGCCCGCGCCATGGGAGTGGCGGGCTGCACGGCCGATTCCTTCACGTGACAAGTGGCACATGAGGACTGCTTCGTTTGACTATTTGCGGCGGCGGCAAAACAGACGAGCAGCATCCAGTGTTTAAGGCTGGGCAAGAGCACCTGCTTCCGACTGCATACGGAGGCAAAGTTGGCGCTCGCGTTGAGAGTCCATTTTTCGGCCGGCTGCAGAGTAGGCTGTGGCAAGGGCAAGATGAGCTTCCAAATTGCCCGGCTCGATACGCAGGGCGCATGCAAGATGTTCGATGCCGGTAGCAACGCGTCCCTCTTGCACGAGCAACCGGCCGAGCACAATTTGGCCAACGGTTGAATTCGGATCTTTCGCGACAGCCTGCTGAGCCTGTACCAGCGCCTTCTCGTCCTCATTTCGCAACCAGAATGTCCAACCCAGCATGGCGTGCGCACCGGCATTCGAGGGATCGATGCGCAACGCGCGTTCCCATTCCTCTATGGCTCGCTCCGGATCGGAACGAAGTGCAAAATAGCCGTAGGCATAGTGCACATCCGGATCGTTGGGAAAACGCGCGAGCAGCTGATCGTAGGCGGTTTGAGCGCCCGCGTAATTGCCGGTCAGGAAGGCTGCCAGCGCTCGCCCGGCTTCCGCAAACAGGTCTTTCTGTCCGGGCGAAATCTCGTTCGGAACCTCTGCGTGGCGCAGTGACGTCAGCCCAAGTCCGAGCAGAAACTGTTCGTCCGTGGTGGGCGAAATCAGAGCGGTATATTTCTGGAGCGCGCTATCGAACTCGCCTCTTTTCGTGAACAGCAGCGCTTGATGGAATTTTAGAACCGCGATCATCTGAGGCTGATTGCCAACACCGATCGTGAGGCTGCGCTCGATATCTTCAAACGCGGCCGTGTAGCTGCCCGTCTCGTATTCGCATAGTCCGAGGAGCGCCCAGGCGGCGCCTGTTCGCGGCCGTAAATTCACCAACCGGCGGAGCGAATCGACGCCATCGGCGTATTGCCCGCTATCGTATTGAAGCGAGCCTGCCATCCACCAACCTTCCTGCCAATTCGGATTCAATTGAAGCGCTTGCTTATAGAGCTTGATGGCCGAGGGGATGTTGTTCGCCTCGCGCGCTTTGGCGGCTTGGGAGGACAAATCGGCGAAGCCGCCGGGCGATTCCTGAGCAGAGGCAAAGGCGGCCAGCAGCAGCGTGCAAACAAGTGCGGCTCTTTTGAGGAACTCGCGCGCACAACGGACTCGCCCTCTCGTGAAATCGCGCACGACGCCCGAAACCGGCTGTGCGCTCGGCCCAAGTTCGCTGCAGTTCCTCTTTCGTTTGGTGGCGCGGCATCGCGGCCTGTGATTGCTTTTGAGGAACCCGCGCACAACGGACTCGCCGGGTGCGGCCAAGTCCGCTGAGTTGCTCTTTCGTTTGGCGCCACATCCGGCGGCCTGTGCGCTTGTACGCAAAATCAGAAGCTCCCGGGCCCTTTTTTGCGAGCCTCTTCGGAAAGCCGGTCCACGATCTCCCGTTCGCGAGCTCCATCGGCCGTTCTGTGCAGTTGGAAATAAAGCGCGGCGAGTTGCACATGGGCTTCAAGCCAGTCGGGCCTGACCTTGACGGCCTCTTCCATCCCGGCCAGAGCCGCAGCGGGATGTGTCTGAGCCTTATCGACCAGCGCGAGAGCATACAGCGCCGGAGCAGAACGAGGAGTAATGGCCAAGGCACGTTTCAGACTGGTGCGGGCTCCGTCCAGGTCGCGCTCAAAGTATTGGTCGCTGCCCAGGCCAAGCCACGCGTCGAAGTCTTGCGGATTCTGCTCGACTGCCTTTCCGAAAGCTTGTATCGCGCGAGTATAGTCGGCGTTCTTTTCCCTCGACTGGCCAAGGGCCGTTTGGACACCGGGCAGATTGGGGTTGGCGCGGGCGGCCATTTCAAGATCGTCCCTGGCTCGGGCGAACTCGTTAAAGCGGAGGAGATTCTGGCCGGCCAGCAGCCAGGCCTCGGCGGCGTTGGATTGCTTCGCGACTCGTTCCACCGCCGATACTCCATCCTTGAGTCTGCCGTTAGCAATCAGCGCGGAACCGAGCGCCCACAAGAAGTCTGGATTGTCAGCGGCCGATGCCGTGAACGGAGTCAGCACCTCCAATGCGCGCTCGCTATTGCCCGACTGGAGATAGCTCGCCCCCAGTAACGTCGCCACACGCATGTCCTTCGGATCGGCGCGCAACAACCCCTCGAACTGGCGGCTCGCGCTCGCGGCATCGCCCCTCTTGAAATATGCGAGGGCCAGGTAAAATTGGACCTGCCGGTTGTGCGGATCGAGAGCCAGCGCCGAACGATAGCTGTCGATGGCTTCCAGGAACCGCCCGGAATGCACCAACGCGACGCCCAGATTGATCCAGGCCGGCATGAGATCGGGTTTCAGCTTCACCGCCTGGCGGTACTGCCGGATGGCTGTCGCGTAGTCGCCGCGCTGCTGGGCGCTAATCGCCTGCTGAAAGAGCTGCCGCGGATCAGGGGTCTGTGCGCGTACAAGAAAAACAAGGGAGACGGCTAAGGCAAGAGTTCTGCCGAGATGAATCCCGGTGTTGAAGCGCCCGTTTACCGCCTTCCGCACTTTTGTTTTTTGAGCATACAACGAGAATGTGGCGCTGGTAGCCCAGGTGGCCTATTTCGCAAAGATGTCGGTGACGTTGATGCGAAGCTCGTCGAAACGTAACCATTCGCCTTCACGTACCTCCCGATCCTCATCCAACGTCAGAACCAGAACGGTTTGCGATTTTGGGTACACGACCCAAACCTGCTCAGCGCCATGTTCGAGGTACTGGGCAACCTTGTGTCGAAGCTTGCGATTGCCGGGCGAGGCAACCTCCACGACAAGCGCAGGCGACTCTCTGAGGAAGTCATCATCCCCAACGGCATCCCAGCGTTCTTTTCGGATCGCACAAACGTCGGTATTCGGGAGAGCATAGTCGTTTATCCGGCACGCAACTTCACCGTGGATTACGAAGCCATGCTGTTCAAGCGGCAGTAGAAGCCGCTCTATCCGTCTGACGATATCGTTGTGGCGCTTTTTGACATTGGGGGACACGACAACCTCGCCGTCGATTAATTCCTCGAAGCAGCCATCTTCGCGAGCCGGGCGCTGCAGGAACTCATCGACTGACAGGGGATTGGTGTGGATAGCCGTAGTCATCCGATGACTCCTCGATTTTATACGAGGTTCTGGACGGTGATGAAAATCAGATAGTAAGCATCATAATTTCTCTTGACTAATGCAGTAACACTGCATACTATGTCGGTAATTAAGATTTTTGTAAGCGTTTTCAGAGGTTAGGGAACTATGTATAGATCTTCAAAGGCCGCGTGCGCCTTGACGTCGGGCCGAGTGCTTGCTTTTTTCGGCAGCGTGTTGCTCGCCACGGTGGCTTTGGTTGGCGCAAGCCTGTTCGGCCAGACGAGTACGGCTTCGCTGAGCGGCACAGCCAGCGATTCGAGCGGGGCCCCTGTCGCGGGCGCGCCTGTGGAACTTCGCAACACGGGAAGCGGCGACCTCCGGCGCGCAGTCACGAACGGCGCAGGGTATTTCAACATAACGCTCGTTCCTCCGGGCACCTATTCCGTTAAGATATCCGCCCCCGGCTTCAAGGTGTATGAAGCGGATGGGATCGCGCTGACGCAGGGCGACTCGCGCACGCTCTCCAACATCAACCTGCAGGTTGGCGATGTCAGGTCGCAGGTGGAGGTAGTTTCAGGCGCTGAATCAATTGCGCCCGTCGATACCGGCGCGGTCAGCACGACGCTGAATCAGACCATGATCGAGGAATTCACCATCTCGGGCCGCGACGCTGGAGAATTTGTCAAGATACTTCCGGGTATGGGGCTGAACGGCGGTCTGAACAATAATTCGTCGTTTAACGGCGCTCAGCACGTGACGGGCAGCAACGCCGGGCCGGCCGGCTCGTACTCGGCGAACGGCACCATACCGAATGGCGGCATGGGTTACTTGCTCGACGGCGCCAGCCTGCTCGACAGCAATATGGGGACCCAGATTGCGAACATCAATCCGGAGATGGTGTCCGAAGTAAAGATGCTGACCTCCTCGTACAGCGCGGAGTTTGCTCAGGGGCCGACGGTGTTCCAGGCGATCAGCAAAAGCGGCACCAGCAGCTTCCATGGCGAGGGTTATTTCTTTGCTCGCAATTCCATCTTCGATGCGGAAGATTCTTTCACCAAAAACCAGGGCGTGACGAAACCGGACTCACATTTTTACTTCCCCGGCGGGAATGTCGGAGGCCCAGTAATTCTTCCCTTCACCAAGTTCAATCGTAATCACGACAAGCTGTTCTTCTGGTTCGGGTACGAGTACATGGGTCAGTCTCCGGCCGGAAACGTGCTTCAGTACGTGGTTCCGACGGCGCAGATGAAACAAGGGAATTTCTCGCCCGCCTATCTGGGTTCGCTTCCACAAGCCTCTGGCTGGGGCCCGGCGTACGTCCAGCCTTGCGCGCCTCCCACCGGAACGAACACGATCGCCGCCGGTTGTCCCACCTTCGCCGCGCCCATCACGAATGGGATCATTCCGGCATCCGACTTCGACCCCAACGGGGTAGCGTACATGAATCTGTTTCCGGCGCCGAATATCGATCCGGCAACGCATAACGGATACAACTATCAATTTATAAATGTAAACCCGCAGAACCGCTGGGAGCAGGCCGAGAAGACCGATTACAACGTCAATGACACCACGAAGCTGAGCGTGTCGTTCAACTACCAGAAGGAAACCGACTTTCACCCGATCACGACCTGGTGGGCTCCCAGCCAGGCGCTGCCGTATCCTTCGCCGGTGGTCGCCAATACTCCGTCCCGCGTGCTCAACGTGAACTTTACCAAGGTGTTCAGCCCCACGCTGGTGAACGAGGCGGTGTTTGCCGATGCGGACTACGTGAACGTGACGGCCCCGGTGAATCCGGCCGCCATTAATCCTAATAATTTGGGGATGACCTACAAGCCTCTGTTCGGCGTAAAGCAGACGCAAATTGCGGACATCTCAAGCGGTTCCGGCTTGGCCGAATTCACGCCCCAGGCGAACTTTGGCGGCAGCTTCGAGGGCGGCAAGTTCGGCGCGCATAAATACGACCCGTCGTTCGCCGATAATCTCAGCAAAGTGTTGGGCACCCACACCATGAAATTCGGCTTCTATTGGGCCATGAGCGGTAACCAGCAGACCACGACCGGCGCGCAGGGCAGCTTCGACTTCGAAAATTACGGCTCTACGACCACGGGTAACACGATCGCGGACCTGCTCACGGGTCACGCAGCCAGCTATTCGCAGACCAGCAGCATCCTGGCGCCTATTTCACAATCGGTGCAGTACTCCCTGTACGCGCAGGATTCCTGGAAGGCGACTAAACGGCTGACCGTAAATTACGGACTGCGCTTGGATCACATCGGCCAGAACTACAATCCGAATGGCAACGGCGCTATCGTCTTCGATTTGGCCAAGTACGACAACTCGCCCAACGCAGCTACGAACACCGGCATCGTCTATAACAAGATAGACAGTTCGATCGCGCTGTCTGGGTGGAATTCGCCCACCTTCTATCCTCTGCCGCGCTTGAGCGCCGCGTTTGACGTATTCGGAAACGGAAAGACGGTTCTGCGTGGCGGCGCTTCCTTGTTCCGCTTCCAGGTAGGCTCAGGCACGGCAGCCGGGGCGGACGCCAACTCCAACGGCCAGTTCTCCTATAAGTCACCCGGTTTGACCTCGCTGGCCGGGATCAGCTCCCTGACAAATCTTCCTACCGGACAGGGTTCGCTCAACGGCTCTACCATCTCCCCGCTGCAAATGGGTGACGACCGCACGCCCAACACCTGGGATTACAACTTCACCATTTCGCAAGCTGCTCCCTGGGGTTCGCTGGTCGAGGTTTCGTATGTCGGTAATCGAACCCGGGACCTGTTGGTCGGGAGCAGCAACAATAAGCTAAACGATCTGAACATCATCGCTCCAGGCACTTACTTTAAACCCGATCCGATTACCGGCGTCATTAGTTGCGTCCAGGGCGTCGCGTGTAACTCGACCTTCAACGCCAACGACTACTTCCCTTTGCGTAACTACCAGGACATCTATCTCGCGAGCCATGGGAGCCGCTCCAACTACAACTCTGTCCAAGCCTCCTGGACCAAACGGGTCAAGCCGGTGGTGCTTACTGTGAACTACACTTTCGGCAAGTCTCTCGGCACCTACGACGGCACGTCCGGCAACGGCGCCGGATCCGGCTCGGCGGTGGATGGAACTTCGCTTAACAACAACTACGGCCCGCTGGCGTACGATCATACGCACATCTTTAATGCCTCCTATTTCATCGACCTTCCGAAACCGATTCACGGCGGCAATACGATACTCAGAGGCGCGATTAACGGCTGGCAACTGTCGGGCTGGACCGGCATCCAGAGCGGCGTCCCGCTGCAACCGAATACCGGGGGCAACTTGAACGTCCAGTGGGGAAATAACGTGTCGAACACTGTTTATCTCGGAACGAACGCGATCAATCTGCAGCCCGTGCTGACCTGCGACCCGCGCAGCCATCTTTCCTCGGGCCAGTATTTCAATACCTCGTGTTTCGCTCCACCTGCGCCCGGTACCAACGGCCCTCTCGTTTGGCCGTACATCCACGGGCCGGGGAGTATTAACAGCGACTTGTCGATTTTTAAAGAGTTCAAGATGGGTGAAAGCGCCAGGCGGTTCCAGTTCCGGCTGGAAGCGTTTGATTTCCTGAATCACCCGAACCAGTCGTTCAGCATTCAGAACAACGGCGATATCAAACTCACCTTCCAGAACCCTGATGGCTCCGGTTCGCTTACCAACACGAATGTGGGGACCAACGGGAAGCCCGCGTTCAGCCAGGGTAGCCGGTTGATCGAACTGGGGCTCAAGTTCTACTTCTAACTGAGAGGGCGGCGAACTGGTGTGGCCCTGAGACTCGGGTGAGACTTCCGTTCGGAATACTCGATTGCGAGAGTGCAGCGTTCAACGCTAACCCGGGCTGTTTGGGTTCGGGACCGAGAAAGACCTGGCGAGCACGCAGTTTCCCGATAGCGCGTTAGCTGGCCACAATTGTTATTCGAACCAGATGTCGGATTGCTCACGAATCAACCAAGTGGATTCTGGACGCAAGGGCGCTTTCCCTGTCCCCAGTTATCCAGGGAAAGCATTTCTCCTAGGCCATGCAATCAGAATTATCGAATCACAGGATCGTAGAGAGCTGATCGCCTTATCTCCACTTCGGGGAGGTTAAATCTTCGTAGAAGTTCCTCGACGTGAGGCACTAGCCAGCGGGGCGATTTAGGGGATAGCCAAATAGACTCGATCAATGTCCCCAAGTCCACGTCCAAAGACAAGCTGCTTGGAGAATGCTGAACGAAGGGAAGGATGCCTGCTAGCGCGCATGTCTCGTCCAAAACTACAATCCGCAATTCCTTTTCATGTGCGAAACTTGGACGCTTGAAGCAGGGGATATCAAAAACATCTACTTCCCGAGCTTCAGGTTCTCCCGTAACGAAATCAACATAGCGTACTCTACGGAGCGTGCATTTTTGAAAGCTCGTTTTGAGGCTGTCAAGACGACCAACCGTAGATCTTATTGCCAGCCCTGCGGAACCTGCATACTGATCCCAAAGAGCTGCAGATTCGTACTGGCTCTGGTGCCAGCAATTTACGAAGAAGAGTTTTCGAAAGTCTCTTATCATAGTGTCGTAATACTCCGCCCACGATCGACTCTTGCCAGACAACCGCAACTGGTTTTCAACAAAGGCTTCTCTTGAAATCGGGAGTTCACCTTCCCACGGATCGTCGAAAGAATCCAACCGTGTCAAATGAATCTTGCTGGTTGCTAACAGCGCGAGAAGCTTGTCGAGATTCATATAACGCCACACCACTTCGTCACCAGGTAAGTCGTTATATTGGTCTTGTGTCAACATCTCGGAGGCTTCGAGTCCTCCACCAAGTAAAACAAAGCCGGACGAAACCAAGCTTCCACGCGGAACTTCTTGCCGTGAGCAACCCTAAGGGCCGAATCGTATCCCAATTGTCGGCTATTCTTCACTACTCGCATGGGCAACAGTGGCGCGTCCGATTCAATCACTGGTCCCCGAGCCTTACCTCGTGTTCGGCTCAGGTAAGATCTTGCAAGTGTATTTGAAGGTCGCATGGGTCCGACTATCCTTTTCGATAAATCATTTCTTCAATCCCTCAGTCTCGATGAAGCCGTAATCTTTGATCATTTTTTCATTGCAGTGATCTGTCCAATGTTCTACGTGGAGACGCTTGCGGACCTTGAAAAATCCGTCCGTCCGGGTAGAACACCGGAACACGAAGTGAGAATCATTGCGCAGAAGTTCCCCGAGATGCACGGGACGCCCTGCGCTCATCATTTGGATCTCTGCGGCCCGAATCTTATGGGGCAAACCATTCCTATGACGGGTCAAATACCGATGCTTGGCGGCAAGGCCGTCAAATTGGAGGGCCGGTCGGCCGTGATTTTTGAGGAGCGTCCTGAAGCGGAAGCGTTTCGGCGTTGGAAAGCTGAAGAGTTCTTTCAAGTCGAACGCCGGTTCGCCAAAGCGTGGCGTGCCGGCCTGATGGCAACAGATACCCTCACTATTGCAGCCGGCCTGAAGGCGATGGGCGTTGACGCTCAAAGCTGCAAAACGCTTCAGCAGGCGAAGGTACTCGGTGACGAGTTCATGACGTCGACTTCGCTGCCGCGAGATCGTATCAAGCTGGCGGTTATGGCGCTGGGGCTAGCGCCCGAATCTGAGCCATACATCGGCGAGGAATGGGAGAAAACAGGTTTCCAATCCCTAGTGGATTTTGCGCCTTATGCGGCACATGTCCTCACGGTCGAACTCTTTTTTCACATCGCCCTTCAAGCGAATCTTGTTACTTCTTACGACAAACAGGACATCGGTTATCTCTCATACTTACCGTTCAGCTTCCTGTTTGTTTCGTCTGATAAACTGCATCGCCAGAGCGCGCCTCCGTTCTTGCGAAGCGACCAGAATTTTATTTGGGGGCCGGAACTGAAGGCCGATCTCGCACAAATCGTAGAGCGCTATAAGGGCTTGCCAGAAGACGAACAAGAAAAGGGGGTGATGAAGTTCGCTCCTGTTCCACCCGAGGGCAGTCTAGTGGCGAAGCTCGTAGATGACTTTGGCGAGATGATGAAGCGACACGAACAGCAGCGACTGAGAGGGCTTTTCGATGAACCGCCCAGTCAAAAACCAGCTCGAAAGCTCAAGCCGTTTCCGAAAGCCGGATCAGAGTTGGCCACGCATCTCAATCGCTTCAGGGATGCGCCGCCGCTATCGCCGGGGGAGATAGACTTTGACACGGCGAATCCAGACATTTTGTCGGCTCAGCGCTCTATTAACAAGCGACGCGGATCCTTCTGGCAATTACCGAAGACTCTGAAGGAAACGCTCTAGAGACGGCAAATAATGAAATGCGGTCTACGCATACAGCCTGCCGCGCCTGGATTTGTCGACTATCTGGAAACTTTTGAAGCAGTCGCTCCACCTCCGGTTCCGCGACATCGCTTGCGATACTCGAGTGAGAAGATTGCGACGACTGTTCTGGGACCAAGGTGTCATCCATGTCCCGGGGCATACAAAACAGCTGCCCTTGTGCTTTTTGTGGTCTAATCGGGCGTTGAGGAAGTATTACGGCATTTGTGCCTCTGTTCTGGCATCTTTGCTTGGGGTGGCTGCCCTCTCTTCAACGCCGGACCGCTCCACACCGATCCGATTTTCATACCAGCCCATTCCATTTCAGCTTGAGAGTGACGAGACGCCGGCGCGCAATGCCCCGGAGACGATGGCCGGCGGAGTCGCTGTCTTCGATTACAATCACGACGGCCGGCCTGACATTTTCTTTACCAATGGGGCCAATATCGCTACTCTTCGCAAGGATTCTCCCAAGTACCGTAACCGATTGTTCCGCAACGATGGGAACGGAGCATTCACGGACGTCACCGAAGCCGCGGGACTGGCGGGCTCCGGGTTCGACATCGGGGTGGCCGTTGCCGATTACGATAACGACGGATACCCAGACATCTTTGTGGCCGGCGTTCATCGCAATACGCTCTATCACAATAACGGGGACGGCACTTTTACAGACGTCACCGCCAAGGCTGGATTGAACGGTAGCGTCGATGCCGAGTTCGGGCCGCTGTGGGCCGTCACGGCAGCCTGGGTGGACGTAAATAACGACGGCCGGCTCGATTTGTTTGTCGCCAATTATCTGCAATGGCAATATAGCGACCACCCGCTCTGCGGTTTCCAGACAACTGCCGATTACTGCCATCCGCGGTATTACAAAGGACAGCCCAATTCGCTTTTCTTGAATAATGGCGATGGGACGTTCCGGGATGTCTCGGCGGGGTGGGGAATCCGCAGTCACGTCGGCAAGGCCATGGGCGTGGGTGTGGCGGACTACGACCAGGACGGGCGTCCCGATCTCTTCGTGACCAACGACGGCTATTACAATTCGCTGTTTCACAATCTCGGGAACAAGTTCGAAGAGGTCGCGATGACTGCGGGCGTCGCGTTGCCGGAGGACGGGAACTTCATCTCGGGAATGGGCCTCGATTTTCGCGACGTCAACAACGACGGATTACCGGATATTGCCTTGATCGCCCTGAACAATCAAAGTTTCCCGGTGTACCTGAATGCGGGCAAGGGATCTTTTCGGGACGCTACCAGTGAAAGCGGGATGCGAAGTCTTAGCTTGCATATGGCCGGCTTTGGCGCGGGCCTTTTCGATTTCGACAATGACGGCTGGAAGGACCTGTTCGCTACTCGCGGGCATGTCGGATCTCTTCCGCAGCCCGGTCAGGAGGTTGACCAGAACAATACCGTGTTCCGCAACTTGGGCGTGACCGGCAAGTGGCAGGCATTTACGGAAGAGGCCGGGTTGGATGCGACCCCGGCTGCCCGGCATCGCGGGTGTGCCTTCGGCGATTTTGATGGCGATGGCAAAATAGATGCGGTCACAACGGCCCTCGCGCGGCCAGCCGAGATCTGGATGAACCGCAGCCCCGGCACGGGACACTGGCTCGATCTCGCTCTCGAAGGAACTCGCAGCAACCGCGACGGGATTGGCGCTCGCATCAAGGTGGTGAGCCGGAGCATCGGCGCACAGTATAACCACATGACCACGAGCGTTGGCTATGCTTCCGCGAGCGATGGCCCCGTACATTTTGGACTTGGATCGGACAGGCAGGCCGAATCGGTCGAAGTCACTTGGCCGTCGAGCGCGGTTCAGATCTTGCGGAGTGTGGATGGCGACCGGATTTTGAAGGTGAAGGAACCTGCGAAGTAGCCGTTAAATAGTATGGGGCCGAGAACACCAATCGCTTCGCTTATAGTTGATTTGTCTTTGGTTGTGCGCGGAGCGGTTATTCACAGTGGTCGGCGCTGCTGTCCTGTGGAAATCGGGCTGTGTTTGGCTAAAGAAGAGCAGGCGCCCCGCCGGTACGAATTTCGCTTCGCTGACGTGCGACGTCTTCGCGAGAGACTCGACCGGACGGGGACCTGGTTTTCCCAGACGAATCCTCAGATGTCGTCTGATCGCTTCAGACTTCACTATAAGCCCTTCGTGCGGAAACCAGAAGACCGGCTCGATCCTGAGTTGATTAAAGGAGAGTAAACAGGTTGATGTTCGAGAGCAGGAAGTGTGAGGCAGCCGAGCCGGATTGGGCGGCCTTCATCGCCATCGATGGGGCCGACGCGAAGCACGATTGGGCCATGGAAGTTCCAGGCCAGAAGAAGCGTGAACGCGGTCAGATCGCACACACGCCGGAGGCGATTGATGCTTGGGTAAATCAGTTGAGGCAACGTTTTGGCGACCGGCCGATGGCCATTTGCCTGGAGCAGACACGAGGCGCTCTGTTGTTTAGTCTCAGCAAGTATGGGCAGTTCGTGCTTTACCCGCTGCATCCTGCGACGGCCAGTCACTTTCGCAAGACCATTTACCCCTCCGGCAGCAAGAACGATCCGCTGGATGCTGACGTGCAGCTCGATCTGTTGGTGAAGCATCGAGAGCGGTTGCAGGTCTGGAACCCGGACACAGAACAGACCCGGTTATTGCAGTTTTTAGTGGAAGACCGGCGCAGACAAGTGAACCACAAGACAGCCCTGTTGAATCAGCTGACGAATCGTTTGAAGCTGTACTTTCCGCAGATACCGAGTTGGTTCGGGTCAGCCGATTCGATGCTGGTGTGGCGCTGTCTTGAGCAATGGCCGGAGCTAAAGGCCTTGCAAAAGGTAGCGCGGCGCCGGCTGAAAGTGTTTCTGACCAAGGATGGCCGTTCCTGTCCTGCTGATGTGGATCAGGTGATCGAGCAGATCCGCCAGGCTATCCCGGCGACCGAGGACCGGGCGGTGGTGGAGAGTGGAACGTTGTTCGTGCAAGACGTGATAGGGCAACTCCGATTGCTGCTGAAGGCGATTCAGCAGTATGACGAGCGGATTGAAGCCCTTGTCGAGCAGCATCCTGATTTTTCGATTGTGAGTTCGTTTCCTGGCGCCGGGAAAGCTCTGGCGCCGCGGCTCATTGCTGCACTCGGCACGCAGCGCGACCGCTTTCCAGATGCTGGCAGTATTCAGAGCTACAGCGGATTGCGCCGGTTCGCGAAGCCAGCGGCAAACGCCAATGGGTCCATACCCGCTGGGCTTGTCCGAAGTTCGTCAAACAGACCTTTCAAGAGTGGGCGCAACACTCGCTGCCTCGCTGTGCTTGGGCGCGTGCGCATTATGAGGCACAACGAGCACGCGGCAAGGGACATCGGGCGGCGGTTCGAAGCGTTGCGTTTAAATGGATCCGCATTCTGTTCCGATGCTGGAAAGACCGCACGCCCTACGACGATCTCCGCTATTCCGACCGCCTTCAGGCGCGTCACTCGGCGTCCGATCACGGCCTGGAAATCTTGTGGGAAAAAACTGCCGGTTTCTCTCAACCGGTCGCCTTTTCCGCTTGACTTACCAACTCAGATGTCTCATGGCTCTGAGTCTGGGTTGGTTCGTTAGGCCGGGCTGTGACTTTGATCGGATTTTGCGGCTCGAAGAGCAATGATAGTAGCTAGTGGCCCGCTTCGCGCAGCTTCAGGCGGTCTTCACGGCTGATAATTTCTTTGATGCGTACGCCGTAGTTGCCCTTTACCGAGACTATTTCGCCGCGCGCCACGATCGTTCCGTGAACCATAAGGTCTACGAACTCTCCTACATTCCGGTCGAGTTCAATCAGTGAGCCGGAGGTGAGTTTGAGGATGTCCTGGATCGGCATCAACGCGCGTCCGAGCGAGACCGCGAGCGGTAGTTCGAGATCCATCAGGCGCTCCAACATGGGCCCGTAGCCCGTAACATCGGGTTCTTCGCTGACAGAATTCATCGGAACGCCTCAGCAAACGTAGTTGCTTCCCCGCGCGATGCTCTCACTCGGGGTTGATATAACAACGAAAGCCATGCTAACCAAAACGAACCGGCGCAGTTTCTTGATGACCAGTGGAATGACGGCCGCCGCGGCTACCCGGGCGTGGGGTGCGAACGACATGCTGCGGCTCGGCGCAATCGGGATCGGCGGACGGATGCGTTCGCTGCTCGGCGCGGCCGATAAAGCTGCGCCCTATCAGTTGGTCGCCGCCTGTGACGTTTACTCTCCCCATCTCGACGAACTACCGGAACGCCTGAATACCAGCCCCACCAAGCACATCGATTACCGGGAAGTGCTGGATCAGAAACTGGACGGCGTTCTTATCGCGGTGCCGGATCACTGGCACGTCAAAGTTGCTACCGACGCGGTGGCTGCCGGCAAAGATGTCTATCTGGAAAAGCCCGTCACGCACACCATCGAAGAAGGCGATCCGCTGATACGGGCGGTCCGAAGCTCCAAGTGCATTCTGCAGTGCGGAATGCAGCAGAGAAGCTGGCGTCATTTTCAGAGTGCGGTCGAGTTGATTCAGGGGGGCAACATTGGACGCATCACCCAGGTGCGGACCTACTGGTATCAGAACTATCAGCGCGATTGGCCCTCGCTGCCGATCGATCCGACGCTCCTCGATTGGAAGCGCTGGCTTGGCTCCGCGCCCGATCAGCCGTTTAGTGAAGAGAAATACCGCCGCTGGCGCTGGTTCTGGAACTTTGGCGGGGGCGCCATGACCGACTTGTTCGCGCATTGGATCGACGTGGTGCATTGGGCCATGAAGACGCCTCAGCCCAGCGTGGCCCAGATGATCGGCGATAAGTACTTCTTTGAACAGTGGGACTGCCCGGATACGGTGCAGGCAGGCTTTCGGTATCTGGGCTTTGATGTGGGTTATGAAGGCACCATGGTTTCGTCGGTCGACGATGGCGGGCTTGAATTCCGAGGCACCGAAGGCACCGTCAAGCTGACCCGCTCGGGCTTCGAAATTTATCGCGAAGGCGTTGCCAAGGGCAATCCGGTTCTCTCCGAACGTAGTTTTCAGGATGGAACCATCTCGCACATGGAGAACTTCTTCGAATGCCTGAAGAGCCGCAAGGAACCGAACGCGCCGGTGGAGACTGGGGTTGCCGCAGCGCGCGCCGGACACATCGGCAATCTGGCGCTACATCGGGGCGGCCAGGTCAAGTGGCCGCTTAACAGAAATTCCGCCTAATTTAGGCTCATTTGGGCTATCCTATGGTCCAATATGCGCCCGTCTCTTGCTTGTCTTTTCGCCTTGGCTGGCGTGGCTTTGGGTGCCAGCGCCGCACAGCCTCCTAACCGCGCCTCTAACGGCTACTACCGCTTCCCCACCATTCACGGCGACAGCGTAGTTTTCACGGCCGAAGGCGATCTTTGGCAGTCGGGGTAGACGGCGGCACCGCTACGCGCCTCACCAGCAGTCCTGGCGAAGAGCACTCCGCCGCCTTCTCGCCCGATGGCAAAACCCTCGCCTTCACCGCGGACTACGAAGGGCCGAGCGAAGTTTATACGATGCCGATGGATGGCGGGGTGCCGCGGCGACGCACCTTCGATGGCGAAGCCCTGGTGCAAGGCTGGACGCCCGACGGCAAGATTCTCTTCTCGAGTTATCGCTACTCCACTTTGCCCGATGCGCAGTTGCTCACCATCGATGATCAGAATCGGATCGCGTCTATTGCTTTAAGCCAGGCCTCGCAGGGCTGCTATGACCCGCAGTCGAAAGCGCTCTTCTTCACGCGCTTTCCGTTTCAAGGCAGCTACGCCAAACGCTACAAGGGCGGTACGGCGCAGAGCCTCTGGAAGTATGTCGAGGGACAGGAAGCCGTTCCGTTGACCGCCGGTTACACAGGCACCAGCAAAGATGCAATGTGGTGGGACGGCCGAATCTTTTTCCTGAGCGATCGCGATGGAACCATGAATCTCTGGTCTATGGATGAGTCCGGCAAGAGGATTCGCCAGCTCACTCATAGCGAGGGTTGGGATCTGAAAAATCCTTCGCTGTCGCAGGGTCGCATTGTCTATCAACTGAGCGCGGACTTGCACTTGTTTGAAATCAAAACAGGCAACGACCACACGATTCCAGTCGATCTGCCCTCCGACTTCGATCATCTGCGCGAACACTGGATTAAGACTCCGTTGCAATATGTCAGCGCCGTTCATCTCTCGGGCGATGGAGAAAAGATCGTCCTCACAGCTCGTGGCCGCGTCTTCGTCGCTCCGTCGAAAAAAGAAGGGCGCTTTGTCGATATCAGCGAACACCGTCCCGGCCGTTTTCGTGAAGCGCGCCTGGCGGCCGACGGTAAGTCTGTCTACGCGTTCTCCACGGAGTCAGGCGAAGTGGAACTGTGGAAGTATCCGGCCAATGGCGTGGGCGCCGGCGAACAGATTACGACTGGAGCGAAAGTGTTGCGGTGGGAAGGAATTCCTTCACCCGATGGCAAATGGATGGTTCAGCAGGATAAGAACAATCGCCTGTTCCTGCTGAATCTTGCTTCGAAAGTCGAGAAGCAGATTGCCGAATCCAAACCTGATAACAACTCCGACCCGGCCTTTACGAGTATCAGGTGGTCGCCCGACAGCCGCTGGATTCTCTTTTCCGAAGAGGCGTCTAACGGCTTTGCTCAACTGATGCTGCATCAGATTGAATCCGGCCAAACTGTTCCGCTCACGACCGACCGCTACAACATCTTTGCCGCCGATTGGAGCGTGGATGGCAAATGGGTCTATCTGCTTTCCGACCGCGCTCTGAACACGGTGGTCAAGAGTCCCTGGGGTAACCGCCAGCCCGATCCCTTCTTCGACCGTACTAATAAAATTTATGCGATCGCCCTCAAAAAAGAAGTGATTTCGCCGTTTGAACCGGCGGATGAACTGCATCCCAAGCCAGCCGACGACGCGCCGAAACCGGCCACCAGCGGCGCCGCGGAAAAAGACAAGAAATCCGCCGTTCCCAAAGTAGACATCGATCTGGACGGCATCGCGACTCGTTTGCGGGAGGTTCCGGTCGGGCCGGGAAACTACTCCGACCTGCAAGCCTCGGAAAAGCGCTTGTGCTGGATGAACAACGACCCTGAAGATCCCGAGAAGAACACCTTGGCGTGCGTCGATATTGCCAATAAGGGCGAAGCTCCCGATACGTTGCTCGAAAGCGTGCGTAGTTTTGAAGTATCGGCCGACGGCAAAAAAATCCTCGCGCGCGTCAAGAACGACATTTTCGTTTTCGATTCTTCCATGAAGGGCGAAGCGCTTAAGTCGCCGAAGAACATGGCCGAGAGCAAGATCGACCTCGGCGCCTGGACGTTTTCGGTCGTCCCGGCCGATGAGTATCGCGAAGCATTTCTCGATGCGTGGCGACTGCATCGCGATTATTTCTATGACCCCCATATGCATGGCGTGAACTGGCCCGCTATGCGGGACAAGTATGGCGAGATCATCGGACGCGTGCGGGATCGCGAGGAACTGAGCGACTTGATTGCCGACATGGTGAGCGAACTCTCGGCGTTACACACTTTTGTGCACGGCGGCGATATCCGCCATGGAGTCGACCAGATCGAACTGTCGTCACTCGGCGCAGTTTTACAGCCTGCCGCCGATGGGAAGGGATGGACGGTGCAGCACGTCTATCGCAGCGATCCCGATCGCCCGGACAAAACGAGTCCGCTCGCCAGACAAGGAGTGGAAGTCTCCGACGGCGACACGATCCTTGCCGTAAACGGCCGCGAATTGTCATTAGCAACCGACCCGGGTGACGTTTTGCGCGGTCAGGCAGGCCGCCCTGTGCTTCTCCACGTGCTGCCCAAAGGCCGTTCCGCGCCTCGCGATGTACTAGCCAGGCCAATCACTTTGAAGACGGAACAGGATTTACGTTACTCGGAATGGGAGTGGACCCGGCGAGAAGCTGTTGACAAAGCGTCGGGCGGAAGCATCGGTTATGTACACCTGCGGGCGATGGGACCGGCTGACATCAACCAGTGGGTAGAGGAATACTCCCCTGTCTTCGATCGCTCGGCTCTGATCGTCGATGTGCGCCACAATCGCGGCGGCAATATCGATAGCTGGATCCTGGGCAAACTTATGCGGAAATCCTGGATGTACTGGCAGCCGCGCGCAGGCCGCGCGTCCTGGAACATGCAGGAAGCGTTTCGCGGCCCGGTGGTGGTGCTGTGCGACCAGTGGACCGCCTCCGATGGCGAAGCTTTCAGTGAAGGGTTTCGCCGCCTGGGGCTTGGGAAGGTGATTGGCGCACGCACCTGGGGCGGCGAGGTCTGGCTCAGTTCCAGCAACCGGCTCGCCGATAACGGGATTGCCTCTGCTGCTGAACTGGGTGTTTATGGCGCGGAAGGTAAGTGGTTGATTGAAGGGCACGGTGTTGATCCCGACATCGAGGTCGATGATCTGCCGCATGCTCGCTTTGAGGGGAAAGATGAACAACTGGATACGGCCCTGGCGTATCTGCAAAAAGCTGTCCGCGAGCATCCCAATCCCGTGCCGCCGCATCCGCCGTATCCGGACAAGTCTTTTCGAGTCGAGCGCAGCGTTAGAAACCAAACGGCTCCGGCCGGCGCAAACTGAACTACCGGCTGGAGCATTAGAGAAGATGGCAGGCTAAAGCTTACCCTACGAGAGGAGGCCACTCGGATTGCGGTGGCCTCCTGCTGCACTATTCCTCGTCTTCTTCCTCTTCCTCGTCCAAATCATCGTCATCGAGATCGTCGTCATCGGACGCCTCTTCATCGTCGATGACGTCATCATCATCGTCGTCCTCGTCGTCTTCATCATCCAGATCGTCGTCCTCGTCAGTCTCGTCGAACTCATCGGGGGGAGCCAGCAGATGGTTCAAGATGTCCCGCTCCGGATAAAGTTCGTCTGAATTGTATTCGCTGCTTCTCGCAATCATGTTTTTCTCCTAGTAGGGGTGCGCGGTTGCCGGCCGCCGGGAGACGAATGGCCCTGCGCCGGCCGGACTCGAACCTAAGCAGGCTCCGATTCCACCGTCATGCGATCAGATGCAGCAAATGGAAATTTGTGTTCTCGAAACTGACGGGTCTGCCCACCGTTTGCAAGAAAATTTTTTCTTCGAAACGGTTGCCCCTCCCTTTACTTCAAACCGCGAGGATGTGATGAGCAAAGTGATCGTCTACGGGGCTGACTGGTGCAGCATGACCCAGGATGCCATCGCCCATCTAAAGGAAAAAGGCGTCGACTACCAGTACATAAACATCGACGATGATCGCGAGGCTGCCAAATGGGTAGCCCGCCAAAATGGGGGAAAAGAGAAGAAGCCGACCTTGGACATCGATGGTGAGGTGTTATCCGCGCCATCGGATAGCGAAATCGACGAGGCTCTGGCCGATAAGGGCATCTCGTAGAGGTTTATGTCTTAGGAATCAAATACCGGCTGAAGCGCAAAAGGCAGCAAGCGTTCCGTGGTCCGTTGTCTTTTAGCTTCTTTCCTGACCACTTGGGCGGCGGGAGAGAGTTCGCACTCCGCATGGCTGATAAACTCGCTATGGACCACTTCGACTGTTCTCACTAAATCCTGCTGTTTCACTGTGAAAGCGAAGCAAAGCGGAGAACCGGCCGGTAGAACCTGCAAGGTGCCCGTTTTCATCCCGAGCACTTTCTCGATCCGGGATCGCAATGGTCCGGCCGCGCAGCTGCCGTCTCCCACCAGAGTCACGACTGCGCTTTTCGAATGTAGGCGCACCAGGGTGCATCCCGGGAAATTTCCCAGAATTCTTCTCTGTTGCCCATTCTGCACTCCGACAAAAATAGCTTCGCTGCTATGCCCGACATAGCCGGGATCGCAGTCGTTCTCATCTAACAGGGCCGACATCGCCTTTCCAAAATCGAACTGCGGGGCAATCGTCATTGGGCGTATTTCGAGGATATCGAGATTCGTGATGCAGGCAATCGACTTTACCGGCTCGTTGCGGGTTTGCACTCCATTTGAAATTCGGGTGCCTGCGCGTTGCGGACAGCGGGAATTTCGAATGAGCACCGGAATTCTCAGCTTTACCGCTGGAATCAATGTGTCGGAATGCAGAACTTTTGCGCCCGCGTGCGCCAGCGCCGCTGCTTCGGCATACGAGATCTCCGTCAAGCGCCGCCCGCTTGCAAAAATCCGTGGATCGCTGGTGAGCATTCCGTCGACATCCGTCCAGATCTGAATCTCTTCGGCGTTCACGCCAGCCCCGATGATTGAAGCGCTCAAATCCGAGCCACCACGCCCAAGTGTAGTGGTGACGCCCTGTTCGTCGGCCGCAATAAACCCGCCCAGTACCGGAACGCAGCCCGTGCGGACGATGTGCGGCAATGTCCAGCGGATACGGGCGTACGTTTCCCAATACTGCGGGACAGCACGGGTGAAGCGGCTGTCGGTTAACAAGAGCTGGCGGGAATCCACCTGAGTAGCCTGGATGCCGCGATGCCGGAACGCAGCGGCCACAATGACGCTCGAGAGCTGTTCCCCGAAACTGACAATTGCGTCCTGCGCTTTGGGGGTGAGTTCGGTTCCCTCCTCGCTAAGCTGCATCCCTAATAGATGGATGGTCCGGAACGCCTCTTTCAAGGTGGCGTCCACATATTCGTGTGCGTTTCCCTCGGTCAGAGCGGCAGCTAATTCAAAGTGCCGTTGTTGTATTCTTTCGAGCACGCTCCAGGCTTCGTAGCGCCGTCCGGCTGCGGCAGTCTGCGCAAACTCGAGTAACTGATCCGTGGTTTTACCCACTGCCGATACCACGACTACCGGCTGCTGTTTCAGATGGTCACTGACTATCTTCGTGACCCGCTCGATGGAAGAGGCATCTTGCACCGAGGAGCCTCCGAATTTCATGACGATCATATTTGGTTTGTTTAGGAGCTGTTCCCGTGATCCGGGAACCGTTCAACCTCCAGTTCAAGAATGGCTCCAAACCTGTGAAGAATGCATAAAGGCGCGCGGAAATTTCGGGAGAGCCGCGGGTAGCGTGCGTCGCAATTACGGTCTGCGGTTTATGCGGAGAAGGGAAAGATTGATCGGCACCCGGGCGGACTGATGCCGGCTTGCGGGCAGTAATTCAAAACGGCGATCTGCGAGACGGTGGCAAGCACCGACCCCTTTGTATCGCAGCAAGTCAGACCGGCCATACCTTTGGCAGTAAAGTAGGATCATTTGGGAGAGAGCAGTTCATACTTTGATAGAATCTCAAGCCTCAAATCAAGGCATATGAAAACCCCGCACCTGCTTCGCGCTGGCGCAAACGTACGGAAGCTAAAGGACAACCTTGTCAACGTTGTCGATGCGGCGGCAATCGCAGCTATCGAGGCCGAAATCCGCACGAACGTTTCTCAATTGTACGCACTCGGACGAAATCACTACTTCTTCGCCGTCCGCCAGAACAACCGTTCCTGGCGCCAGAAAATCTCTCGTCTGTATTACGCCGCCTATAACGTATCGCGTGGGCTTAGACTGTGCGTGAGTGGGGAATACTCAACCGAATCCAGCGATCACAAAAAAATTGAGGTCCTTCCGGAGGATTTCCCAAACAAGAACAGATACGCCAATCGCCTCGGAGTACTCAGAGAAGATCGTAATCTCTGTGATTACGATCACACCGCGAAAATCGCCGACCTGGTCGGGAGCGTCGAGGACTCGACTGAACTAGCCCAGCAATTCCTGAACGACGCTCAGAGCTATCTGAAACAGCGAGGAGTAAAGCTATGAACGCGCAAGCAGTCGATCTGCTTCCCGAACTTGAATCCATATTAACGATCTTTAAGCGCCGGAGTGGCTTTGAGGGCGTTGAGTACGAGGTGAAAGAGCGCGCCGACACACAAGCGCTTGTGTTACAGATGGCAAACCCAACGGAACGATTCTTCCGCGTATTGGAGGAGGCGAGATCAGAGCGGAATCGCGACGATGCTCCGGTCGTTACTATTCAAAAGCGAACACCCCGCGATCGTCTGCAAAGCGCCGAAGCAAAGTTCTTCCTGCAAACGCTCTCGGAATCCCTCAACACTAGCCGGTTTAGCTTTGGAGAAGATTTTTTTGCTCGTTACACGAAATCCGTCTCCAACGCGGAAGCACGAATTACAGCAGCGGCTAACCACATGGTTTTTGGCCGTCGAGGTGCAGGAAAGTCAAGCCTACTGTTGTACGCGTTGCGGAGCCGCGATCCCGAGACGCAGCCTTCCGCTTGGATTGACATGCAATTGTACGAGAGCCGATCCGACAACCGGATCGTGCTTGATCTCTTGGCTGATGCGTTACAGCAACTGCGGCCCCTATTGGCTCGGGACGCGGCATACTCCCAGGTTGCCAACATAGTTGAACGTCTGCGGAAAGAGAAGGACTTAGCTGACGATCAGATTCGGAAATTCCTCCCAGAGGTGCGGGCGCTTTTTGCGGGCGCGGGGAGATACGCGCGAAATCTATTCATCTTTCTCGACGATTTCCATGTGGTTGATATGTCTAGTCAACCCAGACTGCTCGGATTCTTGTATTCAATCAGTCGGGGCAATAATGTGTTTCTCAAGATGTCGGCTATAGAGACGCTAACTAGATCTTGGGATTCCAAGTCCCATACCGGTATGCAGATTAATGATGATGCTCAAACCATAAAGTTAGACTACAATCTCACGATGCCGGATAAGGCTGCAACCCATATAGAAGGCATCTTAGACGCCCACGCAGTTTACTGCGGCTTACCTTCCGTTCGATTTCTTTGTACCAGCGGCGATGTTTTGTCCCGACTTGTTTGGGTATCGGCCGGTGTTCCTCGTGACGCGCTGGACATGTTCGCGCGGGCAATGACAAAGGGAACGACAGAGGGTCGCAAATTAGTATCAGTCACGAATGTAAACGTGGCCGCATCGGAGATGGTCAGTCAGAAACTTCGAGACTTAGAAGCCGACGTTCCTGAGACCAAGATAGAAGGGGACCTTGCAGGTGCTCTCGAATTGGTGAAAGACTTCTGCATCAAAAAGGCACGAAAAAATGCTTTCCTTATCGAAATTCGCAATGATGATTTCTATCGAAACATCTTAAAGCTCGTAGATCTTCGCCTCGTGCACGTCATTAGCGAAGGCATCACCGTAGGGGAGGCTGGCAAGAAATTCCTAGCTCTCATTTTGGACTACGGATTCTATACGGGTATCCGAGCCGCCCAGAGTGTCGACCTCTTCAACAAACAAACGGCGCGCGTTGCGTACAAGGATCTGCGAAAGCTTCCGATATTCGAGCCTTGAGTTCCGATAACACTCAGCTGTCTCTGTGGAGCCGAAGGAGCCTTCCATCTTGAAAGTGCTGCCGCTCACTCCAACGGTCCGGAGGAGTGGCTCTGCTGATACCAGTTCGGCATCAGGAAGCGTTCTCTCGACCTCCAGCAAGGAGACTAACTTGCTCTCTCGAGATGCTGATTCTAGGAAGGGTTCTGAAGTTTTTTTAGATTAGGAATGGGAAACGCCGTTCATTCGAGAATCCACTCGTCACGGACGCCTTCTTAGCACGTCGCGCCTGCCAACGAAATACCGGACACGCCCGCTCACCTATGTAAATCCACAGGAATCTTCGGGCCTTCATGTCCGCGCGCGCTCACCCGCTCGATCCCGCTTACGGTTCCGTCTTCTATCAAAACTGCAAAATCGAAGTTGTTTACTGTCGGGCAGACGTGCCGTGGAATCAGGAACAGCAATGTGCCAATGGGAGGAGCAGCGGAACTGCTATTGAGCTGGATCGGCAGGTGCTCCTCGCTTGGCTTGAGCGCCTCAAAGGAAGGTTGGCCCAGCACTAGACAATTCGGCACACCGCTATCCACAGCTACGCTCTTGTGACCCGCATCGCAGGTCACCACATTCGCTTTCGGATGACTCACGACGCGGCTGATCACCAGCGCCGCCGGACGCAATCCATACTCCTCCGGCAGTTGCGCCAGGCTGCTTGCATCGTTATAGACAACCGTGCCTGGCGAGATTTGATGCCTGAATGCAGCGTTAGAAAATGGCGTGTACGATAGCGCGCATGGTATCGCCGGCGTGCCGGAGGTGATCACTTCCTCTACCTTGATTCCGGCTGCTTGCATGTCAGAGACAATCCGTAACAGCTGGTCGTAGCGCGCGTGGGCCCGCCTGGTGCGCTCTGCTAAATCCGGCTCGGTCGCGTGCCCGTCGTAAAAATGCAGCCCGCGAAAACGGATCCCTGCTTTCTCTATGCGGGATGCCAGATCGATGATTGCGTTCGTGCCCTCGCGCGCGATCCCTGTACGATCCATGCCGCTGTTTACGTCGATAAACAAGTCAACCAGTGTGCCCGCCCAATCCTGTATCTGCTCGGGTGTGTCCACAATGGAGGACACTCGCACATCCGGGAAAGCTGCCGCAATCGCCGCCACTCGCCGGGCATTGGCGCCCGTGTGAGCATAGGCGACCAGTACATCCCGCATGCCCGCCTGGCACGCTACAAGCAATTCCAGTGTGGTCGCGCATTTCGATGTGGTTACGCCTGCCTGCACCAGCATCTTCACAACGGAAGGCAGCTTCGTCGTTTTGAGGTGAGGTCGCCAGCGGTTCGGCTGGCCGCCTAGCAACGCCACCATGCACGCGATATTCTGCCGCACAATCGCCGGGTAAATCGCCAGCGCTGGCGTGAGGAACTCGCGCGCATCAACTTGATAATTGCTTACCCGTAATTCGCTCGCCAGGGTTCGATTCATGGTTGCGGCCATCAGTCACCATCATCACCGATGTGTTCAGACGCTCGCAGCCAATGCCTTCTCCACTTGCGGATATTCAAAAGTAAAGCCAGCGTTCTCCGCCGCCTTCGGTATCACCCGCAGGCTGGTAAACAGAAACCCGCTCATTTCGCCCAGCACCAGCTTCAACGCAAACTTCGGAATCGGTATCACCGCCGGTCGGTGAATGGCATGGGCGAGCGCCTTGGTAAACTCGCCGTTTGTCACCGGATGCGGGCTGCTGCCATTCAGCGGTTCAGAGAGGGTCGCACTATCCGCGGCAAACAGGTACATCCGCACCAGATCGTCGACGTGGATCCACGACATCCACTGTTTGCCATTGCCGAAAGTGCCACCTATGCCCAGGCGGAACGGCTTCAGCATTTCCTTGAGCGCGCCCCCATTCCGTCCCAACACGGTCGCGGTCCGTATCGGCACCACTCGCAAGCCGAACTCGCGCGCCCGCGACGCTTCCCGTTCCCAGTCTTTACAGACTTCTGCTAAGAAATCCGTGCCCGGCTTTTCTCCCTCGGTTAGCACGTCGTTGCCGCGCTCGCCGTAGTAGCCGACCGCCGAAGCAGAAATCAAGGCAAAGGGCTTATGCTGCAAGCTGCGCATCGCCGAAACCAGATTGCGTGTGCCTTCCACCCGGCTGTCGTAAATGCGTTTTTTAACTGCTGCCGTCCAGCGCTGCGCCACCGGCTCGCCCGCCAGATGAAAGATCACGTCGATCCGCGAAAGAGCATTCAATTCGGGCTTGTTACTCGTCACCCACGGATGAAACGACGCTTGTGAAGGCAATTTCTCGCTTCGTTTCCGTGCCAGATAATACACCGCGTCACCCCGCGCTAAAAGCTGTTCAACCAATTTGCTGCCGATAAAACCGGTGGCGCCGGTCACTAAATAAGTCATGTGGGAAGCGAGAATCAGGCTACCATGGCCGGATCTTTACCCGTCCGTTCCATCTCTCCAATTTCTTTGATGTATGCCTCCGTGTCTGTCTTTCTTTCCATGCCTTCGAGCGACATGAAACGCAATTTTCCGAAGATCGGCCGCTCGCCCCAGGCCCGATCATGCAGCCCGAAGCACCACAAGATGTTGGTGTAAGTATTGGGATCGCGCCCATCGAGTGCGTACCTGGCGTGAATATCGATCATCGTGTCCGCCGCTTCCTGGTACTGCCGCGACCACTGTATGATCTTTTTGCCCCAGTACATCCGGTAATAGCCTTGAATCTTGCCACGCAGCAGCATCTCTTTCTGCGTCGCATTCCAAAGCTCGTCACCGGTTCGCGCCTCGGTCATCTGTTTGGCTGAATACTCGGGATCGCGCTTATCATGTTCGTGCTTTTTCATCGTCTGCCGGCACCAATCCGGCAAGTTCATTAAATTGCCAGGCTCTTCTACAAATCGGGCGTAATTGAATGCCAGTTCCCGCCGCACGATTAACTCCTCCAGATACTCTTCGACGATCAGCTTGTGCTCGTGCGCGTATTCCCGCACCGCCAGTGCAATCTCCAGCGACGAAATCTGCCCGAAGTGCAGGTATGGACTCATGTGCGAAGTAGCGTGCTTAGTCGGTTCGTTGCGCTCTCTGGCAAATCGCTTCAGATTGTTTTCCAGGAAATAGTGAAGCAGTTTTTCTGCAGCCAGACGTCCGCCTTCAAAGCAGAGGGAAGGCGCAACGCTGTGGTCGATCTCGCAGGACGCCACCAGCTTCGGAATGGATTGGCGTGTGACCTCGGTGTGGAATTTCGGAACTGGTCCGTTGAATTTTTTCTTCGGTCGCAGCGCATCCGGCGGCGTCAAATACTTGTTCAATACCTTGTTGATACGAGGCCGGATCGTATACGCTCCGTATTGCCGTTGCGTGATCTGCGACATCGGCACCACACAGCTCGAATCCACCACGTAATAGGCGACTTCCAGCTTTTCCGGCACGCGGCTATTATGTCGTCGCGCGATAAAGGTCGGGTAGTCGTCCGTCACCACAGCCGCTGCCTTCTTGGCCAGCTCGTACAGCACATCATTGCGGTCCGATTTCCTGCGACGTAAATAGAATGCGTAACCGATCCCCGCCTTTTTCAGCCGCTTCGCCGTCTCCTCCACGCCTCCTAAAATGAACGTGTGTAAGCGATCGTTCGCGTGTTCGTACGTGCAAGTCAGCCCTTCGTAATAGAGCACCGGCAGATTATATTTATTGGCCAGTTCAACAGCATGTAGCAAGCCATGGTTCGCGTCGACTCGCCGGTTCATCTGAGCCCAGTACAAAACGTACTCGGCATCGGGCCGGTCACCAGCTTCGTTCAGCTTCGAAATGCGCTCGTTCTCTACCGCCATACTTTTCTTGAGATGCAACAGCAGCGCCCGCTGCGTGGGAAGTTTTTCGCTTATTCCTTCGGCGCAATTCCAAGCGTTTTCATTTTGCGGTAAAGATTGCTGCGTTCCAGCCCGAGCAACTCCGAAGCCCGCGTGACATTGCCGCTCGTCTCGTCCAGTTTTCGCAAAATATAGTCCCGTTCAGCCGCTTCCTTCACCTCATGAAGGCTGCCGAACGTTTCGGCTCTTGATTTTTCCGGCCGCCGCGTTCCGTCAATCGGCAGATGCCGCGCCTCAATACGGCGCTGTCCGTGCAAGATAACGATTCGCTCCATTAGGTTGCGCAATTCGCGCACGTTGCCCGGCCAGTAATAACGAGACAGAGCCTCCACCGCATCCTCGCTTAGCTCCTTCGGTTTGCGCCCGTACGCCAGCGAAAATTCGCGCAAAAAGTGTGCTGCGAGCAGCGGAACATCCTCGGCCCGGTCGCGTAGCGGCGGCACGGTGAAGGGAATGACGTTTAATCGATAGAACAGATCTTCGCGAAAATTCCCTCTCTCGATTTCGCGCTCTAAATTTTTGTTGGTGGCCGCCACCACCCGCGCATCGGCTTGAATAGATTGCGCCGCCCCCACCGGTTCAAAGCGGTGCTCATCGAGCGCGCGCAGCAATTTCGCCTGCGTTTTGAGGCTCATGTCGCCTACTTCATCCAGAAAAAAAGTTCCGCCATGTGCTTTCTGCAGCTTGCCGATTTTGTGGTCGATTGTGCCGTTCAGATTCGTCCGCCGGTGTCCGAAGAGTTCGCTCTCGATCAGATCTTCTGGAATAGCCGCGCAATTCACCTCGACAAAGGGCCCGTCCGCTCGCGGGCTCATCTTGTGCAGCGCGCGCGCCACCAATTCTTTCCCGGTGCCGCTTTCACCATAGATCAGCACACGTCCATTGGTTCCCGCCATCAGCCGCAGCTGCTGTCGAAGCGCCTTCACCGGCACACTGTCGCCGATGATTTCGGGCGAAGCTGTGTCTTCTCGTAAACGGTGCAGCTCCCGATCCATGCGGCGCTGCTGCACGGCGTTCTTTACCGCGACGGTCACCTTCTCGATCGTCAATGGCTTCTCGACGAAATCGAAAGCTCCGAGCTTGGTCGCCTTCACCGCCGTCTCGATGTTGCCATGACCGGAAATCATGATCACCGCCGGCCTGGCCTCAACCGGAATGTCCTGAATCCGCGCCAGCGTCGTCAATCCGTCTATTCCCGGCAGCCAGATGTCGAGCAACACCGCATCGTACGATTCGCGTTCGACCGCCTTCAGGCATTCTTCGCCGCTGCCGACCGCTGTCGCGTCGTAGTCTTCGTCGCTTAATACGCCGCGCAAAGACTGCCTGATATTCGCTTCGTCGTCTACGATTAAAATCTTTGCTTCGCTGACCGGCATCGCTCGAACGCTACATCTTCAGAGTAGCCGGATGCAGCGGCGTCAGTATCTCGCTTTCGACCGCCGCTGCGGTGAATTCGATCACAAACCGTGTTCCGGCCGGCCGGTTATCTTCCAGCCGTACACGCGCCTGGTGCTCCGTGATGATGTGGCTCACGATCGCCAGTCCTAGCCCCGTGCCACGCCCTTTGGTTGAAAAGTACGGCAGGAAAAGTTTCTCTTTATCGGCCGCCGATACCCCGCAGCCCGTATCCGTCACGGAAAGCTCTATCGTATCGGTGGAAGTTTGTGCCGTGGCCACGCGCAAGCGCTTCAGCGGAGCGTCTTCCATGGCCTCTGCTGCGTTATCGATGAGATTTACGATCACTCGTTTGATCTGTTCGCGGTCCATCAGGATCGGTGGGATGCCTGGTTGCAGTGCCAACGTCACGTCGATTCTGTCCCAGCGCCCTTCGAACACCGCCATGGCGCTTTCCACCACTTCGTTCAGGTCGCTCGAACACAGTTGGGCCGCCGGGAATCGGGAGAACTGCGTAAATTCGTCCACCAGCGTCTTAACTGTCTGCACCTCACTCTGAATGGTTTGCGTGCACTCTTCCAAAATTCCGCGCGCCTCCTCCGGCAGTGGAACGCGCCTTAATTGCCGTGCGATCCGGTCCGCGCACAGGGAAATCGGCGTCAGGGGATTCTTGATTTCGTGGGCGATCCGCCTCGCCACCTCCTGCCAGGCCGCCGATTTCTGCGCTCGCAGTAAGTCGCTCGTATCTTCGAGGACCATCACAAATCCGCGCTGCTCTTCGAGCGACGCCACCGTTACGGCCAGATGCAAGACAGCGGATGCGCGCGCTAATTCCAGCTGACAAGCCGCCGCGCCCGTTCGCCGTGCACGGTTCAGCACATAGCGAATCTCCGCCAGTTCATCCGGTGTGAATAGATCTTCCAGTTTGCGGGCGGAAGTCACCGCGCCGTCGGAGAACATCGCACGCAGTGCCCGGTTCCCGCGTTCGATCCGTTCGTCGAGCGATACCGAAATTACGCCCGTGGGAATACTTTCCAGAATGGCTTCCGTGAATTGCCGCCGCGCTTCCAATTCACTGGCATTGCCTTCGAGCTCACTCGTCATGGCATTGAACGCGCGCACCAGCGTTGCCAGCTCGTCGATCGCGCTCACCTGCACCCGATAGGACAGATCACCCCGCCGCACTTCTTGGGCCGCGCCCAGCAACGCCGAAATCGGCACGCTGATCTGCCGGGCCAAAATCTGCGCCGACCAGGCCGCAAAAAACAGCACAAACAGCGTCAGCAGACAAATCAACAAAAAATAAGTGTCTTCGTAAAACTTTTTGTGGCTGCCCAGATACTTCTGTTCGTTCATGAAGCGCTGGATCGCCGTTTCCCGGTCGGCTGGATTGAGCGCCAGGGTAGCCGTCACGGTTAACTCTCCGAGCAAGCGGCCGTTGTCGTTCACCACCGCTTTTGCTTGTAATGGCGGCGCGTTCGAGCGAGCGAAGCGTTGATACAGCCAGATCGGCACGCCTCCGTTTGGAGTCAACGTGAGTTGCGTCAGTGCTGCTTTCTCACCCAGCTGACGGAAAAAATTCGCATCCACATGCCCGCTCTCTAATGTGGCGCGCGTCTGCGGCAGCAGGCTGAGCCAGTCCGCCACCGCCTGCACCCTTCCCTGCGCCTCGCCCCGATAGGATTTGTCGAGATCCTGCAAATTCATCTCGATGCCGTGCGTCGGCTGTGTGAACCACTTATTCAAAGTGCGATTCAAAACAAAGTAATTGAAGAACGCCGAGAACAAGGTGGGCGCTAGTGTCAGGGCCAGCGCTCCGATCAGTAAACGCGAACGGATGCGCGAGCCCTCGCGATTCTTCTGGCGGTCCATGTACAGCTTCACGCTCGTCCGGAACAACATGAACGCGAGCGTTACGGCCAGAACGAAGATCAGCATCGAAACGCCGGATAGAACAATCGTTTCGTGTACGTCGGGAGGCCCGAACGAAAAGCTGAACGAACCTTCCCAGATCATCAGGCTCAGCAGGATCAGGAAGGTGACAGCCGCGGCACTGAACACAAACCGGCGTTTCACAACACTGCCATCGTAGCGCGCAAACGCGCTCACGATTTTCCAGCACGCTACTCTGCCTTCTGGTGCAATGGAGGAAGGCCGCGAGAACCCCCGGGCTCCGGTCACCGCTCATGAACAACAGCCAAGCCGAAGCTCCGCCTGCGCCAGCTCTGAAAACACTGATACGCAAGCCGCCGCCCATCGTTCGCCTTCTCCGCCCTTTCCAGCAGTTCACAAGTAACGAGGCTTCGGGCGGTCTACTCCTGCTCGGGTGCGCGATAGCGGCGCTGTTGTGGGCGAATTCGCCCTGGTCCAGCTCATACGAAGCGTTCTGGCATACGTCGCTCGAGATCGGCGTGGCCGGCCACGTCATGCGACAAGATCTCCATTTCTGGGTGAACGATCTGCTCATGGTGCTTTTCTTCTTTGTGGTGGGTCTCGAGATCAAGCGCGAGATGCTCGTCGGCGAACTGGCTTCTCCTCGCAAAGCTGCGCTGCCCATCCTTGCTGCACTGGGTGGTGTCGTCGTGCCCGCGCTGATTTACAGTTCTTTCAATTTCGGCACGCCGAACGCTCACGGCTGGGGCATTCCTATGGCGACCGATATCGCTTTTGCGCTCGGCGTTCTGGTTCTTCTTGGCGACCGTATTCCTTCGAACCTGAAAGTGTTTCTCGCCGCCCTTGCCATTGCCGACGACATTGCTGCCGTCATCGTCATCGCCGTTTTCTACACGGCCGGCTTCTCGCTGCCTGATCTAGCCTGGGCTGCGTTTTTTGTTCTGCTGCTTTTCCTTGCGAGCCGGCTTGGTGTGCGTCATCCACTGCCTTACGCTTTACTGGGCGTTTGCCTCTGGCTAGCTGTGCTGCGCTCCGGCATTCATGCGACGATCGCCGGCGTCATTCTGGCCTTTACCATTCCCGCTCGCACGGCCATCGATCAGCGCGATTTCCTCAATCGCTGCCGCAAGATGCTCGACCGCTTTGAACGCTCTTCCAAGAACAACGCGAGCGTTTTGACCAACGGCAAGCAGCAGGCCGCCATCGAATCGCTGGAGGATGCCTGCGAACGCGTCCAGCCTCCGCTATACCGCTTTGAACACGCTCTGCACCCGTGGGTGACGTTTGTCATCATGCCGTTATTTGCCCTTGCGAACGCGGGCGTTTCTTTATCCGGTAATCTTGCCGCTAAGTTTGTCCAACCGGTCACGCTCGGTGTGTTGATCGGACTTCTTCTCGGCAAACCGCTTGGCGTCACCTTGGCCTCCTGGCTCTCGGTACGCGCTGGCTGGGCGACTCTGCCACCAGGTGTCTCCTGGCGTCACATCCACGGCGCCGGTTGGCTCGCCGGCATCGGATTTACCATGTCACTGTTCGTGGCTGGCCTGTCGTTCAAATATGCCGCCGCACTCAATATGGCAAAACTGGGAGTGTTGAGCGCATCGTTGTGCGCCGGGTTGATCGGCTCCGCCTTCCTTCTGCAAACTACTCGTCATCCCAGTCGGCCGGCAATCGAGCAACCTACTGCCTGAGTTGAATCGAGGCCCCGCTCTTGCGCAATTCTTTTTGCATTTTGGTAATCGCGAGCGCCAGATCGCCGGGTGAATACAGCTTATAAGTGGTGCCGTTTAATTCATCTATCCAATACTGGATTGTGTCTGGAAACTCGTGCCCAGGCGACGGATAGTACTCGAAATAAAAGAAAGGGAGATCCGTCTTACCACCGGCCTCGCGCAAATACTCCGGCGCCTTCTCTTTAATGCGGTTCGTCGGTCCGATAAAAACAACGGCGTCCACTGGCTGCTTAGCCGCCGACTCACTCTGTACCAACTTCGCCAGCAGTTCCGCCCAGCCATTCTCGCGCGCCAGCGTCTTATACGAAATAGTCCCAAGCTCCAGCTTGGAGAGCGCCTGATTCAGCCGGTAAAAACCTGTCCGATCGAAATCGTCGTCGTGATACAACTCTTTCTGCTGATCGAGGTTGAAGGCTACCAGCCGGACCGACTGGAGCGGCAGCCCGCGCAACAAAGACGACAAACTGCCCAGCAGGAACGCTCGATCCCAGGCGCGTAAACTTTTCGAAAACGGGTACATCGGCGCTGCATCCAGCAAAACTGTCAGGCGCAATCCCTTTCCCTCGCTGCTTGTGCCTTCCCAGGGCGGCACTGAAATCGCCGCGACGCTGCCCGGTTTCAACGCGTTAGCCGCTTGCATTTCGCGACCGTGCGGTGACGCTTTGGCGTGCCAGTGTTTCCGGTGGCTCCGATGCCGGTCGTCGAACACGGTTAGTTCTATCTCGTACTCGCCTTCGCCCACCGCTAACACACCGCTGAAACCTAAGTCCGACTGTACGTGCCGCAAATTGACTTTGTTTCGCATGCCGGGCGGCATCGCCGGCACGGCAAACCCCTGTCCCAATCTGGTGACGGTTCCGCTACTCGAGCGCACCTGCAAAAACGTGGAAATCCCAGCTTTGTTTCCGTCGAACTGAGCGATCGGGCACTCGACCAGGTAACCCACTTCATAACGAAACGAAAAGTCGAGAAACGGCTTGAAGGTCTCAACCCGGCAGCGCAGCGGTTTTCCGGCGGTTTCGCTTTGCTCGACCTCCGCGGAGAAAGCACGCTCTTGCCTGGGCGATAGCGGCAATTGCCCCGCCAAGTGTCCGGCGGCCAGCGCAAGCAAGAGCAGGCATCTTCTCCCCAACACAGCTCCTCCGAGCCATTCTCGATTTTACCCGTTTAACGGCAGACGATTCGGTCCGCCGGCTCACTCTTCCGAGGAACCGCGCAGCACAAGGGACTCGCGACCCGCGCCCAAGTCCGCTGAAGTTCCTCTGTTTGGTGGCGGGCCCAGAGGGCACCCCCTGTGCTTGCTTTTGAGCGGAGTAAAAGCAGAAAAGATAACAGGCTCTCCCAAAAAACCCAGAGTTGTTTTGGGATCTTTGCGGTCATCCCGGGGCAGTACACCGCTGCGGTGACAGGCGAAAACGCCTGTTCCACAAAAGGCGCGCTGGTTGGTTTTGGAAAACTAAGTGACATTGGACTGACTAAACCCCAGAGGGCACCCCTCGCGGCCTGTGCTTGCTTGAATGAGAGAATTCTGCTGAGCCGCTGTCTCATGAAGAAACGAATGTTCCCTAGTCAGAAGAGGATCGGGCTCGCCTGCGCTCCGATCTTTGTCTTTGCGCTTGCTGCCCAGCCGCCGCAGCCCGATCCCGTGCAGGCGCGTCCCACTAAATTCGATCACGCGTCCGTGGAGCGCGGCCAGAAAACGTTCATCGCTAACTGCGGCTTTTGTCATGGCTCGCGCGCTAAAGGAGGTGAGAAAGGTCCCGACCTGCTGCGCTCTGTGCTGGTTCTCGACGACGAAGGCGGCCGCGCTATCGGTCAGGTTGTTCTCAATGGGCGTCCCTTGAAAGGCATGCCGAAGTTCGCTCTACCGCCCGAACAGATCGCCGATATCGCCAACTTTCTTCACAGCTCCATCCATGACGCCGCCGACCGCGACAAGTATAAAGTTTTGAATATCGTCACCGGCAATGCCCAGGCTGGGCAGGCGTACTTTACCAGCCATTGCACTTCCTGTCACTCCGCAGCCGGCGACCTGAAAGGCATCGGCAAAAAATATGAGCCGGTCACGTTGCAGGACCACATCCTTTCACCGCACGATAGGTGGGGCGAACCACCCACAGCCGGTAGCAAGCCTCTACTCACCATTACAGTCACTCTGCCCTCCGGCGAATCCGTCACCGGTGTTCCCTTGACGCTCGACGATTTTACCGTGGCCCTGCGCGATCAGGCCGGTAATTACCACTCCTTTAGTCGCAACGGCGACACGCCCCACGTGGAAATTGACAATCGCCTCAAAGCGCACTCCGACATGCTGATGCAATACACCGATTCCGACATTCACAATCTCACCGCCTACCTGGTGACCTTGAAATGATGACCAGGCTTCTATTACTGGCAACTCTCGGCGTGAGCCTTTCCGCGCAACTGCTCGATCCGGCGTTGCTTGCGAAACCTGCTACCAACGCCTGGCCTACCTATAACGGCGACTACTCCGGACGCCGCTTCAGCACGCTCACGCAGATCAATCGGAGCAACGTAAAGCACTTGACCCTGGCCTGGATCGACCGCATCAAGATTGGCGCAACTCCCGGCGCAATCGTGGGCGGCGAAGGCCCCGTCCCGACCGGCAACGCCAACGATGCTGATTCCTCCACCATCAAAGCCACGCCGCTGATGGTCAATGGCATTCTCTATTTCTCAACCCCCGATAACGCCTATGCGGTCGACGCCCACTCCGGCCACGAACTTTGGCATTACTTCTGGAAAACACACGGCGGCATTCACATCGGCAATCGCGGCGTGGGCATGTACGGCAACTGGCTCTTTTTCGAAACGCCGGACAACTATCTGGTGTCACTCGATGCCAAAACCGGTAAGGAGCGCTGGCACAAAGAAATCGCCGACGTGAAGCAGGAGTACTTCTCCACGCCCGCGCCTGTTATCGTCGGCAATCACGTCTTAGTAGGCACCGGCGGTGATTCGCTGGATGTGCCCGGTTTCCTCGAAGCGCATGATCCTGAAACCGGTGACCTGCAATGGAAGTGGTGGAGCGAACCGGTCAAGAAAGGCGATCCTGGCTCGGAAACCTGGCCCGACGAATACTCGATGCGCCACGGCGGCGGCATGACCTGGATTCCGGGCACTTACGATCCCGAACTCCATCTCTACTATCTCGGCACCGGTAATCCGAATCCGGTTCTCACTGGTCGCAGCCGCAAGGGCGATAACCTTTACACCTGCTCGATCGTGGCGCTCAACGTCGATAGCGGGAAACTCGCCTGGTATTACCAGCCCTCGCCGCACGACACTCACGACTGGGACGCCGTGCAAACCCCGATCCTGATCGACGGCACTTTTGACGGCAAGCCGCGCAAACTGCTTGCCCAGGCCAATCGCAACGGCTACTTCTTTCTGCTCGACCGCACCAACGGAAAAAATCTTCTGACCGCGCCGATGATACGCACGATGAACTGGTCGAAGGGCACCACCGCTAGCGGACAACCGGTGCCCGATCCGAGGAAAGAAGCGACGATCAAGGGCGTGCTGGTTTCACCGCCCTCCGATGGCGCGACGAACTGGCCGCCTCCCTCCTTCGACCCTGAAACCGGCCTCTTCTACGTGGGCGTGGCGCAGAACTTCAGCATGTTCTACCTAACGGATACCGATCCGCACCCGGAAGGCTACGGCGCGGCCGAACGCTTCGTCGGCTCCTATGGCGGCGGACTCGAAGCCATTGATTACCAAACCGGTAAGATCGCGTGGCGTCACAATTTCCCGGCGGGCGGCGGTCCCATGGGTATTCTCACGACGGCGGGCAAGCTGCTCTTTGCGGGAGATGGCTCCGGTCACCTGGTGGCGTTCGATCCAGCGAACGGGACGATTCTCTGGCACGCCGGACTGGCCGACGATGTGAGCAACGGCCCGGAAACCTATTTGCTTGATGGCCAGCAGTACCTGGTGGCAGCCGCGGGCGATTCACTTTACGCTTTCACGGTGACGCCTTAGAATTCACCAAGGCGGCGCATGTTAGCGTAGACGAAGACGCGTCCAGCCGAAGCGCGGGCCCTTAGCTCAGCGGTTAGAGCAGAGGACTCATAATCCTTTGGTCGAAGGTTCAAATCCTTCAGGGCCCACTAAGATTGCGCGTTGCCAGTACCAGTACAGATCGAGATCGTGACGCCTATTGAAAGCGGCCGGTAAGGCCGATGAGATCACTGAGGGCCATGTCTCCAATGCTTCTGATTCTCACCGGCTTGATCATTGCGCTTCTTGCAACGGTGGTAGTCTGCATCCTTATTTCGTCGGTAGCAGATTGCCTCGGGAGTATACCCAAGAGAAGAATGACGGCTAAGAAAATTCCGAGAAAAGCACGATCTCTGATTCCAAACGAATCCATTACAGTGGCACAGACCCCGCCGCTTACAGACTAGGAGGAGTTGGCGAGCTTTTTCGCGCTGACAGACTGGACGAGAAAGTCCTATGGGCAGTTATCTAATCTCAAAACCTTTATCCAGTTGCTCATTATCAATCCAACCGATCATCTTTACTGTCAGTGGGCAAACAACATCTTTGTTTACTGGAAACGCAAGCTTGAAAGCTAGTTTCTGATCTCGTTCCAACGTCATGTTGACCATGCCGCTCGTCATCTGGAAGTTGTCACCCTCATTATCGATGAGACGGCTACCATACTGAGCGATTATCAGTCTCCTGTCATAGCGTGGACTCACCACGGTCAGTGAGCAAGAAACAAGCTTCGAGCCGACATGGCATTTCTTCATTTCAAAATCTAACGACGCTTCCCGTGAGTGTTTTCCAGTCCCATTGGTTTCCTTCGATGATCCGGACCCTCCATTTGCTGGCACAGAAAACGACTGTTGGCCGGGATTTCCACGTGGATGCGCATAGGCCAAATAAGCTACCACTGCTAAACCGATAGTAGCGATCCCGCTTATTAAGGTACCCCAGCCCGTTAGCCATCCATGCCTGCCCTCGCTCATTTGCAGAAGCCTCTAAAGACCCGAGAATATATCAAAATGTCATGCACAGCAAATCCAAATTTGCGCTAGCGAGCCGGGATTGATCGGCACTTGGGAATTCTGTCTTCGAACCTGCAGGATTGCTCGCCTCTTTCGCCCTCGCATCAAAGTTCCGATGGCTACTCACTACTCGATGCCGCAAGACATTTGCAACCGAACTTTCCAAAAGTCAGTCTATTCATGGCACTCTTACCACCTCACCCGGCTTGATCGATTGCAGTGCTTCGAGACACTTTGGAACATGCGGCTGCAAATCTTCGATCTCGTTCGATCGAGCACGAATGACCAGCAGCGCAATTTTTCGACCGGAAATGTTCTGTTGATGAGGCAAGCCCTTGTCCACGGTCGGGAGAACATCGAAGCCTGCATTCTCTGCGAGAGTCAACAGCTCTCCGTTACTTTTCCCGGCGAATCCAGCCTGCGGAACTGTATTGCAGTTGTGGCCCAAAATCAATCGTTGAAGTCTCTTCGGAACACACTCGTCTAAGAGAACTCGCATTCAGATTTGCGAGAGTACGAGCTGCTTTCCTTCCTCCAGGGCGGCAATCGCCATTTCACGAGAAACAGTCGGAAAATCTTCCAGGAAGTCGTCGAGAGTGTGACGACCGCCTTCGAGGTAATCCAGCAATGCTTGGAAAGGCACACGAGTACCTCGAAAACACGGCTCGCCCCACATAATTTCAGGGTCGCGAACGATGATCGAGTTGGAAGCAGCCATGCCCCCAGTGTCGCTCATTCTGAAATCTAACAACACGCCCGCTTTCCCGATTTGCCATCCTGGAGAATCCACCATGCGAACCACAAAATCTCTCGGACTCTTGATCGCGTCGTTTCTTCTTGCCTCCGCATGTCTGGCGGCAGACGTGGACGTATACACCACCAAACAGCTGCAATCCTTAGGCGAAATCAAACCCGCCAAAGGAGCTGCCTACGCCGACCACAATCTCGCGCGCTACGGCAATCACTATTTGCTGTTCATCCGGCGTGACGAGACCGGATCGTCCGAATTGCATGAACACGAAGCTGACGTGTTCGTCGTCGAAAGCGGCACCGCGACCATGATTTCAGGCGGGAAGCTGGTCGGCGGCCACCCGACCAAGCCTGGCGAAATCCGCGGAGCTTCGATTTCAGGCGGCAAGCGTCAGACACTCGCAGCAGGCGACGTGGTCCACATTTCTGCCGGCGTTGCACATCAACTGCTGATCGATAAAGCACAGCCGTTTACTTATTTTGTCGTCAAGGTTTCCGGTCAGTAAATGGCCGCCGCCTTCCTGCTCACGGCGCTGGCTCTGCTGGGCGTGGGCGCCGGCATTCTCATGGGACAGGCGCGCACGATTTCCTGCTATCTGACAGGCGCAGGCGGTGGTCTCTTGTCGGGTATCTCTCTTTTCTGGCTCGTGCCGGAAGTGGCGCATGGCGCGGGTTGGATGGCCGCCACATTGATGACTGCTTTGGCCGCGCTACTCTTAGCGCTGCTTGACCGGCTGTTCGTGCACTCGCACGAATCATCCAGGCGTATTACTTTGTCACCAGTTCTGGCGGCCACGGCCATTCACAGTTTCCTCGACGGCTGGTCGGTGCGAACGCTCGAGAGCATTCAGCTTGCCGGTGTGAGCGGTCCCCTCGGGCTCGCGTTGCACAAGATTCCGGAGGGCGTCGCCATTGGCTGGATCGCGAGACAGAGTCTAAGGTCCGTCGGAAAAGCGGCTGCGGCGGCCATGGCGGTTGAACTGATGACACTCGTTGGCGCGTGGTGCGAACCAAACGTCAGCCAGGCTGGATTCGCGGCCTTTGGCCAATGGTGGGCTTCCGGCATTCTGGCTTTAATCGGGGGCAGTTTTCTGTTCCTCGGCATTCATGCGGTGCTGCCCAACTGGCGCAACGCAGGATCAATGACCATCTTCCTGATTACGTTCCTGCTGATGGGGACAATCGGCTTCCTGCGATCGGGGCAGATTTAACCCGCGACCGGCGGATGCTGCTGGTGAAAGTCGGTGCGTTTCTGAAACTCTTTGGCTAGGGCAATGATGCGGTTTTCAGAAAACGCAGGGCCAACAATCTGGAGCGCGATGGGCAGTCCGTTTACCAAGCCGCACGGAATCGTGATAGCGGGCAGCCCGCAGAGGTTTGAGGCTTGCACCAGGCCCGCGCCTACGCCGCGCTGATCGGGCCGTTTGGGCGTGTTTTCGTCGAACGGCTGGTCGGCTCGATCGGGTGGGTCAAAGTGCGTGGGCGCAACCAGCAGATCGACGCCGGCAAACAGCTGATGAAAACCATCCTGAATTTGCGAGCGAATGCGCATGGCCTTTAGATAATCGAGCGCCGAGTAGGTGAGCGAAGCTTTCAAGCCGTCGATCTGGCCCTGGTCGGCCAGTTGATCCACCCGGCCGCTGCGGATGAACTGCTCGAAGATGGAGGCCGCCTCGGAATCGATGATCGTTCCGATCACGGCGCCGTACGGGTAATCAGGGAGGCGCGTCTCCTGCATGATTGCACCGGTAGATTTGAGGCCGGCCAGCGCGGTCGAGAAGGCGGGACGCAACGCCTCGTTGGGCCATTCGGTCCAGTCGATTTCAGCGTAGCCGATTTTGGTCTCTTTAACTCGCTGCTCATAGGGCTGCGGCGTGTAGTAAAAGCTTTTGCCGGCTGACCCAGGGTCATCGTTGTCTTTGCCCGCGATGGCGCGCAAAACCCAGCCGCAATCGTCGGCCGAGCGCGCCAGCAGGCCGATCTTATCGAGGGTCCAGGAGAGAGCCATCGCCCCGTGGCGGCTCACCAGTCCGTATGTCGGGCGCAGGCCCGTCACTCCGCAATACGAAGCGGGAGTGAGAATCGACCCGGAGGTTTCAGAACCGAGCGCATACGGCACCAGACCGGCTGCTACCGCCGCGCCCGAACCGCTCGAGGAACCACCCGACCAATACTGCTTGTTCCAGGGATTCAGGCCAGGACCTTGCAGAGAAGCGGAAGCCGACGTGTACCCACCGCCTCCGGCCAGCTCGACCATCGACAGTTTGCCGATGAGGATGGCGTTCTGGCCGGCCAGCTTTTGAACGACCGTCGCGTCCTGGTCGAAGATTTGATCGGCGAACGGTTTAGCGCCCCAGGTGGTGGGATACCCAGCGACGGCGATCAGATCTTTTACGGCATAAGGGACGCCTTGCAGCGGGCTCCGGGACCGCTCCTGCTTGAACAGAAAGTCGGCGTCTTTTGCTTGCTTACGGCCGTCTTTGACCAGGGAGCAGGCGAGTGCGTTGTACTCCGGGCCGATCTTTTCGAGGCGCTTACCAAAAAACTTGGTGAGTTCGACAGAGGAAATTTGACGGCTGCGCAGCGCCGCGTTCAGTTCCGTGAGAGTGGCGAACGGAAGAGTAGCTTCATCAACCTTACTCATGCAGGCCTAAGCCCGGAAGGCGAAGGCCGGTTCGACGTTCATCGGCACTTCGATCTTCGACAGACGTTCACTTACGTCGTGCACATCGGCGTAGGCTTTCTGGATGCGTTCCTGGGGAGTAGCGGCCGGTTTCGCCGCGGCGGGTGATCCGGCCGGTGGAACAGTAGAAGTGACTTGCGCTGCAAGAGGAGTTGCGACGACAAGAGCCGCCCATTGACGGCGTGTGAAGGCACTCATTGGCACATTATAGAGTTTGGCTTCGCAGAGTTTTAGAGATGAGATTCTAGAGCGCCGCGCATGACTTCCCGTGGGGCCGATTCGCCGGTCCAGATTTCGAACTGCGAGATGGCCTGTTCGAGCAGCATTTCGGCGCCGGGGATGACGGTCGCGCCTTGCGCTTTGGCGCGTTTGAGGAGCATCGTTTCGTTGGGGTTGTAGACCATATCGAGCACGATGTCGCCCGGTATGTGATCGCTGAAAAGGCACTCGTTGACGTTGGGGGTCATGCCTACCGGCGTGGCATGCACCAGTACATCGAAGTGTTTCGACTGAGCCTGCTTCAGCGTGAGCGCCTCGCCTTTGACAACGCGGGCCAACGACTGGACGCTTAACGAATTGCGGCCTGTAATAGTGACATTGGCCCGCGCATCATGCAAGGCAACGGCGGCCGCGCGCGCGGCGCCCCCCGAACCGGCGATCAAAACGGAAGAGTTCGCAAGACGCAGGTGGCGGGCCAGCGGCTTCAGCACCCCTTCGGTATCGGTGTTGGCCCCGCGCCACTTCCCCGCTTTGCGCCAGACCGTATTGACTGCGCCGATCCGGCGGGCGAGCGGGTCAACCGTATCGAGATAACGCAAGATCCGGCGCTTATGAGGAATCGTGACACTGAAGCCCGAAACGGGAAGTTTGGACGCGAAGTTCATCCAGTCGCCGAGATTGGCGTGGCTGACAAGAAAAGGCAGGTAGACGGCGTCAACGCGGCGCGCCTGGAACGCGCGGTTGTGGATGAAGGGTGATTTCGAGTGGGAGACGGGATCGGCAATGATGCCGTAAATCCGGCTCTGCTTGGTGAGGCGTTCCGAGCGGTACAACGAGCGTAAACTTTTCGCCGAAATCTGGCCGGGCGCAGTACCGGCCGCATCGAGAGGAGAGGCGTAGGTGAAGGCCGAGCCGAGCGACGGCAGCAGAATGCGGCTCGGCGCGCCGATTTCAGACATCGCCAGAGCAACCAGCGTGGAGTCGTCGTTCTGCCGCAGGAATTGGATGACCCGCAAATTATCGGTGGGCTTGCGAGCAGTGGTGGCGATCTTGTATACGTCGGCGGGCACTTTGTTCAAGCGGCGCAGGATCGGTTCGAGGGCCGGCGTGGTTTGGAAATTGTGGTACGAGACGATCAGCAGCGAACGGTCGCGCAGCGAAGGAATAGCAAGTTTCATCTTTTCCGCAATCTCGATTTCGAGATCGACAAAAGACGCGCCGGCTTCGGCAGATTTCCTCAGGATCTCGAGTTGCTTTTCGGGCGAACCGGAGAAGTGTCCGTGCGCGCTGCGATGCCGGCAGGTAGCCAGGATGAAAGTGTCGGGATGACAGTGGCGAAAATTTTGAATCAGCTGGAGCCCGGCGGCCGGATCCGGCAAATAGTCCAGGCGAAATTCGAAAAACGTAGCGCCGTCTTTGCATTCCCGTTCAGCGGCTTTGCCCAGTTCCGAAATGTTCGAAAAACCTAGCGCCACACACAAACGGGGCAGAGATTTAGGGAACGAAGGCGGCATCGAACGGTGGTCGGTGCTGGTTAGGATATCAGGGCGCGCACCGGCCTCACAGTACCAGGCGATTTAGTTGCGTTGTACCGGGCTGAAAGGGTTAGCAAAAGTGATCCAACGCTCGCCGAGCTTCGTTTGCAGGATGAGCCGATTATTCTGTGGTGAATGGAATGGCGTCAGTATGTGAATAGCCGGTCGAGCGGAGACGCCCATAAGAAAACGAGAAGGCTGGGCGTGCGGAGTACCTGTGTGCAAGGTGACAAACAGCAGAACAAGGGCTAGAGCAGGGAGAGATAGCAGGGCCGCTGCGTTCCACAGAGGAGACGCGCAAAGCTGAGGGCGCGGGCTGGATTGATGAGCGAAGTGGAGGCACTCACGGCAGGACTCGCAATCAACGAGGTGGGCCATGAGGGTAGTTCGATTACGACGGCTCAACGTGTTACCCGCGAAGGCTGCCAGCAGATTGGGTTCAGGGCAAGACGAACTCACGATCGGTCCTTCACTATATCGACGCCCAGCAGGAGTTCGGCGTGGAGGTCAAACGAAACTTCGGTAAGGGTAGGCTGGTCGAGGCCTTGCGAGCGAAGTTGCCGGAGTACGCCCCGCCGAATCTGGCGCAACGCTTTGTCGAGGCGGCGGCTCACGGTGGATTCGTGGACATGCAACATGGTGGCGATCTGTGCGAGTGTGCGGTGATCAAAGAATTGACTGGCCAGGAGCAAACGCCTTTCGGGCTTGAGTTCGCGAATCGTTGACTTAAGGCACTCTTCAAAGTTATGGTCGCTTCGAACGGTCTGATCGAAGCCGAAGTTTACAGCGCAGATCCGCTCGTCAAAAGAGAGGAAGCGGCGTTCGCTGCGAAAACGATCGACGTGGAGCTGGTAAAGAACTACTTTCAGCCAGTTTTCAAGCGACCCGCGGCCGGTATACGTGGCGAGTTTCGATTTTTCTCCACAGAATAGGTCTGCGCAGAGCGTGTCCGCCAACTCGCGAGCGAGAAAGTGATCGTGCACCAGCGCATAAGCGGCGGACTGCAGTTTGGCGTTATAGCGATTAAGAAAACACTGCCAGGCGAGCGCATCGCCCGACGCGCAGGCGCGGGCTAGCTGCAGGTCTTCTTTAAATTGCATGAAGCAAGCACAGGCCGCGATTCCGCGCCACGAGACGAAAGAGGAAATGCGGCGGACTTGGGCGCGGATCGCGAGTCCGTTGTGCGCGCGAGTTCCTCGGAAGGTTCAAAAAAGAATGCAAGAAATCCGAACATGAATCGTTCCTTTCCTGTACGCGACGTGCGGGAGGCAAAGGGGGATTCAGACATATTCAATGAAGAGGCAAGTGGCGATCAGCTGGTTGGCGTGCTCGCTGGCGATGTGCGCGGCGGGACAGGAGGGGGCACACAAGATCGGCGTGATCAATGTGCAGAAGGCTTTGGTGACGACGAAAGACGGGCAGAACGCCTTGCGGGACTTGCAGGCGCGGGTGACGCCGAAACAGAAGGAGTTCACGACCCGCCAACAGGACATTGCGCAACTGGAGGAACAGTTAAAAAGGGGCGCAAATCTGCTCACGGACGACAAGAAAGTAGAACTGTCGCGTGAGATCGATGGAAAGAAGAAGAAGCTGGAGCGAGATACACAGGATGCGCAGGAAGATGTGCAGGCAAAGCAGCAACAGGTGCTGCAGAACCTGAGTCAAAAGCTGATGACAGTGCTTTCGAAATACGCGAAAGAGAACCAGTATTTACTCATCGTGGAGTCGGGCGAACAGGCCTCACAGGTGATCTACGCAGCGGACAGCATCGATATAACGAGCGATATTGTGGCGCTATATGACAAGCAGTATGCAGCGGCCTCACCGGCAGCCTCCGGAGTGCCATAAGCTCCGCGTATCCGCGGAAGCCTAAGAAGCTCTTCGCCAAATTCCGCTTGCTGACGCGCGCGGCTCAGAAACTTTACGGCTTAGCAGAGTTCGCAGCTACGGCTGGTTTGGCGGGTGCGTCAATCGGGACTTCGAGGATGCGGACTGGCTTAGGCAACCGGTCAAACTGGCTAAGCTTTTTCAACTCGCTTACTTTGTCCTTATAGCGGGCCTGTACTTCGTAATCCTTCGTGAAACTCAAGTCCGCAAACTGATAACGGCCGTCTTTCTTGGTAAAGAAATCGGTTTTGTCATTGGTCTTTTTGTCTGTGAGGGTAACCATGGCGCCTTCCAGGACACGCCCGTTCTTGTCGGTCACCTGTCCGGTCACCGTGCGGCTCGTCGGATTCTTTTCCGGCTTTGAATTGTGGTGATTGCCGAACGTCGCGGCATCATTCTTGTTCCCGGGATCGATTTGCTGGCTGAACAGGCAGACTGCAGGCGCAGCTAACAGGAGAATCGAGGCTGCCAGGAGCTTCATAGGTACCTCACAATTTGAACTTCTTACATCCTACCAGCGCTGCCGAAAACCGCCTGCAACATCCTTGTAATTAACGCTTCTAACAAGAGCGTGAAAACTCTACCAGCAACACTGGGCGTGTTCCTCCTCTCGGTTTCCTTCATCCCAGCCGGGTCTTCTCAGAGTGCGAATTCCGAAGAGAACATTACGGTGGACGCGGCTGCGGTCGCCCGTCCCTTTCCGCACTTCTGGGAACAGATGTTCGGATCAGGCCGCGCAAACCTCAGTCTGCGCGATAGCTATCGCCAGGATTTGCGCACTGTCCGCGATCACACCGAGCTTCGCTACGTCCGCTTCCACGCGATCCTTGACGACGAGAACGGCGTCTACGACGAGGACGCGCAGGGCAAGCCGGTTTACAACTTCTCGTACGTCGACGAAATCTATGATGGGCTGCTCGAGAACCACGTCAAGCCTTTCGTAGAACTGAGCTTTATGCCGCGGAAACTGGCCGCGCATCTCGCCCCCCATCCGTTCTGGTACAAGCCTCTGCCATCCCCACCGAAGGATCCGGCTAAGTGGAGCGCGCTCATCCAGGCCTTCACGCAACACCTGGTTGACCGCTACGGCAAGGAGGAAGTGGAGCAATGGTACTTCGAAGTCTGGAACGAACCCAATATCGATTTTTGGAACGGCGAGCCGAAGCAGGAAACTTATTTCGCCCTATACGACGTGACGGCAAAGGCCGTGAAGAGCGTGGATGCAAAGCTGCGCGTGGGAGGTCCGGCGACCGCTCAAGCGGCGTGGGCCGATGCCTTCATTACCCACTGCAAAAAAAACGATGTACCGTTCGACTTCGTATCAACTCACGTGTACGGCAACGAAGATTCCAGAGATGTCTTCGGAAAACGACTTCCTATTACGCGGCGCGACATGGTGGCGCGTTCGGCCAAAAAGGTCTACGACCACGTGAAGGCATCAGCCGCGCCGGGTACGCCGATTATCTGGTCTGAATACAACGCGACGTATATGAATCAGCCCGAAGTAACAGACAGCGCATTCATCGGACCATGGCTCGCCAACAACATACGGGAGTGCGATGGGCTGGTGAGCCTGATGTCTTACTGGACGTTCTCGGATGTTTTCGAAGAGCAGGGTGTTGTGAAGACGCCTTTCTACGGCGGCTATGGGGTGATCGCGGAACGGCACATCCCCAAAGCATCATTCTGGGTCTTCGATCTATTGCACCGGCTCGGCGATCAGCGCATTCCGATCGACTCAGAGAATGCACTGGTAACCAGGAGATCGGACGGGAGCTTCGCGGTCGTGTTGTGGAACTACGCCGAGCCGCACGAGAGCGGCGCACCGAAGACATTTCATCTGAACATAAAGGGGGTCCATGCCAAGTCTTACACTTTGCGCTTTGTTGCTCCCGACCACGGCTCTGTCCTCGAATCGTGGCAGAAGATGGGCTCGCCCGCCTTGCTAAGCAGGGAGCAGACTCGACAGCTCATCGAAGCGGCCCAATTACCAGCGGCCGAAAAGAGCCCGATTAAGAAGTCGATTGTTCTCGGACCGCAGACGCTCGCCCTGGTTGAGCTTGGAAAGTGACACTATGAGTGAAGGAGATCGCTCACGGTCAGGAATGTGTAGCCGTTGTCCTTCAATCGCGGCACGATTCTTTTCACTGCCGTCAGCATCTCGGAAACATCCGGATTGGGCTCGACGCCGCGGCCGTCGTGGAGACAAATGATGCCACCTGGCGTAGAGCGCCTCAGAACGTGTCTTCGGATGCGGTCGGCGGGCCAGCGCCAATCGTTGCCGATCACGGTCCAGAGCACGCTGAGCAAAGAAAGCTTTTCCTGCACGGCACGCATTCCGGCCCAGCGAAAACCATAGGGCGGCCGCAGCAGCATGGGCGCAACGCCTGTTTCAAATTCAATAATTTTTTGGGCTTCGGTGAATTCCCGTTCAATAAACTCCCGTGACTTAAACGGCAGCTTAGGGTGTGAGTAGGAATGATTTCCCAGTTGATGGCCGGCTGCCGCCACTCTACCGGCAACATCCGGCAGGCGCTCGACGTTCATTCCACATTGAAAGAAGGTAGCAAAGACGTTCTCTTTCTGGAGATAGTCGAGCAGCGGCAGGGTACCCTCACTCGGGCCGTCGTCAAAAGTCAAGGCAACAGTTCGCTGCTGGCCGGATCCTCGGTACACCGTGGGGCCAAACAGCTGAGAGGATTTCGACACACTACCGTACGCAGCAGCGGCAGAGAGGCCGCCCATCACCGCGCCGGCGGTGAAACCCGTCAAGGTCAAAGCTCGCATTTAATCCCCTAGCCTAACAAAACATCTCATTGTTCGAATCAAAGAACAGGTGCGATTTCCGCGCCCTCAAGTTACAAAATCGTAGTACTTCCAAAGGCTTGTGCCGGCAAATCGGTTGCACTCACTCACCCGGTCCCGCTCACGAGACGGCGCTTCATACTCAATTCACGCGCCTTCGATGAGGAAGTAAGTAGCTGTTCGCGCGTTCCTGCCGGGCCAGCCATCCGAACCGTCCGGCATAGAACTTCCTACTGCTGGAAGATTGTACGCAAAATTCATCCGGGCCGCAAGCTCCAATGTTGAGGGGATAACGATTTCGTCGCGGCGCAGTGAAACTGGAGTTTGCTTGAAATAGTACTTACCAGGGGGTTTGGCCTCGAAACAGTTTGTATGTGACAGACCAGAAGCAGCGAAGAGGCGAAATATGGCGTCCAGATCATGCCTTGGTTAAATAGGAGAGGGAGAACTAGTAGAAATGCTACTCTCCTCATAACTGAAACACTCTATCCCGTAACTATAACGCGTCCTGCGACGAAGAAAAGTACAGATGCAAAAGCTGCAATTGAAACATCTTACGGCGATCCGTTGGTTTCATTGGATCAACTTTCCCCTTCTGTTCCTCATGATCTGGAGTGGCGTTCTCATTTACTGGGCTTACACGCCATACCACATTGGACCTTTCCACTTCTTCCCTGACTGGTTTTTTTCGACTTTTCACATCGACCACCGTCTCTCTGACGGTATGGCGCTGCACTTTACGCTGATGTGGCTCTTCGGCGTCAACGGTATTTTGTATGTAGGCTACACAGTATTTTCGGGCGAGTGGCGTTACCTGACGCCGCAATCCATGTCCGCCTTCGGCGATGTCTGGGCGGTGGTACTGCATGACCTTGGCATCCGCAAAGAAGCTCCACCGCAAGAGAAATACAACGCCGCTCAGCAGATTTCCTACACCGCTATCATTTTGATGGGCGCAGGGTCTCTGATTACGGGCCTGGCAATTTATAAGCCCGTTCAACTCCACTGGTTGACCGTTTTATGCGGCGGCTATACGTTCGCTCGCCTAATTCATTTTGCTTTAACAATGGGATATTTGGCTTTTTTTGTGGTGCATGTCGCCCAGGTGGCGCGAGCCGGTTGGAACAATTTTCGCAGCATGGTTATGGGATACGAGTTGGTAGATGGACGCGAATAACAGACATCCTGAAATTGTTCTCGAACCGGGAGAACTGCAAAAGGAACTCGGCAAGCGATCCAGGCGCGGTTTCCTGATCGGCGGTCTGGCTGCCGCTGCAGGCTTGGGAGGTTACGAGTGGCTCACGAAAAGCGCCGAGGAAGACAACGCGCCTTGGCCGCAGCGGCGCGCCCTCGCCTTTAACCGCAAATTGTCGCATGCGTATCTGAGTGACAATCACCTGATGCCGACCTATGACGCCAGCCAGATTACCTACCTCAAACCGAATGGGGACGACGGCTTGGATTCAGATGTCGATAGGGAGACCTGGCGTCTAAAAGTCTCGGCGGATGGCGTGCAGCCCCTCAATTTACGTTTATCGGACGTGACCCGCTTTCCCAAGGTCGAAATGATCACCCGCTTCTTCTGTATAGAAGGCTGGAGTGTGGTGACCTCCTGGGGCGGCACGCGCTTCTCCGATTTCACCAAGAAGTTCTTTCCACCGGGCAAGGCTTTGCCCGCTTACGTCAACATGATGACGCCTGACGAAGAGTACTACGTCGGCCTTGACGTAAAGAGTGCGATGCATCCGCAGACGCTGCTCGCCTATGAACACAACGGCAAGCCCCTTACCGACGACCATGGCGCGCCGCTTCGCCTGGTCATTCCGGTGAAATACGGCATCAAGAATATCAAGCGCATCGGATCGATCGAGTATACAAACGACCAGCCGGATGACTTTTGGGCCGAGCAGGGATACGATTGGTTTGCAGGTCTCTGATTCTTCGTGTCCGACGCTCCTCTTTATTGCGGCACCTCTGGTTTCGCGTATCCAGCCTGGAAGCCGGAATTTTATCCGGAAAAACTGTCCAGCACTAAGTTCTTGTCTTACTATGCCTCGCGCTTGAATGCCGTCGAGGTGAATTACACCTACCGGCGCATTGCTTCCGCAGCGACCTTTGAAAAATGGATTGCTAACACGCCGGATAATTTTTTGTTTCTTCCCAAGGCGCATATGAAGATCACGCATTCCCTAAAGCTCGAGGGAGCGGAGGATTTTACGCGCTACTTCCTCGAATCGCTCGATCCTTTGCGCGCGGCCGGGCGACTCGGACCGATTTTGTTCCAGCTCGCGCCAAGTTTCCGGATAGATCTAGAAAGGCTACGCCGTTTCGTGGGAGGCCTGCCTCGCGCGATCCGGGCTGCGTTTGAATTTCGGAACGCCACCTGGTTCGATGAAAGCGTATACCAGGTTCTCCGCGATGCCAATGTAGGCCTTTGCCAGGCGGAAAACGAGAATCTGGAAACGCCGCATGTTTTGACCACCGACTTTGTCTATTTACGTCTACGCAAGCCGGACTACACCGAATCGGAGCTCGAAAGCATCGGCTATCGCATTGGTCAGTACCGCGCGAACGAGTATCCCACTTACGCCATCTTCAAGCACGAAGACACAGCTGCCGGAGCTTTAAACGCAGAGAAACTTTTGCACCCGGATAATCAACAGGCCGCCGCGTCTTAGACCAGTTTGTGTCAGCGATTTGGACTGGCTTCGTTATCCAGCTCTTGAATACCCTCAGCGCGAACCTTCTCCTGGATCTGTTCAGCGGTTCTTTGCTCGCGGTTGGCTTCTGCCGTCTTATCGAGTTTTCGCAAAGCGGAACCGAGTACGAAATGGGCTTCCGCGTAGTCGGGCTTTAGGGCGATCGCTTTTCGCAAAGGCGTTACAGCCCTCGCTGGTTGCTCGAGCATCACCTGGCACTTCCCGAGTTCAAAAAGCGCACTGAAGTAATTTGGATTGGCCGCAATGGCGGCTGCCAGATAGGGGAGCGCCTGGGCCGCGCGATTCTGCTTGCGCAAGATATCGCCCAGCAAGTAGTTGGAGACTGGATCGCGAGGGTAATTGCGTAATTCTGTCTTGAACTCCGTCGCCGCGTCGTCGAATTTGCCGCTCCTCCAATAGATGATGCCTAAGCCGGAATGCACGCCCATGTAGTTCGGGTCCACTTTCGCGGCGGCTTGATATTCGGCTTCGGCTTCGTCCTCACGCCCTTTCTTGTCGTAAGCCATTCCCAGCATGGTGTGTGCCGCGGGTGAGTTCGGATTGATCGCCATGATCCGGCTAAAGACATCGGAGACTCGATCGTACTGTTTGGCCCGGTAGTAAGCCTTCCCAAGCATGTCGAGCGTGGCGACATTCTGCGGCTGCATCTGGCTGGCCCGCTCAAGGTAGTCTGCCGCTTCCCCATATCGATCGAGAGCAAAGAGAGTCAGCCCGGTTAAATCGAGCGACTGAAAGCTCGGCGTTGCAGCAGCATAATCTTCAAGAAGCGGCAGAGCTTCTTTGTACCGCTGTGCGCGGAAATACGCGATGGACAGATTTCGGGTCGTTACCGGGTCGTGTGGCTTCAGTTTGAGGGCTTGATCGTAAAAGGCGATGGCCTCCCGCTCCTTTCCCTGCCGGGCCAGCGTGACCGCCAGTGTGTTGAGGATCTCAACAGACTTGGGATCGAGTGCCAAAGCTGTTCGAAAGGCTGCTTCCGCGGCCGGATAATCACCGGCTTGCAGTGCTTGCGACCCGCTTACCAGAGCCTTTTGTAAGGCGGGAGATGGCGTCTGCGGTAGCGCACGAACGTTGAAGCTCAGCAACGTCGCCGTCCACAGAGCAAGCATCATGAGTCTGCGGACGGCGTCGCTGGTACTGCAGGGCACGTTCTAAAAATACAGCTTGAGTCCGAGCTGCACGTTCCGAGGAAGGTGGGCACTGGTCACCTGCCCGAAATTGCTGTCGCTGATGTTAGTGCCGACACCGTTAAAGTTTGTGTGATTAAAGATGTTGAAGAACTCGCCACGGAACTGGAGACTGAACCGCTCACCGATTTTGAAGTTTCGAATTCCGGAGATGTCCCAGTTCTGCAAACCAGGACCGAGAAAGATTCCTTGTCCCGCTGTGCCGAAGTGCCCTGCCGCCATGGCAAAGGCTGAGGTATTGAACCACGTTGCGACCGTCTTCGGAAGGTTCACGCTGGAGCTCACCAGGTCAGGCCGTATCGTCACAGATGAATCGCCTGAAGTTCCGATACCAATTCCCCCCGGGTAAGCACCGGCAGCTGAACCGGCCGCACAGAGGCCACTCGTCGCGGTTGTGCAAGCAAACGGATCGTTCGACTGAGTGGCCGTAAGTGATTGCCCACTCTGCACGGTGGTGATGCCGGACACCTCCCAACCGCCTAACAGGTGGCCAACCAGTCCACGCTGATCGCGGTAGAACGGCAATTGGTAGACATAACTCGCGACAAACACATGGGGCGTGTTGTAAGTGGACGGACCGTAGCTTAAGCCGTAGTTGTAAGCGTCGTAGGTGCTTGAGCCACGGTCGACTGATGCATTCGTTAAGTTTTTGGACCAAGTATAGGAGAGGCTTACTGTCAATCCCTCAGATACACGCCGGTTCAACGCAACCTGCAGTGAGTTGTAATTGCTGTTGAAGTCGGGTGTCCGATTTTGAATATAGGAGTAGCCGAGATACGGAACTACCAGATTTACGTTTGAATTCGGTTGAGAGGCGCGAGCCGCCAGGGTTGGCTGATTCGTATCCACCTCGCCCAGCAGATGCCGTCCCAATGAGCCGACATACGCGACTTCGAGAATCGTATTTGAAAGTATCTGCTGCTGAATCGAGACATTGAAATCCTGGTAAGAAGGAACCTTAAATGCCGGTGAACCAGTAGAGATCAAGTGATTCGGCGGAGGCGCTGCTACCGTTCCAGCGAGCACGTTGTCGAAAGTGGTGTTCAGAATCGTCGGGCTCTGCACCCGGGGAGGATTGATGAATGCGTTCTGCTCCCAAGCGCCATTCAGCGTTCTGTCATAGAACACGCCGTATCCGCCTCGAATCGCTGTTTTACCGTTGCCGAAAGGATCGTAGGCAAATCCTACCCGGGGAGCAAAGTTATTATTCGAATTGGCATTTACCAGCGATCCATAAGGAGAGCACGTCGCGTCCGGCGCAATAGCCTGAGCGTTCCTGCACGTTGCGCCAGTCGGAAAAATCAGTCCATTGGCGTAGTTAATAGGAGTCAGGCTCTGGCCGCCGACGAAATTGCCAGTCAACGGATTGAGGACAGGCGTGCCTGCCGGATTGTAGTAATTCGGGTTGAAAGCGCTTAACGTATCATGCACGTCGGATGGAGATGGGAAGAAGCTATAACGCAATCCCACATTCAGAGTCAGATGCGATGTTATTTTCCAGTCGTCTTGTAGATAACCTTCTAAGTTCACGTAGTGCAGGTCGGGAACAGTGTCCTGGCTCGATTGCGTAAAGCTTGCCGCATTGCCGAGCAGGAAATCGCCGAAACTATTAAAACTGAAACTGGGCGCACTAACTGGCCCGTTTTCGGTTTTCTGCAGCCATTGCGCGCTGAAGCCCGCGCGGATCGTATGCTTACCCTGCACAAAGGAGAAGTTGTCGAAGAAATTCCGGTCGAGGTTGCGCTCGAAGTATGGTTGGGCCGAAATACCGACGCCCGTCGAACCCGTAATGGCAACGCTTGGTACCCGGCCGTACGGGTCAACGTACGGGAAATTATTGGTCAAAGCATTGAAGAAGGCCGGGTTATTTGTAAGACCGGTATTGTTGATGTTGATGCCGCCCCACGAATATGCGAACTCGGCCTCGTTTACTATTTTGGGCGAAACCGTCCAGGTGAGATTGCCAACGGCATTTTTGCCGGGAGCGTCCAAGGTCGCGGCAGAAACGCCCGGGAATGTGCTGGTGCTGGCCCACTGCCCATCCGGCGCTGTTTGGGGCACGTCGTCCTGCATGAAGCGGGCGAAGAAATGCAGCTTATCCGTGAAGTTCTGGTCTAACCGGACTATGTCCTGCCGGAAGTTCTGTTTCGATGAATAGTTAGAAATGTAGTTACCTCCACTATTCGCCGGGAAGTTATTGAAGACGTTCTTAAGATAAACTTGCGCATTCTTACTGAAGCACGCCGGGTTTATGGTGGAGGTATTACTTCCCTGATTGTACGAGACGCAGCCGGGTGCGCCTGTCACTTGACCATTAACAATACCATTCAAATTGGCTTGCGTAGGAGCGGGACCATTGAAGGTGCCCGGGATGCTGGTTTTGCGCCATTCCTCCGACCAGAAGAAGAAGGTCTTAGAAACTTGCTTCTTGTAGAGTTTCGGAATATACAGCGGTCCACCTAACGTAAATCCGTAATTGTTGTAGCGTTCGATGGCGCGTGGCGTGCCGGCTGTATTAGAGAAGAAATCGTTGGCATTCAAGAAGTCGTTTCGAACGAATTCGTAGACATCGCCATGGAAGGCGTTTGTGCCGGATTTGGTCGCGACCAGCACCTGGCCTCCGCCACTTCGTCCATATTGGGCGTCGTAGGTGCTGCGCGCCAGGGTAAATTCCTGAATTGCATCAACGCTCGGCACGTTCAGCAAGGTTCCATTCGATCCGCTATCGTTGATGTCAGCGCCATCCACTGTCCAATTGTTCGAGGTGACGCGAGCCCCGTTCACCGAGATGGTGGTCGAGTTTGCCAAACCAAAGCCAACCTGATCCGGCAATCCGTTGGTGACGCCGGGTTGCAGCAAAACCAACTGTTCGAAATTACGATTGTTGAGAGCCAGGCTACGCACCTGGTTGCCCGTGATCGTACCGGCTTGCGCGGAAGAGGATGTCTCGACCGGATTGGTCGCCTCTTGCACGGTCACGTTCTCAGTGACTTGACCCGTCTGAAGTGCGGCATCAACGGTGCGCTTCTCGGCCACGTGAACGGTAACGCCCTGCGCCGTGTACGATTGAAAGCCCGGAGCCTTCACGATCACGGTGTAGTTACCAGGCTGTAAGTTAGTGACCGTGTAGTGACCGCCGCCATCCGCAGTAAGCGTACGAACGTCGGTATTCGTGTCGGTGCTATGGACTGTGATGGTTGCGCTCGGCACACCAGCGCCCGAGGCGTCTGTCACGGAACCAGAAATGGTAGCGGCAATCTCCTGCGCCGCGCCCGGCCGCGGAAGACCGAACGCCGCGATCAAGACGCAAAAGCAACAAGACAACAGGAGGCGATATCCAGACGGAACACGGGTGTTCGCTAACAAGAATTTTGTAAACACTGATTTTGTTCCTTCTTCTTTAGAAACTGTACTTGAGCCCAAACTGGATGTTGCGTTCGCCCTGGGAAGAGGTGATCTGACCCAGAGTAGAACCGATTCCAACGTTGGGAGCGTTCAAGGTCACCGAGTTTGTGAAGTTAATTGCTTCCGCTCGGAATTCGAGATGCTGGCGTTCAGTGATTGAGAAAAGTTTCGTCAGGCTGAGGTCGGCCGTATGTAATCCGGGGCCGCGTATAGTTCCGATACCGCACGTTCCGAAGCTTCCTGGCGATTCGTTGGCATAAGCGGTCGGGTCGAACCACTGATAGCCACCACTGCCAATGTTGCGCTGGCCGAAGGTGTGCTGTGTGCCCACGCAACTCGCCAATTGGTTCGGATTGTTGGTCCCGCTAAGGTCCTCGCTCGAGTCGATGGTCAAGGGGAAGCCGCCGCGCCAGTTCACGATGGCATTGATCTGCCAGCCCCCGGCGAACGCATCGACCAGTTTGCTCATATTCTGGCCGAAGGCACGACCTTTACCGAATGGGAGGTCGTAAGTTACGAAGCCATTAAAGGCTTGCGGTACATCGTAGTAACAGGGGCCGTAATTGAGGCGTGAATTGTAAGTATCCTGCCAGTAATACCAGTTTCCCTGTGCCTGGCCATAACCACCGTAATAGCCGACTGCATTCGAGAGGCACTTCGACCAGGTATAGTTAGCCTGAAATTCAAGTCCGCTCCCCAGGCGTTTCTGAACCGAAACTTGCAAGGCATTGTAATTCTGCACGCCAACCGTGTTGGAAAGCTTGGCATTGCCGAGTTGACTGAGCAGAGTTGGGTTTCCGCTTAGGTATCCTGGCTGGACCGTCCCGTCCGCAGTCCTCTGCAACTGTGAAGCCCATACCGGTACTACAAGGTGATCGCTACTTTGCCCTACGTAGCTTACTTGCGTAGTGAGGGAGTTCCCGAACTGGTGCTGGAGCGAGAGATTCCATTGGTTGGATACGGCTGGACGATAGTTCGGATCCCAAAGGCGCAGAGAAGCGCCCTGGTAATTGATCCCCGAAGCTCCGGTACCTGCAAAGATGTTATAGCCATCCGCCAGCGTGGATGGCGTCTGCGTTCCACTATAGTTCACGTTATGCTCTGTCGCGAAAGGCGGGTTCAGCGTTAACCGCAGGTTCGTTCCGGTTCCTTCCAGGTAATTGGAGAGCGTGTATGCACCACGAATTACCGTATTGTGTGTCGGACTGTAGGCAAATCCAAGCCGCGGCTGGAAGTTGGTGATCCCGTTGTATTGTTTGTAGAGCGCATTGCTATTTCCGTTCTGACCAGGCAATTCCAACGCTCCTGTGATTTCGTTGAAGTTGGCTTGACGACCGTGTACCTCGGTCCAAGGCGTGTGCAGTTCCCAGCGCAGGCCCAGGTTCAGTGTCAAATTAGGTGTAACTCGCCAGTCATCCTGGAAGAATGCACCGAATATACTGGAGCGCTGTCCCCAGGTACCACCATTGATGCCGCCCTGCACGTTGTAAGGCAGCCCGGCAATGAAGTCTGCTTCCGCTAGCCCGGTGTACTGCCCGTTAAATCCGAACTGACCGGCGACCCCGGCGTTGCCAGGATAGAAGGCGTTAATTCGGTTCAGGAAGGCCTGAAAGCCCGCGTGCATGGTGTGAGTGCCTTTAGTGATGATGGCCGTGTCCTCCGCCTGGATCACAGTTGTTGCAAAAGCCTGCACGACCTCAGCATTGCCAAACCCTACTTGCGCCGGATCGGCCGTTAAGTTACCGCTGTTGAAGACAAACGCAGGAAGAGTGGTGGTCGGGACACCCGGAATTCCAACACTGGCAGCTGAAAAAGCCGTTCCACTCAAAGATCCGGTCACAACCGGAATATAGTTGACGCCGCCGCGTATATCGTTCACAAACGTTGGGCTGAATGATCTCGTGTAATCAATAACTCCGTTGTAAGTCGGATAAACGTTTTCCGTGTTATACAGCAGCGGAATGCTATTCGTCGTGGGGTTCTCGATATGCCCTTGCGAGTAGCGTCCGAATAAATGATCCTTGTCAGACGCATTCCAGTCAAGGCGGACATCGCCCTGATCCTGATTTGTATATTGATGCGTGGTATTTACCGAATTGTTAAGCAAGCCGCCGTTTGTCGGCTGTGGATAAAGGGCCGAGTTCACGATGGCGAGGGCTTGCGGACTGACCAGACCGACCGCCGCGAGATTATTATTGGGAATGTTCTGTTTGGTGACTGGATTGACCAGCTGGATGCCTTGCTGCGTGAGAACCTGTGAAAAGTCCCCCTGGCGCTCGGCCGTTGTAAGTACCGAGAACACGGTACTGGTGGCTGGTTGATCATAGCGAGACCCCTGGTAGTCAGCAAAGAAGAACAACTTGTCCTTAATAATCCGTCCGCCTAAAGAGCCGCCGAACTCATTCCAGCGCAGCAGCGGCCGGGCCAAGCCGGCCCAGTTATTCGCCCAGTTGTTGGCATTCAGCTTGTCATTTCGAAAAAACTCAAAGAGGTTGCCGTGGAAGGCATTGGTGCCGCCTTTGGTGCTGACGCTGATGATTCCGCCCATGAAATTACCGAACTCAGCGGAAGCATTCTGGGTGATCATGTTGAATTCCTGGATGGCGTCTACGCTTGGCGCGTAACCAACGTCATTTTCAGAGATCTGATTGTTGTCCAAGCCGTCCAGCAGGAAGTTATTTGCCTGTTCCCGGTTTCCGTTAACGACTGGCTTACCACCGTTGAACGTGGACTGCGCGCCGGTAAACGAGGACGGGTCGGTAGTCACTGTTCCGGGAGCAAGAAGCGTCAACTGCACGTAGTTGCGTGTGGCGAGCGGAAGCTGTGCGTTCGTCTTGGCATCAATAACAGTGCCTAACTGCGTGGATTGAGTTTGCAGAATCGGCGCTGCCGTCGTGACTTCGACCGTCTGATTTACATCGCCGACCTGCATGGCGAAATCAATCTTTGCGTTTTGATTTAATTGCAGAACAACTTCCGGCTTGACGGCCGCCTGGAATCCCGGATTTTCCGCCCGCACTTCATAGCGTCCGACAGGAATGCGCGGCAGGTTATAAAAACCGCTGCCATCGGCTGTGGTCGGGAATACCGATCCGCGGTCGAGATCTTTAGCCGTGACCTTGGCGCCTGCTACGGCTGCGCCGGATGGATCGGTCACCACGCCGTTGATCGCAGCGGTCACCTCCTGGGCCCGGGATAAGCCGGACCAGAGCATAATTAAAGCCAACAACAACAGAGTGGCCGGAACAGGGCGCGGAATTCCAAAAAGGGTCCTTGACCTCATGACGCATCAACTCCTTAACCAAAAGCGGGATCCACAGAGATCCAATTTCCAAAACGAGAGCTTGACGGAATTGTAAGGTGATTGAAAAGAGGTGTCAAGAGAAAAGAAACAAAAAGAAAGCAAAATGAAAAGGAAAGTTTCTTTGCGCGATCAACTTGTCGCTCAAAGCGGCTTAGACCAGAACCACTTCCACACCCATCCCACGCAGTTTTTCGACCTGGCTGGCGGGCGCGCCGGCGTCGGTAATCACCCGATGCACTGATCGAAAGTCTGCGATCAGGGACAGGCTGCGATGGCCGAACTTACTCGAATCGGCCAGCACCGTCACTTGCGCCGCGGAAGCGATCATGCGCTGATTGAGTTGCGCCTCCATGATGTCGAGCGTCGTCAAGCCAATATCCGCATCCAGACCAACGGTGCTCATGAAACAGTGATCGGCGTGCAGCGAATGCAGCATGTGTTCGGCGTGAGGACCGACAAAGGCAGTCGAGGGATGCCGCAGAAAGCCGCCCAGCATGACTAGCGAGAGGTTCGGGATGTCTGCCAGTTTTGCGGCGATATTGAGGGCATACGTGATGACGGTGATGTTATCCGGCCGCACCCGGCGAATCTCGCCGGCCAGTTCCGCGGCGGTAGAACCGGTACACAGAATCACGGTTTGCATGGGTTGGATGAGTGAAACAGCAGCTTGTGCGACGCGCCGTTTTTCCTCGTGGTGCATACCGTGCCGAACACGCAACGGGTGTTCGGGTGAGGCAGTCAGCGGCTTGATCCCGCCACCATGCGAACGCACCAGCGACCCGCTGGCCGATAGCGCATCCAGATCCGCCCGGGCGGTCACTGACGAGACACCAAATCGCCGGACCACCTCGTCCACCGTGATCCGCCCGTTTTCGGACAGCAGCAGCAAAATCTCCCGTCTGCGCTCTTCCGCATGCAATCGCGGAGCGATTACCCGCTGAGCCAATTGAGGGGTTAACTTCGACATTCGATAGCAATCTGCGACATGGCTGGCTGTGAATTGCAGCTATCTTATAACGCCTTCACGGCAAAAAGAAAGCATTTTTTGTTTTCCTTGCCTTTACTTTCTTTGCACCCAAAGGTCTCGCTCAGGCGATAATAGGGCGTCTCTCATTCATGCAGGAGGTTTCGATGGCCACCCCCACACGCGCTGTCACGACGGGAGCCCCACCTTTTTCCCGAACCTTCGCGGTTTCAAGAACCTCGGCGATTCCCTGGTACATTTGGTGCGCCGTGGCCGCCATCACCTCGAACGTGATCGGCGCGAACTGGGACATTTCATGGCACATGTCTATCGGCCGCGACACGTTCTGGACGCCCGCCCACATGGCGATTTATCTTTGCGGCGTCCTGGCCGGCGTGGCTTTCGGCTACATCATACTGTCCACTACCTTCTCGAAGTCATCTCCGCTGGCGTCCGCTTCGGTTCACATCTTTGGATTCCGCGCGCCGCTTGGAGCATTCATCGCATCCTGGGGCGGCATCACCATGTTGACTTCGGCGCCTTTCGATAACTGGTGGCATGATGCGTATGGCCTCGACGTGCAGATCGTGAGCCCGCCCCATATCGTGCTGTTTCTGGGCGCGTATGGAGTCCTGCTTGGCACCATCGTGCTGATCGCAGGACATGTGAATCGGTCCCTCGATCAATCCACGAATCGGTCCGGCAAGGCCGCCGCGCAAAGCTCAAAACTGCTTCTGCTCTACGGCTGCGGCGTCATGCTGGTAATGCTGATGACCATGTTGATGGAATATACCGGACGATCGTCCCTGCATACAGCAAGACCGTACATGGTTTTGGCTGTCTTTGCGCCGGTCGTGCTGGCTGCCGGGGCGCGCGCCACCGGGTTGCCGTTTGCTGCTACCTGCGTAGCCGGCTTCTACATGCTCTTCAACATCGGCCTGATGCTGATCCTGCCGCTCTTCCCAGCCGAGCCGAAACTCGGGCCTGTTTACCAGCACGTTACGCACTTCATCCCGGAGGCCTTTCCCATTTTGCTAATCGCTCCGGCACTGGTCCTCGACCTTTTCTGGCAGCGCGTGAAAGCCTGGCAGCCTTGGAAACTGGCGGTGACAAGCGCGCTTGTTTTCGTCGCCACTCTGCTGGCAGCCGAATGGCCCTTCGCCAGTTTTCTGATGACGCCGGCCGGCCGCAATCGTTTCTTCGGAACCATGTATCTCTGGTACGGAATGCCGCCCACTTCGTTTGGGGCGCGTTACCTATTTCAGCCTGAAAGCTCGTCGGCCTTCTGGCCCGGCATTGGATTGGCCCTGCTCCTGGCCGCCATCTCTTTCCGCTTCGGTCTCTCGCGTGGCGAGTGGCTGCGCACCATCAAACGCTGATATGCAACGCCCGACGATCGCCGCGCTATTTCTACTGTTCGCTGCGGCAACCTCTACGCAGGCGCACATCGGCAGTCCCGACATTTACCTGGACAGCCACGCCGGCCCCTACCAGGTCTTCGTCACCATCCGGCCGCCTCTGGTCATCCCGGGGGTGGCCGAGATTGAAGTGCGCGCCGCCGCGCCCGGCATCCGAAGTATGAGCGCGGTACCGTTACCGATGTCCGGTCCCGGAGCAAAATTCGCACCGATCCCCGACAAGCTCACGGTTTCGCCAGTGGATCCGCAGCTATTCACCGGCTCGCTGTGGATGATGGCGCCCGGCTCCTGGCAGGTTCGCATCACAGCGGACGGGGCGCAAGGGCCGGGATCGATGGCGGTTCCGGTGCCATCGGCTGCTCTCGGAATCAAACGGATGCAATTTGGGCTCGGCGCGGTGCTGGCAGTGCTCGGCCTGTTGCTGACGGGCGCACTGGTCGCCATGGCAGGCGCTTCCGTTCGCGAAGCGAAGCTTGCTCCAGGAATGACGCCGAATTCGCAGCGTATTCGAGCCGGGCGTGTCGCGATGGGAGTGGCTCTGGTAATTGCGATCGCGGCGCTCTGGGGCGGCAATCGCTGGTGGAGCGCGGAAGCTGCGTCTTATGGCGCGGATGTTTACAAGCCGCTCGACATGCGAGCGCAAATCTCATCGCCTGGCCTGCTGACTCTCAATTTGAAAGACCCCGGCTGGCTGAATGAGCCCGGCTGGCAATCGTTGTTCACGCGTTCGGTCGACGATCTCATCCCCGACCACAATCACCTGATGCATCTCTACCTGATCCGGGAGCCCGGCCTCGATCTGGTCTATCATCTGCATCCGCGTTTAGACGGTCCTGGCCTTTTTCACCTCAATCTGCCCAGCGTCCCCGCCGGCCAATATAAACTCTATGCGGATATCGTGCACGCGAACGGTTTTCCGGAAACTCTCGTCAGCCCGCTCCAGATCCCTGCTGCCGTGAAGGGTCGCGCGCTCACGGGCGACGATGCGCTCGGCGCCGGCACTCCGTATGATCGTGCTTCGTCCACTACCACCGAGTTCACTCTGCCCGATCGATATCGCATGACCTGGATTTCTCCGCCAGCCGCCTTGCGGTCGCGGCAACCGGTACTCTTTCACTTCCAACTGACTGGACCGAAAGGCGAGGCTCCGGCCGACATGGCTTTCTACATGGGCATGTTGGGCCATGCCGCTTTTGTGAAAACCGACGGCACTGTCTTCGCGCATATTCATCCGACAGGATCTGTATCCATGGCGGCATTTATGCTTGCTCAACAAGAAAGCTCTGACGCCCGAGACATGGCCGGCATGGACATGTCGGGCGTGTCACACGCTCCGACCGCCGACGGTGCTCTGCCCAATGAAGTGAGCTTCCCTTACGGTTTTCCTTCGCCGGGCCACTACCGAATCTTCGTCCAGATGAAACATGGCGAAACGGTTGAGACCGGGATCTTCGATGCTTTTGTAACCTAAATCCGCCCGCTTAAGTCGTTTCCAATACCAGCGAGTAATCCTTCGCCCGCCGTCACTCGTATTGATTGTCACAGCCGAAGTGTTGCCGTCACTCGCGCTGAACCAAAGCTTGAGTGAAAGATCCGGACGTTGTTCTATGGATGAAATTCGTTTTCCGATTGCCGGCCTGAAGCAATTCTCCGCCCGTTGGTGCCGGCTGAGTCAAAAGCCGTTTCGAACCGATCTCATACTGCTTGCCTGGGCATTGAGCCTGTGTCTTGAGTGGTTTTTCCATTCAGCGGTCACACCGATTGTTGTACTCGGTTTATGTGTTGCCGCCGCATGCACATATTGGTTCGGACGCCCTTACAGGACTCCACTTGTGCAGGAGACGTCGGAACCCGTACCCCGGCTACATGCCACTTTCGACGGTATCCACAACGGCGAAGTGTCGGGATGGGCCGTTGACCTCGATCATCTTTCGCAGCCCATGCACGTTACGATTTTCGTGAATCGGCATCCTGTTGCGCACGTGGCAGCCGTACATTACCGGCCCGATGTGGCGGAATTTTTGCAGTGCTCGGGGAGGCACGGCTTCTACGTCGATCTGGCGGATTCTCTGCCGGATTCCCCCGAAGCCACACTGGATGTGCGGCTTTCCAATGACTGGCCGCTCGAGCATGTGCCGGCCGTTTTTCAGATAGGCTCAGTGACGAAACGAGTCGCCAAACCCACCGTGCTGTTTATGCACATACCCAAAACAGCAGGAACAGCATTCCGCGAAGCTATCACGCAAAATTTTCTGCAATCCGAGATCGCTTATCTCTACCCCACACCGCCTGGTTTTCTGGTGAGCGATTTACGTGCGCTGCCGCTCGAGCAGCGTCGCCGTTTTCGCATGATCATGGGTCACTTTCAATTTGGCATGGATGAAGCGCTGCCGCAAAAATCGGAATACATCACCATCGTGCGCGAACCCGCCGCGCGCGTGCTCTCGCAATACGCCTACCTGCGGCACTGGCAACCGGAACTCGTCACCGATGAGCGGGGGCGGCTACTCACTCTCGAGCAGGTCTTCGAAGCGCGGTTCTCGACCGATTTCGATAATACTTTGGTCCGCTGTTTTAGCGGAGTCGACGAGCGTGATTATCCTCCGGGCAGTCTAACCGAAGAGATCCTGGGCAAGGCCGTCGCAAACATGCGAGCACGATTCAGCTTCATCGGCCATCAGGAAGCATCATCGCAGGCATTCGCTCAGCTGCAGGAGCAATATGGCTGGAGCGCTGATCATGCTCTGCCGTCCGTCAATTTGGGCGCCCTTCGTTCGTCCGAAGAACCGAGCGCGCAACTCGAGGCGGCCATTCGCCATTACAATCGATGGGATTTTCTACTCTACGAGCAAATCAACGAAGCCTTTCCAAAGCCGCGCCTGCTCACTCGTGCCGCAGCGCGCTAATCGGGTCGAGTTTGGCCGCGCGCCTCGCCGGGATCAGACAGGCGAGCCCTCCCGCCGCAAGTAGCACGGCCGCGGTTCCGGCGTACATCAGCGGATCGAGCGCCCGCACCTGGAATAGCAGGCTCTGCAGGAGTTTCGCCAGGGCGGCTGATCCCAGCAAGCCTGTCACGATTCCGCCGAGCAACGGCCATAAGCCGCTGCCCACAGTGGCGCGCAGGATCTGTCCGGGACGAGCGCCGAGCGCCATGCGAATGCCGATCTCCGCTGTCCGCCTGCCGGTGGCAAACGACAACACACCGTAGATTCCAAGGCACGCTAAAAGCAGGGCCGCCAGCGCGAAAGCCATCAGCAGCATGGTTTGAAAGCGCTGCGGCGCAACCGATTTCGCCACAATCTCGCCGATGGTTTGCATGTGCGGAATCGCGGCTTCCGGCTCGATTGCGAGGATTTGCTTGCGAATAGCAGGCATGAGAGATTCGGGAGAGCCAGCGGTGCGGACCACCAGCGACATGTCGCGATCCACGCGACGCCAATCCGGAAAGTACACCATCAAAGTCGGGTCTTGCGCCAGAGAAGAGGCGTGCACCGAGGCCACCACGCCAACCACGCGCATCGAATGTTGATTGCCGTAAATTCGCAGCGGCCGGCCGATAGCGGATTGACCCGGCCACAAAGCTTGCGCCAGATTGTCACTGATCATCACCGCGGTATCCGAGGCATTGCCGGGCGAGAACACCTCCCCGGCTTTCAACGCTACATCCGCGGCGCGAAAATAATGGGCGCTCGCGACCCGGTAGTTCGTCATCTGCCATTGCGAGAGCGGCGGGCTGGGACGGTCGCCGGCCGTAGCCGGATTGTGATTGTTTTCGCCTGTGAGCGGTATATCTGAAATTAGTCCCGCATCGCGAACCGCCGGCATCGCATTCACCCGCTCATCGAGTCGCTGATAAAACGAACGGATATCACCGTCGTTTTTATATTTATCCGGTGGCAGATCGATTTGTGCCGTCAAGACATGGTCCACGTTCATCGCAGGATCGACAGCAAGCGTTGCCAGCAAACTTCGCAGCAGCAGCCCGCCCGAGAGCAGCAGCAAAGTGCTTAAAGCGACCTCTGCCGCCACTAGAAGCTTGCCCGTTCGGTCACTACTCCGGTTTTGACTCATACCGCGACCGGACGCCTGCATAGCTTCCTGTGGATCTATCTTCGTCGCCCGCCAGGCCGGCCATAAACCGAACAGGACTGCGCTTAACGCCGATACCAATAGGGCAAACAGCAACCCTCTCCCATCAAGCTGCAGCTCGTCGATTCTCGGAAGTTCCACCGGCGCGCCGAGCCGAATCAATTGCAGCAGCCAGACGGTCAGCCACATTCCCAAAGCTCCGCCCGCCAGAGCCAACAGCAGACTCTCGATCAAGGCGGACCGGAGCAGGTCGCCCTCACGCGCGCCCACGGCCAGGCGAATAGCCCAATTCTTGCGTTGACTCACCGCTCTGACCATCGTCAGGTTCATAAGATTGATGCAGACGATCAGCAAAACCGCCGACACTGCCCCCATCAGAAGCAGCAAGGGAAGTTTAACTTCCCGCACCATAGACTGCTGCAAAGTTCGCACGATCGGGATAAACTCAATGGGTTCCGGAAAACGTTTCGCGATAACCTTCTCGAGTGCGGCGACATTGGCGAGCGCCTGCGCGTTGGTTACCCCGGCTTTCAACCGCGCGATCGCGACGTAGTTTTCTTCACCCAAGGCGTTCGCCAGTTCCTCTTTACTGAAAACGAGCGGCACCCAATAGTCGGTCTGCTCCGATAATTGCTCCACCTCGGAGAGGTCATATCCACGAGGAAACGGAAATAATGCAGGCATTACGCCGATCACCTGAAAGGGCTGTCCATCCAGTCTGATGCTCTCCCCTAAGGCTTTCGCGCTACCTCCCAGCTTTTCTGTCCAGAATTTTTGGCTTACTATAACCACATGATCGTGTCCGACCTGGTTTTCATCGGCCGCGAAACTGCGGCCCAGCATCGGTTGCACGCCCAGCAGATGAAAAAGGTTCGCCGTGACATGCGCGCCCATCAGCTGAACCGCTTCGCCGCGCCCGCTCAAAATATGCGAATCGGGACCAACCAGGGCCACTTCGTCGAAAGTCCTGGCATGATCCCGCCACAGCTCATAATGCTGCGCGTTCGCCGGAATCGTGGAAAGCGTTTTCGAAAAGGCAGGCACGCGAAACGTGATCGTCACCAGCCGGCTCGGATCGCGGTAAGCCAGCGGTTTCAGCAAAACCGTCTCGGTCACGCTAAACATCGCGGTAGTCGCCCCGATGCCGAGCGCGAGAATCAAAATCGCGAGCCCTGCATATCCAGGCGAACGGCGAAGAGATCGCCAGGCGAAGTGAAAAGCACTGACCATGGCGCAACGTGAAGCAAATCTCTGGCCACGCCGGAAAGCTTTGAAGAGGGGACATGATTCCACCACCGTCCCGAAGCCGGGATATCAGTGTCCGAACACGGACACAAATTTCCTGTCAGAATTCAGGTTCGGCAGACGTTTTACTATTTGAAACCGGCAGCGAGGTGAGATTGGAAGCAGCGCAAAGTGTTTTGCCTGGCCAGCAACGCGTGCAGCACGACTCCATTCCCGATGGCTTCGAAACGATTTTCGTTTTGCATTACCAGCGGGTGACCGGCATTCTGATACGCCTGGTCGGCAGCCGCGCGCAAGCCGAAGATCTCGCCAACGAAGTGTTCTGGAAGCTTTCGCGGCAGCCAGTCGCGGGGCCGCTCTGGGGGAACGTGGGCGGCTGGCTCTATCGAACAGCCACTCATGCGGGTATCGATGCATTGCGTGCTGCCAGTCGCCGGACACAGTATGAGGCCGCCGCGGTGGCCGCCCAAACGCAGCAGGCGGAAAGCCCGCTCGATGAATTGCTGCGCCTGGAAGAATCGGGACGGGTGCGCCGGGTGCTTGCCCGCATGAAGCCCGCCCAGGCCCAGCTACTTTTAATGCGCGCAAGCGGGTCTTCTTACAAAGAAATTGCGGATGCGTTAGAAGTCGCGGTGAGTGGAGTCGGCACGCTGCTGACCCGCGCTGAAACTGATTTTCGAAAGCGATATACACGGTTAGTGGGACGAAAGGAAACCATATGACTTGCCTGAGTGACGGATTGCTGCGCTCGCAGATCGACCGGGAATTGGAAGGTGAACCATTGCGGCGCGTGGAGGAGCATCTACTTTCGTGCGAAAGCTGCCGTGCACGGCGCGCCGAAATGGTTGAAGCGGCCGCTCGGGTGCGGATGTCGCTCAACGCGCTCTCACCCGCAGTCGCCGGAGCCGCGCAGGACCCGGCAGAAGCCTACCTGCGTTTCCGGCGGCAGATTTCGGCAGTCAGTAAGCCCCCGGTTTTCGCGCTCTGGAGAAAGCCTCTGGGCGGCGCGTTGGCAGCTGGCATCGCGCTCGCATTTCTGATCAGCTTCGCGCCCGCCCGTTCCTGGGGCCAGCACATCCTCAGTATGTTGCGTATTCAAAAAGTAGCCGTAGTGCCGCTCGATCTGTCGGCTCTGGCGACCGATACGAAAAATGGCGGTTCAACGGGCAAACTCCTCGCCCAAATGATTTCCGATAGCGTAGTAGTCACCGAGAAGCCGGGCGAACCCCAGACCGTTTCCGACGTTGGAAGCGCCAGCCATGCGGCCGGGTTCGACGTTCGTTCTTTGAGCGATCTGGGCTCGCCACAGAAGATCGTCGTCCGCGGCGAAGGGGCATTTCACACCACGCTCGATCGCAGCCGCATGCAGGATTTGCTCGATCAGGTTGGCCGTTCCGATATACAAATTCCCGCTTCAGCCGGGGGCAGCACCATCGCTGTTCATACGTCAAAACTAGTTCACCTGATGTATGGAAACTGTCCTACCGAAAAGGCCGTCGCTGGATGTATTTCGCTGATCGAAACTCGCACGCCGGTGGTGAGCGTGCCGCCCAATCTGGATCTCCCCGCTTTGGCCGAAGCTGGGCTGCAAGTCGCCGGTATGAGTGCCGCCGAGACGCACGCCTTCTCGCAGACCGTCAACTGGTCTTCCACGCTGGTAATTCCTATCCCGCAGATCGGCAGTTCCTTCCGCACTGTTGCCGTTGACGGGGTCGACGGAACACTCATCGAGACCGCGGCGCGCGGACAACGTCCTAGCGAGTATTCTCTGCTATGGGTCAACGACGGAATGGTCTACTCGCTGCACGGTTCCGGCGATTTGAGTCGCGCGCTGACCGCGACCGCCTCTTTGAATTAATTCGGATTCGATCTGACAATTGCCATTGCCACGCAGCAACTGCGAAAAGTATTCGGCGATCGGGTAGCTGTTCGCGGACTCACGCTCGATGTGCGCCGCGGCGAAGTGTTTGGGTTTCTGGGGCCGAATGGCGCGGGCAAGAGCACATCGGTCAAAATGCTGTTGGGACTGGCGACACCTTCCAGCGGAAGCGCCAGCGTTTTAGGAAAACCTGCCGGCGATCGCGCTGTCAGGGAGCGCATCGGCTTTCTTCCCGAACACTTCCGCTTCTACGATTGGCTGACGGCCGAAGAGTTGTTGCGCGTTCACGGCAAGCTTTATGGCCTTTCGAACAGTGCGCTCCAGGAGCGCATTCCCCGTATGCTCGATACGGTCGGGCTGGCGTCGCATCGCCACCGGCAGGTGCGCAAGTTTTCGAAGGGCATGCTGCAGCGCATCGGCTTGGCGCAAGCCCTGCTCAATGAGCCGGATCTTTTGTTCCTCGATGAACCAACCTCCGGCCTGGATCCGGTGGGGCGCCGACTGGTGCGCGACATCATTCGCGTGCAGCGCGAGCGCGGCGCTACGGTATTTCTCAATTCGCATTTGCTGAGCGAAGTAGAAGTTACCTGCGATCGCGTAGCGTTCATCCGGGCGGGCGAAGTGCTCGAAGTCCGCGAGATGAGTTCTTTCACGAGCGGACAGACAACAATCGCGATCCGAGCCAGCGGCCTTTCGCAAGACATTCTCGACGGGCTCACCGCACAAGTCGTCCATCTACGTTGCGAGAGTGACAGACTATTCGCAACCGTGGATTCCATGGCGGAAGCGCCGCAACTCTTGCGCTACTTGGTTGACCGCGGAGCAGAGGTCTTCGAGTTTACGCCGCAAAAACTATCTCTGGAAGACCGCTTTCTCGAGCTGCTGGGAGGCGAATCCGAGGCATGAGGCCGATCTGGATTATGGCCGGTGTTACCTTTCGCGAAGCGGCGCGCAAGAAGATACTCTGGATGGCGCTAGCCGCCGCCTGCGCTTTCCTGGTCTTGTTTGGGACCGCTTTGCATTTTCAGATCGCCGAGTTCGAGCACCGCAAAATGGCCCTCATGCTGCGCAGGCAGGTGTTCAGCAACGCGCGGCTGCTGGGTCTCTATGCGATAGATCTCCTGGTAGTGGTGCTCACAGTCCTTACGTCGGTGGATACTCTGTCGGGCGAAATCGCATCCGGCAGTATTCAGGCGATCGCCACCAAGCCGGTGCACCGGTACCAGCTGCTGCTCGGCAAATGGCTCGGTTTCGCGGGGATGCTCACGCTCTATATTCTGCTCATGGTTGGTGGTGTGAATCTGCTGGTGTTCACGATGACCGGTGTTGCCGCCCGAAACTTCCTACCCGGACTGAGTCTGATCTGGCTCGAAAGTATGCTCCTGCTCTCGCTCACGTTTTTCTTCGGCACGCGCTTTTCCACGCTGACCAACGGCGTTCTCGTTCTGGGACTTCACGGTTTGGCATTTCTCGCCGGCTGGATCGAGCAGATCGGCGCAGTGACGCAAACACCCAAAGCGGTAGCGGTCGGAGTCGTGACAAGTATTCTTATGCCGAGCGAATCGTTATGGAGGCGTGCGGCTTTTGAGATGCAGTCACCACTGTTATCCGCCATGAATCTCTCGCCGTTCGGCGCTAGCTCCGTGCCGAGTGCGGCGATGGTTGGCTATAGCGTTCTGTATACCATCGTGTTTCTGGTTTTAGCGATGTGGCAGTTTCAGAAGCGGGACCTTTAGCTACAATGCCAATCCACTCCTGAAAATCATGCCCGATACACCGATTTCATCACCTTTGTTGCCCCGCAGGGCCATGGATACTCCGTTGAAGACGCGGTCCGGTGGAGATTCCATAGAACTCCAATCCTTCGCTCATGGCTCCGAGTGCTGCGTCTTCATTCGATTCAGCGGCTCGAAGAGCCATGGCAACTCCTTCACAGTCGCGGCTCGGTTTCGGCGTTAGCGTGAAGGACCGGATTGTTGTCGCACCGGCGAGTGACTTTCATGCGTTTCCGCAGGCTTGCAGGCCATGGGTACTCCCTAGCGGTCGTGGCTCTGTAAACTGCTGCAACACCCGACCCTGTTTCCGAGTCCGCGCGCCAGCAAGCATTTTCTTGGATTTTGCGACGAGAACTAGCGAAGGCTCACTACCCGCTCGGGCATCGGCGGCGTCCGGCCGAGCAAACTCAATACTGTCGAAGCGAAATTCAGGCTGTCGTAGGGCTCATCAATCTGACGCACCGGCAGATCGCCTCCAGCCATCATCCAGACCGAATGAGTGGAGATGCGGAAGAAGGCACCGTGATTGCCTCCTGGGTTGGGAAAACGCACATTAAAGTTCCAATGGTCAGCCGCAAACACATGGAAATCGGCTTGCACCAGTTCACGCCGCCGTTTTTCATAGCGACATAAAACGGGGCTCACTCCGGGCCGCCCCGGAACATCCGGGCCTACTGCGGACAGCTCCTCAGTAATTCCGATGACGCCGTTCGAATACTTGCATTTGTGGATGGCGGCAAACCAATCCCGCTCGCTGTGCCATCCAGAGAGCCAGCGCGCGCGGTCCTCTCCCGGAGGAATTTGCAGGTTCGAATCTTCGAAGAGCGCTAAGGGTAAGTCATTTTTCCAAGACTCGTGAGCCCAACTCACTCTATCCGCGATTTGCACAAGGTGACTGACGGGCTCAACCATTAAATTGCCTGCCAGGTCCTGCAGAACCACGATCTGATGGCTTTCATCGCCGTAAAGAAAGTAGGCGTGCTGTGGCGCGTCCGTTGCTGCGTACTGACCATCAGGCAGATGCGTAGCGGTGAAATCGATCGGATTCTGGGAAAGCTGTGGCGCGTCCGTTGCTGCGTACTGACCATCAGGCAGATGCGTAGCGGTGAAATCGATCGGATTCTGGGAAAGCTGCGGCTGCGGATTGTTCTTCGCTTTCTGCCGGCTCAACAACGAGAAGTAGTCCAAGTAGCGAAACGACTGCTCTTCATCCAAGTGGCCACCGGCATCGATAGCAAACCCGGCCGCCGAAGGACCCACCACATAATGCTGGACCTCACCTACGGTGTTGTTGTCGCCCAGCGTCAGGGGCGCAATCAGTGTCTCCACCTTGCCGCTAAACCGGTTCATTCCGTCCGGGTGAAAGGCGAGCAAAGCTCTCACATGGGACACATAAGATTTGTAACCGGCTTCTTCGTTTTGCCAGGTTTGCAGTTCTCGGCGGAGGCGTCGTGTGACTTTGTCCTCACCGAGACGATGTCTTTCCGCACTGATCCTTCGCGGAACGTGGCGCAACACTTCGCGGCGTTGCTCGATCACCTCGTCGAGCGCCGTCAGTTCCTCGGTTAGCTCGTTTACTTCCGCAGTCCATCGTTCACGATGCGCTTCGATGATTCGCGCCACGTCTTCCGCGGCAGCTCGTCGGAGCCCGGCATTCAGATCGCTTCTGGCTAGTTGCAGCAGCAAAATGTGAATCTTATTCAAGTCGTTGTTGCGGAGATGAACTGCCGTGCGCTCGTTGCCATCGATATCGAGCCACGCGGTCGGATACTTCGACGCCTCGTCTTTCAAGTAGAACGACGCATTGCTAGGCGTGATGACCCGCCGCACAAGCGGGTTTATGCCTTTCAATTTGAAGTCGCTCAATTGCTCCCGGTCCGTGACAACATGGTGGCCCCCGCCTGCTTCGCTGTTGAGAACGTCCGGCAGGCTGAAAGTCTCGCTCACAATATTCGGAACGTTGTTCATCCCGTGATCGGAAACCACTACCAGCAGTGTCTGCTGAGCAAACGGGCTTTTTTGAATGGCAGTCCAGGTTTGCCCCACCAGGCCGTCCAGTTCCTGCATGACGTGGAGCAGGCCGGCCGGGTCGCTAGTGGCATGGCCTTCGTGGTCGGCCTCGCCGGTGTAAAGGTCGAGATAGAGAAGTGACGATCCGCTGATTCCAGCTAATAACTCACTCTCGATTTGTTTCGAGAGCGAGGAGCCTAACGAGAGGGGAGCGGCAGATTCCACAAAAGAGAACAAGGCTTGTCCAGAGAAGGTTCGGGAGAGCGCCTGTATCAAGGTGTTCCAAGAGACTCCTCGCTGGAAAAGCTGAAAGCTTTGGAATACCTGTTCGTACCGGAACCGATCGATCAAAAGGGGAATACCCGCCCTATCGAGCACTTCCACACCGGGCATATCAACCGCCTGTCCGCGGGCATAGCCAAAATAAAACGGAAAGAAATTCAGGTAGTCGAAAACTTGCCCAGTGTAGCGGTCATACTCGACGTTGCCCCGGATGACTGAGTGCTCTCCGGTGTCAAGCATCGACCAGGAAGGCGCCGATAAACTGATGCCGCGCGTGTAGAAGTTTCGAAACACAACTCCCTGCTCTTGGAACACATGAGAAAACCACGGCAACCGCGAATTCCCGCTGACCGCATCGCGCTGCTGGATGGTGTCCTGTAGCAGTTGCCCGTTCAGGCCGTCTACTTTCAAAATGACTACCCTTTTGAAGGGCGCGGTCTGGGCGTTTAAAAAAGGGGTTGCGGAGAAAATCCCAGGCAGTAGCAGGGCGAGGAAAATGAATCTCACTTAGACGATTTGCCCAGGACAGCCGGTTCCAGGGCAACCTGTGTCCCTGCGACGCCTTTGCCCTGTTCGAGGCTTGCGACGGCGGCCGAGCAATCCGTTTTCAGCGCCGCATCCTGCGTGAGATCGTTTAGTCTTTTGAGCGTTGCCGTCGCGCGAGTTCGCACGGGTCGAGACTCAACATAGGGCAACTCGTTTCGCAAGGTCGATACTGCATGCTCGAGCTGAATCGAATCGTAGGCCACTTCCGGCTGGGTTCCGTTCTCCGTCACCCGATCAAGATAATCCAGCTGATTTTGCACGCGGCGATACCGATCGACATCGGCAACATTCTCTGCCCTCGCGCTGACACGATGAGTGTAAGATCCAAAACTCGCGAAATGAAGAAAGCTCTGCCAGGATATTTGCTGCGGACTTTCACTGTCAATCGCTAGTTCAGTGCGCCGGTCGTTGTCGACCGTTTTGAGAAGCCGGCCGGTTTGCGCGTCGCGCTGCAGGTTGTCGTATCGAACCAGCGCCGCCAGCATCTCCTGCTGAGGGGCGGCTTCCAGCGGATTGATCGCCAATGAGTTGACCCGTCTTTGCATTTCTGTGCGCAGCGCCGGGTCAAGCTGACGATCCAGTTCCAGCCTGACGCGGAACTGCGAATAAGCGTCAAGCCGTTCCGATTGATTGAGCGCGGCTCCATGCCGCGAAACGACGAAATCATACAGGTCTGCGCCAACGTAGTAATACCAGTTGGTGAAATGCGATATGCCAATCACGCCCGCAGTGATCTCGTCAATTGAGCGCTGGGTCACCTCTTGCCACTTCAGGCGCATCGTCGCCCGGAAATCAAGCAGCAGCAGAGGCATTTTCGGGTAAGTGAGGCAGTAGATGCCAAGTGGCGTAAGATGCACCTGCCTCTCACCGCGTATACCGGCAGGTAGCAGGTTTCCGCTCTGGTCGAGATCGCGGGCATAAGTCGCCACGCCCGGCGAATGGAGCAGTTTGTCGCTCCACGGATCTTTGATGTTGAGCAATTTCCAGACGGGGTGCAGATGCGTGTTCGCGGGTTCGGCCGCTTCGTTTGTCGGGAACCAAAGCATCGCATATTGATTAGTCGTTCCCGCAATAGCCAGCGGTTCGAAGTACAGGCCGGTTTTGTCGGCACACTGCCTCAGTAACTCCCAGTTACGGCTGCGAACCTGTTCATTGCGAATACTGGCATCGCGGCCCGCTCGTTCCGCTGCCTTCTCACTCGCCAAACCACCCAACAAACTCTTGCGCAACTCGAGTCGGCCGATCAAAGTCTCCATTTGAGCGCGCGTCAAGGAGGCATCGTCGTCGCTTGCCGGCGCAGCTTGCAAGTAACTGATCGCCTCTTCGAGATGCAGTCGCTCGCTGTCCACTTCATTGGTGCGATAGGCGCGCGACGAGGCGCGGATCGGAGTCGTCGCCCCATCGAGAAGCCCCCATTGCAGAATGTCGCGGCCAACTGCATTGAACACTGGATGCTGCAGGGCATTCAGATTGATCAGCGGAGCGGCACTTTTCGGGCCTACTGACGTTGAGCCAACACCTACCCTCCAATAAAAGAAAGGAACCGCCGAGAGTATGCGTCGTCCAGCATTAGGCCGGATGTAACTAAGCAGCCATACCGAAACCAAGCGGTCGTTTTCGGGATCATGGTCTGCCAGTGTGTCGCGAAGTACAGCCACCAGTGGAACATCTGTCTCGCCTGTCAGGCCGCTGTAGCCTCGGCAAAACAGAGTCATCACTTGCGCTTGGTCGCTAATTGGCGTCGACGCCCAGTAATATAACGAGCGAGTATAGCTTTTCGGAGGAACAAAACTGGCGAGAGAACTGCTGGGCGGATCACCCGCCAGGCATACCCGGTAGCCGCCAAGCACGACCATCAAGATCCCGAGAAAGAGGCGCATTTTCGCAAAGCCAGACATTGCTTTGATGCAATTAACGTGCCAAGTCTTTGCGCATTTTCTTTATGTGTTCTTTACTAGGTGCGGGATAGCTTTGGAAGGCTGCGCCATGCGAACAAACCGAAAATACAGCATGTTAGGGTAAAAAAGAGTGCAATTCGACACAGCGCTGAATCTGGTCTGGCTGGTGCTTGGTTCACTCGCTTTAGCGAGTACCTTGCGCGCGTACCGGCACAGATCCAGAACTCAATCCTCTCCTCCCGCGTGGCTGCACGTGTGCGGCGTCGCGCTGATCGTAGCAGCGCTCTTCCCTTACATCTCCGCCACCGACGACGTCCTTCGAATCCAACATGCAGATTGGCAGCAGACGTCCGAACATCATGGCGACGCCGGCAAAAAGGCGCCAAACGATGGATTAATGCGTTTGTATGAGACGACGGATACGCCCGTCATCTCCCACGTGCAGCAAATCTCAGTCACGCTCTTTTTCTTCTCATTTGTGGCAGCTCCCGTACTTCGTCAGGTGACCCGGAGCGTTTCCTTTAAGAGCGGCCGGTCTCCGCCCTTCGCTTTCGCGTAAGTTTCCCACGAAATTCAACAAGTCAGTTAGGAGGAAAGATGGAGCGCCACATCTGGCGTTTCTGCCTAGGTCTCCTGTTCGCGTCAATCGGGATGCTGGCGCAGTCCGCCAACCCGCCGCGAACGCTCACATGGCAAGAGACCGAGGCTAGATTCAAAGCAAACAATCCGGCGCTGTTAGCGGGGCAAGTTACTATCGACGAGTCGCGCGCCGACGAAATTACCGCCTATTTGCGTCCGAATCCGGACTTGACAGTAAGTGCGGATGGCACTCAGATCGCGCCCTTCCACGGAGTGTGGACGCCGCTGGCGGGTACGTTCTATTCGCCCAATGTCAGTTATCTGCACGAAAGGGCGCATAAACGCGAATTAAGACTGTTGAGCGCGCAAAAAGGAACCATCATCGCCATCTCCACGCAAGCGGATTTGGAACGCAACCTCCTGTTCAATTTGCGGGACGCTTTCGTGCGCGTATTGCTGGCCAAAGCAGTCTACGGCGTGGCCAAGACCAATCTCGATTATTACGACAAAGAGATTGCCATTAACAAGGACCGCTACAACGCGGGCGACATCGCCAAAGTAGATTTTCAGCGAGTCGAGTTGCAGCGGGTACAGTTTGAGTCGGACCTGCAAACCGCGCTGGTGAATTTGCGGACCGCGAAGATCGATTTGTTGGCGTTGCTGCGGGAGCAAACCGCAGTAGACAATTTCGACGTGGAGGAGCCGTTCGACTTCAGGGAGCCGGCTACCGCGTTAACGGATCTCCGTGAAACAGCGCTCGAGACGCGGCCCGATTTAAGGGAAGCCGAGCAGTCGCTTGATAAGGCGAGAACGGATCATCAACTGTCGATTGCCAATGGCTCGACGGATCCGACATTCGGCGTCTGGTGGACTCACAATGGATCCTTCAACAATGCCTTCGCCAATGACACGCTGGGGCTAAGCGTAAACGTCCCGTTACGCATTTTCGACCGCAATCAAGGGGACAAGCTACACACGCTGCTCGATATCAACCGCAACCAGAAGCTGCGAGACCAGTCTGAAATCACTGCTCTACATGACGTGGATTCGGCCTACGCTACTTTGCAAAGCACGGTCCAGCTGCTACGGCCGTACAAAGCCAAATATTTGAGCGAGGCGCAGGAAGTGCGCGAGACAATCGCGTACGCCTATCAACATGGTGGAGCGACGCTGCTTGATTTTCTCGATGCGCAGAAATCGTATCGCGACACGCAGCTGAACTATTTGAACCTGGTGGGCGCATATTTCTCGGCAGCTAACCAGGTGAATTTTTCCGTAGGACGCGAGGTGATCCGATGAGACGCATGCGGTTCTGGGCGGCGGCTTCGGCCCTGCTGTTTGTTTTGTTGCTCGCCGGTTGCGGCTCGAAGGAGAAAGTAGACCCAGCCGCAGCCGCGCCGCCACAGCCGAAAGTTGTGGAAGAACCCGATCTGAATCTGGTACGGATCGACCGGCCGGAACGCTTCCGGCTGGTGGAAGCGGGGCAACATGAAGAGCTGCCGGAAATCCGCGCGACCGGTGTGGTGAATCCGGATATCGAGAAAACTATTCCTGTCATCTCGCTGGCTTCCGGCCGCGTGGTTGGGATCTACGCACGTCTGGGTGATGACGTCCACAAGGGACAACTGCTGCTGAAGGTATTAAGCAACGACATCTCGAACGCTTTTCAAACCTATCTGCAGGCTAAGGCAGACGAAGAGTTGGCGCGAAAGCAACTGGAGCGCGCACAATTGCTCTATGCGCATGGCGCTAATTCTCTGAATGATTTGCAGATGGCCGAAAATACCGAGCAGAAGGCGAAAGCGGCGGTGCAGGTGGCCTCGCAACAGTTGGTCACACTAGGGGCGGACCTCAACCATCCTGATCCGGTTCTCGATATCCGTGCCCCCGCCGATGGAACGATCGTCGAGCAAAACGTAGTGGGAACCAGTATCGTGCATACGCCGGATAACCAGGCCAATTTGTTCACGATCGCCAATCTTTCCACCGTTTGGGTGATTTGCAACGTGTACGAGAACCAGCTGCCGAACGTGCGCCTGGGCAACCGGGCGGATGTGCAGCTGAACGCTTACCAAGAACAGGTATTTCATGGCCGGATCAGCAACATCGGCAAGGTGCTCGATACGAATATCCGCACTGCGCCGGTGCGGATCGTCTTGACGAATCCGGGCATCATGCGCTCGGGCATGTTTGTAACAGCGACTCTGCATGGCCAGCACGGCCGCATGTATGCGTCGGTACCGAGCACAGCTATCTTGCACTTGCACGACCGCGACTGGGTGTTTATTCCAGCGGGCCAGGGGCAATTTCGACGAACGGAAGTCAAGACGAGCAAGTTTTTCGATGGTCAGCAGGATATTGAGTCCGGTATCGGTCCGGGCCAGCGCGTGGTGAACGATGCGCTGGCGCTCTCAGCCGAAAGCGAGCAGTAGGAAGTGATTCGAGCGCTTGTCGATTTTGCGCTGAAAGCGCGGCTGCTGATCCTGGCCGTGACAATCATGCTGCTGATCTGGGGCGGCATTGCATTTCATAATCTGCCGATTGAAGCCTATCCGGACGTGGCCAACAACTACGTCCAGGTGATTACGCAGTGGCCCGGACGCGCCGCCGAAGAGGTGGAACAGCAGGTAACGATTCCTGTCGAGATCCAGATGAACGGGATTCCTCATCTGCAGAATCTGCGGTCGTTTTCGCTGTTCGGCTTGTCGAGTATCACGATGATTTTCGACGACGACTCAGTGAACGATTGGAATCGGTCTAAGGTGCTGGAGCGGCTGGCGTCGGTATCGTTGCCTGCCAGCCTGCAACCGCGCATGGGCACGGACTGGAGCCCCGTAGGGCAGATCTTCTGGTATACGCTGCACAGCACGAATCCGCTGTACGACACGATGGAGCTCAAATCGCTCGAGGACTGGGTGCTCGAGAAGCAGCTGAAATCGGTGCCCAATGTAGTGGACGTATCGAGTTTCGGCGGTCCAACGCGCGAGTACCAGGTGCGCATCGATCCGAACAAGCTGATCTCGTACAACCTGAATATCAGCCAAGTGGAGCAGCAGCTTACCAACAACAACGTAAATGCCGGCGGCAGCTTCATTCAGGAAGGCGCGCAGGAAATAAACATCCGCGAAGTCGGTCTGATCGACAAGACACAGGACATCGAGAAGATTGTTCTGACATCGCAAAACGGAACGCCAATACGTGTACGAGACATTGCGGTCGTTGAACAGGGGCCGAAGATTCGCCTGGGGCAAGTCGGCAAGGCAATACACCTGGCGAACGGGTCGATTCTGGACAGCCCGGACGTGGTGGAAGGAATCGTTTTGATGCGCAAAGGCGCGCAGTCGCAGCCGACACTCGAAGGGATACATGCAAAGGTACAAGAAATAAACGACCATCTCCTGCCGGCAGGAGTGAAGTTGGAGCCGTTTCTCGACCGGAGCAACCTGCTCGAGTTCACAACGCACACGGTTTTGCACAACTTGACCGAAGGCATCATTCTGGTTTCGATCATTCTCTTCATTTTTTTAGGCAACGTGCGGGGAGCGATTATTGTGGCGCTGACGATCCCGTTTTCGCTGTTGTTCGCTTCAATTTGCCTGGATCTGAATCACGTACCGGCAAACCTGCTGTCACTGGGAGCGCTTGATTTCGGCATGGTAGTGGACGGCGCGGTGGTGATGGTGGAGAACATCGTGCGGCATATGGGACGGCAGGATGCAAGGGACAAGACGCCTCTTGAGATGATCCGGGAAGCGGCTCACGAAGTACAGCGGCCTGTGTTCTACGCCATCGCCATCATCATCACCGCCTATTTGCCGATCTTCACGCTCCAGGCGGTCGAAGGCAGGCTCTTCCGGCCGATGGCTTTGACCGTAGCGTTTGCGCTGCTGGGCGCGCTGCTTTTTTCCATTTTGATTGCGCCGGTGCTGGCTAGTTTTTTGTTTCGCAAGAACGCGAAAGAATGGCACAACCCCGCGATGGAATTCCTCGTGCGGATTTATCGGCGCGCGTTGCGACGCGCCATCAAGCTGAGGATCCTGGTCTTTGTGCCGGTGCTGGCGTTGTTCGGAATTGCTATCGGACTGTTCATCGGCGGTGCGATCGGATCAGAGTTCCTGCCGCATTTGGATGAAGGGGCCATCTGGGCTCGGGGCACGCTCGCGCCCAGCACCGGACCAGTGGAAGGCTCGGATCTGATGCGGCGCGCGCGGCGCGTGTTTGCCTCCTTTCCGGAAGTGAAAGATGTTGTGTCGCAGCTGGGAAGGCCCGATGACGGCACCGACGCGACTGGCTTTTTCAACACGGAATTCTTTGTCGACCTGAAACCGAAGGCGCAATGGCGCGGATTATTCAGCGAGAACAAAGACGAGCTGATCGCAGCCATGGATCGAGAGGTCGTGAAGTTTCCGGGAGTGCTTTGGAATTTCTCGCAGCCGATTTCGGACAACGTGGAGGAAGCCGTTAGCGGGGTCAAGGGAGAACTCGCGGTAAAGATATTTGGCTCCGATCTGCATTTGCTCGAAAGTAAGGGCGAGCAAATCGTAAAGGTGATGAGCCGGATACCTGGCATAGCGGATTTGGGCATTTTTCGGGTGCTCGGGCAACCGAATTTGAATTTCGAGGTCAATCGGGAAAAGGCGGCGCGCTACCAGATCAACGTGGCCGACGTGCAGGACGCGATCCAGACGGCGGTCGGCGGCAACAGCGTAAGCCAGGTGCTGCAAGGCGAACAGGTTTATGACTTGGTGCCTCGCTACTTGCCCGATTACAGAAGCACGCCGGAGGCAATTCAAGATATACGGCTGCTCGCGCCCACTGGAGAGCGAGTTTCGCTCGCGCAGTTGTGCGATATGCATCAACAGGATGGGGCTTCGGAAATTTACCGCGAGGCGAACTCGCGTTATATCGCGATCAAATACAGCGTACGCGGCCGCGACCTCGGCAGTACGGTACAAGAGGCCATCGACAAGGTGAAGCGACAGGTCGCGCTGCCGAAAGGCTACACCACGGAATGGGCGGGCGAATACGCAAGCGAGCAACGGGCCAACGCCCGGCTGTCGGTGATCGTGCCGGTCACGATTGCGGTGATTTTCATGCTCCTGTATTCAATGTTCGGGTCGTTCAAATGGGCCGGGCTGGTGATGGTGACGGTGGTGCTGGCGCCTATCGGAGGCTTGCTGGCGCTTTACTTTACGGGCACGCATTTCAGCGTTTCGTCAGGGATCGGGATGCTGGCGCTGTTTGGAGTTTCCGTCCAAACCGGCGTGATTATGATCGAGTACATCAATCAATTGCGAGCGCGCGGACACACAGTGGAAGACTCAGCGGTAGAAGGGGCGGTGCTGCGCTTGCGGCCGATCATGATGACGATGCTGGTGGCAACTTTAGGCTTGCTGCCGGCGGCTCTATCGACGGGCATTGGATCGGATTCGCAGCGGCCATTCGCGATCGTGATCGTGGGCGGATTGAGCGCCACACTCGTGATGAGCGTCTTCGTGCTACCGACGCTGTATGTATGGGTGGCGCGCGAGGACGACGTGCTGCCTGCCGCCGAACCCGGATTCGAAGAGTAGGGTCAGAAAAGGGGGGGAATCATCCGAACCCTCGATATGCGTTACTCGCTTCGCAAGGCCGTCATCGGATCAATCGCGGAAGCTCGGCGTGCCGGAACCCAGCCCGCCACACCCGCTGTAGTCAGCAGGATCAGCACGGTCCAACCGATGGTCAGCGGATCCACCGAGGTTAATCCAAACAGCCGATTCGAGACCAGGCGTCCCGCAGCCAGCGCAACTGGAAATCCAATTACAATCCCGATCGTCACCATGGCGAACGTCTCGCGCAGCACCATCCACGCCACGCCCTCGCTCGAAGCGCCCAACGCCATCCGTACCCCGATCTCGCTCGTCCGCCGGCTCGTCGCATACGACATCACGCCAGACAATCCCACCATTGCCATCAGCAGAGCCACCCCGCCAAACACAACGGCGAGTTCCGCCACCAGCCGCTCACTTGTCAATTGCCGGTTTATCTGCTCGTCCACCGTGCGAACGCTCAACACGGGCAAATTGGGATCGATGGCCCGGATCGCATGGCGCACGGCGGTTATCGCAGCACTCGGAGCGGCCGCCGTACGCAGCACCACGGTCAAGCTTCCCACACCACCAATGGGATGGAAGATGTTTGCGTAAAATCGCGGCGCTGCTTTCTCATTGAGTTCGTGCTCCTTCGCATCCGCCGCAACGCCGACAATCTCGTACGTTTCCCGCGTCGTCGGATACTCATCCGTCACGTGTTTGCCAATCGGATCCGCGTTCGGAAAAAACGTGCGTGCAAACTCCGCATTGATCACGCACACCGGCGCGCCATGCGCCGCATCGGCTTCCGTCAAATCCCGGCCGCGCAGCAAGGGAATGCCCAGCGTTGCAAAATAGTTCGGACCGGCCAGCGTCCAGTTCGATCCTAATCGACCCAAACTCTTAGGCGTCGCCACGTCGAGCGAGATCTGGTCGCCGGAATCGCTGTCTGAAAAAAGGCTGGTTTTTGAGAGCGTCACACTCCGCACGCCCGGAATCGCGCCCAGCTTCTCTCCAAGTTGTCTGTATAGGGCTGTCGCCTTTGCCCCGCGATACCCATACCCGGCCGTTACCGGATCGATATGCGCCATCAACAGACGGTCACGCTGCAATCCCGGCTTCTCCTTCATCATGTTCCGCAAGCTCTGCACGAACAATGCGGCGCCCATCAGCAGCAGCAGCGACATCGCTACTTGCGCGATCACCAGAATTCGTCCGCTGCGCATTCCGCCGCGCGCGCCCATCGTGCCGCGCACGTTCGCCGAGAGCGTTTGATTCGCGTCGACTCGTGTCGCTCGTAACGCCGGCGCGAGCCCGAACATCACACCTGTGAGCAACGAGATCGCCGCCGTAAACGCTAATACGCGGCCATCGAATCCGGCGTCGAGCGCCAGGTCATGCACGCCTCCCGCCACCATCGCCAACAGTAGACGTGTACCCGTCACCGCCAGCAATGTTCCCAGCACTCCGCCCGCCGCCGCAATCAGCAGGCTCTCCGTTAATAGCTGCCGGACTAATCGCGCCCGCCCCACGCCTAATGCCAGCCGGATGCTGATTTCACGCTGCCTTCCCGCCGCCCGCGCCAGCATCAGGTTCGCCAGATTCGCGCATGCAATCAGCAGCACCAATCCCACCATTCCCATCAACAGCAGCAATGGCTCCGTATATTGCCAGCGCAGCCCCGATGCGCCCTTGCCCCCCGTGCGCAATTCGATCTTCTGGTTTAATATCTGCTGCCGCGCCTTCGCGGTGGGCAAAGCAGCCGCCCATCTCCGCAATGTCTGCTGCAGTCTTACATTGATTTCCGCCTCGGCTCTCTGGCGCGTTATCCCGGGCGTCAGTCGCCCCATCACCGCCAACCACAGCATGTCCACCGGCTCCAGATAGTCCCGCCCCACAATCACCTGCTTTTGCATCGTGAGCGGAAACCACACGTCCGTGTCCTCGCCCACCAACACGCCCCGGAATCCCACCGGCGCAACCCCGACGATCTGAAACATCGTCTGCCCCACGCGTATCGTGCGCCCCACCGCCGCCGCACTGCCGGCGAACTCCCTTTGCCAGAATCCGTATGAGATCACTCCCACCGGATTCGCTCCCGGCGTCCTGTCCTCTTGTGGCGTGAAGACTCGCCCCATCAAGGGCTTCAGTCCCAGCACCCCAAAAAAGTCGCCCGAGACCAGTTGCGCATGTGCTTTCCTGACCTGCTTTCCCGTATACACATCCAGATCGCTCAGTTCGCTTTGCGCTGCAAACATCCCCGAGAAGCCTGTCTTCCGTTTGCGTAGTTCTTCAAACTCGCGGAACGAGAAAAGACGTCGCACGCCGCTCTCCTGCGTGTCCGCTTCAATCCCGGTCACATCCGGATCTGTGAGCGAAACCAGTTGCTCGGGGTGCGCCACCGGCAATAGCCGCAGCATTACCGCATTGATCAGGCTGAATATCGCCGTATTCGCCCCGATGCCCAAAGCCAGCGTGAGCACCGCCACCACCAGAAAACTCGGACTCTTCCGCAAAGTGCGCCATGCATAGCGTGTATCGCGCAGCAGTTCTTCCACCATTGCTCCCAGGCGCGCCTCCCTTACTTTCTGCTTCACCTGCTCGATGCTTTCGTAGGAGCGTGCTTCGCCCCGTTCCGCCCGCATCTCGAAATAGCTTTGAAGCTCGTGATCGAGGTCTTCTTCCACCTCAGCGCGCCGCAACCACCGCCGCTTCAGGCTACGTAGCTGGCTACCCCAGGACATCCTAGTGCTCCTCTGCCAGCACTCGCCCCATCGCGGTAGTGACCTTGTCCCAATTCCGCTTTTCTTCCATCAGCTGGCCGCGCCCGGCTTTCGTCAAGACGTAAATCTTGGCCCGTCGCCCGCTGTCCAGCTCATCCCACCGGCCCTCGATCCAGCCTTTCGCCGCCAGCCGGTGCAGTGCCGGAAATAGTGAACCCGGAGCCACGACAAAAACGCCCCGCGTCACTTGTTCAATCCGGTCTGCTATCCCCACACCGTGCAGTGCGCCGGCTTCCAGCGTGCGCAGTATCAGCAGATCCAGTGTTCCCTGCAGTAACTCAGTCGTTTTGCCCATTCCGTAATATAGAACAGCGATATTGAATGTCTATATTGCAACGGATGGATGTGAGTTGTCAAGGGCCGGTACCGGCCCAATTCCCTCAATGCGCGCGCGTTTGTTCCGGTTGGGCATAGTACCCATACCGCGTCCGCGCCTTCATTCCGGGCTTGTCGATCTTGACTTCCAGCGCATGATACTCATTCGGGCCGTCACCCGGCAGACCGTCAAAAGAGAGCACGTAAAAGGCCTTCGCATCCGTCACGCACCTCTCAATCTCACTCGCTGCGTCGTTGCTCCCATTCAATACCAGCCCCCCGCTTTGATCTGCCAGAACCTGCAGCGCCAGATTGCCGATCTGCACTTTGTTCGCCGCCTTCACGCCTTTTAAGAACTGCTCATAATAAGTAGTTCGAATTCCAACCGCGTCCGCCGTTCCCAGCGGATCCACGCTGTAAAGAGTGATACGCGCCCGCCGCAGCGCGTCCGAAAGCGAAACCACGGAGTTAAAGATTCCCTGCTCGTCTTTTGAACTCAATTGCACGTTAGGGCCGGAAAGGTAGGCCCAACCCGGACTAATCCACACCATCAGCTTTCGTCCGGGACGGGTCGCTTCACGTTCCGCGAGCTGCTGGACCGTGCGCACCGACAACTGCAGCCGGTCGTTCGCACCGTAAAATCCCTGCGCCCTGCCACTGATGCGCAGGGCATTCCTGTTTGCATTGAGGTCGGCAATCAGCGCCTTTCCATCACGCGTCGCGCTATTCCCGATCTTCGTTCCTGCATCGGATAGCAGAACAAGCGACACCGGCAACGCCAGTTCGCCGCCGTTTTCACCCAAAAACTTCTCTACCTGGTAGCGCGCTCGCGCTACGTTCTGAAAAGAGGTATTCACCTCATCCACTACCAAAATTACTTCGATGGGCGGATCGGGAGTCGCCTTCGCGCCCTCGACCGCCCGAAAAGAGAGAATCTTCTGCGGTTGCTTGTTGTCGAACAGCGTGAAATCCTGCTGTTGCAAACCTGAAACCGGCTTCGCCGACCTATCGTTCACTACTACGTCGAGCGTGATGTTGCGTCTATTCTGCTGCGACGCCAAAGGCAAAACGAAAAAGCAAATTAGATAGATCCAGCACCGGCACCTTGTACTCATTGCATTCACCTCGCTTCTGTTTGGACTAACGTATCAGCTTCGTCTTACACCTCGTTATAAGATCGTCTGCATAAGCGCACGAAGAACGTCATGTATCACGGAAGTTGCTTTCGCTTCGCCATACTGGCTGCGGCACTCGCCTGCTTTGCCGCGGCCCAAATCCACACCGATCCTCTGGCCCAGCTCAATCCAGAACAGCACACTCAGTACGATTCCGCACTGCAGTTGTTCAAAGCGGAACGCTACTCCGAAGCTCTCGCGGCTTTTCGCCAAATTCTTCCACAACTCTCGCAGGGCACTCCTGCTCAGTTCAGATCGCCAAATTCGCCGCCGAATCCGCCATCAACGCCGGGGACCGCGACTCCGCCCTCCAACTCCTTAGACCCATCGAAGCCGCCGACGCTAATGACTGGCAGGCTTCCAGCATGCTCGCCCGCGTCTATGCCGAGACAGGGCAGAAACAGCTCCGGGACACCGAACTCTCTCACCTGGTCGATCTTCACACTCGCGCCGCGTCTCCGCAAATCGCTCGCATGACGCAGATCGTCCTCGAACGAATTCCCGTCGCCGCAAATTGTCTCATCCGCGTCTGGTATTCGCTGGAACGCTGGGGGTCATACAAGATTTATCTCTTCGCGCGCGTCTACGACCCTACGGGGCGGCAGGTCCTGCGACTCACGCTCGAAAGCAGCGATTTCGATCAGGCTCTATTCGCCCAGCAGCATCCCGATCTGGCCGCCAAAGGGACCCGTTGCTTCTCGCTCGATGGCTACGGACCGGATCAGAAGCTGCCGAACGGCCAAGCGACGCAAACTCATTTCGCCTTCGGCCTCTACGATGGTCAGCCCTCTTACGACACCGTGCGGGAGCAATTCATCGCCATTGCCGACGGTAAAACGAAACCCAAAACTCAGCGGGACGTCTCGGTACCCCAATAAAAATTATGTGCAGGAATATTAAGCCCCTCTTCAACTTCGAGCCGCCCATCACCGAGCAGGAGATTGCCAACGCGGCACTCCAGTTTGTGAGAAAGATCAGTGGATTCAGTAAACCTTCCAAGGTGAACGAAGCGCCATTCTTTGAAGCCGTCGACGAGATATCAGCCGCGTCCGCTCGCCTTCTGCGCTTGCTCGAAACCAACGCGCCCCCTAAGATTCGCGAAGAAGAGCTAGCGAAGGCGCACGCTCGGGGAACGCGAAAATTCGGCAATTGAGTTTCCCGCACGCCCGCACTCGTCCTACCTTGAACATCGACAAAGCGCCGCATGAACATGTCCACGCAACTCTCGATTCCCGCCCTTATTGGATTGACAAGCATTCTCTCACTTGCCTCCGGGTCAGCCGCCCAAGCGCCCATCCCCATATCGACCCTGACGCCACCTGGCCAGCGAGTCACGCCGATGTCTCTGGCCGACCGTGCTCGCCTGCACGCCGTGCCCCGTCGCGGGACGTGCAGCACGATCCCCGCCAGCGCTGCCGATAATGGTCTCCTCTCGGGCGATGGAAAGATGTACATCTCCGTTTTCGGCAACCCGCTCTCCGAGCAAATCTATTTCCATGAGGAACATCTTCTAACGCCCTGGAAGGGCAAGCCGCTCGTCGCGCCGAAAATTTCGTACGTGCTCCCCGAAGTGCGCCGGTTGATGCTTGCGGGCGAGTATAAGAAAGCGCTCGATCTCTCCTTGAGTGCGGCCGCCAAAGCAGGCACCGCGCCCGGCATTAACAATCTGAGTGACCACCCCGCCTTCGACATGCGAATTGAAATGCCTCAACGGCACGCGGTCACAAACTATCTCCGCACCACCGATTTCGAAAGCGGCGAAATCAAAGTGACCTGGACCGATAACAAAGGCGTTTGGGAGCGCCGGGCCTTCGTTTCCCGCCCCGACAAAGTGGTCGTGCAAACCTTCACCGCGCCTCCCCAGGCGCTTCTCACTGCCGATATCAGCCTTGACACCTCGATGATTCTTCACCTCCAAACGCGGCAGGTCTCCGCTGGGATCACGGTCGGCGGACCCTACCGTCAGCACGCTCCCACCAGTTCTCCCGGCGCAGACGAGATCCGATTCACCCGGCACTTCGACGAACATCACCTCGTTCTTAAAGGCCGTTATGTAGTTGAATCGGGCACCCCAGGTTATGTCTCCGTTACGCGTGTTGTGGCTAATGGCGGCACCGTTACCGGCGACGGCAACACTCTGCACATACGCGGCGTCCGCTCACTACTTCTGATCACGCGCATTGACGCCTACGCTTCCATGGAACCGGCCGAAGTTAATGCCCTCCAACGCGAAGTCGATCGAATCGATCCCGACTACGACGCCTTACTCGCACGGCACCGGCCGCAACAGGCCGAAGTCATCGATCGCACCTCGGTCGACTTCGGCGCGAGCGCATTGCACAATCTGAGCGGCGAAGAGATGCTGACCGATCAGCGAACTCGCCAGGGCTACGACGGCGCGCTACTCGCCAATTTATTCGATATGGGCCGCTACTGGCTGTACCTGCGTTCCGGCGAATTCCCTCCCATGTGGGGCCATATCAACGTGAACGTGAATCTGCAGATATCGAGCGCGCCCATGGCGAATCTTCCCGAAGCCATGAATTCTTTTGTGCATTGGGTGGAGAGTCTTCTCCCCGACGCGCGAGTCAACGCCCACAACATTTTCGGCGCGCGCGGCGCTCTGTTCGGAATTCATCCCACGCAGGAAGGCGATCCCCTCACGCACTTCGATTACACCTGGCCGCACCACTATTGGATCTCCGGAGGCGGCTGGCTCTACAGCCCCATTTGGGATTACTATCTGGTCACCGGAGACCGGCAATTTCTGCGCGATCACGTGCTGCCCGGCTTACAGGAACTGGCGCTCTTCTACGAAGACTATCTGAAGGACACCGACAGTCACGGCAACTACATCTTTCTACCGTCCTATTCGCCTGAAAACTGGCCTGCCAACAGCGAAGGTGCGCCATCCGTGATCAATGCCGATATGGATATCGCCGTCTGCCGTGAAGTCTTCACCCATCTCATCACTGCCACCCAAACGCTTGGTGCCGACGCCGGGAATATCGGCCACTGGCAGGCGATCCTCGCAAAACTCCCGCCCTACTATCTGGATACCGATGGCGCTTTGAAAGAATGGGCGTGGCCGACACTCGAAGAACGTCTCGATCACCGCCATGTGTCTCATCTGTATGGCGTCTGGCCCGCGGACGAAATCACTCCCGATCAGACGGCTGAATTGGCCCGCGCCGCCTGGCTCGCCGCTCGCAAACGCGCGCAGGGCAACGCTTCGGCCCACGGCATCTTCCATCGCTCACTGGCCGCCGCTCGCTTGAAGGATGCCTGGCTGGTCAATTTCGACCTGAAGCAGATCCTCGAACAGGGCTACATCAACCCGGCCCTTACCACCATGCACAATCCGTATGCCTTCCCTTCGCCCGATCCGCAAGGCGCTCTTCCCACGCTCATGATGGAAATGTTGATCTACTCGCGACCCGGCGTCATCGACTTGCTTCCCGCCGTGCCACCCACACTGACCGAGGGAACCGTGAAAGGCATCCTGTGCCGCACCCAGGCCAAAATCGATAATTTCTCCTGGAATCTCGACACCAAAAAGATCGATCTGACCCTCGCCTCCGGGCTCAACCAAACCATCTCGCTCCGCGTACCAGATGCAGCCCCGATTAATGTGCAGCTGTCTCCGGCAAAGCCTCTCACACTTCACCTAAACATTGGTGATCATCTACCGTCCGATTGGATTCTACGTAATCCAGCAACTCCCGAGCCCTAGTTTTCTAGGCTAGACAGCTCTGTTTTACCCAATCATCCATTTGCTCTGTATCCAACCCAGAGAAACACCTGTCATCACCAGGCCGACAATAATCACTAGCGCGGGCGAAGCAATCGAGACCACGCGGAAAAAGGAGTTATTGCCGGAACGCGTGCTTTCGGGCAGCAATTCCTTCGCATAGAGAACCAGCATACCGATCAGCATCAACACAATCGCCAGACCCACGCTGAACGACAGCAGAAGAATCAGACCGAAACCGACCCGCCCCAGGGCAATCGCGCCCAGCAAAAGAATCAGCGCCGATTCGCATGGCACCAGGCCGCCGCTTACCCCGAGCGCCACCAGGCCGCCCCAGGAGATTTCATCCGGCACGTGAGAATGCGTATGGCCTCCATGCTGGTGCTCATGAACATGATCCTGCTGATGCGCGTGAACGTGCTCGTCCGGATGCTCAAGGCTATGCGCATGCGGGTGCTCATGGCTGTGAGTATGCGGGTGCTCATGGCTGTGAGCCTGCGGGTGCTCATGGGTATGCGTGTGCCCGTGAGAAGAGGAATGAGAATGCCCCTTCTTAGTAAGCCGCTTGTAAAGCATCCACGCACCCACTCCCACAATCGAAAGCCCCGAAATGGCGCCCAGAACGAGCGTTATCTTTTCCGGCACGATATAACGGAACAGAAAGAGCGTAGCCAGGCCCAGCGCAAACACCGCAATGGTATGCGTAAACGTGACCATCGCTCCCAGAAAGGCGGCATGTTTTAACGTCCCGCGCGAGCCGACCAGATAAGCGGCCACAATCGTTTTACCGTGCCCCGGCGTTAAAGCATGTGCTGCTCCCAGCCCGAAAGCCGCCAGAATAGCCAGCAGAACAATGGGTACCGTGAGTTCGCGCCGGTGTAGAATCCGTGATAAGAAATCGCCGCGCACCACCGATCCGGGCGGTGCTGCCTGAGCCGTCATCGTCACCGGTGAGGAAGCGCCCCGCACCGGTGTTGGCTGCGCAATTTTCGCGACCACCGTCTCAACGGGTTTTCCGGCAATCGGTGAGCTGGCCTGCCTCTGCACGGATCGTGTGACGACCACTGGCTTCTCACTGCGCCATTCGACTTCGGCACGCAGATCCTGCGGCGGAGCTACCGTTGGATCGGGCGGATACTCGGTAAGCGCTTTGCTCAAGTCTTTCCCCGATTGACTCGCATGGACCAGCGCTGCGCCGCTTCCAGCATCAATCACAATCTCCTTCCAGCCCGCGCGTTCGGAAAAATTTTGATCTTCTAATTTCAGCTTCCCTCCGCGCGTGTCGCCTACCCGTTCGGTCATATCCACCCGCGTGATCGGAAGATTGCCCGCGCCGTCAGCAATCGTAACCCTGGCGGATTCGAACTGAGCCTGCACGAGACGCCCATCTACCGAAATGCGAATATGCTTCAGCCATTCACGAGACTGCTGCTTGCCGTGCGCTTGTAGTTCCGCTGGCGCTGCGTTGCGATCGATGTTCCAGCTCCGTAGCAGCTCGAACGTGGGGATCTCGGCCAGATCCAGCACGTAGCGCACCTGCACTCCACGCCCGGTAACCTCGATCTTCGTGTAGTGGTTCACGCTGAAATTTCCCATCGGGTGAGCCCACAAGCCGAACGAACACAGCAAAAAAAAGACCGGAAGTCGTTTCATCCTGCTTCTACTCCTGATGAATGACGGCCGAAGCCATCTCTGTCTTGGCAAAGTCGAATCGCGCATTGAGCGACGCGAGCCGGTCCGAGTAGCGTAGTGCAGCAACGGTGTCGCCGTTTGCCGCCGCGATCTTACTCGCGTGATAGTAGAACAGCGGTTCGGGCGTGCCGAGCCGGATCGCCTTCGCCGAAGCCGCTACCGCCTCCGCCAGACGGTTGTTTTTCAACAGCACCCAGGACAGCGCATCATAGGTGTACACGTCGCCCCGGATCGGAATCTCCACCTTCATCAGTGCAAGGGCAAACGGCAAGTCCTGGTTGTGATCGGCCAGTATCAGCGCCAGCGTGCGATTTGTCTTCTCGTTAGCGATCTTGCCTAGTTTCTCGATGGTGTCGATTAGCTCCCGTTCTTCAGCAGCTTTCGCCGGCCGTCCATCCGCCGTGTAGAGATCCTCCAGCGCGGACGCGTATTCCACCAGCGGCACAATCGATTGCGCGCGCTCGTACTCTTGAATCGCATTCGCTTTATGTCCCAGCGAAGCTTCCACGCGCCCAAGCCCGGCATGCGCGCGGTGCAGGCGTGGGAACAAATTGAGCGCGCTCGTGTACGCAGAGGCCGCTTCCGCCACGCTGCCGAGCTTGAAATACATGTCGCCCAGTTCGGCCCAGCACCACGCCGTATTCTCAGGAACGGCATCGCCCGCTTCCACCGCACTACGCATCAAGCCAATCGCCGCGGGTCCGTCGCCCGTCACGAATCGCCAGTAAGCCAGCCGGTTATAGCTGCCAAGGCTCGGCCGCAGCGAGAACATGCGCCGGTAAGCTTCCCCTGCTTTCTCGTATTCACCGAGATCCATCGACGCATCGCCTAAATTGCCCCAGTTCCCCGCGTCCGAAGGATTGTATTTAGCCATGCTTCCCGCCCGCTCGGATACGCCTTTGAAATCGTGACGCTGCAAATCGATTTCATTTTGGAAGCGGAGCGCCGTAAAATTTCCGCCGTCCTTTTCAAGCATCCGATTCACAATGCGAGACGCCCGCTCCAGGTAACCGCCATCCGCTGATTCGCGCAGCTTCTGCAAATAGGCCGAAACCAAGCCGATTTGCAACTGCATATCGTCCGGCGCTTCGCGCAGCAGTCCTTCGTAGGCGCGGATTCGCTCGTCCGTCGTCGCATGCGCCAGTTTCTCCATTTGTGAGCGCACGGCGCGCGAACCCCCAATTCCGGTTTTAGCCGCCGCGTCACGATCCAGCTTGCCTTGGGCGCAAGCCATGGTCACCACTGCCAAAGCCGCGCACATTCGTTTCATGACTTGCCCTCACCGCGGCTGGCAGTAGTCAGGATAGCCGGGCAGGCATTCGGGCCAAATTCGGTCAACTCTTTTCGAAACTTCAGCGCCCCGTCTGTGTCGTTCAGTTTGTTTGCGATTTGCGCGGCATGGCAGAAATAGACTGGATTGCGCACCCCCACTGCCAGCGCTCGATCCAGCTGAACCTTCGCTTCCACATATTTGCCGTTGCTGTAAAGTGCCCAGGCATAGGCATCTAGGGTACCGCAATCCTGATACTCAGCGCTGCGGTTAGCGGCAATGGTCAGCGCCTTGCCGGGATCGTTTTTCTGGTCCAGATAAAAAAAGACCAGTTCGCGGTCTGCCTTCCCTGCTTTGCTTTCGAACTCACGAAACAAAGCCGCCGCCTTGTCAGGGTGACTGCCTTTTTCGACTGCTTCGGCCCAGGCATACAAATTCTCCGCACTCTTTACCGTGTTGTATTTTCTTTCCAGCAGTTCAGCGGCCTCGTCGTACCGACCCTGCGCGCTGCGGATTTTGGCGACCGTCCCGAGCGCCAGTTGTGAATCCGGGAACAAGACCAAAGCCTGATTTACGAGTTCCTCCGCCAGGCGCGTGCTGCCGGCACTCAGTTCGACCTCTGCTTTCCGAGTCAGATACCAGGCCCGCTGATCAGCGTCGTTTGGTGAAGTTCGTCGATTGGCTTCCTCATAGAATTCAATGCTGCCGGTCGCATCGCCGAAGACGTCGCGCAGTTCCGCCGCCTTTTCAAAACCCAGTGCACTGCCGCCCCGCAAATCCAGAATCCACTGCGCATCCCGCTCGGCTTCCGGATAGTTGCCGAACGCCCTGTTCGCATCGACCAGCAAACCCCAGTTGACAATGTCGTCGGGCACCTTGCCATTGAGTTCCTTGGCGAGTTTCAGCGCCTTGGCATATTGCTTGGTTTCCAGGTACAGCGATGCCTGGAGCTTTCTCGCCTCATAATCGGCGGGCGCAAGTTCGAGTACTCGCTTCAGCGCGGCGGCCGCTTCCCCCGAGGCTCCCTCGTCCCTGCTGTCCCGGACCTTTCGGGATAGCGCAAATGCCAAATCGTCGTACGACTGCGCGTCGGGCGTCGCTTTGACCTTCTTGCGCGCGGCGGCGATTCTCAATTCGACCGGCGACGCGCCAGTAGCAGGTTTTACCGCGTTTCGCTGAGCGGACTCGCCCTGTTGAGCCACCGTCAGGTCGGCCGTTAGCAGAAGCATCGATAGCAGAATTGTGGAACGCATAAGAGAAAGGCCACCCTGTCTGACAGACCAGAATGGCCCTGTTCGGTCACTGACGAAGCGAATCTTAGTTAACCGGGCAGGCGCTGCCGCCGTCCATGGTGCAGCCGGCTTCGCCTGGATCGATGTGCCTGCGGTTGCGACCGCTCTGGGCGAAGGCCACATACGGGAAAGTTTCCTGATACGGCACGTCGTTCGTGTTCACACCGTCGCCAATCCGCGGGGTATTGGCGCTAAAGGCAGGGCTGAATATCCCAGCTACCGCACGCGCGGCGATATCGGTCACATCGTCGGAGACACGGCGTCCATTCGGAAATCCAGCTCCGTCACCGGCCAGTAAACCCAGTCGTCTGCGGTTCGGAGCGGGTGTAGGCGGAACGCCGGTATTGAGTCGCAATAGATCCGCCACCGGACCAGGCTTGGTTCCCGGTGCGGCGATCGGAGGCGCATACGTCACCAACGGCAGAAGATCCGTGCGCGGCGGGGTGGGGATGTTAATTCCGTAAATGGCGTTGAAAACACGTGCTAGCAGCGGGTCCAGATCGAAATGTGCAAACTGTGCATCGTCTTTCGGTTGGCTCATGCTCCAGTAATCTTTAGAGCCGGTCCCGATAATCAGCTCATTGATCAGCGGATTGCCCATGCGCTGGATTTGGGAGAAGGGCCCGAATGAGGCCGACCCGTAGGGCGCTCGGCGAACGGTAATGGATGGGCGATAGGTGGCACCCCAGGCGCCGATCGTGGCGGCCGGTGAATTCGCCGCTTCCAACTTCCCGTTGCGGGTCAGCATGGTAATCGGCACTTCAATCGCAATCGTATTCACGTTATAACCAGATACGGTGTCGGAGGCCAAGTTCGTGTGATCGTCGGCATCCGCCGCCGCCGAAAGTACACCTCCCCCGGCGCCCACTCGAAAGTTAAACGAGTCGAACGCAGCGCCCAGGTCGATGTAAAACGGATCGTCCACTGTCCCGGCGAAAACCTGAATGCCATTCTCCAGCGAATAAATACCTTGCGCGGCCAGCGCCGGATAATCCGGCATCGTGCGCGGCCCGACATTGCTGGGAACCGCAAACAAGGGACCACCCGTGCTGTTCGTCAAAGCCGTACGCTCGCCATGCTTAATCATCGTGACCGTGTATCTCTGGCGCAAGCTCAGTCCGGCCGAGCCGGCGCCATCCAGAGCGGTGATCGCCGGAGGAACAATCTGCGTTCCGGGCGGAACCGGCGGCGGTGAATTTGCCGGCGCATTAATTCCAGTTCCAGCGCCCACAAACGCCGTGAAGACACCAGGCGCACGAATCTCGGTCTGGAATTGCACCTGAAACGTGACATCTTCCACCGCATTGTTGTCGTTATCGATCTTAATCGTGTAAAGAACGTTGTCATCAAAAGGAAAGTAATTCGGTCCATTCCCGGGTTCCAGGAACGGATCCACGTTCAGAATGAACGTTACTTTGGACGGGTCGTCATAGCTGACAAACGCAAAGAAATCTGTGATATCGGCTTTGTGATCGAGAGCCGTGATTGGTGCTTCGCGGTGGCTCGCCGCGAACCCAGTGGGCGGGACTGCAATCAGCGCCGCCAGAGCAGCGCAGACTGCAACTTTCAATTGAGGCATGACGCCTTCCTTCCTTTTCCAACTATCGCTGTCGAAAAGGTTCTACTAACTTCTGGGTAAACTTACGAAGTTCGTAAGTTAGTGGATTCAGCTTACATGTTTTTAGTGAGTACCGGGGGTACTAGCGGTTCGAGCCGAATCGATGCAATCTGCTGGCTGAACCCCTTGCCACATGGCTCCAGGAATTTTTCATGATATACAGGATTATGAGGTATATCCATGCAAGTGTCTAAGTGGGGCAATAGCTTGGCCATCCGCCTTCCCGCCGCGGTTGTGGAAGTGCTCGAGCTCAAAGAAGGTGATGAGATCGAAATCAGCGTGGCCGGCAAACGGGATTTGACTATTGAACGCGACAGCCGCAAAGAGGCTGCCTTGGAGCGATTGCGTGAGCGGGCTAAGCCTCTCCCCCTAGGCTGGAAGTTTGGTCGCGAAGAGGCGAATGCGCGGTAACTTGTCCTCATTCTTCGATACCAACATTCTGATTTACGCCGCCACCACAGGCGATCCACGCAGCGAAATCGCACGGGCTGTTCTAATAGCGGGCGGCCTGGTTTCGGTGCAAGTGCTCAACGAGTTGGTGGCGGTCCTCCGACTTCCTAAGTTCGGCTTTTCGCGGGATGAGATCCGGGACACTCTCGCCGACATCCGCGTCTTCTGTCCTAAGCCGGTGCCACTTACCCTGCGGACGCATGAAGCGGCGTTGGAAATCGCGGAGCGTTATGGTTATAACATTTACGATTCGCTTGTGATCGCTACTGCGTTGGAAGTCTCCTGCAGCACCCTGTATTCCGAAGGCATGCAAAACGGCCAGCAGATTCAAGAACTCACGATTAGCAACCCGTTTTAACCACGTTGTCGCGACCGTGCTCAAGCTGGGATAATATCACTTACCGGGATGGAAACACCCTGAAATTCGAGTATCTCACCCACAGGCGCTTCACTGCTGCCATTGCTCGTCAACACCGATACTGTCCGTTTCTTCGGATAGACGATCCAGACCTGTTCGGCACCATGTTCCAGGTAAAGCGCAGCTTTGCGCGGGAGCCTGCGATTACTTGGCGAGGAGACCTCGATGACCAGCTCTGGAGAGTCCTCCAGCCACGTATCGGCACCGATGGCCGCCTGCCATCTCTCCTGGCGCACCATGGCAAGGTCGGGTACGGGCATGGAATGCGGCAGCAGGATGCAGCTGAAGTCGTTACTGACAACGAAACCCCGCTTGCGTAGCGGACGCAGGCTCTCGCGCAACTGCTCCACGATGTAAGCGTGCGACACCTTGGGTCCTGGAGACACGATCAGCTCTCCTTCAATCAACTCTTCCCGCTGCCAGTCATCGCGCTCTGGCCGTGCAAGAAATTCCTCGAGCGTCAGCAGAACAGCCGTACTCACCGTGCTCATTCCTCAATTACCCCTGAACTTCGGCGCTTCCCGGCTCAAATGCCGGCGAAGATATCGTTAACTCCGATACTCGCATCCCCAAATACCGCCAGCGGAATCACTTGCCCGGCCTGCCAGGGGACCGCATGGCCGTCCGGAGTAGAAACTCTGACCTGCTTACGCTCGGGATCCACCACCCAGAATTCCGGCGCCCCGTAAATTGTCCTCTCGGTCCGCGCTCTTCCGCCCTTCAGCATGTATTCAGGCAGCGCTCGAAACGCCAGTTCGATTTCGACGAAGCTCCCCTCCTCCGCCGGTCCTTCCTGCAACTGCCGCAGATTGTGCTGAATTAACGTATGCTTCGGCTTCGGCCTGGTCACCGCAACCATTTCTCCCCGGCGGAGCTCATGATAAAACTCTCCCCGGTCAGGGCAGCGCCCGAAAGTCCGCCACCGTTACTACCTGAGAACTCGTCGCCATCGCTCATGCCGATTCTAACGGCTTGCGCTGGTCCTTTTAGCTATAGAGCGTATTGCAAAACTGATCAGTCCATAGAGAGCGGCATTGAGAATCGGCATTGCTATGGAACCCCACAGGCCTGAAAGAAACCAGAACGGGCATGTGATGTACACAGAGGCCCAAAAAGCGTGGCTCGCGGCGGATTCCTTCATGTTGAAAAGAACGAAGGCCGCAAATCCCCAGATGAGCGGAATCGCGAAACCCACGAATGATGAAATCAGTATGGTTTTCTTCATTCCATCTCGTTTTCACGGGACCTGCTCCTACAAGCGGAACGTTAAGCAAGATCGTCTGGTCTTTTGGTCGAAAAGAGCCAGTAAAGTGCGATCACAATGAGATTGTTCGTGTAACATCGTTTCTGTAATTTGACTCCGAGGCAATTCGGGAATGTTTTGTTGTGGGCCGTAGCGAAGGCGAGCGAAGCGAGCTGAAGCGGATAGCTAGAACAAAACGAAGGGGCTCTTGTTTTGGCGGGCCAAGTTTGATTTCCTTTTAAGAACGACCAAATTCATGACAAGGAGCAAACAATGGCCCACCAGGCTGACGATAACGTAATTGAGAATGTGGTTCAACTGCTTTGTGAAAGCGGGCTTTCCCACATGGCGGATGCGATGCGGCTGATGCTGAATGAGGCGATGCGCATCGAGCGTTCCCAGGCGCTCGATGCCGGCCCGTACCAACGGACCGAGAAGCGGCGCGGGTATGCCAACGGCTTCAAGCCGAAAACTCTCAGCACACGGGTAGGCGAACTCGCTTTGCAAGTGCCCCAGGTACGAGGCGAGATCGAGTTCTATCCGTCGGCTCTGGAGCGCGGCGTGCGGAGCGAGCGGGCACTGAAGTGCGCCATTGCCGAGATGTACGTTAAAGGCGTATCGACCCGGAAGGTCACGGCGGTGATGAGCGAGTTGTGCGGGTTGGAAGTGTCCAGCACGCAGGTGAGCCGGGCCACCCGGTTGCTCGATGAGGAGCTGAACGAGTGGCGCAACCGGCCGCTCGGGGAGGTGCCGTATGTGTTCCTGGATGCGCGCTATGAAAAGGTCCGGCACGGCGGTGCGGTAGTTTCTTGCGCTGTGCTGATGGCCTTTGGGGTCGATGAAAGCGGGCGTCGCACGGTATTGGGCGTGAGCGTGTCGTTGAGCGAAGCGGAGGTGCATTGGCGCGACTTTTTCGCCAGCTTGCAGGCGCGCGGATTGTCCGGTGTGCGTTTGCTGATCAGCGACGATCATGCCGGCCTGAAAGCGGCGCGGGAGGCCCGCTTTCCCGGCCTGCCTTGGCAACGCTGCCAGTTTCATCTCCAGCAGAATGCCGGTCACTATGTGCCTCGGCTCGAGATGCGCCGTGAAGTTGCCACCGATCTGCGGGCCATCTTCGAATCGACGGATCGGCTGGATGCGGAACGCCGTTTGCGCCAGACCGTGGACAAGTATGCGCAGCGCGCACCGAAACTGAGTGCCTGGTTGGAGGCTAACGTGGCCGACAGCTTCACTGTGTTTACTTTTCCGCCGACGCACCGTCGGCGCTTGCGTACTTCGAACTTGATGGAGCGAGTCAGCAAAGAACTGAAGCGCCGCACACGCGTGGCCACCTTGTTTCCGAACGAAGCCTCCCTGCTTCGTCTCGTCAGCGCGGTGCTCATGGAGATTAGTGAGGAATGGGAGACCGAGAAGACTTATTTGGGAATGAATAACTTGCACCCGTCCGAACAAGATTAACCGAATTTACAGAAAGGATGTTGCTTTATCATGAGATTAGGAGTTCCAAGTTTAAGGGCAACTGCGCCGCCATCGTGAAATCCCTCAGTTATACATACGCTACCTATAGCCACACAAATGCTCAAGGCCAGGACGGATGCCGCAGGTCTGAGTTTCCAGATGGCGAAGATGGTAATCGGTAGTACCGACAAAAATCCACTAAGAAGAACAATCGAAGATTCTACAAGATGTATCGAGTTGAAGGTAAAGCTGCTGACGATACCTAGGCAGAGGCTTACGACACCCCAAATAAGCCCTATACCCTTCACCATACGCAGTTTCCGACGTGATGAAGGACGCTCCTGCGTTTGCATAGTATTTATCATGCTGCTTGCAGGTCGCGCCTATACGCGTGGAGGTTGTTCCGTAACCCCAACCCCGCAATGGCTCGTGCCCGGACCACCAGCATTAACATGTAGCTCACCTTGTCCCCTTGACTATCGACAAACAAACTAAACTACCCTCGGCTTGAAGCCGAGGGGTTTAGGTATTGTCGATTGGAAATCGACTGTCGTCGACAATCTGCTCACCCTCTTGTTCCTCGATATACTCGCGGATCATCTCGTCGGTAATCGTGCCGGAGCTGACGGCCAGATAACCGCGCGCCCATAGATGCCTGCCCCAGAACTTCTTTCGCAAGTGCGGAAACTCCTGTAGCAACACCCGCGAGCTGATCCCCTTCAGCCATTGCACCATCTGGCTCACACCCTGATTCGGTCGGTAAGACAGGAGCAGGTGAACGTGGTCGCGTGCGACCTTACCGGACACGATCTCCAGCTCGTGTTCTGCGGCGATTTGCCGCAGTAGGTCACGCACACGAAGAGCCACTTCGCCGGCCAACACCGCTTTCCGATATTTGGGGATCCACACTAGATGAACCTTTAGGTCGCTCTTCGTGTGCGCGCCCAGCCGGTAATGCCGCACGCGACCACGTTACACCAAACCTTACTTCGCCTAAAGGCGAGGGGTTTCCACCATCCCCGATGGGGACACTAATCATTGTAGGTGGTCGAGAGGAATTCTTTCGTGGGTAAACCAACCGATCTTGTCCAGGGCACGCTCGACCTGCTCATTCTGAAAACCATCTCGCTCGAACCGATGAACGGTTGGGCCATCGCCAAACGCATCGTGCAAGTTTCGAACGACGTTCTTCAGGTCCAGCAAGGCTCCCTCTATCCCGCCCTGCACCGTCTCGAAAACCAGGCCTGGATCAAGGCCGAATGGAAAGATTCGGAAAACAATCGCCGCGCAAAATACTATTCGCTCACCGCGGCCGGGCGAAAACAACTCAAATCCGAACTCGACAGTTGGCGGCGTCTCTCCGACGCCATCGGCTTAGTCATCGAAGCAAATTAGGAGTCTCTATGCGCTGGCCCACCAGAGTACAAATCCTGCTTCGCTCTCTTTTCAATCATCGCCGGGTCGAATCGGATCTCGCCGACGAAATGCACGACCATCTCCAGCAGGAGATCGACAACAACATCCGTTCCGGCATGTCGCCCGCGGAGGCCGAGAGTGCCGCCCGCCGTCTCACCGGTTCTCTCACCCTCTATAAGGAAGAATGCCGGGATACGCGAGCGACTGCCCTCCTCGAAAACTTCGGGCGCGATCTGCGCTATGCGCTTCACATGCTCCGCCGCACTCCGCTCTTCACGGCCGCCGCCATTCTCACTCTGGCGCTCGGCATCGGCGCAAACACCACCGTCTTTACCTTCGTCGACAACGTCCTGCTGCGCTCGCTGCCCGTTCCCGATCCGCAGCAGCTTGTCTTCCTGAACCGTGGCGACTCGTCCAACGTCTCCTATCCCAACTAACGTCACCCTGCGCGACCAGAACCGCGTCTTCTCCGGGCTGATTGCCGCTCGCCACTTGAGTAGATGCATGAGCAACAGCTCCAGATTGTGGATCAAGAAGGATCGCTGCCGTTTGCCCAAATCTTCGATCTCTACAGCTACATTCTGGACGTCAATTGGCTGGCCCGAACGGATTCGTTGCGCCTGATCGAGCGCCCAAGCGTAAGTATCGGCCTCATACGAGCTGCCATGATTTATTGTGGCTCAGGCGGACGCTTTGGCGGACTTGAGTTCGTTCAGGGTTTTGCGCATGAAGGCAAAGCTTTTTTGCATGCCGGGCATGGGATTGTCCGCTTCGATTTCGTATTCGAGGTTGACGGAGCCGTGATAATCCATCTTGATGAGTTGAGCGAAGATGCCGCGGATGGGCAGCTTGCCGTCGCCCACGGGCACCTGGCTCTCTTTGGCGGCGGGGTCCGAGAGATCTTTGATGTGCATGTCTAGAAGGCGAGGTCCGGCTTCGGCGATAGATTTCACGACATCAACGCCGGTACGGGAGGTGTGGCCTACGTCGATGCAGACGCCGCAGCGGGGGTCCATGTTCTTGACGACTTCGAGCACGCTCTGGGGAGTAGGGAAGCTTTTGTCTTCGGGGCCGTGATTGTGAACGGCGATTTTGATGTTGTATTCCTTGACGAAGGGTTCGAGTTTCGGCAGGGTGACGTGGGTGGGGGCGCAGACGATCAGGGGAAAGCCGGCCATCTTGGCGTATTCAAATTTGTGGCGGATGTCGGCTTCATCGTCCTTGTTAAAGCTCACGTTGCCGCAGCCGACGAGAGTGATGCCGTTACTGGCGAACTCTTTTTTGGCGGCTGCGATCTGGTCGGGCGTGCTATCGAGCGCGAGGTGAAAATCCTTGACGTTCAAGTAAGGAGTGCCCAGCTGTTTGGTCATCTGGATGGCCTGCTCGCGGGAGAATTTCCGGAACGAGTAGGACGCGATGCCGAGCTTGATATCGGCGCCTCCTATGCGAAAATCCTGAGCCCAGGCGGAAGCGCCTAAAGCGGCGAGCGTGAAACCGCCCGCGGTATGAATCCATTCACGTCTATTCACAGCGACACCACTTATATCAAATCGCTTCGAGTTCTTCTTCGAGCAACTGCTTCTCGTAAAGTTCGGCGTAGTAGCCGTTTTGCTGGAGCAGCGCGGCGTGGGTTCCCGACTCGACGATTTTTCCATGGCTGAGCACTACGATGCGATCGGCGTTCTGCACGGTGGAAACACGATGGGAGATGAGGATGGTGGTGCGATGGCGCATCACGCTTGCCAGAGCATTCAGGATTTGTTCTTCGGTGACGGTATCGACGCTGGAAAGGGCGTCGTCGAGGATCAGGATGCGGGGTTCGCGCAGGATGGCGCGGGCAATGGCGGTGCGCTGCTTCTGGCCGCCGGAGAGAGTCAGGCCGCGCTCGCCGATGATGGTGTCGAGACCGTTGGGGAAGGATTCTATATCGCTGGCGAGACCGGCAACTTCGGCGGCCCAGCGGATTTTATCGGCACCCGCATGGGGAGCGCCCCAGGCGATGTTTTCGCCGAGCGTGGCGCTGAATAAGAAAGTCTCCTGCGGGACAAAGCCGACCTGGCGGCGAAGTGCTTCGGGATCGAATTCTTTGACATTCGCGCCGCCGAATTCGACAGAGCCGTGCTGGGGATCGAAGAGGCGGGGAATGAGATTGACGAGCGTGGTTTTGCCGCTGCCGGTATGGCCGACGATGGCGATGGTCTGCCCTTCGTCGAGAGTGAGATCGATGCCGGAGAGTGCCTCCCGTTCGCCGTATCTAACGGTGACGTGGTGGAAGCGGAGCTTTGGGGAGAAGCGGGCGGGGTCTAGCGCGATGGCGGTGTTGGGCCGGGCGATGGTGGGTGTCTGGTGAAGAATTTCGTTTATGCGGCTGAGCGAGGCGGTCCCGCGCTGCATGAGATTGACGACCCAGCCGAAGGCGATCATAGGCCAAATGAGCAGGCCCATATAAGTGTTGAACATGACGAAGCTGCCGAGCGAGAGTTTGCCCTGCAGGAGTTGACGTCCGCCGAACAAGAGCACCAGGAGAAAGGTGATGCCGGCCAAGGCCTGCAGCAACGGCATAAAGAGGCCCTGAATGCGAGCAAGGCCGATGTTCTCGCGAATGTACTCGCGATTGAGAGTTTCGAACTGGCGTACTTCGGCCTGTTCTTGGGCGTAGGCGCGGACGACGCGAACGCCGGAAAGGTTCTCCTGGACACGGCTGCTGATGTCGGAGAACATTTTTTGAATGTGTTCGAAGCGGCTATGAATGCGACGGCCGAAAAAAATGACAGCGAGCGAGATGAAGGGAGCGGGACAGAGGGCGATGAGAGTGAGCCGCCAATCGGCCTGCAGCATTATGGCGACTGAGAGGACGAGCATGACCATAGTTTCAGTGCAGTACATGATGCCGGGTCCAAGCATCATGCGGACGGCGTTCAGATCGTTGGTGCTGCGCGCCATGATGTCGCCGGTGCGGAAGCGGCTGTAGAAATCCTGGGAGAGCTCGACCAGATGATAGAAGAGGTGGTTGCGGAGATCGAATTCGATATCGCGGGAGATGCCGATGAGGATGACGCGCATCCAGTATTGGAAGACGCCTTTAACCAGCGATAAGGCGATCAGCAGGCCGGCTAATTCGAGAACGACGCGAACACGGAAGCCTTTGGTGAGGGAATCGATACCGAACTTAATGACGACGGGCAGAGCGGCCGCCAGGAGATCTTTGGCGAGCAACGAAGCGATGCCGAGCGCCATGCCTTTGCGATAGCGGTGGAGGTGAGGCCAGAGAGTGGCAAGCGATTTCAGCAATCAGAAGCCCCAGAGTTCGGTCAAGGTTTTGGTCCATTCGAGGAGAAACGTCTTTTTACCGTTGCGCGTTTTCCACCAGTCGTCGACGTGAAAGAACGGATCGGGCGCGGCCACGGTGATAACAGTGAGCCAGGGGTTTTCTTTTCGCATGAAACGGGTGGCGCGACGGGTGTGATAGTTGCTTGTCACCAGAAGGATGCATTGGACGTGATCGCGTTTCAGAATGTTGTTGCCTAGATAGAGCGCTTCGGTGCCGGTGGAATCGACGCCGGGCGGCAGCAGGACCGGGCGAAAGAGAGCCAGAGGGAATCCTTTGGATACGGCAAATTGAATAGTGGCGTCGGATTCATGGCCGACGAGGGAAGGCGGGCCGTCGACCAGGATGTAGGGCGCATAGCCGGCTTTGGCTAATTCAGCCGCTTTGACGATGCGGGTGCCGAATTCGTCGCCACCGAGCACCAGGATGCAATCAGCTTTCTGGGGCGGGTCGTCGGCGACCAAGGGTCGGGCCAGAGCAGCGAGGAAATTTGCTCTGAATAGGTAAAGAAGGATCGCGACCAGGCAAAGAAGGAGTACGCCGTAGCGAACAAGAGGAAGTTTCCTGGTGGCTTGGCGGGAAGCCGGGATGGTGGCCAGCCGTTAATCCTCGTCGGTGGTGTTCTTGGACTCGGCACGCGAATCGAGCCGTCCGACCGTTTTGAGCTTCTGGTACATGCGCTCAATCTCATCTTCTTCATCGCGGGAGAGCATACGGACGGGCTGCTCAAGAACCGGATTTTCCGCGGAAGTGCCATTCAGCGTCAGCCAAGTCCAGTAATCGCGGTGAGCGACACCATCGAAAGTGGCGAGGTGGGAGTTCTTACGGAGTTGAAGCAATAGCTGTTCGATGCGCTCGGGTTCGCCGGGGTAGACGAGGCGCACATGGCGGGAATTGGTGAGCTTGATTTTCAGGATCAGCGGGGAGATGAAGCGGCTGCTATTAATTTCGCGGACTTCCCGCCAGGCGATAGCGCGTTCGCCGATGTTGAATTGGGAATCGGCAAGGCGAACAGAAGGACGGCGTGCGAGCCAGAAGAGCGCGGCCGCAGTGAGGGCGCAGAGAAAAGCCGGGATATAGGCGAGAGGCGCGCGAAAACCGCATAAGACGGAGACGAGCACCCCAGCGAGGGCAGCCCAGGCGACCCGGGCATACAGACGGGAGGCCACGAAGATCTCGACGCTCGACTCCATGATTCAAGGCTACTCCCGGGTTTCGGCGGCGTCAATGCAAGTTTTGGAAAAGGTTGGAAGCGAGTCAGGCCGCGATCCCGCGCCGTCAGACGAAAGAGGAAATTCTGCGGACTTGGGCCGAGCGCACAGCCGATTTGGGGCGTCGTGCGCGATTTCACTAGATCGCGCATCCGTTGTGCTGCAAAGTTTTCAAGAGGAGGTCAGGAAATAGGGAGGGGAGGGGTGGAGGGGTGGCGGCGGCGGGCCATTTGGATGCCAATTCGGATGTAGTCGGCGCCGCTTAAAAAGGTGAAAAGGGCGCTGAGGACGAGGGCGGTGAAGTTGAGCCAGAAAAGAAGTGTATAGGGGAAGGCGGCGAAGGAGACGGTTAGGAGGACAAGAACAATTTGAAAGAAGGTGCTGACTTTGCCGAGCATAGTGGGCAGGAATTTCTTGACGCCCCGGAGGGTGCGGACGAGGAAGGCGCCGACGACGATGACGAGGTCGCGGCCGATGACGAGGGCGAACATCCAGAGGGGAATCAGGCGCAGGAAGCCGAGAACGACGAATAAGGTGACGAGCAGGATTTTGTCGGCGAGCGGATCGAGAATGACGCCGAGGTGGCCGGCGGCATCGAGCTGGCGGGCGGCCCAGCCATCGAGCCAGTCGCTGATGCCGGCGAGCAAGATGAAGACGAGGGCAAAGCGGAAGTGGCTGGCGATCAATAGCCAGGCGATTAGGGGCGAGCAGAGAAGCCGGAAGAGGGTAACAAGATGTGGTATCGCCCGCAAGCAATAAGCTTAGGCGACTGCGCCGGAACTTCTGTGGAGCGTGGTGATTTCGTAGAAGGAGGGGTCGGACATGAGCTTTTTGACGAGAGCAACGTGCATGGCGTGGCCGGCTTTTTCGGCGACAACGCAGCCTAAGAGAGGTTTGCCGATAAGCGCGAGATCCCCAAGCAGATCCAATGCTTTGTGGCGGCAGCATTCGTCGGCGAAACGCAGGCCACCGGGGTTGGCGACACTATCGCGGGTGAAGCAGACGGCATTTTCGAGTGTTGCGCCGCGAATGAGACCCATGTCGCGCATCTGATCGAGTTCATATTCGAAGCCAAAGGTGCGGGCCGGAGAGATTTCGCGAGCGTAGACCTCCGGGGTGACGTCGAGTTCGAGAGTTTGTTCGCCGACCAGCGGATGGTTGAAGAAATTTTGGCAGCGCAGCTGGAAACGGTCGCTGGGGTAGATGGTGACGCTTTTGCCACCTGCTTCGACGGTGACGGGTTTCAGGATGCGCAGGTAGCGGCGAGGGCGGCCGGACTCCTGACGTCCGGCGGCGGCGAGCAGTTGAACAAAGGGGAGTCCGCTGCCATCGAGGATCGGCAACTCGAGGTTGTCGAGTTCAATGAAGGCATTATCGATACTCATGCTGTAGAGGACGCTGAGCAGGTGCTCGGTGGTGGAGATGAAGATGCCCTTAGGATGCATCAGGCTGGTGGCGTAGCTAACGCGTTCGACCAGCTTCCAGCTGGCTCGGATGCGGGTGTTGTCGAGGTCGGTGCGGATAAAGACGATGCCGGTGTTAGGCGGGGCGGGTAGGATCCTGAGGTGAACGGGAGCTCCGTGGTGAAGACCAATGCCCTCGGTTTCTACGGGCTGGCGAATGGTCGTCTGAGAGTGCATTCTGTGAACGTGAGTATTCCTTAGAAGCATAGCAAGACCGTTTGTAATGCATTGATTCGAGGAGGGTTGCTGGACTGTGGTGTGGTTTAATGACCACGCTTTTAGAGGGGGAGGGGTGAAAGGCGTGTCGTTCTCGCACCGGTTTGGGAGGGGTAACTGCGAACCCTGTGCTGAAATGAAGGTGCCATGCGGCTGAGTCAAGGGACTGGCGGCATTTTCTATTTCAAGTTGGTTTGCGTATCTAAATGAGTGAAAAAATCCGTTCGACGACGATCCTGTGCGTGCGGCGAAACGGGGTGGTGGTGTTGGCCGGCGACGGCCAGGTGACGATGGGAAGTGAGATTTTAAAAGGTGGGGCGAAGAAGCTGCGACGCCTGTTTGGAGGGAAGATTATCTCCGGATTTGCGGGCGCGACGGCCGATGCGTTTGCTTTGTTTGCGCGCCTGGAGGCGAAACTCGAGCAGTACAGCGGAAATCTGCCGCGCAGCGTGGTCGAGTTAGCGAAAGAGTGGCGAACTGACCGCATGCTCCGGCATCTGGAAGCTCTTTTGCTGGTGGCGGACACGAAAGATATTTATATTGTGAGCGGGACGGGCGATGTGATTGAACCGGACGCGGCGATTGCGGCCATCGGGTCGGGTGGATCGTTTGCGAAGTCGGCGGCACTGGCGCTGCTGGAAAACACGGAACTACCGGCGCGTGAGATCGCGGAGAGAGCAATGAAGATAGCGGGCGATGTTTGTATTTATACAAACGCGAACGTTACTTATGAGGAGTTGACGTAGATGGTGATTTATCTTCCGCAACAATCCTCTGATGAGACACCGTTACTGGATGAACTAACTCCGCGTGAAATTGTAACGGAGTTAGACAAGCATGTGGTGGGGCAGGCGGACGCGAAGAAATCGGTGGCGATTGCGTTGCGAAACCGCGTGCGGCGGCAGAAACTCGAGCCTGAGATGGCGGAAGAGGTGATGCCGAAAAATATTTTGATGATTGGGCCGACGGGCGTGGGTAAGACGGAAATTGCCCGGCGGCTGGCCAAGCTGGCTAACTCGCCGTTTCTGAAAGTAGAAGCGAGTAAGTTCACGGAAGTGGGTTACGTAGGGCGAGATGTGGAATCGATGATTCGCGACTTAGTGGATATATCGATTGATATGGTGCGCGAGGAGCGACTGGAGCAGGTGGCGGATCGGGCTGAGCAGCAGGCTGAGGAGCGGCTGCTCGATTTGCTGATGCCGCCGCAGCCTGAATCGGCGGAAAGCGTGGAGCGCACGCGTGAAAAGCTGCGCGAGAAATTGCGGGCGGGCAAGCTGGATGACCGCATGGTGGAAGTGGACGTGAAGGAGCGCGGTCCCACCTTTGAGCTCTCGACCAACGGCAACGTGGAAGAGATGGACATCAATCTAAAGGACGTGATCCCAGGCTTGTTCGGGCCGCGCACCAAGAAACGCAATATGCGGGTGTCGGAAGCATTGGAGTACCTGATTCAGGAAGAAGAGCAGAAGTTGGTGGACATGGACCAGGTGACGCGGATCGCGCTCGAACGCGTGGAGCGGAACGGCATCGTCTTTCTGGATGAAATTGACAAGATCGCCGGGCGAGAAGGCGGCCATGGACCGGATGTAAGCCGGGAAGGCGTGCAACGCGACATTCTGCCGATTGTGGAAGGGACGACTGTGAACACGCGCCATGGGTTTGTGCGGACGGATCACATACTCTTCGTGGCGGCTGGGGCATTTCACGTTTCGAAGCCTTCCGATCTGATTCCTGAATTGCAGGGACGTTTTCCGATTCGCGTCGAGCTGAAGACGCTGACCGAGGCGGACTTCATACGTATTTTGAAGGAGCCTAAATCGGCGTTGGTTAAGCAGTACACGGCGTTACTCGATACGGAGGGCATTAAGCTTAGCTTCACGGACGATGCGCTGATCGAGATTGCGCGGATCGCGGCGCAGGTGAATGAATCGTCGGAAAATATCGGGGCGCGCCGGCTTCACACAATTATGGAGAAGCTGCTCGAAGAGATTTCGTTCGAAGGGCCGGACCTCAAGCGCAAGAACCAGAAGATCGACGCAGTTTACGTGAAGAAGCAGTTGAGTGAGATTGTGAAGGATCAGGATCTCAGCCGGTACATCTTATAGTGCGGCTGTGCGCCTGGCTGACGGCAGGCTTGGCGGTAAGTTTGGCCGGATGCGGGTACGTGGGACCGGTTCTGCCTCCATCGCCGGAGCTACCACAAGCCGTCGTAAACCTGGTGGCGAGGGAAAGGGGCGAGCAACTTGTGATCACGTTCAGCACGCCGAACCAGACGACGGACAACCTGGCGGTGGTGCAGCTTTCCCATCTGGATCTGAGAATTGGCACATATGCGCCGCCGTTTGATTTTGGGCGTTGGGCCGGCGGAGCGACAGCGTATGAACTGACGCCGCCAGCGGCCACGGAACGCGATAACCCGCTGCCGTCCCAAGTAACTAAGACGTTAGCCGCGAAGGACTGGGTGGGCAAGCGAGTGGCGATTGCGGTGCGGACGTCGATGAAGAAGAACGATCACTATTCGGCCTGGTCAAACCGGGTAGTGGTGGATGTGGCGCCGCCGCTCGCGCCGCCGGTGGTGCGGGTGAAATCGACGGCTCAGGGCGTGGCTGTGACGTGGAACGCTGTCGAGGGCGCGGCGGAATATCAGGTGTTCCGGCAAGCCAAGGGCGATAATGCGCCTTCGCTGGTAGGCACATCGAAATCGGCTGAGTATGTGGATACGAGTTCGCAGTATGAAACGCCGTATACGTATACGGTGGTGGCGACGCAGGGCTCGGCCGAGAGCCTGGCTTCGCTGACGGCGCCGATTACGACAAGTGATACATATGCGCCGTCCGTGCCGACTGGGTTGACGGCGCTGGCGGCGCCTAATTCGATTGAAGTCTCGTGGCAGCGGAGTCCCGAGTCCGATTTAAAAGGTTATCTGCTGTATCGATCGGTGAACGGCGGACCACCGGTACAAGTGGGCGATCTTCTGAGCGTGCCTACCTTCAGCGACCGGGCGGTGGAACACGGAAAGACGTACCGCTATGCGGTAAGCGCGACGGATCAGAAGGGCAATACGAGCGAAAAATCGGGGCCTGCCGATGTTGTTTATTGAAGGCTGAGGGCCGCGCGGAAGGTCTGCTGGACAAGCTTGCCAGCTATGCTAGCATCGGTCCATGAGTGCGAGGCCACCGGCGGGAGCTCCTGATTGGTCAACTTCCTGAAGACTTGGATTGGGTCGTTTCAGGACTTCCTTTTACTTTCCTTTCGCGCTTTTCTCAACATATTCAGACGTCCGCATTACTACGCCGATGTCATCCTTCAAATGGACAGCATCGGCGTGGGAAGCCTGCCGATTGTTCTCTTAACCGGTTTTTTCAGCGGTGCGATTATCGCTTTACAGATGGCGCGCGCGCTGAATACGTATGGGGCCGGGAGCCAGGTAGGAGCGATTGTGGCGCTTACTCTGGTGCGCGAACTGGGTCCGGTGTTAACTGCGCTGCTGGTGGCGGGCCGCAACGCTTCTGGGATCGCGAGCGAACTCGGATCGATGCAAGTTACGGAACAGATCGACGCGATGCGTGCCTTGGGAACGGATCCCGTGCAAAAGCTGGTGACGCCGCGGTTGACTGCCACTGCCGTGATGCTGCCGCTGTTGACCGTGCTAGCAGATGCGATCGGGTTATTCGGTGCTTATCTAGTAGCGGTGCCGCTACTGCATATCATCACCGCGGGGCAATACTGGACAACCTCTTACCAGGCGCTGGTGCTGAACGATTTGGCGCAGGGACTGATCAAACCTCTTTTATTCGGTATCCTCATCTCATTAATTGGTTGTTACTACGGCCTGGAGACTACGGGCGGAACACAAGGCGTGGGCCGGGCGACAACGCAAGCGGTTGTGTCCGCTTCCATCTGGATATTTGTTGTGACGTTTCTGATCGATAAGATCTTCGTGAATTTGTAGAAGCTTATGCCGCAAGAAGCCGTTCTCGAGTTCGAAAAAGTAAGTCTCAAATACGGGAAGACGTGGGCGCTGCGCGATATTTCACTTACGTTGCGGCCGGGTGAGACGCGCGTGATATTTGGACAGGCGGGCGCAGGAAAGACGACGCTTCTGAAAGCGGTGATCGGGTTGATTCCGGTGGATGAGGGAAAGATTCGCTTGTTCGGGGAGGACGTGCGATCGCTGGGAGAGACCAGGTTGTATGCGCTGCGGAGCCGAGCGGGATTTTTGTTTCAGGAGGGCGGACTATTCGACTCGTTGACGGTTGGTGAGAACGTGGAGTATCCGCTGCTCAACCAGCAGAGTGATGGCAAGGACGGAACTCACAAACAGGACGGGGGCGCGGAGCAAGCGGACGAGAGGGTGCGCGATGCGCTGCGGTTCGTGGAACTCGAAAGGACATTCGATAATTTTCCCAGCTCGATTTCGGGCGGTATGCGCCGGCGAGTCGGCATTGCGCGCGCGATCGTGACCGAGCCGCCGCTGATTCTCTACGATTCGCCGACAGCGGGCCTCGACCCGATTACAGCAAACACGATCATGTCACTGGTTGCCAAAGAGCGTGATGTTCGCAACAGTACATCGCTGATTGTGACGCATCGTTACCAGGATGGGGAAATCATGGCGGGGTACCGCTGGGATGATGCTCAGGAGGAACTCGTGGCTATCAATGAGGAGCATCCCAAATGCGCCCGCACCAAGTTCATTGTTATGAAAGACGGCTCCATCGTGTTTCAAGGAACTCGTAAAGAAATGGAAAGCTCACAGGATGATTATGTTAAGAAATTCATCCGGCACGAGTAACTATGCCCAGCAAAGATAAAGTAAGTTTCGCGCAATTAAAGGTAGGCATTCTGGGCATTGTCGCCCTGGCTTGTATCGCATTACTCGTGTTCCTGCTGACGGGTAACATGCATTGGTTTCAGAAAGACATTCCTTTGCATGTGTACACGTCGGACGCCTCGGGGCTAGCAAATGGCGCGCCGGTGCGGATAAACGGCATTCAGGCCGGCAAGGTGGATAAGGTGGCGCTTTCGGGCGAGACCAATCCGTCACGGGTGATCAAGATCGATTTCCATGTAACAGAGGACATGCTGAAACAGATTCCTTCAGACTCGATTGCGACCATTTCATCCGATAACCTGCTGGGAAGCACTAAGTTTTTGCAGGTCAACAAGGGAACACATACAGATACGATCCAGCCGAATGCCTTTGTGAAATCGGCGGATACCAAGCAATTCGATGCTTTGGTGGCGCAGGGTTTTGGGGTCATTGATTCGCTGCAGGCGATTCTCGAAAAAGTACAAACAATTGTCGGCGACGTAGAGAACGGCAAAGGAACAATCGGTAAGTTGTTAGTGGATCAGACGCTCTATAACAGTCTGACCGCGACGGTGAGCCAGGTTCAGCTACTGGTTACCACGCTTAATTCAAAGACCGGGACCATCGGGCATTTGATTAATGACAATGCGCTTTACGGGCAGATACAGACGGTGGTAAATCGTATCGACCAGGTCACACAGGATCTACAGAACGGGAAAGGCACGGCCGGGCTGATTCTGAAAGATCCCAAGATGTACAACGACCTGGATAACGCTATCGGGCAGTTGAATTCTATTTTGAGCGATCTGAACGCCGGGAAGGGAACGGCGGGACAGTTATTGAGGAGCGACAAGATCGCGAAACAGGTTTCCACGTCGCTGGACAAAGTAAATCTCACACTCGACAAAATGAATTCCGGGCAAGGGACGATCGGGCAGTTACTGGTGAATCCTCAACTCTACGACGAAACGACGGGGACGCTGCGGGAACTGCATGGTGCGCTGCAGGACTTCCGGGCCAATCCGAAGAAGTTCCTGAGCATCAAGCTGCATATCTTTTGAGGAAGTTCGGGCTTGGTTCAAGTGAGTTTTGAAGTCGCTAATTATCAACGCGGATGATTTCGGGTTTACGCGCGATGTGAATGCGGGAATCGTACAAGCGCACCGCGAGGGTGTTCTGACGTCGGCGACACTGATGGCGAATGGCGCGGCTTTCGACCACGCGGTGGAACTGGCGCAAGACAATCCGCGGCTCGGAGTCGGAGCGCACCTGGTGCTGGTAAAGGGACGTTCTTTGCTCACCGGCGAGTTGCTTCCGGCCAGTCCCCGGTATTTATTGACGGCTTTGGCAACGCGCTCGTTGGATGTTTATGCAGAATTGCGTTTGCAGATCGAGAAGATGGCAAGGGCCGGTATTACGCCCACGCATCTGGACACGCATAAGCACACACATCTTGTGCCGGCTGTTTATCGCGCGGTGGTGCGGCTGGCGCGAGAGTTCCGCGTCCCGTACGTGCGTTTGCCGCTGGATAGGACTGTTCAATTTCTTGGCTTCCGGCCTACTCTCGCGGGAAAGTTTTATCGCAGTATGGCACGTGAGCAGGGAGTGAAAGTGACGGATCATTTTCTGGGTTTTCACTTGACCGGGTCGCTTACGGAAGAGAATTTTGCACTGGCGTTATCGCAATTGCAAGACGGTCTGACAGAGTTCATGTGTCATCCGGGGTTGCTGGGCGAGGAACTGGCGGCGGCCCCGACTCGCTTGAAGGAGTCGCGCGCGCGGGAACTGGAGGCGCTGGTGTCGCCGCGCATCAGAAACATTCTGAACGACGGGGAAGTGCATCTGCGCAAATTTTAAGGTTGCGTGACCACTCGGCCGTCGAACACAGTCAAGTAGACTTTCGTGTCGGCGATCTTCACCGGATCGATAGCGAGGATGTCATCCGAGAGGACGACGAAATCGGCCAGCTTGCCGGGTTCGATGGAACCTTTTATTTTTTCGTCAAAGCTCGCATAGGCGGAACCCATCGTGTAGGCGTGAATGGCTTCCTTGACGGTGATCTTCTGTGCGGGTATCCAGCCTGCTGGGTGTTTGCCATCGAGCGTGCGACGGGTGGCGGCGGCATAGATGCCCATGAGTGGAGTCATCGGCGCAACATCCCAATCGGATCCGAAGGCGAGAGTCGCGCCGGAATCGAGAAGGGAACGGAAGGCGTATGCCGTTTGGGCGCGCTCAGGCCCAATGCGTTTTTCGGCCCAGCGGCCGTCGTCGATCAGATGATAGGGCTGCATGGAAGCGATCACGTGCAGCTGGCCGAAGCGCGGGATATCGGAGCGAGTCAGGTGTTGAGCATGTTCGATGCGAGAGCGGCGGTCGCGTTCGCCATGTTGCCGTTCCACCTGCTCGTAGAAGTCGAGAATGGTGTGGTTGGCTTTATCGCCGATGGCGTGAATGGCGATCTGCAAGTGCGCGGCATCGGCTTGCTCGATGTCGCTCAGCATCTGTTTGGGATTCGCCAGCTCGGCACTGGGAATGCCGCTGGTACTGGGCGCATCGAGATAGGGTGCGAACAGTAGGGCAGTGGTGGAACCTAAGGAGCCGTCGGCAAATCCTTTGAGGCCGCCCATGTGCAGTTGCGGACCGCCGAAATCGGCGATCAACCCGATGTTGGCGAGATTGCGCCAGGCTGGTAGCGGCTGGTGACCGGAGACGCGGACGTTCAACTCGCCGGCGTGTAGCATTTCCTGATAGACGCGAAAGACGTTGGGAGCGGCGGACATGTCCTGAACGCTGGTGACGCCTTGCGCATTCGCGTAGGTTTGGGCGGCTCGAATGGCGGTGCGGATTTGATCGGCCGCGGGAGGCGGGATGACGCGGGTGACGAGACCCTGCGCGGCGTCCTTCAAAATGCCGGTGGGATTGCCTTGTGGATCGCGCTCGATGACGCCGCCCGGCACGTCTTTCGTGTTCTTATCGATACCGGCGAGGTGGAGTGCCAGGGAATTCGCGAGCGCCATGTGTCCATCGAGCCGGTTGACGAAGACCGGGTTGCTGGAACTGACGGCATCGATTACTTGATGAGTGGGCAGCGTGGCAGGAAACCAGTTTTCGTGATCCCAGTTGCCGCCCTGAACCCAGCGACCGGCCGGCTGATGCTGGATAAAAGCGGCGAGAGTGTCGCGGAACTCTTCTTTGGTTTTAGAAGAGCGGAGCTGCGGTCCGGCGAGGCTTGCGCCGCCATCGTAGAAATGAACGTGGGCGTCGTTGAAGCCGGGGAGGACTCGCCGGCCTGCAAGATCGATGGTGCGAGTGGCGGCGGTTCGAAGCGTTTCGATTTCAGAGTTCGTGCCGACGGCGATGATGCGATGACCCGAGATAGCTATCGCTTCGGCTTCGGGCTGTTGAGGATTTTCCGTCCAAACCTTTGCGTTGATCAGAACGAGGGTGACGGGCTCCTGTGCAGCTGTTAGGAGCCACAAAGATGCGCAGAGTGCCGGCAGGCTAAAGCCTACCCTACGGAGCGTTGAAGCCGACATATTGGACCTCTTCTTCCAGTTCGAATCCGAATCGATTCTGCACGCGTTCTTTGAGTTGGGCAATGAGCGCTACGAGGTCGCGCGCGGTGCCTGCTCCATCGTTGTAGATCAGGTTGGCATGATACTCGGCCACCTGAATATCGCCAAGACGCAATCCTTTCGCGCCTGCCTGTTCGAGAAACCAAGCAGAGGGGATCTTGCCGCCGCGCACCAGTTCGGGCGGAACCTGGGCAGCCGTTGCAGCAGGCAAATTGGCGATGAGGATGTTCTTGAAAATGCTGCCTGCGCATTTCATAGCGGGCGGATATTTGGCATCGCGCATCGCGCGTATTTTGTGGGCGGATTCAGCCAGGAGTTGGCGGTCACCTTCTGTAAAGGACAAGTCGGCAGCGAGGATCACCCATTCCTTTTGCTTTTTGAACAGGCTTTCGCGATAGGCGAACCGGCATTCGGCGCGGTTCATTTCGATTACCCGGCCATCCGCGAAGACGCGTACGTGTTCGATCACGTTTTCGATGGAATTTCCATAGGCGCCGGCGTTGCCATAGACAGCGCCGCCGAGATAGCCAGGGATGCCGGTCATGGTAGCGATTCCCTCGAAACCGGCGGCGATGCTGGCATCTACTACGTCCTGCAAGACTGCGCCTGCTTGCACGGTGAGGTGCATACCATGGCGTTCGATGGAGGCTCCGGTGTAGCGCAGCACGGTGCCGCGAAAGCCTTCGTCGGAAACTACCAGGTTTGTTCCGCCTCCGATGACGAGGTGAGGGACTTTTGTCTGGTTGACGGATTGGAGGGCGTCGACAAAGGCGCTCTCGTTGTCGGTATCGATTAAGTGGTCCGCAGGTCCGCCGATGGCAAAGCGGGTGTAGTGGGACAGAGGCGCGTTGACGATGGTCATGGATTGAGCCGGAAGGTGGTCCAATCCTCCAAGGGTTTCGCGCCCATGCTTTTATAAAAATCGATGGCGGGTTGGTTCCAGTCGAGGACTGCCCACTCGAGACGTCCGTAATTACGCTCCGCCGTTAAGCGCGTAAGGTGCTGCAGCAGCGCTTTGCCGATGCCCTGGCCGCGAGCCTCAGGATTCACGAACAAGTCTTCCAGGTAGAGACCGGGGCGGCTCAAGAAGGTGGAAAAAGTGGTGTAGAAGAGCGCGAATCCGACGGCGCGATTGTCCAGATAGGCCAGCACTACTTCGGCGCACCGATGGGCTCCGAAGAGATGTTCGCGCAGCGTATTGGGTTCGGCAACGACTTCGTGAGAAAGCTTTTCATATTCGGCCAGCTGGCGAATAAAGTTTAGGATTAGCGGAACATCTTTCTCTTCCGCCGCGACGATCCTCAATGCAGGAGGCGGTGGTGGCACTCTTAAGATCGTACCCGGTGTTACTATCGAGCTACCGATACCTGTTGCATGAAGTTTTTCCTCGATTCAGCCAATTTAGAAGAGCTGAAACAAGCGTCTGCGTGGGGCATTCTGGATGGCGTCACCACCAACCCCAGCCTGATTGCCAAAGAAGGTGTTCCGATTGAAGAGCAGATCGCGCGCATTTGCGATGTGATCGAGGGCGATGTGAGCGCCGAGGTTGTCTCGTTGCAGGCGGCAGAGATGATTCGGGAAGGGCGTAACCTGGCGCGTATTCACAAGAACGTGGTAGTGAAAGTGCCGCTGGTGGAAGAGGGTATCAAAGCGGCTTCAGTGCTTTCGAAAGAAGGCATTCGGGTAAACGTAACGCTGTGCTTTAGCGCGGCACAGGCTTTGCTTGCAGCGAAGTCCGGGGCTTACATCGTGAGCCCGTTTGTCGGAAGAGTGGACGATATCGGCTGGCCGGGGGAAGAACTGCTGGCCGACATCGTGCAGATTTATGCGAACTATGGTTTCAAGACGCAAATCCTGGCAGCTTCGATTCGCGGTCCCCGGCAGGTGATCGATGCGGCGAAGGCGGGCGTACATATTTGCACGTTGACGTATAAAGTGCTCGAGCAGTTGTTCCATCATCCGCTTACCGAAAAAGGGCTCGCGCAATTTTTGAGCGATCACCGAAAAGCTTTCGATCTGGTTAGCGCTTAAGAGGAACTCGCGCGCTTCAGGCGGTCCCAGATGGCGGACCACTCGGGCATTTCGGGCGGCTTCTCTACGGCAATCCAATCCCAACCTTCCGCATCGGCCTCTCGAAGGCGGGCGTACAGCAGGCGTGCGTATTCGCCGGGATGATTGGGCATGGAAATAACGTGTCCATGTCCGGCACGCCGGGTGACGCCTTCGGAAAGGACGAAGAATGGCGTTCGTGGCGCATAGTGTTTGGCTTGCTGGCCCGGTGCTTCGGCCGGTTCGCCGACCACATGCGGCCGATCCATCTCACGTTCCCATTCGAGGCCAGTGACAGCCTCTAATTCTTCGAGCGAGATCATGCCGGGACGCAAGATGGCCGGTGGGTTTCGGCGGAGCGTTACGACGGTTGATTCGATGCCGACGGTGGTTGGACCGCCGTCGAGGATCAGGTCGATGCGACCGGCGAGGCTTTGTTCCACGTGGCGGGCAGTGGTGGGTGAGACCTGTGTGAACAGGTTAGCGCTAGGCGCGGCAATAGGGACACCGGCGGCGCGGATCAGAGCGAGGGCTACCGGGTGGGCCGGGATGCGTATGCCGACCGAGTCGAGACCGGCGGTGACCAGATCGGGCACGATATCTGATTTTTTGAGGATGAGGGTGAGGGGACCGGGCCAGAAGTTTTTAGCTAAGAGATCGGCGTGAGGCGGCCAATCGACGGTCAGGGTGCGCGCCATTGTCTCGTCGGCCACATGCACGATCAAAGGGCTGGCGTACGGTCTTTGTTTGGCTTGATAAATCCGCTCGATGGCCGCAGTGTTCAGGGCGTTCGCGCCGAGGCCGTAGACGGTTTCGGTCGGGAACGCGACGAGGCCGCCAGCGCGAATGAGCTGGCCGGCGCGCTGCAGTGCCTCAGCACTTGATTCAACGATCATTGAACCGCATTACTCGGGCAAATCGTCCTGGCTGTCACCGGCGGTCTTGCCGGTTTTTTGCCAGACGAGGAAAGCATGAACCAGGGAATCGATATCGCCGTCAAGGACGCGGTCGACATCGCCGATCGACAGTTTGGTGCGGTGATCTTTGATGAGGCGATAGGGCGCAAGCACATAACTGCGAATTTGGCTGCCGAAGTTGATTCCGAGCTTGGTGTCTTCCACCTTCTGGTCGGCCACGCGTCTCTTCTCCATCTCGTATTCGTAGAGTTTGGCGCGCATCTGTTTCATGGCGCTGGCGCGGTTCTTGTGCTGTGATCGCTCGTTCTGGCATTGCACCACCAAGCCAGTAGGCAAGTGAGTGAAACGCACGGCGGATTCGGTGCGGTTGACATGCTGGCCTCCTGCGCCGCTGGCGCGAAAGACGTCGATCTTCAGGTCATCGGGTTTGATGTCAATGTTGATATCGTCATCGATCAGCGGGTACACGAAAACAGAGGCGAACGAGGTGTGCCGGCGTGCGTTGGCATCGAAGGGTGAGATGCGCACGAGTCGGTGCACGCCTACCTCTGATTGCAACTGACCATAGATATTTTCGCCGGTGATCTCGACGGTGGCGGACTTAATGCCGGCGCCTTCTCCTTCGAGACGGTCGGTAATCTCGGATCGAAAGCCGTGGCGTTCGGCCCAGCGCAGATAGAGGCGCAGGAGCATCTCGGCCCAATCCTGCGATTCGGTTCCGCCGGCGCCGGGATGAATGGTGATGATCGCGTCGCGAGCATCGTTTTCACCGGAGAGCAGCATGCCGGTCTCGAGTTTTTCGAGCCGGGTTTCGAAGACGCGCATTTCGCGCTCGATGTCGCCGTTGACGTTTTCGCCTTCGCGGGCGAGTTCAAATAGGGTGTCGATATCGGAGGCGGTGGAGGCAACCACGCTTGAATCCACGATGGCTTCTTCCAGGCGCTTGCGCTGCTGCATGATGCGCTGGCTTTTCTCCGGGTGGTTCCAGAAATCGGGATCGCCGATCTCGACTTCGAGTTTGTCTAATTCACGCTTTTTTTGAGGCGCGTCAAAGATACCTCCTGACAGCCTCACCTTGCTGCCGGAGCGTAACGTACTCTCTTTCCAGTTCTTCGAGGGTCATGAAATTTCAGTTTACGATGGAATGGTTTGCAAGGGCGGCATCACGATAGTCCCAGCTACAAAGTCTCGACACAATGGTCCCGGAGCCAGACTTCGAGAACGGATTTTGTCACACGGCCTTCATCATAAACGGACATTAACCAGTCGTACATTTCACGATCCGCAAATTTTAGCTTGTAACCATTCCAACGCAGAAACACAGCGGTTGCCACTATGGGGAGCGTTTGTTGCCATCAACGAATGGATGGTTTTGGAGCAGGCTTTCACACAGTGCGGAAGCTTCTTCAATCAAGTCCTGGTAGTATCCCGTCTGAGGTCGAGCCAAAGCCGATTCCAGCAGAGCAGAATCGCGGATTCCGGCAAGACCGCCCCACTTTTCAGTCATGCGGTTGTTGATCCGCATGAGATCAGACACGGCCAAGTACCGGCTCAGTGCGCAAGCAGGCGCAAGAGTTCCGGGTGTTCTCGCTCAAATTCATCAATGACTTGGTCTAGTGTGAACTCCACCCGAGAAGGGCTGCATTCCAGCTTGTCAATCAATTTCTCAACGACGGCCGGTTGAGATGGATTTAACCTGGCAATACGGTCTGTAAGACGATCGAGGTTCTGCATGGTTAAAGCACCCACCTCACTTTACCTGGAGCTTCCCCGCCGGTTCCGAAACAGAATCAGCGTGTTTCGTTCGGAAGAAAAACCGGGCCGAGTTTCAATCGGGATCGTCAGGCTCCCCGCGTTTGACCAAAGGTTCTTCCCGACGTCTTGGGACGTCCTGCGCTTCGGGCTCGCTACCGAGAAGAGCCCGAAGGTTTTCGTAAGCGCGTGTCGTGGCGTTCAAACCAAGATCAGGCGTATCGAAAGGCTGACGGGCGCCATGGCGAATGTGCAGCACTTGAATTTCCCTCTGCTTATCAAGGACGCGGTAGATCACACGATAAATGCGGGTAGCGGCCGTAAAGTAAATGCCTGAACTGTTTGTTTTCGGGAGTGAAAGGGCAACGATTCGGTTGTTCTTCCAGGCTGAGGACAGCTTCTTTAAAACCCCTGTACCAGATTAGTGCGGTATCCGAAGCCGCGGCGTCAATCGTTTTGTAGAGTTGCGCAAGATCTCTTTCAGCGCGGGGTGTGATCTTAACGAGGTAAGCCATGCCGCGTTTCGAATTCTGCAAAAAATTCCTTCGCGGGCCTCACCTTTCCTTGTCTCGCGTCGTCGACGCCTTGCCGGATTCCTTCGCTTGCATCTGCGCGCGCTCCAATGTCGAGCAGTCTTTGATAAGCTCCTGCGTCTTGTACGATGGCCGCTGCTTTACCCTTCACTGTAAGCACGACAGGCCGTTTGGTTTTTTTAAGCTGTTTTATGAAGTCGCCTGATCGCCGGCGGAAAGTTGTTAGAGATTGGATGTCGCTAGTGATGTCAAGCATGTGGCAAGTGCGAGAAATCGCACCTTTTTAGGTGCTTTTATGATCCACCGCAAACAAAAAGGGCGTGTTTCGTTACAATAAAGATACGGAATCACCGTTGCAAACAAATTCTGCGGATCTCGCAACCGCATGCTTGCCTCCTCTATACAAACACGTAAGTAACTACTGACATGCCGCAAGGAAAAGACCCCTCGTTGGGAATTAACAGCTGGTTAGAAGATGAGCTTTACCATCAGTATCAATTCGACCGGAAGAGTGTCGACGAGGGATGGACGCACCTTTTTCAGGAGAATGGCGTTAAACAAAACGGAGCGGTCGCGGAGGTCTTCGGGAAAAATCCGACGGCTGCTGCCGTGGCGGAGCCGGAACCAGCGACAGCCGAATCGCCGTATGGGCCCAGCGTGCCGCGCCAGGAGCCTCCGGTGCGCATGCCACCGGAGCGAGAGCCACCGACGCAGACTCCGCCCGAACGTGATCCTGATCCGGTGATCCCACAGCGGGAGCCGTCGCAGCCTGTTCCTCCCCCGCATGATCCTGTCCCGCCCGCGCCCCTGCCGCAAGAGGCAAAGTCGACGCAAGTGGCGAAGGCGGCTCCTCCTACACCCGCCAAGCAGGAGAACAAGAGTGTCGGGGCGAACGATCAGTTGATTCCGCTGCGCGGTGTCGCGGCGCGGATTGCGGAGAACATGGCGGCGAGTCTTTCGATACCGGTCGCTACCTCGCAGCGGCAGGTGCCGTTTCGAGTGGTCGAAGAAAATCGCAACATCATCAACAAGCAACGCACGGGGCAAGGCCGCAGCAAGCTCAGCTTCACGCACTTGATCGCCTGGGCAATTGTCAAAGCCGTCAAGTCGAACCCTTCGTTGAACCACGCGTTCGCCGAGAACGGCGGAGAGATCTTTCGCGTTGTGCGAAGCCAAATCAACATTGGGCTGGCGGTAGACGTGGCCGGTAAAGATGGCTCGCGGTCATTGAAAGTGCCCAACGTAAAGAATGCCGACGGCATGACGTTTGCGCAGTTTGTGGCGGCTTACGACGACATTGTGGCGAGGGCGCGCACGAACAAGCTGCAGGTCTCCGATTTCGAAGGCACCACCATCTCGCTGACCAATCCAGGGACTGTTGGAACGCTGGGATCCATTCCGAGATTGATGCCGGGACAAGGCGCCATCATCGCAACGGGCGCGATCGACTATCCAGCCGAGTTCGCCGCTTCGAGTCACGAGACGAAGGCGCTACTCGGATTAAGTAAGGTGCTGACGATTACTTGCACGTACGATCACCGCATTATTCAGGGCGCGGAGTCAGGTACGTTTCTCGCCACGCTGCAACAGTTGCTGATGGGCGAAGACGGTTTTTATGAAAGCGTCTTTCGCGACCTGCGCATTCCGTACATGCCGGTGCGCTGGCAGTCCGATCAACAGATTACTCCAGGACAATTTAACGCCGGTGCTACAAACACCGATATTGCCAAAGAAGCAGCGGTCATTCAGCTGATTAATTCTTACCGGATTCGCGGCCATTTACTCGCGAATATCAATCCGCTAGGAAATGATCCTGCGTATCATCCGGAACTCGACCCGGCGAGCTACGGGCTTTCGATTTGGGATCTGGATCGTCCCTTCTTAGCGGGGGCAGTGAAAGCGCCTAGTGGAGCAATCGGCTCGTACATGCAGCCATATGAGACGCTGCGCGAGATCCTCGACCGTTTGCGTACGACGTACTGCGGCTCGATCGGCATCGAGTACATGCACATCCAGAATCCGCAACAGAAGCAATGGCTGCAGGATCGCATGGAAGGCACCATGAATGCGTGGAAGATTGAAGATCCGGTGCGGCGGCGCATTCTCAGCCGGTTGGTGCAGGCAGAAGAATTCGAACACTTTCTGCAGACGCGCTTTGTCGGGCAAAAGCGGTTTGGCTTGGAAGGTTTGGAGAGCACGATCGTAGCGCTCGATGAAATCCTGGAGCGCGGCGCGAATGAAAACGTGCACGAAGCGGTAATCGGCATGGCGCATCGCGGCCGGTTGAACGTATTGGCAAACGTCGTCGGCAAGTCTATGACGCAGGTGTTTTCGGAGTTCGAAGGGCAGCCGGATCCGAATACAGTGCAGGGTTCGGGCGATGTGAAGTATCACCTGGGCGCGAGCGGCATTCACCACTCGACGCAAGGCAAAGAAATTCTGGTTTCGGTGGCGTTCAATCCCAGCCATCTGGAAGCGGTGGATCCAGTGGTGGAAGGCCTGGTACGTCCGAAGCAGGATCGAATCGGGGATGAAAAGCGGGAGCGGGTGCTGCCTATTCTGATTCACGGCGATGCGGCGTTTATCGGTCAGGGCGTGGTGGCCGAGGTATTGCAGATGTCGCAACTGGATGGCTACACGACGGGCGGCACGATCCACGTTATTACGAACAATCAAATTGGTTTTACGACCAACCCGCTCGACGGGCGCAGCAGTATTTACTGCACGGACATTGCGCTATCGGTGCAGGCGCCTATTTTCCATGTGAATGCGGATGAGCCTGAGGCGTGTTTGCGGGCGGCTCAACTGGCGTACGATTTCCGGCAGCGATTTAAGCGAGACGTGGTTATCGACATTATCGGATACCGGCGGCAAGGACACAACGAAGCTGACGACCCGAGTTACACGCAGCCGGTGATGTATCGCAAGATCAAGAATACGCAGACGGTGTTGACGCAATACGCGGAACGGCTGGTGCGGGAGAAATTCGCCGATCAGGATCACATCGACAGCCTCCGCGCCCAAGTCCGTAACCGGCTCAACGAGACGTACGACGAATCGAAGAAGAATCGCGAAGAGTTCACGATTGAAGAGTTTGCGGAAGTGCCGGCGGAGGCGCTGTTTCAGCCGAGTCCTTCAACAGCAGCGGACTACAACACGCTGGTGCAGGTAATTGAAAAGTGCACGACGCTGCCGGAAGAGTTTAATCTGCATCCAAAGCTCAAGTCACTGCTCGACCGGCGACGGGAAGTACTGCGCGGCGCGCCGATTGACTGGGGTTTTGCGGAGACGCTGGCATTTGGCAGTCTGGCTCTAGAAGGAACTCCGGTGCGGCTGAGCGGCGAAGATGTGACGCGCGGAACGTTTACGCAGCGTCATCTGGAATTCAGCGATTATGAAACCGGTGAACCCTACTGCCCTCTTAAGCACCTCGACCCAAAACAGGCAAAATTCGAGGCGGTGAACAGCCTGCTGAGCGAATTTGCGGTGATGGGCTTCGAGTTTGGATACAGCGTGGCCGATCCACTCACGCTCGTGCTGTGGGAAGCGCAGTTCGGTGATTTTGTAAACGGCGCGCAGATTATCATCGATCAATTCGTGGTCTCGGCCGAATCGAAGTGGAATCAACCGAGCGGCCTGGTGCTGCTGCTGCCGCATGGGCTCGAAGGGCAGGGGCCGGAGCATTCGAGCGCGCGCATCGAGCGGTTTCTGCAACTGTGTGCGGAGGACAATATTCAGGTTTGCCAGTGCACCACGCCCGCGCAGTATTTTCATTTGCTGCGGCGGCAGATGCACTGCGGCAGTGATCGTCGCGGACTGCGCAAACCGCTCGTGGTGTTCACGCCGAAGTTTCTGCTGCGGTATAACAAGGCCACTTCGCGACTGGAAGAACTGACGAGCGGTGCGTTCCAGGAAGTGATTGGGGATCCGCAGTATGTGGGCAGTCAGGTAAAACGAATTCTCCTCTGTTCGGGAAAAGTTTATTACGACCTGGTCAACAAGCGCGAGGAACTCGGACGGAGCGACGTGGCGATCATTCGCCTGGAACAGATGTATCCCTTTCCGCTGCAGCGACTGGTGGATATTCTGCGCCGTTATCCGGAAGTGGCGGAGTTGTTCTGGGTGCAGGAAGAACCGGAAAATATGGGCGCCTGGTATTTCGTCGAAGAACAATTACAGGCGATTATCAATCCGGGCGGAACGGGGCGGCAATTGCGCTACGTGGGACGTCCGACAGCGGCCAGCCCGGCGGCAGGTGCATTGAAGGTTCACAACGATCAGCAAAACGGTTTAGCGAATGAAGCGTTTGCGGCGTCCCCGGCGGTAGTGCGAAAAGCGCGGCGTTTAGTGCGTAAGAAACGTTAGATCTGGGCCGCACGATTTTTTTAACGCGCGGCTTTTTCGATCGCGTCGCAGGCGTTTCGCAGACCATTTTCAACGGAGAGTTGCCGGCTAATATTCCTGGCTTTTTCGGCGTAAGCCGAATTGTTCAGGATCTGCTCAGTTAAAGGAGCTACTTTCCGGGAACGGTATTCGTCGCGTTTGATTGTAAGAGACACACTCAGGCGACGCAGGCGCTCCGCATTGTCGGGTTGATCATGCGCCCACGGAACTATCAGCATAGGCCGGCCGGCTTGCAGAGCCTGCGCGGTGGTGCCGATGCCACCCTGGTGGACAGTGAGCGCCGCGCGCGGCAGCAGCTCTGAATAAGGCGCATAGTCGGTTATATAGATAGACGGAGAAGTAGGGGCTGGGGCTTGCTGACGAGCTAAGTCTCCGATGAGCAGGACGGCTCGCTGGCCGAGGGCTTGCGCGGCGGCTATGCTTTCGCCAAAGAAAGTACCCGGGTGCATGACGGCGGACGAGCCCAGCGTAAATACGATGGGAGCAGGGCCTGCGGCAAGAAAACTCTCGAGGGCCGCAGGTGAGCGAGAGCCGAAGCCTGCGCCACGCTTGTCGTAGAAGATAAAGCCGGTAGTGATTGTGCCGGCAGGCCAGTCGGGTTGCGGTCTGGCGAAGTGGCCGGAGAATAAAGCCAGCGTACCCTGCGGCGAGAACTGACCTTCGAACAGCGGATTAGCGAAGTTCGATAAACCCAGACGGCGACGCAACTCCAGTATCGGTTTGAGCCAGCGGCGCGTTTCAAATCGCCCGTAGCGCCGGGCTAATCGAAAAGGCCATTGTCCGAGTGGCTGGAGATGGCGCAGCCATTCGGCAGGGGCAAGCACAGGCGGATCATAAGCCGAGAAAAACACGGACGGCTGCAAAGCCGTCGACAACCATCGCAGTTGCAAGATTTCGGCCACGATCGGACCGGCAAAGCCCGCGGTGTGGGTGAGCAGCAGGTCGGCTCCCCGGCAGGCGGTGCGCAGATCCTCGAAAGCGCCTTCGATATGCGGCGCGAGTATTTCGCGGATCAGGTGCTCGGTGCCGAGCCGGCGATCCCAAAGTTTGGCAATCAGGTCGGGGCGAGCAATCAGTGTGCCTACGTCGGGCCGAACGGGTGCGAACCCGACGCCTTCAGCTTCAATTTTTTCGCGATACACGGCGGAGGTGGCGACGATAGCCTTGTGACCGCGTCGCTGCAACTCGATGGCAATGGCGAGGAACGGGTGAAGGTCTCCGAACGAGCCGAAAGGATTGAGAACAATTCGGGACACGGCTCGTTACGGCTGTAGCGGAGTGAGGATGCCGTGTGAGGCTTTGCTCCGTTGGGCGGCATCCATGAAAGCAAACATTTCGAGGGTCACGGCATTGGGCACGGGCGGTGTTTTGGTTTGCATGAAGGCGACAATTTGTTTGACGAGCGGAACGTAGCTGACCTCGACATCCAATTTTGTCTCGACGCTTTTGTCCTGGTGGAAGACAATGGCGCCGTATTTTCCATAGGGCCGCTGGAGGTGAATGGTGCCTTGCCGGCCGTCTTTCCAGATGCCGGTCAGGGTGTCGGAATCGGCGCTGGTGAGCTGGCCCACCGCCTGGCAGCCCGGACCCAGAATCGTGTAGAGCATCTCCACGCCATGGATGCCGTACCAGGTGAGGGCGAGGGGTTGGTGAGGTTCGTTCGGACCAGGCGCCCAGACGAAGGCAGCGGCTATGGAGGTCTTCCTCAGATCTTCCAGGGGGCTGTAGCGCAGCGTCGAGGCGCTGAACCAGGGTATCTTCGCGTCGCGGCCGATGCGGGCGATCTCCTCGGCGTCAGGACGGCTGGCGGCGAGCGGTTTGTCGACGAATACGGGCTTACCGCAACGAGCGGCTTGGCGAAACTGGTTCAGATGAGCGCGGCCATCCACGCTCTCGAGCAGCAAGCCATCAACGGCAGGGCACATTTCGGCAATGGTAGAGACCAGCTCCACGTGATACCGATTCACAATTTCGCCGGTGAATTTATCGATTCGCCGGGCGCTCTCTTCGATATCCGGGCTGCCGCCGCGATACGCCATGACGATGCGCGCGCCGGGAACGTGGTCGGCCGATTGCGGGTCATTTAAGGCCTGGGTAAACGCAGGGACGTGTGAAGTGTCGGCGCCGATGATGCCGAGCCGCAGGTCTGCTGCTTCCATTAACCCCGTTAAGCAAGCGAAAAGCAGAAAGGCAAAGCGCATGATCCCAAGACAAATGCTAACGCGCGGGGCGAAATCGGGCACAACGCGAGAGGTCTTGTACCATTAAATCGCGCGAACCGAATGCCTTCGCAATCTAACGGCACAATCAATAACGAACCCCTCTGGTACAAAGACGCAATCATCTATGAGGCACATGTTCGAGCATTTTACGACAGCAATGCGGACGGGATGGGAGACTTCCGGGGGCTGGCGGAGAAGCTCGATTATCTTGAGGATCTCGGTGTAACGGCCATCTGGCTGTTGCCGTTTTTTCCATCGCCCTGGAAAGATGACGGCTACGACATCTCCGATTTTCGCAGCGTGCATCAGGCGTATGGCACGCTGCGCGACTTCCAGCATTTTATGCGGGAGGCGCATCGCCGCGGGCTGCGGGTAATCACGGAGCTGGTTATCAACCACACGTCCGATCAGCACGTCTGGTTTCAGCGTTCCCGGACCGCCGAACCAGGTTCACGCTGGCGCGATTTTTACGTTTGGAGTGACGATCCGAACAAGTATGCTGGCACTCGCATCATCTTCAAAGACTTTGAGCCGTCGAACTGGAGCTGGGATCCGGTAGCGAAAGCTTATTTCTGGCATCGCTTCTACTCGCATCAACCAGATTTGAATTTCGACAGTCCGCTGGTGCAGCGCGCTGTGATGCATATGCTCGACTTTTGGGCGGGCATGGGCGTGGATGGATTCCGGCTGGACGCAATTCCGTACCTGTTCGAGCGGGAAGGCACGAGCTGCGAGAACCTTCCCGAGACACACGCGTTTTTGCGCGAGTTGCGCCAGCATTTGGACGCAACTCATCCGGGAAGCATGCTTCTTTCGGAAGCCAACATGTGGCCGGAAGATGCGGTAGCGTATTTCGGCAAGGGCGACGAGTGCCACATGAACTTCCATTTCCCGCTGATGCCACGGCTGTTTATGGCGCTGCGGCTGGAAGACCGTCTGCCGATTGTAGAGATTCTGAAACGAACGCCGGATATTCCGGAGACCTGCCAGTGGGCGATGTTCCTTCGCAATCATGACGAGCTGACGCTCGAAATGGTCACGGACGAAGAGCGTGACTACATGTATCGTGTGTACGCCTCTGACCAGCGGGCGCGCATCAACCTGGGCATTCGCCGGCGGCTGGCGCCGCTGCTCGGCAACGATCGTGCGCGCATTGAAGTGATGAATGCGCTGCTGTTCTCCATGCCGGGAACACCGGTGATTTACTACGGTGACGAGATCGGCATGGGCGACAACGTCTATCTCGGCGATCGAAATGGAGTGCGCACTCCGATGCAGTGGAGTCCGGACCGTAACGCCGGATTCTCGAGCACAAATCCCCAGCGGTTGTATCTACCGGTGAACATCGATCCGGCTTATCACTACGAAGCGATCAATGTGGAATCGCAGCAGGAGAATCCGAATTCGCTGTTGAACTGGACCAAGAGATTGATCAAGCTGCGCAAGCAATACCGGGCGTTTGGAAGGGGCACGCTCGAATTTCTGCTGCCGAGCAATCAGCGCGTACTCGCTTACCTGCGCCGGTATGAAGAAGAAGTCATTCTGGTGGTGGCCAACTTATCGCGCTTTGCCCAGGCTGTACAACTCGACCTGCACAAGTTCAACGGACATACGCCGGTAGAGCTATTCGGCCGCACGGATTTTCCAACGATCGGGGAGAGCTATTATCCGTTAACGCTCGGACCAAATTCATTTTTCTGGTTCGCGCTCGAGCCGCGGCAGGTATCAACGCCGGTGAGTGCGCCGACCGCGGAGATGCGGCAGCAGTCGATTCCGCTGCTGAGCATTCCCGCGTTGAAAGACATCTGGGATCCTGCCATTCGCGGGAGCATCGCGGCGGTCTTGCCCCGCTTCCTGCGCACGCGCAGCTGGTTCCATTCGAAAGACCGGCGATTACGGTCCATCCAGATCACCGAGGCGCTGTCGGTCGGAGATGGGCGGTTCCGCCTGGCGCTGGTGCGGGTCGAGTATGCGAGCGGCGATCCGGAGGTATTCGTCGTGCCTCTGGGGATTAGCCAGGAAGGCGAACTGGAGAATTTGCGCGAGGATGATCCCGATTCGATCGTGGCCGAAGTGCGTGTGCCGGGTGGAAAGGCCATGCTCTATAGCGCCATTCAGAATAAGGATTTTAGTACGGCGCTCATCGAAGCCTTCGCACGGAGGCGAAAGTTCATTGGGGAAAACGGTCAGCTGGTGGCGCAACGCAACCGGGAATTCCGCAAGTTGTGGGGCTCTACGCATCCGAATCTGGAACCGTCTGTGTTCCCGTCTTCCGAAGTTGATACGTCGATCCGGTTTGGTGATCGGTTTGTCTTAAAGCTGCTCAGAAAAATAGAGCCTGGCATTCATCCCGGCGTGGAAATGGGACAGTTGCTGACAGAGAAGCATCCTTTCGCCAATGCCACGTCGTACGCCGGGTGCATGGAATATCAGACGAGTTCCGGCGAGTCCACCGTGATTGCGATTTTGCACGGATATGTGCCTAACGAGGGCAATGCGTGGCAGGAAACGCGGCGTCAGATGAACGAGTTCATCGACCGGGTTTCAGAGGAAAAAGTAACGCAAGCGGATTTGCGAAAGCAGTCTCCGGAAAAGGTTTATACGCTCGATGTGGCGCTCGCTGATCCGCCTGCTATCGCAGTCGACCTGATCGGAGACTTTTTGGCTTCGGCCGAGAAGATGGGTATGCGCGTGGCGCAGCTCCATCGCATTCTCTCGACGCAGTTCGACAATCCAGCGTTTTCTCCTGAACCGTTTAACGACTTCTACCGGCAAGGCTTGTACCACGGCTATATCGGGCTGGTAGGCCGGCGCATGGAGTTCATCCGTCAACGCTATTCGGAGATGGATGAAGAGGTGCGCGTGCTGGGCGCGAAAGTTCTGGAGCACGAAGGCGCGATCGTATCAAAACTGCAGGCAGTGTATGAGCAGCGCATTGCGTCGGAGCGTTCGCGCTTTCATGGACGGCTGCACCTGGGGCATCTGCTGGTGCAAAACGATGATGTGGTCATCTCCGATTTCGAAGGCGATCCGAATGTACACGTGAGCGAACGCCGGTTGAAACGCTGTCCGCTGCGCGATGTGGCCAGCATGGTCGTCTCGTTTGGCTATGCGGCACAAGCGACGATGCGGCAGATCGCTTCAGGGGATTTGAACGATGCTTTGTCGCGGCGTCAGTTGCGTGATGCAGTGCGTTTCTGGTACTCGCATGTCACGGCGGCTTTCATTCGCGGCTACTGGAGAAATGCGGCCGGAGCGGCGTACCTGCCGAACTCGCGCGCCGATCAGCAAACGTTGTTGCAGACGTATATTCTGGAACGCGCGTTGCTCGATTTAAGGAGCGATGTAGAGGATAAACCGGAGCTGGCGGGGATGCCGTTTCGGATTATTCTGCACTTGATCGATGCGGATGCTGAGCGCGAAGTGGCGGAGTGACGGCGATGGTTGAAGCGCTTCAGCGGCATCTTCGCCCTACTTGACCCTGTTTAACATGCTCGGGAGGACTGCTCAGCTTGGCGGGAAAAGGTTTAGTAGAGCGGATGCGGTTGCGATCGGACTGTGTGTAGCCACGATCGGATTTTTGCTGTCCGGCAGTTGCGCCCGTGTCCAACGGTTCCGTTTAGACGTTTCCATATTGCGCTCGATTAACCCGCGCGAGCCTGCGCTATCGGGTACAGGATTTTTTCCCGGCGCTCACTATGGCGTCGCGCTTCCGCTGCGCTTCGACGAGGAGGTGAAATGGTACGGCTCGTGGCCGGGCTCTTTCGCGAACGTGGGCACCGCTCGCTCGGCCTGGTACCCGGCCAAAGCCGAGTTCTATCTCGCGGTCGCCGGGTATCCCGATAGTCCAGGCAATCAATTGGTTGTCGAAGTACAAACTGCTCGTAATGCAACCGTGCGGCTCCCCGTAATTTCGAACGATCCCGGCGAAGTCTGGCAAATCGCCAAAATTTCTTTGCAGCACATAAAAGATCCGGTGAAATTCAGGATGATAGCCGTCGATGGCACCACGGGATCACAAGGATGGCTGGCCTTCACCGAGCCGTTCGTCATTCGCGGCATGAAGACCAAACAGCTGTTCAAACAGATCGGTCTGGTCCTGCTCGCGTGTGCCGCTTCGCTGGTTCTGTTTCTCGCGCCTGGCTTGATCGTTCGTCAAAAACGCGCAGGCCGCTGCGAGCGCATGTCCTTAATCTGGGTTCCCGCTCCTGGTCTGATCATCCTGGCGCTCCTTGGCTTAGCGGTCTGGTTCCGGCCGTTCCAGGTTTCTCCCGCCTTGCTCTCGCGCGTTGGACTCTGGATCCTATCGCTCTACATCTTGTATCGCTTTATTCGCGCGCCGCTCTCAACCTTCACGAACGCAACCGAAAGACGCGTTCTGTTGGTCGTCGTGGTCCTGGTTGCCATCGCGGTAGCGAAGGCCGAATACTCGCCTGGCCCCGCGGGAGAATTGTTCGGGGGCTACGTCTCACGCACGCTCGAGGTCGGCGAAAGAAGCGATCCCGAATTCCCTTTCGCCACCATACAAATTGTCTCTCGACGCATTGATCCCTATAGCCCGCTCGCGAAAACACTCAATGGAGGCTGGGCTTTTTCCTCTCGTGGCCCCATTCCAGGTTTGGCTGCGGCTCCGATCGTTCTGGCGTCCCCAGCGGAACCGCCGGCGGGCTTACCGGTCGAAGGTTGGGTGGTCTTCGACCCGGACGGATACAGCGCCTACCGGATCGCGATGATCGCCATGCTGGCGTGCGGCTTGTTGGCCGTATACGGCCTGGCCAAGCTTTTCTTGACTGAACAGTGGGCGTTTTTCGCTTTCCTCCTGGCGGTAACCTCGCCATTTGTCGTTCACGAGATCTATTTCACCTGGCCAAAACTGCTGGCGGCATCGTTCGTCCTGCTAGCCGCTTATCTCATTTTTCAGGCGCGCTATCTGCTGAGCGGATTAGTGCTCGGTTTCGGCTATTTATGCCATCCGTCCGCCCTCATCTGGGTACTGCCGATTGCGGCACTGGTGTTTCTGGTTCCCCCGGCTTCTGACGAGCGGCAAAGTTTCGACACCGCAACGCTATCCCGCTGGGCTCTTCGCTGCGCGTACTTTGGCGGGGGCGTTGCCGTGTGGCTTTTGTTCTGGAGAATCCTGAATGACGGGCACTACGAACAAGGCGCATTCCTGCAATTTTTCACCATGAGCGATGCGGTCCCGCCGACCGCTGCCGGTTGGCTCTGGCACCGATATCACTCCTTTGTCATTACACTCGTACCCTTCGATTTGTTCCTGTTTCATCGCACCGAACCGGGTTTGCATTCGATCCGTGGTGATTCCCGGCCCGTCATTCCTTTTTTCTTTCAATATTGGAATACACTACCCTTCGGCGCTGGCCTCGCGTTCTTTTTCTGCCTGATGCGGCTGATGTACGTTGCGTGGCGGCGGGCGCGGCGGTGGGTTTTACTGGTATTTGTTATTCCGTTTTTGTTCTTTGACGCTTACCTCGGTTGGCCTGTCACGCGGGGTTTGATGCGAGAGGGCTTACATGCGTGGTTCTTAGGATTGATGATTTTTGCCGCCGTGATTTGGCGTAGATACCTGACGCAAGCTCAAACGTTTTGGCGGATTTGTGACTGGGCTTTGCTGTCTCGTGGCATTGAGATCCTTGCCATGTTGCTTGTCCCCACCATCTGGTCGCAACATTCGCTTGTGCAGCGTCAATTTGTCGCGAGCGATATTCTTGCACTGGCCGTGATGGTCTCAGGCACCGCTTGGCTTGCGATATTCACCTTCAGGTTTGCTGAGAGGCTGCGGATCGAGAGCAGGCACAAGTAGTTTCGAAGTGCATTCGCGGGCGCTTTATTTTGCATCTGAGCGGCGGACAATCCATTCATTCGGGAACTGGACCAAAAACATCTGTACGAAGAAAAGCCAGGGTGTGCTCTTATTTAGCCGGGTTAGTTAAGTGGCTCGACGAATGCAGACCAGCCCTTCATTCGTATCTGAGCGCCACCATGGGATCGACGCGCATGGCTCGGCGCGACGGCGGATAGGCGGCAAGCAGCGCGATCAACAAAAACAACAGAGACATACCGCAGAACGAGATGCGATCGACGGCGTGGAGTCCATAGAAAATGCCACGCAGCAGGTAAGAGACTCCCGCTGCGAGAAACATTCCGAGAAGCAATCCAGCGAGCACAGGCTGTGTGCTTTCGCGCAGGATGAGCGAAAGGATGTCGCGCTTTTGTGCGCCGACCGCGAGGCGGATGCCGATTTCGCGGGTGCGGAGGACGACGATATAGCTGACCGTGCCGTATATTCCCAGCAAGGCGAGCAGAAGCCCGAATAAGCCGGCAGTAGACGCAATACCGGCCGCCAGGCTCGAGGTGATGAACGATGCCGTCTGGCGAAGCCTTTCATCGAGAGTAGAAGCGGTTGCGACCAGGTCGGGGTCGGTGGACGAGAGGACCGAATCGATCATTCTTATGACCGGACCCGGGTCGGATTGGGTACGGATGAGTAAGGGGTGGGCTTGAAGCCGGTCATCGGGCAAAGGCAGGTAGACGCGCCTGGAGTCGCTGCCGTCGAATTCAACGCCTCGTGTGTCGCGGGCGACGCCGATGACCTGGTAGGCCGGCCCGTCCGCAAGAAGCTCAGTCCGATCATGTATTTTTTCGTCGGTGGGACCCAAACGGAGTATGCGGCCGATGGGATTCTCGTCCGGCCAGAGTTGTTTGGCGGCTGATTCGCTCAGAATGATTGAATGCTCATTTTGGCCGGCTTGCGGTTGAAAGTCGCGGCCCAGGAATAGCGGAATGCTAAGCGTCTGGAAGTAGTTTGCCTGAACGTAACTGTAGTAGAGGATCGACTGCAAGTTTTGCGCTGAGGATTTCTCTCCGTTAAGCGCGACGGCGGCGGTTCGATAAAAGTTATCGTCCGGCGGCTGGGCGCTGGTGATGACGGCGACTCCGCGAAGGTCAGCGAAGCGCCTGCGAAGCTCGCGTACGAGCGCAAGCTTGTGGTCGGGGCCGTATTTTGATCCTTCGGGAAACTGTAAAGCGAGATCTATTACGTGCTTGCTGTCATAGCCGGTGTCCATCTCGATGGCGTGAATGGCGCCCCGCACGAACATGCTTCCGGCGATCATGAGCACGAGTGACAGGCCAACTTGCGCAACGATGAGCAAGTCCTGGAGACGTCGGGTGCGAGCCGGCGAAGTGCTGCCTCTGAGGCCGGAGGAGAGCGCGGAACGGGAACTTTCCAGCGCCGGCGCCAGCCCGAAAAGGATGCCGGCTACCAGGGAAATGATGAAGACATAGACGAAGATTTCGAGGTCGGGGCGCACATCGAAAATGAACGTGCCCGCGTCAGCAGGCAGCGCGCCGGCAGCCAGGGTCACGGCCACTTTCAGCAAGGCCCAGGTAAACAGAAGCGCGAAGGCGCCTGCTAGCAGGCTAAGCAGAGCGCTTTCGGTCAGTAATTGCCGGATAACGCGCCGCCGGGTGGCTCCCAGAGACAGTCGTGTGTGCAGTTCAGCCTGGCGGGATCGGGTACGGGCCATTTGCAGGCTAGCTACGTTGGCGCAAGCGACGAGCAGCACCATACCGGCAGCGGCCATGATGAGCAAAATGGCCAGTCGCAGTCCGGGATACGCCGGCAAGGGGAGAGGGAATGGGGAACCCGGCCAAACGAGTACAGGGGCGGGTTTAGCCGAGTCGGAGTGAGGATCGTGCAGGGTGCGGAGATGATCCGCCAGAATGGTCATCTCCGCACGCGCCTGGGCGATGCTGACGCCGGAAGCGAGCCGGCCAAACAGGCGGCAGCACTTGTTTTCACGGTCGCGTAGCCAATTTCCGTTCGCATGAACTAGCGGCTCAAGGCTAACGGGGAGCCAGAAATCAGGTGCGGCCACACTGGTGCCGACGAAATCGTGCGGCGTAATGCCGATTATCGTTAGAGCTGCGCCATTTAGGCGAATCGTTTTTCCCAGCACCGTCGGATTGCTCGCAAACCGCTTCCGCCAGTAGTTTTCACTGATCAGCACTGAGGGCGCGGCCACCAGCCTGGGAATGCCGGCAGATTCAAAGGTGCGGCCGCGTAGGGCTGCGACTCCGAGGACCCGGAAGTAGTTTTCGGAGACAACGAAAACGAAGGCGAACTCCGCGTTGCGTGTTCCGGAAGGAAGCAGGCCCAGGCTTCCGATCGCCGATCGAGCCGCCGAGCTGCGCGGGCTGACGATGCCGTTGACCCCCGAGAGCCTCATGTGCTCAGGGCTAAAGGCGATCAGGCCGCTGAAGGAATGGGCTGAATCCCGGTACGCCTGGTAATCGGGATAGCTGAATGAGAAATCGGTTGCGCCCGAATTGCGGATGAGCGCAAGATTGACCATCTCGCCTGGATCACGAGCATCAAGAGACCGGGCAACCATTGCTTTATAGGCGGTGAAGACTGCGGTGTTGACCCCGATGCCGATTGCCAAGGCAAAGACCGCGACGGCTGTAAACCCAGCGTTGCGGTATATCATCCGCGCTGCGTAACGCAAGTCTTGGATGAGCGTTTCGGGAAGGAGCATTCTCAAATGCGCGCGTCAAAGGCGACGTGCGCATTTGAGAAACGATGGTCAAGCTGCGATTGTGACGGTTAGCGGGGGGTTTCTGTCACTTATGATGTTCGAGTTCGTGGATCTTTAGTGACGTGTCGAGCCTGTCTATCGCCGTCTTAATTTCTGCGCGCATAGCCTGCAGTTCCACCTTGAGGGTCTGGATCTCAGCTCTAAGAGTCTCTTTTGCGTCTGTGATTCGGCTATTCGAGTAGATCAGTAGCGAAATAGGAACGGCTACCGAAATAGCTAACGTCATCACTTGTAAATCACTTAATTGCATTCGATTCAGCTTCCCTGTAATCGCGTAGCATTAAGCATATCGCGGAGTCCCGCATGCGGACTAACGTGAAGAACAAAGGCACATCCGGTTGCCTGGATGTGCCCTTGTATTCTTGTGCCGAGTTTCTACCGCGCTGCTGCTTTGGCTTTGGGCGCTACCGGTTGGCGGCTTACCTTATTCGGGCGACCCGAAGCTTTAGCCGGGTAAGGAACTACCTGGCCGTTGCTGTGTGCACTGACGCCATTATGGGCATTGCTGTTTGAGTTGCCGTTGTGGCCGTTGCCATTCTGGGTTACTTTGCCCAAAATGACATGACGTTTAGCGCCCGTCGCCATCGGCACGTTCGATGGACGGGCGTGCGCCGTCTCATAGGCCATCACCGCAAAGGCGATTGCTTCCTTCGCATCGACGTCGAGTCCGACCTCGGTCGTATCCTTGACAGGAATATCGCCCATGGCTTTATCGAGCATTCGCATCAGCGTCGGATTGTGCGTGCCGCCGCCCGAAGCGAAGACTTCATCGACTCGCATCTCGGGCAATACGAAGTTTCGAACGGCGAGCGCGATACTTTCCGCAGTTAACGCCGTAGCGGTCGCGATCAGGTCCTCGCTGCTCAATTCAGTATCGAGCAGTTTGGAAACGAACTCGACTCCGTACTGTTCACGGCCAGCGGCTTTGGGCGGCTTGGCGCGAAAATACTTGTCCCGCAAAAGTTTGGCGAGCAGTTTAGGATCTGGCGTACCGGTAGCGGCCATAGCGCCATCGCGGTCGTAGGTTAAGCCGCCCGATGTGATACGAGTGACCAACTGGTCGACCACCATGTTGCCTGGGCCGGTATCGAACGCGATCACGCGATCAGTGCTGGTATTCGGCGGAATGGCCGTGATATTGGCAATGCCGCCAATGTTAACGGCTACCCTGCCCCGGCCACGATGCCGGATCAGCATGTAATCAAGATAGGGAACCAGAGGCGCGCCCTTGCCGCCCGCGGCCATATCCCGCTCGCGGAAGTTCGATATTACATCGATTCCCGTTCGCTCGCTGATCACACTCGATTCGCCTATTTGAAAAGTACTGGCCACTCTCTTGCCCAGATATTGCGCCGCCTGGCCTTCGTGGAAGATCGTCTGACCGTGGCAACCAATCAGCTTGATAGTGTCGATTGGTATCTGGCCACGCTCTGCCGTTTCCTCGAGTGCCTCAGCGTACAATTCGCCGAGAAGAAAATTCAGTCTCGAGATGTCTCCAGTAATCGTGCTGGCGTTGGAAACCGCCAGCAGCGCTTCACGGATCTTCTTTGGATAAGGGACCGAATGACTGGTCAAGACGTTAATCTTGGCCTTGAAGCCCGAACCGGTGATGTCGATGATTGCTACATCTATCCCGTCGAGCGAAGTCCCGCTCATAATGCCTGCTATTCTCATGTCTTTAGCAACTCTTGCTGTAATTCGTGCAGAATCTGCAAAGCTTCCACCGGCCGGATCTCGTCAATATGTAAGCCCCGGACTCGATCGGCGAGCCCCGGATTCAAGGGCTCGAACAGTTTAATCTGTAGGGGTGCGATTGCCTCACTCGAAGCCAGCTCATCGCCAGCGGAGCGTTCCCTTACTTCATGATGCAATAAAACGGACCTCGCGCGCTGAATTACTTGCAGGGGGAGGCCGGCTAAACGGGCCACTTCGATACCGTAACTACGGTCCGCCGCACCCGGTTCGACCTTTCTTATGAATAAGATCTGGTCATTTGACTCCTTCACGGCGACCCGTAAATTTCTTATTGCAGAAAGTTGTTCAGCGAGCCTGGTGAGCTCGTGATAGTGGGTGGCGAAGAGAGTTTTGGCTCGAACATGCTCGTGGATGTACTCAATGACAGCCCAGGCCAGTGCCAGACCATCATAAGTAGAGGTGCCCCGGCCGATCTCGTCGAGTACTACAAAGCTGTTAGAGGAGGCGGTATTCAGGATAGCCGCCGCTTCAATCATCTCCATCATGAAGGTGGAGCGACCGCGGGCCAGGTTGTCGGCGGCACCGATGCGGGTATATACCCGGTCGACGAGGGGTAGTAGCGCCGCTTCCGCGGGAACGAAGGAACCGACCTGGGCCAGGATCAGGATTAAAGCTGCTTGCCGAAGGTAGGTGGACTTGCCTCCCATATTTGGGCCCGTGATGACCGCAATATATTGCTGGGCGGAATGAAGGTAGAGATCGTTGGGAACGAACCGGGTTGCGTCGCGTTCCGCGAGTTTTTCGATGACGGGGTGGCGGCCGGCGTCAATGCGCATCTCGCCGGAATCGGTGAATTTGGGGCGGTGATAGCGGTTCTCGACGGCTACGTGCGCCAGTGACGCGGCCACATCCAGTTCGGCGACGGTGGCGGCGGCTGACTTGATTTGCGCGGCGTGGTGTCCGGCGAATTCGCGGACTTGCTGGAAAAGTTCGCGCTCGAGCGTGAGGATTTTGTCCTCTGCATCGAGCACTTTCGACTCGAGCTCTTTCAGCTCAGGCGTGGTGTAACGCTCGGCATTCGCAAGCGTTTGCTTTCTCTCGTAGGAATCGGGTACCAATTGCCGGTTGGCTTTGGAAATTTCGATGTAGTAGCCAAAGACGTTGTTGAAACGAATTTTGAGTGACTGAATGCCAGTCTGGCTTCGTTCCCGCGTTTCGATAGCGGCGATGTACTGACGGCTATTGCGGCGGATATCGCGCAATTCGTCGAGCTCAGAGTGGAAGCCGTCGCGAATGGTCCCGCCATCGGCTAAAGAAACCGGCGGCTCGTCAGAGAGGGCGGTCAGGATCTTTTCGCGCACCTCGGCGACCAGTTCGACCGGCTGGCGAAGCAGCAGCGCTTCGAACTGGGCACTTAGCTGAGACAGCCTGGGGAGTTGAGCAAGCGATTTGCCGAGAGCAAGAACCTCTCGTGGTCCGGCGGTGCCGAGCGCGATCTTGGCGAGCAGTCGTTCGAGGTCTTGAATCGATCCGAGAATGTGGCGCAGTTCCCCGCGGATGATGACTTTTCCGGCGAGTTCGGCGACTGAGTCGAGGCGGGCTTCAATTTCGGCGAGTTGCCCGGAGGGCTGGAGTAATCTTTGGCGCAACAGCCGACCACCCATCCCAGTGCAGGTTTGATCGAGCACGTGGATGAGAGTGCTTTCCCGGCTCTCGCCCGCAAACAGTGGATCTATCAGTTCGAGATTGCGAACCGTAGTCGAATCCAGAACCATGTGATCCTGGCGCTGGTAAAACGAGGGCGGGTTTAAGTGGGTAAGGGCAGACTTCTGCGTTTCCCGCAGGTAATGGAGCACGGCTCCGGCGGCTGCCGCGGCAAGCGGTTTGTCGCTCAGGCCGCAGCCATCGAGCGAATGCAGATGGAAGACTTCGAGGATTTGGCGACCGGCGTAATCGCCGCCGAAGACCCAGGCATCGAGCGGCGTTTCGAGACACGTACACCCCAGCGGAAACCCTTCAGTGCGGAGCACCTCACGAATACCGAGGGTTTCCAGCGCCGGCATCAGTTCTTCGTCTGTTAGTTCGGTGGTGCGGAACTCGCCGGTCGACAGATCGGCGTAGGCTAGGCCCGAGCGCTGATTTTTAGAGAAGACGGCCGCCAGATAGTTGTTCTCGTGGGAGCGCAATAGGTTGGAATCGGTGGCGGTACCGGGCGTGATCACGCGCGTGACTTCGCGACGAACGAGTTTTTTGCCTGGGCCTGCCTCTTCCATCTGCTCGCAGATGGCTACCCGGTAACCGCGCTGGATTAGCCGGGCGATATAGCCGTCAGCGGCGTGATAGGGGACTCCGCACATGGGTACGGGATCGCCTCGCTCTTTGTTGCGAGAGGTGAGGGTAATTTCCAGTTCACGGGCGGCGGTGACGGCGTCTTCATAAAAGAGTTCGTAGAAATCACCGAGGCGGAAGAGAAGGAGGGTACCCGGAACCTGCTGTTTGGCGGCGTAATATTGCCGCATTAAGGGAGTCGACGGCTCCTGGGTCATTTGGGCGGACGCGGCAACTCCTCAGTTTACAGAGGAACAGCGGTTTTGGGAAGGGAGAGTCTTGTCCAATGCAGGATGAGCCTGAAGGACGGGTTTGTTTCTAACGCAGAATGAGCCTGAAGGGAGGGTTGAGTTTCGCATGCTGAGGGATTGAACGTCAGCGTGCAAAACGGAGAACGATTGAGCCTGGAGCAGGTCCGGGCATTTTTAGAGGCAACGGATGAGGTGCGATTTGAAGGGGTAGAACGGGCGGAGGTGTATGCCTGGCTCAGCCGTACGCTTTGTGAGCAGGAGTACTGGAAACAGGCGAAAGCGGCCAAGGGGCTACTGCGAGGATATGTGCAGAAGATGACGGGACTAAGCCGGGCGCAGGTGACGCGGTTGATCGCTGGTTATCTCGCGACGGGGACGGTGAAGGAACGCAGCTAGCGGCGCAACCAATTTCAAAAGCGCTACACGTCGGCCGACATCAGCTTGTTGGCGGAGGTGGACGAAGCACACGAAACGCTGAGCGGACCGGCTACGCGGAAGATCTTACAGCGGGAGTTCGGGCATTACGGCGATCAGCGCTATGAACGCTTAGCCGGCATCTCGCCAGCGCATATCTACAATCTGCGCAAAAGCCGGAGGTATCGGGAAAAGCGCCTGTGCTATGAGAAAACGCGGCCGGTGCAGGTGGCCACCGGGGAGCGTCGGCGGCCGGAGCCAAAAGGCAAGCCGGGTTACCTGCGCGTGGACACGGTGCATCAAGGGGATCTGGACGGCGTGAAAGGGGTGTATCACATCAACGCGGTGGACCAGGTGACGCAATGGCAAGTGGTGGGCGCGGCCGGGCAGATCGGCGAGAAATGGCTGCTACCGGTGCTGGAAGCGCTGTTGGCGCAGTTTCCGTTTCGGATACTGGGTTTTCATTCCGATAACGGAAGCGAGTTCATTAACGGCAGAGTGGCCGGGCTGCTGAATAAGCTACTAGCCGAACAGACGAAATCGCGGCCGCGGCATTCCAACGACAACGGGTTGGTGGAGGCGAAAAACGGTGCGGTAATACGGAAACACATCGGCTACGGGTACATCGCTGCCGGACATGCCGAAGCCCTCAGCGCGTTTTACCGGGAGCACTTCAATCCCTATCTGAATTTCCACCGGCCGTGTGGCGTGCCGGAAACGATCACGGACCAAAAGGGAAAGCAACGCCGGCTGTATCGTCGGTACGCGACACCGTGGGAGCTGTTCCAGGAGGTGGCAGAGTGCGCGGCTTATCTCAAACCCGGAACCACAAAGGAAGGGCTGCAACGGGTGGCCGATGCCCGCAGCGATACCCATGCCGCCCGCGCTATGCAGGACGCCAAGCAGCAGCTGTTCACGGGTCTACGGCAGAAACGGAGCGCATGAAGACGGCTGCGGAAATAACAGGCTGTGGACGCCGGGGAAAACCAAAATCAGGTTTCCCCGCCGCGCCCACAACCTTTGGAAATCGCTATGCGATTCCCACATTCCCGCAACCGCGACGAGCAGTGGAAAAGTGGAAGCCAACACCAGGCTGTCCACTTTCCCACTGCCATCCGTATACTCACTCGATGGATTCGAACAAGAAAACAAGGAGGCCTGAAGCGCGGAGCTCTGCTCCACCCTTCAGGCTCATTCTTCAATTAGAAAATGCTGGGAGGAATGATAACGACCAAAATGTGGCCCTTTCTTACGTTCGCCCTGGTTCCCGCCAATGCCTTGCTTGCCTTGCAGCCAGTAAGACGCATTCAGCGGCGCTCGCTCAAACGGTTGATGATGGCGCTCACCTACTTCTTTGCTATCGTCAGCGCTCTCCTGCTTTTACTTTCGCTGCCCACAGGCTCAATCGACATCACAGACTTGTGGCGTTTCCTCACGTTCGCGTTGCTCCCGTTCTTGCCTCTGCTCTCGCTAATTTTCTCCGGTGGCATCAGGCTGCGTTGGGCGCGAATCTCGGTCAAGGCTATCGGTTCTCTCCTACTGATTCCGACCGGCCTATTTTTCCTGGGAATGTGCGTGTTCGAATCGGCTGGTGTCAGACACGCGCCGCCACTCTACTCGCCCGATGGTAAACACGTGGCGTTGCTTTGGTTTGCCTTGCAGGGCGCCCTGGGTGACGATTACGGAACGGTCGACCTGCGGCGCAGCTGGATACCCTTTGCAGAAAACGTCTACTCCGGCCTGGGCAATTGGGGGTTTGATTTACGGCCAGCATCGCCGGAAGTTCGCTGGCTCGACAACTCCAGACTGTTAATTCGCTATTGGGACGACCGGACAAAGGGAGATGGAAGAGGCGGGCCGCCGCTGTGTAAGGAAAGGGCAGCGACGATCCAAGTTGTATGCGAGAACACGGCCCAGCCTCGTCAGGTAACGAAGTAATAGAGGTGATAAAGCCTACTTGTTTTGCTTCAGCCAAACGAGTCCGGCAATGGTCGCGATCCCGAGAGTCGATAGAAAAGCCGAGCCCGGCTCAGGCGTTGTATTGTTCGCGACGGTCAGCGAAACGATCGAATCGGCGTGGTCATAATCGAGAACGTATTTCTGGCGACCGTTATCAAAAATCGATCCCTCAACATTCGAGAACGCCCCGGTGAAAGGCGTTCCGAGCAGAATATCGAATACCGTCCCAACCGGTTTCGCCCCATTGCCGAGCATAATATCCAGGGTGCCATCCAGCGATGCTGTTGCTGCATCGATCGTAATTCCGCCAAACTCCAGAACGCCATCGCTGAATTGCTGATAGGAGCCCGCTTGCCCAGAGACCGCGCCGGAACCTACCGCGAGGTTGCCCGCCACATATATCTGACCGCCCGCATATTTGAGCGTTCCTACCTGTAGCGTTCCAAAGTCGGTAAAGGTTCCATAATTATCCAACTCCCGCGCGCTCGACAATGAGCCCGCATCCACGGTTGCCGTCCCGTAATTCACCAATTGTTGAGCCGTGACTTGACCCGGAGAAGGAGTGGGCTGAAACGACTGTGTGTTGACATGCAACGTCCCGTTTGACTGGTTGATGAGAGTTCCCTGTATCGCCAGCGTGCTGGCAGCACTATAAGGTCGATTTTGATCGCCAATCACGAGATTGCCGGAGTTCGAGAACTTACCGGTGACCGTGACGGTGCTTGGACCATACAGACCGCCGATGCCGAAAGTGCCAGTGTTGGTGAGCGTTCCGTTCTTGGGCGAGATGGCGTACGAATTCTGCAAGCTGAGAGATCCCTCGACGGTGGTCAAATTGGCCAGCGCGCTCTGCGACCCGGCGTTGAAGGTTCCTCCGATCACCCAGGACGTGCCTTGCGCCACATCTCTCAGGCCATTGGGCTGCGCCGTGAGAGTGATGGTGGTGCCGTCCGTAATCAACACGTAGCCTTTGTTAACGAGACTGCCGATAACCGACGTCTGTCCGGTCGGAAAGTCGCTTTGATTCTCGCCGAAATAGAGTGAACCGGTGTTCCTGAGTGTACCCCCGGCGCTAAAGCCGTTGTTGGGACCGCCAATCAGGTACAGGGAACCGGAGTTTGTCACATTCCCAGCGACCGATAGCTGTGCTCGGAGCAGTAGGTTGCCCGCGTTGGTCAAATTCCGGCCGACCACCAGAGAGTCTAACCACCCTGAAAACGGGTCGGTTCCGATCACTCCATGCGAATTGACGGTGACATTTCCGGTCGTCGTCAAACTCGTGTAAAAGCCGGTCGCGTGATCGTAGTCGGTCGTCAGTACAGACGTGCCGGCGGTCCCGCCTATCGCGAGAGAATCGATGACCGGGCTCACATCCAGTCCAACGCGATCACTAACAGTCGCGATGGAGACGTTGAAACCGTTGCCGGGAGCGTTGTCCGGAACGGCGGCGGGCGTCCATTGTGCGGCGGTGCTCCAGGTTCCGGTACCGCCGTTCCAGGTGGAAAGGGTGTCGGCGTTCATCGTGGAAAGGGTAAACGATGTGAAAAAGACAGAGAAATAGGTCGCAATACGCGCGCGTTGACTGAAATTCATTGCGATAATCCCACAATTTCGGAGGGGTAGTAACGAGCAAATGGATTATACAGTGGGGCCGGCTGGAAAGGAAGAAGAAAAGATTTGATGTTTGTGATGCTCATGATGCTAAACTAAAAGCATCATGAGCATCAGAACAACGGTCACCCTGGACGAAGACGTACTGGACAAGGTCAAAGCAGAAAGCCGGGAGCGAGGGGATTCTTTCAGGGAGACGTTAAACAATCTACTTCGTTTTGCGCTTTCGAATGGGAAACAACCGGCGGAGCGGCCGCCGTTTAAAGTGCGGCCATTCGAGAATATGGGCCTCATGCCTGGTCTCAACTACGACAAAATCAGTGAGTTGCTGGACTATGCGTATGGGGAAGACCGGAAGTGGTAATTCCGGACGCGAACATTCTGATCTACACCTATAATCCCGATGCCCCTCAGCAGCGAGCACTCTCCGCCTGGCTGCAGGCCCAATTGGCAGGAAGAGATCAGATAGGCCTCACTTGGCTTACGCTGTGGGCTTTCATCAGGATCATACCCAATCCTAAACTGTGGCCAAATGCGCCGTCGGTGGAGCGGGTATTCGATGTGGTCGATGAATGGCTCAGTTTGCCGAATGTAGTTCTGGTGCAACCCGGTGGGCGTCACGCGACGATATTGAAGAGCTTGATGCTGGGTACAGACCCGTTCAAAAGCATAGCGAGCGATGCCGCCCTGGCTGCCATCGCGATCGAGAACGCGGCGACTTTAGCCTCGACCGATCGCGATTTTCGAAGATTTTCCGGTTTGCGCTGGGTGAACCCGCTGGAAAGCGACTAAGCGTAAAGTCCGCGCTTTTTGATCGCCACAGCCACCCGATCGAGCGCCAGCATATATGCTGCGGTGCGGTTGTTTACGGTGTGTTTTTCCGCATAACCGATCACGTCCGTAAAGCTCTTGACCATGATCTCTTCCAGACGTTCGTTGACCATCTTCTCGTTCCAGAAGTAGCCCTGGCGGTCTTGCACCCACTCAAAATAGGAAACAGTCACGCCGCCTGCATTCGCCAGAATATCGGGGATAATAAAGACTTTCTTTTCGGCCAGAATGGAATCCGCCACGAAAGTTGTCGGTCCGTTAGCGCCTTCGCACAGAATCTTAGCCCGGATCTTGTCGGCGTTGGCCGAGGTGATGACATTCTCGCGCGCAGCCGGAATCAGGACGTCGCAGTCCATCAAGAGCGCGTCATTCTTGTCGACGTCTTCGGCTTCTGGAAATTCGACGACGGATCCGGTGTCACGTCGGTATCGGAGCAGTGCCTCTATGTCGAGACCGTGAGGATTGTAAACCGCTCCATCGTGCTCGATGATGCAAGTGATGTTGAAGCCGGCACGGCTCATCAGGCGGGCAGCCATGCCGCCGACGTTGCCGAAGCCCTGGATGATGACGCGAGTATTTTCGGGCGTCATCCGAAAGAGCTTTAAAGCCTCCAGCGTGACGATCATGCAGCCCCGACCGGTAGCTTCCGGCCGACCCAGCGAGCCACCCAGTTCGAGCGGCTTACCCGTCACCACCGCGGTTACGGTGTGGCGCATATGCATGGAGTAGGTGTCCATGATCCAAGCCATGGTCTGCTCGTTGGTATTTACATCGGGCGCCGGGACATCCCGTTCCGGGCCGATAAATTCACAGATTTCGGCGGTATAGCGGCGCGTGATGCGTTCGAGTTCGCCTTCGCTCAACAGCTGCGGCTCGCAGATTACGCCGCCTTTACCGCCGCCGAATGGGATGTTGACTACGGCGCATTTCCAGGTCATCCAAGCGGCTAACGCGCGGACTTCATCCAGCGAGACATCGGGTGCAAACCGGATGCCTCCTTTGGCCGGGCCGCGCGCGATGGAGTGCTGCACACGGTAGCCGGTAAATACTTCGATACGGCCGTCATCGAGAATCACCGGTATATTTACCGATAGCTCCATGGCCGGGGAGCGCAGTACCTTGCGCATCCCATCATCTAATCTCAACAATTCCGCCGCTTCGTCGAAGCGGTGGGCGGCAGACTGCCAGGGGTTAATCTCGTGATCGACTAACAGGGTCGATGTAGCTTCTAACAACATGGCCAACAGCTTTCTGACGGAATCACTTCCAAAGTAGTTGCATTTCGGGCGCCCAGTTCTCTCGCAACAAGGTGAAAGCCATCAAGCCCCCCACGCGCAACAGCGAACCATCTACTATTTACACTGTCATGCTTTCAGGTGCATGCGCAAGCAGCTTGAAATAAAGCCTGTTTGAACCAGGCGGGCCCAAACTGCGTCTAACAGTCTGACGGAGACCAAAGGACGCCCATGACGCCAGAAGAGAAGAATATGCTGACCGACTTTGCGAACCGGATCGCGCAAATGCCCGCCCCGGCGCGGGACGCGGAAGCCGAAGAGCTGATTCGGACGAAAATCGGCAGCCGCCCAGATGCGCTTTACCTGATGACGCAGACAGTGATGGTTCAAAACATGGCGCTCGAACGCGCCCAGCAGCAGATTCAGGAGTTGCAGAATCGCACCTCGCAAGGCCAGGTGAGTGGTTCTTCGAGCTGGCTGGGAACATCACAGCCGGGTGGTTACAGCCAGCCTCCCGCCTCTCAGGCGCCTCAGTATGCGCCGCCACCCCAGTACGCTGCGCCGGTCGCTGGTGGGTTTGGCGGAGGCGGTTTTGGCGGCGGTAGTTTCCTGCGCGGAGCCGCTCAAACAGCCGCCGGTGTGGCCGCTGGTAGTCTAGCTGCCGGTGCTATCGAATCGATGTTCTCACACCATGGCGGGGGCCTCTTCGGTGGAAATGAGTTTGGGGGGAATGAATTCGTAGGGAGCGGTGGAGGGATGGCGCCGACCGAGGAAGTTGTGAACAACTATTACGATTCCCCTGGCGACCGCGGCAACGATTTGCAGGGCAGCGATAGCAGCAATTTTGTCGATAGCAGTAACCTGGACGACTCGTCGAGTTCGCCAGACGATAGCTCCCAGTTCGACGACGCAGGCCTGGATACCGAAGACAGCGGTGGATTCGACGGCGGTTCCGACGATAATTTCGCCTAAGACCTTTTAGTCACCGTTTCGATTTCGCTTGCGATCTCTTCCCGAGTGCCTTTTCCTTTATGGTTCAGGTACGCTCGGCGGCTGTCGTTAATCACCCGGCGGGCTTCGCTGGGGCCTCCCCATCCGTTCATCTCCGCTTTCGCGCCTTGCAGTTCCTTATAAATCGTGAAGAAATATTCGATCTCGCGTCGGATATGTGGAAATACCTGTTCAATCGTGTGGATGCTTTCGAACCGAGGATTCCGATTGGGCACACCCAGAATTTTCTGATCATTTTCCTTCGCATCGACCATCTTGAGAACACCTAGCGGACGAACTTCCATCAAGCAACCCGTGAAGCTAGGCTCGTCTACCATCACGATAATGTCGAGGGGATCGCCGTCTTCGGCGAGCGTTCCCGGGATAAAACCATAATCTCCCGGGTAGTGCATGGGCGAATAGAGCGCCCGGTCTAATCGAAACACTCCCAATTCGCCGTCGTACTCGTATTTATTAGAAGAATTCTTGGGTATTTCGATGATTACCCGAACGAGTTCGGGAAGGTCTGGGCCCGGATCGAGGTCGTACAGTTTCACGGGTTTAGGGTAACAGAGAAATGTTGCAGGTTGAATAGTCCGTGCGAAACTCAGGGGCATGTCTGCGCACTCGACTGAAAAGATCCGCTGGGGCATTCTGGGCGTCGCCAACATAGCCACTAAGAAGGTAATCCCTGGTATGCAGAAGTCGGCGCACTCGGCAGTGGTGGCGATTGCCTCGCGAGACGCGCAGAAGGCACGCCAGGCAGCGGCCGATCTCGGCATTGAGCAGGCGTACGGGTCATATGAAGAACTGCTGGAGGATCCGAATGTCGACGCAATTTATAATCCTCTGCCCAATCACCTGCATGTGCCCTGGTCCATAAAGGCGGCTGAGGCCGGGAAACATGTGCTCTGTGAGAAACCGATTGCCCTAACGGCTGCTGAAGTAGCGCCGCTGATCGCCGCCCGCGACCGGACCGGCGTCAAGATCGGCGAGGCGTTTATGGTGCGAACGCACCCGCAATGGCTGCGCGCCCGCGAACTGGTGCGCAGCGGAATGATCGGCGAATTGCGTTCGGTGCTGAGCGTCTTCAGCTACTTCAATCGCGATCCGAAGAACATTCGCAACGTGCCGGAGTTTGGCGGGGGCGCAGTGATGGATATCGGCTGCTATCCGATAACTATGGCGCGCTTTTTTTTTGGACGCGAACCGCGGCGGGCCTCGGCGCTGATTGATCGTGATCCGGAGATGAAGACGGATCGCCTGAGCTCGGCGCTGCTCGATTTCTCGCCAGGGCAGGCAGTGTTTACATGCGCTACGCAACTGGCGCCATTTCAACGCATGCAGGTGTTTGGCACGAAGGGCCGGATCGAACTGGAAATTCCGTATAACATCCCGCCAGACCAACCGAGCCGGATCTTTATAGACGATGGTTCGCAACTGGGCGGAAAGAGCGCCCGCGTGGAGGAGTTTGCCATTGCCGACCAATACGCTTTGCAAGCGGACGCCTTTGCGCAAGCCATTCGCGGCAAAGCGGAGGTGCCTGTCACGCTGGAAGACGCCGCGGCGAACATGCGTGTTATTGAAGCGGTGCTGCGGGCGGGCGAATCAGGTGGCTGGGAACAGGTTTAGGTATCGCGGCCGGTCGGTTTGTGCAGGCCAGCGAAGCATCAAGCAAGCAGAGATTCTCCGCCTTCCAGCGCATCGCGGCATAGATGCGGGTGCGACCGCTTGGGTGGTCGAAGAAGATGATCTCTTCGAGCGGCGAAGGATCGAGCTTCCGGTACTCTCCAAGCAGCAAGTCGATCTCGGCCTCGCCGTCTGGCTGCCGGGCGGTATCCAGTCCAAAAATGTCTGCTTCATACTCCTGCATACGCGTGTAAGAATTTTGCACGGGCGTCAGCAGGAAATTGATGGCGAGAAAGATGAGAACTGCCAGTGGCAGCGCGGCGAAATCACCACTGCCGTTCAGTTGCCAGCGAGCGCTCCAGCGCGCCTCCGCCCAGGAGAGAATCGTGCGCACCAGCAGAAACATTACAAAGATCACCACGGCCCCGAAGAGCACGCCGTTTTCGATGTGGTGCATGACGTAATGTCCCATCTCATGGCCCATGGTGGAGAGTACGGCGCCCGGCGAGCAGCGTGCCAGCAGGTTGTCGTTCAACGTGATTTGATCGGTGCCGAACAGGCCGCTGACATTGGCGCTGACCCGTTTGCTCTGGCGTGAGGCATCGGCTTCATAGACATCGTGCGCCGGAATGCCGTTGGCGCGAGCCAGGCTCAGGATCTGCTGTTTGAGAGCACTGTCTTTGAGCGGCGTGTACTTATTAAAGAGCGGCATCAAAAAGACCGGCGCGATAGCCGCTGCGAATATGATGAAGGCGACCGCTACCGCCGTGCCCCATAGATGCCAGGTCCGGGGAAGACGCTTTCTCAACACTAGCAGCGCACTCGCCACCATGCCGCCCAACACGGCCGCCACGGCAAAACCCACTCCCGCATCGCGCAGCCAGGCGAGCGCCGATTGGTTTGAGAGTCCGTAGCGGTGCTCGCGAAAAAATCCTTCGTACAGATTGAGCGGCAATAGCAGGACCGCGGTGATCACGGCGAATTGCAGCCAGTAGAGGAATGCCTGCAACCAATCGTGCCGCGTAATCCGCAGGGCGACATTGCGCAGGCGTGCCGAGAGGCCCGTTTCCAGCAGCAGAATCATGATTGCGGCCATGGCCAGGAAGTCCCAGAGAATGAGCCAGTAGCCGCCTTCGAAATAGGCATCGGAGCGGGCGCGCGCTGCCGCCGGAACAGTGTTCAGCCAGGCATTTGTCGCCGCCAGCGCATCGAAATGAGGCGAGGCTTGCGCAGCCTCCGGAATGGGAGGCGCCACAGCTGCGGGCAGGTTAATCGAACAAGCGACGGCGAATACTAGCACCAGGCATAGCTGCTGCGGCCTCAGGCTCATTTTTGACCTTTTGAGTAATCGTCGTACCAGTGCGCGATCGTTTTCTTCGATTCGTCGCCGGGGTGAATGATCACGCGGTACCGGAAGCGCGCCGATTTTCCTTCCGCCAAGTGATACGCGCCCAGGGTATCCGATTTCGGATCAAATGCCTTTTCGCCAAACGGGTTTACCGCAAACAAACCATAGTCGCGAGCATGCCAGCGTGGTGGATGGCGCGCGTTTTGTGGATTGTCCAAGATCAAAATGCCGGTCTTCTGTCCTTCAATGGTCCCGACATAATCTGCCCATGAGGCGCGTTTCCCCCAAACATCCTTCTCTGTCTGCGCCCCTTCCGAATTCGTGATGATGCCGCCCTTCTTGCCGCTCATGCTGTCCGCTACGCGAATGGCAAAAAAGCCCTCTTTGGTATCGGCGAAGGTAACAGCTGTACGGGCCGTGAACTGGCAATCGACATCGAGGCGGCGCACTTTATCGTCGGCATAGAACACCATCGTTCTCTCCTCGTCGAGAACGTGTTTACCTTCCGGGCTCAACCAATTGAAGGTGGCGCGGACACTGCCGGACTTGGTACCCGGCTTCAACTGATCCAGTTTGTCCAGCTGGATCGTACCTTTGTCTTTAGGGTTATCGCCGCTGGCTTTCGACTCAGGTTCAGTTTCCCAAAAATTGATGTGATTGATGTCGCCAAAGCCGATGAACAAGCCGCGATGATGCGGATGGTCGCGCGATTCGCCTTCCACCTGCTCCATCGGGAACCGGCGCGTGACAATGAACCCGGTGGACGAGCGTAACGGCGCGAGAAACGGTTTCGAATATTGATGGCCGATGTAAAAATTCGAGAAAGTTTGCCCGTTAATCTGAATCTCGACGTGGTCATTGTCTATATTCCTGATCGCCACTTGCGCGGGCAGGGCAAAAGGACGGGCCGAGACGAACCCGGTAATCACAAGAAGCGGAAGAAGTTTGCTGGATCGGCGGAAACGCACGACTGTACTGTATCGCGACCGCCTTTCACGCGATTGCAAAATAAAAGGACGGCTCAATTCCTGGGCTATCATTAAGACGTTACACATATTGGAAGGAGATTAGATGGGTCCGATTGGTGCGCAGGAAATGATCGCGATTGTTCTTCTTGCGCTGCTCCTTTTTGGCCCCAAGAAGCTGCCGGAGTTGGGGCGTCTTCTGGGCAAGGGTCTGACTGAGTTTAGAAGGGCCAAGAACGAGCTCACTTCCACCTTTGAATCTCACATGCGGGAACTGGACCGGGAAGCGCGTCTTTCAGAGCAGGCCGATGCTGCTGCGCAAAGTAAACAACCGGCCAGCTCTCCGGCCATCCAGGAGTACACATCCGCTACTTATCCCTATCCGTACGATGAGTATGGCCGCGAATCGCCGGTACCTTCAGAAACGGTTACCGCTCCGGCAGAACCGGTCGCGTCCGCTCCGGCACCTGTCGCGGACACGGTCCCGCGAACGAAGCCTTCCGAAGAACCCATCCATGCTCCTGCGCAAGAAAATCATCCGGCCTAGCGACTGATGCTCGATGATCCGAAGGAGCCATCCGCTCCGCCCGACTCTAGCGAAGTTTCCTCACCGGATACCGGCGTTCGTGAAAACCCATCCGTAAATGGAGATCCGCCGCAGGCAGTAGTGCCTGTCGAGAGCGAGATCACGCCAACCAGCGACGCGTACGCCAGTACGTCGGATCCCTATGGGCACATTGAACCTCCTGTAGAGATTCCGGAAGCAGCGAAGTCGCAGGAGATCACCGGGTACATGACACCCGAGGCGATTGCGCAGGTGCCCGCGCGAGTTGTACCACCGCCTCCCCCTCCTTCGCCGCCCATTGATGACGATGAGGATAGCGACGGCGACGATGAAGAAAAGGGCATGCTGCGGATGTCCTTCATGGAGCATCTGGAGGAACTGCGTTCGCGGCTGCTGCGAGCCATTGTGGGCATACTGGTCGCATTTATTCTGAGCGTTGGCTTTTGTAAGGATCTGTGGAACGTGGTCTCGGCACCGGCGGTCTTGGCGCTTACGCACCTGGGGATCAATCCCCCGAACCTTGCGCAAATCACGCCCATGGAGCAGTTCAACGTCATCTATCTCAAGCTGCCTCTGCTCGTTTCGATCTTTGTCGGCTCCCCCTGGATCTTCTATCAGCTTTGGGCCTTTATTTCGCCAGGATTGTACAAAAAGGAGAAGAGGTGGGCGGTCCCGTTCATTCTCTGCACTGCGGGGCTTTTCATCACGGGCGGCTGCTTCGCCTATTTCATCGCTTTCCGCTATGGTTTGGAATTCCTGCTCGGAATCGGACGCGATGTCCATGTCACGCCTGTCATCTCGATCAACGAGTATTTTGACTTATTCGTAAACGTGACCCTCGGCGTAGGCCTTGTCTTCGAAATGCCGGTCATCATCTTCTTTCTGACGCTGCTGCGACTGGCCTCTCCTCGCTTCCTGCTAAAGCATAGCCGTTATGCCATTCTTGCCATCGTTGTGATAGCGGCGGTGGTCACGCCCACGCCCGACGTCTTCAACATGATGTTGTTCGCGGTGCCGATGGTGTTGCTCTTCTTCGTCGGCTTGTTCGCTTCACACTTACTCGTACTCAAGCGGGAAGGCAAGACGTTCCCCTGGGGCAAGATCCTGCTCGGATTGCTCGGCTTTCTGATCGTGATCGCCGCAGTGGTGGTGGCACTGGTGCATTACGACCACTTCCGCCTCATTCCGAAGTGGCCTTTTTTACTCCCGCCGCTGCGCCCTGTGAAGTAATGATCTCCGGCGAGTCCTTCCAAAGGGCCACGCCTCCGAGCAAGCCGTCCTCGTTCGGCACGCGCGTCACATTTTTTGGCAAAGCGAAATCGATCTTGGTCGCGTTTCCTCCGCCGATGTACAAATAGTCGTAGTTGAATAGCGCCTCGATCTGGTGAATCGCCTTCTCGACTTGTTCGTTCCAGCGTTTCCGGCCGAGCTTGACGAAACCGACCTTGCCGAGGAACTCCTCGTATGTCCTCTTTTTCTTCCACGGATGATGCGCTAATTCGAGACCGGGCACCAGGTGACCGCTGGTGAACAACGACGATCCCAATCCCGTGCCGAGCGTGATCACCAACTCTACGCCTTTCCCGTGAATGGCCCCATAACCTTGCACGGCGGCATCGTTCGCCACCCGCACGGGTCGCCGCCATTTTCGCGAGAGAACTCGCTCCAGATCGAAACCAATCCATTTGGGATCTAGATTGAAAGCGGTCAAGGTCGCACCGCGTTTCACCACACCGGGAAATCCGACCGATGCTCTATCAAACGAACCCAGCGGTTTGATGAGCTCGTCGACGGCTGCCAGGATCGCTTCGGGTGTGGCCGGCCGCGGTGTATCCACCCGCAAGCGCTCGCTCATCGGACGGCCGCGCTCGTTCAGCAGCATCACTTTGACGCCTGTACCTCCCACATCGAGGGTGAGCGTCGTTATACCGTTGGACTTTGTTGCCATATCGACACTATATAGTTCGTGAAATCTGAATGGTCGATGGCGTGCTCTTCATCAAACCAGATAGAGATAGAGATAGAGATAGAGATAGAGATAGAGATAGAGATAGAGATAGAGATTCAAAATGACTAACCGATTTCGAGCATTTTACCTGGGAGCGCTGCTGGTGGTTGGCATCGGCGTGGTGGGTTCGCCTCTAGCCCCCCGCGCGCACGCCAGCACCTGGGGAACTGTCGCCTCCCATGCACTTGTAGCCACGCTTCACGTGGCCGCAAAATCGGCTGTCCGCTAAACTTCCCCTTGTTATAATCCCAAAGTATCTAGTGGGAGGTCGTCCAATGGTAGGACTGCAGATTCTGGATCTGCCTATCGGGGTTCGAGTCCCTGCCTCCCAGCCAAATCTTTTCAGAACCCTCTGATTGTAAACAAAAACTTGCGTTCCACCCAATATCCATACGGGTTTGGACGATTTTTGCTTTCTATTCTTTTAAGCCGTCTTCTAGCTCAATAATAGACCAAACGACCCAAATGCTTAGCCAATGTTTAGCCAATGTTTAGCCAGACCTGGCGGGATAGTACCGTTCTCTCCCCCAAGGGGGTTGCGAACCTTGGCTGAACTTTAAATCCGCATAAAACGGGATAAACGCTCTGGGGAGCGGTATTAGCCCTCGGAGGTTCTGCACGATGACGTTGATAGAACGGCTGAAAGCGAAAAAGATTTGGACGGTAAAGGATCTGGCGGAGGAGTTAGGCTGCCACATCATGACCGTCTACGGTTGGATAGACGAGGGCAAGATTCCCCACATGCGGATCGCTCGGCGAGTGAAGTTCGATGGAGCGACGCTCGCCGTCTGGATGGACAAGCGGACGCTGAGCTAGGAGACAGCTATAACCGAAATCACCGCCCCGACACACTGGAGGGTATCGGCTTCCATAAGAAGGCTGAGCTACGGCGGTACGCCCAGGACTCCCGTTTTCAGATGCTTGTCGACGGCTCCGCGAGGCTGGTGTGCGTCCCACACCGATCGAAAAGCCCGCCGTCGTAGAAGAAACGCCGCTCGCGGGTATGGTGTTCGTCGTGACCGGCGAGATGTATGGCATCGGCTCGCGCGAATACATCGCCCAGGAGTTGGTGAAGCTCGGGGCCGTCTCGAAGAGCGGCGTGAGTAAGAAGGTCACTCATCTGTTGGTTGGGAGCGAGCCAGGCAAATCGAAACTCGCAAAGGCCAAAGAACTGAAGATCGCGCAGTACGACGAGCAGTGGCTCACAGAGACGTTCCAGAAGAACGGTATTGCCTGCACGGGATCCGGCCCGGACATGAACGTGGATTGAGCGGAGTAACGGAGGGCCTCTCAGCCGCTTAATCGCTCTAAACCGTTTCCCGGGGCAGAAGGCGAATCGAAAGGGTCTACAAAGGGACCGTTGAGGAAGACAGCTTTGGTAAGTACCCTAGTACTTCTCTGCAAGAAAACTTGCATGGTTTTCATTAGTATTGAGCGGTGATAGAACCCTCCGGGAGCACTACTCACTTGGAAAAAACCAATACTAGACGGTCGTTTCTCTATCAAACGACTGGGACAGCCTTTGGAGCATCCCTCCTCGCTACTTCCTATCCCTCACCAGCGTCGGCACAAACTATTACCTCATCCCAGGCATCAGCCTTAAAGGCACAGCTACAAACAGTAGCGCAAGCTGCCGTTGTTGTTGCCGAAGCTTTCAGTAAGACAGCAATGAACACTCCCTCAGGTCAAGCAAACGCGTTGCACAGCCTATCGCGCAGTTGGGTTCAGATGCACGTCCTTTTCAACAATGTTAACTTCAGCCACGAAGGTTCCTTTACATCGAGCCTCGTGAACTATATGCGAGCGGTCCCTACCGGCAATGCACAAAATATAACTTACGGTCTGTCCTCGCTCGGCTCCTGGTTGAGCAAGAATCTACCGTCATCCCTAACTGGCTCGGAGTACTGGCCAACGATTGAGTACAATCTTCGGGCGCTGAGCAGTGTGGCTCTTTCACACACTGCCTTCACGCAATTGCAGCCCATTCACCTATACAAAATGGACGCTGGATGCAGCACCATGCATGGGCGCGGTACATCTTCAACCTGCAGACAAATGGTGAGGTCCCCAAGAAAGCGTCGCTTCGTCACCGCCGTGGTGAGCCTCAGTTTCAACTGCTCAAGATTCAAAACAATAACAATTGCGGGGCGACGAGCAGTGGTGTTGCGAGCACTGTCGGATTCTTCCGGGGGTGTCGTTTCCCTGTACGGCGCGGCGAACGGCCTCGGGCTGATCGAAGCGGGTGTAGCTGCAGCGGCATCACCATGGATAGCTGGCGCTGCCATCATCGCTACCATGCTCGGACCGGCGATGGCTTTCATCAATCCTTGCCCTTCTCCGGGATACAACGTGTATCCGCCTATGTTGCAGAATATGCCGCCCGCTTTCGGACCAGACGATACCCCGCCACCCCCACCCTGCACGGTCAACCCAGACGGTAGTTGCAATGGCTGTGTGAGCGATGTTGCGGCAAACAGTGTCTTCACGATTGCCAACGATTCGACGGGTGGCGGCGGAGGTGGTGCCGGTTACTATGGAGATTGGGGATACAGGGGCATCGACGACCAAGAAGTAGTCCTCTAGGAAGGGTATTTATGGCTCCTACAACGTCTTTTTGGGCAAGCAGAAAAGGCAATTTGATCCTGACTGTAATGGTGGCACCCGCCATGTTGTTCCAATGGCTCTCCCATAAAGGTGTTTGGACGTTGTTGGACAAATTCTTCATGGGCCTATACGCGTTCGGTCTCGTCACGCTTTTATTTCGTATTTTGTGGGACGCCTTTCATCACCACAACTCGACTACGGCGGGCCAAAAGGCCCGCCAAGAAAATACAGTGGACCGCAGCATTTAAACGACGCTCTCAATTCCTCCACCCTCACACCGGCTTCTTGGTGGCGCTCGCGCAGCGCCTGAAGAAAAAACGTAGTCCGGGATCGGTAGGGAGGAACAGAGATTGTCATAGCCAGCACCTAAAGTTGTCCTCGCCTCCTGCCGATAAGAGTCAGTAGGCGCGAGTCCACAGGCGAGCGCTTCATCTCGTAGGTTACTGGCATATGTATCACCTCACACCCCAACACCGAACTACTTTGCAACAATCACAGGCATACGCCTACTATCGAACGAACCGCACGAAACCCTTACTCATCTGGATCACGATGGGCCTGGTGTTCGGCTATCTTTTTATTGCCCCCTATCTCGCTGTCTACAACTTGAGGCGGGCTCTGCTACAACAGGACGTAGATGGCATTCAAGACGGCATCGACTTCCCCACACTGCGTGCCAGTGTCAAAGAAGAACTGAACAGCGTCATGGCCAAGTCTTTGAAATCCGACGACACGAACGGCTTTGCGGTCCTGGGTGCCACCTTTGCGACTGCCCTCAGCAATTCCATGATCGACAACTACTTGACTCCCAAAGTCATTGCCGGGATGTCTAAGAGTGGTAACTCGGACGTGACGCCCGGACAGGCCGAGGGATTTTTGCAGGCGATTTCTCTGAAAGATCCGAATGTGTCTTACGGGTATGAGAGTTTGGGACGATTCACGGTCTTGATCAATCACTCGACGAAGCTGGTCTGGTTGCGCTCCGGGCTGATGAACTGGCGGCTGAGCGAGATTCACCTGCCCACCGCTAATTGAACTCGATACCAAAGATTCACCCGGATCACCCGGTATCAGTTCTTCAGGATGCCACGCGCCACGCCGCTCAAGAAAGACGCACTCCACTTTTGTTCTTGGGGAGGATTTTTCGCCGACCCCGACGAGCAGCCTGAATTGTTTGCGCTGCTTCCCGGGTGTCGGCAACGAGAGGTGCTGTTCCTTCGCGCCGAGCGGAAAGCGGGGAGGACGCCTACGCTCGACCAACCGCATCGGGCGGCCTGGGGAGACCCGTTCCAAGAATGCCCGATCAGCCTACCCAAGAGGCTCACCGTGGCGGCGCTCCGCTTGACGGCCTGAGCCTCTGGGATCTGCGCCTGCAGAGCGAGAAACTGATTGGCGACGCCCGGGTGGAGAAGTCCCTGCCTCCCAGCCGACGTTGTAATCCCCTCTCCCACCTAATTGGTTCCGCCCACCGTTGTAGTCTTTCTCTGAATTCCGCACCTACTTGACCGCACTCTGCCGCTCAATGTTCGGCGAGTGATATAAGAGAAGGGCTTTGGTCTGGCAGGAAAGAGTGAGTTCCGTTGAGAATTCCTCGCGAGGTAAGAATTCATGCAGCGCAGTAACCATGTTGTTGTCATCTGTCTTCTGATAGCCGCAGCAGCCGTTGTTCAAGGGCAGACGAGTTTTGGGCGTGTTTCGGGGATCGTCAGCGATCCGGGCGGGGCGGTGGTGGCCGGCGCGACGGTCAACGTCAAGAATCAGGACACACAAGCCACGCGCAATGTGACCACCGACAGCAACGGCTTCTATACAGTGACCGAACTGCCGATCGGCACATACACGGTCGAAGTCAACCAGCAGGGCTTTCGCCGGGAACAGCATGGCGGTGTGGCCGTTGCTGCGGATGCGCGAGTGACCGTCGATTTCAAACTCCAGCTAGGCGACGTGACGCAAACCGTTCAGGTATCAGCCACCGGCGAGACACTGAACACCACGTCAGGCGAGCTATCGCGGGTGATCGATACCAAGCAAGTCGCGAACCTGGCGCTGAACGGGCGGAATTATATTCAGTTGATGACGCTGGTGCCCGGCGCGGTTGTCACCAATCCCGATCAGTTCAGCGTCACAACCAGCCTGGCATCGGGTAATCAGAACATCAATGGGAATCGTTCGGACACGAACAACCTCACTGTCGATGGCGCTTACAACCAGGTGGCGGGCAGCAACACGAGCCTGATGAATAACGTCAGCGCGGAGTTTATTCAGGAAGTGAAACTACAGACATCCAATTTCGACGCTGAGTACGGGCGCATGTCGGGGCCGGCTTTCAACGTGGTGACGAAAAACGGCACGAACGTGTTTCACGGTTCGGCGTTCGAGTATTTTAGGAACGACACTCTGGACGCGCGGAATTTCTTTGCCGCGAAGAAAACGGAGTTGCGCTTCAACGATTTCGGCTACGCTCTCGGTGGTCCGCTCCAGAAAAACAAGCTATTTTTCTTCGTGGGAGAAGAGTGGAAACGGCTGCGGCAGCAGCAGACGCCGACGCGTGTGACGGTGCCCGACTCGGCCGAACTCAGCGGTAACTTCGCAGGGCAGAAAGCATTGCTCGATCCGGTGACGCACTTGCCGATTCCCGGCAATAACATTGCGACGCGCATCACGCCCGATGGACAGTCAATCGCTAACGTGTACCGCTTGATCTCGAGCCAGGGATTGTCGTTCAACGATTCGGCCACTTCCAACAACCTTACACTTGCACCCAGCAATCCGTTTAACTTTCGCGAAGACATTGTGCGCCTGGATTACAACCTCAACGATAAGAACTTTTTGTATGGGCGCTGGATCCAGGATTACAACCAGCTGGTAGATCCGTTCGGTACATTTTCAGGATCGAATCTGCCCACTACTCCTACGCTGCGTATGCGTCCCGGCGAGAGTTTCCTGATCGCCGAAACATGGCTGCCTACGCCGCACCTGGTGAATCAGGCGAGGCTGAATGCGAGTTGGGCTTCGCAGCATATTCCGCCTTACGGGAACACGTGGGAGCGCAGCACCTATAATTTTCAGTTTCCGCAGCTCTATGCCGGCGGCGAATACGACAACGGTATACCGAACGTAAGTATCAACAGTTTTGCCGGATGGCAAGGGCCGGCTTTTTCGCTCCTGTCTCCCTCGACTGACTTGCAGGCGGCCGACACAGTGTCCTACACAACCGGCGGTCACGTGCTGCGCGCGGGCGTCGAGGTGATACGCGACCGGGTGGATCAGAACGGGCGTCCGCCTTATACTGGTTCGCTTGTGTTCAATCCAAACGGCACGCCGAATTCGACCGGCAACGCTCTGGCGGATGCTCTGCTCGGCAACTTTAAGAGCTATACCGAAGCGAGTTCGGACCCGGTGGGCTTCTTCCGTTTCACGCAGCCCGAGGCTTTTGTTCAAGACAGCTGGAAAGTTTCGTCGAAGCTGAGCGTGGAAATCGGCGTGCGTGATCAGTTCATGAGCCCGATGTATACGCAGGCGAATAACATGGCGAATTTTGTACCCGCTTTGTTTAATCCGGCGCAGGCTGTTCAGATTACTACTAAAGGGACGGTAGCGCCGAATTCCGGCAATCTCTACAACGGCCTGATCGCTGCCGGAAACGGCGTGCCCGCGTCCGAGCGCGGCCGCGTTCCTGGATCGGGTGCGGGTTTGTTCAATTCAATTCCTACTGGAGCGCCGCGCGGGTTATATGATTCCGCGAACCTGTTTGGGCCGCGTTTCGGCTTTGCGTACTCGCCCGATCAGAAGACCGTTCTGCGCGGCGGATACGGAATATTCTACGATCGGCCCGAAGGCAACGTCACGTTCAGCCAGGTGAATCTTCCTCCGATTCTGCAGGTCTCCGAGTATGACAACGGCAATCTGTCGAATATCACGGGCGGCGCGGTGGGAGCATCGCCCAATGGAGGCATTACGGCAGTGAATCCAGCGCTGAAGTTTTCGGCCGTGCAACAGTTCAGTTTCGGCATACAGCGCGAACTGCCACGTTCCATGCTGTTCGAGCTTTCCTACGTGGGCAACCTGGGACGTCATCTGCTGCGTCAGCCGAACATCAACTATCCGAATCTGGCTGCAGTGGCCGCCAACCCCAGCGTCTCTCCCAATGCGTATGTGCCGTATGCAGGCTACACCTCGATTCAGCAATACCTGAGTGACTCGACTTCGAACTACCATGCGCTGCAGGTGTATGTCTCGAAGCGGGCTGGAGCGGTTACCGCGACAGCGGGTTACACGTGGTCAAAATCGCTCGGCGATTCCAGCGGCAATGGCGACAATTTGGAAGACTGGCAAAACCGGCATTTCAACTACGGGCCGACCAGCTTCGACCGGCGTCATGCGTTTACCGGGACGTTCGTGTGGCAGCTGCCGCGCCTGATGAACACGAACGTTTTTGTGCGGAGTGCGGCCGGTGGTTGGCAATTGAGCGGTGTAATTCGTTTGCAAAGCGGAGGCTACAGCTCGATTACCGGTTCAACGCCGGAAAGCACACGCCGGGCCGAGTACGTTGGCGGCCCGGTGCTCGTCAGCTCGCCCAATCCGAATGCCTGGATTAACACGGCGGCCTTTGCTCCGGCACCCACGGCGCAGTACGGGAATTCGGGAACCGGGATTGTGCTGGGACCGAATCTGCAATCCTACGATCTGTCGCTCGGAAAACATTTTGCCCTTACCGAGCGTTTCGACTTGAAGCTCCAGGGCGACTTTTTCAATCTTTTCAATATTACGAATTACTCGGGGCTGAACACGGTAGTCACGAATTCGAACTTCGGAACCGTCTCCGGCGCGTACCCTGCGCGAAACATTCAATTGAGTTTGAAGCTGGCGTTCTAGCCGGCCGCTAAGCTAGGCGTCGCTCGGCCGATCGGAGTGATAAACTGTCATCAAATGACTGCATCGGGCGGACACTCGCCAAAGCATTGCCGGTCACTATATTGGAAGAAAACTTCGAGTCAGCAAACAGTCGCTGGACGGACCGCAAACGTCATCCTTGCCTCCCAGCCACAAAGCTTGCCACGTTACTCGTTGCGGTTCATCGACACTCAGCTATCGGGAGGGAACAATGACTCAGACTAGTTCATCCGCATTCGGGATTTATCCCGCTCGCGAAATGGCCGAAAACGCGGTGGACCGCATGTTGGCTTCCGGTTTTCGGAACGAAGATATTTCTGTTCTGCTGCAAGACAGCGTATGCTCAAAGGCTTTCGCTCGCGAGAAGCACACTAAGGCGCCTGAAGGAACAGCTACCGGTGTAGTCGCGGGCGGGATTATTGGCGGCACGATCGGGTTGCTGGCGCACATTGGCGTTCTGGCAATTCCAGGACTGGGGCCGCTGATTGCCGCCGGACCGATTATTGCGGCGCTTTCCGGTATTGGTTCGGGTGGAGTTCTTGGTGGCATCATCGGCGCCTTGGTCGGTCTCGGCATTCCTGAGTATGAGGCTAAACGCTATGAAGGCCGCATTAAAGACGGTGGCATTCTGCTTTCGGTACACTGCGATAACTTAGATTGGATTACTCGGGCCAAGCAGATCTTGAAAGATTCCGGTGCTGAAGATATAGCTTCGGCCGGCGAGGGCAGCAACTTAGCTTCGAGTAAGAAACCTTTGAGCCGCACGGCCGGGATGGCTTAGTTACTCGGCTTACAAACTAGCTTTTACGTATATCTTATCCGGTGCCGCTATGCTAGCGTCTTTGTTGTTAACCGAGATTTTGACTTGTTGTAACCCAGCTTTGTTTTCCGGTTTAGCGGAAAAAGTAAGTAGGTATTGAGCCTGTTGCGCCTTAAGAAATTGATCGAGGTACGGCTGGAACGAGACAGGCGACCCGAACCCGATATCATACGATTCCCCACCTGTTTCGTCGGATAACTGGGACAAGAAGTTCTGGCCCCAGGTGGAACGCCACAAACTGTGACCCGCGTGGCCCACACTGGGACTGTAAATTGTATACACTACGATCCCGGCTTTGATGGCGCTTTCGATCCCGGCATTTACATAAGGATTATCGGGCGCTAAACCCCCACCCAAACCTTCGATGCCGCTGCTGATCATGATTACTTCTCTCCGTTGCGCGCGCGTCTGAGGCCATTTGTTTGCGGCGTCGGTAAGGGAATCGAAAGGACTGACATCCGCGCCGCCGAACCCAACCGCTACGCGGATTCCCTTAGCAGCGGCAGCGGCATGATCGCGCGTGAATTCCTGGGTGACTTGTGCGGTGCCATTACGCATGTAGGCTACGGCTACGTCGTAATTCGCCGGCAGCGATGTCAAAAACTGCTTCAGCGTCGGAATTTCGGTGTCAAACGTGCCGCGAGCGGAATCGTCGATCAGCAGCATGAGCTGGGTATCTGCACCCTTAAGCGATTCGAAGCCGCTTACCGGCCTTTGTTCTTTGCCCTGTTTCACTGAAATGTCCTGCTGCTCGACTGGCGGAATCGTCTTGCCGTGCTTCGGCTCCAGAGTGACTACTACCGAGGTGGGCACACCCTGCGAGGAAGATTGGGCCATGACAGGTAGCACCGCGGAAAGGGCGAGAATACCAACTAAGAACGCACGTTTATGATCCATTTACTTCTCCATGAGAGAAACCGCAGATGAGCCTTTCATGGTGACCCCCCTCCTCTTTGAGATGCATTTTCGGTTACGCGATTCATTGATACAGCTATCGAATTCAGCCGCGCGTACTCCTGCGGTATGAAACCGTAGCGTGCGGCGGCGTGCCCTCTCCGCAATTTCGCTTCGCTGATCCGTTGACATTTGTAAGTACTTCATTACCTGTTCTGTTGTTTGGACGGGCAGGATCTCGGTATCGGGTGCAAAAAACTGATCGAGGCCCATCCACTCATCCGTCACAATTGGTACTCCGCAGGCGGCGGCTTCGAACAGACGGACACTCGGTGAATAACCCGCACGTATCATGTCTTTACGGGTTATGTTTAAAGCGAATGCCTGCGAGTTATAAAATGTTCTATGTTCCGCCGCCGGCAAATGCTCGATGTGTGTCACATTGTCGGGCCACGCGATAGCCTCCGGGTATTGAGGACCCGCTACCGCGAAATGCCGCGCCGGGAACTTTTTCGCAACGTCCAGCAATAGCGATTCGAGAGCCTGCTGGCGGTCCGCCGCATACGTTCCCAGGTAAGCTAGCTCCCACTCAACGGCCCGTTTCTCGGGAAAGTAAATAGCAGGGTCTACCGAACAGTAAAGGGGCCGGGCACAGCGCGATCCAAAACGCCGTTCGATTAAATCGAGAGTCGATCCGCCGGTAAAGGAGAGATATAAGTCATAGTTAGCAATTAGCTCTCTGGAAAGATACTCGCAGCATCCTGCCTGGAGTGCGGCCAAGGTAACCGGCGTGTCAATGTCGTAAAAAGCGACCACGCCTTTCGCCTGTGCGTGTATCCAGTTGCCAACGGCGATCCCTTCCGGCACATACGAACCGGCAATCACGGCATCTGCTTCCCGCACTAGTTCGGCATATTGCTCTTGCAACTGCTCGATGTTCTGATACAAGAAGACATCACAAAAGGGGAGCTGCTCAAACTCCCGGTGCGTTGCATACCAGGACACATCGCGTTCGAGGAACGTCACATGATGACCGCGGCTTGTCAGTTCTTTCAAGAGGCCGCGGTAAGTGGTGGCATGGCCGTTGCCCCAGGTAGACGTGATCGAGAGGCCTAAAAAGACGTAGTTGCGCCGTTCCATACTTATGCCCCCGTACTCATGCCCCGATTTCGCAATGGGTTTGCCTGACCATGGCAGAATTCCCCAACGCCTGCTTCAGGGCGGCATCCACCAGCAAACCGCGGCGTTCGTAGGTGTGGTTGGCCAGCACTCGTGTCCGCGCCGCTTCGCCAATCTGGCGGGCGCGCTCCGCTGGTATCTCTCGCACAATCTGCGCTACTTCAGAACCATTTTGCGCGACCAGTATTTCTCGCCCGGGCTCGAGAAAACAATCGATACCCTCCCAAGCGTCGGTGATCAGGCAAGCTCCAGCGCCGGCAGCTTCGAAGACCCGTGTGGCCGGTGAATGGCCGTAGCGGGCCATACTTTCCCGGCTGATATTCAGCACCAGACGGGCCGAGCAATTGAACGGATTATGATCAGCCGTGTAAATGTGGCCGGCATATCTGACGTTCGCGGGCAGAGGCTTATCTTCCCAGCCGCTCCCACCCAGCAGGAAGTCTGCGTTTGGAGCCCGAGCAGCTGCGCGCAGAAAGAACTCCTCGACACGGGCTTCCCGGTCAGGCAAACGGTTACCGAGAAACGCCAGGTCGGCGCGAAAACGTGGATCAGGACTTACCGGAAAATGTACATCCGGATCAAAGGCATTGTAAATAGCCGTGCATTCCCGGGCACCCATTTCTAAGTATTGCGATGTTACGCGCTCGCCACCCCCATAAGTAAAAATTAGATTGAACTGGGGGAGAGCGCTATGAAACGGGTGTATAGCATTGCTCTCGAGACGTTCCAGGGTGGCCGGGGCATCCACGTCCCAAAACACTTTGCAGACCGGGCCTGGGAACGCCGCGAGACTTGCTTCGAGATAGGCGTCGAGCACACCCACACCGCTCGCCTTTATGGCAATTTCGCATCCTGCCGACCAGGCAAGGTGCCGCTCTACTCCGGGGGCGTCTTTCGGATCGTAAACGATGATGCGCGCCCACTCCGGATCTGCTATATCGCGATGTTCATGCCGGTTGTAGGCGTCCGGCTCGAAGAAAGTAATTTCGTACCCGAGATGAGCCAGCGAGCGCAAGATGCCGCGATAGTAAGTGGCGGCGCCGTTCCAATAGGCAGATACCAGGCTGGAACCCCAGAAAGCAATCCTCATTGATAAACCTCATTACCAGCTAGGGTCGCTGTTGCGTGACACTCATAGATCGCTAATAACTCATTTACCCGGTGGCCGCAAGTATGCCGGCCCAAGATGGTCTCTAAGCCGTGCTGGACCAAGCTCCGCGCCAGATCATTGTCATGCAAAACACTTCGCAAGTGTTCGCGCATTTGAGCGCCGTTGTTCGCCATCAAGAAATCAGTACCGACTCGAAACAGCCCTTCGTCGTCTCGCCACGGAGCGGAAACCAGCGGAATGCCGCAGGCTAGCGCCTCAAACGGCCGTATTGTCGGAATCCCAGTAAGTTGCCGCGCGTAAGGGCGTCGCGGCACGTGAATTGTTGCTGCAAATTGCGCGAATGCTTTTGGCACTTTGTAATTGGCCAGCCAGCCCCGGTAAGTTATGCCTGCCGCCGCCAGTTCTTCGCGCGCAGCCGCCGGATAACGAACGCCAAAGGCTTCGGCGCGCAGTGATAAATCCCGGGAGGGCTCAATGAAAAACTCTCGCAGCTCCGCCGTGCGCTCGTCGTCGCCCCAGTTACCAATCCAAATTAAGTCTCCGCGCTTTTCTTCTGGCAGTAAGGGATGAAAGACGCGCACGTCCGCGGCTTCATGCCAGACATGCACTTGGCGTCCCCACCCGAGCCGTTGATACGCTTGCTTCAAAGACTCACCGTAAACCAGCACGCCATCGAAGGCGGAAAGATCGAAGCGTGCCAATTCGTCCGGCGCTGTAATCGCCCGGTGATGCGTGTCATGAAAGAACAGGCGGAGATGACCGTGATTCTTTCTATACCGGCCGATTGCTTCGACGAAACTCGGATCGTTCCACTCATGGACCAGGGCGAGATCGGTTTCGCCCAGCCAGTCATCGAACGAAGGCTGATCGTAAACCTGGCTTCGTAAATCAGGAAAAGCCTGGGCAAAATCGTCAATTGCTCGCACACCATGGTCGGCCAGCAGGTTGCTCCGGCTCCAGCTGTTTTGCGGCTCAAAGACACTGACGGTATGTCCCCGATCCTGCAGTTCGGCCACGATGCCCCTCAGAAAATGGGCGTTTCCGTGATTCCAATCCGAGACTAAAGAGTGAGAAAAGATCGCAACTTTCAGCTTCACGCTGCTACTCCGGCGGCCGCTTTTCGCAGGATCGCGCACTCGTAGAGATGTCTGTATTGCGCGGTGATGTCGTCGCCTCGAAATCTGCCGGCGGAAGCGGAAGCGCGCGCGGCCAGTTCTTCCCGCCGATCGCGATTTTGGCTCAGCCAGTTGATCTGTTCTATCCAGCCACGTGAATCATCGGGCGTCAAAAATACCGCCTCCCCGTCCCAAAGCTCTCGCAGACTTGGTATATCTGCCAGCACCAGGCAGCAGCCCGAACGCGCCGCCTCGAGCACTGCCAGGCCGAATGGTTCGTACACTGCCGGATGCACGAAAATACTCGCTTCCGCCATTTGCGCGAGCACGCCTTCGTGCGGCAAACGCCCGAGATACGAAATGCTTCCCTCACTCAAGACCGCTTCGTCACCGCCGGCGACGCGCAACGGCCAGTCTAAACCACCCGCAATCGTTCGCAGTAGCTGCAGGTTCTTCGCGGGGTCCCACATGCGCCCAACGGCAACCGCGTATGGTTGCTTCTCGCCCCTTTTAGTAATTGGCGCAGTGCTGAAGTTATGAATGACACGAACGCTCTCCGGCGCAATTCCGTAATGAAGTGAGATCGAATCCCTCATGAAGTCCGACGGGGCCACTACTTCGCTCGCAGCCTCGAGTCCTTGTGTTACCCGCTCGCGGTACTCCGCCCAGCTACCGTCTGGAGCATCGTGATGAACTGCTTGCCACCACGAAAATACGCACGAATGTGCCACTACAACCACCGGCGCTTTCCAGCGAGCCGCGGCCAGCGAGTAGCCGTTCAGATGAATAAGATCAGCTTCAAATTCCCGCTCGAATTCCAGCATCGCCCGGCAGGCGCGTGAGAACTCGCGGAATCCATCCGGCATCCATTCTAGTGGCACATCCAGATGCTTCCAACGGGTCCTGGGACTCGCTTCCAACTGCCGCAGTTGTTCGGCAGAGGGCTCGGGTCCTTGCGTCACCAGCAAAACTTCCGCATCCTGCCTCACCAACGCGGCAATCAGATCCAGCGAGTATTGCCAGACGCCACCCACCGCGTCGGCCGTCATCAGGATTCGCTTAGCAGGGCGTTGTTCCAAAAGCGTTACCGGCCAGGAGTAAGAGACTCGAGTTCGATCAAACCTTGCGGCCGCTGCTCCTGTATATCACTGAACAATTCAAACCCGTCTAAATAGGCTTGGTGGGCTCGCTCCCAGGCGAAATCATCCGGCGCACCCCATGTCCTGGTGTATTCCGGTGAACCAGGATACGGAAACAGCGGTACCGGTTTATTCGCCCAAACGCCGTTACTTTCCAGGCTCTTCCGCCAGACTTCGACTGTATCAGCATCGTCCTCCGTCATGGCTAACAAATTCGCCTGCACAAAAGGTACTAACTTCTTTGCAAAGAATAGTCTGCTGGTCAGTTCTTCCGTGCTCATCTTACATTTCTTATCGAGATAGGCGCGCCCGGATTCGGTGATGCTCTCCACACCAGCCTCGATCGAAACGCAGCCAGCCTGCGCCAGAGCCGAAAGTGCTTCTTCGCTCCAGAGATCGATACGCGTCTGCACACCAATTTTTACGCTACGTTCCTTTAGGGCAGCGAGCAGGGCGGCGTCCGGTAAGAAAATTTCATCGATGAAATAAACGTATTCCAGACCTTGGTTGATCAATCCGTCTAACTCGTCCAGGATGATATTTAACGGCCGCTTACGATACTTATCCCGGAAATTGTCCTTTGCACAAAAGGTGCAATGGTACGGGCAACCGCGCGAGGCTTCCATCTCGGCACCGGGCCCGGTGGGCTCCGCATCGAACCGGTGATGATGATGAACGTGTTTCGCCACTGCTTCATCCGGCCATTTCAGCGTCGGCAATTGCTTCATATCGGCGGCTGCGTTCGGACCGCGAACCACAATCTCTCCGGCCTGCCAAAATGCGACTGACTTCAGAGTATCCGGTTCCTGCGCTAAAGTGGGCAAGATTTCTTCGCATTCGCCTATCACCACGAAGTCTGCGCCTGTCTTGCGTAACACAGGACGGGGCGTGGTCGATCCGTGCGGCCCCACAATCACGAGCTTGTCTGTAAGCGGCTTTAATTGACGCGACAGTTCCTGCGGAATCCGTATCTCCGGCGGTGCACAGCGCCAGAAAAGGTAACTCGGTGCGGTGGTAATTACCGTAAAGTCGGGGGCGAACTGCGCCACTCGCTTTACGACATCTGCCTGGTTGAGGCCTTCGAGCTGGCCGTCTATCAAGGTGCAGGTATGTCCGGCTTGCTCGAGCAATGCTTTCGAATAACCAAACTCAAGAGGAAGATGCGGTTCCCGGCAGCCAAAGTAAATACTCCCGTCGAAATTCCATGCCGGATTAATCAGGGCAAATCGCATCAGGCTACCTGCATTCGAGTCTGTGCTGTTAGTTCTGGGCGTGAGTTATACCAATCAATCAAAGCGGCTAATCCCGCTTCGATGGAAATTTGCGGCTTCCAGTTGAGAGCAGTACCGATTTTGTTGATATCAGAAACATACCAGCGCTGATCTCCCAACCGCTCAGGCCCGAACTCGGCCGTCGGCGAAGCGCCGGAAAGCGCCCTGATCTGCGCAATCACTTCCAGCAGGCTGGCGCTATTGCCTGGACCGCCCCCGACGTTGAATGCTTCTCCACACACCTCTCGAATGTTCTCTATAACGGATCGCATTGCTCTTACTAAGTCGCTTACATAAAGTAAATCGCGGACTTGCTTGCCGTTGCCATAAATCGTGATCGGTTCGTTCTTCATCGCCTGTCTGATGAAGTGCGCCACCCAGCCCTGATCTTCTGAACCAAGTTGATAGGGCCCGTAAATACAGCTCATGCGGAATACTGTCGTGGACATGCCGTACGAGCGCGCATAATCGAGCACATATTGATCGGCGCTTCCCTTAGAACATCCGTACGGCGACAAAAAATCAAGTGGCTGGCGCTCGTCAATGCCGGCCTCCGCGAGCGCAGTCTGCGCAGGCAGGTAGCGTGCACCCCGTTCCTTAAACGAGATCGCCCCCAGATTGCCGTACACTTTGTTGGTCGAGGTAAAAAGCAGAGGAACGGCAGCGTCGCTGTGGCGGATCGCTTCGAGAATTTGGAGCGTGCCGGTTAAATTAGTTTGCGCGTCGAGCACTGGATCTTTGAGACTGGTAGTAACTGCAACCTGTGCAGCTAAATGAAACACTGCGCTGGCTGTTTCAACGGCTTCCTCGATCGCTCTCCGATCGCGGATGTCGCCCTCTGTGAAAAGCACTCTGCCGGGATACTGGCTTAGTAAATGCCGGATGTTTTCTTCCACACCGGACCTACTCAAATTGTCGAAGATGTGGACGGGACGGTCCTGCTCCAGATAACTTAGAGCGACATTGGTTCCGATAAAGCCCGCGCCGCCCGTGATGAGAATGTATTGGTTCTTCATCAAATGGGCTCCTCAGACCACCAGGCCGCGCGACGCTAGTTCATTTTGCATTTCGTGAAAGCGATCCGGGGCGGTCTGCCGCTCCAGCCACTCGGCGAGATCGCGCATCCCATCTTCCAGTTTTACTTTGGATTCAAATCCCAGAATGTTCCGCGCCAGAGTCACATCCGGGTAGCAATGCCGGATGTCACCCACTCGATACTTCGCTGTAATTTCGGGATCGATCTTCTGACCAAGCACAACGGCCAGCCGGAGCGCCACGTCCTTGACGCTGATGGTCTCACCACTGCCCACATTAAAAACGAGATCCCGGGCCGCGGGAGTTTCCATGGCCAGCCGGCAAGCCCGTGCTATATCATGCACACTGACGAAATCGCGCAGTTGCTCGCCATCTTCGAAAATCATCGGTCGTTCCCCATTCATCAGACGCGCCGCAAAGATAGCGAGAACGCCCGTGTAGGGATTCGAAAGCGATTGAAAAGGCCCATAAGCGTTAAAAAACCGAAGCGCCACAGTAGGCACGCCATAAGCACGCCCCACCATCAGGCACATCTGCTCCTGATCGTATTTTGACAGGGCATAGAGCGACGCCAGAGAAGGCTGCTTGCTTTCCGGTGTCGACATCGGCCGGAGTTCCGAGCCGTCGCCTGCAACCATCTCCCATTTGTGTTCTCGCAGTTGTTCGGTTGTGCGGAGCGGCGGCGAATACGGCGTTCCCGAGGCGTTAACGTATAGACCCTCGCCATACACGCTCATGCTGGACGCCACAATGAGCTTGTTGACCGGCTGTTTCACCAAACGCTCAAGAAGCACCGCCGTACCCAGATTATTGACGCTCGTGTACTCCGCCATCTGGTACATGCTCTGGCCCACTCCCACCAGCGCGGCGAAATGATACACAGCGTCAACTCCGGCCAAAGCCTCATCCACGACCTCGGGGTTTCGGATATCGCCCAGCAGGAACTCCGCCTCTTCTCGCAGATAGCTGGGCCTGTTCGGAGCATCACCGTGTACCTGAGTCACCAGACTGTCCAGTACCCGAACGTGATAGCCTGCCTTCAATAACTCTGTCGCTACATGAGAACCTATGAAACCGGCCCCGCCCGTAATCAATACGGTTCCCTTCATCCCTTACCCTGTCCTTTGCATTTATTTTGCCGAATTGATTGATGCGTCATGACAAATGCGTTTAAAGCCGCCTTAGGGTAAGAAGCACAATCCCGCGCTTTGTTTCTACTTACCTTCCGCAGGATGTTTTTTACCAAGTACATCTACTAGTCTGCGTACCGGCGGGTCATCAGCGCGCAAAACTCCGCGAATTCGTCGACATTTTGCGGCGGACTCGTGTAATGCGGCCGGACGCCGCATTGCTCGGGGGTAAAACAATAGGTAATAGTCAGCTCAAAGTCCTGCAGCACCTTCATCTGGTGGTCAAACCAGCGTTCGGCATCCGGGCGGCCGAAATCGGCCCAGCTCAGTCCGGTACGCAGTTTTCTGACGCCCAAATCTCGCAACGCTTGCGCACCCTTTTCCAGTCTATGGTCTTCGAAATGGAACCACTGGCACAAGCCCAAAGCTGGTGTGAGATTTGCAAAGCGCCGCGCTGCTAACTTGCCCGACCCATCTTCGCGAAACAGCCCCATATAGAAGTGCCGGTAGTAAGATGAGCCTTCGCTCTCGCGGTGCCGGGTAGTGGCCGGCCACGCTCGCGGTAAATCAAACAGACTGTACCAATAGATGTGGTCTAGCCTGGAAGCTAATAACTCCGCAGTCCGCTCCAACCCGAAATCCTGAACCTCTTCCGCGCCAAACGAAGACGCTCCTACTTCCGATACCCAGATCGGCTTCGTCGTCACCGCCCGGATCTCATCCAACTTAGCCGGCCACTCGTTGATCCCCCAATGGTTCCAATCGAGCGGAAATCCGTGCACTGCCACAACGTCTAACTCAGGCAACGCACCTAGATCCTGCATACGCGTGATAAACACAGGATCTATAGGAGAAATGCCGCCTAACACTGTCAGGACACGTGGCCGCTCGGCGCGTACTGCTCGAGCCGCTTGCTTCACCATCGCCGCGTAAGTCACCCAGTCGCGGTCGATTTCGAAATCCCAATGCGACAGATTGTTCGGCTCATTCCAGAGCATCACGGCTTCGATCATAGGAAGTTAGGTAAAGTGCCTGCGCCTCAGCTCGCAGAACAGGGTAACTCGTGTAATTCCGCTTCGTTATTGCAACGGCACACGAAGACTTCCGCTTCCGGGCTGCTCTCGATGCGAAAGCCCGCACTTCGCAGAACCGACTCGGCACAGGCCCGATTGGGTATCCACCAATTCGTTATGTCTCGCGAATACTCATTTTCTACAAAGTGCATTTTGGGAAAGCCAGGCTTGTCGAACACGGCCGTTTCCGAAAACGGATAATCGGGTTCAATTTCGGGCGTCGAGCGGCTCCCGCGCAGCATCGATTGGAAGACAAACCAATCTTTCACCACGTGCTGCCGAAGCAGGTCGAGCGCCAGCAGAGGATGGCGTAAGTGATAGAAAACTCCCATGAATAAAACCAGGTCAAACCGCTCGCCCAGTTTTCCTACCTCATATACCGAAAGACGCTTGAAGGAGATGTCCAGATCCATTACCTGTGCGGCATAACGAGCTTGTTCCAGATATTGTTCATCGTGGTCGATGCCTAACACATGGTCAGCTCCCCGCCGCTTCATTTCCATCGAATAGAAACCGCCGTTGCAACCTACGTCCAAAACACTCATGCCGCTTAAATCGCGAGGAATAGCACTCTCGAACCCGCGCCATTTTGCCCTTGGATAATCGCCCAAAAAGTGATGAGGGGCCGTTTCCACACCTTTCAGCACAAGGTTATGAAACCATGGACCTAGTTCATCTACTCGCCGCTCTATTTCTTGTACGGAATGACCGTTTGCCACAGCTAGCCCCCTCTCGTTACTTATGATTCGCATTTTACTCATCCGGCATGGAAGCACTGATCTTTCAGGGCGTGTGCTATACGGTCGTAGCGCCGGGGTTCATCTAAATGCGGAGGGCATGCGGCAAGCACAAGCGCTAAGTTCCGGGCTCAAGGCTCGCTTTCCCCACTGCGCCATTCATTCGAGTCCTCTCGATCGGGCCTTAGAGACCGCGCGAGTGCTGGCGGAATCCTACGATCAACCCATTCGCATCCAGGATGCGCTAACGGAGATCGATTTCGGAGACTGGGTGGGGAAATCCTTCACGGAGTTAGGTGAATTGACGGAGTGGCGTAATTTCAACCGCCAGCGAACGACTTGCAACCCGCCTCGCGGCGAATCGATGATGGACGTGCAGGCTCGAGCATGGCGCGCCATTGCTGAAGCCACCGCCGAGCTGCAATCCGGTGAGACGGCTGCCTTCGTTACTCATGGCGACGTGATTCGCTGTGTCTTAGTTTTGCTACTCGGTGTATCGATCGATCATATTCACCGTATCGAGATTTCCCCGGGCTCGGTAAGCGAAATACTAATTGGAGATCATGCGCCGCTGATCCGCAATCTCAACCAGATTTTCTACTAAATCGCTCCGAACCCGATCAATCACAGATTTCCAGTTTCCCGGCTTCGTCTGGCGGATCAAACGCATGGTCGGATACCACGGGGTGTCTTCGCGGCGCAGCATCCAGCGCCAGTCGCAACGGTAGGGAAGCAGTGTCCAGACCGGGCACCCCAGCGCGCCGGCCAAATGCGCCACCATGCTGTCTACAGTGATCACCAGATCGAGCGCCCGCAGCATGCTTGCCGTGGCACTCACAGTAGGTCCCAAATCATAAAGAAGCGGAATTCCAGCGCAAACAGTATTCAAGTCAAACCGCTCTGGGCCAGCCTGTAAATTTAAGAAACTTAAACCTTCCAAGCCTAGTAAGTGTTCTAGCTCATCTATCGGGATCGTTCTGGATAAGTCATAAGTACTCGCACTCCAGACTAAGCCGATGCGCGGCTTCGTCCCATTACTTGCCATCTGGAACGGTGGTGCAAACACATAGGGGATGTTGCGCGGAATACTTTGCTCCTCTGTACGGAAAATACGAGGAAGCTCCATCACCTCGATCTGCTGCTCCCACGCCGGCTCTTTCTCTCCCCAGGTAATCACCTGATCTGCCAGATTACTCTGCCATAAGAGGTCTTTGAGCGAAGGCTGTGACTCAATCGTTACGCGGCGTGCCCGGCCGCGCAGTAGTTTCGCATAACGAATGAACTGCAGCGTATCGCCCAAGCCATGCAGACAGCGGATAAGCACGCTCTTTCCATCGAAGGGCTGACCATCCCAGAAGCGATTCCGATCGGGTTTGTCTCGCAGTGCGATAGCATCGCTTTCGAGCCATGCTTGGGCAAAGTTGCCCCGCAACATATAGCACTTCCAACGCTCGCCGGCACAGGCATCCGCATCGTAACCTGCTTCTTGTGCGCGGGAAAACAAGTCTAGCGCGTTCGCCAGTCGTAATTCGCGCAAACTGTCTTCCGCCTGCCGGAATAGATCGCACCCGCCTGAACTCATTCGAATTAAGCCGGCCGTTTCGGAATGAGAGGCAATATGACGGCCGAGGGATAGTTCTTTTCGTGGAAAAGAGTTTGCTTCGCCTTTATCATCTTAATCAGATCCGCATTCGGCGCGGCGGAATTCATGTTCCGGTCGTAGCGCGGGAAGTTACTGCTTGATATATCCAACCGGATTCGATGCCCGGCTGCAAATACGTAACTGGTAACTCCGGCGTCCACGCTGATTTGATAAGCGGTATTTTTCTTGACGAAAACTGGCTTATCGAGCGAGAGCCGGTATCGTAAGCGTTGGATGCCGTCGCACACTTCCAGCGCTTTTCCGTCTTTATCCACATCCACCAGTTTTACGGTAAAGTCCGTATCGTTTGAAGACGTGGCAACATAGAGCACGGCTTTTACAGGACCTGTCACCTCGACCTCCTCGCTGAGCGGTGCTGATGTATAAACCAACACATCCGGCCGCTTCTCAACCGCAACCTGGTCGAGCGGTCCGGGCGGCAGAATCTTCGGATCGCAACAAATAGCCCCGCCGACAGTAGGCACTGGGTTCCGTGGATCGTAAGTGAACGTATCATGCGGCCCCTTCCGTACTGGCTGGCGCAGTAACTCGCCATCGCCGCCACCGGTATTCGCATCACCTCCACTCGATAAGTAAAAAGGCGTGTAATGCGTTCTGGCCAGCGGCCACTCATGCTCCTCGCGCCAGGTATCGGGTCCCATCACAAAAATATGCAGCAGCGCCTGCCGTTGCACCGGCACTAAGTCGGTTTTGTGTTGCCAGCGGTCGAACCAGTCGGCCTGCGTGCGCCGGAATGGAAGGAAAGCCTCCGGTCCGAAATCGCGCGTCGGAAATCTCAGCGACGGATTGTGTCCCCAGGGTCCAATCCAGGTCTCAATTTCCTGATGTGCCGAAGCCAGCCTGGCGAACATATCCAGGTCGCTATCCACGTAGTTATCGAACCAGCCGCCGAAAGAGAGAACCGGTATCTGAACCTCCTGTACGCGTTCCCGCAGGCTCCGCCCCTTCCAGTAGGCATCGTAGGAAGCATGATCCAAAGCGGTTCTCCAGACCGGAAGTCTCAGTCCGGTCGTCACCACATCGTCCGAGCGCAAAGGAAGGTGTCCGATGTAGCTCTGGAACAAGGGACGGACCCGGGACGGCGGCGTCAGATTTTGTGCTATCCACAGTAGCCGGTGGCCAAGTTGCATGGCGCCGCCGGGAGAATAGTAACGGTCAAAGTATTCGTCGTCGCCCGAAAACATGGGAGAAATGGCGAACAGATGGGGGTTGTCCTGAATCGCCGCCCACCACTGCACCATGCCGAGATAAGAACTGCCCGCCATGGCAACGCGCCGGTTCGACCATGCCTGCTCGGAGATCCAATTGATGGTGTCGTTCCCATCCGGCCCTTCCTGCGCCAACGTGCTGAAAAAACCCTGCGAGGCATTGCGGCCCCGAACATCCTCAATCACCACCGCATACCCACGCTTGGTGAAGTCTCGATACCACCTGCTGGATGGTCCTTTACGGTTATAAGGCGTCCGGAATAAAACCGTTGGCCAGCGACCGGAAGCACGAGGCAAAAATACGTCCGCCGCCAGGTGCACCTTGTCCCGCATTGGGACCGTCACCCCGAGCAGTTCTGTCCCCTCAGCCGACCGGAGGGGGCCGTTCGCTGTTTGTCCCCCAGCGACATTAAATGCGAGCATTAGCCAGACAATTGGCCCGATGGCGCCCTGCCTGGTCATACCGGCAGCAGTGTTTCTGGTTTCTGTTCCAGAGGCTTGGGACGGGGACCGAAGAGCGCTGTTCCAACGCGTATGATCGTGGCCCCTTCTTCGATGGCGACCTCGAAATCGCCCGACATACCCATCGATAGCTGCGGCAAACCATACTGCCGCGCCAACTCCGCCAGTTTGCAAAAATACGGCCGGGCCCGCTCCGCATCGTCGGACCAGGGCGGCACGGTCATCAGCCCGGTTACCCGAATCTGGCGGCAGCGTTCGGCAGCTCCTAGAAGTTCGGGCACCTGCTCCGGTGACGCCCCCGTCTTACTCGCTTCTGCAGAGAGTTTCACTTCGAGCAACACTTCCTGCAATCGGACGCTCTGCTCTGCCGCCACATCCAGTCTTTCCAGGAGCTTTACGGAATCTGCCGTCTGAATCACATCGAACAACTCACAGGCCACGCGCGCCTTGTTCGATTGCAGATGTCCGATCAGATGGAAGCGCGCGCCCGGCAGTTCGCCGAGTTCGGTCTTTTTTTCTGCAAACTCCTGTACATAATTCTCGCCAAAGTCTCTCGCTCCGGCCTGGTAAGCCTCGCGCAGATGCCCGGCAGAAAATTTCTTCGAAACCGCCACTAGAGTTAGGTCGGAGCGCGTGCGGCCGCGTTTGCGCAAAGCGGCTTCGATACGGCTTTCAACTGCTTGCAAACGATCCGCGAAAGTGGAATTTCCCAGTGACAAATCTTTATAGAACGAGCCAAAAAAGACCGCACGGCTCGCAACACCCCGATACCCTATCTTCCACTATCGAAGCTTTCTTGAATACGTGCCGTAAGCCTGCCGTTCTTGATTATGGCGACGAGCCCCTCTCGCTCCTCTCCGGCCATTATGTCCTCGAATGCCGCGCCGGAAAATTGCTTCTCGAAGCATGGGACGAAAACCGCAGCCTTTCTCGCCGCATTCTCGCCATAGACCACGCCTCTACTGGCATTCTCGATTGCTCGGTCCAGCGCTTCGGGGGCAAACCAGGGACGCTTACCTTTCTCGACCTCGAACGGCCGCAAACCGCGGCACGCTTTACGCGCGGCGTTCGCCAAACTTTCGCTGAACAATTCCGTCGCACGCTTTCCCGCCAGTTCCCGGCCTGGGAGGTCCAAACCCTCTCGTCTTCGCTCGATCTGCGCCGATCCTTCTCTTCGACCTTCCCTCGCGCTCAGCTCATCCGCGGCACGCAAAACATCGCCGCTATTGCTTGCCCTTCTGCCGCCGAAGAGTCAGCTTTCCTTACCTCCGCCCTGCTGTGGTTCGACTACCTATCCGGCCGTCGCGCACCCGGTGAGCAGCTTTCGCTTTGCTTATTTTTGCCTGATGACTCAGGCACGCTTTCCGCTCATCGCCTACGCTGGCTGCAGGGACGCCGGCTTCGCACACAACTATTTCTTTTCAATCAACACGGCATGGCCGGAGAGGTTGATCCCAAAGATCTCGGCAATGTGGAAACGCATGTCACAACCCAGTATGTTCCCGTCACTCTCACGCCCGAACTACAGGCGCTGGCCAGACATCTAGGCTCGCTGCCGGGGATTGGCTGTTGCCCGGAAGTCAACGGCTCGCTCAACATTCGTTTCCATGGCCTCGAGTTCGCCCGCATCACCGGGCACAAGCTCTTTCTCGGCATTGATTCCCAAGCCGAAGTTCCCGCCTCGGAAGCGATCCGCATCATTACCTTCGCGGAACACCTGATGGCCACTGCGGGCGTTCCGAAATTGCCGGAACGCTGGTTAGAAAGCGCAGTTCGGGCGAACATCCCGTTGTTCGACCCTGAACTCCTGGCGGCCCCGGTGCATGGCCAGGTCCTCACCTCGGCGGCGGGTGAACGCGAACTGATCGATCTTCTCGCCATCACGACCGGCGGACGCCTCACGGTTCTCGAACTGAAAGCGGCCGAAGACCTTCAGCTGCCCATGCAAGCCCTCGATTACTGGATCCACATTGGCTGGCACGCGCAGCGCGGCGAGCTGTCGCATCTCTTCCCAACCACTCCTATCGCGCCGCTCCTGCCAAAACTTCTCCTAGTCGCACCCGCGCTCAGCTTCCATCCGAGCAACGAAATTGTTCTTCGTTACTTCTCTCCTGAGATCGAGGTCGAACGTGTCGGCGTAAACTCTGATTGGGAGTCCACGTTGCAGGTTGCTTTTCGCCTGCGGGGTGCCGAACTGCCCATCTCACACCAGAGGACCAGATGATACTCGACGGACTTGTCAACATTAAGAAGGCCATCAGCACGCTCAACCCGAACGAGGTGCGCGAAATGAGCGAGCGCTCCGTGCGTGTGGTACTGCACGCCTCCGATAACGACTCGTTCGGACAGTTGGAAACTTTTTTCCTGAGCGACCTCAGCCCGGCTCGACGCCGCGAATCTGCCATCCTGCTTACTCGGGCGCCCTACGCCACCACTGGCTCGCTCACCGAACTTCATGTCTACGACGAACGTACGCCCGCACCGCCGAACGCCGTGATTTTTCACCCCGACCACAGCAAAGAATTCGTACTCAAGATTCTCGATCTGTACCCGGACATGGCTGTGCCGCTCGCGAAATCGTTTCCTCCCTTTCGCAAGCCCTTCGTGGAAAAAGTCATTGCCAGGACCTGTCGCGAAAACACTCTCTTCTCGGTCGCCACAGCGCTGCCGGATGTCATCCCCAGCGTGATCGAACTGCCCTGGGCGGTGGCTGAGTTTGCCTCCGATACAGCCTTCCTCACGATGAACCAGGTGCGTATGGCCTTCCAGATCGCCGCCGCCAGCGATCACGAAGTGGGCTACATGCACCAGAAATCGGAAATCGCCATGGTGATCGGCAGCGCCTTCGGCTGGCGCGCCCTAGCCCGCCAGGTCGTGGGCAAAATTCCTTTTGGCGGCGGACTAATAGGTAAAGCCGCCGTGGCCTATGCCGGCACCAAGGTCCTTGGCCTCTCGCTCGATCGGTTTTACAGCATCGGTTTTACCTATACGCGTGAAGAGCGTGACCGCTTGTACGCGGATGCCTTTCGCCAGGGCAAAACAGTCGCCCTGAAACTCCTGACATTCCTGCGCCCGGATCTGGCTGCCCGCTTTACCGGAAAGCCAGGAGACTCGCGCCCGCCGATTACGATTCCGTCCGATGTCAGACCGTGAATCTGTCGTCCGGCTGGATGAAGTAGAAGTCCGGGTTCTGGGAACGCTCCTCGAAAAAGAGGCCACCACACCGGAATACTATCCGCTTTCGCTCAATGCGCTCGTCAACGGGTGCAACCAGAAATCCAATCGCGATCCCGTTGTCGCGTACGATGGCGACACAGTCGAGCGGGCGCTCGAAGGTCTGCGGGCCAAAAAGTTCGCTCTCTTTGTCACCGGCAGCGGCCGGGTCGATAAGTACGGGCAGCGCCTTTCAGAAACTCTCAACCTGGGCCGCCGCGAATCCGCCGTTCTCTGCGTCTTGTTCCTGCGAGGTCCGCAAACGCTCGGCGAAATCAAGGATCGTAGCGAACGCCTCTTCTCTTTCGGCGATCTCACTGAAGTGGAGCGCCTGCTTGACAAGCTATCCGAGACAGAGCCCCCGCTCGTCAAGAAACTCGCCCGCCAGCCTGGTCAGAAGGAAGCTCGCTTTGCCCATCTGTTCGCGGGGGAACCTGTCTTCGAGGCGCCTTCGGAAACCAGTTCCACCGCTCAGCCGTCAAAACTGAATCAACTCGAACAAGAACTGGATCGCCTGCGCTCCGATTTCAACGATCTGAAAGCGCGCTTTGACTCTCTCGAATCGCAACTCCTGCGGTAAGCGGCGCCTACTGAACGATTTCGGTACATTCATCCAGCCTCGCTCGTCTAAGCTTTAGGAGATCTTTTCGATGCGGCACGCCTTTGTTTCCCTCGCTCTCGTTACGCTGTTCACGCTGCCTTTTGGAGCGGCGGCACAAAACAATCACATGGACCCCTATATGCAGGGTCCGTCGGGCGAGGTTCGTTTGATCCAGGAAGTTCGCCATCAGCTTGTGACGCTGCCCTACTACTCGATTTTCGACGATCTCGGCTTTCGCGTGAATGGTTCCACGGTGACGTTAGTGGGCGCCGTTACCAGGCCGACGCTCAAGTCTGACGCCGAAGGAGTTGTCAAGCATATTGAAGGCGTCACACAAGTCACAAACGAGATCAAAGTCCTGCCGCTTTCCGATTTCGACTGGCAGATTCGCCGCGCCGTAGCTCGCGTCATTTATGGTGACCCGTCGATTGGGGACCGGTACGGTTACCGCGCGTTGCCGAGCATTCATGTCATCGTGGATAACGGGCATGTGACGCTCGAAGGCGCCGTCGCAAACCAAGGGGATAAAGATCTCATCGGCATCCGCGCCAATTCAGTTCCGAACGTCTTCAGCGTCACCAATAACCTGCAAGTGGTCAAGAATTGACGAGGGCGTCAGCTTTGGGTGTCATCGATTCAGCTTTGTCTTCAAGACGTCGTGCGAGCGTGCGCCCCACGTCGATCATCGGCTTCTCAATCACTCGATAGCAAACAACTGACACTATCGCCAGCAGGCTCCAAAATGCTAGCCAGCGAAACGCATTGGGTATGCCGGTCCCATGTTGGAACACCAGCCACAGTAGCGGCGCGTGACTCAGATAGACTCCGTACGAATACTTTGCGATGTTATGACAAACCGCTGCTAATGAGCGGCTCGCTAACTCCGTATCTGCGGCAAAGCAACGCCCAACGCGGTACACAAATACCAGTCAGTATGCCGGATGGGGAAATAGAAAATGCCGACAATAAAGGCCAGCAACACCGGTGGCAGAATGGCAACCGGCAAGCTAATCCTCGTCCGTTTAGAGAGAATGAAGGCGATCACCCCGCCCAGGAAACACGGTACGAACCAGGTCACCGGGCTATGCAGCGAGTCGTCGTAATGCGGACCGTAATGCTGCAGGTAATAGCGATTGAGCCATATCGCTGAAGCGGCGCCGATTAGCCAAATCGCGGCAATATTCAACAGGGCATGTTTTCGACGCGCCGCTAAAAAGACAAATGGCAATACAACATACATCTGCAGTTCGTAGGGTAGGCTCCAGAGCGGCCCGCTCAAATAGGGAGTAAAGGTAAAATTCTGAATCATCAGAATGTTCCGCCAAATCCATCCCCAGTGCCGCCACATCTGCGGTTCCTGCCCGGGTATGTGGAAAAGCAGTACGACTGCGATGCAGACTAAACAAAGCGGATAGATACGAAACAGCCGCTGCAGGTAAAAAGGAACGACAAAGTGCCGGCCGCGCCTTTGCAATCTTTCGAGCGAAAACATCAGCACCAGCGCCGTATGCACGAAAAATAGCAACACGCCCGAACGGCCAATCGGGCCGAACTGGTTGAACCCTAGGGTGCGTGAACAATGATCGAATAAAACGGCCGAAATTGCCACCGACCGAAGGAAATCAAGATTGTGCGATTCTGTGCTTGCGTTCAGCCGCAGTTCGTCACGATCAGCGCTCAATAAGACCTCTACCTCTTCTACAGAACACGCGCACAACTGGCGCAGGATCAAGCGCTCCGCCCGAAGGACACGCGAGTTCCTTTTCCGAATGGCGGCGCGCAGCCGTACCTTGTGCGCTCGTTGCTAGCATTTTACCTGTCTGCAAATGCCAGGGAGTAGATTGTAAGCCCGATTTACCTCAAGAAGCTTGCGGAATCGGATGCGCTATTACCGCACGCCCCTGGACGGCGTCTTCATTGGATCGCGGCACCAAACGAGTGATCGCAATTGCTAACCCGCTCGTCACAATCAGCGGGAAGTCATAAGCATGGCTGAGGAACGTCACGCACATGGCAAACCCGAACGTCGAGATGAGCACCACCTGGGCGATTGCTGCCAGGACAGGATCGGGCGCCTTGGTGGTCCGCCAGAGTCGTTTTAGGGTAGTGATTATCGCCGCCAGGAAAAACAGCAGCGCCGGAATACCGCACTCACTGGAGACCTGGGTATAGGTGTTATGAGTCTGGTGCCACATGCCCTTCACACCCGATTCGTTCGCCAACCCGCTTTCGCTGTCCATGAACTGACCGGGCCCAACACCAAGAACCGGATGCTCCATGGTCAATGTGAGGCTCTGTTCCAGTAATCTGCGCCGGGCTTCACTGGAGGCCGTGGCATCCGTTTTGTCCTCGGCGGCGCTCTTGAACAACGAAGCAAACCGGTCGGCGGCTTTTCCTGGAATAAACGGGATAGCGAGCATCGCGAGCGTCGGGACGCCTAACAGGAGGGCAATCTTCACCCTTGGCGAACCCATTATCACCACCAGCAATAGCGTCGCCGCAATCCCGACCAGTCCCCCGCGCGATCCCGAACTCAGAATCTGAAACACGCCCCCTGGAATCACCACCAACCCCAAAGCCTTCAGAAAGGGATTTCGATTAATGCCGTACAGGAAATAGAGCACCACCGGAAAAACGAAGATCAAGTAAGCCGCATAGTCGTTCGAATCTCCGATACTCGAAGCGTCCGACAGCACGATTCTTCCATCGAGAATAGTTTTGGTGCTAAAACCGAGTGCAATCACCGCAATACCGGCCCATCCCACAGTTTTCACCAGTTTGATGATGTCTTGCTTGGTGTGGGCGACCGCCGGAATCAGGAGCACCAGCGGCAGAGCGGTTCGCAAATACTCGAACAGCAGAGGAAGCGATCCGCCACGCCAGGAACTGAAGATTGTGGCACAAAATAAGCACAAGGCAAAGAGCAGCCATAAGGTTGCAATCCGATCCCGCGCCGCCGACAATAGTTTCCCGGTCAAGAGCGCAGTCAGAAAGCTGGCACCGCCAAGCAACATAAGCAAGTGCAAATCGATATGGATTTTGGATGTTAGAAATTCGTGCGCGAAGCTGATTCGGAAGAACAGAAACAGCATCGTGAAATGCAGCGCTGCCCGTTCCACCGAACTGGCCGGCTGTGCGGACGTTTCAGCGGGCGCTTCGGGCCGATCCCTGACCGAACCAGTCTCAGGGGAAGGCGGCTCTTCCAGCGCCAGCGCCCCGGACGAAAAGGAACTCGGCCGGACGGGTTTGTACGCCTGGCGGCTGGGCTTAAACTGCGACATTAAAGAAGGGGGCTCGCTTCATCAGTATAGCGGCCGAACACCCGACAAAACATTCCAGATTATTCCGTACTCGCGCAATATCGCTTGCACTTCTTCATAATGGAAATATGAGCACGACGCCTGTGGATCAGTATCTTTCCCGGATCACAGTCGTGCCGGACGTGCGTTCCGGCCAACCCAGCATCCGCAGTACGCGTGTCGCCGTCAAAGACGTTCTAGTTTGGCTGGCGGCGGGTGCTACCGAAGACCAGATCCTGAGCGATTATCCCTATCTCGAGAAAGACGACTTTAAAGCCGTCTACGCTTATACCTCTCAGCTCCTCGATCGAACGGCACGGTGAAGCTTCTCTTCGACGCCAATCTTTCACCTAAGCTGCCCGCGCGATCCGCGCCCAAGTCCAGCATCCCTAGAGGGTCAATGTCACTTACTTTTCCCAGAACATTTCACTGTCACGTTGGAGCGGGTCGCCAGGCCTGCTATGCCGCCATTCCTGGCGGCATTTTCCGGCTGAAAGCCGCCACGAGCCGCAGTATCTTTTCCCAAATTTCCGGGCTTGTGTCAAAAGTAAGTGGCATTGGCCCACAGAGTACCCGCAACCTGTGCTCGCTCTTGGGGAACCCCGACGCGAAAGAGCATTTCCCCCAGCTAGTCGCCGCACGCCTCTTGCAACTCCGCCCGATTCTTCTCGCTCCGGGCAATCCGCACAAAGCCGTCTGCCCCGCCCACCTCGGAATCGGCGTCGAGTCCACGAAAAAAACGGCTGGTGTCGACCCACCGCACCGTGGGATGATCACTCTCGACCCAAGCCCAATCGGGCTCCGGCCTTGTTGCGAGAAAGCGCTTCGAGAGCCACGCCTCGCCGCCATCGCGCCACGTCCGGAGGACCCGGCACGACGCACCCGTCCTCCACGAAGTCTTCCCTAAGGTCGCAAAATCGAAGACGTGATAGAGCGGCAAGGCATTCTGCTGATTGGCCGGATCGAACGGGTGCCGGTTGAAATACGTCGACAGCGGATCGTTAAACGACATGATCATCGTCACGCCTTTTCCTTGCGTATGCTCGTGCATTAGGCGTGCCCGTTCGGCAGTGTCTCCCCCTGAAGCACGCACATCGAAGGCGTAGGTCTTTACATTCACCAGTAGCAGCGCTGCGAAAAATAGGGCCAGCAGCCAGCGCGGCACTCGCATCCCGTCACGCTGCGTCAAAACGAAACAAATCGCCGGGATAAGTCCCGCGTATAACGGCAAATAGCGTTCGGGCGAACTCGTGTCGAACAGGAAGGCGAATGAGAAGGTGGGTATGGCTGCCGTCAGGAGCAGCGCAAGCGCGGCGCGTCCGGCACGCATTCGTCCCACATACCACGTCACGGCGCCTAGCGTTAGAAAGACCAGCGCGATTTTCCAGATGCCCGAACTGACCAGCGTCGACCAGCGGCTTGGCGCATAGGGATCCCGAAAGACTAGTTGTTTCAGTGCCAGTCCTCCGCCTCCGAGGTAGAGAAAGGTACGGCTGATGCCGGTCGGGAACCGGATCCAGGGCCGGTCCGCATGCATTCCGTGGCTGCTGCTTGCAATCCAGGCACGCAGCGCGGAAGCGGAGCCGATGTGGCATAGCGCCAATCCGATCAGGTAGGCCACCACACCTACCAAAGCCGTCGACCCTATCGTGATCGCCACCAGGCGCATGCGTTCTCGCGAGGTTAAGTTTTTCGCCGGAAAGAGGAACTCAGCCAGCCAGGCCGCGGGCAGCCCCAGAATATAGAGAAACCAGATGTCGCAAGCGAGTCCGAGCGCCACGCCGGCCAGCGCGGCCCAGAGAACCCGTCGCGCGGTTTGCTGTAACGCTCTGAGAATGCACCAGATGCCGAGCATGTGCAAAGCCAGTCCGGGCACATACGAGGTTCCCGAATGCACGTACTGCAGGACCGCGCTGCTCAGCAAAATACTCAGGCTCACCACCAGCGCAAGAAGCTTCGTCAATCCCAGACGCCGTGTGATCGCGAATACCACCACGCTCAGGACTGCGCCACCCAGGAAGTTCAGACCAAACAGTACCGCCTCCACCTCAAGCACCGGGTTACTCCGAAAGAAGGTCGCTGTCAGCGGTTGTGTGAGCTGCCAGAGAAAATAGCCTAGTGGTCTCCAGAGCAAATGTCCGAATTCCCAGATTTGATCCGGCCGTGCGCCACCGCTTTGTCCATATCCGAGAATGTCGCTGACATAAGCCGTGGTGTCGCCGGTTATATCGGGGAGTGTGACGGCGTACAAAACTACAAACAAAATCAGCGCGAGCCAGGCAAAATAGGAAACTCTTTCACCCCGTTCGGCGGCGTCCTGATCCAAGGTAGACGTTAGTACTTGCATGTATTTATTTCGAATTGGTAACGGCTCCGACCGTCCAATAATCGTCCAAGTATATAGCGGCGCGCGCCTTGCTGCCCGATGTTATACTCGAACTCTCAACGACTAATCATGGCGATTTTGCCCTAAATGCGGATGGAAGCACCGGGAGCAGAGCATCCATTTCCCCACAATTTACCTGCTAGCATCGATCTCTCCCAGGCTGTCATCGCCGTTCTAATTCCCTGTTATAACGAGGAGCAGGCCATCGCCCAGGTAGTCGCCGATTTTCGTCAGGCTCTTCCGTCCGCCACCATTTACGTCTATGACAATAACTCACGTGACAACACCGCCCGGGTAGCTGCCGCGGCCGGCGCAGTGGTTCGCCAGGTGCCTCTCCAGGGCAAAGGGCAAGTAGTCCGTCGCATGTTCGCCGATGTCGATGCCGACGCCTACTTGATGGTTGACGGCGACGGCACCTACGACGCCCGGTCCGCGCCCGCTATGCTCTCCATCCTGCTCTCGGGCGAAATCGATATGGTGGTGGGACGTCGCCAGGATGACGACGAACTCGCCTATCGTCCTGGGCATCGTTTCGGTAACGCCATGCTCACCGGAACCGTTGCGTTGCTGTTTGGCGATCGGTTTAAGGATATTCTCTCCGGCTACCGCGCCTTCTCAAGGCGTTTCGTGAAAGGCTTCCCGATCTTCGCTCATAACTTCGAAATCGAAACTGAGATCACTGTGCATGCCCTTACGCTGCAGATGCCCATCCGCGAGCTCGACACTTACTATGGCAAGCGCCCGGCCGGCTCGACCAGCAAACTCAACACCTACCGCGACGGAATTAAGATCCTGATCATGATTTTCGATCTGGTTCGCGAAGAGCGCCCGCTATTCTTCTTCACCTTAGTCGCCGCCGTCTTTGCTCTCGCTTCTCTGGTGTTGGCTTATCCAGTGGTGATGGAATTTCTTCGCACCAATCTTGTACCCCGATTGCCGACCGCGATCCTGGCGACCGGCCTGGCTATTCTTTCTGCCTTGAGCCTGACCTGCGGTTTCGTTCTCGACACGGTCGCCCGCGGCCGCCGTTCGGCCAAAATACTCGCCTATCTGGCGATTCCGCACTGGCGTCAATCCCAGCGTCTTTAAAGTGCCAGGCATGTAAACTACCGGAAGCGCAATGAGTGCCTCGGCAGAGCAAGTGTTACAGACAACTGAAAAGGTAGCTCCTCCCCATCTCGGTTATTTGGACTCTCTACGCGGCATTGCCAGTCTTGGGGTTATCCTTGTTCACTCCGCAATACTAACCGGGCAGAGAGGCACTGTATTGCACGTTGCCTTTACCGGTCAACGAGGCGTTCAACTGTTTTACATGGTGAGCGCATTTACGTTGCTCCTGTCGCTCGACAGCCGCAAAGCCGAGCGCCGGCCCATCCTGAACTTTTTCATCCGCCGCTTCTTCCGCATCGCACCGTTGTTCTATGTCGCGATGATGCTGAATTTCCTGCTCAGTACACAAGCGCCGTACAAGACCTACTTCCAGAACGCCGGTTGGTTCGGTATTGCTCTCGGCCTGCTATTCCTTCACGGCTTGCGACCCGACACAATCGTGACCGTGGTAATAGGCGGCTGGTCGATCGCGGTCGAAACGAGCTTCTATGTTCTGTTGCCCATGCTCCACAGGTACATCAAGACCATCAAGCAAGCGCTTTTGCTTTTCGTGGTAAGCGCTGTCTTCCTGGGATCAATCAGTCGAGTGCTGGCTTTGCGCAGCCCTAACCTCTCCGTCGAGCAGTACTATGCATTTCTGTGGTTCCCGGTGGAATTCCCGGTCTTCGCGCTGGGAATCCTCAGTTATCTTGGCTGGAAGTTTCTCATCAAGGACCAGGAAGTCCGGACTGGGACCTGGCGCAATGCGTCCTTATTTTTGCTGTTAGCCAGCGGCATGATTTACCTGGCCTGTCTTCCGTTCAACGATGAAAAGCTCTACTTTTCATCGTTTCTGTTTCTTCCGCTGATCCTGGCGCTCGCGATTTGTCCGTGGCCTTTCCTAGTCAATTCTTTTACGCGTTACCTCGGAAAGATCTCGTACAGTTTGTATCTGTTGCACTTCTTCGTACTGGCGATGGCCGATTGGTTGTTATCGCGTTTCGATCGCTATCCGGGCCATTTCGTGACGCACTACATCACGGGAAAGCCACTTGGGTGTGTTATCGGCTTTCTGCTGGTCTTTGGAGTTTCCGTCCCCCTTTGCATTCTGAGTTGGCGGTTCATCGAACAACCCGGTATCCGGTTCGGCCGAAGCCTGATCAATCAATGGGAAACCTGATTCTTAATCCGTCCAGTTGCACTCGATGTCTTTTCGCACTTTGTCTTTTCGACTCCTCCTGTTCATCCTTGGTGCGATTTCTCTACAGGCGCAAGTAGCTCGCTATGAACCACAACCCATAGCCGATGAAGAATCCTTGTCGCGACCTGCGCCCGATTGGCTCATGCCGCTCCAAACCCTCGATCGCCAGCTCCCGTCGTGGCTTTCGTTCGGCGGCATGTATCGCAGCCGTATCGAAGCCGCCGGTCATCATAACTTCACTTCCAATAACGACGGCTATCTGCTTAGCCAGCTTCGATTATGGCTGGTGATCAAGCCGAGCCGCTGGTTCAACGTTGTCGGCGAGACGCAGGACGCGCGCATCTTCTTCAATCAGGTGGTCACGTCCGGCGGCTCGAATGGCAATCGCTGGGACATCCGCCAGGCTTATGTTCAGATCGGTTCTCCCATAGAAGGCTGGTTTACTCTCACGGCCGGCCGCCAGATCTTCAGCTTCGGCGATGAACGACTCATCGGCCCTTCCGACTGGGTCAACATGGGCCGCACGTTTGACGCGGTTCGTCTCGATGTTCATCGCGGCGGCAATGAAGTCAGCCTTTTCGCTTCCTCCGTTATCGTGCCGCGAGACGGCGTCGTCGACCATCACAACGAGGGCAATAACCTGCACGGCGCTTATGCCAGTCTCAAGCAACTCGCGCCCAAAGCGACGGTCGAGCCTTATGTTCTGTGGCGTCTTGCTCCGGGGCGCCTCGCACTCAGCGAAAATGGCGCCGGGCGCGGTGCGCTGAACGAAGTCACCACCGGCCTTCGCTGGGCGGGCAATCTACCGCATAGTTTCGACTACTCACTCGAAATGGCGAACCAGACCGGTTCCCTCGGACCCTACTCGATCCGGGCCTGGGCCGGCCACTGGGAAGCGGGCAAGACTTTTCGAGCCTCTCTCAAGCCTCGCGTCTTTCTCGAATCAAATTATGCGAGCGGCACCAGCAATCCTGCCGGCCGCTCCTGGGGTACGTTCGATCAGCTTTACCCTTCCGGCCACGACAAACTTGGTTTCGCGGATCAGGTAGGCTGGCGCAACATCAAGCAGATCCGCACCGGTGTCGAAGAGAAAATCGGCAAACAGTGGAAGCTGAAGCAGTCCTACGAAAGCTTCTGGCTTGCCTCCACCCGGGATGCCTTCTACGGCAATAATGGCTCCATTAGCGTCCCAGCCGCTACCTTTCCGGTGAGCAGCCATGTTGCACAGGAGCTAGACCTCACTTTTGAATATCAGTACGACAAGGCCCTTTCTACCGGCTTCGGCTACGCCCAGGTCTTCGCCGGCGAGTTCCTGAAGCGCACTACGGCTGGACGCGATTACGAATATCCGTATGGCTACATCACGTATCGTTTTTGAGCGGCCCTGACTCGCTCCGCTACCCTAAAACTTATGGCTAAGAAAACTCAAAAGACCATCTTGGTGACCGGCGCCACCGGCAAACAAGGCGGCGCGGTGTTCCATCACCTGCGAAAAGCTAACTTCGATGTCCGAGTCCTCACGCGCGATCCCAACAAGCCGGCCGCACTCGCTCTGGTCGGCCATGGCGTCGCCGTGGTGCAGGGCGACCTGGAAGATCCTGCCTCCCTCGCGCGTGCTCTTGACGAAGTCGATGGCGTCTTTTCCGTGCAGGATTTCACTGGCGGTGCCGAAACCGAAATCCGGCAGGGCAAGAATCTGATCGATGCCGCCAGCCGCGCCGGAGTCAGTCACTTTGTGTATGACTCGGTGGCGAGCGCCGATCAGCAAACCGGCATCCCTCACTTCGACAGCAAGTTCCAGATTGAGGAACATCTCCGCGGTAAGGGCGTTCCTTACACCATCTTCCGGCCGCCGTTCTTCATGGAAAACTTTCTCCCGAGTAAACAGCAGATTGACGGTGGGACTTTAGCGATGCCCCTGAGTCCAGAGACTCTGATGGCCATGATTGCCGTTGACGATATCGGCGCTTTCGTAACCCAGGCCTTCGAGCGGCCGGGTGCCTGGCACGGCAAAACCCTGGAAATCGCCGGCGACGAACGTTCTTTCGCGGAAATCACCCAGGAGTTCTCCCACCGTCTTGGTAAGCCTGTCGAATACAAACAACTATCGCTGGATGAGTTCAAACAAATGGCCGGTGAAGAAAGCGCCATTATGTTCGACTGGTTTCAGAAGACGGGTTACCAGATCGATCTTCCGGCTCTACGGGAACAGTTTCATCACCTGACCACCTTCGATCGCTGGCTCAACACGAACTGGCAAACCGCGGCTTGACTTGATTTAGAAGAACGCGGCTGGCAGGCTGAAGCCTACCCTACGGACAAAAACTGGAAGGCTGAAGCCTACCCTACGAGGGTTCAGGCGGCTTTTGTTAGTTCGCGCATGGCTTGGGCGGTGCGAGCGCCTTCAATATAAGACTCGATATCGGCGATTGAAAATTCGAAGCCATGGTCGGCCGGGTCGAAGGGTTGGTTGCGACTGCGAGCGACTTGGTACACGGTAGCGGCAGTGGCTAGGTCCTGTGCTTCCTGCTTGTTGCGTTCCTGCTGGGCTTCGCGGAGATCGGCGAGATCTTTGTCACGCTGGCGGCGTAAGCGGGTTTCCTGGAGTTGCAGATTGCGGAACTGCTTTTCATAGACAAGATACGTTTCGAGTTCGATCAGGCCGGCCTGGGCTTCGGCCGGTTCGGCGACGAATTTCTCGGCGAACTGGCTGCGTCCGCGGGCGTAGAGGGCGAACTCGAGAGTGGGGATGCGGCGGAGACGCCAGTTGGCATCGGCGATCGACTGTACCAGCTCAGATTCGCGAGCGCCGACGGGCTGGAACTCGCGGACGAAGCGCTCGACGTACTGTTCGTAAGCGGCAGCATCGTCGGAGGGCAGCAGGACGGTGCGGCCGGTAAGAGCGGTTTTCAGGGCGTTGATGGAGGATTGGGCTTTGCCTTCGGCGGTGCGGGGGCCGGTGGAGAAAGTGGCATTGGCGCGATTGGCGGCGTGGCGGGTGGGGGAGATTTCCGTCGCTTCCGGCGCGGCGGCTGTTTCAACGACAGCGAGTTCGCGGATTTCTTCTATGTTCGCTTTGCGGGCGAGCTTTTTGGCTTTGCGTTCCTGGGCGCGGCGAATGGAGCGGGCAGTCATGATGAAGCAGGGTAGCAGGCGTGGAGAGGCCGTTACAAAGGATTTTGGCTGCGGGGAGGCGTAAGGCTTTTCGAATCAACGACCCAAAAAATTTTCTAGGGCTGTGATTCCCCACGGCGGTTTAAGCTTCCGCCGCAACGAGGGAGGCAAAAAGCGCTTTGCGCCGGACGAGAAAACCTAAGTGCTGAAGCAGTAATAGTTTATAGTTCGCCTTTTTCGAAGGACTGGAAGACGGCAGGCTAAAGCCTACCCTACGGGGTGTTTGGCTACTGCCAAAAATAAAGCGCCCCAAAACTAACGGCTCCCGCCGCCACAAACACATTTGCTGCCAGCATCATCAGAAACGCGTATCGCAGCCGGGCTCCATCGCTCGGGAATTCGTCTCGATCATCCTCATTCAATCGCAAGGTCGTCAGTTTGGCCAATTTTTTACTCCCGCCTGTCATATCGGCCGAAACCGCGGTTAGCGTGAGTTGTTTCCCAGGGTTTTTATACTGAAGGCAAACCGGCCATGCCCTACGCTGATTTCCACCTTGAACCGTCCGAAGTGTCGTCCGACAACAATAAGGTGGCCGTCGTTACCGGCGCCGCCCAGGGGATCGGTGCGCAAACGGCGGAACTGCTTGCCGAAAAGGGTTATTCGCTCGTTTTGTGCGATGTCGCTCCCTGCACGGCTCTCCGCGGCCGACTTTCATCCCGCGGACGCCCGGTAATCGAAGTAATGGGCGATCTTTCGCAGGAAGGCACCGCTTTGAGCGTCGCCGAAAAGACGCGTCAGGCCTTCCGCCGCGTCGATGTACTGGTCAATAACGCCGGGATCTCGCATATTTGTCCAGCAGAAGATACCACTGCTGACGATTGGCGGCGCGTCCTCGAAGTCAATCTACTCGCGCCTTTCCTCCTGAGTCGTGAATTGGGCCGCCTGATGCTGGAACAGCGGCATGGCAGCATCGTGAACGTTGCTTCTATCGCCGGCCTGCTGGGAATCGCCGACCGTGCGGCCTATAACGCCAGCAAGCACGGCTTGATCGGCCTCACCCGCACCCTTGCGGCCGAGTGGGGCGGCCGCGGCGTCCGCACCAACGCCGTTTGTCCTGGCTGGGTGAAAACGCCCATGGACGTTGCTCCGCAGGCGGCCGGTCTTTACGCCGATGTCGACATTGAAAATCGTGTTCCCATGGCACGCTTCGCGTCGCCCGCTGATATTGCTTCCGCCATCGCCTTCCTGGCAGATCCCGCACAAAGCGCTTTCATCAACGGCCACACCCTTTCCGTGGATGGCGGATGGTTCGCCGACGGTTCGTGGGATTCGCTGCGTGTTCGTCACCGCTAATTACGCTGCTTCTTGTCGCAAATGCACAAAACGCTCGATTGAAAGTCACGGTTGGGGAATCCAGAGGTGTTTTGGATCTTCGCGGTCACCCCGGGGCAGAGCAGTGCTACGGTGACAGGCGAAAGCGCCTGTTCCACAAGAGACACACTGGCATTTTGCGGTTAGGGGCGTCGGAAACAGGTCTGAACCCGGTACACGCTAGAATGCGGCAGTATCCGCATGGCCAACTTCCTCGAAGTGATCGTCACCTCTCCAGAAGATGCAATCGAGGCTGAGGCGGGAGGCGCCGATCGGGTTGAACTGGTACGTGCTCTGGAGGTCGGGGGCTTGACTCCAGAGATTGCCACGATACGCGCCGTGCTCGAGGCGGTTTCGATCCCCGTTCGCGTCATGCTGCGCGAATCGCCCACCCTGTCTCTGGACCATGCCGATCACCTGGCGCGCATGGTGTCACTGGCTGCCCAGTACTCTCAGCAGGACTTCTCAAAACAGCCGATAAACGGATTGGTTCTGGGCTTCGTGAAGAATCATTCGCTCGACATTGCGCCCCTCGTGGCCATCTGCGCCGCCGCGCCTGCCTGCCGCATCACCTTCCACCGCGCGTTCGACGAAATTGCCGACCCTAATTCCGCCATCGCTCAGCTGCGGGCCTACCCGCAGGTCGATCGCATTTTGACCACTGGTGGAGACGGCGGCTGGGAAGAAAGAAAATCGCGCCTGCTCGCCTGGCAGCAGAGCGCCCAGCCATCTATCCAGATACTGACCGGCGCGGGTCTCTGTTCCTGTCTGCTAGCCGATCTGGCCACCACCCCCGAGCTGCGTGAAGTACACGTCGGCCGAGCCGCCCGCCTCCCGCACACAGTTTCCGGCGCAGTGTCGCGTGATGCCGTGCGCGCGATCAAGAGCGCTCTTCGATGAGATCGGTCGACTGGTTCGTCTTCTTTGCGTGGTTAATTTCACTCGTCAGCTACGGTCTCTATCGCGGCCGCGGCAGCAACACCGTCAGCAAATATCTGCTGGCCGGTAAGAGCATGCCCTGGTACGCGATGGGCCTGTCCATTCTCGCCACGCAGGCGAGTGCTATCACTTTCATTTCCACCACTGGCCAGGCTTACGTCGACGGCATGCGCTTCGTCCAGTTCTACTTTGGACTGCCCATCGCGATGGTCATTCTGTGTACGACTGCTGTCCCGATATTTCATCGCGCCAAGGTCTACACTGCTTACGAATACCTTGAGCAGCGTTTCGACGCCAAAACTCGCGCGCTGGTCAGTATTGTCTTTCTGATCCAGCGCGGTCTGGCGGCAGGTATCGGGCTCTACGCGCCGGCCGTCGCCTTAGCCGGCGTTCTCGGCTGGTCCGACCGCATCATTACGGTTCTGATCGGCACCTTAGTGGTCGTCTACACCGCGACCGGCGGCATCAAAGCGCTCACCTGGGCCGATGTACAGCAGATGACGATGATCTTTGTCGCTTTGATTGTCAGCCTGGTGGTTGCCATCCACGCGCTGCCGGCGCAAGTGTCCTTCGGAGACGCTGTCCATCTGGCCGGTCTCGCGGGACGCCTGAACATTGTCGATCCGCACTGGGATTTAAGCGATCGCTACAACTTGTGGAGCGGCCTGATTGGCGGCTGCTTTCTGGCGCTCGCGTATTTCGGCTGCGACCAGAGCCAAGTGCAGCGCTACCTTACCGGCAGCTCCATTGGGCAGAGCCGCTTGAGCCTGTTATTCAATGCCACAGTTAAAATTCCGATGCAGCTCTTCATTCTTTTCATCGGCACGATCGTCTTTGTTGTCTCGCTATTCGTTCCAGCGCCCATGATTTTCCAACCGCTCGAGGCGGCCCGGGCGGCGCAAACTCCCGATTGGAAGCCTGCTCAGTCCAGCTACAACCATGCCTTTGAAGAGCGGCGCGCTGCCGCTGACGCTTTGGTTCACTCCGGCCGGCAAACGGCGGCACAAAAACAGGAGGCGCTCAACCATTTCCGGCAATCCGAAAAGCAATTCGCCCGCTCCCGCCAGCAGGCGCTCGGCATCGTCGCACGTTTGCATGGCGGCGAAAAATACGATGACACCAATTACATTTTTCTCTCTTTCGTGAAGACCTATCTACCGGTCGGCCTCGTCGGGCTGGTCATCGGTGTGATCTTTTCCGCCTCGATGGGTTCGACGTCAGGCGAGATCAATTCCCTTGCCACCGTTTCGGTAGTCGATATCTACCGCCGCTTCCTGGTCAAAGACCGCAGCGACGATCATTATCTGCTGGCCTCGCGTTGCTTCACGCTGTTTTGGGGCTCCTACGCCGTCGCTTTCGCCTCCTTTGGCGCACGCGGTTTCGGCGCGCTGATCGAACGCGTCAATATCGTCGGTTCGCTTTTTTATGGCGGGCTGTTGGGGGTATTCGTGCTGGCCTTCTTCTGTAAGAAGGTCGGTGGCACGCCGGCGTTCATCGGTGTACTGGCGGGCGAAACAACTATTTTCGCCGTCGCCGCCTTCACGCGCATTTCGTTCCTCTGGTACAACGTGATCGGCTGCGCGGTGGTGGTAGCGGTCGGCTTGGTTCTGTCGGCCCGGGGGGCCGAGGAATAGGCAGGCTGAAGCCTACCCTACGAACGTTTAGGCGGCGGCTTGGGTTAGAAGTGATTGCAGGCTAACGCTCCATGCCACTTAGTTAAGGGTGCTCTCGAGAAAATCGAGAGATCTTTTGGATTTTCGCGGTCACACCGGGGCAGAGCAGCACTACGGTGACAGGCGAAAACGCCTGTTCCACAAGAGGCGCACTGGTTGGTTTTGGGAAAACTAAGTGACATTGGGCTTTTTGTCGCGGTCATGCACCTGCGCCGGTGGGCTGGTCGCTTCTACTGCCTTAAAATGGCCCTTTACGTGGTATTTGTGAGATGCGCCCTTGGGTACGACCCACGAATCGCCCGCTTCCAGCCGGATTTTCTGGCCCTCTAACTCCAGTTCCGCCGACCCCTCGATCACATAGCCCACCGTCTCATAGTCTCTGGCCGAACTCTTCTCATCCTTACTGGCTTCGTTTTCATCCCAAAGCCGCATCGACACCAATTTCCCCGATGCTAGGTATTTCTGCCCCAGTTCGCCTTTGGGCGAATGCGCGGAGTCTACTTTCTTTACCGTCGTATCACTCATATTCTGTAGATCCCGCCGCGCCAGCCCGGTTGCGCTTCGCGTTTCGCAGAGGTAAGCGACAATCGAGTACGAATGATCGCCGCACACGATCTTGCGCGCCGCTTTGGCGAATTTGAAGCCGTTTCCCCGATCTCGTTTGAGATCCCTACGGGCAGCATCTGCGCCCTGCTCGGACCGAACGGCGCCGGTAAATCGACCGTCGTTAAAATGCTCACCGGTCTCCTCCCGCCCTCCGGGGGCGTCGCTACCATCTGTGGCCACGACTGCCAAAGCAAAACTCTGCGCACTGCTGTGGGAGTACTGCCCGAGACACTCGCGCTGTTCGACGCCCTGACCGTCCGCGAACATCTGGATCTCACGGGCCGCATCTACGGTCTATCCTCCAGCGAAACACACTCCCGCACCGATCAACTGCTGCGCGCGCTCCGTCTCGCCGACGGCGAACACACGTTCATCCATCAATGCTCCTATGGCATGAAAAAGAAGACTGCTCTCGCCATGGCGCTTCTGCCCAATCCGCCCGCTCTATTCCTCGACGAACCTTTCGAAGGTATCGATCCCATCACCGCCGTCACTATTCGCACACTGCTGCGCACCCTTGGCCGCCACGGCGTCACCGTTCTCCTCACCTCTCATATTCTTTCGCTCGTCGACCGGGTAGCCGATCAGGTCCTGCTTATCGACCACGGCCGGTTACTCTGGCAGTCGACCGTGGCCGAACTTCCCAAATCGTTGGAAGATCTCTACTTTGAACTCATCGAACCCCCGCCCGCGGACGACTTAACTTGGCTCGGATCATCAGCGCAGTAAAAGCAATCGCCCTCGCCTCCTGGCGGGATATTCAGACTTTTCGTTCCATCACCGGCCAAAATCTCTTTTTATTCATCCTCCTGGTTGGCCTGCAGCCGCAGAGCGCCGAACTATTTGCGATTCTCCTTGGCCTCGTCATGATTTTTCCGCTGTCCGCCGATCCCATGGAGAAGGCGCCGGCCGATCGCTGGCGTCTGTGGCCGCTCAGCACCTTCGACCGCGCGCTGGTTCGCACGATCAGTGTCGCTTTTTCGCCTTTGTTCTGGATCGCACTTGTACTGCTGCTGCGCGGTCAACTCCGCACCGCCGCTCTCTTTTTCGCCATCGTTGTCTCAGCTCGCCTGCTCTTCCTCCTGATTCGCTATCTCCATCGCCGCTCCGCGCCCAACCTGCATTTACTTCGCCTAATCCCCAAACCTCCCGGCATCTTCGGCGCTTTGATGCAACTGCACTGGCGCGAGACACTCACTACGCTCGACCCCTACGTCGCGCTGCTGCTGGCCGGTCTTACTATCACTTATCGGCTGCATGCCAAAAACCTTGAGCCCGCAGCCGCCGAAATTATGTCGCTTGTTTCCGTTATGGCGATGAGTACTTCCGCGCAAGTTCTCATTGGGCTCGATGGGCGAGGCGCACTCCGTTACCGGCTCGTTCCCCTGCGCGGATGGCAGATCCTGCTGGCCAAAGATCTGGCCTGGCTCACATTGCTCGCTCTGCTAGTCGCGCCCCTCGATTTCACCAGCGGTTTTTTCGCCGCTCTCGCCGCGTTGACCATTGGCCATTACCGATCGGTGTCACAGCCGATCCCGCAAGCCCGCTGGCGTTTCACTTCCGGCGTTATCTGGCCTGACGGTATCCTCCAGACCATTGCGCTGATCGCCGTCGGCACCAATATCAAGACCGCCGGTCTGAAGCTGGCGATACCCTGCCTCCTATGCTGGCTCGCCTCGGTCGCCTTCTATGGCCGCGAGTGGGATCACCGTGCCGGCCATATGCTTTCATAACCAATGCCCGCTACACTCCAGACGCAATTCGGCGCGATCGACGTCTACCTCTTCGACCAACTCCTCCGAGGCCGCATCACACCCGGCATGCGGATTCTGGATACCGGTTTCGGCTCAGGCCGCAATCTTGTTTACTTTCTACAAGCCGGATATGAAGTTTTCGGCGTGGATATCGACCCCGCCGCCGTGCTGGAAGTGCGTCGCCTCGCCGCCCTGCTCGCGACGTCGCTCCCGGCGACCAACTTCCGCCTGGAATCCATCGAAGCGATGTCTTTCCCCGATGCCTTCGCGGACGTTGTGCTCAGCAGCGCCGTACTGCATTTCGCACGCGACGACGATCACTTTGAAGCCATGCTGCGCGCGAGCTGGCGAGTCTTGCGGCCAGGAGGGCTGTTCTTTTGCCGCCTTGCTTCTTCGATCGGCATGAAACACCGCCGCATTCAGGGCCGCCGTTTTCTCTCGCCCGACGGCATTGAACGCTACCTGGTCGACGAACGATTTCTCATGAAGATCACCCGGCAACTCGGCGCCGAACTGCTGGACCCTTTGAAAACCACTATCGTTCAGAACGAGCGCTGCATGACAACCTGGGTTTTGCGAAAGAAATGACTTACTAACTCACCAGCATCTGGTTACCGCCCTGCTTCTTACTCATCCCCGCTACTGACTGTGCATGATTGATCGCCGCAGTTAACGAAGCACCTCCGATGATGTTTCCAATCAGAGTAGGCACTAAGTAACCCATCGCAATGGCAACCCATGACTTCACTCCCACCATCACCAGAAACAAAACTTCTACTGATCCCGCGATGATGTGCGTCAAACCGGCCAGGCCCACCGTGTAAGTCAAAATGACGATAATCGGAATGCGCCCCGCATCGGACGCCGCGAGCATCCATACCACCATCGCGATCAACCATCCCGCAAAAATGCCGCGCAATACCGCGACGCCAAACGTGACGTTTGCGGCCTCCGTTGCCAGCTGCAGCATCGCGTGCTGCACTTCGCGTGTAAACATCGGCGTATTGCCGACTACCCACGCAAACAGATGCGCTCCCGCCAGATTCGCCACCAGCACGATCGACCACAGCCGCAGCACTTGTACGAAGGTCGTCCAGTTCCTCCGTGCCAGCAGCGGGATGATCGCGGTCAGCGTGTTCTCGGTAAAGAGTTGCTGCCGCCCGATAATGACGATCAGAAATCCGAGCGGATATCCCAACCTGACCAGCAGTACTCGCCATGGCCGGTCCGGCAGATAGGCGTGCAGCAACGCTTGCGCGACAAAGGAAAAACCCATCGACATGCCGGCCGCCAGACCCGACCACGCCAGCGCCGACATGGGCCGGGATAGCTCCTCTTCGCCATCCGACCGGACGGTTTCATGCACCACGACAGCGCTAACCGAAGTGCGTTCTTCCGCCTCTTCCTGTTGCTTTGGTGTTAATTCAGGCGCGGCAATCGCCGGCTCGTTTTCTGATCCGCTCTCATCAAGAAGCATCGACACCTCACTGTACCCCGCCGATGCCAAAGCCCGTCTAGCGATGCGGAAAAGCTGCGCCGCTCTGCTGCATTAACTTCGCCACCAACCCTGTCCAGCCGGTTTGATGACTCGCCCCTAACCCTTTTCCTGTGTCGCCATCGAAGTATTCGTGAAAAAGAACCAGCGACCGGAAATTCGGATCGGCTCGCTGTAACTCGTCGTCCCCGTAAATCGGACGATTCCCATGCTCGTCGGGCAGAAATAACTCAGTCAAGCGCCGCGAGAGTTCTGCCGCCACGTCACAAAGGCGCATCTGCCGGCCCGATCCCGTTGGAAACTCCACCTGGAACGTCTCGCCGTAGTAGTAATCGAAGCGCTGCAAGGCTTCTATGACGAGAAAGTTCATAGGGAACCAGATGGGTCCGCGCCAATTGGAATTGCCGCCGAACATGGCGGTCTGCGATTCAGCGGGTTCATACGTGACGCGAAAATTGCGGTCGGTCAGGGAAATTTCGTAGGGATGGTCCGCGTAATAGCGCGACAACGAACGGATTCCGAATTGCGATAGGAACTCCTTCTCGTCGAATAGCTTTTGCAAGATACGTTTCAACCGTTCCGGATTCACAATCGCCATCAATCGCCGGTTGCCCATGCCGCTCTTGCTCATTGACGCCAGTCCCGAGATCAAGTCCGGCCGGTTCTCGATAAACCAGTGCATCCGCTTGCGAAAACCAGGATGCCTGTCCAGCATCTCGACATCCAGCGTGTCGACCGCGAACAACGGCACCAGCCCCACCAGTGAACGCAGCTTCAGCGCCACCGGAGCCGCCGAATCGTTCAACAAACGGTCGTAATAAAACCCGTCTTCTTCATTCCAGAGCCCGCTTCCGCCGTGATGATTGATCGCGTCGGCAATGTATAGGAAGTGTTCGAAAAACTTGCTGGCGATGTCCGCATATACCGGTTCTTCTTCCGCCAGGTAGAGCGCCATCTTCATCATTGCCAGGCAATACATGCCCATCCAGCTGGTGCCGTCCGATTGTTCGAGCACCCAGCCGCTCGGCAGCGTTGCATTGCGATCGAACACTCCGATATTGTCGAGCCCCAGAAAGCCGCCTTCAAAAATATTGTTCTCTTCGGAGTCTTTGCGGTTGATCCACCAGGTGAAATTCAACAGCAGCTTGATAAATACGCCTTCGAGAAACTCGCGGTCTTCCTTGCCTTTGATCCGTTGATCGATTTTGAACACACGCCAAGCCGCCCAGGCGTGCACCGGAGGATTTACATCACTAAAATTCCATTCATACGCTGGAATCTGCCCGTTCGGACGCATGTACCATTCGCGCAGGAAGAGCGAGAGTTGGGCTTTCGCAAAATCTGGATCAGCCGGAGCGATGGCCACCACGTGAAACGCCAGATCCCAGGCGGCGTACCACGGATACTCCCACTTATCCGGCATAGAAATCACGTCTTCATTGAACAGAGTGCGCCACTTATGATTGCGTCCCCTCTTTCGCTCGGCGGGCGGTGGGGGCATCGTGTCGTCACCCTGCAGCCACGTTTCCACCACATAGTGGTAATACTGTTTGCTCCAAAACATTCCGGCGAAGGCCTGCCGCTGTACTGCTCTCGCTTCCGGCTCGAGTTGATGCGACAGCCCGGCGTAGAAGTCATTCGCCTCTTGCAGCCGCGCGTCGAACACGCCGCCCCATTGCTCACGCGGCAGTTCCGGTTGTCCTTGCCGCCTGAGCCGCAGCAGAATCGTTCGCTCTTCCGCGGGACCCAGCTTGTCGCGATACACCGCGCACGCCTTCGTTCCCTGGTTGCCCGGATGCACCGCTTCCTTCTTGCCTTCGAGCAGGTAAGCCCCAAACGCATCCTTGTAAAACGCATTCTCACCCTTCCAGCCCATGATGCGTTCGGTGTTCGTCTCGTTCTCGGTGAAGAGTAGCTCCGGACTTCCGTCCACCGTCAAGATGAACGTGCCGAGCGTGGCATGCGTGGCCGTGATTTCTCCATCCCCCGACTTCTTCATCGACGGCTTCGTGCTCTGGTCGTAGTCTTTATCCCAGCTCCAGACGTTGCGGAACCACAGCGTCGGTAGTAGCGTGATCTCGGCGGGATCGGGCCCGCGATTGACCACTTTGATCCGGATCACCGTGTCGTCGACATCCTGCTTGGCATACTCGGCAAAGATGTCGAAATAGCGGCTGTCTTTGAAGATGCCCGTATCCTCGATTTCAAACTCCGGATCTTGCCGGGTGCGCTTGCTGTTCTCATTCACCAGCTGCGCGTAGGGAAACGCGGTCTGCGGATACTTGTACAAACCCTTTAAGTAGGAATTCGTCGGAGTGGCGTCGAGATAGTAGTACAGCTCCTTGACATCTTCGCCATGATTGCCTTGCGGACCGGTCAAGCCAAACAACCGCTCTTTCAGAATCGGGTCTTTACCATTCCACAAAGCCAGGGCAAAGCAAAGGTATTGATGGTTGTCACAGATGCCGAGAATGCCATCCTCGGTCCAGCGATACGCTCTCGAACGGGCGTCATCATGCGGCAGATAATTCCACGCATCGCCATTCGCGCTATAGTCCTCGCGAACTGTGCCCCAGGCCCGTTCCGCCAGGTAAGGACCCCACCGTTTCCAATGTTTGGTACGTGCTTCGGACTCGGCCAGTCGAGTCTGTTCCGCGTTCAGTTTTTCGGGCATAAGAAGAGGCGAGTTAGATTGTACTCGATCCTCTTTAACTTAGAATGTTTATGCCACGCTGACTTCTTCCGGCACTTCGATCGGATGCTTATGCTTGCACTCCGCATTCGGACACTGCGCGACCGGACCCGCTTTCAGGAACTTCTCAATCAAATAACTGCTGCCGCAATCGGGGCACTTCTCCGCGATCGGCTTACCCCAAGCCACGAAGTCGCACTCTGGATACCGGTTACAGCCGTAGAAAGTCTTGCCGCGTTTCGAACGCCGCTCCACAACTTCGCCCTGTGAGCAGTTAGGGCAGGGCACGCCGATTGTCTTCTGCTTGACGTACTTGCATTTCGGATAATCACTGCAAGCAACGAATTCACCATACCGCCCGAACTTCTGGACTAGGTTACTACCGCACTGCGGGCACTTTTCTTCGAGCGGAACGTCTTTGCGTTGCTCGCCGCCAATCTGCTTCGTGGTTTTGCAATCCGGGTATCCGGAACAGGCGTAGAACTGGCCGAAGCGCCCTTTTTTGAGCACCATCGGCCGCCCGCAATTCTCGCAATACTCGGCCTCGTCCTGCTCATTGAAATCCGACTTCTCGCCATCCGGCGTCTCGACGCTCACCTCCCGCGTGTTGCTGCATTCCGGATAGCCGGTGCAGGCAATGAAGCTGCCGTGCTTGCCCCACTTGATGACCATCGGCTTGCCGCACTTCTCGCAGAGGAGATCGGTCGGCTTCTCCATCCGCTTGATGTCCGTCATGTTCCGCGCGGCATCTTCCAGGTTCTTCTGAAAGCGGCCGTAGAAGTCGGCCATCGCGACCCGCCACTCTACTTTGCCCTCTTCGATATCGTCCAGCTCTTCTTCCATGCGAGCGGTGTACTTCACATCGAACAGGTCATTGAAGCTCTCGAGCAAGAGGTCTGTGACCACCGTCCCGAGCTCGGTAGGGTGAAACTTACCGCCTTCTTTCTTCACGTATTCGCGGTCTTGTATGGTCGACAGAATTGAAGCATAGGTCGAGGGACGGCCCACTCCGTCCGACTCCAGCTTCTTGACCAGAGTTGCTTCGTTGTAGCGAGGAGGCGGCTCGGTGAAGTGCTGCTCCGGGACGATCTCTTTGAAGCGCAAGGCTTCGCCTTCGGTTACCAGAGGCAGCTTGTTCTTCAGGTCCTCGTCGTCTTCGTCCTTCTGGTCCTTACCTTCTTCGTAGACCTTCAGGAATCCATCAAATTTCAGGACGCTTCCAGTCGCCCGGAAGATGTATGGCGTGTTGCTCTTGCCTTTGGCGTTGATATCGATGGTCGTCTGATCGAGCAGCGCCGGGTTCATCTGCGAAGCGATAAAACGCATCCAGATCAGCCTATAAAGCTTTAACTCGTCTTCGGCCAGGAATTTTTCGAGCGACTCCGGCGTACGAAGCACGGACGTCGGGCGGACCGCTTCGTGGGCGTCCTGGGCATCTTTCTTGGTTTTGTAAACGTTGGGCGATCCCGGCACATATTCTTTGCCGTAGCGCTCCGTGATCATGCCGCGTACTTCCGTCAGAGCGTCTTCGGAAACCCGCGTCGAGTCGGTACGCATGTACGTCACGAGCCCCACCGAGCCTTCTTTGCCGAGCTCTTTCCCCTCGTACAAACCTTGCGCCAGCATCATGGTTCGCTTTACGCTGAACCGTAACTTGCGCGATGACTCCTGTTGCAGCGTCGACGTAATGAACGGCGGCACCGGATTACGCTTTTTCTCGCGAGTGTTGACCGACTTGACGACATAAGCCGAACCGTCCAGATCGGCGACAATGCCGGTTGCGGTGGCTTCATTTTTGACTTCCGGCGCGCTCTCGCCAACCTTATTAAGTCGCGCTGTCAACAGCGGCGGCTTCTTGGCATTCAGCGAGACGTCAATTGTCCAGTATTCCTGCTTTTGAAACGCCTTGATTTCGCGTTCCCGGTCGACAATGAGGCGCAACGCGACTGTCTGCACCCGTCCGGCAGACAGACCCCGACGCACTTTGTCCCATAGCAGTGGTGAAATCTTGTAGCCCACCAGCCGGTCCAATACCCGCCGCGCCTGTTGGGCATCCACCAGATTTATATTGACCGCAAGCGGCTTATCAAAGGCCTTTTTCACGGCGTTTGCGGTGATTTCGTTGAACATCACCCGGAATATGGCTGGTTTGTCCGATTTCTTCGGTTCCAGCTCTTCTTTTAGATGCCAGCAGATCGCCTCGCCTTCGCGATCCGGGTCAGCCGCCAGGTAAATAGAATCCATGCCCTTCGCGGCCTGCTTGAGTTCCGCGATGAGCTTCTTTTTGCCTTCGATCACCTCATAATGAGGCGTAAAATCACGGTCCACATCGACCGCTAAGTCTTTTTTCGGCAAGTCTTTAACGTGACCCAACGAGGCCATCACGACGTATTGCTTGCCCAGATACTTCCCGATAGTTTTCGCCTTCGCCGGGGATTCGACGATGACGAGAGATTTTGCCATACCTGCTTGCTCTGTAACCTTAATTAAACTGATTCCCGGATCAAACTCGAAGTTTCCGGCTGGAGAACGCTACTCTTTTACCACACCTTGATGAAGTTCTTGCCGGGAAGCTGTCTGATGAGCCCTGACATCTCCAGGTCGAATAGCGCACTGATCAACTCCGATGAAGAGGATTGGTCGAAAGTTGCAACCAGTGACTCAAGTTGTTGAGGCACATCGACTTTCAGGGAATTCAGCAGCTTCCTGGCGAGTGCCTTCATGGGCTCTTCGACGCCATTGCCGGCCGCGGCAACGAGCTGATCTGCTGCTTCGGGCAGAATTTGCTGCTGTGCTCGCGCCACCAGATCCCGGCGCACCGCGAGTGGGAGTTCGTTCGTCACGTCGCTCCACTCCTGGACCAGCTTTGCGCCGCCTTCCTTGATCAGGAGATTCGGCCCCCAGCTCATTTTGGATGTGATGTTGCCCGGCACGGCGAAAACGTCCCGGCCCTGATCCATGGCCAGTTTTGCCGTAATGGCTGACCCGCTATGCTGTGCGCCCTCGACGATCAGAACCCCTAACGATAATCCGCTCACAATCCGGTTCCGCACCGGGAAGTTCTGCGGAAAAGCCGGCGCCTCCATCGGAAACTCCGACAGCAGCAGACCCGATTTCGCTATCTCGTCGTACAAGCGACGATTGCTCGATGGGTACAGAACATCCACACCGCAACCGAACACCGCGATCGTCGAACCTTGATTTGCCAGCGTTGCGCGGTGCGCCGCGGTGTCGATGCCGCGCGCCATGCCGCTGACGATGGTCAGTCCGGCTCTGGCCAGATCGGCGCTGAGACGCTCAGTCGCCGCCAGACCGTAAGGTGTTGGCGAACGCGTCCCCACTACCGCCAGCGAGTGCGAACTCATCAATCCGGTGTTCCCTATGGCAAATAAAAGCAGGGGCGGATCGAAAATTTCGCGCAGGCGCTGCGGGTACAAGTCATCGTGAATCGTCACCAGTTGCGCGCCTGTCGCCAGCATTCTTTGCTGCTGGTTGACTGCGTCTTCGAACGAGCAGCCGCTGGCCACGTTGCGCGCCTGCGATCCGCTGAGACCCGCCGCTTCCAGTTCGGTCGCCGATGCCCGGAAAATGGCTTCCGGCGACTTCATCTTCTGCAGCAGTTTCAGTGTCCCGATCGTTCCCAGACCGGGCACCATGCGCAGCGCCAGCCAGTGCAGCGTTTCTTCGGCAGTGAGAGCAGTTCTTGCCACGTCCAATACGTGGGCTCCCCCATTCTGATTTCTCAACTTGCGAGCCGTTCGTCTAAAGCCTCTGCGCGCGCGTCCAGCCAGCGCTGCATCACCTTCTCCAACGCATCCTGGCTGATGGGTTTGGCCAGGTAATCATTCATGCCCGCCTCCAGGCACTTCTCGCGCTCCCCAACCATGGCGTTTGCTGTCACGGCGACGATCGGAATAGCAGCCCCAGGTAAACTGCCTGTCCGGATCGCACGGGTCGCTTCCCAGCCATCCATCACCGGCATCTGGCAGTCCATTAGAACCACGTCCCACGCTGCGCTTTCCTGCACTCTGCGCAGCGCCTCTGCCCCGTTCTCGACGATCTCAACCGTGCAGCCGAGGCGTGTCAGCAGCTTTTGAATCACCTTCTGGTTGATCGCGTTATCTTCGGCAACCAGCACGTGACCGCGCGTTCTCGCGACGGACGTTCGCTCCTGGCTCGCAACCCGGACCGGCGCCGCCTTCACTTCGTCGAGCTCGATCGTCACCCAAAACGTACTGCCCTCTCCTGCCTCGCTCGAAACGCCGATCGTGCCACCCATCAGCGCCGCCAGCTGCTTTGAAATGGCCAGGCCAAGCCCCGTTCCGCCGAAGCGACGGGTGGTTGAAGTCTCCGCTTGCGAGAAGCTTTGAAACAACCGGCTCTGCAAGTCCGGCGAGATCCCAATTCCTGTATCCGTGACCGCAAACTTCAGCCGAACCTTACCTTCTTCCATCACACCCGTTAGCGAGGCGGTAACGCTGCCGCTTTCGGTGAACTTCACCGCATTCGAAAGCAAATTCAAAGCCATCTGTTTGAAGCGCACCGGATCGCCGGCTACCCACGCCGGCAGCTCCGCAGCAATCTGTGATCGCAGTTCCAAACCCTTCGCCTGGGCCGTACGGTTCACCATCGCTATCACTTCTTTCACTGCCGCTCTCAACTCGAATTCGGTATGCTCCAGCGTCAGCTTTCCCGCTTCGATCTTCGAGAAATCAAGGAGATCGTTGATGATCGTGACAAGTGCCGAACCCGAGTCACGGATCGCGTTCACACACTCATGCTGCTCTCCTGTCAGAGGACTGTCGGATAGTAAAGCAGCCATGCCGATCACCCCGTTCATAGGCGTTCGTATCTCATGGCTCATGAAGGCCAGAAACTCGCTTTTGGCCCGGTTGGCCTGCTCCGCCTCTGCTTTCAAGAGCTTTTGCTCAGCCAGACGACGGTCAATTTCGTTGGTGCGTTCCGCTACCAGCCTCTCCAGTTCTGAGCGCCGTTCAGCGAGAACGAATTCGCGCCAACGCCAGATACCGATGGAGAGCAGAAACAGGGATAGTCCGACAAACGATATAAACGCCCGGGTTCGCCACCACGGCGGTGAGATGGTGAATTCCAGAGATCGAATGCCGGACGACAAACCCGTATCGGTGTCGATCGTCATGGCTTCAAAGCGGTAGGATCGCGGGCTCAACGCCGGATAGCGGATCTCGTGCTCAGCCGTTTCGACCCAGCCGTCCTCGAGACCCAGCAGGCGGTAACGGAGATGCCCGCTTTTTTCGTTGCGCAGATTCAGCGAGGCCGTCCGGATCGTCAAAGGACTGCTGCTCCAACGGATATGCTGCGTCGCGCTCAAAACAGCCGCCGCCCCGTATTGCGCCGTAACGAAGACCGGTGCTCGCGGCCGCTGCACGGCCGGTGTGGCATAGGCCTTAAAGTGCGACAAGCCCCCGCTGGTCCCAAACCACATCGAAGCGTCGGCATCCTCCCAGAATGCTTCGTCATCCAGATCGTTCCAGATCAGTCCGTTGTCCACCGTATAGCGATTCCAGCTACGGCCATTGAAGACCTGCATGCCCTGGTCTTCTCCAACCCATATCCAGCCCCGCCGATCGACTTGCAGAAACAGGATCGAGTCCGATGCCAGGGGTACCTTCGTGGCACTGATGATCCGGTCTCCGGCGATTTTGATCTTTTTCAGACCTGTCGTATCGCCTCCCAGCCAAACCGTCCCTGCGGCATCCACCGCCACCTTCGCGAGATCGCCGGCGAGATGAAAAGTGTCCAGCTTAAACTCCGTCCACTTGTTGCGATTCAGCCGCCAAAGATGCCGGGCCGAGACAAACCACAAGTCTCCATCCGGCCCCTCGGTCATGGTGGACAAGTCAGTCGACTTGCCGGCCGGTATCTCGACCGAGCGAAACGTGCGCCCCCGTCCCTGGGCTTCGCCCATCAGCAGGTTCTTATTCGCTATCACCCACAAACGCCCCTCGCGATCCACGAAAAGCTTGCGCACCTCGTCGATCGGGAACGTTTTTACCGCATGCGAAAGAAGATCGATTCGAATCAACCGTCGATCGGCATTTCGCGCCCAAACGTATCCATCGCGCGTACTAGCCAATGTCTGGCTCCGTCCGAATTGCTGACCGGGAACGCTCAGCGCGTGGAACACGCGCGCGCCTCGATCCAGCATGTCAATCCCGTTTTCCTGCCCCACCCACAATGTGCCCCGCTCATCCCGCGTGATCGACCAGACTTCGTTTCTCCCGAGTCCCTGCCCTCTTCGCCAGTGCTCCCACAACCCGTACCCCTGGCACTTCCTGAGCCCATGGCCGAGCGTTCCCGCCCAAACCGTACCGTCCCGGTCGACGAAAATAGTGACGATGGTGCCTTCTCCTTCGACCGGCGCGTCCGCAGCGGCGATCGCATTCCAGCTGCCGCCCGCATACCCGAACAACGATGGCCCGCTGGCAGCCAGCAGCCGCCCTGCCGGATCTTCTGCCAGCGGGTACCCGGCGTTCGACTTGAAAACACCGATCAGATCATGCACCATCCAGCGCTTGTTTTCGCTTGAATAATTGGCGATGTGGTAGATTCCCCGAGCCCAAAGCTCCCCATCGCGCCGGCGTAGCAGCGACTCCCACTTGTCTGCCGGCAATCCATCACCCGCCCCCCAGCGCGCTACGTATGCTCCCTGTTTTTTGCAGATCCCCGCACCGCAGCCAAAGAACACTGAACCATCCTGATTCGCCAGCACGCTCTGGATGCCTTCCGGACCAAACGCGGCCGCTTCGCGGGAGGTCAGCAACGATTCGGCCTCCCAGGTTCTGCCCTGGTCCGCGGAGGAAACGGCCAACAGCCCAGTTGATGTTACGGCGTACACTTTCCCGGCGCGGTCTGATGTGATCGCCGAGTTATACGGCACGCTCCAATCGCCGCTCCCAAAATGAATCTGTTTAAATCGTTCATCGGCGCCCATTACAGCCAGCCCTTGCACCGTGCCGACCCAGAGCCGGTCTGCGCCATCGATATGCAGCGCCCGCACAAAAGACCCGGGCAGTCCATCCGCCATACCATATTTGCTGAAGCGCGAACCGTCGTAGCGGAACAGACCGTTTTCTGTCCCTACCCAGAGATATCCGGCCCGATCCTGAGCCATGCAGTTCACATTCACATTGTCCAGACCCTCGACATACTCCTTAAACCGCACGGTCTGCGCAAGACTAGCCGCCGGCCCAAACAGCCCAAGCAGGAGCGCGAAAGTTAAGAACCAAAAGCGTCTCAGCGGCGAAGTCATTCAGTAGGCCTATCGGCCGGAACTTTAGGAAGCTTTAGAGCAGTCGCGTAATGGAAGTACTGCCACTTACAAATAGGTGCGTTCGCATCCTGGGGATTCTGTCAGTGTCTCTTTAAAACATCCGATACATTGGAGGGGCGAATTACATATGAGGATCATCACTGCCGAAAGCGCAGTTCCCGCCCACTACTACCCGCAACAGGAATTGATAGCCGCCTTCCGCAAACACTGGGGCAAACGCCTGGAACGTTTCGACATTCTGACGCGGCTCCACGCTGCCACGCAAGTCGACGGCCGCTATCTCGCTCTCCCGTTAGAGGAGTACCCCCTGAAGAGCTGGGGAGAGGCAAATGACCGTTGGATTCAGGCCTCGCTCGATCTAGGCCAGCAGGCGATTTGCCGCGCCATGACTTCTTCCGGCATCGACCCCGCCGCGTTGGGCGCCTTCATCTTTGTTTCTATTACAGGCATCGCCAGCCCCTCCATCGAAGGCCGCCTGATGAACCGCATCGGTCTGAATAAGCGCATTAAGCGTATGCCTATTTTCGGGCTCGGTTGTGTCGCCGGCGCCGCTGGCATCGCGCGCGCGGCCGACTACGTCAAAGCCTTCCCGAACCAGGCCTGCCTTCTGCTCTCCGTCGAGCTTTGCTCCCTCACTGTCCAGCAGGACGACCTTTCGGCCGCTAACCTCATCAGCACCGGTCTCTTTGGGGATGGCGCGGCTGCCGTGCTGGTCGGAGGTACCGATTGCGAGGGCGCTGCCGGACCGGCCATCGTGGCCACTCGCTCTATCTTCTATCCCGATACCGAGCGTGTCATGGGCTGGGATATTTCCGAAAAAGGCTTCAATATTGTCCTGTCGAAAGACGTTCCCGACGTCATCCAGAAGAATCTGCGCCGCGACGTCGACGACTTCCTCGCCGATCATGGACTCACCCGCCGGGACATCGGCAGTTTCGTCATCCATACGGGCGGCCCCAAAGTGCTCGAGGCCACTCAGCAAGCCCTCGAACTGCACGATGGACAACTACAAGTCTCATGGGATTGCCTCCGCAAGACCGGTAATTTGTCTTCCGCTTCCGTTCTTTTTGTTCTTGAAGAGGTCCTGAAGCATCAGCGTCCCGCTCCGGGCACCTGGGGTATTCTGGCCGCCATGGGACCCGGTTTCTGCTCCGAACTCGTCCTCTTGCGCTGGTGAACGGCTGTTACCTCCACCTCCCGGAAACCGTTCTTCAATGCAAACGCATCTATAAAGAAGACCCATGAGCAGGCTCGCTTTACTTTTGTCTCTGGCTCTTCCGCTGGCCGCCTTCCAATATCCAGGACAGGTACCCCCTGGACAGGCGCCTCCCGGGCAATATCCTCCTGGCCAGGATCCCTCCGGTGGTCAGTACCCGCCCGGCCAAAATCCCGGTGGCCAGTATCCCGGTGGCGGAGGTCCATTGGGTACCGGCGGCATCTCCCTCCCGTCCCGCAATCATAAGAAGAAACAAAAGCAGCCCGCCGCCGATCAGCAGCCGAGCCTCACCGCTGAAGGCGTCACCCTCACCAACGACGGCAAGAAGCTGCAAGTGGCCACCCAGGACGGTCGTGTTCTTACCATGACCATTGCGCCCACCACCAAGTGGACCCGCAAGGGCAGCAACATCGCCGCCAACCTGATTATTCGCCGGACCACCGTTCACATCGAGGCCGCTGAAGACGACGAGGCCTTCCTGACCGCGCTGACAGTCGACTTGCTCAAAGACGCACCCACCGATGAACCTGCCCAGGCTAACCCCACCCGTGGGGTCGCCGGCCAGCCCGCTGCCGATGACGAGGAAATGGCGCGCCCGACTATCCTGCGAGCCCCCGATGCCCCCGGCCGTCCTGTTCTCCATCGGGGCATGCCCAAAGATGGCAGTGGGGGCGACAACGATTCCGGCCCACCGGATCAATCCGCCCGCGCCGCTTCGCAGAAGCCGAGCAACACCAGCGCCAGGAAGACTCCGGACAATGGGCCAGTCGACTTTACTCTCGACGGTTCCGAACAGGCGGAAGCCAAAAAACATAGCAACGCCTACGATCAGCTGATCGACCGAACCCGTGAATGGGCCATGAGCTTTACCACCGGCCTGCCCAACTTTCTCTGCCAGCAGAGCACCACGCGCTACATGGAGCAGTCGCGTTCCGATGGCTTTCAGGCGATGGACGTAGTCACTGCGAAGGTGCTTTACGAAGACGGACGCGAACGGTATAGCGAAATCACCGTAGGTGGGCGGCACACCAACAAAAGCATGATGGAAATCGGCGGCACTACTTCCACTGGCGAATTTGCCTCGGTGCTCAGCGGCCTGTTTCAAAGCGCCACGCGCGCCGAATTCAAGTTCTTCCAATCGACTGCCGTCGCGCGCCAGCCTGCCGCGATCTACGACTTCAAAGTGGCCCTCCACAACTCCGACTGGACCATTCAGGTAGGCGGGCAAACGTTGCGTCCGGCTTTTAGCGGTAGCATCTGGGTCGATAAGACGACCGCCCAAGTCCGCCGCATCGAAATGCAGGCCGACAACGTCCCCAAGGATTTCCCCGACGACACCATCGCGTCCGCGGTCGACTACGAAGAAGTCCCGCTCGGCACGGCTAAATTCCTGTTGCCGGTGCATGCCGAAAATCTGAGCTGCCAGCGCGGCAGCACCATCTGCACCAAAAACACCATCGATTTCCGTGACTATCACAAGTACTCCGGCGAAAGCACTATCGAGTTCAAGTGAGGCAAGTCAACAGGCATTGAGATGGATGAAAATACGGAATTTAGCCGCAGATGAAGACGGATTAACGCAGATAAAACACTTATTTGCGATGGGCGTTTATCCGTGTTGTTCTGCGGGCAACGCTCTTTCAGCAGTTTCTTTAGCCCATTCACTTTGTTCAATTGCCGTTCGCGTCTGGATACGGGCCAGATCGCGCGCGGTGTAGTTGGGCAGCTGCCGAGTTGGTACCAACCCGGTCCCGCTACGTCCAAAAAGAGAGAGCGAAACAAACTACACTCCCTCAACCCGGTTGTTTCGTTATACTTTGAATACAGCCCTCCGGTCGAACTTTTCATGAACAGCCGTTTTAAATGGATGATTGTCGGTAGCTCAACTTGCGTTGTTGTGCTACTTCTCTTAGGCGCAAAAAGCGGACGTGCCGTCGCTACCGACGACGTTTATGGCCACTTGAAGGTCTACACCGAAGTTCTCGAGCACATCAAGCTCGAATACGTGGAAGAGCCCGACATCAAGAGCGTCACTCTGGGCGCTATCAATGGCCTGCTCGAATCGGTCGACCCTTTTGCCAGCTATCTCAACGCCGACCAGTATCGCCAGTACGAGAAGGGTCAGGACACTTCTAAGGCAGGGGTCGGTCTGGTTCTCGCCAAGCGCTATGGCTATGTCGCGGTAGTCGATGTACTGCCTTCCTCGCCCGCCGATAAAGCCAATATCTCGACAGGCGATCTGATCGAAAGCATCAATAATGTCGCCACACGCGACATGCCGCTCGCCTACGCCGAACAGATCCTGCGGGGCGCTCCCAACAGCACCATCGATGTCACCGTTCTCCGCCTGCGCGATCGCGACCCGCAGAAAGTCACTTTGACGCGCACCAATGTCGTTCTTCCCGACATAACGGCCAAGATGTTACCCAACCAGGTTGGCTTTCTACACGTCGCCAGCTTGGCCGGCAATCGCCTGGACGAGACTAAAGAAAAACTGACCGAGCTCAAAAGACAGGGCGCCAAATACATCGTGCTCGATCTGCGTCATAACTCGACCGGCGAACAGGAGAAAGGTGTGCTATTAGCCAACCTGTTCCTCGACTCCGGTGAAATCACCTACCTCAAGGGCCAGAAAACCGAAAAGAAGGACTACTCCGCCAATCCCGCCGATGCGATCTGGAAAGGACCGCTCGTGGTCATCACCGACCGTGCTACTGCCGGGGGAGCTGAAATCGCCGCGGCCGCACTGCTCGATGACAAGCGATCCCAGGTGGTCGGGGAGCGCAGCTATGGGGACGCCAGCGTGCGCAAAACCATCCAGATGGACGACGGGGGCGCAGTGATTCTGTCAGTCGCCAAATACTACTCCCCGTCCGGCAAAGCGATTCAGGATGCGGGCGTCCTGCCGACTGTGCAGATCGCCGAGAACGACAACGCTCCGGAATACGATCAGGAGGGCAACCCGCTGCCCGGCACCGCTCCCAAGAACACCGAGGACAATTTGTTGAAGCAGTCCATCGAACTGGTCACCGGAAAAACCACCATCGCCAAGCTGATGAACGATACCAACAGCCCGGTAGTCTCAGGCGGCCAGCACCCGATTATTCAGAAGAGTCCCCAGGAACAATAGCAACAACGTTATATGCCGACCTACGAGTATCGCTGTGAGAAATGCGGTGAGCTGTTCGAAGTTCGCCAGAAATTTGTCGATCAACCTCTGACCACCCACGACAATTGCGGCGGTCATGTAAATCGCCTGCTATCGGCGCCGGCACTAATGTTCAAGGGCAGCGGGTTTTATATCACCGATTACGCGAAAGGGTCCAGTCCCGGCTCGAAACCGCCCTCGAATGGCGATAAATCAAAGGGTGACTCGTCCGGTAAATCGGAGGGATCGAGTAAATCGGAAGGCTCCGGCAAGACTGATTCTCCCGCTGCCAATACATCCAGTTCGTCTTCTTCTGAGAAATCAAGTTCGTCGTCTTCCTCAGACGCGAGTCCGAAAAGCTGACTAACACCTCAGCTGACCCGCTTGATGCTGGCGCCCGCCGCGGCTAGTTTTTCTTCGATCCGCTCGTAGCCGCGATCAATATGGTAGACGCGGTCAATAGTCGTTTCACCGGCAGCAATCATTGCCGCTAGCACCAAAGAAGCGCTGGCCCGCAAATCGGACGCAATCACCTGCGCACCGGTGAGCCGCTCTTCGCCCGCCACAATCGCCTGCCGCCCTTCAATGCGGATATTCGCGCCCATCCGAGCCAGTTCCTGGGTATGCATGAACCGATTCTCGAAGATGGTCTCCGTCACGAAGCTGATCCCTTGTGCCACCGTCATCCAAGCCAGGTACTGTGCCTGCAAGTCGGTCGCGAAGCCCGGGTATTCTTCCGTCGTCACGTCGATCGCCGATGGTCTTCCCGAGATCCGGACTTGGATCGCATCGGCCTCTTCCCGAATCTCCGCCCCGGCTTGCCGCATTTTCATGGTGAGCGCCGCAACGTGTTCTGGTTGGCAATTCGTCACGACGACATCGCCCCGGGTAATCGCCCCGGCCACCAGAAAAGTCCCTGCCTCGATGCGATCCGGAATGATTGTATGTTCAGCGCCGTGCAATCGCTCCACACCCTGCACTCGGATCGTCGGCGTACCAGCCCCTTCGATCTTGGCGCCCATGGCGATCAATAGGTCGGCCAGATCTGTCACTTCCGGCTCGCGCGCCGCGTTTTCGATGGTCGTTTCGCCGCGCGCCAGCACCGCCGCCATCAAGACATCTTCCGTGCCCGTTACGGTAATGCGATCGAACTGGATCTTGCCGCCACGCAGGCCGTCGGGCGCACTTGCTTCCACATAGCCGTATGCCTGCTCAATCACTGCGCCGAGTTCCTCGAGCGCTGAAACATGCATATTGATCGGCCGGGCTCCAATCGCACAACCGCCCGGCATCGACACTCGGGCCCGGCCGGTGCGCGCCACCAGCGGCCCCAAAACCAAGCTTGAAGCGCGCATTGTCTTTACGACTTCGTACGGCGCCTCGGGACGGTCCAGAGTCTTCGCTTCAACGCAAATCTGCCCGGCGGCACCTTTTTCAGTCGAGCTTTCCTTAATTGAGGCGCCGGTGTAGCTGAGCAGATCCTGCATGGTGACGATGTCTCGCACCTTCGGCACCCGCCGCAACACCACCGGCTCGTCTGTCAAAAGGCAAGCAGCCAGCGCCGGCAGCGCCGCATTTTTCGATCCGCTTACAGCGAGTTCCCCATGCAGGGGAAAACCGCCCTCAATCTTGAATTTGTCCATGTCGATATCGCATTAGAGTAGGTTTCAGAGACTGATGAAAACCAAATCTAGCCGCAGATGAACACAGATCAACGCAGATAAAACACTTATTTTCAATCGGCGTTTATCAGCGTTCATGAGCGGCCAGTGCTTTTTCAACAGTTTATTCAGCCTGCGTTCTCTTGGGGAACCTAGCCAGCCAGCGCAATCGCTAAGCGCCCGTTCGCTGCAGCCAACGTCTGTTCCGCATCTTGTCGGCTCAATTGCCGCATCTGCATGACGATCGCGGTTCGCACAGATCCGCCGGCGGCCAGCAGTTCCGCTGATTCATCATAGGACACCCCGGTCACTTGCGAAATGATGCGGCACCCGCGATCCGTCAGCTTGTGGTTGGAAGGCTGCACGTTCACCATCAAGTTGCCGTGCACGTACCCCAGCCGGATCATCACGCCCGTGCTGAGCATGTTCAATACCAGCTTGGTCGCGGTGCCGGCGCGCATCCGTGTGGAACCCGTCACAATCTCTGGTCCGGGCGTCGGAGTTATGGCAATCGCGCTCGCCCGCGCTACTTCGGAATCGGGGGTACAACTCAGTCCGACCGTCAACCCTCCCATGGCTCTCGCATGCGCCAGCCCACCCAGGACGTAGGGCGTGCGGCCACTCGCCGCAATGCCCACCAGCGCATCGCCCGGGCCGAATCCGCGCTCTGCCAAATCGCGCTTCCCTAAATCAGGATCGTCTTCCGCTCCTTCAATGGAGCGCCGCAGTGCCCCGTCGCCGGCCGCAATGATCCCCTGTACCAGCTCGGGCGCAGTGTGAAACGTGGGCGGGCACTCCGAAGCATCGAGCACACCCAGCCGTCCCGACGTCCCGGCGCCCAGGTAGAACAGCCTGCCGCCCCTCTGCAGTTTCTCTGCAATCGCGTCCACCGCTGCGGCGATGTGTGGGACTTCGACCTCCACTGCTGCCGCAATCTCCGCATCCGCCCGGTTAATTACTCGCAACATATCAACCGTCGTCAACGAATCAATGTTCGTCGAAGCTGGATTTTGCTGCTCAGTCAGCAGACTAGCGGTGGTCATAGAAGCCAATGCAGAAAGGGCCGACAGCGCATCTGCATCTGTCAGCCCGCGTATTTAAAGAATCGTTTGAGGCTGCTTACGCGCTGAATGAGCTGCCGCAGCCACAGGTCGATTTCACTTGCGGATTATTGAACTTGAAACCCGAACCTTCCAGTGTCTCCACGTAGTCCACCTCTGCGCCATCCAGGTACAGCATGCTCGCGGAGTCTACAAACACTGTCAAGTCGCCAAAACGATAGCTCTTATCAAGCATGTTCGGCTGCGTCTCGAAAGCCATTGAGTAACTGAAGCCCGAGCAGCCGCCGCCGACCACGGAAATCCGCAGCCCGGCCGGTTTCGGCTCCTGCATCCCTAGAATCTCGTTCACTTTACCAATGGCGGTATCGGTTAACTGAATCATTCTTATAACTCTCCTGAATTCGTTTACGGCTCTTCTCTAGTTTACAACCGTTGTAATTGTTTCGATGCGGTCTCGGCTAAATCGGTGCGCCCCGGCATTTTTCGCGGTTCTACAAAGTTTTTGCAACCCCGTTTAACGGAACCACGTCCGCAACGTCATATGAACGGGCTGACTATAAGCCTTCCGTTTCCGGCCACTACCGGCGAAACGACCCGGGCTAAGACCAAGAAAGTGGATCACCGTACCAGCGATGAGGCGGCGTTAGTCCGGCGTGTGCAAGCCAATGACGAACTAGCCTTCCGCGAAATCGTCGAGCGCTATCAATCCAAGGTGTTCTCTATCATCTATGGCATCCTGCGCAACCGCAACGATGCCGAAGATATCGCCCAGCAGGTCTTCGCCAAGATTTACTTTTCCATCAAGAACTTCGATTTCCGCAGCTCGCTCCTGACCTGGATTTACAAGATCACCGTCAACGAGTGCTACGACTACCTGCGCAAAAAACGCGTCCGGAAGCTCGTCTACGAGAGTGACTTCTCCTCCGACGACACGCTCCGCATGGCAAATTCCGAGCCGGCCACCGATCAGGCGCCGCTCGCCGACCACCAGCTAGTCCAGCACGATTTCATCCTGAAACTGCTGGCCAAGCTCTCCGAAGAAGACCGCTCGCTGCTCCTGATGAAGGAAGTGGAAGGGCATTCGGTAGAGGAACTGTCCGCCATGACCGGTATGAACGAAAACACCATCAAAGTGAAATTGTTTCGCGCCCGGCAAAAGCTTTTGAAAGCCGCCCAGAGGTTGGAACGGACGCCTTTGCTGCCTTCCATTTAAGGGCGCCGCTGGGCTGATTTAGGTGTAGATTTAAAACAAGCGGACAAGAGATCCGCAGATAGTTAGTTCGATTTTTAGAGGGAAATATGCACGGGCCTATTCGGGACCGGTTAGAAAATCTGCTGGGAGCAGATAGCCTGGCCGTCCGGCAAAAAGATGTAGTCAGTCACCTCGCTTCCTGCGACGAGTGCTCGACAGAACTCGACGCTATGAGGTCTCAATCGTCTATCTTGTCCGCTTTGCGTGCGCCGGAAGCCATCGAGCCCGCCGCCGGCTTCTACGCCCGCGTTCTCCAGAAGATTGAAGATCGCGAGGTCACTTCCTTCTGGTCCATCTTTGCCGATTCGCCTTTTACCAAACGCCTCGCCTTCGCGTCGCTGACCGTTATGCTCACACTCGGCGGCTATGTCGCTTCGCAGGAAATGTCCGATCGCGTTTCCCGCGCCAATACGCTTGCCCTTAGTGGTGAATCGCACTACGACGCTCCCGTGATGGGCAGCCAGGCTGAACAGCGCGATGCGGTACTGGAGAACTTTGCAGCACACCGCCTGGTCACGGTAGAAGGACGCGTCCAATAGCACTCGAAGCTTCCATCCCACGACCTATGCTTCGCCGTGGCGACGTAACCTGGTCCAATCCGAAGGTCCTGTCGACCCTGCTTTTAATTTTCCTTTGTGGGAGTGCGGTAGGCGTCGTGTTCACCCGCGCCTATATGCATTCGCGCTGGGCTAACCAAACCACCTCCGCCGCCGCCATCGAAAGAGCCCGCCACCTCGGCTTGGGCAGCTTAAAAACATCTCTCGATTTAACTCCCGCCCAGGAGCGTATCGTCACCAAGACACTGGACGATTACGGCAAGTTCTATCAGAACATCGAGGATGAGCGCGAAGATACGGCGAAGATCGGTACGCAACAGATCTTAGAAGTGCTGACGCCAGAACAACAGAAACGCTTCAACCAGTTGATCGGACAGGTCGCCCACTAATTAGGCAGCGTAAGCTTAGCCTGCTGTCACTTAATTAAGGGTGATCTCGAAAAAATCCAGCGGTCTTTTGGGATTTTCGCGGTCACCCCGGGGCAGATAACCACTACGGTGACAGGCGAGAACGCCTGTTCCACAAGAGGCGAAAACTAAGTGACATTGGGCTTTAGGCTACTGTCAAACGTCGTGTTTCTGTGGCCGGTTTTTCTTACAGCAAGGCCCTTCCACAGCCATTTTCTTCTCGAGCGCCGCCATCAAACGCGATTGAACATTCTCGGGTACAGCTTGCGCATTTAAACCCTTGAATATCTTGAGAGTCTTCATGGTCGTGTCACACACCACCCAGCAGTTTGGACACTCGTCCACATGCTTCTGAAAAGTCTCTCGCACTCCCGGGTCGAGGCTCTGATCGAGATACTCGCTCAACTCTGATAAAAATTGCTTACAGGTAAGCAAACGCGTCATCTCCCTTGCGCTTGAACTGCCGGGTCAACTTCTCGCGAAGTTGCAAACGTGCTCGCAGCAACCGGCTTTTCACCGCGGATATCGATAAATTCAAGGCCTCTGCGGTCTCCTCGATGGACAGTTCTTCGATGTCTCGTAGTATAAAAACGGTGCGATAAGCTGGCTTCAAACTCTGCACCGCATCATCGAGCAATGTCGCCAATTCTTCCCGCGAATAGGTATCTTCCGGGTTGTCTTCCCAGACCGCAATCTCGCGCGCCACCTCATCCTCGCCCGTATCGATCGGTTCATCGAGCGGCACCGATCGATCCGAACGCCGCTTGCGCAGCTTCATTAACGCTTCGTTCACCGCAATACGCACAATCCAGGTATAGAACTTAGAATTACCCTGAAAATCGTCCAGATGCGTGTATGCTTTTAGAAACGCCTCCTGCAAAACGTCTTCCGCATCATCGTCGTTTTGCGTGATTTGCTTCGCCATGCGAAACACGCGGCGATCGTAGTGCCTCACCAGCTCGGAGAAGGCGTCCGCATCGCCTGCTTTGGCCTGCGCCACCAAAGCAGACTCGTCGAACCCTGGGGAAATAGCAGAGGTGCTCACGGGTATTTTCAAGTCTACCAACGCGTCTCGTTCCGCCGCGAAAGGCCCGGCTCGTCAGATATTCTCGTCTGGTGGGCAGATCACAGGACGGAGTAGCTACAGACCGATGGCTATCAAGGGGAGAGACCTGATCCGGCTCATCGGGGCGATGGCTGGGTGAAAGTGGCATAAAAGGGGAGTCACCGGCAGTTTAAGCACCCGGCAAAGCCGGGGCGATCACCCCTCCCTCTCGACTCAAGCCGTGCTTGTCAGAGTTGCCTAGTCTAACGGAGAAACAGGCAAGCTAGAAGACGATACGGGCGCCGAGTTGCACAATGCGCGGGTCCGCCGCCCCGGCTACCGTGCCGAAGCCGTTCTTGTTATTCAGTGTGCCGTTCGGGTTTAGATAGGCGTTCGTTACTCCACCCGTTATGCCGGCAAAGTTGATGCCGCAATTGATACCCGACCCATTGCAGCCGCCTGCATCGAATTGCGCGTGGTTGAAGGCATTGAAAGCATCGAGGCGAAGTTCGATCCCAAGCCTCTCTCCAAAATAGAAAGTCTTTTGCAAAGACAAATCCGTATTGTTGACGCCCGGTCCGTAGAATGGATTGCGGCCTTCGCCAAGTCCAAGGGAGCCAAGGTTGCTGGAGGTTCCAGGACTAAACGCGTTTGGGTTGAGACGAAAATAGGGACTGTCGGAAGTCCCCTGGTATGGATTGCCGGTCACCTGTACACGAGGTGGTTCGGTGTAGGATCCGGTAATCTGCTGGTTCCCATAATTCGGCACGCTGAAACCAACTTCGTATGGCGCGCCTGTCTGCAGCTTCGTCAACCCCGAAATTTGCCAGCCATCGAGCGTAGTATGCAGGATCGCGTTCTTCCCCTTGAAAAACTGGGGCAGATCGTAAACGTAGTTAATCGCGATCACCTGGCGGCGATCGAAATTGAGCGGACCGTAGTTCGCAAAGCGGGTTAGGTTATCAATGCGCGTATATCCCCCATCGTCGCTGGCGACACCCAAAGCTTTGCTGTACGTATAGGCAAAGCCAAGCGTCAAACCCTTCGAGAATTGGCGGTTTAAGCTTACCTGCAGTGAGTTGAAGTTTGACGTGGCGGCAAACTCTTCTAAGGCAATGTCGCCATATCCGGGATACGGACGCACCAGATTGACCGGCAGGGCGTTCGAGCCAGGTGTTCCGGTCTGCGCTTGCGTTGGATCGGCATACTGCGGCTGGAACAATCGCCCGTAAGGGATGGCGTTTAAATTACGCTTGTCGATCAGGTGCCATGACTTTGACCCGACATAGGATGTGTCGAGTACCAGGCTATATGGAAGTTTGGACTGAATACCGAAGCTGTAATTGGAGGTGGTGGGAACGGGGCCGCTAGGATCGAGAGCATTCAGACCGCTTGGGCCCAGCAGGGCATTGGCGGGATTGATGCTATTGACAAAGCCGAAGTTCAAGCTCGGTTGAAAGGATGCTGGTGGGTTCCCGAGCAGACCGAAGATTTCGTTTCCTTGATACCGATCGTAGAAAATGCCGCCGCCGGCGCGTATCACCAGGTTCTGCTTACCCGTCACGTCCCAGGCAATTCCTAACCTCGGGGAGAAAAGAATACCCGGACTGGCCACCAGATATTTGCCCGTGCTCTTGTTACCCGCTTTCAGAATGCCGTTGGTCAGGCTGCCGCTACCGGTCACGATGTCGCCGATGGCATAGCTGGGCAGTGTGGCGCCGGTCCCCGGATCTTGCGCTACTTTTACGCCGCCGACTAGTGAGGGACGGTATAGGCGCGGTGCTGCCGCAGGATCGTACAGATTGGTGTAGAAATTCGAGGTCTGCAAGCCAGCGTCAAACTGCGGCTGAATGTAATAGAGTCGCAGGCCGTAATCAAGACTCAAACGAGGCTTTACCTTCCACGTATCCTGCAGGTACCATTCGACGTTGCTGTAGCGGTATTTACCAAGCAAGGACGCACTCGCCTGGTTGAAATTATTGTAAACGCCCACCGCGGCGTTGGCAAAGCCGTAGCCGGTGTCATACGGATTGCTCGAGTTATCGCCGAAATCATAGCTCCCATTGAAATTAGAGAAGGTGGTTTGATCCTTGCGGCTGCGCTGGAAATAGAAACCAGCTTTTATGATGTGGTTGTTGAGCACCTTACTGAAGTTATCGATCAATTCAATAGTCGTGTTGTAGTTGAAGAACGGCGCATTATTGGTGCCGAATCCGCCGGTGTTCTGGAGGAGGCTGCCGTCAAAATTAAAAGTCGGTATGAAATCGTTGACAATAGCGCCGGGGTACAAAACGGGGAGTCCTTGTAACCCGTTGGCGGCTCGCGTCAAGCCGTTCGTGGTCGGGGTAATGTTGATGACATTTTTGCCATATCCCCAGGTAAACTCATTTACCGACGTCGGCGTGAGATTCGATGTCCAGTTTGCGGCCCAGGCTCTGCCAGGGCGGGCATCGGTGATTTCCGCCTTCGGGATGTTAGAGCCGAGCACAAATGAGCCATAGGGCGAAGTAACTGCGTCGTGGTTATAGATAAAGCGGGCAAAGACTTTATTCTTACTGTTAATGTTCAGATCGACGCGGCCTAAATCCTCGCGGCGCGGATAAGATGCGGAGACTTGAGATTGATAGTTGTAGCCAACATTACCGGGTGCATTCGGTAAGGGATAAACATTCAGCACGGCCAACCCCGGCCCATATAAGCTGTTCTGCGGAATCTTATTGCCGGGAAAGCAGCCGCGGCTGATTGGATCCTTGATGCAAGTGATGGGAGTTCCATTCTTATCGACCGATTGCGAGAAGTCTCCCTGGCGTTCCAGCGCCGTGGGTACGATGTTCCGATTGATACCATGCGGCTGAAGCTGGTTCTGAAACTCTTCGCTCGTAAAGAAGTAAACTTTGTCTTTTAACTTTTTAAGGAATCCGGGGCCGTAGATGGGGCCTCCAAACGTATAGCCGACATCATTGAAACGAAACAGTGCGCGCGGCAGCCCGTCACGGTTGTTAAGCCAATTGTTGGCATTCAGGCTCTCGTTTCGGTGCCAGATGTAAGCGGAGCCGTGAAACTGGTTGGTACCACTCTTCGTTACAACGCTGATCTGAGCACCGGAGGAGCGTCCATATTGCGCCTGATAATTACTGGTGAGAATCCGAAACTCCTGCACGGAATCGAGACTGACCGTTGCGAGCTGATCGCCGTTATTCCCGGTATCGACATTCCCCACGCCGTCGAGCGTCAAGTTGTTCTGATTGGAACGGCCGCCGTTCACGGTGATCGACCCTACTCCTCCATGGCTCGCCGTCGGCAGACTGGGCGCAGTGGTTACGCCCGGTACCAGCGCCACCAGCGGTAGAAAGCTGCGCCCGTTCAGAGCGATGTTGGTGATCTCGGTCCCAGTAATGGATGCCGACCGTTCGGCGGACTCGGTTTGCAACTGCAGGCCTTGCGCCGACACTTCGACGGTTTCGGTGATCTGCCCGACCTGCAGCGCGATGTCGGGAGCAGTAAGACGCTGGTTACCTAAGAGGGTTAGACCAGTTGTATCGGCCTTTTTGAAGCCGGCCGCCTCCACCCCGATCGTGTAATGCCCAGGTTGCAGGCTCGGAAAGGCATAAAGACCCGATGTATCGGTACTCGTATTGACGGTGTATTTGCGTTCGAGATCCGTCGCGGAAACATTGGCGCCCGAGACCGTTGCACCGGACGCATCGACTACTCGGCCCGAGATCGAGCCGCTAATCGTCTGGGCCACCCCCAACGAACACAAAGTCACAAACAGGCAGGCAACTGCCGCGATCGACGTAGAACGCATATAACTCCCTATCCCGGAAATGCCTTTTGAGAACGAAGATCTTGTGACCACTTCGCCGGACTATTTCTCTGCGCGGACGCACAGGAGATCCAAAGCACCCCTTTTTGTGCCCGTAATGCTATCACATGACTTACAAACACAACGGCTAAATTCAATCTCACCAATTCCGCGATTCACGACGCGCTGGGTCTCCTTTTGACGCGCACCACCTTGTGGCACTTGATATAGCTCAAATTCCAACAGACACAAGCTTCGCGAACTATGCTATAGGTAGAAGCAATTGGTATCATCCAAGCAGCAGGAGTATCGCCATGAACTGGTTCCGTCGTCTGTTCCGTCGCAAAACACTCGAAAGCCAGCTGGACCGCGAACTGCAATTCCATCTCGAACGCCAAACCGCCGATAACCTGCGCTCCGGCATGGCGCCTCCTGCTGCCGCCCGCGAGGCCCATCTCAAAATGGGCGGCCTTGAACAAACCAAGGAACAATGCCGCGACGCTCGCGGCACGCTCTGGCTCGAAAGCACCGTGCAAGATCTGCGCTTTGCCCTCCGCTCCCTCGCCAAAACTCCTGGCTTCACCTGTGCGGCCGTATTAGCCCTCGCGCTCGGCATCGGGGCAAACACCGCCATCTTCAGCGTAGTCAACGCCGTTCTTCTCGACCCACTGCCCTTTCAAAGCCTGCGCGACCCGGGCCACCTCGTCATGCTCTGGGGAAAAAATCCGCTGATGACGCTCTTCCCCGCTGGTCGCCTTCCCGTCCTGCTCCTCAACTATCGTGCCTGGCAACATGACAGCCACTCCTTTGCCGGCATGGCGTTTTATCAGGACTCCTCTTTCGATCTCACCGCTGGCCATGGAGTCTCGAATCGCCATCCGGAGCACGTCAATGGCGCTGCCCTCTCTTCTGAATTTTTGCCTTTGCTCGGCCTCCAGCTGCAGTTCGGCCGCAATTTCACCGCCGCCGAAACGCAGCCCGGCGAGGGCCAGGTCGCGATTCTCACTTACCCGCTCTACCTGCGCCGCTTCGCCGACGATCCCCACATCCTCGGTCGAACGCTCTACACGCAAAAGGAAAACTATCGCATTATCGGGGTCCTTCCCCGCAACTTCAAACTGCCGGCCGCCATGGAAGGCTTCGATCAGCCCAATCCCGAAATCTTCATACCCGCCAATCTGCACCCCGGTCAGGCCGCCGAACAGAATTCGTCCGGCCTGGTCTACGCTCGGCTTCGTCCTGGCGTCTCCCTCGCACAGGCTCAACAGGAAATGTCGGCCATTTGCACCCGGCAACGCAAATCCAACCCCGGCCAGTTCACCAACACCGACACCATGGTTGTCTCTCTGAAAAGAGAAGATGTCGGACCAACCCTTCGCCGCAGCCTGCTGGTGCTGCAGGTGGCCGTTGGCTTTGTTTTACTCATTGCCTGCGCGAATGTCGCGAATCTGCTGCTCACCCGCGCCATCAAACGCGAAAAGGAAATCGCCGTTCGACTCGCTCTGGGCGCAGGCCGTCTCCGTCTCGTCCGCCAGCTCCTCACCGAAAGCCTCTTGCTCAGCTTCGCCGCTACTGGTGTCGGCCTGCTTCTCGCGTATTGGTCCTTGCAGGCCGTCTCCCGATTCAGCTCCGACGACACGCATGGCCTTCATGAACTGCGGCTCGATCCCCTGGTGCTCGGCTTTACCTGTCTGCTGGCTATTCTGTCCGGCATGCTCTTCGGCCTCGCCCCATCCTTTCATGCACTCGGCCAGCAGCTCAACGATGTCCTGAGCCGCACCGCCCGCTCCGTCGGAGGACCGTCAAACCGACTCCGCGGCGCGCTCGTCATTCTCGAAGTGGCACTGTCGCTCATCCTGCTCATCGGCGCTGGCCTGATGATTCGCAGCCTCTCCGCCCTAATGTCGACCGATCTCGGCTTTCGTACGGATCACTTGCTCACGCTTCAGCTTTCTTTAGCGCCCAATCGGTACCCGAAGCCGGAACAGATCGCTAACTTCAACCGCCAGTTACTCAACTCCATTCGCAGCGTACCCGGCATTGTCTCCGCCGCCCTGACCACCGGGCTCCCCATGCGCAGCACCAGCGTGTCCACCTACCGGATTGAAGGCAGACCCATGAAGCGCGGCGAATGGATCACCTCCAACTGGGTCCGCGCCAGCCAAGACTACTTCCAGACTCTGCGCATCCCCCTGCTCCGTGGACGTACCTTCGAACGCCGCGATATGCAAGCCGCCGCACCTGCAGTCGCGCTTGTCAATCAGTCTTTTGCTACCGCCAACTGGCCCCGCCAGAATCCGCTCGGCCGCGTCATCCTGTTTGACGACGAAACCGGTAAGCGCACGCGCTTCTCCATCGTCGGTGTGGTCGGGGATGAATCCCAAATGGGGCCTGAAACCGCTCCTAACCCCGAGTTCTATCTCCCCGGCCGTCAGCTGCAAACCATCCTTGTGGTGGCTCGCACCGCCGCCGACCCTCTATCACGTGTGCCCACTCTCGAAGCCCGGATCTGGCATCTCGACCCCGATCAGCCCATCACCAACATCCACAGCATGCAGGGTGTCCTGCACGACCAAACCTCGTCCCGCCGCTTCAACACCACCATCCTCTTGAATTTCGCCGCGCTGGCTCTTCTCCTAGCCGCGCTCGGGCTCTACAGCGTTCTCGCCTATTCGGTCAGGCTCCGCACCCGCGAGATCGGCATCCGTGTCGCCCTCGGCGCGCAGCCCAAAGATGTCGTCTCCTATGTCGTCGGCCAGGGCTTCCGCTTCACCCTGATCGGCATTGCCATCGGAGTCGCCGGCGCTCTCGCTCTGACTCGCTTTCTGCAGAACCTGCTCTTCGGCATTGGCCCCACCGACCCCGCCACCTTCGTCTGCCTCCCTCTTCTATTACTGGCCGTCGCGCTCGTCGCCAGCTATTTGCCCGCTCGGCAGGCCGCCCGCATCGACCCCGCTGAAGCCCTCCGTCTCGACTAACTTCAATCCAGCCCAGACCGGTTCGTTTGGTAATCTCAGAACTAATCCCTGATAATGAGCAGTTTTACCGTTACTCTGCCGGATGGCAGCCAGCAATCCGTCCCCGCAGGAACGCGGCCGATCGATGTAGCGAAATCCATCAGCCCGCGCCTTGCCAATGACGCCATCGTCGCCCGCGTCAACGGCGATCTCTTCGATCTCACACGCCCCTTCGAAGCCGATTCCCAACTCGAAATCCTCACTCCCAAAAACCCCGAATCGCTTCAGGTCTATCGCCACTCGACCGCCCATCTGCTGGCCGCCGCCGTCCTCGAACTCTTTCCCGAAACGCAGCTCGGCATCGGGCCGCCCACCGATACCGGCTTCTACTACGACTTTGAGCGCGCCGAAAAATTCACCCCGGAAGATCTCGCAAAAATCGAAGCCCGCATGGCCGAAATTCAGGCTCGCCATCTGCCCTTTGATCGCGAACTCACCCCTAAATCAGTCGGGCTCGAAAAATATCAAAAAGACTGGATGAAGCACCAGCTCATTGAAGAACGCGCCGGCGAGATCTTCACCGAATACACCCTCGGCCCCAATTTCATTGATTTCTGCCGGGGCCCGCACGTTCCTTCGACTGAAAAACTCAAAGCCTTTAAGCTGCTCTCTATCGCCGGCGCTTACTGGAAAGGCGACGAAAAAAATCCTCAGCTTCAGCGGATTTACGGCACCGCTTTCTTCACCAAAAAAGAGCTCGACGAATACCTCAACCGCCTGGAAGAAGCGAAGAAACGCGACCACCGCAAACTCGGCCAGGAACTCGATCTCTTCTCCATCCAGGACCTCGCCGGCCCCGGCCTCATCTTCTTTCATCCAAAAGGCGGCGCTGTCCGCCGGGTCATCGAAGACTGGATGCGCGAAGAATACGTGAAGCGCGGTTACTCACTCGTCTACACGCCGCACATCGCCCGCCTCGACCTCTGGAAGGTCTCCGGCCACGCCAACTATTACTCGGACAACATGTTCAAGCCCATGGAACTTGATGATGCCGAGTACCAGTTGAAGCCCATGAACTGTCCCTTCCATATCCTCATTTATAAGGACCGCCAGCGCAGCTATCGCGACTTGCCCGTACGCCTCGGCGAACTCGGCACAGTCTACCGCTACGAGCGTTCCGGCGTGATGCACGGCCTGCTCCGTGTCCGCGGCTTCACCCAGGACGACGCTCACATCTTCTGCACCCCCAGCCAAATCGAAAACGAAGTCGTCGATTGTCTCCAGTTCGCCATCGACACCCTCAACACCTATGGCTTCACCTCCTACGAAGCCGAACTGTCCACCTGGGACAACGGCGTCAGCGGCAAGTACGTCGGCACACCCGCGCAGTGGGAACTCGCCGAAAAGGCTCTGCGAAGCGCCACCGACCGTCTCGGCATGAACGTCAAAATCATCCCTGACGAAGCTGCCTTCTATGGCCCCAAAATCGATGTGAAACTCGTCGATGCCATCGGCCGCCTCTGGCAGTTGTCTACCGTCCAGTTCGATTTCACCTTGCCTGAGCGTTTTGGTCTCGAATACATCGCCGAAGACGGGAAATCGCACCAGCCGCTCATGGTCCACCGTGCTCTCTACGGCTCCATTGAACGCTTCTTCGGCATTCTGATCGAGCACTATGCCGGTGTTTTCCCCGTCTGGCTCGCTCCCGTGCAGGTGGCCGTCCTGCCCATCACCGATCGCCAGACCGAATACGCCCGCCAGATCCATCAGAGGCTGCTCGACGCCGGCTTCCGCTCCGAGCTCGACTCCCGCAGCGAAAAGGTCAATCTGAAAATTCGCGAGGCCCAATTACAAAAAATCCCGTATATGCTGGTACTAGGGGATCGCGAGGCTCAAGCTGGGCAGGTATCTGTCCGCAACCGCAAGGTGGGCGACCAGGGAGTTGTTGCCATTGATGAGTTTGTCCAGCGTCTGGCTGGGGTTGTCGCTTCTAAAAGCCTCGTCGAATAACGATTGAATTTTGTATTCTTGCTATTGCTGCTGGGCTGCTGGGCTTACTGCATCCTGGCCATTGTCGGCACGCTGCGCCACGCTCAGGAGCGCCCTTTGCTTGCTGCTCCACCCAGTCAAACCGGCATCTCCATCCTAAAGCCTTTGTCCGGCCTCGATCACGATCTCGCAGCCAATCTCCGCAGTTACTTTGAGCAGGCTTACACAAATTTTGAACTACTCTTTGCTGTCCGCCACGCGAGCGATGAAGCGGTCAAAATCGTTCACCAGTTACAGCGCGAATATCCCGCTGTTCAGTCTAAACTCATCTTTACCGGCGAACCGCCCTACCCGCACGACAAGGTATTCAAGCTGCAATCTCTCCTGGAAACAGCTCGCTATGAACTCGTCGTCATGAGCGATAGCGATGTGCGTGTTGGCCCAGATTTCTGCCAGTCCCTGGCTGGCGAATTTCGCGATCAGTCACTCGACCTGGTCACTTGCACCTACCGCGCCATCGCCGGATCGAGCTTCTGGTCTCGCCTGGAAGCTATCGGCATGAATACCGATTTCCATGCCGGCCTTTTTACCGCCGTCCTCATGGAAGGCGTCCGATTCGCGGTCGGTCCCACCATCGTCGCTCGCCGCACGGTGCTCCAGGCGCTCGGCGGCATCGCGCGTTTCAAGGACTATCTCAGCTCGGAAGATTTCATGCTAGGCCGCGTCGCCGCCGAGTCTGGTTACGGAGTTCGTCTATCGAGTTATGTAGTCGAACACCATATCGGCGCTGAAACGCTCCGGCAAAATTTCGCTCACCGTCTCCGCTGGGCCCGCACCACCCGCCGCTCCCGGCCGTGGGGTTACGTGGGCCAGTTCTTCACTTACCCCTTTTCCGCTCTGCTCTGCATCGCCGTTGCTCAGTCTTTCTGGCTGCCTCTGCTTCTCTTCACGACCGTTCTACGCCTGGCCTCTGCCTGGAGCACGTCGCAACGAACGCTCGGCGCGCGGGTCGAGTGGCTGCTGCTCCCACTACATGACCTCTTGGGCTTCAGCTTCTGGCTAGCCGGCTTCTTCGGCAAAACCGTCCACTGGCGCGGCCAGCGCTACATCCTCAACCGCGACGGCACCCTCCAACCAGCCAGCTAAGATTGTTTGTAGGGATAGGCTTCAGCCTGCCGTCTAATGAGCGCGAAAGAACTCAAGTTCCGCCAGCAAACCGACGAACACGATTACGCTTTCAAGAAGCGATTCGCGATTGGCTTCCTGACAGAAGAGCATCAAGTCAAGCTCGCCGTTCATTGCCGCCCGAACGATCCTAATGCTGTTGACTCCGCGCGAAAACTCCTTCTACGGTTGGCCAAAGATCTTGTTCTTCAAGGTGAACTGGTTGACGAAATACAGCTGCAAGACAATAACCTACAAGCCCTGATTCACCCACGTTCGCCCTTCACTTACTCATAACGCAACGCCACCATCGGATCGATCCGCAGCGCCCGCAACGCCGGCACCGCCGTCGCGAGCAACGCCACGACGCCGAGCACGCCAATCACCGCCAGAAAAGCCGTTGCATCGAATGTGCCCATGCCCGGCACCAGGAAGAGCGTGAGCGGCCGCATCGCAAAAAACGCCAGCGTCAGCCCCACGCTCATACCGCTTCCCACCAGCACCAAACTGTGCCGCCCGATCATCCGCAACACGTCGCCAGGAGTCGCCCCTAGCGCCACCCGCAGCCCGATCTCGCGCGTCCGTCGCGAGACCGAATACAGCAGCACTCCGTACAGCCCTATTGCCGCCAGCATGAGTCCTAAGATTCCCATCGACCCCAGCATCACCGCCCCCGCCCGGCTCGGCAGCAACGCCAGCCCGAGCGCTTGACTCATCGGTTTTGTCTCGATCGCAGCCGTCGCGTCGAGCTGACCCAACAGCGCGCTGATGCCCTTCACGTAGCCTGCCGGCGTCCCGGCTGTGCGAATCAAAAAGTGCAGATTGACTCGCTCCTCGTTGGTGAAGTACGGATCATATACCGCCGCGCGCTGCTTCTCGGCCAGCATAAAGTACTTACTATCTTTCGCTACGCCCACGATGAGCTTTGTCTTCTCATGGGGAAGATCTGCTCGTATCGTATGACCCACCGGGTTGACTTGGCCGAAGACCATGCGAGCGAATGTTTCGTTCACAATGACAACCGGCTGCGATCCTTTCTGGTCCGCTGCCGAAAACTCGCGCCCGCGCAGGATCGGAATCGCCAGTGTCCGGAAGTAGTCCGTTCCCACGCCGTTGCAGTTGTACTCTACAGGAATCGCAGTGGCCGCGACATCCGTTCGCAGAGTTGTGCCGATTACGCAATTATCATTCAAGGGAACGCCTTGCGCGATAGTGGCCGATGCCACACCCGGGAGTGCCCGTAGCCGCTCCAGCGCCAAATGAACCAGCGACATTTGCCTGGCCTGGTCGGGATCGTTATACTTGTCCGGTGCCAGCCGCATATAAGCCCAGATGGTGTGATGGACATCGAATCCCGGATTCATCGAAGTGGCTCGCAGCAGATTGTGCACGAACAGAAAACCTGTTGCCAGCAGCACGATCGAGATTGCAAGCTGCCCGGCTACTAAAAGGCTGCGCAGATTCCAACTACGCGCTGTTTGATGCTCTTCCTGTTTTAACGCCTGGTTCACGTCCGGTTTCACTGCCTTCAGCGCCGGCAGTAAGCCGCACAGCAGAGCGCTCACCAGCACCAAAGCCAGCGAGTACCAGAACAATCGCCAGTCGGGCGAAACGACCAGGTGTATCGGAACCGGAACCGGTAGAGTGAGATTGTTCATCGCCCGAGCGCAGGCTACATCAATCAACAATCCCACCACCAACCCCAGCATGGATAGCAGCAAACTTTCAGCCAGCAGATGACGAACAATCCGTCTCCGCCCTGCCCCGAGCGACAACCGGATCGCCAGCTCGTGCGCCCGGCTCGACGCCCGCTCCAACAACAAGCTCGCCACATTCGTGCAAGCAATCAGCAGCACCAAGCCGACCACTACCAGCAGCATGACGAAAAACCCGGTAACCGCACCCGGCATCTCAGCATTCAACATCTCGAACCCTGTCACTCCAGTGACGCGCGTTCCGTTCGTCCGCTTCCAATGGACGTCTGCATGAACCGGGTGAACGCGATCGAGTTGCTCTAGCAAGATTTGCAATCTCGCGCGCGCTATCAGAGGTGTCATTCCTTTCGGCATGCGTGCGTAATACTTCACGTACTCGTCATCATGCACGACTGGCACATAAACCTCAGGCGAGAAACCGAAGCCGGCGATCGAACGGTGGTTCGCCGGAAGCACGCCGGTTATTGTGTAAAGTCGGCCATCCAGAATCAACTTGCGGCCTACAATTGCCGGATCCTCCGCGAACGTTCTGCGCCAAACCCGGTACGAGAGTACGGCGGTATTCGTCTCCCCGGACGCAATGCCCCGACCCAGCAGAAAGGGCACTCCTAACGTGGTGAAGAAGTCATCCGTCACCACGCCTGCATAAAAGCGGCTCGTCCGTTCCCCCTTTCGCCAGTTCACCTCGCGCTCGACATTGATGCCCGCCATCCCCTCGAAAACATGTGCGTCTCTCAAGAATTTGTAGTCTGCAAATGTCGACGCACTGTTTCCACCACCCCACATCGCAATCAGCGCCGCGCTGTCCCGGCACGATGGTTCACTGAATAAAAAGCTGGTCGTGATATTGAAAATCGTCGCGTTCGCCCCAATTCCTAACGCCAGGCAACAGATCGCCGTCAACGCGAACCCCGGATTCCTTCGAAACGCCCGTCCCGCGTAGCGCAAATCGGAAATCAGGTCTTCCAACCAACGCATCTGCCATGCTCCCGACGTGTCTTCCGTAGCCCGCATCCGTGAGCCGAATTCCCGGCGCGCCCGCGCCACTGCTTCTGAACGTTCTACCCCGCTCTGCTCCAGTTCGTCCGCCCGGCTCTCCACATGAAACCGCATCTCATCGGCCAGCTCAGCCTCAAACCGCGATCGTCCCCCGAGCCATCTCACCCGCCGCCAGATCTCTCTCAGAACCTGCATGGCATCCCTTCCTCAGGTCGTCTTCATCACCAGCTGAATAGCCGTCACCAGCTTGTTAAATTGATCCGCTTCCGCCGCCAGTTGCTTCCGGCCCAACTTGGTGAGTTGATAGAAGCGGGCCTTCCGGTTCGTCTCCGAAGTCCCCCACTCCGCCCGCAGCCACCCTTTGACCAGCATGCGATTCAGCGCCGGATACAAAGAACCCTCGTCCACCTCCAGCACTTCCGCCGAACACTGCTTGATCCGCCGCGCAATCGCATACCCATGCAGCGGGCCGGACGCCAGCGTGCTCAGAATCAACATGTAAAGCGTTCCTGGTAAAAGCGGCGGCGATTCGTCTGACATCTATTTCCCCAGTCCAGACTACATATAGCCCAGACCAGGGAAGCTGTCAAGCCCGCACCCTTCATCCATGTGGTTGCCGCCCTGTAGACTTCAGCCTGCCATCTCGTGCGGCTTCACTTTGTAATAGGATAAGAGCCGATTGTTTCTTGCAATCGAAAACACCTTGAGGTGAAGCTCTATGTTGAGACGTCTTTTAATAGTCGCGGCGGGACTGGCCGCTGCGCCGCTGTTTGGGCAGACTACGAACAATCAGTCGATACTGGGGGTGGTCCAGGATTCGACCGGGGCCAACGTTCCGAACGCCACGGTCACAGTAGTCAACCAGGAGACCAAACTCAGCCGCTCGGCTACGGCCAATGCAGACGGCAATTACGTCATCTCGAATCTGCCGATCGGTTTCTACAATCTATCGGCGACCGCGCCCGGTTTTAAGAAATTCGTTTTGACGAAGGTAGAAGTGACCGTCGCGCAGCAGGCAACGGTAAACGTGACGCTGCAGGTTGGAGACGTAAACGAATCGGTGACGGTGCAGGCCGATGCGGTGCGGGTGGAATCGAGCACGGGCGAAATCAGCAACCTGATTACCGGGACGCAGGCGAGCCAGATTCAATTGAATGGAAGGAACTTTCCGCAACTGTTACAGCTTCTGCCGGGTGTTTCGACTACTTACAGCAGCGGCTTCGGGCTGTTTGGGGGCTATGGAGTAAATAACAGCGGCCAGTCGATCAACGGGAGCCGCACGGATACCTTCTCGTGGTATCTGGACGGCGCAGACAACAAAGACAATGGCGGGGGCGGGAACAATTTCATCAACATCAATCCGGATGCGATTGCCGAGTTCCGTGTGCTCACGTCGAACTACAGCGCGGAATACGGCGGGAGTGCCGGGGCTGTGATAAGCATTGCCGTGAAGAGCGGGACAACAGATTTCCACGGAATAGGGTATGAGTTTTTCCGCAATGATGCCATTCAGGCACGAGCCTACAATGCACTGACGATTCCCGAATTGCGCTTCAATAACTTCGGCTGGAATATCGGCGGACCGATTTACATTCCAAAGGTTTTCAACAAAGACCGAAGCAAGCTTTTCTTCTTCGTGGGCGAGGATTTCAAGCGGCTGCGGCAGGGAGCGACGAACACGTGGACCGTGCCGTCGCTAGCACAGAGGAGTGGCAACTTTTCGAGCCTGCCGGTGGCGCAGTGGCCGAAAGACCCGCTAACCAACCAGCCTTTTGCGAACGGGCAAGTACCGCAGAATCGCTGGAGTCCGAATGCGGCGCGGCTGCTCGATAACTATCCTTTGCCGAACTTCAATGGATCGGGTGGGAACTTTGTATTCAATACAGTGTCGCCGTTGAACACGAATGAATATCTGTACAAGGTGGATTACAACATCAGCAGCAAGAACCAGCTGTCTTTCCACTATTTCCGTGATTACTACACATCGGTGCAGAATCTAACGCAGCTCATCACTTACAATCGCGATATTCCCGGCACGAATACGAGCCTGCAATGGACTTACGTGCCGAACCCGACGACGGTAAATATCGCGCAATTCAGCTTCACGGGAAATGTAATTTTCGAGAAGACTGGTATTGCAGCCAATCCGCTGTTCATCAGCGATTACACGCGGGCTGGGGAAGGGCTTACGTATCCGACAATTTACAACGCATCGAATGCGATTCCGAGCTTACAGATCGCGAATCTCACCAGCCTGACCGCGACGCCGCTCAACTTTAATAACTTCAACCGGATATTCGATTGGAAGGATGACTTTTCGAAGATACTGGGGAATCACAGTTTAAAAGCGGGCGTGCTGATCATGCGCAGCCGCAAGAACCAGGACAACGTGCCCGCGATCAACGGAACATTTATCTTTAATAACACGGCGCGCGCACCGGGGGCGCTGGGTACAACCGGTAATGCGATCGCAGACAGCCTGCTGGGAAATTTTTATTCGTATACCGAAGCAAGCAGTACGCGCCAGGGCTGGTACCGGTTCTCGCAAGTCGAGCCATACGTGCAGGACAACTGGAAGATCAACGATCGCTTGACAGTGAATCTGGGTGTGCGGTGGGCGTATATGCAACCGCAATATAGCGCGCTGAACAACACGACGGCTTTTCTGCCGCAGTATTTCAATCCAGCACAAGCGGTACGGCTGAATCCGGTGAATGGAGCGATCCTGGCAAACAGCGGCAACATTTATAACGGGCTGGTGCTCGGTGGAAACGGTTTTCCGCAAGCGGCAATTGACCGGATTCCTGGAATTACCACAGATCCGGCGGTACTCGCGCTGTTTCACAATCTGCCGAAAGGAACAGCCAACACGCAATGGAATACCTGGCAGCCGCGGATCGGTTTCGCTTACGATCTAACCGGCAAGCAGAGCACAATCCTGCGTGGAGGGTATGGAATCTTCTACGAGCGGGTGGAAGGAAACTTTATTTTTAGCGCTGTCAATAATCCACCGTTTGTCCAGCAAACAGTGATTTACAACGGCAATGTTGAAAACCCGCAGAGCGGCGCCGTTCAAAATTTCCCCAGTACGATTAATAATTCGCACTTTCTCGATATGAAAGTGCCGCGCACGATGAACTGGAGTTTCGGAGTGCAGCAGAAACTCGGCCGGGATTCGATTCTGGAGGTAAACTACATCGGATCGAGCGCGTCGAATCTTTCGTACCAGCAGGACGTGAATCAACTGCAGCCCGGCACGCTGCAAGCCAATCCCGGGGTCAACGTAAATGCCTTGCGGCCGTTTCCGGGTTATGCGGACATTTACCAATACAACACGGGCGCGAATTTTATCTACAACTCACTACAGGCGCAGTTCCGCAAGCAATTCCATCAGGGCGGCTTGATTAATGTGGCGTACACCTGGTCGAAAGGCACAACGGATGCGAATGCCTATAACTATCAACCGGAAAATAGTTACAACTTACGCGGAGACTGGGGTCCGTCGAGTTACAACCGGAATCAAATTTTAGTTGTGAGTTATGTGTATCCGTTCCCGTTCTGGCTGGATGGCCGGACCTGGTACCAGAAGGTGCTGGGAGGTTGGCAGATGTCGGGTGTGACGACGGTGCAGAGCGGACTGCCGCTGAATGTCACGGTTCCGACCGATCAGGCGGGCATCGGGATTACCGGCAGCCAGCGGCCCAACATCGTGGGAGATGCGCTGTTATCGACAAGTCGAAGACAGTACCTGAACCCACTGGCGTTCGCACCGGCCACGGCGGGAACGTTCGGCAATCTGGGGGCTTACGCGATTTATGCGCCGTGGTTTAACAACTGGGACGCGTCGCTGCAGAAATCGTTCCCGATCACCGAGCGCGTGCGCGCGAACTTTCGAGCGGAGCTGTATAACTTCCCGAACCATCTTTCGTATACATCGATTTCGACTTCGGTAGGCAGTGCGAATTTTGGGCAGGTGACCGGCGCGACCGATCCGCGCACGCTGCAACTGGCATTGCGAGTGAGTTTTTGAGGGTCCAGTGACGGGGAGCCGTTAGAATCGTGATTTGAGACTGAATTGTTTTTCGTTCCCCCGCGGGCTGGCAGCCGCGGTTTGTTTTGGGGTCTCGGCAACGCTGCTGGCGAGCTCGGTTGATCCGGCTCTAATAAAAGCGCGCGATCAACAAAATCTGCAGGCGCTCGACAGTTTGATTGCGCATGCAAACGCTCCGTATACGGCGGCGCTGGGGAACTCGTATGCGGCCGAGGTGGCGTTAGAAACGCGAGATAAGAAGAAGTCGGAATCGTATGCAGTGGCGGGTCTCGAGATGGCCAAGAAAGCGGTTGCCACGAACGAGTCAAATGCCGAATACCATCGCTTGCTGGGAGCGCTGTGTGGGCAGGTCATTCCAGCTAACCCTTTGATGGGGGCGCTCAAGTACGGCAGTTGCGCGCGCGACGAAATCAATAAAGCGATCAGCCTGGACGGAAAGCTGGCGCTGGCTTACGTAAGCCGCGGGATTGGCAATTTTTATCTGCCCGCTCAGATGGGAGGCGGAACCGATCTTGCGTTGAAAGACATCGATAAAGCCATTGCACTCGATCCTAAGCTGGCGGACGGGTATTTGTGGAAAGGCGTGATCCTGCACAAAGCCAATCGGAACGGCGAAGCACGCCAGGCTTTTACCACGGCTCTGAAACTCGATCCCGATCGCGTCTGGGCGAAGCAACAACTGGATAAAACGCCAGCCCAGTAATGTGGCGCGCCCTGCTGCTCGTACTCGGATTTTTAACGGTCGGGGCGCTCGAGTTCAGTTACTTCCCCGGGCACACCTATCTGCATGGAAGCAGCCAGCTTTATCTTCCGATCCTGGAACATCTGGACGCGCCCGGTTATCTCTCGCGCGACTTGATCGCCGCCCATCCGAACGTTAGTTTCACCGCCTACGACGAGGTCACGCTGTTTATTCATCGTGTGGCGAAGCTTGATTTCTATCCGGTGCTGGTTGGGCAGCAACTGCTAGGCCGGCTGGCAGGTTTGTTGGGTCTTTTGCTCGTCGCTCGCTCGGCCGGACTGGGGAACTGGCAGGCGTTGCTGGTATCGGCCTTTGTGCATCTCGGGACATTTCTTCCGGGCAGCGCTGCGTTGCTTATTGAGCCGGAACCGGTGCCGCGCGCGATGGCGCTGGGTCTGGTGTGGCTGGCAATGGGCTGTCTGACCCGGCTCAAACCACTGCTGGCAGGGCTGTTCGCGGGTCTTGGGTTTCTCTACGATCCGGTGGTGGCGGGACCTTTCTGGCTGCTGGTGCTGGTGGCGTTTCTATTTGATCGAAAATTGCGCAAGTTACTTCGCCCGATGCTGCCGGTGCTGCTGGTGTTCGGATTATTGCTGGCCAATCTGGCGCAACTGCAGCCGGGTGCGCCGGATACGCCGCGCCTATTCGAGCGGATGTCAGCGGCTGTTGCATCGATCGAGAGGCTTCGCGTGCCGGCGGGTTGGGTTTCGCTGTGGCCGCTTGGGGCGGTCTATTTCTATGTAGCGTTGTTCGTCATTGGCATTGCGGCGGTGACGCGTCTTTGGCCGTTACTGAATCGGGAATGCCGCTGGCTGTTTACGCTGCTGCCCTGCCTCGGTTTGCTGTCGATACCGTTGTCTGGCTTGCTCGTGGAGCAGCTGCGCTGGCCATTGGCGTTGCGGCTCGACGTAACACGTAGTCTGAGTTACCTGGTGCTGCTGGTTTGGCTGGCTGGTGCCATGGCGTGCGTGCTGGCCTGGCAGCGTGGGCGGCGGGCGGAGGCCTGCGTCTGGCTGGTTCCGTGTCTGCTGGTATTGAGCTGGAATGCGGTTAACCGGCCGTCGCGTGTCGATGGTGCTTCCATGACGCAAATGGCGGCTTGGGCGGAAGAGAATACCTGGGGCAGTTCTGTCTTCTTGTTTCCCGATGCCGGACGTGCTTTGTATCCGGGCGTGTTTCGGGCGCGGTCGCGGCGAGCGCTGTGGGTGGATTGGATGAGCGGAGCGGCGGTGAACTCGAGTGCGGAACTGGCGCAGGAGTGGTGGTCGCGATGGAAGGATACGATGGACAAGCCGCCGCTGACTGGGGCGGGGTTGCAGAGATTATTAGGACTGCCGATTGATTATTACGTATTTGAGAAGGGCCGGTGGGTGATAGCAGAGAAACCGGTGAAGCCGGCGTTTGAGGATGAGCGATTTGTGGTGTACGAGGCGAGCACTTTGCGTTTAGTGGCGGGGGATTTGCGGATTGTGAGATCGCGGCTTGAAAGGTAGAGCCGATCGGCAATCGGCCCTCGCGGAGTGATAACCCGCTTTACCTTACCAGCCTGGCGTGATGTCAAAGCGCAGAATTTGTCCGGCTCCGGGCGGGGCGGCGCCCAGATTAGATATGTAGAGGCGGCCGTCCGGTCCGAAGGTCATGCCGGCGGGCACGGACAGACCGATAATGACGTCCTCGATCTCGCCCGACCTCTTCACGCGCACCACTTTGCCTGCGCCTGGAGTTGGATTGCCTGAAGCGGTGGAGAGTTCAAGGGCATAGAGTAAACCGTCCGGCCCGAAGTCGACGGCCACTACCGTGGTAAATCCCGCCTTCGAACTGACGACATGATAGCCGCGTCCGTCGTTGTCAAAGCCGGGCGCAACGTCATCGTCGTAACCGCGTTTTGAGATCGTCAGAATGCGCGCCCACTGGGGATCGATGGGGAAGAGGTTCAGATTGCCCACGTAGAAGATGCCGTTTCGTTCGGCGACCGATGTAGGAACGATGTGGCCCTGCGAAGCAGAGATATCGATAGCCTGTCTGATCACTCCGTTTTGGGAGACCGACAGCATTTGGCCATGGTTCGGCTCAATGGCGAACAGGCGGCCATCGACCGAAATCATGCTGTAGAGAGTTCCATCGGGTTCAAAGTCATCGGGGCTTTCGTACTTGGCGGGATGGGCTTTGAGATAAGCGCCGATGTTAGCGATAAGAGTCCATTGACCGGTGGCTTGATCGACGCGTGCGATGCCGGTGGGGCTGTCCGGGTTGCCATGGGAGCAACCACCCCCAGCGACGAGCGCGTAGAGCGAGCCGTCCAGGAACGTTACATCGGCAACGCCAATGACATCGCCCATGTGATCCATCGTTGAGGGGAAACCGGAAGCTGCGGTGATTCGCTTTCCGTCCTGCGTGATTTTGGAAATTCTGGCGGTTTTGCCTCCGGTATAGGGTCCGACCGGGGACGGAACCTGCTGACAAGCGCTTCCGGTGCTAGTCTTTCCGCCGGTCCCGGCTTCTGCCACATACAAGTCGCCGTCGGGGCCGAATCGAAGGCCGCGAGGTCCTTCCAAACCCGAAGCATAGACGGTAAAGGTGGTTGGCTGCTGCGCCCTAGCGGTTGCGGGCGCGAGCGCCGACATAAGTCCCGCAGTCAGGAATACAGAGACTAGCGAAGTTGAATGCACTTTGATCCTCCCAAGTAGGGCAACGACGCATCAAGGCGCGTTGCGAGAATGACGATGCCACACATCGGGCCGATTCAAGCGTGAGTTCTTCCTCATTTCACATGAGGGCGCAAATCTAGGATTCCTTTCGAATTGAGCGAGCACCGGTAGTTTCCTGAGGGTGTAAACTTCTACAGACAACGGATTCCCCATGGGCGGCGGCAACGGGCGGCTTCGGTTCGGCGAGTACGAATTCGATCGCGAGTCTGGGAAACTGCTGCGCGAAGGCTGGCCGGTCAAGATCCAACCGCAACCGCTGCGCGTGTTAGCCATTCTTCTCGAGCAGCCTGGTGTGATCGTTTCCCGAGAACACTTGCGCGGGCGAGTCTGGGGCGATACGACGTTCGTCGAATTCGATCAAGGGCTGAATTATTGCGTCCGACAAATCCGGGTCGCGCTACGCGATGGAGTTTCGAAACCGCTGTACATCGAAACTCTGCCGAAACAGGGTTACCGGTTCATTGCAAGCGTAGTGGAGCCGTCGAACGGGTCTAATTCGGAAACTGCCGCGAAAGTCGAACCGACCGAAGCCGCCGTGTTAACACCGCTGCCGGTAAAGCGAAAGTATTCTCTGTGGCCCGTCGCGGCAGCCCTCGGCGTCGTGTTGGCAGTAGCGGGCGTCGTCATCTTTCTGTCGCGCGGCGTTCCTCAGGCTGGAGTAAAGTACACCCGGCTCACCGATTTTACGGATTCGGCGCTAGCACCTGCTTTGTCGCGGGACGGCCGGATGGTGGCGTTCATTCGCGGAAACAGCAGTTTTCTGACAGCTGACGAGATTTGGGTGAAAGTGCTGCCCAATGGCGAAGCCAAGCGCGTGACCGAGGACGGACGGCTGAAATACAACGTGGCCTTTTCGCCGGACGGGGACGAGATTGCCTACACGGTACTCGCGCCTCCGAATTGGGAGACATATCGCGTTTCGGTTTTGGGGGGCGATTCCCAGCTGCTACTGAAGAACGCAGCGGGGCTGAGCTGGCTCGACCGAAAGCAAGTGCTCTATTCGGAAGTGCGTTCGGGTGTGCACATGGGAGTCGTGACCGGGACGCTAACGCACGGGGATTTTCGCGCGCTGTATTTTCCGGCGCACGAGCGTGCGATGGCGCATTTTTCCTATGCTTCGCCGGACCGGGAGTCGGCTTTGGTGGTCGAGATGACGGCGCAAGGAGGATGGGGACCGTGCCGGCTGATTTCGCTGAACGGACGCTTTACGGCGAGACAAATCGGGCCGGAGGGCGGGTGCACGTCTGCCGGTTGGTCGCCAGATGGTTCGTGGATGTACTTCAGTGTAGCGATCGAAGGACAGAGTCACCTGTGGCGGCAGCGTTATCCGAACGGACGGCCGGAGCAGATCACTTTTGGTCCCAATGAAGAGGAGGGCGTGGCGGTGGAGCGGGATGGCCGATCGCTGATCACGTCCATGGGAGGGCAGGAAAGCACGATCTGGTTCCACGACGCAAAGGGAGAGCGCTGCTTATCGTCAGAAGGAGAAATCGTGGCGGGCGTTTCGCCCCCTTCTTTTCAAGACGACGACAAGTGGCTGTACTATCTTCTGCGGCGTCAGTCGGCCGGCACGGGGACGGAGCTATGGCGCGTGGAGATCGCGACCGGGAAGAGCGAAGCGGTATTTCCCGGGACCTCCATGTTTGCGTATGACGTGTCGCCGGATGGGAAGCAAGTGGTGTACTCGACGGCGGGTACGCCGGGCGGAGCGTCGCAATTGTGGTTAGCGCCGGTGGACCGAAGCGCCCCTGCCAGCAGGATTGGCAATTCCGGCGAGATATTTGCGCACTTCGGGGCGCGGGGGCAAATTTTATTCCAGTTCAACGAAGGAAGATTTAATTACCTGGAGCGGATGAATGCGGACGGATCCCGCCGCTCGAAAGTGGTCCCGTATCCGATTCATAACTTGATGAGCATATCGCCGGGGCGGCGATGGGTGATTGCGACCGGTACGGTTCCAAGCGACCAGAGCGTAGGGGTGATGGCGATTCCGGTGGATGGAGGACGGTCGCGTCGCATTTGCTCGAGCTATTGCGTTCCTAGCTGGTCATCGGATGGGATATTTCTTTTAGTTCCAGTGGAGGAAGCGACTCGGCTGAACCCGGGGCGAAGCCTGGCGATTCCGCTGGATCCGGGAGAAAAACTGCCTGATTTGCCGGGGGGCGGGATAAAGCCGCTCGACGAAGCGAGTGTAGTTCCGGGCGCGAGAGTGGCGCCGCGCGCGGATCTTGTGCCGGGCAAAGATGTCTCGGTGTTTGCGTATGTGAAGACCACGATGCACCGGAACCTATACCGGGTATCGCTGCCGTAAAGGCCTCGGGCCAGCTGTATTTAGGGTTTGATGGCGTAGTCCGGCCAGCAGTTCTGCATCAGTTGCCAGGGTGGGCTGGCCAACTGCGAATCTTGCGAAAACAGATCGAACAGAAACAACCGTCCTCGTAGTCGCCCGATTAGAAGACAATTTCCCCCGCCTGTTTCAGCGATTACCATAGGTACGTGGCCATCGCGACGCATAAGCTGACGTTAGAAGAGTTCGAGGCGCAATATGGGCAGGGTGACAGGAGCTTCGAGTATTGGTTTGGAGAAGCGATTCCCAAGGGCATGCCGACATGGGTACACGGATTATTGCAGAAGATTGTGACGGCTTTACTGGACGAAGAAGGCTTCATTGCAGCGCCTGAGATTGAGCTTCGCATAGAATCTGACGCTTATCCGAAACCGGACGTTGTGGCTACCAGGAAGATCCCGACGGGACGTTATCCTACGCAAGGTCTAGACGTGGTGGTCGAGATTATCTCGGAAGACGACAAATACTCATTTGTGCGTGAGAAGTGTCGGAAGTATCATAGCTGGGGATTTGGTCGCATCTACCTTGTCGACCCTAGTGATCGGTCTGTCACGGTGTGGAAAGATGGTGCTTTGATTCCTTCCCCTGAGTTGGCTGGCATTCCTGTCGACCGGATCTGGAAGGCGCTGGATAGTCAGCATTCCGATTCCTAAACAAACGAACGGCTCACGCCGCTCAAAAGCGTCAGCGTTGAGGCTCCGGCCATCCGTTTAAGGTTTAATGGCATAGTCCGGCCAGCAGTTCTGCATCTGCTCCCAGGGTGGGCTGGCCAACTGCGAATCTTCTGCGAGATCAGTGCCGTGCAGAGGAGATGGCTGAGCGGATCAACACAGGGCGAGTGACAGTCGGCATAACGGGCTGCTCCTGAAGAATTGATCAGAGTCATCATAGCCGAAAAAGCTGGCGGTGGCAGGCTGCGCTTTTGACTCAGACTTCGGATAAACGCAGAGAGGTGAACGAACTCCGAGCCTGAGCATTGCCGATAAACGCGACACATCCGGACATCGGCCAATCGCTCCAGGGGGCATTGGCTTCTCGAAAGATCAGCACAGAATTCGCCTCAATATGACTTAAAAGGTAATTGCGGCTGGTCACAATTACCTTGATACTCGTCTTACGGCGTCATACTGCGGGCGAGAGCTAAGGAGCCGATTAACCAACGATCTCTCCCGAGCGACTTCAACCCGAGTTTGGTGAAGAGATACAAAAGGAGAACCTAAATGAGTCACCTGGACGAGATGTTAGGACGAAACAAAGCATTTGCAGCGAAGCAATTTTCTTCGGGAGCCCTGCTGCCCTCACTCCCGCAAGCCTTGCCGGACGTAAGGGCCGTGATCATCGGCTGCGCGGATATGCGGGTGGATCCTGCTCATGTTCTCGGATTGCAACCGGGCGAGGCTGTTGTGATGCGCAACATTGGCGGCCGCGTCACTCCCGACTTGCTGGAGCAGCTGGCTTTACTGGGACGAATCGGTCAGGTTGCCGGCGCAACGCCTGGAGCCGGTGGCGAGTTTAACCTTATCGTTCTGCAGCACACCGATTGCGGAATGACCCGTCTTGCTGGTGACCCTGCCATGCTGACAGAGTACTTTCAGGTTTCCGAAGCAGACCTCCAGGGTAAGGCAGTCACAGATCCTCGCGCAGCCGTGGCAATAGATGTCGCGGCTCTTCGGGCAATCCCTGCTTTGCCCGGTGATTGGCTTCTTTCAGGCCTTGTCTATGATGTAGCGACCGGGCTTGCTGAGATCGTGGCGCCGCCAGCACCGATTCGTACATAGAGCCATCGTTCGGCGCGGATGGGTCGTTACAGTTCCAAGAGGAAGCTGAGATGCATGAAGCCCGGAAGACTCTCCAGCCTTCACTAGGCGATCTGTTGCGGTATTGGCGTCAGGAGCGTGGCAGAAGCCAACTCGACCTGTCCATCGAGACTGGTATCTCCCAGCGCCACTTGAGCTTTGTGGAGAGCGGCCGGAGCGTCCCAAGCCGTGGGATGTTGAGCACAGTAGCCGATGCGCTCAACATCCCGCTGCGCGAACGCAATACCCTGTTGCTTGCGGCGGGATATGCACCTGCCTATCAGGAGCCGCAGATCGAGGAGGCGTCGATGGATTTGGTGACTCAGGCCATTGACCGCATGCTGCAACAGCATGAGCCGCACCCCGCATTGGTTCTGGACCGGCACTGGAATGTGCTGCGCACTAACGCGGCAGCACCACGCTTTTTTGGCACGTTAATCGACCTCAAAGCGTGGCCGAAACCGCGGAACCTGATCGAAGTGATCTTCGATCCTGCCGGTCTTCGGCCTTTCATCGAAAACTGGCACGAGGTCTCGGCGGGGCTGCTGCAGCGTGTGCGACGGGAGGCCGTCGGGGGCGTGCTGGACGAGAAGCTCACCGCCCTGGTGGCCCTTATGAAAGAGATTTCCGGCGTCAGCAGTACGAAAGATCACGCAATTCAGCAAAGCCCGGTTTTGCCGATCACCTTTCGTCGGGGCGAGGAACGCTTTCCTTACTTCTCGCTCGTTACCACAGTTGGGACGCCGCAGTGCATCACCGCCCAGGAGCTTCGCATCGAATGCATGTTCCCTGTAAGCGCAGGCCAGAGATGAAAGCAGGCGTACCAATGGCAGGGCGAGAAGAAGAGACACGCAGCGAATTTATGATGCAATTCCGTGAAGCGGCCCCATTTGCCTCACGTTGCCCGGCGTGGCGAAAGGCGGCGCAATGACTCAACCACCCGTAGTGTTTGCTGACAAGCCAAGGCCTTCAATCCAGACGAAGCATCTTTCTATCGGCTGCTTCGTCTTTGACCGTCAGGACCAGATCGACTTTACAGGGCCTTTCGAGGTTTTCTCCCGCATCCCAAATGCGACGGTACAGGTTTTGGCGAAGAGCCTGGCGCCTGTCCGCGATGTGAAGGGCCTCGTTCTTACACCAACAACAATCCTTGCCGAAGCGGGAGAGTTCGATCTTCTTGCCATCTCCGGCGGCCTTGGGCAGCAGGCGTTGATGGAGGATGCGGAGGTGATGCAACTTATCCGCCGGCAGGCGGCTTCCTCGCGCGTTCTCTTCTCAGTCTGCACCGGCGCGCTGCTGTGTGGGGCAGCGGGCGTTCTTCGGGGCCGTAAGGCCACCACACACTGGGCCGCGTGGGATTTGCTGCACTACTACGGCGCCGAACCGACAAATGCGCGCGTCGTAGTAGATGGCGCTTACGTCAGCTGTGCAGGAGTGACGGCCGGGCTGGATGGCGCGCTGCTGGTTGCGTCACTTCTTCGGGGCCGAGATGTTGCCGAGCAGATTCAGCTGGATATCCAATACGCTCCTGAGCCGCTCTTTCACAGCGGCACGCCCGACACGGCCAGACCCGAAGTGATTGAGGCGTTCTTTCGCGAGTACGGACGGAACAAGCAATCGCGCGAGGCGGAGGCCCGGAGATTTAGCGCCCTTTTCCGCAGCAACACTAACTTAGATATTCTTTCCTCTTAATTCGAACACCCGCGGCAAAATCTCCCAAAATCCAGCCCGGTTCCGAAAATTGTTTCAAAGCTGAGATTGCAACCGGGTCGGTCATCGCGTATGCGATAAGCCGATAGGGAGCAGCGCATGCTCTATTGAACCTTAAAATCATTGTCTACAACGGCTGTGTTTTGCGTTGGATTCGTTGCCGTGACAGCGACGTCTTGGCGCCCGAACTGGCCCAATACCGGACCGGAATTAGCGTGAATATCGCAAATGATCTCGGGCCGAAAAATATTAAGCACAGGGTAGGCAAATTCGGGTTTGCAAGTGGGCCAGGGGTGTTCAGCCGTTGCGGCAACGAATCAGCGGGGTCGCGATTCGGCGGCTCCGAGATTGATGCCTAATTTCTTCAACTCCTCAGCGTAATAGCGCTTGTGGAGAATATCGTATTCTTCCCCGCCTTCGGCGATCTCGCGTTTTTGCGTGCGGATTTTGGCGCGGGCGGCTTTGTCTACTCTGTCTTCGATCTGCAGCACATCCGTCATCTCTTTGACCAGCGCAAGGCGGATGTCGTTCTGGTCTTTGCGGACGCGGAAATCGCGCGACTTACGCAGCGCAATGACGATCTTGTGCGAGAGGTCGTTGACTTTGTCGCGGGAGAGTTTCATCTGGTCGCCGGTGTCGCGGCCTGAAGCGCGGATCACTTTGCGCTGGGCGAGCAGCTGATTTTTTATCTTGCGGAACATTTCCTGGTAGGAGACGTTTTCGCGGCGCATGTATTCGCTGTAGTCATCGAGCAGTTCGCGCACTTCATCGTTCAGCTTGTCTTCGGTAGCGAGATCGTCTTCGATGATTTCGGCAATGAAGTCGGCGGCAACGGCCGGATTTGACGTTTCGAAATTCGCGGGACTGAGGCGCTCCACCAACTGCCGAGACAGATATCCAATGAATTCCCGGGCCAATAGCATCCGTGGGCTAGTTTAACAATTGCGCTGAATTTAATCGTGCGTCTGGCATTCTGAAGCGTGCGGATCGGGATGCATACGTCGACGGCCGGCTCTCTGGAACGGGCGGCGCTGAAGGCGGCGGAACTGGGGGCCAACACGTTCCAGATCTTTTCGGCGAGTCCGCGGATGTGGCGCGCGCGGCGGCCCGATCCCGAGCAGATACGGCTGCTTAACGAGGCGCGGAAGAAGCACGATCTAACGCCGCTGGTGATTCATGACAGTTACCTGATCAATCTGGCATCGCCGCCTTCAGAGATCCGGGAGAAATCGATCGAGGGCTTTCGAGGCGAAATCGAGCGGGCGATTTTGATAGGGGCCGATTACCTGGTGGCGCACCCGGGCAACTACAAGGGGCTGACAGTGGAGCAGGGGATGTTGAACGTGGCCGAGGCGCTGGCGCTGGCGTGGCGGGCGGTAGACCCGGTACTGCAGGGCGCGGCCAGGCTGTCGATCCTGCTCGAAAACACGGCAGGCGCAGGGGCGCAGTTAGGGGGCAAGCTGGAGGAACTGGCGACGATTCGCGATCTCGTGGCGCCCTATGTGGGCGTGCCAATTGGCTTCTGCCTGGATACCTGCCATTGCTATGTGAGCGGCTACGATGTGGCGGAAACGGAGGGCCTGCAAGTTTTGTTGGGCGATGCGGCGGCGACGCTGGGGTTGGGAAACGTGTCGGTGATTCATGCCAACGACACCAAGATGAAGCTCGCTTCGCATTGCGACCGGCATGCGCATATCGGCGCTGGGTATATTGGATTAGAAGGCTTTCGGCGCATTCTGAATCATCCGGAACTCTGCGAGAAGGCCTTTATTCTAGAGACTCCCGTTGATGAACCGGGTGACGATCTCCGCAACGTGACGGCACTGAAGGAGCTGGTATCCCCGAAAAAGCGTTCGACCCCAAAGAAATCGAGCCGAAGTGGCATCAACGGTGGACGAACGACCCGTCGCTCTACGTAGCCAATTCGCCGGATAAGCCGGCGTATTACGTGCTCGAAATGCTGCCGTATCCGAGCGGCAGGCTGCACATGGGACACGTGCGCAACTACTCGATTGGAGATGCGCTGGCGCGGCACATGTGGATGCGCGGCTACGACGTGCTGCATCCGATGGGCTGGGATGCGTTCGGGCTGCCGGCGGAGAACGCGGCGTTAAAAGAGAACCGAAATCCACGCGAATGGACGCTGGGCAATATCGCGCACATGAAAGTGCAGTTTCAGCGGCTGGGATTCTCGTTCGACTGGAGCCGCGAAGTAACGACGTGCGAGCCCGAGTTCTATCGATGGAATCAGTGGTTTTTCCTGAAGATGTTCGAGCGCGGGCTGGCGTACCGGAAAGAAGCGCTGCTGAACTGGTGTCCGGAATGCGGCACGGTGCTGGCGAATGAGCAGGTGGTGAACGGCTGCTGCTGGCGGCATGAAACGACACCGGTCGAGCAGCGCGCGATGCAGCAGTGGTTTCTGAAAACGACGTCCTATGCGGAACAGTTGCTGAACGACATGAAGCAACTGGAGGGGACCTGGCCGGAACGAGTGCTCGCCATGCAGAGGAACTGGATCGGGCGCTCGGACGGAGCCGAAGTTGATTTCGCACTGCTGGATTCGAGCGAGAAGATCCGTGTGTTTACGACTCGTATTGACACGATCTATGGCGCGACGTGTTTGATTCTTGCGCCGCAGCACCGGTTGGTGGATTCGCTGGTTGCGGGAGACGAGGAGCGGCTGCAAGTCAAGGAGATGGTGGATGCTACGGCGCGCCAGGGCCCGGCTGAAATCGAAAAGCGCGGGTTGTTTACCGGGCGTTACGCGATCCATCCGTTCAACGGACAGCGGATACCGATTTGGGTTGGAAACTTTGTGCTGCTGGGTTATGGCACAGGCGCGATTATGGCGGTTCCGGCGCACGACGAACGGGATTTTGAATTTTGCCGGAATTATGGAATTCCGGTGGTTCCGGTGATCCGGCCGGTGGAAGGCGAACTGGCTGATGGCGCGGCGATGACTGCGCCTTTGGGCGACTACGGAATCGTGGAAAAGTCGGACGAATGGAGCGGACTGCCGAGCGCGGAGGCGCGTCGCAAGATGGCGAGCTACGCGCAGGAACACGGCTTCGGCGGAAGCGCGGTCACTTACCGGTTAAAGGATTGGGGCATCTCGCGGCAGCGCTATTGGGGGACACCGATCCCGATTATTTATTGCGCGAAGTGCGGGGCTGTGCCGGTGCCGGAAGCGGATCTACCGGTGCGCTTACCACCGGACGTCAAAATCACCGGGCGGGGGCGGTCGCCGCTCGAAGCGGTGGAGTCGTTCATAAACGTGCCGTGTCCGCAATGCGGCGAAATGGGACGCCGGGAGAGCGACACGATGGACACGTTCGTCGATTCCTCCTGGTACTTCTATCGCTACTGCGATGCGAGAAATGAGCAAGCGCCATTCGATAGCAAGAAGATTGCGAAGTGGTTTCCGATAGACCAATACATCGGAGGCGTGGAGCACGCGATCCTGCATCTGATTTACTCGCGATTCTGGACGAAGATGATGCGCGATATCGGTGTGATCGCGAACGATGAGCCGGTAAAGCATTTGTTCACGCAAGGCATGGTGATCAAAGACGGCGCGAAGATGTCGAAAAATCTGGGGAACGTGGTATCGCCGGACGAGATGGTGGAGAAGTACGGGTCGGATGCGGCGCGTATGTATTCGCTGTTTGCTGCGCCGCCGGATCGTGATCTCGACTGGCAGGAAGATGGCATTTCGGGCGTCAGCAAATTTCTATCGCGGGTGTATCGCTTTGTGACACGAAACGCGGATCGCAGCGGCGCCGCGGGCGAACCCAATGAGCCGGATCGGACGGCGCTGCGTGCTCTCCACCAGACCATTCAGAAGATCACCAGCGACTTCGACAGCCGCTGGCATTTCAACACTTCGATCGCATCGTTGATGGAGTTGACCAACACCCTGCTCGAATTAGAAGGGCGGCTTTCGGCGGCTAGTGTCGTTGAAATCTGCCGGGACGTCACGCTGCTGCTGGCGCCGTTCGCTCCTTATACAGCGCAGGAGCTTTGGGAAACGCTGGGACACAACGATCCAGTGTTTCGCCACGCTTGGCCCGCATTCAATGCAGAGTTTGCGCGAGAGGACCGGATCGAAATACCGGTACAAGTCAACGGGAAGCTGCGCGCTCACTTGCACATCACGCTCGGAACCGATGCCGCTACGCTCGAACGGCAGGCGCTTGAGCACGAAAAAGTACGGTCGTTCGTACAGGGCAAACAGGTCGTAAAGGTTATTTCTTTGCCTGACCGGCTAGTAAATATCGTCGTGAAATAAAGCAGCTCAGATTCAAAGTCAGTATTTTTGCTGGTCTGTGGTTTAGGATGCGATACCATTGGGCGTCTTGACCACGGCTGTCAATTTTACTGGGTTCCTGCAAGCTAAAACAGGCAGGCTGTAGCCTATTCCCACCTTTTAAAAACATGGCCAGGCTAAAACCTACCCTGAGACGTTCGAAAGGAACTCCGCAAGTTGACCATACATCTCATAAACCCGAGCGACATTTCGTTTGGGACTGCGGTGATTACGCCGCGCTGGCTTTACGTGCTGGCTTCAGCGACACCGGAGAGTTTTGGAGATCCGCGCATTTGCGATGAAACGCTGGAACGGCTGGATCCCACATCGATTGAAGCAGGCGACGTGGTGGGAATCGGCATTCACACCGGGAACGCACTGCGCGGGTACGAAGTCGGGAAGCTCGCGAGGGAGCGGGGCGCGTGGGTTGTTTTTGGCGGGATCCATGCCACGTTGTATCCAGAAGAAGCGATGGAGCTGGGGGGCGCACACTCGGTCGTAAAAGGCGACGGCGATGTCATCTGGCGGGATGTACTGGCCGATTGCGTAAAGGCGGACCCGGCGGCCATCTATGATGGCGGACGCATTGCCGGCGATCAATTTCTGCCGGCCCGCTGGGATTTAATGCCCAAGAGCAAGTACATGTGGGCCTCGGTGCAAACGGTTCGTGGCTGTGCGAAGCATTGTTCGTTCTGCTCCGTTTGGCGCACGGACGGGCAGAAACCACGGCAACGCGCATCGGATGGTGTGATCGAAGAGATCGTTCAGCTGCGGCGAAAAGGTTTTCGGTTTATCGCCCTGGCCGATGACAATTTTTATCCGGTGACGCTGACGGATTTAAAGTTGGCGGAACGGCAGAATAATGCGGCCAAGCTGGAACAGCTGCGGAGTATTCGGCGCGAGCGATTTGAGTTGATGGAGCGATTGGCGGAGTTACCGTCGGACCTGGTGTTCTACACGCAAATCACGATGGAGGCGGCCGAGGATCTGGAATTCCTGGAAGCTATGAAAAAGGCGCACATCAAAGGCGCTCTGGTCGGTGTGGAAGCGGTGACCGCGGAAGGGTTGAAGGCGGTTTATAAGGACTTTAATCTTTCGGGGGACAACCTAGTGCGCCAGCTGCAAACGTTCCGGGAGCACGGCGTACATGTGCTCGGCTCCTTTATCTTCGGGCTGCCAACGGACAAGCCGGATACCTTTGACGCGACCGTGGCGCTGGCGCAAAAGGCTGGCGTGACGTTTGCGCAATTCGTGATGATGACTCCGTTCCCCGGCACTGTAGATTTCGAGCGTTGGGAGAAGGAGCAACAGAAGAATCCAACCTTTGTGGCGGGCGTACCGATTACGCGGTATTGGCTGATTCCGGCTCATCTGCGGCCGAAGATGTTTACGCCGCACCCCACCATGAGTTCGGAGGAGATTCGCCAGAGAACGCAGGGTGTTTGGGACCGATTTTATGATTTGAGTTCGATCTGGAAACGGTCTTCGTGCGTCACCTCCATTCGGGCGCGGCTGGCGTTCCTGTTTGTTTCCAAGCTCTACCGGCAGATGTACGCGAAGACTGGGATCTCGAGCGACAGCGCGCGCAAGAACCGGGCGAACTTCGTGGCCCGGTGGTTGGCGAAACCGTGCCGGGAGTTGTTCCAGGCGAAACCAATGCCGGAACTCGAACTGCCGCCCCGGAAAGGGAGTCCGGCGAGGAGTTCTGGAAACTGGGCCCTGGCGGCGGCCGCGACCGGAACGAAAGAGGCGGAGAGCAACGCCTTCAGTGTTCTGAAATAGTTTTCGGCTGATAATCAGTACCCGAGTCGGCCTACGGCGTAAAAACCTAATGCAGATTCTGGCCCTCCCGACCGATCTGTTCTCTAGCTGCTGCATTTCGGCAGGCTGTTTGCAGGCATAAAGGTTTAAGCTTAAGTAAAGGCGGGACATTGAGCACGGAGAGTGCGATTCGGGCAGAGTCTCTGACGAAAACTTTTCATTCAGGGAGCAGCGAGGTCACTGTATTCCGGGAACTGGAGCTAGAGGTGCGGACGGGTGAGCGGTTGGCCGTGATCGGCGAATCGGGCGCCGGTAAATCCACGCTTTTGCACCTGTTAGGCGGTCTGGACCGTCCTACTAGTGGGGGTATCTTTTACGGGGCTAGCAATATCGCCGGCCTGGGCGAGCGTGCCTTGGCGGAGTTTCGGAATCGTGAGATTGGATTTGTGTGGCAGAACCCCTCGCTGCTGCCGGAGTTTAGTGCGGTTGAGAACGTGACTATGCCGCTGCTAATTCGAGGTGTTGCCGCGAAGCCGGCTGAAGAAAATGCTTTGGCGAGGCTGAACGAAGTTGGTTTGTACGGTCGCCGGAATCATCGGGCGGGGGAGTTGTCGGGGGGAGAACAGCAACGCGTCGCACTGGCCCGTGCGCTGGCTTCCCATCCCAAGGTATTGTTGGCGGACGAGCCCACTGGCAGTCTGGATTTTAAAACGGCGGAGATGATTATCGGATTGCTCTCGGAAATGCATCAGAAGCACCGGCTCACCTCTGTGTTTGTGACGCACAATCTGTCCTTTGCGGGCCGTTGTGATCGAGTTTTGGAATTGAGAAAGGGCTCTCTGCATCCGCCCGCGTCGCTGGATTTGCAGACAGCCGGAGTTGTACGGGACGCAACCCGTCCTGGCGGTGGTATTTATGTTTGAACGATATACCGAGAAAGCGCGCCGAGTCATCTTCTTTGCCAGATACGAGGCGAGCCAGTTCGGAAGTCCTTATATAGAGACGGAGCATTTACTTCTCGGCCTGCTGCGAGAGGACAAGCAGCTGGCGAATCGCTTCCTGCGTTCGCACGCGGCGATTGAATCCATACGCAAGCAAATCGAGGCGCACACAACGGCTCGGGAAAAGGTATCGACTTCGGTTGACCTGCCGCTCAGTCATGAGTGCAAGCGGGTGCTCGCGTACGGGGCGGAAGAGGCCGAACGGCTCAGCCACAAGCACATCGGAACAGAACACCTGTTGCTTGGCCTGCTGCGGGAAGAGAAGAGCTTTGCGGCCGAAATCCTGCATGAACGTGGTTTGCGGCTTTCGGCGGTGCGCGAGGAAATCGCGCGGTCAGCGTCTGAGAAAACTTCCGCCAGCCGGCCCAAGGAAAGTTCTCTGCTGGCGGAATTCAGCCGTGATTTGACGCAGGCGGCGGTGGATGGCATGCTCGATCCCCTGATCGGGCGCGATTCGGAAGTTGACCGCGTGGTGCAGATTCTTTGCCGCCGAACGAAGAACAATCCTGTTCTGATCGGCGAGCCCGGTGTTGGCAAAACCGCGATTGTGGAGGGTCTGGCGCAGCGCATTTCGGACGGCGATGTGCCATCGTTTCTGGCTGACAAACGTATCCTAGCGCTCGATCTCTCGCTGATCGTTGCCGGAACGAAATATCGTGGTCAGTTTGAAGAGCGCCTGAAAACCATCATGAAGGAATTGATGGACAATCAGAACGCCATTATCTTCATCGATGAGCTTCATACCTTGGTAGGCGCCGGATCGGCCGAAGGTTCACTGGATGCTGCCAATATTTTGAAACCGGCATTGTCTCGCGGCGAGATTCAGTGTATCGGCGCAACTACACCCTCGGAATATCGCAAGTCGATTGAAAAAGACCGGTCGTTGGAACGTCGCTTCCAGGCAGTCAAGGTGCCGCCTCCTAACGAAACCGACGCGATCCGCATTTTGTTCGGGATCAAAGAGCGGTACGAGAAGTTTCACGCGGTCGCGTACACGGACGAAGCGATCGAATCGGCGGTTTACACTTCGACCCGCTTCATTCCAGACCGTTTCCTTCCCGATAAGGCGATCGACTTGATAGATGAGGCCGGCGCCCGGGTGAAACTGCGTCAGACAACCTTGCCGAGCGAAGTCGCCGACATCCAAAAGCGCATCAAGTTCATCGTGCATCGCATGGAAAACGCGATCGCGAACCACGAGTTTGAAAAAGCGCGCTTTTACTCGGACGAGGAACGGAAGGAACGCGATAATCTGCGGGTCCTGCGCGAGAAGTACAACTTAGACGATACGTCTACCGGCGTAGTGTCGAAGGATGATATCGAAGACGTGGTCGCCCGCTGGACCGGCGTTCCGATGACTTCGATTAAAGAGGAAGAGATCAATAAACTCCTCCGCATCGAAGAAGAGCTGCATAAGCGTGTTATTAGTCAGGAGAAGGCAATTTCGGCTCTCTCGAGAGCAATCCGCCGATCGCGTGCCGGCTTGAAATCACCCAAGCGTCCGGCTGGTTCTTTCCTATTCCTGGGACCGACAGGCGTGGGCAAGACCGAGGTGGCCAGAGCGCTGGCCGACTTCCTGTTCGGCAGCGAAAAATCGCTGATCCGCTTCGACATGTCCGAGTTCATGGAGAAGCATTCGATTTCCAAGTTGATTGGCTCGCCTCCTGGATATGTCGGTTATGAGGAAGGCGGTCAGCTGACCGAACGAGTGAAGCGGGCGCCCTACTCGATCATCCTGCTGGATGAAATCGAAAAAGCGCATCCCGACATCTACAACATTCTGTTGCAGGTATTCGAGGATGGCCAGCTTACCGACGGCTTGGGCAATACCGTCGACTTCAAGAATACGATCATCATCATGACCTCGAATCTGGGAGCACGGTTCCTCGACAAGCGCGGGCAAATCGGATTCTCGGCTGAGTCTCTTACCGGGATTCCGCAAAAGGTAGAGGACCAGGTGATGAGCGAAGTAAAACGAGCGTTCAATCCTGAGTTTCTGAACCGACTGGACGAGACGATTCTGTTCACGTCGCTGGTGGACGAAGATCTGATCAAGATCATGGATCTGCTGGTCGAGCAGATCAACCTGAACCTGGTTGCGAAACAGATCAAGATTCGTCTTGAGCCGGAAGCATCAAAGTACATCCTCGACAAGACTTGTACCGATCGCAGTTACGGTGCGCGACCGTTACGGCGAGCATTGCAGAAGTACATCGAAGATCCGCTGTCGGAGTCGCTTATTCAGGGTACTCTGCCGCGGCCTGCCGATCTGGTGATCTACCTGGGTGAAAACGGGCTGTATTGCCGGCAGGCTGATGACCTTGAGGGTGAGCCAGTGGCAGCCGGAGACGTGGAAACAGCGGTCGTCCGAAGCGGTACGCCCCTTTACATGTTTTAGGGGTTGAGTCGTTTGTTGGGCCTTTGACTGGAAGTCAGGTTGAAGGCCCGTAGTTGTGAGCTTTAAGACAAGGCCATTCTGCTAATAATTGATACCAATTTGCCAAAGAGCAAAGCCGATCGCTTGTTTCAAATAACGCCAGCGCAGGTCGGCCAAGTCGGTTGCCCCTGAAGCGGGCCGCGGCGAGCCGTAAACTACGAAGCCATGCGCCTGCAACAGCCGTTTCACGCGAAAAATGTGATAACCGTCGCTCACCACAATGCAGGCATGGAGATTCATACGGTGCAGCGTCTCGGCTGCTGCATCGAGACTTTGCGCCGTAGTGGATCCTTCATTTTCCGTCAGGATAGATTCCGACGGGACGCCATGCTGTGACAAGTAGCCTCGGCCCACGTCTCCCTCGGTGAAATCGGGGTCGCCTCCGGCCCCGCCCGTAGTCAGAAGATACGGCGCCAGTTTTCGACGGTAAAGAACCAGGGCATGGTCCAGCCGCGCTTGCAGGACTCGCGAGGGGCGTCCGCGATATTCGGCTGCCCCCATCACAATAATCACATCCGCTTTCCGCGCCTCATCGGTATTCGATTGCCGCTCGATTTGCTTCGCAATCCACAACAGGTAGCCTGAAAGAAGGATCAAAAACAAAACGAACGAGGCTAGGATGGCGCGCCTCATGCCGCTGTCCTCAGCAACCTCACAGTCTACGCCAACGAACCTTTGAATGACATTGCAGTTAACCAGCACGCACAACACCCAGCTTCAAACGATCCGGAAGGCGGTTGAGAGTGGCCGGCCAACACCTGATGGACTCATTGTTGCTGAAGGACCGCATCTTCTCGAAGAGGCGCAAGGAAGTAGCTGGCAAATTGAACGAATCTTCCATACCGCCGGCGCTGGCGAGAAATTTTCGAGGATTATTGGCCGATTACCCGCCCTGGAGGTATCCGACCAGGCCTTCGATTCCGTATCAGAAACAAAGAATACGCAGGGCTTACTGGCATTGCTGCGGCCGCGAGCCTGGGACTGGGATGAAATCCTGACTCCACAGGCGCTCATGGTTGTGGTCGATGGAATACAGGATCCGGGAAACGTGGGAACAATTATGCGATCGGCGGAGGCGTTTGGAGCAAGTGGCATTCTACTTGCTCCAGGTTCTGCACGCGTGTCGAATGGAAAGTTGCTCCGAGCCGCTGCTGGATCCCTGTTTCGGCTGCCGTTTCTCGAACTCGCATCTCAGAGTGAGAGTTTGAGGCGGCTCCAGGCGGCGCAGGTTAAATTGTTCGCGCTGACGGCGGATGGGACGACGGCACTCCCGGACGTGGAGTTTACCGGGACTTGCGCTTTCGTTGTGGGTAGTGAAGGATCGGGCATTTCTCCGGAATTTTCAGCTAACTCGGAGCAGCTGAGGATTCCGACGGAGCGCGTGGAATCGCTGAACGCGGCTGTTGCCTGCTCCATTGCCTTGTTTGAAGCGTCGCGGCAGAGAAATGCCGCATGAGCTTGTTTGACGTTACCTTGCCTGGGGAAAGCACTGCGGAGTTGGCGGGACGGCCGCTGGCCGATCGCATGCGTCCGCGAACTCTCGATGAATACGTGGGCCAGGAACACATTCTGGCACCCGGAAAAGCATTGCGATCGCAGGTCGAAAACGGGCATCTCACTTCGATCATTCTTTGGGGGCCGCCCGGTTCGGGAAAAACGACATTAGCCTCACTGGTAGCCGAACGCAGCCATGCCGATTTCATTCCCTTTAGCGCCGTTCTGAGCGGCATAAAGGAAATCAAAGCAGTCATGGCCGACGCCGAAAAGGGCCGGCGTCTCGGACGAAAAACCGTCTTGTTTATCGACGAGATTCACCGCTTTAATAAGGCGCAGCAGGACGCCTTTCTGCCTTATGTCGAGCGCGGCGATGTGGTCTTGATTGGAGCGACCACCGAGAATCCTTCTTTCGAAGTAGTCTCCGCCTTACTCTCGCGGACTAAGGTTTATACCTTACACGCTTTGAGTACCGAAGAGATAGTAACGCTACTCAGGCGTGCTCTCGAAACGCCAGAACGCGGTTTAGGTCATTTAGGACTAAAGGTTTCGGCCGAATTACTCGATGAGATAGCTGTAGGGTCGGACGGGGATGCCCGTTCGGCACTGAACACTTTAGAAATTGCCGCCGAACTGGCGCAAGACGGGCAAATTGGGCGTGAAGCCGTGGCGGACGCCCTGCAGCGGAAGATTCTGCTGTATGACAAGTCGGGGGAGGAGCATTTCAACCTCATCTCGGCATTACACAAATCTGTTCGTTCGAGCGACCCGGATGCGGCCTTGTATTGGCTGGGACGAATGATGAAGGCCGGAGAAGATCGGCTTTATCTGGTAAGACGACTGGTGCGAATGGCGATTGAAGATATTGGCATGGCGGATCCGAGAGCTCTCGAACAGGCAATCGCCTGTATGCAGACCGTGCATTTTCTGGGAGTACCCGAGGGAGATTTAGCGCTGGCGCAGCTCACGATCTATTTATCGGTCGCCGCCAAGTCGGACGCCGCCTACCAGGCTTTGAACCAGGTGAACGCCACTATCGAGTCTACAGTCGCCAAGCCAGTGCCCTTGCATCTGCGCAATGCGCCGACGCGGCTTATGAAGGAGATTGGCTATGGCGAGGGCTATCAACATGCCCACCGGCGGGAAAATGCCGTCACGAATATGACCTGCCTGCCGGAGGAACTGGCCGGCACGACTTTCTACCAGCCGACAAATCGCGGCTTTGAAGTAAAGGTCCGGGAGCGACTGGAGTGGCTCCGCGAACAGCGAACACCGTCCCGACCTGCGGAAGCACCTCCAGAAAAATGACTGAAGTCAGTGTAATCTTAAAGATCGGAGTTTTTTAAGTGGTGTCCGAAACTACCCTTTTCCTGAGTAAGCGTGAGTCGCCTGAGGTCTTGAACACGGAGAGGCGGAGATCGAGCCGTTTCCCGATCGAACGCGAAGTTCGATACAAGACCTTAAACCAGCGGACCGAAGTATTGGCCGGCAACGGCCGGACCTTGAATATCAGCAGCTCTGGCGTATTGTTTACGTCGGACCATGACTTGCCGATCGGTACGCGTTTGGAGCTATCGATTAGCTGGCCAGCCCAGTTGAATGACCGCTGCCTGCTGAACCTGGTTGCCCGCGGCCGCGTGACGAGACACAACAAAGGTCAGCTGGCTTTGCAGATTCAGCAGTACGAATTCCGTACGTCGAGCAGGGCCGTACCGGTAAAACCGGCCTGACGTCGTAGGATACGCTACAGCCCGACGCCACTTAGCTAAGGGGTAGCGCGGTCACACCGGGGCATACCACCACTACTGTGACAGGCGAAACGCCTGTTCCACAAGAGGCGCACTGGTTGATATTTGGAAAACTAATTGACACTGGGCTTCAGCCTGCTGCCCGTTCAATCCAAGCCAATCAGTTCGGATTGGCGGGATTGGTCGGGAAAACGACCGGCGTTGGACCGTCGTCCTTCACTTTCTCGGTCTTCTTCTTAGGAACGACGGTTGTTTTCACCGGACTGATGATCAGGTGAGCGTTGCGGCCTTCCAGACGCGGCTGCCCTTCGATAGAACCGATACCGGTCAGGTCTTCGGCAAATTTTAGCAACAGCTTCTTTCCCAAGTCGACGTGCGCAATCTCGCGTCCGCGAAACTGCACTACTGCTTTCACCCGGTTGCCGTCTTTTAAAAATCGGATGGCGTGATTCTTCTTGAAGTCGTAATCGTGATCATCGGTGTTAGGCCGGAATTTCAACTCTTTCACCTGAATCACATGCTGCTTCTTCTTAGTCTCGTGCTGTTTTTTCTTCTGTTCGTATTGCCACTGGCCGTAGTCCATGGCTTTTGCCACTGGGGGTTCGGCGGTGGGAGCAATCAGGATCAGGTCAAGTCCCAGTTCCTGCGCCTTCCGCACTGCGGCGGGGGTGGGCATAACTTCTACCGAGCCATCGGGAAAGACGGCACGTACTTCTTTGGCTCGGATTGCTTCGTTTACGTTTTCTCGGATGCGGGGCCGGCGAGGCGGGTAATTTCTTGGTGGATACATGCCGGACTTAACGTGCGGCGCTTACCCGCGCCAGGGGATCGGAATGAAATATGGTCAAATGTGATACCTCCTTGTAGTGTACTCCGAAAAGAGGGCGTAGGGTAGGCTTTAGCCTGCCTTCCGGGTTGACCAGTAAAAATCTGCTATGCTAGCGTAATTCATTAGGGAAGTCGTCGTTGTCCGAAGTGTGTTTCTCTGGCGAGCATACCTTCCTGACTCTCTAACCTACAGATTCGGTTCCTGCATGGATGCAACGCTAAAGGCCCTCGCTGACCTACTGCTCGAAGCAGTCCCCACTATCGTTTTTTTTCTGTTTCTGGCGTGGTATTTGAAGAAGGTTTACTTCCGGCCGATGGCGGCGCTGCTGGAAGAGCGTAAGAAGTCGACAGAAGGCGTCCGGGATCTGGCGCAACGCGCTTTCGAGGCGGCGGACAAAAAGCAATCTGAGTTTGAGGAGGCGATGCAACTGGCCCGCGGCGAGTTGTATCAGGAGCACGAAAAGATGCGGCGGCAATGGTCGGACGAACAGGCCCAGCAGATTGCCGAGGCGCGAGCCAAAGCCGATGCGCAAATTGAACACGCGAAACAGCAGATCGCCCAAGAGTCTGAGAGCGTGCAGACCGAACTGGATAGCCGCGTCGAGGAATTGAGCGAGCGGATCGTCGATTCCCTGCTCGGGCGGAGAGCCGCTTGACGAAGGTAGTGCGTATCGTCATTTGTTCGGGACTGATGTTTTCCCTAAGCGCACTGGCGCTGTTTGCGCAGGAAACGCCACAGGAAACCGCACAACTGGATCGTGTCGGGCCTTGGAAGCTCATTAACACCGCGATTTTTGTGGCGCTGCTGGCCTGGTTCCTGGCCAAAAATGCACCAAAGTTTTTCAACGCGCGGTCGGCCGACATTCAGAAAGCCATCAAGGACGCGACCGGACTAAAGATCGACGCCGATTTCCGCTACTCCGAAATCGATCGGAAGATGGCGACGCTGAGCGACGAGGTAAACAAGCTGCGTGAGCAGGCGAAGGTGGAAATGGAACGCGAGCACCAGCGCATCCGGCAGCAAACGGAAGCCGAGCGCAAGCACATCGACCGGAACGCAGCGAACGAAATCGAAGCCTTGCGCAACGAGGCGGCAAGACGGGTGCAGCAGCATACGGCGCTGATCGCTCTGGGTCTTGCGGAGAGGCGTTTGCAGGATCGGTTTGCGCAGGGCGAACCCGACAACCTGGTCCACGACTTCGTCGAGCTCGTCGAACGTGGAAAAAATTAAAGATGACGGATGCGCTCTCGAGTCATTACGCCCAAGCCTTAGCTGATGCGGTGTTTGCGCCCGATTCGGGACTGTCGCCGGAGGAGGCGACCGAACAGCTGACATGGATGGCCGGCTTGTTGCAGGAATCGAAGGACGTAGCGCGGGCTCTGCTCTCGCCGGCCGTTACGCGCGAGCGAAAACAGGCACTCGCGGGCAAACTGGCCGACCAGATGCAATTGCACCGGCTCATCAAAAACTTCCTGCTGGTGATCGTCTCCCACCGCCGGACGAGAGAGTTGCCGGACATCGAACAGAACTTTGAATGGATCGTGGATGAACGGACGGGCTGGCTGCCTGCCACTATCACCTCGGCTCATGAACTAAGCCCGCAGCAGCGTGAGGAAATTGAAAGAGCGCTGGGAACGAAACTCGGCAAGCTGATTCGGGCTCACTATCATGTGGATCCCGGCGTGATCGGTGGAATTCGGGCGCATGTGGCTTCGAAAGAATACGATGCCTCGGTGCGTGGCAAGCTCGACGCAATGCGAGCGAGCCTGCTGTCGCGGTCTTAAAGATCAAACCAAGGATCAGATTTTAGCAAGGACTTGAAAACGTATGGCTCACATCAGAGCAGATGAAATTTCGCGCATACTCTCGTCGGAGATCCAAAACTTCGACGCGGTGGCGAACGTATCGGAAACCGGCTCGGTGATCAGCGTGGGCGATGGCATCGCGCGCGTCTTTGGCCTGGAGAACGTGATGGCGGGCGAACTGGTCGAGTTCGGGCCGGAGACCGTCGGCATCGCGCTGAATCTGGAAGAAGACCAGGTCGGAACGGTGCTGCTGGGCGATTACAGCAACATCAAAGAAGGCGACCAGGTACGCCGCACCGGCCGGATTATGTCGGTTCCGGTGGGCGATGCTCTGGTAGGGCGCGTGGTCAATGCGCTAGGCGTGCCAATCGATGGAAAAGGCGCGATCGATACGAAGGAATTTATTGCGCTCGAGCGGATTGCGCCGGGCGTGGTCGACCGGCAGTCAGTCAAACAGCCGCTGCAGACCGGGATCAAGGCGATCGATGCGATGGTGCCGATCGGGCGCGGCCAGCGTGAGCTGATCATTGGCGACCGGCAGACGGGCAAGACTACCATCGCGCTCGACACGATCATCAATCAGAAGGGTCAGGACGTTATTTGCATTTACGTCGCGATCGGCCAGAAGCGTTCGACGGTGGCGCAGGTGGTGCGCGTGCTCGAAGAACACGGGGCCATGGATTACACGATTGTGGTAGCGGCAACCGCTTCCGATCCCGCTCCGATGCAGTATATTGCGCCGTATGCGGGCTGTTCAATCGGAGAGTTTTTCCGGGATTCGAAGCGCCACGCATTATGCGTCTATGATGATTTGTCGAAGCATGCGGCGGCCTATCGCGAGATCTCGCTGCTGCTCAGGCGGCCGCCCGGACGCGAAGCATTTCCGGGTGATGTGTTTTATCTGCACAGCCGTTTGCTGGAGCGCGCGGCCAAGCTAAGCGATGAAAAAGGCGGCGGATCACTTACGGCTCTGCCGTTTATTGAAACCCAAGCGGGCGACGTTTCTGCGTACATTCCGACCAACGTGATTTCGATCACCGACGGACAGATCTATCTCGAAACCGACTTATTCAACTCGAACGTGCGTCCGGCCATCAACGTGGGTCTGTCGGTGAGCCGCGTAGGCGGAGCGGCGCAGATCAAGGCGATGAAATCGGTGGCTGGCAGTTTGCGGCTGGAATTGGCGCAGTATCGCGGCTTGGAAGCATTTGCGCAGTTTGGCTCGGATTTGGATAAGGCTTCGCAGGATCAGTTGAATCGCGGCAAGCGCTGGGTGGAAGTGCTCAAACAGGGACAGTTCTCACCGATCCCGGTTGAGAAGCAGGTCGCCATCATCTTTGCGGGCGGCAATGGCTACTTGGACGACGTCGCGGTGGAAGACGTCCGAAGATTCGAGACGGAGTTGTATCAGTTTCTCGACAACAGCAAGCCGGAAGTGCTGCAGGGCATCCGCGAGAAAAAAGAATTAAAGGACGATCTCAAGAAGCAGTTGCAGGATGCTTTGAAAGAGTTCAAGAGCCAGCGTTTCAAAGCTTCTTCGAAAGACGACAAGAAGCAAGCGCCCGCGAAGAAGGACGAGCGGAATAACGGGCAGCGCGCTGAGAAGAAGGACAAACCGGCCGAGGAGAAAGCTGGCAACGAGAAAGCTGGCGACGACAAAGCGGCGGATGAAGCAAAGAAGGCTCCGGCGCAGGTCTAGCAGATGCCGAGCTTAATCGATCTTCGGCGCCGCATTCGCAGCGTCAAGAACATGCAGCAGATCACGAAGGCCATGAAGATGGTCTCGGCGGCAAAGCTGCGTCGGGCGCAGGAGCATGCGCTCGGTTCACGGCCGTATGCGGAGATGATGGGACGCGTGCTGGCGAACGTGTCACGCGCGGCGGCGAATCTGGATGAACCGGCGGAACTGCCATTACTCGACGTGCGCGAAGAGAAGAAAATCGCGCTGATTCTGGTGAGCAGCGATACCGGCCTGGCGGGCGCATTCAACGCCAATTTGTTTCGCATGGCGCAGCGCTTTATCGATGAGCACGGGTCGGCGGAGTTGCAGATCGAAGCGATCGGGCGCAAAGGGCGCGACCATTTCCGGCGGCGGAAATTTAATTTGTCGGGCGAGCACGTGGGGATTGTCGACAAACCGAAGTTCGAAGAGGCCCGCGACATCGCCGAACAGATGATCGAGGCATACAGCAAGGGCGAAGTGGACGCGGTGTACATCGCGGGTAACGAATTCAAGAGCGCCATGGCGCCCAATCTGGTTTTGAAAAAGATTTTGCCGGTGGAGTTGCCGAAGTCCGAAGAAGAAGACGAAAAGCAGAAAGACGAGCCGCAGGTCGACTACATCTATGAACAGCCGCCACAGGAGCTGTTGCGGGAGCTGTTGCCGCGCTATGTGGAAATGTCGGTGTACCGGGCGCTGCTGGAATCCATCTCGGCATACCATGCGGCGCGCATGACGGCCATGGATGCGGCCAGCAACAATGCCGGCGATGTGATTCAGGATTTGACGCTGAATCTGAACCGCGTCCGGCAGGCGAGCATTACGCGAGAAATTATCGAGATTGTGAGCGGCGCCGCGGCGCTGGCGTGAGGAGTTAGATATGGCAGAGTCAGTTGTTGCGGAACCAGGTGTAACGGAAGGGCGCGTGATTCAGGTGGCAGGCCCCACCATTGAAATTCAGTTTCCCGAAGGTCATGTGCCGAAACTGCTGAACGCGATTCATGTGACCAGCGACGGCTTCGACACGCCGGTGAAGATCGACATCACGGCGGAAGTGGCGCAGCATATCGGCGAAGGACGCGTGCGTACCATCGCCATGGAGGCCACCGACGGCCTGGTGCGCGGCATGAAGGCAATTGATCTCGGTGGGCCCATCAGTGTGCCGGTGGGTAAGCAGACACTGGGGCGCGTCTTGAACGTTCTGGGCGAGCCGGTCGACAATATGGGCCCCGTGGAAACGGAGAAGCGCAATCCGATTCACCGCTCTGCGCCCACGTTCGATGAACAGGCGACCGGGCTCGAGATGTTCGAGACGGGCATCAAGGTGATCGATCTGCTCGAGCCGTATTTACGCGGCGGCAAGATCGGTTTGTTTGGCGGCGCGGGCGTCGGCAAGACTGTGATCATTCAAGAGCTAATCAACAACATTGCTATGAAGCACGGCGGCGTTTCGGTCTTCGCCGGCGTAGGAGAGCGGACGCGCGAAGGCAACGACTTGTGGATGGAAATGCAGGAGGCCGGCATCGTCGATCCGCATGACTGGAAGAAGTCCAAAGTGGCGCTGGTCTACGGACAGATGACCGAGCCGCCCGGCGCCCGCTTGCGCGTCGGGCTGACAGGCTTGACGGTAGCCGAGTATTTCCGCGATGAAGAAGGGCAGGATGTACTGCTCTTCATCGACAACATCTTTCGATTTACGCAAGCGGGTTCGGAAGTGTCGGCGCTGCTGGGGCGCATGCCGTCGGCCGTGGGCTATCAGCCGAACCTGGCCACCGAGATGGGCGATCTGCAGGAGCGCATTACTTCGACCAAGCGCGGATCGATTACTTCCGTGCAGGCGATCTACGTGCCGGCCGATGACTATACCGATCCCGCTCCCGCCACTACGTTTGCGCACCTGGATGCGACGACTAATTTGTCCCGCGCGATCTCGGAGCTGGGCATTTATCCGGCGGTCGATCCGTTGGCCTCCACATCGCGTATTCTCGATCCGAACATTCTGGGCGAAGAGCATTACGATGTAGCGCAGCGCGTGAAGCTGACGTTGCAGCGCTACAAGGATCTGCAGGACATCATTTCGATTCTGGGTATCGATGAACTGAGTGATGAAGACAAACAGGCTGTCGGCCGCGCGCGGCGCATCCAACGTTTCCTGTCGCAGCCGTTCCATGTGGCGGAGCAGTTTACCGGACGTCCGGGCAAATATGTGAAGCTCGAAGACACAGTGCGCAGCTTCAAGGAAATCGTAGATGGCCAGCATGACGCGTTGCCGGAGCAGGCGTTCTACATGCAGGGAACGATCGAGGATGTGGTCGAAGCCGCCAAGAACATGAAAAGTTGATGGCGGACACGTTTCAGCTGCAGGTAGCGACGCCCGAGCGCTTGTTCGTCGACGAGCAAGTGACCGAGGCGCAGCTGCCCGGCAAGGCAGGCTACATGGGCATTCTGGCCGGCCACGCCCCGCTCCTGAGTGCGCTGGGTGCTGGCGTGTTGACGTACAGCGGCGGCGATCCGCTGGTGATTGACGGCGGGTTTGTAGAAGTCTTCGATAATCAGGTGCGGGTGCTGGCCGACAATGCCGAGTATGTGCGGGACATCGATATGGAATCGGCGCGCCGGGAGCTGGACGAGGCCAACGAGGAGCTGAAGAAAGCCGGCGAAGTGGCCGAGTCCGACGCGGCTTTGCGCAAGCTGCAGCGCGCGCAAGCACGGCTGGATGCGGCCGGCCAAAACCGGTGAGCGGTTTCGAAAATTTGTCTTCGTGAATTCAGCGCAACTTGGAACAAGGCTGCTATCGAACAGCATGGTTCATGGCGCATCTGATTCGTTGGGCGATGACGCAAGAGCCAATGAACCTAATGCTTTCGGGAGTTGTGGAAGTCGATAAAACGTATGTTGGAGGGAAAGAGAAGGGCGTGGGCCGGGGCTGTCCGTCCTTTGAACACAGCAAGAAGACTCCCGTACTCGCGCACTTCCGCGCAGGTGAACGCCATGTCTGCCCCCGAAACATTAACCAAAACCCGAGCCGAAATCAACAGAAAAAACGTGCAGAACTCGACCGGTCCCAAGACGGAAGACGGCCAAAAGCCAGTTCCAGAAACGCCTTCAAACATTCCCGCTAGCGGAGCGGCTTCCGGAACTGGCCGATCAAAGCGGATAGTTCAAGGTCGGAATCGATCTCGTTCGTCAGGCGCGCGGGCTTCAATATCTCGGAGGCCGACAAGTGGCCTGGTAGCGTCGAAGACGGCAGCGCGCACCTGGAAGCGTTCGAGCGCATCGTGATTCACGAGCGCTGCAATCACATGAACGACGAGCGCCGTCTGTATAGGTACAAGGTCGGTCCGAAGACGGGCGACGTCCTGCCGATCCTCGTAGATAAGCATAATTGCTGGGACGCCATCGGGTACTGGCTCGACGGATACATGCAACGTCGGGGCGCGAACAGCGTCGGGGCGCAGCTGGCGGAGTAAACCGCTTAGCGATGTAAGCCTTTATGGATGATCTCTTTCAAGATCGTTTGATAGCTCTTGCCAGGCGTTTCGCCTACGCAGGCGCTCGGCATCGGCTTTGAACTTCGGCGATTTAGCGTAGGCCCGTATGTCGGCGGCGCTCTTTCTCACTAGCCGCTCGGGCTGAGATCATACGGCAGACGGTTTCTTTGTCATAGTGCCTCCAGGTGTAAACCACAAACAGAATCAGGCCGCTCTCGACCTCGCCGACAATTATATGGCGCTTTTCGCCCCGCACGACGCGGCTGTCGAGCGCGAGAGCATTAGAATCTTTCGAACGCGGTCGAGGCAAGCTCGAAGTCTAAAGCCACGCTTCTGCAAGCCGAGGTCATGGTCGAAGAATCTGAACGGCTTTCGCGTGAGTGGAAACAGCAAGAGATTCTCGACATGCGCAGCGAGATGCGACGTCTGACGCTGGCGATCGTGGGCACAACGCTTTTTGGAACGGATTTTCGCGAAAGCGCCGGGCGGATCGCCGATGTATTGCAACGTGTCACCGGTAAGGGAAGCTGGCTGGTGCCGGCCATTACGCTATTCGAACCGCTGGCGTACCGCAGATTGAGGCCGCAAGGTCGCAGCCTTTTCTTTCCTCGAGAGCGTGAAGAATTGAGGCGGATCGTCGCGCCGATGATCGAGCAGCGGCGAGGCAGTGGCAAGCTCGATGTCCTTTCGCTGATTCTCAACCAGCGCCACGAGGACAATGGGCCATTAACTGACGAGGACATACAAAATGAAGTTGTAACGTTCGTTTTGGCCGGGCATGAGACGACAGCGGCCGCGCTGACCTGGACCTGGTACCTGCTGGCGCAGCATCCAATGGTCGCGGCGCGATTGCACGCTGAATTGGATGAGGTGTTGGGCTCGCGAAGCGCCACGCTTGCTGATATCCAGTGGCTGCCGTATACCGCCAATGTTTTCAAAGAAGCTTTGCGGCTATATCCTCCGGCGCTCCTGTTTGCGCGCCGACCGAAGGCAACCCTCGACCTCGGCGGATACAGAATCAAAGCGGGCCAGAGTATATTCGTGAGTCCCTACATAACGCAACGCAATTCCAAATATTTCGCGCGACCCGATGATTTCGAACCGAAGCGTTGGGGAACGATCAACATCCCCAAGTTCGCCTACTTCCCGTTTGGCGGAGGCGCCAAGATGTGTCTCGGTGAACCGTTCGCTCGGCTGGAGGGCCTGGTGGCACGGGCGACACTGACTCGCAACTGGATTCTGTCACTCGAGACGGGCACGCCGGTCAAGATCGGTGCGGGCGCTATATTGAACCCGAACCAGCCGATACTCCTGCGCCAGATCAAACGCGTGCCTGGGGTTAAACCAAGTGCTGGGCGTGAGGCGACTCTCATTTAAAACGCCGCCGCCGAACAGATGCCGGTCGTGCCAAGAGCCAGCTGCATGCGCTCGAGCGCACCTTTATGAATCTGCGACACGCGGCTTTCGTTGACGCCGAGGGTGCTGCCGATTTCCTTCATGGTCAAGTCGTTTTCGTAATACATCTTCACGACCTGTTGATAGCGCACCGGCAAGGTCTTCATAGCGGCGGCCAGCTTCTCGCGGAGCTCCGAGCGGGCGAATAAACGGTCGGGAGACTGCGCGGGGGAGGCCGGAACTTCGGGCGCTAGTTGTTCTTCGTCTTCGTAGGCGTGGGCCTGCGCGGCCACTGCATTCAGGCCGCGGAAATCGACCATCAAGGCCTGCCAGCGGCGGCTGTCGAGACCGATTTCTTTCGCCACTTCCGCGTCGGTCGGCGTGCGGCCGAGGCGGGTGGTCAATTCGTTGGTCACGTTCTCCACTTGCTTGTAACGCTTGCGCAGGTCGCGCGAGGCCCAGTCGGACTGCCGCAAGCTGTCGAGAATCGCTCCCCGAATGCGGTGCTTGGCATAGCTCGGGAACGACACTTCTTTATCGTCGCGATACTTGGTGGCCGCGTCGATCAGCCCCATGGTCCCGGCGTGGATCAGATCGTCCAATTCGATGTGAACCGGAACGGAGTGCTGCACGTGCGAAGCGATCGCGGTTACCAGGTGCAGGTGTTCGGTAATCAGTTCGTCGCGGCGTGCAAACTGGTTGCTGAGGGTCGGGCAAAGGGCGGTTTTGGTGGCGGCAGTCATTTGAAATCTCCTGGCCGGATCGCTTTCTGCGTCGGGCTTCGCCTGGATAAAAAGCAAGGGTTTGGCCAGGGGATTTTCGAGATCTCTGAATTGGAGCCAAATGACTGAAATAAATCGAGTTATCTACAAATGCAGGTCTCCTTAAACAGCCAAAAGACATGACTAATAAAGGGTCTGTGAATCGTTCTGAAACGGGTACGGCGGCGAGCGCGTTTCAAAGTGAACTCGCGGAGTCAGTTTGAAACAGCGGCCGCCAACGTTCCGAATTGGGCAATAGGTAGGATCTTTCCGAACCTCACCCGCCTCGGGATGGGGCCGACAGGAGCTGCATCCGATAATGGTTCTTAGCCGATGTCCGAGCCCCTTCTCTGCAAGATCTGTGGTGTCCGCCGACCCAAGCGTCATTGCCCCGCGGTCGGCGGCGAAATTTGCACCATCTGCTGCGGAACAGAACGGGAGGTTTCACTCTCTTGCCCGCTCGGCTGCGAATTTCTGCAGGAAGCTCACCGGCACGAGAAGCCGCTATCAGTGAGCGCCGATGAATTGTCGAATCCCGACATTCTGGTGAGCGAAGAACTTGTTTCCCAGCACGAGGAACTGCTGTTGTTCACCATTTACGCTCTGGTTCAGGCGGCGGTGCGCACCACCGGCGCAATTGATACAGATGTCATGGAAGCCCTGGCGGCGCTGATCCAAACACACCGCACGCTCGAATCCGGGCTGGTCTATCAAACGGTTCCGGAGAACACCGTGGCTTTGGCGGTGCAGCGCTCGTTTGCCGCATCCCTGGCTGATTATCAAAAACTCCGCAGCGAACGCGAGACTCTGCCGTCGCTTCGCAATTCAGAGATCTTAGCGATACTGGTATTTCTGCACCGCATCGGTCAACAGAACAAAAATGGCCGTCCGCGCGGGCGCATGTTTCTGGATCTTCTCAGCCAGATGACTCCGGATTCCCCCGTGGAAGAACGTCCGGCGGGTCTCATCATATGAAGGGGTATTTACACTGAAGGCCAAATTAATGGATTGGAGGGAACTTGCCCCTGAAGTGCACCACTTCCGGTTTGAAGTTCCGGCGGTAGAGCATCTGCAGTTTACGCCTGGGCAATTTGTATCGGTGGTGGAGCATAAGGGCGAGAAAGAGATCACGCGCGCCTATTCGATCGCTTCGCCGCGCGCGGGCAACCAGTTCGAGTTATGCCTGAATCGAGTGCCGGACGGCCTGGTCTCGTCCTGGCTTTTCAATCTGCGTCCGGGCGACGAAGTGGACATGCACGAACCGCTCGGCTACTTTACTTTGCGCCATCCAGGACGCCATGCCGTATTCGTGGCTACCGGTACCGGGATCGCGCCGTTTCGTTCGATGCTGCTCGATCATTTGCCGCGCTTGCAGCCTAATATCACCCTGATTTTTGGCGTCCGCTATGAGGAAGGCCTGCTCTATCGCGAAGAACTCGAGCGCCTCTCGACGGAGTATCCGAGTTTCAAATTCATGCCGACGGTCACCCGGCCATCTGCCAACTGGCGAGGGCGGACAGGCCGTGTGCAGAGCCATCTGGATGAAGCGCTCGCCATCCGCACACAGGACGAGCAAAGCAATGTCGATGTCTACATCTGTGGTTTGAAAGAGATGGTGGATGATGTGCGGAAGGAATTGAAGTCACGGGGCTTCGACCGTAAGCAGATTATTTACGAAAAATACGACTAAAGAGAATGAATTTAGCCGCAGATGAACACGGATCAACGCAGATAAAACATTCAATTTCAATCAGCGTTTCTCGGCGGCCAACATTTTTCAGCAGTCTCTAAAACTCGTGAACGAGAAGCCGTTCGCGGTAGCATGGTTTCCACCGAGATGACGCGCCTCAATCAGCTTTCAGCAGTGTGCGGGTTGATTTTGAGCGCGGTTGGGTTAGCGCGTGCAGCGCAACCGGAAGTTACTTTTGCCAAGAATATTGCGCCCATCGTGTATCAGAATTGTGCGCCCTGTCACCGGCCGGGGCAGTCTGGACCGTTCTCGCTGTTGAGTTACGAAGACGCGAGGCGACATGCGCGTCAGATCGCCGATGTAACGAAACGGCACTTCATGCCGCCGTGGCAGCCGCAGCAGGGGTATGGGCAATTCGAGGACGAGCGCCGGTTGACCGCCAGTGAGATCGCACTACTTCAGCAGTGGGCAGCGCAGGGCGCACCTGCAGGCAATCTGGCGAAAGCGCCGCCCGCTCCGGTGTTTTCTTCGGAGTGGGAGTTAGGCAAGCCGGATCTGATTCTGCATGTGAGGCAGCCGTTCCGACTGGCTGCGGACGGCAATGAGGTGTTTTGGAATTTCATTCTGCCGGTGCCGATCGACGGAACTAAATGGGTACGGGCGATGGAAGTGCGGCCGGGTAATCCGCAGGTCTTTCATCACGCCAATGTGATTATCGACCGGTCGGGGTCGGCGTACCGGCAGGAGAAGACAGCTGGGCAGGGCTTTCCGGGTATGGATCTTTCGGTGGAGGAGAGCACGTTCGATCCCGATGGGCATTTTCTCTCGTGGAAGCCGGGCAGCAAGCCGGTGGTCGAGCCGGACGGCATGGCATGGCGCGCTGAGCCGGGCATGGACCTGGTGTTGAACGTGCATTTGCGCCCGACGGGCAAGCCGGAAACGGTGAGTCCCGAGATCGGGCTGTACTTTACCGACAAGCCGCAGACGAAGTTTCCGATGCTGGTGCAGCTGGAGCATGACGGGGCGATCGATATTCCGGCCGGTGACAAGGATTTCCTGGTGAGCGATGATTTTCGGGTGCCGTTGAATTTTCGCGTCCTCGCGATCTATCCGCATTCGCACTATCTGGCGAAGTTGATGGAAGGCTATGCGACGCTGCCCGATGGTACGCGCAAGTGGCTGGTGCGGATACCGGATTGGGATCTGAACTGGCAGGGCGTATATAAGTTGAAGACGCCGATGCTCCTGCCGGAGGGCACGGTGGTTTCGATGCGGTATCACTACGATAATTCGGCCAGTAACTTGAGAAATCCAAGTCATCCGCCGAAGGAAGTGCGGGGCGGCATTCAAGCGACTGACGAGATGGGCCATCTCTGGCTTCAGGTGTTGCCGGAGGCGGATGGAGATCGCAGAGAGGTGCTGCAGACGGCGCTTTCGGAAGAGCGGATCAAGAAGTATCCGCAGGATTTTGCGGCGAACTTCAACATGGGTGACGCGATGTTGAGCAAGGGCGATGCCGGCCTGGCTGAGAGTTATTTCTTCAATGCCACCCGGGCGAATCCGGATAGCGTGGTGGCGGCGACCGAGCTTGGCATCGCGTTGTTTACCGGACAGAAATTCGAGCAGGCGGAGGAGCAGTTCAAGAAGGCTTTGGCCATCGACGCTAAGTACACCGATGCCCGCTTCGATCTGGCGAGCGTGGAAGCGGAGAACGGTGAACTGGAAGCGGCGAGCGCCGATTTCAAGGAAGTGCTGCTCGCAAGGCCGGACTATCCGAAAGCGCAGGAGCATGCCGGCGATGTGATGTTCGCCTTAGGAGACAAGCTCGCCAAAGCAGGCGACAACGCGCGGGCCAGCGTTGAGTATCGGGCCGCTTTAGTTTATCGGCCGAACGATGTGGAATTGCGCACCAGCCTGGGCGCGGCGCTGGCCCGGCTAGGCCAGCGGGACGAGGCGCGCGTGGAGTTGCAGAATGCGCTACGTTTGAATCCAGGGTTTGAACCGGCGCAGAAGATTCTGGCGGCGATTCAATAAGCCACTTAGAGGCCTGTGAGGTAATAGTCTCGTATGTCTCGTTTTCATCGCGAATTGCACGATCGGGAGCTGTTAGTGCAGGCGGCCGCGATTTTGCAGGAAGTGCAGGAACGAAAGCTGCTCGATATCTTTCTGCCGGCAGATGCGCAAAATGCCGGCGAGGATAATAGCGTCTTTCCGCGTAGGATGGCGGGGATCATGGTCAATAAGGGGCGCCTGCATCTGATGGTGGAGCGGCAGTTTTTTCAAACGGCCAAGAATGGAATCGGCTGACGTTTGAAGGAGCTGAACGCTGGGGAGGCAGTGAGTAAGTCGAAGCTTTGGCCGGTCATTCAGGTAGCCAGCGGGAACTTCCTCGAGATGTACGACTTCATGGTCTTCGGCTACTACGCCGAGGCTATCGGCAAGACCTTTTTCCCCACCGGCAGCGAGTTTGCTTCGCTGATGCGGACTTTCATGACGTTTGGCGCGGGCTTTCTGATGCGGCCGCTGGGAGCGATCGTATTGGGCGCTTACATCGATCAGCACGGCAGGCGCGCCGGTTTGATTTTGACGCTCGGTCTGATGTCGCTCGGTACGCTTTCAATCGCCTGTTTACCCGGATATGCCACCTTGGGTATGCTCGCGCCGCTGGTTATTTTGATGGGACGTTTAGTCGAAGGATTTTCGGCGGGAGTGGAGTTGGGCGGCGTGTCGGTTTATCTTTCCGAGATTGCCCCGGCCGGGCGCAAAGGTTTTTACGTGAGCTGGCAATCGGGCAGCCAGCAAATGGCTGTGATCCTGGCGGCGCTAATTGGCGTGGTGCTGGCGCAACGCTTGAGTCCGCAGCAGATGACGGCCTGGGGTTGGCGTGTGCCGCTGCTGATCGGATGCGCCATTATTCCTTTTCTGTTTTTGATGCGCCGTTCGCTGCAGGAAACCGAAGAGTTTCTCGCGCAGCGTAAGCATCCGGATTTTCGTGAAATTGTGCGATCCGTGGGTTCGAACTGGCGGTTGGTGCTGTACGGATTTTTGCTCGCGCTGATGACCAGCGTTTCGTTTTACATGATTACGACGTACACGCCCACCTTCGGGAGTTCTGTGCTGCATCTTGGGCGGAAGGAAAGCTTACAAGTGGCGCTTTGTGTCGGCGTATCGAACCTGGTATGGCTTCCGTTGATGGGTGCGCTCTCGGACCGCGTTGGACGGGCACCGTTGTTAGTCTCTTCTACCGTGCTCCTCATTGTAAGTGCTTACCCGGCGCTGCTTTGGTTAGCTGCCGAGCCTTCTTACAGCAGGTTACTGGAAGTGGAGTTATGGTTTTCTCTCTTGTATGCCACTTACAACGGTGCGATGGTGGTGTATTTGACCGAAATTATGCCTTCGGAGGTGAGGACGTCCGGCTTTTCGCTGGCTTATAGTGTCGCGACGGCCTTTGGCGGCTTTACGCCCGCGATTTGCACGCTTCTGATTCACGCCACGGAAAATCGCGCCATGCCTGGTGTTTGGCTTTCGCTTGCGGCGGCTTGCGGGTTGCTCGCGACCTGGCTCCTGCACCGCCGGAGTGTGATCGGCTAATTACTTCGCGTGGTGCGCGACAATTTTGTCTTTGATTTTCGCGTAAGTCGCGGCCGGGATGACCTTCTTGGTAGTAAGTTCGGTCTTGGTGCGGTAGGGGCGTCCGGCAATGATTTTCTGGGCGAGAGCTGCGCCGATGCCGGGTAGCGTATCGAGTTGATCGGCAGTAGCGGAGTTGATGTCGATCATGCTGTCTTGCGAAGCGGCCGTCTGAGCGGAACTTTTGGCGGAGGACTTAGCGGGAGCAGCGGTTTGCGCCGAGACCAGCACGACGGCACATGCAATTAGTAAGAGGCAGCGGAGCTTTTTCATACATGGGATTCTACCAGCATGTGTGGCGTCTTAGCGAAACCGTATGGATAGCCGGCCGCTGACCAGATGGTGGTGGCTCTCGGGACCGTTCTGCGAGAACGACATCGAGCGGCAGTTGCAGTGGGTGCGCGCTATGGGTTTCGGGGGCGTGGAAATGGCGTGGTTGCATCCAGGTTGGCGAGTTGAACAGGGCGACGACCGCGAACGGCCGGCATGGTTGCAGGCACGCTGGCAGGAACTGATCCGGCACACCAAGCGCGCCGCCGATGAACTGGGTTTGCGCTGCGATTTTACGCTGGGCAGCAGTTGGCCTTTTGGAGGGTCGTGGGTGGAAACAGAAGATGCTGCGCAAACGTTCGATGGTGCTTCTAACCAACGTCTGGGCGGAACGTGGGAAGCCGCAGTCAGCGGACCCGGACTGGTGGTGAATCATCTTTCAGCAGACGCGCTGCAACGCTATGCGGAACCGCTGTTACGTGCCCTGCAGGACGGTTTACAAGGGAGCGAGTCCGCGCTCTTTTGCGATTCGCTGGAGATTGAGACGGAGCGGATGTGGTCGGCGGATTTGTGGAGCGAGTTTGAATCACGGTTCGGCTACTCGCTGCGGCCTTACTTCGATGACTTGAAGAAGCAACGCGGGGTGCGCTATGACTATCGCAAGTTGCGGGCGGACGCGATGCAGCGCGAGTTTTTCGAGGCGTTCTCGCGCATCTGTCATGAGCACGGAGCTGTGTCGCGTGTCCAATGCCACGGAGCGCCGGTCGATCTGCTCGCAGCCTATGCGTCGGTGGATATTCCCGAGTCGGAAGCCTTGTTGTTTCCACCGGGGTTTTCCCGAATTGCGGCTTCCGCCGCAGCCTGGGACGGCAAACCCGTAGTGAGCGCCGAGACGTTTACCTGTATTTACGGTTTTCCGGGATGGGACGAGTCCGCTGAAGAATTGTGGAAGCAGGAAGAGATCGGCGATCTGAAATTACTGGCCGATGCACTGTTTGCTAATGGGGTGAACCAAATCGTGTGGCATGGCATGCCATATCAGCCGGAGGGCAAAGAGGTGGAATTCTACGCCTCAGTTCATGTCGGGCCAGATAGCAGTTTTGCCGATGAGTTGCCTGCATTCAACGGCTATCTGGAATTTGTTTCGAGATGGATGCGGCAAGGCAGGACATACGCCGGAGTGGGACTCTACTTGCCACAGGAAGACGCCTGGATGGCAGAGCGGATACCGCGGGCCGAGCGGACGCCCGGCGCAAATTATGTCTGGGAGATGCGCGGGGCGGTGGTCCCTGAGGAGTTAGCGGGCCATCAGGCGTTGTGGATCTCGAAAGCGTTCCTGCGGGAGGCGCGGGTAGAGCGCGGCAAGGTGCGATCGCGTGAGATAGAGGTCGAGGCGCTGTACGTAGACTGCCGCTGGTTGGATGTAGAGGTCTTGCGCGAGTTTGCCAGGTTAGCGGATGACGGAGCGAAGCTGGTTTGGAAACGCAGCACACGCGAGCCAAGTAAAAGGCGACCGGCGGATTATGCGGGAATGCGGCGATCGATCCGGGAGCAGGCGTTTGACAGTTTAGAAGCGGCGGGAGTGCGGGCCTTAGTAGACGGACAACAGTTGCCGGCGTTTTGGGCGAGGCAAATTGAGGGCGATCTCATCTTGTTTTTCGCCCATCCGCAGGCGAGCGAAATTCGCAACCCGATGCCGTTTCGATTTTCAGCCCGCAGTCAGGTGGAGCAACGACGTGTGTACGTGCATTGGGCCAATCGCAGAATCTTGCTCGACTTACAGTTTGCAGCCAATCAATCTTTGTTATTGCGGGTGGGAACTCGAGGCGAAGTGGAAGATCTGACTCCTGTTTTCAACCTTCGCGATTTTGCAAGAGAGACTCGCGAATAAGGCTTCCAAATAGAGTCGGTTCAAATCGCGTGGAACCGGGATGAATGAGATGCGGATGATCGGACCAGCTCCAGGCTGCCCAGCCGAGTTGCCGTTCTTCCAAATAGTCGAGAAGTTTTCGTCCCCAGGCCATATCTGCATCCTGGCCGCCGAGCTCGCCGATAAACACCGGCGCGTGGCGGGCGAGATGGCCGAACGCTTTGTCCCAGGATTTGCGCTTGTTTGGATACACGTGCGAGGAGTAGACAATGTTCTTGGCGTCGTTAAGTGAAAAATCTTCGAGATCGTAACCCCAGTCGACACCGGACACAAAGACGAGAGCAGCGGAGTGTTCGCGCCGGATAGCGTGGATGAGATGGTCGGCCCACGGTTGCCATTCGCGGAAGCGCACGCGCTTATGGCGAAGCGTAGAGAGTTCGCCCTCTGCGTTAATGGCTTCGAGAGGGACAGGATCGTCCGGTAGCGGATCGTGAGGTTCGTTGAAAAGATCGAAGAGGACGCTGGTGCTTTGTTGGTAGCGGCGCGCGAGATGACCCCAAAGCTTTATTGAGTCTGTATTGGGAAGAGGGGGAACGAAGTTGGGGCGGCCATTTCCGAGGGTGCCGCGGGGCTGAGTGGCATTGAGCCATTGCAGGTCGAGCAGCGTATAGAGTCCACGGGCAGCCGCTGCCTCGATAACGAAATCGAGCCCCGCCAGATAAGGTTCAGCATCGTAGGAGGGCGTCGGGAGAGCCCATTCCTGATTAAAGGGAAGGCGAACGAGATTCGCGCCCCAGGCGGCCATGGCATCGAGTTCGTCAACTGTGATGGCAGTGCGGGCGAGTGAGCCAGGTGGGTCGGGCGAGGAATATTCCAGGCCGGAACGATTGACGCCACGCAGCAGGACGGCCTCCCGGGAATCGGCGCGTATGATTTTGTTGCCGGCCGTGCTCAAGGCGGGAAGCATGAATGTTGGTTAGTTTACGGGATTGACTTTACTAGAACTAAAACCAGGGTCGCCGCGGTTCGACCTGCAACTATTTGTGGGTTTTCTTGATCCAACCACACGAAAGAGGACTTATGGACAGACTCGAAGAACTGAAGAATAAGTATAGTGCTGCGTTGCAGACGATCCAGCAGAAGGGCGTCAGTTTGTCGCACCTTCACGTGCAGGATAACAAGCTGTTCATACAGGGCGCTGCCCCTTCCGAAGACATCAAGAATGAAGTCTGGAACAAGATTAAAGCGGCGGATAGTAGCTATAGCGATTTGACAGCCGATATCAGTGTAGATTCGAGTTTGCCGCAACCGCAATCGTCCCAGGCGGCGGCCGCATCAGCAGGAGGCGGCGCGGGCGGTGGCCAAACCTATACCGTGCAAGCGGGCGACTCGCTCTCAAAAATCGCGAAGCAGTTCTATGGGAATGCCAACGATTACAACAAAATTTTCGAGGCGAACCGAGATAAGTTAAACGATCCGAATAAAATTCAGGCTGGTCAGCAGTTAGTAATCCCGTAGTTTGTTTCCTGGGTGCTGGAGCTGAGGGCTGTACTATCGAAGTATCGCCGACTTGTCCCAGCACCTTCATACAGACTTCGTAGTGGTTGGGGCCGGCGTTGCGGGCCTCAGTGCCGCGATTGAATTGTCTAAAGCCGGACGAGTTCTCGTAGTGGCCAAAGACAACTTGAAAGAATCGTCGTCCGAGTATGCGCAAGGCGGCATTGCAGCGGCACTCAATGACGACGATGAAGTAGAACTTCACGAGCATGACACGATCGTTGCGGGCGATGGCCTTTGTAACGTAGAAGCGGTTCGAACTCTCGTCGAAGAAGGACCGGGCGCGATTGAGCGTCTAATTGGCTGGGGGACGGAGTTCGATCGAGAAGGCGCAAAGCTGTTGTTCGCCCGCGAAGGTGCGCATAGCCGGAATCGCGTTCTCCACGCGCATGGGGATTCGACGGGTAAGGAAATCCTTCGCACGCTCCGCCATAAAGCTCGCTCGCTGCCCAATGTTTTCTTTCAGATTTTTTCGGCGGTCACCGACCTGCTGCAAGCGGAAGGAGAAGTAACCGGAGTGGTGGCATTCGACGAAAAGACTGGCCGCGCTGTTCCAATTCATGCCTCGGCGGTATTGCTGGCAACCGGCGGACTGGGGCGTGTGTTCGAAAACACGACCAACCCCGATGTGGCAACCGGCGATGGCGTGGCATGCGCCTACCGGGCAGGCGCGACCATCTCCGATATCGAGTTTGTGCAGTTTCATCCGACGGCGCTGTTTCTCGACAACGCTCCTCGTTTTCTTTTAAGTGAGGCGCTGCGTGGTGAAGGGGCGTACCTGCGAAACAGCGGCGGGGAACGTTTCATGGAACGCTATCATCCGCTAAAGGAACTTGCTCCACGGGACGTCGTATCGCGTTCCATTGTGATGGAATCACGGGCGAGTGGTGACCGCTGTGCTTATCTGGATTTGACTCACTTGCCGCCGGGGTTTGTGCGGGAGCGCTTTCCGCGCATTTACGAAACTTGCCTGCAGTATGGTGTAGATCTGGAAACGATGCAAGCGCCCGTCCGTCCAGCGGCGCACTATGCCATGGGTGGCGTGAAGACAGATCTTGGTGGGCAGACAAATCTGCCGCGCTTGTATGCGGCCGGAGAAGTTGCATGCACAGGGGTACATGGGGCGAACCGGCTGGCCAGCAATTCGTTGCTCGAAGGCGTAGTGTTTGGAGCTCGGGCGGGGCAGGCGATGGCTTCACTGCCGGGCGTGATGGCTTCGGAAGCAGAGCAAAGCCCAGCGCTGTTTCCTGCCATCACGGAGCGCGACTTGCGTGCGATCGCGTGGAATGCCTGTGGTGTTCTACGAAACGGGCCGGAGCTAGAGGCGGCGCGCAAGCGGCTGGCATCGCGCGAAATGATGCCGAGTAGTTCGGCGGGGCGTGCACAATTTGAATTGCGAAATATGCACCAAGTCGCTTCGCTGATCGCGCTGGCAGCGCTGGCGCGCGAGGAGAGCCGGGGCGGCCATTACCGGACCGACTTCCCCGTAAAATCAGCGGCCTTCGAAAGACACTCGGTCATCCAGAGTTCGACCAGCGGACGCGATGCGCACGTTACGTTCGAGTAAGTGGATTACCGGAAACAACCCGCTTCGCCTGAGTTCATAGCCTGCTACGCGCTGCTGCTGGTGGGAGCGCCGATGACGCAGGCGAGTCCCTGGGCGGCGTTGTGGACGACCCCGTGCATCCTGATTGCTTCCGTCCTGATTACGTGGGGTGCGGAAGCGGCCCAGTTCTTTGTGGCGCAGGGATTTGCGCTGGCGATCCTGGCGTGGATGCAGACGCTGCCCGAGTTTGCGGTGGAAGCCGTCCTTGCCTGGCAGCAGCAAACGCCATTATTGATCGCAAACTTGACCGGAGCGCTGCGGCTGCTCACCGGACTGGCGTGGCCCATGATCTACTTGACCGCAGCCGTGATGCATCGGCGTCGCGAGAAACAGCCGCTGCGTAAGATCCGGCTCGATCTTCATCACAGCGTGGAAGTGGTGGCGCTTTTCCCGCCGCTCATGTATGCCCTGGTGATCTGGTGGAAGGCGAACTTACATCTGTATGACTCGGTTGTTCTCGTCTTTATGTATGCTGCTTACCTATATATTCTGACGAAGCTGCCACCCGAAAAGAAAGAGGACATCAAAGAACTTCCGACTATTCCGCGTCAAATCGTTTTGGCCGCACGCCCGCGGCGCATTGCCGGTATCTTCGCCTGCTTTGTAGCTGGGGGCGTCATCATTTATTTCGTAGCCGAACCGTTTCTCGCGAGCATTGAAGCGATGGCGGTAGCGATCGGCATCCCCACGTTTCTGGTCATCCAATGGTTTGCGCCAGTAGTGTCCGAATTCCCGGAGTTGGCGTCCACGTTTTACTTTGCCCGCCAGGAGGATGAAGCATCGGTGGCCGTCATGAACATCGCTTCGAGCAACATCAATCAATGGACACTGCTAGTGGCGATGTTGCCGGTGGTCTTCTCAATGAGTGTTGGGAAAGTCTCTGGATTTGCGCTCGATGCAGGTCAGCAATCCGAATTGTTGTTGACCATTGCGCAGAGTTTCGCCGGTCTAGCGCTGCTGCTGAACATGGAGATCGCCTGGTGGGAAGCGCTCTGCATGTTTGTGCTGTTCGCTCTCCAGTTTGTTTTGCCGGTGTTTGCCGGAGGAGCGGCACACCAGTGGATCACCTATGTCTTCTTTGCATGGAGCGGTTTGGAAATGCTGCGCATCGTAGTGCGGCATGGAGTGCCGCCGGCGGTCAAGAATTTTGCCGAGACCTGGCGCATCCACGTGTCGGACGAAGCAGCTTAAGCGTTGCCAAAGCTGATGAGTGAAACACCGACAATGATCATAGCCAAGCCGCCGATCTTTGCCATGGTGAATGGTTCTTTGAAGAAAATCCGCGCCCAGATCATCGCCCAGATATAGCCGAGCGACACCATCGGATAGAGAACTGTGAGTTGGCCCTGCGATACGCCCATCATGTAAAACACGGAAGATACTACGTAGATCACTACACCAGTAGCGAGCCAGTAATTAGTAAGAAGACGGGAAAGACTGCCCTGCATGTGCTCCGCGCCCAGCTTCAGAAAGACAGCGCCAAAGGACCCGAAGAACGAGCCGACCAGAACCAGCAGGATAGAACTGAGAGGCGTGTGCATGGCTACTTCTTGATCCCCAGGATCGATACACCCAGAACGATAAAAGCTATACCGATCGATTTGAAAAAATTCATGTGCTCGTCCGGCAAAAACAGCAACGAGAGAAAAGTCACCCAGACGTAGGTCAAAGCGATGATCGGATAAAGGCGGGACAGCTCCCTGCCTTTGAGCGCAACGGCGATCAACAGGACGTTTACGGCATAGCAACCATAGCCGAAAAACAGCCTGGGGTTACGGACCATATTGAGACAGAACTCGAAGAACAACGATGGCTGGTGGGCCAGGTCGCCCAGCGTAATGTGGGCACCCACTTGCGAAGTACCCGTTTTGATCAGCATCTGAGCGAGCGCGCCGATCAGGGTGCAGAAGAACATCAGAAGGAACGAGCGCCGGGCGGCCGCTTTCGTTGCGATGGGTGAATCGGCTTCAAAGACTGTGGATGAGCTCAAGCAGAAAGTCCGGTTGCGAGGAGCACCTACTCAGTTTAGAGTATTGGGAAACGTTGGAGCAGATGGCAGGCTAAAGCCTACCCCACCTTCGTTACACTTGAACAGATGTCAGCGCCGCTCGTGCCTTCGCCGCTCGACTATATCGGACGACGGAGATTTGCGTTTTATCCGGCAATCGCTCATTCCGATCCGAACGAATGGCTGCTGGGAACGGGATCGCGAACCGAAGTGCAGGTGATCAACGCTCAGACGGGCCAGGAAGTCTGGATCTCTCGACAATATATCGGGGCGGTTTCCGAGACAGCCGATTTGTTTCTGGTGGTTGGCCTGAAGCAGACTCTGAGGTGCCGTTCGGGGAGCGCCGAGCCAAGTGTCAAGAGAGTGATTGAGATGCCTGCTACGCGCAGCGATCTGCCTAGAGCTCCGCGCATTGAAAGAGTGGCGCCGCGGCTGAGCCCTGCGCCGGTGGTGGGGATTCGTTTGGAACAACGGTCGGAATCGGCGCTGAACAAAGCGCTTTTCACAACTTGCATTGGTGCGCTGGTGGTGATCCTGGTCGCGGCGTTGATTACCGCTGCCATCGAGTTCTAAACTTTTTCTGTAATGCGACGTCACTTCGGGACACTCTGCTGGGCGCTGATTAGTCTGCTGGCCGCTGTGGCCATTGCAACCATTGCGACCAGGCGCGGGGAACCGGTAAACAGTTTATGGCTGGTGGCGGCGGCTGCCGCTACCTTCTTGCTCGGCTTTCGCTTCTACGCGAAGTTCATCGCAGCGAAGGTGATGGCGCTCGATAACAGTCGCGCCACGCCGGCCGAGAGATTTCGCGATGGCCACGATTACGAGCCGACCAATAAATGGATTCTGCTGGGTCATCATTTTGCCGCGATTGCCGGGCCTGGTCCATTGGTAGGTCCGACGCTGGCGGCGCAGTTTGGCTATTTGCCGGGCACGCTTTGGATTCTGTTCGGGGCGGTGCTGGCAGGCGCGGTGCAGGACTTCGTCATTCTGTTCTGCTCCATGCGACGCGACGGTAAAACTCTCGGGCAAATGGCGCGTGAGGAGATCGGTAAGGTGGGCGGCTTCGTTTCCCTCATCACGGTGCTGCTCATTATGATCGTGCTGCTGGCGGTAGTGGGCTTGGTGGTGGTCAATGCACTCAAGGGCAGCCCGTGGGGAACCTTCACGATTGCCATGACCATTCCCATCGCGCTCTTCATGGGATTGTATCTGCGTTTTTGGCGGCCCGGCAAAGTGCTTGAATGCTCGGCAGCGGGATTTCTACTGCTGTTGCTGAGTCTCTATGGAGGAAGAGTGGTGGCGGCTTCGTCCACCTGGTCGGTGTGGTTTACGCTGAGCGGCGTGGCCCTGGCGATTGCCATCGTAATTTATGGATTTCTGGCGAGCGCGCTGCCGGTGTGGCTGCTGCTTGCGCCGCGCGATTACCTGAGCACCTTCATCAAGCTGGGCGTGATTTTTCTTCTGGCGCTTGGAATTGTTGGTACCCATCCGGTGCTGGCGCTGCCTCCTCTCACCCGTTTTGTCGATGGGACCGGGCCGATCTTTGCGGGCAAAGTCTTTCCGTTCTGCTTCATCACGATTGCGTGTGGCGCCATTTCAGGCTTTCACGCGCTGATCTCATCGGGCACCACGCCAAAGATGATCGCTCGCGAGTGGCATGCCTGGCCCATCGGCTACGGCGCTATGCTGCTGGAAGGATTCGTGGCGATCATGGCCATGGTGGCGGCAGCGAGCTTGCAACCTGGCATCTATTTCGCGGTGAATTCTCCACCGGGCGCGGTGGGCGCATTGCCTGCGGCCGCGGTTCACACCATCACCGGCTGGGGATTTCCGGTGACGGCTGCCGGCATGGCGCAGCTGGCTCACAGCGTCGGTGAACAGACCCTCTTTGGCCGCACTGGCGGAGCTCCTTCCCTGGCCTTGGGTATGGCGCAGATCTTCGGCAACGTGCTCGAGAAAGCCGGGTTCGGCAACGGCCTGCTCAGCTTCTGGTATCACTTCGCCATCCTGTTTGAAGCGCTATTTATTTTGACGATCATTGATGCCGGCACACGTGTAGGCCGCTTCATGCTGCAGGATCTGCTGGGCCACCTCTATCGGCCACTAGGCAGAACGTCCTGGATGCCGGGCGTGCTGGTTACTAGCGCTGCGGTGACACTTGCCTGGGGTTACTTTTTGTACCAGGGCGTGATCGATCCGCTGGGCGGCATCAATTCGCTGTGGCCGCTCTTCGGCATTTCAAATCAATTGCTGAGTGCGGTGGCGCTGTGCGTGGCAACCACAGTGTTGATTAAAATGCACCGCCTGCGATACGCTGCCATCACGATTGTGCCGCTAGGCTGGCTGCTGGCGGTGACCTTTACCGCGGGCTGGCAGAAAATATTCTCGCCTGAACCGCGCCTCGGCTTTCTGGCCCATGCACGCGCGCTCGAAACGGCTCTTACGATGGGCAAGATCGCGGCGGCGAAAGTGGCCGAAACACGCGCCGTGATTTTCAATGAACGGCTGGATGCGATAGTTTGCGCGACTTTTCTGGCGCTCGTCCTGGTGATTGTTTTGGACTCCGTGCGTGTGTGGTTTGGCCTTTTCCGCGGCACCCGCATGGCCGTTACTTCGGAAGCGCCGTTTGTACCTTCCACGCTTGAAGTGGAGAGCGTATGATCCGGCCTCTGCGGTGGTTTCGACTGCTGCGGGAACTCGTCCGCGAACTGTCCGATGAAGCGGCCTACGCGCGTCATCTGCGCGCCTGCGGACGCACGCCGTCGGCCGCCGAGTGGAAACACTTCTCGGACGCCCGCTATCGCCGCAAGTATCAGAACGCCAAATGTTGCTGACTAAAAGCCGTCTCTTATCCTAAAGATATTGCCAGCTCCCCGTCTTTTCCTCATCGATAGTTTCGGCTTTATCTTTCGCGCGTATCACGCCCGCGCACGTACCGGCGCTCCGCCCATGCGCACTACGTCCGGCTTGTCCACCGAAGCCATTTTCATCTTCGGCAACATGCTGCGCAAACTGATCACCAGCTTCAAGCCGGATTACATCGCGGCCATTTTCGAAAGCAGCGAACCGACCTTCCGTTCCGAGAGTTTCGCCGAATATAAAGCGAATCGCTCGGAAATGCCGGAAGACCTCGGTCCTCAGATTCCCTATGTGCGCCGTTTGCTCGAAGCACTGCACATTCCGATCCTCGAATTCCCGGGCTTTGAAGCGGATGATGTGATCGGCGCAATTGCCTGGAGGAAGCCCGCCAAGCCGCTGGATGTGGTGATCGTCTCGAGCGACAAGGACATGATGCAGCTGGTGAACGAGCGCGTGTTCATGGTGAATCCCATGAAGGAAGACGAGTGGTACGACGCCGCCAAAGTAGAGCGGTTCATGGGCGTGAAGCCTACGCAAGTTGCTGATCTGTTAGCACTGAAGGGCGATGCCATCGACAATATTCCGGGAGCTCCCGGCATTGGAGAAAAGGGTGCGAGAGATCTGGTGCTGCGCTTCGGTTCGGTCGAAGGTGCGCTCGAACACGCCTCTGAAGTAGAGCGCAAGATGTATCGGGAGAGCCTGCTCAACCATCGCGATCAAATCGTGCTCAGCAAACAGCTTGCGACCATCCATACAGAGGTTCCGATTCAATGGGAACTCGCGAGCCTGAAGCGACAGCCGCCCGACAATGCTGCTCTCAAAGGGCTTTACAAGGAGCTCGAATTCTTTAGTCTGTTACGGGATCTGCCGCCGGAAGACGACAGCTTCTCGCGCGACTATATAACGCTCGGAGAGGAAGCTGAGATCAAAGACTGGCTGGCGAAGCGGCCGCCTGATGCGCCGCTGGCGGTAGCAGCAGACCTGACCAATGGGTTTATTGGACTGTCGTATAAAGTTGGCGAGGGACGCGCGATTCCTTTAGCGCAGCTCGAAGCGCTTCGCCCGGTTCTCGAATCCAAAACCATTCGCAAGGTGGTGCATGATGCCAAGGTGTTTCTGGCAGCAACGCTGCGGTTGGGTGTCACGCCGGCAAATCTGGCGGATGATGCGCTGCTTTATGCGTTCTTGTTGAGCGCCGATCCAAGCGGTACCTCGCCCGAAGCGCTGGCCGAACGGCTGCTCGATCGCAAGCTGAATGCGGCGGCCGAACAGCAGGCCGAGGCAACGCTCACCATCGCCGATTTGCTGCGCCCGCAGATTGCCGCGCAAGAATTAACCAGTGTCTACCGTGAAATCGACCTGCCGCTCACGCCCGTTCTCGCGCGAATGGAGAACACAGGTGTGCGCATCGATACCGGAGTGCTGGCCGAGCTGTCCGGACGCTTGGCGCAACGCATCGAAAAGACCGCGGAACAGATTTACGCGCTCGCAGGTCATCCCTTCAACGTAAATTCGCCGCAACAACTCGGCAAAGTCTTGTTTGAAGAAATGAATTTGCCCTCGCCTGTCAAATACGGCAGAGGCAAAGGGACTTCGACTGCGGCAGACGTGCTGGAAGGTCTGGCGGCTGCTCATCCCGTCGCGCAACTGGTGCTCAATTACCGGCAGCTCACCAAGCTAAAAGGCACCTATATCGATTCTCTGCCACTGCTGATCAATCCCGACACCGGCCGCGTCCACACAACGTTTAACCAAACCGGCGCAGCTACCGGACGCCTCTCGTCATTCAATCCGAACCTGCAAAATATTCCGATTCGCACCGAAGAAGGACGCGAGATTCGCTCGGCATTTATCCCGGAAGACGGCTGGGAACTGCTGGCCGCCGATTATTCGCAAATTGAATTGCGGCTGCTCGCGCATATGTCGCAGGACCCGGTGTTGCTTGCATCATTTAATAATGGGGAAGATATTCATACGCGCACGGCGGCGGAGGTATTCAAAGTGGATCCACTAATGGTCAACGCCGATATGCGGCGGTCAGCCAAAGCGGTGAACTTCGGAATTGTCTACGGGCAGACGCCATTTGGCCTTGCGCAAACACTCGGGATCGATCGCAAGGAGGCGGAGCTCTACATACTGCGCTACTTCGAGCGTTATGCCGGAGTGCGGCTCTTCATTGATCGGACCATTGAAGAGGTGCGCCAGACGGGTGTTGCCAAAACGTTACACGGACGCCGCCGTCCGATACCCGACATGCAGAGCCGTAATCCTTCCGCGCGCTCGTTTGCGGAGCGCACCGCGGTCAATACGCCGCTGCAAGGGACCGCCGCCGATCTGATCAAACTGGCCATGATCCGCATTCAACAGCTGCTTGACGAAAAGCAGATGAAATCGCGCATGCTGCTTCAGGTGCATGATGAACTAGTGTTTGAAACGCCGCCCGCAGAGAAAGAAGAACTCGCCGCTTTGGTGAAGCACCAGATGGAGACGGTACACGCGCTATCGGTGCCGCTGCTGGTCGAGACCGGCATTGGACCGAACTGGAGAGACGCGAAATGAGCAAGACGAAAGCCAGCCTGGCAGTAATGCTTCTGGTTGGCCTGCTGAGCTCCTGCGGCGGCGCGAAAAAGGCCGATCAGGAAAAAGCCCCGGCGCAATTTAAGGCGCGGCTGCAGACCACAAAGGGTGACGTGATCATTTTGGTGCATCGCGACTGGTCGCCGATCGGAGCCGACCATTTTTACGAACTCACCAAGCTGAAGTTCTACGACAACAATGCATTCTTTCGCGCGTTGCGAGGTTTTGTCGTGCAATGGGGCATGAGTGGCGATCCGCAATTAAACAAAACCTGGAGCGAGATCACTATCAAGGACGATCCTCCAAAGGTCTCGAATAAAATCGGCACCGTGGTATTCGCCAAAACGGGCGAGCCCAATTCGCGCAGCACGCAGCTGTTCATTAACCTCGCGGATAATAGCGCTGCACTCGATCCGCAGGGTTTCACACCTTTTGGCGAAGTGGTCCAGGGCATGGATAACGTGACTAAGTTGTATACCGAATATGGCGAGATTTCACCGGGCGGTACTGGTCCGAATCCGGCCGCGATCGCCGATATCGGCAATCCTTATCTGGAAGAGCACTTCCCAAAACTGGATTACGTAAAAAAGATCCGCATCATTCCTTAACGGATGATGCCTCTTTGGCGAGCCAGTCGCCGATGGTTTCGAGTGCGACCGGCGACATCGTTTCCTGAATGCTGGAGTACTCACGCCCGAGCCCGGTGTTGGCCTTCTGTAGGAGATAGTTCAGGTTGGGCAGGACTTTGATTTTGGCATTGTGATTGTGGCCGTGCGAGAAAGCCGATTTCATGGCGGAAGCATTCTCTTCTGGATCGAGTGTCATGTCTTTTGAACCAAAGACGGCGAGCACCGGACATTTGATTTTTTCCAGCGCCGTGCTTGGATCGTATGTCAGGAAGAAACGAAGCCAGCGCGATTGCAATTTGGGTACCTGACGTTTCCAGGGTTCGGCGAAGACCTTATAATTTTCGGGCACGGTTGACAGCGCCTTTTGCATATCTGGCGCGCTGCGACCCTCCTCTACCATCTTGTAGAGACCAGAGCCGAGTCGAAAGTCCGCTTCCACCTGTTCGTCGGACAGGCCCGAGGCTTGTTCCGCGCGGCTTGTTTGTTCGAGCAATACCTTTTGACCCGGATAGGCTGTGCCGTCCAGCAAAACAACAAAAGCCACCTGCTGCGGATCGGAAGCCGCGACCATGGCAGCCGCGATCGCCCCTTCGCCGTGGCCGAGCAGCCCGATGCGTTTCGCGTCGACATCTTTGCGCGAAGCGAGATAGATCAGGCCGGCGCGGGCGTCCGAAGCAAAATCCTGGGTGGTCGCGGTTTGATAATCGCCGGTTGATTGTGCGGTCCCACGGTCGTCCGTGCGTAGAACTCCGAACCCGCGGCGTGTCAGATAATCCGACAGAATCAGAAACGGTTTGTGGCCGGCTATGGTTTCGTCGCGATCCTGCGGACCCGCGCCCGAAAGTAGCAGGATCGCAGGAACCGCGGCATCGCCCTTCGGCCGCGTGAAGGTGCCTGCAAGCTGCACCCCAGACGCCTTCGGGTTCTCATACGTGACATCTTCTTCGCTATACGGAAGCGGCTTGCGCGGCTCTTGTGGTTTGGGAAGTCTGTCAGGCGTGGAGGCCGGCGATTCCTGCACACGGGCCACCGCTGGAAGCTGCGTCGAAGACACCGCCAGCAAAGCCCAAACCATCATTCCGCCCCAGTGCCGCTGCATGGTGCCCATCATACGATTGATGATTTGGCGCTTCCAAAATCATGAACCCACCAACTCGGCATGCACCCGGTTCAAGTAGGCATCGGTCATGCCGGCGATGTAATCGCAAACCACGCGGTGCACCGGCGTATCTTCCAGATGCGCTCGATATCCCGGCGAGACCTGCTGCGGATCTGCCAGCAAAAGCTCGAACAGATCTCTCATCTTTTGAACGGCCGCAACGCGATCAAGCCCTAGCCGGCTGCACGAGTAGGCACGCTCGACCAGCAGCTTTTTGATCTGCCGGTTTAATTCTGCCGTCTCGGGCGTCAACTGCGCGACCCTTTCGCCCAGCGCGCGAACCTCTTCAATAGTTTCGACTCCATGCCGGTCCGCCGCCTCGACTGTACCCTCGATCAGGCCGCCAATCAGCAGGTTCATCAGCTGGCGCTGCACCTCCCAAAAGCGCACGCGCGGCGATGCTCCCGGGTATTGCGTCTCTGCCGTCTCGACAAGATCCGCTGCCGCCGGCACGTACTCCCGGAGTTCGTCGAACCCGATCAAACCCACGGCAAACGAATCGTCGAGGTCTGCCGCGCTATAGGCAATCTCATCCGCCATGTCGATCAACTGGGCCTCAACCACCGGCCTCTGTCCCGGCAGAAACTCCTGCAACTCGGCCTCTTGACCATGCTCGATTTCACGCGAATGCTTGGCGATTCCTTCGCGCACTTCAAACGTTAAATTTAGGCCATCGAATCGCGGATAGCGTTCTTCCAGCAGATCCACAATGCGCAGCGCGTGCAGATTATGCTCGAATGAACTGCCAAAGCGCCCCATTTGCCGGTCGAGTTCCTGCTCGCCCACGTGCCCGAATGGTGGATGCCCGAGATCGTGCGCCAGCGCCAACGTCTCAGTGTATTCTTCGTTCAAGCCGAGGGCCGCCACCAGCGTACGGGCTACCTGGGAGACCTCGATGGTGTGAGTCAGCCTGTTCCGGGCGTGGTCATCGGTGCCCGCGGCAAACACTTGCGTCTTGCCTTCGAGTCGACGGAACGCACGGGAGTGGATAATCCGGTCTCGGTCTCTTTGAAAATCGTTGCGGTAAGGATGGGATAATTCAGGAAATCGCCGTCCGCGCAGATTCTCGGAACCAAGCCGCAGTCGGCGCAACATGCGAACCGAAAAATTACTTAGCCGCTTGTGCGGCCAACTGGTCCGCGGCTCGCGTGATCGCAGGGCTCTCGCCAGGCTTTTTCAAGCCGTCCAGTATGCGTTTCGACTCTTTGGGATTCGCACTGGCGTCGAGCTGCGCCAGCAACACTTGCGCCTGCCCTTTCGAGACCAGGTCGGTGGGTTTGTTGACAAGAGACTTCAGCAAGTCTTGCGCTTCTGAGGCCCGGTTGTTACTGATGTAAAACTGTGCCAATGCAACTTTCGCCAGAGCCGCGGCATCACTGCTCGAACTGGCCACCGTCTTCAGATTCCACTCCGCACCTTTTGAGTCGCCCGTCTGGGCCATCAACGTGCCCAGATAATACTGGGCCAGCAATCCCTCACGCGTGCCGTTGTCTTTGGCCGCAACCTGCGCCAGCGCTTTGATAGATGCTTTATTCTTTTCGTCCTGCGTGGCAAACGTTTTCACGTAGTCGTTGTGGGGTCCTACTTGCGCATCGACCACCGCGAAAGCGGCCTGCAAATCGTTCTCACGTTGCGCCTTACGGTACGAGTTAAACCAGAGCGCGCCGCCGATGAGCAGAATCGCCACGCCGGCAATCACTCCCCATTGGATCATTTTCTGCTTATGCGAACTGGCGTAATGAAGCGCACCGGAAACAGAATCAGTAAACTGATCGTGTTGCAGCTGCTCCTTCAATTCATGGCGGGTCAAACTGGGACAAATGCCTTTCTGGCCTGAGGCTTAAATCACCCTCAGGCTAACATAACTGGCAAGGTCCCGGCGAAAGCGCTTACGAGGCGCGCAAGTCCGCTAAATCGCGCTTGATAGCATACTTCACCAAGCCCGCGACATCATGTATGTCGAGCTTACGCATCAAACTCGAGCGATACGTATCGACCGTTTTCGGACTCAGGGCCAGCCGCGCCGCGATTTCTTTTGCTCGAATACCATCCACCAGCAGCGAGAAAACCTGGAACTCACGGCTGCTCAACGATTCGATGGGATCGGCTTCGTGGCGGTGGCCGCCTTCGCCGAACAGCGACATTACTTCAATTTGTGGCGATACGTAAATGCCACCCTGCGTAAACTGACTCAGCGCTTCAGCCATCTGGTCAGCGCTCGAAGTCTTCAACAGATAACCGCAGGCGCCGCTTCGCAATACTTCCAGCACCGTTTTCCGGTCCTTCCGTATAGAGAAAACGGCACATCGTGTCGCCAGCCCCTGCTCTCGTACCCGCCGGATCACTTCGGTTGCAGCCAGATCCGAGAGACCCAAATCGAGCAGCGCAAGAGCGGGCTGCAGACGTTCAATCTCGACCAGGGCCGCTGCGGCAGTTCCGACTTGGGCCACTACGCGAAAGCCCTGGATCGAATTGCAAAGAGCAGCTAAACCTTCGCGAACCAGCGTGAGCTCGTCTGCCAGCAGGATATCGACGGCCCGGGGTTCGGGAAGAATAAAACTGGGGGTGGTGAGGACAGAACCTAACATGAGATGAAGTCCATAGTGATTAAGGCGCTGCTATTGTGTGCGCCGAGCACGGGACTTGTCTCAGTATGTCTTCACCGGCGGGTGGCGAAGCTTTCAATGAACCCTTAGAGCGTTGCTTAGTTTAGCCGCAAGCTTGACGTCGCCCCAAACCTCGATCAGCACATTCCGGTGTTTGAGGAACCATATTTGAGGAACCATATTGGTCGGGAGCTGTCGAATGTGCCCACCGCGGCAGCCCGGCTTGGCCTGCCTGTTCCACTGACCCTTTCCCAACGTCAGCGCCATCGACGTGATACGCTGGCCGACGTGGTTTTACAACGCTCATCAAGACTCAAAACCGAAGACCATCACTGGAGAAGCTATATCGGCCAAACAGCAGGGTTGCCGGAAAGCTGGAGACGTTGGATTTCGGACGATAAAGGCGACTCCGACGTGCCGCATAGTTAAGGCTCGTGCAATCGCCAGGCTGGCAGGTGTGCGGTTTGATTCTTAAGGGAGATCGATTCGTTCACCGGCCGGGGTCCGTTCCAAATAAGCTCTTGGGCGCGAGCCGCGGTAGGAAATTACGGGGTCGTAGGGGTCTACCAGGATTGGGTCGCCCGGGTAAACATTCATCCGGTCAATCGCTTCTTTGACCATAGTCTGATTCCAGGATTGTTCAAGCATCTCGAAAGAGTTGCCGTGGTAGTGAATTTCGTGGAAGAGGAGCGGCGGCTCGTCAGCAACTGGAAACCAGTGCGGCTGAACCGTGACGCCATGGGCCAGCATCTCCATTTGCGCGGTGACGAAGGTGGAGTCGCAGAGAACAAGAATGGGATGGGCTGGGCCGGGAATTGACAGTAGGTCGGCGGCTAACTCGCGGTGATGGATTCTGTCGTTATCGAGAGTAAAGCGCGTGATAAAGGGAGATTTGATTTCGCCCGCGCTGCCAGGCGCGTGCTGAAAGCCGAGGCTGACCAGAACGCAGGCCAGAGCGACTGCACCGCCGTATAACCAGCCGTTTCCCGGGACGCCGCGTAAAGTGCCGGAAGGAATGCGACGCCTGACCAGCGAAAGTAACCAGCACCCGCTCAGGGCCGCGCTTGTGCCTATTGCCGGCGCCATTGCGAGATAGTGGCGGGCCGGGTATGGATTGGGAAGAAAAAACACAGACATCGGCGCGATCACGCCGGCGGTAAACAGAATTTGGGCGAGATTGCGCCGGCGGAACACGATCCAAAAGGCCGGAAGCGCAAGCACTAGCAGGACAGGCGTAAATCCCTGGCCCATAATGACGATTGCAAAGCGGACGATGCCTTTCAGATCTCCTGTGAACTGCTTCGCACTGTGGAATCGTTCCACCAGCGACAGGATCGATTCAGGAGGCGGTCCGCCCTGAACAGCCGGCAGCAGGAGTTGCGCGAGTTTGAAAAGCACAATGGCGCCGATGGCATAAAAAGCTGTTTCGAGAAGGCTGGGGACAATCCGTTTATAGCGGCGCCACACAACAGCGGCCAGTGCCGGAATGAGCACTATGAGATCGAATCTGAACGTCAAGGCAATCGCAAGCAGGATAAGGACAAGTAGTCGCGCCCATAGCGGAGTTTTCCGTTCGCTCGTTTGCACGAGCAGAGCCAAGGCGGAGAAGAACAGCAGCATCGCCGGCGTCATGGGATGACCGTAAAGTGAAACATTCCACCAGACAGGCAGGACAGCCAGAACCAGGCAGGACGCAATCGCGATGGAGCGGTCAAAAAGCCGCTCGACGACCAGGAAAAAAGGAATCACGAACAGAATCGCCGCGACCAGTGAGACGGCGTTCATGACGGCGATAAATGCACCGGGTGAGTATCCCAGTGGCGAAGTTAGACCGTAAATCAGGGCGTAGTATCCGAAAGAAACCTGGCGGTTATACAGCAGAGGGCTTGCAAAATGAGAAGCCCGCGCGACGCCATCGAGCATGCCGAGAAGCATGCGATAGCTATCCCGTTCCCCCATCGTCGTCGTGAAACGAAACGGGATGAGCGCGAGCGATTGGAAAAGGACGAGAACCAGAAGCGTTCTGGCCAAAGATTTAGAAGGCATTTTTCGAACAAGAGTACCGTAACGCTGTCTCAAAGGCGCGAGGAAACGGGCTGATTTTAGGAGGAGGCCTGGGCCGGTGAACGAGCCTTTTCGAGCAGCTTCACCAAGTCGGGCACTTGTCCTTCGCGCGCGCGGCTCAAAGCTGTGCGTCCGTGGTGATCTTTGAGCGCCGGGTTGGCGCCGCGCTGCAGTAACAGGGCAACCGCTGGCGTATGTCCAAACGAGGCGGCCAGCATCAGCGGGGTTGCGCCGGAGTCGGAGTCGCGTGCGTCGATGATCGCCCCACGATCGAGCAGCAGCTTGACTACGGCAGGATTACCGGAGAGCGCAGCGTCGTGCAGTGGAGTGCCACCATTCTGATTTCGGGCATTGATGCGGGCGCCTCGATCCAGCAGAAGCCGCACGATTTTTTCCTGTCCTTGCAGGGCAGCATCGTTCAAATACGACGACTGTTCCGTAGTGGCGCGATTCACATCCCAGCCGGCATCGAGCAGCATGCCTGCCGTTACGGCGCGCCCTCGTCGAATCGCCATTTGCAGCGCGCTGTCGAAGTTGGTTTGGAGCTGAGTGTTTTTTGTCGAGAGCCGTAGGAGAGCCCCGACCGCCTGGGTGCTTTTGTAATCCAAAGCGAGATCAAGCGGTGTTTGGCCGGAGCGGTCAGGAAGAGTGGGATCGGCTCCTGACGCGGCGAGCAAGGGAATGAGCGCGGCAAAATCCTTGATGCAGGCCTGCTGCAGCGGGCCGCGTCCGTCGCCGGTATGCACCCGCCTGGCATCGGCGTGATATTGGAGAAGCGCGCCCACCGCAGCAGTTCGCCCTCGCTTGACGGCTTCGTCCAGCGGCGTATCCGTCTTATTGTCTTCGGCCGTGACGCTCGCGCCAGCTTTGCACAATAGCTCGATCAGCACCGGATCACCCTGCTCCGCAGCGGCCTGCAGCACGGTCTGCTCATCCGTATATCTCAAATTCACGTCGGCTCTGCCGGCTAGCAGAATTCTCACGGATTCGCGCTGGCCGGCGCGCACCGCGTAGAGCAGAGCAGTTGACCCGGTCTGGCCCTGGCGGACGTTCGGATTGGCGCCGCGAGAGAGCAAGTATTGAGCAATCGCGGCCCGGTTAGCCAGGATCGCGGTCAGGAGCGGAGTGCTGCCTACGGGGTCGACCTGATTGATGTCGACACCAGCGGCAAGTAAGGATTGAACCGCACGCAAATCACTACGATAAATAGCGGAGTTTAAAGCGAGAGACGGATCGGGAAGGGCCTTGAGCCCGAAAGGAAAGAGGAGCAGTTCCAGGATCAACAACGATCGGAACATGCCCACAGAGTATCACTCAAAAAAAAACGGCGTCGTGCTGTTAAGCACGACGCCGTTATGCAGACTCGTTTACTCTACTTTGGCAGCCGTCTCGGCCACGTGCTTTTCGAGCATCTTCTCGAATTCAGGCTTGCCGATCGCGCCGACCTTCTGGTCGACAATCTGGCCGCCTTTAAACAACAGCAGAGTGGGAATGCCCCGAATACCGTAACGGTAAGCGGTTTGCTGGTTCGAATCAACGTCCAGCTTGCCGACTTTGACCTTGCCGGCGTAGTCGGTTGCCACCTGATCTACCGTAGGTCCCATCATGCGACAGGGGCCGCACCACTCAGCCCAGAAATCCACCAGGACAGGAACGTCCGCATTCAGGACATCTTTATCGAAACTATCATCTGTAAAGGTAACTGTGTGGCTGCCTGCCATTGTCTTTCTCCTACTAATAGATGCGCGGATACAAGCTTTTGATTCAGTCCGGCGCTCGTGGCCGGTGAGCCTCGAAGCTACCATATCGCTCAAAACAGCAATGTTCCTAGGCTAAACTATGAGGATATATAAGTCCGCAGTAAGGTCTTCTTGATTCGTTTTATCTCCGCTATTCCTCTTTTCCTCGCGCTCCCTCTTTCCTCAGCGGCTATTCCAGCTGTTCCGCAGAGTTCAACCGCTGCGCAAGGCATTCGTTCGCACGCCGGAGAAAACGAATTCAGCGTTAGTCTTACTATGTTCGTCACGCTCGCGGCGATCAATGCGGCCGGCTACGATGCCGGAATCGATTCTCCTTTGAATCAGCAGTTTAAGGTTCGCACCCAGATCCGCGAAGAACTGGCCAAGAAGAAGATCCCGAGCCTGCCTGATCTCAAAGAGTTTTATCAACATCACAAAAAAGCTTCAGATACAGCCGACTTGAGCCAGTACCTGTCGTTCGCTTTGACGGCCGGAGACGCACCTACTTTTGAGCTGCCTTCCGGTGAGGTGCCGCCCGATGTAGAAGGTCTGCGCGGTCTGAGCCCTTTGTTAGCGCGTTTCTACAAAGAAGCCGATCTGGAGGGTCTCTGGAACCGTTCGCAACCGGCTTACACGGCTGCCATGGGTCAATATCAGGACGCAGTGATCGGAACGCTGTTTGAAGCGAATGGCTATCTGCGCAATCCCTCCGGCTACTTGGGCCGGCGCTTCCAGATCTATCTCGATCTGCTGGGAGCTCCAGACCAGGTGCAGGTACGCAGCTATCGCGATGACTATTTCGTGATCATCACGCCCACCAATACACCGGTGGTCGACGAAATACGCGACGCCTACCTGGCTTATCTTTTAGATCCGCTCAGCTTCAAATACACCGAGATCATCAAGAGCAAGAAGCCTCTGGCGAAATACGCCCAGGAAGCGCCCGCGCTCGATCTGGCCTATAAAGACGACTTTTCACTGCTGGTGACCAAGTGCCTGATCAAAGCGATCGATAGCCGCCTGATGCACGGCGGCGCTGAAAAGCGCGCCTCGTTCGTGAACGACTCCATGCGCCAGGGCTTTATTTTGACGGCCGGTTTTGCCGATCTGCTGCCGGTTTACGAGAAGCAGCTGGATGCGTTCCGGCTCTATTATCCGGATTTGCTGACGGCGCTTGACGTGCGAAAAGAAGAGAAGCGGCTGAAAAGTGTCGAGTTTGTAAAGGCCATGCCGCCGCGCGTGATTGCGCCGCCGGTCAAGATGCAGATCGATCCGGCGGAGGAGTCGATCTCGACGGCGGAAGGATTGTTCGAACAGCATGACTCCGAAAATGCCCGGAAAGCCTTCAAGAAGGCTCTAGGCGAAACGTCCGATAAGGCTCTGCAGGGCCGGGCGTACTACGGATTAGGACTTATTTCACTGGAAGAGAAACGTTGGGATGAAGCTCTCAATCTCTTTCAGCGTACGGTTGAAGCTAATCCTGCTTCTTCCTCGGCGGCCTGGTCGCATTATTATCTGGGCCAGCTGCAATTGAAGGCAGGCGACCCGAATAAAGCGATGACTCAATTTCAATCGGCGCTGGCCACGCAGGGCATCTCAGCCAAAGCTCGCGACGCCACCGAACGGGCAATGCAAAGTATTTCATCTTCCTCAGGAGACAAATAGTATGAAAAAGATTTTCAGCTCGGCCACACTGCTGGCCGTATTAGCTTTTCCAGGCTTCGCCCAACAGCAAGGTGCACAGCCTGCTGGGCAGGCAGGTGCGCCAGCGGCCGGGGCGCAAGCAGGGCCCAAACCGAAGTCGCAAAAAGAAGTCGATGCGCTCAAGAAGGTGCAGGCAGACGCCCAGGCCAACAACCTGGATGCGGAGATCACCGATATCAATGCGGTGCTCGAAAACTTTGCCGATACCGAGTATAAAAGCATGCTGCTGAACATGGCGATGGAAGCTGCGGAGCGCAAACAGGACTACGCACAAACAATATCCTTCGGTGAGCAGGTAATTGCGGCTGATCCCAACGACGTCACGGCCCGGGTAGAAATGGCGGAACAGATTGCCAGTCATTCTAAAGATACCGATCTCGATAAGGACAAGACGGTCAAGAAAGTTCAAGATTACGCGAATAAGGCGCTAGAACTGCTGAAGACCATGAACACTCCTCCAGCCGGTTTCGCGCCCGAGAAGTGGCCTGACCTCAAGAAGCAGCTAATCTCGAGGGCCAACGATGCCCTGGGCCAAGCGGCCGAACTCGATAAAAAGTATCCGGATGCAATCACGTACTACAAGGCCTCGCTCGACTCCATGCCGGAAAACTTTGTCGCTATGGTCAGGCTGTCGAAAGCCTATAACGAAAACAAGCAGTACGACGACGCCATCGGAGCGGCTGACAAGGTGATGGCAATGGCCCAAGCTTCCCCGGCAGCAAAGCAAGTTGCGCAGGCACAGAAGGATGCGGCGACGAAGATGAAGGCAGCGCCGGTACCAGCACCTAAGTAATCGGAGTTCCGATGCAGGGGTCTGTCGAAGCGCTGGAGGAGAAACTCGGCTATCGGTTTCGTGATCGCACGCTCCTCCTCCGTGCTTTAACGCACCGTTCCTGGACCGCGGAGTCCGGCAGTTCTCCCGAAGAGTCCGGCGATAACGAGCAGCTCGAATTTCTAGGCGATTCCGTACTTGGCTTCGCGGTGAGTGAAGCGCTTGTCTTGCGATACCCTCAGGCGAGCGAAGGGCGGTTATCGCAGATCAAAGCACACCTGGTAAGCGCGCAACATCTTTACGAATGCGCGCTCCGGTTAGGCCTCGGCGGTTTTCTGCAGCTGGGCAAAGGGGAGGAGCGGAATGGCGGCCGGGAACGCAAAACGCTGCTCGCCAATGCCCTGGAGGCGGTGATCGCGGCGATGCATCTGGATGGCGACATGCCAGTTGCGCGGACCTTCATTCGAAACCAGATACTCGAGACTCTCGAACGGATCGACGAGCTGGGACCGACTGCTCTCTTGAACTACAAGAACCTGCTGCAGGAAGAGACGCAGGCCATGGGCTACTCTTTCCCGCGCTACCTGCTGATCAAGACAAGCGGGCCGGAGCACGCGAAGCTCTTTACGGTGGAGGCGCGCATCAGCGACGCTTTGACTCATCGCGCGACCGCCTCGTCGAAGAAGTCTGCCAGCCAGTTAGCGGCCGCGGGACTGTACGAAAAGCTGATCCTCGCGCATGCGCCGCAGGAAACAGCGGTCGAGACTTAAACCGCATCCTTCATCATTTCGAGAATTTCCGACAATTCTTTGCGCAGTTCTTTATGGAAGGGAATACCGGAGGGGGCAAAGAGTTCGGCCTGTTTTTGCGGGCCTGCTGTTTTGGCCGGATCGCGTTTCGGTCTCGAGTCGAGAACTTTGCGCGCGCCCTCGATGGTATAGCGGCGATCGTAAAGAAGCCGTTTGATTTCGAGAACCAACTCGACATCTTTGCGACGGTAGAGGCGGTGTCCGGTGCCGGATTTTTTGGGTCCAAGGCCGCCGAATTCCGACTCCCAAAACCGCAGAACATAGGGCTTGATGCCCGCGAGTCTTGCTACTTCGCCGATCCGGAAATATAGCTTGTCAGGAATCTCCGGAGTCTCAGCGGGTTTCGCGATCGCTTCGTCCATGGTCGCCGCAGACTGAGGTTTCGGTCAGCTGCTAAACCACTCCCTTACGGTCGTGGCTCTGTAAGCTGCGCGTGAGCTAGCTGGTGTCAGTCTTCAGCTATCTTACTTCGAGCGTGACCGAAACAGTGGCGTGAATGTCCAGGTCGCCTGCCTCGACTGGTGTGGGAGCCTGCGCCGGCGATGCAGCCATCATTCTCGCCTGCATCATCAGGGGCCGAACCGCGGGTACTTCGGCGGGCTCGGCTTGTAGCAACGCAACGACAGTGACTCCGAGGGCCTTCGCGATTGATTCGGCGTTGGCGCGCGCATTCACGGCCGCTTGGGCCAGGGCTTTCGACCTTACCTCGGAACTGTCTTTTAGCGTGAAAGAAATGCCGTTGATCTGGTTTGCGCCGTTCGCGGTGGCGGCGTCGATCACCTTACCCAGCAACGACAAATCGTCGACCGTTACGTTGACCGTGTTCTCGGCCTGATACCCGGTCAGCCGGGGCGCGTGGCCCTGCGAGTAGTCGTACTGCGGTGAGAGTGAGTAGCCCGACGTCTTAATTTCGCCGCCGCTGCCCAAAGCCTGCTTGAGGGCGCTTTGCAGCTTGTTGCTCTCGCTGGCGTTCTGGTTCGAAGCGGATTCGGCCGTGCCGGCCTTGGTAGAAACGCCGATGGTGATCTCAGCCCGGTCCGGCTTGGCCTTGATGGTCGCTTCTCCAGCGGCACGCACGAAATGGGGGCGGGGGATATTCTCTTGAGCCATAAGTATTCCGGGCAGCATGAACAGGTAAAAGACGATTCGCGGCATCACTGGTTACGCTATCAGGATTGACGCGGCAGAAGGCTCCTTCGTGGCAATACATTAAGATGAGTACGCCTATGCAGCGCACCTCAGCTCTCACGTTTCTCCTTCTTCCACTCTTACTTTGGACGCCCGCCATCAGCTATGCGCAAAGCGCGGGTACTCTGCCCAAGCAGCCTTTCGGGAAGACTCCCGATGGTCAGGAAACCGATCTTTACACGCTGAAGAACGGCTCCGGAATGGAAGTGAAGATCACGAATTACGGCGGAGTGATTGAATCGATCCGCGTGAAGGATCGCCAGGGCAAGATGGATGACGTGGTGCTCGGATTCGTCAACGTGACGCCCTATGCGGCCAAGACCAACACGTCTTATTTTGGCGCATTGATCGGACGCTACGCCAATCGGCTGGCAGGCGGCCGGTTCACGCTCGACGGCCAGCAGTATCACATCCCAACCAATGATGGTCCCAACATGCTGCACGGTGGAACGATCGGCTTTAACCGGCATTTGTGGGAGGCGAAAGACGTCTCAACAGCCGGAATGCCGGCGCTTGAAGTGCATACCTTGAGCCCGGACGGCGAGCAGGGCTTTCCGGGAAATCTGGACGTGACGGTGCGCTATGCGCTCGACAACGAAAACGCATTGCACATCGACTACTCGGCGAAGACAGACAAAGACACGGTGCTCAATTTGACGAACCACTCGTACTTCAACTTGAGCGGCGCGGGGAGTGCGACGGTGCTGACGCACAAGGTGATGATCGATGCCGACCAGTTCACTCCGGTGAACGCCACGTTAATTCCAACGGGCAAGCTCGAGAAAGTTGCGGGCACACCTTTCGATTTCCGGAAGATGATGGATATCGGCGCACGGATCGGCGCAAAGAATGAGCAGCTGAGGCTGGGCAAGGGATACGACCACAACTTTGTGCTCAATCATCCGGGCGATGTGACGAAAGCGGCGGTGCGGGTGGAAGAGCCGAAGTCGGGGCGCGTGATGGAAGTGTTCACGACGCAGCCGGGCGTGCAGTTCTACTCGGGCAATTTTTTAACGGGCAAAGATCGCGGCATCGGCGGGTTGTACCGGCATCGCTCCGCGTTGTGTTTGGAGACGCAGCACTTTCCGGATTCACCGAACCACCCCAACTTTCCGAGCACCGTTTTGCATCCCGGGGACGAGTTTCACCAGACGACGATTTACAAGTTTTCGACTAACTGAGCGTGAGGTCACCGAGGGGCAGTACACCGCTGCGGTGACAGGCGAAAACGCCTGTTCCACATTCACCGAAGACCAGCTGAGGAGTGGTTTTTCCCGTCCATAAAAAAGGCAGCGGGAGGTATCGGTAACATCGCCGCCAGGATTTGTGCCGGCGGTCACAGCGGACAGTAATCTTGTAAGTCTTTTATTTGTTATGAGTTAGATCGATTGGCCGAGGGTTCGGAAGCACTCCCGATGGTACGTTCCACGCGGGAGAGGAGTGCACGGAATGGTACAGAAACGAGATGTTGAGAGGGCGATACGAGGATGTCGGCGGTAATAACTATTTGTGCATGCGGCGCAGGGTGAAGGCATCGGGGCGCAGCGTTTCGTTGCGTAATTTGTTGGTGTCGTCGGTAACGTGGAGCAACTTTCCGGTGACATGGTTCGATTGTTCGGAAGCGAGGAAGGTAGCCACTTTGAGCTGCAGTTCGGGTGAGATGCCGCCGGTGCGCCGGGTCTCTTTGGCCTCGGTTATGACGCGCGGTTCGAGTCTGGTTTCGGCATGAATGATTTCGTCGGTCAGGTTGGTGTAGGCGGGGCCGGGATCGAAGCAATTGATCTGAACGTTGTGTTCGAGCACTTCGGCTGCAACGACCTCAACGAAGCGAACGAGGGCTGTTTTAGAAGTGGTGTAGGCGGATAAATTCAGCTTCGGCAGATCGTCACCCTCGCAAGCAAGGACGATGATTTTACCGGCTCGCTTTTCCGTCATGGCAGGTAGAACAGCGCGAAAGGAATGCATGACGCCCAGCAGGTTGATCGCGATGGTCTCGGTCCAACTCTTGACGGAACTCTGCATGAAGGGGTAGATGGGACCGAGCGTACCGGCCGCGCAGATCAGGATATCGATGGGACTGCCGAAAACGACACGCGCGCGATCCACGGCGAGGACCAGTTGCTCGGGGTCGGTGACGTCCGCACGGATGCGCAGTGCATTGCCGCCGGCCTGTTCGATTTCGATATGAGCGAGATCGATTTCGGCTTTGCTGCGACCCATGAGGGCGATGCGCGCGCCAAGCGCGGCAAACCCGAGAGCGAGGCGCTTGCCAACGCCACGTCCGGCGCCGGTAACCAGAACGTTTTTGTTTTTGAACTCACCCGTCGACTTCGGCACGCTCGGATTCTTTCGGTCAGGGCAAACTGGGCCCCGACTCAAGAGTAAACCAAGCAGAGTTGCCGGGCAGGAAATGGATTCTGTAGCTGTCATTTGGCTGGTGTGGACAAGTTGCAAAAGGCCTGAAATAAGCAACTTTGCGGTATACTGAACGACTGTGGCGGTTTAGCGCTTCAGCTAGCGCCGCAAATCAAACAGTAAGAGGCGAATGAGTAAAGAAGACAGCATAGAAGTAACTGGCACCGTGGTTGAAAAATTCCCGAGCGGCCTGTTCAGCGTGCAATTGGACCAGGACCGCACAGTGCTTGCTCACCTGGCCGGCAAATTACGGCGTAATCGTATACGAGTGCTGGCCGGTGATCGAGTGACCCTAGAAATGTCGCCCTATGACCTCACCAAGGGTCGAATCACTTACCGGCACAAGTAGCTCGACATCCTCCCTCGCTTCCCGCAAACGCATCTTGCTGGTTTTTGGCACACGTCCGGAAGCCATTAAGCTATGTCCACTGGTGGGCATGCTGCGCCAGGAACCGTTTTGCAGATACCTGGAGCCGGTGGTGTGCGTCACCGGGCAGCACCGTGAAATGCTCGATCAAGTCTTGCGGATCTTCGATGTGAAGCCCGAGTTCGATTTGCAATTGATGCACAAAGGGCAGACGCTGCCGGAGTTGACGGCGCGCTTGATCCAGGCTTTGCCGGAGGTGTTTGCGAAAGTACAGCCGTCGTGGACGATTGTGCAGGGGGACACGACAACGACGTTGGGCGGAGCGCTCTCGTCGTTTTATGGAGATGTTCCGGTGGCGCACGTGGAAGCGGGGCTACGGACATTTCAATTGCGCTCGCCGTTTCCGGAAGAGATGAATCGCGTGCTGACGACGCGGCTGACAACGCTGCATTTTGCAGCTACGGAAGGCGCGGCGGAGAACCTGTGGCGGGAAGGCGTGGCGCGCGAGACCGTCGAGATCACGGGGAACACGGGGATCGATGCCGTGCTGTCAGTGCGTGACCGGCTGCAAGCGGGCGCCGATTCCGGGCTCGATGTGGCGCTCGATGGAAGCAAGAAGCTGATCGTTATTACGGCGCACCGGCGAGAGAGCTTTGGGCCGGAATTCGAAAACATCTGCCGTGCGGTTTCGCAACTCGCCGAAAGAAGCGATGTACAAATCGTCTGGCCGGTACACCGCAATCCGAATGTGCTCAAACCGGTGGACACGTGGCTGCGCGGCAAGCCGAATATTGTTCTGACGGAACCGCTTGACTATCTGCCGTTCGTCGATTTGATGCAGCGGGCGTACCTGATTATCAGTGATTCAGGAGGCGTGCAGGAAGAGGCTCCGTCGCTGGGCAAACCGGTGCTGGTGCTGCGCAAGACGACGGAACGGCCGGAGGCGGTGGCGGCGGGAACGGTGAAGCTCGTGGGTACGGATCCGGCGGTGATTCTGGCAGAAGCGACGCGGCTACTCGATGACCGCAAAGAGTACGAACGCATGGCTCACGTTCACAATCCCTATGGGGACGGGCAGGCTTGCGGACGCATTGCGCGACGCATCGCGGCTGCTCTGGGCGTTCCCGTAGACTGAAATTTGTGTCCGTGACATTGTTGCTGAAGATGCCCTCGATCATTCCTTTGCAGCGGCCTTTGCAACGGCGGCTTTATTCCTGCGAGGTTGCCTCCGGATCGAAGTGGTCACCCGGCCAGTCCTGAACGCGACTCATGTCGCGTGAGGAGACCGCAGGGCGCTTTCATTTTGGCTTCATTGTCATTTCCTGCAGCTTGCTGGAAATCAGGTTTTGCCAGTCCGGTTCCGCGCCATAGCCGAGCTGAATGGTTTCCAGTTTCCCGGTGGGCGATATAAGCCAGTTCTGCGGTATGCCGGCGCCGCCGATGCCCATGACGGCGTCGACAAGGTCTTTGCCCAGCACTACCGGAAAGGTGTATTTGTGTTCGGCCATATAGGGCGCCACCAACCCGGCTTGTTCGTCGACACTGACGCTAAGCACCGCGATGTCTTTTCTGTCTTTAAGCTTCTGGTAGAGCTTCTCTAATGCGGGATGCTCTTCGCGACATGGGCCGCACCAGGTGGCCCAGACATTGACCAGTACGGCCATATTTTTGAGGCCGGCGAGACTCCAGGTCTTGCCGCCCAGATCGGTCAGGCTGAAGGAAGGGAGCGGGTTCTTCGGAGCTTGCCAACTCATCGAAGATACAGGCGAGAGCCCGGTCTTGCTGGTGAATAGGGCGAGGGAGGCGTGGGTGCCGCCAAGTTCCCGGTAGAGCAGATCGATTTTATTGTCGAGTTCCACAGCATCGGTCACGCCGCGGTAGCTTTGCTTGCCGCCGAGATCGCGGGCGGCGCGGAGATACATGAGAGCGTCGAGCTTTTGGTTTTGCATGGAGGCGGCGTGGGCGCGCACTTCGTAGAGTTCAGGCTTCAACCGGTCGTCGGTGGGAGTGACGCCCGCGAGTTGATCCCCGATTCCGGCGGCCTTCGCAGGCTGGCCGATCGCGTCGTAATAGTCGAGCAAGATACGGGCGCGCTCGATCCGCATCGAGGCAATCTGGCGGTCGGCGTCGGCCTTCATGTCGTCGGTCAGTTCATCGCGAGGCCGCCCGAGCAGGCGGCTCGGCCTGTTGTTCTCGCGCCGAAAGCCTTCATCGATCCAAACCGGGATTTCGACAGCCAATGCTTTCTTCTTGATGAGCGCATCGGCCACTTCGAATTCGATGGGGCTGCCGATGTAGAAGCGATTGGGATTCTGGTGATACGCGGTGACGTACTTGCGGGCAACGGCAAGCACTTCGTCCGGTTTGGACTCGTCGAGTGCTGCCGTTGCATTGAATAGCTGCCAGAGCCGGATTGGGTCGTGAAACTGTTCGTACCAGGCGTGTTCGGCCGATGCGCTGAGGCGATACCAGGCCTGTTGCGAGGCGTGATTGCCGTCGCGTGGAAACGGGTGCGCAATCTGCCAATTTTGGGTGACTATGCGTTCCGCTTCGGAGGAATCAGGAAATCTTTCGACAATGCGCGCTTCGAGGCGGTCGGTTGCGGTGTTGTCGCCCAGAAGTTTATGGCCTTGCAACAAGAAGGTCAGCCAAGTCTCCTGGCCGGGATCGGGAAGGGTTTCGAAGCGTGCAAGGTCTTGACGGATGCGTTCGCGCACGGCCGGATGGCCGGCAGGTGAGGCGGCCTTGAATTCGAGATTCCACAATGCGGTCCACAGGCCCTGATTCGGTTTACCGGATGCCGCTTCGAGACGGCTCCGCAAGAGGCCCGCGTGGCGCACGATCTGTTCGTGAGTGCCGCGGGAGGTGATTATGCGATAGACGTACGGGCTGTCGGGAGCAGGGCACAATTTTAAGTAGGCGTCGATCTCTTCGGACAGACGCTGTGGGTTACGAGATTTGCCGTCTGCGTAAAACGGGAGTAGTTTGTAGTGCGTCCACGAATCGCCCGGGTGGGCCTTTTCTGATACTTCGAGCAGTTTGATAGCCTGTGCGGAATCTTTCGTTCGCAAGACATCCGCGTATTCGGCCGTGACGGCCGGAAGATCGGGATATTTTTCGCGGAGCGCTGCGAAAAATGCGATGGCGGCCTCGCGCCCGGCGGAGGTATTGTTGTCGAACCAGTCGCGTTTGCGATCAAGCAGGAAGGGATCTGTGGGATGGTCAGCGATCGCTTTGTCGAGCACCTTCTTCTGCGCGGCTTTGCGATCCACTTCCGGAGCGGGTCCGGCCGCGGCCGCGGCATAGGCGTCGATAGATGTTTGGATGTCCGGCGTAGCGATGCATTGCGAGTGGACCGAGCGGCAGGAACACACCGAGAGCACGGCAATTGAAAAACAAGTGACCGCCCGTGGCATCGTTCAATCCGAACGTAACAAGCTAATGTACCTCGACGAACACGTATTCGTGCTGGGCATCGCGAACAATGAGGTCGCGCTTTCCCTCTTTTTCACCTTTGACGAATTCAAAGCCGCTGAGCGGCGGATCCGCGTTGATGAACGAGATGGTTCCGTCGTCGTTCTTGCGGGTCGCCATGCGGCTCTCGCCACCGTCCCAGGCGAAGACCATGTGTTCACCCGATTTTTTCAGGTTTATATTGCCTAGTTGGGCATTCACGTAGTGGGGGGCCAGTTTGGATGCTTCGTCCTCAGCGGCGGGAAAGGTCAGGCGAGCCCGTTCTTTCGCTATGACGGTTCGGTAATTGGCGACCTCAGCATCGACCGAGGCCACCGCTTCCGGTTTACCGTCGTAGACCACCTCGAGCAAGCGGCGCATTAACGGGCCCAACAAGGACCCGCCCCTATCGGAGTTGGTCAGCAGCACGGCTCCAATGCCTGCGTCCGGCAATATCATCCAATCGCTCTTGTATCCGAAGAGACTGCCTCCGTGGTGAACGATAGGAATGCCCCAGTGCTTATTCACTTCAAGGCCCATTCCATAGGTCTCGTCTTCGCCGATAGAAATTTGCGGTTTACGACGCATCAGCAGATTCTCCTCAGAAACAAATTGGCGGCCATCGGCGAGTTTGCCGCGCCGAAGCTCCAGCAGGGCATATTGGGCCAGATCATGCGCAGAAGTCCAAACGCCGCCCGCCGGCCGGAACGGAACAACTGAATAGTTCTGACCATCTTTATAAGTTTGGTGCGGCCATCGATGTCATCGGAGTGCGGGCTGCCGAAATCCGCGTGCTGAGCCTTCTCCATATCGAAAGTGGTGTCTGTCATCCCCAGCGGCTTGAAGATCTGGTTTTCCATGGCACGATCGTAGGCTGCACCTGGTTCTCCCTGAGGGTCGAACACATGCGCGCCAATGTAGCCTGCTGCCGACGCCATTAAGTTGCTGTACTGAAACACCTCGCCGAATTTACTTGTGGGGCGCATGCCGCTGAGCAGGGTGAAGGTTGAAGCGGGTTTGAACTTTTTGTACTCAAAAAGCCATTCGAGGTCCTGGCGGGGCATACCTGTGCAGGCGCAGATCAAGTGCATGATCTCCATCTGTTGGGTGATGGTCGCATCGGCAAGCTTGAAATCGGGATAGACCCTGGTCACCTGCTCATTCCACTGCAGCTTTTTCTCGTCGACCAATTTGGCCAAGAGCAGGGTGGTCATACCTTTGGTGTTGGATGCGGCCATGAAGAGGGTGTTGGCGTCCACGTGATCCGGTTTGCCCAGTTCCTTTAATCCGATACCGCCTTCGTACACAACGCTGCCCTGATCGATCAGGGCCAAGCCGGCGCCAGGCACGTCGAGCTTTCTCATCGAGGTCTCGACGAAGGTGCGCAAAGTCTCGATCCGTTCGCTGGTAAGGGGCAGGGCTTTGCGTCCTGCAAACGATTCACGCTGGTAGCTTTTGGGACGAAGGCTACCCACTATTAACGCGACCTGAGCTCCCCGTTTACCCATGGTTGCTTCGGCAGCATCGAGGAGCACCACAGTCCAGTTGTCTCCCGCGCGGAGTGCAATCGCTGCTACCACCGCCTTCTCATTCGGCGACGTTTCGTATAAGAACTGCTTTCCCGCTGTCCATCCGTCACGATCCGGTATGTCAGTCGAAATCCGCACAGGCCTGGTAAAGCCCGCTTTGTAAGTAGCCCAAGCCTGCGTGATGGCGGCAGCGGCGGCGGGCGCTTTCTCGTCCAAGACCACGACGTGAGTATCACCTTCCGGAGTGACTACAGAAATAGCGGATGAATTAGAAGAGACGGACCATCCGGCAGGTGTTGCGAAGGTAACGCCCGCAGCTGTTACTTGGGGCGTGTTCTTCGGGCTGAAATCCTGCGGTAAGAGTTGGTAGCTGAGCGCAAAAAAGCCGACCAGGACGGATAACCACAAAGCACGGACTCGGCTAATCATATGACGCGATTGTAGAGCCAGTGCCATGGTCTGGTCAATTGATTGCAGGCGGGTGCAACGAGCGAACGTAGCGGCGACAAGAGTGTTTTATCAGCACCGATCAAGTGGCGATGAACTCGGTATCATGGATGGCCATGGCAGTCGCCAGTCCAGTCCTGATCGATGTTCCAATGCCGATCCGCACGCCGCGTTTGACGATCCGGCCGAAAAAAGTTGGTGACGGCGCAATCACATCTGTTGCGGTCGCAGAAACCTGGGAAGAACTGAACCAATGGATGCGATGGGCAGAAAATCGAGACGCGTTCACGGCCGAGCTGATGGAGATTCGCAACCGCCATGTAATGGCGAGCTTCCTGTTGCGTGAGGCCATCGAGCTCATCGGAATTGAGACGCAAACTGGTGAAGCAGTTGTCTGGTGTGGATTCCACGATATAGACTGGCAAGCTCGCCAATGCGACACCGGGTATTGGGTCCGCAAAAGCGCTCAACGTCGAGGTGTCGCAACGGAAACGGCGAATGCGATGCTTCGTTATGCGTTCGGGGCGCTTGGAATGCACCGCGTCGGTCTTACGCACTCGAGCGGAAATGAAGCGAGCGGGCGCATTGCGGAGAGACTTGGTTTTTCGTTTGAAGGGATACAGCGGATGGCAAATCTGCTTCCAGGTGGGAAAACCGCAGACAGATACTGCTATGCCCGTTTCGACGTTCTTGGGCTGCCTTATTTAGAGGTGAGTTGGAAAGGGCTGGAAGACGAGTAGGGCCGAAAGGACACGACGCATCGGCTCCACTCCGGGCATTCCCGTAAACTGAAGGTTGTCTCCCGTCACATCGTTGCGCAAAGAAGCCGCACATTTGGGGCTGCGCCGGCCCTGGCCGCAGATCTATTTCGGAATTGCCGCCACTTCGCTCGCCACACTCCTTCTCGAGCTGGCGTTGACGCGCGTGTTCTCGGTGGTTTACTTTTATCACTTCGCTTTCCTGGCGATCTCGATCGCGCTTTTCGGTCTGGGCGCAGGCGGAGTTTTCTCGTACGTAGTTGCGGGCTGGCCGGGGACGTTGTATCAAAAAATCGGCTCGCTGGCCATCGCCAATGCGGTTGCCATTGTGCTGAGCTTGTCATTTTTGCTGAGTCGCGGGGCCGACATGAACTCAGCGGCATTGATCGCAGCATATTTTGTGGCGGCTGTTCCGTTCCTGCTCTCCGGCACCGTGGTGTCGCTGGTCGTCGCAGATACCATCGGGCGGGTGAACCGGGTATACTTTTTCGATCTGATCGGGGCGGCGGGTGGCTGCGCGGTGCTGGTGCTGCTGCTCGACTGGTTAGGCGGACCCAACACCATTCTGATTGCCGCGGTGCTGTTTGCCGTGTCGGCGGCTATCTGGTTTCATCTGGCGGGTTCGTCGGGTGGGCGGGTACTAGCGGTGCTGCTGGGCCTGTTGCTGGTCGGTCTGATAACGCTGAACTCAAAGTATCCGGTGATCGACGTCAAATACGCCAAAGGGCAGCAGCTGACGAACGAAGAGTTTGTAAAGTGGAATAGTTTTTCGCGTATTGCCCTGAAGCGAGAGCCTGACGGCGCGCAGTTGATTGTGATCGATGGAGACGCGAACACGTATGTGGCGCAACTGGACATCGAACATTTGACGCCTTCACAGAAAGTGGATCTGGCGCGTCACGGCCCGAGCTTTCCGTACCATTTGCGGCCAGGCGCGAAGACCCTTATTATCGGACCAGGCGGCGGGTATGATGTCGCGCGCGCGATTGCTTCGGGCAGCCATGATGTGACGGGAGTTGAAATCAATCCGATCATTGCGCGCGAAATCATGCAGAAACGCTATGGGTACTACAGCCATGGTCTTTACTCGCGCCCGGGTGTTCACATTTCGATCGAAGACGGCCGATCTTTTGTGCGGCGTTCCAACGAGCGATATCAAGTTTTGCAAGCGACGCTGGTGGATACCTGGGCTTCGACTGCCGCCGGCGCATTCGCGCTTTCGGAAAACAATCTTTATACGACCAATGCTTTTTCCGACTACTTGTCGCATCTGACTGCGGATGGTGTGATGGCGTTCACGCGCTGGGGCTTCGATCCGCCGCGTGAATCGCTGCGCGTGGTGGCTCTGGCTTACACGGCGCTCAAGCAAATGGGGCAGACCGATCCCGCGCGAAATATCGCAGTCGTGCGGGAGGATCTGAATAAGCTTCACAAGTGGGGGGCGCAGGATACGATTCTGATTTCGCGTAATCCGTTTACGCAGGCCGATATCGAGCAGGTGCAAGCGACCGCGGCGAAAAGCGCAATGCAGGTGGTTTACACTCCGGGAACAGCGTTCGATACGCCTTTCCGAACGCTCCTGACGACAAGAGATCCGGCGGCTTTCTTCGCAAGTTACACGTTCGACGTGCGGCCGATCAGCGATAATCGCCCGTTTTTCTTCTACACGGTGCAGCCGCGGGATCTGCTGGAGTTCGTGCTGCATGGTTCGCATGAGACGGAAGACTACAAAATCAATTCCGCGCTGCCGGTGTTATTTGCGCTAGTCGGGATTAGCATTCTGGCCACGCTGGTTATCCTGGCGCTGCCGCCGCTGGTGTTGGGTCACCGTCTGCCGCGCGACGCGGGGGCGATTCGCGCACTGTTGTTTTTCTTGTGTATTGGCGCCGGTTACATCGTGATTCAGGTGGCTTTGATTCAGAAGTTCGTGCTGTTTCTGGGCCATCCGACGTACGCGCTCACGGTGATCATTTTCTCGATGCTGCTCTCGAGCGGCTGCGGGAGTTTGGCGAGCCGCTATTTCGTCGGGGAGGATTTGCGGAAACTGGGGTTCGCACTGCTCTTTATCATTGGGGCGAATATCGTGCTGGCGCTGGTGGTGTCGCCGATCGCGGAAAGCGGCGTGGCGCTTCCTTTGCCGTTCAAGATGCTGATTACGGTGGCGTTGATCAGTCCGGTTGGGTTCGCAATGGGCATGCCGTTTCCTACAGGGCTCACGCTGCTGGAGAAAATTATGCCGGCGTCGGTGCGCTGGGCGTGGGCTATCAATGCGGCTTCGAGTGTGATGGGGTCGGCGGCGGCTATGTTTCTGGCGATCTATCTGGGCTTGCAACTGACGCTGATTGTGGGGAGCGTTTTTTATCTGGGCGCGCTGGTGAGTGCGGTTCGATCGCCTTTGGCGTTGGCGGTGACAGGGAGAGTTATGGGCCGCTGATGAACGCGGATAAAACGGATAGGACATTTTGTTTGGAGACGGCTACGCGACGTTCTTGCGGGGTTTTTTGCCTGTTTCTGCAGTTCGGCAATGCGGGCCCTGACGAGCCGGACGATTAGGGACGCTGGCAGTTCCTCGTCCAATCGAAATCGAATCGTCCCCTTGCCTGACGTGTCATATCCCGCCACTTCATCGGCAAGATCACGCCGAGTGGCGTCACTGAGTGGATAAAGACTGAGATGGTCCTTCCAGGCGCCGTACCAGATAAAGTTTTTTTGATCGAGTGCGAAGGCCGGCATGCCGTAAGCGAAGCTTTCGACAGCTTGCGGCGCGGCCGAGCGAATTGCATCGCGCAGCTTTAGCGCTTGTGCGCGCAGACTTGGGGGGAGCTTCGCCAGGTAAGTTTGCATTTGCGGGGGCGATGCAGGTCCTGCTTTCGATGAGGCGCGAGTTACAACGGGTTCTCCGATTCTTTCCTGCAAATGAATAGTGATGGTATCGCCCTCCTGCTTGCCGATGCTTTTTCGGAGATCAGCTGCGACAGGCAGCTTATGGCTGCCGTCTCCGAGAGCCATGAACGAGCTGCGGAATGGATGGCCGTCGATGGCGCCACGAACCTTGACCAACCTGCGAGTGCCGAAGAATGCAGCCGAGTCCGGCATCACGACGTAGGTCCAGCCTCCTTTAGCTGGAGACTTCTCCAGATGTGCGTGGAAGTGCTTATTTAGGGGCCGTGAAACTCTTGCCATTTGATTTCTCCCGAAAGTCTTGTCAGTGAACGAGCGCGGCGAGTATGGTTGCGTCGTCGGTTTGGTTGTCGCCTGAAAATTCGTCGAGCGCCGCAAAGGCAGCTTCGACAATGTTCTCCGGCGGTCTGTGCGCTTTGCCGACCGTGACCGCGGGCAAGCCTTTACCGGAGGCGTCGGCGACGGCGACCGCAACGCGGCGGTCGGGCCGCGGCACGAAATGGAAGCAATCACCTAGAGCGCGCGCATCTGCCGGCAGCGGGCATGGTAGGTGAGCCTTTGCGTTTTAGCGCGCGGGGTTTCCATGAATTGTTCTTGCAGGCCGCAGGCCACCAGCCAGTCCTGACTGACGTCCACCGCGGATTCGGTAATCATGTTTGCGCCTCCATAGACAGGTCGGCGCAAGAGGTTTGAAATCGACAGCGGACTGCCCAACTTTTTTGTAGAGAAAATTTCCTGGGGGCATGTCGAGAACCTGGGAGGCGGCTCCGACTACCCAATGAACGCGCCAAAAGGCCGCGTGAAACAGGAGAAGCAAGAGACATGAAATACATATTGCTGATGTCAGGAGGCAAGGCAGGAGTGGATGCATACCGGGCGTGGTCCAAGAAAGATATTGAGGCCCATATGGCCGTTTTGATTAGGCTAAACCGTGAGCTCGCAGAATCGGGTGAGTTGGTGGCAACACAAGGTCTGGCAGCTCCGCATGAGGCTAAGGTGGTGCGCGGCTTGCAGGATGGGATGCCAATCACGGACGGCATCTTCCCCGAATCCAAGGAATTTTTGCTGGGGTACTGGATTGTAGAAGTAGTGACGCCGGAGCGGGCCTACGAGATTGCGGGCCGAATTTCCGCCGCGCCGGGACCCGGCGGAATACCGACCAATATGCCAATCGAGGTCCGGCAGTGGGTGATCCACGCTCCGCAATCGGTAGAGCGCGCACAGAGTTCAGAGCCGGACGGAGGGGACATATGAAATACATTTTGATGATGCATGGCAAAAAGGGCGCCTGGGATGAGTACGCCAGGTGGTCGAAAGAAGATCTGCAGGGGAACGTCGCGTTTATGCAGCGCTTCAACAAGGAGCTTCACGATGCGGGTGTTTTTGTGGACACGAAGGGGTTGGCCTGGCCGCAAGAGGCGAAGGTCGTTCGGGCGGGGAATAACGGAGAGCCGGTTACGGATGGCGTGTTCCCGGAATCGAAGGAATTTCTTGCCGGATACTGGGTTATCGACGTAGAGAGTCCCGAGCAGGCGTACCAGATTGCTGCCCGTGCATCGGCCGCGCCCGGGGCGGGCGGGAAACCGGCGAATATGCCGATTGAAGTAAGGCAGGTGCTTGGCAGCCATAACGACTTGGGACTCTGACACCGGCAGGCGAATCGTGAATTGGGGGGAACAGTCATCGGATCGCCCGCTGGGAGAACTGTTGCGAGAACTGGCTCCACAGGTGCTGGGGCTGGTAGCGCGAAGATTTCGTGACTTCGATGCGGCTGAGGATGCGGTGCAAGAAGCGTCAATTGCGGCCGTGATGCAATGGCCGCGCGACGGAGTTCCCGACAATCCCCGCGCCTGGCTGACGCAGGTTGCATTTCGAAAGATGGCGGATCGTATCCGCAGCGAAACGGCACGGAGGCGGCGCGAGACGGAAGTGGTAGAGGAGGCGGCGCGTGTGTCCGAGAGAGGTTTGGACGCTGCGCCACTCGAAGACGACGCGCTGGTTCTTCTCTTTATGTGCTGCCATCCGGCCCTTACACCTTCCTCCGCAATTGCTTTGACGCTGCGCGCCGTGGGCGGTCTAATGACGTCTGAGATCGCCAATGCCTTTCTGGTTCCGGAAGCAACGATGGCGCAGCGAATCAGCCGGGCGAAGCAGACCATCAAGGCATCGGGCATTCCATTCCAAATGCCTAATGTCGAAGAGCGCGGGGCGCGTCTGCGCTCGGTGCTCCACGTTTTTTATTTGATCTTCAATGAGGGGTATACGGCTACTTCAGGGCCACACCTGCGGCGCGCCGATCTTTCACACCAGGGTATACGCCTGACGCGCATGGCCCTGCGGCTGCAGCCCGAAAATACGGAAATTGCCGGCCTGCTTGCGCTGATGCTGTTGACCGACGCGCGGCGGCTTGCCCGAGCCGGTCCAAACGATGAATTGATTCCGCTCGCGCAGCAAAATCGGGCGCTGTGGGACCGGGAACAGATTGCGGAAGGGGTGGCACTGCTTTCGGTCGCACTGCCGAAAGGCTCTGTCGGGCCCTATCAATTGCAAGCGGCGATAGCGGCCATTCACGATGAAGCCGAGCGCCCCGAAGATACGGATTGGCCTCAGATCCTGACGCTGTACGATTTGCTGAAAAGTATGTCGGACAATCCGATGGTGATCTTGAATCACGCAATCGCAGCAGCGATGGTGGAGGGCGCGAAAGAGGGTTTGAATCTGCTGGACGCGCTCAAGGGGGACCGGCGAATTGCTGAACACTATCGCATGGATGCGGTTCGTGCACACCTGCTGGAAATGGCCGGCGATTCGCAAGCAGCAGTGGCATACTACCGCGCGGCCGCGGGCAAAACAGTGAATCTCGCGGAGCGCAATTACCTTCTGATGCAAGCTGCGCGGCTTCTCGTGGCAAACTAGCAATATCAAACCACTCCCCGGCAGCGGTCGTGGCTCTGCAAACTGCTGTGAGCACCCGACCATCTGGCAGAAGATTAGGGTCGACGCCTTCTGGCATATACTAAAGGTTTGCAGTTTGTGGTTTCGCCGTAGTGCGTCCGCACTTAGTCCAGCAAAGTAAGAAGAGAGATCAGTATGCCAAAACGTACGTTTCAGCCGAACAATCGCAAACGCGCCAAGACTCACGGGTTTCGCGTCCGCATGAAGACAGCGGACGGGCGGGCGGTGCTCGCGCGACGCCGCGCAAAGGGCCGACATAAGCTCACCGTCAGTGATGAGCCAGCCGTGCGCGCAGCGAATAAGTAGAGTTTTCTTTGCTTGAACCTTTTGGGTTCTGCTGCGTAGGAATTGGTGTCGCTTCCTAAAGCCAAGCGTGTACTCCGGTCGTCGGAGTTTCGACAGATCTATTCCGCCGGTGTCCGTATGACAAGTCGATATTTTGCTGCTTTTTGTCTCCCGGTTGCGGGAGATCCGACGCCATCCCGGTTTGGGTTCACCGTGCCGCGGGCATTAGGCAAAGCGGTGAAACGGAACCGGATCAAGCGACGGATGCGCGAAGCGGTGCGTGCGGAAGTAATTCATCTGCCCCGCAGTTGGACCATCGTGTTTAATCCCAGGCGTAGTGTTCTGGACGCGCCCTTTGAAGATCTCTGCCGTGAAGTGGGCCGGCTATTTACGCGATGCAACGAGCAATAGTGATTGTGTTGCGGGGCTACAAGCTGGTGATTTCGCCACTTCTGCCATCGGCGTGCAGGTACTATCCAACCTGCTCAGAATACATGCTTGAAGCCGTAGCGAAGCATGGCGCGATGAAGGGGATTTGGCTCGGCGTGAAGAGGTTGGGGCGTTGTCATCCGTTTCATGAAGGCGGGTACGATCCTGTTCGATGAAGAACAAAATCTAGCCGCGGATGAACACGGATGAACGCAGATAAAAAGATTGAAGATGAAGTGAGATCCATTTATGTCGAATAGTCCGGGCGGCCTTACGCCCAAGCCGCCTTCGTTAGAAAAGCGGTTGCCGATTGCACTCGGCCTGATGATGCTGGTGCTGCTGGTATCGCAATATTTGTTCAAGCCAGCACCGGGCCCCAAGCCGGTGAAGCCGGCGACGGATAATCAGTCCGCGCAGGTGACGCAGAAGCCGCAGGTTGCACAAGCGACTCTGGCGGCGGCCAGTTCCGAGACACCGCTGGTCGCGGGCCAAGTCGAAGGGGCGGCCGAAGTGCTCACCGACGTCGATACGGATTTTTATCACATCGTATTCAGTAATCGGGGCGCGGTGGTGAAGAGTTGGGTCCTGAAGCGGTATCAGGATGACGCGGGCAAGCCGTTGCAGGTGATTGCGAATGAGTCGAACGATGTGCCGCTTCCGTTCTCGCTCGACCTGACCGGGCAGAAGCCGGCGTTCGATCCGAATGCGGTTTTATATAAGCCGGAAATTTCGAACGGCGGTTTGACGCTCGATTATGTGTATTCAGACGGCAAGGCTTCCATTCATAAATCGTTTTCGTTTTTGCGGGACAGCTATCTTTCGCAGATTAAATCGAGTGTGTTGGTGAACGGGGTTCCAGTGCCAGCTTTGTTGACCTGGCGCGGGGGATTCGGCGACAACAAGGTGCGAAACGCGTCGGCCACGGAGCATACCATCCGGTACGATGCCACGACCAACAAGCTAGTCACGAAGACGATGAAGGACGCGAAGAACGGTCCGATCACCGATTCCGGCAATTACACGTTTGCCGGTCTTGAGGACAATTTTTTTGCGGCGGTCGCTCTGCCGGTCGATTCGTCGTCGTTAGAGGTGCGGACGTATTCGGATCAGTTCACGCTGAAGGGCGAAGACAAGCCGGTCCCGTTCGTGGGCGCGGGTTTGTCGAGCGGCGTGCAGAACGATCTCTCGTTATTCGTCGGGCCCAAGGATCTCGATATTCTGCGCAAGGTGAATCCGAAGCTGTCGCAAATCATAGACTGGGGCTTTTTTGGAATCATCGCGAAGCCGCTCTTCATCTGGCTGAACTATGTGAAGGACCACTGGACCGGCAACTATGGCTGGGCGATTATTCTGGTGACGCTGATTATTAACCTGGCGCTTTTCCCATTCCGTTTGCAGAGCCTGAAATCGGCGCGCAAGATGCAGAAGCTGCAGCCGCAGATCCAGGCGATCAATGCGAAATATAAAAACATCGGTATGCGCGATCCGAAGAAGGCCGAGCAGAACCAGGAAGTGATGGCGTTGTATAAAACCGAGGGCGTAAATCCGGTAGGCGGATGTCTTCCCATGCTGGTGCAATTGCCATTTTTCTATGCGTTCTACCGGGTGCTGAGTATCGCGATTGCGCTGCGTCATGCGCCGTGGCTGTGGGTGCCCGATCTTTCTTCGGCGGAGACGCTGCCGATTCATTTGTTGCCGCTGATTCTGATCGCGACCCAGTTCGGGTCGCAGAAACTGACGCCGGCGGCGGGCGTGGATCCGAACCAGCAGAAGATGATGATGTTCATGCCGCTGATGTTTGGGTTCATGTTCTACTCCGCGTCGGCTGGACTTGTACTATATTGGTTAACCGGCAATGTGGTGGGAATCGTGCAGCAATTGATTATCAACCGATTTATGCCCACGGCTGCGCCCGCGGCCGCTGCCGGACCGGCGGTGACGAGGTCTCCGGCTACGAAGCCTCCGGTTGGCAAAGCGCCTGTTAAGAGGACAGTTAAGAAATAGACTGCATGAAATATACTGTCGAATCCCTGCGGCCGATTCTGGAAAAATTCTTAACGCCCGTTCTTAGTCACGCCGGGTTTGATGTTTCGTATGATTTGCGTTCGATCGAGAACCCGCATCCGGAGGTAGAAAATCCGGAAGTGATGGTGGTGTTCGGTGGGACGGATGTGGATCTGCTGCTGGCCAATCGCGCGGAGCTTTTGCTGGCGCTCGAGCATCTTTCGATGGAAGCGATCCGGCTGCCGCTAGAAGATCATTCGCTGATTTCGTTTGATGCGAACGACTATCGGCTGTTGCGGTTGGAAGAACTGCGGATGAGCGCTCTGGCGGCGGCCGAGAAGGTGAAGCGAACGCATACGCCATTTCACTTCAACCCGATGACTAGCCGGGAACGACGGGTGATTCATCTGGCGCTGCGGGAAGAGAAAGAGCTGCGCAGCGAGAGCCTGGGCGTGGGGCCATCGCGCGCGGTGGTGATTGTTCCGGCAGATATGCCGACGCCTCCGGCTCCTCCGCAAGCTCAGCGCGGACCGTTTCGCGGCGGGAACAGCGCCGGCGATCGATTTGAGGGGCGGCGTGGTGATGCGAGGGGGAATACTCGTCCGCCGCGTGGTCCTGCACGGCCTTATAGTGGTGGGGATCGCGGATCGCGCTAGTAGGGCAAAAAGTTGCGGAAGGAAGGGTGTGTTTGTCGCTCCGTTGCGGTCGCGGCTCGGTAGTCGCACGCGCTAGAGCAGGACCGCGGTGAAGACGCTCGACACCATCGTTGCGCTATCGACTCCTCTGGGCCGTGGCGGATTGGGAGTGGTCCGGCTTTCCGGTATTCGCGCGCGGCTGATCACGGAACAAATTCTGCGCTTTGCGGGTGAAGCGCGCTGGACCAGCTGGTCGAGCGCACTGGCGGAACTGGTGGATGAGCAGGGCGCGGTGATCGATCAGGTGGTTGTCAGTTTTTTCGAGACTCCTCGCTCGTTCACGGCGGAAGATGTAGTCGAGATTTCCTGTCATGGTTCGCCGGTGGTGCTGCGATTCTGCGTCGAGCGGGCGGTAGCGGCTGGGGCACGACTGGCGGAACCGGGTGAGTTTACATTACGTGCTTATCTGAATGGCCGTATCGATCTGCCGCAAGCGGAAGCGGTGCGGGAATTGATCGATGCGACAACGCTGTATCAGGCGCGCGTGGCGGCGCAGCAGGCGGAAGGGTCCGTTTCGCGGCGCATCCGTCCGGCCAAGGAACAATTACTGGAATTAATCGCGCTGCTCGAGGCCGGGATCGATTTCGCGGAAGATGATATCAGCGTTGCGCCGCCGGAAGAGATTCTGCGGCGTCTGGACATTGTGGCGGACGGACTGCGTTCGCTGATCAGCAGCTTTTTGGCGGGCAAGCTGGTGTTTCAGGGATTCACGCTGGCGATTGCGGGCCGGCCGAATGTAGGGAAGAGCAGTTTGTTTAACCGGCTGCTGGAGCAAGACCGGGCGATTGTGACGGCGGTGGCGGGTACGACGCGAGATCTGGTTTCGGAGAACACGGCGCTTCAGGGCATTCCGCTGCGACTAGTGGATACGGCGGGCATTCGCGAATCCGATGACCTGGTGGAGTCGCTGGGAGTGGAGCGCAGTTACGGGGCGATGGCGGATGCCGATCTTACATTGCTGGTGTTGGATATTTCTAGCGAGCCGGCACTCGAAGATCGCGAGTTATTGGCGAGGTTGAGTGAGCGGCGTCCTTTGCTGGTGGGCAACAAGGCAGACCTGGGGCGGCATGACGGGCTACCGGCTAATTTGTTGCCGGTTTCGGCGGTGACGGGCGCGGGTGTAGAGGATCTACGGGCGGCGATTCTGGAACGGCTTGCGCCGGGCGGACTGGCGAGTCCGGAAAGCGGCAGCTTGACCAGCTTGCGGCATGAAGGATTATTGCGGGAGAGCGCGGAGGCGATCGAGAATGCGCGGCGAGCGGTTGGTTTCGGGATGCCGCATGAGATGTTGCTGCTGGATCTGTATGCGGCGCTGCGGCCCATCGACGGGGTGACGGGAGCGACCACGGCCGAGGATATTCTGAACCGAATTTTTTCTACGTTTTGTATTGGGAAGTGAGGAGCAGGACTGATCAACTTCTCATTCATCGGCAATTATCAAATGTTGCGCATCGGGAGTCCGCATTCTGTCGGGAAGTCAGTCAGCTTCAGTTGCTTCCGAGCTGCCGCTTACGGGCGTGCTCGCCAGCGTTCGTAACCGCCGCGCGAGTTCAAAGCTTTTGTTCGCGCAAGCCGGTGGGGCGCCGCAACTCCGTTCTTAAGTCCCGCAGGTCCGGAAACTGAGGCGCGCGCAGCCGTGTCCTGTGCGCTTCTAACTGCTCCACTGTATGGGGCAGTTCAGATTGAAGATTTTCAACTTGTTCCGCTGCTCGAAGCGCTGCGTATGCCGCGTGTCTCGCTTTTATTGGCGGACGACGTCGGCCTTGAAGACGGTTGAAGCCGGCCTTATCCTCAACGAGCTGCTGATTCGCCGGCGAACAGGCAAATGTGCGGATGTGTTCGAGCATTCGTGCGTGGATGTGGTGAACGATGGCGACGGACCACCAGCGCCTATGCTCGGCTGGCCATAAGCCGTGCTGATACCAGGAGGTTTCTTCGAGCAGAATGCGCCCGTGCGGCAGCGGAGATAGAGTGAATTGTCCTTGTCGGTTCACTTCAAAGGAGTCAGCCAAGAACGGCCGGAAGGGGTTTGCTCTCCGGCCGTTTTTCTATTTAGAGGCGGTTACACCCGGTGCGCTGGTGGAGTTTTGAAAGAGCAGCGGAGCAAAAGCGATGAGATTACGACGCCAGACCATCCAAGTGTGCATGCCCGGTGTTTCGATAGGCGTGACATGTATGTCCTTCGATTTCAACCAGGCGACCAAAGCGCGATTGGGAGTGATCAGACGATCTTCGGTGCCGCAGGCGACCCACAATAGCTGGAGTTGTGCGTTCGCGGAGGAGCTCAGTTGGGGGAAGGCTTGGGGGTAATCGGCATTGAGACCACCAGCGCTGAAAGCACCGACGTAAGAAAACAAATTAAGGTGATTCAGGCCGGTGAGCAGAGACTCAGCGCCGCCCATGGAGAGTCCGGCGATGGCGCGGGATTCGCGCCGCGTGTCGACTTTGTACGTGCGCTCGACAAAAGGCAGAACCTCATCGATGAGAGAAGCCTGAAACCTCGAATAATTTCTTTCGCGTAAGGCAGGGTCTTGGAAACGACTGCCGGATGGCCCGGCGGGCTGAACGATTTCGGGAGCGCCATAGCCGAGGGGCATAACAACTATCATGGGTCGGGCTTTGCCCGCGGCGATCAGAGAATCGAGAATCAGATTCGCCTTACCAACCGCAGTCCAGCCGCTGGCGTCGTCGCTGAAACCATGCAGCAGGTAGAGGACCGGGTAAAGAGTGGCGGCTTTCGGATCGTAAGCAGGCGGGGTGTAGACGTAGAAGTCGCGGTTATCGCCGACTACTGCAGAGCGGTAGAGGTGGTGATGAACTGTGCCGTGCGGAATGTCTGTGTCGTCCCATTCGAGAGGTGTGGGGCCGGGTACGTGAACGACGTTGCTCAAGTTGAGCAGGTTGGGTTTGATTTGAGTATTTAGCGGATCGAGGCGATGAGCGCCGTCGCTATCGAAGCTGTATCCATAGAGATCGGGCGGCATGGGTTCAGAGGTAAAGGTCCATACTCCGGCCGCGTCTTTCTGCATGGGGAAGGGGCTTTTGGAGCCCTCGATGTTGACGGACACTTTTTGGGCTGACGGGTCGAAATAGCGGAAGGTGATGCGGCCGCCGGGCTGCACTTCGGGCGACTGTATTTTTGGGGCGGGCGGTGGGACCGAGGGCGGCGCGGGCGGCTGTTGCGCGAGCGTTGCGCCGGTTACGAAAAGCGAGAGAAGCAATTTGTTCATGATGTTTCCTGGCCGGGTGGGTGGTTCCATTCTATAGAGCATCGAAGGAGGCCAGGAGGTCGCTATTCTGAAAATGATGGCCACCACGGGACAGCTTGGCTTGATGGAGACGTTTGGGACAGCGAGGGCGGCGAACGCGCTGTTCTGCCATCAGGATTTTTTAGAAAAGTTGTCCGAGCACGGACGAGACGCGATTGGAAAGCGCGCGACGTTCCTGCTGCAACGGCTGTGCGTGGATGCGCAACGGCTGCATTACAAAGCGACGCAAGGAGTAAACCGGGGCTGGCGGCGTTCGCGCCTGGGCGGCAATCATGGAAGCCACTTTTACGCCTGGTGGGCGCCCAAGAATGCGATTCCTTTAAAAGAATCTGAGGAGTTTGCGAATGTGCCGGACGGCTCGCTGTTTCTGCGGGATATCCGGCATCACGACGATCATTCGCCTTTGACGGCGCAATCTTTAGAGAACCATTACCTGCCTGTTTCGGTGCAGGATTTGAGGCGCGAGGAGTACGGGCCGCTGCCGTGGACGCAACCGCAGTTGAAGTTTGCTTCGTCGCGGCAAACGGTGCGGCTCTTGAAGGGTCATCCGGGATCCGGGAAGACGACGGCGCTCTTGAACGCGGCCGATGCAGCGGGTGCGGAACATGTTTTGTACGTGACGTATTCGCGGGAACTGGCCTTGCTGGCCCGGGAGTACTTCGACCGTTTTTGCTCGTCGCATAAACAATTTCATGTGGTGACGTTTCCGAATCTGGTGCGGCAGGTGCTGGGTCTCCAAGGGGCGGGAGAGGCGGCTGTCGAGCGCGAGGCGAAGCGGCGATTTCTGCGGGATTTGGCACCGTTCGCCAGAAGTCTTGGGCCGTGGGCAGGTAGCCAGACGGCGCTCTATGACGAGTTGTACGCGCATTTGGCGGGTGATGCGCTGCCGCTGGATCTAGGACGATTCACGGCGAGCAAAGGGCCGCTCGTTTCGGCGAAAGCGTACCGGAAAAGACGAACGCGATACCTGGGCGAAGCGGCGGTGGCAGCGGCTCTGGATGCGGTGGCGCGTCTGGAAAAGCTGAACACCGGCAATTTGGCGGAAAATTATTTTCCAGAAGTTGCGCTGGCATGGCGGGCGATGGAGCGGCTGCGGAGTAGCGGGACGGGGACAGACCAGGGCGAGGTAGACCCAGCGATGTTCGAGTTCGACTGCATCGCGGTCGACGAGTGCCAGGATTTGACGCCGCTCGAGGCATTTCTGCTGGTGGAGCTGAATGGGCGAATCAACAGCCGGCGGCGCACGCCTGCGACGTTTCTGTTGGCGGGAGATGAGGCGCAGACGGTGCGTCCGACGGATTTTGAGTGGGGCTGGCTGAGCGACCTGCTGCATGCGCGTTTGAGCACGCCGTCGGAGTATCTGCTTTCAGCGAACCTGCGGAGCCCGCACCGTATCGCCACGCTAGTTAATCAAGTGTGGGGGCTCTACTCGCACCTGGAAAAGCATGAGCGGCCGAGCGGGACCGGGCACGCCGAAATCGAAGATGATGCGGCCGACCAGGTTTTGTACTGCAGCGCGGCGAAGGGAGCGGAATTGAACGAACTTTTGGTTTCGCTATCGGCGCGCGAAGGTTTGGCGCTGATCACGCTTGAAGACGAAGTACCGGCGCAGATACCGGAACAAGCGAGGCGGGCTGTATTGACGGTATCGGAAGCGAAGGGGCTCGACTTCCATTCGGTATGCGTATTGGATGCGGGGCGGCATCTGGAGCGGATTATCAAGAACGATGGCCGGCTGTATGCCTGGAACGATGTCGAGAGGCTGCGGCGGCGATTGGCAATCGATCAACTGCGGGTGGCGTTAAGCCGTCCGACGGAGCGGCTGTTCTGGGTGGATATCGACCCGACCGAGGAGATTGTGCGAGAGAGCACGACGTTTCTGAATGGCGGAGAATTTGGAAATGGAGTGGCCTCTTGCATTCCGTCGGCGCTGCTGAAAACGCTTGAGGAAGATGAGCTGGATCTGGAGGAGCGGGTGCAGCGTTGCCAGCTGGATGCGCGGCAATACGTGGATGTTAGGCCCGACGTGGCGTGGTCGCGGGCGCAACAGGCTATTACACTGCTGGGACGACCCGGAACGCTGGCGGCGGTGGTGGATGCGGCCGCGCGCAATGCCGCTTATTTGACGCTGGCGGAAGTTTGTTTTCTGCTGGGATTGCGCAATGCAAGGCTCGCGCCGGAGTTGGGGCGGCCGGATTTTTTTCTCGAGTCGGCTCGCGCGGCGGGATATGCGGGGCGGCCCGGATTGTCCACGGTGCTCACTGCGATCGGACGGGTGCAGCGAGCGACGGGCGATGGACACCTGAACGCTCTCCTGGATCTGGCGGAGAGCCTTCCGAAAAAACTTGGCGAGATGGAGGCGTGGATCAGGGTCGAAATCGACGCGCGCTCGAAGGGCTGGGTTGAGGAGCTGGAAGCGCAAGTGGTGAACAGCCACAACGCAGTCCTGCTTACGAGTGTGTTGCCGCCCTTCTATGAAGCGCTCGATCTACCGGATCGAGTTGTTAGAACGCAGCGGCTGCAGCAGCGCGCGATCCAGCTGCTGATCAAGAATCACCGTTTCGAACCGGCGCTGGAGATATTACAGGGCCTGCCGGAGCGCCAGGCGAAGCTTGAGGCGGTTTGCCACGAAGGGGTGGGCGATTTTCGAAAAGCGGCGGAGTGCCACCGGGAGCAGGGGAATTTGAAAGAAGCGCTGGCTAATTATCGTTCGATACCGGACTTCGAAGCGGCCCTGCAGCTAGTGGAGGAGATCGGCGATCATCCGGCGGCGGAATCGTTACGCTGGCTGGCAGAGATGCGCGCGCTCGCAGGCAAAAGGCCGGAAAAGTTTGGCAAGGTAGTGTTGCCCTCCGAGAAGAAATTGCTCGAAGAGTTGCTGGAGCGTTCGTTGGGTGTGAACCGGAAGAAGCCCGCCGTGAAGAAGGTTGCGGTGAAGAAGGCAAGCCCTCCCGGTAAGCGGGCGGCGAAAAGTGTGCGAGCTGCGAAGCCGCTGTTCTGATTGCTTCCTCGGGTTGCTTACTCTGGTTTTTTATTCTGGGATAGCGGCTGGACTGTGATGGCCGGCAGCATCGAGGGAACGGACGCCGAAGATTACGTTGTCTTTCGAGATGGGCAGGGTGGCAGTGTTTTTGTCTCCGGCGTTCGAGGTAAATTGCCAGTTGCCGGCGGATGTTTCGCGCCACACGATCTCATAGCGAGTACCGGGCGGGACGGCTTCGGGGCTGTCCCACTGTAAAGTCGTGCTGTTGTCGAGCGCGTTGGTCGCGATACGTACATGGCGCGGAGGGGCTGGGGCAGAGGCTGTTACAGCGAGCACAGCGGCATTCAAGCGAGCCACTTTGGCAACATAGGCAAAGTCGACAAATTTCACCAGGTCGCCGTACTCGATGCTATTTTCTGTGCGGAGATTCTGGTGCTGATGATGAAAATCCTCGCGCCACTCGGTGAAGCGCACGGCTGGGAAACCTTCGGCGTTAAAGGAGGTGTGATCGCCGCCACGCAGATAGCGATCGCGACGGAATTCCAGAACGGCGTTGAGGCTGGATGGTGTGTAAGTTCGTGCTACATCGGAGAGGGTGCGGGCGAGTTCACGAGAGGGCGAATCGCTTTCAGCGCCAAGCATGAGAATGCGCTTGAGCTGATCCGGGGAAGTCTTGGCAGGGATGCTTTCGGAGAAGACGCGAACGGCGGTTTTGTCCTGGAGGCGGTCGCCGGGTGTGGTGTTGCCGCCGACGATGTCGTTGTTAAGTACGCCCTCGAGTTGCCAGCCTTCTTCTTTGGCGAGATGCGCCAGGTGGCGACTGCCATTGAGTCCTTGTTCTTCGCCGGCGACAGCAACGAAGACCAGAGTAGAAGGCCATTTTCGTTTGCTCAAGACGCGGGCGCACTCCAGGCTGACGGCGACACCGCTCGCGTCGTCGTTGGCTCCGGGTGCGAGGCCTTTGAAGTCGAGAACATCGGTGTTGCGGGAGTCGTAGTGTCCGGTCACGAGGTTCATGCGTTTGGACTGCGCATCGGAAGAACCGCGCAGGATGGCGTAGACGTTGGTAATCGTGGTGGGCTTGGGGATGCGCGAAGTGGGCTGTTCTGTCCAGGTATCTCGCTTCACTTCGAGACAGCTGCCGCACGCGGCAGAGTAGGTTTTGAATTGCTGCTCGATCCAGTCCGCGGCTGTAGGAGTGCCGTTTTTGGCGGGATTCCCTTCCATGCCGCCCAGTGTGTTGCGATTTCCGAAGCTGACCAGGGTCTCTATAGTTTTACGAATTTGAACCGGCGAGACCTCACGCAGAGCGCCGGCAATGGCGGGATCGGGCTTGGCTGCCCGGATCGGAGTGCCGAACGCTTTCCAGTCTGGTTGCGGCTGGCTGGCGGCCGCAAGAAGTAGAGGGTTGGCTAGCAGGAGTGCGGCCGTAATCGATTTGCGATGAGAGAAACGTGACGGCATATGGAAGTTTTCATGGTCGCACCGTGCTCGGCCTATATGGGCTAAGATCGAGCGAGCGGCCCTGTCTGCTGTTTCCTATTTAAGAGGGGTCTCATGTTTTCTCTTTCCTGCAAGTGGCTGACGGTTCTGCTGATCGTTCCCGGCATTATTTGGGCGCAATCGACGGGAACGATAGAAGGAACCGTGACAGATGCAACGGGCGCAGTGATTGCAAATGCCAGTATTGTGATCAGTAATCCTGCTACCGGTGAAAGCCACACGGTAGCCAGCAACAGTGCTGGTCTGTACTCGCTAGCTTCGCTACAGCCGGGCAGCTATCGAGTAGAGGTGAAGGCGCCCGGGCTGCAATCGCAAGTGGCTAACGCACTAACGCTGGCAGTGGGCAGCAGGGCGACGCAGAACTTCACGTTAACTCCGGCGTCTTCGAACCAGGTGGTGGAAGTGAGTTCGCTTGCGCCGTTGGTGGAGGCTAGTTCGGTATCGGTTGGCACCGTAGTGAATCAGGCAACGGTACAGGAGATTCCGCTCAATGGACGGCATTTTGTGGATCTGGCGCTACTGATTCCAGGTTCGGTTACGCCGCCGCAGAACGGTTTTCTAACGGCGCCTTTGCGCGGGCAGGGCTCGTTTGCCTTTAACTCCGCGGGCGGCCGCGAGGATTCAATCAACTTCCAGATCAATGGCGTGAACATGAGCGACATGGCGCAGAATCAGATCACGTTTCAGCCTACGATCAACACGGTGGAATCGGCTCGGGTGGACAACTCGACGTATGGGGCGGAGTATGGGCGCAATTCAGGATCGATTGTCAATATCGAGACGCGGAGCGGAACGAACGACTTGCATGGGGAGGTGTATGAATTCTTTCGCAACAATGCGATGGATGCGCGGAACTTCACCAACCCGTCGGGCGTGGCGCAATCACCGTTCCGAAGAAATCAGTTTGGCGCCGATGGGGGAGGTCCGATCAGACGGAATCGGTCGTTTTTGTTTTTGAGCTATGAAGGGCTGGTGCAGCGACAAAGCGTACCGCTGGCGACGCCGGTTTTGAGTGCGGCGCAGAGAGCGGGATCGTACAGCCCGGTGGTGGAGAAGCTAATTCCGCTGATACCGGGCGCGAACTCGGCGGGGAACGTTTTTACGGGGTCGGCGGTAGCGCCGGTGAACATTCACCAGGGCACGGCGAATTTTACACAGATCTTCAGTGAGGCGAACCGCTTCAATGCTTATTACGCCATGCAGCATGATCAGCGGAACGAACCGCCCGTGACAGACGGGAATAATCTGCCTGGATTCGGAGATACGCGGGAGGGCTGGCGTCAACTTCTGACCTTGACGGATTCGCACGTATTTTCGCCGACGCTGGTGAATGAAGCACGAGCCGGCTTCAACCGGATTCACATTGTGTTCGCGCCACAGAACGTTTTGAACGCAGCGGATTACGGAATCGACAGCGGCGTGAATACGGCGATCGGGCTGCCACAGATCAACATTGGTAACGGGACCACGGAGTTCGGCGGCATCAGCGGCTTTCCGCAAGGGCGCGGAGACGACACGATCACTTTGTCGGACACCATGAGCTGGGTGCGGGGCAATCACAACTTGCGCTTTGGGCCGTCGTTCTATCACGTGATCAACGATAGCTTTTCATTCACACCGGGAACTTTCAGCTTTGCCAGCTTGACATCGTTCCTGAACGATCAGGCGAATGCGTTTTCCGCGAACAACTCGAACCGCGCGGCGCGCATCAACGTGAACGCGATGGGCGCTTTCGTGCAAGACCAATGGAAAGTGAGCAGGACTTTGACGGTGAACCTGGGGCTGAGATACGACTGGAACGGCACGCCGACGGAAGCGGAGAACCGGTTTGTGGTGTTCGATCCGGCGAGTGCATCGCTGCTGCATGTGGGCCAGAGCGGAGGGCCGGGCAGCGCGTATCAGCAAAGCGCGTTGAATTTTGAACCGCGCGTGGGCTTTGCGTGGGATCCGTTCGAGAGCGGCAAGACGGTGATCCGCAGCGCGTACGCGATCTTTGTGGATCAGCCGATTACGGGGCTAGTGTCGGGCCTGGCGGCCAATCCTCCGTATGCGTTTCCGGTAAACGTGACGACATCAGGCACGGGATTGAACTTTGAGAACGCGTTTGGGCAGGCGGGCGGCAGTGTTGCGCCTACTTCGGTGGCGCACAACTACAAAAATGCGCAGGTCCAATCGTGGAACTTCAATATTCAGCAGGATCTCGGGGCGAATTATGGACTGATGGCGGGCTACTTCGCGAATAAAGGGACGGATCTCAACATCGCCCGCAATTACAACCAGCCGGTCAACGGAGCGCGGCCGTACCGGGCGCTGTCAGCGGCAAGCCCGATTGACCCGGGTCTGCCGCTCGGCACTATTGTGGTCTATGAGAGTGTCGGGAATTCCTCGTATAACGCTTTGTGGCTGACTCTGCAGAAGCGGTTTTCGAGCGGGCTGCAGTTCAACACTTCGTACACGTGGTCGAAGTCGATTGACGATAATTCACGCAACGTGCAGGGGCTGGTGGTGCAGGACAGTTACAACCTGCGGGGCGATCGCGGGCTGTCGGATTTCGATGCGCGGCACCGCTGGGTATTGAGCGGGATTTACGATCTGCCGTTCAAGGGAAATCGCCTGGTGGAAGGCTGGGAGATCTCGCTGATCGAGCAGGTGCAGAGCGGGAACCCGATTAATTTTCATACGACGAACACGTCGTTCACTGGTGCGCAGACGCTGCGGCCGAGTGTGAATGGAGCGATTGAAACGGGCTTTGAACCGGCGCTAAATGGGAACGCGGCTTTCGTGAGCTACATTCGGAATCCGACGACAGTGTTGGTGAATCAGGGCGCGGCGTTCGGCGACCTGGGACGGAATACGATTATCGGTCCCGGTTTCATCAACCTGGATGTGGCGCTGGTGAAGAACACCAAGTTGACCGAGAGGCTGAGCTGGCAAATTCGGGCAGACGGATTTGATTTGCTAAACCAGTCGAACTTCGGACAGCCTGGATCGACACTGGGGCAATCTACGTTGGGCGTGATTACTAGTACGCGCTTTCCTCCGGGCGATTCGGGCTCGTCGCGGCAGTTGCAGCTGGCGATGAAGCTGATTTTTTAGGGCGTGTGGCAAATCCGCAGAGTGTTTAGAATGAGACGCCTAGCCGATCAGATGAAAATCACATCGCGATCAGAATAGATCTATTCCCTCTACGCTGCTGTTTGCCTTACACTCGCAGACGAGTGGCTGCTTTACTTACTTCGATCCTGCTGTCTTTCTCTCTTTTGGCCGAGTTCTATGCGCCGCAAACAGCGGGTGATGGAATCCGTTATCCGCTGGTGCTGTCTCCGGCCATCTGGAGCATTCTTGGGCCGGTAAACCCGGTTCGGGGCACCGATGGTTTAGTTCACCTGGCGTACGTGGTTCAACTGACGAATCACTCGACCAGGCCGATGACGATCGTGTCGATTGAAGTGGTCGATCCCGATCATGACAATGCCCGGACGGGCCGCAATCAAGTTGTGACGATCCTGAATGAGGATGTCACGGCGCAGGCGCAGCCGTTTAATTTTCCGAGTACTTTAGATAAGCGCAACTATGTGCGTGTGCTCGCGGGCGGCGAGGCGGGTGCGGTTTATTTTGACGTGACGTACCCGGACCGGCGCAGCGTACCGGCGCACATCTCGCACCGGGTCACGGTGACGGAAACGGCGGAGAAAGGCGCAACGCAAAGCTACACGGCCATCGACGAGCCTGTGACGGTGAACGCGGCAGAGCCGGTTCGTCTGAGTCCGCCACTGAAAGGCGCGCGCTGGCTGGATGGAAATGGCTGTTGCAAGCAGATCACGCCACATCGCGGAGTGCTGAGCCCAATCAACGGGCGAGTGGAACCGGCTGAAATGTTCGCGATTGACTTCGTGCAACTGGACGCGCAGGGGCGAGGTTATACGGGCAACGTGAAAGACCTAAAGAGTTATCCGTTTTATGGAGTGGATGTTTATGCGGCGGCAGCGGGAAAAGTGGTGGAGGTAGTGCGGAACCTGAAGAACGAAGTGCCGGGCGCCAACCCGCCGGATGCGACGGCGGCTACGGCCGCCGGCAATCACGTGATTGTGGACATTGGCGGAGGGCGGTACATCATGTATGCGCATCTGATGCCGGGTTCGGTCACGGTGCATTTAGGCCAGGTTATTCAGAGGGGATTTGTGCTCGGCAAACTGGGCAATTCGGGGAACACGGATGCGCCGCATCTCCATTTCCAGGTGATGGATAAACCTTCGAGCCTCGGGGCACATGGGTTACCGTTTGTGTTCGATCACATGACACGCGAAGCGACGTACTCGGGCAGCGTGGAGAGCGAACAGGATGATTTCATCGCAGGCAAACCGCTGCTGCTGAAGTCTTCGGGGAGTTGTGCGTTCGATGACACGATGCCGCTGACGTTTGATTTGCTGGATTTTGATTTTTAAGAAGAGAATTCGAGAATGTTGACGCGAATATTCCGCTGCCTATGGAGTGTGTGTCTACTGGCTGTCGTTGCTGAAGCGGCAGACCTTCACTCGCGTGCTTTCGCGGATGATCCGGAATTGACGGCGCAGAGTGGTCAGGCAATTTTGCTCGACTGGGACACGTCGACTACTCAGACGGCACGGTATCAACTCGCGAAAGGGTTGAATCGAGTTTGCGTGGATGGCACTGCTTCCCATCTCCTGGTGACGTTGTCGGAGTTGTCGACCAATCACGTGGTGATGAGAATAAACGGGCGGCGAGGTCAGCGCTGCGCGCGGGGTGTTTTGGAAAGCGGTCTTTATACTGTGACTGTTTCGGTTTCCGACGCTTCGGTCGAGAAGCCAGAGCGTGTGGTGGTTGGTGCTGCTGGTACACAGGGCGCAGCGCTGGTGAATGCCAATGGAACGGTGCGGCCAGGATTTTGGGCGCTGGTTCCCAACCCGTTATATGATCCGGGACAGCACAACCGGCAGGGCGCGGTGCGCGTGAGCTATGCTCTTCCGAGCATTCCGGTAGGCGAACTGTATGCGGACTATGCCAGTTCACATTTCGACTTCAACTCGCTGTTTCAATTGCCAGTGCCGAACACGAAAGCTCCCGGTTCGGCGCAACCGATGGTGCAGTCGTTGGGATCTCACACCGGCTGCTGGTATTCGTCGCAGCTCAATCCTTCACAGACGCCGCCCAAGTACTGGCTGGTGGTCTCGCGAAACTGTGCGGGCAATCCGCAAGCGACGATGCTGAGAGATCTAGGAAACTACATGTTCATCGACACGCAAGGGCAGGGCGCGAATGGAACGTTTCCATTAACGGTGGACAAGACGGTCCCGTATGGCAGCGCTTCGGATTATCTGACGCTTGGGACTTCAGTACCGGAGAACGAGTTCATCGGAAGGTCGACGTATACGGTGGCGTTCCGGTGGGTAGTGGGGCCGCAGACCGATCCTCTGCAGGACGGAGAAGCGGAACTGACACAGGGCAGCGGGGAGACGCAGGCAAGCGCGATTTTTTCGTTTGACTATGACGCCTCGGGTACTGAAGAAAAACGGTTGGCGGATTTGGACAGCCCCTCGTTGAATCTGATCACAAATACGCGATTTCTTCACGCGGGCAATAACGTACTCGCCACGTGGTACGAAAATGGCGGCCTGAATGGAACCACTTCGGATTACGGGTTTCCGAACGGGTTTCCGGGGGAGAGGCTATTTCTGACACCTTTGGATTCGATTCTCGGACGGCAATACGACAGCATTCTGAATAACAACTGCAGCGGTTGCAGACTGCGCAATACAGCGATCTCGAACGTGCAGCTGACGCAATGGAATTTTGAAAAGGCCGATTTTTCGGGGGCGCGACTCAGCCATGTTTCTTTCCATGGCGCCACGCTGACGAGCGCTAAGTTTGTGTCGGCGATTCTGACCTGTGTCGACTTCTCCGGTGCGGATGCGAATCATCTGACGGATCTCGCGAGTGCCGATTTTACAAACGCGACGGTGGTCGACGACGGAAGCTGCTCAAGCAATTTCTCGTACACGAATCTGTCAGGGGCGCAGATGCCGGGAGCTACACTGCAGGGCGCGTCTTTCGATCATGCCAATTTGAGTGGAGCCAATCTGACGGGGGCTGGATTGAATAGCTCGAGTCTGAGATTTGCCAATCTGACAAACGCCGTGCTTTATGGCAGCGATTTAAGCAACACGAACCTGGATCAGGCGAACTTGAGCGGGGCGTTCCTGCAGGAGAAAGCGGGCGCTCCGGCAGCTCGCCTAAGTGGGTCGTTCCTGCGCAATGTGAATCTATCGCAGGCACAGATCGGGGCGGCCGATTTCGCGAACGCGAACTTCTTCAGTTCGGCGCCACTAAACGCTGCGGCGCCGTGCGGCACCTGGTCTCCCAGCAATTGTGCCTCGGCAACCGGTGCGGCGCTGAACAACGCTGACTTCGCGGGGGCTTATCTGGCAGGAGTCGATTTCGGGAGTGCGACGATTTCCGGCGCAAACTTTAGCAACGCCTATTTGGTGGGCGCGAATTTCGCGAAGGCGCAGATAGCTGGAATCAATTTTGCCAGTGCGTTTCTGCAGGGAGCGAATCTATCGGCGGCCAACATCACCGGCAATGCTTCGTTTGGAAATGCGTTCGTCGATTTTGCGGGATTGCAGGGGATTTACTTTGTGCTGGATGGACGACACACCGTGTTTCCGGGTTATTGGAACACGCCCGGCGCGCCCGACTGCATATTTACGGCATACAAGGAACCGACTGCAGCGCCGCCTTCGAATGGCTTAACCATCTGTCCGGATGGCAGGCGGTATCCGGGGGCGAACGGCAATTCTCCGGCTGGATGCGGACCCGCAATGGACAACGGGAGCAGATGGATCAGCCCAGTTGCGTTCGGACAGTTCGGCACGTACGCAGCCGCGACGCCTCCCACAGCAGCGTGTTCAGTAAGTACGTTCGACACGAATTGGAATGACACCAGATCCGCTGTCCGGCGGCCCAGATCACGTTAAGGAGTTGAGGTATGCGAAAAGATGCGAAGATTCGATCCCAGCGAGAGATCGAGCGATTGACAGTGTGGGCGAAACCATCGCGCCGTCACTTTCTGCGAAGCGCGACCACGTCGGCCGCTGCGCTGGGTCTGCTCTCTACGGCCGAAGGAGCGTATCGCCGTGGCCGGCACAAAGCGCGCACTTTCTTCTTTGACTTCTCGCATGAGGCGCATGAAGGCGCTACTTATGAGTTTGTCCTGGGGGGGACGAAGTACCGGCTTGAGGCTGTCAATCCAGCGCATCCGGCGGTGCTGGCCGGCAGGAGGCGAAACAAGTTTCTGGCGTTACTGCCGGATAGCGCGATAACGCACGTGGTCGAACAAGCTATGGCGTCCACCGATAGCCTGCAAGCCGCTTACGTGATCAAGGATGCGAACGCAACGACCGGCGAATGGAGCATGTCGGCCATGTACGCCATACCGCCATTGAGCGGGTATGCGCATGCGTTCCATCTGGCAAGTCGAAAGGTGTCGGCGGGCCAGCCGATCGCGATGTCGGCAAAGCGGCATCTTTATGGGCAACCGGCGGCGGAGACATTACAGGATCTGCTCGACGAGCAGGAACATCTGGGCCCGGTAGATTGGGCAACGGCACTGGCCAACTATCATCCCGAAGCGCTTTCGGCGGAAGGGAAGTCCGCCGCCAATATTCAGACGAATCATATCCAGACCGATATCGGCGACTTGATCAATGTCGTGGGAGATCTGAGAATGGCAGGACCCGCGATGCCGCAGCAAGCGACGACGGTCAGCAACTCGAATGGCTGGGCCACGCTGGTTCCGTATACCGACCAGAACGGCGTGCCGATCAAAAGCACCAAAGGCAACAACACCGGTTTGATTCTTTACGATGCTAAATGGAATCCGGCTATTCAGCCGCATCTGGCGCAATTGATGGCGTCGGCGATTGGCAGCGTTAAGAACGATACCACTCTCGGTTCAGACATTACGCATCGCGCCGGAACAGCATCCTCCAACGACGACTTGCTCGGGCAGATCTGGTTCCGGCACGATGGCGCCGTATTTGAGACACAGGCCGAAGCGGCACGCAGCGAGACTTCCAACATCAACTTCGCGCTGAAAAACTTTACGCCGCAGCAGAGCGGGTACAGCGTGACGATCGCATCCAGCAGCGAGGCAAACGTCACGCTTGCATTCACCAACTGGTATTCGCGCTGGTTGGGGCTCTATCTGCAATTTTCAAAAGCCGGCAATGTCCTTCCCCAACAGCCGAGTATCACGATCAATCCGCCGGTGGATCTGCCGAATCCGACCGACACGATTTACATCGGCTACATAAAGCCGGAGTTGACTGTTCTCGGAATCCCTGTCGAGTCGTCGACGGTCAACATCAGCTTTGACTTTCCGCAGAACGCCTCGAGCGCCGCGATACTGGCTAGCGGTTTGGGATACGGGTCGCATCACTTTCAGCAGACCGAAGGCCTGGGGATCGCGTTAACCACGATTTTCAATTTGAGCTTGCCGATGGTGCTGCTGGTTTTCGGGCTCGGCTTAGAGCTGGACTTATTTGTAAAAGTTGTGGTGGTCCCGTTTATTACGGCGGTGGTGAAGTTCATTGCGAGCGAAATCGCCACGAAAGCCGATCCGCAAACATTTTTCACGACGTTCTGGAAGACGCTGCTCTCCAATCCGTCGCCAGAAATTACCGCGTTTGTGGAGCAGGTGACGAGCTTTATCACGACAGGCGAACTGGGGAACGCCTTTGAAGATACGGTGCCGATTCTTGGGCCAATTTTGCAGGCTTTAGGCGCGCTGGTAGCGGTGGCAAACGTGGCGGAAACAGCGTGTGAGGTGGTGCTCTCACCTTGGACGTACGTAGATCAACTCACGGCCACGCATGACGTGAGTCTGACGATTCAGCCTGATCCTACGCACCACGGGCAGAATGGCCCGGTGTTTCCCGCTGCGGCAGCGTACTACAAGGTGACAGCGGTGGTGAACGGCGGGACACCGCGTATTCAAGTTTTGACGGTACCCGGACAGCCCGGGGCGAGTCTCTCGGCTACTTTTTCGAACTTGCCGTATGGCGGGACGATTGTCTTGACGGTTGCTTTTTATGCCAGTGACGGGGCGACGGCCGCGCAAGGAACGCTGGTCGGTCACGGGACAACCGGGAAGATCCCGAATGCCGGGGCTAGCAGCGCGGCGGGTTTGAGCGCGAGCCTGGCGATCACCGAGCTGAAATTGCCTATCAATCCGCAAACCGTCTACCTGCACAAGCAGAAAACTACGATTGGTTCGAATGGAGATCATGTGTGGGCTTGCGCGAGCGCGCCGGCAGCGCCCGGTGGCGAGTACTGTTCCAATAAGCCGGGACAGTTGTGCGAGTTTCGCGGGATCAGTGCGAATTATGCAACCGGCGACATTGGATACGACTGGAATTCTTACACAAGCGCCACTTGCGCTTCGCGTGGCAGTGGCTTGCTCGATCAGATGGCTTCGATTCCGAGCGCGAATGGCGACCAGCAGAGCGGTTATGCCAAACTTCCTTGCGCCATCGACAGCGGCTCACACCTGATCTACAGCCCGACCGGCGATCCCCATGCGAACTTTTATCTGGATTCGAGCAATGGTCATAATCTGTTGCGGCAGGTGAATCTTTCGCTGCCTGGCTTTACGAGCCCGCGCAGCAATCAGGCATGGGGCAAGCTCAATTTGCCCTGTAACGATCTGTTGCTGCATCCCTCCGGGGCGGCTGTGAGTATCAATTCGGCTACCGGTAAGCTCGAGACGATCAAGCTTCCGATGTCGCCCATGAGCGATGTCGACGCATCGACGAGCCTGCTGGCCACTTTGCACGCCGGAAGCGGATCGAGGCCTGGACTCTTCGGGAATCCGGTGGCGACGGCGTTGACTTCGGAAGGGGTGGTGCTCGTGCTCGAGCAGGGCAACAATCGCATTCATGCAGTCGATATCGGCGCGAATCCTCACCCGCTGTTTGCGAGCCAGTCTTCGAAGTATTTTTTGAACTTAACGGAGACGGCGGAGGCGACCTATCTGGATCTAGCGGTGGAATTTACTGGGTTTATCTATGTGTTGTCGACGCTTAGCGGCGTTTACTATCTGGACATTTATCATTACCAGCAGAGCGGCACGACGCCAGTTTCGAGAACGGTTGGCTTCAACGCTGCCAAAGTGACCGTTGACTATTGGCGCAATGTTTATTCCCTGAACTATGAGGTTCTGATGCAGAACGGATCGATCCCAAATGGGGTGACTGAGCCGTCGATCAGCCAGTGGCTGCCGATTGCGAGTCCGTGCGGCGCGGAAACCGGGCCTAGACGATTGCAGGCTTATGAGACGCCGCGGCGACTGTTGCGGCGGCAGTTGTTCTGGCGACCGGGTCTGGCGGTTGGATAGAGGTAAGGGGAAGTTGCTACACTCAGCGAACGAACGACTCAGTGAATCGCACGATGCCCAATACCCTCGAACAATACCGGCAGGCCAAGCAAGATATTTCGAAGCTGCATGGCGCCGCCAAGAAAGAATTGATCAGCCGCTTTAACGAACTTGCCAATGAGCTTCTGCTGATCCAGAAAGAATTGCGGGATGAGTTCGGCGTCAAATTGAGTTTGCCTGCCAAGCCGCGTCCGGCTCGCGCCAAGAAAGCGGCGGCTCCGGTACCCCCGCCTGTTTCCGGTGAGATCATGGCGATTGAAAAAAGGCTCGCGTTGCAGAAGCGCAAGCTCGAAGAAGCGACGAAGGCGGGTAAACCCGAAAAGCCGATCAAGGATCGCATTTACGAGATCGAAGATGAATTGAGGCTGGCGCGAGAGAAGTAAGATCTGGTTTAGTGTAGAAATTTATCAAACCAGGCTGCCGTCCGCTTTACTACGTCGAGCCGATTTTTCGGATCGCGGAACGAGTGGCCTTCACCCGGGTAGACGACCAGGTCGGTGGTAACGTTCTGTGCCTTCAAGGCATGCCAGAATTCGAAAGACTGGGGCGCAGGGCACTCGCCATCGCGCTCGCCTACGACGACCAGCGTGGGCGTCTTTACTTGTTTGATGTAGGTGATCGGTGAGCTCTTGGCATAGACCTGCGGATCGTCATATACCGACTTGCCGAAAAACGGAATCATCCACTGGTCGATAGAATTCTCGCCGTAGTAACTGAGCCAGTTGGCGATGCCTGCGCCCGCCACGGCTGCGCGAAAACGGTTCGTCTGCGTAACGGTCCACATGGTCATGAAGCCGCCATAGCTCCAACCGGTGACGCCGATACGGGCGTCATCAATCGGAGCTTTCTTTTCGACAGCATCTACACCTGCCAGAATGTCTTTCAGATCGCCGCCGCCGAAATCCTGGACGTTGGCGCGCGTGAACGCTTCGCCTTCTCCGTAGCTGCCTCGCGGATTGGGAAAGAAAACGAAGTAGCCGGCCGCGGCCATCACGGACATGTCGAAGTGCGCGGAAGGCCAGGACGCAGACCGCTCGCTGGAGGGGCCGCCGTGAATCTCGACAACCATCGGATAGCGTTTGGAGGCGTCGAAGTGGGCCGGATAGAGTAACCAGCCTTGTGCGCGATACTCGCCGTTTTGCCAGAGCACACTTTCCGCTTTGCCCCACATCATTTTCTGCCCGGCATTTTCGCTGGTGATGGCTTTCCAATCGCCGATATGTCCCGCGCTGATTTCGGGCGCCTGCTCCCAGGTGCTGCGAATAGCAGCGCTGGTGACTCCATCGGCTGCGATGCTCAGGTCGGGAAAATTGCCGTCTTCATGAAGGGCCTGCGATCCCTTCCAGAGGACTTCATTGACGCCGGTTTTTAGATTGAGCATGGCTATTCCGCCGCCGCCATCGACAGCCTCCGTGTAGAGGAGCTTGTCTTCACTGCGCCAGCGGATGCCAGTGGGCGTGACCTTCGATCCAGCGGTCACATTGCGCGCTTCGCCACCGGATGTTTGGATCACGAAGATGTCGCCGCCATCGAATCCTTCATCGCTCATCAGGCCGCCCAGAAACGCTACTTTGCTGCCATCGGGAGACCAGTGGGGCGCGGCGATTTGCCGGTCTGCAGGTGGAGCGTAGATTTCGGTCATGCGTCCGGTATCGGCAGCAACGGTGTAAAGCTTTGCTGTCCACCAATTGTTGTCCGCGGGACCGGGTGCGGCGATGGCGGCGATCTGGTTTGCTGTAGAAGACCAGTCGTATTCGTAGATGTTTAGATTTGCCGGCGTGATCTGATGAACCTCGCCGGACTCGACTTGCACGGTCGAGAGGCGCTGATTGTGGATGTCGCTGCCAATGAGGCCGGTCTGCGCGGGGACGGCCGCTAAGGGACCTGCGCCGCCACCGTGTTCGGCATAGAGGAAGGCGATCTGCTTGTTGTTCCGCAGCCATTGGAGATGCGTGACGTAGCCAGTCAAATTGGTGAGTTGCTTTGCCTTTGTGCTCTTGCCTGGAGTGGCCAGGTAGATCTGGTCCTGACCGGAATCGGGGTGAGTCAAGAAGGCGATTTGCGTGCTGTCGCTCGACCATGCGATGCCTGAGGCTCCCGTATTCTCTAGCGAATTGCCCGCTTCGATGCGCTTTGGCTTGGCTCCCCTGGCCTGCGAGTCATAGACATAAATCGACTCTGCTGTGGAACCGGCTGGACCGCTGACCCAAGATACCCAGCGTCCGTCGGGCGAAATGCTGACGCCGGAGAATTTGTGTACCTGCTCCAACTGGTGCAGAACTGCATCCATGGGGTTTTCCTGAGCAAAAACAGAGAGAGCGAGGGTAAATAGAGCGAAGTAGGCGAGATAACGGGATGGCAGGCTGGTTTTTCGTTGCATCGAGATTGCTAATAAAGCATGAAGGACCAGAGGGCGGTGCCGGTGGCGGCGATGACGTACTGGTGGCCGTCGAGCGAATAGGTTTGCGGTGCGTTGGTGACATGGCCGATGCGCGTGTTCCAGATGGGCTTGCCGGTAGCGGCATCATGGGCGACCAGGCTGCCCGCGCCATCGCCGGCAAAGACGAGTCCACCGGCCGTTGCCAGCACGCCGCCGCCACCGCCGCCGTCGCTATAGTAGGGATGTCTCCAGGCGATCTTTCCGGTTTTGTAGTCGATGGCGGTGAGTGAACTACCGCCGGACCCGATCTCGGCTTCTTCTTTGCCGCCGAGTCCCATGGAGCCGCGCGGATCGGTGTCGGTTAGATAAAAGATCGAATAGCTGTTGTGCTCCGCGACGTACAGGAGACCGGTTTTCGGAGAGAAGGCGGGTGGCTCCCAATTCACAGTGCCGTCCGAATTGGGGGAGACGAGTGAGCCAGGGACGGTGGCGTCTTTGCCGGGATCGTGCCGGGGGCCGCCGAATTTGTTCAACCCGTTCGCCCAGTTCGTCAATGCGCCGTATTTGGTAGTTACCAGGCGCTCGCCGGTGACGCGATCGAGCGTGAAGTAGTAGCCGTTACGGGTGGCGGTCAACGCCAGCTTACGCATCTTGCCTTGGAACATGGCGTCCACCAGGATGGGTGTCTGGGCGGAATCGTAGTCGTGCATGTCGTGCGGCGAAGTCTGGAAATACCAGGCCATTTTGCCGGTGTCGACGTTTAGCGCGATCAGGGCGCAGGTGAAGAGATTGTCGCCCTCGCCGCGGGTGCCGGTGGTGAAGGCGGGCGTGGGATTGCCGGTGCCGAAGATGTAGAGCTTCGTCTCGGGATCGTAAGCGCCAGGTATCCAGGTTTGTGCGCCGCCATGCCGTGCGGCATCGAGGCTCGCCCAGGTGTCGAGACCGGCATCGCCCTTCTCCATGGGAACCGTGTAGTGCTTCCATTGCAAGTCGCCCGTTTCAGGATCGAAGGATTGCAGGAAGCCTGGAGCATCGATGTCGTCGCCGGTTCCTACGAGGACGTGATTGCCCACGACTACCGGCGCCGGCGTGGAGAAGTAGCCTTGATCCAGATCGGCGATGACCTTGTGCCAGCGCTCCTTGCCGGTTTTGGCGTCGAGCGAGACGAGGAAATCATCGGGCGTCTCCATGAACAGGTAGTTGTTCCACATTCCGAGACCGCGATTGCCAATATGCGTGCCGCCTTTTGTTTTCCAAAAGTAGTGCCAAAGTTCGCGCCCGCTGCGCGCATCCATGGCCCAGGCGTTATCGGGCGTTGTGAAGTAGAGGGTGCCGTCTACCTGGAGGACGGAGGCTTTGATGGAGCCGCCGTGGATGGCGATGTCGCCTGGTCCTTCGCCGCCCACAATCACATTGGTTTCTTCCTGGTTACGCCGGCCTCCACTGCCTTCACCGCCCGTGTCCATGCCCGGAGTGACGCGACTCATCCAAGCCAGGGTCAGATGCTTGACGGTGGAACAATCGACTTGGGTAAGCGCACTGTAACGCTTGCCGGAGTAGTCGCCGTTATAAGTGGGCCAGGAGTCCTTGAGTGGCTTTAACAGGTCAGCCGGCGCTACTCCTTTGCCCTGTCCCAGAAGCACGGCCGGCGCGAGCAGGAGGAAAAATGCCGGCAGTTTTTTCGATGTCATTTCAGGGTCACCAAATAAGCGGTCACGTCGTGAATGTCTTTGTCGGTGTAGATGGGGAAGAGATCGCGGTGGCCCTTCATGGGATCTCTCATGATGACTTTGGGAACACCGTCAGTCCGTTCGAAGGAGCGTTCCGTTCCGTCGGACAACTTGAGGCTGATCAGAAAGTCGTCGATGTGCAGAAGCTGGCCCTCGACATTTTCACCGGACGGCAGGGTCACAGTAGTGGTTACGGTGCGCGAGTTCTGAGCGCCCGGTGTGTCATCGGAGAGTTCGCCGCGAGTGCCTCCGGCGACCCAGGCGGTTTGTAGAGTCTTTGGGTCGGAGATTTTGGAAGCGAGGCCTTTCAGATCGCCAGTAGCCGAATGACAGCCGCTGCATTTAGCGGCGAAGAAAGCCTGGCCTTCGGCGGCGTTGCCTACCAGGATGCTGGGAGCTTCGCGACCGGCCGAGGGAGGCGTACCCTGTTGGCCGATTGTCTCTTCCACACTGCGCACGTAAGCGGCGACCGACTTCGCATCAGCTGTATTCAAGCCGATGGCGGGCATGCCCATTTTCTGGCGGCTGCCCTGAATGATCGGCACGATCAATTCGCCATCCCGGTCGCTAAGCGCTACTTGCGACCGCATCAGATTGGGACCGCCTAAGTCGCCGCCGCGCAGATCGGCGCCATGACAGCCACGGCAATTGATTTCAAAGAGCACTTTGCCGTGGGCGATCTGGGCGGGATCGCCGGGAGGGCGTTTTTGGCCGGGAACAAAACCGCCAACGCGGTGCTGCTGATTTCCACTCTCGGCAGCGCGTGGCGGAGGAGCTGGGGCGGGATTTGGTGTAGGTGGAGTTTGCGCCGAAACTGGACCTGTTAACGACAGCACTGTCCACAGAGGTATAGACACAAGACTGCTTATGACTCGCATTTTGCCTGAATTAGTGCAGTGTCGCGATCAAAACGTTACCACACGATGCAACTCCGGTCGCTGCGCTCGCGGCTCTGAAGCAACGTATTCCTTAATCGGAGCCATGAGCGGAAGCGATTGGAGTTCTCTACTTCAATAGCAAACGAAATGGTTGCGAAACTCCACCAGCTATTGTACTTGGCGGACAGCCTGACTAGGACTCGTCGGCGGCGTTCAGGAGAATGATGAATTTCGAGCCGCGGCCTAGCTGGCTTTCTACAGTGACGGCTCCCCCCATGCGCTCAACGACTTCTTTGACGATGGGAAGGCCGAGTCCGGTGCCGCCGGCGGGGCGGGAGCGGGCCTTATCTACGCGGTAGAAGCGTTCGAAGATGCGCTTGAGGTCTTCACTTGGAATGCCGATGCCGGAGTCGGAGATGGCGACGCGAATTTGCCCGTTGTCAGCGGGGGCGCATTCGACGGCGACTTCGCCTTGCGGCTTATTGAATTTGACGGCGTTGTCGAGGAGGTTAGTAAGTGCCTGTTCGAGACGAAAACGATAGCCGACGACGGAGCAATCTTCACAGCGGGCGGTATTGAGGCGCACGCCGCGCAGAGAGGCGTTTTGTTCGACGGAATGGACCGCTGCGTGAATGACGTCGAGCAGGGAAACCTTTTCGAGCGGGATGGGCGGTGGAACCTTGCTATCGAGCTCGGAGATGATCAGCAAATCAGACGCGATGTTGTTGAGGCGGATGGCGTGAGACTGGATGATTTCGACGAACTTGCGGTTGTTTTCCTGGTCGTCGAGAGCGCCGTCGAGCAGGGTTTCGGCGTAACCGCGAATGGCGGCGAGCGGGGTGCGAAGCTCGTGAGATACATCGGCTACGAAGTCTTTGCGGACCTGCTCCTGGCGTTCGAGATCGGTGACATCGTGAAGCACGATGACGCCGCCCTGGCGAGGCTGCTCGCTGAAGCCGAGGGCGCGGGCTTCAAACCAGCGGCCGGCGGCACTGGGCAGCTGAAAACGATCGGTCTCGGGCTCACCGCTGCTGACAACGCGTTCGAGGATGTCGCGGATGAGGGGTTCGCGCACCACTTCGTAGAGGATGCGGCCTTCGGTAAAGGGAACGCGGAGGGTGAAGGCGCGGGCAAAAGCGTCGTTGCAGAAGATGACGCGGAGATTGCGATCGACGGCGAGCACGCCTTCGGCCATGCAGGAGAGGATGGTTTCGCGGCGAGACAATTCGAGGTTGGCGCGATCCATGACGACGCGGACACGTTCAGCCATTGCGCGCAGACTACGGGCGAGACGGCCCAGTTCAGCCGGTTCATATTCGGGGAGCGTGATCTCGGTAGAGGGTAGCGCGACGACGAAGTTTTCGAGGCGCTCGGCGGCGGTGCGCCAGCGCTTCAGAAAGTAGAAAACGAGCACTGCGGCCAGCGTGGACGCGGTTAGAATAACGGCCAACAACTTGACGAAAACTGCGAAGCCGCTACCCGGTTTGACATCCGATTGTAACCAGGAAAAGGAGACTGGGAGGGCTGCGGCGAACAGAATCCAGATGGCAAATAGCCGAGCGGTGACGCCTTCGGGCAAAAGTGTCCTCCAAGAGCAGGATAGATCAGAGACCTTGGTTAAGCCTCGTGGCGGGCGAACCACGACTGACTACTGAATAGTTTTTTGCCGGAGGGTGGCGTGCGGGTGTAGCTGCCATCGGGTTGCATGATGCGAGCGCCGGCTTCATCTTCCAGATACTTTTCAAGAACACGGTCGCGGAGGCGGCGAATCATGCGGCGGTTCTCGATGGGGAACAAGACTTCGACACGGCGATTAAGGTTGCGCGGCATGAGGTCGGCGCTTCCAACATAGATCAGTTCATCGCCCCCATTGTGGAAGTAGTAAATGCGGCTGTGCTCGAGAAAGCGGCCGAGGATGCTGCGGACGCGAATCGTTTCGCTAATGCCAGGCAAGCCCGGGCGGAGCATGCACACGCCGCGCACGATGAGATCGATCTCGACACCGGCTTGCGACGCTTCGTAAAGCAGGCGAACCATGCCGGGGTCTTCGAGAGCGTTCATCTTGAAGATCAGATGGCCATCGCCATGGTTTTTATGGCGCTGCATCTCGGCGTGAACCAGACGCTCAAAGCCGCTCCGTATGCTGTGCGGAGCCACGAGCAGTTTGCGATAGGATGTCTTGGCCGAGTAGCCGGTGAGGTGATTGAAAAGGTCGCTGACATCTTCGCCGATCTCTTCGTTCTGGGTGAATAGACCGAGGTCGGTGTAGATGCGGGCGGTGACGGGATTGTAGTTGCCGGTGCCGAGATGAATGTAGCGGCGTATGGCTTCGCCTTCGCGGCGGACGAGCATGGCCATTTTGGCGTGAACTTTGAGGCCCGGCAATCCATAGACAACGTGGACGCCTTCACGTTCGAGCTTCTGGGCCCATTCGATATTGCTCTCTTCGTCGAAACGGGCCTTGAGTTCGACCAGCACGGCGACCTGCTTGCCGTTCTGGATGGCGTCGAGAAGCGCTTCAACGATGGGTGAGTTGCGGCCGACGCGATAGAGCGTCATCTTGATGGCAAGCACATTGGGATCCTCTGCGCCGGCGCGCAGAAAATCGATGAAGGGCTGAAAGGATTCGAAGGGGTGATGAACGAGGATGTCGTTCTCCGCGATGGCGGAGAAGATTTCGCTGGCGGGCGAGGCGGCGAATTGTTTGGGGGTGACGGGCACGAACGGTTTGTCTTTTAGGGCGGGGCGCTCGATGTTGAGTAAGGCGCGGACGCGTCCGAGATCGAGCGGGCCATCGCAGCGATAGACCTCGTTCTGATCGAGTTCGAGGTTAGTTGTGAGGATGTCGACGAGGCGCTGCGGCATGTCCGGATTGATTTGCAGGCGGACGGCATCGCGGAAACGGCGCCGCCAAATGGCTTCCTGGACGCTTTCCAGAATGTCGTCGGTTTCGAGTTCCTGAATGGCGAGTTCGGCATCGCGCGTGAGGTGGAACATGTCGGACCTGAGAATTTCCATCTCGGGGAAAAGCAGGCGGAGATTGGATTTGATGGCGTCTTCGAGCCAGACGAAGGCGAGTTCGGTGGATTGCGGCGGCAGGGGAACGAGTTGCGGCAGGGAATCAGGGACCTTGATGCGGGCGAAGCGTTCGATCTCGTCACCGTTGTTGATGACGGCGGCGATGTTCAGGCTGAGGTTCGAGATGTGCGGGAAGGGACGGCTCTGGTCGACGGCGAGAGGCGTGAGCACGGGATAAACAATGCGGCGGAAGTAGTCATCGACGGCGACTTTCTGCTGGGGATTGAGTTCGTGGAGACCAAGAATGAAGATGCCTTCGTCGCGCAGTGCGGGGAGGAGGGTGTCACGCCAGAGGCTGTAGATTTCGAGCGAGATGTTATTGACGGCGTGGCGAATGAGTTCGAGTTGCTCGGTAGGAGAGCGGCCATCCATGCTGATTTCCGCGGTGCGGGTTTCAATCTGTTGCCAGAGACCGGCGACGCGGACCATGAAGAACTCGTCGATGTTCGAAGCGAGGATGGAGAGGAATTTGATGCGTTCAAGCAGCGGGGTGGCTGGGTCGCGCGCCTCTTCGAGGACGCGCTGCTGGAAGGAGAGCAGGCTGAGGTGCGGGTTGAGATAGAGATCGGGCTGATCGAGGCGGGGACGAGCGGCCGATGTGCGCTGCAGAGTGCGGGAGGAGGTGGAAGGACGCTTGCGCGTGGTACCGGGTGTTGCCATTTTTGGGCCAAAGCTATGACACTATTTATACTGCAGGAGTCGCTTGCCAATAGTCCAGGATGGGGCGAAAAAGGCGGCTGAAGGTTGACCGGGCAGGGTGGCGGTTGTTACAGTTTAAGAGCGGGGTGGAGCAGTCAGGTAGCTCGTTGGGCTCATAACCCAAAGGTCGCAAGTTCAAATCTTGCCCCCGCAACCAATCGGGCTGGGAACCTGCGGGCCAGAGTCATTTTCTTCCTGTTATTTTTTGAATATCCTTCTTCAATGTTTTCGCTTGGTTCGTTTTAATGCTTGATGCGAAGGTCGAACGGATATTGCAGGACTTCTACAATCTGAAACTTCGCTGCATCGGAGTGCAACGGATTGAAAAGAAAGTTTGCCGTGTGCCGGACTATGGCGCTAGGAACCCGCAGCAAAGCGCCCTCAGTCTTGCGAAGCCACTGCGTTCCTAAATCGCGAGTAACTTCAAGTCTTACCGGCCAGTCGTCTGGAAGATCGGTAGTTCTTATCGCAGCAGTTTCGAAGTCGGGTCCCACGATTTGGAGAAGAGTAAAGTCGGGAGGTACATCACTGGCAGTAGTGTGGACGCAGACTTCGAGAAGCGCGGATGCCGGATTTTCGCTGACGTAAACAACTGGCTGGCCCGCATAGTGCCAGCGTCCGGCGGCTTTCAGGCCGCCAAATTCAGTAAGATCACGATGACGGCTGATTCGCCAGAGGATCAACTAAGTGAAGATTCCCTCATCGATCTGGACCAAAAGCTCTTCCACAATCCGGCTGCCTGTGTCGGTCTTTAAAAGCGACAGAGGCGCTCTTCCCTCGAGATGAGTGAGCGGTTTCCGCAGCCACGCCAGTGCGCGTTCACGGCTCCCGTAAACTGCTTCGGCAGCAGATAGGACGCGGATCATACGAAGTACGCGGTCGGATTCTTCCGCCGTCAGTCTTTCGCCGCGACTGCGGCGGTGCTGAAGCGTGCGAGAGGCTATGACGGTTTCATCTAGCTCCGACCGTTTAAGACCCAGAGCGACGAGACGTTTGATCACAGAGGGCGCGAGACGCTGCTCGATTATCCGGAGAATCTCGGACTCGGTGGCAGGAGCCTGCAGGCCGAGCCACTGACCGATCTGAATATTGGCAGAATTCACCGCTTGGAACCTACCTTACATTCTGCCACCACTTAGGTGGCATAATGATGAACTGGGCCGCTGGCCAGTCTCGGGACCGACTTATCCTTCCACGAACATCGAGAGCTCAAAAAAAATTGGCCGCGCTGATCAGCCGGCGGTCAGCACTGTAAATGATATACCGTTCGAATGCCGGTTTCCCAAACAAGATTGCAGGTCGGACAGATGTGTCGAGAAGCACTTGGGCGGCCCATTCTTGTCATAGAGGAATTCCGCATGGTCGACGTACCGACCTTTTGCAAGTTCAGCGGAACGCCTGGCAATTGCACGGAGTTCTTCCACCGTGGCCTTGTCCTGGCGGCTAGGGAGGCGCTCGGGCTGCTGGGCGTGGGAGGCTGGAGATAGGAAGCCATGAAAGCTATCTCGTCCGCGCTCGCGCAGCAGGTTCAAGTGAAACGTGTGGAGGGGCTGCAAGCGCGGCGGGTGACGGATCTGGTGGCGGTGGAGGAGCCGCTCGAGATTCGGTTGGGGTATTGGGTTAAAGACAGTCATCGCGCCGAAAGCCTGGCTTTGACTATGCGGACGCCGGGGCATGACCGCGAACTGGCGCTCGGTTTTCTGTACTCGGAAGGCGTGATTCGGAGTGCGGCGGAGGTCAGGGAGGTACGCAATATCGGCGGCGAGCTTTCGAATGAACTGTTGATCGAAGTGGCGCACGAGGTGGACGTCGAGATGTGGCGCATGTCACGGGCGACGTTTGTCAGCTCAAGCTGCGGCGTTTGCGGGAAGCGTAGCATCGAGGCGCTGGCGGAACGGGCTCAGGTAGGGGAGGATGGTTTCACTGTAACGCCCGAGCTGATCCAGCGGCTGCCCGATCTGCTTAACAGCGGGCAAGCCGGATTTGCGCTGACGGGCGGTCTTCATGCGGCGGCCCTGATCGGTTTGGAAGGTGAATTGGAAGCCGTGTTTGAGGACATCGGGCGACATAACGCGCTCGATAAGCTGATTGGCTGGTCGCTCGACAACGGGCGTGTTCCGTTAGCCGGGTGCGTACTTTTTCTGAGTAGCAGAAGCAGCTTCGAACTGGTCCAGAAGGCGGGAATGGCTGGTGCGCTGGTACTCGCGACGGTGGGTGGTCCATCGAGCCTGGCGATTGCGACGGCTCGCGAGATAGGAGTAACTTTGATCGGGTTTGTGCGGGGGGAGCGATTCAATATTTACTCCGGCGAATGGCGGATACACTCGTAGATAGATGAAGCTCAGATTCCGCGGCAATACACTTCGTTTGCGGGTGAACCGGCGCGAAGTGGAGGAGTTGGCTTCGGGCGGACGGATTGAGGAAGCGGTGGTATTTCCGAATGAGGCGCGATTTCGGTACGTCTTGGAGCCAACCGGCGGGCGAGACCCGAGGGCGTATTTCGACGGGGAGACGGTTTTGGTAACTGCTCCGCACTGGCAAGTTCAGGCTTGGGCGACGGGCGGGGATCTCGGACTCTACTTCGACGTCGGGGCGGCCAATTCGACTTTGAAGGTATCGATTGAAAAGGATCTGGAGTGCGTGGATGGACCGGAAGACGAGCGGGATCCAGACGCGTTTCCGCGTTTAGCTCATAGTAATTGCTAAGCAGTAGGGATATTTTGTAAAATTCATCACGGAAGCGGACGCGTATATCGCGAGGAGCGAGGTAAAAGATGGTGAAGCTGCAGAGACGGTTTGGAACGATCGTTGCGCTGATACCGATACCTTGTCTGCTGGCGGTGGCGGGCGCGGGCCTGGACAGTCAGCGCATAGATACGCAGCAGGTGATCAGCCAGGCGGTACGCACGAATACCCGGGACTGGAACGCGCAAGTTCGATTCTCCTTCGACGAACGGGACGTGAAGAGCAAGGTGGACGACTCGGGAAAACCGACGTCGCGGCAATCGAAGACATACGAAGTGCTGATCATCGACGGGTCGCCGTATAACCGGTCGATATCGTTTGACAACGAACCGTTGAGCCGGGCGCAGCAGAAGGACGAAGAGCAGAAGATGCGCCAGGAGATCGAGAACAGGCGCAACGAATCTGCCAGTGAGCGGAAGGCGCGGGTGGGAAAGTTTCAGGCCTTGCGGGCCGACGAGCACCTGCTGATGCAGCAAATGACGGATGCTTTTAACTTCCGATTGATGGGAACGGAAGAAGTGGGTGGAGTCGCCTGTTACAAGTTCGACGCGACGCCTAAGTCCGATTACCGACCTCCGGTAGCAAAAGCTCGTGTTCTGCTGGGGATGCGCGGGCAAATGTGGATCGATCAGCAGCATTTTCACTGGGTCAAGGTGCGGGCTGAAGTGACACAGCCGGTCACGTTCGGTTTTTTCGTGGCACGAGTCAAGCCCGGCACAGAGTTTCAACTCGAACAAATGCCGGTGGGCGGATTCTGGCTGCCGAAATACTTCGTCGAGAAGGTGAATGCGAGTGTGCTCGGGGTGTACGGGTACAGGAGCCAGCTGGAATCGTTTTACTCGAATTACAAGGACAATGCGGCAGGTCAGCAGCAGACCGTAGCCGCGCTCGAATAACGGATTATTTGCCTATATCGCGATGGCTTTCCTTGACGGAATAGCCAGCCTTTTTGAGACGCCTGTTAATTTCGCTGGCGATGAAGACCGAGCGGTGGTGGCCGCCGGTGCAGCCAAACGAGATAGTCAAATAACTTTTCCCTTCGCGAATGTAATGCGGCAGGAGATAGATCAGAAGCTCGGAGATCCGGGTGATGAACTCGGTGGTTTGCGGAAACGAGCGGATATAACGGGCGACGCTCGGATGGCGGCCGGTGAGCTTCTTGAACTCGGGGATGTAATTTGGGTTAGGTAAAAAGCGGACATCGAAGACGAGATCGCTATCGGATGGGACGCCATGGCGGAAGCCGAAGCTGTTGACGTAGACGACGATCTTGTTGCTTTCGGTGGACTCCTGGAACTTGGCGGAGATGAGGGCGCGCAGATCGTGGACGTTGAGCTTGGAGGTATCGATATAGAGGTCGGCGAGGTCGCGGATGGGGGCGAGTTGCGACCGCTCGGTGATGAGGCTGTGGAGCACGGTGGATTCGCTGCCCAGGGGATGCGGGCGGCGCGTTTCACTAAAGCGGCGGCGGAGCACTTCGTCCTCGGCGTCAAGGAACAGCAGGGCGCAGCTGAGACGGGAGCGGAGTTCGCGGAAGATTTTAGGGAAGCGCTTGAGCTCTTCGCCTTCGCGGATGTCGATGATGAGTGCGCCACGCTTTTTCGATTCGTAAGAAAGGTCGGCGAATTTGGAAAGCAGGGCGATGGGCAGATTGTCGACTGAATAAAAACCGAGATCTTCGAAGGCCTTTAGCGCGGTCAATTTGCCGGAGCCGCTCATGCCGGTGATGACGACTAGATCGTGCGCAGGTACCGGGGCAGTGGACGGAGGGGGGGTGTCTGGGTGTGGAATGGGCTTGGCCATCGAGGTTTGTCGATCCCGTTCGCGAGGCGGCGTTTTTCAGGGACCGGGCGCAATCGGTCGTTAGAACGGCTTACTTGGCTACTGATTCCAGTGTAACTGGGGGTGAAACGATTCAGGATTCGATCAAGTCGAAGTTTCCGTCGACACGACGTACGAGAACAGAGAGACAGTTGCGCATGGCGTCGCGGTAGACGACGTAATCGCCGCTATCGCGTTGCATTTCGAGCAGGGCTTCTTCGAGGGTCATGGGTTTGCGGTTTTCGCTGTAATCGACGCGGAAGACTTTGGGGCGGGCGGGGCGGCCGTTGCCATTGAGCGACGGCAAGAGCGCCGCCGATTTCTGGGCGGCGGCTTTGACGGCAGCCGACGCGGGGGTAGCGGGCGATTCGCCATTTTGCTCCCAGCTTTCCTTGGTGGAACGAATGGCTTTGGCATCACGATGGGTATCGCGCCAGCGATTGCGCAGCTTGACCACTTGTTTCTCGAGCTTCTCGACAGCGTGGCAGAGGGCGAGATCGAGATCGGCGTCGATTCCCTCCCCTACCAGCGAATGGTCGTAAAAATTGACGATCACTTCGATGCGGTGCAGATGGCGCTCGACGTGATGGGTCACGTGCGCCTCCCGTTCGCCGCGCTGCTCAATGAACTTACTGAGCTTTGCGATCTTGGCGCTGAACTTCTCTTCCACTTCAGGAGTGAATTCTTTGGTTTTTCCGGAAACAATGAGCTTCATTTTTTCCTCTTTTACGGACGATCGCGCTTCCTAGGCGCGACGCTCGGGGCCTTTTCACAAAATTAAGAATCCGAATTACAATTTCGTGTATTAGGCGCGGACGCGACGCTGATGTGTCGAGGGAATTTTCATATCCTCCCGATATTTTGCGACGGTCCGCCGCGTGACCTGAATGCCTTCCGATTCCAGGCGAGCCGTGATTTGTTCGTCGGTCAGGGGATGGGCTGTGTTTTCGTCGTCGATCATTTTTTTCACACGCCTTTTTACGATTAATAGGGGAGTAGCACTTCCGGACGGGCCCTGTACGGCCTCGGAAAAGAAGTAGCGCAGTTCAAAGACACCTTGCGGTGTGTGCGCGTATTTGTTCGCCACGGCACGACTAACGGTTGAGGGATGGACGCCGATCTCTTCCGCGATTTCCTTGATCATCATAGGCTTCAGGTGATCGATACCGGATTCCAGGAAATCCGGCTGGCGCTGAATGATCGAGTGACAGACACGCATGATGGTCTGTTTGCGCTGTTCGATGTTTTTGATCAGCTGCAAGGCCGAAGCGTAACGTTCCTTGACGTAGTTGCGGACGTCGCGATCCGGCTCCTGCTCGCGATCGATCATGCGCTTGTAATCGCCGTTGAGGCGGAGTTGGGGGATGTCGTCGTCGTTGAGCGTGATGAGGTAGTCGTCGCCGTCTTTCGAGATATAGACATCGGGCTCGACCTGGCGTGCGCCAACGCTCGAATAGCGCAGTCCTGGGGCCGGGTCGAGATGGCGGATCACGGAAAGCGCGATCTGGATGTGTTCGACGGGACGACCTAGCACCTTACAAAGCTGTGAGACCTGGCGGGTTTCGAGCAGCTTCAGGTGGTCGTGAATGATTTTCCAGGCGACAGAATCACGGCTGCCGCGGGCTTCGAGCTGGAGCAGGAGACAACCGCGCAAATCGAACGCGCCGACGCCGGTGGGTTCGAGCGACTGCACGGCTCGGAGCCCAGCTTGCATGTCATCGAGTTTCAGGCCTTCGGCGACGGCGATTTCTTCGAGGGGCGTGCAGAGATAACCGCTTTCTTCGAGGTTGCCGATGATGGTGTTGGCAGCCTGACGAATGCGATCGGGCAGGAGCAAAACGCTGAGCTGGCTCTGCAAATGATCGCTCAAGGTGACGGGCGAGGACAGGAATGTTTCGAAGGAGGGCTTGTCGACCGATTCAGAAGCCGGGCTCTTGAAGCCGGGATCGAGATAGTCATCGAAGAAGCTGCCGAAATCGATTTCTTCAAAAGGATCGTTGTCGGTTTTGACGGGCTCTTCGGGCGCAGTAGCCGGGGCGGAGGAATCGGTGGCAGAAACCGCTTCGGAGGAAAAATCGCCTTCCGAGGGCGTGTCTAAAACACTCTTGCCTTCGGTGGCTTCGACGCGATCGACGACGGCCTGGTCGGCCGGATCACCGGGACGTTCGCGTTCGAGAAGGGACTGCACTTCGGCGGGAGTCAGGTCCTCGCCCGTTTCGCCGGCCTCTTCGAGAACGGGATTCTCGGCGATTTCGTTCATGATCATGTCCTTCAGCTCGAGACGGTTGAGCTGCAGTACCGTGACCATCTGGACGAGGCCGGGAGTCAGTATCTGCTTTTGCTGTACCCCGAGATGAAGGCGCTGCGAAAGCGAACTCATTTGCCCCTCAGTTTAACACCGCGCACGGGTTTTTAAGATGTAGGAAAAAACGGAGATGGGGCCGGGTCAGGCGACCGGGACGGGCGGGAAATAGAAGTTTTCGCCGAGATAAATGCGCTTGACTTCGGGATCGTTGCCGAGTGAATCGGGGGAGCCGGCGCGGAAGATACGGCCGCTGTTGATGATGTAGGCACGGTCGGTGACGGCGAGGGTTTCGCGTACGTTGTGATCGGTGACGAGGATGCCGATGCCTTTGCGTTTGAGGTCGCCGATGATGCGCTGAAGTTCGAGGACCTGGATGGGATCGATGCCGGAGAACGGCTCGTCGAGCAGAATAAAGTCGGGTTGAAGAACGAGAGCGCGGGCGATTTCGACACGACGCCGCTCACCGCCCGAGAGCATGTAGCCTTTACTGTGGCGGACGGTTTCGAGGCCGAGATCGTCGATGAGGATATTCATGCGTTCGCGGCGCTCGCGGCCATTGAGTGAGAGGGTCTGCAGGATGGCCATGAGGTTATCTTCAACACTCAACTTGCGGAAGACGGACGGTTCCTGGGGCAGGTAACTGACGCCGCGGCGGGCGCGCAGATACATGGGCAATTCGGTGATGGGCTGCTCATTGAGAAGCACCTGGCCGGCGTCGGGACTGACCAGGCCGACGATGATGTAGAACGAAGTTGTTTTGCCTGCGCCGTTGGGGCCGAGTAAGCCGACCACTTCGCCTTGTGTGACCCAGACGGAGACGTTATCGACGACTTTCCGGCCGTTGTAGGATTTGGCGATTTCGACGGTCTGCAGTGTTTTCATCGGCACATTTGCATAGTGCACATTACATAGATGCGGCAAAAGCGGGGAGTGCCTGGCCGTATGTCTTATGATACGCGGTGAGTGGATGAAAGCGACGCCGAAGAGCAGCAGGACAAGCGAAGAAGAGGAGCTGTTTCACTGGCTGTGGCGGTGCTGGCGCTATGGCGGTTGAGCCATGTGAACCTGCTATGGGCGGATGAAGATTACCACCTGGCGGCGGCGCTCAATCTGCTTCATGGCCGTGTGCCGTATCGAGATTTCTGGTATGACAAGCCGCCGCTCTCGGCAATTTATTACTGGCTGATTGGCGGCTATGCGGGGTGGCCGCTGCGCTTGCTCGATGCGGCGTACGTGGTGCTGGCGTGTTACCTGATTTACCGGCTGGCGCGGGTCTGGTGGGGCGAACGGGAGGGGCAGGTGGCGGCGGTTCTGCTGGCTTTCTTCCTGACGTTTTATTTGCCTTCGGCGGTGATCGCGTTTGCAGCGGATGCGTTGATGATTGTGCCGCATATTGCCGCGGTCTATTTTGCGTTTACCGGGCGCGCGTGGCAGGCGGGGGCGCTGTGCGCGGTTGCGTTTCTGGCGAATGCAAAGGCTTTGTTTGTGCTGGCGGTGTGCGGGTTGTGGCTATTCGGATCGCTGCCGATGTTGTTAGTAGGGTTCGCATTGCCGTTGTTGCTGGCAAGTGGTTTGGCGGTTGCGGCGGGAGCGTGGGCCGGTTATTGCGAGCAGGTGTGGAGATGGGGTTGGATTTATGCAGCACAATCGCCGGTGCTCCACCCGTTTGTCACGGGGGTGACGCGGTCGCTGCACTGGTTCGGATTTCATGCGGCGCTGGCGGGAGGGGCGGGCGTGGCGCTCTGGCGGAGTGACCGCGGAGACCGGTGGCGATTGGCCAGCTGGCTGCTAGTGTCGTTTGCGGCGGTTTGTTTGGGGACACGGTTTGCGCCGCATTACTTTCTGCAACTGTTGCCGCCGATGGTGGTGGCGGCCGCGCGCGGTCTGGTACTAGGGTGGCGGCGGAAGCCTTTGTTGACGGTTGCTTTGGCCAGTGTGGCTCTGTTGGTGCCGTTCGTGCGGTTCGGGCCGCGATATGTGAGCTTGGCTTACGACAACATGACGGGGAAGAGGCTGCAGTGGAACGATGTGGTGATGGATCAGGATGCTCGGGCGGCAGCTAACGTGATTCGTTCGGGGACGCGGGCGGGGGATACGCTGTTTGTGTGGGGTTACCGGCCGGATATTTATGTCTACACGCGGTTGACTAGCGATAGCAAGTTCTGGGATTCGCAGGCGCTCACTGGCGTGCCGGCGGACCGGCATCTGCAGGCGAAAGACGCGATTTATGGGGGAGCGGCAGCAGCGGACCGGATGACATTTGTGCGAAGCAGGCCGACATGGGTGGTGGATGGACTGGGGTTGTTGAATCCGCGTTTGGCTCCTGCGGTTTATCCGGAAGTTCGGCGATGGTTGGGGCAGTATCGAGTGGTGGGGCGGACGGGATTGAGTGTGGTTTACCGGCGGGTGGAGTGAGGGTAACATCTCTGACTCGCCGACTAGATCTCCGCAGACTGGTCGAGTTGATCCGTCCCTCGCACGGCAGCCCTCCGCCGATGGCGTCGCTCGACGCAACCTTTTCGTCGCACGCCCTGCTGACTGCGATGCACATCGTCCCGGCGGGAATCTTCGTGCTTCTCTCCGTCGCTGTCCTGCTGCGCCGCACTGGCGGTGAATGGCTGGAGTGGCTCTTCTTTTCTTCGGCGCTGTTACCGGCGCGACCGCCTACGCAATGAGCTTCTACGCCATCGGCGGCTGGGTCGAGCGCTCCGCCGTCCTTGTCTTCAACACCTGGTTCTTGGTGTCGCTGGGCCGTGCCTATTGGTTTCGCCTCCGCGGCGAGCCCTCGTCAAAGCGGGAGTGGATGATCCGCGGCGTGGGTATCCTGCTTGGTATCGCAACCACTCGTTCCGTCATGGGAGTGTTCTTCGCTACGAGTTCCCGCACGCACCTTGGCCCCAGCCAGTTCTTCGGGATCGCGTTCTGGATCGGCTTCTCCATCAACGCAGGCGTTATCGAGCTTTGGTTGCAGTCGAAGCGGCGCGCGCAACTCCACGAATCGGGTGCCGTGTTTTAAGAGCTTTTCAGTTTTGCGGAAGGAACATCGTCTGAACATGCAGCTCACGCCATTGTTTAGAGGGTTGAGATACACGGTTTACGGAAAAGCGCTCCGAGGTGGATGGATTGGGGTTGTTGAATCCGCGGCTGGCTCCGGCGGTTTACCGGGAGTGCGAGAGTGGCTCAAGCAGTATCGGGTGGGGGCGGACGGGATTGAGCGTGGTATTCGCACGGGCGTTTGCTACCAATCAGACGGCGATGGCTTACGCTTTTGCCCGCTTTGGGACTATTGTCCGGTAAGGATCGGTACGCTGGGCGATCCCAGTCGACTTATTGGACTGCAAGACGCGCTCTGTCCGCATAGCCGCTCGCTGCGGAGACATTTTCGACACACAATAGGTGCTGTCGGCAATTTGCCGCCGTGTTCTACAACGGCAACGGCGGTCCCGGATCATAGCCCGAAGATCTTCGCAACTAGGATCGCGGAATCACTCTCATTCGTCGCAGTGTCAACCTCGATGGCGCACAGTTCCAAATGTTCAACTTCCTTCCTGAGTCGATCCGTGAACATCCTATCTCTCTCGAGCAGGTTCTGTAGAGCTCGCTCAGGATCGCTTGTTTTCGCAAGAAAGCCTGATGTCCGTCCACCCCGCCGCTTGATCGTGGCCTCGCGGAACTCGGATGACGGGAGGAGCCAAACGGCATGATTCGCGGCCGAGAGAATAGGCTTGACAAGATGCGGCAATAACCGAAAGCCCTCCACGATCACTCGAACATCCGTCGGGATACAGAGGAGATCGTCGATGATCATATTGAAGCCTTCGCCACGAAACCAATGGAACGTTTCAAGCATCGTCAGTGGCGATCGGTTCACCCATCGGTCGTCCTCATCCATCGCGATAAATTCGTGAAGAAGCGGCAAGTCTTCCGGCTTGCTTCGGCGAGAGTGCTCCGTCATGGCGTCGTCGGTCGCGTATAGATACAAGCCATACTCGTCCGCTATTCGGCGAGCAACAGTCGACTTTCCCGCACAGCTTCCGCCGCCAACCCAGTACACCCGGCCAAACCGCTCGCGCAGTACTGCGGGATCAAGTGTTCCTCCGTGTTTTTCAGATCGCATATTTAAGACATGTACGTTGGTGAGTATAGTTTGAGTGGCCGATGTAGTCCGGCACTCGCTCATCAAGTCTTTTGTGCCAGTACCGAGCGGACAAACCGGAGACCGAACACGACAAGGTGACAGTCATCACGCGTGACCTTCGCGTCCGTCACAACGCTACTGCGCTCGGCCACCCCGTTGAATGATGGGCTGCCCAGCAACGGCCAGCCATGTCGCTCAACCCGGCGCAACTACTCACGTTCTTTGGCTAATGGGAAATGCGCCTGACTGTCAAATCCATCATTTTCTGCGGGGGGTGATCATTGATCACTAATTCTCCATGCTCGGTCCATTCACCGCTCTCGTTTATGCGAAGCACGGTAGTCGTTTTGAATGCGCCGAGTGCAAACCCCCAAGAGATAGACTTTCCACTATCGGCCAGTTTGACTTCGGTTTCGAGCCACCTTCCATCGTTAAAGGCTCGCATCTTATACGTTCCTGTTTCGTCATCGAAGGAGATCAATCCTAGAGCTTGCAGGGCCGGCTTTCCGTCGGTCTTGATTCGACCCACACCTTCGATCACCAGCACAAGTCCGTCCAGTTTGAACTGCGCCGTTTCGGTCTGCGCTATCTCGGCAAATTGACCGGGTCCCCGCAAAATGGTGGCCTCACCAGACCAGTCGCCAATAAGAAATGCAAGTTTTTTCATGGCAGTCCGTTGCGCCTCAACGTTCGGCGACCGGAGTGTTTGTTCCATAGATGCATCTCCTAAACAAGCCGCTAGTAGACAGAAAGAAATGGTGCGGACCATGCAATGTTAAACACCAGTTGCCCGGAAAGATCCAACCTATACCAGTAGATCCGGCGTGCCGGCGCAGTGGTAGCAACTCCTTTCAGTCCTCGATACATATCTTTACTGGAAACTAGCCGGCCTTGTTAGCCCGGACGGTTTATTTCCCAGCAAGAGCCGGGCGGGCGCAGATCGGGCCGCCCCTCTATTTTTTGTGGAAAGACGGAGTTTGTCAACAAACTCCTATCGAAAGAGTGGAGTGATTAGATCGGCAGTTCCAGAGACTCGCTCCAGCCGCGGATAACGTAATGGGCCCTGGTAGTCGATCCGGGCTTGATGCCGGGATCCATCCGCTGTATAGATGATCTCGACCGGCATTTTGCTTGAATTCGCTACCGCTTCCTGAAGCTTCGTTGGGGTGAATGAAGTTCCATTGACGGAGACAATACGCGCGCCCATCAGGAGACCTGCGCGGAAGGCCGGTTTATTCCAGGCGACCGCTCTGACCACACCCTGTTCGTTGACTGTGAGCCCGATGGAATAGGAAAGGTCTGTCACGCTTCCATCAAGCTCCTGCTGATGATAGGCCGCCGTTGGAGTTGTCGAGTAAACAAGCCGGTAACCGGCTCTGGTCAGGCCGTCGAAGAGATGAGCGCTGCTGTGCGAATCGAGGCGCTCTCGTAGCAGGCGAGCCCAATCGTAGGGTGTCACCGCGGAAAGAGCGCGGCACACGTCGTCAAATGTATAAGTGTGGGTGACGAGGCTGCCATCGCTGCCGGCGAATAATGCTCTGGCAAAATCATCAAGGCTTTTCCGTCCCGCGGTTTGCTTACGGATCAAGCTGTCCACATCAAGCCAAAGGAGAATTCCTTCCGCGTAATAGTCCTCGCGACCCTCCCAATCCTTCCACGGAACCGCATGGCCCGCATCGAATATAGGGTCGTTGTTGCTATCCTGCAAAGATTTCCAGGCGCGGCCGGTGTGGGCTTGCGCGGTCGCGGCATCCAGAGCCAGAAGATCGAGAGCCTCTTGTCGCGTAAGCAGACCGGAGCGGGCGGAAAGTGACAGCGCCCAGAACTCCGTCTGTCCCTCATACACCCAGAGAAGACTGTCCCGCATAGGCAGGTTGAAGTTGGCCGTCCAGTGATCAGCCGGTTGCATGAAGAGGCCGTTCCACGAGTGAGTATACTCATGCGGAAAAAGTGTCACGTCGGAAAGATGGGCGGTGGAATTTCGGAAGAAGTCGGCGGACAGGTTGATTTCGCTTGACTCCAGGTGTTCAAGACCACCGCCACCGGGCAATAGATCACTGAGCGACACCAAGAAATCGTAGTGAGCGTAATGAGTGGAGTGGAAGAGTTGGAGCGTCTTAAGAACCATGGTTCGCAGGCTCGCCAGTTGAGTGTCGGAAGCGCGCAGGTCTTCCGGCGCATCGCCAAAAAGGTCGAGGTTGACACGAGAGCTCGCGGCCGGAGTTAGATCGACCACTTTGAAGTAGCGGCCCGCATACACGGGCGAATCTGCCAAGCGCTCAATCGTCGTAACCTTATATGTTGTGCGGTCATTGGAAGACCTTACACGCTCCAGAGAACTTGCCTGATAAAACGAGGCGGGTAGTTTCAGCGTCGCCTGCACTGGCAGGTCACGGACATAGTAGCCAGCCGGATACAGCATGAGACTCTGCCATGGAATCTTGATTATGAATGGATTCATGGTCTCCATTCCGCCCCTGGATCCAACCGGCGACAGGTATTGAAAGTCGGCTTCCAGAACCTGCACGCCGGTTGGAACGTTTATGTGAAAAGCGAAAATGTTTACCGGATCGCGCTGCCATTCAAGGAGGCGGCCACCTGCTTGAATACATAGGCCGGCGAAGCTAGCGATCGGACCCGTAGCAGCATGGCTCCCGGACTCCCATTGCGGGTAGAGGAGCACCATGGGGCCGCTTTGCAGCACCGGCACAGTCTCATGCACTCTATAAATCTTATGGGCCGTGTCGGTGGCATCTACATCGATTCCGATCAGTCGTCGATACGGACGGTCCTGAGGCGCTTGAATCGCTGGAGGCAACGGCAGTTGCTTCGGCCCGACACCCACCTGCGCCCAGGATGCAGACCCTAGAAAGAGCGCCAGCCAAAGAGGCTCGCGACGGAAAAACTTCATTCTTCCGCAGGATAGCGATCTGACCTGGCACAAGGTTGGGCGATCGGGCGCGGGCGTACACTGGCGTGCATCGGGAGACTCTATGGACAAGCTTCTGGCGACGATCTGGCAAGATACTTTATACACGCTGCGCACGATGCGCAAACAGCCGGCGTTTGCCGCCACTGCGGTGCTCACGCTAGCGCTGGCGATTGGCGGGAACACGGCAATGTTCACGGTAATTCGGGCGGTGCTGCTGAAGCCGCTTCCGTATCCAGATTCGGATCACTTGGTGAGCATTTCGGGAGGCGCTACGCCGGCGCGATTTGCGGAGATGAAGGCGGCAGCTCATTCCTTTAGCGGGATCGGGGCGTTCGCGAGTGAGGACAGTCCGACGCTGTCGAACGGGGTCGAACCGGAGGTGCTGAAAGGGATTCGCGTCTCGGCCAATTTCCTGCAGATTCTGCGAGTGGATCCATTGCTGGGCCGCAGCTTTCGAGCGGAAGAAGATTCGCCCGGGGGCGCAGCGGTGGCAATGATCAGCGCCAGGCTGTGGCAGCGCCGGTTCGGGAGCGATCCGGAAATCACCGGCAAGACGGCAACGCTCGGGGGAACTCCGTATACGATTATTGGCGTTCTTCCGCCCCGCTTTCTGTTTCCGTTTGCCGATCTGGACGTGTGGTTGACAGCGCCGTCCGAGTGGCCGAGCATGCCCGCGAAATCGAGAGCTTTGAGTCCGTTCCTGACGCTCTTTGGACGCCTGAAGCCGGGAGTCAGCCTGGAACAAGCGACTGCGGAGGCGAAAGTGATTCACCGGCAATACGCAATGGCGCATCCGACCATGCTCGACGCCAAGCCTAAGAAACCGGAGAAGGTAGTGGCGTTGAAAGATACGTTGGTGACCGATGTGCGCTCGATGCTTTGGATGCTGCTGGGCGCGGTTGGTTTTGTGCTGCTGATTGCTTGCGCGAATGTCGCGAGCCTGCTGCTGGCGCGAGCGACTTCGCGTTCACGGGAAACGGCAGTGCGATCGGCTCTCGGGGCCACGCGCAGCCGGCTGATCGGACAATTGATCGTAGAGAGCGTCGTCTTATCGCTGGCGTGCGGAACGCTCGGCGTAGTGCTGGCCGGTTGGAGTTTGCGCGCGATCCCGGGCATGACCGCGTTCGACCTGCCGAGAGCGCAAGAGATTCATTTGGACTGGATGGTGCTCGGATTTGCCGCGGCGGTCTCGCTCGGAACAGGCGTGCTCTTTGGACTGACGCCGGCGCTGGGTGCGTCCCGACCGGATCTGGTGGGAGTGTTGCGCATGAGCGGGGCCACCGCCAACCAAGGCACTCCCAGAGGGGCGATGGCCGGACTGAACATGCGCGGACTATTGCTGGTGGTGCAAGTTTCGCTTTCGATTGTGCTGCTGATCGGCACGGCGCTATTGATTGAGAGCGTGAGCCGGCTGCGCGGCGTCAATCTCGGATTCAATCCGTCGAATATGTTGACGGCGAATCTTTCGCTCGCGCCGGCACGCTACGACGCGGACCAGAAGAGGTCGGAGTTTTTTGCGCAATTAGTCGAGCGGCTGGGGTCCTCGCCGGGCATTCGGAGCGCGGCGGCCGCGATGTTTCTTCCCATGATGGGCTATGCCGGAACGCCGGTGCAGGATGCCGCGCAACCGCTGCTCAAATTGAACGAACGCCCGATCGCGACGATCTCGGTGGTGACGCCGGGTTATTTTCAGACTCTCGGCGTTCCTTTGCGGCGCGGCAGGGACTTCACGGCGCGGGATAAAGAAGACGCGCAACGAGTGGCCATTATCGATGAAGCTCTAGCGCGGCGATTCTGGCCGGCTTATCCGCGCGGTCAGGATCCAATCGGCCAGCATCTCTGGGTAGGCGGAGTGAATCCGCATCCCGCGGAGGTTGTGGGGATCGCAGCGGACATTCATCAAAACCTGGAAAACAGCGCGTGGCCTGAAACGGTATACGTCTCGTTTGCGCAGAACCCGCAACCATTCGCCATGCTGGCGATAAGGACTGAGGCGAGTCCGCTCGGTTCCAGCGGCGCAGTGCGCGAACAGGTGCGGGCGTTGGATAAGAATCAATCGATTTCAGCGGTAAAGACGATGAACGAGCTGGTGGACGAGCAGACAGGGCAACGGCGTTTGCTGGTGATTCTTTTGGGATCGTTCGCGACGATGGCGCTGCTGTTGGTGCTGATGGGAATTTACGGCATCATTGCCTACTCGGTGGCGCAGCGGACGCAGGAGATAGGCATCCGGCGCGCGCTAGGAGCTCAGCAGGGCGATATTTTACGGCTGCTGGTAGGGGAAAGCTTCCGGCTGGCTTTGGTAGGCGTGGCTGGCGGAATCGCCGGCGCATTCGGTTTGACGCGGCTAATGCGCAACCTGCTGTTTCACGTAAGCGAGACCGATCCGGCCACGTTCGTGACGGTCGCGCTGCTGTTTTTGTGCGTAGCGCTGGTGGCCAGCTATATTCCGGCGCGGCGGGCTACTCGCATCGATCCGATCGCGGCGTTGCGGGTTTGAGCCTTCCAGGCTCTATGGAAGGGCATCAAGCATCGGCCACAAATGCATGAATGATTTTGAAGGCGATACCGGAGACGAGAGCGGCAGCCGGAATAGTGAGTATCCAGGCGACTGCGATGTTCTGGGCAACGTTCCAGCGAACGGCTCGCACTCGTTGGATCGAACCGACCCCGGCGATCGAACCCGCGACCACGTGCGTGGTTGAGACTGGTAGCCCGAGTACGGTCGCGAACAGAATGGAAATGGCTGCGCCGGTTTCCGCGCAGAATCCACTGCGAGGCTTGAGGCGCGTCAGGCGCGTGCCGACCGTTCTGACAACGCGCCAGCCGCCGCTCAGAGTGCCCAAGCCCATGGCTGCCGCCGAAGCGAGGATCACCCAGCCGGGAACATGGAAGTTCCGCTCGAAGCCGCCGGCCACCAGCACCGCCGTGATAATGCCCATGGTCTTTTGAGCATCATTGGTTCCATGGGCACAACTCAGCAGAGAGGCGGACAGAATCTGGGCATGCCGGAAGAAGCGGTCCATGTGACCTGGCGTGAACTTGTGGAAAATCCAGTAGACCGCGACCATCAGCAGATAGCCGAGCGCCAGGCCCATAAGCGGCGCCAACACAATGAAGATGAGGGTGCTGGGCCATTTGCCGACGATCAAGCCGTGTAGTCCGGCTTTGGCAAACGCCGCTCCCGCATAGCCGCCGATTAAAGCGTGCGAAGAACTGATGGGCAAACTCAGATACCAGGTGAAGATGTTCCATAAAACCGCGCCAGACAAGCCGGCAAGAAGAACATACGGGGTGACAACTCCGGTATTTACGAAGCCTTTGCCAACAGTAGCGGCGACGCCCGTTCCAAGAAAAAACGCGGAGAGAAAGTTGAAGATGGCCGCCAAAGCGACAGCCTGAAGCGGACTCAAGACACGGGTGGCGATGACCGTTGCAACGGAGTTGGCGGCGTCATGAAAGCCATTTACAAAATCAAATAAAAGCGCAATACAAACGATCAGTATGACGAGGTTGAGGGTAGACATGGTCAGCTGTTTTTCACTGCCACATTCTGGATGACTTCCGCCACATCCTCGCAGATATCGGTTGCGTGTTCGAGAACTTCTAAAACCTCTTTTTGTTTGATCAGTGTCAGCGCGTCGATGGGCGACGAGAAGAGTTCCCCCAAGGCGGCCCGTTCGACCGCGTCGGCCTCGTTCTCCAACCGGTGGACCTCGATGCAGTCTTCGAGGACGGACGTCTTTTCGTTCAACGCGTTGAGAGCTCTGGCGAGTGCCTTGCAGCAGTTATCGATCATCTGGCCAAGCTCGATGGCCGCCGGCGGGATGGGGTCAACCCGGTAGCAGGCGATGCGGAAGGTGGCGTCTTCAATTGCATCGAGAACACTGTCGAGCGTGGTGGCGAGCGTCTGAATGTCCTCTGGATCGAAGGGCGTGATAAAGGTGGCCTGCAATTTCTGGAAGATCTGATGGACGATGTCGTCCGCGGTTTTTTCCAGAGCCTCCATCTGTTTTGAGATGGAGCACATGCCGGAGTAACCATTTCTTAAGCCATGGAGAAGCAATTCCGACGATTGGCAGACGATACTGGCGTGTTGATGAAAGAGCTCGAAAAACTTTTCATCGCGGGGCAATAGGTTCATAGGTGAGGCTTACGGTGGCCAGCGCGCTTAAACGGCCGAATGCACCGATACCAAACGCATGATACCGATTTGTAACATTGGAGTTTCGGGCCGTTTAACGAGGCCCGGACAGGGTCATGCCGCTGGTGGGTTCGGAAGCAGGCGACGGGATGCTGAGCTTCTTCTTCATGCGGGTGAAAGCGGCCTGTTCTTTCTTGCCGTCGACGATCAGGTGATCGGCGCCGCTGAAGTAAGTCAGCTGGTGGCCTTTGACGACGCCTTTGGCGGTATCGACCATTTGCGGAGCGCCGCCGTTGAGAATGACTTTGTCGTCCTTCGTGTAGTACTCACAGCGCTCGCCGGTGCCGGTTCTGGTGCGGCCGGGTGAGATGACATCGGAGATGGTTACCGCGCCGGTGGCTACAGCATGGTTCAGCGAGGATTCGTTGCTGGGCTTGTCCGATTTCGGGCTCAGGTAAGCTTCGATGTTTTTGGCGAGGATGGTCATCTTGTCGCGGACGAGCTTGACGTTGCCGGTGTAATCAGCAATCCGCGTGTCGTCGCGGTAGACGAGGCTCGGGGCGTAGACGGTGGTGTAGATGGGAGCGGCGTTGTTCGCTGGAGCAGCGGTATTTTTGTTGTCGACGAGCTCGCTGACAACGTTGCCCGTGGCGTTGAGTGATTGTGAATCGCGATCGATGATGATGTGATCGGCGGAGATGCGATTGGCAGCCTGCCACATGACGACGTGGCCCTCGTAGTAGACCTGCGAATTGTCGTTGCGCGTCTGCATGTTTTCGGCGCGCGCCTGCATGGGCTGAGTGGCGTCAAGCATGGAGGTGCCCGGCTTCTCGTTGCGGTCGGGCTCGTGGGTCGAGAGAACGTGGCCTGAGGCGTCCATGTCGCCATTGGCCTGGTTCATGACGATTTTGTCGCCCACGGCCGAGCCCGTGTCATCGAGCACGCGGGCATTTTCGGTGAGCGTGATGCGGTTGATGGATTGTTCGAGGAACGCTTTTTTAGCCGAAGCTTTGCGGGCGCCCTCTTCGTAGCGGAAGTTGCCGGATTGATCGATGGTCGCGACCTGGTTGGAGTTCTGCGCGAACTTCACCGTCATGAGATCGCTCCAGGTCAGCGCGGGGCAAGGGGGGATTGGTTTGCCATCTTTGCCGAGCTTGGGCTTGACGAGAGCAGCCGCTTTATCGGTGTGGGTGACGGCATTCCAGGCGAGCAGCGTATCGACGTAGCTGCCCGCACCGTAGAGCACGCGCAAATGCGAGGCGTCGACCGTGCGATGCGATTGCTCGGGGCGGTTGGGTTTGAACTCGAGTTGCGCCGCGGAAGACGTGCGAATCTCCTGCAAGTCTTTGCCGCCGGGCTTCATTTCGAGTTCGATGTGCTCGCTTCTTAAGATGCGGGTTTCGGCGAGTTTGACACCAGGCTGCGGGAGCGGGGTGGATTCGGCGACACTGTGCCCGTCGGCCATGACGAGATGCAGCTGGCTATCGGTGACGGGTTCCTTACCGACTTGCTTGGTTTCGAGAGCGAAGCGGAGATCGGCGCGCGCCCCGGTCAGCACGGTGTGGGCCCCGGGCTGAGACGATTCGACGCGCGCATCGCCATCGCCGATGATTTGCACGAGTTGTCCATCATCGTCGAAGAGAGCGGTCATCTTGTTTGCCGAATAGCCGGTATCGCGGACCTCGCGTTTATCGCGGCCCACTCGTTTGTCGCGGCCTACGCCGTGATCGCCTTCGATCTGGTGCAGGTATCCGTCCTGCAGGATGACGAGCGTATTGCGGGCATTGATCGTGGTCGACTGGCGCGTCATACGAGACCACGGCGACAGATAGATTTTCTGCTCGGCCTCTTTGTATACGAGGTCGTGTGTCTCGATGTGCATTTTCTTGTTGACCGGGCCCTTGCCGATCCAATCGAGCGAAACGTTCGCCAACAGGTGAAGATTCTTGGTATTGGGATCGTAGTCTGCGCCGATCGCTTTGCCATCGCCTTCGGTGAAGATGAAAGACGCCGGAGCGTCTGTGTGTGCTTTGCCGGTGCGCGTTTCATAGGTAACTCCGGTAGTGGTGACGCGCACTCGGCGGGCGGCTTCTTTCGGGTCTTCGGCGTTCTTTTCGATCGGGACGTTGATGACGATGTAGACAGCGCCTTCGGATTTCAAGACGCCGGTGCCCTCGTCGAAGAGCGCGCGATCGCTTTGCACGTATGTATAGGACGAGCCTTTCTTATCGTAGAGACGCAGGCGCACTTTCTTGAGCTCGAAGGTGGAGGGATCGTGGGTGCCTTCGAAGGCCTCGGCGTCGACTCGCACGACGGGCTTGTTCGTCTGCGGATCGTCTTTCTTGTATTGCCAACCGCTGGGGGCGAGACCTTCGAGACCGGTCTTCATGGCGGGCGAGGGATTGACGTGCTGACGCCGCGATGCATCGAGGCGGAGCTTCAACGTGTAGCCCACCAGAATCGAGATGACCGCCAGGGCTACGCCAAGCAACAGAGAGTAACGACGCATGAATAGCCGCGAGGAACTCCTTCAGCGTAGCAAGGGCAGAGTGCATTGCGATTCGAAGAAAACCTGAGTGCGCTGCCAGTAGACGTGAGACTGCTAGATCGATATGTGTAGGGCACTGTTGGGCTTACGCGCGGCGCTTGTCACTCGCGAAGGCAGTGTGCTAAAACTGTCCTGGGTGGCTGGGCAGTTAAAAAGCCCGGTCTTCAACGGAACAAGCTCGTTCCAAACCAATCTGATGGAGGGTTAACAGTATGGATATTCGTCCGCTACACGACCGTGTCGTGGTGAAACGGATTGAGGAAGGCGAGACCATGCAAGGCGGTCTTTACATTCCGGATTCGGCAAAAGAGAAGCCGCAGCAGGGTGAAGTGGTTGCCGTGGGCAAGGGAAAGCGCAGCGATGATGGCAAGCTGAACGCGCTCGATGTTGAAGTAGGCGACCGCATTCTGTTTGGCAAATATTCCGGCAATGACATCAAGCTGGATAGCAATGAGTACCTGATTATGCGCGAAGACGAGATTCTGGGTGTGCTCACCAACGGCTCGTCGAACGGCAAGAAGAAGTAAAGGAGTTTTCAGAAAATATGGCTGCAAAACAAATTGTTTATAGCGAAAACTCGCGGCAGGCGATCCTGCGCGGCGTCAACCAGCTGGCTGATGCGGTGAAAGTGACGCTCGGTCCGAAGGGCCGCAATGTGGTGCTCGAGAAAAAGTTCGGGGGACCGACGATCACCAAAGACGGTGTCACGGTCGCGAAAGAAATCGAGCTGAAGGATCCGCTCGAAAATATGGGCGCGCAGATGGTGCGCGAAGTGGCGTCGAAGACATCCGACATCGCTGGCGATGGAACTACGACGGCGACGATTCTGGCGCAGGCGATTTTCCGCGAAGGCGTGAAGTCGGTGGCGGCGGGCGCAAACCCGATGGCGCTGAAGCGCGGCATCGAAAAGGCTGTCGAAGCGGTGGTCGAGGAAGTGAAGAAGTTCTCGAAGCCGGTTTCGGGCGATGCGATTGCGCAGGTGGGAACGATTTCCGCCAACGGTGACGCGACCATCGGAACGATCATTGCCGAAGCGATGCAGAAGGTCGGCAAGGACGGCGTGATCACGGTGGAAGAATCGAAGACCATGGTGACCGAGTTGCAGACGGTCGACGGCATGCAGTTCGATCGCGGTTATCTCTCGCCTTACTTTGTGAGCGATCCGGAGCGCATGGAAGTGGTGCTCGAAGATCCGTACATTTTGATTCACGAGAAGAAGATCAGCAACATGAAAGATCTTCTGCCGCTGCTCGAGCAGATTGCTCGTTCGGGTAAGCCGCTGCTGGTGATCGCGGAAGAAGTCGATGGCGAAGCGCTGGCAACGTTGGTAGTGAACAAGCTGCGCGGCACGTTGAACGCGGCTGCCGTGAAGGCTCCTGGTTTCGGTGATCGCCGCAAAGCGATGCTCGACGATATTGCTGTACTGACCGGCGGCAAGTCGATCATGGAAGAGACCGGCATCAAGCTCGAAGGCGTGAAGCTGGAAGACCTGGGACGTGCCAAGCGCGTGACGGTCGACAAAGACAACACGACCATCGTGGACGGGGCCGGTACACAGAAGGCGATCGAAGGCCGCATCAAGCAGTTGCGCGCTCAGATCGACGAAACCACTTCAGACTACGATCGCGAGAAGCTGCAGGAGCGGTTGGCGAAGCTAGCCGGCGGTGTGGCTGTGATCAAGGTCGGTGCTGCTACCGAAACCGAGATGAAGGAAAAGAAGGCGCGCGTGGAAGATGCTCTGCATGCGACCCGCGCGGCTGTGGAAGAAGGCATTGTCCCTGGCGGCGGCGTAGCGCTGCTCCGGGCCGGCAAAGCGCTTCAGACTCTGAAGGCGGATGGCGATGAGCAGATTGGTATCGACATCATCCGTAAGGCAACCGAAGAGCCGTTGCGCCAGATCTCCGGCAATGCCGGTTTCGAAGGCGCCATCATCATCGAGAAGGTTCGTTCGAATGACGACAGCTCGTACGGATTCAATGCGGCGAACGGCCAGTTCGAAAACCTGGTCGCATCCGGCGTAATCGATCCGACGAAGGTAACTCGTTCAGCTCTGCAGCATGCGGCTTCGATCAGCGCGCTGATGCTGACGACCGAAGCGATGATTGCGGAGATTCCGGAAAAGAAGGCTCCGGCCGGACCTCCCGCAGGTCATGGTCCGGACATGGACTACTAAAAAGTAGCCTTGTTCGAAGCTTTGCTCCGGCAAAAAGAAACCCGCCTGGTTTGATCACCAGGCGGGTTTACTTTTTTCCGAACTGCTCGGACAGTTACTTTTTCTTGGCTGCCGTCTTCTTCGACACTGCCTTCGCAGCTTGCTTGGCCGTTGATTTTTTGGTTGCGGTTTTCTTCGCAGCAGCTTTTTTAGGGGCTGCCACTTTCTTTTTCGTGGTAGTTGCGGTCTTCTTAACCGCAGCTTTTTTCTTTACTGCCATGTGATTCTCCCATTCGGATAACAGGTACTCGCGAAGAGTACTTATAACGTGGAGCCTATCATTTTTGTAAACGTTTCCACAAGTTTATGTTTGATTTGTTTGCAGCGGGCGGTACTACCGAGCACGCTTTGAGAACTGGTCCGGTTGTTATTCTGATCACTTAGAGGTCACTTATTGTCCCGACTTGGTGCTGCTTTCCGCTGCTTTTTTTCGCTGTTGTTTTCCGGTGTGCTGCCGGAAGATGTGGCGCTCGAGTATGGATTCGTACAAGCGAAACCGGCTCCGGTGACGCCTCCTGTTGAGCCGGTGAAAGTGAACGTAAGCGATGGCGCGTTGCAGATGCTGAACATTCTGCAGCGCGATTCGCGGCTGATCGATTTTTTAATGGAAGACATCGCGGGATACGAAGACGACCAGATCGGCGCCGCGGTGCGCACGATTCATGCCGACAGTAAAGCGACGCTCGCGCGGCACGTGACGCTCATGCCGGTGATCGACGGGGTGGAAGGTACCTTTCAGAAAATCGAAGCGGCGAAAGCGCCTGATCCAAATCGCATCAAGCTGATTGGCAATGTGCCGGCGAACGGCAAAGTACCGGGCGGCATTCTGCGGCATCGCGGATGGAAGGTGGCTTCGGTGGAGCTACCGGTGCTGGGAAAACAAGACGTGACGGTGATTGCGCCGGCCGAACTGGAAGTGGAATAGCTCGCGACATGGCTGAATTTGTGATCGGGATCGATCTCGGTACGACGAACAGCGCACTCGCGTTTGCGCAGGGAACGAGCGAGCAGGTGAGCGCGGGTGTCAATCTGTTTCGTGTGGCGCAGCTGGTCAATCCCGGGGAAATTGCGGAGCTGGATCTGCTGCCTTCGTCGCTTTATATTCCGGGTGCGAACGAGTTTGTGGAAGGAGCGTTAGCGCTGCCCTGGAATGCGCAGCCGCCGTACATCACGGGGCAGCTGGCTCGCACGCGGGGCGTGGAGAATGCGAGCAGGCTGGTGAGTTCGGCGAAATCGTGGCTGTCGAATCCGACGGCTGATCCGATGCAACCGCTGTTGCCGCTGACTGCGCCGGATGGGATTCAGAAAGTGTCTCCGGTAGAGGCCTCGACGCAATACGTCGGCCATTTGCGGGCGGCATGGAATGCGGCGCATCCGGAGGCGGTGCTCGAAGAGCAGCATGTCTTGCTGACGGTGCCGGCATCGTTCGACGCGGCGGCGCGAGAGTTGACGCAGCGCGCGGCGAAGCTTGCGGGGCTGGGCGAAGTGACGATTCTGGAGGAGCCGCAGGCGGCTTTCTATGCGTGGATCGCGCGCAATGCGAACTGGCGCGACCAGGTAGCCCCCGGCAATTTAATTCTGGTAGTCGATATCGGCGGCGGCACGACAGACTTCAGCCTGATTGCTGTAACCGAGCAGGCGGGCGAACTGCAGCTGGAGCGCGTGGCGGTGGGAGAACACTTGCTACTCGGTGGCGACAACATGGATCTCGCGGTGGCGCGTCAGGCGGAGCAGCAGTTTGCGCAGAAAGGCACGAAGCTCGATGCGATTCAGTTTCACTCGCTCTGGCAGCAATGCCGGGCGGCGAAGGAACTGCTGCTGGCGAACGAGGAAGAAGCGCCGAAGAATCAGGCGCTGACGATATTGGGTCGCGGGACAGGTTTGATTGGCGGCACGCTGCGCGGCAAGGTGACGAGCGAAGAAGTGCGCGGACTGTTACTGGAAGGATTCTTTCCAGTGGTGGATGCGGACGCAGCACCACAACGGCAAAGGCGCGCGGCGCTGGCGGAAGTGGGATTGAATTATGCAGCCGATCCGGCGGTGACGAAACATCTTGCGCAGTTTTTGCGCAATGCGGGCGGAGGCGAGATGGCGCGGCCGACGCATCTGCTGCTAAATGGCGGCGTGTTGCAAGCGGGTGCGATTGAGCACCGGCTGTTCGAGGTTCTGAATCAGTGGCTCGCGGCAGCGGGCGCTCCGGCGGCGGTTGAGCTGGCGAATGAAACGAAGCGGGCTGACTTAATGCACGCTGTGGCGCAGGGCGCGGCGTATTACGGGTTGGCGCGCAGCGGAAAGGGCGTGCGCATTCGAGGCGGCGTGCCGCGCACGTATTATGTCGGGATTGAATCGTCGCTGCCGGCGATTCCTGGCATGGCTGCGCCGATGAAGGCTTTAACAGTAGTGCCGTTCGGACTCGAAGAAGGGTCGAAAGTGGAGCTGCCGCAGAAACGGTTTGCGCTGGTGGTGGGCGAGCCGGCCGAGTTCCGGTTCTTTTCGTCGCTTTCGCGGAAGAGCGATGCGCCGGGTACGCTGCTCGAAGATTCGCTGGAGGAACTCGAAGAGCTTGCGCCGATGGAAGTATTTCTGCCGCCACACAAAGACGAGCCGCGCGAGGAAGTGGTTCCGGTGACGATCGAGAGCAACGTGACGGAGACGGGCATGCTCGAACTGTGGTGCGTGGCGGCGGATGGGCGGCGCTGGCGGCTCGAGTTCAACGTGCGTGAACGAGCCGCGGCATGAATGTCGGGATCGATTTAGGGACTACCAATTCGGCGCTGGCTTACATCGATCCGGCGGAAGCGGCAGAAGCGGATTTTCCACCCATTCATGTGCTGCCGGTCGAGCAGCAGATCGATGCAAGCCGTACGGGTGTGTTGCGTACGCTGCCGTCGTTTTTATATTTGAGCGAGCCGCCGGTGGTGGGCGCTTATGCGCGCGAACAGGGCGCGCTGCTGCCGACCAAGACAGTGCATTCGGCAAAATCGTGGTTGTCGAATTCGGAGGCCGATCGTACGGCGAAGATCCTGCCGTGGGATGGCGGCGAAGAAGGACGCGTGTTGTCCCCGGTGGAGGCTTCGGCGCGTTATCTGGAACACTTGCGCGCGGCATGGGATCAGACGAAAGGCTCGGCGCTGAGCGGGCAGCAAGTGGTGTTGACGGTGCCGGCGAGTTTTGATGAAGAAGCGCGCGAATTAACGATCCAGGCGGCGCAGGAGGCAGGCATTCCGCAGGTGACGTTGCTCGAAGAACCGGCGGCGGCGTTCTATGCGTGGATCGCAGGGCATCTGTCGCGATCGAATAAGGAACTGTTCGACGGGCAGATTGTTCTGGTGTGCGATGTGGGCGGCGGCACGAGCGACTTCACGCTGGTGCGAGTGGATCGCGAGGGTGATCGCGTGCAGTTCACACGGACAACAGTAGGGCGGCATTTGCTGCTGGGCGGCGACAATCTCGATCTCACAATTTCGTGGCTGGCGGAATCGAAGCTGGGCAAAACGTTATCGCTGCGGCAGAGGAGTGCGTTGCGGCGGCAATGTTCGGCGGCGAAGGAGACGCTGCTGGCGGTGAATGGTCCGGAGGCGGTGGATTTGACAGTGGTGGGCGCGGGGTCATCGTTGATTGGCGGCACGTTGAAGACGACAGTGACGCGCGAGGAGGTGATGGAGTTGTCGCTCTCGGGTTTTCTGCCGCCGTGCGAGCTGGCGGATAAGCCGCAGCAGGAGAAGCAGAGTGTGTTTCGCGAACTGGGGCTGCCATATGTTTCCGATCCGGCGATTACGCGGCATCTCGCCGACTTTTTGCAGAACTCTCCGGCGGCGGAACATGGCGTCGACGCGATTTTATTCAATGGCGGATTCTTCATCCCGCCAGTGTTTCGGGACCGTGTGCGGGATGTGGTCGAGCACTGGTTCGGGCGGCGTCCGGCAATTTTCGAGAATCAGGATCTGGATCTGGCGGTGAGTATTGGCGCGGCGTATTACTCGTATGTGCGGGCGACGGGAAGCGGCGTGCTGGTGCGGGGCGGATTGCCGCGGGCTTATTTTTTGGGCTTGCAGGATGCTGCTGGGCCGACGGCCGCGCGCGCGGTGTGCCTGATGCCGCGCGGAACCGAAGAAGGACAGGAGATCCGGCTCGAGCAACCGGAATTGCAACTGGTGGCGAACACTCCGGTGGCGTTCCGGCTGTACAGCTCGTTGAGCCGCACGGAAGACGCTGCGGGCGACCTGGTCTCGTTTACGCCGACGGACGATATGCTCGATCCGGCGAGTGATCCGCGGCTGCATGCGCCTCTGCGGGCGGTGATTCGCTTTGGCAAAGGCGGCGAGCGTTTAGTGCCGGTGACATTAGGCGCGAAGCTGAACGAAGTCGGCACGCTCGAGACGTGGGCCGAATCGAAGATCAGCGAGCACCGGTGGCGTCTGCAGTTTCAATTGCGCAAGACGGGGCTGGGAGCGGAATCGACGGCAGCGGTATCGGCAGTGCGTTCGAGCGCAGTGGTGACTCCGGAAGCGTTGGCGAATGCGGAAGCTTTGATTGAGCAGGTGTTCAGCAAATCAGGAACGGGTTTGCCGCCGGAACAACTGCCGGCACGATTGGAACAGGCATTGGGATTGGGAAGGCTGTCGTGGCCTCTGCCAACCGTGCGTGCATTGACTGACAAGCTGCTGGCGTTGGCGGACGGGCGGCGAAAAAATGCTCCGCATGAGGTGCGCTGGTTGAACCTGACGGGCTTTTGTTTGCGGCCGGGGTTTGGGTATCCGGGCGATGAGTTTCGGATTGAACAAGCGCGGCGCGTGTATGCGAGCGGCTTGACGTTCGGCAACCAGGTGCAGAACGAGATTGACTGGTGGATTTTCTGCGGACGGATTGCAGGTGGGTTAAATCGTAATCAGCAGGGCGACATTTTTCAGCGGCTGTCGCCGGTGCTGCTGCCGAAGCAGAAGGTAAAGGTTCGGACGAACCAGGCGTTGTATCGCGAGATGTGGCGTACGGCGGCGAGTCTGGAGCTGTTGCCGCAGCAGACCAAGACACAGTTAGGAGACAGTTTGCTGAGTGCGGTAAAGCGCGGAGAAATGCTGGAAGCGGCGACCTGGTGTTTGTCGCGTTTGGGCGCGCGCAAATTGTTTAGCGCGCCGATCAATTTGGTGCTGCCTGCTGCAACGGTGGGCCGCTGGGTGGAAGCGCTGTTGAAGCTGGCGCATACGCCTTCGTTGCTGGAATCTGTGGTGCACATGGCGCAGATCACGGGCGATACGTCACGCGATTTGCCGGCGGCGACGATTGATGCAGTGCGGCGGGCTTGCGAGGGACGTGCGCGCGGCGGGGAATTTCTGCGGGAACTCGCGGGCGGTGCGGACGATCAGGCCGCAGGCAGCCGTGTGTTTGGGGAAGATCTGCCGGCGGGCTTCGTGCTCGCGGTATCGAGCGCGGCCGGATAAGAGAGCGTGCGCGAGACGGCGATCATTGAGGGCATTCGCGAACTGGCATCGCGCGGGTATCGCAGCAAAGCGCTGGTGAAGAGTATCGGCGATGATTGCGCGATTCTGCGGCCGTCGCCCGGACAGGATCTCGTGTTTACAACAGATTTTGTTTTGGAGGGACGGCACTTCGAACGCGGCGCCCATTCGGCGGCCGATGTGGGACACAAAGCACTGGCGCGCAGCTTGTCCGATTTAGCGGCGATGGGCGCCGAGCCGGTGTTCTGCCTGGTGTCGCTAGCGGTGCCCGCGGAGTTGGCAGGGCGCTGGACGAGGTCGTTTTATACGGGCTTGTTAGCGTTAGCTGAGAGGCATCGGATTGGACTCGGGGGAGGCGATCTGGCACAGTTCGACAAGGTGCTGGTGGATGTGATGTGTTGCGGGCAGGCGCCGAAGGGCAAAGCTCTTCTGCGCAGCGGCGCGCAGCCGGGCGATGCCATTTATGTGACGGGTGAGCTGGGTGGATCGGCGCATGGTTTCGCGACACGACGAGGGGCAGCGTGGCGCCGGCACAAGCGTCCGGAGCCACGAGTAGCGGCGGGGATAGCATTGCGGCGTTTGGGCGTGAGTGCAGCAATCGATTTGAGCGATGGGCTCTCGCTCGATCTGGAACGGTTGTGCCGCGAGTCGAAGGTGAGCGCGGATTTGAATGGCGAATTGCCGGTAGCGCATGGTGCTTCGCTCGATGAGGCGCTCGATGGCGGTGAGGACTATGAGTTGCTGTTTACCGCGCCGGCGAAGACGCGCGTACCCGATTGCATCGAGGATGTGGCGGTGACGCGCATCGGAACAATAGTGCGTGGGAAGTCGGGCGTAGTGCGTTGGAAGGGGCGGGTGATGTCAGCAAGAGGGTTCGATCATTTCGCATGAGTAAACCAATGAGCGCCGCGCCGATTCTGGATTTGATTGAGGCGTTCCGGCGTTCGAAGACGATGTTTACGGCGGTGCGGCTGGGGGTGTTTGACGCGCTCGCGGCCGGGAAGCAGAGCGCGGAGGCGCTCGCGGCAAAGCTCGGGCTGAAGGAAGAGGCTCTGCGGCGTTTGTTGGATGGGTGCGTGGCGCTCGGTCTAGTAGAGCGCGAGGGTAGGGAATATCGCAACACAGAGCTGGCGCAGCGCTACGTGGTAAGTTCGAGCGCGGAGTCGCTGGCGGGCTACATCACGTATTCGGATCAATCGCTTTACGTGTTGTGGTCGCACCTGGATGATGCGGTGCGTGAGGGAACGAACCGCTGGACACAGGCGTTCGGCGGACGCAACGCATTATTCGATTTCTACTTTCGCGATCCGGTAACGACCGCTTCGTTTCTGGGGGGCATGCATGGATTCGGGCAGATGTCGTCGCCCAGTGTGGTGAAGGCGTTCGATCTGAGCGGGTTCAGGCATATGACTGACCTGGGCGGAGCGACGGGTCATCTGGCGATGGCGGCGTGCGAGGCATATCCACAATTGAGGGCAACGGTGGTGGATTTGCCGCCGGTGGTGCCCTATGCGCAACAGCACATAGCGGGCTCGGAAGACCGCGAGCGGATCGGGACAGTAGCTTGTGATTTCTTTGCGGAGCCACTGCCTGTCGCGGATCTCTATGCGCTGGGGCGAATTTTGCACGATTGGAGCGACGAACGAATTGGGCAGCTGCTCAATAAGATTTTTGCGGCGCTCCCAGCAGGCGGCGCATTGCTGATTGCCGAGACGCTGCTTGACGAAGATCGCACGGGACCGCGGTCGTCGGTGATGCAGGATTTGAACATGCTGGTGTGTACCGAAGGACGCGAGCGGACGCTGACCGAATACGAAGAGTTGCTGAAGGGCGCGGGATTCGCAACGGTAGAAGCGAAGCGGACGGGAACGCCGCTCGATGCGATACTGGCGCTGAAATAAAGTGCCGTCGCCAAACGCGAGAAATGCAGAAGCGACGAAAGACGGCCAGCGACTGGCTTACCTACTGGCATTTTTCGCCATCTATTTCATCTGGGGCTCGACTTACTTTGCGATCCGGGTGCTGGTGGAGACAGTGCCGCCACTGCTCGCGGCTGGGTTGCGGTTTGCGATCGCGGGTGCGGTGTTGTACTTGTGGGCCAGTGCTCGCGGAGCAGTGCAGCCGACGCGCATTGAGTGGCGCAATCTCGCGGTACTGGGCGCAATGATGTTTCTGGCGGCCTATGGCAGATTGTTCTGGGCAGAGAAGAGCGTGCCGTCGGGGGTGGCTTCCGTGCTGGTGGCGACGATTCCGGTGTGGATCGCGGTGTTCGAAATCTTCGTATTCAAACTGGAGCGGCTGCGGGCGGCGCTGGTGGGCGCGATCTGCCTGGGACTCATTGGTGTGGGATTGCTGGCGTTCAATCCAGGCGCTGGGAAAGTGAGCGCGCTGGCCGCGCTGGCTATTTTAGGCGCGGAGGTTTCGTGGTCGTTTGGGACGGTGTTGTCGAAGGGAATGGCGCTGCCGGCATCGAAGCCCATGGCGGCCAGCGGAGAGATGTTGACGGGCGGGATCATGCTGCTCGCTTGTTCTGCTCTTGCGGGGGAGCAGCGCACCACGCCGCATTTTTCAGCGCAGGCGTGCTGGGCACTGCTGTATCTGGTGGCAGCAGGATCGCTGGTGGCCTATACGGCTTATGTATGGCTGCTGGGGCGCATGGCGGCGACGAAAGTGGCGAGCTATGCGTATGTCAATCCGGTGATCGCGCTGGGGATCGGCTACTGGCTGGGCGGAGAAACGGTAACGGCGCGCACGATGCTGGGCACGGGATTGGTGCTGGCGAGCGTGGTGTTGTTGCTGACGAAGAGAGGCGAGAAGGTGCATTGATGGATTTGAAAGCCACGCTGAGGAAGCACGTCAATCCAGGCGGATTCTGTACCGCAGCGACCTATGTACTTTATTGTCGTCGGCGTCTATGCAGCTACTGCCTTGACGACTAAGCCAGACAGTCTTAGTTACGAATGGATTCCCTCCATGCTGCTTGCGATGCTCTGGTATCGGCTGGACCGATGGCTTCTTCTGCCTGGATTGATGGTGAATGCCGGCCTTATGTATTTGTTAGGCGCGATATACACAATTTCTGGCTTCGAGTTGTCGAGCGGTAACACGTCCTGTGCCGAGTTTAATTCAGGGTACTGAGATCACCTCGCCAGGCTTGATGACGGCGAGCGCATCGAGAGCCGCCGGGATGGTACGCCTGACTGGTCCAAGCCGGTTTGTAGGAACGCGAAGAATAAGGATGGCGATGCTTCGCTGTCGCAAATCTTGCTGATAAGGGAGGTTCCGGTCGACGGTGACAATTACCTCGAAGCCCGCGACTTCCGCAGCCGATAAGAGCTTTCCGTTCTTCAAGCCGCGAAACCAGCGTATCTCGCTGTTTGACAATCGTGGCCCGAGAAGTCGTGCCGGAGGCGTTCGTCGATGCACTCGTCGATAGGAACGCGCAACTAAGTTTCGGCCAGCAGAAGTTCTTTGGCTTCCTCAAGTACCTGCACAGCGCAATCTCGTGAGACAGTCGGAAACCCCTCTAGAAAGCTTTCCAGGGTCTCTCCTCCCTCCAGATAGTCGAATAGGTTTTGAACAGGTACTCGCGTTCCTTTGAACACGGGTGTGCCGTGCATGATTTCAGGATCGCGAGTAATCGCATGCGCCATCCCTCATTGTCGCTCAGGGAGCTACTGCTGGATGGCGGGTCGCCTACTGAAAGGTGAGCTTGGTGTTGGACTGGCCGGCTGAGTTAGTCAGGACCACGGACACCGATCCGATTTTGGTGACATCGCCGGTTACCGGGAAGCTGGCCTGCATGGCGAAACTGCCGCCGGCGGGATTACTGGTGTAGAAATATTGATGGAAATTGGAGGTCGCGTCGACGGACATGGGCGTCGAGTTGATCTTATTCCCGTTCAGGTCGTAGAAGGTGAACGCCAGCTGTCCGGCGGTGTACGTGTTGTCGAATCCGTCGATGGCGATTACCAGGTTGGGGTCTTGACGCAATGCGGTGGCGTTCGAAATGTGTATCGTCGCGGGTGTAATGGAGTACGACTGAGTGACTGGCGGCGTGTTCGGGAAAGTCAGGGTAAACATGATAGTGCCGGCGGTGGTCCCGGTTTGGAAACCGATAGCGGACTGACTGTTGTAAGTCGCGGTTTGCGAGCCGGACGCTAACGTGACCTGCAGATCGCGTCCGCCGGTCGCGAGAAACACGATGGATGGGTCATCGGTTACGCCATTGACAGAAGGCGTAAAGGTCATGGCGAGCTGGCCGATGGCGTCGACCTTGCTTGGGGCGGAGGCTTGGACGGTGAGATTAACTTGCTGGGCGCTGGTAAGGGGCGACTGGCTTACTTGTAGCGAGAGAGTTGGAACGGGCGAAACCACGCTGAGGCCGGTGAGATTGAAGATGCGGGTTCCGATAGCCAGCGTGCCGGTGAAGGTGCCGCTCGAGGTGGCATTGAAGGTGATCGAGAACGTGATGGAGGAATTAGGCTGGATGGTGACGGGCAGAGCAGGCGCCACGCTCAGCGAGTAGGCCGAGCCGGTGAGACCTAGCGTGGTCAGAGTGACGGCGTTAAATGATGTTTGAGGATTGCTGATGGTGAAATGCAGCGTGGCTCCGCTGTCGCCCGGGATCACCTGCCCAAAGCTGATGGGCGTGGCGGCTTGTGGATTGGTACGGACCCCGGTGTCATCAGCGTAGGAGATTTGCAGGGCATCGATATCGGTGACGACAATACCGGTGCCTACGATCCCGTAGGTGTTGGGGCCGACGACTAAGTTAGCGGTAGCCTGATCGGTCTGTCCAGGAGCGAAGGTAATGGTAAAGGTCCCGCTGCCGTTGGCGGGCAGAGTGGCGGGGAGTTTGGAGGCGTCGAGCGAAAACGCACTGCTGCCGAAGACATTCGTACTCTGAAGGGCCACGGTGGGCGTGGCAACAGGCGATGACGTTTGATTCGCCAAGGTAAAGGTGAGCGAAGAGGTGGAACTGGTGGAGACGCTGCCGAAATCGAGCCGGGCCGTGGCATCCGGCTGCAGTTGAGGGCTGCCCTGGCCATTGTTGTAGGTCAACAGTATCTGGGGTGCGGTGGCCGTTCCTTCGAGAGTCGAGACGGCTTCAATCTTGCTTGCACACTGCGGAATAGCATTTAACTGGCAGCCGCTCTGCTGGACGATAGAGGCGACTTGGAGATAACCCAAGCGCTGTCCGGTGGCCCACGGCGTGAAATTCAACATGAAGTATTCGGAAGCGTTTGGGGCCAGGATCTTGTTTTGGAAGAGCCCGGTGATGGTGTAGTCGGGCGTGGCTTGCGGTGAGTTGGCAATATCGCCGACATAGACCAGGACGACCTCTGTTGGGCTGTTAGCGTTGTTGGTCACTCGGACGAGAATGCTCGAGGAACTGCCCTGCGGCGTAGTGGGGAACTGGTAAGCGGAGGAAAGCGGAGCATCCGGGGTGGCGCCGGTGTTGTCGTGTATGGAAAATGTCAGGGTCTGGGCGGATAAGCTGATGCCGCAGAGTGCGAGCAAGAGAAGCGTACGCATTACCGTTTCGCTCCTGTAGCGGGCATGGGAATGCGCGAAAGGGTGGGTTTATCGCCCAAATGAAGCGCCCAGTGGGTGCCACCCCCGGCCGGAAAGTAGAGGTGAACCCACTGTGACGACATCCGTTCGGCCGAGAATAAGCCGGCTGCGGGTAGCGGCAGCGTGTGCTCAACCGGGCCGGCGGCGGAAGCAATGACTAAGCCCTGCTCATCGGCCCAGATCAGCTTTGACCCGAACTGGAAAGCAGGGCCGCGGACGCCCGGAAGAAGGTCGATCGAGGTGACGCTTGCCTGCGGCAGCGATATCGTGACCGCTAAGGCGGAGGAACCGGTTTGGGAGAGGATCAGCCGCGCGGAGTCCGCCGAGTCGCGGGCGAGCGACGTGACGGCTGCACCCTCCGGCAGACCGTCAATGGCCGCTTGCTGCCATTGGTTGTTCACCCACCACAGAAGCGAGTGCGAAGCAGGAAGCCAGGCAACTGCGCTGGCCGGGTCCGAATCGAGGTTTAAGACAGGATGGTTTTCCCGGGTCTCAAAATGGCCCAGATCCGAACCATTCGAGCGCAGCAGTTTGACCTGTCCGCCAGCAGCGATGATGCCGAAACAGTCTGCAAAGGCCAGCGCGTCCGCCGATCCGAGCATGGACGGATTTGCCACCAGGCTACCCGCAACACCATAGATCGTTTGAATCGGAAACGCGCCATTGCGGGCGAGTCCGGGACTTGGGGCGCTGACTTGCGCGTCCAGGGTGCTGGCCAGAGCCAGGGACAAAAGTAGTTGGGGGAGATAGGAGTTCATAGAAGAAAAAACAATCTTCGAAACTGGTTGAATTTTAGGGATGGCCGATGCTGATAGAAGGCGAACCGATGGTCAGGCCCGAGGACGCGCTGGAACCGGAGCTTTTATGGAGCATGGCGAAGGCAACACCAGCGCCGGCAGCTGCCGCGACGATAATGATCCACTTCTTCTTGGAATGGCCCGAGTGCACATCGCCGCCTGCGCTGGTTACGGAAACGCCAGGAGAATCGCCTTCGTCTGCGCCCGTTCCAAGGGCGTGCCGAATGGGCACATTGGCGTCCGGCGAATCATAATCGAGGGCAGCCGTTTTCGCGGGCGCCACATCGCCCGAATCTGTATCGTCCGTATCCTCGTCCTGCGGTTTGGCGGCTGGCTTGGGGCGCTTGTGGGCGGATTTGCCGCTTACGTTTTCAATGACAACGCCGGGTGCCGGCCGAGCAGCCGGTAGATTGCCGGGCGTCAAAGGTGGCGCTTGAGACACCGCAGGCGCGGGCGGTGCCGGTCTGTTGACAGGGAGTGTGGGCGACGCCGGCGCGCTCCCGCCGAGGGTTTCTTCAAAAACGAAGCCGGCATGTGCGGCGCCCTGCGCGGCAGTGATGCGTAACGCGACAATGCCTGGAGCATCTCCCCACTGAATCGCGCCCGTCCGGGCCCGTCCACTCGCGTCGCTGTAAACGATGGCGGCGTGTGTTCCGTCGGCAAACGTCCCGGAAAGCCCAGTGTCGGGAAGGCGGAATATGACTGCGGCGTTCGGCACGGCGGCTCCGGATTGATCTCGTACCTCGACGGAGATGCCCTGTTGTGAGTGCGAACCTGTGGGGGAGGCAGCGATGGTCTCAGCGGCGATGACGCGCAGCTCGAGCGAAGCAGGAAGGGGAGCAGGCGCGGCCGGGTTGGGTGACGGCAGCTGGCCGTACAGCGGCAGAGCCAGCAGGAGCGAGAGAGTAGACGACAGAAATCTCAAAAGCGGCCTCAATCTTCAGGCACGCAAAACAATCCCGCGGCTTGTCCGAGTTTCGCCTGGGCTCAACCGGTCTGTTTTAACCGACTTGGATGAGCAGGACAGTGACGTTATCGGGGCCGCCGGCAGTCTTTGCGGCTTCGATAAGGTAGTGGCACTTCTCGGGCAAACTTTTCTCAGATTCGAGCGTGTTGCTCAACATTTCTTCGGGCAGGACGCCGTGTAGGCCATCCGAACAGAGGAGTAGCTGGTCGCCGGAGGTCATTTCGATAACACGCGAGAAGACGCGCAAGTCTTCCGTGCTGCCAATGGCCATGGTGAGAACATGGCGCATCGGATGTTTCTTGAGAGCTTCGTCACTGAGGCCGAGTTGGGCGCCCACTTCGGCGACCCAAGTTTGATCCTGCGTTACCAGAGACAGGCCGCCGTGCGAGAGCAGGTATGCCCGGCTATCGCCTACGCTTCCGATCTCAAAGCCGGCCGGACCGAGATTCCTGGCTGCGAGGAGTGTGGTGCCCATGCCGTCGAATTCGGGATGGCTCCGGGCCGCTTCGCGTACCGCGCTATTGGCGTCGAAGAAGGCTTGCTCCAGCAATGGTTTCCCGTCGGGAGGGGCCGCCGCGAGCAGGGTTTCATACAGCCGTTCCGCGCCCAGATGGGAGGCATATTCGCCGGCATTCGCGCCGCCCATGCCATCGGCGAGCACAAAAATGCCGGTTTCGATATCGCTGATGAAATAGTCTTCGTTGTTAGGGCGAACACAACCTGGGTCCGACAACCCGAAAGCCTCAAGCATAAGGCCCTCCGATTATACTGACCCAAGTTATCTTGACCCAAGTCAGAAGGAGTGGAGGCTGGGGAATCCCGCAGATCAATGGCATTGGCGACGAGAAGTACGTTCGATCCTGTTCGATTCCTCTCAGCACTTGTTCTTCCAAACTGACGGCGCTCGGTTCAACTTCCTTTGGGCTGAACCATGGCTTTTAATTGGCGGAAGGCGGTGGGATCGAAGGCGGTTTTCAGACGGTCGGGCGCCAAGCCTCTGCCGTTGGAAGGCGTAAATTCATGACGCTGGGCCTTGCCGAGCAGGGTACGCGCTTCCGAATCGTCCGGTTCGTGGAGCAGGAGTTGCTGAAAGCGCTTTTCGGCCTCGGCAAAATTGTTGTTTTTCAGAGAAGTATTAGCCAGGTTGAACAGGTACGCCGGATCGTTCGGATCTCCTTCGATGGCTCGCCGGAAATCGTCTGCGGCAGCCGGCTGATTCATTTGATCCTCGCTGACGCCCAAATTGTTGAACACCTCATTTACGGGATAGAGCTTAGAAATTTCGCGGAAATAGTTGGCAGAAGCGCCATAGTCGGCCGCGCCGTAAGCAGCTAATCCCATTTTGAATCGAGCTTCCGGATAGCGGGTGTCTTGCGGCCGGATGCGCTGGAACCAGGAAATTGCCGGGCGAAACTCTTTGCGATCGAGGGATAGCTTGCCTAATTCATACGCGGGGTTGACGAAATTCGGATCGAGCGCGAGGGCCTGTACGAACCATTTTTTCTGCTGGTCCTTATTGATGGAAAGCAGGCCGCGGATATAGCTTTCCTCGGCGTCAACGCGGGTGAGCTTAACGGGCGTCATGAATTGATCGAGCGGTAAGTTCTGCGACGGATTGAGATAGCGAAGCATTTGCCAGGCGAGGTGCTCCTCGATACGCGCTAGATCGGCCAGCTTGCCCGCTTCGGCCTGGTCGGGACCGGTATGTAGTTTACGCAAATCGATGATGTGGGCGCTGACCTGGAGAGAGCTGTTCTTAAGTTCGGTGCTGCCGGTCGCGAGCTTTGCGTCGAAGCTTCCGTAGCAGACGTAATCCGCATCGAGGCTTTGGCCTAGGCGGATTAGAGTCGCTTTGGTGAAATCCGCACCGGGACGCAGAGTCAAGTGGGTGAGAGCTTCGGCGCGCGACTCGCGTCCGAAGACGATCTGATTCTGAGCGCTGAACTCGTCGTTCAGTTTTTCGGATATACTTTCGCCTACCCAGTCGAGATCGGTGTATTGGGAGGAGTTGTGGAATTGCAGGACTAAGACTGTCGCAGCGAAGGCGGATGGGGTTGCTAGCAAGCTCAATAAGAGGGCTATGACGCCAAAAAAAGGGAGGCGGTTCGAAAACACGCCTCCATGCTAACAAGCAATTGAGATTTAAGAAGGGCTGGCTAGTTGCTTCCGCCGGTGGAGGGTACGCCTGCGCCACCGAAGACGATCTTGGTGGATGTGCCGCCCACGTGAATCTCGTGGATGGCATTGTCTACATACTGAACCTGGGTGCCCGAGTATTTGGAAGCCGCCTGTTCGGTATGGGCAGGGACTTCAATCGAGTCTTTCCCGTGCTTCAAAACGGCGGTGTTGTTATCGATTTGAATTTTATAGCTTCCGGCTTTGACCTGCTTGCCTTCCACCATGGTGTTGTCGAGGATATCGACTTTATAGGATCCGCTGGCAGCAAAGGCGATGGTTGCGCCGGCCGCGACAGCTGTAAATACAAACTTGTTCAGCATTTTGTTCAACATGGAACTACTTTTCTCCTGAGGTAACTTGGCATGTTCTTCAGAGAACATGCTTACACTAAGCTATACGTCCCTTTGACGCTCGAAAGTTTCCCTTAGTTGGCTCGGAATTTCCTTTATTCGAGCGAATTTCTCGAAATGCAGAAGAGCGGCAGCGCGAATTTGGGATTCCGTCCCAAAGCCGCACAACCATTGGATAGTTGGGTCGCTGCGGAACCAGGTGAGCTGGCGTTTGGCGTATTGACGCGTCCTGTTCTGACAATCGACGATGGCCTGTTCTAAGGTCAATTCGCCGCGCAGGTATTGGATTGCCTGCCGGTAGCCGAGTGACTGCAGCGCTTTCGTTTCTGGAGGAATACCCGCGCGTAACGCCTGCTCCGTTTCGTCCAGTAAACCGTTCTGAAACATGCGGGCGCAGCGCTCATTCAAGTGCGCGTACAGCGCCGAACGATCGGGCGATAAACCGATTTTCAGAGTCCGGAATCCTTGCAAAGCGTCGCGCGGCTGCGCTTGCAGATCCGAAGCCGGCCGACCGGAGAGAAGGGAGAGCTCGATAGCCCGGATGATTTTCTGCTGGTCACGCGGGTGAATGCGTCGGCCCGCTACCGGATCGCGCCAGGAAAGATAACGATGTAAGCTTTTCGGATATTTGGTCGCCAGACGGAGCAATCTGGTGCGAAGGAACGGGTCTCGTGCGGGAGCGGGAGACAGCCCATCGAGCAATGCTCGCAAATAGAAGCCGGTTCCGCCGACTAGAACCGGCAGAGCGCCGCGCCGGGATATCTCTTTTAATAACGGGCGCGCGAGGCGGGAGTAGTCTCCAGCGGTTATATGCTCCTCCAGGCCGGCGATATCCAGCAGGTGGTGCGGAATGCCCAAGCGCTCGGCCTGGTTGAGCTTGGCCGAGCCGATATCGAGTCCACGGTAGAGTTGCACCGAGTCATAGTTGACAATTTCGCCCCCTGATGCGGCAGCAAGGGCGAGAGCTAAGTGACTCTTTCCACTGCCGGTTGGGCCAACAATAGCCACTAAGGGGTAGCGGCCATGCGGTGAGAGGTCTACGGGCAAATCCGTAATGAATCCAGGGCTTAGGTAACGTCCGATACCGATCACGCATCGTTCTTTCGGAGCTATACTAAGGGCAATCACTGCTCCGGCAGTGGCGACACTTAGCTCAAAGCGGTCGAATGCGTCACCCCCAATTTACCTCTCTTCGCTATTCCTATTTTCCGGTTGCGGCATTTTCGTTAGCCTTATTTGGGTTGATCAGCCCGCCTGTTTCAGGCCAGAACGCTAGCCCGTCATCATCCAACGCGGCGCAGTTGCCGCCTGTGACTAAGCAGCCGCACTCGGTTAAAGCGGCCGCTTACTACCACTTTTCATTAGGGAATCTGTACCAGGACTTGGCCGCTTCGTATGGCAACCGTACGGATTATGTAAACAAAGCGATCGATAATTTCCGGCTGGCGATGAAGGAAGATCCGGCCGCGGGATTCCTGGTCGAGAATATTGCCGAACTGTACCGCATGTCGGGCCGGCTGCGGGAAGCAGTCGAGGAAGCGCAGCAAGCTTTAAAAACGAACCCGGACGATCTGAATGCGCGCCGGGTTTTGGCGCATATTTATACCCAGCAGATTGGCGATTCACAGACGAATCACGTAGACGAGAACATGGCTCGTAAAGCCATCGAGCAGTACAAGTTCGTTACGCAAAAAGATCCGAAGGATACGGAAAGCCTGGTGATGCTGGGGCGTCTGGACCGGGTGGTGAACGATTCGGTATCGGCCGAAGCTGCGTTTAAACAGGCGACTGCGGTCGATCCCGACAACGAAGACGCGATCGTAGGGTTGGCGAGCGTCTATTCGGACCGGGGTGACGTGAAATCGGCTTCCGCTCTGCTGGAGAAACTGGCACAGACGAATCCGTCTCCGCGGGCGCTGGTGATCTTGGCGAACAATTACGAGTCGATGCATGAGTATTCGCTGGCGGCGGATGCTTACAAGAAGGCTCTGGATTTGGACCCAAGCCGTGCCGAATTGAAAACCGCTATGGCGCAGGACTTGGCGCTCGGCGGCCGCTATGACGACGCTTTGAAGAGCTATCAGGAACTGATGGAGGCGAACGCGCAAGATCCGGAGCCTTATTTGCGATCAGCGCAGATCTATCGCGAGCAAAAGAAACTGCCGGATGCCCGGCGCATGATCGATAAGGCCAAACAGCTGGATGCCGACAACGGTGAGGTGCTTTTCGCCGACGCCAATTTACTGTCGGATGAGGGCAAGACAACGGATGCGATCGCCGTGCTGAAGACCTTGCTCGATAAAACGGCGCATCGCAGCTACGATCAGCAGCAAAAAGGGGCGCGCGCCGAAACCCTGGAGCGGCTTGGTGTTCTCTACCGCACAAACGAGCAGTATGACCAGGCGGTGGCTTCGTTCCGTGAAATATCCGCGCTCGATCCGGATCTGACGCCGCGGGTGGAAGCGCAAGTGATCGACACGTATCGCATGGCGAAAGACTTTCCTAAAGCGCAGGCGGCGAGCGATGCCGCCGCGAAGAAGTATCCGAATGACCGCACGCTGACTCAGGTTCGTGCGGAACTGCTGGCCGATCAGGGCAAAACCGATCAGTCCATTGCGGAATTGAAGAAGCTGCTGAACGGCAAGAGCGATCGGGAAATCTATTTGCAGATGGCCGACACGTACCAGAAGGCCAAGAACTACAGCGAGATGGCGAAGGTGATCGATTCGGCCGATAAGCTCTCGCAAACCAAGGAAGAAAAGACCGCGATCCTGTTTCTGCGCGGTGAAATGCTGGAGCGCCAGAAGAAGTTTGAACAGGCAGAGCGGACGTTCCGCCAGGTGATCGACAATGATCCGAGCAATGCCTCTGCCATGAATTATCTTGGCTACATGCTGGCGGATCAGAATACCCGGCTGACCGAAGCTCGCGATCTGATTCAAAAAGCGATCAGCCTTGACCCGCAAAACTATGCGTTTTTGGATAGCTTGGGGTGGGTGTACTATCGTTTAAACAAATTGGACGATGCGGAGCAGCAGCTGACGAAGTCCGTTCAGTTAATGTCGAAAGATCCGACAATTCACGACCATCTCGGCGATGTTTATTTCAAGCAGGGTAAGACGCAGGAGGCGATCAACCAGTGGCAATCGTCTCTGAAAGAGTGGAATACCAGTGCTGCCACAGATGCCGAGCCGGATGAGATTGCCAAGGTGCAGAAAAAATTGGATGGCGCGCGGGTTCGTTTGGCTAAACAGCAGGGTCCGCGGGTGAACTAGGAAGGGTAGGCTAAAGCCTGGCTTTAGCCTACCCTTCCTAAATCTTTAACAAGGTGCGCAGGCGGCGGGTTTGGATGCGGCTCACCGGGATTTCGGTCTGCTTACGATCGTTCATTTTCAGTTGAAAGCTCGATTTGAACCACGGGATTACCTCCCGGATTTTGTTGATATTGACCAGGAACGAGCGATGGACCCTCCAAAAAAGGTCAGGGTCCAGATTGGACTGCAGTTCCTCGATCGTGCGGTAATTAGATTGGCCTTCGAATTGGGCTGTTGCGACCGTGATCATGCCATCGTCGATCGTGGCGTAAACCAGGTCCTGCACGTCGACGATCAGATTCCGGTTGTTTGTTCTGACCATCAATTTGTTGCGATGCGAACTGGCTTTTCCGTTGAAGGCGTCTGCTGATTTTTCCTGGCTATGCTTCTCTTCCAGGAGTCGTTTCGTGCGGGCGACGGATTCGGCCAGTCGCTCCTTTTCGATCGGCTTGAGCAAATAGTCCAGCGCTTCCAGGCGGAACGCTTCGACGGCATATTGATCGAAGGCAGTGGTCAAAACGAAATGTGGAACGGGACCATCGGATGCGCGAACTTTCGAGATGACGCCGAGGCCATCCATGCCGGGCATCTGCACATCGAGCAGCACCAACTCGGGTTCCAACTGCTCGATCATCGAGACAGCTTCGAGTCCGTTCGAGGCCATGGCCAAAATATCGACTTCCGGGAACTCTTTCAGAAGGAATGAAAGTTCATCCCGGGCCAACTGCTCGTCATCCACAATCAGGGTGGGTATGTTCCCCGTAGGGACGGTCGACATCGAATGTTAGTATAACGTAGGATTGCATGGCACCCGCCGCGAGGGGCACCTTACTCGTTAGAGCCGGACACGCAGTCGTAACAGAATCCGAGGAGTTTTAATTGTCACGAAAAGGGAGCATCAAGATCGCGTCAGCAGACGGCAAGCTGGGGGTGTTGATTCCTGGCATGGGCGCAGTGACCTCGACGTTCATCGCTGGCGTGGAAGCGGTGCGGCAGGGACTCGGTGCGCCGATTGGATCTTTGACGCAGCTGGGAACGGTCCGGCTTGGTAAACGGACCGAGGGGCGCACGCCACGTATCAAGGATTTTGTGCCGCTGGCGCCTCTCGATTGCCTTTCATTCGGTGGTTGGGACATTTACGACGACAACACCTACGAAGCCGCTTCAAAGGCCAGGGTTCTCGAAACGCCCTTACTCGACAAGCTGAAGGAACCGCTATCGACGATCCGTCCGATGAAGGCCGTCTTCGATCACGAGTACGTGAAGCGGATCAATGGACCAAACGTAAAAACGGGCGCGAACAAGATGGAACTCGCGGAAGCCGTGATGCAGGATATCCGTGATTTCAAGAAGAATAATGGATGCGCGCGGCTGGTGATGATCTGGTGCGGTTCGACCGAGGTGTTTCATAAACCAGCGCCGGTACACCAGACGATCGAATCCTTTGAAAAGGGATTGCACGAGAGCGATCCGCATATTGCGCCGAGCCAAATTTATGCGTACGCTGCTTTGAAGCTGGGGGTTCCGTTTGCCAATGGGGCGCCGAACTTGACGACCGATGTTCCGGCACTTTTGGATCTGGCGCGGCGGAACGAAGTGCCGATTTGCGGCAAGGACTTCAAGACCGGGCAGACCTACATGAAGACTTTGCTGGCCCCCGGCTTCAAGGCGCGGATGCTGGGAGTTCGCGGCTGGTTTTCAACGAACATCCTCGGCAACCGCGACGGCGAAGTACTAGAGGACCCAGGCTCCTTCAAAACCAAAGAAGAAACGAAGTTATCCGTTTTAGAGCAGATTCTGCAGCCCGATCTGTATCCCGAGCTGTATGGGGACCTGTATCATGCAGTACGAATCAATTACTATCCGCCGCGCGGCGATGCGAAGGAGGGCTGGGACAACATCGACATTTTCGGCTGGCTTGGCTATCCTATGCAGATTAAGATCGATTTCCTCTGTCGTGATTCGATCCTGGCGGCTCCGCTCGTGCTCGATCTGGTTCTATTTATGGATTTGGCTCAGCGGGCGGGCTTGAAAGGCATACAGGAATGGCTTTCCTTCTACTTCAAGGGTCCTATGACTGCGCCGGGTCTTTATCCCGAGCACGACATCTTTATTCAGTTGATGAAGCTCAAGAATACGCTGCGGTGGATGAAGGGTGAGGACCTCATTACTCACCTGGGCCTGGAATACTACGACTAAGTTGGGTTGTGCGCCGTCTAATGGGTAGGTTGCTCGATGCCTACCAGCCCGATCTCTTACCATTCCAACACACAGAAGCCGCTGAACGGGTCCGGTTCCGACTTAAAACGTATCCTTGTTCTCGGCGGAACGCAGTTTATCGGCCGCTTGCTGGTGGAGAGGCTGTCGAGCGCCGGCCATGAGGTCTCGGTTCTGCACCGCAAGCCGCGGCATTGTTTTACCAAGCGGGTGCATAACCTGGTAGCCGACCGGAACGATGCGGAGAGCGTAAAGGCGGCTGTTGGCGCGGCACGCTTCGATGTGGTCTACGATTTTGTCTACGATTGGGAGCGTGGAACCACCGGAGCGCAAGTGGACGCCACGGCGCACCTGTTCGACGGCAAGGTCGGCAAATATGTGTTTATGTCGAGCGTGGCGGCCTATGGTGACGGTTTAAACCATCACGAAGGCGACGCGCTGGCGCCTGACGATCACCCGAATGCTTATTGCCGGCACAAGGCCATGAGTGAGCGGGCGCTTTTCCGGCTACATCAGAAGACGGGTTTTCCCATCGTGACGCTGAGGCCGCCTTTTGTGTATGGGCCGGGTAATCCGTTTTACCGGGAGGCGTTTTTCTGGGACCGTTTTCGCGCTGGACGGCCGGTAATTCTGCCGAGCGAGGGCCACAGGTTGATGCAGTTCATTTTCGTGAATGATCTGGTTGACTTGGCGATACGTGTGATGGAGAGCCGCAATACGGCCGGACATGCGTTTAATACTTCCAATCCGCGCGCCGTTACCCAACATGAGTTGCTGCTGGAGTTGGCCCGAGTTTCCGGCGTTAGACAGCCTGAGCTGGTTCCTGTGCCACGCGAGTCTATCTACCGGGCCGGCGGGAAAGTGATCGGCGGCGATAAGCTCTACTTCGGCGACTACTTCGATATGCCGGCGATCACGCTGATCATTACCAAGGCACAGCGGATGCTGAGCTTCAAGCCGGTAGATTTTGAGGAAGGTCTGCGTACTACTTACCGTGCATATTTGAGTAAGAGGGGTTTTCCCAAACCTACTTACACTTTCGAAGATGGATTGCTCGCCCGGTATTCGGAGAAGATAGCCGAGACGCGGTCTGCTTAACGTACGAGCGATTAATTTGCTGTAATCTGGCGGTTTTTACGATCTAAACTTGCTTGAGCGCGAGTAGGATGGAATTGATGAAAACCACGATTCTCTCGCTCGCATTAACACTCGGGTTGGCCGCTACTCTTCCGGCTATGGCCCAGGTAGGACAAGACGCCAAAGACGCCGCTCACGACACCAAGACCGCTACGGAAAAGGGTGCGACGAAAACCACCTCTGCAGTGAAGAAGGGGTTTAAGAAGAGCACTCACGCTACTAAGAAGGGCATTAATAAAGGCGCCGATAAGGTGGCTGATAAGACGGCTACTACTTAGTCTGAGCAGCTTTAAAGTGACTGACGCGCCTGCGGGAGATCTCGCAGGCGCTTGTTTTTAGAAGATAAACTTAAGTCCTAGTTGCAGAATTCGGGGGTTATGAGCAGCACTTGGCCGTAGAAAGCTTCCGTTGTCGGTGCAAAGGCCGGAGCAGGTAGCCGTAAGATCGTTTGAGTTGCTGCCTGCGCCATTTAAGCCTATCCATTGGGTGTGGTTAAAGACGTTGAAGGCCTCTGCGCGAAACTCGATGGATCGACTTTCGCTTTTCAAAGGGAAATGCTTGAACAGGCCCATGTCGAAATTCGTGCGCGCCGGGTTTGTAAGAGAGTTACGCCCGCTGTTGCCGAAGGTTAACCCGGTCGGTTCGGAGAAGGCTGCAGGATTAAACAGCAAGGGTCCGGCTCCAAGAACTTGCGTGTTTTGGACGGAAAATGGATTCCCTACCACGTCCACGTAAGAGCCATTTCCCAAGCTGTTGCCAACGCCGGCGTTGTCGCCGATCGCGCCGTTCTTAATTGTAAATGGAGTTCCCGACTGATAAGTGACCAAGCCCGACCATTGCCATCCGCCAAGGATAGTGTGGAGAGCGCCGGAGCTGGTGAAGAACGGAAGATCATACACGTAACTAATATTAAGTAGATGGCGTTGATCGAAGTTAGAACTCGCGCGATTACTTGCCAGGTCGTAAGAGTTTACAAAGGTGCCATCGGAACGATCGGAGAAATCGTCGATCGAGTGGCTCCAGGTGTAGGAAAGGCTAAGGGTGACACGGCCCACGTTACGCCGGGCTGATACCTGCATCGAGTTGTAAATCGAGTTGGCTTGATCTTCGAGCAGCGTGATGTTACCGAAGCCTTGATACGGTCGAAATACGTTGGGGTTAGCTCCGCAGGCAACCTGAAGGTTATTCGCGGCTTGCCCAGTCACGGGGTTGCCGCTAACGGTAGCCGGAGATCCGCAGTCGGTAGAGGTGTTAATCACTTGTCCCGGCAGATAGGGATTCTGTGAGGCCGGAGTGGGCGCAAGCTGGTTGATGTCGCGCTGATCGGTGAGATGAGTTCCTTTGCTGCCGGCATAGGCGAGCGTGAGAAGCGTGTGGCCGGGCAGTTCGCGTTGCACGCTGAAGTTCCACTGCTGGACATAAGGCCAAATGGCCTTGGTGGGAAGAGCAATAACGTTGAGAGGGCCCGGAGCGCCGGCGCTGGTAGCTCCGATGCTCGTGTAATTTGGAACGTTGAACACCGAAGAGTTTTGCACGAGCGGAGGAGTGCCTTCGAGCGATTCGGTATTGCCTTCGTTGCCGTTGGTGTGTTCAAAGAAGATTCCGTAACCGCCGCGAATAGAAGTTTTTCCGTCGCCGACCGGATCGTAGGCAAATCCGACGCGAGGAGCTGGATTGAAGAGGTGGCCCGTCAGACAGCCGGCGGGAATGCCCGGACCTCCACATTGCACAAGTCCGGTGAACTGATTGCCCAGGACGTTGCCATTCCCATCGAGGGCAATCTGGGTAGCATCATAGACGCTCGGCCGGAAAGCATACGCCTGTTTGTACTTCTCCCGATACGTGCCGAATAGGCTGAGCCGTAATCCGAGATTCAGGGTCAACTTCTTAGTAACATGCCAGTCGTCTTGAATATACGGCTCCACAATTTTATAGCGGTTGTAATACTTCAAGAGCTGATTCGTTTGGTCGAAAGTTGAAATCCGGCCGACCAGAAAGTCGGCAAAACCGTTTCCAGTGGAAATCATCGAGTTGGAGCCATCAAAAGTGAGAGTGCCTTGTGCATCTTGGAAGTTGGAATTCTCTTCGTTCTTTTGAGCAGCTATGAAAGCAACACCGAATAGAAGATTGTGACTGCCGAGTATCTTTGTAACGTTGTCCTTGTAAGTAAAAGTCGGATTTGAATTGGTCCAGGGGAAGTACCCGGTGGCGGCATTGAATCCCCCTCCGTACTCCGCCGTATTGACGATAGAGACGTTCGGCAGAAGGCCGCGAAACCCGTTGTTGAAGATACCCGGCAGGTTGAAATTACTAGGTCGCTGCACGGGGCCGATTGCATTCAAAGTAATGTGGTCGGTGGTGTAACTGAATGAGAATTCGTTCAGGAGGGTTGGAGAGATGGTCGAAGTCAGGTTCGCCACCATGCTGACACCAGGTCCGACGAAACTAGTCTGAACGGTGGGGAAACTCCCAGAAGGTGAGCCCCAAAGCGGCGTAGGATTCACGGTGCTCCATGAATCGTGAATGAATCGAAAAAAGAAGCGTTCCTTCTCCGAAATGTTCTGATCAACTCGAACCAGTTCCTCACGGAAATCGGTTTTCTGCGCTGGCGCGGCGTTGTAAGACGAGTTTGCCCCGGAACCAGTCGTCGCGGCTGGGATAAGGGGGAGCATAGCTTGTGCTTGAGGGCTTACCGGAACAAGATTGTTCGGAAAAGGCTGGCCTGTCGTTGGATCCATCGGACAACTAGATCCAGGGCAAGCATCCGAAAAATCGCCGCCGCGCTCGGCATTCGAGGGCACCTGCTGATTGAACGTCTGGCCGGGGACAAGTTCCTTTCGCCATTCTTCGGAAAAGAAGAAAAATGTTTTTTGGCGGCTGGTGTTGTAGAGCTTCGGAATGAAGACGGGACCACCGATGGTGTACCCGAAATCGTGTTTCTTGTACTCGGGGACAGTCGGCTGGAAGTAATTGCGGGCGTTAAAGGCATCGTTGCGCAGAAATTCGAACACGTCGCCATGAAAATCCCGCGTGCCGGACTTGGTGACGGTCTCGATCGTCGCGGAGCCGTTGCGGCCATACTGCGCGCCGTAGTTCGAGGTTAAAACCTTGACTTCCGCGATGGCATCGACGTTGGGGTACGAGTTGAGGGTGGCGTTACTGCCATTGTCCATGTTGTCGCCGCCATCCAATTCCCAGTTGTTGTACTCTGTGCGGCCTCCGTTTACGCTGAACGAGACGCTACCGTTCACGCCCACGGTACCTTCATCCTGGCCCGTTTGATTGCTAACGCCGGGGATAAGAGTGACCAGCTGCGTGAAGTTTCGGCCGTTTAATACAAGCTGGTTGATCTGCTTGTTTGTGATTGTCCCCGAAAGCTCAGCCGATTCGGTCTGCACTTGAGCAACATTAACGCCGGCAACGGTGACCTCGGTGCTGGTCTGGCCCAAAGTGAGTGAGGCGTCGGCACGAGCCTTCTCCGCCACGCGTAAGACCAGATCTTTAATGAGAAACTGCTGGAATCCGGCTGCTTTGACTTCGATGTTGTACGTTCCGGCCGGCAAGCCCGGAACGAGATAATCGCCGCTACCATTGCTGTTTACCGTTCTGACAAAGCTCTGTTGGTTACTTGTGACGATGACGGTCGCGTTCGGGACAGTCGCGCCGCTGGCATCGGTTACCGAGCCGGTAATCGACCCTTCCTGCGCCTGACACATCATCGCCGCGAGGAGCAGCAGTAGAAAGCTAAACGAAAAAACCCTGCAGATCGACCCCATGAAACCTCTTCCTGAAAGCGCGAAGCGTTTTGAATAAACAGTCTTGAGCGTCTCGGCACCGCGAGTTCGCCAAAGGGTTGCTATGTGTTTAGCACTATAAGAGACCGGGCGACGCCTGTCAAGCAAAAGCTTTGCCAAGTCGTCGATACCCGCAAACGTTTGCGGGTTGCGCTTAGATCTGGCATGATCTGAGGGGGATCGAATAGACTAAGCAAGATGCCGGTGTTGATGCGCGACGTGGCCAGAAAAGCAGGCGTATCGATCACCACCGTCTCGCACGTGATTAACAAAACCCGGCCAGTCGCCGAGACGACGCGGACTCGAGTGCTCCGCGTCATCGACCATCTCAGCTATTACAAGAATTCGTCGGCACGCCTGCTGGTGCGCGGGCAGAGCGACCTTTTCGGTCTCATCATTTCCGACATCGAAAACCCCTTCTTCCCCGAACTGATTAAGAGCTTCGAACAAGCGTGCGCTGCCCGGGGACTCCAGGTTCTGCTCTGCGCCACGAATTATGACCCGGTGCAGGCCGAGAATGCACTGCGGCGGATGCTCGAGAACCGGGTCCAGGGCGTGGCGGTGATGACGTCTCAGTTCGGCGAGGCGCTGGCTTCGCAGTTGACCGCGAAGAATGTGCCGGTAGTGCTGCTGGGGTCGGTTGCAGCGCGGAGAAACCGGAGCAACATCGCGATCGATTACTGGAAAGGCGTGCTTGACGCAGCCCGGCATCTGGTGGAACTCGGGCACAGGCGGATTGCAATCGCGGCAGGTCCGCAGGTGCAGGTGTCGGCGGTGGAATACCGGGTAGCCATTGAGAAGGCTTTACGCAAGATGCGCTTGAAACCCTTCGCCGTGCTGGAAGGGGATCACCGGCCAGAAAGCGGGGCTTGGGCGGCACAAACGCTCCTGTCTGTCTCCGACCGGCCGACGGCCATTTTCTGTGCGAACGACCGCATGGCGATTGGAGCGATTGGAGCGGCTGAAGACCTCGGCTTACGCGTGCCGGCGGATGTGTCCATTATCGGAGCGGACGACGTCTGGATGTCGCGCTATTGCCATCCCCCCCTTACTACGGTACGCATTCCGCGCGACAGGCTCGGTCAGAGGGCGTTTGAAGTTCTTACCGGAATGTTGCGCTCGAAACGGCGGCTTGGCGGGCAACATATTCTTGAGACGGAGTTGATCGTCAGACGGTCGACCGGGCCGTCGGCGAATCAGTGAAGACATGGTGAACGAGGGCGGATGGCGAATCAGGAGAAAGTAAAGGTCGGGATCATCGGATCTCAATTCGAGGCTGACATTCACGCAGCTTCATTTCAGTTGATGCCGGAGGAGGCCGAGGTGCTCGCGGTGGCGTCTCCTACGCCGGGCAATGCCGAGAAGCTGGCTAAGAAATACGGCATTCCGCGCGCTTTCCTGGATTACCGCGAGATGCTCAAAGAGCCGGATATAGAAATGGTGACTATCACGGCGCCCAACCGGCTGCATGCGCAGATGACGATCGACATCGCGAATGCCGGCAAACACGTGGTCTGCGAAAAACCGCTATGCATGACGCTGGCGGAAGCCGACGAGATGATTGACACGTGCCGGCGAAAGGGCGTGATGCTCGGTTACGCGGAAGAGCTTTTCTTTACGCCAAAGTATGTCAAGGCGAAGGAAATGGCGGACCAGGGCGGGTTCGGCAAAGTCTATCTGGTGAAGCAGAGTGAGAAACATTTTGGTCCGCACAGCCCCTGGTTCTGGGATATGGCGCAGTCGGGCGGGGGCGCCATGATGGACCTAGGCTGTCACGGGATTGCTTTCTGTTATTGGTTTCTGGGGCGGCCGGCAATCAAGAGTGTTTACGCACAGCTAGGCACTTACGTTCACAAAGATAAGACGCGCGGAGAGGATGACGCGGTTTGTATCGTTGAATTCGAAAATGGCGCGAATGGCGTGATCGAATGCAGCTGGGCCAAGCGCGGCGGCATGACGGACCGTACCGAGATCTATGGCGAAGGCGGCGTTACGTACGCGGATCTGCATATGGGCAACGCGCTGCCGACCTATAGCGAGTATGGTTTTGGGTATGCGGTGGAGAAGGCGCCCACCACCAATGGCTGGAGCTGGCCGGTGTTTGAAGAGCATTGGAATTACGGCATTCCGCAGGAGATGCGGCACTTTGCGCGCGTGGTGCGAGGGAAAGAAAAGCTGCAGGCTTCGGGCGAAGATGGGCGAGTTGTGATGCAGGCGCTCTATGCGGCTTACGCATCGGCCGGTGCAGGACGAAAGATACAAATGCCGTACACGCCCAGAATGAGCAAACCGATCGAGGAGTGGCTTGGGCCTTTGCAGGTCGAAAAGCCAAGCAAGTAATGACGCCGCTGCTCTCCAACATTCTCAATCAGCCAGAGTCTCTGCGTGCGGTGGCCGCGTATCAGTTCAGAGACGGCTGGCATGCGCTGGTACGGGCGGCCGCCCTGTTGCAATCGAAAAAGCGGGTCGTTCTCAGCGGGATGGGCGCTTCTTTTCATGCGTGCGTGCCACTGCAATATACGTTGTCGGCACTGGGGATTCATGCGTCGGCCATTGAGAGCGCCGAACTGCTTTACTTTCTTCCGGCGGCGATCGATCACGATACCGCCGTGATCCTGGTGTCCCGATCGGGTGAAAGCGTTGAGGTCACGAAAGCGTTACCGCTTTTGCGTGAACGCGGCGCGACTGTGATCGGAGTTATCAACGTTCCCGATAGCAAACTCGCGCGGCAAGCCGATCAGGCGATCGTGCTCCAATCTCCTTCGGATCAGATGGTGGCGATTCAGTCGTATACCGCGACACTGCTGGCCTTCGCCCTGCTCTCTGCAGTCGTAAGCGGTGAGGCGGATGAGGCCAAGACAGAACTGGCGCATGCCATCGATCTGCTGGCTCATTTTGTGCCTTCCTGGGCAGCGGCGAGCGAGGGCTGGAGTGAATTTCTGTCGCGGGCGACGCCTTTATATTTGCTCGCGCGCGGGTCTGCTCTGGGAGCTGTGCAGGAAGGTGTTCTGCTGATGCACGAGACCGCCAAAGCTCCGGCTATCGGACTATCGGTCGCGCAGTTCCGGCATGGTCCGGTGGAAGTGGTCGATAGCAGTTTTCGCGCGATCGTGATTGGCACAGCGGCCGCAACGCGCGAATTCGATATCGATCTGGCCAAAGATCTGGGACGCATGGGCGGGCAGGCACGCTGGCTGGGCCCGGATGCGGAGCAGCATGATCTGGAGCCGCTCTGTTCGTGGCCTTCAGCGATGCCTTCGCGCTTCACTTCGATTGCTGAGATCATCCCGCTGCAGCTCGCGGCTTATCGCAATGCTGAATTACGCGGAATACGTCCAGGCGAGTTTCGCTGGGCGCCGTTAGTCACTAAAACGGAGGCGGGCTTTTCCGTCCCGGTGCCGCGTTGAGCGTTCTGTGTGTTGACATCGGCGGCACGAGCACGAAGGCTGGAGTCTTGAGCCCCGGCGGCGACTTGTCGCTGGTCAACTCCATTCCGACTCGCCCCAGCAAAGAGGCCTTCTTCTCAAATCTGAGTGAGCTAATTTCGCAAACCCGAGCCGCCGCTCGCGCTACGTTGCAAGACGACCCTAGACAGCTAGGCGTCGCGGTGGCGGGGTTTCTGGATGCACATCGGGAACATCTCGTCTACAACTCAAACCTCGCGTGGCTGGAGGGATTTCCGCTGCGTGAGTGTCTGGTCGAAGTGTTTCCTGATCTGGCGATCGAGCTTGAGGTAGATTCGAATGCCTCCACCATGGCCGAATATCAAATGGGCTCGGGGCAAGGTAGCCGCCGCTTCTTGTGCGTGACCGCGGGCACCGGCTTGGGCGTGGGCATGACGATTGAGGGCGTGCCTGTTCGTTTTGCGTATGGCTGCCTGGGAGATATCGGGCATGTAGTCGTTTTGCGCGATGGGCCCCTGTGCACTTGCGGCGGCAAAGGCTGCGCGGAAATCATGATCTCGGCGCCTGTCCTGGCGGAACGATACAAGGGCGCGTCTGGTCGAGAAGGACAGCTCACTTTGCGCGATGTGATCGACGCCTCGAAAACGGGTGATGAAGCCGCCATAGAAGTGTTGCGATCAGCGGGCGAGTGGCTGGGAGTGGCGGTGGCTTCCATGGCGAACATATTCTTCCCTGACCACATCGCCGTCGCCGGAGGTTTGTCCGCCGGTGGAGCATTCGTCCTCGAACCGGCAGAGCGCGTCTTTCGCGAAAACGCTTCTCTCTTTGCCCGATCGAGCGTTACCTTCGCGGCCGCCACGCTCGGTTCGAACGCCACGATTATCGGCGCAGCCTGGCCATTTTGGCACAAGCAACTCTGACTTTATGGAATCACTGAAACGCCGCGAATTCTTAGGCCTGTCGCTGGCCCTGGCGGCTTCCCTCGAAGCCGCTGATCCGCACTGGAACTTTCCTACAGCAGCGCGCGATCGCTTGTCTGTCTCGACCTATCCGTTTCGGCGCCTGATTGCAACGCCTCATACCAATGGGGAAGAAACTGCCAGCTCCGGCATGCCGCTCGAGCAGTTTGCGCACACCATTGTTCCTGACTTTGGCGTGCCCGGAATAGAGCCGTGGAGCCATCACTTCAAGTCAACCGAGCCCTCTTACATTGGCAGGCTAAAGAAACAGTTCGCCGCCGCCCGTGTTCATGTCGTCAACATACCGGTTGATATCGATGCGCGTCTTTGCGGCACTCCGGAACAGCGCGAGGCCGGTCTCGCGGCGTATCGCAAATGGGTGGATGCGGCCGTACTGTTGCATTCGCCCGGCATTCGCGTCCACCTGCCGCGCGGTGAATCCGGCAGCGAGATCAGCTGCTCGGTCAGCGGGCTCAAAGCGCTCGCTGCGTATGGCGAGTCGAAGGGCATCGTGATTAATGTCGAAAACGATGAGCCGGAAATTGAATTGCCCGAGCGCATAGTAAGAGTTCTCAAAGCCGTCGACAGCCCATACCTGCGCTCGCTGCCCGACTTCTGTAATTCCATGCTGGTCCACAACGACGAGAACTATAACAATCAGGCGCTCAGCACGTTATTCCCGCTGGCATACAACATCAGCCACGTGAAGGATTTCGAGCAGGACAAACAGAACGTGTATCGGGTGAACGTGGAACACATTCTGGGCATAGCGAAAGAAGCCGGCTACAAAGGCTATTTTTCGATGGAATGGGATAGCGAAGGCGATCCGTATCCAGGCACCAAAGAGTTGATTGCAAAATGCCTAAAAGCGCTCGCTTAGAAAACCGTCCCGGTTCGAGCCATCGGTGGATCAATTTTCGTTGTTCCGGCTTTTGGCTCTTTTTCCAAAGCTATACTCGGAAATGTTGCGGGTAAAAGTCTGAGTATGAGAATAAGCGCCTTCATGAAATTGGAACATTAGCTTCCATGTCCCAATATGATCTAGTCGTAATCGGCTCCGGACCTGCCGGGCAGCGCGCCGCGATACAGGGCGCCAAGACAGGTAAAAAAGTAGCACTCGTCGAACAGCGGGAAGTGATTGGCGGGGTCTGCATCAACACCGGCACCATCCCAAGCAAGACGATGCGGGAAGCCGTACTGCACTTGTCCGGCTATAACTACCAGAATATTTACGGCGTGAGCTATCGCGTGAAGGAGAAGATCACCATGGCTGATCTCGCCTTTCGCGTCCAGCATGTGATCAAAACGGAAATCGATGTCACGCAGGCGCAACTCGCGCGCAATGGCATTGAAGTGCTTACCGGGGTCGCTAGTTTCAAGAGTCCGACGTCGGTACTGGTAAGTGGAGTGCGCGGGGCGTCGGAGATTAACGCCGAAAAGATCGTTATCGCTACCGGCACCAAGCCGGCCTCATCCGCCAAGGTTCCTATCAACGCGCGAACGATCATCAATAGCGATCAGATTCTCGACATGCCCAGTATTCCGCGCACTCTGCTGGTGGTGGGCGGCGGTGTGATCGGCGTGGAATACACGTGCATGTTTGCGACGCTGGGCGTGCGCGTGACGCTGATCGAAAAACGGCCACGGCTACTCGAATTTGCCGATGCCGAAATCGTGGAAGCCCTTTCTTACCACCTCCGCGATCATCGCGTGACGATGCGCCTCAACGAGGAAGTGCAGAGTGTGGAAGAGACGAATCCCAACGGCGTCGGGGGCGTGGTGGCGTATCTCGAAAGCAACAAGAAAGTGCCGGGCGATGCGCTGCTGTATGCGGTCGGCCGCCAGGGCAACGTAGATGAACTCAACCTCGCGGCGGCTGGACTTACGGCCGACAACCGCGGCCGGATCAGCGTAAACGAAAATTACCAGACTACCCAGCCCAACATTTACGCGGTGGGCGACGTGATCGGTTTCCCGAGCCTGGCTTCCGTTTCCATGGAGCAAGGCCGCATTGCCGTGGCGCACGCTTACGATAAACCGTTTTCGTCGAACCCGAGTTATTTCCCTTTCGGCATCTACACCATCCCCGAAATTTCGTTTATCGGCAAAACAGAAGAGCAGCTAACCGACGAAGACGTACCGTACGAGGTAGGCGTAGCATATTATCGAGAGATCGCACGCGGTCAGATTCGCGGCGACACGACCGGCCGCCTCAAGCTGATTTTTAATCGCGACACTCTGGACCTGCTGGGTGTCCATATTATTGGTGAGGGCGCGTCGGAACTGCTTCACATCGGGCAGGCAGTGCTGATCTTGAAAGGTAAAGTCGATTACTTCGTGGACACAGTCTTTAACTATCCCACGCTGGCGGAATGCTACAAGGCAGCAGCGTTCAATGGACTAAACAAATTGTCTCGCAACTGACGGCACAACTTATATGGCGAACAGCGTAGGTGTCGTTATCACGGAAAGAGTTACGGTCGGTGTAGTCTCAGGCAACGCACTGGTGGGCGAGCCACGGATCACTCCCGACGACCGGTCGGTCTCCGACTCCCTATTAGGCGTTCCAGCCGACAGCATTGTACAGCGCATTGTGTCTGAGCTTGAAAACCTTAAACTCGCCGACGCGCCTACTCATGTGGGCATTGGGATGCCAGGCATTATCCGCAACGGTATTGTGGAGGACTCTCCCAATCTAGTTCAGTTCAAGGGCATTCACATAAAAACCATCATGGCCGAAGCGCTCGAACCGCTCTTCGGTCAAGTGCCCGTCTCGATCTTCAACGACGCCGACGTAATGGCGGCCGGCATGGCGGCCACGCGCGGTCATCTCGACAAACTGATTCGCGTCTGGACGCTGGGCACGGGCGTGGGTTACGGCCGCTATCCCTCGAATGACGGCGTTTGGGAAGCCGGCCACTCCGTAGTCACGCTCGATCCGAAGGAACATTTCTGCGGATGCGGCGGACGCGGACATCTCGAAGGCATTGTCGGCCACCGTTCCATGCGCCTGCGATTTATGGATATGGAGCCGGATGAAGTGTTTGCTCAGGCCCAGGCCGGGGAAGCGCGCTGCGTAGATTTCGCCAAGCTGTGGCATCGGGCGTTAGCGGCCGCCACGGCCACCAGTATCCATCTGGATGGTCCGGGCAAGTTCTTCTTAACTGGCTTCAACGCTCGCTTCCTCAATATCAATCTGTTCAACGAATACCTGCATGAAATGGTGAAGCTCAGCCCTTTGCAAGGGTATTCTCTCGAAGTGGTGCCTGGCGGCGAGGACGTGGCCATAATTGGTGCGGCTGTTAATGCGGAGCGCGCTGTGGCGAGAGTTGGGCGCGCGGGTGGTTGAGACGAACCGCGCATGCCCGGCGCTCCGAAACTCTCGGATATAGAGCGGCCTACTACTTGCGATCCATCAGCTTGGAAATGTCCAAATCGAGGGCGGCAAACTTGCCGTTCACTACATCTTTGAACGTGTAGAATTCAGTCCTGAGTTCTTTAAAGTCGGTCCGCAGATCGTCAATGCGCTTACCTAGCTGATTGGCGGTAAAGAACATGCCAAAAATGCCAACAATAACCGATCCAGACGTGCTGATGAGGATGTTGATCGTGGCATTTTCCATCGCTCAAATTCTACCATCCGGTTCCATTCTGCAGAATGCATTGCATCTCATCTCTCGCTCTTCTCGCGCGCCGCTAGTCTCTCGCTCTTCTCGCGCGCCGCTAAAAATTCATCTCCGGCGTGCCAGGTGGGCAACTGCGGCAAATTGGCCGTATCGATGCCTATTCTCATGCCAAGTGTTGCCATCTGGACCATTCCATCGAAATTCCAATCGGCGTGATATTCGTCTGACGGACGGTGGTAATGCTCGGCGTTGTACTTTTCGAAAATCGCCGTGCCGAAGTCTGCCGGTTTGCCGAGGTAGCGCGTACCTTGCGAAACACTGAAGGCTGGTATGCCCACCCGCGCCAGCGAAAAATGGTCCGACCGGTAATAGTGGCCCTGTTCGGGCGTCGGATCCGAAGCAATCTGCAGGTCCATATTCTTGGCATCGCGCTGGATCAAGGGCCAGAGCGAGATGCGCTCTGCGCCGCCGACCAGGACATCGTGAGTTTTGCCGAATGGATAGAGTGCGTCGTAGTTAATGTCGACGGCGGTTTTGCCGGCCGGAATTTCGGGATGTTCGCCGTAATATTGGGAGCCCAGCAGACCTGATTCTTCCGCCGTGACGAACAGAAACAGCGCGCTTCGTTCCGGCTTCTTTGGCAAAGCCGCCCAGGCGCGCGCTAGATCCAAGACCACCGCGCAACCCGTCGCATTATCTACCGCACCGTTATAAATTTTGTCGCCGTTCACGGGCACGCTGATGCCGAGGTGATCCCAATGCGCGGTATACAACACGGCTTGTGATTTCAATGTCGCACTCGATCCATCGATGCGGCCGACCACGTTCCTGCTTTCAATTTCGCGCAACTTTACTGGTATGTGGCCCACCACATGTACACCGAGAGGCATAGGCTCGAACGATTTTTCGTTCGCCATATTCAATAGCTCGTCGAGCGATTTGCCGCTGGCTTGGACGAGCCGCGAGCCTGCTTCTTCCGAAAGCCACGCGGCGAGTTTCAGGCCGTTCTGTCCCGGATTCAGCTTCAACTCGGGAATTTCCCGGCTGAACGAACCACTCACCACGCCCCAACCGTAGCCGGCGGTGGGTGTTGTGTGGATGATCAGCGCGGCCGCGGCGCCCCGGCGAGCGGCTTCTTCGAACTTATAGATCCACCGGCCATAGTACGTGAGGGCGCGGCCGCCGAAAAATTTTGGGTCGTCTGAGGGAGGCTCATTGGTGAAGTACACCAGAACTTTCCCGCGTAAATCCTGCCCTTTATAATCGTCCCAGCCAAATTCAGGCGCCGCGATGCCATGTCCGACGAAAACGGCCTCCGCATCGAAATCGTTGTCCGTCACCTGGGACAGCGCGGTTCCGACAAAGTCTTTCACGAAGCTGAACGACACGTTTTTCGAACCATTGACAGCCTTCAACGTGGCGGAAGGCTGCGTGGTCGATCCCACCAGCGGCACACGTTGAAAATAACTGCCGTTGTCGCCCGCAGGTTTTGCGCCTGCTGTTTTCAATTGCGCCGCTAAATACTCGGTAGCCAGCTTTTCGCCGTTGGTTCCGACGCCGCGGCCTTCCAGCTTATCGCTCGCGAGGTAGCGCACATCGTTCCGCATCTTTTCGCCCGAAAGCTGAAAAGTTTCCGCTGCTGTCGCTGTAAAAGCGAGCAACGCCAACGCGAGCCACCATTTCGACATGGTTTCAGTCTACTCACATTTATGAAATGCTTACGCTTATTTGTCGCGAAATCGCTACACTTGTGATTGACATGGGCGCATTGCGCAGGTTCGATGTGGGCGCGCTGCGCGACCTGAAAATAAGCGCGCTTCGCGTGCGTGCCGTTGCAGCTGTCATTGCCGGAATCATCGGCCTGTCCTGCCTTGGCTACGCGGTGGGAGCCACGGCGGCAGTGGCGGCCATGGTTCTTCTTCTCGCCGTTCTGATTGCCGGAACCTATGCCCGTTTGGGCGAAGCGGTGGCGGCTTCTCTGACGGCTGCTCTGTGTCTCGACTACTTTTTTGTTCCGCCGATTCGAACGATTACGATCGGCGACCTGCAAGGCTGGTTCAGCTTGCTGGTGTTTCTGGCTGTCTCACTGCTGGCCACCAGGCTTTCCACGCGCGCCCGCCAGCAACGGCAGGAATTGATTGCCCAGCAAAAGGAAACCGAAAAACTGCACGCGTTGAGCCGCGCCATGCTGCTGATTAGTGGAGAAGATGTTCGTCGCCTCATTGTGAACAAATGCATGGAGCTCTTCGAATTCTCGGAAGTCGCGCTGTACGAAAGCTCATCGGGATTGATTCAGCGCTCGCAGATCCCCGGTTCATTTCCAGACGAAGTGTTAAAGCGGGCAGCCGTGTGCGGCTTTTTCGACTGCCGCAAAGATGTGTGTACCTCCGTGATTCCCATTGCGCTTGGGAACAAAACATTCGGCAGCCTGGCTTTTTCGGGCAAGGCGCTCCCCGAATCGAGCATGCAGGTTCTTGCGAACACGGTCGCGGTTGCCTTGGCTCAGGCAATGGCCCTCGAAGCAAGCACGCGGGCGAACGCAATTCGCCAGGGGGAAGAGCTTAAATCGGTTATGATCGACGCGCTGGCGCACGATCTGAAAACACCGCTCACCATCATCGAGGCTGCTACCGATATGCTGCTGCCGGCAGCCCAGACCACGCTCGAACAGCAGACAGATTTGATTGCGGTGGTGAAGACAGAAACCAAGGGGCTCAGGCGTTTGGTGGAAGAGGCCATTCATCTGGCTCGCATTGATGCTAAGAAACTAAAGCTGGAAGCGGAACCGCTTTCGATCGAAACTCTTCTTCAAGCCGCTCTGGAGAGTATTGCGGAACGCGCTAGCGCTGGGCGTATCCAAATCCAGCTACAGGCAGACCTGCCGCCCGTGTTTGTCGATCGCGAACTGCTTGTGCAGGCCCTCAAACAATTGCTGGACAATGCGCTGAAGTACAGCCCGGCACGCTCGGATATTGTGGTCACGGCCGAAGAGTTGAACGGGCTTGTCTCGATCGCGGTGCAAGATCGCGGCCAGGGTTTGACGGATGTGGAACAGAGCCGCGTCTTTGAGAAATTCTTTCGGGGACGTTACGACAGCTCCCGCATCCAGGGCACCGGCATGGGCCTGGCAATCGCCAAGGAAATCGTGGAGGCTCATGGCGGCGCGATCGCTGTAGAAAGCCTGGTGGGTCAGGGGTCGCGTTTTACGATCACCTTACACGCTGCTTCCAAAGAGCTGCCGGTTGATCGCCAGGTGACTCATCCCGCTTGATCTTGCTGCGATGATCGATACCAAGGCACGCATTCTCCTCGTCGACGACGAGCCGCAGATTCGGCGCGTTGTGAAAACCGCATTGACCGCGCAGAAGTATGAGGTGGTCGAAGCCGGCACCGGCGAAGAAGCTCTTGGCCTGCTGAAAGGGGCCGACCCCGATCTGATACTGCTCGACATCAACATGCCGGGGATGGGTGGTATTGCTGCCTGCCGCGAGATCCGAGCTATCTCCGAAGCCGCTATCATCCTGCTTTCGGTGCGGAACAGCGAAGCCGATAAGATCACCGGACTCGATGCAGGCGCCGACGACTACGTGACTAAGCCCTTCAGCGTGAACGAGCTCACTGCTCGTATCCGGGCCAATCTGCGACGTCAACCTGTTCAGGAAGAGAGTCCTGAGCCGATCGTTGTTTCCGATCAGCTCTCGATCAATTTTGCCGCCCGGCAGGTGATCGTGGCAGGCAAGCCGGTCCGCCTCACACCAAAAGAATTCGACCTGTTGCAGTACCTCGTATCGAACGCGAACCGTCCAGTTACACATCGCAAGCTCCTGCAAACACTTTGGGGACCGGAGTACGGTAACGAAGTAGAGTATCTGCGGGTATTTGTCAGCCAACTGCGCAAGAAGATTGAGATCGATCCTGCGCATCCGCAGTACGTGTTGACAGAACCTTGGGTGGGCTACCGGTTCGCCATGCCAGCGACGTCATGAACGGCAGCGGGAAGCTCAAGATCTTCCTCGGTTACGCAGCCGGAGTAGGAAAGACCTACCAGATGCTCGAAGAGGCGCAAGGCCTGAAAGCGCGCGGCTCGGATGTTCTCATCGGCTACTTTGAGCCGCATGGCCGCAAAGATACCATCGCGAAGACCGAAGGCTTGGAGATGGTTCCACGCAAACTGGTGAGCTATCGCGGTTCGGTGTTCGAAGAGATGAACACCGAAGGCATTCTCGAGCGGCATCCCGAGATTGCAGTCGTTGATGAGTTTCCGCATACGAACGTGCCCGGTTCAGCACGTGAGAAGCGGTGGGAGGACGTGCTGGTGCTGCTCGATGCCGGTATCGATGTGCTCACCACGATGAACGTGCAGCACCTGGAAAGTTTGAACGATCAAATGGGACAGATCACGGGAGTGAGGGTCCGCGAAACGATTCCCGACTGGGTGGTGAAACGGGCGGACGAAGTGATCATGGTTGACCTGACGCCGCGCGCTCTGCTGAACCGGCTGGAGCGCGGTGTTGTTTACGCGCCCGACAAAGCCAAACTCGCTCTTGAGAATTTTTTCAAAGAATCCACGCTGGTCGCCCTCCGGGAACTGGCGCTGCGGCAGACGGCGCACGAACTGGAAGGCAGAATTGAGCAAGGTGAATCCGCTCCGCTGATTCTTTCCGAGCAGCCGTGGCCGGCTAAGGTGCGGACGCGCCGCCAGGATGACGCAGTTGTCATCTATATCAGCGACGATCCTTCGACAGCCATGCTGATCCGCCGCGGCAAACGAGTAGCGGACATTATGGGCGGGAATTGTTTTGCCGTGTTGGTGGCAGAGAAAGGCGACTTGCAGACCTCGCCGCCGGCCCAGCGCAAAGCCATCGAGCGGCACCTCAATTTTGCCCGCAATCTGCACATAGAAACTCGTGTCCTGGCCGGTACCGATCACGCGCAAGCAATTGTCGACTTCGCGCGGCTGCACAACGCACGTCAAATCTTCCTGCCCCGGATTGTAGCGAAGGGGCTCGAACGAATGACGCAAAAGAGTCTGGTGAATGAGGTCGTTCAGCTCGCTCGCGACATGGAGGTCACCATCGTGGCGGATCGCCGCCAAGCCAATACTTCCTACTAGTTTTGTCCCTTGCGATAAACTAGGGTCTTCGGGCCGTGGCGCAGCCTGGCTAGCGCGCTTGCTTGGGGTGCAAGAGGTCCCGGGTTCAAATCCCGGCGGCCCGACCAGCGAAACTTTGTCCGAACCGGACACATAGGTAACAGATTGTTCCTAAGACATAGGTAACACTTTTGGCCCGAAGGGGTTTTCGAGGGGCTGCAAAGTTTTTTCCTCCAAGTCGATATAACCCAAGTCGTAGTCCATAAAGCTGACCAGCCAGATGCCGTCTTCGACTTCCTTGATGCCGGCGGCTTGGCCGGCTAGCGATGTGCTCAGATTGATTTTCTTGCGATGCAAGCAGAGGCGTCCGCAACAGGTCACCAGCACCGTTTTATCGTGAAACGGGTAGTGCGGTTCCGGGATGCCGAGATACGGTCGGGGAGAAGCCGCATACAACTCGGCGGGACACTGCATCGCTAGCGCCTCCTGCGGACGTTCGTTATTAAATTCTTCTAGGAACGTATCGAACTTTCCCTGTTGCTGGAGGAAGTTGGCGCCTGCCGGGCGGGTAGCTTCTTTCTTCAGAGTCAGGTGCATGCGCTCCTGCCGGCCATTCTGTTGCGGATGACCGGGGCGAATACGTTCGATCGAGATGCCCAGGCGCAGCCACCACACCGACAGCTTGGAAAGCTGGAACAAGCCGTTCGGGGAAGCAAATGGTACGCCGTTGTCCGAACGAATGGCCTGCGGTAAGCCGCGTTCGCGAAACAGCCGGTCAAAGGCCCGCAACGCCAGCTCTTCGCGATTCGATTCCAAAGCTTCACACAGAAGTAAATAACGGGAAGCGTGGTCGGTCACGGTGAGCGGATAGCAGTAGCGCTTGTCGCCGAGCTGGAACTCGCCCTTGTAGTCGGTCGACCACAGATCGTTCGGCCGCAAGCCATCCGAAAGGGGCGTGCCTTCGGCTCGCGTGCGGGGCCGCGCCATGCGCTGAACGAGGCCATGACGATCGAGCACCGCATGCACGGTACTGGCGGCGGGCACTTTGATCGCGTGCGGCACTTGTCGCAGCAACCGCTCGCGGATCTTGCGTGCGCCCCAGTGCGGCTTCTCCCGTTTGGCCGCCACAATGGTCGCTTCGATTTGCTCAGGCAGTTGGTTGGCGTAGCGGAATGGTCGGCGCGCGCGATCGCTGAGCCCTTCCAGACCGCATTGCTCGTAACGCTCGGCGATCTTGTATCCAGTCTTGCGCGAGATCCCAAACTCCCGGCACAGCGAAGCCATGCTTTCGCCATCTTGAGCCGAATGACAAACCGCATTCGTTCGTCCATAACAGAACTCTCCTTCCATGGCATTCCCTTCTCCCGCCTCCCCTCAGGCGGAAAAGTGTAACCCATGTCTCCGGTACGTTCTGTTACCTATGTCTCGGGTCGGTCATTCGACGAATGGTTGTTCTCTCGCTGATAGGTAGTTGAACAAATTTTTGTTGATGCTTCTTAAGCGTGTGACTCAACGCTAATTTCAAAATGATTGTACCGATGGTTAGGAATCAGGTACCGCTGCCGCCATTGAATGCAGCTCGAGTTTCGTTTTTAGGCGGGCGCTTTCTTTTTCCACATTTTGCGAAGTAGTCCATTTGTGATGGTCCATTGCGTTTGAAAGGGCTAACAAAGCCCCTAAAGCACATAAGAGCTGACTTATCACCGAAAAAGCAAAAGAGCCAGGGTTTACCGGAGGCGCTATCGGATTCATAAGTGAGCGTGAGTTCATGAAAGTAAAGACGCTTAAAAGCAGGAACATGGCTATCAGTAATAGCCCACTGAGCACATTACCGTCACGGAGGTGTCGTTCAGACTCCATGAAGTCTGGCGCACTAAAGTTAGCTAATCGCGTTTCGTCCCTTACGCGAAGCCAATTGCGGAGTTTGTTGACGGGCCACTCTAGGAATCGACTAGCTGCGAGCCCGCTTGGTATGCGGCTAGTGGCGAGCCACCGTAAAATGTATTTGCCAAAAAGCGCGTACGCGGAAATTACACAAACAAACCCTAGGAAGGGTAATTTTAGTCTCTGGTGAGTCTGACGACTTGTGTATTCATATAAACCAAATACAGCCAGCGCCGAAATCCCAAGGAATCTTTCGAAGTTCACAGTATCAAAGTACATCAGCATCGACAATGGCTCGCACTATCCGATAGTGCGGCCCAATATGCGGATCAGCATTCATAAACGCGCCCTCTTCTAAACCTACTTGCACCGCGCAGGTGTACCAATCGCCAGCCATTCTCCATCGTTTCTGCCTTGGTCACTGGCTACGATCTGCACTTTGCTTGAACCACGAATGGGGATGCGCCAGAATTCCCATTGCATATCTTCGTCCTGCATCGGAAGTCGTTCCAGAATCGTCCCGTTAGCGGAGTCGCGCACTTCTACGTTCAACGGCTTGGTCGATGGCCCATGCAACACAGGCACGATGAGGCAGCCATCAATTGGCACTGTGATGCTGCTCGATTGAATCGCGCCCACTTGGCTGTCGGCTCCGCTCCAACTACCGTAGACCGGTCCGCGTGGCGCCGGTCCGCGTAGTTTGAATGGCGGCTGACCGTTCTGCGTCCACGCTGGATCTTTGCGCCACTCGATAGGAGAAATATCAGCGCCCACTTGCGATTCATCCACAACTGTGACTTGCGGAAAGGGGCGGGATTCGCCGATTTGGAACGGCCCGCTATCGACAGAGAAAAGCCCGCTGGCATACTGAGCCGGCACAAACGCAATCCAGGCCAGGCTGGGCGGCGTATCGAGTGTCAGCAATTCCGAGGGGAGGCCGAGCGATAGTCGTCGTCCACTGCCAACCAATTCGCCGGATTCATTCACTACCGTCACGCGATTGGTAGTGGCTCTAGTCCAGCCCACAATCTCCACCCCGGATTGAAGCGGAAAGATGCGCGTGATTTCACCTGCGATTTTTGAAGCGTCTTTTCGCACGACGCGCGTTTGAGGTTGCATCTGAGCATTGGAATAAATCGAAAGATCATCGGCCTGAAGGACTTTAAGGTACTGTTCGGCAAACTCGGGACTGGGGAAAATATTCCGCAGAAGCCGAGGGTCTTGAACCCCGTTCTCCACACTGAGCTGCGTCACCTGCGCATCAACATACGGGCGGATGCCTGTCCGTTCCCACCAGCGCAGTTTGAGAAATCCAATCGCTATAAGGACACCCAGCAGCACTGCTAAAACTGGCGGCGTTACACGCCAGCCACGGCGTGCGCAGAGCCAGAGGAGCGCTGCGGCACAAACGCCCCAGTTGATCATCAATAGCGTCAGATAGCGCGTAGCTTTGGCGTTCGTATAAAAACCGTCTCCCGGTTCCATGCGGCCCGCGGCCGTCAGCAAGGCCGCCAGAATCGTAAAAAGATACGAGCCGAAGAGGACGATTCCGGTTCTCGTGGCCAGCAGTCTGTGGCGCAGCGCCACGCTGAATAGCAGCAGCATGACAGCCAGCTGGCACAGTCCCACATAGACGCCAAATTGCGGACTCTTCATGCCTCCAAACGGCATGCTGAGATAGGAAGCTAGAAACGCCATCGTGTAGGCAGGGTGCCGGAACAGAATTGCCGGCTGCAGATTTCCGTCGAAGCGATAGCCCACGAAATACACGCCGTCGGCCACTACGCCGCTGATCGCCAGCGCACCTGTTAACCGTTTCGTCCAGCCACATAGGTAAGCCGCGACCACGAGCACCGGCCAGACCAGCAGTCCGTTTCCCGACGAGTAAGTCGCGATAAATCCCAAAGCAACTACACCCGCCGGCAGCCATCGACTGGCAGAGCCCGAGATCGCCCGGGAAACCAGCCACAAGGCAAACAGGAAAGCGAACTCCATAAGCGTCCAAGCAATCAGGAAGGGATCCGCGAGCGCCAGAGCGCTACCTCGCCAGCCGATCATGATTCCCGCCAGCGCGATGGCAAATCCTCGCGTCTCTACCGAGAGCAGAGTGTCTGCTGCTATGCAGCGCGCAATGAATAGCCAGCATCCGAGATAAAAAACGAAACTAAGGACGATAGGCAAAATCCGGCGCGCATGAAACAGGAGCAGGTCGATCGCAAACACAATGTCCGGACCGACAATCCGGTGCTCGTTGTGCTGCTGCCAGAGATAGCGGAAGTCAAACGCTCGTATATTCGATGCATTGGCCGCGACGCGCCAATAATCCCACGTCGGAATGGCGACGTAGAGTTGAGTGATCCGGTAAATCGTCGCTCCCCAGTTGCAGGCTGCCCAGGCCGCGAGCAGAATCAGCAGAAATCGTGCAGCCAGAGCGGGTCCCGGGGAGCGCATAAACATAATTGAAATGGGCGATCGCTACGTTAGACTACTTCTGTGGTGAAAAAAGCGTTAGTTACGGGTTCTTGCGGTCTCATTGGCTCAGAGGTATGTCTTCACCTTTCCCGGCATGGATTCGAGATTTACGGTGTCGACAATAACGAGCGCTCCGTATTCTTCGGTCCCGAGGGCGATACGCGCCGCTCTCTTCATCGTCTTCAATCACAGATTAGCGGCTACCGTCATTCGCAAATCGATATTCGCGATCGCGCCGGGGTCCTCAAACTCGTCAATGAAATTAAGCCGGACGTGATTGTGCATACCGCCGCTCAGCCTTCGCATGATCGTGCGGCAGCCATTCCGTTCGACGATTTCGATACCAATGCAGTTGGCACGCTGAACTTTCTCGAAGCGGCCCGCCGCGCCTGCCCTGAATCTCCGTTCGTTCATATGTCGACGAACAAAGTATATGGCGATCGCCCCAACACGATTGCGTTGCGTGAACTAGACACTCGCTGGGATTACGCCGATCCAGCTTTCGAGCACGGCATCCCGGAAAGCTTCTCGATCGATCAATCGAAGCACTCGCTCTTCGGCGCATCAAAAGTGGCGTCGGACGTGATGGTGCAGGAATACGGCCGGTATTTCGGCATGCCTACCTGTGCTCTGCGCGGCGGCTGTCTTACCGGACCCAATCATGCCGGCGTCGAGTTGCATGGCTTTCTAAGTTACCTGATTCGCTGCAACCTGCAAAATCGCGAATACAAGGTCTTCGGCTACAAAGGCAAGCAGGTGCGCGACAACATTCATTCAGAAGATGTTGCTAACTTCATCGTCGCCTTCTGTGACGCGCCCCGCAGCGGAGAGGTCTACAACATTGGTGGGGGCAAAGAGAACTCGTGTTCTATTCTCGAAGCCTTCCAAATTGTCGAAGAGTTTACCGGCATTCCGCAAAAGTACAGGTACGTGGAAGAGAATCGCATCGGCGACCACATCTGCTACTACAGCGACCTTCGCAAGATGAAAGCGCACTACCCCGGCTGGACAATCACGCGATCGCTGCGCGACGTGTTTCGAGAAATTACCGAGTCCTGGGAGATCCGTCTGGCCGAGGCGCAACCAATCGCTGCAGCTACTGCTCGTTGATGAAGGTCCTGATTACCGGTGTTTGCGGGTTCGTTGGGAGCCGTCTGGCCGCGAGTCTCCGCGAACATTTTACGGGCTGCGAAATCGTCGGCGTGGACAATCTCCTGCGTCCCGGCTCGGAGACCAATCGCCGCAATTTGTCCCGGCTCGGCGTGCGTTACGTGCACGGCGACCTGCGCCTGCGCAGCGATCTCGAAGCATTGCCGGCTTGCGATTGGGTGATCGACGCGGCGGCTCATCCCAGTGTTCTCGCGGGCGTCGACGGCCGTTCGAGCCCCAGGCAGCTCTCGGAACATAATCTGGGCGGCACGCTGAACATACTTGAATACTGCCGGGAACACAAAGCCGGATTTGTTCTTCTCAGCAGCAGCCGGGTTTATTCGGTGCGTGATCTGGCCGCTTTACCCGTTCATCCCCAGGCGAACGCCTTTGTCTATGACGAAGGGCCGGGCGCGCCCGTGAATGTGAGCGCCTCTGGCCTCCTGGAATCTTTTTCCACCCGGCCGCCCATCTCGCTATACGGCGCAACCAAATTAGCTTCCGAGATCATGGCGGTCGAATATGGCCTGACCTTTAATTTCCCTGTCTGGATCAATCGCTGCGGCGTGCTGGCGGGCGCCGGTCAATTCGGTACCGCCGAGCAGGGGATTTTCTCCTACTGGCTGCATGCTCATGCGGCGCGTCTGCCACTCCGCTACATCGGCTTCGGGGGACATGGTTATCAGGTGCGCGATGCTTTCCACCCCTCCGATCTGGCCGGTCTGGTTGCCTTGCAATTGCAGCGCGATCCTCCCGCCGATCCCATCTATAATGTCGGGGGCGGCGCTTCTAATTCGATGTCTCTTGCTCAGTTGACCGCCTGGTGTGACCAGCGATTTGGCCCACACGCGCCGCAGCCCGACACGCGTCCCCGTCCCTTCGACATCCCTTGGCTGGTCATGGATTCTGCTCGTACCACGGCAGATTTTGGCTGGGCTCCGCGGCGTTCGCTCACAAATATTCTCGACGAAATCGGAGCTCACGTGCACGCCAACCCGGACTGGCTCACACGCACCGGTGCTGTATGACGAGCACCAAACCCGATCCCGACCGCCCCCCACTGCGCCTGTTGAGTATCGTTATTCCGGCGCGCGATGAGGAAGGCTGCATCGCCTCTACCGTCGAGCACCTGCATGTCGAACTTCGTCTTCATAAAGTTCCTCACGAGATCATCGTCGTTGATGACGGTAGCACCGACACCACTTGGGAGCGTTTGCAGGATGCATGCACGCGTGTTCCTCCGCTGCGTCCTGTGTTGAACACAGGAGAGCATGGCTTTGGCCGCGCCATCATTTATGGTCTCGACCACATGGGGGGCGATGCGGCAGTCGTGATGATGGCTGACGAATCGGACGATGCGCGCGATGTGGTCCGCTACTGGCAACTGCTGAATGAAGGCTGGGATGCTGTCTTCGGTTCTCGTTTTGTGAAGGGAGGCGGGACCATCGACTATCCGTGGATCAAGATGCGCGTCAACCGACTGGCGAATTTCTTCATCCGGCTGCTCTTCAACATTCGCCTCAACGACACCACGAACGCCTTCAAGGCCTATCGTGCCACCGTGATCGACGGCTGCCGCCCGCTGATGTCACCGCACTTCAATCTTACAGTCGAACTGCCACTCAAGACGATCGTGCGCGGCTATAGCTGGACGGTGATCCCTATAACCTGGCGCAACCGCAGGTCCGGGGTACCCAAATTAAAGATTAAGGAAATGGGCAGCCGCTATCTCTTCATCGTCCTCTATGTGTGGCTGGAAAAATACTTCAGCCGCGGCGACTACCGCCGCAATGCATAGGCACTTTTTTCACGATGCGGTTGGTTTTTCGCGCTTCGCCTTGCGCTAACGTTTAAACATGGCAACGGTAGCCCTGACCATTGCCGGCTCCGACCCCAGTGGGGGCGCCGGCATACAAGCTGATCTCAAAACTTTCCATCAGTTCGGTGTGTACGGCGAGGCGGTAGTGACACTCGTTACCGTGCAGAACACGCAGCGATTCTCGCGAGTCGAGTATATGCCGGCTGACCTGGTCACCGAGCAGATCCTGTCCGTGCTCGACGACATTCCGCCAAAGGCCGCCAAGACCGGTGCGCTTGGCAGCGCGGAAGTGGTCGAGGCGGTGGCTGCGCTGGCCAAAACTTTTACCTTCCCGCTGGTGGTCGACCCGGTTATGATCAGCAAGTCCGGCGGCCGCCTGCTCTCGCAAAAAGGTGAGGAAGTTTTGAAACACAGGCTGCTGCCGCACGCATTTCTGGTGACACCGAATATTCCGGAAGCCGAGTCGCTGGCCGGCATGAAAATTCGAAACGAAGAAGAAATGTGCGAGGCAGGCGATCGGATTTTGCAGTTTGGTTGCAAGGCGGTGCTGGTGAAAGGCGGCCACTTGCCCGGTGAGCCGGTTGACATTCTGCGGTCGCCCTCTTCTCGCTCGGCTCCCTTCAATAACGGCTCTCCGTATTCCGGCAGCCGCGTACCGACAAAGCACACACACGGCACTGGCTGCACATACTCGGCGGCGATCGCGGCCGCCCTGGCGTTTGGCAACACGCTGCCGGAGGCGATTTTGCTTTCCAGACAGTACGTACAGCTGGCGATTGAAACCGCGCCGAAGCTGGGCCGTGGCATGGGCCCGGTGAATCACTTCGCCAATGGTTCGGCCAAGCTCACCCGGCAACCATCGAGCATTGCGGGCGATTAGTGTGATGGGCCGCCTTCTTCGCAGCAGTTTGGTGCTTTTTGCATTGGTAACCATGTGCCCGTTGCCTGGCTGGGCGCGCGTGGAGATCGCGCCTTGCAAAAACAACTATTCGCCGGAACAGCAGATCGCGCTCGGACAAAAAGCCGCGCAACAGGTTTATAAGCAGATGCCGGTGCTGCCCGATTCGAGTCCGATCACCCAATATATCCAGCATTTGGGCGAGAAGCTTACGGCGCAAGCGCCGGGCTATAAGTGGCCGTATAACTTCCATGTGGCCAACGTGGCCGAGATCAACGCCTTCGCGCTGCCGGGCGGAACCGTCTTCGTAAATCTGGGAACGATTCAGGCGGCGGACAATGAGGCGCAGCTTGCGGGCGTGATGGCGCACGAAATTTCGCACGTCGTTCTGCAGCACTCCGTCTGCAACGCCTCCAAGCAGCAGAAAGTTGGGCTGGCCGCGGGTCTCGGACAAATTGCGGCGGGCGTTCTATTAGGTGGCGCAGCCGGGCAACTGGCCCAGGAAGGCATCGGTATGGGCGCGGGGTTAGGTTTCTTGAAGATGTCGCGCGGGGCCGAACAGCAGGCGGATCTGTTGGGCGTCGGCATTCTCTACGATGCCGGCTACGATCCGCATGGCATGGCGCAGTTCTTCGAGACTATTCAGGCGAAATACGGCAAGGGCGGCTCGCAGTTCATGAGCGATCATCCAAATCCAGGTAATCGCACGGAATACGTGAACAAAGAGATCGCCACGTTTGTGCCTCGCGCCAACAACGTGACCAATACGCCGGAATTCACGAGCATCCATTCGCAGGTCTCTGGGATGCACGCCTATACGTCTAGGGAAGTCTCCTCAGGTGCCTGGAAGCAGCAAAGTCCGAATCAGACGGTCGGCGCGGGCGTGAGTCAACCGGCACAGCTGGTTGCCAGTCCGTCCGCGGTCGACTTAGCACCTGCCGGCGATTGGAAAACGCTGCGCGGGAATGGATTTTCGATTGGCGTCCCTGGCACGTGGCAGGCTTACGGGAACAAGGTGGAGGCGATGACTGCGCCATCCGGCGGGTTCACTCGATCATCCGATGGTGGCGCGGGCGGGGTCGTCTACGGCATGTTGACGGATGTGTATCAAATTCAGGGGCGCATGACGATGGGCGCGGCGCTCGATTCGCTAATAAGAGGTATGGCGCGCGATAACCCCGGACTGATTCCCGGCGCGCAGAGCGATGTTACTGCGGGCGGAGTGAGCGGACGTTCCGTTGAGTGCAGCAATGCTTCGGGCAACGACGGTAAAGGTGAAAAGGACTGGGTGGTGGCTTTTCCGCAGGATGATAACGCGCTTAGATACTTTGTGTTTGTAGCGCCCCCGCAGGATTTTGAAAAGCTGCGGCCGATTTTTCAGAGGATGTTACAAACGCTTTCGCTGCGCTAGGCAGAATCTTACTCAGCGCCCCAGGGGAAGTTCAGCGCGGGTGAACAGGCGTCGGATGAAACGGTGACATGCATTGTTCCATGCTGCTTGCCCTGGACAAACGGAAGCACCATGGACTTGTAGTTTCCTGTTGCATCGGCCATTACGGACAATTCGTGGCGCTCTCCTTCCGATTCGGTCAACATTTTGAGCGGACTTTGCGCACGAAAGCCGCTGGCCTCCAGCAACACAGCCTCTGCCTTCGGCGTCAGCAACACGATCTCTGCCCGGCAAGTTTTGTCGGTGCCGGCAATTGGCACTGGAACGATTTTGTAGAACGCTTTTAGCGTTTCGCCCGAAATCAATCCTAACCGGACTGGCTCTCCCTTGGCTGGGTTTATCGGCAGGTCAATCGGGTCATTGGGCGTCTTAGGGTCGCCACATGTCCCAGGCTTTCCCGCGCAGATGGCGAGTCCCGTTTTATCCAGCGTGACACCGGAAAGCGCTTGAACCGGGCTCCGAAAAGTGACTGGCCAATTCACCAGCGTGTAAACGGCTTCCCGAGGCAAGCCGCTGGCGAAAATCCGATACCTGATCGTCTGCCCCGATCGCGAAATCTCTTTCAGAGTCATGGCCGCGTTCGGCGAGTTCAGTCCTGGCCCCCAGGCTTCATGCATCTTGAATAATTGAGCGACGCTCGCCTGCACGTCGGCCGGGATCTTTTCCTGGGCGGCTAGAACCGCCGCCAACGCGCTCGTAAGAAAAAGTCCTCGAACGATCATGCCGCCGTTGTCCATGAGCAAGTAGTGCCGCAAGCGTACGAGTAGTCTCAAGACGCGCCTTAAATCATCAGGCAAGCGGCTGATAACCAGGCACCCCGGTCAAGCTGAGAATCACAATCGTCATATCGTCATGCTGTGGCGCCCCGCCTGCAAAACTGTCGGCGGCGCGGAAGATTTCATCCACCAGCGTTTCAGGGCGTCTGTTGTCGCTGCCCTGCAGGATGCCAATCAGATTCTCTTCGCCCCATTCTTCCTCTTGCGAATTCATCGCTTCCGATATGCCGTCAGTAAAGAAAACAATGAGATCTCCGCTTCGCAGCTGCATGGCGCCGCTCTGATAAGCGGAGAATGGCACAAGCCCTACGGGTGGACCGCCGGTCTCGAGCCGGAGTAACTCTCGCCGGCCGGCATCGCAGCGCAGCAATAGGGGAGCGTTGTGCCCGGCATTCACGTAAGTGAGTTTTAGCTGCGCGGCATCGTATTGCGCATAGAAAAAAGTCGCGTAGCGATTAACGGGCGATGCGGCATACACCAGTTGATTCACATTCTTGACGAGCGTTTCCAGGTTGTCGCAGCCGCCCATTGTCTGGCCGCGTAGAGAAGCCTGCAGGCTGGCCATCAGCAAGGAGGCTGGAATGCCTTTTCCCGCTACATCGCCGATGGCAAGACCGAGTACTTGATTAGGCAGCTCCAAAAAGTCGTAGTAATCGCCGCCTACTTCCCGCGCGGGACGACACAATCCGAAGCAGTCGAGACCAGCAACCCGAGGCAGAGTTTGAGGAAGCAGCCGCTGCTGCACATCGCGTGCGATCGAGAGTTCACGCTGCAGCACTTCCCGCTCGGCGGCTTCGTTTGCAATGGTAGTCGTAAGACGACTGTTCTCGACCGCCACAGCCGTCTGCTGCGCCACCGATTGCAGCAAGCGCACGTCGTTGCTGGTGTAGGGCGCTTCCGCGTCACGCCGGCCTAAGCTCAAGAATCCCAGCAACTCCTCTCGGCGCGCGAGTGGCACGAGCAACTGCGTGCCTAATAGATCGAGTTCGGCGCGTTCCACTTTGCTGAGCTGCGTTATCCAGGATCGGGAGTCATCAAGATAGACCGGTAATGCTTGCCGGGCTTGCTGGAGTGTGTTCACGGTCACTGAGCTATTGGCGAACTCAATCGAGGGCGGTTCTGTATAGCCGCTCGCGAAGGCGAGCCGGTAAGCGTTTTGTTCACACAGGAAGACGGCGACTTCCGAGATATGCAGCGCCTCCTTGATGCGCGTTGCTACCGTCGTCAGCAGCGGCGCGAGTTCAATTAGAGAGCTCACTGAGTCGGCTAGGTTAGCGAGCAGTTGTTCGGCGTAGTTGGCTTCGCGAAAGAAACGCCGGTCGATCCAGGAAGCCAGTTTTTGCGCTCCGAGACCGATAATCAGGATCGTGCCGATACCGGCAGCGGTGAGAGTAGCGCGTTGCGCAAAGGTCATTCTTCCCGATAGGAGGGCGACGAGCAGAACAACAATCAAAGACACAAAAATCTGTATTACGATCAAACCGCGCCTCGCTAGCGCGTATTGCAGGCCTTGGCGCACGATCACCCTTACGTCGAGGGCGCGCTGCACTACGGTTACGTATGCGAGCGTAATAGGAAAGAGCAGCAACAGTGCAACCACCGGGATGGTGAACCAGAAAGGAAACGATATCTCGGGCACATGCATGAATCTCGAGTAAGAGTCTGCCAGAGATTGCGGAACAAAACTGATTAACAAACCCGCAGCTAAGACACGCAGCCGGCGGCGATCATCGGGATCCCGCGTCAGAACGAGCTTTCTCGCAAATACGACAACAAAAATCAGGACCGTGAACCAGATCAATATTCTCGCTACAACGTCATAAGCCGGAAAATTGTCGGAGGCGCGAATTTCATTGCGGAGAATTCCCGTCACGGCCACAAACAAGCCTGCCAGAGTCGCCGGCGCCAGCAGTCCCCATTTAAGACCCGGCACGCGGCGGTCGAATCCGCCGTTTCGGGAAAGTAGAAAGAAAACAAAATCATCCAGACTGGCCAGCTCCAGGTTGCGGTTCTGCGATACACCAGAGCGAGGTGGTTGAAGGGAGCTTTCCACGCCATCACCTCATCCGGCCAATTTGAGCCGTCGCCAACAACACTGAAACTCCAGAGAAGCCCGAGCAGTAACCAGGCCCTGCGATCGCGTGTCCGGACAACGGCAACGTAAAAGCCGAGGACCAAACAAAGGAATGGATTTATAACGCGTAGGAGTACGTCAAGAGTCCAAGACCGCAACATGCTGACTTGAAAATGATGCGCGTCAGACCAGATGCTCGAAAGAGTCGAGAGCGATATCGCTAGCTGGAAGGCTACCGCAATTACAAACCAAAGGCTGAGCGCAATGTATCGAGAGCGATTGGAATTTGGTTCCGGCATCTCTCACTGCTCTCCGACGTTCAGGATGACAATGGTCATGTCATCGTGCTGCGGCGCAGCGCCGGCGAAGGTATCGGCAGCCTGAAATACTGCTTCCACAAGTCCTTCCGGGTCTCGCCTGCCACTGAGCTGCAAGGCGGCAAGCAACTTCTCTTCGCCCCATTCTTCCTCTTCCATATTCATCGCTTCCGACACGCCATATGTGAAGAGTACGATGAGATCTCCGCTTCCGAGCTGCACCGTGGCGCTTCGTATAAGCGCTTCCGAGTAGCGCCGCTCCAAGGTTAAGAACCCGAGCTGTTCTTCCCGGCCGGAGAGAGCGGCACCAATAACTGCCTTCCTAATGATGCAACTCCACGAGCTCTTGGTTGTCAAGGCGCGCCGCCCAGGACCACAGCAACGGATTGATTTCTGAGTCCATATCTGCCGCCTTCAGCTGCTCTCCAGATACCACATCTGCCGCGCTCCCAGACAACTTCGCCGATAGTCGGACGCCGCACGATTGTCCCCGCTTTTCCGTTCACCAGTCAACAAACAAAACCTAAAGTTTCGGCCGCGGTTTGCCGATGAACTCTGTAGCCGGGATCTAGTGTTTCTGCCTGATCAACTCGGCACCTTTATTTCCAAGGTAAAGAGGAGTTGCCCTATGCGTGTTAGTGTGATCGTTCCGCTCTACAATAAAGCTCAGTTCATCAGTCGATGCCTTAGCAGCATCTGTGCCCAAACACTTAGTGAGTTCGAGTTGATCGTTGTTAATGATGGGTCTACCGACGGAAGCGAGCGGATAGCAGAGATGTTTGTTGATGTACGGATCCGCGTGATTCACCAACAGAACGCTGGACCAGGTGCAGCCCGCAACCGGGGCTTGGCAGAAGCAAGAGGCGAGTACGTGGCCTTTTTAGACGCTGATGATGTCTGGCTGCCAGAATATCTGATGCGGGCGGTTACGTTGCTGGATGCTCATCCAACTGCGGCATCCACCACTTGTCAATATCGCGAATATCCATCAACGGCAGACATCGAGGAGCTTTGGCACAAACGGGGAATTAGAGAAGGGTCATGCCAGATATCACAAGACACGGATCCAGGCTTTCTTGTATATGCCGTCGCGTACATGCATCCTTGCACAACGGTGATACGAGCGAAAGTCATTAGGCAGCTGGGAGGCTTTTACGATAGGGAACGATGTCGTTATGCAGAGGACGCTTTCCTGTTCCTGCAAGTTGCGCTTAACCATCCCGTGCACTTTACATTGGAGCCGCTCACGTTAATTTATCGGGATGCAGCCCAGTTAAGCAAAAATTTAACGGGCTGTCGGCCAATAGAGCCGTTCTTAGTACACCCGGAGTTAGTGCAGTCATCCTGCCCATCCGAGCTCCGATCACTTCTGGTGAAGTTTCTTGCAGCTCGTGCATTCAAGACAGCCTGTGTTTTCGGGTTTTGGGGAAACTGGCGCGAGGCACGGCGAATCCGGCATCAATACCACCACGAGGCCAACTGGCAAATACCTTACTCGATGGCATCGCTGGTTTGTACTACTCCAATCGGATCCTTGGTGGGATCGGCTTGGCGAAGAGTTCGGCCGGCTTAATAGAGGGAGACAAACAGGACGACTTACTATAGCTGCTCATATTCTGGATTCTCTTCTTGAGTCCTAAAGTAAATAGCAAAAGATTGGAACTTCGGTGATCACGAAACAAAAAGTCTCTATAAAGGTGCTCGCCTTCATGGAGGCCGCAGTCATAAACGGCGCGGCAAAGACACTGTTAAATTTCTGCGACTCCCTTCGAGAGTCAAAAGGCGATATCCCGGTAAAAGTTGCTATCGCGACATTTCATCGTGGTGCTGTTCCCGAAGGGAAGCTTGCAAACCAGTTCGTTGAAGCCGTACAATCCCGTGGTATTCGCGGACTTGTGATCCCCGAACGCTTCCGGTTCGATCCTCAATTGCTTCAAGCCCTGCAAGACCTAGTAAAACAGGAAAAGCCCGATATAATCCAGACAAACAACGTCAAATCCCATGCACTCATCAAGATGGCTGGCTTGCACCGAAACTATCATTGGCTTGGTTTTCACCATGGCTATACAGCTCCTGATTTAAAGATGAGGCTCTACAACAAGCTGGACCGTTGGTCTTTGCGGAGCGCTAAGTGCGTTGTCGCCGTTTGCAACCCTTTCCGAGACCAATTGACGGCGATAGGGGTTCAGCCCTCCCGAATTCGTGTACTTCACAATTCGGCGGAAGTGATTGATTCCATGCCAGCCGACCAAGCGAACGAGGTTCGAAGACGGTTTAAGATTCCCTCGGATGGCACGAAAATACTGCTTAGTATCGGGCGCTTTTCGTTCGAAAAAGGACAAGCCGATTTACTAAACGCGCTGCAACACTTGCGCGCTACCCACAGTCATCTACGCTGGACACTGTTGCTGGTAGGGGCCGGACCCGAAGAAAACAATTTGCGGGAACTGGCCCGGAACTTGGGCCTGCAATCACAGGTTATTTTTACTTCTCACCAATCCAACGTTCTGCCATTCTACGGGCTTGCAGACGCTATGATTCTCCCGTCTCACACCGAGGGATCTCCACATGTGGTGCTGGAAGCAATGTCGGCAGGTGTTCCAATACTGGCAACAGCGGCCGGGGGCGTTCCGGAAATCCTCACCAATGAGGTAACTGGATTACTTGTTCCTGTACGGAATGCAGAAGCGATGAGTTCTGCGCTGGCTCGCCTGTTGGCTTCACCGCAATTGGGGCAATCGCTCGCGAAGAACGCTAAAGAAGTACTGATTAAGAACTTCTCTCATGAGGCCTACAAAGAGTCCCTGCTGAAAATTTACTCCGAACTATGCGATAGTCAGCAATGATAACTGACTTAAGCGCGTCACTTATCAAGAACCTTCGTGAAGTGAACCGCACGAAGGGCACCGCCTAGTCGAAGCTCACCTGCCGGCTCTGCATCGCCAAGCGGAGATATATGGGCGAAAAGGCTGCCTGCCAAGATGTTCAAACAACGGCCCGTTGTGAGCGAACTGGCTGTACGGCACTGGTGGTAGTTGCAGCTCCATCGGCATGACTTCATAACCAGAAGCCAGCGAAGCAGCCTGCAGAAGAGCAGGCGTAAACCTGAAGCGGTCCACTCTTGCCAACTGGGTAGGTTGTAGCAGCAGACTTCTGGTTCCGGCATCTCTCATTTCTCTCCGACGCTCAGGATGACAATTGTCATATCGTCATGCTGCGGAGCAGCGCCGGCGAAGGTATCGGCAGCCTGAAATACCGCTTCTACAAGTGCTTCCGGGTCTCGCCTGTCATTGAGCTGCAGAGTGGCAAGTAATTTTTCTTCACCCCATTCTTCCTCGTCCACATTCATGGCTTCCGACACGCCATCGGTGAAGAGAATGATAAGATCTCCACTTCTTAGCTGTACCGAGGCGCTCTGATACTCGGAAACGGGAAGCAGGCCCACAGGTGGCCCCCCCACGTCGAGCCGTACGGGCTCCTGATTGCAGCGCAACAACAGGGGAGCATTGTGCCCTGCATTTACGTAGGTGAGCTGTTGCTGTGCGGCGTCGTACTGCGCATAGAAAAAAGTCGCATAGCGGTTCACCGGCGACGCGGCATATACCAGCTGATTGACGTTTCTCGTAAGCGTTTGCAAGTTGTCGCAGCCACCAATCGTCTGGCCACGCAGAGAAGCTTGCAAACTGGCCATCAGCAACGATGCTGGGATGCCCTTGCCGGCTACATCGCCAATGGCCACGCCCAACACCTCATCGGGCAATTCGAGAAAATCATAGTAGTCGCCGCCTACTTCGCGCGCGGGACGGCAAAGTCCAAAACACTCGAGACCGGCAATTATGGGAAAGGTCTGTGGAAGCAGCCGCTGCTGCACATCACGCGCAATAGAAAGTTCGCGCTGCAGGCCCTCGCGTTCTGCGGCTTCGCTGGCGATAGTGGATGTGAGGCGGCTATTCTCGACGGCCACCGCCGTCTGCTGTGCCACCGATTGCAGTAACTGAACGTCGGTGCTGGTGTAAGGGGCTTCCGAATAACGCCGGCCTAAGCTCAGGAACCCGAGCAGTTCGTCCCGGCGGGAGAGCGGCACCAATAACTGCGTTCTTAATTGATGCAATTCAGCGAGTTCCTGATTGTCGATGTGCGCCGTCCAGGACTGCGGATCATCCAGGTACACTGGAACCGCCTTGTTGGCGCGCTGCAGCTCGTTGATCGTGGGCGAGCGATCCGAGAACTCAACGACCGGGGAGCCGGGATAGCCAAACGCAAAGGCCAGTCGATAGGCGTTGTGTTCGCACAAGAAGACAGCTATTTCGGAGATATGAAGCGCCTCGGCAATACGAGTCGTGACCATGGTAAGCAGCGGTGGAAGTTCTACCAGCGAGCCTGCCGTATCTGCCAGGCGGGCAAGCAACTGCTCGGTGTTGTGCGCTTCGCGAAAGAAGCGGCGATCAACCCACTTCCCCAGGCGTCGCGCTGTTAAGCCGACCAGCAGCATAACGCCGATGCCGCCGGTCGTCAGAGCCACCCGCTCGGGAAAACTCAGGCGGCCGGACATTAGCGCCACAAGCAGAATGATCAGGCAGGAAACGCCTACTTGAAGGATTGTGAGTCCACGGCGGGCCAGCGCATACTGCAATCCCTGCCGCAGGATGACACGCACGTCCATGGCGCGCTGCACCACCGTGACGTAAGCGAGCGTGATAGGAAAGAGAACCAGAACGGAGTAAACGGGGAGAGCGACCCACGGCGAAATTCTTTGATGCGGCAAGAATCGGCGAATGAATCCCTCGACCACGACTGCGGGTACGAAACTCGTGGCCAGCCCTGAAAATAATACCCGCAGGCGCCGGCGATCATCATGATCTTTCGATCCGGCCAGTTTTGCCGATAATATTCCGAGACATGCAGCCAGCAGCACGGATATCATTCCGAGATGCAAAAGGCTTGCACTGTGCTCGATCGGGTACGGGGTCTTTTGCAGGGAATTGCTTTCATTCACCCAAAGGCGCACGGCAACGACCAGGGTGTAAATCGCAATGGCGGGTACGAGTAAAGTCCATTTCAGCCATGGAGACTGCCTGTCGAGCTTTGCTCTTTCCGGGAAATAGATCGCGAAAAGCAGCATGCAGATCGGCCACGCTGTGATGACAAGGCTTCGGTAGACCAGCGCGAGATGCTTGATCGGAGTGTGCCATCGCATTACGTGATCCATGCGATCGCTGCCGTCCGAAACGACACTGAACGTGAGCAGCACTGCCAGGAGCAGCCAGGCTTTAGGGTCCCAAGCGCGTACTCCAGCCACGTAGAATCCAAGCAGCAGACAAGCGACTGGCGTTACGATATGCAGGTTGAGCAGAATGGCCCAGGAACTCAGCATGGACCAATCGAAATGCCGCGAATCCGACCATACCTGCTTGATGTCGTCTAACGAAAGCGCTGACTGAAAGCCTATGGATCCGGCAAAGAGAACAGCCAGCAGGATCGCAGACCGAAAGCGAGTTTTCGAGGGATCGGGCATCCAGCAGAATCACATGGATTCTACATGAGCGATGCCCAAGCGGCCTAGTTACTTAATACTTCGGAACGGTTGGATCAACCTTGTCGCTCCAGGCCGTAATACCGCCCGTCATGTTGCGGGCGTTCTTAAAACCACTTGCTTTGAGTAAGTCAACAGCTTTCTGGCTGCGCCCCCCACTCTTACAATGCGCCACTATTTCGGCATTGGGGTCGAGATCACTTAGGTGCTTTGGTAAGTCGCCGAGTGGAATCAGCTTCGCGCCGGGTATGCGGGCGATCTGGTATTCATGCGGTTCGCGCACATCGATCAAAGTAAATGCATCGCCGCGATCCAGCTTGCTCTTCACTTCTGTCACGTCGATCTGGTCGCCGGCTGGTGCTGGTTGAGAGGCCATAGGCTTTATTCCGCAAAACTCCTGGTAATCGATTAACGTAGTCACGGTGGGATGGTCGCCACACACGGGGCATTCGGGATCGCGGCGCAATTTCAGTTCGCGAAAACGCATCCCCAGAGCATCATAAAGCAACAACCGGTTCTTGAGTGTTTCGCCGACTCCGAGAATGATCTTCACGGCTTCGGTGGCTTGAATCACTCCGATGATGCCCGGCAGAATACCGAGCACGCCACCTTCGGCGCAACTCGGCACCAGGCCCGGAGGCGGCGGCTCAGGATAGAGGCAGCGGTAGCATGGACCATCTTCATAAGCAAAGACAGTGGCTTGTCCTTCGAAGCGAAAGATCGAACCATACACATTCGGCTTCTTTAGAAGCACACAGGCATCGTTGACCAGGTAGCGCGTTGGAAAGTTATCAGTGCCATCGATGACGACGTCGTAATCCTGTAAGATCTCGAGAGCGTTCGCGCTCGTCAATCCAGTATCGAACTTATCGATTTGAATATTCGGATTGATGTCGAGCATGCGATCAGCGGCGGAATCGAGCTTCTTGCGGCCGATGTCGTGTGTTCCATGAATCACCTGGCGTTGCAGGTTCGAAGCATCGACGACATCAAAGTCGACAATACCCACGCGACCCACGCCGGCTGCCGCCAGATACAAGCCCACCGGGGCACCCAGGCCGCCAGCGCCGATCATGGCGACTTTCGCCTGCTTCAGCTTCTGCTGCCCTTCCACGCCCACTTCGGGCAAAATCAGATGACGACTGTAGCGGGCGATTTCTTCATTCGTCAGGGTGGAAGCCGGTGGCTCAGCAACGCCCGATGCTCCACCCGCGATACTCGGCACAATCGAAATGGTCTCCGTGCCTTCGAGTTCCGTTGCTTCCTTATCTAGATAGCGAATATCTTCGTCATTCACATAAACATTCACGAAACTGCGCAGCTTGCCGGCATCGTTGAAGAGGTTTCTTTTTATGTTCGGATAGTGTGCGGTCAACGCGTTCAAGGCATCCGCTACGGTCGCGCCGGTCACATCCACCGAATCCTGTTGCTCAGTAAACTGCCGCAGTGCTGTGGGGATTAAGATCTTGGCCATTTGAGTTCCTCTTGTTCTGCTGCTGTCTGGTCCATATCCGGCAAGAAACTGTTAGCGTGGTCGAACTTGCCTCGCTGAATGGAGAGCACCACGAACGAATACCAGGGACAGGAGTTCTGCAAATCTGTTTGAGAAAAATAGGCATCGCAATCGGGATGCGAATGAAATATTCCGATCAAATCGAGGCCGCGCTCCCGGGCTGCGATGTCAGCGTTGCGCAAATCTTCCGGCCGCAATTCATATCGTTCGCCCTGCTCGCCGGCGTACGCGTTTTCGAGAGCGATTGCCTCGGTCACCATTTTGGTTCCGCCTTGCGTGTGCCCCAGCATCGCCCCGCAGCACTCGTTTGGGTAGGTTCGTTCGGCATGTAGCAACATCGCTTGCCAGGGCTTCAGTTCGATTTCGATCATGCCGTCATCCGGTCCGAAACTGCTCGCTGAGATATTTCTGGCCGCCATCGCAAAGGATCGTGACCACCAGTCCGCCGTTCCCTTCCGCAGCCAGTGTTTCCGCCACGCGGCTGGCCGCCACCACATTGGCCGCCGCTGAAACACCCACCAGCAAGCCTTCTTCTCTCGCCAGGCGTCGCGCCATCTCGTACGCATCCTCCGTTTCCACCCAGAGATTATCGTCCGCGAGGGTCAGGTCGTAAATGGCCGGTTGCAGCGAACTTGGCATGTGCTTCGTGCCTTCTAAACCATGCAGGGGTGAGGCGGGTTGCACCGAGTAACACTCGACACCGGGCAACTCTCGTTTGAGTCTCCGTGTGACACCCGTGAAAGTTCCAGTCGTTCCTAAGATCGCCACGAAGTGTGTGACGCCGCCCGCAGTCTGCTCGATGATTTCGGGCGCCGTCGTCTCATAGTGCGCCTGCCAGTTGGCGGGATTGCCATATTGATTTGGATAGAAGTATTTTTCCGGATCGGCCGCATAGATCGCCTGACAAGTGCGGAACGCTCCGTCAGAACCTTCGGCTGCGCCGGTCAACACGAGCTCAGCGCCGTATGCCTTGAGAATTTGTTTGCGCTCCGGCGACGCACTTGCAGGCAGGCACAGCCTCACCGCATAACCCTTCGCCGCGCAGATCATGGCGTAAGCAATGCCGGTGTTCCCGCTGGTCGAGTCAAGCAGAGTTTTCCCCGGGGTCAAAAGACCGCGCGCTTCACCGTCACGAATCATGTTCAGCGCCGGGCGATCCTTCACGGAACCACCCGGATTCAGGAACTCCGCTTTGCCCCATACCGTCACGTCGCCACGGCCAGCCAGCCCAATCTTGAGAAGCGGCGTATTGCCGATGCGTCCAAGCAGACTCTGCTCGGATGCGATTTCCACAGCGACAGGCATACCTCCAGTTTATGTTGCTGCCTTCGCCGAACAGCTAGCCGACATCGGGCTTTGCAGTATTGTAGAGGCATGAAAGCTGACCGCGCGAGCGTCTCCTGGGATGAGCAGAAGAAGAATGGCTGGTCCGGATCGTGGTGGGCGAGGAAGTAATTCGCCGTTACTGCGACGATCCGCACGAGGCCGACAAAGCAAAGTTGACTGCCTCTGCCGTCCAAACCGCGGCTGACGAGGGCTACGATTTAGTTGGCTCCGACGTTTCCTTTCAATGACGCTCTAGCACTGAAGGGCAAAGTAATCCACCTTTGGACGGTCGATCTGGATGCCGATGCCCGCACCCTTGATCGCTGCCGCCGCCTGCTTTCGCCCGCTGAAGAGGCGCGAGCGGACCGCTATCGGTCGCAACAGCTGACAGATCGTTTCATCGCGTCGCGCGGTCTCCTCCGCGTATTTCTGGGGTCGTATCTGGCGCAATCCGCACAGGCAATCGAATTTGCCTTTGGAACCGCGGGTAAGCCCTGCCTCGTCGAGCCTGCGTCCGACTTGCAATTCAATATCTCGGAGTCGCAAGGCGCCGCGCTCTTTGGATTTACTACCGGCTGCGAACTGGGTGTCGATATCGAACGCGTCAGGCCACTAGAAGAAATGCCGCGGCTAGTCGAACAGTTTTTCCACGTAGATGAAGCCCGCGACTTCTTTTCCCTTCCCGAACAAGATCGTGAAAAAGCGTTCTTCGCTTGTTGGACTCGTAAAGAAGCCTATATAAAGGCGCTTGGCGGCGGTCTTTCCGTTCCCCTGAACAGCTTTCGAGTTACCCTGCGACCGGCTGAACCTGCACAGCTATGCCCGCCTTGCGACGAGTGGACCTTGCAGGCCGTTACTCATGTGGGCGGCTACGAAGGTGCGATCGCTTATCACGATCGTTGCCGTCGCTTGCACGTTTGGCCACTAGCCGGGACAGCAGAACTGCTTGAACGTTTCGCTTAAGCTGCCTCCTCGACTAACTGAGGAGCCGCAATGCTGTCGAGTGACTTATCAATCGCGCGTCCCAGCATGCCGGCGAACGGTGGGGCGGTCAATTTCTCGTGCTCACCTGCTATTTCCGAAATATTGACCTTGCCGGCAAGATGTCCCCACCCGAGCGTTGGGTCGTTGCCTCGCAGCGGCGAACTATCGGGGCAACTGAACAGGTGAATCTCTCCGTGGTACCGCTTTGGCTTGTAATGAGTCAAAGCATAGTAATTGCGATGTTCCACGCTAGCCTCCAAAGCTCGTATCCGGCTTCCTGAACGGCGGCTCGCCGCAAGCTTGCGATTATCTATGGTCGCCTTCAGACGCTTGCTGAGGGTGGCCCGGCGCTTCGGCCCGAAAACGATTTGTTTCAGCGTGTTGCCATACTGGATCTGAAATCGTTCGAGCGGACTCAAATTCCCCAACACGGACCGGGTATAGTGCCATTCGCAAGTGTCCAGCAGTCCAAGAAATCCGATTTCCTGCCCGGCTGATCGAAGCTGCTGCGCCATCTCGAAAGCCAGCACGCCGCCGAACGAATAGCCGGCAAAATGGTAGGGGCCGTGGGGCTGGATACGCCGGATTTCTTCCAGATATGTGCGCGCCATCTCTTCCACGCTCGCCAGTACTTCCGAATCTTTGCCTGACGCCTGCGCCTCCACTCCATAAACGGGTCTGTTCTCCAGGGCTTCGGCGACGAATTGGAAGTTGAGAATGTTACCGCCCAGTCCAGCAATCAGGAACAACGTTGGCTTCTCTCCATCTGTCTGGAACGGCACCACCGGCGACCACGCCAAATCCTGATTCGCTACCGCTACTAACTGCGCCAAGGCGCGCATCGTGCGACGCTGCACCAACTCGCTCAGGCGGATATTCGCGCCATACGTCTCGGCGATCTTCCTCATGAGCCGCGCTGCGCTCAAAGACTCTCCACCGATCGCAAAATAATCGTCCGATGCCTGTACCTGCGGCAGACGCAGAAGTTCGCGGCACCAGGCGCACAGAACCGCTTCGATCTTTTGCAGCGCCGGATCAATGGGAGTCACACCAGCGGCGTTCTCCATCTGACCCTTCTCTTGTGATGACAGATCAAGTTGCGCGAGCCGGACTCGATCGACTTTCCCGCTCGACGTCACCGGGAATTCGCGCAGACAGTGCAGCGCTGAGGGCACCATGTAGCCCGGCAAACTTTCCTGCAGGAAGCCGCGAAGCTTGTGCGAGTCGAGGGCCCGCACATTGGAAGGCGTGCAATATCCGACAAGGCTCTTCGCCCCATTCCCCTCCGAACGAACAACCACCACAGCCTGTTGCACGGCCGGATGTCTCTGTAACGCCGCTTCCACCTCGCCGAGTTCGATCCGATAACCTCTGACCTTCACCTGCGAGTCCAGCCGGTCGATAAACTCCAGGCGTCCGTAAAGATCAAAGCGAACGAGATCGCCTGTGCGATAGATCCGGCCTTCTTTGTCAAAGGGATCATCCAGGAATCGTTCGGCGGTCAGTTCCGGCCGGTGCAGATATCCCCGGCCCACCATCGGTCCGCCGATCCAAAGCTCACCGGACGCCAACGGCGGCAGCTGTCGACCCCACTTATCCACAACGTACACTGTGACGTCCTTGAGCGGACGACCGATCGGGATGGCTTCACCGGTGCTGGTCACCTCATAACAGGTCGCACAGACCGTAGTTTCAGTGGGCCCATACGCATTTACGATCTTCCCCGGCATGCAATCGAGCAACAGCGCAGCCAGGCTCTCGGGAAACGCCTCTCCGCCCACCAGGCAAACTCGCAGTTGTCCGAAGGCCGCTGCCCCATCAGGATCGCTCGCCAGCATACGCATCAAAGTGGGAGTGCCCATCATATGAGTCACCCCGTGTCGCCGGATTTGTTCAGGCACTGAGCCTGGTCCGGAAACGATGGGCAGCCCTTCGTCTCCTTCGTGCAAGACGATGTGGAACCCGCGAGACAAACTCCAAAGCAGTTCCATAATGCTGATATCGAACGAGGAACTGGCAATGGCCAGCATGACCCCGGGCTCTGGCCCGAAAACCGGATCCAGCGCATCTAAGAAAACCGCCAGGTTGCGATGCTCAATCATCACGCCCTTAGGCGTGCCGGTCGAACCGGACGTGTAAATCACGTAAGCGAGATCATGGTCGGACGTAACCGAATCGAGCGAACCGGTGGCTTCGTTTCGCCAGATAGCGTCCAGCGAATCTATCGTCACGCGATGAGCCGTTGACTCCGCAAAGCGATGCGTCAGTTTGCTAGACGTAATCACGAGAGGCGCGCCCGAGTCCTCCATCACCGCATCAATCCTGCCCGGAGGAAGGGAGGCATCCAGCGGCAGGAAAGCCCCGCCCGCTTTAACGACACCCAACATTGCGATCAAAAGATCGATCGATCTCGCCAGATGAATGGCCACAATTACGTCAGGGCCACACCCGAGAGTTCGCAAGTATCGAGCCAGCTGGTTCGCACGCTCATTCAATTCCCGGTAGCTGATTTCCTGGTTCCGGAAGCTCGCGGCCACCTTAGCCGGATCGCACGCCACGCGAGACTCAAAGACATCCTGAACAAACGCGCTCGGGCGTCGTTCTCTCGCGATAACCGACGTAGAAGCGGGTAAGAAAGTCAATTCCGAAACAAGCGAACAACCTGGCGTCACCATCTGTGACAGCAAGTGCAAAAGGCAATCGATTAGGATTCCGGCGAATTCAGCGCTGAAGTATTGAGCATGGTACGAAAGCGAGAGACTTGCCTTGTGGTTCATTGACAACGAGAGCAATACGGCAGTTTGCGCTCTAATGGCTTCTGAAATTATTTCCGCTGAGGCTTCACCGCTCAGAACGACATGGAAAGCACAATCCAGCCTGTCGCGGGCAATCTTTTCCGCGTTCCGCTCTGGCCATTCCGGCGTTTCTCGTCTGGCTTCGTTTCGCAGCGACGTTGATACGGCTTGCAGGAAGCCGGAAACGGTAGCGTCGCATTCCGCGGGAACCTTGACGGCGCACCAGGGCTTAGCGAACTCGTTCCGCTGATAAACCCACATCTGTGGAGCGGCTTCAGCGGTCGGGTAGCAAGCAAGAATCTGACTCCAGGCAGCAGCCAGCAAACATTCCAGGGACACACCTGTTTCACGGCAGCGGGCTTCGATAGCGGCTGCAGTCCGGCGAGAGAGTGACCTGGTGCAAGATCTCCACTCCGGCTCGGGTAGAACCCACTCGGCGTCTGGCGATCTTTGTAAAGATCCTAAGCGAGGAGCAAAACTCAGCGGCTTCCCGTCACGCTCGTTTGTCTTGTTGTCTTGAATTTGCATCGCGGCTTTTGTGTCGTCAACGCCAGGCGAGAAGACACCTGACGCCGTACAGTTCAGCTATCGGCTGCGAGGCAGAAAGTCTACAGACAAAAACAGGTAGGATTACCCCTACTGAGGGGAGGCAAGGATGTATCGAGTGGGGTGTCACAACCATTTCGTTTGATATTGAGGTAAAGAACTCCAATCGCTTCGCTCATTGTTTCCGTGCTTCCGGTTGGAGAGCCACTGACGTGGCTCATTGTTTCCGTGCTTCCGGTTGGAGAGCCACTGACGTGGCTCATGGTTTCCGTGCTTCCGGTTGGAGAGCCACTGACGTGGCTCATTGTTTCCGTGCTTCCGGTTGGAGAGCCACTGACGTGGCTCATGGTTTCCGTGCTTCCGGTTGGAGAGCCACTGACGTGGCTCATGGTTTCCGTGCTTCCGGTTGGAGAGCCACTGACGTGGCTCATGGTTTCCGTGCTTCCGGTTGGAGAGCCACTGACGTGGCTCATGGTTTCCGTGCTTCCGGTTGGAGAGCCACTGACGTGGCTCATGGTTTCCGTGCTTCCGGTTGGAGAGCCACTGACGTGGCTCATGGCTCCGAAGAATACGCTGCTTCAGAGCCGCGAGCGGAGCGACCGGAGTTGCATCGCGTGGTAACGTTTTCATCGCGACACTCCACTAGTGGGACGCTTATTCGTTACGCAGCGCGATTGCCGGGTCGATCGAAGCAGCGCGCCTGGCCGGAATCAGACAAGCTGCCATGGTCACCACGAGAATGCCGACAATCGCTGCGCCCATCGATCCCGGGTCATACGGCGTCAATCCATACAGCAGGGAACGAAGCAGTCGCGCCGCCGCAAACGCCAGCGGCAATCCGATCAATAACCCTACACCGCAAATCTGCAATCCTTCGCGCAGGATCATCCAAAGCACCCGGCCACGGCTCGCCCCCAGCGCCAGACGGATCCCCAGTTCCGAAGTTCGCCGGTTTACGTTATAAGCAATCGTTCCATAAAGACCCGTCGCCACCAGCGTGACGGCCAGCAGTCCAAAACAGGCCGACAAACGGGCGATCAGCGCCTCTGCGGTGATCGATTCGTCGAACTGTTCCCGCTGTGTCATGGGCTGCAACATCGCCAGGTCCGGCGCAAAGCTTGCCAATACCCGCTGGATCTCTGGAAGCAGCAGTTTCGGGTTACCCTGCGCGCGCACCTCCACATGCATCGTGCCGAGATCCGAGATTTGCGTATACGGGAAGTAAGCCATCGGTTGCCCTTGTTCTTGCACGCTCGTGTATTTACTGTCGGCGGCCACGCCCACAATCGCGAACGACAGCCTGCTTGTAAACGACACGGTATGCCCGAGCGCGCTCCGCCCTTTAAGGTAACGATCTACAAACGTGCGGTTGACAACCGCCGCTTTGGCCGAGTTCTGCGTGTCGCCGTCGTTGAAATCACGGCCTTCGATAAGCCGGATGTGAAGCGTCCCAAAATAATTTGGACCAACCGCATTCCAACGCATCAGCGATTGCTGGCCAGGCTGCGGATCTTTTCCATCGAGAACTGTTCCTCCATTGTTGCTCCACTGCGACCCCAGACGATTCTGCATGAGCGTCACAGCTTCCACTTGCGGCAGAGAGCGCAGTTTGTCGATCAACCCGCGATAAAAGCCGGTGGCCTTATCGTGTGCGTTCGCCTGTAAATGCGGACTTACTCCGAACACCAGCAAGCTTTCGGAACGGAAGCCAAGATCCACGTCCTTCAAGTTCTGCAAAGTGCGGACCAGCAACGCGGCGCCCACCAGCAACACCAGGCATAACGCCACCTGCAGCGCGGTCGTGAATTGCCCCACGCGTCGTTTCGCTTGATCGCGAAAAGCCGTCGACGCTGTCGTCTTCAAAGTCTCCGCTATTGACACTTTCACCGCACCCAGCATCGGCATCAAACCTGAAATTGTCCCGGCTACCAGCGAAATCGCCAGCGTGAACGCCAGGACCCGCCAATCGGGCGTAAGATCAGCCTCTATTTCGGACCATTTCGCCAGCACCTGCGTTGCTGCAACGGCAAACAGCCAGCCAAGCGCCGCTCCCACCGACACCAGCAGGAGGCTCTCAACCAGCAATTGGCGAAACAGCCGTCCCCGGCTGCCGCCCAACGCCAGGCGTACGCTGAACTCCCGCCGCCGGGCCGTGTTCCGCGCCGCCAGCAGCAACGACACATTGCCGCACGCGATGACCAGAATCACCCCGACCATGATCAGCAGCAGCGTCAGCGGCTTTTCGTAAGCTTCTTTATAGCCGCCTAATCCGCGCGCTTCGAGCAGATGCAAACGGGTCGGCTTCTCCCCGCGCATCGGCTTCCCGCCCAGATGCTCATAGGCGGCCCGTTGAAAAACCGGATTGGCAGCCGCTTCCGCTTGCGCCTTGTTTACACCGGGGGCGAGCCGCGCCGTCAGCAGCAGGCACCACCAATTGGGCGTCGCATAGAACTGTTCACCCTGCATGCCCCAGGCATTCAACTGCGGCCGGGTTTGCAGCGGAATCCACAAATCGGTCGCATCGCCGCCGAGGCCTTCAAACCGTGAACCCGCCACACCCACGATCGTCAACGCCACTCCATTGATCGACATCGTTTGGCCGATCGCGTCGCAATTGCCCGCAAAACGCCGGCTCCAATACCCGTAATTCAGCACGGCGACGGGTGTGTGATCGCGCTCATCAGCCGCCGTGAGCAGCCGCCCGCAGCGCGAGCGCACGCCCAACCCGCTGAAGAAATTACCACTCACCATTTGAGCCGAGGCTTCCTCCGGCAGATTGCCCGCACGCACGGCTATTTTGTTAAGGCCTAGCGGCACATAAGCCATCACGTCCGAGAACACCCGCTTATCGGCACGCATCCGCTCGAATACGGACTCACTAAACGAAGAATCGGAGCTGCCCGTGTTACTGGCTCCGTTGGGCTCTCCATCAGAGCGCAGATAGTAAAGCTGCTGTGGATCGCGCACCGGCAACGTCCGCAGCACTACCGCATTGATCACGCTGAAGATGGCGGCATTCGCTCCGATGCCCAGCGCCAGCGTCAACACGGCCACGATCGCAAACAGCGGGTTTGCGCCCAAACTTCTTACTGCATACTTCAGATCTTTTCGGAAATCCTCCAGCCAGTTCATCCGCGCAATCTCCTTCGGCTATTTTCGCAACTGCACCACGTCGATCCGGTCGAGCATCCGCAGGGATCGGGCTGGTTTCTTATCGTGCGGCGCCACAATGCGTAGCGGCCCATCTTTCTCGGCCAGCGGTTTTCCGCCGCTCTGATCGGCCAACAGTAAATCACCTTCGCTGAACGCTGTATCCATTTCGGTCAACGTGTAAACCACCGCGTATCCGTCGCGTCCCGTAGCCAGCACGTAAGTCGATAGCGCCTTTCCACGTAACGCAGGACCAAACGGAACGCCCAAACTCGCCAGCACATCGTGCAGGAGCACGCCTTCATACTCCACCGTATTGCCATGCTCCTGCGCCTTTACTTCATGGCGCGCCATCTTCGCCAGATCCTTCTCGGTAATTTCAACGTCCGGGCGGTCGCCTACGTGAACATGTACCGAAACCGTAGCCGCCATCTCGGGCCGGCTCGCCACTTTCGGCACATCCTGACCAGCCGCGACACCGGCCAGCAGTAAGGTGGTCATCGAACACAGCAGCAGCTTCATTCCTGCATTATCCCCATTCACTTTTCGGAACCGCCTGATTTCCCAGTAACATGTTTGCGTACCCATGCGCTCCCGCCCGTCCCCAATTCTCTGGCTATTGATCGCTCTCTACTTCACCGCCAGCATCACCTATTTCGGCGCGAATGTCGTCGCGCTATACGACCGTTTTGCACACGCCGATCAACATACCCAAGATCCGTTCGAAATGAACTACGACACGCTAACCGTAACCCGCGTCAGCGAAGAAGCGCGCGCCGCCGGTTTGAAGGAAGGGGCTGTGATCGAGTCGATTGATGGCCAACCTTATCGTGGCGAAGCGCAGTGGATTTCGATTGACCGTAAAGCTCACGCCGGCCAGATTCTCCGCATCGGCGTACATGATGCGAATGGCCATCGCCGGACGGCAGTGATCCGCCTTCGGACCTCGCACCGTCCTCCCTGGTCCACGCTCGAGTGGATCAACCATCTCGCATTACAGTTTGTCTGCCCTTTGGTTTGCCTGCTGGTGGGTTACTGGGTGATTGTAGCCAAACCGGCCGAGCGCAATGCCTGGCTGATTCTCCTGCTTTTGAGCCTTCCCGAAGCGCTCTTTGGAAGGCCTGACTGGTGGACAGGCGGCTTGCGAGTCTTCCAGGAGGTTTGGTTCCAAATTCTACAAAACACCTCCGGTGTCCTGGTCCTTCTCATCGGGATTTATTTCCCCGAACGCTGGCGTCTCGATCGTCGCTGGCCCTGGCTCAAATGGGTTCTGATCGCCCCGCAATTGGCCGGCCTGGTGCTCTCATTGGCGGTCAGATTCGGCGAACTCTATTACCCGTCCCTGGGCCTTCAAATTCAAACCCACCTTTTGCTCGTCGACAAAGTAGGCGGTTGGCTGGCGCTAGGATGCGTACTCCTCTACTGGGTCGCCATCTTCGACAAGCTCCGTTCGGCATCGACTTCGGATGTCCGCCGCAGACTACAGGTTCTCTGCGGAGGCTCCGTGATTGGGATCGGCGCACTGCTCCTCGTCTTTGTCCTCCCGCAAACGCTGCACATTGCGATCCCGCGGCCGGTAGCTGCCTGGCTGTTTAGCATCGGAGCGATTTTCACCCTCTTTTTTCCTTTCTCCCTCGCCTATGTGGTCGTCGTGCAGCGAGCGCTCGATCTCCGCATCCTGCTCCGCATGGGGACCAAATATGTTCTGGCGCGCCTCTCTCTTCGGATCTTTCAGCTCATCGTTTTGGTGATCGTTCTCTGGCAACTCACCGCTCCTCTGCTCTCGCGCCAATCGATCCAGCTGCACGACGTCATCATCCCGCTCGCACTGGCCGCCGTTTTCGTCGCGCTCGCTCACTTTGGTCTCGGCCGCCGGCTGCAGTTCTGGCTCGATCGCAAATTTTTTCGTGAAGCCTACCACTCTGAACTCGTGCTCAGCGAGCTCTCCGAGCAGGCCCGCACTCTCACCGAAAGCGATTCTCTCCTCTCCACCGTATGCCGCCGCATCTCGGAAGTCCTGCACGTGCCGCAGATCTCTGTTCTCCTGCGCGGCAGCCAGGTGTTTCGTCTGCAGCAGGCTGTCGGCATCGATTTCGCTACTCCGCTTCTTCTCGATGAATCTTCTAAAGCCGTTGAGACGCTGACTCGTGACCAACGCCCCACCACGCTCTATCGCGAAGATCCGGAGAGCTGGTTTGCCCAGGCCGGTACAGCTGAAAGACACACGCTCGATGCGGTGAATGCGGAACTTCTGCTGCCGTTGCCCGGCCGCGACAAGCTGCTTGGCCTGATGACCCTCGGCCCTAAGCTCTCCGACGAGCCCTATTCACCGTCCGACCTGCGTCTTCTTCAGTCGGTTGCCCAGCAAACTGGCCTGGCACTCGAAGTCAGCGAGCTCGCCCATTCGCTCGCCCGTGAAGCCGCCCAGCGGGAACGTATCAATCGCGAAATTGAAATCGCCCGCGAAGTCCAGGAGCATCTGTTTCCGCAGTCGATCCCGCAGCTGCCCGGCATTAGTCTCGCTGGCGCCTGCCGCCCCGCTCAAGCCGTCGGCGGAGACTATTTCGACTTCATCCAACTCGCCGATGGCCGTCTTGCGCTCGCGGTCGGGGATGTCTCCGGCAAAGGTGTTTCTGCTGCCCTGGTGATGGCCGGATTGCGTGCTTCTATCCACGGCATGATGCTCGAAGAGGGCGTTCACAATCTGTCGAAACTCATGGCGAATGTGAACCGCGTCATTTACGAAGGTTCGACCATTACTCGCTACGCCACCTTCTTCTTTGCCATCTTCGATCCGGTCCCAAAGCAACTTAGCTACGTAAACGCGGGCCATAATCCGCCTGTCATCCTGCGCGAAGGCTGCAGCCCCCTTCTCCTTGAGGCGGGCGGCCCGGTGATCGGCCTGATTCCCAATCTTCAGTATGAAGAGCAAACAGTCGCTCTCGAGTCCGGTGATCTTCTTATCGCCTATACCGATGGCATCAGCGAAGCCATGACCGCAACCGACGAAGAATGGGGCGAAGCGCGCATGGTAGCTGCCGCGCTTACCGTGCGAACCAGGCCCGCCGATGCCATCGTGGCAAAGCTGTTTGCTGACGCCGATCTCTTCACCAACGGCGCACCGCAACAGGATGACATGACCTTACTCGTGATGAAGCTCTAACCTCTCAACTGTCGACAGCATCGGCAGGATCAGACGCAGTACCGTATTCACCAGTTCGTCTAACGCAATTCGCGGAACGCTGTCCACCCACTCCCTGGCCGCGCCATAGATGGCCCACGCTACCGTGGTCGCAACCAACTCGGGCGCAATTCCATTGGCCGGCGGATGTCGTTCCACTCCCTCCAGCAAGATTCCCCGGCTCAACTCGATAATGCTCGATTCCATAAACGGATCGAACTGCCGCTGGCGCTCACAGCATCCGCCCTGTGCCCGGGCTAGAAAATCGCAGACTGCCCGAATCAGAGAGCCGATTGCCCAACTACAGGTTCCGTCAAAACGCACCTGCCGTTCCGCCAGCAAACTATGAAACCGCCCGGCAACGGAAGATTTGAGTAACGCAAACTTATCCGGGTAATGATCGTAAAAGGTTGCCCGGTTCACAGTCGCCAGCTCGGCAATGTCCTGTACCGAAATCTGATCGAAGCTCCGAGTTTCCAATAGCTTATCTAACGCTTGCTGAAGCAGTTGCCGTGTCCTCCGGATCCGGGGGTCGAGCACTTCGCAATCGCCAACAGCCATAGATGACTCTTCTCAACGTAACACCTGCATCAAATCCAAAGAAGGCAACATCTGTTGTATAGTCGCCAAGTGCTGTACTTTTCAGCATGTTGTCTAAAGGAGAATCTACTATGGCCAAACTATTACGCCTCGATTCGAGCCCACTCGCCGAAAAATCGATTTCGCGCCAGCTCACTGATACATTTGTTCAAACCTGGCGGGAGGCTCACCCGGACGGAACCGTCACGACCCGTGACCTGTCAAAATCGCATCTACCCGTCCCCACAGCGGATTGGATTATGGCAATTCGCACCCCGAAAGAGAACCAGACTGCGGAGCAGCAGCGCCTTTCGCAACTCTCCGATGAGCTCATCTCGGAACTGCAAACGGCCGATGAGTACGTCATCGGTGTTCCTATGCACAACTTCGGTATACCCTCGGTGCTTAAGCTGTGGATCGATCATATTGCGCGATCCGGACGCACGTTCTCGTACGGCAAAGACGGTCCGGTCGGGCTTCTTCGAGACAAAAAGGCGACGTTCCTGATAGCCAGCGGTGGAGTCTATCGCGAAGGAACTCCTTTTGCTGTTATGAACTTTGTCGAGCCTTACCTGCGGGCTGTTTTTGGCTTTTTGGGTGTCTCGGAGGTCTCTTTTATCGCGGCCGACGGCGTGGCACAAATCGCCATGGGTCAAGTTGATCCCCAAGCCTATTTGCAGCCGACCCACGAACTCGTTAGAGCCAGGAGCGCCGCATGAAAATCATCGTTCTAATTGCTCGAATACTGCTCGGGCTCGTGTTCCTTGTCTTTGGGTTGAACGGATTCCTGCACTTCATTCCCATGCAGCCTCCGCCGGGAGTGGCCGGCCAGTTCCTGGGCGCGTTGGTTGCGTCGCATCTCGCGATTCCCATTTTTGCTGTGCAGGTTCTGGGCGGAATCCTTCTTTTGCTGAATCGCTATGTGCCGCTGGCACTTACGATTCTCGGAGCTGTTATTTTCAACATCTTCTTCTTCCATGTGTTCACGGCCCCAAGCGGTTTGCCGCTGGCGATTCTTGTAATACTGCTCTGGCTTGTGGTGTTTTGGCGGCTCAGCAGTCACTTTTCCGGCCTGTTTACAGCATCCGGAACCTGATCGGATACAGATTGGATCAGGCTGGCAGGAATTCTTTGAGGGGTTCGAAAAACGTCTGCACGAAAGACGTGGCCGTCCGTATCGCCCGCTGACGGTCCCCGTTGGCGACGCCTACCACCACCCGGACTAGCGCCGTGTCGCTCCGGTTATACCGTATGGAATCGGTCACGGTGTAAATCTTGGCCGAATATTCACTCGCGACTACGCGATTGTGCGACTGGTACCAATACAAGACCACACTTTCGTTGTCGCCCCGTGCGATCACGTATTCGTTGACCGTGATTGGGGTGTCCTGACCTTTAATGGAAATCGAGACATCGCCCGACTGAGCAGGCACCCATCCGCTCCCGGGCAGGCAATTCTTGGGCGAATGTGGCGCTTTTCCCGTGCGTTGGGTAGAAAAATAAGCCACAAAAAGGGTCGCCGTCTGTCCGTTTTTCTGATCCACGTAGACGCGCGACAAGATATCGTCCGCCTTCAGGACGTCCAGCGACTCTTTGTCCATTTCCATTTCCTGGGACATCGTCCAGTCACTGTTATTAAGCGTGAATTGCGCGAGCGCCTTATGCGGCGGTGTCTTTTCAGAACGCGAAAATCCGTAAAAAGTCGCGGCTTGTAGGATGAGAACCAGGCTAAGTATTTTGACGCTCTTTGACTGCCAGAAATTATTCATTTGTTCCTGCCCGACTCCACTTCTTCGCTCCGAAACTGATCAGCCGGTGCGTCAATAGAAGGGCGGCCATCGCCACGATAAACACGATATAACCTTCCGTCTCGTGGTACGCGCCTTGCGCCAGCTTGGTATTGATTTCCGAAAGCATTCCGGTGACTGCTACCCGCACTCCGTTCGCCCCGATCGCGATCGGTATCGTCGCCGCCAGCAGGACCCAGCGCATCCATACGCGTTTGTCGGCAAAATAGCTGTAAACAAGCGAAAGAAAAGCGAGCGACATCAACGAACGTATCCCGCTGCACGCTTCTGCTATGTCGAGTGTCTGACTCGGCAACTGCAACGTATTTCCCGCACGCAGCACGGGAATCCCAGCGGCACTGATCATGATCTCGCCCAATTGACTGGCAAGCATTTGCAGCTTCAGTGTCAATTGCGCGTAGATGATCGCCGGAATCGGGATCATGAAGAGCAGCAGAAGCAAAGGGAACGAAAGAATCCGTATCCAGCGTGTGCCGCCCAGGTAGAGAATTACACCAACCAACGCGATGACGAATGCCAGCCGGGCCGTAAAGAGCTCCGCCCCTAGCGTTCCTGCCAGCGCTTCCGCTGCCGCAAAAATCACCAGGAATAAGCCCCAACCATTGGACTTGCGCGGCGTGGCTAACAGCAGTTCCCGGCGCTGCCAGGCAATATATCCCGCAACCACAGGGACGAAAAATCCGTGCCCCATGTTCTCGTCGGTCGCCCACTGCACTCCCATGCGGTAGAGAATAGGGGCGTAACAAATAAGGAGCAGTGCGCCAAACCAGGCGATTGGCTGCCAGGAAATAATCGGCCTTGCTGTCGAAGCGCTCGTCGACGGGGCCGGGGGCGCGCTTACCATGGGTTCGCTGAATCTCCTTTAGTTAACCACACTTGCTCTAATTGAATCAGCAAACGATACTCTCCACTATTCGTATCGTCTGCAATCGTCAAATCTTTAGGGTTGCCGGCACTGCTCCTGCAAGAAAAACGAGTCGACACCCGCCTCTCCCGCCGTCACATGCTTACGATAAAAGTAAGCTAAGTGCCAGGCGAAGAAAGCTTATAACACCCTTGTCCCTCAAACTCCGTGCATTTCAGCAACCATCGGCTCGACGGTTGTCGCGCTGCGCCTTTGTCATCTTGTTGGTTGTAGCTTCCGCCGCAACTCCTCTCAAGAGCCAGTCCCAGCAATTTTTTCGGCTGGCTGACATCAAGCCCGGACTTCACGGCATCGGTCGCACTGTTTTCTCCGGCAACCGCGTTGAGGAGTTTCAGGTCGAGATTCTTGGGCTGTTAAACAACATCTCGCCCAAGCAGGTCATTATCCTCGCGCGCCTCAGTGGCGGTCCCTTAGCGCAGACCGGCATTCTGCAGGGTATGAGCGGCAGCCCGGTTTACATCGACGGCAAGCTTCTCGGCGCAGTCGCTTTAGGCTTCCCCTTCTCAAAAGAGCCCATCGCCGGCATACAGCCCATCGAGCAGATGGTCTCCGAGTCCAGCCTCGATGCTCCCGTTCCTCGACCGCGCTTCCCCTCCCCAAGCCAAGCCTCGTTCTGGAATTTTTATCGCCATGGCATCCCTGCCCTCAATGCCGTTGCGCCTGCTCAGGCACCCGTGTCCACCCCTTTCGGTCATCTCACTCCGCTCACTATTCCTTTGTCTTTCTCCGGCTTCACACCCGCTACTCTTCAGACGCTGTCAGCCGGTTTCCAGGGTCTCGGCTTTCAGCCGGCTGCCGGCTTGAGCGGACAGACATCTGACGCTTCCGCCAGCCAGGCAACCTCTAAAACCGCCCAAACGATCGTCCCCGGCTCCATGATCAGCGTCGGCCTGCTGACTGGCGATCTTAATATGACGGCCGATGGAACCGTCACTTATGTCGACGGCAAACGCGTTTACGCCTTTGGCCATCGCTTTCTCGATATCGGCTCGGTGGAAATGCCCTTCGCGCACTCGGAGGTCATCGCGCTGGTCCCGAACCTCAACAGTTCTTTTAAACTCTCCGCCCCATCGGCTTGGACGGGCGCTATTCTCAGCGACCGCGCCAGCGCCGTCGCCGGTGAAATTGGCCGTTCGGCTCACACCGTGCCGCTGGAAGTCAACGTACACTCTAGTTCCACCGGCAATCACGCCTACCGGTTTCAGGTCGTAAACGATCGCTTTCTCACACCGTTTGTCACCCAGGCGGCGCTTTTCTCCGTACTCGATGCCACCGAGCGTACCGCCGGCCGGGGAACCGTGCAGCTCGCCGGCCGCGTGGAATGGGAAGATCAGTTGCCGCCCCTCGAAATCACCGGCACCTTCGTCAGCGACAGTGGCTTAGTCCAGCAGGCTTCGACCGACGCCGTGGTACCCCTTGGTTTTGTCCTGGGCGCTGGCTTCGGCGACATACACCTCAAGAAAATCACTTTCCGGCTCGAAGCCAACGAGTCCAAGCAGCAACTTCATCTAGCCCAGGCCTGGACCTCCACGCACGATGTCCACCCCGGCGAGGCTCTCCAGATCAGCGCGCTGCTCGAAGGCGAGAACGGATTTCAGATGTCACGCACTCTTCACTACCAGATCCCCAGTGGTGCTCCCGACGGGCCGCTCAATTTGACTTTGAGCGATGGCAACACGCTCAACTACCCCGAATTTGCCGGCCTGAGCCAATCGTCGAGCCACTCGGCTGCTGATCTGATTCGCACCATCAACTCCTTTCGCGATAACAACGCTCTGTACGTCCGTGTGTGGCGTCCGCAACCTTCTTTCACCATCTCCAGCCCCACCAGTTCCAGCGAACTGGACGACCCGCCGCCTTCGGTTGCTTTGGTCCTGTCCGACCCATCCAATTCCGCCACCAACAACGCCGGGTTAGCGCTCATTCGCGGCTCGGAAGTGGCTCAGCTTTCCGTTTCCACCCCTGGCTTCGTTGTCACCGGCGCAAAAACTCTTCAGGTGGAAGTCAAGGAGTGACCCTCATCCCACGCCCCTTTTCGAACGCCTTGCTCCTCGTATCGGCACTGTGTTCCTTTTCCTCTAGCTCCGCCGCTGCGACGAGTACCGCCTGGCAAGTCAGCGGTTTTAACGATTTTTTAAAAGGCCGCCTCACGGGTCTGGCTCTCGACGCCAACGGACGCCTCGGGCCTGGACCGTCCATTCGCTGGACAGCTCCTCTCGACCAACCCGCTCTCTGGGACTTGGCCCGCAGCCCCGATGGGGCAGTCTACGCCGCCACCGGACATAGCGGCAAGGTTTTCAAAATCGAACCCAGCGGCCAGTCGTCTCTGGTCTGGACAGCTCCACAATCGGAAATCTTCTCGATCTGTTTCGATTCTCAGGGGGTGCTTTTTGCCGCCACCTCGCCTTCCGGCGGCCTCTATCGCATTGAAAACGGGCAGGCCCGGGAGGTCTGGCATTCAACCGCCAAGTACATCTGGAGCCTTCAGCCGACGCCGGACGGTTCCATCTATCTAGGTACCGGGCAAGGCGGACGCGTTTTCCGCTATGCCGCCTCGGGCCAAACTGAAATCTACTATGAAACCGGGCAGTCAAATATCACTTCTCTGGCCCTCGGTCCCGGCAATCACCTCTATGCAGGTTCCGACCCGAATGGTTTGCTCTACGACATCACCGGTCCGCGACGCGCGACTGTGCTGTACGACTCTTCCCTGCCCGAAATCCACTCCATTGCCGTCGATCCTGATGGGACGGTCTATGCCGCGGCCATGGGAGGCGCAGTCGCCAGCCGCACCGCGCCCGGTCAGACCGCGCCTCCGCCCGCTGCTACTCCTACCGTGACGGCAGCGCCCACCGTAATTACTGTTACAGCGGATAAAAGCAACGGCATTCCTGCCGCCATCGACGATCAGGCCGCCAAAACCACCGATCAAACTCGGAGCGGCGTCTCCTCAGGCGCATCCACTCCTGCTGCGGCAGCTACCGGCGTTACGGAGATCAGCGGCGTGGAAAAATCCGCCATCTACCGTATCCGCCCGAACGGCGCCATCGAGAACATCCGAAGCTCCAAGGAAGACAACGTCTATTCGCTGTTGCTGGACGGCAAAGCGCTTCTCTTCTCGACCGACGACCATGGCCGGATCTATCGGTTGGCTGATGGCCGCACCAGTCTGCTCGCCGAACTGGGCTCCGGCGAGGCGACCGATCTCGTCCAGATCGGCCCACGCCTCTTTGCCTCCCTCAGCAACTCGGCTCGCCTGCTCTCGCTCGATCCGGCCGGTACTTCCTCCGGCGCTTATGAATCGTCCGTCCACGATTCCTCGTCGGTCGCCCGCTGGGGCCACTTTCAGTGGCACGGCACCGGGTCAGGTGTTCTTTTCCGTACCCGTACCGGATATGCTGCCCGCCCGGACGCCACCTGGAGCCCGTGGTCTGCCCCAATTCGTTCGGCTGCCGAGTCGCTCATCCAGAGCCCTTCCGGCCGCTACATTCAGTTCCGCGCCGAATGGGTCGCCGGGAGTGACGCCCAGCTCAATTCCATTGATCTGCCCTATTTGTCTCAAAACTCCGCACCGATCGTCCGCAGCATCGCCGTCACGTCCGTCGCCGGTACGAATACCGCCAAAACAGGCGTTCCCGCGACGCCTGCCTCCTCCGCGTACTCCATCACGGTCACCGATACCGGCGAAGCCCCCGCCGCCAGTTCCGCTACCTCCAGCAGCCAGACGGTCTCCCGCCTCCAAACCACGCAAACCCAGATCTCCTGGCAGGCTGACGATCCGGACAGTGACAAGCTGGTCTACTCGGTTTACTTTCGCGCGGAAGACGCGAATCAATGGCAAATGATTCGCAATCACATGTTTGAAAACACGCTGCTGCTCGACCCCGACGTCTTCGCCGACGGCCGCTATTTCTTTCGCGTGGTGGCGTCCGATGCGCCTTCGAACGCGCCTGAATACGCGCACCAAACCGAACTCATCAGCACGCCCGTCCTGATCGACAACACGCCCCCGGTTGTCTTGATTGCCAATCAAGAGCGCCACGGCGCCGTGGCGGAAATCGAAATCGAAGCCAGCGACCAGACCAGCCCGCTGCGCCTGTGCGAATATTCGCTCGACGCCGGCGCCTGGCAACCCATCGAATCGGTCGACGGCATTACGGACTCGCCTAAGGAACGCTTCCATGTGCAACTCGATAAACTCCGGACCGGCGAACACCTGGTGGTGATTCGTGTGTACGATTCGGCCGGCAACGCGGGTCTCGCGAAAGCCGTCCTGCGCTAGAATACGCTTGTTGCCGGTGTAGCTCAGGTGGTTAGAGCGACGGTCTCATAATCCGTAGGTCGCAGGTTCAACTCCTGCCGCCGGCACCAGGTTCTCGCCCTACTGCTTTACTATTACAGAATAGATCCGGTCAAGATCTTCCGGCGAATAGTACTCCACTTCCAAGCGCCCTGATTTGGCGGTTCTTGCAACGAGCTTTACCTTAGTGCCCAATGCCATCGACATTTCCTCGATGGCGGCTCGAATGTTCGGGTCAACCTCTTCCTTAACTTCTTTCTTATCAGTAGTTTGTGCCCTCTCACCAGCTGGTTCAGTGATCTGCCGTACTAACGCTTCTGTTTCTCTGACCGACAGCTGGCGCTCTTTGATAGCCGCGCAAAGCGACTTCTGCCTCTCCGCATCTGGAATGTTGACCAAGGCCTTGGCATGACCCATCGTAAGCGCCCCGTCGATTAATTCCTGCCTGACTTCAGCCGTCAACTTAAGCAAACGGAGGAAGTTGGTGACCGTCGAACGATCCTTGCCTGTCTTTTGGGCTACCTGCTCATGGCTCAGGTGATATTCGACACACAAACGCGCGAACGCAAGAGCGATTTCGATCGGATTCAGATCTTCCCGTTGTATATTCTCGATGAGCGCCATCTCGAGCGCTTCATGCTTTTCGAGCGACCGCACCATGGCCGGGATCTCCGTTAGTCCGGCGATTACCGCGGCACGCCAGCGACGCTCGCCGGCGACGATGCGATACTTGCCGTTTTCGAGCGCCCCCACCGTGATGGGCTGAATCACGCCCAGGCTGCGGATCGATTGGGCCAATTCTTCGAGTTTGATGTCATCGAACCGCTCCCGTGGCTGCTTTCTGTCCGGCTCAACGGAATGAATCGCCAGCATCTGCATCGGTCCTGCCGGCTCTGGCTCAATAGGCGGGGCAGCAGTCGGACGTTCCGAAGTAGTCTGTTGGGGTACGTCCTTACTTCGATTCGGCAGGAGCGCCGACAGTCCCTTGCCCAGCGCCTTTCGCTGACTTCGGTCGGGCTCTTTGTTCATGGGCCAGTATTTCCTTTGCGAGTTGTATATAAGCCTCCGCTCCACGAGAACGCGGATCGTAGGCCAAGATGGTCTTGCCAAAACTAGGCGCTTCCGCTAACCGAACGCTACGCGGAACCACCGTGCGAAACACCTCGTCCGCGAAGAATTCCCGCAGATCGGATTCTACCTGCCTGGTCAGGTTCGTTCTGTCGTCGTACATGGTCAATAGCACGCCTTCGACCTTCAATTGAGGATTAAAGCCATCTTTGATCCGGTCGATAGTATCCATGAGCTGCGAAATCCCTTCGAGCGCGAAGAATTCGCATTGAATGGGGACCAATACGGAATCCGAGGCAACCAGCGCATTCAGGGTTAGCAAATCAAGTGCGGGAGGGCAGTCAATCAGGATGTATTGATAATCCGCTCGGATGGACACCAAGGCATCTTTAAGTTTCTGTTCTCGCCGGTCGACATCCACCAGGTCCAGATTCGTTGCCACTAGATTCTGATCGGCGGGGACAAGGAATAAACCCTCCCACTCGGTAGGGGCGACAACGTCTTTGATTTCGGCTTCTCCGAGGAGAACGTGATACAGGGTTTTCGTCTCGTCGGTTTTGTGAACTCCCACTCCGGTCGTGGAATTCCCTTGCGGATCGGAATCGACCAGCAAGACTTTGAGTTCGGAAGCGGCGAGCGAGGCAGCTAAATTAATCGCAGTGGTGGTTTTTCCGACTCCACCTTTTTGGTTTGCAATAGAGATGACACGGGCCAAGACTCCCGCATCGTATCACGCTGCCCTCGTAACGCAAGCTTTGGAGATTGCCGAAACTTATTGGACGCTGAAGACGCGGATAAAACGCCGATTGAAAATTAGCGTGTTTGATCTGTGTTGATCCGCGTTTATCTGCGGCTAAAGTCTGCCTTGAGTGTTCCACGTGGAACGCCCACCCCGTGTTCCACGTGGAACATCTAAACAGGAACCGCTGCCAAGCTCAGATAAATATCCAACACCGCTACCGCCGCCGGCGTTACCCCTGGAATCCGCCCTGCCTGCCCCAGAGTTTCGGGCCGTACGCGCATCAGTTTTTGCCGCACCTCATTGGATAACCCTGGAATACCCTCAAAGACAAACCCCGCCGGGATCGTCCGTCCCTCCGACGCCTTTAGTTCCCGGATCTGCCGCTCTTGCTGTGCCAGATAGCCGGCATACTTTGCTTCGGTCTCCACGGTTGTCAATACGCCATGCCGCAGTTCCCTGCCTAGCTTCCCGCTTATCCACCGCTCCAAGTGTTCTATTCCGGCCTCAGGACGCCGCAACCACGTCAACAACGTCGGATTATCCGTGGCTGTCTCTAAATTCACCAGCTCCGGTACCGCTAGAGTTCGGGTTCGTTCCAGCAAACTCCGAACTGCCGCCTTCTGCTCCTGCTTTTCCTCGAACACCGCCCAGCGCTCATCGCTTACCAGGCCCACCTGCCGCCCTACCGGAGTCAAACGTTCGTCTGCGTTGTCAATGCGCAAGTGCAGGCGGTACTCCGCGCGCGAGGTGAACATCCGGTACGGCTCATCGGCACCCTGGTTTATCAAATCGTCCACTAGAATTCCGCTATATCCATCGCTTCTCCCAAGCTGCACCCCCGGCAAGTTCTTGACTTGGCAAGCCGCATTCAGCCCCGCCAGCAATCCCTGACAAGCTGCTTCCTCGTAGCCAGACGTTCCATTGATCTGCCCCGCCAAAAACAAGCCCCGAATGGCCTTAACCTGCAGCCCGTGGTCTAGTTCCCGCGGATCTACCGCGTCGTATTCAATCGCATATCCCGGCCGGATCATCTCGGCGTTTTTTAAGCCCGGAATTGACTCAAGCATCGCTGCCTGGACATCAACCGGCATGCTCGTCGACATGCCGTTCACATACACTTCGTAGGTATCAACGCCTTCTGGCTCCAGAAACAGCTGGTGACGGCGCTTTTCCGGGAATTTCACGACCTTGTCTTCAATCGACGGACAGTACCGCGGGCCGATTCCCTCGATTTGGCCGCTATACAAAGGCGACCTAGCCAAGCTTTCGCTTAGAACACGGTGCGTCTCGTCCGTCGTATAGGCCAGGTGACAGCAAATCTGCTCGCGCTCGATTCGCTCGGTCAGAAAGGAGAACGGCGTTGGCTTCGTATCTCCCGGCTGCTCCTCAAAACGCGCCCAATCAATGGTGCGGCCATCCAGACGCGGAGGCGTTCCGGTCTTCAAGCGTTTAGTAGGCAATCCAAGCATTCGTAAATGCCCACCCAGCGCGTTCGAAGCTGCTTCGCCCGTCCGGCCACACGCATACTGAGTCGTTCCGACATGTGCCAGCCCGTTCAAGAAAGTCCCCGTGGTTACCACAACAGCCTCTGTCATGAGGTCCCGGCCATCCTTAAGCCGCACACCGGCTATCCGCTGGCCGCCCCGATCAGCGGGTGCAAATAATAGCTCGCTCACCTCCGCCTGCAGGATTCGTAGGTTCCGCTCTCCCTCCAGCCACTCGCGCATCCGAGTTCGATATTGCTTTTTGTCACACTGCGCCCGCGGCGACCACACCGCCGGACCACGGCTCGTGTTCAACAAGCGGAACTGAATGCCTACCGCATCGGTCAATTCGCCCATCACACCGCCAAGCGCATCGATCTCTCTCACCAGATGTCCCTTGGCAATCCCACCAACGGCCGGATTGCAGGACATTTGCGCGATCAGATCGATGTTCATCGTGACCAGCGCCGTGTTGAGACCCAAACGCGCACAGGCGCGCGCCGCCTCGCAGCCAGCGTGGCCGCCGCCGATCACCACCGCATCGTACTTCTTTTTCATCAATGACCTATCCGCTATTCTAGCTGTGAAAATGAGGATTCTGATCGTAGGCGAGGGTGGCCGGGAGCATGCTCTCGCTTGGCGTCTTGCGCAATCGCCGCTTATAACCGGAATGTATGCCGTCCCGGGCAACCCTGGGATTAGTGAACTCGCTCACTGTCTGAAACCGCCCGACACCATCGCTGGTTACGCCGATCTGGCCCAAGCCCATCACATCGATCTCACCGTGGTCGGACCAGAAGCGCCCTTGGTAGCCGGCATTGTCGATCACTTTCGCAGCCGCCGCCTGAAAATCATAGGTCCGACCCAAGCCGCCGCCCGCCTGGAGGGCTCAAAACTCTTTGCCAAAGCCCTCTTCAAACGGGCCAGTATTCCTACTGCGAGATCGGGCTCGAGCCTCAGCGATTTCACTTATCCCGTGGTCATCAAAGCCGATGGCCTGGCTGCCGGAAAGGGCGTTATCATTGCCGAAAACCAGGCACAAGCCCAATTGGCTATTGAAAAGCTTGGCCCCGAAATTCTGATCGAAGAGTTTCTCGCGGGTGAGGAAGTCAGCTTTATCAGTCTTTGTAACGGAGAATGTATTACATCGTTTTCGCCGACCCAAGATCATAAGCGCCTCCTGGACCAAGACGAAGGACCGAATACCGGCGGCATGGGAGCGTATGTCGACCGCCGCATCTTATCTCCCGTCCAAATCAGCGAGATCGAAGACCGCATCATGCGTCCAGCGATTCGCCAGCTGGCCCGGGAGGGCACGCCTTTCACGGGTTTTCTCTATGCCGGACTCATGCTGACAGCGGACGGCCCCAAAATTCTGGAGTTTAACGTGCGCCTGGGCGATCCTGAAACTCAGGCTCTCCTGCATAACTTAGAAGGCGATCTGGCGCAAGCTCTTTATCAATCGGCGCTCGGCGAAACACCCCAACTCGTCTCGAACCCGGCATCGTGTTCTGCGTGCGTGGTTTTAGCGGCCCATGGCTATCCTGGCGAGGTCCGCACCGGAGATCCCATAACAGGCATCGCCGCCGCCGAAGCAACCGGCGCAAAGATCTTTCAAGCGGGTACCAAACGGGCGGGGAATTCGCTCGTCACCAATGGCGGCCGCGTTCTTGGCGTCACGGCCAAGGGCGACACTCTCCAATCTGCGCTAGACAACGCCTATCGGGCCGTCGAAAAAATCCACTTCGCCGGCATGCAATTCCGCCACGACATCGGCCAGAAAGGCCTGCGCCGCTGGTAGACTGCAAGAAGTCCCGCACAGTTCGCACACGCCACGGGGACGTAGCTCAGATGGATAGAGCGGCCGCCTCCTAAGCGGCAGGTCAGCAGTTCGAATCTGCTCGTCCCCACCAAACATTCGACTTGAAAGCAGCAAGCAGAAGCAGCGGGACGAATCGGAATCGTCGCCCCGCTGCCTTTTGCAATCAGGTTTTAACGCTGAGGCATCGGAGCAGGTTCAGTGGCAGACGTCTGGTCGTTCGTCGCTGGCTGAACAACCGGCGAGGGCGCTTTCGCCGGGCCCGTCACCAACAGTGAGTAATTGCCTATTCCGTCGTCGGCATCGTTCCTTGAAACCACCACTTTGTACGCTCCGCTTGCGCCCGCGATGATGCTGCGTTGCGCCGAAGTGTCTCCCCAACTGTAGCCGTAGTTGGTTCCGTCCGGCCCGATCAGTTGAATTAAGGGCACAAACGGTGTGTTTGTTCCCGTCTCTCTGACAGTGACCGTGATGCTGTTGCCTTTCACGGCACTGAAGCTCCACTGATCCAAGTCCCCGCGCAGGATGCTACCCGTATAAGTCTGCCCGATATTCATGGGACCGCCCTGATCGCCGGCTGGTACGACAAAGGCTGCAGGGGATCGCGCCATGTTGAGCAGATAATTTCCGACGCCGTCGGCCGAGTCGTTGCGTGACACGACCACCGTGTAGGCCCCTGTTGCGTTTGCGGTGATGTGACGCTGCGCCCACAAGTCGCCCCAGCTGAAACCGAAGTCGGTACCGTCTGGGCCAACCACCTGAATCATCGGCACAAACGCCGTGTTTTTACCTACCTCGCTGATGCTCACGGTAACGTCGTCACCCTTATTGGCATTGAAGCTCCATTCGTCCAGATCGCCGCGCAGGATACTGCCCGCGTAGTTTTGCCCATTATTCATGGCGCCGCCCTGGTCTCCGGTCGGAACGACGAACGTCCCGGGTGATTTTGCGAATGTCAGAAAGTACGCTCCGACACCATCCGCCGCATCGTTTCGAGATACCACTACCGTGTATGCCCCCGTGGCGGACGCTGTGATGTGACGCTCCGCCGACAAATCACCCCAGCTGTAACCATAGTTTGTTCCATCCGGCCCAATCAGCTGAATCATCGGCACAAACGCTGTGTTGCCGCCCTCTTCGCTGATACTCACCCGGATGTCGTCGTCCTTGTTTGCAGTAAAGCTCCATTGGTCCAGATCGCCGCGCAGAATGGCGCCCGAATAACTCTGCCCGTCCGTCATCGGGCCGCCCTGGTCACCGCCGGGGACAACAAACGTAGCCGACGCCAGCGCCATGGTAAGCAGATAGTGGCCAACACCATCGGCTGAGTCGTTCCTGGAAACCACCACCTTGTATATCCCGGTTAGCGGGCAAGTAATGTAACGATGCGCACTCAGATCTCCCCAGCTGTACCCGTAGTCTGTTCCATCCGGCCCGATCAGCTGAATCATCGGCACAAACGCCGTGTTGGTACCCGCCTCACTGATGCTGACCGTCACGTCATCGCCCTTATTAGCGCTGAAGCTCCACTGATCCAGATCGCCACGCAAGATAGTGCCGAGGTAATTCTGCCCGTTGTTCATGGGTCCGCCCTCATCGCCGCTTGGAACGACGAAGGCCGCCGGCGATCGTGCCATGTTCAGAAGATATGCGCCGACGCCGTCAGCGGAATCGTTTCTCGAAACCACTACCTGGTATGTCCCGGCTACAGCACTCGTAATATGACGCTGCGCCGATAAGTCTCCCCAGCTATAGCCATAGTCTGTTCCATCAGGCCCGATCAGTTGGATCATTGGCACAAACGCCGTGTTGACGCCTGACTCGCTGATACTCACGGTGATGTCGTCGCCTTTGTTGGCGCTGAAGCTCCACTGATCCAGATCGCCACGCAAGATACTGCCGGAGTAATTCTGGCCATTTACCATCGCGCCGCCCTGATCTCCCTGCGGCACAACAAAGGCGGCGGGCGATCTGGCCAGAGTCAACGAGTAGTTGCCGACGCTCTTAGCAGAGTCGTTTCTGGAAACGATTACTTTGTAAGTCCCTGTCGAACCGCCAGTGATGTGACGCTGCGCGGATAAGTCTCCCCAGCTATAGCCGTAATTTGTTCCGTCCGCTCCGATCAGCTGAAATAAAGGCACAAATGCCGTGTTTGGGCCGATTTCACTGATACTCACAGTAATATCGTCCCCTTTTTTCGCAGCGAACGTCCACGTAACCTTCTCCGTTAGACCAGAGATGGACCCCGTCGCATTGCCGCCATTCGTTAGATCGCCCTGCGCCAGCGCGTAGTTTTGGATAAATGGGATGTAGAGAACTACCAACCCGAAAACGCGTAAAAACCGTAATGTTGCCGCCATTTCTTTCTCCTCCGAGTTCGTCTTACCTACCAACACGATCGGGTCGCGTAAGAACAGAGGCAACTCACTCTCGCGGCTCAGCGCGTAACAGACGTTCAGCCGCGCCTGATTTGAGAGATAATGCCGGAACAGGAACGGTTGTTTCCGCGACCCGGGTAAATGCGCGATCCTCCGAGAGATCCGCATTCGCCTCACTAAGTAATTCGTAGAAACTGGATCGAAACGGACAGGCGGCGGCATTTTAGTTGCATAACATTTACGGCCATGACCAAACCACCGGCAGTGCCTGGCAACGACGACTTTTTCTCAGAAGCCTATGAGGAGCTGCGCCGTGTGGCCCGTAGCCTATACGGAGGCCATGGCAGCCTTACCTGGAACCCGACCGCCGTCGTTAACGAAGTTTACATCCGGATGGCTGAGTCAAAGGGCTTTCATCCGGCTTCCCCGGAGCATCTGAAACACACCATCATCCGAGCGATGAAGTATGTGCTGGTCGAAGCGGCCCGGCGGAAAGCGGCGGCACGTCGCGGCGGCGGCGTCGCGCCGCTGCGGCAAGTTTCGTTGGATGACAAAGCGGCGCAATCGGCTGCTTGCGACCCGGAAGAGATCCTGAGCGTCGATTTTGCCCTGCATGAGCTGGCGCAGCACGATCAGTTTCAGGCTCGTGTTTTCGAGTGCCAATTTTTCGGCGGACTGGAGATCGCTGAAATTGCGACCCTGTTCGGGATTTCAGAGAAAAAGGTGCAGAGAAGTCTGCGTTTCGCGAAAGCCTTCCTGACAGTGGCTCTTACTAGAGGAGTCATCAAATGACTGCTGCCAGGCTCGCGCGGATAGAGGAGATTTTCGAGCAAGTAGCAGATTGCTTACCACCCGAGCAGCACAAGTTACTAAGTGACTTATGCGGTGAGGATGACGATCTTAAAGCGGAAATTATGACTTTGCTCGAGGCGGACTCCACCGGTAATCACCGTATATTACAGCATGACCTGGCCAGCTTGGCGGCCCAGGTACTCGAAGCCGACGACTTACTGGTCCTTCCCTACCGTTTCGGCCGTTACCTGCTTCGGAGTTATCTCGGTCAGGGCGGTATGGGCCGAGTCTACCTGGCTGAACGCGAAGACCTGGGTGACCAGGTAGCAGTCAAGTTTCTGCAGGACGCCTGGACTTCACCGGGCCGCCGCCAGCGCTTCACGCAGGAACAGCGCCTGCTCGCCGCTCTGAATCATCCTCACATTGCCCGGCTTTACGACGCCGGCGTGGAACAGGGAATGCCCTGGTTCGCGATGGAATATGTGGATGGTATTCCCATCAATCAACATTGCCGGGCGAGAAATCTGCCGTTAGAAGATCGTCTGACACTCCTCCGCTCCGCCTGTGAAGCAGTTGCCTATGCGCACCGCAACCTCACCGTTCACCTGGATTTGAAACCTTCGAACATTCTGGTTACTCCCGGCGGCGACGTGAAGCTGCTTGACTTCGGCATCGCCAGAAATCTTGATCGAGAGGGCGGCGAGGCCGAGAAAACGAAAACCGTGTTGCGCCTGTTCTCGCTGAATTATGCTGCGCCGGAGCAGATTCGAGGCGAGGTTCTCGACGTTCAGACCGATATTCACGGCTTGGGGCTGATCGCCTACGAGCTGCTCACCGGCTCGACTCCGGCCGACCTGACCAACGCGAGCGCGGCCGAACTCCTCCGCTATACCGAGGAAGACGTTGAACGGCCCTCCGTAGCCGTTTGTAAAAGCGGAACACTGGCTGTACGGGCATCGAAAGCGGCCTGGACCGACCTCGACGTCCTTTGCCTTACTGCTCTTCACAGAGACCGGCGACGTCGCTATCAGACAGCCGAGGCTCTGATCCGCGATCTGGATCATTTTGAAAAAAAGGAACCGCTCGAGGCGCGTACCGACAATCTTCGATATAGAGTTACTAAGTTCGCGGCACGTAATCGCGGTCGGATTTTCGCGGTCGCTGCTGTTCTGCTGGCGCTGATCGCTCTCAGCTTGTTCTTTACGGTCCGTCTGGTGCGAGCGCGCGACCAGGCACTGGCCTCTGATTCCCGCACGCAGCGCATCGATCGTTTTATGCTGAATCTTTTCGCGGGCGATGATAGCGTGGCCGGTCCGGCCGCCGGTTTGCGCGTGGTGGATCTCCTCGACCGCGGCGTCGAGCAGTCGAAAAGTCTCCGGGCCGAACCCGCCGTGCAAGCGCAACTGCACTATACCCTCGGAGACCTTTATCACAAGCTGGGACATCTCGACCGCGCCGAGCCCCTATTGCGTTCCGCCGCGAAGGAACAGGCCACGCTGCTCGGTCTGCAGAATTCAGAGACCATGAAAAGCCAGCTCGCCCTGGCCGACGTTCTCTCCGACAATTCGGCGTACCAGGAAGCGGAGCGCCTGGTGCGCGAAGTTCTCGAAAGAACCAAGCACAGCGCAAACGACCGGGATATCGCTGCGGCGCAGCTGGAACTCGGCGCGGTGTTGAGCGGAAGGGGAGACTACCATCAGGCGATCCCCGTTTTGCAGGAAGCAGCGAATGCACTGGGCAGGCGGGCGGAAGACGGGGAACTGTTATCTGAGGCTTTGGGCTACTTGGTCGTGTCGCATTACTACCTCGGCCAGGTGAACGCGGCCGACGAGGTGAATCAGCGCGCGTTGTCGCTCGATAAACGCCTGTTCGGCCCGACTCATCCTTACATCGGGGTTGACCTTCAGAACCTCGGCGATATCCAGCTGGATCGTGCCCAATATCCGGCAGCGGAACAAACTTTCCGACAGGTTGTGGCCATTTACCGGGCCTGGTATGGCCCGCTTCACCCCAAAACGGCTAACGGTCTCCTCATGCTGGGAAGATCTCTCAGCTATGAGAAACAGTTCAACCAGGCGGCGGCGCTATACGACCAGGCGCTCCAGGCAGCTAAGTCTTCGCGCGGCGTTGAGAGTGTACCGTATGCCCTGGCTTTGAATATGATTGGCGATCTGGACAGGGATCGAAACCAATTAGGCCGCGCTGAGAATAACTTCTTGCAAGCAAAGGAGATCTTTAAGAAAACGCTCGGCGAGCATCATGAGCTTTATGGCCTCGAATTGTCCAATCTCGGTTCGGTCTACCTGGCCGAAAAACAATATCAACCGGCCGAGAAACTCTTGCGACAGGCGGTAGACGTCTTACTAAAGGCAGTTCCGGATCAGCTGTATACCGGAATCGCGCAAGTCAGGTTGAGCGCCGCACTGGCCGGCCAAAGACGGTACGCAGAAGCGGAGAGCGAAGCGCTCGCCGGAAACAATACTCTTCGGAAGCAGTTGTCTTCAGCTACCGTTGAAGTTCAGGCCGCTCGAAAAGAACTCTACAGCATCTATCTGGCGGAGAACCGGCCCGCCAAGGCCAACCAGTTTCGCTAAGTTCCCATACACTTGAGTAAAGAATGTCTACGCCCATCTACTTCGTCGGTTACGCGGTTATCATCCTGGGGCTTGCGTTGGGAGCGTACTATCTCCATGTGCCGACTCGCTGGATTGTGGTGGGCATCATTATTTTGGCAGGAATGGGGCTGACCGGCTTTGCGAAATCCCGCCAGCGCGGCCAATGATTTCCCGATCCCCGAAACCCACTAGTCCGCCTCGACCCTCTTACCGTAACGGTCCGCTTGTGTCGTCCCGTCCGTTGCGATATCGTTAGAGCCACTCGACCCTACGTTGAGGAGGCCCTAAATTTGTCTCGTCTCTCCGCTCTAACCGCGGTCGCGCTGTTTCTCGCGCCCGCCAATCTGTTACTTGCTCAAGCTCCACCCCAGGCCGGCGGCGAAGCCAACCTGGTTCTGCCGAACCTGGCGCAAGCTACCTTCTTTAATGGCGCTATCAATGGACGATCACTCCTGATTTACGGCCTTTTTATCGCCGCACTCGGCCTTGTCTTCGGCCTCGTCATTTACCGCCAGCTGAAAGCAGCCGCCGTCCATCGCTCCATGCTCGAGATCTCCGAACTGATCTACGAAACCTGCAAAACCTATCTAGTCACCCAGATAAAGTTCCTCATCGTCCTCGAAATCTTCATCGGCGTCATCATCGTCTTTTACTTCGGCCTGCTGCAGCACTTTGACGCTTTCAAAGTCCTTATCATTCTCGGCTTCAGCATCATCGGCATTTGCGGCAGTTCTGGCGTCGCCTGGTTCGGCATCCGCGTAAACACCTTCGCGAATTCACGTACCGCCTTTGCCAGCCTGCGTGGCAAACCATACCCGTGCTACGACATTCCGCTGAAAGCCGGCATGAGCATCGGCATGCTCCTCATCAGCGTTGAACTGCTCATCATGCTTTTCATCCTGCTCTTCGTTCCGCGCGACTACGCCGGGCCCTGCTTTATCGGCTTTGCTATCGGCGAATCGCTCGGCGCGGCGGCCTTGCGGGTGGCCGGCGGCATCTTCACCAAAATTGCCGATATCGGCGCAGACCTCATGAAGATCGTCTTCAAGATCAAGGAAGATGATGCCCGCAACCCCGGCGTGATCGCCGACTGCACCGGTGACAATGCCGGCGATTCGGTGGGCCCGAGCGCGGATGGTTTCGAAACCTATGGCGTCACCGGCGTCGCGCTCATCTCTTTCATCGTTCTGGCCGTCAGCAGTTCCATCGTGCAAAGCCAGCTGCTCGTCTGGATCTTCGCCATGCGCGTCATGATGGTCGTCTCGTCCGGTCTCTCTTATCTGCTGAACGCCGCCTGGGCCAAGAGCAAATACGCGCAAGCCAATGAGATGAATTTCGAAACACCGCTCACTTCGCTCGTGTGGCTCACGTCACTCGTCTCGATCGCGGCTACCTATGTCGTCTCCTACTTGATGATTCCTGATCTCCAGGGCGACTCGAGCCTCTGGTGGAAGCTTTCGACAGTCATCACTTGCGGCACCCTGGCTGGAGCTGTCATCCCGGAACTGGTAAAGGTTTTCACGTCTACCGAATCTACTCATGTTCGCGAGATCGTTGCTTCCTCGCGTGAAGGCGGCGCTTCGCTCAACATCTTGTCTGGCCTGGTCGCCGGCAACATGAGCGCCTACTGGCTGGGTCTCGCCATTCTGCTGCTGATGGGCGTCGCATATGGTGTGAGCACGCTCGGCCTCGATAACCTGATGGCGGCGCCTTCCGTTTTTGCATTCGGCCTCGTTGCCTTCGGTTTCCTGGGCATGGGACCCGTTACGATCGCGGTCGATTCCTACGGACCTGTTACCGACAATGCCCAATCGGTCTACGAACTTTCTACCATCGAGCAGATTCCCGGTATCGAAGCCGAGCTCAAACGCGACTATGGCTTCGACGTGAACTTTGAGCGGGCCAAAGATAATCTCGAAGAAAACGACGGCGCCGGTAATACTTTCAAAGCCACTGCCAAACCGGTCCTAATTGGAACGGCCGTGGTCGGCGTCACCACGCTCATCTTTTCGATCATCATGGCTCTCACTAATGGTCTGCAGCCCGACCTGCTCTCCAATCTTTCCATCCTGCATCCGCCCTTCTTATTGGGCCTGATTGCGGGCGGTTCGGTAATCTTCTGGTTTACCGGCGCTTCCATCCAGGCCGTCACCACCGGCGCCTACCGGGCCGTCGAATTTATCAAAGCCAACATTCGTCTGGAAGGCGTTACCCGGGCCTCGACTGCCGATAGCAAGAAGGTGGTTGAAATCTGCACCCGTTACGCGCAGCGCGGCATGTTCAATATCTTTCTCACCGTCTTTTTCGTCACGCTCGCCTTTGCTTTCGTGGAGCCTTACTTCTTCATTGGCTATCTCATTTCCATCGCGCTCTTCGGCCTCTATCAAGCCATCTTCATGGCCAACGCCGGAGGCGCCTGGGACAACGCCAAGAAGATTGTCGAAACAGAATTGAAGCAGAAGGGAACTGACCTCCACGCCGCCACCGTGGTAGGCGATACGGTGGGCGATCCCTTCAAAGACACCTCTTCCGTCGCGCTCAATCCCATCATCAAATTCACCACGCTTTTCGGTCTGCTAGCGGTTGAGCTCGCCGTCTCGCTCACCGCCGAACACGGCCCCGCCATCGGTCACATCCTGGCGGTGGTTTTCTTATTGACCTCCATGTACTTCGTCTGGCGCTCCTTCTACCGCATGCGCATCGGTGGCAGCAATGAAGTGATCGTCGAAGAACCGGCCGCTAGATCCGCGGTCTCGGCGCGCTAGTCCTGGCGCCAGAATAATGTAATGTCCAATGCTCCGCAGAAGCTCACCTTCGAGGACTTCGAGGAGCAATACGGCCATCGCGAACGAACGTACGAGTTCTGGTATGGAGAGGCCGTTCCTAAAGGTACGTCCACGTGGGTTCATGGACTGTTGCAGCAAATTATCAGCGGTTTGCTGCTCGAAGCCGGTTTTATTGCAGCCGCTTCCGAAGTGGAGCTTCGCATCGAGTCGGGTGTCCGCCCAAAGCCAGACGTCATTAGCAGCAAGACTAAGTTGTCCGGCCGCTATCCTTCCTCAGGATTGGACGTAGTGGTCGAGATTCTCTCCGAAGACGACAAATACGCGCAAGTGCAAAAAAACTGCCACAAGTATCAGGAATGGGGATTCGGCCAGATCTACCTTGTGGACCCATCGGATCGCTCTGTGCTCGAATGGCGAGACGGTGCACAGAATCCTGTTGCCTCCATGGCCGGCATTCCCGTCGAGAGAATTTGGCAGAAATTGGATCTTCAGTACGAAGAATGAATCACCGGCCAGGATTACGAACTCTGTGTTCGTTGCCGTTGCTGGTAGGCCGCGACCTTCACTTTGTTGCCGCAAAGATTCATGCTGCACCAGCGGCGTGATCCCTTTTTGCTGACGTCGTGAAAATGGACAACGCAGCTTTCGCACTTGCGAACTCGTGAGGGCGGCACGTCGGTGAAAAGCGCTAACGTGTGAGCAGAGAGCAGCGCCCACAGATTATCGGGCATCGACGATCCGAAGACCGGTTCCTGTTCGAGCCTCCCGCTTTTCAGGGCGATGGCCGCCCGCCTGGGATGCGCCTTAAGCAGTGTATTCAATTCCGTAAGGAAGTTAGCTCCCGGCATCTTTCCGCCCTCGAACTTAAGAACCGCCGCCCTGAGATGCTCGCGAAAGGCAAGTAGTTCTCGTAAGAAAGCGCCTGCCTCGTGCGAGCCACGCCACGCGTGCAGCGCTGCCTTCAGCCTGGGGGCTGTCACCAGGCCCGACGCAAGGAACCAGCGTTCCAAGGCTGCTGTGTCGGGCAGCAGCTCGATTTGCGCGCCGTCACTCACGGGCGCGGTATTCAGCAAATCCAGGGCCGGCTGGTTGCCCACCATGAGGAAGCCGTCGACCCAGTCCTGTGTCTCAATCGCCGTTTGGGAAATAATTCGCCTATTCTCTCAAAAAGGATCAACACTATTGTTGCGACTTTTATCGGTGTCTACTACTCTTACCTAGCGGAGATTTGAAACCTACCCTATGATCACGACTTATCATCACGCCAATGTGCGTGGCCTCAAGCTGTTCTACCGCGAAGCCGGTCTCGCCAATGCTCCCACCATCGTGCTCCTGCACGGCTTTCCCTCCTCGTCGCATATGTTCCGCGACCTGATCCCCAAGCTGGCGCAGAAGTTCCACGTCATCGCCCCGGACTATATCGGGTTCGGCTACAGCGACGCTCCGAGCATCAAGGAGTTCCACTACAACTTCGACAACCTCACAGCGCACATCGAGGAACTGCTCTTCGACGTGTTGAAGCTCCAGAAATTCAGCATCTACGTGCAGGATTATGGAGCGCCAGTGGGTTTCCGCATTGCTTCGCAACACCCCGACGCCATTGAGGGGATCGTGGTGCAGAATGGTAACGCATATGCCGAGGGCATCGGGCCGGCATTCGATCCGCTCAAACGCTTCTGGGCCGGCCGCAACGCGGAGACGGAACCGGCTGTGCGCGGTCTACTTACCAAAGAAGCAACGCAATCGCAATACACACAAGGTGCGAAGAACCCGGAGCGGATCAGCCCGGACGCCTACACCTTCGACCAATTCCTGCTGGACCGTCCAGGCAATGATGCTATCCAGCTCGAGCTACTTCACAACTATCAATCGAACCTGGCGCTCTACGACAAATGGCAGGAGTACTTTCGCAGCAACCAGCCGCCAATGCTGATTGTCTGGGGTACGGGCGACCGCATCTTCACCGTCGAGGGAGCAAAGGCGTTCCAGCGCGATCTTCCGAAAGCGGAACTGCATCTTCTCGAAGCCGGTCACTTCGCTCTCGAAGAGGCAAGCAATGAAATTGCGGAGCGGATCAACTCGTTTCTGGGTTGAATGGAAACTGCGGCGTGAACAACTCTTCTCGAACGCCGCCTTGGTATTCGCTTATGCCGTGGCGTTCGGGAGTCCACAGGTGAGGAAACAAGCCTGGATGCGCAGCAAACAGCCACTTACCCTAGTTATCTCGGGTGAGCGAGCCGACGGTTTAGCAAAGTTTCAATATCTAAAAATTTGGCCGTAACCTCCGGCGGGATAACCGCGAATAGTGTCGAGGAGCAGCGCATACGCGCGAAATGAAAGTCTTCGGAGCCGCCAGACCGCGGCCCCGGCGCCTGCCTCCAAGGAGCTAACAACAAGAATGAAAAGAAGCACAAGAATGACCGCGCTCGCCTGGAGCATTACCGGCGCGCTATCGACCTTCGGGCTACTCGCCGGGCAGCAATTCACGACGGCCGCCGTGCCCGCCACCGGACAGAAAACCAGCATGATGCCCAAGAGCAATGCCACTCCGGCGATGCTCAAGTCGGCAGCGAGAGCTATCGAGATGCCCGACTCGGCGGCTGCCGCCACCAGTGGTGACGGACCGTCCCCCGGACCTTTCGGGCCAGGGCCAGGCTGTAATTTGTTCCCTGCGCCGGCCTCTACCGGCACCACTGTCGGGCTCTCCTATTTCGGGCCGCCTCCTTCCTCTACCAACCCCAGCCTGGTCGGCCCTTATCAGTTGCTGCAATCCGGCCAGGTCGACCAGAAAAACGGCACCATCACCTTGCCGCTTTATGAAGGCTATACGGCGAAGGGCCACGTACCGGTCTGGTACATCCTCACTGACGTCGACGATCAAGATGTAGCCAGTTTTCTGGGTGTCAATTTCTCGACGAAACTCACCACGGCGGCTCCCGGTGCACGCACCGCCAATTTCAACTCGAATGGCGAACTGATCTTTAACGCAGGCAGCGTTGATTTCTCGCCTCATCGAAAACTGGTCGCCGGCAGTTCCTCTGCGTTTCCGCCCGCGGTGGCCCAGCCCGGGTCGCGGGGTGACGCAAATTATAGTCCGCTCGTGCGAGTCCTCAACTCGGGCGGCGCCATCTACAACGCTCCAATCGTTGCGTTCGGCGAGACCCCCGACAAGATTAATTTCCCGAACGGCCACGTCGATTACAGCAAGGTGCACGACCAGGTGCTTGCGATCGATCCTTATAATCAAACCGTCACTCTGCAGTTAGTCAACGGCTTCAGTTTTGGGCGCCCTCTCTGGTACATTTCCATGGACGCCAGCACCACGCTGGTAGCGGCTATCGAAGGCAATACTTACGCGCCTTTGATGTCCAAGCTCCTCACGGGGACGGACGACAGCTTCGGCAGTCCCATCGAGCGCATCTTCATCGCAATTAACGGCGAAATGGATTGCGCGAACCCTGCGCGCCAGGGTTTGAATGCCTCCATCACCGACTTCCATCGCCCGAACAATACGTTCGGCGGCATCCCCACCATCGCTAACGATTACAGTCCCATGTGGAATGGCCAGCTCTATCAGTGGACAGAAGAATCGATCAGCAAAGGCTATCGCATGCAGCTTCGTGAAGAGTTCCAAATCCTCACTTACGCGCAGGATGGCCTCATCACCGGCCCTAATGGCGCCAAGTTCGGCGACAGTCAGTTCGTCATCAACTGTCCGCCTGTACAACGTCTGAATTAGTTACTGCAGCAGGTCGTTCAACGCCTTAACCTTTTCGGCGGGATACTTGGGCTGGCGGTCATACGTCGCGAGCCCATTTACTTCCTGTTCGACATCTGTCAGCTGCGTATAACAAGCCCCTGCGACATTTTTCAATTTCGCCAGACCTTGAAACAATTGCGTCAAACGAGCCAAGGCCGCGTCTTGCGTCTTCTCCACGCCAGAATAGCCCCAACTCTCACCCGGCGCATGCGTGCCTTCTGGAACAAAGGCAATTCCGCCGAACTCGGAAAGGTAAAGCGGCGTTCCGTTGTACCGGTATCCCGGCAGCAACGCGATCCGTCCATTCTTCGGCACCGTGGCGCTCTCCGGCGTTACGTCTTTATACTTCTGGTACAGAACTTCACCCGATTTTTCATAATCGTGAATCGCAAACAGATCTGTCTGGTCGGTATGCTGCCAACCCTCGTTATCGATCACCAGCCGCGTACTGTCGAGAGTGTGCGTGAGTTGATAAGTCTCCTTCAAAAACGCCTGCTGCCGCACATCTTTCAAATCCGGCACGCCCCAGCTTTCGTTGATGGCGTTCCAAATGATGATCGAGGGATGGTTGTAGTCGAACTCGATGGCCTCCATCCACTCCTGGTTGAATCGCTGCACTTCTTCGGCGGTGAATTCTTGCGCATCCGCAATCTCTCCGGAAACCAGCAGGCCGCGCTTATCTGCAAAGTATAGAAACCGCGGATCGGCCACTTTCTGATGTTTCCGTACACCGTTAAAGCCCATCGACTGCGCCAGATCGATATCCCGCTCGATTGCTGCATCCGACGGCGGTGTCAGAATACTCTCCGGCCAATAGCCTTGATCGAGCAAAAACTTTAAATAAACAGCTTTACCGTTCACCGTGACCCGGTCATTCGCGACCGCTACGGTTCGGAATCCAAGATAAGAATCCACCGCGTCTACCACCGCGCCGCCGCGCCGCAATCGATATTGCACCTTGTATAAGTTCGGCGCACCGGGCGACCACAACTTTGCATCGGCCACCTCCACGGTCGCCGAAACATGGTCTTCACTGGTTTGCGCGCTTGCCGAAGCCACTGTTTGCGATCCATCCATCACCGCAATTTCGAGCGTCAATGGCTGCTGCGACCGTTCGGCCAGCGCTCCCTCAAAATGAGCGACGCCATCCTGCCCGGCCGTTACGTGAACATACTTCAAATGGTTTTCGCCGGTACTCTCCATCCACACCGGCTGCCAGATCCCACTCGTGCGCGTATAAAAGATGCTCTCTGATTTGACTTTCCAATACTGCTTTCCCCGCGCAATGGAGCGATCGGTGTCGGGGTTGAAGGCGCGCACCGTCAATACATTTCCCCCAGCGCGCAGAGCCCCCGTGATGTCGAAAGTAAACGGCACATTCCCGCCTTGATGTTCGCCGAGGTACTGCCCGTTCAACCACACCGACGCCTGATAGTAAACCGCCCCGAAATGCAGCAGCACGTGTTGGGTGGCCCAATTTTCAGGCGGGCGGATGGTGCGCTGGTACCACATCACGCGATGAAAACTGGTGTCCTGAATGCCGCTCAACTTGCTCTCGAAACAATACGGGACTGCAATCGTTTTGGGAGACGCCAAGGCATGGGCGAACCACTTGTCTGCCATGCCGCGATCTCCGTCATCGAACGAAAAGGACCACGCGCCGTTTAAACTCAGCCACTGTGAGCGCTCAAACTGCGGATTCGGAAACTCCGGGCGGGGGACAGCCCCACTCGCACTAACTACAGCAGCCAACCCCAACACCGCAATAAGATACATGCGGGTATTCTACAAGCCTCAAATCTTCTGCCGCTTCCAATTCCCCTGGCGGAACAGCACCAGCGAACTCAGCGTCAGTAGCAGATCCGCCGCGAGCACGGCCCAAAATGCACCGCGCGGCCCTTGCTGCCACCGGATGGCAAGCAACCAGGCCAGCGGCAACTGAAACACCCAGAACACAAAAAAATTGATCAACGTCGGTGTGAGCGTATCGCCGGCTCCATTGAAGGCCTGCATCAACACCATGCCCCAGCCATAGCTCACAAATGAAATGCCAAAAATCGTCAGGCATGCGATGGCCGTCTTCACCACCAAGGGTTCCTCGGTAAATACGCTCACCAGCCGCCCCGGCACTACGATAAAGACAATCGAGACCAGCCCGAGATAAAGCATGTTGTAAAAGCCGGTGCGGTAGACCGAGGTCTCGGCTCGTTCCGGCTTGCCCGCGCCTAGATTCTGTCCGACTAAGGTAGCCGCCGCATTGCTCAAACCCCACGAAGGCAAAATCGTAAACACGAGCAGGCGCACCGCAATCGTATAGCCGGCCACCGCCGCGCTGCCAAAGACTGCCACGATCCGCACCAGCGCCATCCAACTCGCGGTCGCCAGCAGGAACTGAATCATGCCGGTCGAGGCCACGCGCAGCAAGCGGCCCATCACCGGCAGGTTCAAGCGCACCTGGTCGCGGCGTATCGTGAGGCGGTTTTTCTTCGAACCCAATTGCCAAAACTGGAATAGAACACCAATCCCTCGCCCCGTCGTCGTTGCTACCGCCGCGCCATAAACACCGAGCCGCGGAAAGGGTCCCCATCCATTGATCAAACACGGATCAAGCACTAAATTGATGCCGTTCGCCAGCCAGAGCGTGCGCATCGCGAGTGCCGCATCACCCGCCCCGCGAAAAATGCCATTGATCAGAAACAACAGGAAGATCACCACCGAGCCGCCCAGCATCAGCCGCGTATACCGCGCATTGGCTTCAATCGCCGCCGTGCCGCCCATCCAGTGCAACAACGTGCCAGCCTTCCAGAAGCCCACCACGCCCACGACCGCTGAGATAGCAATCGCCACCAGAATCGATTGAACCGCCGAGTTCGCCGCGCCGTCCGGATCCTTTTCTCCGGTGCGCCGCGCCACAAACGCCGTGGTTGCCATGCTCAGCCCGATCGCCACGCCGAAAATTAAGGTCAGCAGCGATTCCGTCAGCCCCACTGTTGCAATCGCGTTAGAGCCCAGCCGCGCGACAAAGAACACATCTACTACTCCGAATAGCGATTCCATCACCATCTCCAGAATCATCGGAATGGCCAGCAGCACAATCGCCCGGTTCAGACTCCCCTCCGTGAAGTCTTCTCGCGTTCCCAATAGTGCTTCCTTGAGCATGCCTACCCCATGTTAGGATGCGCTATGCCGTTTCTCCGTGCGCTGTTGCCGTTGCTCGCCTGCTGTATTCTCGTCTTCGGGCAAGCTCCTGCAACTGCTCCGCCCACTCCCCAAAACCGCATGGCCGCACTCCTCAACCAGGCACCCGGCGCGTGGGATACGCAGCAGCTTGCCAACATGGACCGCTTGCGCGAGGCGGCGCTGCGCGATTCCTACGCCCTTACCGAACTCCGCCATCTCACCGACAACATCGGCCCCCGTCTGGCCGGCTCTCCGCAAGCCGAACAGGCAGTCCAATATGTCGCTGCCGAAATGCGCGCGCTTGGCGCAGATGTCCAGCTTGAGAAGACATCCGTCCCGCACTGGGTACGCGGAGTTGAAACGGGCGCTCTCACCAAGTGGACCGGCCAATCCCCCGGCACCACGCAAAAGATCGTTCTCACGGCTCTCGGCGGCAGTGTGGCTACTGCTTCCGATGGCCTGCTCGCGGAGGTCGTTGTTGCTGATTCTTTCGACGATCTCAAACGAATGCCAACCGGCAGCGTTCAAGGCAAAATCCTGCTGCTCAATGAACACTTCGACAAAGCTCTCGCTGCGGAAGGCAAGGGCGGCGAAGCGTATGGGCAAGCCGTGGTCTATCGTGGCGCTGGACCGACCGTTGCTTCCTCGCTGGGCGCTGCCGCCGTGCTCGTTCGTTCCGTCGGCGGCGCTGATTACCGATTGCCCCATACCGGTATGACTTATTATTCTGACGGCACTCCTAAAATTCCCGCTGCCGCCGTCACCGCCGAAGACGCCGACCTGCTTGCCAACGTCGCCCGGCAAGGTCCAGTCCAGATGCGGCTCACTCTCACTCCGCAAACTCTCCCGCGCACCGACAGCTATAACGTAATTGCCGACTGGAAGGGCGTCGAACACCCCGAACAAATCGTAATTGTCTCCGGCCACCTGGATTCCTGGGATCTCGCCACCGGCGCGATCGATGACGGCGCCGGCATCGTCGTTTCCATGCAGGCCATTCACCTTTTAAAACAGCTTGATTTGCACCCCAAGCGAACGGTGCGCTTTGTCGCCTGGATGGACGAAGAGCAAGGGTCTGACGGTGCGCAAACCTACGCGCAGGATCATGCTGCCGATTTGGCGAACCACGTGGGCGCTCTCGAATCGGACCTGGGCGCCGGTCACCCTATTGGCATCACTCTTACCGGCACACCCGAACTTGCGAAATGGCTGACGCCTGTTGGGCATGTTCTGGAGCCGATCGGTGCAGGCCTCATCGACCGAGGCGAAGAAGCCGGCGAAGACATCAATTTCCTCAAAGGTGTTACCGGCTTCGCGCCGACGCAGGACAGCCGATTTTACTTCAACTATCACCACACGCCTGCCGATACTTTCGATAAAGTAGTTCCGCGCGAGCTCAACGAAAACGCGGCCGTAATGAGCGTTCTCGCTTACGCTTTGGCTGATTCCCCGCAACCTGCGCCGCATTGATGGACCCCGCACCCACCTTCTTCGCCACGCCCGAAGACTTCCGCCGATGGCTCGTCGCGCATCACGATGAGTCACAAGAGCTATGGGTCGGTTTTCACAAGCGGGCGACGAAACGTCCGTGTATGACCTGGCCGGAATCGGTCGACCAGGCGCTCTGTTTCGGCTGGATCGATGGCGTCCGTAAAAACGTCGATGAAAGTAGTTACAAGATCCGCTTCACCCCGCGCCAGGCGCGCAGCAAGTGGAGCGCGGTGAACATTCGCCGAGTTCAGGAACTTATCGATACTGGCTTGATGCAAACCGCAGGCCGGAAAGCGTTCGACGAACGCGTGCCGGTCGAGAACGCCCACTACTCTTACGAACAGCGCCACCTGATTACGCTGACTCCGGAACAGGAGCGCCTCTTCCGTGGTAACAAAACTGCCTGGTCCTTCTTCAACTCGCAGGCACCCTGGTACCGCAAAGCAGCGCTTTGGTGGATCGTCAGCGCCAAGCGGGAAGAGACTAGCAAGAAGCGTCTCCTTCAACTTATAAACGACTCAGAGCAGCGCCGGTCCATCGCGCAACTCGATCGCAGACCCAGAGAGTAGTGTTTAGAAGTGCCGGAGAAGCGAGCACAGGCCGCGAGACCGCGCCACCAGACGAAAGAGGAACTTCAGCAGACTTAGGCGCGGATCGCGAGTTCGTTGTGCGCGCGAGCTTCTTAAAAGTTTGGCAACCGATGAATCTCTGATGATCCTTGGATGGCCAGCGGCCACCCTGGGGGATGAAAACTGTGTTGCGCAGGATTGGGAACGGGGCGCTCACGCTTCCCGCTCAGATGCGGTGTTTCGTTGACAGATTTTGACCGTCAGGCATGGTGTTTTCAGAACGACGCCGATTGGAGACTTATTGGGAGATGCGGGCTGCGCCTTTGCGTAGGGCGTTTTGTTTTTGCTGGGACTCGGAGGCTCGCAGGTTGGCGGCTTTGTCGAAGGCTATTTTCGCGTTGGCGGAGTCGCCCTGGCGGCGCAGGAGCAGGCCGAGGGTGTTGAAGGCTCCGGCGTCGGTGGGATCTAGTTCGGTGGAGTGGCGCAGGGCGTCTATAGCTCCGGCAGTGTCGCTTCTTTGCTTTAGCTGCATGCCGAGTTGGAACCAGGCGTCGCTGTAACCGGGATTGTGACGGGTGGCGCTGTGGAACTGGTCGATGGCTTTGTCGGGATCGCCGGCGTCGACGTAGACCAGGCCGAGTAAGTAGTGCGCTTCGGGGAGGGTGGGGTCGAGAGTTACAGTTTTCTCGAACTCGGAGCGGGCGTGGGTGAGGTCGTCGGTTTGTTTATAGGCGACACCGAGATCGTAGTGAGCATCGGCGGCATCGGGATGAGCGGCGGTGACTTTCGCGAGCTGGGTGATCGCTTCCTGATATTTGCCGGCTCCGATGAGGGCATAGCCGACGTTGACCTGGACGTGATAATTGTGCGGATCGGCGGCGAGGATTTTGCGGTATTCGGCGAGACCGGCAGCGGGGTCGCCGGAATCGACGAGGACGGTGGCGTAACTGTTGCGGGCCGAGTTGTCGTTGGGCGTTAAGAGCAGGGCCTGCTGATAGGCGCGGCGGGCGGTAGGCCAACGTTTCTGGCGCTGTGTGGCACTGCCGAGCGCGATCCAAAGCGCGGGGTTGTTGGGCAGGAGAGTGGCGGCTCTCTGGAGGGCGGGGATGGCCTCGGGGTCGCGGTGCAGATCGGCGTAGGCGGTGCCGAGGCGAAACAGGTATTCGCCATTGGCGGGTGAGAGGGACGCGGCTTTCTGGAGAGCTTGGAGGGCTTTTTCACGGTCATTCTGGAGCCAGGAAGCAGCGCCGAGATGGTACCAAGCCTGAGCTAGTCTGGGGTCGAGCTGGGTGGCCTTTTGAAAGTGCGGAATGGCTTCCGGCGTGCGATGGGCGGCGGCAAGGAGGAATCCAAGATTGTCTTGATAGCTGGCCGAGGCGGGCACTTGTGCAACGAGGTCCTGATAAGCGGCGAGTGCGCCATTGGTGTCTTTGGCGGCCCATGCCTGGCGGGCTTGCTCTTCCAACTGCGGGACGGATTGGGCGGCGAGAAAGAACGCCAGGCAGAGGAAGACTGCGGTTACCGGCACTACAGCTGTTCCATGGTGGAGCGAGCGGCGAGATCGCCGATGATGGGCAGACGCACCTGCTCCAGGTTGGCGGCTTTGACCAGGAGATAGATCCAGCAAAGGAAGATGACGAATTTGAGAGCGCCGACGAAGGCGTGTTCGGTGTGCCAGCCGGGCAGGCCGAGGATCAGGGTAGGCAGGGCGGACGAGATGATGAGCCACGCAACGAAGAGATAAAGAGACTGGAAGCCGTTGAAGCGGACCTTGATGTTTTGGCGAAAGCGCTGGGAGGCGAGGATGATGATGGCGGGAATCACGCCGAGCACCGGAATGTAGCACAGGATGGAGGCAGTGCGATCGGAGATGCCGTCCAGGAAATCGGTAAACTGCGCCTGACCCGGGGCGAGCTGTTGCCGGCCGCAGTGGGAGCAGTAGGCTGCGCGGGAGTCTACGCTCGAGCCGCAGTTTGTGCAGAAGGGCAACGATTCATTCTCCTCATTCTTTATATTCGAGGGTACGCTAAAACGGGTGAAACAGTTCCGTGGGAAGTAGGCGAGCGGGGCCGGTCGAGAGAGTGGATAAGCCGGATGGCGGTTTGTGCGACAGCTGTCGAAACCGAAAAATCGTGGTGACGGATCGGGGGAGCGTGTTTTACCGGTGTTTGCTGGCGGAGGAGGATGCGCGGTTTGCGAAGTATCCGCGGTTGCCTGTGTTGGTTTGTGCGGGGTGGAGGGGTGGTGATCGGTGGCTGAGAGGTAGCTAATTCGTAGGGCACTAAAAAATTATGGCCGCTGATGAACACGGATGAACGCGGATCTTTCGAGCCGTTGACCGAGAAAGTGCTCGGTGCTGTTTTTGAGGTTTCTAACGCTCTGGGCGCGGGATTTCTGGAGAAAGTTTATGAGCGGGCGCTCCTTAAAGAACTCGCTCTTCGCGGTATTCGGGCTCGGTCTCAGGTTTCGTTCACAGTTAGTTATAAAGGCCTGTCGGTCGGAGAGTATTTCGCTGATATTCTCGTCGAAGAGACGTTGGTGATCGACCTTAAGTGTGTGGACCGCTTGGCCAACGAACATACGGCGCAATGCCTTAATTATCTGCGAGCATCTGGCCGAACCCTCTGTCTTTTGGTTAATTTCCAAAAGCCCAAAGTCGAGTGGAAGCGTATTGTCTGTGGGCACAACCTGGCTTGTCCGCTTATTTCCCGGAAACCACTTTAGACGCGTTGTATAGTTCGTCAGGAGTGTGGCGGTGACATGTATTGGTTTTATGATCTGCCAAGCTGGCTGTCCGGCCTTCTGGTCGGGGCCGTTTTTATTGCGTTGGGGTTGATCGGGCTGTTTCCCACGCGTAACTGGGTGCGGAATTTGCACCAGGTTGGCCATTCGCACAACGACATTGTGGGCTTTTATCTGGCAGCTGTCACCGTTTTTTACGGCATCACACTTGGCTTGCTGGCGGTGGGGACGTGGACGACGTATTCGGATGTGGAGACACGAGCCGAACAGGAGGCAATCTCACTGGGCAGCCTCTATCGCAGCGTGGGCAGCTATCCGTCGCCTTTATGCGGCCAGCTGCAGCAGGATTTGCGCGAATATGTGCGGGAGGTGATCGATGTGGGCTGGCCGCAGCAGCAGCACGGGATTGTGCCCACGGGCGGGAGCAAGCGGCTGGCCAAGTTTCAGAATCACTTTTTGGAATTCGAGCCGAAGACCGAAACGCAGAAGATTGTACATGCCGATGCCTATGCGCAATTTAACACGCTGGTGGAGCGGCGGCGCGGGCGGCTGGATAGCGTGACGGCGGGGTTGCCAGGTCCGTTGTGGGCGATGGTACTGATTGGCGCGTTTATCAGCATTGCGATGACCTGGTTTTTCGACACGCCGAGCCGCGCGATGCATGCTTGGATGACGATTTTGCTTTCGGGGTTGCTCGGGTTGATGATTTTTCTGGTGGCGATTCTGGATAATCCGTATCGAGGGAGTGTGAGCGTGAGTCCGGAGGCGCTGGAGCGGGTGTATGACCAGATCATGAAGCCAGGCGTGGGAACCGGCACTTGCATGCGCTAGTCAGATGACGGTCGCCGAATTTACCCCGCTGGTGTTGGGGGCGGCCCTGCTGGCGGGCTTTCTGGGATCGCTAACAGGTTTGGGCGGGGGAGTGATTGTGACACCGGTGCTCACGTTATTCCTGCATGTGGATTTACGGTATGCGATTGGGGCGAGCCTGGTCTCGGTGATCGCGACATCGTCGGGAGCGGCGGCGGCTTATGTGCGCGAGGGCTTTTCGAATATCCGGATCGGGATGCTGCTCGAAATCGCGACTACGTTAGGAGCGCTGGTGGGCGCCTACCTGGGGACGCATGTTTCCACGCGCTTTTTAAGCATCGCGTTCGGGCTGCTCTTGCTGCAGGCGGCGTGGCAAACGGCGCGGGAACGGAAACCGGGAAAGCGCCTGGTGCCGGAAGATCCGCTGGGCGTAAGGTGGAAGCTCAATTCGCAATTCAAGACAGCGAAAGGCATGCAGTCTTACGTGGTGCACCGCGTGAAAACCGGATTCAGCCTGATGTTTGGGGCGGGTATCGCGTCGGGTCTGCTGGGCATCGGGTCGGGATCGTTGAAAGTGATCGCGATGGACCAGGCGATGCAGTTGCCCTTCAAGGTGTCGACGGCGACAAGTAACTTCATGATCGGGGTGACGGCGGCGGCTAGCGCGAGTATTTATTTGAGCCGGGGCTATGTGAGTCCGGCGATTGCCATGCCGGTGATGCTGGGGGTGCTGGGCGGGTCGCTTTTAGGGACGCGCTACTTGAGCCGCCTTTCAGTGCCTTTGCTGCGGCGCGTGTTCGCGGTCGTAGTGGGGGTGATTGCCATTGAAATGATTCTGAACGGGATTCGGGGCACGGTTTGAAAGTCACGGACAGTTCGATTGAACGAAGCGTGAGTGTATTACTGATGGCGGGCGTGAGTCTCGCCGGCGCGGTGACTTTGCTGGGCGGCGTTTTGTTTCTGAGCAGGCACTGGAACGAACCGGTGAGCTATCAGGCTTTTCATAGCCAGCCGCGGGTGGACCGAATCATCCCCGAGATTTTGCAAGGAGCCTGGCACGGGCGGGCGCGGTCGATTATTCAGTTCGGCATTCTTCTGCTGATTGCGACGCCTGTGGCGCGGGTGGTGGTGTCGCTGGTTGGATTTGCCATGGAGCGGGATCGAGTATTTGTCGTGATTACGTCGATAGTGCTGGGGGTTTTGGTGTACAGCTTGGTGAGCGGGGCGGTGACGAGTTAGTCAGGCTGAATGGCAGGCTAAAACCTACCCTACGGGCGCGCTTATAGGTAAGAAGCTTGGCTTGCATACTATTGAGCCGGCTTATGAATGTTGTAGCCTTAAGATTGCTTCACTTTTCAAGTGACCTATGGACAAAGGCTATTTTGTACTGGACTTCGCTCACTCGCTGCATGGCCCTGTTAAGCGTCTCCAGATCAGTTATAAGGCACTGGCTTATTCGGCCTGTCTACTTGCCTCGATAGCACTGGTTCTGTTCGTGCTGTTTTCGAGCTACGTGTTGATGAGCTGGAAGGTGACGAATTACGAGCATATGCGGGCGGACCTGGATGGACTGCGTACGCGCTATGTGGAGTTGCAGAAGCAGGCGCGGCAGAACAATCAGCAGATTGCGTCGCTCGAGACTTTGGCCGGGGAAGTATCTGTGGCTTACGGCATCAATTCTTCGAGAGGCGATATGGAAGGCGAGCCGATGGATGCGGATTCCGAGCCGAATTTACGGACGTCGCTCGAGCAGTATAACTTTTTGCAGTCGGCTTCGTTTTCACAAATTTATCATCAGTACGCGTATCGTTGGCAGGCGCACAATGAGCCGAGCCTGTGGCCGCTGGTTGGGGCGCTGCGGAGTTCGTTCGGCGCTAGATCGGACCCGTTTTCAGGGGAGGGTGCGTTTCACACGGGCTTGGATTTGCAAGCGCAGCGCGGTACACCGGTGCATGTGACGGCGGACGGGGTGGTGCAGCGCGCGGGTTGGAGCGGGAAGTTCGGGAAACTCGTCGTGGTGGACCATGGCAATGGCATCGATACGTACTATGCGCATTTGTCGCAGTTTTCGGTAGTGCCGGGCCAGGAAGTGCGGCGGGGCGAAGTGATCGCGTTGTCGGGCAGTACAGGACACGCGACCGGGCCGCATTTACATTACGAAGTTCGCCTGAGCGGGACGCCGGTGAATCCGTATCGGTATATGGGGAAGGCGCCGAACGCGCAAGGCTGGTCGGCTTCGCACGGCGATCTGGGTTTATAGCCTCAGAGGGTAAGCCGATACTGGAGTTGTGGGTCCCGCTATCACGCGCCGCAACCTTCTCGGACTAATTCTTACTGAGTTTGTCCGTTTTCCTGATCCGGCGACTGAGAATCCGGTCGTCCGGCTCACCAGTCCTGCGTACACCAATTTGTTGCCGGCGGCGAGTAACCGGTTCGTTTCGTTAAAGCCGCACGTTCTCTATTTTTCCTCGGACCGGGTAAATCGGCGGTTGCAGCCATTCGCAGTGGATTTGCGCACGGGCCTGGTGAAGCAGATAGGCGAAGCGGAAGCGCTCGATCCGTTGTCGTTGACGCTCGACGGGCAGAACCGGGCAGCGCTGTATTTCCTGGACGGCGGCACATTAGTGATGAGCCGGCCCAAACGCGAGGTGCTGGCACAGGATGTGTCGGCGTTCACGGTGGGGAGGAACCGGGCGGAATTGTATGTAGTGTCGCGCGGCAATTTGCAGTTGCTGGGGAAAAACGAGGGTACGCCTGTAGCGGCGGATGCGGCGGGGCCTTGTCTCGCTCGTCCGGGGGCACGCGGTGGGTGTCTGTTCACGCGGGCAGAGGGCCGGGAGTTTTGGTATGCCGTGGCCGGCGGGAAAGCGGTCCGGCTGGCGCGGGGGGATATTGCGAGTCCGCGGTGGTCAGCGGATGGGGTGTCGTTGTTTTTTCTGCGGGACGTTCCGAAGAATAATGTACTGGTTTCGGAGATTCACGAAGTGAAACCGGAAGAGGGCGTGGAGCGATGCCTGTTTCGGACGAGCCAGTTCGCGACGTTTTCGACGAACAGCGATGATTCAGTGTTTGTGGGGGCGAGCAAGAGTCGCGCGCAGCCGCATATTTTACTGCTGCTGCGGGCTACCGGGCGGGAGTTTACTTTGTGCGAGCACCGGGCGACACAGGCCGCGAAAACGCAACCGGTTTTTGCGCCGGACAGCAGGCGGGTTTATTTTCAGAGTGACCGGGAAGGCAAGAGTGCGATTTACTCGGTGAATGTGGAGAAGTTGATTGAGCCTACGGAATGAGGGCCGCTGATGAACCTCCCAGAATGAAGTCGCTGGAGTTGCTGCAATTGCATTCGGGCTTAGTATGTTATGTCGTATTAAACCCAAATCCCATGCTAGGTTGAAACATGCGCGTCTCCCTCGACATCCCTGACGAGCTAGCTCCAGCGCTCGTCCCCGACGGACAAGATCCGGCCCGCGCCGCTCTCGAAGCCTGGGGCCTCGAAGCCTACCGCCAACGCCGTCTCTCCGGCTACCAGCTCCGCACCCTCCTCGGTTTGCCTTCGCGCTGGGATCTGCACGCCCTTCTCAAGGAGCGCCAGATTTCGATGTACACGCTCGAGGATTTCGAACAGGACCTGGCCACCAACGAGGAGTTACGGAAAAGCCGCCAAGCTGAAATCCCGGCATGATCGTCGTGGCCGACGCCGGTCCCATTCAGTACCTGGTGCGCATCGAAGTCATCGACGTGTTAGCGCCGCTCTATCAACGCGTGCTCGTGCCGCAAACCGTCTTCCGAGAGTTGCAGCACAGTAACACGCCCGCCACGGTGCAGACTTGGATCGCGCAGCCGCCTGCCTGGTGTGAGATCCACCCTGACCCACCCGCCGATCCGACCCTCGCCTTTCTCGATGCCGGCGAACGGGCCGCCATCGCTCTGGCCATTGCCGTCCGCGCAGACGCGCTCCTGATGGATGAATACGACGGTCGCGAGGAAGCGCAACACCGTCGCCTACCTGTGACGGGCACGCTCGGTGTTCTCGGCGCCGCGCACAAGGCCGGCCTGCTCGATTTCGAAACCGCCCTGGCCAAACTGCGCCGCACCAATTTCTATATCGCGGATGACATCATTGACGGCCTCCGCCAGCGGCTCGCTCACGCGAAAGGCAACGCATGATGGACGATTTTCCCGAATTCATGAAACACCCGGCAAATAGAATTGCCATGACCAACCAAGCCACTTCCGGAGTGAAAGGCTATGTGTTCGACGGAGCAGAGGGAAGCCAGATGGCGTTTTGGACCTGCCACGAAACGGCGCCCTCAGCAGCCCATGTTCACGACTTCGCTGAATACATGATCGTTGTACAAGGCTGCTATACCTTGATCCTCGACGGAAACCGAGTTTCCTTACAGGCCGGCGAGGAATACTTGATTCCGCGCGGCCTCGTGCATAGCGGCGAAGTAGTCGCTGCTACGAGAACCATTCACGCATTCGGTGGCCACCGTGCTGACCGACAAACGGATTCTTCTTAAATTAGGCACGGACACGAAGTCCCAGCATCACTTGAAATCGACCCTGGCTCGCCGGAACTCAACCGTGAGAACGATTCCTCAAAAAGACTATGCTCGTTCTTACTGTTTCTCCCCCGCTGGGTTCCAGATAATTCGCCGGATATCCATGGCGATCTGCAGAAGCGTGGAGTCGTCCGTGTTGTCCAGCAGAACGATGAGATCCTTCTCACGAGGCATACGTTGAATCAGCGATTGAAAGCCAAAGATGGCGCCTCCATGCATCGGGATTGTCTCACCGGCAAAAGGCTGACCTTCTTTGGGTGTTAAGAGCCCCCACGCATAACCGTAATTCTCCAGATTTGGCCAGAACAGCAAATCCCGGTAAGCCGTCGGAAGCAGGCGCTCCGTATATAGCGCCTGGTCCCATTTGTAAAGATCTTCGACGGTCGAATACAACGCCCCGGCCGAAAAAGGAATCGACATGTCATAAAACCGGGCGTTGGAAACGCTCTCACCAGAGCGCTCGTATCCTCTTGCCCGGTGCGGAATGAGCATCTCCGTATGCGTGTATCCAGAGTCCTTCATCCGGAGAGGGTCAAAGATGCGCTGTCGCAGCAAAGCCTCATACGGCTGTCCCGTAACCCGCTCCAGAATCGCGCCCAGAATGAAATACCCGGAGTTGCTGTAATTGAATTTGCGACCGGGCTCAAATCCCAGGTCTCCGCTACAGAACTTGCGTACGAAGTCTTCAGTTGAATAATGAATTCGGCTGGCCGGGCCATCGACGAATCCAGGTAGCGTAATGAAATTGGGAATGCCGGAGGTGTGTGTAAGGAGCTCGTGGATGGTTATGCGTGTTCCCGTGTCTCGCCGATAGTACGGCAAGTAATCCGAAATGCGTCCATCGAGCCGCAGCCTTCGCTCGTTAACGAGCTGTAGGACGAGGAGAGCCGTGAATTGCTTCGTCATGGACCCTATTTCGAATTTCGTCCGGACGTCATTTGGCACATTCCATTCGAAGTCGGCCAAACCGAAAGCTCGTTCGTAAACAACCTTTCCTTGCATTGCCACCAGCACTGTTCCATTGAATTGAGCGGAGCTGGTCTTTTGCTGCATAAGCGTATCGATCTGGCCCGAAATTGATCCTGCGTAGCAAATCATACTGGCTGCCCAGGCGATGCTGGCAATCATGACGGTTGTCGTTATTCTCCCGAGCGGTAATCGGAGCATCAGGTGAGTTCGCGGCCGGCGGTTTCGGGGATCCATAAAGCGCTGAGGGCGGCGGCGGCGAAGGCCAGGGCGCAGGCGGCGAAGCCCCAGGTCAGGCCGTGGAGTTCGCCGATGCGGCCAATGGCGAGGGGGGCGAAGGCGCTGAGGCCGCGGGCGGCGTTGTAGGAGATGCCGAGGGCGGTGGCGCGGATGGGCGTGGGGAAGAGTTCGCTGCCTAGGATTCCTGAGCCGGTGAAGAAGCCGGTGCCGAAGAAAGCGCTGATGGAGGCGGTGAGGAGAATCCAAGCGGGCGAGCGGGCGGCGGCAAAAGCGGGAACCGAGAGAGCGGCCAGCGCGAGATAGACGATGAGGGTTCGCTTACGGCCGAATCTGTCGGCGAAGATGCCGAAGAGCAGATAGCCGGGGAGCATGCCGCAGAGATTCAATATGGTCAGGAAAGCGGTGAAGCCAAGCTGGCTGAAGTTGCGGCCGCCGCTCGCGACGGGCAGCGCGAGATAGGCGGGGAGCCAGGTGAAGAGTCCCCACCAGGCGAACATGCCGAAGGTGTTCATGGCTAGCAGGGCCAGGAGGCTGGGGCGGACGGTTTTCCAGAGGGCCTTTGTCTGGCTGCGGGTGGGGGGCGATTGGCGGCCTTGCTGCCAGATGGCGGGTTCGGGCACATCGTGTTGAATCCAGAGCGTGACGAGGGCGGGTAGGACGCCGACGAAAAAGACCCAGCGCCAGCTGGCGTGGGCGAGCACGAGACCGGCGACTAAAGCGGCCAGCGCATAGCCAATCGCCCAGCTGCTTTGCACGATACCGATGGCGCGGCCACGCCAGGCGCTTGGCCAGGTTTCGGCGACGAGCGTTGCGCCGGAGTTCCATTCGCCGCCCATGCCGAGTCCGAGGAGAAAGCGGAAGACGGCGAGCATGGTGATGCTGGAGGAGAAGCCGCAGGCAAATGTAAAGACGGAGTAGGTGAGGATGCTGAAGCTGAGCATTTTGCGGCGGCCGAGGCGGTCGGCAAGCAGACCGAAGCCGAGGCTGCCGATGGCGGAGGCGATCAGGGTGAGCGTGTTGAGAAAACCGGCAGTAGATTTGGTCATGCCGAACTCGCGCATCAGGGTGGCGAGGACGATCGAGTAGAGCATGACGTCGAAGGCGTCGAGCATCCAGCCGAGTGCGGCGGCTAGCAGCGTGCGGCGCTGGGCGACGGTGGTATCGCGCCAGCGAAACGGCGGGGCGGTGATGGTCGAGATGGCGGCCAGGGAAGTTACTCGACTTTATTGTCCTGCGTCGCGGCACTCGGTTCAGTGGCCGGCAGGTTCGGTCGAACGTGGTAGCGTCAGCTAGCCCTTGGTCGGGGCATACCTGGAAGCTGAAGAAGGCCAGCGTGAACGGTGATATCGGTGGCTTCCCGGCATTTCCACAATTTGGTCTTCAAGGTACGGCCACGAAACACATCGTGATCGCTTCCATGCTGATTCCGGTCGACTGGACGCTTCTAATCAAACGCGACAAGCCGATTGCCAAGCTGGTTAAACAGATCGTCCTGAACGCCAAGCATTTAGGGGGGCATACATTCGATTGCCGAACTGAGCGAGAAGTTGAATGCATCGCTGGCTCGCGCGAATGCAGACCTGGAACAACAGGCAGGCTCGCACGCATCCCTGCTACCCACCGACCGACGAGGAGGAGCGTATTCGCTTCAGCAACTTTGACCAGGGCGTCCGGTCCCACGGCGATCTCTATGCATTGCAGGTGTTGCGGACGCAACCGCTGCCGAGCGGCGCAACGGTGACTACCATTTCGGTCCCTACGGCGTTTATTGCCGGCGCGCCCGAAGGCCGGCTGGACGGCATGGAGTCGCTCTTCAGCGCCATGGCAGGTTCCATTGAGATCAATCCTGAATACCAGGCGAACTGCTTGGAGTCTTCGGCCCGGATTATGGTGTTCTCGACGTAGTGAAGAGCCGGCCTTCGAGGCCGTCGCAGTTCGCGGCACTGCCCCACAAGAACCAGGAAAGCCAGTACAGATGGACGGGATGTAGTTTGGAGCAACGGCCGGAATAAAGTCCCGGCAGGGCGAAAGATTTACGCGCCACCATTTGGCTTAAGTAAGTGAGATTGGGCTAAAGCCTACCCACGGAGGTCTTACGGGCTTCATCGCAAGCTATCGGAATTTCAAGGGCGAAGGCCTTGGTGAGCTTTTATGCAAGGTGGGGTTACGGTGGAGAGAGGAACCGCATCTTGTCTGGTTTGGAGCCGGAAATGACGCCCGGAAAGGCGGCATGGCAGGCCAGAGGTTGCGATGGCACTTAGTTTTTTGGGGATGTGAACATCTCAGAGGTGTTTTGGGATCTTCGCGGTCACCCCGGGGCAGAGCACTACTACGGTGACAGGCGGAAACGCCTGTTCCACGAGAGGCACGCTGGTTGGTTTTGGAATAGTAAGTGATATTGGGGCCATGCGGATAGCGATAGATACGGGCGGGACGTTTACCGATTGCGTGTACGTGGCGTCTGGGCGGCTGGAGATTTTGAAACTGGCTTCGACGCCGCTCGATCCGGGCAAGGCGGTGTTAACGGCCGTCGCGCAGATTGCAGGAAGCGGGCCGGCGGAAGTGCGGCATGGCACGACGGTGGGAACGAACGCGCTGCTCGAGAGGAAAGGCGCGCGGGTGGCGTTTATCACGACGGCGGGCTTTGAGGACACGCTCGGGATCGGGCGGCAGGCGCGGACGAAGCTTTACGATTTATTCTTCACGGAAGAGCCGCCGCTGGCCTCGCGGGAGTTGTGTTTTGGAGTGGCCGAGCGCACGGCGGCGGATGGCACGATTTTGCGGGCAGCAGATGTCGCAAGCCTGAGGGCGTTACGGGAGGCGGTCGGGCGAGCCGGGCCGGAGGCGATTGCGGTGTCGCTGCTGTTCTCGTTTGCGAATCCGGAGAATGAGCGGGCAGTGGTGGGCGCGCTGAGCGAACTGGGGATTCCGGTATCGGCGTCACACGAGATTCTGCCAGAGTTTCGCGAGTATGAGCGAGGCTCGACGGTGGTGATCAACAGCTATCTGACGCCGAAGGTGAAGCGGTATATCGAGAGTGTGAGTGACGGGCTGCAGGGACGAGGCTCACGGCTGCACGTGATGCAGTCGTCCGGAGGAATCGTGCCGGCGGCGATGGCGGCGCGGGAGCCGGTGCGAACGATTTTGTCGGGTCCGGCGGGAGGCGTAGTGGGTGCGCTGGCGGTGGCGCGGGCAGCGGGATTTAAGCGCATATTGACGTTCGATATGGGTGGTACTTCGACAGACGTGGCGCTGGTGGATGGGGCGAAGGGGTTGAGCGTCACGACGGAATCGCAGGTGATGGGCATGCCGGTGGCGGTGCCGATGCTGCGAATACATACCGTGGGAGCGGGCGGCGGGTCGCTGGCAGGATTCGATCGCGGCGGAGCGTTGAAAGTGGGTCCGGAATCGGCGGGCGCGGAACCGGGTCCGATCTGCTACGGTCGCGGTGAACTGCCGACGGTGACAGATGCGAATCTGCTGCTGGGGCGGCTCGATGCGGAGTGGTTTTTGGGCGGCGGCATGCGCTTAGAGGAAGAGCGCACGCGGCGCTTGGTGGATCGGGCGAAAGGCAATCTGGCCGATGCCGAGGTGTTTGCGGAAGGCATTATCAGGCTGGTGGACACGCGCATGGAACAGGCGCTGCGCCACATTTCGGTAGAAGGGGGACACGATCCGCGCGATTTCACGCTGGTGAGTTTTGGGGGCGCGGGTCCGCTGCATGCGTGCGCGCTGGCAAGAGAGTTACAGATTCCGAGGGTGCTGGTGCCGCGCATGCCGGGCGGACTTTCGGCTTACGGGATTCTGGTGTCGGACGTGGTGCGGGATTATTCGCGAACCGTGATGCTGGCCCCGGGCGACGACTCGCTGAGCAGCCACTATCGAGAGCTGGAAGAAAAGGGGCGGGCTGACATGCGCGAGCAGGGATTCGATGGCGTGGCAATGCGCATGGCCGACTTGCGCTATGCGGGGCAAGGCTATGAACTGACGGTGGATTGGGGCGAGGATTTCGTAGACAAGTTTCACGCAGCGCACGCGGCACACTACGGACATTGCGATAAGGAACGGGCCGTAGAAGTGGTGAACGTGCGAGTACGCATGATGGCGGCGACAGAGCCGATCGCGCCCAAGCAACTGGAAAAACGCGCGGGAGAGGCACAGCGAGCAGTGATCAAGCGAAAACGGATGTGCTATCGGGGCGAGTGGCTGGAGGGTGCGGTGTATGACCGTGATGGTCTGGGCGCGGGCGATGAACTGGCGGGTCCGGCCGTGATGGTGGAGTACAGCGCCACGACATTTATTCCGCCGGGGGCGCGCGGGCGGGTCGATGAGTGGGGCAATGTGGTGATTGAAACAGGAGCGGCGGGGTGACGGAGTTCGCGGCGCCGATCGAGCTGGCGATTTTCAAGAGCGCACTGCACTCGATTGCGGTCGAGATGGGGATTGCATTGCGGCGCACAGCTTTTTCGCCCAACATCAAGGAGCGGCGCGATTATTCGAGTGCGGTGTTCGATAGAGAAGGCCGGGTCATTGCGATGGGCGATGACATGCCGGTGCATCTGGGATCGATGCCGATGTCGGTGCGGGCGGCACTGGACAAGCTAGCGCTCGAGCGGGACGACGTAGCGATTCTGAACGATCCGTATGCGGGAGGGACGCACCTGCCGGATATTACGTTGGTGATGCCGGTATTTCCGGAGGGCGTGCGGGAAGCGGCGTTTTTTGTGGCGAACCGGGCGCATCATGCGGATGTAGGCGGGATGTACCCGGGATCGATGGGATTGTGCCGCGAAATTTATCAGGAGGGAATACGCATCCCACCGGTGAAGTTGATGGTAGGCGGCTTGCTAAACCGGGCGCTGCTGGAAGTGATTTTGAGCAATGTGCGGACACCCGAGGAGCGGGAAGGCGATTTGACGGCGCAGTTGGGCGCGTGCCGTATCGGGGAGACGCGCGTGCTCGAGTTGATCGGCAAGTACGGACTGGAGCGGGTCGGGCGGCAGGTGGAGGGATTACTGAATCATTCCGAAACGCTGATGCGCGCGGAGCTGGAGCAGTTGCCGGAGGGAGAGTTCGCAGCGGAAGACTTTCTGGATGACGACGGCGTGGGGGAGACGCCGGTGCGGATTGCGGTGCGGATCAGGACGGAACCGCGCACAGGAGAGATTGGCATCGACTTTACGGGATCGGCGGCGCAGGTAGCGGGGAGTTTGAATGCGGTGGCGGCGATTACCTATTCGGCGGTGTATTACGTGATGCGATGCCTGTTGCCGGAAGAGGCGGCGGCTACGGCAGGGCTGATGCGGCCGGTGACGTTGACGATGCCGGTTGGAACAGTGGTGAATGCTTTGCCGCCGGCGGCGGTGGCGGGTGGAAACGTAGAGACGTCGCAGCGCATTGTGGACGTGCTCTTGCGGGCATTTGCGCAAATCGTGCCGGCGCGGATACCGGCGGCGAGTGCGGGAACGATGAGCAATTTGACGATTGGCGGGGTAGACCCGCGCACCGGGCGAACCTTTGCCTATTACGAAACGATAGCGGGCGGCTCGGGCGGGCGGCCGAATGGAGACGGTGTGGCCGGGCGGCATACGCATATGACCAACTCTTTGAATACGCCGGTGGAAGCGCTGGAGTTTGCGTATCCGTTCCGGGTGCGGCGGTATGCTTATCGGCCGGGGTCGGGAGGTGCGGGATTTTATTACGGCGGCGGCGGATTGATCCGCGAAATTGAATTGCTCGGGGCGGCGCAGGTCACGCTTCTTTCGGACCGGCGGAAGTGGGCGCCTTACGGCTTGCAGGGGGGAGCGGCGGGCGCACCAGGGCGGAACTTGCTGGTCAGTGCGGCAGGAGATGACCGAGATCTGCCGGGGAAGTGCAGTTTGGAGGTCGAGCCGGGAGCGGTGTTGCGGGTGGAGACGCCGGGTGGAGGCGGTTGGGGTATGCCCACTTCAGGCGCTGACAGCGGCAGTGTTGATGGGCGCGGCTAACAGGTCAGCGCGCTGCTCGAGATCAGTTCGAAAGAGCTTGAGACGGCGGCCTTCCCACAGGACCGGGACAAGTGGCGAGGGCGGCGCCTGCGGTTCGACCGAGATGATGCAGTTGGCGGGAATGTAGATATTACCGCGGTGTTCGCCGTCGCAGTAGACGGCTAATATTTCGGATTTCAAGCGATACGTGGTGGCGTCGTCCACTTCGAGGATCCTTTCTGCCCCATTTGGGGTTGGCTTGATGAAGAAGATAACACTTTCAGCAAATGTTAACAAGTAGAAATTGCCGGGTTCTGCAAACAGTTCCGGCAGTTCGACACAAATAATTTTTCCATTTCCGTGCGTTTATTTTGAAGAAGATAGAGAAACTTAGCTCGCATGAAGGATGTTTTAGAGCGAAAAAGTGGAAAATATTGCTCGACAGCGAGACCTAAGCCATGCAATATTTCTAGTACCGCTAGTACTAAAGCGGTGACGACTAAATCATGCACACACCAGTGATCATCGATCATCATCACGTTCTCGCGATTCTCCAGGTTGTACGAATCCTGTTCGGGTTCTAGGTTTGTGGTCCGGCGAAAGCGATGCCCTGATCGCTTTGGTCGTGGAAAAGATTGAAATCGAAGGTGATCCTGCACTGCCAAGTTGTGGGTGTTTCAAGCCGCACGAAAGTATTGTTCCTGTGGCAGAGAGGGAATAGATGATAGTGGGGAGCCGTCCGGGCAAGATGTGCTATGCGGGGCCAGAATGCGGCGGACTGAAGGCGTGGCTCCCCTTTACCCGCGACTGCGAGTCACGGTGCAGTTCGTGCAATGAAATCCAGCCTTCAAACTTGAGGTTTGGGGGCAACGGGCAGGTCGCAAAATTACGGGATTACGCGAATCGCATCATCCAAGTCGCCTGACAACGTCGTAATCGTCGGGTGAGTGCTGAGTGTATCATCGTTCACTTTCGCCCAAGACTGTAAAGACTACCAGGAGAGATTCATGTCAATTTCGCGATTGGTTCCCGCTGCTATTTTCGGCGTTTTAGCGTTTGCCTTTTCCGTTCCGCAAGCGGCTGCACAGCAGACGCCGCAACCCGACCCTCAGATGGCAGTGGTGTTGAATGAGCTGAAAGCGATTGCCGGAACGCCAATTATCGATCTGAAGCCCACCGGCGCCAGGCAACAATTCGGGGCGGAAGATGCGGCCAAGATCATCGCGCGGGAGACCGGGAAAGCAAATGCGGTTGAGCACGTTGGAGGCGTGATCGATACGATGATTGCCGGGCCGGGCGGCGCGCTGCCGGTACGTATTTACCGGCCTGCGGGTGAAGGACCATTTCCCGTTATCGTTTATTTTCACGGCGGCGGTTTCGTGATTGCGACCATCGACACATATGACGCTTCAGCTCGTGCTTTAACGAATCTGGTGCGCGCTGTGGTGGTAACGGTCGAGTATCGCAAGGCACCGCAATTTCCGTTCCCGGCTGCCGTGAACGACGCGATCGCTACCTACAAATGGGCAGTAAGAAATGCCGCCCTGATTCATGGGATTCCGGGGAAGATCGCGGTGGCCGGCGAGAGCGCTGGTGGTAACCTGGCGACCGTAGTCTCGATGGCAGCGCGCGATCAACACTTGCTGATGCCACTTCATCAAACGCTGGTGTACCCGGTTGTCAATAACGACCTGAACACGCCTTCGGTGATCGAATTCGCGAACGCAATGCCACTCAGCACGCCTGCTTTGGTCTGGTTCTACAAGTACTACTATGCGAACCCGGCTGATAACAATAATCCGTATGCCTTTCCGTTGAAAGGCAATCTGGCCGGATTGCCTTCAGCGACGATCATTGGAGCGCAAATCGATCCGCTGCAGAGCGAAGGGCAGCAGTACGCGAACGCTTTGAAAGGAGCCGGCGTGGCGGTGAATTACCAGCTCTACACCGGAGTTACGCATGAGTTTTTCGGGATGGCGGCCGTGTTGGATAAAGCAAAAGAGGCCGAAGAAGTGGCGGCGGCCGATTTAAGAGCTGCTTTCGCAAAGTAGTCTAAAAGTTACTTTCGCGCTTTAATTTGGTCGGGGAATCGCGCGCGCTTCCTTTGATTTGCCGGGGCTTGGACCCAGCCACGTAAATCATTTCGGCCTACGCGATTTCGAGTTGATGGCGCCATCGCAATTTGGCGGAGCGCTTCTTCAGTAATGCGGTGGGATCGGGACTAGGTATGACCGTTACCGAGTGGGGGAGGTGCAAGCTGGCGTGAGCTGTCAATTCCTGATCTGGTATTGCCGCACCACCGCGCCTAGTCTGTAGGAGCGCTTCATCATACGATTTCATTTATGGATGTAAATCTGTCCTTTGTGCAGCGTGCGAGGGGATGCCTTGTCGGCGGTGCAGTGGGCGATGCGCTCGGCGCACCTGTTGAGTTTATGAGCCATTCCCAAATCGTTGCTCAATTCGGACCGGGGGGCATTCGCGACTTTGCTCCGGTTTACGGACTCACCGGCGCTATTACCGACGATACGCAGATGACGTTGTTTACTGCCGAGGGTCTGATACGGGCAAATGTCCGATCCAGCGCGAGGGGTATTTGCCACCCGCCCACCGTGATCCATCACGCCTATCTGAGGTGGCTGAAGACACAGGGCGAGAGTCCGAATCTCGAGCCACAGATCGATCTGAATTGGCAGGTGGCAACGGACGGCTGGCTAATTAATGTTCCGGCGCTGTGGTCCAGAAGGGCACCCGGAAACACCTGTCTATCCGCGCTGCGCAACGCCAAGCAAATCGGCCAAACCGCGCGGAACGACAGCAAGGGCTGTGGCGGTGTGATGCGAGCAGCGCCTGTCGGCCTCGCTGCAAAGGGTGATTTAGCCTTCGAGCTTGGCTGCGAAAGCGCCGCGCTCACGCATGGACATCCGTCTGGCGTTCTAAGTGCCGGCTTTCTCGCCTTGCTTATCGCGGAAATCGTGGCTGGAAACTCGCTCCCAAATGCGATACGGGCAGCGAAGGCATGTTTGATCGTTGAGGCAGATCACGAAGAAGTGCTCGGAGCCGTGGAGAAAGCCGAGACACTAGCTGTGTCACAGGTTAGAACCCCGATACCTGAATCGCTCGGCCAGGGTTGGATAGCGGAGGAAGCCCTCGCGATAGCGCTTTATTGTGCGCTGGTAGCACATACTTTCGAGGAGGCAATCATCCTGGCGGTCAATCATTCCGGTGACAGCGACAGCACGGGCGCAATTGCCGGGAATATATGCGGCGCACTGTATGGCGCGGCGGCCATTCCGGCCCGGTGGCTCGATGCCGTTGAATTGCGGAATGAGATCACGGCGGTGGCGGACGATCTCGCCGGGGTTGGCGAAGGCACTCTGGACTTAGCTGGGGAACTCACGTGGAACCGATACCCGGGCTGGTGATGATGCGCCTATCGTGACGGGACAACCTGCTCATTGGCCAAAACCAGCAACTCCATTTTGCTAAACAGGCTCGCGGCATCGATCGGCTTTGTCAGGTAATCATCCATCCCCGCGTGCAGGCAGCGCTCAGCATCTCCCTGCATGGCGTGTGCGGTCAACGCCATAACGGGCAGGCGCGTCCCCGTCTCCTTCTCGCGTCTTCTGATTTCCGCCGTGGCCGCGAATCCATCCATCTCGGGCATCTGCACATCGCACAGGAAAATGTCGAAGGCTTGCCGGGCGAGCGCCAGCAACGCCTCGCGCCCGTCATTGGCAACGAACACGCGGTGTCCTCGCTTCTCGAGCATCCGCTTCAAAAGCAGCTGGTTGATCTGATTGTCGTCCGCGATCAAGACGTCCCATGTCCGTCCGGCAGACTTCTCCTCCACCACTGTCGTCTCCTGGTCCTGCGCTGCCTCATTGACTTCCCGCCCCTCACACTGCACCGTGAAATGAAAACGGCTTCCAGACCCCGCCTCACTCTCGACCCAGATCCGCCCGCCCATCAACTCGACCAGCCGACGGCAGATCGCCAGCCCTAAGCCGGTTCCACCATACTTCCGTGTCACTGACCCGTCGGCCTGCTCGAACGCGTTGAAGATTAAAGCCTGCTTTTCCTTGGGTATTCCGATGCCGGTGTCTTCCACCGTGAACTGCAATTGACACAATTGGCCCTCGGGTACCGACTGCCCCTGAATTCGCAGCTTGACCTGTCCCCTCGCCGTGAACTTGATTGCGTTGCCGATCAGATTGATCAAAATCTGTCGCAGCCGGCCCGGATCCGACACCACAACCGCAGGCACTCCGGCTTCCTTTTCAAGCAGAAGATCTAAACCCTTTTCCCGGGCTTTAAGCCCAAGCAGTTTAACCACCGACTCGGCCAGCTCCGGCAAACTGAACTCGATCGCCTCCAAATCGACTTTCCTGGCCTCGATCTTAGAGAAGTCGAGGATGTCGTTAATGACCGTCAAGAGCGACTCGGCGGAGCTTTTCAACATCTCGGCATAATCGAACTGCTCGCTATCCAGCCCGGTATCGAGCAGCAGCCCGGCCATGCCGATAATCCCGTTCATCGGCGTGCGGATTTCGTGGCTCATATTTGCCAGAAACTCGCCCTTGGCGCGGTTCGACGCTTCCGCCTCTTCCTTGGAGCGCTGCAACACCGCCTCTGCCTGTGTCCGCGCGGTAATATCTTGCGCCGCCACGAGCCGCGCCGCCCGCCCGTTCCAGTCGATCTGGCGCGCGCTGATCTCCACATCGATCACCACCCCGCTTTTCAGCCGATGTTTCCATCGCCCCAGATGGTCGAGTCCCACAGTGGTCCGCTGCGCCTGCTCCAGCAGCTTCGGAATATCCTCCGGCGGTCTTACATCGGTGATCTTCATCGCGAGAAACTCTTCTCTCGAATAACCGTAATGCGCGACGGCAGCCTGATTGACCTCGATGTAACGCAGCGTTTCACAGTCATAGAGAAACAGGGGCAGAGGCGTGTCCGAAAATAAAAACTCAAACTTCGACTGGCTCGCTTCGAGCTCCTTCGTCCGTTGCTCGACCAGGCGCGCGAATCGCAACTCGCTTTCGCGGATCTGCCGTACCCGGAGCTTGTAAGCCAATGTCCCGGCAGCCGCAATCAAGACAAAGCAACCGAAATAGAACGGCTCGGTCTGATAATAATGCGCCTGCACCGTGAACACAGTGGAGGCCGGCGTTTCGGTCCATCCCCCGGCGTTGAACCGCGCCGCTACCTTGAACCGGTAGGTTCCGGGCGCGAGCTTGGTGTAGTACGCCACTTGTCGCGCGCCTGCCTCCACCCAGCCCCGGTCGAATCCTTCCAACTGGTAGCGATAGGTCAACTTCTCGGGTGCTAAAAAACTGAGCGCCGCATAATGAATCTCGATCTGTTCGGTGCCGGGCTTGAGATCGTGCGGCTGGTGGATGTCCATCGCTTGCCCGTCTGCTACCAGCAGCTCGGTGGCTACCGGCGGCGGTTTGACCGGCGCCAGCAAATGCCTGGGATCGATTACGGCCGCTCCCTCGGCCGTGGGAAACCATAGAGTGCCGTTACGCGCGCGCCACCCGGACGGCTGGTTTCTTCCGTTGCACTCCTGGCTCTTCATGCCATCCGCTCTGCCGTAAACGATCGATCGCACCCGCTCCCGACTGCCTTGCGCCACCTCCTCCAGTTGGTTCTTATCCACCCGGAAAATCCCCCGGAAACAGCTCAGCCACAAGCTGCCCTGCCCATCGTCCAGCACCTGCGTAATCGCATCCTCGTACAGCCCCTGCTTCGTCGTGAACGTTCGAAAAACTCCCCCTCTATACCGGACGAGGCCTCCGCCATTGGTTCCCATCCAAAGGGTTCCGTCGCTTTCTTCTTCGATCGCGGTCACGAATTCTTCCGGCAAGCCCGGTCTTCCCCCATAGGCGCTTACTTTCCCCCTGCTCAGCCGCTTCAGCCCGTGTCCGATGCTGCCAATCCAAAGATCGCCGTTGTGCGCCACATGGAGGGACATGATTACGTCGTCGGCCAGCTCCTTGTCTCCCGCGAAGGCCCGGAAAACGCCCGCCCGATAGATATAGAGTCCCTTCACCGTCCCGATCCAGATCTGGCCATCACGGTCTTCCGCCAGGCAAAGAACTACCGCCTCGGGCAACTCATTTTTGCCTTTGAAATGCGTCACCTTCAGAGACTTATCCACCACGTTCAAACCCGCTCCGTCCGTCCCCACCCAAAGCCTGCCCGCGTCATCTTCCAGGAGCGCCCGAATCAGGTTGCTCGACATCCCATCGGCCACCGTCAGCAATTGGAATCGCCCGCCCTGCAGCCGGTTCAATCCGCCGCCCTCAGTACCCATCCACATACTTCCGTCGCGCGTCTGCAAAACCGACGTCACCCGGTTATGTGAAAGCCCTTGCGCCTTGGTATAACTCTGCACATCTCGCGGCTTGATCCGGTTCAGCCCACCTCCGTCCGTGCCGATCCACAAACTGCCCTCCCGGTCTTCGAACAGCGCCGAAACCAAGTCCGTAGGCAGCCCGTCGGCCGTCGTATAAGCCGTAAATCTTCCCCGGTCGAGCCGGTTTAGCCCGCCCCCATCCGTGCCGGCAAACAAATGTCCATCGACACTTTCGGCAATCGCCCGCACGGTTGTGTTCGCCAAGCCCTCTCTCCTGGCGTAATTCACAAATTTTCCGCTGTGCAGCCGGTCGATTCCGCCCCGAGCTGTCCCAATCCATACATCCCCCGACCCGTCTTCATGCAGCGAGAGAATCTTATTGCTCGCCAGTCCCTGCCCAACCCTGTAACGGGTACACTTTCCGTCCCAGACCCGGATCGCCCCGCCGTCTTCGGTGCCCACCCACAGATCGCCCTTGCGTCCGCGCAGCAAGGTCGTCACTGCATCTTTCACCTGAGCTCCGCCCACCTTGAAAGCAAGCAGCTGCCTGCCGTTCCAAACCATCAGTCCTTGTCCCGTACCGACCACAAGATTGCTTTGCCCGTCGCGAGCCAGCGCCGCAATTTTCGTTTGCGATCTCTTGTCGCCCTTAAGTAAGGCGCGAAACGTCCCGTTTTGCCACCGGCTCAGCCCGCCTCCGCGCTGCCCGATCCACAAGCTGCCATCGCCATCGGCATAAAGGCTCTGAATGTAGTCTTCTTTGAGGCCCGCCGTGTTTTTGTGATTGAAAACCGCGAATTGGGTACCGTTAAAGCGCACCAGGCCAGTCTCTGTACCCAGCCACAGATAGCCATCGCCGGTCTGAGCAATAGCCTGAATGGAATTCTGGGGTACACCGTCCTCTACCGTCCAGACATCATGCGCATAGATCCGAAATGCCTCGCGGGCATCGGCCGCCGAAGCCCGACCCGCAGTTGCCCCAAACCAGGCAATCCCGAAGACACCGGCAACAAGCAGGGCTCTCCAGGTGCATGAGGGATTTGGCATCGGCTGTTCTGTAAAGGGAGTGGCGACCCGGACAAACTCGTCCCATATTCTTTACCGGCAGAATGCCGGGCACCTCTTGTACTGACGTCCGGTTTTCTTTCCGCTGTCGTGCCGGATTGGCGTTGGCAGAGCCACTCTGTCGTCCGTATTGCACTCCCGGATCTCGGGCACCGGTTGTCCGCCGCGGATCGTCTCATCCAGAATGGAAAATTTAGTAATGGAAAATTTAGTGGTCGGATCGGGTTCCTTTTAGCTAGTGCGGCGGGGTTGGCTTACAAGAGAAATCGTTAATTGAAGACAGACCTACTAGGCTAAACGTCTTTATTTCCGAACGCAAAAGGTACTTTGGGTGGAGTCGCCCGTTTACGTCTCCAAGGGCAGCTGTTCCGCGGGGCTCGTGATCCGGGCAACCTGGAAGGCGTCATAAATTCTCGCTGCTCCAGCAGCCCATCCGAAATTATGGAGGCTAAGAAAAAGCATATTCACACCCCAGAGCAGGAACGTGAGGCGCAACAGCCTTGTAGAGAAAACCAAGTGACTCCGCTAACCCATCCCTCCCAGCTGCGGGGGAAATAACGGCGCTTTCTTCCCGCGAAGGACACACCTGCGGCCGTCGAGAGCGCGATTGTAGGAACAAGAGTGTAGAGTGTATATCCAAAAAGAACAGAATAGACGATCAGCTTCTCGGCACCAGAAAAGATGTATTCAGATGGCTGAAGACCGGCTAGATAATGTAACCCAAGCGCTTGAGAACGGCCTTCGTAAGCTGCACCGCCAACTAGGTAAAAACCCCCTGTAATGGTTGCCAAGACAATTGAGCTCGACAGGATAAGGGTCCATACAGATAGCTGGTCGGCCTCGGTTCGAGAGTCGATTGAAGTCATTTAGACATAACGAATGATATTGCAGACTGAGCGAGGGAAGAAGCCCCTGAAAACAGACTGAGATGCGTCCAAGGCCCAAAGATGCTGCTGAGCGCGGGAGGAATCGAACCTTCAACCTAGTGATTAAGAGTCAGCTTTGAGGCTTGCGGGCTCGTGGTATCAGGAGCTATCAGCGATTGTAAGTACCTCTCGAACTAGGCACATACAGAAGCCTCGCGACACCGCGCTGATAGTCTCTGACAGGAACTTCTAGGTTGAGCGTAATGGCAAATTCCGTGACAGCATAATGAAGAAGATTAATCCATTGGCAAACGATTAGGTCCGAGCCTTCACTAGGTCATATGCTTCTAGACGTAGCGTCAGTTGTTGCTCTAAATCTTTGAGGTTCTTGTACTCTGGACACGGGTAATTTGCCAAGTCGAAGTGAATCTTACAGCCCTTCTCTCGAAAGAGCATTACGCGCTTACGTAAAGCGTGAGCATACCCGACTTCGTAATATACGCTGGGCCGCTCTCCTGTGAGGTCGGCAAACAAGAATTCAGAATTTGTTATCTCTTCGATGATGCGATCTGTAATCTAGCCGTCATGAACAATTCGATCTACTCGGTTCGCTTTCACACCAAAACCGGTAAAAACCTGTTCGATCCTATCAATCAAGTCTTCATCTTTCGGCTCCTCAGGTGCAATGCGCATCATGATGAAAGCTGTATTCGGGAGGTAAGAAGGTACTGTATTTATCGCTCCAGACTTTGCATAGTGGGAACCAGCCAAGCTTGAGAAGGATGTTGATCCATACTCCATCAACTTGAGCACTTCTGCGCAGGCTCTTTCGAAAGCGATAAAGCAACATCCTTTCTGTAAATTCGGTTAATCTTGTTCGGACGGGTGCAAGTTATTCATTCCCAAATAAGTCTTCTCGGTCTCCCATTCCTCACTAATCTCCATGAGCACCGCGCTGACGAGACGAAGCAGGGAGGCTTCGTTCGGAAACAAGGTGGCCACGCGTGTGCGGCGCTTCAGTTCTTTGCTGACTCGCTCCATCAAGTTCGAAGTACGCAAGCGCCGACGGTGCGTCGGCGGAAAAGTAAACACAGTGAAGCTGTCGGCCACGTTAGCCTCCAACCAGGCACTCAGTTTCGGTGCGCGCTGCGCATACTTGTCCACGGTCTGGCGCAAACGGCGTTCCGCATCCAGCCGATCCGTCGATTCGAAGATGGCCCGCAGATCGGTGGCAACTTCACGGCGCATCTCGAGCCGAGGCACATAGTGACCGGCATTCTGCTGGAGATGAAACTGGCAGCGTTGCCAAGGCAGGCCGGGAAAGCGGGCCTCCCGCGCCGCTTTCAGGCCGGCATGATCGTCGCTGATCAGCAAACGCACACCGGACAATCCGCGCGCCTGCAAGCTGGCGAAAAAGTCGCGCCAATGCACCTCCGCTTCGCTCAACGACACGCTCACGCCCAATACCGTGCGACGCCCGCTTTCATCGACCCCAAAGGCCATCAGCACAGCGCAAGAAACTACCGCACCGCCGTGCCGGACCTTTTCATAGCGCGCATCCAGGAACACATACGGCACCTCCCCGAGCGGCCGGTTGCGCCACTCGTTCAGCTCCTCATCGAGCAACCGGGTGGCCCGGCTCACCTGCGTGCTGGACACTTCCAACCCGCACAACTCGCTCATCACCGCCGTGACCTTCCGGGTCGATACGCCTTTAACGTACATCTCGGCAATGGCGCACTTCAGTGCCCGCTCGCTCCGCACGCCGCGCTCCAGAGCCGACGGATAGAACTCGATCTCGCCTCGTACCTGGGGCACTTGCAAAGCGAGTTCGCCTACCCGTGTGCTGAGAGTTTTCGGCTTGAAGCCGTTGGCATACCCGCGCCGCTTCTCGGTCCGTTGGTACGGGCCGGCATCGAGCGCCTGGGAACGCTCGATGCGCATCGCCTCATTCAGCATCAGCCGCATCGCATCCGCCATGTGGGAAAGCCCGCTTTCACAAAGCAGTTGAACCACATTCTCAATTACGTTATCGTCAGCCTGGTGGGCCATTGTTTGCTCCTTGTCATGAATTTGGTCGTTCATAAAAGGAAATCAAACTTGGCCCGCCAAAACAAGAGCCCCTTCGTTTTGTTCTAGCTATCCGCTTCAGCTCGCTTCGCTCGCCTTCGCTACGGCCCACAACAAAACATTCCCGAATTGCCTCGGAGTCAAATTACAGAAACGATGTTACACGAACCACCACCACTGGCCGTTGTTCCGCTGCCACCGTTCCAGGCATCGATGGTGCCCGCCAGCGTGTCGAAAATGAAAGAGGACGGCTTCCCATTCAGGTTGAAATTACCCGCACCGGCTGAGTTAAACATAACGTCTTAAGTAATTGCGCATAGTCGGCGGAGGATATCGTTGGGCTTTGTCCATTCGGCGAATTGATCTTCCACGGCGGAAACGACTCCGTCGAGAAATCCGAAGTAACGATTATGCAGACACAGACGGCGCGTGAGCTTCCAGACGCGTTCAATTGGGTTGAGTTCCGGGCTGTAAGGAGGTAGGAAGTCCAAGCGAAATTGAGGAGCCTGTTCATCACGCCAAGGCAGATGGAGTCTGGAGCGATGATACTGCGCGTTGTCACTGATGGCGAGTACGCGACGGCCGGAAACAGTGCTGGCCTCGCGAAACACTTTGAGGAACTCCCAGAAGGACTCTCCGTTAAATCGCCCGGTCTCGCGGCGAAACAAAAACTCGCCATCCCGCAATCGGACTGCGGCGAAGTAACCGACGCTTTTCCGGGTCGGATGGTGGTACACAATCGGATCTCTGGTTTCCGGCGGAACCCACATGCGGCAACGGGATCCCTGTTGCTGGAAATGCACCTCGTCCAGCGCCCAGAGGTCAATAGCATCGTCCCGCATTAACTTGCGGAGTTTTTTTTATGCGCTTTCTGCCGTGCCGGGTCGGCTCTCGCCAAAACGGGCCGAGGCTTGCGGAGCCGGAACTCGAACTGCCGGAACAAACGCTGGCATTGGCGGACCCCCAACTGGATGCCGTAGGTCTTCGCAATCCAGGCCGACAGCGTCTTGCCGTCCCACAGATTGACGCGCATCCCCGCGTCGCTCGGCCTCTCTCGCAACACTCGATTGATCTCTTTGATCTGCTTCTCACTTAGTCGGCTTGGGCGTCCGGACCGTTCTCCCTCCGCCAGACCACCCAACCCCTGCCGCTCGAAACGATGAACCCAATACTCGACCGAACGTGGTGCATCCCCGAGAAGCCGTGCTACTTCGGGGCAGGTCATACCCTGGGCGACCAGTAAAACGCCATGCAGCCGGTGATCGTAGCGCGACTCATCGGAACGCTGAATCTCCTGCTGCAGGCCAAGCACCGACATCTCATCCGATATCCTCAGTGGCCTCATGCCTTTCAGGAGACCACGTTCTGCTCACGATGCGCAATTAGTTATGACGCTCTGTTTAAACACCTGGCCGGTTGGACCCGTGGGCGGCGGGCTGGTTGGTGGCACACTCACCACCAGCGAAACGATTGAACTATTCGCCTTATAGAGTGTCGAATTATCGCTCTGGCGGCAGAAGGCGTGATTCTCACCGCTACCAGTCTCTACCTTGCCGCCTGGGAATTTGTCGGCTCCGATCACTCACTCCAGATGAGTCGTGGCACGTTGCCAACCGCCTCGCCAAGAAGCTGCAGCTGGGAAGAGGGTGGACCGTACAGTGTGACCTGATCCGAAAGGAGTATTCCGAATATTGTCCGGAGGCCGAATGGCCGGATGCGGTTTCGTATTTGATCGACGAGGAGCGAAGGAACCGTTTTGCAGTCGCAGGCGAAGCGGCTACCAGGCTGAGCCGCTATTTCCTGGCGCTGTCGTTTGAACCCTCTCTGCACGGTGGCAAAAAGGCCGCGCGTCGGGTTTTTTCGGCAGAGGACAGCGGTCAAGACGGTCCGGGCGACAAGGCTTTGGCGCTCTTCCAAAAGCGAGTCTCTGAAATCGATTCGTTGCTGCAGAGCGACCTGTTGCAAGCGCGGCGCTTACTTTCCACCAAACGTCGAGTTGGAGAAACCCACCGGACCTTTGATTTGTTTCTGCAGTACGTCCGGCAGTGTATTACCGGCGAAGATTATCCGTTCGCGCGGCCGGAAACTCCAATCTTCCGGAATTAGTATCTGGCCACCGACGACTTCACAGAGGGGAGCGGAGCCGCAGCTGGGCGACCCGCTAAATAAGCCCGTTTTCGTCGTCGCCTATCATCTCGGCATACGCACCGGTGAGTTGTTCGCAATCAAGCGAAGCTGGGTTGATCTTCACGAAGGTCTGATCTACGTGAATGGCCGCGTCACGAAAAATCGGAATCCCAAGACAGCGCCGATCTACGGCGATATGAGGCCTTGGCTCGAAATGCTTCTGAGCCGTGGGGCCGTGGAGTCTCCGAAGTGCATCTGGCTATTCTCACGGAAGCGTAATCCGGTAAAGGACTTCAAAGCGGATTGGGCGCAGGCATGCGAGAAAGCGGGCGTTCCGGGACTCTTGTTCCACGACCTACGTCGGACGGCTGTGCGCAATATGATCCGCGCCGGTGTCCCCGAAAAGATCGCGATGCAGATTTCAGGCCACAAGACCGCGAGCATGCTCTGGCGGTATAACATCACGGATGCTCGCGACATCAAAGACGCAGGAAAGCGCACCGAGCAGGTATCTTGAGGCGCATAAAGGACAACAACATGCGCACTTACCTACGCACAACATTTCTACTAGTGTCAGCTAAGTGGTGCCCGGGGCGGGACTTGAACCCGCACTCCGCTTGCGCGGAAAAAGGATTTTAAGTCCGTTCTAGAACGTTCCCGAGACACCGACTCTCTTTATTCTTACAGACTTAGAAAACCGCAGGCACGGCGAAGATATTACGAATCTCAGGTGTGTCATGCGAGAAACCTACGGGGTGCCTCTAACGCGCTTAGCTGCGTAAGTTATCGAGCCGTCAACTCTCGTTGTCAACACAACATCAACCCTGGTGCCCCCGGCACAGTCCAGTTGGCATTCTGGAGTGGATTGTCGTGTTCGGAGGTGTGTTGAATGGCCACCGTTCAAGAAGCTCTCGGACTCCGACAAGCCAGCAATCTCGCGAGTCTTTCTGAGAGGTTGCTGCCGCTTCTGCATCAAGACGACACGCTCGACGTGGTGGGGAACGCTGATGGAGCGCTTTGGGTGAACCGGCTCGGCAGAGGGTTCAAGCACGAAGGACCGTACTCGCCGACAAAAACCACCATGCTTCTCAGTGGCATCGCCACGATGCGGCAGGTTCACCTCAACCATGACAACCCCGTTCTCGAAACGATCTTTCCGCTCACCGGCGACCGGATCGAGGGGCTGATACCGCCCGTTGTTGCAGCGCCCGTGTTCGCGATTCGTACTCGTCCGAAGAAAATCTATCGACTTTCCGATATGGCTGAGTCGGGCATCTTAACGGACAACCGCGATCCGCTCAACTCCAAGCGTCATCACGACGACTTTCTAGAGTGAGCCTCCGGCTGCAATCACACCGAGATCATACGCCTCGCCTGCCGGTATCGCCGCAACATCCTGCTTGTCGGCCCGACTGGATCTGGGAAGACATCCGTCGCCAACGGGATCATCGCGGAATGGGCAGAAGTAACGCCGAACGATCGAGTCGTGATTATCGAGGACACCCCCGAGTTGCAGTGCAGTTTGCCGAATCAAGTGCAACTGCTCGCGGCCACTCATGTCTCGCAGGCCGATTTGCTCGTGACCAGTTTGCGATTGATCCCACGGCGCATCGTGGTCGGGGAAGTTCGAGAAGAAGAACTGGCGCGCGTGTTGTTAGGAGCTTGGAATACCGGACACTCCGGCGGGTTGGCAACCATTCACGCGAATGACGCCCTGAATGGGCTCAGAAAGCTTGAGACGCTGATCGGCGGCCATGGCGCATCCGTGCGCGAACGAGTTGCCAGCGCGATTGACGTTGTGATCTTTATCGACGGGGAAGAATCTCTTCCAGCCGGTCGAAAAGTGCGAGAGGTCATGGTGGTTCGGTCGTTTGATCGGGATTTACAAGACTACGCAGTTCAGTACGTGTGAAAAGGAGAAAGCAAAACACATGAAGAAACGAATACAGAAGGCAGCCACACTATTGGCGAGCCTTTTCGCTGGCCGCTCCCAGAACGAACGCGACGCGATGCAGCTTTTCCAATTCTGTATTTATTGAAAATGCAGCCAATACTGCTCCCAGAGCGAAAGCTGCGACTAGAGCTTCAGTCGAAAAGCCGGACGGGAGGAAAAGTACCTTGCTATCGGCGGCAGCATTCAACGGTAGCTTGCTGTTCGGGGCGGCCGTGACTGCTGGTATGAGTGCATGTGAAATCACGAGCAATGGCGGTCCTGCTATCTGGAAGAGCCTGGTGGCATTTGCCCTCCGTTCCAACAGTTTCATTTGAAGTTCCAGACGTTCACGCCTGTCCGACAGCTGCCTGGCTGGAAGCTTCAACAACCTGAAGACAAGTGCGTCTTCTATCGAAACTTGATCGTCGAGCTGCTCAGATGAGTAGTTCGTCGAACTGCGTGATCTCTGAAAAGATTTCCAGCAAATTGAGATTGTGTAAATAAGCCAGCTAAAGAACAAGGTAACAAAAGACGCCATCGCCGGGTAAATCCAAGTGTTTGGCATTCTATGACCAGCCGATCTTGAGGCAAGCACTGAGGTGATCAGCACTGCGAGGGAAAATACGAATACATAACCACAAATCTTTTCAAGTTTGCTGAATGAGCTCTTAGCCGCCTGATCGGTCATGTCAATAGCCAACTGCTTAAAGGACGGCATGATTTCGTACGGTTCACTTTGTTGTGCTTTGGCCTACAGGTTCGTGTAACATCGTTTCTGTAATTTGACTCCGAGGCAATTCGGGAATGTTTTGTTGTGGGCCGTAGCGAAGGCGAGCGAAGCGAGCTGAAGCGGATAGCTAGAACAAAACGAAGGGGCTCTTGTTTTGGCGGGCCAAGTTTGATTTCCTTTTATGAACGACCAAATTCATGACAAGGAGCAAACAATGGCCCACCAGGCTGACGATAACGTAATTGAGAATGTGGTTCAACTGCTTTGTGAAAGCGGGCTTTCCCACATGGCGGATGCGATGCGGCTGATGCTGAATGAGGCGATGCGCATCGAGCGTTCCCAGGCGCTCGATGCCGGCCCGTACCAACGGACCGAGAAGCGGCGCGGGTATGCCAACGGCTTCAAGCCGAAAACTCTCAGCACACGGGTAGGCGAACTCGCTTTGCAAGTGCCCCAGGTACGAGGCGAGATCGAGTTCTATCCGTCGGCTCTGGAGCGCGGCGTGCGGAGCGAGCGGGCACTGAAGTGCGCCATTGCCGAGATGTACGTTAAAGGCGTATCGACCCGGAAGGTCACGGCGGTGATGAGCGAGTTGTGCGGGTTGGAAGTGTCCAGCACGCAGGTGAGCCGGGCCACCCGGTTGCTCGATGAGGAGCTGAACGAGTGGCGCAACCGGCCGCTCGGGGAGGTGCCGTATGTGTTCCTGGATGCGCGCTATGAAAAGGTCCGGCACGGCGGTGCGGTAGTTTCTTGCGCTGTGCTGATGGCCTTTGGGGTCGATGAAAGCGGGCGTCGCACGGTATTGGGCGTGAGCGTGTCGTTGAGCGAAGCGGAGGTGCATTGGCGCGACTTTTTCGCCAGCTTGCAGGCGCGCGGATTGTCCGGTGTGCGTTTGCTGATCAGCGACGATCATGCCGGCCTGAAAGCGGCGCGGGAGGCCCGCTTTCCCGGCCTGCCTTGGCAACGCTGCCAGTTTCATCTCCAGCAGAATGCCGGTCACTATGTGCCTCGGCTCGAGATGCGCCGTGAAGTTGCCACCGATCTGCGGGCCATCTTCGAATCGACGGATCGGCTGGATGCGGAACGCCGTTTGCGCCAGACCGTGGACAAGTATGCGCAGCGCGCACCGAAACTGAGTGCCTGGTTGGAGGCTAACGTGGCCGACAGCTTCACTGTGTTTACTTTTCCGCCGACGCACCGTCGGCGCTTGCGTACTTCGAACTTGATGGAGCGAGTCAGCAAAGAACTGAAGCGCCGCACACGCGTGGCCACCTTGTTTCCGAACGAAGCCTCCCTGCTTCGTCTCGTCAGCGCGGTGCTCATAGAGATTAGTGAGGAATGGGAGACCGAGAAGACTTATTTGGGAATGAATAACTTGCACCCGTCCGAACAAGATTAACCGAATTTACAGAAAGGATGTTGCTTTATCGATCAACTCTCGGCTGTTGATCGGTTTTAAATCTCCCCCATGCTCAACACGCAGGATGGCCCGTTTTTCGGGCTTTTCATGTGGTGATTACGGTGATGTGAACGATGATGACAAGAATCACTTGACTCAACAAACACTTTATACGGTTCGCGTGCTTCCGCTAGGCGACGTGATTGTCCTCTAGGTAGGATGTAGGTTCATGTTTTTCGAACGAATCCCATGGGGGAAAGTCGGTTCAACGGTTCTGTCGCTGTGCATAGGAGGCGGGTTGGTCGTGGCGGTTTTTAACTGGTACGTCAACCGCCCAGTGTCGACCATTGTGGAGAGCGTAATCAGAAACACCCGTCTCGAAACTGGTGCCGATTCGCGGGACTGGTTCCGAATTTAAAGATTCAAATCGGCAACGAAACACTTCCCGTGATCAACATTTACACCATAGAACTCGGCGTCGCGAGCGGACCTTACGTGGACAGTGCTGATATCGCAATCGTCTTTCCAACCAACATACGGTTTCTCAGCAAAATCAACGCCGAAGCTCCTTCACCTGTCCATCACATTTCTTGCAAACAGCTAAGCAATGGCGCGACATGTACAATCAAACCTCTTAAGCAGTCCGTTACATATCGAGTACTCATTGGCAACGACGGAAACACGTGCTCCCAAAACCTTTATGGCGGCGAAGAATGTAGAGCTTCAGAATGTGGACTTAACCATGGACCCGTTGGCAGCTCTTGCTCCTAGCGCGAACGCACAAGATGGCAGTAGTGAAGACGTTACCGGTGGCTCGGCCACTGTTGATATCCCTAACGCTCTTCGGTGTCGCTATCATCTTGACACTATGTTGGCAAATAATGTGGCCTATTTGCCGCCATCTTGCGGACACGGAACGGAGCAAAGATGACTACGATCACGCATTGCGCCTCTTAGCCAGATACCTACGCGAGAAAGAGTAAAGATTCTGCGCCTGACTATTTAGTACCTTCTGCCAAACACGTGAGTTGATATCCATTACGCCAAACTCCTTTGTTTTCAGGTGTGGGACTTATTCTGTAGATTTAGTCTTGACTTTGGCGTGGTTTCACCCCACACTGGAGTCATGACGAAGGCTTTCGCGTATCTCCGAGTCAGCGGTCGCGGGCAGATTGAAGGCGACGGATTTAAACGGCAGGAAACCGGCATCAAGACTTATGCGGCAGCTCACGGCATCAAAATCGTGAAAGTCTTTCGCGAAGAAGGTATCAGTGGTACGACGGAGCTGGAGAACAGACCTGCTCTCATGGAACTCATGGAGGCTCTGGCATCGAATGGCACCAAGCTGGTGCTGATTGAGAAGTTGGATCGCCTGGCAAGAGACCTGATGGTGCAGGAAACAATCATCGGCGATCTTCGCAAGCGTAGTTACGATCTGATCAGCGTGACGGAGCCCGACTTACTGCAGCACGATCCAACTCGCGTGCTTATGCGCCAGATCTTCGGGGCTATAGCGCAGTACGAGAAGGCGATGATCGTTGCCAAGCTACGAGGTGCCAGAGAGCGTATGAAGGCAAGGGAAGGCCGTTGCGAGGGCCGGAAACCCTATGGCATGTTCGACGGTGAAACGGAGATCATCACGCGCATTATGGCACTCCGTGCAGCTGGATTGCCCTACGAATCGATTGCCGCAACCCTGAACCAGGAAGGCGTCAAGCCTCGTTACGATGGTCAATGGCAGGCGCGTGTTGTCAATCGCATCGTTACGCGAGCAGCAGCATGAACGAAATCGGAATTTGAGTCACTTCACTGTCATTCATTGGCCGCGAGTAGGAGCGGAGCGAGAAATAAGAGAGCCTACCACCTGCCTTTCGACTCTCAGGATCTGGACCGCTGACGGCACCGGGGGACCCCTGAACCGGCCCCCTGTGTTCTAGAGACAATGGCGTCTGATGTTGTGCATGAAGTTGGCGTTCTGCGCCTGCCCACTCCGGGTGATTACATCGTTCTGATTGAAATTTAGGTTGGCTGCCGGTAGGTCATTTCATGCCAAAGGAGAAGGCCCGGCGAACCTGATACGATGTGCCAGTGACGTACAGCGGCTTTGTAATCAGCCCAGCACCCATTCAACAATCTGATGGACAGTGGAAATTGCAAGGAGCAATCAATCCGGCAGAAGGCAGCGGCTTCGGCGAGCCGTTGTTCGAATCTCAAAACCCTTATCCTTCGAAAGAGGCGGCAGAACAGCACTTCTTCGAGTTCGCAAAAAGATACATCGACGGCAAGGCGACGCGCGCTGATCTCGACTAAAACCAATAACCAACGTGTGCCCCGCATGTTGGATGTGAGAGCGTTCATAAGGTAGGATTCCAAGTGTCTCTCGCAAACGCACTATCTGCGGGAGCTTTTCTTATATCGCTTGTTGCGCTCGTTTTCACGGGACTTCAATGGAGGGAAAGCCACAACCAGCTGCTTCTGTCCATGAAACCGTCAGTCGATTTCGACACGGAAACCGACATTGACGACCTTCCAGTTGGAATAAGTATTGGCAATGCAGGACCGGGGCCGGCGATCATCAAATCCATTGGATACTACGTGGACAAGAAATTCGTCGGCGACGTAGACAAGCTCGTCGATTTCGCAAAGTTGAACTACATTCCGACCTTTGATTACGAGGAAGGCGATACGCTTGCGGTTGGAGAACGCCACTGGCTTTTAAGCTATAGGGACAAGCCACGAGGGAAGAAGGAGGAGAAGGAGCTGGACGACTTCGTTGACTTTATCGATCACCACCTGGCAGTTGAAGTGCAATTTTGTCCTGCTTTGCCTGGCCAGTGTTCCACTAAGTGTTCTACAAAAGGCTGGTGCAAATAATTGTTATTCACCGCTTCACTTGGGCTTTCGTTGAACTGTGACGGTCCTGGAGCATCCGATGGGCGGCAAGCGGGGGGCTGCTCATGAGGCGCTTACGACTAGATCGCACATTCTCGCGCCAGTTCTCGTTGAAGGAATGGCGCTCATCTCCACCAAAGTCGTTGCATCCTCCTGGATTGATTCGGCACTTGGTGAAGCTCGTCGCTGTAGGCCGTATTTTGATTGCGGGAGATTGCAGCTCAGGAAAAACTACCCTCCAGCACGCCGTACTGAATGCGCCTTCGGAAAAGCGCTTCCTCGTTCAACGGGCTAAGAGGTCGATTTTTGTCGATGATCAACTATCAGGCCTACAGCTATCAAACGCGCAGACAGGAAATTTACGCCCACGAAGTAATCGATGTCTCGGATCCAGAAGTGGAGATTGATTCATTGAGCAACCTCCCGCGAATATATCGATTTTCGATAGCAGAGTTAAGACACTACAAGGATCGAAAGCCGAAAGGTCAGGATCAAAAGTTGGCGGAACTGCTGAGAACGTATTGGTGCAAGGGCTCAACTGGTAGCGTCACTTGGCCAGCGGCCACTGGCGACTAGTGGGAGATGTTCACAGAGTGCTATCCAGCGGTCGCGCAATATGTGACAGAGGGCGTCTTTATCGATAGAATGGATCCAACCGTGACATACAACATCTACACACTCCGATAACGGGTACGTTCACTCTGCTTTGCAGCCGCATCCAGTGTTACGCCACACTAAAGATGCTTGGCCGCTTTCACCTGTATCATCATCCGCGATGCTGACATTTTAAGTGTCGAGCCAGTCTTGACCTGCACCCGCGTGCCCTTCCAGGCGCCGCTCGATTATCTGGAAAGTGGCGAGACGCTCGACGACTTTCTAGAGCAGCTCCCAGGTCTTACCCCGAGAGATGGCCATATAGGCCTGCCTGAGAGCGCTAAGGAGTCGTTGCTAGGACGAACGTAGTCCCGCTGGCGAGGTGCCTCTTTCCACTCACGAGCGATGTCCGGCACCAGAGCCGGGAGGCGGGGTGGTTCGTGCGTCATTGGAGCGATTTGCGCCCTAGACACCATTAATCCTCTGCAGGACTTGTTTGTATTGCTCGTGGAGGTGGCCCTGCAACTCCGCATTTCTTTGATCTATTCGGGCCACCACGAACCGAGTAGCAAACGCAAGGGCCAAAAACACGGCGATAATCCAGTCCATAGTTCTAGTTATAGTTGTTTTCAATCCTTGAGACTGCGTCTATCGAAGGCTGGCGGTTCGCAAGGGATCGTCTACACATTTGTACTGGAGAAGAGACTCCTTGAATAAGGCCGCCGTCTCCGCTCGGTACGACAGGGGTTTACGTGTGAGTCTCGATCCGAAATCAATTGTTATTTGCTTCACGAGTTCCGCTCGATCGGCCCGCGTGATGATCAAACGATTGGGGTGAAGCTTAGTCTCTTCGCTCGGCTGTACAAGAGTGTGGAAAACGTACCCAGACTGTTTAAAGAGCAGACGCTCGATGCCATCTAAGCGGGCCCGCAACTGCGGTAAATCGGCTTGCATCTTTCCAACATCCACCGCGTTGTGGGCGGAGAGAACGGTTTTCCCATCGGCAATGACTTGTCCCTGCAATGAGATCTCAAGCGCATACGCTTGCAGAAGTTGCGGGATGAGCTGCTCCTCTCCCCAAGAGTTCGGCTCCAGACGCATGGCTCCTAGCGTTGCCGTCGCTTCTTGCAGTTCGAGTTGCGCACGGGTAGCAGCGTGGATACCGCTCATTATTATCTCAGCCGCATTGCCGTGCACGCTTGCGATCTCCTGGAGAGCCTCTACCCGGCGATCGTCATCTTGTGCTAGTTCCGAAATGTACTCGGACACAAACGTAAGGGGAGGCGTGAATTCCTCCGGCTTGTCGAGCGTGTAGCCCTTGGGCGGTTTCGTTGGGACGGTATTTGCCGGTTTCGTCAACGCTGAAACCGATCCATTCTGAACGACACGAAGTTCGTCCGTCGCCTTCTGGGGACTAGCCGCAGTGTATGTTGATTTCGCGCAGCCCTCAAGCAAGGCAATTGCTGCCATTAGGATCAGCAAAACGTTTTGCTTCATAAAGTTCCGCTCAATTGGATCTCGGTTCGTTCAAACTCAATTCGGACATCGCAAAGCTTGCCCCACTTGTCTTATCGGTCAGATGCTGCACTTCCAAGAGTTTTTCGTCGGTCCTTCGAGGACTGTCGAGGGTGGTGCAACCGCGATGTCGTCAAGACCTGCTTGCCGCCTCATATCTGCAAGCCGACGTGAGCAGAAGCAGTCGAAAACGCTTGAATCAACAACGACTTTGAACACCGTTACTCCCAGCACTTGAGTTTGACGTCAAACTGAGTTCAGGATTGAGGTTAAGCGGGCCGACGTGTGGCATTCGCCGGTAGAAACATGAAAAGCGATTGAAAGAAGGGAAGCGACAGCACTGATGATTTATAAGCAGAAAAAGAGCAACAACTACTCGTACAAGTTTAAATGGAATGGCCGACTTGTTCGAAAGTCAACCAAGCAAAAAAACAAGAGAACAGCCGAGCAACTGGAGGCAGCACATCGGACGGCTCTCGCAAAGGATGAAGTCGGAATCGAAGAATATAAGGCAGCCCCAACTCTTAGAGAATTCGCTTGCAGGTTTGAGCGGTTCATCGAGACTGAATGCGCCAGCAAGCCCCAGACGATCAAGTTCTACAAGGCGAAGTTGAGGGCTCTTCTCCGAGGAAAGTTGGCTAGCAAGCGCCTGGACGCCATTCAAGAGGAAGAGATCCAGGATTACGTTGAAGCCCGGAGAGGCGCAATTACGCGGAGAGGAAGCGTATTGTCGCCCGCCAGTGTGAACCGAGAGCTGGCAACTCTTCGGAGGATACTGCGGCTTGCCTCTCGATGGAGATTAATCCGTAGGCTACCAACAATCGCGCTCTTGAGAGGCGAACGTCAGTGTGAGTCCGTGTTCAGCCACAGGCAGGAGAGCCTCTTTCTGGAGGCCGCATCAGAACCGTTACGGAGTATCGCGATTGTAGCCGTTGATACTGGTCTACGAATGAGGGAGCTTCTCACGTTGGATTGGGCGGACGTGCGACTAGAACCTCCATCAGGGGCAAGATTCGGACACCTCACCGTTCGATCGCGTAATTCGAAAAACTCTAAGAGCCGGAGTGTTCCCATAACTGGTCGAGTCGCGCGAGTGCTGAGCGAATTTGAACATGGGCAACGCGGGCTTGTATTCTTCCGACACGATGGGAGCGAGCTGTGCCAGACCTACTTGAATCAGCAGGCAAGCAAAATCCGCAAAGCGCTCGATCTCCCGCATGACCTTACTCCTCATGCATTCCGACACACCTTCGGAACGCGACTCGGTGAAGCTGGTGCTGATGCGTTTACTATCATGAGGCTTATGGGCCATTCCAGTGTCACGGTCTCTCAGCGATACGTGCACCCAACACCCGAGTCGGTTGAGCGTGCTTTCGCTCGTTTTGAAGCGCTAGGAATCCATTCAATGAATTCCGGGGGCATACTTTTGGGCATACCGTCCGGGGATGTACTGGGGCGAGCTTAGCAAGTCGTTTAGAATCACGCAGGCCCGGGTGGCGAAATCGGCAGACGCAAAGGACTTAAAATCCTTTTTCGCGCAAGCGGAGTGCGGGTTCAAGTCCCGCCCCGGGCACCACTTAGCTGGCTTTGGCATGAATTGACTCCGTAAGTTTCCCGCATGTTGTTGCTCGTTTTGCGCTTCTAGATACCGCTCGGTGCGCTTTCCCGCATCTTTGATGTCGCGGGCATCGGTGATGTTATAGCGCCAGAGCATGCTCGCGGTCTTGTGGCCTGAAATCTGCATCGCGATCTTTTCGAGGACACCGGCGCGGATCATATTGCGCACAGCCGTCCGACGTAGGTCGTGGAACAAAAGTCCCGGAACGCCCGCTTTCTCGCATGCCTACGCCCAATCCGCTTTGAAGTCCTTTACAGGGATTCCCTTCCGTGAGAATAGCCAGATGCACTTCGGAGACTCCACGGCCCCACGGCTCAGAAGCATTTCGAGCCAAGGCCTCATATCGCCGTAGATCGGCGCTGTCTTGGGATTCCGATTTTTCGTGACGCGGCCATTCACGTAGATCAGACCCTCGTGAAGATCAACCCAGCTTCGCTTGATCGCGAGCAGTTCACCGGTGCGCATTCCGAGATGATAGGCGACGACGAAAACGGGCTTGATCTCCTCCGTGAGGGCGTCGAGAATCCGGCGTACCCGTCGGACTCCAGGAAGCCTTCGCGAACATTGTCTTCCGGGAGCGCTTTGATTATCGGAAGCCGAAAAACTAACTGGGGGTCGTGCTCATGACCGAGCCGAAAGGCGCGGCGGAGAAGGGCGAGCTCCCGATTAATAGTTGCGTTCTCCTACCAAGGCTTTGACGAAGTTCGATGTAACTGTTCAGTGCCTTCGTTGTGAAAGCGGCAGCGCGAAGATGCCCGAAGTTCGGCTTGAGTAAGCGATTCACACGCTGCTCGGCCTCTTGCAGGTCGGCGCGATCATGCCGTCGATAATCTTCAACCAGCAGTTGGAGCAGAGCGGCGACCCGAATACGTTCCGCGCCAGCCGATTTGCCAACGGCGATCTCTCCAAGCTTGCGTTGAAGAGTTTGACAGCCTCGCCGTAATCTGCTGTTCCAGACGATTCACGAACCTGGCGCCATCCGTTCCAATACGAGATTTGCCAAAGCGGCGAGCGCGGACGAAGGGATACGCTTCCCTGTCCCTTTACCCGGTGAGCAGCCCGCTTTTTGCTCACGCGGCTGTCTCCTGCATGATCTGCTCTTTATGGCCGTCGATCCATTCGTCGAGATCCGCGATATCGAAACGTCAGCACTTGTCGAGCCGCACCTTGCGAAGGCGATCGCGAACGACCTTCTTCTTGAAGCTGTCGCGGCTGAGACCGCAGTACGCGGCTGCTTCATCGAGGTTCAGCACGCGTCTCGCGCTAACGCGGCCGCCGAAGGAATCATTCAAATGTTCTGCGACCGCCTTTGCAAATGCTGGCAAATTAATAAAATCTGATGTGCTTGTTTGCATTTAGGACCTCAACTCCGATCATTTTCCAACACTTAGGAGGGTCTGCATAAAACAAAAGAGCCTTTTCACGTGAAATTCGATATCCTTTCCATATACCCGATGGGACTCGAAGCAGCGCGGAGTTTCAGCTTGAAGATTGGCCTAGTCGATCGCCAATTCCCTTTCCGAGGCTCTGCAACCATCTGACGTTCCCATTAGATACCCATGTGCCCGTGTGAAACACGAATCGGAGGTGCATTTGGAACGTAGTTTTACGCAAAATTACGCATCGGCGAGCGGTAATCACGTCCAGCCTGCATGTAAAAACGTCGTGGAACTCCGCAGTCGCCGGGGGTGGACCCAAGAACGGCTTGCAGAGAAGGCAATATTGTCTGTTCGGACGATTCAAAATCTCGAACGGGGAAAATCGATTCACCTCGGCACAATTGCAAAGGTCGCCGAAGCGCTTGGGGTTACGTCAAATGAGTGCATTGTCTCGAGCCCATTATTGGCTGAGCACCAGGCGCAACCGATCCCAAACGCTAGCATCGATCTCCTTCCCTGCCCGTACCGAGGGCTGCTAGCCTTCCGTGAGCAAGATGCCGAGGACTTCTTCGGCCGCGAAGCCTTGGTCGACGTTCTGGAACAAAAACTTGCACAAAAGAACCTGGTTCAAGTGTCAGGATGCTCCGGTAGCGGCAAGTCTTCGCTAGTAGCTGCTGGCCTTCTCCCGGCACTGAAACGTTCCGGTTCGTGGGAGATTCTGTATTGTCGCCCGGGCGGAGATCCTTTCGGTGCTCTTGCTTCGGTTCTGATACCGTATCTCGCACCGGATGCGACTGATATTACGAGGGCTGCACACCTCCCGGAATTGCGTGAGGTGCTAGAGCAAGGCCAGCTGCCGTATTTGGTTACCCAGGTCCTGCGAACCGCCCGCAAAGACAGCCTGCTCCTGATCGCAGATCAGTTTGAGGAGTTGTACACCCTCTGTACTTCTCAGCAAACGCGGGATCACTTGTTCGATACTCTCGTGTCGCTTTCTTCCACCGCTTCGAACATAAAGGTGCTCTATACGGTTCGCGCCGACTTCAGTAGCCGATTGCTATCACACCGCCGTTTCGTGGACGAAACACAGGACGGCGACGTTAAGATCGGGCCAATGAATCGAGAGGAGCTGGATTCCGTCATACGGAAGCCGGCGTTGCGACACCACGTTAGATTCGAAGATGGATTGGTAGAACGTATATTAAGCGACACGGGCCGCGAACCCGGAGTCCTGCCGCTTCTGGAGTTCGCTCTGGCAGAACTGTGGAGCCGCCAGGTCGATAAGATACTTACACACTCGGCTTATGAGCGCATTGGGCAGTTGGCGGGAGCGATTGCGCAACGAGCTGAGAAAGTCTACCGAGGCTTTAACTCGTTACAGCAAGAAGTTGCTCGCCATATACTCACCCGGTTAGTCCGTCTCGCGGATGATGGCGGGGAGGACACCCGGCAGAGAATTCCTGTTTCGGCTCTGTTTAGCGAAGACCTTTTGAACAGCGACGCCGGACGCAGAGTATTGGCAGCGTTAGCCGAATCGCGGCTGGTGACGGTTGGCGTTGAGAGCAGCGGTCGACAGGAGATGGTCGAGATCGCCCACGAAGCGCTTGTTCGGCGCTGGCCCCGACTCACGCAATGGCTCCAAGACGACCGCGAAATTCTTGTTTGGCGTCAACGTCTTCGCTTAATACTTCACGAATGGGAACAAACTGGCCGCGATGATGGTTTTTTATTACGGGGTCCGTTACTCGACGAAGCAAGGCTCTGGTTGTCGCGGCGTGCAAACGACCTCACGCCAGAGGAGAAGGATTTCGTCAGCTGCAGCCTCGGTTTATGGCATCGAGAGCGTTTGCAGAGGCCAGTCGGCAGATTCGAATTACTGGTAGAGAATCCCGGCGTCGCACATCGCGGTGATGGGCAGGGCAACGCCAAGCTGGAAGAGCAGGATCGTGCAAGCAATTTCGCCTTTCTGGTCCAGCCGGGAACGCTACGCCTCCAGATCAATGTCATTCCTGTTTCGGAGGGCCAGAAACCGGCTTTGCGTTCGCGGTTGCCGCAGTTGCCATTCGGGACGGTGGCCCCAATCTTCTCCGCTGCGAGCCCGGTGGACATTGCAGACCTGGACGATGCAGACCATTACGAGTCGACAAAAGCATTGCACAGTCTCGATGATCAGACATTCGCGCTCGTGCGCGATCTGCAAATGAGGGGATCCAGCGGCCTCGCTCTTGAACTGTTAAATCCGCAGCTAAACACAGCGTCATAAGTAATTGCGCATTGTGAGCGAAGCGTGGTCTCCTGGGATTATGAGACCGCTGAGGATATCGGACGCGGTGTCGGTGCTTGGTTTGCAGCAAGAGATCCAGCGTTCTAACGAGTCGCGCTACGATCACCGGCTGCATGGCCTTTTGCTGGTCGCCCAGGGTATGACCTGCCCTGAAGTAGCACGGCTTTGGGGGACGCACCGCGTTCGGTCGAGTATTGGGTTCACCGTTTCGAGCAGCAGGGATTGGGGGGTCTGGCCGAGGGAGAACGGTCCGGACGCCCCAGTCGGCTGAGTGAGAAGCAGATCAAAGAGATCAATCGGGTGTTGCGAGAGAGACCGAGCGACGCGGGGATGCGCGTCAACCTGTGGGATGGCAAGACGCTGTCGGCTTGGCTGGAGAAGACCTACGGCATCCAGTTGGGGGTCCGTCAATGCCAGCGTTTGTTCCGGCAGTTCGAGTTCCGGCTCCGCAAGCCCCGGCCCGTTTTGGCGCGAGCCGCCCCGGCGCGCCAGAAAGCGCATAGAAAAAACTCCGCAAGTTAATGCAGGACAATGCCGTGGACCTCTGGGCGCTGGACGAAGTGCATTTTCAGCAACAGGGATCCCGTTGCCGTATGTGGGTTCCACCGGAAACCAGAGATCCGATCGTGTACCATCATCCGACCCGGAAGAGCGTGGGCTACTTCGCCGCAGTCCGTTTGCGGGATGGCGAATTTTTGTTTCGCCGCGAGACCGGCCGATTCAACGGCGAGTCCTTCTGGGAGTTCCTCAAAATCTCCCGCGAGGCCAGCGCTGTTTCCGGACGTCGCGTCCTCGTTATCAGTGACAACGCGCAGTATCATCGCTCCAAACTCCATCTGGCTTGGCGTGATCAACAGGCTCCACAATTTCGCTTGGACTTCCTGGCCTCCTTACAGCCCGGAACTCAACCCTATCGAACGGGTCTGGAAACTCACGCGCCGGTTGTGTCTGCACAATCGTTACTTCGGATTCCTCGATGGAGTCGTTTCCGCCGTCGAAGGCCAGTTCGCCGAATGGACAAAGCCCAACGAAATGCTACGACTATGCGCAATTACTTAAGACGTTGTGTTTAGATGGGATCTCCGATACAAGTGTCCGTCTCAAATTTGCGTCTATCGTGTTTGACATGATGCACGTTAGAGGGCGTTATGGAGACGCTGCAGAACTGATACGGCAAGAGTTGGCGCTGCATCCGAGTAACGGCGACGCGCACTCGCCGTTACTGGTTCCGCTTAAGATCCGCTTGGTGCATCATCAGATGTTCTACCGGCCAATCGATGAGTTAAGGTCGCAGATGACCGATTTGCTTGCGTGCTCCGACTGTGTGCAAGATGCCGACTCTCACGGAGAGATTCTGTTCATGTTAGGCGGCAACCTCGGTACTCTCAGGGGTGAATACGGCGAAGCGCGACGATTCCTCGTACTTGCAACGCGGCATGCGAAGCGCAGGCGAGATCACTATCTTTTAACCAGATGTCTCAGGAAATATGGAGACTTCCTCCGTTACGAGGGTCACCTGCAGTTGGCGAGGGTTGCTCTGATGGAAGCGCTGAGGCTCTCGGCACGGGGTAGAGGAACTCGTCAACGCATCTACGTCCTCGGCTGCCTCGGCGATTTGGAACGGCAACAGAATAATTACGACGCGGCATTGGATTACTTCGAACGAGCGATCGAGTTAGCGCGGTCCACTTTCATTCCAGGTTGGTTGGGGAACTTGCACCTTGGGCTGGCCTACTTGGCAATTGAGCGCAGATCTTTCGACGAAGCAAGAACCTTCATCGGGCAAGCGGAGGCTTTCTACAGGAGCACGCATCCTCGGCACTGGTGGGGTTCGATACAGGTCGAACTCGGGAAGATCCGCCTCATGCGGGAAGCAAACGAACACGGCTGGGCGGAGCGAGCACGGGCGGTCCAGAATGATGCACTTTCAGCAGGCTACGCTAGAGACGCTGCTGCGGCGGCCTCATTGATAAAAGACGACTTGAGCCACCCGCATGTTTTGATGTTCTTGTAGGTCGTTCTCATGCTATGGCCAAAATTACTAAAGTCAGCAGCGCCGAAATTGCCGATGCTCTGCGTTATACCACTCGGCAGTATCTCGTTGGAGACTTGAAAAATCCAGAGCGCCTCCAGCACATTCCGAGTTCCCTAATTGAAATTGGAATCACCCGCTACGGCGGCGACGGTGGCACAGAACAGACCCATACTCATAAGCAGGCCTTTGAATTCCAATTCGTGACGTCCGGAATGACGGCCTATCTTGACACGGTTACGGGTGAACAGCACGTTTTCCAGGCGGGCGACTTCTACATGATCGAACACGGGGTCGTGTACGCCCAAAAATCGGGCCCACATACGGAGATCCTGTTCATAAAGGTGCCTCCGGGCAACGATAAGGTTCCAGTGGATATCACTCCCGATGTTCAAGCCTGGTTTGAGCAGCCGATTGAGGAATAGGACAGCACCAGATGGCGCGGCGAGACTACTTTTACGATCCGGAAGCTCCGAAACCTAATTCCATCCGCCCCGCAACGGCCGTCGCATTATTCGACGCCAACAGCAACATCCTGATGTTGCGCAGAAAGGATAACGATAAGTGGACAATGCCGGGTGGGACGTTAGATTATGGAGAGTCACTGACCGGCTGCGCCGTCAGAGAAGTGCGTGAAGAGACAGGTCTTCAGATCCGAATAACCGGCCTTATTGGCACTTACAGTGACCCGCTCATCCTGATTGCTTATAGCGACGGTGAGGTCCGACAGGAGTTCACTCTCGTGTATGCCGCGGAAATCGAATCCGGCGAGATGAAAATCGATGACGAATCCAAAGAAGCTGCTTGGCTGCCACTTTCTTCGGCGGTCGATCTATCGCTTGCTGATTCGCAACGACGGAGACTACTGGATGTTAGGGATTTCCAGCAGCAGGGCAAAATCTTTCTAAGATGATCGACAACCGAACGATTAGCTTTTAACTAATTTATCTGCGCTGCGTTCTGTCGCATCGGGTGAAACCGACAAGACTACGAGATCCAAACAATCGGACGGAGCGGTCCGATTGACCACCTGACTAAGCAAGCTGCGGAGGACTGGTCGTCATGCCTACTCCGGATTCGACGTCCTTAGTTAGGACGGCCGGTTTTAATGGTTCGTCATTCCGACTCTGTTTTGACGAAAAACTCCGAGTCGCTCGGCAAAGGGTCGGATTATTCCGGGCTCATACTTCGGCTAGGACAGCCGATGAGTTGACCATGAAGAGGAGACGATCCGAGAACAGTTCTCTCCCTGGCCGTCCATCTCCCGCTGCCACGCTGAAACTAAAGGTATCCGCCGAATTGCAAGACTTCTTGCGCGAGCTCCCAGGGGAGCCCGAGTTTGAGCGCTTTGTCTTATCCTCGCCTTCACTACGCAATTTTCTACTGCGCGTTGCGCCTTCGATGGGACCGGATCCACAAAATGATGTACTAAACTACCCTCGGCTTGAAGCCGAGGGGTTTAGGTATTGTCGATTGGAAATCGACTGTCGTCGACAATCTCCTCACCCTCTTGTTCCTCGATATACTCGCGGATCATCTCGTCGGTAATCGTGCCGGAGCTGACCGCCAGATAACCGCGCGCCCATAGATGCCTGCCCCAGAACTTCTTTCGCAAGTGCGGAAACTCCTGTAGCAACACCCGCGAGCTGATCCCCTTCAGCCATTGCACCATCTGGCTCACACCCTGATTCGGTCGGTAAGACAGGAGCAGGTGAACGTGGTCGCGTGCGACCTTACCGGACACGATCTCCAGCTCGTGTTCTGCGGCGATTTGCCGCAGTAGGTCACGCACACGAAGAGCCACTTCGCCGGCCAACACCGCTTTCCGATATTTTGGGATCCACACTAGATGAACCTTTAGGTCGCTCTTCGTGTGCGCGCCCAGCCGGTAATGCCGCACGCGACCACGTTACACCAAACCGTACTTCGCCTAAAGGCGAGGGGTTTCCACCATCCCCGATGGGGACACTAAAGAGAATTCTTTTCGGCGGCGACTATGAACATGCCTTTCGAGCCGCCAGAATACTCGCCAATATTCGCGAAAACTGGGCAGCTAGACTCCTCGATTCGGCCCTAGGAAACCGCGTTGCGCAGACTCGTCTTGCCGCCCTTCGCGGATCTGTTCATTGCAATGCGAGTTTCCTGGTCCCTCGGCTGCAAAGAGCGGTTCTCGATTCGGACGAAGCGATTCGCAATTACTCCCGGAAACTGCTTCAGTCATATCCGGGGGTAGCGGGCGGTTCTGACGCGCGATTGCAGTGTCAGATTTGCGGAGACAGGATTCAGCCGGCCGGAATGGATCGGCATCAGGCAAATCACAAATCAAAACAAGCAGCAGACGCCAACAGCAAGGAGCAAGTAATCTTAGACAGTCCCAGAAAAGTCTCGCCCGCATACCAGCACGGGAAAGCCGAGTATTGGGAATGGGAAAAGACCACCTTCAACACTCCCAATATCGACGTCGGTGAGTAGATGCCACGCTGTCCGGGCCGCGTTGTTTTCATTGCCAAACCGTCGGAGAAAGTTCTATTCGGGTGCGATAGTGCGTGGTCGTCACCCACTCTTTGGTATGAGGCCCGTACGAGGCAATTGGACTACTTAACCCGGATGCCTCGCACCAGCATAAAAGACACTCATGTACAAAACTGGGTCTGGTTTCCTCTACTCGCCATCTGATCTCATTGGATTCCTCGAAAATGAATCCGTAACCTGGCTGGACCGCTACAACATAGAATTTCCTGGCGAACTCAGTAAGGACGAAGCCACAGAAGAGGAGGAGCTCGTTTACAAAAGCGGTGAGGAACACGAGGCGCGAATTCTCGATTCTTTCCATTCAGAAAGGGATTTGGTGGTGATCGACCGCTCTGATAACGCCTTGCACAAGACGATGGCGGCTATGCGACAGGGTCGGCAGGTGATTTATCAGGGACGCCTGACATTAGAACCATTCGCGGGCTGGCCCGATTTCTTGGTCCGTATTCCGGGGAATTCAGAATTCGGCGATTGGCATTACCAGATATGGGATACAAAGCTTGCACGCGGAATGAAGCCGTACTTCGCCATTCAAGTTTGTTGTTATTCGGAAATGCTGGAGTCCGCGCAAGGTCGCTTGCCCGAGCACGCAGGAATAATTCTCGGCAACGGCGAACGCCAGCTACTGCGAATTTCCGATTGTGTTTTCTATTACCGTTTGCTCAAAAGAGCCTTCCTTGAGCAACAGCAGTTATTCCGGCCAGATATTCCGCCTGCCTTCCGCGGCCGGGCCGATTACCGGCATTGGACAGGTTATGTGGCGAATCTTCTTGAGGCGCGGAATGACGTTTCACTTGTCGCGAACACAGCGCGCTGCCCAGTTGCCTCGCTATCGAGAACCGGCCACCCTGCGCACCCAGGTTCTCGCCTGTGGAGCCATTCTGGGCCGCACCGGACGCCGATTGGTTCTTCACCTGTCTCAAAGCTGGGGTGGCTTGCGAACCAGAAACCCTTTGCTCGACAACATCTTCGCCTGGCAGTTTTCAACTTCGCCGAAGTTGGATTCCGTTGTCGCCACCTGATCCTCAATCACCAGCTAAAAAGCTTGCTTACCGAGTCTAATTTCGGAATTCAGGCTTAGTACCTTTTCGATATCGTTTGTTTGCTCCTCGTCTTCGAATGAGTCCCCCCGGAGCATTTTTGAGGCGGTGCTCCGACCAGACGCAAAACTCGAACAGATTCGTTGGAGAAGCAGCGACTTCATGAAACCGGCTGCCTTTGTTCGCTTGTGTAGCGCTGCCGTGAATGCTACAGCTGCTTGGTAGGCAAGATCAAACGGGAGATTCGTCAGCAGTCCAAGACCGCTGAAGGCAACCCCCGTGTACTCGCGTGCTGGGGCTCTCGGATCGGGATGGACGTCTACACCGATTCGTTCCAACAAGCCCGCCTCTTCTAACGTTTGCCGACGGCGCAGCACGGTATGGCGAACAATGGGATTGTGCTCCCGCAAGAAACCTGGCTCCAATGCCTGCCCTATCACTTGCTGTTCAAGAAATCCGAGCGAACCGAAACCTCGATCTGTGAAAAAGCTTTGGTCGGATACGCCCAGTTGCAATCGCAGTGCGGCGAATAGTGCGTCCTCGTTTGCGGGCGGCAAGGGATTGCGGAGCCATTCCCATGCGTCTTTATCATCCTCGGGAATCTCGCCTTTGACGATGGGAAGCGCTGTATCGCAGTCTGGCCACCGGCCGAACTCACGCCCGAGGACGAAATCGGCGCCCGAGTTGAGGATGCACAGCAAATCCCACAATTCATGAACCTCAGTCTGAATCGGCGTGGCAGTGCCAAGCAGAAGTTCTTTGTGCGTGAGCCGATCCCCAACATGAAATCGAGGAGATTGTTATTCTGCTCTTTCTTTGGCCCTAGTCCGCCTCGTCGGCGGGCTTTGTGGGCTTCATCAAGAACAACGGTGCCGTATTTGCGTTTGAGCAGAAATTGCCGTTCTTCAGAGTCATGGAATACTAGGCCAGTGGAGACTATTGCGATGCGAAACGGGCAGCGACCGATGTCTTCCGGGCCGCGAGTTTTAATGACATGTCCGTTGGGATAACCCCATACCTTCTTTGTGGACGACCAAACCGCGCTGGGTATGCCCAGCTTATCGGCTAGCTCCACTTGCCACTGCTCCGTCAAGGTCGACGGACAAAGGATAAGCACCGGTCCATCATCGAGCAGGGCCGAGATCATTGCACTCGCGGCGAGGGAAAGCGTTTTGCCGACGCCAACTTCATCTGCGAGTAGCAGGCGCGTTTTTCCGTAGGTCTCCCGATGCTGAAGAAACATCGTCACGAAGGAGCGCTGCCAAGCTTGGAGCTGTTCCCCTCCGCGATAGATTGGGCTTTCGGCTAGGGCGGCTCCAGGGAGCTCCGCAGGTTTCGCCTCGTCGAAGCGAATTTCCAAGCGATCAGCGACGCGCTTGATCTCTTGAATGATTGCGTCGGGCAATGGATAGGAGTCTTTCCAGAGGGCGTCGAACTCTTCCTCCACCCATTGCACGCCTTCCCGGGAGGAATCCTCCCACAGAATCTCGTAGTTCTGGGCAAAAGCACTCTTCGTTTCGTTGATTGAGCCAAGGAAACAAGTCTTTGTCCCATCGGCGGCCTCCATTACACCCGCTTTGCCATGTATGAAGACGCGATCCTTAGGAACAACGCGAATCTCGACCCGTCCGCTGGTAAGAAGTTCGTGCAGCCTCCGATACCGATCGCGATGAAGAAGGGCCTCCACTTCCGAGGGTGCCTCGTTCCAACGCTCCTTCAATGCAGTCTCGCGAACGTGTTTCGATATACCAACACGGCCACATCCAGCTCGCTGTTGCAAACAATCTGCACTTTCGGAATGGCCGAGATCTCTTCACCGATCAGTTCGAAGATTGAGCTGCGAAAATAGCCAGCGATGCGCCAGTAGCACTTCGCTTCTCGGAGTCTTGCTCTGAGGAACGCGTGATCGAGACGCTGGCGGCGGGATGAAAAACGATTGATGTCGCTCACTCTACGCGGCTCGACCTCATCCCAGCCGTTGGTTCTTCAATAATTCGCAAAGCACTCGCGCGTTGACCGCCTCTTTGGGGTGCAGCGCCTCGAACCGTTCGGTGAGATAGTCCGCCAGCTCCGCTGCCATTTCGCGTTGCGTGACATCGCCGTAGTAATTGGGAATGTTAAGCATGAGATGAGCGATTACCTCGTCGCCATCTAAGTTCTTCGTGAGCTCCATTACGGCGTAAAGGACGGCACGGAGCACGGATTGGTGCAACTCGGAGCCTTCGCCTATCTCCGTTCGTCCGAACTCGACTGCGCTCTTGAGCCGCGCGTTGTTAGCCTTCAGGCTCGCTAACAGCGGCTTGAAGTCGCGCACCTTCAAGGCCTTGGCGAAGTTCTGATAATTGTCCAGGGACTTGGCACCACCGGCCTCCATGTCCAGCATTTTGAGATAGAAGCGTTCCGCTCCGTTAATCTTGTCCCAGTGGGTTTTTGAAATGCCCTTTGGCACGAGACACTGGCTCGCAGTGGCAACGGCAAAGGCGATGAGACTATCCACGAAGGTAGTCTCGCCCTTGATGCGCGGGCGAATTGCTTCAGCGCTCATGTCACGGCCATCAATGACGGAGTAGTGCGTAAGCACGCGAAGCGCCGCAGCATATCCTGCCATCTGAATGTCTGCATCCTTGAAGACGTTCTCATCGCGGTGAAGATTCTTAGTCTCCTGATTGAGACCGACTAAAGATTGAACCTGTGCTTCTACTTCTTCCTGGATTTCCCAGGCCAGGTCGTCGCGGGTAGTTTTGTGCTTGCCTCGTCGCTTACGCAGGACTAGCAGGATTGTGCCCTTGACGTAACTGCCATCGCGCAGAGCGCTATCCGTTTCGGTGGCGACGTACCACGCGGCAGTAACTTGCAGACCCGAGGCCCAGACGATATTGGCCATATCCGCCCAGATCGAACCAGATTGGTGGGTGAACATGATGACCTGAATGCCGTTATCCGGCATGCACTGGGCCATTTGTTTATAGGCAGCCACCATACTGCGGCGGAACTCCTCGTCCTCGCCCTTTATGGCGAGCGTACGTCTACTGTCCCAGATCCAGTCGGCAAATTCCGGTGGCGGATTCTTACGCATCCACGCGATAAAAAATTCGAGGATCTCCTCGTACTTAACTGCATCACCATACGGCGGGTCTGTAACGAAGATATCAGCCTCTTGTCTACTTACAGATGCCGAGATACATTGCACTTCGGTCTTTCTAGTCCCTTCAAGAGGAAAGCTTTTCCAGTTAGGCTGCAAGAATGACAAGCTGTTTTGTAATGCTCTGTGACCATATGTGAACAATGTATTTAGTGCCTGGTTGTCGAAGGTGTTAGATGTGTTTCCGCCCGCACCTTTACTGGCACTTCCGTTCCAACGTGATAGCCGACTACACTGATCCGCCACCGCAACAGTCAAGAATTTACTAGATGCTTTCTTGCTTTGATTCACAAGTCCGGCTATCAACAACTGCCGGGAATTGAACAGATGGTGCCAATGCGTCCAACCGCGCTCACGAAATAGCCTTGTTGTTTCGTCGCCCGGCTCGATCCGCATATCCGGTACCAAGCCGTTGGCTTGCCACTGAACGAGGCGCTTGGCGATAAACTCCTCCACAATGCGTTCGCGTTTGAGGTCTTCGGTCGTGACCGCCCGGAATTCGTATTCATCTCCTTTGCGCTTCTTCTTAGGACGCATCCATTGCACGCAGTAGAGACGTTCTTGGAAGATGTCTTCGGGTCGTGGCCTAAAATCCTGCTTCTCCCATAGACGTAGTCGGTTGTCATTATTCCCGTCGTCTTTGCGAAAGTCGCCACGCAGTGTTGAAATCTTGGTCCGGTATTCAGTGCCGTTGACGGTGTGAATCAAATACGGGTCCTGGCCGCGACCGTCAGTGCGCACTGTTCCGTTTTCTGCACCTCCAACTTGTTTGTCGGTTACACCGGAGCGTATAGCGATCTCGTAACGCTTGCGTTTTGAATCCGGTACCAGCTCGGCAATCACGCGATAGCCCTTACTTATAACGAGGGTAGGCAAGAGAGAAACCATCCAACCGGATTTTACGCAGCGTACTTCAGCGCAGTAGAGAAAAACTTTGGCGCGCCAGCCTCTGCCATCCGTCTCGACACCAAGTTTGTCGATCTCCGCCTGTACCCTTTGTAGAAGTTCCTGCTGGTTAATTGCGAGTTCCCGCCGGTCTTCCGCAGAGCCACCGATGATATTAAAGGAGCCCCATGTGAGCATGCAGGCCACGGGGTTGAGGTCTGAGGCATAGGCGTCGCAGCCAAGCCGCGCCGCTTCGAAAGGAATCTGACCGGAGCCACAGAAGGTATCGGCCACTCTCGGTCGGTGGCCGTAACGCATGATGCCGAGCTGCTCGACGAGCTCTGGAAACGAATAGGCGTCCGTGCCCAGGTGAAGGTTTACAGCTTCCCAGATGTGACCATGTACATTGTCAATCACCTCTTCAGGACGCCGGACCTCATTTACGCGCTCCTGGTAGGACTCGCCAGGAAGCAGCTGTACTTCGATCCGGCGACGCTCCAACTCGGTGATGTCCTCGCGCCACGCGATCTTCACCGCGTCGTAGGCCGGATCTGACCAGTCCACCGGGGACGAAGTTGGCAGGATGCCTTCTGGCTCTATTGTGAAGTAGTCATCTATGCGCGCAACGGAGACCTTACCCAGAATCTCTTTTGGCTTAAAACGGCGCTTCTGACGTGCAACAAACGATTCATCGTCCATTGCCATCAACTTTTCAAAGATCTCCAGATCGCGCGCTCGGTTCTTGGTCGCCGGCAGTAGACACGCGAGAATACAGGCTTTGTTCAGGATGAGTGGCTTACGCCCCTTCCAGTAACTGCCAAGTGCGGTAAGAGTCTTTCCGCTACCGGCCATCTGTTCCTTGTAAGCCTCGGCAGACAATTTCTGAACCGGTAATAGCCGCTCGATGAGTGCCGGCGCATTCTTTAGCGAGAAGGGTGTGACAGCCTCACTCACTTCAAGTGGGGTAGCAACGCTGCTCATGCGGACTCGTTGAATAAAGGCATGTGAAAGAGGTCTTGCTCAACGGGCCGTCGAGATTTGCGGGTTGAGGCAGGTTTCTCTCCATCGGAGAGCGCGTGAAATAGAGCGCGGCGCCATCCGCGCTGGCTGTCATCGGGTAAACCTGCTTCGGCAACGGTCATTGCAAATAGCCACCATCGTTCTTCGGCCCGGAGAGCGGCCCATTTATTGCAGATAACGGGGATCTGGCCTTCGCTTGCGGTCTCGGCGGCCCAGGCGAGCACGCATAGTTCCTTGCCCAGCAGCCGGTCCACAAAGTTGGTGCCCGTGTGCCACCGGCCAGTAGGAACCCCCGCCGCCTTCAGGCGGCCATTAAACTCACGGCGCGCTATTTCGGCGATTGCGGACCAAGTCTGACGCGTTAGGACAGCCCGCTGCTCGTCTCGCGGTTTGCCGCCCTCTAGCCCCCGGTACCCGTAATCCTCCACAATGACAACCGAGGCGTTCCGTGAAGCTGGAATTTCCAGTCGAAAGAGATGGGTACCAAAGCTACTTGGCGCTCCGAAGTCGACAGTAGTGGATTGGTCTCTCATTGATGAGCATCTCCGTTTTGCAATTCGATTCCCAGCTTTCCGGCAAAGTCCTTGAGGTCGTGCCCGGAAGGGAAATAGGCCTTTCGGAAGGTCATCGTAACCGGCGTATCTGCCGCAAATTTCTCTAGCGCCTTGTTCAGCAACGACTCGACGAAAACGGGCTCTACCTTGATCTCGCCGACGCTGACAGAAATGATTTGACTGCCCTGGCCTACCGTGAGGACGATGCCTTCAAAGTTGGCAGATTTTTCGGTTGCCTGTTTCAGCGCTTCGAATGTTTTTCCTCGCGAATCAAGCTTCCGGCCGGTGCGCGAGACGAGCTGGCCGGGCTTTACGTCGTCTATCTGCACGCTCTTCTTGCCCTTGCTTGGGAAGCGGAAATCGGCCTTCTCTTCAAGTCGTTCTGCCTCAGCGAAGGCGCGCAGCAGAACATCAGCGTCGCCGATGGGGATAGGACCTTCATAGACAGTGCCGTCGCGCGGTTCGCTGCCGTCGAGCGTGTAGCGGATTGTTCCCTTGGGCGCAACAAATAGCTCAACGGTGCGCTTGCAGTTGCTGTCGTTAAGCCGGTTACGAAGGACGAGCTTATTGGACCAGACAAACGGATCACCAGTTTCATACTGGCCCGAAGGGTCGCATACAAGAAAGTTCACACGAAGTGCCGCAGTGGAAAAAAACTGGTCTTTGAGTAGCTTGCTCGATTCGGTAACTGGGCCATCTTCGGCATAGTAGATACGCGGAGCAGGGCCCGCGTTCTGCGGATTGATACGCAGTCGCACCTTGCCGTCGTCATCGGGCTCCGATTCAGCAATAACTTGAACCGATGTGCGTTTCTTCTTGGGATTTTTCGACTTTCTGGCGTCTCCGCGTGTTTCAGCGTTAACTAGACCTTCGGAGCCGACACCTACACGGTTCTGCAATAATGCAAGGCTCCATCCACAGAAGTTTCGTCCGAGTTCGAAAATTCTCGTCTGGAGAAATGTTTTACTCCGGTGGGCGCTGAAAGCAAGAATCTTGTTTGAGAGGTAACAGTCGCTCTACCGACTATCGTTGTGGCGGAAGTGTGCAATAACTCTGCAAGCAAGATGAGCAGAAGATCTCTTCGCCGGTTGTTTAATACGCGCGCCGCGTAGCAATGAACAGGGGAGGTTATTGCATTCATGGCCGGATCGACATTTCAGACAAACCCGCACGACCTGCAAAAGCTTCTCGATGATTGTCATCGCGGTGTTGTTCAGTTGCCGGACTTCCAGCGGAGTTGGGTTTGGGATGAAGATCGCATCAAGAGCCTTATCGCATCAATCTCGCGGGCTTTTCCAGTAGGCGCATTGATGACGCTAGATACGGGAGGGCCGGTCAATTTCAAGCCCAGGCCCATCGAAGGCGCACCGCCAATAGCCAAGAATGTCCTCCCTCAGTCTCTGTTGCTCGATGGCCAGCAGCGCATGACTTCGCTTTATCAAGTCACTCTGAGAGGGAAGGTCGTCGAGACAGTTACACCGAAAAAGAAGAAGGTAAAGCGCTGGTTTTACATTGATATCCGGAAAGCACTCGATCCTTCCGTCGATCGTGAAGAGTCGATCGTAAGCGTGCCGGAGGATCGAGTCATCCGAACCCATTTCGGGCGTGAAACGTTATTAGATCTTTCGTCAGACGAGCGTGAATACGCCACTCTCGCATACCCGGTTTCCCAAGTATTCGAATGGGATAAGTGGCAGGACGGCTTCTATGAGTATTGGCGCGGTGACCAACACGAAGCTATCCGAGAAGAGTTTCGGTGCTTCAAGCGGCAGATCTTGGAAAATTTCAAATACTACCGCGTACCGGTGATTGCCCTTGATCGATCAACCTCCAAAGAAGCAGTATGCGTTGTTTTTGAAAAGGTAAATACCGGCGGCAAACCGCTCGATGCGTTTGAGCTTGTGACCGCAATGTACGCCGCCTCCGGCCACGAACTCCGAAAAGACTGGTACGGCGACGATATGAACAAGGGCCGCCACCGCCGCTTTGCAGATACTCTCCGGCCTGCTGGAGAAGAAACGGGCATCATCGCCGAAATATCCAATACTGACTTCCTTCAAGCGGTTTCGCTCTTTCATACCCGTGATCGGCGTCGTGCAGCGGAGGATGCCGGGAAACAGGGCAAAGAATTGCCGGCAATTACAGGCAACCGGCACGCTTTATTAGACCTGCCGCTTAGCGAGTACAAGCGATATGAAGCGCAAGTTGAGCAGGGCTTTGTGCGGGCGGCAAAGTTCCTCCACATACTTCATATCTATCGCATCTTTGACCTCCCCTATCAGTCCCAGATCGTGCCGTTGGCCGCCGTTCTCGCCGACATCGGCGACGCTTGGGAACACGAAACAAACCGGGCAAAGCTGGTTCGCTGGTATTGGAATGGTGTGTTTGGCGAACTTTACGGATCGGCGGTCGAGACGCGCATAGCACGCGATTTCATTGAGGTTCCGATATGGCTAAAGGGTGGTCCCGAACCGTCAACCGTGAGCGAAACAATGTTCCGCGCCGATAGACTGAAGACCATGAGAATGCGCCTTTCAGCTGCTTACAAGGGCGTCAACGTTTTATTAATGAAAGAAGGAGCACAAGATTTCCGTTCGGGACAAAAGTTCGATCATGCAGTGTTCTTCGGGGAGAATGTCGATATCCATCACATATTCCCTCAAGACTGGTGCAAACGGCGGGGCATCAAGCCGGATGTTTTTGACTCGGTTATCAACAAGACGCCACTTTCCTTTCGGACGAACCGAATCGTCGGTGGCGTTGCGCCATCCGAGTATCTCGCCAAACTGGAAAAGGGAGACGAGGCAACGCCGTCGATCGAACGCGAGAGACTTGACAGTTATCTGAAATCCCATCTGATTAATCCATCGCTTCTGCACGCGGATGAGTTTGAGGCCTTTATGGTAGACCGGCAGCAACGCCTTCTCACTCTGATCGAGCAAGCGACCGGTAAAGCTGCCTATACAGGCAAGGTTCAGGAAGAAGGCGAAGACGTTGAGACCGATGGTGACAATGACAATGTTGAAGCCGATTCTAACTATCGTTGCGGCGTAAGCCCTTTGTTGCGGAAAGATAGAGGCCGCTCATGCGGCCTGCTCCCGGTTTTTTTGATTCAATAGCCAGTCCACTGCTTGCTGAGCCTTGCTGGCGGCGGTGAAAATTGCGCGGTTGTCGATTTTCAACACTCGCAGCCAATTTTCTATATATGGAGCGTTATCGACCGGAGGCTCGGTCTCAAGCTGCAGTTCAGCGGAAAGAAACGCGCTACCCAGTTCAGCGACAAGCTCCTCGGCAGCATACATTTCAGAACCGAACCGGTTCCCAAGCTGCCGAATACTGCGTGAAGCGTGGCCGGTTGCATGGATCATTTCGTGAGCAAGTGTGGAATAGAAGTAATCTGCTTTCTTGAATACTGAAAACGGCGGCATGTGAATTTCATCCGCCTTCGAGTCATAACACGCGCGCATACCGGTCTCGACGATTCGCACGCCCGTGCGGCGGAAGAAATCCTCTGCTTTTGGAATACGCTGTGCTTCCGGCAATACCGGCATTTCTGGAATGCTGAATCCTTCTACTTGATCGGCGTTAAACACGTGATATGCACGAGCGAAGCAGCGGCGGCCGGAATCCTCTGTACTTTGTTCATCGCGGCTATCGTCATCAGCGTCGCTGTCCTCGCTGTAGAACTTCCAAAACACAACGGCGGTGGATTTCTCTCCTTGCCGCACTTGCGCGCCCAGTTCTTGCCATTGCTGGTAAGTGGCCCAAAGCTGGGTCTTATAACCGCGCTGGCTTGCGGCGGCCCACAAAACCAGGACGTTGATTCCACGGTACCGGCGTTTGTTGCTTGCATTGGACGGGAGGGCTCCGAAGGTATGCCACGACATCTCGAATTTTCCGCAACCGGCTTCAATGGCTTCGATGATGCTGGCGGTGATCTTCTCGTAAACTTTTGTTTGATTCTTCATGGTTCTTTCCTTTCGGGATTGGAATTGGGGTGTTAAGATCAACACCCCCGAGCACCGGCGGAGAGGGTAGGGTGGGCAACGTCAGGGAGAGAGGCGGGCTGGGGGATCGCCCACACGAAGCGAAGCGGAGTGCGCCGCAGGCGTCTTGCAGCGTTAGCGAAAGATGGGGAGAGGCGGCCGGTTCAGCGAAGCGGTCCTTGACGGCGCCAGGGACGAAGTCCCTAGAGGAGTTAACTCCGGGAACTCACACGCAATGGTTGGCGCCAAATTTGGAATTAGGGGGGTTGGCAGTTTGATTGCTTCGCTACGAAGTCCTGGAGTTCGCTTCAAAACGAGTGCTTCTCGCCGATAGGGGGCTACCAAGAATTTGGAGATGTGTTACAAGTAGTACAAGATGGACACGACAATACGTAATCTCGATGAGCAGGCATACAGAGCACTGCGGGCTCGCGCCGTAATCGAAGGGCGTACCGTCGGCGAACTGATCTCCGAAGCGATCCGCTTATATTTGCTCCGAGGAACGACTGTTCATAAGCGTGGAACCCTTCGAGCGTTGAAGCCAGAACCATTCCCGGAAGGAAACGAGCAGTTAAGTTCGGAAATTGATTCGATTGTCTATGGCCAGCGGTGATCGTTCTCGATTCTAGTTTTCTAGTCGGCTTCTATAACGAGCGGGATACGCATCACCAAGCTGCTTCCGCTCTCATGGATCAGTTCCTGGTAGGCAAGTGGGGCAAAGGCTTGCTCCTTGAATACGTCTTTTTGGAAGTCATGACCGTTCTCTTGGTTCGCCGCGACCTGAACGTCGCTATACGCGTGGGGAATATCCTACTCGAAGCGCAAGAATTGGAGTTCGTGCCGTGCTCGGATTTGTTTCCAGAGGTCTTCAAGGCGTTTCAAAGCCAAAAGAGCACGAAGCTTAGCTTCGCCGACGCGGCTATCGCGTACCTGGCTCAACAGCGAGCCGACGGGCTTGTCTTAACCTTCGATGACGAACTTCGGAATGTCGCCGGCATTCAGATGCGGCGATAACTCGCCTTAAGGTACAGGGTATACGACGCGATCATCTTATCCGACATGACTTACTTGGCTGCCGGTACGGCCTTCAGGATGGTGGTGTGTGCCAGAGTACGCCCTGCACGGCCTTGGGTTGCGAAGCGATGTACTCGCAACTCTCTCCTTCTGACTCGCCTCAACGCACGCCATTGGCGCTTAAACAGCAGGGCCGTCGACTTTCCTCGAGCATTCTTCATGTCGTCGTTTGATAGCCTCTTTTTCGTGAAGTGCATCACGTTTGAGGAAGCTGTGGAGCAAGGCACGCCCCCACAAGGAAAACCGACCTTGCTCCTTGGCAACGGATTTAGCATTGCTTACGACCGCAATATATTTAGCTATCAGGCTCTCTTAAGGTCTGTCGATTGGTCGAAGGCGCGGCGAGTAGGGCGGGTTTTCGGTGCTTTGAAAACCGTAGATTTCGAGATCGCTATCCGTAATTTGGAGATCGCGGGAGAAATCGCTGAACTTTACGAGTGGGGCGATGACAAGAGCGAGATGTTGCGCCACGATGCAAACTTTTTGAAGGAAGCTTTAATTCAAGCGATTCAATCTACCCATCCGACGCATGTTTTTCAGGTCGATTCAGAGCGCATTAAAACGACGGCGCGGTTCCTTCGAAATTTTGGACGACTGTTCACCGTCAATTATGATCTTCTGCTCTACTGGGCATTTGTTCAATCTGGCAAAGGGCTGTCCAACTTTTTTACTGACGGGTTCAAGCAGGGCGATAACGGCGGCCTCGAGTGGGCAGACTTCCCCAATCAAGGCGTTCTTTATCTCCACGGTGCGTTGCATCTTTTCCAGGACAACGGCAGACTGGAGAAGATCAAATACTTCGAGGGTGAGGGCGGCAGATTGATTCAACAAATTGCCAACCGCATCTCTGACGGGCATGCCCCGCTGTTCGTGTGCGAAGGATCAACTACGCAGAAACTCGTCCACATACAAAACAGTCGCTATCTGCGATTTTGCTTCAATATGCTCGCAAATACGCAAGGGCCGCTTTTCATTTATGGCTTGTCGCTCGCCGAACAGGACGAGCACATTTCAAATGCAATAACCAAGAGCCAAGTAAGTCACTTATTCATCAGCCTACATGGCGATCCGAACAGCGCCCATAACCAGCAAATTCAGGCAAGGGCTCACGAGATGCAGCGTGAACGTTCAAGCTATCGTGCTTTGAAAGTGGATTTCTATAGCGCAAATACTGCAGAAATTTGGTGATCCTCAACGTCAAGCCGCTCGGCGGTGGCAATGTTTTATCTCCTCCAAGTGGTGAGCGCGACGGTTGATGCTGGTATCTTCGGGCCCGTAACGTAATTCCGCGATGGGTTAGCTGTGGTCGGCAATATTTTTGTGAAATGTGAGCTCACGTAATCCGACCTTGCCGCAAAAGCGCTTTGCTGGAGCGGAGCGGGGGTAGGCTTTCGACCAGCCGCACTGGAGGCGGCTGGAATGAGCAAACAAGCCACGCGGAAATCCGTCGTGTCAAAGCAAGCAAATACGAAACTCGGCCTTCCGGACCTGGACCATAGCAAAGCGGCCGTACTCGACAGCCTACGTTCGCCAAAACCAGGTAGAGCATTCTGGCTTGTATCCTATTGCAAGTGCGATTTCCGTTCCTCAGATCCCGCCGAGCAGCTTCGGAGTATGAGCATGGAGCAGCTCACATTCTCTCGTCCCGACCAAGCCCGAGTAACTCTTGGCTGAGGAAGAACTCGGCTACTACAATTTCTATTCTGGTTGCCGCACTTGCCGCTGGCGGAAGCATCTGGCAGGCTCATCTGACCCAAGATTCTCTGGCGATCACGAGGCAGCAAATCAAGCTCAGTGAAGAACAATTCCGACAACAGCTCAAACAGCAAGCGGAAGATTCTGTAAAAAGTGAACTGCAGGCTCAGAAACAGTATCAACTTGCCAAGGATGCCATCGAAACTACTCGACAGAACGCAAGCTCGGCAGCAACTGCCGCAACTGCCACAATACGGTCTGCCAATTTAGCCAGTGAGGGGCTTGAACTGTCGAATCGGCCATGGCTGACGGCCAGACCAGAAGTGTCAAGCCTGAATTTTGGCGAACTCGGAGTCTTTGTCACGCTAAAAGTTTATCTTAGAAATATCGGCCATACGCCGGCGACACACGTTCAAACCATCGCTGCGCTCCACGTTGGCTGGATAGACCTCGAAAGTTCACGCAGCTCCCTCTGCGGTACGGTCGAACCCTATCCGCAGAATCCGCAATACAAGGAGTTTCTTGCTCGAAGCAGGCATGGTTCTTTAGGTCCGGATGAAAAGGGTGGCTACACAATCTTTCCTGGCGATGAGGTGGAATCCGAAGTCTCTGTCTTCACCGGGAGACTGGAAGTGCAAGAATACTTGAGCAAACTTGAACAGCTGAGCAGGGATTATGGGTATCGCCAAAACGGAGTTATACCTACAGTGATCGGCTGCGCGAATTACTACTCGGAATTTAATCACGCACAACATCAGAGTGGCTTTGCTTATGCGGTTGAAGATAAAAATGCAAAGGACGACTCAGGGCGGGTTGGCCTAGGACCGATACCCACGCCGCCTCAGCAAGTGCCAAATATCTCTGACTTGCTTTTAATTAGGTCCGGCCTCTACAACGGATTTTCAGCTTACTGACGTCGGTCAATATCCCACCGGCAAGCCGCGTCAACAACAGCTCAGGTCGGAATTCGCTAAGCACACCGGTTCACAGGCGGCTGACCCCTTGGAGCGACTCGTCCCCGCAAGTCTTAGCTTGTACTCCCTATCGGCGTCACTTTGCCGGAAAGCGCGCTACGCTGCAGTGGGCGTAAGCTTTTGGCCAGCCGCATTGGAGGCGGCTGGAATAGGCAAACGCGCTAGGCGGAAATCCGCCACCTCAAAGCGGGCCGAAATCGAAGCTCTGCCTCCCGGATTTAAACCATAGCAAGGCAGCCGTACTGGACAGCCTACGTTCACCAGAATCCAAACGCTTACCGGCATGCGATCGACGAGTTCATTCAATGGTACTGCTCCGAACCACGACTGTCCTTCAGCAAGGTCGTTGTCACGCGCTATCGGATTTCCTGGAGAACCGCGGCCTAGCCGCGGGCACGATCAACGGCCGACTCGCTGCTGTACGTCGGCTGGCATATGAGGCTGCGGATGCTGGCTCGCTCAGCCCCGAGCTCGCCGCGAGTATCCGGCGAGTCAAAGGTGCGAAGAAGTTGGGCGTGAGACTTGGCAACTGGCTTACCGCCGAGGAAGCCCTCCCGCTTCTGGCAGACTCCCGATCCGAACACGTTGAAAGGCAAACGAGACCGCCATTCTGGCCGTCTTGCTCGGATGCGGGCTGATGTTAGCGCCGGAATAAAATGACTGCGGTTTCGCCGGTTTTGCTGTCAAGAAGAGCGCCGGTTTAGACGTTCGGCACGCACGGCCGCAGCGACGCCGGCGGCGGCGCGAAATGCGTGGGAAGCCTGGGTGCGAGTTCGGAGAACGGCGGACTAGAAAAGAGGCGACCCTCCCGCGCCGTCAGCAGGGGCAGGAACTGTGGAAGATCGAGCGTGCTTGGTGTCGAGGTGGACCGATTCGATCACGAGGTAGAGTTAGTCGGCGCTGTTGACCTTGCCCGCTACACAGTGGGCCACTCCGGGCCGTATGAGCTGGGCTTTGGTGAAGTCGTAGATCCGGTAAACGCGCAGTGTGTCGCGATCCTCGAACAGGAACACCGCGTACGAAGGATATTCCGTCCGCGAGAGCAGGTATAGATGATTGGCGCTGAAGTTGAACATGGAATGGAAGCAGGAGCGGAGATCGAGAAGACCTCCACTCCATTGGCAGCGCCGTTGAGTGGTTACCCGGCGGACTCTTCCGTTGCGGGATATCACCACAGCGCGGCGCTTGCACGCTGCCGGAGGGAGATTACTCTTCCGGCGAACTGGAGTTCTTGTTGGCTTTGCGCAGGCTATCGCCGCCGAGCAAGAAGATCTCGGAGTTCTCGACCAGGCGGTCGGCAATCGCGGTCGCGATAGTGGTGTTGAACAGGATGTTGCCCCAGTCTGAGAAGGGCGTGTTGGTGGTGGTGATGGTCGATCTCTTCTGGCTATGACGAGTGGATTTGACTTGATAGAAGAGATTCGAGGTCTGCTGATCGAGAGCCAGATATCCGAGTTCGTCGCAGATCAGCAGGGTCGGCTCGGTGTAGGCCTTGAGCTTGCGAACGAGCGAATGATCGACCTGCGAAGCGGACAGTTGATTCAGCATGTCCATGGCGGTAGTGAGCAACACGCGTTGATTGGCCTGGCAAGCTTTCCAACCAAACACTTTGGCGAGGAAGGTCTTGCCTACCCCGGGATTCCCGATTAGGACGAGATTGGTACCCTGGCGCAAGAACGTCAGCTCTAGCAGACGTAGAATCCGGTTCTTGGCTTGCACGCGACTCTTGTGATGGTGAAAGTGGAAGGCGTCGATGCTGGGCTGAGACTGCAAACGCGAGTACTTGAAGCGGCGATCGATGGCGCGGCCGTGCCGTGCTTCCAGTTCCATGTCGGCGAGCCACTCGATGGTAGCCGCCACGCTCATGTTCCTGGCGGCGGCTTCAGCAATCGTCTGCTCCAGTTGACGGCTCATCGCCGATAGTTTCAGTTGCTGCAGTTTCTGTTCGAGAGGAGTCATCGTATTCCTTTCCGGATTCAAGGATGAAGGCGTCATAAGCCAGTAGCGACACGGGATCGGTAACGAGTTCGTTCAACTGCGGATCGCGGAGCTTCAACAGTGGCTGAGGACGGCGCGGCGCCTGTTGCTGACGCACGATATTGGCGACATAATCGGCGCCCAAAGCACGTGCTACAGACGCTTTCTCGATAGCGCTGGCAACGCCTTCCGGCCCATATTGGCGAATCAGCTCGAGTAATTCGGAGATCTGGCGGGCCAACGAACGGTCGGTATCGGCCATGTCACGGAGATAGGCTTCGACGAGCACGCGCGAACAGAGACCATCCAGTGAATCGAGTAATCGCTGCTGCGCTTGCGAGCGCCGCGCCGCCGGACGCTGCTCAGCGAGCACCTTTTCGAAACGCTCCGCGCCGAAGGTCTGTCCCCGGCGCCACGATCGGGGATAGCTGACCACTTCATTGACGCGATCGTAAATGGTGACAGCGCTGGAATCGGCCTTCACCGTGAGCCTGTGTCCCACGTAACGGTGCGGAACACAGTATTTATTACTGTCGAACTGTAGGCGCAGATCTTTATGCACGAGCGCTTCGGTTGTATCGCGGTAATCGTAAGGAATGATCGGCAAAGGGCGGAGGGCTTCCGGCTGGAAGCGTTCCATCGGACGCTCACGCGTCTCCCGATGCAATCGTTGGTTGGCGACTTCTGCCAGCCACTGCCGTGCTTGCCGGTTGACATCGTGCAGATCGGTGAACTCTCGTAATGGCCAAAAGCTTTGGCGGACATAGCTAATTGCGCGCTCGATCTTGCCTTTCTCCCATCCGCTCGCCGGATTGCAAGCGCGCGGGAAAAAGCCGTACTCGCGGGCAAAACCTAGAAAACGAGGATGAAAACGAACCAGCCGCACGTCATGTTCGGCGCCGGCAGTCGCCAGGTTGTCATAGACGATTTCACGGGTCACGCCGTGCAGCGCATGAAAGGCATGAATATGGCAGCGGACGAACGTTTCGAAACTCTGGCTGTGCGTGAACTCGACGTAGAGCATGCGGCTGTGGGCATCGATCAGCGCGAAAGCATAGAGCTTGCGAATATCGCCAGAGTAGTTGAGCGCGTCAAAGTGCGCCCAGTCCACCTCGAAGCGTTCTCCGGCTAGCGGCTCCATGCAAACGAAGGCACGTTTGGACGCGAGCTGGGGACGAGCCTTTCGCACGTACTCCTGCAAAATCGTATGGCCACCGCGATAACCGAGTGGACTCAGCCTCTGTTGGATGAGAGCGGCGGTGACCTGAGGATCTTTCTCCAGCCATTCCGTGATCGTGGCTTTGAAAGGATCGAGCTTGCTGCACCGCTCGCGTCTGGCCGCTCCTTGCGCCGGCGCATCCAGATACTTTCTGATGGTTCGCCAGCCCATGTTGAGATGGCGCTCGATCTTGCGGATGGGCCAGTGCTCGGACCAGTACAGCCGGTGTAGGTCGTTGATCTGATCGCTGCTCAGCATCGCTAGGATTCCTTTATCCAGCAGAAGCGGCAGATAAACCAGCACGTTGTTGTTTGCAAGATTCCATCGCCAGCCCCATCCGGCGTGGAAGTGCCTCAATCACCCAGACCTGCGCAGCAACTGAGTTGTTGTTTGCAAGATCCTCAGTTCCAGCATGCAGAAGCCAAACACCGGCAGCTGAATGCTTTAGATCCATAGCTGAGGCGTTGTTTGCAAGATTGAGCAGGCGCTGTTTTCGGTCGCGGGTCTTTTGTTGTTCTCGATTGCGAGCTACGGAACCGGGATTCTGCTCTCGATATCGTTTCCAGTACTCAGGATTGCGGGCGCGCCATTTGCTTGAGCTATCCTGACATACCTGCCGATATTCATCATCGGCCGCCAACTCCTGCTGCCGGTACTCGCTCCGGCGCTCTTGTTGACAAGCTGACCGGCTACAGACTACTTGGCGCGGCTGATACTTCGATGGTTGGAAGGTTTTCTCACAGTAGCGGCAGCGCCGTTCACTCATACGTGGCGTTGTCGTACGGTCTCTGGCGGGGTAGATTTAGAACTGTTATAGAGTTCCTACCGCCTCTCCGCCAATGGCCTGGCAAAGCCGAACTACATCACCGGGGAATTGCGGGGGTTTTATTCCGGGGCCGACAACTACGACGTCGAGAGTTGGCTGATTTAGTTTTCCGACACTTGCAGCAGCGAGAAGATCATTGGGCCAACTTGGATCTCGTCGGCAAAGGTGGTCACATTCGAACTGTTCCAACGCCCGAATGGGTCAAATTGATCCTGGACGAGTGGATTCATGCAACCGATATCAACACCGGAAATCTGTTTCGGTGTGTTTGCCGAGCTGGAAAGCGCTGGGGTGACGGCGTCACAGAACGAGTGGTGTGGCACGTGGTCAAGCTGTATGCCGCGCAAGTCGGCTTCGTTGGTCTCGTTCCTCATGACTTGGGACGCTCTTGCCGGAAGCTCTACGCACTGCGCTCAATCCCAATCAGCGGGATGCCAACTTCCCGTCAACTTGGATTCGTAAATACTGGGGGCTGTTACTGCGGATGATCAATCTCATTTTCCGAATTGCCCGTGATCCGGGAGGAACTGGCGGAAGCATCCTTAGAAAGAGCATTCCTACCACGTGGGGCTCAAGCTATGCGCATCTCACGCGTTAATCGGGCAATCGCGTCTGAGTTTTTCAGACAGACTTCTTGAAGCCATTGCTAGCGAGCTCCAACATCCGGCTTGCGGCTTGCTAACGAAGCCCCTCACCGTACCCGAGAGCAAAGGGCATGTTACAGTTTCGCAATGTCAAAGTTCTTTTCATCACGTTCGACATTTAAGCATCGCTCGATCATTATTGCGCTCGGGCTTCCGGTAGTCGGGCTGATTCTGATCGTTGTTGCACAGGCCTTTCATTTCGAGTGGATGAAAATTGAATGGGATCGGCTGGTAGGGTCCTCAGGTGCAATGCGCATCATGATGAAAGCTGTATTCGGAGGTAAGAAGGTACTGTATTTATCGCTCCAGACTTTGCATAGTGGGAACCAGCCAAGCTTGAGAAGGATGTTGATCCATACTCCATCAACTTGAGCACTTCTGCGCAGGCTCTTTCGAAGCAGCCTTGGCGCTTGCGACCTCGCATGGATTCTCCTCTTGGCCCGATGGTTCAACGTAGAGTATGTTTCCGTCATCACCGCTGATGGGCCGAGATTCCCAAAACCGAACGAGTTAAATTCAACAGCAGCCACAATCGTTTTTCCGTACTGAGAGAGGTCTCGAAAATCTGCGTCGGTGAGCAGAGAGGAATTGCGAAGCGAAGTTGCAACAGCATCTAGAATTTTCTTGAAGCCTACCCGCAACTGCTCTGACCTTTGCTTCTGCTCAGCGCTTAACTTGAAACTTAGAAAAACCTGTTCGTTGACGTGATGTGCGGCAAGCCATGGCTCCCAAGGTGAAGGCCGGTTCCTCGGGAACCGAGGCCGTTCTCCTTCGGGTAGGCTCTGTTCAGCTTCGTACTCTGCCAATTCCTTCTCGTACCGCGCTTCGAAATCAATTTTAAAGATCTCGATTGCGTTGCGATACTCCTGGGCAGCCCCCTTAAAGTGCTTCAGGGCGGCATCTCGCAAGGCCAAGAATTCTTCGCGCATTACATCTCCCGTTGACTGGTAACGACCGTGACTTGACGTGACCTTACACCTAAAGAATTGTCGCCTTTCGAGACGTTCCTGCCCGTTTCTGTCGCGGATCGTATAAATTTAAAAACCAGCGCTCCATCCGAAAACTTGTCTGCAAGCTTAAGCAACGGTTCGCCGCCGCTGGGTACGAAATCGCCAATTCTTCTTTGAATGCTCAGAGTCCCATCAATCACTGGCTTGCTCCCATCTTCTCCGACCGCTTGATGCGATTGAGAATTTTGCTGACGGTAGGCTGTATCCAAATCGCCACCGCTGCGAGTTTTGCGGCCTTCGGCCCGAAGCCTGTTCGCGATGGTGGTCACGGTCTCTCCAGACATGTTCAGTTCGTTGATCCGCCGCCCTACAATACTGGGCTGGGCATAGGAGCTTGGTCACAACGATGAAATATATTCACATGGCTGCGGATTCGGTCCAGAAGCGCATACGTGAGGCGCGGCAAAAGGCAGCTGAAAAAACGGCGGCGGCGCAGGGTCGTGGCAAAAACCATGACAGTTGGGAAAAGGTAATATGGCAAGGTGTTGATGTGGCTTTCAACTGCTTGATTTAACTTCAGGTAGTGGTGAGCGCGGAAGGAATCGAACCTTCAACCTAGTGATTAAGAGTCACTTGCTCTGCCAATTGAGCTACGCGCCCGGTTCGGGGGGAACAAATAGGCGCTATTGCGCCAGCCCTTACTTTAGCATTGCCGTTTTGCTGGAATGGTCGCATGGCGGAAGATCGGTTTCTGGCGGCGGCCATTGCGGAGGCGCGGATCGGGTTCGAGGAGGGCGGGATACCGATCGGGTCCGTTTTGGTGCATGGGGGAGAGATCATCGGGCGCGGGCATAACCGGCGGGTGCAGAAGGGGAGCGCAATTCTGCATGGCGAGATGGATTGTTTAGAGAACGCGGGCAGGCTGGCGGCGCGCGCATATCGAGAATCGGTTTTGTACACGACGCTTTCGCCTTGCCCAATGTGCAGCGGGGCGATTTTGCTTTATAAGATTCCGCGAGTGGTGGTGGGCGAGAACCGGATATTTTTGGGCGCGGAAGAGACGCTCCGCGCGGCTGGCGTGGAAGTGGAGGTCCGGCAGAGCGACGAATGTATCGAACTGATGGCGCGGTTTATCCGGGAACAGCCGGCGCTTTGGAATGAAGATATCGGGGTGTAGTGGCTCGTCGCGATGAGTTCGTTGACATAGCCAACGCTTCGTTGAAAGTCACGGTTGTGGAATCCAGAGGTGTGTTGGATCTTCGCGGTCACCCCGGGCAGAGCAGCAGTACGGGGACAGGCGAAAGCGCCACGCTTGTCCAAATTAGGTTTTCCAAAGGAGGGGTGCGCCTCTGATAGGGTTGAAAGCGATCCCTGGAAAGAACGCAAACAACAGAACCGGAGGCGGCCCTTGCATCGAGTAAGCAGCATCTTCAGTCAGTTATTGCAGTGTTTCCCGCGCTGTGAGTTCCAGAGCTTAGTGGCGAAGCAGCAAGCAGAGCGTCATGCCCGCGGATTCAGTTGCTGGAGTCAGTTCATCGCCATGATGTTTTGCCAGTTAGGGCGGGCGCATTCGTTACGCGAAATCTGCGGTGGGCTGGCAGCCTGCGAGGGAAAACTCAAGCACCTTGGTTTGTCGGATTCACCACGCCGCTCGACTCTGTCCTACGCCAATGAACACCGGCCGTGGGAGCTCTATCGGGATCTGTTTTTCCAGCTAGTGAAGCGTTGCCAAGTCGAGGCGGGGAGCCGTCCAGGGCACAAGTTTCATTGCAAGAATAAGCTGGTCTCGATGGATGCCTCCACCGTCAGCCTGTGTGTTTCGATGTTCGACTGGGCGCACTTTCAGCGCGCCAAAGGCGCCGTGAAGCTGCACCTGCTGCTGGACCACGATGGTTACCTGCCTTGCTTTGCGGTGATCACGACGGGCAAGACGCATGAGAGCAAGGTGGCGCGGCAGACCGTGTTCCAGCCCGGCACAATCGTCGTTTTCGATAAAGGGTATGCCGACTATGCCTGGTGGATGCAATTAAGCCGGCAACAGGTTTTCTTTGTGACGCGGCTGCGGGAAGACGCCAAACTGGAAGTCGAAGAGACGCGCAGCATCCCGCAAGTACACAAGCATATCTTGTCGGATGAGAAGATCCGGCTGATCGGCTGGCGGCAGTTGGGAAGCGAAGGGCTCCAATTGCGCCGCATTCGAATCTACGATCAGGCACAAGACCGGGAACTGGTTTTCGTTACCAATCACCCGAAGCTGGCGGCGTCCACCATTGCCGCTATCTACCGGGAACGCTGGCAGATCGAGACGTTTTTCAAAAGTTTGAAACAACTGCTGAAGATCAAGACCTTTGTCGGCGTAAGCGAGAAGGCTGTGATGACGCAGATTTGGACGGCATTGATTGTGATGCTGCTCCTACGCTGGCTGAAGATGAAAGCGAAATTTGGATGGTCACTAGCCAACTTGGTGGCGCTGCTCAGGCAACAGCTGTTCGTTTACCGGGATTTGTGGCGCTGGCTGGACGAACCGTTCGAAGGCCCACCTGGTCTGGAAACCCGGCAACTCAGTCTGCCTCTGACCTGAAAACAACTTGGACAGCATCATGCGCCTCAGCACCACCAACCACATCCGGGATCAGTCGCTGCAACTGGCCTTACTGCAAGCCAATCAATGCCCGAGCGAGCAACACGCGCCTAATTTGGACAGCTGTGGCGAAAGCGCCTGTTCCACGAGAGAAACACTGGCATTTTGCGGTTAGGGACCATATTCAAAATGGCGGTAGCGGCTCGGTTTTTTATTTTTTGTCGCGGCTGGCCAGGACGGATTCGGCAAAGTAGTTGACGACTTTCGCTTCGCTGCGGGCCACTTCATAGAAAGCAGAACGGAGCACCTGCTCTTTGGCTTGAAACAGGCCTTGGCGAATTTCTTCCTGGACGCGCGGATCGCTTAGCTGGCGCTGTCCGGCGGGCTCTTTCGCGATGAGCTTCATGATGCGGTAGCCTTCCGAGGTGTGAATGACCGGGGAGACCTGGCCGGGGGTCATGGCGAGGATGATTTTGCGCAACTCGGGATTGGCTTTGTCGAGCGCGGATTCAGGAACGAAGCCGACATCGCCACCGCTGGCGGCGAACTGATCTTCGGAGTAGCTTTGGGCGAGCTGTGCGAAGTCCTCACCCTGGCGGACGCGCATGTCGAGCATTTGAATTTTGTTGCGAGCCTGGGCGTCGGTTTGTGATTTATCGTTCTTCAGATTGTTGACGGAGGGATCGGGATTAGGTGTGACGACGATCTGGGCGAGCCGCACTTTGTTTTCGGGCAGATTAAAGCTGGCTTTGTTGTTGTTGTAGAAGGCGGAGACGTCGCTATCGGAGATTGAGATGTGGGAGCCGATCTCTTTGTTGATCAATTTCTGCACGCTGAGCTCGCGACGGATCTGCGCTTTGAGATCGACGGCGGACATTTTGCGCTGGTCGAGAAGCTTTTGAAACTGCTCCTGGGTGTAGGGGGCTTTGGCCTCGTTGAACTTGACGTCGACATCGGCATCGGAGGCGAGGAGGCCGGATTTCTCGGCGCGCTGGTTCAGGATTTCATTGTCGATCAAGGCGCGCAGCGTTTCGAGGCGGAGCTGCGTGTACTGGTCGGCGTTGGTTTTGATGGGTGAGTTGGAGAACTGCGCGGAGATGGCGTGATCGAGCTGGGCGTAACTAATGGGACGTCCGTTGACGGTGGCTGCCACGTTACTGGAGATGGGCTGATGGCAGCTGGACGCAACGATTAGCAGAGCCGGAAGGAGTAGGCCGGCTCTCTTCGAAATACGCTTCATCGAGGGCTTACGCTTTGGCCTTCTTGATCTCCTCGACCAGGGCCGGAACGATGTCGAAGAGGTCGCCGACGAGGGCGTAGTCGGCGGTTTCGAAGATGGGAGCGTTTTCATCTTTATTGATAGCGACGACGGTTTTAGCGCCCTTCATGCCGACGAGGTGCTGGATAGCGCCGGAGATGCCGACGGCGAGATACATTTTGGGGGCGACGGTCTGGCCGGAGCTGCCGACCTGGCGCTCCATCGGGAGCCAGCCGTTGTCGCAGATGGGGCGGGAGGCGGCGAGTTCCGCGCCGAGAGCCTGGGCGAGCGCTTCGACGACGGCGAGGTTATCCTTTTCCTTGATGCCGCGACCGACGGAGACGATGATGTCGGCGGCGCTCAAATCGACTGAGCGTTGTGCTTCCTGAAAAGGCGCTTCGGGCTGGCTGCGGATCTGGCTGGGATCGAGATCGACGGTGACGTTTTCGACGGGCGCCTGGGTTTGCGTGGGGGCGGCAGCACGAAATGCGCCGGCCTGCACGGAGACAAAGGCTGGACTCGTGTTGGCGTGGACATCAGCGTTCAGCTTGCCCTGGAAAAGCTGGCGCACGAAGGTGACTTGGCCGTTCTCGAATTTGAAGCCGACGACATCGCTGACGAGCGGCTGGCCGAGGCGGGTGGATAGTTTAGGGGCGAAGTCGCGAACCTGGTAGGTATGAGGGAAGACGACGACCTTAGGCTGCTGAGTTTGAATGAGTTGCTGGAGAGCGGCGGTGTAGGCGTCGGGGGTGTACTCAGCCAGTAAGGGGTGATCGACGGCGAAAACTTTTTCTACGGGATAGGTCGCGGCTTCGGCGGTTTGTGGAGCGAGTTCGGCGCCGAGTACGGCGGCGGCGAGGGGGACACCCAATGAGGCAGCGATTTGCTGACCGGCGGCGAGGGCTTCGAACGACATGCGATTCCACTTGCCGGCGCGCTGTTCAAGGACGACAAGGACACTCACAGGACGCGTACCTCGAAGCGGAGTTTCTCGACAAGTTGGCGAGCGATTTCTTTGGGGTCTCCCGAGAGAATTTGAGTTTGCTTATTGCGATGCGGCGGATAGATTTGAGCGATTGCGGAAGAAGCGGATTGACCTGCGCCGAGCTCGTCCGCGGAAAGAGTTTGCAAGGTTTTCGTTTTCGCTTTCTTGATGCCCATGAGGGTGGCGTAGCGCAGTTTCTTGATGCCGGATTGAACGGTGAGGACGGCGGGCAGGGGTAAGACAACGTGCTGGAACCAGCCATCTTCGAGCTCCCGTTTGACGCGCACGGAGTTGCCGGCTGGTTCGACTTCCATGACGATGGTGGCGTGGGAGTAGCCGAGGAGTTCAGCCAGGACGACGCCGGTCTGGCCGTAGCCGAGATCGTCGGATTGCAGACCTGTGAGCACGAGGTCGGGCAATTCGGCGGTGATGGCTTTGGCGAGGAGTTGCGCGGTCGAGAGCGGGTCGAGATTGGTTTGCTCGGTGGTTTCGATGTGAATGGCTCGGTCGGCCCCTTTGGCCAGAGCTTCGCGGATAGTTTGCGCAGCCCCGGGAAGGCCGAGGGAGACCACGATGACTTCGCCGCCGAGTTTGTCGCGCAGTTGGAGAGCTTCTTCGAGGGCATAGGCGTCGGGTTCGTTCATTTCGAACGAGAGATCGCTTTGGTCGAGCCACTTGGCTTCGCTGTTGAGCCGGAGGGCGGAGTCCCGGGCAGGGACCTGCTTCACGGAGACTATGATTTTCATGACTGCAACGGGGTTCTTTTCTATTATGACGGGCGGGTATGGGAGAGATGGCAGGCTGAAGGCGGCTAAAGCCTATCCTACGGACAGAGAAAACTCGCTACGGGTGCGCAATTACCAGCAGTGTCTTCGCTCGAGCCATAGTCGCTTCCAACGCCAGTTTGGCTGTTTCGGGATCGAGCGCCGCGAAGCTTTCATCCAGAATCACGAGGTCCGCCCGCTGCAGCAGCGCCCTTGCGATATACACACGGCTCTTCTCGCCATGCGACATTTGCCAGCCGCCTTCGCCCACCATCTGCATCAGGCCTCCCGGCATCCGATTGAGCAGACCGCCTAGCCCGAGTTCGCGGCAAACTGTCTCCGCTTCTTCCATGTCGCTCTGCGCTGGCGGCCAGTTCCGACCTAGTAACAGATTGAACGCCAGCGTCTCGGTAAGAATGTGGTTTTCGTGAAACTGCGGTGCTGCGGCGATGCGTTTCCGCCACTCCTCCGCGCCTAGCGTGTTGCGGTCCAGCCCTCGCGCCAGCAGCAACCCTGATTCCGGCTCGCGCATTCCCGAAATTAACGATGCGAACGTCGTCTTACCGCCGCCCGATGGCCCTTCCAGCAGGATGCGATCGCCTTCATACACGCATAAACTTCCCGACTGCAGCGCCGCTTTGCCCGTAGCCCTATAGCGGAAACTGAGCCGGTCTGCTTCTAACACCTTGCGCGATGCGGAGCGCGCGATTCTTATTCCTTCGCCTGAGGCAACCGGCCGCGCTGCCGCTCGAACCAATGGTCCGATCCGCTGGAACGCTACCCAGGCAGCAGCCACATCGGCAAATGACCCGGTCAATTTTCGCAAGGCGGCATAGGCCAGCAAGACTCCGCCCAAGGTAATTCCTATCCTGCTGTCGACACTCTGCCGGGCTGCTATCTCCGGCAACAAGCAGGTTAGGCCAACCAACAGCCAGCCACGTGGGAGCGCCGCCACGAGCCATGCGCCGGTTTCATCCAGCGACTTCGAAACCCCCTGGTAATTGTGCAACGCGCGATCTTCTCCATCGTGCCACTCGCCGCGCGGCAGCTGGGCCAGGCGGGTGCGATGCCCCACCATGCTCTCGACCAGATCTTCGGTCAAGTCGAGGCGTGTTTCGGTCCAGTCCGCGTAGCGCCGCAAAAAGCGCCACCCGGCGAACACCGTCACCGCGCACCATGCGGCCAGCACGGGCGCAAACCGCCCAAGCACCAGCATGGCCAGTAAAATCTCGAGGATCGCGAGTAGACCTGCAATGCCTCCGCTGAGAGCCAGCGACTCCACCGCCTCCGCTTCAAGCGCCTGGCCGAGAAACTGGCCGATGCCGCCCTGCCGCATCTCTTCCGGATGGAGCTTCATCGCTCCACAAAGTAACCGCCGCTTTAGGAAGCCGCCGAGACCGACCGCGAAAAAGCCTTGCAGCCGGGTTGTCACAATCTGGCATGGCACCAGGGTCAGCAATAGTAAGGCCCAGGCTCCGATCCAGGCCCAATCGAGCCGCCCGGTGAGCGAAAGGCTGCCCAACAAGGCCCATGATAAGAGCCACAGAACATATTGCAAGGTGTGGGCGGCGATCATGCTGGCCGCGTTTCCCAATACGCCCGCCTGACGCAGCAGTCCCATTGCCGGAGCGCCCGGATCTGGCCGCAGCACCCAGCCGGGTGAAAACCGCTTCCCTGCGAGCTGCTCGTCGAGCAGCAATTGCAAAGCTTTTTTCCGGTGTCGCTGCGGCAGCTCCGCGTCTTCCAGTAGCGCCTCCAAAGCCGGACGGTGAACCAATTCCTCCGGCGCACGCAAAACAGAAGTAAGCTCTTGAATGCTTAAGGCTACCCGCTTGAGTTCCGGCGTGAGCACCGTAACCCGTTTTGCACCGGCCCACAGAACCGCCAAGTGGGAACTTTCTGTTACTCGAATGATCGCCGGATAGCAGCCAGCCAGATCGTCCATGGCTTCGGCGTCGAAACCAGCACGCTTGGCCGCTTCGAGAATCCAGCTATCGATGAGCTCGCCGGCGGGCGGTTCTAAGTGCACACCGCCGCAGCCCGTGATTTCTCGCAGCGCGTCCCCTAAGCGCTCCAGCGGCCAAGCCAAATGTTTGGGATCCACGAGTCTAGTGGCCCGGCGTCGCTCTTTCGTTAGCATGTCGCGTCTTCCGGAGAGGACGGCCTGAGAGCCCGCCGCAGGCTGTGAGCCTGCCCCACTAGGGAGGTTTGCCACACTAAAAACGTCATTGCGCCGACTCTGCTCAAGCTACTTCCGCCTGCGGCAGAGCGTGTTCGGCTAATGAAGCCTCCTCCATCACCCGCCCCGCATGGACGTGTATGCGCCGCCAACCTGCTCCGCCCCACAGTTCCCCGCGTGTTTGCCGCTCGGCTGCCAGCAATTGCGAGTAGCGGGAACCCGCTCGGGCACTGAGCTCATCCGGCGCGCCCGCTTCCACAATTTGTCCCTGTTCTATGACCACCACCTGATCGAATTCCTGCGTCTCCGCCAAGTCATGCGTTATGCAAAGAAGCGTTGCGTCCTTCCAGAACCTGCGGGCCCGGTTCAGCAGTTCCCGCCTCTTCTCCCGATCGAGCCCGCGAAAAGGCTCGTCCAGGATCACCAATCGAGCATCCGGCCGCAGAAGCGCCCGCGCGAATCGTACCCGCTGCCCCTCGCCTCCCGAAACCAACGCGCCGCCTTCTCCCAGCTTCGTTTGCAGGCCTTGCGGGAGAGATTCGAGCACTCCGCGCAGCAGCGAGGTATCGATCGCTTCGCCCACTCCGGCGTTTTCCGCGGGTGCGCCATATCGAATATTCGAAGCCAGCGATCGATTCCAAAGTTGTACCGCCGGATCGACCCAAGCGAGCGATGGCCGGAGCTGTTCGACATCGAGCGGTTCGCCGGCAATCCGAATCGTGCCTTCGCTTGGTTTCAGCCAGCCAAGCAGCAGACCCACCAGGCTCGATTTCCCGGCGCCGGAAGAGCCAACAATGGCGGTGTGGCTTCCGGCCGATATTTGTAGATCAACATTTTCGAGAATCTGGTGGCCGGAGGCTTTCACGGATACGGCTTCGAACGAAATCGACGGAGCGGCGCTCAAGCCGTCCGGTACAGCCTCTGAAAATGGCTCTTCCGGCGCACCCAGTGGATCGAGCAGGCGCAATGTCAAATTCCGGTAATACGGATACTGGCGCACCAGCGTGCCGATCTCCTGCCCCAGGACCGGCAAGTTCAAGACCCAATACACCAGCAGCAGGACGCGTCCAACGCCGGCCCCGCTGAAGGAATGCGTTAGCAGCAGCGTGCCCACTAAGCTAAACATGGCGAACAATTGCAGCCCTTCTACCCACACCGCCACGCGCTGCAATCCCAGCACAGCATGCGCCCATTCTCCCAGCAGCTTCTGATGTTCCTGTCGAACGTTACGCTCGCCGCCGTGTGCGCGGATGGCAAAAAGGCCTAGCATGGCTTCGAGATAAAAGCGCGTCAGGCCAGCGGCGTGACTGCGGACTCGCAGATCGCGCTCCGCCAGGATGTGTTGCGTCGTAAAGGCCGGAATGAGTACGACGGCCACGATCAGCCAGGCGAAGGGGGCCACCGCGGGCTCGAGCCAGGTAATCGCGGCTGCTGTGAAGCAAAGTTCGAGAACCGCCCGTAACACCTGCCTGACCTGGTCGGGCAGATGGCGGAGTCGTTTTGTGGCGTGGCTTCGTTCCGCCATATCCGAGGTGAGACGGCTCTGAAAATAGCGGTCGCCGAGCTTGGGAATCTTTTCGAGGAAGCGGATGCGCAGCCGGTTTTCGATTTGGCGTCCGAGCCGCCCGGCGATGGCAAAGGCGGGAAATTCAAGACAAAGCAGAGCCAGGCCGAACAGGAGCACCGCCGCAAGCGCGCCGGTTCGTTGACCCGCCAGGCCCAGTACCCGCGTGACATCGAACAAGCTGCGGAATAGCATGGCCTCAACAACTGTGCCGCCCGCTGCGATTATCAGCGCCGAAAACAACAGGATCGAAGCCATAGGTCCCGAACGCCAGAGAGCGCCCGCCAATTCGCGGCCGGGCGAGAGCGGCTTCTCCGTTACAGCGGCTGCCAGTTCAGCCCCGAGTTCTGTGGGCGGCGCGCCCGCCTGCTTCCCCGAGATCCGCACCAGCACAGCGCCGCGCATCACGATGTCACTCTGGTCGCAATTGGCCCGTACCGGCCAGTAGCGTTCTGGAATACGGTCCGGATTGCTGGAAAAGGTGTTTAGCAGCCGGAGCGCCCCGGTTCCCCGCGCACCAAGAGACGGTATCAGCCGGATGCCCGCATCGAGCGCGGCCAGGCCACGCCAGCTTTCATCCGCGAGTGCGCGATCGAGCAGAGTCTTTCTAGCCGCGCCTGCTACTCCCAGTCTTTTGAGCCGGCCATTGAGCAGCGCCTGAAAATCGGCAGAACCGGCGAATTCTCTCCAGCCGTCCGCCGAGGCAGGCATGGCATGACGGTAGATCTCGGCTTCAAATCGCCGCAAGCTGACCCAGCGCCGCCCAACCGCCGGATCCATCACCTGTAGCAAATTGCCGTGACGCCGCCAGACCACCACGAAATGCGTCACTCCGTTGGGAAGGACCACCACCACTAAGGCCGGTAGTGCTTTGGCCTCGGGCGCAAATAGATGGTCCAGGGGCATAAGCAATTGCTCCGCCTGTAAACCAAGTTGGTTTGCGACCTCTTCCATAGTGTCAATGGAAGTGCCGTCGATGCCGGTCTGGCAGGCTTCGCGCAAGCGTCCATAGCTGACCGGCAGGGCAAAGCCGTTTAGCAGACACTTGAGGGCCGCGGGCCCGCAATCCATGTTGGAGGTCTGCACCACCTCCGGCACGAAGAATCGCCTCAAGGCGTACCCAGCATCTGCCCGGCCGAGCGTAAAACCAGTGCAGCGGGGGACAATCGTTCGACTTCGATTTCGACGGTACCCGGCAGTCCATGCTGATACGGAATACGCGAGTGGCCGGCGGCGTTTACAGCCAGCTCGACCCGTACTTTGCCGTCGCGAATATCGGACGCCACATTTGAGACTCTGGCCGGCACCGTGCCGTACTGAGCCCAGGGGAAGCCGTCCAGTCGCAGGGACGCCCGCTGCCCCCGATGCACTTTACCCAAAGCGGACGAGGGCGCAAATTCGGCGACTACCTGCAGCCGCCCGACCGGTAGGATTACGCCTAACTGCTGCCCTTCGCTGATATGCGCTCCGGGCTTCAAAACGGCCGATTCAGCGAGCCGTCCCGAAATCGGCGCTCGAAGTTGACGCCGCCCCAGATCGCTCTTGAGCCGGTCGATGGCAGCGGTCGTGTTGGCCTCTTCCGCTTCAAGCTTTGCAATATCTACTAGCAGCTGTTTTAAGCGGACGTCGCGATCCCGATTGCGCACTTTCAGTTCGGGCTCCAGCCGATCAATCGAGGCACGCATAGTTTCGGCAACGGCTCGCTTACTTTGTGCGGCGGTTAGCGCTTTTTGCGTGTCGGCGGTGGAGAGAATGCCCGCTGCGTGCAACTGATTCGCGCGGTCAGCCTCCTGTGATGCCAGCTGCGCCTCGATTTGGGCCTGCCGATATTGTTCGGTAGCTGCCTGTCGCGAGAAAACAAGCACGCGCCGCTCGTCGAACATTCCATCGCTCTCGGTATGCATTTGCGATCGGAGCGCCGCTATCTGGGGCCCGAGGGTCTCCAGGCGGGTCTGTTGTTCCTGCAGGCTGAAACGTTGCTCGTCGTCATCGAGCGAAATCAGAACCTCGCCCGCTTCGACCATCCTGCCAAGGGTTAAATGCCCACTCACCAGCCGCCCGCTGCTATTGGCCTGAATGGGATAGGCCGAGCCATTCACTTCCAGCCGGGCGGACTCGGATATTTCGTAGTGGGTGACTTTCGCGGCGAGAGACCAAGCCGTCCAGGCAGCCAGGAGAACGAAAGCTCCGGCCAAAACACCAGCCGATTTCAGACCGTTGTCGATCCGCAGAGCCTGATTGACTCGCCCAAAGCTATTGGCCATTACAAATAGTGGTGGGAGACGAGACAAAAAAGTATGGCCGCTTCGAAAAAAATTGAAGCGGCCGCTAGTTTTTACTAATGCTTTGAACTGATTATGCCGAAAAGAAAAGCATGAGCAGCAGATGCTACGAAAACAAAATGACTACTGACCCCACATGCACTTACCAGCTTTAACGTTGCTCTTGATCTTCATTTGGTGATCTCCTTTCGTTGAAAACGAAGTTTCCGGCTGGCGGGCTAGAAACTTCTAAAGTAAATGAACAGAACTGCCGAAGAGAAGACTACTGGCCCCACATGCACTTGCCGGCTTTAACGTTGCTCTTGATTTTCATGACTGAAGCTCCTTTCGAAAAAATTCCGGGTTCCGGCTGGCGGGCTAGAACCTGGTTTACTACTCCTCACATTGACTAGTCTTTCTGGCGCAATTCGCCAAGGCAGATCGTATATCACTACGCTCGTTTGACCGGCCTATATGCCTGTCTCCCTTGCAGTTAGCGTCGTTTGCTGCGCGGACTAGATACTAATTTTTATAACTGATTTCGCGATCTATTCAAACACTTTTTTGCAAAACTTGAAGTAGGATTCGCCCGAGAATTTAGCCAGTACAGCGTAGTCCTTGACTAGTAGGGTGTCCTTGCTGTGTGTAAGTGCTCCGGTCGCTTCGCTCGCGGCTCCGAATGCGCATCAGAGGCATGAGCGAAGCGGTTGGTGTATTCGGGCATGCTAGCGATATGTCCGGAAGCGGTGGCGCTTTGCGATCCTACTCGGTGACTGCGTGGCGATTAGCAGTACGGGGACACGCGAAAACGCTTTTTCCACGAGAGGCGCGCGGAGACAGGCTGTCGATCAGGCGGTGCTATCCTCGCAAGCGGGGCAGTAGCCATGACTGGCCGGACCGCAATCGTCTTAGTTGGCTTAACGGCCGCCACTCTCGGGAGTGCCTATGCACTGGATCGAACGCTACCGCGTTCATTTCGCGAGTACCCGGGCATTGAGTACCGGATAGGCTCGATTCCGCTGCCGTCCGATTACCAGGAGAAAACAGAATGGGCGTTCGCCCGGCTGATGTTTCCGGGCGGCTGGAATGATGGCTACGCCGCGCGCGAAGATCCGGATTGGCGCGAAGGCGCCTGCCTCTGGACGCAGGATTTCCCCCGCGCGGACCGGCACTTCTCTGATGCATTACGGCGCCTCAGCCGCATTCATGTCCGGTCCGTGGAGCAGGTCGTAAATCCCGACGATGGAGACGAGATTTACAACTGGCCCTGGCTTTACGCTGTGCAGGTCGGCGAGTGGGGCATCACCAATCCTCAAGCTAGCAAGCTGCGAGACTATTTGCTGCGCGGCGGCTTCTTTATGGCTGACGATCTGCACGGAACGGTCGAGTGGCAGGTCTTCGAGGAGAGTATGAAACGGGTGTTCCCGGACCGGCAGATTGTCGACATCCCTGACTCCGACCCTATTTTTCACACTGTGTACGATCTTGACGAGCGCTATCAGATTGTTGGGTTTGAGCATCTGGAAGATGGCCACAAAAAAGACGGCTTCGTGGCTCGCTGGCGAGGTATTTACGACGACAAGCACAGGCTCATGGTGGCCGCTTCGGTCAACTCCGATATCGGCGATTCGTGGGAATGGGCCGATTCGCCTGAGTATCCAGAAAAATACTCGGCTCTAGGCGTGCGTATCGGAGTGAATTACGTGGTTTATGCGATGACTCACTGAGTCGCGCCGCCGAGATTGACCGCCTGAGCAGAACCGTAATACACGCCGTTGAAGAGAAGTTTGAAAGTGCCATGGGGCTGAGCACGAAACGTGACCTCCGGGCCCAGTAGAAACACTTTTCCTTTGCCCAGGGCCGCCTCAGCAATAGCGGTGCCACCGTCGAGATACTGCTGGCCCCAAGCCCAACCGCTGACCAGCGGCTTCGGGCCGGAAAACCAGGCGACTGCTGCAGTGTGTTTAAGGGCTGCGTCCGGAGCAAGCTTGAAAACAGGGCTGTTGTCGAAAAAAACATCGGCCTGCGCCGGCATGCCATAGGCGAGTGGATTGGTGTTGTCGATATCGACCTTCAGAAGCGAACCAGGGATGTAGTATTTGTCGTGCGGAAGCGGGTGCGTTTTCCCGTCTGCACCCATTTGCGTGAGGTAATCTTCGACCGGCAGGCCGAGGAGTTCAGTAAGCGCTGTCGAACTGCCGATCGTCACGATGGAGCCCCCCAGTTCCGCGAATTGCCTGAGTTTGGGAAGCGTGTGTTCGGCTGTGATTTTGCCCAGCCAGGAACGGTATTGGTCGGGGATGTCAGCGGGTTTCGGTTGACGGTCGAACGACCCCTCACCGCGTTCCGCGCCCGGTTTTCGAAACGCACCGTCGGTGAGCACCAGCACGTCGAATTTGCTATTAAGATCTCCAGCATCAAGCGTCTGAGGAAAGACAACCTCGAACGGGAACTCGTATTGCTCAAACAACCAGCGATCCCACCCGGAAGGCATCAGGCCGCCATACTGATCGTAGAGTCCAATGCGAATCGGTTTGAGTTTCCAGGATGGGCCCGACGGCGGCTGAGCGACCGCGGTTGAGGACACTCCCAACTCCCTGACGCCGCGGTTTAAGATTTCCAAAGCCTTTACGGAAGCCGGAATCCAGATGGCACCGGTACCGAGGCTTCGATCGTCGACATGCTGCTCGCTCGCGAGCCAAAACACATCGCAATTGGCACGGAGCAGTCGATTCACGACCGTAAAGGAATCGTTCATCTGATGGCTGACCAGATAACCGGCCGGATTCGCCGGACCGCTGACTTTGCCTTCGGGAGGTTTCAACAGACCGTTGATCTTGCTGAACGGCCCGTCCACGTTTTCGAAGATGCAATCGAAGGCGACGCCCATCTGTAAAGCGAGAGTCCAGCCGGCACTGTCATAAGGCGGAACCGGCGGGCCGCCTGGATACTGAAAATCATTCGGGTGATGCTGTGGCTCGAACATATCGAGCACATGCGGGCGGAAAGCTTGCGCGGTCTTCACGACGTAAGAACCGGCGGGATAGGTTTTGCCGCTAACCTGAAAATCGGCATCCGCGCGCTGCACGGTAACACCGACCTTAAGCAAAGCGTTCACGAATTTGGTAGCGGTGGGGAAGTCGGGCTGGGCTGAAGGAATGATGTAGACGCGGGGGTCGCGGTAGGCAGGGTCGCGCAAGATTTTCTGGTAAAGACTAACCGGAAGACGCCCGCGTTCGGCGGTGGGAGCGGCCGCGCGGAGAGCGTCGATACGGTCGGGAGTGATGGTCCAGTGATCAGCGCTCCCGTTATGGATCGAATCTCGGCCCATTACGTAGAAGTTGTAGAGCAGGGTTTCCCGGTTGCGCGAGGCGTAATCAAGAATGGCGCGGTTGTTCGTGACATCGTAATCGATTGACTGGCGATAGTGCCAGGTCTGCGGCGCAACCGGCAGCGGCCAGTCGCCAGTGGGCAATTGCTTGTCGGCAATCAGCGGAATTTCAATGGGAGTGGGGCTGCCGATGATCTCGGTCAAAAGCCCGATCATGTTGTGGAAGTAGGTGATGGTGCGGAGACCGCCATTCCACCAGGTGGAGTAATTCGCTCCAGTCCGTTGCGCCGAGCCGCCTTTCCCTTCGGCGACCAGACGCTCATGCATCGCGGTTCCGACGGCTTCGACGCCGAGAGGAATCAACGGATCGAAATTGTAGTTAAAGGGGTCGCGAAACGGCGGCATAAAAATCACCGCCCCGGCAGGCCCGGTTTGATGGTGATTGTAGACAATCTGCGGAAACCATTCGAGAAATAACTGGCGATTCATGTTGGTGGTTTCCGCCATGTTGGACATGTAGAAATCGCGATTATTATCGTGGCCGATGTAGTGTTGGAAGAGACGCGGCAGGAACTCGAGTTTCCGTTTCTTCGGATCGGGCTCGCGCATGTACCATTTGGCGACGAGTTCCTGGCCGTCGGGATTCGCCTGCACGCAGAGCTGGATGGTGTCGTTCAGGAAGCGCATGGTCTCGGGATCGCTGCGCGTAAGCATCTGGAAGACGTGCTCCATGAGCTGTTGCGAGCCGACTGTTTCGGTGGCGTGGAGCCCGCCATCGATCCAGACGATGGCTTTACCGTCGTGGGCCAGTGCGTGCGCCTGGTCGTCAGTCAAATTTTCGGCGTGAGCAATCTTCGAGGAAATCTCTTTGTAGCGGGCCAAATGGCGCAGGTTTTCAGGCGACGAAATGATGGCCATGTACTGCGGGCGATTTTCCGCGGTGGGGCCAATTTCCACGAGTTTCATCCGATCGGATTCCGTGGCTAATTTCTTCCACCAGGCTTCGAGCTGGCCGTAACTCGCCATCTGGTAATCGTCGCCGAGGTTGAACCCGAGGGCTTGCTGCGGCGTTGTTAGTGGCACGGTTGACAGTTTTGCCGCGAGCGCGGTGGTCGCGGCAAGCAGGAAACAGAAGAAAACACGCTTCATTTTTTGGGTTTGCCTTTGCGCCAGAAGACGGAGCAGTCGTCGAAGTCTTGCTTGTTAGGAAAAATGTCGTTGAGTTTGAAGTCGTCGATGACTTCGTCTTTGCAGGATTCAACCGTGGCAAAGCGGCCTTTCGCGATTTGTTTGCCGAGTTCCTTGAACGAAATCATGTGATACAGATCTTCTTCGCGCTGGGGCAGTTCGAGCTTATGCGAGTAAGAGAATTCCATTCGCTTTGGGGGGCGCTGTTTCAGCAGAAAATAGACCATCTCATCGGCCATGTATTCCTGGCCGGGCGGCGTCACTTCTTTAATCTTCTCGGCGATTTTCTGGTAATCGCTCCAGTGTGTGGCATCGCGATCGTCGAAAAGATACTTGGTGAGGCCAGCGGCGAGGATGACGAACAGAATAGCCACCGGCCAGCGCGGTCGTTCGGGACTGATAAGGCGGGAGCCCACGTAATAAAAGCCGGCGCTCGCGATGACCGCGACAAACGGGATCAGAAAAACGAAGTAGCGGCCAAAGGTAGGATGCGCGGTGGCGATGTAAGCGCCATCGACAATAGCAAGAGCCGCAGCCAGATAAAACTCGCTGCGCAGTACGCGATCCCATTTGCTCTTTCGAGCGAGAAACAGCAGGCCGATGATGGCGAGCAGGCCGAGAAGCAGAGTCTGGGTAGATTCGGTCCAATCGAGGAAGATGTCGAAGTCATGCGCGCCGACATCGCCCCAGTTCACGCGACGGAACAGAGCTTGGTATTGCACGATATTAAAAAACGCCACACGGGGAGCTTTCACTAGCAGCCAGAACTCGGGGAGGAATGGAAGCAGTGCGCCTACGCAAAACGCCAGCAACTTACGGGAGCGACTGCCCGCACGGTTCACAATGATGATCCAGACTAGAAGGACAGGAACAGTGGGCGCGGTGAGCAGGGTTGCGCCCGCAGAAGCACCGGCGAAGAGACCTGCGAGAAACGAGAGCAGCGCAGCTGGACGGTCAACGGCCCGGACTGCTACGCGAAACGCTACGAATAGCAGCAGCATCCCGCTGCCATAAGCCTGCGCGACAGGCCCAAAAGCAACCACGACAGGGTTTAGACCGACTAGCGTAGCGACGGCGACCGCACAGGAGAGCTTCCAGCGTTGCTCCGGGAAGCGGCGCATCACATACGTAGCGGCGAGCCAAACCGTTGTGATGACGAACAGCGCGTCAAAGAAATGAACGGCGCGCCAGCTACTTCCAAAGACGTGCAACACGGCGGCATTGAAGTAGGCGTTCAACAGCGTTTGTGGAAAGGCAAAATCCAGATAGGGGGTTTCGCCCCAGCTGATGAGTTGAGCGGCTACCAGATGAAAGCCTTCATCCCAGACGAAGGCCATCGTTTGCGAGTAGATCACAAGGCCAGCGCTCAGCAGGGTGAGAAACATCCACAGCAGCGGCCACGGTTGGCGGAATTTAGCGGAGAGCGTCGGTTGCGGCGACCCGTTCACTTCCGTCACAAGATCACTGCCCGGCATCGTTATTGAGAAGATCCAGTTTGAGACGAGCCGGAACTGAGGCGCTGGTGATAGTTGGGATAGGCTGGCCTTTCGAACGTGGGCGGTGGATTTTCCTGCAAGAGTTCCAGTGCGACGGCAACTGCTTTTTCGAGTTGCGGATCGTGACCTTCACGCACCAGTTTAGGATCGAGTTCAACTTCGACATCGGGAGCGATGCCGTGATTTTCCACTTCCCATTGCCCGGTAATTCCGTAGAAGGCCCAACGAGGCGCCGTCACAGTGCCGCCATCGATCAACGGTGGATAGTTGCCGATGCCAACCAGGCCGCCCCAGGTTTTCATTCCGATTAGCGGGCCCACTTTCGCTTTGCGGAAATACCAGGGCATGGCATCGCCGCCGGAGCCTGCGAATTGATTGATGATCATGACTTTCGGGCCATAGATCGCCTGCGTAGGATCGGTGATGTCCTCTCCTTCGCGAGTCGCGATGCGACCCATGGGCCGGCGATTGAGGTATTCAATCACGTAATCGGCAATGTCCCCGCCGTGATTGTAACGTTCGTCGATGACCGCGCCCTGTCGGCCGATCTGCGCGAAGAAATATCGATTGAAGCTGGTGTAGCCGCCCATGGCCGTGTCGGGCAGGTGAACATAGGCGAGTTTTCCGCCGCTGAGCTGGTCGACTTTACGGCGGTTGTCTTCGATCCAGGCAAGGTGCCGCAGATTTTGTTCGTTGTCTACCGGAACCACAGTGACTTCGCGAGCGCCGCTGCCGTCGGGATTTGGACCGACCTTAAGAACGGTTTGTTGACCGGCCGTTTCAGTAAACAAGCTGAACAGGTTTTCGCTGCTGCGCAGATCACGGCCGCCGACGGCTAGCAGATACTCGCCTTCTTTGACGTTAACGCCGGGCTGAGTTAGAGGGGCCTGGAGCTGCGGATTCCAGTTTTCGCCATTGAAGACTTTCGCAAAACGATAGCGTCCGTTTTCAATTTTGTAATCCGCGCCGAGCAATCCCACTTTGAGTTTGGGCACTTCGGGCTGAGAGCCACCGCGAATGAACATGTGGCCTACGGTAATGTTGCCCAGCATTTCTTCGAAAAGATAAGTCAGATCGTTGCGGCTTGAGATGCCATCGAGATAGTGTTCGTAGAACTTGCTGGCGTCGGCGAGATTTAGACCGTGCAGGCTGGGATCGTAGAAAAAGTCACGCTCGATGCGCCACACTTCGCGGTACATCTGCTGCCACTCGGCCCGGGGATCGACGGCCACCTCCATGGATGCTAGTTTGAGGACTCCGTCGCCGGGCTTGGCCGCAGTTTCGGCGCCGGTAATCACCCACTGTTCGCCCTGTTTATAGAGCATCTTCTCGCGATTGTCAGAGAGGATAAAAGAAGTGACGCCCTCGACGATCTTGTCGGTTTTGCGGGTCTTGAAATCGAACTTATTGACCGTGATCTGGCGCGGCCCCTCACCCGTGCTTACGATGGGCGCGTCCTGCACAAAGAGAATCCCTTCTTTGCCGGGCGTGACCGCAAAATAGTTTTTTTCGGGCAGCGGCAGAGCCAAGATGCGCTGGCTGATGTTGTCGAAATCGATACGCGTTTCGGGTGGTGGGCTTTCTTTGGCGGCAGCATCCTTCGGCTTGTCTTTGGTATCGGGTTTGGCGTCGTCTTTCTTATCTGCCTTGTCCTTATCTGACTTGTCGGCGTTTTCGTCATCGCTTTGCGGGGCGAGCGGCGAAGGCAGATCTTTGCGCAACACAGCGACATAAACGGCGTTGGTCACCGGATGGCCAATGCTCGACATGTCAATCCAGCCGCCGCTTAAGGCGATGTTTGTGCTGGAAACGAAGAACAAATACTTACCGCTCTTATCGAAATTGGGCGACGTGGCGTCACTCAGGCCGTCGGTGACTTGCGTGCTCTTCGCGGTCGCCAGTGAATAGACGAATACGCCATGCTGATGATTGGCGAGTTGCTTTGCGTAGCTGATCCAGCGGCTATCGGGCGACCAGTGCGGATCGAAGCCGTAGGACGGACTATCGTAGCGGTCCGTGTCTACTTTTACGGGCGTTTTGGACGCCACATCGACATACCAGAGGTTCAGCCGCTTATCGAAATAGGCAATCTTTTTATTGTCGGGCGACCAGACGGGCGAATAGAAATACGACGGCGGATTTCCCAAGGCGATTTTGCTGACCGTCCCCAAGCCGTTCTGGTCGCGTATATGCAGTGCATATTCGCCGGATTCGTCAGAGAAATACGCCACTGATTTGCCGTCTGGGGACCACGAAGGATCACGGTCGGCCACGCTCGGAGAAGCCGTGAGATTGCGGATATTACCTTTTTCGGCAGGAACCGTGAGAATTTCGCCATGCGCTTCAAAGACCGCGCGCTGGCCGGTCGGCGAGAGAGCAGCGTTTTCGATTTTGGCGACGCTCAACTTTTCGAAGTGCGGGCGGACTTCGGGAAGATCGGCTGCGACCTGGATATCGACCCGTTTGGACGAGCCCGTTTTCAGATCGTAAAGCCAGATGACGCCAAACTGTTCATAGACGATGGCGCCGGGCCCGGCGGAAGCAGATTTGAAATCAAGACCGTCGTTCTTCACCGCTTCGGTGACTTTCTGAGACGATTCGTCGTAGACCCACAGGCTCACCGGCCCGCCGCGATCCGACAAGAAATAGACTTTGTTGCCAACCCACATAGGGTTGAAGTCGTTCGAATTTTCGCGTGGAATCTTGATGGTGCTGGAGTCGGAAAGGTCGGCCAGCCAGATCTTGGTGGTCTGACCGCCGCGATATTTTTTCCAGGCGGGCTGCCATTGGAAAACCGGCACGTAGGCGATGTGCGACGCATCGGCGGAATAGGAACCATCTTCGGCGGTGGCTAGCGGGAGAGCTTTGGGAAAACCGCTGGGGACGGCTACGGTGTAGAGTTGTCCACTGTCGGCGTAGCTGTCGCGATGGGAGCCGAAGAGAACGCTCTTCCCATCGGGAGTCCAGCCGATCGCGACGTCGGGACCGGGATGCCAGGTAAGACGGCGCGGCACACCGCCGGTGGCCGCGACCACGTAAACATCCACGTTGCCATCGTATTCGCCGCTGAATGCGATTTCCGAACCGTCGGGTGAAAAATGTGGATTGAACTCGCGGCCAACACCGGTGGTGAGACGACTGGCGTTGCCACCATCCCTGCTCACAGTCCAGAGATCGTTGGCGTATTCAAAAACGATTTGCGTTTTGCTCAACGAAGGCCCACGCAGGAGCAGGTGCTTATCGGATTGGGCGTAGAGCACGACAGAGAGAGAGAAGACGGTCAGGAAAGCGAGGGAGCAAACGTGTCGCGGCATGCGGTTTGCTTATTATAGGGCGAAAGTTTGGTTGGATCTAGGAATGCATGTGGCGCAAATATGCGCCAGCGCGTGCCAGCTCAGGATGACGGATGCCTTCTCGCCCGGAGAGTAGCGCCTGGTAGTAGGCGCGAGCTTTCTCCGGCTGCTGCGCCAGTTCCGCGGCGTGGGCTGCTCCGCACAGGCTATTGAAGCGATTGGGATCGGTCTTCAACGATGTCTCGTATTGGGCAAGAGCGTCAGCGGGGCGGTTCAATTCCAGCAGCATATCGGCTAGCATTTCGCGCGCCGGAATCTCGACTTCGCCTTTGCCCGTTCGATCCTGCTTTTCCGCAACCGATGACAGTAAGCGGGTCGATTCGGTTGTGTTGCCTTGAGTGAACGCCATCCAGGCGTGGGCCTCATCGCGGCTGGTGGTCATCTGGTCAGCCACATAAGCGTAAGTGCTTTTGCGGACAGCCTCGAGAGCTGAATCGTAATTGTGGACTGCCTGCTCGGCTGCCGCACGATCTCGCAGATGTCCAGCTGCAATTGCCTTGGCCCAATCGATTCCCGCTTGAAAATCCGGCGCGGCGGCTGGCGGCAACGTCAGCTGATATATGTCCTTCCATGCCTTGGTCTCAAGCATTAGCAGAGATGGAAAGTTCACTTTGACGTAGAAGTAGTAATCCTGCATGTCTTTGCTGAAATCCAGTTGCTTCACTCGAAGCGCCCCAGACTCGACCGCCTTGGCCCGGTCGATATCGCCGAGTTGAAGGTAGGCATACTCCAGGAAATCCATGGCGTGCAGCCGGTCCGCGGTGGCGTGTTGTTGTTCGGCCGCAGCTACGGAGGCCAGATTCGATTGAATGTCATCCTGCCAGTCTCCGAGCCGCGCGAAGATGTGGGCGGGCATGTGAAGAGCGTGCGCCGATGCAGGAGCGATCCGCGCATAGCGCTTGGCGGCGGGCAAGGCTTCTCGAGCCATTTCGGGGTTATCGCAGGCATGGATCAGGTAATGAGCGACGCCCGGGTGGTCAGGTCTTCTCACAAACACAGCGTTTAGAACCGATACTGCTCTTTTTCGGTATGCAAAATCATCTTTGTCGGCCTGCGGAGAGGCAAGAAGCGACAGGGCATAGAAGACGGCGGCTTCATCATCGTCTGGAAACTGTTGGCGGAGATGATCGAGCGACTGTGAGTAGGCGGCGGTACGGGTTTCGTAGGTTGCTTTCGGGTCCTTTGTATAGAAGGCTGCGGCTGCTTCGATATATCCGCGTTCCCGTTCGGTTTTAACTCCGGCGTGCCGGGCTTTCTGAATCAAGGCAAACCCCTGTTGCAGAGTGGCTCCTGAGGGGCGATCCCACAGCTGCCGGTAGAGGCTCATGGCTTCTCCCCAGTAAGCCATCGCGCAGGCAGGGTCTTCAGTCTCTACCTGATGGAATTGGGCTTGGGCGGCGTTATAGCCGAACGAGTGCAGCAGCGCTATGCCGTGCTCAAACTGGCCCTGCACACTCTGTGTGCATGAGATAGGGAACGAGATCGAACCGAGTTGGTTTGTGTCTGATGGCTCGGTGTGGTGGTGTTCCTGAGCGTTCACGAAGCATCCCGTCAAGAGCAGGAAGAAACCCAGAGGCTTTTTTCTGAAACTCATTCGACAAGATCCGCAGCGTGAAGATGGCCGTGCGGCTGCGCTGGTTTCGAGGGATGCGTATGGCGGTGCGGTCGTAGCAGTCCGGTGCGCTCGAGCAGGTCGAGGTCGTGCAGGACGCGATAAGGTTCGCTGTCGGCAGTCACGAGGCCGTTCTGTAGGACAATGCAGCGGTCGGAAATGCTTTCGAGAGCGTTCAGGTCGTGGGTGGCCATAATGACGGTGCGCTCGCCGCCTGCCCAGGAAGCGAGCAGCTCGATGATATCGTTCTGGCTGGCGGGATCGAGTGCTGCGACTGGTTCATCGAGGAGCAAAACCTCCGGTTCGGTAACGAGAACGGAGGCTAGCGCCACGCGTTTCTTTTCGCCGCCGGATAGACGATGCGGCGGACGGTCGTGTAGCGACGCGATTCCCATGTCTTCGAGCGTCTGGTTCACGCGCTCGCGAATTTCATTCTTGGGCCAGCCGAGTTGCAGCGGGCCGAAAGCGACTTCGTCGAAGACGCTGGCATTGAAAAGCTGGACATCCGGATTTTGAAAGACGAGGCCTACGCGGCGGCGGAAGTCGTAAAAGAAATCGGCTTGCCCGAGGAGCGCGGACGTCACGGCGTGGCCATGGAATGAAACGGAACCGCTATCGGGAAAATTCAGCCCAGCGAGGAGCCGCAAGAGCGTGGACTTACCCGATCCGTTCGCACCCAGCAAAGCGACTCGCTCGCCGTGCTTCAATTCAAAGGATAAATTCTTCAGCGCGGGCCGGGAATTGTAGCAGAACGAAACACGATCCAAGGCAAAGGTGACAGAGGAATGCCCGAACATTAGGATTACCAGCCTAGCCAGATGAGCAGAGTGGCCAGTAGAAGGAAAAACCCCAGCGGCAGCCAGTGAGAAGGGGCCAGTACGAGGTCGTCGAGAAGCTGAATTTCGCCGCGAAATCCGCGCGCCTGCATGGCAAGGTGAACGTCGCTGCTTAAGGCGAGGCTGCGATCCAGCAGCGCACCCGAAATAGCAGCAGCGGAATTTCGTTCTTCAGTGGATTCGATGGGGCCGAGAAGCCGGGCCCGTCTCGCCTCGAACAACTCTTGCGCCGATTGCAAGCAGACAAAGATATATCGATACGTTATTTGAAGAATGACGATCACCGGGGTTGGGACACGGAAAATTCGCAGCGCACGGAGTAGTTGATTCCAGCGGGTAGTACTCAGCAGAGCGAGCACGAAAGTGGCGGCCGTTTCGGCGCGGAGCAGCAGCAGGATTGCGGAATGGAGGCCCTGCCTGGTGAGTGTCCAGCCGAAAAACGGGAGGATGGCGACGATGATACCGGGCGTGAGAAAGATCGCCGGAAGAGCAACGACACCGGTGAAGACGAGGACGCCGAGCCAAACGCGTGTCGCGAGAATCCGCAGCGGGATATGGGAGACAAGTGCGATCAGGGCAGCGAACGCGAATAGAATGGCAACGACCCACAGATGATGTGCTGCAATCGCCGCAAACACGAGTGCGCCCAGTCCGATGATTTTGATCCGAGGGTCTAGCTTTTGGAGAATCCCGTCTCTTTGAGCGATTGATTCTGCGAAGAGAGCTTCCTCCGAGGTATGCAGAAGGGAATCGATGGATTTTTCGAGGAATGTTTTTCGGATGCGCTTGCGCGGAAGGCGGCTCACTACGGCGCTAGTGAGGCAAACCAGCAGGATGATTGTGCCGGCGCCAATGGAAGCAGCAATGAAGTAGCCGACGCCCGCATTGCGAATGAAAGCAGGCGCATAGCCGGGCAAAGGGGCAAGCCAGAGCTGCGAGAGGCGTTCGATGCCGGAGGGCGCTATCCGAGGCGGAGAAACATGACTTGAAGCAGCTGTGATGGCGGCGCGGGCGGCGGGATCTTTGAAGTCGGCGGGACGCCATTCACCCCACGCGCTTCCAGCGGCGAGAATGCCGAGCGGTGTCAGCACAAGAAACAGACCGAGCACGGCCCAAAGTTGGGGCGACGAAGACAACGGGAATCGCATCTTTGGAGGCGGGTCCAGCGGCACGGATTCGCGATCGGGAGCATCGGATGCTGTGCCACGGAGCAAGGCGGGGTCGAAGCGCTGCAGATAGCTGACTAAGCCGGCGGAGATGACGAACTCCGCGAGTCCGGCCAAGGTCAGATGCCCGGCCATCATGGCTGGAACGGCGATCGACAGGGGATAGGGCGCGTACAGGGGAGTGCCGTCGGACGTATGGAAAAGAAGCGGTTGCAGACCGAACTCGACAGCGGCGCAGAGCGCAGCCAGGTTGATCGCACAGTAACCGGCCAGTCCGGCAGCAACGGCCCGGCGCGCTGACAGCAGTGCAGACTTATAAGCGATTACCCGATAAACGAGGTAGGCAGTGAGAGAGCCCACGATTGCCATGTTGAAGCAGTTCGCACCGAAGGCAGTGATGCCGCCGTCTCCGAAAAGTAGGGCCTGTATGAGCAGGGCAGTGGATATGGCCAGGACGGAGATCCACGGGCCGAGAACAATGGATGCCACGCCCATTCCGACCGCGTGTCCGGTGGTGCCGCCGGGCAGCGGAAGATTGAACATCATGATGACAAAAGCGAAAGCGGAGAAGACGGCGAGCAAGGGAATGACACGGCTATTCAGTACGCGGCGCGCCCGGCGGAGCGCGATCCACCAGAAGGGCGTTGCAGCGGCGTAGAGAGTCGCGCAGGTGGAGGGACTCAAATAGCCGTCGGGAATGTGCATAGCGGACGCCGAGCCGCTCCGTACTTAAAAGTTTAGCTGGAGACGGGCGTTTACGTTCCGAGAGAATCCCAAAGCGGTACCTGAGAAGAGACCGGAAAAGTTTATGACGTTCAGGCGATCGGTCAAATTGTCGCCGTCGATCTGAAAACGGACCGGCAAGCGTTCGTTCTTGCTCAGCAGAACTCCGGCCGACGCGTTCAATGAGAACAGGGGAGCGGTGCGGCCCCGATCGAAGTTGACATGGTTGATGATGGCCGGTCCGTATTGAGCGAGAGCCTCTTCGGGAGTGCCGGAGAATTCGACCGGCAAACCGGAATCGTAAGTTGCGCCGAGGGCGAGCCAGATGCGAGGCGTCAAATCACAGCGGATGCGCGTGCGCAAAGCGTTTCGTTCGTCTTGGGAAACGGGAAAGACCCCGGAGAGAACAGAAGTGGCGTTGGTAGCGTCATCGCCCAGGAATAAGCCGCCAGTGACGGGATTGTAGCCGTTGCCCCGTAAGTTGGTCCAGCTCGCGTAGCCCGAGAAACGGCCCCATTGCGGGACGTCGAGTTTCGTTTCCACACCATAGATATTGGCGAGCGCGAACGTGATCGGGAAACTCACGCCGGTGTTCAGAAGCAGGTCATCATCGGGATAATTGTGATAACGCCGCCAGAAGAAATTCGAGTTGAGGAGAATGTGTCCAAAGAAGCCTCGCCCGAAACCGGCCTGATAATAATTGCCGCGCGCCGGCTGAACTGGGAGACGAAGTACGTTATCGCTGAGACTTGTCACCTGGGAGGAACTGGAGACGAGAATGTTCTCAAAAGCGGGCGTTTGGAAAATACGATCGTACGAAGCGCGAAACACAATCTGCGTTTTCGGCCAGTAGAGCGCTATGCCGGCGCGCGGGCTCCAGCCGTGTTGCTTGACAACCAGGTCGTAGTGATCGAAGCGCAGACCGCCGCTGAGTGTAAGATTTTTCCAATGCAGCTGATCCTGCCCGAAAGTCGCCTGCTCGCGATCCGGCGCGTGAGCATAAAACTGAAATGACGGTGGTGTGTCGGGATCGAACTGGGTGGGGTCGGTGATGAGGTAATTGAGCGATTCCTGAATAGAGGCGTAATCCGATTCGACGCCGGCTTTGAATTCGTGGATGCCCGCGTGAGCCGAGATCGTTCCTTTCACGTACTGTTCGTGGTAGCCCCGCCCTTGGCCGGCAATCAAAGGTGTCGCCAGATCGTTGGACCAGTAGCGGGCGGTTAAATCACGGCTCATGGCATGGAAATCGCCGAGCACATTCGGCGAAAAGATGTGCTGGTAGGAGACCTGGACGGCACTTTCGTAGCTCTGGCGATCCTGGCGCTGACCGTTTTGTTGCTGCACGAATTCGTTCGGCACGAGGAATTTCGACTGGGTGCGCCGGAGGATTACGGAAATGCGATCTTTATCAGTCAGGTCACGTTCATATTGAGCCATGAAGTCGGCTGAGGTTCCGTGATTGGTGAAGTTTTCGGTGACGGGGGGATCGAGATAGCGATCTGTGAGCGAGCCGGCCGCGCTCAAACTAAACGTGTTCTTGCCTAGGCCATATTGCGTTTGCAGATAGCCATTCAGCGTGTTGAATGTGCCGCCCGATAACACCGATTTGCCATGAAACCCTTGACGCGTATCGCGCCGCGTCTCCACTTCGACGACGCCACCCATGCGGCGTCCGTATTCAGCAGGGAAGCCAGCCGTGTAGACGTTCATCGATTGCACGCTGCTGGCGTCAAAGTCAGGAGTGTAGGCGGCCGAGCGATTTTCTGTCAGCGGCACGCCGTCCACCACGTACTGCGTCTGGTTTTCTTCGGCGCGCGGATGGAGAATCCCATTGGCTTCGAAGACCCAGCCTGGCTCCTGATTCACTAATTCACCGAGCGAGCGCCCGGGCGGAGCGGTGAGACGATCCTGCAAGGTGCTGCCGCCGATTTGATTGGAACCGGCGACATTGGCGGGATTGATCAGCGTCTCGTTGTCCTGTACATCGACAGTGGTTTGTATTTGCTGGATGCCGAGCTTGAGTGTGAGTTCTTTCGGGATCGCGGAACGAACATCGACCTTTTGAGAGAGCGGGGTGAAGCCCTGACGCCGCGCCTTCAGCGAGTAGATCCCGAATGGCAGACGCTTCACGACGGTATGGCCGAGCGCATCCGAGTTGAAGGTGTGCAGGTATTCGTTCGCTTCGCTGACAAGTTCGATAGTGCCCTGGACGGGCAGGCCGCTCGCATCGACGAGAGACAATCGCAATTCGCCGACGTCGGTTTGGCCAAACAGGGAAAGCGAAATAAGTGTAAAGGCGAGTAGCCTGAGCAGAACCATTACTCTTACTATTCCGGAAGGGCTGCTTTTGTTCAGAATTGATTTCGAAAGGTAGGATTTAGATACTTCTTTACCGATGCCCAGTTCTTCCTCACTGTCCGCCCTAGCGCTGCCGTTTATACGCGCTGAGGCTTCGCCTGCGAGAACTGCCTCGTTAGAGACTGAAATCACGGAATTGTTCGGTTCGCTGCGCGACCCGCTGCTCCGCTATCTGCTTTCAATCGGGTTGCCGGTGGACGACGGAGAAGAAATTGTGCAGGAAGCTTTTCTCGCTCTTTTTAAGCATTTGCGGCAGAATAGATCAGATCGGAATCTGCAAGGTTGGATGTTCCGGGTGGTACACAATCTCGGGTTGAAGCGTCGCGCGCGCAATACGCTGCGAGCCAACAAGCAGAGGCAGGGTCAAATAGCGGGAATAAACGACTATGCCGACCCGAGCCCCAGTATCGAAGCACGTTTGTTGGCAAAGCAACAACAGGAACGACTCTTGGTGACGATCCAGTCATTGCCCGAGCAGGACCAGTTTTGTTTGCATTTGCGGGCAGAGGGTTTGCGCTACCGGGAAATCGCCAAAGTGCTCGGCATCTCGTTAGGCGGAGTAGCGCTTTCTCTGCAACGATCGCTCAAGCGGCTGCGCAAAGTGGAAGGAAACCTGGAATGAAGAGCCGAGCTGCGCATCCGAGCGAGCAAGAGTTGCTGATGGCAGTCGATCGGGAACTGTCCGCCCCGGAAATGGAGCGAGTGCAAGCACATTTGACGAATTGCTCGATTTGTCGCGATCGAAGCTTGGACATCGAGCGAATAATGGTGACTCTTGTTCGGACGCGCGACGAATCGATTGGCGCGCAACTGCCGCCGGTTGACCGGGCGCTGGAACGTTTCCAAGCGGCAATCTCCCGGCTCAGCTTGCACGAGCAAGAACCTAAAACCAGTACGGGCAGCCAAGGGTTTGCCGCGAGGTTGGCGCATGTAGCGGCAGCTCTTCTGTTTGCTATAGGGGCGCTGCTGGTTGCCTCCCGTGAATTACGTCCACCAAGGCAGAGCAGTTACGTGCCGCGCTCCAGCCTGACACCGGGAGATGCGGTGCTGTTCTCAAAGAACGAGGTCTGCGAGGCCGGTAAGGGCACGGATGCTCAGGTGGTCCCGGCGTCTTTGAAGCAGGCGGTGTTTCGGGAGTACGGCATGGCGAGCGCTCGTCCGCAAGACTACGAGGTTGACTATCTGATTACTCCACAACTCGGTGGTGCGACGAGTCTCCGTAACTTATGGCCCGAGCCGTATTCCGCGGAGTGGAACGCGCGGGTTAAAGATCAGTTGGAAGACCGGCTGCATGACATGGTTTGCCATGGCGATCTCGATCTAAGAACTGCGCAGCACGACATTTCTAGTGACTGGGTGTCGGCCTATCGCAAATATTTTCATGCGAGTCAGCCTTTAGTCAGCCAGTAGCCCAATTATCGCGAATAGCCTTAATGGCAAACGCTCAATGCCCTGTCAGAGTCCATCCAGATTGAAGGTGCGTGCGTTTGACCTGCCCGTCAAAACTGTACCAATCGTAACTAGAATTTCCGGTTGTTACTGGTTTCGTTCGTAGCTTTCCTTCGCCGTGCATATTGGTTGCCTTTCACACGACAGCGGGGCCGGGGCAAGGCCGAGCGTAGCGAGCCCGCCAGGGTTGCCTTGCCCCGGTTTCGTTGTCGTGTTACTCAGGATTCGAACGGCGAAGGAAGCGCTGCTCTGTCTCGCGAACTCCTTCGGGGTCGCATAAGCTAATGCACTATGTGGCCGTACCTCGTTGTAATCGGTCCTCCAGTTTTCGATGATGCTTCTGGCCTGCCGCAGCGTGGTGAACCAGTGCGTGTTCAGGCACTCGTCTCGGAACTTGCCATTGAAGCTTTCTATGTGCCCATTTTGCATGGGCTTTCCGGGTTCGATGTAGTCAAGCCGTACTTTCTTCTCGCACCAGGTGCGCACCGCATCGCACACGAATTCAGGGCCATTATCTACCCGGATGGCAGCCGGCAGTCCACGTTCTTCCGCCAGTTGCTCCAGGACACGCACCACGCGTGCGCCGGGCAGACTCAGATCCACTGCGATGACAGGACACTCGCGTGTATAGTGATCCACAATGGCCAAGGCGCGAAAGCTGCGTCCATCCGCCAAGCTGTCGCTGACGAAGTCCATGCCCCAACGTTGATTCGGCCGTGTCATCTCGGCCTGTGCCGGCTTCGAACGCACGAAACGTTTGCGCTTCGAGCGCGGCACTTGCAGCCGCAACGCTTTCGTGATGCGATGCACGCGTCCGTGCCATACCGAAATACCTTCGCGCTTGAGCAAGGCCGTCAAACGGCGATAGCCAAAGCGGGGACGCGCTTCGGCCAGTTCCGCGATGCGCTTCTCCAGGCCATCATCAGACTTAGGCTTCTCCTGGTAGTGCTGGGTGGACCGCGGCTGGCCGGTCAGCCCGCAGGCTCGGCGTTCGCTCGCGCTATATATCTGCTGCATATGCACGACCGCCGTTCTCTTGGCCTCCGGGCTTACCATTTTTTTCCAACCAGATCCTTCAGCATCGTGATGTCGAGCGCCTGGTCGGCCACGATCCGCTTCAGCTTCGCGTTCTCGTCTTCCAGTTGCTTCAGGCGTTTGGCTTCGCTCACTTCCATGCCGCCATACTTGCTGCGCCAGGCATAAAATGTTGCCGCGCTGATCCCGTTCTGCCGGCATAAATCCCCGGTCTTGGCTCCCGCTTCGCTCTGCTTCAGAATCCCGATGATTTGTTCTTCGCTAAATCTGCTGTTCTTCACTCTTTCGTCTTCCTTCTGCAACTTGCATTGCATCGGAAAACCCAGTTTAGAGTGGCTCAGTTTCGTCGGGCAACGTCACGTTTTATGGAGGATAGAATTTAGGAGGTGCGTTATAGCCGGCTGCCGCGGCCGCGACGACACCGGAGCAGCGCTGCGGACGCTCGCGCGCCGGCGGCCAGCAAATGCTGAAGAAATACGAGGGAAAGGAAGGGTGATGGGATGCCACGAGTTCGGACTTTGGAGCACGAACCGGTGCCGCAGCGGCCACGAGGGTACGAGAGCGATTTCGTGGGCTGGGCCGAGGATACGGCGCGCGCGATCGCGGAGGGACGTTGGAACGCCGTCGACCGTGAAGTCGTGGCGGACGAGATAGCCGCTTTGGCACGTTCTGACGAACGTGCGCTTCGAAGCGCGCTCGAACTCTTGTTACTACATCTGTTGAAACAGCGTTACCAGCCCGAGCGCGCATCCCGGAGCTGGGAGCAATCGATCTTCAATGCACGGAAATCGATTTCACAGCTGATCGAAGAAAGCCCTAGTCTTCGTCCGATGCTCAATCCAGAGGGCGGTGATTTCCGGAAGGCTTATGCGGACGCACGGCAATTAGCCTCGTTCGAGACCGGATTACCGATTGGAAGCTTTCCGGAATCCCTGTCTTTCGATACGGACGAAATATGGGGCGAGAACGCGGCCCCCGAAGAAAAGATCTCCTAAAGAGCCGCCTCGTCTCTTCCGGTAAGGAACTAAGGCCCGACGAATTACCCGGTAACTTTCCGCCTATTGGGCGTGTTGTAGCTTCAGGAGTACGACGCCATGCGACGGCACATCCGCCGAAAAGGCATCGCCGAATTTACCGCGATCGCCGTGAGCCCATAGATCGCGCACAGAATAATCGCCGTTGATCTTTAAGTCCGACTTGCGGGCAGTGACTTTCGCGGAGGCGGCGCCTCGATTAAATAGGCCAACCGCTTCCGAGCCGCCGGTGAGCGGACGCGCCCAGACCTCCAGATCGCCATTTTTGGATAAGCGCTGTGCCTGTTTCCCGAGTGCATCCTGATCGATGGCGATCACTTCCTTGTTGGTCAGAATCTCCATGATCGCGGGCGTTACCTGTCGCAGATCGTTACCGGCCAGCAGCGGAGCGGCCAGCAAACTCCAGAGGCTCATATGGGTGCGGTATTCGGTATCGGTCATGCCGCCGTTGCCGACTTCCAGCATGTCAGGATCGTTCCAATGCCCGGGTCCCGCATAGTAACCAAGATCGAGTTGTAGTTCAAAGCCGATGTGCGACATAGATTTCCAGTTATCGCTGATATCGCCGGTAGTACGCCAGAGATTGCCGCCAACGCTCTCGCCCCAATGCGGCCCGTTGAAGACGCCGTATTGACAGAGGCTGTAGACAATGGGCCGGCCGGTGGCTTGTAGCGCCCTGCCCATTTTGGCGTAAACGGCGGGCATTGAGTGGTAATCATAGACCTGCGATCCGCTGCACCAGTCATACTTCAGATAATCGATCCCCCAGGCGGCGTAGGTTTTTGCGTCCTGCTCTTCGTGTCCGTAGCTGCCTTCGAAATTGGCACAAGTCTTAGGACCGGGTGACGAGTAAATGCCGAGCTTGAGGCCTTTGCCGTGGACATAATCGGCCAGCGCCTTCATGTCGGGAAATTTTGAGTTTGTTTGAATTTTGCCTTGCGCGTCGCGGCCAGCTTCCCAGGTGTCGTCGATGTTGACGTAAACGTAACCGGCATCCTTCATGCCGTTGGTCGCCATGGCATCGGCCGTCTCGCGAATCAATTGATCCGTGACCTTCCCGGCAAACTTATTCCAGCTGTTCCAACCCATGGGCGGAGTTTTGGCGAGTCCATTCGAAGGCACCGGTGCGGCTGCGGGCAGCGACACTTTCTTAGGAGCCTCCGGCATCGGGCCAGGAGCCTCCGACGAAACGTGTTGCAAGTGTAGTTGACGCCCGGGACGATCCTCACGCGATGGAAATTGCAAGGTCAGGGCGTCGCCTTCGATCTTGCCAGTGTAGGTAGAGCGCTGTTCCTCGCCAAAATTGTCACGCACGACATCGAACGAAAAGTTGTCGCCGGTAACTTTTCCATTGCTGATGGCCTGGTTCTCATCCCGCACAGACATGTAGCCGGACAGCGTGTCACCGGCCGCGTTGAGGAAGAGCGATGTCTCGCGCGGCGGACCACCGCCTCCGGGCATCTTCGTGGACCAGTGCCCGGTCAGGTTGGCAGCGAGCGCGGCCTGACCCACGAACAGGGTAAACAACAACGGGCGGATGAGATTCATGGCTTGACTCAAGAATTCTATACTCTCGCGTGCTGGCCGCTGCACGAACTTCAGCGATTACGCGCGTAATCCGTCGATGAACTTGTGGATGCGATCGAGACCACGTTCGAGTTCGGTCCGCGATGTTGCGTAAGAGATGCGGACATGATCATTGGTGCCGAACGCCTCACCGGGCACAACAGCAACGTGTGACTGCTCGAGCAGTTTGGTTGCGAATTGCATGGAGTTCCTCACAGCACCGCTTCCGTAAGCGACAGAAATATTTGGATAGGCGTAAAAAGCACCCTTGGGGGTGCCGATGGTGACGCCGGGAATTTGGCGAAGCCGCTCTACAACGAAGTCGCGACGCCCGCGATACTCGGCCAACATCTCGCCAACGGATTCCTGCGGCCCGACCATCGCTTCCAGTCCGGCCTTTTGCGCGATCGAGGTCGGATTGGACGTGGAGTGGCTCTGCAGCTTGGCCATGGCGTTGATGATCGGCGCGGGAGCTAGTGCAAAACCGACGCGCCACCCGGTCATGGCGTAGGTCTTCGAAAGCGAACCTGCGACCAGAACGGAATCCTTTGCGCCCGAAACCGCCGCGATCGAGAACGGCTTGTCTCCATAGACAAACTGGCAGTAGCACTCGTCTGTCATCAGATAGAGATTGTGTTTGTTGGTCAGCTCCAGGATCTTGCGGAACTCGGCTTGCGAAATTACGGCTCCGCTCGGGTTGGAAGGCGAGTTAATGATGACGAGCTTCGTCTTGGGCGAAATGTGTGGCTCAAGCAGCTTGGCCGTAATCTCAAAACCGTGCTGTTCGGCGGTCTCGACAAAAACGCAGGTCGCTCCCGCGTAGTTGACCACGTCCTTATAGGTAACCCAGTAAGGCACCGGAATGATGACCTCGTCGCCGGGGTTCAACAAGGCCTGCATGAGGTTAAAAATGGCGTGCTTGCCGCCTACCGTCACTAGGCATTCCGATGGCGCATAGTTCGTGCCGAAATCGAGCCGGTGCCGTTCACAAATAGCGGCTCGCAATTCAGGCGTTCCACTGGTATTGGTGTATTTGGTGAAGTTAGCGTCGATGGCTGCAACGGCGGCCTGTTTGATGTTGCCCGGGGTGGGAAAATCCGGCTCGCCGGCGCCGAAATCAACGATGTCCGCGCCCTCCCGACGAAGGCGGTCAGCATCGGCCGCCACTTTCATCGTGGAAGAGACACTGATGGTCGAAATACGTTCGGCGATCTCCGCAGTAGCTAGCATGGTGTTCCCTTTTCAATGTAGCGTTTTTAGCGTTCGAGTTTTGAGTGCAGGCGCGTTAGCACGGACTGTGGAACAAATTGCGTTACGTCGCCGCCCAAGTGAATAATTTCTTTGATCATGCGCGAACTGATAAACGAATACTCCGCGGTGGCGGGCAGGAAAATTGTCTCGGTTTCCGGGCGCAGACGGCGATTCAAATGCGCCATCTGCAGTTCGCTTTCATAGTCGGAAACGGCACGGATGCCGCGCACGATGGCGGTGGCGCCCTGCTCGCCGGCATAATCGACCAGCAAGCCGTCGAATGAGCCAACTGCGATGTTCGGGAGTTGCTGCGTAATCTCGCGCAACATCGACATCCGTTCTTCGACCGAAAAAAGGCATTGCTTTTGTGAATTACTGAGGACAGCTACGATAAGGTGATCGAAGAGACGCGCACTGCGGGTGATCAGATCGAGGTGGCCATTCGTGACCGGATCGAATGAGCCGGGATAAATAGCTACCGTAGGATGGTCGCCGGTTTTCATCGGGCAAAAGGAAGCCTTGAGTGTAGCTCTCTCGCTCTTCTCCCATGGATTTTAGAAGCGTAATCGATTCGAAAAATAGCGGGATCTACGCCGTCCAGACACATGCGCGAGGTCCGGAAGGGGCGCTCCCGATCACGGCCGAGATGCTGATCGAGCAACCCTCCGGAAACCTGTTTGGCTTGACGCAAAACGCGGGTATGGGGTGGGCCCCCGAGGCTCTCGGCGGCAAGCAGGTGCTGATTTTGAGCACGCACGGTGGCGTCCGTGCCGAGGATGGAAAGCCGATTGCGCTGGGCTATCACACGGGCCACTGGGAAGTGGGCTTGCTGGTGGCGGAAGCGGCGCGCGAACTGACCGCGCATCGAGCCATTCCGTTTGCCGGCGCCTGCACCGATCCTTGCGATGGGCGCACGCAAGGCACGCCGGGCATGTTCGATTCGCTGCCGTTCCGAAATGATGCCGCCATCGTTCTGCGACGCTTGATCCGCTCCTTACCCACCCGAGCCGGGGTGATCGGCATTGCGACCTGCGACAAAGGACTGCCCGCCATGATGATGGCGCTGGCAGGCACGCTCGATTTCGCTTGTGTGCTGGCGCCCGGCGGCGTCACTCTGATGCCCGAGCATGGCGAGGACGCCGGTAAGGTACAGAGTATCGGGGCGCGGTTCGCGCATAACAAAATATCGCTCGAAGAGGCGGCGCTGGCGGGTTGCCGGGCGTGTGCCTCGCCGGGTGGTGGCTGCCAATTCCTGGGTACGGCGGCTACGTCGCAGGTAGTGGCCGAGGCGCTTGGTTTGACGGTGCCGCACGCGGCACTAGCGCCTTCCGGGCAAGCGGTCTGGCTCGATATGGGCCGCCGCACGGCGCGAGCTCTGCTGCGGTTACTCGAGCTTAATCTGCGCACACGCGACATCATTACGCCGCAGGCTATCGAAAACGCCATGACCGTCCACGCGGCGTTTGGCGGCTCGACCAATCTGCTGCTTCATATACCCGCCATTGCTCACGCGGCGAAACTGAAGCGGCCGGAAGTGGCGGACTGGAACCGCGTCAACAGAAGCGTACCCCGTTTAGTGGATGCTCTGCCCAATGGTCCACGGAATCACCCGACGGTAGAGGTGTTTCTGGCCGGCGGCGTGCCGGAGGTGATGCTCCATTTGCGACAGGCCGGATTGCTGCATACCGACGCGCTCACCGCCTCAGGCGAAAAGCTGGGCGTGGTGCTCGACTGGTGGCAACAATGCGAAAGGCGAGCGCGATTTCGCGAACAACTGCAGGAACTCGATAGTGTTGATGCCGATGACGTTATCCTCTCGCCCGATCGCGCCCGGGTACGAGGCCTTACCTCTACCGTTTGTTTCCCTCATGGCAATCTGGCTCCGGAAGGCTCCGTTGTGAAGGCAACCTCTATCGATCCGGCAGTCGTCGATCCAGACGGTGTGTACCGCAAACGCGGCCCGGCGCGTGTCTTCATAAGCGAGCACGACGCGATCACCGCCATCAAAGAGTCCCGTATTCAGGAAGGCGACATAATCGTCTTGATCTGCCGCGGACCGATGGGCTCAGGCATGGAAGAGACGTACCAAATCACTTCGGCTTTGAAGCATTTGCCTTTCGGCAAGCACGTAGCGGTGATCACCGATGCGCGCTTCAGCGGCGTGTCGACCGGCGCCTGCATCGGTCACGTTTCGCCGGAAGCGCTGGCGGGTGGGCCGGTTGGCAAGCTGCTCGACGGCGACTTGCTCGAAATCGTAGTCGACCGCAACAAATTAGAAGGCACAGTGAATTTTATCGGCGAAGCTGGCGCAGTGTTTTCAGCCGAAGAGGGCCGCAGGCGCTTAATCGAGCGCGATTTACGCGACGATTTACGGGTAGATCCCCTGCTGCCCGAGGACACACGGCTCTGGGCGGCGCTGCAGCAGGCGAGCGGCGGTATCTGGGGTGGCTGTGTCTATGACGCCGATGCCATTGTGGCGCGGCTCACGCAGCCGTGTTAAGTTAAGCCGTTGTGGTTTTGCATTGGGCTTTTCGGATGGGTTTGATCCTCTTCCGCCAGTCACTTCGCGAAACGTCGACAACACGGGTAGTTGTCCCGCGATACAGGCGCTCATTTTCTAACCCGCTTTTAAGGCTTCAGGAGAGATGTCACTTGCAGAACCGATCAGTTCGGTTGAGCTAGGGCACAAGCCCGGAATGCCTCTATGTTTGGGGTACGATGGTTTCACCGCTCAACGTGTCGACTATTTAGCCGAATCTAGAACACTACAAAGGCGGTGAAAGTGGAATTTTTAATTCCGAGACGTCCTTTGTCACTGCAGGCGAAGCGATCTAATCTTGCAGCATGGAAGGATTTTGCGATCTTTCACCTCCCGATATCGACAACATCGTGAAACCAATTCAGGATGCCCTCGTTGGATTAGTCTTTTCGGACGATTCGCTGATATCAGATGTTGACAGTCACAGAAGATCACTAAACGGCGCGTTCGAACTCACACGGCTTCCGATCTTAGTCGTGGCCGGAATCGCATCAAGACAGGAGTGTGTGTACGTCCAAGTGAGCAATTCCAAAACGTTGGAGGAATATCTAGGACCGATTTGAGCGAGAAGGGGGAGGAGGCTCTTCTCAATGACGTGGCGAACCGTTATCGGGACCACGGGTATGAAGTCCTCGTTGAGCCAGAATCGAGCGCACTTCCTTTCGATCTAGGAGGTTATCGGCCTGACCTAATCACTCGGGAGGGAGATCTGACAGCAATAATAGAAGTCAAGACTCAGGCACAGAGGATTTCCTTCGACCAGTTGCGTCCACCTGTCGAGGAGGTTAAGCGGCACCAAGGCTGGCGGTTTGTTTTGATCACGGCAGATGACTTCTTGGCTCTTGGTTTGCCCTCGGAAGGCGAGGAACAGTTCTCATGGGAGGAACTTGTACGCCGAGTCGAAGATGCACGCCGCCTGTCGGGTACGGGAGAGAATCAAGCTGCGTATTTGATCCTTTGGATTGCCTTAGAGCGGATGACACGTTTTCGAGCCCGTTGTGTCGCACTGCCCGTGGATCGACTCGCGCCGTCAATTGTGATCCGCCAGCTGTATTCGCAGGGCGAGTTGAACATCGCACAGTTTGAGTCTTTACTTAGCTGTCAGAAACTCCGCAATCGCATTGTTCATGGTTTCCCAGCCTCCGATGTCGGTGATGCGGTTACACGTCTCTCTGCTCTTATTCTCGAACTAATAGAGCAATGGTCGGCACAGAGTTGTTAGGATCACGCACATCGGACATGAAGGGCAGCCTCCGCTTCAGTAAGGGCTCCAGCTCCCGTCACTTTGATGTTTTTCTTTTTCGTCCTGCTTTTCTTTTGTCTTTTCCTGTTGTGATTTGCCGCCCTTGAAATACAGGTGCACGGTCACATTGTGGGTAGAAGCGTCGGCCGTGTAATCGGACCGGGTGTCCGCCAAGTGGTCGAATAAGCCCTGCTGCTGCACTCGCTTCAGGAAGAAATCCGGGTAGTCGGGATTGAAGGGGTGACCCTGTTTTTCGCCCCAAAGCCGCGCGATCACAGGTTCGGTGGTAACGTCCAGCCCCTCAATGTCCAGCTTCTGGAAATTGTAAGGCGAACCGGGGGTCACGTTGTAGATGATATCGACCGCGCGCTTTGTATCGTCCGGGTGAACGTCGGTGGTGATGCTCGTGTCCAAGAGACCGCGCCGCCTCATCTTGTGGGTTAAATCCAGTCGAAAACTGTCGATCTGGTCCCCATTAAAGGCCTGCCCGGTTTTAAACGGAATCGTCGAGCGAATTTCGTCCTCGTCCAAGCCGTTGCCGCGAAATCGAATCGAGCCAAATCGAAACAGCGGACCATCCTGGATCTGCACTTTCACGATCATCCCCAGGTTGGTTTTGGAGGGCTCCGTTTCTACCTTGGGGAAGCTGACCGCCGCGTAGCCTTTGGCGGCGTAGAGCGGGCGGATGGTGCCCTCAAGGATCATCTTGAGCCGCGTATCGGAGAGCGGCACCCCTACGGCGATTTGGTTAACGGCCCGAAGAATGGTTCCGGTATCGACAGCCTGATTGCCTGATACGAATACCTGCGAAATGGTAGGGGCAGGTGTCTCGGGAGAAAACAGCACGGTAAGCTGCTGCGGGTCGTCGTTTGAGATCACCGCTTTTACGCTTGCGCCGCCCTTGGGATGTCCGAGACATTCTTCCAGGGCCGCCGTGTAACGGTGCAGAACACCCTCGGTGCCGGGAATGCGGTCCGAATACAGAGGAACTTGTTTTTCCAGACACGAGCGTACGGCCTTTTCAGGCATGTTCAGGCGCTCGAAACGCATGGGAAACACTTGTGCGTTTTCGACCACTTGAAATGTGACATCGTAGGCGGGCGAAGCGCCCGGGCCAGTCCGGTATTCGTATGAGACATCATTGAAGAGCTCAGTGGACTGGAGCTTGCCGCGAGCGTTGCTGATAATGGCAGGATCGACGCGCATCCCAAGCGTTAACCCGCTCTGTTTCACGATGCCGGCTGCCGGATAAAGTTGATTGCCCTTCACGACGACATTCCGTAAGGTGCCGGGGGGTGCCTGTCTCTTCGCGGTCGGCGATGCATGTGCCGGAGAATCCGACTGACCGGCGGCAAACGAAGCCAGCCCGCAGATCAGTGCCGCCGCCATGCCGAAGGTCGAACGCATACCTATATTCATGATACGTAGCGAACGGGCACTCGGTAACAGTAAACGATGTTGCACTCCCGCCGGAGGCGATTTGAGGCGGGCTTCTGGCGGGGAGTCAAAACCGTCCAGACCTCCGAAGTGCCTGTAAAATAAGGCTTAGATGCTACACTTGAGTCGTAAATGACTTACGATGTGGTGGTAATTGGCAGCGGACCAGGTGGATATTCCGCTGCTGTTCGAGCTGGCCAATATGGTCTGAAAACAGCCTTGATCGAACGCCAGGCGCGGCTCGGTGGAACATGTCTCCTGGTCGGTTGTATTCCGACAAAATCCTTGCTACATACAGCCGACGTCTGGGACTATTTCAAAGATTCGTCTGCCCAGGGCATTCAATGCAAAGATCCGCAATTGGATTATCCGCGAGTACTGGACCGCAAGAATAAGATCGTTTCTAAGCATTCGAAGGGCATCGATTTCCTGATGCGTAAGAACAAAGTCGATGTTCTTAAAGGCGATGCGCGGCTGCTGGGAGGCGGTCGTATCGAGGTAAGTGACGCTCAAGGAACACAGACAATCGAAGCCAAAAACATCATCGCGGCAACAGGCTCCGAGGCCCGGATGCTTCCCGGGATGCAGTCGGATCAGAACCTCATTCTCACCAATATCGAAATTCTTGACATCCCGGCGGTACCGAAGTCGATTGGAATTATTGGCGCTGGAGCCGTAGGCGTTGAATTCGCATCCATCTTCAACCGCTTTGGATCGAAGGTAACCATTCTTGAGATGCTGCCCCGGCTGGTGCCGGTGGAGGATGAGGAAATCTCGAAGGAGCTCGAAAAACATTTTAAAAAGACGGGCATCCGGGTTGAAGCCGGCACAAAGGCAGAAAACATTCGCAAAAATGCGAACAGCGTCAGCCTGACAGCCACGCTTGCGAACGGCAACAAAGAAGAGATGGAGTTCGAGAAGCTCCTGGTAGCCGTCGGTCGCAAGCCCAATACGGAAAACGTCGGGTTTGAGAACACTCAGGCGCAGCTGGATCGGGGCTTCGTCAAGGTGGATGCGTATCAACGTACGCATGAGCCCAATCTCTACGCTATTGGCGACATCGTGGCAGGCACTCCGCAACTGGCACATGTGGCAACGGCCGAAGGTATGGTCGCGGTGGCCGCTATCGCCGGCAAACCCGTGCGCCCCATCAATCGCAATCGGATTCCAGGCGCTACTTACACGGATCCCGGCATCGGCAGCGTTGGCTTGTCCGAAGCGCAGGCGCGCGCACAAGGTTTCAAGGTCAAAGTCGGCAAATTCCCCTTTGTCGGCAATAGCAAGGCCACCATTCTCGACAAGCATGAAGGCTTCGTCAAAATCATCGCCGAAGAGACGCTGGGCGAAATCTTGGGTGTGCATATCATCGGCCCGGAAGCATTTGAGCTGATTGCGGAAGCCGTTACGGCGATGGAATCAGAAGCGACCGTCGAAAGCATGATGTCGACCATTCACGCCCATCCCACCATCTACGAGGCGATCGGCGAGGCATTCAACAACGTCTACGGACTGGCTATCAACGTCTAGAGCAAAATTCGATGAAGAGACCTCTGGCGGTGCAGGATCTCGGCCGCCTGTCCTACGCGCAATCCTACCGAGAGCAAATGCGTTTGGTTAACGAGCGAAAACAAGGCCAGGGCTGCGACACATTACTGTTTGTCGAGCACCCGCACGTCGTAACCATTGGTAGAAACGGCAAAGAGCAGAACGTTCTAGCCAGCCCTGACATCCTCAGCCGCTCCGGGATAGAGTTTGTCGAGACCGATCGCGGTGGCGATGTAACTTATCATGGTCCGGGGCAAATCGTGGGATATCCGATCCTTGACTTGCGAGAATGGAAGCGCGATGTACATGCCTACTTTGTAGGCCTCGAGCAGGCATTGATTAACGCCCTGGATACATTCGGGGTCAAAGCGGAGCGAATTCCGCAGCGTGGTTATGAAGGTGTTTGGGTGAACGGAGCAAAAATCGCCGCGGTAGGGATTCATATCAGTCGCTGGATTACGTCCCACGGGTTTGCTCTGAACTTAAGCACTGATCTTTCCTATTTCAAATACATTGTTCCCTGTGGATTGACCAAGCCAGTCTGTTCGCTTCGTTCTCTGGGCTGCTTCGCCAGTCGCGACGCGGTGACGGATGCGCTGGCGGCATCGTTCGCAGAAATTTTCGGCTATCAGCTGGTGATGGCAAACGCAGAAATGCAGGAGATTCGATGATTGACGTCGTGATGCCCCAGATGGGCGAGAGTATTACCGAAGGTACGCTGACGCGCTGGCTTAAGAAACCCGGCGAGAAAATCGAACGCGATGAACCGCTGTTCGAGATATCCACCGATAAGGTCGACACCGAAATTCCGGCGCCTGTGGCGGGAGTTTTGAGTGAAGTGCTAGTGCAGGAAGGCACCACGGTCGCCATCAACTCGATTGTGGCTCGCATCGGAGATGGATCTTCGGCTGGCGCCGCAACCGCGCCTCCCGCGAAAGAAGAGCCGCAACCTGTCTCCACGCCACCCGCCACGGACGTTGGCCCGTCGGCTGCCGCACCGGAGAATCGGACCCAGGCCGCCCCTCCCCCATCGACGCCAGCGCCCGCAGCTGCTGGGCCCTACCCGATCGAGCCACCGCCCTCGGCAGAACAGGCGGCCACCCCCACCGCGCCGCCGCCCAGCTCGGCTCAGCCGGATGGCAACGAAGACCAGGGGCCTTTATCGCCGCTGGTACGCAAAATGGCGCGTGAGTACAATATCGATCTTTCTCAGGTGAAAGGAACAGGGGCAGGAGGAAGGATCAGCAAGGCCGACGTAGAAACATACATGTCCTCTCAGGCGGCCAAAACTTACAGCGCACCGCCGCAACAGCCTGCTGCCGCGCCTCCACCGGCGCCGCCCAGTTCAACCGCCGCTGCACCAGTGGCCGCCCCCCTGCCCCTGGCTGAGTCCGCGCGAGTTCGCACCGAGCCGATGAGCACCATGCGGCAGAAGATCGCCGAACACATGGTCATGAGCAAACACACCTCGGCTCACGTCACGACGGTGCACCGCGTCGACATGACAAAGATTGTGAAGTTGCGAGAAAAAAGCAAAACCGAGTTTCAGGCTCGAAACGGTTTTTCGCTGACCTTCCTTCCCTTCGTGACGGCCGCTACCGCCGAAGCGCTGCGCGCGTTCCCCATCTTCAACGCCTCGCTCGATGGCAAGAACATCGTGTATTACCGCGACATCAATCTCGGCATCGCCGTAGCACTCGAGGGCGGCTTGATCGTTCCAGTCATCCGCAATGCCGACGAACGCAACGTCTCCGGGTTGCAGCGCGCCATCGTGGATCTCGCCACCCGCGCCCGCTCGCGTCAGCTAAAGCCTGACGAAGTCCAAGGCGGCACTTTTTCGATTACTAACTTTGGGAGCTTTGGCAGCATCTTTGCTACCCCAGTCATCAACCAGCCGCAAGTCGCGATTCTAGGTGTGGGAGCAGTGGAAAAAGTACCGGCGGTTGTTGAAGGCGATGCGATCGCGATCCGCTCGCAAGCTCATCTTGCGCTTACTTTCGATCACCGGCTGATTGACGGGGCGCTCGCCGATCAATTCTGCCAGAAAGTGAAGGCGATTCTGGAAAACTGGTCCGCGAACATTCTCTAATCGATACCGGATTGTCAGGGGTAAGGGCGGAGTTGTTTATTTGGCAACCCGCCTTAATGTTGCAGGTTCAGCCGAAGCACTTCAGGTTCGTGCTGCCTTTCATTTTCGGCCTTTCCGGACAAGGATTTACTCGTAGATTAGCTATACACTACCCCGCCGGGAGTGGACAACATATTTTTCTATTGACGAATTCTTCACGCAGGTTTAATATTCCTTTGGGTTGTATTAATTCCAACTGATTACCTTAGCGAGAAAAGGGGTCCATGCATGACCTTCCAGGTCGGTGAAAAAGTGGTTTATCCAAACCACGGCGTCGGAACAATCGAAAATATCAGTTCCCGTTCTTTCGGAACGCAGCAGGAGCGCTTCTATCTTCTTCGTCTTGCTCCCAGCAGTATGACCGTGATGGTGCCGTTCTCCCACGTGGGCGATCTAGGCCTCAGGAAGGTCACGAAATGCAGTGAGATCACACGAGTTCTAAATTACCTGGCAGCTGGACATCCGTCTTGTGCCCACGACTGGAAGGACCGGTTCAAAGAGAACTCCGACCGGATGCGCGGCGGCAGTCTTCTGGAGATTGCGGAGGTCTTCAAGGCGCTGGTGCTGATCCAGATGTCCAAGCCCTTGTCGTTCCGCGAAAAGAAGATGCTGGAGCGAGCGCGCAGCATGCTGATTCTGGAGACCTCGGTCGCCAAATCCGTCAGTGAACCAGATTCCGTTAACATAATTGCCAAAGCGCTGAGCAAATCGCATTTACCGATGCCTGAAGCGCTGTAGCAGCCACGTGCCTCGTTGAGCCCGCTCTCGCTATACTAATCTCTGGACCGGCACGTGGCGCTATCGTCTAACGGTTAGGACAGAGCCCTCTCAAGGCTTAAATAGGGGTTCGATTCCCCTTAGCGCTACCAATCTCTCTTCAAAATCTTACATACGTTTCGATAGGAGTCGGTAGCGGCCCAACAATTAGCAGTCATTCCGGTGAGCGGCGCAGTATCTGCTTTAATCTGTTTCCAGTGTGCGTCCAATTGGATAGATACCGAGCAAAAAAAATCAGCAAAACTCCGGTTCTTACATTTGCTCGCTCCGGCTTGGACATGCTGAGACTAGAAGGGCCAGAGATAATCTTCTTCTGCCAGTAGCGGACTACTTTTGCCTCAATCCGCTCCCCTCGAAAGAAAGAATGCCTGGGCTTAAGTCTTAGGCTCTCGTTGCCCAACTTTGTAGGCAGTATAGTTATTAAGCAATTTTAAGTTTGCATGCTAAATACTTGTCGTTTCATCACGTTCACTTCTGCGCCTCTATGCTAGACAGGAGTTGTAAAGAAAGGACTTATCTTGATCTGAGCGCTTCTTTGTGCCATTCTCGAGATGATAGAGGAAGGACTATTCCTATACCAACCGACTTTCCTCTTAGTGCAAGAGATAGAAAGGAGACAGAAGAGCGAAGGAGCATTTCGAAGATGCTCCGAGTTTCGTCTTAAATGCCAAGCATCACAGACATAGTCTTAATACTAGTCGTTCTTTGGCTAGTTAGAAACGGGTTCGAAGTGAGATTCGCTGTACACGCGAAAAGCTCGTCTAAACCTAAAACAGCGACCCTATGTAAATAACCAACAGGAGAGGGCAGCAAGGTAGCGCCTGTGGCCCTTCTTCTCTCTTTGTTCCGATTATGGAGGCCTTCAAAGGCCTAAGTCAAGACTCTAATGCTTATTTCTGTGACCCATCAACTCAGGACCCTCCGATTTGCACGAACACACTAGTACCGCCAACTAGTCACATCCACTCCGGGCGGTGCTGTCTTCAACATATGGTCGACCATCTCCGGCAACACCCGCTGCACCTCGGTCGGGCCTGAGATGCTCATCGGTACGTTCGGCTCGCCGGTGTAGCAGTGCGGCATGCCGGGTCCGTAATCGAAGGTGGCGTCGGAGTGCGGGTTTTGCGTGGCCCGCAAGGTCTGCTCCAGACGATGGACGCCGTTGTTCAGGAACCAGGTATCGCCGTCGCCCACTGCGAGATGCAGCTTGCCTTCGAGTTTCGGTCCCAATGTGCGCCAGTCGCGCGCCAGGATCGACGTTAAGTCGTAGTGGTCATGCCAGTAGCGAACGACGGCCGGATCGACCGCTCCGGTGCGCTTGTCGTAGACCGGTTTTGGATAGCCATCCGGCCCGGCGGGCGAGAATACAGCTTGCCAGATATCGAACTGCTCCGCGGATCGCCCGCGCGTTCCAAACACGAATTCGCGGCGATTGGCGGGCTCCATCTCGGCCACAATCGAGCCATCCGGTTCGCGCATCTCCGCGATCGGAATGCTGCCGAACAGGCCCGCCCGGAAATAAGCATTCTTGTCATGGTAAAGATCGACGTTCTGGTAGGCGTGAAAGTCGACCGGGTCCGGGCAGCTCGACCAGACGCCGTTGTAGAAATCGGGGTAAAAGATTTGCGAGGCCAGTGATTCCCAACCGCCAGTCGAGCCGCCATAAGTAGCGCGCGCCCAGCCCTGGCCGATGGCGCGGAACTGCTTCTCAATCTGCGGGATCACCTCTTCCGTCAAAGCATCCCCATAAGGACCCACATTCGCCGAATTGACATTGTAGGAGTCGTCGTAATACGGGTTCGCATCCTGTACGTAAAGAATAATCACGCGCGGCAGGCGGCCGGAAGTCCAGTCCTGAAAGAACTTGTAGCCGTAGTCGATTTTCTGCTTCCCGGTTTTCGAATCGTCTTTGCGAGGAGTGGTATGAAACGGAACGCCTGCGGTAAATCCGGCGTGGAAATGGTCTTGGTAGACGACCAGTGGATAATGCGCATCCGGGTGTTCGCTCCAGCCATCGGGCAACAGTACCCATGCGCCTACCAGCACATCGCGGCCCCAGAATTTAGACAAACTCGCGCTTCGAATCTGCAGGTGCCTGAGCCATTTGTCCGCACCGTTCTTCTTAATCTCTTCGACCGGATCGGGAGAAGCGGGCGGGATTACCTGATCGAGCACCAGGCGCCCAGTGGGCGAGTTCCGGCCCAGATGAATTTTGACCGGCTTCGAGTACGGGTTGCCAGGTTTTTCGTTCCATTGCTGGCCCTCGCCATGATCGGGCGGCAGTTCCACTACCGCGCCGTTAGCCAGACGAAACTGATCGTAGACGTTGAAGACTCCCTGCACGAAGTAATCTCCCTCGGGCAAGTCAGAGAGGTGTTCGAGAGGGTAACCAGCGGCGCTTGCATCGATTACCACCGGCTCGCCCGGTGAGAGATGTTCCACATCCAGACCGAACGCCTGGGCCGATTCATAAGTCTCGGCAATCTGAAAGCGGGGCTCGGTTTTGTCGTCTTTGCTGAGCGCGACGATCAAGTGTCCGTTTAGCGGTTGCTGCTGGCCGTTAATGGTCACTTCGATTCGTGTTTGACCGGCGTGCTCTTGTCCAAAACAGATACCCACCGCCAGACAGACTACCCCTAAACAGCGCAGACGCATTTAGCTACTTTCCGTCGCAAAAATGAGTGTTCGGGTGTACGCCAATGAACAGGTCAGGAGGGAATTTGGTGCTGAAACATTTAGTATTGATCTTGTTTCAGAAGGCTTTTACGATAGGCTATGACCCGACGCAAACAAGGCCAATGGACGCTGTGGGAAGGTGTAGTGAACGAAGATGTGCGTGCTCTTTGGGAGCCTTGGATGGTGGAAGCCGACAAGCTTCTGGAGGACGAGGAACTCGTCGACTTGGTTTACGAAGCTCAGGGCGAGCGTCACAAGCACAGCACCACACGCGGTCGCTCGCAAACACCCGCCGAGATGGCATTGCGTCTGTTGTTGTTGAAGCATGTACGGAACTGGAGCTTTGACACGCTGGAACGCGAGGTGAAGATGAACCTGGCATATCGGGATTTCACCCGCATCGGACTGGGCAAGGTTCCTGACGCGAAGACGTTAGCTCGCATTGCACAAGTACTGGGCGGCGAGGTAATTGCGAAATTGCATGAGCGCCTGGTGGCGATGGCGCAAGAAAAAGGTGCAGTGCGAGGCCGCAAGATGCGTGTGGACACAACAGTGGTGGAGACCAACATTCATTACCCCACCGACTCCAGCCTGCTCGGAGACGGCACGCGGGTCATGACGCGAACGATGAGGAAGATTGAGCAACAGAGCGGGGGCAAGCTGACGCGCAAGGTGCGGAACCGAATGCGGAGCGTGAACAAGCGCGTAGTGGCGATCGCGACGGCCAGCAGGCATAGAGGGCCTGAAGGCGAGGAGATGCGCAAGAAAGAGTATCGTGAGTTGCTCCGCATGTCGCGGCAGATTCTTAACGACGCCAAGCGCGTGATGGTGGAGATAGAGGGGATGTCGGCGCCACGGAAGAAAGGACTGCGGGCTCTTGGCGAGAGCTTATCGACGATGGCGGTGCGTGTGCGGCAGGTAGTGAAGCAGACTAGGGCGCGCATCTTCGACGGTCTGACGCAGTTGCCGGGCAAGATCGTGAGCATGTTTGAGCCGCACACCGAGATCATCCGCAAGGGCAAGGCGAGCAAACCAACCGAGTTCGGCAAGCTGGTGCAGTTGCAGGAAGCTGAGAACCAGATCATCACGCATTACGAGGTTTTCGACGAGAGGCCGAGTGACCGCGAGTTACTGCTGGGTGCGGTGGAAGCGCACGAGCGCAAACTCGGGCGATTGCCGCAATTGGTAACGGCGGATGCCGGATATTTTTCACAGGTGCAGGAACGGGCGGTGCAAGAGAAAGGCGTGAAATGGGTAGCGGTGCCGAACCGTAGCACGCGCAGTACCGAGCGCAAGCAAATGGAAAAGAGTCGCTGGTTCAAAAAAGCGCAGCGCTGGCGTACAGGCTGCGAGGGACGCATCAGCGTGGCCAAGCGGCGGCACGGATTGAGGCGCTGCTTGTACCGCGGCATCGACGGCATGAAGCGTTGGGTGGGACTGGGCGTGCTGGCTGACAATCTGATCAACATCGGCAAAGCCCTGGCGGTGGCCAATGCCTGAGCATCGCCGCCCGGGGCGATACCTCGCTCACGGGCGAGCGGCTCGAACAATCGAAAAGCATCGCTCAAACACGATTTGAACCCTCTACGTCATGCCAGAGCTGATCAAAAAACGCTATTTTGCGACGGAAAGTAGCTATGTTCGCGCATAGTGGCACAATGACACGCATGAACAAATTCATGCGGTTGAGTTTCCTGCCGCGGCACTACGACTTGGGTTTATTGATTCTGCGTGTCGTTTTTGGCTTGAGCTTGTGTATTTTGCACGGGTGGGGGAAGGTGGTCCACTTTTCGCAAATGGCCGCGCATTTTCCGGACCCGCTGCACATCGGCGGCCAGTTGACGCTGCTCTTCGCTATTCTCTCGGACGTGGTTTGCTCACTGCTGATCGCACTGGGGCTGGCCGCGCGCTGGGCGGCGCTGATCGTGGCCATCAATACAGGAGCGGCCTTCGTGCTAGTTCACAAACTCGCGCTTTCGGGGCCGCATGGCGGCGAACTGCCGCTGCTGTTTTTCACCTGGGCTCTTACCATTTTGATTACGGGGCCTGGACGCTACAGTTTGGATGGCGCATAAAGAGGGCCATCACTCCTCACCGGCATCCCCGCCTGGCCCTGCGAAATATTCGTCATACAGATTCTCGTTGAACAGGTTGGCCGTCTTCACATCCTTGAGCGGCAGCGTGATGTAAAGATCGTTGAGGTTCATCGATTCGTGGCCCAGCACGTCTTCATAGAAGTTGGTGCGGATCGCTTCCAGATTGTTGCTGTCGCGATAACCGCTGGTGAATGGGAGCAGCCGGAAGTAAAGCTCCTGGGGATCGAGGTTGGGCGATTCGGCGACCCAGCCGACGTACCATTTGCGAGTATCGAGCGTGATCGAGACCAGCAGATTTTCTTTTTGCGCGCGATACAGCAACTTGGTTAGAGAGCTGCCGTGTTTGCGGATCTCAATTTCTTTGGCTTCCTCGGGATCGACAAAACAGTTCCAGATCAGGGCGATTCCGGGGCCGAGAAGGAGAGATAAAGCGCTCGCGCCTGAAAAAGGGAAGGGCGAGAACAAAGCCCAGGCACGCTCAACGACGTTGTTCCCGAAAATGAGATCCAACAGGAGACTGAGAATGCGGGCGATGGCGGCGAGACAGGTACCGGCGATGGCTGTTTGCAACAGTAGGCGATAGCCGTCGAGACGCTGCGCGCTGAAACGAAAATAATGGGTGATGTGAAAAAACAAATACCCGCCCAACAGTGGGAGCAGGAGCAGGTTGTACGGCATTCACTTGCCAGATTTATTCTGGCTTGCGGTAGCGCAGATATATGACCTCGCCTTTGCGGGGCCCGGGGGCGCGATTTCTCGATAGCCTGCGAATGGTTTCCTGCACTTTGGGATCTTTCAACAGCGCATTGGCATCGGTGATGGTCCGGCCTTCGAAATCGGTATGGGTAATGCGTTCGCCCGTTTTGCTCATGAAACTCTCTACTTGTAGCTTAACGATTTTTGCACTCACATGCGAGTTTTGAGTGAATAGTCTTCGTCATTCCGGGTCAAGTTCGGGTTATAGTACGGGTCGGCATCGATCACGCTTTCCCATTTCAGCCGCATAGCTTCGACTTCCTCCGGATGCGGGACGAGGTCTTTTGAGGTCTTCGAAAACGCTTCGTAATGATTCAAAACAGCGTGCGGCGTATAGAGCACGCGATAACCCTGGTTGCCGATTTTGAGACAGAGATCAATGTCGTTGAAGGCCACCGCGAACTTCACCTCATCGAAGCCGCCCACTTGCCAGAACACGTCGGCACGGGCCATCAGACACGCGCCCGTCACGGCGCTCACGTTGCGAATGACATCGGGAAGGTCGAAATAGTGTTGCGTGGCCCCATCCATTCCTTTGAAGCTATGCCCGCAGTTATCGTAAAGCCCCATGACAACACCCGCGTGCTGAATGCGGCCGTCCGGATACAACAGCTTGGGGCCCACCGCCCCGACTTCCGGACGCACAGCCAGTTCGACCATCGCCTCCAACCAGTCGGGCTCGATCACGGACGTGTCATCGTTCAGAAACAGCAATACGGGCGAATCGCACTGGCGCGCGGCAATGTTATTAATCGCCGAGTAATTGAAAGGTTTGTTGCGCCAGTCGATGTAACGCAGGTTGGCCTGCTGCCTGGCCAAGCCGCGCACATAGACTTCGATGCTGTTCTGTTTCGAATTGTCAATTACAACGACTTCAAACGAACGATAGCGAGTCTTGCCGAACAGACTATCGAGATTGTCCTTCAGCACATCGAGCTTACCGCCAGAAGCAATGATAATGCTGACGCGAGTGCCGTCAGGAATTGCATAGCGGGGACGCCAGCGGCCCGCCACTTTGCCGGCTTCGATGTGGGCGATAGTGTGAGTGCGCTCCGCATGACTTTCCAAAGCCCGCTGGGCGGCCGTTAGTGCGTACTGCTTGTTCTCCTGTGTCACCGCAGTCGAGCCTTCCGTGGCGCGCCAGTGATACAGCACCTTCGGAACATGACGGATCTCCTGTGCCTGCTCCGACGCGCGCAGAATCAAATCGTAGTCCTGACTGCCGTCATATTCGGGATTCAGGCGGCCGGTCTGCTCGGCCAGGTCGCGCCGCAAAACGAGAAAGTGAGTCATGTAGTTTTCGGAGAGGATCAGGTCCGGGGACCAGTCGGGCTTAAAAAACGGTTCGAACCGTTTATTCTTGTTGTCGATTTTGTCCTCATCGCTATAGAGCAGATCAGCAGCGGGGTGGCGATCGATCGCTTCGCAGAGATAGGCGAGCGCATGTGACGCGAGAGTATCGTCATGATCGAGAAAGGCGACATAATCGCCAGTGGCTTTTTCCCAAGCGGCATTACAGGTGTTTGAAATGCCGCTTTGTTCGGTCTTGAAGACCACTTTGATTCTGGAATCCTCAACTGCGAAACGCTGCAGGATGGAGCGCGTTTCGGCGCGCGACGAGTGATCGTCGGCAATACATAACTCCCAGTTTTGGTAAGATTGCGCCCTCATGGACTCAATAGCAGCAGTCAAGATCGCAGGATCAGTATTGAAAACGGGCATCAGAATACTGAATACCGGCCGAGTTGAGAAGCCGGGTAGCTTCAGCACGATCAATTCGTCGTCGGGCTCTTCGAACTCGAATATCCAGCGATAGTAGTCGGAAGCGAAACCGTGTTCGTGATCGACCTGGACTGCGGTTCTCGTCTCGCGGATAGCCTTCCCTTGGGACATCAAACGCAAAGTGATGGTATGGCGGCCATTCGGCAATTCGAGAGAGTCGAGATCAACCAGAAAGCCGGTGCGGCCTGTCTTGTCGAGATCGGGATGATGCTTTTTCACGTCGGGTCGTGGGAGGGAAGTCCGTGTCTCGATCGTCGAGATTCCTGGCACTTGGATCTGGACCGAATCGACCCCACCTTGTGCCAGAGCCCAGCCACGCACGGTCACGTTGCCGCTGCGCAGCGTGAGGTCGGTCGGCCTGGGCTCGTCGCACATCAAATACGACCGTTGCCCGGTATTCAGGGCGATGCTGTCCGAGGAAGGCGCTTGAAATCCCGGCACAAGGCGCTTCGCAAAATTGCCCGTTGCGCGCAGGGTTCGCCATACGCGCCCGGTGAGCATTTCGTTTATGATGCGGTCGAGGCGTGCGATCGACGATTCGTGTGTGGCCAGCTGTCCGTGGTGCTTGTCGACGAGTTCCAGAAGCCTTTGCAGCTGGCGCTGCGATACTCGAAGCTCGGCCTGCACCTGCCGGAGAGCGGCGTCGGCGGCTTTTGATTCAACTTCAGAAAGGTCTTCGCGGCTCATAAATATAGAACAATACCAAGGGGAGGTTTTCGCTGCCATCAGTCGCTTCATCGACCGCCGCTGCTTACTGGAAAGGCAAATTGCGCCGTTACAAAGATGCGTTTTTTCCCAACCGCGAAACGCGTGACTATCAACGCTGGATCGCGAAGCGACTGCTTGACCGGCAACAGCAGTATAGCGAAAATCCCGAACCCGGCCTCCTCTCTATTCTCACTGCGGTGTGGGATGGCAGTCCGGTGAAGTATCTGCAGGAGTTGATCCGCTCAATTGCAGTACAAAATGAGAACGGCGCTTCCGAGTGGGTGGTGTTGGATAACGGGTGTTCGCGCCCCGAGTTACGCAAAGCCTTACAGAGCCTCGAGACTTATCGGTGGGTGAAGCTCATTCGCCTGGAATCGAACGGCGGCATCATAGCGGGTATGCGCCGCTGTTTGGAAGAAGCGCACGGCCGTTACATTCTTCCGGTGGATGCAGACGACCTGCTGTACCCAGATGCTTTACGGATTGTTGCTTCGGCCGTGGAGTCGCGCAACTATCCGGCGCTCCTCTACACAGACGAAGACAAAGTAATCGGATCGCGCTTTTACCAGCCATATTTGAAGCCGGATTGGGATCCGGTGTTGCTGCTGAACTCGGCTTACATCGCCCACCTTGGTGTCATCGACCGCGAGAAGGCGCTCGCTCTTGGCGCTTATTCGGACGCTGGCACAGAAGGCAGTCCCGACTGGGATCTCTTCGTGCGCTTCCTCATTGCCGGGTACGCCGGCGTTCACATACCCGAAGTCGTCTATAGCTGGCGCGTGCATGCCAGCTCCACCGCTGATGACGACGCGTCAAAAAGTTACATCGTGTCCTCACAGCGGCGTGTTCTGCAGCGATATCTCGACTCGCACCCGCACGGAACCAAATTCGAGCTGGAGCAAAGCTCGCTCTTTGCCGGTGGAGCTCACTGGCACTTTCGCAGGAAACCAGGCGCACATCGCGCGTTCGCCATCACCTCGCCACAAGCAAGCCTGGAGCACCTGCAAGCGCTCACCAGACGCCGAGGCGAACTGGTCGCTTTTATCGATCCGGAGTTAACTTTAACGAATCCAGAGTGGCAACTGGAAGCCGCGGGCATTCTGGAGCTTCATCCAGATACCGTAATGGTAGGCGGACGTGTTGAGCCTCTTGCGGAACTGTCTGGTGACCCGGGCTACTTCGGCCAACACTGGAAGCAGCGAAGCGTTGAAACCGTCGCAAGGGAATTCGCGGTAATCGAACCGGAGTTCCTCGAAGAGTTGCTGGCGTTAGGAGTGGATGCCGCGGAGCACGCCGCGCGCACCCACCGCAGGCTGGTCTACTCGCCTTTCCTTAGCGCTACTACTGCTGAACCAGGCTCTTCTCGCCCGGCCACACGCCTGCCGCCGTCTTTGCCGGCTTCTTCTCGCGCCGGTGAGTGAAGCGATCCAGGTAAACGTAGATCACAGGTGTGATGTAAAGTGTCAGCAGCTGCGAGACAATCAGGCCTCCCACCACTGCGATACCTAACGGCCGTCGGGCTTCGCCACCCGAACCGGTGCCGAATGCGATCGGCAACGTCCCGAGAAGAGCCGCCATGGTGGTCATCATGATTGGACGGAATCGTTGAATACACCCTTCGAAGATGGCCTCTTCTGGAGACTTTCCTTCTTTGCGCTCCGCCGCCAGCGCGAAGTCGATCATCATGATGGCGTTTTTCTTTACGATGCCGATCAGCAGGATGATACCGACGAACGAATATAAGTTCAGGTCTTCGCCGAATAGCAAGAGGGTCAGTAGCGCCCCGATGCCGGCGGCCGGCAGACCGGACAGAATGGTAATCGGGTGAATGAAGCTCTCGTACAAAATACCGAGAACCAGGTAAATCACCAGCACCGCGATCAGCAATAAAATACCTAGATCGCGCAGCGAGCTTTGGAAGGCCGCTGCCGTTCCCTGATAGCTGAAGCTGATCGTGTCGGGCATTCCGATCTGGCGCGCTGCTTCGTCGATGGCCACTGTGGCCTGGCTGAGCGAAACGCCCGGCTTCACATTGAACTGGAAATTGACGGCCGGTAATTGCCCGATGTGGTTAACGCTCAGCGGCGCAACGGTCTGCTTCATATCGGTCACCGCCGAGAGCGGGACCAGTTTGTTCGCGCTTGAACGAATGTACAGACCTTCCAGCGCAGCCGGATCGCGCTGGTACTGGGGCAGCACCTCTAGCAGCACATCGTATTGATCAGCCGCAGCCGTGATCGTCGTTACCTTGCGGCTGCCGTACGCATCGTAGAGCGTGTTCGCAATGGCGTCCGGATTAACGCCTAAAGCCAACGCGCGGTTCCGGTCGATGTGGACTTCCAATCGCGGACTGCTCAAACGAAGATCGCTGAAAATATCCTGCAACTGCGGAATCGAGTGCAGCTTTGCTTCCAGGACCGGCGCCCATTTATATAGTTCCGGGGTATCGGCATCCTGCAAGGCAACGGAATACTGGCTGCGGCCCTCGTTCTGGCCCAGCTCGATCAGTGGCGGTGATTGGAGAAACACCATCAGCCCTGGTATCTTGGCAAATTCCTGCTGCAACTGGCCGATGATGACGTTTACTTTGGGCCGCTTTTTATCTTCTTTCAAGTCCAGGAACATGAATCCCTGGTTTTGACCCGCGCTAGGACCAGCGCCGACGCCGGAACCGTACATATTCACCCAGGGATTCTTGTGCAGAATCTCATTGACCTGCTGCTGCAAGCCGATCATTTTGTCGAACGAGGTGTCTTCCGACGCCTCACTCCCGCCGAACGCAAAACCTTGATCTACCGTCGGCATGAATCCTTTCGGCATGATGACGAACAGGTACACCGTGGCAACAGTCAGCACGATGCTGAGCAAAAGCGTGGCCGGGCGATGCCGCAAAACGAACTGCAGGGTCCGGCGATAGAGATTGTTAAGCCCTTCAAAAAAGCGCTCGGTATAGCGGTAGAAGGCTCCGGTGGGATGGCTCTCGTGCCGGAGAAACCGGCTGCAGAGCATCGGCGTCAGCGTCAGTGAGATGAGGCCCGAGATCAGGACTGCGACCGCGATCGTAATCGAGAACTCGCGCAGCAAACGCCCGATAATTCCCGACATAAACAAAACGGGGATGAACACCGCCACCAGCGAAATGGTCATCGACACAATGGTGAAGCCGATTTCGCGCGCGCCATCGAGCGCCGCCTGCATGCGCGGCTTACCCATTTCCATGTGACGCACGATGTTTTCGAGCATGACAATGGCGTCATCCACCACAAAGCCTACCGACAGCGTCATGGCCATCATCGACAGCATGTCGATAGTAAAGCCGAGCAACTTCATGGCTGCGAACGTGCCAAGCAGAGATAACGGAACAGCGAGGCTCGGAATCAGGGTCGCTGATACATTTCGGAGAAACACGAAGATGACCAGAATAACCAGGCAAATCGTTACAATCAGCGTGAACTTTACGTCCGCGATCGATTCGCGGATATTTTGAGAGGCATCGAAAGCTTGGCCAATTTCGACTCCGGCCGGTATGGATTCTTTGAGCGTCGGGAGCAGCGCTTTGACTGCGTCGGCTACCTTGACGGTATTTGCACCGGGCTGCTTCTGAACTGCGATTACGATGCTGGGATCACCCTGAATCCAGAATCTCGTCTTGTTGTTGCTGACGCTGTCGAGCACGTTCCCGAGCTGCCCGAGTCGCAGCGGAGCGCCGTTCTTGTACGCGACGATCAGCTGCTTGAACTGGGCAGCGTTGTTCAGCTGAGCGTCGGATTCGACTGAGTACGCTTTGGTGTATCCGTAGAGAGATCCAGCCGGCAGCTGCAGACTGCCGGTCGCCAGTGCGTTGCGCACCTGTTCCAGATCAACCTGGTACGCCGTGAGCTTGGCAGGGTCGGCTTGCACGCGAACGGCAAATTTCTGCGCGCCGAATACCTGCACCTGCGATACACCGCTGACCATCGACATGCGACGCGCCATCAACTGTTCGGCATATTGGTCAAGCTGCGACAGCGGCATCGTGCGCGAGCTGAGATGGATGTAAAGGATGGGCTGTTCCGCCGGATTTACTTTCGAATACGAGGGCGGGGCAGGCATGTTGGTGGGCAGCGAGCCCTGCGCCCGCGAGATCGCCGCCTGCACATCCTGCGACGCGGCGTCGATGTTGCGGCTGAGGTCGAATTGCAGCGTGATGCTCGACGAGCCGGATGAACTCGACGATGACATGCTGTTGATGCCGGCTATGTTCGAAAACTGATTTTCGAGCGGCGTGGCCACCGACGATGCCATCACGTCGGGATTGGCGCCGGGCAGAGACGCCGAGATCTGAATGGTCGGATACTCGACCGCCGGCAAGTTGCTCACCGGAAGCGAGAAATAACTCAGCAGTCCAAAGCCGAGAATACCCGCCATAATGAGCGTCGTAGTTATGGCGCGCCGGATAAAGAAGTCGGTAAATTGCATCTCAATTCCTCAGGAGTTACCGGGGTCGGCCTGGCGCATCCCACTCGCACCCAGCTGCGCTCCGTTATTTTCGAGCACGCGCACCTTGGCCCCCGGCATCAGACGCAATTGTCCTTCGGAAACCACCATTTCGCCCGCCTGAAGGCCGCTGCCAATGACGGCCTGCTCTGCCTGCGCACCTGATTTATACAGCCGCAGTACATTCACCGGACGCATGGCAACAGTTTTATCTGTCGCGTTCATCACCCATACGTATTTGCCCTGCGGCCCGTTCTCGACGGTGCTGCTGGGCACCAGAATACGATTGTGCTCCAGGCTGAGCCGCGCTTGTACATCGACAAACTGGCCCGGCCATAACGCGTGATTTGTGTTCGGGAACTCGGCTTTTAATTTGATCGCGCCCGTGGTGTTATCGACCGTGTTGTCGATAAACTTCAACTTACCCGTGATGCTGGCCGAGTCGCCCAACTTGGCCTCAATCAACAGAGACTGCTGCGCATTAAATTTCTGCACTTCGCCGAGTAACTGCTCCGGTACTCCGAAGCTGATGTATATAGGTGAAATCTGCAGAATGTTGACAAGCGAAACATCGTTGTCCTTGATCAGGTTCCCCGCCTTCACATTCACTGCACCGGCACGGCCCGAAATCGGCGCAGTGATCTTCGTATACTGCAGCTGAAGCTGCGTCTGTCCCAAGCGGGCGCGATCCGATTTAATCGAGGCCGCCGCGCTTTCCACCATAGCCTGATCCGCAGCTAACGACGCCAAGCCGGCAGCGTTGGTTGCCACTACCTGCTCCGTTTGCTCTTTCGAGTAAATTCCTTCCTTGGCGAGTTGCATGCCGCGGTCGGCCGCCGCCTGTGTCTGCTTAATATTGGCCTGATCTTTGGCCACGTTGGCATGCGCCTGCTGTTCCAGAGCGGCATCCTTCGTCAAATCTGCCTGAATCTGAGCAATCTGCCGGTTGAGCGGCTCGGGGTCGATCTCAAAAAGCAGCTGGTCCTTGCTGACGTCCTGGCCTTCCTGAAACGTAACGCGCAGAATTTGCCCAGCCACGCGCGATTTGACATCCACGCTGGCCATAGACTCGACATTTCCTACAGCCGCAATTGTTAATGGAACATCGGTAGACTTGGCCGCAACGGCCCGTACCGGCGCCGCTTGCGCCATCATCATGGCCATGGGATTCATGGCTTGCTGCTTCTTGCCACAGGCCGCCAGTGATAGACAGGCCATCGCCAGCAGTGCGCCATTTTTGTTCGTAAACAGACAGAGTTTTCCGTGCACAGGTCCTGCTTCTTTAAAGGGGTTACCTTCTATGTTCACACAAATCAGTAGGCACAGGGCTGCCGGCAGGAACCAGCACGTCTGGCTTGTGGTGGGTAACGGAAATTCGCGGGCGGAAGTTCCGTTTAATTTCGTGTGTGGCTTTTTACTGGCCGTCTGTGCAATGTACATACATTGCGATTCACTCCGAGATTGAATGAGGAGATTTAGTTTGATTGGGATGATGAGAACAGGCACCATCTTACGGCCCACAAGGTAACCACCGCTGAATTCGAAACTGTGCTAACCAACAATCCGCTCGACCTGAGTTATGAATTGATCGATGACGAAGAGCGATATCGCTCGGTGGGCCTGACGAGCGCAGGTCGATTATTGACTGTCGTGTGGACGACTCGCCTTGACAGAGTCCGCGCTGTGACGGCGTTCCCGGCCACTCTTTCAGACAAGAAGGCCTTCACGGAGACGTCTCGATGAAAAAAGAAATGAAGAAACAAGTCAAACGCGCCGTACCCACCTTTTCCAACGAAGCGGAAGAAGCGGAATGGTGGTACAAAAACCGCAACGTTCATGGCAAGCAGCTTCTTACAGCCGTGAAAAATGGCGATGCTCAGGTGTTGACGAAGGACAAGTTGCTGGAACGGATTGCGGTTTCCAAGAAGACAGCTACACCCGTGGTTGCGCTGCGAATTCCTGAAGCCGATCTGGCTTTAGCCAGGAAGCAGGCCGAAGAAAAAGGTCTGCCATACCAAACCTACATCAAATCGCTCTTGCATGAAACGCTCGCCGAGCGAGAAAAGCGAAAGGTGGGCTGGTAGCCCCATGGTGAGCCTAAGTTCTTGATCGAGCGCGTGAGTCTTAAAAGACGCTGGTGGCGCGTTTGGGATGCCAGGCGCATTTTACTCGCTATCCCGAATATCGGCTAGTCGTTTCTTGAGGAGCGCCGGCAATCCCGCCTCAATCGCCGGGTCAATCAGTCCCACTGCGTCGAGATCCTGGATGTGCACGCGATCTTTGAGGCGATAACTGGTGAGCTTCATGTGGACGAGATCGTCAACAGAGGCGAGGAAAATACCTTCCTGAGTCCTCGCCGGCGGGGAAGCAGGAACAGCTTCCACGTATTCGGGGCGAACTTTCTCATTCAAGAACAAAAAGTGGACAGCGGAACGGGCCCTGGGGCGATCCGCTTCGATGAGCATGTCGACTCCGCTGACATGCCGATAAACCCAGCCTGCCTCTCTAGCCGCCTCAATGACGGCTGGCAGGTGCTCACGATAGATCCCCGCGTCAACGTCCGAGGTCAGGCGGGCGCGGAGTGGGTCACGCTCGTAAACGTGAATAAAAACCGCCAGACCACCCACGATTCGATACGGCACACCCGCGGCGGTCAGCAGCGAGTGAAGTTGCTGAACTCGCTCGAATAGTTGTTCCACATGAGTATCGTAGGCAGTCGCCGTCAGCATGAATCGCTCTTCATTCTGCCATGCCGAGATCAACCTTTTACCGCGCCCTCAAAGTGTTCCTCAATCTCCTCCAGTGTTTTGCCCTTGGTTTCCGGCAGGAAGAACACAGCCGTCAGCAGATAGATCACAGTAAAAGCTGCGAACACAAAGAAGATAGTCGAATAGCCGTAATTGCTCACAATCGGCAGAAAAATTGCGGCGAGCGTGGTCGAGACGATCTGATTGATCACCAGCGCAATGCTCATGCCATTGGAACGTATGCGGGTCGGCATCAGCTCGGAGAGCGCAAGCCAGACACAAACGCCTGGCCCGATGGCATAGAAGGCCATAAACGTATACAGGCTGAGCGCTACGAGCCATCCGTTGCTGGCCGGAGGAATGGGACTGATGAGCGCCTTCTCAATTTTCAGAGGGGCGATACGCGCCGTGTTCACGTCCGCGAAGGGGTTCTTGGAAAAAGCTTCGATCTTATTTGCGGGCACCGCACTCTCCCGCGTGATGTGGATGGACGCCGCACCCGGATCGTCGGAGCGTACGACCGTAGTCTCGGCCGTAAAGTCACCGTAGGAGTAAACAACCACGAGAGCGGCTTTGGAAGGATTGATGTTCCGGCCCGCCAGCAACCGGCTTGCCTCGGCCTGATCGAATTTTAAGTTCAGCGTCTGGTCCGCTCCTGCCATCACCTGCACGGCATCGCGCACATCGAGATTCTGCTTCTCGGTCCGCATGAACAGCAGACCGGTAACTACGGTCGACAAGATGATTCCGGTCGTGCCCACTGTCAAAAGAAACTTGCGGCCGCGGCGATCTACCAGCGTCATGCCCACGATCGTCAATAAGAAATTGACCAGCGTAAAGATGACGTATCCCCAATGCGCCTGCACATCAGACAAGCCACTCTGCAAGAGAATATTCGTGTTGTAGCCGATGATCGAATTAATGCCGCAAGCGGTGTTGCAAAACAGAATCACGCAGGCCAGCAGAAACGGGATCACGTATTTCCGCCGCAACAATGAATCCTTTACTCGGATGCCACGAGTAGTCGGACCGGCGGCAGCGGTCTGCTCCATCTCTTGCATCTCGGTGTCCGCCTGGGCCGGAGTCCGCGAACGAAGCAGAGCCGCATGAGCTGCCGCCGTCTTCCCTTTCCGGAACAACCATCTCGGCGACTCGGCCACAAAAAAGCTTCCCACTACAAACAACAGACCGGGCGGCAGCGACACCCAGAAGATGCGACGCCATGCCTGATCCTTAAATGCAAACAGAGTAGCGGCATCGGCCACTCGCGTCACATCCGCTACCCGGTAGCTGTAATAGATGCCGATCAAAGCCGCCGAAACGATGCCTAGCGTCAAGAGCCACTGGAAAATGCCTGTGCCCTTGCCGCGCTTCGAGGCAACCAGGCACTCGGCTAAATACAGCGGGACGACCACGCCGATGAGGCCGCCGCTGACTCCCTGCAGCAGGCGTCCGAAGAATAGGGGTCCGTAGCCGTGCGATAGCGCGATCACCGGAATGCTCAAAACGAACGTCAAGCCGCTCAACATCATCAGCGGCTTGCGTCCCATCCAATCGGCCAGCAAGCCGGCGAACAGGGTCGAGATGACACTGCCCAGCAGGACCGCCGCTACAATGATCGACAGCTGTCCCGCATTTAAGCCCGAAGTGGCTTCCAGGTAAGGGAGTGCGCCGCCGATAATGCCGACGTCTACGCCGTACAGCAAACCGCCTAGACCCGCGACCAGCAAAAGGAAGCGGTTGTACTGTGACGTTTTACCGTCCGTCGTGATCGCCATCGTATTTGAAGACTATAAAGTAGGCGACGAGTCGTTTCCCAGCATCGAATGACGAATCAACTTAATTGGCACACCGCCCTGCTGGATAAATTTGTTGTGAAACTCTTCGAGTGAGTAACGGCTGCCCATCTTTTGCCTGTAATCCTCGCGCAGCTTCATGATTTCCAGTTTGCCTAGCGTGTAAACCAGGTAAGTGGGATCGGATGTGCCGCGTTTGGTCTCCCGTTCCGCATAGTCATGCGACATGTAAGCCTGCTTCATGAAGAAATCGATTCCCTGCTCGAAGCTTCTCTTACCAGTGTGCATTTCGATACCAACGATGTAGCGGCTATTGCGGAGTAGCGCATCCAGCAATTGACCCACTTTCAATTCGGGATCGTTACTGCCATAACCCTGATCGATCATCATCTGCTCACAATAATGCGCCCAGCCTTCGATGTTGGAATTCGATCCGATCAGCTTTCGCACCTTCGATTGAACTTTTTGAAACCAGAGTAACTGGACATAGTGTCCGGGATAGGCTTCATGAATAGCGGTGCTTTCGATCGTGCCCCGGTTGAAGCCCGTCATGAATTCCTCAGTCCGCTCTTTCGACCAATTCTTTTCGGGCAGCGTGACATTGAAGTAAGCCTCTGTCGCCACCTTCTCGTAAGGGCCGGGCGTATCCATGGAAGCAGTGGTTAGGGCGCGTGCAAAAGGCGGGGTCTCTTCCAATATCGGGCGGACGGTCGAAGGAATGGTAATGATCTTGTGCTGGTTGATGAAGTCGATCAAGCCCGACAATGTGTTGCGGAAAGTTTGCAGCAGCTGATCGGGCGCCGGATGATCCTTTTCAAACTTTTGTGCAATCTGTTGGGGCGTTTTACTGGAGTCGATCTGCTTGCAGAGAGCCACCAGCTTCTGCTGATTCTGGTGCAGATTGGCATAGCCGATTTCAAGCAGCCTGTCGAGTGGAAGATCGACCATCTCCTCGTACATCACCTTTTTGTGAAAGTTTTCTGCGCCTATGCGGAAGTCGCCGTGCGAGCGCGGCAGAAGATCGCTGCGCAACCACTGCTCATAGCTTTTCAACGATTCAATGGCGGCGCGATTGGTCTGCTGGAATTCCCGGAGGAGCGCCGGATCTTTAACTTCCGTGAACGCGGCCGGAACATCGCTGGCAAAGAAGCTCTGAATGCCGGGTAATTGCTCGATCGCTACCTCGGTATAGATGCGCGGCGGATTCTTCAAATTCGCTTTACCCGCTTTCAGCACGGCTGGTATCAATTTCTCGCGCGCGATCACATCTCGCATCCGGTCTGGCTGAGGTGCAAACTTACGGCTGATCAGAGAAAAAATAGAACCGGTCGGGCCGCTCGAATAAATGTCAGGGTTCTTCTCCCATTCCCGGATGTCGCGATTTGCCAGGAGGTCGGCATGCAAATGCGAGATGATCCAGTCCCGATCATCCGTTTGCGGCATCTTCTCAAAAAGCGCAAGATACTTTTCGTCGAGCGCGATTTCCTTTTCAACTCCGGCGCGCGAGTAATCCTCAAGCTGCGTGTCATACGGCTTGTGAAAGCCGGAGGCGGTGGCGAAGGAAGGATTCAGATGGAAGTTTTCATCGAAGTACTGGTCGACCAGCTTGTCAAAGGAAGATTGCGCGGCCATCATGGTGACGCTCGCTAACAGGAGCGCAACGAATTTCATGCCGTTCATTATAAAGAGTCGGTGTGGTCGAGGCGCTTAGAATGAGACGAGCCTACCGTGTCTTTTGCCCCTGTTGACGAACAACTAACTTATTTAAAGAAGGGCCTGGCTGAGCTGATCCGGGAAGAGGAGTTGCGCGAGCGTCTGACGATTTCAGCCAAAGAGAACCGCCCCTTGCGCGTCAAAGCGGGATTCGACCCCACCGCGCCCGACCTGCATCTGGGCCACACCGTGCTGCTGCGGAAGATGAAGCATTTTCAGGATCTCGGGCATACCGTGATTTTCCTAATCGGCGATATGACTGGCCTGATCGGTGATCCCACTGGACGCAACATCACGCGTCCCCCCATGACGCGCGATGAAATCAACCGCAATGCGGAAACCTACAAGGATCAGGTGTTCAAAATCCTGGATCCCGAAAAGACGGAGATCCGATTCAACAGCGCCTGGCTCGAACCGCTGACATTTGAAAACCTCATCCGGCTGTGTTCCAAGTACACCGTCGCCCGCTTACTCGAACGCGATTACTTCAGCAAGCGCTTCAAGGAAGGCGTTCCGATCTTTGTTCATGAAATTTTGTATTCCTTAGCTCAGGCTTTCGATTCAGTCGCTCTCGAATGCGATGTCGAAATGGGCGGTACAGACCAGACCTTTAATCTGCTTGTCGGGCGTGAGATCCAGAAAGATTATGGTCAGGCTTCGCAGATCGTGGCGACTGTGCCGATTCTCGAAGGCCTGGATGGCATCGAGAAGATGTCAAAATCCAAGAATAATTACATCGGGATCGCCGAACCCCCAAAGATCATATTCCGTAAGGTAATGCAGATTAGTGATGAGCTGATGTATCACTACTACGAACTGTTGACTGACGAATCGCTGGCCACTATTGACGAGATGCGCTCGGCGATATCGGCTGGGTATAAAAATGCAATGGAAGTAAAGATGGAGCTCGGACGCCGCATCGTGAGCGATTTTCATTCGGCAGAACAGGCCGAAGCGGCACTCGACGCATTCAATCGCGAGGTACGCGAAGGCCTGGAGCCGGCAGATATTCAAACCGTGGAACTCCCTCCCCAGGCGCAAACCGATAAAGGCGTTCGCATCGACAAATTGCTCGCTACCCTGAGCCTTGCAGACAGTGTCACTGACGCAACCCGCAAGATCAAAGCCGGCGCGGTTGAAATCAATGGCCAGATTCACAGAGATCTGTTATTGAGCAGTGCGAGCGGGGTGCTCACGATCCGCGTCGGGAGGAAATGGAAACGTGTCGATGCGGGTTCAGCCGGCCAGGTAATATGATGTTCTCGTATTGAGTTGATTCAAAGGAGACGAATCATGGCAACCGTTCTTACTGAACCTCAATCGACGACATCGCCGATTCAACAAACTAAAATTCTGATCGACAACAAATGGGTCGACAGCGTATCGGGCAAGACATTCGAAACGATTAACCCGGCCACCGGTGAGAAGCTCGCGCAAGTGGCGGAAGCTGACGCCGCGGACGTGGATCTCGCCGTCAAGGCGGCCCGCAAAGCATTTCACACAAAAAGCTCCTGGCGGCGCATGTCCGGCGCGGAACGCGGCAAGCTGCTGAACCGTCTGGCCGATCTGATCGAAAAAAACATCGAAGAGCTGGCGACGCTGGAATCTCTCGACAATGGGAAACCAAAAGAAGTCGCGCGCACGGCAGACCTGCCTCTGGTAGTTGCGTGCTACCGGTATTACGCTGGCTGGGCCGACAAAATACAGGGCAAAACCATTCCCATTAGTGGCGATTATTTCTGTTACACGCGCCACGAACCGGTGGGCGTAGTGGGGCAGATCATACCCTGGAATTTCCCGCTGCTCATGCAGGCCTGGAAACTCGCGCCCGCTTTGGCGTGCGGCAACACGGTTGTAATGAAGACTGCCGAGCAGACTCCGCTTAGTGCACTGCGGGTCGGCGAACTGATCGTGGAAGCCGGGTTCCCGGATGGCGTAGTAAACATTCTTCCCGGTTACGGTCCAACTGCGGGCGCAGCTCTTGCTCGGCACATGGATGTCGACAAAGTGGCGTTTACGGGTTCTACCGAAGTTGGTCACCTAATTTTGAAAGCGTCGGCTGAGTCGAATCTCAAGCGCGTCACGCTCGAGCTGGGCGGCAAGAGTCCCAATGTCGTCTTTGCCGATGCCGATATGGAGCAGGCGGTGGAGGGCTCGCACTTTGCGCTGTTCTTCAATCAAGGACAGTGCTGCTGCGCGGGTTCACGGGCTTTTGTCGAAGAAAAAGTCTACGACGAGTTTGTAGAGCGCAGTGCCGAGCGTGCGAAACGCCGTCGCGTGGGCGATCCGCTCGATCGCAAAACCGAACAGGGTCCGCAAGTGGATAGCGAGCAGTTCAACAAAGTGTTGAGCTACGTGGAAGCCGGCAAGCGGGAAGGCGCCCGCCTCGTATGCGGCGGCGAGCGCGTTGGCGACCGCGGTTACTTCGTTGCACCGACGGTTTTTGCCGACGTAAAAGACGAAATGAAAATCGCCCAGGAAGAGATTTTCGGCCCGGTGATGAGCATCCTCAAGTTCAAAGACATGGATGATCTGATCGAGCGCGCCAATCAAACCATCTACGGCTTAGCTGCCGCCGTCTGGACTCGCGACATCAGCAAGGCGCATCACGTCGCCAACAACGTGCGCGCCGGCACCGTCTGGGTAAACTGCTTCGACGTCTTCGATGCAGCCGCCCCGTTCGGCGGTTTCAAGCAGTCCGGTATTGGCCGCGAACTCGGAGAATACGGCTTGCAGCAATATTCCGAAATCAAAACCGTGACCGTGAAGCTTTGAGCATCACGCCGCGAATTTGAGGCGGACCTGATCGAGAGCGCTCAGCGGAGTCGGTTTTCTGCTTTTTAACTCGGTTACCTTAGCCGGAATAATCTGCAGAATCCGGTTCTCTGAACGCCGGTAGATGGCATACATAGAGCTGCCGCCTGCCAGGGATTGATCCTCACGAATCAGAAAACTCGCTTCGTGCTGCGCCATCAGCGGGCTGCCAAAAGCCTTCATGCTTTGTTCGCATTTCCCTTTGAATACTTGAAAGTCATTCAGCGGGCGCGGGATTCTATTGTTCTTCTTCATGATTTGTCTCGATTCCTTTTCGATCTGGCAATTACGCAGCGAGCGGCAGCGGCTCACTCTCTTCCCGCCGCACTGGCAGGGTCACGACGTTATCGTCAGGCAGTTTGGAGAGCAGGGCATCGGTGGCGATTTTCAGTAATTCGTCCGCCCGGTGGCTTAAATCGAATTCTTCTGAGAAGCGGCGCAGCTGAGTCTGGAAGGCGCGGCGAAGTTGAACCGTTGCTTCTTCAAGCCCGATGGCCGGGATGTCGATCACCGCGAATTTCAGGATGCTATCCATGAGAACCGTTTCCACGTTCAGCATTTTGTAAATCGCCCGGCGATTCTTGGAAACATACTTCACGACTTCCTTGCTGCGGTAAGCGAAGTAATGCTCGCGAGTGAACCAGCTCAAGCTTTTTGTGTCGACGGCTTTTAGCTCACGACCGAGGCGGAATGCAGCCGATGCGAAAGCGCGGTTCAGAGTCTCCGTCTGCTGAATGTCGTACGTGAAGGTGTTGGTCGGCCGGCCAGAGAAGGGGTGAGTGCATTGATAAACCAGGATCGGGTAAGCGCTGTGCGGGCGCAGCAGGATCTCGGTGTTGAAGTTGAACCATTCACGAACCCAGCTGCGCATGGTCGCCTGCATCGCTTTGGCGATGGCCGAGTACGTTGGAAAGTAATTGGCCGAGCGTTCTTTCGGAGCGCGCTTCCAGGGAGACAGGTCGAGGGCGGCTGTGTTTTTATCACTCGCTTGCAGCGGAGTTCCCTGCAGGCGTTCTGACGTTTCTACTGCTTCTTCTCTTTTTTGCATCACGATAAGTTCACCCATGAAACGGCCTCCTAAAATTGAAAAAGCCGGGAAGGCCCGGCTTTCGATTGATAGCTGACTCGCGAGAAGTTCTCGGGAGCGATTTGAAAGTAGCACTCGCATCCTCGAAAACGAACTATGACCACGGAAGCCGCAATTCGCGATTCCAGGCAAACCGCTGATTATGAAAGAGAAATATTTTTTTGAGATTTGTTTCGACTGCTGTGACCGGCCTTTCACGCCTCTTTGAAAAGGGGTTCCAACCCCCCGCAAGTCGCCACAAACTCTTCCAATTCCTGCTATACTTCGGCTGAATGAGCCTTCGGCGTTTACGCCAGTGGTGCCGCGAAGCATTGCGACAAAGCAGCCCAAGCGTTTGCGGAATCAGCGTTAAACACACCTCGTTTGTCAGTTCGTCAATGCTCTCCCCTCCTTGATGAAGTCCAGCATTCAGATCACTCGCGGTATAGAACCGTTATTCGGCACTCGTGACGAGAACATACGCTTACTCGAATCCGAACTAAATCTCCGCACGCGTCTGCTGGACGGCAACTCTCTGGAACTTGAAGGAGACGAGCTGCACGTGCACCGCGCGGAACAGATTCTGGAAGATTACGTGGGCCTGGTCAGCGAAGGTCACACGTTTAACAACGGCGATCTCAACAGTTTCATGCGGGTGGTCACTGCCGATCCAAATATTTCGCTGCGCAGACTGGTCGAGAGTGGCAAGTCGCGAACGTTCGGCAAGAAAGTTCTAGCTCCTAAAACCGTTAATCAACGCCATTACGTCGACGCCATCGAGCATCACGACCTGACGTTCGGCGTAGGTCCGGCCGGAACGGGCAAAACCTACCTGGCAGTTGCTATGGCGGTCTCGGCGTATCTGAATAAACGCGTGAGCCGCATTGTGCTGACGCGTCCTGCTGTCGAAGCGGGTGAGCATCTGGGCTTTTTGCCCGGCACTCTGCAGCAAAAAATCGATCCATATCTGCGGCCGCTCTACGACGCCCTTTTCGACATGATCGATTCCGAAAAAGTCGAGAAGCTGCTGGAGCGCAATGTGATCGAAATCGCTCCGCTGGCCTTCATGCGCGGTCGCACACTCAACGATTGCTTCATCATTCTCGACGAAGCCCAGAACACCACCCTGGAGCAAATGAAGATGATCCTGACTCGTCAGGGATTTAATTCCAAGATGGTGGTGACGGGTGATCAGACACAAATCGATCTGCCGAGCGGCAAAAAAAGCGGATTGCTGAATGCCATCGATGTCCTGAAAGGTGTCGAGGGCATCGCGTTCGTCAGGTTTGACGATAAAGATGTGGTTCGCCATGCGCTTGTGCAGCGCATTGTAAAAGCCTACGATCGCTACAACGAATTGATTGGCGCGGGTCGCCAACTGGCTTTGCGGCTGGGCAACGACGCTCCGCCGGAATCGCGCCTCGAACCTCCGCCGAACAATGCTGTAGAAATTCCGGAGTTCCCTCCGCTTACCTGATCGCCTATGTCCCCTGATGGTGATTCGCAACCTCCTGCGGCCACGAAACGAGTCACGCTTCTCTTTCGCGGACTGCCCGATAAACCTAAAATCTCTCCCGCGCAACGGAAAGAACTTGCTGACTTCTCGCGCGCTCTGACGGAACGCATCTCAGCTGGCGCATTCACTTGCCTCATCACCAACGATCGTGAATTGCAGCGCCTGAACAGTTCTTTTTTGGGAACCAATTATCCCACCGATGTACTCTCGTTCCCGGCCGGTGGAGGCGCAGGCGAACTCGGTGAAATTGCCATTTCGCTTGAGCGCGCCGCGGCGCAGGCTAATGATTTAGGCCATTCCTGGACGGACGAACTGCGCGTTTTGATGTTGCACGGCTTTCTTCATCTGACGGGGCTCGACCATGAACTCGACGGCGGCCAAATGGCGCGGGCAGAGCGCAAATGGCGCAGCGTGTTCGGCCTGCCTACTACCTTAATAGCGCGCAGCCGCTCTGCTGCCGGAGCACACAAGTAATGAACCTGCTGTGCCTGGCGCTCGCCGTTCTACTGACGATCCTTCTCTGCTTCGTATCGTACGTGCAGCTCCTCTATCTCGAATCACTGCGTTTAATTCGCCGGGACTATCCGTCGCTCGAGCTCTTTCGCGAAACACTGTCCGACAAGATTGGCCTGGATCTCGAAGACGGTTCGCTCACCTTTTCGCTCATCAAACACTCTTCGCTATTCCTGCTTGGCGTTTTTTATCTTTGCGCGTTTATTCGTACGGCTGTTCCGCCCTGGCAAAGTGTGCTGGAGGCCGCTGCTGTTTCATTTGCCGCCATGCTGATCTCGAGTTACCTGATACCGCAATGGCTGTATCGGCGCGGAAATGCGCGGTGGCTGGAGAAAACACTGCCTTTCACCAAGCTCCTGGCCACGCTAATCCGCCCCTTGGCGGCGCCTATTCGCGGCTTTCAGTCGCTGCTCGATATGGACGGGGACGGCAATCGCGAAGACACCCAGACTGATTCCGTAGAGCACATTGAAGCATTCATCACGGCAGGCGCGGAAGAAGGCATTCTCGAAGAAGAGGATCGCCGGCTCATTCACTCGGTGGTGGCATTCGGCGACAAAAACGTCCGCGAAGTCATGACCGCCCGGCCCAATATTGTTGCCATCTCAGCGGACAAGACCGTCGAAGATTTGCGCCAGCTGGTCATTCACGAACAATATTCGCGCATTCCTGTTTACACCGGCTCGATCGATAATATCAGCGGTTTCGTACACGTCCGCGACATCTTTGAACTTGACGAGGAGGAGCGCAAAACCAAATCCTTGAAAGACGTGATCCGGCCGGTCCCGCTTGTCCCGGAGACCAAACCGGTTAGCGATCTGTTGCGCGAAATGCAGCGCAACGGATCCCATATGGTGATTGTGGTTGACGAGTACGGCAACACGGCAGGCTTGGCCACTATGGAAGATCTGGTCGAAGAAATTCTCGGCGAGATACGTGATGAACACGAACCTGATCGTGACGTAACGCAGGAAGCGGACCATGTATTCATCGCGCCGGGCAGTCTCGATTTGGACCGGCTGCACGACTTACTCGATTTCCGCCCGGAAGACGATACCGAATCGACCACCGTGGGGGGATTGGTGGCCGAATGGATGGGACACGTGCCGCAAGTTGGCGAGACGGTTGAGCGAGGCGGCATCCGCGTCGAAGTGCTGGCAGGCAACGAGCGCCGGGTGGAAGAGGTTCGCATCTCGCGTCCGGAAACAATGTCGTCTGTGAGCGTCATGGCATGAGCCGTGAGAGTGCTCATCGCGCCGGATTCGTTGCCATTGCCGGTCGGCCTAACGCCGGCAAATCGACCCTGCTGAACGCACTAGTAGGCGAGAAGGTGGCGATTACCGCCCCACAAGCTCAAACCACGCGTACGTCGATTCAGGGCGTCTTGACCGAACCTGGTGCGCAAATAATCTTCATCGACACCCCAGGCATTCACAAATCGGACACACTGTTCAACAAGCGCATGATGGACACGGTTCGGGGATCCATACAGGATCGCGATCTGGTCCTCTATCTGGCAGACGCCAGAAAGCCGCTTACCGAGGACGATCAGAAAGCCGTCAGTGCGCTATCGAAGACCGGCAAAGCATTACTCGTCTTGAACAAGATCGACCGGCTCGACGATAAGCGCCTGCTGCTTCCTCTCATTGAAAACTACGCTAAGCTGTTTCCGTTCGCCGATGCGGTGCCGATTTCCGCGCGCAAATCCGAAGGGCTCGACCAGCTGAAACGCTTGATCATCGAACATCTCCCGCTCGCGCCTGCTTTGTTTCCGGAAGACCACTGGACCGATCAGCCCATGCGTTTTTTGGCCGCCGAGATTATTCGCGAAGCCATTCTGCGTTCGGTGCGGGAAGAGGTTCCTCATGCTTCGGCGGTGCTAGTTGATACCTGGGAAGAGAAAAAAAATCTGACCAGGATAGCGGCTACGATTCACGTCGAGCGTCCCGGCCAAAAAACCATCCTCATCGGCGAAAAAGGCCAGATCTTAAAGAAAATCGGCACCGCCTCCCGGCAGGAAATTGAGCGACTGGTGGGCCACAAAGTTTTCCTCTCATTGTTCGTCAAGGTGAAAGCAAAATGGCGCGAGGATTCCGAGTTCTTGACCGCCATTGACTGGCGCGCCATGGTTGGAACCGAAGACTCCGAACGGCCGTCATGATGTTAGCCTGAAAGCAGATTCATGAAACGCCTTTTAGTACCCGCTTTGCTTTTGGGATGCGCGGCCACGATGCACGTTATGGCCGCGGATCAGAAGCCAGCCGTATCCGACGATCGCATCATTGATCAGGTTCGTATGCGCCTCACGACAGATCAGGACGTAAAGGGTGGCGCGGACGAGGTCACCGTACAGAACGGTGTAGTAACGATCAAAGGCCGGGTTGATTCCGACCGCGGAAAGTCTAAGGCCACCAAGCTCGCGAAAAAAGTTAAAGGCGTGAAATCGGTCGATAACGAGCTTTCAGTCGGGCCGCCGAATTAACCTGCCGAAAAAGAGCGAGGCCAAAGCCCCGCCCTTCTCAATTGCTTAGAAGTGGTTCCACAAATACTGGTTGTACACTTCGTGGTGATACTGGACTTCGGGCGATTTAACGAAGGTTCCCAATAAACGCGGACAGCGATCCGCCGAGGCCTGCTTTAATTCGGCATACCGCCCTTTCACATCAGCACCGAGCAACTCGGTGGTCCATTCCGAGGCGTTGAAGTTACGCAGAGCATCGTAGATGTTGTCAGGCAGATAGCGATCAGCGCCGCGAATATTTTTCACGTCGGCAATTTTGCCTTCCAGGCCCGTTTTGAAGATCGAGTAGAGAACCATGTACGGGTTCGCGTCCGGCGCAACCGATCGGACTTCCACGCGCGCGCTTCTTTCATTGCCGAGCGGAATACGCACCATGGAGCCGCGATCCGTAGCCGACGCCTTGATCTGATTCGGCGCTTCGAAGTGTGGATCGAGCCGCCGGTAAGCATTCACGCTGGCATTTAGCAACAGGCACAAGTCGTTGCCATGCGAAAGGATGCGATCGACAAAATCCCAGGCGAACTTGTCCATCTTCTCTTCTCCCTGCGCGTTCCAGAAGAGATTTTTGCCGCCCTTGCTGATCGACACGTTGGTGTGCATGCCATTTCCATTCACACCCACTACCGGTTTCGGCAGGAAACTAGCCGTAAATCCCATCTTGGTCGCAACCTGACGGCAAATTAGTTTGTAAAGCTGAATCTGATCCGCGGCCGTCACCACATCGGCATAACTATAGTTAATTTCGAATTGCGAAGGCGCTACTTCCGGATGATCCTTTTCATTCTCAAAGCCCATCGCGCGCTGCACATCGGCTGAAGAATCGATAAACAACCGCAGCGGATCGCCCGGCAAGGAATGATAGTAGCCGCCTGTGTTGACATATTCAAAGCGGCCAGTGTGATAGAACCGCCGTTCCGCATCCGGTCCTTGAAACAGAAACCCTTCAATTTCATTGGCCGCGTTCAGCACATGCCCGTTTTTCTCGAAAGCATTATTGGCGTAAGCCTGTAGCACGCCGCGCACATCTGCGGCGTAGGGCGTACCATCCTTATCGATCACATGACCGAACACCAACACCTTACCCGAACCAAAAATATCGCAGGGGGCCCAGTAAAATGCACTCCAGTCAATTCCGAGCCGTAAATCGCTTTCGCGCTGCGCGGTAAATCCGCGAATGGAAGACCCGTCGAACGTCAGATTGTCCCAGCTTCCAAGCAAGAATCGCTTGTCGTAATCAAGCATGTGCAGGCGGCCCTCGAGATCGCTGAACAAAACCGTCACGGCTTTGATTCGCTTCTCGTCGGTCAGGTACTTCTGCCGTTCTTCCTGAATCTGTCCGATAGGCACTCTCTTCTTGCGCTGCTCCTTGACGTGCAGGTTCAGGTCTTCGAGTTCCGAATACGAATGGGCCAGCCGGTCATGTATTTCGTTAGACATTTCTCTCCTAAATGTTTTAAAGCGCACCGCTCCGTAACCGGCCTGAGCAGGCAGGTGCGCAGACAGTTCGTTCGTCGAATTGAGGCGCAGCAGTCGAATGCTCGGTCGTTCCGAAAGTGGCTCGACACATGACGTGGTGCCTCACTTGCGGACGGATCAACCCCCGGCAACTCATAATCTGCGCGGAGGCCAATTCAGATTTTAATGCGTTTGTATTCCGATCCGCTACCGTCTTGCTGTTTTTGCCAAGCTAGGAAGGAATCGAACCGTTCCGAATCACCTTCTCCATCACTTCTGTGAACGTGTCAATCTCTTCGAGAGTCGTGTACACGTTGGGCGTGATTCGCAAGCCCTGATACTCACCTGGCGTAACCACCGCGACGGTCCAAATCCGCTGCTTTTCCCATAGATACTTCGCCAGTTTCGGCGCATCCATTCCATCTACACTGATAAAGCCGATGGCGCATGACTGCTCGGGATCTTCACTATTGAGGATCTTGACACTCGGCAATTCGCGCAAGCGGTTAGACCATCGTTTACGCAGATAGCGGAACCGTTCGGCTTTCCTTTCCGGTCCAATGCTGTCGTGAAAATTCAGGGCCTCCGTCACGGCATCGCGTTGCGACGCCGGATGTGTCCCGATCTCTTCGAACTTGCGGATGTTGTCTCGCATGGCGTCAGGCGCCGGCATCATCGGCCAGATGCTCGGGATCTTCGACTTGCGCACGTACAGCATCCCCGTGCCGATCGGCGCCAGCACCCATTTGTGCAGCGACGTCGCATAATAATCGCACTCCAGGTCTTCGCGCTTGAACGGGAACTGGGCGAAGGCGTGTGCGCCATCCACAATCACCTCAATGCCGCGCTCTTTAGCCATCCGGCAGATGCTCCGGACGGGGAAAATCTGTCCCGTCCGATTGGTGATGTGGCAGATATGGATGACCTTGGTCTTGGGCGTTATATGCGATTCGATACGTTTGGCCAGGTAATCGAGACTCGGCGGCGGAACTGGAAAAGTGACTTGCTTCAGGATAATCCCGTCGCGGCGTTCCCGCTGCTGCCAGGTCGCGATCATGCGCGGATAATCCTGGTTAGTCGTCAGTACTTCGTCGCCCGGCTTCAAATTCATGCCAAGCTGAATAATTTCCAGACCTTCGCTGGCATTGCGTGTGATGGCAATCTCTTCGGGATCACAACCGAACATTCGCGCCAGCCGCCGTCTCACTGTTTCAACACCCGGGTCGAGCACGTTCCACATGTAGTACGACGGATTCAGATTTTCGATTTCGAGATACCGGATTTCGGTATCCATCACGATCTTCGGCGCTGGAGAAACGCCACCGTTGTTCAGGTTGATCATGTTTCGATCGACTGTGAAAGCGTGCCGGACGTTAAACCAGAAATCTTCGTCCCGCGCGACTGTATCGGCCGCCCGACCGGTGACTGCATCGGTAGCGCGCTGCGCCCGCAGTACAGCGTCCGTCTGAAAAGCAGCGATCAGTCCGGCTGAGCGCGTCAGAAATCTTCGCCGATCGGTTATCAAAAGTACAACCTCAAGCCGAGTTCCACCATGCGAGAAAAGTTTGCTTGCGAGTTGATCACGCCGAAAGTCGACGATCCGTAAGTGGTGCTGGGGGACGTAAACAGCGGCGTGTTAAACGCGTTCAACAAACCCGTGCGAAATTGGCCTTTAAAACGCTCTGTAATGCTGAACGTCTTGAACAACGATAAATCCCAGTTGGCCTGCCCCGGCCCGCGCATGCCCAAACTCCGCGCCGTGTTTCCAAAGGTCAGTGCAGGCGCTGCCGAAAACGCGGCCGGATCGATGTAGTTATTCAAACGCGATTCCAGGCTTCCGCTTGTCACTGGCGAAATGCCAGTCGCATTCGGCCGCTGCGAATCAAAGCCAAATAACGAATTGTTGTCGGGCGTCTGGGTGATCTGTAGAGGAAAGCCGGTCTGGTAAATCGAGATGGCATTGAACGACCATCCACCTACAACCATATCCATGGCGCGCCCGGTAGACCCCAGGAACTGCTTGCCTTTGCCGAACGGCAATTCATAACTGAAGGTGGTTGCCCAGCGGATTGGCGAGTCGTAATAGGAGGGCGCCCATTCGCCCGCAATATTGTAAGGGTTCTGCGGCACGCCTGAATTCCCCGAATTGAGAAAGTTGCCCGGACCGCCATTGCCCTGGTCAAAACTACGCGCCCAGGTAAAAGTGGAGAGGAAGGTCAATCCATAACTCATCCGTTTCTGCGCCTTCAGCACAAGCGAATCGTACTGCGCCTTGTCTTGGTCACTCAAACTCAGGTTTACTTCGCCAAATTGCGGGTACGGTAGCAGCGTCTGGTATTGTCCGACCTGTGAACCACCGAAGTTACTCGTGCTGCTTACCGCGCCGTGTAAGGGATTCGGCACGCTTGCCGTGAGAGCACTATAGCCGAGCCCGAAGTAAGACGGATTGAGCGCGTTGATGTTCATGTTGCCGCTCATCGTAGTCAAGTGAGACGAGCGCGATCCGACATAGCCCAGCTCAAATGCCACTCCGCCCGGCAACTCGCGCTGGATGTCGACAGAAAATTGCTGTACTCGCGGCGAACGTGACTCCGGATCGGCAAAACTCACGGTTTGTCCCACACCCGCAAGCGGCCCCAAACTGCTTCCAGCCGGCTTGTTCAAGCCATTCGGGAACGGATTGGTCAAATTGGAAGTAGCCGTTTGATAACCGTCATTGGTAAAGGTATTCGAGGTCGTCGCATAATATCCGGCTGTTTGAATCGGCGCTCCGATGCCGAAGGGCGGAGCCCAGAACAGCCCATAGCCGCCGCGCACCACCGTCTTCGAGTTCACCTGCCAGGCGAATCCCGCGCGAGGCCCCCACTTGCTCCAGTTCGGATTACCGATCGACCCGGGAGCACCGTTTTGCCCGGCAAACTGAATTACGCCGTTTGTCGTAAGTCCGCTAACCTGCGATTGGATCGGATTCGAGACGTTCGGCAGAAAGCCGGTTACGATCCCGTTATTCGTTTCCTGTAACCCCGATTCATGCTCCCAGCGCAGTCCATAGTTCACGGTCAACTTGCTGTTGATCCGAAAATCATCTTGCAGATAGGCTCCGTAATAACCAACGAAATCCGTCAGCTTCGTCGGCACCGTGATCGAAGCATCGTGCGGTAGTCCGACGAGCATATCGGCGAGGTCAGCGCCGCCTGTACCGGTTGCTGACTTTGTCCAGATGCCATTAAAGTTGAAGTCACCGCCGCCCTGCCCGTAATCGAGGCCGCTCGTGTTAATCTTTCGCCAATCGAAGCCCCCCGTTACACTGTGGCGTCCCATGAACTTCGAAGCGCTGATTGAGGCGTTATAGGAATAATGAACGTAGTAAAAATCGTTGTTCGTGCCCAATCCACCGAGGCTGTTGTAAACCGTCGACAAACCCACCACCGGGAATGTCGGCGAGAGAACCTGGTTCACATAGGATGGGCTGAACCCGAGCGTTCCGAGATTTAAGCCGGAGCTGACCTGATATCCATAATTCGGAAATCGATTGAAGCCATAGCGCGCAGACAGCACCAGTGTCGGTGAAATCGTAAATGTGTTGTTGAGCTGCGTGGCATTCACATTACGCAGCAGCCGCCACTGATCCGGTGACGAAATCGAGTTGAACCACGTGTTCCCCGGCTCAAGCGAGAGATAACTCAGATAGCTGAGGTTCGCCCGCCACCAGTCGGTAAATTGTTCATCCAGCTTGGCCGTAGTCTGGTGCGCCCGCGCCGGCAGACTTCCCGCCACCGTCAGGTCATTCTGGCCGTAATAGCTGGGATTGCTGGCAGGCAGAGCCAGCGTGCTCGCCATCGCCAGCCCAACCGGGTTCAGTTTACTCGTCGGAATGATGTTGTTCGGAAAGGCTGTCCGGCTAAACGTTCCGTCGGCATTTTTCACGGTACTTGAAGGATCAAAAATCGTGAGTTGCCCACCCCCCTGCGCCTGCGTCGCAGAAAAATTTCCCACTCGCTCGAGCGCAGTCGGCGTGTAGAGCTGCGACGAGTTCGACTGCTTGTCGTCATACCCTTCCCGAGCCAGCCAGAAGAACGTTCTATTCTTGCCGTCGTAAACTTTGGGAATCCAAACCCTGCCGCCGAGAGCAAAAGCATAGGTGTAGTTCACCTGAGGCGGCAGCGGCAGTCCAGCTGCATTGTTGAAAAAGTTATTGCCAGACCAGCTCGTCTGTCGCGTGCTGCCAAACGCGACGCCATGATATTGGTTTGTCCCCGACTTCAAAAGCGTGTTGAACATGCCGCCGCCCGTTCGCGCCATCGAGGAGTCGTACGTGTTCGCCTGCACTTTGACTTCCTGCACGGCTTCTATGGAAGGGATAATGATCGCCCGGTTATCCGCGTCGGTAATAGGCACCCCGTCGAGCAAATAATTGTTCCCTCGCACCGGCCCACCCGCAATAGATATCTGCGACGAGCCGCTCTGATCTTCCATCCGGTTATAAGCCGGGTTGCCTACCGGCATCACATTCTGCGCGACCCTAGATAACATGAACGGGTTTCGCCCAAGGTTCGGTAAATCCACCAGCTGCTGCCGGTCGAGCACCTGTCCTTGCGAGGCATTGGAATTTTCCACCAGGGGCACATCTTCCGTTACCGTGACGCTCTGCGTGATGTTCCCTACTTCCAGCTTCAGGTCGACGTTGAGGAACTCCTGCGTTCCCACCACGATTCCGCGCTGCTCATACCGCTTGAAACTAGGGCTTTCTGCCGCTACCGAGTAATTGCCCGGCTCCACGTTGCTGAGAACATAGGTGCCGTCAGCCGTAGTCAATGTCGTGCGCGGCACGCCGGTTCCGGTATTAGTCAGAGTGACTTTGGCATTGGCGACTGCCGCGCCCTGTGGATCGGTAACCGCTCCGCGCACACCTCCCTGGTAGGACTGCGCGGGAAGGAACGTTGCTATGCAACCATAGGCAACTATCGCGGCGACGCCTCTAACGATCTTGGGAAACGCTCGGAACGGGTTTGTGGACATCCAGACTCCTTGTTGACTTTTGGGCAGTCATACGTTGACCCAGACACTTCTCAACATGGAGCGGACACCGTCACAAAGGGCAAAACAACTTCTGCCGGCCATGCAGCCAAAAGGCGGCAGAATGCACCTGAACTAATTCCGCTGAACTTGTTTCAGGAGTATAACAGCCGAAATCACAAACAGTCCACTAAAAAGTTTGGGTAATCCAGCACTACCTCTCAAACCACCGGCAGAGACTTTCCCCCGGATTTCGCCACAAAAAGGTATATACTTGCGATGGCAGCCGTCCAGCTGCCTTTGCCAATCTCCCTGTCTGAGAGGCTTATGTGCGTTCGATCATTCTTGGCTTCTTTCTAACTTCTGTTTGCCTTCCCGGTACCGCTCCCGCACCCTCCCCGGCTACTGTTCTCTTAAGTTACGATCAACCCTATTCTCAACCGGCGTTCACCGCCTTACAGCACCAGCTACAACACGTTCTCAAGCAGGTCGGACTGACGCTCGATATTCGCGACCGCTCCAACACCCAGCCGCACGAGCAGTTTTCCGAGCTGTTTGTGTTTCAGATGAAGGGCAGTTGCTCGATGGATGCGCTCCCCGTGGGAGCACTCTCGGATGAACGCGGCGCTCTCGCCATGGCCTACTCTTCCGACGGCAAAATACTGCCCTTTGGCGAGGTCGAGTGTGATCGCATCCGGCAGTGCCTGCAGCGGATCGTGGGCCGGGCCAATCCTCATTCCTATCAAGCCGCCTTCGGAACCGCCATAGGCTTGGTTATGGCCCATGAAATCTATCACATGCTCGCTCATTCGGCACAGCACACGCACGATGGAGTGACTAAGGAAAGCCTTTCCGCCCGGGAACTGCTTTCCGGTGAACTTTCCTTGCCAGACATAGCCCGCCTCGCGATGCGCCGGAGCCTGATCGCTTCTCGTTAATACCGCAAAATTCGCCCTGGCCCTTCCCGTTTCCGTTACAGCGGTGATACACTTCCTTTGATACTGCGCTCTAAGTGACCACTTCCTGTAAGTAGTCTCCGCGGCTTCTTGAGATGCAGACGGCATATTGTCCTGCCGATAGCCCACGTTTCGGCTACCCTTGTTTTGCTTTGAGCGGCCACTGCCGCTTAACTAAAGAATCCAGCTAGGTAGCACATCGCAATCTCTTAGGGTGTGAGGAGACGTAAAATGTCATCAGTTTTAAGTGAAGATCAAAAATCCGATTTCCTTCGGCGCGGTTTTTCGCGTCGCAATTTTGGCCGCATTGCTTCGGTTCTGACGGCCGGCGCCGCCCTGCCGTTTTACAACGAGCAAGCCCTTGCTCAACTCTCGATGGTGAAGAACATGCCGGCCGATGCCGTCAAAATCAACGCTAACGAAAATCCCATGGGCCCGTCCCCGGAAGCCGCCGACGCTATTTACAACGTCGTCAAAAAGGGCGGCCGCTACATGTACGAAGACACCTACTCACTGGCCGAAGCCATGGGCGATGTCGACGGCCTAAAGTTCAGCTACAAACCTGACGAAGCCTATATCGAAATTTTTGCCGGATCGAGCGCCCCGCTTCATCAGTCGGTCCTTGCTTTTTGCTCCAAGGACAACCCCTTCGTTAAAGCCGACCCCGGCTACGAAGCCGGCGAGCGCGCGGCCAAATTCATCGGAGCCAAAACTATCAACGTGCCGCTACGTAAGGGCACCTGGGATCACGATGTGAAAGCTATGCTGGCGGCTGCTCCCAACGCAGGATTGTTCTACATCTGCAATCCCAACAACCCCACCGGCACGCTCACCAGCCGCGCCGATATCGAGTATCTTGTAGCCAACAAGCCATCCGGTTCGGTAGTTCTCATCGACGAAGCTTACATTCACATTTCGAGAAGCGCCGTTCCTTGCAGCGACATGGTGGCCGCCGGTAAAGATGTAGTCGTTCTGCGGACGTTCTCAAAACTGTATGGCATGGCCGGATTGCGTGCCGGCGCAGCTTTCGCCCGTCCCGACCTGCTCAAGAAGATTACGCCCTACAGCGCGGGCGCCATGCCGGTCACTTCCATGGTCGGCGCGACTGCCAGCGTCAAAAACAAGAACCTGGTGCCCGAACGCCGCCAGGTTATGGCCAACATTCGCGAGGACACCTTCAGCTGGCTCACCTCGAAGAACGTGGAGTTCATTCCGTCGGAAAGCAACTGCTTCATGATCAATGTGAAGCGGCCGGGCGCTGACTTCTACAAGGGCATGGCCGCACAGAAAGTCTATATCGGGCGTGTCTGGCCGGTCTGGCCCGAGTGGGTCCGGGTTACCGTCGGCAGCAAAGACGACATGGCTAAATTCAAGACCGCCTTCGCTCAAACCTATAACGCCTAAGGCGCGCCTTCGCGCCTTTTTTTCTTAACGCGGTCCAGCCCACGTCCGGCTCGTCCGCTTGCCTCGTCGCTCTCTGAACTCTTCTAGAGGCATCACTTCTTGACTTCTTTCCCGATTCGCTACAGCTGGCGGGCCTTGACCGGCGATTTGTCTGGTGGCCTCGTTGCGGCGCTCATCGCCATACCGTATGGCCTCGCTATGGCCAGCATGATGGGTCTTCCTCCCATGCTCGGCCTGGTCACCTCGGTCGCTACCGCGCCCGTCACCGCACTCCTCGGTCGAAACCCCGTTCTCATCGGAGGCACCGCCAGCGCGACTGTTCCCTTCATCGCGCAATCCGTTCAATCCCAAGGCGTGGGCGGCGCAGCCAAAGTCTGCATGGTGGCGTCGGTCTTTCTGCTCGTCTTCTGTTTCCTACGCCTCGGCCGTTTCATCCAGAAGGTGCCCAACCCGGTCGTTACAGGCTTCTCCTGCGGCATTGGCGCCATGATGATCCTGTCGCAACTCGGCGTCATGCTTGGCGTGCGGGCCGTCGTCGACCGAACATCTAATAACATGCTCTACCAGAGCTGGCAGGTGCTGTCACGTGCCGGTGAAACGCAGGCGAGCGCTCTCATCATCAGCGTCGTCGTGATCGTGGCCGCGCTCGCTTCCGCTCATCTTCTGCCGAAAGCGCCCGCTCCCTTGCTTGGCGTGCTCGCAGCTGTAGCCATCGCGGCCACTTTCCGCTTGCACCAGCGAGAAATCGGTCGGCTCCCGTTGGAGATTCCTTCGTTCGCAGGCTTCTCCTGGACTCCTCATGATGTAGTTAGCGTTATACCAGCCGCTCTCGGCTTGGCTTTCGTATCCGCCGTCAACCTGCTGGTAACTTCGCGCGTGGTAGAACACTTTCGCGGCCGCCACAAGCATTTGAAACGCGCCGACGCCGATGCCGAGCTCGGCGCTTACGGCATCGCGAATATGGTCGCTGCCGTTTTCGCCGCGCCCATGAGCGTTGGTATCCCGGCACGCAGCCTCGCCAGCGTGCGCTGCGGCGCCACTACGCGCCTATCCAATATTTTCCACGCCATTTTCATCCTCGCCTTTATCGGCTTAGGCGGCCGCTTTATTTCCCACATTCCCATTCCCGCTCTAGCCGGAGTCACCGCCTATATCGGGATCTGTTTGCTCGAATGGGGAACCTGGCGGCGTCTGCCCAAGATGAACAAGGTAGATGCTCTCGGCTTCCTGTCAACGGCAGCGGCCACGCTCGTCGTCAACGCTGTTTTAGCCGTCGCCATAGGCTGTTCGTTTTACGTCCTCCGCTATCTCTACCGACGTCTGATCGCCCGAACCCAACCGCAAGAATCCGTCAAAAAGATGGCAGTCGGCGGCGCTCACTAAGCGGCGCCGGCGTTACGTTATCCTCAAACATTCATGCGAGCTGCTCTCCTTTGCGCCTTTTTTGCCTCCATACTTTCCGCCCAGTCCAGCACTTACGTCCTTAAAGCCGCGCGTCTCTTCGACGGCAAATCCGGCGCCGTCACCCAACCCGGCCTCGCCGTCGTCTCCGGCAACAAAATTCAGTCGCTGCACGGACCGGCGCCCGCTAACGCCACCGTCATCGACCTCGGCGACGCCACGCTGCTCCCCGGTTTCATCGATGCCCACACTCACCTCACGCAGGATTTCGATCCCGATTACAACGGCGCGCAGCTCCGCCAGCTCATGCGCACGATTCCAGAGCACTCATTAATCACGATAATTCCGAATCGTGGCGGGATCTAAGTCTTCAGCGGGAACTAATTGGTAGTGGCGCTCCTGAACAACTTTAATTTGATCTTTGCGCAAAGTCAGCTCGAACAAAGCCACCACACCATCCTCCATGAACTGGGCGGAGATGGCGCGGCACTGAATACCTGGAAACTTCTGCTCGACGAAGCGTATATCTTGAGTAGTTTGAACGACGCCGATCTGATCTCTACCGCCTTTAGCCTGCACGGGAATCGCGTAATGGCAACCATGCCTATCGAGTCCAATGTAAAGCTCGTCTATTTCAATTTGACCGATATCTTTTACAGTGGTACGAAGATGATTTTGCAGGCTGTAAGTTGTCAACCCCAAAAACGTATCGATCAGCCGGTTGTAACGAACGATTGCGAGCAAGGCTTGCTCATCGTCTAATGCGTAAGCGCGAATAAGTTCGGGTGTGGCGTCAGGGATGGCTATACGGATTAAGTCTTCTCGCGGCTTGATCCGTGTAGCTGGGACCAACTTGAACCGGTAACGGGATCGCCCCGCACCTTCTATAATCCACTCAAGTCCTTTAGGTTGAGTATTCCTGATCGCCTCCGGAAGCGCAGTACGATATCGGAACGAATACGTGACATCCCCCAAGTTATCAGGGAGCTTTATTCCCAGCTTTTCTGCTTTTTGTTTGATCTCTTCGCGAGCAAACTCGAATTCTGTCTGACCGATCCGCCACCGATCAAAAAAGATCCGTTCTATTAAAGCTCTGTACCGATTGGGCTTCTGCGCAGGTTTGTCAGCCATTAATTACTAGCGGCCGTTGACGCGCCTCCTCTATCTCATGCTGCTTGCGTTTCCTGGCTCCGCTTTTCCGATCACGACGACTTACGAGCCGCTCGACCCCAAAATATTCGGCCGCTTCCGACATGTCCATATACAAGAGGGCTGGATCGCCGAGTTCGATTGGTGTCCTATTTGTCGCCGATGGTGCCTCACCGAGGCCTTTCAATAAAGAGCCCGCGATTGCGCGCCCTAATGGCGGCGGAACGGCATTCCCGATCTGACGAGCTCCATGCCACTTGGTCGCATGAAATCTAAACCAATCGGGAAAGCCATGCAAGCGAGCCATTTCGCGCACTGTAATACAGCGCGGATACAGAAAGTGAATGGGGCGTGGGCTTGTAAACGCACCTCGCGCACTGTCGGTACCGGCCCGCAGCGTATTGGAAAGTCCTCGTGGGGAAAGCTTATAAAAACGGCTTATCGGTTCGACCCCTCCGGAAGGTGTTTCTAAAAAACGCCTGCGCGAGATTTCAGTGTGAAGGGTTCTTGCACTCGAGGTCAGTATTCCCTCTTCCCAGTTCCGAACGTCTCCCCGGTGCCAAGCTCCTACCTCCGAACAGCGGAGTTCGCGAGCATAAACGCTCGGTTTCCCGAACAGTGCGGCCTTAAGAAAATCGACTTCGCTAAGCGTCTCGAACTGATCGACGTCGGGCAAATCACCAATCGCTTCGGCGCATGTTGGGCCGATAGGCAAGCCTAGAATCCAACGTTTCGCGTCCGCAGCATTTACGGTCGGATCCGGATACTCGGGCGGCTCGACTCCTTTTCGGGTTCCCATCAGAATCAAGCGCTCACGGTGCTGCGGTACTCCATAATCTGCGGCGTCGAGCACAGTCCAAGGCAGGCGCATACTGTATCCAACTTCGTCGAAGGCCTTCACGAGCTCTGTCAGGAATGCTTTATGGTTGCCTACCGTTAATCCTTTGACGTTCTCGAATACAAAAGAACGAGCATCGAGCTGGGATACCAAACGCACAAATTCCAGAACAAGACGATTGCGGGGATCTTCAAGAGCACGTTGTCCTATAAGAGAGAACCCCTGACAAGGCGAACCCCCGAAAACACAGTCGATCTGCCGCTTACCTAATCCAGCCGCCGACCGGATCTCATCTGCGCTTAGGCCTACCACTGACCTGGGTATGACCGTGGTGCTGGGAAAATTAAATTTATGAATCGCGCAATGAACGGGATCGACTTCAACTGCTGCGGCGACGTCAAAACCCGCTTGCTCGAATCCTAGACTCAAACCCCCTGCGCCCGCAAAGAGGTCGATAGCAATCGGTCGCACTTTTTCCTTTGTAAAAGGCTCTTCTATAGAGCTTAAGCTACAGTATGCCGCACCTTGGCGGAATTGTCTCTGAGGAAAGTTCTGAGTTTATTCGCAAGGGTATCTTGATCGCCCAGTTCGCATTGCCACACCGTTATCACCGACCATCCAAGCGCTTCGAGCTGAGCTACCTTCGTCGAATCCCGCTCGCGATTAGAAATAAGCTTCGGCAACCAGTATTCCAGCCGCGATTTCGGAGCTTTGCCCTTTGCACAACCGTGATGGTGCCAAAAACATCCGTTTACGAAAATGGCCTTCTTTTGGGATGGAAAAACGATGTCTGGACGACCCGGCAAGTGTCCGGGATGTAACCTATACCGAAAGCCTTGAGCATGCAATAACCGCCGAACCAATAGTTCAGGACTCGTGTGCTTCGTCCTGACCGCTTGCATAATACGACGGCGTTGCTCGGATGTTCGAGTGTCAGTCATCTGTGGCGTCCAAGCCCTCGATTCAATGATCTTTTCATCGGAGCGCCTTCCTTCAGCAAGGCTGATCTCCCGCTACTTTCAACCTCGCCACTTCCGGAAAATCCCCGGCCTAACCGTCCTCCAATTTGAGCACGCTGCGGGATTGAAGCCTCGCCATAAGGCATCGTGCCCTGCAAAAAAGCCGATTGCAACGCTCGCGGACGAGTGGCCGTACAGAAGTCAGACATCCGCCCTTGGGCAAACCGTCGGAAGTCCGCGCTTTTCGACCCGCCCATGCTCCTTCAAATTGGACCCGAAGCCGAACTGCCGGCCGTTTTATCGCACTTATAGGCCCTGGTGAGCGCGCGCGTTACGTTATCCTCAGACATTCATGCGAGCTGCTCTCCTTTGCGCCTTTTTTGCCTCCATACTTTCCGCTCAATCCAGCACCTACGTCCTTAAAGCCGCGCGTCTCTTCGACGGCAAGTCCGGCACCCTCACTCAGCCCGGCGTCGTCATCGTCTCCGGCAACAAAATTCAAGCGCTGCACGGGCCGGCTCCTGCCAACGCCACCGTCATCGACCTCGGCGACGCCACGCTGCTTCCCGGTTTCATCGACGCTCACACTCATCTCACGGAGGATTTCGACCCCGATTACAACGGCGCGCAACTCCGCCAGCTCACGCGCACGATTCCCGAGCGAGCCATCCGCGCGACCGCCAATGCTCGCAAAACACTTGAGGCCGGGTTCACCACGGTGCGCGACGTCGGCTCTTCCGACTTCCTCGATGTCGGCCTGCGCAACTCCATCAATGCCGGCATTGTGCCGGGCCCGCGCATGCTCGTCTGTGTACGCGCCCTCGGTTCCACTGGAGGTCATTGCGATGATGGCGCAGGTTTCCGCTTCGGTATTCTCAACCACGAAAGCGGTCCCGAAGACGGTGTCATCAACTCGCCCGACCAGGCCCGTTTCGCCGTTCGCTTCAATATCAAATACGGTGCCGACGTCATCAAAACTTGCGCTACCGGCGGCGTTCTCTCCCCCACTGACGATGTCGACACTCCGCAACTCACGCAAGCCGAACTCGACGCCCTGGTCACTGCCGCGCACGAACTACGTCGCAAAACCGCCGCCCATGCGCATGGCGCCGAAGGCGCTAAACGAGCCATTCGCGCCGGCATCGACTCCGTTGAACATGGCACGTTTCTCGACGACGAAGCCCTGCGCCTGATGCGCGAGCGCGGCACTTACCTCGTTCCCACGCTCGCCACACGCACCGGCTTGCGCGAATCTAAATTTCCTCCGCTTGTCCAGCAGAAGGCCGATCTCGCCATGAAATCTCAGGACGATATGGTCCGCCGCGCCTTGCAAGCAGGTGTCAAAATCGCCCTCGGCACCGATGCCGCCGTCTACCCGCACGGCAACAACGCCGTCGAATTTGTCCTCATGGCTAACGACGGTATGTCCACCTCTCAATCTCTGCTTGCCGGTACCTCTATCGCCGCCACGCTGCTCGGGCTTCAAGATAAGATCGGTACCCTCGAACCGGGCAAGTTCGCCGACCTCGTCGCTACGCCCGGCAATCCTCTTGATAATGTGCAGGTCACGCAAAGTGTCTTCTTTGTCATGAAGGAAGGCATCATCTATCGCAACGATCGCGCTCATTGATCGGAATACACACCGTTGTAACCGTACTGTCACGCAGCATTGATGACCAACCGTCACTCTAATAGAGCACTTATCTAAGTTTCGGATCGCCCACTTTTAGCTCGCGGTCCGGAAACGCAAGGAAAATCATTCATGAGCATGCAAATTTCCAAGCTGGCAGGCTGGACGAAAGTCCTTGTCCTCGCCTCAACCGCCGTCTCACTTCCTCTAGCCGCCCAGACCAGCCTCACCGGCGCAGGCGCCACGTTCCCTGCTCCCATCTATCAAAAATGGTTCAGTGAATATCAATCCGTCGGCAATGCTCAGATCAACTATCAGCCCAACGGATCCGGCGGCGGCATCAAAGGCGTCACCGAAGGCACCGTCGATTTTGGCGCCAGCGATATGCCCATGACCGACGACCAGCTGAAAGCGTTCAAAGACAAAAACGGCTATAGCGTTTTGCTGTTTCCAACCGTGTTAGGCGCTGCTGTCCCCACTTACAATCTGCCCGGTGTCACGCAGGAGTTGAAGTTCACTCCTGAGGCGCTCGCCGGCATCTTCATGGGCACCATCAAAACCTGGAACGATCCCCAGCTTGCCAAGGCCAATCCCGGCGTCAAATTGCCCGATGACAAGATTCTCGTTGTCCATCGCTCCGATGGCAGTGGCACCACCTTCTGCTGGACCGATTACCTTTCGAAAGTCAGCCCCGAATGGAGTTCCAAAGTCGGCAAGAACACTTCTGTCAACTGGCCTGTGGGTCTCGGCGGAAAAGGCAACGATGGCGTAGCCGGCGTCATCAAGCAGCAGAAAGGATCGCTCGGTTACGTCGAGCTGATCTACGCGGTCAAGAATCACCTTTCGTACGGCATGGTGCAGAACAAGTCGGGCTCCTTTGTAAAGGCCGATCTCAAATCGGTGAGCGCCGCGGCCGCTGCCTCCAAAGATATGCCGGCCGATTTCCGCGTCTCCATCACCAATGAGTCCGGCAAAGATGTCTATCCTATCTCTACTTTCACCTGGCTGCTGGTCCCGCAAAAAATCTCGGATGCCGCCAAGAAGAAAGCCATGACCGGTTTCCTTAAATGGGCCATCACGACCGGACAAGGTTCGGTCGAATCGCTCGACTACGCGAAGCTCCCAACATCCGTTGTCGCCAAAGAACAGCTGCAGATCGCCAAGATTCAATAGCCTAAACTTGGCGTAGCGGCCGCTATCGCTGTATGGCGAGTACAACCTACATCACCGACGCACTTCGTCGCCCTGCTGGCCAAACTTTTATGAGCCGCTTGCAGGGCGGCGATGAGTTAGCGTACGCTATCACCTTCGCCTCGTCACTCTTAGTGCTCGGTATCGTAGCGTTGATCGTGGTCGAACTCTGGCTCAGTTCTCAACCGACCGTCAAGACATTTGGATGGCACTTTCTTGTCACCTCCACCTGGGATCCGAACGGCGGCAAGTTCGGGGCACTGCCCTTCATCTATGGCACCTGCGTCACATCGTTTTTGGCCCTGCTGATCGCCGTGCCTCTCGGCGTGGCTTCCGCCATCTTTCTTGCCGAAATGGCGCCGCCGCGGTTCTCGAACATTCTCACCTTCCTCATTGAACTTCTCGCCGCCGTTCCCAGCGTCATCTACGGTCTCCTCGGCATCTTCATCCTGGTTCCATTCATCGGCAAATTCGTCGTGCCCCTGCTTCAGAAATCGCTAGGCTATCTACCTATCTTCCGCGGCGATTTCTACGGCGTCAGCATTCTCTCGGCCGGTCTCGTCCTCTCCATCATGGTGGTGCCCTTCATCATCTCGGTCTCGCGCGAAGTGCTCCTCGCTGTCCCTGTCGAACAGCGCGAAGCGGCTCTCGCGCTCGGCGCAACCAAGTGGGAAACCACCTGGGACATTGTCCTGCCTACCGCCAGCACTGGTATCATCGGCTCCGTCTTTCTCGCTCTTGCCCGCGCCCTCGGCGAAACCATGGCCGTCACCATGGTCATCGGCAACACACCCACCATTTCCGGTTCTCTTCTGTCGCCAGGCTACTCAATCGCCGCTGTCATTGCTAATGAATTCGCTGAAGCCAGCGGCAATCTCTACGTCTCCTCGCTGATCTTCCTCGGCCTTGTTCTCTTCGGTCTCACCATCGTCATCAACGCCATCGCCCGCGTCCTCATCATCGCCACCTCCCGGAGGGCCTCCTGATTCCATGACCATGGAAATCTCTCCGCGCCGCAAGCTGGTCAACATCGTCATGTTGTCCTTCTCCGGACTCTGCACTCTCCTCGTCATTGGCGTCCTATTCTTCATCCTTGGCTACCTGCTCGTGCATGGCGCAAAGTCCCTCAATTTCGATTTCTTCACCAAGTTGCCCAAGCCGGCGGGTGAAACTGGTGGCGGCATGGCCAATGCCATTGTCGGCAGCGGCAAAGTACTGCTCGTCGCTACTCTCATTGGTGTCCCCATTGGCTTCTTCGCCGGTGTTTACCTGGCCGAGTACAGCGGCAAGGCTTTCGCATTTCTCATCCGCTATGTGGTCGATCTGCTCAACGGCGTTCCCTCCATCGTTATAGGCATCGTCGCCTTCGCATTGATCGTGCGCCCCATGAAACACTTCTCGGCACTCGCCGGCGGCGTCGCTCTCGGCATCATGATGATTCCCATCGCCGTTCGTACTACCGAAGAATTTCTGCGCGCCGTTCCGACCGCCATGCGGGAGGGCGCTATGGCGCTCGGCGCTACCAAGGCAAAAACCATCTTCACAGTGGTAGTTCCCGCCGCCATCGCCGGCCTCACTTCTGGCATGATGCTCAACCTGGCGCGCGTCGCCGGTGAAACCGCGCCTCTCCTCTTCACCGCCCTTGGCAACATGTTCTGGAGCAAGGGCTGGCTTGCTCCCATCGCCACGCTCCCCGTCATGATCTACAATTACGCCATCGCTCCTGATGAAGATCTCCACCAGCAAGCCTGGGCGGCAGGATTTGTACTGCTTACTCTGATTCTTATCGTGAACATTACCGCTCGCATGATTATTGCCAGAGGACCTGCGTCCTCCAGGAGATAAACTTTGGCTACTTCACCCGGACCGCAGACCATCAAAACCGCCATGCCCGTTCCGCCTGCGCCCGCCGGTCCCACTCCGGCCCGCCCGTCTGCCAAGCTCAGCGCCAAGGAGATCAATTTCTACTACGGCGCGTTCCAGGCGCTCTACAACATCACTCTCGACATCCCCGTCAACCGCATCACCGCGTTTATCGGCCCTTCCGGCTGCGGCAAGTCCACCTTCCTGCGCACCATGAACCGCATGAACGAGGCCATCCGTAACACGCGCGTCGAGGGCGAATTATTGCTCGACAACGCCGATCTGCTCTCGCTCGATGTCACCTATGTGCGCCGCCGCATCGGCATGGTCTTCCAGAAATCCAATCCCTTCGCGAAAACTATCTTCGATAACGTGGCTTACGGCTTGCGGGTCAACGGGATCCGCAACAAGTCCGTCATCGACGAAGCCGTCGAACGCAGTCTCACTCATGCCGCATTGTGGACCGAAGTGAAAGACAAGCTCAACAAACCCGCTACCGCGCTCTCCGGTGGTCAGCAGCAGCGCCTTTGCATCGCGCGCGCGCTCGCCGTCGAGCCCGAAGTGCTGCTACTCGATGAACCCTGTTCCGCGCTCGATCCCATCGCCACCCTCAAAATCGAAGAGCTCCTCTTTCACATCAAAGAAATGACCACTATCGTCATCGTCACCCACAACATGCAGCAGGCCGCGCGTCTCGCCGATTACACCGGCTTCTTCCTGCTCGGCAAGCTCATTGAAATTGACGACACCCGCAAAATCTTCCAGAATCCAGGCAAAAAAGAAACGGAAGATTACGTAACCGGCCGCTTCGGCTGATCCATCTGATATTTTTTCGGGAGGTCTTTGTGCGTCACTTCGAACAAGAGCTTGAAAAACTGAAATCCAAACTGCTCGAGATGAGCGCCCTCGTCGAAAGCGCCGTCTATCGCAGCGTTCAAGGCGTCGTCGAAAAGAATGACGACCTCGCCCAACAAGTCATTCGCAACGAATCTCGCATCAATCAGCTCGAAATCGAAATCGACGACATGGCTATCGGCCTTCTTGCTCTGCAGGCGCCCCTTGCTGCCGACCTCCGCCTCATAACCGCCGCCATCAAGATCAACAACGATCTCGAACGCATGGGCGACCTCTCCGTCAGCATCGCGCAAAGCGCCCTGGCTCTGATGCGCGAGCCTCTGATCCGGCCCTTAATCGACATCCCGCACATCGCCGGACTCGCCCAGAGTATGGTCCGCAAAGCCCTCGACGCCTTCGTCAACCGCGACCCCGAAATGGCCCGCAGCGTCCTCGCCTCCGACGACGCCGTCGATAACATGCGCACCGCCAGCTACCACGAACTCATCAGCTTCATGGCCAACAATCCCCAGCAGATCCCACAATCGCTCTACCTGCTCTCGGTCATTCGCAACCTCGAACGCATCGCCGACCACGCCACCAACATCGCCGAAGACGTGCTGTTTTTGGTGCAAGGCATCGACGTGCGGCACCACAACGAAGAACACGCCGCCGTCACGCGCTCCTGAACCCAGTCATGGCGCCCCAACTCGCCGGACAAACAGATTGTCGAACTCCGCAGTGCCCCAGTCGCTCCCGATCGCAACCATTCCGCTCTTATGCGTTGTGTCATGCGCCTTTGTCAGCACTTGGTCGTCCAACATCGCCGAAACGTTACTGCCTTCGAACGTCAGCGTCAACGTATGCCATTGCTTTCCCTGCAGCGGGATAGTTCCGCCAGCGAGCGTTTGCGGCGAGCGCTTGTATTTGGTCGAAAGCAGCGCCCAATCGCCATTTTTGCGAAGGCGTAAAACATAGGCGCTCGGATACAGCGCGTTTCCGTCCTGGAACACATCTGCCGAATCGATGCGCCCCGCCACCGTCATTTCATCCGCTGTGTCCAGCAGGATGTCGGAACTGACCGTGTAGTCCGACCAAGTCGCATCGCCGGCCATCGTGAACGGATTCGGCAACGGACCCCATGGTATCGGTTTTTGTGTAATCACTTGCGCCAGGCAATTGCCCGGGCGGCCCACACAGGCATGCACTTCGAAGGCTCCGTCCTGGTCAGCCAGAAACTTCGGTGCATGATTGAGCGCGGTTTTCTCAAATCCCTCTTCATAAGGCAGGGGAAACGGAGTATTCCCTGGAGGTTGTGCGCTACCCTTTGCCTGCCCTTGCGTCGTCGTCAAAGTGTAAATGGAATCGGGATCGAGAGTTGCCGTCACAACCCCACTAATCGCGTGCAAATCGGAGACGTGTCCAAAGGTCTTCCCGGCGTTTGTCTCCCATAAGTGAATCGTGTCTGCCCCCAATCCTCCAGTAACTCGAACCGCCACGGTTTGCGGATGCTTCGCCGCAATGGTTTCGGCAACTACGCTCCAATCCCTGTTGTCAGGCGATTGCAAAGCAACATAGGTACCGCCTTCGCGCAAATAGCCGCAACCGGAATCCATATACTTCCAACCCGGTTTTGCAAATTGCGTGGTGTGCGCCGTCACCCAGACTGTGCTCTGCACGTCGTAGTATCCGGACCACGGCGTATTCGCATACATAAGCCCGGAATTGGGAGCAGCGAGGTTGTCGTAATAAGAAGTCACCGGACTCCAGATTTCCGTCTTTGTCAACTTTCCTTCTAGGTAGTTGCGGTTGTACACGGAAGCGAGAATCCGACCGCCCGGTTCCCAGTCGCGCGAGACAATGGGGCCGCCGCCTGAGTTGGGCTGGTCCTCGCTCGACCAGAGTGGCTTGCCCAACGCCTTTGCCTCATGCGTCGTCGTCAGCGCACCATCTTCGGTTTGCGGATAGTGCACCGCCAGCACGTCCACCGAAGCAGCGAGCTCGTGATCCTGACGCATAGCGTTCGCAATGCGCCATTGATGTTGGCCCGGGTACTCATCGCAGCAGACGATCTTGGTATCGAGCTTCCGTTTCGCGAACACTTTCTTCAGCTCTTTCACATACTCGGCGTCATACACTTTCTCGTTCCAGATACCCGCGTATTCGATGTGCAAACCGTACTGTTTCTGGGCGCCCTCGATGAAATCCGCTATGTAGTTCGCCATATCGGAAGAGTAGAGTTGCCCGTTGCCCACCCAGCCGGGCGCTCCCCAGGGAAGAATATCCAGCAGTATCTCAGGGTTTCGCCGTTTGGCTTCTTTCATCAGCCACCATTCGTAACCGCGCGTGTAATCGTGATCAGACCGAGACCGGCTGTGGCTCGCCTCCGAGCCGTCTGTCGAATTCACATCGCCTCCCACTTCGACTTTCAAGTGCTGCAAAGCAGCGCCATAGTTCGGCTTAAAAAGATAGTCCAGGATCTGGCTCCGTTGCGGCTCTGGATAATCAACCAGCAGACGTGATGACGCCCCGGCGCTTACTGCTCCGATTCCGTCGTAAATGCGGCCTGTCGCGTGCGCATCGAGCAGGATTGGGGTGTCCGCGCCCCAGGCGAGAGTTGCCAAAAGCACCAGTGCTATGCATTTATACATAATTTTGGGATTCGATCAATCGCTAACGATGAACACTTGAACGGCTCGATCCAGCCAGCATCTTTTCGATGTCTTCCAGCGCCTTCCCCTTGGTTTCGGGTACCCGGAAATAAACAAAGGCAAGCCCTGCGGCGCAAATCCCGGCGTACAGCCAAAAGGTTCCGGATTCTCCAAGATTCTCTCGCAAAACTGGGAAGGTAAACGTCAACAAAAAGGAGGCAATCCAGAGAGCCGAGACCGAGATGGCGACTCCTGTACTCCGGAATCGCGTAGGAAAGATCTCCGATATAAGCACCCAGGTCACGGGCGCCAACGACATAGCGTAAAAGCCGACCGTCAACAAAGTGAATAGCAGAACCGGTAAGCCCTGCACGCCCCAGCGATACGCCAAGCCAATCAGAAAATGCGAAACCCCAATTCCAGCGCATCCGAGCAGCATCAATGGGCGACGTCCCCAGTTGTCGACCACCCGCAGCGCGATCAGTGTAAAGAGTAAATTGATTGCTCCAGTGATCACGATGTTAAACAGAACATCGTTTACGCCATAGCCTGCGGCCCTATAAATCTCTTCGGCATAATTGAAAAGAATATTGATACCGCTCCATTGCTGGAGCACGGCCAGGACGACACCAATTGTCAGTGCCGAGCGAAGCTTTGTGGATCGGAATACGTTCCGCGATGTAACTCCGCCGGCCTCGGTCTCTTCGGCTGTTTCTACGTCTTGCGTCGCGAGGAGTGCGTAGTCATCACCGCCGATGCGGCTTAAAATTGTCAGGGCCTCCGATTTCCGCCCTTTCGAGACCAGCCAGCGCGGACTTTCCGGAACAAATATCGCGCCAACGAGGAAAAGCAAAGAGGGTACCGCCACCGCCATAAACATGTACCTCCATCCGAATTGGCCGTTCCAGGAATTGCGAATCAACGAGACCGTTGCACCTTCCGGGACCCGCTGTGCAATCAGTAGATTCACAATCTGCGCCATCAAGATTCCCACAACAATCGTCAGCTGATTCAGTGAGACAAGCCGCCCTCGCCAGACTGCGGGACTTACTTCCGCGATGTAAGTAGGTGAGACATTCGAAGCTATCCCAATCGCGACACCCCCGAGAATGCGCCAGGTGACAAACAGCGAGAACGAGGCCGCCCAGCCAGTCAACAGCGATGACACCGCAAAAAGGACCGCCGACAGAATCAGCAGGCTCTTACGGCCGAACCGGTCACTAAGCGTGCCGGACAGGATGGAGCCGATCAGGCAACCTAATAGCGCGCAGCTGTTCGCCCACCCAACCTGCGCTCGAGTTGCGAGATGAAAGTAGGCTTCATAAAACGGCTTGGCGCCACCGATCACCACATAGTCATAACCAAATAGAAGTCCGCCCAGTGCAGCCACCGCGCAAACCAGGCCGGTGTATCGGAAATTCAGGTTGCCGCCATGCAATGCAGTCTTGCCGTTCAGCGCGCTCTCCTTCATGTCCGTCACTGCACCGTCCCGGAACCAACGCCCGCCGTCTCCGAGAGCCTCCGACTACAATCGATCTCCGCGAGAAAATCGGCCGCCAGAGCATGATTGGGGTCTTCCTCCAACAGTTCTCGCAACAGCGCCGCGCTCTCCCTCTCTTCGCCCAACCCGGCCTTGGCTTGCGCTTTGAGGAACCGGGCCTGCAACCTGTTCTTCCGCTCCAGATCTTCCTCGAACAGCAGCATGGCTGGGAGCGACGTAGCGAAATAGTCAATGACCGGAACCGTTCTCTCCAGATCTTCGGCATAGGCCAGCAGGCTGTCGAGTGACTCCTCACACTCCGCGGTCCGCCCCAGCTTACCGAGCGCTACCGAGCGGTAGTACGACATTTCAGAGAACCGCCGGACACTCATTTCCTGGAAGTCGCCGTGCGGTTCAGCGGCTCGCGTCCACATCCGATGAGCACCGGATCGGTCACCGAGCCGTTCGCTGGCCTCACCCATCCAGTAGAAGATATTGGCCTGGTTTGCTAACGGGTGTTTCGCTTCGCCCAGGTTTGCCGGGCTGCCTAGAGCGGCTGCAAAGAGAACCTGGGCCGCCGCTGCGTCACCTTCCACCAGAGCTCGGCGTCCCAGTGCTACGTGCGTGCGGACGTGCTGCGCAATGGCCAGTCCTTCCCCGCCTTCCCAGGGTTGAAACGTGCGTGACAGCAGAACAGACTGCGCCTCCCGGTGCTGCCCCTCCTGGTTAAAAACTGCTGCCAGCTCGATCGAGACGTCGTCGCGCAACTCGATCAGTTCGCCGTGTGCCTGCAGTTCCTCAAGACGTCTGGCAGGCCGCTCACCCGTTCTCTTCCAGAGCTGGTCGCGCTCATAGAAAACACGCGCGTCACCACGGTCGATCTGAAACGCCGCCTCATAAGCGTTCAAAGCTCGCGCCGCATCTTTTAGAACATTGAAATACGCAATGCCAAGATTCCGCCACGCCGTCGCACAGCCGGGATCGATCGACAACGACGTTTCCCATCGCTCAATCGCCTCTCCATAACGCCTCCGATCGTAAAGCAGATTGCCCATATAATACTGTGCCCTCGCGTCAAGCCCCTCCCGATCGGCCGCCCATGCCAGAATCGACATCTCCTCCAGCCTGCTTGGAAAGCAAAGATTCGGTGCAGCCTCGCTCGCTTTCGTCAACCAGCGCGTTACCGCGCGCTCATCGTCTCGATTTGAATACAAGTACCCGAGCGCGTAACAAATCATCGGCACGCTGCCATCCGCCGCCCTCAAGTCAGCTGTCTCGAGCACACCGCACGCCTCGAGATCGAGGCCGGCTCTCGCATAGTCGAACGCCAGATCGAGCGCCATCTGGTTGTTCGCCGGCCTTGTTCCCCGATCCAGGTAACGCGCCCATTGGCCGGTGGGATCCAGTGCCAGATTCTGCTCCAGCCAGCTCCGCGCTTCCGCCTCTCGTCCCATCTTGCGAAAGATCACTACGCCAAGATTGCGGGCGTTCGCATTGTCGGCATTCGTTCGTAACGACAATGTCAAATGATCGAGCGCCGTAGCCAGATCACCGTTTGCCGCATCGAGTTCCGCCAACGCATGATAAGCGCAACTGCGGGTGGCATAGTTCCATGCCGCTTTATAAAGCGAGTCATACGCCTCCTTGCGGCGTCCTTGGTAGCGCAGCGTCAGCCCCAGATGATAGGAAGCGTCGCCCTGTGTCGGATTTGGGTTGCAGGCAGTCAGGCGCTCGATGCTGGTTCGAAAATATCCTTCCGCCAGCTGGAACTCGCCGCCACGCAGATGCCAGACACCCAATGCATGGTTCGCCCGGCTATCGCCCGGATCGCGCCGGATCGCCTCCTGCCAGTACGGCACGGGACTTCTGGTTGCATGCCGGTATTGCGCCAGGTGCTGCCCGATCAGATTGAGCTCCTCAATTGTCGCTATCTCGGACGGCTGCCCAGGTTCTGTCGCCGGCTCCGGAGCGGCTCCGCCCTTTCCAGCAAATTCGTCACTGCGGTAAGAAAGTATCTCGTCGCCTTCGCTATCGCGCAGCGTCACCCGGAGATCCTCCCGGCGCATCTCGGACGGTAGTTCCGCCTCGACCTGAAAGGCTTGACCAGGTCTTAATCGCGTCGTCCATCGGCCAACGCATCTTGTCTCGCTGCCGGCCCACTGCCACTCGAGAGAAAGCAACGCATCCTGATACTCCTCCGTTACGCACAATGCCAGTCGGACCACCCTTAGATCAGCGGCCACTTCCACCCGTAGCGCCGCCTGCCGGTTCGCCTTGGTCGGCACGCCCATCCGCTGAATCGGGTACCAATATTGGCTGAACGTTTTCACTTCTCCTGGCGCAAGAAATGAAAAATCGGGCTGATTATCCGTGTAAACACCCGCCATTAATTCCACGTACGGACCGTCCTCGTCCGTTAAGTTCCGATCCCACGCATAGCCGAATTCACCATTGCCCCAGGTCCACTGCTTCTTGCCCGGCGCAATGTGATGGTTCGCCACATGCACCAAACCTGCCTCTCGCCGGTGGTCGTAGCCGCCAAAGAAATCACCCTCCGAATGGAGTGCCATGTAGCTAGTCGGAACCGGAATATTCGCATACCAGCTCAGATCGTTCGGCGGATAATCGCCAGGCGGAACGAAACGGGTTGGCAACTCTTCAGCCCTTACCCCTTCAGCCGCGCGCGTCCCATAGTTGATACCGTAATAAATTCCCTCACAACGCGGAAAAGTGCTGGTCGCCCGTTTGGCGTGATCCGCCACGTAATGGACATCGGGCGCAAAAAACGATTGATACCGCTCGTGTACCTGCACCGCCATGTTTGCCCACCAGAGGAACGTTTGTCTGAGCGGTGTCCGGTTGTAAAGCCGGACCTTCAACTCGATGTGCGATTTGCTTGGATGCAGGCAAATGCCATGCGTTCCTTGCAACCGGTCGAGCGGATCGTGATCGCCGCACCACGCCGTAATCGATCCATCGGCGCCCGCTTCCCGGACCACCTCGACTGGCATGTACGTCCCCGGTCGGTGATGTTGCGGCCAATTGAATTCCACGCCTCCCGAAATCCAAGGACCAGCTAAGCCGACCAGCGCCGGTTTGATGACATTCTGCCGGTAAAAAAAATCGTAGCCATTCGTCTTGTCCAGCCCCACATGGATCCGCCCTCCCAGTTCCGGCAGGATCATCACCCGCAAATAGTCGTTCTCCAGATGAATCGCTTGCCATTCCTTCGCTACCGGTTCGCGTGCAATTCGTTCGATGAACGGCAACGGATATACGCTCCCGCTGCTGCCTTGATAGACTCGGCTCTCGAGAAACATCGGATTCTTTTCGGGAGGCATTGGGCAGTACGTCGGGATCACAACAGGCTCCGCCCAGCACTGCACAATCCCCTTCTCGCCGGAAGGCGCGGGAGGGAGAACAAGCTTTCGCTGGCTGGACATGATGGCCGGAAATCCGCCCTCTCTCGGACCGTGGGGAACGCAAGACGTGCGGCGTGTTTGCTGTGTACGTTACCGATTAGATCACAGGCTTTGTTGCATTGCAAAAGAATTCAAAAACAGTCTGGCTATAAATAATCCTCGTGTACGTTGACAGGCACCTGCTGGAGTGATACTATCGCATCCACTGAAGCACATTTCGAGCTAAAGGGAACCATCCATGTCGAGGCTTGTTTATCCCCATTTCGCATTCGCCATGCTCGCAACTCTGGCGCTCACTGCCAACGCCCAAGTTGATACCGGCACTATTCTTGGCACGGTGAAAGATTCGAGCGGCGGTGTCATTCCGAGCGCTACGCTGACTCTCCTCAATGAAGGCACTGGCGTCAGCCAGACCGCAGTCAGCTCGAGCGGAGGCGAGTACACGTTTACGCCCTTGCGGATCGGTAAGTATTCGGTCAGCGTCCAGGCGCCCGGATTCCAGTCGCAAAAGAAGGTGGGTCTGCAGTTGGATATTCAGCAACAGGCGGTAGTTGATTTCTCTCTCGCCCCGGGCCAGGTTTCGAACTCGATTGAAGTGACGGCCGCCGTCGCGTCCCTCCAGAGCGAGAACGCCTCAGTAGGCCAGGTGGTGCAAAGCCGCGAAATCAACAACCTGCCTTTGAATGGACGCAATTATACGTTTTTGGCGCGCCTGGCGCCGGGTGTCACGCAAGGTCAACAGGAGGGGCGAGGGCAAAATGCCGAAGGGCTCTTCACAGCCAACGGCGCCCGGCCGGCCCAGAATAACTATCTCCTCGATGGCATCGATAACAACACCAGCGACGTCGATTTCCTGGCCAGCGCCAGCTTCGTCATTAAACCTCCCGTCGATGCCATCGCCGAGTTCAACCTGCAGACCAGCGACTTCAGCGCGGAGTTCGGACGCGCGGGTGGCGCAGTCTTAAACGCCACTCTCAAATCGGGCACAAATCAGTTGCACGGAAGCGCTTGGGAATTCCTGCGCAACGATAAGCTCGATGCCGCCGACTTCTTTCAAAATGCGAACCGGACAAACAAGGGAGAGTTCCGGCAAAACCAGTTCGGCGTCACTGCCGGAGGCAAAATTATACGCAACAAGACTTTTTGGTTCGGCGATTATGAGGGCACGCGTATCCGCCAGGCTGCGCCGCAGACTGCCACCGTTCCCACCGCCTTGGAGCGCAGCAGTGGTTTCACTAATCTGTCGGATCTCGTAACCTCCCAAACCGGCACTTACACCGATGCGCTCGGCCGCTCTTTTCCCGCTGGAACGGTCTTCGATCCGGCCACCACGCAGCAGCTTCCCGGCGGCAAGTTCGTCCGACAGCCCTTTGCCGGCAACATTATTCCCTCCAGCCGCCTCGACCCGCTCGCCCTCAATCTCTTGTCCCTGTATCCGGCTACCACTCAGCCCGGACTCCTCAATAACTACAGCGTGAACCGCAAAAACACCACCGATACGAATGCCTTCGACGCGCGTCTCGATCAATACTTTTCCGAGAAGGATCAGGCCTTCTTGCGCTACAGCTATTCGCACAGCCCGTCCCAATTCCCTGGACCTTTTACCGGCTATGCGGACGGCGGCGGTTTTGGCAACGGCGATCAGACAGCCGATGCCCAGGGCGCGGCCTTGAGTTACACTCACTCGTTTAGCAGCACGCTCGTCAACGAAGCACGTGCCGGTTTCAATCGCGAGCACACCATACGCGAGCAAGCCGACGGTTCCGACACCAGCAACATTCCTGAAAAATTCGGCATACCAGGCGTCTTGCAAACCCCCGGCAACGGCGGATTGCCCTACATCACCCTTGGTAGCCTGACGAATTTAGGCGCTGCGGAATGGCTCGTCAGCAATCGCTACAGCAATACCATACAGCTAACCGAGAACCTCACTAAAATCTACGGGCCGCACACCTTCAAAACTGGCGTCGAGTATCAAAACATCAAGTTCCCCTGGGAAGCCCCGCCGACCTCGCGCGGCGCATTCGATTTCAACGGGACCTATACATCCATTCCAGGCGTCACCGACAACAGTACCGGCATCGCTCAGCTCCTATTGACGCCCATGGCCTCCACTGTCGGCGGCCCCAACCTGGTGGGCGGCTCCAACTCAGTGAGCGCCTCTAATTTCGGCGGTGTCGCCGCCAAGCGTTCCTACTGGGGTGGTTTTTTCCAGGACGACTGGAAACTGACCTCCAGGCTCACCCTCAACTTGGGCCTTCGCTATGAGTGGTTCAGTCCAACCGGCGAAACCTACAATGCCCAGGCCAACTTCATTCCAGGCACTCCCTTCAGTTCAGCCGAGTACTTGATTCCTGCCTCCCGCCAAAACAATCCGGTTCTCTCGCCGAGTTTCAATCAGCTCCTGCAGCAGGATGGCATCAAGCTCGTCTACACCAACAAATATGGATCCGGACTCACCAACGTGCAGACCACGAATTTTGCGCCGCGCCTCGGCATCGCGTTTCGTCCTTCAGATCGCTGGGTGGTCCGCGCCGGATACGGAATGTACTATGGCGCTTTTGAGAACCGCGGCGGCTATCCGAGCCTTGGCTACAACTATCCCTTTCAATTCTCCTTCAGCTTTCCCTCCCCTGATCCCGTCACACCGATCCAATACTCGAACGGCGCTTATGCCACGCTTCAGAATGGCTTAACCGCGATTCCACTCAGCGCCTCTTTGGTGGATGCAAATGGCTTGGCCCTCCGCGGCATTCAGTTGAATTACAAAACACCTTACTACGAAAACTACAATTTCTCTATCGAACACCAACTCGCGGCAAGCACTTCCGTGCAGGCCTCTTATGTAGGAGGAGTTTCGCGTCATCTTGAAACGTTTCCAGGCACAAATCTGCAAAACCAGCTGCTGCCGCTGAATTTAAATCCTCAGAACTTCATCGCCTTCCCTGATTTTGCGCGCGGCTCGCCGTATCTCGATACCATCGGTATCTCCAGCTACAACGCCCTCCAGGTCAAGCTCGAAAAGCGCTACTCGAGTGGCCTCGCTCTCCTGATCTCCTATGCCTTTCAGAAGACGCTCACCGATGCCGGAGATTCCCTGAACGGGGGCGGACTGCAGGGCTATCGAGCTACCGGCATCATCGGCATTCAAGGCGACTACGGCCCCGCTGCTTTCGATGTCCGTCACGCCTTTACAGGCAGCGGCACTTATGAGCTGCCGGTTGGCAGAGGTAAGCCTTATCTCGGTACAGGTTCAAACCGGTTCGCCCAATTTATCCTTGGAAACTGGAGCATGAACTGGATTCTCACGGTCAACACAGGTCAGCCCCAAACAGTTCCCTGCGCCACAGCCACCGGCGCGGGCACCGGTTGCAATGCCGACGGCGTTTCGGGAAGCAACCCGTACGCCGGCCAAAGCGTAAGCCATTTCTATAATGCTGCTGCCTTTGCTACGCCAGCCGCGGTCTCCTCGATCGGTCAGTCTGATCTCTTACCATTGGGCGGCGGCCAGGGACAAGTGTACGGGCCTGCTTTCCGTCGATTGGATTTGTCCCTGTTCAAGAGCTTTCCACTGGGCGAAACCCGGCGCTTTGAATTCCGCGCTGAGTCCTTTAACTTATCCAATACGCCAAATTTCGCCCTGCCATCCAACCTGAACTACGTAAACACAGTAAACTTCGGACAGATCACGGCCACCCGTGACAATCCGAACGATGCCCGGGAACTGCAATTTGCTCTCAAGTTCTATTGGTAGTGCGGCACTTCGCCTGCTCTGTCTCTCCGTGCTTGCTCTCTCACTTCGGGGGTCGGTTCTCCGGGCGGCCCCTGCCCAATCCTGCGTCTCGCTCCGGGCAGACTTAAAAGCGCGCGAACAGCCCGAGACCCATCGCCTGCTCGCCGATTGCGAAGAGGCCGCAGGCAACTTCCGCGAGGCCGCCAACCAGTATCAGATTGCCGCGCGCGCCGATCCCTCCGAACAGAATCTTTTCGCCTTTGGATCACAGCTCTTGAAATACAAAGGCTATCGGGAAGCGCTGCAGATCTTCTCTTATTCGGTAACCCGATTCCCGCAGTCGGCAACGTTACGCGTCGGCTTAGGCGTCGCTCAATACTCACTCGGCCAGTATCAGGACGCAGTCGAAACCCTCTGCCGCGCTGTAGATCTCAATCCCGACGACCCGCGCCCCCTCGAATTCTTGGGCAAGATGATCGGCATCGCGCCCGGCTTATCGAACCAGGTGGAATCGAGGCTCGAACGGTTCGCACTCCTGTACCCCGAAAACGCCGCCGCCAACTACTACTACGCAATGAGCCTGCGCTCCCGGCCTGAAACACAATCGAATCCGGCCAGAGAATACCTGCTGCGGGCGCTCAAAGACGACCCGGCCTTTGCCCAGGCACATTACGAATTGGGTTCTCTCTACGCCGAGAACCGTCAGCCGGAAATGGCGGTCCGCGAACTGGAAAAAGCGGTTCAATATCGTCCAGCATGGCGCTCAGCCCATTACAAGCTGGCCCAACTCTATGCAAAAGCCGGACAGGCAAAACGGGCGCGCCAGGAATTCAAAGCTGTCAACGAATTGCGCGGACCCTAATTACTTCTCGTCGCAAAATTCAAAAAGATACTTGCTAGCGAGCGCGGCTCAGAAACAGGGTCAAGCGTTTAAAGCAGCTTACCGAGCCACGACCGTAAGGGAGTACCCCTGGCTCTTCGAGCCGCTGAATCGAAACGAAGACGCAGCACTCGGAACCATGAGCCACGTCAGTGGCTCTCCAACCGGAAGCACGGAAACCATGAGCGAAGCAATTGGAGTCTATGGAATCTTCACCGGACCGCGTCTTCAACGGAGTGGATTCCGACTGCTATTTTGCGACGAGAAGTAGCTAATTCACTCCGTCTCAGGAATCCGCTGCCGCCTCCGAATTACTCCCATCGCCTTGACTCGCATTGACGATCTCGAGAAACAGGTCTAGATTGCTCTGCAGCACTAAGTGGGGCGGCAACGGATAAATTCGCGGGGGCAGACGGCGATCCGTCAGGTAGTGATACATAGTTTGGAAAGCAATCCTGCCTTGCGATTGCGGCCTTTGATAAATGCTCGCCAGCACCGCCCCGCTACGAATGTAGGGCACCAGACTGGGAAACAAGTCCGTAGTAACGATCGAAATCTTACCGAGGTGTCCCGTTTGCTTTAAGGCATCGAGAACCGGCAGCGAGTTCGCCGTCGTCACATAGACTGCGCTCAGGTCCGGATACCGCGCTACCGCTTCGCGAGTCTTCTGTTCTGCTTCGGCCGGATGATCGTGCGTTTCTAACACCGGCACCAGCACAAGCGCGCTCCCCATCATGGAGAGTCGCTCCGCAAACCCTTGCAGCTTCTCCGTATGATCGACGACTCGCAGGTTGCCTGTGATCACAAGCGCCGGACCAGGCGCCCGCACGCAGCGTGTCAGCATCTCCGCCGCCATTCCGCCACCAACATGCGGGTCTGCTGAAATACTGGTGAGTCGTTCCGTCGAAGGAGCATCGGTCGCCACGCAAACCACCGGCGTGCCTTGTGCCGCCGCAATCTTGATCAGCGGCTGCAACCGGCGGGGATTCCCGGGCGCCATGATAATGCCGTCCACCGGCTCACGCAGCGCTTCTTCAAAGGCCGCCACATCTCCTTCGTCTAAGGTCGGATACTGCCGGAAACGCAGCTCCACCGTCGATTGAAATGGCCTCGCTGCCTCTCGGATCGAATTCCTCAGTAAATCAAAGAACGCCGCGATTTCTTTTGGAAGATGAACCGAGATGATCAGTTTCCGATTCAGCTTCAGCAGACGTGCCGCTACATTCGGCTTGTAGCCTAGCGCCTGCGCCGTCTTGAGAACCTTCGCCGCAGTGGCTGCATTAATGCCAGGCCGCCCATGTAGCGCCCGATCGACCGTGCCGATCGAGATATTCAGCTTGGCCGCAATCTCCTTGATACCCACGGACCGCTGCGCCGTTTCGCTCTTCAGCTTCGCTTTGTTTCCCACGTCTCTTCTGGCGTTTCCCGCTTCTTTACTGAGACTCTTCGCAGCAATCGCTCTTTGCTCAGGCGATCTTCTTCAGAATGTCGCCTAATCCAATCGCCGTGTCCTCAGTGGTCGCCGCAGCCAATCCCGGTCCCGAGGCAAACGCCTCCTTCTGGCCTTCGAACCAGGTCAGGAATGTGGCTCGCTCGGCCTCTGGCAATCGCTCCTCGTTGATCCAGGTGTAGTAAGCCCCCATATCGGCGTCTATCAGAGAAGCTTCCGGATCGACTGCTGCCTTTTCCTCGCCCGACTCTGGTCTTCGGATCAGGCTCTCTCGCTGTCTCGGGGTAAATCGCGCCAGCAGTGTCAACGGCTGCGCCCGGCGCAAAGTTTCACGCGCCGCCCACTGTACAAAACTGGTGCTGAAAATCTGTGTACCCGACCCTTCCGTCAAAAGGCTCAATTTAAACCGGCTCAAAACCGCATCCTGCTCACCACCCGGCAAACCTACCTCTTCCGGCTGCATCATTACCAGCCGCGTCCTGAGCAGTTCGGGCCCGCCACCACCGGGCTGCATCGTGGCGATCATCTTGCTCAACAATACCTGTCGCGCACCTTCCAAACCGTGATAAGAAACGCAGGCAACTGGCGCATCGAGAGGCGCATTCAGATCTCCGTCTATGTACCAGTGCGCAAATGGCTCCGGATGGGCCTTCGATCGCGCCGTCACTGCTTCGAATATCGTACTCATCCCGGCTTCAGAAACTACATTCGTGTAATGTACTCCGTGCGGGCGCAGTTTCAGGAAGCACTGGTGCGCACGGCCCTCCGCTCCTTGTCCGATCACCGCGATCACCAGCCTGTGGGTCGGCAGCGCCGGGGCAGGGTTCGCCCCATTCACCCGGTGTACATACTCGATCGATGCCTTGCGAAAGTCTTCCATCTGGTGACTGGCCCAGAGATAGGCGCTCAGCTTTTCAGAAAACTGCACCGGTGAATTGACCCAGTCAAACTTCTCCAAATCGTCTGCCATCTGCAAGCGCGCAAATGGCCCCACAACGCTCGCTCGCTGCTCCGGCGACAGCAAGCGCAGATAGCGGAATTGATTCTCAATCTCCCGCTTCTCGGCTGGAAAGCGCCAATCGTACGCGATTGTCTCGCGCAACAGTAAAGGCAGAAAACTGAGCGGCAACCCGCGCATTAGATCAATGTTCTTTACTGCCAGCGCCTTCGCCTGCGCCGGATAGTTCGCAAATTGCTCTTTGTTAAGACTGGGCGGCAGCACCTTTTAATCTCTCCCGCAAAACCTCGTTCACCGCCGCCGGATTCGCTTGCCCCCGGCTCGCCTTCATCACCTGCCCGACCAGGAAACCAATGACGGCCGTCTTGCCACCCTTATATTGCTCCACTTGCTTCGGATTCTCCGTCAGCACCTCATCCACAATTTTCTCGAGCGCACCGGAATCGGAGATTTGTTTCAATCCCTCATGCTGCATAATCACCGGCGCTCGCTCGCCCGTCTCGAACATCTTCGGCAGAATTTCTTTCGCCAGCTTGCCCGAGAGATCGCCCCTACCGATTAACTGCACTAGCTCTCCCAAACTCTCCGCTTTTACCGGTGATTCCGAGATTGTCTTTCCCGCCGCCTTCAGCAAACCCATTAGATCGCCCACCACCCAGTTCGCGGTCGTGCGCCCATCGCCGCTCACCTTCGCCGCCGCCTCGAAGTAATCGCCCGTCTCGCGCGTCAGCGTCAACACCTGCGCATCGTATTCACGTAGGTCGTAGTCGCTCACGAACCGGTCTCTCCGGTCCGCCGGCAACTCAGGCAGCTTCTCCCGCACTGCCCGGAGCCAGTGCTCGCTCACCCGCAGCGGTGCCAGATCCGGCTCCGGAAAGTAACGGTAATCATGCGCCTGCTCTTTGCTGCGCATACCCACCGTCTTCCCCAGATCCACGTTGTATAACCGCGTCTCCTGCACTACCCTGCCGCCCGCTTCAATCAACTCGACCTGCCGCTCGATCTCATATTCCAGCGCCAACTTCAAAAACCGGAACGAATTCAGATTCTTCACCTCCGCCTTTGTTCCAAACTTCTCCTGCCCGCGCGGCCGCACCGATACATTCGCATCGCAGCGCAATTGCCCCTTCTCCATATCGCAATCCGAGACGCCGATGTACTCGAGCACCTGCTTAATCTCCGTTAAATATGCATACGCCTCATCCGGAGCACGCATATCAGGCTCGCTCACAATCTCGATCAGCGGCGTCCCCGAGCGGTTCAAATCTACATAGGTATACCGGTCCGAATCTGCAAATCCATCATGCAGACTCTTCCCCGCATCGTCTTCCATATGCACCCGCGTCACACCGATGCGCTTCTTGCCCCCAGCCGGCAAAATGTCCAGATAGCCGTGCTCCGCCAGCGGCTGGTCATACTGCGAGATCTGGTAGCCCTTCGGCAAATCCGGATAAAAGTAATTCTTTCGCGCGAATCGTGAAAACGGGTTGATCGTGCAATGCAGCGCCAGCCCCGCGCTAATGGCCAGTTCCACCGCCTGCCTGCTCGCCACCGGCAACGCACCCGGCAATCCCAGGCAAACCGGACACACATTCTGATTCGGCGGCGCACCAAACTCCACCGGACAGCCGCAAAAGATCTTCGTCTTTGTCCCGAGTTGCACGTGCACTTCCAGCCCGATCACCGGCTCATATTTCGTCAGAATTTCTTCGCTCACCGCGCTCGCCGACATGCTTTGATTGTACGGGCAGGCTTATCATGTGGAGAGCCGACGAGCATGTCTTCCATTAAGCCCCAACGCTCCGTCCCCGCCACCGTTCAGCTCTCCCCCACCTTCCTCAAAAGCTTCCCTGTCGCTGCACCGGCGGCCGAAGCCAGCACCGGTCTTCTCTTCGGCGTCATCAAAGGCAGCAACATCACTCTGCAAACGTTCCAACCCGTGATGCCCAGCGACTGGCAGCAATCTCCGCCCCTGCTCGCCCCCGGCTCGGGTTTACTCGGCTGGTACTCTTTCGCCACCCATACCGGCTTAACGCCTAACGACTGCGCCCGTCACAACCGCCACTTCCGCCGCGTCTCCGACATCGTCCTTCTCCTCAAATCGGGCCCTGATGCCACCGCTCGCGCTTCTCTCTACGCCTGTTCCCAAAGCGCTCCCCTCACGCCAGACAATTGCCTTTCCGATACTCTCCTCCTTTCGAAATCCGCCGATCCACCCCAACCCCTCACCTTCGTGCCCGCAAAACTCGACCCCATCCCATACCTGCGAGCCTACGAAGTTCCCGATCCGCCCGCCCTTCCGCACCGCGCCCGGCCCATCCCCTGGCTCCTTCTCGCCGCCATCCTCGCCGGCCTCACCCTCGGCCTTGTCGTTGGAGCCAGCCTTCACCTAACGCTGCCCTCAGCCCTTGCTAACTATCTCCACTCCTTCTGAACGCAACCATATTGCAAGTGGCTATCTTGATAGCTATAATAAGCCATGGTTTACACCGTCGCGGAAGCTAAAAACAAATTGCCTGAGCTGATCAAGCAGGCCGAGGCAGGCGTCCGCGTCACGATCACGAAGCGCGGCATACCCGTTGTTGAGATCGTCCGCAAAGTCGAAGGTTTGCCGCGTAAAAGGGTTTTTGGTGTTCTCGGCGACAAGAAAATCGTGATCGATCCTGATTGGGCGCGGCCGCAGGAATACCTCGACGCTTGGCTGGCTGGCGATGTCTGATGGCCAGTCGCTTCTTGCTCGATACGCACGTCGTGATAGACGTCGGCACTAAGGGCGGCTTGGAAGCGATACCCCTCAAAGTCCGGCGCATCCTCGAAGATCCAGAGGTGGACCTGCTGCTCAGCGTCGTCTCGGAAGTCGAAGTGGAGATCAAAAATCGTCTTGGCAAACTTGCATTAGGAAAAGACGAGCTGGAACTCATCTGTAGCAATTCCGCCATCACCTCCTATTCGCTTCGTCAGACTCATGTCGACAAACTATATGAGCTGCCCTTGCATCACAAAGACCCGTTCGACCGCCTGATCATCTCGACCGCCCTCAGCGACGATCTGCCCCTCATCTCGCGCGATCGGCACTTCCGCAAATACAAAGGCTTACGAGTCATTTGGTAGCAGATGCCAGCAGCACATCGTCCACTCGTATCGGCAGACTGCGAAAACGATGCCCGTTGCGTGGTATGCCGCGTTCGCAATCGCCGCGTTAACTCCAATAATTCCAATCTCTCCCACTCCAATCAGGTCGAGCGGATCGCCTTCTTGATCGGCCCAGATCACCTCAACCTGCCGCACATCGGCCGCCGCTGGAACCAGATACTCGCCTAAATTCTTGTTCACATAACTGGCCGACCGCGCATCGATTTCAGTCGCCTCCAACACAGCTGATCCCAGCCCTCCGATCATGCCTCCACGCAGCTGGCTCGAAGCTGTGAGCCTGTTGACAATGTGGCCCGCCGCAAAAGCCCCCATCAATCGCGCCACGCGCAACTCGCCCGCTAACGAGTGAACACGCACCTCCGCGAATTGTGCTCCATACGCCCACCTCAATGTTGGCCCACTACTCGCAAGCGAAAGCTTCGCGTTCTGGAGATCCGCATACACGCTCGATTTGCTGGCCGCCGGCGCAGCTTCCGCCACCGTCTCGATCCGCTTCACTCCCAGATAACCGAAAGCATCCGCCAGCGCCACTGCTGGATGCCCAGGCGACGCGAGCTGTTTATCGGCCATCTGAATCAATTGCGGATCTACACCGGAGAATTGATCGTCGCGCTGCACCACAGCCCGTGCCAGTCGATCCCGCAGTTGCTCGCAACCTTTCGCCAGCGCCGGTATCAGGCTGGCGGTGGTCGACGAGCCGCCCGACAAACTCGCCGCCGGTAGCGCCGTGTCGCCCAAGTGAACCGCGACGTCCTGCACTCTGATCCCCAGCCGCTGGGCAGCTTCCATCGCGAGAATCGTGTACAGCCCGTTGCCAATCTCGTGATGAGCCGTCTCCACTTCGGCCGAACCATTAGCCAACAGCGCGACCCGCATCATCGCCGGCGCACGTTTGGCCGGCCGCACTGCCGAAGCGCATCCATACCCGATCAGCCACTCGCCGTCCCTCGTCGAACCCGGCGCCTGGCGCCGCCGCGACCAGCCAAACGCCCTCGCACCCGCGTCAAAACACTTCATCAATTGGCGCGCCGCGAAGGGCTTCCCGCTGATCGGATCGACCGCCGTGTCATTTCGCCTGCGGAGTTCGATCGGATCCATCCCCTGCTCGCACGCGAGCTCATCTACCGCGCTCTCTATCGCGAACAGATACGGCACCTCCGGTGGCGCTCGCATCGGCCCAGGCGTGTTCCGATCCACTCTAACCAGTGACTCCGACGTCCCTACCGCAGGCCACTGATACAAACTCGCCGTGACGTCCGTCCCTTCCATCCCGAAGTTGTCGAAGCGTGAAGTCGTGCATTCCGCCTCGTGCAGCAGCGCCTCAAAATCTCCTTCTCTCGTCGAGCCAATTCGAATGCGGTGCCGCGTATCCGGCCGGTGCGTCGCCACCGTATAGCAATCCGCCCGGCTTGCGGCGTACTTCACCGGCCGACCCAACTTACGTGCTGCGATCGCAATCGGAGCCGTGTACTGCGACAGCCCAAATTTCGATCCAAAATGCCCGCCCATATAACGGCAGATCACCCGCACCCGCTGAGGATCGATACCCAGTTGCGCCGCCACGCCGTGCTGCACCCCAACGATGTATCGCGTCGGCTCGTAAATCGTAAGCCGCTCTCCCTCCCACACGCAAGTCGTTCCAACCAGTTCCATCGGATTGTGGTGCTGTATCGGCGTTCGATATAGAGCGTCAATCCTCACCGCCGCTTGCGCGAAAGCTTTTTCCGCATTGCCTTTCCTGATGTCCTTGTAATTGCCTCGCGCGGAGCGCAGCGGCACCGGCTCCGCACCCGGCCCACCGAAGTTGCCCGCAGCAGGCATCCGCTCGTAATCCACCACCACTCTCGACATGCCTTCCTGCGCCGCTTCTAACGATTGCGCCACTACCAGCGCCACCACTTGGCCCGCATAATGTACGTCAGCCGATCCTAACGGGAGCGCCGAACTGTTCGCGTAGCCGCCCTCCATCAAATGCTTCACAGGCCGGATGTGGCCGGCCATTTCGCGATATGTAAAGATGCCAAGCACGCCACGCACCCGCTGCGCGCTCGACAAATTGAAGCTGGTGATTCTTCCCTTTGCTATGTTGCTCGTCACAAAGGCGGCATGAGCCAGATTCGCAACTGGAACGTCGGAGCTGAAAACAGCTCGCCCGGTAACTTTCGCAGGACCGTCAATCCGTACGTGCGAGTCTTCTATATACATTGCGCCGCTGATCCCTCAGGCAGCGCCGGTACATCCACACCGGCTCTCGGCAGCGTGCCGGCCAGTTCCTGCCGCCAGTGCGCGACATCACCTGCCGGGCCGTAGCAGTATAGCATTCTACATATTCGCACCGAGAGATTCGTCAGCTGGTGAAACTCGCCCGGAGGGATATAAACCGCCTGTCCTGCACGCAAGGTCTGTCGCTGCGCGCCCAGGCACATCTCAGCTTCCCCTTCGAGCAAAAAATAAATCTCTTCCTGCTCCTGGTTATGCCACGGTACCTGGCCGCCGAGTGGCTCGAGCGTCACATGCCCCATCGCAAACTGATCTGCCGCAATCGGACTCGCCCCACCCACTAAATTTTGCGTCCGCCGCCGCGCCGGATATGTCCGCCCTTCAATCCGCGCCAGATCCGCCACGATCATACTTGCCCCTCCAAAGCCTATCGCCCAGCGCCCGGAACTTCCACGAGCCGTCCAGACGCTACGTCATAGATAAATCCATACACCGCAATTGCTTTGGATACCAGCGGATGGTTGCGGATCCGCGTCACGTCCTCGCGCACACTCTGCGCCTGGTCGCCGATCGTCAGCCAGTCAATCCCGCGACCCTCCCGCGACCCCGGTCCCTTTCCGCTGTCCTTCCATTTGCCCTCAGTAAACGACGCTGTCTCCAGGCTCTTCTCCAGCAGCTTGCCCATCACCTCATTGGTGAACAACTCCATCCCACAATTCGTGTGATGAATTACGAACCATTCCTTCGTCCCCAGCAACTTATGGGAAATCACCAGCGACCGGATTGCATCGTCGCTCGCCCGGCCGCCCGCATTCCGAACTACATGCGCATCCCCTTCCGCCAGTCCCGCGAACTTCGCCGGATCCAACCGCGCATCCATACAGGTCAAAATCGCAAACTGCCGCTTCGGCGGCATCCCCAATTTCGCCTTTTCGGCAAACTGATCCGCATACTTTTCATTCGCCGTCAGAACGTCTGTAAGCACCTGGGACATGATCAGAATCTCCTGCCCGCATGATACCCTGCTTTTCCTATCGGGATTCTCTCTCGAACGGAAAGAGCCCTGTCTAAAAGTAAAGCTTCAGAGCAAATTGCAAAATGCGCGGATCGCCGGCGGTGGTGATCTGGCCAAAATTAGATGAGTTCAAGTTCAGCTGAATCCCGCTGGTCGATAAGCCCGGAATGCCAGTTCCCGTGGCCGCCGCCACAAAGTTAGTGTGATTGATAATGTTAAACGCTTCCGCTCTCGCTTCGAGCTTAATCGCCTCATGAATCCCAAAAATCCGGCTCAGTGACGCGTCAAACTGAATGGATCCCGGCCCACGCAGTACATCACGCCCTAAGTTGCCATAAGTGCCAGGAGCATTCTTACTGAAAGCGGCAGCGTTCAGATATACCGGCAAGTTAGATCCCCAGTTCTCTGTGTACGGATCTTTGCCGCCAATCAAATTCGGCCGGTCCAGATTCACGCCGGTCAGCGAAGCATCGGTGCCGGTCAGCACATCAAGTGGAGTTCCACTCAACATACGCAATAACGGTGCGATCTGCCAGTTTCCAAGAACATGCGCCCAAATGCTGTTCCCTTTCACCGGGCTCGTAGCTACAATTGAGCTGTTGAAAATATGGCGTATATCGAAGTTACAGTCGCCACGATCCTGTCGTCGCTTTCCGGGATTCATATAACCCGGTCCTGTAATATCACCGCTGAAGTCCGCGTCGCTCACGCAATGTGACCAGGTGTAATTAGCCAGGAATGTTACTCCAGAACTCAGCCGCTTCTGAATCGAAGCCAGCATTGCATTGTAACTAGCATTTGCGCCGTCATCCAGAATATCGACATTTCCATAATATTGCCCCTGTCCCGGACTCAACTGGCCAAATAACTTTCGCTGATTCGTATTCGACGTCGTACAGCCCGACTTAAACTCAGCGCAAACCAATGGGCTATAGACAGCAGGATTCAACTCCTGCCCCGTCCAGAGATGCGTCGTTTTGTTTCCCATGTAACTTGCCGACGCCAGCCAATCCTTGCTAAACTGCCGCTGGTAAGTGGCATTCCATTGATACAGCGTGACCAGTTTCAAATTCTGAGGCAGAACGATCCAGAGCGCATAGTTCGGAAAGTAATTACCCACCGGTGGAAACGGATTGCCGCCCGGGTAGCTGTAGCCGGTGGTCCATGGATTACTCAAGCCGCCGGGTTTGCTGGTCGTTAAATCAACTTCATTCACAAAAGGCGGATCCGAAGCGAGCCGCTGCGCGGTAAAGAGCATGCCGTAGTCATACATGATGCCGCCGCCCACCCGCAGCACCTGTCGTCCATCCCCCTTCGGATCAAAGGCGATCCCAAAACGCGGCGAGAAGTTGTTATAGCGATTATTGGAGAAACCGCGCGGCACCCCTTTATCGCCGATGTAAAGCGCTCCAGCCGGGGCATTGGGATACACGCTGCTGTGGACGCCATCCAGGAAATTTGCCATCGAAAACGCCGCGCCCCGCTGATGATAGTCCGTGGGCCACAGATTCGGCTCCCAGCGCAGCCCTGCATTGACCGTCAAATGGTCCGTTACCTTGAACGTGTCTTGGACATAGAGCGCTGGAATCGAAGCCCGCGTCGTCGGTTGTTGCGGCAGACTCTGGCTGAAGCCGCTCATGGTGCCCGTCAAAAAATCCAGGATGGGATCGAGGCTCGCCACGCCATTGAAACTGAAACTACCGTTCTGCAGATAGCCCGTCAGAATGTTGTTCTGGCTGCGAATGTAGTCCACCCCGAACGCAACGTGATGCCGTCCTCGGATCAAATCAATGTCGTCGGCAAACTGATAGGTGTTGATATTTAAATGCGCCGGTGAGCAGGTGCCGCATCCTACGCTGAAGCCGCCATTCGAAACGGTTAACCGGAAGTCGTCGGGAACCACGGTGCTGATATCAATGCCAAGATCCTTGGCGTTAAAAAAGTTGGAGTTCGGTCCGCGCAGATCTGTGCGGCGCGTAAATGTCGCGTGAAACGAGTTCACAGTCGTCGGGCTGAGGGTGTAGGTGTCGCCAAGCGTTATGGCATGCACGCCTTCATCATTCCCGGAACTCCCGGTTGTCAGCAGATTGGTCGGATCATAAAAGGCCGGTTGATTGTAGACAGTACGAAAGTAGCGGCCGAAAACCGTATGCTTCGAATTCTGGATCCAGTCAATTCGCCCGACACCTTGATCTTCATCCTGGATCGAGGGCGTCGAGTAAGTCACCTGGCCACATGGATTATTGGTTTTGGGCAGCATGGCGGCTATCTTGAGAGCAGCCGGATCATAAGTAAGCCCGGAAGAGAACACATTCGCGGTATTAGTGATCGTGGCGCCCGTGCCCGGGTTCTTGATTACGCGCGTCGTGTGGTTCGACTGGCAGACCGGCGACTCCGCCGCGCTGAAATCTCCTGCCAGCTCTGCCGCTGTCGGAACATAGGCAATCGAGCTAGGCGAAACATTGCTGATCCGCGTCCCTTGATAACCGCCGAAGAAGAAAAGCTTGTCTTTGATGATTCGGCCGCCAACGGTTCCTCCGAACTGATTCCGCTTTAAGAAATCGTGAGTCGTTCCAAAGTAATTGCGTGCGTTCAAATCACCATTGCGCAAAAACTCGAATAAGTCACCATGGAATTCGTTGGCGCCCGACTTAGTGACTATGTTGACCACGCCGCCCGGCTGCCCGCCGTTCTTCGCTGGTAAAGCGTTAGTATCTACGCTGAATTCTTCGAGCGAATCCGGAAAGGGAAAAGGAAGATTCACATTCGTCATCGTGTCGGTGTTATCGCCCCCATCCAGCAGATAATTTGTCCCATTCGCCTGGCCCCCTCCCACCGAAATAGTCGTCGAGCTGAAGTAATTCTTGCTGCCCGACATATCGCCCGCCGGCGTCACCACCGCTGCGCCCGAAATCAGCACCAGCTGCGTTGGCTGCCGTCCGTTTAACGGCAGATTGACAATCTGTTTTTGATTGATTACCTGCGACACCGAAGTCTGATCAGTCTGCACCATCGCCGCGGCGGCCGTTACTTCGATGTTCTCGGACACCGAGCCAACCTGCATCTTCACGTCGAGTGTCGGGCTGTCGCCCACCTGCAGAATAATGCCGCTCTGGACAAAGGTCTTGAATCCGTTTACCGCCACTTCGAGCCGGTACGGTCCTACTGGCAAGTTCGGAATCGTGTACCGCCCATCGGCGTCCGTGCCGCCCGGATGCGTGACCGCGCGATCCGTTTCGATCATCTTCACCGCCGCATTCGCTACCGGCGCACCCGACTCGTCACTCACCTGCCCGCTGACCGAAGCATTAGCCACCGCCTGCCCATTCAGCAGCGCCGGCGTCAGCCACAGAACGGTCAAAAGTCTGACAAGGACTTGCTTCACAATTCATCCTCCAGGGAAGTGATTTGTTCATCACTATATACCTTTGTCGGGGCGGGGGAGACTGGCTCGGCCGCTCTCTCGAGGAGCTACTCCTGCGCCTGGTGAGAGATGCGCGAAATCCGGACGGCATGATTGTTGAGCCTGATGGTGAGCTTAGTGCTCGCCACACCCAAAAACCGAACCGAAAAAACGGCCTAAACTCGACGTCTCCTCTTGCCTTTTCCGAATCGATCCAGCTTCCACCGGGTTAGCCCGCCCAAGCCCTGTCTTTCAACCGCTTCCCTGCCGCAACCTCAGCAAATGCTGAAGTTGCGGCATCACGGCGGGTCGCGAAGGTTAGTAAATATGAGGAATTTCGATTGGCGCCCGGTGTGCAATGACTCACCAGGTAAGTGGCAAAAAAACTAAAGGAGATTCTATCTATGCCAAAGTTAACCAGCAAAGTGGCACTCGTCACCGGCGGATCGCGCGGCATTGGCGCTGCGATCGCAAAACGTCTGGCCGCCGACGGAGCAACCATAGCCATCACGTACGCGAAAGATGCTGAGGGGGCCGCGACCGTTGTCAAAGCGATTGAGAAAACCGGCGGCAAAGCCATCGCCCTTCAGGCAGACGCCGCCAATGCCGAAGCCGTCGCAGGTGCCGTCGAGAAGGTGGTCTCCACCTTCGGCGGCATCGACGTTCTTATTAATAATGCAGGCGCCGTCATTCCGAAGAAGGTGGAGGAGACGACTCTGGAAGAATTCGACCGCGTTTTTGCCGTCAACGTCCGTGGCCTCTTCGTCGCCACACAAACAGCCCTCAAGCATATGAAGAGCGGTGGGCGCATCATCATGATGGGCTCGTGCGTGGGGGAGCGTGTTTCCATCCCCGCCATGGCGCCGTACTCGGCAACGAAAGGCGCAATCAAAATGTTTACGCAAGGGTTGGCCCGCGAGCTCGGGGATCGCGGCATCACCGTCAACAACGTTCAACCAGGTCCAATCGACACTGACATGAACCCCGCTGCAGGTGATTGGGCGCCGGGCCAGAAAGCAGTAACTTCACTGGGCCGCTACGGGACCGCTGACGAGGTCGCGGCATTAGTCGCGTTCGTCGCCAGTCCCGAGGCATCCTACATTACCGGCACAAACCTGACCGTCGACGGTGGGACCAACGCCTGAAGCTAACCCGCACGCCTTCGTCGGTAAAAAACCGCTATGAATCCTGCAATCCCGAAAAGAACAAACGTGGCAGGCTCCGGAGTGGCTGCCGTCGGCGTTAGCGTAAACGAAGTAAATCCGGAACCGATGCCACTCATGCCTAATTCAGCGTAGGTGTCGGGAAATTGGCCGGCAATTTGAACGATGCCCAGGCCATCATAGTCTCCGCAGTCCGAACAGTTTAGGGTGAAGGCAAATCCGCTACGATCAATTACAGGATTGCCGTTCGGGTACAGCAAGTTGTCTGGAGCAATTGTCAACACGAGCGGGTTAGTAGGATCCGCTGGGATCAGCCCTGTAATTGAATCTGTTTCCGATGGATACAGATAGTTACCCATGTACCAGTTCGTGGTGCGGGTGCCCGTGATTCCAGTAATCGTCAGTGCGCCGTTTACTGGTGTGTCGGTCGTTGTCAGCGTGCCGCCTGACTGAACAAACAACTGGGCCGGTCTTCCGCCAGTGTCAACCGGCATTCCCTGCTGGTTCACGAAGGGACCGCAAAGATTGCACATCTGAGTGAAGTCCCAGTGGAACGTGTCGGCGCGGACTGGCGCCGTTACGAAACAGAAAGCAAGAGCAAGAAACGCAGAACGTAATCGCATAACACCCCTGAGTATCGTATCTCTTCTTAGTTACCGCATGGGCCTGATGGACCAGGTATTACATTTTGCAAAATGTAAAGAGCAAGCCATGGAATCCGCGCTCAGTATAAAAGGACAAGCCACCATCCCCAAGGCCATTCGAGATCATCTTCATCTAGCGCCGGGCGACCGAATTAAATTCTTCGTACATCCGGACGGCAGCGTCGTGATCGTCCCAAAGATCCCTACGTCCAAGCTGAAAGGCATCGTCAAGGCTCGCGGGCGAGTTTCACTCAATGAAATGGAGACTGCAATCGGTGAGAGTGCCACCAGCGGAAGGCAGCGCACCAGACGCCAATGATTGGTCTGGATACCAAAGTTCTCGTGCGCTATCTCGCACAGGACGATGCCATTCAGTCACTGCGTGCAACTCAGATTATCGAGCGTCAGTTATCAGAGGAACACCCTGCTTTCATCAGTCTTGTCACGATGGTCGAAACGGTCTGGGTGCTCGATCGCATTTACGGCCTGTCAAATCACGAAATCGCCGCTGCTATCGAACGCATTCTGCAAGCCGATACGCTTCTTGTGCAGAATGAGCAGGAAGTCTTCACCGCCATTATCGCTCTCAAAACAGGAGCCGGATCCTTTTCCGACGCCCTCATTAGGGCGCTGGGCGCGTGGGCAGGATGCACGGCAACTCTTACCTTCGACAAGAAGGCGAAGCGACTGAAGCAATTTAAGCTTCTCTAGGTCTCCGCAAAGGGACGTGAATCCCGTTTTGCGCGCCGCGCCTGATCATCGGTTCCGCCGGGCTCTCTTTTCCACCCGGCACGTTTAGGTCGGGAAGCCGGAAAGTGGAATCTACGTTGTTTGAGTGCTGCAGCGAGCTTCTGTTGCCGCGACGCCGACTGCATCTCCAAAGATTGCGGTAGGCCAAACGTGCATAGCAAAAGGAGCCCAATGTTATGTTGCACTCATGCGTTTCGTGTTGCTATTCGCCGTGTCTGCAACCGCGTGCTTCTGTTCCGCGCCGATGGGATGGAATTCCTGGAACAGTTTCGCCAACATCGTGAATTCCCAAATTGTTCAGCAGCAGGCCAAAGCTCTGGCCTCGAACGGTATGAAAGAAGCCGGATACGAGTATGTCGTCATCGATGAGGGCTGGTGGCTGGGAGAGCGCAATGCCGCAGGCAACATCGTCGTAGACCCTAAGCAATGGCCTGCCATTGAGCGTGGCCAGAAAGATGGCGACATGGCCAATGCCGCTGGCTACATTCACAGCTTGGGCCTGAAGGCTGGGATCTACACCGACGCAGGTCATGATGGTTGCAGCATGTACCCCGACTCCGGTCCGAAATACATGAATACAGGCAGCGAGGGGCATTACGAGCAGGATTTCCTGCAATTCTCTAAGTGGGGCTTTGATTATGTCAAGGTCGACTGGTGCGGCGGCGCAAAGGAAAAGCGGTCTGGCGCAGCCCAGTATGCGCAGGTCGTCCGTGCCATTCAACGCGCCGAAAAGAGTACGGGGCATAAGTTGTTCCTCTCCATCTGCGAGTGGGGAAGCCAGAATCCTTGGTTCTGGGCGCCAGGCGTCGCTGACGTCGAAAGCACCATCTGGCGTACAGGGGGCGACATCATTCCTCCCGTTGTGGAGAGCCTGCATGATCCCAAACACGCTGAACGCGTCATCACCGCCAAGAATGTGCTCGATTCATTCGAGGCCGGAATGCATCCGGAAGCACAACACACCGGCTACTACAACGACCTGGACATGATGGTTCTCGGTATGCGCGGCATGACCGATGCTATGGACCGGATCCATATGGGGCTGTGGGCGATTTCGAGCGCCCCGTTGATGGTAGGTTCCGACCTGACGCGGCTTTCGCCGGCAACCTTATCGCTGCTGAACAACAAGGAAGCGCTCGCAATTCATAATGACCCATACGGTTTGCAACCCATCAAAGTCGCCGAACCCACTCCCGACATCCAGATTTGGGCAAAGCCTATGGCGATCCCAGGAAGACGCGCAATCGTTATACTGAACCGCACGGACACCTCCGCGCAAGTGAAGCTCGATTGGGATAAGGTTGGCCTGGATGGCACTCCGAGATCTTTGCGCGACGCGTGGAACCGACGGGATCTCGCCACGGCTGATGCGGCATTGTCCATCCCCGCGCATGATCTCGCGCTACTAATCGTCGACGGCAAAGATAAAAAGCCGGCCGAGTATCGAGCAAACCAATCAGCCATCGCCGGGATTCAAGCAACGAGCGGTCCGACGTTTGCCCGGTTGCAGTACGCAAACATCTCCGGTCACGTTGCAGCAGTGCGAGTAAAAAGCACATCGGGCCTTTCCACCGCACTCGCCTTTCCGCCGACAGCTGGATCAAACACCGGCACGGTTGGCCTCGTGTTACCCCATGGAACCGCCGACCTGTCATTCGAAGCGTCGTCGGTAGCGATTCGCGAACTAGATGTTTATTCCTGGACTCATTGAGGGTCCACAATACGGAGACTGGTTGAGTGAAGTCGAGCGGTATCGGCATGAAATCCCGAAGCTCAAGACGCTGCGACGAAAGATCCTCTATTATGTGGGGCATTGGTCGATGGGCGGTTTCCGGCTAACCGAAACGCATCCGGATGCTCGCGATGCGTTCAATACGGCTATCCCGCCGGAAAAGGCCAACGTATTTCTAGCGGCTCTAACCGCTAAAAGAAGCCCGACAAGTCCCTACCCCTAACCGAAACCATGCACCCCAATCTAAACTCTCATCAAGGATGCCCCGTATTCCTATTGCGACCTACCGCGTCCAGCTTCATGCAGATTTCGGCTTCGACGCTGCCGCCGGGATCGCCGATTACCTCCATGCGCTTGGAATTTCCCATTTCTACAGCTCGCCTTATCTGCAAGCCGCGCCCGGCAGCAAACACGGCTACGATGTTGTCGACCACCATAAAGTCAACGAAGAACTAGGCGGCGCTGACGCTCACGACCGTTTCTCCAAACGTCTCGGCGAATGCCATCTCGGCCAAGTCCTCGATATCGTCCCCAACCACATGGCCATTAGCGGCCGCCATAACCGTCTCTGGTGGGACGTCTGGGAAAACGGTCCCTCCAGCCGTTACGCTCCTTACTTCGATATCAACTGGCGCTCCAACGACGAAAAGCTCCGTAATAAAATGCTGGTTCCCGTCCTCGGCGATCACTATGGCCGCGTCCTCAGCCGTCATGAAATCTGCATCCAGCGTAAAGGCGGGGAATTCACCGTCCGCTACTTCGACAACGAGTTCCCGGTAGCCCCCCGCTCGCTCCCCACCATTCTTGAAGGAGCCGCCGCTTCCACCGGCTCCGACTATCTCGCCTTTCTCTCCGATTCCTGCGGCCGCCTGCCCAGCCCCGCCGCCACCGATCCCGCCAGCAAACTCGCTCGCCATCGCGATAAAGCCGTCATCCACCGCCTCCTCGATCGCCTCTTCACCGAAACGCCTTTCATCGCCGATGCCGTCGATACCGTCGTCCGCGAAATCAACCGCGAAGTCGATCAGCTCGACGCCTTCCTCGAACAGCAGAACTTCCGCCTCGCTTTCTGGGAAACCGCCAAGCAGGAACTGCCCTATCGCCGCTTCTTCGACGTCAATACCCTCGTCGCCCTGTGCGTCGAAAACAACCAGGTCTTCACCGACACCCACGCCCTCATCCTTCGCTGGCTCGGAGAAGGCGTGCTCGATGGCATCCGCATCGATCACCCGGACGGTCTGCGCGACCCCCATCATTACTTCCAGCGCCTGCGTGAAGAATCGCCCGACGTTTGGATTGTCGCCGAAAAAATTCTGGAACCCGGCGAAACCTTCCGCACCGATTGGCCCATTGACGGCACCACCGGCTACGACTACCTCAACCAAGCCGCCGGTCTCTTCGTCGACTCCAGCAACGAAGGCCGCTTCAACGAAATTTACGCGAACTTTACCGGCGAGCCTACCGACTACGCCGCCGTCTGCCGCGACAAGAAGCATCGCGTCCTGCGCGATCTGCTCGGCAGCGACGTCAACCGCCTCACCGATCTCCTCACCGAAATCTGCGAAGCCCAGCGGGACCAGCGCGATTATACCCGACACGACCTCATTCGCGCCATCCGCGAAGTCGTCGCCTGCTTTCCCATCTACCGCACCTACATCGTTCCCTTCCGCGACGAGATCAATGCCGAGGACGAACGCTACACCAACGAAGCCATCGAAGACTCCAAACAAAACCGTCCCGAAATCGACGCCGATCTCTTCGACTTCATCCGCGACATTCTCCTGCTCCGCGTCCACGGCCGCCTCGAATCCGAATTCGTCATGCGCTTCCAGCAGTTCTGCAGTCCCGCCATGGCCAAAGGTGTCGAGGATACTGTCTTCTACTGCTACAACCGTCTCGTCTCACTGAACGAAGTGGGCGGCGATCCTGGCCGCTTCGGTGTGTCTGTCGACGAATTTCACGCCTTCTGCGATCACGCTTTTCGCACTCGCCCCAACACCATGCTCGCTTCCTCCACTCACGACACCAAACGCAGCGAAGATGTGCGCGCCCGTATCAGTCTCCTCTCTGAAATGCCCGTCGAGTGGAACGAAGCGCTTCAATCCTGGTCCGCCGCCAACGAACAATACAAGACCGACTCCTTCCCGGACAAGAACACCGAATACCTCATCTACCAAACCCTGATCGGCGCGTGGTCCATCGCTGCCGATCGCCTGCACCCCTATATCGAAAAAGCCATGCGCGAAGCCAAACAGCGCACCAGCTGGCTTTCTCCGAACCAAGACTTTGAAAACGCCACCCACGCCTTCATCGATGCGCTCTACGGCGACCAGACCTTCCTGGCTGCTCTGGAACGCTTCGTTCAACCGCTCATCCATCCGGGCCGTATCAACTCGCTCGCGCAAACCCTGCTCAAATTCAGTGCTCCCGGTGTACCCGATACCTATCAGGGCGAAGAACTTTGGGACCTGAGCCTGGTCGACCCGGACAACCGCCGCCCCGTAGACTACGAAGAGCGCCGCCGCCTGCTCGCCGAATTACCCAACCTGCATCCCGCACAAATTCTTGAGCGTATTGACGAAGGCCTCCCCAAGCTGTGGACCCTCTGGCAAGCCTTGCGTGTCCGTCGCGAAAATCCCGCCGCCTTCGGCGCATCCGGCGCCTATCGTCCGCTCACCGTCAGCGGCGCCAAAGCCAATCACCTAGTCGGCTTCGCGCGCGGCGCAAATGTCCTTACGCTTGTTCCGCGCCTCGTCTGGCAGCTCCAGGGCGACTGGGGCGACACCACCGTCTTCATCCCGCCCGGCAATTGGCGCAATGCCCTCTCCGGCCAAACTCTTTCCGGCGGCAGCCTGTCCCTGTCACAAATCTTTCACACCTTTCCGGTAGCCTTACTGGTCAAACAATAAGCCGCTAGCTGCCAATATAAAAACTATGCACACGTTCCGCGTGTGGGCGCCTGACGCTCATTCCGTATCCGTCCAACTCGCTGACCAGGCGCACCCTCTGCAGCACGGCGAACTCGGCTGGTGGCAAACGACCATCGAAGCTGCCGGCCCCGGCGATCTCTATCGCTTCGTACTCGACAATGGCCAGCCTCTGCCCGATCCCCGCTCTGCGTTTCAACCCCAGGGCGTCAACGGCCCCTCGCAAATCGTCGATCATTCCGCCTTCGCCTGGACCGACCGGCACTGGCAGCCTCAACCCCTCGCTAGCGCCATCCTTTACGAACTCCACATCGGCACACTCACGCCCGGCGGCACTTTCCTCAGCGCCATAGACCGTCTCGATCATCTTGTTGAACTCGGTATCACACACGTCGAACTCATGCCCGTGTGTGAGTTCTCCGGCAACTCCGGCTGGGGCTACGATGGCGTCGACCTCTTTGCTCCCCATCACTCCTATGGCACGCCTAACGAACTTAAAGGGCTCGTCAACGCCTGCCACGCCAAAGGCCTCGCTGTTCTTCTCGACGTTGTTTACAATCACCTCGGCCCGAGCGGCAACTACCTGCCGCAATTCGGTCCTTACTTCACCTCCGAATACCACACACCCTGGGGCTCCGCCGTCAATTTCGATCATCCCGGCAGTATCGAAGTCCGCCGCTTCTTTCTGGATAACGCCGCCATGTGGCTGCGCGATTATCATTTCGACGGTCTGCGCCTCGATGCGGTCCACGCCTACGTCGACAGCTCCGCCACACACTTTCTCGAGTCGCTCTCCCGCGAACTGGCCGCGCTTTCCGCGCATCTCGGCCGCTACTTCGTCTCGATCGCCGAAAGTGATCTCAACAATCCCCGTATCGTTCTGCCGCGTGAAACCGGCGGCTACGGCATCGACGCCCAGTGGAGCGACGACTTCCACCACGCCCTCCACGCCGTCCTAACCGGCGAAACCAACGGCTACTACGAAGACTTCGGCAGCCTCTCGCAACTGGCCAAAGCTCTGCAGCAGGCCTTTGTCTTCGACGGCATCGCCTCCGTCCATCGCAAGCGCCTGCACGGCCGGCCCATCGGCTCGCTCTCCGGCCATCATTTCCTCGCCTACGCCCAGAACCACGATCAAATCGGCAACCGCGCCACCGGCGAGCGTCTGTCTCATCTCACGAGTATCGGTAGAGCTAAGATTGCTGCCGCGTTAGTGCTTACTTCCGCCTACATCCCGATGCTCTTCCAAGGCGAAGAATTTGGCGCCTCCGCGCCGTTCCAATATTTCACTCACCATGAAGACAAGGAACTCGGCCACAACGTCTCCAAAGGCCGCCGCAATGAATTCGCCGCCTTTGGCTGGCAGCCCGAAGACGTACCCGATCCACAAGACTCGGCCACCTTCGAACGCTCCAAACTGAACTGGGACGAGCTGACAAAATCGCCACACGCCGGCCTGCTCCAATGGCATAAAGACCTAATCGCCTTACGCCGCAAAACCTCTGCGCTGACGAACGGGATTTTAAAAGATGTAGAAGTTCGCTTCGACGAGGCTGCGCAATGGCTGACCATCCAGCGCGGCCACATACAGTTGATCTGCAATTTAGCCGAAAAGCCCCAATGCTTCCCGGTCCAGAAAAACGCAGAAATGGGTCTCTGCTCCGAGCCCAACTACGAACTGAAGGATGAAAACCTCAGACTACCCCAGGACTCGGTAGCGATCCTTGTTGCGACAAACGCCCACTAAAACTAAATGTTTTGATCTGCGTTGATCCGAGGTTCATCTGCGGCCAAATTAGCTTTGGCTTGCCGTCAAACTACTACAACAACCGGAAACTCACCTCAATCGTAGCCTGTGTAGCCACCGCTCGGCCGCCCTTCATGCCCGCCCGGAAACGCCATTTCTGCACGGCTTCGATTGCCTTCTCATCCAGCCCCAGCCCTAACGGCCGCACTACCTTGATATCCCTCGGAAGTCCATTCGCATCCACTACCAGCGAAAGTAAAACGGTACCCGAATACTTAGCTTTGCGAGCGTCTTCCGAATACTCCGGCTCTGTCTTGCTCACCAGAATCGGCGCTGAAACCTCGCCGCCTACTCGATACGCCCCGCCGCCCGTTCCGCCCCCGGACCCGGGGCCGAATCCGTCACCATCGCCCGAACCCACTCCGCCGCCGCTTCCCTTGCCGAGCCCTTGCGAACCTGGACCACCCGACAACGGTGAAATCTTCGAAAGCGGATCTCCATAGTTATCTGCCTGAATTACCGGTGCAGGCGCAGTGATCGTAGGCGCTACCGGCAGCTTTGGCTTCTCCACTGCCAAGGCGGGCGGCATAAATTGCTTCGGAGCCTGCTTGGGAGCTACACCTCGGCTTACAGGCGTCGGCATCTTTTGTCCACCGCCGCCGCCTCCTCCTGCCTTCACAGCCGCTGGCGCCAGTTTCGGCTGGTACGGCGGCACATAAATGATATCGCCCGTCAGCTTCTTCTTAGGTGTAACCAGCGCCTTCTGGAAAATTACCAGCATCAGCACGACCACGCCTACGTGGATCATTACCGACACCATGCCTGATCGCTTCTCGCCCCCGCCGTAAGCACCCCAGATTGTGCCTACTTCTACCGGCTTAGACGTCACTTCCAGCGGCGGCAGCTTCTGCGGATGGATTAACTCCCGGATCCCCGAGAACAGCGTCTTGTACCAGGGCAACTCGAGCGCCGACATGTCGCCAAAACTGGTGTTCTCAATTGGTCGCGAGGTCAGCTCAAGCGGCGGCAGCTTCGGAGGACTAATCGTCTCGCGGATCCCCTTGACGATCGTTTTGTACCACGGCTCCTCGATGTTGCTCGATATCAGGAGTCTGTCCAAATTCGAGGAATCAGGTCCGGTCATCGATACGCCCCGCATTTTCTGTTTCTTGCTCGCAAATCACTTACACACCTGTTCCGGCACATTGCCCGTACCTGGCCGACTGTTTGGACGCAACCCCCAAAATCGCAGTTGCAACAATATCCCACGGCCTTCTGAACAATAACTTCAGTCTATATCAGCTTTGCCGGCCAAACGTTCATCCCGGAACGTCCGCCGCCAGAAACTTTTCCGTCTCGTCCCAGATATCTGTTAGTACGTCCGTCAGTTCGTGCCCGGATTCAAACCGCACTAGTCTTGCTGACGCATGCTCCTCGGCAAACGTAACCGAATGTTCCACCGGTACTACCTGGTCGGCATTTCCATGGCAGATTAAGGCTGGCTGCCGCACATCCGGAAACGGCTCAAACCTCCTCGCGTCCTCCAGAAATTCGTAGCCAAGCGCCATTTCCCGGCCCGCTCCATAATGAAAGACCGGAATCGTTCCCGTTTCTCTCCACTCAGCCACCCGCTTTGGCCCCAATTCGCCCATCCACAAACGGTAAAAGTCGAAAGCCGGGGCCAGTAATACCAACCGCTCCACCTCCGGATGTCTCGCCGCGTACAGTGCCGCGACATAACCGCCCAGGCTCGAGCCGATCAGCACCGCCGGTTCCCCCTGCAGCTCCTCCCCCACCAGCGCTAACTGCCTGCTCACCGTCAGCTTTTCAAAAGCACCCTCCGCCAGGTCCGGAATGCTCACCCGCCATCCCAGCCCTTCCAGCTTGGCCGCGAAGAACTGCGCCTTACGCGATTGCGGACTCGAAGCAAATCCATGCAGATACAGAATACGGGTAGCCTTCGTCAACACCCTACATGTTAGCCACGCTAAAGCCAATCATCCTCACCCCCAATCTCCAGCCACGCCGCCGTAGGGTAGGTTTTAGCCTGCCATCATGTCCCCAATCTCCAGTCCAGAAAACTAAATGAGGTACGGTAGTGTGTTGAACCGCAAAGCTTCGCCGGAGCGGTACGAAAATTTGCGAACACAGGAGAACAAGCAATGCCGGTAGCAGAACGAGTAAAGCAAATCATCGTCGAACAACTTGGTGTGGATGAAAACCAAGTCGAGCCCAGCGCCTCCTTCGTCGATGATTTGGGTGCGGACTCCCTCGATATCGTCGAATTGGTCATGGCTTTCGAAGAGGCCTTCGATCTCGACATCCCCGACGAAGACGCCGAGAAAATCAAGACCGTCAAAGATGCCGTCGACTACATCGAGGCAAAGAAGAAGTAGTTGCGCGCTTTGTGCTACATTCCCCGCCTCTCGCGGGTAGGAAAATAATGGCAGTTCGGAGAGTTGTAGTAACCGGCGTCGGTCTTGTCAGCTCAGTCGGGACGGGTACCGATCAAACCTGGGAGGCCATCCGGAAGGGCGAAAATGGTATCGCATCAATCGTCCAGTTCGATGCCTCCGCTTTCAGTACCCGCATCGCAGGCGAGGTCAAGAACTTCGACCCGCTGCTCTACATCGACAAAAAAGAAGTCAAGAAGATGGGCCGCTTCATTCAATTCGCTGTCGCGGCCAGCGAGTTCGCCATGCAGTCCGCTGGCCTCGGCTATGCTTCTCCCGAAGAAGCCGAAAACATCGGCGTCTACATCGGCAGCGGTATCGGCGGCTTTGAAGTCATCGAGCGCGAGCACCGCATCTACCTCGAGAAAGGCCCCAGCCGCATCTCGCCCTTCTTCATCCCCTCCTGCATTGTGAATCTGGCCAGCGGCTTCGTCTCGATCAAGTACGGCGCCAAGGGGCCCAACTCGGCCACCGCCACTGCCTGCACCACCAGCGCCCACTCCATCGGCGATTCCTTCCGCCTCATCCAGCATGGTTACGCCGACGTCATGATTGCCGGCGGTAGCGAAGCCTGCATCACGCCCATGGGCATCGGCGGATTTGCCGCCATGCGCGCCCTTTCAGCCCGCAATGACGAGCCTCACAAAGCCTGCCGCCCGTGGGATAAAGAGCGCGACGGTTTCATCGTCGGCGAAGGCTCCGGCATCCTGATCCTCGAAGAGTTCGAACACGCCCGCCGCTGCGGAGCCACTATCCTCGCCGAAATCGTCGGCTATGGCATGAGTTCCGATGCGCACCACATCACCGCTCCTCCCGAAGACGGCGACGGCGGTTATCGCGTCATGCGCAATGCCCTCCGCGATGCCCAAATCGAACCCAATCAGGTCCAGTACATCAACGCCCACGGCACCTCCACCGGCCTCGGCGACCGCGCCGAAACCGCCGCCCTCAAAAACGCTTTCGGCGATCACGCCTACAAACTCGCCGTGAGCTCGACCAAGTCCATGACCGGGCACCTGCTAGGCGGCGCTGGCGGTCTCGAAGCCGGCATCACCGTCCTCGCCCTCCGCGATCAGATCGCCCCGCCCACCATCAATCTCGATTTCCCCGATCCCGACTGCGATCTCGACTACGTGCCCCACACCGCGCGCCCCATGCTTATCGAATACGCCCTCTCCAACAGCTTCGGCTTCGGCGGCACCAACGGCTGCCTGATCTTCAAACGCTACCAACCGTAGGGCAGGCTTCCGCCCAATGTCGTTTACTTAAGAACAGGGAGATAGGAAGATGTTCGGATGAGCCTTCCCCATCCCCGTTTGGTTTTGGATTTGTTTGAACGTTTGAGTGGCGATCGTCGGTTGTGGAGTGCGTTGCGGCCGGAGGGCGCCGCTTTTTCCCGCCAGCGAATCTACACATTGGGCGCCGTAGTCCGGCTGATGATCTTACAACGGCTGCTGTCCCAAGGCACCCTCACCCAAGCCGTCCAGCAACTCCTGCAAAGCCAGCGGGAGAGCAACCGACCGGCCCCCCACAAGATCTCGGCGCGAGCCGGCGCCTATTGCCGGGCGCGGCAAAAGCTGCCCACGCTGGTAGCTATCGAAGTCTTTGACCGCATGGTCGAACAACTGCGCGGCTGGTTGCCGCGCAATCCGGTCTTGCCGGACCGCCCTATTTTCGTGCTGGATGGAACGACCCTCACGCTGCCGCATACCCCCGATCTGGTGAGCGCCTATCCGCCCTCGCGTAATCAACACGGCGTTTCGCATTGGCCGATGCTCCGGCTGGGGGTGTTGCAAGATGTACAAACTGGCTTGGCGCTGCGTCCCCATGGGGGTCCGTACCGGGGACCGCAAGCAGTCAGCGAGCAACAATTGGCTTTAGAAGCGATTCCGCATTTGCCGGAGCAGGCGGTGGTGCTGGGGGACAGGAATTTGGGCGTATTTGCGGTAGCCTGGACCGCCGCCCAACACCGTCGTCCCGCGTTGCTGCGGCTGACTCGCTTGCGCGCCGAAGCGTTGGCTGGCGCTCCGCTGACCGCTCCCTCGCAACAAACTCTCTGTGGGCGACCCACCCGCTTGGGATCGCTGCGGCGGTCCCGTGCCGGAGCAGGCCAGCGTCTCCGGGCGGCTCGTTGGCCTCGCAGCGGATCCTTCGTCCCAAGAGCCATTCCTTTACTTCCTCACGACGCTCGATCTGCCGCCCGAGGCTCTCAGCGCCCTCTATCGCCTGCGCTGGAACGTGGAAACCGATTTGCGCTCCATCAAGCAAACCGTTCGCCTGCAACAACTCTCGTCCCGCTCGGCCGACCTCTGGGGAAAAGAGCTCTTCCTCGCTCTGGCCGCTTACAATCTCGTGCGCGCCGTCCTCTGTCTGGCCGCCGAAAAGGCCCAGGTGGCTCCGCGCCGCGTGAATTTTACCAACGTCTACACGCTCGTCGAAACCTTTCTGCCCGACCTCAACGCTGCTCGCACCCCGCGACAATGGCACACCTGCTGGGACCGCATCCTCTCCCTCGCCACCGACTACATCCTCCCCTATCGAACCAAACCCAGATCCTACCCCCGCGCTTCTTGGCGTCGTCCTTCCAGGAGTTCTCGTACCTGATGCTCTTAAGTAAACGACATTGGGCTAAAGCCTACCATCTTTGATCGCCAAGAATTGGTACGGATCGAAAGCAGGCGAACATAGATGTATGCGAAGACCTGCATTTGTGATTCTCGGTTCGTTGTCTGTGGTGGCGGGCGCCACGGTACTCCTGCGGGCGAAGGATCCGGATTTGCCGGTGGTTTCGGGATTGGACCTGAAACGGTACGAGGGAAAGTGGTACGAAATTGCGCGGCTGCCTAACCGGTTTGAACGTAAATGCGCAAGCGATGTGATGGCCACTTATACGCTGCGACCGGACGGAAAGATTGCGGTCGAGAATGCCTGCCGGGAGAGTAGCGGGAAGATGACGTCAACACATGGTACGGCACGGCTCGCCGATAAGGACGGAGTGACATCGAAGCTGAAGGTCACTTTCTTCTGGCCATTTTCGGGCGATTACTGGGTGCTGGATATAGATCCCGAATACAGGCGCGGGCTGGTGGGCACGCCTAACCGGAAGTATTTGTGGGTATTGAGTCGAACACCGGAGATGGCTTCCGCTGAGTACGAGCACTTATTGGCACGGGCCAAAGAGTTAGGATTCCCGGTAATGAAAGTGGAGCGTACGCAACAACATTGATGACACCGGATGTGATCGTGGTGGGGTTGGGCGGCGTAGGCAGCGCCGCTGCTTTTCATCTGGCGGCGCGCGGCAAACGTGTGCTTGGTCTCGAGCAGTATGGCGCGGTGCACGACCGGGGATCGTCGCATGGCGGATCGCGCATTATCCGGCAGGCGTATCACGAACATCCGGCGTATGTGCCGCTAGTTCGTCGGGCGTACGAATTGTGGGAGGACCTGGAGCGCACTTCAGGCAGCTGCCTGCTGCAGTTGACGGGCGGGTTGATGATCGGGCCTCCCGGCAGTCCAGTGGTGAGCGGAACGCTGCAAAGCGCGAAAGAGCACGATCTTCCGTTTGAACTGCTCGATGCGCGGGAGATCAGAAGGCGCTATCCGGCGATGGAGCCGCGTGCTGACGAGGTAGCTGTTTACGAAGTAAGAGCGGGATGGCTGCGGCCCGAGACGGCCGTGCGGGCGCACCTGGATGGCGCCGCGCAACGAGGTGCGGAACTGCATTTCGAAGAAAATGTATTCGGGTGGACAGCAGACGCAGCAGGCGGCAGCGTCAAGGTACAGACAAGCCGCGGCGAATATGAGGCAGAGAAATTGGTGCTGGCGCCCGGAGCATGGGCGTCAGAAATGTTGCGCGACTTGCGTATTGATTTCGACGTAAGGCGGCACGTGATGTGCTGGTTCGATCCGCCGGGTGGAGTGGATCCGTTTCTTCCGGAGAGGTTTCCGATCTACATCTTGGATGTGGATGGACGCGACGTGTTTTATGGCTTTCCAGCGGTCGATGGACCAGCAGGCGGGGTGAAAGTGGCGATGCATAGCGGAGGCGCGCACACTACAGCCGTGACCGTGGATCGCCATATTCACGAAGAAGATGTGAATGAATTGCGGGAACATTTGGAACGTTTTCTGCCGCAATTAAACGGGCCCTTACTGCGAGCCGTTACGTGCCTCTACACGCTCACACCGGACGAGCATTTCGTAGTAACAGTACATCCCGAGTTTCCGCAGGTGACGGTAGCGGCAGGCTTCTCCGGGCATGGCTTCAAATTTACAAGTGTGCTGGGAGAGATTCTGGCGGACCTCATAGTGGAAGGACGAACGAAGCACGACATCCGCTTGTTTGATCCAGAACGATTTGCTCCAGGACAGGATGGCTCAATTACAAAAACGACTGGCTAACTGGTGCCGCTGAATATACAGGAATCAATGGCTCGCTGCTGGAATTTGCGAAGACGTGTAGGCAACTATGTCGAGAATGTCCTCATTGCTTAACTTGCTCACAACCGGTTTCATGAGCTCGGTCCACTGCCCCTTGCGGGTATTCTGTTGCATGTCAAAAAGCTGCCGGGCTAGATAGCTAGGAGAGCGTCCGGCAATACCGGGAACCGGGCCAAGACCGTTTAGGCCAACACCATGGCAAACCGCGCAAGCGACGGTTTTTCCTGCGCCGTTGGTGACGAGCGCCGCTCCTTTTGTCACGCTACCGGCGGGGACGTAAGCGATGAACCCGGAACGAGGATTGCGCAAGACTTCGGTTGCATCGGGATTGTCGGGCACTTCGATTATGCGATCGCCAATGGGTTCGCGTGCTGTGCCTTCGAGGGGAAGAAACATGCCGACAGAGAGGCGGGTTTGGGGAACGGTGGCGGTTTCGACGACGCGAATCCATGGAGTCCAGGGCATGGCGCCAAAATAGGCAGCAGCAGCCTCGATCTCTTCATCGGTCATCGTCTTGGCATAGGTCACCATAAGGTTAGTGTTCTTCTTGCGAGGATCGGAACTCTTGCGGAGGCCGTCGCGGAAATCATGCATCTGATTGACGAAGTAGGAGACAGGCAAGCCGGAGACTCCGGCATTTTCGGGACGGCCTTTGCCGTTCGGATAGTGACATAACGAGCAGGCCCAAACGGCGGGCTGGCGGCCGTGGGCTACGATGGGCGGCATCTCGGGATGGTCGCCTGGGTACCAGTCAGCTGGGCCAAACGGATTACCGATCTGCGCTTTGGTGAATTCGAGAGTGCTGCCTGGCAGGTGTTGGGGCGTGGTGTCGGGCGGAGGCTTCGGGGCTTTGACGACTGGGGCAGCCTGGGGCTGCGTGCCGTACGCCCAGCTCGGCGGAGCATCGGCTGCTTGCAAGGCAACTGCGCTGAACGCACAAGCTAAAGCAATTGTTGCGGCGAAGTGGATGAGTCGGAATAGGGAGGCTTTCATCTGGTTACAAACCATGAATTGTCTTGTGAACCTTAACGCTGCATGGCTTTCTTGAGTTGAGCGATGAGGCTGTCGGCGACCTTTTCCATGCCACCGTGTTTGAGGCCAGCGAATAGCTTTTTGCGATCACCCGCCGTGCCGGTCCAGAGGAGAGCGCGACCGGAACGATCGCTCAGATTCACGGTGGCTTCTTCGGTTCGTTGGGCGCCCATATTGGCCCCGGTCATAACGGCGTCGGCTTCGTCTTTTTTGAGGACGACCGAGAGAGTAGTGTGGAAGCGGCGCGAGATGGCCGAGCGCAGATATTGATCGAGGTTGTTGGGCATGGGCTCGATGTAGACCTTGCGGATATCGGAAAGGCGAATCGGGGCGTCGGCGGCAAAGCCGAAACTGGCCAGAAGAAGAGCGGCGATGATCCTCATGTCTTTGCCATTGTACTTTTTGGCGATGGAATGCCAGGTGACAGGCTCGATTTTGAGACCAGATGCTGACCGCAGCCCCGGGGCGCGCGAGGATATGATGAACGCGGCTCCTGGCCTTCAGCGGCCTCTCCAGGCGCCTTTCATAACATCAAAACGTCCTACCTGAAAACTTCCGCCCGCAACGCCCGGCAAATCGACCCGGCCACCTTGTCCAACGGACAAACTTCATCCACCGCCCTCTTTTCAATCGCCGCCCGCGGCATCCCGAACACTACGCAGCTCTCTTCATCCTGCGCGATCGTGTGCGCCCCCTGCGTATGCATGGCGAGCAATCCGTCCGCTCCATCCGTCCCCATGCCTGTCAACAAAACCCCAATCGCCCGCGCTCCGGCCGCCCGCGCTACCGAATGAAAAAGCACATCCACCGATGGCCGCTGATAGCAAACTTGCGGTCCGTCCTTCACCCGCGCAGTAAAGCCCCCGGCACTCCTTTGCAGGATCAGGTGCTTATCTCCCGGCGCGATCAACACGTGCCCGGCCTGCAACAAATCACCATCGGCCGCCTCTTTTACCGTCAACTCACAAATCCTGTTCAATCGTTGCGCGAACGCATTCGAAAATCCAGCCGGAATGTGTTGCGTAATCACAATTCCCGGTAAATCGTTCGGGAGCGCCAGCAATACCTGTTCGAGCGCATTCACGCCTCCAGTCGACGCCCCTAGCGCAATCACGCTCGATCTTTCGAGCCGCGCTCCTAGTCCGCTTTCCAGCGGCGGTTTCGGGCCCAGCGGCTTTACCGCCTCCGCCGCCGCAACCCGCGTCCGCGCGGCCGCCGCCGCCACAATCTTACTCACCAGCGTCTGCCGCAGCTCCCCGATCGAAAATGGGCCGGATGGCTTCGCCAGCGCATCCACCGCTCCCAGCCGCAAAGCTTCCAATGTCACTTTGCATGACTCCTGCGCCAGTGAACTGATAATGATCACCGACATCGGCCGGTGCTTCATAATCTGCCGCAAAAACGTCAGGCCGTCCATTCGCGGCATCTCGATATCGAGCGTCAGCACGTCAGGCTCAAGCAGAATAATTTTGTCTCGCGCCACAAAAGGATCGGGCGCGGTCCCCACCACCTCGATCTCCGGCGAAGCCGACAAGGCGTCCATTAGAATGCTCCGCACAATCGCGGAATCATCCACAATCAACACCCGGATCTTCTTCTTAATGGCCACTGGCGATGTTTCCCGATCGCAGCGTGCTCAACGCCGCGCTTGCGCCCACCTGCTGAATCTCGATCTCCCCCGACGCCACCTTGATCCGCACCGTTCGCGCCACTCGCCCGCCCACCGACTCGCCCGCCACTCGCATGTGCTCCTTGGCCAGTCCTTGATGAATCGCCCGCAGGTTCTTGAGCCCGATGTTCATCAAACCTCCGCCCGTCGACATCTGCGACCCGCCCGCCAGGTGGACCACCGTCCGGCTCTTCACCGCGCCCTTCTTCGCACACTGTTCCAGCAAACAGGAAAGTCCAGTGTCGGCAAACAACAGAGGATTGCTGGCGGCCTTTGCCGGATCCAGCCGCGAATCCGGCATCAGAATATGCAGCAATCCGCTGACCCGCGCTACCGGATCGTGCATCATCACGCCAATGCACGACCCCAGCGCATAGGTCACGATCGTGTCCTCTGCCGAAGCACTCACTCGGCAATCACCGATACCCACCGTTAGCAGCGCCATGCCCGGCTATTTGCCTCTCTGGTACACGGCCGGCTGCACATACTGAAGCGTGTGATTCATCCCGCTCAGCGCCTCCGAGTGGCCAATCAGGAGAAAACCCGCCGGCTTCAGCCACTGGCTAAGTCTCTCTACCACCCTCTCCTGCGTCGCCTTGTCGAAATAAATCATCACGTTCCGGCACCAGATCATGTCGTACTTGTGCCTGCGTTTAAACGGCTGGGTCAAATTCACTTGCTCAAAAGCCACTTCGGATCGAATCTCCGGCATCACTCGGCACAACCCCTCCGACTGCCCGCTGCCTTTCAAAAAGTACTTCCGCCGCATCTGCGGCTCCAGATTCGCGACCGCATTGATCGCGTAAACTCCCTGCCGCGCTTTCTCCAGAACACGTGTCGAAATGTCACTCGCCTCGATCGCAACCTTCGCCGAAATTTCCCGCTCAGCCGCCGCCATGGCTATCGAATACGGCTCTTCCCCCGACGAACACGCCGCGCTCCAGATCCGAATCTCCTCGTTTCTCTTCGCCAACCGCTCCAGCAAATCTGCCAGAAACGCAAAATGCGCCGTCTCGCGGAAAAAACTCGTGAAATTCGTCGTCAGCAGATCCGTCATCGCGGCCAGCAGATTCCCCGATCGGTCTGCCACCACGGCATCTAGATAATTGCTGAAAGTATTTAGCCCCAGCTCCTCGATCTGCCTGGTCAGCCTCGACGAAACCAGCGCCTGCTTGGCTACGCCCAATCGAATGCCGCAGTGGTCATAAATAAAACCGCTGATGCGTTCGTATTCCTGCGCCTGCAGCGGGCGCACCGTCTGGCCGCCTCCGGTAAAGCCGCGTTCTGTCTGCAAACCACCTGCTGCGCTAGGCGGCATGTCTGTCGGATATAAAGTCCGGATCGATAATCAAGCCGATTCGGCCATCGCCCAATACCGCGCCGCCTGAGATACCGGTCGCTCGCGGCATCAAGTCTCCGAGTGACTTGATCACCACTTCTGACTTCCCTAGTAATTCGTCTACTGCCAGGCAATACGTCCCCGATTGCGCCTCAATCGTGATCAGGATGCCCTCCGAGACACTCTTGGCTGTGCCTTCCAGATTCAGCAGAGTGGCCAGACGGAACAACGGAAACAATCGTCCCCGGATCATCACCATCTCGTGCCGCCCCTCTACCGTGTGAATCATCTCTTCACTGGGGCGCAGCACTTCCTTCACAGCCGACAGCGGCACGATATAACGCCCGCCATCCAACCCCACCACCAGCGCGTCGATAATCGCCAGCGTCAGCGGCAGCCTCAGCACGAATGTTGTTCCCTGGCCCAGCGTCGATTGCAGGTCCACGCGGCCGCGCAGTTTCTGGATCTGTTTGCGCACCACGTCCATGCCAACGCCGCGGCCAGAAATATCGGTCACCTTCTCGGCCGTTGAAAATCCCGGCTCGAAAATCAGCTGCAGAATCTCTGGCTCGCTCAATGAGGCGGACTGGCTCACCAGCCCGCGCTCCTGACCTTTCGCCAGAATCTTGGCCGGGTCCAATCCCCGTCCGTCGTCCGAAATCTCGATCTGTACTTGCCCTGCCCGATGTTTCGCCGCCAGCCGGATGCATCCCGCCTCCGGCTTTTTCAACTTCTTCCGCTGCTCGGGCATCTCAATGCCATGGTCGAGCGAGTTCCTCACCATGTGCATCAACGGATCGGCCAACTCCTCCACAATATTGCGGTCCAGCTCGATGTCTTCGCCCGACAATTCCACGTTGACGTTTTTTCCCAGCTGTCGCGACACATCCCGCACCAGTCTCGTCAACCGCTGAAACGTCTGTCCCAGTGGCACCATGCGCATGCCCATGGCCGTCTTCTGCACTTCAGCCGTGATGCGCCCCAGCTGCGCTAGCTGGCGCGTGAAATTCGAATCCTGTTGACCGCTGCTGGCCGACTGCACGTTCAACATGGATTGCGTGACCACCAATTCGCCGACCATGTCCGCCAGGTAATCCAGCTTCTCGGTGTCTACCTTCACCGAACGCGCCACGCTCTTCGTTTCAGTCTTTATATTCACAGCAGCCGGCGTCGCACTCGGCGATTCCGGAACGCTCAATTCCGGCAACGAGGGGATGACGTTTTCTTGTACCCGCTCCTCAGTCGGCTTATTCAGCCCCAGCAGCGCTGCCAGCACCACTTCTTTCCCACTCGCCGGCGTCGCTTTCCCGCCTTGCAACTGCCCAGCCAGGCCCGCAATCTCTTCGCGCAGGAAATCGTTCGCCTTTAACAGAACGTCGATCACCGCCGGAGATACCTTCCGCAGCCCGTTCCGCAGTTGATCGAGCACCGTCTCGGCTTCATGCGCCACTTCGCCGATCCTGTGTAGCTCGAGAAATCCCGCTACACCTTTAATCGTGTGAATCGCCCGGAAACAGGCGTTCGTCGTCTCCTGATTTTCCGGATCCTGTTCGAGCGACAACAGGCATGTCTCAGCTGCCGTTACATGGCCCGTCGCCTCCAGCACAAAATCGCCCAGCAGTTCCAGATCATCCGCCAGGCTGCTGCTCACACTGTTGCCAGACTTGGCTTGTGCCTCTTCGCCCGCTCCCGCCAGCGCCGCCTGGAAAAGCCGCAGGTTCTCCAGCATCGAAGAGATATCGTCAGGCTTGCTGTCCAGCGTCTCCAGGCGCTCTAGGAGCTGAGTCGCATCCTTTGCTACACTCGCCTGCGAATGTTCTGCATACTGCTTCAGGATTGCCGCCAGCGTCTGCAGTTCCGACGTGAATGAGTGGCTCTCATCGTCGATCAGCAGCTTGACCGCAAGACTGTCGATTTCTTTTTCCAGCAGTGTGCTTTCCATATCACCCGTTCGCCAGCCGCGCCAGTTTCCTCGCAGCTAGAATCGTGAGAACTCGCCTTCTTCGAGCGGCAATGCTTCCTCAAAGCTCGTTGGCATCTTCTTCTTCGCCACCGGGAAGGTGACCGTGGTGCTGTTCGACCGGATCGCTTTGTTCAACGCCGCCAATCCTTCCGTCGTTGACTTGGCTGCTGCCCGGCTCTCAATTGCGCCCAACGCTTTCCTCGCCGGTTGCGATTTATCGGTTCGTTCCGTATGGATCATCGCCTCGAGTGAATCGATAACCGAGTGCATTCCATTCGCCTGCGCTTGCAGCTCCTGGCTGGCCGAAGCTCCTTCTTCCGCGCTCGCTGCGATGTTCTGCGTCACCTGCTCCATCTGCGTCAGGGCCTTCAGAACTTGCTCAACCCCGCGCGTTTGCTCCAGCGCGCCATGGCTCACTTCCGAGATGATGAGCGTCACGCTGCTCGCGCTGGTTGTGATCTCCTGGACCACTTCCGTTACCTCGTTCAATCGCTGGCTGCCGGTCTTAGCGCTGCGCACCGATTCTTCAATCAAGGTCGTCGTGTCTTTCGCCGCCTGCGCGCATCGCTGCGCAAGGCTTCGCACCTCATCCGCCACCACTGCAAATCCTAATCCTGCTTCGCCCGCCCGTGCCGCCTCTACCGCTGCATTCAGCGCCAGAATGTTCGTCTGAAACGCAATCTCATCAATCACCTTGATGATCTTGGCGATACGGTTACTCGAACCGGTGATCTCGCCCATGCTCGTCAGCATCTCGCCCAGCCGCTGATTGACCCGCGAAACACCCGCATCCACCGCACCCATCAAATTCGCGGCATTCGTGGCGTTCTCTGCATTCCGCCGCGCCGTGGCTTCCACTTCCCGGCACGAAGCCGATGTCTCTTCGATCGTTGCCGCCTGCTCACTCGATCCCTGTGCCAGTTGCTCGCTCGACGACGCCACCTGCGACGACGCATTTGCTACCTGCTCCGAGCCCTGCCGGATCTCGTTGGTGCTCTCCTGCAACCGGCGATTGGTATTTCGAATTGTCACCGCGCTTAAACCGACCAGTGAAATCACCCCGAACAGCACAATGCCCCCCAGCGTCGACCCGGTCGTGGTCGATAGCTCGTTTGCCTTCCCGAGAAACGTCGCGCCCGATTGCAGGTTAAAGTTCAGCTCGTCCTGGATGGCCGCTCGATACGGCGACAATGCCGGATTCACAGATCTCTGCCAGAGCGCAGTCGCCTCTTTTACCTTCCCGTTCTCTGCCAGCTGCCTCACTTCGGCCAGCGCCTGTATCACTTTGCCTGTCGTTTCGTGTGTCTTTTGATAGAGCGCCGCCTCATTCCCCCCGATCCCGCTTGAACTCCCATACTTTTCCAGCGTCGCCATGGCCTCTTGCTGCAGTTTCTCCGACTCGTGAATCCGCGACTGTTTAAAGTCGGCCGCTAAGCTTGTCAACTGCACCAATACGTCCCCGCGCATCTGCTCCACCTCGCCTAACACCGAGTGCAGCGCCAGAATGCCCGGCTGCGAATCCGTCATCACGAGCGTCAACTGCGTCCGGATCCCGCGAATTCCCCAGACGCCGGCCCCCGCCACCAGCAGCATCAATCCCAATGACGCACCGCACGTCATCGCGATTTTTTTCCCTATCGTCCAGCTCTTTGTCCGCATGTCCCGTTGTTCTCAATGGCCTTCTGTTTTGTTCTCGTCTTCTAGCGCTGCGCTGTATTCGCTGTGTTGTTCAGCGCCGTCAGCTCCGAGCTACTCAACAGCAAATTGATATCCAGCAGAACCCGCACTTTCCCCTGGCACTTGGCCACGCCCAGCAGGTACTCCTGCGCGATATCTCCAAACTCGGGCATGTTCTCCACTTCCGATTTGTTGATCGTCATCACTTCCAGAACGCCGTCCACTACCAGGCCCATTGGCACCGCCGCGCCGCTTGCTGTTGTCACCTGAACCACAATGATGCAGGCATGTGCGCCGTATTCAATCCCGGCCAATCCGCACTTGCTCCGCAAGTCTACAATCGGAATAATGCGGCCGCGCAGATTCAACACTCCGCGCATGTAGGCGGGCGTCTGCGGCACCGGCGTAATCTCCTGCAATCCCATGATTTCCCGCACGCACGACGTAGGAATCGCGTACTCTTCTTTGCCCAGGTTGAACGCCAGGTGCTTTTCGTTGCTCGTGATCCCGAGCGCCTGTTTTTGCGCCTGCTCCGGCGCAGTCATTGTTAATGTCATCGGATTGTCCAACCCCGCTTAAACGATTTGCGCGTGAAAATCCGCGAGTTCCTTCAGGTACTCGCGGTTCTTGCTATCGGTTAGCACGCACAGCGTGATGGTGAACGTCTCGCTGAAATCGTCTCCATCGCACCGGAAGCCGGCCGTAAGAGTTTGCGCCAGCGCCAGGTTGCGCGTGATGAAATGCTCCCCGAAAATCACCGTCGGAATGCTCAGCGCCATCGTGCCGTATTCGTCTTCCAGCGACGACTTCACATTCCCCATGATCATGTTGCTCAGCTCGGCAATCGCGTCCATCACGTCGCCGTCTACTTCGCTGTACTCACTCATCATGAAGATCGACGCGATCCGGCAGGCCAACTTGCCGCTTAGCCGTAAGCATCCACTTCCGCTTACCGCCCCCGCCAACCCCACCAGGGCCACCAGTCCCTCGTTCGTTGAGCTCTCTTTCCCTCTGGTAGCAACGCTCGTGGGGGTCACCGCCAGCGAAAACATAGTCTCAAATACACTGGCAGTAGCTTCCTGCACGAGTTTATTCAGTTTCTCGGAGGAAGAATCGTTGTCGGCCATTCGTTATGGGGTCCTTTGTAGAAAAGGTTCTTCCCCGTGCGATTTCTCTCCAGCCGAAAACCCCTAGCCCGCTGCCGCAATCTTTCTACAAAACAGGTCCAATCCGCCACGGCGAAAATTCGTGATGCCCCAACCTCTCCGCCTTCGTCTTTTCGCCGGAGGCAACCCGCAGCAACGCTTCGAAAATCTCCCGCCCCACTGCTTCTACCGTCGCCGTCCCGTCCGCAATCCGCCCCGCATTCACATCCATATTGCCCGTCATCCGCCGGTACATCGCCGAATTACTCGCAATCTTCAACACCGGCACGCTTGGAAACCCGATCGCACTGCCGCGCCCCGTAGTAAACGCAATCAGGTTCACCCCGCCCGCCGCCAGCCCCGTAATCGACACCGGATCGTACCCTGGGGTATCCATAAAAACGAAGCCCTTGGCCGTCACTCGCTCGGCATATCGCACCACGTCCTCGAGCGGCGTCGCACCCGACTTGGCAATCGCCCCCAAACTCTTCTCCGTGATGTTCGTCAACCCGCCCTCCTTATTTCCCGGTGACGGATTGTCGTTAAAGCTTCCTCCGAATTGCCCCAGATAAGCCTTATAACGCGCCACGCTCGCCAGCAGCTTCTCCGCTACTTCCTCATTGCGCGCTTTCGCCGCCAGCACATGCTCCGCTCCGAAAATCTCGGTTGTCTCGGCCAGCACCACCGTGCCGCCCGCGCCCACAATCAAATCGCAGCAATACCCCAGCGCCGGATTCGCCGTGATCCCCGAAAACGAATCCGATCCGCCGCAGTTCAATCCCAGTTGAATCGCCGCCGCCGGCACTTCCTTCCGCTCCTCCTCCGCCGCGCGCTCGATAAACCGCCAGACATGCTTCCGCGCTTCGTCGACCGTTCCCGCAGTCCCGCCGCTCTCCTGCAAGGTCAACCCATGCAGATGCTCGGCCGCCGCGCCCGTGGCCGCCCCGCCCCCCAGGTAATGGCTCACCTGGTTCACTTCGCAGCCCAGCCCCAAAATGATCGCGGCCGAAACGTTCGGATGGTGCAGCACACCTTCGAGCGTCCGTTGCAACTGCGCGGTATCCGGCCCGATCGTATGCCCGCACCCTTCCCCATGCGGAAATGCCACCACACCATCCACCCCCGCCGGCAAAACTTCTTCGTCGAAACTCTGCGCAATCAGTTCCGCAGTATGCGCCGCACAATTACTTGCTGCCACCACCGCGATATAGTTGCGCGTGCCGACTCGCCCATCCGCCCGCCGGTACCCTAAAAAGCTTGCCCCCGGCGTCGTCACCCGTTCGGCTTTCTCTTGCCGCGCCACCGGTATACGCGCCCCAAACTCTTCGAAACCTAGATTGTGCGTGTGAATATGCTCGCCCGCTCGAATCGCCGCGGTCGCCACACCAATCACATGCCCGTAGCGATACACCCGCTCACCTTTCGCAATCGGTGCGAGCGCCATCTTGTGCCCCGCCGGAATATCTATCAGCGCCTCCACCACGCTGCTGCCTACGTTGAACTCCTGCCCTGCCGCCAGCGGCACCCGCGCAATCGCCACGTTATCCCGCGCATGTAGCAAAATCACTGCATTCTCTTTGGTCGCCGCGCTTTCGATTTCGTACAGCATACTCTCTGCTCTTCACTCTATCCCGTGGATAGACGCGCGAAATCTACCGGTAAGCTACCAAACCGTTAAAGAACAACTTAAACGCCTGGTAACTCTGTGCTCGATACTGCGGCCGCAGGCCGAACAGCATAATATGCCCCTCACCGGCTTTGGCATCGATAATCGCAGCTTTGCCGGCAATTAAATTGGCTCCCAGCAGCCACCCCGAAGCCAGAATTCCGCTCTCCGGATACGTCGCCACAGCCGGTTGATCGCTGGTGAACGCCGGGCTCTGCTCACTCCAAATCGCAATATTCTCCGGCAGCCCGCGCGTCAAGGGACTCGACAGATCCAGACGCACATTCAGCAGCGAACCCGGCGAATAGAAGTCACCCTGCTTGTTCCCGCCTTCCTGACCCGGCTCTGCGGCTCGATCGCCGCCCGCTGCCGCCACCCTGCTCCCCACCACATTCTTCGCCGGCGCCCCCAAACTCCCCGTGCAAAACGTCGCCGAGTGATTCAGGCACAGCACCGTGCCGCCCGTATTGGCAAACTGTTTCACTGCTGCAATACCGGCGTCTCCGATCCCGCCCACATATGCCTCCGGCATCGCGCCCGGCTTGTAACCCTGCGTGATCGTCGTCGCCGGCTGATCCGGAAACACCACCACGTCGAACTTCTGCGCCAGACCGCCTGCCTGCAAATCCGCGTTACTCACATCCCGGTACGCAAAACCGAAATCGTCCAGCAACCACCGCGTCCAGCCCTCATCCATTGCCGGGTACGCACTTCGGTAAAGCGCCACCCGTGGTTGTGTCAGCTTCTTCCAACCAGCGCCTTTGTCCGTCTCTGAAAAATCTCCTGTCATCCCGTTCCGCCAGACAGGCTGGTGCGCGCGCCACAGCTTGTTCACCGTGCGCCAGCTGTCCGTATCCGCAGCCGCAAACGCCTCTGGCGCCGGCGCGTCGAATGCAAACGTCACTTTCTGCACCGGCCCGCTCACCGGCTGATCCACTGTCTTCACATCCACCCCAAACAGCAGCGGCAGCGTCTCCGCAGTGGTGTCATAGGGCCTCTGCGGAGGGCCGCCCGGATACATCCGCAAATCCGGATAGTCCTGCCTCTCGAGCAGCGCCTTCGCCCAACTGCTATAAGGCTGCTGCATCAGGATCACGTGATCGCCGTTCGTCGCTCGCGCCACTTCCACCTTGCCGAACTCCAGCGTCTCCAGCAAGCGCCGCGTCGCTCCCGGATCGCGCTGCTCCGCCGGAATTACAAACGCATACGGCTTCGTCCGCGCCACCGCGCGCTGCCCCACCTTGTAATAAGCCCTCGCCATGTCCTCCCGGTGCAGCGTCGCATTCCACAACACCGATTCAAACGAGATCATCTGGTAGTCAATGATGTCTCGCAAACGCCACGTCCCGCCATGCCAGGGCTCTAAAAAGTTCCAGCTGCGTTGCTGCGCGTTGTACCCCAAAGGATGTGTATCCAACTGCTCTTCCTTTAAGGTCACCGGCGTCGCCAGCTTGGCGCTCGCCGATTCCGTCAGAATCCGCAGCCCGTCATGAAACGCCTGGTAATGCCGCGCCGGACTCCAGAAGTCATACGCCGCATGAATTGCCACGCCTACCTTGCCCGCCTCCGTCAAATCGCTCGCTACCGAAGTCCCGAACATGTTCATTTCCTGCGCAATAATTGGATCGATATTCGGCTCAATCGGATCGAGCCATGGCGGAACGAAAATGCGCGACGCCGTCTCGCCCTGCTGATGCACGTCATACAGAATCTCCGGCAGCCACTTGTTATAAATCCGTATCGTGTTGCGCGTCTCCGGCTGCGAAAAGATATACCAATCGCGATTATTATCGTGGCCCACGTAGTGGTGATACAGCTCGGGCGGCGACGTCCCTTCGTACGGCGTATTCAGCGTCTTGCGATACCAGCGCGTCACAATATCCACGCCATCCGGATTCAATGACGGAATCAGAATCACGATGGTGTTCTGCCGGATGGCCTGATATTTCGCCGATTGATCCGTGATCAGCTTGTAAGCGAATTCCACCGCGGTATGCGTCGAAGCCACTTCTGTTGCATGGATCGAGCACGTGATCAACACGATATTCTTTGCCTGCGGAAACAGCTTCTCCGCCTGCTCGGGAGTGGTAATCCGCGGATCCGCCAACCGCCGCTGAATATCCAAATACTTCGCCTGCCCCCGCAAATTTTCCGGCGAGCTGATCACCGCCGCGATAAACGGCCGCCCCTCAACCGTCTTTCCCACCTCCTCGACCCGAATCGACGGACTAGCCTTCGCGAGCTTATAAAAGTAAGAAACCACCTGGTCCCAATCCAGGAGCACCCGGTCCACGCCGATCGGATGCCCAAAATGACTAGCCGGCGTAGGAACCACCGCCATAAACAGCAACAAAAAGATGTGGGTCATAGTTTCGTAGGGTGGGCTTTAGCCTGCCATCTTCGCCCCTCACTTCACCAGCAAATCCTCAGTGCCGCTACTACTCAACCCATACTTGGGCGCCACATACTTCTGCAAAAACGCCAGCTGCTTCTTCCACGCATCCAACCGGTGCTCCCGCTGCGCAAACCCATGCAGCTCGCCCGGATACGTAAAGTAATAAAACGTCTTCCCTTCCTGCTTCAACGCCCGCGTGAACTGCACCGATTCATACGGCGGTACCTGCGGATCGTTCTCGCCATGCATCACCAGCAACGGCGTCTTGATCTTCGCCACATCCACTAAACTGTCCGCCTTCCGGTACACCTCCGGCTTCTCCGCCGGTGTTCCGCCCATTTTCATCGCCCATCTCACCGCCGACGGCCTGTTCGTCCTCTCCAAAAACGTTGCCCGGTCTACCACACCATAGAGCTCTATGGCAGCCGCAAACAAATCCGGATATTTCGTCACCGCATAGCCCACCATTGTCCCGCCATGGCTGCCGCCGCCGATCGCCAGCCGCTTGGCATCCGCTTCACTCTGGCTGACGAGGTATTGCGCGCCTGCCGCCACGTCGTCCATCTCGCCCCCGCCGCTGTCTTCCACATTAAGGTTGCGGAACTTTTCGCCATAGCCGCTCGATCCGCGATAATTTGGCTCCAGCACCACGTAACCCGCCTGCGCCAGATACTGCGCCCAGACATCCAGCCGGAAATTATCCTGGCCTTCCGGTCCTCCGTGAATCCACAGCACCGCCGGATACCGCGTTCCCGCCACAAAATCCCGTGGCTTGTACAACATCGCCCGAATCTCTCGCCCGTCTTTGCTCTTATAGGTAATCCGATCCGGCATGCGCAGTGCCGCCGCCAGGTTCTTCGGCGTTGTCTGTGTCAAAGAAATCGCATCACCAGAACCCGTCGCATCGCTCACCAGCAAATCCGCCGATTCCAATGGCGATTGCCGGTGAAAATACACCTTCTTCCCATCCCGCGACCACTCCGCCCCTGACTCCACCCCCCTCGTGCCGCCCTTCCACAACGCATGCGCCGCACTTCCATCTGTCGGCACTATCCAGATCGAATTCGCCTCCAGATTGCCTCTGCTCGAAGCCACTGCCAGCGACTTGCCATCCGGAGAAAACACTGGCGTCGTATCTTCAAACTCGCCCTGCGTCAATTGCTTCGGCTGTCCACCCGAAGCCGCCAGGAGATATACATGATCCCAGCCGCTCTCCTGCAGCACCACCGCCAGCCTCCGTCCATCCGGCGACCAAGCCGCTTTCCGCAGCGACCATCCGCCTCCTTGGTCCGTCGGCGCTGCATACAATGTCACCGGATCGCCTGCGGCCGCCCCGCGCGCCGCATCGAACTTCACCACTTCCAACTTGCCGCTGAAATACTGTGGCGCTCGCTCCACATACGAAACCGCCGATCCATCCGGCGCCCAAGTCGCCGCCTCGGTATCCGAGTTCGACTCGACAAGCACGTTATTCGCCGCCCCGTCCGCGCTCACCAGGTTCAACGAATCGCGCCCGCTTCGCCCCGACTCATACAAAATCCATTTGCCCTTTGGCGACCACTGCGGTTCCCGATCCCCCGCCGTCCGCGGATCACCCTCACCCGGCGGCGTTCGCGTTAACCGCCGCGGCGCTCCGCCCGCCACCGCCACACTCCAAATACTGCCTTGGCTCGCATAGGCCAACGACCGCCCATCCGGCGACCAGCTCAATCCCGTCTTCGCCCCGCTCGTACTCGTCAAGGTCACCGGCCAACCTCCCGCTGCCGGCAGCAACACAATCTGCGCGTTCCGCGTCAAGGCGAACGTACTTCCGTCCGGCGAAAGCGCAGTCTCCCCCACCGGTTCCGGCGACAATAAATCCTCCAGCGTCAACCGCCCCTGCTGTTGCGCCGCCAACCCCACCACCAAACCGAAAAACAAAATGTATGTTTTCATCTGCGTTTATCCGCTTCCATCTGCGGCCAACTTCTAAAACGTAAACCGCCCCGTAATCTGAATCACCCGAGGCCCGCCCGTACTCCCGCCGTTGAAATTCGACGTCGCGCTCAATAACCCAAACTGCCCGCTCGCCTCATTCCGGTTATTCGAAGTCAAAGCAAAATTCATGTGGTTTAGCACATTGAAAAAATCACCCCGCAGCTCGAACCCAAACCGCTCCTTAATCGCAAACCGCTTCGAAAGGGTCGTATCTACATTGATCAATCCCGGCCCATAGTAGGCATTCCGGGCCAAATCACCCACCGCGCCCGCTGGAGCCTTCCCGAAGTAACTCTTGTTGAAAAACCCATCCGGATTCCCCTCATTTAACGTGAGTGGCCCGCTCCCGGCCACGTTCGGCCGGTCGTTAAACTGATTGAACCCGCTCAAATCCACGCTCGGGTTCGCCAGAATCGTAAACGGCTGCCCTGTTGTCAAATTCGTGATTCCGGTCAGCGACCAACCGCCAATCACCTCGTCCAGCCACACCGGCATCTTGCTGAAGAAACGTTGTCCTTTCCCCACCGGCAGCTGGTACACAAACGTGTGTACAAACCGGTGCCGTTGATCGTTCGCACTATTGCCCCGGTCGAGCGCCAGATTCTGGCTGCTCGCGGGCAAGCTCGTTCCCAAAGTACTTCCGAAAAACGAAGACGTGTCATCGATCGCATGACTCCACGTATAACTTCCGTACATAGAAAGACGATCCCCCATCTGCCACTTACCCGAAACCACCAGCCCGTTGTAAGTCGAGTTGCCGATAAACTTAGCCACTTGCGACGAATTCCAAGTCGTATAGGGATAAAATTGTTCGTTCGGCGTCAGCGAACCGATAACTCCCGGGTTATTCACCTGCACATTCGGCTGGTTTGCGTCCAGATACACGCCCAACCGATGCCCCTCCGTCCCGATATAACTCACCTCAAGGGAACTCGTCTTGGTAAGCTGCTGCTGCAGCGTGAAATTGTAATTCTCCGCATAGGCCGACTTCGCATTCGTATCCTCGCCCGTAAACGCTACAAGGCCCACCGCCGGCGCACCCGGTGCTTGCGTCGTCCTTGCCAGCAGCGGCACGTTCTGATTGAAGGCTACGTTGTACCCAAACTGCCCCGCTTGCGTCACACCCGCGCTCTGGCTCGTAATCAACGAAAACGGCGCGTTCGACGTCTGGTTGATTGGAATGTTGTTAAACAAATCGTCATACCCGATCCGAAAACCTCCTCGAATCACCGTCTTTCCGTTCCCAAACCAGCCGTAATTGCCCTGCGGCGTGTAAGCAAAACCAAAAGTCGGACTCAAATCCTTGTAATCCGGATTTACTCCGGCGTTCGATAATCTGACCGCCCCCGGCGTGTACGTGATCGAACCGAGTCCCAACTTACTCGGATCGATTCCCAGCACCAGGTTTGTCCCTAACTCGACCGGGCCTACGCCCTCTATAAAATTTGTTCCCTTGTCGCGCTTCTCGCTCAAGACTGACGGAATCTCATATCGTAGCCCCACATTCAAAGTAAAATTCGACTTCACTTTGATGTCGTCCTGAATGTAAAACGCATGGGGATACCGGTACCAGTGCCCCAACGTATCGCCCGTATTGATGCCCGATGTATTGATTAGCGACGATCCACCGCAAGCCGCGCACGTCCCGGCGAAATTGTTGAAAGAGGAAAACGACAGTGTCCCCCGGTTACTCCCATCCAGAAACCGCCAGGTCTCCTCTCGCCGCCCGTAATAGCCAAACTTCAGCGTCTGGTTCAATCCCGACGTGATCGTTTTTGAGTTATTCAGAAATAGCTCATATGTGTTTGACCGCCGCCCCTGTGGATAATTCGAATTCGATCCCAACTGCGCGTAGCCGCCCGCGATCGTAATCGTCGGCAGCCCCGCGTCTTTCGGATTTACCGTCGCATCCACCACGCCCGGTACGCCCGTCAGTACTGTCGCCGCGTTTAAATTCACGTCCTGCGTTGTAAAATTCGTCTTGTTCCGCGAGTAACCCAGCCGCAGCTCCGTCAGAAACGTCGGCGAAAATGTGTGCGTCTCGCTCAGCACCGCATTCTGCTGGTTCGGCACGTTGTTCACTCCGCCCGTCGTCGGCAGCGACCCGCCCGTAAACGTGTTTCCAAAATAATCGATGTACCGGCCCGTCAATCGATCGCGATCGTTGAACGTATGGTCAATCCGGATCAGGTGTGTATTGTCTTTTGTGATCGCAGGCACATTGCCCACAAAATTAGTCGTCCCCGCCGCTGCGCTCGTCACAGTAGGCATCGGATAGTAAGCCAGCAGATTCCGTGCAATCGGATCGAGTACGCTCGCCCGCTGGGCCGCCGTCGGCACAATCGCCGTCGTCGGAGTCGACGCTGTCTCGTCGTACCGTTCATAGCTGTAAAAAAAGAACGTCTTGTCCCGAACAATCGGACCGCCTACCGTTCCCCCATACTGGTTGTGTCGCAGCAGGTTCTTCTTTCCGTTCAGCTTATTCGTGAAAAAACTATTCGCCTGAAACGCGTCGTTGCGCGCAAACTCGAACGCCGACCCGTGAAACTGGTTCGTCCCGCTCTTCGTCACCACGTTCACTTCCGCTCCGGACGCCCGCCCGAACTCCGCTGAATAGGCAGTCGTCAACACGCTGAACTCCTGAATCGCCTCCGCAATCCGGTAACTCTGGGTTGGGCCATTCACGTTGGGATCGATCGCGTTTACTCCATCCAGTTGCCAGTTTGTCGATTGCGCCCGGCTGCCTGCCGCCGCAAAACTCCCCGCCTGCGTACCCGCCGCCGCGAACGTCACTCCCGGTGTAAGTAGAGCTAAGTCATTAAACCGCCGGTTAACCAGCGGCAAGTTACTTACTAATTGCGATGTGATGTTAGTGCCCGTTGATCCGCTCTCCGTCTGTAACAACTCCGCCGAACTCGATACCTCCACCGTCTCCGAGACCTGCCCCACCTCCAGCTTCACGTCGAGCGATACCGTCTGGTCCACCAGCACCGTGATGTCTTTCACCTCACTTGCCCGGAACCCCGCTGCCTCCGACGAAAGTTTGTACACGCTCGGGTCCAGATTCAAAAACTGGTAGAGTCCGCTCGCATCCGACATCGTTTTCACCTGCACGCCCGTCTTCTGGTTGGTCAGCGTCACCGCCACGTTCGGCACCGCTCCGCCCGACGCATCACGCACATACCCTCGAATCGCTCCCACCGGCGCGCCCCGCGCCACAAACACCGAAAGAACAAGCAAAGCGAATTTAAATCGAAGGAGTTTCTGCACAGGTAGAATTTAGTCTACCCTATCCCTATCAACATACTGGACAAACCGCGCCCACCCCGTTGCAGACGTTGGCCTCGAACTGATTGCAAACGAGTCTCTCTTTACCGGCGTCTATCCGAACAACGAACTCTGGAGAACACACAACCTATGCGAATGACTCTTGCAAGCAGACTCCTCTTTTCAGCGATCGGTGTGAGCTTACCGATTGCCGCGCATGCGGCAGATATAAACCGAACCCACATCTATAATCCGCGTTGGCCACCACATGCCAAGTTCCACGACGGTCAAACGCTATCTCTGTCGCTGCTTCTAGGCGGTCTCATTACATTTTTAGCTTGGAAGTCCAGTAGAAACGTTCCTATGATGGTGGCCGCTGCCGGAGGTACGGCAAGCCTCTATTTCATCTCGCAAAGCACCGCGATTCTCTATCCCGGTACCGCCTATTTCGATCCGGAATTCAAACAGCAGAGAGTTCTTGGAGTTCCAGCTCCTGTCGTGATCGATGCAGTCTACTTGTCTGCGGTCGTTCTTGCGTCCTGGTTGGGCCTTCGCCGGCGGTTACTTCGCTGACAGCCGTCGTTGCCTGATAACCATGTCGCTCAAAGCGGAATGTTTCCATGCTTCTTCCGCGGCATTGTGTCTGTTTTATTCGCCAGCATTCGCAACGCCCGAATTACTTTCGCTCGTGTCTCGTGCGGTTCGATCACGTCGTCCACATACCCCCGCTCGGCGGCTACAAACGGATTCGCAAACCGCTCCCGATACTCGCTGATCTTCGCCTCGCGCATCTCCGGCCCGCTAGCTGCTTTTTCGAGCTCGCGTTTATACAAAATGCTCACCGCGCCCTCTGGTCCCATGACCGCAATTTCGGCCGTCGGATAGGCGAAATTGATATCCGTGCGCAAATGCTTCGACCCCATCACGCAATACGCTCCGCCGTAGGCCTTGCGGGTAATCACCGTGATCTTCGGAACGGTCGCCTCGGCATAGGCGTACAGCAACTTCGCCCCGTGCCGTATAATCCCGCCGAACTCCTGCGCGGTCCCGGGCAGAAATCCCGGCACGTCCTCAAAGGTCAGAATCGGAATCTGAAAGGCGTCGCAGAAGCGCACAAAGCGGGCCGCCTTCGTCGATGAATCTATATCCAGACAGCCCGCCAGGTGCGCCGGTTGATTGGCCACAATGCCTACCGTCTGGCCTCCCATCCGACCGTAACCTGTCACGATGTTTCGAGCAAAATGCTCCGCCACTTCGAAGAAATTCGCATCGTCCACCACGCGTGTAATCACGTCTTTGATGTCATACGGCTGATTCGAGGCGGCCGGAATCAGCTTGTCCAGTTCGGCATCGGCTCGCTCCTCCGGATCCTCTGTCGCCACCTCCGGCACGCCGTCTAAATTGTTCTGCGGCAGGAACGTCAGCAGTTCGCGTATGCGCCGCAAACAATCCGCATCGTCCGCTGCCAGAAACTGCGCCACGCCACTCGTCGCATTGTGTGTGTTTGCTCCGCCCAGCGTCTCCTTCGATACTTCTTCGTGCGTCACCGTCTTAATCACGTCTGGTCCCGTCACAAACATATGGCTGGTGCCATCGACCATAAATACAAAATCGGTGAGCGCCGGAGAATAAACCGCGCCGCCCGCGCACGGTCCCATCACCGCCGAAATCTGCGGAATCACGCCGCTCGCGAGCGTATTGCGCAGGAAGATATCGGCGTATCCGGCGAGCGAAACCACGCCTTCCTGTATGCGCGCACCGCCCGAATCATTCAACCCGATAGCCGGCGCACCGGTTTTCAGCGCCAGATCCATCACCTTGACGATCTTCTGCGCGTTGGCTTCCGACAGCGATCCGCCGAACACGGTGAAGTCCTGCGCAAAGACAAACACCGCGCGTCCGTGAATTAACCCATGCCCGGTGATAAATCCGTCGCCATCGATCAGCTTGTGCTGCATACCGAAGTTATGCGAACGGTGCCTCACCAGCTTGTCGATTTCTTCGAACGAGCCCTCATCCAGCAGCAAATCAATGCGCTCCCGAGCCGACAGCTTTCCTTCGCTATGCTGCCGCTCACGCCGCTCGCTTCCACCGCCTTCTTCGGCCCGTGCATGACGCCTCCGAAGCTCTTTTAAGGGACTACGCAGCACAACGGACTCGCGATCCGCGCCCAAGTCCGCCGAAGTTCCTCGTTTGTCCGCTGGCGTCGAATCCCGGCCTGTGCTTGCATCTAAACGGCTACTCATCGTCTGCTTGTCTCTCCCCTTCAAATGCGACCATAGGATCAGTCCGCCTGCATGTCAGATAGTAATATGAACCCTCCCGGTGGCCTGGTGGTAGGGACGGCAGGCCACATCGATCACGGCAAAACCTCTCTGATACGCGCGCTAACGGGAATCGACACCGACCGGCTGCGCGAAGAAAAACAGCGCGGCATCTCGATCGATCTCGGCTTCGCTCACCTCACGCTGCCTGGGGGCCGGCCACTCAGTTTTGTCGACGTTCCGGGCCACGAACGTTTTATCAGGAACATGCTCGCCGGAGCCGCCGGTATCGAACTGGTTCTGCTCATCGTGGCGGCGAACGAAGGTGTCAAGCCGCAAACCCGCGAGCACTTCGAAATATGCCGCGTGCTCGGCGTCGAGCGCGGTCTCATCGTCCTTACCAAAACTGATCTCGCCACGCCAGATCAACTGTCCGCTACTCGATCCGCTATCGAACATCTCGTCAAAAAGTCATTTCTCGCAAATGCTCCTGTCATCTCCGTCAGCAGCCTGACCGGACTGGGCTTAGAGGATCTGCGTATCGCACTCGCTCGCCAAGCCGCCCAAACTACGCTCCGGAAGAACGCCGGTCTCGCCCGCTTACCGATTGATCGCAGCTTCGCACTGAAAGGTTTCGGTACGGTCGTCACTGGCACGCTCTCGCATGGTTACCTGCACGTAGGTGATACGGTCCGCCTTCATCCGAGCGGACGCGACGCGCGCATTCGCAGTCTCCAGACACACAACGAGTCGATCGCATTCGCGCGCGCCGGGCAACGGACCGCCGTCAATTTAAGCGGCGTCGATCACTCCGAACTGCATCGCGGATTTGTCCTCGCCTCGCAAGGTCCGCTCGAAACCACCAGCACCTTGCACGCTGCCGTCAACTGGCTCGCCGGTGCTGATGTGCCACGCCGCCATGAAGACGTCCTCCTCCATCTAGGCACTGCTGAGATTACCGCCCGCGTGCGGCCATTGAGCCGTCACTTCATTCAACTCGATCTTGCTGAACCCGTCCTTGCGCTGCCGGGTGACCGTTTCGTTCTCCGCCGTCCAACACCCGCCCAGACTATTGGCGGCGGTTCGGTCCTCGATGCGTTTCCTCCCAAAAAATTAAGCCGTAGCAAAGCTACTGAGCGTCTGGCTCTACTCGAAACTGTATCTGTCACCGCACATCTGGAACAATATGTCGCTGAACGGGAAAACGGCCGGCGTCTCGACGATCTCATCCGTCTCACGGGTCAAACCGCGGAAGAAATCAAATCAATCATTCAGCAATCTTCCACTTTGCTCTTTGTCGATGCTGCGCAGCGCATCATTTCGCAAGCCTGGTTGAAGAAGCGTCGCGCCACTCTTGCCTTGTGGCTCAGGAATTTTCACGCGCAAAGCCCATCCCTTGCGGGCGCTCCTCTGGCGCAAGCGCGCCTGGGTTTGGAAAATGCGCTGGCCGCGGCGGTCTTCCAAAACAATCCCGCCATCCGCCAGCTCGGCGATTCGATTGCCCTAGCCACGCACAAACCGCATATCAACACCCGCGAAGCGGCCGCTCTCCTGCGCATCGAGCAACAGTTTCGTCAAGCCGGCTACCAGCCCTCGAATCCGCTGGACATGCTGCGCTCGAGCGGCGCCGAAGCCGGCGACGCGACCAACTTTCTCGAACGTCTCATCAAAGACGGACGCCTGGTCCGCATCTCGGAATCTCTTGTCTTCCATACCGACGTCATCGCCCACATCAGTCACTCACTCGCTGCTCACAAGGGTCGCCGCTTCTCGGTCCCCGAATTCAAGGACTGGACGCAGATTTCTCGCAAATACGCTATCCCGCTCCTTGAATACCTGGACCGCCAGCGCATCACGAAACGCGACGGCGATCACAGGGTGGTTCTATAACGTCAAAAACACTGGGAACTGACTCCGCTCGTCACTTCCTTGGTGGTGCATTTTTCGACCGACACTGGCGTGCATCGAAGCCACTCGGGTTCGGCATGTTTGGTCCTGTTTTCAAAACAGAAAGCATCAATCGCTCACTTGCAGCCAAGGTTCCACCGTGGGAGTCCGAATGGCCGCCCTGTGAAGCGGGTCTTGCGCCGCGATGCGGCGCGCCTCCTCCAGGTTGTCTACCCGAAGAACGTAGAACCCATTACCGATGTTCTTGCCATCCGGTGTAAAAAAGGGGCCGGAAATAGGCAAAATTCCTTTTTCGCTCAGGGTTTTCATGTAGCTCAAGTGATCCTCAAGGTGTTGATTCAGCTGTTCCATATCGTGAACCGCCAAACGACTATGAACGACGAATTGACATCATGCTTTTCAGCGATGTCGTCCGGCAAACCGATGGACCGGGATGCGGCATTTACTGGCATATGATCTCGACCTTTCTTTTTTGTTAATTTTTGCGCCTAGCAGGCGCGGTTGTTATTGACTGCGAGTTCGACGAGGAGACTCCGTCGCTCCAGTCGCATGGATGCTATTTGCGTCGCTTTCAGATCTGAGCCCTTAGAGAGCGCTGGCAAACCGAACGGAGTTGTCGAAGCAGCTAAGAGCCAGACAATCGGGCCGCTCACACTCGCGATATTCAAAGATATGATTCCGGACGTAAGCTGCAGGAACATGAAGCTCATGTCGCAGATGCCGATCATACACACGCCCAGCAGATAAGCACCCCAGGACGCACGACTGTACACCAACCAAGCGACGACCAACCCCAACAGGCCGTAACCCGCTACATCCAGGCAAAAGTTCAAAAGAAGGTTCGCTTGCACATGCATGGTTACAGGGTCCACCGGGAGCCTGAAGTTGCTTAGCGAAGCGTTTCTGCCGCCAACAAACATCGCCCACTGCGCTCTCGCTGGACTTGTAAGGTAAAGGCGCGTTCCCTCGTAACCCACCCACGTGTGAAGAAAGCCCCAAAGGGCGAAGAGACCGGCACCCAGTTTCAACATGAATCCGTTTCGAAGTTGCGATGCTTTCTACCTATCCGCTTGCATTGTTTATCGTCCTTCTACGTCCTACATTGTTCTTCCCACCAAGGTAAGTCGCAATGTGTCATTTGCTGCGCCATTGCCGCACTCGCGGAGTTGTTGGGTCTCACACGGCGGCTCTCTGTGCGTGTTTCTTCAGATCTTGCTTGCAGACTTTTGATGTTTTCTAATCGGGAAGGTGGCGCGGTGCTGGGCAAACCGTATTGCATAATCGCAATGAACATCCCACTGCCATTAGGAGTGAAACTCTCATGCAGCCCCACGATCTCAACGATGTGCAGATCTTTGCCGCAATCTCGGAAGCAAGCACGCTTAGCTCGGTCGCTCGAGAGCTGCGGGTGCCCGCCTCAACGATTAGTCGATCATTAACTCGTTTAGAGAAACGTCTGGGAGTAACCCTGGTTCAGAGGAATGCACGCGGATTTGTATTAACCGATGTCGGCAAGCGATATTTGAACACCTGTAAGCGAGCTCTTCGCACGCTCAATGAAGGTGAGGCGTGGATAGACTCTCAGCGTTCGCAACCCAGTGGACTGATCAAAGTAGCCTGCCCGGTCACATTCGCGCGAGACATATTGGCTCCACTGTTGAAGGAGTTCCTAGGCCGCTTCCCAGAATTGCGCGTGCATGTCGAGCCTTATGCCTCAGGTTGCGACCTGAACCCTCGCGAGGATGTCGATGTATTCTTCAAAGTCCGAGCTCCCAGAGACTCTGCACGCCACATCCGTCCTTATCCCGGCAATGCCATCGGCCTGTTCGCGAGCCGCGACTATGTGCAGGCACACAGCAGTCCTTCGACACCGGATGACCTGATCGCACATCGATGTATCGGCTCAGGCCAATGGAAGCTCAACCGTGGGAATACCGTCGTCACGCCTAATCTTTCTTTCTGTGTGGAGACGTATGACCCCCATATCCATCTGACGCTTGTCATGCAGGGACTCGGAATCTGTGAGCTGCCCCTGTGGATGGCTAGGTGGCCAGAGGTGCGAAATAAACTCGTACCGATTCTGCCCCAATGGGTACCCGAGCCGGTCAGCATGTGGGCCCTGTTTTTCGGTCAAGCGAACCAAACACCGAAGGTACAGGCGTTGCTGGACTTTCCTTGCGGAGTACATCGGTACAGAACGAGATCCTCGCCTCCGTCAGAAGTGGAGTAAAGATTTGTTCACGCCTGTGTCACAGAAGAGGTCTTGACGATTTCAAACGACCATCCTGAACTGATTTCGCTGCTGTACCCGCGGATACGCCAACGATTTCGATGCCTCTGCTGTTTTGGGCATCGTGCAGCTGTGAAATGAATTCAGAGAAGGTCTTCATCTGCTGCTCAGTTTATTGAAAAAATCTCTATACAATGAAGGACATGCAGACGGTTGCCGATCTCCTCGATGCTGAAGTCGGAATCCCACGCAAGGTGTGGACACGCGAGGAGGCGCATGCCCTGGTAGAGGCGGGAATCCCTAATGCCGAAAAGTGGGAACTCATCGAAGGGGACATTATCGACCGCATGGGGAAGAAACGACCACACGTCATCTGGCAGAAACGAGTTCATGAACAGCTTGCCAGAATTTTCGGTGCTGAACGAGTTGAAGCCGAGGCGCCCACCGATGTGGCGACAATAGATAACACGACCAGCGAGCCGGAACCGGATCTGAAAGTACTAAGACGGCCCTCCGAAGAGTATTCCTCGAATCCCCAACCAGAGGACGTCTTGCTTGCCGTTGAAATTTCTGACTCGACCGTTCGCTTCGATCTAACGGTGAAGGCAAGAGTGTACGCCCGGGCTGGAATTATCGAGTATTGGGTGGTAGACATCCAACGTAAGCAGGTAATCGTTCACCGCGCCCCGATAGATGGTCTTTACACCAGCGTGATGGCTTTCGGCTTTGATGAGGAAGTTTCCCCGATGGCAGCACCGGAAGCACGGTTCTGTTTGCAGTAAGTGAATCGCTTTGCAAAGTCATTGTTTAAATTACTTCGAAAATCAAACACTTCAAATAGTGCGTTTCGGGCACCGTTAGCAAGATCGGGTGATCGCGCGCTTGGGTCCTTCGCTCCAGCACCCGCAGCCGTTTGCCGCAATCAAGCGCCGCCGCCGCGATGACTTCCAGTAAATGCGCCTCGCTCATGTGGTGCGAACAGGAGCAGCTCACCAAAACACCACTCGTCGCAAGCAATCGCAATGCTCGCAAATTAATCTCTTTGTATCCGCGCGCCGCACCGTCGAGAGCCGCGCGTGATTTGGTAAACGCCGGCGGATCCACGATGACCAGGTCGTACGTGCGTCGTGCGTTCACCAGGCTCGGGAGATATTCGAGCACATTCGCCTGGTGGGCCGTCACATTGCTAATGCCATTCTTTGCCGCGTTCGCTCGCAAGGTCTCGAGCGCTGCAGCCGAACTGTCTACCGCCTCCACCGATTCGCACGTCGAAGCTAAATGCAAGGCAAACCCGCCCGTTGCGGTAAAACAGTCGAGCACCCTCCCGCGCGTATAACGCTGCGCTGCCAGGTAGTTTTCCCGCTGGTCGAGAAACACGCCCGTCTTCTGGCCTTTGAGCAGATCTGCTTCCAGCATCAATCCATTCATACGGATTTCCACCTGCTCCGGCACCGCCCCATGCAGCAGGGAAATCTCGAGCGGCAACTCTTCCTTGGTCCGGATCGCAACGTCGTTCCGCGCCACAATGCCCTTCGGCTCGAAGATCTCGACCAGCGCCGCCGTCACTTCCTGAACCAGCCGGTCCATCCCCTGATCGAGCAGCTGCAAAACCAGATAATCGCCATATCGGTCTACGATCAGCCCTGGCAATAAATCGCCTTCCGCATGCACCAGCCGGTAAGAGTCCGACTCTTGCACCACGCGCTTCCGGTAGGCCTCCGCTGCTCGGAGCCGGTTTCGCAAAAACTCTGAGTCAACCGCTTCTACCCGCAAACTCAGCATCCGCAGCGTGATCTGCGAGGAAGAACTGTAATGCGCTGTACCGAGATTCTGGCCCTTTCCGTCCACCACGCGCACCACATCGCCTGGCGCAGCTTCGCCCCGGCTGACTACATCGCTCGAAAAAATCCACAAGTGTCCCGAGTCGACGCGATCCGCCGCCTTTCGATTCACGCGCACTACCGGCATCGCTTCCATCTGTTACCCTCTTAATACTTAGTCTCGGGGACGATCCTTTCATAGATGCTGCAGGATTTCCGGTTTGCTTTACGCCTGGCGCGAAAAAATCCCGGAAGCACGCTCATCAGCTTCTTCGCCCTGGCCTTGGCGATCGGCGGCGTCACGGCTATTTTCAGCGTGGTCGATATGGTTATTCTTCGGCCGCTCCCCTTTCCCGACAGCAGCCGCCTCGTCCGCATTTTCGCTACCGATTTTCGCGGCAACGACAACGACGTCAGCATGCCCGATTACCTCGATTGGGAGCGGCACCTTCACAGCTTTTCGCAACTCGCCCTCTTTATCACTACGCAAGCCACGCTTACGGGGGGAAGTACGCCCGAGCGAGTGGTCCTGGGACGTGCTGAAGCGAGTTTGCTGCCCGTGCTGGGAGTGCAGCTTCTGATGGGCCGCAACTTCCGGCCTGAGGAAAACCAACCGGGTCGCGACGGCGAGGCAATCCTCAGCTGGTCTTACTGGCAAAGCCACTTTGCTGGGCGCGCAGTCCTCGGCAAGATACTTCTGTTAGATCATAAGCCGTACCGGGTGATCGGCGTGTTACCTCAGAACTTCACCGCTCTTGGCCGCAAAGATATCTGGCTCCCACTTACCTTCGATCCCCATGCTCCCGGTAATCAACGTGGGATGCGAGCCTATACCGCGCTCGGCCGGCTGGCGTCCGGCATATCCATTCAGCAGGCCGGTAGCGAAATAAATTCGTTCGCCGAAGCAACCGCCGAACAATTTCCAAACGAGAACAAGGGTGTAGGCGTCAGAGTAGCCGGCCTGCAGAGCTCCCTTACGGGCGAGGGTGTCGCTTCGTCACAAGGCGATATCCGTCGCGCTCTCTGGCTGCTCTTCGGGGCGGTTGCCACCGTTCTGCTGATCGCCTGTGGCAACGTGGCGAACATAAGCCTGCTTCGTACCTGGAGCCGCCAGCGCGAACTGGCTGTTCGTGTGGCGGTAGGCGCCGGCCGCGTCCGCCTGTTTCGTCAGGTCCTCGTCGAGAGCGTTCTGCTGTCACTCGCTGCCGCATTGGCTGGAGCCGCGCTGGCCACTGCTCTTGTGCGAATTTTCAAAACGCTTCCGCTCACGGCTATTCCCCGCATGAACGAAATCGCGGTCGACGGTCGCGTTCTTGGTTTTGCGCTGCTGCTCGGTGCAGGTACCGGTGTGGCCTTTGGGCTTTTACCGGCCTTCCGCGCCGGCTTGCTCAATTTAAACGAAACACTCAAACAAGGTATGGGCCGCACCACTGATTCGCGCCGGCATCAAAACCTGCGCCGCCTTTTCGTCGCTCTCGAAACCGCACTGGCTGCTCTGCTCCTGATCGAATCCGGTCTTCTGTTGAAGAGCTTTATCAAAGTGGCCGAAATCAATCCTGATTTCGTGGCCCCACACCTGCTCACCATGTATGTTTCGACGCCGACCGCAGGCAACGGGCAACCCGCCGCGGACCAACTGGATCCGCTGACTCACGGCATTCTCAACCGCATTCGCTCGCTGCCCGGTGTGATCTCGGCTGCTATTACCTCCGACCTTCCGCTTACCGGTACGGCCGGTGGCGGCGGGGTCCTGGTCGAAGGTCAACAGCCTTGGTCCCGCCGCATGTCGGACCGCCCCTACGCAGTCTGGACTGCCGTCACGCCCCACTATTTCGAGACCATGCAGATCCGCCTGCTGGCCGGGAGTGATTTCACAGACCAGAGCGCACGCGCCAACGTGGCCATCGTGAATCAGGCGCTGGTTGACAAACTACTGCCCGGAAGAAACCCTCTGGGAAAACGCATCTCTGTTTCCGTCAGTTCGCCACAACTGGAACAAATCATCGGAGTGGTGGCCAACGTCCCGCAAGTAGGGCTGGAGCAGGGAGCGCAGCCGGAAATATTCTTTCCAGCCGCTTACAACGGCGTTCCCTGGTTAGCGCTGGTTGTCCGCGTGAAAGGCGATCCGGTAAGTTACACGCGCGCGATCCAGACGGCCGTTGCAAAAGTGAATGGCTCGGTCGCGACCTTCCTGCCGCGCAGCATGGACGACATCCTCAGCCGCCAATTTCTCTGGCGCAGCTTGCAAACCTGGGTCATCGGTGCCTTTACCGCACTCGCCATCACGCTCGCCGGGATCGGCATCTATACGGTGATTGCGCATTCCGTCAATCAACGGATCAGTGAAATCGGGGTACGCGTGGCGCTTGGCGCCTCACGCGCCGCAATACTGCGCATGATCATCTGGCAAGGTATGTTGCCTGCGTTGCTTGGCGCTGCCCTTGGATTCCTGCTCAGTCTTGCCATCGCTCGCCTGACTTCCAGTGCTTTTTTCGGAGTGACGGCGCTTGATCCAGGGATCTACTTTGGAGCTGTTGCACTGCTGCTGGTGATTTGCGCCGCAGCTACTTATTTTCCAGCGCTCCGCGCTTCACGGATCGACCCCTGGATCGCTTTGCGACACGAGTAAGTTGGTCGCTGATAAACACCGAATCGAAAAAAGTTTTATCGGCGTTAATCCGCGTTGTTCTGAAAACACCAAGCCTGACGGTCAAAATCTGTCAACGAAACACCGAATCTGAGCGGGAAGCGTGAGCGCCCCGTTCCCAATCCTGCGCAATACCAGTTTTCATCCCCCAGGGTGGCCGAAGGCAATCAGAGGTTCATCGGCGGCTAATTTAATTTGCTTACTAGTGTTAGGCGTCTTCGAGCGGTTTCGAAATCACGCACGCATTGATTCCGCCGATGCCCATCGACAACTTGCCGCCCAGTTGTTCCGGAAACGCGCAGGCCGTGTTGAACACGAACTGGTCATGCACGCTCGAAATGGCTTCGTTCAGCTCTTTACTCGCCAGCGGTGTGGGAAACAATTCGTGTTGTTCGTAGCCCAAATATTGCGCCGTCAATTCCCAGCCGCCTCCCGCACTCATGCCATGTCCGAAGGTTCCCTTGCGGGCCGTCACCATGACGGAGGAGGGCAGCACCGAACGCAGCGTGGTCATTTCGGAATAGTCACCCGGTGTAGCGGTCGCGTGCAAATCCCAAGTGCCAATCTCGTCGGGCGTCACCTGCGCATCCGAGAGCGCTTGTAGAATAGCGGCTTTCGGACCTTCGCTGGTAGGGGTAACGATATGGTGCGCGTCCGAAGTGACACCCACAGCCAGCGGTTCCATCCCGAATGGCTCAAAGCCCTTACTTTTCAAATACTCCATGTCGCCGATGATCCAGACCACCGCGCCGCCGGCAATGTGCGTGCCCTGCAAGCGAGTCAGCGGAACCGACACCGTGCGATCCGCCGATAAGACTCGTCCGCTGTAAAACGATCCAACCGTCAACGGATGCGGCGGCGGATCGGTCGCCCCGACTACCACCAGCTTTGCGTCACCGGCTTGGATGGCGCGCATAGCCAGACTCAGCGCCACGCCGAAAGTGGAACAGGCTGCCACAGGCGCAAACGATGGTCCGGTAATCTTTCCTAAAATCGAAATTTGCGCGGCCGGCGTGTTGTGAATGTTCCAGATCAGGTTGGCCGTGACTTTCCACGGCGGTTCCGGCGCCCCCCACTTCTCGTGCAGCTTAATGCGGCGCTTTTCCTTCTCACGGATGGCATTCAGCTTGCCCGCCTCGATCGACCCTTCAATACTCAATCCATCGATCTCCGCCAGCTCAGCGAGGTAGTCCTGCAGTTCAGGAGACTGAGCCATCCAATACTGGTTCCAGGCCTGCTCGGCCGAGGAGCGGTCTTCCTGATCCACTGATTCCGGAAGCGCAGGGACGCTGTCCTGCGAGCTCTTGCGCTGCGATGCGTATTCCCGCAACGCCGAATTACGCTCCGGTTTCGCCCAGAAGCAATCCCATTTCTTCTGCGCTTCATAAAGCCGGATACTGGCCCGGTACGTGGTGTCGATCGCACCGAGGCCGGTACCCACATAGACGTGCGCTTGCGAACCGAGCACTTTGATTTCTTCTTCTATCCCTGGATTTTGTCCGAGCGCCTGAATGAATGAGCCCATCGCATAGAGCGTCGGCAAATCCATTTTTTCTTTTAGGTTCTGGAAGTAGCGCGGAGCAAAACGCGCATCGATGAATTTCTGGTAAACATCGAAACAGAAATCCGGCATCCCGACTAGAAAATTATCCGGCCCAAAACCGTCAAACGGAGAAAGCCACGTCTCGGAAGAAGCCAGGTTTTTTTTGAAGGCGGCAATGTCAGGCGATTTTGGGGCGACGATACCCCAACCAAAAACTCCGATTCTCATGCGCTTTGTCATGGATGCAAGGCAGCAACTGGCAGTGGCCGGCACATCCAGCTTTTCAGCTTAAACGTCCAGGTTTCGTACATCGAGGGCGTTTTCCTCGATGAATTTGCGGCGGCTCTCGACGTCCTCACCCATCAGTGTTGAAAAGATCGGCTCGGTTTCCGCGTAGTCATTCAGATCGACTTGCAGCAGCGTTCGTGTTTCGGCATTCATGGTGGTAGACCACAGTTGCTCGGCGTTCATTTCGCCCAGCCCCTTGTAGCGCTGGATGTTGACTTCGCGCATGCCTTCGGTCTTCACCGTGTTGAGCAACTCACGCCAGTTGGTGACGGTATCGCGGCGGCTGGCCCTCACGATTGTGAAGGGTGGAGTATTCCAGCGTGATACCTGCTTCACGATAGCCCGCAGTCTCCGAAATTCCGGGGACGATACAAACTCGGTGTTGATCATGCGGATGGCATTTGTTGGATCTTTGTAGCCCACCATCCAAGCCGAATGCTCCTCTTCTCGTTCGATGACGACTTCGAGTTTGGCCTCACGCAGCCGGTCGGCGAGCACCTTGGCATTTTCCTCGTTCTGCAGGTCGGCTTTCACGTCGATCGGCAGCGAGACATCGGTAAATACGTCGACTACCCGCGCGTCACGCACCCGCCGCTCCATGCGCTGCCCGATTTGAGCTAGCTCATCGAGAGCGATTAAGAAGTTACGCAACTCCGTGCCTTCGATCACGTTGGGAGGAGTCCCTTCGGGCACGGTGCCGAGTTCCACCGTCAGATGTTCAGTCGCGCGCCGCAGAATTTCGCGCGTGAATTCTTTGTCGTCCTTGATGTACTTCTCGCTCTTCCCTTTTTTGATCCGGTATAGCGGAGGCTGCGCGACGAAAACTTTTCCGCGCGTAATCAACTCCTGCATGTGCCGGAAGAAGAACGTAAGCAGCAGCGTGCGGATATGCGATCCATCCACATCGGCGTCTGTCATGATGATGATCTTGCCGTAGCGCAGCTTCGCCATGTCGAAGTCTTCGCCTTTGCCGATGCCTGTACCGATCGCCGTAATCATGGCCCGGATTTCTTCATGCCCAAGCATCTTGTCGTAGCGCGCTTTCTCCACGTTCAGAATCTTGCCCTTGAGCGGCAGAATGGCCTGATAACGCCTGTCGCGCCCCGATTTAGCCGTGCCTCCGGCCGATTCACCCTCCACCAGAAACAATTCGCAGCGGTCCGGATCCCGCTCCTGGCAATCGGCCAGTTTACCCGGCAACCCCCCCGAATCGAGCGCTCCCTTGCGACGCGTGAGATCACGCGCCTTCCGCGCCGCTTCACGCGCCCGCGCCGCATCGATCGCCTTGCTGATGATCTTTTTTGTAACGGCCGGATTCTTATCGAAAAACTCACCCAGGCTCTCGTTCACCACCTGAACAACAAAGCCCTGAATATCAGAATTCAGTTTGCCTTTCGTTTGCCCTTCAAACTGCGGCTGCGGCAGTTTCACGCTCACCACCGCCGTGAGACCTTCACGCACATCGTCCCCGGTCAAGTTGTCTTTCGCGTCTTTGATCAATCCCGAAGATTGCGCCGCTGCGTTGATGCTGCGAGTCAGCGCGCTGCGAAATCCGCTCAGATGTGTGCCGCCATCCACCGTGTTGATGTTGTTGGCAAAGCTGAAGATAATTTCCGAATACGTATCGTTGTATTGCAGGGCAATTTCGATAGCGATTTTGCCGCCGTTAGGCAGTTCGCGTTCGCCTTCGAAGTAAACGGGCTTCTCATGCAAGACAGCTTTGCCGCGATTGAGATGCTTGATGAATTCCGCGATACCACCGCTATAAAAGAACTCTTCCGAACGAATATTTTCAGCGCGCTCGTCGGTGAGAACAATTTTCAGACCCTTGTTTAGAAACGCCAGTTGACGCAGCCGCACAGCCAGTGTGTCGAAGTTAAACTCCGTGGCATCCATGATGGTGCTATCGGCCTTGAAGGTGATCTTGGTGCCGGTCTTGTTGGATTTGCCCGTTTGCACTAGCGGGCTTTTGGGAATGCCGCGCTCGTAATCCTGCTCCCAGGTGGCTTTGTTGCGCCAGACTTCGAGATGCAGTGTTTCCGACAGCGCATTAACGCAGCTTACGCCCACGCCATGCAAACCGCCCGAAACCTTGTAGGTGTTGGCATCGAACTTGCCGCCGGCGTGCAATTTCGTCAACACCACCTGTGCGGCAGAGACACCTTCTTCAGCGTGCATGTCGACCGGAATACCGCGGCCGTTGTCGACTACCGTCAGTGAATTATCGATATGAATCGTGACGCTGATGTCGGTACAGTAGCCGGCCAGTGCCTCATCGACGGAATTGTCGACCACTTCGTACACCAGGTGATGCAAACCCATCTCCCCGGTGGAGCCGATGTACATAGCCGGCCGCAGCCGGACAGCCTCTAATCCTTCCAGCACCTTAATGCTAGTGGAGTCATACGTTTCGTTTTGAGCTACTGTCGCCATACTTTTTAAACCACGTATTGCCGGATCGCGTGCGAGATTTACTCCGCAGACCTGCAACCTTTCTCTTCTCTAAAGCCCTCAATCGCGTATCAGATACGCATGGGCATCACGACATAGCGATAAACTGTGTCGGGCGCGCCGGTGTGCGGGCGCAATTCGCCGGCGCTATTGGAATCTTTAAAGCGAAACTCCACTTCTGCGCCATCCACGGTGCGCAGGAAGTCGAGCAGGTATTGAGCGTTGAAGCCGATCTCGACGTTCTCTCCATCGTGTTCCACCGGAATCGTCTCTTCACTTTCCCCTGTCTCCGAAATCGACGAATGAACCTTTAGTTCGCCCTTGACCACCTGAATGCGAATGGCCCGCGAACGCTCATCGGCAAATTGCGAGACTCGCTCGATCGACGCTTTCAGTTCATCCCGCTGAATCACGAGCGTGTAGGGATGGTCCTTTGGCAGAACTCGTTCGTAGTCGGGGAAATTTCCGGTCAGCTTGCGACTCAACAGCAGACGCTTGTCGATCCGAAAAAACAGGTGATTGTCATTGCCCGAAAACTCGATCTTCTTGGTGTCATCGTCATTTGCCAGCTTCTGAATTTCGCTCATGGCTTTCTTGGGCAACAGAGCGCGATAGGAGCCCGTCAAACCCGGCAGGTTGATAGTCCGTTCCACCAGCGACAAACGGTGTCCGTCGGTCGCGACCATCACGAGACCGGTCTCCTTCAGAATCAACAGCGCTCCATTTAAAGTGAAGCGCGATTCTTCCGACGAAATCGCAAAGATCGTCGACGAGATCATCTGTGACAAGACGGCCAGCGGAATCTCCGCCAGCACATCCGGCATTTGCGGCAACTCCGGAAAGCTCTCGCGAGACATCCCGGCAATGCGTGTCCGTGACCGCCCGCAGACAAAACTCGCCCATTGATTCTCCGCCAGCTTAACTTGCACATCGGCATCCGGCAACAGTCGCACATAGTCGAGCAGTTTCCGCGCCGGAATGGTGCCCGCGCCTTCCTTTTTCACGCGTGCCGGACACGAACAGCGGATGCCCAGTTCGAGATCGGTGGCCGTCAGCCAGACCTGGTCCTGATCGGTTTCGACCAGAATGTTCGACAGGATGGGAATAGTCGTTTTTCTTTCTACAACTCCTTGCGTTAACCCGAGTTCGCGTACGAGATCTGACTTGCTGACCGAGAATTCCATGTTGATTCTTTGTCTGAGAGGATCCTTAGTCCAAATGCACTTATTCTTCCTAGTCCTGTCTTCTATAAGTACTAGTAAAGAACCGTCTTAGTAGGAGCTGTGGAAATGTTGAATTCCTTCTAAATTATAGCAAAAAATACAGTTTGCAGCAATTCCAGCCTGTGGATTTCGGGCGGGTGGATTCTGCCAAACTGGCCCAAAGCGAATTCTTGAACAGGTGATCACAGGATTGTCTCCGGCTCGGCTGTGAAAGGTCCATATAACTCTATTGCAGCCCGTCTGTTAGCTTCTGGATAAGACTGTTCAGATCTTCATCGCGCTGGCGGAGATCGTCAATCTTCTGCACCGAATGCAAAACCGTGGTGTGGTGTTTCCCACCGAAATATCGCCCAATCTCAGGTAACGAGGCGTGCGTCAGTTCCTTCACCAGGTACATCGCAATCTGCCTCGGATAAGCAATCTGGCGGGTGTTGCTTTTAATTTTCAGTTGCGCTGGTTGCATCGAAAAACACTCCGCCACCGCACGCAAGATCGACTCTACCGAAATCTTGCGCTCCGGACTGGTATTTAAATGCTTTAACGTCTGCTGGGCCATGGCGAGAGTGATGGGCTGCCCGGTGAGGGAGGAGACAGCGATCAGCCGGGTCAGTGCTCCCTCTAACTCGCGCACATTCGATTTGGTTTTGGTCGCAATGAAGATGCGCACATCCTGCGGCAGCGCTACACCTTCCGCCTCGGCCCGCTTGTCGAGAATGGCCATTTTGGTTTCGAGGTCAGGCGCCTGTACGTCGACCATCAAGCCCCACTCGAAACGCGAGCGCAACCGCTCTACCAGACCGGAGAGCTGATTCGGTGCTGAATCGCTCGAAAGCACAATTTGTTTGCGGTGGTCATAGAGTTCGTTGAAGGTATGGAAGAACTCTTCCTGGGTACGCTCCTTGCCGGCGATGACGTGAATATCGTCAATCAGCAGTACGTCCGCCGAACGATAGTGCCGGTGAAAGAGCGACATGCGATCGAGCTTGATCGACGAGATCATCTCGTTCATGAACCGCTCGCTCGAAGTGTAAACCACATTCAATCCGCCGTAATGGTCAAGCAGGCTGCGCCCGATGGCATGCATCAAGTGGGTCTTGCCGATGCCTACACCGCCGTAGATGAAGAGCGGGTTGTAGCTGCGGGAGGGCATGCTGGCGACCGCTTGCGCGGCGGCGTGCGCCAATTGGTTGGAAGAGCCAACCACGTAGGTATCAAAGGTCAAGCGCGGGTTGAGCCAGGCGGCGGTGTTTTCAAAAAGCGGTTCGGCGGCTACCGGTAAGCGGGTCGGCATATGCGCACTCGCGCTGAAACCACCCGCGCCGCCGCCGGCCACGGCCGCGGTCGATAAGGCTTCAATCTCGTATCGGATGCGGCGGACCGGCAGATTCAAATCCTGGATGGCGCCCCGAATATGGGACGTGTATTCCTGCCGGATCCAGGCCTCGGTCGTTTCGTTGGGTACCCGAACTGTGAGTTCGCCATCACGCAAGGATGCTAACGAGGTTTGCGCCAGCCAGTTCTCGTATGCTCCCGCGCCGAGCCGTGTGGACAGCCAGCCTTTGATTTGTTCCCACGCATCAACCAACGGCACTCACTCCTCTACTCCCGAGAACGCAAAGATTTCCCACATCTTTTCCACTTGCTGTGGAAAAGAGTTAGCAGGCGAATTCTGTGTGTGATGAGCTGCTGCGCAAGGCAGCAGACTTGCTTCTGGGGGAAGTCTTTCCGTTCTTCGGAAAGTTCAGTCTAACACAGGCTTCTCTTTTTGAAAGAGAAAACTAACAGGTGGTTAAGTTGTTATGGGAGTAGTACTTAAAGTGCTTGACACAACAGGCGGAAGCGGTCTCAATGGCCTGTTTTAAAACCTGAAACCGCATTAAACCACCGGATTGCAATCACATGAATTGACTTCGCAACAAGATCGTTCGAAAATGTGAATTGACCGGCAAGCGGGAGTAACTCAGCTGGTAGAGTGCGACCTTGCCAAGGTCGATGTCGCCGGTTCGAACCCGGTCTCCCGCTCCATTGTTTCCAGTCCGCTACCGATGTCACACCCTTGTACATAATGCCGAGTGGGTTTGAGTGTCGAACCCCGGTTGTTTCGCCACACTTTCGAAAGAACACGTCATGGACTTGAAAGGTCGCCCCATTCGAATCCGATGGGTCCTAGTTATTTCTCCATGATATTTTTGTTTAGCCGGATCGGCTACGCTTTCTCGGGCACGCGAGTTGCAGTCGGCATTCAATACGCAGCTGCAAATGTCGTAAGTTGTCTAATGGATCGCAGCGTCTGCGAGGGCGAACTGCAAATGGTCGCCCACAGCCTTGCGAGAGCTTCGCTAACAGCCCATTGCCATTTCAGGCAAACGGCACGCGGCGTGCCCATTGACTGGACTGCCTTGAGCGCAGTTTCGCACCCTGCCGCCTGATCCAAATCGATTTTGCCGGTTTGTGGCACACCATAAGAGAAGAAGTGCTCGGTTCCGCTGCTTGCATCTTCGCCGACAACCAGGACGGAACGGTCAAATCTTAATAATTTCGAGAGCACCGTCTTGGGATTTGTGGCCTGGCCGATCGCGTCCAATCCAAGCTAAGCTGTCACCGGTTCTTAAACGCCAAAGGTTTGGACCGTCCATCGGCTCTTCTGGATAATTGCCTGCCCTAACGTTTTCCATCATTTGGTAGCTAAAGAGACCGCATGCCTCCAGGGGGAACAATCGAAACCAGGAGGGCAGATCCTCCCATCGATTGGTAATCGTGACATGACCGTCGTCGCACATCTGCCAAAGGTCATGAATGACGGCTTTGCCGGAGGCCAACGGGTTTCCGGGCCCGAACCACAAGAGGAGATCGCCGGAGCCGCATGGCAAACGCATCGTGGTATCGCTTTTAACTCAAGTTGCTTCTACCATGGCAGGCGAAAAAAGACTCGCTTTCGAATGTTCGGAAAGATTTCGATGTCATGCATACTAAAGTGCCGGCCCCCGTCCTCAGAGCTGGTGGTTGCATGCAGTAATGACTTCCATGATTTACCGAATGTGAAATTCAGAAACCAATATTCAGATGCGACCCGCGTTTCCTCATCTGGCGCGCCGATTGCTTCAAGAGCATTTTCCTGTGAGTCGCCTTCGAACCCGAGGATATGGATGGGCTCCTGCCGTAGTATTCTCCCCTGCCATCCCGGTGCGAAGCAGTCATTCCAAACTTGATCTAAATCGACGCCTTCTCCGGTATGGGCCTTGGTAAGACTAATCATGTTCCCTAGGGCGTAGCGCTGAAACGGCGCATCGTCTTGTATTTCTTCGAATGATCCGCGCCTCAAAGCCATCAAGGCGTTTTGAAGATATAGCTTTGACTTCGTGATAGCCTCCAGCTTGTTCCCCTGAAGCATCATGTCAATGAATCTCACGAGTAGCTCTTTTGCCTCATCCGGCTGAAGATTCATTTGGGCCCAATCTCCAGAAGCGCACTTCCACCCAATCAGTAGGGCCATATCGACCTGAGAAAGGCCTGGCGTTGTCGGCATAACGTTCTTATCGGCTCCCACACGGAAAAGCTTTAGGTCCGACGGAGCGAATCTTACGTTAAGAGGAAGCAGCGTCCTTTGAACCTTGATCCCCCCTGCGACGCTAACCGCATGTCGAACGTGATCACTGTTCCGTCATGGATTTCAGCCATCGCAAGCAGCCAGGAATCAGCCCAAACCTTCGGCGAGGCGACATTTTCCGAAGCGTAGAGGCAGAAGAAGCGGTCTATTCCTGAAGCTTCCGGCATGTACGACACGCGATCATCTGCGAACAATCGATCGTATGTCTTCCAAGCGGCTCTCATTGTGAGTGGCTTTCCGTTCATTACAGCCGGAGTTGTGAGCAGCCGTAAAACGCTGATCTGCGTGATACGAGTGAAACAGAGAGAATCGAAGTCATTGGATTGCCACCAGGATTTAGCGATCTGATGGTGAGAGTGCTCAGGCAGCAGCGCTGCCATCCAGACGTTGACATCAGGGAAACTCAAGGCCGGCATAGATCTGATCGTCAGTTAAATTTATTGGTTTGCCTGTAAGTGGCACGAGGGGAGTATCGAGGCTTAGTCGTTTCCTGGGTCGCTGGCGGCCGGATGATACTAAGGAGCTTTCGATGCTCTGCAAAATTAACTGTCGCGCCGAACAACCGCGCTGTGCCGCAAGCTCGTGCAGCCGCCGGTGCAGATCGCGGGGCAGATCAATACTTGTGCGTATCGAATCCGGCTTCATGAATAAATCCTACGGCAGCGACTTAAATAAGTCAAATTGCTTTTGGGAAACGTAGGAATGTACTGGCTGCTAAATCAAGGCTTCGAGTAGTCCCACAACATCTTCCATGGCGCCAGCCTGGGCTTTGAGCTCGGCGCTGGCCGAGGCACTTTGTTCTGCCATGGCCGCCGTGTGCTGCGTGGTTTGCTCGATCTGCAAAAGCGCTTGTGCGATCTGATCGATGCACGCTGTCTGACCCTGGGCGTCGGTATCGACTTGTCCTACGAGCTCCTTTACTTTGAGCGCGCTCGCACCCAGGTTGTGTACCGATTCGGCGGCTTGATCGAGGCGTATTTTCCCGGTGGAGGCATTAGTGACCGATTCGCTGATGGAGTTCGCGATCTCCTCGGCGGCGCGGGCGCAGCGTGCGGCGAGGCTGCGCACCTCGTCGGCAACCACGGCGAAGCCTGCGCCGTACTGTCCGGCGCGAGCCGCTTCTACTGCGGCGTTCAAAGCCAGAATGTTGGTCTGGAAGGCAATTTCGTCGATCACCTTGATGACCTTGGCGATGCGCTCGCTCGAAGCAGTGATCTCCGCCATGCTGGTTAACGTGCCATCCAGTCTCCGGTTCGCTTCAGCTACCACCGTAGCGGTCTCCTGCATGAGCGTGGCTGCGGCTTGGCAATTAGCGGCATTGCGGTGCGCCGTGCGCGTCACGTCTTCGCCGGCAGCGGAGGTCTGCTCGAGCGATGCGGCCTGCGTGCTCGACTTTTCGGCCAGGTCATAACTCGCCGCCGCCACTTCATTGGATGCGCTTGCCACCTGTTCGGCGGCACGGCGCAGGTTGTGGACGGCTGCGTTCAGGGCGCGGGTAATACCCCGCACAATGAGCAGCGTTAACGCTACTCCCAAAAGCGCGGAGAGCATCAGTAGGCTCCAGGAAAGCCTGGTCGCCCAACGGCCGGCCGAGAGGCCGGACTCGAGGTGCTGCTCGTTCAATCGCTCATTCACCGAAACTTCGTCTTCCAGCGCTTTGCGAAAAGCTTTTGATATGGTGCCGCCGACGCTCGACCAGAATGCTCCGGCCTGAACACTGTGGCCGTTCAAACTTAAGTCCAGAAAGTGATCGAGTGTTTTGACGAAAGTTCCGGTAGCGGTTTGCAGATGCTGATACGTAGGGCGCTCTTCCAAAGAAACGACGCCGCCATATTTCTGGACACGCTGCAGAATTTCCAACCGCAATTCTTTCAGGTGGGCCAGCTGTTTGGTTTTATAACCCACAGAAAGACCGGGTGTTCCCATCAGAAGACTGGTGCCTCGAAACTCTAAGCCAAGCGCCTGAATCGCAGTAATCTGCTGCACGTTTGGAACGGAAACAGTCGCGATGCCGTTCAGGTTTCCGAGCAATTTGCGGGTGCTGGTTACGCACACTAGGCTGGTCGCGCAGGCAATGGCAATTAAGACAGCGCTTAACGCCGACACTCTGGTTGCGATGGACCAGTTCTCGAATTTCGTCATAAGTCTCGAGCAGGCAGCGCCGCTCACTGCGAGCCGTCGCGCATTCGCTAACAAAGTACGCAGCGCCGGCCGACTTTTCTCAGCGAGATTTTGTGGTGGATGCCGCGACAGATCTTGTAGCACCAATCCAGGATGGTGGACTGTTTCGCGCGACTGTCGAGAAATCCGGGCGATTCGCGAGCGGGCGTGCATGTCAGAAACAGGACGACAATGAGATTTTATTTACGAATTTGTTTGGCGGCAGTTTGCGCCCTGGTAGCGCCCCTCGCGATGAGTGCCGACGAAGTATCCGATTTGCTGGCGCAATTGCAGGCGCTCCGGCAGCAGATGAATTCTCTACAGGTACGGATTGACAAAGTGGTGTCGGAAAAAGAGCATAAGTCCCTTTCCGCGGGCTCGGTCACGCCGGCACTGCAGCCGGTTGTCACGGCTGCCGCTGCGAAGCCGCTGCTGGCGAGTGAGCCGCAGTCCTCCAACACCAGGAAACATGGTCTTCTCGAGCGGAAGCCGGGCGACAGCCTGACATTCGTGACGCCCAATGGCCAGATTACGCCCTACGGAAACATCGACCTTTCCTTCGATGTGATCACGAAAGGCATCTCAGGCCTGGTAGGTCCCGATGGATTTGGACCGGTAGGCAAACTCGGATGGCAGCCGGACATATCCTCGAACATCTCTTACATCGGCGTGCGTGGCTTCCAGTTATTAGGTAGTCTGCCGTTCCAGCTGGTGTATCAATTCGAGTCACAAGTAGATGTCGCCTCCATGCCCGGAACGGCCGAGTCGAACAGTTCGCAAAGCAACGTAGTGAAGGGCGCGTTAACGTCGCGCAACTCTTATTTAGGGTTCGACTCCAAAAAGTGGGGCGCTTTAAAGATCGGCAAAACAGATGCGCCGTATAAGAACTCGACCATGCGCATGAATCCGTTCTACGGCATGCTGGGCGATTACCAGGTGATCATGGGCAACACGGGTGGCGACAACCGTGTGGAGTTCGGCACGCGGCTCGACCATTCGATCTGGTATGAATCTCCCAACTGGCATGGCTTTGCGCTGGCCACGCTGTTCTCGCCCGGACAAAATCGCGCCGACAATAGCGACAACATCGCATCCGGCGAAAGCGATTGTACCGGCGGCAACATTCCTGGTAGCGGCGGCATCGTCCCGCAGACTTGCAGTGATGGATCGTTCAGTGACGCAGTCAGCACCAGCCTCACTTATACGAAAGGCACGCTCTATGTAGCCGGAGCCTATGAACGCCATCAGAAAGTAAACCGGTCGAGCGACATCACCGGCCTGTATGCTTCGCCGAGCGCTACGTCGCAGCTCTTGGAACTGCAGGATACCGCCGACGAGGATGCAGGAAAAATCGGAGCGCAGTACATCTTCCCGACCAAGACAACGGTGAGCGGCATCTTCGAAACGATGCATCGCTACGTGCCTTCGGATTTGACGTTTCAGAACGAGCGGCAGCGGCTCGGGACCTGGTCTGCGTTGAGTCAGCAGCTGACCAAACTGACGAACTTGAACTTCGGCTGGGCGCACGCCTTCCGCGCGCCGGGCGATCCGGGGCAGCACAACGACTCTAACGCGACCCCGTTTGGTGGGATTCCGGGAACGGACGCCACCGGCGGGCTGAAGGCAGACAACAGAGCCAACATGTTTGCGTTTGCCTATAAATACCAGGCGACGAAAAAACTGGGCCTCTATGCGGACTGGGCTTACACCCGCAACGGCCCCGCAGCGCACTATGATTTAGGCGCTGGCGGGCGGACGGTGACTACCGATTGCCATGACGCCTTTGCGGCGGCGGGCGGCCTGGTTGCTTCCGATCCCCATTGCTGGGCCGGAGGAAAGCCGATGGGTGCTTCGCTCGGCCTCGACTGGAAATTCTAGCTGCAAACTCCGCCCATGTTTACTGGTTTTCCTGTTCCTTGTTGGGCAGTTCCGCGAACTGCGCCGGCCTCGTAGGCTGGCTCTTCAGTTTCCTTGGCGGTGATTGCCTGGCACTCCAGCCGCCTAAGTTGTGTCCGCTTTGGAGAGGGTCTGAATATACTTGTCGGCTTCTTTCGAGGAAGCGTCAATGTCGCGAATCAGGGAACCGGCCTGCGCGTCAATCTGAGCCGACGTTTTCTTGAGGGAACTAATCGCGCGCGCATTCAGGTTGTGTTTTAAGAACGTGACCTGGTCGCGGAAAGCTTCCAGCACGGGCTGAATGTTTTCTTCGGTCCGCCGCATTTTGAGCATGTATTGTGTGTGTTGCTGCTTAGCCGTGAGGAGCAAGTTTTCGCTCTGACGGCGCAAAGTCGGGCTGTGCATGCCTTTGATTTCGCCTGCCCACTCGCTGAACATGCTTTGGGCGACCTGGTCGACGGAATCGACACGCCCCTTAAGTTTGTTGGCGCGGCCCTCCGAGCGTTCCAGTTCCTTATTGAGCCTGTTATAGACCTTTTCCAGATTGCCGCCCTGAAACCCGGTCACTTCCTGAAAAGCCTGCAGGGTCGTTTTCAGCTGCTCCTGGGTGGCCTGCTGATCTTTTTTCACTGCGACCAGCCGCTGCAGCAGAATGTCGCGCTTCTGTTTGCCGAGATGCTCCATGGCGCTGTAATAGACCAGCGAGCAGCCCGACAGAAAGACGCAGAACGCGCAGATGGTAGCGATTTTACGTTTAATCACAGTCGAGGATTATTCTAAAAGACGCCAATGAAGCGCGTGTTCAAGTGTATACGCAAAGGGGCTTACGAGTGTGGGCACTTTCTCGTGCTGTGGACTCCCTGGCTCAACGAGCAATGGGATGGGGAGCAAGAGAATTTTCTGCCCTGGAAAGTATATCGCTCGGGTTCCCTGATTGAGAAGAGAGTCTTGCTCGATTCGTTCCGGACCCGCCGGGAAGCTTGCGAATTTGTGGAGCGACGCCTGCGGCAGCAATAATTATCAGCCACTGGTATTTGTTCTGATGCTATAGCTGGTTTGAAGCCGTCTAACAGACAGGAGAACGTACGCTATGAAATGGATTGTGCGGGGTTTATTGTTTGCGACTGTGGCCAGTACAGCAGTTTTTGCTCAGAATACGGGTTCAGCGGCAACAAGCGACCAGTCTTTCGTCGACTTGGTCGCTCAGACTGATATGACAGAGGCGCATCTGGGTCAGCTGGCGGTAGATCAGGCAACCACACCAGCGGTGAAAGATTACGCGCAGATGCTGGTGACGGATCACACGGCCGACTACAAGCAGATCGGCATGGTCGCGACGAAAGCTGGTCTGACCGTCCCGAAGGGGCTCGATGCCGAGCATGAGAAGGCAATTGCGCCGTTTGAAAAGCTGAAAGGGGCCGCCTTCGACAAGAAGTATGTCCACACCATGGTGGCCGGGCACGAAACAGCGATTGCGGCTTATAACAAAGAATCGCGCGACGGTCAGAACGCGGACCTTAAAGCTTACGCGACCGCAGCTTTACCGACACTCGAGAAACACGAGTCGGGCGCCAAAGACTTGATGAAAATGAAGGGCAAGTAAAGCGGCTACTGGGCGACCAGCTCCGGCCGGGCGCCAATCTGGCGCAGACAGTGATCGATCCAAAGTTTCGTCAGCTTCTCCTGCGTGCCGTTTTGAGACAGGCGGGAGCGAAGGCTGCTGAACTCCACATGATCGAGAGGCTGATCCTGATTGAAGCAGGAGAAAACTACCGTCTCCTCGCCCGTCTTCGGATTTTTGTGTACCTGTAGACACTGTGCGCAGATCTCCTTCATCATGCATTGCATGGGCGAATTGATACTTCCAATAGCATGATGGTCGGGCTTTAGATAGGGCCGCAACACGGAATGACGGGCCTGTTGAACCGCGCGCATCATGCCGTCGGAGCCAATGACGATCAGCCGGTCCACTGAGTTCAGCGCAATGGCCGAATTATCCAGATCGCCGCGTCCATAAGCTGCCATCGCTTCGACGATATTGCCCACAAAAGCGCTGTCTTGCACGCGGCCCGGAGTGAAGCCGGGAGCTTCGTCGCAGACCCAAACGACCACATCGGCCGCCTTTTCAATCTCCTCTACTTTGTAGCGGTCAATGATCTTTTTGTAGCCGGCAAAGTAGACGACGCGGGAACGCGAAGCGCGTAATTGCTGGCCGATAGAGAAAAGGACTGCATTGCCGAGTCCACCTCCGGCAAGCAACACTATTTCTTTCGAAGGCGTTTCAGTGGGCGTGCCGGTCGGGCCCATGAGAATAACGGGATCGCCCGGCTTGAGCAAAGCGCACAGGTCGGAGGAGCCGCCCATTTCGAGAACAATGGTGTGGAGCAATCCCCTCTCGGCGTCGATTTTTGCGCCCGTAAGAGCTAGTCCCTCCATAGCTAGCGCGGTTCCATCGCTGCGAGTGGCGAGTGATTCGTAATTCTGAAGACGATAGAACTGGCCTGGCTGAAACGACCGCGCAGCAATAGGGGCGCGCACGATGATTTCGAGGATCGTGGGCGTGAGGCGAATGACGTCTTCAACAACGGCGCGCAGATCGGTTTTTAGACGTAAAAGCAGATCCGCTGGTGTCGGCGTCTCGACCGTGCGGCGGCCCAGGACGCGCGAAACCACCGGGTAACCTTGCTTAGCGCTGCCCATGGCCTTGACGACATTGCCCGAAAACGAAGGATGAAGATCGCCGAAGAAACTGATGGCCCTGCCATCGGGCCGCACGGAAATGAGCACACGGACTTCGTTCGGTTTAGAGATCCGCTCGGGCTTCACCGGTTCGCCATCCTCACCGACAGCTCGAAAAAACCGCCCATCGAGCACAAAATTTTCTTCGTCTTCCCGGGCCAGAACGGTGTTGGGCTGCGTGCCTGCGGCTACCAGGATCGTGCGGGCCGGCAGGATGACTTTTTCTCCCGTGGGAGTCAGCCGTCCAGTGCCGGCGGCGAAGGTTTGCTTTTCGAAGATGAGCGATTGCGCGGTGTTGGCTTGGTCGACCTCTACTTCCTGCGGCGCCAGGCACTCGGCGAAACGGACGCCTTCTTCCAGAGCTTTGGCGATCTCTTCGTGATTCAGCGTGTAGCTGGGCGCGTCAATCAGGCGGCGGCGATAAGCAACAGTGACGCCGCCCCAAGAATTGAGAAGCGAGATCAGATCGGGATAACGGCCCTCGGTAGCGGCCGCAGCGCGTTCGTCGCGAATGGCCTGGGCGTGCGCGATGAATTCACGCGCGATTTCGTTCTCCTCCGCATTCCACGCAGCCACTACCGCGTCCTCGCCAATTTCGCTAACCAGCGCTTCATAACGCTGCAGGAATTTCTCGATCTGGACGGTGTAGTAGGCCAGCGATTCGGTGGCCGTATCAATCGCAGTGAGGCCGCCGCCGATGACGACGATCGGCATGCGGATCTGCAGGTTGGCGAGCGAATCGGATTTAGCTGCGCCGGTGAGTTGCAGCGCCATCAGGAAGTCCGACGCCTGGCGCACGCCGCGTACCAGGCCATTCTTCATCGGAATGACCGTCGGGCGCCCGGCGCCGGCGCACAGTGCGATGTGGTCGAAGCCGAGTTCGAAGGCGCTATCCACCGTGAGCGTGCCGCCGAAACGGACGCCGCCGAACATCGCGAATTCAGCGCGGCGTTCCAACAACAGACGAATGACCTTCAAGAAGTTTTTGTTCCAGCGAACAGTGATGCCATACTCCGCGACGCCGCCGAAACCAGCCATCACCCGCTCATCGAGCCGTTCATAAATTTCAGTGATGTCGCGCAACGGGCGAAAGGGAAATCGTTCCCCATAGGGATCGACTCCCGAGATTTCGCCGGGCAGAGGCTCGATCTTCAAGCCATCGACAGCTACCACAGTGTGGCCATCGTTCATCAGGTGATGAGCGAGCGTAAAACCGGCAGGTCCCAGGCCGACGACCAGGACCTTGTAACCGGTCTCCGCCTTCGGATAAGGACGGGCGAAGTTCAGCGGATTCCAACGTGTAAGCAGGCTGTAGATCTCGAAGCCCCAGGGCAGCTCGAGTACATCCTTAAGTGTCCGCGTTTCGACTTGCGGGATGTCGACGGGCTCCTGCTTCTGAAAGATGCAAGACTTCATGCAGTCATTGCAAATACGATGGCCCGTGCCGGCTGCCATGGGATTGTCGATCGTGACGACCGCGAGAGCGCCGATGGGATTGCCCTGACCCTTGACAGCATTCATCTCGGAGATTTTTTCATCGAGCGGACAGCCGGCGAGCGGCACGCCAAAGACGCTCGATTTAAACGCGCCGTTCTTTTCTTTCAAACCTGTCGAGCAGCTGTCTTTTCCCTGGTGGTGACACTTGATGCAGTAGTGTGCCTGATCAAGCGCGCCGGTCAGGTCGGTACCGGGATCGGTGAGCTGAAAGCCTTCCCGGTGCCGCCAGTGATCACTGTGCAACTCGAGCTGCACGAGGCCGTTATGAACCGATGATTCGACGGGCACCAGGTGCTCCATGTCGAGCTTGTGAGGAACCTTAAAGAGAACGCCGCCGGCGTGCTGGCGCTTGCCCAATGGCGAGAGCGTGGCCCACGCGGCATATTGCGCGGCTAGGCGCAGTTGCTCGGTATGCGACGCTTCCTCTTCGAGCCAGCGCGCTATATGCGTAGCGAAGCTGAGTTCGGTGAGCGGTTCCTGTAAAAGCGCTTCGAGTTCCGCGCCCACCGCAACGCCGTCGATCTCGCTGGCAGTGGCCGCAGTTTGTCCAACAATGGCTTTGCGCTGCACAAAACGGCGCTTCACAGAAAACAGAGGAGCAAGTTCGGAGTGGCGCTCCTGCAGGCGGTGTAGTTCGGTTTCGATGCCGAAGACGTGTCCGATGAAGTCTTCGAGATGGGGAGCCAGCTCGACGATGAGCTCGGAAGAACTCTTGGTGTGGGCGGCGGGCGAATCTTCGCGGGCGGCGATCAGACGGGCATGCAGATCGGGCTCCGACTCCTCGATCTGCCGCAGAAACTGGCGGTCCAACTCCACCATTCCTTCGCGTTTATAAAGACTTGCGAAGGTCAGTCCAAAGGGCAATCGGAGGCCCTTGCTCTCCCCTGTTTCGTTCGAAGTGTTCACAAGTAATCTGGCAGTCGCCGAGCGTCGCGATTCTCATCGGAAAGCAGAATGCAACACCTTTATTCTCGCAGATAAAAAAGCCTGCCAGCCGGTGACCAGCCTTAACTTTCTTTCTTTTCCTTTCGAATCAGGTGATTAGCTGACCACCGACCAGGTTGCCGGATCGTTTCGACGCAAGCTCACGGGCAAGAGGTATCTCAAATCATGCCGGATCTTCTCACTTCCGACACTTCATCGAAATCGCCCGCTGAGCAGGTCACGCTCGACCGTCTCGAAGACCAACTGCGCTGGTACGACCGCCGCAGCCGGTTAAATCGGGCGCTTCACAAATGCTTCAAAACGTTTACCATCGCCTCGGCTGCCATGATCCCGGCTTTGACCACCTCGGGAGTCCATTCTGCCACCCAACTGGCCGGCGTGCTGGGCGTTTTGATTGCCGTCCTGGAAGGAATCCAGCAACTCAACCAATACCAGGCGAACTGGGCCAGCTATCGCACCACCGCCGAGGCCCTGGAGCGTGAGAAATATTTCTATCTGGCCCATGCCGGGCCCTACCTGACATTAAGCGATCCGCACCCCGTCCTGGCGGAGCGCGTTGAATCGCTTTGCTCTCAGGAAAACGCGAAATGGCTGGTAAGCCAGTCCCAGGTATCCTCCAAAGCCTCGTCGATTGAGTCCGATCGACTAAGATCGATCGGGCCCGCTGAGAAGATCTAAACCGGCAGCTACTAGCTTGTGTGGCACTGTTCCGCACCTTCAGCGCAGCAATACAGGGGATCGATGCCCACGTCATCGACGTAGAAGTCGACATGTATCCCGCCGGAACGAACCGTGATTTTGTCACGGTCGGCATGCCGGATGCGGCGGTCAGAGAAAGCCGCGAACGCATCAAGTCGGCCCTGCTCAACTCAGGCTTCGGCTACCCAAGCAAATCGGTCACCATCAATCTGGCGCCTGCAAATCTGCGGAAAGAAGGCGCTGGTTTCGATCTGCCCATGGCAACTGCCATTCTTGGAGCCATGGGTACAGTCGCCCGATCGGACGATCATCTGTTGATCGGTGAACTATCGCTCGATGGCAGCTTACGTCCAGTGCGCGGTGCGTTGTCCATTGCTGTGTGTGCCGCCCGGCGCGGCATTCGGAACCTGCTGGTACCGTTCGACAACGCTGCCGAAGCTGCCGTGGCAGAAGGCATCCAGGTATACGGCTTGCGCCATCTGGCCGAAGTGGTTCAATTCCTGAACCAGCCGGAAAATTTTAGCCCGGTGACCGCGACGCCTCACGACCAAAGCGCAGGCAGTTCGACCGGCCCGGATTTCAGCGATGTACGAGGCCAGACCATGGCCAAACGGGCGCTCGAGGTAGCCGCGGCCGGCAGTCACAACGTGTTGATGATCGGACCTCCCGGTTCCGGCAAAACGATGCTCGCGAAACGGTTTGCTGGCATCTTGCCCAAATTCACGTTCCGCGAGGCTCTCGAAGCCACGCAAATCCATGGCGTCGCCGGCGTGCTCCCGTCGGGTATCGGCGTTTTGAAGAGCCGGCCGTTTCGCTCACCGCACCACACCATTTCCGATGCCGGATTGATCGGCGGCGGCAGCGGAAATCCCCGGCCAGGAGAAGTAAGCCTGGCCCATCAGGGCGTCCTTTTTCTCGATGAACTCCCGGAGTTTCCACGCGGCGTTCTCGAACAACTGCGCCAGCCCCTCGAGGAAGGCTCGGTCACTCTGGCGCGCAGCAATGGCACCCTCACCTTTCCAGCCCGCATCATGCTGGTCGCGGCCATGAATCCTTGTCCCTGCGGCTTTTATGGCGACAGCACGCGCGAATGCCGGTGCACGCCCGGTATCATCCAGCGCTATCTCGCGAAGGTCAGCGGCCCGCTGCTCGATCGTATCGATCTGCACATCGAAGTGCCGGCCGTTCCCTACAAAGAACTGCGCAGTAAAACAGACGGTGTCTCTTCGGCCGAAATCCGCGAGCGAGTCGAAACAGCCCGCGAAACACAGCGCGCCCGCGGTTTCTACAATGCCCAGATCCCGCCGGCGCAACTGCGCACCCTCTGCGCGCTTGACGAAAGTGGCGAACGAACTCTCGAAATGGCGGTCCGCCGCATGAATCTCTCAGCCCGCGCCCACGACCGGATGCTGCGCGTAGCCCGCACCGTTGCCGATCTCTCCAGCGCCGAAAGCGTCTCCGCCAAACACCTCGCCGAAGCAGTCCAGTTCCGTAATCTAGATCGAAACTACTGGAACTAAACAGCTGCGGTAAATTCTTTTGGTGACACTCTCCCCCGGGACAGTCTGGAAGTTTCTTTGTCCGATGATTCCGGAATTAGGCCGTAGTCCTCAATCGTAATCAGAGTTTGGCAAACGCCGATGCTGCTCCGAGTAGTCGTTTCTACTTTCCTAAAATCCTGGATTCAGTCCCAACCTGCTGATCGTCCTAATCTGGGCTTCTAAACCGATCGGCGACTAAGGAGTCAACAGCCGACTCTTGGGATCCATTTGTCCGAAATGCGGACTATACGTCAAATTGCATTCATAAGAAAAAAGCCCTGTAACATACGCAAAGACTTCCCGGGCTTTGCTATGCTGCGGAAGATTTGTCCGATTCGAAACCACCACGGGTACCTACGCCACGGGAATTGGAGCTGTTTGTCCTTGATAGAAGTCGCCGACGTTGTGCTCTTTGTTTTCAGCTAAACGTCGACCTCACAGAGAAGCACGGCCAGATCGCGCACCTCGATGACAATCGATCAAATGCCAACGAGGACAACTTGGCTTTCCTGTGCCTGCAACACCACAGTCTGTACGATTCCGTAACCAGTCAACATAAAGGCTACACGATTGATGAAGCCAAGAGGGCAAGAAACGCGCTGTACGAGGCGATCGAAAAGGGTTTGCACGTCGGCGTGGAACCCATTCGATCTCCCGGCCGAGAGGCCGACCGACAAGTATTTTATTTCTTGCTGAAACTACTTCCGAGTGACGGGTCGGTTTATTTCATGCGGAACTTCTCGTTCGGGGGCTGTTTCCATTGGGAGGCTCTGAAAGATTTAAACGAGTTCAGATACGCCTGCACCCGACCTGAGCATGAGTTCTTGGATGAAACGCTCGAAGCGGGTCGGACCACTCTCCTGAAACGCATCGAGAAATTCGTTCATTTGCTTGCTGGCAACTCTTTTCGGCTGGAAGCCAGCATAGAAGACCCTCTTTACAAAGTGCCCGACGACTGGCACCACACAAATCCGAAACGGTGGCACGAAATTGTCGACGCTATCAACGATGCAGCTGACGCCGTTATCTCTCAATACGACACCTTCGTACGGGAATGCCGCCAGAAGCTTCTAAGCTAGAGTGTGGAAACTGTTTGGAGGCAGGATATAAGTGGGTCGTGTCCTACTAGTTAGATTAATTAATAAGTTCATTTCAGATGCCTGAAATTTTTGAAAAGTGGGGTTTCGGGATGGCACCTGCGAAGCCAGAGACGCTCCGCGAACGGCGATTCGCTTGTAGCAGAGTCTTGGCGCTTCTTAACCTGCAATCCTCTCCACCACCGACCTCCGAGATCTTACCGCAGATCAGCATTGTGAAGGGCCTGTTCAATCGGGTTGTCCGGGAAGACCAGTGGGACTGGTTTACCGTCATGGGACAACTTGGGTACCCTTCGCCGAGTTTGGCACGGCAAATTGCATCAGAGTTGCGCATTATGCGAGATGCGATTCACAATTCCGCTGATGATCGGTTCCAAGTTGCCCGCCGCAACTTGTGTAGCATGCCTACAAGGCTTTGCTTGCAGGCATTCTTAGGTGAGAAAAAGATAGTCGATGAAAAAGGTGCTGGTTGGATTTACGTCCTCTCGACACGTGAGTTCCCCGACTTACTGAAAATTGGTATGACTACTAGGACAGTTGAACAGAGGGTAAATGAAATCAACGCTGCAACCGGAGTTGTCGTACCCTTCGGAGTGCGGCGTTGCTGGCGAGTAATGAGTCCGGCTTTAGCAGAAAAGGCCGTTCATCAAGCGCTGAACGTGCACCGGATTAGAGCCGACCGCGAGTTCTTTAGGGCGGATTTTAAGGTTGCAATCCCTACTGTGCACCAGGCGATCTCGGCCACCGGATTAGAAATCAGAACACTTCAAGCTCTCGCGTCTCTTGGTTAGGTATCTGGCCACATCACGGCAGTTGCATGGGTCGGCGCACGGACAATAATGACGTCTAACTCTTGACGAGATGGTGAATGAGACATTTGCCTCCTCCTTTGATCGCTCCCACCCAGCCGTATCACGCGCAAACCGCGGATTTGAAAGCTCTGCGTCCGGCCATCGCGTATCGATCTGTTGTTTGCTGAGAGTGGCGTCATCGTACACGTGCAAAAACAGCAACTTAAGCTCCCACTAAGTATCTTAAGTCGGCGCTTAAGGACCCCGGGGCTGCCCCATGTGGGCAACGCCTTTGCTCCAGAAATCGGCGCCTATCTACTGCCCCAACGGAAACTCGATATACAACAACTCCTTCCCCGACCGCACATCCTGCAATCCATCGACATACAATTTGTCGCCGCTTTCCTGCTGCGCTTCAAAGTAAAAAAAGCCGCTAGCGGTATCGCCCGGAGCCAGCACCTTCGCCGCAAACGCCCGGTCCGCAATTTCGGGGTTATTTAACGGGTTCTTTTTCTTGGGCAGTGGAATCGGCATTTTCACGCCGGTAGTCGATGGATGCTTGCCGCTCGTCGCCAGAAACGGCAAGTCTTCCGCCGGAACCGCCTTCGCGTGACGCCCGTCTGTCGCCACCAGACTCACCGCGAGTTCGCGTAAATCCAACGCCTGATCCCGCTTATTCTCAATCACGACTAAAATAGGCACCACGCCATATTTAGGAAAATCGATCTTCTTTCCAAACGCACTGTTTACCAGCTCGTCGTTGTTGTAGGGCTTGGCGCCCACTGTCACCTTTTCTGATTGCTGATGCGCATACTCACTCGCCGCCCCAGCTTGAAAACGTTTATCGTCAGCTGCTAACAGCAGCATCGGGACCGCAACCGCCAAAGCTATACTCGAAATCAAGAATCGTTTTCTTAGATTCAAAAGCGTTCTGCTCCTCTACCGGCTACTCCAAATCCTTCTGGCACCGTTCGTCGGATTGTATTTTCTCGTACGGCTGTGTCAAAGTCGAGCGTACTGGCCCCACTTCGGCGAGCGTCTTGGCTTCCTGCCCCGGTCCTTCCCTCGGACGAAACCCGGATCCATCTGGTTGCACGCCGTCTCGGTAGGCGAAGTCTCCTCCGTGCTGCCTCTGATCGAAGCGTTACGAACGCAAGACCCGCTTGTCCCTCTCTACCTTTCGACTTCGACTGTGGCTGGACGTCGCTTTGCGGAGCTTCACGCCGGCGTTCACCTGAAGGGCCTCTTCTATTGCCCGCTTGATTATGCGTCCTGTATACGCCGGGTATTGCGCGCCATCAAGCCATCGCTACTGGTTGTTCTAGAAACCGAAATCTGGCCCAATCTGTACGCCGAGACAAAACGGTCCGGCGCGCAGCTCGCCATCGTGAATGGCCGCATTTCCAAACGAACCTGGCCCCGCTATCGCTTGTTCAGAAAGTGGCTATGTCCCATTCTGCGGCTGCCTGATCGCATCCTCGTGCAAAGCCCAGAAGACCGCGAACGCTATTTGTTCCTTGGCGCGGAGGAAGCGAAAGTCGCCGTTGCCCCAAACTTGAAATACGCCGCCTCGCTCTCGCCTGCCCGGATCATGGTCAATACCTTCGGCGCACGGCAGGTATGGATCGCAGCCAGTACAGTCGGTCCCAACGAACGAGGCAGCCTCCGCCGCCACTCAATTGACGAAGACGACCTGGTGCTCGACGCCTTCGAAACCCTTGCCGCGGACTTTCCTGCCCTGCTGCTCATCCTCGCCCCGCGCCAGCCCGCCCGCTTTGACGAAGTCGCCCGGAAGCTCACCGCTCGCCAGCTCCACTTCCTGCGCCGCACCACCAGCAAGGCTGATCCTTCATCCTCGCTCACACTGCCCGGCGTTCTCTTGCTCGACACCATGGGAGAGCTCTCAGGCGCTTACCGTTTCTCGGACGTCGCGTTTGTCGGCGGCTCTATTGCCCCGCGCGGCGGCCACAATATTCTCGAGCCTGCCGCGGCCGGTCTGCCCATCATCGTCGGTCCGCACATGGAAAATTTCGCCACCTTGGCGCAGGACTTCGCCTCTGCCCGGGCTTTTATACAGCTGGAACAGGGACAAAACTTGGCCGAATCAGTCCGTGACGTGCTAGAAAATCCGGACAAAGCACATCAGCTTGGATCTCGCGCCGCGCAGCTACTCGAAGGGCAGCGTAACTCCACCAATGAGATTGCGGACCAGCTCTGGCCGCTCTTCCACAGCGCTTCGCGCCGCAACGTTTATAACTGCTTCCTGCGTGCTTTGCTGACCCCGCTGGCGACTCTCTGGAAGCGGGGTGGCATCGTGAAGCGTAGGCAAGCCATACACTTCGCTCTGACCGCACGGCCGCTGGCAACTCCGGTGATCAGCGTCGGAGGGATCACCATCGGTGGGTCGGGCAAAACTCCGTTCACCGTCTATCTCGTAAAACAGCTCGTGGCGCGCGGAAACTTTCCCGGAATTCTAACGCGCGGGTATCGCCGCCAAACGCCGGCCGAGTTCCTCATCTTCGGCCCCGGAACCAAGGTCCCTTCCGCTGTCACCGGTGACGAAGGGCAGATCTTTTTGCGCTCGGTCGCCGCGCCTCTCGGTATCGGTTCGAAGCGTTATGAAGTCGCGCAAATTCTGCTCCGGCAATTCCCGTCCATCAATGTTCTCGTGATGGACGACGGTTTCCAGCACGCTCGCCTGGAACGAAATTTTGACATAGTTTTGATCGACGGACTCGACCCGCTCGGCGGAGAAGACGTCGTACCGCTTGGCCGCTTGCGCGAACCATTGAAGGCACTGGAGCGGGCGGATGCATTTGTAGTTACCAGGGCTGAAAACGACCATCGCTTTGCAGCCATTCGCGCCCGCCTGCAGCAGCTCAATTCAGATGCCCCGGTCTTCCGCACGCGCTTGATAGCCAAGTCCTGGTATGGATACCGGGACGGGCAAATCATTCCGAGTCTCGCTGGCCGCCGCGTCGGGGCTTTCTGCGGACTAGGCAACCCCGAAACCTTCTGGCAAACACTTGAGGTTCTGGGACTCGACGTAGTATTCCGCTGGCGCTTTGCCGATCACCATGCTTACAATCCTGTGGAGCTCCAGCGAGTCGCGCATCAGGCTCGCGCGCATGGCGCTGACATTCTGGTCACTACCGAGAAGGATCGGATTAACTGCCCCAACCATCTCGAAAATGCCATTGCACCGCTGGACCTTGCGTGGCTTGCCATTGAATTAGAGCTCGAAGACGAAGGGCGGTTTTTTACTTACCTCGACCAATCGCTGTCCCGCAGCCGGCCCAAGCAATTCGCTCTTTAGGTCGGCCCTCATCTGCTATCGTGGCGATTTCACGCCCGAATGCAATTTTCTAACCTTGAAATCCCCTGCGAAGAGCTCGTTTTAGAGAATGGCCTCCGGGTCCTCGTCCACGAAGATCATAAGACTCCGGTAGTCGCGCTGAACATTTGGTACCACGTCGGATCGAAGAACGAAAAGCCGCGAAAGACCGGGTTCGCCCACCTGTTTGAACACTTAATGTTCGGTGGCAGCGAGCATCTGCACGGCAGCTACATCGAAGCGATGGAGCATATCGGCGCAACCGATTTAAACGGCACCACCAGCGAAGATCGAACGAACTATTTTGAAAACGTTCCCACCTCGGCCCTTGATTACGCACTCTTCGCCGAGTCCGATCGGATGGGTTATTTTGCGAGCACCATCAGTCAGGAGATTCTCGACTTGCAACGGGGCGTCGTGCAGAACGAAAAACGCCAGGGCGATAACCAGCCCTACGCGATTGTCGACGATCTGGTAGTCCGAGCCACTTACCCGGTCGGCCACCCGTACGATCACACCGTAATCGGCTCGATGGAAGATCTCGATTCTGCTTCGCTCGAAGATGTGCGCGAGTGGTTTAAAACTTATTACACGCCCTCGAACGCAGTGCTGGTGCTGGCTGGCGACATTACGGTCAAGCAGGCGGAAGAGAAGGCCAGGCGCTTTTTCTCCGAGATCCCGCCCGGTCCGCCCGTGGCGCATCAACGCGCCTGGGTCGAGAAGATGACCGGCCAACGCCGTGAAACGGTGGAGGACCGTGTTCCCCAGAGCCGCCTTTATAAAGTCTGGAACGTGCCCGGATACGGCACGCTGGCTGCTGACCATTTGCGACTGGCCGGAGGAATTTTGTCGGCGGGACGCAGTTCCCGGCTCTACAAGCGTCTCGTCTACGACGATCAGATTGCCACCCAGGTGGCCGCTTACCTGGATGAACGCGAAATCGGCAGCCAATTCGTCGTTGCCGCTACTGCTAAACCTGGTGTCGATCTGCGCCGTGTCGAGACAGCCGTCGACGAAGAGCTAACCCGCTTTCTGGAGGATGGTCCGGCTGCGCATGAACTGGAGCGCATCAAGACGCAATCGTTTGCCGGCTTTGTTCGTGGCATAGAGCGGATTGGCGGCTTCGGGGGCAAATCCGATATTCTGGCCACCAATCAGACGTACCTGGGAAGGTCAAACGGCTACAAACAGCGCCTGGAACATTTGTCGGAAGCTTCGCCCTCTGCATTGCTCGGAACTGCTCGCACTTGGCTTTCCGACGGGGTTTATGCCCTCGAGGTGCAGCCATTCCGCGCCGTGACGCCGCCGGCAGCAGCACGAGCCGACCGCTCCAAAATGCCTGACCTAGGAACGCCGCACGAGTTGCATCTGCCGCCCATTCAGGAAGACACCCTGTCGAACGGTCTCCGGCTGCTGGTCGCTGAACGTCACCAGATTCCGGTTGTCAATTTCTGGCTCGATTTAAATGCAGGCTTCGCCGCCGATCACCCCGAAACGGCCGGAATCGCCCGGCTGACCTCTGCCCTTCTCACCTGTGGAACCACTCGCCGGACGGCGCTCGACGTCAGCGATGAACTGCAAAGCTTGGGCGCGCAGCTAAATAGTAGTTGCAATCTCGATACCTCAACCGTTTTTCTCTCCGCCCTCAAACCCACGCTCGACCAGGCGCTCGATTTATACGCCGACGTCATCCTCGATCCTGTTTTTCCCGAGACCGACTTCCGCCGGCAGCAGCAATTGCAGATGTCTGCTATTGCCAACGAGAAGGTTACGCCGCTGCAGATGGCGTTGCGTGCGCTGCCTCCTCTTTTGTTCGGCAACGATCATGCTTACGGCGCTCCGCTGACCGGGTCAGGCACCGAAGAGACGGTACGGAAGCTGAACAGGGAACACGCAGTCGAGTTTCATGGCCACTGGTTCAAGCCCAACAACGCCACCTTGATTGTGGTCGGGGATACTACTGTAGCCGAAATAAAACCCAAGCTCGAACGGCTGTTTAGCGCCTGGGCTTCCGGTAAAGTCGCAAACAAGAAATTAGATCAAGTAGCTCGCCCTGCTAAACCGGCGATCTACCTGGTGGACAAACCGGGCGCGCAGCAATCGGTGGTGATTGCGGGCGCCATCGCGCCGCCTGCCGGTCCGGAAACGGAAGTCGCACTCGAGACCATGAACAACGTCTTTGGGGGAACCTTCGGGGCGCGCCTGAATATGAACCTGCGCGAAGACAAGCACTGGTCGTACGGAGCGGGCTCTGTGCTCTATGCCGCCCGCGCCCAACGTCCATTCCTCGCTTACGCATCCGTCCAGGGCGACAAAACGGCGGATTCCATTCGCGAAATCCTGCAGGAACTATCCGGCATTACCGGAACGAAGCCCGTTACGACGGACGAACTGGACAAGGTCAAACAGCAGCAGATTTTCGAACTTCCGGGCTCCCATGAAACGATGAACGCCATCGGCAACCTGCTCGGCGACCTGCTGCAACTCGGCCTGCCGCTGAACTTCTACGACACATACGTCGGCCGAGTCACGGCGCTGAGTGTCGCAGATATTGGAAATGCCGCCCAGTCGATTCTCTGCCCGAACAACGTGATCTGGATGGTGGTAGGCGACCGAAGCCTCATCGAGCCCTCGTTGCGCGAACTCGCTATCGGCGAGATCACAACTATCGCTATGTAAAGCCGCGCCACTCAACAGCTGCGATCGCAATGCTAAAAAACCGTTGGCCGCTGATAAACGCCGATCAATATCAAATGTTTTATCTGCGTTTATCCGTGTTTATCTGCGGCCAGATTTATTTTTTTGAACGCGGCAGAAGGTTTATCCCGAGTTTATAGATGATTCGCCAAAATCAAAAGTGCGCGCCAGCCTCGACCTGTGCGCGAATAGAAGGTAGATGCGCTTTCGAATCTTGACGTCTCTTGTGGCGGCAGGTGTTTGCTTCGGTCAAACAAATTCTCTCAGTCTCCAGGATGCCGTGCAGCAAGCTCTTTCTAATAACCCTTCTATCGACGCGAGCCGCAGCCGCATCGACCAGGCGAAGGGCCAGCGCGCGCAGGCCGCTCTTTCCCCCAATCCGCGCCTTTATCTGCAGACCGAGGATGTGCGCTGGTCCTCTCCTCCGCCGTTCTCCTACTGGCAATCCACCGAAGATTACGCGTACCTCGGACAAGTCATTGAGATTGGCGGTAAACGCGGGCGTCGGGTAGATGTCGCTACCGCGGATCTGCACGACACCGAACTGCGGAACGATCTTTTAAAGCGCCAGATACAGGCGAATGTCAGCTTGGCATATTGGACAGCAGCCGGAGCGGCGCACGTGCGCGATCTATATCAAGAGGACTTGCGCACGTACGAGACCGACGTGCAGTATATCGGCAACCGAGTTCACGAAGGCGTCGCCCCCGAGGTTGATCTGCTGCGCATCGAAGTCGAACGCGATCGCATGCGCATGCAGGCCATCAATGCAGCGCGCGATTACGATCAAGCCCTGGTAGCTCTCTATCGCTCCATGGGCCGCGCTGATTTCCCGGTCTCTATCAGCCTCTCTGACGCACTCGAACATCTACCCTCCGTCTCTCTGCCGGATATAGAAACGGCGCTCAAATCGCGCGTCGAAGAAAAACTGGCGCAGGAAGCCATGAGCCGCGCTGAGGCGAACGTTAAACTGCAGCACGCCAACGCCAAACCCGACCCGGAAATCTTGGCCGGCTATAAGCGAGACGTCGGATTCGACACGCTGTACGCCGCTGTCCAAATTGATTTGCCGGTCCGCAATCGCAACCAGGGCAACATCGGCACGGCCAATGCCGAAGTAGATATGGCGCGATCGAACCTTCGTCTGACAGAAGCTAACATCAAAGCAGATGTGACCGCCGCTTTACGAACCTACTCGGACGAGCAGCACTTGCTCGATCAAATGCCCGCCACCCGCACCAAAGCGGAAGAGACCGCGCGTCTGGCCAGGGGCGCCTACCGCGAAGGCGGCATCGATCTAATTCATTTGCTCGATGCTGAACGCAGCCGCATCGATTTCGAAATTGTATACGGCCAGACACTGGTGCAGCTTCGGCAGAGCATCGTTAATCTGCAGGTCGCGGGCGGCCTTAATTTTCAGCCATGAAACGCGCAGCGGTCGTTTTCGGTTGCCTCGTCTTCTTACTCGGCTGCGGGCAGGGAAACTCTCAACAGAGTACCGGCGAAAAGAAACCGGGCGCAGAGCAGTCCGGCAAGCCGAATGAAGTAAAGATCAAAACGGCGTCGCAGCAGAAGGCCGGCCTTGAGACCGCACAGGCGCATTCGCGCTCGATTGCGGTCTCGTTCACTGCCCCCGGTCAGATCATGATGAACGAAGATCACACGGCTCACGTAGGCTCATACGCCGACGGCCGCGTGACCGAGTTGAACGCCACCATCGGCTCTCGAGTTCACCGGGGAACTGTTCTGGCGCGCTTACATAGCCACTCGGTACACGAAACGCGCGCGGCGCTCGATTCCGCCACGGCCGAAATCCGGCGTCAGCAGGACGTGGTCGAATATCGCACTCGCATGCGCGATCGAATGCAGCGGCTGATTGCCCTGAAGTCTGCCTCGCCGCAGGAGCTCGAGCGTGCCCAGTCGGATCTGCGTAGCGCGCAAACTGATTTACAGAATGCCCGCATCAACCAGCAGAAAGAAACCACTCACCTGGCCGACCTGCTGCGCATACCGGAGTCGCAGACCGGCAACATCACTGAACAAACGGAGCTCGCACCCATCCTGGCGCCCATCGATGGCGTAGTGGTCGATCGCAAAATCGGTCTCGGCAGCATTGTCGAGCCCGGCGCAGAGACTTTCACCATCACCAATCTGGCGAGCGTCTGGATGGTCACTTCGATCAGCGAGTCCGATATCGCCAAGGTACACGTGGGCAGTATGGCTCATGTGACTTCGCAAGCCTATCCAGACCAGACCTTCACCGGCCGCGTCACTTACATCGCGCCGCAAGTTGATCCGCAGACCCGCACACTGCAGGCCCGCATCCTTCTTTCCAACCCTAATCAGAAGCTTCATCCAGGTCTCTTCTCGAATGTGCAGATTTCCGAGGGATCCTCGCGCTGGTCGATTTTCGTGCCGGAAAAAGCGCTGCAAAATCTAAATGGCGGCTCAGTCGTCTTTGTTAAAACTGCCGCCGACACTTTTGAGGCGCGACCCGTTTCGATTGCTCATCGTACAAACGGCGAGGCGGAAATTTCCGCAGGCCTCAAAGAGGGCGACACCATCGTCACCGGTGGAAGCTTCATCGTGAAATCGGAGCTCCTGAAAAGCCAAATCGGCCAATAACTCTATGCTGGACTTCGCCCTAAAGAATCGCTGGATTGTCCTGATGGCGGTTTGCGCGCTGCTGGTCGGCGGCCTGTACACCATGCTGCACCTCAACATCGAAGCGTACCCGGACCTCACGAACAAGCAGGTCGTGGTCACCACTGAAGCTCCTGGCGTCTCGCCCATCGAGGTAGAACAGCTGATCACCTTTCCGATCGAGACCAGCCTGCTGGGTATGCCCAAGATGCAAACCGTGCGTTCAGTGTCGAAGCTGGGGCTTTCCATGATCACGGCGGTGTTCGACGATTCGATGGATATCTACCTGGCCCGGCAACTCGTCACTGAGCGTTTGCAGCAAGCGCAGTCACGGCTTCCGCAAGGTTTCCAGCCCATGCTCGGACCCTTGTCGACGGCCTTCGGCGAGGTCTACCAATATTCGGTGCAAGGCGGCAATCTTTCGCTCATGGAGCGCAAAACCTTACACGATTGGGATGTGCGTTACGACCTGCGCACGGTCCCCGGGGTTGGCGAAATTAACTCCTGGGGTGGCTTTACCAAGCAGTACACCATCGAGGTCGATCCGAATACGCTGCGCCGTTACGGCCTGACTGCGGCCGATGTAGTGAGCCGCGTTTCCGACAATAACGCGAACTTCGGCGGCGGCTTCGCTTCCCACAACGATGAGCAATACACCATCCGCGGGCTCGGCCGCGCTACCGGCATCACGGACTTGCAGAATATCGTCATCGAATCCTACAACGGTGTTCCCGTGCTGCTGCGGGATGTCGCTAACATTGCGCCCCGCCCGTTGCCAAGGCAAGGCGCAGTGATGCACGACGCCCGGGGCGAAACGGTGTCGGGCATGGTCATCGCCATACAGGGCACGAACGGACGGGATCTGATCCGCAGCGTCAAGCAGAAGATCGCCGCCATGAAACTGCCGCCGGGCGTGCATCTCGTTCCGTTCTATGACCAAAGCACCGTCATAGACGGCACCATTAACACGGTCAAACACAACCTCATGGAAGCGGGACTGCTCGTGCTGGCGGTTCTGCTGGTCTTTCTCGGCGATTGGCGCGCCGCGCTCATCGTAGCCTGCGTCATCCCGTTTTCCCTCTTGTTCGGGTTTATGGGGATGGCTCTTTTCGGTGTCTCCGCTAATCTCATGAGCCTCGGCGCAGTCGACTTCGGCATGATCGTCGACGGCTCCGTCGTCATGGTCGAAAACTTCGTCGGGCGCCTCGAGCAAAACGGCTCTGCGGACAATCGAGAGACGATCCGTGCTGCTGTCCATGAAGTAGCGCGGCCTATCCTGTTTGGCGTCGCTATCATCATCGCCGTCTACCTGCCCATCTTCACGTTGCAGGGTTTGGAAGGCCGCATGTTTCATCCGATGGCGATCACGGTTTGTTCCGCGCTTATCGGTTCACTGCTGCTCGCACTGTTTGTAGTCCCGGCCCTGGCGTCTTACATTCTTGCCGGCCGAAAACGCCGCTACGGCTCCGATCCGGCAAAACAGAAGCACTGGTTTCATCATCTCCGCACCGCTTACGCATCGTCGCTCGCCTGGTCGTTGCGCCACCGCACACCCGTCTTGCTCGTGGCCGGCGTGCTGGTCGTTTGTGCGGTCGCGTCGCTCAAGTGGATCGGTACCGAATTCATGCCGCGCCTCGACGAAGGCTCCATCGTTATCACCTCGAAACGGCTGCCTGGCATTTCGCTCGACGAATCGATTTTCCTCAGCGACAAAATCGAGAAGGTCATTCGCAGCTTTCCGGAAGTGACCGGAGTAGTCACCAAGCTCGGCCGTCCCGACCTGGCGACCGAAGCGATGAGCGTCTATGAATCGGATTCCTATCTCACGCTGAAGCCGAAAGCGAGCTGGCAATGCTGCAAAACGAAAGAAGAGTTGATCCGGACGTTGACCAACGCGCTTGACGAAATCCCCGGCGTCGACTACGAATTCACGCAGCCCATGGAGATGCGTCTGGACGAGGTAGTCACCGGTGTGCGCGGCGATGTCGCTATCAAGATCTTCGGGGAAGACGTCGACGTACTCGAACGCCTGGCCGAACGAACTCAGAAAATGATTGCCTCTGTCCGCGGCGCAACCGACATCACTAAAGACGTCTCCTCCGGCGTCCCGGAACTCCGCATTGAACTCGATCGCGAGCGACTCGCACGTTACGGCTTGAACGTCTCCGATGTCCAGGGTTTTGTCGAAAGCATGCTCGGAGGGAAACAAGTCTCGGAAATGGTCGAAGGCGAGCGCCGCTTCGGTATCGTCGTCCGCCTGCCCGACAGCTTCCGCAATAACATCGACCAGCTCGGCTCGTTGACGCTCAAAGCACCGGATGGAGCGCTCATCGAATTGCGCCAGATCGCCGACCTGAGAACAGTGCGGGGCGCAGAAATGATTAACCGCGAAAATGCCAAGCGCCGCGTAGCCGTTCAGGTCAGCGTCCGTGGCCGCGACCTCGGCAGTTTCGTCAAGGAGGCCCAACAGAAGATGAAGCAGCAGGTAAAGCTCCCCGCCGGCTACACCGTCGATTGGGGCGGTCAGTTTGAAAATCAAAAACGCGCCAATCAGCGCCTCATGATTGTCTTGCCGGTCTCCATCGCCATCATTTTTGCCCTGCTCTTCGCCACCTTCAACAACATCAAGCAGGCCCTGCTGATTCTTCTCATCGTGCCTTTTGCCCTGGTCGGCGGAATCGCCGCGCTATGGCTGCGGGGCTTGAACCTGAGCCTGTCTGCTTCCATCGGCTTCATTGCGCTTTTTGGCGTAGCTGTGCTGAACGGGGTCGTGATGGTCAGTCATATCAACGCCCTGCGCAAGCAGGGAAAGGAGATGCCCGATGCAGTCAAAGATGGCGCGGAAGATCGTTTGCGCCCGGTGTTGATGACGGCACTCGTCGCCAGCCTCGGCTTTATCCCAATGGCTCTGTCTACGTCACGGGGCGCCGAAGTACAGCGCCCGCTCGCAACCGTCGTCATCGGCGGCCTGGTGACCGCCACAGTCTTGACGCTGTATCTGCTACCGACTCTTTATCCCTGGTTCAGCAAAAACTTATTCAAACAGGAAGCAACCGACAAGCGAAATAAACGGACCGATCAGCCCAAAGAGGATCTAACGCCAGCCCTCCGCTAAGCCGAGATGGCAGGCTAAAGAAACGGCTGAAAAGGGGTTGGCTGCTGATTAACGCTGATAAGCCTCTGATGGCATATCGGCCACCCTGGGGGATGAAAACGGGCGTTTTGCAGGATTGGGATCGGGGCGCTTACGCTTCCCGCTCGGATTCGGGATTGCTGGTGTTTTCAGAACAACGCCGCTTAAAAAATAAGTGTCTTATCTGCGTTGATCTGTGTTCATCCCTGGCTATATTTTGTTTTTCACTAATCGAGAGCTTCCGGCTCGATCGCGGCATTCTCGCCGGCTTCTTTCTTTTCCCAGTACTTGCGCACCCAGGATTCCCAGCTCTTGCCAGCTGCCGTGTCGCGCCCGCTGAAAACCAGGTTGGCAATATCCGAGAAAGGAATGCTCTGCCGCGGTGTGCCATCGGCCGGCAGGATGCGCACCAACGAAGTCTGCAGCGTATCGCCCTGCCGCCGGTCATAGATGTAGCCTTCGACTGCGCTTCCATCCTTGCGCGTCAAGGTAACATCGCCCCGGTAATCGAATGCTTTCTCCAGCGCTTCCCGAATCTCCTCACCCGAAGCCAGTTCCGGAATCCAGCCCTGCAGTTTTTCGTGGGTAAACCCGGGAACAATCTCGAGGCTGTCGGGGTTGGAACCGGCCTCACTCATGCTCGCGTTTCTTCCCCTTGTTTGATCTGCACCAGAGGCTTATAGGAGTGAACGGGCTTATAAGGCTCGTTTAACAATGCCTTCGCGTCTTCGTCTTTGTACCCGCTAAACAACGACGCTTTGGCCATCGCAAAGAACCCGCGCAGCGACCCGAATCCGTAATCGACCGCCGAGGCTTCATAGCCGCTATGCACCATGCAATTGGCGCACTTCGGGTTGCCCGATTCCGTCCCATATTGCGCCCACGCCGTTTCTTCCATCAACTCCGCGAAGGTATCGGCATATCCGTCCTGCAGCAGATAGCAGGGTTTCTGCCAGCCGAACACGTTGTAGGTCGGCATCCCCCATGGCGTGCAAGTAAAGGTTCGCTTACCCATCAGGAACTCGCCAAACAGCGGAGACATATTAAATTGCCAGCTCTTCTTGCGATTCGAGAGAATCGCCTTGAAGAGCCGCCGCGTGCGTGCCCTGCCGAGAAAGTGCGATTGGTCCGGTGCTTTATCGTACGAGTATCCCGGAGCGATCATCATGCGCTCCACGCCGAGTTCCATCATCTCGTCGAAAAACTCGCGCACGCTATTCGGGTCCGCGCCGTCGAACAGCGTCGTGTTGGTCGTTACACGGAAGCCTGCCGCCAGCGCTGCTTTGATCCCGCCAATGGCTGCGTCATACCCTCCGTCACGGCATACGGAAAAGTCGTGATGCTCCTTTTGGCCGTCCACATGTACCGAAAACGCCAGGTACTTGCTCGGCTTGAAGAGATGGAGTTTCTCTTCGAGCAGCAGCGCATTGGTACAGAAGTAGATGTACTTCTTGCGCGCCACCAAGCCCTCCACGATCTCCCCGATTTGCGGATGCATCAGCGGTTCGCCACCGGGAATCGACACTGCGGGCGCGCCGCATTCGTCCACCGCCTGAAAGCATTCCTCCGGTGTCAATTGACGTTTCAGTACGTGCGCTGGATACTGGATCTTCCCGCAACCGGCACACGCCAGGTTACAGCGGAAGAGTGGTTCCAGCATTAAAACCAGCGGATACTGTTTGCGCCCGGCCATTTTCTGCCGGAGCACATACGTTGCCATCGTCCACATTTCCGAAGCAGAGACACTCATATAATTAAGGGGGTCGACGGCATACTATTAACCACCTGCCGTCTAAACGTAAAAAGACCGAATCTTCTTTATGGTATCCGATTGATCGGTCCCGAGCAGCGCCGCGCTCGATTCCAATGCATCTGATTGTTATAATTCGACTATTAGTCTCACTATGGCTTCTCTTGGTCTGGCCGACGATATTACGGCAAACTCATTCGTCCCGGTGACCGGGGCCACTAAAAAAATTCTGCTGCTGAAGCCCCGCGGTTTCTGCGCGGGCGTGGTGCGCGCGATCGATGTAGTCCGCATTGCGCTCGATCTCTATGGCGCGCCCATTTACGTGCGCAAAGAGATCGTGCATAACCGTCACGTGGTCGATGAACTGCGCAGCGCCGGCGCTATCTTCGTCGAGGAACTCAGTGAAGTGCCAGAAGGCGCACGCGTGATTTTCAGCGCGCATGGCGTGTCGCCTGCTGTGCGCAGTGAAGCCAAGCAACGCCGTTTGCAGGTAATCGACGCGACTTGCCCACTCGTCACAAAAGTCCATCTGGAAGCCGTCCGCTTCGCCAAACAAGGCTTCACGATCGTTCTCATCGGTCATCGCGATCACGACGAAGTGATCGGCACACTCGGAGAAGCCCCGGAAAACACCTTCCTCGTCTCTGACGTTGACGATGTAAACCGCCTTACCATCCACGACCCGAACAAAGTTGTCTACTTGACTCAAACTACTTTATCGCTAGATGAAACCAGCGATATCGTGCGGCGGCTGACGGAACGTTTCCCCAGTATTGTCGGTCCGAAAACACAAGATATCTGCTACGCTACCGAGAATCGCCAGCTAGCCGTGAAGGCAGTCGCTCCGATGTGCCAGGCGCTGCTCGTCGTCGGTTCGCAGAACAGTTCTAATTCCAGGCGTCTCGTTGAAGTATGCGAAAAGGCTGGTATTCCTGCGTATCTTTTGGATGATGCGAGCGAGGTCAGGCAGGAAATGCTCGATAACGTCAACACTGTTGCCGTTACCGCTGGCGCATCAGCGCCTGAACACCTGGTAGAAGAACTAGTCAGTCATTTAAAACGTCAAGGATATAGCAACCTCGAAGAAGCCGAAATTAAGGAAGAGGATGTTCGATTTACTCTTCCAGCGGATCTTGAGGGCTTTACGCCGCGTCTGAATATTGTTCGCGCTTAGGCGCATTGTATTTGCTGAAACGATGAAGTCTAGTGTACAAATTGAAGATTTCCTAAGCACCGCTGCTGAAAAAGCCGCGAAGAAAGCTTCAGCGGCTCTTCTCACTGATCAGGCCCCCGCCGGTTACTGGTGGGCCGATCTGCGCGCTGACACGACCCTCGAATCCGACTACATCCTCATGGAGTTGTGGCTGAATTCTCCGGTCAATGGGGTTTGGGATCCGCCCACACGTGCAAAGGTTGACAAAGCTGTGGGCGCCATTCTGGCACGTCAGCTCAAGGACGGTGGCTTCAACATCTATGCTGGCGGTCCCTCGGAAATCAATGCCTCCATCAAGGCCTACTTTGCCTTGAAGGTCGCAGGCGTGCCCGTGTCCGACGAGCGCATGGAACGTCTCCGCAACGTGATTCTTGAACAGGGCGGATTGCAGGCTTCGAACAGTTACGTACGTACCAACCTTAGCCTCTTTAATCTCTTCCCGCGCGATGCCTGCCCGTCCATTCCGCCCGAAATTATTCTTCTTCCGTTCAACTTCATTTACCAGATGTCGTCGTGGACCAGAGCGATCGTTCTCTCGCTCTCCATCGTCCACGCGGCGAATCCGTGTCGTCCTGTGCCGGCCGGGTTCACGTTGGATGAGCTATTTGTGCCCGGCGCACCCATGTTGCCCGCACGCGACGTCAAGTTCTTCAGCTGGCGAAATCTTTTCCTGCAATTGGATCGCTTCCTGAAGCGCTGGGAGAAGTTCGGCTTTCACTTCGTTCGCAAACATGCCATTCAGAAATGCGGCGAGTGGATGATCGAGCACTTCGAAGCCTCCGACGGTCTCGGCGCGATCTATCCCTCCATGCAATATGCCGTGATGGCTCTGGACGTATTGGGTTACGCGCCCGATCACCCGTTGCGCGCGGAAGCGGAAAAGCACTTCAATTACCTGATGGTCGATGATGAGCGGGGCTTTTATATGCAGCCCTGCTTTTCGCCCGTATGGGACACAGCCATCGCGGCTTTCGCTTTAGCCGAAGCGGGCCAAGTCCCAGCCGACGCGTTGCGCCGCTCGGCGGATTGGCTGATTTCGAAAGAGATCCGGCGGAAAGGCGATTGGTCTGTAAAACGTCCGAATGCCGAACCGTCCGGCTGGGCCTTTGAATTCAATAACGGATTTTACCCGGACGTTGACGACACGGCCATGGTCCTGCTGGCGCTCGAAAAAGTCTGCGGCTCGGACGAAGCGCTGCAACGAGCTTGTGTCAAACGCGCGCTCGACTGGCTGCTGGTCATGCAGGGCAAAGATGGCGGCTGGGCGGCTTTCGATGTCGATAACAACTGGAGCATCCTCAGTCACGTTCCCTTTGCCGATCACAACGCCATGCTCGATCCTTCCTGCCCGGACATTACCGGCCGGGTGCTCGAAGCGTTGATCCGTTCCGGCATCTCACAAGATCATCCGGCTGTGAAACGCGGCGTAGCCTACTTGCTGCGCGTGCAGGAATCCGATGGCAGCTGGTACGGGCGCTGGGGAGTCAATTACCTTTACGGCACTTTTCTCGCACTGCGCGGGCTGCGGGCCGCCGGCGTCGACGAAACCGAGCCCTTCATCCAGCAGGCCATTGAATTCGTTCGCGCCTATCAAAACCACGACGGTGGCTGGGGTGAAAGCTGCGCCAGCTACGACGAGAAGCGCTTCATCGCCAACCCGAGCACCCCGTCGCAAACCGCCTGGGCCATCCTCGCGCTACTCGCCGGAGGCGACGTACGCAGCGAAAGTCTGCACAACGGAATCGACTTCCTGATCCGAACGCAATGCGCTGACGGAACCTGGAACGAGGAGTATTGCACGGGTACCGGCTTTCCGCGCGTATTCTATCTCGCTTATACCGACTACCGAAACACTTTCCCGGTTCTTGCTTTGGCGGAATACCGTAAGGCGATGGCTTTTTCAGAAGAGTCGCACCAGCCCGCCGCCGTCAAATCCGCCGCGTCCCCGGCCCACCAAACTGCCGGTGCTTCGTACGCCCATAGTAGTTTCGAAATTAAGAATTCTTCTTTGCCAGCGCCTGCTTTTCCGCCTCTCTCCAAATCGACCGGGGGCCTATGAGCGCCACGTCGTTCACCAACCCAGGTATCGCCCTACGCCATCCTTGAGAGTACCTGTCACGTTAGTCACCGGAGCCAGCGGCTTTATCGGCTGGCACGTGGCGCGTCTGCTCACCGAACGGGGCCACAAAGTCCGGGCGCTATGCCGCCCTACCAGCCAGATTCGCGAGCTCAATGTGGAGCGCTTTACCGGCGATCTCCGCGATCCCGCATCGTTGGTTGCCGCGGTAGAGGGCTGCCAGTTCGTCTTCCACATTGCGGCTGACTATCGTCTCTGGTCCCGCAACCCACAGGAGATGTATCAATCGAATGTTGATGGAACCCGCAATATTCTCGAAGCGGCCGAACGCGCTCGCGTCGAGCGGGTCGTCTACACTAGCACCGTCGGTTGTATCGGAATGTCGAACGGTACCGACGGTGACGAGAACAGCCCGGTATCGATAAACGATATGAGCGGCCACTACAAGCGCTCCAAATGGTTGGCCGAACAGGTGGCTCTCGAAAAAGCGCGCGCCGGCCAGCCTATCATCATCGTCAATCCCACCGCGCCCGTAGGCGACCACGACTGGCGTCCCACCCCCACGGGAAACATCATCTTAAACTTCCTGCGCAATAAGCTGCCGGCCTTTGTGGACACCGGGCTGAACCTGGTTGACGTGCGCGACATCGCAGAAGGCCATCTGCTGGCTGCCGAGCGCGGCAGGCCCGGCGAACGGTACATTCTCGGTTGCCAGAACCTCACTCTGCAGCAGATCCTGGGACGCCTGGCTGAGTTGTCGGGTCAAACCGCCCCCACCACCCGCATCCCCTACGGCATCGCCTATCTCACCGGCTTGGTCAATACTGCCTGGGCCAACCTCACCGGTAAAGAGCCGGTTGCAGCCATTGAGGCAGTCAGGATGGCGCGTATCAGAATGTTTGTTTCACACGCCAAAGCGGCCAGCAACCTGGGTTTTGCGCCGCGACCGGTTGACGATGCCCTCGACCGCGCCATTGGCTGGTTCCGCGCCAACGGGTATTGCTGACACTCCACCATGGCGATCCTCTACGTCGCCTCCGAGGCGGCTGAACTCCGACCTTTTGCCGACCTCCTCACCGGCGTTCGCAAATTGAAATGGCCCGTCGACTATGCGTACGAAGGCATCTGGGAAAGCCGCCGTATACTGCTGGCTGCGAACGGTGCCGGGCCCGTGCTCGCCGCTCAGGTTGTCGAAATTGCCATTCGAGCAGGCATGGTTGCTGAACTCTCCTCATCGCGCTTAGAGGCGGTCATCAGCACAGGGTTTTGCGGCGGCCTCGATCCCGCGTTAGAGGCGTCTCAAATTATCGTTGCCACTCAGGTGCTGGCCCCCGCGTCGGGCGAAGTTTACAATTGCTCCGCCGTTCAATCGGATCAAGTCTTTGTGCAAGGCACTCTCCTCTCCCAGGACCGCATTGCCAACGACGCCCATCAAAAGCGCGATCTCTTCGGGCTGGAAGCGATAGTGGTCGATATGGAGGCCGCCGGCATCGCCGCGCGAACCAGACGCGCCCAATTGCCTTTTGCCTGCATCAAAGTAGTTTCCGATACGGCCAGTGAGTCATTCGGATTTGACTTAAATCGTATGCGGTCCCCAGAAGGCAGAATCGCTCGTGGGAAAATCGTACTACACGCTCTTACGCATCCGAACGTGGTTCCTTCTCTGCTTCGCTTGAGAAGCCGGACCAGGGATGCCGCTAAGGCTTTGGGGGAGTTTCTTGTCAGTAGCAGAATTATCACAGAATCCGAGAGCGCCCGGCTCGCCTGAACACAGCCAATTCGCCGTGCCGGCCAGCATGAGGGCGGCTGTCTATCTGGGCAACAGTCAAGTTGCCGTTCAATCTGTTCCCACGCCTGCCATCGAACCTGGCGAGCTACTGATTCGCGTCGAGAGCTGCGGTATCTGTCACACCGATCTCAAAAAAATCGAGTACGATTTGTTGCCCGGGCCGCGTATTTTCGGACACGAGACTGCAGGTGTAATCGCAGCCATCGGGGTGGGCGTCACTCAATACCAGCCCGGTGACCGCGTCATCGTCTTCCATCACATCCCTTGCGGTACCTGCTTCTTTTGCGAGCGTAAGCTCTATGCCCAGTGCCCTGTCTATAAGAAAGTCGGCGTAGGTTCGGCGTATGAGGCAGCCGGGGGAGGATTTTCGCAATACGTCCGCGTTCGGGACTGGATTGTGGAGCGCGGTATCGAGCGTATCCCGGCTAACGTCTCCTTCGATCAAGCTTGTTGGGTGGAACCGGTGAATACTTGCCTCAAAGCCACACGGTCGCTAGGGTTGCACGCTGATGATACGATCGCCGTTCTGGGTCAAGGACCGATTGGCCTGATCTTCACGATGCTAGTCCGACGCTGTAACGCTCAGGTGCTAGCTAGCGATGCTATCGGGCACCGGCGCACTTTGTCTGAACGGCTAGGGGCCAAAGCGTTCGATCCCCGTGACGCTTCCTTTGAGCCAACCGTCAAATCAGCCACTGGCGATCGCGGGGCCGATGCTGTCATCCTCGCCACCAACGCCCCCGGTTTGGTGGAACAAGCACTTCGCATTTCACGTCCAGGAGCAAAGATCTTGCTTTTTGCGCAGACCTCGGCGAACGAACGGATCGATTGCTTCGGCGCCGACATCTGTGTAGGTGAACGTATGCTTTTGGGTTCTTACAGTGCCGATGTAGATCTGCAGGCCGAATCCGCCGCGCTTGTTTTTAGCGGCGAACTGCCTGTGAATGAACTCGTTTCAGACCGCCTGAGCTTGGAAGATATTGTCGAAGGCATCAATATCGCGCAGCATCCTCATGAGCGTTCCCTGAAAGTCATCATTCATCCTCAGGAGAGGAACTGATGGCTACCACTCTTGCTAGGCCCGCCTCTCCATTCCCGCTGACCGACACCCTGGAAGATCAGATGCAGGCCGCGGTTCTCTACGGCAAAGAGGATGTTCGCCTGGAAGTTGTCCCAGTACCCGCCATCGGCAGAGGCGAAATACTCGTGCGCGTCCGTACTGCGCTTACCTGTGGGACAGACGTCAAAGTATTCCGCCGCGGCTACCATGCCCGGATGATTAAGCCCCCGGCTCTCTTCGGACACGAGTTAGCGGGCGACATCGTAGCCTTGGGCGAAGGAGTGAAATCGTTCTCCCTGGGTGACAGAGTTGTAGCGGCCAATTCCGCGCCCTGTGACAAATGCTTCTTCTGCCGTCGCCAGCAGCCGAATCTCTGCGAGGATCTGCTCTTCAATAACGGCGCATATGCCGAGTACATTCGCATTCCGGAACGCATCGTTCGCAAAAACACCTATCGGATTCCTGAATCGATCACCTACAAAGACGCCGCTCTCATTGAGCCGTTAGCGTGTGCCGTGCGCGGGTTGGACGAGAGCCATGTACAGCCCGGCGACACCGTGGCCATTCTGGGACTGGGCCCCATCGGCCTCATGTTTGTGCGCCTCGCCAAGTGGGCCTACGGCGCACGTGTCCTTGCCATTGCAAGACGGAGCGAACAGGTCGATCGCGCGCTGCTGCTCGGCGCGGACGAAGGCATCCTAACCAGCAGAAACGTCGATTTGAATCGCGATACGTCGCTCGTGTCCGAAGTAAAAATGCGCTCAGGCAATCGAGGAGCCGATGTCGTGATCGAAGCGGTTGGGCGTCCCGATGCCTGGGAGCTGGCGACTCAACTCGTTCGCAAAGGTGGCGTTATCAATTTCTTCGGCGGTTGTCCCACCGGGACCAAGGTCGGCTTGGACACTACGCTGCTGCACTACGGTGAGATCACCTGCAAGGCCAGCTTCCATCACACGCCCGCCCACATTCGCCGTTCGCTCGAACTGGTGGCCGAAGGAAAAATCAACGCCTCTCACCTCGTCAACCAGGAACAGCCCTTAAGCGAATTGCCCCGCGTGCTGCACGATTTGGCGCACCACCGCAACGGCCAAATAAAAACCGCTATCATCCCGTAAAATAGTCCCAGTTGCCCGTCGCTCACCTACAGCCGAAAGAATACGTACAGCGTGTTCCTCCCGATACGACTGTTTACACCGAGGCCGAATCGCTTGAATATACCCGCTGGCTCGCCACGCACCACTACGAGAATTTCCAGCTCGTCAGCTTTCTGCTTCCCAAAGATCTGCACCAGGACTTCTACAACGTCTACGCGTTTTGCCGCTGGGCCGACGATTTAGGCGATGAGATCGAAGACCGCGAAGAGAGCTTACGGCTGCTTGCCTGGTGGCGCAGTGAGTTGTTAGCGATGTATCAGGGCGAAGCGGTTCACCCCGTTTTCATCGCGCTTCGCACCACAGTGGTCCGCCGCGAGATCCCCGTCGAACCTTTCGATCGGCTGATCCGCGCTTTCGAGCAGGATCAGACCGTTACCCGCTACAACAACTTCGAAGAACTCCTGAACTATTGCCGGAACTCGGCCAACCCGGTCGGCCACCTCGTACTTTATCTCTGCGGCTACCGGGATGCCGAACGGCAGCGCCTTTCCGACTTCACCTGTTCCGCTCTGCAACTCGCCAATTTCTGGCAGGATGTCACTGTCGATCTGCAAAAGGATCGCGTCTACCTGCCGCTCGACCTGCTGGCCAAACACGGTTACACTCTGGAAGAACTGTTTGCCCGCAAATACAATTTCGCGTTTCAATCCGCGATGGGTGATGCGGTCGATGTGGCGCAAGATCTGTTTCGCAAAGGCCTTCCCTTGATCGACACAGTGCACTGGCGCTTGGCGCTCGATCTCGATCTGTTCAGCCGTGGCGGCATGAAAATCTTGCAGAAAATCCGGCTCAATGGCTACGATGTGCTTTCCGAACGGCCGCGCATTACCAAAGCCGAGCGCATGGGCATTCTGGTCCAGGCTATTCGCCGTCGCATGCCTTTCTAAATGCAGGCCGTCCACGTGTCCATTTCCGCCGAAACGCTCGCCGAGTCTTATGACTATTGCCGGACTGTGGCGAAGCAGCGCGCGAAGAATTTTTACTACTCTTTTCTCCTTCTTGAGAAGCCGCAGCGCGACGCCATGTGCGCGATTTACGCGTTCATGCGTTACTGCGACGATCTGAGCGACGATCCTGCTTCCACCGACAAAGCACGTCTGCGGCTGTCGGTAGCCGAGTGGCGTCTCCAACTCGATCGCGCTCTGCAGGGTGAGGTTGAAGGCCATCCGGTCTGGCCCGCCTTTTGGGATTCCGTGCAGCGCTATCGCATTCCTCATCGCTACTTCCACGAAATGATCGATGGCATCTTGTCCGATCTTGAACCAGCCTGCATGGAAACTTTCCAGCAGTTATACGGTTACTGCTATCGAGTTGCCTCGGTCGTCGGCTTGACGGTTGTCCATATCTTCGGATTCCGGTCCTCAAAGGCCCTGCTACTCGCCGAGAAATGCGGCATCGCTTTTCAACTCACCAATATTCTGCGCGATGTGCGTGAGGACGCCACTATGAACCGTTTCTATCTGCCGCAGGAAGATCTATCGCGTTTTGGCGTTCCGGCTAGTCAGCTGCGCTCCGGCGCAGAAGACGAAAAATTCCGTGCTTTGATGCGCTTCGAAGCGGCCCGCGCCCAATCCTTTTACCAGGAATCGGCCGCGCTCATGGACCTGATCGAACCCAAAAGCCGCCGTTCCCTCTGGGCCTTGCGCGCCATTTACATGCGCCTGCTGGCCAAAATCGAAGCCGGCAACTACGCGGTCCTAAGCCGTCGCATCAGCGTAGCTAAGCCGGTCAAAATCGCCATCCTGCTGCAGGCTTTCCTACCCAAATAAACTTCAGCAATCCAAACCGAGCCGCGAATCCGATGAAAGTCACAGCCCGGCCTAACGAACCAACCCAGACTCAGAGCCGCGAGCGAAGCGATTGGAGTTCTATGGAACCTCCACTGGACCGCGTCTTCGACGGAGCGGTTCTTAGATTGTGCAACTAAATCGAATCGAACTACTCGCCGCGCAGCGCTTCCGTAGCTTCCCCGGCCGTGTAGGTCAATATCCACTCCGAATCCGTGCTTTTGATGTCCACTGCCGCGCTGCCCGCCGGCACCATCCAGCACTCGCCTGCCTGAAAATGTTCGTCTCCTATCGACCCTGCGCCCTTCAGGCAAATCAGCAACAGATAATACGGCACGCCGCGCTCGATTTGGACCGCGTTGATCGGGCGCAATCGCTCAATCCTGAAATACCCGTTAGCCGCCAGTTGATCCCGCCACGATGCTAACTTCACCGCCTTCGGCTGCTCTTCATGAGGTCCCAGCCGGGACACTTCCGCCCCATGTTCCAGGTGCAGTTCGCGCGGCCGCCCATAATCGTAGAGCCTGTACGTAATATCCGAATTCTCCTGGATCTCGCAGATCGTCAAACCAGCCCCGATCGCGTGAACAGTACCCGCCGGTACGTAGATCACATCCCCGGGTGCGACCTTTCGCCAGTCGAGCAGTCTTTCGATTTCGCCGCTTTCTGCCGACTCCCGCAGCTTCTCGGGCGACAGGCGTTCCCGGAAACCGACCGCCACCTCACCGGGCGGCTCGGCGTCCATCACGTACCACGCCTCCGTCTTTCCCAGGCTCTGATGATGATCCTGGGCGTACTTGTCGTCCGGGTGAACCTGCACCGATAGCCGCTCGGTGGTAAACAGAAGTTTGACCAGCAACGGGCAAATACCCGGATGCGCGGGATCTGCCGCCGTGCCAAGAACATGCGGCTGCTGCTCGATCAACTCGGCCAGACTCATCCCGAGCGATGTCACATTTTCTCTAAAGGTAAACCAAACTTCGCCGATAGGTTCCTTAGAGGATGCGCTGGAAGCGGACACCGGAAAGTAAGGTGCCAGACTCTGCCGTCCCCACACGCGTTCACGAAAGAGAGGAGAGAGCCGGATGGGTCGATCAAAAACGAGCGGCATAAATTATTCGTTGAGAAACAGAACCTGTTTTCTCCACACTTTAGCAGCGCCCAAAATCACCCAAGTTCGCTCTAACAGAGGAGGCCAGGTATGCACTACGCCCTTATCGCCGCGATTTTCAGTGTAATCTCCGTTGCCATCGTGGTTCGTTTGCGGGAAACTCACGTCAGCGTGAGTCAGTTTTTTCAAGAGCTTGAGGAATCCTCAGCTAGCACTATCGCCGTAAAGCAACCTATGTCGCTCGAAATCACGCCTCCCGCCAACCCGCTGCCCTCGGATGTCATGTTCACTGAGAGTCTTCTCGCCCTAAGTAGAGTTGGCTTACGAGTTCCTGATGATTCTCCAGTACACGAGCCCGCCGAATCTTCATTGTTGGTGTCAGTTCACCCTGCTCGATCGAAAAATCCCGGTCTAGCACTTTAAACCGCCGAATCCGCTCAAAGTCGGCCAGCTGCTTGTTCACTCGTGTTACAGCGGCTTGTACCGCCTTGGTGACGGTATCGTCCCCGCCCGTTTGTGACCCATTTACGGGCACCTCAGCCTGGTTTACGGTCACTAAAGCAGTCATATAGGGCCGCTTGTCGCCCACGATCAATACTTGGTTGACCAGCGGCTCGACCTTGAACAAATTCTCAATGCGCGCCGGGTAAATCTTCTTTCCGTTCGACGATACAATCAGCTCTTTCTTGCGCCCGGTGATGTACCAATAGCCGTCGTTGTCCACTTCCGCAATGTCGCCGGTCGAAAACCATCCCCCCGGGCTCATTACCGACTCGGTAGCCTGATCGTCCCGGTAATACCCTTCGAACAGGCAAGACGTTCGTACCTGCAATTCGCCGTCTTCCGCTAGACGAGCTTCCACCCCCGGCAGCAGCTTGCCGATGCTACCTGCCCTGGGCCAGTCAATGGGATTGAATACGAGAATGCCCGCTTCGGTTAAGCCGTACCCTTCGATCAGCGGCATGCCGATGGCCGCGAAAAATTCAGCCAGGTCTTTGCCCAGCGGAGCAGCTCCTGACACAGCCACCCGAATCCGGCCACCCAGCCGTTCGCGGATCTTGCCAAAAACCAGCTTGTCTGCCAGCTTCAGCGCGCGCGACAGCCAGAGTGGCAATGGTTTGCCTTCGTTTCGATATTTTGCCGCTTCCAGGCCTAAACCGAGCGCCCCATGGAAAATCTTCCGAGCGACGGCTGGCCGCTTCTTAATTTCCGTCAGGATCGTCGCGTACATCCGCTCCCAAACGCGAGGAGGAGCCAGAAAAACAGTAGGCCGAATTGAGCGAAGTTCGTTCGGCAGACGGCTCAGGCTCTCCGAAAACCAGATCGGTGTACCCATCCGCATCGGAAATAGTTCCAGCACAATGCGCTGTGCGATATGCGCCGACGGCAGAAAGACCACCGTGGAATCGCTCGGGCCGATGGGCAGAACCTGCGGGCCCATATCGATATTGGCCAGAATGGCGGCATGAGTGGTCAGCCCCATCTTCGGCTCGCCGGTGGCCCCCGACGTCAGATAAAGGATCGCCCCGTCCTCAGGAGACACGTCCCCAGACAGCTTAGTGAACGCTTCGGGATCACGCTGCAGAATTTCCTGGCCACGCATTCTTAGCGACTCAAGCGTCAGCACGCCAGGGGCTTCGCCCATGATGAGAATCTCATGTTCGGGCCAGAGCGCTCCCTCGGTACTCTCAACAGCAGCTTTCAAAGCATCCCGCGTTTTCAGATTTTCCAGAAAGATAAAGCGTGGTGTCGCGCCTTTTATATTTTTCGCGAGGTCAGGCATCGGGTAAGCCGTGTAGAGCGCGGCAGACACTCCACCCGCCCCCATGATGCCAATATCAACCAGGTAAAACTCAGCGCGTGTTTCCGATAACACGCAGACGATTTCGCCCTTCTTCAAACCGAGCGACTGCAACCCGATCGCGATCTCGCGGGAACTGCGCAGCCATTCGTTCCAGGAATAAGTCCGATACCCGCTGCCCGCTTTGCTGCCGGTCGGCTGGTACATGGCTATCGCATCGCCGTACTGCCTGGCGGTCTCTTCGAGGACTGTAAATACAGTGCGTCCAGCCATTGCAAAAATTCTAGCAATCGCAGCGCGAAAACGCGTTCGCCCTAAGCCTCGTTCAATGCCGCCTGGACGCACTCCGGATTTTTAGCGATAACTGTCAAATAGGCCATCACTGCCGTATCGGGTTTCGCCCGGCCCTGTTCCCATTCCTGCAAAGTACGCGGATTGAAACAGTAAATGAAAGCGAACTCGCTCTGCGACAGCCCCGCCCTCTCCCGAACGGCTTTCACGTCCACGTCACTCGGAAAACGAAACTGTCTAGTGCGCAATTGAATCTCCCCACGCCTCCAAGCCACTAGCTCCTCGAGTCCACGCAGAATACTTTCCCCGAGGGGAGTCGTTTTAGGTTTCGAGCGCTTTCTTAAAGATATCGACCGCTTTGCGGAGGTTCTTTTTGTCTTCATTGCTAAGATTCTCCTTTTCGTTTTTGGCATACGCCGAAAGCAGCAGCACGATTTCGGCGCTCACTGCATAAAAGTAAATTACTCGTGCACCGCCCCGCCTCCCCATGCCGGGACGCGCCACGCGCATCTTGCGAACACCACCCGTGCCAGGAATGACGGGGTGACTCGCCGGAGCGGTCGCGAGAGAATATTCAAGCCACTCTAAATCGTCGTCGTTCAGCATTCCCTTGACCTTGGAATCGAATTCCTTGGTGCTAACCAGGGTAGCTCCCGTCACCATGTGAGTATACGTGACCCACGTATAGAGTGCAAGCTCCCCAAAAAGATCGCTGCGGAACCCACGGGCCAGCACATCACAAACCCTCCTCCTCCCCACGGTGCGACAATCGTGGTTTGCCGGCTATTGAAAATCGCACTTCCCTCTCGCTCCCCGATGAGCTTGGACAGCGCCGTCCGGTGGCCTATCGCGAGGAGGCTTTTCTGCAAAGCCAGGACTCGCGGCCATTGCGTATTCTGTCCGAGTACCTGTGGCCGTTGGCTCACTTTCAGGAAGAGAAAATTCACGACACCATCGTCTTTTTCGGATCCGCTCGCATTCAGGAAGAAGGGCTCTTAAGCCGCTATTACCAGGAGGCGCGCACCCTCGCACGCCTGACCACCGAATGGGCGGCCGGGGTGTCGGCCAGTAAAGGACACGCGCACGCCCTGCGCCGCTTTGTCGTCTGTTCGGGCGGTGGTCCCGGCATCATGGAAGCGGCCAACCGCGGCGCTACCGAAGCGGGCGGCAAGAGCATCGGTCTCAACATCGGACTGCCCTTTGAACAACAGCCCAACCCGTTCATTACGCCGGAACTCTCGTTCGAGTTCCACTACTTCTTCATGCGCAAATTCTGGTTCGCCTACCTGGCAAAGGCCTTAGTGGTCTTTCCGGGCGGATTTGGCACGCTCGACGAGCTTTCCGAAATCCTCACCCTCGCGCAAACCAAAAAACTCGAAAGCAAGATTCTGATCGTGCTCTACGGCTCCGAGTTCTGGAATGAAGTGATCAACTTCAAAGCGCTCGTGAAACACGGGATGATTTCGGAATCGGATCTGAGCTTATTCCGTTTCGCGGATACGCCCGAGACGGCGCTCGACATTCTCAAAGAAGGCCTGACGCGCTACTATCTCGAGCCCGAAAGTGTGCTATCCCATCCCGTCGAAGAAGCGCCCGAAATTGCCCGCACCCGCACGCCGTAGGTGCGCCTCTTGTGGAACAGGCGTTTTCGCCTGTCACCGTAGTGATGCTCTGCTCCGGGGTGACCGCGAAATCCCAAAATACCCCTGGACTTTTTTGGAGAGCCTGCCTTAGAGGCTCGTGAGAAAATACGCCCAGACTATTTCTTCAACCAGTCCCGGCAAACGCGCCCAACCAGGATCGGCATGTGGTCGATGTTTCCAGGACCGGTCGGCAGGGTTTCACGCGGCAGCCGTCGCGTTGGCGGAACGCGCCCTTCGAGCAGCGGAATGGCGCAGCTGGCGTCACCTTGCGACAAGCGCGCAACCGGAGCAGACGGCAGCAACTGCGGCGAAGCGGCCAAGGCTTTCGACAGGCGGTCCTCAAATTGTTTTCGCGAAAGCTGGCCCAGATCGGGCGGTGCGAACGATTGCTCTCCGGCTAAAAGAAGCGGTGCCAACGCCGCGCAAACCAGAGTTCTAGACCACGTGCTCATGTAACATCTCCTACTGCCGCTCTTTTAAACGCGCAGAGTGAGAAACGGTTAGCACGACAGACTAGTCCCACTCTCTGGAGGATAATCCTTGGTTGAACAAACAGAAGAAATAAAAAAGCTCGCCGAACTCATGAAGGGCATCCGCTTCGCCATGCTCACCACCATGGAAGACGACGGTTCGCTGCACAGTCGCCCCATGACCACCCAGGAAGTAGAGTTCGATGGCGATCTCTGGTTCTTCACCAAAGCGCATGCCCCGAAAGTCGAAGAAGCGGAACAGCACCGACAAGTCAACGTGAGCTTTGCGGATTCGGAGAAAAACAAATTCATCTCGGCCTCCGGCAAGGCGATATTGGTGCGTGACAAAGCCAAGATGCAGGAACTCTGGAAAGCGCCGTACAAGCTCTTCTTTCCTCAAGGCCTGGAAGACCCGGAAATCGCTCTGATGAAGGTATCGGTCGAAAAAGCGGAGTATTGGGATTCAGCGCCTACCGGCATCGGTCGAGCCTTCAACTTTGCCAAAGCATTGCTCTCGAAAGATGTACACAAGCTGGGAGATCACGCCAAAGTAGCCGTCAAATAAATCACAACCTGGGCGCAGCTTAAGATGACAAGCATGCGCCTAGTTTCTTTTGAATTGGGTGGCCAGGTACGCGCCGGGCTGCTGGATGGTGACAATGTTATTGATCTCGCGGGGGCTGGTTTTTCAAGCGTTCTCAATGCCATTGAGCATTTTGAAATGCTAAAACCAGACGGGCGTCGCCACCCACTTTCCAGTGTGAAACTCCTGGCGCCCATTCCGACGCCGCGCAAACTGATTTGCGTAGGATTGAACTATCTGGACCATGCCAAAGAGACTGGTGCGGAGCTGCCCAAGGTGCCCACCATCTTCAATAAATTTGCCACCTCAGTGATCGGGCCCGGTGACAACATCGTGCTGCCCAAAGTCTCCCAACAACCCGACTACGAGGCGGAACTGGCCTTTGTAATCGGCCGCGGCGGGCGTCACATCCAGGCCGAAAACTGGGCGGATCATGTGTTCGGATACACGATCGTCAACGATATTTCGGCACGCGATTACCAGAAAGCAACCAGCCAGTGGCTGATGGGCAAAACCTTCGATACCTTTGCTCCGATGGGTCCGTGCATCGTCACCGCCGATGAAGTACCGGATCCGCACAATCTCAAGATTCAGCTGACGTTGAACGGGCGGACCATGCAGGATTCGAACACCAGCGAGTTGATCTTCAAGATTCCGGAACTGATTGCATTTCTTTCGAGTGTCTTCACCCTGGAACCCGGCGACATCGTTTCCACGGGCACTCCGGCCGGGGTTGGATTCAGCCGCAAGCCGCCCGTTTATCTCCAGCCGGGCGATGAGACAGTCGTAATGATCGAGCGCGTGGGCGAACTGCGCAATCCCGTCGTAGCCGAACCCTAGCTGCCAGGTTGTTATGCCCTCCTTCACTCTCGCGCAAATAGCAGAGCAACTCGGATGCGGCCTGAGTGGAAACGGCGACGCCACGATCACAGGCGTGTCCACCCTCGAAAAAGCCGGTCCGCGCGAAATCAGCTTTCTGGCGAACGTGAAATATGCGCCGAAGGCAAAGAACACCCAAGCGGCCGCCGTGATCGCTTCAGCGACGTTGCAGGATACCGCGGCTGCCACGCTGGTCTCGCGCAATCCCTATTTCGACTTTGCGCGCGCACTCGCCTTGTTCTATCAACCACCCAACCCCGCTCCGGGCATTCATCCAACGGCGGTGATTGCGCCCGACGCAAAGCTGGGGCCCAATGCGTCGGTTGGTGCTTACGTAGTCGTAGGAGCAGGCACTGTGATTGGAGCGAACGCCGTGCTGCATCCGCACTCCGTGATCTATGAAGGCTGCGTGATCGGGACTGATTTCACCGCGCACTCCCATGTCTCGGTGCGCGAATTCTCGCTGATCGGCGATCGCGTCACGCTGCACAACGGCGTAGTCATCGGTGGTGACGGCTTCGGTTTCGCCCGCGGCAACGATGGCAGGCAGCACAAGATCGTCCAGTCCGGCCGAACGGTGCTCGAGGACGATGTCGAGGTCCAGACGTTGACTTCGATCGACCGGGCGACCATCGGCGAGACACGCGTCAAACGTGGAGCCAAAATCGACAGCCTGTGCCAGATCGGGCACGCCTGCATCGTGGGAGAAGACAACATCATCTGCGGGCAGACCGGCTTGGCAGGCAGCACAACCCTCGAAGAAAATGTGATTATGGCCGGGCAAACCGGGTCGGCCGGTCATATCACGATTCACAAGAACGCGATCGTCTGGGCGCAGTCGGGCTTGAACCGCGACGTGGCGGAAGGCGCCGTGGTCAGCGGCTACCCGGCGTTTGAAGCGAACGACTGGCTGCGGGCGTCGGCCGTATTTCCCAAACTGCCGGAATTACTGAAGACGATGCGGGCGCTGGAGCGGCGGGTAAAGGAACTGGAGAAGACGTAGGGTAGGCTTTAGCCTGCCATCTTTTCTGATCGCCTCGCTGCAACAAATCCAGGTCCGTTTGAATGCGTTTGTTCCTCGGGGCGGCAGGGTCAGCGTAGTAAGCGACAATATTGTCTCTAAGATCGCCTGGAACACCGTGCGCGTGACTCCGCGTGATCTGGTGCAGCAACTTGGCGTAACTTTTATCGGTCAGCGGATAAACGCCGGGCTTCGTCAGATCGCCCGTATCGAGGTCACGATTCGCCAGCTCGAGAGCGCCCCGCGGCACTGTTCTTAACTGCTGCAAAAAATTCCGGTAAGCGTCCACGCTCCGATTCACGCTACGAATGTACAGATCTTCTGTTTCAGCCGTAGGGATGCAGATAGCCAGATCGGACGCGGCGCCGATTTTAGGGACGATGCGGACAAAGAAGGCCAGCAGATGCGTCTTGACTCCCGCCTGCCGGCGAAAGGGATTCCAGGTTTTTTCAAATTCTGCGCGCGCCAGACGGTCGGAGTAAATCCCGAAAGCCGGGTTCGGCGTATCGGGCGGAAACTCGTCGCGGTGAATGGAGGTTTCAGCATAGGCAAAGCGCGGCAGAAACGTCCGTACAGCTGCACGATAGCTGCGGATAGCCGGGCGCGCCTCACCGAGCACTTCGCCACGTTCGAGGCCGTAGGTCTCGCTGAAGGCGCGATCGAGCAGGCTGCGCGAAACTCTGAGGCCGACGTGCTCGAGGTAAGCCGCCGGCGCAAGACGGTGCTTGCTCAACTGCCCGATGTCAAACGCAAATTCCGCGCGCACATGCTGGTGCCGGCCCTGGCCATAGCTTACAGAGTTGCCGTATTTTTGCGCCAGTTTGGGAAAGGCCAGCGCCACCGCCCGATTGATAGCATCCTTGTGGCCGATATTGTCGCCGACATAATGCGATAGCGCGCCCAGCGCAAAGGCGTATTCGTCAACCGTTTGGGCATCGCGCAGCAGGTTGGCAATGAAATCCCCGGAGCGCACGTAATGCGTGAGATCGCTGAAAAACGCCTTCCCAAAGGGATAATAGCCAAGGTCCTGGATAGCGCAGCCGCCGTAAGCATAGGAATGCGCGCGGAGCAGCTGTTCGCGAGTGGCGCCGGGAAATCGGGCGAGGAGGACGGGCTCGATCAGATCGTTCCAGGACAGGTCGACCAGTTGTTCATGGGTCAGGACGGAATAAGCGGTCACAGGCCGCGGCAGCGCGAAAAGCAGGAGCGCGACCAGGCACCGGCGGCACGCGCTGGATGAATTCGTCCACATCATGTAATGATGTTCCATGCGCCGACTGCTTCTCTTCTTTTCTTTATCGATTTTTGCCTTTGCCGCCGGCACCATGCCTCCGCCCGCAGACCAGCAACTGGCGCACGACATTTACAAGCAGATGATCGAGATCCGCTCCGGTTACACGACCGGCGCCACCACTCCGGTGGCCGAGGCGGTCGCGGCGAGGCTAAAAGCGGCCGGATTCCCTGACTCCGATATCTTTGTGGGCGGCGTCATACCCACGAAATCCAACATTGTCGTACGCTATCACGGGACAGGCCAGCGCAAGCCGCTGCTGCTGCTCGCCCATACCGACGTGGTCGAAGCAAAACGCGAGGACTGGAGCATGGACCCGTTCGTCTTCACCGAAAAAGACGGCTATTTCTACGGGCGCGGCACGGCAGACGACAAGGCGCAGGCGGCGCTCTGGATCGCAAATCTGATCCGCTTCAGGCAGGAAGGATTCAAGCCCAATCGCGACATCATCGTCGCGCTGACGGCCGACGAAGAGGGTGGCGGCCCCTACAACGGAGCGGCCTGGCTGGCCAAGAATCATCGCGACCTCATCGACGCCGAGTACGCCTTGAATGAAGGTGGATTTGCCGAGGAATCGCCCGACGGCAAACGCATTTCGAACGATGTACAAGTGAGCGAAAAGTACGTCATCAACTTTCGTCTGGAGGTCCACAACAAAGGCGGCCATAGCTCCATGCCGGTGCCCGATAATGCCATTTATCATCTGGCCGGCGCGCTCGAGCGGCTCTCGCAGTTTGGTTTCCCGCTCAAGACGAACGATGTGACTCGAGCCTACTTTACGCAAATGGCCAAGATCGATAAATCGCCGAATGCGGGGGATCTGGCCAAGGTGGCAACGGGTTCGGAAGACGCCATGAAGCGGGCGGCGGCAGCGTCACCGGCCTGGAATTCGATGCTGCGCACGACCTGTGTGGCCACCCAACTGGAAGGCGGCCATGCCCGCAACGCACTGCCGCAACTGGCGGCGGCAACGGTAAACTGCCGCGTGTTGCCGGAAGATTCCGTCGAGTATGTGCAATCGACGCTCGCGAAAGTGTTTGCGGACGACAAGGTCAGCATCCAGGTTTTGGGTGAGGTGGCCAAGGGCCCGGCATCGCCGCTGAATCCGGCCCTGATGCGGACCATTGCGAGCGTGACCGATACCCTGTGGCCAAGCACGCCGATTCTGCCGCAAATGCTGGTCGGCGCCACGGACGGCTTATATCTGCGCAACGCCGGCATCCCGACCTATGGGGTGCAAGGCTTGTTTCAGGACCGCACCGACATGCGCATTCATGGCCGCGACGAGCGCATGAGCGTCAAGTCGTTTTACGAAGGCGAAACATTCCTATACGACCTCGTCAAGGCCCTTTCCTCGTAATGTGGAGCGGGCCTCCGGCCTGCCATGCCGCCATTCGTGGCGGCATTTTTCAGCTCAAAACGATCTCTACCGTCGTTTGACGCCATGCAGAAATATGCGCGTCGCTTCCCGAACGCGCTCATCGATCTCAGATTGACTTACGATGCCTCCCGTCAGCGTTCGCAATTGCAAGTTGTTGACCAGCATATCGAGAAAGATCGCCGCGGAAATAGCTGGATCGTGAATCAGCAGGCCCTCAGAAGCAGCGCGAGACGTTAACAGCTCCGCAAGGGCGATGTTGGCACTCGCCGGACCCATCTGAAAAAAGGTCTTCGCCAGTTCCGGGAAGCGCGGAGCCTCACTGACCATCAGGCGATGCAATGCAAGTACCCGCGGCGAGAGCACTGTGCGGAGGACAGTTTTGCCTATCGCCAACAGCACTTTCTCCATCGGCACATGCCGGTGATCTTTCGGACTGGCAGCAGCACGGAGAGGGGCGAGAACCTGGCTGCAAAGATCGCTCATCACTCGCAGGAAGAGTGCTTCTTTCCCACCGAACTCCTTGTAGAGATCTCGATACGAGCCACCGGTTCGGTCAACAATCATTTCGATCGAAACGCCGCCGTAGCCATGCGCGAGGAAGAGCTCGCCCGCTGCCCCGATCACTCCAGAGAGACGACTCGCCGGCGCGGCGCGAGAAGCGCCTCGGTTTACTTTCGCTGGTGCTTTCACCGCCATTTGGTAACTGATGTTACCATCGACTTGAGAATAGGTAATAAACATTACCAAGGCATCCCGAATCAGGAGTCTTTTTATGTATTCCAAAACAAAACCTTATCTACTGACAAATCAGAACAGCACAGCGTTCTGGCTGATTGACAATTTATGGATGCCTCTTGCCATCAGTTCCCTTACCGGCAACAACTTCACTTTGCTGGAGCAGGTCAGCGGAACGGGCATTGGAGGTCCCGCCACCCATATGCATCCGGTAGACGAAGGGATGTACATCCTGGAAGGCCACTGCACCTACCAGGTCGGCGGCCAGACAGTCGGAGCCGGTCCGGGCACGTTCGTCTCTATTCCGCGCGAAACGGAACATAGCTTTACAGTGGATGCGGCCGACACCAGGCTGCTGAATTTTTACACGCCCGCCGGGTTCGAAAGCATCATCATGAGCCTGGCTATTCCGGCGGCAGAGCGAGAACCGCCTGCGCCGGGCTCGACACCCATGCCGCCGCGTTGGATGGCGGAGGAGACCTCGCGCGAGTTTGGCCAGATTGCGGCGCCGAGCCTTCCGCTCGCTGACCCTCCGAGTGACAGCAACAGGGCCACTAAGCCGAGTGAAACGAATCCCAGCAAGCCCTTCGCACTTCCTGTCGTCCAGGCGTCAGCCTATTGGTTGCAGGACAGTCTTTGGATGATCCTGGCGACTACGGAACAGACGGGCGGTTCTTATTCGCTGATGGAACAGCTCTGTCCGAAGAACGCCGGACCGGCGCCACCCACCCACGAACAAGACGAGGCGTTATACATTTTGCATGGTGAGATCACGCTCGTTGCAGGTCCCGAACGGTTCACCGCGAAGGAAGGCTCGTTTGCTTATATTCCGGCCGGCTGCGTGCATACCTTCCGTGTCGATACGGCAGACGCTCGCCTTTTAAATTGGTATCTTCCCGGAGGCTTCGAGAAAGCGATTACCGACTTTGCGACTCCGGCGAAGGCACGGACCCTTCCGCCCGAGGGCGTGAAGCCGCACGGCACAACGGAGCGGTTAGACGCAACATTTAAACGGATCGGTATGACACCGCTGGCCATCCCTGACTTTCTCCGCGAAGGGAAATAGATGTAGCGGGACTGATCGGGCCGGCTCAGGCGGTCTGGAAAAAGCGCTGCCTCTGGAGCCCGCGAGGTCGCCGAAGCAGCCGCATCGTGCTACGCTTCGTGGCAAATGAGGCGGCGCGGCTTTCTGGCATTAGGTGGGCTGGCCTTCGGCGGACGGCTATTGCAAGCGCAGAGCCTGCGATTGCTGCCGAATGCTGCCTCCGAGTTCGCTCTCGAAGTAAGGAAAACCGGACTCATGGCTGGCAAAAAGCATCACCTCTTATTCCGGCAATATGAGGGCATTGTGTCGCAGAACCCGGCCTCTCAGGTGACCTTCACGGTGCAGGCAGCGAGCCTGGTGTGCGAAGACGATTGGGTGAAGCCGAAAGACCGCGAAAAAATCACCCGCTATGCGTTGCACGATCTGCTGCAGTCAAACAAGTATCCTGTGTTGCGATATGAATCAACCTCCGTTCAGGCAAATGGCGATGCCTATGCGATCTCCGGAAACTTGACGGTTAAAGATCAGACGCGGCCCGTCGCGGTACACGTGGTGCGCACGGTAAATGGCGGTCGAACAATCTGGACCGGCGGCGCTACCATCCGTCTTACGGATTTCCATTTGAAGCCACCAACGGCGGCGCTGGGAGCCATCGGCACTGAAGATGAAATGCACTTGCTGTTTCATTTCGCGCAGTAAGTGCGGAGTAAGTAAAGAAACAGCAAGAAGCAAATCGCTGTTTTCGGAGCAAGTGGAAGATTTCGGACATAGAGGTGGCCATTACGCACTTGCCGCCAAAGATTAATCTTGAGCGCTAGCGAATCCGAGATATAAAAACCGGGCAGCCGGCACTCTTTTCCCAGGATTAAAGAAAGCGTCTTACACACGCTGCAAAGGACCTGGAATGACTCGGATTCGTTTTTCAACGCGTGACGCTGGGCTGGCAGTAAAGGCAATCGCGCTCGTGCTGTCTGTGGCCTGGATCGGCCGCGCGGCCGCTGCCGCCAATGCGGGTGGCACTTACACGGATTCTGATCGTGCCCAGTTGAGAAAGAAGTATCAAAGGCCGCCCGCTCCCGAGTTCCCTAAAACGAATCAGTACACCGAAGCGCGCGAGTTGTTAGGAAGAACTTTGTTCTTCGATCCGCGTCTCTCCGGATCTAAATTCATATCGTGCGCGACCTGCCATAATCCCGGGTTTGCTTGGGGAGACGGTCTTCCCAAGGGCATCGGCGACGGCATGAAACCGCTGAAACGCCATACCCCCACGATTCTCAACGCCGCTTACGGCGATTTGATGTTTTGGGATGGGCGCGCCGATTCCCTGGAAGCACAGGCGTTGGGCCCGATCAAGTCGCCGGCCGAAATGAACATGCCGGTGGGCGAAGCGGTAAATCGCGTCTCGTCGATAGCGGGATACAGACCGCTATTTGCAAAAGCCTATCCAGGTGAGCCGCTGGGTGAAGAAACGATCGCCAAAGCAATTGCGACTTTCGAACGAACCGTCGTGGCCGGCGAAGCGCCCTTCGATCGCTGGATCGGCGGAGACGAGCAGGCCATTTCATTACAGGCCAAGCGCGGTTTCGATTTGTTCAACCACAAGGCCCAGTGCGCCCAATGCCACTCCGGCTGGAATTTTACCGACTCAGGCTTTCACGATATCGGCGTCAACGACGACGATCTGGGCCGCGGGGCGCTCCTCAGACTTGAAGCCATGCAGCATGCCTTCAAAACGCCGACCTTACGAGATGTGACTCTGCGCGCGCCCTATATGCACAATGGCTCCGAGCAGAGCCTGGAAGCGGTGGTCGATTTCTACGATGAAGGCGGCAAAGTAAAGCGCGCGAGCCTCGCCCCGGAGATTGTCCCACTGCGTCTCACAGCGGGTGAAAAGGCCGACATTGTCGAATTCTTGCGTTCGCTCACGAGTGTTGATAAACCGGCCACGGTTCCGCCACTACCGAGGTAGCAAGCTTTTATGTCACAAAAATTGTCTCCGATTTGCCTGGCCGCTGTCGTTTTCAGCGGATCGCTGGCTCTTGCGACCGATCATCCGGTCGTCCAGAAAGACCGCAGCTTTTCGCAAAGCGAGATCACCATTAAACCGGGCGACAAGATTGTCTTTCAGAACTCCGATGAAGTGACGCACAACGTCTTTTCCATCACACCGGGCATGGAGTTCGATCTGCGGCGGCAAGCCCCGGGCGCTTCGTCGACTGTGCCTTTCGAAAAAGAAGGCGTCGCCGAAGTGCGTTGCTCCATTCATCCGAAGATGAAGCTGATTGTAACGGTCAAGAAATAAGAAGTCCACTGATGAAACGCCTCACTCTCGCCCGGCGGATGTACCTGACGCTGATCCCGCTGGCTTTCATGGGTCTGCTGATTTCTTTGATCACCTGGAGAAGTTTGCTGGACAACGCGACGCCGCTCATCCGGGCGAAGCAGCTGAAGGAACTGGCGTTAACGTCCCTCTCGCTGCTGATTACGCAAGACGACGCTACCAAGACCATGATGCTGGATCCGGACAATCCAACATCGAACATGCGCAAGATCAAGGCGTATGACGAGAACCAGAAAGTCATTGCGCGAGTGAAGGAGCTGACCGCATCGCCCGAAGTGCGTAACACCATCGGGCAGATGAGCGAGCTTGATGCCAAGGTTCTCAGGGATATCGACACTAGCGTGCTCGAGGCAGTGGGCGACGGCAAGACCGATAAAGCCAGGCAGCTCTATTTCGGAACGTACGAACCGCAACGCGCGAAGTATGAAGCGTACGTACGAAAACTGGTCGAGATCTCCGAGCGCGAATCGAAAGCGGCGGCCGCACAGCTGCAAAAGAGCAACGCGACATCGCTGCGGAACATTTTGGGAGCTTTACTGATCGGTCTGGCGATTGTAGTCGCCTGCGTGGCCTATCTGGCGAGATCGATCACGAAGCGCATGAATACCGTGGTTTCGCGGTTGAATCACGAGCATCTGGCAGCACAAAGCTCGACCGACCTGATGACGGAGGCCAGCCGTTCGCTTTCGGAAGGCGTTTCTTCGACCTCGACGGCGATTCAGGAAATTGACAGTTCGGTGAGCGATTTCGCAGGCAGCCTGAAAACCAATGACGAGCACGCGGCATCGGCACGCACTTCGTCCGCGAAGGCAGTGGAAAATGCGGACCATGCCTCCGACGCCATTGGCCGCCTGGTCGAAGCCACGAAGGAAGCGCAGAAGTCGAGCGACCGCGTTCTGAGCGTCATCAAAGTAATCAACGACATTTCGTTCAAGACCAACCTGCTGGCGTTGAATGCATCGGTGGAAGCGGCGCGTGCCGGAGAGGCGGGCGCGGGCTTCTCGGTGGTTGCGGACGAAGTAAGGAATCTGGCCAGGAGCAGCGCCGACGCGGCACGGCAAACCGCGGACCTGGTGCAGGCTTCAGTCGAGAAGACCGCGCAGGGTTATGAGATCAGCGAACACGCTGCGCGCGCCTTGGCCATTACCATTTCCGAAGCGCATCGCATTCACGCTGTGATCGACGAAATCGCATCGAACTCGCGGCTGCAGAACAAAAGCATCCAGCAGATCACGCAATCATTGACCTACATCGGCAGCGTAGGCCAGAAAAATGCCGAAGAAGCCGAAAAGACCAACCAGGTGGCCGAGGCGCTGCGCCACCGCTCTCATTCCGTGGAAGAGATTATCGAAGAGCTGGTTGCTCTGGCAGGAACACGCGGCTAGGTAGCTTCGATGCGAGTTTCAGGCCGGAGCGCAATGGCGGCGGCAGCTGTCGTACTGATGGTTTCGTTCGGCATCGGAACACCTTCGAATCCAAGAACGCCGGCTTCGAAAAGCCTGTTTTCGCAAGTAGCGATGCCCGCTCCGGTCGCACATTCGCTGAAAAGCGCTTGTGCGAATTGCCATTCGAACGATACCGTGTGGCCCTGGTATGTACACGTGCCGGTCGCTTCGTTACTACTGGTGCACGATGTCAATCATGCACGACAAAACCTCAACTTCTCCGACTGGCAGAAGTTACAAGATAAAGGTCCGGAAGAGTTGGCCGCGGGTTTCAGTGGAATTTGCGAGAACCTCCTTTCCGGAGCTATGCCGAAACGCGGCTATCGCTGGATGCATCCCGACGCGCGGCTTTCGAAAAGCCAAATCGCCGAGGTGTGCTCCTGGACCGAAAAGAAACAGATGGAATCGCTGCGGCAATTGTCTTCAACAGCGCCGTAGGCCTGCAGGACGAAGGCCGATTGCTCGTCGTAGATCTTCGCGATGCGCTGAATGTTGTCTACGGTCCCGTCCTGTCTTTCACTGCCTTTCCTGGTCCTTGTGGGGCAGTTCCGCGAACTGCGCCGGCCTCGTAGGGCGCCTTTTCAATACGGCGAGAACCCTTAAGTAAGTGACATTCGACGCTGTCGGATGCGCGGATGTGATTACTAATTGTCCGGCGGCTTCGAGAGTCATTGCGGCTTATTGTTGGTAATCCTTATTCTTGGTAATTCGGTAGCGATCGAATCACCGGCCAACCGTTAGGACTGGCCGCGGAATGCCGGATTGTGGTTTACTTTGCCTTCGAGATGAGAACGGTTACTTTCGTTTGTACTGCAACGGTTTGGCTGATCGCTTCCGGCGGGGCGCAAGCTCAGGAGTGGAAGGGGCCGGTCTGGAGCGACGAGTTTAATGCTACGGCGCCGGGAACGTTCCTGGATAAAACGAAGTGGAACTACGACGTAGGCTCGGAAGGCTGGGGCAACCACGAAATGGAGACCTACTGTGCGGCCGGGTCGTCGTCACCTGCGCCGTGCGACGCGAAGCGTCCGAATGCCTACCAGGATGGTAACGGAAACCTGGTGATTGAGGCGATTCGCACCGGTGCCGGGCCGGCGCCCGCGGGCACTTGGACCTCGGCGCGTATCAAGACTCTGGGGCTCAAGGACTTTCAGTATGGGCGGCTGGAAACGTGCATGGCGCTGCCGGTAGGCGCAGGTCTCTGGCCGGCGTTCTGGATGCTCGGAACGAATAGAGCGTGGCCGGCGGGCGGAGAGATGGACATCATGGAAAACGTTCCGGCGACCGGCGGCAGCGGCGGCGGATTGGGACCGCACGTGATCGAGTCGACCCTGCATGGTCCGAGTTCGACCGCACAGAGCGGCCTGTTCAGCCTGGGCGCCGATTATACTTTTCCGCGCGCGATGCGGATCGATGACAAAGATCCGCATTGCCACGTCTACGGAACGATCTGGTCTCCCTTCATGGTGCAGATTTATGTGGACGACTGGCGCAAACCGTTTTTCATACGAACAGCAAACCAGGTGCCGGACGGCGGCCGCTGGGTTTTTAATGCGCCGTTTTATTTCATCTTGAATATGGCGGTAGGTGGTGACTGGCCGGGTCCGCCAAACGCCGCGACGCCGAATCCTGCGCAAATGCTGGTGGATTACGTTCGTGTCTATCGGGCTGCGCGGGTGGGTGCTCCAAAGATGTCGGCGAAGGCCATTCATCTGGGCAGCGACCATGCGGGGACCACGAATTTAAAGTTGGTGGGAGAGGCAGGAAGCGGATTTGTTTACCTGGCTTGCAATGCCGATTTAAAAGAAGCGACTTGTGCGATCGATACTGGCAATGCTCTGAACGGATCGGTGATCGATTTTGGTGCTAATGGCACTGCCACCGCGAAGGTCAGTGTGCAAGTGAAAACTTCGCTGCAGGCAGTCGCGGTATCGGCGTTCACGGAGACTGGCGACGAAGTGAGTTTGCGTGTGCCGGTGGAGAAGTAGCAAGCACAGGCCGCGATGCCGCGCCATGAAACGAAAGAGGAACTGCAGCGGACTTGGGCGCGGATCGCGAGTCCGTTCTGCGCGCGAGGTCCTCAAAAGGATTGACGCCCGTTTGACAGGCGTGTGTGCGCAGGCCATAATTTCCCTCAGCGGGTTATGGCTAAAGAGAACAGTGGCGAGCTGGTGCAGGGCACGCTCGATATGTTAATTCTGCGCGCTCTCTTGCCAGGTCCCCGGCATGGCTATGGAGTGGCGGATTTTATTCATCAGGCTTCGGCGGACGTGTTGAAGGTGGAGGAAGGCGCGCTCTATCCTGCGCTGCACCGGCTGGAGTTGCGGGGCTTGCTGCAGGCGGAGTGGGGCGTTTCGGAGAATAACCGGCGGGCGAAATTTTATAAACTAACGCGAACCGGCCACAAGACGCTGGCGGCGGAGTCCGCGCATTGGGACAAGATGACGGCGGCGATCGCGCGAGTGATGCAGACGGCATAATGCATCTCGTCTTCTTGAGCAGTTTACTTTTGCTGATCGCCCCGGGGCAGCAGCTGGAGCAGATTCGAAACAGTCCGCTGGAGTTACGCGCGTTCCTTTCGAAGATGCCAAAGGGCGCGGATCTGCACACGCATTTGTTCGGAGCGATTTATGCGGAATCGCTGATTCAAGCGGCGGCCGACGATGGGCTTTGCGTAGAAAAAGCAACGCTGACGGTTCGGACGAATACCACCTGCGGCCAGGCGCAAGTGGCGGCGGCGGCCGCATTCCGCGATCAGGGGTTCTACACCGCCCTGGTGGATGCGTTCTCGATGCGCAGCTTTGTGCCATCGGCCGGCGTGAGCGGGCACGATCATTTCTTCGCGGCCTTCGATCGTTTTCAGAACATCGATATTCGGCGTCACCTCGGCGAGTGGCTGGACGAAATGGCTCACCGCGCCGCCACGCAGAATGAACAGTATCTCGAAATCATGCACACGCCTGATTTTGCGCTGGCGGCAAGGCTCGGATACAAAACTGGATGGAGCGGAAACCTGGCGGCCACTCGTGAGGCGCTCCTCAAAGCCGGCTTGCGGCACAACGTAGAGACCGACCGGAAAGAACTGGATGCGGCGGAAGCCGACCGGGCGCGGCTGGCGCACTGCGCGGATCACGAAAAGCGCGCGGGCTGTGATGTAACGATACGGTACTTGTTTCAAGTGCTGCGCGGCTTTCCGCCCGAACAGGTATTTGCACAAACGCTGCTCGGGTTCGAATTGGCGTCAGTAGATGCGCGCGTAGTCGGCATCAACCTGGTGATGCCGGAGGATTGGACCGTGCCCATGGCGGAGTATCACAGGCAGATGCAGATGATCGACTATTTGCACTCGGTCTATCCGAAGGTGCACATCAGCTTGCACGCGGGGGAACTGGCCCCGGGGCTCGTCCCCCCAGAAGGCCTCACCTTTCATATCCGCGAAGCGGTCGAACTAGGACATGCCGAGCGTATCGGGCATGGAGTCGATCTTATGTATGAACGGGAGCCGTACCAATTACTCGCGGAGATGGCCACCAAGCACGTCGCAGTTGAAATCAACCTCACCAGCAACGATTTGATTCTGGGGATTCGGCGAAAGGATCACCCGCTGCCTCTTTATCGTGCGAACGATGTGCCGGTGGTGCTTGCAACCGATGATGAAGCCGTGTCGCGTATCGATCTGACCCACGAGTACGAGCGGGCGGTAGAGGATTTCAGTTTGCACTATGAGGATCTGAAACGGATAGCGCGGGCGAGCATCGAGTTTAGTTTCTTGCCGGCAGACGAGAAGGCCCGTCAGCAGCGGGAACTCGAGAGACGCTTTCGGGTGTTTGAAAACGGCGCTTTCAAATAACAACAAGGGAGATGAGATTGAAAATGACAAAGCATCTGTGGATGGCCGGGCTGGTGCTACTTTGCGCCCTGGGCAGCGCTTCTGCACAAAACAAGGCCATCGGCTTTACCAAAGGAATGCCGTTCAGCGATGGATACGTAGCGGGCAACACTCTCTTCGTGGCGGGTCAGCAAGGGCCCGATGCGCACGGCAAAGTGACCGGCACCGATATCACGTTACAAACCACAAATGCGATTCGAGCGGTCGAAAAGGTAGTCAAGAAAGCAGGCTTTCAGATGACCGATATTACTTCTGTCACCGTTTACCTTACGGACTTGAATGACGTTCCGAAAATGAATGAAGTTTACAAAAAGCTGATACTGGATCCGAAACCGGCGCGAGCTACCGTGCAGGTGGCTGGCTTGATCGGCGGCGCGAAGATCGAAATTTCCGCGATCGCCGTCAAACACTGAGGCGTTACAATGTCCCTTCGATGCCGCAACTTTTGTCCGGGAAGAATGTACTTGTCTTAGGTTTGTTAAACAAGTGGAGCATCGCGCATGCAATCGCAGGAGCGGTGGTGCGCGAGGGCGGCTCGCTTTTTCTTACCTATCAGAATGAGCGGCAGCGGCAATCGATCGAAGAACTCGCGAGCGGACTGAAAGCCTCGGGCTTAATGGCGTGCGATGTGACGAAGCCGGAAGAGATGGAGCGGCTGGTGACGGAGTTGCGGGAGCGCGCTCCGCAAATCGATGCCGTGGTCCACTGCATCGCCTTCGCCAATAAGGAAGACATTGGTGGTCGGCCGTTTATCCAGACGGAACGCGACGGGTACCTGCTGGCGCATGAGGTAAGCGCCTATTCCTTAGTGGCGGTGTCCAGAGCAATGGCGCCACTCATGACGCACGGTGGTTCCATAACCACCCTGACTTACATCGGATCCACGCGTGTCATGCCTAATTACAACGTAATGGGTGTCGCGAAAGCGGCGCTCGAAGCCACCGTGCGCTATTTGGCTAACGACCTAGGGCCCGGTAATATCCGTGTGAACGCCATTTCCGCCGGGCCCATTAGAACAACCTCGGCGCGCGGTGGCGTGAAAGACTTCTCGAAGATGCTCGAGGGCGCAGCCAACGTCGCCCCATTACGTAGAAATACCGATCCGGCAGAGGTGGGCGACGCGGCGGTGTTTCTGGCGAGCGATTTAGGCCGCGGAGTTACAGGGAACATACTATATGTCGATGCCGGATTTCAGATCATGGGTGTCGGCTCGATGTAAGTAATCTTTGCTACGACTCAAACGCTCGACGGTTTTTCGCGTCTGAAGTTTTAGAGCCGGGTGGCTGCTTGTAATATGCTGGTGATTCCAAGCGCTTCTGCGTGGAACGACGGTCAACATTCCGTTAACCGGTAAAGTGTGTTCTAACCATATGATTCAGGTTGAAGGTTTATCGAAGAGATACGCGCGTCATGTTGCCGTCAACAACATTTCGTTCTCAGTAAATAAGGGCGACATCGTGGGGTTTCTCGGGCCGAACGGGGCGGGAAAGACGACCACTATGAGGATCCTGACGTGCTTCATGCCGCCGACGGCGGGTAAGGCGACGGTGGCGAACTTCGATGTGTTCGAACAACCGTTCGAAGTAAAAAAGCACATCGGCTATCTTCCGGAGACGCCGCCGGTCTATGGCGAAATGAGCGTGGAGGATTACCTCACGTTTGTGGCGCGGCTGAAAAATATGACGGCCAGCGACATCAAGCGCCGGACCGGCGAAGTGATGGAGCGCTGCGCCGTGATGGACGTGCGCGGCAAGCTGATCTCCAAGCTCTCGAAAGGCTACCGGCAGCGCGTCGGTTTAGCGCAGGCGATCATACACAATCCGGAAGTGCTGATTCTGGACGAGCCCACCTCGGGACTCGATCCCAAGCAGATTAATGAGACGCGCGAACTGATCAAGAGCCTGGCGGGCGAGCACACCATCATTCTGAGCACTCATATATTGCCGGAAGTCGAAGCCGTGTGCGAAAAGGTCATCATCATCAACAAAGGGCAGGTGGTGGCGACGGACTCGGTCGAGAACTTGAAGAACCGGGCAGGACTGGGGTCGGCTACGCAGGTGCAGGTCGAAAATGCGGGCGACATCGATCCGGCAGCGGTGCGGCAGCGGCTGGAGCAGGTGCCGGGAGTGAGTAAAGTGCTCGATCGCGTGACCAGCGGGCCGCGCTATGTATTCGAAATCGAGAGCCTGAGCGGGCACAATGCGCGACCGGACATTGCGCGCAGTATCGTCCATGCCGGATGGAATTTAATTGAATTGAAATCGTCAACGCTCACGCTCGAAGAAGTCTTCCTCGAATTGACCGGGAGTCCGATTCACGGCGCGATGCACGAACCGGTGCCCATAGCCGCTCCGATCGAAGTGGCAGGAGACGCGGAATGAGAAATATCTGGACGATTTGCCGCCGCGAGTTGTACTCGTACTTTGTATCGCCCATCGCGTGGGTGCTGCTGACTATATTTGCCGTGCTGAGTGGCGTCTTCACTTACATCATCAGCGCGAGTTTCGTAAAGGCCGGGATCGAAAGCCAGATGCAGGGCCAATCGTTTCCGATGAACATCAACGAGCAGGTGATTGCTCCGCTGTTTTCGAACATTGCGGTGATCGGATTGTTTCTGATTCCGCTCATCAGTATGCGGCTGTTTGCGGAAGAGAAGCGGCAGGGCACGATTGAATTACTTGTCACGTCGCCGGTGCACGACCTGGAGATCGTGATGGGCAAGTGGTTGTCGGCTGTGTTGATGTACGCGGCGCTGCTCGCCGTGTTGCTCTTCGATTATTCGTTCTTGTTCATCTACGGCAATCCCGATTGGAAGCCGGTCCTGACGGGCTTCTTGGGAATCCTGCTGCAAGGCGCGTGTTTGCTGGCGTTTGGGACCTTCATCTCGACCTTAACGCGCAACCAGATTGTAGCGGGGGCCATCGGTTTTGCGCTCGCACTGGTCCTGTGGATTTTGAACTGGACTACATCGTTTGGCAACAGCGACACCGTGCAGGTGTTGAATTATCTATCGATCGTGAGCCACATGGAGAGCTTCTCACGCGGCGTGATCGATTCCAAGGATTTGATTTACTACCTTTCCATGACATTCCTGGGCTTGTTTCTGACGGCACGCTCGCTTGAATCGCTGCGGTGGAGGGCGTAATGGCAGATTCCACATACGTCGACACCACCGACAGAAAGAATACGATCGCGGCGCGCCAGGCGCGGTTTGGAGCCACCGCATCGCTTTATACGATTGTCGTGATCGCGGCGCTGGTGCTGGTGAACTGGCTGGGCAATCGCTACAACAAAACCTACGACACGACGAGTAACAAGCGCTTCACACTGTCGCAGGAAACCGCGAAGGTTATTAAGAACCTGAAGCAGCCGGTGACGATCACCTACATCGACAAGGCAAGCGGCTTCTCGCAGGCAAAGGGAATGCTCGACCGCTATGCCAATCTCTCGCCGAAGGTCCACATCCAGTATGTCGACTATCTAAAGCAGCCGACACTGGCGCGCAGCTACGGCGTGCGCTACGCAGGCACGGCGTTTGTGGAACTCGGTTCACGCCGGGAAGAAGCGAAAGCGGTGACCGAAGAAGGGATCACAGGCGCGTTCCTGAAAGACCTGAAGGGCGTGCGAAAAGTTTGTTTCGCCACCGGCTCGCAGGAGCATTCGCTCGATGGAACAGACGGCAATGGCCTTTCCCAATTCAAGACACTGCTCGAGCGCGATAACTATCAGGCGCAGGCATTAACGCTGCTGGATAAGACGGCGATACCAACTGATTGCAACGTGCTGATGATTGCAGGGCCATCGGCCGATTACACGGCTAACGAAGTGACAGCGGTCAAGAATTTTGTGCAGAATGGCGGCCGGGCCATGATACTGCTCGATCCGCCGCTCGATTTCAGCCGCGAACACATTGCGGAGAATGCCGGGCTGGTGAATCTGCTCGAAAGCTGGGGCGTGACGGCGGATAAAGACCTGGTGCTGGAACAAAATCCGGTGGGCCAACTGCTGGGGCTGGGACCGGAGATTCCGATTATCAGCAGCTACGAATCGCATCCCATCGTGAACGATTTGAAGAACAGCTCGACTGGTTTCCCGGTATCGCGTTCGCTGCAGGTGAAAAACGCCGGTAAGGTGACGAATCAGAAGCTTTTTTCGACGACAGACAAGGCCATCGCAACCACCAAGCTCTCGACGAATGAAGTGAATCCGTCCGACCCGAGCAACAAGAAGGGTCCGTTCGCGCTGGGTGTCGCGGGCTCTTACGATACGGGCAAGCCGAACAATCCAGGCCGATTCGTGGTAGTGGGTTCGTCCGGGTTCCTGGATAACAGCATGCTGGGATTCCAGTCCAATCGCGATCTGGCCCTCAACGCGGTGAACTGGCTTTCCTCCGATGAAGATTTGATTTCGATTCGTCCGAAAGAGGCGGAAGATCGGCGGCTGAATGTGACGCAGCGGCAGATGAACGTATTTGCCTACACGGACCTGATCGCCATTCCGCTGTTGATTATCGTGGGCGGCGTGCTGATCTTCCTGAAGCGGAGATAAGAGATGAAGCCGCGTAATTTATTGGTGGCCGCCGTGGTGCTGGCGGCGTTAAGCGGGGGCGTGTGGTGGGCCAAGAAGCACCCGCCTTCTGCTTCGCCGGCCGGAACGCCGACCGCTTCCTCTCCGAAGATCGCCGACATTCCCGAGCGCGATATCAAGTCCGTTGATCTGCGAAAAAAAGACGGCTCAACCGTCACGCTGCAGAAGGAGAACGGCAAGTGGATGGTGACGGCCCCGCAGCAGTGGAAAGCGGATAACGATGCAGCTACCGCCCTGGTTGGGACGTTGAGCCCGATCACATCGGACAGCGTAGTGGAAGAGAAGTCGGGCGACTTGGCGAAGTATGGTTTGAACGCGCCCAGTCTCGACGTGACGGTGCACAAAACAAACGGCAAGTCGGAAGATGTACTGTTTGGCGATGATGTGCCGGCGGGATCGCTGGTCTATGTGCGCACGAGCAGCGATCCGAAAATTTACGCAGTGGCCTCCTCGGTAAAGACAGCCCTTGATAAATCGCTCAACGATTTGCGCGATAAGCGGCTGTTGACTTTCGATACCAATCAGCTCACGCGGATCGATCTGGACGCAGGAAAGAGCGGTATCGAATTCGGCAAGAACAACGCGAATGAATGGCAGATTCTGAAGCCGCAGCCCTACCGGGCCGATAGCTTTCAGGTAGAAGAACTGCTGCGCAAGCTGGGCGAGGCAAAGATGGATCTCTCAGGAAGCGCGGATGACGCAAAGAAAGCGGAGGCGAATTTTGCGGCCGGTAAGCCGGTGTCGAGCGTGAAGGTGGCTGACTCCGCCGGCACGCAGACGCTCGATGTTCGGAAAGACAAAGACGATTATTACGCGAAGAGCAGCGTCCTGCCGGGAGCGTACAAAGTGTCGGCTGACCTGGGAAAAACGCTCGAGAAGCCACTGGAAGATTACCGGAACAAGAAGGTATTCGATTTCGGATTTAGCGATCCCACCAAGATCGGCATTCAGACGAGTTCCGGCAGCAAGCAGCTGGTACGCAGTGGCACGGACTGGAAGATGGACGGCAAGACGATGGATGCTGGCAACGTGCAGGCATTTATCGACAAGCTGCGCGATGTGGCGGCGGCCAAGTTCGAGACCACTGGATTTACCTCGCCTGCGCTCACGGTAACGGTGACTTCGAACGAAGGCAAGCGCACCGAGAAGGTGGCATTCGCGAAGAATGCAGGCGGTTACCTGGCGCAACGAGAGAACGACCAAACGATCTACCAGATTGATGCCAAACCGGTGAACGATATCCTGGAAGCAAGCAACGCGATCAAACCGGCCGGCAGTTCCAAGAAGTAAGGGCGGCTCGCGAAGCCCCCTTACATGTCTGCGATCAACACCGATCTTTACGAGCTCACCATGGCGGCGGGCTACTTTGTAGCCGGCAAAGCAAACGATATTGCAACGTTCGAGTTGTCGGTCCGGCGATTACCGGCACAGCGCAACTTTCTCATCGCGGCTGGACTCGCGCAAGCGATCGAATACCTGAGCGATCTCCAGTTTAAAGCCGACGATATCGATTATCTAAAATCGCTGGCCCAATTCCGTAACACGGCGCCCGAGTTTTTCGAATACCTGCGAACGCTGCGTTTTACGGGCGATGTGTTTGCGATACCGGAAGGCACGCCCGTCTTTGCCAATGAGCCGCTGATTATCATTCGCGCGCCGATCGTTCAGGCGCAACTGGTCGAGACCTATTTACTGTCGACATTTGCCTTTCAAACATCGGTGGCATCGAAAGCCGCGCGCTGCGTCGTTGCGGCCCAGGGCCGCTCGGTGGTCGAGTTTGGGAGCAGGCGCGCACATGGACCTGCGGCGGGCGTGCTGGCCGCGCGCGCGGCTTACATCGGCGGCTGCACCGGAACCAGTAACGCGGAAGCGGGTAAGCGATTCGGCATTCCCGTTTCGGGGACGGCGGCCCATTCCTGGACGATGGCGTTTGGGGACGAACGCGACGCCTTCCTGGCGCTGCAAAAGCTGCTGGGTGAAAACACGGTGTTCCTGCTCGATACCTACGACACGATCGAAGCGGCGCGACTGGTTACGCAGATTGGCCCGCCGGTGTGGGGCGTGCGTTTGGATAGCGGGGATTTGGTGGCGCTTTCAAAGGAAGTACGCGGGATTCTCGACAGGGCAGGACTGCAATCGGCGAAGATTTTCGCGACCAACGACCTGGACGAACACCGCCTCGCGGAGCTGATTGGAGCAGGCGCGCCGATCGATGCATTTGGAGTAGGAACGCAGCTGGCGACGTCGGCCGATGCACCGTCTCTGTCCGCCGTCTACAAGCTCGTCGAGATCAAGCGTGGCGTGGAAGTACAGTATACGGCCAAGTTCAACGAAGAGAAGAGCACGCGGCCGGGTGCAAAGCAGGTATACCGCTTGCCGGGGAATGACATTATCGCTTTGCAGAACGAATGTAACAGCGATTTTGGCAGTTCGCCGCTGATACGGCCGGTGATTTTGGGAGGCGATCTGCTCGAAGACGGCCATAGCGCGGCCGACTCGCGCAGCCATGCCGAGAACAGTCTGGCGCTGCTTCCGGTGGAGTTGCGGAACTTGCAAAACCAGGTGAGTTACCGGGTCGATGTAAGCAAGAACCTGGAAGACCTGACAGAGGCTGTGCGCAAAGATCTGCAGTTTACAAATCCATGAGCACGGTGTATGTGGATGTGGACACGCAGCTCGATTTCCTGGCTTCCGCGGGAGCCCTATATGTGCCGGGTGCGGAGCTGATTGAGCCTACTCTAGGCAAGTTGACGCAGTTTGCGCTGGCGCGCAATATCCAGATTGTTTCGACCGCCGATGCGCACGCGGAAGACGATGCGGAGTTTCGGACCTGGAAGCCGCACTGCGTAATAGGCACGCAAGGGCAGCAAAGGTGTTCGTCGACTTCGACCGGCAGAGCAGTCGTGCTGAGTAACGAAAGTGAGACGCTTGCCCCGCAGATCATTGTCGAGAAGCAGTCGCTCAATCCGTTTACCAATCCACACCTACGCGTTTTGCTGGGGCGTTTGGGCGCGGAACGCTACGTTGTGTACGGGCTGGTGACGGAATACTGCGTAGCCGAGATGATTTTCGGCCTGCTGAAGATGGGCGCGAACGTGGAACTGGTGATCGATGCCATTAAGGCGCTCACCCCAGACGGCGAGCACCGGACGCTGCAGCGCTTCCGAGCCGACGGCGGCAAACTGGTGGAGAGCAGCGAGCTTTTGGAGAGGTGATGAAATTGAAGCAAGCCGTTCAAATAACGAAAGCCCCCAAAGGCCATTGCAACGGATTTACACTCAATGTCAATGTTCCAATCCATCCTTTGGCTCTGCCTTGCCTCATACGGGATTCACGTACTTGAGGAATTCGTCTTTGACTGGCAAAGCTGGGCGCAAAACGTACTCCACCTGCCCGCCCGATGGTAGGATTTTTATATCACCAATGCACTCGTGATTGTTGTGGGTGTCGTCGCAGCGGAAATCGCGCCAATGTTGCCGGCAATTGCGCTCAGCTTTCCGGCGTTGATGTTGATCAATGCTACGTTCTTTCACGTAGCTCCATTTGTCTGGACGCGAGGAAGATTTTCGCCGGGGCTGATTACTGCGGTCCTTTTGTTCTTTCCCTTAGGTATTCGAGCGATCCAGACATCTGGCGTCAATAGCAAGGGTTTCGCGCTCGCCTTCGGCATCGGTGCTGTCCTGATGGCAACCCCGATCATCTTCCTAAAATTGAAAGCCAAGCCCTACTTCGACCAAACGGTCTAAACGTCAGCGCCGTAATAGGTCCCCTAAACGTGGATTCAGCGTTCTGCTTGACAGTAGTCCGTCATAGCCGCGTGTCGACCGCGAGCGGTAGTTGTGAGCACGTTCTTGAAGCTGCGTTTCGTAAAACTCCCAGCCGATCTCCGCATTATAATTGACGGCTTCATCACTGGAAGTTTACTGCAGTGCCGAGATTTTGGGATATAGCTAAACAGGCTTGTAGCGCTTCGCCAGCAGACCTGTGGCTTCCGTAAGCTCAATATCCGCGATGAGCAATCCCCGTTTACCGTAGGGCTGGAAACTGAGCAGCGTCCCATCGGGCCGCACGACCGCTGAAGTGGTCGGCGATCCAGCGCTCGCGCAGTTCACAGTGGCAAAAAAACAGGTGTTCTCAGCCGCGCGGCACAACGCTGCTTTCTCGTGGAAAGAATTGTCAGGATCGGCAAAACTCGACGGCCGGTAACCGTCCGGCTCGGCTTCACCGAAATGAGGGTGGAACACAATTTGAGCGCCGCGCCGGACCGACCAGCGGACCGTTTCCGGATAGCGCCATCCCTCATGGCAAATGGCCACGCCAAATGTCAGCGGGCCGGCTTGGAACACGCCCCTTTCAGAGCCGGGCGAGTAGATACCCTCTTCGGAAGGATCGAGCTGCACTTTGTCCTGGAACCCGGTGATGGTTCCATCCCGACTGATGACCAGCGCCGCGATCAGGAGCGCGCCATCGACGATCCGTTCTGTGCCGAGAACGACCGCGACGTTGGCCTTCGCAGCCGCCCCCGCAATAACGGCCCACGCGCGGTCGAGGAATACCTGATCGGGAGGCGGCACTACCTTCCCGATGCGGTAACCGGGAATGAAACATTCTGGAAAGCAGATGAGGCCGGCATGCTCGATGGCCGATTGAGCGATCGCCTCTGCGGCAAGAACGATCGACTCCTCGGGATTTGACGGGATTTGGATGTTTGCTAGCGCAATCCGAAAGGTGTTAGACATTCCTGGGCATGTGCTTATCGAGTTCGTGGGCAAGGTTACCAACCGCGGTAATTGAACTGAGCTCAGTCGCCTCCTGATCGTCAAGTACTTCTGAAATTTCAAGTCGCTCGCAAATCTGCCTTTGCAACTGCAGGATCTTGGTGACCTCCCGTTCCGACAGCAGATTGATCTGCAGATCGAGATGGGCGCGTTGGTCGGCGCGCTGGCTCATGCGGTTCTGCTTAATCAGGACGAAGGTCGAGAGCAGGACGCCCTCCAGCGAGACCAGCATGCAAAGCAGCGCAAACGGATAGGGATCAAATTTCAGTTTCCCGAAGAGAATGCCCGTGTTGATGACCACCCAAAAACCGAACCAAACAAGATGAAGAACCACAAAGGGAATGCTGCCTACGAAATTGGCGATCAGATCGGAGATGCGATCGGACATTCTGCGCTGTTGCCGCGCTTCTTCCTCCAGCGCCACTACGGTGTTGATGTTGTCTTGCGCCGATGGCGGAGTAGCCTCTGGATCGATTGCTTCCATGTACTCTCATTATCCCGTTTGAGAATGGCTCGACCGGTTGGCAACTCAGGATGCAGCGAGTAACGAGCCAGCAGGTGCGGCGGTTTGGGGGTGGCTTTGGCAGTAGCGTACACATAGACAGGGCGGCCTATGATCTCGGTGGCGGGAACAGGACCGAAATAGCGGCTGTCGAGTGAATTACCGCGATTGTCGCCGAGCACGAAATAGCTGGCCGGCGGTACCACAAGCTGGTGATTGCGGACGTGGTCGCGATACATAGCCGTCACGAGTGACGTATAGGTGGGCCCAACCGAAAGGGGAGTGCCGGTCGCAGGGAAATTCAGAACCGGGAAAGGACTGGGCGAGAGGACGTAGGGCTCCTGGAGTGGTTTGTTGTCGAGCAGCAGATGGCCATCAATCAGCCGAAGATGATCGCCAGGCAGACCGACTACGCGCTTCAAAGTAATAGTGTGATTCGGGCCGGGCATGCGTAAGAGCACCAGATCGCCGCGCTTGACAGGACCCATGAAGGCCGGCAGGAGAGCGAAGAAGTGATCGCCGATGCGGAGGGTCGGCTCCATGGCGTTGGTGGGCATAATGAAGGCACGAAACACGGAGAGAAGCGAAACGGCCAGAAGCATTACCGCTGCGAAGAGAGCGGTGGCGATCTGCGGAATCGGACGGGCTCTGGTCCACCAAGCGGCGAGGGCGGTGGGCGAAGGCGGCCGATTTCGCGCGAGGTAAAACGCGGCGCGCGCCGAGGCGATCAGCAGTAATAACACGAACAATTCGATCGCTAGAACGAGGGGGCGCTGGCGGAAAAGCGCGCCGGCAGCGACCAGGTTTGCCGCGCAGATCGCAACAGCGGCGAGGGCGGCGAAGCGGGATCCGGCGCCGATGCCCAGGCCAAGGAGTACGAACCCGCAGGTTTGCAGCAGCACCAGTGTGGAGAGCAAACCGCTCGCATTGCGTATCAGTCCAAAGCCGGCCACGGTCGAGACAACGGCACAGGCCAGGTAGATCCACAGACCTCTATAGAGCGCACGTTGCGCGGAGGAGATGCAATCTAACTTGGGCCAGAGGAAGACACGGAACAAACGCAGCATTCAATTTTCATGCTAGCCAAATCCCACCACTCTATTGTTGGACTGCTGCGGCGTTTGCGGCCGAGGCGGAAAGATAACGCGCGATTGGCGCGACTATCGCCAGGCTTTCGAGTGATCATTAGGTGCCCACACGCATTGACGTGGCAGATCTCTGCGGAGGTGAGTTGCCAACTATCAAGGGCAAGCTCTCTTATAGAGGCGTGTAGATGGCGAGCTTCAGCGATCGGTCATCATTTGATTGGAAGGTTGCCGTCTCAAAGCGGAGAGGGCCTTTACTTGGATGATGCAGCAACTTCTGAACACCGCCGCCGCTGCCCACGTCGTGCGTCTCCCACCATCTCTCGAAATCAGGACACCCCTGACGAATGCAGTCGAGAAGCTCCTCAAACGCCGGATCGCCAGCCCAAAAATCATACGTTGCGCGGAACAGGGCGATCATGCGCTTCGCCTCATCAGCCCACCGTCTGCCGAAGAGGCGTTTCATGGCTGGGGCGGTCAGCATATGAAGCAGGATGTTGCGCTCCTGCTCCGGGATGAGAGTGAAATCCATGAACACTTGAGTTGCTGCCTCGTTCCACGCAAGCAAGTCCCACCGACGGCCTGTGATGTAGGCCGGATGATTTAGGCCTGCCACCATTCGCCGCATCGTCTCCGAAACCGTTTCACGCTCAAAGGCAGGGCGATCAAGTGTTCGGGCAAGCGTTTGTAGGTGCGTATGTTCCAATTTGCTAAGCAGTAACGCCTTGGCCAAAGCGTTGATCGTAGTCAGGGAAGGGCTGACGGAGCGCCCCTGCTCCAGACGGATGTACCAGTCGATACCGATCCCTGCAAGTTCCGCAACTTCCTCGCGGCGCAACCCCGGCGTCCGACGCCGTCGCGTATCTCTGATACCTACCATTTCAGGTGTCAGCTTCCCTCTGCGCGACCTGAGAAAATTGCCCAGTTCCGTTCGGCTGGCCGTTGGCCCGAAAGACAAGAGTCCGCTCTGTTTACCGGTACTCATGAATACCAGGATAATGCTATGCCTTGCTGGACCGCTCGCCGTGCGTCAGCCTATTCGTATGAAAGCTGCTGTGCTGAAGGCGTTTGGATCGAAGCTGAGTGTGGAAGACTTGCCTGAACCAGTCCGCGGGACTGGAGATGTCATTGTTGACGTTGTCGCCGCGCCGGTTTTGCACTATGCAGATGAGGTCTTCAGCGGCGCGCGAAAGTATTTACTGAAGCTGCCCGTCGTGCCAGGGTGCGGTGCGATCGGCCGCGTCCATTCGGTCGGTTCGGATGCGACCCAGCTTGCCGAAGGCGATTGGGTCCTCTGTGACCCGACAGTGCGATCGCGCGATAATGCGCTCACCCCAGACATCACGCTGCAGGGCTGGAGCGCGCGCGATCAGAGCGGTCTGCATTTACAGAACTATTTCCACGACGGTCCCTTTGCTGAGCAGATCAGGGTACCTACCGAGAACGCGATTCGGATCGGTTCCATAACGTCGAGCGACGCCTCGCAGTGGTGTGCATTGGTGACCCTGCTGGTCCCGTTTGGTGGCCTGCTCGCGGCCGAACTGCAGGCCGGCGAGACGGTTCTCATAAGCGGTGCAACTGGTAACTACGGCAGTTCCGCCGTTGCAGTCGCGCTCGCCATGGGAGCAGGGCGCGTGATTGCGCCCGGCAGAAACGAAGCAGTTCTTCAGGATCTTCACGATCGTTTCGGCCCTCGCGTAGTACCGGTAAAGCTGGTGGGCGACGAAACCAAAGATCGAGAGAGCATGATGCAGCCGGCGAGTGGCCCGATTGACTGTGTGCTGGACATGCTGCCGCCATCAGCGAACACAACAGCCGTGCGCGCCGCTATGATGACGGTCCGCCCGCATGGTCGAGTGGTCCTGATGGGCGGTGTTGGCATGGCGGGTGGCCAGGGCCTTGAACTTTCATACCCCTGGATCATGCGGAACTGGATCACCGTGCGGGGACAGTGGATGTATTCGCCGGAGGCCGTAACCCGCCTCGCCGGCCTGATTCGGGCCGGACTGCTGGACTTGTGTCACTTCACCGTGACGAACTTTCCGCTCGAGCAAGCCAACGAGGCCGTTGCCCACGCGTCCGCAAACGCAAAGCCCTTTCACGTTACAGTTCTCCGGCCGTAGAAAGCAGTTCCGCTGATCCGTTTTTCAAGTGCTTGCAAAGTGACTTTACGACCAATTAAAGTGCCGCGATTCGCCCACTGCCAACCATTCCTGTTTCTTCTAGTCTCAACCGGCTTAGTCTCAGTTAGCAACGCGCAGCTCACGGCTGGTTCGTCTGAATTACGTCAACTGAGTTCGCAATCCACCGTTTCAGGCATGGACCCGCTACCCGGTTCGAATAGTGTTCTTTCACTTCCCCAACTAATTGATCTTGGAGAAAGGAACAATCCTCAAACCCGGATCGCATGGGAGCAGGCTAAACAGGCGGCAGAAGCTGTCGGTATTGCCGGAAGCGATTTGTTTCCGCTTCTGGCCTTCAACACGCTGGCGCTTAAGGGCAACCTCTTGTTTGGTCTGCCGCCGAATCTCTCATCCGAAGGCGTAATAAAAATCAATAACACGATCGTGCAACCGTCCGTTAACCTCAACTGGGTTCTGTTTGACTTTGGCGGAAACCGGGCTAATTATGACCGGGCAAAATCTCTGGCGCTTGCCTCGAAAATGGCGCTAAATGCAACTCATGAGAAGGTCGCCCTTCAGATATCGAGGAACTACTATCGACTCCTGGCCGCCAAAGAACAGCTTCGAGCAGCCTCGGTGGCAAACGATGCCAGCGCTTCAGTGGAGAAATCTGTGCAGAAACGGTTCGAGAATGATTTAACCACCATCGTCGAATTGGATCAGGCAAGAGCTCGACGGATGTCGGCATACGCTCAGTTTGTGAAAACCAGAGGGAGCGTTGCCAGCGAGAGAATCGCGCTCGCGGCCAGTGTAGGGTTGAGAGCCGGACAGGCTGTTGATATTGCGTCGCTGAATGATACGCCGTCAGCTAGCTCTATTGAGGCCTCGGCTAACGATCTGCTGAAACGAGCCTTGGCGAACCGTCCTGAACTGCTTGAAGCAGCAGACCAGGTTCGAGCCGCTCAGTACGAAGCCAAACGAGCCCGCTCGGAACTCTTCCCGAAGATCACGATCGACGCTGCTGAACAGTACACTTCTTCTACCAACAGCACGAACGGCGCCAGTAACGCGAATGCCGCGGCGTTGGGCGGGGTAAGCAACATTCAGGGAAACACCTACGTTATCGCAGGCCGCCTCAATTGGCGCGTTTCTTGGGACTCGCCAGAAAAACCGCTCTGCGTGAGAGCCAAGTCACCTAATGAGATGTTTACCTCACATTGCGCCCGGACCATATGCACAAAGTAGGGGAATACACGGCCTTTCGCTCTTTCTCCTTTTGATCAGAGTTAGAATTCCGTCCGATTCTGGCTACGGCTTTGTGAGTCCGAGCAGCTTTGCGAGTTGGGTGTCGAGCATCCTTGCAGGAAGGAGTCTGGGCAGAGTCCAGTTCTTGAAACGTTGCGGAACCACGGCGTAGCGTGCCTTCGGTTTCGCCGTGCTGAGTGCCACGTGGACGGCTTCGCCTAGACGCTCAGGGGATAAGCCGTTACTACGTGCTTCGGCGACTATGAACTTCTGGAATTTCTGCACTGCCTCCCAATACTCGGTCTGCCTGAACTCACTCAGATCTTCTTTTTCGCCCTTGTCGTACATCGCCGTGTTTACGGTGCCCGGCTCAATGATCACGACGTCGATGCCAAATAACATCAGTTCTCTCCGCAGCGCGTCCGACATTCCTTCAAGACCAGATTTGGAGGCGCTATAAGCACCGAGAAGCGGGATAGCCACTTTTGCGCTGCTAGAGCTGATGTTCACGATGCGGCCGGTCGGACCCTGCCTCTTCTTATCCGATCCCAAAAGAGGAGTGAAGGCTTGGATTACCACAAGCGGGGAGATCATGTTGACATCCAACTGCCGCCGGTACTCGCTGGGCCTCAGATAAAGCAATGGCCCACCCACCACAATTCCTGCATTGTTCACCAGGCCGACAAGATTCCTGTCCCCTATCATGGAGCCGACCTTCCGGGCAGCTTGATCTACAGCGCCGGCGTCCGTAATGTCCATCAGGAGAGGCACGAAGGGGTCACCGAACTCTCTCTGCAAACGATCGGCGTCAGCCTGCTTGCGTACCGAACCGAACACCCGAAATCCCTTTGAAACAAGCACCTTTGTGGTTCCCCAGCCAATTCCGGTGGAGACCCCGGTCACCACGACATCTTTGCTGTTCGCCATGCATTTCTCCTAAGATGGTCACTGTCCATCTTCCTCGTTTTCACTGTACGCTTTCGTCTTTTCGGTGTCAAGGTGTACAGTGTTACTCATGCCTTATCCGTCGAAAACAGACCGCCAGGCCATCCTTTCGGCCGCGGTGAAGGAGCTGGCGCGAAGAGGCATCCGCGACTTGTCGTTACGGAATCTCGCGAGCTCCCTCGACCTGGCGCCTAATGCAATCTACCGTTACTTTTCCGATCGCTCAGCACTGGAGGCCGCGCTAGCAAACGAAGCTGCCCGACAACTCGAACTGGCGCTGAGGAAGGCAGCCGGCCGGTCCGAACCGGTTACGACAATCCGCAACATGTCATCTGCTTACCTGAAGTTCGCAAAAGACAACCGTTACCTCTACGAGGTGATGATGAGTCTCCACGCGCCGGAGCACGATGCGACCTTCCGCCAAAGCCTCTGGACGTTCACCGTCGAGCAGGTGCAACGAATGGCCGGGTCGGACGGAGCTGCGCAGGCATCTATCGCACTTTGGGCATTCCTCCATGGAGCCGTCGCGTTAGAAGCCGCTCAAGTATTCGGCGAGAGCAAACCCGCAAGCGGCCTTGAATTCGGGCTCAACGCGTGGCTAATGGCTGTCTCTACACGTGGGGAGCCAATGGAGGCACTCCACATCAAGCCCACCAAGAAGACCGCCAATAAGAAAGTGTCTGCGCGTGAAAGTTCGGTGCGAGGCCGCAAGTGAGGATTCACTTAGTGTCATTTTGATAAGGGTGCGTGTCCCCCTCAGTACCTATCTAGACGTCGGTTTGTCACCGCTGATTTTTTAACGCGACGTGCTCCGCCATCAGCTGGATCTTCTTCTCCAGGTAAGAGATTCGCTCCTGCTCAGCTTGAATGGTTCGTTGGCTTCTTCTGCTCGAAGGCAGGTGTCCCGTTCTTGAAGAACTCTTTCCGCCAGCCGTAGAAGACCGTGGGCTGCAGGCCCAGTTCATCGCAGAGGTTAGAGGTAGGCTTCTGGCCGAGCGATGGCTCATTGCGGCGCTGCGCCATCGAAAGTTCTTCTCCATCGGGGAACTGAATCAGGCCATCCGCGAGCTGCGCGACCGTATCAACCAGCGACCGTTTCGCAAACGAGAAGGTTCGCGGGCATCACAGTTCTTGGCTCTCGACAAGCCCGCGCTGAATCCTTTGCCTGTCGAGCGGTTCGATCTCAGCCAGTGGTCCCGTGCACGAGTCAACATTGACTACCACATTGTTTTTGATACCGTACAACCTGGTACAGGAGCTGGTGGAAGTACGCTCGACGCCGATCACCGTCGAGCTTTTCCATAAGGGCCAGCGAGTAGCTTCGCATCTGCGTGCGCGCGGTCATGGAAACACCTGACCATTGGCGAACACCGTCCACGATCCCATCAGGAACATCTGGAATGGACTCCCTCGCGTATGGTGCATTGGGCGGAGTCCATTGGCCCCCAGACAGCGCGTTTGTTCGAACGCATTCTTGCCGACAAGCCGCACCCGGAAATGGGCTACCGTTCGTGTCTCGGGATCATTCGACTGACCGGACAGTACTCACCTGTTCGAGTGGAAGCTGCTGCCGAACGAGCGCTGCTCACCGGAGCATGCCGGTATCAGAGCGTGAAGTCGATCCTGAAAAATGCGCTCGACCAGCAGCCGATCAGGACGCCGACTTACCACCAAGCCCGCCTTCGCCGCACGACAACATCCGCGGAGCGGAGTACTTCGAATAGGAGCCGCAAAATGCTGGAACAACCAATGATCTAAAAGCTCCTCAGTATGAGGCTGCAGGGAATGGCGGACGCGCTCAAGGCGCAGGAGCAGGACTCGGGCGTCCGGGAACTGAGTTTCGTCGAGCGCCTGTCCTTGTTAGTGGATCAGCAGTGGAACTGGCGCGAGAACCAGGCGCTAGCCCGGCGATTGAAGAGCGCCAAGCTCCGTCACAACGCTTGTGTCGAGGACATTGACTACCGGGCGGCGCGGGGACTGGAGAAAACCGTCATTCGTGGGCTGGCGAAGGATTCGCAGTGGGTCCAGAACCACGAAAATCTTTTCGTTCTCGGGCCGACCTGCGTGGGGAAGAGTTTCGTCGCCTGCGCCCTCGCGCAAAAGGCTTGCCGCGATGGATACACGGCGTTTTACACGCGGGCGGCGGCGCTGTTCCGCGATTTGGCGTTGGCACGTGCCGATGGGAGCTTCCGCAATCTGCTCGCGCGACTGAGCCGGATCGATGTGTTGGTGATCGACGACTGGGCTATGGCGCCATTGGCCGAACCAGAGCGCCGTGACTTCTGGGTGATCTGCAAGGACCGTTACCAAGTGCGGTCGCTAATTCTCACGTCGCAGTTACCGGTGACCCGTTGGCATGAACAGATTGGCGATCCGACAGTGGCGGATGGCATCCTGGACAGATTGGTCCATAATGCGCACCGCATAGAGATGCGGGCGATTCGATGCGTAAGAATCGGGGAAAACCGAATACATAGCTATCCCGCTGGCAGGCACGGAGGGTGCCGGTCGGAATGTTGCGAGTTGCCCCGTTAAAAACCAACCGTCAGGAGCAAGCAATACGTAAACGCTGGCCGAAAGATCGGGGTATCCGGTGTAGAGCGCCGTTCTGGCTCACCGGGAGGCACTAAAGTATTGGCATATGGATTCGCGCGCAGCCTTCGGCGTCGCTTTCGGACTTTGGATGAGTTTGGCCCCGGCATGTTCCTTTGCCCAAGCTCCGGCGGACCGATCCGTCCTGTCGGACGCCGAGATAGGCAAGATTCTCAAGGACCATGTGGGCCCGGAAAATCTCGGCATTGGAATTGTGGTTGGAGTGATCGATGCGAAAGGCCGAAGGGTCATCTCCTACGGCGGTCCCGCCAAAGAAGGTGGACGTCCGCTCAACGGCGACACAGTCTTTGAAATCGGGTCCGTAACCAAAGTGTTCACCTCGCTGGTGCTGATGGATATGGTGCAGAAGAGCGAAGTGTCGGTGACCGATCCGGTATCGAAGTACCTGCCCGCGGAAGTCAAGGTGCCGGAGCGCAACGGCAAGAAGATTACGTTGCAGGATCTCGCGACACAGAGCTCTGGCCTGCCAGTAGGGGAGCCGTCCAACGCAGATAGATCGAATCTCTACGCAGGGTACTCAAAGGAACAGTTTTACGAGTTTCTCTCCGGTTACCAGCTTACACGCGATCCCGGTTCACTATTCGAGTATTCCAACATAGGCGTTAGTTTGCTCGGGCACGCGCTGAGCCTGCGGGATGGCAAGGATTACGATGCCATGGTAAGAGCCCGTGTCCTTGCGCCTCTCGGGATGAATGACACGGGCGTCACTCTGTCGCCCGAGATGAAAGCGCGACTGGCACCAGGACACGGGATTAATCGTGATTCTGTACCGAACCTTGACTTTTCGATAAGGGAGGTTATGGCTGGTGGCGGCGGCTTGAAATCGAGCGCCAACGACCTGTTGACGTTCCTTGCGGCTAACCTCGGATATACAAAGACGTCCCTTGCGCCGGCTATGGCGGCGGAAATATCGATCAGACGTTCCACCGCACCGTCCCTGCCTGGCATGGAGATCGCCTACACCTGGATCATTCAAACGAAGTATGGCAGTTCCATCATATGGCACAACGGTTCATCACCCGGATACCGAGCCTACATCGGATTCGATCCGAAAAGCCGGGCGGGTGTTGTCGTGCTGTCGAACTGCTACTGGCGCTCGTTGCCAGACGACATCGGACGTCATCTGCTGAATACGAGCTATCCATTGCCATAGCGTCAGCACTTCTGTCGGGCCGTTTTGGGTGCTGGGAAGTTGTGACAATCCTCTGTTTCAGGCCGAAGCGATGTTCGCGCTCCGGGTCACTGCGTGCTGAGCCGGGGAAAAGGGCTGCCCCCCTTTCCCCGCCACCGGCGTCCTGCCTCCGCTTCGCTCCGGATAGTTTCTCTTGACGAAGCCGAACACTTCTTGCACAATCGAGTTGCCAGCGTCGCTACGCTCCGATGGTGTTCGGGTTCATCCGGAATGCCGTTCGGATTCCTTCCGGAATAGGCGTTCACCTTCGTCGGAATCCCCATCCAGCTGAACCGGAACACTTCTTCTGAACTAAATCTATGCAGCGAAGCTTGCTCAATCGGGGATGCGCAAACAAAATCAGTCAGGAATCCGAAATCCGGACTGCAAGCCGGAGTTTTTCAACAGCATCGAAGGTTTGGCAATCCGGTGAGCTCACGGCTTATTAGCCACGGCGTGCTGATCCAGTGAGCCGATCCCAGTTCTCGTAAGCAAATAGCTCCTTCTGCTCTGGAGCAAGGGCTGCTTCTTCCATGAAAGATCGACCCGGTCTGCCTGGGCGGTACTGATAGGGGTAGTCGGTGGAGAACAGAATGCGCTCGGGCCCAACCTGTTCAAGCGTGCGTTGCAGATAGGAATGACTCCACATGCCACTGGGTGTCACATATAGATTCTGCCGGATGTAGTCCGCTACAGAGTTCTGCAGATGCGCAACACGCGCCAGCGAAGCGAGCCGTTCCAGATAGAAGAGAACAACCTCACCCCAGTGGCCCAGGATGATCTGCAAATCTGGATGTTTATCGAAGACACCGGCCAGGACTAGACGTACGAACTGAATACCGGCTTCATAGTGCCACCCCAGCCCAAACGTGGCAAAAGCGGTATCGATCTGGTCGTTGAAACCTGAGTAATAAACTTCTCTGACGGCGCGTTGCGGGATCTGCGGATGCAGAAAGATTGGCACTCCAAGCCTCGCGGCGGTGTCAAATATAGGCAAGAAGTCTGGATGATCCAGGTTCTTCTCGCGTGTACGGCCGCAGAGCATCGTCCCCACTAATCCCAGCCGAGTCACACTCCGCTCAAGTTCAAGCGCAGCTTCTTTCGGCGCAGCTGTCGGCAGTGTGGCAAAGCCCTGAAAGCGTGTAGGATGCCTCGCTACAGTTGCGGAGACCAGATCGTTGGTCCGCTGTGCCAGCGCCACGCTCTCCTCTGATTCGAGGTTGTGCAAGGCTGGCGTAGTCACGGAGAGCACCTGGACATCTACCCCGCTCTCGTCCATCAGCGCCAACCGACGCTCGCCTAGATCGTCGAGCCGCTCCTCGATTTCACCTCGATCGAATCCGCCGGTACCCTCCTGTCCGATTGAAGATGCTTCCCAGGCAGCCCTGATGTCCGCAGTGACAAAATGCTCTTCGATACCGATCAGCTTCATTGTTCCTGTATCTCTCTCTTTCTCTCTCTCCGTCGCCAAGCAAATGCGACCTCCTGGATTCGAGGCAAGAAGGCCGGCTCGTGCTCTTTACTGTCGAACTGCTGTGAGGGCTGTCACCGCACCAGTAGCCACAACCGTGTGCATCAGGGCGAGAAACATCTGTGCTGCGGGTGTCACTCCAGCAAAACGCTTCGACTTGGTAAAGCTCAAGCGGATCGGCAGAGCGAACGAAAGCGCCAGGGCAGCGATCGCAATAGGGAACAATACACGATTCGCCTGTGGAGTGACTAGTTGGAGCACTGCATACGTGATGGCCGCAAGGAGAAAGCCTCCTACGACGCCGGAAAGAATGGGTAACAAAGTGAAAGGCGGAAAGCCTTTCGGTACTCCGGTGATTCGTAGAGCAATCTGGGCCAGCAGCGTATCCATCAAAAAGACCACCAGAGCTGCGCCAAACAGAAAAATGAGCTTCATCTATTCTCCGTGTCCATACCGATGGGATCACCGCTTCCGGCGCGGTCTGGCTATTACTTGTTTCGATTCAGTCCGGCGCGTTCTCCGCGCTACAGTGGGCGTCCATCGCGTGAACAGCGTTTCCAGCGCAGTATGGGCGTATTGATCAGCTTTCGGATCTCTCACGAACCGTAGTGAAGCGTGATGGCTGAGGTAGATCCCGCACAGCTCCCAGACACACTGATCGACATCTGTCTCCGATCGCAAGTGTCCCAGGGAGACAGCGCGCTCGATGTGCGACCCAAGTACCCCGCGCCAATGCGCTTCCATTTCTCGTAAGCGATCCCGAACAGGACCCTCGCCATCGTCAAGTTCGAACATGCCGGCCGCCACGGGGCAACCTCCGGAAAGACCAGCTTTTGTCGTCCATCCCAACCAGTTGTTCACGAGCGCTTTGAGCCGTGGCAGTCCCTCGGAAACTGCCATTGCTGGCCCAACCACGTGTTTGCCGGCGATGGCGGCAGTATGCTCCAGAAGAGCTAAATCCAAGTCTTGCTTAGATCGGAAATGCGCGAACAGCCCGCTTTTCGACATCCCCGTTCGCTCTGCCAAAGCGCCCAGAGTAACGCCCCCCAAACTGGATGCGCTTAACAGATCCGTCCCGTGCTCCAGTATCCGTAAGCGGGTGGAAGACTGTGTCCTTTCCATAATCCTTTAGTTTAGCACGACCGATCGTGCTACAGTTCAAACGTATGCCAAACCCCTTCGAACACACCGACTCCTCCGATGCTCCGGCGCCACTGCAAATCGGAATGCTCCTTTTCCCTCAGATGACTCTGCTGGACCTGGTCGGCCCGCAAGCTGCCCTGGGTATGCACGGCCAGACGCATCTCCTTTGGAAAACACTCGAACCGGTCCTGACCGATTCAGGGATATCTCTCCTGCCGACCGCGACTTTCGCGGGCTGTCCAGCAAATCTGGATGTCTTGTTCGTGCCCGGCGGTTTTGGCGCCAACGACATGCTGCAGGATGCCGAAGTACTTGCTTTCCTGGCGGAACAAGGCAAGACGGCTCGCTACATTCCCTCCGTTTGCTCCGGTTCGCTGATCCTGGCTGCGGCAGGTCTTCTGGACGGCTACAAGGCTGCTACCCATTGGGCTTGTTACGACGCCTTGGAAGCACTGGGGATTGAGGCTGTGCATAGCCGGGTGGTCGCCGACCGCAATCGGTTTTCAGGAGGTGGCGTGACGGCAGGAATCGATTTTGGGCTTGTTTTATTGGCCGAATTGCGTGGCGCAACGGTTGCTCAAGTTACCCAGCTGGCTATGGAGTACGGTCCGAAGCCACCGTTCAATGCCGGCTCTCCTGAAACGGCGCCTCCGGAAATAACGGCTATTGCTTCGAGCATTCTGAAACCACTTATGGACCAGGCGACGGTCATCGCACAGCGCTTGCACGTAAGTCGCGCAACCGCCTAGTAGCGCAGCCACCCCTGGCTGCTGCGCCGAAACTCGTCTCTTTTGTCGCGAAATCCTTCCCAATCGCGCGATTTCAGGATTGCGAGCGACCCCGCTACCACGAACTATTCACGCAGCAATCTTCAAACACGAAGTAATCTTTTCTTTAATCTGCTCAGCAGTGAACGGCTTGCGAACGTAGCCATTAGCTCCGAGTTGCACCGCTTCCAGCACGCGCGCCTGGCTGCCTTCGGTGGTGATCATGATGAACGGCAATTGCTTCCAGTCTGGATTCGCGCGCAGCTTGGTCAGAAACTGGATGCCATCCATATTCGGCATGTTGACATCCGACAGAACCAAATCGATGGGTGTGCTGCCAAGAATATTGAGAGCTTCTATGCCATCGCCGGCTTCATGTATTTGCCCAACCGGCAAATCGGTCTGAGAAATGACCCGCAGCAAAATTTTCCGGATCGATGCGGCGTCGTCGACAATCAGGATGTTCAGATTCATACAGAGTACTTTCGCTCTCCTCTCTATAGTGGTGGGAGCGTTTCAAATTCGCGTTCAGATAATACCCATGGTCAACGGGGCGCTCCCGCGAGTTTAGCCCGCGATACCTCAAAAGCGAGTTTCCCGCCGCGCTCGAGAATCTGGCCGCCCCACTTTTCTTTGCCGTTGAGCAGGCCGGAGAACTCCCCATTCCGGGGCTGATCGAGCGTCAGAACATCACCTTCTTTGAGTTCAAACAAAGTCTCAGCGGATACAATGCCGCCAGGGAGTTGCACGTCTAACCGCAATCTCGCCGGTTGCAGCAGGCGAGCCAGGTGAGTCTGATCTTGTGGCGTCGCTTTCGTTTTGCGAATCCGCTGCAGCTGCTCGAAGTTGTTACGCAAACGTTTGATGAAGATGGAAGGGATCGCCAGGTTCATCAATCCCGAAGTGGAACCCAGGCGGACCTCTATGGCAATTAAAATCATCGCTTCGGCGGGCGCAAGCATGTGCAGAAGTTGCGGCTCGCTGGCCAGCGATTGAACAGAAAAGTCGATTTCAGCGACGCTCTTCCAGGATTCGTGCAGATCGCGTAAGACCACGCGCAGGATGGTGTGCAGCAGCTTCTTTTCGATATCGGTAATCTTGCGCTGGACCGTGGGCGAAGACTGCTCTTTACTGCCCAGAAGAATCTCGATCAGCCGGAAGAAGAGATTGGTGTTGAGATCGAGGATGGCTGCGCCATCGTAGGGCTGGAGGCTCAAATAGGCGATGCAGGCGGGAGACGAGACACTCTCGAGAAAGTCGCCGTAGGAGATCTGCTCCAGGCTGACCAGATTGAGCATCACATAGGAACGAAGATAGGCGGACAAGCTGGAGGCAACATTGCGCGCGAAGTTTTCGTGCACCATGTGGAGCGATTGCAGCTGCGATTTGGGAATTTTGTCGAGCTTCTTCAAATCGAAGGCTTCGATCTCGGCCGCCGATTCGGAGTTTTCGGCAGAACCTCGAAAGACGGCATCGATTTCCTGTTGGGTGAGAGCGCGTTTCATGGGTTAGTTGTTGTTCGCTGAATCCTGTCCGCTTAATCAATCGGTGGGCAGAGAGCCAGCCGGTCGGTCCGGCTGACGATCTGCCGGATGCGGATACCGTAGTTCTCTTTTACGAGGACGATCTCGCCGCGCGCGACCACCGTGCCGTGTATCAGCAGATCGACCAGGTCGCCCGCTTCCTTGTTGAGCCCGAGGCGCGATCCGGGTTTGACTCGAAGCACTTCGCTGATCGAGAGATGAGTGCTGCCGAGAGCCAGCGAGATCGGAAGATTGACATCTCGCAGACGACCCATCATCAGGGATCCCGAAGAGAGCTGGGCGTCCTGCAATTCAGCCTGGCTGTGTAAGGGATCGAGGTGTTTGAGAACGCCGGCGGCGTTTGCTTCAATGGCGAGGAGTAGCGTAAGCGCGTGATTCGCTCCCACGTGTTTCGCTCCCATGTGGTTCGCCCCGATTGTGATGGCGGCGGTTGCCAAGACCAGAGACGCAGACTGTGGAGCCGGCGATTCCTCGCCGGCTGGACAGCGAAACAGCCTGACCGGCTCTTCCGTGAGCGCATTGGCCGTCCCGTGATGAGCCTGGCTCAACACTTCGAGATACGTCGAGCGGCAGGCATCGGAATCAGACTCGCCGAGGGCCTGGCTGAGAGCGAGCCAGGTGGCTTCCGCCGCGCCCACCCAGGTATCGAATTCACCCAGAGTGTCACTGGCGAAGGGCTGTTTCCACCAAAGCGTCGTTTCCGTGTCAACGGATGGCAACGCGGCGAGCGATGCGACAGCCACGCCAGGGCGCTCACCGGTAAACATCTCGAGCGCGCGCGCAAACTGATCGACCCAGAGATCGAAAAAGGAAGTCAGTGCGGAGGTATCAGGAGGCATTAGCGTGTGGCCCCCAACTCAGGGCTATCTGCTCTCATAGAGTGCCCGATTGCCCCAGGAGATCGGCGATGCGCACGGCGAGGCGTTCCTCACTGGCGAGAATTTCGGCCGTGGCGATGAGCACATCACCGGCAAAGACGTCGATGTTCTCTCCGGCCGGGCGTCTGAGCAGGAGCAGGTGGTTTTCTTCGAGCTTGAGAAGGTCACGGACCGAGATGGTTCGACGGTCCAGTTCGGCGGATACCTGGACGGGCACGTCACAGAGGAATGCCAGACTTTCGTGGGACACTTCGAGGGCTGCATTCTGGTCGTCCAGGTCTGGATTAATAGACATATTCTTCATCCGGCGAGCCTTTCAGACTGATGCTTCCTTCTTTTTCCATTTCGCGCGCCAGAGTGATGATTTCCTGCTGTGCGGCATCGACATCGCGCAGCTTCACCGGGCCGAGCGACGAGATCTCTTCGGACATCATGGCCGCCCCGCGCTGCGATTGGGTGGCCAGGAACTTCTGGCGCAGCGACTCATTGGAGCCCTTGAGAGCGATGATCAGAGAGCTTCTGTTAGAGCGTGAGAGTAGAGCCGTGATGGCTGTATTGTCGAGATTTTCGAGGTCTCTAAACACAAACATGAAGCGGCGGATGTTCTCAAACAGCGGCTGCTTGTTTTGTTCAATGGCGTCCATCAACTGCGCACAGGTGTTCGGATCCAGACGATTGAAAATATTGGCAACCGCGCGAATGCCGCCATGCGTTTCACGGCTCAGCTCGCCCAGATTTCTGAGCTTGTTGTCGATCACGCTGGCGATGCTGCGAACTACTTCCGGTGAGATCTGGTCCAGATCGGCCATCCGGATGGCGACGTCCGTTCTCGTCTCGGCCGGCAGAGAACTAAGGAGCGTGGCCGCTTGCGACGGATCGAAATGCGAGAGGATCAGGGCGATGGTCTGCGGATGCTCATCCTGGATCAACTTGGCGAGTTGCTGAGGATCGGCTTTGCGAAAACTGTCAAAGTTGAAGCCGCCTTTGGCAAAAGACTTGGAGAGTCTCTCCAGTAGAGTTTGAGCGACTGAAACACCGTAGGCTTCGGTCAGCATTCTTTCGGCGTACTCCATCCCGCCCTTGAGATAAAGCTGCTGCGAAGCTACAACGATATTAAACTCTTCCAGCGTTTTATCGGCCTGACCGGGGGAAACGCGCTCCAGCTGCGCAACAGCGCGGGCGAGCTGGTTCGCCTCTTCCTCCGTGATGTGCTTAAGAACGGCGGCACTCTCGATCGGACCGAGTGTAACGAGCAGGATGGCAGCTTTTTGCAGGCCAGTAAGCTGAGTTTGCGAATTGTCCAAATCTTCTCATCCTTTTCCCCGGCAGTGAGGGCGCGAGCAGGGTCCAGGTATTTTGCTACAAGTGAGTGCTGCGGCTTTGGCTTTTATTTCCAGGTTTGTTCCTGGAGCGATAAAAAACACTCTATACCGCGGGCCTGGTTCACCGATAAGAGAAGCGAACAGCGGATCACGACATGACTAACGGCGTCACAGCAATGGCAAACGAGAATCAGCTGGAGCTGACGCTTATAGAAGAGGAACTGCTGGAACTCGCGGTGTGCGATACTGGCCGTTTTTTGGCCGCCTTTCGCAGTTTGCGGGATTCCAACCCGGTGGAAGTGACGCGCGCTTGCCTGCGGCACATTGCCAACCACGGAGCGGATGCATCCTGGCAGAAGATGCGCTACTGGATGGTGGCCTCGAGCCCTTATGTGGGATTGCTCCTTCATGCACACTTTCTCGATCATGCGGAGGCCGTCAAGGTGGCCTTGATCCTGCGTGATTCGGACCCGCAGTTCTTATTGAAACTGCGCGCCCAACTGGCCGAGTATAAAGGCGCGGTGAGTCTCGGTCAGATGGAGCGCACGTTAAGGATATATCGTGCCGCGGGCAACCAGGAAGTCTTACTACCCTGGCTCCGGGAGCTGACACTGCACGGGGATCAGCACGTACGGTCAAAAGCGGCCAAGGTGCTCTGTGAAATGCGGCCGAATGTAGCGGCCATCGAGCGCCAGATGAAGTCGGAAGATCCCCGGGTGCGGGCGAATGCGCTCGAAGCATTGTGGCTATCCGACGAACCAGGCGCAGTGGCGGTCTTCCGGGCCGCGCTATCGGACACCGCTCACCGGGTTTTAGTGAATGCACTGATCGGATTGCACCGCTTCCACGTAGAGGGTGCTCTGGACAAGCTCATCGCGCTGGGACAATCATCCGTGCCGATGATGCGGCAGGCAGCGGTCTGGGGCATGCAGTTTCTAGCTGATCTAAAAGCGGTCCCGATGTTGCGTGATCTGACGAAAGACCCGTCGCCTGAAATTGCCGCAAAAGCGGTGCACGCATTGACGGCTCTAGGTGTGCCACTCGTCGAAGAGACCGCAACCATCGCGCCTCCTGAACAGGAAGCAAAAAGTCAGGAAGTGCCGCAGCCCAAGAAGGATGTTGAAACTGTCAAGGAAGTGAAAATGCCGCCCAAAAAAGGCGGTTTGGGCCTCAGTATTCTGGGAATCTGACATACGCAAACCACCCCGTTATTACCATCGCTCCCTCTTCTTGTTTTTTCAAGTTCGTGTCTCTGTCCCATTCGTCCGCCCATTTCCCCGCATCGGAAGAATACCCGAACGGCCCTCTCCAGCCCTCCCCGGTAACTACCCTAAGTCATTGAAACGAAAGCGTTAGATTTATTGTCATTCAGCCGTGATCGGCGGCCCGCGCACCCCTCCTGCCCAAACCGGTAATTCCCGTCGACTTCTTTTATGGACGGTAAAAACTCCGACCGCACAGATGTCATTCCTCTTTTAGAACCTTCCCTTGCGCACTCAACAGCACTTCCTTCTTCGCTGCTTTGCCGAGCGCTACTTCGTACTGAGTTTCATCGTTGGTGGTGATCTTTTCCGCTTTACGCAGCACGGCCCCCGGGTACTTGTCCTCTACCGCGCGCTTTACTTTGGCAGGAAGTTCCGACATCGGAATCGCCTGTTCCACGGCTTGCAAAACGCCGGCCTCATTGAAAACGACATCGCGCCTGGCCGCGCGATCGGTGACTGACGCTTCATAAGTGGTCCGCCCGTCTTCCACTTCTTTGGTCCAGCCGGATACGTGCGCGTTGGGATATTTTTTGGCCAGAGCGGCGCTGACCACGGACGGCACATCGACTGGCTTTAGTTTTTGCTCCTGAGCGGAGAGGACAACAGCCGCACAAGCGGCCGCGATAAGAATCCTTTTCATTGCGGGCTCCTGAGCACTATCAGAACGCGAGAATCTGAAGAATCGATGTAGAGCGATTACACTGCAAGAGTGCTGATTCGTATGTTGCGCCGGTCGCTTTTCCTGTTGCTGAGTTGCGCGTTTTTCGCTTATGGGCAGGACGGCGCGAAGAAGCCCGTGACGATCGACGACTTCGTCGCACAGCACCGGACCCGCGCGATTACACCGACCTGGTCACCCGATGGAAGCGCATTTTTCTATGAGCAAGGCGGAGCGGTTTACCTATATCCGGTGGCGGAGCGAAAAGCGAAGGAGTGGTTTCGTCCGGAGAAGCTTGAGAAAGCGGCGGTGACGTCGACCGAGCCGAAAGAGTTCGGCTGGCAAAACCGGCGCGTGTCCTCATCCACCTTCCAGTGGTTCCCGGATAGCCGCGAGTTGCTGGCGGAGGTCAGGGGTGATTTGTTCATCGTCAACGCGAAAGGCAAAGTAGAGCAGATCACTAAAACAGATATCGACGAAGAAGATCCGCGGCTCTCTCCGGATGGGAAGCAGGTGCTTTACCGGTCGAAGTCGAATCTATTTGTACTGAACGTAAAGACGAGGATAGTGCGGCAGTTGACGCACGACGGGTCAGCCACGCTGCTGAACGGGCAGCTGGATTGGGTCTACCCGGAAGAGCTGGATCTGGGAAAAGCCGCCTGGTGGTCGCCGGATTCGAAACAGGTGGCTTACCTGCAATTCGATGTGAGCCATGAGTTCATGTATCCGCAGGCGGACCTGACCGGGGAGCGCGCGCTGGCTGAGCCGGAGCGCTACCCGCAGGCAGGAACGCCGAATGCCTTAGTGAAGCTGGGCAGCGTGGCGGCGGACGGGGGTGAGACGAAGTGGATGAATACTGGCAATGAGACGAACGCGTTGCTGGCACGAGTGGCATGGCTGCCCGACTCTTCGCAGATCGCCGTCGAGCGCTTTACGCGGGTGCAGGACCAGGTTGACCTGTTGTTCTGCGATCCGGCCACCGGCGCTTCCCGCCGGGTGTTGCACGAGCAATCGACGACCTGGGTGATGGTGGCGGACAACTTGTATTTCCTGAAGACAAGCCCGGAGTTTTTGTGGACCAGTGAACGCAGCGGCTTCCGGCATATCTATCGATACTCGGACAAGGGCGAGTTGCTGGGGCAATTAACGAGCGGCAATTGGGAAGTGCAAAGCATCGCGGGAATCGACGAAGCGCAACACCGGGTGTACTACACATCGTCGGAGGCAAGTCCGCTCGAAACGCAGTTGTATAGCGTGCCGGTGACGGGCGGCGAGCGCTCGCGCCTTACACAAGCAGAAGGGACACACGAGATTCACGCGAGTGAGAACGGCGAAAACTTCGTCGACAGCTATTCGAGCTTGCGGCAGCCCGAGCAGACGATCGTTGCGAACGGCAGGGGAGAGCAGCAGGCTGTACTGCAGGCCGCCGATACGAAGCTGGCAGACGAGTATCAGCTTCTGCCGGAGGACATCGAACAGGTCAAAGCGGCGGATGGAACGGTGTTATATGCGCGGCTGATCAAACCGGCAAACTTTCGCGAGGGGACCAGGTATCCAGCCATCGTTTATGTTTATGGAGGCCCGGGCGTACAGTCCGTGCGGAATCGCTGGTATGGATTGAGTTGGGAGCAGGTGCTGGCGCATCGCGGCTACGTGGTCTGGCAGCTGGACAACCGCGGATCGCGCGGCCGCGGCACGGCTTTTGAAGCACCGATCTATCACAAACTGGGCAAGCAGGAAGTAGCGGACCAGAAGTTGGGCGTCGAGCACCTGTTGCAAATGGGATTTGTCGATCCGAAGCGGGTGGGAATCACGGGTTGGAGTTACGGCGGCTATATGACGATCCACTCGCTGCTGCTCGCTCCGGACGTGTTCAAGGTGGGGGTGGCCGGTGCGCCGGTAACCGACTGGCACAATTACGACACGATCTACACGGAACGATACATGGGCACGCCGGACGAAAACAAGGCAGGATACGACGCAAGTTCCAACGTGAAGAACGCGGGCAAGCTGTCGGGCAAACTGCTGATCGTGCACAACATCGAAGATGACAACGTATTGTTTCAGAATTCGATGCAGATGGCGAATGCGCTCGAACGGGCGGACAAAGAGTTTTTCATGCAGCTGTATCCGCAGAAGTCGCACGGCGTGGGCGGCCCCCTCCGCAAGCCGCTGTACGAGATGATGACCGATTTCTTTGACGCCAACTTGAAGGGGAAGACCGGCGGCGAAGAAAGTACCGGTTCAGGGCGTTAGCAGTTCGATTTCGGGTTTCGGAGACCCCGACTGATCGAGATACTTGATAAGCAGGACGGTGTTGCCGTTTTCGTTGTAGATCAGTTCATCGGCCACCTGCTGGGCGAGCATGATGCCAAATCCTCCCGGGCGCAAGCCCATTTGGCTGCGCAGCTCGGCATGCAGCAGAGGATTGTTGGGCGGATTATTGATGGCGGCATGACCGGCCTGCCCAATAGCAAAGCCGGCCCCATAATCCCGGACATAAATCAAGATGAGGCGATTGGTGCGGATGAGTGATACATCGACGGTACCGCAGGGATCGAGGTGACAGCCGTGTTCGATGGCGTTTCCGACCAGTTCGTCCATTGCCAGCAGCAAAGCATCGGCGAGCCCCTCGGGAAGTTGCCCGAGATGCGCACGGAAAGCTTGCGCGATTTGTTCTTTAGACTCCAAAGTCGGCGATACTGTAAGGGAAATCCATCCAGGCCGATTGGATCGCACCTGGATCGGCGGATTGTTCCGGATGATGTTTCGCGCACTCACCTACGGCTATCTTCGCACTCATTTGAGTGGTCTGCGAGACATTCCCGGCTGGACGGGAGAAGCTGAGTTATGCGTTTGATCAGTACGGCGGGGGTAATAGCGCTCTCTGTGACGGCCGCCTTTGCGGCGAAAAAGGTCATCTCTCCGACGACCAGCGCGGGCAACGAGCAAGTGGACATCGTGGCGACGATTGTACTGGATGCCGACGAGGTCAAGCAGAAGATTGGAGCGGATCCGGGTAAAGGGATTGTGCTTTTGCAGGTAAGAGTGACGCCGAAGACGGATCAAGCGGTGCAAGTAAACCCGGACGACTTCATCTTGCTGGCGCATGACGACGGGGAGCGATCAAAGCCTTTCGAACCGGAGGAACTGGCGGGGCAAGGGGCGCTGGTAGTGACCAATTCGGCGGCCAAAGTGAAGAAGACCGGCCAGACTTTTGGCATGGGCGGCATCATGATGGGCGGCGGCGGAGGCGGCGGAGCCTCGCCAGGCAATCCGACCGAGAAGACCACCTCCACGAAGATGGACAACAAGAGCCAGGGAAACGATGCGCTTTTGCAGGCGCTCCGCGCGAAGCAGCTGCCGACGCAGGAAGCAAAGGACGAGGTGAGCGGGTACCTGTATTTCCCGTTAGACGGCAAGCATAAGCTGAAGAATCTGGCAGTACTGTATCGAGGTCCGGCGGGCAAACTGACCATGGAGTTCGAGCATTAGGCGGCAGCCGCCCCGCAGCCCACAGCCCGCATAGGCAAAAGCGGCGCGATGAGCTACAACTAGCTTGGGGAGTTCGGGGTCGATGAAATACATCCTGGCGTTGGATCAAGGGACGACTAGTTCGCGTGCGGTGTTGTACGACCACGAGGGAATAGCGCGGGGCACGGCGCAAAAAGAGTACGGGCAGATCTATCCGCGGGCGGGATGGGTGGAGCATGATCCCGAAGAAATCTGGTCGTCGCAGATCAGTGTGGCGGTGGAGGCGTTGAGCCGGGCGCAGGCGCGGCCGCGAGACCTGGTGGCGCTGGGGATCACGGATCAGCGCGAGACCACGATCGTATGGGACCGGTCGACTGGGCGGCCGATCCACAACGCGATTGTCTGGCAGGACCGGCGGACGGCGGGTATTTGCAGCGAGTTACGCGAGCAGGGTTTGGAGGATACGATCCGGCAGAAGACGGGTCTGTTGATCGATCCTTATTTTTCGGCCAGCAAGATTATGTGGCTGCTCGAGAACGTGGCGGGCGCGCGGGAAAAAGCGGAGGCGGGAAAGCTCGCGTTTGGCACGGTGGATAGCTGGCTGGTGTGGAACCTGACGAGCGGGCACTCGCATATCATTGACGCCACGAATGCCAGCCGTACGATGCTGTTCAACATCCAGCAAGGCGCGTGGGACAAAGAATTGCTTGCGGCCATGAAGATCCCGGAAAGTTTGCTGCCCGAGGTGCGCTCGTCGAGTGAAAAGTATGCGAAGGTGTCGACCACGCTGGGGCTTGGGGACGTACCGATCGCGGGCATTGGGGGCGACCAGCAGGCGGCGCTGTTCGGGCAAACCTGCTTCGAGCCGGGGCAGGCAAAGTGTACCTATGGGACCGGCGCATTTCTGCTGCAAAATCTGGGGAAGAAAGCGGTGGAGTCGCAACACCGGCTGCTCACGACTATCGCCTGGCAAATCAACAAACAGATTGAATACGCGCTCGAAGGCAGTGTTTTCGTGGCAGGTTCGGTGGTGCAGTGGCTGCGCGATGGACTGGGCATCATTCGGCGGTCGGAAGAAGTGGAAGCGCTGGCGCGCACGGTGGCGGATAATGGCGGCGTGTTTCTGGTACCGGCCTTTACCGGGCTCGGCGCTCCGCATTGGGATCCGTATGCGCGCGGGACGATCATCGGGATCACGCGCGGAACAACGGCGGGACACATTGCGCGCGCGGCGCTTGAAAGCATTGCGTTTCAAGCGGCAGATCTGATGCAGGCGATGCAGGATGATTCCGGCATGCCGATCAAAGAATTGCGGGTGGATGGGGGCGCCGTGGGCAACGACACGCTGATGCAGTTTCAGGCAGATCTGCTGGGCATACCGGTGGTACGACCGGCGATAACGGAAACGACTTCATTGGGGGCCGCATATCTGGCGGGGCTGGCGGTTGGTTTCTGGAAAGACAAGGAAGAGATCAAGGCGTACTGGAAGGTGGATAAGACGTTTCATCCGCGAGAACCGGATCGCGAGATAGCGCAGTTGAAGGAGCGATGGGCGCAGGCGCTTGAGCGAGCGAAGGGATGGGAAGAACCAGCTGAAAAGTCAAAGAGCGGAGCCGGCGGCAAATGACGCGGACCGACATGGTGAAGCGCCTTGAGGGGCATCGCGGCGAATGGGACATGGTGATCGTGGGCGGCGGCGCGACGGGCGTGGGCGTGGCGATCGATGCGGCTTCGCGCGGCTATAACACGCTGCTGCTGGAGCAGAGCGATTTTGGAAAAGGAACTTCGAGCCGCAGCACGAAGCTGGTGCATGGCGGAGTGCGGTATTTGGAACAGGGGAACGTATCGCTGGTGATGGAGGCGCTGAAAGAGCGCGGCCTGCTGCGGCAGAACGCGCCGCACCTGGTGAGTGATCTGGCGTTCGTGGTCCCGAATTATGACTGGTGGGAAGCGCCGTTTTACGGGCTTGGGTTGAAAGTGTACAACCTGCTTTCGGGCAAGTACGGGTTTGGGTCGTCGAAGATTTTATCGAAGGAAGAGACGCTGGAACGGCTACCGACGATCAAGCAAGACGGGCTGCGCGGAGGGGTGATTTATTACGACGGCCAGTTCGACGACAGCCGGCTCTTGATCAACATGGTGACGACAGCGGATGAGCAAGGGGCTACGCTGTTGAACTATGCGCCGGTATCTGCGCTGAGCAAAGATGCCGACGGATTTGTGAATGGCGTGACGGCGCAAGATCTGGAATCGGGCCGTGAGTTCGAGATCGCTGCCAAGGTGGTGATCAATGCGACGGGACCTTTCACGGATCATTTGCGCAGGCTGTCAGACGGGAACGTAAAGCCGATGATTTCACCGAGCCAGGGCATACATCTGGTATTCGATCGCTCGTTTCTGCCAGGGCAGTCAGCGATTATGGTGCCGCACACGAGCGACGGGCGGGTGATGTTCGCGATACCTTGGCATGAGCATACGGTGGTGGGAACGACGGACACGCCGATTCCGGAAGCAGTGCTGGAACCGGCGCCGATGGAGAAAGAGATCGAATTTATTCTGACGACGGCGGCGCAGTATCTGCACAAAGCTCCGACGCGGAGCGACGTGCTGAGTGTGTTTACGGGCATCCGGCCGCTGGTGAAGGCGAGTGATTCGGGGAACACGGCGGCATTGTCGCGCGACCATACGATTCACATCGATGAATCGGGATTGTTGAATATTACGGGCGGGAAGTGGACCACGTACCGGCATATGGCGGAGGATTGCGTGAATCATGCGGCCACGCTCGCGAAGCTGCCGGATAAGCAGTGTGTGACCCGGCAGCTGAACATACATGGGTTTCATGGACAAGCGGCGAAGTTCGCGGCGCTTTCGTTTTATGGCTCGGATGCGCCGGCGATTCAGAAGTTGATGCGGGAGGATGCGGCGCTGGCTCAGCCTTTGACGGCCGCGCTGCCGTATACGGGGGCCGAGGTGATTTGGGCGGTCCGTTCCGAGATGGCGCGTACGGTGGACGATGTGCTGGCGCGGCGTACGCGGGCGTTGTTTTTGAATGTGAACGCGGCATTGGAGTGTGCGCCACGGGTGGCATCGCTGATGGCGCAGGAATTAGCGAAAGAGGCGAGTTGGGAGGCGGAACAGATTCGGGCGTTTCAGGAAGTGGCGGGGCACTTTGAGATTGGGAAGGTGGGGCGAATATCCTAGCGGGCGACGGAGAGGATGTGGGCGAGGTGGTGTTCGCCGTGCCACGCGTAGAGACACAGGACGTGGTGGAGCGAGGTTTCGCCTAACTCGGGATGCAGGTAGCAGCGGTGGAAGTCTTCACTGCTGGTGGATCTGGCGAGCAGGATCCAGCGCGTGTGGAGCGCTTCGAGTAAAACGAGCGAGAGCTCAATAGGCGCCGAGCGGGCATCCTCGAGTTCAGCCCAGTCGGCCTCGCGATAGGGCTTGATGGTGGGTGCGTGTTCGGTCAGGGCGAGGCGGAAACGCGTGTAGGCGTTCATGTGACTGTCGGCGATGTGGTGGACCAGTTGGGTGATGGTCCAGCCGCCGGGCCGATAGGTGGCGGAGAGCTGCGCCGGGCTCAGGTCGGCGACGGCGGAACGCAAGCGGGCAGGCAGTTGCTCTAGCGACAAAAGGCAGGAGGCGCGCTGTTGGGGGTCGATGTCGTCGGGCGGTTGGAATCTTCCGATCGGGTACTGCAAATCGGGTACGCCGGCGCTGTCTGTGTTGCCCATCCTCATGTTCCGCTTGTGCGATTGTAGACGAGAGACGCACGGACGAATAAAATCCCACATTTTTTCTGCGGAAACCCGGAAAACGGGCGGGTGGAATTGTTTTACGAGTACATAGCATGCGAGACGGCAGGCCACGAGGGAGTCTTACAACCCCTAGTGCAACTCCCCAACGAGACTCTCTTGTGGCCCTCGCGAAAATAACCCCATGACGGCGGCGAAGGCATTAGATGCGACGGCGGCAAATTGGGGTGAGGGACGCTGCGAGACGTCAAACGGCGAATTGATTTTGGGTTTGTACGACCGGGAGCAGATTTCGCTGCGCCGCTACTTGCAGTACCTCGGGATGGATGCGGCGACGGCGGAAGAGACGGTTCAGGAAAGTTTCCTAAAGCTCCATCAGCATTTGCTGGCGGGTGGAGATCAGAGCCATTTGCGGGCGTGGCTCTACCGAGTGGCGCATAACCTGGCCCGTAATATGCAGCTTTCGTTTCACTCAGCGCATACCAAAGCGTGGGACGAGATGGCGATGCGAACGGATCCGATTGCACCGGCGGCGAGCGCGGAAGAAACGATGCTGGCCCGGGAAGAGGCAGAACGGCTGGAAGGAGCGATGCAACAGCTGAGTGCGGCGCAGCGAAACTGCCTGGTGCTGCGTTCACAGGGGCTAAAGTATCGTGAGATCGCCGAAGCGCTGAGTCTCTCCGTTTCGACCGTCGCGGAACACGTGCAACGGGGACTGGAACGGCTGAAGGAGGCCCTATGAAGGACGCGCATCATCTGGCGAACGGCACGCTGATCCGCTACCTGGATGGCGAACTGGCAGAAGCGGAATATGCGCAGGTGCGGGCGCACGTGATGACGTGTCAGGAGTGCCGGCGGAAACGGGATGAGTTCGCGCGGTTGTCGTTTCGAGTCGATGGCCTAGTGGGCGTACAGCCTATGGGAGAGGCGACCGCGACCAGGGACAGACTCGTTGCGGCGTTCCGTTCCGAGAGCGCCAGTACACCCAAAGTGATGAAGCGGTTTATGTGGGGAATGGCAGTGGCGGCGACGCTGGCGCTAGGCATTTTGGTTGCGCCGCGTCCCCGGCAGAGACCGGTTGCCGAGACCTCCCGGCCGGTAGTGAGTGCTGCTGCCCATACGACGTCCTTTGATGTGAATGGAGAGAGCTTTATTGCGCTCCCGTATTCCAATCCGGAATTACCGATGAATGCGCCGCGGATTGTGGAGATGCAGGTACCGGTCTCGTCGCTGGCGGCGGCGGGAATTTTCTTTCAACCGGTCGCAGCGGGCAACTCGGGAGACCGCACAGTGCTGGCTAACGTCGTGCTCGGGATCGATGGCCAACCACTGGGAGTGCACGTGTTGAGCGCCGAATAGGAATCTTTAGGAAACGAGTGTTTTTGATCTGCAGGGAGATCTGGTATGAAGATAGCTGTTTTTTTGGCAGGGTTGCTCTGTGTCGTGTGCGTTCCTCTTTTTGCACAATCGCCGGGCGGTCCGGGCATGGGTGGCCCGGGTATGCGTGGTCCGGCGCCGCATGGTTTCGCGGGGGGCCCGATGGCCTTTGGCGGCATGCGTCCGGGCAAGGTGGTGACGGGCCAGCCGTATTCGGCGGACGTGACCAATGCCATGCAGCAGACATTGATGGACGGGAATACGATCGCGCGCACGACGAGCGGGCATGTGTCGCGCGACAGCCAGGGACGTACCTACTCGCAGGAAACGATCGAAGGTGGACCCTGGGCTCAGGGTGGTTCGATCGCAATTACTTTTATCGCTGATCCAGTGGCTGGATACACGTATGTGTTGAATCCGGCGAAAAAGATAGCCATGCGGCGGGCATTGAAGCCGCGCAATGGCGGACGGGAAGGGATGCGACCACCTTTCGAAGGGGATGCGAAAGACAGCCGGTTGGAGACGGACCTGGGGCAGCAAACCATCGGTGGCATCAATGCGACTGGTAAGAGTGTTACGCGAACGATCCCGGCCGGTACCATTGGGAACTCGCAGCCGATTATAGAAAAGAGCGAAGTATGGACTGCGCCCGATCTGCAGGTGGTGGTCAGGTCGACGCACAACGATCCGAGATGGGGGCAATCGACTTACACGCTGACTAATGTGCGACGGGGTGAACCAAATGCGGCGTTGTTTCAAGTACCGGCAGATTATACGGTGGAGGACGCGCCGAACGGGCGGGCGCGGTAATGATGGTTGCTACTCTTCGCGGCCACCCGGCTTTCTAAACTTGCGCGGGATAAACTTACCGCAGTAAACCGGCAAAACTTCGCCATGCCTTACGTTTTCGACTGCTTCGATAATCGCCGGCACGTACTCTTTCACGATGTTCCAATGGTTATCGGACATTGAAACAACACCGATCTTTCGGTCGGAGATGTTCTGTTCGTATCGTATAGCTTTGATCGCCGGTCAGGAGGACGTTGAAACAGTTCTCCTCTGCCATCGCGAGGAGCTTTCCGTTGGAGACTTTAGCCCAACCGATTTGATCGGCGAGTTCAACTTCGCACCCTTTCCAAAAAAGCCTAATCGCGCAGGAGAGCGTTATGGTCGAAGAGAACCCGCTTCAAGCGGCGAGAGAAGCTGTTTGGTGTTTGGCTGCATATGCCAGCGATGCTTCACGTCAGCGAGCCCCAGCCGATAGTCGGAGGCGATCTCTTGCGGCGTCTCACCAAGTTCGGCGCATTCAACTACTCTATCCGCCGGCGACACGCGAGTTCCTGATCACCGGCCGGTTGTCAAGGCGATCAGGCGACATTTCTACCAAGGGGCATTCTGACCAGTCCATGGCAGCTCTCAGACTCTAGCGTACTGGTAAGTGAAGGGCGGGTTCCGAAATGAGAGAATAACTCATCGAGGTTTTTGGGATGATGTGGTGGCGGAAAGGGACGGTAATCCTGGCCGGTGGTTTGCTGGGATTCTTCTCCTTTGCGCAATCGAATCGGGATGGTTATTCCGATAAAGTCGGAGCGAGTTACAGTTATCCGTTTGGTAAAGACAGTGTGGCTGCGCCGGGGAATGCGTCGCTGCAGAGCGGCGGATTTATTCAGCCGGGGGCGTTTCCTAGTGCGCAGTATTGCGGGCATTGTCATGAGGAAGCGTACAGCCACTGGCGGCAGTCGCTGCACTCGAATTCGTTCCGGACACCCTTTTATCGCACGAGCGTAAACATTCTGGCGCAGACGAAGGGCATCGAATACACGCGGCATTGCGACAGCTGCCATAACCCGATCGGGGTGCTGTCGGGTGCTTTGACACCGGGCGCGCAGGTGGACCGGCGGTTCGATCAGGATGGGCTGACGTGTACGACTTGCCACTCGGTGCAAGCGTTGAAGTCGACGCTGGGCAATGGCAGTTTTGTGATGGGCGTGCCGGCGGTGATGACGGATGAAAACGGGGCGCGTATTCCAGGGGAAGTGCCTTACGAGGAAATTATGCAGCATCCGGACAGGCACTCGAAGGCGGTGATGAAGAATCTGTACCGGTCGCCGGAATTCTGCGCGGCGTGTCATAAAGCGAATCTGCCACACGCGCTGAATGACTATAAATGGATTCGAGCGTTCACGAGTTACGACGAATGGCAGAACTCGAAATTTTCGAAGCGCAATCCATTGACGTTTTACTCGGCGGACTTCAAGACGTGCCAGAGCTGCCATATGCCGCGTGAGGCGGCTAAGTTGCACGACTATGGCACGAAGAATGGGACGCTGGCGTCGCATCGCTGGCCGGCGGGCAACACGGCGGTTCCGTTTTACTACGGATTTGCCGAGCAGTTAGAGAAGACTATTCAGTTTTTGCAGTCGGGCAATTATCTGAACGTGGATTTGTTTGCCGTGAAGCAGGAAGGGTCGGCGATGGCGGCGCCGCTTGGGTCGGTTCCTTTTCAGCTGAAGCCCGGCAAAGACGTGGAGATGCTGGTGGTGATCCAGAACAAGAACATCGGCCACTCGCTAGTACCGGAAGTGCGCGACCTTTATGAGACGCGAGTGGAGTTTTCAGTGAGCGATGCACGTGGGAAGGAGATCTATCACAGCGGGTTTATCCAGCCGGACGGGATGATCGATCAGGGGGCGCACAGCTTTACCAACAGGCCGGTGAATATGCAGGGCGAGTTTGTGGATAACCACAAAGTCTGGACGATCCATTCGATGGCGTATGACAACACAATTCAGGCGGGACGTTCGGCACTGGTGCGGTATCAGTTTCACATTCCGGCGGATGCGTGCGGTCCGCTGACGGCGACGGCGCGCGTGAATTACCGGCATCTGAGGCAAAGTTATTTGAACAATGTTCTCGGGAAGGATCATCCGGCATATCCGTTGATTGAGCTGGCGGCGCGAAGCCGGACGTTACAGCTGGGAGAGAACGCGCTGACCGCTCCACTGCCGCGAGATAATCCCGATTGGATGCGCTGGAATAATCTGGGGATTGCCTATCTTGATCAGTTACAGTATGCGGAGGCTATTCAGGCCTTCAATGAAGTTACAAAGCTGCGTCCTGATTATGCGGATGGATTAATCAACGTTGGACTGACTTACATTGAGTGGGAGAAGTACAGTGAAGCTCGGGCGAGTCTGGAGAAAGCGCTGGCACTAAGCGCGAACAATGCGCGGGCGCTTTATTATCTGGCGATTGTGGAGCGGCGGTCGGCGAATCCAGATGCCGAGATCGCGGATTTGCAATTAGTGGTGGAGCAATATCCACAATCACGCGATGCGCGGCGTGAGCTGGGGATTTCTTACTATCAACAACATCAATACGAAGAATCGATTCTGCAATTTCAGGCGCTGCAGGCGATCGATCCTGATGATGTGGCGGCTCATTACAACCTGGCGATTCTGTACCGGCGAGTGGGGCAGAAAGAAAAGGCGGCCGAGCAGGCGGCTTTGTTTGCTACAAAGCAGGTGGATCCGGGTGCGCCGACTTACTCGTTGGATTTTTTGCGGAAGCATCCGGAACTTTCGAATGAGAGCGTCCCGTGGCATATGCATAAGGATGGCGGGCTCAAGCCTACCCCACAGTAGTATTTATGCGTATGATTAACCGGCGGTCGTTGCTGCGGAGTGCTTTGGTGCTTCCGCTGGAGAGTCTGCTGGGGCAGCAGGTGAAGTTGCCGGGGCCGAGCGAGCGGGAGTATTCGGCGAAAGCGCGTCCGGCGGCGAAGGGGCCGAAGTCTCCGATTGAAGGCACTCCGCTGGGGGTGAGCTTTGTCGACGTGGCTAAAGAGAGCGGCTTGAATGTCAAAACGATTTATGGCGGCGAGCACAAGAATAAGTTTCTGCTGGAAACTACCGGTTGCGGGCTGGCCTTTTATGACTATGACAATGATGGCTGGCTCGATATTTTCCTGGTGAACGGGTGGCGGCTGGAGGGATTTCCGGGCGGCGATCAACCGCATTGCCGTTTGTTCAAAAATAATCGCGATGGCACGTTTACCGATGTAACAAAGGGGTCGGGCCTGGAACACCGCACCGGTTGGGGGCAGGCTTGCTGCGTGGGCGATTACAATAACGACGGGAACGAGGACCTGTTTGTAACTTACTACGGCCAGAATGTGCTTTACCGGAATAATGGCAATGGCACATTCACCGATGTTACAGAGCAGGCCAAGTTACAGCAGCCCGGGCCGAAGACAAGATGGAATACCGGCTGCACGTTTGTCGATTATGACCGGAATGGCCACTTGGATTTGTTTGTGGCGAATTATGTGGATTTTGACCTGAAGACTGCGCCGCCGCCCGAGGCGGGACCGTGTACTTACAAGGGGATGCTGGTGGCGTGCGGTCCACCGGGACTGGCGGGCGGGAAAAATATTCTGTATCGCAACAATGGCGACGGCACATTCATCGATGTGAGCGAGAAGGCCGGCATCTGGAACACGCGCGGGACGTATGGATTGAGCGTCGCGGCATCGGATCTGGACAACGATGGCTGGCCGGACATTTATGTGGCGAACGATTCGAGTACCGCGACGCTGTATCAGAACCAGAAAGATGGCACATTTAGGGATATTGCCGTGGAATCGGGGGCGGCGTTGTCGCCGGAAGGAAAACCGCAGGCCGGCATGGGCGTGACGATTGGCGATTACAACCGGGACGGCACGTTCGACATTGCGAAGACCAATTTCGCAGGTGACACTGATTCTTTGTATACGAATTTGGGCGATGGTTCGTTTGAGGACCGGACGTACCCTAGCGGACTGGGTGTGAACACACGGCTGTTGGGGTGGGGCGTTGGATTTTTCGATATGGACAACGACGGCTGGCTCGACATTCTGATGTCGAACGGGCATGTGTATCCGGAAGTGGACAAGTCGAATGCGGATTTAAAGTATGCCGAGCATAAGTATCTTTATCGAAATTTGCAGAATGGACGGTTTGAGGAAGTAACGGAGAAGGGTGGACCCGGGATACTCGAGAACGCCCCGGCGCGGGGATGTGCGTTTGGCGATTGGGATAACGATGGCGATATGGATATTGCGGTGAATTGCGTGAATGCGATCCCGCAGATGCTGCGCTGCGATTCGACGCTGAAGCGGAACTGGATCAAGATCAAGCTGGTGGGTGTGAAATCGAACCGGTCGGGCATTGGCACGCGGATTACGGTGACGGCCAAGACGAAGCCGGATGCAGCCAAACCGCTGGTGCAGATCGACGAGTTGCGCAGCGGCGGCAGTTATTTTTCGCAGAATGACATGCGGATGCATTTTGGCCTGGATGAAGCGGCAAAGGTCGACTCGGTGGAGTTGCGGTGGTTGAGCGGGCAGGTGGATCGACTGACTAACTTGGAAGTTAACCGGTTGTATGTGGTCGAGGAGGGCGGAAAGATTCTCAAGGCCGGTCCACTGCGTTGAAGTGTTTGTTGTTCCTGTTGCTGGCAGTTGCGACGCACGGCGAGGAAGTATGTCCGTGGGTGAATACGGCGACGGTTTCGGGCGTGGTGGGATCAGCGCTGACGGAACATGTTTCCGGGAACGCTTGTGAGTTCTCGAATGCGACCGCGAGTGTGCGCATTGAAGTGATCGCGATGATGGATCATCGGAAGCAGTTCGGCCATTATCTGGAACAGTGCGGGTCGCATGGAATTGTGTTGCGGGGGATTGGGAACGAGGCAGTGGCTTGCGAGAAGGCGTCGTCCGAGTTGATTGTGAGCCGGGTGCGGGAGCGGGCTTTTTTGGTGCGGTTGACGTCGAAAGAGCGAGCGCGGTGGCTGGAACAGGCGCGCGACGTGGCGGAGCAGGTGGCGGGCAGTCTGTTTTGAGGTATTGGCGAAGATTGGACTGAGAGAAATCTTGGCATATACCCACCCAAAGTGTCGGGGGGGATGTGCGCTTTATTTCTTTATCTGGGCTGTTGGTGGTCTTTGCAGGGTTGGGCTTGACGCAGCAGCTGGCGACTCCGACGGATTTCGGTTCCATTGCTGTGGGGAGTTCGTCGACAGCACAGACGTTGACGCTGAACCTGGCGGGCGCTGCCACGCAACCGGCAATCTATTTGCGAGACGGGCAGGAATTCCAGGCTGGACTGGCAAGCTGCGGTAACGGTGCTACGTCGTGCAGCCTGACGGTTACCTTTTCACCAAAATTTCCCGGGGTCCGGCAAGATGCGGTCGTGGTGACGGATGGAACGGGGAGCGTGCTGGCCACAATGCTGGTTTCAGGCACGGGTCGCAGTCCGCAAGTATCGATTTCACCGGCCGTGATCGATAAGCTTTCATAGCAGGCCATCAATCCCGCGGGTCTCGCTTTAGATGCAAGCGGGAACCTGTTCTTTTCGGATTGGACCGGCAATGTTGTTTACGAGTTGCAGGCGGGACCGACGACGGCGCGTGTGATCGCCGGGCACGCTTATCAAGCCGGATATACAGGGGACGGAGCGGCCGCTACGGCGGCGAGTCTTGACGAGCCGCGAGGTCTGGCAGTGGACGGGCTTGGAAATCTCTACATCGCAGACTCGCAAAACAACGCCGTGCAAAAAGTAGATGGACTGACGGGGACTATTTCGACGGTGCTCGGCGGGACAGCAACTGCGACGCAATTGAGCGGTCCCACGGGGCTAGTGATCGACGCGAGCGGGCATCTCTAAATCTCGGATTCAAGAAACAACGTGGTGCGCGAGCTGAATACACAGAACGGAACGGTGAGCACGGTGGCAGGCACGAGCGCGGCCGGCTACACGGGTGACGGCGCCTCGGTCGCCGCGCCGCCCTCCCCGTTCGGTGTGTTGCCCGTTGCCTGTGCTCCGGTTCCCGCCACCGTTGAAATCACGCCCGCTGGGCTCACTTTCCGGATCACGTTGTTGACGCTGTCCGCGATGTACAAGTCTCCAGAGCTGTCTAGGGCCAGGCCTGCCGGAGAGTCCAACGTGGCGTTTACCGCCGCGGCGACCGGCGCCAATCTGAGTGCGCCGAACGCGATCGCGGTGGACGCGGGCGGTAACCTCTACATCGCAGATAGCCAGCTTGTCAGGCGAGTAGACCAGGCATCGCAGAATATCGTGACCGTAGCCGGCAGCTATGCGAGTAATCCTTTGATGAATAGCCCGCAAGGTGCGGTTTCGACCAGCGTGCCGCTTAATCCTTCTGCGGTGGCAATCGCCGCGGATGGCAGCGTGTACTTGTCGGAATTTCAGTACATTCTGGAGTTACACGAGCCAGCGGGGCTGTTGGACTTTCCGGTCACCACACCGGGATTGGTGAGTAGTACGAGTCTGGCCAGGGTGTTGAACTCAGGAAACGCGACGCTTGCGTTCTCCGGATTGAATCTCAGCGAAGGCTTTATGAAGGCTTCCGGCGGCGTGGATTGCAGTTCGGCGACGATATTGGGCACCGGTTCGGAATGCGAAGTGTCGATTGCGTATGGGCCGTTCACAGTGGGACAAGTTACCGGCACGGTGACGCTAACCGACAACGCACTGAATGGGGGGATGTGAGACAGCAGATCTCGTTGAGCGGGACTGGGGCGGTGGATGCGCAGCTGGTTGCTGCGACGAATTACCTCTCTTTCGGGAATGTGGCGGAAGGCGCTAGTTCGGCACCTCTGGCGGTTACTCTTACGAACACCGGTACCGCGGCAACGTCGATCTCGGGCATCGCGATTACAGGGAGCAACCCGGGCGGATTCAGCGAGACCAACAATTGCCCGACGCAACTAGCCTCGAGCGTCAGCTGACAGGTGAATGTGATTTTTTCGGCGCAAGCGGCAGGCGGAAACTACGCTGCGCTCACGATCAGCGACAACGCTCTGAACTCGCCGCAGAACATTCAACTGTCCGGGACAAGCGTTTCCACAGGAACCTTTGCGCCAGGTGCTCTGAGTTTTGCGCCTCTTCACGTGGGTACGCAATCGGCGGCACAAATGGTGAGGGTTCATAACACGGGAACCGGCTCGCTTTCGATCTACTCGGTAAGCATCAACAGCGGGACGCTTAGTGATTTTGGGTTCAGCAATAATGGCCAGACCATAGCTTCCGGCGCGAGCTGCACGATTGGCGTAACGTTTACTCCCAGCGGCAATGGCACCAGGATCGGTCGCTGACGATTCTGGAATCAACGGCGGGGGCGCCGCTGCAGGGATTGACGAGGGTTCAGGTAGAAGCGTTGGCAGAGGGAAACCCAATTTCCAATGTGTTGATTGCGGTAGATGGCGTTCCTGCTCTCGTCGAATAACTGTCCTTCGCAGGGATTGACCACTTATTCTCAAGCCTGGTTCGTGCAAGTGGATACACGTACGCTCGGGAATGGTCCGCATTCGCTGGACGTAGTGGCGTTTAACGCGTCTGGGTTCTTTTTATCCCAGCCGCCGAATTCGATTGCTTCTTTTCCGTTCACGGTGGCCAACTGGAGCAGCGCCAATCCCAGTCACGTCAGTGTGGACTTTCCGAACGCAAGCTCGGGAGCACTCAAGGGTTCCACAAACATCGGGGGCTGGGCATTCGATGACAATACGGGCATCGAGACAGTTCAGATCGCGGTAGATGGCGTGGCTTTCGGGAACGCCTCTTATGGAGGCAATCGCAGCGATGTGTGCGCGGTGTATCCAGGGAAAACCGGCTGTCCGAATGTCGGCTGGCACTACGCGCTCGATACGAACATGCTGGCGGATGGAACGCACTCGCCGACGGTCACGGTGACGAACAGTGCAGGCCGGAACACAACGGTTACGTCTTCCTTTCAGGTGGCGAATCAATCGGGGAGTCCAATCCGAATAGGTATTGGTTTTCCCAGCGCACAAGCGGCGGCTTTGGGCGGCACGGCGAATTTCGGGGGTTGGGCGATTGATGACAACGAACCAATTGCGAGTGTGAGTGTGCTGGTGGATGGCGTGGTGCTGGGCAATGCGAGTTATGAGGGGCTGCGGCCCGATGTGTGCGCGGCGTTCCCGGGAAGAATCGGATGTCCGAATGTCGGCTGGAATTTTCCGGTCGATACGACGGTGCTTTCGAATGGAGCGCATATCGTGGAAGTGCGGGTTACATCGGTGAGCGGTCAGCATGCGACGGCGGGGGCAAACTTTAGCGTGGGGAATTGATGGCCAGCCGGCGCCGGCAAGCGCATTCTTGAATTTTGCGCCAGATAGTAGTTAGGGGAGGAGAGCGGGTTTGCTTTGCCAGTGGCGCAGGAAGGCTTCGGCTTGTGGGTGGCCGCTCTGGAGTCCGCGGAAGCGGGTAATTTCGGTTTGGGCGGGGTACCACTTTTCGGGTTGTTGGGAAGCGTGGGCGTAGCAGGCGGCGTGGCGGCGGGATTCTACCGTTGTGATGTCGACATATTCGGCGGGATTGAACATCATGGTGTCGTCGGCGACTTCGTAGAAGTACAGAGCGGAGCGCTGCCCGCTGCGCAGCCAGGAGTCGAGTACCAGGTTGGATAGGGCGCGGTGGTCGCGGTGCTGATCCAGGGGCCATTGGGCAAAGACGATATCGGGGTGCTCGGCGTCGAGGAGGCGGCGAAATTCGTCGTAGTGGGCGTTGTCGACTATGGGACGGCCGTCGTACTGGTTGGCAAAAACGGGGCGCGCTTTCAGGATTTCGCAGGCTTTTTGCGCTTCGGCGGTGCGGACCCTTCCGCACTGGCTGGGGTCGGCTCCGCGGCAGTAGCCTTCGCCGCGGTTGAGATAAAGCAGAACAACGTCATGGCCGAGGTCGGTGTAGCGGGCGATGGTTCCGGCGCAGCCGCATTCGGGATCGCCGGGATGACCGCCGGTCACCACGATTTTGAGTTTGGGGGGAGAGTCGGGCTCGGCGGGTAAGACGAGCAGGGGCAGAGAGGCCAGCAGATGGCGGCGCGAGGGCGGCATGGGAGAACAGTTTATCGCGAGAAGGTAACGAGATGCTGGCCGGAGGGAAGCAGGAGCGCTCCCGAGCTGGCATGGGGGAAGGGCTGGCCGTCGACGTCGATTTGCGAGACGGCGGAATTCAGGAGCGCGATGGCGCGGGTTTTGCTTTGATAGGCGAGGTTGAGCTGTTTGGAATTGACGGTAGCGGAATGGATGACGCCGTTGAAATCGCGGAGGGTGAGAGCGGGCGTTGCGAGACCGGCGGAGAGGCGGTGGCGGCCTTCCGGAGCGAGGATGGAATTGGCGTCCTGGATGGGCCAGGGCCGGCCATCGATTTCGGCGGGACCTTGCCAGACGATGCGGGTGACGTCGGGCGATTCGATTTTGATCTCGTCGGGAGCGGTTTGTTCCGTGTGAGCGCTGGTGGCGGCCGCAGGGATCAGAGCCAGATCCTGTTTTTCGAGCGAGTTTTCGAAGTAGAGGGCGACGCGGCCGAAGGAGACAGCGGCCTGATGGAGCAATTCGAATAACTCAACGCCGGTTTGCTTTTTGGTGGGATAGACATCCTGATAGCGCTCGACGACGTTGATGTCGACAGCGAACTGTTTTTGGTCGGGGGAGAGCAGGCGATATTTTTCGGCGAGGCGGCCATAGCGCTCCGGACCGAGAGCCCACAGCGGGGCGGGATCTTCGACGAGGAGCGTGTCTTTGCGGGCGGCGATGAGCGGTAAGGTGCGGGCGACGTCCGCGCCTAATTCGTCGCGAATGTTGGGATCGAAGCGATCATCGATGTGGGTAAGAACGACATCGAGGTAGGGCTTCGAGCGGCGCGACTGATCCATCAGAGCGAGCCAGTCACGCTGCATGCGTGCGGCGAGTCCGGCGCGGTAGTCGAGGAATTTGCGGAGCGCGTCTTTGTTTGCGGCGGCGCTATAGGGAGAGGCGTTGTCGAAGAGAAGTTTAGGATCGAAGCCCGCTTGCCGGCTGAATTCCGCGCGAACGTCGTTGTTGAAGGGGGTGAAGCGCGCTGGATTTTGAGCGCCTTCGAGCGATTCGAAGTAGAGTTCGGCGAGGTTCACACCATCCCAATCGAAGCGGTCGAGAAGAGTAGAAATACCGGTCGCGATGGCTTGGCGGCAGGCTTCGTTTTGGAGATTCATGAGCTTGCGCCAGTCGAGCTGGGCATCTTGGCCGACGGCGGTTTTTTCGCGCCAAGCTGGATGATCGGCCCAGAATTTTTCGCTGACGTGCGGCAGTTCGAGCCAGGCATAGACCGAGATGGCGTTCTGGTGACAGGCTTCGATCAGGCGTTTCAGGTAGTCGTCCTGGGTGGCGTCGGGCTCCATATTGTGCCAGCCGGCGACGTGCAGGACGCCGACTCCGGCTTTGCGCCAGCGGCGGGCCAGGTAAGCGGGATCGGCACGGATGCGATAGGCGGAATCGAAGAAGGCCCAGAGGGTGGTGGTTTGGGCGGGAGCGCTCCAGCCTAAATCGACGAGCGCATGCAGCAGATAGGGGAAGCGTTCGATGCCGGTTGCGCCGGGTGGAACGGCCAACCAAAGAATGGCACCCTGGGCGGTGCGTTTGCCTGCCAGCAGGGGCGCGCCTTTCCATTTGTCGTGAGCGAAGATTTGAAAGTCTGTGGGGACTTTGGAAGGCGTGATGTCGAGGGGCTTTTCCCAGATAATTTTGGTATCGCCGGCGTGTACGTCGCTGATCTGGCGCACGGAAACGGGCGCGGCAGAGATATCGGGGACGATGCCGAAGTAGGCGGCGGCGGGGCTGACGCCTTCGAGGATGAGGATCTGGTTTTGCGATTGCCTGGCGAGAGCGGCGGAAGCGTTTGCGCCCGCGACAATGATCTGCGGAGAACGTTTTGTATCTTCGGTGAGGCCAACGGAGCCGAGGATCGCGGTCCAGGATTTGGTATCGACGCTTTGGAGTTGAAACGTGCCGGCGTTAGCAAGCGTAGCGGCGAGGAGGAGAGCGGCGAGGAGGCGGGTGGTCATTTGGTGAGGGCGTACCAGATGCTGACGCGGAAATCGTTGTAGTTCTTGCGGGGCGAGGGCATGGTGTAGAAGCCGTGTAAGAGATCGGTGGAGAGATAGAGGGCGGGCGGCATCCAGGGCGCGTGGAAACGCATGCCGGGGCCGATTTCAACGAAGTTGGCCCAGTATTGCTGTTTGAGGTCGTGTTCGTAGTTGAAGTTGAAGACGGCCTGGGCGGAGAAGACGCCGAGGTGGAAGGTTTCGCCCGCGCGGTCCTGGGTGTAGAAGAGCCAGTCCTTGTCGAAGCGGCTGATGTAGACGGCGTCGGCGGTGGTTTCGAGGAACGGGCCGGCTTTCTGGCTACCGAGGAGGTGGCCGAAGCCTTTGGCGAAGTCGAGGCCGCCGCGATAGTCGGGGAGGGCGGAGGCGAGATCGTGGCGAGAAGGCAGGTAGTTCAGGGATTCGCCGGCCTCGACCCAACCGGTGAAGTGATGCCAGGTTTTGGAGGCGACACCTGCGCCGACGATGAAGGAGGTCGTAGAGAGGTATTGCGGAGCGGTAATGTGGGTGGGGATCGCGCTTTTGACATCCCCGTCGAGGCGGACGGACAAATAAAACAAGACGATGTGGTTGAGTTTGTTCAAGCCGGGGATGGGCAAGGTGCGCTTGATCTGGGCGTAGCTGAAGGCGTCTTTCCAGCGGCTGGAGAACATGGGCAAGGACCAAATGGTGGTTTGCGGAAGGACATCGCCGCGCAGGTTGTGAAAAGCGAGGGAGGCTGCGCCGGAGACTGAGGGATCGCCGGCGTGGCGGGCGCGATCGAACCATTCGAGGGCGTCGGCGTCGTCTTTGGACTGGTTGTAAGCCCAGCCGAGTTGGAGCATGGTGTCGGCGTCGTCGGGATCGTCTTCGTGGGCCTGGTGCAGGTATTTGATGGCGTCTTTGAGATAGCCCATGGTGAGGCTTTTCTTGCCGAGAGCTTTGGCGTCGACGGGCGAGGATGCACCGCTGCGGGCGGCTGAGACGGGCTTCGGTTTGATGCCGTGGAGCTGATCGAGCTGGGCTTGTGCTGCGTGATCGGCGGGGTCGAGGGCGACGAGGGTTTGGAACTGCTCGATGGCTTCGGGTTCCTTGTGCATCGCGAGATAGAGGTAAGCGAGTTCTTTGCGAAGCGCCAGATTTTTTGGGTCGAGTTTGAGAGCGGCAGCGAACTCGTACGGGTAAGGATAGCGGGGGCCCAGGTTTTCGAGAGCGAGTTCAGCGGTGCGCGAATCGGCGGAACGGGAAGCGGCGAGCCAGGCGGCGTGGGATTCTTCGACGCGGTTCAGCTCGCCCCAAACGCGGGCCAGAATGAGCAGAAGCTCGGGCAGCTGAGGTTTGAGTCGGCGGCAGATGGCGAATTGCTCCGCGGCAAGCGGCAGATCGTCGCGTAGTTCGGCGGTTTGGGCGAGTTCCCAATGGGCGCTGAAGGTGGAGAGCGCGTTGGGATCGGGGACGCGGCTGAGAGCCTGCTGCCAGCGCGCGATGCTCTCGGCTAGCGGCTGATCGATATTGGTGAAGGCTTGGGCGGCGGTTTTGCGAGTGGCGGCGTTCGCGGAGTGCCGGAGCCGGTCGAAGGTGCGGCGGGCCTCGGTGGGCCTTTTGGTTTCGTAGGCGAGGAAGGCGAATTCGAGGGCGGCGGTGTCGTCGTGTTCGTCGAGCTTAAGCGCCTGGGCGAACTCGTCGCGGGCTTCGGCGTTGTCGCCGGTTTTGAGCAGCGTGTAAGCGAGATCTTTATGGGCCTTGGCGTTAGCGGGCTGGAGGGAGAGGCCTTTGCGGAAAGCGGAAATGGCGGTGTCGTAGTCTTTGGCGGCGAGGGCCTGGTAGGCGCGATTGAATTGGGAATCGGGGGAGACTTGCGCGTGGCCGGGCGCGGCGAGCGCTACCGAGAGGCAAATGGCAGCCGATATTGGAAAATCGAAGCGCGATGGTCTCAGCACAAGCTGAGAAGGAAGTCGGGCGGTGGGCGGAAAAATCTCGGGATTTGGGGCTCATTTGCCGTCAACTCGGCCTGCCGGGTCCGGGCTTCCCAGCAACGCGGCGCGTGCCGCGGCCCAGGCAGTGTCTCCGGGATAGAGCGCAGTTCGGAGGTACGCCCAGGTAAGCCGCTGTACCGCCGCGACTCGCTCGGGGTTCTCATCTGTTGTCTCTGTAACCAGATACCCGGAGATGCCGCCTAGCATATGTTCCGCTCCAAACAGTGTGATCAGCCACTCGACTCCGGGGCTCAGGGTAAACGCATCCGTAAACCACTCCGGCCCGAGGACGGTTAGCGGAGAGTAGTCCTTGTCGCCAGCAACCACGAGAGTCGGTGTCGTCATCTCGGCGTAGCTTTGATTTAAAGATGGAAAATGCTCGATTGCGAACGGGCTAAGAGCTTCACCCCGGCCGCCTGCGCATAGCAGCACACCCGCCTTGATCCGCGGTTCGGAAAAATTCTCACCTAAGCTGCCGTCGGAATCAATCACTCTCGCGCCCAACAACAGCGCTGTCGTTTGCGCGCCGAAAGAATGACCGGCTGCGGCGATGCGGCTTCGGTCAAGGCGACCCTTGAGTCCCAGGACGGAATCTTCAATGAGGTCGAGATGGTCGAGGATGCGCTTCACGTCCGCAACGCGATCCCGCCATATCGTAAATTTCCGGGGATCGTCGAGAAAGGCTTTGACTGCCTCGCTATGTGAGGCCTTCGGATCGGGATTCAGCGTTCTCGAATCGAGGAAGGTAGGCTGGATGACGACAAAGCCGCGAGCCGCCCAGAAGTTCGCGAGCGGAGCATAGCCGTCCAGGGAAGAGCCGAAGCCGTGCGCGAAGACAATGACAGGCAATTGGCTCCCGGTTACAGGTGCTGATACTCGTAGTTGCAAATCCTGGCCGCGCTCCGGCGCCGGCAGCACAACCGGGCTTACAGATAGGACAGGAGTTGGGTTGCCGGGCGCGCCGGCAAGCTTGACCGGCGCCGGAATTCTCGATTGTGATTCGACCATATGTGCTTCTTGGTTACTATTGAATACCTGCATTATGAAGTGAGAGCAGCGAAATGAGAAGACGGCACTTTCGCCGCAGGAACGCACATAGAAGTAACCATGGGAAAACGGCGTGAAAAGACCAGGGAGCCCTTGGCGCTCATGTGCAAGAACGAGGAATCGAAAGCCGTTCGGGAATTTTTGACAAAGGTTGGGGACAAATGGAGCATTCTGTTGGTCGTGATGCTGGCGAAGACCCCAAAACACCGTGCCCGCTTCTCGGAACTGCAGAGAATGGTCGATGGAATTTCTCAGCGGATGTTGACAACTACGCTACGCAACCTGGAGCGGGATGGCTTTCTGTCCCGTGAGGTGTTCCCGGAAGTTCCGCCAAGGGTGGAATATGAACTGACCGCTCTTGGACTGACTCTGCTGGAGCCAATGCAGCAATTAGTGAATTGGATCGGAACCAATTGGAATTCCATAAAGCAGGCCAGAGGACATTTTGACGAGCGGAATCGTTGAGCAGGCTGTGATCACGAATAGAACGCGCTCACTGAGAACCGATCGAAGGCAAAGCTGTTCAAGGCGGCCGATTTTGACTGCTCAAAATCGGGCAGCTTCAGTATTGATTTGGGAGCGCGTTTGCGTTTCTTCGCCATCCCGTGGTTCACTCATGTTCTCGCCCCCTAAGCTCTTTTCGATCGGAAGTCCTTTAAAACATACCTCATGACCGTGGGTTTGCGGCGTAGCAGACCGTCCAGGGTTGGATCGACGACTGCAAATTCGCGCGCTCGAGCTGCTTTGTAAAGGCTTCCGAGTCCATCGGCCATCTCCTCGGGAAGCCCTTGCGACATTACCGCCGTTCGATACTCTTCATCGCTGACCGTCTCCCGTACGATGTTACGGCCAAGAATCTCCGACGCAATCTTTGCGATGTCTGCGACTCCAGTGTGTACGAGCTGGTGAGTGGTGGCGAGATCCCATCGAAGAGGCCGGCTTGGGTGAGCGCCACCACGGTCGGTCCAGGAGACCGGTCCATCTGCGGGAGGGGAGATCTTCCCTATTCGCTTTACGCCGCCCAATTGGAACAGCGCCGATTCCGCGTAGAAGTCATTGCGTAGTGAGACAAACGGAGCTCCGGACGATTGAAGCAGCGCTTCCGTCGCTGCGTGATCTCTGGCGGGTACAAAAGCGGATGACGGACTCGCTCCCTGATGGCTGGTGTAGAGGATGCGTTTGACGCTGGCGTTCTTCGCCGCCTGTATGGCGTTGCCATGCTGCCGGACGGCCTCGTCTCCGAATTTATTGACAGAGACAATCAGTACTGCTCAGCCCCGCCGAACGCCTCCGTCAAGCTTGCCGGGTCCGCAAAGTCACCTTGGCGCACACGGACGCCACGCTGCTTGAAATCTACCGCCTTCTCCGGATTTCGAACGCTTACCCCGATCTGAGCGCTCGGAAGCTTCTTCAGAAGACCTTCCACGACTTGCCGGCTAGCTATCCGGTCGCACCTGTCACGACGATCATGCTTGTTCACCTCTCGCGAAAGCCAAAATCAAAAGACACCTGCTGTTTTCATTGTTACCACTTTGTTGATCACAGAGGAAACAGGCAAGTAGAATAATTTCGTGACAAAAGGAAGTCAGACGATCGGCCGCCATCGTGACCGCATCCTCAAGGCAGCGATGATGCTGCTCGCAAAAGGCGGCCGCGACGCACTCACGACCCGAGCGGTGGCCGAAGCTGCACGCGTGCAGCCGCCTATTCTTTATCGACTTTTCAACGACAAAGCGGGCTTGCTGAATGCAGTCGCGAACTATGGTTTTGACGTTTACATGGCGAAGAAGCGGTCCCCGGTCGATACGGAAGATCCAGTCGAGTCACTGCGCGCAGGCTGGAGTCTGCACGTACAGTTCGGGCTGACCAACCCAGAGCTCTATCTGCTGATGTATGCAGACCCCCATCCAGGGACGGAGAGCTTGGCTGCCCAACGATCGCAAGGCCTGCTGCGAGATCACATGCAGCGGGTAGCGGCGGCTGGACGGCTGCGTGTCAGCGAAGAACGAGCAGCGCATCTCTTCCATGCAGCCGCCTGCGGCACGGTGATGACGCTACTCGGCCTGACGGGCGAGCAGCGCGCTATGTCCTTGTCGGAGACAGCGTGCGATGCGACACTGGCAGCCATTGTCACGGATCGAACCGTCTTGCCTGCTCCGGCCGTTGCCACAGCAGCCACCACGCTACGGGCTCTTGTCACCGGCGCTGAAGCGGCACATCCGTCTGAACCGAAGGTCTTCACTGAAGCTGAACGTGCTTTGCTGGTCGAATGGCTCGATCGCCTTCGCGAAATCCGCTCCTTCCAGTGACGACGAGTTGACATGGCAGCGTGGTCTGCGAGCAGGGGCGCAAGCCTATCGTGCGGTCGAGCCACTTCCGTGCGGCGTACGCATGTACGACCGCGGAGAACTTCCCGTGATGCGCTTGAAGGCGGCGCTGAAAGCGCTCTCGGACTCGTACCCTAGAGCGGGTGCGATCTCTCCAACGCCTTGGCTCGAGTTCAGCAACCGTTCTCCGGCAAGCCGCATCCGCCAGCGCGTAAGGTACTCCAACGGTGGCATTCCCACCTTGGCCTTGAAGGTTTCAGAAAATGTTGTGCGCGACATTCCTGCGGCTTTAGCGAGCTCGAGCACTGTCCAGCGGTGGGCTGGATCAGCATGCATCAGCTCAAGTGCCGAACTGATCTGCTTGTCTGAGAGTGCGAACAGCCAGCCGATACCATCGTTTTGGACTTCGCCCAGATAGAGGCGAAGCACCTGAACCAGCATGCTGTATGCAATCTGCTGTGCAATCAACGCTCCGCCCGGTTTGGATACGCGCAGCTCTTCTGCAAGGCGTTCGATGTGCCAGCGCATCGCCTCTTTCTCGCGATCACCCTGTAGCAACACGATTGGCGGCAGAAGGCCGAGAAGGATACGGGCATCGCCGTCCAATAGGAAGTGACCTCCAGCCAGGAAGAATCCCTCTGCTGAGCCGCACGAAACAACACCGTTGTAACGCCTCGTCGAAATGAGAGTCCGTGCATCCACCGGTGTCAGCGCCAGATCGCTTCCGAGCAGGAATGGCCTTCCATGGGGGAGAACCACGCAGTCGCCTGGCTGAAGATGAACAGAGACCGGATTCCCCTCGACAGCCAGCCGGCATTCTCCTTCCACGATGGCGTAGCACTTGATTCCTTCGTGCTCGGGAAAGGCCAGCGACCATTCTCCTCCCGCGGTCAGGCCGCCAGAGCCGTAGTTCACCGGTTTAAGAAGAGACAGCACCTCCGAGAGTGGGTCCATGAGATCTCCGTATGATCGCGACGGAAAAGCGTACGTTCCAGCATTGTCCGTTCGCGCCTCCCACTTTACGTTAAAGATGTCGGCTATTGAACGACGCCGAAAAGGAGACTAGGCCGTGCCAAGAGACGCAAGTAGAAATGCAGCGAAGACGATGAAAGCAATGATGCTGCCCCAGTTTGGAGGAGTGGATCAGTTTCGCCTGGAAGAGATCGAACGGCCATCACCTGGAGCTGGGGAAGTTCTGATCCGGATTGCGGGAACGAGTGTGAATCCGGCCGATGTCAAAGGGCGCGCCGGCAAAGTGCCGCACATGTTCCCGGCAGAGCGCCTGCCATTGTTGCTCGGCTTCGATGCGAGCGGCCGGGTGGAAGAGGTGGGCGCGGGTGTCACGGACTGGAAGCCCGGAGATGACGTCTATGGCTTTCCTGGAGCGGACCGGGGCACCTTCGCGGAGTATGTGTGTCTTCGCGCGGACAAAGTCGCTGCGCCGCCCAAATCCATTCCCCTCGCCGATGCAGGCGCTGTTCCTCTGGCAGCCATGACGGCTTGGCATGGTCTAATGACGCAGGGCGAAATGCAAAGCGGCCAACGTGTTTTGATTCAGGGGGGATCCGGAGGAGTCGGTCACTTCGCCGTTCAGTTCGCACATCGGCTCGGTGCGACCGTGTACGCGACTGCGTCGGGCAGGAACAAGGATTTCCTGCGGGAGCTAGGCGCGGATGTAGCGATCGACTACAACACGGATCAGCTGAAAGAATTCGCGGGCCAGATGGATCTGGTGTTCGATCTCGCAGGTGGCAAGGCGGAGGAGAAATCCTGGGCTGCCTTGAAACCGGAAGGGATGCTCGTGCTGGCGGCAGGGCAACCGAATCTCGCTCTCGCGCACTCACCCGGGCAGCGAGCCCGCTTTGCCATGGCGCAATCAAACGGCGAAGACTTAGAGCGAGTAGCGAGAATGCTGGATAATGGGGAGGTGCGCGTCACGATCTCCGGGCGCTTCCCGCTCGAACGCGTTGGGGAAGCGCAAGCTCAATTGGAACATGGTGGCTCTAAAGGCAAAGTGCTGGTGACCGTTTCCCAGGAAGCATGACCCTCGGAAGATCGCTCGCCCTGTCTCGTTCTGGCTGTCACCATCGTGAGCTGTCATCTTTTGGAACCAAGAACGTTGTTTGACTCGGAACGCCATTGACTGTCGCTCCAGCATGGGCAATGGAGGGTGAATGGATGAGGAAGTCGGCAGGAAAATTGAGCACGGGCTTCGAGGCGTTGTCTAGGGACGCAATCTGCTCGGGCGTGAGTATGAGATCGAGCGCCTTGAGATTTGCATCCAGTTGATCGAGCGTTCGCGCACCAATAATGGTGGAGCTTACGCCCGGTTGCGCCTTCAGCCAGGCAAGCGCCACAGTAGAGGAATCGGTGTTGCACTCCGCCGCAATCTTGCCGACCCCATCGATGATGTCGTACTGCTTCTCTGTGAACTCTCCGGCGCGTGAACCTCGCAGCCCCTGCATCTTTGCGCCGTTCGCCCGTGTGTACTTGCCCGTCAAAGCGCCACTTTTCAGCGGTCCCCAGGGGAGGACGCCGAGGCCCACTTCTTGCGCCATGGGAACCAGTTCGCCTTCGACGGTTCGCTGCATCAGCGAATACTCAATCTGCAGTGCAATCAGGGGATTCCAACCGCGGAAATGAGCAATCACCTGCGCCTGTGCAACCTTCCATGCCGGAGCATCGGAGAAGCCGAGGTAACGCACTTTCCCCGACTTGACCAGATCGTCCAGGGCGCTCATGGTCTCCTCGATGGGCGTAAAGCGGTCCCAGTTGTGGAGGTAATACAAGTCGATATAGTCGGTCTGCAAGCGGCGCAGTGATTCTTCGCACTGGGCTACGATGGCCTTTCTTCCTGCCCCACCCCCGTTTGGGTCGCCGGCGAAGAGGTTCATAAAGAACTTGGTCGCGATCACGACACGGTCGCGCTTGCCTGTGCCCTGCCGGAAGAAGTCCCCAATGATCTTTTCGGAGTGCCCGGAAGTATAGGCGTTGGCCGTATCGATGAAATTCCCGCCCTGTTCCAGGTAGTGCGAAAGGATCGCTTCCGAGTCCGTCACACTTGCTCCGAACCCTCCACCGAGGTCTTCGCCGAAGGTCATGGCTCCCAGGCAAAACGGGCTGACGCGGAGACCGGACCGGCCGAGTGTAACGTATGAATTTAATGGCATGGGTAATCTGTCCTTTGGGAATTGGAGTGTTCGGGACGGATCGGCGCTTCATGCATTGTTAGAATGCCATGTATGCACCCGACGCAACTTCGGAACGTTGACCTGAATCTCCTGATTCCTTTGAAGTCGTTGCTGCATGAGAGAAATGTGACCCGGGCGGCGGAGCGCATTCACCTCAGCCAATCCGCCATGAGTCGCACGCTGGATCGCCTGCGTTCAGAGCTGGGTGACGAACTGCTGGTGCGGGTGGGACGCACCTATGAGCTCACTCTACGCGGTAGTGCTCTGCTCGACGAGCTGGGGCAAGTCCTACCCCGCCTGGCTCGACTATGGGCCGGAGAGCCTTTTTCGCCGGCGCAAAGCGAAGCGCACATTCGTCTTTCCATGACGGACTATGCAAGCAATGTCGTTCTAGCGCCTCTGGCGTCGCTTTGTGGCCGGCTGGCGCCTGGCATTACCCTGGAGGTGGTTCCCTGGCATGAGCGAGCGCATGAAGACAATGGAACCGCGGCCGCGCATCTGATCCTCAGTCCACTGGCTGTACCGGCAACGTTTCGCGTGAAGCCCCTTTTCAAGGATGGCTTCCTCTGCGTTCTGGGCCGCGGGCTTCGGCGTGGCACGAGTCCTATCACCTTGAAGGAGTACCTCAGCTTTCGCCATCTCTCGGTGGAAACACAGCCCCATCAGCAGAACCATATTGAGCGTACGCTGGGCGAAAGGGGCCTGCAGCGTCGTGTGGCTGTTCACCTACCCTACTTTTTAGCCGCGATCCGAATGCTCGAATCGACAGACCTGGTGCTGACGATGCCTACTCGGATTGCGGAGCACGTGCCAACTCTACTGGACTTGCCGCGCCTGAAAGCACCGAAAGAGATTCCGCCGATACGCTACTCGATGGTCTGGCATCCACGCTTCGATAGCGATTTGCTCCATGTCTGGCTCCGACAGACAGTGCGGCAGATTTTTCGTCCTCATGCCTTGGAAGTGAAGCAGTAACGCAAGTTGAGCGGCTCCTTAATAAGCGGTGTAAAAGATATTTGACACGCAGCGCCTTCTGATGCTATGTTCCGTATGTCAAATATCTTTGACACTGGAGAGTTTGCCATGGCGACAAGCCTTTCCTACCGGGAGAAGACCCTTTACGCTTCACTGGCGGCGGAACTCGTTGTGTACGGCCCTTATTTCTTCTTGCACGAGCAAAACTCAGTCAACAAGGTAGCGGGCATGATTATCGCGATTATCGTGCTGCAGATCATCCTGCAGTCGGTGATTGCCGCGCTAACGCGGAACCGTGTAACAGATGAGCGCGACCGGTTGATTGAGCTACGCGGTTATCGTGCCGGTTATATAGTGCTCGCCTCACTCATGGTGATCGGGCTAGGTATGTTGTGGTTTCACACGACTGTCGGCCATCTTCGATTGGACAGCGGGATGTGGGGACTTCATTTCCTCAGTGTCTTCTTCGGCATGTTGGTCGTAGCGGATATAACTAAGACCGTCACGCAGATTGTGGCTTACCGCAAGGCGCTCTAATGGCCGCTATACGCAATCAGATTCGAGAACTCCGGGCGCTCCGAGAGATGACGCAGCAGGAGCTAGCCGACCGCATTGGCGTCACACGGCAGACAGTGATAGCCATCGAACAAGACAAATATTCGCCTTCCCTCGAAACTGCGTTTAAAGTGGCAACCGTGTTTGGTGTGCCACTTGAGCAGTGCTTCCAATATGACTCTCGCGGTAAGCGCTGACCTGGGCCGGGGCACTATGAGCCCTGGTGCATTCTCTTCCGTATTCTTGCGGTGTTGCGCCGAGCGGGATTAGGCATCTATTTTCTGTCCGACATATAGGAATGGAGAAAAAATGAAAATTCTTGTGGTAGGCGCGAGCGGCAAATATGCTCACTATGTTTTGCCCGCGTTGAAGTCACACGGCGCAACGGTTAAAGCCCTTATTACCAGTGAGGACAAGCGGGAAGAGGCGGTTGCCGAGGCGCCGACGAGACAGCGGTAGGAGATCTCAACGACGAGCAGAGCTTAAGGAAGGCGGCCGAAGGCGCGGACGGCGTGTTTCACCTCAACCCTGCCTTCGCACCCAACGAAGCGGAACTCGGTGTTGCGATGGTCGATGCAGCGGTGGCAGCAGGAGTGAAGAAATTCACTTTCTCCAGCGTGATTCATCCATCGATTTCAAAGATGAGAAATCATTCAGCGAAGCGTCCGGTGGAGGAAGCGCTCTTCGAATCCGGCCTGACCTTTACGGTGCTCCAACCAACGATGTTTATGCAGACACTCGCAGACGGGTGGAAGGAAGTGATTGAACGGAGTACCTTCTCGTTGCCATACCCCAACGACAAACGAGCGAGTTATGTGGATTATCGCGATGTGGCGGAAGCAGCTGCCATCGCACTCACGAGCGACAAGCTCGATTACGGAACCTTTGAGCTTTGCGCGCGCGGCATGTTGGATCGAGTCGAGCTGACACAGATCATGTCCGAGGTGCTTGGTCGAGCCATCACACCTTTCGAGATTACCTTCGACGAGTGGGTGAGGCAAGCTCACATTCCAGAGGGACCTTTTAGAGATGGCATGCAACGCATGTACGCGGATTACGCTAAGTACGGTTTTCCGGGCGGCAATGCGCTCGTCCTTCACGCCATTTTAGGTCGCGAACCGCGGACGCTGAAAGACTTTTTCAAAGAGCAAGCGCAGGAGACAAGTGCCCGGCGCCGAACAGCCGGCACTTCATAAATGACTGGCCGGCTTACCGGGTGAGGCCATCAGCTTTTCGATTTCGGCAGGATCTTTGGGGAGGGCGGCGCTGAGGACTTTTGCGCCTTGGTCGGTTACGAGCACAACGTCTTCGATGCGGACGCCGAGATTTTCCTCGGGGAGGTAGATGCCGGGCTCGACGGTGATGACCATACCGGCGGCGAGGGGCGCGGTGTTGTCGGCCGAGTCGTGGACGTCGAGACCGACGTGATGGGACAGGCCGTGAGTGAAGTATTGGCCGAGGGGCTTGCCGTGCTGGTCTTTGCCATGAGTGTTGATGTAGTCGTAGGCGATTTTGTAGAGGCTGGTGGGTCCGCTGCGGCCGAGGGTCATGCCGGGTTTAACGGCGGCGATGGCGGCCTGCTGTGCGCCTAAAACGATGTCGTAGATTTCGCGTTCGCGGGGTGTGAATTTGCCATTGACGGGAACGGTGCGCGTGATGTCGCTGGCGTAGTTATTGTATTCGCCGGCGACATCCATGACCACAACTTCACCGCCATCCATGCGGCGGGAATCCTGAGAGTAGTGGAGGGTGGTCGAGTTGGGACCGGAGCCGACGATGGGTGCGTAGGCGCTGCGCTGACAGCCTTCCGCGAGATAGGTGCCGACCATGACGGCTTCGATCTGATATTCGTACTTGCCGGGGGCGATTGCTTGCCAGGCCGCTTTGTGGGCGTCGATGGAAGCATCGGTGGCTTTCTGGATGGCGGCAACTTCGCTGGGAGATTTTTCCATGCGCAGGCGCGCGATGGCCATTTTGGCGTCGGCAGGCGGACGCAGCGGGGCGATTTTGGCGAGCGCGGCGGCGGCAGGATCGGCGTTCAGGGCGTACAGCTTTGGATAGACGCTGAGGAGTTTGGTGAGTTCAGATTCGAATTGCTCGGCGGGCAGCACGGTTGAGAAACCGGTTGCGGAGAGAACGTTGGGATCACTTGGACCGAGCTTGCGGCCGGTCCATTTTTCGGTGCTGGGGATGCGCTGGGGCAGGAAGAGAATTTCGCGGGGAAGTTGGGCGCGTTCGGAGGCAGCGGGATCGTCGGGATTGGGCTTGGGCGTGATGACGAGGACGGCTCCGGGCTGCTGCCAGCCGGCGAGATAGAAGAAGTTGGGCTCCTGAAAAAAGCCGGTGTGCAGATCTTCACTTTCGTTCGCTCCGAAGAGAACCAGGAGGCCATCGGGTATGGCTTTCTGGATACGCTCGCGCCGGGCTGCGAATTCGGGGGATGTGGCGGCGGAGACTTGCAGAGCGAGCGCGAGGAGCAGACAAGCTTGCTTCATGTTTTGAGTTTAGGAGAGAGGGAGACGGCAGGCTAAAGCCAGCCCCCGGGGCGCTGCGGTGAACCGGCTTAAGTGACAATGGGAGTGCGATTATGGCTCGTTTTCCTGGTGTTGATTATCTTCAGTTTGATTCTTTGTTGAGCGAACAGGAGCTGCTGGTAAGGCAGACAGCGCGCCAGTTTGTGGATGAGCGGGTGATCCCGGTGATCCGGGAGGCGTACAACACGGCGACGTTTCCGAAGCATCTGATTCGCGAGATGGCGGAGCTGGGCTTCTTTGGGGCCAACCTGGAAGGCTATGGCTGTGCGGGCCTGAACAATGTCGAGTACGGCCTGATCATGCAAGAGATCGAGCGGGGCGATTCGGGGCTGCGCAGCTTTGTCAGCGTGCAGGGTGCATTGGTAATGTATCCGATCTATACGTATGGTTCAGAGGAGCAGAAAGAGCGCTGGCTGCCGAAGCTGCAATCGGGCGAGGCGCTAGGGTGTTTTGGATTGACAGAGCCGGGGTTCGGATCGAATCCGTCGGGCATGCGCACGACGGCCGAGAAGAACGGCAGCGGCTGGATTCTGAATGGCGAAAAGACTTGGATTACGAACGGGTCGGTGGCGGATTTGGCGGTGGTGTGGGCGCGCACGCCAGATGGGATTCGAGGCTTCCTGGTGGAGCGCGGGACGCGAGGTTTTTCGGCGAGCGATCTGCATGGCAAGCTGTCGATGCGAGCTTCTGTCACGTCTAGTTTGCATTTCGCCGATTGCGTAATACCGGAAGCGAATCTGCTGCCTTGCGGGAAGGGATTGAAGGCGGCTCTCGGGTGCCTGTCGCAGGCGCGGTTCGGGATTGGATGGGGCGTGATTGGGGCGGCCATGGATTGCTATGAGACGGCGCGCCAGTACACGCTAACGCGCAAGCAGTTCGATGAGAGGCCGCTGGCGAGCCATCAACTGGTGCAGGAGAAGCTGGCGTGGATGATTACGGAAATTACCAAGGCGCAGCTGCTGGCCTGGCGGGCGGCGAAACTGAAGGACGAGGGGAAGCTGGAAGCGGCGCATATTTCGATGTTGAAGCGGAATAACGTGGCGATGGCGCTCGAATGCGCGCGCCTGAGCCGGGATTTGCTGGGTGCGAACGGGATTATGGATGAGTACCCGATCATGCGCCACATGTGCAATCTGGAGACGGTGAAAACGTATGAGGGCACGGAGCATATTCACACGCTGGTGATTGGCGAGAGAGTGACGGGGATTGCGGCTTACCGGTGAGGGGGAATTAGGTGAGCTGCTTTTCGATGTTTTCGTGGTGAAGGGCGACGGCCGGGTCGCGGTCTACTGCGCCGGAGTAACGTTTCCAGAACCCGTTGGTTTCGCGGGAAGGCGAGAGAAGCGCGCGTGTGTCGTCAAGCAAACGAGTGAAATCCTTGTCGCTGGCCGGTGGCTTTTTGGCAGCTAATGTCTCGTCGATTTGAACGAGCAGCGTGGTCACCGGACGTAGCCAGGAGAAGCGATCGTCGTTAATCAGCAACTGCAGAAAAGCAGCGGGCGAGGCGATCGGCCCATGCACGATTTCGTAGGCGGTTTTTTCAGAATCGAGCAACGCTTTGTGCAGGACAAGCAGTGTCTCCCGGACTTGTTGAAGCTTTTCCCGTGCCGGGTTGGGAGGGGCTAGAGGTAACTCCATTCCTTTTCAGATTAGCGCCCCCGTAGCGCACGAATCGCAGGTTTTTACATGGCTGAAATTGCAAGCCCCACTTTTAACCGCAGCAAACGAGGTTGATTTCTGGAACGAGTTAAAACAACTCGATTCTGACCTGAACACGGATCAGACTGTGCCTCAATAGAACAGTAAGTACTCATTTGGCGGCACGTCACAAAATTGTGACAACTAAACCCTATAGTCGATGTTAGTCTCTATCTTCAAGGCTGATTTCGAGGGGTTAGATGTCTTTATCGTTCCGATTCACCAAGACAGCTATGTGTGCGCTCAGTGCGGCGCTTTTTTTGTTTCCGGGCTTGACACTGCGGGCTCAATTGCAAAGTGTCGGCGCGATCACCGGAACGATACAGGACTCGGCTGGCGGTTTGGTTGGGAATGCGACGGTGACGGCGCGCGGCGTCGCCACCAATCTGCAGGTCACAGTGAAAGGGAAATCGAACGGGGAATACCTGATACCGAATTTGCCCGTTGGGACTTATGAACTTTCGTTCTCAGTGGCCGGATTCGAGACCGAGACTCACCCGCAGATTCTGGTACAGGGAAGCCGTACGACTACCGTGAATGGCAGCTTGCATGTGGGTCGGCAGGCGACCCGGGTGGAAGTGACCGGCACTCCTTTGATGAACCAGGTTGACACGACGAACGGCTACGTGGTCGATCAGCTGACGATTCAGCAGACCCCTTTGGGAACAGGCAGTTTTACCCAGCTGGCGATTTTGGCGCCGGGGGTGAATGCCGATTTTCTGGGCGGCTCCGGCTCTAACGCAGGACTTGGCAATCAGGCGATCTTTGCAAACGGGCAGCGCGATTCGAGCAACAGTTTTTCGCTGAACGGGGTGGGGACGAACAACCTGTTTAATGGCAAGTCGACGAGCCAGGTGGGCGAGAACCGTTTTGTCCTGAATACCGGAGAGAATTTCGGAGCTGGTGGAGAGATTCAGACCAGCACCTCAGTGTATTCGGCAATTGGCCAGGCGCTGCCAACGCCCGCGCCGGAATCGATTCAGGAGATTCGGGTGGACGTGGCGAATTATAATGCGACACAAGGATCGAATAGCGGCGCGCATATCGGGGTGTTGACCAAATCCGGGACAAACGAAGTACACGGGCAGCTCTACGAGAAATTTCAGAACAACTTCTGGAATGCAGCGCCGTTCTTTTACAACGCCGATCCCGCGATTACGCAGAAGGTTCCGAAGCTCGATCGCAACCAGTTCGGGGCAACGCTGGGCGGTCCTATCAAGAAAGACAAATTGTTCTTTTTCGTTTCGTACGAGGGTGTGCGCACGCGGGATGCGCTATTGAGCACGCAATTTGCAACGGTGCCGCAGTTCCTGACGAACGATCGCAGCGCGGCCGGTCTGGCCAATGCCGCGAACGCCAGTTTTAGCGGCAGCAATATTGCACCCAGCCAGATCGATCCGATCGCTTCGAAGCTGTTGAACGCTAAGCTCCCAAACGGTCAGTTTCTGATTCCGAGTGCCAGCATCGGGCCGGATACGGCGGCAAACCTGGGGGCTAACGCAGTGATTCAGGGGCCTTCGACGCAATCGAACGTCGATCAGGGCAGCGCAAGCGTGGACTACAACGTCAGCGAAAAGGACAGGTTGTCGGCAAAGTACTACATTCAGGACGACCCTACGACAAACCCGTTTGGTAGCGGCAGTAACTCGCTCGGCTTTACACAACAGCTGAGTGCGGGAAGCCAGGTCGGCTCCATTGCGAATACGGTAATTCTCAGTCCAGCACTGACTTGGGAGCAGCATATCGGGTTTACCCGCCTGCGCGCTTTCGCAGGAACGTCTCAGCCGTTTACTTCGGGAGATTACGGCATTAATGTATTTGGCTCGCAGAGGTTTCCAGCAATTAACATTCAGAGGGCGGATGATGCGTTAGGAAATGGCTTCTCGTTCGGCCCGACCAGCAATTTTTCGAATGCGGGGATGTTCCAGAACCAGTGGGAATACGAATCGAATCTCGGGTGGGTGATCGGGAAGAACACTCTGACGATAGGCGCGCAGTGGGATCACACGCAGCTCAATATTCTGAATCGTAATAACGACACGGCCAGTTTGGCGTTTACCGATTTCACTACGTTCCTGACGGGGGACGTGCGGCCCGGTAACAATTCATCGCTATTCAACGGGAATAGCAATCGCTATTACCGTTCCGATACGGTGGGCGCGTTTGTCAACGATAATTACAAGGTTCGGAGTAACCTGGCCATCACGCTGGGGCTGCGGTGGGATTACGATGGCCCGCTTTCAGAGAAGTATGGGAACCTGACCAGTTTCTACAGCAACCTGTATAACTACGACGGCGCGAGCGACACCATCACGAACTCCGGGATTGTGTTCGCAGGCAACAACAAACAATTTCACACGCCGGGGGTTAGTGACTCGACCATGCGGGCGAGGCAGTGGGGACTTGCGCCGCGCGTGGGGTTCGCATGGACGCCCTATTCGAAGCTCACCGTGAGGGCGGGGTTCGGGTTGTACTACGATCGCGGGCAATTCTTTTCCGAGTTTTCACCGAGTGCTGGAGGAGGATATAACGGGCCTTTCGGAGTGACGCTCGAGCCGCCGTTCGTGACGCCCGTAACAGCGCAATCGGGCGCCAAGTTCGCCAATCCATTCGGCACAACGGCGCCAGCGCCGCCTCCGGTGAATGCAGGAGCATTTCAGGCTTTGCTGCCAAACGCAGCGCAACTGGCGAGCGGCGATTTCCCGGCCGGCAACCAGTTTGGGCCGTTCCTGTTTGGTGGTTACGATCCCGACGCCAAGCTGCCCTACTCGGAGAATTATTCATTCGATTTGCAGTATCAGGCGGCCAATGACTGGCTCTTCACACTGGGTTACAGCGGAACGCATGGCGTCCATCTGGTGCTGCCGATTCCGTTCAATCAGCCGGGAGTGGCGACTCCGCAGAATCCGATTCATGGGGAGATCTACTCGTATGGCTACAACATCAACGGCTATGAGCCGGTGGCCAGCACGACAGGCGGAAACACCGATTTGCGCGTCCCCTACATTGGCTACAGTCCGAACTCCGTGTTGTATAAGGCGGAAGGCATTTCGTCCTACAACGCGCTGCAGGTCTCGCTACGAAAGCGCCTTTCGTCAGGGTTGCAGTTTACGGCATCGTACACGTGGTCGCATTCGCTGGACGAGCAGAGCGGTTTGGGCCTTTTCTATAACGGCAACGATCCGCAGAATCCGAAGAGTGGATATGGCAACTCGGACTTCGACAGGACGCACGTTTTTCTGATCAACTATTCGTACAATCTGCCGAGTCCGGTGAAGAACAAGTTGCTGGGCGCGCTGCTCAATGGCTGGCAGGTAGGGGGTCAGGCGGTGGCTGAGAGCGGACAGCCTTATAACGTTTATGATTTTTCGGGCTCGGTAGCGAGTATCTACTACTCAGCGAACGATTACATCACTAATCCCATCCTGCCGCTGGCGGGAGGCGCGACAACGGCTTCAGCGCAGCTTCAGGGAACCACCGGCATCAATGCCAACAAGCCGGTGCTAAATGTGAATTCGTTCTATCCTTCGTTCCTGCAGCCTGGGCAGAGCGGGGTGCCACCGTGCGATGCCTTCGCGCAATCGACGGGCGGCTGCGATACAGCGGAATCGGGTTACGGCAATGGCGGCCGCAATGTGTTTCGAGGCCCGTTTCAAGTGCGGTTCGACAATACCATCGGCAAAGACTTTCGGCTTACGGAGCGAGTGCACCTGCGGTTTAATTTTGATGCGTTCAACCTGTTCAATCACGCCAGCTTCGATACACCGAACAACAACGTGTCGTTCTATAACTTCGGGCCCCCCGTGTTAAATCCGCCGAGCGGGAATCTGGGGCAGATTCAACACACGATTGGGAGCCCACGGTTTCTGCAGGCGAATTTACATTTGACGTTTTAGATGGTAGGCTTCCGCCCAATGTCGTTTACTTAAGAACAGGGAGATAGGAAGATGTTCGGATGAGCCTTCCCCATCCCCGTTTGGTTTTGGATTTGTTTGAACGTTTGAGTGGCGATCGTCGGTTGTGGAGTGCGTTGCGGCCGGAGGGCGCCGCTTTTTCCCGCCAGCGAATCTACACATTGGGCGCCGTAGTCCGGCTGATGATCTTACAACGTCTGCTGCCCCAAGGCACCCTCACCCAAGCCGTCCAGCAACTCCTGCAAAGCCAGCGGGAGAGCAACCGACCGGACCCCCACAAGATCTCGGCGCGAGCCGGCGCCTATTGCCGGGCGCGGCAAAAGCTGCCCACACTGGTAGCTATCGAAGTCTTTGACCGCATTGTCGAACAACTGCGCGGCTGGTTGCCGCGCAATCCGGTCTTGCCGGACCGCCCTATTTTCGTGCTGGATGGAACGACCCTCACGCTGCCGCATACCCCCGATCTGGTGAGCGCCTATCCGCCCTCGCGTAATCAACACGGCGTTTCGCATTGGCCGATGCTCCAGCTGGTGGTGTTGCAAGATGTACAAACTGGCTTGGCGCTGCGTCCCCATGGAGGTCCGTACCGGGGACCGCAAGCAGTCAGCGAGCAACAATTGGCTTTAGAAGCGATTCCGCATTTGCCGGAGCAGGCGGTGGTGCTGGGGGACAGGAATTTTGGCGTATTTGCGGTAGCCTGGACCGCCGCCCAACACCGTCGTCCCGCGTTGCTGCGGCTGACTCGCTTGCGCGCCGAAGCGTTGGCTGGCGCTCCGCTGACCGCTCCCTCGCAACAAACTCTCTGTGGGCGACCCACCCGCTTGGATCGCTGCGGCGGTCCCGTGCCGGAGCAGGCCAGCGTCTCCGGGCGGCTCGTTGGCCTAGCAGCGGATCCTTCGTCCCAAGAGCCATTCCTTTACTTCTTCACGACGCTCGATCTGCCGCCATATCCTCTCAGCGCCCTCTATCGCCTGCGCTGGAACGTGGAAACCGATTTGCGCTCCATCAAGCAAACCGTTCGCCTGCAACAACTCTCGTCCCGCTCGGCCGACCTCTTGGGAAAAGAGCTCTTCCTCGCTCTGGCCGCTTACAATCTCGTGCGCGCCGTCCTCTGTCTGGCCGCCGAAAAGGCCCAGGTGGCTCCGCGCCGCGTGAGTTTTACCAACGTCTACACGCTCGTCGAAACCTTTCTGCCCGACCTCAACGCTGCTCGCACCCGCGACAATGGCACACCTGCTGGGACCGCATCCTCTCCCTCGCCACCGACTACATCCTCTCCCATCGAACCAAACCCAGATCCTACCCCCGCGCTTCTTGGCGTCGTCCTTCCAGGAGTTCTCGTACCTGATGCTCTTAAGTAAACGACATTGGGCTAAAGCCTACCATCTTTCCTCCATGCCTGAACCTCTAATCGACCTCCGCAGCGATACCGTCACCCGCCCCTCCGCCGCCATGCGCGCCGCCATGGCCAATGCCGAAGTAGGCGACGACGTCTACGGCGAAGACCCCACCGTCAACCGCCTCGAACAACGCGCCGCCGAAATCTTCGGCAAAGAAGCCGCGCTGTTTGTGCCCACCGGCACTATGGGCAACACCATCGCCGTCAAACTCCACACCCGCCACGGCGAGGAAGTGCTGTGCGACGCGCGCTCTCACATTCTTGATTGGGAACTCTCGATGCTCGCCTGGTTCGCCGGCTGCCTGGTTCGCTCCGTCCAAACGTCGGACGGTATTCTCACCTGGGATCAGCTCGAACCGAGCCTGCGTCCAGCCGGCCCGCACAATGCCCCCACCACTCTCATCTCGCTCGAAAACACCCACAACATGGGCGGTGGAACCGTTTATCCACTCGCTGTTCTCGACGACATCTGCGCGCGCGCTCACAACCTTCATCTCAAAGTCCATATGGACGGCGCTCGCGTCTTTAATGCTTCCGCGGCCACCAACACGCCAGTCTCCCGCATCGCTCGCGACGTCGATTCCGTCATGTTCTGCCTGTCGAAAGGTCTCGGCGCGCCTGTTGGCTCCATGCTGGTTGGTTCCGCTGGAGACATTGCTCAAGGGCGTCTCTACCGCAAACGACTGGGTGGCGGCATGCGTCAGGCCGGTATCCTCGCCGCCGCTGGTTTACTCGCTCTTGAAGATTCGCCCGCCCGCCTGGTTGAAGACCACCGCAATGCCCGCTTGCTGGCCGAATCGCTCGCCCAGTTGCCCGGCATCACGATCGATCCCCAAAAAGTCCAGACCAACATCGTCATCTTCGACATCTCCGCTCTCGGGATACCCTCCGCCGACTTCAGCCGCGCGCTTAAATCCCGCGGCATTCTCGCGAACGGTGTCGGTCCCGCTCGCATGCGCATGGTCACCCACTGCGACGTTTCGCGAGCCGATTGCGAACGCGCCATTGGGATCGTGCAGGATGTGGCAGTAACCGCTGCTGTCTGATACTATTCAGCGGTGCTCATCCTTTCTGCGATTCTGGCCATCTTTGTATACGGCCTTATCGCGCCGATTCTTGGCGCTCTGCTTCCCTCCTACGGCCTTACCGCTGGCCAGCAAGGCTCGCTTGCCACGCTCTACGCGCTCGGTCTGGTGGTCGCCTCGCTCTCGGCCGGCCCCATCATCGATATCAAAGGCAACAAACTCGCCCTTCTCGCCGGTCTCGCGCTGGTCATCGCTTCGCTCGCCGCTGCCCCGAATGCCGGCGGCTTCAATGGCCTGCTTGCTGTTTATTTCATCCTCGGCTTAGGCGGCGGCATCGTTGTAACCGGCTCCAATGCTCTTGCCGGAGCCGTCGACCCCACCCGCCGCGGGTCCGTGCTCAACTTCCTCAACCTGTTCTTCGGACTTGGCAGCATCATCACGACTTTTATTGCCAGTGAGCGCGTCAACCCCGCCATGGTCTGCTACATCATCGCCGGCTTGGCCGCTGTCGCCCTCATCGTCAACGGCCTTACCGCGATGCCCCGGCCCACCGGTGTCGCCAGCTTTAAATTGAGCGAGGTTCCGGCTCTTGTCACCAGCCCCTCTCTAATCCTTCTTTGTCTTTTCCTCTTCCTATATGTCGCCTGCGAAGTCGGTGTCTGGAACTGGCTCAAAACCTATCTGGTCGACACCGTTCACTTCGATGAACGCTCCGCCGGCCACGTCGTCAGCTACGGTTTCGCCTTCGGCATTCTCCTCGGCCGTGTCGTCGTTTCACGCATCTTAATTAAAGTTCCCGCGCTTACCGTCACGCTGGTTGTTTCCGTGCTGATGGCCATCACCACCTACGCGATGCTGCATCTCGAAGGCAACGGCGCTATCACCGCCGCGGTTTTCTGCGCCGGCTTGAGCATGGCCCCTGTCTTCCCGACCACTCTGGCGATGGCCCAGGACGCCTTCCCTCGCGGCACCGCCACCGCCATGAGCATCGTGATTACCTTTGGCTGGATCGGTCTCGCTGTCAGTTCGCCCATTATTGGAGCACTCGCCGAGGGCGGTAACTACCGCAAGGCGCTCCTGCTTATCCCGATCTTTTCGGTGCTGATGGTACTGGTCAATCTCATGCTCCGGCCGGTAATGCGCCGCCCCGTTGCCGAAACTGTAACGGTCTAGTAATTTCGCCCGCTTTCGCATACACTGTGAGCGACCTGCAAGGAGGTCCTATGGCGTTTTGCTCGAATTGCGGTACCCAGACCGATGGCGTGTACTGTCCCAATTGCGGCTCATCGATGGGCGGCGGCCCAGGCACTGCATCCGGTAGTGTTCCGCCCGGTTCACCGACCGCGATCCAGGCGCCTGGTCTCACTGAAAACGTCGCCAGCGCCCTCTGCTACACGCCCTTCTTCATCGGCCTGATCATCGACATCGTCATGCTGGTCGTCGCGCCCTACAGCCGCAATCGCACCATCCGCTTCCACGCGCTCCAATCGCTGTTTCTGCACGCCGCGATTTTTGTCTTCTGGATCGTGCTGCAGATCATCCTCGGGTTGTTCGCCGTCATGACGCACGGTGTCGGATTCTTCGCCTCGCTCGGCCTCTATCCGCTCATTTCGCTCGCCATCATCGCGCTTTTCCTCGTCATGATGTACAAGTGCTACAACAACCAGAAGATCAAGCTTCCTGTGATTGGCGACCTGGCCGAGAAACAGGCGTAAACCAGAGGCGCGCCGGGAACGTCCGATACTGGAAGCTGTGATGTATCGCATTACCGTTGTATCTGGTTTAGCCGTGTTTGCTCTGCAGGCCAGCGTGACCGACATTACCCCGCGTGTCGGCCTGGTCGAAATCTACGGGGCCCGCAAGGTCTCGCCCGAAAAGATCCGCAAAGCGCTCGGCGCGAACGCCGGTGATCCCATGCCCTCCCGCCTCGCTGCGGAAGACCGGATCGATAAAGTATCGGGTGTCCTCGTCTCGCGTGTCGAAGCCGCCTGCTGCACAGGCCGCAACATGGTCCTCTACGTAGGCGTCGAAGAACGCGATTCGCCGCACATGGATTACCACGAGAACCCGACCGGCGAAATGACTCTGCCGCCCTCTCTCCTGACCGCCTATCAATCGTTCCTCGATGAAGTCGCCGGCAGCATTCGCGGCCGCAATGCCGACGAGGATCTGACGAACGGCTATTCGCTTATGAAAGACCCGGAATGCCGCCGCCTGCAGCAGTCCTTCATTCCGCTGGTCACCGCGGATCTGCCCACCGTCGACCGCGTGCTTCGTGAGTCCGCCGACCCCGAGCAGCGCGCCGCCGCCACTTATCTCATCCAATACGGCCCGCGCGGACCCCACACCTCCGATGTCGTCGTAAATGCTCTGCAATACGCCCTGCGCGATAGCGACGATACGGTGCGCGAAAATGCCGCGCACGCACTGAAGGCCGTTGCCGTCGGAGGCAAACTGCATGCCGACCAGCAAATCCGACTCGAACCCACCTGGTTCGTCGAGCTGATGAATTCCGTTGTCTGGTCCGATCGCCGCGACGCCAGCCAGGCGCTCGTCAACCTCACCGATTCCCGCAATCCCGATACTCTTGCGCTGCTCCGAGAGCGCGCCTTGCCGTCGGTTCTCGAAATGGCCAGATGGCACGATCTCGAGCAGGCCTTACCCGCCTTCATCCTGGCGGGGCGTTTGGCGGGACTCGATGAAACTGCCATCAAAGCCGCCTGGGTCAACGGCAACCGCGATGAAGTACTGGCAAAAGCCGCCAACCCAAACGGCAAACATTCGAACTTCCCCTCCATCCTTCATCACGCCCGCAGCAGCGAGTAGCCGAGCTAGAGCTTACCCCTGCCGGCGAGCCGCATCAGCCGCTCTGGCAAGGCTCAGCAGAGTTTGCGTAAACTCCGGCGACTGGCCGATAAACAGTCCGTTCGCAATCAAGCCATTAGCTGCTCCCTCCGCATCGATATGGCCCGGTGTCACAGGCCGGATCACGGCGCAGCGCGGCAGTTCCGGGCTGATGAATTCGCACGGCACCGGAAAAATCAAATTGGTTTGCAGTAACGGATCGTTCGTAGCGTTGAAATCCGGGAACGTGAGTCCGGTCTTGGGATCTTTTAAAGGAGCAAGCGGAGTCTGGACCGCATTGCCAGCGAAGTCCACCCACTCGAGAAAATGCGCCACTTCATCCCCGCCGATGCTTAAAACAATCTTCAGCACTTCCGGATTCGTTACCTGTTGCGCCAGCGTAGCGTACAGGCTCGAGCCGGCCTGCTCGATCATGCCGAAGTGAAAAGCAGCCGTGTTTGCAAGCGCTTGCACGTGCGCCGCCGGAGTGAAATCAGCATTGCTTCTCGGTATCGCGCTGAATTTGCCGGCGAACAAACCGGGAAGCGCTTGCGGAAACTTCGCGCCGAAATCCGGATTCGTCGCGCTGCGATAACGCACGTACCAGCTTGTATCGACGGAGAGTTCCGTTAGATTAGTCAGCCGTCCCATCTGCTGCGCGCCATCCGCATCGCTGCTCGGCAAAGTTCGAAACTGGTCCAGGTCCACCGGTTCCTCGCCCTTTGAAATGAGATACGCGTTCAGAAACTCCGCGTGACTCTGCTCGTCCAGCGTGTTGCTTGAGATGTACTGGCCGGCGTCCCCGTCGAGATTGGCCAGAGCGGCGCCATAGGGGCTCGGCGTTCCTTCGGTAAATCCGCCCAGCTCGGCATATTGTTGCCAGAGATCGGTTTCGATCAACTCCGCAGCTGCCAGGAACTTAAGTATTGCCGCGTCCCCGCGCGTTAATTTGCGCGGTGCTGCATTTTGTTGCGCAGCCGAGTCCATGGCCGTAAAGGCCGTGGTCCCCGCCAATGCCGCGCCCATAGCGAGACTGCCTCGCAGGAAAGAACGGCGATCCTTAGCTGACTTTTCAAGACTGTTTTTCATTATTTTTCTGAGCGCTCCCTCGCGCACGTCCCAGCTTGAGAGATTTGCGGAAAGTAATTGTTCGCTTGAGGTGAACAGTTTGTAAAGATTGCTGCGCCCGGTCGACTATACTGAAACCGCGTTCGCTCCATGCATTACCGGATTACGCTCGAAGGCGTCGTGCAAGGAGTGGGTTTCCGGCCTTTTGTGAAGCGACTGGCCGACCGATTTTGCTTCTCCGGTGTGGCCTTCAATACGGCTGGAGGCCTGATCGTTGAGCTTCAGACAAATAGCGAAGATCAGGCGCACTCTTTTCTCAAAGTTCTGCGAGCCGAAGCTCCGGCAGCAGCTAGAATCGAGCGCTGCGAATTGCAACAGCTTTTTGAACAGGCGCACTATCAGGGCTTCGAGATTGCAGCGAGCACCCCGCGTGACAACAGCTTCACTCTGATTTCGACCGATCTGGCAACCTGCCCAGACTGTCTCGCCGAGTTACAAGATCCAACAGACCGCCGCTTTGGCTATCCCTTTACCAACTGCATCAACTGCGGCCCGCGTTACTCGATCACTCTTTCAACGCCCTACGATCGTACGAACACCACGATGAGCCGCTTTCCGCTCTGCGTCGATTGCGCTCGCGAGTACGCAGACCCGGCGGACCGCCGCTTTCACGCCCAACCGGTGGCTTGTCCCGTCTGCGGTCCCCGCCTTTCCGCTGCGCTGCCCGCCATACAAGCCGCTTTGGCAAGCGGCCGCGTAGTAGCTATCAAAGGTTTAGGTGGATATCAATTAGCTTGTGACGCCTTCTGCGCGCAGGCCGTCGAGTTACTCCGCATTGGTAAACGCCGTAGCCGCAAGCCATTCGCTTTAATGATGCGCGACATGGAAACCGTACGCCGGCACTGCTCTGTCAGCGATGCCGAACAAGCGGCTTTGCTTACTCCGGCCGCGCCGATCGTCCTGCTCAAAGCATTGGTCCCCTCGGAGTTGCCGCCCGTGGTTGCGCCGGGCTTGCGGGAGATCGGCGTCATGCTGCCGAGTACGCCGCTCCATCATCTGTTGTTCAACGACTCTCTCACCTGTCTGGTCATGACCAGCGGCAACATCAGCGAGGAGCCGATCGTCATCGCAAACGAAGAAGCGGAGATGAAGCTCCGTGCGCTCGCCGACGAAGTCGTAACGCACGATCGCGATATCTTCATGCGCGTCGACGATTCAGTCGAGCGAGTCTTTGAAGGGATTGCGCGCGTGTTGCGGCGCGCTCGGGGCTTTGCGCCCGAAGCCATCGAGCTGGCGCACGAAACCGGCGAAATTCTGGCCTGCGGCGCTGAATTAAAAAACACTTTCTGCTTAACAAAAAGCCATTTCGCGATTTTGAGCCAGCATATCGGCGATCTCGATAATTTCGAAACCCTCGAATTTTTCGAAGAGACCTTATGTAATCTGCAAAGCGTTTACCAGGCACACCCGCTCCTGATTGCCCACGACCTGCATCCCGACTACCTCAGCACGCGCTGGGCGCAAGCGCGGCCCGAACCGAAAATCGCTGTGCAGCATCATCACGCCCACATCGCCGCCTGTATGGCGGAAAACGGCCTGCGCGAGCGAGTGATTGGCGTTGCCTTCGATGGGACTGGCCTCGGCGCCGACGGCCAGATCTGGGGCGGTGAATTCCTGCTTTGCGATTTTGCCGGCTTTGAGCGCGCCGCGCATCTTCGCTACACGCCACTCCCCGGTGGCGACCGTGCCGCCCGCGAACCCTGGCGCATGGCAGCGGCTCATTTGTTCGAAGCGCTCGGCAGCGAGTATCAGAAAATCGACCTACCCTGCTGGCATCAGACCACGCCTGCTAACTGGCGAGTCTTAGAACGCCTACTCCAGAAGCCCACGCTCCTTACCTCCAGTTGCGGCCGTCTCTTTGACGCCGTCTCCTCCAGCTGCGGCATCAGCCAACAAAGCAGCTACGAAGGGGAATCGGCCATGCTGCTCGAAGCCGCTGCTGCTCTCCACGAAAGCGACGAAACGTACGATTTCGACTTGCAAACGGATTGCCTGCCCTGGATCGTCGATCCGCGAAACATGCTAGTCCACATTGCGCACGCTGTCTCTTCCGGGCAATCTGTACAACTGGTTTCCCGTTGCTTTCACAATTCGATCGCGCGTATGATTGAGGTGGTCTGCGATAGGCTTCGCGAAAGGAACGGCTTGGACAAAGTTTGTCTTAGCGGCGGCACTTTTCAGAATTTCACGCTTCTGACGCGCACTGTTGAGCTACTCCGGCGCGCCGGCTTCGAAGTTTTTCTACACGCCAAAGTTCCACCCAACGATGGCGGCATCTCGCTGGGGCAAGCTGTCATCGCGGCCGATTTTCTCGCAAAGGACATGCTCGATGTGCCTCGCTATCCCCGGTAAAATCAGCGCTCTTCACGACAACGGCGGAGTGCCCATGGCCAAAGTCGACTTCGGAGGCATTACGCGCGAAGCCTGCCTGTCCTACGTGCCTGACTCCCGCATCGGCGACTATGTGCTTGTGCACGTCGGCTTCGCCATCAGCAAAGTTGACGAGGAAGAGGCCGCGCGCACCTACCAATATCTTTCCGAAATGGATCAGCTCAGCGAGCTCGACAGCGACGACGAGGCGAACGCTCATGAAGTACCTTGACGAATACCGCGATCAGCAAATAGCGCAAAAATTGGTAGACGAAATTCGGCGAACCGCCACCCGGCCCTGGGTCCTGATGGAGGTTTGCGGCGGCCAAACCCACTCCATCGTGAAATACGGTCTGGATTCACTGCTCCCCGAGCAGGTGGAACTCGTTCACGGGCCGGGCTGTCCGGTGTGCGTGACTTCGCTCGAGATGATCGATCGCGCTCATACCATTGCGCGCCATCCGGAAGTGATTTTCTGCTCCTTCGGCGATATGCTGCGCGTGCCCGGTTCGAGTAGCGATCTTTTCAAAATCAAAGCCGAAGGGGGCAACGTTCGGATCGTCTATTCGCCGCTCGATTGCCTCAAAATTGCGCGCTCGAACCCGGATAAAAAAGTAGTCTTCTTTGCTATCGGCTTTGAAACCACGGCACCAGCCAACGCCATGGCCGTGTGGCAGGCAAAGCGGCAGGGAATCGACAACTTCTCCGTGCTGGTGTCGCACGTCCTCGTTCCACCCGCCGTTACCGGGATTCTAAGTTCGCCGCACAATCGCGTGCAGGGTTTCTTAGGTCCTGGACACGTCTGCGCGGTCTCCGGCTGGGCCGAATACGAGCCCATCGTAGCCGACTATCGCGTGCCGATCGTCATCACTGGCTTCGAGCCGGTCGACATTCTGCAAGGTGTCCTCATGACGGTGCAGCAGCTGGAGCAGGGACGTGCGGAGCTTGAGAACGCCTATGGCCGGGCCGTTCGTCGCGAAGGCAATCCCGCAGCGCAGCAAATGATCGAGCGAGTGTTTGACGTGTGCGATCGCGCCTGGCGCGGCCTCGGCGTCATCCCGAAAAGCGGGTACAAACTTACGCGGGAATTCAGCGCCTATGATGCCGAGCAGATCTTCGACGTCGAGAGCGTGCGCGCTATCGAGCCTGCCATCTGCATCAGCGGACAAATTCTGCAGGGCCTGAAAAAACCGCACGACTGTCCAGCCTTCGGCAAGCAGTGCACCCCGGAGACCCCGCTCGGCGCGACCATGGTGTCGGCCGAAGGCGCCTGTGCCGCGTACTACAGCTACGGACGACATTTGGTCAACGCCGATATGTTGATGAAGGCGTAAAGCCAGGCGCATGGAAAAAGACTTCGTTCTGGCGTGTCCCATGCCAATTACCCAGCGCAAGAACGTCATCATGGGGCACGGCAGTGGCGGCAAGCTCACCGCGCAGCTTGTCCACGATCTCTTTCTGCCCGCCTTCGACAATCCCTACCTGCGTAAGCTCGACGATCAGGCGATCCTAACGGCTGGTTCTTCGCGGCTGGCTTTTACCACCGACTCCTTTGTGGTTACGCCGCTCTTCTTTCCGGGCGGCGATATCGGCGAGCTCGCTGTCAACGGGACCGTCAACGATCTGGCCATGAGCGGCGCGCGTCCCCTGTTCCTCTCAGCCGCCTTCATCCTGGAAGAAGGTCTGCCGTTGGAAGATCTCTCCCGGGTGGTCGATTCGATGGCCCGTGCCGCGCGTGCCGCGGGCGTCTCGATCGTGACGGGCGACACGAAGGTGGTCAACAAAGGCTCAGCCGACAAACTGTTTGTTATCACGTCCGGTATCGGTCTGATCGAGGGCGACTCGGCAATTTCCGCCTCGAATGCGCGTCCCGGCGATGCGGTCATCGTGAGCGGCTCCATCGGCGACCACGGCATGGCGATCATGTCCGTGCGCGAAAGCCTGGAGTTCGAAAGTGAAATTCGCTCCGACACCGCGCCCTTGAACGGACTCGTTGCAGCCATGCTGAAAGGCGGCGAGATCCACGCTCTACGCGATCCCACCCGCGGCGGTCTGGCCACCTCGCTATGCGAAATTGCCACGTCTTCTTCCATCGGTATTGAAATCGAATCCACGGCCGTCCTCGTGCGCGAAGATGTCAAAGGTGCCTGCGAAATTTTAGGACTCGACCCCCTCTTTGTAGCCAACGAAGGCAAGCTCGTCGCCTTTGTTCCCGGCCCTTCGGCGGATGCGATCGTCAATGCGATGCACGCCCACCCTATTGCTCGTGAGGCAAGAATAATTGGTCGCGCCGTGCCTGATCATCCAGGCATGGTGCTGCTCAAAACCGAGATCGGTGGCCGGCGGATTTTGGATCTGCCCTTCACGGAGCAGTTGCCGCGAATCTGCTAGGTACGAGATTCGGCTTGCTTTCGGATTGCACAAAATGTATCGGCTGTTAGTGCAAATACACTCTTGACTTCCAGTCCGTAAAGGTACAGACTCGATTGCGGAGGAAGTTGCCCATGCCGGCAGATGTCGCTCCGTACGGCCGCTCCACGCAAAAGGCGCCCGCCGTCAAAGAAGTCCACGTTTTGTGGATTACCGCTGGTCTTGGCTGCGATGGGGACACGATCTCCATCACGGCCGCCACCCAGCCCAGCGTAGAGGACGTTCTCCTCGGCGCAATTCCAGGACTTCCCAAAGTTCATCTGCATAACCCCGTGCTCGCGTATGAAGTCGGCGACGACTTTATGAAGTACTGGTATCTGGCGGATGGAGGCAAGCTGGAACCGTTTGTTCTCGTCGTAGAAGGATCTATTCCCAACGAGAAGATCAAAAGTGAAGGCTACTGGGCTGCCCTGGGCAATGATCCCGACACCGGTCAGCCGATCACCACCTGCGAATGGATCGATCGCTTGGCGCCCAAAGCGACCGCCGTGATCGCGGCCGGAACCTGCTCCACTTACGGCGGCATCCATGCCATGGCGGGCAATCCCACCGGTTGCATGGGAATGGCCGACTATCTGGGATGGGACTGGAAATCCAAGGCTGGCCTGCCCATCGTCAATGTTCCCGGGTGCCCGGTGCAGCCCGACAATTTCATGGAGACGCTGCTCTATTTGCTGTACCAGCTGGCCGGGCTCGCTCCCATGATTCCGCTCGACGATCAGCTGCGTCCCAAGTGGCTGTTCGGCGCCACAGTTCATGATGGTTGCGATCGCGGTTCTTATTACGAGCAAGGTGATTTTGCCTCCGATTACAATTCGCCCAAGTGTCTCGTCAAAGTGGGCTGCTGGGGACCGGTGGTAAATTGCAACGTTCCCAAACGCGGCTGGATGGCGGGTATCGGCGGCTGCCCCAATGTGGGCGGCATCTGCATTGGTTGCACCATGCCCGGATTTCCCGACAAGTTCATGCCCTTCATGGATGAACCTCCTGGCGCAAGAATATCCGCTGCCATGATCGGTCTCTATGGCGGAGCGATCCGTTCGCTGCGCAGTATCACCAATTCCACAGTCAACAAAGAACCAAAATGGCGTCACACCGGCCGGGCACTCACCACTGGATATACGCCGCATACTTACCGGTAAAAGGCAAAGGGAGTTACTAAATGGCCACCACGACAGAGCCCGTAGTAGCAATTGATCAATCGCAGCGCCGGCTGGTCGAAATGAATTGGGATCCGATCACCCGGATCGTCGGCAGTCTCGGCATTTACACGAAAATCGATTTCGCCAATAAACAGGTCGCTGAGTGTCACAGCACCTCCTCCATTTTCCGGGGCTACAGCATTTTTATGAAGGGCAAAGATCCGCGCGATGCCCATTTCATTACCAGCCGCATCTGCGGTATCTGCGGCGATAATCACGCCACCTGCGCCTGTTATGCGCAGAACATGGCGTTCGGCATCCAGCCGCCGCGCATGGGCGAGTGGATCGTGAATCTCGGCGAAGCAGCCGAGTACATGTTCGACCACAACCTTTATCAGGACAATCTCGTCGGCGTCGATTTTTGCGAGCAGATGGTCAAGGAAACTAATCCCGGCGTGCTCGCGAAAGCGGAAAAGACGCAATCGCCCAACTCCAATCTGCACGGCTATCGCACGATCGCGGATATCATGCGCGCGCTCAATCCATTTACCGGATCGTTCTATCGCGAAACACTGCAAATGAGCCGCCTCACACGCGAGATGTTTTGCCTGATGGAAGGCCGGCATGTGCATCCCTCCACGCTCTATCCGGGCGGCGTCGGCACTGTTCCCACCGTTCAGCTTTTCACCGACTACTTAGTTCGCCTGATGAAGTACGTGGAATTCATGAAGAAAGTTGTGCCACTGCACGACGATCTCTTCGACTTCTTCTACGAAGCGCTCCCTGGCTACGAAAAGGTAGGCCAGCGTCGCATTTTGCTCGGCTGCTGGGGCTCCTTCAACAACCCCGACGTTTGCGATTACACTTACCAGAACATGGATAAGTGGGGCAAGGCGATGTATGTCACACCGGGCGTTATAGTTGATGGCGAGTTAGTAACCAGCAATCTGGTTGATATCAACTTAGGTATTCGCATTCTGCTCGGCAGCTCTTACTATGACGGTTGGGAGCAAGGCGAGACATTTGTTTCGCGGGACCCGCTCGGGAATCCGGTAGACAAGCGCCATCCCTGGAACCAGACCACTACGCCGCGGCCGCAAAAACGTGACTTCAAAGGCAATTACTCCTGGGTGATGTCGCCCCGCTGGTACGACAAGCGCACCGGCGATTACTTGGCGCTTGATACCGGCGGCGGTCCCATCGCAAGATTCTGGGCGACCGCACTCGCCGGCACTGTCGATATCGGCTACGTGAAAGCCACCGGCCACAGCGTCAAAATTTATCTGCCCAAGACGGCGGGCCTTCCCGAAACAGAGTTCGAATGGAAGATTCCGAAATGGAGCAACGCGATTGAGCGCGATCGCGCCCGCACCTACTTCCAGGCTTATGCCGCTGCAGCCGCGCTTCACTTCTGCGAACAGGCCATGAAGGATCTGCATAGCGGAAACACCAAAACCTGGACTGATTTCAAAGTTCCCGATGAAGCGATCGGTTGCGGCTTCCATGAGGCGGTCCGCGGTGTGCTGTCGCATCACGTCGTCATCCGCGAAGGCAAAATCGCCAACTATCATCCCTATCCGCCCACTCCTTGGAACGCCAACCCGCGCGATGTCTACGGTACGCCTGGTCCCTATGAAGACGCCGTGCAGAACACCCCGATCTTTGAGGAGAATGGGCCGGATAACTTCAAGGGGATCGACATCATGCGCGCCGTTCGCAGCTTCGATCCCTGCCTGCCCTGTGGCGTTCACATGTATCTTGGCGACGGCAAAATGCTGGATGTCCGCCATTCGCCCATGTTCGGAGTGCAGTCGCATTAGCACCGATGTCAAAAGTCGACGAAGACCGCGTCCGGCGCATAGAAGAGTTGGTGCGCCGGATTGAACTCATTCCTGACCCGGATTCCCGCGAGAGCGCGAGCCAGCTTATGCAGGCGATCCTCGAGCTGCACGGATCTGGCCTGGAACGAATGATGGAATTAACCTTCGACGCTGGATCTAGTGGCGAAGCGCTGATTCGAAAATTCACCGGCGATAACCTGGTCGCGAGCCTGCTCGTTTTGCATAATCTACATCCCGACGATTTGGAAACACGCGTCCGCCAGACACTCGCCAAACTCCCCGGCCACACCGAATTGATTAGCGTCTTCGAGGATCGTGTCCGCGTCCGCGTATCTTCCGGCAATACGCGGGAATCTGTCGAAGCCGCTTTGCGAAATGCCCTTCCGGATGCCGCCGAAATCATCGTCGAGGAGAGTCTTCATCTGAACGGCTTTGTTCCGTTGTCCATGCTGGGAACGCTCTCCTCCAGCACGGGTTGACATGGCGCAAAGTTCCATCGCAGCGCTCCGCAAGTTCGTTCGGCCGCGCACATCTGAGGAAAAATGCGATAGCTGCGGCGTAGAAGTTCCGGCTGAGCATTTCCATCAGTTCGATCCCGCCCGCCGCCGTATTCTCTGTGCGTGTGATTCGTGTGCGGCTCTTTATTCGACCACCTATCGCGACATTCCGCGCCTCGTTCGCTCTCTGCCCAATTTCCAAATTTCCGACGCCCAGTGGGACGATTTGATGATTCCCATTTCGCTCGCCTTCTTCTCTTTCCAAACACCGGCTAATCGTGTCGTTGCTCTGTACCCTGGACCTGCCGGGGCGGCTGAATCGTCCCTACGCCTCGCCGCCTGGGAAGACATCGCTTGCGTCAATCCCGAGTTGCTCAGCATGCAGCCTGACGTGGAGGCCTTGCTGGTGAATCGAGTCGGCCTGGCGCGCGAGTACTTCGTCGTTCCTATCGATGAATGCTACAAACTGGTAGGCCTGATTCGCTTGCACTGGCGCGGGCTCTCCGGCGGCGCTCTGGTCTGGGGTGAAATTGAGCGTTTCTTTGCGGGACTGCGCTTGCGAGGGCAATCATGCCCAACTTGAGTTTCACCGTCGACAAAGCGGAAGCTCTCCCCTTCGCCGCCACTCCCACTATCGCTTTTCAATTACAAGTAGCCACTGCCGATGGAGCCGAAATCATTCAGAGTGTCGCGCTGCGTTGCCAGTTATTGATTGAGGCATCCAAGCGCCGCTATAATCATGCCGAACGAAATTCTTTGCGCGATCTGTTCGGCGAAAGCGAACGCTGGAGCCAGACGATGCGCTCGCTGCTCTGGTGCCAGATCGGAATCACCGTCCCTGAATTCACCGGCAAAGTTCGTATCGATTTGCCCGTCCCCTGCACTTTCGATTTCAATGTGGCCGCCGCCAAATACTTCCACGCGACCGAGAGCAATGACGACGTGCCCCTCTGCTTTCAGTTCAGCGGAACCGTTTTTTATCCGGCTTCTTCGGATGGTTCGCTGCAGATTGCGCAGATCGGCTGGGACAAAGAAACCAGATTCCGCCTGCCCGCGCAGGTGTGGCGCGAGATGATGGACCATTATTATCCAAACAGCGCCTGGCTGCGTCTCCGCCGCGATGTGTTTGAACGCCTCCACGAATACAAGCGAACACAGGGCCTCGCCACCTGGGAGCAAGCGATCGAGAATCTCCTGCCGCTTGAAAAAGAGGCCGCCTCGTGAACTTCGCGCCGCTCGAAAAAATTGCCAATGCGATTCTCTACGAAGGCTTTCTGCTGTATCCGTATCGAAAATCCGCCGTCAAGAATCAGCAGCGATGGCATTTTGGAACCCTCGGTCCCTGTGGCGGCATCAGTCCAACCGAGATGCAAACGGAGTGTCTCGTCGAGACATCCTCGCAAACCGCCATCGATCTGAAAATTCGTTTCTTGCAGGAGGATGTCGAACGCGAACTCATCTTTTCGAAGGTGCCGCTCGCTGCGCATGTTGAGACAAGTTCCTTTTCCTTTCCTCCCATTGCCGGCCAAGTCGAACTCAAGTCCACGCCGCTCGCCGAGCAACTGGTCCGCTTCTCGGTGCGCATTACCAACGTTGGCCAGGAACCCACACCGGGCTCAGACATGCTTTCGACCCACACGCTGCTGGCTGTTCACGATGGCGCGTTTATCTCGCTGCTCGATCCTCCCGACCGCTATCGCGCGGCTGCCACCGCTTGCCATAATGTCGGCACCTGGCCGGTTCTGGCCGGAGCAGAGGGCGAGAACCATCTGTTGCTATCCTCTCCCATCATTCTTTACGACTACCCGCAAATCGCACCCGAAAGTCACGGCGACTTTTTCGACGGCACCGAGATGGACGAGATGCTCACCCTGCGTGTCCTGACCCTTAGCGACGAAGAAAAACAGGAAGTCCGCGCGGGCGGTGAACGCGGCCGCCAGATCCTCGAACGCACCGAGACCCTTCCGCCCGAGCAGGTCGCTAAACTGCATGGCGCCATTCGCGGCCTGCGCCCCATGAACAAACTTGCTTACCGCGAAGGCGATCGCGTTCGCTTGCGGCCCAGGAAAAAGACCGACATCTTCGATATCGCTCTCGATGGAAAAATCGCGATCATTGAATCGGTGGAATGTGATTTTGAAAATCGCATTCATCTCGCGGTCACTGTCGAAGACGATCCGGGCCGTGACCTGGGCGTGGCGCGCCAGATCGGACATCGCTTCTTCTTCTCGCCGGATGATGTGGAACTGGTATGAAAATCTTGGTTGCGGGCATCGGCAACATATTCGAGGGCGACGACGCTTTTGGCTGTGAAGTGGTGCGCACGCTTGCCTCCCAAAACCTGCCCGAGAACGTGCGTGTCGTCGATTTTGGAATCCGCGGCCTTGATCTGGCTTATGCGCTGCTCGACAAACTTGACCTCACCATCCTGCTCGATGCAACCCGGCAGGGCGGCGCGCCCGGTACCGTCTACACCATGGAACCGGATCTCGCGAGTATCGCCGGTTCGGGAGACGTCACGATAGATTCCCACTCAATGGACCCTGTGCGTGTCCTCCGCATGGCGCAAGCCATGTGTGGAGATCTGGGCGGAGATTTGGGCCGTATTTTGCTGGTCGGCTGTGAACCTGCCGATCTCGGCGGCGACGAGGGGCGCATGGGCCTCACCCCGCCCGTTGCCGGCGCTGTCGATCAGGCGGCAGAAATTGTTGTGTCTTTGATTCAGAAAGAATTAGTGGAGGTTGTAACATGTTCAGCAAAGTAACTGGCAGCTTGATAATGGCTCTCGCCGTTGTGGTCGTAATGGCCGCTCTTCCAGACATAAAACGCTACATTCGTATCAGCACCATGTAACTGGCGCGCCCGTGCACGAGTTGTCGATTGCGCTAAGTATCATCGAAGGTGTCGAGGAAGAAGTATCGCGGCAAGGGAACGGACGCGTCTGTGCCGTGCATCTTAGGCTCGGCCCGCTATCCGGCGTCGTAAAGGAAGCTCTACTCTTCTCCTACGGACTCGCCTGCGAAGGCACACCGCTGGAAGGCTCGTATCTGCTTATCGAAGATATCCCCTTGCGGATCTACTGCTCCGGCTGCTGTGCCGAGGAATCTCCAGTCTCAGTCCAACGACTCGAATGTCTGCGCTGCGGCTTGCTGGCTAGTAAGGTCACGCAAGGCGATGAATTGGAAGTAACCGCTCTGGAGTTGCAAGCGTGAGCCAGACGCGTCTGGTCGAAGTTCGCCAAAAGGTTCTCAACAAGAACGACGTAGCTGCCCGCCTGTTGCGAGAACGTTTCGAAGCCGCTGGCGTATGCGTCATTAGCCTGGTCTCGAGCCCGGGTTCCGGCAAAACGGCTTTCCTCGAGCGCATTCTGACTTCCCTTCAGCCGGAATACAAAGTAGCCGCGCTGGTGGGTGATCTCGCTACTGAGAACGATGCGCTGCGTCTTGCGCGCAGCCACGCCCCAGTCAGGCAAATCTCGACCGGCACCATCTGTCACCTGGACGCCGCCATGGTCACTGCCGCGCTCGACGAATGGAAGCTTGATGAACTCGATTTCCTGTTCATCGAGAATGTGGGGAATTTGGTGTGCCCATCTAGCTATGATCTCGGTGAAAAATCGCGCATGGTACTGCTTTCGGTCACCGAAGGCGAAGATAAGCCGCTCAAATATCCGACTATCTTTCACACTGCCGATATCGCCATTATTACTAAGATAGATTTAGCTGAAGCCGTCGAATTCTCCCGCGAGCTGGCGCAGCAAAATATCCAGTCGGTCCGCCCTGGAATGCCAGTCTTCGAGGTGTCTTCTAAATCCGGAGCAGGCATGGACCTGATTCTCGAATGGCTTGAGCAACAGACTTCCAAACCTGGCTAACGCCGCAACACCAGCGAACTAAGCTTATTCAAATGCAACGTCCACCCGCCGGGCACGACCGAAAGATAGTTCCCTTCATTCACCTCGCTGGCCTTCTCGAGTACCCCTTTGTAAGTTCCCGCCGCCAGTCCCAACCGCCCTTTCAAACTCACAGTCTTCTCGTCGCCTCGATTCACCGCCACTAACACCACCTCGCCGCGATAGACCCGTTCAAACATCAAAATGTCGTGGTCTGCGTAAGCCGTCAGATATTGACCTTGCCAGATCGCGGGGCTCTTCTTTCGCAAATTGGCGAGCGTGCTGATGATCTGGAAGGCTGGGGTAGTCTCGTCCCATTTATTTAATCCGGGGCGATTATATGGATCGTCGTCCCCGGAATTTACATCTCCAGGGGGCGGAGTCGCCTTGTCGTTATAATACGCCAGGTATTGCTCATCGCCGTAGTAAATGATCGGGATCCCACGAACCGTCATCAGCAGCACGGTGCCCAAATCCATCCTTTGCTGACGCTCGGTCTCATCGGTCAGTCCTAACTTCTGTAAGCGCACCAGAGTTCGGATTTGGTCATGGTTATCGAGAAACGTCCCTTGCCATGTGTCTCTTCCTTGAAACGCCTGCACTCGTTCATGCAGCATGTTATCGAGGCCAAAGGCGTCGAGCTTTTGGGTCGCATCCTCGTAATCCCCACCTATGAATTGGTTCAGAGCGAACGACAGCTGAAAATCGAGGATGTTTGTTCCAAACAGCTTGTAGTTATTGGCAAACCGCAGCGACTTCGCGTCCCCTGCTCCCCCATTCGACCATTCGCCTACAAAGTAGGGCGAAGGGCGGTTCAGGGACGCGAGATGGTCCCGCATGGTTCGAGTGAAGTTGGCAATGAATTCCGGGAACGGGAATTTCACGGCGTCCAGCCGGTAATCGTCCACTCCGTTATCGATCCATGTCTTGCCTGCCCCCAATAAGTACTCCGCCATTGCAGGATCGCGCTGGTTATAGCCGCTCAAATCCGCCAGCAGGCAGTGATGCAGCTGCCAGTAACTCCAGTTGTAGTCAGCCAGGCTTTTAGCATCGATACAGCGCTGGTCGTCCTGATGATGTTTGTAATAACGCAGCCCGCTTAGTGGATCGTAATCATCTTCGTAGCTTTTTATAAACACTTTGTCGGCCGCTTCCGTCTCGAACAACTTGCCGTTGACATGGTTGTCATTCGGATTCGAATGATTCAGAGTAATGTCCTGGATATAGCGCATCCCTTTGGAGTGCAACGCGCTGCTCAATTGGTTCACGTCGCTCCAGGATCCGAAATGCTCGTTTACTCGGTAGTAATTCTGAATCCAATAGCCGTGATAGCCGGTGCCGTAGCCGGTTCCTCCTACATAAGCTCGGACATTCTCCATCAGGGGCGTCACCCAAAGCGCAGACACGCCCAGATTGTTCAGGTAATCGGCCTTCTGGATGATGCCCTGGATGTCGCCTCCCCAATATCTGCGGAACTCGTCGTTCTCAGTGCACGTTTGAACAAAGCAGTTACGCGAGTTTGTCGCAAACGGGTGTTCGGGATCGACGTAAGGTGAGTATGGCTGGTGCGGATTGAACCGGTCAGCCATCAGGAAATAAATCGTGCGCGACCGGTAGTCCTCTGTCGATGGCTGGCTGGCGTCTGGCTGCTGACCGCATGCCTGAAAGCCCGGCCAGCAAACGGCAAGCAACAGGGGTAAAAAGCGTAATCTCATGAGGGGCCTCATCCTCTTATACATTCGCGTCAATTCGACTCTTCTGTCCACCCATGGGCTTTCAGCGTCTTGGTGATTTCTTTGGCGATCGCTTTCGCCATGCGGTTCGCGTCGCCTTCCGCACCTTGCTTCATCTCGGTTATGCCGCCGGCCGTCGCAGCCACTTCAGGGGCAGCGCCCGCCCCCATCGTTTCCGCCGCACCCGGTTTCCGCGAGCTCTGCGACGTCGCCGTAAATTCCGTCAGCATCACATTTTCCGCCGGTTTCTTGAGATAGCATTCCACATGCGTCTCTACCGACGAGGCGCCCGCGCCGAGACCGATCGCCATCCGCTTCGCCCGATTTCCTTCGTCCATCACCAGAAAATCACCCTGCACGGCCAGGCTGTTATCGGGCGCCGGCTCCCCTGCCACGCCTTTGCTTACCGGCAACCCGGTCTTCTGCAGATCCTTTATCAGCGAATCGGAAAAGCCATCAACAATCTTATGCGCCAGCTTTGCCTTCTCATCATCCTGCGCCCCGCTGACTCGCATGCGAACCCGGTTTAGCCTACCCTGGTTCAGCTGTACTTCGTCATCATTGGCGGCGAAGCTGTAAACCACGATGGCCGTCGGCTTGCTCAGTGCCTCGCTACCGGAATACGACCGAACCGGTTTGATCTCTACACGTCCCGTTCCCGGCACCTGCGCACTCCCGATGCACGCGACCACCAGGCAGCTTACAAGTAAAGCGAAGTGCTGTCTCCGATATATCATGTCATTCCTCGTTAACGTCGCGCCGAAGCGCTCTGCCTTACAAAATCATAGGAATCCACATTCACGACGAGACCCTTTTGTGGAACCGACACCCTCATGTTCTTCATCACATTCGGACCGTCAGGTATGGCCGAATAATCCTGCGCGATTGTCATAGGACCTCCCTCATAACTCGTCCTAATATCGAGGTGACTCGCCAGATGCGTCGTCGAATTCACCAGCATGGTCATCGAATCCGTCGACTGAATTAGATTGCTGGCCTGTAGCCGTGTCATCCCGCCGGGTCCAGGCGAGATCTCGGCCTTCTTCACGGCCGCCATCATCTGTTGCGGCTTGTTATAACTGCCGGCCAACTCCATAATGTCCTTCACGTTCTCCTTCACGCCGGCCGCCACTCTCCCCCGTATGCCGCCCATCTGCTTCGGCTGCGGTGCCGAAATCGTCGTTCGCTGCATCTGGCCGCTCGAATCAAAGCGGACCTGGTCCACCATGGGTTCGGATGGCGTTCCCTTGCGGATCACCGTCACTCGCTGCTTCCACTCGTACTGCACCATCTGCTTCACGTTCATGCCCATTGCCAGCAGAATGATGCGGCTGTTGACCATTTCGGCGAGCAGGGGTGTAATCGAGATCGCCACGCCAGCCGCGAAAAGCGACGCTATTCTTTTGCCTGATGTTTTCATAGGGGAACTTAGCCTGAGTTACAGAGTGGCAGGGTTCCCGGCATGTCATAAGTGTCATACCGTATGATGCTTCCGTTCTTCGTCAACGCAACGAAATACTAAATAAATCTAAGGAGATGTCGAGATCGACTTTCGCCAGAGCCGGCAAGGACACAGTTCTCCTGACTTGCCTGATATCGGGGTTCTCTCTGAGTGCGCAGGAACTCACGCTCGATCAAGCCGTCCAAATCGCTTTTCAGCACAACGTCGAGATCTCGAACACGGTTCTCGACGTATCAAAGACGAAAGACCGGTCGGCCGCCTTCCGTACTACGCTGTTTCCTAAGTTATCGCTTTACATGCTTGGTTCTTATCAATTGAGCTCCGTCAATATAACCGTTCCGCAAGGGACTCTGGGAACCTACCCGGTAATCGGCCAACTACCCGGGCATGATGTTCACTACAACACGCCCATGCAGCCAACCGGCTTCTTCGTCGGTCGCATTTCCCAGCCTTTGTCAGGGATCTATCGCACACGGCTCAACTTGAAAGCTCTTGATTTCTCTACGCAGCTGGCCCGGCAAAAACTGCGCTCGAAACGGCAGGATACCGTGCGTAGTGTGAAACAGATTTACTACAACATCGAGCAGGTTCAGAGCTCGCTCGTAGCGGCGCGTGAAACCATCCAACTCTATAAGGAAGTTGAGCGTGTTACCGGTGACTATGTCCTGAAGCAGACGGCTCTCGAATCGCAACTGCTGCAAGCGCAGGCTAACCTGGCCGATGCCGAGCAATCCGAGCTGAGCTTTGCTAATCAGCAAGCCGATTTAAAGGAACAGCTCAATGACCTGCTGGGCCGCGATGTCCTGACCGAGTTCAGCGTTTCCGAAATCAGCCAAGCCCGCCCAGCTAGTTTCGACCTGGTCGCGGCTCGACGCAAAGCGCTCAAACAACGCCCGGAAGTTCAACAAGCGGCGCTCAAAACCCTGCAATCGGAACAGGAGGTTCGGGCCAAACGCGCTGAATACATCCCCGATATCTCCGCCGAATTTAACTCGATTACCCTTCTGAACTTCAATTCGTTTCTGCCCGGTGGTAGTTATAGCGTCGGTGTAAGTCTCTCCTGGGAGCCTTTTGACTGGGGCCGCAAACGAAACGAGCTGGCCGAAAAACGCAGCACCGTTTCCCAGGACAAGAACACGCAAACCGCGACGGAACGAAAAGTCATCATGGAGATCGACAGCAAATACCGCCAGATCGAGCAGTCGTGGTCGCAGTTAAGCGCTGCCAATCTCACGCAGCGAGCCGCTGCCGAGAACCTGCGCGTAGGCAAGAACCAGTTCGAAGTGCATGCGGCTCTATTGCAGGTTGTCTTCCAGGCGCAAACCACACTCGCTCAGGCAAACTCCGGTTACTATCACGCGCTAGTAGATTACTGGACCGCGCAAGCCGACTTCGAACATGCACTGGGAGACGATCCAGGCGAGGTGAACCCGTGAAGTCGTGCTCAATCCTTCTAGTTGCGGCTATCCTTCTCACGTCGTGTACCCGGCAGCAGCCCGCACTTGAGAAAAACGTAACGCCAGTCCGTCTCACCACCGCCGAGTCTTTCTCACCCACCCGAGGCCAACGCTATTCGGCTTCCATCCTGCCCAACCGCCAGGTAAATCTCGCTTTCAAGGTAAATGGATTTGTCGAATCTCTCTATCAAGTCAATGGAGCGGACGGACGGCCGCGCGGCGTCGATATCGGCGATGTGGTCAAGCAGGGCACGACCCTCGCCCGGGTCCGCACGCAGGACTACCAACTCCAGGTCTCGCAAGTTCAGGGGCAAGTGCAGCAGGCCCACGATACCGAGCAGACGGCCGCCGCGCAGCTGGCCCAGGCGCAAGCTTCGGCAGCTAAAGCCGAGCAGGACTTCGAACGCGCCGATGCGCTTTACAAAAAGACCTCGCTCACCAAATCCGATTACGACGCAGCCAAAGCGAACCGCGACGCCACCCGCGCTCAAGTGGAAGCAGCACGTTCTCAGCAGCAGGCGGGAGCAGGAGCGCTTCACGCCTCGCAAGCCATGTTAGGTAGCGCCAACCTGGGTCTCCACGATACTTCGCTCACCGCGCCCTTTTCCGGTGTCGTCATTCAACGATCCATTGAACTCGGCTCGCTGGCCGGTCCAAGCATGATCGCTTTCGTACTGGCCGACATTTCGTCGGTCAAAGCCACCTTCGGCGTTTCCGACATCGCTGTCTCCAATTTCAAAAAAGGCACGAAGCCGGTCACCTATTCGGAAGCCTTTCCTAACAAGCAATTTCAAGGTTTCGTCAGCGGCATCGCGGCGGTGGCCGATTCGAGTACGCGCTCCTTCCAGGTCGAAGTAACCATTCCCAACCGAAACGGCCTCCTCAAACCCGGTATGATCGCATCGCTCGATGTCGGAAACTCACCAGTCGCTGCACCACCCGTCACCGTCGTTCCGCTCAATGCCATCGTGAGCGCTGGAAACGAATCGAGTCAATTTGCAGTGATGGCGGTCGCAAATGGAGTAACTCACCGCACGCCAGTTACTCTCGGTTCAACTTATGGAGATCGCATCGCTGTCACCGGCATCGAGGCCGGGCAAAAGATTGTCAGCTCGGGCGCAAGTTTCATTGCCGATGGCGAATCCGTCACGGTGATTCCATGAGCGGCCTGCATCATCGCTCCGACGCCGAAATCATCAGCAGCACTCACAACACCGCCCGTTTCTTTGTCGAAAATCCCCAAATTGCCTGGGTGCTATTGATCGGCACAGTGGCCTGGGGTCTCTACGGCTATCTTCATATGCCGCAGCGCAAAGATCCGGACATTCCCGCGCGCCAGGCCATGGTGATAACAAACTGGCCGGGCGCGAGCGCCGGGAAAGTGGAAGAACTCGTCACCCGCACCATCGAACAGACGCTCGCTTCGAACTCGAATATTGCCCGCATTGAATCCACTTCGCGGGCCAACGTCTCGTACGTCACCCTGACGCTCTCGGACAAGTTATCCGATACCGGCCAAACACTTGACGACATCGGCGGACGCCTTGCCGCCATCAACACTCTCCCGCAGGGCGCCGGACCCATCAATTTCCAGCGCGATTTTGGCGACACCGCCACTCTGCTGCTCACCGTGGCCAGTCCCAAGGCCGATTCCAATGAACTCAACCTACGTGCCCTATCCATTCGCCGCCAGATTGAATCGGTTCGTCCCGCGAGCGCCGCCCATCGCGCCTCACTCCTCATCTGCCTTCCCATCAACGTCGACAAACGTCTCATCCTGCTAGCTGTTCCCCGTTTCGAAGAGTATCTCCAGCAGCTGCAAGCAGCCTCTGACGTACGTGTCCTCAATGGGCCGGGCTTTGTAGGAATCGATTTCGCAAGCGCCTGGAACGATCCGGCACTGCTCGCCGCCCTAGAGCGTTTCCGTTCTGACAACTACGGCGACAACCTCATTCACCCCGATGCCTGGCCGCCTGTTATCGTCCGTGACCCTGCCGAACTGCTCTCGAAACTGCGCCAGGTGGCGGGTGAAAAATACAGTTACCGCGAACTGGACAATTTCACCGACGAGATGGCCAAAACGCTGCTCACAACGGCCAGGACAGCCGACGGGCCGCCCCTTGTCTCGAAGGTCACTCGCACCGGTGTTCTCAATGAAAAAATCTATCTTCTTTATTCCCAGGAACGGCTCGCGTCTTACGGCCTCAAGCCGTCCAACTTGCAAAACATCCTCAACGCTCGCAACATTACTGCGCCCGGCGGACAACTCACCGTGGGCAGCAAGAGTGTTGTTCTAAATCCTTCCGGCGAATTTCAAAGCGAGGATGAGATTGGCAATGTGATCATCGGCGTCACCTCGTATGGCGCACCCATTTACCTGCGCAACGTGGTCGATACCGCACGCGCCTATGACGACCCCCCACAGTTTCTTAATTATTATTCCTGGCGCGACAGCAAGGGCGACTGGCAGCGCACGCGCGCCATCAGCATCAGCGTCCAGATGGGCAAAGGCGAAAAGGTGGGGCACTTCGCCTCCTCTGTCGATAAGACGCTCGCCGCTATGCAGGCACGGATCCCGCGCGATCTCATCATCGCCCGCGCCAGCAACCAAGCCGATCAGGTCGCCGAAAATATCAAGTTGTTCATGACCAGCCTGTATGAGGCAATCGTGCTGGTCGTGATCGTTTCCCTCATCGGCTTTTGGGAATGGCGCTCGGCCCTGCTCATGGCGCTCGCCATTCCAATCACCCTGCTCATGACGTTCGGCATGATGGATGTCATCGGCATCGACTTGCAGCAGGTCTCCATCGCAACCTTGATCATTGCGCTCGGCTTGCTGGTCGACGATCCGGTCGTGGCCGGGGACGCCATCCGGCGCGACCTCGCCATTGGCCACCCGCCCCGCATTGCCGCCTGGCTCGGTCCGACCAAACTCGCCACCGCCATCATGTACGCCACCGTCACCAACATCGTGGCCTACCTGCCCTTTCTTTTGCTTACCGGCGATACCGGCAAATTTCTCTTCTCGCTTCCCATCGTGATTTCCTGCGCCCTCATCGCCTCCCGCCTGGTATCCATGACGTTCATCCCGCTACTCGGCTACTATCTGCTGCGCCCGCGACCCGAACTGACGATTGAGCAGCGGCGCACGCGCGGTTTCGGCGCAGCGTATTACCGCGTCGGCCAGCTAGCCATCCGGCATCGCTACTTCGCGCTCCTTCTCTCGTTCCTCGTGCTGGGAGTTGGCTTCTGGATCGGCTCGGACTTGAGACTGCAATTCTTTCCGAAAGACCTGTCGCATCTCGCCTTCGTCAACATCTACCTGCCCGAAGACGCCCCGCTTACTCTCAGCAACTCCACCGCTTCCACCGTCGAGCGTATTGTCGAGCAGGTAGCGGCCGAGCAGCATCGCCCGCTGTCGTCGCTCGATACCTTTATCGGTGGCGGCGCTCCCCGCTTCTGGTACTCTCTCGCCCCGGAACCGCGTCACGCTAATTACGCGCAAGTGGTCCTGGCATTGCGCGATGAACACGATACCGCGCCCCTTTTGCCCGCTCTCCAGTCACGCCTCTCCGGCGAAATTAGCGGCGCTCGTTTGGATGTCCGGCAACTCGAAACCGGTTCCGCCGTCGGCTTGCCGATCCAGATCCGCATTTCAGGAGATAACATCAACGCGCTGCGCGCCACCGCGGAACGTATAAAAAACATTCTCATCGCCAATCCCAAGGCAGCTAGGGTACGTGACGATTGGGGTGAAAGCCGCTTTGCTCTTGAGCTCAAAATCGATCCCGATCGCGCTAACCTGGCCGGCATTACCAATCTCGACGTGGCTCATGCCTCGGCGGGCGGAATCAATGGCGACCAGCTCACCGTCCTGCGCGAAGGAGACAAGCAAATTCCAGTCGTCTCCCGGCTCCGGCCCAATGAACGCGCCCAACTCGACGATATCCAGAACCTTTACGTCTACGCCAGTTCCGGCACTCAGAAAGTGCCGCTCGGCCAGGTGTCTCGCATCGATTACAGCTTGCAGGACGAAGTGATTCGACGAAGAAACCAGTTCCGCACCATCACCGTTTCCGCATCCCCGCAGGACGGCATACTCGCCTCCGAGATCATGCAACAAGCTCAGCCGGCGCTCTCCGCTCTGGCGGCCCACTTGCCTCCCGGCTATCGTCTGGAAATCGGCGGCGAAAAGGAAAAGCAGCAGGATGGCTTCGTTCAATTAGGAATTGTGCTCTTGATCTCTTCCGCCGCCATATTTTTCGCGCTGGCCTTCCAATTCAGGAGCGCAATAAAACCCTTTATCGTCTTCGCGGCCGTGCCTTATGGCGCCGTCGGCGCGTTGCTCGCGTTGTGGATTATGGGTTCGCCTTTCGGCTTTATGGCGTTTCTCGGCGTCGTCAGCCTGGTCGGCGTCATCGTCAGCCACATCATCGTTCTCTTCGATTTCATAGAGGAGATGCACGCCCGCGGCGAACCCTTCGAACAAGCCGTGCTGGATGCCGGCATCATGCGCCTCCGCCCCGTCCTCATCACCGTCGGCGCCACCGTGATCGCTCTCTTTCCGCTCGCCATTCATGGCGGACCGCTCTGGGAACCGATGTGTTACGCCCAGATCGGCGGCTTAACCGCGGCTACCTTCATTACGCTGCTGCTCGTGCCCGTGATCTACTCCATCTGCGTGCTCGATCTGAAAGTCGTGAAATGGGATGCCGTAACTAAAACAGGAAATTCAGTCCCCGAGATGGCTGGGGCAACGCTTTAACCCTGACGCTCGTCGGCGCCTTCAGCAAAATGCCCGTTCACCCGCGCAGCCTGCACATCCGATTTAAAAACCGGCATGTCACAGGCGCAGCAATCGCTGCAGCGATGGCACCGGTCACACAGATGATTGCCGCAGGCGTCCTTCGTACAGTAAACACAAATCTCTCGTGAGGCTTCCCCACAGATCGAACAGCTAAAGTTACTTACTTCCATCCTCTACTTGTGAACTTTCTTCGAAGCAGGCGTCGATTCCCTGCTGATGATACCGCGACAGCGCTGCGCTTCCCCATCCGCAATTTTAAAGTTCTCTTCGATATTTGTCGCCAAGTCTCGAATATAATCCCGGAACCGCTCCCGGTTATTAAAATTGCGGGCGATCAACTGGCTGAAACGGTCCGCGGTCGCCCGGTCCGCATAACTCCTCACACCTTGCTCGAGTGCGCGTGTGGTTACATCCAGGGCTTCCAGCCTAAAATAATCATCGAGAGATAATGCCAGCGCATCGGTTTTTTGCATCAACCGCGCGGTCGTAACGGAAACATCCTTTAACTGCTGTTCCGCATTCTGCCATTGCAAAATGTAAGTTGTGGGCGCGCCTTTTTGATCGCTCCACTGCTGCGGCTTGAGCCCGTCGACCACCGTCTTCAGTTCGCCCGTGTCTTTGCTCACATTCTGCAGAATCGTTCGTACATCCCAGGAGTTTTCCACGCCTGCCGGCTGTTGAGCCCATCCACTCACCGCCAGGAAGATAAAGAAATATCGCCAGCTTTTCATCTACGGACCGGGCACAAACTCCTGCACGGGCAGCATGCGCGCCACTACCTTTTCGCCTTCAATCACATCTCCACTGTGCGTGCCGGAATGCCCCGGCGTAACGGCCAGCCAGATATCGCGCAGCGGCTTCACTGTGTAACGATAGAGCGACCCGCGATCCACCCGCCGCGAAATCGCTTCATCCGGCCGCACCAGAATGGCGTCCAGCGCCCGCACCACAGTAGGATCGGACTTAGGTAGTTTCGTGTGCTGCACGCGTATCTCACCTTCGAGTACATCGATGCGCAGCGTGTTGTCCTGGTCGATCGCCAACGCCACCGTGGCCGGCTGCACCGCTGAAATGACCGCGGTTGGTGTGAATATCCGTTGCTGAGGCTGGCTCATCGACGGTTGCAAATGCACTCGCACCCGTCCGCTCATCACATCCAGCAGATCGCCTGCCCGCGCCGTGTTCTGACGAAAGACAATGCGGGAATTACTGAACAAAACGAAATTCGATCCGCCGCTGACGGTAAAGCGCGCGTAGCCATCGCTCCCGGTGGTAATCACCTGCCGCACCGGTACCTGTTCCCCCGCGCTCACCGCCCAAGGCTGCCGGTCCCGCTCCCGCGAAACTTTACCCGTTACCGCAACCGCATGTGCTTCGTAAGGCTGCATGGCGAAAGTGTCCAATGGTGAATCCTGCGAACAAAACGCCCCGAGCAGAGTGGGACTCAGGAAGAGAGCCAAATAAACCGTGCGCATGCGATGCCGTCCGCCTGGCCAGCCTTCTCATTCTCGCAGACTAATTCACCTTCCGCTTTTCGCGAAAACATCGCTCTTCACAATCCCGCTGCCTTCACGCACGGTATGCAAGCGGTTCACAGCCACATTCGCCAGTTTCTCTGTCGCGCCGTTCGGCCAGCGCACATCAAGATCCACTTTGTCCGCTGCGCCCAATCCAAAATGCAGGCGCAGATCATTCGCCGAATAGTAGCTCGCCTGGCTCAATACTTCCTGCACTTGCACCTTGCCGCCATAATGCGCCGTCACGCGCGCTCCGATCGCACTCCGGTTCGACTTTGTCCCCACCAGCTTCACCTTTACCCACCGGCTATCGCCCTTCACATCGTTTCGCAACAGCGACGGCGGCTCGTTCAGATTCATGATCAGCACATCCATATCGCCGTCATTATCGAAATCGCCAAAGGCGCATCCACGGCTCGCATGCGGCGCTCCGATCCCTGGTCCCGCCTGATCCAGCAATTCTTCAAACTTGCCATTCCGCAAATTGCGAAATACAATCCGCGGACTCTTAAAGGGATAATTCGGCAGCTGCTTCTCGATCTCCGGATACACGCTGCCCGTCACCCAAAACAGGTCCGGATACCCATCGTTGTCGAGATCGAACATACCCGCGCCCCAGCTGATGAAGCGCGTCTCCACGCCCAGCCCCGACGCGTTCGTCACATCTTCGAAATTCCCCTTGCCGTCATTGCGATACAGCACCGCCGTATCGTCCGCGAAATGCGTTTTCAAAATGTCCAGATTGCCGTCAAGATTAAAATCGCCAATCCCCAGGCCCATGCCGGCCTGCTCCATGCCGTCTTCATTCAACGCTACGCCCGTTTCGAGACCTACATCCGTAAACGTACCGTCGTGGTTATTCTTGAACAGGAAGCTCGGCGTCGAATCGCACGCCACGTAGATATCCGGCCAGCCGTCGTTATCGAAATCTGCCGCCGCTACCGTCATGCAGTAGCTGCCTTTAGCTTTCGAGATGCCCGATTTCTCGCTCACGTCGGTAAACGTGCCATCACCGTTGTTGTGATACAGCAGCATGTCCCCCGGAGGCAGGCCGCGCGGTCCGCAATTCACCGGAATACCCTTCCAATTACAGAAACTGCTCTCGCCCGGCTTGGGAATTTTGGTCGGATCGAACTGCAGATAGTTTGCAACCACAATGTCGAGATGCCCGTTCCGATCGTAATCCACAAAGCTGCACCCGGACCCCCACTTCGTTCCCGCGCCCAACAAGCCGGCTTTCTCGGTGACGTCGGTAAACGTGCCATCGCCATTGTTGCGATACAGCAAATTCTGCCCGTAATACGTCACGAACAAATCTTCGAATCCATCGTTGTTGTAATCGCCCACCGCTACCGCAGACGCCCAACCCACTTTCGTTAAGCCCGATTTTTCGGTGACATCGCTAAACGTGCCGTCCCGGTTATTCTTGTAAAGCCGGTTAGTCGTGCTGGCCGGCGGCCCTTCGAAGCGCGTCCCGCTTAACGTGAAGATGTCCAGCCAGCCATCGTTGTCGAAATCGATAAATGCGCACCCGCAGCCTGTCGTCTCGACAATATAAGTCTTCTTATCTTCCGGCCCGTAGATCAGCGGAGCATGCAACCCCGCCTCTGCCGCCACATCGGTGAAACAGGCGTTGAACGGTATCCCGGACGCTTTGCCGCGCGGCTGCGCCTTCACCGCGCGCGTCGAAACACCCTGCCCGAATGCGCCAAGGACAGGCGTTCCGAGCAACCCCATCATCACGCGCCGGCTTATACTGCTCTCGTTCAAACCTGCAGTGTATCAGCGCTGTGCCGCATCCATGTAACATGCAACATACATGCTCCCTTTAGTCGTTCAAGGCTGGCGTTCCTGGCTGCATGCAAAGAGTGTCGCCGTTTTAGCCATACTCGCACTCTCCTTGGGCATCGGTTCCGCTACGGCCATCTACACCGTTGTCCAGTCGGTTCTTCTGAATCCTCTGCCCTATGCCAATCCCGAGCGCTACCTCACTGTAATCGGCACGTGGCGCGGTTTGCCCGACGCGAAATCGGCCTGGTCATACCCCAACTGCCTGGACTTCGCAAACCGAGCGCACACCCTCGAATCTCTAGGTTGCGCCAGCAATCGCGACTACAATCTCGTTTTAGGCGATCAGGCCATTCACGCCGAATCCGAGCAGGTGTCGCCCTCTTTTGTTCGCTCACTCGGTGTACCGCTCCAAAGCGGATCCTGGTTCAGCGTTAGCCCGAACGACCTGCACACTGCGGTCATCTCGGATTCACTTTGGAAGAAAATCGGCTCTCCTCCCAACCCGGCCGGCAAGCGTCTCTTGATCAACTCCATACCTTACACAATCGCCGGAGTCGCACCTGCCTGGTTCCGCTTTCCCATCAACAATCCCGCTGTCGATCTCTGGATGCCGCTCGATCCAATACGCAACGAAGGCACAAACCGCGACTTCAAGTTTATGGAGTGTTTCGCCAAGAAGAAACCCGGCGTTACCGATGCGCAGGCCAACGCGGATATGCAGCGCATCGCCGCCGAACTGGAAGGCGAGCATCCCGACAGCGAGCAGAATCACACCGCAACGGTGCGGCCTCTGCTGGCGGACACCGTCAAGGAAGTCCGCCCTAGTTTGCTTTTTCTGCTTACCGCCGCCGTGGCCTTGCTGCTCATCGCGTGCGGCAACGTGGCTGGCTTATTGCTGGCGCGCTCTGTCGGCCGCAGTAAGGAAACCGCCATGCGCGTTGCCCTCGGCGCTACACCCTGGCAACTCCTTGTCCAGTACCTCGCCGAAGGTCTGTTCGTCTCCGTTGCCGCCGCCGTCATAGGCATTGCTCTCAGTGTCGGCCTGACGAAAATCGTCCTCTTGCTCGCTGCCGACAGCCTCCCGCGTGCCTCTGGCGTAGCGGTCGACTGGCACTCCGTATTCTTTGCCGTTCTTCTCGCTTTAGTCTGTGGCGTTCTCTTGAGCCTGGCCCCTCTCTGGCAGGCTGCTCGTACCGCCCCTAATTCCGTTCTTACCAGCGGCGTCCGTTCGTCCGCCAGCGCCACGACGCGCCGCTTGCTTAGCGGCTTTGTCATTGGCGAAATTGCGCTCTCTTTCACCTTGCTGGCAGTCGCTGCCTTGTGCCTCCAGCATCTGGGCATCCTGTTCCATGTTGACCCGGGTTTTGACCCGAGCCACGTGACTAATTTCCAAACTTTCCCCCCGCTTGCCAAATACCAGGACTCGCCCTCGCTGACCGCTTACCAGTCGAGGCTTCTTGCCGCAGTCGCTAATATCCCGCAGATCGAGTCGGCCGGCTTCACCAATCTGCTGCCTCTCAGTGGCAACCAAGTCGATATCTTCGCCATCCCTGACGGCCGATCGATTGCCGGCCTTAATTTCACACAACTGGTGAAGCTTTACGATTATCAGTTTCGCTGCGTGAGCCCCGGCTACCTCGAAGCCATGCGCATTCCGCTCCGCGCCGGCAGCTATCTCCCGGACGTCGCTCCCAACGCCAAGGTTTTGCCCGCCGTAGTAAGCGAAACGGTCGCTCATAAGCTTTGGCCTCATCAGAACCCGTTGGGCCACTCTCTGAAAATGGGAGATACAGAGTTGCCCATTCGCGTCGTCGGTGTCGTGGGCGATATCCAGGATTCTTTAGCTGGTCGCTCGCACGGCCACATTTACGTCTCGTACAAAGCCATTTGGCTTCGTATTTTCAACATGGGCTGGGCCGTACGTACTCGCTCGGCCGACCCGCAACTCGCCGCCAACATTCGCCGGGCTATTCGATCCGTCGATCCCGGCCAGGCCACCTTCGCTGTTCAACCGATGACCGAGCTGATCCAGACTTCCGTCAACCGCGAAAAACTGCAATCCTCTGTCGTTTCGTTCTTCGGAGCCGCCGCGCTCCTGCTGTCTATCCTCGGCATTTACGGCGTCATGTCTTATTTGGTGCGCCAGCGCATCCCGGAAATGAGCACCCGCCTCGCCCTTGGTGCTACGGGCAATCATCTCATCAGGCTCGTCGTCACCACGGCCGGCAAAATGGCGCTCGCCGGTATCCTGATCGGCCTCGTCATCATCTTCGCTGTCTCCGGTCTGTTGACCTACTTGCATATTTCGGTCTATCACGCGCCGCCCTTCCTGGCTGCCGGCTCCTTCATAGGTCTCGCCACGCTGCTCTCGTCCGCCTTTCCCGCCTTGGTCTCCGCCCGCCTTTCGCCCGCGCTCGTCGCCGGCAACCCCGCCGAATCCATCTGGTACCGGACCCGCCAGAGCTACACGCGCTTTTCCCAAGTGATCTCCACTCTCGTCTCTACTCCCGAAACCAACCACGCCGCCGAAACCACGATCCTTGCCGAGATCGCCGAATCCACCCGCGACGCCGATTCCTTCCACACCGCCATGACCGCCGCCCTCACCAGCGTCATCACCACCCTCGGCGCATCCGCCGCCACCCTCCTGGTTAGCCGTTCTTCGGGTCAACCTTTCCGCTGCCTGACTGCCGTGCCCGACGCCTCCACCACGCTCTCCCTGCCCGCTGACTCCTTCCTGCTCACACGCCTCGCCCACTACTACCCGGCTCTTCCTATCACCGCCGGTGATCTGGACGTGCTAGATCGCTGGTCCCAGGAACAGGCCAGAATGCATATCGATGAAGTCGGAACTCTCTTCAAAATCGGTCCCTCCGTGGCCGTACCCGTCACAGTCGCCAGCGATATCGTGGGGGTTCTGTTCGTTACCCCGTCGGCGCACTCCTCTAACTTCACTTTTTCTGAAATGCGCCTGCTGCGCAGCGTTGCCGCGCAACTCGCCCTCATGCTCGAAAACTCCCGCCTCACCGACCGTATCGTCGAGCAGGACCGCCTCCGCCGCGAACTCGCCGTCGCCGCGGAAGTGCAGCAGCGCCTGTTTCCCGAACACCCGCCTGACATCAAATCAGGTCATCTGGCGGGCTATTGTCTCCCGGCCCGCGGGGTCGGAGGCGATTACTACGATTTCCTTCGACTTGACTCAAACCAGATCGGTATCGCCCTGGCCGATGTGGCCGGGAAGGGAATCGCCGCCGCGCTGGTTATGTCGGTCGTACAGGCCTCCCTGCGCAGCTTGGCAGAAAGCGAAGGTGTCTCGCCCGCTCGCCTGGCGGCCCGCATGAACTGCCTACTCTGTGCTTCCACCGGCCCCAGCAGCTACGCGACCTTCTTCTATGCCACCTTTGACGAAACCACCCGCCGCCTTACCTATGTAAACGGCGGCCACAATCCGCCGTTTCTCCTGCGCAACTCGAAAGCCCATACCATCGAGGAACTCTCCATCGGCGGCATCATTATCGGCATGTTCCCGCCCGCCCTTTTCGAACAGGCTTCGGTCGACCTCGAGCCCGGCGATGTCCTGCTCGCTTTCACCGACGGGGTTTCCGAAGCTCATGACCCGAACGAAGAGGAGTTTGGCGAAGAGCGGCTTCAGGATTTACTTCGTAAACACGCTCACCTCAGCGTCGACGAGATGTCCGGCCGGATTACCACAGACTTGCAAACGTGGATGGCTGAGGCGCCGCAGCACGACGATCTGACTTTCATTCTTCTCAAAATCAGCTAATTTGTGATGTCATGATGACGTGTGCGACTTGACATCAAAACCCAAATTCCTTTATCCTCTTCTCATGCGCACTACTCTCGACATCGACGAAGACATTCTCCGGCTAGCCAAGGCTTTATCGCACGAGCGCGAGCAAAGTTTGGGTCGTGTCGTCTCCGATCTGGTCCGCCAAGCCGTCCGTCCGGCCTCCCAATCAGCCGCCCGTGAGGGGGGAATTCCCTGTCTTCCGCGCAAGCCCGGCGCGCAACCTGTCACATCCCAGGCCGTCAAGGAACTGCTCGAAGCCGAGATCTAAGCAGATTTGACCGGCCTTCTCGACGTAAACGCGCTCATCGCCCTGATCGACTCCGACCATGTGGACCACTCCACCATGGAAGCCTGGTTTCTACGTCAACATCACGCCGGCTGGGCCACCTGCCCGCTCACTGAAAATGGTGTAATACGGGTGCTCTCCCAGCCCACCTACCCCAGCGGACAACGGACCCCCGCCGAGGTTGTCCAAATTCTTGCCGCCCTCAAGAACGCCTTCCGCTCCACTTACAGCTTTTGGGCCGACGGCCTCTCGCTAATCGACGACGGAATTTTTGACGCAGCAATGATCGTCAGCTCCCGCCAGGTCACCGACGTTTACCTTCTTGGCTTGGTCCGGCATCACGAAGCAACTCTTGTCAGCTTCGACCGCTCTCTCGCCTGGCAGGCCATCCGAGGCGGCTCGAAAGCGCTTGTCCACCTCCCGCGAAGTTGATTCCGCTACTCAGCGCAGCGCATTCCGCACCTGAATCCGCGTCACCCGCACCTGCACCTTTTCCGCTTCTGCGAAATTCTGATCCGACCGCAGCGCCACTTCATAATGCGCCAGCAGTTTGCCCAAAACCGGGTCATCCGGCCCGTATACCCGCTCGCGTATGGCCGCGGCCTGCCGGAACAATGGCTCCGCTTCCGCAAAACGTCGCTCCGCACAGTACAGCACCGCTAGATTTCCATCTACCAATCCCGTATCCACATCATCCATGCCAAGTGCAGCTTTATCGATTTCGAGCGCCCGGTCTAAGTAGCTTTCCGCTTCTCTCCACCGTCTGCGCATCACCGCAAGCGCTCCCAGGTTGCTGAGGTCTCCCGCTGCCTTTGCGCTATTTGGCCCAATTGTGCTCTGATCGATGCGCAGCGCCTCTGCGTAGAATTCCTTCGCTTTCTTTCCGCCATGCTTCCGCGCCATGTAAAGGGTGCCAAGCTTGCTCAAAACCGTGGCGACATCCGGATGATCGATCCCGTGCATGGACTCAAGCGTCGAGACCGAACGCTTTAGAAGTTCTTCCGCGCTCCGCGAATATCCTTCCGCTTCTTTCGCTTGCGCCAGATTGCTCCAGGACGCCGCCACGCCCGATCGATCTCCGCCGGCGGCCCCCAGTTCTACCGCCTTGCTTAGATACTGATCGGCTGCCTGATAGTTCGCTCGCGCTAAATTAATCCGCCCCAGCAGACTCAATGCCGCCTGGCGTTGCAGAATCTGTCCCGGACGCTTCTCCGCTTCAGTCAGGGCCGCCGTGGCCAGTTCTTCCGCCTCCTGATACTGGCCTCGGCCGTACAAAGCTGCCGACAGATTGTTCCGGATCTCAGCGCGCGTCTCTGGCTCGAGCGTTACGTCTACGGCAATCGCCATCGTTCTCCGGCCCGTAGTCTCCGCCTTGGCGAGTTGCCCTTCGTTCACGTACAGCAGCGTCAAGCCGTTTAGCGGACCGATTAGTTCCGGGCTTTTCTTCCCGAACGACGACTCCCGATCTGCTAAAGCGCGTAGATAAAACGTCTCGGATTCCGCGTACCGGGCCTCGGCCCGATACACTGCTCCTAGATTGATATAAATTGTCGATTGCACCTGGCTGTCGGGCATCCCACCGAGCTGCGACAAAGCCCGCCTGAACTGTTGCTCCGCTTCCACATACCGCCCGTCTGCATAGGCGCGGCTGCCCGCATTGTTTAGCTCGATCGCTGTCGCCGCTCTGGCGTGGCTGCCCCAGATTTGGCAACAGCTAAGCAGTAGTACGAAAAGTTTCGTCTTCACACTTCGATCATGAAGTGCAAACGCCTGCCCGCACCAGTGTCAGGACGTAAGCTTACGGTGTGATCTTACGGTAAGCTCTCACCTGTCAAATCCAATCCGCTCCAGCAACTTGCGAAATCGCGGTTCGTCACGCAACACGTCGACAGCCGGATGCACCTTCAGTCCAATAATCGAAGACTCCCGCCGGTCTGCGGCGCGCTCCAGCCAGTCCAAAGCCTGGTCGCGCTCACCCAAACCCAGATGAATCAGGGCGAAACAAGCGGACGGGACAGGGCGCGTGGCCGCAATTTCCCGCAGCCGGATTGCCATCTCCCTTGCCCGGCTAGCATTACCCGCCAGCCCATGTGCCTGCCCCAGTGCGCCAAAAATACTGGGCACCTCCCCGGCTAGCGCCAACCCTTTTTCGAGCGATGCAATAGCTTCCGGGTAAAGCCCTTGCTGGATGTAAGCTCGCCCGAGCGCCGTATAGGCCTTGTAATAAGATGGATCCTGCGCCAGCAACGTCCGGTATTGCCCCAGGGCTGTCGCGTAATCCCGGCGCAATAACGACACGTACGCTCTGGCGCCCAGCATGACCGGCGAAAGCGGATCCAACTGAATACCGATCTCCAGCTGCCGGGTCGCTTCGTCCAGCCGTCCCAACTGCGCCAGGTGATCGACGCCATACCAGTGATGAGCCGGGCCGTATCCCGGATTGAGCCGCAAAGATCTTTTGAAGGCTTCCTCAGCAGCGGCCCAAGCCCAGTCATACAACGTCAAAATCAAGCCGAAAGAAGCATGAGCTTCCGCCGACTCCGGATTTAGTTCGAGCGCGCGCTTTACCGATTGCTTCGCTTTTTCCATCGAGGTGGGGCTGTCGACGAAGCCATATTCGGCCAGCAGCGTATGGGTGTCCGCCAGGCCCGCATGCGCCGAAGCCGAATTCGGATCCTCCGCAATTGCCTGCTCAAAGCAGATTACGCTTCTCTGCAAGCCTTCCGCCGTCCGCTCCCGCGCATGAAACCGTCCTTTCAAGCAAAGCTGGTAGCTGTTCAGATTTCGCTTCGCGCCCGCCGCTTCGGAACTCAATTCAGTGGCCTGCGTGAAACGCAGTTGCAAAGCGTTCACCATCGATTGCGCAATGTCTTCCTGAATATCGAAAATATCCCGCAGCTTGCGATCGTAAATTTCAGACCACACGTAGTGGTTTTGCCGTGTTTCGATTAGGTGCGCACTCACCCGCAAGCGGTCCGTCGTTTGCCGGACGCTGCCCCGCAGCACGTACTCCACATCCAGGCGGTCCCGCACTGTTTCGAGTTCGCCCTGCTGGCCCTTCAACTGAACCGCTGAGTTCCAGGCCACCACTCGTAGCTCCGGGATGCGTGTCAGCGCGTTGATTAACTCTTCCGTCAAGCCATCGCTCAGAAACTCGCTTCCGCCCTCCGCGTTCAAGTTGAGAAACGGCAGAATCGCGATCGTATTGCGGTGCGTTTTCTGTTCCACCGCTCCGCTCGAAGACCGCATGCGAAACGCCGGCGCATACCGACCCTTCGGAAATTCCACTACCACGCTGTCGTGCCGCCCCGATCCCTCGTAGTAAGTCTGCAGCTTCGTCCGCAAACGTCGTGCCTCTACCCGCACGATCGGATCGAGCCGCGGATCATAATCGGCATGCCGGTCAAAGACCTGCATCCCGATCACGCTCTCTTTTAGCTGCGAAGCATTGCCGCGCAGCGCTTCTTCCACCGCGAAATGCAGGAAGCGCGCCATCCGCGGTGACTCCGCGAAAATTCCGTTCCCCAGAATCTTCTCGAGTTGTTCACGAATCGCTAGCGGCGCAATCTCGGGCCAGACGGACGCCCCAACCTGGCCCGTCGAGTCTTCCATTTTCATCAGCATTTCGTCCTCTGCTCCCTGGCTATGCCTTAGTTCCTTACAGCTCCATCTCTGCCCCGCGCACCACCGGCGTCACATAGCCGCCGACTTCGATGCCGCTCTCGCCGCCCGCTTCGTTGAACCGGAAGTGTAATAGACTTCGCCGGCCCATCTTGGTCCCTTGCTCGCTTACCAGTTGCGTCCCGCTTTCATGCGCACAGAGCTTATGCCGGGCCATGTAAGCAGCCAGCGGTCCGGTCGCGCTTCCCGTGGCCGGATCTTCCACCAGGCCCATTTCCGGCGCAAACATGCGAGAGTAAGCGCCCTTCGAGGTCGGCGTAAACACAAACAGCATCACCTCATTTGCGCTCGCCCCCAGCATTTTTCGCAATCCGGCTCGTTCCGACCAGGCCCGGTCCACAGCTTCTGTATCCTTTACCGCCACAAAAAGAGCCGGGTTCCCCGCACTTACCCATTGCGGCGCAATTTTTAACAGATCCTGCACTTCAAGTTCCAAGGCTTCCGCGCATGCTGCCCGCTCAAATACCTTTCCAAACTCGATCTTGGGCGTTGTCAGCCAGAAAAGCGGTCGTTCCAAGTGTTCTATCCGAATTGGCACTGTACCGACTCCTTCTTCCAAAACGAAATATTCGGCTTTCTTCTCCACCCGGCCTTCCTCCCAAAGCACAAAGCTTGTCCCGATTGTGGGATGCCCGGCAAACTTGAGTTCCCGCACCGGCGTAAAGATGCGCAGCTTGGCCACACAATCCGGTCTTGTAGGTTCTAAGACGAAGACCGTCTCGGAAAGGTTCAATTCCTGCGCGATCCGTTGCATGGTTTCGCCGTCGATCCCTGCAGCCCGCGGAAACACCGCCAGCGGGTTGCCCTCAAACCGCTCTCGCGTAAAAACATCGACAACCTGGTATTCATATCGTCTTCGTTCAGACATAATTAAGCAGCACCGTTTCAGCAGTATACTTAGTCGGTTGCCTAATTGTCTATATGAAAATGGAAACTGCTCTGCGCGCCCTCGCCAACGATCGCCGTCTGCAAATTCTCGCCTGGCTCAAAGAACCCGTCGGCTTATTCCCTCCGCAAGTCGACGGCGATCTGCTCAAAGATGGCGTCTGCGGGCTTTCGATTGCTCAGAAGCTCGATGTCACGCAACCTACCGCAAGCGAACATCTGAAAGTCCTGACACAGGCTGGCCTGATCAAAGGCAAGCGCATCAAACAGTGGACATTCTATAAACGGGATGAACCCGGCATCAAAGAATTAAAAAAAATGCTGGCCAAGAAACTCTGAAGCTGTAGCTAGGCTTTAGCCTGCATCTTCAACCGTCCGCCCATGGGACACAATCGTCCCAAAATCAAACCTTCGCGGCACTCGCACTCTCGAACACCCGCGAGATCAACTCCTTCGCTTCGTCCTGAATGCGCTTCAAATGCTCCTTGCCCGAAAAGCTTTCCGCATAGATCTTATAGACGTCTTCCGTGCCGGAAGGCCGTGCCGCAAACCAGCCGTTCTTCGTCACTACTTTCAATCCGCCGAGTGCTGCGCCATTTCCCGGAGCTTTGGTCAGCATCGCCTCAATCTTCTCGCCCGCCAGTTCCTTGGCCGAAACCTGCTCCGGCGACAGCTTATGCAGAATTGCCTTCTCATCAGGGGTCGCGGGCGCATCGATCCGCTCGTACGCCGGATCGCCAAATTGCGCCGTCAGCTCGCGGTATCGTTCTCCGGGATCTTTGCCCAGCTTTGCCGTGATCTCCGCCGAGAGCAGCCCGAGGATCAACCCATCCTTATCGGTGCTCCACGCTTCGCCGTTCTTCTGCAGAAACGAAGCCCCCGCGCTTTCTTCTCCGCCAAAGCCGAGTGATCCATTGAGCAGCCCATCCACAAACCATTTGAAGCCGACCGGCACTTCGTATAACTTGCGTTTCAAATCCGCTGCTACGCGGTCGATCATGCTGCTGCTCACCAGCGTCTTACCCACGCCCGATTCAGGCTTCCATTCGGGCCGGTGGCGGAATAAATAGTCGATCGCCACCGCCAGATAGTGATTCGGATTCAGCAGTCCGCTGCCGCGCGTCACGACCCCGTGCCGGTCATGGTCGGTGTCGCAGGCAAAAGCCACGTCGAACTTGTCCTTCATTGCGATCAGGCCGGCCATCGCATACGGCGATGAACAATCCATGCGAATCTTGCCATCCCAGTCCAGGCTCATGAATCGAAACGTCGGGTCGACGTCCGTGTTCACCACCGTCAGTCGCAGCTTGTACTTCTCTGCGATCCGGGGCCAGTACGCGACGCCCGCGCCGCCCAGCGGATCTACGCCCAAATTCAAATCCGCTTCCTGAATCGCCGCAAAATCAATTACCGATTGCAAACCGTTCACATACTCGGACACATAATCGAAGCGCTTCGTCCTTTCAGCGCGCAAAGCCCGCTCGACCGGCATACGATGCACGCCCGCCAGACGTTTCCCCAACAGCTCATTTGCATGATTCTCAATCCATTTAGTAGCTGTCGTATCTGCCGGACCGCCTGACGGCGGATTGTATTTGAACCCGCCGTCTTCCGGAGGATTATGCGACGGTGTAATCACAATTCCATCAGCCAGCCCGTCTGTACGGCCGCGATTGTATTTCAGAACCGCATGCGAAAGCGCCGGTGTCGGTGTATATCCACCTGCTTCATCAATCCTGACGTCCACCTCGTTTGCCGCCAGCACCTCCAGCGCGGTCAGAAAGGCCGGTTCCGAAAGCGCATGCGTGTCGAGTGCCAGGAACAACGGTCCGCTGATTCCCAATTGCTTGCGGTATTCGCAAATCGCCTGCGTAATCGCGAGAATGTGATTCTCGTTGAAGCTGGCGTGGAACGAGGAACCACGATGCCCCGAAGTCCCAAACGCCACTCTCTGCGTCTTCTCCACCGGATCCGGTTTCAGCGTGTAGTAACTCGCTACTAGACGTGGTATGTGAACAAGCTGCGAAGGATCAGCGGGTTTTCCGGCTCGTGTGTCGGTTGGCATACAGGCTCTCGGGCGTCTCGGAATGGGACGCCGTAACGCGCCCTCTGTTTCAATTCACCCTATATAGCTGTCATCTACAAATACTTCCGCGCCATCTTCCGCCACAACGGCCACGCCAGCCCCTCTTCCGCCGGCCACACTTCTAACGAATGCGGCATCGCTTGGCGATTGAATATTTCAGACAGTCGATAACTCTCGCCCAGCGACCCATCGGCAGCCCCGGCCCCCAGCACTAAATGCATGCGCCGGTACCGCTCCAGAAACCACGGATCGCTCGTATTCGGCAGATAATCCACCGGGTTGTTGAAATAGAAATCGTTGTCGTAGTACCCATCCATCAGCGGTTTCGTATCGAAAGTTCCGCTCATTGCCACGCACCCCGCCACGACGTCTGGGTGCCGCAAAGCGAAGTTCAACGCCTGGTACGCTCCCATGCCGCACCCTGTCGTTGAAAGCTGCGGCATCCCGCTGCGTCCCTTAATCAACGGCACCACCTCAGCCAACACGTACGCCTCATAAGCGACCTGCCTTGTCACCCGCTCATGCGGATGAATCGATTTATTTTGCCAGCTCGCCGCATCGATCCCGTCTACGCAAAATACCTGCAGTTGCCCGGCATCGATCTTGGCCGCCAGCTCTGCGATCATGCCCGCATTCTCATACTCAAAAAAACGTCCCGTCCACGACGGATACACCAGCAGCGGAGAACCCGCCTGCCCATACGCCAGCAGTTCCATCTGGCGCCCGACCCGCTCACTCCTCCAATTGTGATAATCACGTCGCATTCCGCCAAACCCCCTTCACAGTATTGCCCTCCAGCATCCCTTGCAACTAATCGCCTACTTAGCAACATCCAACCGGTACGGAGCAGGGGCAGTTTAGAATTGACAGGTGGAAACGCGTCGCTTTCTGGGCATGTTTTCCGGCTTGTCTTTCTTCTCCCTTGTCACAAAATCTTTGAGACCTTTAGTCATGGCTGTTGTCATTTCAGCCCTCTTGAGCACCGCGCAGATCGGTTCCGCTGCGTATGTTCCAGAGCCCAACCCTGAACCCTCTGGTCAAACCACTCAAATCATCGACCGGTATTTGCACGCTACTGGCGATAATGAAAATTCATTATATGGAGCCTCTATGGAAGTGGATATAGACGCTTCTGTCCCCAAGCTGCAGGAAAATGGCCGCCTCCACGCGCTGCGCCTCATCTCGCGTGTGGGCCACATCAGTTATCGCGTCCTTGGTTTCCAGGGCAGCAACACTGTCAAGAATCAGGTCATCGCTCGCTATCTTCAGGCGGAACAGCAGGGCCAGGCAAATTCTAGAATGTCGATCACTCCGTTGAATTATCGCTTCCATTCCAAAGGAGTACGGCGTACCCCCTCCGGCGAAGACGTCTTCATAGTGGCTCTTTCGCCGCGCAAGCATGCCGCCGGATTATTCAAAGGCGAGATGTGGCTCGACTTTAATACCTGTTTGCCCGTTTACGAGAAAGGCCGTCTGGTAAAAAACCCCAGCATCTTTTTCAAGAAAGTGGACTTTGAACGCGCCTTCGCTATTCGCAACGGAAGAGCCGTCCCTCAGCACATGAGCAGCGTCATCATCACCCGGCTCGTAGGCAAAGTCGAACTCGATGTCAACTACACTAACTTTTCCGAAACGCTTGACGACGCACAGTCGGGAGGTTCAGTCCTGTCTCTAACCAGCAATTTTGCTCAATAATCAATCATGCCGCTGGAGCTGTAAATCTCGCCTTCCGTCAACCCCTCACGACCGCTTGGTGGTCCGTCGGTTGAGTAAGGGGATGCGGGCAAAGTAACATAAGAAGTAAGCGCACGGGCCGCTCGCTGCTTTCTTGTGCGCGTTCCGTAGAAGCTTCAAGGGAGTCCATGAGAACGCTTTTTCTGAATCCGCCTTCATTTGAAGGCTTCGATGGTGGAGCAGGTTCACGCTGGCCTGCAGCCCGTGAAATCGAATCCTACTGGTACCCGGTTTGGCTTTGCTATCCCGCTGGCATGCTGCCCGATAGCAAGGTTCTCGACGCTCCGCCTCACAAAGTATCGATCGATCAGACCGTCGCCATGGCGTCGGATTTTGAACTGCTCGTACTCTTCACCTCCACCCCCGGCTTCACGGTCGACGTCAAAATCGCCGAGATGATGAAGGACGTTAATCCCAAGCTGAAAGTCGCTTTCGTCGGGCCGCCCGTCACTACCGAGCCGGAAAAAACGTTGCGCGCCTCTAAAGCCATCGATTTTGTGGTCAAACGCGAATTCGATTTTGCCATCCGTGACTACGCCCAGGGCAAGTCCCTCGAAGAAATACCGGGCGTTGTCTTCCGAAAGAACGGTGAATTTCAAAGCAACAAGGAAGACTCGCCCATCGAAAATCTCGACGTTCTTCCCTGGGTTACCAAGGTTTATCAGCGCGACCTCGATTTCCATCGCTACAACGTTCCGTTTCTGCTCAATCCCTTCATCTCGTTCTACACCAGCCGCGGCTGCCCGGCGCAGTGTACCTTCTGCCTCTGGCCCCAGACCCACTCTGGGCACCGCTGGCGTCTGCGCTCTTCCGATGACATCGTCAACGAATGCCGCTTCGCCCTCGAATCCTTTCCCGGCCTCAAGGAAATCTTCTTCGACGACGATACCTTCAACTACCAGAAGGCGCGCACCATCGAGCTTTGCAGTAAGTTGAAGCACCTGAAATTCACCTGGAGCTGCACGTCGCGCGTCACCACCGACTACGACACCCTTAAAGCCATGAAGGAGGCTGGCTGTCGCCTCTTAATAGTCGGCTACGAATCGGGCGATCAGCAGATCCTCAAGAACATCAAGAAGGGCGCAACCATCGACATGGCTCGCCGCTTCACCGCCAATTGCAAGAAGCTTGGGCTCGTGATCCACGGCGACTTCATTGTCGGGTTGCCCGGTGAAACCCGCGACACCATCCGCACCAGCATCAACTTCGCCAAGGAACTCGACGTCGAAACCATCCAGGTTTCGATCGGACATCCCTTCCCGGGTACCGAGTTCTACGATCACGTTAAGAAGAACGGTCTCATCTCCATTGATGAAACCATGACTGATGACGTCGGTCACCAGCTTCCCAATTATGAGTACCCCGGCCTTGATCGCGCCGAACTCGTCGAGTGGGTCGAGCGTTTCTATGGCGAATATTACTTCCGTCCCAAAGTGGCCCTTCGCTTAATCAGCAAGGCAATGTTCAAGACGGACGATCGTCGCCGCCTCTACAAAGAAGCGCGCGAATATCTCGCTCTCCGCTCCAAACGCAAACAGTTCGTCAAAGATCACAATAAGCAGAAAGAAGAGACTCGGGCAGCAGCTATGAGCGCGGGAGACTGACAGCCGCGATGATCGAAGCGAGCGCAATCGAGTCTCGCCTCAAACTCAGAACGCTGCTGCTGGTCTTAGCCGTCACCGTGTTCAATGCCGTGGGTAATCTTTCGCTGGCCTGGGGCATGAAGCACGTCTCCACCCGCGTCGGTTTCGATCCGCGCGGCTACCTGCAGGTCATGCTGAATCCCTTCGTCGCCTCGGGTATCCTGCTATTAATCTTTTGGCTGCTTACCCGCATGGCGCTGCTCAGTTGGGCCGATCTCAGTTTTGTGCTGCCGCTCACCGGAATCGGTTATTTTCTAGCCGCCGTTCTCGGCCGCATCTTCTTGCAGGAAACCATCTCGCCGGAGCAGTGGTTTGGCACAGGACTTATCTTCGCCGGCACCGCTCTGGTCGGCAGCACCAGCCAGAAAACATGAAGTGGTTCCTGCTCACCGTTATCGTCGTCGCCACCGTGCTCGGCGATCTGCTCCAAAGCCACGAGATGAAGCTCAGTGGTGAGCAGCATGTCGACGCTAAAGGCCTCGCGCGCCTCCTGTCCATGATTTTTCGCCGCCGCTATCTTCTGCTCGCCATCTTCTGCATGGCTATTTCGTTCTTCGCCTTCATGGCGCTTGTTCAGAATGCGCCCCTCAGCTTCGCCGTCCCTGCCTCGGCCGCCACTTTCGTGCTCGAGACAATTCTGGCCAAATTTGTTCTGAAGGAAACCGTTGGTCCCCGCCGGGCTCTCGGCGCTCTTCTCGTGCTCGGCGGAGTTGTCCTTCTCGCCCGCTAACCGGTTCCTTTCCACTCTCTTCCGTTAAGCTAATCTGTCAGCGCCCGTGCACGTCCTTTCTCTCGTCTTTCTTCCTGCCCTCCTCTATCAGGCGCTCTCCATCCTGGCCTCGCTCAATCATCTCCGCCGACGCTCCTCCGAACGCTCCCTCTCGCCCGATTTTCAGCCGCCTGTCTCCATCCTCAAACCGCTCCGCGGTCTCGATCCGAATACCTTCGAAGCGTTCGTCTCGCAAGCCACGCAAAACTATCCCGATTTTGAACTCCTCTTTGGTGTAGCCGATGAATCCGATCCCGCCATCCCGCAGGTCCAACGCCTGCAACAGCTCTTTCCGCAAGTGCCCATCTTCCTCGTCATTGGCCATGAGCCGCTGGCCAATGGAAAAACCGCCGTCCTCGCCCGCCTTGCTCAATCCGCCCGCCATCCCATCTGGATCATTAACGATAGCGATATCAAGGTGCCGCACAACTACCTCGCGCAAGTCGTGGGTCCGCTCCACGATCCTTCCATCGGCCTCGTTACTTGCCTCTATCGCGCCCGCGCCCACACTTTGCCCGCCTTGTGGGAAGCCATCGGCATCTCCACCGACTTCATGCCCAGCACCCTGGTCGCTCAGCTCATCGGCGTGCGCGAATTCGGCCTCGGCTCCACCATCGCCTTCCGCGCTGCCGACCTGCAGAAATTCGGCGGCTTCGAAACCATCGGCGATTACCTCGCCGACGATTACCAGCTCGCTAAGCACATCACCCAAACCGGCCGACGCGCCCTGCTCTCTACCCTCTCGGTTGAAACTTCGCTCGGTGACGCGACCTGGGGCGGCAGCTGGCAGCATCAGCTTCGCTGGGGCCGCACCATCCGTAGCTCCAAAGGCGGCGGCTATGCCGGCCTCCCCATCACCCAGGCCGGACTCTGGATTCTGCTCGCTCTCCTCGCCGGCTTCAAACTCGTGGCCCTTCTTCTTCTCGCCCTTCGCCTCGCCTCCGCCCTCATCAGTAGCCTCTGGGTTCTCCGCAGTTTTCAAACCGCTCGTCTATTCTGGCTCGCTCCTCTCTGGGACATTTACTCCTTTACTGTTTGGCTCGCCGCCTATGCCGGCCGTGAGGTTCGCTGGCGCGACCGCATCCTCCACATCGATTCCCAGGGCCGCATCAAACCCGGCCCACTTGTTTAGCCACGGGCCCTCATCCGCCCACGTGTTAGCCTAATGTCTTCCGTTTGCATCTCACATGCCCCGTATCTGCACGTCTCAATCAACCTCGACTGGAGTCTAATTAAAATTCATGTGTTCCCTAGGCCGTAGCACTGCCGTCTTCCTCGCGATAGCCGCCTCTGTCGCCGGAGGCCTGCACGCGCAAGCTATCGCCCCCGCCAAAATCGCCATCGTCAACGCTCAGAAAGCCGTTGCCGATACCCAGGACATCAAGCGCGCTCAAGCCACTCTCGAAGCCAAATATCACCCGCGTCAGCAGGCCATCCAGTCCTTGCAATCGGACCTGCAAAACATTCAGCAGCAGCTGGCCTCGCCCAACATGACTCCCGATCGCGAAGCCCAGCTCCGCCAGACCGCTACCGACAAGCAAAAACAGCTTCAGCGCCTCGGTGAAGATCTGCAAGCCGATGTAAATGGCGAACGTCAGGATATTTTAGGCCGCGCCGGGCGTCAAATGACTCAGGTGATCAAAAAGCTCGCGGAAGATCGAGGCCTCGACGTTATCGTAGATATCACCAATACCCTTTACTTCAAACCCACCCTCGATCTCACCGCCGAAGCCACGGCCGCCTACGACAAAGCCTACCCGGTAAAGTGAGGTCTCTGAATGGGCAGTTATCTGCAGCACTATGGTGCCGGTGAAGAACGCCGCAACCGGAACATCCGCAACATTATTCTCGGCGTAATCGGTTTGGTTCTCCTGCTCATCGCTCTCTATTTCATCTTTCGCGACTACTCCGAGAAGCAGACCGTCAAACGTTTTATCGCTGAGCTAAATAGCCATCAATTTCCACGCGCCTACGCCGATTGGGGTTGCACCGTTTCCGCTCCCTGCCGCAACTACGATTACCAGCGTTTCCTGCAAGACTGGGGACCCGAAAAGCAAATTTCGTCCCCCTGGAAGGTCACCTCTGTCGACGGCTGCAAGGCCTTTGTAACCGTCAACGTGCAGGCCGCCGGCGCGGAGCTTCAATCGCTCGGCGTCGAACGCGGCACCAAAACCCTAATGTACGCCCCTGCGCCTGAATGTCAGGAACCCCGCTGGCATTGGAAACAATTCTTCCAACGCCTCACCGGCAACGCCCCTCCGCCGACCCCCCAACGCTGATCCGGTAGGGTAGGCTTTAGCCCAATGTCGTTTACTTAAGAGCATCAGGTACGAGAACTCCTGGAAGGACGACGCCAAGAAGCGCGGGGGTAGGATCTGGGTTTGGTTCGATGGGGGAGGATGTAGTCGGTGGCGAGGGAGAGGATGCGGTCCCAGCAGGTGTGCCATTGTCGCGCGTGCGAGCAGCGTTGAGGTCGGGCAGAAAGGTTTCGACGAGCGTGTAGACGTTGGTAAAACTCACGCGGCGCGGAGCCACCTGGGCCTTTTCGGCGGCCAGACAGAGGACGGCGCGCACGAGATTGTAAGCGGCCAGAGCGAGGAAGAGCTCTTTTCCCAAGAGGTCGGCCGAGCGGGACGAGAGTTGTTGCAGGCGAACGGTTTGCTTGATGGAGCGCAAATCGGTTTCCACGTTCCAGCGCAGGCGATAGAGGGCGCTGAGAGCCTCGGGCGGCAGATCGAGCGTCGTGAAGAAGTAAAGGAATGGCTCTTGGGACGAAGGATCCGCTGCTAGGCCAACGAGCCGCCCGGAGACGCTGGCCGGCTCCGGCACGGGACCGCCGCAGCGATCCCAAGCGGGTAGGTCGCCCACAGAGAGTTTGTTGCGAGGGAGCGGTCAGCGGAGCGCCAGCCAACGCTTCGGCGCGCAAGCGAGTCAGCCGCAGCAACGCGGGACGACGGTGTTGGGCGGCGGTCCAGGCTACCGCAAATACGCCAAAATTCCTGTCCCCCAGCACCACCGCCTGCTCCGGCAAATGCGGAATCGCTTCTAAAGCCAATTGTTGCTCGCTGACTGCTTGCGGTCCCCGGTACGGACCTCCATGGGGACGCAGCGCCAAGCCAGTTTGTACATCTTGCAACACCACCAGCCGGAGCATCGGCCAATGCGAAACGCCGTGTTGATTACGCGAGGGCGGATAGGCGCTCACCAGATCGGGGGTATGCGGCAGCGTGAGGGTCGTTCCATCCAGCACGAAAATAGGGCGGTCCGGCAAGACCGGATTGCGCGGCAACCAGCCGCGCAGTTGTTCGACAATGCGGTCAAAGACTTCGATAGCTACCAGTGTGGGCAGCTTTTGCCGCGCCCGGCAATAGGCGCCGGCTCGCGCCGAGATCTTGTGGGGGTCCGGTCGGTTGCTCTCCCGCTGGCTTTGCAGGAGTTGCTGGACGGCTTGGGTGAGGGTGCCTTGGGGCAGCAGACGTTGTAAGATCATCAGCCGGACTACGGCGCCCAATGTGTAGATTCGCTGGCGGGAAAAAGCGGCGCCCTCCGGCCGCAACGCACTCCACAACCGACGATCGCCACTCAAACGTTCAAACAAATCCAAAACCAAACGGGGATGGGGAAGGCTCATCCGAACATCTCCCTATCTCCCTGTTCTTAAGTAACGACATTGGGCGGAAGCCTACCCTACGAGAAAGTCTTGAAAAATTTCGTTCGAGAGTAAGACGCCGGCCGGGGCCAGCCGGAGAGACGGGCCAGTGTGTTCGAGGAGGCCCTGGCGGGTCCATTTTGCTATGGGTTGGGCGAAGCGCTGCCATTCGGTGGGCGTCGGCTCAATGCCTTTGGTCAGGCGCAGGCCTACGAAGAAGTGTTCTTCGGCGGGATCGGTAGCGGTGGCTTCGGCAGGGGTGCGGTTCAGGTAGGCGGGCAGGGTGTCGGGGTTGCTCCAGCGGCGGCCGTTGTCGAACGAGTGGGCATCGAGGCCGAAGCCGATGTAGGGTTCGAGTTGCCAGTATTTCAGGTTGTGGCGGGATTCGTAGCCGGGTTGGGCGAAGTTGGATATTTCATAACGGTGAATGCCCAGGCTCGCGAGGCGGCTGACAGCGCGTTCGTAGAAAGCGGCCATGGCTTCATCGGTCGGCATGCGGGCTGCACCGTAGCGCTTGCCCCCCAACAGCAGTTCCTGGCCGAGGCGGCTGTCTTCGTCGGATTCGAAGAGATAAATCGAGACATGCGGTGGGGCGAGCCGTTCGATCCAGTCGAGCGATTGTTCCCAGGAGGCTTCGGTTTGTTCGGGCAGACCAGCGATCAGGTCGAGGTTGAAGTTTTCAATGCCGGCATTCCGCAGAAGGGCGACATCGTGAGCGACGATTTCGGCAGTGTGACGGCGGCCGGTCTGGTGGAGCTCTGCGGTGACGAAGGATTGCACGCCCAGGCTGACGCGACTGATGCCGGCGAGGGACTGAGGGTTCAGCGTGCCGGGTGCGCATTCCAGCGTGACTTCGCCGAGCTGCTCGCGGGGAATGAGTTCCAGGATTTCGTCGAGGAGGTCGGGGGGCATCAGGCTGGGCGTGCCGCCACCGAAGTAGAGGGTTTCGGGGCGCCAGCTGGACCAGCGGTGAGCGCGCAACTCGTCGAGCAGCGCGGCGTGATAGCGCTCGCGGGTGGCGTCCGAGGCGACGTCGGACGCAAAGTTACAGAAGGAGCATTTCTGCGCGCAAAAGGGATACGAAATGTAGACGCCCGCCATCCCGATTACAGTTTGACTTCGTTGCCGACCTGCTGGCTGATGGCGGAGCCGATCAGTTCATCGAGCGTTTGGCTGGTATCGGGCAGCACGAAGGCGTTGCGGTCGGGTTTCCAGTCGAGTTTAAAGCTGCGCGAGTGAGCCGAAACCCAGATCTGGCGCACCGGAGTGTTGGGGCTTACGACGAAACGGGCTTTGGGCTCTTCGAACTCGATGGAGAGTGCGCCGGAGTTGAAATCGGGCTCGAATTCGAACTCGTCGGACGCGGCGGAAAGCTTGCGGTACAGCGCGTCGAGAGCGTCGTTCGAGCGGGTGCGGAATTCCTGTTCGTCGATCATTACTTACTTCTATTGTCTACTCGCCCGGGCAAAGTTTGGTAACTTTGGCCTGGAAGCACTCATCTGAATTAGCGCGTAAACTATGGAGCCTTCGTGTGTTCACCAGACCCAAATCCCCGGCACGAGTCGGCTCTTTGCGGATTTCCTGTATGACTTCGATCGGGTAAGCCGATTTTTCGCTCACAATCCGGCCGATCCGGCTAGTTTTGCGCAGGCAGCGGCCCGGATCGAGTATCCGGAGGAGCGGCGGCGTAAGCTGGTGGAGGCGCTGCGCGAGCAGAACGGCGATTCGGCGGCGCTGGACGAATTAGCCAAGCCGGGGACGCTGGCGGTGGTAACGGGGCAACAGGTTGGCTTGTTTTCGGGGCCCTCGTACACTGTTTTCAAAGCGTTAACGGCGGTCAAGCTGGCGGAGCGGCTGACGCGCGAAGGATTGCGCGCGGTGCCTGTGTTCTGGCTGGCGTCGGAGGATCATGATCTGGCGGAGGTGGATCATGTGTGGCTGTTCGACCAAGACGCGCGGCCCTCGAAAATCAGCTTGGCGAATGAGCTCGCGAACGGAGGTCCGGTCGGCAATGTTTCGATCAGCGGGCTCGCTTGGGAGCAGGTTCGCGAGGCCTTAGGCGAGTTGCCGTTTGCCGACGAAACGGTCGAGCGGTTGCAGGCGGCGTATGGTCCGGGCGCGACGTTTAGCTCTGGGTTCAAGGCTTTGCTGCAGGATGTCCTGCGAGGATACGGGCTGCTGTTCCTGGATCCGCTCGCGCCCGCGATTCGTGAAATGGCGAGTCCGTTTCTGGCAAAGACGGCCAAGCGGGTGCCGGAGCTGGTCGAAGGGCTTAAGGCGCGCGATGCAGAACTGGCCCAAGCCGGGTATCACGCACAGGTGCATTTAGAAGACAGCACCTCGCTGCTGTTTTTGCTCGAGGACGGCAAGCGCATTCCGCTGCGTGTAAGTGAGGGCGAGTTTACGGCGCGCGATCAGAGGTACGGTACGGCGGATTTGTGCGGGATCAGCAAACGGCTATCGCCGAATGCCTTACTGCGGCCAGTGATGCAGGATTACCTATTGCCGACAGTGAGCTACGTGGGTGGCCCGGCGGAGATCGCTTACATGGCGCAGGGGCAGGTTTTGTATGAGAAGCTGCTGGGGCGGATGCCGGTGATTTTTCCGCGGAACAGCTTCACATTGCTGGATGAGCGGGCGGACAAGCTGATCGGGCACTTTGGATTGACGATGCCGGATTTGTTGGATCACCAGGACAAGGTGAGGAGCAAAATCGCGGCGCAACTCGTTCCAGCGGGGCTGGCAGAAGAGTTTGCCGAACTGGAAAAGCTGATGGCGAGTTCGATCGACAAGCTGCGGGGAAGTCTGCGAAATTTCGATCCGACGCTGGAAGTGGCGGCCCAGAAGAGCGGGACGAAAATGAAATACCAGCTGCGTCATCTGGCGGAGAAAGCAGCGCGCGAGACGCTGCTGCGGGATCAGATGGCGGGGCGCAAGGCGCAATACCTGATCAACCTGGTATACCCGCAGCGAAAACTGCAGGAACGGTTTTTCTCGATCGTACCGTTTCTGGCCAAGCACGGACCGGATCTGCCGGAGCGTTTGCTGGGGATGGCGCAATTGAACTGCCCGGACCATATGGTTCGGACGGTCTAGGTACTGCAAGCAAAATGTGAACTCGTTTTTGTACCACGTATTTTAACTCCTGCATCTATCGGGAGATGCTTTCTTTCCTGAGCCGTCTTCGGCTCCCGTTGATCATCACTTTGCCCGGTGCTCTTTTGCTAGGGCGCACTTCCCCGGCCGGCGAACCAGTTCCCGTGCGATACGAGGAAGGCGCCGTACATGGTTTTCTGGCGCTTCGCTCAGCCGAGGGCAAGATTCTGGCGACGGGTGATCTGATCCAGACCGTTCATGGAGATCGCGGATCGTCCCGCCTGATCTTTCGCTTTAAAGATGGCTCGATCGACGACGAAACCGCCGTTTTTACGCAACGCGGTCACTTTCGACTGGTACGCGACCACCACATCCAAAAAGGGCCGATCTTCCCGAAAGCAGTGGACGTGCTGATCAACGCCATTAGCGGCGAGGTAACCGTCCGTTATAAGGACAAGGACCAGCAAAAGGCAGAGACGGACCACCTGGACCTTCCGCCCGATTTGGCCAATGGCATTATTCTTGATGTTTTGAAGAACATCTCGCCCGATAGTGGGGAGACGAAGCTGTCTTACGTGGTGTCTACTCCCAAGCCGCGACTGGTAACTCTCTCGATTAAGACCGCGGGCAACGAATCTTTTTCGGTGGCTGAGGCTCGTCGCCAATCGATACGTTTTGACATCAAGCCGGAGTTTGGCGGCATTGCGGGGCTGATCGCACCACTGATCGGCAAGAAGCCCCCCGTAATTGGTGTCTGGATTAGTGCCGGCCCGGTTCCGGCGTTCGTGAAAATGGAAGGACCACTGTACCTGGGCGGCCCGGTCTGGACGATGGAGATGACGAGTCCGGTCTGGCGGCGAACGGCGCAAGCGAATCAGTAGGACAGACGGCGAAGAGAGAGTTTTTACCGTCCATAAAAGAAGTCGACGGTAATTATTGATGTTGGCACGAGAGAAGCGCGGGGATCCGATCACCGCGGAGTGACAATAAATTTGGCTTTTTATTTTCAACAACTTAGTATAGGTTTTGGGGGTGGCCGGGGAAGACGGTTCGGGTATTCTCCCGATGCGGGGAAATGGGCTGGCGGATGAGACAGAGACGTGAAATTGAAGAAGCAAGAAGACGGAGCGACGGGAATAATGGGTGTATTAAAAGCCGGCGCGATGCAGGTAGGCGACCACGACGGAGGCGATCAGGCAGTAGATCCCGAACAGATACCATTGCCCGCGCTCCAGCCAGCGGCTGAGCCATCGCAAGGCGAGCAGACCGGCGAGAAAGGCGAACACGGCTCCGAGCAGACTGGGCAGCATGGCGGAGGAGAGCGAAAGCGTCGGATCAGCGTGATGGGCTTTGACCAGGCGCAGGATCTCGCGGATGACGACGGCCGGCGTGAGAATAACGGCTAAGGCAAAACTGAAAGCCTCGGCGCGCAGTTTGGGAACGCCGGCTAAAATGCCCGTCGAGATGGTGGCCCCAGAGCGCGAGAAGCCGCGAAAGGGAAGACAAAGGCCCTGTACGAAGCCGATCAGCCCGGCTTCGCGCATGCCTAGGTGATCGACGTCCTGCACGTTGACGTTCACCGGGGAGTGGCGGCGCTCGTAGAGACCGGCAATGAGAATAAGAATGCCGGCTGCGGCGAGGGCGGGCGCGATGAGTTCGAGATGGCTGAAGAGGTCTTCGATCTCGGCTTTGGGCGCGTCTCGAAAGGCGGTTTTCTCAATGACTTTTTGCAGGCCATAGCCGATTACGCCGGTAGCGGCGGTGGCTACGATGAGCAGCCCGGCATACCGTTTGAAAGCGGGCGCGCTTTGAAAGTAAGTGGCGCGCCATTGCTTCCAGAAGTAGAGTATGACGGCAAACATGGTGCCGGTATGGAGCATGACCAGGAGCAAGGTCATGGTGGGAGAAGAGGGGTCGAGACCCATGAGTTTTTCGGCCACGACGACGTGGGCGGAACTGGAAACCGGCAATAACTCGGCGAGGCCTTGCACAACGGCAAGTAGAATGACCTGAATGATATTCACGCTTAGACTCTAGAAAACATTATGGCGGGTGAGGCCAGAGATGCAATGTCACTTACTTTTGACGCAAGCCCGGTAAGGTTGCGGGAAGATACCGCGGCTGGTGGCGGTTTTGAGGCGAAAGAATGCCGCCAGGAATGGCGGCATAGCAGGCCTGGAGGCCCGCTCCACCCGACGGCAGTGAACACTGTCTGGGAAAAGTAACTGGCATTTGGCCAGAGGTGCATGGCTTGGGTGGAAGCTACTTCTTGTTCTTTTGAGGAAGACGCGCACAACGGGCCCGGGATCGAGCGCCCCGCCCAAAGAACAGGCGAGTTCCTTTATTGAGTGGCGGCGTGCAGCCGTGCCCTGTGCGCTTCGGGACGCGGATGAAAGTCAGCGAAATGAGGGCGAGACCCATCAGCGCCATCGTGCCGGCCGGAGCGAGCGATACAGAAAAAAGTTCAAGAAGCAGGATTTTCGGATTCATGAATTGAACGAAAAAGTCGCCCTCTCCATTAAGCGCAGGCGCATGTTTCGCGCGGATGAAAATTACTCCAAGCGATCGTTTTTAAAGTAGGTCTGGCCGGCTCGGGTTGGGAATGTGACGACTTTCCGGCCGTAAGCCAGATGGCACGGGCGACCTTGCGTGGAGCGGAGTTTGACGGAGGTCAATGCGCCGTTGTGCCAGGCGATGTCGACGACATAGCCGCCGCGGGCGCGCAAGCCAAGTACGCTTCCATCGGGCCAGGCGCGGGGCAGTGCGGGTAACACGCGGATTTCGTCTAAGGTACTCGCGCGCACAACGGACTCGCGACCCGCGCCCAAGCCCGCTGAAGTTCCTCTTTCGTCTGGTGGCGCGGAATCGCGGCCTGTGCTTGCTTCCCCCTGGCTCTGCAGCAGCATCTCGGCCATGCCTGCAGTCACGCCCTGGATGCCTTGATTCCCTTCAAAGGATGGCACGTTCGGGCTATCGGCGGGTCTGGGATGGATGCTGATGTCGGTGACCATGCGACGTAACAAAGCTTCGGCGCGGTCCCCATCGCCGAGTCTCGCGCGAAGACAGATTTTCCATGCGCCCGACCATCCGCGATTGGTTTCGCCCCGGCGCTCGAGCGTTTTGCGCACGGCATTGACCAGTTCGGGCGTAGCGGCCTGGGTGATCTGGTTCGAAGGATAGAACCCGTAGAGAGGCGAAAGGTGGCGGTGCGTTACTTCAGGCTCATCGTAATCTTCGAGCCACTCCTGCACTTGCCCGTGCCGCCCGATACGGGTGGGAGGAAGGCGCTTGCAAGCAGCGGCGATTCGGGCGCGCAGGTCCGGGTCGACGCCGAGCGTAGCGGCCGCCTGGCTAGTGTGATTGAAGAGATCGCGGAGAAGCTGGTTGTCCATGGTGGGGCCCATGGTTACTTGCGTTTTCTGATGAGACGGAGTGTAGAAGGAATTCTCGGGAGACACCGAGGGAGCGGTAACGAGCCAATGATGAGTTGGCTCTTCGATTAAGAAGTCGAGGAAGAACTCGGAGGAACCGCGCAGCAGCGGGTAGAGGCGCTTCAGGTAATGCGTGTCCGGCTCAAAGGCGTAATGGTCCCAGAGGTTTTGTAATAGCCAAGGTCCAGCGGTCGGCCAAATGCCTGGACCGGTCAAGTCGGTGGGGGCGGTATTCATCCAGATATCGGTTCCCAAGTGCGCCACCCATCCGTGATCACCGTACAGCTCGCGGGCGGTGCGAGCGCCGGCTTCGGCCAGGCTTTCGACAAAGGTGAGAAGGGGCTCGTTGGTTTCGGCGAGATTGGTATCTTCGGTGGGCCAGTAACACTCTTCGAGATTGACATTGAGGGTCCACCGGCCAGCCCAACGCTCCTCGCCGTTGTCGACCCAGACGTTGTGGTTGTTGAAGGCCAGCGTACCGGGGCGCGAGACGGCCAGGAGCAGATAACGCCCGTACTGGAAATATTGAGCTTCAAAGAGGGGATCAGCCGCACCGTGGCGCATGTTTTCGAGGCGGGTGGTGGTGTCGTCTTTAGCGGCAGCGTGGCCTCCGAGATCGAGCCGGCAAGCAAGAAAGCGGGGCTGCCAATCGTGCAAGTGGCGGGCACGCAGATCGGCATAGGATCTGCGCGCGGCAGACATGCGCTGAGCGACGCGCGCTTCGGGGTCGCCGCTGAGATCGTTCCATTTGACGAAATTGGTGGCGGCCGTAAGGACGATCGTGACAGCGTTGGCTTTGTTGACGGACACACAGGCTGAGGTGCGGCTCTCGTCTTCGGGGATTCGACAGACACCGGTGATTCCACCTTCGGCAATCACTTTAAGACGCGCTTGCCAGCGCATTTTGGAAGGGATGACCGGATTGGCGGATTTGCCTTCGGTGACGGTTTCGACGGTTCCGGCCATCGCGATTTGATGGTCCGGTTCGCTGGTGCTGCGGGCACTGGTCTCGACACTGGCCAGCCGCGCAGCCAGGGAAATGCGGCCCGGCTTATCGGCCGCAATGCGCACGACGAGCGCCTGGTCCGGGTAGGAGGCGAAGACCTCGCGTGTGTAGTGAGTATCACCGATCTGGTACGTCACGCGTGCGGTGGCGGAATTCATATCCAACTCCCGGCGATAGGATTGCGCGTTATCCGGCCCGTCGAAGCGAAGACGCAACTCGCCGAGCGGGCGATAGTGTTGCACCGATATCGGACGGCTCATCAAGTTCTCGCAAAGCTGTTGCGCCTCGACAAATTTGCCATCGAGAAGTAGCTTGCGGATTTCGGGCAAAATTCTTGGGCCGTCGGGATTGTTGGGGTCGTAAGGAGAGCCGGTCCAGAGGGATTCGTCGTTGATGGGGATGAGTTCGTCGCGGACTCGCCCGAATACCATGGCGGCCAACCGGCCGTTCGCGAGGGGTAAGCCTTCCCAATATTTGCTTGCCGGTTGCCGGTACCACCAGGAATTAGTGGCTTCGTTGGCGGCGGCGGGCGCCGCATGAGGGGAAAGGGAGAGAGCGATGCCGAGCATAAGGAGTGGCCGCATACGATACCCGCCAGTATCCAATAGGGTTTTGACCGGGTGCCGCAGCAAGCAGGTTCTGGTACGTGAAGCCATCGCCGATGTTGGCGAGCACATCAAGAGGGCCGAATCGCGGTCACGGCTCTGTCGCGGTACGGGACGGGTAGAGGCAGTACGAGGAGTTCCGCAAGTAGCTTAGCCGTTGGATGTTTTCCGGGGCGCGGGAGTATACGATATCTACGTCATAGGTTTGGATCGGCGCTCCTTGCAAGGCCGCGGCAAACCGCCGACGAGGAAAATTCCGTTCCGCTCTCGTCGAGCGCCGTCAGGCAAAGCGAGAATTTATGCGCCGTCCGGACTGTCGTCGGGCAGTGGCGCGAGGTCGGGAAGGTTGTGGTCTCGTTCTGCCACGGTTCGAGGATATCGGAAAGATGCGTCGGCACGGCGGCGGCGCTTCTCTCGCCAGAATGCTTCAGTGTGAGGCAATGATTCGGCGAGGCGTGCTAGAGGTCCGAACGGAAGCTCGGGTTAGCGTCATGCTCCAGGGTTCGGCGACATGCTTTCAGTGAGCATCCTTGCAGCAAGTGCTCGGAGGCTGTTCAGTTTGTCCTGAGCCGGAAGCGCTCTGAGATTCGCGAGCGCACTGGTCGTCTTCGATTAAACCGGCGCACACTGCGACGCATTCGTCGGGGATGTAGACACGATCGGAATGCGCTGGTCTCGAGATCAACTTGCCGACAAACGCGTGGCGTCACCGAACCCGTTGGATCATTGCCTTGCCTACCGGTAGCGGACGAGTGATCCGCCAGATGATCGGTACTGTGAAAAGTCAACCTGCAAGGGCGGATTTCGGATCAGGCGAACGCGTAGTGAGGCCGCCGTCGATGGTTAGGTATTCGCCAGTGATGTAGTCGCGAAGGTTACAGACACACCTTCAGCCTTGCATGACAGTCGGCGGGCCAAGTGGTCTTTTGCCCGAAACGCCTGTTTCGCCAGAGCAACCTCCGAGTAGCCGACCATGCGCTCACGGTCCGGATGGTAAACCCTTCGCCGTTACGTATTCCTTTGGCTCGAGAAGTGTAATTGCTTCAGCTCCGATGAACGTATAATGGCAGTGGACGTGCGAAAGCCACAGCTCGGTAGGTAGTCCGGGCGACGCGAAAACGTTCGTACGAGAACCGTCCTCAATGAGGCTTCGGTCACCGGTACGTCCTTCCCCCATCGAGGAGGAGGGACGACTGTGCTTAGAATCAAAGTACTTATTGTTGGTGCCGGACTTGGCGGTCTTTGCCTTGCCCAGACGCTACGGAACGCTCATATCGACGTCGAAATTTTTTGACCGTGACTCCAGCCCCTGGGATCGTCCCCAGGGTTATCGGCTGCACCTGGAGGCCGACGCGCTGAACGCACTCCGTGAGGTGCTTCCGCCGGATATGCATCGCTTGTTTGAAGCAACGGCGATGCGGACGCAGCCGTTTACAACGATTCTTAATACGGACTTGAGCGTTGCAAAGCGATTCCCCACTGACGATGGACAGGATGCTAAATTCTGGCCTGATTTCGTGACGGAGGAGAAGATTCACTGCAACGTGGATCGTGCCACTTTGCGCGAAATCCTCTTAATCGGCATGGAAAAAGTGTGTCATTTCGGAAAACGAGTGACGCATTATGAATCCGGTCCCGACGGTGTTGTTGTCAGCTTTGCAGATGGCCAAACCGCGAAGGGTGATGTGTTGGTGGGAGCCGATGGAATTCGATCTATGGTGCGTCAGCAGCGGGCGCCCCAACTGCAAACGATGGATGCAGGCGTCCAGGCAATCTACGGTCGTGTATCCTACGGCGTTGCTTCGAAACTTGCGCCTTCTGAGGCGCTGGATGACATCTTCTCGATTGCTATGGACGAGCGCAAATTATTTCTTGGTCTCGGCGCAGTAAGGTTTCCTCTCGCACCGCATGAGGCTGCGAAACAGATCCTGCCATCCGCGTCGCTCAAACAGCAGAACAATTACCTGGTCTGTATTGTCGGCGGCCGCCACGAACACTTTCCCAAGAGTGACAAAGAACTACACGGTGTGCCGGCCGAGGATCTACAGCGGCTTGCTGTCGACATGCTGAAGGAGTGGCCACAGCAAGCGAGCAGCCTTGTTTCGAGCGGAGATCCTTCTTCTTTCTTTATTGTCGGCATGTACACCACAGTGCCTTCGACGCTTGATAATCCGACGAATGTCACGCTGCTTGGGGACGCCGTCCATGCTATGACACCGACGCTTGGTCGCGGCGCCAACTTGGCAATGCGAGACGCAGCGTTGTTGGGGCGGCAACTCAAAGCGGCCGCGGAGGAACGGCTTTTCCTTCCCACAGCTTTGGCGACTTACGAGGCGGAGCTAGTTCGGTATGGCTTTGATGTCGTAAGGGAATCCGTGCAGATGGGTGAAAAGCGCATGGGACAGAATCCTTTGCCGGCCTAAACAGAAGCGACCTGCGATGGAAAGAGGGGGCTTTGAACAAGCGTTCGTTGTTTGCAGCCCCATTAATAGAGCAATGCTGACCGGGCCTGCGTTCTGGCGCCGGAGCGCACGCATGGCTCTGTGTCAATGAACAACAATTTCTTAGGAAAGTCACATGCAAATCGCAAAATGGATAGTCGCTCTTGTCGCCGTATGGAATTTCGGCGGCTTTGTGGTGGATGCTCTCATTCCGGTCACTGCCAAACAACATTTGTACAACCCGCGATGACCTGCTCACGCCAAATTTCATAATTGCCAGACGATGGTCATTGGCATCATTCTTGGTTTGGCATCATTGTGGCTATTGTTCGGAATGGGACCGCTTACGATTCCACACTTGCTCATGGCTGCAGTGGTCGCTGGAACATACTTCGTGAGCATGCTTTTCGCGCCGATGTTTCCAGGTACTGCCTGGCACGATCCGGAATTTGCGCACTTGGATCCGATGCCACTTGGATTACCGTCACAGAAGTTTGTGGCAATCGTTATCTGCGCTCCGCTAGTCGCAGCTTGCTTGTTGGCCTGGACCTTGCATTAAGAGCGGGCTTACAAGGTAAGTCGACAACTCTGCGCCGACGATTAGTCGCGATTTGTTTACCGATCCTTTTGTATTTCACGATGTGCCAGGATGACGGGCCAGCCGGAAGTAATCGGCAGGTCACGGCTCTAAAGAGCGTTATGGGAGACGAAGCGGCGGCAATCTTTCTCATGGGGCTCTGCCCTGTACGCTTCTAAGTAGGCCCAATCGAGCGTTTTGATTCGGTGGGCCGCTTGACCACCCATCGGGAGTGCTAGGTTCTGCCCGGGCGTTCGGAACGCCTGTTTGGGAGTTGCGCCTCGACGGTGTGGTCCGTGATGGAAAGTCTCATGGGGAGTTTGCGCGTTGGAGCGCCAGTACAGGGGCGACGTTCGTCACGGCGGTCGAGAGGTCGAGAGGTCGAGAGGTCGAGAGGTCGAGATAAGGGAGGAGATAAAAGCGTTGGCGCAGGATTTTGATTTTTATGTAGGCATTGATTTAGCTGCCGCAAAACACCAGGTGTGTGTCGTGACTCGCGCGGGGAAGGTGATCGGAGAATTAGCCTTTGAACACAGTGGCCCCGGACTGAGTGCTTTCACTCGGTGGTTAGACAAGCTCACGAGCGGTGCCACAGTGGACCGTGTTGCGATCGCAGCGGAAACTCCGCGAGGGCTCATTGTCGAGAGCATTGTGGAGCGTGGGTATTCAGTGTTTTCGATTAATCCGAAGCAGCTTGATCGGTTCCGTGACCGTCACACGGTAGCGGGTGCAAAAGACGATCGACGAGACGCCTTTGTATTGGCCGACTCACTGCGTACGGATCAGCCGCTGTTTAGGCGGTTAGCGCGGGAGAGTGCAGATATCATTCGCTTGCGTGAACTGTCCCGGCTTGAGGATGATCTTATTCAAGACCACGGTCGGCTTATCAATCAACTGCGCGAGCAACTGCATCGTTACTTTCCGCAGCTGCTCCAACTCAGCCCTGCTGCGGAGGATTCGTGGCTGTGGGATCTGATTGAGATAGCTCCAGTGCCCGCGGCAGCGTGTAAGTTGACGCGCGGACGTATCGAGCGATTGTTGAAGCGGCATCGCATCCGCCGGCTTACCGCTGATGAGGTCATGACTGCACTTCGGGTTCCGGCGCTCAATCTCGCGCCAGGTACTACGGCATTGCGCTCCTATGCCGGAGCTGCTCCTGTTACCCGACAGAGCGGCAACAAGAAAACCGTCGTGATGCGGCGAGGTTGCAACAACAGACTTCGGAACGCGATCTATCACTGGGCGCGGGTCGCGACGATGTCCGATGAGCGCAGCCAAAGCTATTACGCGAAGCTCAGAGCTCGAGGACATTCTCACGGGAGAGCTTTAAGGACGCTAGCTGACCGTTGGCTCAGCGCACTGATGGCTATGCTGAAAACTCACGAGCGTTTTGACCCCGCTAAATGGAACTCTGGCCCTGTAAATTCGCAGGCGAGAACATCATGAAATTTTTTGGTGGAGAAGGCCGGAAGGGCAGTTCTTGCCCTTTCCGGCATAACCAGAAGGGCATTCAACGTCGGGCGCAAGCCCTTCCGACAGCCTTTATCGCACGGATGTCTCACGATTTTTCACTTGACAAAAGGTGGGGAGTCCTAAACCCCGGGATTTAACGCTGTGAGGCCAGAATGATTTTAGAAACTTGGAGCGGAAATCCGCTCCAAGTCATTCCGGCATTTGAGCCGGCGCTCAGGTTGGCGCGGGGTCGCGCGAGGGAGCGCTGTGGGCGGAAGGCGACCGGAGTGCGCGGGTTCACATGCTGGGTTACTCCGGCGTGCTGCAATCGCAGATCGATTCGTCGAAGGGCCAGAAGGGTTCGCTATTTTGGTAGGCGGTGGAACTGGAAAAGGCATTGCTGCGGAAGGTCGGCGAGGCGATTGCGCGATTTCGCATGATTCGCGCAGGGGATTGCGTGGCGGTGGGTGTGTCGGGCGGCAAAGATTCGTTGACGCTGCTCGAAGCGCTGCTCCTGTTACAGAAGCGTGCGCCGATTCCGTTTTCCGTGTGCGCGTTTACCATCGAGCAGGGAAAGTTTTTGGCTCCGATCGGACCAGTCGGAGAGTATCTGCGGGCGCGCGGAGTTGAGTGGACTTATATAGAAGACGCGCCTTCGCTCAGGCTGCTGACGGAACAGCCGGATCATGGCTGCGATTTATGCAGCCGGTTTCGAAGACGCGCAGTTTATGAAGTCGCGCGCAAACTTGGCGCGAATGTGATCGCATTTGGGCACACGGCCGATGACTTTTGCGAATCGTTTTTGCGTAATGCTCTGTTCACCGGGCGGATTAGCGCTCTGCCGGCGGTGACCTGGTCGAGCAAACGGGAGTTTCGTTTGATCCGGCCGCTGGTTTACGTAACGGAGGATTTGACGCGCGCTTTTGCGGCTGCGATGGGCGCGCCGATTATTCCGTGTGGATGCTCGCAGAAAACGGGAACAGTAAGGCGAACGCTCCGGGACATGTTCGTGGAAATCGAGAAAGACCATCCGTTCCTGAAGGAAACCTTGCTGTCGGCCATGGGCAAACTAGAACCAGAGCGGCTGCTCGACACCAGGTTTCTTGATTTGGACGATGGGACTGACGAAGCCGGATTCCTGGCTGACGAACAGGAACTGGTGGTCATTGACGCCGGCTGATTCCGCCAGTCGGATAAACTAGGTCGAATCGACTATGGGTGCGGAACTGATCGTGATTAACGGTCCGCAAGCCGGGACGCGCTTTGCTCTTGGTACGGCAGAAGTGGTGGTGGGGCGCGCGCCGAATTCGCAGATTGTGCTGGCCGAGCCGGATATCAGCTGGCGACATTGCCAGGTGCGGCGGCAGGGTGAACGTTTCACGGCTTGTGATTTACGGAGTTCGCTGGGTACATATGTAAACGGAATTCGCTCGGCGGAGCGCTGGCTGGAAGATCGCGATCAGATTGGCATTGGGCGAACAGTGCTGATGTTTCGGTCCGGGGAGCCGGCCGGCGAAGAAGTGAGTGTGGGGTCGGCGGCGGACACCAAGCCGGTGCTGCTGGCGGCGTGTTCGCTGGTGTTTCTGTTTCGAGCGCTGGCCTCGAGCGGCGGCAAAGCGCAGGTGACGCTACTGCAGGACCAGATTCTTCGACTGATTCGAGACTTTGTGCCTTTGGGCGAGGGTGTGCTGCTGTTGGGTGGCACTGCCGAAGATCTGCAAGCGCGATATGCGGAGCGGGCGGGCAGCTTGCGCACGAATTTTTGTACGGCGCTCGATCGGGTGTGTGACGAGGGAGCATTCGGAGAGGCGGCGAGCGGCATAGTGGGCGTGCCGCTATATCTGGACGGTTTGCTGGGAGGCGCGTTGATCGTGCGCCTGCAAGAGCGGCAGCAGGAAGCATTAAGCGCTCACCTGGACACTCTGACAGCGATTGCGTCTTTGGCGTCGGTGGGCTTCGAGGCGAACCAGGAAGTAGAAACGCTGAAGGCCGAGAAGGCTTTGCTGCAGGAGCAGATTGGCGCGAACACGGGGATTGTGGGGCGCAGCGCGTCGATCCGGCGATTACTAGACCTGGTGGCGCGAGTTGCGCCGCGCGATACGACGGTTCTAATAACCGGTGAGAGCGGGACGGGCAAGGAACTGATTGCGCGGGCCCTCCATCAGAAGAGTGCGCGCAAAGACCGGCCCTTTGTGGCGGTGAACTGCGCAGCACTGAGCGAGAGCTTGTTTGAGAGCGAATTGTTTGGGCACGAAAAGGGAGCGTTCACGGGCGCCGTGTCGCTCAAGCGCGGGCGGTTCGAACTGGCGCAAGGCGGTACTATTTTTCTGGACGAAGTGGGAGAGCTAGCGCCTTCTTTACAGGCGAAGCTGTTACGAGTGCTGCAGCAGAGAGAGTTCGAACGGGTGGGCGGAACACAGGCGCATCCGCTCGATATCCGAGTGGTGGCGGCTACCAATCGAGATTTACAGGAAGATGTGCAGGATGGCCGGTTTCGAGAGGATCTGTTTCATCGATTGAATGTGGTGAATCTGGATTCGCCTCCGCTGCGGGATCGGAAAGAGGACATCCCGCTGCTGGCGCGCTACTTCCTGAATCGTTCGGCCGAGCGATGCAAGCGGCAGTTGCAGGGTTTGTCGCCGAAAGCGGAAGAAATGATTTTGCAGTATTCGTGGCCGGGCAATGTGCGCGAGCTGGAGAATGCGATGGAGCGGGCGGTGGTGCTGGGGGTATCGGATTGGGTGCTGCCGGAAGATTTGCCGGAACCGCTAATGGATTCAGCGCCGCGGGACGCCAAGGCGAAATATCATCAATCGGTTGGACAGGCGAAACACGACGCGATCATCGAGGCGTACGTGCAGGGCAAGGGCGATTATAAGCAGGCGGCGCGAATGTTAGGATTACATCCGAATTACTTGTTACGGCTGGTAAGGAATCTGGGTTTGCGCGAGGAGATTAACCGGGCGTTGGTGGATGGCGGGGCAGCGGCGGCGGGGAGGTAGAGATATGCCTTCGGTTGATACAGCGGCCGAACGGCGGGTTAGTTAACGAGAGTGCTGATCGGCAAGCCAAACTTCGGGAACCGGTCAAACCGGCAATCCGTCTAGAGTGGTCGATCGTCATGCGTCGCCGTGATTTGCTTCTACTTGGTGTAATCGAAACATTCAGCCTTTTTACTACCAGTTTGCGCCTCTTTGCTGAGGAAGCGCTAAGGTGGAGCCCTGCCGTTAACGGCCTGACTATTGGTCTCCGCCTGCAATCAGATCTACCCCATAGTCTTCTCTTAGTATTTCTCAAGAACGTAGGCGCAACTCCGCGAGATTTGTTCGTGTCGATGGGCCGTCTTCAGCGGATTGAGTTCACGGCGACGGCACCCGACAGAAGGGAGTATGCAATCAACGATCGTGAGCTTTACCGTCCCTGTGGCGGTGTGTGCGATCTACCTCTCAGTGAGCGCATGAATCCTGGGACCACCCGTAAATGGACGTTTGCGCTGGAGGATCTGCTTTATGTACCTCCTAAAGGGCCGTACACAAACCTTGGCATTCTGTTGCAGGGAGGTTACTCTGTACGAGCTTCTTTTGAGGTGACCGAGCAGCAACTTAAAGACAACAAGCTGTCGCTCGAAGATCCTTGGCTCGGGCACATAGCTTCAGGGGAGACTCGTTGAAGACATTTTTCCCGGGAGCAGTAGAGGCACTCGAAAGCGATTGTGGGTATCAACCTGTTTCTGCACTTCAGCGCGAGTTGCCCCACTACGATGAGTACTACTGGATCTCTCGAACCCAGATGTTCCGGAAGCTGTCTGGTTCGCTTTTGTCGCCATGTGCCTGCAGCTTGATCGGCGCGGTGTCGTATTGCTTGTAGAACGGCTTTCCGATGTATAGCGTCTGACCCTTCAACTCGAAGTGATTCTCTACCAGCACGCCGTTGAACAAGACTGTGACATAGGCCGGAGTTTTTAGCGATCCATCGGTGTTGAAAGTTGGTGCTGTCCACACGATGTCGTAGGTCTGCCACTCGCCGGGCTTGCGATTCGGATTGGCCAGCGGAATGGCCTGCTTGTAAATGCTGCCAGCCTGGCCGTTCACGTAGGTTTTGTTGTTGTACGAATCGAGAATCTGCAGTTCATATCCGTCGTCGCCGGGCCCGGTGGAGGCTAAGAACACGCCGCTGTTCCCACGTGCCTGACCGCTGCCGGTGATGTTCGTGGGAATTTTCCACTCGAGGTGGAGCTGGTAGTTCTTGAAGGATCGCTTGGTTTCGATGTTCCCGGAACCCTTCTCCTTGTTCACGGTTAGTACGCCGTCGGAGACGGTCCATTTCGCGGGAGACTTGTCACGGTTCGACACCCACTCGTCGAGGTTCTTGCCGTCGAACAGCACGACGGCGTCAGAAGGAGGGGCCGTGTTGTTTGCGCCCGGCGTGACAATCTTGGGTACCGGCTCCCAGACTTCCGTGTCTTCCGGACGTCCGGCAGGTTTCTGTTGTTCGGTGCTCTGAGGCGCGGCACTTTGGGCGACCGGGGGAACGGCCGCGGCAGTGAGGATCGCGACGGCGAGGAGTTTTGAAAATTGAAGGCACATGATCTTAGATCACGATACACTCAAGCGTGTCGACGTCGGGCAAGTCATTCCAAAGAGCGCCCGTTCTGGGTTTGATTCTTGCCTTGTCGTTAGCCGGCGCGCAAACAAATTCCGCATGGACGACGCCGCAAGAGCCGTTTCGCATCGCCGGGAACCTGTTTTACGTTGGCAGTCGCGATCTCGCTTGTTATCTTGTCACAACACCTGCCGGCAACATACTCATCAATGCGAACCTGGAGTCTTCGCCGCCGCTCATACGCAAGAGCATCGAGACGCTCGGTTTCCATTGGCATGACACGAAGATTCTCTTGAACAGTCAGGCCCACTTCGACCATCTCGCGGGTGCGGCGGCCATTCTCAAGCAGACGGGCGCGAAACTAATGGTCATGGACGGCGACGTCAGTACTGCCGCGTCCGGGGGCGCCAGCGATTTTGCCGGACTGCCGCACTTTCCTCCTGCTCACGTGGACCGCACACTCCACGATGGTGAAGTGATTGAGCTTGGCGGCGTCAAACTCACAGCGCGTAAAACGCCAGGTCACACGCGCGGCTGCACCACGTTTACCATGGAGGTTTTACATGCCGGCCGCACGCTGCATGTCGTCATTGTGGGCGGACTCTCGGCGCTCGACAGTTATCGCCTGATCGCGACGGCAAGTCGGCCGGCGTCCTATCCCGGCATCGCACAGGATTTCGAGCATACCTTTGCGCTTCTTCGCGGGTTGCCTTGCGACATCTTTCTCGGCGCGCACGGGGAATACTTTGACATGCAGGCGAAGCTGGCTCGGCACCATGACGGTGATCCCTCGATGTGGATCGATCCGCAAGGTTACCGGCACACCGTGGCCGAAGCGCAACAGAAATTTGAGCAACGCCTGCGAAGCGAACAAGCCAAAGCCCAATCGAATGCCCGAAGCGAATGATGCTGATGGCAGATGATTGTATTCTTGTCCGGCGTTGCCATTGAGCTCGGCTGAAAGATATCGCGGCTCGTTTCGGCTTTGAGCCAAAAGAATGCCGCCAAAAATGGCGGCATAGCAGGCCAAGAGTCCCGCTCCACCCATGGAAGTGAACGCTTCTGCGAAACTACGAACAGAAGCCGGAGGCCGCCTAGGGCCAAACTCATCTCTAAGCGTTCAATGCCGTTGAGATGCGATTGATTCCTTCGTCGATTTCGCTCGTGCTGCCGAAGCCGATGGTCACGCAATCCACGCCCGCTTTACGGAACGCGTAGTTCAACGCGGCCTGGCGATCGTCCGGATTCTTGAACTGCCCTTCACCGACGAGTTTCATGCTGATGATGCCCGCGCCGCCCGCTTTCGTCCGCTGCATGTGATCGACGACGAACGGGACGTCGCCCCGATCGTCAATATCCTGCAGGGACGGTGTGTCCATGCGCGTGCCGTTGTGGTTCATACGGATCATGGCCACATCCAGGAACGGATAGCCGGGAAAGGCGGCCAGAGCCTGCTTGCCGTGCACCGACGCGCCATGAGCCATCATGAGCTTCTTTTCTTTCGCTTCTTGAAAGGCGTCCTGCAGGTGCTTCGTTTCGTCCGGCCAATTCGGGCTGCGAACACAATGAAGAAGCATGATGTCAACATAGTCCGTGCCCAAAGCAGCGTTCAGCCGGTGGACGGCTGCCATCGGGTTTTCGGAGTGATGCACATCGTATTTGGTCATCAGGCGGTAGGAATCGCGCGGAATGCCCTTCAAGGCGACGGAAAGCATCTCGGGCATGCCGTGATAGGCGTCCGCAGTTTCAAAAAAACGGATGCCATGGTCGTAGGCGTAACGCACCATACGGGTGAACTCCTCCTGTCCCAAGTGGCGCTGTTGCGCACCGGAGTGCGTGCCTGTCCCGAGCGCCAGGCGAGTCACTCTAACATTTGATTTCCCGAGTGTGACCCAATCGGTCGCCGAGGCTTTAGCCGGAACGACTGCGCCGGCGACAGCGGGCAGTGCGGTGGCGGCCAGGGTAGCTTTCAGAAAATCGCGTCTTGATGATGACATGCGTGCCTCTGCGGATCACCGTAGCACAATTGTTTGGAGTTTCCCTGGGCTTCCGGCGATTGGGCCATCACGCTAGACTCCTAATGTTCTGGATGGTCTCAATAGGAGGGCTTGAACCTTGATAGCTCCGTCTTGTCTGCCCTATGCGCGCTTCGTTCGTCCGTCAATTTGGCAGGGTGCCAGGCGGGTAATCTTTTTGCTGATGTTTCCAGCCATGCTGATCTGACAGTCCGTGCCGCCGGCGTTGGAGTCTCCCGCTGCGCAGCCGCCGCAGGCGGGTCCACACGGCGAGAAGTTGCCTGGTATGCCGAAGTTCCATGACCCGGCGCCCTATGACATTGACGAGCACACGGGCTACAAGCAGATCTTCGACGGTAAGAGTTTCAGCGGATGGGACGCCGATCGCAACATCTGGCGTATCGAAGGCAGCGTGATGATAGGCGAAACGCTGGAGGGCAAGCCCAAGGGCAACAACTACATCGTCTATCGCGGCGATAAAACACGCGACTTCGATCTGAAGCTGCAGATGAAGATCGAAAAGGGAGGGGGCGGCGGCATTCAGTACCGAAGCGTCACCGGCGTGCCTTGGACACGAGCGCAGCCCGCCGGCGAACCGCCATATGACCTGAAATTTATGATGACCGGACCGCAGGCGGATTTCTGGTTTCCGGTCCGCGCAAAGGCGGCGTCATACACAGGCCAGTGGTACTCCGAAAACACGATGCAAGGCATCCTGGCGTATCGGGGCCAGGTCACGCAAGCGCTACCCGGACTGACCAACCGGCTCGTTGCCAGCATCGGCGACAAGCAGGCGCTGGGTGGTTATGTGAAAGTCAACGAATGGAACGATTACGAGATCATGGCACGCGGCGGCGTAATGATGCACATCATGAACGGGCAGCTCATGGCGGTTTTCATCGATGACAATAAAGACTCGGTCAATAATCAACCGGGACTCATCGGCTTCGAGATTGAAAGCCAGCCGTGCAAGATCTCAGTGCGGGATATCTGGCTGCGGAGTTTTGATTAGCCGAGCACCCTGGTGGATGATGGCGACTGCAACACTCGGCAGTGCCGTCCCGACATGCATTGGAGTGTTCGCGAGACGATTGCTAAAACCGAACAAACGAGTAGATATCCTTGATCGTCTTGTTGTTGGCCTCAGTACGTTTTCTGGCTATGGGCAACAAGGCCTCGACAAGACGGTTACCGCGGGTTAGTTGACTTTCTGTATGGCGGGCGGAATCCATTGGCCGTTGAGAATGGCCTGATCGGGCCAGTACATGCGCAGAAAGACAATGAATGATTTGTCGCGGGGAGTTGGCAGCCAGTTGCAGAAAGCCTGTGCGCCCGACGGTGGATCGGCTTGCAGGTGGAGGTCGAGGGAATGGTCAGAATTGAAACACGCGTGGTGACCTTGCACGTAAGGCACGCCGATGGCGTTGTAGTCAACCACATGATTGGTTACCAGGGTGCCATCGCTGTTATAGATGGTGACTGACCAGAAGGCTTTGGGGTTGACGGGCGGGATTTCTCCAGCGTTTTGCTTATTTGTGGGAGCGTTGAAGTGAATCACGTAATGATTGCTGCCGTCGACCTGGGTGTTCGTGCCGTCGTTCATGGTGTAGCCATAGACGGCATCGATCGGGTTGTTGGCTCCGAGAGCGTTTTCGGCGACTTCGGCTCGCAGCAGGTATTGATTTCCGTAGGTTCCGACATTAAGAGGCATGGACCAGTAGGTTGCGGTCGGTGATATCGGCAATTGAAACTGAAGAGCGGTGCGGGCAGTGATTACGGCCAGCTGCAGCGCCGCCAATTTTTTGGGATCGATCGCGGTGCAATCGAAGGACTGACCTTTCGCAATTCCAATCTCCGACAGACGCCTGACGAGGCCGCGGTCCTGGGGCAGTATGGCGGGATTGTATTTCATCAGAGAGGCGAGATTTCCAAAGAAGGCGCAGGCATCCATGCCGGCGACTTGATGCAGAGGCGGCGTATCGGTGTCGACCGATGGCTCGACGGGCAAGTTGGCCGGCGGCGTGTAGCTGTCGCCGTAGGAGCTGAGCGGAGTGAGTGTGAGACCTGGATAGATGGTGTCGGCCACGGTTTGAACGTCGGCGTCTGTGCCATTCGTGTAGAAGCGGCCGATGATCCACATCGAGTCTGTATCCATATGGATCACGTTCGTGATCGTGGACGGCAGGCTCTTATTCCAATGCGGCCCCACCAGGGCATAATCGCCCTCCTGACTGTTCAGGCGCGTACCGGGTGATTCGGGACTAACATTGGTCCAGCCATCGAGCATCTGCAGCAGGAAGAACCGGTTTTCAATTTTGGGAATGTGCAGAATGACGGGCTCGGCTTGCAGGTTGAGAAACGACGAGGTGTAGAGAGTCGTGGTGCTCGGGAGAACCACGTCTTTAAAGGCGCTGGTGGGCAGGCTGGTCTCCTTGGCGAATTGGTTGAGGGGTGCGCGGCCGGGTTTGGTGATGGCATCCGGCACGGTGGTACCGACTTTCCCGGTGGTGCCGAACATGAGCAGCGGATAGCCATAGATGTAGGCGTCGACACCATTGGTAAATGTGGGGAGGGTTTTCAGTTCGGTGTCATCGGGGGTTTGAGCGGACCCTGAGATTGGGGTTGCCGCCAGGGTGATGACCAGGCTCAAGATGGAAATTGTCTTGCTTCGTGTTGACATGTTTCGGAACGCCTTTCTGTGTGCCGGTTGGCCAGAGAATTTCCATGGTGGCTCGTAGTGCCGGGATAAACAAGGTGTCATACCGTAAGACCGCAAGAGCAGAGCGGAGGGACTGCGGGCGAAGCAGTTTGGTGCTACCATCCAGCACATGAAAACCGCCTCCATTCGCGACCTTCATATCCGCACTTCGGAGCTGGTGGACGAGGCTGCGAGCGGCACAGTGATCTTGATTGAGAGGCATGGGGAAGGGATAGCGGAACTACGTCCTCTTTCGAAGAGGCCCAATAAATCCCTGCTGCCTGAATTGCGCGATCTCTGGCGGCGATTTCCTTTGGTGGATTGGACAGTGGACGTTTTCTAGAAGAAGACCGCTGACGATCTATCTGGATTCGGCTTCGAGTTCGGTTGCGCCATAGAAATAGTGCGGATAGAGTACCGGGCTTGATGCCGGCGAGCCAAATTTGGAGCACAATATAGCAGAGGTGCTTCCATGCAAGCAGGTCTGTATACGGACATCGATAACAAGATCGCTACTATTACTCTCAATCGCCCCGAGTGCCGCAATGCACTTTCCGTGGAGTTGACGCTCGAACTGCTGGCGTGTTTAACACGTCTGGAGATAGACCGTGGGGTGCAGGTGATCATCATTGCCTCCCGAGGGCCGGTTTTTTCTTCGGGACACGATATGACGGAGATGGTGGAAAGGAGCCCGTCCGATTACAAGCGGATCTTTTGCGCGTGCACTCACCTGATGGCGAAGATTCAATCCGTGCCGCAGCCGGTAATTGCAGAGGTGCAAGGGCTGGCGACGGCGGCCGGGTGCCAGTTAGTGGCCACTTGCGATCTGGCGATCGCTTCGGAACAAGCGGCGTTCGCGACTCCGGGGGTTCGTTTCGGGTTGTTCTGCTCGACACCGATGGTGGCTTTGACGCGCGCGATCGGGCGAAAGCGGGCGATGGAGATGCTCCTGACCGGCGATCCGATTGATGCGAATACGGCCGCTGAATGGGGCCTGGTGAACCACGTTGTTCCGGCGGCAAATCTGCGCTCCGCGACCCGATCGCTGGCGGACCGTATAGCGCAATCGAGCCGGGTGGTCGTGGGGATCGGCAAGAACGCCTTTTACAAGCAGGCCGAACTCGAACAGGCAGCTGCTTATGCGCTTGCCAGCCAGGCGATGAGTACGAACGTCCAGGAACCGGTGGCGCAGGAAGGCATTACGGCGTTTCTCGAGAAGCGTCCGGTGCGGCGGTCGCAGCGCGTTTAGATTCTTACCCGCCAAGTCCTAAACAAGACTACTCAAATGTGACGGTAACAGCGTTGGCAGGCTAAAGCCTACCCCACGGGGGTCTCACGAGCTTCATCGGGAAGGTTCGGGACTTCAAGGGAGAAGGCCTTGGTTAGGCTTTCTTAGCGGAGCATGGGGAACAGCTGTCGGATACGCGCCTCATCAGGCTGCGCGCCGTATTCGCAAATTTCAAAGGCTTCGTAGTAATTCACGGCGTTGCCTTTTTGCTCGCCGTACCATTTCACCAGCTGTTTGCGAACGGCAGGCGGGGGATCACTGGCGATCCACTGCTTGAGCCACGCTCTGCGCGCGGTGTGATCCTTGGGCACTTCGGCCAACTTTCCGTCCACCCAGGGGAGCCATTCATAAAATTGCGAGACGTGCGATTCAAGTGCGTCGAGTTTTTTGTCCAGCACGTCATCGAGCGAGACTACGACATCCGGCTGGAATGGATTCGGCTTTTTGAAATGATCCTGGTAGTAGAAGAAGGTCGGATTTTTGCGCAGCGCGGGCACGTCGGGAGTGACGTTCGGAACCACCACCATATAGGCGGCATCCTGGACTAAGACGCCGGTGTAGCGGTGGTCGGGGTGGTAGTCGTTGGGGCGGGGAGCAAGCACGACATCTGCCTTCCAGCTTCTAATCTGGCGAATAATCTGTTCGCGCACAGCGAGCGTGGGCAGCAACTGCCCGTCGTGATTATTTAGAACCTCGTAGTCGATCCCGAGGCGGCGAGCGGACTCCTTTGCTTCGCCAAACCGGCGCTTCGCTAACTCGCTACCGTGCATGGTTTGATGTCCCGCGTCGCCGTTTGTGACGGACACGAATTTAACGGCGTAGCCCATCTTGACCCAAAGCGCGGCCGTGCCGGAGGCCCTGATGTCGCAATCGTCTGGATGCGCCCCAAAGGCGATGATACGGATCTTCTCGCTTTGTGCAAGCAGGCAGATGGTGGAGGCTAGGGTGAGCAGCACGCCACGCAGGAGCCGGGATTGGAACATGGGTACTATTGTGCCTGGACAAGGTGTCCAAGTCACCTGGAAGTTGAGGAATGTCGAACGAACATCCATCGCGGCGGAATTTTTTGCAGAGCACGGCTGCTTCGGCGGCAGCAGCGCACGTAGGATCGGGAACATTCGCTTCGCGGTTCCGTCCACCAGGCAAGCCGCGCAGAATTTCCGCTTACCTTTTTGTTCTGGAAGACACCTGTAACGTCTACCTCATCAAGAGTGGAACCAGCGGTCTGCTGATTGATTTCGGCTCAGGCGCGATTCTGGACCATTTGTCGGACTTGGGTGTTTCCTCAATCGATTGGATTCTGCACACCCATCATCATCGCGACCAATGCCAAGGCGATTACCGCGCGGTGGAACAGCGCATTCCGATCGCTGTGCCTGTCCATGAACGCGAGTATTTCGAAGGCGCGGAGAACTTCTGGCGCAATCGCCGCATTTTTGATCAGTATTATGTTCGCAACGATTTCTTTTCGCTGACGCAGGATATTACGGTAGGCGCGGTTCTGCGCGACTATGACATTTTTCGTTGGAAGCAGCATGAGTTTTTTATTCAACCGACACCCGGACATACGCCCGGATCGCTTACGTTGATTGGCGAGATCGATGGCAAGAAAGTCGCTTTTTCTGGCGATCTGATGCACTCGCCCGGAAAGGTTCAGACGCTTTACGATATGCAGTATTACTACGAAGAACACGAAGGAGTGGACCTATCGGCTTACTCTCTTGCGCAACTGATCAAGCTGTCGCCAGAACTGCTGTGTCCATCGCACGGCGCTGAGATCGCGGACCCTATTCCCGGGATGCAGGATCTCGTTACGAAGCTGAGCAACTGGTTCGGATACTGGAAATTGTGGGGCGGCAGTGTGGGCAATAAGGCGCGGCAGTTGACGCCGCACGTGATTGCTCACCACCAGACCATGTCCAGCTTTTACGCCATCATCAGCGATAACGGTAAAGCACTCTTCCTCGATTACGGCGGCCCTAGCTGGAACTCTTTTTATGCATTCAAAGATGCAGCCGGCGTTTATGATCGTTTCCGGTTTGTCGAGCACAGTATCGAAAATCTGCGGGCTAATCATGGATTGAAATCAATCGATGTGGCGATTCCGAGTCACATGCATGATGACCACGTGAACGGGTTTCCGTATCTGGCGGAACATCATGGGACGAAGATCTGGTGTTTTGAGAACTTCGCGGGAATTCTGGAAAACCCGGGCGGGCACAATCTGGGCTGTACGCTCGGGCAGGCGATACGCGTGGACCGCGTGATTCGCGATAGAGAAGTCTTCCGGTGGGAGGAGTTCGAATTCACCGCCGTCCATTCACCAGGCCACACGAATTTTCAAATGGCGCTGTTTTCCACGATAGACGGCGTGCGGCTGGGGTTCACTGGAGACGCGTTCTTTCACGATGCCGCGAAGCCTTTCCAGATCCGGCATAATTTGATCTATCGCAACCGGGTGAAGATCGGCGATCATTTGAAATCGGCCGAAAACCTGATCGAATTCAAGCCGCAGATCCTTTGCCCAGGGCATGGCGAGCCATTCCTGCTTGATATAGATATGGTGCGTGACTTCAAAGCGAAACTCGAGCAGCAGGACGCATTCATTCGCGGTCTGATTGCGGATCCGGATACAAATATTGGACTGGACGCATCCTGGGTGGAACTGTATCCGTATCAATCGTTCGTTTTGCCGGGGGAGACACGCCAACTTGAAGTTCGGGCGCGGAACCATCGCCGGCATTCGATCGAGCTGCAGGTGGTTTTAGCGCTGCCTGCGACTTGGAGTTGCGTTCCGGCGATTTCGGCGTTCAGCGTCAGAGCCGGCCAAACAGCGGCGACGAGTATCTCGATCACGATTCCCGCTGATTTTCGCAATATGCGTTCTCGTATTGCCATTGCGGCCGATGTACTGGCTGACGGCAAGTATCTGGGCCAAATCGCGGAAGCAGTGATTGAGGTGGGCGCGAAACCGCCTCAGTAGCTGGACTCCCTTCCGATCGTAATCCAGATCAGACTGCAAAGCAGGGCCATGACGGTGCCGGAACTGAGCGCCACGAGCCATCCGAAGTGTGAGACGAGAACGGGAATCAGGGAGGTGGAAGCGATGCCGCCGAGGATGCCGGCGGTGTTCATTAATCCGGAGACGGTGGCGGCGTGTTTTCCTGAGAAGTAAGTGGCACAAGCCCAGAACGGGGCTTCCGCGGCCATGAGAAATCCGACGCTTAAGCAAAGAGCAGCGATGCAGACGATTCGTTGAGCTGAATAGGCGGCAGCAAATAACAAAAGACCGGATGCCGAGTAGCCCAGCATGATGACAAACCTCGATCCAGCCACGCGATTTCGGGCGGCGGCGAAACGGTCCGAGAGCAGGCCACCGAGCGGGGTGAAACAAAGCCCGGTGATCCAGGGCAAAGCAGCTACGAGGCCGCCCTTCAAAATGCTAAAGCCGCGGACCTCAACCAGGTAGATATAGAGCCAGAAGACAAAGAGAAACAGGACGTAACCTTCGCTTACGTAGCTGAGACACAGCAGAATGACTCGCCTGGATTTGATGATGTCTTTCAACTTGTCTGAGGAGTCATGTTTGGGGGCCGGAACGGCTGCGGTGGGCCCGTTGGGAGGCTTATCAGCGGCATATAAGAACCAGACCACTGCGATAAGGAACGCTCCGATGGAAGTAACGCCGAAGGCTGCCGGCCAACCAATCCTCACCATAAGCCAAGACATGAGCGGCGATGCGACGGCTGCTCCGATGGAGGTGCCGGTGAGCATCAGAGAAGTTGCAAAGGCGCGCTGGTGGGGAGCGATCCAGTTGTAGACGACGCGTGATCCCACTGGATAAGTGGTAGCCTCGGCGAGCCCCAGCACGAACCGGACGGTCCAAAGCCAGGCGAATGGCGTCAGGAAGGCGGTTTTTGTTGAGCGTGCGACTAAGCCGGTTAGGATGGTGCAGATTCCCCACACCAAAACGGAAACACCCAGCGTGCGTTTTGCTCCGATGCGATCGCCGAGCAGACCGCCGGGTATCTGAAAGATGGCATAGCCGATGAGAAAGCTGGTGAAGATCTGACCCATGTCAGTCTTGGATAAACCTAAAGCGGGCATCATCAGTTCAGCACCGACGGATATGTTGGTGCGCAGAAGGTAGCTGACAAAGGTGAAGCCGGCCAGCATGACCAGAATCCAGCGAGAACCGGCGCGAGTCATAGTGCGGGATTCACTACTGCGCGGGCATAAAGCGCATGAACCATTCGAGCGAACGTTCGAGCAAGTCGACCCGGTCTTCGTGGCGGCCGAACGCATGTCCTTCACCGGGATAAACAACAAGCTGAGTGGGAACGTGCATGGTTTTCAAGGCGTGCCAGAATTCGAAGGATTGCGCCGGGGGCGCTTCGCCGTCGCGTTCACCGACCAGAAGCAGGGTGGGTGTTCTGGCTTGTTTTACGTAAGTGAGAGCTGAACTGCGGGCATAAGCGGCTGGATCGTCATAGACAGATGCGCCGAAATAGGGGAGCATCCACTGATCGATCGAGTTCTCGCCATAGTAGCTTTGCAGATTGCAAGCGGAGGCTCCGGCGACCGCGGCACGGAAGCGGTTGGTGCGGGTGACGGCGAACAATGTGGTGGAGCCGCCGTAGCTCCAGCCAATGATGCCGACGCGATGGCGGTCAACAGGGTAGCGGGCAAGAACAGCATCGACTCCGGAAGTAACGTCGCTGAGATCTCCGAAGCCCCAGTCACGCCGGTTGGCCTGGGTAAATTGTTCGCCTTGGCCAAAGCTGCCACGCGGGTTGGGAAAGAAGATGAAATATCCGAGTTCCGAAAAGGCGGTGAGATCGAAGTCGGTGGCGGGCCAACGAGGAGTGAAGATCCAGGCGGGACCACCATGGATGGAGACGATCATCGGATAGTGTTTCGAAGAATCGAAGTGGGGCGGGAAGACAAGCCAGCCTTGCACCTGAAACGAATCATTTTTCCAGGAGATGCTTTCTGCCCGGACCGGCGTTGTTTCGATTTGGGCATTCTCGTGGCTGATCTGATGCCAGTGCCCGACTGAGCCGGCCCATACTTCGGGCGGAGTTGACCAGAAGGTTCGAACTAAGGCGACGACCGGCAGAGGCGAACGGGAGCTTTTCGCGACAGAGAGGCTGGTTGCTTCCGGCCCGGCATGAATCGTTTCACCGCTTTGCCAGAGCGCGGTGGTTGCGCCGGTCGAAACATCTAAGAGCCCGATGGCGCTCGATCCGCCTTTGAACTCGGTGATTAGCAGGCTTGCGTCCGAACGCCAGGTAAACCAGGAGGGAGTGGAGGAGCTATGCGGAGTGAGATTTTTCGGTTGGCCGCCCGCTAGCGGGAGCAGATAAATTTCTCCGCCAGTAGCGCCTTCATCGCTCATCAGACCCGAGATAAAGGCAATCGATTTTCCGTCGGGCGACCATCGCGGCAGCGCAATCTGCAGAGTCGGTTGGTAGATGGAATGCGCTGAGGGATCTAGCAACGACTGAGTATAGAGCCGGGCCACGTACCAGTTGTCATCGCCGGGCGGCGGGGCGGCGGTAAAGGCGAGCTGACGGCTGTCTGGAGACCAATCGAACTCGAAGGCGTACAGGGCGGCGGGCGTTAGCTCGCGTGTGGTGCACGTAGCGACATCGGTAACAGCGACTCGCTGGATTTCGGATTCTTGCTGCTCATCAATGACTCCGGTAGGAGCTTTGATGGCGGCCATCGGGCTGGGAGCTCGCGAGGCATTTTCGACGAGAAGAAAAGCAATTTTCAGTCCGTCGGGCGACCACTGCGGATGAGCTACGGAGCCGGTAACGCTGGTCAGCTGCCGGGCATCTCCATTCTTCGGCCAACCGGCTACATATAGCTGCAGCTGGCCGGGTGTTCTGCAGTCGGACAGAAAGGCGATTCGCTGGTTATCCGGGGACCACACGGGTGCCTGGTCACGGCAAAGCGCGCCATCGCGGGCTGCGGTGAGCTGCTGGGCGGATCGAGAGCCGTCCACCGGCGCAATTTGAATGGACTCGGTTCCGGGTTGCGCTCCTGCGACCGACCACGCCACCAGACGACCATCCGAAGTTAGGCTGGCTTGCGAGATGGGCTTGACGGACGTGAGCAGGCGATCCATAGCGGCGATCTGCTGGCGATATGGGTGCTGTGACGGAAGAGGCGCCGCTTCCGACGCCGGATTGAGATTGAAGGCAGCAAATAGCAGAAGCACGGGGACGTTGCCCCTACTGCGTCTTTTCATTCTGTGATGATTGCATGCGGAAACACGGCGGGTTGTCTCTGATACTTAGATCTGATGGACAGGCCCCGGCTCAAGGTGACGGTGACTCGTTGGATGGCTCTGTTTACGGTGGTCGCCGGTTGCGGACTGGCGCTCGATCCGAGTGCGCCCACAAGCGAATTTATTCGCAACGACTTTACGGTCGAGAACGGACTGCCGTCGAACGTAGTGAATGCCATCGTTCAGACGCGCAATGGCTTTCTCTGGATCGGCACCGACGCGGGTCTGGCTCGATTTAACGGGAGACAATTTACTCTGATTTACTTTCGCGCGCCACAGCCGGCGCCGCAAGGGATCGTGCGAGCGCTTGCCGAAGGGCCGGATGGTGATTTGTGGGTGGGAACCGGGGCCGGTCTGGCACGAATAGCCCGTCCCGCGCTGGACTTTTTTGATCGGTCTCTTTCGGTCTTCTATCATCCTGGCGCGGGCTCAAGTGACGAAATCAGCTGTCTTCGCTTTACCCGAGACGGCTCGTTGTGGGTGGGAACCAGCGGAGGACTTTATCGTTTCAAGAATGGGCGCTTCGCTGCTGTTCTGCCGGGTGAGGTCATTAATCGAATCGAGGGAACGCCGGACGGTCATTTGCTGATTGTGACGCAACAAAGGTTTGTGGAGTGGGATGGAACGCACATCGTGGAGCAGGCAGCGGTGGCCAGCCAACTGAGTATTCGCAGAGACGAATATTTGCACGTGTTTCAGGATCATAAAGGAGCAACGTGGTTCTGCACGCAAGCGGGTCTGGCGCGACGTGAAGGCGACCGGCTCGAACGGTTTCCCGGTTACGGTATTGCGGGCCATCTCGGGCAGAGGGCGGAGGAAGCCTATGAAGATCAGCAGGGCACCATGTGGGTGCAGTTTTCGAGCGGTCTGTTTCGAGTCTCGACGGCTACACCGGAACCGCTGCTGCGAGTTTCAGTCAGGGAGATTTACAGCGATCGGGATGGCGATCTTTGGGCCGGGACTAATGGAGAGGGCCTGATTCGCTTCAAGGACCGGGTGGTCCGAATGTTTACACAAGACGATGGACTGCCCGGCAATATACCTATGACGGTCCTGTCGAGGCGGGATGGAAGCCTGTGGATCGGCAACAACTGCGGGGGGCTTTCGATGTTCGACCGGCATCGTTTTCACACCTACGCGGAAAAAGACGGTCTTTCGAACTCTTGTGTCTGGGCCTTGGCGGAGGATCAGAAGAACGATCTCTGGGTGGGCACGTGGGGTGGGGGCTTGTACCGCTTTTCGGATGGTCATTTTACCCAGTTTTCGAAAGCGGAGGGGCTGCCGGGCGACGTCGTGCGGGGGATTCAGGTCGCGCGAGACGGTTCATTGTGGATTGCAGGCGAGGGCGGGCTCAGCCATATGTTGAACGGACGCTTTCGTAACTACACGATCGCGGACGGTCTCTCCAGCAATCGGGTACTGGCTGTTCACCAGGACGGCCGCGGCGATATCTGGGCCGGAACGAGCCGCGGAATAGATCGTATGACGGAGAACCGTTTTGTGCCAGTTCCGTCAGCGAGGACCATCTTCGATCCGCGCGTGATGAGTTTTGGAGAAGATCTGTCGGGCGGACTTTATGCGGTGGCAGCGCCCAAAGGGGTCGACCGCATTGAGGCAAAGCGGCTGGTTAACGTGGATCAGGAACTCGATTTGTTCAGTATGTTTGCTTTTCGCCAGGAGCTGTGGTTTAGCGGCGGGAACGGGCTTTTCAAGTTTCCGACGCCGGCATTAGAACGGACGGACCAGGAGCGCGATTCGCCGCTGAACTACGCTGCGTTCGGGCTAGCGGATGGGATGCGCTCAACCCAGTGCAGCGTGGGCGCACCCAGCATGGCGATCACCCGGGATAACAAGCTGTGGGTTGCGACAGTAAACGGATTAGCAGAGCTCGATCTCGCGCGCATGAAGACCAGCGTTGACAAACCGCTGATTTTCGTAGACGCGGTGACGCTGGGACGCACCAGCCAAATCGCCGGACGCGAGCTGATCCTGCCGCCGGGTACGCATCACACGGAACTTCATTTCGATTCCATCTCTCTGAGTTCGCCGGAAAAGATCAGGTTTCAGTACCGCATGGAGGGCATCGATCCAGTCTGGCTCGATGCGGACAACCTGCTCACCGCGGTGTACACGAACATTCCCGCAGGCACTCATTCGTTCCACGTACGGGCGTGCAATGGGGACGGGGTTTGGGATCGGGCGGGGATCGTGTACCGGGTCACACAGCAACCCTATATTTATGAAACGACCTGGTTCCGGGTGGGCGTTGTGACGGCACTCGCTTTGCTGCTGGCGGCCGCTTACTGGTGGCGACTCAAGCAGATCGCGCAGCAGTATAACGTGCGTCTGGACGAGCGGGTGAATGAGCGGACTCGGATCGCCCGGGAGTTGCACGATACTTTACTGCAGAGCTTTCACGGGCTGATGCTGCGCTTTCAAGCCGTTCGAAACATGCTTCCGGAACGGCCCGTGGAAGCGAGCGAAGCACTCGAGATTGCGATTGATCGTGCCGCGGCGGCGATCACCGAAGGGCGCAATGCGGTGCAGGAATTGCGAAGCGACCGGCCGGGCAGCGATGATGTGGTCGAGACTCTTACGGCGCTAGGCGAAGAATTCGGGGCCGAGCATGTAAATGCCGAAGCGGGAAGGGCGCCGGCTATGTTCCGAGTGCTAGTAGAAGGCACGCCGCGTCCGGTGCATCCCACGCTGCGAGATGATCTTTACCGCATTGGGCGCGAGGCGGTGGGGAATGCATTCCGGCACGCAAAAGCGAATCGAATAGAGGTGGACCTACGGTATGACGGGCGAATGCTGCGACTGCGCGTGCGAGACGATGGGATCGGCATGGATCCAAACGTTCTGACGGCGCGCGGGCGTGAGGGACACTGGGGTCTCACGGGCATGAGAGAGCGCGCTGGCAGTATTGGTGGACAGCTCGAATTATGGAGCGAACTCGGCCGGGGCACTGAAATTGAGGTGACGGTGCCGGCGGCTATAGCTTACAGGGCATCCAATGCTTACAGAAAATCGGGGGAACGAGGAAGTTCGAGCGCGTCCGGCAAAAGGAACAGAGAGGAGTGAGGAGCTTGGATTCGACTATGAGCGTTCGTTCCAGTCCAGATCAGCGAGCGATTCGCATTCTCGTGGTCGACGATCATCCCCTTCTGCGGGAGGGTATTGCTGCGCTTATTGGCGGTCAGCCAGATATGGAATTGGTCGCGCAGGCGTCGAACGGGCGTGAAGGGATTGAACAGTTCCGGCAGCATTCTCCAGACATCACACTGATGGATCTGCAGATGCCGGAAACAAGCGGTATCGACGCGATCATAGCGATTCGCGAAGAGAAGCCCGCTGCGCGCATCATCGTTTTGACAACTTACTCCGGCGACGTTCAGGCAGTGCGGGCTCTTAAGGCCGGAGCACGAGCGTACTTGTTGAAGGACCTTTTGCACAAGGAATTGCTGGCGACCATCCGTGCTGTGCATGCTGGGCACAAAACATTATCGCCTTCGGTAGCTGTAGAGCTTGCGGACCACTCGGGTGAGGAAGATTTGACGCCGCGCGAGATGGATGTGCTCCGGCTCATCGCGGCCGGCAATGCGAATAAAGAAATCGCCGCTCAGCTTTCAATAACGGAAGAGACGGTGAAAAGCCGGGTCAAAAACATTCTGATGAAACTGCATGCCAACGACCGCACGCACGCTGCCATGATCGGAATAAAGCGAGGCATTATCGAGTTGTAAATCACTCGAAAGAGGGAGAACATCAACTCGATTTGGTGTTTCATTGTCGCCGTGGTTCCCGTAGGCTCGGAACGGGAGCGTTCTGCAACGGTTATTCTCAACATTCGCCAACGGCTGGCCCGGCAAAGGATTGATGATTCTGCGGCTGGCCGTCTCGACCTTTCTCATTCACGATTCGTGTACGTCTTTGACTGGACCGGGTAAGGCGACCCATGTGCTGCTAACGATAGCGGCAGCGGGAGCGGGAGCGCTTCTGTTTGCGGGGCTCTGGACGCCGGTCGCAGGCGTGCTGGTTGCTCTGCTCGAGCTTTGGATCGCGCTCTCGACGCCGGGAGAATTCTGGCCCTGCGTGCTGTCGTCGGCCATCGCGTTGGCCCTGTCGTTCGTGGGGCCAGGCGCCTGGTCGATCGATGCGGTCGCTTATGGGCGGAAGCGCATCTCGATTCGAAGTCGCTAATGACTCGGAAGGGGGATTGGGCGGCCACCATCGAGTGGATCATAGGACTCGATCCGGGGTTTGCGAGGCTCACAAAATCAGGCAGAATCTAGTTGAAAAGATCAGAGGAATACATGAGCGAATCGCAGAAGAGAAGGGAGTAGACGATGACAGCAGCTACTAGCCCGGTATACAAGCTGAACAATGGAATCGAGATGCCCGCGCTTGGACTGGGCGTGTTTCTTAGCGAGCCGGAAAAAACAGAAGTTGCGGTGAGGTCGTCGCTCGAAGATGGATACCGGCTTATCGATACGGCTGCGGCTTACAGGAATGAGGAGCAGGTTGGAGAAGGCGTTCGCTCTTCGGGCATCCCTCGCGAAGAGATCTTCATAACGACTAAGCTCTGGATGAGCGACTACGGCTACGAGCAAACCCTCCGCGCGTTCGACACAAGCCTTCGCAAGTTAGGGCTGGATTTCCTTGACTTGTATCTGATTCATTGGCCGGTGCCTTCCGCGTTTGAGAAGACGGTCGACTCCTACAAGGCCATGATGAAGCTTCACGCGGACGGCCGCGTTCGGGCGATCGGAGTGAGCAACTTCACCCCTGAGCATCTCGAATCACTCATCGAGCAAACCGAACATATTCCTGCTGTAAATCAGGTAGAACTGCACCCATTCTTCAATCAATCGGAACTTCGCAAGACGCATGAGAAGCATGGGATTGTCACACAGGCATGGTCTCCCATTGGCGGTGTCCAGCGCTACGGAGCGAAAGCAAAAGACGCGAAGGAGTTGCACGACCCTCTCTCACTTCCGACGGTGGTTTATCTCTCGAATAAAGACGGAAGGACTCCCGCACAGATCATCCTGCGCTGGCAGCTAGAGTTGGGCAATTCTCCGATTCCGAAATCTATACGCCCGGAACGGATTGCGGAGAATTTTGGCGTCTTCGATTTCGCACTTAGATCAGAAGAGGTCCAGGCAATCGATGCGCTCAACACCGGTGAGCGTGGTGGTTGGGATCCGGATCAAGTCACTTCGCAGACATTTTCATAAGCATTCGAGACCAGGCCAGATGCTCTCCCGAGAGCTGTCCGAAATAGGAAGCATCCTGCCGCGCGGCGAGCGTTGGGTCTGAAGAGACAAATGGCTTAACGATCTGCAGCACAAGAAATAAATCAGGTGAGCGGCATGAGCAGCAATGAGAGAAATCTTGAAATAAGCTTCGAACAAGCGACAAAAGTCACCGCTGGTGCGAGTTTGCGGCCTGGTCAAATGGCTGAAGGAGATACAGCGTCCCAGGCTGGCGCGGGTTTACGAAAGCACGCACTAACCGCACGCACCTTTAGCTCGCCCCGCCACACAACCCGCTACTGGGAGGCCGGACCTGCCGACGGACCGTTGATGATCTTCGTTCATGGCTGGCCCGAGGTCGGTCTGCTGTGGCGCGCGCAGGTTGAAGCCTTCGCATCCGAAGGCTGGCACTGCGTCGCGCCGGACATGCGCGGATACGGCGGTTCATCGACGCCGACCGCCCCCGAAGCCTATGCTCTACGCGAGATCGTGCAGGATATGGTTGAACTTCACGACCATTTAATGGCGCATCCGGCAATTTGGGTCGGCCACGACTTGGGAAGCCCGGTAATCGGGTCGCTGGCCGCGCATCATGCGAAGCGTAGCCGCGGCGTAGTGCTGGTCTCCGTCCCTTATTCACCGGACGCCTTCGCGCTTCCCAATCTTCTGCCGCTGATCGACCGAAAGCTTTACCCCGCCGACCAATATCCGGACGGACAGTGGGACTATTACCGCCTCTACCTGACTCACTTCGAACAATCGGTCACCGACTTCAATGCTGAGATCCCGGCCACTCTTTCAATGATCTATCGGAGTGGTAATTCAGAGTCCGTAGGCAAGGTCTACAGGTCTGCCCTCATCACTCGCAGTGGAGGTTGGTTCGGTTCCGCGCATCGCGCCCTGGCGATGCCGCCGGATCCTGCGCTCTGGCCACCCGCCGACTTTGACGCCCTGGTCGAAGCATTCCGCGTTACCGGTTTCCGCCCGGGCAATTCTTGGTACCTGAACGACACGGCCAACGCGGCTTACGCTCACACCGCGCCCGTAAGGGGCCGCCTACACCAACCTGTTCTGTTCATCAACGGCGACTGGGATGGGATCTGCGATATCACCCGCAGCCGCCTCGGAGAGCCCATGCGCCAGACTTGCCCTAATCTTTCCGTGACGAACCTGCAGGGAGCCCATTGGCTGCCGCTTGAGCGCAAAATCGAACTCTTCCAAGCCATGCGTTCGTGGCTAAAAACGAAAGGACTGTAATTGGGTAATACGAGGAGCGATGCCAAACGACCTTCAACGGCAAGTGAGAAGCATGCGCTTGCAGAGCCAGGTATCTCGTCCCGCACTGTCATCGCGGGTGGAACTGGTGTTGGTGCAAGCCTGCTGCCGGATCAAGCGACCGGAGCGGGAAGTCTCGGATCGACCGCCGAGCGCGTTCTCAAAGAGTACGAGATCGCTACGAATGGCGTCTCCTTGCATGTGACTGAGCAAGGCGAAGGGCCTGCGGTTTTGTTCTGTCACGGGTTTCCGGATACCTCTTATACGTGGCGCCGACAGATGAAAGCCGTCGACTCAGCCGGATATCGGGCAATTGCTCCAGATATGCGCGGCTATGGGCGCAGTTCAGCTCCGGCGGACGCCAGCTTGTACACCCCGCTGCATACGGCCGGTGACCTAGTTGGTCTGCTCGATGCGCTGAGTGTCTCCAGCGCTGTTATCGTAGGCCATGACTGGGGTGCAACTCATGCGTGGAACGCTGCGCTGATGCGTCCTGATCGATTTAAAGCGGTGTTCTGCCTGAGCGTTCCGTACGTTCCGCGGGGAGATGTCAGCGTTTTCGAGCGCATGAGGAAATCGGGTCATGAAAACGATTTCTACATGTTCGAACAGATCCGACCGGATGCCGACCAAATTTGGGCAGATGCCGCAGTTACCATTCCAGGGGTTCTGTATTGGGCATCAGGTTCCGCTCCAGCCGACACACGTTGGAACCCCATGGATCCCGCTCGAAGCCTTCATCGTCCCGCTCCAGGGCCTCTGCCGTCATGGGCTGAAACAGATTACGTTGCTCATAACGTAACTGAGTTTCAGCGCACCGGCTTTCATGGCGGCCTGAACTACTACCGCGCGGCTGAACCTTATTTCTCTTTATCGGGCGCGTGGAAAAGCGCGAAGATTACCCAACCTTCCTTTTACATTGCGGGGAAGGCAGATGGCTTAGAGACGCTCTATCCCTCTGTCCAGAAACTCCGACACGGCCTTCCCGGTCTTGTCGGAAACCTTGAACTTGAGAATGTCGGCCACTGGTTGCAACACGAAGCCTCTGCCGAGGTCAGTGCCCAGCTCGTGAAGTTCCTGTTTGCTATAAATCCCGCCTAACTGCTGTCGGTGGCCATCGCTTCGGCCCCGTCGTTCGTCGGGCCTGGCGCCTGGTTGGTCGATGCGTTCGCTTATGGGCGGAAGCGCATCTCGATTCCAAATCGCTAATGACTCGGAAGGGGTATGGGGCGGCCACTATCGAGTGGATTATAGGACTCGATCTGGGGTTTGCGACGCTCGCAATCTCAGGCAGAATCGAGTTGGAAAGAACAGAGGAATACATGAGCGAATCGCAGGCAGCCAAAAATAAAGCGCTTGTTCTAGAAGCTTTTGAGACGCTGTTCAATCGGCGTGATTACGTAGCAGCGGACCGCTATTGGTCGCCTGAGTACATCCAGCACAGCGCTCACATCGAGCCGGGCCGCGAGGGTCTGTTCAATCTGACGAAGAGCCTGCCGCCCAACCTGAAATACGAGCCGGGAGTCATGGTGGCCGAGGGAGATTTCGTGATTGCTCACGGGCGATTTTCCGGGATCGGGCTGCCGGCGAATTGGAGTGCGGCGGACATCTTGCTCGTTAAAGACGGCGTTCTGGTCGAACACTGGGATGTGATTCAAGACGAGGCGACACGAGAGCAGTCCAAGAGCGGACAGCCAATGTTTGGTGACAGTTTTCCAGGTAAGAGCTAAACGATCTCAAAGGAGAGTAAAGCGAGATGACTCAAAATACGAATCGTAAACTTTTTTCGCCGGTACAAATCGGCGCGATCGGTCTGCAGCATCGGGTGGTGATGGCGCCGCTTACCCGTGGGCGGTCGGAACAACCTGGCGACTTTCCCGGCGACCTGATGGTTGAGTATTACCGCCAGCGAGCGTCGGAAGGCGGCCTGATTATCTCTGAGGCCACCGCAATTTCGGTTACCGGTCACGGATGGTTTGGAGCGCCTGGACTGTATTCAGACGAACAAGTGGGCGGCTGGAAAAAGATAGTAGAGGCGGTTCATGCGAAAGGCGGCCAGATGCTATCGCAGCTCTGGCATGTGGGCCGGGCGTCGAATGTTGTTATGACCGGCGGCGCGGCGCCGGTGGCGCCATCGGTCGATCCGCACTACTGGCTAGATTCGCGGGCCAGCGTTTCCGGGCCAGATGGTTGGGTGCATCCATCGCCGCACCGGGCGCTCGAAATCGAAGAGATTCGAGGAATCATCGAGGAGTATCGAAAAGCTGCCGAGCGGGCAAAAGCAGCGGGTTTTGACGGAGTGGAACTTCACGCTGCGAATGGCTATTTGCCCGATCAGTTTCTACAGGACGGCAGCAACAAGCGCAACGACGCTTATGGCGGCTCCATTGAGAACCGGTCCCGTTTTCTGCTGGAAGTGGTGGAAGCAATGGCATCGGTGTGGGGAGGCCAGCGTGTTGCCGTACGGATCGGGCCTGGCGGAACTTTTAACGCGATGTCGGACAGCAATCCGGAGGCGCTGTTTGATTACGTTGCGGAACAATTGAACCGGTTTGGACTCGCCTATCTTCACATCATCGAACCGCGGGTGAGAGGGAACGAACTGATCGCGGAAGGTGAGACGCCGGTTGCCAGCGAACGACTGCGAAACGTCTTCAGGGGCAAGATCATCGCGGCGGGCGGTTTCGAACCCGATACTGCCGAGGCGTTTGTGGAAAAAGGCGATGCCGATCTGGTCGCCTTCGGACGTTATTTTCTGGCGAACCCGGATCTGCCGAAGCGCTTGGCATTGGGGCTCCCGCTCAACCAATACGACCGCAACACGTTTTACACGTTCGATTCACGAGGCTACACGGATTACCCGTTTTACGGCGAGCAGGCTGCGGCCTGATTTCGGCTCGCCTTAATGAACTCGCGCGCACAACGGACTCGCGATTCGCGCCCAAGTCCGCTGAAGTTGCTCTTTCGTTTGGAGGCGCGGCATCGCGGCCTGTGCTTGCTTTTGACTTGACCTGATTTGAAAAATAAACAAACACGAATTGGAGACAAACATGGAACAAAAGACAAACGTAATGTTGGTGCATGGCGCCTGGGCTGACGGCTCATGCTGGAGCAAAGTGATTCCGTTGCTGCAGGCGAAGGGGTTTGATGTGACAGCGGCACAGATCCCGTTGACTTCGCTGGCGGACGACATCGCGGTGACGCGTCGTCTCCTTGGGATGCAGACCGGACCTACGGTTCTGGTTGGGCACTCCTACGGAGGCGCCGTGATCACGGGGGCAGCCACCGAGACTCCCGAGGTGAAGGCTCTCGTTTACATCACAGCATTCGGCCTTGACGAAGGTGAGAGTCTGGATGGACTCAGCAAGCAAGGAGCGCCTTCGCCTGGCTCGGCAGCAATTTGGCCCGACAAGAACGGCTTTCTCTGGATTAACCGCGAAGGTTTCCAGAAGGCTTTTGCCGCCGATGCCAGCCAGAGCGAAGCCGCATTGATGGCGGCAGTCCAGAAGCCGTTGAGCGTCGCGAGCTTTACTGGCAAGGAAGGTGCGCCAGCCTGGAAGACGATTCCCTCCTGGTACCTGGTGTCGACGGACGACAAAATGATTCCACCACCGGCGCAGGAGTTCATGGCCAAGCGGATGGGCGCCACAGTGCAATCGGTCGCCGCGAGCCACGCTTCCTTCGTTTCGCACCCTCAGGAGGTCGCAGACGTCATTGGTCTGGCGGCGTCTTCCCTTGAGCAGTAACATGAGCGACTTATTGGATTTGGCTGTTCAGGCTCACGGCGGTCTGAAAGGTTGGAACAAACTGAAGTCGATGAAAGTGGCCGCGTCGATTACCGGTGCCATTTGGTATGTAAAAGGGAAGGGTGACGTTCTGAAGAACGTCATCCTGACGGCGGATACGAAGCAAGAGCATCTGGTCACGGATTTTCCGGGCCAAGACAAACGGTCGCTTTTCGAACCGGACCGCATCGTGATGGAGAAGGTTGACGGAACGCTCATCGCATGCCGCGACAACCCGGAGAAGTCGTTCGAAGGTCAGCAGAGGGAGACGCCTTGGGATGACATCCATGTCGCCTACTTCTGCGGCGAAGCTTTGTGGACCTATCTCACCACTCCGTTTCTTTACACTTATGAAGGATTCGAGACGGAGGAGATTTCATCAATCCAGGTAGACGGAGAAACCTGGAGACGTCTCAAAGTCACTTTTCCAGACTACGTGAAAAGCCATACGCGCGAACAGATCTCCTGCTTCGGACCGGATGGTTTGCTGCGACGGCACGATTACACGGTAGACATACTGGGAGGAGCAACGGGGCTGAATTACGCCTCGGAATATCGCGACGTGGATGGCGTCAAATTGCCGACGAAGCGCCGAGTGTATGCGTATGAAGGCGACTACCAGATTGTGAAGGAACCGCTTCTGGTGGCGATTGATATTGGCGAGATTAGTTTCACGTAGCACTCTCCTGAAGACCGAGTTCTGCGGAGAAACCGCAAGACAGGTAACAGCAGGCACAACGTTGGTGCATTGCTCAACAAATGTGGCGAGAGCTGAAACGAACTCGGGCGCAAGCCAGCTTTCGTGACAGCGAAATCAAACAAGCAAGAAAGGTACATATATGCCTGTTGAGTTTGAGCTATCGGCCGCTGTCTGCAGTGCTTTCAACGTGGCGCTGCTACTCACCGGCGACATGAATTCGGCGGAACGTGTGGCTATTGAAGCCATTGAGTCACTAGATCCCGAGGATCTAAATGCAGAATCGCTTCTATACGAGACGCTCGAGATCTCCATTCCTTACGTTTGGGATTGCATTGAACAGACGCCCAGGGATTTCGACGGGGGTTGGCCGAATCTGCCGACCGAATTGAGAAATGTTCTGGGCATGAGCAGTTGCCTTCGGAGTTGTTTCGTGCTTCGAGTTCTACTTGGCCTGCCGTCGGAACTCTGTGCCCGATTGCTCCACTTGGAACAACACCAATTTGCCGCGAGGACATTGACGGCCATGCAGTGGCTGGCGATCGGATGGGCAGAGAAATGAATTGTAACGAGTACCTGGAATTCGAGACGGGCAAGAATGATCTTCAGGAGTCGCACAAATCGGAGCGATTCCTGATTTCGGGCTGTTCCCAGGCGCGACGAGCGCACACACATGTTCGATGAGATCGTAGGGTTCGAAGAGATCGTAGGAATTTCTGGACCGATAAAACAGGTATTGAAGCAAGTAGCCAGGGTGGCCCAGTCCGATGCCACGGTGCTCATTTTGGGTGAAACCGGCACTGGGAAGGAACTGCTGGCGCGAGCGGTTCACCGCCGGTCAAAACGCGCAGACAAACCTTTCATCCGCGTGAACTGCGCGGCAATCCCTCAATCGCTGATTGCCTCTGAACTTTTTGGGCATGAGAAGGGTTCGTTTACAGGAGCGCTTGAAAGACGTATTGGACGGTTCGAAGCGGCGGATGGCGGGACGCTTTTTCTGGATGAAGTCGGCGACCTTCCGGCCGAGACTCAGATTGCGTTATTGCGGGTGCTGCAAGAGCGGGAAATCGAGCGGGTGGGGAGCAATCGAGCCATTTCCGTGGATGTACGGATTGTGGCGGCAACGCATCGGAATCTATGTTCGGCGGTTTCCGCTGGAACTTTTCGTGAGGATCTTTTCTACCGATTGAATGTTTTTCCCATTGAGGTGCCGTCGCTTCGTGAACGAAGAGTGGATATCACGATCCTGGCCGAGTATTTCATTGAAAGGTACGCGAGTAAAACAGGTCAGTCGATTCGGCACATTGGAAAGAACACGTTGGAGTTACTCAAAGCCTATGACTGGCCCGGTAACATTCGTGAGTTACAGAACGTGGTGGAACGGGCCTTGATTCTTTGCGATGGCGATACTTTTTCGGTGGAGGAAAGCCGGCTGAAGCGGACGCCGGTTCGTTTAGCGAAGCCGATGGACTCTCTGGCGGCGCTTACGGAACGCGAGAAAGAGATGATCGAAGCGGCATTAGAGGCTTGCGAAGGCCGCGTTTCGGGGCCTTCAGGGGCCGCCGCACTGCTAAACATTCCACGACAGACGCTTGAGTCCAAGATAGCCAGCTTTCGCATTAACAAATATCAGTTCAGAATCCCACTGGCAACAACGTCCGGCAAGGCTAGTCGAGCCGAGTGTGTATCGTGATGAATGTGCCGGCCGTCGGAGGATTTCGCCTGTGGCAGCGCTATGCTGAGGGCGACGGGAGCACGCGTTCGAAGCTCGTTCCTAAAAAGCCCAAAGAAGGATGGATATGGAGACCGCAACAAAGACCGTAATGAATCGCCCGCTCACCGAACGCCCGGCATGGAAGGCGCTCGGAGATCATTTCAAACAAGTCAGCGAGATGCATCTCGGGCAGCTCTTCGCCGACGACGCGGAGCGTGGCCAAAAAATGACGGCGGAGGCGGCGGGAATTTATCTCGACTACTCGAAGAATCGCATTACTGACCAGACAGTAAGACTCCTGCTTCAACTTGCGGAGGAGTCGGGTTTGCGAGAGCGGATTGACGCCATGTTCCGCGGTGACAAGATCAACACCACGGAGAATCGGGCCGTGCTGCATGTGGCGCTGCGTGCGCCGCGTGGAACGTCGATTGTGGTTGATGGTCATGACGTGGTGCCGGACGTACACGAGGTGTTAGACAAGATGGCCGCGTTCTCGGACCGTGTGCGGTCTGGAGAGTGGAAGGGCCATACAGGTAAGCGTATTCGCAACGTTGTCAATATTGGAATCGGCGGCTCCGACCTTGGGCCGGTGATGGCTTATGAGGCACTCAAATACTACAGCATTCGCGAGATGACGTTTCGCTTTGTGTCGAACGTGGACAGCGACGACTTCGCGGAAGCGGTGCGCGATCTCGATCCCTCAGAAACCCTGTTCATCGTCTCTTCGAAAACCTTTACTACGCTCGAGACGATGACGAATGCTCACACGGCGCGCGACTGGTCGCTGAAAGGCCTGGGTGGAGATGAAAAGTCTGTTGCCAAGCATTTTGTTGCTGTCTCGACGAACAGTGAGGAAGTGTCGAAGTTCGGAATCGATACGGCAAATATGTTCGAGTTTTGGGATTGGGTGGGCGGACGTTATTCGATGGACTCGGCAATTGGCCTGTCCACGATGCTTGCCATTGGTCCTGAAAACTTCCGGTCTCTATTGGCCGGCTTTCACGAAATGGATGAACATTTCCGTACGACTCCGTTCGAGCGCAATCTGCCGGTGCTGATGGGCCTTTTAGGAGTCTGGTACAGCGATTTCTTTCACGCGGAAACGGTTGCGGTGCTTCCTTATGAACAATATTTAAAGCGATTTCCAGCCTACCTGCAGCAGTTGACGATGGAGAGCAACGGTAAGCATGTGACGTTGAACGGGACCGAGGTTACGTATCAGACCGGCCCGATTTATTGGGGTGAGCCGGGAACGAACGGCCAGCATTCTTTCTATCAACTCATTCACCAGGGAACCAGGCTGATTCCGTGCGACTTCATTGCGTTTGCGCACGCTCTGAACCCGCTGGGCGCACATCACGACATGCTGCTGGCGAATGTCTTTGCACAAACCGAAGCGCTGGCCTTCGGGAAGACTAGCGAGCAGGTCAAGGCGGAAGGCACTCCCGACTGGCTGGTGCCGCACCGGGTTTTTGAAGGCAACAGGCCGTCGAACACGCTTTTCGCAGAGCGGCTCACGCCCGAGATACTAGGCAGGCTGGTTGCACTTTACGAGCATTCCGTTTTCACGCAGGGCACAGTCTGGGGTATCGACTCGTTCGACCAGTGGGGCGTCGAATTAGGTAAAGTGCTGGCAAAGCGCATCATCCCCGAACTCGAAAGCAAGGACGAGCCGAAGCTTGAGCACGATAGTTCAACGAATAATTTAATTCGACGCTACAGAAAACACAGGACGACTGCTTGACGAATACAACTTACTCGCCATCGGGGTCCGACGAGGTAAATCGGTTGCGCTTCTGCAGAGCCTGCTTGTAGCTTTTGCGGGTCTCGCTCAGGTTGGCGTCGCCGGGGTAGATCGCGTCCGGCTTGAGGCCTTGCCAGAGGATGCGGTTGAAGGCTTCCGGGTCGAGGCGATCCTCTTTGGAAAAATCGAAACCCCTGGTGAGGCGAGCCCAATATTTAGCATCGTGGGACGGCTTGGGAATCTGCAGGGCGACAGGCTTTGCGGGAAGGGGCAGAGTGGTGTTGTAGAGCATGGCGGAGGGCGCAGCACGATAGGTCCAGGAAGCTTGCGTGGTGTCGAAAGCGTCCGCCATTGGTTGCGCCACGGCGTCGGTCAGGTGAGCAGGCGGTAAGCCGAGGACGCGCTCCATCGTGCGCAGGAAGTTGATGGTGTTGTATTGCGTGGAGACGAGCGCGCCTTGCTTCACGTAGGGACCGGCGATGAAAGCGATGCTACGGTGGGCGTCGACGTGATCGCCTCCATTTTGGGCATCGTCTTCGATGACAAAGATGAGTGTGTTGCCGGCATAAGCGCTATGAGCAATTTTGTCGACGACTAAGCCGACGGCGTAATCGTTGTCGGCCACTTGCAGTTCCGGTGAATTGACGCCGGAGAGGGCGGAGGTGAATTTGCCGGTATGGTCGTGCGGCAAACGCAGCAGGTTTAAGGCGGGAAAGCCGCTGCTTGCATACTTCGTATCGAACTCGCGCTCCCACTCTTTGAACAGATAAAGGTCGGCGTTCGTTTGATCGAAGCCGCGGAAATTGAGATCGGTCCGTCCAGCAAGGGCGAAATTGGACGGATGGACTTGGACGGTCTGAGTGTTGCCGGGATAGGCGACGGCTTTGCCGATGTTGTCCACGAAAAAGCCGTAGTTGCGGACAGTGAGCCCGGCGCGCAGGGCCTGATCCCAGATGTAGCCGGTGTTGACCTGATTGGCGGGGCCGTCTGGAGCGCCGACATCGGTTTTGCCGGGAAGCACGTCGGGGTCGCGGGCGTTGGTGCCAGTGCGCGAGACCAGGTTGATGCCGCGATTGTCGCCTTCCGATTCGTAAGCCACGCCGCCACGGAATGAATAGTTGACAGGAGCCTGACGCAGGATGATGTCGGGCGCGATGAAGCCGGTCGACCAGGCCCAGCCGTCGTAGCTGACCTCAGAGGTGTCGTAGAAGTTGTCGAGCGTGACGAAGTTCTGCGCGAGGCGGTGAAGATTCGGCGTAACGCTTTGCGGGAATTCGGTGAGCGTGGGATCGCCGTTGCCTTTGGGGAGGTCGCCCAAGATCTGATCGTAGGTGCGGTTTTCTTTAATGATGTAGATGATGTGCTTGATTTTGCCGGCCAGGAAATTCATGGTCGCGGCGGCGGCGGGGCTCTCGGTGGTTACGTAGTGGTTATTGATCGCGACCTGGCTGGTCAGCGCGGCAAGCCTGGTGATGGGCGGCGTGGGGAGGAACTGGAGACCGGCTTTAGTGACTTGCAAGGTGTAGGAATTTGAGGCATTGCAATTGGCCGAGGTCAGTCCCGGAAGAGCGCCACCGCCGCGACAGTGCTTCGGATTGGGGCCGGCCGGGGACTTGCCGTTTACTACGTACATAAAGCGTCCATCGGCATTGAAGGCTACCGAGTTGGGATACATGCCGGTGGGGATCAGACCACGCACAGCGTTGCCTATACTGAGCTGCGCGATGCTCACGACCGCCACATTGTTGGTGTTGCCATTGGTGAGATAGAGGGTGGTCTGGTCGGGGCTAATGGTGACGCTGTTGGTGTTGTTGCCGGAGAGTTTGGCGAAGGCGGAGGCGATCGTTCCGGCGGGTGCGGTGACGCTGACTTCGGCGGTAACGGATTCGGTTGCGGTGTTGATGGCGGCGACCGAATCGGCCTGGTCTTCGGCGACGTACAAAACGCTCTGCGAGGCATTAAGAGTCGACTTTAGCGGTTGCCCTTTCAGCGTGATGCGTTTGGTGAGTGAGGGTGTTCCGGAGATATTGAGGACATCGATCTCGCGGTCGCGAATACAGGACACGTAGGCAGTGTCGTTGCCTTGAATGGAGACCCAGAAAGGATAGCCGCCGCCGGGCTGGCCGGATTGGGAGACATTAATTTTGCCGGGGCGGAGGTCGAAATCAGCGGTCTTGCGCCAGTTGTTGCCGGATTTGGCGAGGATAGAAATCGAATCGTTTTCGTAATTGGTGATGACGATTTTAGAGCCGTCCTGCGAGATCGCGATACCGGCCGCTTCGGGGTCAGTATCGCCGGCCTGGCTGACGTGGTCGAGTGCGATTGGACTATCGGTCTGTTCTGTCCAGACGGCATTAGCCAGATGGAAAATGTGCATGTTATCGTCGCGGCCACCGGCTACGTAGAAGACAGTGCCAGTGGGATCGAAAACGATGCCGTTATACGTATTCTGTAGCTGGATGGCTTGTTTCTGCACGGGCACGGTACCGGTGATATCGAAGACGAAGACCCAATCGGTGGAGGCGGCGGTGTCGCGCGCGCCTTTCGCTGTGTAGATGCCGTAATCGCCGGTCGTGAGCACCAGCAGGGTCTTGTGATCCGGGCTGGCGATCGCGGTCACGGCCTGGCCCACCACATGGTCCGGATAGGCGGTCAGATGCGGGTTCAGATACGTGAAGCGAGCGCCGCGGGGAGCGAGTGGAGTAATCTGCTGGCCGGTATTCGGAATCTTCATCACTTGCGCGATCGGAATTTCTGCCTGGACGCACAGTGTGAATGCGGCCAGCAACAGAGACGACCGTAAGAGACTTGTCAATTTGGTCGCGTCAACATCGGAGGAAAAACTAAGCTTCTTCCGCGGCGAGGCCGGTGTGCAGTGCGGCGATACCGCCGGAGAGCAGTTGCACGCGGGTTTGAGCGAAACCGGCAGTTTGGAGCATCTGTTCGAGGACATCGGCATGGGGAAATTTTCGGATGGATTCGGGTAGATAAGAGTAGGCTTCGCGTGAACCGGAAATCAGACCGCCCACCAGGGGCAGAACGGCGCGCGAATAGAAGCCATAGACAGCTCGGGTAAGGGCTGCACGGGGATGAGAAAACTCGAGAATGGCAAGTACGCCGCCGGGTTTGAGCACGCGGCGAAACTCGATAAGCGCGGCTTGATAGCCGGTGAGATTGCGATAGCCAAAGGCGATCGAGAGGGCGTCGAGAGTGTTGGCGGCAAGAGGCAGCGCGAGCGCGTCCGCTTCGAAGAGTTGAGCGGATGAGTTTTTTTGCCGAGTTTTCTTCTGGGCGGCGAGGAGCATGGGGTGGCAGAAGTCTGCGCCGATAATGCGCGCTTGCGAGACGTGCGCCAGATCCAGCATGACGTCGCCGGTACCGCAGCATAGATCGAGAACGGAGGCGTCAGGGTGGGCGAGTACGGGGGCGAGGCTCTCGAGTAAAGCTCTGCGCCAGCCGCGATCGATATTGAACGAGAGGAGATGATTGAGCAGGTCGTAGCGGGGGGCGACGCCGGCAAACATGTCCTGTACCCAGCGCGCGGCTTGTTGCTCGGTTTCGGTGCCCGCTGGAGTAGTTCCTTGGGCCATTTCAGCGGAGGCTCTCGGCGGTCGCTCTTAGAATTTCTTCGTCGGGGATGCCGGTTTTAATAGTGACGCGGCCGATGGTGATGGGTAAGACAAAGTGAACTTTGCCGCCGAGTGTTTTTTTGTCGCTGGAGAGGCGGGTGAGAAGACTTTCCGGCTTGAGATTTGCGGCCGAGGGTAAAGGGCCGTAAAGAGCGATTAGTTCGCGCATCGCACCGGCGTCGCTGGTGGAAAGAGAGCCGTTTAGTTCGGCCAGATGAATGGCGGCGAGCATGCCCCACGCGATGGCCTCCCCGTGGAGAAATTGCGTGTACCGAGTTTCTGCTTCGATGGCGTGGCCGATGGTGTGGCCGAAGTTGAGGATGCGCCGCAGGTCGCCTTCGCGTTCATCGGCGGAGACGACTTCGGTTTTGATGCGTACCGCCGCCGCAATGAGCGCATCGACCGTGTTGGGCTGGCGAGCGAGTACCGCGTCCGACTGTTGTGCAAGCAAGCGGAAGAGCTCGGGGTCTCGAATGATGGCGCACTTGATGACTTCATAAAGACCGGCGCGGTATTCGCGGTCAGGGAGCGTTGCCAGTACGTCCGGGTCGATCAAGACGGCAAGAGGCTGGTGAAAGCTGCCGATCAAATTCTTGCCGCCGATTAGATTAACGCCGGTTTTGCCCCCCACGGCCGCATCGACTTGCGCGAGCAGAGTGGTTGGAAGCTGGAGAACAGGAATGCCGCGCATGAACACTGCGGCCAGAAAGCCGCTCAGGTCGGTGACGATGCCGCCGCCGAAGCCGATGACGACGCTGGTGCGATCGGCGCCATTTTCGATGAGCTTGTCGGCCAGCGTTTCAAGGCAGGAGAGCCGTTTGTTGGATTCACCGCCCGGGAAGAAGAGAACGTGTGCGCGAGCAGTGATGCGCGGATCGAGCGAGTGTTGATGATGCTGCCAGACGTCTTGCGTGGTAACGAGGAAAAGCTTGCCGGCGCTTGCCGGGAGAAAGCGGGAAGCCGACTTCAAGATGCCGCGTTCGACCACACTCTGATACGTGGCGAGACCCGTTTGCACCTCGAAGCTGGGCATGTGTTTTGGTTGTACCATGTGGGGCGGAGTGGCCGATTGCGGCGCTACTTGCCGAGATGCTTCACGAAGAAGCGGGCCATAATTTCGTCGGCTTCGCGCGATTCCGGTAAATGTACATTGTTCCAGAAGGCGTGCGGCAGTGCTTCAAAGACGACGAGTTGTGCGTCTACACCGGCGCGCAAAAACGCACGATGCAGAATGGTGGCGCCGCTGAGGAGGAGGTCGCGGGTGCTTGTGATGAAGAGGGTGGGTGGAAAGCCGGTTAAGTTAGCAAAGAGCGGCGACAGCACTGGATTTTTTAAGTCGGTCGAACTGGTGTAGCTGCTGTCTGGATTGCCGCCTGGCAGCGGTGGAGTGAGCGGTCCGGAGAAGCCGTTGAGTGCGAAGATGGCGCGGGAATCGCCGGGTTGACTGAAGTCCCCGAAGCCGGAGAAGATACCGAGTGCTGCCGGCATTGGCAATTTCAGTTGTCGCAAACGCACCGCCACTTCAGCAGTCAACACGGCACCTGCGGAGGTGCCATACAACGCCATGTTCTCCGGACGATAGGTCTTGAGCAGTTCCCGGTAGACCGCAACGGTATCGTCGACAGCGGCAGGAAATGGATGCTCGGGAGCGAGGCGATACAGAATCGCTATGACCTTAGTCTTTGTGAGGCTTGCGATCGGAATAGTCTCGGTAAGCGATCCTGAGTCGGAATTAAAGCCTCCGCCGTGCACATTGATGAGCACGTGATTTCGCAAGTCCGCGGCAGCGTTGGACGGCGTGATGATCCGAGCCGGCACACTTGCGATTTGCTTTTCTTCGATCTGTGCGGGATAGACCTGGCGAGCTTCCTGGCCTGCGCGATTTTGCCATTTATCGGTTCCCGCGCGGCGCTGGTCGATCGTTTCCTCGTGTGGCGCATCCGAGGCAGGACGAGCGAGCTGTTTTTGTGCTTCAGGACTGATGGTACCCGGAACCGGTATGACGCGCGTGACGTGCGCCGTTCCATCGGGCGCGATATAGCTGGAATCGTTTTGGGGACCTTGTTGGCCCGCGAAGACGAAGCCGGCGGTGAACAATGCCGTTACGAGAAAATTGCCTGGGAAACGATGCAAGCGCGTACTCGCCTACTGCATCGAAGCGTTCTTGAACGCACGCCCGACATGCAACACAGCCGAGACCGCACGGCTGTAATTCATCCGCATGGGACCGAGTACCGCAACGTGAGCGCGTAATCCATTGGGCAGGGTAAGCCGCACGCCAATCAGCGAAAGCTCGCTCATACTCGGGTGAATGTCCGCCAATCCAACTTGAATCGAAGGTTCGCCTTCGCGCTCTTCAAGAAAGTGATTCAGCAGCTGCAGAATACGTTTTTTCTCCTCGAGCGCGCGGAACAATTCGCGAGCCCGTTCGCGTGTCAGATGGAGGTCTAACCCGATCAGGTTCTCGGCTCCATCGAAATGGACTTCCGGCATCGTTCCGAGATCGAGCAGTCCCTGCTGATACAGCACATTCACCCGCTGCAAAATGGCATCGTAGGCGGCGCTTTCGAGATCAAACCGCCGGATCAATTCGCGCTGGATGTTCGACAACACCCAGCCGCCAAAATTGTAGTTAATGTAATTGCGAATGGAGGTCAGTTCATCCTGTCCCACTGCTTCATCGATCTGTATCACTTTGTTGCGGACCATGCGGTCTCGTGTGATCACCACCATCAAGATGCGCCGATCGGGGAGCGCCAGCAACTCCACCTGATCGAGGGTCTGATTCTCGGTGGGAATGGCCGCGGCAATGCCGAAATTACGCGTGATTTCGGTCAAGAGTTTGGAAGAGCGTTCGATTCTGGCTTCCACGCCACCGGCCTTTTCGAGCTCGACATGCAAGCGGTCGATCTCCGGCTGAATGATGCGGTTACTGAATAGCGTTTTTACATAACTCTGATAGCCGCGTTCGGTAGGTACGCGACCGGCGGAGGTGTGGGGCTGAGACAAGAACCCTTCGTCGAGCAGATCCGCCATCATGTTGCGGATCGAGGCCGGACTCATGGGGTATTTGCTCGCGATCACTCGCGAAGCAACTGGCTCACCGGTTTCGATGTAGTTCTGCACAATGGCATGCAAGACATCGAAGTGGCGCGGCGTGAGCGCTCCCAGATAGTTCATCTAATGTAAACAAGACCCCGCTACCTAAGTATAGGGTGTAAGCCGCCACACACCGTTACTATTTTGCTAAAGTTCTTTAATTTGTACTACTTTAGCCGGGTGCCAAAGTCGCTCGAGGTCATAGAACTTACGGGCGCTTTCAGAGAAAATGTGAACTAGAAAGTCGCCATAGTCGAGCAGAATCCATTCCGCCTGATCGTAACCTTCGATGCTCACGGCCCGGTCGCCAGCCTCTTTCAGTTGTTTTTGCACCTCGTCACAGACGGCCTGGCCCTGGCGAGGATTAGTCACGGTGCAAATCACAAAGAAGTCGGTGAAGGTCGTAACGTCGCGCAAGTCGAGTACCCGAATGTTTTCGGCTTTCCTCGATTCAGCGGCCTCGACTGCGATCGGCCAGTTGCTGGCAAGCTCGGTAGCGGCGGCATCGGCGTTGGAATCAGAGGGAAGTGAGGGGCGTGACAGCGTTCTCGTAAGGCTCTCCTGCGCCTAGCGTACTACAATTCGCGGGCCTTTCGTCCGGACAGGCTTCTTAACTCCCGCAAGTAAAATACGGATGGTGCTGCTAGGACTTTTTGCTCTTTTCCTGCTCGCACAACAACCGACGCCGCTTGACGCGCTGGCCGTGAGTGCCGTCGAGCGTGCGCAAAACCAATTGAATGCGGTCAAAGCGCTCGTGGCACAGGGAACGCTTCCTATGTCGCGCCAAAAAGAGGCGGAAGAGAATCTGGCCGACGCCCAGGATCAAGCCACGCTGGCTCGTACCTTATATAGCCAGACACGCCTGGAAGATATGACGGCTGCCGATGGAAACGCTATGGTTGACGCGGCTGAACGCCGAGTGTCACGGCAGCAGTTAGTAGTGGACGACAGGCGGGGACTGCTCAGCGCGGGTATCCTGGCCAAATCGGAATTCAATCGTTTTACTCAGGAGTTGCTATCGAGGCAGCGCGTTCTCGATCTGGCGCGGAACCGGCTCAAGCTGCTGGATGAGCTGAAGGTGATGGCAGAGACTGAGAAAAGGGCGGAGCGAGCCGCTGCATTCGGTACTTTGAAAACTTCCATGATTCGCTACGACGGCAGTGCGCCTTTTAGTCTCGCCGGTCTGCCCGCTATTTCCACGCAGTTTGAGCGCCAGTTTCATCGTCCGCTACCGGTAAGCGCCCTGGGGCAGACCATGCTTCACCGCTCAATGGGACTTGATCATCGCAACCGGGTCGATGTTGCTTTAAATCCGGACGGCCTGGAAGGCGTTTGGCTGCGCAAATTGCTCGAGCGGCTGCATATTTCCTACCTGGCCTTTCGCAGTGCCGTACCCGGAGCTGCTACTGCTCCGCACATTCACATCGGCAGCGGCAGTAGCCGACTGCTGCCCGGTTCCAGTTGAAATTCGTTCACGCGAAACGCTGGCGGCGGATGAACGCCAGCCCAGCCAGAAGCGCCAGACCGCTGAGCGCGAACGTCGTTGGTTCGGGCGCTGATGCTAAGGCGAACCGCTGCTCGGCAATCGCAAAATCGCCGGACGCCGCATCTGCGATCACAATGCTCGTAAATGGATTCGTCGATGTGGAAGCCGCGTAGAGCAGCGCTCCGTTGCTGCCGCTCGGCGAAAGCGTGATCGTTCCCACCAGCATCGTTCCACTGAAGAACTGGGCCGAGATCTGCTCGGGTTGCTGGTTGTTGGGGCCTACCTCAAAGCCAAACTGGGAAACCGGCTTGCTGAAGCCGATGGCCAGCAGAGAATTGCCGCTCGTGAAACCAACCCTGGGGGTCGCCGATTCTACGGCGGGCGGAGTTCCCCATTGCTTCCACGTTGTGGGCACCGTCCACTCCACCAGCGAGTTGTTATAGACGATCGTCTCAGCGTCCACGCTCAACGCTCCGATCAGCGTTTGATCGGGATCAGTGAAGGGGGCGAGCGTCGTGCTGCTCAGGTAGGCTGCGGAGGGCTGCGGAATCGTGAGAAAATCCGCCCGTAATGAACCACCTGCCAGCGTCATTGCTGCTGCGCCGATAAGCAGGATGCGAAAGTTTGGAAGCATAGTTCTCCGATGTCTAGTACTGCAACGAAATTGGATATCGCAACGAAATTGGAAATTCAGTGTACCAAGCAGCCCGGCGGCGCTCCAGGCTAACATTGTCGTCAATGCCTGAGTCAGCAACGCCCGAAAGCGCGACGCGGGTTTTGATTTCCGCCAAGCAGATACAAAAGCGCGTGCAAGAAATGGCCGCCCAAATCGAAGCCGACTACCCCGAAGGCCCGCTCTATCTCATCTCCATACTGAAGGGCTCCTTCATCTTTGTCGCCGATCTGGCACGCGCCTTCGAGCGACTTCACGTACGGATCGAGTTCCTGGCGATCTCGAGCTACGGCAACGAAAAAACCAGTTCCGGGCAGGTAAAGCTTACGCGCGATCTCGATGTGCCCATCGAAGGACATCATGTCTTAATCGTTGAAGACATCATCGATAGTGGCATTACTCTGACGTATCTGAAGCGCATGCTTGAGCACCGCAAGCCGAAATCGCTAGCCATCGCCACGCTCCTCGATAAGGCGGACCGGCGTATCCAGCCGGTCGACGTGAAGTACACGGGATTTCAAATTCCGGATGAGTTCGTTGTGGGTTATGGATTGGATTACGCCGAAGACTATAGAAACCTGAGCGACATCCGAGTGCTCGGACCATAAATCAATGGGTGACTGCCAGATCGCGGCGCGCTTTCCGGTAGTTCGACCACTTACCACTCAAGTACGCTGTCACAAAAAGCGCGGTGATGGTCAGCACCAGCAATGGAATCTGCTGCGACCACGGGAGATTAGGATCGGCATCGCGGCTGAGCGCATCGCCCGCCAGGCAGCAGAGAACGTGGACGGAGAAGACCTCGATCGAAGCACGTCCCAGCAACGCGAGCGGCTGAAATACCGGGAGCGACGCAATATTCTGCCCGAAGCGCACGAAAAAAATCGTGAGCGCGGCAAAGTTAATCACGCGCGCCGGACCGAGATGCCATTTGTCGATCAGCCAGCCATAGGAATCCGGGTTGATCCAGTGGTCGACCGGGCTGTAACGCAGCACAAGAAAGATAACCGCGACACACGTGCTCAGAATACCGAGCCATCTAGGAAAGCCGTCCTTGCGCGCGGCCTTTTCGGTTGCATCGACTCCCGAAAGCTGGTCCGAATAAATGCTTCCCAGTGCCAGCCCCACCATCCAGAGCAGCTGCCAGGCATACATATCAAAGGCACCGGTTGAGTCTTCCGGAACTCCCAGATGAAACAGGTTCACGTGCCGGTAGATCCAGGCTCGCAAACCAAATTGCGCCACCGCCCACACTGCGAAGCTCAGGTAAACCACCGGATCCCAACCGTAGCTGCGCGCGATTCGCCGGGCCAGCAGCGTTAATCCAAGGAAGATGACATACATCGGCAGAATGTCGAGCAGTGATGGACGGTACTCGAGCGCCACCGCTGCGATGACGGCCTGCTTGGGGTGCGCGAAATAGAACGAGAGCAGGTTCTGCAGGGCCAGGCGATGAAACTTCAACGCCACTTCGGCCACAATAGTGAAGGCAATCACCAGCAGGCCGACATGATAGAGATACACCCGGCGCAAGCGCTTCAGAATATCGCGCACAGTGGCCGCTCGACCGCGTTTTGCCTCAATGCGATGCTCTAACTGGCCGATCATAAAGCCGGCCAGAAAAATAAAACCTTCCGCCCCGGATACGTACCCGAAGGTCTGGTTCGAAACCAGGCTGGCTTTGGTAGGCAGATGAGTTAGCGTCATCCAGAGCAGCAGAAAGCCCCGCAGGATGTCTAATTCAACGAGGCGTGTGGGAGCAGATGATTTGCGTGCTACGTCCGTCTCTGCCACGAGATCGCCTGTCCAGCTCTACGCAGAACGTTTACACGCGCGGTTTGGGCGGTTCCAAATCGCGTGCTTTACATTGCGACATAAACCCGCTGCGCCCGTGTGCACCATCGCAAAACGGTTTGTTCTCCGCCAGCCCGCAGCGGCACAACGAAATGACGGTTCGTCCGGCTAAACCAAATGAATTACCTTCGGAATCGTGGATTTCAAAGTCCCCTTCAATGCGTATCGGCCCGTTGTTCACAATAGTGACTTTGCTTGGCATGAAACCCGATGGTAGCAAAGCCAGCACGTCTGCCAGCCGCGCTCGAAGGCACACATGAACGCCGCGATCATTATAATTGATTCGCTGGTACGCGAGTGATCCAATTCATTTTTGAGACCGATTCTAAACTCTTCGACAACGCCTTTCGTTTCGCCCAAAAGCAAGTGCGCCGCCTCATCGAGAACTATCCAGACTACTATCCAATCTTTACCTCCGATGGCATCTGGAAGCACGACGAGCCGGTGCTCGCTCACTGGTGCGATGGCTTTCTGCCGGGGATGATGTGGCTGTTTTATAAGCGGCTCGGTCCCAATCATGGCGAGTCGCGTTTCTGGTGGGAGCATGCGATGCGCTACAGCCGGCCGCTCGAAGTGCGCAAAGCAGATCCCGACGTACACGATCTCGGTTTCATCTTTTTATCCGCGTACCGGCGCTGGTACAAAATCACCAATGATGATGCGTTGCGCGAGGTGATCGTGCAGGCGGGTAAATCGCTCGCCTCGGCTTTCGATGAAAAAGGGCAGTACATTCGGTCTCTTACCAGCGAAGACTCCGTCTTTATCGACAGCATGATGAATGTCGGTCTGGTGTTCTACGCGGCTCGTGAGACGAACGATAAGCACCTGCGCGACATTGCCACTCGAACCTCGCTGACGGTTCGCAAACACCTGGTGCGCGGCGATGGCTCGACTGCTCATGAAGGAGTCTTTGACGGGGATAGCGGCGAATTCCTCCGCCACAGCACGCAGCAGGGCTATCGAAGCGACTCCTGCTGGTCGCGCGGCCTGTGCTGGGCGCTCTATGGTTTTACCAACGCCTTCGAATACAGCCGCGACCCTCGGTTTCTCGATACAGCTGAGGCGTGCGCCGATTACTACATTACTCACACGCCAGCCGACGGTATTCCGCCGTGGGACTACAACGCCCCGTTCGACACGCGCAACGTTACCGATACCTCAGCCGGGGCGATTGCTGCCGCCGGATTACTGCGTCTCTGCCGGCACATCACCGACCCCATCAAAGGCCACTTCTACTGGTCCACCGCCATCCATATTCTGCGCGGACTCTGCACCACGCATCTCGGCGATGCCGATCCTAATTGGGAAGGCATACTGCGCGGCGGCGTGTATCACTTAAACAAGGCCATCGGGGTCGACGAATCCGTTATGTGGGGCGAGTACTATTTCGTCGAAGCACTGGAAGAGGCTTTGCGGCTCGTGAAGTAAATTTCAGGCCCAATTACAATGTAAATAGATGGGGTCTCGCAAGCGCGTATTCACAGCGCGCTTCTGGTCGTTAGTTGGCGCCACATTTCTCGGCTTTCTTGGAATGGGCACGGTCCTGCCGGCACTCGCGCCGCACGTTCGTTACGATCTCGGCGGCTCGGATCGCACGGTTGGCTGGGTTATCGGCACGTTTTCTTTTGTCGCGTTAGGGGCGCGTTTTTTCTCAGGCCCGTTGGCCGACCGCAAGGGCCGCAAAATCACTTTTCTTGCTGGGCTATTCAGCTGTGCGCTGGCAGGCGGCGCCTATCTACTGCCGCTACATCTGGCGGGTGCCTACCTGGGCCGCGTTCTGCAGGGCTTTGGTGAGGCGTGTCTCTACACCGGCGCCGCTGCCTGGGCGGTCGAAGTCGCCGGTGTGGAACGCAGTGCGCAGGCACTCGGCTACCTGAGCAGCGCCATTTGGGGCGGCGTTTCCCTCGGCCCCGCGATCGGACATCTGCTCGGCACATTTCAACACGCCGCTCTTTTGCAAGTGGCTGCAGCCCTGACGAGTCTGGCGCTGGCGGCTTTCGTGAAGGAAGATTTTAAGCCCTCGCGCGAGATCAAAAAGCGCCATTGGTTTCCCTCTCACTTGTTGTCTCCGGGCCTGGCCGTCGGCTTCGTCAATGTGCACTATCCGGTAGTTGCCGGTTTTCTGATTCTTCACCTTGCCCGCTATGGAAACTCGGGCGCGGCGGCTTTTTCCACCTACGCCCTGGTCATTCTTTTTTCGCGCTTTTTTCTTGGCGGCCTGCCCGATCGCATCCACCCGAGCATTACTTTCTACAGCGGTCTGGTTGCGATGGCGGTTGGTCTGCTCTTGATCGCCGCCGGACCCACTCCGGCCATCGCCATACTGGCTGCCGGCATCCTGGGTTTCGGTTTTTCCTTTCCGTGGTCGTCTGTCGCCGCGACGGTTCTGCGCAAAACTCCGGAAGCCGAGCATGGATCGACTATCGGCCTGTTGAGCGCTTTTTACGATCTATTCGTGGGCCTGAGTTCACTGGCCGCAGGAGCCGTTTCTTACCGCTTCGGTTATGCCGCCGCTTTCTGCATGGCTGCCATCGCTCTGCTCGCGGCTGCTGTTGCCGGCAGGTTCGTGTTCTTAAACAAGGCAGAGTTGACCCAAGTCGATGCCGGCGCGTGCGCTGAAATCGCCGCTGGCTGATTTCGAGACACTTGACACTTGAAGTGATTAGGCGTATATAGGTGGAGTGGCTACCGTAGACGAACAACCTGAACGCCTGGAATTTCTTCAGGGTACCCTCGAAGTGCTCATCCTGCGCACGCTTCTCAGTGCGTCCAATCATGCCTACGGTATTTCGCAGCTGCTCGAACAGCAATCGCAGAATGAATTCGTCGTTGACAACGGCTCGTTATATCCGGCATTGCAGCGCCTTTTACAACGTGACTGGATCACAGCAGACTGGAAGAAGTCTCCCAACGGACGCCGCGCGCGCTATTACCGCCTGACGCCGCTAGGCAGGAAGCAATTGGTGAAGTCCACTTCGAAATGGCTGCGCTTTGTAGATGCGATGGGCAAAATTCTCGCTCCGGAGTCTTAGATGCAACGCTGGTGGAACAAACTCACGCAACTTGCCCAACGACGCCCGATCTTAGACGATGAGCTTCGCGACGAAATCCAATCGCACCTCGATCTCTTAACCGACGAGCGCGAGCAGCTTGGATTGCCGCATGAGCAGGCGCGCCGGCAGGCACAGCGTGCGCTTGGCAATGCCAACCTGCTGCGAGAACAGGCTCGCGAGGCCTGGCGGTTTCCGCGCCTTGAAAGTTTTTTCCAGGACATCCGCTACGGGCTGCGTGGCATGCGCAAAGCTCCCGGTTTCTCCCTGGCCGTAATTCTTACGCTGGCGCTGGGCATCGGAGTAAACACCGCGGTCTTTAGCGTGGTCTATGCTGTGCTGCTCCGCCCGCTGCCTTATCCATCCGGCGAACGGCTCGTGCAGCTCGGTGAATCGGGCGGCCAGGCTAGCGGCATCAGCGTCACCTGGATCAACTTCACCCGTTGGCGCGCCGAAAATCATAGCTTCGAAAAAATGGCCGGAACGCAGATGGGTGGCCTCACTCTTACGGGCCGCGGCGATGCACTGCAGACGCAGGCCGGGCTGGTCACCAGTGACTTCTTCCAACTAGCAGGTTCGCGTCCGGTGCTTGGACGACTCTTCACTGCCTCGGACGATCGTGCGGGTGCAGCACCGGTGGTCCTGCTCTCTTATGAGTTCTGGGCTAAAGTTTTCAGCGCTAATCCAAACTTTGTGGGCAGCGCGTTGACACTCAATGGCCGCTCCTATCAGGTGGTTGGCGTCTTGCGACCAAGCTTGCATTTTTTCCCGGTCAAAACGGATGTTTACCTGCCGCTAGGACCTTCCGCTTCGCAAACGGTCAAGCGCAGCGAGCATGGCTCCATGCGCGTGCTTGCCCTTCTCAAGCCGGGTGTCTCTCTCGCTGCTGCCCGTGCCGATCTGGACGGCATTATGCAGCGCCTCGCCATCGCCGACCCGGGCCCGGAAAACGATCACCGCGCCTCTCTCACATCTCTGCTCGATACGGTCACCGGCAGCACGATTCGCCCGATCTTGTTCCTGCTACTGGGCGCAGTAGCGCTGATTCTCATCCTGGTCTGTGCCAACGTATCGAGTCTGCTGCTGGTTCGAGGTACGGTCCGCGTGCGCGAACTTGCTTTGCGTGCGGCACTCGGAGCGGGCACCTCCCGCCTCGCTCGCCAGTTACTGACGGAGAATCTGGTGCTGGCCACTTTGGGTGGCCTTACTGGAGTTCTTCTGGCGGCGCTGTGCCTGCGCCTGCTCATCTTGTCCGGTCCGTCCAGTATTCCGCGGCTGGCCGAAGTACGTCTCGATCTCCCCGTTCTCTGCTTCGCCTCACTGATCAGCCTGGTAGTGGGTCTGCTCGCCGGATTCGCCCCTATTCGAAACGCCCGCCGGCTCGACCTGACCACTGCGCTCAAGGAAGGTTCCGCGCAAGCCGGCGCGGGCGCGCGCGGCCGTGCCTTGCGCAATGCTTTGGTGATTGCCGAAATCGCAATTACCTTCGTCCTCGCCTTTTCCGCAAGCCTGCTGCTTCGCAGCCTGGTCGCTGCTCAGTCCGTTTATCCCGGTTTTGACTCGGATCATCTGCTCACATTTCAACTTCAGTTGCCCGAGTCGAGCTATCGCGATAATGCCAGAATTCGCCATTTTTACGACCAGCTCTTGAAGACCCTTCGCAGTCAACCCGGAATCCGGTCCGCGGGCGTTGTTACGTGTCCTCTCGACGATTGCGGCGATTACTGGTACTCCGTCGCCGGCCGCCCCGTTCCTGCGCGAGCGAACGTTCCACTAATGCTTTTCAAGATTGCTGACTCCGCTTATTTTCAAACCATGCATATGCGCCTGAAAGCCGGTCGCGGCTTCACGGATCTCGATCGCGAAGCAAGCCCGCCCGTCACGGTGATTAACGAAGTTCTCGCGCGCAGATGGTGGGCAGCGCCCCAGCAAGCCCTCGGTCACCAGATAAAGTTCGGCGGCCCCTACATGGCTGGTCCCCTCTACGAAATCGTCGGCGTTGTCGGAGCAGTTCATCAAATGGGTCTCGATCAACCGCCGGATCCAGAACTTTATTTCCCCTTCGCCCAGCAGCCTTCGGCCGCCATGACGGTCGTGATGCGCACGGCCGGTGATCCAGGGTTGCTCGGCCCCACCGTCCGGCGCGTGGTTCACTCGTTAGACCGCAATCTCCCGATCCAGTCGCTGCAGCCGCTTGAAGCGTCTCTCGCCTCCACGCTTGATCGCCGTCGTTTCAGCACGCTCCTACTTTCCAGCTTCGCTCTTCTCGCCTTGATGCTTGCTGCCCTAGGCGTCTATGGTGTTCTAAATTATTGGGTGAACGTCCGACAAAAAGAGATCGCCGTCCGCCTCGCACTGGGAGCGCAACGTTCGCGGATACTCTACTGGGTCGGGTCACACGCCGCCCGCCTCACTGTTGCCGGACTCTCACTCGGAGCCCTAGGATCCTGGGCCGCTGCCCATTTTCTCAGCGAACTCGTCTTCGGCGTCCCGACTCATAGTCCGGTGATGATTTTGACGGCCGTTCTCGTTGTGCTCGCCACGACTTTAATTGCCGTATCCTTGCCTCTCTGGCGGGCTTCGTCTCTCGACGTTGTTCAGCAACTACATAACATCTAGCAGTTAAAGCAGCGGATTTCGCCACCGCAGTCTTGCGAAACGCGCAAAATCGCCGTCCGAGGAGTATAGTTCGGCACCGTGCTCGATCGCCAGTGCCGCCAGGTGCGCGTCGGACGTGAGGTTGCCTCCCGTGCCGAGAGGCGTCAGCAAAGCACGCAAGATGCGACTGTGCTGGTGAGTGGATTCAACAAGCACCACCGTCTCAACGGTCAACCAGGCATCCACCAGATCCAACGCGGCACTCACCGAAAGTGGTTTACGGAAAATTCCAGATCGTGTAGTCAGGCGAAAGAAAGCCAGCAAAACACTCCAGCAAAGACCTACGGTTTCTGCGCCAGTTAGTGTCTTTTCCAGCCACGTCTTGGCTTTGCGATGGGGAGCGGCGTCCTCATTAACGGCATAAATAAGGAGGTTTACGTCAATCAAGATCACTTGAGCATTGAGAGCTTACGGCTCAGTTCTTCGTCTTCTATTGCGTCGGCTGCTGCCAGCGCCTTGTCCCAGCGAAAGTTCTGGTCGGAGCCTAGCGCGAAGGTCGCCTGCACGAAGCGGCGGGGTTTCGACTTTGCTTGCGTCAACCCGGCGCGCAATGCCGAGTTCAGTGCTTTCTTAAAAGACAGGCCTCGCTCTTTCATCGCCCCTCGGATAAGCGCTTCAACATCGGAGTCCAGCGTGACAGTGGTCCGCACTTAGGCATCATAGCATCATTTTGAATGCTGTCATATCATCACTATTTGCCGTGAAAAGAGAACCCGCGCGGAGCTTGCAGCTCAGTGGTCTTTCGTATCTTTCTTCGAATGGTCCTCGTGTTGCGGCGGTGACGGGGGCTGTGGCCGGTGCTCGTCTTTCGATGGCGGCGGCGAAGGCTCCGTGCGCTGCGGGGCAGCACGCGGCTCAGTTCGAGGCGTGCTGCTCGTTCGCTCTCGTTCCGGGCTCGCAGGTCGTTCGACTGGTGAAGGGCGATCGGGTTCGGGGCGTGGCGTTGGCGCAACCGGACGCGGTGGATTCACCGGCCGCTGTTCCGGCGTAATCGGTCGTACTGGATTCGCCGGACGTGCTTCTGTAGTCGGACGCGCTGGACTAGCGGGCCGGGCCTCCGGCGCGGTCGGACGATTGGGAGTTGTTGCAACAGACGGCGTGGACCGGACTGGCGGGTTCGTCGCCCCACGTGAGGCTGCGGAGACTGCATGATCGGCACCCTCATTGAACGGCCGCGGTTGCTGCTGACTCGCAGGAGCAGCCGGACGATTCGGAGCGGGACGGTTGATCGCCGCCTCACCAAACTTTTGACCGGGCTGCACTGCGACCGGCCGGACAGCCGGCACCTGCCTGACGTTTGCCTGTGCGGGTCGCGCCGAGGAAGTATTCTGAGGTGCCGCCTGCATGTTCCCCGGTTGCCCTGGCTGCCGCTGCTGCAAGGAGGGTTGCCGCGCCGCGAAGGTTGACGCGGGCGCAGGCGGAGGCACGCTGCGCGCGATTACCTGCCGGCTCATCACTTGCGGAGCGGGCCGAATGGTCGTGCGTCCCCCGGTTGTGGCAAGCAGGGCATGAGGGGTCGGAGCAACGGGTGGTCTCACCACCGAGACAGTCTGCAGGCGGACGAGATCCGCTGAACGGACGGGCGTTGCGGCCTGGCGAACCGGCCGTCCGCCGGCGAACGCCGATTGCGGCATTGCCATCACCGCATTGGGGGCCTTTGAGTTTATGAACTGCTGGTTGTAAACCTGCTTGTTTATGTAAACGTTGTTGTAGACATTCGTAATGTTAACGGTTTTCACGATGCGCGTGTTATTTACATTCACGTTGTTGAAATAACGGGGCGAACAGCGATACGCAGGCGTATAGATTTCGCCCCGGCCGAGCGGCACCCAGCCCAGACTCGGACCCCCGCCGGTGCTTATGCCTGCTCCCCAGTGAGCACCGCCAAACCAGGCGACCATCGCCGGCGCATAGTAGGGGCGAATAACCGGGCCCCCACCGCGCCAACCGCCCACCGGACCTGGACACCAGCCCCAGCGGTTCCCGATATAAGCCCAACGTCCATAGTGGAACGGCGCGAAGCCCCAGGGCATGCTGTCAATCCAAGTCCAGCCCCACGGCTCGATCCAGCTCCAGTGACCGTCATGATAGGGCGCCCATCCCGCGTCCACCTGCCGCGGATACCATACCGGTCCCTCGTCCCCCGTGTTCTGCCAATTGCCGTAATCGTCAAGATCCTCATAGCCAATTACGGCCGGCGGGAGATAGCGGGCCGAGGCAAGCCGCGCCTCATGAGCGTCGCGACGCTGGCACCACTGGTCGAACTCGTCCGCTTGCGGCGCCAGTTCGATATCGTAGGCGAGCTGCTCAACTCCGGTAAGACTCGCACTGTTCCCACGATTCAGCGTGAAAGCCTGTCCACCCCCCGTGATCTCGGCCTGCCCTTCGCGGACCACAAGGAAGCTCATAGTTCCATTCGGATCCACGCGAAAACGGTAGACTCCATCGCGCAACAAGTTGACGGCCGCGTTCGGCGTATCCACCTCAAACACCTGATCGGGTGCGAAGTCATGCACGCGGATAGACAGGTCGCCCCCGGTTAGCTTGAGTTGAACGGTCCGGTCATCCAGATTCAGAAAGCCAAAGCTGGCCTGCGCGCCGGCGCGTATCACCGCTATGTCAAGATGCAATTCCGCAGTTGAGTTATCACCGGCATAAAGGAAATCGCCCACCGTGAACGGCCGATTCACTTCAGCCACAACCCAGTCGTCCGCCCCGGCAACCTGCATGGAGACTTGTCCACTCACATAATTCAGGCGAGCCACGCGCGACGGCGGATCCTCCTGGGCGCAGAGACCGATAGCGCCGATTGACAATGCAGCGGCGGCTGCGAAGGTAAAGCAGACGAACCGTCGCTTCCAGGGCGCGGCGTCGCCCATACCTTTCATAATTTCAAGTGTGTTTTGTGCCGGCACCATAAGGCGCCTCCCCTTGGCTAAATAGATGTCGCAGCGGCAAACGCAGTTTCCTCCGAGAGAACATCCCGCTCGTTTCTGAATCTGGTTTAATTTTGAGCCGGCGATCGGCTAAACAGTCTCCTGACTTGGAACAACCTGTGGCAAGGCGGTGTCTGAAGCTGGCAGGAAGGCTGTGCCCAATTCTTACTCCCTACCTCCCGTAATCCAGTGCGTCGAGCTGGCGTCGCAGCGTGCAGCTGGCGCCGTTCACGGAAAGATGAAGCGCGGCTTCAGCATTCTGGCCTCTGTGGCTGCTACTGCGTCTTTCATTGGATTTTTCGGCACCGTCCTGGGCCTATTGAATTCCTTTCCAAGCCTCGGCACGTCGCAGTCAGCCGGCTTGGCTATCACAACTGAACGCATTTCGGAGGCCATGGTCCCCGGCCTCCTTGGTCTCTTTGTCGCCGTGACAGCCTTCTGCTTCTACCGATATCTCGGTGAACAACTGGCAGCGCTCGACCTCGAGATGGAAAACGAAATCGCCAGCCTGGTTAATCGCCTGGTGGTGCATCTCGCGGAACTGCGAATCGCCGATCCAGGTCGCTGGGCCGCGCTGTCGAGGAAGCCGGGAAACGCAGCAAAAACCGAACATGCCGCGAGCGATGGTCCATTGCAAGGGCCCCGCCTCCTTCTCGAGCGCATGTATCGCCATGGCGTTCTGGAATTGGTCTGGCCGCAGCTCGACTCGGCATCCGACGCCGAATCGAGTTTCAACACTGCGTTTTTCTTTTGTTTGGCATACGGAATCTTGGGTTATGCGGCGTATTGGATTCAGCACAGATCTCTTTCCGCATTCGTCATCCTCGCCTTGTTTGCGGTGGCAGGCAGCGGCATCAAGAAAAGATCGACGGCGGCGATTTTGTCGGTTGCCACTTTCTTGTTCATCGCCGGCGTATCCTGCATCGTTGCCTACGGATTCAATGTTGCTGCGTTTTGTTTTGCAGTCGCGCTACTGCCGTTTGTCGGGACTCTGAAAGCAAAGCTATGTTCAGAACCTACAGCGAAAAACCACAGTACATTTATGCTGAGATTGCAGTCGCTCCTGCTCACCTTTCTAACACCTGCTGCCTGCGTCGTCATTTTGTTTGGAACCGTCCTTGCGCTATTAGCCACGCCCGGCTCCGATAATTCGATGTATCCGACCATCCATGCAGGCGATGATCTGATCGCGCTGTCCGCTTCACTTACCGGAACAATACAGCGGACCGATCTGTTAGAAGTGAACTGGGGCGGACTTGGTTCCGTGCGCGTGGCGGGCTTACCAGGCGATCGTATTCAAGTGAAGTCGGGAAGGCTGATTCGGAACGGCGTGGCTGTTCCCGAGCCTTTCTGTCGCCCGTTTACAAGTGCCGAGGGCGACTTCCCGCTGCCTGCGAAAGCGTATGCCGACGAAATCCTACAGTGGTCTCATTTTGCCGTCTACGGAAATTATATGAATCAGGAAACCGTCTACATCGTTCCGAAGGCTAGCTACTTCCTGCTGAACGACAATCGAAGCCAACTGTCCGACAGCCGCACCATGGGCCCGCTGCCGCGCGAGTACATCGTGGGCAAGCTGATCCTGGCCTATCGGAGGAACCGAAGGTCCTGGAGTGTTCCTGAGCTGCTGCGCTTGCCTGCCCATTACTGATTCTTTACCCGGTACGCCAAATTGCGGGACATCAAAACTCCTCCTCTTGCCATGAATCGCCGCCAATTTCTCCAACGCTCTGCCGCTCTCACCATCGCCTGGCAACTAAATTCGAAGCCGGGCGAAATGCAGTGCGACATTTTGGTAGCAGGTGGGGGTGTTGGAGGCTTTGCCGCGGCGCTCGCTGCCTGCCGGAACGGTAGGCGCGTGATTCTCACCGAAGAAACAGACTGGCTTGGAGGTCAGTTGACCGCGCAGGCTGTTCCTCCCGACGAGCATCCCTGGATCGAGCAGTTTGGTTGCACCCGCAGCTATCGCGAGTATCGAAACGCTGTCCGAGAGTATTATCGCCGCCACTATCCGCTCAACGAACTCGCCCAACGAAAAGTGGATTTGAACCCCGGTAACGGAACCGTGTCTCGCCTGACGCATGAATTTCGCGTTTCAGTCGCGGTGCTCGGGGAAATGCTTGCACCCTTCGAAGGCAATGGACAACTTACGGTCTTGCTCCTCCACGTGCCTGAATCGGCCACCGTGCAATCCGACCGGGTGACGAGTGTCACCTTCTCGAATCGCCGGACTGATCAGCGACGAACCGTCACGGCCAAATATTTTATAGACGCCACTGAACTCGGCGATCTGTTGCCGATGACGAACACGGAATTTGTGACCGGCGCCGAGGCGCAGTCGCAAACGGGAGAGAAACATGCCGTTGCCGTGGCGCTGCCCGCCAATAGTCAATCTTTCACGTTCTGCTTCGCGATGGATTTTCTGCCAGGGGAAGATCACACCATCGACAAACCTGCCAAGTATGAATTTTGGCGCGACTACATCCCGAAGCTGACTCCTGCGTGGGCCGGGCCGTTGCTGAACTGGACCGCCAGCGAGCCGAAGACTTTGGGCCCCCGGCGAGCGCACCTGAAACCGAATCCCGAACCGAGCGAGCCCGATGCAGGGTTTAATATCTGGACCTATCGCCGGATCGCCGATCGCAACAACTTTACTCCGGGTGCCTATCCCAGCGACATTACTCTGGTGAACTGGCCGCAGAATGATTACTGGCTGGGCGATCTGGTCACGGCGGATGCCAATAAGAGAACGGAATTGCTGCGCGACGCAAAGCAACTCAGCATGTCGTTTCTCTATTGGATGCAAACCGCGGCCCCACGCCCCGATGGCGGGATCGGCTTCCGAGGCCTGCGCTTGCGAAAGGACATCGTCGACACAGATGACGGCCTGGCGAAGTCTGCCTATATTCGCGAAGCGCGGCGCATCCAGGCTGACTTCACCGTTCTCGAGCAGCATGTCGGCACCGACATGCGCGCGGAAAAAACTGGCAAGCCCCGAGACGAGGCGACTGCCGAAGTCTTTTCGGATTCGGTTGGTATCGGCTGTTACCGCATCGATCTGCATCCCTCCGCCGGCGGAACCAATTACATCGATATCAGTTCGCTCCCGTTCCAGATCCCTCTCGGCGCATTGCTGCCCAAACGAATGGAAAATCTGCTCCCCGCCGCAAAGAACATCGGGACCACTCACATTACGAACGGTTGCTATCGGCTGCACCCGGTCGAATGGAACATTGGCGAAGCAGCCGGGGCACTTGCTTCGTTCGCCATTGCCAGAAACACGAGCCCCCGATCAGTCCGCAATTCTAAGCCGCTACTCGCGGATTTTCAGCGGTTGCTCATTCAACAGGGGTTCGAACTCGCCTGGCCTGGCATCCACCCGGTCTAGCCGGGTGACTTCATATAAAATCGATTTCCGCATGTCCATTGCCACCCTCAATCCCACCACCGGTAAAACTGAGAAAATCTTCGCGCCCCTTAAGGCGTTGCAGCTCGAAGAAAAACTGAGCGTGGCTCAGTCTGCCTTCCGCAAGTATCGCGAGACATTCTATGCCGATCGCGCTGAGAAACTCCGCCGAGCCGCCGCCATCTTGAATGCTGGGGCCGATCGTTTCGGCCGGATCATGACGATTGAAATGGGCAAGACTCTCAGTTCAGCTGTGGCGGAAGCGCGCAAGTGTGCCAGCGCCTGCGACTACTATGCCGAACATGGCGCGCAACAACTCGCGGACGAAGTAATCGAAACGAGCGCCAGCCGCAGCTACGTGCGCTATCAGCCGCTCGGTCCGGTGCTCGCCGTGATGCCCTGGAACTTTCCGTTCTGGCAGGTGTTTCGTTTTGCCGCCCCGGCTCTCATGGCGGGCAATGTGGGCCTGCTCAAACATTCACCCAATGTGCCGCAGTGCGCGCTCGCCATTGGAGAAATTTTCGAAGAGGCTGGTTTCGCACGTGGCGTCTTTCAGTCGCTTCTCATCGAAGCAGATCAGGTAGAGAATCTGCTCAAGGACAATCGCATAGCGGCTGCCACGCTCACCGGCAGTGTGCCGGCCGGTAGCGCGGTGGCGGGCGAGGCTAGCCGCGAAATCAAGAAAACCGTTCTCGAGTTAGGCGGCAGTGACCCTTTCATCGTGATGCCAAGCGCGGATTTACCTTCCACCGTCAAAGCAGCCATTGCCGCTCGCACGATTAATAATGGACAATCCTGCATTGCGGCCAAGCGCTTTCTGGTCGCAGACGAAATCTATCCCGAATTCGAGCGCGAGTTCGTGCGCGGTATGCAAGCCCTGCGTCTCGGCGACCCGCTCGACGAGTCGACCGATATTGGCCCCCTCGCTACCGAGAAAATTCGCGAAAATCTCGCCAGTCAAGTCACTCGTGCACAGAAAGCGGGCGCGACAATTCTCACCGGAGGCCTCCAGCTAGACGGTCCCGGCTTCTTTTACCCGCCCACCGTACTGACCGGCATCACTCGCGATTCACCCATCTTTGACGAAGAGCTGTTCGGCCCCGTTGCCCTGCTCTTTCGCGTCAAAGACGCCGCTGCGGCTCTCGACCTCGCCAACGACACGCCTTTCGGACTCGGCTCCAGCGTCTGGACCAATGAGGAAAAAGAAATCGAATTCTTCATTAACGGCATTGAAGCCGGCCAGGTCTTCATCAACGCTCCGGTAGCGTCCGATGCGCGGCTGCCGTTTGGCGGAGTGAAACGTTCCGGCTACGGCCGCGAACTGGGCCCGCATGGCATCCGCGAATTCGTGAACGCTAAGACTATCTGGCAGAAATAATTCATTAACGGCCTGCTCGCTAACATAGGAGTGCCCATGCCAAAGCCGAACGTACTCGTGGTTTGTCCGCCTGGTCACTACCTTTTACGCAATGTAGAACCGCTCCGTGATCGTGCAGATATTTTCGTGGGCGACGATCTCGCCTCTGTGCAAAAGTACGCGCCCAATGCCGAAATTGCGGTGATTTCCGGCCTTCCCGGCACTGTTCCGTTTGACCAAGTCTGGTATTCTGCGAAGTCACTCAAGTGGATCCAGTCGGTTTCCGCAGGCGTTGAAAAATTGATGATCCCGGAGCTGATTGCAAGCCCCATTCCGCTGACGAATGCGCGCGGTGTCTTCAAACGATCGCTGGCCGAGTTCGCCATTTTCAGCATTCTTTTTTATTACAAAAAAGGCCGCCGCCTTATCGATAGCCAGCGCGCTCACCACTGGGACGATTTTCATGTGACGTGGCTTCCCGGCAAGATCATGGGCGTCGTAGGGTACGGCGAAATCGGTCGCGAATGCGCTCTGTTGGCGCATGCGCTTGGCATGAAAATTCACGCTGTTCGCAGACGTCCCGAGCAATCAGCGAACGATCCCATTCTCGAACGTGTTTTGCCGGAAACTCAGCTTCACGAGATGCTGCACGAAATTGACGTGCTTGTGGCCGCCGCGCCGCTCACTCCCGCCACGCATCACATGTTGAGCGACCGCGAGTTCAGCGTGATGAAGCCGTCGGCGCTCGTCATCAACGTGGGCCGCGGCCCGGTGGTCGATCAGGACGCCATTATCCGCGCCTTACAACAGAACAAGATTGCCGGAGCGGCGCTGGACGTCTTCGAAACCGAACCGCTGCCCTCTGACAATCCGCTCTGGGATTTGCAAAACGTTCTCATCTCTCCGCATTGCACCGATCGAACCAGCGACCCCGACTGGCTCGATCTCTCGATGCGCGTCTTTGTAGACAATTTCGAGCGCTACGTGAAAGGCGAGCCGCTGATGAACCTGGTCGATAAAAAGGCGGGCTATTGACGAGCGCACCAGCATTCCCGGATCTTGAAGAAGCGGCGGCTCGTATCGGTATCCTGGCGCGCGAAACCCCGGTTGCTACATCCCGGCTTTTCGACGAAGCCTCCGGCCACCAGGCTTTTTTCAAATGTGAAAATCTGCAGCGCGGAGGTGCTTTCAAGATCCGCGGCGCAACCAATTTTCTTCTGTGCATGAGCGACGAAGAGCGCAGTCGCGGTGTCGTCACGTTCTCATCGGGCAATCATGCGCAAGCCGTCGCCATTGCGGCCGCCCATCTCGGCGTTCACGCCACCATCGTGATGCCGACCGATGCGCCGCAATCCAAGCTGCACTCGACCCAAGCCTACAACCCCGAAATCATCTTCTTCGATCGCCTGCGCGACGACCGGGAAGCGCTCTCGCGCGAAATTTCCGAACGAACGGGAGCGGTCGTTTTGCCCTCATACGATCACCCCTGGATCATCGCCGGTCAGGGGACCTGCGCGCTTGAACTTCTCCGCCAGCAGCCCGATCTCGATGCGTTGCTGGTGCCTCTGGGCGGCGGGGGTCTGCTCTCCGGCTCGTTGATCGCTGCCAAACAGCTGCGCCCGTCTCTGCGCGTTTTCGGGGTCGAACCCGCCCTTGCTAATGACTGGCATCTGTCACTCGAAGCCGGCTCGCGCCAGATCATCCCCGCGCCCGCCACGCTAGCCGATGGCTTGCGCACCACTACGCCAGGCGCAATCACTTTCGATATCGTTCGCCAGCTAGCCGAAGATGTCCTCCTCGTTTCCGAAGAGGAGATCAAAGCGACCCTCCTCTATCTGCTCACGCGTATGAAACTTCTCGTCGAACCCAGCGGCGCGGTGGCGGCCGCAGCCGTCTTTCACAATAGGATTCCCAGCGGTCTCCGCCGTGTCGGCATCATTCTTTCCGGCGGCAACGTCGATCTGCCCGTGCTCGCAGACATTTGCCGGGAGGTCCACTAAATCTTGGTCATCCGAAACCCCTGGAAAACGGTCTCGTCGAAGATCGTTTACCGGAACCCCTGGATTCGGGTGCGCGAGGATGAAGTATTACGTCCAGACGGCGGCCCCGGTATCTATGGCGTCGTTGAAATTCGTCCGTCGGTCGGTATTGTGGCTTTGAACGAGCGCGATGAAATTGTTCTCGTTGGACAATGGCGCTACCCCCACAATCACTACTCGTGGGAAATTCCGCGCGGCGGCTCCGTGGAAGGCGAAACAGACATGCTGATTGCGGCGCAACGCGAACTTGCAGAAGAGGCTGGAGTGCAAGCCGCCGAATGGCGCTACCTTGGCGCAGCCGATTGCTGCAACGGTGTGGTCAACGATGTTCAGAGCACTTATCTTGCAACAAGGCTCACGCCTACCGAACGCAACCTCGATCCTGAAGAAGAGATCGCCGTCGCCTGGAAGCCTTTCTCTGAAGCGGTCGACATGGTGATGGATAACCGCATTACCGAAATTTCGAGCATCGCTGCCATTCTGATGGTGGCTCAGATACGCCGGCGCGGCGCATAAATGAAGCTGGCCAACCACAAATCGCAGCGCCGTTTCAGTTTGTTCGCCTGGGGCGTGTTGCTCTACAACATCCCGGTCATCCTATGGGGTGCCTACGTACGCGTTTCTTTCTCCGGCGACGGCTGCGGCGCTAACTGGCCCAGCTGCAACGGGCAGTTCCTGCCGCAAAAGATGGCCGCGCCCATGGCCATCGAATACACCCATCGGTTCATGACCAGCCTGGATACGATAGCCGTGCTGGCCATGTTGATCTGGGCCTTCTTCGCATTTGCCCGCAAGCACCCGGTGCGGCGCTATGCCGTTCTCTCGTTCGTCTTCCTGCTGATCGAAGCCTTGTTGGGCGCGGGGCTGGTCATTTTCCGTCTGGTCGCGAAAGATCAATCGGCTGGCCGCGTCTGGTACCTCTCCGCACATCTTACGAACACGATGCTGCTGCTGGCCGCGCTGACAATCACCGCCTGGCTGGCCTCCAGCGCGACGGAAACTCTGCGCTTGCGCGACGTGCGTAAACCGCTGTGGGTCGCCTTGGCTGTTACGATTTTCGTCAGCATCACCGGAACCATCACCGCCTTGGGTGACACGCTATTTCCGGCGTCGTCGCTTGCACGCGGCATGCAGCAGGATTTCGCCAGTGCGTCGACTATTCTGCTGCGCTTGCGAGTCATTCATCCTCTGATCGCGGTGGCTGGCGCCGCCTACATCGTTTGGATCGCTTCCAGTCTTTTGCGCCGCGCTGGCAAACCATCGATTGCAGTGATCTCGATCACCGTCCTGCAACTGGCGGCAGGCATGTTGAACCTGGCTTTGCTGGCGCCTGTTCCCATGCAGCTGTTACACCTGTTCATCGCCGACATGCTATGGATCAGCCTGATCGTGCTGACGCTGCAAACGATGCCGGCACACCCTGGCGAAACGTCGGGTATTGCAGAACATAACCCAATGCGCGCCGAACTGCCGAGCCATCCACCCGCCGTCCCGACGTCACGATAGGGGTTGATTCGCCAGGCAGCTCCAGTCCCAGGAAATCCGCGCTGAACTGCGCCACGGCGAGCGAGGTCGAAGGTTCCTCATCGGCCACCGGAAAGGCCCCGTACAGATCACTCTGCAGCCCCGTCATCACCTGTCCCGCCAAATCATCGACATGAATCCGGCTTACGATCCGGCTCTCTGAGGGAATCCGAAAATTGCCGATCCGAACGCTCTCGTGTACGCCGCGGCCGGTCCCGTAAATCGCCGCTGGCCGAAGAATCAGGTGCGACCAGGACTCGCCCGCTAAGAATTGTTCGGTTGCCACTCTTAACCGGTCGCGATCGGACTCGGGCGCTGCCGGTGTGTGCTCATCCACGACCTCAGCTGAGCCGTAAACGCCTGTGGTCGAAAGATACACGACGCGAGCGGGCTGAATCGCCCGGAGGGCTTCTAGCAGTTTTTCATCTTGCCCGCTTACAGGCGGAATCGAGTGCAAAACTGTCATCCCATGCGACAGACTGGCCACACCTGCCAAGTTGAATTCGATGCACTCCACTCCCGGTATCTGAGCCTGCTCACGGTTGGTGCAAATCACTCGCCATCGCAGTTTCGCCATTGCGTGCGCCACGCGAATGCCCGTGTAGCCACACCCGAGAATCAGCAGAGTCGCAGGAGTCAAGCAGGTCGGGCCTGCCGGACCATCTCGATAAAAACCGTCCGCGCATCCTGGCTGGATCGAACCTCTCGCGGGAACGCGACCCGTTCGCCAAAGATCCGCTCACCCGACTTGATGCGTAGATGGAATCCTAAACGATCGACCGCCGTCATCGTAGCCGCTTCGGCTGTCTGATCGACCCAACGCCGGCAGATGAGCCTTACCGCATCGGCATGGTCGGCATTCATGTGCTCGATGATCCCGGGGGCCGCCTCTGCCAGAGGATCGGGCAACGCGCCCTGATATTCTTCGGCAGTAACCCAGCCCATCACGCCAAACCCGCCGATGAAATATACGTCCGAGAATGCCAGGCGGAAGTAGAAGAAGTCCGTGAAATCCTTCCAGTATCCGGCGTTCTCGTGCCGCGCTAAGTAAAGCTCTGAAACCTCGTCCCGATTCACTTCGTGAGCTTCGCCCACCAGCGTTACCCGCGCCGCAGCCAGGGGATCGCCCGAAACATCCGGCTGCATGACCAGTAGGCTGGCACGCCCATCCTGTCGCATATTCTGCGTGTGCATGGCCATGCTGCTCACAAAGAATACCGGACGGCCCGACTCATCCGCCGCATACGGCATCATCGAGCCGAACGGGTACCCGGACACTCTTTGCGAGTGCGTGGAGAGAGTGCCCGTTCGACCGATTGCTATGAGTGTCCGCGCCCGTTCAGCGAGTGAAGGTTCCGGGACCGAAGCCCCTGAGCTTCCGCCACTCGCATGCTGTTGCCCAACCGCCATCCTCTCAGGCTATCGAACGCTTCCGCCGGGCCCAAACACCAAAGGCCAAACACAATGCGCCGATGCCCGCCAGACTTCCCGCTCCTGGTTCCGGCGTCGATCGAATTTCCCCGAACAGCTCATCGGCCTGGTTGTTAATACCAGCCACGAAGTACAGGGCATTCGGGGTCTGCCGAACTGTTGCCGAAGTTGATAGCCCAGAGATCGCTATTCACCAGCGGATTTCCTTTCGAGTCGGTAATCGTACCCAGCCAGCTTCCGCTGCTCGGATCGAAGGCATTGATCTCTCCTTTTCCGAAGTTCCCAACCAGCACGTCATTTCCGAATTTCCCAAAACTCAGGGGTGTAACCGTAACTCCCCAGGGTGCGTTCAGCGTGCCGCCCGATGCCAGCCGTTTCAATAAGTCCCCATTCGTGTCAAACTCGTCCACATATCCTAAACCCGCGCCTACGGCCGCCTGATGCGTCACCGGATCTACTTTGGCGTACTCGACGAACAATGTCCCGGCGATGTTCTGCACGTTGTACGGCACATAACCGCTGGGCAGCGTGGGGTCTTTGAACGAGCCGCTGAGCGTAGTCGAACCAAAGCTCGAATTGAACACGTCGATGCGGCCTGCGAAGTTCGCCGCATACAGATAGTTGCTGGACCGCTGCTTCCAAGGGCCAAGCCGGTGTAAACTGCGCCTGTCGTGGTGCGCACCACACGATAAAGCAACATCCTTTCTGTAAATTCGGTTAATCTTGTTCGGACGGGTGCAAGTTATTCATTCCCAAATAAGTCTTCTCGGTCTCCCATTCCTCACTAATCTCCATGAGCACCGCGCTGACGAGACGAAGCAGGGAGGCTTCGTTCGGAAACAAGGTGGCCACGCGTGTGCGGCGCTTCAGTTCTTTGCTGACTCGCTCCATCAAGTTCGAAGTACGCAAGCGCCGACGGTGCGTCGGCGGAAAAGTAAACACAGTGAAGCTGTCGGCCACGTTAGCCTCCAACCAGGCACTCAGTTTCGGTGCGCGCTGCGCATACTTGTCCACGGTCTGGCGCAAACGGCGTTCCGCATCCAGCCGATCCGTCGATTCGAAGATGGCCCGCAGATCGGTGGCAACTTCACGGCGCATCTCGAGCCGAGGCACATAGTGACCGGCATTCTGCTGGAGATGAAACTGGCAGCGTTGCCAAGGCAGGCCGGGAAAGCGGGCCTCCCGCGCCGCTTTCAGGCCGGCATGATCGTCGCTGATCAGCAAACGCACACCGGACAATCCGCGCGCCTGCAAGCTGGCGAAAAAGTCGCGCCAATGCACCTCCGCTTCGCTCAACGACACGCTCACGCCCAATACCGTGCGACGCCCGCTTTCATCGACCCCAAAGGCCATCAGCACAGCGCAAGAAACTACCGCACCGCCGTGCCGGACCTTTTCATAGCGCGCATCCAGGAACACATACGGCACCTCCCCGAGCGGCCGGTTGCGCCACTCGTTCAGCTCCTCATCGAGCAACCGGGTGGCCCGGCTCACCTGCGTGCTGGACACTTCCAACCCGCACAACTCGCTCATCACCGCCGTGACCTTCCGGGTCGATACGCCTTTAACGTACATCTCGGCAATGGCGCACTTCAGTGCCCGCTCGCTCCGCACGCCGCGCTCCAGAGCCGACGGATAGAACTCGATCTCGCCTCGTACCTGGGGCACTTGCAAAGCGAGTTCGCCTACCCGTGTGCTGAGAGTTTTCGGCTTGAAGCCGTTGGCATACCCGCGCCGCTTCTCGGTCCGTTGGTACGGGCCGGCATCGAGCGCCTGGGAACGCTCGATGCGCATCGCCTCATTCAGCATCAGCCGCATCGCATCCGCCATGTGGGAAAGCCCGCTTTCACAAAGCAGTTGAACCACATTCTCAATTACGTTATCGTCAGCCTGGTGGGCCATTGTTTGCTCCTTGTCATGAATTTGGTCGTTCATAAAAGGAAATCAAACTTGGCCCGCCAAAACAAGAGCCCCTTCGTTTTGTTCTAGCTATCCGCTTCAGCTCGCTTCGCTCGCCTTCGCTACGGCCCACAACAAAACATTCCCGAATTGCCTCGGAGTCAAATTACAGAAACGATGTTACACGAACTCGGGACTCGGGAAAATGTCTCTTGATGTCGGACTACAGTGACAACAAATATATCGGACACCAGTTAGTTGATGGATACTGCGTACTGCGGCTGTCGTCCGGAAGAATAAAGTCAATGCTTCCTAGGCTGGTCGCAGAAGTTTTTTGAGAAGCGCTTAGGCATGCCGCTTAGGACTTCAACCAAGCGTCTGCCTGTTAGTTTTTCGTTGTGTAGCTACGCGGTATCGCTGCGGCAGTCGCGGGCGTTAGTTCTTTCCTGAGCTTTTTACGAGACTCATGCCTGCCTGTTCTCCTGTCCGCCGGTGATTCATATGGTTGTCTGGTCGTCTTCCGAGTTGCCGTCGCAGATGAAAGTTCGGGAGGCGTGGGATTCTGGGCGGTTGGTCGGCCATCCTGAAACTGGACGCGTTTGCCGTCAAGTTGACGGAAAACGCGCATCGCGTCTCTTGGATTCAAGGCAAACGAACTCACAGAACAAGGAGGCGACTTTATGCCCGAGTGAAAACGGTGCACGTCACAATCAATTGCGATTGATCGCCGGGACAGGTGGGGAAACGGATCTTGTCTCGTACCATCAGAGATGTCCATAAGCGAGCTTCGGGAGCAATTTGGCGAAATCGACATCTATCTCTTCGATCAACTTCTTCGCGGCCGCGTCGCACGTGGCGCTCGGATACTAGATGTGGGATGTGGTTCCGGCCGGAACCTGGTTTATCTCTTACGTCAGGGGTACGAGGTGTTCGCCGTGGATCAAGATCAAGGTACGTTGATCATGTACGCCGTCTGGCGGCAACGCTGCCGAAGCTGCCGCCTGATAACTTTCGCCCGGAGGCCATCGAGTCCATGTCCTTCCCCGACGGCTTTGCCGACTTAGTCATTAGTAGCGCTGTTCTCCACTTCGCCCGGGATGACTGTCAATTTCGCGACATGCTGCAGGGCACCTGGCGAGTGTTGAAACCGGGCGGTTTACTATTCTGCCGCCTTGCTTATTCCATTGGGATGGTGCATGAAGTACTGCGCGTCGCAGGACGCCGGGTTCTGTTGCCCGACGGCTCGGAACGATATCTGGTAGACGAAGCGGTGCTGACTCAAGCCACAAGCGATCTTCGCGGACGAATGATTGATCGCGGACGTTCATGATAAGTATCTGTCAAGGGAGACGGAGGTCCCCCCTGGAAGCCGCTGGCGGCTTCTGATGCCTTTAGTCTTCTAAGGAAGTCGAGTCGTTACGCGTTTTTGGCTTCTCAGCGAGGGGTTCTCATGGAGCAAAACCAGACATTCATTTGCGGTCTCGGGTGCGATCACCGTCACCGAAGATTGAGTTTGGATTCATCTGCCAGCCTCGAAACAATTAAAAGTGAAGCCTCGGAATTTCTTCCTTGCCCAGTCCGCGATGGGGCGAAGTCCGGCAGATCGCGCTGCAATACATCGACCTCGTTTGCGTGCCCTACGCTTGAGCTGAAGTGGGCATTTCGCCGCGTGCTTCGAAGTTTCGTTTGCTCCGATCCACCGCTAAGAGGTAGGCCACGATCTTTCTCGCAACGGCTAAGGTGCCGCGGTTACGATTTGCTTTCTGTTTCTCGCGTTCGTAAAGAAGAGCGAGTTCAGGGTGCCAACGAGTGGCCGCCTTGGCCGCCTCAATGAGAGTAGTCTGCAGGTGTTTGTTGCGCTGTTTAGAAATCGGGCTCCGCTGTGTTTTGCCCCCTGAACTCTGCTCGGCTCCGCATAAACCGCAATAGCTGATTGCATCCTTGACCGAGCGGAATCGATTGATGTCACCCATTTCCAGAGCCCAGGTGAGAGACAGCATTTGGCCTACGCCTGGAATCGTCATGAGCCGCTGCACCCTGTCCACTAACACGTGATCGGTATGCAGGGCCTGTAGAAGCTGCTTATTCATCTGTCCTAATCCGTCGATTGTTGACCGGCTCAGTCGCAGCAACTCAGGCATAGAGTCGGGCATCGCGTTGGCCTGGTTTCTCAGGAGTTCGTTGAAGTATCGCCGCTGATGAAGCTTCTGCTTGTTAAAAGGGATGCCGGTCTCCATCAACATGGATCCGACCCGGTTTTTCATCTGAACGCTCTGTCGAACGAGCAGATTGCGATATCGCAAGACTCGTCGTCGGTCGCGAGTTTCGCGTGAAGCTACGTGGCATTCCGGAAAGTAATTGCACCGCAGCAGATCGGATATCTTCTTGGCATCCACGCGATCGTTCTTCTTCTTACCGGCCGAGATCGCTTTCAGCATTGCTGGATGAGCCACCTTCACCTGCGGCGAGTGATGCAGCAAGTGGTCGTAAACCCAGCCCGTAAACATCGTCGCTTCCATGCCGGCTACCCAGGGCTGAGGTACCCGAGGAAGCCATTCGTCTAAACGCCTGACTATTCCCAGCGATTGTGCATTCCAGCAGGATCACGCCGTCCGATTGACGAACGCAAAAGCTGATCGTCTTTTTATGGATGTCTAAACCCACGTAGTGGGTGCTGAGCATATAAGCCTCCTCGGAGTCATTCTCCTGTGATCAGCTGATCTCCAGGGACTTATACATTCCAACAATTAAAATCCCGGCTTGAAAAAATAGTTGTCCGTGCGCCGGGATAAAACCGGCATGGAATAGAGGATGAACGATCCTTACGAGAAAGGAGTAGCGAACCACTCGGCCTCGAGTTTTGCATTGGGCGCTGTGAAGTTCTCAGTGAAGCGTAAACAGGGGAATAGATGGGCTGGGTATCGAGCTTCGAAAAATTGCAATCGGGACGCCGACGCTGTGGTCAAAGCGGAAGGCAACATGGTCAGGAACGCTAATGCGAGTTCTTGGTTAGTCCTGCGTAGTCGTAGACCCCACGCACGCTTAGAAATTCCATGCACGAGAACCGGGAGACCTCGGAGATGCCTGAAGTGAACCACACGGCAGGCCGGTGGGAGAAGGCGATAGCCGCACGGCCCACATGCACGTCTTCGAGGAGTCGGACAGCGGAATAGTACCAATGAATCACTTGAACAAGGATGGGAAACCGTCGGCCGAGAGTGAGGAGGGAAGGCCGCTGATCAAGGAGAACACTCATCAATCCAGTACGACCTCGACACAGAGCGAGACACGCGTATCCCAGGGATTGGCGGGTGTGCGTAAAGCGGCAAGAGAGAGGAAGGAGCTAAAGTTCACGGCTTTGCTCCACCACCTGACCGTCGGACTTCTACGGGATAGCTTTTACGCTCTCAAGCGAAAAGCCGCACTGGGAGTAGATGGCGTCACTTGGCAGGAGTATGAGACCGGCTTAGAAGATCGACTCGTCGACTTACATGGCCGGGTGCACCGCGGCGCTTATCGAGCGCTACCGTCGAGGAGAGTATATATTCCGAAGCCTGATGGGCGGCAGCGTCCGTTGGGGATTGCGGCTCTGGAGGATAAAGTCGTTCAGCAAGCCGTGGTCACGATTCTCAATCAGATTTATGAAGAGGACTTTCGGGGCTTCTCATACGGGTTCCGACCAGGGCGTAGTCAGCATCAAGCGCTGGACGCCTTGAACGTCGGGATCTCGCGGAAGAAGGTGAGCTGGGTGCTGGATGCGAACATTCAGGGCTTTTTCGATAATTTATCGCGAGAATGGCTGCTCAAGTTTGTCCAGCATCGCGTTGCCGACGTCCGAATTCTCCGGCTGATCCAGAAATGGTTGAACGCCGGAGTGATGGAAGAAGGCGAATGGAAGGATACCGAGATAGGTACCCCGCAGGGTTCGGTGATTTCGCCGATGCTCGCCAATATCTATCTGCATTACGTATTCGACCTCTGGGTAGACGCCTGGCGCAGGAAGTGCGCGCGAGGTGACGTTGTGGTGGTGAGATATGCCGACGATAACGTAATCGGTTTTCAATATCGGACCGACGCAGATCGTTTCTTGGTCGATTTCCAGGAACGATTGGGAAAGTTCGGGTTGAAGCTGAACCCAGACAAAACGCGCCGGATTGAGTTCGGACGATTTGCCGAGCTGAACCGGATAGAGAGAGAAGAAGGGAAACCTGAAACGTTCGATTTTCTGGGCTTCACGCACATTAGCGGGAGGGACCGGAACGGGAACTTTGTGGTGAAGCGCAAGACGATCGGCAAGCGGATGCGAGCCAAGCTTGACGAAATCAAGCAACAACTCCAGCGGCGCATGCACGAACCGCCTGCGGCAACCGGAAAGTGGCTCAGATCGGTTGTGCAGGGTTACTTCAACTACCACGCGGTACCGGGCAACACGGATAGCCTCCGCGTATTCCGCTTCGGGTGACTCGGCTGTGGCGGCAGACTTTACGTCGCCGCGGCCAGAAGCACCACCTGAACTGGGCGGGAATGCGACAACTGGAGGCACGATGGATCCCATGTCCGCGTGTGCTCCATCCCTGGCCTCGCGTTCGCTTTGACGCCACGCATCCGAGATAAGAGCCTCATGCGGTAGTGCCGCTCGTGGGGATCTGTGCGGGGGGTATCAGGCAACTGATATCCCTACCGCGACCCTATCAAATGAGTGATCCTCTGAAAACGACTGCGGTTCAGAATGAACGGTGCATGACGACATGGGTAGTGCGGAAAGACGGGTGACCCGTGTTGCGGTGGAAGCCCTGATTCAGATTACCCGGAGGATCAACAGCGGCGTTTCTCCTGGACGGCGACTACACGTCAACTTGAACCGAGTTTTATGGCTGCGCACGCCAGCCTCGCGACCGGCAAGTCCCAGCTTCCGGATTGCCCGTGACCCGTTCAGGAGGAGTAAACGGGAAATTTTCTTTTGATTCACGCGTGCGACCGGCCGCCATTGCTACGATCTAGGACGCCGTAGCAGATTGCGCTTGGGGCTTTGGCTCACTTTCAGAAGTGCTCCTGGCGCGCCATGTGACCGTGAGGTGCTGATCTTTCAGAAATGCCTCTTCATACTCCCAAACCTTAAAGTGCTCCTTGGTTCTACTCGGCGCAACACCGACGAAGAGACCTTCCGGTGCATCAACCTCGACGCGCACCCGATTTGTAGGTCCCGCAAATCCGAAAAGGCATGACCCATTTGACGCACGGGTGACTCCATACTGGTAACCCATTCGGTATCTGAATGGCTCACGATTCGGCGCTATGTGTCGAACCCTCGACTTGTCGGCTTCGGACAACATGTCTATTCCATTCACGTTCACAAGCTCCACGTTAGAGGTGACAAATTCGGCTTCGGGCGGGTAATCGCAAGCGATATACAGGAGGCGAGCCTTCTCATGCTCTTCCTCAAAGAACAGCGGCTCGTAGGCCTGTGTGCTGTACGAGAAGTTCACCATTTCCCATTCCGAATCCACACGAATGTTGATCCGTTCAAGATCGCGGTCAACGGCGCTCAAGGTAAATTTGATTCTCATGTTCTGGCGGATCATCCGCTGATCTATAAGCTCTTGGATCCTCGCTCTGATGTTTGCCGGCAAGTCATAGCCCAGTATGTGTCCAAGTCCCTCTTTAGCGACGGCACGTGCGAACTCCGATTTGGCATATCGATCAAGTACTGCACCAATCAGGACAGCAGCTATAATTGCCTGCCCGATTGGCGCCAAGATGTTGAGCGCCCAAAACCTGAAACTCGTATCTTGGCCTGACCGAAGCTTAGCGTCGATTAACAGCAGTACCAGTCCGCAAATCAGATAAGCTAAAAGCGCAAGCCGTGATTTGAAGGCTTTGTCCGTTGAATATCTAGACATCTCTGCCGACATACTCCTAGCCAAGATTTTCGATGATCATGATCGCACAAGGCACCTGCTGAGCCGCTTGTTGAAAAACATCGTGCATACCATTCCTGGGTCGTCGGCAACCCGAAAACCACACGCCTGCCTCGGCCGAAACGCCCCGCGTATTCCCGTTGCATCTGTTCACGTGTTCAACCAACCACTGAACTGTGATTTTGGATTTACAAACCGGTGAAGAGTCCTGGAGGTAGTTTTGGTCAGTTGACGGGCCCTTAGGCGATCGGTTTACAGTTTCCGGTTGCCCGTCACTCATCCCGTTTATTGACAACCGCTATACCATTACTAAGAGAGGGTGTCCCCGCAAGCTTTACGTCCTGCTGACTCGAACCGGTTCGGAAACTGGAAAACGAAGCTCAGCGAACCAAAGCGGCTGCAAGCCAGTGTCGAGGGTCTGTCTACAAAATTGACCGCAATCTGCTGCTGGCAGTCGCAGCTCCAAGCATTTGATCAATCAAACCCGCTGTACTACCTTCAGGCGCTTCGCAGTTGGAGAGAAAACGTGTGGAATAGTCAAGACTGCGGCTTTGTGTCTCCGTACCATGCGCTAACGCCGCATGTCTCGTGCCAGTTGGCAGTAGCGTGCCAGCATTTAAGTACGATGTCGTGGTCCGTGCGCCTACGAACCGCTATGAATTACTAGCACCCTATCATGGGGCGATCTTGGACCGCAGGCCTACCTGGGATTTTTCAACCAAGCTCGAGCGCACTGATCGCCAAATGGACAGCTCAAGCGAGCATACACTCGAAGCGCGAACTGCGGCTTTGCGCTGGTCCGGATCCATAACTTGGCGGCGCTACAATCGCATCCTTTTAATCGACGATGTTCTGAGCCGAGGGCGAACGATCGCTCCGCTGATGGCGAATATCATGCGGTAACGCGAGGGCTGCGGAGAAACTCAGATTGCACTAGCTGTTCCGGTTTGGTTGCAAGGGACCGACGGAGCATGGATTTCTCTGAAGGAAGCTCAAGCGCCTTAGTCCAAGCCACACCGGTTTCGAGACGACCCGCCCCGAGCGGTTTGTCGGCCATCTGGAAACTGGACGGGTAGCTGCCACTTAGCCGGAAAACGCGCGTTCCGCCCGCAACCCGCATAACCTCATGACCAGCCGCAATGGAGGCGGCTCGCATGAGAACGACTGGCAAGCAGGCAAACCCGAACCGCCCGAAGGCGAAGCTCGGCCTTCCTGATTTAGATCACAGCCGATCGGCTGTTCTTGAAAGTCTTCGCTCGCCGGAGTCGAAGCGAGGGTACCGACACGCTCTCGACGAGTTCATTGAGTGGTACTGCTCCGAACCTCGGTTATCCTTCAACAAGACCGTGGTCACCCGGTACCGGATTTATCTCGAAAATCGACATCTCGCGGCAGGAACGGTTAATGGACGGCTCGCTGCTGTTCGGCGCCTTGCGTACGAAGCCGCGGACGCGGGCCTGCTCAGCCCAGAGCTGGCGGCCGGTATCCGACGCGTCAAAGGCGTCAAGAAGCTGGGCGTGAGACTCGGGAACTGGCTTACGGCCGAAGAAGGCCGCCGGCTGTTGCAGGCTCCAGACCCGGAGACTCTGAAAGGTAAACGAGACCGCGCGATTCTGGCGGTCCTGCTTGGATGCGGGCTTCGAAGACGTGAACTGGCCGATTTGAATTTTCGGCACCTACAACGGCGCGAGGAATACTGGGCCATAGTCGACCTCGTCGGCAAGGGTGGGCATATCCATATCGTGCCGGTACCAGAATGGGTGAGGCAACGGTGGATGTCTGGACTACGGCGGCCGGTCTGTCCTAGGGGCAAGTCTTCAGATGTGTCTGCCGCGCGGGCAAGCACTGGGGCGACGGCGTCACTGAGCGGCTGGTCTGGCATGTAGTGAAGCAGTACGCGGCCGAACTCGGCTTCACTGGTTTGGCCCGCACGATCTTCGCCGCTCCTGTGCCAAGTTGTGCCATTCCGCAGGCGGAGAACTGGACCAGATTCAGTTCTTGCTGGGGCATGAATCTGTTCAGACAACGGAACGCCACCTCGGCTGCAAGCAACGAATCCGTGGAGCCGTGGACGATTGCATCGGTATCGAGCCATAGCAAGTTGCTCATTGGAGCGGGAGCCGACTGTACGTCAAACCGGAATGCTTAAATCGGGTCCTTTTGCCAGGGCGCTGCAGACCCGTCAGTCTCATCACCTACGCCTCCGATCATTGCAGTCGCGTAATTGATAGACTAAGGTCCTCCTCATGAACAGTACGGACGCAGACATTGCAATCATTGCACCGACGGGTGACGAATGGCTTGGAATGATAGCCCAGCTCGCGGACGTGATCGATTCATCCGAGTTCCCTTTACCGGCAAAGACTGGAAGGATCGGAAACCACTCGGTTCTCTGTTGCGCTACTGGCAAGGGGCAGGAAGAAACAGCATCAGCGGCCACAATGATCCTTGAACGTACAAAACCGGCTTTGGTCCTTTTAGTAGGTATAGCGGGCGGATTTCCTCAGCAGGGCGTTTCTCGAGGCGATGTGATCGTTGCTCACGCTATCCATAGTTTCGATTACGGAAAATTAGTGGCCGGCGACTTTAAACGTCGACCGGAGAACGACATCAATTGCGATCGCCGCCTCTTAGCGTTTGCTGAAATCGCAGCCGGGGGAAACTCTCACGAATGGCGGCAAGCGGTCCAAGAGAGGCGTCCTGATGGGAAGGCTTCGGAGCAATTTCGCGTTCATCTGGATTGCTATGTTGCCTCATCAAATAAGGTCGTAGATGATCCGGACCACGCCTTTTATTCAACAGTGGCCAGAGCGTTCCCTGAAATTCATGGTGTGGAAATGGAGGGGATTGGTGCGGGCGCGAGCGCTCGCTTGGCGCAAAGTGAACGTGCTGTGGGTTTCTTGATGATCCGAGGGATTTCAGACGAACCGGGAAATCCAGGATCCGGGAAAGAACAACGGAGCTTATGGAAGCGTTACGCAATCGCAACGGCAGCTGCATTTGCACGACGAGTAATCGAGGCTCTTCCCGACCTTCGATCTCTGGATAAGGAAGAACCAAGTCTAGGGACATTGGAATCATCCACCAGCACAAACGGTCCAAGTAATGTTACATCAGAGAGCATCCTCCGAACCACTAAGAAGCAACACCTATTTGATGATGTACCAGCCTATTTTCAGAATCGAGATGAAGAGCAGCTGAGGATTCACTCGTTCCTGAGACATCAATCACTTCGTCTCTTGAGGCTAGTTGGATCTTCCGGTAACGGAAAAACCACTCTCGTCCATCGGGCGCTAAATGAGCTAACAAAAGATCTCGACAACCCCCTGGAAATATCTTTGATAGAGCTAAATGCCGCGGAGCCCGATGGAGTAAGCGTGTATTCTCTTCTCGAGAAACTTAAAGCGGCATTCCCTTCGAATTCACTGCGGATCACCGACGATGGAGTTGAAAGTGACTTAGATGTACAACTTCAAGAACTTCTTTCAGCTCTTCGCCACGAGCGAATCGTGATTTTCATAGATGAGTTCGAACGGCTGGTCGACGAAGCCAGCCGCGCGATCAAAGCCGATGCTAAGCTTCTCCTGTCCACAGTGCTTACCCAGATCCGCAGCCCAGTCAAGATCATCCTCGCAACCTTTCTCGAGCCAAACGACTTGGCCTCGATTGTACCGTCCCTACAAGAGCGGCTCGTCGTAAAGCCCTTGACTTCTCCCCATGGCGAGAACCTTCTGCGATCGCGGGATGCCGATGGCGAAGTTGGACTCAACAAAGCTCCTTCCGAGCTTTTGAAAAGGGCTTGTGAACGACTTGACTGGTCACCTCGAGAACTTGAATGGTTATATTGGGATTTAGCTGCGCATCTTTCAACTAGCCTAGAAGAATGGTTAGATAGCAGTGACTGGCGGGAGCATCGTAACAATTCAGAGTTTTTTGTCCAGCGAATTTTTTCTTTACTCAGTCCCGAAACACAGAAGGTGGCTCAGACCTTAGCTATCTACGGACGTCCGATTGAGGCGGAGGGAGTCGCTCACATGCTACTACCCTACGGGTTTGGCGAGAATGTAAGACAGTCGTTGAATCTGCTCGTCGATATGGGAATAGCGCGACGTAAGTCCCTTCGTTATTATCTGCAGCCCCTGCAGAACGCCTACATTCTGAGTCAAATTCCCGCTTTGTCTTCGCGGTTATCTGGAGAACTCGGAATGTCATACAGCCGCAATGCTCTGTACATTAGCGGAGCGGGTTATTTTGAGGCAATCCGGATGCGCAGTGAGGAAGGGGCTGGGCTGAGGTCCGACTTCTTAAATGCTGCCCTTGACGAATTCGAGCTGAGGTGCGCGGGCGGGGACTATGAGAATGCTGCAAAACTTCTCCTCGCTGTCGATTATGAAGCCCTCGTCGTTCCAGGTCGTTTTGGGCGTTTGGTCGAGCTTCACGAGCTTCTTCTAGGGCGACTTCAAGACCCTATTCTTCGGATGAATAGTCTCAAGAACCTAGGCGTGGGATACTACCGGACCGGGAGAAGCGCGGACGCGACGAACTCCTTTCAAATGGCGCTCGCAATTGCGATCAACCGGGATGAGAAGCGCGAGGCGATGATTAGGTGCAATCTCGGGAACTGCTACAGTGAGCTCGGGCGCACGTTCAACGCGATCCAAAGTTATTCTGAAGCACTCGCGATTGCTGATCGCTCACAGGACGATTGCTCTCGGGCCACTTATCTACAATGTCTGGGAAACAGATATTCCGATCTCGGAGATTCCACCCAAGCTCATAGCCACTACGCCGCGGCCTTAAAGCTTTATGATCACCTGCTGTCGCTCGGAACAACCAATCGTGCAAACGCTTCAAAAGGTGACGCAATCTCATTGAATGAAGAGAGAGCTCTGTTGCTAAGCAATATAGCCGAGCTCCACATTGACGAGGGATCGTTCGACCAGAGCATAAAGGCAGCTCAAGCAGGGCGTTCTATCGGCGAAGAAATTGGCAGCAGCTTAGCTCAATGCGCTGCGTATTGCGTTATTGCCACCGCCAATTTATATCTGGGAGTGCTTAACATTGCACGTAACGAGATTGACCTTGCACAACAATTTGACATTCCTCAGTTAAATCACGAGGTTCTCGCGAGAAGTGGCCTTATTTCGTTTCTGCAGGGAAACATTGAGGCCGCAAAGAGGAACTTTCTGCGTTCAGTCGAGTATGCGGTTACCTTGTCGACCCTTAATCCATCGAACCATCAGATACTCTATTGCACCACCGTTTCCGAGTGTGGGCTTGTTTTTTGTGGATCTGCAGAACATGCTAGGCATGCACGCGCCGCTTATCGCGCTGCACGTAAGATAAATTCCGATCCGGGTGTGGTTCGCAGATTCCATTCACTTCTCCGACTTTTGAGCCGCGCAAGACCAACGATAACTTTCCGTGTTGAGGAGGACCAACTTGGATTCTCGGCTAACATGTAGAACCGTTCGCAACACGGGACATCGCTTCAAGTGCAGCATCGTCTAATGGCATTGAGGCGCGGCCTGATAAGAAGAGTTAATTCGGACCGTTAGGTACGAGTTTCCGAGAGATCGAAAATTGAGCTCAGAATTGGAGTCAGCGGGCGAACTGCCGCGGAGACCAGACATCGAGCCAGACGAATTGGCTGCGCTCACGCCGTCTCTTTGGTTGTACGTAATCTTAAGTCTAGCCGGCTCAGCGATGCTGCTGATTGCTCTCAAGGAAGGAGCCCACTTTGCCGACATACTCGTAAATTTTGGAACGGGTCTCTTGGCAGCTGTCTTGATTCTGATCTTCGTCGATCGTCGCTTGAGACGATCGGAACTATCGGCGCTCAGAGACATTCCACGTAAGCTAAGAATTCGTTTGCTGCTGCTCAGCTCTGTTGAGCGGCACATATATAAATACACTGAAGCGTTCCTTGCAAGTGCTTTGCCGCAGGTGAAGGATGTCGCACCTCGACCAGAGATCGATGGGCTTGCGCACCTCGTAGATGTTGGGTTTTTACTGGTAGGTAAACCGGGGACCGGAAAGACAACTTGGCTTCAATCAATCGCTGTAGATCGGGCCAAACTCTTCCTCAAGGATCCCGAGAATAGAAGGTCGCCAGTCTTGTTTCCGATGCGAACATGGATGCCTGATCGAACTCTTGTTGAGGCACTCGTGGAATATCTGAATAAATTCAGCCGTATCAAGAAAAAGACTTTCGAGGCAGCAATGAGCAAAGGAAGAGTTCTGCTAATTCTCGATGGTATAGATGAGGCTTACTTTATCGAGTACCCGATTCTCAGCAATCAGCTCACCGGGCTACGAGAGAAGTTTAGCAACGTGCCAATGACAATGAGTTCGCGCCCTGGGCTACCTAGCCCTGTGTCTCACGTGGAGACAATGAATATGAACCCACTGACAGATTCAGAAATTTCCGCCTTCAAACGCCTCATCCGCTTTTAGCTGGCGGTGTGAGCGTGAGTTGCCTGCTGAGACGGTAAAGTTCATAGCTGGTGATCCGCAACCCTTGTCGTGCGTGAGTGCGTGAAGGCTCGGAGGCCTATACCGGTGCATGAACTTGAGGCTCGGTCTGTAATAGCTGCAGAGGTCTGACTCAGACACCGGAGAATCGGATTGCTTGTTGTCCGACAGCGGCAGATGTTACAGCGATGCTGTCACTTTGCCTTAAAACGCGCATCCCGTCACTTGGGTTGCCGCGACGCCGGAACTATTATTGCCCAAGAAATACGTCTTGCCAGCCAAGTTGATCCCACGATTCCTAAACGTGGGGTCCGGTCTTATTCTAATCCACATTTCAGCGCGTTCTATGATCATCTTTTTCCAAAGGTTTCCGTAAAGCATCCCCGCTCTTACGGCATTCTCATTACAAGCCCTATATAGCGATTGAAACGGGGTGCCTCTCCAATCACCCGCTTCACCCGTCTCAGGATTTACCTTGCCACCTTTGATCGAGGTATTGGTAATGCTGCCGTAACTTGGGCTCGGTGAGACTATCAGCTCCTCAAGCCGCCGGTTGATCTCAGACTCCATCGCCTGACGGTCCGCAGCAGGAATCCTCAGCCAGGTCTCATTAAAATCGTCCTCGTAAGGCAGCTTCAAAACACCCTTAACTCTTCCGAGGCGAGACTGGTCTCGTCTACGAAGTAAAGCCGGGGACGAAGGGTGTCGTCCGTTTGCGGTTGCTGCTTCGGCAACAGATGCGCCTGCAGAGTCTCGGCCGGCATACCGGTTTCCTTCAAGCCTTTGACCGCCCGTGAGGTAGGACCTAAACCGTACGCTTTGTAGCCGTTCTCTTCGGCAAGTTCTCGAATCGCGGTCAGCGCAGTGGTCTTTCCCGTTCCTGCCCGGCCTTGTATGCCAAAGATGGCGTCCCGATTGGCGAGAGTCTGGTGAATCAATCGGATTTGATCTGAATTCAGATCAGGCTGGCGGTCACTATTCGCCTGGTTTGTATAGCGTGCGGTGATGGCGTCTTCTCCCAGCAGACAGATGGGCGCCACTTTGCCCTGTCCATCACGCACGATCTGGATGGTTTCGCGCTCAATGGCGACCAGCTCGGGAGTCGTATAACGAAATGCTGGAGCATTCGGACGAATGTGCTGAACCTCAATGAACTTTCCGGCCCCCTTCTGCCGTTCCAGTTCGGCTTCTACTTCCGGTAAGCCGATGCGGCCGTGAGCATGCCGCAGAGCATCGCGAATGACTTCGAAGTGCTCGAAGACAGAAGTCCGTTCCGCCAAGCGATTGCGGGCGAAGCAGACAGCAGCTTCAGCCTTGCTCATGGCTTGATCGGGTCGAATGGATTTGACGTTTGCACGGCTTGCGGCGGAAACAACTTGCTGCGGCTGATTGCCGTGTTCCACTGCATGTTGTTTGTGGATTTGCTGAAGTTCCTCAGGTGTCAGGATGAGCTTCTTCTCGCGGTTCTGATGGGCGATGCTGACCATCACGTCTCGCCCGGTAAGGCCCCGTTCTTCCATTTCCTTATGGAGCTGCGCGGCCCGTAGGCTTTCCGATTCCAGATACTCCTTCGTGTAGCCTTTGATATCGGGCGCGTGATTGGTTCCGCGCTCTATACCGTAGCCAATTCCCCGAAGCTGGCTTTCGAGCTTGTTCTGATAAATGGCGGTGGCCATCGACTGAATGCGAAACAGCTCATAGGGCTGAAGGGAACGGGCCTGCCCCATGCGGTCTTCCGTCATATTGAAGACGATGACGTGGGTGTGGAGATGGGGAGCCGGATACCCGTCTACCGGGCGTGCTGTATCGTGTTCGAATGTGGCGGCAAGCCACTTCGCCGTCGTCTCCGCGGCGTGATCCCCGCCCATGCGCGCCTGAACGTAGTTCTCGATTGCATCGAGCGCAATTTTCACAGCAACCTGGTGAGCCTGACGGACTCGATCATCCGCCCCAACTGTCGCGGTCAAGCTGACTGTTTTCGGCGCGTTGAACGTAAAGTCCCAACCAGCACGATGGCCCACCTCTTCTCCGGATTGTGTTTTGATGGTGTCGCGATGTTTAATGAGCTGTTCGCCACTACCGGGATGCTGGCCTTCTGCGAGTCTGTCGAAAGCAACCGCTGTCACCTCGCCGCTTAAACCGAGACCAGCCGCAAGGCGGCCATGCCAGTGCCCCTGCAGCGTTCCTCCTTGCGTGAAGTAGGAGTTAGAAGCGGAAGAATATTCAGCGCGATAATAGCTTTGGACTTTGCCAGAAGTCAGGGGCTTGGATGCGTGCACCATAATGTTCTTTCCTGTTACTCGAAGAGGTTCATTCCGGCATCGACCGAGTTCTGCTGCAAGACCAGATCTTTCGCCTTTCTAAGCCGGGCTTTGGGTGCTGGTTTGCTGATCTCCAGAGCCGGAGGTTCCCGAGCGGCCATTTCGGTTTCGCCGCCGGTTGCTTCCGGATCGAGCGGCCGTAACTCCGCGGTCGGAATGGTTCGCTCCAGGAGTGCCGGCGCGATGATTCGCTTGGGCCGATAATCGAACCGGATCTTTACGACTTTGTCTTCTTGCACGAAGTAGCCGTTGAGGTTCTTCAGACCCTGGATCTGCGATTCCATGACGACCGGGTCCACGACACGCTCTGTGCTGTAGCTGCCCTGCCCAGAGCGCATAAAGAGCTTGGCAGGGATGCTTTCACGGATCCTTTCCAACTGGGCTTTGCCAATCAGATCACTGAGATGCTTTGCACCTCTTGGGTCGCGGACTCTGAGAACGAAATTCGAGTAGGACTGAGACAGAATCGTTTCCGACTGCTTCGGGTAGAGCGCGTCGACATCACTCATCGACTGAAAGCCAATCACGATCGGATTGCCGGATTTCCGCTGCTTCGTAAGAGCGCTGTGCAGCTGAGGCAGCGCATTGAGCGAAGCCAATTCATCCAGAACCATCCACACCCGAGGTTGCCCGGCTTTCGGTTCGCTGGTTTGCAGCTTTAGGATGAGCATGTCGAGCCAGAGACTTTGTATCGGACGGAGAGCATCGAGTGTTTCCGGAGTGGAGGTAATAAAAATCCAACCCTGCCGATTCTCCGACCAGGATTTTGCCGTCCAGACACGCCGTCCTTCACTGTGGGAAGGCATCATGCGCAGCGGCTTGCCTGCTTCATTCAAAGTGCCGAGAATACCGGCGCGTTGCGGCGCGGCGTTGGCCGTCAGCGTATGAGCGTGCTCGGTTCCCTTCACGCGCTTGTCGATCTCTTCCGGGTGTGCCATCCAGTAGGCCAACTCGTTGACAGTGGGCTTGTATCTGGCCAGCAGATACGCGAAAATCGCTCGCGTGTGCGACAGAAAGAATTTCTGCACCGTCGGGCCATCCGGGAAGAAGCCATTCGCTACCGGAGTGGCGTCGGCTTCGTCCGTTGCCTCGTCCCCGATGGGCCAGTACGGGCATCGTTCATCTTTCGGATTCAGAACCCAGTCCCCGCGATCTTCGCGAAAGAATTCCTGAATGTACTCGCGGCCGGGATCGAAGACGATTGCGACCTCGTCTCCCCGCTCCTCCACCTGGTAAAGAATCTCCCGGATGAGCGAACTCTTGCCCGATCCCGTGTCGCCTGAGATTTGAATGTGCAATGCTTCTTTCTCGCGCTGAAGCCGGAGGTATTTGCCGGATTCTCCCGGCATACAGAACTCGATCAGATTGCGGCGGTTCGTGAGGGGGAAAGCCAGACCATTGCCTTTGGTCTTTCGGTTGAAACGGAAGCGGCTTATGAGTCCCGGGCCACGCAGAATAAGGCCCTTCCGCGCTTTAGAGCGCTCCCGAAAATCCAGGCAACTTCCTGCAAGGAAAAACAACACCAGGAAGGTCTCTGCCGCATACAGTGGAACACAAGCCACCTGAACCAGCGATTCACCTGAGTAAATATGGCTTCTCAGCCAAGCCTGGAAAGCCTTGGGCTCCATCTGAAATCTACGTACCTGAAACATTCCGCGCAGTCTGGAGAAATTGGCCTCGGTTGCGACGGTCTCGCCAACAAATGCGACCGCAAACGACCTTGTTGGGGGTAACCCTCTGTTGATGGCGAAATGAGCATGCGACAGGTTGGGAGTCACGCTCAGCCAGGCATACTTCGTGAAGTAAAACTCTTCGAGCGGACTCCTCGACCATTGCCACGTTTGGATGGTCAGGTAGGAGCACGCAATAGCGCAGACTAATCCCAATAAGCGAAAGACGGGAAAACGCCACGGCAATGCTGTGCGGTTCTGATTTTCGGTCATTATGCAGTTGCTTTCTCAGGCTTGTTTTGCCGCACTCAAAAGGTGCCGGGCGTGAAAGGTGGTGATTCGGTTTTCGGCTTGGTTGAATTTATCTAAGTCGGCTCTGTCGAGCACGGCTTTTAGCCTTGCATCGGACGGATCGATACCCTGCAAAAGATCGGCATGCAGCCGAAGAAAAACGGTGCGCAAAGCAAGGAACTCGGAGAGCAATAATCGCGTTCCCTGAGATGCATCAAGAGTCTCCAGAAGTACCTGCCTGCACCACTCGCTTTTCGTTAGTCCGCAGCTCGTTGCATGCTCTCGAATGCGCCGATCTTCCTCGGGAGTTACTTTGGTTGACGCGGTAATGATAAGTGTCTTCACTCGAGTAGTTTTGTGCATTGTGGATGCCTATTTTCCTAGTAAAAAGAGGGTCTACAGCGAGCTACCTGAATACAAGAAGGCCAATAATGTGCATGGTAGCCCGCTGTGTACCTGCAAGGGGTGCCCTATCGTTGTGATCATGGCGTGCGAAGCACGAGCACCCCCAGGGACCACAAAAGCTTCGGTCGCGAAGCGAGAAACACACTCCCGGATAGCGAGTTTTAGCTGACGCTTGCAGGCTCCGATACATGACTAAATTGCCATCTCCAGAGCTTGCGCTGGCGATCGCTGTTGCTGTTGATTTTGCTCCTGAATCGTTTGCCGAATCTGCTCGTAATTGATCTGTGGCGGGAGAGTCTCTTGCAGCTTCGGATTGGCCTCGACTGCAAGCTCGATCATAGTGTTGTGCTGGTCGACTTTACCGGCGAAGTAGGTCTCCAAATCGTGCTGGTCTTGGCGGCCCGATTGCAGGTCCTGCTGCCATTCCTGGCGGATGTTTTCTTCCTGATCGCCAAGTAGTACCGAGACGTTTTCGGGAAGCTGCGACGCGACAATTTCCTGAGCCGATTCTTCCGTTTGAGGCTCTACTTCGGTCTCGTATCGACCCAACAATTCGGCATAGGATAGGCCGGGATTCTTCTGCTCAAGCTCCTGCAATTCTCGCAATGCGGTTTTCTGTGCAGCCCTCCAATCCATGTCGTAAATGCGGTCCCGGGTTTCGATCTCACTGTCCGAGAGGCCCCTCTCTTCGTAAGGTTCCGGTGCATATCGTTCCTCCAGGTTATGAAGCAATTCCTCGCGAGCGTCCATCTCAGCTTCTTCCTGCTCGAAAGCAGCTTGACCGAGCTGTCCCGAATGTGAGACTGAACGCTCCGTCACCTCAGTGTGCGCATAGCTCTCGCGGCGAGCTTGTTCGTCGCGTTCGTTCTGCGCTTGACGGTAGGCTGCCGCGCGGAATTCTTCGCCGTTGAGCGTTGCTGTGATCGACGGGTTTAGCTGGCGAAGACCGTCGAAAGTTGCGTTGATTTGGTCGAGGCGACCCTGGTGGTAGATGTCTATTACTTCAGCCGGCGCGTGGCCTTCTATGAGGTCGTTTGCCCAAGCCTGTTTAATCTCCAGAGCGGACCCTAGGAGCTGATCTCTGACTTGCTCCAATTCGCGACCGGATGCGGGCGTAAAAGTTGGCTGAACCTGCTCCGTCTTATGACCGCTGAGCAGATTTCGAAAGCTCTCAAATGTGAATGCCATGGTGTGATCCTCCTTTGCTCTTATGCCGCTTTCACAACTGCTTCTTTCTTCGGCTTGTAAGCCGGTTCCGTCCTGGCCCGTTTCGATCCTCTTTCGGCGGGAAGGACCTGCTCGAAGATCTGGGCCGCGACGTAATTCAGGTCGCTATCATTCAGCGACCTGGCGTAATCCTGCAGGCGCTTGATAAGGGCAGGATGAAGTTGTAATTCGAGCTTCTCCGGCTTGGTTCGATCTTGCGGTTTGATGGTGATTTGCATGTGGCTTTGTTTCCCTTTCTAAAAAGTCAAGACTGGCTTGGCGCGAAACTGAATGGTGGCCGGATCGACCGGCCCGAAGTAACGAGAATCGAAGCTGCTTGCGTTGAAGTCGCTGATGGCCCAAAGACCGCTGCGGTAAATCCCAAAGCGAGCGTGCGGGAGCGGTGCGCCTGTCTTCGAGCGAGGTTTTGGCGCGGTGTTCGGGAGCAGCTTTCCGTCGACGGAAAAGCCGTCCATGTCGTATCGGATTGGACTTGTCTCAGTCGCCCGAAGCACGGGCTTTAGGATCGGCTCAAGCCCACCCGGGCAAGAGCCCGGATCGATTGCTAACCCGGCATGAATGGCTTGCTTGACGATCTTTGTGGGAAGGCAGATTCCGGCGTAGCCATCGGACAGTTCAGGAGCTTCCTGGTACAACCCGACCGGTACAGAATTGCTGAAATTGATATGCAGCCGTGCTGCTTTAAGCAGCGAGTCTGTCGCGATATAACAGACGGCGATCAGTGCGCAAGTCAGGAACATGGGTTTCTTTGGGTGAGCGTTCATACAGGGCTCGATTTACTTGGTCGCCATCGGCTCATAAGGGCCGGGAAAGATGATGTCCTTTTTGACTGAGACAGCGAAGATCTCACCGGGCCGGATCTTCAACGTCGGCTGGATATTCAGGTTTCGGTTGGTAAGCTGCTCTCCCAATTGCGAAGCTTGGGTACCGACGCCGGAAGCGATCACTTGGCCGGTGGACGGGTAGTTTAAGACGCTCCCGTTCGTGCGGTTCTGAGAGAGCTGGAGACCGGCTGAAAGGATGGAGCTGAGAGCGACTCCGGCAATGACTCGTTTCCAGTGATTGTCTGTCTGATCTTGGAGGACGGCCGAGCCGTCTGAAGCATGCGACGGCATACGGTCCAGGTCGATGAAACTGCCGTCGGGAAAGTAAACAGCGGTCCATACGATCTGAACCCGGTTCTGTCCGTAACTCACGCTGGAGTTGTATTCACCGACCAGGCGCGAGCCAGCTGGAATCTCAACATACTTTTGACTGGGCGAATCGTAAACGTCGCGCACCACTTCGGCAATCAAGTCACCGGGAAGATCGGACACTACATTGTTGGGAAGAGCAGCGGGAATCACCGTTCCGCGCTGGACGACCCAAGGACTCAGCGGAGGGGTCCGGGTCGTTTTCAGATAATCGTCGCCAGCGCCTTCTCCGCTATCGCCGAACTGGCGCTTTCCCGTCTGGTCATTCTGACTTCGAACAGCCTGCGCACCCTCGTTTTCAGCCAGCCCGGATACGCCTGGCGGAAAGGATGGAGGATAAAGCGCTGGCGACGATGGGGGCGGCATGGAGTTAATACGCGCGAGGTCATTCTGAGCCGCATCCAGCGCAGACGAAGCGTTAGCTTGCGCGCCAGTAGTGCGTTGATCCTGCATGCCTGTGGGCGCTTCCCTGGCTTGCTGATCGCGCTCCATCTGGCGGCTCAACGCCTCCGCGCGAAGCTGTTCTGGGCCATTCATGGAAGCAACGGAAGAAGTGGGATAGTAACTCGGCTGATACGCCGGAGCGACCTTCTGATTAGGAGCACTGCCAGCGGGCGCAACGCTAGCACTTGTCGTTTGACCGTTGACGCTTTGCGATGTCCCGATAGGCAGACCGGATAAGGTCCAAGGCGGCGTGGGCTGGCCGCCCTCGATCTGCTCCCGATTACTTGTCGCGGCGTCGGAAGCGACCGTCTGTGTCTGTTGCGCCTCTTTCATCCGCTCCTGGCGCTTGATGCGATAACAGAAACCGAAAACCACGGCTCCAATCAGAAAGAGAGCGAGGGCGATTCCGACAATGAACACCTTGCCGGAGATCGGCCTCACAATGGCCGGGATACGGCCCGACAGGTTGATTCCCGTTGCCATGAGAGGCACTCCCTGGAATCAATCCTTCGTTGGTGATGCAGGCACGTTGCTGGGCTCTGCCGACACCTTCCAAAACGCAGGCATGTTCGAACAGCGCGTCCACAACGAGTTCATTCCCATCCAGCGAGCATTCGCCGGAATTGCTCCTCGGGCATCCTTGAGTTGCACGACCGGCAAGCCGCGGTGCCGCGTTTCTTCCGAAAAAACGATGTGGGTGTGAATGCCGTCGTCCCCGATCCTTTCGGGCCGGAGGTAGGCAGCATCTTTGCCGTGAAGCTTGACGCGGTATTTCCAATTCCGAATCGGTTTCGACGTGCTGAGCGCCGCCAATCTGGCTGCTTCGGCCTGTTCTCGATCGGTCTTTGCTCTCCTGGCGTCCGCTTCTGCTTTTTTCTTCGCTTCGTCTTCTCCGGGATAACTGAATCCGACTCTCGCCATGTGATCGTGGCTGGTGGAGACCAGTCGCACATAGTACGGTCGCTTGTTCGTCCCGACAGTCATCGTGGTGTCGAGACCAGGCTCAGTCGGTTTGAGCACCAGATAGGTGAACTCGTTAGCTCCGCTGCCGGCGGTCCTGGTGCTCACTTCGAACCGATGATCGCCCCAATCGAGCGCATCCTTTTTCGGAATTTCGCCCGCTTCCAGATCGATTTCGCAGACCTGCAGGACGGCACACACGACCGTGGGGACGCCTTGGCCATAGACATAAAGCACCCGCCCATCTGGTCCGGTCAATGGCGGCGGGCCGCCGTTGAGCCAGCCTTCCGAAAGGGCCAGAGCAAGCCGGGCATTCGCTGGCAAAGGGGCCTGGCGTTCGACTTCGAGAGAGCCGCTGTTGATCGTGCCTTGGATCTGCGGAACCGAGCGGCCCTCGCGCTTCGGCTTCGTTGGCTGAGCGCTAACGGGCTGACCCGGATCGCCTTGCAAGATGTTTGCCGCTTGCCGGTACGCCGTCGCGTTCGGCATCGGCTGCTGCTGTTGCGCATGTGCGAGGAATGCGCCAATCGAAAGGCTCAATATCCAAGCTCTTGTCATTGCACTTGCTCCCAACTCAATTCGGTAATCAATAACCCTAGACTGTTTCTTCCCGAGCCTTTTCGGAGCTGGGAATGTGCATGTCGTACGTAACGCGGGCACGCCAAGTCTTCAGGGAGGTCACTTGGCCCGCCAGAGAGGTGGTCGTCTCTTCCCACCAAATTCCAAAGGTGTGGGAGCCTGCTACGTCGAACGTCTTGAAATGCACGCTGACCAGTTCACCGCTGTTGGCGCGTTTGAGAGGGTCGTTCTGCTCGAACCAGGAATTGAGCGCGCCTTTAGCCTGGCTGCCATCTCCGACAAACAGGAAGGCCCGGTCCCAATCGTTGGCTTGAGCGGTTCGATCCGTTGTGACCGTACGCCAGGATTCGAGAAACGTCTTGAGCGCTTGAACCTTGACCAGGTCCCAAGTCTTTGCGTTCATGTCGACCGGCTTGGCAGGACCGGCGTACGCGACACTGCCGGCTTTGTCGCGGTCTACCACGTAGAGAACCTGTTTAGGTAGTTGTCCCAAGTAACCGAGCCAGCAAACTGCGCAGAGAATGATGACTGCTTCGAGAAATGCAATTCGTTGCCAATTCTGTTTGGCGGCAACCGGATTGCTCCAGATCTCTTCAAAAATTCGTTTGGCTCGGCGTGTTCCCTCGTCAAGGCACACTTCGCCCGTTCGTTCTGTGGTGACTGCCTGCATGGTCCCTCTTCTGTTAGTTCCTAGTGATGAAAACCGTTGAACTGCGGCGGTGTGCCATGTGATCCTCCACCAGGCATACGACCGATAGCCGAAGCACCTGTCTGTGCCATGGACGCTGCTGCTTTGCCCGCGGCGGAAGTCAGGCCACCTGCCGATGGCTGAGATGGAGTCGCACCACTCGGAGACGCTCCCCTAACCGCAGCTCCGGCTGCACTGCCCGCCACACCTCCCGCTGCCCTCCCGGCTCCGACCGCAGCCGCTCCAGCCGCTCCGGCAACAGCAGTGGCCCCCGCGGTGACAACACCGGCGGCAATGAGTCCAGCTTGGACGCCTGCACCAATGGCAGGAGCCATAAAAGTGACGAAGTCACTGTGAGACAGATTCGGTGATCCCCCGAAAAGCTGGGAGACTTGCGAACTGGCGAACCAGACAATACCGGCATACAGGATCGCGCCGCTCATGATGACCCAGCAGCTCTCTACGCTCGCCGCCGAAAACGGGCTCTGTTGCGCTCTGGTGATCCACGTGTTCGTTAGCGGCCACGCGGCACCCGCCAGCATATAGAGCACCATCAACTTCACCCCGCTTGCGACGGTGAACGCGAAGTAGCGCTCGACGTAATTGGTAGTCCAACGAGAACCGCCGAAACCGAGAAACAGATAGCCCATGCCAATGGCTAAGAAGGTCTGCACTTGGGTCACGATGAACTGGAATGTGATGACCAGGAAAGCGAAGCAGATCACCAGAGCCGCTAAGATCAGGGAAATTGCAGTCGGAAAATCCAACATCAAACCGGTCTTCGTGGCTTGCCAGAGTAATGTCCCAAAGATCTTAAAGCCCTGTAGCAGCATGGTGCTCGGACCTAACCCTGGAATGCCGCTCGCCTGTTTGCCGATGCTGACAAACATATCGATGATGTCTCCCATCCAGCTTTGGCCATTCATCAAGAGCGAAAGGAAGAAACCTAGAATCAGGATTTTGTTCGCGGTCATCATGAGAGCGGCTCGAATGTCTCCGTGATAATTCATCCAGAGATTCCAGCCGAAGACAGCCAGCTCCAGACCAGCTAACGCGTAGAACAGGTCATAGGCGTACGGAGCAACTGCCGAAAACCAATTGCCAATCATATTTTGGTAGACAGCGGTCAATTGCGACGGATCAGTGATGATCGGATTCGGCGGCGGAGGCAGTACGCCTTGTGGCGGCACCACCGGCTGGAGCTGCGCCCAGGCCATTGTCGACGCAAACATCAGCAGAACTGCGGCGGGAGTAACTAGTCGCGTGTTCACCATGTCCGTGTATCCGCCGTGATATCCGGCGGTGGCAGCATCACCTGGGCCGCATGACAAGTGGTGCCCTCCGCCGTTGTCGTCCAATTCGCCGGTGCGTTCTGCGCGACAGAAACGCATTCGGCATATATCTTCTTGGTGAAAGCAGGGCGATGTGAAACCACTCTGCCAAGCCCTGGTATGTAAACATGGACAGATTGCCTGCGCCGGCTGCTTGCACCTCGCGAACGATTGGTGAATCTTGAGCGTGGGGGTCGTAGCAGCCGGTCAAGAACGATACCGCAATCAACGACGCAAAGGTAAAAGCCTGTTTCATTACCATGTCCTCCCGTCAGCGGCCCAGTCCGCATGAGCAAAGCCATTCTGTTGAGCGGCTTGTTGCGCCTGCTGGGTGTTCACTTGCTGTGCTGCGAACGCGCCTTTCGAGCCCATATCGGCGATCATGAGTTGTCGAAGCTTCTGCAGTTGCGCCACTTCCTCAGTCGCGATCGTGTTGCCGAGCTGGAGCGATTGATCCCGGCCCATCGTTGTCTGATTCATCGTCTGGATCTGCGTCATCCACATCTGTTCGTTTTGCAGCATGCTCCCCTGATATCCAGCCGCGTTCACGGAGCCTCGGATCGTGTTGAGCGTCGTGTTCGCCCAGTTGTTGTATTGCAGAGCGTAATCCATGGCCGCATCCGGACCGCTGTAGATGCCGTAGGTTTGCCGGAAAGCGGCATCCATCTACGCCATATCGCCAGCTAACCCCTGCGACTGCAGCAGGATGCTCGATAACATGCCCAGGTCATCGGAAATGTTGGTGCTAGGATGCGGCGCAAGATTGACACCTTCGCGAACCATCATCTGAGCCATTTGAATCGCATTCAGAGCGGTTTGCGCTTCTTTGATGTACGTCATAGCGAGTTGCGCATGGTTGAGAAGCTGAGTCACTTCCGTTGCGCCAAGCGGATTCCAAAACTGCGCCCGCGCTTCTTGCACCGGTACGCAAAGTAAAGACAAACACATCGGAACAGTGATCCATCCGTGTTTACGCACAAGCCGCCGCCTCCTTTGCGGCAGGAATGGTAAGGCTTTCGTGTAGTTCGGCCCAATCTTGCAGCCCGCGCATGCGAAGCCACGCAGCGGGCCAGTGCGCTCCTTCGCGCTTGATCAGCGAGTCGACTACTTCGCGGTCGCTTGAGGTTGCCAGGAAAGACAGTGCCACGCGGCCGAGTTCGAGAGAGATCATCCTCTTTCCATCCGGCGAGGTCACGTAGTAATGGGATTTGGGCTCCGCATGCGCGATCAGTTCCCGGTCGGTTGCATTCAGCCCGAGCGCCTCGTAATCCGCGGCCCCGTCAAAAATTGCTTGTGGGTTCGGCAAACAGACTTTCGTGAAGCATTCCTGAATGATTGCGTTCTTCAACGGCGACGCCAAGACTTTCGAGAGCTCCTGCACAACCAGCCACACCGCCATATTCAACTTGCGTCCCTCGAAGAGGAACTCATCAAAAGCCTGAGCGGCCATGGGATGGGAGAGCGCCTCTCGGAATTCATCCACGGTGACAAGCGTGGGAACGTCAGACCGCAACCGCCGTCGGATCTTCCCAAAGATGTAAAACAAAGCGCCATTCATGGTCTTCTTGTCCATCCGGTAGAGTTCGTCCATCTCGAATACACAGAATCGGCTCATAGAGAGGTTGTCGCTGTCGCCGTCTAAGATCCCGCCGAGATACACCTCCAGCGCATCCTTCACTTCTCTTGAGGGCACAGCCATGTGGAAATCGGTAAGTGACCGCAGCTCTCGCTGGTCAGAGAGAAACTCAATCGTCTGCCTCACAGTGTTCCGAATGGCGTGGTTCATCTTGAGATCGTTCTGTACCAGGAGTAGTTCGATGCCTTGAGCCGCTCGATCTTTGTCCGATGGGGTGTCCAGATCCTGAAGCGGGCATAACTTCATGTCCGGGTTATCAGGGCTGATGTCGTAGAAGTCCCCGCCCATGGCTTTGCACAGCGTATAGAGCGTTTTCTTTTTGTCGAAAGCAAATACCTGGGCGTCTGGGAATCGAAACCATTGGGCCGCTCCCGCAGCCAACCAAGTGGTATTTCCTGAACCGATCGGGCCGACAACCAGTTGGTGGCCGATATCGCTGACGTGCGCATGGAAGAGATAGGGCGAGCCACCGCTCGTGACGCCGTAAAGCAAAGGCGCAGACTCAGATGGAAATTATTGGGACGGATTGAATCTGTGGAACTTTGAGCATCTGCGGATCATCTTTCGCCATTCTTGAAGTATCTTGCGAAGAAAGAGGAAGAGAGAAACGGCTCCTCCTATTTCCCACTAGGTGAGAACTGCAATGATCAGGATGAACAAAAGCCACGAAGGCTGCTCCCATAGCGTCGGGTTCATAGCAATAACAAGGTGAGGCTGGTTGGAACTTTCCAGAAAAGGCATGTTATACAACACAGGGATTTCCACACGTGATCCGCTCCTAAATGCGCGCGCCGCTGCGCCGGGATCATTCTCATCAGCGAAGTGGCGCCTAATGCCGCCCACAAACATTGCGCTCATGCCGCGTTGGGACAGGACGCCGATGTCAATAATAGACTGATTTTCTGAAACGCTTAGCTCATCAACGACGAATTTAGCCTGGAGCGGAACCAGTTCGTGTTGACTAAATTCAGTAATTCTAGATGCTGCACCGTTGGACAAAGCTTTTTAGACTAGATGTAGTTCCGTCCACGAGCCTAAGTTCAAGCGAACGCATCTCTGCTGCTTGTATGCCTCTAAGTAGACGTACAACTGAGTTTCACCAAAAGCCCCGGGGTATTGGCCTGTACAGACAGGTTTGACTTCTTGCCAACAAGCTGTTGTGAAAAACTACTAGAATGCAATACGCTGGAATTGCTGTAGCCGATAAAGCAACATCCTTTCTGTAAATTCGGTTAATCTTGTTCGGACGGGTGCAAGTTATTCATTCCCAAATAAGTCTTCTCGGTCTCCCATTCCTCACTAATCTCCATGAGCACCGCGCTGACGAGACGAAGCAGGGAGGCTTCGTTCGGAAACAAGGTGGCCACGCGTGTGCGGCGCTTCAGTTCTTTGCTGACTCGCTCCATCAAGTTCGAAGTACGCAAGCGCCGACGGTGCGTCGGTGGAAAAGTAAACACAGTGAAGCTGTCGGCCACGTTAGCCTCCAACCAGGCACTCAGTTTCGGTGCGCGCTGCGCATACTTATCCACGGTCTGGCGCAAACGGCGTTCCGCATCCAGCCGATCCGTCGATTCGAAGATGGCCCGCAGATCGGTGGCAACTTCACGGCGCATCTCGAGCCGAGGCACATAGTGACCGGCATTCTGCTGGAGATGAAACTGGCAGCGTTGCCAAGGCAGGCCGGGAAAGCGGGCCTCCCGCGCCGCTTTCAGGCCGGCATGATCGTCGCTGATCAGCAAACGCACACCGGACAATCCGCGCGCCTGCAAGCTGGCGAAAAAGTCGCGCCAATGCACCTCCGCTTCGCTCAACGACACGCTCACGCCCAATACCGTGCGACGCCCGCTTTCATCGACCCCAAAGGCCATCAGCACAGCGCAAGAAACTACCGCACCGCCGTGCCGGACCTTTTCATAGCGCGCATCCAGGAACACATACGGCACCTCCCCGAGCGGCCGGTTGCGCCACTCGTTCAGCTCCTCATCGAGCAACCGGGTGGCCCGGCTCACCTGCGTGCTGGACACTTCCAACCCGCACAACTCGCTCATCACCGCCGTGACCTTCCGGGTCGATACGCCTTTAACGTACATCTCGGCAATGGCGCACTTCAGTGCCCGCTCGCTCCGCACGCCGCGCTCCAGAGCCGACGGATAGAACTCGATCTCGCCTCGTACCTGGGGCACTTGCAAAGCGAGTTCGCCTACCCGTGTGCTGAGAGTTTTCGGCTTGAAGCCGTTGGCATACCCGCGCCGCTTCTCGGTCCGTTGGTACGGGCCGGCATCGAGCGCCTGGGAACGCTCGATGCGCATCGCCTCATTCAGCATCAGCCGCATCGCATCCGCCATGTGGGAAAGCCCGCTTTCACAAAGCAGTTGAACCACATTCTCAATTACGTTATCGTCAGCCTGGTGGGCCATTGTTTGCTCCTTGTCATGAATTTGGTCGTTCATAAAAGGAAATCAAACTTGGCCCGCCAAAACAAGAGCCCCTTCGTTTTGTTCTAGCTATCCGCTTCGCTCGCCTTCGCTACGGCCCACAACAAAACATTCCCGAATTGCCTCGGAGTCAAATTACAGAAACGATGTTACACGAACCCGTTGCCTTCATAGTTTTCGTCGCATTAGTCGCGTTCCAAGCGGTTAACGAGACAGACGACTTTGAGGCGAGCAATCACGCTTACCGGAAGGAGTCGGACCGGATAGCGGAAGAATACGCTCAGTCTCGGCGGCAAAACCGCAAAGAGTTAAAACGCTATCTTAAGCCGCGGTTCGGGAAATCAAGTTATCAATGGAAGCAGAGAACTCTTCGGGGTTGAAGACGACCTCACGGAACACCCAACAACCTGAGACGCGCCTACCAGGGAAACCGCTCGTGGATCATACCGGCAAATTATATCCGCGTTTGAGGGACGTGACGGGGGGGCCAGGACGCCCCAACGCTTTTCAGATTATTGGGGCGGGTCTAATCCGTAAAGGTAAGAAGAATGCTAAGTTCACTAGCTGATTAGTCCAAACCGCCTTATTAAATAAACATGGACTCACAGATCAAGAGACACAGAGGTACGTTGGGGAAGGAGCTTTTCTGCCCAAAGACGGGGGTACTACTCGGGAGGCAGGTATTGAGTCCTACCGGCGAACCATATCGGACTTTGATCGACGTTACGGAAAATCCGGGCCGACCTCTCTCGATACAGCTTATTGGCGTTGACGTGATGCGCTCGAATTCCCAGCAGCGTCGGTCCTGGCTGGATCGACTTCTCCGGCGTTGAGAAGGTCAACATACCAAATCCCTTGTAGTAGTTCCGAGCAAATTTTAGGCAAGAATGTGGAAACAATTCTTGAAAAAGATAAAACCCGACCGCTACGTTAAAGAGTCAGGGGAGAATTTATCAGAGCACAAGAAGATCACCGAGACTGAGATGCCACCAGACAAATTGCTGATCGGGCCTACGGGAAAACCATATCCGAATTTGATAGACGCAAACGAGGAACCAGGCCCTAACGGTCATCAGTTTATTGGTGGCGTAGGTCCGTTGCGCGGCAGAAAGTTTAGTATGGTCAACGGCAAGCCTCATAAGCCCTAAGCACTCCAGCCCTAAAAGTCATTTGCCGGGAAGACGATAGACGTTCCCGGCACTTGCGCGGTGGAACGGCAAACTCTTCCACCAAATGACTCTACAAAAGCCGCTTACTGAAGGGTCTCCTGTCGTCTCCAGATCCCGGAAAGGGTGACGGTCCATTATCCACCGCCAAACGGCCTTTCAAAGTTGTATCACGTTAGCCGCGTCGATTTGATGTCACCCTACGGAGAGAGGCTAAAAGACGAGGTATGCGAGATACGGTGTCGAGTGAGGAACATGCGAAGCTACCAGACTTGGTTCCGCCGCCAGGAGCGAGTGAAAAACTTAACTTGCTAATAAAGGCATTTGAGGAAGGTGGCACAGAGGGGGTCAAGGAAAAATTTCGTGAATTGACCGGGCGTGAATACGACCCTGAGACCTTTAGTCACCTTACTTCTTTCGAAAAATAACTCAGCAGTCCAATCCATTGAAGGAGAGATCGCGGGCGAAATATGGCAATGGGCCAAAACCTAATTACAACTGACAAGGATCTACGAAAGTCTGATGGTCCAGATCCCTTGGTGGCACGAAGGAAGCTGCTTTTACTGGCCCAAGCCTACAGGACTGGCGATCCGGCAGCCATGAGGGAGCTTTACCCACGGTTGAACGCTCAATCTGATGGTGACAGCAAGCCTAAGCCGTTTGAGTTCTCTGGTTTTCTTTAGCAGTCCAAGACGATTTGAGTCATCTGCCGGAAAGCCTATCCTCGTTCCCGCACTTGCACTACCGACCTGTCTTCCTCCGAATGACTCTAGCCGTTCCTGCCGAAGAGACCATTGGGCGTCTCCGGCATTTCTAAATGAAGCATTACGACTCCGCCGCTCCAGAACGACTTCCTTGATCTTAGACGGATGCAGAAGAAAGGACCACCTTCGCTGGCTGAACGCGGCGCATTTGACGCCTTATCTCGCTCAGCGAACCGGGTGGCTTCTGGGGGTGGGTGGGTAGGCGGATGGGCCCTCGAATCTGGTGAGAGAACACGGGTGGGGCGGTCGCTGAGGTATGCCCAATAGTATGACCACCCGACGTAGAGGAGGCTCTCCTGCCACTATCAAACGCACTACTTAAGTACATGATTAATAAAGCGCAGGGCGAGTTGACCCGAGTTCCAGAATTGATTTTAAGTCCTTTGCGTCTGCCGATTTCGCCACCCGGGCCTGCCTGACGCAAGTCTCTTATACATCATAGGGGACGCCCTGCGGGGACCTGGTACTTTTTGGCTGGCTCGACCTTGCAACGACTTGACGTCGCCTTATATGCTTCTTAAGATCAGTTCGTTTCGTTACAAAAAGGGTGTACAGATCAACATGATGAAGCTTCAAAAATGGTTCGTGGTTCCGATGGCGCTTACAGCCCTTGCTCTCTCGTCGGGCATCGCGCCCGCAAGCGCAGTCCAGACCGCACAGGACACCACGGCCACCACAACGGCCAAGAAGTCACATTCACGTAGCACGGCTGCAAAGGCAAGCTCGAAGCAGGCACCCGCGAACGGCGCGAAAGTGGATCTGAACTCCGCAAGCCAAAGTCAGCTTGAAGCTCTGCCAGGCGTCGGCGCGGCCACTGCAAAGAAGATTATTGCCGGCAGACCGTACTCCTCGCTCGCCGATCTATCCAAGGCGGGTGTCCCGGCCAAGACGGTTAGCTCCATCACCCCTATGGTCATGGCCGGAGGCTCCGCCGCTGCTCCCAGCGCAGCTGCAGCAAGCGCCCCAACCACCGCCAGCACACCTACGACCCGTTCCAGCGCCAATTCCAAGAGAGCCTCGACAGCGCCCATCGGAAACCAGACAGGTGGTCCCGGTATGGTGTGGGTCAACCCGGAAACAAAGGTTTATCATAAGGCCGGAGACCGCTGGTATGGCAAGACGAAAAAGGGTCAGTACATGACCGAAGCCGACGCCATGAAGGCCGGTTACACGCTATCGAAGCAAAAAACTTCCAGCAAATAGCCGGCTCATTTAGCGGTGATTTTCGAGCGCCAGCACCGCGTACGCAGTGGCCGCATCGCTCATAAATCGTCCAACGTCGGAAGTGGGAACACGTTCTTTATTCATCGAGTAAGCAAACCACGACCCATGCTCTTTATCCTGATTCTGCACTAGCCAGGCAAGCCCTTTTTGCAGGTGAGATTCCTGTTTCGGCACACCGGCCTGTTCCAGAACAAACGTCGTCAGCCCTGTCGCATAACCATCCGACGCTACAGGCAGCACAGTCTTATCTACCCGCTTCCACGGCCCAAGCGTCGCCAGACTCCAACCGCCATCCGGACGCTGCTGCGTATATAGCGAATCGAGCAAAGAGGCGCGCATCTCCATCGGCAACATTAAGGCCGATTTTGAGGCCGCCCACAGTACCAGCAGTTGATTTGCCACCGGCTGCTGAGCGAAGTGACTCAGTAAGTAGCTTCGTAGCAACTGAAGGTTGGCCTGGAAGCTCGTGAAGTATCCGCTCGGCGCATTCCCCACCGCAACCGCTGCCAGGGCCGCTCCATAATATTGCGCGGTGTCCGACTCCCAGGGAGCGAGATGAAAGTTCAGCCAATCCCATGCGCCGCTTTGCGGACCCGATTGTAACTGCAGCGCCCACATGTTGTCGAATGCGGCGCGCGTGATTTCACTGTGTCGTTGTTCGTACGTGTCGTTGCTGGCTAGTATCAAAGCGTTCAAAACGGATTCGGTGCCGCGCGATTCAATCGTCTTCGTCGGCCCTTTGTCCGAATTTTTGTAGAATGGCTCGACTTCCTTCCAGAGACGAACGCGTTTTTCGACACCCTCGTTTAAGAACGCCTCCGCTGCGGTTGGAGCGGTCTCACCCAGTGCGCTACGCAAGGCAGGACGTGCTAAAGCAAAGGGGACCGCAGTGTGGCACGACACGCAAGCCGTCGCATGATCACGCTGCGAAACCGGCCATTTCTGCCACCAGAGTTGACGTCCATCCAGATACTTAGCCGCTGCCCCAGGGCTCCAGGAGTTCGGCGAGGATGCATCTCCCGCAGCTTTTGCGCCCGGCAAATCCGCGGCTGCCAGCACCGACGCAAACAGAATGAGAGACAAGCTTAACTTCACGCTAAAGTCCTCCAAAGAGCTTAAAAGTAAACTTGGCGAGCGAACGGGGCTGGAAGAAGAATCATAGCGGTTCCGTTGCAACTTATGCAACCGCGAGTCTTTTCTCATGCAAGATGAGCCTGAAAGAAAGGTTTGATTCTCACACAAGATAAGCCTGGAGGGATTTCGGGTAGGAGCCTGCAAGCTGGGTATTGAACATCAGGATGCAGGATGGAGAGAAGCTGAACCCGGAGCAGATCCGGAAGTTTCTGGAGCCAGTCAGGATTGCAGTTCGAGGCGAAGGGTCGGCCTCAGAGTTACGAGTGGGTGACAAGCGTTTTGCGGCAGCTGAGCGGTCCGGCAACCAGCCAGGCTCCGCGGCGGAAGTACCAGGAATATGGCCACACCGGCTATGAGCGGTTGGCCGGCAGTTCGTCGGCGCAGATTTATCGTTTGCGCAAGAAGGCGGCCTAGCGCGAGCGGCGTTCGCACTTCACCAAGACACGGCCGGCCCTGGTCACGATCGGGGAGCGGCGTCGGCCGGAGCCCGCCGGGCGACCCGGTTATCTCCACGTAGATACGGTCCATGAGGGCGACCGGGAGGGCATAAAGGGCGTGTATCACATCGATGCGGTGGATGAAGTGACGCAGTGGCAGGTGGTCGGCTGCACGCCGGTCATTAGCGAAGCGTGTCTCCTGCCGCTGTTGGCATCGATGCTGGAACAATTCCCCTTTGTCATGCGCGGCTTTCATTCCGACAACGGCAGTGAGTTTGTAAATCACACGGTAACGACCCTATTAGGCAAGCTGCTGATCGAACAGACCAAGAGTCGCCCGCGGCATAGCAACGACAACGGCTTGGTGGAAGCCAAAAACGGGCCGGTGATTTGTAAACACATGGGCTACGGCCACATTGCTGCACCGCATGCGGAACGCATTCAGCAGTTCTAGCAAGAGCATTTCAATTCGTATCTGAACTTTCAATCGACCTTGTGCGCAAGCCTAGGTGGAAGTAGATGCCAAGGGCAAACAAAAGCGGCGCAATCGACGCGATCGAACACCGCTGGAGACATTGCTGGCGCTACCCCAGCCGAAACAGAATCTGCGTCGCGGCATGACAGTGAAATCACTCCAGGAAACAGCGCGGCGCATGAGCGACACCGAAGCCGCACGGCGCATGCAACAGTCCAAGCAGAGCTTGTTTGCGGAAATGCAGCGCAGTGCCTAAGGGGGAATGGAAATGACGGACGGATGGAAACTGGTGCAAAACCAAAAGCAGGTTCCCACCACTTCCCACCGTCCTTGGAAATCGCTTTCGCGATTCCCACATTCCCACTGCCCCGAACGCGGTTTACCATTCATCGGAAGGAGAACCCAAAACCAAGCCCCTACCGCTTCCCTTCAGGCTCATTCTTCGATGAGAAAATGCTCCGCGACCTCTGCGACCGAAATAACATGAACAGCTATCCGCGGTATCTGCATCCTGCTTCCAGAACTGCTTCAACCGGAGCAGTGTCATCGAAAGGAAACAAATGATTCAGTTTGCCCCGTTAGCACGACTCGAAGCGAAACCTGGAAAGGAAGCCGAGGTGGCGGACTTTCTGAAAGGGGCTGTGCCCATCGTGCAAGGCGAATCGGGCACCATCGCCTGGTTTGCCTTCCAAATGGGACCATCCTCGTTTGGCATCTTCGACGTATTCAACGACGAAGCGGGCCGCGAAGCGCATCTGAAAGGCCAAGTCGCCGCCGCGCTGATGCAAAAAGCGCCCGATCTGTTTTCGACAGCGCCCGCGATTGACAAACTCGACGTGCTGGCCGCCAAGATGCCGTAGCTGTTCCTTATCGCCCAAGCATCGACGTCTGCGGCCGGCGACACGGTAGAAGCAGATAGGGCAAAAGGACCCTGCTGCGCATTCTGGCCGGGTTGATCGCACCCAGCCGCGGGCAAGTTCCGACTGCGGCCGGTGAACTGCATGGCGCAAATTCCGGCGTGGCAATGGTGTTTCAGAGTTTCGCGTTGCTACCCTGGTTGACCGTGCATTAGAATGCCGAACTCGGGTTGTATGCGCGCGGAGTCGCCAAAGAAGCCGAAGAAAAAGCCGAGGAGGCTCTGCGGATGGTCGGTCTGGAGGGATTTGGCGGGGCGTAAACGCGCGAACTTCCTGGCGCGGGGTGAAATTAGCGGTCTGTGGGAGGCCGGCAAGTTCCCGGCAAAAAGCATTCTGCTGGTCACACACAATATTGAAGAAGCGGTGCTGCTGTCCGATCGGGTAGTCATACTGGGTGCCAATCCGCGCTGTATTCGAGGCGAACTGGAGATTGATATCCCTCGTCCTCGCAATAACCGGAACCCACGATTTGCCACTTTCGTGAACTACATCTACACCGTGATGACCAATCCCAATGTCGACGTCGGCCGCGCGCCCACCACTTCTGGTAACGCCCGCTTTTCCTTGTTGCCCCATACGCGCGTCGGCGGCATGAGCGGATTGCTCGAAATCATTGCCGACCAGGGCGGCCGCGAAGATCTGCCCAAACTCGCCGAGCGTCTGCGGCTGGAAGTCGACGATCTGCTGCCGACCGTGGACGCCGCCGTACTACTCGGTTTTGCTGAACTATTTCAGGGTGACGTGATCATTACCCGCGAAGGCCAGACTTTCGCCAGCTCAGAAGCAGTTGCTGGTCTACGTCCCCTTTATTTCAACCGTGCTCGATGCGCTGAAAAGAAAACAGACCGGCGGCGTCAAGCGCGAGTTCTTCGTCGACATCCTCGATGGACACTTCTCGGAAGCGAGCCGAAGAGCAATTGGACACCCTGATCAACTGGAGCCGCTATGCGCATCTGTTCGAGTACGACGCGGACGAACAGCGCCTCTATTTGCCTGAAAGCGACTAGGAAAACGAATCCAGGATCATTGATCCACTGTATTGACGGGCTTTCCAGCGCAGAAAACCCGCAAAACGGGCTAAATTATTGCCTTTTCGCGCTTTTTTGCTTTACATCGCTCTTTTCCTCCCTGTATGATCGAGTTGACAAGTTGGAGACTGAACATTTTCTTATTGTTTTGTTTTTCTCAATCGCTCGCCGGAACGCACGACGCGAACAATACAGTACGAGAGTTCACTTCATAAAAACAAAACAAGAGTAGGGAGGACTAGATGGCAGAAGTAAAACGAATGACTCAGACCGCAATCGTGAAAGAGCTTGCGGAATCGACCGGCATCAACAACAGGGTGGCTAAGCAGTTCATGGAGTCGCTTGCTGAACTCGCGGTTCGCGAGACCAAGAAGAACGGCGTGTTTGTGCTGCCGGGGATTGGCCGGCTCGTGCGCGCCGATCGCAAAGCCCGTATTGGGCGCAACCCCTCCACTGGTGAGTCGATCAAGATCCCAGCCAAGAAGGTCGTGAAATTCCGGATTGCAAAATCGGTGAAAGACGCGATCGTTCCGCCGAAGAAGACGACAGCTAAGTAGTATAACGATTCCGTAAACACAAAAACCCCGCCTCCTGGTGCGGGGTTTTCGTGTTTGTGTTAAACCTTCTTCTCGTCGTCCTTGGGAGCCTCTTCGTTGGTCTTCACCGAACTCTTGAAGTTCCGTATCCCTTCTCCCAGGCCCTTGGCGAGATCCGGAATCTTCTTCCCGCCAAATAGAAGAACGAACACCGCGACAATCACAATTAATTCAGTCGGTCCAATCGTTCGAAACACTTCAGGCTCCTTACGTCTCCGCTCTCATTGTAAACCCGCTGGCGATTACCTGGAGAACGCCGCGCCTACCACCCGGAACGCTATGCTCAACAGAATGAGCGGCAAAACCACCGTGAATGCTTTGCCTTTGTTCACGCGGAACGCGACGCTGTAAATCAGCACCAACATGGCAATCCACCAGATCTCGAACACCGAAAAATAGCCGAGAAATGCTGCCAGTATCTTGTTAGCGGTCGCGGGCAGAAAGATGTCGAGACCCAGCGCGGGCCGCAATTCAGCGACCGTCGACACCTCGCCCTTAGCTTTCAGAATAATAACCGACGCAATCGATGCAATTACCTGGATCAAGCTGCAGCCGGCGATCAGGTTAAAAAGTTCGCGAAATTTGGCCTGGACCCCTGTAACAGCGCTCATGGCTAGCAGCACAGCAGCCTGAATAGCATAAATGATAGCGGCCGTCACGGGCGCGAAATACATCGCGTACTGCTGGATCTTCAAACCGATTTCCATGCTGCGCTGATATTGTTCCGGGGAAACCCCTTGCGGCAACGGCGCCACTTCCATCACGTGTCTGGTGATCGGCAGCAGGATGAAACTTGCAGCAATGGAAACCACGGAGAAAACGATCAGTGGTCCCACCCAGAACCATTTACTGTGAACCCGTTTCGCCGCCGCGCCGGGATCGATCAGAAAATTGCCCATGCCTGCTACATCGCTGGCAAAGCTCTCGCCGGAATTTGCCGGCAATTCAGGTGCGAGTGTTCCCATCTAAAGCCTCCAGATACCGATCGTTCCGCATTATAGCGAGTTACGCTCAAATAGAAACTGTGAAGATCATATCGCTCGTCCTGCTTCTGTCGTCGCTGGCCGCCTGCACGCGCCCGGCGCCCGAGGCGCAGATCAAACATCGCTACCCACTCACCGGAAAAATCGTTTCGCTGGATGCAGCCCATCAAACCGCGAAAATCGACGGCGCCCCCATCCCTAACTACATGGAAGCGATGACCATGGATTATCCGATCCGGTCGAAGGACGATTTCACTGCCCTGAAAGTAGGCGAGCGGATTGCCGCTACGGTCGATGTGGCGGACGACGATAGTTACACGTTGTCGAATGTCAGGCCTCAGGCGTCCACAAAGTAGTGGAGAGCCGTTCTGCCCCGCCCGCACTAGCTTCTATCGAACAAGTTCCCGATCCTCTCCCGGCGCCTCACCTTTACGCCGACCGCCGCCACTCGGGGCCCGGTGACCTGCTTCGTTTCTTACTGGAAACGGAGGTGCACGTGTATTCGTTTGCTGTTGCCGCGAATATCCTGATTTCGTTCTTTCCGTTTCTGGTCGCGATGATCATGCTGTGCCGTTCGGTGTTCCACTGGAAGCCCGGCGTCGAGATGATCATCCAGACGGTGAACGCCTATTTTCCCGAAGGCTTCGGCGTCAATTTTCGCGGCTACCTGCTCGAAGCCAGCTATCACAAATTCAGCTGGCTTTCGATCTTCCTTCTCTTATTCACCGCCAATGGCATCTTCGTACCGCTCGAGGTGGCTCTCAATCGCATCTGGCGTGTGCCGCAAAATCGTTCGTTCCTCCGTAACCAGGGGATTAGTTTAGGACTGATCTTTGGCTGCGGAATTCTGGTGCTAGCGTCGGTGAGTGCGACGGCGGTGAACGTGCGGTTTTTAAGCTCCAAATTCGGGGCCAGCCACACGGGCGCGCTGCTGCAGACGATCGCCTTACGGGCGTTCGCCATGCTCGCCACCATGCTCATGATCTTCCTGATTTACTGGCTGTTGCCCAACGCCAAAATTAGCGTGAAGCGCTTGATTCCTTCGTCAATCGTCGTCGCAGTGCTGCTCGAGATTTCGAAATACCTGAATATCTGGACCTGGCCGTGGCTGCGGGCGAAGCTGATCAACGACGTGCCTCCATTTGTCCAGTCGATCAGCATTATTTTGTGGGCGTTTGTGGGCACCATGATCGTGCTCGCGGGTGCCGAGTGGTCCGCGCGGTCAGCGGTCCGGCGCCAGGAATAGGCGTAGCCGCTCGATTTCGTCACTCCGCGCCTGCTCGAATTCGGGCGAGCGGGGGCGCTCCGAGGTGAAGCCGAGCTTCACCGTTACCTGGCTTTTCTCGCGCAAAACATTGGCCCAGCCAATCACGGCATCAAGCCATAGCAGAGGCATAGCGTAATAGCCAAGCTTGCGCTTGGGAAGCGGCGTGTAAGCCTCAAACCGGTACCGCCATCCCCAGAGGTGCTCGAATCGGCGGCGATCCCATACCAGCGGATCGAAGGGCGCGAGAAATTTGACTGTCGCGGCTGGTTTCGCTGCCCGCAAGGTGCCGGCTGGCCAGATGTAAGCAAGACCCTCGACATCAGCCGTTTCGAGTTCGCCCGAACCAAGCAGCGCTTCGATCAGCGGTCGACCACCGGGAAAATAGCGCAGGACTTCGCGCAGGCTCAGCAGCGGCATCGGCGCAAAAATACGAATGAGCAGCAGGACAGTTTCTTTCAACCGTTCGGCCGCGGAAAGATGTTCGGGAGAAGGTCGCGTGGGTTCGTAGAGACGTATGCCGTTTTCGCGACCGGCGATGCGCAGCAGCCCCCGATAATGCAGCCTGTGAAGCGCCTGCGTTGTGGACTTGGAGTAGCCGCCCCACGCATTAACCGCGCGCCGGCGGCCCAGATGAGCTTCGAGTTCACGTGGATGAATGCGCGCTTCCCGCCTTACAATGGCGAGCACCTTCTGTTCAGAGTGGTGAGCCCGGCAGCCGTGCGCGGATGAAGAAGACACCAGTTTTCGCGCGGCAGAAAGCCATACGCGTACAAGAAATCTTCTTCGATATCGAGTTTGGAATAGCGCCGTTCTAGATCTCCGGCCCGGTAATCAATGACACGATGGCGCAGAATCAAATCCTGCGCGCGTGCTGGCGCGCGAATCGGGTCGGCTTGCACAAAGCCCAGCCGTCGAATCGCCGCCTTCAAAGAAACGGGATTAAAGAGGGTGCGGCGAATGGCATCGGCCCGCAAACTTTCGATGGGGAGGCGCACTTCAGCGGGTTTTGAAACGGTCGGAGAGCTGGCTCAACTGATCGTCAAACGAGCGGGCCGGCGCAGCCTTTTGGGGCGCGTGCTTTACTTTCGGGAGATCGGCCTGCTGCAGCGCTTTGATCGAAAGCGCGATCCGTTTGGCTTTGGGATCGGCGGAGAGCACCTGCGCGCGCACCACCTGCCCGACTTTCACGGCTTCGTTAGGGTCTTTGATGTAACGCGTGGACAGCTCGCTGACGTGTACCAGGCCATCCTGGTGAACGCCAACATCCACAAATGCACCAAAATTGGTAACGTTTGTGACAACGCCCTCGAGCACCATGCCAGGGGTGAGATCCGCAATCTGTTTGATGTTGGCCTGGAATTTCGGCGCTACAAATTGATCGCGCGGATCGCGCCCTGGTTTGCGCAGTTCGGCCTGGATGTCTTTCAACGTGTACATCCCGGCCGCCTCGGTCTGAAACTGTTCGAGACGAACCGAGTTAACCAGCGTGGGCTGAGCGATGAGTTCCCCAACCGAAAGTGAGAGCGATTCGGCCATACGCTGTACGATCGGGTACGACTCGGGATGCACACTAGTCATGTCAAGCGGATTTTCACCTCCGCGAATACGCAAAAAACCGGCCGCCTGCTCGAATGTTTTAGGTCCGAAGCCAAGTACCGCGCGCAGCTCAACGCGCGAGCGAAAGCATCCCTTTTCGTTACGAAACTCGACAATTCTTTGCGCGGTGCGCTCGTTGATGCCGGCGACATGACGCAGGAGCGCGAACGACGCGGTGTTCAGGTCGACGCCCACCCGGTTCACGCAACTTTCGACCGTCGTTTCGAGCGCATCATTCAGTTTGCGCTGGTCGACATCATGCTGGTATTGGCCAACGCCAATGGATTTGGGATCGATCTTGACGAGTTCGGCGAGCGGATCCTGCAGACGGCGTGCAATAGAGATTGCGCCGCGCACCGTCAGGTCGAGATCCGGGAATTCCTGGCGCGCTAAACACAACGTCTTAAGTAATTGCGCATAGTCGAAGCATTTCGTTGGGCTTTGTCCATTCGGCGAACTGGCCTTCGACGGCGGAAACGACTCCATCGAGGAATCCGAAGTAACGATTGTGCAGACACAACCGGCGCGTGAGTTTCCAGACCCGTTCGATAGGGTTGAGTTCCGGGCTGTAAGGAGGCCAGGAAGTCCAAGCGAAATTGTGGAGCCTGTTGATCACGCCAAGCCAGATGGAGTTTGGAGCGATGCTACTGCGCGTTGTCACTGATGGCGAGGACGCGACGTCCGGAAATAGCGCTGGCCTCGCGGGAGATTTTGAGGAACTCCCAGAAGGACTCGCCGTTGAATCGGCCGGTCTCGCGGCGAAACAAAAATTCGCCATCCCGCAAACGGACTGCGGCGAAGTAGCCCACGCTTTTCCGGGTCGGATGATGGTACACGATCGGATCTCTGGTTTCCGGTGGAACTCACATACGGCAACGGGATCCCTGTTGCTGAAAATGCACTTCGTCCAGCGCCCAGAGGTCCACGGTATTGTCCCGCATTAACTTGCGGAGTTTTTTCTATGCGCTTTCTGGCGCGCCGGGGCGGCTCGCGCCAAAACGGGCCGGGGCTTGCGGAGCCGGAACTCGAACTGCCGGAACAAACGCTGGCATTGACGGACCCCCAACTGGATGCCGTAGGTCTTCTCCAGCCAAACCGACAGCGTCTTGCCATCCCACAGGTTGACGCGCATCCCCGGGTCGCTCGGTCTCTCTCGCAACACCCGATTGATCTCTTTGATCTGCTTCTCACTCAGCCGACTGGGGCGTCCGGACCGTTCTCCCTCGGCCAGACCCCCCAATCCCTGCTGCTCGAAACGGTGAACCCAATACTCGACCGAACGCGGTGCGTCCCCCAAAAGCCGTGCTACTTCAGGGCAGGTCATACCCTGGGCGACCAGCAAAACGCCATGCAGCCGGTGATCGTAGCGCGACTCGTCAGAACGCTGGATCTCTTGCTGCAAACCAAGCACCGACACCGCGTCCGATATCCTCAGCGGTCTCATAATCCCAGGAGACCACGCTTCGCTCACAATGCGCAATTACTTATGACGCTGTGTTTAATTCGGAAGCCGAGTACACGGAAGCGCCCGATTCATTCACCACCACGCTAAATACGGACGGCAGTTTGGAGGCTTCCAAAAAATCCTGTATAAAGGCGGAGGTCTCCCGCGAGCCGGTGCCATTGCCGATCGCGATCGCGCGGACATGGAACTTCTGCACCATCGCGAGAAGCTTGCGGGAAGCGCCTTCCCGATCGTTCCTGGGCTCGAGCGGATAAATCACATCGTGCGCCAGAAACTTTCCCGTATCGTCCACCACCGCCACTTTGCAGCCGGTGCGCAGCCCGGGATCGAGACCGATCACGCTGATCTGTCCAGCAGGCGCCGTCAGCAGCAGATTCTGCAGATTCTCGCGAAAGACACGAATCGCTTCAGCATCCGAACGCTCTTTTAATTCGAGCCTCACTTCGGTCTGAATGGAGAGATTGAGCAGCCTGCGCCAGGCGTCTTCGACGGCCGCTTCGAGCTGCGGAACCCAATCTCCGGGCCGCTGGATCACCTTGCTCTTGAGATAAGCGACCGGTTTGGCGGCATCCAGCTCGATCTGGAAATACAGCACTTCTTCGTTCGAACCACGGCGGATGGCCAGCATGCGATGCGAAGGAATTTTTACCGCTGGTTCGCTGTATTCGAAATACATCTTGAATTTGCCTTCGGGATCTTTCGCGCCGTCCGCCGCACGGCTGACCACGATGCCTTCGCCCAGCATCATTTGGCGCAGGTGGCTGCGGAACTCGGCCGTTTCGTTAATGCGTTCGGCGAGGATATGGCGCGCGCCTTCGAGTGCCTCATCCATTGAGGCCACTTCCCCGTCAAAAAACGTCGCGGCGAAATCATGCAGCGGCGTGCCGGTCGCGACTTGATCCCAGAGATAATTGGCGAGCGGTTCAAGTCCTTTTTCGCGTGCGATCGTCGCCTTAGTGCGACGTTTCGGCTTGTAAGGCAGATACAAATCTTCGAGCTCGCTGCGGTCAAGCGCAGCCCTGATTTTCGCTTCGAGCTCCGGCGTGAGTTTCGCTTGTTCGGAGATAGAGTGGAGAACGGTCCCGCGCCGGTCTTCCAGATCACGAAAATAGGCGAGTTTCTCCTGAATAGCTGCAATCGCGACCTCGTCGAGATTGCCGGTGGCCTCCTTGCGATAACGCGCGATAAAGGGCACGGTTCCCCCTTCTTCCAGCAGTTTGAGCACAGCCAGAATACCCGGCAGAGGGAGATTGAGTTCGCGGGCGATGTGCGCCAGGATGGCAGCGGGCAGCAGCTTTGGTTCGGGCATGAGAGGACTGAAATCCCATCATAGAGAACGGCGGCGATCTCAGCCGGGCGTCACGCGTGGTGATTCTTCGCTAGCGAGCGGCGCGGCGGCGAAATTGGGCGGCCACGCTAACGTCCGCTTCGCTGATTCGTTCGATGGCGCGGCGCAGCGGGCCCAAACGTGTCACCCTGGTTGCAGTAGCCGCATAAGCTTCAATCGGCTCGTCGCCAAAACACGTGGCGAGGTCCGCAGGCAGTCCACTCGTAATGTCGTAGCCGCGCGCAAACGGAGAAAAGGCTGGTAAGAGGACGCAGCGCCGGTTGGCCAGAAATACTGGGAGTTTATGGGTTGCGCCGGACGCATCTCGCACGCCGAGGCAAGGATGAAGGTGGCCGGCGATCAAGGTATGGTTTTCCGGAATGGGTGCGGCGTGGAGGCGATCACCATGGACGGCCGTCACGAAATCGTTCGACCAGAATTCAAGCGGCTTGATCGGAAGATGGCCGAAATCGCGGGTAAAGGAGCGATCGTGATTACCGCGCACAGCCACAATCTCGGCGCGATCGCTCAGTTCTCTCAGCGTGTTCTCAATCCACTCCCGCTCGGGAGCGCAGGGGCGGGGCGCATGGACGAGATCCCCCAGAAAAACAATTTGCCGCGGTTGCAGATCGTTGGTGAGAGCCAGAAGTTTTTCTCTGGTGCGGAAATCGGCTAAGGGACCGAGTTCGCCACGACGCCGTTGCGCCCAGCTGTAGCCGAGGTGCACATCGGCGATGATCGCGGTATGGGAGTCGCTGAGCCAAAGCGCCGAGGAAGGATGCGCGTGAAGACCTTCTAGAACAGGAGTCAGGGAAGACAAACTTCATTCTCGCAAGGGGAGTCTCAGCGTAAGCTACGGTAGGAAACATGCAGCGGATTGCGATCGATATGGACGAGGTTTGCGCCGATACGATGGCGCACTACTTGGAAAAGTACAATTCCGAATTCAGTCTCAATCTCACGCCCGACGACTTCTACGGACGGCGCGTGTTTGAAGTGATCGACCGGACACATGTAGCGCGAGCGCGCGAGTATTTTCAATCGGAAACTTTTTTCGCCGAGATCCCGGTGATGCCCGATAGCCAGACCGTGATCGAAGAACTGATGAGCAAGTACGAAGTGTTTATTACGACGGCGGCGATGGATGTGCCGGTTTCCTTTGCCGCCAAGTTCGGCTGGCTGCAGAATCACTTTCCGTTTATTTCGCCGAAAAATGTGGTGTTTTGTGGAGATAAAAGCATCGTGGCGGCCGATTACCTGATTGATGATGACGTGCGACATTTTCAACGATTCGGGGGCGAAGGCATTCTGTACACCGCCCCGCATAATGTTCATGAGACTAGGTACCGGCGGGTAAGTAACTGGCAGGAAGTGCGGGCGCTGTTTCTGGAGAACTAGTGGTCGTCTAGGCCTCGAATTTCATAGGATTGTTCGCGCATGCCGTTGACGATTCTCTCGCGGGTTGCAGCTATTTCGTCACTCGCGAGGGTGTGGTCCAGAGATCCGATTTCCAGGTGGTAGGAGACACTTTTTTGCCCGGGAGGGAGCGGCGCTCCGTCGTAAACGCGGATGAAGTCGATGGAGACGAGATCGTTCCCAGCTAGCTTGGTGAGAAGACTTTGCAATTCGCCGGCGGGTTTGTCGAGCGCGGCCACTACCGAAAGGTCGAAGCCGCTGCTGGGGTATTTGCGAAGTGGTTTGTACTTGAATTCGTCGCGCGTGGCTAATTCGAGAGCCACTTGAACGTTCACGTCGAAGACGAAGGCACGGCCCTCCAGGCCCTCGCTCGCCAGCAGAGACGGATGAAGTTCGAATAACTTGCCGATGAGCTGATCTCTCCAAGTGATGTCCGCGATGCGCGTGGGATGTTCGAAAAAGTCCGGCGTAAGCCTCGCCGTGAGAAGGAGATGGGGAAAGGCGCATTCGGCGACGCGTTTCAGCTCGAAGAATGAGTGCTCGTCGGCATGGGTGTCGTAGAGGAGGGCTGCCAGATGACTTACTTCGTAAGGGAGACCGGCGTGCTGTGTGGGATGAATTTCGTTGCCGATTTCGAAAAGCCGGAACTCGTCGAAGTTTCGAACGTTGGTGACGGCGTTCTGAAATAGTCCCGGGATGAGGCTCCGGCGCAGATGGGTAAGTTCAGAAGCGATCGGATTCCGCACGCCGATATGCTCGGCCAGGTTGAGATGAAAGCGTTGCGCGTCGGCCGCGGTGAGGAAGGAATAGTTATGAACTTCTGTGAAGCCCTGGCCCACGAGCGCCTGGCGGAGGGTGCGCAGGAAGTGGCGCATGGGATTTTCCGGCGGGACAGTGGAAGCAATGAGCGGCGGCGCGGGTTCAATCTCACCGTAGCCAACCATGCGGCCGATTTCCTCGACCAGATCGTCTTTGAGCGAAATGTCTTTGGTGGCGCGCCAGCTGGGCACCGTAACGGAGAGTACGCCGGGCGAGGTCACAGTGGTGGCGAAGCCAAGAGACAGCAGGATGCGGGTGATCTCGTGTTCCTCGATCGTTTTGCCAAGCTTGCGTGCGACGAAACTGGTGGGGAGAGTAATTGGTGCGGGAAGCTTAGGCGGAGTCTGGTTGTCGATCACGCCTCCGATGGATTGCATTCCCGGGCTGGCTAGTTCCAGAAGAGCGACGGCACGGGCCAGGCCGCGAATGGTATTTTCCGGGTCGAGCGATTTCTCGAAACGCATGGAAGCGTCGGTGCGGAGCTTATGGCGCACGGAAGTCAGGCGCACGGTCGCTGCCTGAAAGTTGGCGCTCTCCAGAACGATGCGAGTGGTGGTTGCGGAAATGGCGGTCTCTGCGCCCCCGATCACACCCGCCATCGCAATGGGCCCGGCGGCATCTGCGATGACCAGATCGGTTTGCGCAAGCTCATACGTTTCGCCATTCAAAGCATGCAACTGCTCGCCTTCGTGCGCGCGCCGCACATAAATCGTTTTGCCCGAAAGCTTATCGGCGTCGAAGGCGTGCATCGGTTGCGGCAGTTCGGCCAGCACGTAATTAGTGATATCGACGACGTTGTTGATTGCATTCAGCCCGATGCTTTCCAGGCGCAATTGCAAGGGCAGCGGAGACGGACTGATGAGTACGTTGTCGAGTACGAGAGCGCTGTAGCGGGGGCAGAGCGAACGGTCTTCAATCTCGACCTGCCAAGCGACGTCGCCCTGCGGTAAACGGCTGGTATGGACCGGGTCTTGCAGAATGTTTTGGGTGATCGCGGCGACTTCGCGGGCCATGCCGATGTGTCCCCACAGGTCGGGCCGGTGTGTCAGGCTTTTGTTGTCGATCTCGATAATCCAGTCCGGCTGCAGGTCGTGTAACGGCTCGCCTGGCTTGGCGTGCGGCAATTCGAGCAGACCGGAGTGGTCGCGGTTGATGCCGAGTTCAGCGGCGCTGGCCAGCATGCCTTCGCTTTCGACACCTTCGATCAGAGCTTTGCCAATGGCTTTGCCATCTATAGACGCCCCGGGGGGAACCCATGCGGCCAGCATTCCCGGGCGAACATTGGGGGCGCCGCAGACGACTTTGAGTTGCCTGCCCTGGCCGACGTCGATGAGCACGGACTTGTTCTTACCTTTGGGCAGCGAATCGACGGAGAGAACACGCGCCACGACGACGTGGGCGAAGTGCGCTCCCACCGGCTCGATGCCATCGCACTCAGCGGTTTTCATGGTGATAAGGCGTTCCAGTTGCGCGGGCTCTCTAGTGAGGCCAGGGACGAGTTCGCGAATCCATTTATAAGAGAACTTCAAATGAAAGGGGGCTCCCGAAGAAAATCAGAATTGCGAAAGAAACCGAAGATCGCCGCCCTGCAACTGGCGAATGTCGTCGATCCCAAAACGCATCATAGCGAGCCTCGTCATGCCGAGGCCAAAGGCGAAACCGCTCCACTCCTCCGGGTCGATGCCGCTCAGGCGCAAAACGTTCGGATGAATCAGGCCGCACGGTAGGAGTTCTACCCAACCGCTTTGTTTGCACACGGGGCAGCCCACGCCGTCGCAAATCAGGCAGCGAATATCGAGTTCGAATCCAGGTTCAACGAACGGGAAATAACCGGGCCGGAGACGCACGGTGACATTGCGATGAAAGATGCCGCTGAGCAGCGTTTTCATGAAGTAGATCAGATTGGCGACCGAGACTTCGCGGTCGATCATCATGCCTTCCAGTTGGTAGAAGGTATGCTCATGCGAAGCATCGACTTCCTCATTGCGAAAGACGCGGCCCGGAGCGATCATACGCAGCGGCGGACCGAGGCGGCGCATCCCGCGTACTTGAACTGGTGAGGTATGGGTGCGCAGAAGATTGCCGTCACTGAGCCAGAACGTATCCTGCATGTCGCGGGCTGGATGGGAAGGCGGAATGTTGAGGGCGTCGAAATTATGTTCTTCGGTTTCGACTTCAGGCCCGTCCAAAACAGCGAACCCAAGCGAGGTAAACAGATCTTCTATTTCATCCTGGATCTGCGTGATGGGATGCAGGCTGCCGGGGCGGATACCGTGGGAAGGCAAAGTAACATCGATCCACTCGCGGCTTAAACGCCCGGCCAGCACGGTTTCGGCAAAGCGCCGTTTCTTCTGCTCGTACTCGCTTTCGAGGTCCTGTTTGACAGAGTTAAGCAGCTTGCCGAGCCGCGCCCGGTCCTCGGAAGACAGCTTGCCGAAGTCTTTGCTGATGAGGGCGAGCGTGCCTTTGCGTCCCAGGGCGTGGACACGGGCCTCTTCCAATTCTTCGAGGCCACTGGCCGACGCAAACCCCGCGAGAGTGGCTTTGCGCAATTCTTCGAGTTGTGCTTCGAGCATTCTTTACTGGAGCTGGGCCCCTTGCTGTTCGAGCAGCGCAGCGATGTCACCTTTACCTTGCATCAAAGCGAGGTCGAGCGGAGACTGGTTATTTTCCGCGCGTAGGATCGGATCGGCGCCATGCGACAGCAGCAGTTTCACCATCTCGTGGTTGCCGCTTTGCGCAGCGGCGTGCAGAGCAGTCCAACCTCCGTGCTGGCGGGCATTGACATCTGCACCGGCGTCCAGCAGTAAGGCTACTGAAGCCATACTGCCGCCTGCTGCGGCCGCATGGAGAGGCGTATTTTGCATGGCATTGGTCGAGAGCGCATCGACAACGGCGTTGCGGTTTATCAAGGCTTTGGCTAATTCAGGATGGCCGAAGAACGCGGCCAGATGAAGCGGCGTCCAGCCATCGGAATTGTGCATTGTCAAGAGCGAGGGATTGCGATCGATTTCTTCAAGCGCTGCATCTACCTGACCGGCGACGCACTTATCGAAGACATCTAATTTGGGACTTTGACTTAGTAAGTAATCGGCAACTGCCGGCTGCCGGTAATAGCGCGCAAGTAAGTAACTACTTTGGCCGGACTCGTTAGCGGCATCGAGAAGTGAGGGATCGCCGGCGAGCGCGGCACGTACTCCGTCGAGATCACCCTTTTTGACCAGTTCTTGAAATGCTTTGATATCGCCCATGGCAAGTACCGCAGGTTAGGCGGCCGGTAGAAACACAGCGTCCGTCTTAGTTAGTTCCCAATCGAGGTGGTTGATGTAGAAGAGCAAAATTTCGCGCGGATACCTTTCGGCGAATTGATCGAAGACGCGCTTGTGCCAATCCTCGGTCAGATACTGTTCCGGCTTCAGATCTTTATCAAAAAAACCCTGCTCGTTTGGGATATTCAAAAAGTTGAGTACATCGACGATCATGTCGAGATGGGAGAGCAGAAATACCTGTGACAAGTCGGTGGCAAAATCCTCTTCACCGGCTTCGATACGGGCCCAGAATCGCGGCTCGGCCTTTCGGAGAGCTTCGCTGTTCACCTTCGTCAAGCGGGCGCGCATTTTGAAACGTTCGTAGACCTGATAGGTACGCAGCTTACCGATCGAGATTCCGCGTATCAGTTGATGAAAGATATCGGGACCCAGCGCCTGGAAGACGCCACACATCTGCATTTTGCCCAGCGTAACACAGGCGAGCGACTCGGTGGCCACCGGCTGAATCGCTCAAGTTCCTGATTCTTAAGGAGCTTGCGAGGCGTGCGGTACAATCGGGAGTTTTGCAGTTTCAATTGAAGTTTCAACAACCAAGTCATGAGTAATTTGATTGTGCTCGGAGCACAATGGGGCGACGAAGGTAAAGGCAAGATCGTCGACTTACTCTCCGATAACTTTGATGCCGTAGCGCGTTATCAAGGCGGCCACAATGCCGGTCACACGGTGTTCATCGAAGGCCAGAAATTCATTTTAAAGTTGATTCCGAGCGGAATTTTACGTCCGGGTGTGCTGGCGGTGATTGGCAATGGAGTGGTGATCGATCCGGCCGCCTTACTCGAAGAGATCGCCGGACTGGAATCGGCCGGTGTGGACGTTCGGAAGCAATTAAAGATCAGCAATCGCGCTCATGTGCTGTTTCCGTTTCATCGCACGATCGAGAAAATTTCAGAAGGGCGGGAGGATCGGACTCCGATCGGCACCACCTCGCGCGGTATCGGACCGTGTTACGAAGATAAAGTTGCGCGGCGCGGGATTCGCATTGCTGACCTCATCGATAACGATTTCGCATCGATGTACAAGGCGTTGGCGCATGACAAGCAGTTAATTGCCGAGGCGTTTCATATTTCCGACCCGGGAAACTTTGACGAAATTCTGGAGCAGTACACGCAATTTGCGGAGCAGCTTGGCCCGTTAGCTTGCGACACCTCACATCTGTTGAACCGGATGATCCGCGACGGCAAGAGCATTCTCTTCGAAGGCGCGCAAGGGACGATGCTCGACATCGATTTCGGCACCTATCCATTCGTGACGAGTTCGAGCGCGGCGGCGGGCGGGGCCTGCACCGGGACGGGAGTTCCGCCTAATAAAATCGACGGCATTATCGGAGTATCGAAAGCTTATATTACGCGTGTGGGAGCGGGTCCGTTTCCGTCGGAAGATCTGACGGAGGCGGGCGAGAAAATCCGGCGGACGGGCAACGAGTACGGGTCGGTAACGGGACGGCCGCGGCGGTGCGGCTGGTTCGATGTGCCACTGCTGCGCTATACCGCGGAAGTGAATGGCTTCGATAGTTTGATCATGACCAAGCTCGATGTACTCGATGACTTGAGTGAGATTCCGGTTTGCGTGGCTTATGAAGTGGGCGGCGAATGTATCACGCACATGCCGGCGAGCACGCGGCGCATGGAAGCGATAAAACCCATTTTCGAAAAGCTGCTGGGCTGGAAGAAATCGACACAGGGTGTGACAAGGCTGGACCAGTTGCCGTCTGAAGCCCGGCAGTATTTAGACTTTTTAGAAGAAAAAACGGGCGTCGAGATCGGGTCGGTGTCGAATGGCCCGGAGCGGAACGAAACCATGATCGTGCCGGGCTCGAAACTCGACAAGCTGCTCGATAACCGGGCATCGAACGCCGGCCATTAATTGGAACTCGCCCCAGCGGTGCGTTTGCGCCGGGCAGATGGTTTTACGGCTTTGCTCGTCTGCTGATGAGACCAGCGCCCCAATCGATAGGTCTGCGAATAGCCGGTGGAGTGGTTCGCAATCAGCACGGAGATGGCGCCGCCCCCATCGCATTCATAACGCTCTTCAATACGCTGCGCGGAAGCCGCGTGAGTGAGACCGATGTGGCTGCTGGTGAGATCGGAGTCCTCTTGCAGACCGGGGTCGAACGGGAAACGAATGTCGTCCCAAAGCGTCACTTCGCCCGTAGGAACCCCGGCCACGGTGCGATGGGTACACTCCAGAAACCGGAAATGACCGATGTTATGAACGGGCGTGTATTCGCGGCAAATGGTGAGCGCGGGATCGCCCGGCGCGGGTAACGGAACACCCTTCTCAAACAGCGGGTCAAAGACGATGGTGGCTCCGGCGGCTGCTTCACGCCAAACGCCGAAGTGGCGCGAGAGACGTTCACTCAGTTTGTACGAATCGGGCTGATCGGCTTGAATTGCGAGACCGATGGCAGTGGCAGAACGAGTGTAGGCAGAGCGGCGAACGCGCCGCCCAAAACGCTCGCGAAGGACGCGAGCCACCAGTGGAAGTTCGCTACCGCCGCCCGTGATGTAGAGCGCCTCGAATTCATCGCGCTCATCGCGCACCAGGTCTTCGGCCGCATTGATCGTTTCTTCTACCAGCGGGCGAGCCGCTTCGTAAAAGTCTGAGACGAGGATTTGCACCGTTTCCCAGTCGGGATGGGCGTGTTCGAGATCGATGGCGAGACGCCGCGAGTTTGGATTGAGGGTCTCTTTCTTGGTGCGGCACTCGTCGAGCAGCCGGAACCAGGCTGCGGCTGAGAGCCGGTCACGATCGTGGGCGTTGACGTCCGCTGCGTCCAAAGCGAGATCCGCCAGGATGTGATCGAAATCGTCGCCGCCGATGGTGGGAATTCCTTCCGAGGCGATCACGTGATGGACCTGCTCGTCGAGTGCGACCAGAGAGGCGTCGAAAGTGCCGCCGCCGAGATCGTAAACCAGAACGAGTTCGTGTTTCGCTTTGCCCTGTCGTTGGCTGTGGCCGAACTCGATACTGGCGGCGCTTGGCTCGTTTAGAACGCCGAGAATACGAAAGCCGGCAGAGCGAAACGCATCGACCGTCAAAAATCGCTGATTGCTGTTGGCATGCGCGGGCACTCCCAGCATGATTTCGAGTAGTTCATCCGGTTTGAGGCGGAGATTCGAACCCTCGCGGAGGCTGGCGAGCAAGGCTCTCGTGAAGCCATGCAGCAGATCGATGAGTTTCACGCGCTGTTCACCCAGGTCGAGCAGCGTGTCGGGACCGGCATCTTCGAGCAGCCGCTTGATAGAACGGATCACGGTCCAGGACTCATCGGCCTGCAAGTCCCAGGCCTGCCAGCCGAAGCGCCGCTCTTCGCCTCGCACGGCAACCAGCGAGGGATACCAGTCGTACACCGCACCGTCCGACGCCTCAAACGAAACCAGCGGATAGTTTCCGCGGTCGGCGGCAGCGATCACGGTTCGATTCGTCCCAAAATCGATACCCAGCTTCATTACTGATAGTGTAGCGGCGGTACTAATTGGGCTTACAAACCAGTCGATTGGGTATTGTCTCGCCCGCTGTATAAGCTAGAATGAAGCGCTGCAAATCGAGTAAAGGAGCTCTGCATGGCACTTTCAGCAAAAGTTAGAGATGTCGGGGGGGTGGCGATTGTCGACCTCAACGGAAAAATCACTCTCGGCGAAAACACCGGGATCTTACGCGACGAATTGAGATCGCTGCTGGCGAAGGGAACGAAGAATATCGTCCTGAATATGGCGGACGTCGGATACGTGGATAGCGCTGGCTTGGGTGAACTGGTGGGAGCTTACACGACGGCGACCAACCAGGGCGGTTCGCTGAAGCTGCTGCATTTGCAGGGCAAAATGAAGGATCTGATGCAGATCACGAAACTGCATACGATTTTTTCATCCTACGAGGATGAAAAGGCAGCGGTGGCTAGTTTCGGAGCGAGCGCTAAAGCTTAAGGATCGTGCAAGGCGGCACTGCGAAGCCGCCGCAGGCCGGTGGTTTCCCCACCAAAAGCCAGATTCTTGCGATGGAGTGAGTGCTTTGCTGGCTTTGGCCCGTTCTACGGGCGGTAGGGCTTTACGCGGTAGTCTGGGACGTTTGGCATACGGATCACGCGGCACATCTCGAAGAGGCGGGACCTGGCACGTTCGCCCACCCGTTCTTCGAGGCTGGTCCGGTAGGCTTGACTGGTCCCGATACCGGACTTATCCACGAGTTTGCCACCCATCTCCGGGTCCGGTAGATTCGTGGTTGCGATGAGCGGCAGGCGGTTATTGCAGCGGTAAGTGATGATCGAGGTCACCGTGTCTTCCACCCAATCGGTGACCCGGTGTGCGCCCAGATCGTCGAGCAGAAGCAGTTCTACCTCGAGCGCCACACGGTAGGTTTCGCGGCTGGTGCCGCCCAGCTTTTCGTTGTAGCCGGCGCGGATTTGTTCCAACAAGTTCTGATAGTCGAAAAAAATACCTTCGTGACCGCGCCCGATCAGCAAGCGCAAGACCGACACCGCCAGATGCGTTTTCCCGGTACCGGGCGGGCCCGCCAGCAATAGACCCGGTTTATCGTTGTCAGGGAAATTGCGGGCGAATGCAGCGACCGCCAGCATAACGTCAGCCAAGCCGCGTTGCACGGTGGGGTTGTCTTTCGGGAGGTGAAAGGTCTCGAATGAGGCGACTCGATAATTGGCCGGAATTTGTGACTGTGACTCTAATTCGAGAATCTGGTTCTCAGCGAAACAGCGACAGCGCAGGGCGGAGGAGATCCCATCCTGCTCGGCAATAATCCAGCCGGTTCCGCCGCAAAACTTGCAATCCAATTTGGCCATGATCCCGAAAAGGGCTAATCGATCACCAAAAGCTTTTCGCCCGCTGCGACGATTGCGCCCTCACTGACGAATACTTGGGACACAGTGCCTTCGCGCGCCGATTTCATTTCGTTCTGCATCTTCATGGCTTCGACGACGATGACTCCTTGTTCCAATTGCACCCGATCTCCTCGCGCGACCAGCAGCCGTATAATTCTCCCGGGCATAAGGGCACGGATCTCAAGAGGTCCCTTGTTCGCCTGCTTCGCGCTACTTCCCGCAAAGTCACGAATATCGGAAAAGGCAACCAGGTACCGGTCTTTGCCTATCCACACCTCTAGTCCCTGCACGCCAGAAACCAGGTGAACGGTGAAACTCTGTGTGCCAAGCAGTACGGAATAGGTGCCGGCACTCACTTCGACAACTGAGGCTTCACCCGCCTGGCGACCGACACCTTCCAAGGCATACGTCAGATGGGCAGGCCGCCTCTCGAGCAACAAGAGGCAACTCTCTCCGTTAATGGTAACGTTCAGCTTCACCGGGAAAGCGCCTGGCGGCCGGCGGTGCGCCACTGACTGGGAGCGGTGGGGGTTGGAACTGGTCTGTCGGTGTCGTGGCTTACAGCGGCAGCGAGCACCGCGGCAATTACGCCGTCAGGATTTTTCGATTGCGAAGGCTGGTGTTTCATGAACTGTTCTAGAAACCCAGTGTCGAGGTCTCCGGCTTGCCAGCGATCATCTCGCATCAGAGTATCGAACAGAGTCAGATTCGTCGTAAGCCCGAGCACCTGAAACTCGCTAAGCGCGCGGATCATGCGTCGGGTTGCGGCCGTTCGCGTCGCGCCCCAGACCGAGAGTTTCGCGAGCAACGGGTCGTAATCGAGGGGCACTGTCCAACCTTCGTATACGCCTCCATCGACGCGCACGCCGGGACCAGATGGCTCAACATAACGGGCGATCCGGCCGGGACTAGGGAAAAAATTGTTAGCCGGATCTTCTGCGTAAACGCGGCACTCGATGGCCGAACCTTTCCAGGAAATGTCTTCCTGCTGCAGCGTAAGGCGTTCCCCGGCGGCGATGCGGATCTGCCATTCCACCAGGTCGATGCCGGTGACGCACTCGGTGACAGGATGCTCGACCTGCAGCCGGGTATTCATTTCGAGGAAATAAAAGTTACCGTGTTGATCGGCCAGAAACTCGAGCGTCCCGGCATTCGAATACTGCGCGGCGCGAGCGATCTGTAGTGCAGCCTGGCCAATCTGCGCGCGCAATTCCGGCCGGGCGAGCACGAGCGGCGAAGGACATTCCTCGATGATTTTCTGATGACGGCGCTGGATGGAACATTCGCGTTCCCCAAGATGAATGAGGTGGCCGTGTTCATCGCCCAGCACCTGGATTTCGATATGACGTGGGCGATCGATCAATTTTTCCAAATAGATAGCGCCGGAACCAAAGGCGCGCTCGGCTTCGCTCGAGCCTGCTTGCATGGCGGCAGGCAACTCCGATTCCTGGTCTACGCGACGCATGCCTTTGCCACCACCGCCGGCGGACGCTTTGAGCAGGACGGGATAGCCAATTTGAGCTGCAGTCCGCCTGGCACTTTCCAAATCAGTAAGAGCCGCTTCGGTACCGGGAACAACGGGAGCTCCGGCGGCTATAGCTAGTTGCCGGGCGGCTGTTTTCGATCCCATCTGTTCGATGGCCTGCCAGGACGGGCCAATGAACCGAATGCCGGCCTCGGCAGAGGCACGGGCAAACCCGGCGTTTTCACTCAGAAAGCCATAGCCGGGATGGATCGCCTCGGCGCCAGTCCGGTGCGCGGCTTCGAGGATGCGCGCCGTCGAGAGATAGCTTTCCGACGAAGCAGAGGGCCCGATCGGCACGGCTTCGTCAGCCATTTGTACATGCAGCGCGAGACGATCGGCCTCTGAAAAGACTGCGACGCTCGGGATTTCGAGTTCGCGCAAGGCGCGCAGGATGCGAACCGCAATCTCGCCGCGATTAGCCACCAGAACTTTACGAAACGGCTGCTTACTTTTCATAGTCCACCGACACCAGAAATAAACCGCTACCCGGTACAGCCGGTCCAGGACGGATCCCGCAGCCGGGCTCCAGGCGGGCCAACACGTCGGCCGCGGCGAGATTGCCCTTGCCTACTTCGAGTAACACACCTACGATGTTGCGCACCATGTGTTTCAGAAATCCGGAACCGGTAACGGAATACTGCAACAGTTCCCCAGCGCGCTGCAAATTCGACCCGAAGACCGTGCGCCGTTTGGAGCAACCATCGTCATCCCGATCGTCGGAAGCGGCGAACGCAGTAAAATCATGTTCGCCTGCGAGCAGCACCGCCACGGCCGCCATTTTGTCTTCCTGTAGCGGAAACGGATGATGATAGACAAACGAACGGACAAAAGGGGAACACACTTCGTCACGGAAAATCCGGTATTGATAGGTTTTTCGCCGTGCCTGAAAACGGGGATGAAAGTCGAGCGCCGCTTCCTGCACGTTGGCGATGCGAATCGAGCGGGGCAGAAGGCGGTTCACAGCGCGGCGAAAATTATCGGCGGGAATAGGATTGCACAGAGTGACGGCAGCGACTTGCGCCAGAGCATGGACGCCGGCGTCGGTACGACCGGAACCGATCACGTGAACTGGTTTGGATTCGATTGCGCCGATTACTTCTTCGAGTGATCCCTGAATGGTGGGAAGGCCGGGCTGCACCTGCCAGCCGTGGAAATCGGTACCGTCGTAGGCCACTTCGAAGCGCAGGTTTCTCATCGGGATGGCAGGCTAAAGCCTACCCTACATGCGGCGCGATCCGGGCTTAATGACGGGAGTGCCCTCCCGGCAAAGCGGACAATCGGCGGGATCGTAGGCCATCGGATTGAGCGTCGCAAGCGCCACGCGCGGAACGCCCACATCGGCCTTGCCATTGCTGCGGTCGATGATCGAGGCAGCCGCCAGCACGTTTGCCCCCGCCGTTTGCAAGACGCGGATTACATCTTTTGTGCTGCCGCCGGTGGTTATTACATCTTCGACTACCACGACTGGCTCGTTCGGCTTGATTTCGAAACCGCGCCGCAGAGTCATGTCGTTCGAGGCGGCGTCGCGTTCGGTAAACAGGGCGCGTGCACCCAGTGCGCGTGCGACTTCGTGGCCGATGATCAGTCCCCCGATGGCGGGTGAGACAACAGCAGTGGGGGCTTTCGACAGGAGTGGTCTTAATTGAGTAGCCAGTGCCTCGCCGATTCGCTGGGCGTACACGGGGTGCGCGAGCACTTTGGCCGATTGCAAATACTCGCCACTGTGCAGGCCGCTGGTGAGGCGAAAATGGCCTCTTAAATAGGCGCCTGTTTGCTCAAACAACTCCATCACGTTCATGATCTGCCGAAAGCATAGCAAGCGGGCAGCGATTCCCATTATCGAACAGTCATTCGGCCACCCTCCTCGCGCTCAGCCTTGCCTATGGCTATACAAAGAAAGCACTTAGCGCTTACGCGGAAGATGGTGGCCGAGTTGCACCAGCAGTAACCATAAATCCATTTGCTGCGTTACTATGAGGATTCACGAAATTGAGGGAACCCGGCCGGAAGGCGCTTCGTTCTCATTAGGGCGGGGATTGAGTAAAGATGCCTGAGAGTTCAAAACGATTTTAATGAGACGATTGCAAGCTTGTTTGTCTTTTCTGTGCAGCTATCTTTTGATAGCTGGACTGCTGCCGGCGCAGCAGACGGCGATTCGGATCGACCCACCGCAACGCGGCCTGGGCTGGTTAACGAGGCCGTATCAAAAGTCGGAGATCCCGCCCATCAATCTCGCGAATTCGAGCCGGCTGGAATCGCTGGTGCGGGCGGGCAATTTATATCTTTCCGCGAAAGACGTCATCGCTCTGGCGCTCGAAAACAATCTGGACATCGAGATTCAGCGCTATGGTCCGCTGCTCACCAAACAGGTGTCGTTGCGCGCCCGAGGCGGAGGTCAGCTCAGAGATGTCAGTGTAGCCGTAGTGCAGGGACCCACCAGCGTGAGCACAACAGGCGTTTCGGCCACCGGCACAGGTCCCACGGCCGCCGCCGGAGCCAACGTCAGTTCGAGCGGTCAGCTGATTACGCAGCTCGGACCAACTATTCCCAGTTTTGATCCGCAACTCAGTTTTTTCGGGCAATGGGGCCACGCGACCAGCCCGAATAGCAACACCGTTCTTACCGGCACCACCGCGCTCATTCAGGATTCGCGCATCTACCAGGCGCAGTACAGTCAGTCGACCGACTTCGGTTTGACCGGGCAGCTCTCCTACACCAGCAGCCACAACCACTTCAATAGTTCTTTCTACGACGTCAATCCCTATAACAGCGGCAACTTGTCTCTCTCGCTCAGCCAGAATCTGCTCTACGGATTCGGCGTAGCCGTCCTCGGACGCAACATACGCGTCGCCAAAAATAACGAAAAAGTTTCGATGCTGCAATTTCAGCAGCAAATCATTACGACGGTCTCTTCGGTGTTGAATCTTTACTGGGACCTGGTGAGTTTCAATCAGGATCTGAAAGCGCGCAAGGATGAGCTCGCCACCGCACAAGCTTTGTTCGACGACAACAAGAAGCAGGTGCAAATCGGAACCCTCGCGCCGATCGAAGTGACGCGCGCCGAAGCACAGGTCTATACCAGCCAGCAGGATCTGCTCATCTCGCAGACCAACCTGCTACAGCAGGAAATCGTTCTCAAAAACGCTTTGAGCCGGAACGGAGTGGCTAGCCCGCTGCTGGCGGAAGTTCACGTGGTTCCGCTCGACACCATCCAGGTTCCGGAGAAGGATGAGTTGAAACCGGTTCCCGAACTCGTCGCGCAGGCGTTGAAGAACCGCCTCGAGATTGCGCAGGATCATCTGACAATCGACAGTAACAAGATCAACCTGGTAGCGATCAAGAATGAACTGAAACCGACTCTCCAGGTCTTTACCACGCTGACTAACAGTGGATTGTCGGGCCAGGATGTCAACGGCCAAGCAGATCCATTCGTGCTGGGTGGTTACGGCAATCTGCTCGGGCAGATTTTCAGGCGTAACTACCCCAGCTATTCCGCCGGACTTTCGCTCAATATTCCACTTCGGAACCGGCAGGCGCAGGCCGATTACGCCACCAGCGTGCTGCAGCTGCGGCAGCAGGAGTTGACGCTGCAAAAGCAATATAACCAGGTGCGGGTGGATGTGCAAAATGCCGTGATCGGCGTGCGGCAGGCCAGGGTCCGGTACGACTCGGCAGTGAAAGCAAGAATCTTACAGCAGCAGACACTCGATGCCGACAAGAAGAAATACACGCTCGGCGCTTCGACCGTGTATCAGGTGGTGCTGGATCAGCAGACGCTAAGTACGGCCGATAGTGCGGAGACACAGGCGTTGGCTAATTACAGCCATGCGCGCATCGCGTTTGACCAGTCGCTGGGCACCACGCTTGACGCAAATCACATCTCAGTCGATGAGGCACTTACCGGTCATGTGGCGCAGGCTTCGGTCCTGCCGGCCAATTTGCCCAAATCCGCGACCGAGGAGAAGCAATGAAGGCGGAGAGGGCGGCCTGGCGGCAGGCGGTTGCAGTTGTCCTTTCCCTGCTCTTTGTTTGGACCAGCGCCGAAGCACAGCAACAGTCGATTGCGCCGCAGAAACCTGGTAACTTCGTCTTTATCCGACCCTACTCAGCAGCCTACGTGCCGCCCATCCGGCTCAGAAACTCGCTGCGGCTCCGAGATCTGATTCGAGCGGGCAAGTTGTACCTAACCGTGCAGGACGCACTCGCTCTGGCGCTCGAGAACAATATCGACCTGGAGATCGATCGGTACAATCCACTGGCCGCGGTCTGGCAAGTGGAACGGGCCCAGGCCGGCGGGGGCCTGCCAGGCCTGCCCAGTTTCTCGACTCAGTCCAACCAGGTGGCGAGCGGGCAAGGCGCGGCGGGTAGCCAGAATGCCGCAGGCGTAAGCTCGGGCAACAACAATAACACCAACTCCGGCAATACGCTCGGTGGGTCCATCACGCAAATCGGATCCATTGTGCCTACGCTCGATCCGGTTTTTCAAGACTCCCAATCCTATAGTCATCTATCTACCCCGCAGTCGAATCTCAGGCTCACGCAGACGCAAAACTGGATCGAAAGCAAACACAACTACACCGAAAGCATCAGCCAGGGCCTGATTAGCGGTGGACAATATTCGTTGTCGTACAACGATTCGTACCTGCATGAAAACGTGCCGTCGGACACTCTCAATCCAAGCAACGGCGTGACACTTTCGCTAACTCTCCAGCAGCCTCTGCTGCAGGGATTCGGTCAGACGCTGAACAGCCGGACCATCAACGTTAACAAAAATTTAGTTAACGAGGATAACTTGACTTTCCGGACGCAAGTCATCGGCACGGCAGTCAACGTTTTGAATCTTTATTACGGACTGGTGGCCGATTACGAAGATCTGCGCGCCAAGCAAAGCGCCTACGATGTGGCGCAAAGATTTTTCAGCGACAACAAAAAGCAGGTGCAGATCGGGACCATGGCTCCGCTCGACGTCACTACTGCCGAAGCGCAGGTCGCTTCGACCGAGCAAGATCTCGTTGTCTCTCAAACGACTCTGGCTCAGCAGCAGGTTTCCATTAAAGACGTGTTGAGCCGAAATGGCCTGGCCGATCCGCTGCTCTCGGAAGTAGAGGTGATTCCGCTCGATCGCATCATTGTGCCCGAGAAGGACGAGCTTCCACCCATGCTGCAGATGGTTTCGACCGCCATGAAGAACCGGGCGGATCTCGCTGTCGACCAGATCAATCTGGAAAATCTCAGGCTGAACGCTTTAGCGACCGGAAATGGAGTGCTGCCGCAACTCACTCCCCAGCTCAACGCGACGCAGCAGGGCCTATCCGGGCAAGCGCAAATCGTGTCCCTCGGCCGCAGCGGTGGCGGCGTAGGCGCCGGATCCACTTCGATTCCGCCGGGTTTTCTTCCCTGCCCGGCCTCCCTGGGCGGCGCCACTCAGCTTTGTTACACCTCGGATAAATACTTCGTTGGCGGCATCAGTACTGGCCTCGGACAGATGCTCCGCCGCAACTTCCCCAGCCAGAATATCGGCGTTGGATTTTTTGCCAACGCACGGAACCGGCAGGCACAGGCCGACTACTCGATTGACCAGCTTTCTATCCGGCAATCCGAGTTGCAGTCGAAGAAGAATATCAACCAGATCACCGTCGATGTTTCGAATCAGTCTATCGGTCTGCAGCAGGCGCGCGTTCGCTACCAGGCCGCCGTCCGGAACCGCATACTCCAGGAGCAGTTACTCTCGGCCGAGCAGAAAAAATTCTCGCTGGGCGCATCCACCACGTACGCCGTGGTCCAGCAGCAGCGCGATCTGGCCACCGCGCAATCAGCCGAAATTGCCGCGCTCGTCACTTACAGTACCGCTCATGTTTCGCTCGATCAGACACTCGGGATTACGCTCGACGCGAATCATGTGTCCCTGAACGACGCGACTTCGGCCAGTGTGCAGCGTGCGTCTTCCTTGCCGCAAACGCTGCCTGCCCGGCCATAATCTGTTCCAATTTGGAACGCGGCGGCAAGCTGATGAAATGTCTTTCCCGAAATCTTTACCGGTATGGTAAATCCTGCGACTCGGTTTTTTCTGAGCAACACGTATAAGTGAAGGGAAATATTGAGTTTGACGTTTGGCAATATGCTTGCTTTGTAGATTGGCGTAAATGAACAAGATCAGCTCAGGGAACGCAAGGTTGTTCCGCATCGCAATCCCCCAGCAGTAAGCCCTGCCAAAACACAACCCTACTATCCCCCACCCATAAAACAGCCCACCCAACCAAGTTCCCTGAGCAATTAAATTGAGAGAAGGCCGGATTACCGGCTTTTTTCTTTTTGTACGACCTAAAATATGTCTTGTGCCTGAACTGCGGCTTTTACCTCTTCTTTCGAGCGCTACAGAGATTGTGCACGCGTTAGGTCTCGGCGCTTATCAGGTCGGCCGGTCGCATGAATGCGATTTTCCGCCGGAGGTGCTGAGACTTCCGGTATGCAGTCATCCGAGCTTCGCCGTTTCGGGATCGAGTCAGGAAATTGACGCACTGGTGAAGGAGAAACTGCGTTCGGCGCTGAGTATCTACGAGGTCGATGCGGCCCTGCTGCAGGAGCTGCAGCCAACCCACATCATCACGCAGACTCAATGCGAAGTGTGCGCGGTCAGCCTGCAGGAAGTCGAGAAAGCACTTGGCCGTGACATGGGCACGCAAGCCAAAATCATTGCCGTAGAATCTTTCGCGCTGGCCGATGTCTGGCGCGACATCGAACAGATCGCTTGTCGTTGCGATCACGCCGCGGCTGGGCGCGAACTTGTGCAGAGTCTCAAAGCGAGAATGCAGGATATCTCGTCTCGGGCGCTGGCCGCCAGCGTAAGGCCGCGAGTCGCTGCCATCGAATGGATAGAGCCGCTGATGGCTGCGGGCAACTGGGTGCCCGAGCTGATCGAAATGGCTCGAGGGGAGAATTTGTTCGGAGTGCCGGGACAACACTCGCCTTGGATGGACTGGGAAAAACTGGTGAATGCGGACCCGGACATCATCGTGGCGCTGCCGTGCGGATTCGATCTCGCTCGCACGCGCGCCGAAATGTGTCCGCTGCAGGAGCGTCCGGAATGGAACCGGCTGAAAGCGGTCGAAAGCGGACAGGTTTTCGTGTGCGACGGAAATCAATTTATGAACCGGCCGGGTCCGCGGTTGGTGGAGTCGCTTCAGATTTTCGCGGAGGTGTTTCATCCGGGGTTGTTTGAGCCGACGTTGGAGCATGTCGGGTGGGAACGCTGGTGAGCTTGCATTCCTAGTGGAGTGTCCTTGCTGTATGTAAAGTGCTCCGGTCGCTTCACTCGCGGCTCCGAAAGCGCATTAGAGCCATGAGCGAAGCGATTGGTGTATTCGGGGTAGCGATATGTCCGGGACAGTCCACTAGCCTGACCTTCTCACCAGAGGGCCATGCTAGCGATGATAAGGGCTGGTGTGGCACGGAACGCGGGGAAGTGGCAACGAAGAGCGCGTAGGAGAGCAAGGCAGGCGCACGGGCTTGAAGGGCGCTCGCAAAGGTAAAGAAAGAATTGTCAAAGAACCAAACCACTGTCAGAGTCAACACTGGAGTTGCTGAAAGACGCGGGCGAACAGAAGCTGGTCCGGGTAGCCGCTGGAGAATGCAACCCAGACTTTCCGTACGGTGACGCGCACCAGCGCGCCAATTTTGAGCAGTTTGAGACGGATGGTTTGGCACTGTGCCTTCGCCATCTGAGTCCCTTTGAGACCCAGCCGCCGGAAGCCTTCGAGCAACAGGTAAGCCATCGAAGAGAGATACAGTCGCAGTTGGTTGGAACGCAGATAGGCGGTGCTGGTGCGGTCGCTGAACAGGGAAAACTGTTCTTTGATGCGGTTCTCCATTTCGCCGCGTGCACAATACAGTTGCTCGTACAGCGACTGCGCCGGCCAGCTGAGGGCATCGAGCGAAGTGACGAGAAAGCGTGGATTCTCGCCCTTGACCAACTGCTCGGCTTTCGCCACGACGCGACGGCTGCATTGCCAGGAGTCATGCGTTCGATAGGCGAACTCGGTGAAGACGCGGGCGGCCTGTTGGGTTTGCTGGTGTAATCGGTGCGCTTCGATCATCGCGGCGTCGATCGTCTTACGGAGTCGCGGATTCCGCGCCAGACCGAATACATAGTGAACCTGGTGGGCTTCACACCAGCTCATCAACTCGTCCCGGCAGAAGCCGGAGTCGGCGCGCGCAGAACGATCCGCACCACCGGCCAGCGAGCCCGAATCTGTTTTACGATGCGCTCGACTTCTTCCTGGCTGCCCGCCGAGGCATCGATATTGGAAGGCCGCAGCCGCGCGCACAACAGATGTTCGCCCGCGAAGATGTACAACGGCAGATAGCAGTAGTGGCCGTAATAGCCGTGGAAGAAGCGGCCTTCCTGTTGGCCGTAGAGCGGATTATCGGTGGCATCCAGGTCGAGCACAATCTCTTCTGGCGGCGTGGCGTAGGCTTCCAAAAACACTTCCACTAGCAGCCGGTCGATCGCCTCGGTATCCATGACGATCTTGGCGTAGCGCTCCCCCTCGGCGGGCTCAGCGCGCGTCAACTCCCAACGATTCAGCGTGCTCTTGCCCGCCAGTGCTTTGCCGCGATCGCGCTCCTGTTTGCGGTCGTGGCCTTCCGGGTCGCGCTTGCCGGCCAACACCGCCAGCAACGGATCGGCGCGCAGCTGATCATGATCGTTCAGGTCTTCATAACCCAGCGCTAGCCCATAAATCCGTTGCGCCACCAATTCCGCCACGCTGTGCTCAATCCGATCCACCGCGCGGTGATCGCTGAAGCAACCGGCGAAGCGTTCCAGGATGCGTGCGCGCCGCTCCACTTCGCGCAGCAGCAACCCTCCGCCGTCGGAGGTGATCTGGCCGCCATCGAATCGCCCGATGACTTCTCTGGAAAATAATGCCTGAAACTCAAAACCCGCTTGGCTACACTCTGTCATAGGCTAGGGCCGTTTCTCTCTGCTCTAAACATTTGGTGGTTCTTATGTTTATCTCAGATTGAACGGCTCCTGGCTATCTATACTCGTGAGAAATTGCGGCTAGTAATCCAAGAGCGGCCAGACCGGCTGTAAACAGGAAGATAGAGTCCGGCTCGGGGGTGTCCTGAACGGTAAACGGAGTGGTCATGCTCACATCTACTCCACTGGAGTCAGGCTTGGTGAAATCTACTTCCTGGATCGGGTGATTGGGCGCGTTCAAGACGCCCAGGAATCCGTCGTAACCAACCGGCAGATTGAAAGCGCCGCCATCCACAGAACCTGGACGGGCGAGGCGGATGGTCCCAAGCTGATTACGGTTCCGAAGCCTATCGATTTTCCGTTAGCCATGAAGAACTGCGTGCATTGGCAGCGACATTCGAGACGATGGTCGGATCGGTCCACTCGCCCGTGCTACTGACAGCTCCGTAGAGTCCGTTCACGAAACAGTAGGGCGAGGTGGGCGTGGCCTGGCAATCGTATTGGCCAAAGGCTGGAACGTCTCACTCGTAGACGGTGAGAGCAGGGCTGCTGATAATCTGCTGCGGATAACCGGGCGGAGTGTAATACGGCGTTTTGGAGATCCTGGAATTGCTCAAGGCGAGCATAAAGTGTGCCTGGTTGGTGTAAACGGTAGTGGCGCCGAGAGCGGACGGAATAAAGAGGAGGATGAACAGTAAACAAGCACGAGTGGTCAACAAGGTGTCTTCTCCTCCAACACGATAAGAACAGATTAGCGGATGTTATAGGCTGGATCTGCTGATCGCCAGGGAAACAGAAGGAGGTGCCTCATGAAGGTTCTGGATCAGGTATCGGCAATTCTCAAGCAAAAGGGCGGCCAGGTATGGACAGTTAGCGCGACGGCCACGGTGTATGAGGCGTTAGGGATAATGGCGAACCGGGAAATCGGCGCGCTACTTGTGACGGATGGCGAAAAACTCTTAGGAGTACTGTCGGAGCGGGACTATGCGCGCAAGATTATTTTGCAGGGCCGCTCATCGAAGGAGACGAAAGTGTCGGAGGTAATGGCCTCTCCACCTATTACGATTGACTACAGATGTTCGGTGGATGACGCCATGCGGATTATGACTGAAAACCGGGTTCGGCATTTACCAGTAGTAGATCAAGCCGGGGCACTGGCAGGACTGATTTCGATTGGGGACTTGATCAAGTGGATTATTACGTCGCAGGGGCAAACGATCGAACAGCTAGAGAGCTATATTGCGGGCGGGGGTTGAAAAAGAAGAAGGCAGATCTCACTTTTCAGATGATCTGCCTTGCTTGAGGTTCTGTTGATCTTACTGGGCGGGGGCGGCGGCGGAGATCGAATTTACTTTGAGCATGTCGCCGTCCATGGTGCCGTCAACGCTGACCATCTGTCCGGCGAACGGAATGGCTTTCTTCTTGGAATCGTCGTCGAACTTGACGACTTTGCTATCGACGACGAGCACGGGATCGGCTCCGCCATTGATACACATGTCTTTCACGCACTTGGTATTGGCGGCGCTCACCTTGTTATGCTTGGCGCCACAATGGGCATCCGAGATGTAGCCGGTCATCTGGTCGGCAGAAGCCGTGAAAGATAACAGCGAAGCGGCCACGAAACACCCAAACGTAAACTTCTTCATAGCTTTAAACCCTCCTGGGTAAGTACGCTCCCAATTCTATCGCAAGCCAAGCGAGTTAAACTTCGAGGATCACTGGCATGATGAGGGGGCGGCGCTGGGTTTGCTTGCTGAGGAAACGCTTGAGATCGGTGCGGATTTTTTCCTGCATCACTCCCCAGTCGCTGCGTTCTTCGGCGGTGGAGGTTTCGAGCGTGCGGGCGACGACGGTGCGGGCTTCCTGCAGGACCCCCGCGTTGTCGCTCGAAACGAAGCCGCGACTGACAATCTCTGGCAGGCCTTCGCTTTTTCCGGTGTGCTTGTTGATGGCGATGATGGGCAGGACGAAACCGTCCTCGGAGAGATGACGGCGGTCGCGAATGATGATGTCTTCAACCACATCGTCGAGCGAGCCGGAATCGATACAGACACGACCCACCGTGACTTTTGGCCCTCGGCGAGCGCCCAGATGATCGATCTCGAGAGTATCGCCGGTTTCGAGGACGAAGGTGTCTTCCAGACCGGCCGATCGCAGGTGTTGAGCAAGCGAAGCGTGTTTGGAGAGTTGCCGATACTCGCCATGGATGGGGATGAAATAGCGCGGGCGGACCAGATTTAGAATGAGTTTCAACTCCTCTTCGCTGGCGTGGCCGGAGACGTGAATGGGAGGTTTGGTGGTTCCGTAGACGAGTTCCGCGCCGCGCCGGGCGATGTGGTTCATCATGCGGAAAATGGGCTTCTCGTTACCGGGAATGATGCGGGAGCTGAGAACGACGGTATCGCCCTTCTGGAGGTATAGGTTGCGGTGATTGTCGACCGCTACGCGAGAAAGGGCGGACATGGGCTCGCCCTGGGTGCCGGAAACCACGACTGCAACTTTCTCAGGCGCCATCTGCATGATGTCCTGGGGACGCAGCAGAACGGCTTCGGGGATCGAGAGGAGGCCCAGGTTGTGGGCGATTTCGGTCACGTTGAGTAAGCTGCGGCCGAGAAATGCAACTTTGCGGCCGTATTCATCGGCGAGATCGAGGATCTGCTGGAGCCGGTGAATGGAACTGCTGAAACACGAGATGATGAGGCGGCGCTCGCTGCGCACAAAAAGATCTTCAAGCTTAGGACGAACGGCGCGTTCGCTCTCGGTATAGCCGGGACGGTCGACGTTGGTCGAATCCGACATGAGCAAGAGGACGCCGCGCTTGCCGTAGTCGGCGAAGGTGTGCAGGTCGAAGAGTTCGTTGTCGGTGGGAGTGGGATCGACTTTGAAATCGCCGGTATGGATGACAACGCCCAGCGGCGTGGTAATGGCGAGGGCGACGGCACTCACAATGGAATGCGTGACACGCACAAATTCGATATCGAATGGACCGAGTTTGACGTGCTCGCCGGGCTTGACCGGATGGAGTTTGGCTTCGTCGAGCATTTCATGCTCGTCCAGACGGCGTTCCACCAGCGCCAGAGTGAACTCGGTGCCGTAAACCGGGAGATTCAACTGGGCAAGAAGAAAAGGTACTCCGCCAATGTGATCTTCGTGGCCATGGGTAAGGACGAGGCCGCGGACCATACTGGCGTGCTGTTCGAGATAGCTGAAATCGGGCGTTACGATATCAACGCCCAGGAGCTCAGACTCGGGAAACATCATGCCCGCGTCTATGACGACGATGTCGTCACCATAGCGCAGGGCCATCGAATTCATCCCGAACTCACCAAGCCCGCCGATCGGGATTACTTGCAACTTCGGGTCAGACATAACGCAACAAGAAGCTAAAGAGTAGCATGCGGAGGAGTGCGATCCAGGTAGAAATCAGGGTGCGCCAGAGCGGATGGCGGCTTGCGCGCGGTCGACCCAGGTCTCGTAAATGTAGTTCTGCTGCTCGTAGCTCCAGACGCTTTCGGGCAAGGCGTGCAGCTGGTCGCGGGGTATAGCCGGCATGTTGTCACCGAGGGCGACGGTGCCCGCTTCGTTGAGCAGCTGGTTGGGGCTGGGTTGGAAAGCGGGATCAGTCTGGGCGAACCAGCGGCCGATTTCGGTTTCGGGGAGGGATTCGATCTGTTTGCGATCCCAATTCGGGAATTTGAGTTTCTCTTCCAGCCAGAGCGCCGCAATCCGGGTGAGGAAGTACGGGCGATGACCGCCGCCTGGAACAAAGGCGAAGTCGAAGACGTTTTTCGAGCTGCCCAGAGTCGAGACGGTTTGTTTGTGCAGGTTTTGAAACCACTCCTGGGCATGGTGCGGGATGTCGACGACCTCATCATCAGTGCCGTTGATTATCAATGTGGGCCCACGTTTCGCGTTTAAGGCGAAGAGCATGGGACCGCGATCACCGAGGAAGGAAAGCGAACGATAGGGGAGACCCTGGCACATTTTGTTGCTCTTGTCCCAGTAGCCATCGGGTCCATCGAGATCGCCGCCGGCGGCCAGAACGCAGGCATGAACGCGGGTGTCAATGGCACAGGCGAGAGAACTGATAAATGAACCCATCGAATAGCCGAGGACAGCGATGCGCTTCGGATCCACATCTTTGCGCGTGGCGAGATAGCTGACAGCCTGTTGGACATCGGTGATCATGAGACCGGAAAGACGGCGCGCCATGTCGTCAGGGGGAATGAGTTGATCATGCTGATCCGTTTTTGAGAGGCGCTCTTTATTGCGTTCGAATTCCCCGATGGGGTCGTAGGTCAGGACTACTGCTCCGGCCCGAGCGTACAAAACACCGGCCCACCAGGCATACCAGGAAGACTTGTCGCCACGGTGGCCATTCACAATGATGAGCGCGGGATGTCTGATGATCGTCGGGCTTGCTTCGCGGTACACGAGTGCGGGGACGCGCAGGGCATAAGCGGTGGCGTAAGATACGCGCTCGATGGACACGCCCGGCAGCGGAGAAAATGTGCCATAGGATTTCTGCTGCAAGCTGGGAAGCGGTCGTGAGATGTGCAGGGTTTGACTAATCTGCTGCCTGAGATTACCCCAATCCGGGTGTGAGCCTGCCAATGAGACTCCGGCCAGCAGAATGAGAATCGGCCCGCGAAGAAAGCGCAAGGACCATGCTAGCGGATGCTTTTGGCTTGCGTAGACATGAACGGATGCGGTACACGAGAAGAGCGATGGCCAGGCGAGTTCTTCTTCCGTTTCGTGATGGGCACAGGTTAGCGCCGTATGTGAAGGCGGTGGAGGCGGGCGGAATGGAGCCCGTACCGCGCGACGTAGGCGGTAAAGTCCAGTGGGCGGACGAAGCAGGACTCGTGCTGCTGGGTGGCACGGATGTGAATCCAGCGCTTTACGGTGAGGAGCGGCATGAAAAGACGGAAGAGCCGGACGATCGGCGGGACGAGGTGGAGCTGCGACTGATCGGGGAAGCCATTAGCCGGGAGATACCGATACTGGCGATTTGCCGGGGGCTGCAAATCCTGAATGTGTATTACGGAGGGACACTGGTTCAGCATCTGGCGAAGCCGGAGGCGCATGTGATGAAAACGACGGATAAAGGCCTCCCGGCGCATGAAGTCCTAATTGACGGCGCGAGTTTGTTGGGCGAAATCGCCGGAGTGAAGAAATGGCAGGTGAATTCCCGGCACCATCAAGCGGCGGCTTTGCCGGGAGAAGGACTAAAGATAGTGGCGAGCGCGGCGGATGGGACCATCGAGGGTCTGGAGCGGCCGGACCAGAGGTTTGTCCTAGCCGTGCAGTGGCATCCGGAAGACCAGATCGCGGCGTGGCCAGAACAATTGAAGCTGTTTACCTGTTTTGCGGAGGCGCTTTGAGGGTTAATCGAAAGCGCGTTTAAGCTCAATCATCGTGGCTTCGGGCGGGCAGCCAAAGCGGATGGGCAAGGAGGAGCAGCCTACTCCAGGACTGGTGTGTCCCTGCATGACGCCGTGTTTCCAGAGTCCGTAGGTGTAAGAACGCGGGCAGTGGGCATTGCTTCGCACCGCTCCTATGCCGGGAAGACGGATTTGGCCGCCGTGGGTATGTCCCGAGAGATAGAGATCGATGCCGGAAGCGACGGCCTCTTCGAAAATTTCGGGCGCATGAGCCAGCAGGATGCGGAAGCTGTCCGGCGGGACCCCGGCCAAAGCGCGTGGGAGGTCGTGACAGCGGAAATCGAAGGGGTCATCGACCCCCAGCAGCCAGAGCGGCGTGCGACAGGCGCCGATTTCTACCGACTCGTTGATGAGCATACGGACACCCATTTCTTCGAGTTTCAGCGCAATTTCAGAACTATCGTGGTTCCCCAAAATACCGTAAATGCCGAGACTCGCATGGATATTCGTAATGATCTCGCGCATGAGCGGGTAGAGCGGCTCGCACGGCCCATGATCTTCAAACCGGTAGTCGCCGGTCAGGAGGCAGACATCTGGGCGCAAATCGCACAGGAGCGATCCCAAAGTTTCAGCCAGAGCGGGGGTCGCGTCGATGTGGAAGTCGGAGAGGTGCAGGATCTGAAAACCATCCAGTTCGCGAGGCAAGCCGGAAAAAGGGATCTGAACATTGCGGAGTACCGGAGCGAGAGCATTTCTCAATCCCCGCCGATACAGACCTGCAGCTTGGAGGCAGCATTTGAGAAGAGGCCGGGTGACCCGATGTTCGAACTGGCGGTAAAACCTTCCGTGGCGATAGGTATGGCCGAGTTGGGCGAAATGATTTTCAACGGCGATTCTGGGCTGCAGAGACTCCTCAAGTGAGCCTGGCATCCGGCTGGATGTGGAGACAAGCTGGTCCGTTCGATCGATGCTGAGATTCATGGGCTGAGATTAATAGGATCTAGCGACGCGACTTTCCTCATCGTAGCGTGGCGGATGGTTAAACCGGTTCTCCCTGGCGTGGCGAAGAGGTAATCCTGGACTCAGTGCTGCGGATCCAGTAGTAGACGGTGGTTAAGGCGAAGAGGACCAACCAGCCCGAAGAAAACATTACCCAAGTGCTGGAGCTCTTCAGATTTTCGACTGACCAGTATAGAAAGAAGTAGAAGTGGAGGCCGTAGTAGACCAGAAGGCCGCCCAGGGTCAAGCGCATCCAGCGAGGAGACCGGAGTACGTCGAGGTGATTGCGGCGGCAGAGTACTTCGACCGTAACCGGCAGCAGAAGAGCGGACAAAATGACCTGAAAGAGCCAGAGCCCGTGGAACTTAGAACTGGGGTCGATGCCGCAGAGGGCGACAATGTGGGCCCAGCAGGAAACTGACAAACCGAGCAGCGACAGCACGAAGAGAAGTTCCAGGGAACGCACATACAACGGGTTAGGGCGTGGCCCAAGCGGTTGGGCCGCCGTGCTGAGCCAGGGCAGCGAGGTAGAGGGGACTATTCCTTTGTAATTACGCCACAAGCGATTCGTGCTCCAGCATTTCCGGCAGGATCACTCTTCATATCGTCAGGAGAAGCGTGAATGATGAGGGCAGTTCCTCCATTAGTGAAAATCGAGTGCTTGCCTTCGGAATAGGTGACGGCGGGAGCGATAACAGTTACCTTGGCGGTGCCGTCCGGGCCAACCAGGAAGTCCGGCATATCGCCGGCATGGGGGCCAGCCGGGTTATTCATACCGTGTTTTTTCCCATCCGGGTTGAAATGACCGCCCGCAGAGGTGAATTGAGGCGGATCGCATTTAGCGATTTGATGAACGTGGATGGCATGCTCGCCGGGCGGCAAGTGCGAGAGATCGAGTACGATCTGTACGCCGCCGGACTCTGCTTTGGTGAGGAGAGCCGTGCCATCGTTCTCACCCTGCGCGTTTTTCATCTGCACAGTAGTTTGCGCGGACAGGCCGAGTCCGACCGCCAGCAGGCCAAGGAACGTAGTGCAATGTTTTGGCATTATTTTCCGTTTCTCTACAAAGATCTCACTTTTCGAGGCGCAGGGGGTGAGCAGGTCGGCACTCCGTACAGAGTAACGAGGTTTGCGTAACCAGGCAGGATGTAAGACGGCCGAGACGGCGGTGCTCACCACAGGTATAGTCTGGCCAAGGATCTTCTTCCGATTCCAAAATCCTCTCATGCTGAGATCTTAAAGTTTTCAACAGCACCTCTCGAATAGAGGAAAGAAAATAGGAAAAATTTACCAACTTTCGGCTTTCCGCTTAGTTGCAGCTAGCGCTCGGACAGCAGGTAGGTGATCCGGCTCAGGTTCTAACGAAGCAAGCTGCAGGCGCACCAGGCAGGACCCTGTGCGACAGCACTGCTGGCGGTTTAGAGGATGCAAATTGATGAATTTGAAGATAAACCCGGATTGATCTGGTGAAGCGGATAGAGCGTGCGGGAGGTAGTGTTGCGCCGCTTTCGTATTAGCAAGGATTATAGATACTGATGGTGAGATAAAAAAAACGAAAATTTTCGCTTGTCTTATGGCATGAACTTCGCTCAGAATGTAAGAAATACATATTTCTTTGTATCCAGCTTCTGGATACTTCGAAAAAGCTTGCGAAGTGCTGCGGGACATGGGTGTGGCTGTAGCACGTGGGTTATTACTGTCGACGAAGTGGGGATAGGAATGTACGCTAGAGAAAAGAATGTCTGCCAACGCGGCAGATTGCAATTTAAAATTCTTGCGCCGTCCGGGCTTGAGTTTCCGAATTCATTAACGCACGATGTGGTGAGCTCCGACCTGCATTCGAAGCTAATGTTCGATCTCCAGAAACTGCGGGGAAATGTGTACCGGGAGTATGCGGGAATCGCGGCAACACTCCTTCCGGACGGCCGGCACTGGCACAAACTGGATGCGCACAGCTGGCACGTTCTGCTGCAAGACTCGACCGATGGGGAAGTAGTGGGATGTGCTCGTTACAGGCCGATTCTCAGTGGCTTCGATGAGCTGATCTGCAGCAAGGCAGCAATCGCGGTTTCGCCCGAAACCGGTCCGATCTTCCGTTCGGCCTTTGCGCAGCAGGTAGCAGATGCGCGCAGACGCGGCCTTCACTATGGAGAGGCGAGTGCATGGGCACTCAGCGAGCGAGCGAGATGCTCCACCGCGGCGATCAATATAGCGCTGATGAGTTTTGCGTTAGCGGAGTGGTTAGGTGGCGGGGTAGGCCTTACGACTGCAAGCACCCGGCATCACGCGTCGCTGATATTGCGTCGACTGGGAGGATCTCCGTTAGCCGGTTTTGCACCTTATTACGAGCCGATGTTCGAGTGTTCTATCGAGCTTCTTCATTTTGATATGGCAACACTTGAGCCGCGGTATCTGGTCAAACTGGAAGAAATGAAGGCTGAACTGCGCCGCACTCCCATTTTATGTCCGCTCGAGAATGCCGAAATGTCGGACCGGGCGGTGCCTTTTTCGATGCCGGCCTACTTACCAGCTGCGCGGGAATTCAACCAGGTCCCTCTTCAATAGAATTTGCAAGCCGAGTTGGGTGTGCGAGCAAGGCAAGAGCTTGGGCTTCTTCCAGAAGCCCCGGGGGTTTCTCGGACACTGCTGGACAAGATCGCCAGCCTTAAGCAAATGAAAACGGGGCAAAAGCCTAAGCTTTTGCCCCGTCAATCGAACATCAACTAGTAAGTGACTTACTTCTTAGCAAGCTTCTTTTTGCCTAACAGGCCGAGACCGAAGAGGCTGGCGCCGAGAAGGGCCATGGAGGCCGGTTCCGGTACCACGGTAGGCGGAGTAGTGGAGAAATTCGCGGCATAGGCGGTTTCGATGTGACCGTTGGTAGCAAAGTCACCCAGCAGACCGGAAATTGTAGCGTCCGGGGCCGCAGTGAAGTTAGCCGCGAGCTTTCCGATCAGCGGCGAGTAGCTGGTTGAACCAGTCATATAAGCTCGACCTTGGAGATTCAGAAGTGCGGTAACCCCAGTTACGCCCTGCTGCAGCACAACCGGCGAACCAGGAATGTTTGCCAAGCAGGTAAACCCGATGGCGTCGTCCGCAGAACTTCCGCTACAAACTGGCACGCCCGTGTTGATGGGAATACCCGTCAGATCGGCCGAGATCCCAATCGTACTCAAGTTGAGAAAGGGCGACAGCACGAAAGGAGTGCCAGGAGTAACCGGACCAGGCCCGAAGGTACCGCCGTTAAGGGGAGTCAGGAGATTGCTGATCCCTTCGATAGAACCTGGCGTGAGGGCACTAAATGCACCGGTCGCCGGAAGCGTAACTGCAGCCGTCTGGTCTGCTGACGTTGCTGTGGGAACGCTTCCCTGACCAAACAAGAACGAAGTGCTTGTGATGTAAACGGAACCGGACAGATTGAATTGACCGGCACCGACCGACGCGGCGGAAGCCGCGCCATGAAGAACGAACATTGCTGCCAGAGCTCCAACAACTCTGCTGGCGTTTTTAAAAACCATACTATATAACCTCCAACACCTGATTAACGCGCAAGTATAGGGACAATTGCGTCTTTGGTCATAGTAACGGGATTTATCCGGGCAGAGATATAAGTAGTTTTACTGGTACTAGGTAAAAGGTAGAGAAATCTTCTTTGATTCAGCACTTCTCGAAAACTCAAGAGGTGAAGTTCACGGTCTTGTAAAGAAAGATCCAGTATATATCAGCCTGGAGACTAGTACTAATTTGATTTCCAGAATGGCTCGATTGCAGGAATGAAATGGATTGGGATTTCTGGAATAAAGGACTGCAGCCAAGTGGCACACTCGGCCATCCCGGCCTGTTCGGAGGGAATATGGCCAAGGATTACCAGGGCCTTCGACTTGCCTTGCGTGACGGCGTCGGCCACGTATTCGACTGTCTCCCATTCGGGTGTCTCGCCGATAATCAGGGCTTGGACATTGGGTTTTTCGAGGAGTTGAATCTGCCGGGCGGAGCCGGCTGCACCCGGGAGGAAGGCGATGCGGGTGATTGTGAGAGAAGGATCGCCAACTACCCGCAGGGCTTTGATCTGCAATTTCTTCTGGATGTCTGTGGCGAGGTCCTTGAGAGGGGCGGCCGGCAGGGAGAAAAGGGCCGGCGTATTGGGATCCTGGTACTTCAGCCAATCGAGTGCCCGCGCCATGCCGAGCAGAATTCCATCGGGATGATGGGCGTGCCAGCCGTCGTGGAATCGCCAGACGACCAAGTGGTGGTCGGCGATGAACTTTTCTTTCTCAGCCAGAACGGCATCCGCCTGGGTGTGGAGAGTCGCCGTCGAATCGAGATGATTGTAGAAGGTCGGCTCATGAGTAATAACAAAGTTCTGGCCTGAGGCAGCGGCACGCTGCAGGACGTCGTAGGTAGCCATCATGGTGACGGCGATTCCGGTGACGGGTGTGTCAGGATTTCCGGCTTTAAAGGTATCGACAGTGGTCGCGGGCAGCGTGACACCCAAATTCTTCTGGATGCGCTCGACGATCTGGCGAGCCGTTACGGTCGAGGCTGCGGGTCGGGAAAGGCGAGCGGTAAGACAGAGGACAGCGAGCGAGCAAAGGAGAATACGCACATTTCATTCTCCAGCAGACGCAGGAGCCAGCGGACGGATCAGACGAAGCGCCGGACGCGTGAGGTACTCACGGATGTACTGCCGATGCAGAAAATCGGCTGGGAAAGACTCGTTCTTGCCGTAGGGGTAGGCGCTCATGCCGTGAAAAGGCAACGGGAGAACGCTGGTGCTGAATGCGGTATTGGCATCGGAGTCTTTGGCCCATCCATCGACGAGCAATAAGAAATCACGAGTCCAAGCAGTCGGGAGAGCGGGCAAATCAGCGGCCGGAAATTCGAGCTTCAATTCGTCGCCCGAGCCCATCACTACGAGCCGGTCGTCGATCGAAGAGGTAAGAGCGCGCACATCGCCGTAACGGGTGTAGTCGCCGCGAGTGGGATTCCAGTTTGAAACCGGGCGGACCTGGTCATATAGGAAGCGCTCCGGTTGCTGGCGCGATGGATCGATGACGGCTTGTGAAAACCCGCGGAAGTGGAGATCGGCGGTGGCGGCATCGAGATTCGAACGGCGGACCTGCGGTTGCGCGGAATTTTCGATGAGAAACGCTTCGTCCCAATAAACGCAGAGATTGGTCACGATACGGACCTGGCGCGAACTGGAGAGAAACTTACCGGTGAGATCGACAGCGATGGTCTTTGGTTTACCGGAGGGAATGCCCATATCCTGGACCACGGTTTGCCACTTGCCGGCGCGATCTTTGACTTGCAAATAGGGAAAGACCAGGCCCTGACCGCTTTGGGAGGCTCCGAGAAACGTGCTGCCATCGGCCCAATCGACCCAGCCGTTCAGGATGAGCGCGGCTTTGTTGTCCTCTGCGGCACGACCGAAATCCAGGTCGAGAGTGTGCAGCTCGGCGACGCCGGCGGTGTTGTGAGTGAAGGTGTCGGGATAACGTTGATCGATTTTGGCGAGGCGGCTGGTGACATCTTCGCCATGAGAGCCGGTGGCGCGCGTCGGATGAACTTTGGTTTCTGAGCCAAACAGGCGGAACTCGGGATAGGGCGGGGACTTGAATTTATCGTTGGTATAGACGGAGACGGCAGAGGGATGATCGACCGCTATTAAACGGACCTGGTCGAGATAGGTGACCTCATGGAGTTCTTCCGTGATGTGGATCTGAAATTTGCCATTCCGCGGCTTGAGAGCCGAGCCTGGGATTTGAATGTACTCGTCGTGATCGACGGGGAAATAATGTCCGTCCCCGGAACTGGCGCCTAAAGGCGCTACACCCAACACATCGGTGATGAACCGAAACTTGTCGCCGTTCCAGGTAAAGATCATGGGACAGGAGCCGGAGAGACGCTGAGCTTCGACAATACGTAAAGGGGCGCCGATTTTCTGATGAGGCTCGTTTTGGATCAGGCCATTGGGCCAGGTAATGCGAACGGTATCAATATCGTTGCGTCCATCGACGGCGAAGGACATGGGGACGCCTTGCGCGACACGCTTTTCATAAAAAGGTCCGGATTTCATTTCCACGGTTGCGCCGAGGGCTTGTTTGATGTTCTTGACGCCTTGAATGCCGATGGCGGCCCAGCGACCTTCCGCGGAGACATTGGTGTAAAGGTGCAGCGAGCCGTCCGGGAGCAAGCGCGCATAATCTTCGCGATTATCGCCGTTGAAATCGGCACGTAGTACTGAGGGCGGCCCGTCGAATTGATTGGTCGATTCGAAGGAAGCGGCCGAGTCCTCGTCACGCGCCGTATTCAAAAGTCCATGCGGGGTGGGGGCGTAGCTGACCAGATCGAGCAGACCGTCGTGGTTGAGATCCTGCGCCTGCAGAAGATCGGAACCGGCGCTGAGTTGCGGGAGATCGCAGGCTTCGAAATGGCCGTTGAGTTGATCGCGATAGAGAACGCCGGGGCGATCGGCATAGGAGACGATGACATCCTGGGCGGCGGTGTCTCCTCGCACAGCGAACAGCGTGGCGCTGAGCGCTTGTCCTTTTGCAAACGGGAATGCGCCGTCCTTCTTTTCAAATTGACTCTGGCCGTCATTGCGGAGGAGCGTCGGATTGGGACCGAAGAGGAGGAGATCGAGGTCGTAATCGTGATCGTAGTCCAGCCACACGGCGCGAGTCGCACCTGTTACCGGAAACTCGCGGGTCTTGCTGAAGCGGCCGTGGTCGTTGTGTAAAAGAATGGCAGCGCTTTTTGTGAGCACGCAAAGGTCTGTGAAGCCGTCGTTGTCAAAGTCGCCGGCCGCGACATCGACTATGTCCTGCAAGCCAGCGAGACCGGAGGACGGGGCCTCTTCGACGCCGCGTTTGTAGAGAGTGATTTTGTGGTTTGACCAGGCCAGCAAATCGGCGTGGCCGGTGCCGTCTGCATCGATCAGCAAAGCGCCCGCGCCGGGAGAGTTCCAGCCTTTACTAATTAGATGATCGTCGTAGCGCGGCTTCGCGAGAGCGGCGGAGGGGCGGGTTTCGGGCGGATCGTAGAGTTCTGCATAGAAGCACCACTCCATGTTTTCCCCTACCGCGGCGCCCTCATCCCGCTTCTTGGCTTCTTCGAAAATCTGGCGTTCGCGGGCGGCCGATTCTTTGTCGCCTAAGCGTTGGTACAGGCTGAAGAGCTGGAAATGCGGACCGGCCAGATTCGGGTTTAGCTTTTCAGCAGCCTGAAATTCGGGAATGGCGGCCTGATTATTGCCCATCGATCGCAGGACGGAAGCGAGATTGTAGTGGGCGGCCGGCTCATTGGGAGTGAGTTTGATCATGCCGCGAAACTGCGCGATGGCTTTGTCGTATTCACTGGCATGCTTGTAGGCGATGCCGAGATTGAACCAGGTATGAGGAAGCGAAGGATCCTGCTTTTGTACCTTCAGCAATTCGGCGACACCCTGGTCCGTCTGGCCGGCGCGCAGCAACGCCAGCGCATAATTGACGCGTTCGCGGACAGAATCAGGCTTTAGATCGAGTGCTTTTTTGAGCTCTTGCGCAGATTGCACGTGGGTGTCGGGGTTCTCATAAAAGGCTTTACCGAGGTTGCGGTACTCCCAGAGACGGTCGTCATTAGAAGGAAGGTTTGCTGCGACGAGCAGTAGCGAACACAAGGCGGCGGAAAGGCCAAATACCCTCGAGCAATTCATTGTAAAAAGTTAAAGCTAAGTTACTAGTCTATGTAAGAAATTCGAGAAAGTGATTCAGGCTAGGCGCTGTTAGATTGAAAAGTTGCTGGAACTCAGTGCATTGGAGATGGCGGCGCGAATCCGGGGGCGGGAGATCTCGTCGCTCGAATTGATCGAAGAACACCTGAGAAGGATCGGGCAGGTAAATCCGGCTCTGAATTCGGTGGTGGATCTGTTGGCGGAACCGGCGCGGGCGGACGCCAGAGCGGCGGATGCGCAATTGGCGCGGGGAGAAGCTTGCGGGCCGCTGCACGGTGTTCCGTTCTCCGTGAAAGATTCGATTGATGTCCGGGGAACGAAGTGCACGGCTGGAACAATGGGCCGGAAACACTCCGCCTTGGCCGATCGCGATGCAACGCTGGTGGCTCGGTTGCGCGAAGCAGGAGGGATTCCGATTGCGAAAACCAATCTGCCGGACCTGTTGTTTTCGTTCGAAACGGACAATCTGATCTACGGGCGGACCAACAATCCCTATGACCTGGGGCGCAGTCCGGGTGGCAGTAGCGGCGGAGAATCGGCACTGCTTGCGGCTGGCGGATCACCGCTGGGGTTGGGCAGTGATGCGCTGGGAAGCGTGCGGATTCCGGCAGCGTTTTGCGGGATTGCCAGTATCAAGCCGACGAGCGGACGGTTGCCGCGCACCGGACATGTTCCTCCGGCTGGCGGCTGGATCGAGGCGTTGTGGCAGATCGGACCAATGGCGCGGCGTGTCGAGGATCTGGAGTTCGCCATGCAGCTGCTGGCGTACCCGGACGGCGAGGATTTTACGGCTTCCTCAGTACCGCTCGGCGTTGCCGATGGATTGAAGGGTTTGCGCGTCGCCGTTTTTACCTCGAATGGATTTGCCGAATGTGCTGAACCGGTGATACGCGTCGTGCAGAGTGCGGCGGAAGCACTAAGGCGTTTGGGCCTGCACGTGGAGGAGAAGCGGCCACCGGGCTTAGAGACAGTTTATGAACTGGAACTGGCTCTGCTGGGCGCCGACGGCGGGCAAGGGATCGACACTTATCTGCAGGACGCGGGTAGTGAGCAGGTGCATCCCTTTCTGACTGCCTTTGTCGATCATTTTCGGCCTCATCGCGCAGAATCTTCTGAACTGGCGAGACGCTGGGCTCAGTGGGATGACTATCGAACGAAGATGATGCAGTTCTTCACGAATTTCGATGTAGTGGTCTGCCCGGTGTACACGCAGACGGCGCTGGAGCACGGAGGTTCTCTGCGTGAAGAAAATTTTCGCGGATTCAGTCATACGATGGCGTGGAACGTGGCTGGGTATCCGGCCGCGACGGTGCGCTGCGGGGAGAGCGGCGGCTTGCCGGTAAACGTCCAGGTAATTGCGCGCCCCTGGAACGAGATGACCGCGCTGCTGGTTTGCCGGGCTTTGGAAGATCAGTTCGGCGGATGGCGGCGTGTGGCGGTTAGTTTTTTAACTTCCTGGCGTGCTGCCGGGCAAAGCGTAGAGCCCTCGGAGCATGTTGTTGACAATGTGGCCTAGGAGCTACACGGAAGAATGGCGCTGAACATTCGAAATGCGGAAGCCGAGAGGCTGGCGGCCGAACTGGTCCGGCAAACCGGGGAGACGAAGACGGACGCCGTGATCCAAGCGTTGCGGGATCGATTGGCTCGCGTGCGCCGGGAACGCACGGGACGGCGGCTGGCAGACGAGTTGGAAGAGATTGCCCAACATTGTGCGGGGCTGCCGGTGGTGGCTGGCAGGCGGGCTGACGAGATTCTCGGGTACGACGAGCACGGCCTGCCCGGCTGATGGTGATCAACACGTCAGCGCTGGACGATCGAAGCCGCCGCGTCCCGGAACATGTCAGTGGCCACGTTTGTGGAGACCTCGATTGCGATCGAGGCGCGACCTGGGGCAGAGGGGGTGCGCGATCTGGAACGTTTTGTGACACGAGCGGGGATCGGGCTGGTGACGGTAGATCTGGAGCAAGGACAGATTGCGCGCGAGGCTTTCAGCCGTTTCGGCAAAGGACGCCATCGCGCGGCGCTGAATTACGGGGACTGTTTTTCGTACGCGCTGGCGATTTTGTTAGGGGAAGCGCTGCTTTACAAGGGAGATGATTTCGCGGAAACCGATGTTCTGCCGGCAGGGCGGTTTGGGTCATAGGGTCGAAACGGGCTGAACGCTTAACGTTACGCAGCCAGGACGAAGAGCACGTCAACCGGTGAAATGACTTGCAGCTTTTGCCTAGTTGGCGTTGACTTGCCGTTGCCGCATCGAGTTTGAAGACCCCAGGTTGTTCGATTTCTGGTTGCCTACCAGCAAGAGTTGACCGGTGGGATTGAGCGCGAAGCCACGCGGGCCTTCGCCGCCGGTCGGTACGCTCTCGACGGCGTGAGAGTGACCTTTTGCGGGGCGCTGGAGCACGGCGGTTCTATGCGTGAAGAAAATTTTCGCGGATTCAGTCATACGATGGCCTGGAATGTGGCCGGGTATCCAGCTGCGACGGTGAGGTGCGAGGAAAGCGGCGGCTTGCCGGTAAACGTGCAGGTAATCGCGCGGCCCTGGAAGGAGATGACTGCGCTGCGTGTTTGCCGAGTGTTGGAAGATGAGTTCGGCGGATGCAGACGTGTGGCAGTTAATTTCGTCAGGGCCTGGGTGAAATGAGGTTTAGTTGAGGAAGAATTCCTCCTAGACCTACGGAGTACACAAATGCCAAAGCGAGCTAAATGGTGCCCGGGGCGGGACTTGAACCCGCACTCCGCTTGCGCGAAAAAGGACTTTAAGTCCGTTCTAGAACGTTCCCGAGACACCGACTCTCTTTATTCTTACAGACTTAGAAAACCGCAGGCACGGCGAAGACATTGCCAATCTGAGCCGCGTAATGAGGGAAACCTACGGGGTGATTTGCGCGCTCACGCGCCTAGCTGCGTAAGTTATCGACCTGTCAAGTCTCGTTGGCAAAGCACCAACAACCCTAGTGCCCCCGGCACATTCCAGTTGGCACTCTGGCTCGGATTGTCGTGTTCGGAGATGCGTTGAATGGCTGGCGTTCAAGAAGCCCTCGGGCTCCGACAAGCCAGCAATCTACAAGTCTTTCCGGGAGGCCACTGCCGCTTCTGGTGCAGCACGACGCGCTCGACGTTGTGGAGAACGCCGAGGGAGCGCTTTGGGTGAATCGCCTCGGCACAGGGTTCAAACACGAAGGACAGTACTCGCCGACTAAAACCACCATGTTGCTCAGTGGGATCGCCACGATGCGGCAGATTCAACTCAACCACGACAACCTGTTTGGAAACGATCTTTCCGCTCACCGGCAACCGGATCGACGGACTGCAGCGCCGGTGTTCGCCATTCGTACTCGTCCTAAGAAGATCTATCGACTCTCTGATATGGCTGAGTCGGAGATCTTGACGGACGTTCGCGATCCGCTCAACTCTAAACGTCATCACGACGAATTTGTAGAGCAAGCGTCAGGCTGCAATCACGTCGAGATCATACGCCTCGCCTGCCGGTATCGCCGCAACACCTCGCTTGTCGGCCCGACGGATCTGGGAAGACATCCGGCGCCAACGGCATCATCGCGGAATGGGCAGAGGTGACACCGAACGATCGAGTCGTGATTATCGAGGACACCCCCGAGTTGCAGTGTAGTTTGCCGAATCGAGTTCAACTCCTCGCGGCTACTCATGTCTCGCAGGCCGATTTGCTCGTGATCAGTTTGCGTTTGATCCCACGGCGCATTGTGGTGGGGAAGTTCGAGAAGAAATACCAGCGCGCGTGTTGTTAGGAGCTTGGAATACCGGGCACTCAGGCGGACTGGCGACCATCCACGCGAACGATGCCCTAAATGGCCTGAGAAAGCTTGAGACGTTAATCGGCGGTCACGGCGCGTCCGTGCGCGAACGAGTTGCCAGTGCGATTGACGTTGTGATCTTTATCGACGGGGAAGAATCTCTTCCAGCCGGTCGAAAAGTGCGAGAGGTCATGGTGGTTCGGCCTTTTGACCGGGATTCACAGGACTACGCAGTTCAATACGTGTGAAAAGGAGAAAACAAAACGCATGAAGAGACGAATACAGAAGGCAGCCACACAAGCTGGCCTTTTACTTGCCGCCAGCGTACCAGTCCTCGCGATGGGCGGTGGCCGGCTCGCGGCTACCTAGGCAATTAACGGGTCTAGGCAGTGAAGTGTCGGGGCCACTTGCTTACGGATTATCACTGATTGCCGTCGTTGGCACCGCAACCAGTTGGTATCGGCATCACCATGAGATGGGTGCCCCGGCCCAAGGGGGAATGGGCGCACTGTTTGTGGGCGGAGTAGCCTTCGGCGCGACTTCGCTGATGGGAATGATTCCGGGCGTAGCGGGCGCGCTCATTTAGGAGCGGATCACGTATGGACATCCCTGCGTTGTATCGCACGCCTTTTCATGAGAGTTCCAACCGCCCACACCTCTTTGTGGGCTGTGAACCCTCCGCGATCGGAGCAGCCTTCGTGCTTTGCCTCATCCTGATCATCTCTGTTCCCACCTGGTGGGGAATAGGAGGAGCCGCTTTTCTCTTCCTCTTCCTTCGGCAGGTACTTCGTGAAATGGCGAAAGATGATCCGCAGATGCTCAAGGTCCATCACGAATCGCAGCGATACAACCAGGGAGTCTGGACGGCGAAAGCCGTTCGTGAGCAGCGATGGAGAAGCAAGTAGATGTTTATCAAACGTGAATCTCGCAAAGACGTAAACGGGTTGACCAATCTCATCGATCACTTCTTCAACGCCTGATTCGAAACCCAAAAAGGGGCTCGTTGAGCCGAACGATACGCCCCAGGGGTTTTTCAAGTTTGGATCGGTAATAGCAACCATTCCCGGGATATCGGGAAACGAGATTGATTTGAGAAAAGGTGTTCGCGACAAGCGGACACGCACAAAACGCCAGCGAGATAGCCGGCCAACATGCAACACGTGGCTTCTTCATAGAGGACTCCCGCGTCGTTAGAGAATCCTTGCCGGTTCTAATTCACTATTTCGATGTGAATTGCCCGTGTAAGTACCAGCGCGCCGAGCGCAGTACTTGTAATGTTATTTGGTGGACCTAAGTGAAGGCCTGCTTCGGTTTACTCGCCGGAATCGCTGCTGACTTTCAGCACTGCCAGGAAAGCCTCCTGCGGGATGTCCACTCGACCGACGCGCTTCATGCGGCGTTTGCCTTCTTTCTGTTTCTCAAGCAGTTTTCGTTTGCGGGAGATGTCTCCGCCGTAACATTTCGCGAGCACGTTTTTGCGCATGGCGGCAATCGTCTCGCGGGCAATAATCTTGTTGCCGATGGCTGCCTGCAAAGCCACCTCGAACATCTGCCGCGGGATGAGCTTGCGCAGCCGTTCGATCAAAATCTTGCCCCGTTCATAGGCGAAATCGCGATGCACGATCATCGAAAGCGCGTCGACCGGCTCGCCCGCGACCAGCACGTCCATTTTCACCATCGGCGAAGTGCGATGCCCGGAGAGATGATAATCGAGCGAAGCATAGCCGCGTGAAGCCGACTTCAGGCGGTCATAAAAATCGAGCACAATTTCATTTAGCGGCAGTTCATAGAGCAGCAGCACGCGGCTGCCGCCGATGTATTCGAATTTCTTCTGTACGCCGCGTTTTTCTTCGACCAGTTTCAACACTTCGCCGATAAAATCTTCGCGCGTGATCACGGTCGCATCGATAATCGGTTCTTCGATCTTTTCGATACTCGACGGATCAGGAAACTTTTGCGGATTATCGACTTCGATCACCTCGCCACCGGTGGTGGTAATGCGATATCGCACGCCGGGTGCGGTGGTAATGAGATCGATTTGAAACTCGCGCTCTAAACGCTCCTGAATAATCTCCAAATGAAGCAATCCGAGGAACCCGCAACGAAAACCGAAGCCGAGGGCGGCCGAATGCTCGGGTTCAAAATTAAATGCACTGTCATTCAGACGCAGCTTTTCGAGTGCATCGCGCAGCAGGCCATGTTCGTGGGATTCAACCGGATACAACCCCGCGAAAACCATCGGCATGATCTCCTGGAACCCCGGCAGCGGCTCCACGGAAAGATCCTTTTCGTCCATGATGGTGTCGCCGATTTTCGCGTCAGAGACGGTTTTGATGTTGCAGAAAACGAAACCCGCTTCGCCAGCACCCAGTTCATCGCACGGCACGGGCTTAGGCGATTGAAATCCCAAACCTTCCACTTCATGCGTGCTTCCGTTCGACCAGAGGCGCACCTTCTGCCCTTTGCGCAGCGTGCCATCGACGATACGAGTAAGAATGATCACCCCGCGATACGGATCGAACCAGGAGTCGAAAATGAGCGCACGCAGCGGCGCTTTCGGATCGCCTTTGGGCGGCGGCACGCGCCGCACGACCGCTTCTAAAATTTCCTTGATCCCGATTCCATTTTTTGCACTGGCCAGAATGGCGTCCGAAGCGTCGAGTCCCACCACCTGCTCAATCTGCTCGCGAATTCGTTCGGGCTCGGCAGACGGTAGATCAATTTTGTTGATCACCGGGATGATCTCGAGATCGTGATTGATGGCGAGATATGTATTAGCCAGAGTCTGCGCCTCGACGCCCTGCGAGGCATCCACTACCAGCAGCGTTCCTTCGCAAGCTTGTAAGCTGCGCGAAACTTCGTAGGTGAAATCAACATGTCCCGGCGTGTCGATCAGGTTGAGTTCGTACAGATTGCCATCGTCAGCTTGATAATTCAGGCGGACCGCATGAGCTTTGATCGTAATACCGCGCTCGCGTTCGAGATCCATCGTGTCGAGGACCTGCGCCATCATTTCGCGCTGCGAGAGCGCGCCGGTGTACTCGAGAAGGCGGTCGGCGATGGTGGATTTGCCGTGATCGATATGCGCAATGATGGAGAAATTCCGGATAAAGAGAGGATCCATGAATGCGCTAGACTAAGGGGGTAAAACTGGATTATCCCACAGCGAGTGCTTACGCCCCGCCGTTGTGTAAGCCCCTTCCATGCCTTATAAAACGTTCCACGGATCGCTCGACGCATCGGGTCTGCGTGTCGGGTTGATCGTCAGCCGCTTCAACGAATTCATAACCGAACAGCTGGCCAAAGGCGCGCTGGAAGTGCTCGCACAGCGCGGTTGCCCGGAGGAAAACATTAGCATTGCGAAGGTGCCAGGTGCCTGGGAATTGCCGGTTGTGGCCAAGCATATGGCGGCCGGTTGTGATGCAATGATTGCGATTGGAGCGGTCGTGCGCGGCGATACGCCGCACTTCGAGTATGTAGCGGGCGGAGCGGCGGAAGGCCTGAGCAGGGTCAGTCTAGAAACCGGTGTTCCCATCGCCTTTGGCGTATTGACCACGAACGACATGCAGCAGGCGATGGACCGGGCCGGTGGCAAGAGCGGCAACAAAGGTGCGGAAGCGGCTGAAGTGGCAATCGAGCTGGCAAACCTATTGCGTCAGATCAAAGAGGCGCACTAGCGATGGCGGCCCGCCATAGATCGAGGCGGCGCGCCTTACAGGTGCTCTTTACCTGGGACCGGCGCGGTGGATTGATCGACACCGCGATCGACCATTTTTATGAAACGCTGTATTCGGAAGAGAACGAGAACCGGCCCAAGCCCGACAAATTCATGGAGGAACTGGTGCGTGGAACGGTGACTGATGCCGCACGCATCGATGGGCAAATCGAAAAGAAGTCCGAGCATTGGCGACTGGAACGCATGCCGGTGGTGGATCGCACGATTCTGCGGCTTGCCGTCTACGAAATGAGCTTAAACGCGATCCCTGCGCCGATCGTGATCGATGAAGCTTTGGAACTGGCGCGGCAATTTTCAGGAGACGAGTCGGTTTCATTCATAAATGGAGTGCTCGATGCAGTGCGGCGCGAAGCCGAAGCGCCGCTGATCGAAGCGAAAAGTGCTACGCCGGAATAGCCGTGTGCTGAGCGGTGGGTATACGATAGCCGTGAACAACTCAACGTATCATGTCTTTCAACAGCCCAGTCAGTCGTCGCGCCGTTCTAGCGTCAGGCGGCGCAGCAGGCGCTCTAGCCGCTTTTAAGAGCCCTTCGCTTTTTGCCCAGGAAGAACGCAAAGGTCCGACCACATCGACGGTAGCCGACCGCGAACGACGCATGGCGTGGTGGCACGAAGCCCGCTTCGGCATGTTCATTCATTTCGGCCTTTACAGTGTGCTGGGCCGCCACGAATGGGCCATGGAAGAGGAAGGCATCCCTGTAGCCGAATATCAGCAACTGGCCAAACAATTCAACCCGAAACCGCACGCTGCGCGCGCCTGGGCCAACCTCGCCAAACAGGCCGGTATGAAGTATATGGTGATGACGACCAAGCATCATGAAGGCTTCTGTAACTTCGATACCAAGCTGACAAATTATTGTGCGCCCAAGCAGGCTGCCGGACGTGATCTGGTCGCGGAATACTATGAAGCTGCCAGGAGCGAAGGCATGCGCGTAGGCTTTTATTACTCGCTGATGGACTGGCATCATCCCGATGGAGCGAAGTGCGGCCACGATGAGTCGGCTCGCCGCCGCTTTGTCGATTACACCCACGGGCTGGTGCGCGAGCTCTGCACCAACTACGGCAAGCTCGACATTCTCTGGTACGACGTCGCGTGGCCGCTTTCACCGGAGGGTTGGGAGTCGGTGAAGATGAACAAAATGGTACGGCAGCTGCAGCCGGACATCCTGATTAATAATCGCGCCGAAATCCCCGAGGATTTCACGACGCCGGAACAGCACATCACGGCTACCGCCGAGCCGTGGGAAGCGTGCATGACCATGAACGATAGCTGGGGCTATCAGAAAGCGGACGACGATTGGAAAACGCCCAAGACGATTGTCCGCAACCTGGTGACGTGCGCGCAAGGCTACGGCAATTATCTACTGAACATCGGGCCCAAACCCGACGGATCGATTCCACAGGAGTCGATCGATGCGCTTACCAGTACGGGCCGCTGGATGGACGCCCACGCCCCGCTAATCCATAAAGCAGAACTATGCCAAGTGCGCAGTTCAGAGTTGGCCAAGTTCACGCGGACGGGGAACAAGCTGTATGTGCATGTCCACTTCTGGCCCGGCAGCACGGTTGCGGTCGGCGGCTTGACGAATAAAGTTCTGTCGGCCAAACTCTATCCCTCCGGTCAGCCGCTCAAGGTACATCAGGATGAATTTCGAACGCAATTCATAGGAGCGCCAGTGCATGCGCCGGACCCGCTGGTCAGCGTGATTGAAGTCGAATGCGATAGCGAACCGAAACAGAATATGCGAGCTATTCGCGAAAACAGGCCGCGCCTGGAAGTCGGGATCTAAACTTTCGTCAGGCGGTCACGCGACCCGCAGTGATAGCGACTCGCTGAGTTGCAAAAAGGCGTTGACCCAGTCCTGCGCTTTGGCATCACCGCGTGCGGCCCGCCGTTTCGTGCGCTGGTAGAGCGTTCCCTGAATCGCATACACATCGTTCTGCACGGACCACAGATTCACTGGGAAGGGCATTGATTTTAGAATCTGCAATGTTTTGCGCAGGTGTTCCAGCTTATCGAGGTTTGCGGCATCGGCGCCGAACTGCCGGGCGAGCGACTCCAGTTTGTGGCGCAGCAGGAATTCTAAAGTGGTGGTATCAAGATTGGTATTGCTGGCCTGGGCCTCACGCAACAGATTACGGATACGTTCGCCATCGAGTTCTTCCGCCGAACAGGCGCGGCGCAACAGGCTATTGATGGCATACTCAACCGCTGCGGCAAATTCGCGCGGCATTGGCGTCCCCAGGTTTGAGATGAAGCGCATGAGTGCCGCATGATGCTCATACAGCTGCAGGTAGGCGGCCTCGGCTTCCGCGACCGTGCTCGACAGGATTGTGCGCACAATGCGCCGCTGCTCATCCCGGAAAAGGGAACGCAGTGAATAGGTCTTTTCGCCAAAGCGGCGGTCCAGCAGGCGCACCACTTCCGGGATATCCACGCGTGCGAACGATTCGCTCAACGATTCGAGTAGATCCTGGTACAGCGAACCGCCTTCGAATTTCCTTACACCGCCAGCCACATTGTGATCGCCAAAATGCACGACCCAGAAGGTGAGCGTCTCGCATTCCTGCGTAATTTTGGAGGTGAAACTAGCCTGCCCCAAAGCCATGCGCATTTTGCCGGCATCGCGGGTATGATAATCGAGCCGCTTCACTGTGTACGAGAAGATATCTGTGCGTTCGCCATAAGGCGCAAACAGAGAACTGATGGAATAATGAGCGCCTACTTTCTCGAGATCGACAATGGAAGGCTTGACGTACCGGCGATAAATGTCTTCGCCGTTTCCGTATTCGGCGATGTTGCTCTTGGCATGAGCCAGCCGCTCCAGAAATTGGGGATCGACCGATTCATTGAACAGCTGTTCGGCCAGCTGCACCACACGCCCGGCGTATTGGATAACCTGAACCGTCTCGATGCCCGACAGATCGTCAAAGAACCAGCCGCAACTGGTATACATGAGCATGGCATGGCGCTGCAACTCCATGAGTTTCCAGACGACCACCTGCTCTTCTGCCGGCAATTCGCGCGCAAACTGCTCTTTGCCAAAGCGGCCCCGCACTTCTGGACTGCGATCGAGCACAATATCGATGTAAGCGTCACGCGCCGCCCATGGATCGCGCAGCAAAGTGGCGCCCAGCTTCTCAAAACGCGGAGCAACCCAATCGCGCAGAAAATCGAGTGACTCGCGCAGCGGTCTGCGCCATTCCTGATGCCAGCCCGCCCGGCCCGAATTGCAGCCGCAGTTGCTCCGCCAGCGCTCGACGCCGTGCACGCAACTCCAGGCCGTACGTTCGTAAATCTGAACCTCGTGCTGCGGCGGATGGAGTTCCAGAAATTCGCCGTAGTTGGTGATGCGCGCGGATTTCTTGCTTTCAATGAAATCGAGTGAGTAGGCAAGCGCCATTTCACCGTGTTTGTGATGGTGTCCGTAGGTCTCGCCGTCGGTCGCGATGTGAACCATCTGCGAACCGGAACGCGCATCGGAAAATCCGCCGAGCAAACGGGAGGCAAATTTTTCGCCATTATCGAGCAGCTTCTCAAACGCGACCGCTTGCGAGATCGGTCCATCGTAAAAAAATAAATTGATGCTCTTGCCGTTTGGCGTGTGAAACACGTAAGCACGCGTCGGGTCGATCTTGGACCCGGTGACATCCTGCCAATCGGCTCCTTCCAGCGGCCGGAATGCCTTGGCCTGGTGCGGAGCAAGGATGGTGTAAGTAATGCCCGCTTGCGCCATCAGGTCGAGGGATTCGACGTCGACCGCCGTCTCCGACAGCCACATGCCTTCGGGCGGCCGCCCAAAGCGGCTCACAAAATCCCTATAGCCCCAAAGAATTTGCGTCCGCTTATCGCGCGTGTTGGCGAGCGGCATGATGATGTGGTTGTACGCCTGCGCAATGGCGGAACCGTGGCCTGAAAAGTTTTTGAGACTCTGCCGGTCGGCATCGATCAAACCGCGGTACATGTCGGGCGCATGTTCGGCCGCCCACGAGAGTAGAGTCGGTCCAAAATTGAAGCTAATTTTCGAGTAATTATTGATGATATGCGCGATGCGCTGCCGGTCATCCAAAATGCGCGCCGCTAGATTTGGACCGTAACACTCCGCCGAAATCCGCTCATTCCAGTCGTGGTAAGGATACGCAGAATCTTGCAGCTCGATTTCTTCGAGCCACGGATTCTCGCGGGGCGGTTGATAGAAGTGGCAGTGGATGCAAAGATATCTCATTCGTTAGGATCGGCCAGCGAAAAGCCTGCTTCAGCCCCATCGTGAGCGTGTTCGCGGAGGCTTGATCTTCTCACGTTTCCGGTATAAATATCGTGAAAACTGCTCCGCTACCCCGTTCCCGGTTGGCGGCGCCCACGCGGCCGGAATATCTCTTAACGATGGAAGCAACGATGTGGAGACCGAGACCGGAGCGAACTTTGCTATCAGTCTTGGTGGAAACGTTGGGGCGAAAAAGCCGTGGCAGAAGATCTTCCTGAATCCCTGGGCCATTGTCGGAGATGATAATAGAAAGACCGTCATGGTCCCGCAATGTTTCGATTTCGATGCGGCCGGGGCGGTGCATAATTTCAACAGTATTCAGGAACAGATTGGCGAACACGCGCTCCCAGTCTTTAGAAGAACCGGGCAGGCGCACTTCAGCGGGGATGCGGCGTACCCAGCGCATACGCGGCTTGCGCGCGGCCTGGCAGTAGTCCGTGACGGATTGAATAGCATCGTCCACAATCGAGGCGAGACTCGGCGTGCCGTCTGGAATGGACCCGAGAAGGCGTTTGCCACGCTTCACGCTGCGTGTAAGGGTGGCGGCCAGTGGCTTCCAGTGCTTGTCGGAGCTGAGCAGTTCGGCGGCCTCGGTGATCGTCTCAAACACGTTATTCAGGTCGTGAATCAGACTTTCGAAGCTAAGATCGGATTCCGCGTTATCGTCCATAGCGCGCGCCTACTGCGTAATGCTGCGAAGGATCGAATAGAATTCCGGGAACGAAACGGAAGCGGCTTCGGCATCGTGAATCACGCAAGGCCCATCGGCCAGTAGAGCGGCAATCGAAAATGCCATGGCAATCCGGTGATCGCCGCGAGATTGAATTTCCGCCGCCCGGAATCTTTGACGGCCCGGAATTTCGATCGTGTCGGCCGTGGTCTCGACTTTGATTTGCATGGCGCGCAGGTTTTCCGCAATCGTTTCGATACGATCGGTTTCTTTCACGCGCAGTTCTGCGGCATCGCGCACGATCAATCCATTCTGACTGACTGCGCCGAGAATCGCCAGGATGGGAATTTCGTCGATTAAAGCGGCAGTGATAGCGCCTTCAATCACGCCGCCTGCGATGCGAGAGCCTTTCACCTGTAGATTACCGATGAGTTCGCCATTGAGTTGTTCGATGTGCAGAACTTTCATCTGTGCGCCCATTCCGCCCAGGACGTCGAGGAGTGCGGTGCGGGTGGGATTGAGGCCGACGCCCGTCACGATAAAGTCGGAATCACGAAGCAGCAGGGCCGCCACCAGGAAAAAAGCAGCCCCTGAAATATCTCCCGGGACAACTAAGGTTTTGGCAGCCAGAGAAGCGGGACCACGCAGCCGGACGAGGCGCGGTTCGATAGAGAGATCTGCGCCCAACTCGCGCAGGGCGATCTCGGTGTGGTCGCGCGTCGCGATCGATTCTTTGACACTCGTTTCTCCGTCAGCATAGAGACCCGCGAGCAGGACACAGCTTTTTACCTGGGCGCTGGCTACGGGCGGTTCATAAGCAATAGGACTAAGACCGGAGCCGTGAATGGTGAGCGGCGGATACTGATCGTCGCGTGCTTCCAGGCGAGCGCCCATTTCGGCAAGCGGCTTCATGATGCGGCGCATTGGACGATTCACCAGCGATTCGTCACCTGTGATGGTCGTGGTGAATGGTTGGGCAGCGAGAATGCCTGATAACATTCGCATCGTAGAGCCGGAATTACCGGCATCGAGCACGTCTTTGGGCGGGCGCAAGCCTGACACGCCCTTGCCATGCACTGTGAGAATCTGCCGGTCGTCTTCCCTGGTAAATTTGTGCGCAATGCCAAGCGCGCCCATGCAGGCCAGAGTGGACTGGCAATCCGCGCCGGTCGAATAGTTGTAGATTTTCGAATCGCCTTCCGCGATGGCCGTCAGCATGGCGTAACGGTGTGAAATCGATTTGTCGCCGGGAACAGAAGCGAAGCCGTGGATCGCCCGCGCCGGCGATATTTGTTCTGTCATCGGAACTCGTATTGTACGACTGAAATAAGTCTCGCCTGCACGAGCGGCTCATCGGGTATGACGATTGACGCGTACTGCGGCCGTGTAACCAATCCGCCAAGGTTCAACACACGGGCGCGGTGGCTATGAGCGATTGCCGAATTGCCCCTCCTTTTAGACAGGTTTCCGGCGTACTGGCGGGCTTTCGGGCGAAAGCCCTTCGTAGAACCGGTCTGCTGTTTCTTCACGAAGCTTGACTTGACACGTATACGGGAATTCCGTACACTTTAGCGTTTGAAGTTGCCAACGATCGTAAGCAATGACCGCTGTGACGCGAAAGCGGAGAAGCTGCTGACGGTCGACCAGCGTGACGACTTCGAACTTGCGCTGGCTGCCGCACCGGAAGCCCACCCGGTCGTTCCGGGTCTAAACGGGGTGCGCAAAGCGCGCTTTGGAGCGCAGTCACGCGGCAAGCAGGGCGGCGTGCGAGTCATCTACTTCTATGCGATCAGCCGGGAGATTGTGTATCTGCTCGGCATCTATGCCAAAAATGAACGAGAGGACCTAACCAATGACCAAAAAAAAGCCATCAACAAAGCCGTCGAAGAGCTCAAAGCCGCTTTCTAAATCGACGTTCGGCGACGATATCCTCTATGGCTTAAACCAAGCTATCGCGCATCAGCGCGGCGAAATCGAGCTGCGTACACGCCAGATTTATGTTCCTGACACGGATGTGGCGGCCGTGCGTAAGAACACGGGCCTGTCACAAGCGGATTTCGCCGCCCGGTACGGTTTCAACCCGCGCACGCTGCAGGACTGGGAGCAAGGCCGGACGAAGCCGGACACGGCTGTGCTTGCTTACCTTCACGTGATCGCGCGGAACCCGGCAGCCGTTGAAGCCGCCTTGAAAGCGTCTTAGGCGGCGAGCCGTCCCGTCTCGAGTCTTCCTCACGCGAAAATTCGCCTATTCCGAGAAGCACGTTGAGTTCGAACTAGAGATTCTTTTTCAGGAAGCAATCCATGTCCTGGTAAAAGTGATGTGCGCGGAGAAGGGTACGATCACCGATTTCCGGCGGGATGGCAGACCATCTCTAAGCCGAGCGCATCGCGGCGTTGAAAGCCTTTCCAGAAGGCATTGCCGTCTTTGTCTTTTCCGGTGCTGTAGGTACCCGCATCTTTTTCGCCGTCCGGCACGCTCCATTTGCCGTCATTCGAATGCTCGGGAAGCACGTGCAGGTAGGTCGACTTACTTTGATCGCCTTTGAGATACAGGTCCAGAAATGCAGTAATGAAGTGCTGGTTGATGGACGTAATGCGATCCTTGCGCCAGGCAGGCTCATCGAATCCCTGCAGAAGCGGATAAGGAAGCGCCACGCCCGCGGGCGCGGGATTCCCGCCGGTATTGTGCAGAGCATTCTCATAGACAAGCAGGCACCGCTCGGAGTTTATTGCTCTCTCAAACGCTGGCTGGATGCCACGATTGAAATCCGCAATGTCGTCGTGATCGCCGGCGATAAAAAGAGACGGGATGTGAATCGCTGCCAGCCCTGCCGCATCCCAGGCGCTGAACGGCGGCTGTCCACCCCAGGGGGCAATCGCCACAATGGCTTTCAGGCGGCTCCGATCATGCGCTTGAAACTTAGGTGTAGCGGCCTGCCAGTTTGCCAGATAACCGCCAGGCACGAATTTCATCAACATACTTGAAGCGCTATATCCCGCGCCCGCGCTGGCCAGCGCACCGTAGCCACCCATGGAGTAGCCAATAATCGCAACGCGTCCGGCGTCCAGAATGCCGTGTAGAAAATGCTCCGGCTGATTAGCCAGTTGCGCCAGTGAGTCAATCGCGAACAACTGGTCGTTCGAGCGATTGAGCAGCGTGCTGGGAAATGCCTGCATGTCGTCGAAAACCGAATCGGTGTGATCGATTGCCGCTACCACGTATCCCTTCGACGCCAGGTTTGCGCCAAGATACGTCATGAAGTAACGCGAGCCAGGATAGCCGTGCGAAACAATGACCAGCGGAAAGGACGCCCCCTGCGCCGGCGGCGCGTCACGTAGCGCTTTGTCGGGAATGTCGAAGCTGGTCAGGACGCCCAAACTATGCCCGCCGGGAATCGGCATGTGATAAACGGTCTCTTCGCTCTCCCCTGCGGGAATGACAGCCGGATACCAGACTTCTACCGTCAGTGGACGATCATAGAGCGGCGCCTTGCCCGTTTGCTTGTCGAAGCGAAGGATATCGATCTGACCGTGATGCACCAGGTGCAGCGTGCGCACGCCCACTGGGAACTTTCCACGAGCGGAGAGTTCCGGCGAATCCGCGGCGGGCACACTGATGTAGCTGGCTGCTTGCGCGCTCGCCGCCATCGCGAACGCAATCGATAAGACGAGTACACGAAACACAGAAACATAGTGTCACGAACATTTTGTAAAGCAGTAATCTGGTCGTGGAGTCTTTTGACGTGAACCGAAGAGATTTTGCCCGTTTGAGTATTGCCGCGAGTGTTGTTGGCGCGTTCGCCTGGCGAGCTTTTGCCAAGACATACGACTATCCCTGGAAGCTCGGCATCATCACCGATGAGGTCGATGCCGACCTGAGCCACGTGTTGAGCAGTTTTTATCCGAAGTACGGGCTGAAATGGGCGGAGGTTCGAAACCTGAAGCTCGATGGCAAGAGCAAATATGCTTACATGAGCGCTACGCCTGCGCAGCTGAAAGAGACCAGGAAGATGCTCGATGATGCCGGCGTCAAAATGTCGGTGCTGGACACGGCGGTTTACAAAATCACCTTGCCTGGTACGAAGTCGATCGGTGAACATGAATCGACCGAACTGAATCCATCCGAGGGCGACTACGCGCGGCAGCTTGACGACCTCAAGCGCGCGGCCGATGCGGCGCATATTCTCGGGACCGATCGTTTACGGATTTTCACGTTTAAGCGGGTAGCCGATCCGAATGCCATCTTTGACCGCATCGTGGAGGACTTACACAAAGCCATTGCGGTCGCCAAACAACACAGCGTGCAACTGCTGGTTGAAAACGAGTTTAGCTGCAACACGGCAAATGGAGCGGAATCGGCCAAGCTGTTCCAGGCGATCCCGGACCGAACATTAATGCACCTTTGGGATTCCGGCAACTGCTATGAAGCGGGCGAGCAGCCTTTTCCGAAAGCATGGGATCAACTCGACCACAGCCGGATCGGCCATCTCCACCTCAAAGATGCAGCCGGTAAAGGATGGCGGCCGATCGGAGGCGGCGAGATCGATTTCGTTGGTCAGTTCAACGCTTTGAAAAAGATGAAGTACGCGGGGACGATGTCGCTGGAAACGCACTATCGAAACGCGCAGCATAATATCTACACTTCGAGCGTGGAGTCCATGGACGGCCTGGTCACCGTGTTGAAAAAAGTATGACCGAAGGGGAGTAATCTATTAGTGGACGTTCGCTCAGGAGGAACCATGTTGCAAACCGCCCTCGAGAAACCCGGTCGCCGGACATTTCTGAAAAACTCAGGGGCCGCAGCTGCGAGTCTACTGACAGCCGCGTCAGCTGAGAGAGTGCTCGGCGCAAACGACCGGATTCGTGTTGCCGTAATCGGAGTCCGGGGCCGTGGATGGGATCACGTAAAGGGTTACCACTCGCTGCCGGGTGTTGAAATCGTTTCCTTCTGCGACATTGACGAAAACGTGCTGCGTAAACGGCTCGACGATGCGGACAAGATGGGCATTGCCAAGCCGCAGACCTACGTGGATGTGCGCAAGCTGCTCGAGGACAAGAACGTAGATGCGGTTTCGATCGCGACGCCAAATCACTGGCACTCGCTGATCGGCATCTGGGCCGCGCAAGCCGGCAAGGATATGTACATTGAGAAGCCTTGCTCGCACAACTGGTGGGAAGGCCACCAATTGGTGGAAGCGGTCAATCAGTACAAAGTGATTTGCGAGCACGGCAGCCAGTGCCGGTCGAGTGCCGCCATTCGGGAAGCCATGGATCATATGGGTTCAGGCTTGTTGGGCAACGTTTACATGTCGCGCGGACTTTGCTACAAGTGGCGCAAGACGATTGGACACGCAGGACCGGAACCGGTGCCGCCGGGAGTGCATTACGATCTCTGGACGGGCCCGGCGCCAATGAAACCATTCACTAAGAATCGGTTTCACTACAACTGGCATTGGATCTGGGACACCGGCAACGGCGATTTGGGCAACCAGGGGATCCATGAAGTAGACCTGGCGCGTTGGGGTCTCGGCGTGACTTTTCCAACGAAGGTTTCGGCGATCGGTGGACATTTTCTGTTCGATGATGACCAGCAGACACCCAACGTTCTGACGGTTGCCTATGAGTTCAAAACGCCGGACGCGAAAACCAAGATGATGAATTTCGAGGTGCGCGGCTGGATGACCAACCATGAAGCCGGCATCGGCACGAAGGAGTTTTCGAGCAGCGGCGTTCCAGCTGCAGGCTTGGCCAAGACGTCTACTCCCGCCGCTGATAAAAGCTCTTTAGGCCCGGCGTCCGGCGTGCCTTCGACAATCGGTAATCTCTACTACGGCTCAAAAGGTTACTTGGCGATTTCGGATTACAGCTCGTATAAATCGTTCCTCGGCGAAGAGAACGAAGAGGGTCCCGAGCGGCATGCGCCAGTGACGAACGAGCATTTTGCCAATTTCCTAGAGTGTGTGCGCAGCCGCAAAGCGGAAGATCTGCACGCGCCGATTCTCGAAGGACATATTTCGTCAACGCTTGTACACTTGGCCAACGCGTCGTATCGACTGGGAAGGACAATCAACTTCGATCCGTCTACTGAGAGCGTGGTGAATGATTCAGAAGCCACCGCCTTACTGAAAGGCACTTATCGAGCTCCTTATATCGTGCCCGAGAAAGTTTAGCGCTTCTTGTAGAGTAGCTTTGAAAAACTGCCGAAAAGTATTGGCCGCTGATGAACGCTGATAAACGCCGATTGGAAATAAATGTTCTATCTGCGTTGTTCTGCGGCTAGATTAGTGTTTTCATCAACCTCTTTAGCCTGCCGTTTTTTGCTCTTCAAAAGCCAGCTCTGTCGCGCCAAGCTGAGAGAATGACCTTATGAGCCATTTGACAACGCTTCGCGCAGTTGTGGCCCTGCTTTACTGCATGTCGTCAACAACACCCAACTTGTTCGGGCAGGAACCGCCAGTGAACATGTCGCCACCCGGCAAATCGGATTCCGATCAGGTGATGAGCGCGGCCGCTATTTCAGCTTCTAAACAAGATCCGGCGGCAGTCGAGCGGGGCAGTAAGGTGTATCGCACAAATTGCGCGGGCTGCCATGGAGCGGCGGCGAACGGCGGCGCTGGCGCGCCGGATCTGGTGCGTTCGTTGCTAGTCCTCGATGACGAGAAAGGCATTCTGATCGGCCCGGTGGTTCGTGAAGGACGGCCGGATAAGGGAATGCCTAAACTGGGCCTCAGCGAGCCGCAGATTGCCGATGTCGTCGCCTGGCTCCACGCACGAACTTATGCAGCCGGACATCGGGTGACTTACGTTTTCCAAAATATTGTGACGGGCGATCCTTACAAGGGCGAAGCTTACTTTAACGGCGCGGGCGGATGTACTTCATGCCACTCAGTAACTGGCGACCTGGCCGGAGTGGGCCGCAAGTACGATGCCATGTCTCTGCAAACGCGCTGGCTGCAGCCGCGAAACCAACGCTCGAACAGCCGGGCCGCGGAAAGTCAGACTGCCAAGTTAGCGCCTACCATTACAGTAACCCTCCCAAACGGCCAGAGTTATTCAGGCGTCCTCGAACAGCTGGACGACTTTACTGTAGGCTTGCAAGATGCCCAGCATCAATATCATTCGTTTAGCCGTGAACGTTCCGGCATCAAGGTCGAAGTGCACGATCCTCTGAACGGTCACGAGGAACTGCTGAGTAAGTACACAGATGCTGACATTCATAACGTAACCGCTTATCTTGCTTCGCTGAAATGAACCTTTCCCGATTTGCTTTTTCACTTATTTGGGCCACCGCGCCGCTCGTGTTTCTGGGCCAAGGTTTAGATCCGGCCGCGCTGGTGAAGAAGCCAGTGGATACATGGCCGACCTATAACGGCGATTACTCCGGCCGGCGTTTCAGTTCACTCGACCAAATCAACTCCGGGAATGTGCAAAACCTGGCGCTCGCATGGGCAGCACGATTCACGGGAAGCGGAGGCCCCGGCCTTCCTGTCGTCATCAAGTCCACTCCGCTGCTGGTAAACGGCGTGCTCTACTTCACTGCGCCTAACCATGTGTGGGCGGCCGATGTACGTACGGGGCGGCAGCTTTGGCATTATCAGTATCCGGCGAATACGGGGAGCACGATCGGCAACCGCGGCTTGGGAATGTATGAAAACTGGCTGTTCTTCGAATCGCCTGACAGTCATCTAGTCAGCCTGGATGCAACTACCGGAAAAGAGCGCTGGAAAGTCGAGATCGCCGATCCGAAGCTGGATTACACCTCGACCGTTGCGCCGATTGTCGTAGGCAATCACATCCTGACCGGTATTGGCGGCGATCATCTTGACAACCCTGGCTTTCTCGAGTCGCACGATCCCGAAACCGGCGCTTTGCAATGGAAGTGGTTCACCACCCCGCGTAAAGGCGAGCCGGGCATTGAGACCTGGCCGAACGAATACGCGGCAGCTCACGGTACCGGGCAGACCTGGATGCCGGGTACCTACGATCCGCAATTAAACCTTTACTATGTCGGCACGGGCAATCCCAATCCCGTGATGGCGGACAAGAGTCGCAAGGGTGACAACCTGTATACGTGCTCGATTGTTGCGTTGAATCCGGACACCGGAAAGCTGGCCTGGTACTACCAGGTTTCACCGCACGACGTGCATGACTGGGACGCGGTGGAAACGCCAGTGCTGGTCGATGGTGTTGTTGAGGGCAAGCCGCGGAAGCTGCTGATCCAGGCGAGCCGCAACGGTTACTTCTTTGTGCTGGACCGGACCAACGGCGAGCATATTCTGACGAAGCCTTTCATCGATTCACTGAACTGGGCGAAGGGGCTGAATGCCAAAGGGCAGCCGGTGCCGGTGCCGGCAAAATTTCCGACTACCGATGGCGTGCTGGTTTCGCCGGCCTCGGGCGGAGCTACTAACTGGCCTGCGCCAAGCTTCGACCCGAATACCGGGCTACTTTACGTCGGGTCAAATCGCAGTTACAGCATGTTCTACTTGACCGACACCGACGAACGGCCGGAGGGCTGGGCGGGCTTGGACAATGTGGTGAGCGGTGATGGCGGCGCGTTGCTTGCCATTGACTACAAAACCGGTAATGTCGCCTGGCGGCACGACTGGCCTACCGACAGCGGCGTAGTCTCAATGCTCTCTACTGCGGGCAAGTTGCTGTTTACCAGCAATCAGAAAAACTTCATGGCGCTCGATGCCACTAAAGGAACGATTCGCTGGCATACCGGACTGACCGCAAATCCCAGCAACGGGCCAATTACTTACCTGGTAGACGAGAAACAATACGTACTGGTGGCGGCCGGCGATACGCTATTTGCCTTCCGGCTGAACGATGCGGCTGGAAGCTCTACTGATTAGCTGCGATAGCCGAGCTTGTCGTTCTCGAACTGCGTGTTATTGCTTTTCTTCTCGCGGATGACGGCGAAGATGGAGACGACTACCTGGGCGGCGAAGAAGATGATCCAGACGTTCATGCCCTTGATAAGGCATCTGGCTTACCAGCGAAGTGGCAAGGCTAAGTTGTTCATTCTGAAAGGCAGACATCGATAGCTCCAGGACCGGAGTTCCAAATCGATACGCCTGCGATGTTTCATTTCGGGAAAGGGACCAACCTGGAATTCTGATAAGATTTCGTGAGCCGCCGGTCAACTAGAGCTTTAGTCAGTAACATCGCCGCGTTTAGCGTTGTTCTAAAGCGGCGAGAGGAAGGAACAGAATGATTTCACCCTCGTCCACACAATTGGTGCTCGCGCTCTTGCTGCTAGTCTGCCTAACGAGTTTCACCTGGGCCATGCGCAACTTCTTTGTGAAGCCGGAACGCATGACGCCCGGACTGAGGGTGACACTCGCAGCCGGGTTCGTTTTTTCATTAACGCATTTCGTGGTGTTGTTCCGAACTTCAGATATCCAGCTGATTCCAGCCATCGCGGCAGCGACTCTGTACTGCACGGCGCTGGGGCTTTTCTGGTGGACGATTGCTTCGCATCGCGTACAGCCGCTGGCCGCGTGTTTTTCGCGCAATGAAGAACTACACCTGGTACAACACGGGCCGTATCGCCTGGTGCGGCATCCGTTCTATTGTTCCTATCTGCTCACCTGGTTGGCGGGAGCGGTAGCAACGCTGAATCCCGTGCTCGGCCTTACCTTTGTGGTGATGTTCTTCTTATATTTGGCGGCAGCGCGAAACGAAGAGAGTAAGTTTGCCACGAGTTCGCTGGCGGAAGCCTATTCGCAATATCGCCGCTCGACCGGGCAGTTCTTTCCGAGTCCGCTCAAGGTGATAATGCACCGGCGCGTTCAGTAACGCTCAGCTCTGGTTGTAGTCGTCATGGTGACGCCACCAGATGCCGTTCTCGTTGCGTCCCTTGGGTGCGCGGTCGAGCCACTGGTAGGCGCCCCAGAGACCGTCCAGTCCACGCGCATAGGTGGAATAGGTGTGATAGATCGTGCCGTCCTCGAGCGTGAACGCGCTCATGCCCGGCTTTTCACGCACGTAATTGGGCACGTCAGTTCCAGCCATCGCCGCGAACTCGGCGACCGGCCCCTCGACCGGCGCAGTGTCTATTGCGCGGCCGCTACGCCGGTAGTTGTATTCGACCTTTCCCTCGCGGTGTTGCTGATCGGTGAACCAGACGTTGAAGTCGAAGTTGAAGTCGCCGCCGAACGAGGACGCCCAGGGAAAGGTCCACCCAATGCGCCGCTGGAACGCCTGCAACTTTGCAACCGGCGCGCGCGACACGGCCGAAAGCGTGACGTCGTGGTTGGCCAGGTGAACCGCGAACCCGTTGAACCCGTCCGCGATCATCGAGCAGGAGGGACAGCCGGCAGTGTAGTCGGGGCCGAACATGAAGTGGTAAACGAGGAGCTGCGAGCGCCCCCGGAAGAGGTCTGCCAGCGAGGCGCTCCCCTCGTCGGTCTCGAATCGATACTCCTTGTCGATACGAACCCACGGCAGATCCTGCCGCTGTTGGGCCAGCTCGTCGCTGCGCCGTGTAAGTTCCTTCTCCGACTTAAGTAGGTCGAGCCGGGCTGCGAGCCACTGTTCGCGTGTCCCCGTTTTGTGACTCGTCATCGTGTTTGTCTCTCTCGATATGACCTGTTGGTTGGTGCTCATGAGATAAATTTAGTGCCGGATGTCGAAGCCGTGGGAGTGACAAGTGTGGCGGGATTCCGATGGACTCTCTGATCACGGCCGCAGCACGTGCGCTGGCGGCGGGTGATCCGGTCGGCGCATTGAAGCGAGTCGCGCTGCGCGACGATGCGCCTGCGCTCGCGCTTCGAGGCATCGCGATGGCGCAGCTTGGCGATCTGGTACGAGCAAAGGTGCTCCTGCGCACTGCTGCGCGCGCCTTCGGTCCGAAAGAAGCAGTGGCCCGCGCGAGGTGCATCGTCGCCGAGGCCGAGATCGCACTTGCCTCGCGCGACCTGGGCTGGCCTGCGAGAGCACTCGACGCGGCGCGGGCGACGCTCGAAGAACACGGCGACCGAATTAACGCCGCACATGCGCGCTATCTCGATGTCCGACGTCTGCTCCTGATTGGACGTCTGGATGAGGCGGAGCGTATGCTCGCCGACCTCGACCCGACGCCCTTGCCGCCTGCATCGAGAGCCGCCCATGAGCTGGTGGTGGCGGGGATTGCAATGCGACGTATTCGGACGAAAGCGGCGTGCGCTGCGCTCGCTCGAGCCGAGCAAGCCGCGCGGCAGGCACGCATCCCTGCGCTGACAGCGGAGGTTGAAAGCGCCTCCCTCGTCCTGAACACGCCCGCAGCGCGCCTGATTGCCAGTGGCAAGGAGCGGCTCCTGCTGCTTGAAGAGGTCGAAGCGTTGCTGGCATCGAAGGCGCTCGTCGTGGACGCCTGCCGTCATGTCGTACGTGAGGCACGCACGATTGTTTCGCTCGCTAGACGTCCGGTGTTGTTCGCACTCGCACGAGCACTGGGCGAAGCATGGCCGCAAGACGTGCCGAGGGACCTGCTCCTGACACGGGCATTCGGAGCGAAGCTTGCCGATGAATCGCATCGCGCGCGTTTGCGAGTCGAAGTCGGGCGGCTTCGCCGGGTGCTTCGGCCGCTGGCTCGCGTCAGCGCGACGAAGCGAGGGTTTGCACTTGCGCCGCGCGGGGTACGAGAAGTCGTCGTGCTGGCCCGGCCTATCGATGAAGAGCATGGCGCCGTGCTCGCCTTTCTTGCCGACGGTGAGTCGTGGTCGAGTTCCGCCCTGGCGCTTGCGCTCGCAACGAGCCAGCGTACTGTACAGCGAGCGCTCGACTCGCTCGCGACAGCAGGCAAGGTCCAGTCGTTCGGGCTCGGGCGAGCTCGTCGTTGGCTGACGCCGCCCGTGCCGGGATTCACGACCACTTTGTTACTCCCCGCGCCACTCCCGAGTGACTAAGATCGAAAGATGAGCCGGACACGTGAGTCGAAAACGGCCGAAGTTGTCCGTGAGTACGGTCCATTTCCGGGTGCCGACAGCGTGCATGGAGTCACGTTTGACGGACAGCACGTCTGGTTTGCTGCCGGAGATAAGCTGAACGCCTTCGATCCCGCGAGCGGTCAGATGCTTTCTTCGATAAATGCCGCCGCTCATGCGGGAACCGCCTTCGACGGCCAGCATCTATTTCAGCTTTCCGAGGATCGCATCCAAAAGATCGATCCGAAGACCGGCCGCGTACTCGCCACGATCCCGGCGCCCGGCGGAGGTGGCGATTCGGGGCTCGCCTGGGCCGAAGGCACGCTCTGGGTCGGGCAGTATCGAGATCGCAAGATCCATCAAGTCGATCCCGAAACAGGGGCGATTCTTCGCACGATCGAGTCCAACCGCTTCGTCACCGGGGTCACCTGGGTCGATGGAGAGTTGTGGCACGGAACCTCGGAAGCTGATGAGAGCGATTTAAGGCGAGTCGATCCTGGAACCGGAGAAGTTCTTGAGAGTCTTGAGATGCCGCAAGGAGTTACCGTTTCAGGGCTCGAATCCGATGGCGGCGATCGGTTCTTCTGCGGAGGAGGAAGCAGCGGTAAGGTCAGGGCAGTCCGGCGGCCTCGACGAGGCGTCGGGAAGGTTCAGGCAGAAGCGATCGACGAATGAGAAGCGGAGCGGCGTCGCAGACTGAATTGTGCGGTCCGCCTTCGATCGTTAGGGCGCTCGGAGCATTAGCAAGCATTAGCGCGGGTAGGATTGTCTGGAAAACCAACGTGTCCCTGCCGGCAGTGCCAATTACAAGGCGATGATTAGTCGAGTACTGAGTCGGCCGGAACGGATTGGAGCGGCACCCGGACAAGAAAGTCATTCAGCGCACCGCGCGAAGTAGGTTCCTCAGGCAGAGCAGACTCGGATGCCGCCTCTTCGAGCTTCACGATCAAGCGCATGTATTCAGCTTCAAAAAAGCTCCGCGCTCTTGCATCAAGCGAGCCGTTTCTGATCCCCGCACTTTTTTCTCCAGCAATTCCGGGAGGTAAGGTATTCGAAACTCTTCGTTAAGCGTGACGAGGTTGGCTTCTACCTTCCCGGTGCGCATGAGGTGTATGCCAGTCAGAATCACACGATGAACGTAAAGAAGCGGCTTAACGCGCGGAGGGTCTTCCTTTTGGAATAAGTCCCACTGGGTCGCGGCGAAACCAAGATAGTGGTGGCTGTGATGGCGGGTAATGCACCCCATCGCGATCTCTTTCAGCTCGAGGTGCTCTGGCGTGCTGTGTACGATCAACGGCGAGTACAGCTGCTCCAGGACGTAGCCATTCCTTTTCAGGGATTTCGCAGCACAACGGACTCGCGATCCGCGCCTAAGTCCGCCGAAGTTCCTCTTTCGTTTGGTGGCGCGGAATCGCGGCCTGTGCTTGCTTTTCAGCAGCATAGTGGAGAACTTGAGAATGTCGTGTGTCACCAAATCCATTTCGATTCCGCCACGCACAACCGAAATCTCAATCGTGTCCTGCTTTGGCAGCAAGCCAACCGCCTTCCTTCGCGGGTAGAAGGTGAACGCCGCGCAGGTCATAGTCCGAATCCGGCGATGGAAACCCGTATAAATGCGCGCCGCTGATGGTCGCAAAAAGCAAAGGGTAAGGATGGCTGGAAGCTTCTGCCCGCAGTAGTTCGAAATCAATCACAGCTGGTACTCCGGCGAAGCTGACGCCCGCCGCGCGCGGATCAGGAAATCGTTGGCGCGCTCATAGTCTGGATGGGCCGGTAGTCGGGTCGAGTCGACTGCTTTATCTAGTTCGCGATGGAGAGCAAGACGCCATTGCTCGACTTCTTCCCATGCCACTTCACCACGGCGAATTGCTAAGAGCCGTTCGCGGTATTCCTCAACTCGGAGAGGCACGAAGCCGTGCTGCAAAACTGTTACGCCGGAAAGGAGCAGACGAATCAAATGCATTACGTGCTTCCAGCGTATCTGTCCGCTGCTGCGAAGATCCTGTTCCAATTTCTTGAATTGCGACAACACGTAAGCGTTGTATGTGCGATGCACGTATTGCGAGAGAAAGATATGCCGCACATCAATCAGCTCTCGGGCGATTCCAACTGCTCGGGAACGCCGGCGAGTGACCAGGCGAGTTCGGCCGGCGGCAGATAGAAACCACGACGGTCCGTGTCAGAACCTTCCTGAGTCAGCCCGTAGGCGGTGGAACCGACGATGCAACGAAAAATCACAAAACGATAGAGCTCTGTTGAATCAAGCCCTCCCGGCACTTCCGCCTGCACGTGCTTGAAGATGGTGAGCTCGGCTCGCCGAAAGGTTTCCTCGGGAGCATTCGCAAATCGGACGCGATAGCGATGCTCTGGGGCGCTCGGACTGTGAGCTACGATGCCGACGCGGCCTCCCAGTCTGGTCAGCACCTTGGTTCCTTCCGGGATGACAAGGTGGGTTTGATTCTCCCGCTGCAATTTCGCTCACCTCTGAGCTACCAACCTTCGGCTACAGTTTACGAGACCCGACTTCCTGGTGCGTGGCCAGCGCCCGCAGCGCGTTGTTAAACCAGCTGAACGAAATCCTTTCCTGCTCGAGCCGAACACTGTCGCCCAGCACGTCGTCCTTCAAATCACTAAATAAGGAGTGTTCCCAATGCGTGAGCCGACTGAGCACGCCCTCAAATGGGCTTTCTTCGGTCACCCAAAGTCCGCGATGCGCGAGCAGGGTCTCGCGATCCATCAGGAACGCTTGCACTTCAGGAAAATTCGCACGCAGACGATCGAGAATGGCAAAGCCGTGCGTATCGATGTCACCCCAGTAATAAAGCGATTTCTTCTTAAGCCATCCGGCTTCCCCCAGGAGCGGAACGCCATAGCCCAATCCGAAGATCACCAGGCTGCCGGGTAGCTCAGGAAACGCCAGGCCATTAATTTCGTTCTCGGTAATAAACACTTTTTCCGCCGGAATTGACAGCTGAGCAAACTGGTCGACAGGAACGCTTAAATCGCTCAAACCCTGAATCTGCAGACGATCGTCGAGGATGCGAAAACGGATCAAAGGCGGTTTGGCGATCAGGCCGTAACGCTGTTCGAAACTCTTCGAGCGTTCGGCTGGCGTGGCCGCCGCAGTCTCTGGAAGAACTTTATCGAGCAACTCAGACAACAGGCCTTTGCGCGTCTCGATGAATTTGGTATCCACGCCAGGTATTTCGAGTTGGCGAAGATAGAGCGGCGCGCCCGAACGATCCGCAAACCAAGTGAGGATGGTTAGAATCCGGTCCCAGTCTGCGGCATGCTTGAGCGCGGCAAATGGACGCCGAACAAACCAGTCCTCTAACGCCGGGAATCGACTTATGCTTTCCTCGACCAAACGCTCGAAGCAGTTAGCATCGGATTGCTTGCCAATCAGGCGAGTGGCATCGTCTTCAGTCGGCAAGATGATCGCGGCCGGTACACGATTGTACCCAAGAGTGCGATGCTTTATTTGCGCCCATTGAATCTCGTACCCGAAATCCCGCTTGGCCTTGCTGCCCTCCTCGAGATCTTTGATCCACTTTCGAACCTCATCAAAGCGGTCTGAAAGAGCAGCCGCATCCGGTTTTCTGAAGCGCAATTTCAGGGGAAATACCAGCTGACCCTCGCGACCGGTTCTCAACAGCCGTCCTGATTCCCAAAACCGCTCCACCTGCTGCCTGATAGCGGCTGGTGTGGTCCATTCCATAGGAATTCTATGCGCTGCGAGCGTCCCGTTCAGCCCGGTACTCTTCGATGGTCAAATTGCGCAGCATGGACTGTCGGCCCTCGTGATTATGCACGAATCCTACGCTTGCCACAAAGGGTTCGATGATATGGATCTTCTGCAGCGGAGTAACAATCAGTAACTGCAGATTCAGCCGTTTGAATAAGTCGAGTCCATAGCGGGCCGATTCATCCGAGCCGCGTCCGAAAGCCTCATCGATCACTACGAACCGGAAAGAGCGCAGACGCTCCTTGTTCCACTCCAGCCCAAACTGATAGGCAAGACTGGCGGCCAGCACGGTATAGGCAAGCTTCTCTTTCTGGCCGCCCGATTTGCCGCCCGAGTCGGTATAGTGTTCGAACTCGCGGTCGTCTTCCCGCCACCGTTCGGAAGCCGAGAAAGTGAACCACTCGCGGACATCAGTCACTTTCTCCTTCCATCGCTTATCCAGTTGCGCGCTGCCTTCACGCCCGCGGAAACGCTCAATGATTGTCTTGACGTGAAGGAATTTCGATTCTGAATATTCCTCGTCGTAGGACCCCGTCAACGTGCCTTCGGTACAAGCGCGCAGATCCTGGTGAAAGTCCCGAATCTCTACATCGGTATTCGGCTCGGCTTCCAGCGTGATGTAGCGGCCCGGGTTGTAATCGATCTGTTGCAGGGATTTGTTGATCAGTTCGATTCGCCCGCGGATCGCCTCCCGCTCGCGATAGAGCTGCGATTGAAAATTGGCCACTTCGCGAATCGTGTTCTCGTTGAGCAACTCTTTGAAGCGCGCCTCAAACCGGGGCAGATCGTCTGACGCCAGTTGGTTCAGCATCCCGCGGTATTCTTCCGCCGCTTGAATACTGGCATCGGCCTCTTGCGTATCGAGCGGATAGCGGGCGCGATAGGATTCCATCGCCTTCACAATTTGCTCGGAGAGCCGGGCGATCTTCTTATCTTCTGCGTCGATTCTTGTCTGGATCCACTCCCGCATTTCTCTTTCGCGGTTGTCGCAGGATTCAACCGTTACGTTCTGTTCCCCTAGTGCTCCGCGAGCCATCTCATCGAGCCGCGGGAATTCTTTAGCCGTGACTTCCTCCGGAATGGCTGCTAGGATCTCCTGACACTCGAGCGATTGAGACTGAGCATTGTCCAACTTGTGCCCGGCAAGCGTGTTTTGCTGGTTATAATGCGCCAGCTTTCGCTCCGACTCTTCGAGCAATTGTTCCAAGCCCGCAAGCTGATTCTGCAGAGTGCGCAAAATATCCGAGCCCTGCTCCAACTCCCGCCGCTCCGCCTCTAACCGCTCAATTTCGATCATTGGCGATTTCCAATCCAGATCGCGGAAGCTTTGAAAAACAGATAGCCGGTGCAGAACCAGTAGCCGCTCTTGCAATGCCTTGCTCTCCGCCTGAAGGGTTGCAATTCGCGCCGAACTTTTCTGCAAACGCGCATCGAGCTGTCTGGCCTGCGTTTCCAGAGCAGCGATTTTGGCCTCGTTCGACCACCCCAGCACTAAGCGGGAGCGATCATCGATGCGGTAACGGTCGTCCTTCTCGTGACGTTCCCCGACGCCCTTGATTTGGCCTGAACGGGTGATGGCCTGACGTTCGCGCCGGAACATATCCAGCGAATCACAGCAAACGTAATTGAAGCGCCGTCTGATCTCCGCGTCCAACCAGTCATAAAAAACCGGGTGCGGCTTAATGCCGATTTTATGAACCAGCGAGGCCGCGTCGATCGCGGGCTGCATCGGGAAGTGCTCTGATTGATGACCGCGGATGCGGTAATACACGATGCGTCCGCCGAGATGCGTACGATCCACGCTCTGCGCCAATGCGGCATAATGCGCATCCGGGACTAGGAGGGACAAACCGAAGTTGTGCAGAACACGTTCCATCGCACCTTCCCAATCGCGCTCCTCAGGACGAACCTGCAGAAGCTCTCCGGCGAAGGGCAATGTCTCCTCTGTAAGCCCCGTCGCGCGGCATAGTTGCTCACGCAGATCGAGCATGTTCCTGGGGAGATTCGAACGGCGCTGGCGCAGCGACTGAAGTTCGGATCTGAGTTCCTGTTCCTGCTCCTCCAATTGACGAAGCTCGACGATCGCTTCCGTCAGTTCGTTCTGCTTTTCGGCCTGGCGGCCTTCCGTTGTCCCCTTCTCCGCGGCAATGTCACGCTGGTTAGCCAGGAAAATCTCTTCACTCACCACGCCGGAAAGGCCCGCCGTGCGTGCTAACGCGTCGTAGTCTCCCGCTCGCCTCGCCCGTTGCTCCTTCTCTCTTTGACTTTCAAATATCTCCGCTTTGATCCGTTCCAGCCGGTTCCCGCCATTCTCGGCGATCGCGGTCTTCACCTCGTCGCGCTCGAGACGGCGTGCTCTTTGCTTCTCGGAAAAGGACTCGATCCGCCCAGCCACGACGCTCAACTCAGCCTCTAACTTGGCCGTACGCTCGCTTAGCAAAGTTAGTTTGAGGAAAGCGGACCACGGCCGCAACATGCTCCGGCTGGTGCGCAGCAGCGTGACTTCGCCCGCCAGCTGCTCCAACGTGTTGCAATTGTCCACCAGTGGAGTGAGGAGTTCTATCTGATTCTTGGCCTTGAGCACTGCCTCGTGCGCCCGGTTCAGATCGTCGAAGTGAGCGACGAGAGCCGCGATGCGCGACTCAACCGGGAATGACTCCAGCATGTGCTCCCGTACGAAATCAGTCAGATTTCCTACTGACTTCATCGAAACTGTCTGGTTGAATAAATCCAGCGCCTGTTCGCTCTCAATTCCGAAGCGCCGGCGGTACGCCGCCCCAAACGGTGGAAAGGTATCGAACAATTCCACATCCGGCATTGCGCGCAGCCGTTTCCTCAGATCCTTTACTTCGGATCCAAAGCCGGCTAAGTGCTCCGCAATTGCTAGCGGACGATCGGCCACCACATAAAGACGCGCCGGTTGCTCTTGCACGTCCTTGATCCAGAAGATCTGCGTCAACGTGACGGTTCGGTCGAGATCCTGGTTGTAAAAGCGGCCCAGGATCACCGAATAGCAACGATGATCGCGCAACGCGACAGGCCGGACCGAAACGCTCGATTCACCTCTTTCCGATTTGTAATGCCCAAATACATAACTCCTGAGATTTCTCTCGCGGTTGTCCGCTCCGGCGGCCTTGTTGTAGATAATCTTCTGCGGGGGCACTAACAACGTGGTAATTGCATCGACAAAGGTCGACTTGCCCGAACCGATGTCGCCTGTAAGCAAGGCATTCTCTCCGCCAAAGTCGAGCCCCCAAACCTGGTTATGGAAAGTTCCCCAGTTATAGATCTCAAAACGGTTCAGGCGAAAACCGGACCGCTCGGCGGAGGAGCACAGGTCCAGCATCTCGGACTTGGCAACGGCGTCAAGCTCTTTCAAAACTGCTCCCTTCCGCCTCGGATTGTGAGCCTGAAAGATAATCACGGTATTCGGAAAGCCGCTGATCGAAATCCTTCAGCCACTGGGCATCAACGAAAGCTTTCAGAATGCGGCGCACCTCGAAGCGATCTTCCTGCCCGCGCAGTTTCCGCAGAAAGCCCATCTCCAACACTTTATTAATATGGCCATCTACGCGGTCAAGTAAGCGGGCTTCGTTGGCGGTCTCCGGTAGGAAAACACCGATCATATCGACAATGTTGTCGCGGCTTACAATCAAGCGCGTTTCGCCGCTGATAGCATCGAACTCAGCCAGTCGTTTGCGCAACAACGCGAGCAGCAGGCTTACCGGGTAGCTCAGTTGACGGCGCGGCACCAGCCGGGGCATTTCCTGCTCTCCTTCCGCGGCAGTTCGCTGGCGCAGATAGGCATATCCTTCCGCCTCATCCAGGATCATCTCCAAACCAAGCAGCGCAACGTATTCGCGCACCCTCGCTTGCAGGTTAAGCAGCGATTGCCAGAGGGCAGGATTGTCCTCCTGATAACTCACGCTCTTCATCAGCGCGATCAGAATGGGGGAAAGATCGTTGTTTGTATCGGGAGAATCCAAGCCTTGCCTTACTCAGTTAACAGTTGCGAGCCGGCGCGTTTGCCGGCTGAAAATGACTAGCGGCAAAGTAGCTTGCCGCCTATTTCCATTCTCGTCTGTCCAGGACAGTGTCTGCTTATGGCCTTCGTCGATAATCGCGGCATCTGATTCCGCGGCGAGGCTCAGATAGCCGACCAATTCAGCCAGCCCGTGTTCGAGCGGCGCATCCTCGACGAGTTCTGCCAGCGACAATTGGTTCCGCGTTTGGAGCATGCGGCGGATGTGAGCCGTCAATCGTAGCTTATCCACGTAGATCTGCTCAAACAGAGCGTCAGCGGGCAGGTCTTGCGACCCTTCCACCACGATATGCTCGGCCAGAGTGGTCCTCAGATGCGGACGAAACAGCGGGCGATCCATACTGAGGTCAACCGCCGGAGCGGCCTCATCCAATTCCATAAACGGCCCGTCCGGCACCCTTCCGCGCAGCGGGATCGCGAGCTGCTCCATTTCCCGAATCAGTTGCAGGATGCGCCGGTTCTCGATCCACATTTGATTGTCGAGATAGCGGCGCAGCTGCTCAGACAGGCGCGCCACCGTGCGCTGTGCGACTTCGCCTGCCGCCATCCAATCGTAGTGAATGCGCAGCAACCGGCGGTCGGGCGCGAGGTCCCGGATCGCGTCCAATGCGAAGACGGCCTGCAGTAATTCCGAGAGCTCCGCCTGCCGAGAAGGCGACAAGAGGAAATCCCAAAACGCCCGAAAACTCTTGCCCTGATCGGAGTCCATGATGGTGTCCCGGTCTCCAAAAATCTCCTCCAGCAGCGATCCCTTCCCTGCTTCCCAAGTAGCAATTCGCTCGCGCACGGCGCGATCCAGCGTCCGGAAGTTCTGCTCCACCACACGGAAATCCGAGAGCAGTCCCCGAGCCATGTCGGACATTTGCAAGAACCGATCTTTCACCTGAGTTGCGTCAAGCAGAGAAATTCGGCCTTCGCGAATTTGCTGAATATCCGCGTCTATTTGAGCCTTTCGCCTTTCCAGTTCGGCCAGTCGTGCGGCGGGGTCCACTTCCGTTCCCTCCGTGATCTCGCGCAGCAAAGAGAAAACGGTTTTTAAGCGCGATTCGGCGCCCACAAACTGCTGCTGCTCAAGACTCGCCAGCCAATCGATGGCTTTCTCGGTAGCGGGAGTAATGTCGAAGTGCGGTTCGTCACTATCTGCCGGGTAATATTTGCGGAGCCAACCGTGTTCGTCGGACGACCAGTCCTCCAGATATTGCACGGCCGCCTTGGGGAACAAGTTTTCTCCCAACTGCTCGCCCAGATAGAACAGATAGTCTTCGAGGCGCGACACCAGCTCCGGTCGGGCCAATGTGCGAACGTTCGGTTGAATGAAAGTGCGGTGCAAGAAACTGATGATCAACGGGGCGTGTTCGGCAGCGAGTAAGCGCCAAGTCGGATGCTTTCGCCTCAGAGCCTGAAGGGTGAGATATTCCATCGAGCCTCAAAAGCGATGTATGCGTTCCAGACCGGGCCAATCAATCTTGATATCCCCGCTCGATTTCGCTCATCATTTCTTCCGGGTCCGCGGTAGGAAAAGAGTGCTCTATGGCGCGCCGAATAGCCTTGATCTTAACCTCCTCAGTACTCGGTGTGCCCTGCGCTGCGAGAAGATCATTCCCGACAGCCAAGTGCTTGCGTTTGGTTAGCTCTCGAATCGCAATCTGCCGTGGTTTACTCACGCTATTGAGTATGGCAGTTCAGCGGCTAAACACGCAATCGTAAAGTCCAGAAAAAGTATAGATTGCATATATACTAAATTATGACTAAAACTGCTCGGCTTTTTAATAACGGCGGCAGCCAAGCCGTTCGCCTGCCGGCCGAATTTCGTTTCGACGGCGACGAAGTATTTGTCCGGCGGGACGAGCGCACCGGAGAAGTAATTCTTTCGAAGAAAACCGGCTGGAACACTTGGAAAGAATATTTCGAGCTCCGGGACCTCGGCAAACCAGTGCCGGAAGAGTTCATGGCCGATCGTCCACTGAATGTCCCCTTCGATCAAAACGATGTCTTTAGTGACGAGAAGTGAGTGAATTCTTCATGCTCGATACCGATATTGCGAGCTACGTCATCAAAGGAAACGCTCCCGGAATCGATGATCGTCTGCGAGGCTTAAACGTGACGCAGGTCTGCATCTCGGCCATCACGCGCGCAGAGTTGCGTTTTGGCGTTGCGAGGCGCCCGAGATCGAATCGGCTCGCGTCTGGGGTCGAGAAATTCTTGAGTGGCGTTTCAACATTACCGTGGGATGAAGTTGCGGCTGATCAGTGCGCGACGGTACGAGCCGACCTGGAGCGACGTGGCACGCCAATTGGAATCATGGATACCCTGATCGCGGCGCATGCCAAAGCCATGAAGGCGATCCTCGTCACTAATAATGTGAAGCACTTCCGCTTAGTCAAAGGACTGTCGATAGAAAACTGGGCAGAGTAGCAGAGCGCTTCGGCTCCGAAAGCTGATACCATACCCCTGCAATTCGCTTTCTAAGGAGCGCAAGAGTATGGCAATCCCAACCGAGAATGTTGGTTCTCTCCCCCGACCTGCTAGGCTGCAGGCGGCTCTGGCCGATTATGACGCAGGCAAGATCACTCACGAACAACTGCAGCGCGAGCAGGATAGCGCCTGCCGCGATTCGATTGAGCGAATGGAGGCAGCCGGCGCACCGATTGTCTCCGACGGAGAACAGCGCGCCTCCAGCTTCGCGACCTATCCATTAACGGACACATTGGGCGGCACGGGTCTTGCCAAAAACCTGGCCGCCGACGGCCAATACTTCGCCATCTTCACGGACGGCCATCACCGCCAGCTACCTCGTCTGGTCGCCGGCCCCTTCCGCTACAAAACGTTCGCCTCTGAATACGTGGAAGAAGCAAAGAAGATCGCGACCAAACCGCTCAAGCAAGCCGTGATCGCACCGTCCATGCTGTCGTTGCTTTATCCTCTCGATGCCGACCTCCCTGGCTACTCGCGCGAACAGTTTCTCGCCGATCTGTGCGACGAATGCGAAAAAGATATCCGGCAATGCTTTGCCGCCGGCGCCGCGCGCGTTTCCATCGACTTCACCGAAGGCCGTCTGGCCTGTCGCAACGACCCTAAAAATCCCTGGACCGGTCGCGGCATGCTCAAACAATTTATCGAACTGAATAATCGCGTCATTGATCGCTTTTCACCCGAAGAGCGCAAGAACATCGGCATTCATACCTGTCCCGGCGGCGATTGCGACTCCACCCATAGCGCCGACGTCGATTACGCCGAACTGCTTCCCAGCATGTTCCAGATGAACGCCGGCTACTTCCTCATGCAACTGGCTAGCGAGCCGGATAAGGAGCGAGTCTACAAGTTAGTGGGCGAGCACAGCCGCGCCGATGCTAATGGCATCAAGCAGGTCTGTTTCATCGGCGTCATCAATCCGCTGAATGCTCGCGTCGAAACGGCGGACGAAGTGGCCGCCGATCTCATTACCGCTTCCAAATACATCCCCGTCGATCGACTCGGTTCGACCGACGATTGCGGCTTCTCGCCCTTCAGCGTCGACAACAAACCAAAACATGGCTCGCCCGATGCTGCCCGCGACATCGCCTTTCAGAAGATCGCAGCACGCGTCAAAGGCACTGCGATGGCGTCTGAAAAATTGACAGGCCAGAAACAAGCCGTCGCGCAGGGAACCTAAGCCGTTTTCTCGACCAGCGCACCTGCGTGAACCGGCCACAGCCAGTTCCCGCAGCCTGTTAACCGTCCCCGCGTCGCATCAATATAGAGCGAACGTAGTTTCTGAGTCAACACACCGACCTGGCCCGTCCCGACCGGACGGTGATCAATCTCCAGCACCGGCGTGACCTCCACGGCAGTGCCTGTGAAAAAGATCTCGTCGCAGACATAGAGTTCGCTCCGATCAATCGATCGCTCAATCGCCTGAACGCCGAGATAGCGCTGCGCCAGTTCTATTACAGCGGCGCGAGTGATGCCCTCCAGAATGTTATCTGTTCCGGGCGGCGTCACCAGTTTGCCATCGCGCACCATAAATAAGTTCGAAGTGGCGCCCTCGGCTACGTGTCCGTCATCGTTTAGAAAAATGGCCTCATCATGGCCGCTCCGCCGCGCTTCATCGAGTGCCAGTACGCTGTTCACATAGGCGCCGCAAATCTTCGCTCGCCCCGGAATCGCGGTATCCTGCACGCGGCGCCACGAAACGACCCCCGCCTTTACGCCTTCCTTGCCCACCAGGTACTCGCCAAACGGGACTGCGGTAATCGAAAAATCGTCGCTCTCGTCGGCCGCCACACCGACCCGCACCGCCGATTTATAAGCCAGGGGCCGCACGTATACGTGAGTGTGGAAATTGTTCCGGCGGCAGAGTTCGGCAGTGATCTCGGCCAGACGAGTTGCCGAGGGCGGCACATGAATTCGCAAGATGCCGCAATTCTTCTTCCAGCGCTCATAGTGCTCCAGCATTCGCACCAGGTACAACTCCTGTTCGTGAGGTTCGTAGTACCCGCGAATGCCTTCAAACACGCCCGTCCCATAATTCAACGCATGCGTAAGGATACCGACGTTTGCCTCCGACAAACGGACAAATCGGTTCTGAAACCAGACAATCGTGTTCGGGCTGGGCGCTTCGGTATGCATGACGACTCCTGCTAAGCATCATCTTACCAAGAAAGCACCACCTTCAGGTGGTGGCTTGCAAATTTGTCTTACACTGCTTCGGCGTAAACGAACGGTCTCTGCTCGCTGCTTTTCCAGAAGTACACCAGAATAATCACGCTCGCAACCGCGGCATAGGCGCACCACAGCGAGGTAAACGCGTATCTGCGAAACGCCATCACAGTCAGCAGGATAATCAAGTTCGCCGCGCCGAAGATCACCATGTCTTTTACTCTTGAGAAGAACAGCGATCCGCAAGTGGCGATTACGTACAAAATTGCCACTGCCGTATTGTTCGTCGCTGCATTGATGTATACGATGCTGTTCCGTTGAATCGACACCTGCAGCGGATACGCTGTCAGCGCCCACAAAATGTAAAGCGCCGTTAGGCCACCGATTACCAGAAAGGGCAGCATCCGCCTGCGGCACTTTACATCGGGCTCGAATAGCAGCACGCTCAACGGCAGCAGGAATGGCAGCAACCCTTGCGCATACAGCATGAAGGCAGCGGCCATGTCGTGGGTGACGGCCGCGGATAGAACGTTATCCAGCCCGAGCCAGACGAATCCCTCAATGAACTGGTGAATCGCAAAGAGCATCGGTAACGACGCAAACAGCAGTTCGCGCCTGTGCTTCACCTTCGTCAAAGTCACCACTCCGAGGGTTCCCAGAATCCCGCTGCCCACGAAGTTCGCTGTCGCTGAGAAGCACATTTATCTCTCCTGATTCAATCCAATTCCCTGGAGCGAATGCATCCGCCATGTCCGGTCCCACTGCGGATCAGGGATTTACGAGCTTCGTTTAACCGTCAAGGGCGCGAATGCCTGGCTTACCGGCATAATCTGCATGGTGTTTATATTCACGTGGGCCGGGCGCGTCGCCACCCAGTGAATCGCATCCGCAATGTCGTCCGCTGTCAACGCCTGCGTACCTTCGTACACCGCCGCCGCCTTTTTCGCGTCGCCCTTGAACCGCACCTGCGAAAATTCTGTTCCCCCGGCCAGCCCCGGCTGGATATCCGTCACGCGAATCCGCGTGCCTACCAGGTCCGCCCGCAGATTCAGACTGAACTGATGCACAAACGCCTTTGCCGCGCCGTACACATTTCCGCCTGGGTATGGCCACTCCGCTGCCGTCGAGCCGATGTTGATAATGTCACCCCGCCCGCGCGCAATCATCCCCGGCAGCAGCAGCCGCGTCGTGTACATCAGCCCTCTGACATTGCTGTCCACCATGGCGTCCCAATCGTCCAGCTTCGCCGTCTGTGCCGGATCTAGCCCGATGGCCCCGCCGGCATTGTTCACCAGCACATCCACTGCTGCCCACTCTCCCGCTAAACCGCCGATCGCTTGCTCGGCCTCATCCCGCTTCCCGACATCGAACATGAGTGGATGAAACGCCTCGCCCAGTTCGCTCTTGAGCTTCTCCAAACGGTCCTGCCGCCGTCCGGTCCCAACCACCTTCGCCCCATCCGCTAAAAATCTTCGCGCTGTAGCTTCCCCAAATCCCGATGTAGCACCCGTAATGAAGACGATCATCCCTCCAGCATAGAATTGCTGTCTCAGATGCCGCGCTGCGGTCGGTATCCGGGGCGCGCGCGCACTTTGTATTTGCGCATCGCTTCGTCGGTGAGCTCGATGTGGATTTTGCGAAAGCCTTCATTCGCATTTGGTTGCGGATAGTAGGTGACCACGTAGCTGTTTCCCAGATCTTCGCGAATCGACTCGAAGGCCTCGACCTGCTTCTGCCAGGTTTTCGCGAAGTAAGTCTTACCGCCGGTGTTAGTGGAGATCCGCTTGAAGATGGTGCTCGAGATCGGATCTTTATTCACCTCGTTCGTCGAGATGACGTAGATGGGAATGCCTTCGTCTTCTGCCACGGCGCGCACATCGTCTGGCGCAACCATGCTGGCATTGTCCGGGCCATTGGAGAACACGATCACGACCTTCCTGCCGGAGACTTTGGCGGCATCGCGCAGAGTCAACAACAGGCAATTGTACAGAGCCGAATCGTCGCCGGCCACGGCTTTGCGCAGTCCGGAGATGGCGTTAGTGCGATCGCGATCGAGCGGCACGGCGCGGTTCAGATTGCGGCTATAGGTATATACCGCCACCGAATCCGCACGATCGAGCCCGCGAATAAAGTCGGCAATCGCATCGGAGGCGTAGACAAAGCCTCGATACATGTAATTACTGGTGTCAAACAAAACGAAAACATTCGCGCCTGCGGCATTCGAGCGAAGATCGACCGCATTGCCGCTGGGCAGACTACCGGACTCCGCGGCCGCCGGCGCGTTACGCATCGCGCGTAAGTCACCGTTCTCGAGCACCTGCATGGGGGCGTGGTTCCCCTCGGCGAAGGTATTCAGTTTTTCGCCGATATCGTCTTCGTACACCTTGAAGTCCTTCGGCTTCAGGCCGTTCACATATTTGCCCTTGTTATCGACCACAGTAAAACTGAGCACCACGAGATCGACTTTGACGTGAAAGGTGGTCTGATCGCCCTGATCGGCGCGCATCCATAGACCAGCGCCCAAGACACCTAGGGTTAGCAGGGCGGTAACGCGAAAAGGTTTGTTCACAGGCTTATTCGTTCTCCGGTTTGGCCATGGAAAGCGCAGGATTTTGGTGTTCGCGAACTTCTTTTCCGACTGTATGCAAGGACCTCAGAATGGCGGGCCAGTCTTCGAGGTGAGTAGCGAAGATATTCTCGATAGCGGAGCGGTTCCACTCTGGAATATAGGCATCCAGGCTATGCACCGGCACTCCGGCTTCGTCCGCCAGCGCGGCGTAATAAAGATTGTTCGATTCCCAGCTCTCGGCCAGAATGCGGCTCGAGTAGCCCATTAGGGTGGGGAACGTTCGCAGATAAAGAAGTCCGGGACGATACGAGTGGGTCAGAGTCGGTTTGGGGGTGCCAAAGGCGCTCGATATCACCGCTGGCGCGAGCGCAGGATTATGCGTTGCATCGAGCGCTGCGATTTCGAGCGAGGGCGGATCGGGCGCAAGAGTCTTGAGCGAAGGGTCTTCTGAAATTTCGTAGAGCAGGGAAGTGGGAACTTCAGCGAGAGCGCGATGGAAGTCGCCAGCGTGCAACTGATCGGCGGTCGCTTCCACTCGCCCGGGTGACTCAAAGCGCCGCATGGACTCGAGAACCTGCGGCTCTATAGAGGGATCGAGCGCGGCCGAGACCAGCAGATTGCGGCCGCGCTCGAGATGCAGCGCAATCCACCGGAGCTGATCCGGCGACACGCTCCGCCAGCGGTTCACCGTGACATCCACAATCATTTGCGGAACCAGATCGGCCCAGATGAGAGCCTGTTCGCGGCGCGGCGTCAGAAAGTTTTGTTCGGCTTCCGCCAGCGCGTAAGGCAGCGAGATCAGCGAACCGGTAAGCCGCCCGCCCGAACTGGCCGGCCAGCCTGATCCCGCCACTTCCGTGGAGTGCCACTCGGCAGGAAGGCCTTCCGGGCCGATAAAGTCATGGCTGCGAACGAAAACAGGGTTGGTGAGAAGGATCTGCGCGCCAGCAGGAGCATAGTAGCAGTACACAAAGCCGACCAGAGTATCGCGCAGCAACGGAGCGAGAGCCGCGCGCGGATCTTTCTTGTCGGGATTGCGGGCGAGTTCATTGAGATCGAGTTTGTGCTCCTGGTCGATGTGCCGTTCGCTCCAGTAGCCGATCGTGTAGAAATTCTTTTCCTGGGAAGAGATAGCGCCTTTAACCGATTCCGCCTCGGACAGTCTGCTCAGCTGTTGGTTAATCGCTTTCAGCGACTTCTGATCGACCGATTTCTTCAGCAGATGGTCAGAAAGAGCGAAGAGATTGTCGAGAGACACCAAGCTTTGCGCATCGAAGACGCGTAGAAAGTTTTCGGCCGGTGAGGTGAGCGTGCCGCCTTCATTTTGCAGGTGACCCACCAGCAGTTCAACTAGGCGTTCCTGGCGCGATCCGCTGCCCGACGGTTGCGCTGACGATAGAAGAAGCTCGACCCCGGAACGGCCCGCCTCAAACAATTCGGATTCACCGCTCGATTGGCGGAAGGGCTCGATCAGCCGGGCGAAGGTGGCGTCCTGAGCCGCTGGAAGAATGGCATTTTCGCGACACAGAATGCGCCAGAGTTCAACCAACGACTGCAGCGTGCCGAGTTCATCGGCGCGCTGCAGAGTATTGCGAATGGCTTGCGTCTGGCCAAAAAGATCGACGTAATGCTGAATCGAACTTTCGCTTAATGAAGGCGCATCGGCAAAGACAACGTACTGCGCGCTATCCACCCGGTAGGTATTCAGCAGCCGGGATACCAGTTGCGAGGAAAGCGGGCGCGCGCGGCCTCGATCGACATCGTTCAGGGTGAGAAACATGCGCAGCGGTTCGTTCTCAACCGTTTTGCGGCTGAGACCAAAAAGCGCTTCCAGAAGATCGTCACTATTACGCCAGTTGTTGGCCGAACGAGTTAGCTTCCCGTCGTATTTGCCATGCGGATGTTTGACAAAAAGACTGCGCCAGACGTCGATATTACCGGGGATGTGCGGCTCGCCATTCGGATCGATGCGGAGAGAACTAGTCAGCAGCATGAGTTCCGTGCTGGAACGAAAGACCGGGCGTGCGGGACCGGGGCTGGTGACTTTCCCGCGCAGTGCTTCATAGAAGCGTTTAAGATGATCGGGTGTCGTCAAATAGGCGGCCGCCGGTCCATCCACCCGCGACAGGGCATCGAAATAGCTGGCCAGCCACCCATCATCGGTGGCCATCAACTTTTCAAAGAAAGCGCCCGGGTTATTCGGCGAGGCGCCGGCGAGGGAAGCCCAGGTCTTTGGCGATCCCGGAACAACAGCCACGCCGTTTCTGACCTGGAACATCGCGCCATAGAAGTCGAGTACGTGGGCGAAGACTTTCAATTTGGCGGCGGACGCTTGCTTGCGCAGCACCTCGGCGGTCGGCCGGTCGAGATGCGAAAGTCCGAGATAAAGCCGGCAGAGCGAGGGATCCGAAAGAAAGGCGTCCACGAAATCGGATCCATTATTGCGGCCGGCGGCAGAGAGCCAGTACTGCGCGTTGTAGAGTACCGGCACGGCCGTCGGAGTGTAAGCGAGTTCGAAAGGATGGTTGCCGCGGAGGTCCTGCTCCAGCAGCGTAAGCGGAAACCCGGAATCAACCGTCAGGAAGGCGCGCGTCGCGTTCACCGTCTCGAGCACAATGTCGGCACCGCAAGTGCCACGCATGCGATAGCCGAGAATTTTGAGGAGATCGCCGGTTTCCGAACTATCGCAATTGGGGATGACGATCTTCCGATCTTTGGTGGCGAGAGCCTGCAACTCGCGCGCCTGGCTGAGATAGCGGGTGAGCAGACGCAGATATTCGGTGGGCTGCAGCAGCTCATTGCCCGACGCTTCGAACCCGTTTGTCACAATGTTGCGCGCCAGCGCGGGCAACAGTTCTTCCGGCGTGAGATCGGGCGCAAGAGCGGCCATGCGGGCAAACGACGAGAGCGGACCGGGAATCAGGACGGTCGAGTAAACCGAGTTCTTGGACCGGGCGGCCGGGGCGGAGAGTCCCCGACCCCCAGCCGATCGAAATTGTTCCAGGTCGGTATTTAGATAGGTAGTTTCGTTGTTGACCACATCGTCGAGTACCGCCTGCCGCAGCGCGATTTGTTTCCTCGACGAATCGGTTTCCGCCGCCGCCCAGCGCAAATAGGCCTGGCGCGCATCGCTGCCCTGGTGGCGATCTAGAAACTCAGCGAGTGCTTCGGCGGCGGCGGCGTTTCCCGGCGCGGCAGCTTCCTGTTTCAGAAGGGATTGAGCACCCGCCAGATCGCCCGTTGCTTCGTGCTGCGAGACTTGATCCCGCAGATCGGCGGCGGATTCGGCAGCGTACAGGCAAGTTACGCTCGCGACGGACAACACAATCGGGAAAGCAAGAGCGCCGGCACGGGCGTGTCTCATTCTCCAGGCGACTAGAGCCACAGCGTTATTCCCCCAGTTTAGGTTTCTTACTTTACCATTTACGGACTCAGGCGAGCGAATGGATTTCTATGAGCCATTGTAATCAGAACACAGTACTTCCCCCGCTTGCGTTCTCAGGCGATTTTTGAGATGCAGCGGGACGAGGAATGGCTTAGAAATTGATTCGCTCTCATCAGCAGAACCGCACCGCCCGTTTCGACTTCTCCCGAGGCCACTCGACTCCTTGCTGACATAGTATGCTACATACGGCATCCGGACTGCAGCACAAGAATGGTGATCCTTTCCGCTAAATAACGGAGAATTGGCACTCCTTGACACAACTGGGTCGAATAGTCTCCTGCATTGTTGTGCTCGCTTGCTTGACCGCGTGCTCACAGCATCCACCCCCGAATTCAAACTGCCAATGGCCGAATGAGACCAACGCAAAGGCCCTGAAGCCGGGCCAAAACACAGATAGACAGCATCTCAGCGATGATGCTGAATTTGCGGAAGACTTAGCAATTCGCTATTCCGACTCGTGCTGCAAAAACTTCGATGGAAGCTCAGAGGGCGCGCGTGCGAGGGACACCTGCATGGCGGCTCTGTTTCACGTGATTGCAAGTGTTCACAACGTATCGCCGGATGACGTTCGCCGATCACTGACGCATCGTCGAGTTTCTTTCGATTTAGCCGTTATCCTGTCGTTTGCCGTCCTCTACGGATGCGGTGCAAGCCTTCTCGTTCGATGGCTCTATCGAATTTACGGCGCCGGAGAGGAATTAACGACAGTGGTGATAATGACGGCCGTTGCCTCGGCTATCGCCAGCACCGTCGGCGTAATGTTCGGTGAAGTGTGGTCCGGAATTTTGGAAGCACTTCGAATTGGCAACGGGCATATGAGTTATCGAGCGACGCGGATCCCGTGGACCCAACATCGTCTTGGGCTCTTTATAGGAGGTATCGTCGTGTTTCTCTTGATAGCTGTGGTTTATCGTCGTCGGACCACCGAATGAGAAACTAAGAGTTTCATGACTGGAAATGAGATTCGTGCGAAGTATCTCGAGTACTTCGTTGGGCAGGGTCATCGCGCGGTACGCAGCTCTTCGCTTGTACCGTCCGACGATCCAACCCTGCTGTTCACCAATGCCGGGATGAATCAATTCAAAGAGATTTTCCTGGGACTTGAAAAGCGCGAGTACTCACGCGCTACTTCTTCGCAAAAATGTGTACGCGCGGGTGGGAAACATAACGATCTGGAAAACGTCGGCTATACCCGTCGCCATCACACCTTTTTCGAGATGCTGGGCAATTTCTCCTTTGGCGATTATTTCAAGAAAGATGCTATTGCGTATGCCTGGGAACTGGTGACCAGCCCGCAGTGGTTCGGCATGGCGAAAGATCGCTTGTATGTGACGGTTTTTCGCGAGGACGATGACGCCGAAGAACTGTGGCAGAAGGTCGCCGGCATTTCAAAGGACCGTATTTTCCGGCTGGACGAAAAGGATAATTTCTGGCAGATGGGCGAGACCGGACCTTGCGGCCCGTGCTCGGAAATTCATTACGACCTCGGCCCCGAATCGGCCGCCAAAGGTCACGAGCACGAGCAGTTCCCTTCGGACGCGGGAGGCCGCTTCGTCGAGATCTGGAATCTGGTTTTCATGCAGTTCGACCGCAATACCGGCGGGAAACTCACGCCACTGCCGCGTCCTTCGATTGACACCGGTATGGGGCTCGAGCGCGTGGCGGCAGTGCTGCAAGACAAAATCTCGAACTACCAAACCGATTTGATCTGGCCCATCATGGAGCGCGCCGCGCAGCTAATGCAAGTACCGATCAACGATACGGAGCGCGTGAACACGGCGCTTCGCATCAACGCCGATCATGCGCGCGCCACTACCTTTCTCATCCATGATGGAGTGGTTCCGGCCAATGAGGGCCGCGGCTATGTGTTGCGCAAGATCATGCGGCGTGCTTTACGCAACGGAAGGCTGGCCGGGGCGAGCGGCTTGTATCTTCATCAGCTCACCGGTTTCGTCGCCGGTTTGATGAAGCCTGCCTATCCGGAATTGCAAGAGAGCGTCGAGCGCGTGGCGCGTATTGTGCGCGAAGAAGAAAATCGCTACGCCACCACCTTCCAGGTAGCCGAGAAATTTTTCACCGACGAGGCCAAGTCCGCCGTAAACGGCGTGCTGCCCGGAGCCGCCGCATTTAAGCTGTACGACACCTATGGCCTCGCTCTCGATGAGCAGCAGGAGATGGCGCGCGAGTTTGGCCTCGCGATCGATCATGACGCCTTCACTGCTGAAATGGAAAAGCAGCGCACACGCGCTCGCGCCAGCTGGAAAGGCGCGGAAAAGGGGCAGATCGCTGAGATTTACAAAGCACTCGGTCCAGTCGAGTTCGCCGGGCGCGAGAGCTTTGAGATGCCCGTCGAAGTCGCGCAGCTGATCGTCGAGAAGAATGCAGTCGCTTCCATGCCAAATGGTGAGGGCGAAGTTGTGTTCGCCCAGACTCCGTTCTACGGTGAGTCCGGCGGACAGGTGGGCGATACCGGTTTCCTCCTTCATCCGGCGACACGCGAGCGTGTGGCCACCGTGCGTACCTCTTACAAACCTGTTCCGAGCAGCATCGTCCAAAGGATAGATGTCCTGCAGCCCATCCATGTTGGTGACCGTTTGCTGGCGGTGGTCGATGGCGCCTCGCGCGGCGCCACCATGCGCAACCACACTGCCACTCATCTCCTCCATGCCGCGCTGCGCCAGGTGCTCGGCACGCATGTCAAGCAGGCGGGCAGCGTAGTCGAACCTGGACGCTTGCGGTTCGATTTCACTCATTACACGTCGCTCACCAGCGATGAACGCAGCGAAATCGAACGGCTGGTGAATCAGCAGATTCTCCTGAATACTCCACTACAGACCGACATCATGGACCTCGATCAGGCCTTATCCACGGGCGCTATGGCTTTATTTGGCGAAAAATATGGTGAGAGCGTCCGCGTGGTGAACATTCCCGGCTTTAGCCGCGAGCTCTGCGGCGGCACTCACGTGTCGCGCACCGGAGACATCGGGCTGTTCAAGATTACCTATGAAGGCAGCATTTCGGCTGGCGTGAGACGGATTGAGGCGCTTACGGGTGCGGCCGCGCTCGAACGTTTCCAAGACGCCACCGCCCAGTTAGCCCGCATGGGCGAGCTGCTCCACGCATCCGACTCGGGAGCAGTCACTCAACTCGAAAAGATGCTCGAACAGCAGAAGGCGTTCGAACACCAGATAGAGCAACTGAAGACCCAACTGGCGCATCAACAAGTGGAGAAGCTGACCGGGCGCGTCATCCGCGGAGTCACGGTGCTGGCGGATTCATTTGAAGGTCTCGATGCGAAACAATTGCGAACCGTTGCCGATTCGCTGCGCAACAAGTGGGGCAGCGCCGTCCTTGTGATTGCCTCGGTGAATCAATCTCAGGTGATCATCGTTTCGGCGGTCACCAAAGATCTCACCGCGAAGGTGCAGGCGGGAAAGCTGGTCAGTGAAGTAGCGAAGGCGATCGGCGGTAAAGGCGGCGGCCGTCCCGACATGGCTGAAGGCGCCGGTAAAGATGCCAGCCTGCTACCCCCGGCGCTGGCGCACGTGTATGAAACGGTCGAGGCGCTGCTGTGAGACATCTATTAGCAGGGAGGTTTGGTGGAGCAATTTGATGTAGGGATCGTAGGCGCCGGACCAACCGGGCTCGCATGCGGGATTGAGTTGCAGAAGCGTGGCCTGCGGCCTGTGTTGTTCGACAAAGGCTGCGTGGTGAATTCGATTTACCAGTACCCGATCAACCTTGTGTTCTTCACGACGCCCGAATTGCTTGAAATCGGCGACATTCCCATGACGTCGCTCAACGAAAAACCGGGCCGCACCGAAGCCTTGAAATACTATCGCCGGGTGGCCGACCATTACCAACTCGATGTCCACCAATACGAAAAGGTGCTAGGCTTCGACGGCAGCGACAACAATTTTTCGATTCGCACGCAAACCAGTTTGGGCGATCGCCACTGCTATACCGCGCGAAAAATTATCCTCGCCAGCGGGTACTACGACATTCCCAACAAGTTAAACATTCCAGGCGAGCACTTAGGCAAAGTAATTCATTATTATCGCGAGGCGCATCCCTATTACAACCAGGACATCGTCATTATCGGCGCCAAAAACTCGGCGTGTATCTCGGCTCTGGAACTCTTTTGGACCGGCGCGCGGGTCACCATGGTTCTTCGCGGCGACCGGATTTCACACAACGTGAAGTATTGGATTAAGCCGAACATTGAAAATCGCATCAAAAGCGGCGAGATCCAGGCATTCTTTCACAGCACCGTAAGAGAGATCCGTCCGCATGACGTGGTGCTCGATACGCCGGAGGGAGAAGTGCTCCTCAAGAACGACTTTGTGTTCGCTATGACCGGCTATCGCCCTGATTTCGAGTTCATGGCAGAACATGGCATTCATCTCGATCCCGTGACTTCGAAGCCAATTACCAATCCGTCAACTCTCGAAAGTGAACGCGCAGGTGTGTATCTCGCCGGCGTGATTGTAGCGGGCACTCACACGAATGAAATATTCATTGAGAATGGCCGTTTTCACGGAAAAGTAATCGCAGAAGCGATCGAGAGAAATTTGGTTCAGTCAAAAGCATCCTGAGGCCCGTTTTTCGTTGTATGATCTTCGCATGTCGCTAAAAGAACGGTTTACTCCCGAAGACTGGTCCGTCATCACGCTCGCTCCTCACATGGTGGCCACCGCCGTGATGATGGCCAGCTTCAGCGGGTTAGGCGGAACCGCGAAGGAAGCTTTTTCGCTGGCGCAGTCCCTCTCACAAGGTATGGCTGGATCAGATCCCCTGATTAAAGAAGTCTCCGCACGCGAAGAACTTTCCACTGCTCAGGCCACCTTGCGGACCAAAACCGGCACTTTAACAGGTGGCGACTTCAAACAGCAGTTGAACACCATGGCTGTCGAGAGCGCCCGGCACGCCACGGAAATTCTGTCGCAGCAGATGCCGAACGAAGTGGCTCCTTTCAAACAATGGTTGATGGATACCGCCTATGCGGTGGCCAATGCTTCCAAAGAAGGCGATTTCTTCGGCATCGGCGGCCAGCGCATCAGCGACGGCGAACGCGAAACGCTCAAGCAGCTTTCTGAGGCGCTCGGTGTGCAGCCCCAGAAGGCAACCGCCTGAGCGTCGGCGCCCGGCTCTCCCCTAAGCCACCCAGCCAGTAGGAGCCAGCCAGCGAAACAGGAAGAAGTGTCTTCCGCAAAGGGTGCACCGGAACGGCAGAAGCAGCCAGTGCACAGCCTTTTCAATGGTATTGCGAACTCCTACACTGCGAAAGTCAATCGACTTGCAATTAGGACAGCGGTTGGAAAACATGGCCTTAGGCGACTGCTTCTTCCTCAACTGCCGCGCAAATCATAGCCTCGGTCGTCAGCATCAGCGATGCGATCGAGGAAGCGTTCTGGAGCGCCGTCCGAGTGACCTTCGTTGGATCGATCACGCCCGATTCCACTAGATCTTCATAATTGCCCGTTGAGGCGTTATAGCCGAAGTTTGAATCCTGATGGGTCTTGATCTTTTCGACGACGACAGCGCCTTCGATCCCGCCATTTAAAACGATCTGGCGAACAGGCTCCTCGCAGGCGCGCCGTACGATCTTGACGCCGAACTGCTCATCGCCTTCGAGCTTCAGGTCAGCCAGTGCGGCCGATGCCCGCAGCAGTGCAACACCTCCGCCTGGCACAATGCCTTCCTCCACCGCCGCGCGCGTCGCATGCAAAGCGTCTTCCACACGCGCTTTCTTTTCCTTCATCTCGGTTTCGGTCGCCGCGCCGACTTTGATGATCGCCACGCCGCCGGCCAATTTCGCCAGCCGCTCCTGCAATTTCTCGCGATCGTAATCAGAAGTGGTGTCTTCCACCTGAGTTCTCAGTTGCCGGATGCGCCCTTCGATATTGGTCTGCTTTCCAGCGCCGTCAATGATGGTCGTATTGTCTTTGTCGACCGTGACGCGTTTGGCACGGCCCAGATCTTCCAGCTGAACGCCTTCGAGCCGGATGCCGGTCTCTTCCATGATGGCCTTGCCGCCGGTCAGAATCGAAACGTCTTCGAGCATAGCCTTCCGGCGGTCGCCGAAGCCGGGCGCTTTCACCGCGCACACATTCAAGGTTCCACGCAACTTATTAACGACGAGCGTCGCTAGGGCTTCGCCTTCCACTTCTTCCGAGATCAGCAGCAGCGGTTTACCCGCCCGTGCAACTTGTTCAAGAAGCGGCAGCAGATCCTTCATGCTGCTGATCTTCTTTTCGTGAATCAGGATGTACGGATCTTCGAGAACGCACTCCATGCGCTCGGGATCGCTCACAAAGTAAGGCGAAAGGTAGCCGCGATCGAACTGCATCCCGTCTACCGTTGCGAGTTCGGTGGTCATCGTCTTCGATTCTTCTACCGTGATTACGCCATCCTTACCTACTTTCTGCATCGCTTCGGCAATCACGTCGCCAATGGTGGAATCGCTATTCGCGGAAATACGGCCCACCTGGGCGATCATGTCACCCGACACAGGCTTCGAGAGCTTCTTGATTTCTGCGACTGCTACTTCCACCGCTTTGTCGATACCGCGCTTGATGGCCATCGGATTCGCGCCCGCCGTGACGGCTTTTACACCTTCACGGAAAATCGCCTGCGCCAGAATCGTAGCGGTAGTGGTTCCATCGCCCGCCACATCCGAAGTTTTTGACGCTACCTCGCGCACCATCTGCGCACCCATGTTCTCGAGCGGATCTTTCAACTCGATTTCTTTCGCGACCGTCACTCCATCCTTGGTGATGGTCGGTCCGCCAAATTTTTTCTCGAGTACAACATTACGCCCGCGTGGACCCAAGGTCACTTTCACCGCATCGGCAAGCTGGTTGACGCCGCGCAAAATCGCCTGACGGGATTGATCGCTGTAAATAATCTGTTTTGCCATAATTTTTTCCTTGTAAGTCGGGAGTCTTTCCTGCCTGGGTTACGCGCTTGCTTGCAGAATGCCGAGCACGTCGTCTTCGCGCATGACTAGATACTCTGTACCATCCAGTTTGGTTTCGCTGCCCGAATACTTCCCAAACAGGATGCGGTCGCCGGCTTTCACGTCCAAGGCGACCAAACTGCCATCATCTAGCCGCTTGCCATGACCAACGGCCATCACCTCACCCTGCTGCGGTTTCTCCTGGGCGGAATCGGGGATGATGATGCCGTTCCGTGTGGTTTCCTGCTCCTCGATCCGCTTCACCACGATGCGGTCGTATAAGGGTCGAATATTCATAATTTTCGTGAGCTTGCCTTTCCTAACGTCGTTCTCGCTGGCTTGCCTCTCAGGCAAAGGTCTCGAAAGCGCCTTTCGCGGCCGCCGCACTTCGACTGGGGGATGGACATTGCAACCTCCTCGGTCGCTAGCTGTCTAAGAAGAGGTATTAGGAAAACCCGATCTCAAGATATCCGCAAGTCAGGGAAAGCTCTCTATTAACTAGTATCGGTTAAGCAACTCTAATTGTCAATTGAGATCTGTCATACTAAATGAGCATACTTTACTTCGGTAAGTTAAGCCCCAGCAAACGCAGCCCGAGTGGACACTGCCCGCAGGAACGTCTGCCCCGGCCGCAACAGGAAAAATTGGTTTGATCGAAACAGTACACCGGCATAGCTTCAACGGCCTGCCTTCTAAAGAAAGTTCCAAAGTTCGTAAAATCGCGTTTGTCGGCGATTACCTGCCTCGCAAGTGCGGCATCGCCACGTTTACCTCTGACCTGCTCGAAGCCGTTGCCGCGGCGTACCCGCAAAGCCAATGTTTGTCGGTGTCGGTCAACGACATCAAAGGTGGCTATGAGTACCCGGAAGTAGTTCGTTTCGAGATTGAAGAGCAGGATTTGTCGTCCTACCTGCGTGCCGCCGACTTTCTTAATATCAGCAACGTAGATATTGTCTGCTTGCAGCACGAGTTTGGTATTTTCGGCGGCCTGGCAGGCGGACATATCCTGGCGTTCCTGCGCGAATTGAGAATGCCTGTGGTAACCACGCTCCACACTGTCTTGCAGGAACCAAGAGCGGATCAGCGCCGGGTAATGCAGGAACTCATCTCACTCTCGACCCGGCTAGTTGTGATGGCTGAACGAGGGCGACGGATGATCGAGGAAATCTATCAGGCGCCCCACAGTAAAATCGATCTGATTCCGCACGGCATCCCAGACGTCGGATTTGTGGATCCCACTTACTTCAAAGACCAGTTTGGTGTGGAAGGCAAGATTGTCTTACTCACCTTTGGACTACTTTCGCCTAACAAGGGAATTGAGAATGTATTGAAGGCGCTGCCCGAGATAGTGGCGGAGTTTCCAGAAGTCGTCTACATCGTTCTCGGTGCGACACATCCCAATGAACTCCACGAGCACGGCGAAGCCTATCGGCTCAGTCTCGAAATTCTGGCCAAAAAGAACAAGCTCGAAAAGAATGTTATTTTTTACAACCGCTTTGTTGAGCTGGAGAACCTGAAGGAGTTCATCGGCGCCGCCGACCTTTACATCACCCCATATCTGAACGAAGCGCAGATCACGTCAGGCACACTCGCCTACACCTTTGGCGCGGGCAAAGCCGTCGTGTCTACGCCTTACTGGCACGCCGCAGAACTGCTCGCTGAAGATCGCGGTGTGTTGGTCCCGTTCGGAGATGCTCCCGCCATTGCGCGGGAAGTCATCGGCTTGTTGCGCGACGACACCCGCCGTCATGCTATTCGCAAGAACGCATATAGGATCGGCCGCGAGATGGTCTGGAGTAATGTAGCGCAACAATACATGCGCTCGTTCGAATTATCCCGTTTGCAGGGAGCTGCGCTCTCGCGCAAGTCTCTCCTCACAAGAACACTCGACCGAAGACCGCGCGAACTGCCGGAAATCAAGCTGGATCACCTGTCGCAGATGACCGATTCTACCGGCCTCTTCCAGCATGCTGTCTTCAGTGTTCCGAACTTCTCCGAAGGCTATTGCACAGATGACAATGCCCGTGCCTTTATCCTGGCGGTGTTGCTCGACGAATTGGGAGAGGACCAGGCGCGCGGGCGTGCCATAGCCAGCACCTGCGGCGCATTTCTGCATCACGCTTTCGACAGGGCTAAGAATCGCTTCCATAACTTCATGAGCTTCGACCGGCGCTGGCTCGATGAGCAGGGCTCCGAGGACTCTCACGGGCGCGCCTTGTGGGCCTTGGGAGTCGGTGTCGGGCGTTCTCCCATTCGCAGCTTTCAAATGATGGCCGGACAACTCTTCCCTCTGGCCTTACCCGCCGTAACAGACTTCACCTCGCCCCGCGCCTGGGCCTTCAGTCTCATCGGCATTCATGAATACTTGCGCCGCCTAAGCGGCGATAGCCTCGTAAACCAGACGCGCGACAACTTGACTGCCAAGCTCATGGAGCTTTTCAAGAACAGCGCGCGACCCGACTGGACATGGTTTGAAAACGAATTGTCGTACGACAACGCGAAACTCGCGCATGCCTTAATCTTGACTGGACGCGCCAGCGGCCAGCCCGAAGTCTTCGAAACAGGTCTGCGCGCCTTGCGCTGGCTTACTGAACTGCAGGTCTCCGAGAAGGGTCACTTTCGGCCGATTGGCAGCAACGGATTTTACACTCGTGGCGGCACTCGCGCCCAATTCGACCAGCAACCCATCGAAGCCCAGGCCACGGTCTCGGCTTGTCTCGAAGCGTATCGGGCCACCTCGGATTTCTGGTGGTACGAACAAGCGCAGCGCGCCTTCGATTGGTTTATCGGCTGGAACGATCTCGGCCTGGAACTCTACTCTCCCGAAACCGGTGGCTGCCGCGACGGCCTGCATGTCGATCGCGTCAACGGGAACCAGGGCGCCGAATCTACCTTGGCCTTCCTCCTGTCACTCGCCGAGATGCGCCTGGCGCAAGATATGATTTCCAGCTTCCAGCAACTGGTTGCCGTTGAACAGTAGGCGCTCCGCTCTCCCCTGCCCATACTCTCAGCCCATGCCAATCGACATAAAACGTAGTTCTGTAGTGCTGAACCCGGACCAGTCGCGTGTTCTTCTGCGGCCATTCGAACCGGGCGACGCTGCGCGGGTCGGCCGGATCATGTCACGGATCCTGGCGCTTCCGGAAGAGCAAATCGGCTCTATCCTGAACGAAGTCACCGGCGAATTTTCACAGCGTCATGAGCAAATCTGCAAGCTTTTTCTCGACCGCTACAACGAAGTTTGTCCACTGCTGCCCATCGACGACGAGATCTCCGCTCAGCGACGTCTTTTGATCGGCTCCTATTTCCTCGCCGAGTACTCTCTCGAATCCGCCGCCCTCTTCAATCCGTCCATCATTTCCCATCCCGATCAAACCAATCTGCCGGCGGGCGCTCTGCGCTTCGTCCTGAGCTTGCGAGCCACCGGTGAGGGTCACATTTCTTCCATCACCTTTCGCACCGGTATTATTCATGCCGATCAGCAAATTGAGGTGGAAACGCCTGCCCATTTCCTGACTGAGGCACGTCAAATCCCGCACCTGGTCTACGAAAAAGGCCTATTCGAACGCAAGCTTTTCGAATTACATTTAAACGGTGACTTCACTCGCCGCATAATGAGCCGGCTCGGCGATTCCTTTGCGTTCGAAGAGCTTCGCGCCAGTCTAGACGCCGAGACCACCGAACAGCCCGAGCAGCAAACTACCGCGCAGGGAATCTGGCTGCTCGCCCGCTCTAACTACGAAGTCCGTTTCCAGCCCGGCCAGCCGCTCTCGGAACGCATCCTCTTCCCAGCCACTCCCTCGCAGCGCAACGGCATCGAAGACGCCCGTTTCGTGCATTTCCAGAAGGATGACGGCGCCTGCGTTTATTACGCCACCTTCACCGCCTTCGACGGCAAAGTCATTATGCCCGAACTGCTCGAAACCTCTGATTTCTTGAGTTTTCGCTTCATTACCCTGAACGGCCCCGCCGCCGAAAACAAGGGCATGGCTCTCTTTCCCAGGAAGATCAACGGCCGTTACGCCATGCTCTCCCGCCAGGACAACGAGAACATTTACCTCATGTTCTCAGATAACATCCATTTCTGGTACGAGCGCGAGCTGCTTCTCAAACCTACCTTTCCGTGGGAGCTCGTCCAGCTTGGCAATTGCGGATCTCCTATCGAAACCGAGGCTGGCTGGCTGGTCCTCAGCCACGGCGTCGGTCCGATGCGTAAGTACTGCATCGGCGCATTTCTTCTCGACCTCGCTGATCCATCCAAGGTCATCGGCCGCCTCCGCGAACCCTTCCTAACGCCGAATGAAAACGAACGGGAAGGCTACGTGCCCAATGTGATCTACACCTGCGGCGCTCTTCTCCATCACGGCGAGCTCGTGATTCCCTATGGCCTGTCCGATCACGCCACTAGCTTCGCCACCGTCCCGCTCAAGGACCTGCTGTCGGCAATGCAGTAAGCCATTCTAAACACATCATGCATTCCGGCAAACGCGTCGCTGTCCTCTCCCCAGTTGCCTGGCGTACGCCTCCCCGCCAATATGGCGCCTGGGAAACGGTGGCCAGTAACATTGCCGAAGGGCTTGTCGCACGTGGATGGGATGTAACTTTGTTCGCCAGTGCTGACTCGGTGACCAACGCCAAGTTACACGCCGTTGTCGAACGCGCTTACGAAGAAGATGCCGCCGTTGATCCCAAAGTAGCCGAATATCTTCACATCTCAGAAGCGTTCGAACATGCCGCCGAGTTCGACCTGATTCACAGCCACTACGACTTCATGGCTCTGACTTACAGCAGGCTGGTTAAAACTCCGCTACTCACCACCATTCACGGGTTCTCGTCGCCCAAAATCATGCCAATTTACGAAAAGTATCGCGACGGAAACTTTGTTTCCATCAGCGATGCCGACCGTGCCCCCGGGCTGAATTACCTGGCCACAGTCTATAACGGCATCGATCTCTCGCTATACCCTTTGCGTGAATCCGCCGGCGACGATCTGCTTTTCCTGGGCCGGATCCACCCGGATAAAGGCGTTCACCTCGCGATCGAAGTCGCCCTCCTGAGCGGCCGCCGCCTGCTGATCGCCGGAATCATCCAGGATGAAACGTATTTCCGAACCCGCATTGAACCGCATCTCAATGAGGACAACATTCGCTATGTCGGACCAGTCGGCATTGCAGAAAAGAACGCCTTATTTGCACAAGCCTGCGGTTTACTTCATCTGAACACCATCCCGGAACGTTTCGGCTTGGTGCTGGCCGAAGCGAATGCCGCAGGTGTTCCGGTGATCGCCATGGATCTAGGCTCCTGCCGCGAGGTCATCGAAGACGGGCAAACAGGGTTTCTGGTGAATGATGTAAACCAAGCCGTGCGTGCGCTCGAACGCCTTCCTGAAATCGACCCCGCCGCCTGCCGCCGCAGAGTGCAGCAACGCTTTTCGATCGAAACTATGGTCGAAGCCTACGAAAAGGTCTATTCCACGATCCTTGTGGAGCGGGCCTCCCGGCCTGCCAAGTCGGCTTTCTAGCCGACTTTCATAGCTTTTCGATCGGCACTAACTACCGTACACATCCTCCTCCTTGCTCCAGATCTCGGCCCCGTCCGCAATCCGAGTGAGGCTCATTGTCAAACGGTACTGCTTGCTGACTCTGGCCGCCTGCACATCAAGCTTCGAAAACGTTGGGACGTACCCCCCCTTCGGTATCTCTATTAGTACTGAATCGCCACCCGGCCAGCACGACACCTGATAGTACTCAAGAAGTTTCTGCCGCAGCCGCCGTGCATCGTTACGCACAATCGGGTCCATCCCGGGCTCGAACGTCGCGCTCCGGTCAAACACGGAAATGCCGACGCTGTACTCGCACAGTTCATGGGCGCGGCCAGCCAGTGTCTCTTCCACCACGAACCGCAAAAACCGCCTCATCCGTCCCGCATTCACGAAACCGGCACTCTGCAGGATTCTCGTAAGCTGGTTCCGTATCGCCTCCGCAGGCACTCTCCGGGACTTCTCAATGACCGGGAAACGTACCGGGAGTAGGTTTGCGCGCAACGGAAACGGAACGGCTGGATTCATGGAATTACTTTCCTCGTCTGTGTAAAGGTATGAACACTTAGCGTGCTTTGGAAAGGTAAGAGCGGGAGTCCCAGGGGTATGACCAGAGGTATGATTTCCTTCTTACTTGGGGTAGAATTACAGGGCCACTAACCTATTCGCGCACTAAATTGGCTTCTCGAGTATGCAAGCTACGAAGCACCAGTTACCTGTACCGGAAGACCGGGTGCGCGTCTATTTGAAAAAGATCCTCGCCAGTCCGGGCTTCTTTCGTGCGGCGCGGATGCAACGCTTTCTCACCTTCGTCATCGAGGGACGGCTCTCCGGCAAAGATCACTCGGAAGATCTGAAAGAAAGTGTCATTGGGATGGCGGTCTTTGACCGTGATCCCGATTACGACCCCAAAAGCGATCCGGTAGTGCGAGTCGAAGCGCGCCGCCTTCGCAGCAAATTGGACGAATACTACGAAGGGCTCGGCAAAGAAGATGCGGTCCGCATTGAGCTTCCCAAAGGCTCCTATGCGCCGGTTTGGGATTGGCAGGGCGAGCCGGAAAAGCCCGTTGAGAAAATTGGTCAGCCCGCAAAGAACCGCTGGTTAGTGCCGGGTTTGCTGGCGACCGGCTTCGTTTTGGCTGCGCTGGTCATACTGTTAACCGTCAAAGGCGAGTGGCGCGAACGATTCTTGGCGGCCGGTCGTTTCACCGTTCCGGAATTAAGGATCCATTCTTTGGCGGTCCTGCCTTTTCGCAATCTGTCGTCCGATGCTAAACAGGAATACTTGATCAGCGGACTCACCGACGAGATCACTACCGACCTCGCCAAAATCCGCAGCCTCACCGTCATTTCGCGAACGTCCACCGATCAATATCGAAACTCAACCAAGAGCCTGCCGGCGATCGCCCGTGAACTTCATGTCGACGCCGTCGTCGAAGGCACCGTAAGAACGTCCAAGGATCGCGTGCGCGTCACTGCTCAGCTTATTAAAGCGGCTACTGACAGTCATCTGTGGGCCGAGACCTACGAGCGTGACGCCGGCGACATCTTCGCTCTGCAGTCCGATATTTCGCAAGATATTGCCGAACAGATCGGTGTCACGCTGAGTCCTTACAGCAACAAGAATGCCAGCGAACGACCCAACAGCCGCGAGGCCTATGAAGCCTATCTGCAAGGACGTTACTTCTGGAACAAGCGGACTTTGGATGGGCTGGAGAAGTCGATCACCTGGTACCAAAAGGCAACTCAACTCGACCCTGCTTACGCGGACGCCTACGCGGCGCTCGCCGACTCCTACGTTCTGTTGAGTTCCTATGGCGGTCCGTCCCCTTCCGAATCGCTATTGCGCGGTCGAGCTGCCGGCGAGCAGGCATTGCGTCTCGACAACAGTCTCGCCCAGGCTTACACCGCCTTAGCAGCCGTCAAAATCGATTACGACTGGGACTGGCAGGGCGCCACCCGCGAATTCGAGCGCGCGCTCGAATTAAGCCCCGGCTACCCGACTGCCCATCACTGGTACGCCCTTCACCTGTCCCGCTTAGGCCGCCATAAAGAAGCGGAGCGGCAGATTCAACGCGCGCTCGAACTCGATCCGCTCTCGCTCATCATCAATACCGATGCCGGCGAAGTGTTTAGCTATGCCCGGGAGCCGGAGAAAGCTCTGGCGCATGTTCGCCGCGCACTCGACCTCGATCCAAACTTCGCCGAAGCGCATCTCGTTCTCGGCAAGATTTATCTCCAGCAGCACGACTTCACGAAAGCGATCGCGGAATTCGACACCGCCAACTGGCTCTTCGGAGACACGCCGAACGTATGGGCCCTCAAAGGCAACGCTCTCGCCCGCGCCGGAGAACGCACCGAAGCATTGAAAATTGTCGAGAAGCTCGAAGCGACTACCAAAGAGCGCTACGTCTCAGGCGTCGACATTGCCATTGTGTATTGTGGCCTTAACGATCACAAGAACGCCATGCGCTGGCTGGATGACGCCTACCAGAACCGCGGCAAGGGCCTCAACATCATCGGCGCGGACCCGCTCTTCGATGGATGCCGCTCCGATCCGGCATTCCTGGATCTGTTAAGACGACTCAAACTGAGCCGCTAAGCCCAACTCTCAAGAAGCCATCGGTGCAGATTGAACTTGTCCCCGCCGCACCAGAGCAGGAATCTGTTCTTGCCAACCTGCTCGAACTCTACATACACGATTTCAGTGAATTTCATCACTTAGAGTTAGCCGACACGGGCCGTTTCGGATACCCTCATCTTGCGCTCTATTGGAGTGAGGCCGATCGCCATCCCTATCTTGTCAAGGTCGATGACAAATTGGCTGGGCTGGTCCTGGTGAAGAAGGGTTCGGAGATGTCTCCTGGTGAAGCTGTCTGGGACATGGCAGAGTTCTTTATTGTTCGTGCCTACCGACGGCTAGGAATCGGGATGCAGGTAGCGCACCAAGTATGGGGACGATTTCCGGGCCGCTGGGAAATCCGCGTGATGCAGTCGAACCGCTCCGGCCTGAATTTCTGGCAGCGCGCTATCACAAGTTTTAACGGCGAGCCGGTCCATCCGGTTCGGTTCGAAAAAAATGGCGAACCCTGGTCCATTTTTGCTTTCGAATCCCCTAAATTGCGTTAACTTAGGGTGTGAACAAAAGGCGAATAGCATGAACCTGGCACTCGATTTCGGAAACCTTGCCTCCGCCGAAGAAGCCCTCACCATTCAGACCCGCACGCCTCTTGCGACTCTGGTGGCGCGCTTCGAAAAGGCCCTGCTTGATGATGAATCACCAGTCCGTGCCATCCGGCACCAGCCTCCGAAAGCTGCTCGCTTCGCGCCGTTCCCGGACCGTCTCGACGCCCAACTCCAAACCGCTCTGAACGCGCGCGGCATCGATCAGCTCTACGTGCATCAAGCGGCCTCCATTGAGCACTCGCTCGACAGCAAGAACGTAACAGTCGTCACGCCGACGGCCAGCGGCAAGACGCTCTGTTACAACTTGCCGGTATTACAATCCACACTCGCTAAGCCAACAGCGCGCGCCCTGTATCTCTTTCCTACCAAGGCTCTCGCCGAGGATCAGCGTCTCGAACTGCAGCGCCTGAATGATGCCGCTGGCGGTTCCATTGCCTGCCACACTTATGACGGCGACACGCCGTCCGATGCGCGCCGCTCCATTCGCGATAAAGCCAACGTCGTGATGACCAATCCCGACATGCTCCACACCGGCATCCTGCCGCATCACACCAAATGGGTCAAGCTCTTTGAGAATCTCGAATACTTCGTCATCGATGAACTGCATTATTATCGAGGTGTCTACGGCAGCCACCTTGCCAACATCCTGCGCCGCCTGAAACGAATCTGCGAATTCTACGGGTCGCGGCCCAAGTTCATCTGCTGTTCCGCCACCATCGCTAATCCGAAACAGCTGGCCGAGTCGATCACCGGGCAAAGCTTCGAGCTCGTCTCGGAAAACGGCGCTCCCTCCGGCGACAACTATTTCATCTTTTACAATCCACCCGTTGTAAACCAGCAGCTCGGCATTCGCCGTAGCTATCTCAATGAGTCGCGTCGCGTCGCGCTCGAGTTCATCCGCCAAAACGCGCAGACCCTCGTCTTCACAAACAATCGTCTGGCTGCCGAAGTCCTCACCACCTATATAAAGGATGCCTGCTCGCAGCTCCCCTTCTCGCAGGAAGCGGTGCGCGGCTATCGCGGCGGTTATCTTCCCAAGGAGCGCCGGCACATTGAGCAGGGTTTGCGCAGTGGTGAGATACGCGCCGTCGTAGCGACCAATGCGCTCGAGTTAGGAGTTGATATCGGCTCGCTCGACAGCGTGATCCTCGCCGGCTACCCCGGCAACATCGCATCCACCTGGCAGCGCGCCGGTCGCGCCGGTCGTCGCAGTTCCACCTCCGTTGCCGTGCTGGTCGCCTCTAGCGCACCGCTCGATCAGTACATTGTCGAGCATCCCGATTACTTCTTCGGAGCCCCGCCCGAAGAAGCGCACGTGAATGCCGACAATCTTGAAATCTTCCTGAACCATCTGAAATGCGCCGCCTTCGAACTGCCCATCCGCGACGACGAAACATTCGGTGGCCAGGATGTCGGCAAGCTTTGCCAGTTCTTGGCCGACGACATGCACCTGCTGCACCACTCGGGCGATTGCTGGCACTGGGTCAGCGATAGTTACCCGGCCGATTCCGTCAGCCTGCGCGCCGTTTCCAGTGATAACTTCCTGGTAGTCGATATCACCGGAGATCACCGCATCATCGGCGAAGTAGATTTTCCATCCGCTTTAACCACGCTCCACGAAAAGGCAATTTACCTCCACGATGCCCGCCAGTATCAAGTGGAGAAACTCGATTTCGACGGGCGCAAAGCCTTCGTCCGCCACGTTGATTCCGACTACTTCACCGATGCCATCGTCTACACGCAAGTCAGCGAACTCGCACAATTTGAAAACACGCCCTGCACCGGCTCAAAAGAAGTTCAGGCGGCACACGGCGAGGTGCGCGTGAAACGCCAGGTCGTCGGCTTCAAGAAAATCAAATTCTACACGCTCGAAAACGTCGGTGCCGGGCTACTCTCGCTCCCCGAACAGGAAATGCATACCACCGCGTTCTGGTTCCACTTCCACGCCGCCTTCTTTAATAGCTTTCAGGGCTTTTCGACAGCCGATTTGCAGGATGCCATTCACGGTTTGGGCAACCTACTCAAAACCATTGGAACGGTTTTGCTGTTAAGTGATGCACGCGATCTGGCGGTGGCGGTGCTCGATGATTCCGCTGAAAAGAAAGTAGCCTTCGAACCCGATGTAGTGCTTTACGATAACTATCCCGGCGGCATTGGCCAAAGCGATCCCTTATTCCGCCGCCGCAACGAACTTGTTCACGCTGCACTTGAGCTAGCGTCTAAATGTGCGTGTGAAGCCGGCTGCCCAAGCTGCGTCGGACCCCACAACGAAATTGGCCACCGCGGCAAAGAAGGAGCACTCCTGATTTTGCAAAAACTCGCTGCTCATCCGCGTTAATCGGCGTTGTTTTGCGGCCTTTTCTTTTTCTCCGCTACCCCTGCGTCGTCCGCGCCTCATCCTGATCTTCCGGAAACACCGCATACCCTCCCGGCGGCGGATATAGCGCCTTCAACAAATTCAAACGCTTCCGCAAATACCGGCTAGGCAACTGCCGTGGACCCGTCTCCACGTCGATATCGCAGCAGATCCCATGCAGATACAGCGTGAGCGTATCGATAAAAGATTGCCGCACGTAATCTTCAAACACCTGTGTCTCGCGTTTGATATTCGACTGGCGTCGCAGCAGCGTCTGCTTCACCTGCCAGCTGTCATCGTCCACCTCGCCGTGAACGCTCCCTGTCAACTCATCGCGAATCAGCGCCTTAAAACTCGATGAAGCTTCCGGCGACCGGTTATCGGCCACCAGTTCCGCCAACCGCCGATACAAGCGGTAATGATACTCCGCCACATCCTGTTCTTTGAGCGCAAAAACGAGGACTGTTTCGTTTTCAAAAATCACCTGAGAGGCCCACGATTGATGCCCATCCGCCGGCCGTTCCGCTACCACGAAATCGGATGCCTTCTCGAAGCCCTTGCGCTTCTTGCTCCTCGGCTTTATCGCCCCGCGCTCGGTCGTTCGTTCGAGATAGGGCACCAGCAAAATCGAAATGCGCGGCAGCATCGCCGCAAGCGAAGCAGGCAGTGCGGCAATGGGCTCTTCCAGGTATTCTTTGACGACCTCTTCACTCATCGGGAGAGAAGCGCAAAAATAACTGAAGGTATTACTAAGGGGAATTACCTCCCCGCGGAAACGTTCGGCAAACTGACCAACACTGACACGTGCCAGATTGCTTTGAGCCGTTACGGCGGGAGTCGGCTCTCTTTGGCTGGACATCTACGTTTTCGACCTCGATTCTAGCAAAGCGATCCCCTGGCCAAAATGCTCGCGCCCCCTCGCGCATACCAAAAACCCATTGCTAAAATTGAGAAAACAAAAGTGCGATTTCTCGTTTCCGCGGGCGAAGCATCGGGTGACCTGTATGCCGCTGGGGTCGTGAAACACCTGTCCGAGCTTCTGCCGGAGCTTCACTACTATGGTTGCGCCGGCCCCCGGCTGCAGGCCGCCGGAGTCAAACCAGTCATCGATGCGTCGAGCGTTGCGGTCGTCGGACTGGCGGAAGTAGTCGGCCATCTGCCGCGTATCTACGGTGAGTACCGGAAGCTCGTGCGCTACGCACGGTGTCACAAACCTGTCGCCGCGCTCCTCACCGATAGCCCGGACTTTCATCTCCGCCTCGCGCGTCATCTCAAGCGGCTCGGCGTCCCGGTCTTCTATCTGGTAGCTCCGCAGGTCTGGGCGTGGCGTCAAAACCGCGTCAGAGTTATTCGCCGTCTGGTCGATAAGCTCTTCTGCCTTTTCCCTTTCGAAGAAGCCTGGTTCCGCAAACACGATGTCGATGCTACCTATATAGGGCATCCGCTCGCGTCACTCGTGCACCCGCACTCCACCCGCGACGAGTTCTTCGCCAAACATGATCTGCCCCCTGCTCAACGCCTCATCGTGCTCTTGCCCGGAAGCCGTGCTGGCGAGGCTTGTCGCCACATGCCGGCGCTGCTCGAAAGCGTTCGTATTCTCCGCCAGGGTGAGCCACTGTCTTTCCTTCTCGCCACCCCCAACGGTTTCACCACCCACGCCGCCTTGCAAAGTTTTCGGGAACCTCTCGCCGCGCTGTCCATCAAAGTAGTTGAAAACGAGACCTGGGATTGTATCGCGCATGCCGACCTCGCCTTAGCCGCCAGCGGGACCGTCACCATCGAGGCCGCTGTGCTCGGTACTCCCATGGTGACTTTTTACAAGGTCAATCCACTCAGTTGGCAGGCGGGCAGACATCTGGTTAAAATTCCATTCCTCTCTATGGTCAATTTGATTGCCGAACGGCCTGTAGTTCCGGAACTGATCCAGCACGAAATGACCGGCGTCAAATTAGCCGCTGCTGCGCAGCATCTACTATCCGATCAAACTGCGGCCGACGTCATGCGCGGCGAACTCGCTCGCGTTCGCGCGCTGCTCACCCGGGAGGGAGACCCGCTCCGCCGCGCCGCAGAGGCTATCGCCGGTGCCATTACTTAGAATCACGTCGTATAGCCGGATGCTATTCACCCGTCACAAGAGACAATACAAGAGGATGCGTTGTGACAGGTGGGTACTCGTTCTTCTTCTGGCCTCTGCCGCGTGCAGCTTCGCACAGGACCACCGGCCCACTATTCAAGTCCAGAAGTATACGATCGATGCCGAGATCAATCCCCGCACCCAATCGATCAGCGCTACCGCCAAAATCGAATTCACTCCGCTCGATAACCTCAACGAGGTTTCTTTCGAGCTCAATAACGCCCTTGCCGTCTCAAAAGCCGTCGACGCGTCCGGTAAGCCGCTCGCCAATTCCCGCGACACACAGGACTTCACCATCCACGTAAGCTTCCCGAGCGGACTGGTCAAGAGCCAGCCCTCGCAGCTCTCCCTCAGCTACGACGGCAAACTCACCGGCGGCGAAGATTCTCCCGTTTCCGGCATCAAGTTCGCCGCCCTGCATCCCGACTTCGGCTACCTCCTCTATCCCGCGCGCTGGTTTCCCGTCAGCGGCTACACCACCAACCGCTTCCTCGCCGATCTGCACATCACCACACCCGCTGAATATAAAGTGATCGCCAGTGGCGACCTGAAAACCGACGCCGCGAAAAATGGAACCACTTATTCGTTTCATTACGACAAAGCCAGCTTCCCCGGCAGCATCGCCATCGTGAAAGGGGACGGCACGCGCGTCAGTTCGCAAGGCATCACTTCCCAGGTATTCTTTCGCGATAATCACGCTGCTAACGCCCAGCCCTATGGCGAAGAGACTGGGAAGATCATGACCTTCCTGACGTCGGAATACGGTCTCGCACCGCAAGCCAGCATCTCATTAGTAGAGACGGAAGCCGGCGCGGTGAATGGCTACTCGGCGCCCGGCATCTTGTTTCTCGCGCCCGGTTCCATTACCAGACAAGTCGCCACCCGGGTTCTCACCAATCAGTTGTCGCGGCAATGGTGGGGCACACTCGTCTCTCCCACTAACAGGAATCATCTCTGGCTCGAAAATGGTCCGGCCCGTTACTCCGAGCTGCTCTACGCCGAACACACCGGAGGCGTCGGTGCTGCCGAAACCGACTTGAAGAATACTTACGTCGAGGCACTCACGGTCAAAGATCCACCCGTGTTGCAGGCAGCCCGGCTCGAGGATTACTCGCCTGAATACTGGGCGCTCACCGCGGCTAAAGGCGCAGCCGTTCTCAACATGCTGCGCAGCGTGATGGGCGACGCTAAGTTCAAAGCTGGTCTGCATGCCTTCATCGACAAATACAGCTGGCAGCCCGTCAACACCGAGGATTTCCGCAAGGTGATGGAGCAGGTCGCCGGACAGGATCTTCGCTATTTTTTCATCCAGTGGTTGGAATCGAGCGGTTCGCCTGAGTTCAAGCTCGAGTACACCGTGTTCCGCACCCCGCAGGGCTTTCGCGTGGTGGGCAAAATCAATCAGGACCTCGATACCTTCCGTATGCCGGTCGATTTGCGCATCGAGACGGAAGGAAATCCCGAAGACAAAGTGATTGAAGTCACTGGCACATCTTCCGAGTTCAGCGTCGACACTTTCGGCAAACCGCGTAAACTGACGCTCGATCCCAAACACGTTTTGCTGCGACTCGATTCCACCATGCAGATTGCCGTCGCGATCCGCCGCGGCGAACAGTTCGTTGCGATTAATGATTACGCCAATGCCCTCCGCGAATATCAACGCGCGCTCGAAGTCAACCGCAATAGCTCTCTCGCCCACTACCGCATCGGCGAATTGTTCTTCAAACAAAACAACTATCAATCCGCCGCTAACGAGTTTCGAACGGCCATCAACGGCGACCTCGACCCGAAATGGACCGAGGTTTGGGCCCACGTCAACCTCGGCAAAATTTTCGATGTAACTGGACAGCGCGATCGGGCGGTCAATGAATATAAGCTGGCTATTCGAACGCACGACAACACCGGCGGCGCGCAGGAAGAGGCCGCCCGCTACTCCACCAAGCCTTTTGAGCAGAAGAATTCGGAGATCTAGCAGTGCCCTTTCTCTCCTACGGCCGAAATAGCACTAATCCTAGGGCAATTCGCCGCTTCAGCCGCATCAAAGTTGTAGAGTGTCTGCGATCTCACCCCACTATCGCTATAACCGGGATCGCGCGTTTTGGATGATACCCTGAAAGGGCGAAGGAATGAGGAGCTTTGGACGATAGATTGAAAGAGTTGATGCAGGAGTTAGGCAATGCCATCAACGAATCTCTCTCTGATTCGGATCGCATTGCGGGTGCTATTGGTGAGATCAAGCGCGCTGGCTATGACGTGTTTCTCGTACTTGAGGCAACGATTGGTTTCAACAAACGCGAAGATGAAGACGCCGAGGGCGAATTGGAACCCGGCGAGGAATCCGCCAAACCCGTTCATTTCGAATCTGCTGGCAAAATCCGCCTTACTTCCCAGGATCAGAAATTTTTAAGAGCTTTGAAGATTTCCGTAGAAGAGGAAGGCCGCTAGCCTGCCATTTCTCGATACACTGCATACGTCTCCTTCACCGCTCGCTCCCACGAAAATCTCAGAACCCGGGAATTCCCAGCAGCAATCAGTTCCCGCCGCAGTCCATCCTCTTCTGTCAACCGGCACAACGCCCCGCGAATTGCTTCAACATCCAGCGGATCCACCAGCAAAGCCGCACCCGCGGCAATCTCCCCCAACGCCGATCCAGCTGAAGTAACCACCGGTACACCCCAAGCCATCGCCTCCAGCACCGGCATGCCGAATCCTTCATCGAGCGACGGAAACGCAAACACCGAAGCTTCTCCATACAATTCATCCAGCCGTTGCTGACTGATGTAGCCGGTGACGTCAATCCGGTTCCGCGCCGGACTCGCCGCAATGCGCTGCAAAACCTCGTCCGCCCGATAGCCGCTCGCCCCGGCCAGCACCAGCTTCCACGGTTCCGGAATCGACTCGAATGCCTCTACCAGCCGGGCGACATTCTTCCGTATCTGAAGTGCTCCTACGAAAAGAATGATCGGCTTTCTCGTTCGATCTCGCATCACAGGCTTAACGGAAACGCCATGCGGCACCACGCGAATCCGGCTTCGCTCTACTTTCAACAAACTGCTTACTTGATTGGCCGTGAACTTCGATACTGCAATGATCAGATCGGATCGTTCCGCCGCTTCCCTCGCTTGCCGCGTAAAGCGCGCCCGGAAATCAGCCGAAGAATATTCCCCGGTCATCACAAACAAATCATGAAACGTCGACACTACATGCCGCGCCGGCCGCCGGTCGACCCGTTGATTCAACGCATGAAAAACGCCGGCTCGAAAAGTCGGCACACCCGCCAGCAGCGGTCTTCTTCTTACATTGGAATGCGCCGTTGGGCTCGCCTTGAGAAACTGCCTGGCTCGATAACAATGAAAAAATAAGTCGTCGGGATGATCGGTAGCAAGGCCGTCTAACAGACGCTGTGAATAAACTGCAATGCCGGTAGGATGCTCATCCACGCTGTAAGTAGCATCCAGGGCGACTCGCACGTACTCAATCTTACAGGCCGTATTCCTTCAGCTTGCGATAGAGCGTTGTGCGTCCGATGCCCAGCATGGCGGCCGCTACCGTGCGATCGCCCTTCGTATAGTCCAGCGCCAGCAGTATCGCCCGCCGCTCCACTTCAGCCAGCGGCTCAATTCCCCTGGGCGACGCTGTGCCCTCGTTCAATCGCGTTCCCATCGCGCCGAGAGAATCACTCGCCAGCTGTTCCTGCTCTCGTTTGCGATTTGCCAGCGAAGTCGGCAGGTCGGCGCAACTCAGCCAGGGTCCGCTGTTCATCGCGACCATCTGTTGAATCGTATGTTCTAGTTCGCGAATATTACCGGGCCAGTCATATTCCAGGAACGCCTGCAGCGTTTCTTCCGCCATGCGGTGATTGTTGCCATAACGTCCTAGAAAATGATCCGCCAGCGTCGCGATATCTTCTTTGCGCTCGCGCAGCGGCGCCAGCCGCACCCGCATCACGTTCAAACGATAAAAAAGATCCTGCCGGAAACGCTTCGCTTCCACTTCTGCAGCCAGGTCGCGATTGGTTGCCGCGATCACCCGGAAATTCGAACTCCGCTGCGACAGCCCACCTACTGCCCGGTATTCCTTCTCCTGCAGCACCCGCAGCAGCTTCATTTGCATCTCGAGCGGCAGTTCGCCGATCTCGTCGAAGAAGGCCGTCCCGCCATTCGCCGCATCGAGCAGTCCGAGCTTCTGCACGTGCGCTCCCGTAAATGCGCCTTTGGCATAACCGAACAGCTCGCTCTCCATGAGCTGCCCTACCAGCGACGAACAGTCCACCACTACGAAATGGCCTTGCCCTTCCATGTTGTGGATCGCACGCGCCACTACTTCTTTGCCCGTGCCCGTCTCTCCCAGAATCAAGACCGGGAAACGCGACTTGCCCATGCGCGTCACCAGCCGGTGAACCTGCTGCATCGCCGGCGAGGTGCCAATCAAGGTAGAGAGGGGCGAAACGTCGAAGGCTAGTTGCGGTAGCACAATACCGTATCGATAAAGCCGGTGACTTTTGCGAGCCGAATGTCGCTTAGTTTTCCCAGAAACGTTCAAGTCACCCGGTGGAGCGGGCCTCTTGGCCTGCTATGCCGCCATTCGTGGCGGCATTCTTTCGGGTTTAGCCTGCCATCTGAAGCAGTGCCATCGAACACCCAAACTTCTCAATCCTTCCTCGCGTCATCCAAACGCACCACAAAAACATTTTTACTGCCCGCGCCAATCGTAGCCGCCAATCGCTGCGCCGATTCGATTGATGCTTCCTTCCCCACCAGCACGCGCCACAGCGGAGTCGCTCCTTGTTTCACTGCCAGTTGCGCACTCCCAAACTGCTGCGCATATCCGGCGCGCGCGCGCTCGGCGTTTTCCTGATTCGCAAACGCCCCTGCCTGCACGGCGTAAAGATTGTTGCCCGGCATCTCCCGCGGCTCTGCGATCACTTCGATCCGCACCTCGCCCACGCCAGGACCGAGCAGATCAATCTGCCTTGCTGCCGCTTTCGAAAGATCGATGATGCGGCCCTTCACAAACGGACCACGATCAATAATTCGAACGTTCACCGTTTTGCCATTGGCCACATTGGTCACGCGCAGCCACGTGTTGAAAGGCATCAAGCGGTGTGCCGCCACCAGCGTTTCCATATTGTAGATTTCGCCGTCGGCCGCCGGCCGCCCATGATATGGAACGCCATACCAGCTCGCAATGCCATGTTCCGTATAGCCCACCGGCAGCGGCGTCGCAGGCGATGATCGGCGCGAAGATGTCGGGACCGAACTACCCCGCGCTAAATTCCCGCTTCGATGCCGGTGTCCGCACCCCGCCAGCGCCACCGCGCACAAGACAGCAGCCGTCGTAACTACTTTGATCCTTCGATTCATTTCGCGCAGAGGACTGCGATTCGCCATCATGATCGCACCTTTTGAGGAACATGCGCGAACAACGGATTCGCCCTCTCGTGAAATCGCGCACGATGCCCCAAACCGGCTGTGCGCTCGGCCCAAGTCCGCTGAAGTTCCGCTTTCGTTTGGTGGCGCGAGATCGCGGCCTGTGCTTCCTTCGCAACAAACCTGCTGAGCGAACCGGGAAGTCTTCGCACGATCCATAAAACAATTCCACCCCTCTACGTTTCGGCCACTATTTTGGCCCTCCGACGCCTTTTAGGGATCTTATGAATTTTTTTTCTTGACTTCTATTGCGAACAACTTTATATATGAATCACGCTGCGATCTGTATAGATTGCAAATTTACGTTTATGGAGAATCTTCGATGAAGAACGCAACTAAGAAAGCTACCGCGAAGAAGGCCACTAAAAAGGCCCCGGCAAAGAAGAAGAAGTAACTGAATTCCCGCGCTAGCGGGACATGAAAAACATTCGCCTCCGGCTGTGCCGGAGGCGTTTTGTTTTTACCCTCTCCTCAGCCTCTGCGGCGTGGCCCCCGGATCACAACTTCACCGCACAACAAAAAGGGCGCCAGCCAAAGCCAGCGCCCTTTCCATCCGAAGCCTTAATCCTTCTTACTTAATTAAGGAAGCGTGTAGCGAAGATCCACCCAGTACATGTTGGTATGCGTACCCGACGGACCGCCCGTCGCCACGGCCCACGGATTACGCGTCAAGTACGAGTATTGCGTGATCAGAGAAAGCGCGCCATAGCTCGGTGCCTTCCACAGCGTCTGAACAATGCCCATCGTGCCTTCCTGGATGGCCCGGTTCTGGCTGTTAGGGGCGCCTTTGTACCCGTAACCCACATACACCGGCTTCGCCAGCGTGCTTCCCATCGCAGTGGAATCAAAGACCTGGTTACGATCAATGTAGATCCCGCCGTAGTACGCGTAGAGCAAGGTATTCTTGCGCAGGTTCACCTCGAATCCATCCACTGTCGAATAGGAATGCAGCGGCGATATGCTGCCGTCGGCACGAATCACCACGTCCGGCGCCTGCGCGAAAATGTACCGCCCGTTGCCCGACCCGAAAAAGGTGTTCGCAATGATGTGGAAGTTTTTCGCCACCTCGAAATTTCCGTTTACTTCACCCGATGCCGCTGTAGCCGTCGAACTGTTGTACTTCACCGGCGTGCCCGCTCCATTGACAAACTTGAAGCTGCGAATTAAGCCCGCCGCTTCTACGTGCATCAGCTTTGTGCCCACATGCCCGTCGTACGCGCCCTTGAATACGATGTCCGGGTGGAGGTTTGGCGCGGAGTAGTTGGTGCCTCCTCCGGTCGCTGCTCCGTTATTGAATTGCGTGCTTGCGGCTGTACTGTAAGCCGCCGGAATCACGGCCGTTCCGCTGCCGTTCGCTCCACCGATGTACTGCTCTGGATTCTCGAGCGACACGCCGAACGCTACATTCTCATTCGGATGAGCAATGAACCGGAACTGTGTCTGCCGCGACCACACCAGGCCCGCCTGGTAATTCGTATCCATATCTTGCGTATAGAAGATGTCGCTCGGTAGCGGCGACAGACCTTTACGGTTCGGCGTCATCAAACTCCAGTCCTGTCCGCCCAGTACTTCGAAGCCGTCCTTCTGGACGTCCACGAAGACATTCCGCATGCGGAACGTGTCCGCATTGCTCGTCACAAAAACGTTAGCGGGCTGGTTGCCCAAAAAGTCAGCCTCGAAATAGCCAAGCACTTTCGCGCCCAGTACATTCGAATCCACCCTGAACCCGATCCGCGAGTTCTGCGTGGAAAAGTTTGCTTCCGAAAGATGCTGCGCAGCGGACGTGTTGTACGGAATCCCGCCGAAGTTCGTTCCGATACCGGAGCCCACGTTAGTCGACCGTCCAAAAAATGTGGCGTCGACAAATCCGAGCGGCGTGAACGTCGTGTCGCCAATGCTGATCGATAACGCGGAAGGAGGAGTCGCGGTGTTGTGTTGCCCTCCTCGGGTCACGCCTCCCACCACCAGCGGTGTCGCGCCGCCTACTATCGGCATCAGTTTCGCCGGTTGCTCATTCGAAGCGGCCGCGTTCGCCGCTACAGCCCCCACACCGTTCCCCGCTGTCGCCGGTTGCGGGTTGGCCGCCAGCGACTTCTCGAGTAATCTCTGCTGCTCGTCAACCGCTTTCTGAAGACGCTCGATTTGCTCTTCCTGCTGGGCAATGTGCTCGCGCAGTTGCTTCAAATCGGCCGCATTCTCCGCCGCCGCACTGGTCGGAGCGGGTGTGTCGGTCGATGTCTGAGCCCTTCCGAGTTGTGCGGCCATTAACGTCACGCATAGCACCCCCAAAATAGGTGCGCCCAAAATAGTTTTCTTGCTCATAATCTCCTCAACAAGGCTTGAACTCGTGAGCCGGGCCAGACGCACACCTCTCTCCAGCTCAAGTCCTCCCTGAAATTCACTTCAAGTTACCGAAGCAGTGTTACAGGGCAATGAAGTTCCAGCAAAGAAAAAGCAGTGATCTACCAACCAAAGAAGCAGGCTAATCGCAGTGCGTTTTTATTTGCGCGTCATATATTTGAGTTGAGCGTTGCGTAAATTAGTATTCAGGTCGGAAATCGAGGTATCGTGTCTTTCCGTTGGAAATTCTGCCCGCCTACAGCAATTTTGCTAGTTTCACTGTTTCTGTTTCAAAGCTCGCAAGGCATCGTCTTTGCACAGGCAGCCGCTCCGGATGCCCAGGTGGCCGTTCCGAATGCGCAGCAACTCGATCAGTTGCTTGCTCCTATTGCGCTCTATCCCGATGCGCTGGTCGCGCAGATCAATGCAGCTTCCACTAATCCCCAGGAAATTCTCGACGTGAGCGGCTGGCTGCAACAGAACTCAGGATTGACAGGCGATGCACTTGTCAATGCTGCCCAGCAGCAGGGCTTCGATCCCGCCTTCATCGCCCTGCTGAGTTTTCCGACGGTTCTGAATATGATGGCGCAGAACATCGATGACTATGCCGCCATTGGCGCAGCGTTTTCCGCCAATCAGGGAGCCGTCATGGATTCGATCCAGCGCTTGCGCTCGCAGGCTTATGCGTCCGGCGCATTGCGCAGCAACCAACAATTACAAGTGGTTCAACAGCCGCAAGGCGCGCAGCAGATCATCGTGATCCAACCCGCTAATCCTCAGGTCGTCTATGTCCCGCAATACGATCCCGCTGTTGTCTACGCCGGGCCGCCCGATACTGGAGCGGTCCTAGCAGGCCTCATCACCTTTGGAGCAGGCATTGCCATCGGTGCGGCGCTCGCCAATAACCGGCCTTGGGGCTGGGGCGGCTGGGGTTGGAATTGGGGTCACCGCACTGTCATCGTCAATCACAACACCTGGATCGTCAACAACAATCGCTATCGCCCGCGCCGCGTCAGCTATCGTCCGCGCCCTGTGCCTTACGCGAGCCGGCCCGGTTATGGCGGCAACTGGCGGCCCGGAAATCGGCCCGGCTACAATCGCCCGAGCGGAAACTATCGACCCAGCTCCAATAATCGGCCCGGGCCGGATAATCGCCCCGGCGGCAACTATCGCCCCAGCTCCAGCAATCGTCCTGCCACTGGTTCGCCCACGAACAACCGGCCGAACAACGCTGCCACCCGGCCGGCTCCCGTTTCACGTCCCACCCCGGCCACACGTCCCGCACCATCGACTCCGGCTGCTCGCCCGGCTCCGGCTGCTCGGCCGGCTCCGGCTTCCAATCGCAATCCTTACGCCGGATTTTCTCAACCGAATCGGGGCTCTGCCGCTCCCGCTCCGCGTCCCACCGGTTCTCGCCCCAGTGCCTTCGGCGGCGCACCCAGCGGCCGCGCCGAACAAGCCGCCAGTTCGCGCGGCCAACGCAGCATGGGCGGAGGTGTTCCCAGATCCGCTGCTCCCGCCCCGCGCGGCGGCGGTCCACGCAAACGATAGAACAGAGAGCCTGAAGAGGTTTGTCATGATTTTTCCCATTCATCAATACAGAAACCGGTTGGCCCAGTCCGTTGTTGCCCTGCTGCTCTTTTCCTCACTTTCTTACGGAGCAGATCCTCAGGGCAAAGCGTTCCCCACCGCGCACGCCGCCGCCCAGGCTCTCTTCACCGCCATTCAATCGGACGATCTCTCTGCCTTGAGCGACATCCTCGGCCCCGATAGTAAAGAACTCGTCTCCTCCGGTGATGATGTCGCCGACAAAAACGCCCGTGCTCGTTTCGCCAAATCTTACGCCGAACAACATCGCTTCGTTTCCGCCGGCGCGGGCAAGCTCACGCTGCATGTCGGGGCGACCGACTGGCCGCTGCCCATTCCGCTCGCAAAGACCGAGAAGGGTTGGGCCTTCGACACCGAAGCCGGCAAGCAGGAAGTACTCTATCGGCGGATCGGCCGCAATGAACTCGACGCCATCCGCGTCTGCCGCGCCATCATCGAGGCCGAACGCGCCTATAAACAGCAAGGTCACGACGGTAACCAGCCCGGCGTCTACACCCGCAAGCTACGCAGCGATCCCGGCACTCAGAACGGCCTCTATTGGGAAGAGCCGGCCGGCGAGTCCGCCAGTCCCGGAGGACCCCTGCTCGCCGAGGCCGAAGCCGAAGGCTACGATATCGGGACCGGCAAACACAATCCCTTCTACGGCTATCTCTTTCACATTCTGACCGCGCAAGGTTCCCATGCCCATAACGGCGCCCGCGACTACCTGGTCGACGGAAAACTCACACGCGGCTTTGCCATCGTCGCCTACCCGGTTGACTACCGCTCGAGCGGCGTGATGACCTTCATCGTCAACCAGCACGGCACCGTTTATCAAAAGGATCTTGGACCCGATACCCGCAATCTCGCTAAAGCCCTGACCACCTTCGACCCAGACCCCTCCTGGAAAGTTAGTCAATAAGCCTCGCGCGATCGCACGTTCAAGAATCACTCTTCTTGCGCATTTCTTTTAGAGTCTGGCGAAGCACGGGGAGCATAGCCAGATCTTTTTCGCCCCCTAATGCCTCCTTCAAGGCAATTAACGTTTCCAGATCGAGTACCTTGATCCGAACTCCTTCACCTACGTTCATTTCCGAAGAATGTGGCGCCAGATCCTCATACGTCAGGTCTCGGCCTACAGTGGCCAGAAGATCCAAGGGGCCGGCGGTGGTGAGTAGATTGAGGTGCCGGTGACCAGACAAATGGCTTGCTGCCGGCCTTAGTCGCCGCTCCGGTTGCCTCCGGAATACAGCGTCAAGTGATGCAAGCACGAAGAGTAACCGGCCGATATTCTCTGCAGTGCGCGCGTAGACTAAGTCAATGTCGTATGTCTGGATCGGCGCACCATTCAAGACAGCCGCCAGACCACCCACCACTATGAATTGGCATTCGTTTTCTGCCAAAGTCTGCAGTACGGCTAAGAGCCTTCTCTCACTCATTCAACGCACGAATCGCTGCGAGATCTTCTATCCGTTGTTCCAAGAAAGCTAGGCGCTCCGCCGGTGTGAGGGAAAGCATCCAACGAATCAGAGTCAGATCCACGCCGTCTGAGCTGTAATCCGGCAGCGGTGCGGGCTCGATGAACGCCTCTTCGGAGCCTTGTGAAGCCACTTCAGCGCCCGTTTGTCTGGTCATACAGCTGATCGATATCCCGCTTCAACTGGTTCATCGAAGCATTGTCGATGTACACCATGTGCCCGGCATTGAAGTGGTCGCGCGTGATGTTCTTATGCGCCGCTTCGGGAAGATCCATGTGGTCGAACGTGTAGTCCACCGCGAAATAGGGCGTCGCCGCATCGTAGTTGCCTTCCGCGATAAACACATGCATGTAAGGATTCTTCGCAAACGCCCGTCGCAGCGCCGCGCTCGTACTCGCAAACCCCGACCACCCCGTCGTCTCAAAATCCCAGCCCTTCACGCCGCCGCCCAGCACGAAATATTGCAGTTCGCTCTCGTATCCGAGTTCCTGCTTCACGTAATCGCCAAACACCGATGTATACGGTGGACGAATCGCCGCCTCACTCGGATCGAAATCCGGATCCTGCTCGGTAGCCGATTCCTGCGGACCCGTGAATCGCGCATCCAGCCGTCCCACCATCTCACTCTTATCGCGTAGCAGGTCCGTGTCGAAGTGCGAAAGGTCCACCCGCAAACGGCAGCGCTCCACATACTCTTTGCTCAACCCTGTATAGCGCGCCAGCTGTGTCGCTACCGCGTCTCTTGTCTGGGGCGGCAGCGCGTCGCCCTGCTGCAGCGCTGTTAAATATTCGGTCGAAGCCCACTTCTCCACCTGCTCCCGTAGCGCCGTCATATTCGTCTCCAGCTCCGGCGTCAGCTTGTGATGATAGGCCGCGGTCATTGCATAGGTTGGCATATACATCACGTAGGGCAAGTCATTGCCCGTCACGAAACTCACCGTCTGGAACTGCAGAATCGTCGAAATCAGAATCACGCCATTCAACGCAATCCCGTGATCTACGAGATATCCCGAAAGGCCTGCGGCGCGTGTGGTCCCATAGCTCTCGCCCGCCAGGTACAGCGGTGAACTCCAGCGCGAATTCTTCTGGAGGTACATGCGGATGAATTCGCCGAAGGCCGCGATGTCGCCATTTACACTCCAGAACTTCTTGCCGAGTTCCGGTGTCATCGCGCGGCTGTAACCGGTGCCGATGGCATCTACAAACACCAGGTCGCTCCGGTCGAGCAACGTATCCTGGTTGTCCTCCAGCTCAAACGGCGGTGGTGGCATAAATCCGTTCGGCTGCATCTTCACCCGCTTCGGTCCGAACGCGCCCATGTGCAGCCAGATCGTCGCCGAACCCGGACCGCCGTTAAACGCAAATGTAAGCGGCCGCTTACCACCACCGTTGTCCATCGTGTACGCCACGTAGAACATCTCGGCTTCCACTTTGCCCTGATCATCCTTGACCGGCAGCCGCGCCGCCGTCGCCGTGTAGGCCAACACCTTCCCGCCCACCGTAATCTTGTGATGCGTCACTGACGGCTTCTCTTCCGGTGGAGCCTTCGCCTCAGTCTTTGGCGGTTCTTTTGCGCCGTCGGTTGGCGTTTGTTGCGCCATCCCGATCCCCGCGCCTATCAGCCATACGGCGCAAGCCAGCTTCCCACGTGTCATGACGCAAATTATCCCGCAACCCGCTTTAAGAAGCGTTTGTGATACGTTCATTCCCAAGGCATGTTTCGAAACTCTGTCCTTCTCTCTTCGCTGTTACTCTTATCGGGAGCAATGTCCTCTCCGTCCGCTCCTTCTGGTTTTCTGCTCACTGCCAACAAAGGCGCTCACACTCTCGGCATCGTGGACACACAGTCGGCCAAGCAGATTCAGGAGCTGCCGGAAGATGGCGTCACTGGTCACGAAGTCGCCGCTTCGCCGGATGGCCGCACCGCCTTCGTCCCCATCTACGGAAACTCCGGCGTCGGCAAGCCCGGTACCGATGGTCAATCCATCGACGTCTTCGATCTCGCCACTCACAAACGCACCGGCAGCATTCAATTCGATCACCCGGTCCGTCCTCACTGCGCCGTCTTCGGCAAAGACGGTCTGCTCTATGTCACGACCGAACTCGATAAATCCGTCAGCATCATCGATCCCAAAACACTGAAAGTCATCGGCGCAGTGCCCACTGGCCAGGAACAGTCCCACATGTTCGTGCTTTCGCACGATGGCCGCCGCGGCTACACCGCCAACGTCGGACCCGGCACCGTCTCCGTGCTCGACATCCACGGCCGCAAAACCATCACAATCATCCCCATCGCAAAAGAGATTCAGCGCATCTCGATTTCGACCGACGACAAAATGGTCTTCACCACAGATCAGACGAAGCCGCAGGTCGCCGTCATCGATTCCGCTTCGCACAAGCTCAAAACCTGGATTCCACTACCCGCGGTAGGCTTCGGCACCACCGCCACGCCCGACGGACGCTGGCTGCTGGCGACTCTGCCCGGAGCTAACAAAATCGCCGTCATCGATCTCCAGACCCTCAAAGTCGATCACTTGGTGGACGTGCCCAGCGCCCCGCAGGAAATCCTCGTGCGACCCGACAACCAGATGGCTTACGTCTCCTGCAACACCAAGCACCAGGTGGCCGCCATCCGCACCTCCGACTGGACTGTCGACCATCTCATCGACTGCGGCAAAGACACCGACGGCCTGGCCTGGGCCGCCGCGGCTCATTAAACCAACCCCATTACTACCGTCGCCCATCGTTTTTGCTCCTCCAACCTAATGTCCCCGTCTCCGCCGGTTACCCACTTCCCGGCATCGAGAGAATACCCGAACGGCCCTCTCCAGCCCTCCCACAAAACCACTCTAAGTTGCTGAAAATAAAATACAAAATTTCTTACCATCCGTTTGTGACTGGCGACCGGCTCTACTCTCCTGTCAAAATCAATAATTACCGCCGACTCCTTTTATGGACGGTAAAAACTCTCTGCACGCTCGCCTTGTCCCCTTAGAAAAATCGCCCAATCTGGAAATACCATTTCCGATGCCCCGCATCGCCCAGACTGCCACCCACAAACAAAGGCCCGAGTAACGTACTCACTAATACCCCCGCATTCACATCCATCGGCAAGCGCGTTGTATTGGCAAATCCATACATCTTCGCGAACTCATAATCAGCCAGAAAATAAGCCCGGCTGCCGGTCACCGGCGACAATACCGCCACCTGCTTCAGATATCCAATCCGTCCCAGAAAATATTGGTTCCCATACAACTCGTTCAGCCCATATGCGCTTAGCCGCTGCGGCCCACCCAGATAAAACAAAGGCAGCCCCGAGTTCTGCCGGTTGAAAATCGTGCCGCCTTCTACATCGAGCATTAGCGTGGAATCAAATTGCAAAGGATGAAAGTAAGCCGCCGTCCCTTCAAGCACCGGCAGATGTTCCATCGTGCCGGGATTCGCATCCAGCCAGCGCATATCGGTCTTGATCAGCTCGCCGCGATGCGGCACTACCTCATCATCCAAGTGATCGAACGTGTACGCCAGCCTGGTAGCGCCGTAGCGCCCCTGAATCTCTGGATAAATCGACTGGTCGCCTAACCGGAACGTGCTCGCCAGGTGACTCGATTCATATCCGAACCGCAGCTCTCCCGTGTTCCCGAAGCTGTACCCAAAGTCCAGCCCGCCGCCCGCGCTCCTTTCGCGGTACAACGCCAGCAGCCGCGACCGGCTATAGATGTCGAAGGGTCGCGTCTCCGCATAAGCGCGCGGCGCAATGAACCAGTGACTCAAAGCCGTGAACGGATGAAAATATTCGGTCCGGATGGCGTACGTGGAACCTGCAACGAAATCGTTGCGCAGCTCCGACCGGAACCCGCCGAAGTTCAATGCTGTCAAGCGCGCCGCCGCCGTGAACCGCGTGTTCCGGTAATCCGAACCATCCACAATAAACGCCGGCTGCAGCGTCGGCGGCCGTGAGGGCGAGGGATGCACGTACACACGCAAACCCGGGCGCCCGTTTTCGACGACCGCCGCGTAATTGATATAGGCAAACACGTTCGTCCCCATCACCTGCGAGATCTGCGCCTCAACAGTTGCGGGGTCCAGCCGCTGCCCGATATCTTCGACGAAATACGAACGCACGTTCTCCGCCAGCTTTTCGTTAACGCCTAATACTTCTACAAACTGCGGCGGATCTACCGTAGTCTTGCGCTTCGCCTGGCGTTGCTGCTGGTAGGCCATCCAGTCCGCATCATCGAGCGACAGTTTGCCGAGCAGCGCCTGCTTTTTCTGCGCGCCCGCCTCCCCGCGCCGGATCACTTCCCGATAGTCGCCAAACGATCCAGTCGACAGCCCCGAGCAGTTTACCGTGATCAACATGTCGGCTGACTCAATGTTGCGCTGCTCATTCGCCGCGATCACCGCGCTCAGCGATCGCGCCAGCACGCCAAACGCCGTCTGCGGCTTGTTCGGATCGAACGGATCGGTTTCCAGATATACCGCAATCACGATATCGGCGCCCATGTCCTTCACCAGGTCGACCGGCAAATTGTTCAGCAGGCCGCCATCGACGAACTCCTGCTTGCCGTCAACTACCGGATCGAACAATCCTGGAATGGACATGGTCGCCCGCATCGCCTCTGCCAGCGCGCCTTTCTCAAAAACATGTGCTCGCGCCGCCACAATGTCGGTAGCGACGGTCCGGAAAGGCGTTGGTAAATCGTCGAAACTTTTCATCTGGCTGTAGGGCAGCGCTACGCGGCTCAGCAGGAGGTTTAAACCCTGCCCCGAATTGAAACCCGACGGAATCACGAGCCCATTTCGCAAGCCCAGGAAGGTTTCGTTGCCCACCGAACGAACATCCTCCTTCCGACGGAATGAAAGCTTCCGGTCATCCGTCTCGCCATTCACCAGCGCGCTCCAGTTCAGTTGATCCACCGTCCGGTGCATCTCGTCCGCCGTCATGCCCGAAGCATAAAAACCCGCCACCAGCCCGCCCATACTCGAGCCCGCGATATAGTCGACCGGTATGTGGTGCCGCTCAAACCATTCAAGTAAGCCCACATGCGCCAGGCCCAGCGCTCCGCCGCCCTCCAGCGCCAGCCCAACTGTCGGCTGGTGCTTCGCCGGTTGTTGGCTAAAGCAAATAGTGGCCAGTAAAAGCAGGCTGCTAAGCCTCGAAAAGATTCGTCCCATCTCTAAATGCAAGCCTACGCTGCTGCTTTTCTGCGTCCTCCTTTGCCCGGCCGATACCGGTGCGCCGTCCCACGCCATTCGCTTCTCGCAAGTCATCGAACAGCTTTCCCAAAACGATGCCTTCCGCGAAAAGCTGCTGCAATCGCTCGACAATCTTCCCAACGCCTGGGGCCTGATCGGCGACAAGCAGCGCGCCCGTTTGCGCGACTTCATCCTCGAGCGCAACTGGTCGGGCATCGATCATTTTCCGGCCATTACGGTGGGCGAACTGCGCGCCTCCGTTACTGCGGCCAACGCCGCGGGCCGTCACTATCCATCTCTCACCGCGAAGCTCGCTCCGCCTTACGTCGAAGTCGGCCCGTTCTCGACGAGTAGTGGCGGCGAAGCCGACTGGCAGCCTTCCGACGCGAAATTGCAAGCACCTGCTTCCGATCCCCTCAAGGACCTAGGCTATGGACTCACGCAAGGCGATCCGCCGCATCCCGAACTCTGGAAATGGCACAACCGCAGTGTCCGCGCCGCGTTCCTGTTTAACCGTCTCTCACTGAATTCGCTGCTTGACCAAGCTCATGCTTTCCGTGTTCGCATTGGCACGGACCTCGCCGATTCCCCACAATCGCTGCTCGCTCTCCTGATCCGCTCCGGCGACGTCTGGATCGAAGACTCCCGCTATTTCGCCAACTTTGGCCATCTCCATTTCAAAGGTCAGGACGTGATGATGCCGTTCTGGCTCAACACTGCCATCCCTCTGCCCCATTCAACAGAGAAACTCCTGGTTCCCGTGAGCCACGCCGAAAATGAAATCCGTATTCGCGGATCCCAAGGCAATGCCGACGTCAGCTTCTACTTCGGGATCGACGGCATGACCGAGTTCCGCACCATGGACACTCTGGATCAGTATTGGGTCGGCAAGAACGTAGCGCACAATTACCGCGATGCCCAGGCGATTGAAGTCACGCGCCTGCTCGGCGAAGCTCTAAAGACCTACGCCGTTTTGCAACACGAGCATCCTGCGTTACCGTTCAATGGCTACTACCGTTTCGGCGTCTGCCAGGACGTCATCGCCGCCATAGAAATGAAGATGCAGGGTCAAACCACGCTCTTCCCCATCACCCACGACCCCGAGTACTTTTCAGGCAAGTCCGAAATCGACCGGCTATTTGCCCGACTTCCCAATGACCGCCGCGGCAAACCGGACTGGTCGCGTGTCCGAGGATCGCTACCCGCCCAGAACTTCGCCGATCTGCAAATTCCCGGCCTGGCGAGGAATCTCGAATTGGTAGCAGAATCCGAGTCGCAGGGCCGCGCAGTGAGGGACTGGTCTTGGGGCGGCGCAGCCCTCCTGCTTGCGGCGTCCGCTTTGCTGATCGCCCGTTCGCGCCGGCCCGCAAAATCCCGACAAAATCTTCCCAAATAATTTATTTCGACAGATAATGAGAATTATTTTGTCCTGTAATAACCAATTTGCGAAATCATGGCGACTGAATTGGTTGCGAACCTCCTGGATGGCACGGTTCTGCAAACAAATCCTCTGGCGACGGTCATGGCAGACTGCGTCGTTATCAGGGACTCCGCCCGGACGTCCCACAGCATTATCGGACTCTCACGGCTCTCCGGCATGCGGCAGATTCGGACCACGCACCCGGAGCTTCTCGTTATAGCCGCCGGCCTGTTTCTGATTTCCGCGGCCGCTTTTTACTCGAAGGAAGGAGCGGGCGCTGGTGTCCCCATCGGTCTGCTTGGCTTTGTTTTTGCCATAGGTTATCTGCTGTCGCGACGCGCTTCGATCGCTTTCCTTGCCGGCCGCGATGCCACTGAAACCGTCAGCGGTTCCTTATCGGAAGCAGCGGCGCTGATCGCCGCTGTCCGCTCCGCTCAATTCAATTTGCTGGCCCCGGACCTTTCGTAGTTCCAGCTTCGGCGTAGCGCCCGAGTAGCGCAGGCAAGTTCTGCGAAAACGCCGATCGCGCAATCACTACATCGCATCCTTTTTCCTGTGCCGCCTGCCTGAGATCCGCTTGTACATGCGAAACGAACCCAACCAGTTCGACACCCCTCGTCGCTTCCTTGCCTTTCAATTCTTCGATCAAAGCGAGTGGCTCCGCCTTCGTGTCGTTCAAATCCAGGATCAAGACCGCTGGCCCTTCTTGCGCCAGCGCCAGTGCTTCCGGCCGTGACTTGACGAACACAGCAGTGAGTCCGGCCCGTTTGGCAGCGTCCTGAATCTTGACCGTAAACATCAGGTCACTCAGTACAGCCACCACAGTCATGCTGGGATTTGTCATTGGAATGTCATTCGGCCCCACCCCGGTTGCTCTTCATTGACTTTACCGGATACTTCTTTGGACGGCTTATCATCATAGTGATCATGAGCGTTCTAGTGCAAGCGCCCCCGGAAGTTAATCCTCTGCAAGATTCGCTACGCTTTGCGCGCCGCGTCCCACCCTGCGCCATTGTGATTTTCGGAGCCAGTGGCGACTTGTCCAAGCGCAAGTTGCTGCCCTCGCTCTATCGTCTGTTTTATGAACGCCGCATTTCCCAGAATTTCGCCGTCGTCGGAAGCTCCCGCACGCCGATGTCGGACGACGAGTTCCGCGACAAAATGCGTGAATCCGTCTCGAAATTCCTGGAAGACGCGCCTTTCGACGAGGATGTCTGGAAATCGTTCGCTCAAACGCTGTTCTACGTCCCGGGTGACATCAACAAGCCCGAATCGTACGAGGATCTTAAGAAGAAACTGGATGAAGTGGAGAAGTCCCACCTCACGGCGGGCAACGTTCTTTTCTATCTGTCCACCCAGCCGAGTTATTACGCGGAGGCCGTGCTTGCGTTGGGAGATCACAAACTGAACGAGGGCAACGGCTGGCGTCGGGTGATCATCGAAAAGCCCTTTGGCCACGATCTCGAAAGCGCGCGTAAGCTAAACATCGAAATTCATAAGGTGTTCGATGAATCCGAGGTGTATCGCATCGATCACTATCTCGGGAAAGAAACCGTCCAGAATATTCTGGCGTTTCGTTTTGGCAACAGCATGTTCGAGCCGCTGTGGAACCGGCGTTATGTCGACCACGTGCAAATCACGGCGGCCGAATCGATCGGTGTGGAAGGGCGCGGCGGCTATTACGAAGAAGCAGGCGCCCTGCGCGATATGATTCAGAACCATTTGAGCCAGGTCATGTCAACAGTCGCGATGGAGCCGCCCTCGGTATTCGACGCGGAGAATGTGCGCGACGAGCGTGCCAAATTGCTGCGAGCGGTACGCGTGATGAAGCCTGAGGATGTTTCCAAATATGCCGTCGCCGGGCAGTACGGACCTGCCGAAGTTGCTGGGGAGCATCTGGTCGGATTTCGCGAAGAGAAGAGCGTCAGTAAGGATTCCCAGACCGATACCTATGCCGCGGTTACTTTTTTCATCGACAATTGGCGCTGGGCGGGCATTCCGTTCTACATTCGCACGGGCAAGCGCATGCCCAAACGTGTTACCGATATTGCCATCCAGTTCAAAGCGCCGCCGCTCGGTCTGTTCACACAGGAGACAAAAACCGGTCCGCGCGAAGTACGCCCCAATTTGCTTGTGGTGCGCATTCAGCCCGAAGAAGGAATTTCGTTGCGCTTCCTGTCTAAGAGTCCGGGCAGCGGAATGCGCGTCCGGCCGGTATCTATGGACTTCAATTACGGCTCCAGCTTTGGCGAACGCACGCCGACCGCTTACGAAACGCTGCTCGTCGATGCCATGGTCGGAGATCCGACTCTTTACACGCGACAGGATATGGTAGATGCAAGTTGGCAGATCGTGCAGCCGATCCTCGACACGTGGGCTAAATCCAAGTTCGATTTCCCCAACTACGCTTCCGGGACCTGGGGTCCAAAAGCGTCAGATGAAATGCTAGCCCGTCAGGGCCACGTCTGGAGAACACCATGAGTAGCGCTATTATTTCGCCGGCTCAGCCGGAGCAGATTTTGAAAGGGCTGGGTAAACTCTGGACCTCGATAGGCCAGGAAGAGAAGCGGCAGGGACAGCCCACAGTTTTGCGCGCTTGCGCGATGACTTTGATTGTTGCCACTGACGAGGCCGACCACGGCGCGCTCGCTTCTAAAACGATTGCCGAGCTTATGAAAGAACACCCGAGCCGGGGCGTGGTGCTAGCCGTCTCGCAAGATGGCCCCGCCGAACCCGAGGCGCGTGTTCTGGCGCAATTCTGGAAGCCTTTCGGCAAAGCACAACAGATCGGCTGCGAAGAAATCGAAATTAAGGCGCGATCTGAGAGCTGGCCGAATGTCGGCCCCATCGTACTTGGATTGACCGTGGCGGATTTGCCAGTGGTGTTCTGGTGCCGTTTTCAAGCCGCTCTGTGTCAGGGCGCTACCAACGATCAGCAGCGTGGCATGAAAACTGTGATGGATCTGTCTACCAAGACCATCATCGATACGCGCGGGCTCGATGCTCAGCAAGCTTTTCAAACCCTGGATACCTGGCGAAAGCAAGGCTATATCGTGGCCGATCTCGAATGGACCCGGCTTACCTCCTGGCGCGAGCCTTTGGGACACGTCTTTGACAACACTGCACGCCAGAACAAGTTTTCCAGCTTTCACACCATCGAAGTGGAATATCCCGAGGAAAAACCAACCCCGGGCGACTTTTACATAGCCGGCTGGCTGTCTGCTCCCTACAAAGCGAAAGTGGTTTTCAAGAAAGTGGAAGGTTTCGGTCCCGGGCTGCACTCGATTACGCTGCGTTCCGATTCTGAAGCCATCACTTTCGAGCGCACGGGCGAAGGATGCATGAAGATTCAAAGCACGAATGGCAGGGAACGCGGATACAGTTACTCCGACTCGACCGATACGGCACTGATGACCGAAGAACTATCCATTACAGGCATCGACCCGTCGTTCGAGAGTAGTTTTGCCCGCGCTCAGGAGCTGCTGCGTGAGTACCGCTGAAAAGCCGGGCGTTCGCGTTGGGAACACTCCGGAAGAGGCTGCGGAGCAGTGCGCTGATTCCGTGATCGAGTTGCTTTCCGGGGCCATCCAATCCGGTGGCCGGGCTGCATTCGCTATCTCGGGTGGCAACACTCCAAAGCTCCTGTTCTCCGATCTAGCAAAGAAACAGTTCGACTGGTCGAAGGTACACATTTTCTGGGTGGATGAACGCTGCGTTCCTCCTGACAGCGATCAAAGCAACTTCAAATTGGCAAACGACACGCTGTTAGCCCCGGCGCGAATACCGGAGAGCAATATTCATCGAGTCTATGGAGAGCTTCCACCGGCTGAAGGGGGACAGCGCTACCTCGACGACATCAAACAGTTTTTTCAATTAAGAGATGGCGCGATTCCGGTCTTCGATGTGTTGCATCGCGGCATGGGCGCTGACGCTCATACCGCAAGTTTGTTTCCTGGAAGCCCGCTAGTCAATGATCGTAACGGAATCGCTACCAACGTCTGGGTCGAAAAGATGAAGATGGACCGCGTCACGTTGCTGCCGGCCGTTCTGCGAGCGGCGAAACATACCGTTCTGCAGGTTTCGGGCGCTGATAAAGCCGATGCAGTCCACGAAGTACTCGAAGCGCTGGAAGATTTTTCAAAATATCCGTGTCAGATCGCAAGCCGTGACCGTCGCGCCACCTGGTTTTTAGATAAAGCGGCCGCCGCTAAGTTGTAGTGCGCCGAGCCGCAGTGCTGCTGGTCGCAGCTTGTTTCACTGGCTGTTCAGATCCTCCAGTAACTCCGCCGCCGAAGCCGCCGCTGGTTCACTTGAAGTTCAATCGCCTGCTGTTCGCGGGAGACGTGATGCTGTCTCGTGGCGTTCGCCGGGCGATCCTCGATGCAGGCGACCCGGCTCTCCCGTTTCGCAAAATTGCTCCCCTCCTCGCCGACGCCGATCTGGCCTTTATCAATTTGGAATCGCCGTTTTCAGATCACGCGCCCTATCACGAAGGTGGGCTGGTTTTCCATGCTCCGCCAGCGACTATTGCGGGTCTCGAACTGGCGCATATCGCAGTAGCTTCTACCGCGAATAATCATGCGCGTGATTGCGGCCCCCGTGGTGTCGAGTACACCGTTGGCTGGCTCTGTGCGCACGGCATTCAGCCTGTCGGCAGCAGCCCGACGGCCGCGCAAACGCATCGCGGCGTAGTCTTAGAGCGCAACGGGATCCGATTCGGCTTCCTAGGCTACACCTACGATCAGCAGAACGGCAACTGGCGTGATATTGACGAACGGATCGCAGTGGCTGATCCAGCGATTGTCAAAGCAGATGTTCGTGGATTGCAGAGCCGTTCAGACGTTGTAATCGTTTCCATGCATGGCGGTATCGAGTATGCCGTGAAGCCGAACAAGATGCAGATCGAATTTGCTCACGCGGCAATTGACGCTGGTGCAACACTCGTCATCGGACATCATCCACATGTCGTGCAGCCGAAAGAAGTTTATAAGGGAGGGCTGATTTTTTATTCGCTCGGCAACTTTGTCTTCGATCAGTTTCAGCGGGAAGCAACCCAGCACGGCGAAATCGCGGAAGTCGATTTTCTGGGAAAGCAGATCTTCACGGATTATGTCTGGCCGGTGAAGATCACTCGCACCGGCCCCGAAGTCGACACGAAATAAATCAACCGCCGGTCGGCTGCTCGATATGGCCGCCGAACTTGAACCGCATAGCGGAAAGCACCTTCTCCGCGAAGGTATGCTCTTCACGCGAACGGAAACGCGTGAACAAGGCCGATGCCAACACCTCGGCGGGTACGGCTTCTTCGATCGCCGCGTTAATGGTCCAGCGGCCTTCTCCTGAATCGTGAACAAATCCGCTGTAGTTCGACAGATCGCCGTTCTCCGTGAGGGCCATTGAGGTGAGATCCAAGAGCCAGGATCCGATCACGCTGCCGCGTCGCCAAAGCTCCGCGATATCGGCCATGTTCAGAGTGAAACGTTCATCTTCCACGAGTTCTTTCGAATCTTTATTCTTGAGGATGTCAAAACCTTCGGCATAGGCTTGCATTACGCCATATTCAATGCCGTTATGGACCATCTTGACAAAGTGTCCAGATCCCGGAGGCCCGGTGTGCAGATAGCCCTGCTCCGCCGTTCCGCCCATCTTTTCGCGTCCCGGAGTGCGTTCGATGTCCCCCATGCCCGGCGCGAGAGTTTTGAAAATCGGTTCGAGGATTTTGAACGCGTCGTCGTCGCCGCCTACCATCAGGCAGTAGCCACGCTCGACGCCCCACACTCCGCCGCTTGTCCCGGCATCGAGGTAATGGATACCGCGCTTCTTCAATTCTGCAGCGCGGCGGATGTCATCTTTATAGAAACTGTTGCCGCCATCGATAATGGCGTCACCTGATTCCATGGAGGCGGCCAGGGTCTGCACGGTGTCTTCGGTTGGCTTGCCGGCCGGCACCATGACCCAGACAGCCCGGGGCTTCGGGAGTTGTTTGACCAGATCTTCCAGCGAACTCGAACCGCCGGCTCCTTCACTCACGAGCTTTTTGACATTCTCGGCATTGAGATCGAAAACGGTGCATTTGTGCCCACCTTTTTCGAGCCGCCGCACCATGTTCGCGCCCATGCGCCCCAGACCGACTAGACCAAGCTGCATATCTCTCCTCGATAAGCTAAGAATTTCGTCATACTCACTCCTAGCTTAGTGCTCTGCCGTCCTATGAGATTCGTCAAGAAGCTTCCGGTTACAGTTGGTTTGTGGATTTGCCTGCTGGCTTGCGCTCTGGCCAGCTGCAATCGCAGGCACGTCACTACGATTGCGGTGATTCCGAAGGCGAGCGCCGACATATTCTGGCAGAGCGTACACGCGGGGGCGGCTAAAGCGGGCCACGACAATCACATTCACATTCTGTGGGATGGACCGCCGAACGAGACGGACATTGCAACCGGTATGCAGATTGTGGAAACGATGATTAATCGCAAGGTGGATGCCATTGCGCTTTCGCCGTCGGATCGTTCGGCGTTCAAGATTGTGGTGGACCGCGCTGCCGCGGCCGGCATTCCGGTGGTGATCTACGACTCCGCCATCGATACGGACAATTACTTCAGCTATGTCGCCACCGATAATTACCTGGGCGGCCAGATGGGAGCGGACCGGCTCGGGCTGATCCTGCACGGGAAAGGAAAGATCGTGATGGTGAAGACTACACCGGGCGGCGCGTCCACTACGGCGCGCGAGGATGGCTTTCGTAATGAAATAAAGCGCAAGTTTCCGCAAATTCAGATTCTGGATGAGCGTTTCGGGATGGCCAGCATTGCGCAGTCGATTAATGTAACGGAAAACATGATGACAGCGCACCCGGATCTGGATGGGATGTTCTGCTCGAATGAATCCGGCAGCGCGGGAGCGGCACAGGCCTTGAAAGCGCGTCACAGCAAATTGAAGCTGGTCGGTTTCGATTCAAGCCCAATGCTGATCAACGAATTGAAGGCGGGTTGGATCGAGTCGCTGGTCATTCAGGATCCATTCAAAATGGGCGAGATCGCCACGCTGCAGGCCGTTAAGGGGCTGCGGCGGGAGAGTGCCGAAAAAAAGATCTTTCTCCCGCCGCGTGTGGTGAACCTGGACAACTTGAACGAACCCGCTATTCAACTGCAATTACATCCTGACCTCGACCGCTACCTGAATTCTTCGAACGATTAATGCCGGTAGGAGGCCATCAGAATATCGCCGGGCTGCGGTGTCACGGCGGGGCTGGCGAAGGTAATATTCGATCCGTTCAACGTGTAATCGAAGTTCGGATTCAGCAACACACCGTTCTTGTAAAGCTTTAAACTGCCTCCGGGATTGGGCGGATTGAGCAGCGTGAACGTAGTGTTATTGCCGTCGATTGAGCCGGCGGGAGTCTCATAGTCGACAAAGTTAGCCTGTAAAGCAGTGCCCGCAATCCGGTAGTAAGCTGTGACAACGTCAGTGCTTTTCGGAATGCTCGGCGTGAGAAACGTTACCGTCGAGCTGCTGATCGAGTAATCGATCCCGACCGATTGCAGCAACCCGTTGCGGTACAGATTCAGACTGCCGAGCGGCGAGGGCGGATGCGACAGAGTGAAGACGGCATTCGATCCATTGAGGCTTCCAGCGACCGCTTCTCCATCGATAAAAGCCGCTGTGGTGACGTTCGAAGTGCCGCTATTCAGGCTGAGGCTGTTGACCTGTGCCGTTAAACCTGCGACAGAAGCATTGATGCTGGCGAGATCGGCACTTAGGCTTGTCACCTGGTTGATCGCGATCGGCAGCGTGGCATACTGCGTCCCGGGTGGAGTGCTTCCACCGCCTCCGGATGTTCCGCCGCCGCCCGCCGAGCCACCCGAACCCTGGGTAGTTGACGTCCTAACGACGGAAAGGGTGAGCGGCGTCGTGCTTTGGGGCACTTGCCAGGTCTCAGTCCAGGTGGCGATTTCGCTGCCGTTGTAATAGACGACCTGGTAGAACGTCCCGGGCGAAGCGGTCGAAGTGGGGACGAGCAGGACGGAGAGTGCGCCATTGTAAATCCGGGCGGAGGTGCTGAGCGGCGCACTGGAGCCGGACCCGGTAAAGCCGTTCCAGGTGATAACTACAGTTCCGTTGAAGGGAGTGCCATCGGTGTTGACAACCGTGTCACGAACTTGTGTAAGGGTTGACTGCGCAAACGCAGCTCCAGTGGCGAGCATTGTGCAGATGAAAAGGGTCCAGAGCAGCTGGCGAGTTTTTACCATAGTGCCTCAGTCAAGATTTGAAGTCGGAATTGCTTCGGGCGACTTCAGTCAAGCACTTGGAGACATATGGATGAGATCAGCGGGAGGCGTTCGAGGAAGTGCTGTCACCTCTAAAACACCACAGGACAGGAGTTTAGCGCGTTTTCAAAAAAGATCGGGAGTGCTGTGACTCTAAATACTTTCAGACGAGACGGCCGCCCGTCCGGTCGATGCGCTCGGCATTCAAATAGGGCTGCAACACAGCCGGCACCAATATGCTGCCGTCCGCTTGCTGATAGTTTTCAACGATCGCAACCCAGGTGCGTCCGATGGCGAGACCGCTGCCGTTCAGGGTGTGCACGAAGTCCGGCTTCGTTTTCCCACTCTTCGCCCGGATCATGGCCCGGCGCGCCTGAAACGCCTCGAAGTTGGAGCAAGACGAGATTTCTTTGTAGGCGCTCTGCCCAGGCAGCCAGACTTCAATGTCATACGTTTTGGCAGAGCTAAAGCTGGTATCTCCGGTGGCGAGCACCATGGTGCGGTAAGGCAATCCGAGTTTCTCGAGAACCGTTTCGGCGTGATGAGTCAACGCTTCATGTTCCTGGTTGCTTTGCTCGGGCCGGGTGAATTTGACCAGCTCTACCTTTTGAAACTGATGCTGCCGGATCACACCCCGCACATCGCGCCCATACGAGCCGGCTTCACTTCGGAAGCAGGGCGTGTAAGCACACAGTGAAAGGGGCAGCGAATCGATGTTCAAGGTCTCATCGCGGAAGAGATTTGTCACCGGAACTTCCGCCGTGGGAGTGAGCCACAGGTCATGACCTTCGCAACGAAAAAGATCCTCAGCAAACTTTGGGAGCTGGCCAGTGCCGTAGAGGCTGGTTGAATTCACCAGAAACGGCGGAAGCACTTCCTGGTAGCCATGTTCACGCGTATGCAAATCGAGCATGAAATTGGCCAGCGCCCGCTCGAGTTTTGCGCCCAGACCCCAATACACAGAAAACCTCGCGCCAGCCACTTTGGAGGCTCGTTCGAGATCGAGGATGCCGAGTTCCAAACCGAGATCCCAATGCGGCTTGGGTTGAAAGTTAAACTCTGCGGGCGTGCCGTGACGGCGCACCTCGACATTGGCAGTTTCGTCTTTGCCCACCGGGACATCCGCTTGCGTGACATTTGGAACGCGCGCCAGGAAATCACGAAATTCGGTATCGAGGGCATTCACCTGACCGTCAAGTTCCGAGATGCGCTCGCCCATGGCGCGTACCCGAACCTGCTGTTCGGAGGTGTCGACGCCGGTCTTGCGCAGTTGCCCGATTTCGACCGTCGCCTGATTGCGATCCGCCTTCAGACGCTCGCTCTCCGTCACAATCTGACGCCGCTTGGAGTCAAGCTCGGTAAACGAAGCCACATCCAACGCAAAACCACGAGTGGCCAGGCGCTCGCGCAGTTGGTCCAGGTTATTACGGAAGAAGGAAAGATCGTACATCCGATTGCTAATTACGGCTTTGCAGCGGGACCCAGGCCTGCCCGTCTGCTTCGCCCGTATAGTCGGCGCGCGGCCGGATGAGCCGGTTGTTCCGATACTGTTCGAGTATGTGCGCGGTCCAGCCCGACATGCGGCTGATTGCAAAAATCGGCGTGAACAAATCGACAGGAATGCCCAGCGAATAGTAAGTAGATGCGGAGTAGAAATCGACGTTCGCGTTCAGGCCTTTGAGTTCTTGCACGGTCTGCTCGACGCGCGTTGATTTCTCGTAAAGATCAGAATGATTGGTTCGCTTGCCTAGTTCTTCGCTCATCTTCTTTAGATGGGTCGCGCGCGGGTCGACCACATGATAAACGCGATGCCCAAAGCCAGAAATCTTCACTTTGTTGGCGAGATCGGATTTTACTTTCGCTACCGCTTCATCACTCGATTTAGTTTCGAGCAGCATCTTGATTACAGCTTCGTTCGCGCCGCCGTGCAGAGGGCCTTTCAGAGCGCCAATTGCGGACGTGACCGACGAGTAAATGTCGGATAACGTAGCGGCTGTTACACGTCCGGCAAAAGTCGATGCGTTGAGTTCATGATCGGCATGCAAAATGAGCGCTAAATCGAAAACGCGTTCCATGATGTCGTCCGGCTTTTTCCCGGTTAGCGTGTAAAGGAAATTGGCGGCATAGCCGAGAGACGGATCGCCGGGAACCACTTCTTTCCCATTCCGCAGCCTGTCGAACGTGCTCACGATGGTGGCTATACGTGCCATCAGCTTCACGGCTTTGGCGGTATTTGCAGCCGGTGAGTTGTCTGCGGCCAGAGGATCGTAGAGACTCAGCATGGAAACCGCCGTGCGCAGCGTATCCATAGGGGAAGCGTTCTCCGGCACATTCTTTAAAAACGCCGTAACTTCGCCAGGCAGCTCGCGCTCCGCCACCAGGGCAGATTGTAGCTTCTGCAATTCACTCTTGGAAGGCAATTTGCCATTCCAAAGCAGATAGATCACTTCTTCGAAAGTGGCATTGTCTGCCAGCGTATGGATATTAAAGCCGTTGTAGCTAAGAATGCCCGTATCGCCATCGATAAAGCAGATGCTTGAAGTAGTAGCGACTACCCCTTCAAGACCTGCGCCTGCGCTCGCCATGAACGTTTTGATTCTCCCGTTTTGATTCTATATAACTCGTCGATTCCAGCAGCCGGCAAAGCGCAGCCAGCATCGTAGATGAGGAAACACAATCAGCTTTGCGCAGAGGTGATAATACATATTGGTGACTACACCTGCACAGGCACTCCCGATGCCGATCGGGGCGGCTACATCTAGTGAACTCGACAACGAGACGCTGATCCGTGCGTTCCGCCTGATGTACCTGTCGCGCAGCCTGGATGACCGGGAAATTCTGCTGAAGCGGCAGAACAAAATTTTCTTTCAGGTGAGCGGCGCAGGTCACGAAGCGATTCAGGTAGCGGCGAGTATGGTGTTGAAGCCGTCCTCAGATTGGGTCGTGCCGTACTATCGCGACCGGGCGCTCCTATTAACTTTGGGCGAAACCCCGGAAGAGATGTTATTGCAGGCCGTAGGAGCAGCGCGCGATCCGAACTCCGGCGGCCGCCAGATGCCTTCGCATTGGTCGTCGCGCGCCCTTCATGTAATTAGCGCGTCTTCTCCCACCGGTACTCAGTTCCTACAGGCGCTCGGTTGCGCGCAAGCGAAAAATTATCTGAACCGCGAAAGCGATGAAATCACGCTGGTCTGTTCCGGCGAGGGCGCCACCAGCGAGGGCGAGTTCTGGGAGTGCATGAATATTGCCTGCCTCGACCGGATCCCGCTACTTGTGCTCATAGAAGACAACGGCTATGCCATCTCTGTACCCGTGGAGCGGCAGACCGCGGGCGGAAGCATTGCTCGTCTACTCGAAGGATTTCCGCATTTACTGCGGCTCGAGGTGGACGGAACCGACTTCGTCGAATCCTACCGCGCCATGAGTCACGCCGCTGCCTATTGCCGTGCTGGTCACGGGCCGGCCCTGGTACAAGCTTCTGTTATCCGGCCTTACTCGCACTCCTTGTCCGATGACGAGCGGCTGTATAAATCGCAGGCTGAGCGAACCCAGGAGGGATTGCGTGATCCGTTGAAAACTTTCCCCGAGATGCTGGTGCAGCGGGGCATCCTTGGGCGGCAGGCGATCGATAACATCATGCGTGAGATCGACGCCGAGATTGCCGAAGTCTCCCAGCGGGTATTGCATGAACCGGCCCCTGCGCCCGGGTCGGCATTCCGGTATCTCTATTCAGACAAGGTGGATCCGTGTTCGCCGTCGTTCGCGTCTGAACCAAAGTTTCAAGGCGAACCGCGCACCATGATCGATTCGATCAATCGAACCTTGGCCGAGGAAATGCGCCGCGATGACAAAGTGATTGTGTTCGGCGAAGACGTAGCTGATTGCAGCCGCGAAGAGTCGCTGGCGGAGGTAAAAGGCAAAGGCGGCGTGTTCAAAGCTACTGCGGGCTTGCAGCGGGAGTTTGGCAGCGACCGTTGTTTCAACACACCGATCGCGGAAGCAGCCATTGTGGGGCGGGCCATCGGCCTGGCGGTGCGTGGCCTGAAGCCAGTGCCTGAAATTCAATTCTTCGATTACATCTGGCCGGCCATGATGCAGATTCGCGACGAGCTCGCCAATTTGCGCTGGCGCTCGAACAATGAATTCAGCTGCCCTATCGTCCTCCGAGTGCCGATCGGCGGCTATCTTACCGGCGGCGCAATTTATCACAGCCAGTGCGGTGAAGTCACGTTCACCCATATCCCCGGATTGCGGGTGGTTTTTCCATCGAACGCGCTCGACGCTTGCGGGCTGCTGCGCACGGCCATCCGGTCGGACGACCCGGTGCTGTTTCTCGAGCACAAAAAGCTCTATCGCGAGCCCTACAATCGTGCACCGCATCCGGGCTTGGATTTCACGATTCCATTCGGCCAAGCGAAAATCGTGAAAATGGGCCAAAACCTGACCATCCTGACCTATGGCGCTCTGGTGCAGAAGGCTCTGCAGGCGGCGTTGCAGTTGGAACAAAAACGGCGTGACTTATCGATCGAAGTGATCGATCTGCGCACGCTCTCGCCCTATGACTGGTCAACGATCAGTGAATCGGTAAAGAAAACGAATCGTGTAATAATCGCGCACGAAGACATGCTGGCCTGGGGCTACGGAGCCGAGATTGCCGCACGCATCGCCAGCGAGCTGTTTACTGAACTGGATGCGCCGGTGGGGCGGGTGGGCGCGCTGGACACCTGGGTAGCCTACAATCCGCAACTGGAAGACGAGATCCTGCCGCAGGTCTCGGACCTTGTTGCGGAAGGCGAGCGGCTGCTGGCTTTTTAGCAGCTTGACTAAAAAAGCAATGTGGGCCGCCGATGAACACAGATCAACGCAGATAGGCTCATCGATTTCAATCCGTGTTTATCGGCGTTCATCTGCGGCCTCTGTGTCTTCTTGCGGCATCGAGCATTTATTCAAAACAAGCGCGCTCAGAAACAATGGCACCGTCGCCAGCCAGATCACTTGCGGGTACAAATTGTGATCTCCCATTTTTCCGACCAGCGGCGAAAGCACAGTCTGCATAATTCCAAAAGCAAAGGTCAGTGCTGATAGAGCGAATCCGGCGCGGCCCGGTCCAAAGATGTCGATTGGTAGCGCATAAATATTTACGCTTCCGGCCAGCACGGCAAAGTAGCTTATGGAAATACCAGCGGTAGCCCAGGCCGCATTGGGAGCGAAGGGAAGCAGCAACGCAAACAGAGAGCAAAACGCACTTACCCAGACAGCTCGGCGTCGGGCATCGAGGGGTTGCATATTCCGCCTCATGTAGCGCAACGAAAGCCAGCCGCCGAAGAATCCCCCGACGTTCGAAATGAGGGGCGGAATCCAAACATAGGTCGCTGATTGTTTAAGCGTGATTTTGTGCACATGGACCAGGTAAAGCGTGAGCCAGTTGGTCCAGATCGAATAGGCTGCCATCCACAGGACATTGGCAGCAATCAGCAATAGCAGATTGCGATCGCGCAGCATGGCGAAACCGGCGCGTTCGCCGGGAACGTTTCGCTGAACAAACTCCGAGTCTCGGTAGCGAGCAGGGATGGCGCGGTTCACCAGCAGCCACAAAGGAATCCACACAAGGCCGATGATGCCGTTGATGAGAAACGGTTCGCGCCAGCTATGAAGGAGGGCGAAGCCGATCCATAGCGGGCCGATCACTGCTGCCAGGCTTAAACCGATCTGGTTGGCGGCTGCGCCCAGCGCTCGCTCTTCCGGCTGCAGATAGAGGCCATTCAGCTTACCGACCGCGGGCGTACTGGGCGATTCGCCCACGCCTAAAGCGGCTCGCCAAAGCACCAGTCCACCGAAACTTCTTACCAGCCCGTGACCGATCGCCGCAATGGACCACCACCCAACTGCTCCCGACATGGTGCGATTGATTCCGAATCGATCCAGCATCCAGCCGGTTACTAGAGAGCTGATCGCATAGGTGATCGAAAACATGGAGATCAGCCAGCCAAACTGCGTTTGGTTGAAATGCAGACTGGCCATGATCAGCGGCGCGAGGAGGGACAACAGATTGCGATCGAGATAGTTGAGCGTGGAAGAAATGATGAAGAAGCTGACCGCGATCCAGCGAAGCGAGAAACTAGAGGTGACAGGTCGCAAATATCCATGATCAGACAAAACAACTTCAGTCGCCGCCAGCTAGCTCGCTATTCCCGTTACGCCGCCGCAGCCGCTCTCGTGCCGCAGGCTGAGGGCGGAGCGGAAGAGGCGCAAGTAGAGGGCTCCATTCTGGACGTTGGCGATATTCGCGTCGGTCACTTCACCGACGCTCGCAGACCGACTGGTTGCACGGTGATCCTCTTTGACAAGGGCACCGTAGCCGGCGTGGATGTGCGCGGCTCCGCGCCGGGCACGCGCGAAACAGATCTGCTCAGTCCGGTAAATTCCGTGCAGCAGGTAAACGCCATTGTGCTTTCCGGTGGCAGCGCGTTTGGGCTCGATACCGCCACCGGGGTGATGAAGTATCTCGAAGAGAAGGGGCAAGGCTACCGGATGGGGCCGATTGTTGTTCCGATCGTTCCTGCGGCAATTCTCTTCGATTTGAACGTGGGTGATCCAAAGATCCGTCCAGATGCGAACTCGGGCTATGCCGCCTGTCTGGCTGCCAGCGCTACGCACCTGCCGGAAGGCAATGTAGGCGCGGGCGCGGGCGCCACGGTCGGAAAATTTTTCGGCGCGCATTGTGCCATGAAAGGCGGCCTGGGTACAGCCAGTATAAAGATTGGCAGCAGCGGACTTATTGTAGGCGCCATCGTTGCGGTGAATGCCGTCGGTGATGTTCGAGATCGTCGCAGCGGCCGGATTTTGGCTGGGGCTCTAACGGCCGATGGCAAAAGTTTCCGCGATTCCATGGCCCATGTCTCGGCGGGAGAGTTGCTCGCGAAACATCATCAGCATGTCAACACCACAATCGGAGTTATTGCTACAAACGCAAACCTGACCAAAACCGAGATGACGAAAGTCGCTCAGATGGCGCACGATGGTTTCGCGCGCTGCATCTATCCCACTCATACGGCAGCCGACGGCGACACCATTTTTGCCGCTGCTACAGGTACTTCCAAAGTGAAAGCCGACACCATTACAGTTGGCTCGGTAGCTGCCGAAGCCATGGCGGATGCGGTGCAACGCGCGGTGATCATGGCGACCAGCATTCCGGGATATCCCGCGCGTCGCGACCTTCCGGCGAACCTGCGCACGAGCGTTTAAGGAATTGTCGCTACCAGCGAATCGTTCGCGATTGAAAACTGTCCGGCTCGATGTTCACCCTCTCCTCGTGCCGCAGAGCGCCGTTGGCCAGCAGGATCTGATGCACGCCTGGGGTGAGATGCAAGGTGGCCGGTGTTTGTCCGAACATCTTGCCATCCACGCTCAACAGCGACCCAGAGGGGACCGAAGTCACAACGATCACTCCCGAACTGGGCAACATTGGAATATACAAACGACTTTCTTCGGGCAGATTGAAGATACGCCTCGCCGTAGTGTAGCCGTCGAGTTCCGCGGTAAGCGTGTGACGTCCGATGGCGAGCGCCATATTGCAAGGAGTATTGCAATTTGCGTCGGAACGCTCGTCGACGATGATGTGCGCGCCGGCGGGTTCGGTCAGTAGATCGATATCTGCTGTGCTCGATTGTTTCTCGGCACTCGCTGGGGTGGCTTCCGCCGGAGAAGCAGCATTTGGGGGCGCAGTATTCTTTATCTTTTGATCGTGTACCGTGGCCGCCGGCGTTCGCACCGGCTGCGTGCTGCTGAGATCGCGGGTCGTAGGCGGTGCGGGCGGGGCTGCCGTGTTGGTTTTCAAAACCTCTTCGGGGATCGCAGAGCCGGAGGTCAGCCGCAGTAAGAAAACGATCGCAGCGGTGACAGCGAAACAAAGCACAACAATCAATGCTAGTTTCTTGCGTGTAGGCCTGTGTCGGGTGTCTTCTTCCTGTTTGAGCAAGAGCAGTGTTTCGCGAAGATGCTTGTTCTCGGGGGCTGCCTCCTGGGCCGCTTGTTCGAGCGCGATGGCGAGAGCGCCGACAAAGTCGCTGGCCGAAGGGAAACGATCTTCGGCTCTTTTGGAGAGCGCACGCTCCATTACTTTGGCAACCGTTTCGCCCAACGCCGGATTCGCTTCTAAGATGGACGGCGTTTTCTGCTGGCAAATCTGGTGCAGCAGCGCGGCCAGCGTTTGCGCGGCAAAGGGTTTGCGGCCACTCAACATTTCATAAGCCACCACCGCCAGCGAGAACTGATCCGACATGCCGTCGACGGTTCTGCCTTCCATTTGTTCCGGCGACATGTAACTGGGCGTGCCAATCATGCTGCCGCTCTGGGTAATTTCGTGCGAAAGCGTTTTGGCTACGCCGAAATCGGTCAGCTTGGCAGAGCGCTCGTTGCCGAACCCGTGTGTGGCGATGAGGATGTTGGCCGGTTTTACATCCCGATGAATGATGCCTTTGCGATGCGCGTAATCAAGCGCCTCCGCTACCTCGCGCAGATACTGAATCAGCTCGCTGCGCTCTGGTATCTTCTCTTGCCGGAGCATCTCATCGAAGGAGGGCCCGGGTAGAAACTCCATCACGATGCAGGCGAAATCGTCCTGCTTGATCACATCGAAAACGGTAACGATGTTCGGGTGAGATAGCGTCCCGGCCGATTGCGCTTCCTGAAGAAGCTTGTCCCCTTCGCGCTGACGTGCGTCTGCGTCCGTCAACTCAGTAAGAGAAATGGTCTTGATCGCGACAGTCCGGCCAAGGGCGGGGTCAAGCGCTTTATACACAACACCCATCGCCCCGCGACCGATTTCGCCCGCGATCTGATAACGCCCGACGGGGTTCACCGCTCTCAGTATAGCCACCGTCAACTTGTCTAAGTTAGTAGAAAAACAGGCTCAGGCAAGGGATGTGGACGCTGTTGTTACGATAAAGATACCCCATGATTCCTGAGGTGATTGAAGAAGGACTGACCTTCGATGACGTCCTTCTGCAACCTGCTTACAGCCAAATAACTCCCGCGGAAGCGGATACTACCACGTGGTTGACGCCTAAGATCGAACTCAAAATTCCTATCATCAGTGCCGCGATGGATACCGTTACCGAATCGCACATGGCGATCGCGCTGGCCCAGCAAGGCGGTATCGGCATCGTGCATCGCAACATGTCGATTGACAAACAGGCCGAAGAAGTGGATCGCGTGAAACGCAGTGAGAGCGGCATGATCGTCGACCCCGTCACGATCGAACCGGAACGAAAAATATCGGAAGCGCTGGAAGTAATGAGTCACTATCGGATCTCCGGTGTGCCTGTTACCAAAAACGGCAAGCTCGTCGGTATTCTCACAAATCGCGATCTGCGGTTTGAGACGCGTTACGACCTTCCGATAGAAGCCGTAATGACGAAAGAGAATCTCATTACTGTATCGGTTGGCACTACCCTCGAAGAAGCAGAAAAAATTCTGCATCGGCATCGGGTGGAAAAGTTACTGGTGGTCGACGATGAATTCGCGCTCAAAGGGCTGATTACTGTCAAAGATATTCAGAAGAAGTTGAAGTACCCGAATGCCGCCAAAGATGCACAGGGGCGGTTGCGAGTGGCGGCGGCCGTCGGCGCCACCGGCGACTATCTGGATAGGGCGCAGGAGTTAGTGCGCAAGAAGGTGGACGTCATCGCGATTGATTCGGCGCATGGCCATACGCAGCGTGTGATGGACGCGATTAAGGCTATCAAGCATTCCTGCCCCGATGTCGAGGTGCTGGCGGGCAATGTAGCGTCTTACGAGGGCGCGCGCGACCTGATCCGGCTGGGCGCGGATGGAATCAAAGTGGGCATTGGGCCAGGATCGATTTGCACCACGCGCGTTGTCAGCGGCGCAGGTGTGCCGCAAATTACCGCCATATCGCAATGCGCCAAAGCCACTCGCGAAGCCAAAATTCCGCTGATCTCAGATGGCGGCGTTAAGTTCTCGGGCGACGTCACGAAAGCCATCGCCGCAGGCGCAGATTCCGTCATGATCGGCAGCCTGCTGGCCGGCACCGACGAAAGCCCTGGTGAAACGATCCTGTATCAGGGACGTACCTTCAAGAGCTATCGCGGCATGGGTTCGATTGGCGCGATGCCGTCCGGCAGTTCCGATCGATATGCGCAGGCGGCCAATGGAAAGCTGGTGCCGGAAGGCATCGAGGGCCGCGTGCCGTATAAAGGTCCGCTGTCCGAGATGAGTTACCAGTTGGTTGGCGGCCTGCGAGCGGGTATGGGCTACTGCGGCTGCCGCACGATTTCTGAACTGCAGGAGCACTCTCATTTTTTGCGAGTGTCCGTCGCAGGCCTCCGCGAAGGCCATGTTCACGACGTGATCATCACCAAAGAAGCCCCGAATTATCGCCTCGAATAGCTGCCGGTTAGCTCGCCGGCGCCAATCTGACTTATTCGTAGCGCAATGCGAGTGTAGGATCGATCCTGCTCGCCCGCAAAGCTGGTATGAAACCGGCCAAACCCGCGATGGTCACCAGCGTTATTGTTGCCAGGGCTACCGTGAGAGGGTCATGCGAAGGGATGCCATAGAGCTGGTTTTGCACCAGCCTGCTCAGCGCGATCGCCAACGGAATGCCCACCAGCGTCCCTGCGCCGATCAGAATCGAAACTTCTTTCATCACCATCCACAGCACATTCCCTTGCAACGCGCCCAACGCCATACGGATGCCAATCTCGCGTGTGCGCCGCGCCACCGTGTAGGCCATCACGCCGTATAACCCAATCACAGCCAATATCGTCGCTAGCACTCCGAATACAGAAGACAAACTCGCCACCAGTCTTTCTGTTCGCAGCGACTGGCTGATTTGCTCTTCCGCCGTGCGCATCGCGTAGACCGGTACATTCGCATCCAGCTGTTGCACTTTGTGCCGAATCAAGGGCATGACTTGTTGCGGATCGATGGCGGTACGCAGGTAAACTGTCATGCCGCCCTGGAAACGTGCGGCCAGGGAAGGTGTATACGCCTGCACCGGAATGGCATCGCGGAGATTAGTATATTTCACATCTTTCACCACACCGATCACTTCCATATCGGTCTTTGTTCCCGGATCTGATCCATAACCAACGTGCAATCCCACCGGGTTTCTGCCTTTGAAAAACTTCTTGGCGAAACTCTCGTTGATCATCACCTTCGTAGCATTCCAGTCGTCCGCATCGGGTCCGTGCTTGATCTCTTGCGTATCGTTCACGGTAAAATCGCGCCCCATCACGATCGGAATGCCCATCGTGGCGAAATAACCCGGGCTGACGGAGTTCATGTAAGGCATTGGATGGTCTCCGGGCTTCGCCGTATATCCTTCGACCGTCATGGAACTCTCCCAGTCGTCGTCATTCAAGATCCGCAGACTGGCCATCCCTACTAAACTGACCCCAGGCGTCGCTTGCAACTCTTCCGTTAAACGCTTGTAGAGAATCTTAGTGCGTTCCGCCGAATAGCCGCTCTGCGTTGGGTCCACCTCAAATCCGAGCAGACGTTCTGCCTTAAACCCGGGACTCAAATTGCGCAGGTTCGCGAGCGTACGCATGAACAAGCCCGCGCCGATCAGCAACAGCAACGACAGGGTGACTTGCAGAATCACCAACCCTTTACGAAGCGGCACATTACCTGCTACTACTGAGCCCGCCTGGTTCTTAAGCGTTGGAGCGATATCTGACTTTGAACTCTGCAGCGCCGGGATCAAGCCGAACAATACCGCCGTGAGCAGCATCACTCCCAGCGTGAAACTCAGCACGCGCCAATCGGGAATCGATGAAATAGTAAGCTCACCGGTGGCTTCGCCCGGCAGATAAGCCGCCAATAAAAACCGATCCGCCCAGAACGCGAGTAGCAAGCCGAGAAGGCCGCCAAAGAACGAAAGAATCGTGCTCTCTACCAGTAGTTGCCGGATCACTCGCGCGCGCCCCGCGCCAATCGCCAACCGGATGGCAAATTCACGATAACGAGTGGTGGCGCGTGCCAGCAACAAGTTCGCCAAGTTGGCACAGGCGAGCAGCAACACGGTGCCGGTGAGCGCCATTAGCACCCAAAGCGGCGTCCCGAGTTGCCTCCGCACGTACGAACGCCCCTGCGAACCAGGAATTACATCGATCGTGCACTTCAGGAATTGTTTTCTGTCGAAATCCGAGGCATTGCGGAAAGCAGCCTCCCTTACCTCGAGTTCAAGCATGTTGTGCATGAACGGTTGCAGTGAAGCTTTGGCTTGCTTTAGACTCACTCCCGGTTTCAAACGCCCAAACACATTCACCCAGCGCTGACGGCGGTTCTTGAGACCGTCCCAGTTCGGTGTCAATTGCGCCTTCATCATCGTGGGTACGAAGACTTTTGCCGCACGTCCCAGTTCCACGCCGTCGAAGCCTGCTTGCGCCACGCCCACTATCGTCATGTTGCGCCCGTTGAGTACGACATCTTTGCCGAGGATCTTTGGATCGGAACCGAAGCGGTTCCTCCAAAAGCTGTCGCTTAACACCGCCACCGGATGGCCACCTGGATTCTTGTCGTCCGCCGGAGTAAACGTTCGTCCCAGTTCCGCTTTCACTCCGAGCACTGGAAAGTAAGTGCCCGAGACAAGTTCCGCGTTGACCAATTCGGTTCGGCCGCCGAACCCCAGATTCGTTTGAACCGGATACCGGCAGAACATGCCTGTGAAAACCTGGTTGTTCTGTTCGAAGTCCTTGTACATCGGGTATGACAAGGCGTTCATACCCCAATTGCTGCCGTAAAACGGACCTGGCATCGTTAAAAGGGCCAGTTGTTCCGGGTGCTGGACCGGCATCAATCGGAGCATTACTTGGTCAAGCAGGCTGAAGATAGCCGTGTTCGCCCCGATCCCGAACGCCAGCGACAGAACGGCGACAACTGTAAACAAGGGCGTCCGGCGAAAACCCCGCAGTGCGTATCGAACGTCGTTCCAGATAGTGGTCATGCTTAGTTGATCCCCTGAATACGCAGCGCAATCGCCTGATCGAGCGTCAAATCTTTTATCCCGCGCGCGCGCAAGCTTTGAATGTATTGCGGAGTCACGCCGTGGATACGCATAGCGATCAATTTGTCTCCGCTTGGATTGGCGTACCCCAGCTTCTCGATCCCTTGCACATACTCGGGCGAAACGCCATGAATTCGAAACGCGATGAGCTTGTCTTCGTCCTCTACTCTGAGCCCTGCCGATCGCAACTCGCGAACAAACTCGGGCGATACGCCATGAATTCGGAAAGCAATCAATTTACCGGCCTCCTTCGCATGCAGGCCAGCGGCGCGCAGGTTCTTCACAAACTCCGGCGTCACACCGAAGATCCGGAAGGCGATCAATTGGTCTCCATCCAGTCCGCCGATCGATTGCGCTTTCATCTGTCTGGCGAAATCCGTACTGACATCGTGAATGGCGGCGGCAAATAGTTTGTCGTCCGTGAAGTCGCTGAAGCCCAAGGCCTCCATCTTGCGGATATATTCGGGATGGCTCGTAAAATCGAAAAGCCCGGCGCCCTCCGCTCCCTTCAGGAACCCTTCACACTGCAGCGTGCCCGCCTCGCGTTCTATTGTGAATTGAACATCCCGCTTGCCGGACCCGGAAAAATTCAACCCTGGAAAGTCGCTTGGTTTCCAATCGGAACTGCTGTCGGAGTTGTGGCCGACTCCCTTCGAATAGCGAAGCGAGAAAGTCACCTTCCCGGGATCATCGGAATGGCTTAGCGTCCATTCACCATGCCGAGTCATGCCGTATCCCAGTAACGGCATCAGCAGAGACACACCGATCGCGTTCAGTCGCATTTGCATTCACCTGATTCTTTAAAAAACGCCGGCTACTTTCAACGCGATCAACTGATGCAGGCTCAAATTCGAAAAACCGTGCTCGCGGACCTTTCGCAACAACTCAGGCGTGATGCCTTGAACCTTGGCAGCGATAATCTGTCCTGTGGACAGGTCCTTAAACCCTGCCGAGCGCAAGCTGCGCACGTACTCCGGCGTGACGCCCTGCGTTTTAAAAGCCATCACTTGCCCGAAGGAAAAATCTTCAAAACCGAACTCGCGTTTAAATTCCGCCGCCTGTGCCGGATCGATGTCCTGCACTTTCATCGCAATGAGCTGGCCTGTCGAAATATCGCGCCACCCCGCAGCCCGCACCCGCTTGACGTAGTCCGCGGAAACGCCTTGCACTTTCATGGCGATCAGTTCACCGGCCGAAGCATCGAATCCGGCAGCCCGAATTGCCTTGACATACTCGGGTGTTACGCCTTGCATCTTCAACATAATCAGCTTGTCAACACTGAGATCGTTCACCCCGGCTGCTTTGAGCGCATCGATGTAAGAGCCATCGTGGCTTTCACCGGTATCAGGAGACTGCGATTCGTCTTGGTCGTCCCGATCGCTCGCCATTTCTGGAGGAGCAGGCGGTGTGGGAACGGCAACGGGCGCGGGTAGAGACTGCGCCGGAACTGGTCGTTTAGGCATGACCGCAACCGGCGTCGGGGCTGCCGGCGGGGTCGGAACCACCACGGGAGCAGCCGGTGAGTCTTGCGCCGGACCGGCGAAGGCATGGCCCAGCGTGGCCGCGCTCAGGATCGCTCCCGCCACGCAAAGGCAACCGATCATGGCCAATCCGCTCTGCGGAACGGCGCTCTTCACGATGTCCAACCCCAGAATTCTACCTACCCGGGCTTTCAGAACGCCGCCATTTACACCCAGGGCCCAGGCCGGCGCAGAACGCCAACCTTCCATCAGCGCTAGCGCTCGCGCATAATTACCCGGATCGCCGGATAGCTCCACTGCCACATCATCACAGCAGTTCTCGCGTTCGTGTCGAACGAACCGGTTCACCCACCAGACAGCCGGATGGTAAAACAAAACTGTTTCGGCAAAGATTTGAAACACATTGATCAGGCAATCGAAACGTTTGATGTGTGCCAGTTCATGCACGATGACTGCCTCCAGTTGCGCCGGCGTCAGGCCGGATAGAGCGGTTATCGGAAGCAATACGACGGGGCGCAGCCAGCCCACTGCGGCCGGCGTCTTGCCCACGCTCGATTGCAGATATCGAATGCGCATTCCGATGCCCAGAGTGGCCTCGAGTTCCGCGCAGCGAGCGCGCAGCGCACCTGCCAGCGGCGTGCACTTCTCGCGCAGCATTCGCTGCAACACAACATAACCGCCCAATGCCCGCAACGACAAGATCACCACGCCGGCAATCCACAGCCAAACCAAATCATCGATCCAATGGATCGCAACCAGCGAATGGGCGGCCTGATCAATCGGAATGCCAGTGGCAGAGCTCGCTACGATTTTCAGTCCGCGCAGAGCCACCTGTAGATTGGAAGCCGTCACCTCCGCCGTCTGTTTCGACGCGAGTATATAAAACGTAATCGGAGGGGCCGCCATCATTAGGCCCAGCGTGATCAAACCCGCGGCATAACGCAGGTCCGCCTTGCGTGTGAATGCGGCGAACACATACAGCAAAAGCGCCAGCGCCGTTCCCTGCCAGAGAAAGTGGATCAACGTCCAGCCGAATAAATCGATGGTGGCCGGAGTGAAAACAGCGCCGCTCATTTGGCCTTCCTTTCGTAATCGTCCAGCATCCGCCTGATCTCCTCGATCTCGCTGGCGGGAGTCTTTTCACCCGACAAAGCATGCATCATCAGATCGCTCGCCGAGCCGGCAAAGGCCCGCTGCATCAAGTCACCCACTAACTGGCGCTTGGTGTTTTCGGCAGGTTGCCTGGCTTCGTATATGTGCGCACGCTCGTCCTCGTTGCGGCTCACCATGGCTTTCACTGCCATGATCTGAAGCAACTTGAGCACCGTTGTATAACCGGTGGGTTTCGCCCGCGAAAGCACTTCCTGCACCTCGCGCACGGTGGATGGTCCTCGTTCCCAAAGCACCCGCAAAATCTCCAGTTCCGAGGTAGTTGGCTTGCTCAACGCTTCCTTCGCCATGCTTAGAGCCTATTACGAAAGTATTCGTACTGTCAACGAAATTATTCGTAGGTTACATAAATCACTGATCGTTTCCGGGACTCAGGTGTCGGTTTTTGGGCCTGCTTCCCGCTCTTTCCCGTTCGCCCAGGTTCCGGTGCTATCCTCACGGGCGAGGCTGTGTGCAAGTCGGTCGAGCTCGGTATCTGCGCGGTGTAGCCTACGCTCTCGTGCTACTTTCCGTCCTGTACGCGGCTGACACGAATCTTCCCAAGCCGTTTCGCGAGTATCCCGGCGACGAGTATAGTATCGGCAAAATCGGCCTGCCGCCTGATTTCGAGGAAAAGACTGAGCTGGTTTTTGCCCGTCTCATGTATCCTTCCATCCCGGACGCCCGCTTTCGTCATGCCGGTTGGGATTGGACCAAGGGACACTCCAGCTGGACCAACGATTATCCTCGCGCCGACCGTCATTTCCTCGAAGCTGTTCGTCGTCTCACTCGCCTGCAGGCCCGTTCGGTCGAGCAGCCTGTCAGTCTCGATGACCCCGGCGATCTGTTCAATTATCCCTGGCTCTATGCGGTCTTTGTCGGAGAGTGGAACATCGACGACGTGCAGGCAAAGACACTGCGCGATTACCTGGAGCGTGGCGGTTTCTTGATGTGTGATGATTTCTGGGGTAGCCGCGATTGGACGGTCTTCAATAAAAGCATCAGCAAGATTTTTCCAGACCGGCCGGTGGTCGAGATCCCGAACGGCGACGCCATTTTTCACACCGTCTACGATCTCGATAACCGCTACCAGGTGCCCGGAGAATGGGGTGTTCGAACTGGGGTGCCGTTTCGCAACGACGGCTACGTGGCACGCTGGCGCGGCGTCTATGATGATCGCGGACGGCTCATGATGGCGATCAGCTTCAACTCCGATTTGGGCGATTCCTGGGAGTGGGCCGACGATCCCGAATATCCGGAGCAGTATTCTGCGTTAGGAATCCGCCTCGGCGTAAACTACATCATCTATTCGATGACTCATTAAATGGAACGAAGGAGACCAGAGTGAAGCTTTCCTATATCAGCGCAATAACCGCTTTATTGTTCGGATCTGCGTTTGCGTTATATGCGGGCGACGATCTCAGTCCCGATCAGGTAGCGCTCCTGCAGGATTCCGGCGGCTGGGTTTACCTCAGCATGAACGACAGCGATAATGGCTTCCCGACACAGCATGTGTGTTTTGACGGACGCCCGCATCCTGAAACCTGCAGCGGAACTTTAACGTTTAGTCCCGGCAATACCTTCGTGCAGAAAACCACCATTCACCACCAGAGCGTGTCGCGCCACGGCACATATCAGGTCACCGGCAGTCAACTCGCGTTTTTCGACGAGTTCGGTACTCGGGACGGCCCCTACGCCATCAGCATTGATCCGGAGAACAAGATGATGACCATGGACCTGCCGCCGTTGAAAAGCAAACTCCAGCTATACAAAGAGTACAAGAAACAACAAGCGGACGCCGAGCATAAAAGCAGCAACAGGTAGCAGCGCACAAAACATAAGTTGACTTTCTTGCGTTTGCAAGACGACCCCGAGCCGCTATGATCGGAGGTATGGAAGCGCAGGCACTGCACATCACCGAGGCTGACCTGGTTCGCGACCCCCGCGCGATCCTGCAACGTGCGCAAAATGGGGTGGAAATCATCATAGAACGCGACGCCCAACCTGTTGCTGTACTGCGAGCTGTGAACCCCCTACGCCGCTCCATCTCCGAGTGCATCACGCTCGCCAAAGCCCATGAAGAAGAGACCGGCTTAACGCCCACGCTCGACTCGGACTTCGCTGCCGAGATAGAGGAGATCATTCGCAACCGACAGCCTTGGAACCCGCCTGCTTGGGATTAAGCCTCGACTCCAGCGTAGTGATCACGGGAGAGCGGCAAGGTCACTCCGTTCTTCAAATCCTCGAACAGCTTCAATCCGCCCATGGTGAGATCGAAATGGGTCTATCGGTAGTCACCATCGTCGAGTTGTTCACGGTATACAACGAGCCAAAGATGAACAGCGCCGTGCGCGGCGGCAAGCTTTCGTGGATGAGCTCATCCGGGACATTCCGGTTCATCCAGTTACCATCGAAATTGCCAGACGCGCGGGAAGAATCGAAGGCGAAAGAGCTGCCCAGGGCATCACCATTGCATTCGAAGATCTCCTTATTGCTGCCACTGCCGTGCATCTCGGCTTCGCTGTTGCACCCTCTAACATTCGTCACTTCCAGGTCATACCCGGACTGGCAGTGGTGGCAATCTAAGCTCAGAAGTCAGATGTTCTCTGACTTCTGAATACAAGTTACAGGACGGGTCACTCTGGCCATTCAACTTACTCCTGATAAATCACAAACGCAAACTTCCTCGAATCCGGAGACCACGAATTTACATTAATCGTTCCCTGGCCGCCGAAAAACTTTGTTAAAACCTGCGGTGTATGAGCCGCGATCGTCTTTCCGGGTAAAGGAATCATCCGCAACGCAACTTCCGAGTGCCCGTTGTGACCCGCTGTTCCTCTCGAAAATGTTAGAAACACCAGCTTCTTTCCATCTGGAGAACAGTGCGGAAACCAGTCCTCCTGCTCGTCACTCGTCACCTGTTGAGCGAGCGTATCGCCCGCTCCCGCGCCGCTCGCCGGCATGCGCCAAATGTCCCAGCTTCCGGACCGGTCGGAATTGAAGTAAATCCATTTCCCGTCGGGAGAGTAATCCGGACCATCATCGTAACTGGGCTTCGAGGTCAGGCGTTCCTGCTCGCCTCCATTCACCGGAACACGGAACAGATTGAAATGCCCGTTGCGTTGCGAGACAAAAGACAGCCACGCACCATCCGGCGAGAAAGCATGGAAATAGCTAGGCGTCTCAGGCACAATCAGTTTCGCTGCGCCGCCGCCGGCAGCCACCGTATACACCTGCGATCCCTTCGCTTTTCCACTGGATGAAAAGGCGATCAACTTCCCATCCGGGGAAACACTTTTGTCGTTGTTACACTTTTCGAGTCCCGCCAGATCGATCTCCTCCAACTGGGGCGTTGAAACGTTGGCTCCCACCGGAAGCCTCCACAACTTGCCTCGCGAATTCACCAGCAGATACTTGCCGTCCGGCGACCAGTTCGGAGCCTCGATCATGCCATCCATCGAGTAAATGACTTCTGTTTTTCCGGAAGTCAGATGATAGATGGCCACCTTGCTGTTCTTGATGGGCGGCGTCTGTTGCGAAAACACGGGGTAATGCAGCGCGAGTAGTCCCAGCACTGCCACCCTCGCAGGCCGCCACTTTCGGAGTCGGGTCATTGTGACAATATTGTAGGCCGAAGAGATTTATTCCCTTCAGGACTCTTTCATCGTGAAAAAACCCTGGCTACTCCCAGCCTTCCTCGGCGTCTCAATTTTTGCATCATTGATTCTTATGCCCCAAGCTCAACATGTTTCCGCGGCCACAGCGGCCGGCAAGTCTTTGGTTTACATCGGCACCTATGGGAAAGGCGTTCAAGCGTTCCGCCTCGATGCCGCTAAGGCCACTCTCGAGCCGCTTGGCCTGGTTGGAGAGGTCGTCAACCCGTCCTGGGTCGGCACGGATCACGGCCACAAAAATTTCTACGCAGTCAGCGAACTCGAAGGCAAAGTCAACGGCGGCGTAGCCAGTTTTTCGATGGATCGCAAAACAGGCCGGCTCCATCCGCTCAATCATGTGGATTCCGAAGGTGAAGCCCCCTGCTTTCTGGCCGTCGACGCTACCGGCAAAACGCTGGTGGTTGCCAATTACATGACTGGCGGGGTGGCCTCGTTCCCTGTCAAGCCCGATGGCAGCCTGGGCGCCATGGCGTCGCTGATGACTGCGCAAGGTTCCGGTCCGAATAAGCAGCGGCAGGAAGGCCCACATGCCCACGAAGCGGTGATCTCTCCCGACAACCAGCGCGTCTACGTCCCGGACCTCGGCCTCGACAAAATTCGCATCTATCACCTCGATCCTGCTTCGAGCAAGCTAGTCGAAAACGACCCGCCTTTTGTAAAGGTCGACGCCGGCCATGGCCCCCGGCACATTATGTTCGACAAACAGGCCACCCACGCGTATGTGATCAACGAACTGGAACCGGTCGTTTCGGTGTTCTCCCGTGACGCCTCCAACGGAAATCTGCACTTGATCCAAACCGTGCCTGCCCTTCCGGCGGGATTTACGAAAGAGAATACCGGCGCAGAAATCCGGCTGGATCACGCCGGGAAATTTCTTTACACGTCCAATCGCGGCGCCGATACTATCCAGGTCTTCGCGGTCGATCCGCAAAAGGGCACTCTCACGGCGGTCGAGAGCGTGCCGACCGGCGGCGAAGGCCCTCGTGGCTTCGCGCTCGACCCCACCGGTCAACTCCTGTTGGTAGGCAACCAGAAATCGAATAACCTGGTGGTCTTCAAAGTCGACCAGGCAACCGGCAAGTTGACGCCCACCGGGCAAAAGCTGCAAGTCACTTCACCCGTTGACGTGCTCTTCGTCCCCGCTGAGTAGCGCATGTCGGAAAGTAGCTAAGCTACTTGGACGAAAGGCGTCAACCGAAAACGAGCCTTGATCGCGATGGGGGAAATGCCCTCCGGTTAGAGCCATAGCGACCGATCTTGATGTAGACTAGTCCGTTCGTGCCGCAATTCGTGATTGAGCGAGACATCCCAGGCGCCGGTTTACTTTCCCAGGAGCAGATCCGGGAGGTGTCGTTGCGCTCTCTACAAACCTTGAAGGAAATGGGGCCGCAGATCCAATGGCTCCACAGTTACGTTACCGAAGACAAGGTTTATTGCGTTTACCTCGCGCCAGACGAAGATGCCATCCGGGAGCACGCTCGAAAAACGGGGATTCCCGCCGACCGTGTGGCCGCGGTGCGCAGGCTGATTGATCCTACCTCCCTGAATTAGCAGACGCCCGATTTAAAGAATATTCAACGGCCGATTCCAGGGTCATTGCCCAGCCTTCTTCCCAGGCTCTTTTACCCTCTATTTCGCTGAGTGAAGCCCAGGCACCTTGTAACTTTTGATTGAGCTTCGATTGTTCGGCAGGCGGCAGAGGCGCGCCAATCCGTTTGCGTAAATGTGCTGCAGCAGCCGCGACAGAAAGGGCATGTCCGGCTTCTCCTCTTGCCAGGGCCAGAAAAGCCAAACCTTCCAACACTCGCGCTGTGCCACGTCTGTGGCCTAGACCCCCGAAGATTTCCAGGCTTTCCCGGAATCTCGTGTGTGCGGCCGAATGGTCCCCCTGCTCACAGGCTATTGAACCAAGATCGGCCAGCGACCGGGCACAACCCCACCCGTCACCGGCTTCCCGAAAGGCGGAAAGCGCCCGTTGATAGACTTTGCCAGCCTCAGCCACGTCGCCCTGCTCGTGCGCCACATCGCCTTGTTGATTGAGCGACCAGGCCACGCCGTTACGATCGCCGAGTTCCTCAAAGATCTGAATCGCCTCCTGCAAGGCCGCCCCGGCGCATGCATAATTGCCGCGAATCTTCGCCACATTTGCCAAGTTATGGAGACAGCGCGCGCTCGCCCGCCGGTCACCCGCCCGACGCCAGTACTCCAGGCTCTCCTCAAACTTGTTTTCCGCCCCGAGATAGTCCCCGCAGTCTCGTGCCGTGATCGCTAATGCATTCAGAGACACGGCAATGCCACCTTCGTCACCGATGTCCCGATAAAGCGACAGGCTTTGTTCCAGGAAACGTGTAGCTACCAGAAAGTCACCCTGAGCCGTGGCGACGGAACCCACGAAATGCGAGATCTTGGCCCGTTCTTTCGAGAATCCCGCGCCCGCAAGCTGTAGAACCCCCTCCAGCCGTGCGCGGCTCTCCGTTAAGTGTTCCCGCATGTCCCAGAAGCGGAAAAGCGCCAAGCAGAGACGGAAGCTCCAGTCGAGCCCCGAACTTTGAAAGAGCCAGTCGAGGGCGGCGCGAAAATTGCGGTGCTCGACGTCACAACGCGCCAGCCATGTCGCACGATCGGCTTCACCAAGCTCCGGATTGCCTTCTTCGGCCAGCACCAGACAGTAGGCGGCATGGTTGCGTTGGGTGGCGGCCTCTTCGCCACTATCGCGAAGCCGCTCCAAAGAATATTCGCGCATGGTCTCGAGCATTAGGAAGCGCGGTTCGCCCCTGCCAGGATCGACCTGTTGAATCAGGCTCTGGTCGACGAGCGACGACATCACCTCAAATGTTGCCGTCCCGAGATCGCGGCCCGTGTTGCATACGGCTTCAGCGCCTTCCAGCGTGCAGCCGCCGCCAAAAACGCCCAGCCTTCGGAACAGTTTCTGTTCGGCCTGGCTCAACAGGTCATAGCTCCAGTCAATGGTGTTGCGCAATGTCTGTTGTCGTTGGGGAACATCGCGCGATCCGGACGTCAGAAGCTGAAGCCGGTCTTGAAGCCGGGGCAGCATCGCATTGACAGGAAGCATTTTGATTCTGGAGGCAGCCAGTTCAATTGCCAGGGGAAGACCATCCACTCTCGAACAAATCTCGGCCACCGCGGGAGCGTTTTCCGCTGTCAGGCTGAAACCGGATTTCACAGCTGCCGCACGCTGCGCAAACAAAATGACTGCGGGATTTCCGGCTAATGTGTTGAACGAGTGAACCTGCTCGGGATCAAGTAGCGCCAGGGGCGGGACCGGGAATTCATGCTCTCCGTAAACACGCAACGCGGCCCGGCTGGTTACCAGCACCTTCAGATTACCGGCAGCCTCCAGCAACTCGGCAACGAGCGAAGAAGCAGGGAGAATTTGCTCAAAATTATCCAGTAGAAGCAGCACTGGCGATGGGCCGCACTCCCGGAGATACTGCTTGAGCAAATCCAGGAACGGGCGGCCGCCCGTTTCGCGGAGGCCCATGGCTTCGGCGATCGCGGCGGGAACCATAGCCGGAACATTGATCGAGCCGAGGCCGACAAAATAAACCCGGCCTGCAAAGCGCTCCACGAGTTCGCTGGTAACTTCCAGTCCGAGTCTGGTCTTACCAGAGCCTCCCGACCCGGTCAAGGTAACCAGCCGGATGGCCGGATCGAGCAAGAGGCGCTGAATCGCCGCGAGTTCCCTCTCGCGCCCGATGAAGGGCGTCCGCGAGACCGGCAGATGATACTGTCCGGCCGCTGGCTGTGTCGAGACTGGTTTCGCCGGAGGCTCTACGTCGCTCTTCTCGCGAATCGACCCGATAAATCGATAACCGCGACGCGGCAAAGTTTCAATCAGCTGCGGAGTATCGGCCGAATCACCCAGCGCTTCGCGTACTTTATTAACGGCTCGGTTCAAACCACGATCGAAGTCGACTACCGTGTCCGACGGCCAGACTTTTTGCTGAAGTGCTTCCCGCGTGACGACTTCACCCGGTCGCTCGAGCAAAGCACGGAGCAGTTCAAACGGCTGGCCCTGCAGTTTGACCTTACGGCCTTGCTTGAACAATTCGCCCGCGACGAGATCGAGTTCGAAAACCGAAAAATGGAGCAGACGATCCCGTGTTGTGGCTCCGTTCATCGCAGACCCCAATTGGGAGTTAACTATAACACCTTCCGAACGCGCCCCACTTGAAAGACGTTTGGAGAGCAGCGAAGAACTGCTCGCAACGCAAAGAAGAAAAAGGCACTTACGCAGAGACAAAAATTGGACAAACGGAGAATCTCCAGCCCATCGACTGAAGTGGGAAGGTGCTACAAACTCGGGTCGTGAATGAAACGATCCGGTGGTTCCGGTGGCTGTTCACTCTCGCATTAGAAAAGGAAGAAGATGCAAATCAAAAGTTCGATCGCAATCCTAGGTGTCGTTCTGAGTTTCGCATGCGCCAATCAGTCGGCCGCCCAAAACCTTGACCAGAACGGACTGATTCGACATATCGGCTGGAGTACGTCAGCCCCGCTTTCTAGAGTTCTTCCCGGCTCCGCGGCCAGCGCCGTCAACTATAGTGCTCCATCCTTCCTGACCATCGCTCCCCAAGCGTACGGCAAAGTTAGCTCAATCTGCAGTATGCGGGGGATCGTGAATGGATTGACTTGGACCAAGATGAACGCCCTTGCGTTTACGTTCTCCAATCCGAACATCGGCTATTGGTGCTCTGCTTCGGTTCAAGTTGTAGACAGAACGACAGCAACGCCAGTCTCCGGCTGGTTACGTTGGATTTTTGGAAGACATATCACTGCAACAGCTGGGCTTCCAGCGAATTGAAACGACGGAACGGGAAGCGCTCTCCTGTGCGATTCACCGGAAGCGGCTACCCACAAACGGGGCGACTTGATTCCCTTCCTAATGGTCGTCCCGGTATTGATACCGCATGGTCTCAAACGGGAGGGACTACTAACAAAACGGAACGCAGATAAGCAAATTTCAGAGGAGAACCATCAGAGGAGAACTATATGACAACACGAATCAAGACTCTTACACACAAATCAAACATGAGCATCCGGCGTCTGGCGGTGCTGAGCGGTATTGCCGCCGCCACGCTTCTCGCCGCGCGGGGCGCGGCAACCAACGACTCCGCGCAAACGCAATGTAAGGCGCATCCCGCCTCCCCGGCCAAGCTCGTTCAACTCGTTCGCGAGGCCACGCGGCAGTACATCGACGTCAATGCTGCCACAGCGGCCAATTTCGAACCAGCGTTTGGCTGTGTTAGCGGCCCGGACCAAGGCGCCATGGGCGTTCACTACATTAACGGCGCTCTGCTGACTAGCGCCGAGGTGGATGCCTCGCAACCGCAAGCCCTGATATACGAGCCCTGGCAGGGTGGAATGCGACTGGTGGGTGTTGAGTTCATCAGGGACTACGCCACCTGGATGGCGGACAAGAGTCATAAAGGAGTACCGCCGGCTCTCGAAGGCCAAGCGTTCCAGTACATCAGCAGCCCGAACCGGTACGGCTTGCCTTCGCTCTTCGAACTGCACGTCTGGGCCTGGCGGGACAACCCCAACGGTGCGTTCGTAGACTGGAACACGCGGGTGACCTGCGAAGGTCAATAGCTATCGATCAGAGACGCCTGCTCACGCGATGCCCCTTCGGACCGAATGCGTTGCCGTGAGCCGGCGTTCTCCACACCCTCAGCTTTTGGTTGGAGGGCTCGAGACCCGACCTAGAAGTTTTCCTTTAAGAGAGCGTTAACTCAAATGAGATCTTTCAGTATTCTGTTTTTACTGCTTGCGATGTCTCCCTTGAATCAAGGGCAAAACGCATCGTCAGCGAATTTGGCAGCGCGCCGGAAGGCACTGAACGAGGCGCTCGACGAGCAGTGGGAGTATAACCTTCGGACGAATCCAGAGTTCGCCTCACTTTTGGGAGACAAACGTTATAACGATCAGGTGAGGGACACTTCGCTCGACGCAGTAAATCGCGATTTGCAGGAAACGCGGCGTTTTTTAGCGAAGTTCAAAGCGATCGATACCGGCGGTTTCCCCGAGCAGGAGGTGCTCAGCAAGCGGCTGATGATACGCAATCTGGAGGAGACTCTGGATGGCGAGCGCTTCAAAGACTGGGAAATGCCGGTCAATCAGATGAACGGGATACACATCGATACTCCGCAGTTGCCGGTACTGCTTCAGTTTCAGAGTGTGAAGGATTACCGGGACTATATTGGCCGTCTGCATAATTGGCGTGGAGCTTTCGATCAGACGATCGCGATGATGCGCGCTGGAATGGCCGATCACGTAATGCCGCCGAAGTACTTACTGGCAAAAGTGGCGGAGCAAGCCAAGCGGGTGGCGGACACGCCGCTCAAAGATAGCCCATTCGCGCTGCCGCTGCAGCATTTTCCAGACTCGATTTCAGGCGCGGACCGGGAGGCGATTCGGCAGGGTACGGAGAGCGCGATTCAGCAGGAAATGATTCCCGCTTATCGCCGGTTTGAATCATTTGTCCGTGATGAATACGCCCCCAAAGGCAGGATCGACGTTGGCGTCTGGTCTTTACCTGACGGTGCGGCGCGTTACGCATACGACGTGAAGACTTCGACCACATCCGATATAACGCCCGGTGAAATTCACCAGCTCGGTCTGAAGCAAGTGGAGGAGATTGAAGCGGCTGAAGCGCTCATAGCGGCCAAGTTGGGCTTTGCGGATGTAAAAGCCCTCCAGGCGTCGATCAACACCAATCCAAAACTCCACCCCCATTCCGCCGAGGAAATGCTCGACCTTTACCGCGGCCACATCGACCAGATGTACACGAAGCTGCCGAGCCTGATCACGCACTTACCTAGCGCCAAGGTGACGGTGGCGGCCATTGAGGATTACCGGGCGAAGGAATTAACGACGGGGTATGTGTTCGGCGCCGCGGATGGGTCGCGTCCCGGGCGCGTTGAAGTGAACACTTATGCGTTTAACAAGCAAATTACGCCTGGTATCGAATCGACTGCGTATCACGAAGGCGTTCCCGGCACCATTTACAGGTAGCGATCGCACAGGAACTGACCGGACTTCCGCAATTCCGACGTCGGGGGAACTACACCGCTTTCGCGGAAGGCTGGGCGCTGTACTCTGAGCGATTGGGTAAGGACATGGGCTTCTACCAGGACCCTTACAGCGACTATGGACGGCTGGAAGAGGAGATGCTCCGCGCGATCCGCCTGGTGGTTGACACGGGCCGACACGACAAGAAGTGGACACGTCACTAGCGGCAGCATTCGGTAGTGTCAAGCTTTTTGTGTAAACGGGTCTCGTTATTCAACCCTCGATGGGATTTGAGTGTTGAAAGTTCGTTGTTGACCCCGGCTTGTTCAAGTAGGGAACCCGCGGGGGATGCACTAGGGGGCAGCAACCCTCTAGTGGGGAGAGTCGCGCAGTTGACCGCGGCGTGGGGGGAACGCACCCCGCCCCGGCTTTCCCCCGTTGGGGAAACGGGAAAGGGGGATTCCAATTCCTTGCTGCCGCAGGCTCGTTTTCGTTCACTGACATGGGCGCCGATCCTCGTCTTGCGTTTCTTCTACGCGGCCCGCGCCTGCTCGATACGCTCGGGCCAGAGGATCGCAAATTGCCGCAGTACTTCGCGCCAACCCTGCACCGTGTGCCATTTTCTGGACACGTTTTGCAACCCCTAAGTACAGCAGCTTACGTGGGTTATGGCATTTCGATCCGCGTTGAGCGCAAAAATGCCGAAAAGTTGATCGCCCATGAGCTGGTACATGTAGCTCAATATGAAAGATGCGGTGGCATGCGGAATTTTCTGTCGGCCTACATCGCCGAATGCAGCACGTTCGGCTACTCCGCGGCGCCGATGGAAAGAGAAGCGCTCGAGCTCACTAAGATCCGCTTCGACGACGTCGAATAAACATTCCCTACAGCCAGGCTTTCGGCAGGCTAGAACTACTCCGCGCCAGCCCGCGCAATCTGGACGTGGCTCAAGGTGCTGGCGTATTGCGAAATCCCTTTTAACAACGCCTCTGCAATTTTCTGCCGTTGATCGACTCGTTTCATCAGGCGCTCGTCGTGCGGATTCGATACGAACCCAATCTCAGCCAGTATCGAGGGCATGCTCGCTCCAATCAGCACCACGAAAGGCGCCTGTCGGATCCCGCGATCGCGCGATTGGGAATTCATCTTGAGCGATGTCGACCAGAGTGCCGTTTGCACCTTCTGCGCAAACTCGCGGGATTCCTCCAATTTGTTCTCGAGCACGGCTTTGTGCAAAAGATCGTTCAAATCTGAAATCGAGCTCAACGACGTCGCGTTCTCCCGCGTCGCCAGGTCCAGTCCGACCCTGTCCGAAGTCAGGTTGAAGTAAAATGTCTCGACACCCGTAGCACTTGATTCCGGCGAAGAGTTGGCGTGAATGGAAATGAACAGATCGGCTTTCTCATGATTAGCGATGCGCGTTCGCTGCTCGAGCGGAATGAACACATCAGCCGAACGGGTGTAAATCACTTCAGCGCCCAGTTGCTTCGTGATCAGCTTTCCCAGGCGCAGAGCAACATCCAGCACCAAATCTTTCTCCATCAAGCCATTCGGACCGATGGTGCCGGTATCATGGCCGCCGTGTCCCGCATCGATCACCACGCGGCCGAGCTTCAGACCCAGAACCCGCACCAGTGATCGATCGCCCCCGCTGTCGCGCTTCGCCGCGGAAATCGTGCCGCGGGTGCGATTCACGGGCGCGGCTTCATGAGTGCCATCCACGGGTGTGGAGGCGTCATCGGAGTTGCCGCCTTCCTCTCCGACCACCGGCGGGACCGCCGGAGCGTGCGTATCAGAAGGTGTGGACGTGGGCGGCGCAACCTGCTCGCGCGCTGGCTCGCTTTGCCGGACGTCCGCCACGCTGGCAGGTTTATTGGCCACAATCACCACCGGGCGTTTTGTATCCGGGGCTTTCTTCGCACCTGGTTTTCCCGGAGTCACACTCACGGGAGCGGCGCTTTCGAGCAGTGAACTCGGTGCATTCCCGCCCTCACCCGCCTTTCCTAAATCAACCTTTTCCGAACCGCTCGAGCTGCGGGCCAGCGAAACCGTCGGCTTCACCTCGCTCTTGGGACGAAGCTCGATCATCAAGCGATCCGGATTCACCAATTGCGAGGAAACAACCTCAACCGGGCACTCCAGATCGAAGACCACACGGGTCTTGCCGGGACTCACTTCCGCCACGCGAATCTGCTTCACCAGGCGATCTTTGATCTCGACCACCTGCACTCCACGACGAGTCGCGGAAGGTGGACGCAAACCGGTTAAATCAAAATAGACTCGAGGCGGCTTTTCAATCTGATCGGAAAAGAGCTTGTAATCGCCGTCGGTCTGAATCGCTACTCGCGTTACATCACCGAACGACCAGAATCGAATGGCTTGCACATGTGCCGGTGCTCCCGTTTGCCCATTTGCGTACGATGCCGGCCAGAGCAGGGAGACGACCGCCAGTATTGGCGCTGAACACAGGGGGAGGCGAAGCATGGGTATTAGCGAATGCCAGGCTAAATTCACTCCTCCTAACCGGCTGTTTCAGCCGAAGATGCGGGCCCGAAAGCTGTCCGAGTACTTGGGCGCATTAAGACAAAAGACCCTCAGTTTGTTTCCTCGATTATACCCGGAAATCGGCTAACCCAGTGCAATAATTGGGAATGCGCGTGGCGGGCTTCGTACTGGTGGGCGGTCGCAGCAAGCGCATGGGCCGCGACAAAGCGCGCTTGGCTCTCGACTCTCATCTCCTTGTAGAAGATGTGGCTGCTAAGGTGAGTTGTGTCGCAGAAAATTTGGCGTTGGTCGGGGAATCTCATCGTTATTCCGACTTGGGCTTCGAGTGCCTCGACGATCTTCGGCCCTCTTTGGGGCCGTTAGCTGGCATCGAAGCCGCGTTGGCGTCCGAGCGCGGCGAACTCAATATCATCGTTGCCTGTGACATGCCCGGACTGCAATGCGAGTGGCTCGCTCAACTGCTGGCTCATGCGCAGGAAAGAAACGCCCCGTGTGTTGTCTGTCAGGATGTATCAGGTCAAATCCAGCCTCTCTGCGGGGTCTGGCGCAAGGAGTGTCTGCCGGCCGTACAACGAGCGCTTGCACTGCGTCATCTCTGCCTGCTCGATCTACTCCACGACGTAAAAGCGCAGACTGTAGCGCTTGCCCAGCCGGTCGCCAACGTGAATACGCCTCAGGAATGGGCCGCATGGCTGGGCGATCCGGCTGCTGACTCGCCAGAGCCTCGCAGGAAAGTAGTAGCGCCCTCCTGATGGCGGACGAAGAATTTCCTCACTACATCGAATTCCGCGACGTCTCGAAAACCTTCGATCATCCGGTTTTGAAGAACGTTAGTTTCTATCTCGATGAGGGCCAGACACTCGCCATAATTGGCCGGAGCGGCGTCGGTAAATCGGTCAGCCTCGGGCACATCATGGGATTCCTCAAACCCGATAGCGGTCAGGTCATTGTGGCGCACACCGACATCACTCACATGTCGGAGGCTGAACTGAGCCACATACGGCGCAAGGTCACCATGGTGTTTCAGTCCGGTGCGCTATTCGACTCTCTAACTGTAGGCGAAAATGTCGAATTCTCGCTGGAAACACGCGACGACCAGACCGAGCAAAGCAAAGAGGACGTGGTAAATGATCTGCTGCGCAAAGTGGATCTCGAACAGGTCAAGGATTCGTATCCGGGAGACCTCGCCACCGGCTACAAACGCGCGGTCGCCATTGCTCGCGCACTCGCTTCTCACCCCGAATGCATCCTCTACGACGAGCCTACGACGATGGTTGACCCAATCATGTCCGATCACTTAGGCAACCTGATGCTCCGGCTCAAGAAGGATATGAAATTGACGGCCGTCGTCGTGACGCATGACCTCGACCTCATGTGGAAAGTGGCTGATACCGTGATGTTTCTCTACAAAGGCGAGGCCATCTACTTCGGCCCGGTGAACAAGCTGGAAACCTGCACTCATCCGCATGTCAAACAATTCCTTGCCATGGATCGCGTCGAGATCACCGGCAGAATCGACGAGACCTAACGGCTACCAGACAGGCGCTGCTTCAAAGCAGTCCACTCGCGTTTCAGCCAGGAAGCATTCGATCCAGCATTCTTCTTCACCTCCTGCTGGCCTGGGCGATTGTCCGCTCCTTCGGGTGGATAATTTTCCACACCAGCAAGATGAACTCTCGTGCCGTCGAAATTATACGTTCGCTCACGATACCGGCCGTTGTCATCCTTGGTGACCAGATGAAACGTACGGGCCAGCGAAGTCGACGCGCCAGGATCCACGCGCACCGGGAAGTACCCTTCTACCTCGCGCATCCGGTAAGAGGTTTCGTAGCGATGACGGTGACGGTTCCAGAGAAATACGCGCCACGAGTCGAAGTCAAAAGCTTCCGACCCCGAAATCGTCGTCCACAGCCAGTTGTGTTTGGGTCCGCGTTCATCGTCATTGATGATGCCTAAATCGAAATAGGACGTAATGTGTTTGCCTTCGGCATATTGCGCCACATCGTCCGGAATCGACATCATTAAGTTGCGCGACAGTACCCAGCCGGTCTCCTGATTCTTCGTTCGCACCAGGGTCCACGCTTCCATAACTGGCGGCGCCTCCGGTTTGCTCAGCTTTCCGGACTTGCCCTTTTTAACAGGCAAATCTGTAGCCGTCTCGTCGCTTTCGCTTCTCTCGCCACTTCCCCAGATCGTCTCCCAATCCTTCGGAACTCCCGGCGGCGCTGGCATGGGGGGCCGCAGCACATTCACATTTTTGCGCCTTCTCGCCCGAGCCGGTAACTTAGGCTTTTCAAAGAGCACCGGCGAGCGGCTGGCCATACTAGCTTTCGGCGTCACCTTGCGAGCCAGTATGCTGACAGGGCCGCCTTCCGGTATCTGTGCGAACGCGGGGGAAACGCGACTCGGATCCAGATGAATGTTCAAGCTCTCGTACGCGGTCGCATACGCCTCAACCGGAAGCGCGCGAGCTTGCGCCCTCTCGCGATTGACTCGCTCCATATCCTGCGGCCGTAAAAGATCGAATGAATCGATCCATCCTTCCGCTCCTTTACTGGTTCGCACTTTGATGTAACGGCGTCGCACGTCTACAATGCTGACGCGGTCACCGTGCTTCAAAACCGCGACCGTACTGTTCTTTTGATTTAGCTGCGAACGGACATTCACCGTCATAGGCGCTACATACGCCTGCGGAAGAACAACTCCGGATTCCGTTGTGCAGGCCAGTGAAACACACAACAGCAGTGCAGTCACGACGAGCAGTGCGCGCTTGTCAGCACGTATCAGCGCCGGATTTCTACGCAACTCGAATTGAATACGCAAATCATGAGGCGCCGGAAAACGGGCTAACGATCAGGGTAGGAGGCGCGCCAGTTCCTTCAAAATACAACGGTTCATCACCACAGGAATGCCGGCCGCCCTTGCTTTCGCGGCGCCCTCGTCACTCACGACGCCTTCCTGCATCCAGATACACGGTGCGCCGCCCCGCTCAATCGTCTCATCCACGATGCCCGGTACGAACTCCGAACGCCGAAAAATGTCTACGATGTCAATCGTGCCGGACACCTCTTGCAACGTTGCATAGGCGCGCTCGCCCAGCACTTCGGTCTCTTGCGGGTTTACCGGAATGATGCGAAACCCTTGCCGCTGGAGAAATCTGGATACGCCTAAGCTGGCGCGGGCCGGGTTGTTCGACAGCCCTACTACGGCCACCGTGCGCGCGGCTTTAAGGATTGCGGTGATTTCTGCGTCGTTCATCAGGCTTCTTTGTCGCCTCTCGTTTTTCGCCAGGAGCTTCGGCCAGCATCAGCTTTTGAAAACGTGCAACCTCCACGTTGGTCAACGTCCGGTACGCCCCAGGCTTAAGCGTCCCCAATTCGAGGAAGCCGATTTTGACCCGCTTCAGCTTCTCCACCAGCCGCCCGAAATGCTTAAACATGATGCGAATCTGATTTTGCCGTCCTTCCACCAGCCGCACCTCGTACCACGGATTGATGCCCTTACGGATCAGCTTGATACCGGCCGGAGCGGTGCGGCGTCCATGAATCGGAAGGCCAGTCCGGAACGCTTGCTCCTGTTCGGTCGAAAGACCGCCATTGGCCTTTACTAGATACGTCTTCGAAATGTGACTGGAAGGCGACATCAGCCGGTTCGCAAAATCTCCATCGTTGGTGAGCAAAAGCAGTCCCTCGCTGGCATAATCCAGCCGCCCCACTGGATAAATTCGTTCGCGCATGCCTTTAAAAAAAGACATCACGGTTTGACGGCCTTCCGGGTCGCGCACCGTCGTCACGCAGTCTTTCGGCTTGTTCAGCGCGATATACAAATGATGCTTGGGCGCGCTCAAAATTTGCCCGTCTACTTTGACTTTGTCTACGGACACGTCGGCTTTCGATCCGAGTTCAGTCACGGTCTTGCCATTCACTGAGACGCGCCCCGCCACAATCAACTCTTCCGATTTACGCCGGCTGGCAATGCCGGCTTGCGCCAGAATTTTTTGGAGACGTTCTTCAGCCATGTTCGTCCGAACTCTCCATGGTCTCAGGTGGCGCAGCCTCGTCGCGTACTTCCACGGCAGGCGTCCCACTCGAAGGCTCTTCTTCTCCTTCGTTCAAAGCAAAGCGTCCCAGTTCCTCAAACTCCTTCAGCGTCGGCAACTCAGCAAGCGAGCTCAATCCGAATTGGATCAGAAAATCGCGCGTAGTCTTATACAGGATCGGCTTGCCCAGAACATTCTTGCGCCCGGCAGCCGCGATCAATTTTCGATCCAGCAGCGTCTTCAAAACGCCGGCGCCCTGGACGCCGCGGACGTCCATGATTTCCGGAGCGGTAATCGGCTGCTTGTACGCCACTACTGCCAGTGTCTCGAGCGCCGCTAATGATAACTTGAATGGCGCTTGCAGCTGGTTGACGAAACGCCGGATCGACTCGTGATGTTCGGGCTTCGTTGCCATCTTGTAACCGCCCGCTAATTCGCGAATGGACAAGCCGCGGTCGGGCGCAGCGTATTCCTGGACTAATTGCTGCAGAACTCCCTTCACCTGTTCGACCGGGTGCTGAACGGCCGTCGCAATTTGCTCTAGCGTCAGTGGCTCGTCCGTTATGTAGATAGCCGCTTCGATCACGGCTTTCAGCGCATGCTGCGAATGCGCCGCGGCTGGCTCCGGCTCGGAGATCGCATCGGCAATAATGACGTCTTCTTCATCGCTCAGCTCTAGTTCCTGCTGCGCTATTTCGTGATCTCCTTCGATCACTTGATCCATTTCTTCCATGCTCAAGGTCAGCGATAATCCTGTTCTACGCTTGCCAGATCTTCCGTTGATTCCGCGTTCTCTTCAAACTCCTGCCCGCGCCGCAGTTCGATATCTCCGAATGCTTCTCCTTGGGTCAACGCGATGCTTTGCCGTTTCACCAGTTCCAGGATGGCCAGGAACAGGCAGATCATGGCGCGGCGGCTCCGCTGATTTTCGAACAAAACCGTTGCGGAGAGCACATCCTGCCCGTTCGATCTCCCCAGTTGCCGCCGCAGAAAATGCATCATCTCCGGCACGCTCACGGATTCCTTTGCAATCTCGTACAGCGGCCGGAATTTCGCCCGCTCCAGCACGCCCTGAAACGTCTTGACCAGATCGAAAATGGTGGCCGCTAAACCGGGACCCGGATCGTCCGCCAGAAATTGTTCGATCTGTGGATTCGACCAGACCGCCTCTTCAATAATCCGCTTCTGATGCAGCATTTCAGCAGCATTCTTAAACCGCTCATGCTCAATCAAACGTTCTACTAATTCCTTGCGTGGATCTTCCTCCGGAGCAATCTTGTCCAACTCCGGGTCGCGCGGCAGCAGCAGCCTGCTCTTGATATGAATCAGCGACGCAGCCATGTAAACAAAATCCGAACTCAGCTCGATATCAAGCTCCAGAGCCTTCTGCATGTAATCGAGGTACTGCGCTGTAATCTTCGCAATCGGAATGTCGTAGATGTTGATCTGCTGCTTGCGAATCAGGTCCAACAGCAGATCCAGCGGCCCCTCGTACTGCTCGAGGTGAAAGTTGAAAGGCGCTGACATAAGCTTCACAGTAACATGCAAAAACCGCTGTTACTCTCGATGAATCAGCGGATGAGCAACCCGATTCAGACCGCCGCCAGCGTGTTTACACTGAGCGGCCGCTTTGCTTCAAAACTCGAGATCGCATCGGCTTGCTGCAGAATGTAACCCAACTCGTCTACGCCTTCCAGCATGCAGGTCTTCGCAAAATCATCGATCGGAAACTTGACCGTTTGTCCATCCGGTAAAGTAATCGACTGCTGCGCTAAATCTACCGAAACCGTAGCCGTTGGATTCGCCAGCACGGCCGCGAATAACGCCTTGTGCGCATCCGGTGGGATCGCGATCGGCAGAAACGAATTCTTCAGCGAGTTGCCCTTGAAAATGTCCGCGAACGACGTGCTGATCACCGCCCGAAATCCATACTGCGCCAGCGCCCAGGGAGCGTGCTCGCGCGAACTGCCGCATCCGAAGTTATCGCCCGCCAGCAGGATCTTGGCAGCTTGCCCTTCGGGCCGGTTCAGGATGAAATCCGGCCGGGGCTGGCCGGCTTCGTCATACCGCCAATCGTAAAACAGCTGGTCGCCCAGCCCCGCCTTCGATACGGTCTTCAGAAAGCGCGCCGGGATGATCTGATCGGTATCCACGTTATCGATCGGCAGTGGCGCTAATCGTCCGGAGAAAGTGATGAATTTTTCCATGTCTGGCTCCTAAAGCATCGTCCGCACATCGGTGACAACGCCGTTGATAGCCGTCGCGGCCGCCGTCAGCGGGCTCGCTAAGAACGTTCGACCGCCCTTGCCCTGCCGTCCTTCAAAATTACGGTTACTCGTCGAAACGCTGTACTCGCCCGGCTGCAACTGATCGCCGTTCATCGCGATGCACATAGAGCAGCCGGCTTCGCGCCAGTCCGCGCCCGCTTCTTTAAATATCCTGTCCAAGCCTTCCGCCTGCGCCTGTTCCTTTACCTGTTGCGAGCCGGGGACGACCATCACTCGCACCTTGGGGCTCACTTTGCGTCCTTTGAAAATCGAAGCCGCCGCGCGCAGATCCGAAATCCGCGAGTTGGTGCAGCTCCCGATGAAGACCACATCCACCGCGTGTCCCAGCAGAGGCTTGCCCGCGGGCAGATCCATATAGCGCAGCGCCTTGCCCAGTGAATCCCGCTCGAGCGGATCGCTCACCGCCGCCGGATCAGGTACCGGCGAAGTGATCGAAATGCCCATTCCTGGATTCGTTCCGAACGTAATCATCGGTTCGAGCGCCCCGGCATCGATGTCAATGCGCTTATCGAATTTTGCGCCTTCATCGGTCGGCAACTGTCGCCAAAGGTTCAGAGCGCGTTCCCAATCCGACCCTTGCGGAGCATACGGCCGCCCAGCCAGATATTGATACGTCGTATCATCCGGCGCAACCAGGCCGGCCCGCGCGCCTCCTTCGATCGACATGTTGCAAATCGTCATGCGCTCTTCCATCGAAAGCGCCCGAATCGCCGGACCCGCATACTCAAATACGCAGCCGGTTCCGCCGCCAATGCCGATACGCGAGATTAAATTCAGAACGATGTCTTTTGCGCCTACGCCACTTTTCAGCGAGCCTTCCACTCGTACCTCGTAAGTCTTGGAAGGCGTCTGCAGCAAGCACTGTGAAGCTAGGACGTGCTCCACCTGGCTTGTACCAATGCCAAACGCGAGCGCGCCGAAAGCACCGTGCGTAGCGGTATGGCTATCGCCGCACACCACCGTCATCCCGGGCTGCGTGAAACCCTGCTCCGGTCCAATGATATGAACGATCCCCTGCTTGCTGCTGTGCGGGCCAAAGAACGGTATCCCGAACTCGCGGCAGTTCTTTTCAAACTGGTCAATCTGCGCGGCGGCCACCTTATCCAGAATCGGCAAATTGCGATCGTGCGTGGGAATGCTGTGATCGGTCGTTCCAATCGTGAGATCCGGCCGGCGCACTTGTAAACCGCGTTCCCGCAAACCCGAAAACGCCTGCGGAGAAGTCACTTCGTGAACTAGGTGAAGGTCGATGTAGATCAGCGCCGGCGCATCCGCCCGCTCACTGACTAAGTGGTTCTTCCAAACCTTCTCAATGATGGTGCGCGGCTGCTTAGCCGTACCAGTTTGCTCTGCCATAATTTTGACCTGCTTTATCTGACCGCTTGAGCGTGCTCTGCCGCGTGAGCCGCCACGGCCTGGCTCACTGCGTCGCCGACTTCGCTGGTCCCGGCCGGCTTACCGGCAGGTTTCAGATCAGCGGTGACGCGCCCGCTATTCAATACTTCTTCGATCGCTTCATAGACAACTTGCGCTTCGCGGGTCAGCCCAAAACTGTACTCGAGCATGGCCGCTACCGATCCAATCGCGCCCAGCGGATTCGCCTTATTTTGTCCCGCAATATCGGGTGCCGACCCGTGTACCGGCTCATAGAGCCCAACCCATGCGCCCGAAGGCCTCTTCGCTCCGATCGAGGCCGAAGGCAGCATGCCGATCGATCCGGCCAGCACGGCTCCTTCGTCACTCAAAATATCGCCGAAGAGATTCTCCGTGAGCACAATATCGAACCGTTTCGGACTCAACACCAACTGCATGGCACAGTTATCTACCAGCAAGTGGTCGAGCGCAATGTCAGGATACCCAGCCGCGACTTCCGTCACCACGCGCCGCCACAACTGCGAGTTTTCGAGCACGTTCGATTTGTCTACACTCGTGACCTTCTTGCGACGCTTCCCCGCTAGCTGAAACGCCATGTGTGCAATGCGCTCAATCTCCGGCCTTGTATAGACCATCGTGTTGACCGCCCGCTCTTCCGCACCGCTCCCCGAAATGCCGCGCGGGGTTCCGTAATACAATCCGCCCGTGAGCTCGCGGACGATGATCATGTCGGTGCCATCCACCAGCTCATTCTTGAGCGGGGACGAATCGATCAACGCCTTATACGAACGAACCGGACGCAGGTTGCCATAAACTCCGAGCGCTTTGCGTATCCCTAACAGACCGCGTTCGGGCCGCTTCTCCGGCGGCGCGCTATCGAACTCCGGCAAGCCCACCGCACCCATCAGCGTCGCGTCAACTTCCGCCGCCAGCCGTCGCGTTTCATCCGGGAACGGATCACCGGTTTCCTTGATGGCAATGCCGCCCAGCAAGCCTTCGCTGAGAAGGGCTTTGTGTCCGAAACTCGATTCAATCTGACGGAGAACCTTCACCGCCTCGCGTGTCACTTCCACACCGATGCCGTCGCCCGGCAGCAGCAGCACTCGTATTTCCATCGATTATCGATCCGCGCCCATCATGGCTGTCGTCGGTTCCTCAGCATTCGCGGGGCCCAGCACCAACTGGATCAGCTCCACGATTTCATCGTTCCGCAAACCCTTTTTGTTGTCAGCCATTTGTGTGAACCGGTGGTAAACGTCCTCAAGCTGTTCCTTGGTAAGCGGGAATCCCAGGTCTTCCGCTCTTTGCTTCAAGGCATGGCGGCCGCTATGCTTACCGAGCACGATTCTGGTCTTCGGCACGCCCACGCTCGCCGGATCGATAATTTCGTAGGTAGTCGGCTCTTTCAAATAGCCGTCCTGGTGAATGCCGGCTTCATGCGCAAACGCGTTTTCTCCGACGATGGCTTTGTTGGGCTGCGGTCCGAAGGTAATGAATTTGGTAAGCGTCTGGCTCGCATGGAACAACTTCTCGGAATTGATCTTAGTCTCAAACGGCAGCCTGTCATGCCGCGTTCTCATGGCCATAACCACTTCTTCGAGCGCTGCATTTCCGGCTCTCTCGCCGATTCCATTAATCGTGCATTCGATCTGCCGCGCGCCCGCTTGCACTGCTGCCAGCGAGTTGGCCACAGCCAAGCCTAAATCGTCGTGGCAGTGAACGCTCACCACTGCTCCATCTCCGAGTATCTTCACGATTCGGGCGATCAATTCTCCGTACTCATCCGGCGTCGAATACCCGACCGTGTCCGGCAGGTTCACCGTACGCGCTCCCGCCTCGACCACCGCACGGCTGATTTGCTCTAGGTACTCTGGCTCGGTCCGGGTGGCATCTTCCGCCGAAAACTCCACATCATCTGTATAGTTGCGCGCCAGCGTGACGGCCGCTACCGCCTCATCCAGCACCTGCTGCCTCGACTTGCGCAGTTTGTACTTCAGGTGAATGTCACTTGTAGCGATAAAGGTGTGAATTCTGGGACGCTTGGCGTGTTGCAGCGCTTGGGCGGCCCGCTCCACATCGAGCGTGCAGGAGCGCGCCAGCGCCGCCACTTGCACCCACGGAAACTGGCGGCTCACCGCGTCCACCGCTTCAAAATCACCCTGTGATGCGATGGGAAATCCAGCTTCCAAAATATCTACCCCAAGATCCACCAGCGCAGCCGCCATTGTGAGCTTCTCAAGCGTCGTCATGCTGCAACCCGGCGATTGCTCGCCATCTCTCAGAGTGGTGTCGAAAACGTAGACTCGGCTCATGGCTTCTCCTGGCTAAGGTGAACTTTTCCCCATGCTAAATTAACGGGACCGATTATGCAAATTTATAGTCTTGGCAATTGTTATTAGATATAATGATGACATAAACGCCTCAGTCGGAGAGGCCGTTATGGAACTATATCCTTTAAAGGTTTTCCTCACGGTTGCCACCGAGCGGAGCTTTTCGCGCGCTGGCGAGAAGCTGCTGCGTACCCAGCCAGCTATCTCTATTGCGATCCAGCGCCTAGAGAGCGACCTCAAAGAAAAACTGATTGACCGCTCCGGTCGCGAGCTGTTGCTTACCGATGCTGGACGAGTAGTACTGGAATATGCTCGTCGCTTCCAGAATCTCGAAGCCGATCTGGAGAATTCGCTGCGAGAGTTGAAGGACAACTACGCCGGACGCCTTTCCATCGGCGCCAACGAATCGATGTCCTTGTACCTCATTCAGCACATCGAGAAGTATCGCCGTATTTTCCCGAAAGTGAAGATCCAGGTCCGTCGCTCCGAATCGAGCAAGGTGCCTTCGCAGCTGCTGGATGGCGAACTCGAATTAGGCGTCATCAGCTACGATCCGAACGACGATCACCTGCTCTCCGAAATCATCTATACGGATCGTTTGACCCTGATCGTGTCTCCGCAACATCGTTTTGCCAACCGGCAGGAGATCTCTATCGGCGAACTCGATATGGAGACTTTCATCGCGCACAATGTTTTATCACCCTATCGCGAGGCTGTCCTGCGGGAATTCGCCCGGCACAAAGTTCCACTGAACATGGATGTTGAGATGCCTACGATAGAAACGATTCGCCGGCTGGTGCAGGATAACGAAGGCGTCGCTTTCCTGCCACGTATGTGCGTCGAACAGGAGCTCAAGTCTGACCTGCTGCGTGAGATCCGGGTCAAAGAACTAAATCTAGAACGCAAAATACGATTGGTCTATCCTGCCCGCCGAGCTCTGAGCCATGCGGCTCGTGCCTTCCTGGAAGTAGTCAAGCGCGCGACTGTGGAACCGGAGCCACTTCAGGAACTGGCGTGAGCCGGCCGCAGTACTCGATTGCCATTGCCGGTGGCGGCATCATCGGAATGTCGATCGCTTGGCGTTTAGCGCAGCAGGGATTCAAAGTTACCGTATTCGAGAAGGGCTCGATTGGCGGCGAGGCGAGTTGGGCCGGGGCCGGCATGCTGGCGCCTGGAGGTGAATTCGACGAGCCTTCGCCTCTCGCCCGGCTGGCTCTCGAATCGCGTTCTTTGTACGCCGATTTCGTCCGCGACCTGGAACGCGCTTCCGGTCTGGCCATCGACTATCAGGAATGCGGTGCGCTCGATCTGGCTTACGATTCCGCGGATTGGGGTCTGCTGCTCGCCCGGGCGGAGCGCCAAGCTGCTTTCGGCCTTTCCTCTAAGATTCTCCAGACCGAGCAGGTCTCCACGTTCTGGCCGCGTGTCCGTTCGGAGGGTCTAACCGGGGCCCTGTTCTACCCTGGCGATGCCATCGTCAATCCTCGCGAACTTGTGGTCGCTCTCTCAGCGGCGTGCCGCCAATTGGACGTGACCGTTTTGCAGAACACGCCTGTTAACGCCGTTCGGGTCGCCGAAACCGGCGTTCAGGTCGAAGGACAGCAGTTCGATGGCGTAGTCGTGGCCGCAGGAGCGTGGAGCAGTTCGATCCAGGTCGAGAACGCCGCGCCCCTACCCACGGTCGAGCCCGTCAAAGGCCATCTCGTCGGCTTCCAACAGCCGGACCAAACTTGCAACAGTATTCTCCGCCATGGCCACGCCTATCTCTTGCAGCGTGCCAACGGTCTGCTCATCGCCGGCGCGTCTGTTGAACATGTGGGTTGGGATCGCAGCATCGAACCCGCCCAGGCCGCGTCTCTCGCCCAACAGGCCGCGTTTGTTCTTCCGCACCTGGCCGAAACCACGCCGAGCGAAACCTGGATCGGGTTTCGTCCATCAAGCACAGCTCCGCAGATTGGACCCTGGCAGTCGTCGCGCCTTTTTCTCGCCTACGGCCACTACCGCAACGGCATCCTGCTCATGCCCGTAACGGCCGAACTCATAGTGAATGCCATCAGCGCCAGTTTGCGAACGCACTAGCGCGCTTCTGCCGCACCTCGAGCAGCAATGTGCCGGTACGCGCACGCCGCTTCAGCAGCGTTTCGAGCATCTTCTCCAACTCGTCTTCATCGCCATCTAACCACTGCCGCGGAATTCCCTTCCAGGCCGCGTCCATCACTTCCGCCGGAAAATGTTCCACCATCTCGAGCCAGGGCTGGAACGAATCGAGCGACCGCACTTCGTCGTAGACCGACGTGCGGTGATAAAGCCCCTGAATGGGCGAGTCCTGAAACTGCCAGTGCGGCCCGTTGAAGGCAAATCCCTGATCGATCATCTGCGCAAAGAAGCCCACTCTTGCAGGCGTGTCCCCACGCAGCGGGGTCCAGGTCTTCGCTTTGGCGCGAAAAAATACCGCCTGTCGCGAATCCGTGTTGCCCACCCACTTGTCGAAGATCAGCGTGCCCAGGAAGTCGACCCGGTTTTCAATTTTGAGCAGCAGTTTGTCCGGCAGGAAATCATAGGTAGCCACTTTCTCCGGATGAACCGCCAACCGCGAGCCAAAGTGAATGCCGGCCGGTATCGCTTCGCGTCTCGACCCAAGGGATAGATACATGTCGGGCGAGTCTCCCAGAAACTCCGGCGTCAACTCGATGAGCGCTATCTCAGGCACGTGAATCTGCAAGTAACGCAGAAAAGAACATGCCAGCCATTCGTTGACCAGAATGCGCCGGTGCTGCGGATTATTGGTGAATTTGACTACGTAGAACGAGCCGTCCTCACCCTCGACCAGATGCGCTTGTGCGCCTCCGCGCATCTTGCGAATCATTTTCAGGGCGCGTATGGGCATCTCTGGCGATCCTGAATTTCCGCTCCCTCAATCGCTTTCGCGACAGGTGCGAAAATCAGGCTAGTTTCTAGATTTGAGAACAAGGAGCCAAGATCATACATGGCAGAAGATATCGCAGAAAAGCCGCATGCCACCAACCCGGACGAGGTAGCTCTCGAGCTGATGAAGTTCATTGCCGTAACCACCAGTTATGGCAAAGGAACATCTAATGCGGGGTTTGGCGGCAAAGGTCCTCGCTCCTCGGAAGAGTACGCCGATTCTCTTCTTGAGCTGTTTGAACGCTGCCGCTCGGTCGTTCGCAAAGGGGCAAAATAAGGCACAACCTTCCCGGCCATGCTGTTCGAACCGCGTGCTCGAAAAGCATGGCCGGGTGGATCGAAATCCCTGCCTAGCGCTTCTTCTTCTTGGAAGCCGACGCCTTGCTGCTCGTTCCCTTCTTTGAAACGGCCTTCTTTGAACCGGACTTCTTGCTAAACAGGTTCTTGACTGCGGCAGCCCTGCTTTGAGCCGATTTCTTAGTGGCGGTTTTCTTCGCCGCAACTTTCTTAGGCAATGCTTTCTTAGCGGCGAACTTCTTCACCGCTTTCTTGGTCACGCCTTTTTTGGCCGCGACCTGCTTGACGACAGCTTTCTTCGAGACTGCCTTCTTAGTTGCTACTTTTTTCGGCGCAGCCTTCTTAGCCGCCACCTTCTTGGCCGCAGTCTTCGCAGTCGCGTTGCTGGATGCAGTCTTCTTCGCCGTAGTAGCGCTCTTCTTGGCTACTGGAGTATTCTTGGCTGGGATCGCGGCAGGCTCGCTCGTGCGCGCCGGAACGGGCGCTGCGGCCGCCTTTTTCGGTTTCCGGCTTGAGGCCTTACGAACCGGCGGAGTCTCTGCTTCCACAACCACGATGCTTAATTCGCTCAGGTCGTCTTCTCCGTCCTGACTTCGCCCCATGTCGCTGGATGCCATCGAAGGCAACGCTTCCGGGGCTTTACTGGTCTCAGCCGGTCCCGAGTGAACCTTCTTTGCTAGCGAAGGTACAACAGCTTCTTCTTCGCCCAGATCGTCGAGAGCGTCGTCCGCACCGTACTCGTCTTTGTCGGACTCGAGTTCAACGTGCTCATCCTCGTAATCAAAATCGTCTTCCTGCTTATCTGCCAGATTGTACGTGATACTCACGCCTTCCTCCTATCGCACTTCCTTACTATGCATCGAGATGATGAGAGAAGCAAAATTATTTCACAGTGCGATGCGAGTTTTCTTACAACTCACACCGTTGCTGATCTTGGCTTGCAAAAGAACAACGTGGAGTTTGGAGAGAATCTACTCAGCTAGGGCTGCCGTGCTTCGATGTATCGTGTGCGCCGAAACGTGCCGGGAAGCTGCGACATGGGTCGAACGCAGCACGCGCCCATGCGGAGTTTTGGCAGACGATACATTGCGCGAACGGCCTCTGCGCGAGCGCGCCGCCCGCGTGACAGGTGTGCGTTCCTCATGGTAAACGGCCGGAATCAGCAGCACATCACCGGCTTCAATAGACTGCGCTGTTCGATTCACCGCCACGATCCGGCCTGTTGACATGTGAAAGGACTTGGCAATCGCTTCGAGCGTATCGCCGGCTTCCACATGGTGAATGCGCCAAGCCTTCCGGTTCTCTGCCGGCACGGTGTTGAGCGCCGCCTGGGCTGATTTCTCAGTTCCCTTGGGAATGTGCACTTGGAAACCGGCGGGTACCACACTGCGCAGCAGCGAAGGATTCAGATCGCGCACTACCGAAACTGGCTGCTGAGTCGCATCGGCCAGCAGGTCCAGACTGGTGGCTGCACTCAGTTGGATTGAGTCGTAATCGACCGGTTGATCTACGTCGATATGCTCGAGACCGTAATCTTGTGGATTCTTGGCCATGATCGTCATGGCAACAATGATCGGCACATAGTTTGCCGTCTCACGCGGTAAAGCATGCCGCTTCAGGAGTTCCCAGTAATCGGCATAGCCAGTGCGTTCCACCGCGCGATCTACCCCGCCAGGGCCGCAATTGTACGCTGCCATGGCCAGGTACCAATCGCCGTAGCGGGCATAGAGATCTTTCAGGTATTTCGCCGCCGCACGCGTGGCCTTCTCGGGATCCAGGCGCTCGTCCAATGCCGTTGTCCGTACCAGATCGTAGTTCGATCCGGTGCCTGAGATGAACTGCCACATTCCTACCGCGCTCTTGTTCGAGACGGCGCGTGGCAAAAAGCCCGATTCAGCCTGCGCCAGGTACACCAACTCCTGCGGCACGCCTTCCTCGGCAAAGATTCTTTCGATTAAAGGTCGATAGCGCCCGCCCCGCTTGAAGCCCGACAGCAAAATGCCGCGGCCCCGCTCGGTCGAAAAGAAGTGCACGTAGCTCAAAACCGGTTCAGAGAGCTCCAGCGGTATACCTGATGTAGTTTGATTCAACTCCGTCTTGAGCCGGGGAGTGAGGCTTTCATCCACCGGGAAAGTCATGTGACTGACCTCATCGATGGGCGCTTTGTCGAATGGCACTGCGGCATCTTCCGGCTGCTGTCCCGCGCCGAGCTTTTCTACGTCGAAACGATAGATGAGATCACACATCTCATCGAGGCGGCGTTCGACTTTCCGGTGATCGGGGAGGTAGTCCGGCGCATCCAGCAACGTGTTAATAGCCGCATCGAACTCTCGTTTGGCCCCCGCCACATCGCCCTGAAAATAGAACTGACGACCGCTATTGAAATGCGCATCCGCTTTCTGCAGCAGGCTGTCAGTGGGAGAGACAGGCACCGCTTGGTTGCCAGAGTTCGTGGTGGTGCTGCCGGCAGGATTCGAGCTTGAGGGTGTTTGACACGTTCCGATGAAGGCACCCGCCAGGAGAGCGAGGCCCCCAAGAAAAAACCGTGATCGTAGCATTATCCGATAAGCAAAGCTTATTACTCTGGAACTCCGTGACGGAACTATTACTCTAACCCAGCTTTGAACCTAGGGTCAAGCAAATTAGCGACCTCGGCTACCAAATCCAGGAAAGTCTACCAAAAATCATAACTCGGAGTAAGAGCCTTGCTCTCAGAACGGGACAACGGTCAGCCCTGGAATCTTCTGGAAATGACGCAGATTTCCGGTTAGTACTGCATAGCCTTGCTCAATGGCCGCCGCCGCGATCATCAGATCGTTAAACGGCAGCACATTCCCCTTTGCTGCCTCCTGGCCCTCAATCTGACCGACCAGCCAAGCTGTCCTATTTGTGACCGGATGAACCGGGATCAGGCTTACAAGCTCCTCGATGTACTGACGCCGGCGCTGGCCTGCTTCCGGCGTCTTCGAACGATAGATCCCGTGTACGAGTTCGGCAACCGTCACCGGAGAGAGCGAAAGATCCAGCGGGCCACGAGCGTGGAAGACGGCTCCTATAAACTCTGGAACGGGCTGCTTACTACGTTCGGCGGCAATAACAGCACTGGAATCGAGCACTAATCCCAGGAGGGGGGAATCCATGGTTTCTGGTGGCTGACGATAATTTCATTGAGATCTTCGCCGAACTCATCGTCGAGTGTGACGGTCAAGTTGCGTTGTTTCGCCTCTCGAAGAATGTCGGTGATCGGACGACCGCTACGATGGGGCGAACTGATCACCGCAACAGGCCGATGATCGTCCCGCTCGATAATTACTTCGCCCCCTTGCTGAACCCTCTCCAACACCGCGCGCACATCGCGGGCGAGTTCGGCTTCGGTGATTCGCATAGTCATCATGCTTTCGATCATAGCGGCTCTTGGCCTTTTCGTGAGTACTGGCGTGCCTAACGGGTTGTTGTCGGCACGGGAGAGTTGCTGCGGCTGGTGATAATGCGATCGATCATGCCGTATTCCAGAGCAGCATCCGGCTCGAGAATGTAATCGCGATCGACGTCGCGGGAGATCTTCTCTACCGGTTGTCCGGTAGCATCGGCCAGGATTTCATTAAGCGATTGGCGCATGCGCAGGATCTCGCGGGCATAAATGTCGATATCGGCCGCCTGACCACCTAGCCCGCTCATCGACGGCTGGTGGATCAAAATACGCGAGTGGGGAAGGCTGAACCGCTTTCCCTTTGTGCCGCAAGCCAGCAAAACGGCTGCCATCGACGCAGCTTGCCCCAGGCAATAAGTCACAATATCCGGTTCAATCAGCCGCATTGTGTCCAGAATGGCCAGTCCGGCAGTAATAGATCCGCCCGGCGAGTTGATGTACAGCGAGATGTCTCTCTCAGGATCTTCCGCGGCAAGGAACAACATCTGAGCCATGATCAGATTCGCTACGTTATCGTCAATCGGAGTGCCGAGAAAGATGATGTTTTCTTTCAACAGACGCGAGTAAATATCGTAGGCACGTTCCCCTCGCGATGTCTGCTCAACAACCATCGGCACTAGTACTGAATTCTGCATCCAAGCTCCTTAAAAAACAACGATTTAAGTATTTTGAAAGAAATACTCTCGCGTCACACCCATAATATAGGATGACGTTCCGATGATTGCGAGCGGTATCGCTGTATCCTCTCACCTGTTCGGAACAGTCATTTAATCTTGCGACCCGGCAAATATTTTTCTGAAAAAACTAATGTTTCAGCAGTACATGGCCGAAGTACCTTCTAGAGGAACAAAAGTGGCCAGTATGAAGGTTCTCGTGGCAGATGACAGCGCAACATCCAGGGCTATGCTGCGGAACGCATTATCGAACTGGGGCTACGAAGTGGTGCTGGCCGAGCACGGCGCAGCGGCCTGGGAAATCCTCTTACAACCCGACCCTCCCCCCATGGCTATTCTGGACTGGGTGATGCCCGAAATGACCGGGCCGGAAGTCTGCCGGCGTGTGCGCGAAATGGGCCGCGAGCCCTACACGTATATCCTTCTTTTAACCTCCAAAAATACCAAAGGCGAGACCGTAGAAGGCCTCGAAGCGGGGGCTGACGACTACATCGTCAAGCCGTTCGATCAGCATGAACTGCAGGGCCGGTTACGGGTAGGCAAACGTATCGTGGATCTGCAAATGGATCTGGTGCAGGCGCGTGAAGAATTGCGCGATCGGGCCAACAAAGATCTACTGACGATGCTGCCGAACCGCTCCGCCATTTCGGTCGCGCTCGAACAGGAACTGGCGCGCTGCCATCGCGAACACCGCACCGTGGGCATCGTTCTTCTGGACATCGATCACTTTAAGAAAATCAACGATACCTATGGACACTTTGTGGGCGATGCGGTTCTGCGGGAAGCGGCTGCCCGCCTGCGGGGCAACATGCGTACCTATGACCAGGTAGGGCGTTATGGCGGCGAGGAATTTCTGGTGGTATTACCGAACTGCGACATGGAGCAGGCGACCCACCAGGCCGATCGTATGCGGGAACGGCTCTACGAACACGCGATGATCGTCGACGGCACGGAAATCCAGGTCTCCGCAAGTTTCGGAGTCACCGTCACCGATGGCTCCGAGCGGAGTCCCGATCTCTTTGTAAGAGTGGCGGATGAGGCTCTCTATCGCGCTAAAGCGGCCGGACGGAACTGCGTGCGAGGCTTAACATTGTCCGATTCTATCTTCGGTGAAATGCCACACCCGGAAGAGGGCGCTGATATAATTTGAAATGTTGCGCCCGTAGCTCAGCTGGATAGAGCGTCTGGCTACGAACCAGAAGGCCGGCAGTTCGAATCTGTCCGGGCGCACCAGATCCTTCCTTTCTCAAGTCTTCATGCGCGCCATGAAGTAGAGGCCAGCCAGCGAAAAGATGATGTCAGGCGACCAGGCTGCCATCGCCGCAGGAAGCTGATTCAAATCGCCGATCTGTTCGAACAAGGTTCCGATGGTCCAGTAGGCAATGGCGATCGCCAAGCTGATACCGACTCCGGTCATGGCGCCCCGATTTCCGGCAATGAAAGCGAACGGAATACTTAGCAGCGACATGATCAGGACGAATAGCGGTACGGCGAATTTCTTGTAGTACTGGACCTGCAAAGGGACCGTGTTCATGCCGCTGAGCTGCAACTCGCGGATGTAACTGCCGAGCTCTTCAAAATTCATTTCCTTGTACTCTTTTTCTTCTTTGGCGAACCAGGAGGGCGGTTCCGTTAGCTCGGAAAAGATAGCCGTTTTGCCGTGAAACTGGCGGTAATCGTCGCCCCGTTCACTGTCAATCTGGCTCAGCCCGTTATGAAAGTCCCACTGCTTCGCTGACGGGTTCCACGAGGCGCGTTCGGCCGAAATCTGATGGTCGATGCGGAACGTTTTGGGGTCGAGCTCGTAGATGTTGACGTTGGACATCAACAATTTGCGCGGATCGAGAAACTTGTAGTTGTAGACGCGCGATCCCTGACCGAATACCCACTGGCGATCCGGCCGCAAATAGGTGGCAACGGGCTTGTTCTTGATCTGCGCGCGCAGCATTTCCTGGCGGCGGTTGGCCTCGGGAATGTAGAAGTGGTCGAAGGCAAACAGCAGGCCGCTGATGAGAAGACTCACGACCAAAACCGGCGCAGCGAGGCGGTGCACGCTTACGCCGCCCGCTTTAAAGGCCGTCACCTCGTTGTATTTGGTCATGATCCCGAAACAGATCAGCGAGGCAAACAGGGTCCCGATGGGAGTGACCTGATAGATCAAACTAGGCGCGAGATGCCAGAGGTAATCGATCATGGTCGACATGGTGATGTCGTTCTTTATCATGTCTCCCAGAAGTTCGAAAAAGGTGAAGACTTCGATTAAAGAGACCAGCGCGCCGAGCAGGACGACTAGGTAAAACAGGAAGCCGTTGAGCACGTAAGCGTCGATCAGCAGGGGGCGTAAGCCGAAGCGCCGGATGCCGCCGATACGAATCTGGCGCTGCCCGGGTACCGGACGTAGCGACTTCAGGCGCTTGGAGATGCGTTGAATGACGCCGCTGAACCAGGAGCCGATGTCCTGGTCGCCGGGCCTTTCGAGCCGGGAGGTCAGGAATAAGCCGGCGATGAGGAAGACGGTATCGGGCGTCCAGACGGCCAGCGGGACCGGGAGGCTGCCTTTCTTGGCTAATCCGATCAGGGTGATGAAGCTCAGGTAATACAGGAAGGCGAGCAACACGGTCAGGACAAAAGCCGCAGATTTGCCGCCCTTGCGCGAAGAGATGCCGAGCGGGATGCCTACCAGCGAAAGCAGGATACAGGCGAGCGGCAGGGCGAAGCGCTGGTGGAGTTCAATGGCGGCGTCTACGTGCTCTTTGGGCGTGAGATCGTGGCGGCGGTAGACGCGCTTATAGAGCGGCACGGTGTCCAACTCCTGGACGGTTTTGTTGACCTGCAGCTCTTCGGTTTTCTGGGCTTGCAGCGCTTCGACCTGAGTGGGCGCGACGGTGGTGATGACCTTGCCTTCCTTGTCGCGCTCGGTCGAGCGGAAGTTGCGCATGTCGAGAATGATGCGGTTGTTGAGCTGATCGGGATGGGGAATGGCTTCTTCAGCGACGATGACGCGGGGTCCAGCTCCGCGGTTCTTGCCTTCGTGCGCCAGTTCGTCGGCCGGTGTCACGTCGGCGATAAACACCTGATGCCAGAAGATTTGCTTGCCGACGGCGCTGACGTTGCCGACGTACAGCACGATGTTCGGAAACTGTTCGTTGAAGATGCGCGATTCGATGTCGCCGGTGAGCTGAGCGGCGGCAAAGTTACGGGCGACTTTCGTTTCCAAATGCAGGGACAGAGGCGTGAGCCAGAGAGAAGCGGTGGCGGTAACCAGGAGCGCCAGCGTGGCGAATAAGAGGACTGGGCGAACGATGGTGGCGCTGGAGACGCCGGAGGCGCGCATAGCGGTGATTTCGCTGTCGGCCGACATGCGGCTGAGGCCAATCAGGACACCCACGAGCACGCCCAATGGAAGAGCAAAAGGCAGCGTTGCCGGCAGGGCATAGAGGAGCAGCCGGGCGACCACGGCCGGGGGCGCCGAAGTCTTGACGAGCAGGGTGGAGAGATTGTTAATCGTGCGCAGGAAGAGGACGAAGATGAAAAGCGCGCTCCCGAGCAGCGCGCTGGCAAAGACTTCCTTGAAGATGGCCCGGCTGAGAATGCGCATAGCTACTTGCTGCTGGCGACGAGCGCGGGAACAGGCACCAGCGGAGCGGCATCGCCCTCGTTTTCGGCCCGAACCAGTTCGATGCTTTCAAAAAGCAGCGACGGGCAGATGATCGACGACAAGGCGGCTTCCGAGCGCAGATCGGCGATGTTCAAGCTGGAACCGTTGTTCACATAATTCAGGACGTACGGCCGGTCGGAAGCAGCTGCCACATCGCGCAGATCTTTGGCGCTGAACTCGCGGAAGCGGAAACCGCGCACCAGTTCCTCGTGGCCGTCCGGGTAGACGCGATACGCGAGCAGCGGCTGATTCAGGGTCCGCGCGGTGCCGTTCTTTTGCAACTGCCGGGCCATGCTTTGCAGTTCGTTGATGGAGGCGGTGGACGGAAAATCGAGGCGGCGCAGCACGATGCCGTATTTGAGACCGGCTGCCTTTACTTTTTCGAGAAGCTGCGATTTAAGCTGGGCTTCGGGAACGGGCTGGGTGGTTTCGACGAAAAGGTTGCCGATGACGGGTTCTTCGGACCCGAAGGGACCAGGCAAGCGGCCGTGGCCGTTCGATCCCGAGAAGGTCCGAATGGGCATTCGGCTGAACAGAAACGTTTTCAGTTTGCCCTTATCGACCAGGTTGACGCGCTGCGCCACGACACCCTCGTCGTCGACCGGGTAGTGGCCCGCCAGCGGAGTTCCGTGGAAGTCTTTAGCGAGCGGGTTGTCGTAGATGGAGAGCCAGTCCGGGGTAACGCTCGATCCGACGCGGGCGCTCCAGACGCTGTCAATGGTCTGCATGGCCGCTTCGTTGGCGCCGGGGGGAACGATGGGCTTGCGGTGCAGTACCAGCGCATCGGTCAGGCTTTGAGCCATCATTTCGGCGGCAGCCTCGCCCTCGAAGAGTACAGGTCCGGCGTAGTCTTCGGCGAGGGGCGCTTTGGCGAGCGAAGCGGTTTGAGCGGCTACCGAATCGGCGATTTTGGCCAGCTGACCGGCATCGGGTAACTGGCTGGGGTCGGGTACGACGACAAACTGATGGTTCCAGACACGATGGCCATCACCGGAGCGGGCGGCGGAGCGAACCTCGACTTCGTTGAGAACCTGCGGGATGCGGACGACGGTGCCTTCGCTGTTGAGCATGCGATAGGTGGCGGAGAGGATTTGGACCTTTACGCCGGAGGTGGTGATTTCGGGATAAGCGCTGAAGCGGGCGGAAGCGGCGCGGGCGGCCTGGTTCCAGGCGTCCTGGTTGACGTTGAGCTTGATGGGCGGCTCGATGACCTGGGCGGCCTTGGCAGGGGAAAGATCGGCGATCTTGTCGGGGTCGGCGACTTCACGGACGATGTTGCGTTTACGGGTGATCTGGTCGATAGCCGCTTTATAGAGGACGTCGGTGGTGCGCCAGAAGGTGGTGCGCATGGCCAGGTAATTGTCATCGAGCGGAAAGAGGCCGAACCGAACAGGGCGCGAGTAGACCGAGTTGGTGTTGTCGAATTTGTAATCGCCGACCCGAACGGCGACGCCAGGACGGCGGACGTGAATCAAGGTGGAACGGGTAATGCCGCCGAGGCTCGCATCGACCATGAGTTCCTCGGTCTCTTCCGCGGTGTACTGGATGAAATAGGGCTTGTCGAGGGTGTTGAGCGAGAGGGTCTTGGAGCGTGCGAGTTCGTCGGCCATGGCGTGGAGGACGGTGTCCTGCTGCCAGTTGGATTGGGAGTAGGCGACGGCCGTGAGGCATAGAAAAGTGGTGAAGAGACGGAGTTTCATTCGGCCACCGGGCGGGGCAGGATGGGGAGCTGCTGCTGGGAGTTGGGCTTCTTTTGCGTTTCGATTTCGGAGACTAGGATGGCGGGCGAGACGGCGGAGACGGGGATGCTGCCGGATTCGGCGCCGCAATAGCCGTTGAAGACTTCGGCATGGTCAGAGGTGGCGAGGATGCGGGAGAAGCTGGCGAGCGGGGTACCGACGATGTCGACGCCGCGGATCAATTCATCGGGACGGCCATCCGCATAAACGCGATAGACCACCAGCGGGACGACGGTGAAGGCTTGGAGTCCGCGCCGTCCAGTGGTGGTGTAGCCGCTCGACACTTCTTCGAAGTAGAGACCGTAGGGCTTGGACTGCTTTTTGATCTCGGCCACCAGCAGGGCGCGCAGTTGTTGCGAAGAGACCTGTTTCGACGATTCGACGATGAGGTTGGACTGGCGGGAGATGACTTCAAAGCCGGGCTGGCGGCGGCCGTGACCATTCGAATGCTGGAACTCGCCGACGGGGGAACGGGACAGCAGAAAGGTCTTGAGGGTGCCGGCGTCGACGAGCTTGACGGGCCGGGATTTGACGCCTTCGTCGTCATATTCGTAATGGCCAATCAGATCGGCACCGTTGTAGTCCTTGCGGGTGGCGTCGAAGTCGACGCTGATGAAGTCGGGCAGGACTTTCTGGTTGAGCATTTTGGTGAAGGTCTGGCCTTCGGAGACATCTTTTTGACGATGGCCTTCGACGCGGTGGCCGAAGATTTCGTGAAAGAAGACGGCGGAGGCGCGACCGGACAGAATAGCCGGGCAGACGATGGGTTCGGCGGGCGGGGCCGCGACGAGTTGATCGAGCTTTTCGGCGAGGGCCTGGACTTTGCTTTGGATGACGCTATCGGACGGGAGGTGGGCGGGATCGGTAGCCTCGATGCTTGAGAAATCGCTGAGTTCCATGCCGTCGGGGGCGACGGCTGCGCCTTGCATTTCGACGCGAAACAAGTTGCTGCCGAGTTGGACGGCGGTGCCTTCGGTATTGACGAGCGTGCGGATTTCACGTTGTGCGTGGAAGCTGAGGCCGGAGCCGAGAATCTTGGGGTGCTGATTGAAGATGGCGGACCAGGCGCGCAACTTGCCGGCCCATTCGTCGGTGTTGTAGCGAAAGCTGGGCGGCAACTGCGAGTAGGAGGCGCGCTCGTCGGACGAAAAGTCGGCGTCCTGCGCAGCCTGTTGGGCGAGCAGCTGGTTGTCGGTTTTTAGCTGGAGGTAGCGGCGGGAGGCGAGGCGGTAGACGTGATCGGATGTGGCCCAGAGGGTGCGGTCGATCTGGTTGGCATCGTCGTCGAGGCTTAGGCCGGTAAAGGTGGTGAAGCGGATGGGCGCGCCTTGATACGGATGATAGTTGTCGAACTTGGGAGAGCCAACGCGGATGGTGGTATCGACGCCACGCTGATGGTTTTGTGACTTATCGACGAGCGCGCCCATGGAGGCGGAGACGGAAGAGGATTTTTGGTCGGTGACTTCGTAGGCGAGGAAGTAGGGAGCGGGGTCGGCTTTGGCTTTGAGGGCGGTGAACTCGCGGTTGAGCTCGCGCTGCAGGATGTCGATCAGGGAGTTCGGGGGAAGCGATGCGGCAGCACAGGCGAGCGCTCCGCAAAGCGAGATACAGAGGAGAAGGAGTCGCAGAAATATCAGGATAACAACGGATAGCCTCTGCGAGTATTTTGAGCGCGGGGGCGGGCGGTTGGCATCCCTGACAAAAAGACTATGGCCAAGAAGAAAACATCGGATCCAGAGCGGTATACGAAACCGGAGTTGCGGGAGAAGGTGAAGAAGAAAGTGGTGGCGGGGGATAAAGGCGGAAACCCGGGACAGTGGAGCGCACGAAAGGCGCAGCTAGTCGCGCAGGAATATGAGAAGGAGGGTGGGGGTTACAAGAAGGCGAAGAGCGCGCCGCAGAAGAGTTTGGAGAAGTGGGGAGACGAGAAGTGGGGCACGTCGGATAAGAAGCAGGCGCGGAGGAAAGGCGGCACGGCGCGCTATCTGCCGGAGAAGGCCTGGGAGCAGCTAAGTGCGAAAGAGAAGGCAGCGACCAATGAGAAGAAGAAAAAGGGATCGCGGGCGGGAAAGCAGTTTGTGAATAACACGAAGGCGGCAGCGGGGGCGCGTAAGAAGGCGGTGAAGAAGACGGCGAAGAAGGAATAGTTTTTACCGTCCATAAAAGGAGTGGACGGTAACTACGGGTTTTGGCAGGAGGGGTGCGCGGGGCAGACGATCACACGTGAATGAAAAGAAATTTTCTTATTTATTGTCAGTAACTTAGCATAGTTTTGGGAGAGGGCCCGAGAAGACGGTTCGGGTATTCTCCCGATGCGGGGAAGTGGGCGGCTGAGGGGGACAGAGACATGGTGCGGGAGGATGCGATGGGGATGAGGGACGGTAAGAATGGGGAATTTTCAGTTCGTTTTTGCTTTAGCAAAGACTTGGGCGGGAGTGACGGTGGCGGCTATTTGTTCAGTGCCGGGCATGCCGAAAGCGATCCAACCGGAATTAAACCCGTCCTCCATTTCCTCGAAGGGCGCGATGCCGCCGGGCGGCATGCCTTGGGCTTGTAAGCTGGCGGTCCACTGCTCACGAGGAATGGATTGTGCTTGAACGGTCCGGCCGAGCACCTCGCTCAAGGCGCGGGCGAGATCGTCCGGGCTAGCCGGAGAGCCGAGTTCGATGATCTTCTTGCCGCTCCAGCCGGCGACGAGCAGACGGGCAATCTCGTTGCCGATGTCGTCGGTGGCAACCATCGGCACCGGGCGATTCGCTGGCGTGAGGAAGGTGTCGAAGCGACCAGTGGAAGGGGCAGACTTGAGGGCGTATAGATAGTTCTCCAGGAATGAGCCGGCGCGGATAAAGGCGGTTGGAAAGGGCGAGTCGCTCAGGCCCTCTTCAAGGAGGTGAGTCGCGGTGATCATGCCGAGGCGGCTGCTTTGCTGGGAGCCGATCGAGGAGAGGGCTACCAGTCGTGGCGGAGACGCTTGTTTTAGAGCTTCGCGGAAGCTGGCGACGATGGCCTTTGCCTCTGAGAGGTCCGGTGAGGGAGCGAGGAACGGGGGCACCATCAGGAACGCTCCCTCGACTCCTTGCAGCGCTCCAGTGATAGCGGCAGCATCGTTGAAGTCTCCCTGGCGGATGTCGACGCCCTGCTGCGACCACTCGGCTGCTTTCTTTGGGTCGCGGGCCAGGGCTCGCACCGTCTTACCTTCTTTGAGCAGCTGCCGCGCAGCCGCTCCACCCACTTTTCCGGTAATTCCTGCTACGAAAAACATGTTGTGATTCTCCTTTTACTTTGATTGGATGCCGCCACGAATGGCGGCATTGCAGGTCTGGAGACCCGCTCCACATGGAAGGGCTTCAGTCTCGAACGCGAACCTTCGGTTCGACTGACATGCCGGGCCGGAGGCGGTCAGAGCCTTCCTGATTGGGCTCGATAGCGATACGGACCGGGATGCGCTGCACTACCTTTACGTAATTGCCCGTGGCGTTCTCGGGAGGCAGGGTGCTGGCGACAGAGCCGGTTGAGCCGCCGATGGTTTCGATCGTGCCTCGAAAGTCACGGTCGAGGGAATCTACGTGAATGTTGACGTGCTGAGAGGGGCGCATGAGAAGCAACTGCGTTTCTTTGAAGTTGGCGGTCACCCAGAGGTCGCTTATTTCAGAAATGGTCAGCAGCTGCTGACCGGCCTGGACCCGGCTGCCCACCTGCGCGGAACGCTTCATCACGATGCCTGCAACGGTCGCTTTGATTTTGGTGTAATCGATGTTCAGAAGCGCCTGCTCACGCTGTGCTTCCGCGGACTTCAAGTTGGCGATCTGCTGCTGCACGGAGGCGCGCCTGATGAGTAGCTGTGGCACGGCGGTTTGTTCGTTCTGCGTCAGTCTGCTTTTCGACTGGTCGAGTTGCGCACGCCGCTGATCGACGGTACGTTCGGCTGCCAGCAGAGCGGATTGCATGGCAACCAGGTTGGCAGCCGCCTGCTTGGCGGTGGATTCGTACTGATCGAAATCCGCTTTCGAGATCTCCTGTTTATCGACCAGAAGCTTGTAGCGTTTGAGGTCGTTTTGCGCTCTGTTATTGGCGGCTTCGGTTTGAACGACCTGGGCGGCTGTCTGGTCTCTGTCACGCTCGGCGGTGGCGATCCCGGCCTCCGAACTCACCACATCGGCGCGCGCGGAAAGAATGTTGGTCGAATTTTGAACCTGCGTGATCGGCACATTGGGCCGTTGCGAAAGCAAGTTACTTTGCGCCTGCTTGACCTGCGCTTCGATCTGATCAAGCGAGACCTGGTTGTCGCGCGGGTCGAGATCGACTAACGGATCTCCGACTTTGACGGTCTGATTGTTCTGGACATAGACTTTGATGATGGTTCCGTCGATGCGCGTGCCGACGGGGCTCAGATTGCCATCGATCTGGGCATCGTCGGTATTCTCGAAATTTCTGGCATGCAGCCAATACAAGAGGCCGCCGATAGCTGCTACCAGAAGGATTGCGCCGAAGATGAGCAGGGCGCGCGTTCGCTTGGCTTTTTCCTCGGGAGTCTGCTCCTTTTTCTGGTCTTTTTCGCCGTTGCTTTTGGCGTCAGCAGGCTGCTGGTCCTTGTTACCGGCCGGGGGCTGACTGGTTGGTGGTTCTTGTGTTTCGGTTGTATTACTCATCTGATGTGCTCTCCAGAGGGTTGTTATCTAGTATTGATGCGCGGATTATGGGTGAGCGCCGGCAAACAGAGCGCCGACATTCTGCTCGGCCTGGCCGGTGGCGCGAGCGAGGGTGAGGCGCGCGAGATTGAAGGCGTAGAGGCTGGATACGTAGTCGGACTCAGCGGACGATTCCTGCTGTTGGGCCTGCACTACTTCCACGGTGTTGGTGACTCCGGCTTCAAAGCGGTCGCGAGATTGATTTAAGGTGTCGAGCGCATACTTGCGGTTGCTTTCCGCCAGCTGTGTTTGACCGATGGCGGTCTGTAATTGAATGAGAGCGTTGCGGACATCCTGCTCGACCTGACCTCGCTGATCCTGAAACTCGGACTGGCGCTGTTTCAGGGCGGCTTCGGCCTGTTGGATGTCGGCGCGGGTGCGGCCGCCGGTATAGATGGGAATGTTGACGGTGGCGGTAGCGGTAAACACGCCATGCGAATTGTTGGGGGCGGTGCCGATTGCTCCATAGTTGCCGCTGCCGGTAATGGAGGGATAGCGCTCCGCCCTGGCGGCGGCGACCGCCAGCTCGGCTGCTTTCACCTGTGTCTCGGCCGAGTGCAGATCGGAGCGATGAGCGAAGGCATCGCGCAGCGCGGCCATTTCGTCTACCGGGTGCAGTTCGCGATATTCGAACGGCTCAGTAAGCGTCAGCTGGCGATCGAGCGGGATGCCGATTAAGCGCGCCAAAGAGATTCTATGCTGCCGCAAATCGGCTTCGAGAGAGATAAGCCGTTCCTGCTCGGTTTGGAGTTGCACGCGGCTGCGCGTGACATCGATGCGCGTGTTGGTGCCGGCCTGGAGCTGTGAAGAAGATTGGTTGAACACGGCTTGCGCATACTTGACCTGGGTGCGCTGGGAGTCGACACGCGCGATGTCGGAAATGACCTGCAAGTAGGTTCCTCCGACCGCTAAGACCACCAGATCGCGCGCATTGTGCAGATCGAACACGGCAGCTTTCTCAAGCTGCTTGCTGGATTGATAGTTACGAAGTTGGGTGAAGTTCAAGGCGTTCCAGTTCACCGCACCTTCTCCCTGCACGTAATGAAAGGGGCCGACAACGGTGGGGATCATGCCCCCGCCCACGCCGTTTAAGCCGTAGGCGGCCAGGTTGACCTGGGTCTCGGTAGCGCCGAGATTGGCGGAGATTTGAGGCAGTAGCTGGCTGAAAGCCTGGGCGCGCTGCGCACGCGCCGTCTGCGAGGAGGTATCGGCCGTCAGGCTTCCGAGATTGACCTGCAAGCCGCGCCGCACGGCTTCGGCCAGGCCCAGCTTCACTTCTCCGGCCGGCAGTTCAGGTCCCGCAGCGCTCCCGGAGTAGGTACCGGACACTTGCAAGGACGGCTGAACCACGCTGGCTCCGGTGCCCTGCCCCGTCGATTGTTGGGTGTTAACGGTGCCGGAAGACTGAGCGGTACGCCCGGAGACTGGGAGTTGCGAGGCTTGCGGCGTGCTCTGCGATGAGGTTGCTCCCGGCTGCTGCTGTGCGAAGACGAGGACGCTGAGAGTCGTCGTAGCAAGAAAGAGAACGAGAAGTTTGGAAAGTTCTTGACGGAATGGAACGTAATAGATCATGGTGCGGAATTTTGTCGAGAAACGGACCTGGTTAGTGAGCAGCGTGTTGCTCCGTTGTTTTTGGATCGTTTTTGCGAAGGGCGAAGGAGAGCAGGAACATCAAGCCGGCGGCGAGCGCGAGCAGGAAGTAGGCATCCATGTAGGACAAAACGGAGGCCTGCGATTGCAGGGTCTGGTAAATCTGAGCGAGCGCGCCGTTCTGCGCGTCGGCTTTTCCGACGCCGCTTTGCAGCTGGTGAGACTGGGTGAGGCTATTCCAGAGACTTTGAAAATTGCTGTCGCCGGCGGCGGTGTGGGACGAAAGGCGTTCCTGATGAAACTGGGCTTTGCGGGCGAGAACTGTGGTGGCGATGGAGGTGCCGATGCTGCTGCCGATGTTGCGGGCGAAATTCACCAGACCCGAGACCGAACTACCCTTGTTCTGCGGCACGCCGATGTAAGAAGCGGTGGTGGTGGGGATGAAGAGGAACGCGAGCGGCAGGTACTGCATGACCATGATCAAGGCAGCGGTGCCGAAGCTGATGTCGAGATCCAACAGCTTGACGGAGAAGTAAAGCCCACCGGCCAGCGTGATCCAGCCGAAGGCCATCAGGTATTTAGCGGGAAATTTCTGGGTGAGGATGCCTACGATCGGTAGCTCCACCAGCAAGAGCGCTGCGCCGAGGGAGACTACCAGGCCGGCCTTCTCGGCCGTGTAACCCATCAAGACCTGGAGAAATTGCGGCATTAGGACTGTCGAGGAGAAGTAGATTACGCCGATCATCAGCATCATGGCGAATGAGGTACTGAAGTTCGCGTATTTGAAAAGCCTTACGTCGACGATCGGGTCTTTGTGAAACCACTCCCAGACAACAAGAAAGCTCAGACAGACAACGGCGGTAATGACGAGGGTGGTGATGAAGTGCGAGCCGAGCCAATCATCTTCCTGGCCTTTATCGAGCACGATTTGAAGCGCCGCAATGCCGAGGGCCAGGGCCGAGAATCCTAAATAGTCGAAGCGGCTGTCGCTGAGTTTTCTGCGTTCGAGGAACGGGGGGTCTTCGACCAGCTGCGTAACCAGCGCGAAGGCTATGAGACCGACCGGCAGATTGATGAGGAAGATCCAGTGCCAGCTGTAATTATCGGTGATCCAGCCGCCGAGGGTAGGCCCGAGGGCGGGCGCGACGACGGCGGTTAAGCCGTAAATAGAAAAGGCGAGGCCGCGCTGTTCGGGCGGAAAGACGTCGGCCATAATGGCCTGCGCCATCGGTTGGAGGCCGCCGCCGCCGATTCCCTGGAACGCGCGCGCGATGAGGAGAATGGGCAGGCTGGGCGCAATGCCGCACAACACGGAACTGGCGGTAAACAGGCCGATGCAGATGAGAAAGAACTTTTTCCGGCTCATAATCGTGGTTATCCAGCCGCTGATGGGCAAGACGATGGCGTTGGCGACGAGATACGTTGTTAAGACCCAGGTGCCTTGATCCTGGCTGGCGGCGAGTCCGCCTGAAATGTAAGGCAATGCGACGTTGGCGATGCTGGTGTCCAGCACCTCCATGAACGCCGCCAGCGCAACAACTACTGCGATGAGCCAGGGATTATATTTGGGTTTCCAGTTTTCCGCGGAATCACTAGACGGCAAGCAGTGGCGTTCTCCTGTTCTGTTTAGATACGAAACTCTTAATTTCGTTGCAGACAACTACGAAGAGTCAGGCAGGGAGCACCGTGATAGACGCCCCTGCCCTTTTTCTACTTTGAAGCCTGTGAAAGCGCCTCGCCGAGCTCACGGATGTGACCGGCATTCGCGTTCTGGTCGTCGCCCGCAACCGCTACTGTCTCTTTGCCCATTTTCGAAAGGAGCTTCTTGACTTCCTCACCTTCGATTTTGTCCGAGTTCAGCAGCTTTTTGAGCTTGCCCAAATCCTGAACAACCTTCTTCACGCCCTCGTGATCGTGCTTGGAAAGGTAATCTTCCCAGCCTTCGATATTGGACGTGGCTTTCTCGATCGTAAAGTTCTGGACCCCACCTTTGATAGCTTCCAGTGTGGTGTTAAAGCGAGTAGTCGGCATATGTTTCCTTTGACCTTCCGTATGTGCGGGCATCGTTTAAACCCGCCAATGACACAGATACAGCCTTGTGGTGAAGCGAGTCATTGTTTTTTATTCATCGCAGCGACTATCCAGTAGCGTAACATACGTTACCGGATCATCAGTTCAGATAGCATGGAGCGTATGGCGAAGGGTATGGAGAGAACGGGAAGATCGAAACGGGGACGGTTGTCTGCAGCCAATATGGAGAAGCGTCAGAAGCAACTGCATGACGCAGCGACCGCGGTTTTTCTGGAGCTGGGATTTTCTCGAGCGACGATGGGGGCGATCGCGAGAAAGGCCGGCTGCTCGCTCGAGACACTGTACGATTTGTACCCGAACAAGGCCAGCATGTTCTCGGCCCTGATTGAACGGCGGGCGGCGATGATGTTCGATGCGGTGGGGGAGTTGAGTGTGGATCGTGATCACCATGAGGCCCTGCTCAAGTTCTCACTCGAACTGTATGCCATGATGATGCGTCCAGAGAACCGGGAACTTCATCGCGTTGTCATCGCTGAATCTCCGGCATTTCCAGACTTGGGGTTACTGTTCTGGCGGGAAGGACCGGGCCGGGCGCATCAAGTACTGGCTCAATATTTAAACAAGAAGCGGCGCGATGGCACGATCTCGGTAAGAAACTGCAAACGTGCCGCCGAGACATTCATGGCTCTGCTGACCGGCAGCATCACGCAGCGATTTACGCTTGGGCTGGACAGCGGCGCGGAATCGCGAAAGCAACAGGAAGTGTTGGCGCGTCACGCGACTGAAATGTTTTGTAAGCTTTTGGATGCAGGTTTGTTGTGAGGCGCCGATAGTTATGGAAGTGTTTGGGGTGGCCTGACCTGATTACTCGGAACCTGAGAGGCTCCGAACTTGCATGATATTCTGGGTATACATGAAGGCGACCGTCAATGGACTCGACGAAATCCGCGAGGTGTTTGGACTCACCCGATCTGAAATAGCCGATCTGCTGGGGCGTCGTGCTCAATCTATCAGCGAATGGGAAACGCGAGGGATACCGCGCGACAAACGTGCTTCAGTAGAGCGTCTACTGGATCTCGCGCAGGTGTTTCGGAAACGTGTGATAGCGTCTCGCATTCCGGAAATTGTGCGCACACCCGATGCATGGCTTGGCAATCGGACCATTCTTGAGACATTGCGAACGGATGGGGTCGATCCGATTTACGCGTATCTCGGACGGCTATTCAGTTACAGCGGGACGTGAGTGAGCGTACAACGCACGGTTACTCGCGGAGGCCCGTACTATCGAGTAGTCGCGCCAGAGTGGACAGATCCGGCCGACACGGCTTACTCGAAGCAACGAGGCGGTCGCTGGAACCCGGCGGGTGAATTCGGCGCTCTTTACCTAAATGCCACGGTCCATGTCGCGGCCGCGAATGCGCGGGCTCAACACTCTGGGCGAGTCATTAAGCTGTTTGACTTGTTGCCGGACGCGCGCCCAGAACTTGTTACGTTCGACGTTCCTCAAGGCAATGCTCTCGACGCGTGCACCCGTGAGGGGATAGCGGCGCTTGGCTTTGCCGACAATTTTCCTTACGGCGTAACCTGGCCATCTTGCCAAGCGATTGCACGAGACGCACACGCGGCCGGACTGACTGGTGTTGCAGCGAGGTCCAACGCTGAGGCCACTCCGACTGTATTCGTTGGAGAGGAACTTGCATTATTTGAGGAAGTTAGTGTGGGTGAACCGCAGGCCCGGTGTAAGTTTGACGAGTGGTATCCGGGCCCCATCCCTGGATAGCTGGAACGTTGTTAGCTGACGCTTATTGGAAGCGATAGGGGACAGCTTTTTCGATATTGATCTGGCGCTGGTCGAAGCGCCAGTAGCTGCCCTGGTCGCTTTCGTCGCCGTTGAGGCGGCGGCCGGGGATCCAGTGGTCGCCGTCGAAATGGCCTTCTTCGATGGAAGCGAGTCCGGCTTGCGGCGCACCGGCGGCGCGTGGTTGAAAGAGCACGCGAAAGCCTTTGCCTGCGCCTAGAAACTCATTAGCGCCGGTAGCAATGATGAGGCCGAAGCCGTTTTGGGCTTTGTAGCCGAAGACCTGGTCGAGGCTGATTTGCAGGGTGTAGCCGTGCATGACGAATTCGATGGAGGGGTGATCTTTATCGAGGACGAAACCGTGCATGTCGCCGGCGCTTTGGGCGGCGAGAATTTGGGGCATGAGCTGAGCGAGCGCGGCGTAGCTCTTGCCGAGCGCGTTTTCTTTGTCGTTCGAGGAATCGATGGCAAAGGGAGAGAGGCCGAGGGCGGCGCGTTCGCCGAAGGCGTAAAAGGCGTTGGCGGCGGCTGTGACGCCACCGTTGGCTTCAGGGATCAAAAGGGGATTACCGGCGCGGTTGTAGCGCAGGCACCAGGCTGCGAAGTCGGGCTTGTAGATGTCGGGCGAGTAGATGTCTAGGGAAGAACCGGCGGCTTTCCAGATATCGACGACGCGGGGTTGCGGCCCTCCGCTGGGATATTCGCCAGGCGGCGTGTCTTCGCCGGCGAGCCAGGTGTTGACGTACATGGGAAGCGAGTAGGCGGCTTTGCCGCTGCGGGCGACGGCATGGACGTAGCGGGCGTAGTGCCAAGCCATGAAGATTTCGTCGGTGCGCGGGGTGGACCCGAAGACTTCTTCCCACGGGCCGGACGTTTTGGAACCGCACTGCTCCCAGAGATCGCGCAGTTCGGGGTAGAGGGTGTCGCGATGGGCGGCAAGGTAGTGGAGCAGTCCGGCGGGAACGGGGGCAAGGAATTCGCGGTTGGCGGCGGGCGAGCGATCGCGGCCTGCGCCGAGTACGCCGACTTCGTTTTCGACCTGCATCATGAGAACGGTGTGGTTGGTGTCGGCTTCGCGAATGTGATGCATGAGAGAGGAGAAGGCGCGCGCATCGGCGGTTTCGGTTTCTTTGCCGAGCGTGCTGAGGATTTCGACTTCATGACCGTTCTCGATAACGCGCGGAAAGCGTTTGGTATCGCTTTTGACCCAGGCGGGAGCGTAGCTCGACATACCGTTTTTCCAGCTCGCGAGCCAGAGGAAGACGATGTGGAGATTTTGCTCGCGGGCTTGCGCGAGGAGGCCGTTGACGAGGGTGAAGTCGAATTTGCCTTCGGTAGGTTCGATGAGTTCCCAGGAGATGGGCGTGAGGACGGTGTTGAGCGGGATGGCGGCTAGGCGCGGCCAGATGGGTTTCATGTAATCGAGATTGGAGCTGCTGGAATTGTGCAGTTCGGCGGCGAGCATGAGGAAGGGTTTGCCATCAACGATGAGCTGGGTAGCCGCGCCGCGTTTTTCGAGATGAGGGGCGGAGATGTCAGCGGCCGAGAGGCCAAATACGAAGGCGATGAGCAGGAAGGAAAGACGCGTCACGCTGGCACTGTATCACTGCTGTGATTGTTTGGGGTGGCGGGCGCGGGGTCTAGTCGCAGGTGGATTCGCTGTTTGGGTCGCAAGGTGATCCACGGACTCAAGCTCACAGGATCGCCGGATGTGGGCGAGAGACGAAATTGTTTTAGGATGGCCGCCAAGCCGAGTACGGCTTCGGCCATGGCGAAGTGCTGACCGATGCAACTGCGGGGTCCGATTCCGAATGGCAGATAGGTATAGGGTGGCACTGCCTCGCCTGTCAGCCAACGCTCGGGCTGAAAGCGATCGGGATCGGAATACCAACGGGGATCCCGATGCAGCTGATAGAGACAGAGCCAAAGATCGGTTTTCTCCCGGACCTGATGAACTCCCAGAACACCATGATTTAGAACACCGGGATGAAGTGCTTCCGTCCCAAACTCCAGACGGGCGGATAGAGGCGCAGAGCTTCTTTTACAACAGCTGTTAAATAGCGCAATCGCGGGTAGTGCTCGGGGGTGAGAGTTTCTCCCGCGGTCACGTTGACAAGTTCGTTGCGCGCCTCGTCCTGCGCTGGCGGATATGTTGCGAGCAGATAGGCGCTCCAGGTGAGAGCAAGAGCGGCGGTTTCGTGTCCGGCGAGAAAGAAGGTGAGAATCTCATCCAACAATTGCTGATCAGACATGGCGTTCCCATCCGGATCACGAGCACGAAGCAAATCGCCTAGCAGATCGTCGCCGGAGTCGCCCGATGCGCGCCGGGTTTCGATGACCTGTTGGATCGAGCGGTGAAGAAGGGTAGCGGCGCGATCCCATCGCCGGTTGCGCGAGAACGGCAGCCGCCGCCACAGGGATAGATACAGAATCTCGGACCTGAGATCTCCGAAGACCACCGACACCGCATCGCCGATCTCACGATGGCGGACGGTCAACGCATTTCCAAACAGCACGGCACAGATGACTTCACGGGTGTACTGCATCATGCGTTCATGTATGTCGAGGATTTCGCCCACATGCCAGTGCGCAATCTGACTTGAAATGCGCTGCAACATGATGGATGTATACAGCCTCATTGCGCTGTGTTGAAAGCTGGGCTGAAGCATGGTGCGCTGGTCTTTCCACAATGCGCCTTCACTGGCAAGAAGGCCGTGGCCGAACAGTGAACGGAGAGCGAGCACTTCGGCCGAGCGCCCGTAGCGGTCGCGATCTCTTACCAAGACCTGCTCCAAATCCTGAGGGTGGCAAAGCAAAAGGACCTTTCTGCCGAGAACCCGAAATTGCACTCTGTCGCCGTGCTGTTGCAGCAGGCGAGAGAACAAGGCGAGAGGATCACGACGCAACGAAAGAAAAAGGCCTAGAAACGGCAGCCCTGGTATTTCGACCACCGGCGAGACAGGTGCTTCCGTCGATTCGGAATGAGCAGGCGGCGACAAAGTGCGGAGCACGACCCCGTTCTCAGGGTAGGACAGGAACGACTCATTGATACGGCGTAGTGAATATAAAGGCCCGTCGAAAACGGCTAGCTACTTACGCTATTTTCGTCGCAACATAGCAATATCGAACCGCTCCCTGGCGGCAAGTGGCTCTGCAAACACAGTTGGTATAGGTTCTACGCTCCTTGCTCCACTAGAAATACATACCGAGAGTGCTATAGAATGATTTGCAGAGAAATGTCCAGAAGAAATAGTTCGGAAGGGGACATGTTGCAACGGACTCTTGACATGCTGATTCCGGCTGCTCACTTGAGACTCTGTACGATTTGTACCCCAACAAGGCCAGAATGTTTTCTGCCCTGATTGAACGCAGGGCGGCAATGATGTTCGATGCGGTTGGGGAAATGGGTGTGGATCGTGATCACCACGATGCCGTGCTAAAGTTTTCACTCGAACTGTAGCCATGATGGCGCATTTTTTGAAGAGCTGCTAACAGTCGGTTGAAAGGCGCCGCGCAGCGATTCAAGAATGTCAATTGGGCATGGGAATCGAGACGGCCTTGCCGGCGCCGCGCTCCGCGATCCAGAGAGTGTTGCCCGCGGGTTCGACACCGGTTGGAGTTTCAAGGCCTTCCTTGAGCACCGTGACGCTTGCCTTATCTCCGTTCACGGTGAGGGCCGAAATCCTGCCGCTGGCGTTTTCCGCGACGATGAGTTTACCGTTAGCCGCGCGCATTCCATCAGGACCTTTTACCGGCTGATCCATCCAGATATCGATGGGCGCCTCGGGCTTGCCGCTCGCGTCTACTGGAATTCGGTAGAGATTGTTCGAGATGACGTTGTTGGCGTAGAGCGTGCCATTTAGGAAGGTGATGCCATCAACGCCGATGAGCGCGTGGTGCTCCAGGAAGAGTTCCGCGGTGGAAGCACCGGACGGGAGCTTGTAAATCTTGCCGTTGGCGGTATCCGTTATGTAGAGAGCTTTATCCGGTCCGATGGCAAAATCGTTGCAGGTGCTATTGTCGCCTGGCAGGTTCCAGCGGATCTTGGCGGCGCCGGTGGAAAGATCGAAGCCTCGCAAGGCGGTGTGGCGCTGCACCGGCTTTGTGTTCGGCACGGGAGTGAGTTGACAGGTCCACAAGGTGCGACTGGAGGGATCCGCCAGCATGCCGAAAAAAAATGTCCCGGCGCCTTCGGCACTAGCGTCGATAAACTTCTCAGCGGTAGATCCGCCGGCGCTCACCTTGTAGACAAAGGGTGTGCTGGCGCTGCCGACGATCAGTATGCCGCCGGGGGCGACGGTGAGGCTTTCCGGCTGCGATTTTGCGTCGGCAATCAAAATATCGGCCGGCAATACAGCTTGCGCAAAGCCGGCCATGAGAGCAAGGCAAGAAGAGAGGCGTCGAAGGTGCGCAATAGACATGGTTATTCTCCCTGGAATCACTTGGGCGTGACATGAATCAGTGCGCCGGGATTGGCGTCTTCGAGCATCCACAGCGAGCCATCGGGGCCTTCTTCCACGTCGCGGATGCGGTGGCCGACGTCCCAGCGCTCGGCGGTTTTGGCGCCGCCATGGCCATCGAAGATGACACGGATGAGAGCTTTGCTGCTGAGGCCGCTGATGAAACCGTTGCCGTTCCAGGGCGGGAAGGTCTGAGTACCGCGGTAGAACATGATATTGCCCGGCGCGATCACCGGCACCCAATAGATGACGGGTTTCGCCAAGTCGGGCCGCGTGTCGGGATTGGGAATGGGTACGCCGTTATAGTTCCTGCCATAGGAGACGAGCGGCCAGCCATAGTTTTTGCCCGGCTGAATCAGGTTTAGTTCGTCGCCGCCGCGCGGGCCATGCTCGAGTTCCCACAATTCACCGGTGGGCGAAAAGGCCAGTCCATACGGTGTGCGGATGCCGACGGCCCAGGTTTCAGCCGGTGTTCGATTGCCGTCGGGAAAAGTGTAGGTGCTCACCACCCTGGCGGTCTTGGCGGCTTCGGTGTCGCTGGGCGGATCGATGAGAGGAATAGTGGGAGCGCCGGCTTTGCCGAAGTTAGGATTGCCGGGTGCGGGTTTGCCATCCAGGGTGAGGCGCAGGACCTTGCCTTCGGGCTGGTCCGGATCCTGGGCTGGAGTGAAGCGCTGACGATCGCCGACTGTGAGGAATAGATACTGGCCGTCGGGCGAGAAGGCAAGCTGGGCGCCTTCCTGGCCGCCTTTGCCCCTGGGCAACTGACGCCACAAAACAGTGAGGTCTCCCAGTCGAGCCGACTTGGCGGTGGTGCGCAGTTTGGCGCGGGCCAGTGCCAGGCCGCCGCCATAGTCACCGGGTTCCGCATAGGTGAGATAGATACTCTGGTCGGTGGCGAAATGGGGCGAGACGAAGACGCCGAGCATGCCATTCTGGCCCTCCCAATAGACCGGGGGCGTACCGGCCACCGGGGTCTTCTCTCCCTGCTGGGACACCAGCCACACGGGTCCGACCTTTTCGGTAATGAGCATGCGGCCGTCGGGAAGGAAGGCCAGCCGCCAGGGCAATTCAAAGGTGGCGACAGTGGTTAGGTTGAAAGGCAGGCCGGCTTCGGGCTGCTGCTCGCCCGCATTGACCTGAGCCCAGGCCGCTGCTGAGGACAGGGCAAGAATCAATGTCGCCCGCGCCAATTTCATCGTCGTTTCTCCTCGGTTTTCAAGCGTCAGGCCTTGATTAAGCACGCCGGTCGCCGTTGTCGGTCGATAGTAGCATTGGGATCGTGCCAAAGCAGTGAAGCCTGAAAGTCTTCGCTGTGGCGGGAAGTCGGCAAAGACTCGGCCAATGCGGAATAGGACACCGGGAGAAAACGGACCACTCCATTCTTTTGGACATCACCTCGTCCCATCAGCATCTCGCTCTTACTTTTCTTACTCTTGGTATGCAATTCTAGTGGATCTCTTGCCAGGCGTGTAGAAGCGAGGCTGCTATTGGGGTTTTGACTCCAGTAGAAGCACATACCGAGAGTGCTATAGAATGATCTGCAGAGAAATGTCCAGAAGAAATAGTTCGGAAGGGGACATGTTGCAAGGAACTCTTGACATGCTGATTCTGCAGACTCTCATTCTCGGTCCTGCGCATGGTCACGCGATCGCTCGCATCATTGAGCAAGGCTCGCAGGAAGTGCTGCAAGTAGAGCACGGCTCTCTCTATCCGGCGCTTTATCGATTAGAGGATCGCGAATGGATCGCTTCTTTCTGGGGCACTTCAGAAAACAATCGAAAGGCGAAATACTATCGGCTGACTGCAAGGGGCCGAAAGCAATTGGCCGCCGCCACTTCGCGGTGGGAGCGGCTCGTGATTGGAATCGGCCGCATATTAAAACCGGCGACGGAGTAGACGGATGAAATGGCGGGTTTTTCGCCGGGCACAACGGCTGACTGAAAACGCCGAAGAACTTCGGTTCTACATCGAAGGCGAAACCGAAGAGAACATAGCGCGCGGAATGTCGCGGGAGGCGGCGTATTCGGCGGCACGGCGGAAACTTGGCAATGCGACTGCAATCCGCGAGCAGGTGTACCGGATGAACAGTTTCTCCTTTCTCGAAACAACCTGGCAAGACGTGCGGTACGCCCTGCGAACGATGCGCAAGAATCGTGCTTTCGCCTTGACGGCGGTGCTGACACTGGCGCTCGGGATCGGCGGCAACGCGGCGATTTTTACTGTCATTCGAGGTGTGCTCCTGAAGCCACTCGTGTATCCAGAGCCAGAGCGACTGGTGCGCATTTCGGTGGACGACGTTCACAAGAATGAGCGCGGTGGCGCTCTGTTGCCGCCGCGAGTGGAAGAATTGCGGAAGACTGCGCGATCCTTCAGCGCCATCGGAGCATATCTGAAGTTACAGGAAGACATGTCACTCTCCGGCCGGGGAGGGCCGGAAGCCATTAAGGGTGCGCGCGTTTCGGCGAATTTCTTTCAAACGCTAGGGGTTACGCCGGTAGCAGGCCGCGGCTTTCTGCCAGAGGAGAGTACGCCCGAGGGTCCCGCGGTGATGATGATTAGCTCGGCGCTTTGGAAACGGCGCTTTCAGGGCGATCCGCAAATTGCCGGTGAATCGGCGACGCTCAATTCGCTGCCTTACACGATAGTGGGAGTTCTGCCGCCGGGATTTTCATTTCCTTTTACGAACACGGACTTATGGGTGACAAAGCCCACGGAATGGTCGGTTTTGCCCGCGCGATTCTGGCCGTACCTGACGCCGCTCACAGTATTCGCAAGATTGAAGCCGCAAACGACTCTGCAGCAAGCGCAGGCAGAACTCGATGTGTTGAACCGGCAATATGTACGTGCTCACCCGGGCAACATGGATTCCCGGCCAGGGTTGGCGATACATACGACATTGCTCCAGACCCTACTCGTGGCAGACCTGCGACCGACGCTCTGGATTTTGTTTGGAGCGGTGGCTTTGGTGTTGCTGATTGCGTGCGCCAATGTCGCAGGGCTCTTGCTGGCGCGAGCAAACTCACGTTCGCGCGAATTTGCCTTGCGTGCAGCAGTCGGCGCTGCCAGAGGCAGGCTGGTTCGGCAGCTTTTGTCCGAGAGCCTGGTATTGGCCGTCGGAGGCGGCATCTCCGGCAGCTTGTTAGCGGCGTGGGCACTCACCGGAATTCGACATGTGAGCGCCCTCAATATGCCTGGTACGCCGCCCATTCGCCTGGATGGAATGATGCTGGGATTCACGCTTGCTCTGTCTATTGCGACCGGCATTCTGTTTGGGCTATTCCCGTCGTTACGCGCTTCACGCCGGGACCTGGCGATCGAGTTGCGAGAGAGTGGCGCGGGCGCGGGGCATGGATCAGGCGGGCGACGCACGTGGCTTGGGGTAAGCGCGCGGGGATTGCTGGTGATAGGGCAGATTTCCCTGTCGATTATTTTGTTAATCTGCGCGGCCCTGCTGCTGAAAAGCTTCGCGCATTTACGGTCTATCGATCCAGGGTTCGAATCAGCGAATGTATTGACGATGAAGATCGCGTTGCCGCCGGCCGAGTATGGCACGGATCAGAAGAGGGCAGTCTTCTTTCGCGAAGTCGTGCGGCGTGTGGAAGCGATCCCCGGTGTACGTAGCGCCACGGTCGCGATGACGATGCCGACGACAGCAGGCTGGCTGGGCACAAATGTCCTGGTCGAAGGCCAACCGGTAGTTGACGGCAGCCTGCAGCCAACAGCCCGGCTGCAGAGCGTGACGCCAGGGTATTTTCGCACTCTGCATATTCCATTAAGACGAGGGCGCGAGTTTACGGAGCAGGACAATACCTTCTCTGCCAACCGCGCAGTGATTATCAACGAAAATTTTGCCCGGCGTTTCTGGCCAGCATATCCATTAGGCTTGAGCCCGATCGGTCAACATTTGCAGGAAGGAGTCGATCACACCGGGCCGATGGAAATCGCAGGTATCGTGGGGGATGTTCACGAGGCAGATCTGAGCGCCGATAGCGGCCCAGAATTTTACGTCGCTAATGTAGTACACGCGCCGCAGGTTGCCTACCTGGCGCTGCGCACCGCGCGTAACCCGTGGACTTTCGTTCACGCAGTCCGCCGTGCAGTGTTGGCGGTCGACAGCAACCAGCCGGTCTCCGATGTGAGGACCATGGACGACATCCTGGAAGCGACACTGGGACAGCGGCGATTGACGGCAATTCTGCTGGGTACGTTTGCGGGAATGGCTTTGTTGCTCTCGCTGGTCGGAATGTACGGTGTGATCGCTTGTTCGGTGGCGCAACGAACACAAGAGATGGGCATTCGAAGAGCCCTGGGGGCGCAACAAAGCGACATTTTGCAGCTGGTACTCAATCAAGGGCTTGCTTTGGCAGTGACGGGGGTGGGGCTGGGTATCGGGGGAGCTTTTGTGCTCACGAGCATCATGAAGAATCTTCTGTTCGAGGTCAGCGCCACCGATCCAACGACGTTTGTCGTCACGGGAGTTGTTTTTGTGCTGGTGGCATTGGCAGCGAGTGTTATTCCAGCTCGCCGCGCCATGCAGATAGACCCGATGAACGCTTTGAGAATGGGATAGGCGCGTGCACAAACAGTCGACCGGCATTCGGTATTTCCTGGTTATTATTTTTCAACTGACGTTCCTATCTTGCTCTTTGCGCCATCCAGCGGCTTTCCAGATCGTTCCGCAAGCCCCGGTCTACTTGTTGCGATCGCCCGACTTGCGCAACACTCCGTTCCCCGATGTATTGCGGGATTACAACGGCTTTGAACCGGGCCTCGGCTGGGTGGATCTGCGCGCTTATGAGGAACTTATGATTGAGAACGCCTACTACGAGAAAGGTTCGTCGCGGAGAGGGTTGCAAGGTTTTTTGGGAACGGAAGTGGCGCGTTATCAGGTGCGGGCGAACGGGTTGCGGCTTATTTCCGTCCAGCCCATGAAAGAACGTCCCCCAGCAGATACCCCAGTCCAGCGGCTCATCCTGCCTTCCATCATGAATGCAAAATATTACCGGCTGTACTTTGAAGTTTTCAACCCGGCCAATAATACTCACGTGTCGGCTCTGCTAGGAGCGAGCTCAAAGGAGGAACTCGGTGAGCTTTCCGCTCGAATGGATCATCCCGAAACGGTGTGTAACCAAAATTCTATTCACTGCACAGCCTTTCCAGAAGCGTGTTCAGTTTCCCTGGAAATGAAGGTCATAGTGAATGGGAAACGGGAGATGCTTGTCTGGGGCAGTCTATTAAGCAGGGTCGTCGGGAATCATCCGCAGCGTCTGGCAGTCAGACGCCTTTTTGCCGGACGACTGACTCCGATTGAAATTAACTTTCGAGATCCCGGTGCTCTACAATTGCCGCTTTTGCCGGGAGATCACATTACCTGGAACTAGCACGCGTGACGTCTAGCCGAAGTTCGTCACGACGGATTCGGAGCGGATGCTGACGATCTTGCCATCCCTTGAGGAACTCGCGCGCACAACGGACTCGCGATCCGCGCCCAAGTCCTCTGAAGTTCCTCTTTCGTCTGGTGGCGGCCCCAGAGGGCACCCCTCATGGCCCAATGTCACTTAGTTTTGACACAAGCCCGGTTAGGGTGGGAAAAGATGGCGCGGCTGATGGTGGCTTTGATCCGAAAAATGCCGTCATGAATGCCGGCATAGCAGGCCAAAAGGCCCGCTCCACCTCTTGACCGTGAACATTTCACCGATTTGGGCGGAGGGAACGAAATGCTCAAGTGAACGACTTTAGAAGTCACTTTCAGTTGTTACCATGTACGGGAGGATCCAATGAATCGAAGAACCATCAGCATAGTGATCGCGGCTCTCCTATCGTTGGGGGGTACGGTGATTTTGACAGGCTCGCCCGTTACTCCATATGGCCAGGACGCGTCGAAAGATAAAAGCGCCGTTAAAGCCGATGGCGCGCAGAGCGCTGCGGACGCAAAGGAAGTTAAGCGCTTAAGCGCACTTTCGGGGCAGGCCGGCGACAAAACACGTCAGGCGCACCAAGTGTATGTGCAAAAAATCGAGGCTACCAAGGCCGCAATCAAGTCGTCCGGCGGGAAAGGTCCAGCCGTGGATCAAGCAAGAAAGGACGAGGCAGCAGCGAAGACCGATTGGATGGCGCGCATGAAGGAACAACAGGATGTCGACGCGCAACGCAAGGCTGCTATCGGGAAATTGCATGATGTAAATGAAGCGCGCAGTAAAGACGTTCACAAACTAGATTCGGACGAAAGCAAACCGCATTCGACGAGCACGCACTAACCTGGTAGCTTAGTTCCCTGGGCGGCCTGCGAATGTAAACAATCAGAACCTAGGTAACGAAACCCGCGCGGCGAAAGCGGACGATCCGTATCCGTCGTCCGTTCTCACCGCCCGGCCATTCTACCCATCGCGCGCTTACGCGCCCGATTCTAAACTAGAGCGCCGTAAACTCAGGCGCCTATTTCCACATTGATCGTTTTCGGCTTCGCCACTTCTTTCTTCGGCAGCGTCACCGTCAATACGCCGTTCTTGTAATCCGCCTTTACCTTCTCGCCGTCCACGCTGTCCGGCAGGCTAAACGCCCGCACGAAACTGCCATAGGACCGCTCAATCCGGTGATAGCCTTTGTGATCCGCCTTCTGCTCTTCAAACTTCCGCTCGCCCTTTAAAGTTAGCGTGCCGTTCTCGAGCTGAATGGCCACATTCTTCGGATCCACGTCCGGCACATCCGCCTTCAACACCAGTTCGTTCTCGGTCTCGCTGATGTCGACGGCGGGCGACCAGGGCCGCGAAGCCGGTTCGCTAAATAACCGCGACAACGAATCCTGGAACAAACGCAATCCTGTGGGAAAGTCCTCTGTTTCAGCTTGGAAAGGACCGTATTTAATCATTGGCATCTTGCTACATCTCCGAACTTGATTGGGTATAACACCATCATAAAACCTTAGTGTGTAGTTGTCAACATAGTTGCTAAACAAAAGTTTGGCGAAATCTGAAGCCATCCCGCCCGTCCCAACATCTTCCTCCCGTATGTCCAACCTCAAAGAAGGCGATTCCGCTCCCGAAATTTCCCTCAATACGGACGCCGGCCAGCCTTTTACCCTCAGTTCTCTGCGCGGCAAGAACATCGTTTTGTACTTCTACCCGAAGGCCGATACCCCCGGCTGCACCAAAGAAGCCTGCCAGTTTAAGGACACCTCCGACAAATTCACTAAGGCGAACACCGTCATCGTGGGTGTCTCCCCGGACACTTCCGCCGCCCAGGCCAAGTTCAAATCCAAATTCGCTTTGCCATTTACCCTGCTCGCCGATACCGATCACAAAGCGGCCGAAGAATACGGCGTTTGGGGGGAGAAAAGCATGTACGGCAAGAAGTACATGGGCGTGGATCGCGCCACCTTCGTCATTACTCCCGACGGCAAAGTCAAAAGGATCTTTCCCAAGGTCAAGGTCGACGGCCACGTGGAAGAAGTTTTAGCTGCCATCGACTAGCGGTCATCCAACTGGCGTGCACGATGCCGGTAGTCGTCGATACCCGGTTCGCCCCGTCGTGGGCGTGGGAGCCTTGATCCTCGATGCGGATCGCGTGTTGCTGGTCGAACGCGGCAACGCTCCTTTAAAGGGCTACTGGTCGCTGCCGGGCGGCTGCGTCGAATCGGGCGAGCGGCTGGAAGATGCCGTCATTCGCGAAGTGTTCGAAGAAACCGGTCTCACTGTCACCGCCGATTCCCTGGCGACGGTCTTCGAGCGCATCATGCCCGACGAACACAAGAGGTGCGAATACCACTACGTTCTGGTCGATTTTTACTGCACAATAACAGGTGGGCGTCTACGGCCCGGTGACGACTCGCACGATGTCCGCTGGTTTCCTCTGGATTCGCTGGGTAATCTTCTGCTCACCGAAGGAACCCGCGAAGTGGTCGAGACCTGCGCCCGTCACCGCGGCGTGCATCCCGTCGTAACGCGACCCTGATGATGCCTTTCAGCAGTACCCAACTCCTCCAATTCGACGAGCTGCGCAAACTGATAGCCGGTTACGCCGGCAGCTCCGCAGGCCGCGATCTCGCCGCAAAGCTGGAGCCCCATCACGACCTCGCCCTGCTCGAATCCGATTTGGCCGACCTGCGCGAAGCCATCTTCTACTCGCGCGATGCCGTGGGAGCCCAACCAGCCTCCGGTTCCGCCTTAATCCGCCTGCGCTTCGACCGTCTGCCTGCTGTCGAAACCTCACTGCGCATTCTCAGGGTCGAAGGCGCTTCGCTCGACGGCCGCCAGATTCAGGATCTCTTCACCACCTTGGCCGTGGCCGGTGAGTACCGCGCCATCTTCCAGAAAGCCGCCAACCGCTTTCCCCGTCTGGCTGCTCGTAGCGCCCGTCTGGCCGATCTGCGCGATCTCACCCGCCGCTATGAGCGCGCCTTTCTGCCCGACGGCAGCCTAGCCGACACCGCCAGCGTCGCCTTGGGGCGCATCCGCCGCGACCTCGCCCGCCAGCAGAAGAGTATTGAGGAATCGCTCGAACGATTCGTCCGCTCCCACCGCAGCGATGGCACGCTGCAGGAGCAATTCGTCACGATCCGCGATGATCGTTACGTCGTGCCCATCGTGGCCGGCCAGAAAGGTCGCGTCGATGGCATCATCCATGGATCGAGCGGCACCGGTCGCACGCTTTTCGTCGAACCGCTCGAAACCATCGATCTCAACAACCAACTGGTCCGACTGCGCGAAGACGAACTCCGCGAAATCGAGCGCATCTTAGCCGAAATCACCAGCGCTCTGCGCGAGCACAGCGCCGAGATCGCCGCCAGCGCCGAAGCCCTCGCTCAATTCGACTGTCTCTTTGCCAAAGCCGCCTTCGCGCGCGATTTCGATGCCGTTATTCCCACCTTCAGCCGCGGCCCGCGCCGCCTTATCCTGCGCAACGCCCGCCATCCCTTACTTGAATCCATCCTCCGCAAGCAGCGCAAAGCCATCGTCCCGATCTCGTTCGAGCTCGACGAGGAACGCCGTTGCCTGCTCATCAGCGGTCCCAATACCGGCGGCAAAACGGTCACCATGAAAACCACCGGCTTGCTCGCTCTGATGGCGCACGCCGCTCTACCCATCCCCTCAACCGAAGCCGAGTTCCCGCTCCTCGACGACGTGCTGGCCGACATCGGCGACGCGCAGTCTATTGAAGAAAGCCTGAGCAGTTTCTCCGGCCACTTGCTGCACGTCAAACAAATGCTCGCCGCGGTGACTCCGGACAGCCTGGTTCTGCTCGATGAACTGGGCCGCGCCACCGACCCTGACGAAGGCGGCGCACTCGGGGTCGCTATCCTCGACCAGTTTCGCCAGTCGGGCGCATTCTGTCTCGCTTCCACCCATCTGCTCCCGCTGAAGCTTTACGGCGCGCGCACTCCGGGCGTACTGAACGCCTCTATGGGCTTCGATGACGCCACTCTGCAGCCTACTTACGAACTACGCCTCGGCATCCCAGGCAAATCGGCCGGGCTCGATATTGCCACGCGGCTGGCGCTGCCTCCCGAAGTACTCGCGCACGCCCGTTCCGTCCTGCCTCGGCTGCAGGCCGACTTCGAAAATCTTCTGTCCGATCTCCATCGCCAGTCCGACGAAAATACCCGCCTCGCTCGCGAGATGGAAACGGCTGCGGCCGAACTCAAGCAGCGCCAGTCGACGCTCGAGTCGGATGCTGTGCGCCGCGAACAGCAGCGCCAGCGTGAATGGGAGCGCAAATCCGATTCGATCGTCGCAGATTTTGAAGCGCGCGCCCAAATGACTCTGGCCCAGCTCGCCGAAGCCGGCGAACAGCGCAAAGCCGCCGAGCAGGCCAAACGAACCATCTCGAAAACCACCCGTGAGTTCCGCGAAGAAGCAGCCGAAGCAATCACCCCACCGCCTGTCCGAGGCGAGCAGGTCGTCCCCACCCGGCTGAACCTGGAGGAAGGCTCGCGCGTCCGGCTCCGAGATGTGCGTGAAATCGCCACCGTGCGACGCTTCTTGAAGAACGGTCTGCTCGAAGTAGAGGCCGGGTTTTTAAAGATGCAGGTGCCGCGCGAAGACATCGTGGAGGTGGTGAGCCCGCAAGCCGCTGAACGCGCCCGCCTGCCGAAAAACGTCCGTGTGGAAACCGGACCCCGCTTCGACGTGAGTTATCGCGAACTGAACATCATCGGCCAGCGCGCCGCGGAAGCGGTAGAACAAGTCGACAAGTTCCTCGACTCCGCCGCCCTCGCCTCGGTCGACCGCGTGCGCATCATCCACGGCCACGGCATGGGCATTCTGAAGCGAGCAGTGAACGATCATCTAGGAACCAACCCTCACGTCAGCCGCTTCTATCCGGCAACGTCGGCCGAAGGGGGCACCGGGGCTACAGTGGTGGAGCTGCGCGATTAGGGAATACAGGCGGGCTTCTATAATGAAGTCTGCGATGGACTACCGCCGGATCATCACTATCGAGCCCGACAAGATGGGCGGAAAGCCATGCATCCGAGGACTCCGAATTGCCCGCTTACGATTTGCTTGAGTATCTCGCTTGCGGCATGACCGAACCGGAGGTTCTGGCCGACTTCCCGGATCTCACACCTGACGATCTTCGGGCCGCCATCGTATTTGCCGACCGGGAACGCCGGCTTTTTCGTTTCCGGCGTGAAGCTGTTGCTCGACGAGAATCTCTCGCTCTGACCGAAAAGACGAAAACAGAATGCTCGACGACGAGGGGCAAGAACTTTCCTGCAAGAAACGCCAACGGACTCTGAGTGCGCTGATCGAAGGCTCGACAGTTATAGCGGCAATAACAGCCTTGCTGTTCACTCTCGGTTGGATTTACCTAAGTGAATACTACTCGGTGTTCGGTTTAGACATCCAGTCCTTAGATCTCCCTCTGTACGCTCCTCTCGAGGCATCCCTGAACCCAATCGTGGCATTTCAAATAGCGTCCTCTGCAAAAGTCTGGCTCCTTTTAGTCGGCATTGTTGCCGTTGGGGCACTTCGATTCTTCTGGCTGTTGTACTACGCGAGAGTCTACCTATGGCTGCGAAACTCTTCAGAACCATTCGAGCGAAAACTGTTGACTCTCACTCTGCCGCTAAGAATAACTTTCAGACGCTACACACGAGTACCCAGAGCGTTAAGGGTTGATCGGAAGGAACTCACAAGGGCCTTTAATGATCATTTAATAATGGGAGCAAGAAAATGGCTGGTGCGGATTTCCCAATTTACAACATTAGGCCTCATCCCACTTTTTATTCTTTTCGCCGCGGGTAGAGCCGGACAGAAACAGGCATGCAAGGACCAGGAGCATCCTAGATTCAAAACGGAAATAATTTTCAAGGCTGACGCGAGTGCGCGACTAAGAACCGATTTAATGAAGGCAAATTCAAACGGAGAATTGAGAATACTTACCGAGACCAAAGATCTCGTTGTGGTCTTTTCAAAAAACAGATCTTCACTTGGTGGCGCGAAGACTTTTATGTTTCCGATCGGCAACATAGTGTCGGTTCAAAACGAGGTCCTGGTCCCCAACCTTGCTCACCAAAGCAAACAGTTAAAGCCTAGTAAAAAGCTTCCCAATTAGGAGCAGAATCGATAATCTACGTGCACACACTCGGTGTTTTATTCTCACAAAAGAAAGGGCGCAACATCAATCACGGTGCGCCCTACCTTACCAACATCACTCCACTCTAACGAGTGGCCGGCAGCAAAGCTACGCCCGGCGTCTCTCGCCCTCTGAGATGCATGGCCAGCGATTTCTGTCGCTTGCTCGGCGTCAGCGCGAATCCCTCAGTGGAGTCTGCGTTCCAGATGCTCGTGAGGAAGTACTCATCGCCATAACGCGTAAAGCGCAGGCGGCTGTCCGGCGTAACGGTGGAGCGCGAAGCCGGCATCACGAGGTGAAAAAGGCTTTCTTTCCCTTCCATTTGGCTGACGCGTAGCAGGTCTCTGGTTTCGTTGATTCTGTACGCGCCCGCGGGCAGAACAGTATCACCGATCCGAAAACTGAATGGCACGTTGGCCTGGGCATCGAGTGGTTGTGCATATCCGGAAGCGCATGTCAGCGCGCCCGCGAATAGAGCCGAATACAGAGCGAGTTTCATAGTTTCCTCCTGGTTTCGGGCGGCCTCCCCGGGGTTTTAACACCCAAGCAATTCCGCCTCACTCAAGTAAGCGTGCAGTCCGGAAAGAGTCCGCCAAACTTTTTTCGAGGGATTGTGGTTAGAAAAGTGCAACGGTTCAAAACCGTTAAGGTGGGCGTATGCCGGACGACGCCGGGGACATCACGCAATTGCTCCGTGAATGGCGCGAGGGAAACCCGGCCGCAGAAAACGATCTCTTCGAGCGGGTCTTCGCGGACCTGCAGCGCCTGGCGCGTTTCCGTCTCAAGGGCGAGCGCCCAGGCGGTTCGCTCCAGACCACCGAACTGGTCGATCAAATCTATATCCGGCTGGTTGCCGCCAAAGATCGCGACTGGCAAAACCGGCAACACTTCTTTGCGATCGCCGGCCGCGCCATGCGTCATTACCTGATCGATCAAGCCCGCGCACGGCCGGATGTGGACCTGATCGGCCTCGACAGTCTTAAGCAGATCCTGCCGGCCGGCGGCGCCCAAGTCGACGTCGCGATCGGCCTCGGTCAGCTGCTCGAGCAGCTCGAAACCGAAAATCCCGAATGGTGCCGGCTGGTGGAGCTCAAATTCTTTCTCGGGCTGACGGACGAAGAGGTCAGCAAAGTGCTAGGCATCAAGCTGCGCAGCATGCAACGGATGTGGCGCGATGCCCGCCGCTGGTTGTTCGAACGGATGGAGCCCGCTCATGGAAGGCAGATCACAGACTAAGGATCTCGCAATGACGCTCGTCGAGGAGGCGCTTCGCCATCCCGAAGACGAGCGCGAAGGCTACCTGCGCCGCGCCTGCCACGCTAATTCCAGGCTGTTTAACGAGGCCTGGAGCTACGTGCAGTGGGAAAAGCGGATGCAGCGTTTTCTGCTCGATCCGCTGCAGCCGCCGGCCGAAAGCAAGCTCCCGTTCCAACCGGGACAGATCCTCATCAATCGCTTTCGCATCGTGCGCGAAGTGGCGCAAGGCGGGATGGGCATTGTGTGGGAAGCGATTGACCAGAAGCTCGACCGGCGCGTGGCCCTCAAATGCGCGAAGGCCGGCTTCGGCACGCATCTGCCGCCCGAAGTCCGCAACGCACGCGAGATCAGCCATCCGAACGTCTGCAAGATCTTCGAGATCCACACCGCTTCCACGCCCGACGGCGAAATCGATTTCATCAGCATGGAGTTTCTCGAAGGCGAAACCCTCGCCGAGCGGGTCAACCATGTGCGCCTCCCGGAAAGCAAAGCGCGCGCCATCGCTCAACAGCTGAGCGCCGGTTTGGCCGAGGCGCACCGCAACCACTTAATCCACGGCGATCTGAAGACAAACAACGTGATTCTAGCCACGGATTCGGCCGGTTCTACTCGCGCGGTGATCACCGATTTCGGTCTCGCCCGTAACGCCGACGCCTCCGCTGCACTGCTCGGTGGCACTCCGGCTTACATGGCGCCCGAACTCTGGCGCGGGGCCAAGCCATCGGTTGTCTCCGACATCTACGCGCTCGGGGTGATCCTGTGGGAACTGCATTACGGCCAACCTCCGAGCGACCTGGGAATGGTTTCGTCTACGCTCCCGGCGGGCGAGCACTTGAGTTGGAAGCCGCCTGTCGGACATGGCCGTTGGGATCGCATCATCGCACGTTGCCTCGACCCTGAACCAGCGCGCCGATTCCAAAGCGCTCAGGAAGTCGCACAAGCCTTCAGGCCATCGCGCCTGCGCAAACGGCTGCAATCGGCGGTGGCTCTTTTGCTGCTGGCGGCGGGTTCCGGCTGGATCACCTATCAAAGCACCACCGGCCCCGCGGAGAAGGTGCACTTGGCCTTGTTGCCGGACAACGGCTCTTTCTCGGGAGTGCTGCTGCGCGACACCGCGAACCGGTTAGCTGAATTGAAAAGCAGCCCGCAGACCCGCTTCCGCTTTATCTCTCTAGATAAAGTGATTCGCAATCATGTTCATACGCCGGACGAAGCACGCGTGTTAGTAGGCGCCAGTCATGCTCTGCGTGCGACCGCGGAGCGCCAGGGCGACGCTGTGACGGTACATGCGTATTTGGCCGATTTGCGATCGGGCGTCGATGCCCGGGAATGGACGGCGGAGTACAAAGCGAGTGAGATGCGCTATGTGCCGACCGCGCTCGCCGGGGTGGTGACGGAAACGTTGCATCTGCCGCCGACGAGCGGTGGAGCGAGTGTGAACGCGGCGGCTCAGCAGGATTATCAAGCCGGGCTTTCAGCATTACGTCGCGATAGGACGGTCGACCAAGCCCGTAGGTCCTTTGAACAAGCTGTCAAAAGCGATCGTGATTCGGCGCTGACTTGGGCGGGACTTGCCGAAGCGCAGCGACTCACAGGTGGGATCACAGGCAACAAAGACTGGCTCGACTGCGCAGTCGAATCCGTACAGCAAGCACAGAAGAGAAATTTGGACTTGCCAGAGGTTCACCGGATTGCCGGACTAGTGCAAGCGTCTTCGGGCCATTACGATCAAGCCATCGTGGAATACCGTAGGGCCATCGAATTGGATCCCGCTAATGACGATGCTTACAGGCGCATGGGCGAAGCGTACGAAGACAACAATCAGGTCGACGAGGCGCTTACAGCATTTCAGAAGGCCATCAAATCTGGGCCGCAACAGTTTAGGAATTTTAGAGATCTGGGTGGCCTTTATTATGAGCAAGCCAGCTACAACGAGGCGATATTTTACCTGCGTCGCGCAGTCGAGCTCGCACCGCGTGAGCCACAAACTCTGTATGGTCTCGGCGTAGCGCACCTGGCAAACGGTCAGTTTGCATCCGCTGAAAACGAGCTCCGATCCTCTCTCCGACTGAGCGACGCACCAGATACAGCAAACAGCTTGGCCGTGGTGCAGATGTACCAGGGAAAAGACCGAGCCGCGGTTTCTTACCTTAAACGAGTTTTGGATCTGGGACGAGACCGGTATTTGGCGTGGATGAATCTTGGCACGGCATACCGGCATTTGGGTTTCAAGTCTGAGTCTCGGCGCGCCTATCGCCATGGCTTGGTGGTCGCCGAAGCGGACATCGCGAACAATCCGCGGAGCGGAAGAACTAGAGCTTACTTAGCTTATTTGTGTGCTCAAGTGGGCGAGCGGAGGAGGGCTGAATCTGAGATTATTCAGGCCCTCCAGCAGTCGCCAAGCGATGGAGCAACCGTGTCTACAGTAGCTCTTACCTACGAGGCGCTCCACCGTCGGAACGACACACTTGAGGTGCTGACTACAGCATCCCGCGGCACCTTGGCCAATCTTGCTCGTTGGCCCGATGTGGCGGACTTGCACCGCGATCCTCGCTTCATAAAGTTGTTGGCATCTCATGGAGACAAATAAAAGGGAACCCAGGACATGGAAATCGAATACAGCATCAAGTTTGAAAAAGATTCTCTGACGATTACGCAGCGCGCAAGCTCAGGCGCGCAAACACAGCCCATCAAGTTTCAGGGTGGAACAGAACAAAATATGTTGGCCGGAACATTCCAAGCCAGCCAGCAGGCCTCCAATCCCTCAGGACGGGTGGCAACCAGCACTGCAAAATCCGGATTAGGTGGGAATCCCCCAGTCAGCGGTCCACGCGGACCCGGCGGCAGCCCCTTAGACTCGTCCTCCTCCGCCCCTATCACGATCATCGGCCCGTTCCTCTTCTTATGCCCACCTCACACCCACGACGAAAAGGCCAACCATGACAACTAACTTCGAAATCGAAACCCAACAAAAGCTCAACTGGTGCTGGGCCGCGGTCGCCGCCACCGTTGCGGGCTATTTCGATCCCAGTAAGCCAATCGAACAGTGCGCCATCGCAAAACTTGCGCTAGGCATGGACTGTTGCAAAGATTCAATGGACAAATGCAATCAACCGGCCGCTCTTGAAACAGCCCTTGATGCGGTCAACACGGCGACCGGCCAAGCACTAAAAAACTCACCAATTCCGAAATCACAAACCTTCGGCATTATCCGCCAACAAATCGACTCCGGACGGCCACTCTGCGCCAGAATTCAGTGGTTCGGCGAAGCGGGAGCTCACTTCGTCATGCTCAGCGGTTATTCCATTTCCCAATCGGGCGAATTTTGGGTCGACGTGTCCGACCCCTACTACGAAGACTCAACCATCCCTTACGAACAGTTCGTGAACGCCTACCTGGATGCCGGGGAGTGGAGCGACACCTATCTGGTCGGTCAAGCCTAGGAGCGCCGTTATGCCCATCATTCTGTCGAAACCGTCAACCGCTTTAAGGCAGGCCTTCGAGGCCGGTCTCCAGCACCTCGTCGACCTAAACCGCGTTCCCGCCGGTCTGCCAGTCAACCCGAATCCCCAGCCGATTTATCTTCTGAGCCTGCAGGATACAAAGGGCAATTTCCGCCTGCCGAACGTCGCCAGGCTGGTCAGTTGGCGCTACTTCGCCGGCGATGTTTCCGGTGACGTAGTCACGGGCGACATCAATGCGACGCCTCCACACGCAATTAGCGGTCTCAGCTATGGCAACACCGCCAAAAGAGCTCTGCAAGCCACGCTCGCGTTGAGCGGGCTTAAAGAGGTCCAGGACGGCAACTTTGAACCACGCCTGCTGCGCATTCCAGGAGCGCTCGCTCAGGGATTCTGGCTAAAGCCGCCATCTGAAGACAATGGCCTCATCGTCCCGTTTGGATCGACCTTCGAACCCACCCATCGAGAGGGCAAGCCCGCTCCGATTGACGGCTTCTTGACCACACTGCGCCCGGTCGCGAAACAAGTCCTTCGCCGGGCAGATTTGTCAGCAAAGTGAGCAGGACGGCACACCGGCTTCTTCGTCCTCTGCAATGGACAAGCCATCCCAAAATCCTGCTATCCTGATTCAATGTACCGATTCCTAATAGGAATTGTCGGGATCTTCGCCCTGTTCGCGACCCCCCACACCTACTCCGATTCGATACACCAGTGGCAGACCGACCGCAACACCAAGCTCCGCCAGCCCGACAGCTGGCTTACTCTGGTCGGCCTGTTCTGGCTCAAACAGGGCGACAACACCATCGGTTCCGCCGCGACGAACGACTGTGTTCTCCCGAAGGGCTCCGCGCCCGAACACGCTGGGACCCTGTACGTCTCCGCCAACAAAGTAACTTTTCATCCAACGAACGGCCCGGCCCGCCAGCTGAGCCACGACGAAGACAAACCCGACGCTGTCCAGATCGGCTCCGTCTCCTTCTACATCATCCAACGCCTCGACAAACTATGTGTCCGCGCCAAAGACAGTAAGAGCGCAGTGCTGAAGAACTTTCAGGGTCTAAAATACTTCCCCACCAACCCCGCCCTCCATTTCCAAGCCAGGTTCGTGCCGGAGGCAAAAAAGATCCCCATTCTGAACGTCGTCGGACAAACTGAGATGCAGGATAGCCCCGGCGAGATAGAGTTTGTGTATCGAGGCCAGACTCATCGGCTACGCCCGGTCTTCGAAGGCAAAACCTTGTTCTTTCTCTTCAAAGACCCCACCAATAAAACCCAGACCTACCAGGCCGGCCGCATGTTGAACACTCCTGTGCCGCAAAATGGGAAAGTGGACCTCGATTTCAACCGCTCCTACAATCCGCCCTGTACCTTCACGCCCTACGCCACTTGCCCGCTCCCGCCCAAAGAAAACACGCTGCCATTTCCAGTGGATGCCGGCGAACTGCGCTACAAGAACGGCCACGCCGATTTCGCCGAAGTTCGCTAAACAAAAGTGCTGCTGACCGCCTCGACACCCGATGCCGGGAAGCGCCTGGATTCCTTCCTGCATGAACGTTTGCCTGAATACAGCCGCTCGCGGCTTCAATCCTGGATTAAGCAGAACCGCGTCACGGTCGACGGTCAATCCGCGCGCGCCTCAGTTCTGCTGCATGGCAACGAAACCATCTCTGTCGATCCCGCCGAACTTAAGCCCCTGACAGCACAAGCAGAAGATCTTCCGCTTCAGATCGTCTACGAGGACGACGAGGTAGTGGTCGTCGATAAGCCCGCCGGCATGGTCGTACACGCCGGGGCCGGACATTCCACCGGCACTCTTGTGAACGCGCTGCTGTATCACTTCGGCTCGCTCTCCTCTCTCAATGGCGACCTTCGTCCCGGCATCGTACACCGACTCGATCGCGAGACCAGCGGCCTCCTGGTAGTGGCCCGCACCGACCGCGCTCACCAATCGCTAGCTCGCCAGTTTCACGACCGCACCGTCGAAAAATCGTATCTCGCGCTGGCGCACGGAACCTTTCAGTCGCCCGCAGGAACCATCACCTTGCCAATCGCGCGCGATCCCGTTCGCCGCACACGCATGACGACCCGCATCGCTTCCGGCCGGAGCGCTCTCACCGATTACCGCGTTCTCGAGGCGTTCGAAAAATTCAGCTATCTGGCCGTACTCATCGGCACCGGCCGCACGCACCAGATTCGCGTTCATCTCGCAAGCCTTCACCATCCCATCGCTGGCGACCGTCTCTACGGCGCACCGCCCCTGCCAACTCTCCCAGATCGCTTCTTCCTACATGCCCATCGCCTCGCCTTTCACTCCCCGGCTTCCGGCGAACCCATGTCATTTGAGAGGCCGCTGCCCGGTGAACTCGCGCAAGTGCTCGCCGCGCTGCGCTCACAACACGGCTAGAATAGTTGCATCTCGATGAAGTTCGCAGCCCTGACACTCACCATTGGCCTTACGTGTTTTGGCATTCTCAGTGCCCGTCAAAATACCGCTCCCGCGCAGGCTGACGATCAGGCGCCGATCCGCGCGGAAGTGACTCGCGTCAACATGCTTTTCACCGTCACCGACAAGCACGGCCGCTTCATCACCGATCTCAACAAAAACGACTTTCAGGTATTCGAAAACAAGAAGCCGCAGGACATTCTGGAGTTCACCGCCGAAACTGACTTGCCCCTGCGCCTGGCCGTACTCGTCGATACCAGCAACAGCATCCGCGATCGTTTTCACTTCCAGCAGGAAGCCGCCACCAACTTCATCAACAGCGTGATGCGCACCCAGGACAAGGCCATCATTGTCAGCTTCGACACCTCCGCCGAACTCGCCGCCGACATGACCAACAGCACCAACGTCCTTGAAAATGCGGTGCGTAATCTGCGCCCCGGCGGCGGCACTGCCCTCTACGACGCCATCTACTACGCGTGCAAAGACAAGCTGATGCTCGACCAGCCGATGTACAAGTTTCGCCGCGCCATGGTCATCCTGAGCGACGGCGAAGATAACGACAGCCGCTACAGCCGGGAACAGGCGCTCGAAATGGCCCAGCGCGCCGATACCGTCATCTACACCATCTCCACCAACATCAGCCACATCGAAACCGAAGGCGACAAACTCATGCGCTACCTCGCTAATCAAACCGGCGGCGCTGCTTTCTTCCCCTTCGAAGCCAAAGACCTGAATCAGTCATTTGAAAATGTGGCCAACGAGCTCCGTCATCAATACAATCTGTTCTATCGTCCGGAGCCCTTGCATAATGATGGCAAGTATCACGAAGTCCTGATCAAAGTAAAGGGCCATAAAGACCTGCAAGTGCGCGCCCGCAAAGGCTACTACGCCCGTCACGACAGCGCCAGCAGTTAAAGCGTGCTGGAATGAATTAAGTAGTCCGAGCCGGAAGCGTGAGCGCCCCGTTCCTAATCCCTCGCCAACGCCCGTTTTCATCCTCCCGTGTGGCCGCCAGGCCATCAGACCTTTATCGAACGTGAAAGCTCAAGGCGTTTGTTTTCGCGGCTGGTGTGAGCGCCGCGGCGAACATCGTCTTCTCTACGCAGGACCCGCTATCCAGCACCAGTGCCGGTTCCAGCACGTCACTTTCAAACTTTTCCACCTGATCGTTTACCAGGACCGGCTTGAAGTTATTCAGGATCTGTTGAGCGGACATCGTGCCCACCGCAACCCCGGTGAGCAGGCCCGTGGGAGCGCTGTATTTCGACGAACTCAAAATCGACAGCACCCCGCCCACCGATGACAGCACCAGCGTAACCACCGTGCTTTTGCTCCGATTCTGATTTCGCAGGATCGAAGCCAGCATGATTTGACGTCCGATCGGTTGCAGACCGGCCGTCGATTTGGCCAGCGCCTGGTAGATCTCGCTGCTTACCACCGATTGCTTTTCTTTGCTGATATTGCAAATACTCAGATCGTAGCCGGTTATCCCCTTGGGGATTTTTCCATAATTCTGCTGCAGTAAGTCGGCCGGAATTTCAGTTCCGGTAATTGTAAAAGTATTTTGTGCCGAGGCCGCTCCGCCAAACAAAGCCAAACAGAGCAGCATCCAGATAACAGATCGCATGGCATTTCTCCTGATTCCGTGGGGCTGAACTCCGGTCAGCCCGCTCAAGAGATACTGTTGGCTGTTTCGCCGGTAGCTGGTGTTTCTCGCTAAGTCGTTGATGAAGCTACCAGAAGATTGTTTAGCACGATCTGTTACTCCTCATTTGGAGTCAGGTTTTCGGGGCAGGAGGATGACTGCCGGCTGGCTTGGCAGCTCCGCTCGGGACGGTCCTGATCGCTATTCGCACAATCTTGATCGGCGTGACCGGTTTATCGTTCTGCTCATCACGCGGCGCATTCGAGATAGCGTCCGCTACATCCTGGCCGGAGACGACCTCGCCAAAAATCGAATAATGGCCTTCCAGGTGCGCGGCCGGCGCAACCGTAATGAAGAACTGCGATCCGTTGGTATTCGGACCGGCATTGGCCATGGCCAGCACCCCAGTCTTGTCAAAGTGCTTGTCTGGGGCGATTTCATCATTGAAAGTGTAGCCCGGACTACCCTCGCCAGTGCCCTGCGGGTCGCCGCCCTGGATCATAAATCCGGGAATAACCCGGTGGAAGGTCGTTCCGGAGTACAGCGGCGTTCTCATCTTTTTGCCGGTCGCCGGGTTCGTCCAGACTTTGGTTCCTCTCGCCAGGCCGACAAAGTTCGCTACGGTTTTAGGCGCCTCGTGGTCAAACAGTCGGCATACGATAGTGCCCATCGACGTGTAGATGACGGCATACTCTCCCGGTTCGGACGGAAGCGTCACGGCTGGCAAAACCGTTCTCGAGGGAGGCCGGGACGTTGCATGCTGCGCGCTAGCCGCACCCGGAATGACCAAACATAGGATACTGATTAAGGACAGAAGTCGCACTACCGCCGATTATATCCGCCGCTGGATCACCCCTTCGCCCGCTCAATTTACATAGGCTTGACACAAATCCTAAAGAAAATAGTCCTTCTGCCGATGTGTAGGACAGAAGATGTTTTACCCCGCTCCACCATACTTAATTGAAGAGACGTCCCGGTTTTGCCTACAATCCTAGTGAGTACCAGAATTATATGAAGTATGTTTTTGCTTTAGCTTCGCTTTGTGCCTTACTGTTTTCGTCTGCCTGCATGCAGAGTCCGGAGAGGCTGCTGGCAACTGCGAACAGATACCACCAGAACAAAAAGTTCAAGGAAGCCTCGATTCTTTATCAGAAAGTGATTTCCAAGGACAAGACCAATGCAGAGGCTTATTACCGGGAGGGTTTGAATCTGATCGATGATCGTCAACCCGCCCAGGCGGTGGGTTATTTCCGGCGCGCCGTCGATTTGAATCCCGCCAATACGGATGCGGAGGTCAAACTCGCTGAGATCTACCTGGCGGTCTACGCCACCGATCCTCGCAAGTACCGGTCGATGTTGGACGATGTCCGCGACCTTAGTTCCAAGATTTCGGCGCACGCACCCAATTCGTTCCAAAGCTATCGAGTCGAAGGCTTAGTGGCGTTAACCGACAGAAACACGGCCAAGGCGCTGGAAGATTTTCGTAAAGCGAATGCCTTGCAACCGCACTCGCCTGATCTTGTTGGCTGGTACGCGCAAACGCTGGTCGCGGCGCAGCATCGCGATGAAGCCATAGCGCTGGTGCAGGATATGCTCGCGCACGACAAAACCTGGGGACCCGGTTATGACTTCCTCTTTCTGCAGTACAGCCGGTCGAGCGAGCCGGCGAAAGCGGAAGCAGTGCTACGCGACCGCGTAAAGAACGATCCCTCCGAGGTGGGCGCCTACAACAATCTGGGCAATTATCTGCTGGCGACCAATCGAGAAAGTGAAGCCGAATCGCTGATGCGTAAGGTGCTCGACGATCCGAAGACATTTCCGAACGCTCATCAGGTCGTCGGAGACTTTTTCGTGCGCGCGAAAAAGTATGACGATGCTCTGCAGCAGTACAACGCCGGCTTGAAAGATTCGCCGAAGCAGGCGCTGGCCTATCAGGAGCGCATTATCGCGGTGAACCAGATGATGGGCAAGAATAGCGAAGCTCTTAAGCTGGCCAAAGATATTGCCGGGAAGAATCCGAAAGACACAACCGCCAATGAGGTGTATGCGTCCTTGCTATTGCAGCGCGGCACCAAGGAAGATCTCACCAAGTCAGTGGCTGAGTTAAAAAGCCTGGTCCAAAACAATCCAGGGAACGCGGTTTTACATCTGGATCTGGCCAAGGGCTATCTGGGTCTAAATAACGTTGACGGCGCTCTGAGCGAATCGCTCGAAGCACTGCGGCGAAACTCACGTCTCCTGCCGGCGCGGCTGCTGGCTGCCCGCATCTATAACGGACGAGCCGATTACGCCAAAGCCATTGAACAGGTACAACTTGTCCTGACATCGGAGCCCGCCAATCCGGAAGCCCATCTGTTGCACGCGCAAGCCGAGATCGGATCGGGCCAGGTGAGCGATGGACAGCCCGAGTTGGAAGCGCTCGTGAAGGATTATCCGAACTTGAACGACGCCCGCTTAACTCTGGCGTCGATTTACCTGCAGCAGAAAGCGCCCGCTAAAGCCAAGGACGAGTACGACAAAGTGTGGGCTACCAAGCCGCCGGACTTCCGGGGCTTTATCGGTCTCCAAACCATCAAGATGTCGCAGGGCCAAGTCGACGACGCGGTTCAGGGCATGCGGGATGTAGTCCAAAAAAACCCGAAGAATGACGCGTTGCGCTCGCAGTTAGCGAACTTCGAAGCAACTGCGGCCGGCATGGCAGCCAAATCGAATCCCGATCGCGCCAAACAGCTGGCGGAATCCGCCGTTGCCGATCTGAAACAAGTGCTACAAACATCGCCCAAATACGAAGATGCCTGGGTGCGGCTGGGAGTTTTGCAGCGCGATTTGAACCAGTACGATGCCGCAATGGCTTCGTTTCAGCAGGCCAGTACCGTGAATCCCCGGAGTGGAGCCGCTTTTCTGAATGAGGCCGTCCTTCTGGAATCCAGAGGGAAGAAGAAAGAAGCGTCCGCTGCTTACAACAAGGTTCTGGGCGTGGACCCGCAAAATACCCTGGCGCTCAACAACCTGGCTTTTTTGAATGCCGAATCCGGAACAAATCTGGATCAGGCGATGACCCTTGCCACAAAGGCTCAGAGACAAGTCCCGAACAGCCCCGATGTGTCGGACACGCTGGGTTATGTTTACTACCAAAAAAATCTGAACGCCGAAGCGTTACAGATCTTTCGCAAAGTAGTCCAGGACGCGCCCCAAAACCCCACGTTCCGGCTCCATCTTGCCATGGCTTTGTTAAAGCAGGGCGACAAACAGGGAGCGAGAGACGAAGCAGCCAAAGCCATGAAGACCGCTGCGCCCCAGCAGCAGGACCAGATTCGCTCGTTTGTGGGCCAGATAGGTTAATAAGCCGGATATCTATTTGGAAACACAAACCGCAAGCTGGCGCGAGACATACCCGTCCGTTAATTACACCGCACCGTTCGTGGTGTTCCTGATCTTCCTCGCCATTGGAGCACAGTTTCCGCTCGAATCTGCCTGGGCATCGCCCGTTCGGGTGCTCTGCCTGGCGATCGTTTGCGCGGTTTGCTGGCCGAAACAGTTAACGTGGCAACCGGTACAGCCGCTCGCCAGTGTGGCCATCGGAACCCTGGTGTTCCTCCTTTGGATTGCGCCGGATCTATTGCTGCCGGGGTACCGGCAGACTGTCCTGTTCTCGAACTCGCTCATCGGGCATCTGCATTCTTCGCTGCAGCCCGCCTCCCTGCATAGTCCGTGGATTTTAGCCTGGCGCACCGTCCGCGCCGTAGTCATCGTTCCCATCGTCGAGGAGTTATTCTGGCGAGCCTGGTTGATGCGATGGCTTATCAACAGTGATTTTCGCCGCGTTCCGCTCGGAACCTACGCGCCTTTCGCTTTCTGGATCACGGCGCTTTTATTTGCCTCGGAACACGGGCCCTACTGGGACGTAGGACTCGTCGCCGGAATTATTTATAACTATTGGATGATCCGCACGAAGAGCGTGGCGAGTTGCATCTTGATGCACGCCGTCACCAACGCTCTCTTAAGCGGCTATGTAATCGCTGCCGGACAATGGCAGTATTGGCAATAAATCCAAAAAGAGGAGTATCAGCGAAATTCCAGCATGCCTTGTCTACTTGCCGTCCTCGCCGTTGCCTTTCCGCGTATCGCCATTGTTCTGCTATGGCTCTTCACGAACTTTTTCACTGGCCTTTATCACGGAGTGATTGTGCCCGTGCTGGGTTTTCTCTTTCTACCTTTGACTCTGATTGTCTATAGCTATCTCCAGAGAACGAATGGCGGACACATTGGAACCACTCAGCTGATCTTTCTGATCATCGCGGTGGTCCTTGACCTGGGCTTAGTCGGAGGCGGGACATTCGGGCGCAGGAGGTGAGCGTAAGTGGTGGTTATTTCGATGCTGCGCGCCGTGAATCTGCCGGGCTATCGCAAAATTTCGATGGAAGCGCTGCGCAATTTGTATGACTCGCTGGGGTGCGAAGAAGCGCAGAGCTATGTGCAGAGCGGCAACGTGGTCTTTCGGACAAGTGAGCGGGACTTGCAGAAAGTGGTGAAGCGAATTGAAGCCGGCATCGAACGAACGTTCGGCTTTCCCGGGGAGGTAGTGGCGCGGACGTGCGCAGAGATGCGAGGCGTGGTGGCGCGGAATCCATTCGATGCGCGTCCTGAGGTGGTGGGAAGCAAACTACTGGTGACATTTCTGGCAAGCGATCCAGGTGAAGCAGCGCGAGAAGCAGTGCGAGGAATCAAGACGGATCCCGAAGAGCTGTTCGCCGTGGGAAGTGAATTGTATATTTACTATCCGCATGGCGCGGGCCGAACGAAACTGCCCGTCCGCCGGATCGAGAAAGCTTTGCAGACGGTAGGGACGGCGCGCAACTGGAATAGCGTGACGAAAATGCTGGAGATGGCGGAGAAGCTGGAGAGGCAATAATCAACGGCCTAGGGCCGCAGTGGCTTTCAGCATCGGTAATCCCGATTCAGCACCATCGGACATGCGCGGCTCGCCCACAAATCTGATTAGTCTTGCAACAAGATCTTCCGATTTGTGAGTCTCGCATTCCCAAATAATCATCATTTGCCAGCCTTCTGCATTGAGTGCGGCAAGATGCTGTATGTCACGGCGCTTAGTTCGAGCGACTTTCTCCACCCAGTATTCGCGGTTCGCCTTGGGCACTCGACATCCCCTCGCGCAATCATGACCATGCCAGAAGCAGCCATGGACGAATACTATCTTTCGGCGGCCTGCAAACACAATGTCCGGCTTACCGGGCAAGCTCTTGTCATGCAACCGATAGCGATACCCCAGGCGATGTAGAGTTCCTCTGACGAATAGTTCCGGCTTGGTATCCTCCGACCTGACTGATCGCATGATCGCACTGCGAGTGGGATCAGTCTGACACGTTCTCGTCAATGTCTTTCTCGTCAATGTTTTCGGCATTCGCAATCCCCAACAGCGTTTGATGATACTTGGCGAGGCGCTGGAAGTGTGCGCCCATCGCGCGGGCTACTTGTTTCGAATCCTTGACTGCGAGGAAATGGCCCACGATTTGAGCGTAGTGTCCAGCCTGGCGGGGCAGACGTTGCGAAGGATCGCGCTTGTCGCGAACCTCACTGTCGCTCATCACCTGGATTTTCTGAGCCGGTTCGGGTATCTGTACCAGCGTAAGCGGACGCGCCGGAACAGTTCCGTTCATGAGCTGCGATTGAGGGTCGAACCAATGATAGAGCAGCGCTTCGAGCGGCGCGATCTCTGCTTTCGTCGCGACCGGATAGGTCCACACCCAGGCGATTTCCCAAACATCGATCTGACGGTTGGCAATGATATCGGATCGAGCGGAGGTAAGATGACGCGCTACTCGACCGCGTATCCCATCAACCGATTGGCCGACATAAACCGGAACATTGTCGAGATCACATAAAGCGTAAACGCCAATGGAACTAGACAAATTCCTTACGGCATTTCTCCTGAAGCCAAAATCCGTTGCCAGAGGATCTCCCGAATCCTCCAATATAGACCGGCGCTCAACTCAGGCTGCAGGTTCGACTGCAACAGGCTCATTCCGGACCAGCGGTTCGATGATGTTATCGACAATATGTCGTACCACCGGAACCGCCACGCCATCTCCTGTCAAATGATACGCTTCGTTGTAGTTTTCCGGCAGAATGTATTCGTCGGGCAGACCCATCAGCCGCGCCGTTTCTCTGGCGGAGAGTAATCGGGAATTAACCTGGGCGCCATGCACGACAATAATCGTCTGGCGGCTCGAGCCACCGCCGGGCGTCCTCAAGCATCCGGCTACATCATCGAATCGAACCTCCGCGCGCTGCGCTCTGATGCCGTTCTTGTCAACACGAGTACGCTTGTACAATGAGCCGACCATCAGTCTGTTCATGCGCTTCGCTTTTTCCACTTTGGCTAGATTCCCGGGCGACATAAGGGAAAGAAGTACTCTAGTCTCATCCGGGCGGTGCCAGGATACGCCTGTTGGGGCAGCCTCGATGAGGTCGGCAAACCGCTGTCTCCGACGAGGAGGCACTGCCAGTCGCCACCACACCCACGCATCTCGTTCCGGTTGGGGTAGCGATGCGTAAGCCGTTTTCAATGCCGCGTTGTGGAAAGGCTCTTGCGGTCCGCCGGTTATAAGCGCATCGTTGATCTCTACGTCGTCCCGTACTCCAATGATGAATAGTCGGGGTCGCGACTGAGGCAGGAATAAGGCGGCGTCGATAACCAAAGCTCCGGTCCGATATCCTTCACCCCCTAATGCCGCGACGATGGATTGAAAATCGTTGCCATAATGTGACGTTAAGGCGCCACAAACATTCTCCAGAACGATAGTGCTTGGACGCCGCCCTTCGTAGTGCAAGGCCTTCATCAAACGCCAAAACGGCCAAAATGTTCCTGATCGCAAGCCTTTCAGTCCTGCACCCAGACCGGCAAGTGAGAGGTCCTGGCATGGAAATGAAGCCCAAACTAAATCTGCGGAGCCTAAAACATCCTGAGCAGTCAGCAGACCCACATCTCTAACAACAATCTCGTGGTCGCCCCAGTTTCGTTTGTAGGCCGCTGCTTTTTTCGGATCAATGTCGTTCGCGAATAGACATTCCCACCCGGGGCCGAGACCCGCGCGAGCCATGCCACCACCAGCAAAGAACTCGTAGAAGCTTGGCATAGAGTGGATCGGTCGTCAAACGGCCGAACAATTGACCTTAGTTATGTTGTACCGCGCAGACGTCAGTTCAATCAATCGCCGATTGGTTTACTGAGTTCGCATAGAGAGCGTGGTACTTGTGGGTTTGGTTAAGATGCTAATGATTCTCTCGTAGCATCCTTTAAATCTCAAAGTTGGTGGACCTGGACGGGTTCGAACCGTCGACCTCTTCCATGCCATGGAAGCGCGCTCCCAACTGCGCCACAGGCCCGTCAGCTCTCGTTTACGTCACGAGAATAGCACAGCCCGGTACTACCAACCGCACCGGCGAAGCACCGCAAAAGTACTCGAATTTTTCCCCGCAAGAACTATTGACTCCCAGGCCGATAGAGCGCACAATCAGACGGTCGGTTCCTTACCGCTTTCATCGCCTGATGAGAGCCGTATCCAATCTCCGCATGAATAACGCAACCCCTCGTATTTACGCCCTCTTGGAAGATATTCCTACCAGCAACGATGCTCTCCGCAATCGTATTGATACGGGTGTTAACCCCGTCGCCTTCCAGGAACTCGCCCACGAATTACGCCAGCCATTGAGTGCGATCGAGTCACTGGCTTACTATCTCGAATTAACGGCCGTGGATGACCAATTGTGCCTCCGTCTCGAACAAATCCGCTCCATGGTCGGCAGGGCAAACGTCATCCTCGATCGCGCAATCGAATCCTGACAATCGTCCGTCTTACTTTTCTGAATCTGTCTCCAGCGCTGTCAGGCGTCGCGCCATGTTTTTTACTTCGCCTCTCAGCACCGGCAGCTTATTGAGGTTCGCGAGCGCTTTCAAATGTTTACGTAGAGGACGTGCCGGCGTACCCCATACCGGTTCACCTGCCGACACGCGTTGGAAGCTCAGGATGCCGCTTCCTGAGCCAACCGTAGCGCCTGCCGCTACCCGCGCCTTCTCTCCAATTCCAACCTGCCCGCCCACCACCGCGTAATCGCCGATCGTTACTCCACCGGCAAATCCTGTTTGCGCCGCAATAACAACATGCTTGCCGATCACGCAGTTATGCGCCACATGAACCAGGTTGTCGAGCTTCGTGCCTACGCCAATCCGAGTCACGCCCAAAGCCGCACGGTCCACACAGCAATTTGCGCCGATTTCAACATCGTCCTCGACGCAGACCGTACCAACCTGAGGAAACTTTTCGTAATGGTCCTTTTCGAGAGTGAAACCAAAACCATCCGCCCCGATGACAGTACCTGCATGAAGAATTACGCGTGCGCCAATTTGCACTTCATCGTAAATCGTCACGTGAGGGTGAATGGTCGCGTGATCCCCAATACGGACGCGATCGCCCATGTACACGCCCGCGCCTATGAAACTGCCGGCGCCCACTTGCGTATGCTCCCCGATCACCGCACCGGAGCCTACATAACAGCCATCCGACAAACTCGCTGAACTGGCGATAACGGCTGTTGCATGAATAGAGGCAGCGCGTCGGCGAGCAGGATAAAGCAGCGTCAGTGCTTTGGCGAACGAAGACCGTGGTTGCGATGTGCGAATAAGAGACCACTCCCCCGTTATGTCAAACGAATTTTCAACAATCAGGCAGCCGGCGCGAGAAGCAGCGGCTTGGCGCTGCGCAGTTTTATTAGCGACGAACGAAAGATCTTCGGGTTCAGCGCAGTCAAGAGCATTGGCTCGCGACAACGTCCGCGTCGGATCTCCCTCTATCTCACCTTCACACACGCGAGCCAGTTCGGCGACCGTTACAGCAGGCATATGCCTCATACTTGCATGAGTGGCCGCCGACCCTTCGGTTTACCTTGCGCCGACCGCGCAAGTCCATCCTGATGCCGTCATCGAGCCGGGCGCGCGCATCGGTGAATTTTGCATCATTGAAGCCGATGTCAAAATCGGACTTCGCTGCCGCCTTGAACCCTATGTGTATGTCAAGCGCTGGACAACCATGGGCGACGACAATGAGATTTCAGCGGCCACGGTTCTCGGCACCGATCCGCTCGACAAAAACTTTACAGGCGAGCGCAGTTATCTGCGCATCGGCCATCGCAATAAAATCCGGGAACACTACACGATTTCAAGAGGCACTCAGCCCGAATCTGAAACGATCATCGGCGACGAGAATTTCATCATGACCTCCGGCCATATCGCGCACAACTGTCTGCTTGGCGACGGCATTGTGGTCGCCAGCTGCGCATTGATCGCCGGCTATGCTGAGATCGGGAATCAGGCATTTATTTCCGGCGGCGTTGTCGTCCATCAGTATTCTAAGATCGGGCAACTCGCTATGATCGCCGGGAACACGCGCGTGAATAGCGATCTGCCGCCCTTTTTTCTTTACTCCGATTTCAATGTAGCGGCCAAGGGCGTGAACACAGTTGGGCTGCAGCGAACTGGATTTGCTGCTGACGAAATTCAGGAAATCAAGGCCGCCTATCGCTTGCTCTATCGCTCTGGACTCCGCCAGGAAGAAGCCTTAGTTCGAATCGAGACGGAACACTCGTCGGCGCACATCCACCAGCTGGTTGCGTTTGTGCGCAGCAGCCGGCGCGGAATCTGCCGCGAAAGCCCTCGCAAACTCGTCCGTATTTAAGACCGGGATCTTCATTTGCATTCGATCCTGCCCAGCGGATGGGACCCTTCCATAAACGCGGCCCGCGCTGTCGCCCAGGCGGGGTCTTCACGGTAAAGCGCGCTGCGGAGATACGCCCAGGTAAGCCGCTGGACCGCAGCCACTCGTTCGGGGCTTTCGTCCCTCGTCTCAGCAGCGTCGAACCCGGAAACCCACCAAGCCCGTGCTCTCCGTCAAACAAGGTAAGTAAGCATTTCGGGCCAGTGCTCAGGAAGTACGGATCGGCGTGCCAGTCCGCGCCCCGAACCGTCAAATGCGGCGATACGACTTTATCGCCCAGTACCACGAGCGCCGGTGTCGTCATCTCGGCAAAGCTGGGTTGACGGAAGAATGAATAATGCTCCGAAGCGAACGCGCTGAGATCGGCTCCGCCATTGCCAGGTGCTGCCAGCAACACACCCGCTTTGATTCGCTGCTCGGCCAGATTCACTATCGTTCCGTTTTCGGCATCGATGAGTCGGGCGCCCAGCAACATACCTGCCGTATGCCCACCCAGAGAATGACCGACGACAGCGATCCGGCTACCAGTAATACGAGATGCACACGACAGTACGTAATCTCGATGAGCATGCCTACAGAGCACTGCGGGCTCGCGCGGTGATCGAAGGACGTACCGTGGGCGACCTGATCTCCGAAGCGATCCGCCTGTCTTTGCTCCGAGCAACGACTGTTCAAGAGCGCGGCAGTGTTCGAGCGTTAAAGCCAGAACCATACCCTGAAGGAAATGAGCGGTCAAGTGTGGAAATTGCTTCGATTGTCTATGGCCGGCGGTGATCGTTCTCGATTCTAGTTTTCTCGTTGGCTTCCATAAGGAGCGGGACTCGCATCACCAAAGTGCGTCCGCTCTCATGGTGGCAAATATCCTACTTGAGGCCCAGGAATTGGCGTTCGTGCCATGCTCGGGTTTCTTTCCAGAGATCTTTACGGCGTTTCAAGACCAAAGGAGCACGAAGCTCAACTTCGCCGACTCGGCGATCGCATACGTGGCTCAACAACGAGCCGCGGGGCTCGTCCTAATCTTCGATGACGAACTTCGTAATATCGCCGGCATTCAGATACCGCGATAACTTGCCTTACCGTACAGCGTGTACGACGTGGTCATCCGATACGAGATGACTTCCTGGGCTCCCGTTACTGTAGGTTTCCCGTCACCTTACCTCCGAAATCTCCGAAAAAAATCTCGAATGTCTCCTGCCAGTAGTTCCGGTTCTTCCATGGCCGCGAAGTGCCCGCCGCGAGGCATCTCGGTCCAATGTTGCACGTTGTAACCTCGCTCGACCCAAGCGCGAGGAGGCGTCGATATTTCCTTCGGAAAAAGAGCAACGGCACACGGCGGCTGAACGAAGTCACCGCGCCCGAACGCCAGCGGCGCCTTCCTGTTCTCGTAATACATCCGGAACGAAGAAGAGATCGTCCCGGTCATCCAGTACAGCGTCAGATTGGTTAGTAGTTCATCCCGGCTGAATCTTCGATAAACATCGCCGTCGCAGTCCGACCATTCGCGAAACTTTTCAAGTATCCAGGCCGCCAGTCCCGCCGGTGAGTCGTTCAATCCATAAGCGGCAGTTTGTGGACACGTCCTCTGCATATGCGCATAGGCGCCGCGTTCTTCAGACCAGCGGGCAACGTCGCTTAGGAATTCCTCTTCCACCGGCGTGAGCGCAGGCTGCCCCTCGAGATACGGCCTGTACGACCCGGGAATGAAATTCAAATGAATGCCGCTGATCCGATGCGCGTGCCGCAGTCCGAGTGCTGTGCTCACACCTGCGCCGATATCCCCTCCTTGCGCACCAAAGCGGCTGTATCCAAGCTCGCCCATGAGACCTGCCCACAATTCGGCGACGCGAAACGAGTTCATCCCGCGATCGATGGGCCGGTCAGAAAAGCCAAACCCGGGCAGTGACGGAACCACTACATCAAACGCATCCGCCGCATCGCCCCCATACGCTGCGGGGTTCGTCAATAGTGGCAAGATGCGCAGCATCTCGAGGAATGATCCAGGCCACCCATGCGTCACGATCAAAGGAAGAGGAGCGGGGCCCGTACCGCGCTCGTGGATGAAATGAATCCCAAGGCCGTCAGACTCGTAGCGGTAGTGATGAAAGGCCGATAGCCTTTCTACCTGAAACTTCCAGTCGAATTCATTTCTCCAGTGGTCGCAAATCTCCTGGAGAAAATCGAGATTCACCCCGTATTCCCATCCTGCCTCCTCGGGCATCGAGTCGGGCCAGCGAGTGAGCCCGATCCGGTTTCGTAGATCGTCCAGCCCGCGTTGCGAAAATGAGACCGAAAATGGTTTCACTACGGATAAGTAACTACCGGACTTAGCTTATCTGCAAAACTACTATTGACCGGAACCCCTTGCCCGTTAATAACATGCGTGATCTGTCCGCTGCCATTCAGCCATACCGTGCCGGCATCCTGTATCGCAATGCCACTTACCTCCGGCACAGTCATAGCATTATCTTCGATGATATTGATACCCAGGTTAAAGAACGAGTAAATTCCCAACCCGTATGCCTGGTGCGAAGTTACCGACTTACTAACTACATACGACGGATAGCCGTTCGCGCCGCCGTCCATCCAGGCGCTTTGGCTCGGCGGATCATACGGCAATTCGCTTTGGTAAAAAATAGTTTTTCCGCCGTTGCCATTCCAGAGCACCTGCTCCTGTTGATAATGCTCCACCGCCAGCCCGAGCGCCGTTACGCGATCGCCATTGACCACCAAACCATGGCTCGCTGTGTTCTCTGTCCAGCCCACACCGTTGCCGTGATCGGCGCGCCAGGCCCAGATATCATCCAGGATCACGTCCGCACTGTCCACTTCCAGGCTGGTAGTCGCACTCCCGGCGGTAGCTCCTCCAATCCGGAAGAAAATGTCGCTGAGAGATGAAGGATCGCTCGTGTGAGAAAAGAATCCGCCTTTCGGGAGAGCCAGACCAAACGGCCCTGCACCCATTTTCAGCAGCACCGGTGAGTTAACCGGACCCCCATCAATTAAGAGCCCGGCGATCTGCACCCCGCCTACGTCCGCCACGGTAATGGCTTCCTTTCCCGTTTGCGGTACCAGCGTCGCATAACCTAAACCAAGCACAACAGTATCTGGATATTCGACACGGATAGGCTGGCTCAGATTGTAAATGCCCGGAGTAAGTATCAAATTCTTGCCAAGCGCCAGCGCCAAATTAATCGCCGCCACCGGCGTCGAAGGCTGCGCAATGAAGAACCGGCTGATAGGGATGGAACGTCCGGGAGCCGTGCCGGTCGACCACGTTACCCCCACCGAATTTCTCTTCACCCCGGGCGCGAACACGTTGTACTGCCCGTTGCTATCCACGTAAAGAAACGGTTTCTCGCGGCTCACCGGAGTCGCTGGAAGCACCGTCTCCGGCGGATTCGGGTACGTCGCTGCGGGAGCGCCCTGCACGCCCGAAAAAACCATATTCCAGACGCCGCCCGTCCAACTGCCAAGCGAGCTATTGCGTGTGTACCATTGCTGTTGCGAACACGGATTAACGTTCCCCGTAACCACCGTATCGCTGAGGAAGCCGCCACTGGCATTGCCGCAGTAGGAATCCGTCAGTTCCAGCGAGCCATTAATCTGCAGGCGTCGCAACGGAGCACCCTGCGACACACCCCATTGCAGCGTGTTCGGAGCAGCGTTCTGCGCGCTGTTGGTAGCGGGATTAAACGTCAGGTTCTCCATCGAACGCCAGAAGGTGTCCGTGATATTGACGCCGGGAAATGTGGAACCGTAATTTGGAGTCAGGAATCCGTCTATGATTACGTCACCGGGCGTCTCACCCAGCCCGGCAATCGACTCGTAGTACCCTACGGGCGCTTCCACACTGTACGCACCGCGCATGAAAAGCACCGCATAGCGATTCGAGCTGAACTGCGCTTCGTTTGCCAGCGAAATCAGCTTAGACTGCACCTGCGCCGCCGGCATGCTCGCATCGAAGATATAGACGTTCGGCCCGAAATTCGGCGCACTTTGCGCGAAGGCTGCGCTACTAAGAACTGCAACTAGAACAACACGGTTCAAAAACATGGCTCCAGCATATAGCAGGCGTCTGATGTGGCGGCCCCTCGGCCTCTAAGCAATAGCCGGTCGCAGGCTCATCGAACGATAAGCAGTGGTCAGGGTCATCGTTGGGGTGGCCGCTCCGTAAGGCATCCGGACGATAGATCTGCTCTGCCTTAAAAAAACTCATTTCTCCCTAACCCGGGATCGCCGTCGCAGCCAGAGAAAGGGAGGCCAGAAGCGGCCGGACGCAGACTCGCAAATACCGAGCTCGTGCAGGAGCCGGCCTACCGTGCTGGCCGACGATATTGTCTCCGCTCCGTACTGCTACTGCAGTTGCCACACCGGCTTCCGCGTACCCCAGCGCACGTGCTGTTGCCGCGCTGCGCGGATCCGCTGCCGCCATACGTCCTCCACCCAGTTCGGATGTTCTTGCGGCGCTCGGCTCCGCTCCAGTAATCCCGCGATCCCTTGCTCCCGACAGCGATTCAGCCACTTGTACACCTTCCGGCTCGGAGTCGGGATTTCGTTGACAAATGTTGACTGTCAGGCGTCGTGTTTTTAGAACAACGCGGTTTAAAGGTCTAAGCGATTCGACGGCGTGTAGAATGACGCTACAGCTTTCAAGCCGGGTTCGCGCCAATGTCTCAGTCTCTAACTCCAGCCGCGCGGGAGCAGCTGGCGGCTCTGCTGACGTCGGCCACTGAGTTGCTCGCGGCCGGGCGACCAGCCGAAGCGATCGAGCCGTTGCGCGAGGCAGCGCTGCTCGTGCCGTCCGATTCCATCATTCAACACGATTTAGGCCTCGCCTGCCTTGAGGACGGTCGCGTACCGGATGCGATCGCGGCATTGCAGCAGGCCGTCGCCGCCAACCCGCGCTACACCGATGCCTATTTTCGGCTGGGAATCGCCTTGGAGAGGGTGGGAGATATGCGTGGGGCCATCGAGGCGTACGACCGCGCCACTGAGCTGCTCCCATCGCTGAGCGAGGCGTGGTTCCGCGCTGGCGACCTGGTGTACACACTGGGCCATCGCGACGAGGCGATCGGGTGTTTTCGCCGCGCGGCGGCAACCGGGGGCAAGACGAGCTTCGGCCGCTTGGGCAAGGCGCGGGCGCTGCTGACGGAGGGTCGCCATCAGGAAGCCGAACATGTGCTGCGCAAGACGCTGGTGCGCGATCCGGGAAACGCCATGGCGCATGATCTGCTGGGCAATCTGCTTTCTGAGTTCGGTCATTTCGACGAGGCCCGCGCAGGCTTTGAACGCGCGATCGCGATTGCGCCGCTGCTGGCGGGAAGTTACTACGAGCTGGTCCGGTGTCGCCCCGTCACGAGCGAAGATGACGGTCTGCTGCCACGGATGGAAGCCGCCCTAGCCACGCCGCGGTTGGAAACGGCGCAACGCCTGCGGCTTCACCTCGCGATCGGCAAGGCGGCGGAGGATCTGGGCGACTACGCCTTGGCCATGCAGCATTTCGACGCGGCGGACGCCGTGCGCCGAGGTTTTGTGCCGTTCGACGTAGCGGCGTTTTCGATGGAGATCGATCGCCTGATGGCCCGCTGCACAATCGAATGGATGGCGCGGGCGTCCGAACTCGGCAGCTCGGATGCGAGGCCTGTGCTGATCATGGGAATGCCGCGGTCCGGCACAACTCTGGTCGAGCAGATCGTCTCGATGCATCCCGAGGTCGCGCCTGGCGGCGAGTTGCCTTTCTGGAATCAGCGTGGGGCGGCGTGGTACGGCTTGGAACTCGCGCACGACGGCCAGCAGGTCGGCCTGTGTGTTTCTGGCTCGGCCGGGAACGAAACGCCGTTCCTCGCTCAGGCGGCGGCCGACTATCTCGGCGTGCTGCGCGCGATCGCACCGAAGGCGACGCGAGTGACCGACAAGATGCCGTTCAACTTTCTCTGGGCCGGGTTAATCCACGTGGCATTCCCGCGCGCCACCATCATCCATTGCCGCCGCGCCGCAGTCGATACGGCGCTGTCGATCCATCAAACTTTCTTCCATCCGGGGCTGGCCTTTCCGACCGGAGGCGAGGAACTGGTCGCGTATTTCCGCGGCTACCAGCGGCTTATGGGCCATTGGCGGAGTGTGCTGCCGGCGGACCGCTTCATCGAGGTCGATTACGAGGACCTGACCCGCGCACCCGAGCCAGCGATCCGGCGGATTATCGCGGGCTGCGGGCTGGCGTGGGACGATGCGTGCTTGCGCCCCGAATGCAATCCGCGGGCTGTGAACACCCCCAGCAAGTGGCAGACCCGGCAGCCGATCTATCGCAGCTCCGTCGCGCGCTGGCGACGCTACGAACCCTGGCTGGGGCCCTTGCGCGCGCTAGTTGACTGAGCTCACACGACCTTTGGTGTCCGTTGTGCACGCAAATTTGGACGGGTCGGAACCGTGCTGAAACAACCCAAGGTGCCGGAAAAACACGCCGACCACCTCTTCCAAGAAAGTTTGCAGGACGACCAACTCCCGACTGTATAGCCCGGAACATCGGTGACATCTCCGTCCGGGAACAGGGGTAAACAGAAACGAGCTCTCCTCGAGCCTACCCGCTGCGGAAGCGGAGGCGAAGGCGGAGCCACACTGCCTCCAGGCTATCAATTAACCTGGATACACCACTTTACGGTAACGGTATTTTCGTTCACAACATCAAGGCAGCGAGGGGATGCACATGAAGGCACGCGCAAACCGTCGTGAAGTGACGCGGTGGATGCTCTCAGCATCGCTCGGGAGCCTTGTGGCAGCGAAGCTGAGTGCCGGTACAACGGTCTTCAATGGTGAAGCGAGCAAGGTAAACTTCGACCCGGTACGCAGTCGAATTCAGCAGGCGATTGCGCGAGGGCACGCGACCGGAGTAGCTGTCGCAGTGGTACACGGCGGGCAGTTCGTTTGGGAGGAGGGTTTTGGTTGGGCGAATCAGGAAGCGGGCCTGAAGACGACACCGCGTACCCCGTTCAGCATGGCTTCCGTCACAAAGCCGTTCACCGCGACCACTATCATGACCCTGGCCGCTGAAGGTAAGCTCTCCCTGGATGAGCCCGCAAATAAGTTTCTCGCAGGATGCAAAATCGTGGGCACAGCCCGCAACGCGGAAGCGGTGAGTGTCCGGCTACTCGGTGCTCACGTCAGCGGTCTGCCGGGCATATATCAATCCTATGAAGCGAATGAAGCAGGACTTGTCCCCAGTCCAAACGCCCTTCTTCAAGCATATGGCAGGCTGGCGTACCCTCCGGCAGCCTGCTACGAGTACAGCAACATCGGATTTGCGGCGCTGAATGCTATCGCTTTAGCTCTCACGCAGACTGAGTTTGGGGCACTTATGCAGCGAAGAGTGCTGGCGCCTCTTAGTCTGAAGGACAGCTTTTTCGGTAGCGATACTGTTCGAGTGCAAAGCGGCGCAATGCGTTACGACGCGCATGGCCGTCTTATCCCGCACTACACCACATCCACGCCTGCTTCAGGCGAGCTGTACGCGAGCGCTCACGATCTCGCTCTTTTCGCCCTCTTCAATATGCGGCATTTCAATATGCCGCCTGGAGCTAAGGGCCAAGCGGCGATTCTTAGCGAGCAGAACATCGAGGAATTGCATCGACCCGTCTTCACTGGTCCATCCGGTGTCGCGACCACCTTTGGCTGGTTCAAGAGCCAAACCACTTCCGGGGTTCCCTTCTTCTTCAAGAGCGGCGGAGACCCGGGAGTTGCCAACAGGATGTGCTTTGTCCCGTCGAAAGACTTAGCCTGCGTAGTCGTCACAAATCGGTCCAACACATGGGAGCTAGCCTACAGCGTGTGCGATGAGGTGCTCGCGAACTACCTGCTGGACTGGCGTCGGCCAGAGGAAGACTGCGGCTTTCCAAGCAAACCGTTCGTCGCGACTCCGGCATTGAGAGGACGATGGCGGGGACCGCTTGAAGGTGGCGGCGCGAACATGCCGATTGAACTCAATATTGACTCAAGTGAAGCCGCGAATCTGGCTATTGGGAGCAGCCGAGCGGAAGAAATGACTGAGATGCGGTCGGAGGGTGAAGCGTTTACAGGCCTGTCCATCGGGAAAATCGATGCACCTGATGCAGTAAGAACCGGAGCCAAGACGCTTCAAATCAAACTGCTTCCGCGTGACAATCGACTCCTTGGCAGAGTGTTTGCCATTGCCGGCGACCCGAACGTAAAGAATGTGAGACTGCCTTTTGTGCTCACACTGTCGCGAAGTTAGCTGCCGATAGGTCCTCACAAACTGGATGTATCGTCGGCTTGTCGGCATGGATTCATCGCCTGTCAGTACTTGCGCGATGAACTTGAATCGTTCAACGGCGATTTGACTCTTGTTCCAGGCTCAACCTTTCCTGCTCAACCAGCTCTGCTCAATGCGGAGCTGCCTCCCGGTAACGGAACGTTCACTTGATCGTCATCAGCCCGTTGCAGATCGCATGTAAAGATTAGGTCCGCCGATGTGTCGGGGATATGCCCGCATTTCCCTCCCGATGTCGGACAGCTGATTGCTGGCTGCGCAATAAAAAATCCAAATGGGGAGAACGTAACATGTTTCGAAAAACGTCCCGAAAAAAGTCTCGAGACCACTCTAAAAATAAATCTGGGATGAGCCGTCTGCGTCCGCTCGCCGGGCTGCTGGCGACGGGGTTGAGCGTACCGGCGTCGTTCGTAGGTCAGTCCGTGCCGTTCCCGACCTACGTCCCCGGCGCGCAGGCGAACGGCTCGTATGTGGTCAGCACGGGCCAGGTCATCACTCCAGCCGGCACCCAGGTCGACCTCGGCATACGGGTCCGCGCCAAGGCCATCGCGCTCAATCCCAGTCTCCGCAATCACACGGCCGCCGTCCTCACTATGGGCGCGTCGCAGTCCGTCGAGGTGTTCGACACCGTCACCGGAAATGTCCTGCAGGACTTCCTCAGCTTGGGAACGGATGCGAGCGGCAGCTATAGCGGCATCTCTTATTCGGCAGACGGCAAGTACCTGATGTTCAGCCAGGACAGCAGCAACGTGGCCATCGCCAAGGTCTCTGAAGAGGGTTTGCTGGAGGACTACGCTCAGGTCAAGGTGCCGCCAAACAATTCCTTCATCACCTGCTTTCCGAACAGCCCGACGGGCTCGTATGGCGTACCCTGCGGCACGTTCTACACTCCGAAAACGTCCTATCCCGGCGGCGTCGCGTTCGCAAAAGATGGCAAGAGCGCCTACGCCCTGCTGAACCAGAACGATACGCTGGCCAAGATCGACTTGACCGCGACGCCGCCGAAGCAGGGTGAGCAGATCCGCGTGGGGAACGCGCCGCACAGCGTGGTGATCGACAACACCGGCAAGACAGCCTACATCAGCAACGAGGGTGGCCGGATCGCTACGGAAGGAGACTTCCAGATCTGGTCGGCCGGCACTCCCATCGTGGCCGATCCAGTGGTGGGCGCAGCGATCACCGGTACCGTTTCGGTGGTTGATCTGGCCTCGATGAAGGTCACGGCTAACATCTCGACCGGGCTGCACCCGACCGGCATGGCGTTTTACGGACGGTACCTGCTGGTCGCGAATACCTATAGCGACACGATCTCAGTGATCGACACGGCCAGCAACGAGGTGGTGCGGACGATTGACCTGGGGCTGCCGATCGGAGTGCCGGGCGAAAGCTCACCGGCCTACGGCGCCGCGCCGAATTCTATCGCAGTCGATGCCCAAAAGGGCGTTGCCTACGTCGCACTTTACAATGCCAACGCGATCGGGGTGGTCAACCTCAGCCCGCAAGTGACCAATCCCGTCATGGGCATGATTCCGGTAGCGTATGCGCCGAGCTCGGTGGTGCTGGATAAAGCCGATAACACGCTCATCGTTGCGAACGACAAGGGCATCGGCGCGCGTTATTCGTTCGAGACCGACTACGGCGTCACTGGCTACAATACCCACCAGGACAACGGCACCGTCAGCCTCGTTCCCCCGCCGAATAGCGGAACCCTGGAACTGATGACGAAGCAGGTTTTCGAGAACAATCACTGGGATCTGGCGCGAAATATCAAGACGGCCGCCGGTGGCGCCCCGAACGCGAGGCCGGCCGCTATCCCGAACAAAATTGGCGATCCGTCGCTGATCAAGCACGTGTTCCTGATCATCCGTGAAAACCGCACCTACGATCAGATGCTGGGCGACGTGGCCGCCGGCAATGGCGACGCTTCGCTGGCGGTATTCGGCGGCAAAGACAGCCCGAACGTACACAACCTAGTGAAGCGCTTCCCGCTGCTGGACAATTTTTACAACCCGAGCCGGCAATCGGCCGATGGTCACCAGTGGATCACCGAGGGCCTGGCACCTTACGCCGACGACATCCAGTCGCCTGACTGGGTCCGCAGCTATCCAGGCGGGAACGCCGGCGACGCCCTCGCCTATCAGAACAAGGGCTTCCTGTTCTCGGAAGCAGCGGCCGCCGGTCTGCCGGTGAAGATTTACGGCGAATACGTCGAGACCGATACGTTTAAACAGCCGGACGGTTCGACCAGCGAGCCGAGCTGGAGCCAGTTTTACGCGGATGCGAAGCGCTTCGAGGCTGGGCAGGAGAAGACGCTCTTCTATCAAAACACCGTCCAGGCAGAGTGCTCCATCCCGTCCGTATCGGACCACCTCATCAAGAACTTCCCGCAGTTCGATCTGGGCATTCCAGACCAGTTCCGCGTGGATCTGTGGGTGCAAGACTTCAAGAGTGACGTTGCAGCTGGTACGGTGCCTGCGTTGAGCATCCTGTGGGTCATGGACGACCACACGGGCGGTCCGCCGACCCCGGACGCTGAGCAGGCCGATAACGACTTGGCCATTGGGCGCATGATCGACTACATCAGCCACAGCAATGTGTGGTCCTCGTCAGCGATCTTTATTGAGGAAGACGACGCGCAGAACGGCGTCGACCACGTCGACGGTCATCGCAGCCCAGGCTACGTTGTCAGCCCATATGCGGTGCAGCAGGGACCCGCCGACCACACCTACTACACGCAGGTCAACATGACTCGGACGATCGAGCAAATTCTCGGTCTGCCACCCATGAACCAGTTCGACCTGGTGGCGTCGCCCATGAGGACGGCTTTCGTCAACGGTTTGCCGCCCGCAGCCAATTTCAAGGCGTGGTCGCACGTGCCGAACCAGGTCCCGCTGGACCAGGGCGTGACAGCGACCGCCTCCAACAAAACGAACAGCGATGCTGCCAAAGCGCTGGGGGAAAGCGCACCGGTGAAGGCGCTGCGAGTGGCCTGGCTCCATAAGAAGGCGGAGGTCTTCGCCGGCAAACTGACCAAGCCCGATTTCGAAGACCCGGATACGGTCAACCATCTGAACTGGTACCTGTCCACCGGGTTCAAGCGGCCCTATCCGGGCGAGAAAACGGTTCGCCCCCCGAGCGAGTTCAACCGCCCAGCGCCCGCCAAACCTGACGTCGACGAATAAACGGCTTTCCCCCTGCAAAGGCCCTCTCTCCAATAACCGGTGAGAGGGCCTTTTTTTGCGCCGAATCTGCTCACGGCTCCGGGTATGCGCTCTTGCACACCGAGATCACCACTTGTTTCAGCCAGCACTGTGCGGGGGCAGCGTCCACTCGGGGATGCCACAACGCAGAATCAGAATCTCTGGCAGGCGCACCGGAATTTCGGACTGCTAAATTCCCATCGGGGCGGCACGGTCCTTGATGAGAGTGTCTCCCCCGCTGGCGCGCGATACCAGCGCAATGAGATCGGAACGGCCGCTATCCGCAAGGCATCCGGGAGTCCGGGCAAAATCACCTGCGCCGCTCAAGTGAGATGAAGTTCTTCCGACGCAGCGTCCATGGGGTCACGGAACTCTCCGACTTGCGCTAGCGGCAATTTCTCACCAGTGTAGGTAGCCAGTTGGCAGGACAACAGGGCCGGGTGGCGTATGTCGGCGAGGGTAAGAACGGCTTGCCGGCCGTGCACGTCTGGAAGGGTAGCCCTCCTGCGCCGAGTCACTCCCGATACGCTCATAGCGCTACTCACGACAAAGCCGCAACCCTTCAGCCCCTCATCTTCAGTCCGTTAAATAGCAACTCAAACTGTTGCCTTAAATTTTTCAGGCTCTCTTCCACGTTGGGCTTTGGGGCGTTGATACAAATCCGGATTTCAATGCGATGAAGGTTAAAAAACGTGTGCGCCGCAATATCCGGTCTGACGGAAGGACTGACTTGGCCCTCGGCCTGAGCGCGAGCTACTAACCTCGCCAGGCATCGCTCGTACTCTGCTATGTCCTTCCCAATGCGTTGGGCAACAATGCCAGTGCTGAAGGCTACTTCACGGAGCATGTCTTTTGAAAGCGCGGGGGTCAGGAAAAAGTGCTCATAGATTACGGAGAAGAACGCGATCAGCTGATCGAGGAATGGCAACTCTGGCCGGGCACTGTCGAAGGCCGCTTGCCGCACGACTGGAAAATCCTCCTCGAAAATCAAGAGCAGAAGGTCCTGCTTGTCTCGGGCGTAGAGAAACAGCGTTCCCAGAGCAACGTCGGCTTCCGCGGCGATTTCTCGGATAGTCGCGGAATCAAATCCCTTCGCCAGGAAGACTCTTTTGGCCGCGTGGCGAATTCGCCTGAGCTTCTCGATCTTATTAGCTTCGCGACGACTCGCCGGCACTAAAGTGATCCCGTTCATTTCCAAAACAGCAAATTTGAATAGCTGATCGCCACTACCGTAATCTTCGCCCAAAACGACCACTGCGAAACACTTTATTACTGAACGTGATCATATTTTGAAAGCTATGAGATTGGAAGGAAGGATGCAAGCATGGCCAACATAAAACTGAAACTCGGATTTGGAAACTACGATCGTCACCGCGCACTCGTGGATGGAAGCGTAAAAATCGCCGGTGTCGATGCGCAATACGAAACTCATCAGATCATCACAGAAGTGTTTGAGCGCTTAGTTCGGCAACGCGCTTACGACGTCGGAGAACTCGGCCTCTCCTACTTTCTGCGCACCATGGATCTTGACGATCCGCCGTTCTTAGCCATTCCTGTGTTTCCCGTGCGAGCCTTCCGGCATTCCGCGATCTATATCAATACGAAGAGCGGGATCAAGAAGCCGGAGGATCTGGCAGGAAAAACCGTTGGCGAGTTCGCCATGTATGGTCATGATGCAGGCGTTTGGCCCAAGGGCATTCTTTCGGACGAATTTGGGGTGAAACCCGAGCAAAGCCGCTGGGTGATCGGAGGATTGGATTGGCCCATGAAACCGGTGGACTTCGTGCCGCTCGTGCATCCGGCTGGAATCGACATCACCACAGCGCCGCCCGGAACGGATTTGGGAGCGCTACTTGAAAAGGGAGAGATCGACGCGCTCATTTCGGCTGACGTACCGAAGTGCTATCTCGACAAGTCACCGCAGGTGGCGCGCCTTTTCCCGGAGTTTCAGGCCACCGAGCGGGACTACTTTAAACGAACCGGGATCTTTCCTGCCATGCACACAGTCGCCGTCCGCAAGGAACTGGCAAAGGAGCAGCCGGAGACTTTGCGTTCCGTAAACCAGGCATTCTGTGACGCCAAGGAAGCCGCTCGCGAGCAGTACACGAAAGGCGAGATCTTCAACAACATGGCTACCATGGTGCCGTGGTTCAGCAAACTCATCGACGAGGATGTGGAACTGCTCGGCCAGAGTTCGTCAGGTGATTGGTGGCCCTATGGTTTGAAGGCAAATCGCAAGATGGTCGATACTTTTTTGCGTTACCACTTCGAGCAAGGGCTGTCGAAACGGCGTATGACTTGCGAAGACATCTTCGCGCCTGACTTTCTCCAGAGCTAATACACGTACCTCGCGAGCAGCCGGCAAGGGTTCAGGAACGGCTCGGCTGCGAGTACGCTTGACGCGAGCAAAACGCGGTTGGACTCGAGCGGACTGACCTGATACTCCAGGGGCTGAATTTGAAAATGGTTTTCCCTTTAAAATATCTGCAGAGGACGATTGCATGCGTGCTGTCTCGTCGCTATTGCTTTCTTTCGCTCTCGTCACAGCGTGTGTTGCTCAGCCGCCAGTCACTGCAAAATATGAAAATCTCCCTGGTGTCGCCTTCTACAGAAATGGTTACCTTCTTAGCTGGGATAGCCCACAGTACACGGAGGTTACGCTTTACGGTCGTGATGCTAAGCCAGCTTTCTCCGCCCCAGAGCGGGCGGGAGATTCTTCTTTCATCATGTGGACCGTTGATTCTGACGGCGCAGTTGCCGGCGCTTACCGGTCGCCCCACATGATAGAAGGCCGCATCGAACTGCTCGATCTCACCGGCCACCTAACACGCACGATAGATACCGGCTCTTACATTCCGCAGCAGGTAGTCTTTGCTCCGGACCACACCATCTGGACAGACGGTTACAACGCGGGAAACGACGGCACTCAGGATTTCAACGTCCTGCACCATTACGCCCGAAACGGCACAGAATTGGGACAGGCGCTTTCCTGGTCTCAAATTGCCGGCGATCTCAAACATCCTGTAATCGAAAGCATTCTTGGGAGCCAGCTTCTCTATATTGCAAACGATCGAATCGGCTGGAACGCAACTTTGCACCCCGGTGCCCGCACCTGGATCGAAGTTAACTTCTCAGCGGTCCTTCTGGGGAAATACGAACTGAAGACGACCGACGGGCTATCCCTTATGGCCGTCGCCATGACGGCCAGCGGTAACGTCTACGCGAAGATCTTCAAGTCCCACTCAGCCCGCTTTGCCGTTCTTGATCGTTCAAAGGGAATCTGGCGGAAAGTTGCCGGCGATCCCGGCGGTGTGCTCATCGGCTCGGAAGGGGACAATCTTGTCTTCTCCACGCTAGACAGAGCTTGGACAACTCTTACGTTCGCGCCGTCCGGCTCGTTACGAGTCGAGGAGCGTCAGTAGTAATGATTCTTTTTCCCAGGCCGAGATCGATCCCCGCTATTTGTTTTTTCTGCACATCTGGGCGCAGGCGTGATATCCTGCGTTCCAAGGCAATTCAGCCCGGAAGCCCGTCCCCCGTGTCCTCGCCGATATAGGAACTCCGTGCTTGGTATTTCGGTACCGTCACGCAAGGACACAAGTGGGACTCATAACAATTGATCGGCTGCTCATTCCGGCTTTCCTCCTTATTACGCTTAGCGCCGCTGCGTTGCCGCCGCCTCTTCCTGCCGAAGAAGGCCTGCCGGTCAAAAATCAGCTCGTCATTGAAAAGTGCGGCGGTTGTCACAAGGCGGATGCGGCCGGTAATCTCACGCGCATTTCCTGGGTGCGGACGACGCCCGAAGGTTGGGAAGAAGTAATTAAGCGCATGGTGCGGTTAAACGGGCTGCGCCTTACCTCGCCCGAAGCACGAGAGATTCTGCATTACCTGGCCAACGAACATGGGCTGGCGCCCGAAGAGGCGCAGCCCGTCGAGTGGTTTGTCGAACAGCGCGTGGTCGATGAAAGCGTTCCAGAGCAAACGAAAGAGGTTTGCAATGCGTGTCATGCGTTTGGCAAACCGGCCTCCTGGCGGCGCTCCAAGGACGAATGGCAGCTGCTCTACAACATGCATGTCGGTTATTTCCCGTCGGCGGAGTTGACGACGTTTTTGCGGCCCCCTCCGGAACCGGGCGCGCCGGCGCCTCCTCCAGGCGCCGACATGCGCCAGCCGTTCGAAAAAGCCATTTCCTACATGCAGGACAAATATCCGTTGCACACGCCGGAATGGGCCGCTTTCCAGACAACGGTGCAGTCGCCTCATGTGACGGGCAAGTGGCTGGTGACGGCTTATAAACCAGGCGAAGGCGCCTATTACGGGGAGATGAATGTTGAGAAAACTTCGGATCCGGATGTATATGCCACGCGCACGCGGCTGGTCTCGGCGAAGAGCGGCGCGGTGATGATGCGCAGCGGCAAAACAACTGTGTACCAGGGGTATGCCTGGCGGGGCCGTTCGCAGGACGCCAAGCTTATAAAGGACCCGCAAGCGGCGGCTACCGTGCGCGAGACGATGATGTTGTCGCGCGATGCCTCCGAAGCGCAAGGCCGCTGGATGTGGGGCGACTATCAGGAGTTCGGCTTCGAAGTGCGCATGTGCAGGCCGCGTGCGGGCGTGACGATTTTAGGCGTTGACGATCCCATGCTGCGCGCCGGAGAGACACGAACTGTGCAGATCTTTGGCGATGGCTTTCAGAAAGGCGTGAAGCCGGCGGATCTGGATCTGGGGAAAGGGTTGACGATCGATCGCATTTCGGAAGTGACTCCGACGCATTTCAAGGCGGAAGTGACGGTAGCCAAAGACGCGCGCCCCGGCAAGCGCGACATTGCACTCAGTGGAGTGGTGCTGCCTTCGGCTGTGGCGCTCTATGACCATATCGATTTCATCAAAGTGATTCCGGATACGGCGCTCTCGCGGCTGGGCGGGGTGGCGCACCCGAAAGGCTTTGTGCAGTTTGAAGCTATCGCCTACTTGAACGGCCCCGACGGCAAGTCCAACACGGCGGATGATCTGCCGATCGGGCCGGTGCATGCCAAGTGGACGATGAAAGAGTTTTATGCGGTCTACGGCGACGACGATACAAATTATGTGGGCACGCTGAACTCGGAAACGGGACTGTTTACGCCCGCGCATGAAGGTCCGAATCCGGAGCGCCGTTTTTCCAAGAACAATTATGGCGATGTGTGGGTGGAAGCGGAACTCGATCGGGATCTGCCGCCGCCCAAAGTGGCCGGAGATAAAGCCAAGCCCTTGACGGCGAGAAGTTATTTGATTGTGACCGTACCGCAGTACTTGAGATTCGATCAGCCAGAGGTGGCGCCATGAGCACAACGTATTCAATTGGAGAGATTCATACATTCACGGGAGTGGAATCGCAGTTTGGATACCTGGTCCCGAGCGGCGGAATTTTTGAACTGGATGTGCTGAGCCGGGCGATTCTCGACCGCTTGACGGCCGACTCCGGGACCGAAGAACACGTGATCCGGGACGTGGCCGCGCAAGGGTTCGACGCGGAAGAAGTGCGGACTTGTCTGCATGAGTTATTTGAGTTGCGGGCGGTGCGCGACGAGACGGGATTTGAAAACATCGTGCAGGAGCCGCCTGACGATTTTCCGCTGCAGACGATGGTGCTGAACGTCACCAATCAATGCAATCTTTCCTGTACATACTGCTATGAATTCGGCGCCGACAAAGTAGCTACGCCCGAAGGCAAGCAGAAGTTCATGGACTGGGAGACGGCGCGCGGCAGTGTGGATTACCTGCTTAAAGAGAGCACCGGGCGGGGCACGATTCACATCACATTTTTCGGCGGCGAGACGCTGATGAATTTCCCGCTGCTCAAACAGGTGGTGGTCTATGCACGCGACCAGGCGGCGCTGCACGGCCAGAAGATCGATTTCAGTTTGACCACCAACGCCACGCTGCTGACGCCTTCGGTGATCGAGTTTCTGGCCACCAATGAAATCGGCGTAACGGTGAGTATCGATGGGCCGAAGGAGATGAACGATCAGTTCCGCGTGCTGCCGAACGGGCGCGGGACGTACGACATTATTGCGCCTAAAGTCAGAGAACTGCTGGCGAAACATCGCACCCGTCCGATTGCGGCGCGCGTTACGCTCACCACGCAGGACATCGATGTGCTCAAAATTTACAAGCATCTGAAGCACGACATGGGTTTTCACGAAGTCGGGTTCGCGCCCGTGACGACTGCGCCCAATCGTTTGTATTCGATCAACGAGCCCGGCATGGATGCGGTACTCGCGCAATTTACCGCGCTGGCGGAAGAGTATCTGGAGTTTGCGCTGCGCAATCAGCACCACGGGTTTTCGAACGTGAGCGATACCTTGTCGGAACTGCATCAGGGAATCAGCAAATCGCATCCCTGTGGGGCCGGGTTGGGGCTGGTGGGTGTCGGCCCTTCAGGCGACATCGCGCCGTGCCACCGCTTTGTCGATTCCGATACGCACAAGCTCGGGCATATCAGCACCGGCATGGACAAGGAAAAGAAGCATGATTTTCTGGCGCGCGGCAATGTGAGCAACAAATATGAATGCCAGACCTGCTGGGCGCGTCCGCTATGCGCCGGCGGCTGTCATCACGAGGCCTTCGTGCGGTATGGCGATACAGGCCACGCAAACCTGCATTACTGCGACTGGATTCGCGGTTGGACGGACGTGTGCCTCGGCATCTACGGCGTGATCGCGGAGAAGAACCCAGGGTTCTTGCAGTATTTCGAGGATAGGAAGCCACAACAATGAAACATCTTCGACCGATTAATCGCAAGGCGGCGCGTCTCGAAGTACAAGTGACTCATTCCCCGGCAGAAGACGTGCACGGATTGCAGGAAGACGGTGTGGCCGGGGGACCGGCGCAGAAGCCGCACATTCCGACGGGCTGCTCGCTGGCGTTCTTCCCCGGTTGGGAAGTGGATGCAGCTGGCGGTACTGCCGGACTGTGCCAGCCGGTGGAACGCGACATTTACGATTGCTACATCACGTGCTTCTGGCCGGCGCAGGTGCCCGACCATTTGAACGGCTATCCAGACTGGACCAGCAAGTGCGCAGCTGCCACCAAGGACTGGCGCAACGTAGACATCGTATATCCGTAAGGTGTGTACAGAGTCGATGAAGAACAAAAGTTAGCCGCAGATGAACACGAATCAACGCAGATAAAGCATTTATTTTCAATCAGCGTTCATCTGCGGCCAATCCTTCTTCGTCGGTCTCCGAGATTTGGGAAGGAATGATGAATCGAAAGTTTTTCTTTTTACTGGTGCTGTTCTTGGGAGGCGCCACGGCGTACGGCGGCACGATGTTTTTAGGCGCGTGGCCGCATCACGTACTCGTGCTGGACGAAGCCAGCCAGACGGTGACCGACCGCATCGACATCGGCGCAGATGTGCCGATGCAACTGATCATGTCGGAAGACCACCAGCGCGTCTATGCGTTTACGCCGCGCAAAAGCGGTGTGGTCACGATTGACGTGCCCTCGCACAAAGTGATCGACTCGTTTTCGCTCGACGTCGATGGCAGAGAGTACCGGCTGGCGGGGGGCGCTGTCAGCAGCGATGGAAAGTATCTCTATAGCATCGTAATTCCTTCGACGAAACAGATCGACCGGTTTGAGCGGGAGCCGGCGGAGTTTGTGGTGATCGATCTCGCACTGCATAAGATCGTGCGTACCTCGCCGTTTCCCAAAGACGAAGATCTGTACGGCTTGGGCGGCCTGTACGTAATGTGCGGATTCCGCTTGTCGCCGGACAACAAATATCTCTATACCTTCCGGCAAAACATTCAGATCTTTCAGACCTCCGATTTCAAGCTGATCGACACGATCGATCTGGCGAAACCGGCTTATCCAGGCTTTCAAACGGTGTCTCTAAATCTGGTGGATAATCCAAACGACGCGCCTGGCAAAGTCACTTCGCTATTCGTGGCTTCCGATCCGGTCGTGCACCGGCCCGTTTTCGGCATTGCCGACATCGATCTGGCCACGCGCAACATCAATTTCACGCCGGTGGGCCCGAGCACGACGCACACCATGGCGCTCTGGCTCACGCCCGACCGCTCCCGCGGTTACACAGTATCGATGAGCGGTCTGCACGGCAATAAGCGCAGCGAGTTCTGGGTCTTCGATATGAAGAGCAAGCAACTCATTCAGAAGGCAGAGTTTGACGGCAGACGGAGATTCGATCTGGCGCTTTCGCCGAGCGGGACTTCGCTCTACATCTATGTGGCGGGTTTTCAGGTGGACTGTTACGACAGCAAAACTTTGAAGTTGACCAAGACGATTGATCTGAACGCCGACACCACCTCGAACATGGTGATGGCGCCGGGAGCGTAAAGGGTTGGCTGCGGGACTGACAGGAACTGATGGCAGGCTGAAGCCTACCCTACGAGGCTCTATTCCTTACAAACTCTATGGGCGCTCGCTCGCCTTTCTGCGTCCGCACGGCATGCGCTTCCTGCCGCTGTTTGCGCTCAGTTTCTTCTCCTCCGCCGTCACGCTGGCACAGCCGTACCTGACGAAGCTGTTGATCGACGATGCGCTCAACCGGCATAACATGCGGGATCTGTGGCTGCTGGCCTGCTGGATGGGCATCTGCGCCGGACTCTCGTTCGGCTTCGGCATGCTGACCACCTATCTCTATACAAAAGTCTCGGCGGCGGTGCTGTTCGATATGCGGCTGGAGGCGTTTCGCAAATTGCAGACGCTCTCGCCACAGTATTTCGCGCGCACCCAGACCGGCGAAATCGTCTCGCGGTTAAACAACGACATCAGCGAGCTGCAGCGGCTCAGCTCCGACACACTACTCTCGCTGCCGACCAACATCCTGTTCTTAATAGGAAGCGCTCTGCTTATGGCCTCGCTCAATTGGCGGATGTTTCTGATCAGCGTGGCCACGATACCGCTGCTGCTGTGGGCCATGCGTCCGTATCAGGAGCGATTGCGGGATAAGGTGCAGGTAGTGCGGCAGCAAAGCGCGCGTATCGGGAGCTTTCTCATCGATGCCGTTCTTGGAATGCGTTTGCTGATCACGCAAAATGCGCAGGAGCGTAAGAACCAGGAATTTCGCGGCCATAATGACGCGTTTGTGACAGGCTTACTTGCGATGCAGACCACCTCGTTCATTGCCGGAGCGCTGCCGGGCGCAGTGCTGACGCTTTCGGTGGCGGGGCTGTTCCTTTATGGAGGTTCGCTGGTGATTGCGGGCGCACTAACGCTCGGCAGCCTGATGGCTTTCATGGCGTATCACTCGCGGCTGCTATCGCCGGTGCAAAGCCTCATCGGTTCGTATTCCGCCTTGATTACTGGTTCCGTCTCGTTGCGGCGGGTGTTCGAGCTGCTGGATGAGCCTGCTGAAGTCAGCGAAGCAGAGAACGCGCAAACGCTGGCGGTTCGTGAGGGAAGTGTGCGCTTCGAAGAAGTCTGCTTCTCTTATCGCGGGCGCGCCCAAACGCTACATCGGGTCTCGTTCGACATACCCGGCGGCTCGACGGCGGTGATCGCCGGGCCTAGTGGATCGGGCAAATCGACAGCCGCGGATTTACTGTTGCGCTTTTTCGATCCCAGCGCCGGCAAGGTTTCTATTGACGGCCAGGATCTGCGCTACGTGAAGATGGCGGACTTGCGCGCCGCCGTCGGATTGGTGGATCAGACTCCATTTTTCTTCTTCGGCAGCATTCGCGAAAACCTGTTGTTTGCCTGGCCGGACGCAAGCGAAGCGGAGTACCGGGAAGCGTGCCGCGCAGCAGGCATTGACGAGTTTATTGCTCTGTTGCCGGAAGGCTATGAAACCGCGATCGGTGAGCGCGGGCTGGCCTTGTCAGCGGGACAGAGACAGCGTCTCGCGATTGCCCGGGCGCTGTTGCGACAGCCGAAGATTTTAGTGCTGGACGAGCCGAGTTCAGCGCTCGATCCAGCTGCTGAGGCCGCCATTCGCGAAACACTGCGGGCACTGGGCGGCCGGTGCACGCTGCTCATCGTGACGCACCGTCCGGCATTGGTGAGTCTGGGCGATCAGGTGATTGTTGTGGAAAACGGGATGGTGGTAGAGCAAGCTGTTCCTGCGGCCCACCTGGAGGCGGCGGCGCGTTGAAAGTCGGCGTCATCGATAGCGGCGTGCATGCGGCGCATCCTCATGTAGGCGGTATGGCGGGCGGCATCTGGATCGCGGAGACGGGCATCGACCGTAGTTATGTTGACCGACTGGGCCATGGCACGGCAGTGGCGGCGGTGATCCATGAAAAAGCGCCGGAAGCGGAGATCTATGCAATCAAGGTATTCGACCAGAAGCTCGCGACCAGCGGAACGGTATTGCTGCGCGCGCTCGACTGGTGCTTGAGCGAGCGGATGAATTTCGTGAACCTCTCTTTAGGCACAGTCAACCCGGACTACGTGGAAGCGTTCCAGGTGAGGGTGATGCGGGCCCGGGAGCTCGGCATTACGATTGTGGCCGCCTATGAAATGCAGGGACAGAGAGCGTTTCCGGGCTCGCTCGATGGTGTGACAGGCGTGCTGCTCGACAATCGCTACGCACGGGATGAAGTGATGGCGGAGTGGCGCGATGGACGGCAAGTTTACGCCGCATGCGGATATCCGAGAAGCATCCCTGGCGTGTCGCCCGAACGGAATCTGCAAGGGATCAGCTTTGCGGTCGCGAATGTGACCGGCTGGCTGGCCGGCGCTCACTCCCGAACGGTTCATGCCGGCAGCCGTTAGCATTCAGGGCGACGGTATCGCGGCCTGCTGCTGCGCCCGCTTGCTACTCGAGCGAGGCTTGGCGACAGATTATACAGCGAGTGTGCGGGAGAGGTCGCCGACTCTGCTGATCAGTCCCGCAACGGCGCACTTGCTGCGCGACGTTTTCGGCGACGATGCGTTCCTGCAACCACTCCACCGCATTGAAAAGCGCGTTGTGGCCTGGCAGCCGGGAGCGCCACCGGTAGCGCTGCCCCACGCCGGCTGGGTGGCATCGGAAGCTCAGCTTTTAAGCGAACTCTGGAAACGAGTTCCGCCCCCCTGCGAATACTCGGAGGCTGGCTGGCGGGTGTTGTCATCCGGGACGCGTCCGGGAGCGGTTTTCGGAGAACGCATGGCGGCCGCTCTCTCGGTAGAGTTGCGCGATGCGAGTGACTCGACGGCTTGCTCGATTGAGGCGGTCGCTGACGGCTGGCTGTTTCTGATGCCGTCGGGTGAGGGCGGGGCGTCGCTGCTGTGCGTGGGTGGCGATTACAACAGCTTGCTGGGACAGAGCCGGCTGGTGAGCGCGCAAGTGGAGGGCGTGTCGCATTTGACGGGCTGCTTTCCGGCCACACCCCATCTGGCCGATTCTTTGTGCGGTCCCGGATGGCTCAAGTGCGGCACGGCGGCTTTACGCTTCGATCCGGTATGTGGCGAGGGCGCTGGCAACTCAATACGGGAAGCCATTCTGGCTGCAGCCACACTCGCCGCGCTTAAGGAAGGTCGGCTCGACGCCGAAGAGGCTCTGCTGGGGAATTACGAAGCCCGGCTGCGCGCGGGCTTCGCCCGGCACCTCAGTTTATGCAAGCAGTTCTACCAGAACGGCGGACAGGGCGAGTGGTGGGTGGAGCAGCAGGCGGCGTTGAGAAAGGAGCAGCACGCCCGTACTTTCGACAGGCAATATGTAGCGAAATATCGATTGCGTGGCTTTACTCTCGAAGTACTAGACATCTGAAGATTGGCAGATCGCTATCGCGCATGAAACGTCCTGAGCCGGAATGAATGTCCATTGATGTGTAGCCCTTTCGGGTAAACCAATCAGGCTACCCAGGATAAAACCATATGCGAAAAACTTTGTTCAGAGGTCTGATTTTAGGCGGTTGTGCTCTTACGTTCGCCGCCACGCAGCCTGTGCTGGCCCAAGCGCCCGGCGGAGGGCAGTCTGCGCCACAGCAGCAACAGCAACCCCAACAACAGAGCCCCAATGCAAACGCCCCGGGCGGTTTAAATAATCCAGATGCCGGCACTGGCACGTCTACCTCTCGCGTAGACGACAAAAAGTTCGTCAAGAATGCAGCAATGGGCGGCATGATGGAAGTCGAGCTGGGCAAAATCGCCGCTGCTAAGGGCGGGAGCGAAGGCGTGAAGCAATTCGGCCAGAAAATGGTGGATGACCATTCCAAGGCCAACGATCAGCTGAAGGAAGTGGCCGGCAAAGAGCACATGGACCTTCCGTCAGCGCTCGATTCCAAACACCAGTCGAAGCTGGACAAAATGTCCGGCCTCTCGGGCGCCGCGTTCGATAAGGCGTACGTCAAGGACATGGTGAAGGATCACGAGCAGGATGTCTCGGAGTTCCAGACGGAAGCGCAAAACGGCACCAATCCAGATATCAAGCAATTTGCCGCGACGACTTTGCCGACTTTGAAAGAGCATCTCAACATGATCAAGGATTTGAACAAGAAGAAGGAATAGCCAGTTTAAGCGGCACCATTTTTTCAGCATTAGTGAAAGTAGCGTTTTTTCCTGCCCACCTAGATATCGGAGAGCGGTGTTCGCCGGCGAAGTGCCGATCGTGTGCGTGAACTACTGCGGCAAATCGCAGGAGTTTCCGCACTTGCGAAAACTTAGGATTGCTAAGGTATATCTATAAAATTTCAAATGGGGTAACAGCTTGGCGATCCGGTTGCCTCTTAAGTTGGTGGAAGCGCTATGCCTGAAGGAAGGTGACGAGGTCGAGGTCAGTGTTGCTGGCGAGAGAGATTTCCGAGTAGCTCGGGACGTGAGTCGCGATAAAGCGCTCGAAAGACTTCGTCTGAATAAGTGGGAGTTTTCCTCCCGACTTTACATTCGATCGTGAGGATGCCCACGAGCGATAAGCCGTTCTCACTTGTTGCGGAGAACCTTCTGGAGGAAAGAAGAAAGCCACATAGTATAATTATTCATTGTTGTGAATAATTACTCAGATAGGCATCTGGTTGGGGTCGCCGGATTCCGCGGGTATAGCGGGGCCGAAGTCGTCAAACTGCTCGATAAGCATCCCGGAGTGGAAGTAGTGCAACTGGAGCATCGAGGCGACGCCGAGCCGGGTTCGTTGCCGCTCGGAAGTGTTCCGGCCCGCACCATTCCGGCAAGCCAGGAGGCAGTCAGTCAGGAGAAACTAGAACTCGTCCTGCTGGCAACGCCACCTGAGGTGTCGATGAAACTGGCTGGCGACATGCTCAGCGATGAAACCCGGGTGATCGATTTGAGCGGCGCATTCCGGCTGCGCGACGGGGAAGCGTATTCCCGCTGGTACAAGGAACGGCACACCCAGCCGGCGTTGCTGGAGCAAGCGGTGTATGGGTTGCCCGAGTTTTACCGCGAGGAAATCGCCGGAGCGCGGCTGGTGGCGAATCCAGGCTGCTACCCGACCGCGGCTAATCTGGCGATCCGGCCGCTTGTACGGGCGCAGGTCGTTGATCGAACGCGCGGAATCATTTGCGACGCCAAATCGGGAATTAGCGGCGCAGGTCGTAAGGCCACACTTCACACCAGCTTCTGCGAAGCGGCGGAAAACTTCAGCGCGTACGGCATCATGGAGCACCGCCATATCGCTGAAGTGCTGGAACATTCCGGCCTGGGCGAACGGGAGTTTACCTTTTCCGCCCACTTGCTGCCGCTCATGCGCGGCATTCTGGAAACGATCTACGTGCGGACCGAGCGGGTGGAAAAAGCGGTAGATCTACTGACGATCTATGAAGAGGCGTATGAGAACGAACCGTTCGTGCGGCTCTATGCGCCGGGTAAGCTGCCGGATTTGCGTGCCGTGCAGGGCACGAATTTTTGCGACATTGGGTTCGTTTTTGACCCGGAGAGCCAGCGCGCGGTGATTGTCACGGTCGAAGACAATCTCATGAAGGGCGCGGCCGGGCAGGCGATTCAGAATCTGAATCTCATGCTCGGGATGCCTGAGACCGAAGGCCTGCTGTGAAGGTTTTGGTAAAAGTAGGCGGCACCCTGCTGGACGAAGAGCGAAGCCGCACGAGTTTGGCATGGCAGATAGCGGCCCTGCAAAGCGAGCACCGGTTGGTAGTGGTGCATGGGGGCGGAAGACAGATGACGCGATTTCTCGAAGAGCGGGGGATTGCCAGCCGCTTCGTGGGCGGCTTGCGCGTGTCGGACGAGACGGTGATTGACGCAGCCTGCAAGGTGATTGCGGGCAGTGTGAATAAGCAATTCGTGGCTGCCTTCAGCGCGGCGGGACAGCCGGCTGTGGGACTCAGCGGCGTGGATGGCGGATTGACCCGGGCCGAGCAGCTACGAGAAGAGTTGGGATTTGTGGGGCGGCCAGTTGCGTCGAATGGGGCGTTGCTCGAACTGCTGATTCACGGCGGGTATCTGCCGGTCGTGGCATGTATAGCCAGTAACGAGCGCGGAACCATTTATAACGTCAATGCAGATCAAATGGCGGTGTCCTGCGCCGTGGCCTTCGGGGCGGACCGGTTACTCTTTTTGACGGATGTGGCTGGGGTGAAGGATGCTGCGGGCCAAGTCTTACCAAACCTGGAACTGACGGAGCTGGAGGGGTTGATTCAAAGCGGGGTGGCGCACGGCGGCATGCAGGCCAAACTCGAAGCGGCCAAAGGTGCGGTGGAAAGAGGAGTAACTCAGGTAGTGATTGCCAGTGGACAGGAACTGGATGTGTGTGCACGGGTTTTTGCCGGGGCGCCCGTCGGGACGCGTTTAATGGCCATTGCCAGCAAAACCCGGGAAGGAGCGCGGCCATGACGGCGGTCTCAGTGGCTGTACGCAAAGCAACTATGCAGGATATTCCGCGCATTCTCGCCCTGATCAATGCCTATGCCGCGGATGGCATTATGCTGCCGCGCACTGAATTTGAGATGTCGGAGAATATCCGGGATTTCAGTTGCGCTTACGACGGGAAGGAGCTGCTGGGGTGCGGCGCGCTGCATTTTTATACTCCGACCAGTGGCGAAGTCCGCTCGCTTGCCGTCTGGCCCGAGGCCAAACAGCACGGCGTGGGGCGCGCGTTAGTGGAAAACCTAGAATTGGAAGCGCGGGAAAACGGGCTGGCGTCGATTTTTGCGTTTACCTATGTGCCTGGGTTTTTCGAGAAGGCGGGGTTCCATGAAGTCGAACGCGGTGAATTACCACTAAAAGTCTGGAAAGACTGTTTGCGATGCTCGAAATTCCGGAATTGCGATGAAATTGCGGTTTTAAAGCAGCTGGGTGATCCGAACGTCGAAATAATCCGTACACCAGATGAGAACTTTTCAGAACTGGTTGCACTTCCCACATTGGCAAAACCAGGTCTTCGGTAAAAGTTACAGCCCGAGTGGTACTTTCCTCGTCCTCCAATGGCTCTTTCAAAAAAATATTTGGTAAAAAGTGCAAAGTTCTCAATTTTGTACTAGCTTTTTATAAAAAAGTACCGTTATACTCAGTACCACCAGTCAACTAGTACTAAAAAGACTGGCGGGAGGAAGTAATGCGAGCACTTACCTTAGATATCCAGGAATCAACCGGCCGCGTACTTTGCTGTACGATTTTCCGGCAGGGCGGACGCAAGCTTTTAGCCAAGGGACACGTGCTGAGCGATGAAGATATCCGCTTGTTGCAGACGGAAGGCATGCAACAGGTTTGGGTGACGGAGCTCGAGGACGGTGAAATTGGCGAGGATCAAGCAGTAATGGAGGTGGCGCAAGCCATGTGCTGCGGATCCGTGGAAATCAGGCTGGCAGCGGGCGGACGAGCCAACCTGGTGGCTACCGCTAATTGCTGTGCGCTGGTGGACGACGAACTGTTGCGGCAGATTAACTGCACGAGCAGCATAGCGATCGCGACAGTAGCGAACTACCGGTACGTCAGGGCGGGAGAGCGCATGGCGACGATTAAGAGCGCGCCTTTCGCAGTGGCACAGTCGCAGCTCGAGACGATGTTATCGATCTTAAACGAGCGGGGCGCTATTTTGCAGGCCAGACCGATTCGGGAGACCGGCGTGGGTGTTCTCTACACCGACCCGGTGCATGGAGACCGCGCGCGAACTCTATTCGAAGGGGTGGTGCGCACGCGGGTGGAACGCTTCGGCGGGAATCTGCGGTACGCTCTGGCGGCGGTCGAAGAAGAAGAGCAGGTTACGCGAGCGCTGCAGCATCTGCTGCGCACCAAACCGTCGGTGATCCTGGTTGCCTCTACCACTGCGCCCGCTGGGCCAGAAGATGTCGTAGGACGTGCGCTGCTGCGACTCGGCGCGCATCTGGAACGGTTTCTCGCTCCGGTCGAGCCGGGTAACCTGATGATGCTGAGCTACAAGGATGACATTCCGATTGTGTCCGCTCCGTGTTGTTTCCGCTCAACCAAGCCGAACGTGCTCGACCTGGTGCTGCCACCGATCCTTGCGCAATACCGGATCTCGGGTTGGGAGATCGCCTGTTTGGGCCATGGCGGTTTATTGAATTAGCGCTCTCTGGATTGGGGCTTCGCCGCACTCTGGCAGAGTAGAGGGTGATGGTTGCAGCAAAGATTTTGGCTGGGGCGGTGCTGCTTTCCTGTGCACTGCGCGCGGAGACGCTGGGATTCTTCGAACAGAGATTTACCGCAATCAATTTCGAGAAGAACAAATGGAGCCGCACCCAGCTGGAATCCTGCCGGGTTTACACAGCTTCAGAACCCGGAGCCGTAGTGAACGTAATGCGCTACGGCACCAGTAACCAGGTACCGTTCAAAGCCACCAAGAATCTGAAGGTGACGGTATGCGGTTCGACCGCCTCGTTTGACGAAGGATTCGAGGCGGAAACCCCACCGCAATAACCTGGGCCGCCAACAAGGAACCGGACCGGCGCTCCTCACCCACTCGCACGTTATTATGAGTTCGGAAGATGGCTGCCTACGCTAAAGCGGATAATCTGGGGGAGAAGGTAATGGAAGTGATCGCCCGGACGCAGCGCATGCCCGTTGAATCGATTTCTCTTGACAGCACCTTCGAAGAGCTCAAAATCGATTCACTTGACGGCATCAATCTGGTCTTCGAGCTGGAAAAAGCGTTTGACATAGAGATTCCCGACGAGGGTGTGGCGCAGCTGCGGTCGGTGCGCGAAACGGTGGATGGCGTGCGGCAGCTGGTGGAGAAGAAAAGCAAGGTCCCGTCGACCGATGCCTCTGGATGAGGCGCGTCGCGATTACAGGACAAGGGCTGATCTGCGCATTGGGGAACTCAGTCGCCCAATGCTGGCAGCGGGCCAGCACCGGCGAGACCGGCATCCGGAAACTGCGCGATACAGGAACTCCTCCTTATAAGTTTCAGTACGGGGCGGAAGCGGTGGAGTTTCGGCCGCTCGCTTATTTTTCAGAAAAAGAAATGGTGTTGCTCGAGCGCTTTGCATTGCTCGGTGTGGCGGCGGCGCGCGAAGCCGTCACGCAGAGCGGCCTGCAGTTCCGGCACGGGCTGGAAGATCGTACGGCCGTCGTTACGGGCAGCAGTGTAGGCGGCCAGTTTACCGAAGAAGAAGGCTACCAGCGGCTCTATCTGGAGAAGAATCCGCGGGTGTCACCTTTGACGATCCCCCGGACCATGTCGAATGCGGCCGCCAGCCAGATTTCCCTCGAATGGGGCATTCATGGGCCGGCGTACACCATCTCGACCGCTTGTTCATCGTCTAATCATGCCATCGGGCAGGCATTCTGGATGATCCGGCATGGGCAAGTGACAGCCGCCATTGCGGGCGGCAGTGAAGCGGTATTCGCCGAAGGTTTGCTGCGGGCCTGGGAGGCCATGCGCGTGGTTTCGCCGGAGCCGTGCCGTCCTTTTTCGGCGGACCGGCGCGGGTTAACGCTGGGCGAAGGCGCCGGCATGCTGGTGCTCGAAGAGTGGGAGCATGCACGGGCGCGCGGAGCGACGATTCAGGGGGAAGTGATCGGGTTCGGCATGAGTTCGGACGCGCATCACATCACACAGCCGGCTTTGGAAGGCGCCCGGAAAGCCATGACCTGGGCGCTCACGGACGCTGACGTCGACCCCGGCCAGGTGGATTACATCAACGCTCATGGTACCGGAACGCAAGCCAACGACGCGTCGGAAACGCAGGCGATTCGAGCAGTTTTGGGTGTCAAAGCGGATTCGGTATTCGTCAGTTCCACCAAATCCATGCATGGACACACGCTGGGGGCGGCCGGGGCTGTCGAGGCAGTGCTTACGGCCATGGCTTTACGATGCGGCGTAGTCCCTCCCACCATCAACTTCCGAGAACCTGATCCGGCCTGCGACCTGAATGTCGTGCCAAATGTCTCCCGGCAAGCCGATTTGCGCGTGGCTCTCTCCAATACCTTCGCGTTCGGAGGACTGAATGCGACTCTGGTGCTGCGGCGAGTACTGGCTTGAACCCTGACTTGAGGGCGGGGCACCGGGGCGAATAATTGAATTCAGGGCTTCAATCTTATAATTCGCGTAAATGCCTGGAATTAAAACAACGTGATTTATAGAAAATAGTACTGCGAAGTATGGCGACAGTACTTGTTAGCGAAAGAAATGTCTGAAAATGCCACTCAATCAGCCATTTCCTAGATGTATTGAGACGGAATTTGAGCTATTCTTTGGCTACGGATTCGCAGCAAAGGCCCGGTTTGGACGGACCCTTGCTGTGTCGGAGGGGGCGGGACGCGCGAGTGCGTCACCGCCCATGTTGCAACTAGTGTACCTCGGAACATTCAAGAAGATATACCTAGTTGTAGAAATGGTTCTAGGACTATATGGATTTCGGTAGCTCCTAGGAACTAACGCTCATTCCGGTGTGCGAGCATCTGAGAATGACGGGCCTCGAAGATGTAAGCCGACCGGCGCCTTTACAAGGGGCAGTCGATGACCGGACCAGTAAGGCTGGCCTGCGGGCCGTGGCTTCGTTCGAAGCTTTTAAAGGTGTGCTGGTGATCGTGCTCGGTGTGGCCCTTCTGGCGGTCCATTCGCACGTTCAGGAATTCGCCGAAAACCTTCTTTATCATTTGCATGTAGACTTTGATCGCCGTCTAGGGCAAACGCTGCTGAACGCGGCTACGACCATCAGCGATACGCGCTGGTGGATGATTGGCGCGGCGATAGGCAGTTACGCCTCGGTCCGCTTCATCGAAGCCTGGGGTTTATGGAATCGTCGAGTGTGGGCGGAGTGGTTCGCGTTGCTGTCGGGTGCCCTCTATCTGCCCTGGGAGCTGTTGAAGATGGTCGAGCGAATGGATTGGGACCGCGTCGCGATTTTTGTCATCAACCTGATCATCGTCCTGTACATGCTCTTTATCAGAATCCGCGAAACTCGCGGCCATGGCGTCGCCTCACTCTCCAAGCCAAACAATGCGGTCTAACCGGCACTTTCGCCGCTATAACCGAAACAAAGCTTTCGCTCTAATGGTTAGTAGATGAAGCATGCGTTTCTGGTTTGGCTGTTATTCGTAATCACGATCTCGCTGATGCCCTTTCCGCTAAAGGTGCAGCTGGGAACGATCGGACGTTTGCATGCCGCCGGGCATTTCTTTGCGTTTCTCGTTACGGTGTTTCTGTTGTGCAAAGAACTCAAAGGATTCTCGGGTAGGGTCGCCGGTTGTCTGTCTGTTTTCGCTTTGGCAGTCATTCTGGAGATCCTTGAAATGGTGTTCTATCGCAATCATTTTGAATGGAGAGATGTCGCCATTGATGCTTCGGGTATGGTGACGGGCATTATTCTTGTGACCCTGGTCCTGTTGAGCGAACATACGCCACGCCGATTACCCCGCAAGTAAAAGTTCTTCTTCAAAATCGTCCTGCTCCGCTACAGCCGCGGGGGCAAGCGGCTCTGTGAGATGCAGGCCATGCAATTTGCGATACGTGGGACTCGAGTGCCAGAGTTCCTCATGTGTGCCGGTGGCTTCGATTTTGCCTTGATCGAAGACCACGACGAGATCGGCTTTCCGAACCGTGGAGAGGCGATGGGCAATGATGAAGCAGGTGCGCCCTGCCGTGACCTTTTCGAGAGCAACCTGAATGAGGCGTTCGCTTTCGTTGTCGAGGTGGCTGGTGGCTTCATCGAAGACCAGAATTTTAGGGTCGCGGGCTATGGCGCGCGCTATGCCGATTCTTTGGCGTTCACCACCGGACAGCTTGGCGCCGCGTTCGCCGACCGCGGTGTCGTAGCCGTGATCGCACCGTTCGATGAAGTCGTGAGCCTGAGCCAGGCGTGCTGCTTGTTGAATTTTCTTGAGGGATAGCGTCTCCCGGCCATAACCTATGTTGGCTTTGACAGACCGCGAGAACAGTTCGATTTCCTGCGGCACCACCGCAATCTGATCGCGCAGACTGGCTTGGGTGATGGATTGAACGTCCAGACCGTCTATCAGAATCCTGCCGTGCTGGGGTTCGTAGAGGCGCTGCAGCAGGTTCATCAGCGTGCTTTTACCGGACCCGCTGGTGCCAATGAGTGCGATGGTGGACCCGGCCTCTACTCGCAGGTTGATTCCGCGGAGGGCCCAGCGATCATTGCCCGGATAACGGAACGACACGTCTTGAAACTCGATCGAGTGCTGGCCCGCGAGTAACGTTCGTGCGTTGGGCGCATCGGCGATGGCGGAGGTCTCGTCCAGGATTTCGAAAAGCCGCTCGGCGCGCGAGAGATTGCGGCGCAGTTTGGGCAGAATCACGGAAAGCTGTGAGATTGGGCCGTAGATCATGTCCTGCAGGGCGACGAAGAGGACGTAATCACCCACGGTACAGCGGTGCGTCAGCACAAAGAATCCGCCGAGAGTAATCACGCCGGCGCGTCCGGCAGTGGCAATAAAGCTTTGAATGTTTTCTATGTTGACCCAGAGCGATTCGGCGCGATGATGCTTGGCGCGTGCCGCCCGGAGGAGTTCGCGCTGCGAGCGCGCCTCCTGCTGTTCGCGCGAGAATTTCTTGACCAGCCGGACATTGCTCGAAATATCATAAGATTCTTTGCTCACGTTTTCGAAGGCGATGCTGACCTGCTGCTCGGCCGCCTGCATGCGTCCGCCCAACCGGCTGATTACCGCCAAGTAGGCTGGCAGCGGCGAAAAGACCAACAGGGCAATCCAGTAGTTCTTGCAAGCGAGCGAAGCCAGTACTCCGATTGCGATCAAGACCGGCGGTACGAGATTCTGTCCCACGATTTCGTTGAGGATTACGAATATCGCGGTGCCTCCGCGATCGAGCGCCCCGACGATTTCGCCGGTGTTTACGCGGGTGTGAAATTCGGTGTCAAGCCGCAGGAAGTTGGCGAAAGCGGCATTTTTCGCTTCGTCTTCAGCCTCTGAGGCCGCCCGTACCGATTGGTAATTGTAAAACGAACGCAACAGGCGCGTGGCCACGGCTACCACAAAGATGGAAATAGCGGAGATGACGAGCGTCCGCAGCGAGCTAGTTTCAGGTGCGGTCAACGAGCGCAGGATTTTATCGATGATTCCCTTGGTGAGGAATGGAACAGCGATCTCAAGGCAAGAGGTCACGACGATCAGAACGCTGAGACCCGCTACCGTCTTGCGATGACTGCCCAATAGCGAGAGAACCCTCCAACCGAGCCAGCGGGAGTTTTGGAGCGATTTCGGAATATGACCTGCGGAGACCATGACTTAGCTGAATAGTGCAGGTGGCTCAGGAAAATCTCAGGGAGAGGAACCATCGTGAGCACCAATCCGATACTCTGTAAAGCAATCATGTCGTCAACCAGGTGGTTCGATACATTTTCGTTCGATACACTCTCCCGGCGCAGCTTCGGTAAGGCCATCGGAACTGTTACTGCCGGCGGCGCAGCTGCTATGCCGGGATTGCTGACGCCGACTGCCGCTCATGCACAGGGGGTCGCGCGCCCGAACTTTTATGAATTTCCCAGCGCCTTTCGCTGGGGATGCGCCACGGCGGCTTACCAGGTGGAGGGCGCCGCGAAAGAGGGTGGCCGTAGACCTTCCATCTGGGACAAGTTCTCCCACATTCCGGGCAAGGTGCACAACAATGAAACGGGCGATGTGTCCGATGATTACTACCATCGCTTTAAAGAAGACATTCACCTGCTGAAGGATCTGGGCGCGAAGATCTATCGCTTCTCTGTTTCGTGGTCGCGCATCTTTCCGGAAGGAACGGGCCAGCCCAACGAAGCGGGTGTCAGCTTCTACCAGCGAGTGGTGGACGAGATCTTAAAGAATGACCTCGATCCTTTCTGCACGCTGTTTCACTGGGATCTGCCGCAAGCCCTAGAGGATCGCTATAAAGGCTGGCAATCGCGCGAGACAGCAAAAGCTTTTGGGGACTACGCGGGTTATTTTGCCGGGCGCTTTTCGGATCGCATTCATAATTTCTTCACGATGAATGAGTTCTCTTCCTTCATCGATCTCGGATACCGAGACGGGCGTTTTGCGCCGGGGCTGAGACTGGCGCCTGCGGCCTTGAATCAGACCCGTCACAATGCGGTGCTAGCGCACGGGATGGCTGTCCAGGCGATTCGGGCGAAAGCGCGTTCAGGAACCAAGGTCGGATTGGCCGAAAATTATGTGCCCGGGACGCCCATCATCGAATCCGAGGAGCATGTCAAGGCCAGCGTGCTGGCGACACGTGTCATCAATGCGCCGTACCTCACTGTCATCCTCGAAGGCAAGTACATGGAGCAATACCTGCAAAAGGAGGGTGCGGCCGCCCCGAAATTTACGCCCGAGGATTTGAAAATCATCAGCAGCCCGCTCGATCTGGTAGGGATCAATATTTACAATCCGACATATATTCGCGCCGCCGGCGCCCCGGAAGGTTATGCGGTGGTACCGCTGCCCTCGTCCTATCCGCATATGGCATCAAGCTGGCTCAACTTTGGCCCGGAGGGGCTTTATTGGGGCGTGCGCCACTTGGCGGAGATCTGGAATGTGAAGGACATCTACGTCACCGAAAATGGTTGCTCTTCGGCCGATGTTGTCGCGCCTGATGGCCAGGTGTATGACACGGACCGGGTGATGTTTTTGCGCAATTACCTGATCCAGTTGCATCGCGCCGCGAGCGAGGGATTCCCTGTGCATGGCTATTTTGTCTGGAGCTTGATGGACAACTTCGAGTGGGCCGACGGCTACGATCTGCGCTTCGGCATTTACTACGTCGATTACAAGACGCAAAAGCGGATTCCCAAGATGAGCGCGCATTTTTATAAAGAGGTGATTGCCCGGAATGCGGTGGTTTGAGGAGGGTCTTAGAGGCGCAGCGAAGTGGGCTTGATTTCATGCTTATTGCAATTGCATTCATTATCGTCGTCGAGCCTAGCTGCAGATCTGTACAGGTTACTAAGATCAATCCGGTCGACCACCTCAAGTACGTGAGAATTCCGGGAGGAACTTTTCTATTCGGCTGTTCTGCCGGTGACCTTGAGTGCTTCAGTTGGGAAAAACGTCCGAAACGAATCTATGCGAAGGCATTTTGGATTGGTCAGACAGAAGTCACACAGCGGGCGTACGAGAAGGTAATGAACAAAAACGCGAGCCTTTATCGCGGACCAAGCCGGCCTGTTGATCGCGTCGGGTGGAACGATGCGGCGGCCTTTTGCAAAGCTGTTGGAATGCGCTTGCCGACCGGAATCGAATGGGAATATGCAGCTCGAGGAGGAGCATCAACTGCGCGATACGGAAAGTTGGACGATATAGCGTGCTTCGATGGCAATAGCGGAGATCGGACACACGCGGTTGCCCAAAAGATTCCCTCTACGACATGCTCGGGAACGTCTGGGAGTGGGTGCAAGATGTCTACGAGGCCGAGCCGAACAAAAGAGTCTTGCGTGGGGGCTCTTTTTACAACCCGGCACGAGAGGTGCGTGTTTCAGATCGACTCTGGGCTACGCCGGACACAGCTCATCGCGACATGGGATTTCGCTGTGCAGGAGACTAGCAAGACCGTTGACGCAATTGCGGTGAAGTGCAGAAACAGAGGGTACTTAGCCGAGACCTCTGCTCCGAATAAGCAAGTTAAAGCCCGCCGCTTCGAGAACGAGGACGGCGATGAACGAGATCACGAGGGACATCGTCAAAACGGCCAAATACTGCAGTAGCTTCCCGGCGCGTGTGGTGCGGGGCCGCAGGATGCTCTGAATGTAGCGGGCCGAGACGAGTTGCGCGGGCACGAAAACTGCCAGCGCGAATAAGGCCACGCGCAGCATCCACAACTGCTGGCTGCTTGTTTCAGAAGATTTCTGCGCCGTCACACTGAAGACGATGCTGAGATAGAGAAAAGCTGCCGGCAGAAACATTGCAGCCAGCAGATAGAGCAGCCGCTTGCCTTGATAGCGAGTTGTATCCACCACCCGGGTAGATGCTGATCGGTCTTCAAGTTTGCTAAACTTTCGCACGCCGGACGATCTTGAGGCCCGGCTGCCGCATCAAAGAGAGACGGCATGGCATTACTGTTCCATTACCTCAAGAAACATCTGCGGCTGGTCTTTCTGGCGCTGCTCCTGGCTGCGGTGAACCAGATTTTCTCGCTGCTCGATCCGCTGATCTTCCGGCACATCATAGATTCCTACGCTACCAAGTTCCATCAGTACACGACGGGGCAGTTCATCAGCGGCGTTAGCTTGCTGCTGGGCGCGGCAGTCGGCGTGGCGTTTATCTCACGCGTTGCCAAAAATTTCCAGGACTACTACGTGAATGTGGTCACGCAACAGACGGGGGCGCAGCTATATGCGGACGGTGTGGAGCGCTCGCTTTCTCTGCCCTACATCGTATTCGAAGATCAGCGCAGCGGAGAAACTCTCGGCAAGCTGCAGAAGGTGCGTTCGGACGTCGAGCGCTTCATCACCGCGTTTGTCAACATACTGTTTACCGCGACGGTCGGGGTGGTTTTCGTGACGATCTACGCTCTGCGGGTCGACTGGGTGATTGCGCCGGCGTTCCTGTTGACGGTACCGCTGCTGGGCGTCATCAGCTCAGTGTTGAGCCGCAAAATTAAAACCATTCAGAAGACAATCGTGGCGGAGACGGCCGCGCTGGCGGGTTCTACCACGGAATCGCTGCGCAATATCGAACTCGTGAAGACGCTCGGCCTGGCGAAACAGGAAGTGGGCCGGCTGAACACTACCACTGAAAAAATCCTGAAGCTGGAACTCAAGAAGGTTCGCTATCTGCGCAGCCTGAGCTTTTTGCAAGGCACGGCGGTCAACCTGCTCCGCACCAGCATTCTCTTTCTGATGCTCTATCTGATCTTCACGCAGCGCATTACAGTCGGTCAGTTTTTCTCGCTGTTCATCTACTCGTTCTTTATCTTCGGGCCGTTACAGGAATTGGGCAACATCATTAATATCTATCGCGAAACGGAAGCGTCGTTGAACATGTTGCAGGAGATCCTGGCGATTCCGCCCGAACCGAAACCGGCCGAACCGGTTCCGCTCGGCAATCTGGAAACTCTCGAGTTCGATCATGCCACGTTCCAGCATCGAACCGCAAATCGTCCGGCAGTATGCGATGTCAGCTTTCGTTTGACGCGCGGCCAAACGGTGGCGTTTGTCGGTCCATCAGGGGCGGGGAAAACCACGCTGGTGAAGCTGCTGGTCGGTCTCTACCAACCGCACACGGGCGTGGTCCGCTACAACGATATCGATGCCGGCCAGATCGATCCCGATGAATTGCGCGCGCAGATCGGCTTTGTCACGCAAGACACGCAATTGTTTTCGGGGACCATTCGCGAGAATCTGCTGTTCGTGCGTCCTGACGCCACGGATGTCGAATGCCTGGAAGTATTGCATCGCTCGGCCGCCGACTCGCTGCTGGCGCGTGCCGATAAAGGGCTTGACACACTGATCGGCGAAGGCGGCGTGAAAGTTTCCGGCGGTGAAAAACAGCGCTTATCGATTGCCCGCGCACTGCTGCGCAAGCCGAAGCTCCTGGTCTTCGACGAAGCCACTTCTTCGCTAGATTCGATTACGGAAGAAGAGATCACGCGCACTATCCGAACGGTAGGAGAACGTTCAGACGTGATGACGATCTTGATTGCGCACCGCCTCTCTACCGTCATGCATGCAGAACAGATTTATGTACTGGAAAAAGGCCGCATCGTGGAACAGGGCACTCATGCGGAACTGGTGGCCGCCATGGGACTTTACTATGCGCTGTGGCGGCAGCAGATCGGCGAAGGTGTTGCTCCTTTGGCGATTCCGAATCCGGTTCTAGTCTAGATGGAGTAGCAGGCGGGATATGCTGAAAGGCTTGTGCTCCGGCCTTTTCGCTTCTCTCTCTTCCTTTTAATTCTGGTTGCGCGTCAGCTGTGCGCCGACGGTGGCCCGTTGAGCTGGCAAGGCATCTTAGCGAGCACCTCGGGCGAGGCAATCGCAGGCGCGACGATTGTGCTCGATTTAGAAGGCAACGTGCTAAGGGCTGTTACAACTGCAAGCGGCGCATTCCGTTTCGAAAACCTGCGGCCGGGACGATACGTTCTCAGCGTAGTTTGGCACGGTCGCACCATCGCCTATCAAAAGGCCATCAGTTTTCCTCTGGCGACGCCTCTGCATGGAATAGTGCTTTCGCCGGAAGGCGTTTTGTCGCTCGGGCAACCGGCCACGGAGGCGGCGAGAAGCGGTGGAGAGCAGTTATCCAGCCAGGCCGTCTCCTCGATCCCTTTAAACAAGCGGGATTTCAGCCAGCTTTTGTTGCTCGCGGCAGGCACCATGACCGACTCGAACGGCGCTTCGAATTTTACGCAGCAGTTCGCCGTAAACGGTCAGCGCGGGGTGGAAGCGGTGTTTGCGATGGATGGCGCGGACACCAGCGATCCCGAGATGGGCGGCGCTACTTTTTCTAATTTCAATGTGGATGCGGTGGCGGAAATTCAATCGACTTCCGGCTGGATGCCCGCCGAGATTGGACGCGGAGCCGCGGGCTTTACCGATGTCATTTCCCGTTCCGGCAAAGATGGTTTTCATGGCTCGGTGTTCGAGTTCCTACGCAATTCGTCTCTCGATGCCCGTAATTTCTTTGACCGTCGATCGCTCGCGAATCCGGGTCGCATTCCGCCGTTTCGCCGCAACGAGTTTGGCTTTACGAACGGCGGTCCCGTGATTCTACCGCGCATTTACAACGGCCGGAACAAGACGTTTTATTTCACCGAGTATCAGGGTTTTCGCCAGGTGCTTGGCACTACGCAGGTGTTTCCCGTGCCAACGGCGGCGCAGAGACAGGGGATCGACACGACGGCGTTCCCAGGCGATACCCTGTTCGTCCCAGTCAATCCGAAAATCGCGCCGCTGCTGGCCCGCTACCCATTGCCGAATGACACGGCAGGTCCGTTCGGTGCGCTCACTTATGCCACCTCGTCCAAAGTAACCACCGACGCAGACCAGTTTTCGATTCGCATAGACCATCGGATCTCGGACAAGTCGCAGCTGTTCGGCCGCTTTACGCTCGACAATTTAAACGGGCCGACCACGAATCCGGATCAGACCGCGGTGGATCCGAGTTTCGGCGTGCGCTACATGGACCGCCAGCGCAACGCCACGATTCGATTTACGCGAATCGTCTCCCCAAGATTCCTATTTAACGCGGCGATTAGTTATACCCGCAGCACGCCTTCGTTTCCTACTTCCAATCGCAGCGATCCGGCACTGACTTTTAGTGATGGTCTGTTCGAATCGTTTAACACCGCCGCGGGTTCCGTGATGTCGGCTTACGGCAACCTGTTTCAAGGACGCCAGGATTTCAGCTGGACCGCCGCCAGACATGCGATACGGGCCGGCGCGGAGTTTCGGGCGAATCGCGACAGCACGTATTTCGGCACGGCTCCGAACGGGTCCTATACGTTTGGCGGCGGAACCGCTTATTCGCCGGTGGCGATTCGTTCGTTGAGTGGCGGTCACGATGTCGCGGCCGGCGCGCCGCTGCCCGATACATTAAGCGCACTGCTGACAGCCAGTCCGTTTGCCTATACGCTCGCCGTGGCGCCCGCTTATTTTCCGCAAGGCGATCAGATCGGCGTAGCGGCCATTTCGCGCTACAACACGAATTTCTTTCTCCAGGACACCTGGAAGCTGTCTGACCGCTTGTCTCTCGAATACGGTCTCCGGTACGAGCTGTACTGGCCGATTAGCGAACGGGCGAAACGCACTTCGAACCTGGTTACGCTCAATGGCCCGAGCGGTCCCTATCAGCAGTATCAAATCAATCCGCAGCCCGCGTATAAGCTCAATGCGAATGGTTGGGGGCCCCGCGTTCGACTGACCTGGCGCCTGGCAAAAGACACGGTGCTGACCGCAGGCGGAGCGTTAACAACAATTCCACCGAATATCTGGCAGGATAATTCGCTGACGGGCTCGACTCCCTTCGTGATCTCTCCGCGGCTGACTGCTACACCCGGATCGCCGGTGCCCTTTGGCGTTCCGATCACGCCAAACGAATTGCCCGAAGTTTTTACGCCCAGCGGAACGGATATCTTTGCGGCGCGCAACACGAAAGCAGTTCCAGCCAACACCCCGATCGATGTGAACCGTTTTGAGCAGGGGATCGCCGCGCTCAGCGCCAATCATCTGATTACGCCATTGAACACTTCCACGATTTCGCCCGATTTCCGCAATGCTTATCTGGGTACTTGGACGCTGGGCCTGGAACGCCACTTCGGGGGTCTCGATGCGAATGCCGCCTACGTCGGGACTTCCGGGATGAGTCTGCCGGCTATGAACTTTCCCAACGGTTATCCGGGCGCTACAGCCGAATTCGCGCGCTTCACGCAATTCGATGCGAGCGGTACGGCGACGGGCGGTTTCGGCACCGAAAGCCTCATCACGAATCGCTCTCACTCGACGTATCACGCTCTGCAAACTTCTCTGCAAGGAAATTTGGGACATCGCGGACCTAGTGTCCAGGCGAGTTACACCTGGTCCAAGTCGCTCGATGACACGAGCTCGGTGCTCGGCGGATTTATCTCGGGTTCGTCGGGTGCGATTGCGCAGGCGTGGCCGCAAGATCCGTTTCATACCGCGGACGAACGCGGACCGTCTACCTTCGACGTGCAACAGGCGTTCTCGGCGAGCGTGTTCCAGGATTTGCATGTGGACGGGATTCCCTTTCTGCAATACGTGACACGCAAGGTGACAGCCGGCTGGCAACTGCTGAGTATTTCGACCATCACCAGCGGGCTACCATTTACCGTGTATTCAGGCGTGCAGCAAACTGGCGTGGGATCGAACGGTGTCGACCGGCCGGACCAGGTTGCGCAGCCTTCGCTTTCGACGAACAGAAAAATTCGGGAAGACTACTTCGGCGACGGTGCGAATAATGCCTCGTTCTTCTCCATTCCGGTAGGCGTTCCAGGCGGGTCGGGACCCAATAGTGGACGCTTTGGGAGCTTGGGCCGTGACACATTTCGCGGCCCTGCTCTGCATAACTTCGATTTCGGGTTGATTAAGGATACGCCCTTCGGAACACGTGGCAATGGCGAGCTCATTAATTTGCAATTCCGGGCTGAGTTCTTCAACCTGTTTAATGTCGTGAACTTCGGGCTGCCTTCGAATATCGTGAAGGGTTCGGGCTTCGGAGAGATCAGCCGGACGGCGGCGAATTCGCGGCAGATCCAGTTTTCGTTAAAGCTGTTGTTCTAACCCACGCGAAGCGCGGTCATGGGATGAATTCGCGAAGCGCGGTAGGCGGGGATGTAGCCGGCGAGAGCCGCTACCGCCGTTAAGACCAGCAGCATGCCGGCGAAGGTCGGTGGATCGTCAGCCCTCACGCCAAACAAGAGTCCGCTCAGCGCCTGCGTCAGTAGCGCCGAGGCCAGTATGCCTACGAACATGCCGGCGGCAGCGAGTTTCAGAGTTTGAAATAGGATCTGTTTTTGCAAAAGGCCGGCGGAGGCTCCTAGCGCCATCCGAATGCCGATCTCCTGCGTTCGTTGTTCGACCGAGTAGGAGATTACGGCATAGATGCCTAGGGAAGCGAGAATCAGGGCGAACAGAGAGAAGCCGCTTAGCAGAATTACGAAGAACCGGCGCGGCGAAACGGCCTTGTCTACCAATGTCTGCAGGGCGCGGAAATCGTTGCCGGGCAGATTCGGGTCGAGTGTTTTCAATGCCGCGCGGATGGAGGATGACAAACCGTTCGGCGGCAGAGTGGTGCGCACGACCAGATCCACGTTCTGATAATCGTTGCCCTGGCGAATCGGCAGATACATTTCGTTGCCGGAGCCTTCTTCGAGAGCGATATGACGCACGTCGCCGACAATGCCTACGACGCGTCGGTCACGATCGGCTTGGAGGAATTTGCCAAGGGCATTCTGTCCAGGCCAGAGGGAACGCGCCATGGTTTGATTGATGACGACGACCTGCTCGGTGGATGGCGCGTCGCGCTCGGTAAAGTCGCGGCCGGCAATGATGGGAATGCCCATGGCTTTGAAATAGCCGTCGCTGATGATGCGGGGAAAGACGGAAGGGTATTCGTTGCGGGCGTACACGACTCCTTTGACGCCCGCTCCCCAGGATCGATTCCTGCCGAGCGGGAGAGCGTCGGTGAGGCCGGCGCGAATGCCGGGAATGGCTTTGACTCGTCGCAGCGCCTCGTTGAAGTAAGTGTTCCGCTGCGCCTGGGTCGAATACGTTGAAGTGGGATCGATGCGGATGGTGGCGGCGCGCTCGGGCTGAAAGCCCAGGTTCACGTCCAGGACTCGCAAGAAGCTGCGCATTAACAGGCCTGCTTCTACCAGCAGCATGCAGGCGAAAGCAACTTCGGCGATCACGAGCATGTTGCGAATCCAGCTGTGCTTTCTTCCTTCGCTCGAGCCGCGGCTGCTTTCTTTCAGGCCGTCGTTCACATTGACGTCGCGCACCTGGAGCGCGGGGATAAGCCCAAAGAGAATGCCGGTTGCGATGGCGACGATCAGGGTAAACAGGAGGGTGCGGGCGTCGAGATGCACGCTGTCGAGCAGCGGAATACTGATGGCATTCAGGTTCGAAAGAAGCTGAATTCCGATGGCGGCGAGGACTACGCCAAGCGCGGCTCCGCAACAGGACAGGACGACGCTTTCGGTAAGTAATTGCCGGATGAGGCGACGCCTGCCGGCACCTAGAGCGGTACGTACGGCGATTTCTTTCTTTCGGGTGGCGGTTCTTGCCAGCAACAGATTGCAGAGGTTCGCGCAAACGATCAACATGACAACCGCTACGGCGCTGGCCAAAACCATCAGGGCGGGACGCAATTTCCCACTGATGTGTTCGGAGAGCGGCATCAGCGCAGGCACGAAGTCGTTCCACTCGCGATGAGCTTTGCTGGCAAGAGCGGAGACTCTGAGCACATCGGAACGGGCGGCGGCTGCGGTTACTCCAGGTTTCAGACGGGCGATGATAGCCAGCGTATTGCCGTAGCGATTGGTTTCGCCACTGAGCGGAAAGGGAGAATATAAATCGATGCGCGTACCGGGGGCGAAGATGGAGCCGAAGTCGAACGAACGCGGGAGAACACCGACTACGGTTACTTTGCCGCCATCCATTGTCAGTTCACGGCCAACGATACTGGGATCGGACGCAAAGCGGCGTTTCCACAGACCATTGCTCATTAAAACGGCTTTGGGACCATTCCATTTGCATTCCTGCGGGTTGAAGAGCCGTCCCATGGCCGGCTTAATGCCCAAGATGCTGAAGAAGTTTTCGGTCACCGGGACGGTGCTGAGGCGTTCGGGCTCGCCTTGTCCGATCAGCTTGCTGTCGCCAATGCCATAGAACGCGTAGTATCCGGCGACGTCGCTGAATGAGCGATTTCTATTCTTCAACTCCAGGAACGGATCGACCTGGGCGGTTTCGCCGGACAGACCGTCCTTCGAATCATCGTTGGAAATCCAGACGAGTTTGTCCGGGTTGTGAAACGGAAGCGGGCGGACCAGCAGGGCGTTGAGGACGCTGAATACAACCGTGCTGCCGGCGATGCCGAGCCCAACGATTAGGATTGCGAAGAAAGTAAAACCGGCATCGCGCCGCAGGGTGCGGAACGTGTAGCGGAGATCTTGCAAGACGCTTTCGAATGCAGGAAGGCCGCGCGCGTCTCGATGCAGCTCTTTGGCAGGCTCGACGCCGCCAAAATCGATCAAAGCTTTGCGGCGGGCCTCCTCCGGTGGCATGCCCTGGCGAATGCTTTCGGCTGTCGCGAAATCCAGGTGCGCAGCGAACTCTCCGCTCAGGTCGCTCTCCCGCGATTGCTTACGAAAGAAGGAGCGGATGCGGCCGGCCGTCTCGCGCAAGAAGTCGATCATTTCTCACCAGCCTTGGGAGACATGGAAAAAATGCGTCCCATGACACCGGCCAGGCGGTTCCAGTGCTCGGCGTCGGCCGCTAATTGCTTCAGACCGCGCCGGGTGATGCTGTAGAACTTGGCCTTGCGATTGTTATCGGAGGTGCCCCACTCGGCCGAGATCCAGCCGCGCTGCTGCAAGCGGACGAGCGCGGCATAAATGGTGCCTTGATTTAGTAGCACCTGGTTGCCGCTCACTTGTTCGATACGGCGGGCGATGCCATAGCCGTGCAGCGAGCCGAGGGTCGCAAGTGTTTGCAGAACCATTAGATCCAGGGTTCCTTGCAGCAGATCGAGTTTGTCTTGGCCCATTCGCGCTCCTGTGTAGATGCCACATCAGTATTGCACAACTAATGTGGCATCACCACAGGATGAGCTAGCGCCGGCTGAGATTCTCGAACAAGTCAGCCGAGAGTTCCAGTTCAGGCAACACTTCCACCGTTTCGATGCTCACGGTCCCTTGTCCCCGCCAGAACAATAGGCTTTTGGCGGGCGTGAGAACGCGGAACAATTCTCCATCGACGTAGACCATGCCGACCTGTGAACGTTTAGTTTCCACACGGATGAAATACTGCTCGATCAGCGCGGGCTTTTCCGCCAGCAAGTAGCGGCGCCATACACTCCGGAAGACCAGATTACGGACATCGTGTCTCTCGATCGTCAAAGATGTGCCTGGTAGCACGAAAAGACGGTGCTCGCCGGGCAACAGTATTCCTCCGAACCGCTGACTTTTTGCGAATAAAACCCGCTCTTGAGGGTTCACTACAATTCGCTTCCACAACATACAAAACTCCTATGTTTTTACTTCGGTTGGCAGCTACAGTAATCCGGCTGTAACTACCTCGTTAAGGCGCTGGCATGACGCCGGCGAAATGAGGGTTACAGAAGGATGAAAAAGAGACCAGTGGTGGCGTGAGCGACCGCAGTCTGCAAGACGAGCTTGTCATCTTGACGTGCAGTGCACCACTGCTTTTGCGCGTAAGATAGACGGGAACTCATCATGAGATATTCCTTCGGAGTAACTATGTTAAAGCGTCGTACGAAAGTAAGTCAAGCAGAAGGTTGAGATTTCTCGCTTGCCGTAAATGGATTCATCACACGTACTCCACTGAGCAAAGCACCCGTTTGCAGGTCTTCGCTGTACAGTATGGCCGCGCCTGCCGATCGCGCCGCGTGAACGATCAATGCATCCCAGAATGAGATTCGGCTAAGCCGGTGCAACTCGATGGCGGCAACGACGTCGCTTGGATGAAAATGGACCACTCTGCAGCGCGCCAGGATCTCGACCTTTTGCTGGGCGACGGCGGGAGCTAAACGGAGCTTTCGCGTGGCGGCTACGAAATATTCCTGGAGAACCTGCAGAGAGACCACCGCCGTGCCGCGACGAAGGTGTTCGGCAAAAAGCGTTATAGCGCGCTCCTGTTTTTCCGGCGAGGAGGGATCGTCGGCGTAGATCAAAATGTTGGTATCGAAAAAGGCAAGACTCACCGGCGCTCGTGGAGTTCGTCGCGATTAAATTTCCATTCCACAGGTTTGGCTTGAGAATTACGCGAGATCCGCTCGAACTCTTCGGCCAGGGCGTTCAAATCGTTCCTTCCGACCAATTGTTCCAGGTAATCGCGGACTAACTGGTTCACACTCGTACCCATCGCCTCGGCGCGCAAGCGGGCCTCCTGGATGGTTTCGTCGTTGATGGAGAGCGTGACGTTCATGTTTGAATTATACGTGTGCACGTAGGCCGTGTCAAGGTCTAAGTCGTCCGTTTTACCCAGAATAGGCGACACTGGTGGGGTACGATTCGCCTGGAGGTCTCCATGTCTGCTAGCAAGTCTCGTCGTGATTTTCTGCATACCTCTCTTGGAAGCGCTGCTGGAATAGCGGCGGGTTCGTCCCTGGTCATTCAAGCATCGGAGGCCGCGCCGGAAAGTGCAAGCCGTCCGGTGGAATGGCGGAACAAGCAATCGGGCATGTTCTATCGCCAGTTTGGCCGCTCGGGCCTGATGATTTCGGAAGTGGTGTCTGGCGGAGATCCGATCCGGTCCGACAATTATCAGCACCTCAATCTCGCCCTCGAAATGGGGTTGAATTACCTGGACATGGCGCCGGCCTACGGAAATGGCGATTGCGAGATTGCTTATGGCAAACTGCTCGGCGGGTCAGCCAAGCGCGATAAAGTATTCCTGCAAACCAAGGTGAGTGCATTTAGCAATCTGCGGAATCACCTTTATAAGGAGGTGTTTGACGGTCTTCCCGCGGACAAACAAAGCGTCATCATGCGCCGGGTGGACGAGATAAGACAGACCAACCTGGCCGAGCAGCCTGGATATTATCTGACTTACTTCCCTGGCCAGCACGATCAATTCGCGGGCAGCTATCTAAGTAGCGCAATGCGGCCGGATTACGCGCACCTAGTCGAGGGGAGCCAGCAATTCCGTAAGTGCATCACGGATTCACTCGAAGCCAGCCTGAAACGCGTGGGCACCGATCACTTCGATTTCCTGATGTGTCCACACGGCGCAAACACGGCCGAGGAGCTGGAAAATCCGCACATCTATGAAACGTTCCAGGGGCTGAAGAAACAAGGCAAGGTACGATTTCTGGGTGTCACCTCGCATAATGACCCGGCGGCAGTCCTACGGAAGGCTACCCAACTTGGACATTACGATGGCGTGCAAATGGCTTACAACGTGATCAATGGCGGCTTTGTGGATCAGGCCATTATCGATGCCTCAGCGCGAGGCGTAGGCATGATTGGCATGAAGACCGCACATGCCGTAGCCACGCATCACAAGGCTCTGCAGCCGGTGCCGCAATGGCGCATCGATAAGCTGAATCGCATCATTCCCGGCGATATGAAGCCCGCCATGAAGGGATATCTATGGGTTCTGCAAAATCCGCACATCTCAGCGGTTAATTCGAACCTGTGGGATGAAACCTACGTACGGGAAAACCTTTCGCTGGCCGGCAAAAAGGTCGAGTTTCAATCCGCCTAGCGTGTGACTGCTTTCTCACGCGGCTATGCGATTACGCTGCTTGTCGTCGCTGTCGCATTCGCCTGGGTCGCTCACGGCTATGCGATCCACTATCGAGTTTCCGGCGGCGAGGCTGTTTGCATCTATCTCGCCTTTCTGATTCAACTAGCGGCTGCTCTCTTTCCTGGTTTTCACATTCGGAGCAATGTGTGCCGGGAGGCTTGGGTGCTGGTTTGTGGCCTTCCTTATTTGCTGTATGCGACAGGTACAGGCGATTTTCATCCGTTCGCTTTAGGCAACCTGGTGGGTGTTTCGCTTCTCCCTTTGGCGATCTATCGCTTCTTTCCCGTTGGCGATCTTACAGCGCTCAACTGGCAGGACATCCTGATCGCCTCATTCCTGATAGCGGTGGTGTTATCAGAGCAATTGAGGGGCATATTCGCGGTACCGGTGAACCTGGATTTCATGGGACGGCTGTTTCTGATCGGGGTGGCTTCCTGGACCTGGACTTTCTTAAGACGAGTGCCGGGACTCGGCTATGATTTTCGCGTGTCGCTTACGGTGGTGCAACAAGTGGCATTAAACTTTGGCTTGTTTGCCGTGATCGCCGTGCCGCTGAGTCTCGCCATGCATTTCACCCGCTGGAATCCGCGCTGGCATGGAGCAGGGGCGTTTCTGATCGACTATCTCGAAATCTTCCTGTTTATCGCGCTGTTGGAGGAATTGTTTTTCCGGGGTTTCCTGCAGAGCTTGCTTTCTCGTTCGCTGGACAGCTGGTTTTGGGGGCAGTTGGCGGTGTCGCTGCTGTTCGGGCTCTTTCATATCCTGCACGCGCCGTTTCCAAACTGGCGTTATGTGGCGCTGGCTTCGATCGCAGGCTGGTTTTACGGCTCGGCGTTTCGGAAAAGCGGGAGTTTACTCGCTTCGTCGTTGACTCATGCGGCGGTGGATACGGTTTGGAGAACTTTTCTTTCAGCGCACTAAGAAGATTTGGGAAAACCGTCGCTCCGCAGCACCCGCTCAATTTGTTCTTGATGCCGGTTTAAGTGAAAGCGCAGGAACTCGAGTCGCTGCCGGGCGTCCAGCGGTCCGGACAGGAAGTGAGGAAAGATAATGGCCTCCAGGTCTGCTCCGTCCAGCACCGGGATCAATCGCTCGAGTAGAGTCTGGCAACAGTGCAGACTCTCCGTCCAGAACGGCAATGGGCCACCGATGTGCGGCGTGGCAATCGGAGGCGCTTTCTCTTTCGGTTTCCAGGTTCGTTCGATGATTTGCTCGATGGATTGGCCGCGATTCGTGTGTTCGCCGGTCCAGACGGGTCGACCGCGATGCCATCCTTCGGCCGCTCCCCAGATCTTACTGATTCCCGAATACTCGGCCAGATATAAGTGTTCGAGTAACTCGTTTACAGACCATTCGCCTGCGTCCGGCTTGTAACTGGCCTGTTCCCACGTGAGACTTATAACTGTGGCTAGGACCTGTTCACGCGACACCCGAATACTGTTTACCAGCCCGGTAGCTTGACTCATTACCGGACTATATAACGCCTAATGCGTCATTGCATAGACGATGTAGTTTACTCCGATACGGAAGCCGAGGGCCGAGTATTGTTCGGGATAAACGGGATTGTCGGCGTGTTCCCAGGAGTCACCTAAATCCATGTTGTGGCAAATGGCCACCATGAGGCGGCCCTTCCTGTCATAGATGCCGCGCCAGCGGGCCTGAAACCCGTCTTTTTCAGCGGTGCGATGGCTGTAGACAAACTGCTCTCCTGGCACTTGATAGCGGGCGTCGAGATCATACACGGTATGAAAGATGGCGTCCTCGTCGGGTATGTCGACGATGGGGCGATCCGGAAAGACACGCTTCATGCTCGCTACGAAAGTTTCCCATTCCCAAGTGCCATGGAAGTCGTCGCACATGAAGAAGCCGCCGCGATCGAGATAGTCGCGGAGTTTCGCAGCTTCGAAATCGGTGAGATCCCAGTGGCCCACTTCGACGCCGTACAGCCAGGGCCAGTTGTAGATATCGTCGCCGTCTTCGGTGGCAACGGGCTGTTCAGCCGAACGCGCATCGATTTGGGTGAGACGGCGGACTGCTGCCGACAGATGCCGGTCGGAGCGGGGATAGTCGATTGTCCAGTTATTGATGCGGCCGTTTGCCACGGCGCGATACATCAGGCGCGCAAACACCCATTCGGCGGGAACCTGGTAGTCCGGGGGTAACGGGAAATTTTCGTATTCCCAGCCGTCGTATTCGCGGAACTTCTCCGGTTGCTGCACTTGCCGGTTGGTGCGCTTGCCTATCTTGCTTACATCGGAGGCCATTCTTTCGAGGTCAGGAGTCTGGACGGCGGCAAATAGAGCGCTCAGGAGACAAAAGCCAGCGAGTGTGACTAAAAGCACACGGCGTGCTCTCATGCCGCATCCTCACTTGCCGAGTCTGCCGAAACAGACTGGAGGCACGCAAGAATAATCGATCTCCTAAGGAACTCGCGCGCACAACGGACTTGCGATCCGCGCCCACGTCCGCCGAAGTTCCTCTTTCGTTTGTTAGCGCGGCATCGCAGCCTGTGCTTGCTATGGACCAACTTGCCGCCAGCGTAACACGCGGGAATCGAACAGCATTCCCGCGCCCAGTGCTGCCTTTACGCGTTTCGCCGGATGGCGTGATACACAATTAACACGAGGATCGCCCCGACTACCGCGACCAACAAGCTATAGATGTTCAAACCGGTAACTGGTGCGGCTCCAAAAGCGGAAAACAAATAGCCTCCCACTACCGCGCCGACAATTCCCAAGATAATGTCCAGCAACAATCCTTCGCCGCGTTTGTTCACGATCTTGCTTCCAATGAATCCGGCGATTAAACCTAAAACTATCCATGCGAGGAATGACATTTTTTCTCTTTTCTTCCCTTCGGCTAGCTGAAGTGCACTATCCGACGAATAGACTCACTAACTAGCAATCACGTCACAGGAAGGTTTAAATTTGCGTAAAGTCTAGTACTAGTAGAAGAGCTAGTACGCGTGTTCCTGGGCTGCAAAGGCAAAGGATAAACTAGGAACGCAGCGCCATCTGCGCCGGCGCTTCCTTCCATTCCTTGATGCCCACTGTCGCGGCCGTTATCCCCACCTGGAATCGCGTCGATTTAATCCACTCTTGCATAGCCAATCTCGGTTTACAAACTCAAGTTCCCGACCGCATTCTCGTGGTTGACAACGGCAGTACCGACGACACGAGGCTGATAGCGTCACAGCCCGGCGTGCACTATATTCCGCTAGCGAGCAATCGTGGCTTTGCGGCGGCGGTCAATGAAGGCATCACCCAAGCCGCCACGGATTGGATTCTGATCCTTAACAACGATGTGGTTCTTGCGCCCGATTGGCTGGAGCGCCTGCTTACCGCGGCTGCGGAGGCGGGCGCTGACTTTGCAGTGGGTAAGCTGTTTCAGCCGGGCAATCCAAACCGGCTGGACGGCAGCTGGGATCTGGTGTCGCGCGGCTCTTATGCCTGGCGTTGCGGGTATGAACGACCTGATGGACCGGTCTGGTCTGAGCGGCGTTCGATATGGCTGGCGCCCATGACGGCCGCTCTTTTCCACCGCCGCGTATTCGACCGGATCGGCCTGCTCGAAACACGCTTCGAATCCTACTATGAAGATGTCGACTTTGGGATCCGTTGTGCGCTCGCCGGGTTTCGCGGCATCTATGAACCGACTGCAACGGCGGTGCATCTGGGAAAAGCCACCCTCGGCAAAGATGCGGCCCGAGTCTACTTCTTGAGCGCTCGCAACCAGGTTTTGATTATCGCCAAACACTATCCTCGCGAGACGCTGCGCCGCTTTGGCTGGCCGATCCTCGCAGGGCAGTTTCTGGCGCTGCTGGCGGCGACGAAGCAAGGCCATCCCTGGCCGGCTGTTCGCGGCAAATGGGAGGCTCTGCGCCGTTGGCGGCAGTTCCGCGATGAACTGCCAGACGCTGAACAGATCGAGTCGGTAATGACGGCCAGCGAACGTGAGATTCTCACGATCCAACAAGCGATCGGTTTCGATATTTATTGGCGGTTTTACTTCAGTGTGGTGAGGCCTTGAAGCCAGCAGTCGCTATTACCATCGTCACGTTTAACAGCGCCCGTTATATCGCCAGCTGTCTGACACACGCCCTGCAGCAGCAGTATGAACCACTCGATATTGTGGTGGTGGACAATGCGTCGAGCGATGCCACTCCCGAAATACTCTGGGGTTTCGCGCACGTAGAACGGTTGCGAATCTTTTATAACCAGGAAAATATAGGGTTTGCGGGAGGACAGAATCAGGCCATGGCCGCAGCAGGGGAGGCCGATTGGATCCTCACGTTGAATCCTGACGTGCGTCTTCTTCCTGAGTTTGTGGCGCGATTGGTGTCGGCCGGCGAATCTCGGGCAACGATCGGCAGCGTTTGCGGCAAGCTGCTCGCCGCCTCGCCGGAGTGGACGATCGCTAACCCGCCGCTGCTCGATTCGACTGGAGTTTATTTCACCCCTAACTTGCGTCATCTCGATCGCGGGAATGGTGTTGCCGACCGGGGTCAATATGATCAGGCCGCGTACGTCATCGGAGGCACCGGCGCGGCCTGCCTGTATCGCCGGGAGATGATCCGCGACATTTCGATTTTCGGTGAGTTTTTCGATAACGATTTCTTTGCCTATCGCGAAGATGCCGACGTCGCCTGGCGCGCGCAATTGCTCGGCTGGCAGTGTCTATATACGCCGGATGCTGTTGCCTGGCACGTGCGTACCGTTACGCCGGAGAAGCGCCGTTCGCTTTCTCCGATTCTCAACCGGCACTCGGTCAAGAATCGCTGGCTGCTACGCATTAAGAACACAACCGGCAGCTTGTACCGCCATTTCTGGCTGCCGGTGACGGTGCGCGATCTGGTGGTGATCGGTGGTTGCCTGCTGGTGGAATGGCGGTCCCTGCCGGCATTCTGGCAAGTCTGGAAGCTGTGGCCACGAACGTGGGCCAAGCGCCGTGAGATCATGCGCCGCCGTCGTTCCGGCGCGATTCCCCTAGAGAACTGGTTTTCCTATCACCCGGTGACCTTCCCACTGGGCAGCGAAGACCAACGGGCTACTTAGCATTCGAATGCGTATCGCTCTATTAGGAACGCGCGGAATTCCTGCGAACTACGGTGGCTTTGAAACGTTTGCGGAGGAACTGAGCACTCGCCTGGCGGCGCGCGGCCATGACGTCACGGTGTATTGCCGCCAGCGGCATTCCTCGCCAACGTACCGTGGCGTAAAACTGCATTACCTTCCCACGCTGTCCCACAAATATCTGGATACGATTGCGCACACGGCCTTCTCTACGCTGGACGTGCTGTTTCGCCGGTTTGACGTTCTCCTGTACTGCAATGCCGCCAACGCCGTCTTTACGATTTGGCCGCGTTTACTGCTGACGCCCACGGCGCTGAATGTCGACGGCATCGAGCGCCGCCGTAAAAAGTGGAACAGCATTGCTCGCGGCTGGTATCTGGTTTCCGAATGGCTCGCCACCTGGTGCTGTTCGGCTGTGATCACTGATGCCGAAACGATTCGCGATTATTACTTATCCCGCTTCGGTAAATCGTCGACCTTTATCCCATACGGCGCGGAAACCGGACGCTTGGAAGGCAGCAGCCAGGTGCGAGCGCTTGGTCTCGAGCCCGGGCGGTACGTTCTGTACGTGAGCCGTCTCGAGCCGGAGAACAATGCGTTGCTGGTTCGCCAGGCCTTTGAAGACGTCAAGACAGATTTCCAGCTTGCACTTGTCGGGGATGCGCCGTATGCTGGAAACTACATAGCAGAAGTGAAGAATACCTCTGATTCACGAGTCGTCTTCCCGGGCGCTATTTATGGCGATGGCTACCGGGAGCTGCAGTCACACTGTGCCGCTTACGTGCAGGCCACCGAAGTAGGCGGAACGCATCCGGCTTTGATTGAGGCGATGGGTCGTGGGGCTCTTGTCCTGTACCTCGACAATCCTGAAAACAGGGAAGCGGCCGGCGATGCTGGAGTGCCTTTTGTTCCTTCGCGCGAGGATCTTGCAAGTAAGCTGCAGTGGGCAGTCGATCTCGCCTCTTCCGAGCGGTCCGGTTGGGGTTGCCGCGCCATGAGCCGCGTGGAAAGCCGCTATAGTTGGGAGATCGTCACCGATCAATATGAGACTCTGCTCAGCGAGTTAGCGGGCGGGCATTCAAACGGGAAATGAAGCATTCGTCGTCTTTGGCCGTTGCGCCGCTGCATCAGAAGACTTACACGCAAGAGACTTACACGCCGCCCACGGCGTTGCCTTATCGCTCGTGGGTGGAAGTATCGCGCAGCCAGATTGCCGCAAATTTCGAAGCCATTCGGAGGGTTGTCGGGCCGGCCGTCGAGGTGATGCCGGTTGTGAAGGCGGACGCGTATCGTCATGGGGCGGTGGAGGTGTCGCGCGTGCTGGAGGGCTGCGGCGCGCGCTGGCTGGCGGTCAGCAACACCGAAGAGGGGATCGCGTTGCGAGACGCCGGCGTTCGCACGCGCATTCTGGTGATGGCCGATTTTCTGCCATTCTCGCGCGAAGCGATGCTCGCTTATGAACTCACGCCGGTAGTTCACTCTTTAGAGGACCTGGCGGAGTTAAACCGATTGGCCAGTAACCGTTCCGGACGTTATCGTTGTCATCTCAAACTGGACACGGGCATGGGACGCCTGGGTGTGCGGGCGAGCGCGGCCGAGATTGTGCAGGGTATCCGGGCCGCGGCGAACGTGGAAGTGGAAGGTCTGATGACTCACTTCGCTTCAGCGGGGAACTACCAGACGCAGCAAACCGAACAGCAGATGGAGGTGTTTGAGGCCATCGTTTCTGCTTTGCACGAAGCCGGTGTTCGTCCAAGCCTGCTGCACATGTCGAGCACCATTCCGGTGGCTTACGGCCGCACAGCCGCCTGGCGTCAGATGGTCCGCCCGGGACACGCCATCTATGGATATGTATCGCCGGCGCGCGGGCACGCCCCGGTCAGCCTGTTGCACGTGAAGCCGGCTCTGAGCTGGCGCGCCACGGTTCTGTCGATCAAGGAAGTTCTGGCCGGCGAACTCGTTGGATATGGCGGCATGTTCCGCACAGTTCGCCCGATGCGGCTGGCGGTTTTGGCGGCCGGTTATGCGGATGGCATTCCCCACCGTCTGGGCAATCGCGGCAGTGTCATTGTGCAGGGTCGTCTGGCGCCGATTGTGGGCGCCGTCAGTATGGATCTAACGACCATCGATGTCAGCGAATCGAGCGTGAAGCCCGGGGACGCCGTCACGCTGCTCGGGACAGAAGGCCGGGTCTCGATCGATGCCCAGCAGATGGCGCGCTGGGCAGGCACCATCTCGTACAGCGTTTTGTGTGGGATTCATGCCCGTGTCAAACGTATTTACGTGTAGGGGTACTTTGGGCAGGCGTCCAGATCCCGTCCGGCAGGGAAAAGCGATTTGTTTTCTACATTGTGGGAACACTAGACGCGCCGGTTTCGTCTGAGTTTGAGCGGAGAGTGAACTTGAAGAAGAAGTGGAAGATAACGATACTGATTGGGTTATTGGTCATCATCGCGGGCGCGGTAGTGGCCAGCATCCGGATCAGCGAACGAGGCATTGTCACGCTCCAGACGGGCAAAGTCACTCGCGCCGACCTCACCGCGCTCGTCACGGCATCGGGTGAGGTAAAGCCCCGCAACTACATCAATATCGGGGCAAATACGCAGGGACCAGCTCCTATTACCGCCATTTTTGTCAAGGAAGGCGATCACGTCAAGCGTGGCCAGGTGCTGGCCCGTTTAGCCGACGTGCAGCCGCGCGCGGATTTGAATGCTCAGAAAGCCGCGCTCAATTCAGCACTGGCTGATTCGGCGGCCGGTGAGGCTGGTGTCAAGTCGGACGATGACAGTATTGCGGTGGCGCAAGCCCAGGTAGACCACGACCGGGCTGATGTCGAACAGAAGAAGGTCGACCTGAAACGCAGCAAGGATCTTTTCGATGCCAAGTTGATAGCCTCCCAGGATTACGAAGCGAAAAAGATCTTGTACGATCTAGCTGTAACAACTTTGCAATCGTCGCAAAGCAAGGTGCAGCAGGCGCAGTCGGCCCGGGCGCAGGCGGCGGCGCAATTGGGCTCGGCGCAAAAGAAGGTAGCGCAAAACGAGGCGATGCTGACCCGCTCATCCGATATTCTTTCGCAGTACGATGCGACTGCGCCGCTCGACGGAGTGGTGACCAACCTGCCGGTTCACGTGGGTGAGACGGTAGTGCCAGGTATTCAGAACTCGACCGCCTCCACCATCATGACGATTGCCGATATGTCGATCATCACGGCCGAAGTGCACGTCGATGAAACCGATATTGTGAGCGTCAAGATGGACCAGCCGGCCGATGTCTCGATCGATGCTATTCCTAACAAGATTTTCAAGGGGCGGGTAATCGAAATTGGCGATACTGCGCTGCTGCGCTCGACCGGAGTGGCGGCGTCTCAGAGCCAGACATCCGGCCAGGAAGCAAAAGATTTTAAAGTAGTGATTGCGCTCGATATTCCCGAAGATATGGTGCGACCCGGGCTTTCCTGCACGGCGAAGATTGTGACGGCCACCCGGTCGCATGTGCTGGCTATTCCCATCCAGGCGCTGACGGTACGCCAGAAGGGGCAACTGGAACAGCCCAAACCCGGACAGAAGACGACGCCGGATCCGGCTTCCCAGAAAGCGGCCAAGGAGGAAATGCAGGGCGTGTTCGTGGTGCGCGGCGGCAAAGCCGAATTTCGCGGGGTGACAACCGGGATCACGGGCGCTACCGATGTGGAGGTACTAAATGGCGTGAAGGAGGGGGACGAGATTGTTACCGGGAGTTATCAAGTAATCCGTACCATAAGGAACGATGCTAAGGTGAAGGTCGACAACAAGCAGGCGCCAATGGCCGCACCGACGGCCGGTTAGCCGCCGCACGCTTGAGAGCAAATTATGGCGATACTTGAAGCCAACCAGGAACTCACGGTTAAGCAGCGCGAAGAACTGGGTGAACAGCTGCAACGGGAAGGCCTGGTCATCCGCACGTTCGATCTCTGGAAGACCTATATAATGGGAGATCAGGAAATCCACGCCGTCTCCGGGTGCGACATAACTATCAAACGCGGTGAGTATGTCGCGATCATGGGTCCCTCCGGATCTGGTAAATCGACTTTGATGAATCTGATCGGCTGCCTCGACAGCCCTACAAAGGGGTTGTATTATCTCAACGGGAAGCTCGCTAGCGACATGGAGGACGACGAGCTCGCGCGTATCAGGAATAAAGAAATCGGGTTTGTTTTTCAGACATTTAACTTATTGGCGCGCGCCTCAGCGCTGCACAATGTGGAATTACCGCTAATTTATGCCGGTATATCGACGCAGGAGCGAGTAGGACGCGCACGAGAGGCCCTGCGCGCCGTCGATCTGGAACAGCGGATGGATCATAAGCCGAACGAGCTTTCCGGTGGTCAGCGACAGCGTGTCGCCATCGCCCGCGCATTGGTTAACAAACCGTCCATTCTGCTCGCCGATGAGCCTACCGGAGCGCTGGATACCAATACCGGCAACGAGATCATGAGCCTGTTTGAGCGCCTTCATCTCGAGGGCAACACGATCGTCCTAGTGACTCACGAGCAGGACATCGCCATGCACGCGCACCGCATCATCCACATTCGAGACGGTAAAGTGGAACGCGACGAAGCGGTTGCCACCCCCAAGAGTTTTTCAATTCATTAAAATTGTCGTAAAAGTTAAGGCTTTCCTGATTCGTTCAAATGCTATCTTGGGAAAGCAAACCGGGAGCTCTGCTCGTCAATTCTTATTGTTTTGTTGGTTTGCGTACACTCATCCGTATTTAATCCGGTTGAATTTAAATTGGTATCTGTGAAACTGTTTTGTTACTTATTCTAGTGGCTCGCTGCAGCCGGGACTCATAGTGAGCGACACCTCATCGCCGGAACACAAGCCGCGTATTTTGATGGCCGAAGACAACGCAATTAACCAGCGTGTTGGCCAACTCATTCTGCAGCGCGCAGGCTTTCATATCGACTTGGTTTCTGACGGTAGTGAAGCGGTTACGGCACAGGGAGCGGAAGCTTACGACCTGATCCTGATGGATTGTCAAATGCCCACCATGGATGGATTCGAAGCCAGCCGGCGGATCAGGCAGCTTGCGGGCCGGCAGCCCGTGATCATCGCGGTCACTGCTAACGCACTGGCGGGCGAGCGGGAGCGTTGTCTTGAAGCCGGCATGAACGACTATCTCTCAAAGCCGTTTCAGGCGGAGCAACTCGTGAGCGTGGTGAAGAAGTGGCTGGCGTCGCGCGATGGATCACGGTTTCCAGAAAAGCAGAAGCACGAATAACAGAACCCACATAAAATCCAGGTAGTGCCAGAACACGCCTACTCCGTTTGCCACGGCGCGCGTGTGCATCTGATACCTGGGACCGCCGGCGGGTTCTTTTGTCCGGCTGAGCAGGTAGGCGAGGCCGCCCAAACCCAACAGAATATGTAAACCATGCAACCCGCTAAACAGGAAGATGAACCAGGAATGCGGGTTATGCGCGAGGCTGATATGCGTTTTTAGGATTTCCAACCAAGCCGCGATCTGGCCGAAGAGGAACAGCGTTCCTAAAATTGTGGTCCAGAGGGTCAACTTAAAAAAGCCCCGCTGATTGTTGGCTTTGAGCCGGATACGAGCCGCTTCGAAAGTGGCGCTGCTTGCCAAAAGCGTTGCGGTGGTAGCCCACAGAATGCCGGGCACTTGGATATGCCCCCAAAACTGCCGACTCTGCGAGCGGATCACGAAGACCGCGATCAGAGCGCCGAAAGTCATCGTCACCGTCGCCAGCACCACAATGACGGTGAGCAACGAAAGAGAATTCAGGTCTTGCTGGCGATTGACGGGTTCGGCGGCCGATTGCACTTCTCTACTATGATGCGCCTTTTCCCCCGAGGTTCGATGATTTGGGCGAGCCAGAAGGTTATTGCGTGATGGTTCGCGCCCATCTCCGCTACAGTAGAAAATTATGCGCACCTTAGCCGGCCGGCTTTCCCTACTGATTCTGCTTGCCGGAACGATCCTGGCTCGCACGCCTTCTACCCCGGCCAATGACAGCCGGTTAGCGGGGGCTTTTCGCAATCCGGTGAAAAGTGGCTGGATTTTGGTTCACCTCGCGGGCAGTCCCGCGACAGTCGGCTACCAGCACGGCTATTTGCTGGCGCAGGAAATTGACGATGCTAAACGCGCCATTGCGCTCAGCGCCACGCATGACGTGAAACACAGCTGGAGTGACTTGCGGTCAGTGGCGGAAAAGACGTTTTGGCCGTCGGTTCCCGCCGAATACCGCCAGGAACTCGAAGGCATGGTTGAGGGAGTTCGAGCACGCGCTTCGCAGATCGACCTGATGGATCTGGTCGTGATGAACGCCTACATGGAATTCCCCTACTATTACGGCAAGGCAGATCGCCTGCAGGCCAAGGGCGTTCCCTCCAGTGTCGGTGAGCATTGCAGCGCGTTTGTGGCGACCGGCAGTTACACGAAGGACGGCCGGATTGTGATCGGGCATAACAACTGGAGCGACTATCTGAGCGGCAGCCGGTGGAAGGTGATCTTCGACATCGCGCCTTCGAGCGGTCATCACTTCATCATGGACGGGGTTCCTGGTCTGATCCATAGCGGCGACGATTTCGGTATCAACGACGCGGGCATCCTGATTACCGAAACCACCATCGGCAATTTCCACGGCTTCGATCGAAAAGGCGTTCCCGAGTTCGCGCGCGCTCGTCAAGCCATGCAATACGCCGATTCTGTCGACGGGTTCGCCCGCCTGATGGAGCGGGGCAACAATGGCGGTTATGCCAATACCTGGCTCGTCGGTGACCGCAAAACCAATGAAATTGGCCGCCTTGAGCTGGGGCTGCGTTACGTCACTTTGGAAAAGACCAGCAACGGTTATTTCGTCGGTTCTAACTTCCCGATTAATCCCAAATTGATTGCCGAGGAGACCGACTTTCCAGCGAACGATGCCAATACGCCTGACCTGGTGCGCTTGCGCCGCTGGAATCAATTAATGGCCGAGTACAAGGGGCGCATCGACGTGGAAGCCGGGAAGAAGTTCGAAACCGATCACTATGATGTGATTACCAAAGAAATCGACCCTAATGAGCGGACTCTCTGTGGACACATTGATCGGTCCAGTCGGGGTATGAAGGGTTGGCAGGATCCTTTTGGACCGGCCGGTTCGGTTGAGGCTAAGGTAGCCGACAGCGCCATGGCCGAGAAGATGTCGTTTGTCGCGGGGAATGGGAAACCGTGTGGGGTGGCGTTCCATGCGGCGCAATTTCTGGCTGCTCATAAGGAATATGCCTGGCAGAAGAGCGAGCTCGAGGATTTGAAAGCGAATGCGTGGATTGTGGTGGGGGCGCCTATGCAGGCGACGCAATGAAGCGTTGCCCTGATATCGGCGACTTTCGCTACGGCAAGGCGGACGGCGGCAGAGCGAAGGCCACGTAGGCGTCTCCTTTGGGTCCTCCGAGCTTGCCGCCTCCGGTGGCGGCGATGACGACAAATTGCCGTCCTTTGACCTGATAGGTAGCGGGTGGAGCAAAGCCTCCGAAGGGTAGCTTGGCCGACCAGAGTTCGGCGCCCGAGTCCTTGTCGAAGGCGCGAATTTTCAGATCCCGCGTGCCGGCGCAAAAAACGAGGCCGCCGGCGGTGACGGTTGAGCCGCCGAAGTTTTCGGTACCGGTTTTGGGGATGCCGCGCTTCGTCAGCTCTTCGTACTCCCCGAGCGGCACTTTCCAGGCCAGCTTTCCGGTGTTCAGATCGATCGCATTGAGCGTTCCCCAGGGCGGCTTCGAGCCGGGATAGCCGTTGTCGTCCATCAATTTCGGATAGCCATTGGGGAAATAGCTATACTGTGCCTCTTTGGAGGAGTCCGCGTTGTCGGGCGGAAGATCCCGGTCGAAAAGGTAATTGATAATTTGCTGGCGTTGCGGGGCCGGGACCGCGACTGGCGGCATCGCATTGCGGCCGTGCTGGATAATAGCGGTCGCTTCGTCGTCGAGCATGCGATTGGCTAAGCCCAGCAGGGAGGGCGCGACGCCCTTTCCTTTCCGGTTGACGCCGTGGCAGCCTGCGCAGTTCTGGACGAATAGTTGCTGACCGGGTGATGGAGCGCTTGGACCGCTCGAGGCTAATAACCGGGTTTTCAGCACAGTCATGATCCAGGGGATCTCGTTCGCATTGACGTACAAGCGTCCGGTCTCTGGATCGAAGCTGGCGCCGGTCCATTCCGCGCCACCGTTTACGTTGTAGTAGACGGTGGGTTTGCCCGGCTCGAATGGCTGGAACCAGCCGTAGTTGGCCGCCTCCACCTGGTGCAGAACGAAGGCGTGAGCCTGCGGAGAGAGGTCGGTTACATCGCCCAGCTGCCATTGCTGGCGCGTAAACGGTTGAGGCAGCGAGAAGACTGGCTGATAGGGCGCAGTGCGCTCGCCGGGAAGCTTGGAAACAGGAGCGCGTTGTAAGCGATACGGGAATAATGGTTTTCCCGTGACCCGGTCTAACAGCAGCGTGTTGCCCAGTTTGGTGACCTGAGCGACCGCATCCACGCGTTTCCCCTCGTGCAGAACGGTCACAAGGTTGGGCGGCGCGGGCAGATCGAGATCCCAGATATCGTGCCGGACCTCCTGGAAGGACCAGAGGAGACGGCCGGTCTTCGCTTCGAGAGCCAGCACGCTGTCCGAATGCTGGTTGTCGCCCAGGTGATCGAGCCCGATGAAGTTCGGGTGAGGAGCGCCGGTCGCGACATAGATAATGCCTCGATGGGCATCGGCGGCCATGCCGCCCCAGACGTTGGCCCCACGATCAGTGGCGTCGGCGGCCACTCCCGCCGCGGCCTGGTCGCTCTTTGGATCCGGAAGGACGGAAAAATTCCAGAGGCTGCGTCCGGTTTTTACATCGTATCCGGAGACTACGTTGAAGTTGGCCGCCACCAGAACGCCCTGGGCGAGAACGGGCGATACGGTTCCGCCGGAGGGGACTTTGCCGTCGCGGCCGAACTCTCGCACGGGTTGGCCGTTTCTGGCATCCAGCGCGAAAAGGGAGGCTCCACTCGTAAAGAAGAGCCGGGGATCGCTGCCGCCTTCTCCGGACCAATAGAGCAGGCCGCGCTGTGCCGGATGACCACCCGGATGAAAACGCCACAGCTCGTGACCGGAAGCGGCGTCAAGCGCCACCATCGCATTGCCGGCTGTGGGTGCGTAGAGAACGCCGTCCACGATGACGGGCGTCGACTGAATGTTCGCTTTGCCGTCGTTCGAGTGATAGGTCCAGGCAACCTGCAGTTGCGCCACATTGGTCCGGTTGATGGAGGCGAGCGAGGAGTATCTGCTCGAATATTCGTCGCCTTGCGAGCGGGCCCACTGTCCCTGCTGGTCCGGAAACGGAGTAGCCGGAGTCAGTTCGCTGACGGAAGCCGCCGGCACGTTTTGAAATTCAGGAAGGCGCGCGCGAGATGCTGAGTCTTCCGCCTGCGCGGAGGCGGACGGTGTGACACGTCCACTGCCGGGCTCAACCGAAATCGGATGGCCGAACTCGTCTACGCGGGCGCGGTGCTTGTATTTCCAGTAACCTGTCGCCAAAAGGGAGAGCAGAAGCAAAACCGTTAGGGCGGCATAGAGAGCGCGGGCGTTGCTTTGGCGGACGGGCTGAGTTTTCGTTTCAGTGGCGATCATCTGGCGTGTGCGCGGCTAGAGAGCTTATCGGCTGTAGCCGGGAAAAGTTTAATAGCGGGAAGGAATGCGGCGGGCGGCAAACAGCACCTGCGAGGCGCGATTCGACGGCAAGACACGCATCTCGGCGGATTCAACGCGGAGTTGCGCGCCCGGCAAGAAGCTTTCCGTGTGGAAATGAACGGTGACCGGGGCGGAACCGGAGAATTTGACGGGAAATTGGAAACTGGAACAGTACGGCGGGAAGGAAATAGGCATGTGGCGCGGCGTACCCTCAACCGCGGCGAGATACCGGGGCGTCGCTCCGATCAGCGGGAGCTTCTTCCATGGGTTCCTTACCTGGTACCGGATCCGCAGGACCACAATACCGGTACTCCCAGCCGGTGCGCCGGGTATGGTGACGCTGTCGCCGCCTCTGCCAAGCGGGAGTGTCTGATAATCGCGACCGGCCTCGACCCAGTTCCCCGGGCGGCGCTGCCAGATGGTGGCATGCTCCACGTTTTCGACCGGAACGTAATTGTTGAGCAGTTCTTCGTAGAATTCCCAACGTTCATCCTGCAGCCACTCGGCAAAGGAGAATTGCGAAGTCATCGTAGTGACGAACTCCGGGTTCGTTTGGCGAAAGGTTTCCAGGTAGTGCTTCCAGCGCTCCTGGCCCACGCTATGGATGATGTAATCTTCAGCCGGCTGAAAGGTCCCATAATGCGCATCGAGCAAGGCGGCGTACTCAGACCAAAGCGTTAGCTCAGGCCGGACTTGATGTGCATCTATGACTCGCGTGGCAGCTGTCATGAAAGCGTTCCAATGGTCGTCGAGCGAGCGGCTGAAGGAAGCCGGCTGCCGCCAGTGCTGAACGGTTTGGGTGGCGGACTGGACCGAACGAAACACCAGCAAGACGCTCGTCCCGGCGGCAACGGCGACAAAGAGAGCGCCGGCCAGTGTAGCTACGTTCCAGCGGCCGGCCACTCGCCGGGAGGCGATCCGGCGGATCGTCGCCGCTCCAAAGCCATGCGCCAGGGCCAGGGTGGAAACCAGCAGAAAGATACGGGCCTGAGGGAACACGTAGTGCCGGCTCAGAATGCCGATGAGCGGAATGGCTGTCAGCATTCCATAGGTGAGCATCAGCGCAGCGAGAGCGCTCCAGGCGGAAGCCAGGCGCAGCGGACGACGCCAGCGCGAAGCGACGATACCGGCTAACAGGGCCAGCAGCAGAAGCGATGGGAAGAAGCACAGGACTACATGACGATTGAAGAGGAGTTGCCAGAGACTGGTCAGATACGGCATGGGTGGGCTGCCGAAGAACCAAAATTGGTCAGCCGGCAGTTCCACGAGGTTGAAGTGAAGTGCGCGGCGAGCGCCGTCCAGGCCGCAGAAAGAGACAAACAGCGCGCATCCCGTAATGAGGGCGCTTGCCAGCGCCAGAGACACAAATCGAATGTTCTCCCAAGCGGCGTCAAACTTCCGCAGGAAAAGAGCCTGGAGGGTAGAGAGCGCCGTAATGCCAAACAGCGCCAGCGTGAGACTGATCCCATGTTCGGTGCCGAAGGTAAACGCGCCAGCAATAACACATCCGGTGAGCATCGCCTTGAGCCAGCGATTCAGACGGAGTTGGAGGAGGGCAAAGGCCAGCAGCGGCAGGGTGGAGCGGCCGGAGACCAGACTGTGACCCGGCTCCGCGCCTCGTGGAAAGACTCGCTCGAGCATCAAAATAATAACGGCCGCCGCCACAAAGGGAGAACGGAGAACCCGGCCCCGAAGTCGCTGAATCGGGCTGTTGCGATACACGGCCCAGAGAAAGGCGCCGAGGCTGCCTACGAACAGGAGCAGCGAGGTGAACTGGCGGGACAATTCCGCGGCAGTGAGAGAGTGGCCGCCGAATAAACAGAACAGTGGGTAGTGCAAGAATGGAATGCCGATGCCGTGAAAAAACTGAAAATCGGTTCCGGCGTGCTGCCCGGCAGCGAGCCGTCGCAAAGGATCATACAGCTGAAACGGCCCATTGACCGGATAGCCGTTGAACCAAAAGGCCGCTCGCAGGCCGCTGACCAGATAGGAGCAGAACCAGGCTGCCAGTAAGATCTGCGCCAGCCGGATGACAAGCTGTTCGGCGTAAGGACGCGACACGTTGGAACGGTCAGTGATGGCAGGCTCGGAATAAGCCAAGGTATTGGTAGGCACGATTAATGGTTGTCCGGAAGAGAAAAGGCAATGTACTCATCGCCCGAAGGAGCGCTTTCGGCAATGGAACCGCCGCCCGCGGCGATTACGACGAATTGTTTGCCGTCCACCGAGTAAGTAGCCGGCGAGGCATGGCCGGCCGCAGGCAGCAGCGCGCTCCACAGCACTTTGCCGGACGCCGCATCAAGGGCCCGGAACTGACGGTCTTTGGTGGCCGCGATGAACACCAAGCCGGTCTGCGTTTGCAGCGAGCCGCCGATGTTGTCGGTTCCAGTGGCCGGTATACCGCGCAGCGTCAGTTCTTGATACTCGCCGAGCGGTACTTGCCACAGGGCGTCCCCGGTGCTCAGATCGAGAGCGGACAGCTTGCCCCAAGGAGGACGAATGGCCGGAAATCCTTCTTCATCGACAAACGGGTCATCGAAATTCTCGACGTTGAACGGGTAATCCGGCCGGTGGGAGTCGACCACACGCAGGCGGTAGGGAATTTCGTTTGTGTTTATGACGAAGCGCCCCGTCTCTGGATTGAAGGACGCTCCGCCCCAACCCACGCCTCCTTGAAAACCTGGTATCACAAGTGTTCCGCGGCGGCTTGGCGGCAGAAATATCGAGCCTCCCGCGAGCGCTCGAAACTGAGCGAGGGCATAACGATGCGAACGCGCCGAGAGGTCCGTCAGATCGCTCTCAGTGATCGATTGCCTGACCAGGGGTGCGGGTTTTACCGGAACCGGTTGGGTGGGTGAGGCCTGTTCTCCCGGAATGTCTGAAGCGGGAACAGGCGTCTCCTCGACCGGAAAAATGGGCCGGCCGGTCTGCCGGTCGAGGACAAACAGGAAGCCTTGTTTGGTAGGCTGTACCACGGCTTCGACGGGTCTCCCATCGTGCTGGATGGTGGCGAGCAGTGGCGGGCAGGGCAGATCGTAATCCCACAGATCGTGATGGACCGCCTGAAAGTGCCACCTGGGCTGGCCATCCCGCGCCTGCAACGCCACCAAGCTATTGCTGTAGAGATTCTCACCGGCCCGGTCGCCCCCGTAATAGTCAAAGGCCGCCGATCCGGTGGGCACAAAGACCAATCCAAGTCTTTCGTCGACGGACATGCCGGCCCAGGAGTTCACGCCTCCGGTCCGGCGATAGGCTTCGCGCGGCCAAGTCTCGGCTCCCGCGGTACCGGGGCGGGGAATCGTGTGGAACGTCCACCGTTTCAATCCCGTTAGGACATCGAACGCCTGCACGTCGCCGGGAGCGCTCGGATCAGGCCCTTCTCCGACGGCTGAACCAACTATCAGCAAATCGCGGCAGATGACAGGCGGCGAGGTGACGGCGTAAGAGAGTCCGTCGAGGCGGCGGCCGCCCGGTTCCGCTAAGGCTTGCAAAAGATCGACCACGCCGTTTTTGCCGAAGCTCGGGATCGGACGACCCGTGCGCAGATCGAGAGCGACCAGGCGGTGTCCGCCCGCAAAAAAGATTCGTTGGTCCTCCCCGCTCTCCCAATACGTGAGCCCGCGGTTCGGGCCAGAGTGGCGCTGTTCCAGCCTGGGATTGGGCAGCAAATGGTGGACAATTCTATGCACGAACCCGGGTTGTGAGCCGGCACCGGCAACTACCAGCAGCCATGCCGACAATTGGAGAACTCCGGCTCGTTTGCCGCGGCGTTTCCAGGCAAGCCTCAGGAGCGCTATCAGGCCGATCAGAATCAAAGCGCTACTGGCAGCCGCAACCCACAAGCGCCAGTAACTCGGGCGTTCTGGAAACGGATTATATTTCCAGATCTCGCGGCCGGTGGCGGCATCGAGTGCTATGACTTCGAGGACCGGCGAGGTGGCATACAGAACTCCCCGCACTACCAGCGGCGTGCATTCCATAGCTGTCCGGAGCGAAGTATCGCTGCCGCCGGCGTGGTAGCGCCAAGCTACCTGCAGCTGTCCCACATTGCTGCTGTTGATTTGAGTGAGCGGGGAAAACCGCGTATTGCCGGGATCGCTTCCATAGAATCGCCAGTCGGCATCGGCCTGCGCCGGGGTCGCTGCGGCCACGGCACGCAAGCCGATGCCACTCAACAGGAGCAGCAGCGGCAAGAGCGCTCGGCAACGAGAATAGGCACGCTGGGTCATGACCGATGGTTTTTAAATAGCCGCCAGCTTCAGACGACGTTCAGACGTTCCAGACTGGCCGCCGAAACGGTGCTGTTGCTTTCCGATTCGACGAAATACAGTGGCTGTTCCTTCGATTCATCGAGGATGCGGGCCACATATTCGGACAGAATCGTCATGATAATGAAGAGCAGCAGAAACATTGTGGTATGCATGAGCGAATTCGTGACCCAGCCCTCGGCTATGCGGGACTTCACGAGCGTGACCGCCAGAATATAAAAAAGGTAGAGAAAATTCAGGCCGCTGGCCAGCAAACCGAGAACGGCCGCGAAACGCAGCGGGATGCCGCTGTTCGAGACCACAATGTTGGCGAGTGTGGCGAGCTGGCGGCTGAGTCGGCGCCGGGCCGGAATTTCAGGCAGCTCCGAATGCGGAAGATAAGTCACCGTTTGGCAGCGGAGACCGATGAGGCCATTCATCGAACTCAGTGACCGATTCTTGCTGCGAATGCGAATCAGCGAGTTCACCAGACGGCGGCTAAACACCCGGTAATAGGACTCATCCGGCTTCAGCGTGAAACCGAGGACCCGGCTGGCGAGGCGGTACAGTGGTTGCGCCACCATCTTGTCGAGCGGGCCCGGCGCTCTGCGAATCGCCTCGGCGACTACCGCGTCGCAGCCCCCTATGGCGCGCGTCACAATATTAGGAATCAGTTCCGGCGGATAGAAAATCGAGTCCATCACCACCACGTAATCGCCTACGCAATGATCGAGTGCCGCCGCGATCGCCAATTCGGCATCGTAGCGGCGGGAGAGCCGCAACATACGGAGATGAGGAATTCTTTTCTGCAAACTCTGGATGGCGGCATGCACCTCGGGTGGCGTACTATTATCGACCAGCAGGATCTCGTAATAGGTCACGAAGCTCTCGAGCACCGAGACGGTATTGCGGATAAACGGCTCGATCAAATCGGGCCGGTCCGGCACAATGATGCAGACCGAAATCAGCGTGTCATTGTTCCGGGCCGTGACGTGGGGTTCGCTCGACTCAAAGGACGAGTTACTGGTAAAGTTCATGTTTCACTTCCTCGGTGAAAGTCTCTTTTTCAATCACCTGATTGATGTCGTAAATGTTGTCGATCTTGGCGCCCAGGACCACGTATAAACCTGTTATTCCGTAATTGCAGCGGCAGAGGATGGGACGACCATCGTCGACTTCGTTCTGCAGCAGAACCGTTTTCATTTCAAAATGCGAATCCACGTAGCGCGCCTCGCGCAGCGACGGCAGGTAGCGCTCCGAATCTCGCATCATGAAAATATGCTTGGAGGGCGGTCGCGCGGGAAAGCGTGGGGGCCGGTGCTGCTCGAGATCGTTCCAGGAGGCATGAGGGGTGTAAGTCACATGCGAAAGCGTATGGAGTTTGCGAGCCGGAAACGGCATGGACGAAAAATACGGGCCATCCATCACCGTGATGCCCAGCTTTTCGAGTGCGGGGGGCATCTGAATCAAGGCGAGTTCGGTCATTTCGTGTTTTAGCGGCAGCTTGGGCAGTCCGGAGCGTGCGAGGACCTCGTTCAAACGCGCGTAAGTGCAGTTAAAAGCGCAATGCACTTCCCATTGGCGGCCGCTCTTGGCAGTGGCCCGCACATTCCGGTTTTTACCCGCCTCCAGTCGGTCTACTTCTTCGCCACAGAGCACCGCAATACCCTGTTCTTCCAGCTTTTTCCGCAGACCATCCCGGAGACGCACGGCATCGAAGGCGCACTCCTCGGTGACAAAGGTTTCTTCGATGAGCGCCGGGTTAAACAGCCGCGCAATCGCGTCGGGCGCTTTGCGCGCGGGGATTCCCGCCCGCCGGCAAAACTGAAGGAATTGGTACGCCGTGACCTTTGAAGTCCCGCGCGCAATGCCGTACACTTTAACAAAAGTCTCGTCGATGCAACCGGCGAATTCTTTTTTGAAGCGCGGATAGTTGGCGGCCGAACGGCTCGCTGTCAACAGGCTGCGCGGGTAATGATAGCCGTTGTGCACCCGGGCCTGATTGGCGTAGGAGGCGCGCGACAGCAGTTCCGGTTCGCGCTCCACGATCAGAATGCGGCGGAACCGGGCGCGCAAGGTCAACGCCAGACAGCAGCCATAAAAGCCGCCACCCACTATCACGGCGTCATACTCCTGACTCGCCACACTCGTCATCTATCCCTCTCGGCGATGCTATATTTCAAAACGCTATGTCTCGAACCTGTCTTATCGGACACACCGGCTTCGTCGGAACTAACCTGAAGCAGCAGCGGTCGTTCGATGATCTTTACCGCTCGACCAACATTGAAGAAATCCACGGCAGGCACTACGACCTGATGGTCTGCTCCGGTGTGAGCGCCGCGAAATGGCTGGCCAACAAGGCGCCGGAAGAAGACCGGGCGGCCATTGACCGCCTCCTGGCGAACCTGCTCACTGTGCAAGCCGAACGCGCTGTGCTGATTTCGACCGTGGATGTTTATCCAACGGCGACAAACGTCGATGAATCCTTCGATTGCGGGAGTCTTCCCAACCACGCCTACGGCAGAAACCGCCTGCATGTCGAGACGGCGCTGCGGGAGGCATTTCCCAATCTGCTCGTGATGCGGCTGCCGGCTCTATTCGGTCCCGGTTTAAAAAAGAACGTAATCTACGACCTCTTGCACAACAATTGCCTCAACGTCATCAACCCGGAAAGCGTATTCCAGTACTACGACATGACTTCGATCTCGCATGACCTGGACGTGGTCCTCAAACATCAAGTGCCGCTGATCAACCTGGCTACCGAACCGGTCGCGACAAAGGTGATACACCGCCGTTTCTTTCCCGACGCCACGATTGGCAGCGAACCTGCGCCTGTTGCAGCGTATAACATCCGAAGCCGTCATGCCGGACTCTTCGGCCAGCAGAACGGGTACCGCTTTAGCGCCGACGAGGTTCTCTCCCGTCTCGGCGCCTACATCGACTCCGAACGCCGGAGCACTGGCGCGTGAAAATTGCCGTTTCGAATATTGCCTGGTCGCCTGCTCTTGATCGGGAGGTATTCTCTACACTGCAGAGCCTCGGCATCCAAGCGCTGGAAGTAGCGCCCACTCGGCTCTGGCCCGACTGGCGGGACGCCGACCCCGCCGCCATGCCGCCTTTCCGGCAGAGCTTTACGGACGCTGGATTTCAGGTTCCCTCCTTACAAGCCATCCTGTTCGCCAAACCCGATTGCCAACTTTTCGGGACCAGCGCCCAACGATTGAATCTGGTAAACCACCTCAAACTTTGCGCCGATCTCGCGGTCGAAATTGGTGCTGTCAACCTGGTCTTCGGCGCGCCCAAGAATCGTGATCGTGGCTCCTTATCTCCTTCCGACGCTTTTGCCCAAGCGGCCCCGGTATTCCGGGAGGCTGGCGGCTACTATGCCTCGCGAAACGTCTGCCTGTGCCTGGAAGCCAACCCGCCCCAGTACGGCTGCACATTCATCACCAACAGCCAGGAAGCAGCGGCCCTGGTACGCGCCGTTTCGTCACCCGGCTTTCGCCTTCATCTCGATACCGCCTGCATGTTTCTCGCCGGCGAAAACATTCCTGAGTCTCTGCGCGAGCATCGGGACATCCTGCAACATTTCCACGTCAGCGAACCGAGTCTCGGCTCCTTTCACCAGCCTCTGATTGACCATCGCTCCGTAGCGGCGGCTTTGCGGTCACAATCCTACGAAGGCTGGATCTCACTCGAAATGCGCGAGGCCGAACAGCCGGTCAGCGCGCTCAGCGAAGCGGTTCAATTCGTCCAGAACACCTACGACCGCGGGTTGTAACGCCCGATCACCGAATACCAGAGCAGTTGCAAAATCGCCAGCTTGCCGGACAAGCCGGATATCTTCGAAGGCGTGGGTCCGGCTTTCGGATAGCAGCGCGTCACAGGCAGCTCCTTCACTGCCAATCCCAGGCGGGGCGCACGAATCGATAAGTAGTAGTGCAGATTGTACGTATCAAAGACGTCGCGAAACGGTTGTACCGCCGGATGAAGCAGGAACTCCCGGCTGAAGGTGCGAAACCCATTGGTGGTATCGGTGTACCGGAAGCCTGCGGCCAGACTGATCAGCGGTGCATGCAAGAACTTAAGGCCGAGCTTGCGGTCGAGCGGCGTGTTTTCTTCCTTGCCGCCCGGCACGTAGCGTGAACCTTGCACGAAGTCAAAGCCATCCACCAGAGCCTGTATAAAGGTGGGAATGGCTTCAACGCCGTCTTTGCCATTGCCGTCAATGGTGACTACCCCTTCGTATCCCTGTTCCAGCGCATAGGCGAAGAAGATCCGCATCTGCGCACTGAGCTTGCCCGGCCCGTTCTTGACCAGCAGCGCCCGCACGCCCAGCTCGCGCAGCCGTTCCGGATCTGTGCTGCCATCCGTGCTTCCCCCATCGCACAGAATTACGTCCGCTCCCAGCCCCAACGCTTGCATGCGGGCCAGTTGCTTTGTGATCTTCTGACCTTCGTTGATCACCGGAATGCAAATGCAGTACCGTGACCGGCGAGGCCCGAACTCGGTGCAGCGAAAGGGCGTCACTTGCCAGCTTCGGCGCAGCGAAACCGGAATCGTTTCTTCTCCTGTCATCACGTTTTCCATACTTTGTTCTTTTATCGAGGCCGCATCCGCTGCGACCAGATCAGGCAGCCGTCAGCACCCGGTCGAGCAACTCCCGTTCAATCTTCACCCGCACCGAACGCTGCAATAGTGTCACGGAAAGAATCAGTTCGGAGCGGCCCTGGTCCATCACCACCGTTCCGCTCAGTCCATTAAGCGGCCCGTCGACAATCTGAATACGCTCCCCTACCGGAAAGTAGGCGCAGGGTTCGAGATCGCAGCGCGCGCTCTCGGCCAAGCGTAATGCCTTCAGTTCTTCTTCCTCGACCGTCGCGAGTGTCTTGCCGAAGCGGACCGCATCCACCACTCCTGGCACATTCACCACCCGGGCCCAGTGTTCCCGGCTAAAACGGGAAAATACATAACCGGGAAACAGCGGCAACTCTAACTCTTTCCAGCGCTGTGACCAGCGGCGGCGGACATGCTGGACCGGCAGAAAACAATCGAAACCCGTGAGGCGAATCAGTTCCGCCACGCTCTTCTCATGCTTGGACCGCACACGCAGCGCAAACCATTTTGGTTCCGCCTGGTCACCACCAGATTCAAAAGACATAAGAAATTTCGGGTGACGGCCGCTTCTAAGGCAGGCTTCCGCCATTCTCACTTACAATTCGCCTTTTTTCCTCATTCCGACTTCGCCCGGATCGGCAGGTTTTCGCTGCACACCGGGACGGAAACAAAAACCGAAAACTCGGTCCGTGCAGCTATCTTTGCTGATTGCCGAAAGTGCCGTCAACCTTAACCCGTACCGCATAACGCCTCAGTTTTCGGGCTAAGGGTCTCTAGAAAAACTATGTCCTTCCTACCTAGAATTTCCAGCCGGCTTCCCGGTCGGCTTCTTGCTTGTTGCCAGCGCGCGGCCTTTATCTCAACCGGATCAAGCTGAGATGGTTTGTGCCGGCTCGTGGCGATGAGGTTCGAGAGGAGCGCACTGCACGAACACGATTACCAGAATGTGGCATAAACCAAGCCGCCTACGCGCCTAGCGTTACCTTTTTACAAACCTAGGCTGGTGATTACCGGAGGTATCTCTTCCTCGAATTGAAGCTCAACGTTCTCGTAATTGGCTCGCGCCGTTCGCAGCCAGGCAAACAAGGCTGCCGTGGCCAAAACGGTAATGATCCACAGGTATTTCGGCAAGTCCGACAGAGCACGGCGTTCGAAGTCGGCGCTCCAGAAGATCGCATTCAGGCCCAGCATCAAGCAGAGCAAGAAGGTGATGTGAAGATTGGATTTTCCGGGGAGATAAGAGCAGGTGAACGGAATCTTGTGAAAGCTATGCAGCCACAATTCGACAACTGTTATGCCGAGAAGAATAAGAACGAGCAGATGTCCAAGTGCTTTCAGCCATGGCCACAGAGACAGGAACAGCACGGCTGAAACAAACCACACCGGCGTCAGCGCGAGCACGTACGCCGCTCGACGGCTGCCCGCAAGATAATCAGTCGCGGGTCGAATCTGTGTGATGCTGAAGGTCCAGTTCGCCCGAAGCTCCAGCGGGATGGCAAATACAACGCGAGTTCCCAGAATCCAAGCGCACATCATCACAAAGCTCGATGCCAGCAGAGGCAGACTTACCTGATGCCATGGATCGCTATGCGATGGATCGCCGGCGGATGCTGCCGACAGCTGCCGGGCATCTGGAGTTTCCAGAAAGAGAATGACAATAGCAAAGCCGATTCCCGCATAAAACGAAAGAAGCACGCGATGCTGCCGGCTCCGGAACAGGCTGCGAATACTGAACTGTGTAACGGCCGTCTCGATTGAATTTCCAAAGCGGGGCAGCCAGTTCAACCGGCGAGACCCAGGCACAATGTCGGGTTGCTCGACAATTTTGCGAAGTGTACGGAAATAAGACAAAAGAAATACCAGCCCGGCTGTGATAAAGGCTGTGCTCAAACCGATCCAGGCGCGGGCCGCAAGGGCAACGAGTGGAGGACGCGCTAACAGTGCTATCGATCCGTTTAACTGCTGAAACATACCTAGAAACCAGTACGGTGGCCACCAAAGGAGCGACTCGTTGTGGATGGCAGCGAGACCGTCTCGCGACGGCGGCGATGGCTCAATAAAATACCCGGTTAGGAACACGCAGAAAGCCGCCAGTTGCAAAATTGCCGAAACTCGGAGGAACAGGCGTCGTGGCAATTGCCCTACTACTCCTTGCAAGACCAATACGCAACACAAGACAAATGCGCCAGCTGCACACATGGTCATCCAATACGCCACTATTGATCGATAAAACTGTAAGGACACGAGCAGGTCGAGGGGAGTAGCCTCTCGAGGGGCTAAGGCGAAAGGCAGCAGAAGCCCCGAAGCTGCATTGAAGATCGCGATAGTTAAACCCAGCGCAACCGCGAGCGAGGCAATCTTGGCGAGAAATATCGTACTTGCCCGGACAGGTAAAGGCGCCAGTACTAAAGCATCGCGGCGATCCGGGTACGCGGAGTCCCAACTCAGTACAGCAAAGAGACCAACGATCAGCATTGTCGTTGCAATGAGAGTGTGTTCCAGGCCCCAAGCGGACATGAGTTTTGCTTCCTGAGGCAGGCGGCTGTCGCCGATGCCGATAGCCGAAAACGTGAACGGGATACTGACAAGAACCAAAATCGCAGCAAGCCGCCCGAGCAACTTGCTGGCATCGCCCTGTGCACTGATCGACAGAATCTCACGATCAATCAAACGAAAGAGAAATTCCCGGTACAGAACGCGGAACTGAATCTTCGTCATGGGATGGCTATGTTTGAATTAGATCCGCGATCTGCCTGGAAATCGCTACGGTGTCCTGCTCGACAGCAAGCTCTGCAAAAATTGCTTCCAGCGTCGGCAATGCCATGAGAGCTCTCAGGTGCTCAATGGAATCGTCGGCGACGACTTTACCGTGATGAAGGATCACGATATGGGAGCACACGCGCTCAACGGTTTCGAGCTCATGTGAGCTGAACAGAATTACTTTGCCGCGAGCCGCCAGCTCCTGCATCAAGCTACGCAGCACCAGCGCCGAACCGACATCGAGTCCTGAGAACGGCTCGTCTAAGAGAACAAGATCGGGATTGTGCAGCAGGCCCGCCGAGAGCAGGATTTTCTGGCGCATACCTTTCGAATAAGAAGAAATTGCGGCGTGCCGGTCGTTGTGCAACGAGAACAGATGAAACAAGCCATCTATGCGCTCTGTCGCCGACTTGCGCGGCAGATCACGTAATTGCGCCACCATGTTCAAGAACTCCAGGCCGGAAAGATGCGAATAGAGATACGGTTCTTCGGGAACGTAGCCCATTCGTTGCCTATATGCCATAGGGTCTCTTTGTATTGGCGCAGACTCGAACAAGATTTCGCCCGACGTCATCTTAATCAGCCCCGTGATCATCTTCATGGTGGTCGACTTGCCCGATCCGTTTGGCCCCAGGTAGCCGGTGATTTCACCCGGCCGCGCACAGAAGCTGACATTATCGACGGCGCGAATGCCGGAAAATGCCTTGCAGACGTGGCGCAATTCAAGCATTCGGGTGTGTGCTCCTCCACCCTATGTAGCACGCTACAACTTAATGAGTCAAGTAGTAGTCCACTACATAGTCAAGCTATACTGATAAAATGGACGCCGAACCAAAGCTTACTCACACGGCGACCATGATTCTGCAGGCCCTCGACGCCGGCCATATGTATGGATTGAGCATCATGGAAGCGACTGGCCTCCCGAGTGGCACGGTATATCCGGCGCTCCGCCGCCTGGAGCGTGATGCCCTGATACGTTCTTCCTGGGAGCACCAGAAGGTAGCCGATACTGAGCAGCGGCCGCCGAGGAAGTACTATAAGCTCTCTCGCGCCGGTAAAGTTAGGCTGGAAAGTGCACAAAAACGATATCCGCTGCTGGCGGCTTTAAAAAGAGGAGTAGAAAGATGAGGAGTCGCTTTCCTTCCCGTTCTACCTCGATCTATCGCGTGATGCTGAGGGGCGCTGCATTGCTCGTGCCTTATTCAGAGCGTGAAGAGTGGTTGATGGAGTGGGAATCGGAGTTGTGGCATTTTGGCAACTCCAGCGGTATAGCGCATGACTCGTCCGTCCAATCACGTCGGAGCATGGTGCGGTTCTGCCTGGGTTCGTTCAGAGATGCGATGTGGATCAGACGCAATCATCCGAGTGTCGCGCGCGGTGACCGGCTTTGGTTGCGATCACCGATCCAATGCGCTGCGGTCTTGGGAACTTTGGCTACCTTGACGTGGTTGATTGCGCATCTGGAATCGCTCCTGCAGCCGCCCTATAAGGGACGCCCGTTCCTACTCGGGCAGTTGTTCGTCATCGGCACTGCGTTGTTGCTCCTCCGAATTAGCACAACGTTCGCGTTAGGAGAGTATCCCGCGACTCTTCATTCGCGTACTCGTCCGGCCCGCCTCTACCGGTGGCTCTTTTTGGCCTTGAAGATCGCGCTTATTTTGCCTATTGTGTTCTTCGGAACGCTTGATCTAGGGCCTATCGTTGCTTCAGCCGGAGTGCGCCCTCACGTCACCTTAATTGGCTATATCCTTGCCTTCCGTTGGGTGCTCATTGACCAGCGCCGGCGCTGTCCGGTATGTCTCCGATTGTTGACGAATCCCGTCCGAATCGGCCAACCCTCGCACACCATGTTGGATTGGTATGGCACGGAATTGATTTGTTCAAAAGGACACGGATTACTGCACGTTCCGGAAACGCGAACGAGCTCATACGGCACGCAACGATGGCTTTACCTGGACTCGTCGTGGCGTGGTCTCTTCTCCTAACAGCCACGTCGTCGATCCAGTTCACAGGCGGCCTGTGAAACACAGTTATCGTATTCTGGCTACGGCTTTCCCGATCCAGCCTCGGACATCGCCACGTCCGCCTCGTTCTTCGATCCAATCAACAAAACTGCGCTCAACGAGCCTGCCAGCGAAAGCGCTACCGCGATCCAGACAATCGCCCGATAACCATCAACGAAAGAAGCGGCAATGGCTTCCCGTGCGCGCTTGTCTTGCGTAATGATCCCGGCGAGTTTCGCTCGCTGCGAATCGACAACTTGGCGCACGGCGGCAGGAACCTGCTCGTCTCGCAAACGCTGATCGAGACGGTGATTGAAAACCGTGATGACGACCAGCCCAAGTACCGCCACAGCCAGCAGTCCCGCAATGCGCGAAACCGCATTGTTAATACCCGAAGCCGCGCCGGCCCGCTCGGGGCCGACTGCATTCATCACGGTAGTCGTGAGCGGCGCGACACTGATCGCCATACCGATGCCCAACAGCAAAACGGCCGGGAAAAACATACTCCAATAGCTGGGGCCCATCGCAGGCCGTGCGAAGAGTGCGAAACCGGACGCTGCAATCATGGGACCGATGACCAGCGGCTTTTTCGCCCCGTAGCGTTCCACCAGACCGCCCGACCAGCGCGACAAAAAGAAGATCAGCAGGATGAGCGGAAGCAGTGCGGCGCCGGCCTGCGTGCTGGAGTAGCCTTGTACCTGAATCAGATTAAGCGGGAAGAAAAAAAGAACACCGCCGAGCGCTGTGTACAGAAAAAGCGTCAGCAGATTGGCGCCGCTAAAATCCCGCGAGCGAAACAGATCGAGCGGCAACATCGGAGAGGCCGCGCGGCTCTCGACAAACGGCAACACCACTAAAGCGAGCATACCGACGGGGGCCGCATATAGGGCGCTCGATGGATCAATCAGCGCGAAGACGATCCCACCCAAACCGAGCGTGACCAGCAGCGCGCCCGTCCAATCCAGTGGTCGTCTGCTCTCGCTCTCGTTTCGGCTCTCGGGAACTTTGGCTAGCGTGATCGCAATCACCACCGCCGCCACGGGCAGATTGATGAAGAAAACAGCGCGCCAGGAAATATTCTCTACCAGCCAACCCCCAAGCACCGGCCCAGCGGCGGAGGTGATTGCGGTAAAGCCGGACCAGGTGCCGATCGCTCGACCGCGCTCCTCGGTGGCGAACGAGGCACTGATGAGCGCCAGGCTCCCAGGCACCAGCAAAGCGCCGCCGATGCCTTGTAGGCCCCGCGCCACAATCAATTGGAGGACGTTGGGCACCAGACCGCACCAAGCCGATGCGAGTGCAAACAATGCTACGCCCACTGTGAAGATCAGACGCCGTCCATAACGGTCTCCGAGCGAACCACCAACCAGCAGCAGCGCCGCAAGAAAAAGCGCATACGATTCCACCACCCACTGCACGTCCGACACTGTGGCCCGCAGCGCTGATTGCAGCGCCGGCAACGCCATGTTGACTACCGTGGAATCAATGAACGCCAGGCTCGATCCGAGTACCGTAGCCGCCAGCACCCAAGCGCCATAGCCAGACACCGGTCTCGACGCTACCGTTGCCCGAATCGAACCTTCGTCGCACGGCGGCTTCGCAATGTTGGCCATGACCTATTCTGCGCGGATCATGGCCTTGCATTGCTGGCCTAGGCTTTCGCGAACTAAACCATTAACGGCGACGGCGCGCCGGATGGCTCCAACTCCGCGTCTGTCCGTTCCGGCCGGTGAAGTTCTTCGTCACCTCGCCACCACTGCGGGTAGTCTGCAGACTGCCCGTTTTGCCCTGCTTGCCTGTGAACGATTTGCTGTCGTTGTAACTCCCATTGCCCCAGGTCGCGTTGTTCTGGAAATTTGTCACTTTACCATTTCGTCCCGTCGTTGTTACATCGCGCGAGTAATTGCCGGGACTGTGATCTACCGACGTCTGCTGGGTAGCTGTTTTCCCATCGCGGCCGGTATAGGATTTTGTGTCGTTGTACTGCCCATTGCCCCAGGTGGCGTTGTTTGTGGAATCCGTCGTTTTTCCGTTGGGCCCGGTCGTCGTAGTATTTCGCGAGTAGCTACCCGGATTGCGATTAACCGTCGTGTCCTGGTTGTACGTCTTCCCGTTCGGAGTGGTCACGCTGCGGTCTACAGACCGATCTCCCGGCGAACCCGACCGCGTGGTGGTGACCTGATCGCCTTGTCCATTCGTATAAGTCGATGATGTGGAGTTTTGTGCCGATAATCCTACTGCCATGAATGGCACAAGCAACATAGCGCCTGATGTAAACACCTTATTTTTTAGCTTCATTACTGTTTGCAATCCCTCCACTTTTCTAAACGCAGTTTTGAGGTATAGGTTTACGAATCAGTCCTGGGGCAACGCTTAGCGCGTCAGCGTAGTCTGCGGATGTTCCGGCAGAATAAGCGGCGCGGCTGGCGTCTGCAAGAAATCAAAGTCGCGCGTTAAATCGCCGAGAACGGCCGCGTTCTCGCGCACGTCCGGGCGCGGGTCTGGACGCCCGTCGGTTTTCGGATCGAGCCGCGCTCCCCCTAAGAAATCGTCTTCAATGAATTTAAGATACGCATCGAAGCTCAACGTTTGATGGTCGATAAAGCCCCGTCTGGCGTATGGACTGATGACGATGCCGGCGACCCGAATCCCGTAGCCGAGCTTATCGACTCCGGGCGGCGTAACGTGGTCGTAAAACCCGCCCCAGTCGTCCCAGGCGAGAAAGATTGCTGTACTGTCCCACTCGGGGCTTCGCATGACCTGATTGATGATGTGCGTAACGTAGGACTGGCCAACGCTGACCAGCGAGGGCGGATGTTCGCTGTCACGAGAGTTGGGTGTAATCCATGACACCGCAGGCAAGGTTCCAGCCTGCAACGCGCTGTAAAACGCATCTAAGGTCTGGACATTGCCGGCCTGCTTGTCTTGATGCACGTCCTTGAACTGCGGAAGAACGTTCCAGATCTGCGGAACACCCCTGTTGACCGCATGCCGGTCTCGGGGCTTGGGACCTTTCTGCATCGGGCCACCATCCAGGTAGTAGCCCCAAGACACATGATTGCGGTTGAGCAGCCAGGTCAGATCTGTCCACCCATAGGGAGTTTCGACATTTGGCTTGGGCCTTGGCCGTGCAATATCGCTTCGGCAGGTTCCCGGATCGTCCGGATCAGTGCAGTTTGCCGACCAGCCCGAAACCATGTATAGGTGCGAGGCCAGGCTCCAGGAAGCAACTGGCTCGAACATGTGGTCCTGAAGCACGTAGGTCTTCGCATAATCCCAGTAGTTGGGAATATCGGACTGAACATGGTAGGCCATGACGCGATTGGCGCCAGAGCCGTTGTTTCCGGCGCCGCCGGTTTCGTTACAGTTAGGGTCAGTAGCGTTCCTGCACGGGCTCTTCGCACCTGCGGCGACCGCCAGGAAGCCATCCATCTTGCCGCCATCAATCGCTCGGGCCGCCGCTGCCGCGGAGTGCGCCGCTCCGCCATTACGATCCTGATGTTCAACGAATGGCCGGCTGCAGGTCTTCTCCCCAGGGTTCTGAATGCATACTGCCGGAGCGCCGTTCTGCATGGCGATTCCATCGACGCCTGGAAACGTGCCGAAGTAATGATCGAAGGAGCGGTTCTCCTGCATGATCACGATCACGTGACGGATCTTGTGTATTCCGCCAGCGCCAACTTGCGTTTGGCCGAAGCCAAGGCCAATGGCTGCCCAGCAACTCAGCAATGTCTTTCTCGAGAGAACTTTGTTTAGTCTTTTCATTTGGACGTCATTGGCAAGCACAGGCCGCGATTCCGCGCCATCAGACGAGAGAGGCACTTCAGCGGACTTGGGCGCGGGTCGCGCGTCCATTGTGCTGCGTTTGCATTAGAAAAGCGGAGCGATCACTCTTCTAATGCAAACGCAGATCCTGCAATATTGGATTACCAGCGTAAAGACTGGTCCACTGTGCGGCCGTCGAAAAGCGGCTTGGAACTCTAACGAATACTGGCACCTTAGGCCAGCAAATGAAACTTCTGTTCGTGTCACTGGTCTTCCTTCGATGCTCGATGATGATCGGGCAAACCGATAAGGGCTTCGATATTCAGGGAGTGCTCAAACTGATTGATCGCGCACCCACGGCGATCCCCATCGAGGGGCTCGTTTTCCACATTCATCCCCTTAAGGGCGGTCTGGACATCGAGGCGCGACCGGATCGAGCCGGCAGGTTCACTCTGAACAAAGTTCACCCGGGACCCTATTCGTTGACTTTCCCCACGCCAAGTCGCATACAAAGCTTCAGATATGGCTCCAGTGAACTTGCTGCCGACAGATTTGAACTGACAGCCGGCAGCGCTGGCGTGCTTACGCTAGTTATTAGTGATCAGCCGATCTTTTCGTGAAGATACAAGGTCTTGCCGCCGGACAAAGCAACGTTGTTGCTCTTTTGGCCCCGGCAGATTCTCATTTGACGCAGCGCACATCCTGTTATTTGAATCAGCTAAGCGGCTCGCAAACTACCTTTACCTTCATTCCCCTCGGTAAGTATCGGGTTTTTGTCTTCGACGCTCAGTTTCAAAGCGACGTTAGCGCGTATGCGCCGCTTCCTGGTTTTTTGAAGAACGAAGCAGCATCCGTCGAAGTGTCCGACGATCAAACCGCAGACACGGCGTTTTACTTGGAAGAAGGAACGGTCAAGAACGCGATCCAGCAGATGAGGCTCTCTGTTCATGTCAACACAAGGTAAGCCTTATTAAGGCCGCCGTTAGCTACGATGAAGATAGTCCATGAGCGCTCTCTCCGTTGACCTGAAAAAGACGGTCAACCTTCCGAAAACCGACTTCTCTATGAAGGCGAACCTGCCTACCGCCGAGCCGAAAATGCTCGCCCACTGGGAAGAAACGCGCCTTTATCACCGCATCCGCGAATCGCGCGCCGGCCGTCCGCAATACGTCCTGCACGATGGTCCGCCGTACGCCAACGGCAACATTCATCTGGGCACCGCCTTCAACAAAATCCTCAAGGACTTCATCGTCAAATCGAAAACCATGGCCGGTTTCGACGCACCTTACATCCCCGGTTGGGATTGCCATGGCCTGCCCATCGAAATCAAAGTCGATCACCAGCTTGGCAAGCGCAAAGCGTCTATGAATGCGGCCGAAATTCGCGCCGAGTGCCGCGCTTATGCCGCCAAATTCGTCGATATTCATCGCCAGGAATTCAAGCGCCTCGGCATCCTAGGCCGCTGGGAAGATCCGTATCTCACTATGAGCGCGGGGTACGAAGCCGTGATCGCGCAGGCGTTCGTCAATTTTCTTCACAGCGGCACCGTGTACAAGGGCCTCAAACCGGTTCACTGGTGTACGCATGACCGCACGGCGCTTGCCGAAGCTGAAGTCGAGTACGAGAATCACTCGAGTTCCACCATCTACGTTCGCTTCAAACTGGTCTCCGATCCGGCTGCGCTGGATCCAGCGTTAAGCGGTCGCGATGTCTCTGTCCTGATCTGGACCACCACGCCCTGGACCATCCCGGCCAACCTCGCGATCTCGTTCAATCCAAAATTTGACTACGTGGCCGTCGATACCCCGCAGGGCGTTACGATCGTTGCCGAAGGACTGCTGCCGCAAGTCGCCGACCTGCTCGGCTGGGATCGAACCGTTCTCGCCCGCTTCCCCGGCACGAAACTGGAACGCGCCGTCTTTCGCCATCCCTTCATCGAGCGCGATTCGCTCGGCCTTCTCGGCGATCACGTTACGCTCGAACAGGGCACCGGGGCCGTTCATACCGCGCCGGGTCATGGCCAGGAAGATTTCGTCGTTTGCCAGCGTTATGGCATCCCCGTCTATTGCCCTGTCGACGCTTCAGGCCGTATCTTCGATGCCGAAGGCGCACCCGGCGGCCTGCCCGCTGAACTGCTTGGCAAAACCGTTTGGGAAATCAACCCGATCGTCATCCGCCTGCTGGATCAACACGGCGCTCTCGCTTCGCAAGCGCGATTCGAGCACAGCTATCCGCACTGCTGGCGCTGCCATAACCCCGTGATCTTCCGCGCCACGGAACAGTGGTTTATCGGCATGGATCGCGAGGGCCTTCGCACGAACGCTCTCGAAGCCATTAAAACTGTGAAATGGTTCCCCGCCTGGGGCGAAGAGCGAATGTCCAACATGATCGCTATGCGCCCTGACTGGTGCATCTCGCGCCAGCGCGTGTGGGGCGTGCCCATCATCGTTTTCTACTGCGAAGCTTGCAGTGAGCCCTTCACCGACAAAGCCGTCCTCGAAGGCGTTGTCGCGCAATTCCGCGAACACACGGCCGACGTCTGGTACACCAAATCAGCCGCCGAGCTCATGGGTGACGGCAATCACGCTTGCGCCAGGTGCGGCCATCGCTCCTTCCGCAAGGAGTCCGACATTCTCGACGTGTGGTTCGATTCCGGATCGAGCCATCTCGCCGTCCTTACACCTGAAAATCATCTCCCCTGGCCGTCCGATATGTATCTCGAAGGCGGCGATCAGTATCGCGGCTGGTTCCATAGCTCGCTACTGATCGGTGTCGGCTTAAAAGGCCAGTCTCCTTACCGCGAATGCGCCACTCACGGCTGGACCCTCGATGCTCAGGGCCGCGCCATGTCGAAGTCGATTGGCAACATCATCGAGCCCGAAACGATCGTCAGCAAGAAGGGCGCTGACATCCTCCGCCTCTGGGTCGCCTCGGTCGATTTTTCCGAAGACGTTCGCATGTCGGAAGTCATCCTCGACCGTCTCTCCGAGGCGTATCGCAAACTTCGCAACACGTTCCGCTATTTTCTCGGCAACCTGGGCGCTTTCGACCCGGCGCGTGACAGTGTTCCTATCGAGGAGCTGGAAAGCGTCGACGCCTGGATCCTCAGCCGCGCCGCAGAACTAGTCGAACGCTGCCTCGAGTGGTACCAGCAATACGCCTTTCACAAGGTCTATCGCGCTGTCTACGATTTCTCGACAACCGACCTCAGCGCGCTTTATTTCGATGTGGTGAAAGATCGCCTGTATACGGCCGGCGTTCGTTCCGCCTCACGCCGCAGCGCCCAAACCGCGCTCTATCGATTGAATCTCGCGCTCGTGCGCCTCATTGCTCCGCTGCTCTCTTACACGGCGGAAGAAGTCTGGCGGCACATGCAGGCTGGTATCGCAGGCAATGAAAGCGTTCATCTCGCTTATTTCCCGGAGGCCGCTGAACTCATCGCTGGACTCACCGGCGCTCAACTCTCAAACGCTGCCGATTGGGATGCGCTGATCCCGGTCCGCGATCATGTTCTCAAAACACTCGACGCCGCTCGCGAGAACAAAATTCTAGGCTCTGCTCTCGAAGCAGAGGTCAGCCTGTCGGCTTCGGGTGACCTGTACTCTCTCCTCAAAAAACACGAAGCCGAGCTTCCCGCCTGGTTCATCGTTTCCCAGGTCAGCTTGACTCAAGCGGCAGACGAAACTCTGAACGTCCAAGTCGAGCGAGCCCGCGGTGATAAATGCGAACGCTGCTGGAAATTCACACTCGACGTCGGTTCCAATCCTGAATTCCCCACCGTCTGCGCCGCCTGCGCCGAGGTTCTCAAGGATTACGTTGAATAACCGGCTCGTACCCTTCTTCGTCTCGCTGCTGATCGTCATTGCGGATCGCTGGTCAAAAATCGCCATCGCCCGTCACCTCACGTCGTTCGACAGCATCTCGTTGATTCCCGGTTGGCTCCGCATCATTCATACCGAAAATCCAGGCGCAGCTTTTGGACTCTTCGCCGATGGCAGCGCCTGGTTGCGCGGCACCATCCTGATCGGTGTGTCTGCCCTAGTGCTGCTCTTCGTAATCTCAGCCCTTTGGAGCAATCGCCAGACATCGTTCACCAGTCTCTTATCTCGCCTGGCTCTCGCTCTCATCCTCGGCGGTGCGGTCGGTAATCTCTACGACCGAATCCTGCGCGGCGCCGTCACCGATTTCATCGAGGTCTATCACGGCGCATGGTCGTTCCCGGCCTTCAACGTGGCCGATAGCGCCATCACCGTCGGTGCCGTCTTTGTGATTCTTGAATTCCTGCGCCAGCCCCGGACCAACACCAGAAATCAGCCGAGCTTGAGTCCCAACAAGTAGCCGCATGTATCCCAAACTCATCAGTATCGGTTCCTTTTACATCCCCACCTACGGCGTCCTTGTCGCACTCGGCTTCCTCGCGGGCCTGGGTATCACCATGCGGCTCGCGCGCCGCGCCGGACTGCCGCCCGATCAGATCACCAATCTCGCGATCTACTGCGCCATGGCCGGCATCATCGGCGCGAAGCTCTTCATGTTTCTCTTCGACTTCGGTGATTACATCCGCCATCCTGAACAGATCTTTACCCTTGAAACGCTGCAAGCCGCCGGCGTCTTCCACGGAGGCTTCATCGTCGCTCTGCTCGTTGCGGTCTTCTATATCCGCCGTCAAAAACTTCCTGTCCTCAGCACCATGGATGTCTTTGCGCCGGGCGTCGCCATCGGCCAGGCTATCGGACGCCTCGGCTGTTTCGCCGCCGGCTGCTGTTGGGGGCGCGAATGCGATCTTCCCTGGGGTGTCTACTTCCGCTCCGATTTCGCCGCGCCGGTTCCGCTCGACAAAGCGCTTCATCCGGTCCAGCTCTACGAATCGGCTGCCGATCTGCTGATCTTTGCCTTCCTCTATCGCCGCGCCGGCCAGCGCCATCCCGCCGGTCAAGTGATCGCGCTCTATCTCGTCCTCTACTCCACCGCACGATTCATCATCGAGTTTTTCCGCGAACACGAACAGGCGCTCGTCGGACCCTTCTCGCTCACCCAGTGGCTCGCCCTCGGCCTCTTCACTGTCGGCGTCGTGATCCTCTTCCTCGGCCGCCTGCGTTCTTCTCTGCCGCAGCCTCAACCCAAATCTGCCCATGCCTGACGAAGCTTCGGTCTTAATCGAACAACTCCATCTGAAACCTCACCCCGAAGGCGGCTATTACCGCGAGACGTATCGTTCCGCCTCTTCTACCGCCATTTATTTCCTGCTCGAGGGCGACAATTTCTCCGGCTTCCACCGCATCCAGTCCGACGAACTTTGGCATTTTTATACCGGCCATCCCGTCTCGGTTCACGTCATCGATCCCGCTGGCCAACACTCGGAAATCCTGCTTGGCAGCGATCCCGCACAGGGACAGGTCTTCCAGGCCGCTGTTCCCGCCCATCACTGGTTCGCCTCCTGCCTGAAAATCCCCGGCGCCTTTGCGCTGGTCGGCTGTACCGTCTCACCGGCTTTTGAATTTGCCGATTTTGAACTCGCGGATCGCAGCGAACTGATCGCCGAATTTCCCCAGCACCGCGCCGTCATTACCCGCTTGACGCGCTAATCCTGCAAACAGACATTCAAGAGCGGCTGCGAGACCACTTTCAGATGAGGCCAACGAAGCCTTACCTGTGGTACTCTCGTCTTTCAAGAAACGCTGCCGCGAAGTGGCGATCAAAGTGACCGATTCGACTGTGCGAGTCACTTGCTCGAATGGCTTTTTAGGCGTCCTTCGCGAAGAGGTCTGGCAAAATCTGGCCGGGAACGTTGTCAAATATAACATCGCCTTCATAAATCATCATCTGTCTCCGGGAGATAACGGGCGGGTGCTCGGCTACGATAGCGCGCACGGAAAGCATGAACGACACTTTAAGGGTTGCGTCGAAGAGATCGGTTTTGAACGGTACGATCTGCTGTTGGGGAGGTTTCTGGCCGAAGTGAAAGCGTTGCGAGACGAAAAGGCATGAAGCGAATGATCTATTCCGACGGGTTCGATGGATATGCGAAACGGGCGCTTGGGAGAGCCAGGAAACTTTCCGAGGGCAAGCGAATCAGGCCCGAGATGTCCATCACGTTCGAGGATCCTTTGACTATGACTAAGGTACTCACGGCAGAGCGGATACGGCTTTGCCAGGTCGCGCGGAGGGGTAACTACTCGATTACAGCGCTCGCGACCGATTTGAAGAGAGACCCGAAATCGGTACGCCGCGACGTCGTAAAGCTCGAAGGAATCGGGATGCTGCGAGCACGCCTGGAAACAAATCCAGGACACGGGCGGACTCGAGTCGTAGAAGCCATAGCCAAGAAATTTCACTTGCAAGCCGACGTTTGAAGCCGCCCTAGTGTAATTCCGGAAGGAGCGACGTCATCGGGCAGCATAGCCGCCGCTACATCCAAGTGGATTCCAGACGTGAAGCGCGTTTCACCGGATTAATGCTGGTATTGTCGTTCCATGCGCGTGATCCACACTGTTTTGCTTGTTCTCGCGGTTATTGAAGTCACCTTTGTGGTTCTGGTCACAAGGACTGTACAACTGGCGTGGCCACCAATGCAGATCGCTGGCATGTGTCTTCTATTGCTCGTGATCGCTTGGGTAGGCACAGCGCGATATCAGTTGGGTCGGTCGTTCTCCGTGACGCCGCAAGCGCGGCAACTCGTCACGAACGGGCTCTACGCACGATTCCGCAATCCGATTTATCTTGCAAGCCCCATCCTGCTGATCGGCCTCTCGCTTGTCCTCGCGCAGTGGTGGCCCATGCTGCTGTTGCTCGTCGTTGTTCCGCTGCAGATTGTACGTGCCCGCCGCGAAGCTTCAGTCCTTCGTGCCGCTTTCGGCGCTGAATACGATCGCTACCGCGCTCGGACCTGGTTCTAGCCGCTTAGCTGCTCAGCGACTCTATTGCTGGATTGACCCCTCAAATTCGGCTCCGGTCTGCCGATCTACGGATGTCAATTCGCCGTCTAACGTGCAAGCCGTAGAAGTATATCCTCAAAGAGAACTTTCATCTCCGTCTCATGGCCGACGAAATTTTCTACTGGTCCGAACTCGCCGGCGTCAAAGTCTTCGACTTGAAAGGTCGCGATATCGGCACTCTGCGCGACGCCGCGCTGGTCCCGCTCATCGATCCCATACGGCTCGACCGTTTTCTCGTCGGCGCCGGCCCCGGCTGGCTTAGCATCCGCTACGATCAGGTCCATTCCATCACCCTCCGCGGCATCTGCCTCAAAGATGAGCGCCTCACGCCCTATCACTCCGACGAGTACATGCTCCGCATGGTGCGCGATCTTCTCGATCAGCAAATCATCGATGCCCACGGCCGTAAAGTCGTCCGCATCAACGACGTGACTTTTCAGAAGGAATGCGAAAACGGCAGCGATGTCCTCCACATTCTCGAAGTCGACATTGGCATCCGCTCCATCGTTCGCCGCCTCCTCCAGGGCATCGTCCCGCCCGCCTCTATCCGCAAAGTCCAGACCCGCATCCCCACCAACTCTATCCGCTGGGAGTTTTGCAGTATTCTCGAATCCGATCCGCAGCGCCGTGTCCGTCTCAATATCTCGAACCGGCTGCTCGAAAACATGCATCCCGCCGACCTCGCCGACATCGTCGAACACCTTGGCCATGAAGACCGAACCGCCATCTTCGATAATCTCGATACCGAAAGTGCCGCCGAACTCCTCTCCGAAGTCGACCCCGACCTCCAGACCCAGATCATCGAAGGTCTAGATGCCGAGAAAGCAGCCGAAATTTTGGAAGAAATGGAGCCTTCGGAAGCCGCCGACCTGCTCAACGAACTCGAGGAGGACCGTTCCGAAGAAATCCTCGACGAGATGGAGCCCGAGGGCAAAGAGGATGTCGAAGAGCTTCTTGATTTCCGCGACGATACCGCCGGCGGTCTCATGGACACCGGGTATCTGTCCCTACCCGTCGACGCCACGGTCGACCAGGCCATGGCGGAGTTGCGCAATAACGAAGAAGTTCTGGAAGACCTGCACGCGCTCTTTCTCGTCGACAGCGCTCATCGTCTCCGGTTTACTGTACCCCTGGCTAAACTTTTTTTCGCCGCCGGCGATACGCCGCTACAGGAACTCGCCTCCGATCCGCTCCTCTCCATCCATTCGGACGAAAAGCTCGACCGCGTCTCAGAAATGTTCGACAAATACAACCTTCTCGCGCTACCTGTCATAGACGAGGATCAGGATCTCCTGGGTGTCATCACGGTTGATGATGTGGTGGCACTTCTTCGCGAGAAATAACCACTTGCACATCACGCCTCCGCCCGCTACAATGTGTATAAAGATTACCAAAGATACACCAAACCCATGCGAACCAACATTGTAATCGACGACCAATTGATGCAGGACACCTTGCGTGTTACCGGCTTACATACCAAGCGCGAAGCCGTTGAACTGGGATTGCAAACCTTGTTGCGTTTGCGTAAACAAGTCGGCATTCGCCAATTGCGCGGCAAGTTGGATTGGCAGGGAGACTTGGACGCCATGCGGAATGATAATTTGGCCAAAGTCGAATGATTCTGGTCGACTCCAGCGTTTGGATCGACTACTTCAAAGGAACAGTCTCACTCCAGACCGACATTCTCGACAGCTTGCTCGGTCGCGAACTCCTGGCCATCGGCGACCTGATCCTGACCGAAGTCCTGCAAGGCTTCCGTCAGGATCGTGAATTCAATCAAGCCGAAGATCTTCTGACATCCCTGATGGTGGTGGAATTGGGTGGCCAGACGATTGCCACTCAGGCCGCCCGAAACTTCCGGTTCCTCCGCAAGCACGGCGTCACGGTTCGCAAGACAATCGATTCCATCATCGCCACCCGCTGCATTCAAAACGGCTATGAACTGCTGCACAATGATCACGATTTCGATCCGTTCGTGAAGCACCTCGCCCTGCGCAGCGTTGTTTAGAGTCTCTTGCGAGATAGAGCTATCCTGCGAGAACTTCAATCTTTCGGCTCACTTTGGCCCACCTGCCAAAAGCAAGACGCAGGATCTGAACTGCTAGCGAAATGGCGGTCAAAATAGTACAGGGGAAGGCTACATCAAACCCCCACGCCATCATAAAGCCGGCGAGTTCAGTATCCTAATCGATTGATGGCCACAGCCCAGCGGCTAGATCAGCAGCAACAAACGGTAACCAACCGATTCCGAGCAGCACGCCAATCCACAAAGCGCTGGCTAAACCAGGAAACGATTACCCTTCAGCATATGTGGTCAATCGAATTGGCCTGGCTAGCTAGGCGAACCGTGACCATTCCGTGGTACGCGAGGCATTTCCCTCCTCGGAGCTCGCCATCGGGGCACGATGGTAAGTCCCAAGCAGTCAGCTCTTCCCTTACTGCGGATCAGGCAGGGGAGGCGCGGTCATTCCACCCACATTAGCGTACGAATTCTCCACCTTCACCACCTTGCCCTCGTTGAAGCGCACAAAGGTCATTTTCCCTGGAGGGTCGCCGTAGATCCAGTCTTCAATTGCATCGCCATCGGCGTTCGTCTCACGCGACTTATTGCGCGGCTTTCCCAGCGCCAGCATCACCTGGTCGTGGTCCATGCCTTCCACTGCGCGCTGCTCTTTGATCGCCTTCTGAATCGGCCCCGGCAGTCGATCCACGTATTGTTCAGAAGCCGAATGCTTCTCAAAATCGAAAACGGACGTCAGCATCTGGCGGATATCAGCGGCCTTCACCGATGGTACCGACCCGGGAAAAACCAACTCTACATGCGACCCATTTGGCTGCCCGCCGCCCGATCGGTTCGAAACCGGCGCAGTGTTTCCCCCGGCGCCTACTTCCAAATGGTCGTACCAATGCCCGTTCTTGCCGCCGCCATTAATCTCGAACAGGATTTTGTTGCCCTCAATCTGTACCCGCGTAATCTGCACCTGATCGCCGAAACGCGCGGCCGGACCCTGTTCATCGAGCGCCTTATCCCACGCTGCCTTGTCGTACTGGCCGTCGCTATGGATCACCAGCGGCCTCTTCGAATGTGGCAGGATCACCTTCATAGTGGCGTACTCGGCGTTCAGGCCTCGTTCGATCTCCATTCGCTCGTCGAAGCTCAGCTTGTCGGCACGCAACACAACGCCGGACCCGCAAACCAGCAGCAGCGCCGCTAGGCGCGTCAACCAGCGTCGTTGAGCACCTGCGCGATCGCCGCCCGCTGTGGCCTTACCGGAACTTTGACCAGCGCCACAAACAATCCGGTGACGAAAATCGTAGCCAGCAACCCGCCTTCCGGCCCATACTCCCCACCGCTCCAAAGGGGCAAGAGATCCCATCGATAGTAGTACCTCGTCACATCTATCGTAAGCCCGCTGAGGTTCACGCCAAATAACGGCAGCACGATATTCCACCCCAGATGCAGCCCAATCGGGAGCCACAAATCACGGCTTTTCAGAAAACCATAGCCCAGCACCACCCCCCACAGCATCGTGTTCAGAATGCCCAGCCACGACGAGTGTGGATTCGAAGCATGCGCCACGCCAAAAATCACTGACACTGGCAAAATCGTTGCGAACGGACCTATTTTTTCAATCAGCAACTGGAAGGCATAGCCCCGAAAAATCATCTCCTCGCCGGCGGCCGCTACCGCCAGTGTCGCCAGGTAAAACACCAGGCCAGGCCAGGAAAAGGCCGAGTCATTCTTCCAAACGAAATGCCCAGTACCCGCCAGCACCGGCGCCAGCAGCATCAGTGCCGCCGCCCCCGCGCCCAGCAAAAGCCCTATCCCCAAATTTTGACCCGACCGTATGCCTCCCCCTAGCCCGATATCCGTGAAGGGTCGCCGGTCGAATATCCGCATGGTGAGCAAGTTGGCCAGCAACCCGGTAGCGCACAGGCCCACCGTGCCCGCGACCAGCAATCCAAAAACCGTAAACAATAGCAGGGGGAAAATTTTCAATCCTACAAACACACTGGCCACGAAAAAGACCACTCGCAGCACAATGCCGAGACGAGTAGCTGGCCCGGTCGCCGGGATGGATAGGTCAGGCTGCATGGCCATAAGTGAAACTAAACTCTATTCTGAAGGATCGGGATGGAAATACGGTTAGATACAGTAATCTGGTTTGAGGTCAGGCTGGTACTTTACGGATAAATCTCTCATCAAGTATGGCCGTTCACCTGCCGATGAGAGAAGTATGGATAAAATGCAGGATCGTCGAATCGACACCCGCCTTCTCTGCGCCGACTTGGTGGAACTCATCTGGTTCGAAGCCAGCGGCCAGGAATGCCGGCGCATCGCTAATCTGGAGGATATTTCGCTCTGCGGCTTGTGCCTCCAACTCGAAATCGAAGTCCCCGTCGGAACACACATGCGCGTTCTTTATGGAGACGGTGAACTTACCGGCACCGTCCGCTATACCGTCTTACGAGATCACGCCTATTTTGTGGGCGTCGAGTTGGATTCTGAGGCTCGCTGGTCCAGCCAGCACTTCGTGCCACAGCATCTGCTCGACCCTCGGGAACTGATGCAGCGCGTTTTGACCCGGCGCAGTTCCTCGCCCGGTTCGCCGCTCGTTCACTGAATGACGACTTCTCCGCATGTCCGATAGCCAAACTCCACTTCCGCCAGCAAAAGGCGTTTACGTCGCGCTCTTAACTCCCCGCCGCCCGGCCTGTAATGAAGCCGATGCGGCTGTTCTCCTGGACTATCTCGATACCATTGCCGCCGCGGGTGTCAATGGGCTTGTGTTGTTCGGTTCCACAGGCGAGTTCGTTCATTTTGACCCAGCCGAACGCATGCGAGTCGCAGCTCTTGCCATCAAACGCAGCCGTCTTCCTGTTCTGGTGAACGCTTCCCATTCCACTCTGTCGTGTGCGGTCGAACTGGCTGAAAACGCGATCGAAGCGGGTGCGTCCGGCATCTTGCTCGCGCCCCCGCATTTCTATGGCTACGGCGAAGAGCAGCTGTTCGCTTACTACCAGGCCTTTATCGAATCGCTCGGCCGGACCGTGCCGGTCTATCTCTACAACATTCCGATGTTCGTGAGCCCCATCCCGCCTGGGCTTGCTGGCCGGTTGTTAACTAGTGGCACGTTTGCCGGCATCAAGGATTCCAGTGGCGATCCAAATTACTTGCAGCATCTGCTGGACCTGCACAAACAAACGCCCTTCCAGCTGTTACTCGGCAATGAAGCACTCTACCGAAACGGCACCCAAGCCGGCGCAGATGGTATGGTCTCGGGAGTCGCAGCCGCGCTGCCCGAACTGATCGTAGCCCTCAACCGAGCCTTGCTCTCGTCGGATGTGCCGCGCAGCGAGTCGCTTCATCGCAGGCTGCTCGAGTTCCTCGACTACCTGCATCGCTTCCCAGCCACTGTAATCATTCGCCAGGCTGCAGTAGCCCGAGGCTGGCAGCTCACCCACTCCGCTGTGCCCTTCGATGAAGACATGGCCGCCGAGATCATCGCCTTCCATGCCTGGTTCCGCGACTGGTGGCCCCCAGTCCTCGCCGAATGTAAGTAGTCGCAGCGTTCAGCTATCATTGCTGGCAAACGCCCGCGGACTCCGTCTTAAAGCGATGGTTTTTGCCGCCTCATTCAGATTACTGGTCTATTCCGTAACAGCTTACGTAGCGGTGGGAGCATTCCTTTACTTCCGGCAAAGCGCGCTAATCTTTCCTGCCCCGAAAGCTTGGGCCAACGTCACCCCGGCCAACTGCGGTCTTCCCTATGAAGATTTACAAATCTCAGTCACCTCCAAAGATCGTGTTCACGGTTGGTGGATACCGGCCGCGACGCATTCAGAAAAGATACTTCTCGTGCTGCACGGCAATGGTTATGTCTTGGAAGACATGGTCGGGGAGGAACTCATCGCACTTCATCAAATCGGCGTAAACGTCCTGATGATTGACTATCGCGGTTATGGACTAAGTACATCGGTCAGGCCACGAGAACTGAGTATTGTCGAACATGCAAAAGCGGCCCTTCAATATCTACATCTACTGAAAAGCGGAACGTTTCCATTCGCAATGTGTTCGTCTTGGGAAGATCGATTGGGAGCGGGCCGGCAACGGAACTCGCCTATGAACGCAAAGACTTGGGTGGCCTGATTTTGGCGAGCCCATTCAGCAGCATCGATGGGGCCGCAAACCATTTCTGGCTTACCCGTTTCTATCCTCCAAGTCTGCTGCTGCGCACCCATTTCGATAATCTTTCCAAGATCAGTTCGATGCGGACCCCGTTGCTGGTAGCTGCAGGAACAGCAGATTCTCTCACTCCCGTTTGGATGGCCCAAGCCTTGTTTGCGAAAGCGCGACAACCGAAAGAACTATACCTGGTCCAACATGCGGGTCACGATGACCTGCTGAGCCTCGGTGGAACTCCGCTGGTCATTGCTATGCGAAATTTTGTACACAGGGGCGTGCGAACGTAGAAGCGTGACCCTCGAAAAAGAACTAACTCCCGACCAGTTCCGCCAAGCCGCTTATGCCCACGCCGACTGGATCGCCCATTACTTCGAGACCATCCGCGATCAGCCCGTTCTCCCGCCCACGCGGCCCGGCGAATTCGCAGCCGCATTGCCCCCATCCGCTCCCGAACACGGCGAATCCCTCGAACAAATCTTGGGCGACTTTCAAAAACAGGTCGTTCCGGCGCTCACCCTATGGAATCACCCGCGATTCTTCGCTTATTTCTCTGTCTCCTCCACCCCGCCCTCCATCCTCGCCGACTTTCTCGCCTCCGCTGTCAATGTCAACGCCATGCTCTGGAAAGCGTCTCCGGCGGCTACCGAACTCGAACAGGTTACGCTCTCCTGGATCCGGCAATGGCTTGGGCTGGACGATTCGCTCTTCGGCATCATCTACGACACCGCCTCCTTAGCCGTCATGCAGGCCATCGGCGCAGCTCGTGAATACGTCGATCCCGAATGCCGTACCAAAGGCATGCGCGGCGGCCTCACCGTCTATGTTTCCGAACAAACTCACTTCTCCGCTGAGAAAGCCGCGATCACGCTAGGCTTCGGCCAGCAAAACGTCCGCAAAATTCCCGTAGACAATCAGTTCCGCCTGAGCGCGGACCTGCTCGAGCAATCCATCACGCAAGATCTGGCGGCCGGCCTGCGCCCCTGCTGCGTGATAGCCTCTGTAGGCTCAACGTCCACGAGTGCCATTGATCCCATCGCCGAGATCGCCGCCATCACCCGTCGCCACGATGTCTGGCTGCATGTCGATGCCGCCTATGGTGGTTCCGCCGCTGTGCTCCCGGAAATGCGCCACATCTTCGACGGTGTCGAACAGGCCGATTCGCTGGTCTTCAATCCGCACAAGTGGCTCTACGTCTCGATCGATTGCAGCGTCCTCTACACGCGCCGCCCCGACATTCTCAAACGCGCTTCCTCTTTGACCGCGGAGTACATCCGCAGCCCCGAAGACGATCAGGTCGTCAACTTCAACGAGTACGGCGTGCAGCTAGGCCGCCGCTTCCGAGCACTCAAGCTCTGGTACGTCCTTAGATATTACGGACGCGACGGCGTCTCCGCGCTCTTGCGCGAATCCATCCGCCTCGCCCAGCTGTTCAAATCACTAGTCGAGTCCAACCAAGACTTCGAACTCGCCGCTCCGGTTCCGTTCTCGCTCGTCTGCTTTCGCCATTGCAGCGATAACTCGACCAACCAGCGCCTTCTCGCCGACATCAATGCGAGCGGCAAAGCTTTCCTTTCCCACACCGTGCTGAATGGCCAATTCGTTCTCCGCTGCGCCATTGGCAATTTCCAGACCACCGAAACCGATATCCGCGAAACTTGGGATCTCATTTGCGAAACTGCCGCGCGCGTCAGCTCCCCCGAACTCACCGCCGCCGCCCCTCATGCCAGTTGATCCACTAGCCACCACCCTTTGCGGCATTCCGCTGCGTACTCCGGTCCTCGCCGCCTCCGGCACCTTCGGCTATGGCCTCGAATTCGAAAAAATCCTCGACCTGAATCTGCTCGGCGGTTTCGTTACGAAAGGCTTGTCCCGCGAGCCCATCGCTGGCAACCCCGCGCCCCGGCTCTGGCATACCGAGGGCGGCATGATGAACTCCGTCGGCCTGCAAAATGTTGGCGTCCGCGCTTTCCTCCGCGATAAACTTCCCAAACTTCGCCACTTTTCCGTTCCCGTGTTTGTCAACGTCTTCGGCTACTCGATCGACGATTATGCCGAAGTCGTACGTGTGCTCGAAGATGCCGACGGTATCGCCGCTTACGAGCTCAACGTGTCCTGCCCCAATACCAAAGAGGGCGGCATCTTCTTCTCGAACGATTCGCTGCTACTCTCCGATCTGATTCAGCGCGTGCGTTCGCTCGCCCACCGTCCTCTCATCGTGAAGCTCTCGCCCAATGTTTCACGGATCGAACCGCTCGCCCAAGCAGCCGAAACCGCGGGGGCCGACGCTCTTTCGCTGGTGAACACCATCATTTCCTACGCGCTCGATCCCAAAACCGGCGCACCGCGCATTGCTGCCGGTTTCGCCGGACTGTCTGGTCCCGCCATCAAACCTATCGCGCTACGTCTCGTGTCGGAAGCTGCCCGCGCTGTCAGGATTCCCATCATCGGCCTGGGTGGCATCGCCGGCGGCCGCGACGCCGCGGAATTTCTCCTCGCCGGCGCATCCGCCGTCCAGGTCGGCACCGCTACCTTCATCGATCCCCGTGCTCCCCAACTCGTCGCCCGCGAATTGGCGCGCTTTCTCCACCGGCGCGGCATCGGCCATGTCCGCGATCTCAGCAAGCGCCCGTGCACAATAGAGCCATGAAAGAAATCATCAAGCCCGAAAACGGTCCCAAAGCCGCCGGACCGTACGCGCCCGCTCTCCGCGTTAACGAAATGCTTTTCCTGAGCGGCCAGATCCATGCCGATCCTCAAACCGGCGAACTTGTCACCGGCGACATTCAGGCGCTCACCGACCGTGTGCTCACCAATCTCGGTCTCGTCCTCGAAGCCGCGCACTTATCGCTCGCGGATATCGTTAAAACAACCGTATTCTTAAAAGATATGAATGATTTCGAGAAAATGAATCAAGCTTATGGTCGCCATTTCGGCGAACATCCGCCCGCTCGCACCACCATTGAGGTCGCCCGCCTGCCGCGTGATGCCCGCATCGAAATCGAGGCCATCGCCATGCACCCCGAAGCCAAATATCCCTTCGCCAAATAAAAAAGGGGACGGTCTCCCGTCCCCCATGTCCAGCGTCCTGCCTTCAGAACTTTTCGCTCTTACGCCGCCCGCTTGATCGGAAATTTCATCATCGTGCGCGTCTTCGTTCCCTCGCTCGTCGTCTCCACCTTGAAAGGCGTCATCGCTACTACCTTCGAACGCCCTGTGCTCCCGAAGTATTCGTCCAGCGGAAACAAGGCATGCGGCTCCAGTTCCCGGAACGTCTTTCCGAGCTTTTGCTCAATCCGGTAGACCTCGTGGAAAAAGCTCCCTCGATCCATTCCCAGCTTCCGGCAGCACAGCTTCCAGTCAGCGCCTAACAGGAAGTGGTACCGGAACAGCTTGTGCTCGCTCTCCGATAGCGTCCGCTTGCTCACCAGGCAGAAGTCCGCCATGTACTCCTCGTTCTTCAACCCCCAGACCGACCTTCTCTGACGGCCGGGATTCGCTTCCAGGGACACGCGGCTCACATACTTTTCTTTCGAAGCGCAGCTCTGGAAACGCGCGTAGCAGGCGCGAAAAATAGCGCGAAACACGCAATTGCAAGGGGTCGACGCCCCCGCCCGGCCGGGCCGGAGACCAAGACCGTAACAATAAGTGCAAGACTGCTGGGCGAGGGCTAGAGTTTCTGAGCGGGTCCAATTCATTTTGTTTTTTGTTCTTTTCCTTCGGCGTTCTCTGTCGTTTTAAACTCGCGCGCCGTTGTTATGTTTAGAACTTACAGTACTTCTCAGGAATTCGAGCAAACTGTACGGAAATATTTTCTATTCTGCCCATGAGAGGATTACGGATTTTCCTTACAAGCTGTTTTTTTTGAATGGTTTACCGCTTGTTAAGTTGGTGCGTCGCAACCTTGTAAAATTCGCCCCTTTCCCCCAAAATTAAGAGAGCCTATTTCACCTTGGAATTAAATCTCAGGGACGACCCCCTTTCTTTCCAATTGCTCTACACCCGCCTGCTGGCTTTCGTCAACACCAGCATCCATAACGGCGAACTCTCCGAGCGCTCGCTCGCCAAATTAATGGGTGTCTCCCAACCCCACCTGCACAACGTCTTAAAGGGCGCTCGGCGCTTGCATGCCCCTTTGGCCGACGCGCTGCTCGCGCGTTATCGCATCACCCCGTTGGATCTGCTCACTACCGCCGAACTCTCCTCCCGCGCCCCCGCCGTCGACCTACCCATCGGCGCACACATCTTCCCCACCGCTCCACCAAGCCATACCCTCCCCGTGCCGCGCAAACAACCTTCTTCTACCAGCAGGTCCGACCGCCACGAATGGGAAGCCAGCTAAACGCCCATCGAACTTAGAGGAAATTGCCGGTGTTGTGACTGGCTGCGCGGTGGCGTCTGCGACCGTCCGCGACTCAAGCAAAACGGTGGATCTGCCCAGATTTCTCGAATGAACAGCGCAGCGAGCGTGCGGTCCCTTCCCGAGAACGCACTTCGCAGGCACTGAATGGACACGCTTAGCAGAATTGTGAGAGGCAGAAGGCGCTTACTTAAGACCGCCCTTGCATAAACTAAGGTTTGTGCAACCGGTCGTTCACCAGGACTCCGGTGACGCCGCGTCGGAGATTCACTCGATTCATGCGAACAACGCTCCGAAGTCGATGGCGGACATGATCTGCGTGGCTTTGTGGTGACGTAGGGAGAGTAGCCCGCTCTTGTCGCCTGTCCCTAGATATTGAGCCTTACCCGATTCAGACATGGCCAGCAGAAAGTCGTCATGGGGATCGGGAGATCGTTTCACGCGCGGCAACTGGCCGACATCCTCGGCGAATCTCTTGATTTGGTTCACCAGGCGGCTGGCCTTGTGGAGCTTAATAAGATCAGCGACTCTTGGTTTCTGCAGAGTGGCTCGCAACTCCTCGAGATGTTGCGCTCAGGTCAGGAGAGTAAATTTACCGTCTTCCCAAGCATCATAGATGATCGCGGGTTTGCCGACTGAGGAGATCAAAGCGGAGATCAGGATATTGGTGTCGAGCACCACCCGCATCAGGCTTTTTCAGCCCTTCTTTCTGGAGCGGCGTTGCTTGCGGACTTCGCGGACGGATTCGTCAAAGATGCGTTGCAACTCCTCGGGCTTGATATTGGCGGTGCGGGCCTTGATGTCCTGAACGGTGCGATGAAAAACACGCCACCGGGCGGCGTCTTCGATGAACTTGGAGAGGTCGCCTTTTTTTATGCCCTGGGCGCCCAGGAAAGTGCGCAGGGAGAGGTCGGTTTCCTTCGAGACCGTGATATTCCAGGGGACACCTTGTTCTTGCATTTAGCTCCTCCTATCATCCCTGCTTCGGTGAATAAACAGCTAAGGTAGTTCGCCGGGGCACGATGATTACCCTCCACCTCGTCACGTCGCCTCCAAAAATACACAGCCATCAATATTGAGATGACAAGCAGCGCAGCGCCAAACTCTCCGGCTATATAACCCGTTTTGCTGCGAGAGACCGTAAGCGGGTCAAAGAACTGTTGAATGAATGTGTTGTGCGATGCGTGCAAGACGACGCAAGGCCAGATGCTTCCAGACTTGAGCCGCATCCAGGTCCAAACAAAAGTGAGAAACGGCAGCATAACCGTGAGCAATGGAACGTAAAACCAGGCAGGCGCGGCCCCATGGTAATCGGCGAACAGGATGATCGGGTAGTGCCAGATCGCCCATATGAATCCCGTAATCATGGCCGTCGCTGGGAAGCCATATTTCTTTGACAATTCAGGAACCAAGAACCCACGCCAGCCGATCTCTTCGCCGATCACAGTCGCAAAATCTCGTATCACCGTGAAGGTTGCCGTGAAAACGAAGTAAAGGGTGATGCTCGCCCATGCCGGCATCGGGCCAAGACCGAACGACTTCGTAACCCCATCTACAAAGTCCTTGCGGTATACGCCACCCAATTCGGTCAGCCAAACCAATCCGTAGATGACTACGGCATATGAAAGCGGAATGAAGTAGCTGATCACCTCATAGCGCGTTTTGCCCCACTTCCAGCCGAGAGTACCCAAATCCCGGCCGAGATACTTACAAGTGAGTAAGGCCGCAAAGCCTGGGGACCACATCAAACCAGCAACGTACGCGCCCCAGCCTCCGGCCAGGTGACCCGATTTGATGATAAGGAAATAGAACACCGAGCTGATTAGGAGGGTAGTGAGCAGGAATACCGGGATGGCTCGCGATCGCACTGGCGTCCCGTTTCCGCTTTGGATTGATTGACCCATTTGCGACAGCCATCTCCTAAACACGTTTACGTGAAGGTCAGCAAAATTGTTCGATAGCGTATCACTTTACGATTCCAGGACAAAGGTCGATCCGGTACCGCCTTAGCTACGGGACCGAGCTGTGATCATAAATCAGCGTCTTCGCAAAAGAACAAGAGAATCGCTTCATGGGAAGAGCGAGGACAATTTCATCACGAGCACGGTCATATCGTCGTGCTGGGGAGCCTTTTCGGTGAAGGCATCGGCGGCTTCGAAGATGGCCTTAACGATGTCCTCTGCAGTTTCGCTGGCTCCGCACTGGGCGGCAAGGATCATGGCTTCCTCACCCCATTCTTCGTCAGCAGCGGTCATCGCTTCGCTGATGCCGTCCGTATAGGCGAGAAGCAGATCGCCGGAGTGGAGCAGGAGCGAATCCTCTTCGTAGCAGACGTCGGGGAGCAAGCCGACCACGGGGCCGCCGGTTTCGAGACGCAGGTGTTGACAGGTGCCGTTTGGCAAGGGGCGGATCAGCGCGGGAGGGTTGTGACCGGCATTCACATACTGCAGGCGGCACGTGGGGGGATCATAGATCGCGAGAAAGAACGTCGCATAACGATTAACGGCGGAAGCTTCGTAAATCAGGCGATTCATCTTGCGCATTAGCGTGGTAAGACCGCCCGAAGCATCGAGCGTCAGAGTGCGCAAACAGGCGCGCAGGCTGGACATCAACAGGGCAGCCGAGATGCCTTTGCCTGAGACGTCGCCGATCGCGAGGCCGAGGCGACCGTCACCGGTATCGAAGGCATCGTAATAGTCGCCGCCGACACCGAACACCGTGCGGCAAGTGCCGGCCAGAGTGATGCCGGGGAGAGCGGGGAATTGCTGTGGGAATAAGCGTTCCTGGACCTCGCGGGCGATCTCCATTTCGCGGGCAGCACTGGCGCGCTCGATGGCCGCCTGCGCCAACGAAACCGCAGTTTCGCTGAGTTCGAGCCCTAAGCCAGTTTGCACGCCCACCGATTCGAGGAGGCGCAGATCGGACGGAGTGTAAGGCGCTTCCGAGCGTTTTGGACCGAGCGCCATGGCCCCGAGCAATTCAGTGCGTCCGGGGAGCGGCAGGAGTAGTTCGGGTGTCCCTGGATCGGGTATTTGTTCATCGTTGGCGTTGTTGAAAACGGGGGTGGACGAGTTGGATCTGTCGAGTATGCGCAGGGATTCGTCTCCAAAAGAAGGCTGGCCGATGGCGTAGGCAGGTTCAAAAATGCCGTTATGCCGGAGCAGCACAGCGATCTGATCGACGTGGAGCACGTCGGAGATCTGGTGAGAGACAGTTTTGATGAGAGCTGCGGGATCGGAAATGGTACGGGCAGTTTTGGCGAGATTGGCCAGCGTGATTTCGGCGTCGTAGGCTTCACGGAAGAACTTGCGGTCGATCCATTGGCCGACGAGATCGGTGGGCGATTTCTTCTTGAAAAACAGAAAAGCGAAAGCCACGAGAACGGCGCTCCAGAGTAGCGTTTGGTAGAGGGAATGGCGGTGAGAGAAAAGGGGGATGGCGATGAACCAAATTAAGGCGGCAATCCCGGCGATGCGCAGAATGGTTAAGGTGGTGCGAGCGAGCGCGTACTTTGTGCCCATGCGTACGAGGATCCGGACATCCATGGCGCGCTGCACGCCCAGGACGTAAGCGAGAGTCAGTATGAAGATGACGTAGAAAAGAACGATTAACTCGTATAGAGAATTGTGGTGGGGATCGAGACCGAGGAGCGGAAACACTACAAAAATAAACTCGACCGGCCCGAGCGAAATGGCGCTCCCAATGGCAAGCACGCGCAGCCGGCGGCGAGCATCGGCGGTAGTCGCCGAGCGCATCTTATCGAAGATCGCGACCCAAAAGACAATATTTACGATCGCCGATAATACATGCACAACGTGATTGAAATAGAAGGCCGCAGGAGTAATTGAAGGACCCCAGCTCGCCATAAAAGAGTTCACGTAAACGTACAAAAGCGCCGACGGAAATCCCGCCAACAGCGGAACCAGCATAAGCCACTTCGCCCAGGGCCAGCGAACGTCCACGCGCCAGCGTTCCGGGAAATAAATGCCGAGCAGTACCAGCGCCGGATCCCCCAGCGTGGCCATGGCAACCCACCACCCGCCAAGAATGGCAAACCACGGGTTGGGCCACCATCTCCAATCGAGATTGCCAAAAAAAGCCTCTGTGTTACTAAGAACGATGAGTACGAACCAGGCATTCAAGTCGCCTGGACGCGCCGCGACTACCCAATAGCCCACTCCGAGACTCACAATGGGCAAGAGAATCAGCACGGCAAACAGGCCGATATCTCCCGCATTTCGAATCATGACATCGCGCGGGGCGAGGTGAATTGGAACAGTTTGTATCGCGCCGTTGGGGTGTTGGACGGTGACAGTAAGCGCTTCGCCTGGCCGGCTCCGCCGGACGTCCATAAAGAACTGGTAATCGCCCGTGAAGGGCAAGCCGTTCAAAGCTTCTAGCCGATCCCCGGCTTTGATGCCGGATTTGGCGGCTTCTTTCTGGACACTATCGATCAGGCCAGTTTGTTCGTTCACGTCCAAAGGACGTCGCGCATAGCGGCTGGGATGGAACCACTGCTGAGTCGCGGCAATGACGCCTACCATGTAAAAGCCAAGGCTAACGGCTATATACAGACTGAGAATTACATAAAGCGGTCGGGAGGACTTGCGAGGGGACCTCCTGTCGTTAAGTGCTGGAGAGGTAAAGGAATCTTGCTTCGCCGCCACTCAATTCATTTTCCGATCCGCTTCACTTCTGATAAGCATACGCCCCGGTCCGACAAGCAGCATTCAAATGAGTTTGTTGACCCCCTAGACGACAACAAAATTGATAGAGCGAGTTGGACGCGAATGCGCAAGGCGCAGGATAACTTACCAAGCGATTATTGATTCCATCGTGCGAGAACCGGCGTTTGCGCAAGAATCTGCCAGACGCCCCGTTTATACGATTTCTGTGTTGCAGAAGTGTATTGCAGAACGAAATCGATTAGCGATACCGATTGGACAACGCTCCTCGGCTATGCGCGGTCCTGTACAAACGATCGGCATACCCCTGCGCAAGTCTGAGAACGGCCAACTGCGAACAGATCTTACGGGAGAAAGCATCGCGCTGACGTTGGGGACCGGCCAGAGCTTCATCGGCTGCTCGCCCGATTACGGTAAGGTCACCTACTCATTGTCTGGAAGCTCAATCGGCTGTCGAGATCGCGCGCTGACATCCTAATTACAATGGAGAGTCGTAAACAGGTCGTTGTCAGGCGCGCCACCCAAACACCGCGGGCTGTTTTGCAGCCTGGTCGCGCGCAGCCGAGCTGCGGAGACGCTGGCTGCTATGGTCCGATGCGCGCAAAAGATCCACTACTTCCCGATACCGGCCTTCTCGAGCGAATCCGCCCAGATCCCATAACCGAGCTCGGAGGGATGTGTCCCATCCGGCATGACCGAGAGCGGCAACGTCTTATCGGCTGGTAGAAACTCCTTGCCGATGTCAAGCCACATCACGCCGCTTTCGGCGGCGAATCGATTCGCAAGCAGCCGATTGGTTTCCGCAATGGAAGAACGCAAGGAATTGTCCGGCGCTTTCCCTCTTGGGAAAATGCCCATCACAATAATGCGGCTTCGCGGGCTCCGTTTCCTTACATCTTTCACTATCGCGTCCACTCCCGCCGCAGTCTCGGCCGGTGTATTGGCGCGCGCATGAGCGCTGTCCGTTAAATTGTTGGTGCCGATCTCGATCACCACCCACTTCGGAGCGAGGCCATCCAATTCACCCTGGCGCAATCTCCAGAGCACGTTCTGTGTTCGATCCCAGCCGAAGCCCATGTTGAGTACGGGCAAATCGCCGAAAGTCCGCTTCCAGGCTATCGGGCCGTTCGCGTGGACCGCAATCGGCCGGCCTCCCCAGAAATGCGTGATCGAGTCGCCAATCATCGCAATCTGTGGGTGCAGGTCCCGCCCCGCCTTCAACTCGGCGTGATGACGTGCGTACCAATCGTAACTGTCCTGTTCCAGCCAGTCCACCGGGATAACAGCCGTGTTGACGTCGATCATCGCCGTAAGCGGGATCCGCGGCGCCTCGCCCATCAGCTTCGCCAAAGTGGGTTCAATGGCTTCCGCCATCATGCGTTGGCCCAGTGTGTCCGGATGTAACGGCTTCAAGTGCTGCGGCAGACGTGGATCGTAGTAGATAGAGACATTCAGGTCGGGCCCTTTGAAAAATATCGCACTAATATCCAAATAAGTTACGCGACTATTTTCGCCATAATTATTGGCGAGATAGCGATTAACTTCCCGGTCCCGCTCTGTCTTCTCCGCCGAGACCCCGCTTGGCAGGATCCCTATCAGCAGAATGTGAGTATTGGGAAGACGTCTTTCCAGATCGGCTACTACCGCATCGATCCCCACTTCGGTTTGCTCTGCCGTTTGATTTTCATGCCCGGTGTTGTTTGTGCCGATCAGCAGCATCGCCGCTTTGGGATGAAGCCCTTCCACTTCGCCATGCTCGAGCCGCCATAGAACGTGTTCGGTCGCATCGCCGCTGAATCCCAGATTCAAAGCGCCGCGGCAGCCATAGAATTCCCGCCATGTAGGTTCGAAGTTTTCGTCGGGCGGATGTGACTTGTCGTAGTTGTTGGTAATGGAATCTCCGATTAAGAGCAGCGGTGATTCCGGATGTTGTTTTACCTGGCTTATGACCTGATCGTGCCGCGCCGCCCACCATCCTTCCGAAAGACGGTCGGCCGGGGTCACCGCGGGATTGAATTGCGGCTGAGCCCGGCTGCTGTCGCCGTATGCCAGCAGCATCAAGATCATGGAAATGCACCGGACGGCGGGCAGAGCGCGTAACTGAGCCGCGAGCGTGAGCGACCGGTGGGCTGACCTCACGGCATTTGCTAGATTCCCTGGGTTCCCCGAAAATCTATCACTTTTATGTCGCGTACTCCATGTCAATTTTCCCGTTGACTCAAGCGCTTTGCATCAGTATACTCCCGAGTATCGTTACCGTGAGCGCCAAAGAACGCGGGCGCTATTGACCATCTACGTCGATACCAGCTTTTTCGTTTCGCTCTATCTGCCGGATGGCCATTCCACGGTGGCCGATCGGCGTATGGCGGAGCGGCCTAGAATCTGGCTTACGCCCTTGCATCGGGCCGAGTGGGCGCACGCGTTATCCCAGCACATCTTCCACCGCAAGATTTCAACCCGCGAGTCCCAGCAGGTATTCAGAAATTTCGAACGGGATCGCCGGCTTGGCTTGTGGGCGGAGGTCAGTTTTCCCGAAATGGCCTTCGAAGCCTCCGTTGAACTGGCCCGCCGCCATGTGGCTCGTCTCGGTGTCAGGACGCTAGACAGCCTCCATGTGGCCTCGGCCCTGGAACTCAAAGCCGATGCCTTCTGGACCTTTGACGATCAGCAGGCCAAATTAGCCGGAGCGGTCGGGTTCAAAGTAATCTAAACATCAGCTATGTAGTATGCTATTCAAAGCCGTGCTGCTTACCTACCTCCACGCTCTCGCGCAAGACCTGAAATTCGATCTCAAATTCGCCTTCCGCACCTATCGACGCTCACCCGGCTTCACCTTCACTGCCCTGCTTGCCATCTCACTCGGCATCGGCGCCACCACTGCGGTCTTCAGCGTCACCGATCGCATCTTGTTCCGCCCGTTGCCTTATAACGACGGCCGGCAACTCGTATCCCTCGGCATGCTCGCCAAAGTCGTCGACGACGGAGAATTTCTCTTTGCCGCTGACTATCGGGATCTCACCGCATCATCCAATGCTTTCCAGTCGCTGACCTCCTGGAGCGGTGTCGACGAGTGCGACATCACCGATCGCAACCCCATCCGACAGCACTGCGCCACTGTCGAGCAAAATTTTCTGTCCGTCCTCGGCATCCATCCCATCCTCGGTCAGTCCTTCTCTCCCGCCGACGGTCAGCCCGGCGCGCCCCGCAAAGTCCTGCTCAGCTACGGCCTCTGGCAGAGCCATTTCGCCGCCGGCAAACAAATCATCGGAACGACGCTGCAACTCGACGGCGCACCGGCCCGCATCGCCGGCGTTCTCCCCCCATCGTTCGTGTTGCCCACCCTGCAGCATGCCGATCTACTCACGCCGCAAGTTATCGATCCGGCCGGTTTCCGCCACGGCGCGACCTACGTGCTGCGCGTCATCGGCCGCCTCAAAGACGGAGTCACGCTTGAAGCCGCTCGCTCCCAACTGGCCCCTTTCTTCCATCACGCACTCTCCTACGTCCCCGCGCCATTCCGCAAAGAAGTGCAATTTCGCGTGCGTTCCATGCGCGATCGCCAGATGGCAGGCGCTCAATTAGCCGCCTGGACCCTGCTCGCCGCCGTCCTCTCCGTCCTCCTCATTGCGTGTGCCAACGTCGCCAATCTGCTGCTCGCGCGCGCCGCCGGGCGTCAGACCGAATTCGCTATCCGCACCGCCATCGGCATCACCCGCGCTCGTCTTTTGCGCCAGTTGCTCACAGAAAGCCTCCTGCTGGCCTTTGCCGGCGACGTGATCGGCTGCGTGCTGGCTGCCCTCCTGCTGCGTATTCTCATGGCAGCCAACCCCGCTGCCATCCCCGAACTGGCTAGCGCCTCGCTCGACGGCCGCATTCTCGTCGTCTCGCTCGCGCTTTCTCTACTCGCCGGTCTCTCCTTCGGCGTTGCCCCAGCTTTCTATCAGTCCTCTGCCGCCGTTCTCGCCAGCTCCCGTGGTGTCGCTCCCCGCAGCTCCACGCTTTTCAAAAACACCCTCGTCGCCGGCCAAATCGCTCTGTCCACCGTGCTTCTCACCGCCGCTGGCCTGCTCGTGCGTAGTCTCTGGAATCTCGAAACGCAATCCCTCGGCATGCAGACCGAACAGGTCCTCACTGCCCAACTCATTCTCCCCACCAGCCGTTACACCAAACCCGAACAGCGCATCGCGTTCTTCAATCAGGTCGAACAAAAACTCAACTCCATTCCCGGCCTGCGCGCCCTCGGACTCAGCGACTCTCTGCCCCCTGGCGGCTGGGAGCGCTCCCGTCCCCTCTCGTCGCTCGAAGTCATCGGCCGCCCGCTGCACACCGCCGGTACCGGGGGCTTGATCGACTGGCGTTACGTCTCCCCCGGCTACTTCGCCGCCCTCCGCATTCCCGTCCTCGAAGGACGCGGCTTCCACGAAGCGGAACGCCGTCCCGGCGTTAACCTCTGCATCCTCAGCCGCTCTCTCGCCCACCGCCTCTTCCCAATGCAAAATGCCATCGGCCAACATCTCAAAATCTCCACCAGCGCATCCATCGAGATCGTCGGCATTGTCGCCGATGTCAAAAACACCGGCCTAACGATTTCCGATAACCCTGAATACTACATACTCCGGACCCACGCTCCCGATGACACTTACCTGAACAACACCGGCCCTATCGCCCAGCGCACTCTAAGCTTGGTTTTACGCGCACCGATCGCCGGCACAACGCTTGCCACCCTTGTCAAACAAAACATTGCCGAGCTCGACTCCACTCTTCCTGTAGAAATTCGATCCATGCATAGCCGTCTAGGTGAGCTGGCTGCCGTTCCCCGTTTCAATGCTTTACTCCTCCTTGCCTTTGCCGCCGTCGGCCTGTTCCTCGCCGCCGCCGGCCTTTACGGCACCATCGCCTATCTCGTCACCCAGAGAACACAGGAGATCGGCATTCGTATGTCCCTCGGCGCAACCCCGCTCGGAATCGCCCGCCTGCTGCTCGCCCACTCCGCCCAATGGACCCTCGCCGGCGCAGCCTTCGGTGTCCTCGCTTCTCTCCCCACCACCCGCCTACTCTCGTCTCTCCTCTTCCGCGTCTCCGCCCACGATCCCTTGGTCCTGATCGCCTCCATCGTCTCTCTTCTCTTCGTAGCCCTGCTAGCCACCGCCAACCCAATCCGCCGAGCCGCTTCCATCGATCCCATGACCGCCCTCAGAAACAATTAGCCCCGTTATTTCCGTCGCCCACCCCTTTCGCTTTTCCAAAGTCATGTTCCTGTCTCACCCGCCAGCCCATTTCCCGGCATCGGGAGAATACCCGAACGGTCCTCTCCAGCCCTCCCCGCAAACCAATCTAAGTGATTGAAAATAATAAGCTAACTTTATTGTCATCCCTCGGTGACCCTGCGCCCGCGCTTCTCTCCTGCCAAAATCAATAATTACCATCGAACCCTTTTATGGACGGTAAAAACTCTTGGGACAACGGATGATTCGCAGTCAGCAACCTGCTTTGACACTCTTTGCGCTCGGACTGATAGGACTGGGCATCCTCGGTTTGATCTACGGAGATTTCGCGTTAGTCTGGCAGCCCGTCGCTGCCTGGGTTCCCGGGCGGATCGCTTTAGCCTACGCTACGGGGCTTGTCATGTTTTTGGGAGGCCTTGGACTGCTTTTCAGAGCTACTGCAAAATTGTCGATTCGCATCCTTTTTCCTTATCTCATCATCTGGCTGCTGCTGAAGACGCCCGCTCTGGTGGTAGCGCCGCAAATGGAAGCCGTTTGGCTCGGCTTCGGCGAGCTTGCCGTGCTGCTTGCCGGTGGGTGGATTCTGTTTGCCAGACTTGGCGCGATACCCGAGGGATCGATCTTCACGTTCGCGACGGGCGAGAACGGCGTTCTCCTTGCACGGATTCTCTTTGCCGTATCACTCATCCCGATCGGTCTTTCACACATCGTCTACGTGAAGGAGACAGCCGCCCTCGTGCCCGCGTGGCTTCCTTTTCGAACAGGATGGGCCTACTTGACCGGCATCGGGCAGATCGCCTGCGGCGCCGGCGTTTTGCTCTCGATCTATCCGCGTTTGGCGGCGACTGCGGAAGCGGGAATGTTGAGCTTATTTACACTTCTGGTTTGGGGTCCGGCGATTTTAGCTCAACCGGCCGCACGCTTACCCTGGACGGCGTTCTTCATCTCGTGGACGATCACGGCCGCCGCCTGGGTCGTAGCGGGAAATATCGCGGCGAAGAATTCTGCCCAACCCCGCTCGCGACCGTCACCTGAGTAAGCCAACAAATGCCAGAGCTGCCCGATATCTTGGGATACATCGAGGCTTTGAAGCCGCGAGTAGTCGGTGAGCCTCTGGAAAGAATTCGACTTTCGACGCCGTTTCTGCTTCGCACGGCCGAGCCGCCGCTGGGGGCCCTCGAAGGGCGGCTTGTTTGCGAGTTGCGCCATATGGGTAAGCGCATCGCATTCGGGCTGGAAGACGATCTTTGGCTCGTGCTGCACCTGATGATCGCGGGACGGCTGCACTGGCGTCCGGCCAACGCGAAGCTCTCAGGACGTCAAAACCTGGCGAGTTTCGACTTTCCCAAAGGCTCGCTGGTGTTGACGGAAGCCGGCACCCGGCGTCGAGCGGCACTGCATCTCTTTCGCGGCGAAGAGTCGCTGCGAAGCATCGATCCTGGCGGGATTGACGTTTTCGCTGCTGATTTGGCCAGCTTTCAAGCTGCTCTGATGGCGGCAAATCACACCCTGAAACGAGCACTGACCGACCCGCGCATCGTCAGTGGGATCGGCAACGCATACTCGGATGAGATCCTGCATGCCGCACAGCTATCTCCTATCGCCCAAACGCAAAAGCTCAAACCCGAAGAGTGGGCGCGGCTATTCTTGGCAACGAGAGCAACGCTGGCCCTCTGGATCGACCGGTTTCGTGCCGAAGCTCGCGCGCGTTTCCCGGAGAAAGTCACTGCCTTTCGCGAAGGCATGGCGGTACACGGGCGGTATGGCAAGCTGTGCCCGGTCTGCGGCGAAAAGATACTGCGCGTTCGCTACGCCGACAACGAGACCAACTACTGCGCGCGCTGCCAGACCGGCGGTACGGTGCTGGCCGATCGTGGGTTGTCCCGTCTGCTAGGGTCAGACTGGCCGCGCAGCTTGGAAGAGCTAGAGAGCTTGCAGAAGCGCTAGGGAACTCTGCAAAAATACAGAAATCGGTGTCTCTTTGAACTCCTCCTATGACGACGTCGCAGGCATGTATCACACGCTATGGGCCGATTGGTATTTGCCGGCGGCGCTGCCGGCTCTCGAACGGCTCTTTTTTTCCAAGGTCCCGCCCGGCAGTCGCGTCCTCGATCTCTGTTGCGGCTCCGGTCATGTGACGCAAGAATTGGTGGCGCGCAGCTATGAGGTCACCGGCGTCGACAATTCGGCCGAATTGATCGCTCTCGCTCGTTCGCACTTACCCTCGGTTAACTTTCGGGTACAGGACGCCAGAACGCTGTCGCTCGATCCAACCTACCGGGCGGCGCTATCGACCTTCGATTCGCTCAACCACCTGCTGAATCTAGACGATCTGCAATCGGTATTTGCAGGCGTTCATCGCGCGCTGCTACCAGACGGCCTATTCGTTTTCGATATGAACCTGGAACAGGCCTATTCGGCGGATTTAAAGCAATGGTCTGTCGATATACAGGAAAACGCGGTCGGCCTAGTGCGCGGTGTTTTTGATCCGCTAGCCAAGCAAGCCTCGACCGAGCTCATCTGGTTTACCCGAGTCGGTGACGATGGCTGCTGGCAACAGCGGCGCAGCGTCGTCAAGCAACAATGTTATCCGCAGCCTGACATTCTAGCCTCGCTGGCACGGGCGGGGTTCACGAATATTCAGGCACTGACGGCAGCAGAAGCCGGCGTGAAGTCGGAGTTGGGGTTTGGACGAACTTACTTTGTGGCGCATTCCTGAAAGTGCAAAGGTGGCGGATTCGCGCTGCGGAATCAAGGAGCGACACGTATGCTCTTCGCGAGGCGCGCGTAATCCCGCGACCGTCTTGCACGTGTTGCTTAAGAGTTCACGAATGAGGAAAAACGCGCACATCGATTCCCTCAGCGGAACGGATCAGACGGTCCAAGTCCGTTCCAAATACTCGCTCCCACCAGCTTTCACGTCCGCGATGTCCGACGAAGATTTGCGTGACACCTCTTTGCCGCGCGAATTGCAGGATCGCGCTCACTACATCTTCGCCATCCAGCTCGACGATTTCGGCCGATTTCTCTTTTGCGATTTCGAGCGCTTCGGCGACTACGCGCTTTTGTTCGGCTGACCACTCCGGCCGGTTCATGTGCGCCATGATCAACTCGCCATGAAAGCGATCCCGGTTGCGAGCGCCCGTGTCGAGCATGCGGCGCGCATCGGAATCGGGCGCGATGCAAACCATGATGCGTTCCTGCGTGCCCCACGTTTGCTCAATGCCGTGACTGAGCAGATAGCGCTCGAGCTGCTTATCAATGACGTCGGCAGCGAGGAAGAGGGCGATTTCGCGCAGTTCGGAGAGCTGCATTTGCGAGAGCCGCTGAGAATTGCCCTGCTTTGAATCGTCGGAGAAGCTGATACGGCCTTCGGCGGGCGCGTCGACCACCACAATTTCGTCGGCCAGTTGCAGGAAGCTGAGCGGAACAGTTTGACTCACGTGCTTGCCCGTGATCGCCTCAATCTGCTCGCGTTTCTCCTCGATGTGCTGCAAGTTTACCGAGGTGATCACGGAGATACCGGCGTCGAGCAGATCGGCCACATCCTGCCAGCGCTTAGCGTGAGTCGAGCCAGGAGCATTGTCATACGCTAGACCGTCGACCAGGCAGACCTTGGGAGCTCGCCGCAAGATGGTCACTACGTCCATCATGCGAACTTCGTCAACTTCTTTCAACGGAATGATTTCGAGTGCGGAAACTGAATGCAGCACGTCGGGCGCAAGCTTAGGCTGGATCGCTCCTATGATCACGTCCTGGCCACGCTCATATCGACGTCGTCCCTCGTCGAGCATGCGAAAGCTCTTGCCGACCCCGGATGCATAGCCCAGGAAAATTTTGAGCCGTCCACGAGACTGGTACTCCTCGTCCGCTTCGAGTTGCCGGAGCAATTGATCGGGCGTGAGTCTCCGATCGACAGGCTTTGGAATGTTCGCTTCTCCCCGGCCAACAGCAGAGGCTCTACCAGGCGCCTTGTTTTGCACCCCACCACCAGACCAAGCCAAGCGTAGCAGTATTCTGCTCTCGCTTGAGGACACCCAAAAGGTTGGTATAAAAGAATGGCTCATTAGAAAAATCACGCCGCCATTCGCCAAAGACATCGAAGCCATCGGCGACCTGATACTTGGCGGTAGCGGTGGTCTCCTTTAGAGCCTGATTGACGTTAGTAAACATGCCTCCCCGATCGGACAGGTATTCAGCACGTCCCGCCAGGGACAACTTGGGAGTAAGTTGATATTTTGCGTACAAGGCGCCCCCGTCGGTATGCGAAGGCGAAGAGGACTGGTACAGCCGTTGGAGTTCGTAGTCGGCTTCACCCGCTAGCGTAAGCCTGGGACTTGCCTGCCAATTCAAGTAAGTGTCGAAGATGTGAAGTTTCCCATGCGGCGGATTTGCTATGGGCTCGAACGGCACACCCTGAAACAAAGGAGCATTCGGCGGTGCTCCGCCGTTTAAGAAATAAGTGGTGTTAGGATGCTCCTGTCCCAGGTAGTAATTTACGTTCCAGCTAAGATTTTTGCGCGGCGTGATGGTGAGACCGAAGAACTCGTCTTTGTAACCGTTGAATGGTTCGGTCTGCTGGGTGCCGTTCACCAGCCAGTAGTTCGCGCTCAGCGTATCGTTAATCTTGTAACTTAGGCGCGCCCCCTCATGGTAGAAGGGGAGCGCGCTGAACCAGAACGATCGCGAGTAGTTCAGCTCATCCTTTGTATAGTTATTTTCGATACCGAGTGAGCTGGCGAACTTCCCGACATCGACGTTCAATCCATGGCCTATAGGAATCACATAGGTGCCGTAAGCCTGAAAGATGCTGCGATAAATATCGGGCCGGGGCTCGTTTGAGGGATTGCCCTGCAGTGACGCCGTAGCCTGCCCGTATTGCAGATCGAGGCGAAAGCCCCAGCGTTTTCCTTTGTCGGGATCCGGCAGGTTATCGAAGATGATGCCGGCTTGATTCAGGCTGAAGGCATTGCTGCTCACGTCGAAGGCGCGCAACAAATTTACTCTGCCGATCGGATCATTGAAGTTGTATCCGTAATAAGCATCCAGATTGAGGTTGATCGTCGTTCCACCGAGGAACGAAGGCAGCGCGCTTGGGGGAACAGTCGCTGTCTCCACCGGCGGCTTGGCAAATTCTGCTGCCGGCGTTGGATTTGTCTTTACAGGTTCGGCCTGCTTCTTGACGCCTTCCAGGGCGGCCACGCGGTCTTCCAATTTGGCGACCCGGTCGAGCAGCATGCGCTCCCGGTCTGTCAGCGGAGCGGAAGTAGGGTCTTGTGCTGCTAACGGGATCTGAACCAACAGCAAACTCACTAAGCACACATGTAGCCATCGCCTGAAATTGCGCATATCGCTAACAATTGTGTACCAGCTAGGCGGCGCTTACTACTTAGTGGAAGCAGCATGATCGAGCGCCAGGTTCAATGTAAGTACGTTGACGTGCGCTTCACCCAGAAAGCCGAGGCCGCGTCCGCTAGTGGCGGAAGCAACGAGTTTGTTGACCGATGCCTGATCCATAGAACGGGCCTGGGCCACGCGAGCGACTTGCGCCTGAGCGTTCGCCACGGAAATGTCGGGATCGAGGCCGCTGCCGGAAGCGGTCAATGCGTCAGCCGGAATCGCACCTGAGAACGTGGGGTTTTCCTTGCGGAATTGCGCAGCGGAGGCTTTCACGCGATCGTACAGTTTCTGGCTCGTTGGGCCGAGATTGGAGCCACTGGAGTTGCCGGCGTCGTATCCATCGGCTCCTGCGCTCGAAGGTCGAGTATGAAAGTACTCCGGCTTCACAAAGTTCTGGCCGATCAGACGAGACCCGACGACCCGGCCGTGTTCGGTGATCAGACTGCCGTTAGCCTGCTGCTTGAAGACCAACTGACACACGCCCGTGATGGCAGCAGGGTAAACAAGTCCAGTAAGAATCGTCAGGAAAAGAGTAGCGCGTAACGCAGGAGCTAATTGTTGCAACATGATCGATATCCGTTTTCTCTATGCAAGGTGAATCAGTGCCAACAGCCGGTCGATAAGCCAGATGCCGGGGAAGGGAACAATAATGCCGCCCAATCCGTAGATCAGCATGTTGCGCCGCAGTAAAGCAGCAGCGCCGGTTGGGCGGTACTTGACGCCGCGCAGAGCGAGCGGCACCAGCGCGATGATGATTAAGGCATTGAAAATGACCGCCGCCAGCACGGCGCTCTCCGGCGAATGCAGATTCATGATGTTGAACCGCCGCAGCACCGGGTAAGTGGTCATAAACATCGCCGGAATGATGGCGAAGTACTTCGCCACATCGTTTGCGATCGAGAAAGTGGTCAAAGCGCCGCGGGTAATCAAGAGTTGTTTACCGATGGCAACGACTTCGATGAGCTTGGTCGGATTGCTGTCCAGATCCACCATGTTGCCGGCTTCTTTCGCAGCCATGGTACCGGTGTTCATCGCGAGGCCAACGTCGGCTTGCGCCAAAGCGGGAGCGTCGTTCGTGCCATCGCCGGTCATGGCAACCAGGCGTCCCTGGCCCTGCTCACGTTTGATGTATTCGAGCTTGTCAGCGGGCGTTGCTTGTGCGAGAAAGTCGTCTACACCGGCCTCGCCGGCAATAGCGGCGGCGGTCAGCGGATTGTCGCCGGTGATCATGACGGAGCGAATGCCCATGGCGCGCAACTGGCCGATGCGCTCCTTCATGCCGCCTTTGACGATGTCTTTCAGGTGAATAATCCCAAGGGCCCTGAGACCATCGGCCACTGCCAGCGGCGTGCCGCCCGTGCGCGAAATGCGATCCGAGATCTCATCGAAATCAGCCGGCAGGCTGCCGCCCAGTTCCTTCACGAGATTGGAGATGGCGCCGCTCGCGCCTTTCCGCAGCATACGCCCATCGATATCGACGCCGCTCATGCGCGTGTAAGCCGAGAAGGGAATGAAATTCGCTTCGTGTTCAGCGACCTCGCGGCCACGCAACCCATACTTCTCTTTCGCGAGCACCACCACCGAGCGGCCTTCCGGCGTTTCATCCGCCAGACTCGAAAGCTGCGCCGCATCGGCGAGTTCCGCTTCGTTCACGTCCGAGAAAGGCATGAACGCAACCGCCTGGCGATTGCCGAGCGTAATCGTGCCGGTTTTATCCAGCAGCAGTGTATTCACGTCGCCCGAAGCTTCGACCGCTTTCCCGCTCATGGCAAGAACATTGTGCTGCATCACGCGATCCATGCCCGCTATACCGATGGCTGAAAGCAGTCCGCCAATCGTTGTCGGTATGAGGCACACCAGGAGAGAAACCAGCACAGCCATCATAGGAACATGGCCCGTGCCTGAAGCGGCGGACGCATACACCGCAAACGGATGCAGCGTGGCTACGGCCAGCAGGAAAATCAGTGTCAGCCCCGCAATCAGAATATTCAGCGCAATCTCGTTAGGCGTCTTCTGCCGCTCGGCGCCTTCGACGAGCGCGATCATTTTGTCCAGAAAGGTCTCGCCTGGATTGGAGGTAATGCGAATCTTGATCTGATCGGAAAGCACGCGTGTGCCGCCGGTAACAGCACTGCGATCGCCGCCGGATTCACGAATCACGGGCGCGCTTTCACCCGTGATGACCGATTCGTCGACGGTGGCGATACCGTCGATCACTTCTCCGTCACCGGGAATCAGGTCGCCGGATTCGGCAATGACAGTGTCGCCGCAGCGGAGTTTGGATGCCGCCACACTCTCGATTTTGCCGTTGCTTTGCAACCGCTTCGCCACGGAATCAGTTTTGGTTTTGCGCAGGGCATCGGCCTGTGCCTTACCGCGCGCTTCCGCCATCGCTTCCGCGAAATTGGCAAACAGGACTGTGAACCAAAGCCAGAGTGCAATTTGAATTTCGAATCCATTACCAGTTCTGCCGGTAAACAGGTTGCGAACAAGAAACAGGGTCACCAGCGCCGCGCCCACTTCGACCACAAAGATGACTGGATTCTTCAACAGGTGAAGCGGGTTGAGCTTGCCGAACGAGTCACTAATGGCCCGCCGTACAATTTCCGGATCGAAGAGCGGCCGTGCCCTCGAGAGCTTCGAGGGCAGCAGCGAGGCCGGATCGGAGGCCGGTCCAGTCGAGGGTGTAATCGGTGTTTGCAACGACGTGGCCATATGTTAGCTCCCAAAAGGCAGAAGAAGGAAAGAAAAAAGCTTTCCATCCTGCATCAGGTAATGTTCGACGATCGGTCCCAGTGCGAGAGCCGGAAAGAAAGTTAAAGCGCCTACCAGAATCACGGTGCCCACCAGAAGGCCGACAAAAAGCGGACCATGGGTCGGGAAAGTGCCGCTGGTAGACGTGATCCGCTTCTTGCGAGCCAGACTGCCGGCCGCCGCTAGTAAAGGAATCAGAAAGAAAAAGCGGCCGACCAGCATGGCTAGGCCGAGTGTGAGGTTGTACCAGGGAGTGTTAGTGTTGATGCCGCCGAAAGCGCTGCCATTATTGCCGGTGGCGCTGGTGTAGGCGTACAAATCTTCGCTGAAACCATGCGGCCCGGAGTTATTAAAGTTGGCGGTGGCAGGTCCGGGTGGATTCCAGTAGCTGTGCGTTATAGCTTGCCCTTTGGCATCTTTAGTTGGCTCGTGAAAGTGAATGACGGATGACGTTGCGGCGAGCACCAGGATGCTAAAGGCGGTCGCAATCAAAGCCAGCATCGCCATTTTCACCTCCTTGCCCTCAATCTTTTTACCGATATATTCCGGAGTTCTGCCGACCATCAAGCCGGCAATGAAGACGGCCAAAATGGCGTAGAGTAAGATGCCGTATAGCCCCGCGCCGGTGCCGCCAAAGATCACCTCACCGGTTTGAATATTGAACAGCGGAACCAGACCGCCCAGCGGAGTGTAACTATCGTGCATGCTATTCACCGCGCCGCAGCTGGCATCCGTGGTGACGGTAGCGAACAGCGCGCTGGCAGCTATGCCGAAGCGTGTTTCCTTGCCTTCCGTATTGCCGCCTGACTGGGTAGACGTGGCAGCAGATTGTACGCCTAGTTTCTCGAGAGTCGGATTGCCTTTGGCCTCGGCCCAGTAGCAGGCGAATGCGCCAATGAGAAACATCACCGAACAGGCGGAGAAAATCGCCCAGCCCTGCCGGCGGTCGCCTACCATCACGCCAAATGTATAAGTGAGCCCGGCCGGAATGAGAAAAATAGAAATGATTTGAAGAAAGTTGGTGAAGGGGGTCGGGTTTTCAAACGGGTGCGCGGAGTTGGCGCCGAAGAAGCCGCCACCGTTAGTGCCGAGCATCTTGATCGCTTCCTGAGAAGCGACAGGACCTTGCGCAATGACCTGTTTGGCGCCTTCCAGCGTCTTAGCGACAGTGTAAGGTTCAAAATTCTGGATCACGCCCTGCGCGCAGAAGACCAGCGCGAGCACAATCGAAAGGGGCAGCAGCAGATACAGGACGGATCGGGTAAGGTCTACCCAAAAGTTGCCGAGGCTGTTCATCTGCTGACGCGCAAACCCGCGAGTAACCGCGATTGCGATGGCGATGCCGGCCGCCGCCGAAGCAAAATTTTGAACCGCCAGCGCGGCCATCTGCACGAAGTAGCTCAGTGTGGATTCGCCGCTGTAGGACTGCCAGTTGGTGTTCGACAAAAAGCTCACGGCCGTGTTAAACGCGAGATCGGGCGTGATCGCTTTGCCCGCAAAACCTTGCGGATTGAAGGGCAGTGCGCCTTGAAAGCGCTGAATCAGATAGACGAACAAAAAGCTGAAGATGCTGAAGGCAATGAGCGCAGCCGAGTATTGCGTCCAGCGCTGCTCGGTGGTTTCATTTACGCCGATCAGCTTGTAGGCGAGCACTTCAAAGGGCCGAATTACCGGATGGAGGAAGGTGCGGCTTCCCTCGAACAGGTTCGCCATGAAGACACCCATGGGTTTCGCGAGGGCCAGGACGACCACGAAGAAGACGAGTATTTGCAGGATTCCATTCGCTGTCATCGCTTAGAACCTCTCCGGCTTGAGTAGCGCATAAACGAGATAACCGAACAGAAGAACGGTTGTGATGCCACCAATGATGTAATCCATCTGAGTTCCTGATTAGAGCCGGTCGCAGGCTTTCGTGAAGGCCCAACAAAGTGCGAAAAAAAGCAGTGCCACAAGCACGTAAGCGACGTCTGACATAAGTCCTGCTCCAAATCTAATAGCGCGGTACTAAAGAAGTCATAAGGATGCGCCGGGCGGGTTGGAAATGCGGGCGAAAAGTGCCTGTTGTGTTACTCTGAACGAGTCCGACGCTTTCTTGTAGGGGGACGTAGTTCAGTTGGTTAGAACGCCGGCCTGTCACGTCGGAGGTCGCGGGTTCGAGCCCCGTCGTCCCCGCCACTCCTTCCAGCATTTGTTTCCTTCAAACAAATCAAATATTTAGGCGGTTAGGGATACTGGAGAGATGACACCCGGGCAGCCCCAACCGAAAATACAGCTCACCAATACTGCTGAATATCGCGAACATTACGCGAACAGCGTCCAGATGCGGGTCAGCCTCTGGGATTTTTTTCTGATGTTCGGAACGATCAATCAAAGCTCTCCCGATTCGGTGACAATCGCTAACTTTCAAGGCGTGTACCTGAGCCCGCCGCAGGCCAAAGCGCTGGCGAACCTGTTACAGCAAAACCTGAAGCAGTATGAAGCCGCGTTCGGCGAGATCCGGCTGGAATCACAGGCGCAGGGCGACATCATTCAGTAGCGGCGAATGCCCGTCCAACGCCGTCCGCCGATGCCAAAGCTGTCACCCTTTGCGCTGGCAGACCAACCGACCATTCCAGCGAGTCACCGGCCCTATTACCTGCTGCTATTTCTTCTTCTGTTTACCTTGCCGCTGATCGCGATCCATTCACAGCTCCTCACGCTTCCGTTCTTTTGGGACGAGCAGGGGCAATTTATTCCCACCGCGCTCGATCTGCTGCGTCACGGCTGGTGGGTGGCGCACTCCACACTCCCCAACGTGCATCCGCCCGGCGTTGAGGTCTACCTGGTTCTCTGGTACAAGCTGTTTGGCTTCTCGATTCCGGTCACGCGCGTAGCGATGCTGGTATTCGCCGGCGCTGGTCTGTTATTCACCTTCTTACTCGCCATCGAACTGTCCCGCGATGCGGACGGAGCACCGGCGTTTCTGCCGCCGATGTTGCTGCTCGTGTCGCCTCTTTTTTACATGCAGAGCATGATGGCGCAACTCGACATGCCCGCCATGGTGCTTACTCTCGCGGCTCTGCTGCTCTTTTTGCAAGATCGATTCGTCGCCTCGGCGTGCGTTTGCATCGCTTTGGTGTTGGTCAAAGAAACAGGCGTCATTGTGCCGGCCGTCTGCGGCGCGCTGCTGCTGGTGCGCAAAGATTTTCGGGCGGCCCTGCTCTTTGTACCTGCGGGCTTGGCGCTATTGCTGTGGCTGACGGCGTTGCATAGCCAAACGGGATTCTGGCTCGGCAACCCAGAGTTTGCACACTACAATGTGGCCTATGCGCTGCAGCCCGTCCGTCTGGTTTTTTCCATCGCCCGCAGAATTTATTATTTGTTCTTTGCCGAATTTCGCTGGATCGGAACGCTGATCATATTCGCCGCCGTGCGCCGGTCAAAAATCTTCTGGTCTCGCTCCTGGCGGATCACCCTACTTGTCAGCGTTGTCACGCTGCTGCTTGTTTCGCTGCTAGGAGGCGCTGAGCTCGAACGGTATCTCCTGCCCGTGCTGCCGATTTTTTATATCGCCGTCAGTATCGGCATCACGCAATTAGGCAAATGGGCCGGCGTAACGGCAACGGCAGCGCTCCTCGTGGGCCTGATTGTCAATCTATTCTGGAACCCGCCCTATCCGTTTCCTTATGAAAATAATTACGCGATGGTCGACTTCGTGAAGCTGCAGCAAGCGGCGGCCGCATTCACGGAACTCAACTATCCGCATCAAACGATCGCTACAGCGTGGCCATTCTCGGCGGCCCTGCGGAATCCAGATTATGGCTACGTGAAACACGGTTTGCATGTCGTCGAGACCGGCGACTTTCATACTTCGTCCGTCGATGCTCTGGCACCGCAGAGTTACAGCATACTCATTACCTACACGCGCACCTGGATGCCAAAGCAAGGCGTAATCGCGCTGCCTTTTGTACGCAACTTCCTAACTCGCTTCTACGAGTGGGCGCCCGAGATTTCGCTCGCTGACTGCAAAGTAAAAGGTCTCTCGCCGCAAGCCGACTGGCTTCGGCGCGGACAGGAGATTACGGTTTATGTCCGCAACGGCGCCCGCCGTTAAGCCTGTCAATGCCGGGTGGTGGGCTACTGTCGTACTGTTCCTGGTACACGGCTTGATCGTATCCACCTGGGTCTCGCGCATCCCGGCCGTACAGAGCGCACTTCGATTGCGGAACGACGTGCTCGGACTCACTTTGCTCAGTTCCGCCTTGGGCGCAGTGACCAGCATTCCTGTTACCGGTTGGCTGGTCGGCCGTTACGGCAGCAAAAAGCTTTCCGCCATCACAAGCCCGCTGTTCTGCTTATCCGTTGTCTCGATCGGCAGCGCGTTCAACACGCTGACTCTGGCGCTCGCGCTATTTGTTTTTGGGGCATGCGCCGCCGCCATGGATGTCTCTATGAACGCTCAAGGCGTGGAAGTAGAACGCCAACTCGGGAAGCCCACAATGTCGCGTTTCCATGGCATGTTCAGCCTGGGCGGCATGATCGGGGCAGGCTTGGGCGGCTTGGCCGCGGCGCATGGAGTCGGAACATTGCCGCACTTCGGAATCAGTGCCACGCTCAATCTCGTAGCTGTTGCAGTAGTCTCGCCGCTGCTGCTGGATTCGCATCGCGCCATATCCGGAGAACATCGTTTACCTTTGCGCAAGACGCCGCGCGTGCTGCTCGCCTTGAGTGCGATCGGTTTTTGCATTCTGCTTTCCGAAGGCGCGATGGGCGACTGGACAGCCGTCTATTTAAAACAGGTGCTGCAAGCGGGCGCTGGGACGGCCGCGACAGGCTACGCCGTCTTTTCCGCTTCCATGGCGCTTTTTCGCTTTTTAGGCGACCTCATCACGGCTCGCCTGGGACCTTTATTGACGGTACGAACGGGCAGCCTGGTAGCTGCGGCCGGGCTGATCTGGGCTCTTTCCATGCACTCTCCCAATTGGTCCTTGCCTGGCTTTGCCGCGGCCGGGGCCGGATTCTCAGTCATCATTCCGCTGGTGTTTGGTTCAGGCGGCCGCGTCGAATCGGTCGATCCGGGTGCGGGCATTGCCACTGTCACCGGCATCGGCTATATCGGATTTATAGTGGGGCCGCCGGCAATCGGGTTCGCATCGCAACTTGTGACGCTGCGCTATGCGCTGGGTATTGTTGTCGCCTGCTGTCTAATTTCAGCGTATCTGTCGAAGTGGATGCGGCTGCTCGAACGCAATACGTCCGATCCGCTTATATATTCTGCGGATCAACGCTTTTAAATCGGCAGGTAATCTTCAAATCTGGCCGCAGATGAACCTCTGATGGCCTATCGGCCACCCTGGGGGATGAAAACTGGTGTTGCGCAGGATTGGGAACGGGGCGCTCACGCTTCCCGCTCAGATTCGCTGTTTCGTTGACAGATTTTGACCGTCAGGCATGGTGTTTTCAGAACAACACGGATCAACGCAGATAAAATACTTTTTTGATCGGCGTTCATCTGCGATTATCAGCGGCCCACACTTTTTCGTCACTTCCTAACCATGCCGCCCAGCTGAATTGCTCTTTTATACCCGGTCATCTCCAAATAGCCTAAGCCGGATGCGGGTTGCCCGCGCATGGTGCCAGCGTACGTCACGGCGCCTTCCCAGTAGCTCGGGGCGAGGCTGTTCTTACTCCAAAGCTCCTGATCTTTGAGCGCTGTCTCTTCGGTAAGATCCAGATCGAGTGATGGCACGTGAATGTGCCAGGCGACAGGATAGCGCGCGCCCGTATGCGGACTCTGCCAGGTATCGCCTGGCGTGAGCGAAAAGTCCCCGGCGGCCAGAAATGTCTGCTTACCCTGGCTGTCTATGTAAGTGCCGGAGGAGTACGGGTCTGCACCACCGCTCTTGTTCCGTAGCCGGTATAACATCAGCTCCTGCTGATTGCCCAGCTGAATTGCAAACCAGTCCCACCCGACTAAATCGCTGGTATGGGGCTCAGTAAAAAATTCATGATCCATCCAGGCGGTTCCGGTTAATTTTGTTTGGGATTGTTTCTCGTCGAGCTGCCCTGCTGCCTGCAAACGCGTAAGAGAAATGTAATGCGAGGCCTGCCCCGGCGCGACGCTTTTCCGGCTGATTCCATCCTGACCTTGAATCACGGGTGCTTTCAGCGATGCCAGTTTCAGCCGCAGCGTGAAACGATCGCAAATAGCGGTTAACTCCTGATTAGCGTTTGGTAGCGATGTCCAGCGGACCTGCCAGTTTCCATTCCAGTAACGGCTATCGCCGAGCGACGCACCTGCCAGCCCTGGTCCCGCCCGATTCAGCTTTTCGGTGTGATAGAAAGATTTGCCGTCGATATCGCTGAGCGCTAAGTGAGCAAGATAGAGTTGATCCGGACGCCACGTCGCCGATTCCTCCTGTTTGAGCTGGCTTGAGAGCGGTTGCGCTTGCCGGAAGAAGGTGAGCTCAAACCCGTAGCGATGGCCATCAGGCGCTTTCAAGTTACCGGTGTAATACCACCACTCAGTCTCATAATCGGGATGGCTAAAGTGATCGCGAGGGAACTCGTATTTATATCCAGGCTCAGCATTCTTCCAACTTTGCTGCGCGGAGACGCAACAGGAAATCAGGCAGCATGCGAAAAGGATCTTACTCTTCATGCACCACTTCAATGGGGTTCATGGCGGTCGCTACGTTTGCCGGGAACAATGCTGCCGCGACAGTCGCCACATATACACCGGCCAGAATGAAAAGCAGCGTGCCTGCGGGCCAGTGAAATTGAATGGTCCAGCCGAAGGATTGCTTATTGATCACAAAGATCAGGATCAGCGATAACACCGTGCCGAGGACAATTCCCACAGCATTTGCCAACAACCCCAGCAGGCCCGCCTCGCACAGAATGATCTTGCGAATCTGCGGTTGCGCTGCGCCAAGAAAACGCAGCAGACCGAACTCGCGACGCCGGTCGATGACCGTAGCCAGTAAAGCTCCGGCTACCCCCATGACAGCCACAATGATGGCGATTACTTCCAGGGCATAGGTGATCTGGAACGTGTGATCAAACGTGGAAATCGCACCTTTCCGCAAGCTGCCGTTTGAGAATACCGCTACGCCGCGGCCGCCAATAATGGAATCGATTTCACGCCGCACGTCTTCTGATCGAACTCCGGGCTTCAGGTAGACCGCTAGATTCGACTCGGCTGGATCCGGCAGATACTGGAGCAGTGTCTTGCGATCGAGCACGATGTAGCCGCGCTCTGTCGAGTAATCGTAGTAAATGCCGAGCACCTGGAAAGTGCGCGTCGCGCCCGAAAGCGGCACTTGCAACTTGGTTCCTTGTTTGACGCCATGCTTGTTGGCAAACGGCTCGCTGACAACGGCGTAATTACCTGTGGGAAGTTTTGCAAGAATGGAGGCGCTATTTTCACCGGGCATGAACCGCGTGCTGGCCGAATTACCAATGCGGCTGCTTTCCCCACCTGCCAGCGTGGCCGGCAGCCCGTCATAAGTAATCGGATAGGCACGGAAACGATCAACCGAGGCGACGCCCGAAAGCTTCTCGATCCGATCAGCAATGTCCGGACTCATGGTCGGATGCTGATCGGCCGCAGCAAAGCCGGCCGGGCGCAAGTAAAGATCGGCTTGCAGTTGATTGTCCATCCAGACCACCACAGTTTCCCTAAAGCTGCCCACCATAATCGCCACACTGGCCGTCATGGCGACGGCCGTAGCAAGTGCGGCCGTGAGCACCGACGTTCGACTTAAGGAAGCTCGCAGCGAGCGCGCCGCGAGTGACGCTTCGACACCCGCGATTTTTTCTAGAACGCGATACGCAGAGCCCACAAAGAGCGAGATAAATCCCGGGATCACCGCCGCCGTACCCGCGATCAAACAGAACACGGCGACATAAGCAAAGATCGGCTGCCGCTCCACCGGAGGCAGTTTAGCGAGTACCGCGGCAGCCACAAACAGCCCTGCCGCTAACCAGGCGCGAGGACGTGACCGGATGGCGGCAACATATTCTTCGCGCCCGCGCGCCATAGCTTCCACCGGAGGAACACGCGATGCTTCAATTGCCGGGGCCAGCGCCGCCAGCAGAGAAACACCAACGCCCAAGGCCAAGCCGGTGAGAGCGGCGCTGAAGGTGATCTCGATCGGTGCAGGCTGGCTGCTCACATACAGCGCCTCCACGGTGTTGCCGATCAGCCGTACCGCGCCTTCCGCCATTAGCCGGCCCAGCAGCAATCCAAGCGAGCTGCCGCAAACCGCAAAAAATCCGGCCTCTGCCAGGAAACCTATTAAAATCGTCCGGCGACTCGCTCCTGCCGCACGCAGAATACCGATGTCGGCGCGCCGCCTGACGACTGATATCGAGATCGTATTGTAAATAAGAAACGCGCCCACGATCAGCGCGATGTAGCTCAGCACCCGCAAATTCCAGCGGAACGCCGCCAGCATTTTGCGATTCTCATCGGTGCGCGCTCCTTGCGGCATTACGCTCACCGACGATGGCAGGGACTTCCGCAGCGTGCTGCGCCATTCGTCTACCGAACTGCCCGGCGGAATCCCCACATCGATGCTATCGAGCTTGCCCTGCTTATTCGTTACTTTCTGCGCCAGACCGATATCGGCAACGATGACGTTAGCATCCCGATTCGGCAACACGCCCGCCACGGTAAACTCGCGCATCACATCGTCGAGTAGCAGCTTGACGCGGTCGCCCTGCCGCAGACCAGTCACAGACCCCACCCAAATCGGATTGCTTTCGCGCAAAAGCGAACTGACCGAAGAGGCATCTGAATCCCCAATGCTGCTGTGTTCCCCTTCGCCGATCAGATCGAGTCCTATGAACGGCAGCGCTTCTCCCATGCCATCTATGGAAGCGAAATCTTCAATCCGGGGAGAGAACTTGAGATCGTATGGCAGCTGCACGAGCTGGCTCAAGAGATGCTCATCGAGTCCCGCATTTTGCGTGATCAGCAGATCGCCTTTTCCAGTGAGCGATTCAAGCGACGAATGAAAGCTGCCAGCCGCCGCATTTCCGGCTAGATCGATAGCCAGTACGACGCCCACGCCGAGGGCAACCGCAAACAGAGTTAGGGCCGTACGTACCGGCTCACGCACGAGCGGCCGCAGAATCAACCGGACAAACAGACGCCACATTTGGATCACTTGCAAACCGGTGCTTCAAGCAAACGTCCATCGCGGACCTGTAAAACGCGATCCACCACCGCGGCGCTCTCGGCGCTATGCGTCGCCATCATGACTGCTACCCCAAATTCGCGCGCTGTACGGCTCAACAAGCTCAAGACAATCTCGCCTGTGATGGTGTCCAAGTTTCCGGTAGGCTCATCCGCCAAAACAACGCTCGGATTATTCACCAGCGCGCGCGCAATGGCAATCCGCTGTTGCTGTCCGCCCGATAACTGGTGTGGCAAGCGATGCGCGTAAGGCTCCATCTCGACCCAGCGCAGTCTCTCTCTCGCCTTCTCACGAGCCTTGCCCTTCTTAGCTAGCAGCAGCGGCAATTCTACATTTTCAATCGCCGAAAGCGTGTGGATCAGCTGAAAAGATTGAAAAATGAATCCGACCTTGCGCCGCCGCAAGCCTGTCAGCTCAGCATCATTCAGGTTCGTCGTTATCAGTCCGTCAATCTCGATCTCACCCGAAGTTGGAAAATCCATCGCGCCGCACAGGTTGAGCAGCGTAGATTTTCCTCCGCCGCTCCTACCGACTAACGCTACAAAGTCCCCGCGCTGGAGCTCAAATGAAACTTTCTCCAAAGCCATCACCTGCTCGTCACCTGTGCGGTAAATTTTCGTCACACTGCGCGCTTCGAGCAGAGGCATCTAGTTCAAGGATCGTATGCCGCCCGGCTGCGCGTTAAATTTTTCCGTTGAAAGGAGGGGTTACGAAGTTTTGTGGCGGTTAGCACCCGGCTTACTTCCGAAGACGAAAAGCGCGTTCGATGTCCAATTCGGAACTTCTGAGGCGACCTTACAAAGTGGGCAGGACTCCGCCATCGATCCGGAGATCTACACCAGTGATGTAGCCCGTCAGGGGACTGCAGAGAAAAATGACGGCATTGGCAATGTCGTCAGCTTTTCCGATTTTTCCCAGCGGCACCTGAACGACGTGAGGCAGCACCGCTCGTTCGATCGCGGGCCAATCTGCCTCTGCGTCAGCCCAACCGTTGCTGGCGGCCATCTTGCGGAATGCCGCTTCCAGCTTAGGAGTCATGATGGTGCCGGGAGAGATGGCGTTTACCGTGATGCCGTCTGGCGCCACCGACTTAGCGAGCGAAACCGTCATGTTGTTCATGGCTGCCTTGCAGGCCGAATAATCCGGGCCTGTCGCGGGCGGCATCATTCCGGCCAGGCTCGATATGTTTACCACCCGGCCCCATCCCCTTTGCCGCATACCCGGCAGCAGGCGACTGGTTACACGAACCGCCGCCAAAACGTTCCGGTCGTATGCTGCGGCCCAGTCAGCGGCAGCGGTATTCTCCCAGAGTTGTTTTTCGCCGGAGCCGCCAGCATTGTTAACGAGAATATCGATACCACCAAGCAGGCGCTCGGCTTCATCGATCATGCGTTTCACTTCTTCGTCCTGCGTCAAGTCACCTAGCACGACGACGGCTTTACCGCCAGCAGCCTCGATTTGACTCGCAACGCGATTCGCGCGCTCGCCGTCTCGCCCATGTACAGCCACGCCACACCTTCGGCTGCCAGCGCGCGCACGATCGACTTGCCGATGCCTATGCTGCTTCCGGTGACCAATGCATGTTTGCCGTGTAGCTGTAATTCCATGATTCAGTTTGCGGGATGCTTCCATGGCGCGATTCTAGTACGTATAGTACTAACATTCGGAAAGGATCGGATGCCAGTATAGTACTCGTCGTACTGTACGCACGAGTATAGGAGAAGGATGTGAAGCGAAATATTTCTTGGATATTCTTTTGGGCATTAATGATCGCGCCACTGCTTTCCGCGGGCTCCTTGGGCAGTTTTGGGGCCACCTGTAGTTCGTCCGATACCGGGATCTCCGAATGCGATGGAAGGTATACAAATGGACCGGGAATTTCGTTCAGTTTTGGCGGACCTTTTCCAGGATCCCCCGGATTTTCAGAACAGTTCCCCTATACCGGATTTATAGATTTTTCCATTGGCACCAATGGGGGAGCGTTCGCGTTTGGGGGTCAAACGTGCGATTACGATGCCGTTCTTGGCGGGAGTCTGTGTGACGGCGAAATCATGATGGGAGCAGATTTAGGGCCGCCGGACGACACAGGACTTCCACTGGGGGATGTGGTCACCGTCATGGGGCCGGGTGTGGCGAAAGGTTATTTTTGTTTGGTGTGCTATGCAACTCCACCCCCACTCTTCGACTTAAACGTAACCGCGACGTACCAATTCACATTGACGGATCCTGGCACGACGATGCCGTTCTCCTGGACCGGCGCCCAATACAGTTTCGTGGGTGCCGCTGTTCCAGAGCCGGGACCTTTGGTATCGGTGACTCTGGGGCTGGCGGGCGTGGCGGCCGGAGTCCGCTTGCGGCGCAGAAATCGCCCCGCAGGAATTTAGCTGGTTGGTCTGGAAGGCGGCGGCTCCGTTTTTCGCAGAACTTCCCCGCTTGCTGACGCGCGCGGTTCTGCCCCGGCTCAGCAAGAGTAGCTGCCATCTGGTGACTTGAGCCGGGCTTCGCTCGGAGCGTGATCGTATGATTATTCAGGCGGGAAATCCATCTGTAAGAGGCTTCAGTTCTACGCGCATCAGTTTAGCGGGCTTGGCACCGTCAGGAGGCGGAGAAGCTGTTCCTCCATCCGTCGTGAAATATGCGACACGCCCGTAATCATTCGCGCCTCTTCTCCAGGCACCCGCGGAAGGTCCAATCATCTGCTCTGAATATGGTTCTCCAGCTACACTCTGGGTGAAGCCGCTGTTTAGACCAGGGTCCATCGATACAACTTCAATGGTATTTTGGCGATGAGTGGTGAGATAGATGACCTCTGCGTCTTCATCGATCACGAAATCGTCACCCATCCTTCCTGCTACCACTAGCTCGGGAGTACCCGCCGGCGCCCACGTTTTCGGATCAACCTTCACCCGCATGAACAGTTTCTTTGCAGTTGAACTGTAATAGAGGTAATTTGTTTTTGCGGCGTAACGGACACCATTGACACCCGGTTGCTCCGGTTTCATCGTTCCAGGAAAGTAGCCCATGGTTTCGTGCTCCAACCATACCCGGATGGAAGGCTGTTGACCGTCAGACGAAAGATCTACGCGCCAGATCAGTCCGGCAAAACAATCTGCGACCAGCATCACACCCGGGCCTAGCAGACAGGCTCCATTGACGCCACGAGCCTCTTTGGGAAACTGACAAATGAGTTCTGGAGCAACCGGCGTTCCCGCTTTCCATTTACGAAGATCCAGGCGATGCAGGAAGCACTCGTGGGTTGTGTACACATTCCCTGAAAGAAGAAAAAATACCTCAGGCTCAACCTCCACGATGCCCGCCGCGTTTTCTTTATACGTGTGAAGGCGTACAGGCTCGACAACATCATCTCCACCCGCGGGAGGTACAAACCATAACTCTTTCTTGTTCGCCACTTGGATCAACACAGAATTATCTTTCCGGACTGCTAGATTCTCAAGGAAATACTGCGTCGGAAAATCCGCGACTGGCGTTACGCCGGCTTGCGGAGCTTTATTGTGGGACATAAGGCATTAGCCCTCCTTTTTTGGACCTTTGGCAATGAGCTTTCTTAAAATAAACGATGCAGGTTCGTGACACTTACTCTGCTGAGTCGTCGGGAACAGGCACCTCGAATGCGTTCAGCAATGAGCACACGACGTCGTAACAGCCCGCGAGGAAGAGGATGTCGACAATGCCGCGTATCCCAAACGTGGCCTTCAATTGATCGAACATCTGCTGCGATACTCGATGGTTACGCGTGATCTCCCCGGCGAATGCCTGCGCCTGTTTTTCCTGGTCCGTAAGGCTTTCAGACGGTCTACCTGCTACCAGAGCGTCGATCGCCTCCTCCGAAATCCCCGCCTTTCGGGCAGCAGCCTTGTGCGCGTATAGTTCGTACTGAGCTTTCCAGATCGAACCGACAGTGAGAATCACTACCTGCCTGACACGCTCGCTCAATGTGGTGTTCTTGGCTTCAACGCTCTGCAATGTTCCGAATGCCGCACCGATCTCGGGGCTTTGTAACGCAACGTTGAAGGGACCGATCAGACTGCCGTCCGCGACCTTGGCGACGAAACCAGTGGCTTCTGCCCAAGGCACCTGGTGCGCATCGATGTCGTCGTAGAGACTTCGCTGAGCGGAACTCAGCCAGCCTGGTTTTGTCAGCGGTATGCGTCCGCCAAGTTCGACACTCCTCATTGTGGTAAACCCACGGCATTCGCAGGAACATCGAACGCCATCAGCGTCAGCGATACCATCGTGAACCAGCCCATCAACACCGTCACGTCCACGATGCCGGCATCACCCAATAGTTCTTTCGCACGTTTATATAGTCCGGTTGGAACAACCCGTTGTGCGGCTAGAGCTGACGCGAGTTCATACACCACCTGCTCGCGGGGATCGCTGAACGACGTAGGTAGGCCTGCGATCAGAGCCTGTACCTTATTGGGTTCGAGATGGCCTTGTTCCTCGCCGATCTTCTCGTGCTCGTAGTTCCCGTACGCCGCGCGCCATTGACTGTTGATGATGTTCGTAACAATTTCAATTTCAGACTTCTTCAAGGTGGAGAGCTTCTGATAGTAATAGCCAGTCGGAACGATCGTTTTAGACAAGGTTGGATTTGCCAACCAAATCTTATGCGGCCCGGGTACAACGCCGCGTAACTTCATTGTGAAGTCGTAAGCGTCCTTCATCTCGGGAGACATTTCCTTCACGGGGGTTTCCTGAAAGCGTCCGAAACTTCCAAAGTCGGTATTTTCTGCCATCGCGATCTCCTTTTCTTAGTTCGCCTCGACAACAAAATAAGGCGAGTACTGTTAGATGGGTTCTAACGGTCAGATGGTCTGCAACCATCGGATAACGATTTCAGCGACAAAGGGGGTCTGTTCCGGAAAGAGTGCATGAGCTGCGTCGGCGACAATCCGGGTGGTCACGCGCTGCCCCCACTTCTCGCGGCGTTCCCTCCATGAGCTAAACGGGTTGAACGGGTCGCTTTCCGCAATGATCTGGAGGATCGGGCCACTGCCCGCTTCACTGAAAGCGGCATGGTTCATCTTCGAAAGCGCCGCCTTCTGCGTCTGCAGAGTTTCGGGGTACCAGCCACTCAGCCACTGCCGGGCATCATGGTGGGGAGCGAAGAATCCCCGGCGAAGCGCCTGCAATCGTTCCTCTTCCGGAGGCGCGGGATTTCCTGCGATGAACGGAAGCTCCTCAGTATCTTTTGGCGGATTATCAGCGGCCGCCGTAGCCAGAATTAATCCTCTGACAAGATCGCCATGCGAGGTAGCAAGAAGACGAGCGACTCCAGTCCCATATGCGTGGCCCATTACAACGGCGGTCCCATTTGCCAATTGTTGAATGACCTTTGCTGCGTCATCGGCCATGTCCCGCAGTGAAGCATTTATGGAGCCCGAGCTACGTCCGATGCCTCTTGGCCTTGGCCTCAACACCTGGAATCCGGCTTGCGCAACAATTTCCGCGAACTCGTCGAAGTCGGCGCCGACATCCCGCCCATAAGAGGGCAGCATGACAATAGAGGGACCTTTGCCGTTAAGGAATGTCTCGATGACGGCATCCCCGTTTGAAACCATTTCAGTCACTTGTGTGGTTGTGGCCATGCAATCTCCTCGTCACGTCCGTCGAGTTCCAAACGATACAGATGCAGCGCCTTTGCTTTATGCGACAGGCGTGGAGGATACTTTGTCGGCACATATCTATACGCTCCGGGTATAGTTACCAATCGCTAAAAGTCGTGTACCCTTCCGAGCAGATCGATGATATGCGCATGCCTTTGCTGAACGATGCGGGCCTGTTCAGGCGCATGTTCGTGAATAAGGGACCGATCCCATTTGGTCAGCAGCTCAGCTAAGTGCCGTGCCGCGGCTGCAAGCTGCTCTTCATTTCCCGTGTTCACTTCTTCGGCGATTTCTCTAAGCGCGCTTGCATAACCATCTGTCATCCGTTTGCGGTCGATGTTCGCCGCTACTTTATGCATCGCCTGTCTCAGGGATAAACTCACCGCAACAACTTCCAGCATCAGCAGCGCTTGCGCTTTTGCCAGGCAATCGCGCAGGCTTCGCTGCAGCTCTGGATAGTGAGGAGAATCAAAACCGGCTGTATCCGCCCCATCATAGGCCGCGAGAATAGCTTGGTTTGCTGATTTGCGAAGCTCATAAAAGCGGGCGATCCTTCCTTCGATCGGGCCTTCCGCCGCTGACAGTTCAAACAAGTCGGCTAGGTCCTGGATCAGGTCCGCCAGCTTGGCTTTTTGCGCCGCAATGGCGCTCACCGGCCATAAATGCCCGAAGACGAACCACATGACAATCGCGCCGAGCAGCACTCCCACAAACCGGTCGCGCGCCTCCGTGATCTGGTCGGGAATCGTGGGGCTACTCATCGCCACCAGCGCAAACGCTAATGCCCCCTGCACTCCGGCGTAGGAGAGGCGCTGGCTGCCTTTCACTACCCATCCCGCCAGGAAAAAGACGAAAGCCACATAGAGCAACAACTCGACAACATTGTCCATCTGCGACAGCACGAGCGAAATTCCGCCGATACCGAGCAGCAGACCGCCGATAACAACGCCAGCAAGCCGAAGCGCCAGTTTGCGATAACTTGCCCCAACGGTATCGACAGCAGCAACGACGCAAGTGACTAATGAAGTGGCGAGGCCGGGCCAGTCCACAGCAGCGAAGATAACGTAGCAGATAATGCAGGCAAGGGCAGTCTTGAACGCGAAATGAACATTATCGCGGGCAAAAAACGGCTGGGGAGAGAGGGAAGACTGCTTGGCTGGCGGCTGCGCTTCTAACTGATGCGTTTTGACGCCGACCTCCGACTCCAAGTACCAGGCGTTCCACAGAGCATCCGCGACTTCGCCCGATTCAGCGAGAAGCCGCGCCGCAGTCGCCTCGCTTTGCTCTTCCCATGCGAGACTTTCCGGCTTCCGCTCTTCCGACATTCCATGCGGCGCCTTGACGCGTTCGGCCAGTTGTGAGGCGCGTTCGCTCAAGCGGGACGCGAACTGGCGTTGAATCTCGTCAAAATCACGGGACTCGTATTGGTCAAGGCGCGCTGCCAAAACAGTCAACAGTTCTAAAAAGGGCAACACCGCATTAAATCGAGAAAGATCCTGCAGAGGCAGAAGACCGGCCGATGAAGCCGAAGCCAGCATTTGCCGGAGGGGCGCAACGCCCGTTGCGGCTAGCCGATACACTCTACCTGCCTGCTTTCGTTCTTCGTCGGTCAACGAAGCGCCGTTCATACTCTTGAAAACCGCGCCGGCAGCCTGTAAGTGCTGCTCAAAGCCGTCCAGAAATCTCTCAAGGGGAGTGGGATGCGGAACCAGGTATTCAACCGCCGCGGCGGTCACGACGCCGAAAATGTACATCAGCGCAAACCATAGGGTTGATTCCACGACGGATTCCGAATTACTGGTGCTGTCATAGCTAAGCAGGAACGCCGCGCTTAGCACGCTAATTAGCAAGCCGACAAGACCCTGGTTTAGCTTGCGCCCGAGCAGCATGCCGAAAAAGATGGAAGCAAAGATCAAAAGGACGCGGGCCCAAGCCAAGTCCGCTGCTACGGTCTGCAGGAATATCGCGACGATGGTAGAAACAATCACAATTGCGGTAATGTTCACCGCTGCTTTCAAGGTCTGCTTGGGATAATCCCTCGGCAGCATCAAAACAATAAACAGCGCTAAGTAGAGATCCTGGCTGCGGGCCGCTTCCCCGATCAGCGTGACGATAACAGCGCAGATGGTTGCCCGCAGCGTCGCGCTCAACCGATCCGGCGTGGGCGCAAGTTCGCGTTTCAAAAACCTCCAAGCGGCTGAGTCAGGCGGACGGTTTTTAATAATTGGCTGACTGAGGGTTGCCATCGAGATTGCGGAAAATTGCCGTGTTGCTGACGTTGGGATCAGCGGGAATCGCGATGCTGGTTCCATGCCCCCGGATGATCACCGTAGCCGTAGCGCCAATGCGATATAAATCGGCAGTGGGATCGAGCACCCGCACTCGGATGGGGAAACGCTGCGCCAGCCGAACCCAATTCAGCGTTCGATTGGTGGTAGGCAAAGTTCCGCTCTGTGCCCCAGTAATATCTTCCGGCGAGACACCGAATGCGATGCTCTGGACTACGCCGTGAAAATGCAGATCGGGCCGGGTCATGAGATAGATGTCGGCGGGCATTCCGGGGGCGATGTGATGCAATTGCGTTTCCTTGAAGTTGCCCAATGCCCACCAGGCCGTGGTATCAATCAACGCGAAGACTCGCGCGCCGGTGGTGGCGTACTGACCAACGGAGATGCTCAGGTTGGTGACGCGGGCGTTGAAGGGTGCATATACGCGGCATCGCTGGAGGTCATAAGTGGCGGATTTCACAGCAGCCGCTTGCGCCAATTTTTCCGTCAGCAAAGTTTCCAGGCGATCCACATCGAGAACCGATTGTTTCACTTTCAGCTTTTGCTGCTCGTCGTTGGCGACAGAGGCGCGCGCCTGAGCGAGCGCCTGATCGTAACGTGACTGCATCTCCTTCAATGCTTGCCGCGCGGTACCCAACTGTTGCTGAGCGGAGCGGGCCGTGGTCCGCAGCTGATCGATCTGCTGCGAAGTGACGAACTGCTTTGCCAGCAGAGGTTCGGCCCGCGACAGGTTGTTAGCCGCCAGGCTATACTGCGCCTCAGCGCTCTCCACCGCCGCCTCCTGCTGCGGAATCTGCGTTTCTGCTGCCTGCGCAGCTGCCCGCGCGCCGCCGAGTGATTCCGTGCTGGCCACCGAGCCTCTAGTTGCGATCGTCACGTTGAAAGTTTGCGATGCGATTTTGCGCCGCTCGTCGATGATCTGCTGATCCAGGTTGTCTCGCGACGAGATGGCTTGCTGCAGCTTGTATTGATAAGGCAGCGGATCGATTTCGTAAAGCAGGGCGCCTTTGCGGACATACTGATTGTCTTGAATCGGCAGCCGGATGATGCGTCCATTCACTTCGGGGGCAATGCCGATGTAGTTGGCGACCACGTTCGCATCGTCCGTCCGCTGGTCGATGTTTGTCGCCCAAAGCGACAGCGCGGCCAGCACCACCGTAGAGACAACAATGATGATTGCGATGACTTGTCCTAACCGCTTCTTTCCCGGAGAAAGTTCCGCCATACTGCTCCTAACTGAGATCTGCGCTCATAACTATCAGCTGTAAAAAATCAACCATGTCAAGAATGTGTACGAAGCGGCAAGACACGGATACGTGAGCACCTGGAGAGGAACTGCCGGGTGCAGCCCCAGGCGCGCGAATATGAAATAAGTAATGATCGCCAGCACGATTCCCACGAAGCAGCAAATAATCCAGGCCGGAAAAAAAGAACCCAAGATGTCTACGGATGGCGCGCGGGTACAGGCCGAGACCAAGCATAGACATCCGAGGAAAAGAAAGTAAAACCTATTTTGTATTCCGGTTCGCATGGAGAAATCTTGAGCCTAATAAATCACCAGTTTGATAAGCCAACTGCGCCAACCCGCTGAGCACCTGCGATTGCGCCTGCACTTGCTCGCTTCGCGCCTGGGCTAAAGACTGCTCGGCATTCAGGACATCGGTGTAGGTGGCTAAGCCTTGTGCGAAAGAGGTTCCTGCAGCGTCGTACGAAGTTTGCGCGGCCGCGAGCAGCGTTTTGGAAGTATCCAGGCGTCGAAAAGCCACTTTGGCCGCTACATAAGCTGACCAGACCTGGTTCGCGGCTTGATCCCGGGCTGAGTTGAGCTGTGCCTGAGCGGAGCGTTTTGCGGATTCGGCCTGGATGACCTGATAGCGCCGCCGTCCATCGAGAACGGTCCAGTTGAGCGATACTTCTCCCCGCCAGTTCGGCGCGTGAAGATACGGCGCCGGACCAAAATTGGTCTGTGTCCGCAGCGAATCGTATCCTCCGTCCGCCTGAAAAGTCACGCTAGGATACAAAGCGGAACGAGCTACTTTAATTTCGGCATCGGCCGCTCGGATCTGTCCGACTGCTTCCAGCAGATCAGGCCGCTGCAGCAAAGCCCGGTCTATTAAATGCTCCGCCGAATCCTCCAGCTCATTTCGCTCCGGCATAGCCGAGATGCTCTTGACCAGCAGCGCCGAGGCGAGCTGTAATCCCACGCCAGCCTCCAGATCCGAAAGTGCGGTCTGCTCGTTGCCCATGGCATTTTCCAGGTTGTAGGCCGCCTGCTCGCGCTGCGCTTGCGCATTTAAGTAGTTGGGCAGCGTGGCCAGCCCATGACTTAACTGTTCGCGCACCTGCTGCTCGGTGGTCTCCGCGTCTCTTAAAGAGGCGTGCGCGGCTTCCACTAATCCTTTGATGCTGAGTACTTTGTAATAACTGGTGGTCACGGAAAGCGCAATCTGCTCATGCGTGTCGTTTAGCGCGGTGCCCGCGACGAATAAGTTGGCCTCCGCCGCTTGGATGGTTCCCCGTCTTTCACCAAAATCGAAGAGCAGGTAATTCAACGCAAGCAGGGGATTGACGGTGGTCACGTCCTGCCGAATCACTCCGCTCGGAAACCCCTTGGCCAGGGAGGGAAATGGAACAAATTCGCGCGCCTGGATGGCCGCCACGTTGATCGCCAGCGTGGGATAAAGCGCGCTGCGCGCAATTCCTAGCTTCGCCGCCTGCTGCTTAACTTGTTCCCAGGCGCCGCGCGATTTCGGATTCTGCTCTTCCGCAAGGTCGATCAACTCGTATAAGGCATACGTTTTATTGGGATCAGTGGCGAAATAATGTCGTGGGTTGTTCCGCAAACCGGCTGCGTAATCTTCCGTTGCGGCCGGTTTCCAGTCCGCCGAAGGTGAGGCCGGCAACTGCCCGGGTGAAAACTGCGCCCCGATCCGCCCTGTCAATAGAAGGCATAACGAAATGAGGGTGAGCGGCTGTCGACACATTCTCCGGTGTCTTTCGATTGTCTCCGAACTTGAGCGCAAAAACGCCGCTGCTGCGCTGCCATCGTGCGATTTGAACAAAGGCCGTGCGATCTTGTAAGACTCCGGGGCGTTATCTCGATCATTGTGTTAATGGTGCGTTGCGTCGAGTAATGTCCAAACCAAATCTAGTGGTAATAATTATCGGCGGAGGCTTCGGCAGCCAAGGTTCTGCGGAAGGCTCCAGTGGAGGTGGTGCTGGTTGATCGGCAGAATCACCATGGTTCCGAGGAACACGCGCAAAACGGCCGCGGAATCAATCGCGCCACCCCAAGAACGAGGGAGGTTTTTCCTGGACAAGTGGCGCGCAGCCGCGTCCTTTGCGCCCTTCAGCCTTTGCTTTATCAGGTTGCCACCTCCGTGCTGGCGCCCGGCCAGATCGGTGCGCCTATTCGTGAAATCGTGCGGAAATACCAAAACACGACAACGATACTCGGCAACGCTTCGGGAATTGACACCGCGTCTCGCTTTGTTTCTGTCGATACGGCCGATCGCAAAGGCGTACGGGTTTATCACGAGTACCTGATCGCTGCGGACGGCGTGCAAAATAGTTACTTTGGACATGACGAATTCGCCCAGCATGCTCCCGGCTTGAAGAGCCTGGCTGATGCTTCCGCTATCAGAAGTAAAATCCTGGCCGCTCTTGAGCAGGCGGAGGCTGAGGAAGATCCGAAAGCCCATCAAGAGCTGCTCACCTTTGTTCTGGTGGGCGCCGGTCCCACCGGTGTGGAAATGGCAAGCGCCATTGCTGTTATGGTGCGTAACAGCCTGAAGGGGGAGTTCCGACGCATCGATACCAGCACCGCCAGGATCATTCTGGCGGATCGAGGCGACAGGCCTCTGGCTAGTTTCTCTCCGCGGATCTCCGAAGCAGTGAAGCGGCGGCTTCAGTCGCTGGGAGTGGAACTGCATCTCGGCCAGGGCGTGGATTCGGTCGATGAAGGGGGAGTGACGATCGCGGGAAATCATATTGCCAGCAGAACGGTGATTTGGACGGCGGGCGTGAGCGGCTCTCCACTGGCCAAGCAACTCAACGCAGAGACAGACAAAGCCGGGAGGGTCCGAGTCAAGGGCGATCTCACGATTCCGAATCATCCCGAGGTCCTGGTGATTGGCAATATGGCTGCGTTGGATCAGGATGGAAAGCCTCTGCCCGGCGTGGCGCAGGTAGCTATCCAGCAGGGGCGCTACGCGGGCAAGTTAATTCGCAGCCGCGTGGCGGGCAAGTCGGCCCCGTCCCCTTCCGGTATTTCGACAAAGGAAACTTAGCGGTGGTCGGCAAGAACTACGCCGTGCTTGAAACAGGCATGTTTCATTTGAGCGGATTTTTGGCTTGGGTGGTTTGGGCAACCATCCATCTGCTCTACCTGGGACAGAACAGTCTTAAAATAAACGTTCTTGTGCAGTGGATGTGGACCTACGTAACAGGCCAGCGCGGATCGCGCTTGATTGTCAACCAGCAGTCTAAAGAATCGCAAAAGGCGGAAAGAGGAATTAAGAGTGCAAATTGCAATGGTCGGGCTCGGCCGGATGGGCGCGAACATGGTTCGCCGCTTGACAAAAGACGGTCACCAATGTGTGGTCTATGACCGCAGCCAGGAGGCGGTGCAGGCGCGGGTGAAAGAAGGCGCTACCGGGTCGTCATCCCTCGACGACATGATTTCGAAGTTGCAAAAGCCGCGTGCGGTGTGGCTGATGGTTCCCGCGGGCGTAGTGGAAGAAACGCTTGGTGATCTGCTGCCCAAAATGCAGCCGCACGACATCGTCATAGACGGCGGCAACTCTTACTATGTAGACGATTTGAAACATGCGAAGATGGCTGCCGAAGCGGGTGTCGAGTGGGTGGATGTCGGCACGAGCGGCGGCGTGTTCGGACTGGAGCGCGGCTATTGCCTGATGATCGGCGGGACGGACGAGGCTGTGAAGTATCTCGATCCCATTTTCAAAACTCTGGCGCCCGGCCGAGGCTCGGTCGAACGGACTCCGGGATGGGACAAGGCTCCGGCTACTACGGCGGAAGACGGCTACCTGCACTGCGGACCGGCAGGCGCGGGTCATTTCGTCAAGATGGTTCATAACGGGATTGAGTATGGAATGATGGCGGCCTATGCCGAAGGGCTAAATATCCTGAAGCACGCCAATGTCGGACGTACCAAGGAAACATTCGATGCCGAGACCGCGCCGCTGCGCGACCCGAACCATTACCAATACGATCTGCCGCTCCCGGAGATCGCCGAAGTGTGGCGCCGCGGCAGCGTGGTGGCGTCCTGGCTGCTGGATCTGACAGCGACCGCGCTGGTGCAGTCCCCGAACCTGGAGGACTTCAGCGGGCGGGTGTCGGACTCCGGAGAAGGCCGCTGGACCGTGATGGCGGCCATTGAAGAAGGCGTACCGGCAGATGTGTTGAGCACGGCGCTGTTTGCGCGTTTTACTTCGCAAGCCAACGCGGTGTTCGCCGATAAGCTGCTGTCGGCCATGCGCTTTGAGTTCGGCGGCCACAAGGAGAAAAAAGGTTAATCCGATGGCAACCTCACCATCGTCATCTGTTCCCGCTTGCCTGATGACCATCTTTGGAGCCAGCGGAGACCTTACGAAACGGCTTCTCCTGCCTTCGCTGTATAACCTAGCGGAAATCAAGGCGCTGCCGGATGGATTTCGCCTTTTAGGCGTGTCCAGGGAAGATTGGAATGATCAAAAGTTCCGGGATCACATCGCGCAAAGCCTCAAACAGTTCTGGGGCGCCGACGCCGCCGGCGAAACAGTGGAGTGGCTGACGAAGCGAGCCTCCTACAAAAGCGGGGATTTCAACGATGCGGGATTGTTCTCGTCATTGAAAGATACGACAGCAAAACTGGGCGGAGACGGGGGGACTGCCGGGAATCGCCTGTTCTACCTGGCGGTCGCGCCGAGTTTCATCTCTTCCATCGCCGCGCAACTGTCGCAAGCGGGCTTGTTGACGGAAGACAACGAACAATGGGCGCGCCTGGTGATTGAAAAACCATTTGGGCATGACGTGGCCTCCGCGCAAGCGCTCTCGGCGGAGTTGCAGAAAAGCTTGCGCGAAGACCAGATTTACCGGATCGATCACTTTGCGGGCAAGGATTCCGTGCGGGATTTGACGGTGTTCCGGTTCTCGAATACGGTTTTTGAAACGCTCTGGAATCGATCGGCGATTGACAACGTGCAGATTACGGCCGCTGAGATCGTGGGAGTAGAAGGCCGGGCAGATTACTACGAGAAATCCGGCGCTCTGCGCGACATGGTCCCTAATCACCTGGCCGAGATGCTGTCCCTGGTCGCCATGGAGCCTCCGGTTTCCTTCAACGCCGCCCACATGCGGGACAAACAAGCGGACGTGCTGGAATCGGTTCAACTCATTCGCCCCGGCGACGTGTCGAAATATGCGGTACGCGGGCAGTACGGGGAAGGCGTGATGAACGGCAAGCAGGTTCCGGCGTACCGTTCCGAACCGGGCGTAAACCCGGCGTCTTACGTGGAGACTTATGTGGCGATGCAAGTCTATGTGGACAACTGGCGGTGGTCCGGCGTACCGTTCTACCTGCGGACAGGGAAACATTTAAAACGCGCGCTAACGGAAATTGTCATCACGTTCAAGCCAACACCCGCCAAGCTTTTCCCTGACGAGAACAAGCAGCAACTGCCGAATCAGCTGCTGTTTAATCTGGAGCCTGAGCCGGGTATCTCTCTGCGTTTTGGCTCCCAGGCGCCTGGGCTGAAGAGCGCAGTCGACGAGAGCGCGCTGAGTTTTCAATTGCCGAAAGGTCCGTTCGGAAACCATGGCAAGGGATACGAGCGTTTGCTGCATGATGTGATGCTCGGTGATGGGACGCTTTTCCAGGGTGCGGATTTCATCAACGCAGCCTGGCAAATGGTGCAGCCGCTGCTGGAGGCGTGGAGCGAACCGCCCAAAGAGTCTTTTCCGAACTATCCGTCGGGATCAACAGGACCCCAAGCGGCGGATGAGTTGCTCGCCCGGTCGGGACGTTGCTGGCACTCCTTGGAGAAGCCTTAAACATTCTGGCGGTTGATATCGGCGGACCCCACGTTAAGTTCCGCATCGAGCAGCATAAAGAGCCGGTGAAGGTGAAGTAAGGACCCAAGGCGTTAGGCAGCTACCAGGTCGGTCGAATGTTGTTTTTAGGATTGGGCGCCGGCCTTTTCCGCTTCTTTATAACCGAACCGTATTTCGGTATGGCTCAACCAATTCTTCTGAAGAGAGCGCCAGCGGGCAGGCGTTTCGCCTACCATTCGTTTGAATACTGCACTGTAGTGGGACTGGGTTTCAAATCCATGGCTCAACGCGATTTGAGCCATGGACAGGTCGGAACTGAGCAGCATTTTCTGAGAGCGCGCCACCCGTCGCCGCAGGACGAAGTCGTGAGGCCGCACACCCGTCGCGCGGCGGAACTGGGCAGCGAAGTGCATTCTGCTGAGACCCGCGATATTGGCCAGATCCGTTAAGGTAATGGGATGAGCAAGATGCAAATCAACGTACTCTTGAACCCGCCGTAGGCGCCAGGTGATTAAACCATTCTCCTGCCGTACGTTGTTTGGATACTCCGCCAACGTGAAAACCGATGAAATGCCCGCTCGTGTAGAAGTTCGGTGATTCATGCAAACAGTCTGCCTGTCTCCGCGGTGAAGTGAAGCGCTCGTGGAGCCCGAGCTGCATCTGCTGCCCCGCGGCCGGGCCCTCAAGACTTGGAATCCGGCTTTAGCAGTAGTGGCGGGCAACTCGTCAAAATCCGCAACGCTGTCCTTTCCGTACAAGGGCACGATAACAACAGCGAGACCTGTTTCATCGACAAATGTTTCGATGACTTCATCTCCGTTAGAAACCATTGCAGCTACTTGTTTGGTTGTGGCCATGCAATCTCCTCTTCCTTTAGAAATAACGACGCGACTTGCATGTGGCAGACGCCCGTCGAGTTCAACTGATACAGATGCCTCGCATGTGATTTATGCGACGAGATTGGAGGATACTTTGTCGGTCCGTATGCCTACTTTTCAGGTATAGTTAAGGACTTTGTTTAACCGAAGCGGTGGTGCTCCTTTGTTGTGGGTTAAAGTACAGCCCGTCGTGCTCGCTCAATCGGCATCACCGAACGTGCGGCTTCGATAAAGTCTTTCATCAAAGGCGTCAGTCGTTCGTCTCGATAAAGGAGCACGATCGGTGAACGGGGAGAAGGAGTCAGACTCCGCACCGCGATACGCGGACAGGCTGTTTGGGCGAGGGTCTCGTAAAAGAGGGCAACTCCTCTTCCAGCTTGCACCGCTGCAATAAGGCTTTGCGTGTTATTGTGCTCCTCGGCAATGCAGAATGAGTCGTTATATGCCTTGAGAAGAGTCGTAACGAAGCCGCTGTACCAGGGATAATTATTCCGACAGAGCGCCATCACCGGCTCTCTGGCGACCTCGCGCAAAGGAACCTCTTTCAGACGAGCGAAACGATGTCTCAGATGAGTCGCAACCCGGATCCCATACGAGCCAAGCGTTTCACAACAGAGTGCCTGCGATTTCTCCGGTTCGCCGCCCACTGTGAGAGCAATATCCAGACTGCCCGACTGTAGGCCACGAACGATCAATTGCGTTGTCATTGCAGAAAGCTCAATCTTTGTTCGCTTGTGCTTGCGTTGAAAGGCGCGCAGCACTCGGGGCAGAAGTTCGATCGCGATCGCGTTCGTATGCGCCACGCGAAGATAATCGTTCTTTCGTTGAGCAGCGGCCTGTATGAACGCTACAGCGTCATCCACCCGCTGCAAAGCAGCACGCGCTTCGACTAGGAAAAGCTGACCGAGCGGCGTCAGCTCGATGGATTTTGCGCTTCTTTCAAAAAGAGCGATTCCGAGTTCGTCCTCGAGGTCGCGAATCTGGCGGCTCAACGGTGGCTGTGAGACATGCAAACGCTTTGCCGCGCGGCTGATGTTCTGCTCAGTGGCCACAGCGACAAAATAACGAAAATGTCGAAGCTCCATACAGGCACTATACCTTCGCGGTATGGATCAGCGGTTAGCGAGCGAATGTCCTTCCACACTCTATGCCGGGACGTAGAGTTGGCTACACTCGGAACGTGGCCAAAATCCTGGTAACCGGAGGGGCCGGATACATCGGCTCACATACCCGCTACGCCCTGGAACAGCGCGGGCATTCGGTCCTTGTAGTGGATAATCTCGAGCGCGGTAATCGCGATGCCGTGCCGGATGACATCCTGCGAAAAATAGATACGCGGGACAAACAGAAATTAATCGATCTGCTGGGCAGCGAGGGAATCAAAGCCGTCATTCACTTTGCCGCGTATATATCAGTCGGCGAATCCACTCAGGTGCCGGAGCTCTATTTCGAGAACAATGTCGGCGGCTCCCTGACGCTTTTTGAAGCCATGCTCGACGCCGGCGTGAATAAGCTGGTGTTCTCTTCGACCGCCGCCGCGTACGGCATTCCAAAGACGATCCCGATTCCTGAAGAAGAACCGATAGCGCCCATTAATCCCTATGGCGAGTCGAAGGTGATGGTCGAGAAAATTCTGGAAACGCTCGACCGCTATCGGAATTTCCGCAGCATTCGATTGCGCTACTTCAACGCCTGCGGCGCGGAACCGCGAGCGGGATTAGGCGAACGTCATGATCCTGAAACTCATCTGATTCCGCTGATATTGAAAGCCGTGCAATCCGGTAAGCCGGTCACCCTGTTCGGTGAAGACTATCCAACGCCCGATGGGACCTGCATTCGCGACTATATTCATGTCAGCGATCTGGCCGAGGCGCATATTTCCGCGGTCGAAAGCCTGCTTGACGGCGCGCCCTCGAATGTATTTAATGTGGGAACTGGGGTAGGTCATTCAGTGAAAGAAGTTTTGGCATCGGTGCAGCGCGTCACAGGGCGAGATGTACCGTTCACTTTCGGGCCGCGCCGCGAGGGCGACCCGCCTAGCCTGGTCGCTGATTCGAGCAAATTGCAGCGAACGCTCGGCTGGCAGCCCAAGCGCGCGGATCTCGACAGAATCGTGACCGACGCCTGGGAATTCGCTCAGCAGAAGCGCTGATTTAGCTGGCCCGGCTGTCGGAATCGAGTGCGTATTGCATAGCGCTGCCCCAGCTGGTGAACCGGTAAACGCGCACGCCGGGTACCCAAAGAATCCAGGTCGGTCCGATTTTGTAAATTTTTGGCTTCATCAAGGTCTCATCCATTAAGTAGCGGACGGGCCCGATGGCTCTCAGGGAAGTATCAGAGAAAACTGATCTGGGCGAGTCGCGCTCTGAATAGTTTCCGGCTGGCGTGATTAAGGGGTAACCTGGAATGCGATGTCGCACCCTAACGAGTTCCCCGGATGAGGCTTAGGTGAATGAGTTTGCGCTTTGCCTGTGCCGCGTTGTCGGTTCTGCTGCTCGCCTTTTCCGCGTGTGCCCAGTTACCGCCGACACAAAAACTCACGGTTGAAGACGAGCGCGAATTCAGGAAAGAACTGGAACGGTTGGAAAGGCTGCTCTCTACGGCGAATGACAGACCCGCGATTGAATTGCAAATAGCCAATACCTACGCGACGGGCGGCCAATTTTCGAAGGCTATACAGCAGTTGCGTACGGTGGTCGGGGCAAATCTTGGTTTTGATCCTTCGCGCGATCCGGATTTTGCGAAGCTCCGCGACACTGCCGAACTTCAATCGATCATGGACGAGGTACGCCGGCAGACACCCGCCGTTCACAATAGTCGGCTGCTCGCCACTCTAGACGAGCGGAATATTAGTCCCGAGAGCATTGCTTTCGATATCAAGCGGAATGCCTTTCTCCTGGGCAACACAGCGAGATCCGAACTTGTCAGATGTTCCCTACACGGGGACTGCCATCCCTTCGTGATGCCGAGTACCGAAGAGAAAGGTTACGTCCTTGGCGTCAAGATAGACTCGGCCCGCGGTGCTGTCTGGGCCACAAATAACACCCCATCTGGCGCGGGCCTGCGCTGTTACGATCTCGAAAATGGAAAGCTTCGGCGAACTGCCTCCCTTGCAGGTAAACACGTTTTCAACGATCTTGCTATCTCCTCGGGCGGCAGCATTTACGTCAGCGACACCGCGGAGGGCGCAGTCTATCAACTGCCCTCCGGAACGACTATGTTTCAACGAATCGCTCCGCACCACACCTTTACATCGGCCAACGGCATAGCTATCTCTGCCAATGATAGATTGCTCTACGTCTCGACGTGGGAGGACGGTATCGATGTGATCGATCTTCATTCTGGAGCAGTGATGCCTATGGTCCACCCAGACGACGTCTGCCTCGCGTTTATAGATGGCCTTTATACGACTGAACGAAGCCTAATCGCAATTCAGAATGGTCCAATGCTGCCTCGGATCGTCAAATTCAGATTGAGTGACAACCGGCGGCAGGTCGTTGGTATTACGGTTCTTGAACGCCGTAATCAAGCGTTCGATGGCATCACGACCGGGGTCGTCGTGCGAAACGATTTGTACTACGTCGCAAACCCGCAAACCGATAAGAGCAGCGGTGCTGATCTGCACCCTCTACAGGTATTCAGCGTGCGGGTTGCTCCTTTACGGACTTTGGTCCCGGACAGCAATTAGGCGACGAGTATCCCGGTAGGCGTCTTAGTTGCAAAGCCCGGGAACACAGAGCGCAGATCGCGATTGCCCATTTGTTTCGTCACGATTTCCGCGAGCACTGTACGGAAGTCAGTAGTTACGTTCAAGTCCCGACCCTCATACAGCTGCTCCCGATCGAGACCGGGCCATTGTCCGTAGACTTTGCCGCCTTGCACGCTGCCTCCTAGAACGAACATCGCGTTGGCATGGCCATGATCCGTGCCGCGGTTCCCGTTTTCCTTCACGGTTCTGCCAAACTCCGACATCGTCACAAGCGTGATGTCGGCCATGCGATCACCCATATCTTGCGAGAAGGCCGCCAGCGCATTTCCGAAATCGCCTAACAGGTTGGCCAGTTGCCCCTGATGCGGCTGCGCACCCACTTCGTTCACATGGGTATCCCACCCGCCCACATCTGTAAAGGCAACCTCCAAGCCGACCTCCGCCTTGATGATGCGTGCGATTTGCTGCAGGCTCTGCCCCAGGCGGCCGTTCGGATAACGCGAGCCGTTTGCAGGCACATATGGATTCTTCTGGATCGATTGCATCATCTTCACAGCTTCGAAAGTTTCGCGAGCCGTGCCGTTTAAGACCCGGTCGGCCGACGTTCCATACATGTTTTCAAAACTGACCGCCGCCTGGGCGTCTTTGATTTGAAAATCGTTCACATTGCCGATGGCGAGCGCCTGTTTTTTGCCGCGCAAAGTTAGCGGAAGATCGGGACTCAAGCTGACCGCCCGCATAGCCGAAGCATTTCCCTCGCGCAGCAGGGCCCGGTTCAGCCAGCCGTCGGCCGTCACTTTGAGGCCGGGTGTGCCCGACTCCATGTAATCCTGTGCGTCGAAGTGAGAGCGTGTCGGATCCGGTGAACCCACCGCTTCCACAATGGCGAGTTGCTTTGCATCCCACAGCGGCTTCAACGAGCGAAGCGAGGGATGCAAACCGAAGTGGCCGTCTAGATCGACCGCACCCGTCTCGGTCCCATTCGGGCGAGGGATCGCAATGCTCGGGCGCAAATTGTAGTAAGCAAGTTCGCCGTGCGGCACGACGACATTCAATCCGTCCACAGCGCCCCGTTGAAAAATGGCGATGAAAATTTTCTTGCGCTCGCTCGGCGCATTGGCCGCATAGACGGCGCGCGAAAGCCAGGTCGGGACAGAACCGACGCCCATCATCGCCAGAGCGGAATTTTTTAGAAATAATCTGCGGGATGGCATCCATTTACTCCTTCTATACCTAATGTCTTTGAAACTCGGGAGAGCCAAGAGTCAGCCCCGCTACCAGGCCCGGCGTCTGCGGAGGGCCAGTGTGCGCTGTCTGCATCAATTGGTTCTGAATCTGGTTGCTCGCCAGGGTCTTCTCAATCGCGGCCTGTGTTTGTGGACTGGGATTTTGCTCGAGGATCGATCGGGCGAGCGCCATCGGATCGTGTCCCGCCTGCAACTGCCAGCTTCCCGAATCGACCTTCACACCAGGAATGCGATCGTGTGTCAGAGCAAGAGCAAAATTCATTCTTTCGAGTAGCGCCGCGGAACTGACCCATTCGGCATTGGCGCTTGAATAGCCGGTCGGCTCGATTTTGCGGTACAGCGGCTCACCGAGTTTCTGCAGTTCGTTCGAGAGAACGAAAGCCGATCTAACGTCCGCATTGCTGGCGCGAACGGCGCTCGCCACCATCTCGAAGGGCGTCTTCACCTTCGCCTGGTACGCGCCTCGCGACCAGAATTCAGGGGAGAGCAGCATTGTCTGCATCACGTCTCGCAGATTGCCTCCCGTCTTCAGGAAATTCTGCGCCATGCGGTTCACCAGCGAGGGCGGAGGGTCGTCCGCTACAAAGCGCTGTGCAAGCTTCTGGCAAATGAAGTGCGCCGTCACCGGAGAATGCGCCAGGATGTTGAGCACCTCGAGGCCATCGTTCATGCCGCCGCCGGCCGGTATCACCTGGCCGAGAACGATCTTCTGGCCCTTGTCGTGCATTTTGTCGTTGTACTCGAAACCGCTGCCTTTTCGCGGTTGCGCGATGGTCCATCCAGTGAAGCAGCGCGCGACTTCAATCACATCTTTTTGCGTGTAGCCGCCATCCACGCCGAGCGTATGCAGTTCCAGCAGTTCGCGTCCATAGTTCTCGTTCAGCCCGCGTCCGCGTTTTTGGCCAGGCCTGACTTGAGCCGGGTCAACCGGCTTCGACGACTGCCAGTTATCCAGAAAGAAAAGCATCGCCGGACTCTTGGCGGTAGCGACGAGTAAGTCGTAAAACGTCCCGAAGAGGTGCGGGCGAATGGTCTCCCGCTCGTAGGTAGAGATCATAAAACGATCCTGGCCTTTGTTCGCGAACACGTTGAGATGATTCAGCCAGAAATCGTCGAGCAGCTCAGCCAGCTGATGGTTGCTGTAGACCGCGCGCAGGATCTTCGCTTCACTCAAGTCGCTCGCCACCACACTCTCCGGGTTCACCGCCAGCATCAAATCGCGGCGCAGCGCGACGGGAGCGAAATTGTAGAGCCGCTGCCGCTCACCGCGTCGCAGAGCCCAGGCGAAATCCATGCCTCGGTTGGCCGGAATACTCGCGAGAATCTGCCGCTTCTGATCGGGCGTTCCCTCCTGCAGTATGCGAATCTGCTCCGGCGATAGCAGATCCTGCATCTTCATCGTTACGTCCAGGTCGGCATGGTCGTTTGCGTCGGTCGCCAGGGTCGAGACCGTTTGTGCCTTTGCACCCTTTTTCTGCAGGTAGCGATCCGCCGGACGGACGACGAGATCACGTAATTCAGGATCGTCCGGCAGCTGGGCGCGGCCCCGTGCATACGCAACGATCAACTGCCGAGGCGGGTAATGGGTATACGTATCGTGAATGCCCATCGAGATCGAAGGGAGTTCCGCCAGCTTCGCCGCCAATATCGGGTTTTCGGGTACTTCTTCAGGATGAAGCTGGCGGTCGAGCCACTTTTTTAACCCAAGTTGTTCCACTTGCGCCCGATCACCCGGACGTGCGCCGAACGTCAGCCGGCTGAGAGCGTGATTCACCTGGTCTGACTTGTCCAGTGGTTGGCTGAACTTTGCGTAAGCCGGCGGATTCGCCTTCGCCTTGAGCTTCTTGATCTTCAGTCCGCCGGCCCCGAGCAGCGTGGCAGAAAGCAAAACCGCCAGCACTGCCGCTTTGCACTTGGATAACCGTCCCACAAATTAAATAACGGAGCCACGGGCGATTCGTTGACAAACACTGGATGCTGCTGAAAAACTCTTCCACAGCGCAGCGACGGGTCGTGCGCAAGGCAATAGGACGAACTAACAGACCCAGGTAAATCCGTCTATTTCGGAGCTGCCGCGTATTTCTTTAGCAGGGTGTCCAACAATGCGTGGCCTGCCTCCGAACTCCGCTCGCCGCTAGAGTTGAGAACGACCGCGACGCCTTCGTCACGGCTTGGCTGCAAGGCCACAAGGGCGTAGAAGCTTCCGTCACTGCCACTGTGAGTGCTCGATGGCACGTCGGCTATTTGGCTTGTACCCCAACCCAAGGCGTAATGGTCGTGCATGGTCGGAGAGTGCAGCCGCTGGATCGTCCTGGCAGAAAGAAATGCGCTGTCTTCGCCTCGAAGTCCTTTCAAATTCATCTGGAGGAATAGCGCGTAGTCGCCCAGCGTCATCGACATGCCACCTGCCGGCAGCATGTAGGACGGCAGTTGTACCGCTCCGCCCGTACCGCTATGAACCGCTTCTTGTATTCCACGTGGCCCCAAGGCGCGTTTCGATCCGCCGACAGCGGAAAGTCGAAAATGGCGTGCATTCCCAGCGGTTCCAATACTTACGAAGTGACCAAGTTCTCCCACCTTAATCCGGTCCTCCGTTCCGCCATCGCGGCAGCGATCGCGACACCGGCATTCGAATAAAGGCATTTGGTCCCCGGCGTAATCGCTGGTCGCCGTCTAAGCACCCATGAAGCGAACTGGGAGCGCTGCTGCGTCTCAGTGCCGCTAAGGTGAGGCAACGGCTTAGGCCACGTATTCTTCAGCAAAGTTACCGTGAACGTGTCGAACGGCGGAATTCCCGCGTGATGGGAGAGCAGCTGTTCGATAGTGATGTGCCGAAACGCGGGATTCATCGTTTTACTCAACTCGGGAAAGGTTTCCAGCGCGGTTGCCGTCCACGACAATTTGCCGGCTTCGACGAGCCGGGCGATCATGGTCGCCGTAATGGCCTTGGTGTTGGAGCCAAGATGAACCAGGTCAGTCGATTCGAGTGGCGTACTCTCTTCTTGACGTTTCTGGCCCTGGTGTCTCACGCCGGCGGCCGCGATACCAACTATCGCGTTTGACCTAATGACGATGGCAGCGATGCCGATCAGGTGCTGATCTTGAACCTGTTTCTCTAATAAGCTCTTGATTTCGGCGGAAGGCTCGGGAGCCGGCACTGCTGGAGGGGTTTGACCCGAGACCTGGGCTAGCAAACAAGCGGCTAAGACAAGAACGTTTGGACTGACGAGCCGGAGAGTGCCCCTGATGATCATGTCTTGACAATCATAGCAAAGGAATCTATTCTGAAACGGCAATCTCTTCTTAGGAGGATCTGTGGAAGAAGCAAACACCGACGTAATCCAGGGTACGCTTGACATGCTGATCCTCAAGACGCTAAGCCTTGAACCTATACACGGTTTCGGGATCGCACGCCGTATTGAGCAGATCTCGCAGGGGGTTTTCAAGGTCAATCCTGGCTCGCTGCTCACCGCGTTGCAGCGCTTGGAGCGCGCCGGATGGCTCGACGCGGAGTGGTGTGTGACAGAGAATTCGCGCCGTGCCAAAGTCTACAAACTCACCAGAGCGGGCAAAAAACAGCTCGAAAACGAGACGGCGGACTGGTCCCGCAGGGTGTCGGCCATCTCGCGGCTCTTGAAGGCGGAGGCGTAGGTCATGTCTATCTGGCGTCAACTCTCGCGCGGTCTGCGCGCCCTAACGAACCGCCGAGTCGCCGATCAGGATATTGCTGACGAGGTCGAGAGCTACCTGGAACAGGCTGCAGAGGCCTTGGAGGCCAATGGAGTCTCGCCAAATGAGGCTCGGCGCACTGTGCGGCTGCATCTCGGCAATGCGACGACCGTACGTGAACAAGTGCGCTCCTACGGATGGGAGAACTTCATCTCGGCGCGCGTGTCCGAGGCGCGCTATGCTGTCCGGCGTTTGCGGCACAATCCCGGTTTCACCGTAGTATGCGTGCTTACCTTAGCGATTGCTATCGGAGCGAACAGCGCGATTTTCAGCGTCCTCAATGGAATTCTGCTGAAGCCGCTGCCCTACCGGCAGGCAGATGAGTTAATCGAATTGCATCATACGGCGCCCGGGGTGCATTTCCCCGATGTCGTTTCGTCGCCATTTCTTTATTTCACCTACCGCGAACAAGGACGGGCGTTCCAAAGCATCGGGTTGGTCACCTCTGAGCTTCGGACTCTTACCGGAGTTTCCCGGCCGGAAGAGGCGCTGTGTCTCGACGTAACTGCCGAGATCTTACCGATGCTCGGTGTGGAACCGGAGCTGGGACGCTGGTTTTCGGAGAAAGATGATAAGCCGGGCAGTCCGCCGACTATGGTTCTAACGCACGGATGGTGGCGTTCACGATTCGGTGGTCACCGCTCTGCGATCGGCCGCCGCATTGTCGTCGATGGCGTCGCACGTACAGTGATTGGTGTCATGCCCGCGCATTTTCAGTTTCTCGAGGAGGATCCGGCGTTCCTGGTCCCAATGCAGTTGGACCGCAACAAGGCGTTTTTGGGCCAGTTCGGCTACTTCGGCATCGCGCGGCTCAAGCCGGGCGTAACGCTTGACCAGGCCAACGCGGACATCGCACGCATGATTCCGATCGCACTGCACAGTTTCCCGCCGCAAACCGGTTTGACGGTGAAGACTTTTGAAGACGTGCGCCTCGCTCCGAAGCTGCGCTACCTCAAACGAGCCCTTGTCGGAGACATCGAAAACGCTTTATGGGTGCTGATGGGAACGCTCGTGGTTGTTCTGCTCATTGCCTGCGCGAACGTGGCAAATCTACTTCTCGTGCGCGCCGAAGGACGGCAGCATGAACTATCGATTCGAGCGGCACTGGGAGCGACCTGGAGCGACATTGCCCGCGAGCTTTTAACGGAAAGCATCATGCTCGGGCTGCTCGGCGGAGCTTTCGGTTTAGGCCTGGCCTACGGTGCACTTCGATTGCTAGTAGCGATAGCTCCGGCAAATCTGCCGCGGTTGCATGAAATCTCAATCGATCCTGCGGTAACTTTGTTCACATTCACCATCGCGCTGATTACCGGAGTCGTGTTTGGAATGATTCCGATCATCAAATATGCTGGTCCCGGAATGAAACCGGTTCTGCGGGGTGGCAGCAGGACATCGACCCAAACCAGACAGCAGTATCGAGCCAACAGCGCGCTGGTCGTCTTGCAGGTGGCACTCGCGCTCGTGCTGCTAGTCGGCTCCGGCTTAATGATTCGGACATTTCAGATGCTGCGCCGCGTTGATCCGGGATTCGATCCGAAAGATGCCCTGACTATGCGCATCACCATACCGGAAACAGCCGTCAAGGATCCCGAGGCGGTGATGCGATTGGAGCAGGGGATCCTCGAAAAAATCCGCGCGATCCCGGAAGTCACATCCGCTGGAATCACTACCGTCATTCCGACAGAGAGCTCGGCTGGTTCCGATCAGGTGTACGCCCGTGACAAAACCTACCACTCCGTGCCGCCGCTACGCCGGTTGAAGTTTGTCTCGCCCGGACTGCTGGCCAGCATGCGCAACCATCTGATTGCCGGCCACGACTTCACCTGGACAGATATCTACCAGCGCCGTCCAGTCGCCATGTTGTCCGAGAATCTCGCTCGCGAGTTGTGGGGCGACCCTCGCCTCGCGATCGGTAAGCAGATTACCGCCAACCCGAAAGATCCTTGGCGCGAGGTCGTGGGTGTCGTCCAGGACGAGCGAGAGGACGGAGTGCAGGAGAAAGCGCCGGCTGCCGCCTACTATCCGCTGCTAATGGACAATTTTCAAGGCAAGCCGTTCCTGGCAATTCGCACGATATCTTATATCGCGCGAAGCAAACGGGCAGGATCGCGCAGCTTGGTGACGGATCTGCAGCAAGCCGTCTGGTCGTTGAATGCGGCTCTTCCTCTCGGCAAGGTCCGCACGCTCAACGAGATTTACAACAAATCACTCGCGCGCACCTCATTCACGCTGGTCATGCTGGCGATCGCCGGCGCGATGGCGCTCTTGATCGGACTAGTGGGAATTTATGGCGTGATCTCCTACTCAGTCTCCCAGCGCCGGCGCGAGATCGGAATTCGCGTGGCGCTGGGCGCACGCCGTCGAGAGCTGGCGCGCTTGTTCGTGGCTCATGGCTTCGTGCTCGCGCTCATCGGAGTGGCTTGTGGGTTAGCAGGCGCAGTCGCTCTGACGCGTTTCCTCGCTTCGCTTCTCTTCGGTGTAAACCCGCTCGATCCGCTGACCTACGCTGCGGTCTCTCTCGGCTTGCTCGTAGCCTCAGTCGCAGCGAGTTATTTCCCAACCCTGCGTGCGATGCGGGTAGACCCAATCGATGCTCTGCGCGCGGAATAAAGGCTGACGGCTCTTTGGCATTGTCCTGTAGGGCGACTGATTGAAATGCGCTTTCCGGAAGGAGCGGCGCACACCAAATCCAGGCTCCACTGCGCGGCTCTAACTGGCTTGCGGCGGCGGGTCCGAGCAATGCTTCTTCTCACCGCAGGACCATTTCCGCGCTCAACGGAAATGCCGAGATTGCGCAGCGCTTTGCGATCGATTGGGTGATGGTCTATAAAAGTGGAAAGACTTTCTCCGGCGACGAGAAGAAGAATGAAAGCCACTTCTGTTATGGCCAGAAGGTGCATGCCGCGGCAGAAGGTGTGATCACTGAGGTGAGGGACGGGATTCCGCAGAACACTCAACGGTCGGGGGCAATCTCGTGATTCTAGATCTTGGTGATGGCCTTTTTGCCTTCTACGCACATCTCCAGCCCGGTTCGCTCCGGGTAAGCTCGCAGTAGGAGATGAGCCCCAGCGAACGCGCTGTGTCCCCCAGCGCACCCTCTTCCTATGCCCCTGTGGCGCAGGTATCACCCGACTGCGCGAGCAATACGAACAGTGGCTGCCAATACCGACAATGGTTTCCGCCTTTGTACTGCCTATCGTCTGCGCCAAGTTAGCCAATCTCATGCTCGTGCCTGGGCACATGCCCTTTTGCTTTCCCACAGGAAACATGCCATACTTCCTGTAGGAAACCCAATAAGCAAGATGAAAGAGAAAACGGACGTTCTGCAAGGCACCCTTGCATTGATGGTGCTGAAAACGCTGGATGTGCTCGGAACACTCCACGGCTATGGCATCGCCCGGCGTATCGAGCAGATCAGCGGAGATCTTCTCACAGTCAATCAAGGCACCCTCTATCCTGTTCTGTTGAAGCTCGAGCAGGAGGGTTCTATCGCCTCCGACTGGGGTGCTTCCGAAAATAATCGCAAGGCGCGCTTTTACCGGCTCACACGCAGCGGGCGCAAGCAATTGCAGGCTGAAACACGCGGCTGGGAACAAACAGCCGCCATCATCGAGCGCTTCTTTGCCGCTAACGCCGAGGATCTCAAATGAGAGCTTTGAAGCGATTCTTCCACCGGCTGACTTCGCGGGTCAATACACGCCAAAACGAAGAACGCATGCGAGCCGAGATCGAAGAGCATCTTGCACTCCAAACCACCGAAAATCTCCGCGCCGGTTTCTCGCCCGATGAAGCCCGCCGTCAGGCGGTATTGAAATTCGGAGCCGTCGAAGCCATGCGCGAAAAATATCGCGAGCAAAGAAGCCTGCCTTTTATGGAAACCCTGATCCAGGACACGCGCCAAGCCCTGCGACGCTTGCGGAACTCTCCCGCCTTTACGATCACCACGATTCTCACGCTGGCGCTAGGCATCGGCGCGACCACGTCCATCTTCACCCTGGTTTACGCGGTCATTTTTAAGTCTCTGGCCGTGGCAAACCCTGACGAGTTATACAAAGTCGGCCGGGAAGCGCGCTGCTGCTACATGGGCGGCTACAGCCAGGACAAAGAATTTTCCCTCTTCTCCTACGATCTCTATAAATATCTCCGCGACCACAACAAAGGCTTTGCGGACTTAGCGGCTTTTCCCGCCATTCAGCCGCTCTTCGGCATCCGGCGCTCCGGCCGCTCCGAAGCTGCCCAAAGCATCGCGGGCGAGTTCGTCTCCGGCAATTACTTCGCTATGTTCGGCATAAGAGCCTACGCAGGACGCGCCCTCACACCGCGCGACGATCAGCCCACCGCCCCGCCCGTCGCCATCATGAGTTATCGCTTATGGCAACAAACGTACGGCTCGGATCCGTCCGTTATTGGCTCAGTCTTCGACATCGATGACAAGCCATTTACGGTCGTAGGAATCGCTCCGCCCGGCTTCTTCGGCGACACTCTCCGCGACACCCCGCCCGATTTCTTTCTGCCCCTGAATACCGAGCCCTTCGTCGAGAGCGATGCCGACCTGAATAAGTACGACACTCACTGGCTCAACCTGATCGGCCGCATCCGGCCCGGCGTCGCGCCTTCCTCCTTAGAGGCGGAAATGCGGGTGGAGCTGAAGCAATGGTTGCGCTCGCACTGGGGCGAGATGAGCGCGGCCGAGCGCGCAAAATTTCCCGAACAGACGCTCTTTCTCAGTCCCGGCGGCGCGGGCATCACCAGCCTGCGCGAGCAATATCGACACTGGCTGCAGATCCTAATACTGGTTTCCGCTTTTGTGTTGCTCATCGTCTGCGCCAACGTTGCCAATCTCATGCTCGTGCGCGGCCTGGAGCGCCGTCAACAGATTTCGCTCAGCATGGCCCTCGGCGCTCGCCCTGCGAGCCTGGTACGGGAGGCTCTCACCGAAAGCATTTTGCTGTCGCTGTTAGGCGGCGTGGCGGGTCTCCTGATCGCATTTGTAAGCACCCGCCTTATTTTGCATTTCGCGTTTCCCACGGTACCCGGATCGGCTGCTATCCCAATCAGCGCCTCGCCGTCCCTGCCGGTCCTGCTCTTCGCCTTCGCCGTTTCGCTCCTCACCGGCATCGCCTTTGGCCTCGCCCCTGCCTGGATGGCTACCCGCGTGGACCCGATCGAAGCGCTGCGCGGAGCCAGTCGCTCCACCTCCCGCGCCGGTGGCCTGCCCCGCAAATCACTGGTAGTGTTGCAAGCAGCGCTGTCGCTCATCCTCCTGGTCTCTTCCGGGCTCCTCACAGCCGCCCTGCACCAACTCGAGAATCAAAATCTTGGCATCGATCCGGATCGACGAACAGTGGTAAAGATTGAGCCCAGGCTGGCAGGTTATGCCCCGGACCAACTGACGCCTCTCTACCGCCGCCTCCATGATTCGCTTTCGACCATCCCCGGAGTTTCGGACGTGGTCCTTTGCACCTACTCACCGCAAAATGGCCCGCAATGGGGCGGTCTCGTCTGGCTCGATGGACACCCCGATCATGGGCCCAACGCGGACTATCTTGCTTTCTGGGATCGAGTCACCGCCGGATACTCTGACGCTGTCGGAAACCGAATGATCAGAGGACGCGGCATCTCCGAGCAGGACATCCCGGCTTCACAACACGTAGCGGTCATCAATGAAGCTTTTGCCCGGAAGTTTTTCAAGAACGAAGACCCGATCGGAAAGCATTTCGGACGTTTGGGCCTCGAAGCATCCCGGCACTATGAAGTCGTAGGCATTGCGAGAGACATCCGCAATCTCACCGCGAACCTCGACCAGCCGGCAGCCCCGTTCTATTTTCTGCCCGAAGACCAGCACGATACTGCCCCGGAAACCCCAGCGAAAGAAGTCTCACCCGGCTCGCATTTCCTGCACGATATCGTGCTTGTGACGAAACCCGGATCTCGCGTGAATTCCACCCAAATCCGCCGAGCTATGTCTACTGTCGATCCCAATCTGCCGATCATCTCGCTCAACACTCTGAAAGAGCAGCTAGCGCTCCAGTTCAGCCAGCAGCGCCTTATCGCCCGCCTCACTTCCTTCTTCGGGATTCTTTCACTAGTCCTGGCGTCGATCGGACTCTACGGAGTGACCGCTTACAACGCGGAGCGCCGCACCAGCGAGATTGGCCTGCGCATGGCGCTCGGCGCAAAGCCTAGCCAGGTCGTAGCGCTCGTGTTGCGCGGCGCATTTGCCCTTATTCTTTTCGGCCTGCTAATCGGCCTGCCGCTTACTTTCGCTGCTGGGAAATTCCTGGGCAACCAGCTTTACGGCATGAATCCCTACAATCCCCCGGTGACCCTAATCTCCGTCGTCACGCTGGGCCTCTCCGCCTTGGTTGCCTCCTTAATTCCAGCCTTCCGCGCCAGTTGGATCTCGCCGCTGGAAGCCTTGCGCGCCGAGTGAGATCGCAAATGAGAGCGCTACGACGATTCCTCAAACGCCTGATCTCCCCGGCCAAAACGCGCCGGGACGAAGCGCGCTTGCAAGCGGAGATCGAAGAACACTTGGCTCTGCAAGCTGCCGAATATCTGAAAGCCGGTGTATCGCCCAGCGAAGCTCGCCGCCAGGCTGTGCTTAAATTTGGACCATTGGAAACAACAAAGGAAAACTACCGTGACCAGAAAGGATTACCGTTCATGGAAACCCTGCTGCAGGATACTCGACAAACGTTGCGGCGCTTGCGAAACGCCCCGGCCTTCACGATAACTACTGTCCTAACGCTGGCGCTTGGCATTGGCGCGACTACTTCCATTTTCACCTTGGTGCATGCCGTCTTAGTAAAGTCGCTGGCAGTCGCGAATTCCGGCGAACTATACCGTCTCGGGAAGGAAACACACTGCTGCTACTGGGGTGGATATAGTCAGGACAACGAGTTTTCTCTTGTCTCGTACGATTTATACAAACACTTCAGAGACAACACCAAAGGCTTTGCAGAATTCGCGGCATTCTCGGCGAGCGGGTTGCTGTATGGTGTCCGCCGCGCTGGCGTCAGGGAGGCAGCTCAAAGCTATCCGGGCGAACTCGTCTCAGGCAACTACTTCGCCATGTTCGGCATAAGAGCATATGCCGGGCGCGCGCTTACGCCCAGGGACGATCAAGCCGGAGCTTCGCCCGTCGCGGTAATGAGCTATCGACTATGGCAGCAAAGGTACGCATCCGATCCGACCGTCATCGGCAGCCTTTTCGATCTGGATAATAAGCCCTTTACGGTAGTGGGGGTCACTCCGCCGGGTTTCTTTGGCGATACGCTGCGCAACGATCCGCCCGATTTCTTTCTACCGCTGAACACCGAGGGGAAGGCGGCTGGCGACCTGAACAAGCCTGATATCCACTGGTTACATGCAATTGGCCGCATCCATCCAGCTGCGGTACCTGCCTCCCTACAAGCTGAAATGCGTGTGGAACTCAAGCAGTGGCTGCGCTCGCACTGGAGTGACATGAACTCTACCGAGCGCGCGAAAATTTCCGAGCAGACGCTTTTTCTCAGTCCGGGCGGCGCCGGCATCACCAGCATGCGCGAGGACTACGAGCACTGGCTTCATATCCTGATGATGGTTTCAGGATTTGTACTGCTCATAGTCTGCGCTAACGTGGCCAATCTCATGCTCGTTCGCGGCATGGAACGCCGCCGAGAAACGTCGCTGAGTGTGGCACTCGGAGCGCGAGCGTTGGGATTGGTCAGGCAAGCTCTCACCGAGAGCCTTTTGCTTTCCCTTCTTGGTGGCGCGGCGGGTCTGGCGATCGCTTATGCCGGCACCCGCCTGATTCTGCACTTTGCTTTCCCCACAGCGAACGGGTTCGCCGGCATACCCATTAGCGCGTCGCCTTCCATGCCAGTGTTGCTCTTCACCTTCGGCGTTTCTTTGATCACTGGAGTTGCTTTCGGCATCGCTCCCGCCTGGATGAGCACACGGGTAGATCCAATAGAAGCGCTTCGCGGAGCCGGCCGTTCGACCGCTCGCTCTGGCTCCCGGACGCGCAGAACACTCGTGGTGTTTCAAGCCGCGCTCTCGCTTGTTTTGCTATCGGCATCCGGGCTGCTGACGGCCGCGCTTCACCGGCTGGAACATCAAAACTTCGGTTTTGAACAGGTCGGCCGCACCATCGTGAACTTTGACCCGCGCCTTGGAGGCTACCAGCCGGAGCAGCTTACGCCATTCTACCGGCGCATTCATGATGCATTAGAAAAGATTCCGGGCGTATCTTCCGTGGCGCTCTGCATCTACTCACCGCAAGGCGGCAACAATTGGAGCGATGGCATCTACGTGGACGGACGTTCGGCTCCCGGGCCCAACGACGACATCTTTGCTGCCTGGGATCGCGTCACCGCCGGATACTTTGACGTCATCGGAAATCCAATCCTGAAAGGGCTCGGGATTTCTGAACAGGACACATCCACGTCGCGGCACGTGGCCGTAATCAATGAAGCGTTTGCCCGGAGATTTTTCAAAAACGAATATCCGATTGGGAAACACTTCGGACGCTCTGAAATCGGAGCGTCCCGCCAGTACGAAATCGTTGGCATCGCCAAAGATGCCCGGTATCTGACCTCCGACCTCGATAAGCCGGTTCAGCCGTTCTTCTTCGTGCCTGAAGCTCAGCACGACGTTTTCCCGAAGGCTGAATACACCGCGGGCGAGGTGAACTCTCACTTCCTGCGTGACATTGTGGTTGCGGCCAAGCCAGGAGCCAGCCTCTCCTCCACCCAAATCCGCCAGGCCATGGCCTCCGTCGATCCCAACCTCCCCATCATCTCGATCCGCCCGCTCAGCGAACAGGTGTCGCTACAATTCAGCCAGCAGCGTCTCATCGCCCGCCTCACGTCGTTTTTCGGGCTTCTCTCGCTCGTCTTAGCCTCTATCGGACTCTATGGAGTTACCGCCTACAACGCCGGTCGCCGGACCAATGAAATCGGTGTCCGCATGGCCCTCGGAGCCGATCGCGCCCACGTCATCGCGCTGGTGCTACGCGGTGCCTTCAGCCTTATCGTTCTCGGACTTCTGATCGGCTTGCCACTCACTTTGGCCGCTGGAAAATTCCTCGGGAACCAGCTTTACGGCATGAATCCCTACAATCCCGTGGTGACTGCAGTCGCCGTCATGACACTTGGGTTATCCGCCTTGGCTGCCTCCCTCATTCCCGCGTTCCGCGCCTCTTTGATTTCGCCGCTCGAAGCTTTGCGCGCCGAGTGAGGTTCACGGGTGCTTTTCTCCGCCCTCGGTCTACTTGCCCGTAGCCACCAGACTACTTACGCCGCTATAACTGAGGAAGAAAGGCGGCAGCGAATTCAGTGCTTGTTCTTATTCGGCTGGCTTTCCAGGAATCTCACAACGTGCCCGTGGAGGGCGGCGACGAAGCGCCGGAAAGTCAAATCCTCCGCCGGTTCAGTCATCCTTGTCCTTGCCGAATTCGTCGCCATAACGAGGCAGGCGGCACTATAGACGCGCTCCAACACAAGGCGCCGGCACAGCAACTCGTAGCGCTTGCTATACGAGGCTTTCTCAAAAGCCGGGTCCACTTTGAAATAAGGCTCTTTGTTGCGCACGCCGGTTTTCACTTTCGCGCAGTCCTCTAGTAGGAAGAAGTAGCCCAAGAATGGCGTAGGGGACTTACCAAATCGGCCTTCGCGATACGCAACCCAGATATCCGTCGCGCTCCCGATGGCTTCTTCTGACCGGTTGTTGAAATTGTTGCCGAATGAGGGTCCGACCTGCGACTTGAACTCCATCGCGGTGACTAGCTGATTTTGCGAGACGACAATTAGATCCCATTTCTTTTCCGCCCGATAATATCCGGGCAGCTCAAGGGCCGTACGGGTTCTCACATCAAGTTTCTTAAGGCCTGCTTCACAAAGAATGTCGGCGACTAGAACCTCCATTGCCCCCATTTGCGAGCCGCCCGTGACCTCGCCACGCGTGCCAGCGTCAATTTTGCCGCCTTGTATCTGTTTTTCTTTGTTTCCCGCCCGAGCATTCCAATAACTCCGCACAGCGTTGCGCAACGGCCTATTGATGTCCAAGTGCAAACCTCATCACGCGTTCATCAATTTTGTAAATTGCAAGCGCAATCCGGTTTGCAGCGTCTCGGTCACGCTTGAGAAATGCATCCCGCAGTCCTTGCGTCTGCAGATTCGACAGCGAGCGCGGGTCGGGCGCCCTGATTCGGCGCAGATACTGCGCTTGAAATCGAAGATACCCACCTCGCATCCGAACGCCATAGAACTCGACGAAGAATTGCCCCACGATTGACATCAGCAAGCCGCCGAGGACCTCGAGGTCCCATTTAGTCGACTCAATGAAATACAAATTGTGATGCGGATAAGTTTCGCCCCTATCGAGGACGGGATCGAGAACGTTCTTGATATCTGCGATGTAAAGCTTGTTCTTGGCGATAAGGGAATGCGTCACTCGGTCAATCGTTCTGTACCAACCACGCACATTCTTGGAAGCTGTATGTCGCTTCTTAAGCGCCGCTGCATGCTTATCAAAATAGGTCTGCAGTCTCAGGTATTTGTTTAGATCTACCAGACCATCGCTGGCCCAAGGGTCTACTAAATAGTTGCCAGACCACTTCAACGTCCCGTCCCCGATGTCTCCCGCCAATCCAAGCTTCAGTAGGCGGGAGGGTTCGACAAGTGTGGCATCTTTGGTGATGAACACACCGTCGTTTCCTGTGGCGACTCCAATTCCGACTCTTGCACTCGATTCTAAAGTCGGAAACAATTCCTCCAGGTGACGAAGGAGCGCAAGCTGCTCAGGAGAGTTGCAGGGCCAAGGATCGGTTCCACTAAACCACGTATTCACCAATGCTGTGCGCAGTCCCGCGAGGAGAACAGGAGCGCTGCTCGTGGCGGTCGCCAGCAAGGCGGCGGAGAGTTCGCCGGAGCGGGAATCCTGGACTTCGGGACCGGCGCTTGCCACCACCGTCTTCCGTTGTGGATTCCGGCGCAACACTGTGATAGCAGGATAGGCATCCACTTCCTGGTGGAAGGCGTCGACGTTGTGCATTTCCATGACCACATCCACGGAAACATGCGTCTACCTCAAATGCGATCAATGCACTGCAGCAGGCGGAAATTGGCCTATCCAGTCTGAGGCAAGAGTCCACTAACCGTTCGATCATTGGACCTAGAAAAGCTCCGTCGCCGGCGGCCGGTTCCACGGCCACAACATCCACGAGATTTCTCTCCGCTCGATAGCCGGCCAAATCCAGCAGGAGATCCACCACCCAGCCCTTCGTGTACACGACGCCCCTTGCTTCAGGTCCGGGTGCCAGGCGCGCTTTACCAGGAGGGGTTAGCAACCATTGCTGTATACCGCGCGTATTCCTCAATAAAGAGGGAACTCGTGCCACTCTTTCCTTCTTCACTCCATCTATGGTCTTTCTTTCGCTGACCAGAACGCAAACTACTTTGGGTTTGCTTTCGGAGCGCCGCCTTGGCAACCGCGATTCCAGCCTTCCGCGTTTCTTTGATCTTGCCGCTCGACGCCCTGCACGCCGAATAACTTACCCACACGCTGCCCGGCAAACGACTTCGTACTCCGCCCATTTCTCTTTGGCAAACCGGACCAGTCCCGAATCGAGCCGCGTCCGTTCCACGCGCCTTAGCGCTGATTCCCAGCGCTGCGCCGCCTCGCCATATCGCCCTTCACACATGGCAATTCCCGCTTCCACCACGTCCAGTGACTCAGGCTTACGCAGCTCACAGGCCCGCTTACTCCAGGTGCGCGCCTGGGCAGAACACTTGCGAATACTCGCGCTCGCACAGGCCGCTTCGAGAAATACAACATGCTGGAATGCCTTGCCGCCGCGCTTCGATCCGGCCAGCGCATTTTCCAAATACAGCAGCGCCGCGCTCTCGTCGCCTTCGTCGATCCGCCGGTAAAACAACATCAGCTGGCTGAACCCATACTCGCTCGCCTCTTCGTCGATGCCCATCAGTCGCGCCACCAGATCTGGATCCCACTCACGGGGACGCAATCCTTTCTTTTCTTCTGACTGCAGAGCCAGCAGCGCCATCCACGAGAGTGCCTGCTCCGGACTGCGCAAAAGCAGCCAGAGCCTCTTTCCATCGGACTTGTTCAGGCCTGACGAAACCGGAATCAGCGCCAGTATCGTGAAGAAAAGCGAGACCCAAAACACCGACCCCATCCAGCCCCCCGTCCAACTCCACGGCCCACTTCCGGATCGAACACTGACTATGCCGCAAAGCGTTGTGAGCGCGATGCTCGCCAGTGGTCCAGCAGCGATCATCCACATGTAACGATTCGCCTCGAAAGCAACCGTGCTCGTCGGCATAAAAAAACCACACACCCAGCGGCGTCGATCAAACCGAAAGGCCCAATGCCTGCCCGATTTCAAAAACATAAATCCGCCTACGGCGATGGCGTCGGTCTTGAGGCCAACCAGCGCGCCCCCGGCCAAATGGCCTATTTCATGCACGACGACAGCCGCGTAAATGGCAGGGATGAGCAGCAAACTATTGAAAGCCGGCCAATGCCAGTCAGGCAGTTGCCCTTGATCTTCCAGGATGAATAAAAGAGTAATAACCAGCCCCACAATTACGCCGATCAGCCGGGAAAGCCACCTGCGGGAAACAATTGCAGGCGGCGCTTGAGCGAGATCTAGAATTGGTGTAGAAGACAAGTCAAACACAGAATAGAAGGCTTGCTAAAAACTGTCCATACAGGTTCTTCCTATCTAACGCGCTTTATCCGTGTTCACCGGCGGCCAGCACGTCTTTCTCGGGCTCCTCCACGGGCACGTCTTCCATCGGCAAGTCCAGCCGCAGCCATTCCTCTAATCCACCCCCCAGCGGACGCACTTTTGCCACTCCCGCTCTCTTCAATTGCAGCGCCACACGGGCGCTCGTTGCTTCGTTGGGTCAAGTGCAGTAGAGGATCACCTCATGGCTTCGCGGGATCTCTTCAAAGTGCGACCGCAGTTCTGCCGGACGCAGTATCCTCGCTCCCTGAATTTTGTAGCCGGTTCGCTTAATTTCGGCCGGTGTCCGCAGGTCAACCATAATCACCGGCTGCTCGCCCTGCATCAGCTCGAACGCCTCTTGCGGCCCGATCCGATTAATCCGCAGCTCCCTCCGAAAACGCCAGCGTTGAAAATAACGCCACGCCAGATAGCCAGCCAGCAGTAGAGCAAGAACCTGTCCGGCCCGCCGCCCGAACAATCCCAAGGTCAGGATCACCTCATCGATCTCGCGCCGGAAAAACACCCCTACCAGCAAATAGCTGGTAGCCCAGATCGCCGACCCCGCCGCATCGGCCAGCAGAAAGCGCCAGCGCGGCATTTTCATCGCTCCCGCCAGCGGCGTCGAGATCAGGCTCATTCCGGGAACGAACTTAATGAAGAGCAGACTCCACGCGCCCCGCTTCATGAATCCCAGTTCCGTTTTCCGCACGCAGGTATCCGGCTCGAGCGAAAACCGGCACAGCAGCGCCAGCACCGACCGGCCGCGCCAACGCCCCAGTTCATACCAGAGCATGTCCCCCAGTAGCACCGCCGTCATCGCTAACAGCAGCGCGATGCCGAATGAGTACCGCCCATCTCCCACCGCCGCGCCCATAATCAGCACCACCGGGTCCGATGGAACCGGTACGCCCGCCTCCACGGCAAACACGTAACAAAATAGAAACGCGTAGCCATGTAGCAAGACCAGAGCTCGAAAGGAAGGCACTACCATTAGGTTCCCACGCTCACGCTAAGTAAACCTTTGCGGATACCATCAAAACAGACCATGAAACGAGTGGATTTGTATATCAAAGTGACCGTTGATCTCGATGACGAAGAAGACCCTGAGCGAGTAGCCGGAGAGATCGTGCGCCAGCTCGAGAAAATTTACGTCGTACGTTCCGCCGAGCTCTCTAGTACGGTTGCCCGCGACTAGCCTTGGGTACAATAAGGCTTCTACTTTTAAGGGAGTTTTTCGATGGCAGAACAGCCGACGGCAGAACAGCAGACGAAAGAGCATGGCTTGCACGCCAGCTCGCCTAAGATTGAGCAAAAAGATACGATTTACCAAGCCGAATATTTCGGGAGCGGAACGTTCAAGATCATCAAGCCAAAACGCAAAGATGCCAAGCGGCGTCAATCGGCATTAAAGGGCACTACTCGCGGCTCGCGCAAGTAAGCGCCAGTCACGCGCTTACAGGTTCTGCGTCACTTTATTTAGCGATCTCGGCTTGTCGGGATCGAGCCCTTTCACTTCCGCCAGACTGGCGGCAAATAGCTGGGCAGGAATCACGTAGGGAATAGGTGTGTAAAGATCCTCAGGCAATCGGCTTCCCCGGTGAGCCAGGTGAGCCGGAATCACAAGCGCCCGCTCGCCTTTCTCGCTCAGCGATGTCACATTGACATTGCTGCGGTCTGAAATCATCACGGTTTCGGCTTGAATCGATTGTAGTTTGTGGAACAATTCCAGCATCGGTTCCCAGGTCGGTCCAGATGGACAGAACAGGAAGGCCGGGAATGACTGTTCCAGCATGGCAATAGGGCCGTGCAATAAGTCCGCCGACGAGAATCGCTCGGCAACCACGTAGCAGGTCTCCATCAGCTTCAGGGCGAATTCAAAGGAATTCGAGTAATTCAAGCCTCGCCCTACGCAAACCGCATGACGCATAAAGCAGTAGCGTTGAGCGCGCTCGCGCAGTTCGCTTTCGAGTTCCAAAGCCGCCGCTGCCTGTTCCGGAATACGCTCCAGGTCTGCCGGTCCGAACGATGCGCCGAGGGCGTGCGCCAGCAGATAGAAGGTCATCAACTGGCCCGTATACGTCTTGGTGGCGGCGACACTTTTTTCTTTCTCCGCGCGCACTAGAAAAGCTTCGTCGGCGAGTTTCGCTAAAGTGCTATTACTCTCGTTCGTAATACCAATCGTGAAGGCGCCCGCAGTTTTGGCGCGTTCCAGCACGAGATTAGTGTCGGTGGATTCACCCGATTGCGAGATGGCAACCACCACCGCATCTTTCAGGTGGAGATCGGCACGATACAGCGTGAAGACCGAAGGAGCGGCCAGCGAAACGGGAATGCCGGTGGTAATTTCAAGGAGGTAACGTCCGAACTGCGCGGCGTTATCGGAGGTACCGCGGGCGGCTAACACGATCAGGCGAACCGGATGGCGCTCAAAGTGGGCGCGCAACTTTTCCGCGCGGACCCATTCGGTTTTCAGCGTACGTTCGATGGCCGCCGGCTGCTGGCAGATCTCATCACGCATGGTGGACATGCTTGTGAAGATAGCAGAGCCGCGAGTGAATCAGCCTTAGAGTAAAACTCGCTCGCCGCGGCGCGAACCGACCAGAAATTGCGGGCTGACCGTGCCCTCCATCGGCAGTCGGGTAATGGTCGGTTTAATCACCAGAAGTGTGTTGCTGGTCTGGTGATCACGCATGGTTTCGGTCAGCAATTGCTTCAATCCCGGAATCTGGCCAATGCCCGCGAGACCACTGCGCGAGTACGTGCTGGTCGACGAATCGAGGCCTGCCACGATCGCCCATTCGCCTTCACGCAAGCTGACGCTCCCCTTGAAAGTCCGTTCCGCGATCGCTGGCACCGTATTCAACGTCAGAGTGCCCAATGATTTGACGTCCGCTTCGAGATCCATATCGATATCGCCCTCTCCATTGACATGCGGTGTGATTTTGAGAACCAGCCCAAGATCTTCCATCGTGATCTGGGGCGCTGGGTTGTAGATGGAGGCGGCGCCTTGATTGAAGCCGCTGTAAAGAGAAGTCGGGATCGGGTACTTGTCGCCGATATGCAGGTTGGCCGTCTGGCGGTCGGCTACAACCACCGTTGCATCGAAGAGTGCGGAGGTGGTGGAATCGGAGAATTGGGCAAAAGACTGAGCATCCGCCACACCGATGCCGAAGAGCGTGGCGCCTCCCCCAAAGGTCAGGAAACTTGAGGAGCCAACCGCTGCGGGCAGAACACTCTTGAGACCGCCGATGCGCCCAAAGTCGATGAACTGAAACACAGTCTGCAGCGTGACGCCGTAGTGGTAACTGCGGTCGGTATCAAGCGTGAGGAACTGCACTTCGAACGAGACCTGTGCGCGCGGAAGCAGCAAGGCTTCCATCAGTGAGCGGGCGACACGAGCGCGCGTCGCATGATCCCGAATCATCACCATGCGGTTGAGGCTGTCCCAGCCGACGGCCCGCATGCTCAGCAGCCCGCGCACAGAATTGGCTGCATCGATCAGGTCTTTCTCTGTAAGAGCCTCCTGCAGAGGGAAGGTGAGCAGTTCGACCGGTTCGTATTCGTTGCGCTTGACGTCGGTGTCGACTGCGAAATCGACAATCTGTTCTGAGATCGGAAAAACGAAAGTGTGGGTAGCGGCGGTGATCGCTTCCATGGCGGCACGAAAATCGACACCCTGCAGCTCGAAGTGAATAGGAGTGCCGGAGGTCAGATCACGATCCACGACGGCGCGTACGCCATACGCGGCAGTGACCTGCTGGATCAGCGACTTGGCGTTGCCACGCAGGTCGAAGTCGTGCACTCCCGGCTGGGCATGCACTTGCGGAATGGGTTTGAGAGACTGCCAGTCGCTGGAGGCGACGCGCTCAATAGGCGGCACAGGGTGAGCGGCTTCGTTTTCGGCGCTAAAGACATCGTCGCGGATATCGGCTGTTTCGACTTTGGTTTCAGTCAGCAGTTTGGCCGCCGGGGCGAGAGCATCTCGATTGACGCGGTAGCTCGGATCTTTCGGATCGCGGGCAGCCGCTTCGGCATATAGAAGATAAGCGCGCACGGTCTGACCGGAATTGGCGGCTTTCTTCGCCCGAGCGGCCAGCCGCTGCGCGACGGCATGGTTGTCCGTGGCGCCGTACGCGATTGCGACGGCCAGAAAAGCGAGGATCAGCTTCAAACCTTTACAGACGCTGCGCAGAGATCTGGCGTTTAGATAAGTCGTCACTTCGATTTCGTCGGACCCGCTTGGGCGTCTAAAGGATGGTACGAGAGAAGGAAAGGCAGCAGGATAAAAGTCTACCTTATGAAAGGTCCTGGTACGAGCCTCTCAAGGAACCTCGCAGCACAACGGACTCGCGATCCCCGCCCAAGTCCGCCAAAGTTCCTCTTTCGTTTGGTGGCGGAATCGCGACCTGTGCTCGCTTTTGTGGAATCCGCCCGGGATGGACTACGCCTTTGGAATCACTTTTAGGACAGCCCGACAGGAGGTTTGTCGGAGAAAAGCTGTTCGACGCCGAGCGGTGCGCCGTATTGGTAGACCCGTTCCTTGCCCCACGGCTCGCTGTGCATCTGCCCAGTTCGATCAACCAGGTTGTAGGTGGATTCAAGCGCTTTACCGGCGGCGCGATCGGCCAGCCAGTCCGCGATAATTGGAAAGAAAGCCAAACCCAGTTGCGAAGAGCGTGAACCGCCCAGGCCGTGCTCCTCGCCCGCGTACATGACAAGCGTCTTGGGGCCGGTGACGGCGTTGAGATGATTGATTGTGCAGGAGATGTCGCTGAGCGAGTCATCCTCGCCCCCCATGACGAAATAGGGCCTATTAATTTTTGGGCTTAACGGCCTCACATCCATCCGCGCCATAACTGCCTCGAACGCCTCCTCATTATCGATGCCCGTCATATACATAAATCGCTGCTTGAATGAGGGGGAGGCCATCTCATACAGGGGCCAATTATGCGGCTGGAAGCAGGTGTACATGACAGCACAGGCCGCGAAGCGCGGCTCGGCCGCCGCCATCTGCGTTGCCCAAAACGAGCCGAATGAAAGTCCCCAAGCCATGATGCGGCTCGCATCGATCTCGTTGCGACCGGCCAGCCAGTCGATCGCGGCGTTGCCGACCTCGCCGTAGGTGTCGGGGTCGTACCAGATCTCCCGCAGCAGCGAGGTGCCTTGACCGGGCCCATCGATGACGAGGCAAGCAAAGCCGCGGCGCAAAAAGCGGTCACCGGTCCCGAAAATCGCAAGTTCCTTGAACGCGTCCATGCCCTCGATCATGACGAGGCACGGCAATCGACCACCCGCATAACCCTGAGGCAGGTGAAGGTACGCCGCGAGCGACCTTCCTCGGTAAGGAATCTCAACCGCTTCCACGCAGTGATCGGCCTTCTTTGCGTATTCGAGGAAGCATTCAGTCTTCTTTCTCTCCAACGTTTTATTAAGATCAGTGTTGGCAAAGATGGGCCATTGGGCACCGCCGTACATGACCGAGGACGTAAAGAATGCGTCGCTGGCGGTAATTTCGTGGCCTTTCGCGAGCGAGGCACGGGCCTGTAATTCGAAGCGGCGTGCCACGGCGGCAAACTCCGGTGCGATATCGTCCCATCGTTTTATTAGCGCCTGTAATCCCATTACCGGCCCCTTGTAGTCGGGGCCCATAGGGAGCTCAGATACTGCAACCGGCTTTGATCGAACTCAGGGCTAATCAGCTTAATGATTCCGTCCAGAATCCAGCGCTGGTCCCGGAAACGAGCCACGCGCTTTTGAAGATCATAGGGAGTGATCGGTTTTTAGTGTTCTCCTTTGCGAACCGTACACTCGCTACCATATCATGCAAACATTTGTTTGCATACAAGTGGTTCCACTGTCGTGTGGGTCCAGGAACTTGAGGCGATGACACAGGAAAACGGCAAACCCCTGCGCTCGCAGGCTACCGTGACCGGATCTTGCAGGAGGCGCGACGCCTGTTTGCCGAACAAGGCTTTGAGAAGACCACCATCCGTGCGATTGCTGCTGCAGCCGTGATCAATCCGTCGATGGTCATGCGGTACTACCGCAGTAAGGAGGAACTGTTCGCAACCGCGGCTAAAATTGAATTCCGTTTGCCCGATCTGGCCAGCCTCGCGCCTGCGAAACGAGGCGTTGCGCTCGTGACGCATATACTCGATCGTTGGGAAGAGCCCGCGGCAGGTAACGAACTGCAAATCTTACTGCGAGCGGCTGGAACTTGTGAAATGGCACGAATGCGGCTTGTCGAGCTTGTGGAACAACAGGCTGTGCCAGTCATCAAAAGCATGCTGCCGCTCGATCGGCCCGAAGAACGATTGGGGCTTATCATCATGCAACTTGCGGGCCTCGTGCTGAGCCGCTATTTTCTGAAGCATCCCTCCGTCATGGCACTGGATCGAGCTGCTACTATCCGCCAGGTTGGCTCGACGGTACAAAGGTACATGACAGCTACAGGAATATAGTGTTCCCACCTGGCGGACCCGGACCGCTAGCATTTAGTGGCCGGGGGCCACGTAACCGGGGGGATGCGCGGCGCCTTCGCCGAAGAAGTATTCTTCCATCTGCTTCAAGAGGAACTCCTGCGCTTCGGTGGTGCCGAGATTGAGGCGGTATTCGTTCATGATCATTTTCATCTGCTCCACCCACATGCGCCAGGCTTCTTTCGAGACGTTTTCGTAGATGCGCTGCCCGAGGGGATGTCCATCAAAAGGAACTTCGTCCAGCCCGGGAAGCTCTTTTTGCAGTTTGACGCAGAAGACCATTCGTTCTGCTTTCGGTGTGGGCCCGGAAGTAGTTGCCATGATTTAGGATAGCCCAGCGCATAGCCCGCAGCCGTTGCAGCGACGCCTCAGCTGGCGCGCGGTAAAACGAGTTCCGGCAAAGCGGTCCGAGGCGCGGTTTCGGCCTCAAAAAATTGGGAAAAACGCATGGGAGCGGCAGCGCCGCTGGTCGCCTGCTGGCGCTGGATGGTTCGCAAATAACGGCGCAACATTTCCGGCCGTGCCGACTTGCGCAAATGGACCAGTTGGAGGTCGAGCAGCAACTCCATCTCCCATTGCGTGAAAGTGTTGCGGCGCACGTTGCCGGTAATGAGCTGTTGAATGAGCTGGCAGAACGATGCCCAGTCAAGGTTTGGAGCCGGAAATTCAGTCACGCTAGAGAGTGGCCGGAAACCCTGAAAAATCTAAGAATTTTCTGCAATCCGCCTGCTTGACCACGCACCTTATCAATAGGGATTGTGCCCTTTTTCCTGCCGAGTGACGTTTTACAGTTCGTGCTGCCAGCAGCATTGGTGGTCCTGCCGCCGCTTTGGCCGTGTGCACTAGGCTCGCTGGCGGTGGTCCTGCTATTGAGTGGGATCGACGATTTCATTCCGCTCTTGATTTGCGCGGCTGCTCTGCGGGGCCGATCGAGCAAGGTGGATCGAGAGACTTCCGGGAGCGCGTTGGCTGAACGACGCATCGCGATCTTTGTACCGTGCTGGCAAGAAGCCGGAGTGATCGGAAACATGGTGCGGCACAACCTGGCGGCCATCCGCTACCGCAACTACGATTTCTTTCTGGGCGTTTATCCAAACGATCCGGCAACCGTTCGCGCGGCGGAGCAACTGGCTGGCGAATTCGGCAATGTGCACGTGGCGCTGTGCGCGGACCCCGGACCAACATCGAAAGCGGACTGTCTGAACTCGGCCTATCGCGGTATGCAGTCGTTCGAGGGCACGCAAAGCGCATGTTTTGACACGGTTGTTTTGCACGATGCGGAAGACTTGATTCATCCGCAGGCACTAAGTTTGATCAATCGCGAGCGGACACATTACGACATGGTGCAGGTGCCTGTGTTGCCACTGCCGACGCCTTTTAGCGATCTCACGCACGGCGTCTATTGTGACGAGTTCGCCGAGTTTCAAACGATCGATATGCGCGCCCGCCAACTGAGCAGTTCGTTCATCCCTTCGAATGGCGTAGGTACCGGATTTGCACGCACCGTGCTGGACCGGCTGGCTGGTGAACGGGACGGGCTAGTGTTCGACCCGGGCAGCCTGACGGAAGACTATGAAATCGGGGTGCGCATTTATGCTTTGGGGTATCGCCAGTGTTTTGCGCCGCTCCAGAAGTGCGAGAGCGATTTCGTCGCGACTCGAGAATATTTTCCCAGGTCGATGCGTACGGCCATCCGGCAGAGAACACGCTGGATCACCGGTATAGCGCTGCAGTGCTGGGAACGGCAAGGCTGGCGTGGATCGTGGCGGACGAAGTACTGGTTCTGGCGGGATCGCAAAGGGTTACTCACCAATCCGTTGAGCGTGGTTGCGAACGCGCTCTTTGTGGCAGGATTGTTCGATTATCTACTAAGCAGCGTGCTGCATCGTCCTTGGCTGTTCGAGATCCACAGTAGCCTGGTTGCTGCGTTGTGTGTTGCCACGACGGCGTTGCAGTGTTTCCGCCTGACACTGCGCGGTCTTTGCGTAGGGCAGATCTTTGGCACGACCGCTGCGTTGACGGTTCCGCTGCGGTCCTTTCACGCCAACCTGATTAACTGCACCGCTGCCGTCCGCGCGATACGAGAGTACTGGTCAGCCCGCCGCTCGAAGCAGACACTAGCCTGGCAAAAGACGGATCATGCCTATCCGGAACGCGACAGTCTGCGCACGCATAGGCGGGAACTCGCGGATATTTTGATTGGCTGCGGATTTGTGTCTGCCGAACAGATGGCGCGGGCGCGCGCGGAACTCGATGCCGGATCTACCCTCGATCTGCTGTTGCTGGCCAACGGCGTGGTCAACGAAGAACAGCTCTGTAAGGCGATGTGCCTGCAATCGGGCCTGGCAGCGGCGCGCATTCAGCCGGGCGAGATCAGTTCACGCGTGATGCGAAGCCTTCCCACTCATATTGAAAAACGGCATGGGTTGGTGCCGATCGGCGTGGAATGCGGCCGATTGGTGGTGGCTAGTTCTTCGGTTCCGACTATGGCGGCGCTGGTGGAAGTTTCGAATCTGTCTTCTCTACCGGTTGATTTTCAACTTGTCACGCCCAGTGCTTATGCCAAGCTGCGGGAGTTATTGCAAAGCGAGCAAGTCACTTCCGCTCAGTAGGTGTTGTGGAGCCGGACGGATCGAAGATGTCGATGGGTGAGAAGTCCACGATCTTCCACTTGTTTTTCTCGCGGGCGAGGCGCACGTGGATCTCGGCAGACCGTTGATTGCCATTACCGGTGTCGTTAAGAGTGATGGCCCAGCGAACCGTAGCGGTCACTTCTTTTTCGGAATCTTGTTCGTCTACCACGTCGACTTCATTGGCAATGCCGTAGGTATTCGTGAGGGCCACAAAATCATCGCGCAACTTGGAATAGTTGGCATAGGATTTTGAAAAGGGCGACATGGCGTCCGCCGGGCTTTTTGTGGTCAAGGCATTGGCAATTTGACCAAGCTTGGCGCGCACATTGGCGGCTTCATCGGCCCGCGTGAGGCCGGAGCTGATCATCAGAATGACCGCGAGAGCGGCTGCGCTCATGTACTTATGTGCGATAACTGCCATTGATTTTGATGTAGCCTTCCGTGAGGTCGCAGGTAAAGAAACGAGCCTGACCGTGACCTCCACCATTGAGGACGATGCGAATACGAACTTCGGATTCATCGAGTTTGTTTTTCAGTTCGGTTTCGTCATAGGGCGCGGCCAAGCCGGACTTGCACACGGGAATGCGCTGCAGATAGATGTCGACTTTACGAGGATCAAATGAGACGCCGGCGTAGCCGGCCGCGCACAAGACGCGCCCCCAGTTGGGATCGCTTCCGGCCACGGCAGTTTTGACGAGAGGCGAGTTCGCCACGGCGCGGGCAATTTTGCGTGCTTCGTCATCCGAGCCGAAGCCGAGCGCGCGAACGATCACGAGTTTGCGTGAACCTTCTCCGTCGGCGGCGATTTGCTCGGCGAGCGTTTCCATCACCCAGGTGATTACTTCCTGAAGGACCCGCCGCTCTTTGGCATCGGGCTTTACTCCGGAAGACCCATTGGCAAGCAGAGCAACCGTGTCGTTGGTGGAAGTGTCGCCGTCTACAGTCAGTGAGTTATAGGAACGCTCGTTGGCGGCGAGCAACATGGCGCGCAAGTCACGCGACGAGACAGCGGCATCGGTCATTACGAAGCCGAGCGTAGTGGCCATGTTCGGATGGATCATGCCGGAGCCTTTGGTGATGCCGGCGACGCGCACGGTGCCGCGTCGTAGTTGCACGTCTTCGGAAGCCATTTTGGTGCGCGTGTCGGTGGTAAGGATGGCGCGGGCAACAGCTTCGAGATTGTAAGGTGAGAGCCGCGAGATGAGTTCGGGAAGGGGATCGATAAGTAAGTTGGGATCGAGCTCTACGCCAATCACGCCAGTCGAGGCGGGTAGGATGCGGCGCGTTTTGGTGCGCAATGCCTTAGCTGTTGCCTTGCAGGAAAGAAGCGCGACTTTATCGCCGGTGCGGGTGGCACAATTTGCGTTGCCGGCATTAACCAGAATGGCGCTGAGTTCGCCGCGCCCCGATTTCAGATGTTGTTTGGCCAGGCGGACCGGAGCGGCTTGCACGACGTTTTGCGTGAAGACGGCAGCCGCTTCAGCAGGATTATCAGAAACGATTAATGCCAGGTCATCCCGCTCCTGTTTACGGATGCCCGCGTAGATGGATGCGTAACGGTAGCCAAGAGGAAGATTCAAATTGGTTCTCCGAAGGTTTGATTTGGGCCGGGCTGGTAGCCGTTCAGAAAAGCTTCCGCAGTCATGCGACTCTTGCCGGCGGGCTGCAGTTCCAGGATCTCGAGCGTGGTGCGGTCGCCCGCACCCACCAGCAGACGCCGCTTTTCTATGTGCAACCGACCTGGACTGAGGTCAGCCGATTCAGCAGGCCGGACTCGTGTAATGAGTAGCTGGGCTCCGCGATACGTAGTGTAGGCACCGGGCCACGGCGTGAAGCCGCGCAGGCGGTTGTAAATCGTTTCGGCGGGCCGGCGCCAGTCGATCAGGCCATCCTCTTTCTTCAAGATGGGAGCGAGCGTAGCCAGGGCGTCGTCTTGCTTTTCGGCGTGCGCGGTTCCCGCTGAGATCTGCCGCATTGTTTCGAGAAGCAGCTCAGCTCCGAGTGGCGCAAGGCAGGCATTGAGTTCGGGCGCGGTCTGGTCCGTGAGAACCGGCAAGGTTTGTTTCAGCAGCATGTCGCCCGTATCAAGACCGGCGTCAATACGCATGATGGTCACGCCAGTTTCCGTTTCGCCATTGGCAATGGCCCATTGAATCGGTGCAGCGCCGCGATACTTGGGCAGTAACGAAGCGTGAACATTCAAGATGCCGTGAGGCGGGATGTCGATAATGCTCTGCGGAATAATTTGCCCATAACCGACCACCACCATAACGTCTGCCCCCAGCTCCAACAGCAATTCAGGATTGGGAGCGCGGCGGATGCGCTCGGGCTGGTGCAGCGGGATGCCGAGCCTCATAGCCGCCAGTTTCACGGGCGATTCGGCGAGTTGATTGCCGCGTCCTTTCGGGCGGTCAGGCTGGGTGAAGACGGCCGCCACTTGATGCTGCTGCACGAGAGCATCGAGTGAAGGCACTGCGAAATCGGGTGTACCAAGAAAGACGACCCGCATACCGCTCGAATGACTTAGTCCCACTCGCCGGATCGTTGCATTTTCTTGATTTTCCGGCGAATGATGTCACGCTTCAGGGCGCTGAGATGGTTGATAAACAAGATGCCGTTGAGGTGATCGATTTCGTGTTCGAAGGCGCGGGCTAGCAGTTCCTCGCCTTCAATCTCGACGGTCTCTCCTTTTTCATTCTGCGCGCGAATCGTGACTTTGTTGGCGCGTGTAACGGGCTCACGAAAACCAGGAAGGCTGAGGCAACCTTCTTCGCCGGTCTGCTTGCCATCGCGCGAAATAATTTCGGGATTGATGATGACGATCTTCTTGGTTTCGTCTTCGCCTACGCTGATGTCGATGACTGAGATGCGCTTATTGGCGCCGATCTGCGGCGCGGCGAGACCCACACCTTTGGCGGCGTACATTGTCTCCCACATGTCTTGGATAAGCCCTTGCAAATCGGGCGTATCGAAATCAGTGACGGGTTCGGAGGCCTTCTCCAAAACAGGCTCGCCATATTTCAATATTGTTCTGACCATCGAATGACTTACAAATCCTAAAAACTTTTCACCTGGGCCAGATAGCCCTCGAAGTTGCGCCGCGTTTCGCCGAGAGAATCGCCGCCAAATTTTTCGAGGAAGGCCGACGCGAGTGTGATCGCGACCATAGCTTCACCAATCACGCCAGCCGCCGGTACCACGGCTACATCGCTGCGTTCGTAGGCGGCCAGAGCTGAATCCCGCGTGGGCAGATCGACCGATTCGAGCGGACGGCGCAGGGTGGAAATGGGTTTAAGAAAACCGCGCACAACAACGTCTTGTCCGTTCGTCATGCCGCCTTCCAGACCACCCGCGCGATTCGAGCCGCGGGTAAATTCGCTCTGCTGCTTATCGTAGTGAATCGTGTCCTGAACGGTCGAGCCGTAAGACATGGCGCCTTCTTCGGCAAACCCGATTTCTGCGCCTTTTACAGCCTGAATGGACACGATGGCCTGCGCCAGGCGACCGTCGAGACGGGTATCCCAGGCTACATGCGAGCCCAAACCCGGGGGCAGTCCATGAGCCACCACTTCAAAAATGCCGCCGATGGTGTCTCCGGTGCGATACGCGTGATCGACGGCCTCTTTCATGCGCTTTTCGGTTTCAGCATCCACGCAGCCGAGTAAAACTTCGTCTCGCTGGCTGAGCGCAGTCAGTTCGTCCCAACTGGCCTGACGCTCGAGACGTACCGGGCCAACGCCGACTACATGGCTGAGAACTTCGATTTGGAACTCCTTCAAAAAGGTTTTAGCTAGCGAGCCCACTGCCACGCGGGCAGCGGTTTCGCGGGCGCTGGCGCGTTCCAGGATGTAGCGGGCGTTGTCGAAGTCATATTTAATCGCTCCGGCGAGGTCGGCATGGCCGGGGCGAGGACGATGGACCGGTTTCGATTTCGTTGCGCCGCCATCGGAAGCTTCGACAGGAAGAATGTCGGACCAGTTTTTCCAATCTTTGTTTTCGATGAGGATCGCGATCGGAGAGCCGATGGTCTGCGAATGCCGGACGCCGGAGACGATGCGCACCTGGTCTGTTTCAATCTTCATGCGTCCACCGCGGCCATAGCCCTGCTGGCGACGCCACAGCTGCCGGTTCAGATAGTCAAGGCAGATGGGCACGCGAGATGGCAGGCCAGTGAGGGTGGCGACCAGGAATTCACCGTGCGATTCCCCGGCCGTTTCAAAACGCAGCATTCGAAGTTTTCATGGTAACGAATGCAAGAAAGCGCGGATCGGGGTTAACGACGCGAGGCGAACACCTGCGAGACCGCCACGGCGCAAAACTGCTGAAAACGTCTTGGCCGCTGATAAACACCGATGAACGCCGATTGAAAATGAATGTTCTATCTGCGTTGATCTGTGTTCATCTGCGGCTAAATTTACTTTTCATCAATCTCTTCGTCCGGGTCAAAGTGACGAGTTGTCCCCAGTGAAGTTCCTGCTAAACGTCGCTCTGAGAGGGGATCTCCCGATATTGACCCACCGTCAACAGTAGAGCGTCTGGTACAGCTGACATTTCGTTCCGATCATAGCAGCGGGGGAGCATTCGAGAAGTCGGAAAACGTTGCCCGCGTGGGATAATCCTGGTGGGTGAACGAACTTTGCACGACGACGCTAACTCAGGTCAGAAGCGCGTCAGAAGCGTAGTCGAGGCGGCGGCGCGGCGGCGCGTTCTGGTGCAGGCGGTGGAACAATCGGCGCTGGCGTTTACTGCCTTCTTCAGCGGCTTAGTGTTGCTGCTGCTGCTGGGCACGCAAATTCTAAAGTGGCCGTGGCTGGTGGGTCTGGTGGGCGTGGGCGCTGTGCTGGCGTTCGTGCGGCTGCGAAAACAGAAGCTGAGCCGCTACGCAGTGGCGCAGTTGGTGGACCGGCGATTACAATTCAACGATGCACTCTCGACCGCTTGGTTCTTGCTCGAAAAGTCTTCGCGGGAAGACCATGCTTTTGCAACTGCCCAGATCGAGCGAGCTGCCGATACCGCTCGTAGCGTGGAACCCGCCACCGTGTTTCCATTCGTGTGGCGACGGGCCTGGGTACTAGCCGGAGCGCTGGCTGCGGTGGCGTTCGGCCTGTTCGCGGTGCGGTATTTAGTGACAAACAGTCTGGATCTGCAGCGAGCGCTGGTGCCGGTGCATCTGCCCTCGTTTGCCGAGGTGTTGGAGCATGTTCGCGAAGCCGGCAGCCCTCGGGCTGAGAAACGCGCCGCCTTAGATGGAGCGCGCATCGATCCGCGGCGTCAAGTGCTCCCTGGACGCGAAGGCGATCCACAGCTCAAGGATGAAAAAGGACAGCGCGCAGCGAACCAAGTGATGGGCAGTCCGAACGGCAAGCCTTCGCAGTCGTCAAGTAATTCGCCGGAACAAGCCAAAAAGGACGAACTGGCCGGTGGAAAAGACGGCAAGGCGAGCGGGGACAAACAGGACTCAGCGAAAGACAGTCAGGCGGAGGCAAAACCGGGGAGTCCACAGGCGCAACGTGGCGATCAGTCCGGCAATCCAGCAGCCCGCGAAAATGCCCATCCGCAGCCTGCGCCGGGCTTGATGGACCGGATGAAGGACGCTCTCTCCGGCATGATGGCGAAGATGCGGCCACAAGACCAGGGCGCAGGGCAGAAGAAGGGCGGTACGCAGCAGCAGCGGAGTCAAGACGATCAAAAGTCTGGCGACCAGACCGCCGCCAATAATGGTCCACAAAGTTCCCAGCCGGAACAGAACAAGCGGAACTCATCGGACAACCAGGGTCAGAACCGTGAACAGAGTGCCCAGGGACAGGCCGAGGCGCAGGCCTCTGAGAAGTCTCCGAGTGCCCAGAGTCACGCATCGGACGAGAGTGCCGACCGCAAAGGTTCGGAGGCTCATTCGGGCATTGGGCGTCAGGATGGTGATAAAGCCACAAAGGAAGCCGAGCAGTTACGCGCCATGGGGAAGTTAGAGGAAATCATCGGCAAGCGGTCCGCGAATTTGACGGGTGATATGACGGTCGAGACCCGTTCGAATCATCAGCAGTTACAAACGCAGTATTCGGGACGAGTCGGCCAGCACAGTGATGCGGGACGTGAGATCGATCGCGATGAAGTTCCGGTGGCGCTGCAGAAGTACGTTCGTGAATATATGGAACAAGTTCGCAAACAGGCGAACGGACAGTGATTAAGACGATAATGGACACACAGTTAGTGGGTACTTTGACTTATGGCGACTTCAAAGCCGAGGTTTTTAGTACGAACATGCCGGGTGAATTTAGGGTGGCTTATCAGGATGCGAGCGGTAAGACGATGGAAGAAGCGCCACTTACTGGTATTAGCAGTTACAAGCAGCGTGAAGGTGAGATCAAGGAACGCCTACAAGCTTTGGCAGACGGTGTAGCTCCAGCTGCTACCCCGGATCAGGGAGATGCCGGAGAGTATTAGCGGGCTGGATACGAGGTTGCTTTCAAACCTTGCCAGAGTACGCGGTTGAACTCATCCGCGTTCACTCGATCCTCTCCCCGAAAGTCGAATCCTTTAGTTTGACGTGCCCAATAGCCGGCATTGTGTGTGCTCCGAATGCCTGCGCTCGCTCGATCTCCCGCGTTTAAAGGAAGCTTTGTTTCACTTAGAACTGCCGACGGTTTCGCTTCGAAAGACCACTCTTTCTGATTGAGATCGAATGCCTCCGTCATGGGCCGGGAGGTGGCGGTATTCAGGTTCAGGTGATCTAAGCCGAGAATGTCCTCGATAGTGCGTATCATACTGACTGTCGTGTAGAGCTTCGACACCACGGCTCCATGCTTTACATACGGTCCGACGATGTAGGCGGTGGTGCGGTGGGCATCCACGTGATCGGGCCCATCCTGCGCATCATCCTCAATGCTGAAGATCAGGGTGCTGTCTTGGTACGGGCTGTGCGCCACGCGATCGATTAAGCGGGCAACGGCATAATCGTTATCCGCCTGCTGTCTCTCGGGAGTGTTGACTTCGGCCAGCGCCTGCTTGAAGTTGCCCATGTGATCTTCCTGTAACTGAACGATTTCAAAAGCCGGCAGATTCTTGTGCTGAACGTACTGGTCGAACTCGCGTTCCCATTCCGCTTCGCGATAAAAATCGGGGTAGGCCGGATCGAAGCCTTTAAAGTAAGGATCGCCGAACTGGTACAACTCGGGATTAGACGGTCTGGATAATACAACTTTGGTTTTGAAGGGGTACGGTTCGCGCGGCGCATCGAGATTCATGTCGCTCATGCAGCCGTACTCACGGAAGCTTAAGCCGGCGCGCAGCACGGCATCCCAGATGTAGCCTTTGCCGCGAGGCGTTCCGGATGGGCCGTCCGGTTCGGCTACATTAATTGCGCCGGGCAACAGGTCTGGATCGTCAGGCGTTTTCGGATTCGCCTTGCGGCGTTCTTTCAGTGTGGCGAGGCCTACATTAATGTCGCGATTCGTACCCTCGTATTCGTAATTGGTGCCGCGATTCGCGTAATTGAGGATGACCGCTTTGATGCCGTAATCCGATTCCCGGCCCGACGTACTCCAGGGCCAGCCGTCGCCGCTGACTTCCCCGGAATCGAAGAAGTTATCGAAATCGACGAATTCGCGCGCAACACGATGAAAATTCGGCGTAATCTTTTCTCCAAACATGGTCAGGTTTGGATCGCCATTGCCTTTGCCTAAGTCGCCGAGTACCTGATCGTAAGTACGATTCTCCTTGATGATATAGATGATGTGCTTGATGCGTGCGTGGAGTACCGCCATAAGCTTTTGATCAACCTGGTCTCTTTTAGCGTCAAAGTCGTTATTCGCGGCAACGATGCGAGTTGTTTGCTTGAGGGTCTCGGCATCCGGCACAGGAACGGTCAGAAATCCCGCCTTCTCCAGCTGCAAAATGTAAGCGTTATGCGATAGGATGACATCGGGCCCAGGACGCACTGTGTCGCCCTGCTTGATCTTCTGCTTTAATCCAGGATTCGGGCCGGCCGCGCTCTTGCCATTGACGACGTAGAGCATGTGATCGTCCCCGCTGACAGCCAGGGCATTCGGATACCAACCGGTGGGTACCAGACCAGTAACGGTAGACGGCTGCGAGGCGACGCCGAGTTGAATGACCGCGACGGAATTCGAGCTGCCGTTGCTGACAAATAGACGCTTCCCGTCATGCGCCAGGGCGACATCGTTAGGCGCGCTGCCACGATAGGCGCTTACTGCGCCCGTGACACTTGCAGGCCCCGTTGTGGAAATATTTTCAATGACTTTCTTAGCCGTTGTATCGATCACAGAAACGCTGTCGCTGTTATCTTCGGCGACATACAATCGCGAACCGTCCCGGTTCAATGCCATCTTGTTTGGATTGCCGGGCACCTTAATGCGTCCGGTAATCCAGGGCTCCTGGTTTAAACGGAGTTGCACGATTTCGCGATCCCGCAAGGACGACACATAGGCTGACTTGTTCGACTGGGCGACCACCCAGAACGGATATTCGCCACCGGGAACACCGGCGAAGCCGGGATCGTTCTTGCCGGGACGGAGATCGATTTCATGCGCAACGCGCCGTGCTGCTATGTTCACCACCGTAACGGAATCGTTGTAAATATTGGCCACCAGCACCTGCTTTCCATCCGGCGTAACGGCCAGACCTCCCGCAGCGAGCGGCTCTTTGCCAACGACAAATCCCAGCCCCGAAGAGTGTCCCAGCTTGATGGCTTCGCCGTTTTCCTGCCACTCACCGGAGTTATTGAGTTGGTAGGTGTGAAGATTATCGTCGGTGCCGCCCGAGACGAAGAAGCTTCGACCCGATGGAGCAAACGCAATGCCGGCGAAAGTATTTGGAACTTTGACCACCTGTTTCTTGCGAGGGACTCCGGCTGAAATATCGTAAACAAAAACGTACTCTTCAGAGGCGTCGGGAATGGGCTTGCCATCCTCGCCGTTAATGCGGTTGAAGCCGCTGGTCAGAATCAGCAGAGTCTTCTTGTCCGGACTGATGGCGGTGCTCATGGCCTGGCCAGCCACGTATTGCGGGAACTCTTTCAAACCGGGATTCAGTAACTCGAAATGCGCGCCCGGCGCAGCCAGCGGCGTGATACGTTTGCCTGTCGGGAGCAGCCTGCTCGTGTTGTCGGATTGCGCTTGCGCTTTCTTGCGAGAGCAGCCGATAGTCAAGAAAGTTATGCCTGCAAATGCGAGCCAAAGAAAACGGGGTCGCCCGAAACTGTGCATGATTTCGATTAAGATTATCTACCACTCCACGCGTGCGCCGACCTGGCCGGTTCGTGCACCGCCGAAATCGACGCCGCGCGCGCTGGTGATTTGACCGACGCTGGTGTTGTCGATGGCCAATACGGGGTCGGCCAGGTTTACGTGATTCAGGACGTTCGTAAACGATCCTTCGATCTTGATCCGGACGCGCTCTGTCAGCGAAAAGTACTTGGCCAGGCCGGCGTTCAAGTTCACCGTGCCAGGGCCGACCAGTAGCGCGCTCCCGGCGTTGCCGAAGCGGCCGATAGGAGGACCGAATTGAGTGGAGTTCGGGCTGGCCCCGACCAGGCAGTTTGTCCCGGGCTGCCAGTTGGGCGTACCTGGGCAGGTGTAAGCACCGAGGTCGAACCAGTCGTTGCGACTAGGATTGCTGATGTTTGGATTGCGCACTAGGTCTGGGGCTTGATCGCGGCCGATGATGCCCGAGCCCGTGCCTGACGGGTCACCACCATCGAAGTAGGGACTCATGTAGGGGCCGCTCTGCCAAGTGAAAATCGAGCTGAGCTGCCAGCCGCCGATAACCGCATCAACAAATCGGTTCATGCCCCCGCCGAAGGCGCGTCCGCGGCCGACAGGCAAGTCATAGATCGCTGTTGTGATCCAGCGATGCTTTCGGGTGCCAAACACGTTCCCGTATTCATGGCCGAGATCGTAATAGTCCAGCGTGCGCGAGCCCGAATTTTCTCCCGCAAACGACGGATTATTGCCGCTTCCTTCCGTGTAGCCCTGGTTGTCGGCAAGATTCTTGGCAAACGTATAAGTGGTGTCGAAAGTGAGACCACCCTTGGTTCGATGAGTAACTTGCACTTGCGCCGATTGGTAGTTCGCCGTGGCGCCATTGGCCCGCGTATTCACAACTCCCCAGTTCGGAAACGGCCGGCTACTCAGCGGCTGCTCCACATAGTATTGATTGGAGTAAGTAGATTGATTGAGATTGGGGGACCAGACCAACTGACGCGTGTTCATCGCGATATACGACATACGCAGCCCCGTCTGAAATCCAAGATCCCGGTCTATCGAAACGTTCCACTGCATCGAGTACGGATCTTTCCAATTGATCTGGTTAGCAGTACCAAAATAAGCATTGCCCAGGGGCGCGATATTGCCAATGCCCGCAAACTGAATGTCGGGCCAGGCGAAGATCGGCTTGCCATTGGCATCGATGTTGTTGTATGTCCGGGTATTCGATTGCAGCGTGCCGGTGAGAGCGTAGTAGATGGACCCAAGCACTTCGGTGTTGAACACGCCGAAGTCTCCGCGGATGACTGTTTTGTCATCGTTGAAGGGCCGATAAGCGAAGCCGAAGCGAGGCACGAAACGCTTGGGAGCATTGCGCAAGTAATCAGGAACGCCGGCCTGGCTGGCCGAGAGCACTGGAGTGCACGGCGCACCATTTGCTGATGGCCCTTGCGTGCTGCCGAGTGTCGGGCAGGCATTAAAGCTCTGCAGAAACTCTGGCGCGAGCGTCGATTCCTTGCCATCCGGATAAATCACACTGCCGGATTTCGGCACGTTCGGATCGAAATTGCCAATGTTGCCGTTGGCATCGGTATATCCGGGATGAAATTCGAAGCGCAAGCCGTACTCCAGGGTGAGGCGCTGGTTCACCCGGAAGGAATCTTGTACGTAGGCGTTGTAATGGTCGCTGCGGCCGTCATTATCGTTCTTTACGTTATCGACATCGGTATTGATGGGCAGGCCGAGCAGAAAATCGCCGAAAGAACTGTTACTAAACGTGCCGTTGAAGCTGTAACCACCGTAGTTATCGCCGGAAATAAAGCCCAGCGCCGAAACCGCACGGATATGTCGATAATCGAAACCGAACTTGATGGTGTGGCGGCCGAAGTTCCAGGTGATATTGTCGGTGGCCTGCCAGGTGTGGCTCTTGGTTTGCGAATCGGCGCGATCCGTGTTCAAACCCTGATAATCCGTGATGCTGATATCGGGTAGTCCGTTGAAGGGAAAGTTCGGGCCGATACCGTTTAGACCCAGGCTATTAGTAAACGCCCGGCCATCGAAGGGAAGACTCACTGAGGAGCTTTGCAACGTGAAGCCGAAACGCGCTTCATTGAGTAAGTTCGGTTTGATGGCAAAGTTATAAGCGGCTACCAACAGTTTGTAGTTATCGGGACGGCTCTCGCTGGGTACGAGCAGGTTTTGCGGGGAAAACTGGCTAATGTTTTTCCAGGTCCAGCGTGCGAACACCGATTGCCTGGACGTCAGATATTGATCGCCGCGAATGTCGTACTGGTTCGAGGTGTAATTGTTTTGCCGGTTATCAATATAATTGGCGCTATGTGATGTAGTCAGGTCGCCTGCATTCGGCAAGGGATACAGGCTGAGTAGTTTCGAAGCCACCGGGCTAATGCGGTTCGCCGGAATTGTGTCGTTGGCAAATGGCATGCCAGTCGTCGGATCGATTACCGTCACGCCTTCGGCGTTGAAGTTGCCATTCCGCTCGGCTTGAGTAGGCACCTGGTTTTGAATCGTCGCCTGCCGTGGATAGCGGAATCCCTCATAGGTTCCATAGAAGAAAGACTTGTCCTTGCCGTTGTAAAGATGAGGAATGATCACCGGTCCGCCCGCGCTCACACCGAAATCGTTAGCCACAAGTTGCGTCTTGGTCTGCTGGCCATAGGCTAAGGCGTTCAGCGCCCGGTTCTGCGCGTACCAGAACAGATCCCCATGAAACTCGTTCGTGCCGCTTTTTGAGACGGTCGTAATATCGCCCACCTGACCGTATTCGGCTTCGTTCCCGACACCCTGGACCTTGATTTCGGCCAAGGACTCCGTGGAAGGAAAGGCATTGGTCAGCGGTTGATTGCCGGTGACGTCGGTCGTTGAAATACCGTCCAGCGAGTACTGCGTCTGGGAGGGAATGCCGCCTTGGATGGAAAAATTCCCGCCGTCATCGGCCTGAACACCAGGCAGTACCTGGATGAGCTGGTAGGGGCTGGTGTTTCCGTTAGCTCGGATGTTTGCCGGCAAGTTCAGGAGCGCCTTAGGATCGAAATTCGCCTGGATGACGTCGCTGTCGGTCGCGATGACACCAGCTTCTGAGTCGTTGACCGTTACAGTCTGCTGCGACTGACCCACTTTCAGAGCGGCGTCTACGCGCAGGGTCTGGCGCGCGATTAACTCCAGGTTGGTGGCTTCGAATTTGTCAAACCCGGCGTCTTCAACGGTAACGGCATAGTGGCCGGGCAGAATATTTTCGCCGTCATAATCGCCATTTCCATTGGTTTGCAGTTCGCGATGCGTATTTTTGTCCGTGTTCCTGATGGTGACTTTGGCATGCGGAACACCGGCGCCCGAGGCGTCTTTAACTGTACCTAAGATCACGCCATAGGTGGACTGAGCCGGCAAGACCGTGGTGGCGATCAGGCACAGCCCCGCTGCCAGGATGATTGTGAGCACTGCTCTCATAAAATTCTCCTGCTCCCTCATGTTCGTACTTGGAAAGCAGTAGACTAGCAGGCGAACGTTTCGGTTGCATTACGAATCCGAGTCAGTGGCAAGAGGAAGGAGCTTTTCAAGAATGGCGGAATGTACACACACGGATCAGATCCGTACACCTCATCCGAAGACGAACGGATGCGAGGAATGTTTAAAAAGCGGCGACACCTGGGTGCATCTGCGAGTCTGCCTGACTTGCGATCACGTAGGTTGCTGCGACTCTTCCAAAAATAAACACGCCACCAAGCATTTTCACAGGACGAAGCATCCGCTCATGCAGTCGGATGAGCCGAGTGAAGACTGGATCTGGTGTTATGTGGATGAAGTGATGATGGAACCCTCTGAATCCTAAAAGTTAAAGAGCAGCCCCCGTAGGGTAGGCTTTAGCCTGCCATCTTTTCTGGTTTTAGTCCGGCCGGTATATACTTAGACTGCTACCTGTAGAAGTCTTTGTATGTGGAGGCAGTGATGTCCAAGACCGATCAGCTGCAAGGCTCTCTCGAAATACTCGTTCTCAAGGTGCTCCGGCGCGGCTCTATGAACGGCTATGTGATCGCGTCCTCGATTGAGCAGGCGTCCGACGAAATATTGCGGGTCGAAGAGGGGTCGTTGTATCCGGCGCTCCACCGCATGGCCGAAAGCGGGCTGCTGAAAGCCGAGTGGCGCAAATCGGAATCAGGCCGTAGAGCGCGTTTCTATGAGCTGACCGGCAAGGGCCGGACCAGGCTCGAATCGGAAGAGAAGCGCTGGCGTTCCGTTACGGCGGCGGTGGCCAAAGTTCTCAGGACCGTATAGAAGGTACGTCATGAGCTTCTGGTCCAGGCTGATCCGAACTTTGCATCCCGAACGGCACGAGCAGGATGTGGAAGAAGAGCTTCGTTATCATCTCGCGATGAAAGAGCAGGACGGGTGGGATTCCCGAGCCGCCCGGGTGCGGTTCGGAAATGCGTCACGGCTCAAGGAGGAAACGCGAGCACAGGGCGCTTTGACCTGGCTCGAGTCGCTGGCCCGGGACGTGCGTTATGGCGTGCGCCAGTTGCACAAGAATCCGACGCTTAGCTTTGTCGTCATCGTCTCGCTGGCCCTCGGTATCGGGGCCAACTCAGCGATCTTCAGCCTGGTGGATGCGGCGCTGCTGAAGCCGCTGCCGATCAAACATCCAGAGGATCTCCGCGTTGTGCAATGGAGCAGCCGGGGTTGGCCGGAAGCTCTGTGCAAGACCATGACCGGCGATACGGAAGGAGACCCGGTCGTCAAAATGCAGGGCTCGTCGATTGCGCCGCGAGTGTATCGCGAGCTGGCGGAAAAGCAGGCCGGCTTCGCGTCGCTGATTGGTTTTTCGGACAACGACAGGGTTGGCGTTGCCGTGGGTCATAGGCCAGCTGAGCAGTTCCAACTGCAATATGTCAGCTCGAATTTCTTTCCAGGATTAGGCATTTCGCCGCAATTCGGCCGGACGTTCTCGCAAGAGGACGATCGAGTTGGACAGCCGCCGCTGGTGGTCGTCAGTGACCGGTTCTGGCGTACTTGGTTTCAAAGCCGCGCGGGAGTCCTCGGCCAAACGATACGTGTGAATAACATTCCCGTGCAGATTATCGGCGTAGCACCGCCCGGTTTTTTCGGCGTTCAGATTGGCGAGTGGACAGATGTGTATGCGCCGCTCGCCGCCCAGGTGGCGCTTAGCCCGCGTGTGAAATTGGACCAGTCGCTGGGCGAAGCAGATAGTTATTGGTGGGTTCGGATGATGGGTCGACTGGGGCCGGACGGCGGCGAAACGCAAGCGACTGAGCAGCTATCCGCCTTATTTCAACGCCTGGTTGTTCCCGCGGGCGTTCACCTGGAAAGTGGAAAAGTTCCGAAGCTGATCTCTACTCCGGGCGCGCGCGGCATCGATCCGATAGGCGAGGATCAATCCAGAGCGCTTTGGATATTGCTGTGTCTGGTTGGGTTGATTCTATTGATCGTTTGTGCGAATGTGGCGAACTTGCTGTTGTCCCGCGCCGTAGCAAGGCAGCAGGAATCGGCGGTCTGTCTGGCATTGGGTGCAGGCAGGCTGCGCCTCGTTCGCCAATATCTCACCGAAAGTGTGATTCTGGCCGCAGCGGGTGGCGTTGCCGGTTTGTTCTTGAGCCACTGGCTTGCGGACGCGATTCATTCCTTCTTACGGGCTGATTTGGCGATCGGTGGCTTCGATCTTCGCGTAGGAAGCCGTATTCTCGCGTTCACTTCACTGGTGTCGCTACTCACGGCTTTGCTGTTTGGCGTCGCGCCTGCCTGGCGGCTGGCGAAGGCCAGCGTGAACGACACCTTGAAAGCCCGCAGCCGCGCGGTGGGTATGGGCCGCCTTCGGTTGCCTCGGGCGCTGGTCGTGCTGCAGATTGGTTTGAGCTTCACCGTTCTCACGGCAGCAGGTTTGCTCGACCGGTCTCTCGCAAAGCTCCAGAACTTAGATATTGGCTTTGATCGCCAGAACCTGGTCTATGCGTCGGTCAACCCTTGGATAGCCGGGTACAAACCAGAGCAGGTTAAACAGTATGTGGAACGTTTGCGTGCACGGCTGCAAGCAGTTCCCGGTGTTTCCCGGGTGGCGGTGATTGAGGAGCGCCCGCTTTCAGGAAATACCAACATGAGCATCGTTAACATCCCAGGGCGATCCTATCGACAAGCTCCGTCCGAGGGCGTGCTGATCAATCACATTAGCGATGGATTGTTCGAAACGCTGGGCATCTCGCTTGTACAAGGGCGTACGTTCGAGCCGCGTGATATGCGCCTGAAATCCGACTCGGTGATCGTCGATGAATTATTTGCTAAACGTTATTATGCGCAACGGAACCCGTTAGGACAGGAATTTGGAACAGGCCCAAAACCGACTGAGTTTTACCGGATTGTCGGCGTAGTAAAAAACAGCCGGTACGACTCGTTGCGCAGAGCACCTGCTCCAACGATGTACCAGCCATCGAGCACGGCCAGCAATCCCGGATCTAATGTTAACTTCGCGATTCGTGCAGGGATGGATGCCGGGCAGGTGGCGCGTATTATGCGCCGCGCTACTATGAGCGTCGATCCCAGCGTTTCGATAGTTGGCATCAAGACCCAAACCGCCTTGATCGATCATCTGCTTCTTAGCGAGCGGCTGCTCGGTATTTTGTCGAGCGCCTTTGGAGCGCTTGCGCTGGTCTTGTCGGCAGTGGGTCTGGTTGGCTTGCTGACGTACACGATCGCGCGACGAAGGAACGAGATCGGGCTGCGCATGGCGGTGGGAGCGTCACAAAGTGATGTGGTCTGGCTGGTGTTGCGGGATTCGCTGCGATTGGTGACGTTGGGGCTTGCGGCAGGCGTAACGGGTGAGTTACTCATCGGGCGCTTACTGAAGCACACCCTCTTTAACCTGGACACAACCGATCCCGTCGCTACCGGTGCATCGCTCGCGATTTTATTGATTGTGGCGTCCCTCGCAACCTGGCTGCCAGCCAGCCGTGCCGCGCGCATCGATCCCATGGTGGCGCTGCGAGAAGAGTAAATCGCAAGCTTTAGGGATTCGCCAGACCGGGATTCAGTGGCAGCGGTTTGATCGCCAATTCCGAATCCGGAAAGCCGCGAACCACTCTAAACGTCCGGTCCCAACGCGTTCTGGTGAACAAATGCTCGCTAAGGTCGACCAAGTGCGCTACCAGAGAGCCGGCCGAATCGCCCGTCAGATCTTCGGTCGAGGCCCGGTAAGACCAGTAAATCAGAAACGGCTTGCCGACCAGATTTTCGCGCGGCACAAAGCCCCAGTAGCGGCTGTCGGAGGAATTGTCACGGTTGTCTCCCATCGCGAAATAACGATTGGCGGGAACCACCACTTCTCCAGAAACCGTGTTCCTGGCCAGCATGTCGCGCTGCGCTTCGCGGGCCAGATCTTCTTTCACGGGACGGCAGCAAGGGTTAGGAAAATTATCCAGCGCCGGATCGTAGGCGTATTTGTGGTAGACGTACGGTTCGTTCAGCCTGATGCCGTTTCGGTAAACGACCCCGTTGCTAATTCGCAGACGGTCTCCCGGTAATCCGATAAGCCGTTTCACGAGCGTGACAGAAATGTCGGGTGGATAGCGGAAAACGATGATGTCACCGTGTTTCGGCTCCTGGTAAGGCAGTAAGTGCCGGCCGATAGATCCGCCGGGTGCATAGCTCAATTGTCGACCAGCAGGTGATCGCCCACCACAAGCGTGTCCTGCATGGAGCCGGTGGGGATCACGAAAGCGTGCGCCAGGGTGGCTGTTCCGAACAGCAGCAGAAGTATGGTCGTCGCCCATTCCGCCACGGCATTCCGCTTCGAGTTCGTCATGTGAAGTTGTTCGTATTATCGCGTGCTTTTCTCCAAAAGGGCTGCGTAGAAGCCATCGCCCTCATCACGCCCGGGAAGCCGCCAAACGTCTCGCAGACTCGTCACGCCAGGATGCTTCACGAGTACCTCGTGAATGACCTGCTCGTTCTCCTCAGCTTCGAGCGAGCAAGTCGCATAGAGCAGGAGTCCGCCAGGCGCGAGCAAACGGAGGGCCTGTAAGACCAGGGCCGTCTGCCGGTCACGAAACCGCATTAGCTCATCCTCCTTTAATCGCCACTTGATTTCGGGATTTTTGGCGAGCGTTCCGGTTCCGGAACACGGGGCGTCAATAAAAATCTTTGTGAATAACTGGCTGAAAGGCAGTTGCTCGGTGGCATCCAGGACAACACGGGGAAGAGTTGGCGGTATAGAGCGGAGACGCTGCGCACTAATATCGCAGGCAACGGCCAGTCTTAAGTTCGTTTCAAGAGCTTGTAAGGTCTTGTTACCGGGAGCCGCACATAAATCCAGGTAACTGTCGCCTTCTTCGAGGTCGAGCAAAGGGATAATCGCCTGCGATCCGACATCCTGCAGACGCAATTCCGCTGTACTTGCGGAAAGCAGCCGATAGGCGTCCGGCACGCTTGTCGGTTCGAGATCAAGACTTGCTGGAATGGTTGTTCCGGGCGGAATCCGAACGTACTGGGCTGGTTCTTCGAGCGAAGCGGACGCGATGGCGCGTGCCGCCTCCTGCCCAAAGTGGTCAGACCAGCGCTCGAGGAGCCAGGAGGGCGTACTCAACTCTGTTGCGAGATCGGGCCACGCGATCGGGTCGCGATTCACTTTGCGCAAGACGGCGTTGGTCAGACCCGACGCGGCTCGCTGCCGCTGTTTCACGTACTCGACTGACTCGTGTACCGCGGCGTGCGCTGGAATGCGATCCAGGTAGCGAAGCTGGAAAATGGCCGCTCGCAAGACGATCCGAACTACTGAATCCAAGGTCTCCGGCCGGCGATTGGAGTATTTAAAAATGAGGTAATCGAGCTGTTTTTGCCGCCGTAGGCAGCCAAACACGATCTGGCTGGCTAAAGCGGCGTCCCGTGACGACAGGGACTGGCTTCGTTCCCGCAAGACATCGGAAGCGAAAGCGCCTTCTGCAACGCTTTCGAGCACTTCAAAAGCGACTTGGCGGGCGGCCGATATGGGTTGAGTCGAATGGTTTCTGCGCCGCATCAGTTAGGAAGCATATTCATTGTGCAGCAGCGGTTTGAAGCGAAATTTCTCTTTGGCTGTTTGCGAACCCTATGTTAGTATGCTAATAGCCTCCGGGATACGCAGTCCTGCGAAGCTTGCCTCGTTAACTTCCCTCGGAGCATAAAACACTTACATACATGAGCTTTACCGTTTTCCTCGGAAATCTCCCTGTCTGGGTGACGGCCGACGATATCAAGTCGTGGCTCTCCTCAGAAAGCCTGGTCGCAGATGCGGTCAAGGTAATACGTAACCCCGAAACTCAGGAATCGAAAGGTTTCGCGTTCATTGAATCCCCCAATCAGGAAGAGATGAATTCGATTATTCGCCGTTTCGATCGCGCACCTTTAGAAGATCGATTGCTGCGCGCCAACCCCGCTCAACCTCCAAAATCTGGAAAAGCTGTTGGCAAGAGCGTAGCTCCTGCAGATCGCACAAAGCGTCCCGCGTCAGTACCCGGAGGCAGTCTACAACGTAAGAGTGCCAATGGACGGCGTGCGACAGGTTCTCCTACCCGGCAAAGCGCTTTCGCAGAAGAACTCGCCAAGGCTCTTTAGTTGAGCCGCAAAGCTGCGCTTGGTTGACGAAACCAAGCAGCAGCAAATTGTGCTGTTAACTCCTTGGAACCGTAGGGTTCTGACACCCCGCTCTCTTCCCACCTTATAAGTAAATCTTCCTAAGATATAGCTGTGCTATACTCCGTCGCACTTCATAAGGCATAATGATGGTTCGGGGATTCTGCTGATTCTCAAACCGGGCGCATGATAATTCGTCCTGACTTTCGTTTGTCCACAAGCCGGGATGTGCAAGACGTGAAACCTTCAAGCTGGGAAATACTTACTCGCGGTCTCTTTATCGCTCTTATAGGAGCGCTGGCCTTCTATACTCATCCCTTTAGCTCGTCGCCGCCCGCCGCCGCGATCAGCGGCATACTCGTGGCCGCCACTGCCACGTGGGTCGAAATGCGGCTTCGGAAGGCTGGCCTAAAATCCCTGATCGGCGGATCTTGCGGGGTTCTGATCGGGACGGGAATTGGCTTGCTGTTCGCTTTTGTACTCAATCAATCGGTGATGGTGCAGAGCCCCACTATCCAGTTCATACGATTGGCGCTGCCGATTCTGGGCGGCTATATCGGCGTCCGTGTCGGCGTCACAAAGTCAGATCTCATTCGCCCGGGAGTCTTTGGGCTTGGAGCCGATCGCGTGATTCCGTTGCTCTCGCAAAAGGTGCTGGACACAAGTGTCCTGATCGACGGGCGTATTGCTGATATTGCGGAATCCGGATTCCTCGATGGACGATTGATAGTGCCTGAGTTTGTCCTGCACGAACTGCAGATGGTTGCTGATTCAGCAGATTCCGCCAAGAGAAACCGGGGACGCCGCGGGCTGGATGTGGTGCATCGCCTCCAGTCTATGCCGTTTTTGAAGCTGGAAGTCTCGAACCAGGATTTTGCCGGCGTTCGGGAAGTCGATCTGAAGCTGATAGAGTTCGGCAAACTGCATGGCGCCAAGATCGTCACCAATGATTTCAACCTGAACAAACTAGCCCAGGTGCAGGGTGTGAAGGTTTTGAACATTAACGAGCTGGCAAATTCCTTGAAGCCAATCGTTTTGCCCGGCGAGACGATGCGGGTGTTCATATCTAAAGAAGGTAAGGAGTATAACCAGGGCGTTGCCTATCTGGATGACGGCACGATGGTGGTGGTCGACAATGCCCGCCGCTTTATCTCCAAGACCATCGATATTACGGTCACCAGTGTCCTGCAGACTACCGCCGGGAAGATGATCTTCGGAAAATACGACGAGCGTCATCCCGTCATTGGCGAGCCCAGGATTGCGGCTGCCTCGGCTGGCTCGGCGGCTAGCTAACGCTTGACTAGCGAGCACCCGTCCTTGCAAAACGTGAACCCTGCCCAGAGTTTATGCCGTCAGAAAGAAGATTTTCTCCGTTCGTAACTATCATGTATTAGCTCGGGACGGCCGATAGAATGTCGGAGGCTGGACCAGCGTGCAATTTAACGAGCAGATGAAGAAACAAATCGGCCAAGTGCTTCCCCGGATTCAGGTACTTTGTGCGTTTTGGATCTTCGCCGCCGTCGCTTCCGCGTTCCCGGGCGGAGTGCTGACCAGCATTGGGCAGATCCATGGCTTATCCAGACAGGAGGCGCTCCGGGAGCGCCCGGTTCGGTTCAAAGCAGTGGTCACATTTTTCGATCCGGTGGCCGGAAATCTCTTCCTGAACGACGACACGGGCGGCATCTGGATGGGCTGGAAGCCAAGCGCAAAACGACCAGTAGTGGGCGACCTGCTGGAGGTATCCGGGAAAACCGATTATACGTTCGCTCCCGATTTAAAAGATGCTAAGTGGAACGTCATCGGGCGCGCGCCGATGCCTAAGCCTCGCCGCGTTACCTTCTTGCAAATGTTGAGTACGGCGCAAGACAGCCAGTGGGTCGAGGTGGAAGGCAAAGTCCGCCAGGCCGACTATATGCACCGAAATTCGACGGAAAAGGAACTTTGGTTAGATCTGGCCATCTCGGGCGACAACATCGACGTTCAGATTCCTTGGGATGGTTCGCCTGTGCCGGCTGGCCTGATTGATAGCCGCGTTCGGCTGCATGGGATTTGCGGCTCCGAAACCAACCCCAGAAAACAGTTGGTCGGGGTCGTGCTTTATGTGCCTAGTCTGGCTGAAGTCACGACGCTGGAGGCGGCAGAGCCGGAAAGCCTAACCGGACCGCCGACCCCGATTGGAACGCTACAGCAGTTTGGCCACGCCAATCTGACCGGCCATCGATTGAAATTGGCTGGCACTGTGACGGCCGTGTTGCCGGCTCACGGCTTTTATTTAAAAGACGAATCGGGCAGCGTCTATGTCAACTCGCGTCAGCAGACGTCCCTCAAGCCAGGTGACAAGGTGGAAACACTGGGCTTTATTGGCGTGACGATGTCCCATGTCCGCTTGGAGGATGCCTATTACCGAAAGCTTGGTGTGGGTACCGCGGTGAAGCCGGTCGAGATCACGCCGGAGCAGGGGTTGAGCGGTCTTCACGATTCGGAACTGGTTTCTTTAAAGGGCGTGATTGCCGGCCGCTCTACTCTGCCGCACCAACAAATCCTGGTGGTGCAGGCCGCGCAGAATGTCGTCTTCCCCCTCAGCTATGCAGAACAGATCTCGGGCAGGCAGCTGCCCTCAGAAGGCGCGCTGGTTCGAGTGACTGGCATTTGTCTCAACCAGACGAACGATTTGGGGCAAGTGAGCAGCTTCCGACTGATTCTACGAAACTCCGGCGACGTTCAGATCCTGGAAAATGCGCCCTGGTGGACTTTGCGCCGCACGGTGGGTCTCCTTGGGATTCTGGGCGCCGCCATTTCGCTCGCCTTAGCCTGGGTTTTCGTACTGCGACGCCGGGTCCGCCAGCAAACCCACGTCATCACGCAAAAGCTCGCCGAGGAAGAAGCGCTGAAGAAAGCGGCACAGACTGCTAACCAGGCAAAAGGCGACTTCCTGGCCAACATGAGCCACGAAATTCGCACGCCCATGAACGCGATTATTGGCTTTACCGATCTGCTGCTCGATACGCCGCTCGACGAGGAGCAGGCGGACTACGTTAAAACCGTGCAATTTTCTTCGCACTCCCTTACGCGCATTCTGAACGATATTCTCGATTTTTCGAAGATCGAGGCGGGGCGCCTGGTGCTCGAAAGTGCTCCCTTTTCGCTGGAGAATTGCGCCACTCGCGTGCTTCAACTGATTACGCCGGAAGCGCATCGCAAGGGGCTGACAACTGCTCTTACTATCTCGGAATCTGTGCCTGACGAAATTATCGGAGATACCTACCGGCTGCATCAGGTTCTCCTGAATCTGCTCAGCAACGCGCTCAAGTTTACCGAAAAAGGCTTTATACGACTCCAAATCGGCTGTGCGGCGCGGGAAGCGGACTGGGCGGAGTTGCAATTCTCTGTCATCGATACGGGGATTGGTGTAGCCAAAGAGTCGCAGGAGCGCATCTTTGAATCCTTTTCGCAGGCCGACGATTCGACTACCCGGAAGTATGGCGGCACTGGCCTAGGGCTGGCGATCTGCTCGCGGTTGGTTTCACTATTCGGAGGACGAATTTGGATGGACAGTCAACCAGGCGTCGGCAGCAAGTTTCACTTCACGGCGCATTTTCTCCTCGATAATTCGCCGAAGCCGGACGAATTCGTCACTGTCTCTCCAGTGCATGATTCGGCAATGCATTTGCCGCAATCTGAGCGATATCCAGCAACTGCGGCGGATGCTCAGAAGTAGCGGCCAGCGCGTCGCGAAACATACTGTTGCAAAAGGGACAGGCCGCCGCGACCGTGTCTGCGCCGGTGGCCGCTAATTCTTTCACTCGTGCGTGATTCACCCGTTGGCCAGTCTCCTCGCCAAGAAACACCAGGCCGCCCCCGGCGCCGCAACAGAACGATCGTTCGCGCGCCCGAGGAGGATCGATCACCTCAGCCGAACGAGCAATCACCTCCCGCGGCTCGTCGTAAATGCCTCGATAACGTCCGAGATAACAGGGGTCGTGAAAAACAACCCGCTCTTTATTAGCGTTGGAGGGTAATTGCTCTTTGTGGCGGCCCAGGAATTCGCTGTGATGTTCAATTGGTGGGGCTACTCCGTACTCGCGCCAGTCGGTTTCGATGGTTCGGACGCAGTGTGGACAAATCGAAACGATCTTTTTGACCTTCGAACTTTCGAGGGTTGCCAAATTCTGCTCGGCTAACTGACCGAACAACAAATCATTGCCCAGCCGCCGCACCGGATCTCCGGTACATCGTTCTTTCTTGAGGACGCCAAAAGTAGTGCCTAAGTGCTTCATCACGGTGGCAAAAGCCGCGATGATTTCATGGCCCTGCGGATCATACGCGCCCATGCAACCGAGCCACAAACAGTATTCTTGTGAGCCATCGAAGACCGGGAACTCCTGTTTGGCAATGAACTTGTCCCGCTCGCTTTGCGAAAAGCCAAGGGCGTTGCCGTTGCGCTCCAGATTCAGGAATAGCTTCGTACCGTGCTCGTCGTCCCAGGCGCCTGTGTTCACCGCACCCCGCCGCAGGCCGATGATCAACGGCAGATGCTGAATGCCGACCGGACATTGATACTCGCAGGCCCCGCAGGTGGTGCATTGAAAAACGGCTGTTTGCGAAACCGAGGCTTCGAGAATCGGCTTCTCGCTGTCAGGCCCGTACTCATTTAAATAGGAGCGCAAGCCAAGGGCAATGAGCTTGGGGTTCAATTCTTTGCCGGTGTTATTGGCCGGGCAATGCTCCGTGCACCGGCCGCACTCCACACAAGAATAGGCCTGCAGTGCATCGATTTGGGTAATATCTTTGCCCGTGACGAGCCCGAAATCGTCATCTCCGGCGAGCGGTGGAATCTGACTGAAACCGTCACGCTCCAGGAAAATGGTAAATGGGCTGAGGATCAGGTGCAAATGCTTGGTATGGGGAATAAGGGGGAGGAAAGCCAGCAGGACGAGCGTGTGAGTCCACCAGAGCGATTGTCCGGCAAGGGAAGTGTCTGAGATCCACCAGCTGGGCATGTAAGTGACCATCAAAAGAAAGATAAGCAGCGCAATCAGGCCCGATTCGTAGGAAACGGGGCCGAGCCACTTAGGTTGAAGCACCAGGCGGCGGAACGCCAGACCGGCTATGGATACGGCACAGAGCAGTGCGAACACAAAGGCAAACCAGAAATAGAAGCCGCCGAATGCCGAGTGCCGGTCGAGAAAGGAGAGCCCAAAACCTTCCGCGATGTGGTTGACTGTAACCAACGCAAAGGCACAAAACCCCCAGAAGACGAAAGCGTGGGCTAGCCCGGGCAGAGGCCGCTCGCGCACTACTTTCGCCTGACACATCACTTCCCAGATAAATCGCCAGCAGCGTTTGGCTAGGGAACCAAGCCGAAAATCCTGATCTTGTCGCGAGTGCCGGATCCGCTGCAGCGTCTTGCCGAAACGCTGCCAGAACAAAGCAGCAGAAACGACAATTAAGGCAAGCAGGAGAAGCTTAGAAAAGATAGGCAGATGCATACTCTTAGCAGACTTTTCCTAAGGGCAATTTCCCCGTTGCATTTAGTAGCATGAAAGTACGTGAGATACGTTATTGCCGGAGCCGCAGGCTTCATTGGATCACACTTATGTGACAAGCTCGTCGATGCCGGGCATGACGTGATCGCGCTCGATAATCTCATCACCGGGCATCGAGAAAACCTAGCTCACCTCGAAGGCAAACGCGGGTTTGAATTCATAGAGCATGATGTCTGCGAGCCGATACGCATCTCTGCCAAAGTGGATCGTGTGTTCCATATGGCGTCGCTGGCCAGTCCCGTGGACTACCTGGCTCATCCTATTGAGACACTCGAATCCGGTTCAACGGCGACCCGGCGCATGCTCGATCTGGCGCAACAGCACGAGGCGCGCTTTCTCCTGACGTCCACATCTGAGTGCTATGGAGATCCGCTGGAACATCCGCAGAAGGAGACCTACTGGGGCAATGTGAATCCGATCGGACTACGCTCCTGTTACGACGAGAGTAAGCGCTATGCCGAAGCCCTGACGATGGCTTATCACCGTACCTTCGGGACGCGCACCAACATCGCCCGCATCTTCAATACCTATGGGCCGCGCATGGCATTGAATGACGGTCGTGTGGTGCCTGCTTTCATCGATCAGGCGCTTCACGGGCTGAAGCTTTCCGTCTTCGGCGATGGTTCGCAAACCCGTAGCTTCTGCTTTGTCTCGGACCTTGTGCAGGGACTGCTTTTGCTCAGCGAATCGGAAGAACGTTTGCCGGTCAATTTGGGTAATCCCGCCGAAATAACAATTCTCGAGTTTGCGAACCGCATCCGTGAACGCTTCGATAATGCGTTCGGTATCGAGTACAAAGCACTGCCGGCGGACGATCCTAAGCTGCGACGTCCCGATATCGGCAAAGCGAGGCGTGTTCTGGGATGGGAACCGAAAGTCGGACTGGCGGACGGTTTAACGGTTACGATTGACTACTTTCAGAAGAAGGCCGAGCGTAACGACCTGCTTGGTGCGCGCATTGCCCAAAAAAGTACGGTCCGTCCCGATCAGGTCATTCTGGCTTGATTCCTCGTTAGATGTGGCAGTGCCTCAAGCCACGTTTTGCCAAGTATTGCTGGTGATACTCTTCGGCCCGGTAGAACGGCTGCGCGGGTTCAATAGTGGTGGCAATTGGCCGGCGGAATTTGCCCGAAGCATCGGCCTTGGCCTTGGAAGCTCGCGCTGCTTGTTCCTGCTCCGGCGTGTGGTAGAAAATAACACTCCGGTATTGCGTACCTACATCGGGACCTTGCCGGTTCACTTGAGTCGGATCGTGCGATTCCCAAAACACGTCCAGTAAATTGCCGAATGACACTCTCGCTGGATCGTATTCCACCTCTACCACTTCGGCGTGCCCGGTACGATCACTGCAGACATCCTTATAAGTAGGATCGGCCAGGTGGCCTCCCTGGTAGCCAGAGACTGCGTCCACTACGCCATCCAATTCGCGAAATGTGGCTTCGACGCCCCAGAAACATCCCGCTCCGAAACTAACCTTTTCCGTCATACACTCTATTGTCTCGCGATTATTCCACCTTCACCGTGATCGACTCCGATTTCGAGTGGCCCTTGGCGTCGCTGGCCGTGATCTTGTACGTCGTCGTTTCTTTGGGCGCGATTTCCACGCATTTGCGGTAAGAGGGCTTCAAATCTTCGCCGACTGAGGGTTCTACTTTAACCGTCTGGGCATTCTCCACGCCATAACAAAGCTGGGTATGCTCGCCCTTCTTTAGCTGCGCCCGGTCCGACGAAAAGATGCTGAAAAGGATTTCTCCCGATCCGAACACGGCGCTTACAGTTCGCTGGCGCTGCTCCTGTTCCTTTGCGGCGGCGGCCTGCTGGGCGGCCACATCGCTTTGATGCCGCGAGTAGAACGTCCAGGCTACGTATAAGGCGGCAATGATTATGCCGATGGTCGTAAACGGCAGCAGTTTTCTGAGCCCGGAGCCCGGACCTTTCACTGGTTCCTGGGGGGCATCGGTTAAAGCCATACCATAAGCGTAGCCCCTTGTCCTTTCGTTACCTGCTGTTCTACAAGCCCTTCCAGGTTCTCAGCCAGTTCTCACGCAGCGGGGCGAGACGAACCTTGGCCGATTACATTCCGGTAGAGCAGGTTTACCCCGCCGGTCGCCTGGACTTCGATAGCGAGGGACTCCTGCTGCTAACGGACGACGGGCCTCTGCAGCATCGCCTGGCCGACCCGCGTTTCGGCCATCCCCGAACTTATTGGGTCCAGGTGGAGGGCGTCATTGGGAACGAAGCCATCGAAAGGCTCACGGCCGGACTGCTGATTCAGGGTTATAAAACCAAGAGCTGCGAGGCCCGCGCAATCGCTGAACCGCGGCTTGCGCCGCGCGATCCGCCGATCCGTTCGCGCCAGTCGATCCCCACTTCTTGGCTGGAACTCACCTTGACCGAGGGCCGGAACCGCCAAGTCCGGCGCATGACGGCGGCAGTCGGTTTTCCTACACTCCGGCTGGTGCGTGCCGCGATTGGAGCCCTCACAATCGGTGATTTAAAGCCTGGCGAGTGGCGCTCGATTCTACGAAACGAGGTGTGCTGAAACCGTCTATAATAGGCAAATAAAAAGCGAACTTCGCTTTCCCAGTAATGCTCGATGTTGACCAACAGCTGGCCCGTTTGCGAGAGCGCATCCAGGCTATCGATCGCAAATTTGAAAAAATGAAGCCATTGACGGGCGCGAAGGCAGCGATCCGCCTGCCACCATCCCCGGTCGAAGATTGGACGGGCGGGACGGTAATTGCCAATAGCTTCGGCGAGCACTTTCAGGTCGACAAATTTTTTGCTTCTCATCAGACTCACGGGTCGGCCGATATCGGTGCACTGTCTGAACTGCCGGACACACTGCTCGATGCGCTCAGCGAGAACGAAATCCTCTCCATTGCGCCCAAGCGATGGGCGTTTTTGGATACGGAAACGACAGGCCTAGCCGGAGGGTCGGGTACCTACGCCTTTCTCATCGGTGTGGGGCAGATTACTTCCAGCGGCTTCAGTATTCGGCAGTACTTCATGCGGGAGTATGCGGAGGAGCGAAGCGTACTCCTCGCTCTGGAAGAGCACCTGGCCGGTTTCGACGTGGTCATTACCTATAACGGTCGCAGTTACGACCAGCCCCTGCTCGAGACACGCTACCGGATGAATCGTCACAAACCGCCGTTCTCGCGCTTGCGCCATCTCGATCTGCTGTTTGGAGCACGGCGCTTATGGAAGCTGCAGCTGGAGGGCTGCCGCCTGGTACAGCTGGAACGGGAGATTCTGGGGTTTCAGCGGGAAGACGATGTTCCGGGCGAGCTGATTCCGTATGTTTATTTCGATTATTTGCGATCGCGAAACGCCGGTAGGCTGAAGTCGGTGTTTCATCACAATGCCCTGGATATCTTGTCGCTGGCCTGCCTGACCGCCATTGTGCCGGCGGCTTTTCGGAGCACGGACGCGGAGGCGCTGACGCGGATTGGCGTGCGCAAGGGACCCGAGCTGGCAGGATTGGGGCGCTGGCTGCGAACGGCCGGCGAGTGCGAAAAATCGCTTGCTTTGCTGAAACGGGCGGTCGACGCCGGGCTGCCCGACAGCCTGTTGTTTCGAACTCTCTGGGATATCGCTTGCCTTGAAAAGCAGCTGCGACGACCTGCTGAAGCACTGGGCGTTTTTGTCGATTTAACCAGCTGCCGGAATGAGTACCGGATAGCCGCGCTCGAGGAACTGGCCAAATACTACGAACACCAGGAGAAGAACTATGCCTTGGCGCTCGATTTTACCGAGCAGGCACTGAGCTTGGAACGCTCGACGGAACTGCTGCATCGCAAGGCGCGCCTGGAGAGGCGCTTAGACACGCCACGCTCGCGTCCGCTGCCGATACGTTTCGTAGGGTAGGCTTTCGCCCCCCACCTCAATACTTTTCCCAAAACAACCAGTGCGCCTCTTGTGGAACAGGCGTTTCCGCTGCGTTTTCGCCTGTCACCGTAGTGGTGCTCTGCCCTGGGATGACCGCAAAAATCCCAAAATACCGCTGGATTGTTTCGATAGCACCCTTAACTAAACACAGCGTCATAAGTAATTGCGCATTGTGAGCGAAGCGTGGTCTCCTGGGATTATGAGACCGCTGAGGATATCGGACGCGGTGTCGGTGCTTGGTTTGCAGCAAGAGATCCAGCGTTCTGACGAGTCGCGCTACGATCACCGGCTGCATGGCGTTTTGCTGGTCGCCCAGGGTATGACCTGCCCTGAAGTAGCACGGCTTTTGGGGGACGCACCGCGTTCGGTCGAGTATTGGGTTCACCGTTTCGAGCAGCAGGGATTGGGGGGTCTGGCCGAGGGAGAACGGTCCGGACGCCCCAGTCGGCTGAGTGAGAAGCAGATCAAAGAGATCAATCGGGTGTTGCGAGAGAGACCGAGCGACGCGAGGATGCGCGTCAACCTGTGGGATGGCAAGACGCTGTCGGCTTGGCTGGAGAAGACCTACGGCATCCAGTTGGGGGTCCGTCAATGCCAGCGTTTGTTCCGGCAGTTCGAGTTCCGGCTCCGCAAGCCCCGGCCCGTTTTGGCGCGAGCCGCCCCGGCGCGCCAGAAAGCGCATAGAAAAAACTCCGCAAGTTAATGCGGGACAATGCCGTGGACCTCTGGGCGCTGGATGAAGTGCATTTTCAGCAACAGGGATCCCGTTGCCGTATGTAGGTTCCACCGGAAACCAGAGATCCGATCGTGTACCATCATCCGACCCGGAAGAGCGTGGGCTACTTCGCCGCAGTCCGTTTGCGGGATGGCGAATTTTTGTTTCGCCGCGAGACCGGCCGATTCAACGGCGAGTCCTTCTGGGAGTTCCTCAAAATCTCCCGCGAGGCCAGCGCTGTTTCCGGACGTCGCGTCCTCACCATCAGTGACAACGCGCAGTATCATCGCTCCAAACTCCATCTGGCTTGGCGTGATCAACAGGCTTCACAATTTCGCTTGGACTTCCTGGCCTCCTTACAGCCCGGAACTCAACCCTATCGAACGGGTCTGGAAACTCACGCGCCGGTTGTGTCTGCACAATCGTTACTTCGGATTCCTCGATGGAGTCGTTCCCGCCGTCGAAGGCCAGTTCGCCGAATGGACAAAGCCCAACGAAATGCTACGACTATGCGCAATTACTTAAGACGTTGTGTTTAGTTAGGTGGCATTGGGCTTTTAGCCTGCCATCTTTTCTGCTTTTTGTCCCGAGCTCGGAAACAGCCGCGCAGGGATAGAATGGCCAATCAACTCCTGAACGCTGGGATGCGGGCTTTCAAGGCGGCCGGTAGCGGCAGTTTTGTGAGCGCACGCAGGAGCATGGCCGGGGACGGCAGCCAATTCAGCTTCCGGCCCAGTTGCAGCAGCGTTAGAAAGGAGCCAATCCAAACCAGCAGCATCAGCAGGGTAGCAAGCCAGGTTAACTGAGGCCATCCCTCACGTACCACGGAGAGAGCGGCCATTGCGATAATCGAAACCACACCGAGGGTGACCACCGGGATCATGCCTTTGGGAACATGGCTTTGTTTTTTCAACACGCCGATGTAAAGAACGGCGGAAAACAGGTGGGCGGCCAGATAAACGGCCGCGCCGCGCGCGGCGTTGCCTCCGCTAAACAGGAAAACGGTTGCGGCGATGGCCACAAATATCGCCCAGGCGGTATTCACCACGCCATACGTTTTGATGGAAAGGATGGACAAACGCGACGAAGCAGAACCGCTACCCATGTGGATGACGGCGGTGGCGAGCGCCAGCGAAGTCGCGGCGGCCGCTCCGGCGTAAGTTTTGCCGTAGACCAGGGCCAGCAACCACGGACTGACGATAATGCCCGCGCCGGCCACGCACAACGAGACTAGGATCGAGGCGAAAGTGCAGACAGCCATCACGTTATCGGGGGTATTTTCCAGTTTTTCCTTTTTGTCTTTGCCCGGGCCACCCGTCATCTCGGCGAAGCTGCCTTCGATCAGCAGGCTTGGTACCAGCGCGACCATGTTTCTCAGCTGGTGGGCGACCGCGAAAAAACTCATCTGGATCATCGACTTATCGCTTTTGGCAACCAGTGAAGTAAGCCACCAGCCGGCGATATTGACGCCGACCAGTCCGGCGATCTGCATGGCGCTAAAAGACCAAACCCGCTTGAGAATCGGCGCGACCGGCACGCGCTGCACCAAGGGGGTGGGAGACGACAGTTGCAAAGGACGGTAGAGCAGGAGGCACACGATAACTGCGCCCGTGACCAGCGCACTTTGCCCGCACAGCATCGCGGTCGGGCCGAAGCGCGATGCGACAGGCAAGACGGTCAACATGCCGCAACCGGCCAGGCCGGACAGTAGGATGAGCGCTTTGAGGCGGCGTTGTCCGACGAAAAACCCCCGGCAGCACTCCAGCAGAATAATGCCGGCGGCGGACAACCCGGCCCAGCGAAGAATGCCAATTAGGCTTTCCTTACCGATGATTTTGGCAAGCGGTCCGGCACCGAGCCAGAGAGTAGCTGCGGCAAGCGCGGCCGAGACGAGCGCCACCAACACCAGGGCGCGCGCCAAAGCGGGGTACTCATCCGATCCTCGCGGATATTCGCCGGAGAAGCGGATGGCGGTCGAGCCGATGCCGCCGGCCGCATAGGTACTGACATTATTCGCGGTCGAAATAGCCAGCGAGTAGGCGCCAAAGGTAGATGCGCCCCCGAGACGAGCGGCCAAGATGTTGGAGAGAAAACCGCAGGAACGCTCAATAATGACTCCCAGTCCGAGCGTCGAGGTGCCGCTGACCAGGTTTTTGGCCACACCAGCTGGCAGAACGTGCGGTTCCGGCACTGGCTGGTTGGCGAGTGAGTCGTCGACGAGTGTTTCTTCGAGGGAAGTGTCGTTCATGCCGGCTGATGGGAGCGAGTCTGGGTGCACTGAGATAGTGGGCTTCGGATCAATGAGTCTCAATACTAGCCAGATTCATCGACCGGGACAGGGAAGCGCTCTGCTTACCAGCCTGTTTCGCACGCGGCTTCAGCAGCCAATGGCGCAAACGCCCGCGCAACGGAGACTCGACGAAACGCCAGGACAGCAAGGCCGTGCCAATGAGAGCAATCAGATACAGACCGAAGGTCGCAAAGGAATGGTGCGGGGGAGGAACGCGCAGGACGTACGACACCGGGATTTGCAGGATGTAGATGCCATAACTGGCTTCGCCCAGCAGGACTAGAAAGGGCAGCGACAAGCAGCGCGCCAACCAGCCCTCGCCCTCGGCCAGCGAGTAGATCAGAAGAGCAAACAAAGGCGCGAGCAGCCCGTTTGCCAGGACGGGGCGGGGAATTGAGGGCCCCAAAGCCAGGCACGCCAGCAGGGCAGCGCCGGACAAAAGAGCAACGGTTTTGGCGATTGTGGGACGAAAGCGAAAGCCCAGCACGTAGACCCGGCCCAGTAGCAAGCCGATCAAGAATTCAGGAAGTCGAAGGAGAGGCGTGTACTCGACGGCCATCTGGATTCGATCGCCGATGACCGGAATGTAGCCGCGTGTGAGGCAGAGAGTGACGGGTACGACGAGCGAAAGCAGCCAAAGCGATGCCATGGCCGCGACACAGGTCTTCAGATTAAATTTCTTGAGTGCGGGTGCGACAAAGGGGAATGCCAAATAAAAAAACGCCTCGACAGATACCGACCAAGCTGGATAGTTCCAGTACCAGGCCGTCCAAGGCGTCCAAGCCTGTTGCATGGATAACACAGCGAGCGCCCCGGTCGAGAGCTTGAACAGAGCGGTATGAACTGGATTGACGCGGAACGCCCAGAGGACGTGAAAGGGCGCCGCAATTAAGAAAGCCAGAAGGTAGGCCGGGTAAATGCGCGCAAAACGGGCAGCCCAAAACGAGCGGCGGGTGCCGCTCACCGTACCTTCGCGATCTACGTAGCTGTAGGAAAGGACAAACCCGGAGAGTATATAGAAGAAGCTGACGGCTACGAAGCCGGAATCGATCACATGAGCCACGGCTTTGGGGCCTGACGCCATCATGTCGTCGGTGAAGTGGTAGAGGACAACGCCCAGGGCAGCAAAAAAGCGAAGGCCAGTCAAGGCGTCAAAATTTTTCTTGCCCGTACTGAACGTGCGGTGGGGAGCAACGGTAGCTGTGTTAGCGGGATCTACTGCCCGAACGATTTCTGGCGGCACATGGCTCCTCTTCATGCGGCCGCCTCTGCCTGGCGGCGGACCTTGAACACTGACGAACTTAAGTAGTGCTCAACGACCTCAAGACGACGTACGGAGCACCTCCGAAAAACTTCCTAACGCAAGTATAGGGGGAAAAAGGCTGCCAGCCAAGAGAGTGACCGAGAGCAAAAGTAATGGGCCGTACCGGAATAAGAGATGGTCTTATCCCAGCGGAGGCAGGCTAAAGCCTACCCTCCGGGGAGGCACATTACTGCTTGACGGCGAGGACAAGGCCGGTGGCCCAAGCCATTGGCGCAAGAGTCAGTCTTGGATTGGCGGCCAGTTCGCTGAGCAATACCGGGATTTTCTGAGCATGTCCTTCCGGCCAGTTTGGTTGCGGCAGCATATCGTCGATCACGTAAAAACCTCCGGGTTTGAGCGTCTTCAAACATTCGGCCAACCCTTCGTACTTGCCCGGCATGGCATCGGCAAAGATAAAGTCGAAGGTATTAGCCTGCTGCTGTTTCAGGAATTCGAGTCCGTCCCTGGTGATGAGCGTGAGCCGCTTGTCGTGAGCAAGATTGTCATGCGCAACTCGTTGGACTTGTGCATCGATGTCGACGCTCGTCAGTGTTGACGATTCGTCCATGCCATCCAGGAGCCAGGCAGTCGCAAGGCCAGTGCCGGTTCCTAGCTCCAGAAACTGACTAGCCGGTTTGGATGCTGCAAGAGTCTTGAGAAGCGCTCCGGTGAGAGGTTCTGAGGCCATGCGGAAGCCTAGCGTGCGAGTTTGCGCGGCGATCTGCTCCAGGCAGCGCGGCGGCGTAATGTAGTCGAGTTCATTCATTTGTAGATTCAAGCCGATTTGATCTCCGTCCAGTAGCGATCGCGCAGGCGTTGCGCCTCAGCCGGCAGAGCGTGAAACCACTCACCGCGAGCCAGTACTTCGGGTGCCGGGTAGAGCACCTGGTTTTCGCGCTGAGCCAGGGGCAATAGTGAGCGGGCGGCGGCATTGGCGGTGGCGGTGCGCATCTCGACGGCAATGGCGGCAGCCACAGCTGGACGCAGCAGGTAGTTCATAAATTCGTAGGCAAGATCTTTGTGAGCGCTTTCTCGGAGCACGCACGCATTATCGGCGTACAGTGGAAAACCTTCCGCCGGGAAAGAAAAAGCCAGGTCGGGCGCGTTGTCCATGGCCACTTGCGCCACCTGGGCCCACATCTGCGCCACCAGGACGTCGCCTGCCACCACCTGGTCGCGGACCTCTTCGCTCAAGTAAGCGCGCAACAACGGTTTTTGTTGCACCGCCAGATCGCGGGCTCGCAAAAGAGCGGGTTGGTCGATGGCATTGACCGAGTCGCCGAGGCGCTTCAGGCAGGCCGCAAACACTTCAGCCGGATCGTTCAACATGGTCATGCGGCGGGCGTAATCATTCTTCCAGAGATCGGCCCAGGCGAGTGGCGCGGGCGTCACTTTCTTCGAGTACACAATGCCGGTGGCGCTGTGCATAAAAGGTATGCACCAGTCGAGAGACGGATCCCAATCCGGATGTTGAAAGCGGGCCTCGAGATGTTTCATGTTGGAGAGGCGCGCGTGGTCCAGCTTTTCGAGCAGCCCGAGTTCCTGCATCGGCGGCAAAAAACTGTTCGAGGGAAAGACGACATCCCAGCCTGAGTTACCGCTCATCACCTTCGCCAGCAACTCTTCCGCGCTGCCATAGGTGGCATAGCGGACTTGGCACTCGAACTCGCGCTCAAAATTGGGGATGGTGCCAGCTGCCACGTAATTCTCCCAATTGAAGACGTTCAGCCGCCGTTTGCCCGACGTGCGGCAGGCCGCAGTGCCGAGCAGAGTGCTGCTACCCGTCCGGAGGAGTTCGCGGCGGGTCACGCGCGGCTCTCCAGTCTTCCAGCGAGAAGGATGAACACGCCCAACCCCACAGTAATCACCATTGAGATCGCGTTCACTTCGGGGCTGACACCTTTGCGGGCCATCGCATAAATCACCATCGGCAGCGTCTCCGAATTCACTCCTGCTACCAGGCTGGTGATCACGTAGTCATCGAATGAAACCGTGAAGCACAACAACGCTGCCGCGACGACGCCAGGGAACAAAAGGGGCAGAGTGATGCGCGAAAAAACCTGCCATTCGTTTGCGCCGAGATCGAGCGCGGCCTCTTCCAATGCCGTATCGAAGCCGCGCAGACGAGCCAGGATCACAATCACTACGTAAGCCAGGGAAAACGAAACGTGAGCCAGGATTACCGTATGCAGACCGAGTTGCATATGCACGTGCCGGAAGATCCACTGGAAAAAAACCAGGAGAGAGATGCCGGTCACGATCTCGGGCGTCAGCAGCGAAAGATAAAGGGAGCCGGCAAACAGCGGCAAACGCCGTTTCCAGAGCGCGTAGCCGGCCAGCGTGCCAATAACGGTCGACAAAATGGTGGCGACAGAAGCGATGATCAGACTGTTGATAGTGCCTTCGATCAGCGCGCTGTCATGTAGAGCTAGCCGGAACCAGTCGAGCGTGAAACCGCGCCAGACGGCGATCTTCGACGCGTTGAAACTGAACGCACTCAGGACCGCTAACGGCAGATACAGAAACAGATACACGGCGGCCGAATAGACGGCCAGGTAGCGATTCACAGCAAATCCTCATCGGCGTGCTTGAGCGCCTGCATCACAAGCAAAACGAGTCCCAGCAGCAGCAGCGAGAACGCCGAGCCGAAGGGCCAATCGCGCGCCGCGGTGAATTGGTTTTCGACGAAGGTGCCGAGCATAACCGTCTTGCCGCCGCCCAGCAGATCCGGCGTGAGATAAGCGCCGATACAGGGAATGAACACGAGCAGGCAGCCCGCTACCATGCCAGGCCGCGACAACGGCACAATCACCCGCCAGACGGCGCTGAAAGGCGGAGCCCCGAGGTCACTCGCGGCGTCGAGTAGTGACCAGTCGAGCTTCTCGAGAGTCGCGTACAGGGGTAACACCATGAAGGGCAAGTAGCCGTATACCAATCCGAGAATCACCGCGCCGCTGTTGAAAAGCAGGGGCAACGGCTGTTGAATAACGTGAACAGCGAGCAGTAGGGTGTTGATCACGCCTGTGTCGCGCAACAGAAACATCCAGGCATACGTTCGCACGAGAAAACTGGTCCAGAAAGGAAGCATGACCAGGTTCAGCAAGAGTGTTTTACGAGGGCCGGAGCGAGAGACATAGAGAGCTAGGGGAAAGGCGATCACCAGGCAGCAAAACGTGGAGACAGCCGCTACCCAGACCGAGCGCCACATAATGCCCAGGTAGAGCGGATCGAAAACGCGGCGATAACTGTCGACCGTCCACGGCCGCAGCACTCCTCCATAGGGGCCTCGGGTAAGCAGGCTATACGCAACGACGATCAAGAGCGGACAGAAGAAAAGGCTGATCATCACCGCCGCGCCGGGCGTAAGAAAAGCGATACGTAAACGATGGATCACTGGCCAGAGACCGGGAGCTCTAATTAAGCTGGGCACTCAAGGGCAATTCATCGGCGGTATGCCACCAGACATGCACCGATTCTCCCGCTGCGAACGCGGCGCTATTTTCGGGTAGCTCCGCGGTGCAGCGTTCGCCGTCGCTCAATCTGGCCCTGAGATGAACGCAGTTGCCGAGATAGGTGGTGTCTTCGACGATACCGGCCTTGGAATGGACCTGGCTGCCGGGAAAATCGCGTGTTACCCGCAGTCCCTCCGGGCGAACCGCGCTCCCATTTACCCAGTTGACAAGCCCCAGAAACTCAGCCACGAAACGGCAGCCAGGTGAGCGATAGAGTTCACGCGGTGTGCCGATCTGCTGAATGCGCCCGGCGTGCATCACAGCCAGGCGATCGGAAAGCGACAGTGCTTCCTCCTGGTCATGCGTAACGAAAAGAAAAGCGATGCCGGTGCGGCGCTGCAGCGCTTTCAACTCGGAGCGCATTTGTTTACGAAGGTTCGGATCGAGCGCCGAAAGCGGTTCATCAAGCAACAGCAGTTTGGGTTCGAGCACGAGAGAGCGGGCGAGCGCCACGCGCTGCCGTTCGCCACCTGAAAGCTGGTGCGGGCGGCGCTCCGCTTTCTCCTCCAGTTGCACTAACGCGAGCGCCTCGGAAACGCGGCGGCGCACGTCTGCAGCGGAGTGTCCGGGGCGTCGTTCCAGGCCAAAGCCGACATTTCTGGCGACGCTTAAATGGGGGAACAGCGCATAGTTTTGAAATACCGTGCTCACGTTGCGGCGATAAGGGGGCAGTTGCGAGACGGGCTGGCCATCGAGCAGAATGTCTCCCGAGGTAGCCTGCTCGAAGCCGCCGATCAGGCGCAGTGTCGTGGTTTTGCCGCAGCCGGAAGGTCCGACCAGCGAAAAGAATTCGCCGACGCCGACAGTAAGCGATACACCGTCTACCGCCAGGTGCGTGGCGTATTGCTTGGAGAGTTCTTTAAGCTCCAGGACATGGGGCATTTCACGAATCATCAATGTAGCGCAGTTTCTCTGCTAGCGCTACGTAACGAAATTCTACTTGTCTGGTCCCATGACTAGGCCTCCATGCGGAAGCTAGCGGTTGCACTTTTTACCATTCTGCCGGCGCTCGCGAAAGGGCAAAACAGCGCGCGCGAAAAGCCGGAACTCATGACCAGAATGGTGGTGCGCCTGATGGGGCCGGGCATTGAGCCGGGATCGTTCGCGGCGCTCCCTAGGACGATTTACCGGGCCGGCGACGAATATGCGCGGATAGAAGATCCTCCAGACGCCCGCCAGCACGTGCAGAAACTTACCGTGATAGACGGTCGCGATGCCTGGAGCGCGAATCTTACGGATAAGCGCGGGACACACTCGGTAGAGCAAGGCGGCGCTCGTGATTTGCCCATACCCATCGTTATGCCGCTCGATCCGCGGCGTAAACTCGGCAAATTGGACGGCATCGAGTTCGGGGCTGAGTACGAGTTCTTCGAACAAGCGGGCGCGGTAAAGAAGAGCGGGCCCGTCATTAACGCGAAGGCTACAGACGCTTATGAATTGGAAGAGCCGGAAGGGCCGGCGATGCTGGTAATACGTGCCGGTACGCATACGCCGGTCACTCTGAGCTGGCACACCGCTGAAGGCACCTACAAATACGAGTACATCGAGTACGCGGATAAGCCATTTGAAAGCCGGCTTTTCGTGAAGCCGGCCGGAGTGGAATTCAAAGAGCTCCCGGCGGACGGTCGGGCAGAGCCAAATCATTAAACAGGCCACGCGGCGCTAGGATGAAGTGTGAAGCGAGCGGCGCTGATTACAGCTCTGGTGATTGTTCTCGGCTGCTTCGGGTTTGTGGATTACAAAGGGTATCGCAGCCTGAAGCGGATCGAAGAGCAAATGAATGCACTGGGCGGGCGAGTGGATGAGGCCTCGCGGCTGGCTCAGGAGGAATCGAGCGCGGCCGCCGCAGCCAGTCAGCGCGCTGACGAAGCAGCAGCCAGGGCGGTAGCTGCTGCCGGCGGCCGTCAACAAGCCGAAGCGGAAAAAGCGCAGGCGCGCAATGAAGCCAATCAAGCTCAAACAGTGGCCGCGCAAGCGAACCAGCAAGCGCAACAGGCGCAAACTGAATTAACACAGATCCGGCACGAACGCGAGCAAGAGTTAAATCACATGCAGGAGGCGCTGAATAAGCTGGTCGAAACCAAGCGCACACCGCAAGGTATGACTATTATCCTGCCCGATTCGACCTTCCGTTTCGAGTTCGATAGCGCTGAGATTTCGCAAAAGAATCGGGAACTGCTGAGTCGTATCACTGGTATTTTGCTGGTTTCGAAAGGCTACGGCCTGTCGGTTTTCGGCTACACCGATGACGTGGGTACGGCCGACTACAACAAGCAGCTCTCGATGCGGCGCGCGAAGGCGGTTGAGGACTATCTCATTCAGTCGGGCATCGATCGGGCGATCGTTAACGTAAAGGGTTATGGAAAATCGAGTCCGATGGTTCCCGGGACGAGCCTGGCCGCACGCGCCAAAAATAGGCGTGTCGAGATCGCACTCACCGACAGCGAAATCAAGTACGTCGGCGAAGCGCCTTCGGACGCCCGTCAGTAGTGAACCAACCATGTTCGGCCATGTTCACGCGAGCGCCGCGGAAACGCACTCCTTCCATCTCTAAACGCAAACGCTGATCGAGCGCGCCTTCTTGCCGAGTTTTGATCTGGCCGCCCGCACCCAGCACCCGGTGCCAGGGCAGGGAATTTCCGCAGTTCCGCAAGATCTGAGCCACCTGGCGATGGTGCAGCGGATAGCCGGCCTCTTTTGCGACTTGCCCATAAGTCGCTACTTTGCCGCTGGGAATAGAGCGGATCACGCGCCGGATGGCGGCCTGCTGGTTCTCCGCGTTTGTCATTTCTGAGCAGCCTTGCGGGTATTTTCCAGTGTGGACGTCAGGGATTCGCGCGGTTGCTTTTCGACATAAGGACCTACCGCCCAGTTCAAACCTTGCGGAATATCGCGCGACAGCGAAAGCGTGCGGCACTCCGCCAGTACGCCGCCGTTTATGGCCTGCAGGCTCCAGTATCCATAAAGCTTCCAGAGATAGCCGTGACCTTCGCCCAGCGGAAACTTCTTGCCGCGCGAGAACAAGGCGGTATCCACTTCCGTGATGTCGCGCGCATAAGCTGTGCCCTTCCACTTGTCCGGTGACACCTGCGAATACGTCACACCCTCCTTCACATCGAGGATCACTGGAACCAGTCCTTTTTGTTTTAAACGCCAGACACCCGTAACACTTGTCCCATTCCGGTTCAGCGTGTGCGACTCGCTCACCTCCGGATAGATGTCCTGGTGATGATCGAAGTCTTCCAGCAGAGCGACAACCCGCTGCACGCTCGTATGCGGAATGAAAATTGCTCCCCGCCAGTCATGAATGAGGCCATCCTTGACACTCAGCGGCTTGCCGTTGTTCATCTGCTCGATGAAGACTTCGCCTCCGAGTACCCGCTGCCTTTGCTCGTTGTCGTCGTCGATTGCCAGAAAGTTCTTCTTTCCCTCCCAGCGATCCTTCATCTGCAACTCGACATCAGTTACGTAATGATTGAACTCGGTCGTCGTTTGCGCGGAAAGCTTGACGACCAGCTGGGCCTGCAGCGCAGGAGCAGCGAGGCTCGTGCCGATTAGGAAACTAAAAATCCATTTGCGCCAGGCCCGGCCAGTCATCTTTCTTCAGCGTAGAAGATTCTATTAGTAGAGAGAACCGGCTTAGTCATGACCACGCCCACTCCAGCACCGGAAACAACAAGCGGCTTCGAGCCGTTGCGTTCGGCGCTGTTCCGGGATCGCTGGATCGCCTCGATCGTTTCGAACGTGGGCGGCTGGATGCAGGACACGGCCGGCACCTGGCTGATGACGGTATTGACGTCGTCGCCGCTGCTCATTTCGCTGATGCAGACGGCCGCTAGCCTTCCGGTGCTGCTGCTTGGCCTGTTGGCAGGCGCAACCGCTGATGTTTATGACAAACGCCGGCTGCTGATTTTCTGGCAGGCCTGGATGCTGGGCTCGATGGCTTTCCTGAGTCTTCTAACCTTCTTCGGCGTTATCTCGCCTTGGGTTCTGCTCGTCCTTACCTTTGCGCTGAACATCGGTTCCGCCATGAACAACCCCGCCTGGCAAGCCATTATCCCGGAACTGGTGCCGCGCTCGCAAATACCCGATGCTGTCGCCCTAAACAGTGCGGGTTACAATCTGGCGCGAGCCGTGGGACCGGCACTCGGTGGGCTGGCGGTTGCCGCATTTGGCAAGCGTGTGAATACCGGCAGCGCTTTTGTTTTCCTGCTCAACGCTCTCTCGTTTGTGGCCGTGATTCTGGTTCTCTATCGATGGCGAAGACCGCCGGTTTTCAAAAGTGCGATTCCCGCCGAACGAGTTTTGGGATCGATGCGCACCGGCCTTCGTTACATTCGCCATGCACCTGCGCTGCAAGCGTCCCTGCTGCGGGCTTTCCTGTTTACATTGTTCGTTAGCGCCGTCTGGTCGTTGCTTGCCGTGGTCGCGAAACACCAGTTGCATTCCGGGGCGGTGGGTTACGGTATCTTGAATGGCAGCATGGGGCTCGGCGCGGTCGTCGGGGCCTTTTCTCTCCCCCGCTTGCGCCGCCTGGTTTCAGCCGATCGCATCATCGCGGCTTCCACCGGCCTCTTCGCTATCACGTCCATCGTAATGGCGTTCGTGCCGTTCACCTTAATTATTATTGGGTTCCTAATCGCCGCCGGCTTTGCCTGGACCAGCACCATGTCCACGCTGAACGTTTCCGTCCAACTCTCGGTGCCCTCCTGGGTGCGCGCTCGCGCTCTTGGTTCGTATCAAATGATCCTGCAAGGGGGCATGGCGATCGGCGGAGTCGTTTGGGGCTTTATTGCCGAGCATTACTCGACCTCGATCGCTCTCACTTGTGCTGGCGCCGGGCTGCTGGCGAGCATACCGCTAGCTCGCCGCGTGCATGTTCTGCGCGAAGCCATTCCGGATCTCAGTCCGTACAAGTCTAATCGCCCACCTCCGCAATTCGCGGTTGAGCCTCATCCCGATGACGGCCCGGTGCGCGTGTCGGTCGATTATCGTATTCGGCCCGAAGACTACAACGCCTTCACTCATGCGATTCATAAGCTGCGCGATATACGGATGCGAGACGGGGCTATCCGCTGGGGCGTCTTTCAGGACGTTACCGACCCGGGGCATCTGAACGAGACGTTCGTCGTCGAGTCATGGGTGGAGTATCTGCGGCAACGAGAGCGCTTTACTGCCTCCGACAACGCCATCCGCGACCAGGTTTGGAAGTTTCACCAGGAAGACGGGCCGCCCAAAATCTCTCACATGATTTACGCCCGCGAAATCACCGACGACCGCATGTGATACCACTGAACTGATCGGCATGGCCACCAGACGAGAGTGGATGCGGCAGGCCAGTGTGGCCGGTATGGCGCTGACCGCCAGGGCGCAGAACAACAACACCGGCGACCAGATCACGGTTGATCCCACACCGCTGTTCGCGATTTCGCCGTACCTTTACATGCAGTTCATGGAACCGCTCGGCACGACCGATAGCTCTGTGGAGGCGTCGTGGGATTATGAGCGCGATGATTGGCGTAGCGATTTTGTTTCTGTCACTAAGGATCTCTCGCCCGGCATGATGCGTTTCGGCGGAAACTTCAGCCGGTACTACAAATGGCGCGAAGGCGTGGGAGCGGTCGCGAAGCGTCCCTGGATGCGCAATTATGATTGGGGCGGCAAGGAAACGAATCGCGTGGGGACACATGAGTTCGTCGATTTCTGCCGTCGCGTGGGGGCCGATCCGCTCTACTGCGTCAACTTTGAGAGCGATGGCATGGCATCGTTGCGGCACACGCCTGAAGGAGACCGCAGTGGCAGCGCAGGAGAAGCAGCGGAGTGGGTCAGCTATGCCAACGATCCGGATAGCCGGGAACGCCGGGCGAACGGCTCCGCAGCACCGTACAACATTAAACACTGGCAGATTGGAAACGAAACGTCTTATGTAAGGGAGGCGTTCTCCAAGGACCAGGCCATTGCTAAAACGATTGAATTTGCAAAGGCGATGCGTGCGCGTGACCCTTCGCTGCAGCTTGTTGGTTGGGGAGATAAAGGTCGCGGCGACCCGCAACTATGGGCTTTCGACCTGCTGGAAAGAGCCGGCGAATATCTGAGCCATGTTGCCATTCATATGATGGGCCAGAGCCCGCGCCGTCCTGATACGGTCTTAATGGGCCTGCGCTATCAAAGTGAGCCGGAACGTGCCTGGACGGAACTGCTCGAACTTTCGAATCGCGTGGAGGACCGCATTCGGGAGCTGGAAGAAGCGATTGCGGCGAAGAAGTCGAGCGCTGGGATCGCCGTAACGGAAGGGCATTTGAGCCTGAAACCGCATAACACGAATCCTATCCTGTACGAGTGGCTTTCGGCCGTGTATCATGCGCGATCACTGAACATTTATCAGCGCCACGGTGCTCGAGTGAAGATCGCCACAGCAGCCGATTTTCAGGGTTCGCGCTGGACCGTCACGGCCGTCGCGTTGCCCGTTCCCAAGGGGCGTTCGTTCCTGATGCCGGTAGGCTCGATTGCGCGTCTCTTCGCCAAGAATAATGGACAGCACGGCGTCGCGGCGAGTGGTCCGTCCAGTCTGGATGTCGCCGCTTCTCGAAGCGCTGACAAAATTTACGTGCATGTCGTCAACCTCGATTTCGGCCGCCCGGTTACCGCGTCTTTGTTTGTGAAAGGGACGGCAATCGTGAGTGCCCGTCTGTTGGAGATCGCGCCGGAAGAGTCCAGGGAATATGTCAATCAAGACCGTCCGGATATATTCACTCCCAGAGAACGTCCGCTCAAACCCAACGAACCCATGCGCTTTGCTGCTCGTTCGGTGAGCGTAGTCGAACTCAAGTTACATATTCAACCAGGTGAAACGAATTGAAGATACGCCACGAGCTTTTAATTTTTTCGCTGCTGTGGTTTTGTCTGCCTGCGGCGGCGCTAGCGCAGACCAAAATTGAAATTGACGCCGGCCAGCCAGCGGCTTACACGATCCCGAGGACTGTCTTCGGTTCGTTTCTGGAACCTATCGGCAACTCCACGTACAACGGACTGTGGGCGGAGATCCTGCAGAATCCAAGCCTGGAAGAAAACCTCTGGAGCGCTGGGAGGGTTGCTGAAATGATTCATCAGGAACCGTCGCTGGAACGTGCTTCGCAACTGGGTCTACCGCTGCCGTGGGAGCCGCTCGACGTCACCGAAGGCAATCGTTACGAACCGCGCTGGGGCGATGTCGCCAACTCTTGGCGTTCGTTAGCGGTGTTTGCTGTGCCCGATCGGCCGACCGGTATTAAACAGAAAGTCTATCTGCCGGTACACCGCGAACTGCGTTACGAAGGCAGCCTGTATGCAAGGCACCTGAGCGGCCCCGCCGAACTCGATCTGTCGCTGCGCAAGATGGACCAGCGTGGCCAGTCTTTGTGCCAAGTGACTCTTCAGGCATCTGACGCGCATTGGCACAAGTATACGTTCTCGCTCGCCGTTCCTGCGGGCGGGTTGCACCCGCTGGAACCGGCCGATTTCGTGGTGCAGTTGAGCGGTGATGAACGCGTGGAACTCGATCAGTTATCGCTCATGCCGGCCGATGCTTTTGATGGATTAGATCCCGATATCGTTCGCCTGTCGAAAGAAATGCATACCCCGCTGGTGCGCTTCGGAGGCAACTTTACTTCGGCTTATCATTGGCGCGACGGAGTGGGTCCACGCGACAAGCGCGTTAACATGCTGAACATCGCCTGGGGCATTCCGGAATACAACCAGTTCGGTACGGACGAGTTTCTGCGCTACTGCCAGTTGATCGGGGCCGAGCCGCAAATTGCTTTGAATCTGGGCAGTGGTACTGCTGAAGAGGCCGCTGCCTGGGTTCGCTATGTTAACGAACACTGGCCTACGCACGGCGGCCTGCTTTGGGAACTGGGTAATGAGCTTTGGGGCAATTGGAATCTGGCGGCGCCCACGCTTTCGGAACTGCCGGAACGCACGCGGCTTTTCAGCGAAGCCATTCGCCGGGTGGACCCGCAGGCGCGTCTGATCGCAACCGGCCAGGATCCCGATCATTTCGCCGAATGGAACGCCGCGCAGCTCACAAATCCGCCGGGGACGTTTGATTTTCTTTCCACTCATTTTGTCGTCACGACCGATCGGGTGGAAGATCAGCATCCCAGTCCCGATACGATCGCGGAAGACGCTTTCGCGATGCCGGTGGGACTCGGCCGCGAGTTGCGCAAGATGCAGGAGCAGATTGATGCGAAACCGGGCTATCAAGATAAGGTTCATGTGGCCTTTACCGAATGGCTCTGGGGCTGCTGCCGGGAGCGAAGCGTTCCGAATGCGCCGCGCTATGACAACATGGCTGGCGCGATTACGACTGCGGGATTTTTCAACATGCTGCTGCAAAATGCGGACATCGTGCCGGTTTCCGATATGACCGGTATTGTCGAATTTGCCGGCATCTGGAAAAAGCGCGGGCGCGTTTTTGGCACGCCTGCTTATTACACGTTCCAGCTCTACGCCGGTGCAGATATTGACGCTCCGGTGAAGGCCTCGAACAAGGCCGGCGATTACGATGTACGACAGGGCGTTACCCGAATACCCGATATTCCTCAGGTTCCGTATCTCGATGTGGTCGCAGCCCTCAACAAATCGAAGACGCGACTGACACTCTTCTGCGTGAATCGGCATCTTGATCAGGATGTACCTGCCTCCATCACGGTCAAGAGTTTTGCCGCCCGGGGCAAAGCGAAAGTCGAAACGCTCAAATCCGACAGCATCTACGATCGAAATGACGAGATCGAACCTGAAGCCATCACGCCGAGTCAGTTTACGTTAAGTGTTCAGCGCGACGGATTGAGTTACACGTTTCCGAGCGCTAGCGTCACGCGGATCGAGCTCGATAAGTAATTTGCGAGCGCGAGTGTTTTGAAGCATCGAAAACTCAGGTGCCAAATCGCGCAATAATCGCGGCCGGGGATGATGTTCTTTCGATTGTGAGCCATCGTCCCTGGCCGCTCGCAGCCGGAAGCTGGGCTATCAAAATGAGCTGGGGCGATTTGCTTTTTGCCCACTGGCCCGTGCCTGCGCAACAGATTGCGCCGCTTCTTCCAGAAGGACTTGAAGTAGATACTTACGATGGTTCAGCCTGGATCGGGGTCGTTCCATTCCGCATGGAGTCTGTGCAAGTGCGCGGCTTGCCGCGCTTACCGGGTGCAAATCTCTTTGCTGAAGCGAACGTTCGCACCTACGTGCGCGAACCGAAAACGGGCCATCATGGCGTTTACTTCTTCTCGCTGGACGCGAACAATCCTTTCGCCGTGATCGCGGCTCGCCTCTGGTATCGGCTGCCCTATTTTTTCGCCCGGATGCGCATGAGCGAGGAGGCGAAAGTCTGGCGTTACCGCAGTCATCGCCTGTTAGCGCGCCAGCCAGCCGTGCTTGATGTAAGTTATCGCGAGACCGGTGCGCCTTTGACGCCGTCGAGTCCAGGTACGCTAGCCCACTTTCTCACTGAGCGTTATGTCCTCTTCACGCATTCACGCCGCCGCCTCATCCGCGCCGACATTCACCATCGCATGTGGACTCTGCAACCGGCCGAAGCGGAGCTTCGCCAGGAAAGCCTCGCCCTCGCCGCGCACATTGTTCTCCCAGTACTTCCACCAGTGCTCTACTTCTCGAGTCATTTGGACGTTTACGCGTGGCCGCCGCGCACTGTCGATTAGTTTGTTTGTCTTTCGCGTCGTCGTCCATCTAACTCGACGTGGCGCAAACCTCGCAAATCCCTTATAGAACGCTCGGTCATACGGGCGAAAAAGTGTCCTGTATCGGCATGGGTGGCTTTCATCTGGGAAAGCCGTATCAAACCGAACAGCAGTCGATCGATCTCATCCATGCCGGCCTGGATCGGGGCCTGAATTTTCTCGACAATTCCTGGGATTACAACGGCGGCGAGAGCGAACGGCGTATGGGCAAAGCTTTGAAGCAAAGCGGCTATCGCGACAAGGCTTTCCTCATGACCAAAATCGATGGCCGCACCAAGGAGTCTGCCGCGAAACAGATCGATGAGTCGCTACAGCGATTACAAACCGACCATGTCGACTTGCTGCAATTTCATGAAATCATTCGCTTCGAAGATCCCGATCGTATTTTTGAAGAGTCAGGCGCGATCGAAGCTTTTCTGGAAGCGAAGAAGGCCGGCAAAACACGTTACATAGGTTTCACCGGGCACAAGGATCCGCATATTCACCTTTATATGCTCGAAGTGGCCGATCAAAACGGTTTTACGTTTGACTCCGTGCAGATGCCCATCAATGTGATGGACGCTCACTATCGCAGTTTCGAGAAGCTTGTTCTGCCGGAACTTAACAAGCGCAATATCGGTGTACTGGCGATGAAGAGCATGGGCGATTCCGTGATTCTCAAGAGCAAAACGGTCACTGCCATGGAGTGTCTTCACTACTCGCTGAAGATGCCCGTGTCGGTGGTAGTGACCGGCATCGACAAACCTGAAATTCTCGATCAGGCGATCGAAGCTGCCACCACTTTCGAGCAGGTGACGGACCAGCAAATCGAATCGATTCTCGCTAAAACCAAGCAGGAAGCGGGGCGCGGGGCCTGGGAACTGTTTAAAACCAGTCCGGCGTTTGACTCGACCGCTCAGAACATCGACTGGCTCGGTGGTAAGAGCCGACAGGTCGAGGAATTCGCCCCGGTCTAAAACTTTGCTACTCTGAGCGCGTGAATGTCCAAAACTCACGCTCGCGTTTAGTATCGTTCCTGAAACAGGCGCCCCTGGCAGTCGTAGTCTTACTCGCGTCGCAGGCAATATTTGCGCAGACTGCCCCGAGCAAGCCCAAGCTCGTGGTTTCCATCATCGTAGACCAGTTTCGCTACGACTATCTCACTCGTTTTCGCTCCGAGTATCATGGCGGCCTCGATCAACTTCTCACGCACGGCGCGGACTTCACGAATGCCTTTTACGGGCAAGTTCCAACCGTTACCGCGGTTGGTCACAGCATCTTCATGTCGGGCGCTATGCCGGCGGTCAGCGGCATTGTCGGTAATGCCTGGTACGACCGTGATGCGGAACAAGTGGTTACCAGTGTCTGCGATTGGGACGTGAAAACGGTAGGTGCTCCGCAAGCCGCTAACGGGAAGCGTTGCACTGACGCTGATCCGGCCTCCCCTAGACGGCTACTCGTCACTACTGTCGGCGATGAATTGCGCGCCGCCCATCGCGATTCGAAGACCATAGGTATCTCTTTAAAAGCGCGCGCTGCTATTCTGCCCTCGGGACATCAGGCAAATGGGGCGTTTTGGTTCGATGATGTCAGCGGCAATTTTGTATCGAGCTCCTACTACATGGAGCACTTGCCTGGGTGGGCAGATTCATTCAACAGTAAAAAGCTGCCGGCCAAATACGTGGATTGCAAATGGGACGGCTTTCCGAACTGGAACTTCCATGCTGCCAAAGGTGGGACGCCCTATTCCAAACTTCCGGCGAGTCCGTGGGGCAATGAACTAGTCGAGCAGTTTGCTGAACAGGCGATTAACGGAGAACAACTTGGCCAGCGCGCTGTCACCGATCTGCTCACGGTTTCGTTTTCATCGAACGATTACGTGGGCCACGCTGTCGGACCCGATGCTCCTGAAGTGAAGGATATGAGCATTCGCACCGATCAACTCCTCAGCAAGCTTTTTGAGGTCCTCGATCAGAAAGTCGGGCTCGGCAACACCATCATCGTTCTTTCGGCAGATCACGGCGTCGCCGCAACGCCGGCACAGGATGAAGCGGAAAAGATGCCGGGCGGCTATCTTGCGGCCGACATCGAGGATGCCGTTAAATCGGCTTTAAACAAACGTTTTGGGAATCACGAATGGCTCATCGCAGACGCTGGCGAAACATCGATTTATTTCGATCGCGACACGCTGGGCCAAGTTAAAGGAGCGGACGGCCAGCCCGTTCCGCCCGAAGTGGTTTACAACACCGCCAAGGAAGCGCTGTTTGCGATTCCACAGCTGCATGTCGCGCGTGTTTACACCCGCACGCAGCTCGATAACGGAGTAGCCGGTGACTTCATCGCGCAGGCTGAAATGAACGGGTACTTCCCGCGCCGCAGCGGCGATTTGAATCTCGTCTTCGAACCCGGCTACATCCCCGGCACCAAGGGCACCAGTCATTTTTCGCCATACGCTTACGACCGGCATGTGCCCGTTCTCATGATGGGTCCGGGCATTAAAGCGGGTCACTATGACGCAGCGATTCAGCCCAACGATATTGCCCCGACACTAGCGACCATGCTGGCTGTGCAAACGCCGAGCGGTTCTTCCGGCCACGTGCTCACGCAGATTCTCGCGCCATGATTCGCCCGGGAAAAGGCGCTCGCGCACTGGTGTATTAGACTGCGTTCATGCATCGTGCTGCTGCTATCGTGCTGCTCTCCTCGCTCGCTCTTCCGGCCATTTCGAGTGCGCAGGCCAATCCGTTTGTCGGCAACTGGGATTTCAACGTCACTACGCCCAAGGGTCCTGCCGCCAACTGGCTTGGCATTACGCAAAAGGGTGAGAGTCCCGAAATTTGGTTTCAGCCCACGGGCGGCCATGTCCACCAGGTTCCCGATTACTCGCTAAAGGGCTCGCATCTGACGCTTAACCTTTCGAAAGCCAGCGGCACTCATCCCGGCATGATCTGGGAACTCGATGCCAAGGGAGGCAAACTCACGGGCGTCCAAAAAACTGGTGATCATTCGATCGACCTGGTGGGTGTGCGTGCGCCGAAGCTCGACCGCAGCGCTCCCGCAGCTTGGACTAAGCCGGAGCCACTCTTCAATGGCAAAGATCTTACGGGCTGGCATCCGGTGGGTGACGTTGCCAATAATCACTGGGTGGTGAAAGACGGCGAGTTACTCAATGAGAAACATGGCGCCAATCTTGAGAGCGATCGAAAGTTCACGGATTTCAAGGTTCACTTTGAAGTCAACTGCCCGGAAGAGGCGAACAGCGGTTTCTATTTACGCGGCCGCTACGAACTGCAACTCGAATATGAGCCCAAGAACACCGAACCGCCGGAGCGCGCCATGGGCGCCATCTATGGCCGCATCGCTCCCAGCACCCAACTGCCGCGCAAACCGGGTGAGTGGGAAACTTTTGATGTGACTCTGGTCGGCCGGAAGGTGACGGTGGCTCGCGACGGCGCCACCACCATCGACGGCCGCGAAATCGACGGTATTACCGGCGGCGCGCTTGACGCGAACGAAGGTCTTCCGGGAGCATTCTACATCCAAGGCGATCATACCGGCGGACTGAAGTTTCGCAATATTACTGTCGCGGTTCCGAAGCATTAGCCCTTGCGGACCAAACGCGCGCGAGCATTTTCTTTCTTACTGTTGTTGTTTCTAGCTCCGCGGGCCAATGGACAGTCGCATGCTACGTGGCAGGACTACGCTGGTGCGAGCGATGCCGCTCAATATTCGTCTCTCGACCAGATCAATCACTCAAATGTAACTCAGCTGCAGCAGGTGTGGAGTTACTCAACCGGCGACGACGCTAAGTACTCGTTCAATCCAGTGATGTCGGACGGCCTGCTGTACGTCCTTGCGAAGAACAATTCCATCGTCGCTCTCGACGCGGCTACGGGGAAAGAAGTTTGGACCCATCCGACAGATCCGCATACCAGGCTGCTGACTAACCGCGGCATTAATTACTGGCAGAGCAAAGACGGGAATGATCGCCGCCTGCTGTTTGCCTGCAACAACTTTCTGCAAGCCATCAACGCGCGTACGGGTAAGAGCATACTATCTTTTGGCGAAAACGGTCGAGTGGATCTACGCGCTGGCTTTGATCGCGATCCCAATACGCTCACGCTGGTTCAATCCACCACTCCCGGACGCGTTTTCGAAGATCTCCTGGTTCTCGGCTCCGCGACTAATCAGGGTTATGGTTCCGCTCCCGGCGACATTCGCGCGTTCGATATCCGCACGGGCAAGCAGGTGTGGTCGTTCCATACTATTCCGCATCCCGGCGAGTTTGGCTATGAAACCTGGCCGGCGGGTGTCTGGAAAACGGCGGGCGGCGCTAATGCCTGGAGTGAACTCTCGCTCGATGAAAAACGCGGCATCGTCTACGTTCCCACGGCCAGTCCGAAATACAACTTCTATGGCGCGGATCGCCACGGCGCTAATCTGTTCGGCGACTGCCTGCTCGCGCTTGACGCACGCACCGGCAAACGTCTGTGGCATTTCCAGATGGTGCATCACGATATCTGGGATTACGATAACGGCACCGCGCCCAAACTGCTTACTGTTCTTCACGACGGCCATCCGGTTGACGTAGTGGCGCAAGCCGGCAAGGAAGGGTTCGTCTGGGTGTTTAATCGGGTCACCGGGGAGCCGCTCTGGCCGATTGAGGAACGCCCGGTTCCACAGACCGACATGCCGGGCGAGCAGACTTGGCCCACTCAGCCATTCCCGCTTAAGCCGCCGCCGTTTGCAAGGCAGAGTTTCACCGCGAACGATCTGAGTCCATTCCTGACGGATCCGAAGGAGCGCGCGCACTGGCTCGACGAAATTCGCGAAGCCCGGAACCAGGGTCTCTTTACCCCTCCTGGTTTGAGCAACACTGTCGAGATGCCCGGCAACAACGGGGGCGCCAACTGGGGTGGGGCTGCCGTAGATCCCCGACGTGGAGAACTGTATGTTGTCTCGAAAGATCTGCCGGCCATGCTGAAGCTGGAGCGCAACGATCCGCAAGCGCTCGCGCCCGGCAGTTCGCCCGAACAAAAAGGCGCTGCGATTTATCAGGCCAACTGCCGGTCCTGCCATGGGGCAGATCTCGTCGGTCAGCCTCCGATGATTCCTTCACTCGCAGGTATTACAGCTCATCTGACTGCGGCGCGCGTCAAGAATACTGTTTGGCAGGGCGCCGGTTCCATGCCGGCGTTCCCGGCTCTTTCCAGCGGGGAACTGGATACGCTGATTGCCTATCTGGCGCATCCGACGAAGGACATTGCCGCGCCTTCCACTGCTCCGCCAGTTTCGGCGAAAGGCAGGCCCGTTCGATACTTCAGCGGCTTCGGGTTCATGATTACCAAGGATGGCCTCTCGCCAATCGCGCCTCCCTGGACCTCGCTCACTGCCTACGATCTCAACCAGGGCACCATTAGGTGGAAGATCCCGCTTGGCGAAGTGCCTGAGCTGGCAACTAAGGGCTTCGCGCTCACGGGCGTACATTTCCCGAAAATCGGGCCCGTTGTTACGGCTGGCGGCCTGATCTTCACTGCCTCGCGCGATCGGTTCTTGCGCGCTATCGACGAAGATACGGGCCGCGTACTGTGGGATGCGAAATTAGAGAACGCCATGGAAGGTATGCCGGCTGTCTATGGCTTAAATGGCCGCGAATATCTGGTGGTCTGCGCGGCCGCAGGCAACGCAACAACTGACAAACACCATGGCGCGTACGTTGCCTTTGCTTTGCCTGCGAAGCAGTGACGGCCCGCAAACTCAATCCGCCCAGTAATGGATAGATGGTTTTTTGAAAGTGGTACCTGTGCCTCTTGCCCACCAGCACTTATTCGAGGTTTTATGTAGCTGATGCTTTGGAGGCATCAATGACAACTCATGCGGCCATAGTGTTTTTTAGCAACGAGAGATTCGCTCAACAGCGGAGGGTCAGAATGGCAACGATAGCGGGCGCAATCGGCCCACTGTTCTTATTCTTTGTACTGGTGCTTTTCCTGGGGCAAGTAGTGCTCGTAATTTCAGGAGATGGCGACGATATGCGTTAAGATTCCGTTCCTCGCGGGCGTAAACTTTTTACCCAGGAGGAGCCTCAAATTCAAAACGACGTGCGAAAACGGAAGGTCGAACGTGCAGGAATGCTTTCGGTGGTGTACTTCACCACGCCACTTTTCATCAACACCGACCGGTAGCCGCGAGGCTGGACGGGTCTTGCACTAACAGCCACAGCGCGGATGCCGTTCGCATACCCTTCGCGTCCAAAATTTCCAGCAGTCGCGCCGGGTAAGCCGTGCAGTGCTCCATGGTTCGCGAAATGGATTGCACGCTTCGCACAACGTGTTCTGTGCCGAACTCGCTGCTGTGACGCGCCGCAAGTCCAATCGACACGCTACGAATGACGGCAAAATACGTGACCATGACAGCATACTGTGCCGCCAGCGGGTTCCGCTCGCGCAGGGTCTTCTTTCCAAAAGGGAATGCATTCCGATAGGCGTAGTGCACCAGGTAATGTTCCAGCATGTAGTTATGCTGCAGCATGAACGGCTGGTAATTTTCGAGATAGACGCGGGCATAATGGTCCCCGCTTGCCTTCATGCTTTGGCCAGCCTCTAGTTGAAGCCCCTCGACCAGTTCGCGATAGAGGTCCACGTAACGCGGGGCGGTGTAGTCCAACTTGATGCGCGCCACCATGAGTTCGAGAATGAGTGCCAGCTGAGCACCTGCATCCGCGCCCTGATTTTGCATGTGCGCGTCATACAGCCCGGCATCCACTCCAAACGTGAATCCCTCCAGGAATTGACGCACCGCAGGATCGCCCTCGCCGGCCTCTAATAATTCATCCAGCTTGTCGCAAGCATGACCCACCAGCGTGAGGCGTTGCGGTACGGAATACTTGCGTAACTGCAGCAAGTGCAGTATTGTCGAACGGATTTCCCAATAAGAGCCAGGCAACTTCTCCGTGCTCTCTGGCGTCTGCTCCTCACCGGCGACTTCGTAAAACGAAGCGGGCCTGGGATCGGTCAGCGCCAAACGCGCTGCTTCCGGACAAGCAGGATCGAGTGATCGCTCCACCGCCCCGCCTGCCCGGGTGATCACGCGCGGAAACGTGGCGCACGTCGGGCTCAGATGGTCTTCTCCCAGTTCCTTCTGAATTGAGCACAATTGCTCCGCTAAAAACGGGCATCTGGACCCACTCAGCGCAATCCGCGCGTAACTGTGGACGCTGTTCCCGGCCGGCTGAATCTGGATCCACTTTTGCAGTTGCGGCCCCAGCACCGGATGTGAACTCCGCTGATACTTGTCGTACGTCGGCTGGTCGATGCCGACCTGCCAACCCTCACAGCAAGTGTCTTCGCAGTCCGCGCCGACGCAACGAAACTGTTCATAGTGGCTAGATTGTTGATATGGCATGACTCTTGTTCAGCCATCTAGTCCGGGTGGCGTTTGGGAAATCTCCGCTGGTCTCGAGCAGCACGCGATTACTCATGTGGATACCAACGTACTGAACGTACTCTGAGGCGCAAGAAAGGCGAAATCAATGACTTACAAGATTTTCCCTGCACAATTCTCTTGCGTTCCCCCACTACGCGTGAGAGGATCGATCAGTGGCCAGAAATGGTCAAAAGTGGTTCGAAGTGGAACAAGATGGCCAGATATCTCCTTCGCTCGCAGCTGCCCCCCGTGGCACGCTGAATGGGCGCGTGGACGATAAAGGTCGTCTTAAACTGCCCACTGCGGTGGCGCAGTACCTGGAAGCTTTCGGAGAGCGAAGGGTGTTTGTCACGACGTTGAATATCTCGACAGCATTAATTTACCCGATTTCGGTTTGGATGGAAACCGAAAAGATGTTGCAGGAGGCGGGTGACGATGCCGATCTGAGAGCCGACGTGGCACTCATCGCGAACCATTATGGTGAGGACGTTGAAATCGATGCTCAGGGGCGAGTATTGATGCCGACCACGCTACGGCGTGATCTGGAGTTAGAGAAGGATGACGTGTACCTGAACTGCTTCAAGCAGCGCATTGAAGTGTACGGCAGCAAGGTGTACGGTCAGAGGCTCGAGACCGCGAAGGCTGGTCTCGCCGAAAAGCTCAAAGCTCTGGAAAAGAAGGGGCTGCGTTAGCCGCGGATTTTGGTCGATGAGCACATGTCCAAAATCGACGAGCAAGCGCAGCAGCAAGACAGGCCGTGGCACCACCCGGTTCTGCTCAAAGAGTCGCTTGAGTTTCTCGCGATTCGACCCGAGGGCATTTACATAGATATGACCGCCGGTTTGGGCGGTCACACGCGGGCTATTGCGGAGCGGCTTGAAAGCGGCTTCGTGGTGGCGTGTGACAGGGACGCGGAGTCGCTGGATTTGGCTCGCGACGCCACTGCTGCGTTTGCCGGACGTGTCCGTTTTTTTCACGGATCGTTTTCGGATCTGCCGAAGGCGCTACTCGCTAACGGCATTGACGCAGTGGACGGTGTGCTGGCTGATCTCGGTGTGAGCCGGTTCCAGCTGAATACAGCGGAGCGCGGGTTTTCCTTGATGGAGGATGGCCCGCTGGATATGCGGATGGATCGCAGCCAGGAGCTAACCGCGGCAGATTTTGTGAACGAATTGCCTGAGAAGGCGCTCGCCGATCTGATTTATCAGTTGGGCGAAGAAAGGAGGTCGCGAAGAATCTCCAGAGCAATCGTTCGCGCGCGGCCCGTTCTGACAACCAGCCGTTTGGCCCAGGTGGTCGAGAGCGCCGCGCCGCGAACGGGGAGAATTCACCCCGCCACGCAAACCTTCATGGCGCTGCGCCTGAAGGTGAACGGCGAGTTGGAGGAGTTAGGCGAGTTGCTTCGCCTGACGCCGGAGCGGTTGCGGTCCGGCGGACGATTCGTGGTCTTGACCTTTATGTCGACCGAAGACCGGATCGTGAAGCGCGCATTTCAGTCGCTGGCGCATGAACGGCGGGTAAGGATCCTGACCAAGCATGTGGTCCGGCCCAGCGCGGAAGAGATTTTGGGAAATGCAGCATCTCGTAGTGCCAAGCTGAGGGCGCTCGAGCGAATTCAGTAAGAGGGTAAACAGGTATGGCAACACTCGCAACTTTCGTAAATCGCTTTGTCGGGGTCAGGGAATTCGCCGATGTTTCCACGGCGATCTGGACGCGCACGGAGTCTCCGCGCTTGCGCCCCATCGCCAACGAAGACGTCTATCTTTTTGTGAAGCGCATCGACAACACGGCTGTCGTGCGTGAAGCGGATCCGGCGGCGCGCACCGCCCGCAGCCGCTCCATGATGACCGGTTTCATCGCCGCCATGCTGGTCATCGCCGGGCTTGTGCCAACAGCTTACAACACCACGGCCGGCTTCACGCTCCAGCACCTGCGCCAGGAGCAGTCTCAGCTACGCCAGCAAATGTCGAAGCTCGACGCCTCCGAGGGAGAACTCGTCAGCCTTGATCGCTTGCAGCGGCTTGCGAAAACTTTGAAGATGTCCGATCCAGAACCTCAGCAGGTGCAGACCCTCGACGGCAAATCCTTCACGAAAACCGTTGCCAGCAACACGCTGCCTCTCACCGACGAAGCTCTGGTTGCCCGCTGAGTAGGGTAGGCTTTAGCCTGCCAATAGTGAATGAGCCAATGCCATGGAGCCGCGAGTTTCTGATACCCTCTCAAAGCCGGTAGAACGAGCGCTCATCATAGGGCTTATTCTGCTTGGATGGGCAGTGATCCTTGTGTTCCGCCTGTTTGATTTACAAGTGCTTGCGCATGACAATCTGGTCAAGCGCGCCAAACGACAGCAGGAAAAACTCGAGCCTGTGGCCGCCCACCGCGGCTCCATTTTCGATCGCAACGGCAACCTGCTCGCTATCAGTTCCCCGTCCCATATTGCTGCAGTCAACCCCCGCCGCATTCCGGATAAGACGATGGCTGCTGGCTTACTGGCGAGCGTTCTCTCGATAGATGCCGAACGTCTGGCTTCGTCTCTCGAAGTGGCCGCCAACTCCAAAAGGCACAGCGGCTACTTTATTGTCGACCAGCATGTTTCGGAAGATCAGGCGGCCACCCTGCGCGCCATGAATCTGGAGTGGCTTGAAATTCGCGACGGCAGTGTCCGCAGCTATCCAAACAACGACGTGGCTGCTCATGTTATCGGCAATCTGAATGGCGACAGCCAGGGCGTCGCTGGTGTTGAACTGAAGTTAAACAAAGATCTTGCCGGCGTTCCCGGATCGGTTCGCATGGAGCGCGATGGCAAGGAGAATTCATACGCCGCCGAAGTCGTCGAAGCGGCCACACCTGGCAAGGACTTTGGCCTCACTATCGACCGCGAACTGCAATACGTGGCCAAAGCTGCTCTCAAAGACGCGGTCGTGAAAAACCATGCAGAGCACGGCAGCCTGATCGCGATGGATCCCCGCACCGGCGAAATTCTGGCTCTCGAGAACTATCCCTCCTACGATCCGAATGAACATCTGTTGCCCGGTGAGAAGCCGAAAGGCCGCGAAGATCTTGCGGTGGTAGCTCCGTTCGAACCTGGATCGATATTTAAGGTCATCACTCTTTCGGCCGCCCTAGAAACCACTCCCTTGACGCCCGATTCCGTTATCAATTGCGGCAACGGCACCATGAAAATGTTCACTCGCGTGATTCATGACCACAAGCCGTACTCGGCGCTTTCGATGGCCAATGTTCTTGCGTTTTCGAGTAACATCGGCGCAATTCGCATCGGCATGCAGGTGGGTAACAAAAATCTGTACGACTATATTCATCGATTCGGTTTCGGCGTCCGCACAGGTCTCGAATTACCGGCGGAAGCGCCGGGCCTGTTGCGTCCCCTAAAGCGCTGGCAGCCCACTACCATCGGCTCCATCCCGATGGGCCATGAACTAGCGGTCACATCCGTCCAACTCGCGCAAGCGGGCAGCGTCATTGCGAACGGAGGCTTTCTGGTTCACCCGCGTCTGGTGGCTTGGGAACAGCCCCAGGGCGGGGCACGCGAACCCGCCAGGTATCCGCAGCCGCAGCGGATTCTCAACCCGCATACTGTGGCCGAGATGCGTATGATGATGCATCGCGTGATGACCGAAAAGGGCGGTACCGGGGAACACATTCACGTCACCGGGTACACCATGGCCGGAAAAACCGGCACAGCGCAGATTTACGATTACGCGCATCGCATCTACACGCACAAATACAACGCCTCGTTCCTGGGCTTTGGCCCCACCCAGAATCCATCCATGCTCGTTGTTGTGACCATTAGCGGCACCACAGGCCTAGCTGGCTATGGTGGGACCGCGGCCGGACCCGTATTTGAAAAAGTGATGGCGGCGTCGTTGCGCCGCGAGGGTGTGGTGCGGGATGTGCCCCAGGACATCGACGATCTCCTGGCAGCTAAACAGAAGCTGGAAGAAAAGCTTCACGGCAAACAGAGGGAAAAGGACAAGCCTAAAGAATCAGATGACACCGCTCTGGCCGCGTTAAACCCGCCGACTTTGGAAGAGATGCAGCAGGCTTCCGGAAACCCGGCCGAAGTTGCCGATGCGGCTTACGTCGATCGAAACGCTCCCAAGGTGCCCAATTTCGTCGGTAAAACCATGCAGGACGTTGTCCAGCAAGCTACCGCCACCGGTATCGAAGTCGATTTACTCGGCGATGGACTGGCCCGCACCCAGTCGCCCGCGCCAGGCGCTCTGCTGTCCCCTGGCGAGCACATCGCGGTTCGGTTTGCACGCTGACCCGATGCAACTCGCACAGGTTTTCGAAGGTATAGTCACCAGTCGCGAAGTGCCTTCATCGCTGCTCCACGCCGATGTACAAGGCCTTGCCTACGACAGCCGTAAAGTCGCACCGGGCTTTCTCTTTTTCGCTTTCTCCGGAGCTAAAACGGACGGCGCTCAGTTCGCCGCCGCGGCTCTCGAAAAAGGTGCGCTGGCCATCGTGAGTGACCGGCCCCCTGCTGGCCACGGCCGCGGCGTTAACTGGATTCAAGTGCCGCACGGACGCGAAGCTCTTTCGCTCGCCGCCCGCAACTTTTACCGGAAGCCCGACGAGCGCGTCTACTTAACCGGCGTTACTGGAACCAATGGCAAAACTACCAGCACATCGCTTATTAACGCGATCCTGCGGGCTGCCGGCAAAACGACCGCTCTCATCGGCACCATCGAATATCAACTGGCTGGACGAATTCTGCCCGCCATCAACACTACGCCCGAATCGCTCGATCTGTTCCGCATGTTTGACGAACTCGCGCAGTTGGGGGGCACTCACGCCACACTGGAGGCCTCGTCCCACGCCCTTGACCTTGGCCGTATTTATGGGATGCACTTCCACACTGCGGCGTACACCAACTTCACGCGTGACCATCTCGATTATCACGGCACCATGGAAGAGTACTTCGCGGCCAAACAGCTCTTATTCACTCCGCGCAGCGGTCCGCCTCCGCGTTTTGCCGTGCTCAATGCGGATGATGAGCAAGTGCGGCAGCTGCAACTCGCCCCCGAAACCCAGGTGCTCCGATACGCTCTGTCAGACGAGCGAGCGGATGTGCGGGCCGAGAACGTTGAGTCTTCCTTTACCGGCCTGCGCTTCGACGTTGTGACTTCTAATCAGCGCCTTCCAGTCGAATCCCCGCTGGTCGGCCAAATCAACATTTACAACATCCTCCTCGCCGCCTCGGTCGCTCTGACCTATGGCCTCAGTGTGCAGGAGATCCAGAAAGGCGTTACTGATTTGCAATGTGTTCCAGGCCGCTTCGAACGTGTCGAAGAAGGCCAGCCATTCACTGTCGTCGTAGATTATGCGCACACCGACGATGCTCTGCGCAATGTGATTGCTGTGGCTCGCGGCCTGCGCCCGCAGCGCGTGATCACGCTATTCGGCTGCGGGGGAGATCGCGACCGATCCAAGAGGCCTTTAATGGGTGTTGCCGCTGGAGAACTCAGCGACTATGTTGTCCTCACCTCCGACAATCCGCGCAGCGAAGATCCGCTCGCCATCATGAATGATGCGCTGGTAGGTCTCAGCCGGTATGACACGCCGCATATAGCCGAACCTGACCGCGAGCGCGCCATTCGCAAAGCGCTCGAAACGGCCGCGCCCGGCGATGTGGTGATCCTGGCCGGCAAAGGGCATGAAACGTATCAGATCCTGCGCGACGGGCCCATTCCCTTCGACGATCGCGAAGTAGCTCGCCGCGTTCTGCGCTCCTTTGGCTACGGCAAATGATCAACCGTGGGGCAGGCTTTAGCCTGCTATTCCTCCCGCGCACTGGACCAATGCCAATCCTCCGCCACCTCAATCAAACCCGCCCTCACTGGATTCTGCTCAATGTATCTCTCAAGTCGATGCAACTCGTCATCACTACGAATCCACCGGTCAAACCATTCATCCTGCCAAAACATGTTCCCAGTGCGTCCCAAGATCTGATTAGCCTTCCGCGCTGTCGATCCCTTCAAGAAATGCGTGATCTTAGCAAGACTCACCTTGGGCTCGACCAGCACATGGACATGGTTGGGCATAATCACCCATTTGCGCAAAAGATAAAATTCTCGCTCTCGCTCGCCCGAAACAAGAGCCTCTCGGACCAACTCAGCTATTCGCGGATCGTTCAGCCAAAGCGGCCCCACTTCTCCGCCGAGCTGCTTCGGAAGCGAACCTGCCAGCCTCCAAGTCACGAACAAGATCACACCAGGAGCAGGCTCCGGCTGCCAGTGCGGCAGCTTTCGACGATAAAACACAAAGTACCGTTTAATTCACCCCCAGAAACTCTCAAGCAAAATCGTAGGGTAGGCTTTAGCCTGCCAATCCGAACGCCCCGCCGGGAGTGCGCGGCAGGCTAAAGCCTACCCTACGAAATGGAGCTCTCCCTACTAGAAATCCAACAAGCCACCGGCGCCGAGCTCACCGGCCCCGTCACTCCCGCCCAAGCCGCCGCCATGCGTGTCATCGGCTACAGCATTGATTCCCGCCACATTGAACCCGGCGATCTCTTCTTCGCCATCAAAGGCGAACATTTTAACGGTCACTCCTTCATCGACCAAACTTTCGAGCGGAGCGCCGTAGCCGCAATCGCGAGCGAGATGCAGCCCAACCCGAGCTGTCCCGTACTAATAGTCGAAGATACAATTCAGGCCCTGCACGATCTCGCTCGCTATGCGCGCGGCCGCTGGAACAAGCCCGTGATTGCCGTCACGGGAAGCGCCGGCAAAACCAGCACGAAAGAAATAATTGCCTCTCTTCTGGGCACGCGCTTCCGCACTGCTAAGAATCCTGGAAACTTAAACAATCATCTCGGGCTTCCTCTCGCCCTGCTCCGCATACCTGAAGCTGCTGAAGTGGCCGTAGTCGAAATGGGCATGAATCATGCCGGCGAAATTCGGGCCCTGGCCGAAATTGCCAGACCTCGGGTCGGAGTCGTGACCAATGTCGGCTATGCTCACATCGAATTCTTTTCCTCTATCGACGAGATAGCGGCAGCCAAGCGCGAACTGATTGAGGCTCTCACGCCTGACGGAATCGCCGTCCTGAATGCCGATGACCCGCGTGTCGCGAAGTTCCGTCACGCGCACAAGGGCAAAGTTCTCACCTATGGCTTTTCCCCCGAGGCGGATCTCCGCGCGACTACCCTAGACAACTCTGCTTTCGAAGTCAATGGCGTTGGCTTCCACACGCAGCTGACGGGAACACACGCAATCTCCAACATCCTGGCCGGTCTGGCGGTCGCTCAAGTTTTCGATATTCCGCCGCCTGATCTCAGGGAGGCGGTCGCCAGACTCCTACCCGGCAAAATGCGGGGCGAAAGCTATGTAAAGAATGGCGTCACTATCCTGGACGATTCCTATAACTCCAATCCCGAAGCCGCCCGGGCCATGCTAGACGTTCTTCTCGCGCAATCAGGGCGGCGCAAAATCGCTGTGCTTGGAGAAATGTTAGAGCTTGGCCACTGGGCCGAGACACTGCATCGTGATCTGGGGCGTTATGCCGCCGAACACGGTGTGGATGTCCTGATTGGGGTACGCGGCGCGAGCCGGCTGATGGTTCAACAAGCCGTCGAAGCTGGAATGGGCTCTCGCGCCGCGCTTTTTTTTGAGGACCCCGAATCGGCGGGCGATTTCCTCCACAACTTCGTCGAGCCCGGAGACGCTGTTCTCTTCAAAGGTTCGCGCGGCACCCATGTCGAGTTCGCCCTAGCCAGACTGATCGACATCAGAATGGAAAAATAAGAGATGCTCTACTGGCTGCTGGTCCACGTCCTACAGCGCTACGTGCCTGCCTTCCGCGTTTTCGGCTACATCACCACGCGCGTCGCGCTGGCCAACCTGACTGCGCTTGCTCTGTCGCTCGCTCTCGGCCCCTGGATGATCCGCAAATTGCGCGAGTGGAGCTTCGGCCAGCATATCCGCGAAGAAGGCCCGCAATCTCACCAGAAGAAAGCCGGCACTCCCACCATGGGCGGACTGCTCATCGTCACCTCCATCGTGATCCCCACTCTGCTCTGGGCCAATTTACAGAACCGCTACGTCTGGATTGCCCTGCTCGGACTGCTCGGCTTCGGCGCAATCGGTTTTCTCGATGACTACTCCAAAGTAGCTAAGAAACGTAATCTCGGCCTGACAGCACGTCAGAAATTCTGGGCCCAAGTTCTGGTCGCCATGCTGATCGGTTTCTTCCTGCTCGTGCTTCACGCAAACCAGTCGTACTCTACGACCATCAACTTTCCGTTCTTCAAACAGTATCGTCCCGATCTCCTTATCGATTCTTTAACGAGGAGCTTCTGGACTTACCCGCTCGCCTTTTTGCCCTTTTATGCATTCATCGTTCTAATAATGGTCGGCTCTTCGAACGCAGTCAATCTTACGGACGGTCTTGACGGGCTTGCGATTGGTCTTATGGTTATCGCCTCGGGCGGCATGACCGCGCTTACCTATGTATCGAGCAACGCAGTCCTTGGAAACTATCTCGATCTCGCGCGGCTTCCGAACTCGCAGGAACTTACTATCTTCTGCGCCTCCATGGTGGGGGCGAGCCTTGGTTTTCTCTGGTACAACTGCCATCCGGCGGAGGTTTTCATGGGCGACGTCGGTTCGCTGGCTTTAGGGGGCGGCCTTGGTATCGTTGCGGTTCTGATCAAACAGGAGATTCTCTTAGCTTTCATAGGAGGCGTCTACGTGATCGAAACGCTGTCCGTCATTCTCCAGGTTGGCAGTTACAAACTACGCCATGGGAAACGCGTCTTCAAAATGGCGCCCATTCATCACCACTTCGAAGCCTTAGGCTGGCCCGAATCAAAAGTAATTGCCCGCTTCTGGATCGCCGGTTTAGTGATGGCCCTCTTCGCTCTGACCACTCTGAAACTTCGCTAATCGACTTGTGGATCAACGACGCTTAAATCTCGCTAACAAAGACGTCCTGGTAGTAGGCATCAAACGCTCGGGGCAAGCCGCCATCTCACTGCTGCGCAAGCAGGGAGCAAACGTCCGCCTGATGGACGCCCAACCGCAGGAACCCGGAATCCTTCTGCAATCGCGAGAAAATTTAGGGGATCCTGACCTCATCGTTCTTTCTCCCGGCGTCCCTATCGATACGCCGTTATTTGCCGAAGCTCGCGACCGCGGCATACCGGTAGTGGGAGAAGTAGAACTAGCCTCCCACTTCCTGAAAGGTCCCACCATCGGCATCACCGGCTCCAACGGCAAAACCACCACCACCGCCCTCACCGGCCACTTGCTTTCCGAATGCGGCATTCCATGCCAAGTCGGAGGCAACATCGGCACCGCCGTCACATCGCTGATCGCATCGTCGAGCGATGACCAATGGAATGTTCTTGAGCTTTCCAGCTTTCAGCTTGAATCGATCTCGAACTTTGAAGCGCGCATAGCCGTCTGCCTGAACGTCACGCCCGACCACCTTGACCGCCATCACACCTTCGACAACTACGCCGCCGCCAAAGCACGCCTGTTCGAAACCCAGACTTCGCTCGATCAGGCCGTTCTTAACTACGACGACATCACCTGCCGCCGCTACGCGCATGCGACCAAGGGAGAAGTCTACTGGTTCAGCTCCACGCAACCTGTCCCGCAAGGCATTGCGATTGAAAACAACCAGCTTCTCTACTGCGGCGAACCCTTCGCCGTGCGCGAACAAATTAAACTGCGAGGCCAGCACAACGTCGAAAACGTACTAGCCGCCGCGCTTATCGTACATCTTGCGGGTGCTCCCTTGGACGGCTTGGGTAAAGCCGTCGCAACGTTTCCCGGCGTCGAACATCGTCTCGAATTCGTCCGCACTCTCCACGGTGTTGATTACTTCAACGACTCCAAAGCCACCAATGTTGACGCCACTCTAAAAGCCATCTCTGCCTTCCCGAAAAATTTATGGATCATCCTCGGCGGCAAAGATAAAGGGAGTGACTATTCGCCGCTGCGCCAACCGCTTGCCGATGGTGCCTGCGCCGTCCTGCTGATTGGCGCTGCCGCGCCGCTCATCAAAGATGCTTTGCAAGGAGCCGTCGAACTCATCGACTGCGAAACCCTGGAAAGAGCCGTTCATTACGCTCATGTTGACGCTCACGCCGGTGATACGGTCCTGCTCGCCCCGGCCTGCGCGAGCTTCGATCAATTTCAAAATTACGAAGAGCGCGGCAAAACGTTTAAACAAGAAGTGGCAAAATTGTTCTAATCTATGGCGCAACGTCTCAAAACGGACTGGATCCTCTTCTTAACCGTTCTCACCCTGGTGTGCTTCGGCCTGGTCATGGTCTACAGCGCCTCTTCTTTCGTCGCCGAGCTAAAGTACCACGTATCGAGTACCCATTTCTTCCTCCGGCAGCTTGGCTGGGCCACCTTCTCGTTTCTGCTTTTGCTGTACTGCATGCGCCGCGACTATCGTCGCTGGAATAATCCGAAGATTGCCTTTGCCTGTCTCGGCACGGTTATGCTCCTGCTGGTTCTGGTCTATCTCACCGATAGCGGAAGCCACCGCTGGCTCAAAGCGGGGCCGTTTTCCCTGCAGCCTTCAGAGCTCGCCAAACCCGCGCTCGCCTTGTTCTTATCATTTTTCCTCTGCCACCGGCTCGAAAACGTCAACGAACGGCACACGCTTGGCCCTATCGCCGTAGCGGTCGCCGTAATGGCCTTAGCGGTTGCACTCGCCGATTTCGGAACAGCCGTGGTCCTGGTCGCCATGACGGTGGCCGTCATGTTCGTCGCAGGAATCGAGACGCGCTATCTCGTCATCTGTAGCATTCTCGGCGCGCTCCTCGCCTTCGGATTCATCGCCATGAAACCCTACCGGCTTATGCGCGCCATCGAGTTCGTCGACAAAGACCACAAGCTGCTCGCCAAGCTAGATCCCAACAACCACATTCTCAGCTACGCCCACCAGACTGCCTCCACCAGTGATCCCGGTTATCAGCAGCTCCAGTCGAAAATTGCGGTCGGTTCGGGCGGCTTTGCCGGACTCGGTCTCATGCAGAGCAAACAGAAGCTGCTCTATCTCCCCGAGGCCCACACCGACTTCATCTATGGCGTCATCGGAGAAGAAACCGGCTTCTTCGGAGCCGCCTTGTTGATCGCCGGTTTCGCCGTTGTGCTCTGGCGCGGCATTCGCACTTTCGTGCGCGCTAACGACAACTTCGGGAGATATCTCGCTCTCAGTGTCACCGTTTGTGTTGTGGTCCAGGCGCTCATAAACATGAGCGTCGTTCTCGGCATCCTGCCCAACAAAGGAATTCCGCTGCCGTTTATCAGTTCCGGCGGCAGTTCTCTGCTGAGTACTTTGCTGATGATGGGAATTCTGCTCAGCGTGAGTGAGCACGCCGCCTGATGGGTCTATCGTTCGTACTAACCGGCGGAGGAACAGGTGGCCATGTCTTCCCAACGCTTGCCGTCGCAAGCGTTCTGCGCGACCACGGTCACCGTCTGCTCTATATCGGCACGCGCGAAGGCATCGAATCGCGCCTCGTCCCGGAAGCCCAAATCGAGATGGCTTTTATCCGCATCGCCGGGCTTAATCGCGTTGGCGTCAAGACGCAATTGCTTACTGCTGCCCTCTTGCCGGCAGCCATCCGCTCCGCTTGGTTCATCCTACGAAAATTCCGAGCTCAGGCCGTTCTCAGCATGGGCGGCTTCGTCGCCGGCCCGGTTATGCTCGCCGCCGCGCTCGCCAGCATTCCCTTCGTCATCATGGAACCGAACGCCGCCCCGGGTTTTGCCAATCGCCGCATGGCGCGCCGTGCCGCTCGCGTTCTCCTCGGCTTCGCCGGTGGCGCGCCCTGGTCTCCGCCAGACCGGACTGAAGTGACCGGTCTACCGGTTCGTCGCGAATTTTTTCAGGTGGCTGCCCAGGCAAAACGCGACGGCCTCTTCACGCTCCTGATCACCGGCGGCAGCCGAGGCGCACGTACGCTCAATCGCGCATCGCGTGAAAGCTGGCCGCTGTTCCGCGCCGCTAACACCCCTATCAAAATCCTTCATCAAACCGGCTCCAGCGAACACGAGGCTCTAGCCGCGGAGTTTAAAGCCATAGGACTGAACGGCGCTGTTGTGCCATTCATCGAGGACATGCCGACTGCTTTCGCTCAATCTGATCTGATCCTCGGACGCGCCGGTGCCGGTGGTGTCAGCGAAATCGCTGCTGCCCAAATGGCTTCTATTCTCGTCCCTTTGCCCTTTGCTGCCGACGATCATCAACGCAAAAACGCCGAAGCTCTCGTTCATGCCAACGCCGCCCGCCTGGTGCTCGACAAAGATCTTACCGGTGAACGCCTTTTCAAAGAAGTAGAAGACCTGCGAATTGATCCCGGCCAACTCGCCGCTATCCGTGAAAACCTCCAGCCATTCGCCCATCCCAATGCGGCCAACCGAGCCGCTAGCATTCTGGAGCAAATCGGCCGATAATGTCTTTCCAAAATCTCTTGACACCCACCTGGAAAACCGGAACAATACGGAAGAAGAATGTTTTTTAAGCCCCAACACGTGCACTTCGTGGGAATCGGGGGCATCGGGATGAGTGGTATTGCGGAGGTGCTGCTCACGCTTGGCTACCAGGTCTCTGGTTCCGACATTCGCCAAAGCCCCACCACCGACCGTCTCGCCAAACTAGGCGCTTCGATCCAGATCGGCCATCAGGCGCAAAACGTTACGGGCGCCCGGGCCGTTGTCGTCACTTCCGCTCTCGACTCCACTAACCCGGAAGTGGCCGAGGCGCGCCGCCTGCAAATTCCGGTCATCCCGCGCGGCGAGCTTCTTGCCGAACTCATGCGGCTGAAATACGGCATCGCGATCGCCGGCAGCCACGGGAAGACCACTACTACTTCGATAGTCGCTACGATCCTTAATACCGCCAACCTTGATCCAACCGTCGTGGTAGGCGGCAAAGTCGCCGCCATGCAAGGATCCAGCGCGCGCGTCGGAAAAAGCACCATTCTCGTCGTCGAGTCGGACGAAAGCGACGGATCTTTCCTCAAACTCGCGCCCATTCTCGCCGTTGTCACCAACATCGATCGCGAGCACCTCGACCACTACGCCTCACTCGAAGCGATCGAATCCGCTTTCACCGAGTTCGTCAATAAAGTCCCTTTCTATGGCGCCGCCATCCTCTGCATGGAAGATTCCAATATTCAACGGATCTTCCCCGCCATTCGCCGGCGCACCATCACCTACGGCCGCAGCGCGCAGGTGGACTTGGAAATTCAGAACATCACTCTTTCGGCTGACGGCAGCGATTTCCACATCCGTCGCCATCAATCCGATCTCGGCCAGTTCCATCTTAATGTGCCCGGCGTGCACAACGTTTTGAACGCCACTGCGGCCATCGCTGTTGCACTCGAGATGGATGTGTCGCTCCCGCAAATCGTCGAGGGTCTGGCAGCTTTTACCGGCGTCGACCGACGCTTTTCTATGCGCGGCCGCGAACATGGCATCACCGTCGTTGACGACTACGGCCATCACCCTACCGAAATCAGAGCCACTCTCGCGGCCGCCAAACTAGCGCCTTATAAAAAGGTTCGCGTCCTCTTTCAGCCCCATCGTTATTCCCGCACCAAACAATTGTTAGACGAATTCGGCACCGCCTTCCACCAGGCGGACGACCTCTTTCTGCTGGACATCTATGCCGCGTCCGAGCCATCGCTTGCCGGGGTTCACTCGGAAGCGCTGCTCGAAAAAATCCGCTCTTTCGGCCATCGATCCGCGCATTACGCCACGAGCTTTGACGAAGGCATCGCGCAAATTGCCGCCGCTGCCGAGTCCGGCGATCTGATAATTACGCTTGGGGCGGGCAGCGTCTCGCAAGCTGCAGAAAAAATTCTAGAGAAGCTGCGCGAGGAGGCCGCCTGACATGCCTCGCCGCCCGCCAATACCTGCATCCGCGGAGCCCTATGAACGCTTTCGCTGGCTCCGTTTTACATTCTGGCTGGTCGCGGGTGTCTTGTTGATGGTCAGCACTTTGTTTGCCTGGCATTCGACCGAGGAGTTCTTAATCAAGGACAACCGGTTTCGTATCGCCGAATCAGAAGAGTTTCGAGGACGTAGCCCAAATCTCAGTGTGGAGGGTATCCATTATGCGTCGACTTCCCAAATCCGTCATGTCTTCGCGGAGGATTTTGGCCGCAGTCTCTACCTCGTGCCGCTCGAAAAACGCCGGCTCGAATTACTGGAAATCGATTGGGTGGAGGACGCAACGGTTTCGAAGGTTTGGCCGAACACGCTGAGAGTGCTCATCCGCGAGCGCGTACCTGTGGCTTTCGTGCGCCTCGCGCCGAATCGCAAAGATGGTGTGTCCCACCTCGCTCTCATTGATCGGGAGGGCCATGTTCTGCGCCCGCGCATCGCCGCGCAGTTCACCCTGCCCGTTATCTCCGGAATCTCCGAACAGGAGCCGGTTGACAATCGCCGTGCGCGCGTTCGCCGCGTTCTCGGCATGTTGAAAGAGATCGGCTCGCTCGCCGCCCAAATCTCCGAGATCAACGTGGCCGATCCCAACAATCTCATCGTTTCCGAGCACGCCGATAACGCGGTTCTCAATCTCATGATTGGCGATGACAATTACACAGAGCGCCTGCAAAGCTTCCTCAGTAACTATCCCGAAATTAAAGAGAAACGCCCTGATGCCAAAACGCTTGATCTGCGAGTTGACGGCGTCATTACGGCAGTCGGCGACGAGCATCTCGAGCAATAAAGCATGAGCGATAACACATGAGCAATAAAACGAAATTAGCGGTCGGTCTTGACTTGGGGAGCACCAGTACGCGTGCTGTTATCTGTGCGCTCGAAGAGCAAAGCCTCAAATTCCTCGGTTACGGCGAAGCGCCCGTCCAGGCCTGGACCAAAGGCCGCCTGACCGACCAAAACGCGCTCGCGCAAAGCATCCAGTTCGCCCTGCATGAAGCCGAATCGCGCGCCGAAGCATCGCCCGAATCGGCCGTCATCGGTGTCGGGGGTTGCGTAGCCGGCGTCAACAGCCGAGGGCTTTACGAATTCGGCCGACGTCGCGACATTGAGCCCGACGATCTGCGCTACTCGGTCGAACTAGCCTCCCGGGTACGTCTGGAAGAGGATCGCCAGATTCTGCAAATCTGTCCGCAGGACTTCACCATCGACGGCCGCGCCGGGTATCGCAACCCTAAAGGTATTCTTTGCGCCCGCCTTGAAGCCAACGTCCATGTCATCACTGCCTCGCTCGGCGAACACCAGGCTCTCATTTCCGCCGTTCACAAAGCCCATCTCGCAGTCGAAGAATCAATCTTTGAAGGCGTTGCCGCTGCTTACGCCACGATTCTTCCTGAAGATCGCGCCCGCGGAGTTGCCCTCATCGATACCGGAGCTCAGTCCACTCACCTAGCCGTCTATGATGGCGACGCATTACTACTCGCCACATCCCTTCCCATAGGTGCGGATCACTTTACCCGTGACGTCTCCTGGCTTCTCAAGGTCAACTACGAAGATGCCGAAAATCTAAAGCGTGAATTTGGCTGCGCTCTCACTGGAACTGAGTGGGACAACAGTTACATCGAAATTCCCACCGCCGAAGGCCGCGGCATGCGCGAAGCGCCACGCCGTCAACTTAACGAAATTCTTGAAGCTCGTGCGGAAGATATCTTCGACCGCATCTACGCCGAAATTCTGCGCGTCGGCATGGAGCAGTCTCTTCTGGAAGGTGCAATTCTCACTGGCGGCGGTTCTCTCCTGCCCGGCATGTGCGACATCGCCGAGCGAGTTCTTAACTGCCAGGCCCGCAACGGTCTTGCAACCGGCATTGAAAACTGGCCGCAAGAACTCGACAATCCCACTTGGACTACCGCCGCCGGCCTGGTGATGTACTCTGGCCGCTTGAAATTAAAACGCGATTGGAAAAGAGCCTCCGCCGGTTTAGCCGGTTTAGCCGTAAAATGATGTACCCCGTAGGGTAGGCTTCAGCCTGCCAATCTTAACTTCAAGGAATGCAAACATGCCTGACGATCTTAAATTTCTTATCGAAGACGAAGTCCAGCTAGGGACCCGCATCAAAGTAATTGGCGTTGGGGGCGGCGGTTCCAACGCCGTTGCCCGCATGCTCCACGAAGGCCTCGGCGGCATCGATTTCTATATCCTCAACACCGACAAGCAGTCGCTCGCCGCCTCGCCCGTCGCCAACAAGCTTGGTATCGGCAAGAAGCTCACCAGCGGACTTGGTGCAGGTTCCGATCCCTCCGTCGGGCGCCAGGCCGCCCTCGAAGATACAGAACAAATTATAGAAATGCTGGAAGGGGCCGATATGGTATTTGTCACGGCGGGACTCGGAGGCGGTACCGGAACCGGCGCCGCACCCGTCGTGGCGTCGCTCGCCAAAGAGCTGAACGCTCTCACCGTGGCCGTGGTCACCAAGCCGTTTGCTTTCGAAGGGCCGCGCCGTATGCGTCAGGCTGAACGTGGCCTCGCCGAACTCGCCGGTAGCTGCGATACGGTCATCAGTATTCCCAACGAGAAGCTTCTTGGACTCGCACCCCGCAGCACCAGCTTTCTCGATTCTTTCCGCATGGCCGACGATGTTCTCCGCCAGGCGGTGCAGGGCATTGCCGACATCATCACCACGCCCGGCCTAATCAATCGCGACTTTTCCGATATCCGCACCATCATGCTCGGCATGGGTTACGCCATGATGGGTACCGCCGTCGCAGCGGGCGAGAAAGCACCTGTAGAAGCGGCCCAGCGCGCCATCAACAGCCCGCTCATGGAAGAAGGTGGAGTATTGGGAGCACGCGGCGTGCTTATCAATATCACCGCTTCCAGCCAACTCGGCATTCACGATGTAAACGAAGCCTGTAACCTGATCCGCAAAGCCACGCAAAACGAAGACGCCCAGATTAACTTCGGCATCGTGCTCGACGAGAAAATGGAGGATCGGGTCAAAATCACCGTTATCGCTACCGGCTTTCAGCGCGACACCCTTCCCGAAATCGACCGCCGTAATCCGCATTTCCCCTTCACCACCGCCAACTCGCCCGACCTGCCCGTTGTCGCCGCGGCTCCTGCCGAGCACCTCGCCGAGCCCGAAGTGATCATCGCAGCCGCTCCCCAGCCACCTGAGGAAGAGCGCCCGCCAGCCGACGACTACGACATGCCCGCTATCCTGCGAAAACAGCGCCGCTTAGTTCAATAACTTGAAGGGCAGGTTCCAGCCAGCCCTATTGGTCACGCCAAGTTATACCGAATCATCGCGCGCTCACCCGCGACTCGCATGAACTTTGACTTACAACGACGTGAATAACGTGAGCGAATCGCGGCTCTCACCCTGGTACGCTGAAATAAGTCTGTGATTCGGGTTTTACTCACTTCATTACTGTCGGTCCTGCTACTTGCCACCATCCTGTGGGGTGGTTGTGTCTCCTGCGAACAGTATTTTATGCTGCCCGGTGCGAGAGGCTGTTGCGGGCTCGACGGACACTGCAAGACAAAATCATCCGTTCCTCAAAAAACGCCTGTCGAATGCAAGCAGATCGCCTTCGAGCACCATCAGTCCAGCGACATTTCTCTCGTCATCCCAGTCACGCAGGCCATTCTATTCGTACAGCCCACACAACTGATCGACAGGAGCGAATCATGGCTTTCGACAACACCGATTGACCCATCACCTCCAGACCTGCAGGTCCTGCACTCCTCGTTTCTGATTTAGTTTTCGCCTTTCCGCATGTGCTCAAAGCCGGTCCGCATTCGCGCGCCCGACTTTGATGATTTTGCCGAAACCTGCGAAAGGAAGAATCAGAAATGCAATACCTCAAGACCGCCTATCTTACAGCGATCTTCTTACTCCCCCCGTCCGTTCGAGCCGCCGATCACGGACCGGTATTTGGGTTAGCGACTCCTACAAACCCGCAAGGCGGTTGGAGTTTCGACCTGGGTCTGAACGGCCGCGGCGGACCGTCCGCCTTTTCTTCCGCCATCGAAGGGGAGCTATCCTACGGACTCACTCAGAACGTGAAGCTCGCAGTCTCGGGCCCGGTCGTCATTGCTCCAGACCCTTATCCGCGCTCCTCCGTTATGCTGACCACTCCGATCAGCGGCGATTTCAGCGCGCTCACTTGGTGGCGATTCCAGCGCAAAGATTTTGCCGGCAAACGCATCGAAAGTACCGCTGTAGCCGGCCTCCTGGTTCCCGGGCCTCAACAGGAAACCGGCATTTACCGCAATCTAAATAGTGGGCCTGGCTATATGGTGGGCGCGGTAACTGGCCTTGCCTCTCGCAGCCAATACATCTGGGTTGGGGCGAGTTACCAGCGATACGCTGAGTCCCATCACGACCGGCGTCCGGACCTCTTCTCTTACACCGCTGTTTACGGCTACCGCCCGCTCTCCTGGCGGACCGACTATCCACGCTGGGACTGGCGCATCTTCGGCGAGTTTACCGGCGAGCGAACCGGCTCGCTGCAACGTCAAAGCTTTGATTTACCAGGCAGTCAGGCACAACAAGTTTTTCTCGGACCCAGCCTCCTTGGTGTCTATCGCGCTATCGGTGTGGAAGCAGGTATTCAGTTTCCTGTTTATCGCGATGCCGGTTTGCTCTATCCCAAAGAGCGCTACCGCTTCGCCATCAACTTCGCTTACTTCTTCTAAACGAAAGGATCAATCAATGAAAAAGCAACTCTCATTTCTCCTCTGCGCTTTCCTCGCTGTAGTGCTGCCGGGCCGCGCCGAACTGCTTGAGGTCGATCTTTCCATCTTCGGAATGGATTGAATGACCTGTGCCCACGTCGTGCACGTGGCCCTGAAAAAACTGCCGGGCGTCGATACCGTCGATGTGAGCCTGAACAAAGGGCTTGCGACGGTCAGACTTAAGCCTGGGAACACTCTGTCCGTCCCACAGTTCTGGCAGACCATTCATCAGAACGGGTACAGCCCTAAAAACACGGTCATCTCCGTTCGTGGTGAGTTATCCGCTCTGCAAGGACAGATGAAGCTCAAAGTTTCGGGCAGCAATGAGATGCTCAGTCTCATCGCCGATCCGAAGAATCCGGCGGCATTCCAAGCGGTTCAGGCCAAGGCGGGCCAAATCGTCACCGCACACGGGGTGATGACGCCTGTGAAGGATCTGAAAACAGCGGACCCGTTAACCATAGATCGAATCCAATGAAACAGAAGGAAGTTATGCAAGAGTCGACTCTCGTCAGTGCGCCGCCGCCAATGCGCGGCGGCATCCTGAGTTACTTATCGTTGTTCACGTCATTTGGCACGCTCCTGTGCTGTGCTTTGCCGTCGTTGTTTGTGCTGTTCGGACTGGGAGCTACCGTCGCAAGCGTACTCTCCAACCTGCCCTGGCTTGTGGCCATGTCCCACCATAAAGACTGGGTATTTTTGGTCGCGGGCGTGCTGATCTCCAGCAACTTTGTTTATGTATACGGGATCGCGCCCAAGTTACAGGCGAGCCGCGCCGCCTGCGATCCAAACGATCCAGCGGCCTGTCAAACTGCCAGTCGACTCAGCCGCCTTGTCCTCTGGTCGTCTGCTGTGTTGTACTCGATCGGCTGCTTCACTGCCTTTGCGCTCGGCCCGATTCTGAACCGCTTCGATGGATAAGTCCCCGATCCAGGACAATGACTAAAGGAGATTCTCTTTGCTGAATAACGGCAAGAACGTTTTCGTGCTCGCGGCGCTTACCTGCTCTTTAGCTATCAGCTCTTCACCGAAAGCAAAGTCTGCTCCGAAAGTTGAACTAATGCGGGTACCAGACTCCGGACTGCAGCCGCAAACAGCAACCGACGCAAAGGGAACCGTTCATCTTGTCTATTTCAAAGGCAATCCTTCCGCAGGCGATCTTTACTACGCGCACTCCGCAGACGGCAAAACCTTCTCTTCACCGATCCGCGTCAATTCGGCGCCAGGTTCGGCTGTAGCCGTCGGTAACATACGTGGCGCACGGCTCGCAACCGGGCGTGCTGGAAAAGTCTATGTGGCTTGGAATGGTTCGCAGAGAGCCGCCCAAGCGAATCACGGCCGCCCGCCCATGTTGTTCACGCGGTTGAACCCGGCGGGCACTGCCTTCGAACCGGAGCGCAATGTCATCCAGTCTGCGTATGGAATCGATGGGGGAGGCGGGCTTGCTGCGGACCGCGCCGGGCACGTATACGTCGTTTGGCACGCGCCATCGCCCGGAACGAAAGGCGAGTCATCACGGCTTGTCTGGGTAACACGCTCGGACGATGACGGCCGCACCTTTCAGCCGGAGCACGTAGCCTGGACAGAACCTACCGGGACCTGCGGATGCTGTTCGCTGAATGCCTTTGCGACTCCTCGCGGAGAGGTGTATGTGCTGTTCCGGTCCGCCCGCGAAACCGTTCATCGCGACATGTACCTGCTCGTCTCCAAAGATTATGCCCGCACCTTCTCTGGTTCAGACATCTCACCCTGGAACGTTGGCTATTGCGTTATGAGCAGCGAGGCTTTTGTAGCCAATTCCAAGCACGTCTTTGCCTCCTGGGAAACGGAAAAGCAGGTGCATTTTGGCACGGCCACGAATAGCGGCGTCCTCCTCTCGCAGTTCGTCGTATCCTCCGCCGGCAGCAATGAGAAATACCCGGCACTCGCTGCCAACCACTACGGCGACCTACTCGTCACCTGGACCGAAGGCATGGGATGGAAGCGCGGCGGCTCTGTGCATTGGGCGGTGCTCGATAGCTCCGGTAAGCGCATGGCAGCGGAGGCCGCTCACGATGGTGTACCCGCCTGGAGTCTGGTAGCAACCTATTCGCGGCCCGATGGCAGTTTTGTAATCCTTTATTAATTCGCTGCTTGCGGGCACTTCCAGCTCGATCGGGAGCTCATCGAACAAACCACCCTTTCGTTAATCGGTGTCCGAACTGCGCTTCTGGTCCAGTCGTCTCTTCAGCGGCAACAATGTGTGCAGTGAAAACAGATTCAGCAGCACCAATGCGACCGCAATGCCGAATTTATCCATCGCTACCGCTGACCCAATCACGGCTGCATTCAAAACACTTGCTGCGGTGGCCGTGCCTCTCACCCTTATATCGCTTTTTAGAATCGCTCCACCGCCAATGAATCCGATGCCTGTAATCAGTCCCTGCAGTAAGCGAGACTGATCCGCCCCATTCGGCTGGTACCCCAACAGGAGCAGATAGCCGCAACTCGCCATGCCCACAATCGGAAACGTGCGCACCCCCGCGCTGCTCTCCTCTCGTTCGCTCTCCCAGCCGATACTAGCCGTCAGCAGAAAAGCAATCCCGACATGCTCGAACGTCCGCCACAACTCGCCCCAATCCACTGTTGCCTGCTACCTCTTCTCGCCCTTACGATACTATTCCCTCATCGCTTACCACCGCCCACTCATGGACAAACGCAATTTTCTGAAAACTTCGGCCGCTGTCTTAACCGGCGGCATGCTCTCTCGCCTCGCTCACAGTGAACCTGCGAAGCCCCGCACCAACTGGGCCGGCAATTATCGCTACAGCACCAACAATCTTCACCTGCCTGAATCCGTGGAAGAAGTCCAGAAGCTGGTAAAAAGCTGCCCTAAGATAAAGTCGCTCGGCGCCCGGCACTCCTTCAACGGCATCGCCGATAGCACCCAAAACCAGATCTCGCTCAAAAACATGACGAACATGTCGATCAATGCCGGCGCGCGCACCGTCACCGTCGAATCAGGCGTCCGGTACGGCCAGCTTGCTCCCTATCTCGACAAAGCTGGTTTTGCACTCCACAACCTGGCCTCGCTTCCACACATTTCCGTGGCTGGCGCGCGCTCCACCGCTACCCACGGTTCGGGCATCAGGAATGGCAATCTCTCCACCGCGGTTTCGGCCCTGGAACTAGTTACCGCCGATGGCGAAATCGTTAAGCTGTCACGCGAGCGCGATGCAAAGCACTTCGCGGGCGCAGTCGTTGACTTAGGCGCGCTCGGCGTCGTAACGAAAGTCACTCTCGATCTACTGCCCACGTTCCAAATGCGCCAGGTCGTTTACGAGAATCTGTCGTTTACCCACCTGCAAAAGCACCTGGACGCCATCTTCTCCGCCGGCTACAGCGTCAGTCTTTTTACGGACTGGCAGAATCATCGTGCCACCCAGGTGTGGATCAAGAGCCGCGTCGAACCCGGCCGGCATTTCGAAATGACGCCGGAATTTTACGGTGCCACGCTCGCGAAAGTAAAGCTGCATCCGCTGCCGGGGCACTCCGCCGAAAGCTGCACCGAGCAACTGGGCATTCCCGGTCCCTGGTACGAACGCATGCCGCACTTCCGCATGAACTTTACGCCTAGCAGCGGCGCTGAGCTGCAGACTGAGTATCTTGTGCCGCGCGACCGCGCCTGGGAGGCCATCAGCGCAGTCGAAACTCTGCGCGACCAGATCACACCGCACCTGTTCATCACCGAACTCCGCACCATCGATGCCGACACGCTCTGGATGAGCAGCGCCTTTGAGCGTCCATCGCTCGCCATTCACTTTACCTGGAAGCCGGAATGGCCCGACGTCAAAGGCGTCCTGCCTCAGATCGAATCTGCTTTGGCGCCGTTCCACGCCCGCCCCCACTGGGCGAAACTCTTCACCATGCCGGGCTCGCATATCCAACCGCTCTATGAAAGGCTTCCTGACTTTCAAGCGCTGATGAAGCACTACGATCCATCTGGCAAGTTCCGTAATCAGTTCGTCGACAGCACTCTATTCACTTAGCCGCGTTTCGTGGGGTAGGCTTTAGCCTGCCATCTTCCCGTTACTCACTCGTACCATAGCGCCCGCATCGGATCGATCTTCGCGGCCCGCAGCGCCGGAATACTAACTGCAGCCAACGCCACAAAACATAGCGTTGCCACAACCAGCCCAAACGTCACCGGGTCGGTTGCACTTACTCCGTAGAGCAACTTACTAATCAAGTGTGTGAGCGCAAGCGAAGCAACTGCGCCAGCTAGAACTCCGATCAACACCATGCCCATTGCTTCACGCAGAATCAGGTACAAAACCTGATTTTGTTGCGCCCCGAGCGCCATCCGAATGCCGATTTCTTGTACGCGCCTGTTCATTGAATAAGAGATCACGCCGTAAATGCCAACTGCGGCCAGAACCAGCGCCAAACAAGCAAAAATGTTCAACAAAATGAGCATCGCGCGCCTTTTCTCAAGCGAAGATCCAATCACCTGCTCCATGGTCAGCACATTCCGCACGGGCTGATCGCGGCTTGGCCCGAAAACGCTCTGCTTGATCGAGTTTATAACCGACATGGGGCTGACCGAGGTCCGTACCAGCAGATTCATTCCACTCTGCGCCATCCCCATCAGCTCATCTGGAAATTGCCAAAACGGAACGTACAACGCCGGTTCGCGCGGTCCGTGAGCTCCCTCGTCAAGGCTATGGTGCTTGGTGGCCCCGACCACTCCCACAATCCGGACGCGACCCATCAGCTGAATGGATAGCTCACTCCCGATCGGATCGTTGCCAGGGAAAGCGCGCTTGGCAAGCGTTTCATCGATGACAATTACTGGCTGGCTTCCCACTCGGTCTTGCTCTGTGAAGAACCGGCCCCGAAGCAACGGAATCTTCATCGTTCTCAAGTAACCTGGCGTCGGCGAAAAGGTCTCTGCTTGCGGAGCGTTTTTCGGGGCAGCTGTTCCGGCGCCGGTCCAGTATGCAACCGATTGGTTGTCCCCGCTCAGCGGCACCATTGAATCTAGCGCCACTGCTTCCACACCGGGAGTGCTCTGCACACGGTCGAGAATTTGCTTCCACGCATTGCGCATCAGCGCAGCGCTACTCACAGCTTTCGGCGACAGCCCAACGGCCATCACGAGCATGTGATTTGCGTCGAAACCCGGGTTCACCGCCCACAGCCCCAGAATAGTTCGCATCATGAGCCCGGCGCCTGTAAGCAGCACCAAAGTCAATGCCAGTTGCGCGACTACAAAGACTCCCTGCAGTCTCCGGATACCGCGCCCCGTGCCGCGCGTTCCTTGCCGCAACCCGCTTTCTAAATCGAATCGCTGCCGCATGGCCGGGGCCAGTCCAAAAACGATTCCCGTGACCACCGCCGCCACCGCCGTAAAAAGGAGAACACGCCCGTCCAACTTGACTTCCTCCGTTCGTGGCACCCACCCAGCCGTGTGGCCCATCACCCAACCGGTTACACAAGTGGCCGCGATCAGCCCGAGTGCCCCACCCGCCAGGCTGAGCAATACGCTCTCCGTCAGAAGTTGCCGGATGAGCCGCCCGCGCCCGGCTCCCATTGCCGCCCGAATTGCAAATTCGCGTGCGCGTGCTAGCGACCTCGCTAGAAAAAGATTCGCTACGTTGGCGCACGCAATCAGCAGCACCAGCGCCACCGCTCCGGCCAGCAGAAACAGGGTCACGCTCACATCCCCAATCACCTCTTGCTTCAGAGGTCCCGCACCAAACGTCATATTTGCATTGGTATCTGGATACTCGCGTGCCAGTTGCCGCCCGATCGCTTGCAATTCCGAATTCGCACGCTCGAGCGTCACGGCCGCCTTTAATCGAGCTATTGCTTCTATTCCCGAATACATATCGCGCTTCTGCGTGGCCATGCTGTCGTCCTGACCGATCGGAGTCAAGATCTCACGTTCCCCCTGAAAACGAAAGCCGGCGGGCAAAATGCCGACCACCGTGTATCCCTGCCCGCCAGCCACCAGCCTTTCTCCAATCGCATGCGCGTTTCCGCCGAACCGCTCCCGCCAAAGCGCATCGCTAATCAGGGCGACCGGAGCGGTCCCGCGCCGATCCTCTTCCGGACGAAACTCACGGCCAAGCACCGGCTTGATGCCGAGGACCGAAAGAAACCCTGCGGAAACCTGCCGCGCCGCTACATATTCCGGCTGTCCCGGCGAAGTCAGGTTCAGTCCTCTGTTCCGCCAAGCCGCGATGCTTCGAAAAGACTGGCTGGCGTGCTTGCAATCCAGATAATCGGGATACGAAAAAGCATAGTCCCGCCCCGACGTCCGCAATTGTTCCTGCACGGCCACTAAGCGCCCAGGATCGCGATACGGCAGCGGACGAAGGATTACCCCGTTTATTACGCTGAAAATTGCCGTGTTTGCCCCGATCCCGAGTGCCAGCGTACAAACCGCCGCCATCACAAAACCCGGGCTCTTGCGCAACGTTCGTCCAGCGAATCGAAGATCCTGGATCGTTGTCTCTACCCAGCGTGTGCCACGTGCGTCCCGGCACTCCTCCCTGATCTGCTCCACCCCACCAAACTGTAGCGACGCAGTGCGCCGCGCTTCTTCTTTCGTCATGCCCGCCCGCAGATTGTCTGCTATCTGCCGCTCGAGATGAAATTGCAGTTCCGTCTGCAGTTGCTTTTCAAGCCTTCTTCCATGAATCAGCCGCTGCCACCAGGTCATAATGCCTCCCTGTCAGCTAGCCGCAGAATCAGTCCCACCGCCTCCGACAGCCGCGCCCAATCCGCTGTCTCGGTTTTTAGCTGCTTGCGTCCTTTGGCCGTTAACTCGTAAAACTTCGCCTCGCGCCCGGTCTCCGAGGCCTTCCATTCGGCTACTAATAATCCTTTGTTCTCTAACCTGTGCAAAGCCGGATACAGAGATCCCTGCTGCACCTGCAAAGCGTCCTGCGAGACCTGCTGAATGCGCTGCGCGATCGCATATCCATGGATCGAACCAAGCGCCGTTACCTGTAAAATCAGCAAATCCAAAGTGCCCTGGGGAAGTTCGATCGCTTGTTTAGCCATATGCCTGTTTCTTCTACACGTAAAGCTAGCACGTTTTGAATGGGCAGCGCCTCCCGCGACGTTTTTGCTCGCGTACACTATTTAGGCGTTAAATGTCTGACAAGCCGGTAACTGTTCCCGCTTCGATCATCGAAAGCCGTATTTTTCTGATTCGAAAACAGAAAGTAATGATCGACTCTGACTTGGCGACGCTTTATGAGGTGCTGACAAAGAATCTAAATCTGGCCGTACGCCGGAACCGGCAACGCTTCCAGAAGACTTTATGTTCCAGCTCACGGCTGAAGAAGGCGAATCTTTGAGGTTGCAATCTGAAACCTCAAAGGTCGGGCGAGGAGGCCGCCGTTACCGTCCTTATGCCTTCACTGAACAGGGGATCGCGATGCTCTCAACTATTCTGCGGAGCGAACGAGCAATCGAGGTCAACGTCACAATCATGCGAACTTCCGTCCGGCTCCGTCAGTTCCTCGCCACCCACGCGGAACTGGCGCAAACGCTTCGATCAGCCGTGATCGTCCTCACCCCGACAAAGCCGCTACTTCCGCCCCACTCCTGACCATGCCCACCGGCAGAGTCACGCTGAACTTCGATCCACGCCCCACATGGCTCTCCACCCGTATCTCGCCGCCATGCGCCTTCACAATCGCCGCCACAAAACTTAATCCCAGTCCCAGGCCTTTCTCCGGATTGGGATCCGGTACCCGGTAAAACCGGTCGAAAATGTGCGGCAAATGATTCGGCGGAATACCGACGCCTGAATCCTCCACTATCACCCGCACAGTCCCGCTTAACGACTCCGCTGTCGTCCTTATCCAGCCTCCCGGCGGCGTGTACTTGATGGCATTCGACAACAGATTCGTAATCACTCGCTCGATCTGCGTCCGGTCCGCTTCGCACATCACTGTGCCCGCGCCTTTACGCTCCAGACTCACTTGCGACGCTTCCGCCGGGATTTGGAACTGATCCACCAAGTCCCCGATCAGTTCGCCCAGATCGAGCACGCTCTTCTTCACCGGGATCTGCCCCGATTCCGATTGCGACAGCAGCAATAAGGCGCGCACCAGGTTCGATAAGCGCTCTACATCCTGCAGCGCGTTCTCGATCGCTTCTTGCAATTGCTCTTTCCGCGTCGCCGTAAAGAGCGCCACTTCCAACTGCCCCTGTATCGCCGTCAAAGGCGTCCGCAGTTCATGCGAAACATCGGTCGAAAACTGTCGGATCTGGTCGAACGACGCCTGCAATCTACCGCTCATCGCATTAAACGAATCGATCAGCCGGTCCAGTTCGTCATCGGCGCCCCGCTTGGGAATTTGCAAACCCAGGTTCGACCCGGTGATGTCTTGCGCCGCCTTCTCCACCGACTGCAGTCCCTTCAGCGCCCGCCCCGCCGACCACCAGCTCAGCATCGTGCAAACCACCAGTGCAATCGGAAAGAAAATCAGCCAGTTCCGTTCGAATTTCCGCACCACCAGCCGGTCTTCCGCCAGGCTCCGGCCCTCTGCCACGTACCAGCGCCTCTCGTGCTTGGTATCGAGCATCGTACTGCTCAACACCTGGTACGGCGTTCCATCCACGCCATAGATGGTCTTCAAGATCGGCTTGCGCGTGCGCTGCATTTGCCCGAGTTCGGAGCGTATGGTCTGCCGGTCTACCAGCGCATCCAGCCGCGGATCTATCGTCGCTTGATACAGTCGGCCGTTATCTTCCGCAATGACGTACACAGCTTTTAGTCGTCCAAGTTCCGCCACCTCTTCGGCATCGCTCATGTCAACCTCGTCCCACAGCGGCAGTCCCTTTGCGTCGTCCGAGAAAGTAAACCAGCCTTTCAGCGCGCCCAGTTGTCCATTCAGCTGGCTTTCACTCTGGGTATCCAGCACCTTGCGGAGCGCCGTCGTCGCGACCCAGCCCATAATCACCAGCACCACGGTCAGAATCACCAGAAACGTCACCGCCAGCCGGAATCGAAGCGTGCGGAAGAACCGGAACGAGGGTGATTTCCAGGCTGACATGACCGTTGCTGTTAAACCGGAATGTGCTCCAGCGCGCCTACCTGCTGCCCTTCGGGCGTGTCCAGCATATAACCGATACCGCGCACCGTGTGAATCATCTTCTGCGGAAACTTATCGTCAATCTTGCTGCGCAAATGGCGGATATAGACGTCGACGATGTTGGTCAACCCGTCATAATCCATGTCCCACACATGTTCCACGATCATCGTGCGGCTTAATGGCCTGCCGCGGTTGCGCATCATGTATTCGAGAATGCTGAACTCTTTCGGCGCCAGCTCGATATTTTCATTGCTGCGCGTCACCTTGCGCCGGATGCAATCCAGGCCCAACTCCCCAACCTGCAGCTTCTCCGGCGTCGGCTGTCCGCGCCGCAGTAGCACCCGTACCCGCGCCAGCAATTCCACAAACGCGAACGGCTTTACCAGGTAATCATCCGCGCCCTGCTCCAGTCCCTTCACCCGGTCATCCACCGAATCCCGTGCGCTCAGAATCAGCACCGGCGGGATCACTTTACGGTTACGGATTTTTTCCAGCACCTGCAATCCGTCGATATCCGGCAGTCCGAGGTCGAGCACCACCATGTCATATTCCGTGATATGCACCCGCTCTACCGCATCGTTGCCCGTATGCACTACGTCTACCGCATAGCCAGCGCTCTGCAAACCTCTCGACAGAAAGTCCGCAATCCGCTTCTCATCTTCCACAACCAGAACCCGCATGTCTTTGTTTAGTTTATGGCTTAGTCGCCCGAAGCGGCTCGCGGCTGCTGCGCTACGCCCGCCTGGAAGAATGAGCCTACCGACTTGATGCGTGTGCGCAACACCGAGAGTACAGTCATTAGTGCCAGCAGAATGCCTGTGAACAGCAGTACTTTTGGCACCGACAGGGCCTGTTTCCAGATGCCGAACCAGCGCCCATAAACAATTTCGATGTGGACCCAGTACACCAGCAGCGACGTCGTCCCCAACTGCCGGAAGAAACTCCAGCTGGCCAGCGCCCCTAAATTGATCCAGAGGTACGACGCTGCCAGCATCGCCAGCACCGCTCCGAGCTTGATCAGAATCATCGACGGGCTGTTCAACCAGAAATCACTTTTCGCGTATATAGAATACGGCAGATTGGAAAAGTAGTGGCACAAAAAAGCCAGCCCAATGCCGACTCCCAGAGTCCACTCCATCACTCGCCCCATGTCCTCCGGCTTCACTACTCGGAGAATGCTGCCCATTGCCAGCCCGAAAGCCAGAAAGGACGCCCACGGGAAAAAGCCGAAGTAACTCAGGCTGGGAAAGAAGTAGGCGTGAACAATCCAGGGCACGCTCGACTCTGGAATCATGCTGACCACCGGCGCGAGCCCCGCAATTACCAGTCCCAGCACGATGCACAAACGGATTCGCTCCATTGTGCTGAACACCGCCATGGGAGCCAATACCAGCATCGCCATGCCCATGCAATTCAGAATGTCTACCCGCAGAATCTCGGCGGCTGGACTGGTGGGAAAGCCGAATACGTAAAGCTGTAACCGGAACAGAAACGCGATCAGGAACAGGTAGCGCGACCGCTTCAGCGCAGCCAGTACGCGTGCGCCCGCGGTTGCTTTGCGCTTCTCCTGGCTGTCCATCAAGAAGGCGAATGTAATCCCAGTCAGAAAAAGAAAAATCGCGGGCGGCATACCGCCAAAAAACTGCGACAGCACGTACGGCCCTTTATCACGCAAGTCCGTGCGCGTGAACGAGTCGAATACGTGCCCCTGCAGCATGATCACTGCCGCGAATCCCCGCGTCCAGTCGATGAACGCCAGGCGGCCGGATGCTTTTCCGGGTGCTTTGGTAGTCTCCGCCACCGTTTTTATGAGCTTTGCTTCTTGACGCCCGGAGGCAGCTTTAATTCGAGCTTTTTCCCGCTGGCCGGCTTCAAGTCGATTTGCGTATATTTCACGATCCGATAATTTCCCGACGGTTCGGAAAACTTCTGTTGCACCGGGTAAGCCTGGTCGTTCGGAACCCACATCTCGATCTTGCTCAGCCGCTGACTCACTGCCGCGTTCTTCGGTACCAGCACCAGTTTGGTAGTGTCGTGCCCGTCGATTTCTTCTTGCCCGCCATCGGTTACGGTGTAACTCGCGGCTAGCTCCCTGCCGCTGGATCCAAACCCGAGGAGCAGAAACTGGTTCAGCACATCGGTGTTCTTTCCCATGTCGTAGTCCTGATAGGTATTCAGCTTCGGATAATAAATCCGTACGATCTTACCCAGAAAACCGATCTTGCGCGCATCGCTGCCGCCCGAAAAATCGAGCTCCGCCCGCACGTCCTGGCCCTTAAGCCGCTGCATGCGCAGAGTCCCAGTCTCGTTCGTCGTGTCGTCGATAATCGCGGTGTGCGTAGCCATGCTGATGTCGGCTGACATCGCGTGAAAACCCGGCGCTGCCTTATCCATGCGAGCCAGTACATCCTTCACGCTCTGCCCCTGGAGCCCGATCGTCACAGCCAGCCACAGCACCGGTAGGAGAATTTTCATGTCTGGTAAACTTGCCGCGCTATTGCGGAGCCGTGTAGGCAATGAAGCCTTTAATCTCTTGCTCCGCTTCATCTCGAATCGGTTCCACTCGCACTACATGCCATCTCTTTCCGGTCCTTTTATGGATCAGCGACTCTGCCTCAAACGGACGTTGCGACGTCGGCACATTGCGCAACAAACTCGGTGCGATAAACACGTTATTCGAGCCATTTTGCGACGACATCAGAATCACGCTTGAGGCTTTCGGTTGATCGTGGAACCAGTCTCTCGGGGTGGCAAAAATAAAGATTAGAATCAGGCCAACGACGACATCGTATTGCCAGGTTGCCCTCGCGAAATCCCAAAAAACCAGGCGACGTCCCAGCCCTGCCGATTGCGCTCTTACGTCGTCCGCCACTATCGGAAGTGTATCATCGGCATCGCTGCTTAATCCGGCCGATTAGTACTTCCGCATTACCGCTAATAATCGGCCCTGAATCTGCAAATTCGCCGGGTCGACGAAGATCGGAGCCATCTCGGCGTTCGCGGGCTGCAGCCGGACTTGGCCGTCAGGCTCTTTGTAATAGCGCTTCAATGTCGCCTCGCTGCCATCGACCAAAGCCACCACAATGTCACCGTTCCTCACGTCGGAACTCTTCTCAACCAAGACGAAATCGCCGCTGCAGATGTGGTCTTCAATCATCGAATCGCCGCGCACTTCCAGAGCAAAGGTGTTCTCATCCTTGGCGAAATCCGAGAAGTGCAGCACATCCTGGTTAGGAATCGCTTCCACCGGTGAACCTGCCGCAATCCGACCCAACAACGGGACGCCAGCGGCGGGAGTGGGCGCCGCACTCTGTTCCTTCAGAAATCGTTCGCCTATCTCGAGCGAACGGCTGTGGTTGTAATTCCGGCGTACGTACTGCTTGGCTTCCAGCGCCTGGATATGTTTGTGAACCGTGGCCAGCGACGCCAGCCCGAGCCCCGAAGCAATCTCTTCGTAACTCGGACTATACCCTTGCCGGCCAATGAAGTTGTTCACGAAATCCATTAATTCCTTTTGCCTTCGTGTAAGCGCCATGCTTTCTCCCGTCCTTTTACTAGTTTTGGCGAATAAAGCACGAAAGTCAACTTCTGTTGTTTGTAGGACACGCAGCGTTAGCTGGCAGCGTCTACCACATCGAATGGTGGGAACCCGCGTATTGCTGTATGTAGAAGATGAGGACGCGGCTTTCTTGTTGTTCAAAACGGCGTTGCAGACCGCAGATATTCAAGTTCAGCTGCACCGCGCCGCTGACGGGGAGGCGGCCCTGGATTTCCTGAATCAAACGCGGCCGGATCTGGTCGTTCTCGATCTGAACCTGCCCCGTAAGAATGGCTTTGATGTTCTGGCTGAGATGCGGCATACGGACGGACTCGAAACCATCTCGGTCGTGGTCTTCACCTCTTCCGCCCGCCAAATCGACAAACATGATTCGCTGGCGCTTGGCGCACGGGGCTACATTACCAAGCCCTTTACTTACGACGGTTTCGTTGAAGCGGTAAGAATGGCCTGCTCCTACCTGCCGGCGGAAACCTAATTCATGTTCATGCCGCAAGCGCCGCTGCCGCAGAACTTCGTGCCGCACATACCGCTGCCGCACCCACTCGGGGCTGCTTCAGCTGCCGGGCCGCTCGCCCTTGCTGCAAAGGTCGAATATTGGGTCGTCAGGTGATCCTGCCCGCAGCCGGGGCAGCGAACCGCTTCGGCGTCAGCGCTGCGACGCACAAGTCTCTCGAATTTGCTGCCGCAATCATCACAGGAATACTCGAAAATAGGCATGTATTCAAATTACCAGGACTATCGAGCCTGCTGGTACGTCAAAAAGTAGCAGCCTCAAACCTTTTAGTGAAATCCAACGAATAGGTGTATATGGAACGCAGATCTTTCCTCAAGCAAGGGTGCGGTTATCTGGCAGGGCTCGCCTTTGCGGGCACCTACGCCGCCGGTGCATCCAAGAGCGTAAAAGTGGTCGAGTTTTCTGATACAGGTAAACGCAAAGGAGTGGTTATGGTGGACAAAGTAGAAAAGAGTGATGCCGAATGGCAAAAGCAACTGACCCCGGAGCAGTTTGAAGTAACCCGGGAGGCCGGAACGGAACGCGCGTTTACAGGCAAGTACTGGAACAATCACAACCACGGACTGTATAAGTGCGTTTGCTGCGGCAACGCCTTGTTTTCATCAGACACAAAGTTTGAATCGGGCACCGGATGGCCCAGTTTCTGGCAGCCCATCGCCAAAGAGAACGTGGAAACCAAAAGTGATAGTAGTTTAGGTATGTCGCGCAATGAAGTGAGATGCGCGAAGTGCGAGGCGCACCTGGGACATGTCTTTGACGATGGCCCGAAGCCTACCGGCCTTCGCTATTGCATGAATTCGGCCTCGCTCGATTTCGTGAAGAGCTGACAGCAGCCAAAAGAATCCCGAGCGTTAGAACGGCGAAAGGCTGAATTCGCAGCAGTAAAACCTGCTCCCACGACGGAATCGTGGCCCTTATGCCCAGCCATCGCGCCGCCATAGATTGCACCGGAAACGCCAAAAGAAAGAGGCAGATACCGGGCGCAATGGCGGCGCTTTGTACTACCCACGGCAAAGTCAGTAACAGAAGTTGTGCGTCATAGTATCGGTGGTAGGAAATCAACAGTGTCAGCACTGCCAGAAAGGCGGTGTCTTGCCAGAGATCGGCCCTTCTCCGCCGGAGGTAAAGCACTGCCAGTGCTGCTGCGATCAGCCAGGCGAAAATCGCAGCCTCATTGCCATTGCGAAAGACATACGAAGTGAGAGTGCGTGCATCCAGCATTTGCCAGGCGACAACACTGGTTGGTGATGGGTCGCTTTGACCGCCGGCCCTGAAGCTGGCCGCGGTAATCTGCTGCTCCGTCTGCCACCACGTCCAATCTTTGCCGAAATGTGAGGCAACAAGTGTTCCGGCTATCAGAAAGGTCAAGCCGATCAGCAGCCCTAATAAGATGGGCCGGTAGAGCTTCCACAGCGCAAGAACGGCGATGACACAAATCGCCAGTTGAGGTTTAAACGAGAGAGCAATCCCGAGCAGCAACCCACTTGCCGGCAAGGACTCGCGAAAACAGAGCGCCAAAACGAGGCAGCTAATCACTAGGACGCTGGGATTGCCATTGTAAATGCCCACGTAGGTTGGCGAAAACAAGAGCATTGCGGAGACCATCATCCATCGCTGGCGTGCAGTCAGCTGGACCTGCTGCACCAGCGCCCACGCAGACCACGCGAACATAGCCGTCAAAAGGATGCACCATGCGGTATTGGCAGCCGTCCAGGGGAGCCACGCGAAAACCGCAGTCAGAAGCAACGCGCTGGGCAGGTAAACGGGCGGATTTACATCTTGATCGCGTTCAATGGAAGCGGGCGCTTGCGCTCTTACTAACTGTGCTTTCAAAAAGCTTGCATCGTACGGGTTATCTCCAGCCAGCCAGCAGCGTGCGCCCGCGTAGACGGTCGAAAAATCGCCGGTGGTTGAGTACCGTATCGCGCGGTAAGGGCCGCGACTCAAGAGGAACATCAAACAGGCCGCGAACAGTAAAACAATCCACCAATCACGCGGCTGTCTGGGCACGAACAATGCGAGAATAACACGCATTAGAGGCATGGAACTCCAGGCGAGGACCTTGCGTAGTGAAGGGAGATGACCATGTTTTGCACCAATTGCGGCGGCCAGATCGGGGAAGGGGCCAGGTTCTGTCCAAACTGCGGGCAAGTCGCAGGCGGCGTTTCGGTGGCTAATCCCGGTGCAGTGCCGGCCTCGCTAGCTCCGATCCGCTATGACATCGAAGGGCACAATTTGCAGATAGCGCGCGTCCACCTGGAGCCCGGCCAGGAGATCTACGCCGAAGCCGGAAAGATGATTTACAAATCCGCCAACGTAGATTGGGCCACGCGTATGACCGGCCAATCGTTCGGGCAGAAAATCTTCGGCGCGCTCAAACGGAAGTTGATGGGCGAGTCTCTTTTCTTTACCTATTTTCGTGCAACAAATGTCACCGGCGAAGTCGGATTTGCCGGTCATTATCCCGGCAAAATTCAGGTGTTTGAACTTGCGCCCGGTCAAACCATCATGGTGCAGCGCGACGGATTCCTGTTTGCGCAGGGTTCTGTCTCGCTGGATATTGCGATGGTGCGCCGGCTGGGAGCGGGACTGCTCGGCGGCGAGGGATTCATTCTGCAAAAGCTCACCGGACCTGGCGTCGTGTTTGTACATGCCGGCGGCGACCATGTCGACTTTAATCTCGCGCCCGGCGAAGTGCTTCAGGTGCAAACCGGACACCTGGTCGCCTTCGAGCCATCCGTAAACTACGATGTTCAGTTGGTCGGCAGCATACGAACGGCCATCTTTGGCGGCGAAGGATTATTTCTAACGACGCTCACCGGACCGGGGCGCGTGATCCTGCAAAGCATGACTCTCGAACGCCTGCGCCACGAACTATCTCCCGGCGAGCATGCCCACGATGGCGATGAGCGCAACCCGCTGGGCGCATTGGCCAGCGGCAGCATCGGAAGCTTCTTCCGTTCTGACGATTAGTCCTCATTTGCCCCGCATTTGCAGCAACCGATAAGCCGAATTCGCATATACCTGCTTGAAATTTGTTTTAACCGTTGATCCGCTTCGAATGATGATGTAGTCCAAACGGCGGGTCGGCTCGCTGCAATGGAGCAGGTAGGATCTGTACTGTTTAACGAACCATTCGAATGCGCGGGGGTCGCCTGTATAGGAAAGGCCGAGTACCTGGAGCAGTTCGGTGGAATGCGCCAGGTGATTCGGAATCGCCGTTTCTCTCGCCACGTCATCAGCAGAGAGGTGGAGCAAGCAGGCTAACTCATCGAACCGGTCGACGATCTCATCTGTAGAGGTCAGGGATCGCAGGCCGCTCGGCACGTAGGTGTAGTCGGTGGTTAGTGCCGGAATGTAGAGGATCAGCTCAGGATCGACCGTCCCGATCACTGCACCGGGAAAAATGTGGGAACGAACCCAGGCGAACAGCACCTGCACCGGAGCAGATGCTTTTTGGTAGGGAGCAATGCGCATTCCGGCTACACAGAGGCGGCCGGCCGTATTCAAAATCAGCAAAGCTAAGACCACGCCGGTAACGACACGGTGCTTTCGTAAATCCACCACGCTCGCAGCCAGGCTCGACAAAACGAAAAAACAAAGCGGGAGTGCCAGACGCTTCCAAAAGTGCCATCTCTGTGTTTCAAAGCCGGTCAGAATTTGCGCATTCATACCCCAAAGCGCTCCGGCCACGAGCAGCGTCAGAATGAAATAGACTGGCTGCTTTGAAGAGAACCCCGCGCCTAATTTCGCGAGCAAAAAAGTAAGAACGAACCCAGCCAGCAGTGGAAGAAAATCGGGGCGATGCGTGAATGCGCCCATGCGCTCGAGCAGATAGGTTTGACCGCCTTGCGCGCCTCCGCGCGCGCTGGCTACGGCACACGGGATCGCCAGTAACACCATAAATAGCGCGGCTGTTCCGGCGGCTTGCCATAGATGTGCTTTTTTGAGGAACGAACCCAGCAGGAACAGCAAACCCAACGTGAGGGCCCAGGCGACGGCGTAAAAGTAATAACAGTAGACGACTGCTCCCGAGGCAATTCCAGCCGCTACGGTGAGTCGCCACCTGTGCGGAGATCCGAGCGCGCGGCCCAGCAGTACGGCCGCGGCTAATAAGATAAGCAGGGAAATTTCGGGCTGCGGCGTCCGGGTAATCTCGAGCGGTCCGACTCGTGCATCCTCGCCTAGCCAGAACGTGTTTAATAGATTGAATGGGATCAGAATGGTTGCCCAAGCGACCAGCAGCCTGGGTAGGCGATCCTGAATCAGCGATGCCGTTATCCGGTAGAACAGCAAAAATAGCAGGGCAGGGAAGAAGCAGTCCGCCAGTATGAATGCTCTTGCCAAGCTTCCCGTCCAGCGGCCGAGGCCGCCAAGTATGGCGGTGGGAATAAACGGAATTCCCGCCGACTGATCTCGCCGTTCATAGTTGTCCGTTTCGGCACGCAGGCTTCCGGTCTCCAGGAAACGGCGTGCTGGTGGCGCATAGGCGTGAGTTTCGTCAAACGTGAGAGCTGAAACGGCAGGTGAAACGGAGAACGGGGAGTAGTCTCCGCGATTTGCAACGAAGGCGACCCAGTGAGGAAGTGAGCAGACCAGTGCGACCAGCAGGATATGTAACAGCAGCCAGCCACGAGAGTTCGTTTTATCCGGCGTGGCGTGGAGTGTCATCTCTCCACGCCATTATCGATGAGGAGTCGACTCTTAGTTCCGGCCCACGCAGACGTAGGACACGTTGCCGCTAACCGCTTGTGCGAAGTTTACGGTGAACGAAGCCACACCCGAGTAGGTGATCCAGAAGCGATTGCCGGAGCCCATATCGAACTGCGGCGTCGCTGTGCATTCCGGATGAACCAGATAAAATCCGGCTAGCGGATACGTAGCCGACTTGGAGGAGGCCAACGTAAGCTCTCCGTTCATATCGGTATTGCTCTGCGATCCGGTCTGCAAACGGCCACCGTTAATCTGCACATTATTAGCCGAGTTGCCCGTCCCGAAGAAGTTCATCTGCAGCATGGTCGTTTCGTTTGCGTCCCACGGCCCTGGACTAAAGCCGAGGTTCAACTGACCGCCATTCCGCTCGAAGTAGGCGTAAGAACCCTCCGGCCCGCCGGTGTTGTCGAAAATGGCCAGCCGATTCGGGCTATACGCGCCCGTCTGTTGAATCCAAAGTTCGTTGCCGACGATGGAACGTTCGCCGAGGTAAGGCACTCCCGAAAAGCCCTGGTCGTAACGGCCCCAGGTGTAAAACGGCCAGGTCGTCTTGCCGGCCGGGGTTTCATACAGATCGTTGCTGGCCAGTCCGTTGCCCAGGCCGAACACACGCACGTTGTCAAAAGACCCGTTATAAACACTGCCGCTCTGATCGAAGTAAGCAGCTGAAAAAGTCAGATTGTAAGCGTTCAGGTTGAGAGCACGAATTAGATATTGGTCGGTTGGATCGGAGGATGCGGGATTGCCGATGCGAGTTCCGGTGATGCCATGGATCGTCATTGTTTGAATGTCGTTGAAGTCGATACAGGTGGCGGCTGATTCGCAATGCAGCTGATTGATAGTCGCGCTGCCGAGCCCGTTGAACCATATGGCGTGTGCGTAAGTAGTAGGATCATTCACGCTGCCATCGAAGGGCGAACGGTATTGGCCATTGAGCGGCTTAATTTGATCTTCCACGTAGACCTGGTTTACGAGCAGCGCTCCCAGTCCGGACGCTCCCGGATTATGAATCCAGGAGTAAGTGCTGGTGGAGCAACCAATGATCCAGACATTATCCAGTTCTGTCGAGCCGGTGAACAAACCCGGTCCAAACGCATTGGTAATCATCACGTGACGTAGAAAGGTCTGAATGAAAGTGCCGCGGTAATCCACCAGGGCCTGATTTTGGAGTTCCTGAGTTTGATTCGACCCGTTACCATCGAAAACAATGTTCTCGACCGCCATGTATTCGTTGCCGCCGCCTGCCGGATCCTGACTGTTGAAAGTTTGGAGCAGAGGAACGTTGCTATTGGGAGCTAGGCGGATCACTACGCCCTGCGTCGGATCGCCGGCATTCGGATTGTTGGCCGAAGCGCCGTAGAGGTAATCACCATACTGCAGCGTCAACGTTTTCGAAACCAGGTAACAACCGCCCGGAGGCTTCGGCAGCCAGATATAACGATGGCTGTCGAGAGCTGCCTGTATCGCATTCGAGTCGTCGCTGATGCAATCGCCTTTCGCAGAAAAGGGTGCCGCCATCACGCTGGCAAACGGCAAATTGTTGAGCTGAGAATTGAAGTCGGTTCTCGTTTGGGCCACCGACAGCAGCGGAACCAAAAAAAGTAAGAGACGATTCGGTTTCATGATGTTCCTGGGCAATAGGATTGAGCGTGCCGGACAGCTGAGCCGCACGGACACTTCTCAGCCGTGAGTATTCAGGACCAATGGGACGACCGGTCTTGCGTCTCGCTCTAACCTATTGATTCCTTGAGAGAAGAAAATTCCACAAAGCGCTGTGACCGCGCTGTGGCGGGCTTCTCATCCATCTGAATAGAGGATCAAGGTTGCGTCACGCCTGTGGCGGTGGAGTCCACAGGCGCTAACAGGAAACCGGATCCGCGCGACAGTCAGTGGATTGCGCTGCTTACGGTATCCAGGCGCCCGGGGCGGAGGAGCGAACCGACGCGATGCGTTCTTCACTTAGGCTCGAGATCGAGCGAGGCCTTCCCGCTTTCCGGATTGAAGGGCACCGAATTGTGTTCATGCGTCACCTTCCAGGTCCCACCGGCTTTGCTATAGCAAGTCGTCGAGCGCCACCACATTTCGATTTTCCGGCCGCTGGTGGTCGTGGCGCTCACCTGATTCAGACTGTGGCTGAAGCCAATTGTCTGGGAGGCCGAGACTGCCAATTGACGCATTTCGAAACCGATCGGGCCAACAAACGAAGCGAACCATTGCTGTACGCGCTTGGAGAGCGCATCTGAACCGCGATACTCCAGTGGATCCACTACATCGAACAGGATTACGCCGGGCGAGATGCAAGCTGTTGCTGTGTCAATGTCTTTTGCACGAACTGCCTGCGCACGGGCTTGGATAAAAGCGCGTAATTCAGCCACAGCGGGGTCGGTCGAGAGCGACTGGAGCAGCTGACTGCTTTCCATCGAGGCAGGTTCGCGGGGATGGGAGCAGCAAGTCGAGTCATGACTGGAGATGAAACCTCCGGTTGCATCGACAGAGCCTTTCAGGCCGTAGCGGTCGTGATGGCGCACCCAATCGGACAAGTTGTGATTCGGCCCGGGTTCATTGCGTCCTTTGGGCGTGAGGTCGAGGTAGACGTACGTGCCGAGTACCTCTTCGTTTCCGCGACCGTAACTCGAATACGTATGAAAGACATCGCCATGGTCGTCTTTATAAAAGACGCTGAATCCGGATAGTTCTTCAATCGAAGCCGGCGTGAGACGGTAATTGTAATAGACTTGGCCGCTCGCGATTTCTTCGGGCGTGAACGAGACATGGTAATCGTAATTGAAATCGCTGCCTTCGGAGGAGACCCAGTCGAAGCGCCAGTCCATGCGCTGCTTGAATGCTTGCAGCACGGGCAAGGGTGCGCGTGAGACTACGGTCAGGGTTACATCATGCTGCGCGAGATGCAAATTAGCGCCATCGATGTGATCGGCCAGGAAGGAACATCCCACGCAGGCGTCGTTCAAATCGCCACGCCACATGAAGTGGTAGACGATTAACTGGCTGCGGCCATCGAACAGGTCGGCGAGCGTCCTGGATCCAGCCGGGGTGTGGAAGCGGTAATTCTGATCGACTTTGACCCACGGCAATTCGCGCCGATGAGCACTCGATTGATCGCGCGCACGAGTCAGTTCTTTTTCTTCGGTCAGTAGAACCTGGCGGGCGCTGAGCCAATCCGGTCTAGAGACAACTTGGGGTTGTTGCGAGTTGTTGGATGTCATAGAGAATTCTCCTTTGGGGTAATAGATAATTGACGGGGCTCGGCTCGTTTAGCGAGCCGGAGCAGCTTCACCAGCACTGTTGCGATGGCGCTCAACGACGTGACAAGGCCAGCGAGGAGAGGCAGGGAGATGAGACATTCGGGGCACATGGATTTTTCATTGGGGCTAGTGAGACGAAACTACGTCTTCTACCGCTTTTAACTTCTTGATAGGACGCACTCCGACACCACCGAAACACGCGGCCGGGATGGCCGAAGTACGCCGTAATAGGCCAGGGACTCGTCGTTCAGAGCGTCAAACTCCTGGCCGGACAAGCCTTCTAATCTTTTTTCGTCGTAGAAGATCATGCATAGACACTTCATCGGATTAGTGGGGAGTCCTGCGAGGCTGCCTTCACTCATTAGTCGCTTGGGGAGGCTCTGAATCGACAGGGCTGGTAAATGGATTGAAAGTTTTTTCTGGCCGAGTCGCCACACTCGTCTAGCGATGCCAAGAAGTGTTCAACTGGCCTGGCAAGAAAAGATGGGGATAAACGGGAAGCGAGATATGGTGGAGAGCGCCGGTTAGATGACAGCTACAGACCGTGCCGACATTGGTGACGAAAGTCCGAAGCCCGACCGTGCGTGGGTCCAAGATTGCCTACAGATTTGCGATGACGCGGCGTAAAGCGGCAATCTCGATTGGGAGTCTGCTTTCATTCGCGCCTTGGGCATCCGACCGGCACTGCCGGGAGGAGCCAATGGCCAACAAGCGCACGAGAAGACGAGAACCAGAACTTCGGTGCGTAAACGGCCGTTTCTGCCAGGCGGTGACTATCACCAACCGTTTCAGAGACGTTCGCGGAGGTGGTGGGGTCAGCAAAGCTGGTGGGAGAAGCAATTATTCCGCCGCGTAAGCCAGGCGAGGAGCCTGATTGCTGAGAAGCTTTTTCAGCGCTCGCTATCCAAAGGTCAGAAGCTGCTGGTAACGCAGTTTTTTCACTGGACATTCGGCTCCATTCTGGGAGGTGTGTACAGTGTACTCGCTGATCGATATCCTCAAGTTACTGCAGGACGTGCCCTGTTGTTTGGCTGGGCTGTCATGCTCTTGACTCATGACTCCAGTTTGCCGGCACTTGGTGTAACTCCCGCACCTTGGAACCAGGGCGCAAAGGAACTCGCCAGCGAATTTATTACAAATGGGATGTACGGCGCTACAACGGAGGCAGTCCGGCGGTGGTTCCAATCAAAGGAACGCAAACAACGAGCCTAGCTGAACTAGTTGCCGTCGGCAAGGAAACGGTCGGCCGTTCGCAGCGCCAGCGCCATAATAGTGAGCGCGGGATTGGCTGGTAAGGCACTTGGAAAAGTCGAATTGTCTGAGATCCAGAGATTTGGGATATCGAAGCTTCGCCCATACGAGTTGACCACCGCCGAACCGGCATCTGTGCCCATTCGGCAGGTGCCTATCGTGTGCGCCGTACGCTCGAGAGTCCAGATATCAGAAGCGCCCGCGGCCAAAGAATTTGCCGACGAGATATGCGCAACGTGATAGCGCACTCCGGTTACTTCGGCGAGAATGATGTCTCGCGCGACCATCACGTCTTCCGAGCAGCGTGGAATTCCGCGCAGGCCGAGGCGGGTCGATTCTACGCCTTCATGCATATCGCCACCCGCACTCAGGTGCAAATCCTCGCAATGTTCAATCAGCGGGAGGTCGAGCGAACCGGCAAACTCCATGGCGCGCCGTACAACTCCTCCCAGAGATCTTGCATCACAGCAGCGGCGTGGTCTCGCATGCGAGACTCATTCTCGCTTTGTGAAAAGCAAATGCGGGGTTTTGGCAGCCTATCCCCATAATCCCCTGCCCCGAGCAACTTGCATGGCCCAGGTGACTGGCACAATGCCGAGGCTCTGCAACAGATAGCGGCCGGCAAAATCTGCCTGTTTAGGACGTATCATCTCTTCTGTGATTAACGAGGCCGGAAATCCTTTATGGGGACGCGTCTCTTCCTCAAAGTGGCCCCACAGTTAAGCCGCTATATGGACCATGAAGTTGCGCCCTACTTGCCCACTGGAGTTCGCCAGCCCGTTATAGAGGAGTAAGCGCGACGTTTCGATTGCTCCGGCGCACAGGAAGACGGCCCGGCAGCGCTGGCGCATCTCGCGGCCCTCATGCTGGTAGACGACCCCCGATATCTGCCGGTTTGCACCTATTTCGAAACCGTGGACAAAGCAGTTGGCCCGAACCTCAGCACCTGCACGCGTAGCTGCCGGCAAATAAGTCCGGTCCATGCTCCCCTTTGATCCGTTAATGCATCCCTGATGGCAAAACCCGCAGCTGATACAAGCAGGTCGCGAATCGCTGTCACCTTGCAAGTAGGGTGGCGACAGTACGGCGCAGGGTGCTTCCGCCGTTTGGATTCCGAGCTTTCGGCAGCCTCGCTCCATCGTTTGAGCAACTGCGTTTAGTGACAGAGGCGGTACCAGATAGCGGCCCATCGCGCCTGGTCCCCAGGGGTAGTCGGCGGGACCCGACACACCGATAAACCGTTCCACCTCCGCGTAGTAAGGAGCGAGATCCTCATACCGCAAGGGCCAGTTCTCGCCCACTCCGAACTCACTCCGTAACCGGTAATCCTGCGGCCAAGCGCGAGGAGTGAAGGCTCCGTAATGTAAGGTTGAGCCCCCTACCCCGCATCCGCTGTTATTGGCGCCGAAAGCGGTCGGGTCGGACCTCCGCTGAGACGTTCGTCCAGCCAATACAACTCGCGTTGAGCCATCTCATCGGTGGCATACTCTTCTGCGGGGTTCCATTGCCTGCCCGCTTCGAGAGCGACCGTCGAAAGGCCTGCCGCGGCCAATCGCGCCAGCACAGGTGCGCCCCCTGCTCCCGTACCGATAATGACCGCGTCAATTATCTCGCTGGTTGCGTAAAGCTTTGAGGACTGATTCAATACGCTTGAGGTTCCCATCCCTCTCCTTCGTTTAACCCGATGTGCACCCAACCCGGCCGGATAGCAATCCCGCTAAATCCGATCTCCGCCAGGGTCTCAGGGTGCGAGACGAATAACGCCGTAGCGTCCGTCAGCACCTCCTCAAACCAGTACTTAGCGTTGAGAGCGCCCCATTGAACGTCTCCACTTTGCACCTTGCTTAGAATCACGTCCTGTCGATCGGAGCCGATTTCGGCAAAGCCTCTTAGATACCTGCGATGAGCATCTCTTTCGAGAAGCCGTAAACCTTGTTCTAACGCGTCTTTGTCCCTGGGCATGTCGGCATAACGCCATCCGTTTCCTTTTCCAAGAAAGTGTTGTTCATCGAGGAGCGCGGCGATGTCAATCGGGTTCGCCCGATCGATTTGAGGGATGAGTCTCGCTAGCAATGCTTGCAGGATCGGATAAAGATCGAGAGAGATTGTCTTTGGTCGGGTGCCTGGGGTTCCCTCGAGGCGCTGAACGAGTACTTCTCGAGTTTTTGGAAGAACTTTGTCAGATCGAATTAGTGTCCCCATCGGGGATGGTGGAAACCCCTCGCCTTTAGGCGAAGTAAGGTTTGGTGTAACGTGGTCGCGTGCGGCATTACCGGCTGGGCGCGCACACGAAGAGCGACCTAAAGGTTCATCTAGTGTGGATCCCAAAATATCGGAAAGCGGTGTTGGCCGGCGAAGTGGCTCTTCGTGTGCGTGACCTACTGCGGCAAATCGCCGCAGAACACGAGCTGGAGATCGTGTCCGGTAAGGTCGCACGCGACCACGTTCACCTGCTCCTGTCTTACCGACCGAATCAGGGTGTGAGCCAGATGGTGCAATGGCTGAAGGGGATCAGCTCGCGGGTGTTGCTACACGAGTTTCCGCACTTGCGAAAGAAGTTCTGGGGCAGGCATCTATGGGCGCGCGGTTATCTGGCGGTCAGCTCCGGTACGATTACCGACGAGATGATCCGCGAGTATATCGAGGAACAAGAGGGTGAGGAGATTGTCGACGACAGTCGATTTCCAATCGACAATACCTAAACCCCTCGGCTTCAAGCCGAGGGTAGTTTAGTTCGAGATATATTTGATCCATTGATGAACCGGTTGTTTACTGCTGAGCGCCTTCGTACAGGTCTTCAATGGGGGCGTACAGAAAGTCACGAACCAGTTCTTCGAAACGTGCTCCTCCATTGTTCATGAATCGATATAACTTTTTCCCGAAAGATCGAACTGGTGTTCAAGCGGCGTAAAGGCCGTAGAGGCGCTTGTACCGCTGTGAGTCTCCGTCGGGCTGAGTCGATCTATGCTGATTCCTTCGACTGAAATCGGGTGCGGAGAACCGGCATTCCTCTTTCTCCATCACTTCGGCGGATCCGCGCGCCAGTGGGGAGAAGTTGTTGCCACCCTTGCGGCCGAGCACCGGTGCATCTCAGCGGATATGCCCGGCTTTGGGCGTGCTGCATCGCTCACTGGTTTCACGGTCGAAGATATGGTGAGCCGATTAATTGAGCTCGTTCAGTCGAAATCATTATCCAGGTTTGTCTTGGTCGGTCATTCGATGACCGGTAAAGTGTGCCTCGCGTTCGCCTCTCGTCGACCAGTCGGTTTGTTGGGGCTGGTTCTGGTCACACCGTCTCCACCCGGACCTGAACCTATCGAGGACGAGGCCCGGCAAGAAATGCTACAGAACCACGGCACCCGTTCCGGCGCGGAGCAACTGATCAGCAAAATTACCGCACGGCAACTTCCGCCTGAGCTTTATGAGGTCGCGATTGAAGATAACCTGCTAGCTTCCTCGGATGCCTGGTCTGCATGGCTCAACCAGGGCAGTTATGAAGATTGGTCAGACCGCATCGATACGGGGTCACTCCCGACTCTCATCGTTACAGGCCAAAATGATCCGGCGCTACCCGCCTCTGTGCAGGAACAACTCACTATTCCGTATGTGGGAAATGCAAGGCTGGTGGACCTTCCCGAATGTGGTCACCTTCCGCCGCTCGAAGCAGCGCCAAGGCTGTCCTCGTTGCTTCAGGAATTCGCGCGGGAGCAGCTCAACACGTGACCGTGAGGTCCGAGCGACAGCGGGAGAGGGCCAGGAACTACACCTAAGAATCGAGTAACTCTCAAAATGAATTCTGTGCACGGAAAAGAAGTCGTAGTGGTCAACCGGTGCCTCCACCGGAGTCGGTCGCGCCGTCGTTGCGGAGTTCGCACGACAGGGAGCGCACATTGGGTTAATCGAGCCCGAATGCGAGCGCCTGGAAGCAACTAAACGGGAAGTAGAGGAACTCGGTGGGCGCGCCGTCGTGCTGCCGACCGATGTCGCGGATGCTCAGCAGGTGGAGCACGCAGCCGAACGTGCCGAGCATGAACTGGGACCTATCGATATCTGGGTGAACAATGCGATGACCACGATTTTCGCGCCGTTTATCGAGATCACAGCTGACGAATTCAAGCGTGCGACGGAGGTCACGTATTTGGGGCAAGTATACGGAACAATGTCAGCCCTGAAGCGCATGCGCCCGCGCAATCGTGGCACCATCGTACAGGTTGGCTCGGCCCTCGCTTACCGCTCCATTCCTCTACAATCCGCATATTGTGGAGCTTAAGCACGCCGTGATCGGATTTACCGACTCGATCCGTTCGGAGCTCATTCACGATAAGAGTGACGTGCAAATCGCGGCAGTCATGCTTCCGGCCATGAATACCCCGCAGTTCAGTTGGTGCCGCACGCGACTGCCTCATCATCCTCAGCCAATGCCTCCTATCTTTCAGCCCGAAGTAGCGGCTCGCGCAATTGTCTGGGCCGCTCGCCACAAACGGCGCTCGGTGTACGTCGGTTGGCCTACCGTCGAAGCGATCTATGGTCAGGCATTAGCCCCTGCATTCGCCGATCGTTAATCTGGCCCGACACGCGATCGACGGCCAGCAGACTTCCCAAGTCGTTTCACCCGACAGGCCCGATAATCTGTTCGAACCTGTTGCGGGCGAGTACGCGGCGCACGGCATCTTTGACGATCGGGCTCGTCCTTTGAGCGTACATAATTCGCTCAACCTTGCCTCACTCAATTGGACCGGTCACCGTGGCCTGGTGGCCCTCTCTGGTCTCGCAATCGCAGGACTTCTTCTCGCATACTCTAGGCGGAGCAGATAAATGAAGCATCATTTGAGCGCTGACGAACTCGGCCGAGAGCTACGCTCGGGCTCTAGCCGGTTCCTGAAGCGGCGGCGCAGCATCATCGGGCTCACCTTTCTTTCGTGTTCTGTCCTGGGTGCGATAGCGCTCTATCAAATGGGTCTGATCAAGACTCTGCCGGGGCACTTGATGGATTCAGAAAATTTGGCGCTTTCTCTTTGTGGTCTCTTCTGGCGGCGGCGACTACCTGGACGGCTGTCCCTTGCGCAATGCCTGAAGCGAACACGGCTCTCCATCACCTGATAGGGAGAAGATCCTAAATTAGCTACTTTCCGTCGCAAAATAGCGTTTTTTGATCAGCTCTGGCATGACGTAGAGGGTTCAAATCGTGTTTGAGCGATGCTTTTCGATTGTTCGAGCCGCTCGCCCGTGAGCGAGGTATCGCCCCGGGCGGCGATGCTCAGGCATTGGCCACCGCCAGGGCTTTGCCGATGTTGATCAGATTGTCAGCCAGCACGCCCAGTCCCACCCAACGCTTCATGCCGTCGATGCCGCGGTACAAGCAGCGCCTCAATCCGTGCCGCCGCTTGGCCACGCTGATGCGTCCCTCGCAGCCTGTACGCCAGCGCTGCGCTTTTTTGAACCAGCGACTCTTTTCCATTTGCTTGCGCTCGGTACTGCGCGTGCTACGGTTCGGCACCGCTACCCATTTCACGCCTTTCTCTTGCACCGCCCGTTCCTGCACCTGTGAAAAATATCCGGCATCCGCCGTTACCAATTGCGGCAATCGCCCGAGTTTGCGCTCGTGCGCTTCCACCGCACCCAGCAGTAACTCGCGGTCACTCGGCCTCTCGTCGAAAACCTCGTAATGCGTGATGATCTGGTTCTCAGCTTCCTGCAACTGCACCAGCTTGCCGAACTCGGTTGGTTTGCTCGCCTTGCCCTTGCGGATGATCTCGGTGTGCGGCTCAAACATGCTCACGATCTTGCCCGGCAACTGCGTCAGACCGTCGAAGATGCGCGCCCTAGTCTGCTTCACTACCTGCCGCACACGCACCGCCATCGTCGATAAGCTCTCGCCAAGAGCCCGCAGTCCTTTCTTCCGTGGCGCCGACATCCCCTCTATCTCCACCATCACGCGCTTGGCGTCGTTAAGAATCTGCCGCGACATGCGGAGCAACTCACGATACTCTTTCTTGCGCATCTCCTCGCCTTCAGGCCCTCTATGCCTGCTGGCCGTCGCGATCGCCACTACGCGCTTGTTCACGCTCCGCATTCGGTTCCGCACCTTGCGCGTCAGCTTGCCCCCGCTCTGTTGCTCAATCTTCCTCATCGTTCGCGTCATGACCCGCGTGCCGTCTCCGAGCAGGCTGGAGTCGGTGGGGTAATGAATGTTGGTCTCCACCACTGTTGTGTCCACACGCATCTTGCGGCCTCGCACTGCACCTTTTTCTTGCGCCATCGCCACCAGGCGCTCATGCAATTTCGCAATTACCTCGCCGCCCAGTACTTGTGCAATGCGAGCTAACGTCTTCGCGTCAGGAACCTTGCCCAGTCCGATGCGGGTGAAATCCCGATATGCCAGGTTCATCTTCACCTCGCGTTCCAGCGTGTCAAAGCTCCAGTTCCGTACATGCTTCAACAACAACAGACGCAATGCCATCTCGGCGGGTGTTTGCGAGCGACCGCGTGTGGTGCTGTGCTTGTGACGCTCGCCCTGAGCTTCGTAAACCAAGTCGACGAGTTCCTCGTCCTCCAGAAGCTTGTCGGCTTCCACCATCCAAGGCTCCCAAAGAGCACGCACATCTTCGTTCACTACACCTTCCCACAGCGTCCATTGGCCTTGTTTGCGTCGGGTCATAGCCTATCGTAAAAGCCTTCTGAAACAAGATCAATACTAAATGTTTCAGCACCAAATTCCCTCCTGACCTGTTCATTGGCGTACACCCGAACACTCATTTTTGCGACGGAAAGTAGCTAGCGCATTAGTGCAATCAAAACTTAGATGGTGGGCGGTCACAGGATCGAACTGTGGACCTCCTGCTTGTAAGGCAGGCGCTCTAACCGGCTGAGCTAACCGCCCATTGTGGGAACTCTTGATCTTACTATGATTGCGCGCGGCCTGCTTGTCTGAAAGGCTTCGTTTTGGCCAGGGTCGAGCGTTGAATCTGGACGGGGAGTCGCTTCTGGCGGTACAGAATCGTCTATGCTGTCAACGATAGCTGGCGCACCTCATCAAGGCCATCCAGATCCAAACCCTCAATCTCCTGAATGCTCTTTCCGGCAATCCCTTGCAGGTCGCCAAACATACCGGCCGTTGCTTCCATGGCGCGGTCGATCTGTTCCTGCCGTTTCGCCCACTGCTTCAGCATCACCTTGCGTTCTTTCGCGAGATCATCCTGCATGCAGGAGAAAGACTCAACCATGGCCTGTACGCGCTGCCGGAAGCGCGAGCCTGTGAGATAGCCATACATCATCTCCGCTTTGGTTTGATGGCCCTCGGCGGCGTGACGAACGCTCGATACTTCGAGCAGCATCTGGCGCAGCGAGAAAGCAACCGGCAGCATGGTCTTCGGATGCGTCACCCACACGCCTTCCACCAGCTCGAAAGTATCGACATCTTTGGGGAGAGCAAAACTGACAATGATGGCAATTTCCGCCTGAGCCGAGCGCTGATCTTCCCGCAGCTTCGCCAGCCACCCATCGCTCCAGCTCTTGGTGCGCTTGGTCTCCCAGAGAATGGCTCCGCACTCGCCACCCTGCGGGTTGCGCACACGCTGCAGTACATCGCCGCCGTGTTCGCCCTTGGGTACCGGCTCCACCTGATCGAACGGAAATTTGGCCCTGAGTAGAGATTCCAATTCTTGTTCGAGTACCTCTCCCTGCGTCTGCTGCGAACCCTGCTCGGCTTTGCGGCGCAAATCTTCGATCTGCTTCTGCATCGAAGCGATGGTCTGTTCTTTCTCATGAACGCGCAGGTTGTATTGATCGTCTGCCTCAAGCCGCGCCTGTACCCGCACACTCGTCAAATTTTCCTGCACGCGTTTTTCTACAGTCAAATCGAGTTCGCGTGTCTTGTCCGCGAGCGCCCGCTCCTTCTGTAGACAAATCGCCTGACTTCTCTGCGCCTCGGCCAATTTATCGTTATTGTGTTTCAGAACCTCATTCAAATGCTGAATCTCGCGCGTACGCCCATCGAGCTCTGTGGCGAGAAGCGCCTTGGCTTTCAGAGCTTCCTGCTGTCGCAACTCGTTTTCGCGCAGCCGCCAGTCGGCTTCCTTCTGGACAAGGCGTTTCTCGAAATCGCGACGCGTTGCCTCTACCAGCGGAGCGGCCAGCGACTCGGTCAGCTTGATCTCGGTCTTACACTTCGGACAAGAGACGGTTGGTTCAGACATGGCTTTCATATCGGCTGAATCACTGCTAGTAAGAGGAGAAGTTTTAGTCGATCTCTCACTCAGCCATAGTAAAACAATTCTGTGAAGTTTTGTTCGATCTCCCGCTTGAGCCCGTTCTCAACGAAAGGCAATCGATATCCTACAAGTGTTCCGCCCGCGCGCGGCGTTGCCTCCCAAGTGCCTGTCAAAGCCAAAACCGAGTTTCAATCCAAGTGGCAATCTCTGTTGTCGTTCCTGCGCTCGCTGTTGGGGCGGACCTGGGTACGCGTCGCCCTCGCCGCGCTGCTCATCTGTTCGCTGGTTGTGGTCGGGTTGCTGTGGTCGGAGTACAAACGGTACCAGCGCATCGTCGACGAGCGCATCCGGCATCCTATCTTCAATGAACCGGCCCAGATTTATGCGGGCGCCGAGCGCGTTTCGGTTGGTGACAAGTGGAGTGCGGCCACCATTGTGAGCGACTTGCGCGAAGCCGGTTACGTCTCCAGTTCAGGCCGCCTCGAATCTGCTGTCGGTACGTTTGCCCTGCGCGGCGCCACGCTACAAATCAAACCGGGGCCAGCGAGCCTTCACCCCAACCAGGACGCCACGCTGCACATCGCTGATGGGGAGGTCGATTCCATCACTGGGCCTAAGGGGGAAACACTTACCTCTTATGATCTAGAGCCGCTACTGGTCACCGGTCTGTTCGACGCCAAGCAGCGTTCGAAGCGCCGCTTGCTGACCTTTGCAGAAATTCCCTCAGTCGTTACGACTGCCATCGTGTCGGTAGAAGATCGCCGTTTTTTCGAACATGGCGGAATCAATTACGTTCGCCTGATTGAGGGTTTATTGACGCCCATCCTGCGGCACAGGCGCATGCAGGGCGGTTCCACTTTGACGATGCAGATGGCGCGCGGATTTTTTCTGTCGAACGAGCGCAGCGTGCGCCGCAAAGTCGCCGAAATGATGATCGCGCTGGTGCTCGAGCGCCGCTTTTCGAAAGAACAAATTCTTGAAATCTATGTGAACCAGGTCGACTTAGGGCAGCATGGCTCGTTTAATATCCGGGGCTTTGGGGAAGCGGCGCAGGCGTATTTCGGCAAAGACATAAAAGGCTTGACCTTGCCCGAAGCCGCGCTGCTGGCCGGCCTCGTGAATGGTCCCACTTATTTTTCACCGTTTCATCACGCCGAGCGCGCCATCAAGCGGCGCAACCTGGTTCTCCAGGCGATGTACGACAACCACGTGATTGATAAGGAGCAGTTGGTCAACGCGAAAGCGGTCCCGCTCAAACTGGCTCCGCCCAGCGTGGAAGCTGACGATGCTCCGTATTACATCGACCTGGTGCGCGAACGCCTCCTCGCGCAATACGACGAAGCCGAATTGAATACGGGGGGCATGCGCGTCTACACCTCTCTCGACCGCCAGTTGCAAAAAGCGGCGGCGGAAGCGATCGATGTCGGGATGCGGCAGGTCGATGCGACTATCTTGCGCCGGCGCACACACCGCATTCGTCAGGGCAAAGGCAAGAGCGCGACTGTAGTGACGGAAGTTGCGCCGGGGCCCATGCCGCAGGTGGCGTTGATTGCGCTCGATCCGCATACCGGTGAGGTGCTGGCGCTCTCCGGGGGACGTAACTATGCCGCCAGTCAATTGAATCATGCGGTAGCCAAGCGCCCAACGGGTTCCATTTTCAAACCGTTCGTCTATGCAGCGGCATTCACCGCGTCGCTTACGGAGGATCCCTCGAAGGCCTTTACGCAGACCACTATGCTCGACGCCACCGAAGCCACTTTTAACTTCGATGGCAAGCCGTACCTGGTGCACAACTTCGATCCGAAAGACAGCGTGGGGCAGGTGACCGCCCGGAATGCGCTGGCACACTCGATCAACACTGCCACGATACGGCTGGCGGAATCGATCGGTTACGACAAAGTGGTGCAGTTAGCCCAAGCCTCCGGCATACCGGATTTGAAGCCGACACCGGCGATGGCGATCGGCGCTTACGATGCGACGGCGCTCGACATGGCAGGCGCGTACACGGTGTTTTCTAACGGTGGGGTTCGTATGCCGCCGCAGTTCATCCGGGCCATTCGCGGCGGCAACAGCGCAAACGAAGACAGCGGGGGCGAACAGGTAGATCAAGCTGCGGGCGGTAACGCGAATGTTCTGGACGGCCGCGTGGCGTATGTCATCACAGACATGCTGGAGGCGGTGCTGAACGGCGGCACGGGCAGCGCGGTGCGTGCGCGGTTCAATTCGCCCGCGGCCGGAAAGACCGGCACGTCGCACGATGCCTGGTTCGCCGGATACACGTCGAACCTATTGTGTCTGGTGTGGGTCGGTAACGACGACTACACGGATATCAAGATTGAGGGCGCGAAAGCGGCCGCGCCTATCTGGACCGAGTTCATGCTGCGCGCTCGAAAACTGCAGCGATATCACGATATGCAGGACTTCACGCCGCCCACCGGCGTGCTGCCGGTACATCTGGATAAAGTGACCGATCTGCCTGCGGACAGCAGCTGTCCCGATGACTACGACGCTTATTTTATTGATGGGACAATTCCGGCAGCCACCTGCGATCATCCGGATGGACCCGATCGCAACATCTTTCAAAAGATGTTCGGGCTGGGTCTGCACCGCGAACTCGTGCTGCCGGCCGTTACGCAACCAGTCCCCAATCCGACCCAGCCTCCGGCGACTTTACCGGGGCCGGGTCAACCGCCAGTGAATAATCCGGTCGGCCAGCCGGTCACCCCGACGCCGGCGCCGCAGGTGAAGGAAAAGAAACGCGGCTTCTGGAAGCGCCTGTTCGGGGGTAAGAAGAGTTCGGACAGCAGCGGCGATTCCAGCGATACGAATCGCTAGAGCTGTATCGCGCGAAGCTCTTGACGCACTTCAAATGTTCTCTCTGTGTAATGGCTGTTGCTCGTAAGTGTCCAGAACCATCGAATGAATGCTGAACTGAAACCAGCGGCCACGCGGCGTTTCGCCATACAACCTGCGACGGCGGAATCGAAATGCCCAGAGGCCGCGATTCCTAGAGAAACGAACCCATAGCGCGCCGGCTCCGGTGAAACAGACGAAAGTGGAACCGGCGTGATGCCGTCGGCCTCGAACAATGAGAAATCGAAGCTGGCCGACCCGCCTGGGCAGCCCTGAGAACAATCCCCTCCCGTGCTGCTGCTGTCTGCGGCGATGCCATCGAAAGAAGCTTCGAAAGAATGCGAGGATCCGAGTAAGATCGGGAGTTCGCCTTCGATTTCGCAGAATCCAATCCCGTAAGAAATGGGCGTTACGGGTCCCTGCTGGACCTAATCGGTAATCAGAAGGCCCGTTGAAGTCGTCTACTCTCGTGCTGCTTCAAGATTACAACTGGTGACAAATCGGTGACGCGGCGCACTGCCAAAACGCTTGGTGTAAAGTAATCTGATCCGGCTAGCCTGTCGGACCAGGAGATTTCATGAGGCTTCGTCTTCTAAATTTATCAAGCGCGGCTGCCGCCGTGTGTCTGACTCTTCTTTCTCCGGCATCGCGAGCTCAGCAACTGCCGCGCGCTGCCACGCCGGCTGCTCTCAATCGTCAAATCGAGTTCAACGTCTACCTTCCTTTGCAACATAAGGAGGAACTCAATGCATTGCTCGATTCGCAAAAGACACCCGGCTCGCCGAATTATCACAAATGGTTAACCCCGGCCGAATTCAGCAGTCGCTTTGGGCCGAGCCCGCAGGACAAAGCAACGCTTGCGGGACTGCTATCCGCTTCGGGTCTCACGGTGACGGGCACCCACAGCCATGGGGTACATGTGCAAGGAACGGTGGACACGGTGCAGCGCGCGTTCGGTGCTCCGCTGGTTGAAAGTGCAACCGCCAGCGGCAGAACGAAGATCGTGGCCGCCGCCGGGTTACAGCTTCCCGCCGCTTTGCAGCGGATGGGCGCCCAAGTCATCCATTTTGCGCCCCTGCGCGGAGCTCGCCCGCAATCCCGCATAGTGACGGAGTCGACTGCGCCCGGCAACCGCTATTCGCCCAATGGCAGTTACTGGTTTACCGACATCAAACAGGCTTACGATTTCCCCTCGTATCGCTCTTTGACCGGCGCAGGCCGAACCATCGCGATTATGTCTGTCTCCGACTACCTGCCATCCGATATGGCCGCTTACTTCGGTCACGAATCCACCAAAGCCGCACCGATTGCTGTGCCACAAATCCTTCGTTATTTTCCGCTGGGTACCGGCGCACCGTTTGTCCCGGGGAGCGGCTTTTCTCTCGAGGCTGAGCTCGATCTGCAACAAGCAGGGGGTATGGCTCCGGACGCTAGGCTCGTGCTGGTAGACCTGCCCGATAGCAGTTTTGCGTCCTTTCTCGATGGCTATTTCTCGCTCGTCGAGAACAATTTCGCAGACATCGTCAACACTTCGTTCGGCTTCGGCGCCGAAGGTACGTTTAACGCTGATTACAACGGCGGCCAGGACATGACTGGAGTGTTAACCATCTTCGATGACGTCTTCAAGCAAGGCAACGCGCAAGGCATCACGTTTGTTGAGAGTTCGGGCGACAATGGCGGCCTCGATCTACCGCCGCTGAATTACTTCACTACGCCGGCGCAAAAGCCGCCCGTAGTGGTCGGTAAGTTTCTGCCGGGCATCGATGCTTTCACCACCAGCTGGCATGTAACAGCAGTCGGAGGAACGAATTTGCATACAACCTATGATCCGCCGAGCCTGGAATCGCGTTACGTCAGCGAAGATGCTCAGGGCGATCCCGAAATTCCGTACGATCCTTATGGCGTCGGTAACCTGCTGGCGGGCGGCTACTGGGGTTCGGGCGGTGGCAAGAGCATCATCTACGCCAAACCTCCGTATCAGGAATTTATCCAGACCGGCAGCAAGATGCGCACTACCCCCGATGTCTCGCTGCAGATGGGCGGCTGCCCCGGTGGCATTGCCAAACTGCCCTGCCGAGGGGGCGATAGTTCCGTGATAGAAGCATTTGGCGGCAACTTCGTCGGCGTTATCGGAACAAGTGTGTCTGCTCCGGAATTCTGCGGGATGCTGGCGCTCAAAGAGCAATTCTTAGGAGGCGCACGGCTCGGCAACGTGAATTACGATATCTATGCCTTGGCCGCTGCCCAACCTGCACTGGCAAACACGCCGCTCGATCTGCTGCATCAGGGTCAGCCCGGCTTTAACGGTGCCTTCCATACGACCCCTACGGGTTACAACTTAGTCCTGGGCGTTGGGACGCCCCTAGTGAGGAACTTCATCTTCGCCCCGGAACTGCCGCCGGCCGGCAATCCCCAAACGCGTTCGAACCCATAGGCTATAAGGCCGGTTTGTCATTTGAACCGGCCCTATTTTTTAGATTTCGAACCATAACTCACCTTAGACTCGGTGTAAGTAAACACCGACTCCGCTTCGAACTTTCGATAATTCAAAAATCGAAGTTCATTCCGATTACGCTGCCGCTCGGTGTGCATGAACATTTGTGCACTTACAGGAAGCGTGTAACTATGAACTCCGATGGTTATACTGCCGTAATCAATGATCGTGTTACTCTCCTTCACGTGAAAGGCCTCGGGTAACTCGACCGCCCGAATCAACAGGCGGGAAATCCGTCCAGTTCCTGGATCCACGTAAACTAATCCTCGTATCGGCGACTTATAGCTCTGCTGCGCTTCGCCTAAACCCGGTTCTTGAAAACAGCAGTAATATAACGAGAATTCGCTCTTGCCCGGTTTCACAAAGTATTCAAAAACGGCGGTGCGCTTCCCGCGGAAGATTTCCCAATGATCCCAGGTAAGTTGGGCATCCGCTTTGGGACCGAAAATGATGACCATGTCGCCCCCGAATTCGCCGCTGGATATGCTTTGACCGAATTTGGTAACAAGACCTCTGGCCGGTTTGTTGTTCACTTTCGTGATCTGGCCTTCCTCCGCCCCGCCGCTGAACCGCAAAACCCTGGTGAAGCTGTCGCTATGCCGCAGGCTTTTTCCATATTGAGGATTCCCCTCCCAACCCGTCCTTCGCAGGTTCGTAAAACGCTGCGTAACTTGATCGCACAGGAAGTCGGGCAGCGAATGCACGTAACCACGTGCATAATCCACCACTCGCTGCAACATCTGGTTCTGCTCGTCTGCCGACGGTAAAGGTTGGATGGTCAAAACTGGCGCTGCCGGCGGTGACAGGTTTTGTGATTTGTGCTGGAGTGCCTGCAAGGCGGCCAGCGCACGCGGCCCAGTCCCTGCCTGCCTAAAATAGAGAACCACGTGCGGATTTAACTGCTCTGTCAACTGTAAATTCGAGAGCTGTCGCGCCAACTGCGCATCATCATGATCGGAGTAGAGGGAGGTGAAAACGAGCGTTGTGAGGTCGGCCGAGGTCGCCCGGTGATCTGCCCCGAGAGCGGCCACCTGAACCAGAGCAAGCAGGCACAGCGCCCTCACATGATTCATCATCTCGCATTTTTTACCCGGGGAAAGTGATGGGTGAACCCTAAAGGCTTCATGACGATCAGCCGATAGACCCTCAGGTGCTCGCCATTTGGCGGTCCGAATTTGTGCTCCAGGGGTGCTCGGTTGGTCTCAAATCCGAAAGTTTCCATCGCAAAGCTGACAGGACGGCTGACTTTATTTGTGCTGTGGGGAGTATGCGCGGCGGGGCAAAGCCTGCTGACTGCCCCGGTGGCGCAGAACTTCGGGCAGGTTTCGGCCAACACCGCTCCACCCAAAACGCAGACTTTTAGCTACGCATTTTCCGGTTCGGTATTTCCGACCTTCTCGCTGCATTACGCCCTCGATTACTCGATTTCCTCAGCAGCTTGCAGTGGATCGGGAAGCATCAGCTGCTCGGTGACGGTAGCATTTGCGCCTCGTTTTCCGGGTTTGCGGCAGGATGCGGTGATCGTCAAGAATTCGGCTGGCGCGGTTCTGGCCGAGACGTTTTTGGCGGGAACCGGCATGGGGCCACAGTCTTCGGTTTTTCCCGGTGTCATCTCGACGGTGGCTGGCAACGGGACTTGGGGGTATGCGGGCGATGGAGGGTTGGCAGCGAGCGCTTTGCTGCGGAATCCACAGGGAATTGTGGCGGATCATTCCGGGAATTTGTTCATTGCGGATTCGCTCAATCAGGTTGTTCGAGAGGTGAATGCGCAGACGGGACGGATTAGCACGGTGGCGGGGACGGCTCTGGGGGCAGGATATGGCGGAGATGGAGGACTGGCGACCAGGGCCCATCTGAGTACTCCGTGCGGAATTGCCCTGGACGGCGCGGGGAATCTTTTTATTGCGGACCAGGGGAATAACGTGATTCGGCGGGTGGATGTAGTCACGCAGATGATTACGACAGTGGCGGGCGGCGGCGCCTCGGCATCAGGAGTCGACGGCCTGGGCGATGGCCTCCAGGCGACCAGAGCGCTTTTAAATGGACCCTCGGATGTGGCGGTGGACGCTGCTGGCAATTTGTTCATCTCGGACTCCATGCATGGGCTGATCCGTAAAGTCGACGCAACGGGGGTCATAACGGTGTATGCCGGCGGCGGAACCTCTTCGGGCACGGACGGCCTGGGTGATGGCGGCCCGGCGAGGCAAGCGTCCCTGCGCGATCCGCTGGGAATGGGCCTGGATGCGGCGGGAAACCTGTTTATCGCCGATAGCGAAAACGGCAAGGTTCGGCGTGTCGACGCGACTTCGGGGATCATTACCGCTCTGGCAACGCCTTTTACGACACCGTCCGCGGTCCGGGTAGATCCGGCGGGCAACGTTTACGTGGCTGATTCGGCGCAGAACGTAGTGAGCCAGATGAATGCCGCGGGTGGAATTCTTATCGCCGGTACCGTTGCGGCGTTATACACGGGCGATGGCGGCCCGGCCAATCTGGCAACCCTGTCCTCGCCGAGTGCGCTGGCGCTGGATGCGAATGGCAACATCTACATTTCGGACTATGCAAACAACGCTATCCGCAAGATCACGGTGCAGCCGCCGACCCTGACCTTTTCCACAACCCTGGTGGGCCAGGTCAGCCCGTCGCAAGGCTTGCAGATTATGAACACCGGGAACCAGAACCTGGTTTTCTCCGGTTTAATTTTCAGTTCCAGTTTTCCGCAACTATTGAACGGCTTTTCGGACTGCTCGGCGCCTTCGGCTCTGGCAGCAGGCGGCTTCTGCAACATCGGCCTGCAATTTGTTCCGCTCAAGACCGGCTTGAACTCAGGAAGCTTGCTTCTGCAGACCAACTCCTTGAACTTCGTTGCTGTGCAGAATTTCAATTTGAGTGGGACGGGCGCGGCGGGGGCGGTGCCGCAGCTGTCGATGAACACGGCGAACCTGGCATTTGGAAATCAGACGATCGGAACCAGCTCGGCGGCCCAGATCGTAACGATAACCAATCGTGGGACAGCGGTGCAGCCTGCGTTCAATGCTTATGCGAGTGGCAGCAACGACTTCACGTATGGCGGGAACTGCGGTTCTCCGCTCGGCGTTGGGGCAAGCTGCCAAGTTTCAATTGTTTTTACTCCCTCGGGCGTTGGCACGAGAAGCGCGTCGTTGACGTTGAATACTGGGTTGGCGAATGTTTCGCAGATTAGTGTGACGGGCATTGGCGTTGGGGCGCCGCAAGTAGCTTTCAATGTAAACGTATTGACATTCAACAATCAACCTGCCGGAAGCACAAGCCCATCCCAAACTGTGACAGTCTCGAACGCCGGTGGGGCACCGCTCAACATAATTAACTTAGCTCTTACTGGACCTAATGCCACAAACTTCAGCATCACGCACAACTGCGGGAACTCAGTTGCAGCCAATTCGAGTTGCTATATCTCAGTAACCTTTTCTCCCTCGGCACTTGGAAGTCGTATAGCATCCATCAACTTGGCCAGCAACGCTTCCGGCTCTCCCAAGGTATTGACCATGACCGGCAATGGAGGGGCGCAGATTCATGCTGCCATTTGGCGACCTTCGAATGGAATGTGGTTTGTTCTGGCTGGCACGAATGGAAGTCCAACTGCTACTCAGTGGGGTGGCACAGGCGATATTCCGGTACCGGGCGACTATGACGGCGACGGAAAGACCGACATCGCCGTGTTCCGGCCTTCGACGGGTAGCTGGTACATTGTTTCGAGCCTTACCGGTGCTGGTCATGCACAAACCTGGGGTGCCTCCGGCGACATTCCGGTGCCGGGCGACTATGACGGCGACGGAAAGACCGACATCGCCGTGTTCCGGCCTTCGACGGGTAGCTGGTACATCGTTTCGAGCCTTACCGGTGCTGGTCATGCACAAACCTGGGGTGCCTCCGGCGACATTCCGGTGCCGGGCGATTATGACGGCGACGGAAAGACCGACATCGCCGTGTTCCGGCCTTCGGGCGTGTGGATCATCATTCCAAGCCGCACAGGGGTTGGCTATGCGCAGAACTGGGGTGCCCCCGGTGACATCCCGGTTCCAGCGGATTACGATGGAGACGGTAAGACCGACATCGCCGTGTTCCGCATGTCAGGTGGCTGGATTATTATCCCGAGTCACACTGGTGTCGGCTATGTGCAGAATTGGGGAGCGGCCGGTGATACTCCGGTCTCGGGAGACTATGACGGGGACGGAAAAGCCGATATCGCGGTTTACAGGCCCTCGAATCAAACCTGGTATGTCATCCCAAGTGCAACGGGGAATGGATTCGCAGTGCAATTCGGCTTATCCGGTGATCTGCCGCTCGGCAATTTTCACAAGTAATTACTTCTCTTCACTTTCTATTCCCAATAGCTATTTCGACGCGCGACGGAGAGCAGTCATTGCATGCTGCTCCGCCCGCTGTCTCCGACACGCGGAAACACATATCCTGCGAAGTTGCTTCATCATTTCGGAAAAACTGTCCACCGTTATAGATGTCGTGATTGCTAACGAAAACCGTGATTGGGTAAGCTGCTGGAATGCCTTGGATATCCAAAAAGGCGTAGTATGACTTGTTTCTTGAATCGGGAAGAGGTGGAAAAGTGAGCTTCAGGAAACTGCAGTCAGCGACATTCTTCGCTGGAAACGATGTTTTTGCAATATCTTGCACGTCCTTGGGGTCATGTTTGAGATGCAGCGTGACCACTCCGGAAGGGGCTTTTTTCCCGTAGGTGGCAACTTGGAACTCAACTGTGCTGAGTCCCGAATTGGAGGCCCGAAAAGTCTGCCCGAATCTGCCGTCGGGGGAAAGTGGTCCTGCCGCTCCGCCCGATTTCGGAGAAGGTATAACGAATGTGTCTACGACCTCAAGAGCTGGAAAATTGACCCGATCCCAGTAAGGCGGCATTTCTATGCGAAACAAAGCATATAAATTGAGTCCGGCGAATAGAATAAGTGTTGCGAAGGTTGCGCGCTGATTCCAATACGGAAGGCTCTCGAGGCCAAGCGTGAGCAACAGCATAATTGAACTTAGGGCTGGAAACAAATACCTGCCCTGTGGCTGGGTAAAAGTTAAGTTCAATTGAACAACTGAGGCGATCGCCAGTAACAGCAGGGCACCCAACGTGACTACGATACGCGGGTCGACTTTTCGGATAGCGAGACCATAAAAAATTGCTGCGAATCCAGCTATGCCCAATATGGCAAAGATGGTATAGAACCAAGTCGGCAGATAGATTTCCATCCAACCGAAGACACCGACGAAAGACTGCGCAAGCATTCTAGGGAATGGATCGAGGAAGTAAGAAGACCAGATCGACTTCTTTTCCACAAGGAACGGAACAGTCGAAAGCATCGATTTCCCAGCCGCCAATAAGTCGCCATAAAGAATCTGATTGCGGGCGAGCCATGGCACGGTAAGAAGCAACCCGCACGGGATCATACATAATCGAAGCGCGCGCTCTCCCCACCGCCTCGCCCCAGCAACAAGAACCACTGCAAGTACCGGGAAGCAAATAATGGCACTTACTTTTGAGAGCATTGCTAACGAAACGCAGATACATGCTGCCCATCCTACTCGCCAGGAAAAACCCCGTCGCAACAGCCGAATCAGCAGATAGGTAACGATTGCGCATGTCATTGTGACCAATGCATCGTTGCTGATGTTCATACCCCGGAACGTAAACTGGGGCAGAAATGCAGTCAAGCCTCCGGCGAGCAATCCGGTATACCTGCTATAGGTGGCCTCGAACGCGGCGAGATATATGAACAGCACAGTTGTAAGCGAGATGAAGGCGGTGATTAGCCGGGCAAAGCGGATCGATAAGAACTTCCTCAGATCCGAAGGGCAATCCTTGAAAGCTCTGGGTGGACAGGCATTCATGGGAATGCCGTGTGTGAGAACGCCTGGCCGAGGGGTTGGTTGGCTTGTTCCCCCAGATACAGGAGCTATCAACAGGTAATATAAGGGCGGCTGATTCCCTTCGACCATGTCGGACGCGTAGACCGGAAGGCGGCTATGGTCGTGTATATATCGCGCGACATCCCAATGCATTGGTTCATCGGGCGCCTCGAAAATCGGGACAGCGACAGACCAAGCAAAGAGCAACAGGCAGGATACTACTAGCAAACCCAACAAATCGCCTTTGAAAATGCGGCGGCGGCCACCATTTGAGGAAAACGACGACTCTTGAGCCATATTGCGATGACCGCTGTTACCTGGTGCCCTTACGGAAGGCGAGTATCAATTCGCCCTGCAGAATGTAACGAATCGCCTCCAAGCGAAAACCTTTTTTCTCGAAAAATCCAATGAGTTCGTTTCGAGTGTAGTGAGAAATATGCTCGTCGGCGTACGCGCCGGGAGCAAAGAAGCCGTAAAGTTTCTCGATCCATACCCACTGCCAGTTAGCGTAGTCCGGGGTCCCGAGCACTAACCTGCCTCCTGGCTGTAAGACACGGCAAAGTTCGTCGAGTATCGTGGAGTCCTTTGGAACATGCTCGATTACCTGGGAACAGAGTACGCAGGTGAAAGAACTATCAGCAAACGGCAAGTCGAATCCTGAGCCTTGCACGAGGGGCTTGGAGAACTTGCGGGCATACCGCAGCTTTCGAATCAACGGATCAAGGGCAACGCTGCCGGAAGGGAGAGCCCCGATGATGCGGCTGGATCCGCAACCTACATCGAGCACCGCCCCTTCGTTTGCTATCAGCCGAGTGACGTGCTTGAACCGTTGTCTTTGCCAATAGCGTTGCAAAGGTATACGACTGTCGTGAGCGCGATCGTCGTAATCTGCGCATTCGATCGAGTTCCGCAACTTCCACAATGAGAGAAATGTGCGGAGGTAAGCGATGCCAAACTGTATAACGCGCGCATGAGATGTCCCGTGCTCGCGCGGAGCGTATTGAAATGGGACTTCTTTGGCCGTCCAACCTTGAGCATAAGCTCGAACTAATAAGTCCGGCAGAACATTGAAGTCTCTCACGTCAGGCAACCGCCCGCGGACCACTTCGAGCTTGTATAACCGGTAACCACTGGATAGATCCTCTACCGGAAGGTCTAATCCGATACGGAAGAAGGCGTTCAAAGTGCGGCTCAAAAGATACCGGCTTTTCGGCATATCGGCATTGCCGCCAGCAACATAACGGGAAGCCACCACAACTTCAGCGTTTCTTCTTTGCGCCCACAAATCGCGAATAAATGTTGGGCGATGAGACAGGTCAGCGTCCATCGTAACTATGTAAGCTCCGTGCGCGACCCCGAACGCGGCGTTTAAAGCACCGCCGTAACCCGGTTCTTGTTGCTCAATGACCTGAGCACCAACTCGAGCTGCTTCCTCAAGCGTTTGCTGGTCGGCGTCTCGGGTGATAATCAAAATTTCAAAGTAAGCAGTAATGCTCCGCAAGACCTGAACCAACTCGGGAAGTAAGAGAGCTAAATTCGGGCCTTCATTTAGTGCGGGTATCGCCACAGTGACGTCCAAGTCCGGGATTTCTCGGGATTTCTTCTCATGAGCTAAACCAGTGGCAGACATTTCGATAGTTCTTCCTGACAGCGTATTCGTGTGAGCCATGTTCATTTAAAATTCAGCGTCAAGATTAAGTCTAATGTGAAAATCACGGCTCAAGCTGACGCGGGGTGGGCGGCCATAGCCCTTGCTTGCTCAGCTCCCTGCCAGGGTGCTTCTGCAGCTCTCACACCTTTCCAGTGTTGAGCGGCATCTAGTGGGCTGCTATCTCCGTCTCCCTGCCCTCCAAATACTGCTTCTGCAATCCGCGTTGCAAAACAATCCCAGCCAAATCTCTCGACAGCTTGTGTATGCGCGAAATCGACGATTTCGGCGTATTTCTCAGGCTGTGCCAGCTTGTCGAGAGCGACTTCGAGTTTCGCTTGCCATTCGTGCGCGCTAGCCAAAAGTCCGTTCTCGCCATCCCGGATAGAGTTTCGGAAGGCAAAGGTCGGTGATGCGATAGTCAGAGTCCCGACGCTTGCCGCTTCGAAGAACTTCAACTCAGATTTGCAATTTGAAAAAATATTATTCTGTACGGGCGCGATATTGACTTCTACTTCGCCGATGAGACGCTGTAGGTTCAAGAAGTCTTGAAGAGGATGGATTTGTATACGATCTGCATGTCGTGACATCGGACCTTTGGTGGCGAGGAAGCCCACCACCCGAATAACTATACGAGGGTCAGTATCCAGCAGCTTCGCCAGCGCTGAGCTAGCTATTTGAAAATCGTGGTTATGAGTCGGAGTTCCACTAAAATACCCGATGTGTATGTTCTTATCTCTGGCGAAATGAGATTTTTGCTTTGCTTTCCAGATCACCTCTGATTGCTCTTGTTGTAAGCGGTTCAGAAAATTGGGCACGATTTTGGGAACGATGCGGGAATCGAAGACCTGAATCCGCTCGGCCAAGAATCGGTTTGTGGTGATGGCGCCGTCGCAGAGACGAAGAGTCGCCCCAATCCGTCCGATACTTGCAAACCACGAGTCCAATACTTTTTGCGACTCCAAATCTAAATCGAGGGCATCGAGGATCAGTGGTATGTAGCCGGTATCAAATACAAAATCGTCGATATCGAACAGGATTGGAATTTTGCGCGCCCTTGCCCGTCCAATCATTCGATTGACCTCAGCATCGTAACGGGTGCGACAAACGACGAGCACGTCGGCCTGATCGATAAAGCGGTCAGCCCGTCTAAGGTCTGCGAGCGTGAACCAAGAAGCGGAGATCCCGAGTTCGGGAGCTGAGTTGATAGCCGCAACCATGTTAAAGACCCGATAACGAAACGTGCTCGTATCAGGCTTTTCGTAAAAATACGCTATTCGTCGCTCTCGTTTCGCAAGATCCGCGACTCGATCCTCGAAACTTAGTTCCCAAGGGGGCTGAAATGGTATTTGAGAGATGCGGGCGGCTAAAAGCAAGACTTACGGTCTCCCATTATCGATGAATTCAGCTAGTTTCCCCAAAACTGGAGCTAGAGTAGTGTCCCAATTTCTTGAGAGGCCATTACGTGAGTAGTTGGAGAGCCTTAATGCCTCATCTGTAAGGCGCTGGACCGCGTTTCGCAAGCCTGTTGTGAGAGCCCCGACGTTTGGCTCACAGCACAGGATGTTTTCCGAATAGCGGTCAAGCGACGATTTCAGTCCACGCTGATTCGTCACGACAATAGCCCCACTGGCGGCCAAGTCTAACGGTGGGTAACTCGGGTGTGGGGTATCCATGAGGCAAAGCGCTACATCCATTCCACGAATCAGACGGGCGTATTCTTCCCAAGACAGATTTTGATGGACCGCAAGGCGGGTGCCACTGGGAAGAACCGGAGTCTCGATCCCGTGACCGACGAAATTAAATTCCCACTCGTATTCACGAAAGGTCCCACTTTCGATAGCGGAGCCGATTACCTCCAGTCCACGCCAGTATAAATTACGAAGATTTTCCGGTCGGGCGTAAAAAAGAAAACGCCTGTTCACGGATAGTCGATCTGCTTGTTCTGGATAGTAGTTGCAGGCAGGGAAGGCGGGCTCGAACCACATCCCGTTCCTTTCCACATTTGCCAAACATTCAGATCCGGTAACGAGATGTTGGAACAGTAACTCGGAATTGACAATGAAGGTGAGGTTTTCGTCGTGGAGCACCTCCTCGCATCGAAGGCGCTCGTCACCATAAGGATAGAACATTCTTTCGTCTTCCTGAAGAAGGTAGAAGATGCGGGAGACCTCAATAGCCTGACGCGCTGCTCGAGTAGTCCACCAGGAAGTAGTGAGGAAGAAATCGTTCTCGGAAACCGCCATGTGGCGGCTTCCATCTAGCGGAACAAACAAAAACTCGATGTCCTTTTCCCAGGAAACTCCATTCACTTCAAAGATGTGGCTTACGTTGGCCGTAATTGACGCCTCGTTACGGGTCACGACTCGGAGGTCAGCCCCGATGCGTTTCGCCAACAGCGCAGAAAGAATAAGGGCAGTGCCGACTCCCCCATAGAGGCGTCCCGAATTGATGCTGTCTGTTATTACGGTTAGCCTGCGTGGCATGGCTGGAACATGGAAGGTAGGTATGGTTAAGGCCGGGAAATGACTTTGCAGCAATGCGTCGATGGTTCGCGTGCTAGCTGCCGGACGAATAGCACGATTTTCCGAGACACCGTATTCCAGGTAGTGGAGCAGGGGGTTGAGGTTTGCGGCTGAAACATCCGGATTTCGCCTGAGATACCAACTGGCATCGAAATTCGGGCCTGGATTTCGGCCCTCGTGACCACCGATTTCAAGGTAATGAACAAACGGGCCTTTCTCGAAGAGTTTGACTTCTGGATACTGTGCAAGGTACCACTGTGGGTCAAAAAGCGATGACGCACTCATCATCTCGATGCGCCTGTCAAATTCGCCGTCTGGCGCAACTTTGGCTAATCGGGTCTCTGTGGTAGTCGTGTCGACGGGTTGAGTTTCTCGCGATTCCTGAGTGCCCCGTTCGAGATAGTGTGCAAGCGCGTTCACGCCACTTTCCTTGACGTCGGGATAACGAATTAAGTACCAGGAGGAATTGAACAGGGGTCCTGGATTTCTACCCTCGTGTTCACCATGTTCCAGGTAGTGCCAAATTGGATCGAGACCGGCTGCCGCAACGTCGGGATAATTGTCCAAGTACCAATCGCTATCAAACAGTGGGGAATGAGCGATGAGTTCCGCCTGTTTCTGCAGGGCAACACTCGACCGGCTCCCGTCTTCGAGCAGAACTGAGTCGATTTTGCGTCCCTCGGCCTTTCCGAATTCAAGGTAATGCATAAGAGGATTTATTCCTGAATTCGCCACATCGGGATAGTGCTCTAGATATAAATTGCCATTGAACTCAGGCCCTGGATTCCGTCCCTCCTTCCATCCTTGCGTTGCGTAATGGAATAAAAGGTCGTTGCAACCGCTCAAGTCAGGATAGGCTTCCGAGTACCAAGCCGGGTCGAAAAAGGAAGATTTACCGATCGACTCGATTCGACGTAGAAGATCAAGTCTTTCTTTGAGGCGATCTCGACGTTTGCCAGTTAACCGAGAGTTCACTTCCGTTAGCGTCATCTTTGCCAATCTCCCCAGCGGTACGAGCGTAACGTTAACGGACCGAAGAGCATGCTCAACTTCAGTAACACGGAGTCTTGCTCTTAAATTATCAAGAATCTTACCTAACTGAGCTATTTGTTCTTGCTGCAGCTTAGTCTTTCGATTTGCAGAGTATAACGCTCGTTGTTTGCTCTCTAGCTTCTCCTTAAATTCCAGCCTGGACGGTTCGGCCTCCGGAGCAGGCGGGAGGATAACGGACACCGGGGGCGAGCTAGTTCTCTCACGTAGGGCATTCGGTTCAAATTCGATTGAGGTTTCCGAATGCTTAGATCGAAGCTCAGCAATCGTTCTAGATGTACGCTCGCCCTGCTCTTTCGCCTTTGTTAGTTGCTTAGACAGCTGAAGGCGCTCTTGCCGAAGCTCGTCGAGTTCGGCACTGGATCGCCTGAACTGCTCTCGAAGGCTCTCCATTTCGCCCGCATTGCGGCCCGATTCCTGCTTAAGCAACTCGGCCTCATTCAGCCTGACGCCATATTCAGAAGTACGTTCCTCTAAAGAGGCAATCCGCCGCTCTCGCTCATTGAGGGCGCTTCTCAATTTAAGCCACTTACTGAACAGGACTAAAACGCTTTCTGGAGCGGCCGCTTGTTTCCGTAACAGTATGGCGTGAGGAGCGACGAAACCTGCATCGAAATTGTAGTCTGGCGCGAAACCAAACTTTTGAAAGAGCGTGAGCCAGCCAATTACTGGCCTAACATTGAAATGGGTGGTCTCAGTTAAATCATCGGGTGTAGAGGAGAACAGGATTGCATCGCTGGCCGAAGTGATATTACTTATCGCAAGTTCCGTATCATCGGGCTGCAAATGTTCAAGCACCTCAATGCAAGTTACTAGATCGTAACGGCCATTGATTGGATCCAGGATTGACTGTCTCCTGCAATATGGCTGCATATCCCGGCGAACCTGAGAGATTGCATATTCGGATATGTCGATTCCGTAGCATTCGATGCCTCGATCCCAGAAGGACTCTACGAGGAAGCCAAGTGCGCAACCGGCATCAAAAACGGTGCTTGGCCTAAGAGAGCGATTGATTTCGTCAGCGACCACGCCAAAAAAGTTCAGCCAGTGGGAATTCCGTTTGTACGGGGAACCCAACCCTGTCTCATAGTAAGAAGCATCAAAAAGACTGCTAAGGTCTGATAACAATCGATCACACACTCGCTAAAATCCGGCATCGGCAATTTTCAGAATAATCATGTTAACACAAGGACTTTTCGTTCCATGCGCCACATTCGGATCTGAGCGAGCAGGTAAAGAGCCAATTGGGAGTTCTGAGGTCCACCAAGCACGCGTATCACGAAGAAGAAGGAACAACACTTCGTAGTCCGACCGTTCGCGCAATATTGGGCCAGCCTGAACTTTTGCAACTATCGACCAGTATTGGACCTCTAGTCCGTGCTCACTCAAAACGCAAATGCATCTTCGCCAGGTATATCTTCGCAGCCACTAAGCGCTGGGCAGATTGGCACGCGAATTGGCGCGCACCACGAACAAGGCTGGCTTTAAATCCTTTTCCTGAGCGAGGTAATATTCGCCTAAAAAGGCGCTTTCATGCAGACTTCCAAGCACATGACTTACCCGCGTTGAGCCACTTCGGCGGCTAGACATGACGAAAATAATATGATTGCTGATCACCTGTCAAGCATCTAGGCGGGCTCTGTCCGGGGGGACTGTAGCACGAGAAAATTGCTTGTTCATCTGATAGACTTCTGCCTGTGCTGGCTTTTTCAAACAAACTCCTGGTGATCAATGCGCAAGCGTAAGGCTCTCATCACGGGCATTACAGGGCAAGATGGTTCTTACCTTGCCGAATTATTGTTGTCAAGAGAATATGAAGTTCACGGCATCGTCCGCCGCATTGCTCTAGAGGATCCCGAGCATAGGCTTGCCCGGATAACGAATGTACTTGACCAAGTACATTTGCATGCCGCCTCACTGGAAAGCTACGGCAGCGTCCACAACGTCATTGAAAACGTGGGTCCAGACGAATGTTATCATCTAGCTGCCCAGAGTTTCGTAAGCTATTCGTTCGATGACGAGTTCTCAACTCTGAATACTAATATCAACGGTACGCACCATGTACTTGGCGCTATAAAGCGTCTGACGCCGCATTGCCGCGTATATTTCGCCGGAACCAGTGAGATGTTCGGCAAAGTTGAAGAGACGCCCCAGAGCGAACGGACCCGCTTGCACCCGCGCTCAGCATATGGAATTAGCAAGGTTGCCGGTTACGAACTGACCCGAAACTATCGTGAAGCTTACGGCCTACACGCAAGCACTGGCATTCTTTTCAATCACGAGTCCCCTCGGCGCGGATTCGAATTTGTGACCCGGAAAATCAGCCGGGGCGTGGCCCGGATCTTAGCGGGCAAGAGCAAAGATCTAAAGCTGGGTAATTTGACCGCGAAACGCGATTGGGGACACGCCCAAGAGTATGTGTATGCGATGTGGTTGATGCTACAGCAGGATCAGCCGGACGACTACGTTATCGCGACTGGCCAGACTCATTCCGTCCTCGATTTTGCTGCACGCGCCTTCGATTGCGTTGGCTTGAAATGTCAGGATTTCTTGGTCAGCGATGATCAGCTATTTCGGCCCGCCGAGGTGGAACTGCTCATGGGCGACGCTTCCAAAGCCAAAGCAAATCTAGGCTGGACGCCCCGAATAACATTTAAGGAGTTGGTCGAAGAAATGGTGGGGTGCGATTGCCGAGCGTTGGGGGTGGAAAAAATGATATTGGCATCAGCCTCGAGAGCGGCGGGAGCGTCGACGCGCTGAACTGAATCTATCCTTTCAATTCCTTTAAAACATCTTCCACTTGCTCTTTCACCGCCGCGGGTACCGGCAAAAACGGCAACCGTGGCACTCCTCCGTAATATCCGTTCAAATCCATCGCGTGCTTTAGAGCCGGGATGCCGTGCTGGGCGGCTATTAGCTTCACTGCCGGCGCTATGCGGGCTTGCCAGTCTGCGGCGGCTTCATGATCGCGTCCGCGGAAGGCTTCCCAGATGGTCAGACAAGCATAGGGGAGGGCATTCGCAATCGCCAGGATGGCGCCCGTCGCGCCGAGTTGCAGGCCTTCGAAGATGCCGCCGCCGGCGCCCGTTAGGCAGGCGAATCCAGGCTTTACGGCCTTCACGGTCTCACCCAGTTTCGGCATGTTGCCCGAGCTGTCCTTCAGACCCACGATGTTCGGATGGTGCGAGAGTTCGGCCAACAGTTCTACCGGCAGGTCGTAGCCGGTGACTTGCGGAATGTTGTAGAGGATGACTGGTATTTTCGAACGGTCCGCGACGGCTCGGAAGAATAGTGCCTGCGTGTCGGGGCGGTACATCTGAATGCGGTAATAAAAAGGCGTGAGCACCAGCGCGGCGTCGTAGCCGATTTCGGCGGCTCGGTTCGCCATACGCACCGTTTCATGTACGCTCTCTGCGCCGACACCCGCGATCAAAGTTTTTCCCGGGGCGCTGGATTCCTTCACCCACCCCATCAACTGCAGGCGCTCTTCACTGCTGAGCAGAGGCGTTTCTCCCGTTGAGCCGCAGACCACGTAGCCGCTCAGGTTGATTGCATTGAGCTTGTCGATATTGTGCTGGACTTTGACTTTGTAGAGATTGCCTTCGTGATCGAAGGAGGTGGTGAGAGCTGGGAAGATACCTTGGAGTTTCATGCGCAGGAAAAATGGAACGGGCCTGTGAGACGTGTTCGCGTCCCCAGGCCCAGGAGTTTTTTAGATCGTTTATTTGCCGACGATAAACGTGATAACCAGCGTGTACAGCGCCAGCGATTCGATCAAAACCAGACCAAGGATCAGCGCCACGCGAATCGCGGCAATTGCGCCCGGGTTACGCGCCATGGCCTCCGCGGCAGAAGCGGTTGCTCTACCCTGACCGATGCCGCACAAACCGGAGGCAATACCCATTGCCAGGTAAGCCGCCGCGAGATGGTTCTTATTTCCACCACCGCCGGCCTGATCGCCCTGCGCCAGAATTGGGCTCGCCATGGCAAACATCGTCATGACCAGCAGAAATAGTTTGTTTTTCAAGTGTTCTCTCCTATGAATGATTGCTTTCAGGAGGTGGTTCGACACCGCGCATTGGGACGCCGGGCGCTCACACTGAAAGCTGATGATGCCTAATGCTCGTGCGAAACGGCCCCGCCTACGTAAACCATCGCCAGCAACATAAAAATATAAGCCTGCAAAAACCCCACAAACAAGTGCAGCCCAATAAAAATCACGGGCAGGATTAATTTTGTCAGTGAAAGAAAGGTGAGATAGACCTGCTCACCGGCGAACATGTTGGCCCATAGCCGGACTGTCAACGAGAGCGGTCGAGCGGAATGGCTGATAAGCTCAATCGGCAGCATAAGAGGTATCAGCAGGAGGAACGGCCCCAGAAATTGCTTGATGTACCCAGCTCCATTGGCGCGTACGCCTGTGCCGTGATAGAAAATGAACGTCACTACTGCCAACCCGAGCGGGACCATCGGAAACTGCGTGGGCGAATCGAAACCGGGAATCAATCCGATCAAATTCATGAACAGAATAAACAGAAAGATCGTCCCGAAAAAGGCGACGTAGCGCGGGCCATCGTGACCAACTACCTCTTCCGCTGAAGCGTTGACGAATTCATGAGTCAGTTCGAAGATATGCTGCAGTTTCCCTGGCTTGTCAACAGATAACCGGCTACGCAAAACTCCAAACAGCGCCACCATAAACAGAACGACGAGAATCTCGCAAACCATCCAGTCGCTCCAGGGATTCGCGGCGTCGGGCGCGGAATGATGCACAGCATTCAGCACGCTGTTAGCCGGACCAGCAAGAAAACGATTGAAGATCGCGGTAATCCAGAGTTCGTGTGTCATCTATGGCATCTTGGCCCGGTGGTTAAAGCTTAGAATTAATTCGAGAATGAGCGAGACTAAGACTGCCGCAGTGCTCGCGAAAAGGCCTAAAACAACCGCGAACGGGCTCACGTTCAAAGTTTTGACTATAGCATAGCCAATACCTAGTAGAAGGATGTAACGAATGAAGTAAGTGCCGGCCTGCCATGGCTTGCGCACGTCGTCACCGGGCGCGATGATCCGGCTCAGGTGTTCAAAGGACCATAGATTACCGGCCGAACAAAGCGCGCCCAGCGCGAAGGCGAGCGCCATACGGATGCCCTCCGTCCAGAAAAAGCAAGTGAATCCAACAAGCCCGAAAAAGCCGGTAAGAGAGTAGAGCCTGCGAATCGAATCGCCCTCGAACAACGCCGTCATTTATGTGATTTTTCTTCTCGCGTTAGTTCCCGGATGATCTGCGTGATGCCTGATACCATCCCCAACAGTATCCCTACCACGCGCAAGAATGGAATGTGTAACCAGTGGTCGGCGAGTGCGCCCACGATATAACCGCCCGCGACGGATGCCGGCAGCGTGAGCGCCAGCGAAAGATGTTTGCCGAGCCAGATCAGCGGTCGATCCGGTTTCACGTTCTGAAGCCGTCCCAGCGGGAAAGACCGGGCATCTCGAGTCCAAACTGATCGAGCGTGCGCCCGACGATATGGTCGACCAGATCGCCGATCGTTTGCGGCCGGTGATAAAAGGCGGGCACCGGAGGAAAGATGGTGACGCCCATGCGCGCCAGAGCCAGCATATTCTCCAGATGAATTTCGCTGAACGGGCTTTCGCGCGCCAGCAGCAGCAGTTTGCGTTTCTCCTTTAAGATTACGTCGGCCGCCCGACATAGCAGCGTCTCGCCAAAGCCTCCGCGAATGGCTGCCAAAGTTTTCATGCTGCACGGAGCGACAATCATGCCATCGGTCCGGAACGATCCGCTTGAAACCGGAGCGGCCTGATTATCATGATGGTAGACCTTCGCGGCCAGCGCTTCCACCTGTTCCAGCGAGTAATCTGTTTCCTGCGAAATCGTGACGCGAGCCCAGCGGCTCAGCACCAGGTGCGATTCCACGCTCAATTCGCGCAGCGCTTCCAGCAGGCGTATCCCGAAGATCGCTCCCGAAGCTCCGGTAATCCCAACAATCAAGCGCATCCCTTCATTATCGGGACACGCCTATTCGTTGTCAGAGCTTATTGCGCAACAGCCGCTTCGTCGCTTCCGATCGGCAGCACCCATTTGTCGACCGGCGTTCCGGTCACTTTCAAGTCCGACACCATGCGCAGGAACCGGCTCGTGTCGACACCGGCTGCGTCCGTTGCCCGTTGCAGCTGATAGTAAGGAGGCACGGTCTGATAGTAAAGTGTGGCCTTCACACTGACGGCGCCCAGCGTCTTGCGCGTCAAAGGAACCAGGTAGCGAACCACGCTTGAACCGCTGCCGTTCTCATAGTCGGGATCGCACACCTGCTTCTGGCCGGCTTTTCCAAATACCATCGTGCAAGTGCCTACCGGACCCGTTTCGGCAGCTTGCGGCCCGGTCGAACTCCAACCTTCCGGTTGCAGCCGGTTATCTTTTACCTTTTCGTTCAAGGCGACAAAACTCGTGCTGAGATACCCTTCGGGATTTGTGACCAGTTCTTCATAGATCTGCACCTGGTTTTGATGCCGGATCGGGTTTTTCGCCCAATAATGTTCCTGGTGGCGCTGCTGCGATTGAGTGAAGGTTTCGGTGACTAACGGATCGCCGGAGCCGTCGACAAGCACGCCTTTCAATCCCTGCGCTGCGCCGGTTCCGGTCTCTGCGACACCGCCCGATTGCCAGACCACGTCGCCATTCCCATCGAGCACCTGGAAATTCAGAAACGCGCGCCGGAATCCCACTCCAGAGGGAAAACTGTGACCAGCTTTGTTTGTCACCTGCACATCCACTGCCAGTGCTCCTATGCGCTTCTCTACCGAGATCACCTTTACATCGGCCGTTCTCGTCCTGGCAATCAGGTTAGTGCCCTGATCGATCACGGTATCCATGCCGTCTTCGGTTTTGAGGCTGGTGCGCAGCATGGGATCGGAATCGTACAAGCCGAGTTCCGTGCGGAACTGCTTAAACATCTCGAGAGCGAACACGTTGATGCCGAGCAGCAGATGCCGCCGGTAGTCGTCACGCCTTTCAAGCGTGATTTTGGCGTCGGGCGCACGATGATCTACGGCCGGGAAAGTATTGTCTTCGATGTTCGCGATCTTGTACGCCAGAGGTTTCGACAACACGCCATCGCGCAAGTAGGTATTCGGCATGTGACACTGCTGGCAGCTCTCCGCTTTTGACCCGCCATCGGTAAACACGCTGTTCTGCCATTCGAAAAAGGTCGCCTGCTCGGTGAAGGTCCTGGGCTGGCCGTTCGTTATGACCGGTTCACCATTCGCGCGATAGACGGGCAGGACGATGGTGTGGCACGACCCGCACAATGCCGAATCGGTGATTTGATTCGCCTGCTGCGGCTGCATACCGAGCGCATTCTTCATGGGCAGTTTCAACGGATCGGAAAACGGACCGTTCATATGATCCGCCGGACCGACATTGAAGTTGCCCGTATAAGTTTCCGGCTTGCCGAGTCCGTCGGCTGCGATGCGATGACACACCGTACAGGAGATGCCGTCACGCGCCAGCGCTCCATAAGGCGACTCCGGGTCGTGCATTTGGGCTCGAGTGAACAGTTTCTTTGTGTCGGCAAAATATTGTCGCTGGCCCATCACGCCATGGCAGTGCAGGCAGAGGTTCTCGACAAACTCTTTCCCGGTGCCTTGCGGATTTTGCGCGTTGCCGTGCAGCGTCACTTCCGAATTGAGTTGCGAAAAGAAAATAGGATCGCGCCCGGCCAGCCCCATCATTGAGAAACGCCACTCGCCATTCGGCGAAAGGTTCACGCTCAGAGGCTGATCGGCAATACCGGCATTATTCGACGGCAGGTAATACAACATGCTCGGCAGATCCTTGCGCGCGGGAGTCAAGGTCGCAGTCGCGTTATGGCATCCCGTGCACTGGTCGGAGGTGACAAACGTATGCGGGCCGCCCTCCGCTTTGCCCGAGGCGACTACGTGATCGTTCGATTCGCCGACCAGGCAAGAGGCATCGTTGGTGGCGGTCGCGCCGAGCCGCGGCAGATGAGAGAGGCGGTAATGAATGTTATCTTCGGGCGGGAAATTGGTGAGCCGCCCGGGCGGGAAACCCAGCACGAAGCGGTCGGTCGCAAAGGTATTCTGTCCGCTGGCAGCCGACGCATGGCAATTTATGCAGTATTGTCCGAAGCCGCTCAATGGATATTCGACCGGGGCGCAGTTTGGTTTTCCTGGCGCGGGAACCGGCGGCGGCAGAGAAACGACACTGCCTGTGGGCACCATGTCGGCCCAGTACCAACCATCCCAAGCGCCTTTGGTATCGCGCACCAGCACCGTCCACTCGCCGAGCTTGGTTGGATCGCTCGGGTCTTCGTATTGCTCCTTAATGACGATGCCGCCCTCCGGCGCGTCGCCTTTGCGCCCGAGCAGGGTAAGCCAGGTCCAGATGTTCGGCGAGTACCAGACTTTGACGTTCGGATGCACGCCACCAGTGCCGCGGATTACAGGGTCATGCTGCCAGTTGGCTGATTGATAGCAGCGGTTATCGAGGTAACTCTGTAACATCGGCTCGAATCCGGGCGCAGTAGCCGCCGGAAGCGGACTGCAGGCAGTTACGCCCCACGCCGGTCGCACGAGAACTAGCGCGACTAACACAAGCAGAAAAGGACACACTCTTCGGAGCATACGGGATTATGAGTACTTACCCGGATTCGAGTCAATCCCTGTATTCACCTTTAAGTACTAGTGAGAGGAAGTATAGCCCCATGATGGTGGGGCGGCCAAAGAAAGCGTATTGTTTTACGCCGCTTCGAGCAACCAATCGTCTTCCCGGATAACCAAGTCTTTGAGCACTGAAAGCATTTGTTCTCCGGCACCCAGCACGTCTTTAAATACCGCCTCGAAGGCGGCGGTGGCCTGCGGCATCTGATCGGCCGCATGATTGCCCGCAAATGCCATCGACCACTCCGGAAAATCGCGTTCGGTGCAGGGACCGCTATACACAACCGTCACTTCGCTGTGGCGGGCATCCCGTTGGATAATTTCGAACACCTGCTCAATAGAGCTCAAAGGTCCTTCCAGCACTTGGGCAAAATTTCCCGCGTTGTAAAGGAGCGCACCGGTGAGTTCCCGGCGCGGGTTATTCTCTCGCGACTTGGCAAGGATACTTTGTAACTCCGCAGTGACGTCGGCTTGATTGCCGCGAATCAGGTTGCGGCTGCAATAAACGAGTTTATGTAAGTTGGAGGTCATATTCGGTACGTTGAGATTGGATTGAATGTAATCGAGAGATGATTTCGCGGAGCTGATCGGCAGGTACAGGCTTGCCAAAAAGGTATCCCTGCACCGAACTACAGCCATCCTCCTGCAGGCGGGCGAGCTGATCGGCGCTTTCGATGCCTTCGGCCAGCGTGCAAACGCCCAGGCTTTGGCCTAGCGAAGTGATGGCTCGAACGATGGCTCGTTGTTTGAGATTGTCTCCTTCAAATCCGGCGATGGAGCGATCGATTTTGATTTTGTCGAACGGAAAGCGCGCCAGCTGACTCAGCGAAGCGTATCCGGTGCCAAAGTCATCCATGGCAATCCGCACGTCCATGGATCGTAACTCGTGCAAGGTCGCGAGAATGGCCTTGTCGGTACGGAGCAGAATGCCTTCGGTGATTTCGATCTCGAGCCGCTTGCCGGGCAGACCGGTACTGGCCAGAGCGCGGCGGACGGAGTCCGCGAACTTGCCCGTTTCGAATTGGAGCGGAGAAACATTGACTGCAATCGTGATATCGTCCGGCCAGGTCATGGCCTCGCGGCAGGCGGTGCGTAGCACCCACTCGCCCAGCGGCACAATCAGACCGATCTCTTCGGCAATGGGCAGGAAGTCAGCCGGAGAAATCATACCGCGTACGGGGTGCCGCCAGCGAACCAGGGCTTCAAAACCGACCAGGCGTTTGATAGCGGTGTCAACTTGCGGCTGATAGAACACTTCCAGTTGGCGTAACGCCAGCGCCCGGCGCAGTTCCAGCTCATTGGTCCGCCGCGCCTGGGCACGGGACTCCATCTTGGGGTTGAAGAAGTGGAAGGTAGCGCGGCCGGACGTCTTCGAATGGTAAAGGGCGAGATCAGCGCTTCTCAAGAGTTTGGCGTATTCACTACCGTCGCCCGGAGAGAGCGCGATGCCGATACTGACGCCGATGTTCACCAGCTGGCCATCGATCAAATAGGTTCTCTGCACCAGGTCCAGAATGCGGCTCGCGATGGAAGTGGGCTCATCGGCGGTAGGTGACGGCTGAATTAGCAGAGCAAATTCGTCTCCTCCCAGTCGTGCGACGAGATCGTTTTTGCGCACCACCGACCGGAGGCGTTCGGCCACGAGACGAAGCAAGGCATCGCCCACCGGGTGTCCGAGAGTGTCGTTGACCGCCTTGAAACGATCCAGATCGATCAGCAGCACGGCGATCGGTTCTTCGGGCCTGCGTTTCAGGGCCTCGCTGACGGTTTCTTCGAAATAGGGCCGCGATGCCAGCCCGGTAAGTGAATCACGAAGGGCGAATTCGGCAACGCGAACCTGGGATTCTTCCCTTGCCGCGGCGGCTTCGAACGACGCCACGCGATACTCCGATCCGATGCTTCGCAGCCGCATGCGCACTGGCCGAAGCTGCTGATCCGGAAAATTCAGCAAAACTGGTTCAGCAGAGGCATCGCCCGACAACGCGGCCACGCGGCTTTGAGCGACTTCGATGGAATGTTTGTCGAGCGCGGATTTCGAGAGTACGTCTGTTACGTCGCATGGCAAGAACGCTTCGCCCGCCTCGATCCCCAGCAGAGAAAATATCTGGCTGGTGCAGTGCAGCACTTGCCCGCTTGCGTTGAAGAGCAACAGGCCGGTTTGTGGATCGTCGAGAGCCGCCAGTAGAACAGGTGTCTGGATACATCCGTATTGCGCATTTTTCTCGCTTCGACTCACGGTCTTCTCTCCCTAAATGAGTGTTCTATCCGACTGAGTTCTCTCGTTCGTTGCTGGTTTTTACATGGCGGTTTAATACAATGCTCGCGTGAAGTTTCGATGGTTGTTTCTGATTGGGTCAGCGAGTATGTGTCTACTGTTGAGCGAGGCGGCCACCGCGCCGGAGGCGGCGAAATTGCAAGCGCTTGATCCAGCCTTCTCGTCTCTCATCCCGCCGGGCGTCAAGCTGGTAAAACTGGCGAGCGGATTTAAGTGGACTGAAGGCCCAGTCTGGACCCACGCGCGGTTTCTGTTGTTTGCCGAGATTCCGAGTAATAGCATCCGTAAATGGACGCCGCGCGGCGGGGCCACCATATTCCTGCAACCCAGCGGTTATCAGGGCGCGACCGCCTATAACGGTCCGGAACCGGGTTCGAACGGCATGACGCTTGATAGTCGCGGTCGCCTGACGGTGGCAGGGCACGCGCGACGGAGCGTCTGGCGTCTCGAAACGCTGGATCCTCACGGCGAGATCACGGTGCTGGCGGACAGTTATGATGGCAAGAAACTGAACAGCCCCAACGACCTCGTCTATAAAAAAGACGGGACGCTCTATTTCACTGATCCTCCCTATGGCTTCCGCACGCAGAGCGACAAGGACAAGGATAAAGAGCTCTCATTTAACGGAGTGTACCGGTTGCCGGGTGCATCGAGCCAAGCTCCGGGAAGCTCACCAGATAGCTCCAAATTGCAGGTGCTGGTGAAAGACCTGCCACGGCCAAACGGCATCGCCTTCTCGCCCGACGAGAAGACGCTGTATGTGAACAACTCGGAACCGAAGAAAATCTGGATGAGTTATCCGGTCGAGGCGGACGGAACGCTTGGGACGGGCAAGTTGTTCTACGATGCAACATCCGACTCCCGCATTGGTGCGCCCGACGGCATGAAGGTCGATACACAAGGCAACCTATACAGCACCGGACCGGGCGGGATCTGGATTTTTTCCGCGAAAGGCAAGCATCTCGGCACGATTGACATGCCGGAAAAAGCGGGTAATCTCGCGTGGGGCGATGCGGACGGCAAGGCTTTGTATATTACGGCCAGTTCGAGTTTGTACCGGATCCGCACGAATGCCATCGGCGTGCGTCCCTGAGAAGTTGTCTATGCGTCCTGGCGGAGGAGTTGCGCGGGGTTGACGCGGAGGGCGCGGCGCGCGGGGAGCCATGTCGCGGAGAGGCCAAGGACCAGCATGGCGAGGAGAACGCCCAGCCAGACAATTGGATCGCGGGGAGTGGCCTGATAGACGATCTGCCCAAGCAGGCGGCTGGCGAGCAGGCCGAAGGTGAGGCCGGAGAGGGAACCGGCAAGTAGGAGAACAAGCGGACGTCCGATAGCGGCGCGGAGAAGACGCGAAGGTTGAGCGCCGAGGGCGAGGCGGATGCCGAATTCTTTCTGGCGTTTGGAGACTGAGTAGGCGGCCATGCCGAAGACGCCGATGACAGCGAGGAGAGCGGCTAGCAGTCCCATAACGCCAAGACTGATGGCGGCGGCTTCGGCGGGGAAGAGGACGAAAGCGAGCGAGGCTGGCCAGGTTTCGATGGTGAAGGGCAAGGCGGGATCGAGTTTGGTAAGCATCGCATGGAGGGCAGCGGCGGCCTGCGGCGCGGGCAGGTTCGAGCGCGCCACGAGCGTGGTGTCGCTATTGAGAAATTGCGCAACGGGGAAGAACATGGCGGGCATCGGGTCTTCGGAAAGGGAGGAGTACTTGCCGGTTTCGACGATGCCGGCGATGCGAAAGGAACCTTGAGCGCCGATTTTGAAGAATTGGCCGAGCGCGTTCGTCCTGCCAAACAACAGGTGAGCGAAGGTTTCATTGACCAGAGCCACTTGTGGAGCGTGCTGGTCGTCGTGCCAGGTGAAGTCGCGGCCGGCGAGCAGGCGAGTGCCGGCGGCGGCGAGATAGCCGGGCGAGATGGAGAAGAATCGAGCGGCGAAGCGGATGTTAGAGGGGCGGAAGCCGGGGCTGTTGTTGGTGTAGACGGGCGTGCTGCCGCCGCTCGGGCCGAGCGGCTGTGAGTTTATGGTGCCGGCGGCCAAGATGCCGGGAAGGCGGCCGGATTCGAGAAGCAGGCACTTTTGTAGAGCGAGGGATTCCTGGTCGGAGTGACCGGCCATGTGCAGATCGGCCGAGGCGAGGACGACACCTTGGGGATGGAAGCCGAGGGGCGCATGGAGGGAGCGCTGCATGCCGCGCAAGGCAACGAGGGAAGAGGTGAGGAGCAGAGCGCAGAGGGCGATTTGCGCGCCGAGGAGTAGATCGCGGAGGGTGAGGCGGCGGGCGGTGGTGGCTTCGGACTGTGAGCTTTTGATGGCTTGCGTGAGATCGGTCCGCCAGAGCTGGCGCGCGGGCAGCAGGGCGGGAAGCAGTCCGCAGAGCAGGGTAAGAAGCGCCGCGAGCAGGTAAAGGCGGAAACCGGGAGCGAGCGCAACATGAATGGGGAATTCGGGGATCGGCTGCCAGTGGCTCAAGGCGCGCAGCAGGACGAGAGCGAAGAGAGTGCCGAGAAGACCGCCGCCAACCGCGATCAGCAGGGTTTCAGTGAGGAGCTGACGGAGGATTTGCCAGCGCCCGGCGCCGATGGATAGACGGATGGCGAGTTCGCGGAAGCGGTCGGCGGTGCGGGCGGCAAAAATGCCGGCGAGGTTGGCGCAGGCGGCGAGCAGGATCAGGAAGGCGAGGCTCATGAGCGCGGAGAGGAAGGCGCGCGCGGGAGTGCCGATGTTTTCGCCGAAGAGACCGGCATCGACCAAGCGGGCTCGCATTCCTTCATCGGTGTTCGGGTAAAGCTTCGAAAGACGGGCGTCGATGACGTTGAGATTGTCGGTGGCGCGCTTCGGGGAGACACCGGGCGCGAGCAGTCCTAGAATCCAGAGGCCATGGTTGAAGCGCTGCTCGAGGAAGTTAAAGCTCTCGACCTGATTTTCATTGACAATGGGCATCCAGAAATCGGGCCAGAGAAAGTGCTCGGTGCCATGGAAGGAGGGCGGGGCAACTCCGATGATGGTGAAAGGATGCTGGTTGAGACGGACAACGGTTCCGACGATGCGCGGATTGGAAGCGAAATGCGAACGCCAGAATGCGTCGCTCAAGACGATGAAAGGAGCGGAATCGGGGCCGTGTTCGTCGCGCGAGTGGAAGAAGCGGCCGAGGGCGGGCTGGACGCCTAGCAGGTCGAAGTAATTTCCCGAGACTTCGAAGAGCCACGTTTTGTAAGCGGCGGAGTGAGCGGTAAATGCGGCTTGACTGACGCGGTAGGCGGCGAGAGCCCGAAACGTGCTGTTCTGATTGCGGTAATCCAGGTAGTCGGGATAGGACTGATTGTCGTAGCCATGTTCCTTCTGCGCAATATTGAAGAGGCGGCCTGCAGTGCCGGGGACAAGAGGCTGGAAGAGAAGGCCATCGACGATGCCGAATACAACAATGTTCGATCCGATGGCAAGCGCGAGGGTGAGCAGCGCGATGGCGGCAAAGCCGGGGCTGCGCCGGAGCTGGCGAGCGGCATAGACGAGATCGCGCCAGAGCGTTTCGAAGAACCGGTTCAGGTCAACGGCGCTGGTTCGCTCGGTGAGCGAGGACAGATTACCGAAGCGAAGCGCGGCATCTCGGCGGGCTTCTTCGGGCGGTAGGCCTGCGGCCAGATTGTCGTCCGCCCGCATGGCGAGATGGGCGCGGAGTTCGGCATCGATCTCCTGCTGAAGACGATTGCGGCGGAACAGATTGGCGAGACGGTCAAAAAGGGCCATGGAATTACCTCAGGCGTATTGCAAGACAGAGACAACGCCCTTGATGAGCTGGTCGAAGTCTTTTTCGGCTTTCTGGAGTTGTTTGCGCCCGGCGGCCGTGAGCCGGTAATATTTCGCTTTGCGTCCGGTCTCGGTGAGATCCCAAGCGGACGAAGCCCAGCCCTGCTGCTCGATGCGATGCAAAGCGGGATAGAGTGAGCCTTCTTCGACTTGCAGCAAGTCGGCGGAAGCTTTCTGGATGTGGAGGACGATGCCGTAGCCGTGCAGCGGGCCGACCTGGGAAAGAGTTTTCAGGACCAGGAGGTCGAGGGTGCCTTGGAGATCGTTTTTGGGCATGGGCCGTGGCTCAGTAACAGCTTAGGCCTAGACGTTTAGGTATGTCAAGAGGAGACTGAGGACAAGGCTTAATCGAGCTTGCTCCACATCTCTGAGAGAAGGATCTCGACTCTACTACTGTCGAAAAGCATCGCAACCAACGACTCGTGAGCCTGGTTCAGATCTTCGGAATTGTACATCCAGGCTTTGCGGCGCTCCGGCCAGATGATCCAGCACATCGGCGCACCGGCACGCAGGAGACGTTCACACTTGTCGAAGAGGTCCGAGAGCGTTTGCCCCGGCGAGAGGATCTCAACTGCCAGCACCGGCGGTTCCGCCAGGTCGCCGTCTTTGTACTCGGCTGCTTCACGCACGATAACCAAGTCTGGAACCAGACGGTCTTGGCCGCAGAGCACATTGAGTTCTGGTCCCGCCAGATATTGTTTCTCGTCAAGTATCCTGCCAAAGACGAGCAGAAGATGACGCTGAATTAAGCTGCGGTTTCTTGGGCAACGGCTTCTGAATCTCACGCCCATCGATCAACTCCACATGGTAGGTGAGCGCAGTGGATAGGGTACTCATGGGTACAGCTACTGTAGCCGATGATATCAAGCAATGCGGCAACCGCAAATGCTAATGAAAAATCCCCTTCGGGCACATCGCGTGAACACCCACTTTGCCGTCGACGAGCTGCGTAATATCGACATCGATGGCCACGCTGGTAAGAGCATAAGCATCCTCGCGGCTCAGGTGTTTTTCGCTAACCAAGAAATCAATCATGTTATGCACCGCCATCTCGGTTGCGATTCTTAGATCTTCGTCAAAGCCCATGGCGATGTAGCTCGCAGGCGTTTCGCCGCGCGGCCACAGCAAGTGCTGATCTTTGTGCACGATGAACTTGAACGTACCGGTCAGCCAGGTTTCGAGAGCGGTGATATCGACCTCGCCGTTTCCCTGCCCGGCATGGCCATCGCCCGCTTCAAAAAGCGCGCCGTGCGCATGCACCGGAATGAAAAGCGTGGTGCCGGCTACCAACTCTTTGTTATCCATGTTGCCGCCATGCATCCAGGGTGGGCCGCTATTGATCCGCCCTGCTGAAGGAGGCGCGACACCCATACTGCCGAAAAAAGGATGTAGCGGAATGTTAATCCCGGGTGCAAATCGGGCCAGCATGTGTTCGCGATCGAGCGGGATCACTTTGGTGCGGGCATAGGGAAAATCATTAGGCAGGAACCCGCGGCCCGGACCGAAGCCGTTACACGCATAAGGGACATCGATCTCGATCTTCTGAATTTGCACTTCGAGAACATCGCCGGGCTCCGCATCCGCAATCGCAACTGGCCCGGTCAGTATATGGCCGCCCGGGCCTTTGTCTTTCACTTGCTCGTGGATGTCGCGATCGTACTGCGGAATGGCCGCGTGAGGCACGCCGCCCGCTTCCATGCGCTCCAGCGAGCAGGTGGAAACGGTGTGCATGCGCACCACGTCCCCCGAATGAACGGTAAGCACAGGTTTGGCCTGGGCGGAATAATAGCCCCAAACGACGGTTGATGGAGAAGCAGGTACATCAAAATCGGCGCCTTGCAGCATCGGATAAGAGAAGACTATGGAAGATAAAGCAAGTAAGAAATATCGCATGGCACGAGAGTACTGCGGCGAAACATTCAACAGGGAAGCAGCGGACAAACGGGGTGGCCACCATTATGACTTACCTGGCGGCGGAGGACATATTATGGTCAGCGTGACGCCTCCAAGTGGACCCGCGCCTGACTTACTTCGCTACGATCTCGACTCGATGATGGAGGCGCTGATTCAGGGCAAAGGGTCTTGGGTTTACGAGAAGACGCGTCCGCTCGCTGAATCCGGTTTGGTGAAAGCGCAGCTCATGATGGGCATCCTGCATCAGATTGGCGCAGGCGTAAAGCAAAGCGGACCGGAGGCGGTGAAGTATTACCGTTTGGCCGCGCAACAGGGCGAAGTGCTGGCCTGGAGAAATCTCGGGACCTTATATCTGTTGGGCCTGGCCGGCGTCGAAGTCGATAAAACTGAAGCGCACGATTGTTTTGCGCGAGCAAGATTCCTAGAAATGCAAAATACGGCGAAGGCGATGCTGGATGCCACGCCGGTATCGCAATGAAGAGGCTGCCGAAGATTGTTGGCCGCTGATAAACGCTGATTGAAAATTAATGTTTTATCTGCGTTGATCCGAGTTCATCTGCGGCTAAATTGGTTTTAATCAATTTCCCAGAACGCGTCAAAAAACAAACCCAAACTTTACTAGCACCGTGCGCGGCTGTAAAAAATGGGTGCCGCTAAAAGTCGAAAGAAAATTGTAAACGGCTTCATTGTTCGTGATGTTCTCCACCTGAATCGACGCCGTGAAACGTTCCCGTTTTTCGGTATGCAACAGGTTGTCCGTGCCGACGCTCAAGTTGAAGGTGTTGCGCGCCTTCACGCGATCCGGGTTGTGATCGTCGTTTTCCTGGCCGATCTGGGGGAGCGTGATTAGCTTCGAAAGTACCGGATTGTTTCCGCAAATCGATGGGGTGAGCGGCGTGCCAAAGACCGCAGCCGTCCCGCCGCAAGACAAGCCGAGAGAAACCTGCTGATTGGCACTCACGACCGTAGGGTCCAAGGCGGCCCCGGCGTCCGGGATGCCGCTGACCACCAAGCCGCTATCATAACGCCAGCTCAAGTCCACGTACTCGGTATTCTTATTAATCTGATAGCGGCCCATAACAGTGGATTGAAAGGCTTGGTCATGATCGATACGAAAAACGCCGGCGGGCACCAGCGATGTGTTAAGAAGGCCGCCGGTCTGGTCCGGGAAGTAGCGAGCGCGGGTATGACCGAATGTCCAATAGGCAGTGAAGCCGTGAATGTCGGTACTACTTACTCGTCCCGTAACGCCATCCAGTTTCGATCGAGCCCAGGAAATCGGAAACGTGATAGTGGTGTTCTGCAACACACTAAAGTCGAAAGCATTGCGTGTGTATTTCCAAAAATAATCTGCGTCGATCAGAATGTATTTCCCGATCGCCTGCTGGAAACCAGTGTTGTACTGGTTTCGAATGCCGGGGTGAATGGCCGGCGCGGCGCTCACGCCTAGCACTGCCTGCGCCACGCCATTCGTCAGACCGGTAGCACTCGAAAGCAGCAGGTTCTCATTAAACGGAGTTTCATACGTATGCGAATACGCAGCGCGCAACACTGTGCCCGTTTTCTTGATGTTATAGGCAAGACCGGCACGCGGTTCCGGCTGGCTGCCGGATGTCAGGCCATAGTACATATCGCCTCGCAAGCCGAGCGTCAGCAAAAAATTACCCAGCGTGATCGCATCCTGCCCGTAGAAAGCATATTGGTTGATATTGTGCTTCGCGTTGTACTGAAACAGCGAACCGTTGCGTGACAGGTCAAACGGGATGAGGCCTGGCTGCACATTGGGATTCGTCACAAAGCCTGAATTACCGCACTGGTTGGGGTCAACAAGTGTGGGATCCGTAACGGCATTGCCGCTTGCATCCAGGCACGGCGGATTGAAGGTCGGATCGGTGATGCCGAATCCGAATTGTTCCACCAAACGAGTCTGTTTTACATCCAGCCCGATTTTGATATTGTGCCGCCCTTTGCTGATAGCGAGATCGCTGCGAATTCCATAGTTAAATAGCGCCCGATCCTGGCTTTGCGTAGAGGGAGTGTCGGCAAACGGATTATCGCTGGCGTAATAGTGAAACTGATCTTTGCGAACGTACGGATTCACCGTCAACAACACGTGCGGATTAAAAGTGTGCTGGAAGCCGGGAGCGATGTTCCAGGTGAAAACCCGCTGCCGCTGATCCTGCGCCAGCTGGTCGTAATCGTTGGGAATCTGAATCCAATTGCGCGCCACAAATAGATTCAGGTGGATCGCGTCTTTGGGGGAAGGCTGCAGATCGAAGCGGTCAAAAATCGTTCCGTTGTTGCCCTTGTCGTGGAATATCGAGAACTCGGGCGTGTCGAGAAAACGGCCGCTGCGGCTGCCGTCTACCGCCAGAAAATTTCCCATCTTCTCGTTGCCAAAACCATAGGACACATCACCGCCTACCGAACCAAAGCTGCCATAGTAAGCTTCGGCGCTGCCGAATTGCCGCATCGCACCCAATCCCGACTTGGTCGTGATCTGATCGACCAGGCTTGATTTGTCGCCAAACTCCGCACCGGGCGCGCCTGTAGTGAGCGACATGCTTTGAATAGCGCTGGTGGGCAGCTGTGTCGAAAAGACTTTACTCTGCTGGTCGCTGATCGGCTGGCCATCGATTACAAAAGTCACCTGCCCGTGGTCACCCATCGGATGAAAGAATCCATTCGCGTCCGCAGCTACGCCGCCCGTGCTGTAAGTAATGGCCTGACTGAGTCCCGCACCCGGATCGAAGGTGGGCAAACGATTGATCTGGCTGCTATCCACGTCAGTGTGAGCAGAAGGATCATTTTCAAGCAGGTCTGCGCCGGTTGCCTCCACGTTTACGGTGGTCGCGGAACCCGACAACGCAAGTTTTGCGGTGACCTGCATCGGCACGGAGCTTCGGACCGAAACGTCCTGATTAAAAGCCGAAAACCCGGGTGCCGTCACTTCCAAATGATAGGAATTTGGCGGGATATTCCCCAGCCGGTACCCGCCATCCGCACCCGTATTTACCGCTTGCGTGTAACCGCTCACGGGATTCCTCAACGTCACCTTGGCATCCGGCACAATCGCGCCTGACGGATCAGTCACCACACCTTGCACGGTCCCGGCGTTGCCCAACGATTGAGCGGACAAACTGGCCGGTCGATTTGCCAGAAACAACAGGACCGTTACGAAAACACTAGTTACTACTCGATTCACCTCTACTCCTGAACCTGAACTTTGTTGATCCGCTGATCTTCCATGAAACCGCAAACGGCGCGTAACTCCGAGTGAATCCTAACCAGCGGGCTCATAGAGCCGCGAGTGGACTGGATTCAGAAGTGACCGGACTTCACCATTGCAGCACGTCGCGGATATTCTTCGCCTGCCGCTTGCTGACTACAAACTCCTGAGAGTTGTTGAGCGTCACCAGCCAGCGTTGACTCGAAAGCATGCTCAATTTTCGCACTTGCTCGATATTGACCAGTGCATTGCGATGGATCCGCCGAAACGACGTATCTTGCAGCCGCTCCTCGATGGCGCGCAGATTCTGGGTTGCCAGATAACGTTGCTTAACGGTGATGATCCAGATGAGATCGCCCTCCGCCTGGAAAGCCAGCACTTCGCCCAGACTCAGCAGAAAATACTCTTCGCCGAGCTTGCCGACGATCTTACGAACCTTGGGCAGTCTCGGGAGCAGTTTCGGCGAGAGCTCCTGCAACTGCGCGATGTTCTCAGCGGCTTGCACCGGATTTTGTGAAATGCGTCGCGCGCGCTCGACGGCCTGCAGCAAGCGCTGTTGACTCACAGGTTTCAGCAAATAACCGATGGCTCCGGCTTCAAAAGCGCGAATGGCATGCTGATCGTAAGCCGTCACCATAATGACTGCGGGTAGATAAGCGCCATTCAGCTGTTCTAAAACTTCGAAGCCGCCCATCATCGGCATCTGAATGTCGAGAAACACCAGGTCCGGCTTGAGGCCATTGATTTTTGCGAGCGCGGCCTGCCCGGAGTCAGCCTCGCCTGCAATCTCGACGAACTCCACCCGTTCCAGTTCCTCACGGAGAACTTTGCGTGCGACCGGTTCATCATCTACAATCAACGCGCGCATACGGGAAAAACACTACGGTACAACGCAACTCTAGAGAAGCGAGAGACTTTACTGTTGTGCGGGCGGAAAAGGGTGATGAACGAACTATCCGACGCCACGAGCGGCTTGCTGCTCTTCCCTGGTATTCGTTGGAGGCAAATCCGGGTAAACGGGATCGGGCACAAAGAAAGTGACGGTGCTGCCGTTGCTGTCTGAGTGAATGTGCAGCTCGGCTTGCGGCCCGTGACACAGCACCAGACGTCTGCGCACATTTTCCAGACCGACTCCAGTGCTGCTGCCCGCTCTTTCAGCGCTTCGCTGAAACCCGATTCCGGTGTCTTCTACCGTAATGCGTAGGCCATCCGTTGTCTTGTCCGCCCGCAGCGAAACGCGTCCGCCGCCATTTTTTTCGGCGATGCCGTGTTTTACTGCATTCTCCACCAGCGGCTGGATCGAAAGAATGGGAATCATGGTCACGCTCGCCGATGGGCTGACCAGCAGCTCGGTGGTCAACCGGTCCCCCAGGCGCAGTGATTCAATTTCCAGATAGGCCTGGATGATCCGCACTTCTTCAGAGAGTTGAATCACTGCTCGATCGCCTTGCAGGCAGTAGCGAAAAATGTCGGCCAGGTTTAAGACCATCCGGCGCGCTTCGAACGAGCCGCGATCGATGGTTCCATAGAGGGTATTCAGCGCGTTGAAGAGGAAGTGCGGGTTGACTTGAGCCTGCAGGGCGCGCAGTTCAGCCTGCGCCACCAACCGCTTTAACTCATCGGCGCGAAAGCGCTCCACCTGCTCCACCATGACGGCGGCAAGGCGTCGCATATCTTCGAGATCTTCGCTAAAGTAGCGGCGGCCGCCGCGGCGCGCGCCGAGCATCAGGTATCGGGAATCTCCGCTCGAGAAGCGCAGCGGGATCTGCGCTTCGGCGGAAAAGCCATGCGGCCGGGATTCCGCCAGACCCGGCTCGCGGAACAGAAAGGAGGGTGTCTCGAGCCGTTTCGTTCCCGGCAACTCATCGACGATCGCAAAGCGCTCGGTGCGTACGTGGCGCGCCACTTCGTGCGCCGCCCGCTCGAGTAACTCATTCTCCGAGCGCGCGGCCGCCGACAATCTGGTTATGATCTGGCTGCAATCGTCGGTCGTCCGGCGATGAAAAATTACGCGGCTCATCCAGGCTTCCAGCACGTTACGCACGTGCGCATAGAGGATCAGCGATACACACAACCCCACTAGGCATAGCCCCGCCAGATAAGTGCTACGTTGCATCACTTCCCACAATCGGAAGTGCTGATCCAGCAACAGCAGACCAGCGATATAGAGAGCCGCCAGGCCGAAATTCATTAGAAAGCGGCTAAACGTATCGAGCAGCAAAAACCGGTAATCCTGCAGCAGAACAATCAGCACCACGGGAATGCCGATGTGATGCCAGGTTACTTCGGCCGCCCACGGAGACTGGACGTGCTCATAACCGAAGTGCAGAAAAGAGGTGGTGAACAGCAGCAGGCAAGTGAGCGAAATCCATTCCGGCAGCCCGCCGGAATTAATGGGCTCGCGGCGTCGCAGAGAAAACAGACTCACCACCAGCAGCAGCCCAAAGCCAAACGCGATGGTCGCGAGCGCCACCTGGTGCGCACCGAACGCAGGAAAGACCAGTTCGCTCGCGTGCAGCAATACCGCCGCCGCGCTCACCAGATACCCGGCCGTTACGAGGCCCGTAGTTACCAACATGGACTGCGTGCCTCGCAAGGCCACCTGGAGCAGAACGGCCGGCAGAAAACTGAGCACTGAAAAGCTCACCGTCATGACAATCCCCATCAGCAGTGGGCTCTGGTTGCCCGACCCGATAGCCACCAGCGACCCTGCGTTCCAGGCGAATGCCAGGGCTGCCGCCGCCAGCGACAAACGCGTTTGACGGATACCATGGGTCCGCCCATCGCGAATCAAGAGAACAATGATGAGGCCAAACACCAGCAGTCCAGCGCTGTGCCCAATGCTGTTGATAAGGAGCGGATTGTGGAGCGTAGCGCCGGGTAACATGCTGATCGAGGTCTACTTCACAATACTTCGCTGAGTGCGCACACATCTCGCAACGCGAATGGCATAGAATTGGGGACCAGTAATCCAGATAGTAGAAACAGATTGGCTGAGGAGTTGGATTCCCATGTCTAGGAAGTCAGTTCTAGTTGTTCTGCTTGCGTTTGGATGGGTGTTCTTTCCCAATCGTGCTCTCTGTCAGGTAACGACAGGCACCATTCTAGGAACCATCCACGATTCGAGTGGCGCTGCCGTGGCGGGCGTCAACGTGGTGATCACGGAAAGCGCCAAAGGCACATCAACGCAGTATGTGACCGATCAAAATGGAGAGTACAGCGCTCAATTCCTGATCCCAGGCACCTATAGCGTAGGCGCTTCGAAAGAGGGCTTCAAGCGCAGCGTCTCCGATAACGTGGTGCTCGATGTCGATCAGAAGGCCCGCGTCGATGTCACGCTCGAAATTGGGCAGGTCAGCCAGACACTCGAAGTAACGGCGTCAGCACCGCTAGTGCGATCGGAAAGCGCGGAATTAGGAGAGATCGTCGGGCAAAGGCAAGTGCAGGATCTGCCGCTGAACGGCCGCAATTTTGCGCAATTGGTGAACCTCGTCCCAGGCGTCACGCCCGGCCAGGCCGGCGAAAACCTGTCGGGTTCGAGTTCCTTTAACCCGCGCGCCGCTTCGAATTTTAACGCTCTCGGCAGCCAGGCCAACACCAACGGATGGCTCGTCGACGGCATCGACGACAACGAGTGGACGTTCAATACCGTCATGATCCAACCTTCGGTTGAATCAATCGCTGAGTTCAAAGTGCTTACCGGGACATTTTCAGCGGAATTCGGGCGTGGCGCGGGTGTGGTCTCGGTTTCGACCAGGTCGGGCTCAAATGGTTTCCATGGCGAAGTTTTCGATTACCTGCGCAACAGCTACATGGATGCCCGCAATTACTTCAATCCCAGTCCGCAGGCCCAGCCGGAATACCGGCGCAACCAGTTCGGCGGAGCGATAGGCGGCCGCATTATCAAGGACAAGCTCTTCTTCTTTGCCGACTACTACGGGCAACGCTCGCTCAAAGGCATCGTCAATCTGAACAGCGTGCCGACGATGGCGGAACGTACCGGCGACTTCAGTAACTACCGTAACAACGCCGGGCAACTCATCCAGATCTACAATCCGCTGACCACCGTCGTGGTGAACAACATAACGCAGCGGACGCCTTTCCCAGGTAACATCATCCCGGCTGTCCAATTGAACCAGGTCGGCCTGAATGTCGCCAGCATCTATCCGCTTCCTACTGGCCCGGGAAGCTTCAATAACTTCACCTCGTCCGCCAATCAGATCATCGACGACAATGGCGGCAATACCCGGATCGATTACCGGCTCAGCGACAAAGACTCCATGTTCCTGCGCTACAGCTTCGAACAGTTTGTGCAGAGCGCTCCGAATCCGCTGGTAGGAGGACAGGGCACCTGTTGCCTGCCCACGCCTTCTTTCGCTGCGAGCAAATTCGATCTGGGTCCGCAGGTAGCCGGCATTCAGGATACGACGCTGTCAGCGCAAGGCGCAGCGTTCAACGAAACGCATCTCTTCAGTCCCACGCTCTTGAACGAGTTCCGCACCGGCTACTCGCGCACCAATCCGTTCACCTCGCAATCAGACTTCGGCCACCAGTCGGCCTCCTCGCTGGGCATTCAGGGATTGAACGTCTCGCAGTTTGCCACCGGCTTGCCCAACATTCAGGTCGGAGGATCGTGCGGTTCGGAGTTCACCTGTCTGCAGGGCGGCCAGGCATTTCTGCCGGCGCATCCGCGACAGACCAACATCCAATTCGAAGATACGCTCTCCTGGACCCGGGGCAGGCACCAACTCAAGTTCGGCTTCCGTTACATTCGCGAGCTTGCCTCGCCGTTTACCAACACCACCACGCGCGGCCAGCTGACTTTCGGCGATAGCTTCACCGACAATCCGGTTGATCCTTCGGGTAAGACGACAGGCCCCAACGGTTCGGGCCTGGCCGCGCTTCTTTTGGGTTTCCCAAACAGCGGCAGCCGCAATTATCTGCAGACTCCTTACTATGTGACTAACGGTGAGTGGGCGGGCTTCTTACAGGACGATTTCAAAGTCACCTCGCGGCTTACGCTGAATCTCGGCTTGCGCTACGACGTGTTTACCCCTGACACCGAGATACGCAACCGCCTCGCTAACTTCAGCTTTAATTCCTTAAGCCTGATTTATGCCGGCCAGAACGGTGTTGGCCCCAACGCCGGTATACAAACCCGCTACGGCAACGTTGGCCCGCGCATCGGTTTTGCTTACGATGTCAGCGGTAAAGGCACCATGGTGATCCGAGGCGGCTACGGCATCTCTTACTTCCCGGATCCTTTTTCCGCTTCCGATGAGTTAGGCCAGCAACCGCCCTTCACCGTCTCGCAAACTTTTTCCAATTCGAGCAATCCCCTCGGAACTGCTTACGCGAATCCCTGTACGGCTGCCAACGTGGGATCGTCGTGCCTGCCCGTCATCAACAATCCGTTTCCGCAGGGCGTGACCACCGTGCAGCCCACCACCACCGCTGCGCTCAATACAACCGCTCCCGCCGTCATCGGTCATGAGCTTAGAAACCCCACGCCTTACATGGAGTCCTGGAACTTCGACATCGAACGCCAGGTAGGCCAGAGTGCCCTCCTCGAAGTCGCCTATGCCGGCAGCCGCGGCATTCACTTGACTTACTGCTACAACCCGGACGAAGTGCAGCCGGGCACCCCAGGTGTAAACGCCGCCGGTTCCGTGCAGAGCAGGCGTCTCATTCAGCCCTTGAATAACATTTCGACCTGGGCGCAGTGCGATGAGCGCAACATGTCGAACTATCACAGCTTGCAGACCAAGTTCACCAAACGCTATTCCTACGGCATGACCGCGCTGCTCAGCTACACGTGGAGTCGGTCGATGGATTACGGCGGATCGGCGGCCAGCGGCGGAGCATCGGTCGGCAATCCGCAAACCGTCACTAATCTAAAGGCTGGCTACGGGCTCTCGGGCTTCGACCAGATGCATCGCTTTGTCGGCAGCGTCACCTACGAGCTGCCGTTCGGGCCTGGCAAACCATGGCTGAGTCACGGCATCACTTCGCGCATTATCGGAGGTTGGGAACTCGACGGCATTGTCACCTTCGCCAGCGGCTTTCCCTTTACCGTGTTCCTGAATAGCGGCGTGAATTTCGGCGCGCCCAGCTGGCCCAACCGCATCGGTCCCGGAACGCTTTCGAATCCGCAGCCTAACCTCTGGTTCAACACAGCCGACTTCGCCGCGCCTCCGCCCAACACTTATGGCAATTCCGCGCGTGGAGTTCTTTATGGTCCGGCTACGGCGAACTGGGATCTCTCCGCCCAGCGCAAGTTCAAACTGCTCGAACGCTTGAGTTTGAACTTCCGCCTCGATGCCTTCAATGCGTTCAACACGCCCAACTTTGCTAACCCGAACGCAAACATTGGCGCAGGCACCGCCGGACAGATCACCGGCACCATCAACGACAACCGCGACCTGCAGGCCTCCGCCACCATCGTGTTCTAAGAGAGATGGAGACTACGACCAGATCCGGTCGTTCACATGTAATCCCTCGTTGTTCCACTGATCGGTCGGCTCAAAGAAGCCGGTTCCGGGCGCCAGATGCGCCTTCACCGCTTCGTCGTTCAATGTGACGCCGAGCCCGGGCTTGTCCGGCACGCTGATGAAACCATGATTTACGATCGGCTTGTCCACCCCTTCCACCAGATCGCCCCACCACGGCACGTCCACCGAGTGATTTTCCATCGCCAGAAAATCGTACATCGCGGCAATAGCGTGTACCCCTGCCATGCACGCCACCGGCGTTCCCGCGAAATGCACCGCGCAGCCGATCCCGTTCTTCTCCGCCAGGTCACCCACCTGCTTCGTTCCCAAAATGCCGCCCGCTGAACCCGGATCCGGATGGAAAATGTCGACCGCGTGACTAGCCGCCAGCTTTTCGAATCCCTCCGGCAAATAGATATCTTCGCCGGTAGCCAGCGGGATATCGACTTCACTCGAGATCTGCTTCAGCAGGTCGGGCCAATACCACGGCACCATGTCTTCCAGCCACGACATGTTAAAAGGCGTGAGCCGTTTGCCTAAACGAATACAGGAGTTGACTCCGATGTGGCCGAAGTGATCGGCCGACAAAGGAACATCCATGCCGACTTGCTCGCGCACCACCGAGACATATTCAGCCATCAGATCGCACCCTTTCTCCGTGATCTCAGTGCCGGTGAACGGATGAGGCAGCGGATCGCCAAAGCGCAATGGAGGCTCACGCAGCGGCCGGGTCAGCGCGCCCGGCACGGTCTGAATCATGTCAACGCCTAGGTCCATCTTGAGCCAGGTGAACCCCTCGTCCATGCGTTTCTTTAGCCGCTGCCCGTAAACCTTCGGATCGTTCGATTCCGTCGTGTCGCAATAGGCCCGCACTTTGTCCCGATACTTGCCGCCCAACATCTGATACACCGGAACGTTGAACGCTTTTCCCGCCAGATCCCACAGCGCCATCTCGACACCGCACACTCCTCCGGCCTGCCGCGATTCGCCTCCAAACTGCTTGATCTTGCGAAACACCTTTTCCACATTGCAAGGGTTCTCGCCGAGTAAACGTCCCTTCAACATCAGCGCGTACATCGCGCTCGCCCCATCGCGCACCTCACCCAGCCCGGTAATCCCCTGATTGGTATCGAGGCGAATAATCGGGCAAGTCATCGGCGCTTTCACCACCGTGGCAATGCGCATGTCCGTGATCTTCAGATCCGACGGTTTGGAACTGGTGTTCGTGTTCTGCGGCAACGCCTCCAGAACTTTGTCGCTCCACAGCGCCCCCAGCGAGAACACTCCCGCCGAGCGCATAAACTTCCGGCGGTGCAGCGTTTTTCTCAAAGAACGATTCATGGCGGGTTCCTTCCTATCGACGCCATGCAGCATATCAAGCCAGCATCGGCCGCTGATAAACGTCGATGAACGCGGATCGAAAATAAATGTTATCTGCGTTGATCCGAGTTCATCTGCGGCTAAATTCAGTTTTCATGTATCTCTTTCGTCTGCCCTCAATTACTTTTTCTTCTTGGGAGCGGGCGGGATGTCCGCTCCCGCCTTGCGAGCTTCGCTGAGTCCTATGGCAATCGCCTGTTTCGGATTCTTCACTTTCTTGCCACTGCGCCCGGATTCAAGTTTGTGATCCTTGAATTCGCCCATAGTAGTTTCCACTTTCTTTTTCACGATGCGCTTCGACTTCGGGTCTGATCCCGAAGACGACTTCTTTTTGACTGCCACGGTCGGCTCCTCTATTCTTTGGGTTCTTCGCGCTTCCCGGCGAGACGATTCTTTAATTCCTTCGAGGGCCGGAAGGTAGCGCGGCGGCTGGCCGGGATGTCAATCGCGGCGCCGGTAGCCGGATTGCGTCCCGTACGCGCCTTGGTCTCCTTGGCTTCAAAAATACCGAACCCCCGCAGTTCGAGGCGATCGCCCGAAGCCAGTGCGTTGGAAGCCCGGTCAAGAAATGCATCCAGGGTGCGCTCAATCTCGCTCTTTGTCTGTCCGGTAGCCGAGGCCACCGAGTCAATCAGTTCTGGTTTAGTCATCTCGATACAGCATACTGATACCGGGATCGTGAAAATCGTCATGAAACGCTACCTGCTGCTGCTTGCCACGTGTTTCGCCTTGCAGGCAAGCACAGGCCGCGATGCCGCGCCACCAGACGAAAGAGGAACTTCAGCGGGCTTGGGCGCGGATCGCGCGTCCGTTGTGCTGCGTGATTCTTCAAAAGGCGCGGCGAATTACACCGCTGAAAGGCAGACGAATGGCGGTATCGAAGTGATCCATCTGGCCGACGCGGTACATGAAGCCGAGGTTTCGATTGTCCCTTCGATTGGTAACCGCGCTTTCGCATTCAAGATCAAGGGCAAGAATGTGCTGTACTTTCCGCCCTTGAGTCTGGCCGCCTACCAGGCGCAAAACGCACCCGGGTTGAATGGCATTCCGTTCCTGGCGCCATGGGCGAACCGCATGGCGGGAGGCGGATTCTGGGCCGGCGGCAAACAGTACCGCTTTAACCCCGATTTAGGCAGCGTGCATCTCGATGCGAACGATATCGCCATTCACGGGATGCTGGTTTCGTCTTCACTCTGGCGCGTGACGGAGTTGCGGGCCGATGCCCATTCCGCTCATGTAACCAGCCAGCTCGACTTCTGGAAGTATCCCGAACTGATGGCGAACTGGCCCTTTGCCCACAGCTACGAGATGACGTACACGCTCACGAACGGGGCGCTCGAAGTGACCACGTCGGTCACCAATCTGGGTGCGCAGCCCATGCCCGTCTCGATCGGTTTCCATCCCTATCTGCAGATTCCCGATACTCCACGCAGTGAGGAGACGGCGCACATACCGGCGCGAAGTCATGTGGAGACCGACGCGCATCTCGTCGCGACGGGAGAGTTCAAATCGGTTGACTTGGCGGACCAGATTTCGCTCCGCGACCACACCTTCGACGACGGTTTCACCGACCTGAAGCGCGACGCAGATGGGACAGCGACTCTGTCTGTACAAGCCGGAATGAAGAAGGTCGCGGTAGTTTACGGACCCAAATACCAGGTGGCGGTGGTGTACGCGCCGCCTGGAAAAGACTTCATCTGTTTCGAGCCGATGTCGGCGGTTACCAATGGAGTCAACCTGGCGCACGATGGCAAGTACACTGCGCTGCAGACGGTCCCGCCTGGTGGCATCTGGCGCGAGAGCTTTTGGATTCGCCCTTCCGGGTTTTGACCGGGCCGGTAGTAGGGAATTTGCGCGTAACCGGGAAGGAGGGAAGTCGGGTTGTGAATGATGAGGCACCACCTGAGGATTAGCAATGACACCAACGTCGAAGTAAGCGCCATAGCTGTCCGTGCCCGTTACCTGAACGGGACCGCCACTTCAGTTGCCGGCGTTCTCGGTGGTGTCGTCGTAGGCGTAAACGGTTCAACCCGCGTAATTGCCGTCTGGCCGTTGATAGTGAATGAATTTGAGCGAGGGCCGGAACTGTTATCCCGGCTAAAAGCACGAGCGGGAGCAGCGGAAGGCGCAACCCGGATAGTACTCGTTTCAACATGGAACCTCCGATGAAAACCTGCCGCAATGAAGCGGTTGTGAGTGTATCAAATCATCGCCGGGCGGAGAGTTTTTACCGCCTATAAAAGGCGTCACGGTAATTACGGGCCCCAAAGGGCGCGCAGCCGTGCCCTGTGCTTGCTTCTAACGCAGCGCCTGCATCGGGTCTACGCGCGTGGCGCGCCAGGCGGGCAGAGCGCTTGCAGCCAGCGCAGCGGCGAGCAGAAGAAATGCAATCAATAGAAACGCCGGCGGATCCGTCGGACTGACGTCAAACAATAAGCTGCGCATAACTCGCGTAAGCGCGAGCGCAGCCACGACGCCGATCGAAACTCCGCTGATTGCCAGAGCGAATCCCTGCCCGATGACAAGGCGTAGAATGTCTCGCGACTGCGCGCCGAGGGCGATCCGAACCCCGAGTTCCTGCGCTCGCTGCAGCACCGAGTAGGCGAGCACGCTGTAAATGCCAACGACCGCAAGCAGCAGCGCCAAGCCCGCGAACAGGCCCAGCAGCAGCAAACTGACACGCTCCTTGCCAATCGACGACGAGAGCAAGTCCTCCATGGTTTTTGCTTTCGACACAGGTTGATCGGGATCGACCGCGAGGACCTGCTTCTGAATCGCGTTCGTGAGACGTAGCGGATCGGCCGTCGCGTGGACAATCAAGGCGGCTGTTTGCAGCGGGTAGAGGTGCGAGGGAAGATAAATCTCGGGTCCCGTCGCGGTAGCCAAACCAGACTCGTGCACGTCAGGCACAATCCCCACGATTTCCAGCCCGTTGGCTTGATTGTCGCCAATCAGCACATGTTGGCCGACAGGAGGCAAGCCGCGCGGGTAAGCGGGCCAGAAACGGCGGGCAAAGCTTTCGTTCACCATCGCCACCAGCCCGCCGGCAGAAGAATTATCGCGAGCCTGGAACTCCCGCCCGCCCCGCAAGGCCATACCAAGTGTTTTGAAATAGCCGGGCGTGATGCTTTGGAGTTGCACTGGCGGACGCTTGCTCACTGCCGTGGCCGGTTGCTCGACGATCTGAACGCCGGTGACGTATTTGGGACTGCCGGGAAGCGTCAAGGACGCCGTCACGCTGCGCACGCCGGACAAAGACCCGACTCGGCGAATGACTTCCTGCAAGAACGCATTTTTCTTTTCGGGCGTGTCGTACCGCTGGGGCGGCAGGTTGATCTCGACCGTCAGCAAGTTGGCGGGACGCAAACCTGGATCGACTTTTCGTAAGTGCAGGAAGCTCTTCGCGAGCAAGGCAGCCCCGATCAGCAAAACCATTGAAAGCGCGATTTGCCCGGCGACCAGCAGACTCCGCACGGAAAATCCCATCCAGCTTTTTCGCACCGGCGACCGGGCAGTGTTCGCCCGGCGTTCCTGCAAGACATCAGTAAGATGCGGCCGCGAAACCTGCACTGCGGGGAACAAACCGAAGACAACGCCGGTCACTACGGAAAGCAACACGGCGAAAATAAGAACGAACCCATCCAGGTGAACCTCGCCGGCGCGCGGCAGATCGAACAAGCTGGATCGAAGGAGGAACGATAGGCTCCACTTGGCCAGCACGATGCCGAGACCGCTTCCCAGCAGAGACAGCAACGCGCTCTCTACCAGCAGCTGTCGGATCAAACGGCCCCGGCCTGCTCCGAGCGCGGCCTTCACCGTCATCTCGTGCGTGCGGGCACTGGCGCGGGTGAGCAGCAAACTCGCCACGTTGGCGCACGCGATCAACAGGACGCATCCGACTGCTCCGAAGAGCACCCAAAGCATAGAGCGAACATTCGCCACCAGGTGCTCGCGCAATGGTTGCGTTTGCAGGAGTGAGTGGCTATCTTCCGGATGCACCCTGGCGTAATCGTGATCGAGAACCCGCATCTCTGCGCGCGCCTGATTGAGGGCGACACCCGGTTTCAGCCGCGCTACGCCGATCAGCACCGGGATCTGATTCCAGTAGCGGGACGCGATCGCCGAATACTCCGCCGGTCTCGTGACCCAGACATCTATGCCGGCCGCTGGGAACTTGAAGGCGTCAGGCAACACGCCGACGATCGTGTAGGGTGTGGCATTGAGGTCGACCCCGGTTCCCACAATGCGCGGATCCGCATGAAAGTGGCGCTTCCATAACTGGCTGCTGATCAGCGCCACTGGAGTGCCTCCGGGACGGTCTTCTTCGGGCAGGAAACTCCGGCCTCGCAACGGCTGGACGCCAAGTACCTGCAGGAAGTTGGCTGAGACGCGCGCCGTGTTGACCTCGTCGGGGACCGCGCCGCCCGTCAGAGAAAAATGCTCGGTAGCAATGAAAAACGCGCCGATCTCACTAAACGAGTGAGCGTGTTCTTTCAGTTGGCGATAGCGCACCTGCGAAAATCCCATGTCACGATAGCTCTGCTGCGGGTTTGCGATCGAGAGACGCACCAGACGATCGGGTTCGCGGTAACCGAGCGGTTTGAGGAGCACTCCGCGGATTACGGAGAACACAGCCGTATTGCCGCCGCCAATGCCGAGCGCAAGGATGGCAATCGCCGCCACGGCAAAGGCAGGGTCGCGGCGCAACCCCCGCAGGGCGTAAACGAAATCATGAGCGATGTTTTCGAGCAAGATGAGCCTCCAGGAGTCCCGTGCGCGTTCGCGAATCAAAGTCCGGTTTCCGAAGCTTTGCAGAACGAGCCGGCGCGCGTCCCCGGCAGACAGTCCCCGCGCGAGATGATCCTGCGTGGCCAGTTCGACATGGCTGTCTATCTCGTCCGAGAGATCGCCGGAAAGACGTTGGCGGCCCGAGACGAAATTCCGGATCCTAGCCCACCAGGTTTGCCAGGGCGATGCAGGTGGTCTGTCTACCGTAGACGTTCAACCTATACTGTACACCGAGTCGTGTAGCATCTCGTCCGGTTTGGAGCCGGAAAATGCCGCCAGGAATGGCGGCATAGCAGGCCAGGAGGCCCGCTCCACCCGTGCCAGCTATCTGCCCCTGATCCTGGTAACTGTACCCACTGCCTTTCCGTTAAACTCGAACTCTTGCAGTCTGATTTCCGAGGCTTTGCCATCCGCATCGATTCCGAATTTGACGCCCAGCGGGACGTCAGGGTGCGTCTTAAATGTGTACGACAAGAAGGTGTCGGCATCCCAATGCCGTAAGGGAACAGGTGCCTGCTTCGCGCCGCGGGTCAGCGCCAACGCACCGTTTTCCACAGAGACCTTTACCTTGCCGGCATAGTCGTTTCGATAGGTACCAACATAGGCGCTGAGATCGAGCGGCGGGCGGTTCGGAACCGGGGGATGCGAGTATTGCTTCTTCAATTCATCGTAGAAAGCGGAATCTTGAGCAAATATGCTTTTGAACAGCGCAAACCAGTCGCGCGTTACATAACCATAGCGCGTCAAATCCAGAAAGCTGTTGGCCAGGGATTCCGGAACGCCTGTTGGAGCGGAGTTTCCGAGCACGGCAATCCCCAGACCCTGGGGAGAAAGCAGGGTAACGGTCGTGGAAGCGCCTTCCGGGAAAGCCCCTGAATGGTTAGCGACCAACACTCCATCGTCCAGATATCCCACGTTCCAACCGAAGCCGTAATAGGAGCCCGCCGTATCGCCGTTCCCGGGAGACACTACGGCTTGGGGCGTACGCCTGATCTTTATTGCCTGTTTGTTCACAAGCTGCTTGCCTTCGAACTGTCCGTCGTCTAGTTCAAACAAAAGCCATTGGGCCAGATCACGTATGCTCGAGCTTGCGCCTCCGGCCGGCGCCCCGGCATCGTCATCCCTGGTGAGCAAAGGGGTCCATCGATTGTCGACCAGGATGTGCAGATGCGCCCGGTTCGCGCGCGCCACAAAGTCTTGGTAACGCATGCTCGTCTCGGTCATGCCCAGGGGTTCAAAAAGCCGTTGCTGAGCCAGCATCGGCCACCATTCCCCGGCCACGTCGCTCGCGACAACCGCCGCATTCGTCAAACCGAAATTACTGTATTCATATCCGCTGCGGAAAGCATAGGCCGGCGGTAAGAAACGCAACCGTTTCAGGATCGTGCTTTGGTTGTAGCCGACTCTTTCCAAATCGTCGCCCGCCGCGCTGGGCAGCCCGCTGCGATGCGAGAAAAGATCGGCAACAGTGCCCTTCGAGGTCGCCGCCGGATCGAATAACCGGAACTCGGGATCCAGTTGAATCATGCGATCGTCCCACTTCACGATGCCGTCACTTACCAGAGACGCGACAACAGCCGAGGATAAGGGCTTTGACACCGAAGCCAACTGGAACACCGTATCCGCGTCGACTACATCCGGTTTGCCCGATTCCCGAAGGCCAAAGCCGTTCAGGTAAACAACTCTGCCTCTGTATACGATCCCGATCGCCAGACCTGGCGTGCGGCCATCTGCGATCGCACTCTGAGCAATGCGCTCCAACTCCGGAATGGCCGATTGCAGCTTCTCCTCCGTCACGGCATTCGGGCAGGAAATCGCAAGGCTTTTTATCTGGGCGAACACACCGATCAGCTGCGGTTCCGATTCTCCCGGCGGGTACGCGGCGATGCGCAACTGCCGCTTGTCACCAGATCCTTCCAGCGTTATGTACCAAGGCGCCGCGGCATGCGCCTTGCCATTGACCCGGTAACCGAGAGCCGTTTGCACCAGCTGTTTACGAAGGCCCTTGCCGCGCGTGAGCCAAAGTGTGTTGGCAGCCGAATCGTATTCGAGTCCCCAGCCCTGCTCATAGCTGCCCGCAAACGGCCCGACTAGGGAGCAGTCGGCTTTTACAGAAAAGACAGCGTCGCGGACCGTCGGGGGCGCCCAGCATAATTGCTCGTTGTGGCATATTCCGTCGAATTGTGGTTGCTGTGCGTGCCCGAACGCCAGGCCGATAGCAAACAGGGCGGCGGCAAGAACGGCGAGCCTAGGAGGTTGAGCCCTGCTGTACAGATTGCGCGTTTCAAGCATGAGTCGCATGCCGTGTCCGGTTAGGCTTGACGTGCGTAAAGCCGGCCCTGCCGGAACCACTTTATTTGCCCGTTGGCCTCGCGCAGGAAATCCGCATGGTTTCCAAGAGGATCGACAACACGGTCGTAACGATAGAAGCGGAGCATGGAACTGGATTCCCCCTCGGGCGCACCTGTAATCGTCAACTCCAGTCCGCCATCTGTCGCCCTGAGCTCAGCCACCAGGTTGCGTTTGTTGCCGGCCCGGTCAACGTACTGCCTCAGGTAGTCTCCCTCGTATTGGGCTAGTTCGGATGCGCTGAGGGATTGCGGAGAGGCGGGCAGGTTGTGCACACCGGCGAAACGCTCGAGCGCCCAATCGTAAAAAAATATCTGACTGCGCAGTTGGGTACCGCCGTCCGAGTTGTTTAGCAGCACCATCGCAAACTGCTTCTCCGGGACAGTCATTAAAAACGGGTGGTAACCAGGCCAGTCACCGGCGTGTTCCACTACCGATACGCCTTCGATGGTGGGACGTATAGACCACGCTACGCCCATCCCCTTCAGGTCAAGGATGAGCGTGCCGCCCGGTCCCGGTTGTGACCACATGGATCGCAGCGCCACCTCGCTCATCACACGTTTGCCGTTCGCCGCCCGGCCATTGCCAAGATGAAAGCGGGCGAACGCAAGCAGGTCGGCCACGCTCGCAACCAGTCCGCCGAACGGATTTTGATCACGCGGTATCAAGAGCCACTCCGGCATCGCAACCGCCGCGCCATTTTTCACGGCATGCGGCATCGCCACGTTTCCTTTCCCAAGCTGGCTCAGGAAGTACGAGCTTCGAGTCATCCCGAGCGGATCCAAAACCAAACTCTGCACACTGGATTCAAACGTTTCGCCGGTAATCTTTTCGATCACTCGCCCGGCCACGCCGATCGCGGCGTTGTTATACGCGAACGTTAAGCCTACGGGGGTCTGTTGAGGTAAGAGACGATGAATCGCCTCGACATACTTGGCCAAGGCATCGTCACCCTCACCGGTATCGAACTGATCATCCCCGTCCCAGCCCGCCGAATGGTTCAAGAGTTGCCGCACCGAGACTTCCTCGGCCCCGGCCGGCGCCTGGAAATCTTCGATGTACCTCGTCACCGGCGCGTCCAAGTCCAATTTGCCCAGGTCCACGAGGCGCATCGCCGCCGTCCCGGTAACCGGCTTGGAGACGGACGCAGTGAGAAAGGCGGTATTCGCGTCAACCTGCCTTCCACCGTTTACCTGGGTCACACCATAGCCGCGCACAAACTCCTGGCCGTTGTAGAACACTGCTACCGCTGCGCCCGGGATAGCAAACTCCTTCATCCCGAGGCGTATCTTTTGATCTAACTCTGCGAACAACTCGTCGGTGTCGCCGGCTGGTTGCGCATTATCTTGAGCGGGCGCATACCCTGTAGCGGAGACAATGGCGGGCACTGCCGGCGAGGCGAGCAAAGCGCGGGTGAAACCGCGGCGGGACACCGTCCTGAAATCTGGCATATTTAATCTCCTTGTTTGGCTGTGGCGAAGCTTCACCTCTGAAGCGAGACGACCGCCGCAAAGGCTGCCACGCTGAACAAAAATATTTCGTGCTGCGAATTCTGCGTGGATGACGGATAGAATACTGGTCTACGGGTGCCTTCCCAGCAATCCTCGACGACGACTATCGCTAGCCTAATGGCCCGCTTCCGCTCGGGAGATCGCGAAGCGGCGGACCAACTGTTTTCCCTTTTGTATCCGGAATTGCGGCGGCTGGCGGCGATCAAGATCAACGCCGAGGGCAGCCAGCACTCCTGGCAACCCTCTCTCCTGGTGAACGAACTGTACCTTCAATTGGTAAAGGTCAAATCGCTCCCGACACCGGAAACCGGCGACTGCTCAGAACGGGACCACTTCTTACACCTGGCGGCGCATGTGATGCGCCACCTGCTGATCGATCACTCTCGTTTGTTGTCGCAGCGGGTCGCTAAGATTGACATCGCGCAATTCGAACTGACAGAAGATGGCGGGGGCGCGACATTACAGCAAATTGACAATATTTTGGAAAAGCTGGCGGACATCAACCCGCGCCTTCGCAGCATTGTAGAGATGAAGGTATTCGAAGGCGAGTCGGTGGAGGCGATCGCGAACCGATTGCAAATTGCGCCGCGTACGGTGGCGCGGAACTGGGCCTTCTGTAAACAGTGGTTACGCGAAAGATTGTGAGCGGATTGAAAATCACGGCTTCTTGGCAGTCCAGGCAGCTCTGCACTCGCTTACAAATTATGAGCCAAAACAATGCCGGCCGAGGATAGATTTTGACTGACGAGCAGTGGCGCGCCGCTTGGATTCTGTGCGAAATCGCCGGCGATCTGGACTCCCGGACTCAGCGCGAATATGTGCACGGCGCCACGGTCGATCCCGAAGTCGAGGGCCAAGTCATCGCAATCTTCGAAGAGCTTGAAAGCGAACCGCTTCCTCCGGCCGTGCCGGACCGCCGGGTGGGCGATACTGTCGGACGCTACACCCTGCTCGAGCGGATCGGCCAGGGTGGGATGGGCGAGGTGTATTCAGCCGAGGATCGGGAACTGCGGCGGGTGGTCGCTTTAAAATTCCTGCCGACTGTCGTGGGAGCCGGCGATACGGCCGCCTCGCAAGTCATTTCGGAAGCACGTCTGGCCTCGCGTCTCAACCACCCGAACATCGTGGCCGTTTACGAGTTGATCCAGACGCCCTGGGGTCTTGCGATCGCGATGGAGTTGGTGGAAGGACAGTCGGTGCGTAAGCTTTTGAAAACCGGGCGTCTCTCAACCCGGCGCTTGATTCACATTGCACGGCAATTGGCGAGCGCTCTAGCCGCCGCCCACGAGAAAGGCATCGTTCACCGTGACGTTAAGCCCGAAAACGTAATGGTTCACGAGCCGGATGACTTTGTCAAGGTTCTTGATTTCGGCTTGGCGGAAAACATTCGCGACCAGGCCGCGACGCAGCGCAATAGTCACCTGCCCGTGGGCACGGTTCGCTACATGTCGCCAGAACAAAAAGCGGCTCAACCTGTTACGGCGGCCAGCGACATCTATTCACTGGCGCTGCTTCTGGAAGAAGCCGGCTCCTGGAAACATCCAGTCCTCGGTCGCATGCGCAGCACCGATCCGTCAACGCGTCCCACCGCACGAGAGCTGGAGCGGATTCTCGCAGAACTCGAAGCTCCTTCACATAAACGACTTCTCTTCGCTTTATCGTTATGTCTTTTGCTGGCTGTCTTAATCGGAGTGTATCGGTTCCGCAGCGTGAAAGAGCACCCGTCGCCGCGCTTTGAGCAGGTTACTCACTACACCAGCGGCCACGACGTCACGGCGGCGGCTCTTTCCCCAGATGGGTCCCAGTTCGTCTATGCGACGATCGATGGCGGATTCTTCGCCCGCAATAGCCTCACCCGTGCACTTCGTGAATTGACCGGGCCTGAACGCCTGACCTGCTACCAACTGTTGTTCCTCGACGGGCAGAATCTACTTGCGGTTGGCTCGGCGGATGGAAGGTTCGAAGCCTGGCGGATCCCACTCGACTCGCATTCGCCGCGGCGGCTCGCCGATGACGTGCAGCTGGCTGCTGTTTCACACGACGGACGGCAGATTGCCTGGCTTAACGGGGCTCGCCAGGTGTGGGTGGGAGCAAGTCCTGGCGGATCGGCACGCCGGCTAATGCAGGCGCCTAGCGGTATTTATGTGGCTGCCCTATTCTGGTCGTCAGACGATAAGGAACTCTGGTTTCATCGGCTTTCGGGCTGCCGCGAGGACAGGGAGCGGCCAGACGTCCTCATTACCCCTGATGACTGCGCATCCAGTGACCTGGCGGCTGTAAATCCTGATGCACGTCACTCAAGCGTGTCGACCAGACCAATTCGTCTTGATTCCGGTTTTTTTTCTTCGTCAGGGGAATTTATTTTCTTGCGTGAGGATTTCGCGCACAAAAGTGAGGGGTTTAACGTTTGGTCGTTACCCATGAACTCGAAGACCGGACAAATGGCTTCTACACCGAAACAGGTTTCGCACTTCTCGGATGTAGCGCTTTCTCATTTGACCGGCACCCCAGATGGCCGAAAGCTGCTTATGGTTCGCACTGCGAGCACCGCCCACACATATACGGCCGAGTGGCGAACCAGACCGAAACCTTCACTCGGCTTGCCGCGCCGACTAACGTTCGAAGAGAGTTATAACTATCCACACGCCTGGAACGCCGACAATCAATCGGTGATCTTTGAATCCAACCGGAACGGCCGCTTCGAGATCTTCCAACAGAGCCGAACCAGGCGAGAGCCGGAGCTGTTAGCCTCGTCGCAGCGGCAAAATTATTACCCGCAACTCACGCCCGACGGTAAATGGATCCTGTTCATGTCCGCCAGAACAACTCAAGACGCTGGCTTCACGGATTTGCGGCTAATGCGCGTCCCGGCTGGCGGTGGACCGATCTTGCAGGTGCCGCTAGGCGAACCGCTGGATGAATTTCGATGCGCCGTGCCCGGTCATGGTCGCGTTTGCGTGTTACGCACCACGCAAAATGGCCAGCAAACTTATTGTGAACTCGATCCGGTAAAGGGAAAGGGAAGGGAGCTTGGGCGAACCGGCTTCGCGATACCGGGTCTGGGACGCTGGGCGCTATCTGCGAACGGCAGGCAAATAGCCGTTCCGGATCCGGCGCATGCCGGCGGCTTTATTGAGCTGCAGCTAGATCCGGATCCATCTAAAAGACACGAAGCCGCCCGGCAAATTGCCGGCGTCGGCTTTATTGCGGGCATGAATCCGGGGGTCGCCAGCGGAGAATGGCTGGTCTGGACGGATTCCGGACTCCGCAAGCTCGATCAGGCGCTCCTTCCTTCTCTTTCCTTCGACCCATTCTATTTTTCAGCTATGTATTTCGTTGACGGCCGCCTGCGAGCACACCTGCTTGAGAACGACAGCATCCATAACTTTGGAGTTTTCTCGAATGACGGAAAGTATGTTGCCGCCATTCGCGACGAACTGACCAGCAATGTTTGGAGTTATGACCGCTGATCGATCGCGGCCCTCACCAACGCCGTAAACTTTTTTTCCGCTCGTGGCAGTTTTTGACCGCATGCTCTCGCTTGAGAGGTGTATGGCTGTTTGCCGGACACCTTGATGAACCTCGGAGGAGAGCACAAGATGAGAAAGAATCACTTCGCTACGAAACCATTACTGTCTGCCGGCCTGTGCGCGGTGCAGATTTTGTTTGGCGCGGTTTTGTTGACAGATGGCTTAGCTCGGGGAGCAGAAGGCCCCGTTCTGAGAGGGATGGTGACGGCCAACGGCCCGATACCCGCGGGAAGCATTCAGCTGTATGATGGCGCAAGCCTGATCCAAAGCGCGCCGCTAGAAAGCTTTTATAACGGCACGTTTGCGATCCCTCTGAGTGGCGCTGCCGCGGCGGCGATTGCGAGCGGGAATTTAAGAATCAAGGTGCAAGCTACCGAGCCGTCCACGGCGCAACCCGCGACGCTCGAGGCGGACCTCCAAGGCTTCGATCCGGCTCTCGATGTGGCGTTCGTCAATCTCGTCACCACGGTCGTGTCCGACTACATGGATTTGCATCCAGCGGTTTCCGAGACACAGGCGAACAGCGTGGTGGCGCAAGCGCTCGGCGTGGGGATCTGCTGCGGTAGCACGCATTCCGGCGACTTCGATAACCAGGCGTTTCTCTCCGACAGCGTGATGCACGGAGGCATCGACGCCTATGCCGAGCAGGTTGCTGCGAAGGCCGACGCGGCGGCGCGGACCCCGAATCCTGCGATCTCCTACGGCATCATCGTGGCGGCTGCCGCCCCGCCAACGCCGGCCAGCGCCCGGGCTGGAACGAACGCAATTACGGTGGGGGCGGCCGCCGCCAGTGCATACGTGCCGAACTTTCTGGAGCTTTTCCAAAGTCTGGCGACTGCGCTCGCCGGTAAAGCTTTCGCAGACATTCCGTTTAGTGACGTCGTCTCCGGATGGATCCTTAAGGAGATTTTCACCGGTGGTCCCACGCCGCCGGATCAGGTGCAGTTAAAACTCAAACAGCTCGCACAGAAGCAAGACGAAATCCTGGCCGGCATCTCGAACCTTTCCGAGCAGATCGCCGATGTTGAACAAAGGATCACGGACCAGGTGAAGTTAGCCGCTTACCAGGCGCAAGCTCAGGACGTTCAAAAAAGCATCAACGATCTCGTCAGCATGGAGAAACAGTTGATTCAGCTCGCCAACTTAGATCCGAAGGAAGATAATTCGCTTTTCATAAATGCGTTGAAGACGCGCATTCTCAACTCGGCGCCGCTGGACCTGGAGAATATCTGGTCGGGTCTCGAGGGGAACGGAGGCTTGGTGCCCGGGCTGATCAACCGCTGGTCCGGCCTGGAGACCAAGTTTGGGGCGCCTGCCTACATAGCTGCCGATCCGAAATATGTCTCGACCGCCTGGACGAATTGGCAGTATTATCAGGGCGCGCAAGTAGTAGGGCTGAACTTACAGGTTGAATTGGCGCATGCGCTGCAGTTCAGCGGTTCGCCCAGTCTTGGGAAGCAGATCATCGTTGACGCTTTCGCCAACTATAACAAGCACCTCGACACAGAGCTGAAACTGCTCGCGCACAACCAGAAAACCGTGGGCACAAACCTCTACCTGGTGCGTTTTTTCCCCGAGGCCTTTTTTTCTTCAGTCCCTGGCGCCGGCCCTGATCGTTACGCAATCGATACGCGGACGGGCGTTTTGTGGGAAAGGACGCGGAGGAGCGCGGACGACGCCAGGGCTGGCTCTGCAATTCGAAACTCCCAAGATTGGATGAATAGGAGACTGGCGGCAGCCGGTACCAGCTATAAAGTAACGATGCGTGTTGCCTCCCGGGCAGACTGGACCGGACTGCTAACGGGTAGTGCAAAGATACTCCCACGATTCGCTCGCGTAGGAGAATGGCTCAAAGCCAACGGATTCGGGGTAGGTGTTAGCCCTAACGATTACCCACCAGATAATCAGGTTTATACGAGCGATGCGTCGCAGGGGTCGGAGTACTACGCAATCAATTTGTGGGACCGTACCTTCGAGGGGGATCCGAAGTTTGTTTCGACGAATCGCGCTCGAGACGTTGTCGTCGACTCGGACTCTCTGCTGGCGGATCCCGATCGCTTCTTCTACAAGTCAGGGGAGTATGCAGTTACTCCGACAGGTAAATAAAGCGAAAAGCGTTTAACGCGACCCGCGGCAAAGCGACCAAGGAGATTTGTGTATGACGATGCATGCCCGTTTTGTATCTCTTGTGATAGCAGGCGCCTGGCTCTGGGGCGCGGCCACCCCGGCCGCGGCGCAAGGGCAGGCCGGCGGTACTTTGGACCTCGACGTTCGTGCGGAAGGACAGACTCTGGCAAACGCCAAAGAGGCGTTCCGCCAGGGAGAAATCGTGCGCCTGGTCGGCGGCCGGCCGGAAGATCTGCAGCGGCTGCTCGGGGTTGCGGCGTCCGGTCTGGATCTAGCCAAGCTCAACGGGAATCAAGCCGCGGCGGGCGAGCCGACGATCGAGTATCAGGTGGTAGCGGCACGAGCGGCGAAAGGCGGGGCGCTGCATGAGTTTCTACAGATTGGCGCTGCGGCCGCGGGCGCTAACAACGCGGATAGCGAAGCGTTCACCAGCTGGGCGCGGAACGAAGAACTTCTGGCCGCTCAGGAGGCGAGCGGAGCCTCAGGCGCCGAGCCGTCTCCGCCGGCTCAGGCATGGACGGAACTGCAGCAGCTGACGGTGAATGATCCGAATCTAAACGGCAACGTTTACCAGAACTCGATTGCGGTGTACCGGTTAAACGACATCAATCCGAACTCCGACTGGTACATGGTGCTGACGAATCCCAAATCGCAGCCGAATTACCAGGGCTGCAAAACTTTCGGGACCGGCAATTGCGGTTGGTGGACGCATCAGCGCGTGTTCACGATGGCCACTACACCGGCGGCAATTTTGTCCGATCATGGTCCGCTCAATACGATCAGTTCGGACAGCGGCTACTGGACCATCGGAGGGAGCTTGGGTCCGGAAGGTCCGGGCATCAATGTGTCGTATTCGCAAAACTGGGAACAGCCTTCGGTCACGACCGTGGATCAAAGCAATTTGACAACGGGGATGGCGCAATGGACGGAGAGGTTTGGCGGGCAAGCGCCGTTTGGAGGAGTTCCTCCGCAAACCTCCATTGGGCTGTTTCTAAGCCATCAAGGCGCCATTTTCCAGTTTCCCGAGGGGACCAGCGGTTTTCAGTTTTCGTTGAGTTCCATCGTGACTTCTTACTTGCAGCCGCTATTTGGCAATCCTATTCCATCGTATGGAGGGTTGCCGGTGCAAATCAACGTAGCGCCGCCGGTGTTTGCCGTGAGCAGCCCTTCGCTGTCGATACCTCCTGGGGGAAGCGCAAATCTAGAGGTGACCGCGCTGAATCCGAGCAGCTCGAATTCCGCTCTCGGTCTGGTGTGGGATGTGAGCAACGCGCCGGAGTGGCTAACGGTCAGCCAGACGAAAGGATCGGCCTCGGCACGCCTGATCTTGAATGTCGCGCCGGGGACGGCTGTGGGCACGGTGGCTTCTCTGAACGTGGATACGAACCCATCGTTTGCCGCACCGGCCGTAGAGAAGGGTCCGCTGACGGTGAGGGTGACCGTCGGAGAGCCGAGCGCTAGCAGCATGGGTGTGCTGTTGAGCGGCGGGGCGAGTGGACAGAAGGTTCTGAATACGACCAATCTGTACAACCCGGAGTCGAATCAGCTTGAACTCGGGGCAACTACTCTAGACCCAAGATCGGATCACACAGCGACTCTTCTGGACTCCGGCGAATTACTGCTAGCTGGAGGTTTTAGCGGGCCGCGGGCGATCGGGCAGACCGCGGAACTTTATGATCCCGAGACGGCGAAGTTTAGTGCGGCCGCGGGCATGATGACGGACAGCCGCGCGTTCCATACGGCGACGCTGCTCGAGAACGGCAGTGTTCTGCTTGTGGGCGGGCTTGACAATGCGAATCTGTCGTCCGGCGAGAGTATCAAGAGCGCAGAACTATACGATCCATTGAGCCAGACTTTCAAGTCTACGGGGAGCATGACGACGGGCCGGTCCGGACATACAACGACGTTACTGTTGAATGGCACGGTGCTGGTCGCCGGAGGCCGACCGAACGTCTCGCTTTCCGGGCAGACCGATACGGCTGAGATCTACGATCCGGTGAGCGGGCAGTTTACGGCGACGGCGGGCAAGTTGTCGTCCGGCTTGTATGCGCATACGGCGACGCGGCTGAAGGATGGACACGTTTTGATTGCGGGAGGATTTGCCGACAGCGGGGTTACGTCAGTTGCTGAGCTGTACAACCCGGCGACCAAAACCTTTTCGAAAACGGGAGAGTTGAAAGCGGCTCGCGCGGGTCATACGGCGACACTGCTCAGGGACGGGCGGGTGCTGATTGCGGGCGGCCGCGACGCGAAGGCGAATCCGCTGGCCAGCGCGGAGATTTATGATCCGGAGACGCAGACGTTTACTTCGCTATCGGGCAGTTCGGCGTGCCCGGGGAACTCAGGGTGCATGACCCAGGCGCGAGCTTTTCACACGGCAACGCGACTGCCCAACGGATCCGTTCTGCTGGCGTTCGGTTTGAACACCATCACTGCAACGCCTTTGGGAAGCACCGACCTTTTCGATCCGCAAACCAAGACCTTTGCGGCCGGTCCGGGCACGGTTCCAAGGTCGGGGCAGACGGCGACTCTGCTCGAACGGCTGGCAACGGCGGCCACGCTGGATTCGTCGCCGAACCCCTCTAACTCGGGACAGAGCGTCACCTTTACGGTGACGGTGAAGCCGAGTGAAGGCGCGGCGCCGACGGGTGCGGTGAATTTCCTGGACGGCACAAACCAGCTGGGTACGGCTACGTTGCGGGCGCAAGACAAAGGAATCGCCACGTTCAGCGTGAGTTCTCTGGCGATTGGAGATCACATCCTGAGCGCGACCTACAGCGGCGATAGCGCGCATGCAAAAAGCACCACGGCGCCGCACGTGCAGAAGGTAAAGGCTGAGGCGACAACCACCATGCTGACCTCCAGCGCAAACCCCTCGAAAGCCGGACAGCCGTTCACGTTGACCTCTAGGATAGGCGGTATTCCAAGCGCCAACGGACCGATTGGAACGGTGAGCTTCTTCGACGGTACGAACCCTTTGGGGATAGAACCGGTAAGGGGCAACCGCGCGGCGCTGACGATCGGGACATTGGCGGCTGGTTCGCACGACATTACGGCGAGGTATAGCGGTACGGCTATTTATGAAGCAAGTATCTCGAGCGTGCTGGTGCAGAGCGTGGAAGCGGCGAAAAAAGCCGCGACAGTGACCACGCTGGTTTCGAGCGTAAATCCATCGGCTCTGAATGAAGCTGTGACGTTCACGGCGAGGGTGACGGGTGAGGGCGGGACGCCAACGGGCAATGTGACGTTTGAGGAAGGCGGGAACCCGTTGGACACCGTGGTTTTGAGCGATGGAGTGGCGGCGTTCAAGACGAGCATGCTGCCGTTGGGGAGACATTCGATTCATGCAACCTACGGCGGGGACCGTGAGTTCAGCGGGAGCCGGTCCGCCAAGCTGGAGCAAAGAGTGGAAGGGTTGTTGGGCGCAATTGTGAGTCTAAGCGCAAAGCCTAATCCTTCGAAGGTAGATGAAGAAGTGATATTCACGGTCACCGTGCGTTCGGAAGAGGGCGGGCCGACGCCGAAGGGCAGCATTACTCTGAGCGAAGGCGCCAAGATTTACGGGACGGCTCAACTGATTGACGGCGCCGCGACGGTGAAGTACGGCGCGTTGAGCCCGGGGTTGCATCTGATCACGGCAGTTTACGGAGGGGATAGCACCCATACTGGAGCGCAGTCTCCAAGTTTGGCGCAGCAAGTGAATAGTAAGTAGAGGCGGTAAGTTGCGGCGTCTGCTTCAAGCGACTGGTGAGACTGTGGCTGAATATTTTGCGGCCCAGCGTTCTTCGAAGCGATCCAACTCCGCCAGCCTGCTTCGTTTTCCACATCTTTCTGTCGAAATCTTGACCACCAGTGATTCTTCGAGGGAGAGCCTTGGCGACAGTCGTCGACAATATACTGTAGTTGCTGAAACAGATGTCTCGGAAAATGATTCGACCGATTTCTACGCCGCTGGTGGCTGGAACGGCTCTTTGTACGCTTGCGCTTGCCGGTTGGGCGATCACGACTCCAGTCAATGACTGGACGATTACCGGACCTTTTGGCGGCACGGCGCGCAGCGTGGCGATTGATCCACAGCGGCCTGACGTGGTCCTCGCGGGCGGCATGAATTCACTTCTCTTCCGCAGCAAAGACGCGGGTCAGAACTGGGACATGCTGTATTTTCCGAAGCGCAATCTGAGCGAAGTCACCTCGATTCTGGTAGACCCGGCCGATTCGAACCACTACTTTGCCGGCATGATTTCCTCCGAAGATGGAGGCCTGTTTGAAAGTCACGATGAAGGCCGCAGCTGGGACTCCGTAAAAGCTGTGCATAAGTTTGGTGTGCGCGCCCTGGCCGCCGCTCCCAGCAAACCGTCCGAATTCGTCGCAGGAACCCAGCAGGGCGTCTGGTTGAGCGAGAACTCCGGCAAGGACTGGAAGCGCATTTCAGACCCGGACAACCTCGAAATGCAAGGCATCACCGTAGTCGCGGTGGATAGTAAAGATCCCGACACAATCTATGCCGGCACCAGTCATCTGCCCTGGAAGAGCATCGATCGCGGCAAGACCTGGGAATCGATTCATACCGGCATGATCGACGATTCCGACGTCTTTTCTATATTCGTCGATCCGGCCAATCCGTCATTCATCCTGGCGAGCGCCTGCAGCGGCATCTATTCCAGTGACTCGAAGGGCGATCAGTGGAAAAAGCTGATGGGCATTCCGAATACGTCGCGGCGCACCCATGTGGTGCGCGAAGATCCGGCCAACCCGAACGTTGTCTACGCCGGGACGACCACTGGTCTTTATAAATCGATGAATCGGGGCGCCGCGTGGAAGAGCCTGAGCGATACGCAAGCGAACGCGATCGCTTTTGACCCTTCTCATCCCGGCACCATGTATATGGCGCTCGAATACGAAGGGATCGGCAAGAGTGATAACGGCGGCGACACCATCAAGCTGATGAACCACGGTTTTGTCGACCGTTCCATATCTTCTGTCACGCGCTCCGGCGACAAACTGGTTGCTCTCGAAACTCAGGAGGGCGACACCAGCGGCATCTTTACCAGCGCCGATCACGGCGAAACCTGGACGCGCTCGCAGGACCTGCGCGGTTTAGGCGGTGTTCATCTGAAAGCGATTGCCGGCCTGCCTAGCCAGGCTAATGTAATGCTGGCGGCCACTCCGCGACGGATCTTTAAAACCACGGACGCGGGCAGCATCTGGAAACCGCTCGCGGTGAAGGTAATTCAGCCTCCTCCGCCACCCGTTGCTGAGAAACCGGCGTCAGCCCACACGACGCAGCGCCGCGGCACGACTCGCACGCGGTCCCGCGTGACAAGGCCCGTGAAGCCGGTGGTCAAAATTCGCGAGGTGACACTCTCGGAAGTGAGCGCGCTCTACTCGATGAAGAGCGGCGCACAGGACATCGTCTTCGCCGCGACCAATCTTGGCTTGCTCAAGAGTATCGACGCAGGCGAGAAGTGGACGCTGGCCGTTATGCCCTCCTCGCCGGCCGCTTATGCGCTGTACTCGTCAGCCGATGCAAACGGTCACCTGATTTGTCGCACGAACTTGGGTTTGTTTCTTTCAAAAGACTACGGCGATCACTGGGACTCTCTCAACTTTCCCCTTCCGCCAACCGATATCAACGAGATCGCCATTGCCGGGGGCCAGAGCACGGCAGTCTTGGCAGCGACGCGTCTCGGACTCTACACGTCTTCCGATGAGGGCGCTACCTGGTCCACGAGTACGAATGGACTTCCCGTTTCGACTGTCACTTCGGTTGTTTTCACGAACACCGAGGGCGCTGCTTATGCGGTCGAATACGGCCAACTTTATCAATCGGCCAAGGCCGGAGACCCCTGGAAAGAAGTTCCTACCGCCATTCCTTCTTTGCGGATTCGACAGCTCTGGCAGCCCGATTTGGCGTCCGGGCGTCTCTACGGAATAACCACAGATCTCGGAATTCTCTTTCGCGATGGCAGCAATATCCGCTAAGATCAATTGTTGGAAGTATTTACAATCGGGGTGGAGCGATCGGCCGCAGGGGTTTATCTCAGGGAAGAATCCGGGCGGTCGACAGCGACTTCCACTTCGAAGCAAGCTGACACTACTTACCAAGCGGTGTCGGCAAGGCAACGTGCTGCAGGTAAACGCCTGCATCTGTCCGCCGAATGGGTCTGGACAGTTCGGAGAGCACGCGGCATTTGATTCAACCGATACGTACGCTGGGATACCGGGATACCTTCGGTCTGCTAGGGGTCGTCCAGCAAAAAGGCGCTAAAGTGCTGTTTTTGTTGGATTAATTTCAGTAAACTGATGAAACAGGATGGGGTTTGTGCGAACCTATTCTACTGACATCATTTCTGGTGGTGGGTTACACTCTCGTTTTGGAGGAGCAGGATGAACACTCGGCTCGGATTTAAGCCGATTAGTTCTGGCATTTTATGTGCAGCAATGTGTTTCGGCACTTTAGCTTATGCGCAAGATACAAATAGCCAGGGCACGACAAGTACTACGACAACGAATTCAACCAAGACTGTGAAGTCAGCAGGGAACGGACAGGATCAATATCCCGACCTGGTTGAAATCGATCCATTTGGTGGCATTACAACCTCCGGGCAGGTAATGCGCGGCTTGACAACTAAGTTGGTCGATGGCTGGGTTGGCGGCCTTCGTCTTACCTATAATCCGTCTGCGTACCTCGGCATTGAACTTTGGGCCGACGACGCGCAGGCAAACGTGGAATTCCGGCAATCGAGCGGATTTCAGCCAGGAACATTAACTCCTCTGCCGGCCTATGGCTTTTCCGGCAATAATTATTACTTCGGTTTGAATCCGATTGTGAATCTGCGACCGCGCGGTTCAAAGGTTCAGCCGTATTTGACAGTGGGCGTGAACGGTATTCAGTTCACTCCTACCGAACACTCCAAGAATTTGGCCAGGCAACCTGCCAACGCCGCGCTGTTCGGCGCTCAGAACCTGAACGACAATCTGCAGGTTGGATTGAACTACGGTGGCGGTGTCAAATGGCATTTAACAGATCATTGGGGTCTGCGGGTGGATGCGCGTGGCTTCTGGTCTCGCAATCCCACGTACGGACTTCCGAACTTCCCGTCGGGCGGAGTCTATATTCCGGCCCACGATAAGCTGAACTCTTTTCAAGGGACTCTCGGTCTGGTGTATTTCGCGGGCAACGTGAAGTGCCCCGATATGCCGCCTGCCCCTCCGCCTCCGGCGCCACTGCCGACGCCGACAATCTCTGGCGCCGAGGGAACTATCTGTCCTAACAAGCCGGTGAATCTGCACGCGACGCTTCCTGGTATCGATGCGGCGCGCAAACTGAAATTTGCCTGGACCGTCAATGGCCAGGCGCAGGGCAGCGACAGCGCAGACTTCAGCTATACGCCCACGGGCACCAGCACTTCGAACATCCAGGTGACGGTCACGGATACCACTCCGCCGCCGCCGCCGATGGAGAAGCCGAAGAAGTTCCCGGCCCGCTGCTGGAATCCTCCGGCGCCGCCTCCGCCGGTTGCTCCGGTGACTGGAACGGCTACCTTGACGATCAGCGCCGCCGCTCCGACTATCAGCAGCGTCTCGGCTGATCAGCCCACGCTCAGTTGCGCCGCCGATACCAACGGCCAACACACGGCGAAACTGACTGCAGCAGCCACGGCTTCCGCTTGCGGCGGCAACTTGACCTACAAGTGGACCGTCAGCGAAGGCAGCGTCACGGGCGATAGCAGCGCCAACGCCACGTTCGATTCCTCCAGCCTCAACTTTGAGGGTGGTGCGCAAAATCAGAGCAAGACAGTCACGGCGACTGTGACGGTCACTGACGAACAAGGTCAGACCGCTTCGCAATCGACCACCATCACGGTCAACTGCCCGCCGCAGTTCGTCCGGCTGGATGACGTGATCTACGCCAAGAACAACGCTCGCGTCAACAACTGCGGCAAGCGCGTCCTGATCGATGACGCCGCTCCGAAGGTGGCATCGGGTGACTACGACATCGTGCTCGTGGGCCATCGCGATACCGACGAAAAGGCCAAGGCAGCAGCAGTAGCCGCTCGAGGCCGCCGTGGCCGCAGGGCTGCCGCAGCCAACGATCTGGATGAGCAACGCGTGCTGAACGCGGCTGCCGTCCTGAGCGGTGGCACCGGTACCTGCGCCAAGGTCGATCCGTCGCGCATCAAGGTGGATTGGGTCGGCACAGACCAAACTTCGGAAACGAAGCCGGGCGCTTGCGGAACCTCCAACACCAAGGAACGCAAGGGTTCGCAGACGACTGAAGCCGACAAGAACCGTCGTGTGGAAGTCTACCTGGTGCCTCACAACAGCCAGAGCATGCCTCCGGCCGCCAAGAACGCCAAGCCTCTGCCTGAAGATCAGGTCAAGAAGCTCGGTTGCCCCAAATAAGCGGCAGCTGATTCAGTAAGAAGCAGGAACGAAGGGCCAAGCGGTTCGCCGCTTGGCCCTTCTTCTGTCTGGGGGGCTTTCGTCTAAGCGCTAATTTAAAATCTCGGCACTGTTAATCCTCGGCCGAAGCCGATTTCCAGATCGAGCGTGCTCGTTTGCGTGGGCTCAATATCCTAGTCGCTTACGGACACATGGATTGTGTAGCAGCCGTCTGGTCGGCGTTAATTACTCAATCAGCGCATGTCATTTCTGACTGTAGAGGAGGTGACCTGCACGCGAAGCCACGCTATAGCCCGAGCAGATTCCGTGGGTATGGATAAGCCGCTCATTACCTGTTAGACTTCATCGAAGTTTGGTTTATGCATGCAAGTTCTCGGCCTATCAGAATCAACACCGAAGCCTGAAAGCCGCCTCAAAACCCTTTTCTGGCCGCGTATTAAGTACGCAGAAGATGTCGATCTTCTCGGCACCCAGGGCTACTGGGTTTGTGTCGTCCTGGCGGTGTTCACTGTTATCAATAGTCTAAGCAGGAACGGCAGTGCCGCGAACCTGCTGGACGCGGCCTATTACTACTTGGCCGGGGTCGGAATTCGCCGAACAAGCCGCTTTGCAGCTACTTCGGCGTTCCTTATCTATTTGTTGAGCGTGGTTGCTGCAACTAAGATCACCCATAGTGGCGGCGTCATGTCGATCTTCTTTCTTGCTCTATTGCTATCGAACGTTCGTGCCACTTGGCTCGCGAAAAGCTTTGCGACAGAGCAGGGATTGCAGCGGCCTTACCCTGAAGTACAGATAGCGAGGTCCGTCTTCAGTGACGTCTTACCGCGGCTTATTTGGCCCGCTGGACGATGGCTCTATTATTGCCTTACGTTCTTGATGTTTGCTGGCATGGCGATTCTTCTGTTTCGCACGACGAGAACAGTTCCGTACTGAAACGGATTCACTTTCGCCATTGGATTGGGTCGGCACAGACCAGACTTCGGAAACGAAGCCAGGCGCTTGCGGAACCTCCAACACCAAGGAACGCAAGGGTTCGCAGACGACTGAAGCCGACAAGAACCGTCGTATGGAAGTCTACCTGGTGCCTCACAGCAGCCAGAGCATGCCTCCGGCCGCCAAGAACGCCAAGCCTCTGGCTGAAGATCAGGTCAAGAAGCTCGTTTGCCCGAAATAAGCGGCAGCTGATTCAGTAAGAAGCAGGAACGAAGGGCCAAGCGGTTCGCCGCTTGGCCCTTTTTCTGTTTTGGGGGGCTGTTGCGTCAAACTTTGCTAGCCTGACCTTCTCACCAGAGGGCCATGCTAGCGATGATAAGGGCTGGTGTGGCACGGAACGCGGGGAAGTGGCAACGAAGAGCGCGTAGGAGAGCAAGGCAGGCGCACGGGCTTGAAGGGCGCTCGCAAAGGTAAAGAAAGAATTGTCAAAGAACCAAACCACTGTCAGAGTCAACACTGGAGTTGCTGAAAGACGCGGGCGAACAGAAGCTGGTCCGGGTAGCCGCTGGAGAATGCAACCCAGACTTTCCGTACGGTGACGCGCACCAGCGCGCCAATTTTGAGCAGTTTGAGACGGATGGTTTGGCACTGTGCCTTCGCCATCTGAGTCCCTTTGAGACCCAGCCGCCGGAAGCCTTCGAGCAACAGGTAAGCCATCGAAGAGAGATACAGTCGCAGTTGGTTGGAACGCAGATAGGCGGTGCTGGTGCGGTCGCTGAACAGGGAAAACTGTTCTTTGATGCGGTTCTCCATTTCGCCGCGTGCACAATACAGTTGCTCGTACAGCGACTGCGCCGGCCAGCTGAGGGCATCGAGCGAAGTGACGAGAAAGCGTGGATTCTCGCCCTTGACCAACTGCTCGGCTTTCGCCACGACGCGACGGCTGCATTGCCAGGAGTCATGCGTTCGATAGGCGAACTCGGTGAAGACGCGGGCGGCCTGTTGGGTTTGCTGGTGTAATCGGTGCGCTTCGATCATCGCGGCGTCGATCGTCTTACGGAGTCGCGGATTCCGCGCCAGACCGAATACATAGTGAACCTGGTGGGCTTCACACCAGCTCATCAACTCGTCCCGGCAGAAGCCGGAGTCGGCGCGCAGAACGATCCGCACCACCGGCCAGCGAGCCCGAATCTGTTTTACGATGCGCTCGACTTCTTCCTGGCTGCCCGCCGAGGCATCGATATTGGAAGGCCGCAGCCGCGCGCACAACAGATGTTCGCCCGCGAAGATGTACAACGGCAGATAGCAGTAGTGGCCGTAATAGCCGTGGAAGAAGCGGCCTTCCTGTTGGCCGTAGAGCGGATTATCGGTGGCATCCAGGTCGAGCACAATCTCTTCTGGCGGCGTGGCGTAGGCTTCCAAAAACACTTCCACTAGCAGCCGGTCGATCGCCTCGGTATCCATGACGATCTTGGCGTAGCGCTCCCCCTCGGCGGGCTCAGCGCGCGTCAACTCCCAACGATTCAGCGTGCTCTTGCCCGCCAGTGCTTTGCCGCGATCGCGCTCCTGTTTGCGGTCGTGGCCTTCCGGGTCGCGCTTGCCGGCCAACACCGCCAGCAACGGATCGGCGCGCAGCTGATCATGATCGTTCAGGTCTTCATAACCCAGCGCTACCCCATAAATCCGTTGCGCCACCAATTCCGCCACGCTGTGCTCAATCCGATCCACCGCGCGGTGATCGCTGAAGCAACCGGCGAAGCGTTCCAGGATGCGTGCGCGCCGCTCCACTTCGCGCAGCAGCAACCCTCCGCCGTCGGAGGTGATCTGGCCGCCATCGAATCGCCCGATGACTTCTCTGGAAAATAATGCCTGAAACTCAAAACCCGCTTGGCTACACTCTGTCATAGGCTAGGGCCGTTTCTCTCTGCTCTAAACATTTGGTGGTTCTTATGTTTATCTCAGATTGAACGGCTCCTGGCTATCTATACTCGTGAGAAATTGCGGCTAGCGCGTTTCCGAGGACCAATCCTGCGAGCGGAGACTCTGTTCGGTCAACCAAGGATGATGAGAACGTGAGAGGTGAATGATCACTCGTGGTCTCGCCCCCTAATCTCAGCTAGAAAAGTTTGCCATCGGGTTTCGACAGGAAATCGTTCAGAATATCCCTCATGGCCATGGGTTTACGGCTTAGCAGACCCTCCAGCGTTAGATCGACGACTGCGAATTCGCGCGCTCGAGCTGCTTTGTAAAAGCTCCCGAGTCCATCGGCTATCTCCTCGGGAAGCCCTTGCGACATTACCGCCTTCCGATAACCTTTATCGCTGACTGTCTCCCGTACGACGTTACGGCCATGAATCTCCGAGGCAATCTTTGCGATGTCTGCAAAGTCCAGTGCGTGCAAGCTGGTGAGTGGTGGCGAGATCCCATCGAAGAGGCCGGGTTCGATGAGCGCCGCCACAGCGGCTTCCGCAAGGTCGGCACGCGCGGTCCAGGAGACCGGTCCATCTTCGGGAAGGGAGATCTTCCCGGTCTGCGTTACGCCGCCCAATTGGAACAGCGCCGATTCCGCATAGAATCCATTGCGTAGTGAGACATACGGAATCCCAGACGATTGCAGCAGCGCTTCTGTCGCTGCGTGATCTCTGGCGGGTACAAAGGCGGATGACGGACTCGCTCCCTGATGGCTGGTGTAGAGGATGCGTTTGACGCCGGCGTTCTTCGCCGCCTGTATGGCGTTGCCATGCTGCCGGACGGCCTCGGCTCCAAATTTATTGACCGAGACGATCAGCAGCTGCTCAGACCCGCCGAACGCCTCCGTCAATCTTGCCGGATCTGCAAAGTCACCTTGGCGCACTCGGACGCCACGCTGCTTGAAATCTACAGCCTTCTCCGGATTTCGAACGCTTACCCCGATCTGAGCACTCGGAAGCTTCTTCAGAAGACCTTCCACAACTTGGCGGCCCAACTGGCCGGTCGCACCTGTCACGACGATCATGCTTGTTCACCTCTCGCGAAAGCCAAAATCAAAAGATGCCTCCTGTTTTCATTGTTACCACTTTGTTGATCACAGAGGAAACAGGCAAGTAGAATAATTTCGTGACAAAAGGAAGTCAGACGATCGGCCGCCATCGTGAACGCATCCTCAAAGCAGCGATGATTCTGCTCGCCAAAGGCGGCCGCGACGCCCTCACAACCCGGGCGGTGGCCGAAGCTGCACGCGTGCAGCCGCCTATTCTTTATCGACTTTTCAACGACAAAGCGGGCTTGCTGAATGCAGTCGCGAACTATGGTTTTGACATTTACATGGCGAAGAAGCGGCCCCCGGTCGATACAGAAGATCCAGTCGAGTCACTGCGGGCGGGCTGGAGGCTGCACGTACAGTTCGGGCTGACCAACCCTGAGCTCTATCTGCTGATGTATGCAGACCCTCATCCAGGAATGGAGAGCTTGGCTGCTCAACGATCACACCGCATGCTGCGAGATCACATGCAGCGCGTAGCGTCGGCTGGACGGCTGCGTGTCAGCGAAGAACGAGCAGCGCATCTCTTCCATGCAGCCGCCTGCGGCACGGTGATGACGCTACTCGGCATGACGGGCGAGCAGCGTGATATGTCCCTTTCGGAGACAGCGTGCGATGCGGCACTGGCAGCCATTGTCACGGATCGACCCATCTTGCCTGCTCCGACCGTTGCCGCAGCAGCCACCACGCTACGAGCTCTCATCACCGGCGCTGAAGCGGCGCATCCGTCTGAACCGAAGGTCTTCACTGAAGCTGAACGTGCTTTGCTGGTCGAATGGCTCGATCGCCTTAGCGAAGTCCGCTCCTTCAAGTGACGAAGTCCCGATAGTTTCGCGATGAAGCCCTTGAGACCCGTGGGGTAGGCTTTAGCCTGCCATCTTTGCTTCTTTCACAGCCGAGCTCACTAACAAAACCTGTGCAAGCTCTGCGTTCACGGTTTCACGATTATTCGAAAGACTTTCACGGCGAAACTTGACGCTGTGACCGTTTTGTTTGAGCAGTCTTGTTTAGGACTTGGCAGGTAAGAATCTAATACGGTTTAGCCCAAGGTCACTTCGTCAAGAGTGCTCAACGCAAGGAAGAGCCGGCCAAGACGACTCCCAACAAGGCGAACAAAGTGTCCGTGCCACCAACAGCTAGTTCGCGCCAGCCATGCCGAGCATGACACTGACGTCCAGATTGCCCCAACCGTATATAAAATTGGGTGATGCCGCCGGCGAGCCGCAAGCGCCAATTTCGACCTGCTGCGGCGGCACTGTGCCGATCAGACGCCACATCTGTTCCGGCTTTCCCTGCAACGCGGGGCGGGCACTTAGAATCAGCGCGAAAGCTCCTGCCAGCTGAGACGCCGCGACAGACGTTCCGCTCATCGCGGCCACGTTGCCGCCTGGTGTTGCCGAGAGAATCTGTGTTCCCGGACTGGCGATGTCCGGTTTGAAAATCGTACCCTGCTGCGCTCCGATGGCACTGTAGCCGGCAATCACACTGGACGGGTTGCCACTGGTCGGATCGAAATCCAGCGCGCCGGTGACGATGGCGATCGGATAGACCTGTGGCCAGGTGGCCGCTCCACCGCAAGCCGCCCCGCTATCCTCCGCCGCCACTACGCTCGTAATACCAGCCGCGTACAGGTTCCAATACACCATGTTCATCACCGGGTCGTCGATACAGGACGCTCCCGACGCATAGCAATGATAAGGATGAACGACCACATCCGGCGCTTTCGTCACATCGGCATTCTGGCCGCTCAAATCCCAGGGCGCGAGCATGAACTGCATGCACTCTTCGAAGGTTGCACCGGTGCTCGCATAGCCGCGGTCCATGTCCCGGCATCCGATGAGCCGGGCGTCAGGCGCGACCCCAATCTGGTAGTCCTTTCCATTCCCGCCCAGCGCCGCGCCCGCTACATGCGTGCCGTGTCCGAAATCATCGCACGGCTCCTGAAGGTTGACACCACAGGGATTTGTCCCTGATGTGAGCGTCGCGTGCACCGCATCCCACCAGTTGAAGTTATGGTCCACGCCCTTTGCGGACATCCCACGATACTGCGTCTTCAGGAGCGGATGATCCCAGGCGAAACCGGTATCTACCACGCCAATAGTAACTCCCTGACCTGATCCGCCTTGCGCCCACACTGCCGGCGCATTGATGAATTGCAGGTTCTTTTCGATGCCCCTGCCGGGCGGCAGCGTGCCTACTGGCGGCGCGGTTGCGGATGGCAATTTTGGATTAATCGAGTTCACGCTTTCGATTGTCTGCACCTCTGGCCGCGCCTGCAGTTCCTGTAACTGGGTCGTGCTGATGGTTGTTCCGGCAGGCGCTTGCACCATCACAAAATTCGCAATGTAGTAGCCCGTACCGATCAGCCCCATCTGACTGACCGCCTGCAGCAGTGCCGGTTGGCTTTGCCGGGCTGTGTTCGTGAGCGCATTATAGACATACTGGCCGCGCTGCGCTTTCGAGCTAAGCCCGAAAGCTCCGGAGACATCGGCTTGCGTAGTGAGCACCAGTTTCACGGCCTTCACGCCCTGCGCCACGGCGAACGGTTGAATTCCCGCAGCAGCCGTACCAGCTAGCGGACGACCCCAAAGCCCCCCGCTTCCGGCCATCAGCAATACAGTGAATCGGACGATCGAATTCTTGGAGGCAGCAACGAACATGAGTATTCCGAAGAGTGAGTGAGCCGCTGCCCCACTGCTTTCTCGGAATACGGAATCTTCTCTACTGATTTTTTCTTATTGGACGTCGAAGTGTACACCCTGCGCCAAGGGCAAATCCTTGCCGTAATTCACCGTGTTGGTCGCCCGTCGCATGTAAGCCTTCCAGCTATCGGAACCCGATTCGCGCCCGCCTCCGGTCTCTTTTTCTCCGCCAAATGCTCCGCCGATTTCCGCGCCCGACGGCCCGATATTCACGTTCGCGATCCCGCAATCCGAGCCCTCCGCCGACAGGAACATTTCTGCCTCCCGCAAGTCGGTTGTAAAGATCGAGGAGGCCAATCCTTGCGGCACATCGTTATGCATACGCAGGGCCTCTTCGAAATCGCGGTACTGCAAGACGTACAAGATAGGGGCAAAGGTCTCGCGTTTGACGGTGTTCGTCTGAGCCGTCATCTCGACCAGCGCCGGCCGAACATAATAGCCGCTCTCGAGGCCGGGCACGCTCACGCGCTCGCCGCCTGTCACCTTGGCGCCCGCCTCTTTCACTTCCGATAGCGTCTTCTGCATCGCATCGAACGCCCGCCAGTCGATCAGCGGCCCAACCAGCGTTCCGGCTTCGCGCGGATCGCCGACCGACACCGAACTATACACCTGCTTCAACCGGTTCAATAGCGGCGTCGCAATACTCTCGTGCACGATGAGCCGTCGCAGCGTGGTGCAGCGCTGGCCGGCCGTGCCCATAGCTGCGAAGGCAATCCCACGCAAAGCCAGTTCCAGGTCGGCTGAAGGACAAACAATCGCCGCATTGTTGCCGCCCAGTTCGAGCAGGCTGCGGCCAAATCGCGCGGCCACTCGTGGGCCCACCTGCCGCCCCATGGCGGTCGATCCGGTCGCCGACACCAGCGCCACCAACGGATGATCGATCAGCGCCTCGCCCGCATCCTTGCCGCCGATCAAGACGGTGGAAAGCCCGGCCGGTACGCCGCCATACTTCTTGGCGGCACGCTCAAATAAGGCTTGTGTCGCCAGCGCTGTTAAAGGTGTCTTCTCCGAAGGTTTCCACACAATCGCATTTCCGCAAACCAGCGCCAGCGCAGCATTCCAGGACCAGACCGCCACGGGAAAGTTGAATGCTGAAATGATCCCGGTCACCCCTAACGGATGCCAGATCTCCATCATGCGATGGTGCGCCCGTTCGGTCGTGATGGTGGCTCCGCATAATTGCCGCGATAAACCCGCCGCATAGGTGCAGATGTCGATCATCTCCTGCACCTCGCCCAAGCCTTCTGAAGCGATCTTTCCGGCTTCAATCGTGACCAGCTGTCCCAGCGAAGTTTTTGCCGCGCGCAGTTCATCGCCCAGCAGCCGCACGAGCTCCCCCCGCAGCGGAGCCGGTACTCGCCGCCACTCAAGGAAAGCTTGCTGTGCCTGCCGGACTGCCGCATCTACCGCTCCGCCGTTCACCGTCGCACAATGTCCGATGACCTCGCCGCTCACGGGACTCTTTACTGCCAGCGAACCGCCTTCGAAGTTGGCGCGTTCGACGCACAGGTCCTCCAAAATCTGCTTTGCTTCTTCCGCTATGGTTTGTTTTGCGATCGCCGGCACGTTGGACCTCGTTACCACTATCGCAGCGAATCCGCGGAGGATTTAAAGCGGTACTTCAGTGTGTTGCAGGTAGCGGGTAGATCGATAGCCCCGGCATCGGAAAATGCCTCCGATTATCGGTGATGAGTGTTAGCCCATGTTCCAGTACCGTCGCCGCAATTAAAACGTCTGGAAGAGAAAGGGTCGAGCCCTGCCGTGCCCATTCGAAGCGCCAGCGTCCCGCCTGTCTCGCGATGTCGCGCGAAACGTCATACCAGACGAGAGCCCACAAAAACTGATCTGTCTTGGCAGCCTCGTGAGACCGCATCCCGGAATAAACTTCGGCCACGGTGATAGGGCAGCACGCCAGCCGATGTCCCTTAGAGAGCAAGTCCCGCAGCAGTTCGCTGCGGCCGCGTTTCGCGTTCAGCGCGTCGACCAGGATGTTGGAATCCGGCAGGAAGACGGTCATTCCTTCCCATGCCACGAGTCGCCCATCTTTTCCCGCGCCAAGCGGTCATCCTCGTCGCGCATCCTACGGATCCAGGCAGCAGACCCTTCCGCCAGCTCAGGATGGTCCTCGTCTTTCCAGACCGGCTCTGGGCTGTTCAGGATGTCGAGGAGGTGCCGCTTGTTCACCGCTTCCCGAACCACCTCGGTGAGGAACGCACTTCGGCCGCGCGATCCAACCAGCGCATCGACAGCGGCCAGCAAATCGTCAGGAAGAACCACATGAGCACGTTTCTGAGACATAAATCCCATATCCAGTGTGACAAAATTATGGGCTTAAACCAAGTGCATGAAGCTTGCTCCGGCACTTTGCCGTCACATTATGGTCTTCTTTGATAATGAAGTACAAGGCCCTGATCCTCTTCATGTCTCTTACTTCCGTATCGAACGTCTCTGCGCAGACACCTTCTCCTGAAACACCGCCCATTGCCCCAGCCATCGAGCATCACGAAATTCGCCACGGCTCGACCGTGATCGACAATTATCATTGGCTGCGCGAGAAGAAGAACCCCGCGGTACTCAAATATCTCGAAGACGAAAACGCCTACACCGCCGCGCAGACCAAGAACTTACAGCCGTTTGCCGACTCGCTCTATACGGAAATGCTCAGCCACATTCAGCAGACCGATTTGAGCGTGCCCGCCCGCCAGGGCGACTACTTCTACTACTCCCGCACCGAAGAAGGCAAGCAATATCCCATCCGCTGCCGTCGCCGCGGCGGCATGCAGGCGCCGGAAGAAGTGCTGCTCGATCTGAATGAACTCGCGCAAGGCCGGAAATTTGTCGGCCTGGGCGCATTTGCTGTCAGTGACGATCAGAACCTGCTGGCGTATACGCTCGACTACTCCGGCTTTCGCCAGTACACTTTGCAGGTAAAGGATCTGCGCAGCGGCATTACACTGCCCGATTCCGCCGAACGCGTCACCTCCGTCCAATGGGCGGCGGACAACAAGACGATTTTCCTGACAACGGAAGATGCCGTCACCAAGCGCACCGACAAGCTGTTCCGCCACGTCCTGGGCCGCTCGCAATCCGAGCCCGTTTACGACGAAAAAGACGAACTTTACGACATTCACCTCAACAAATCCCGCGACAAGGAATACGTGTTCCTCGGAATCGAAAGCAAAGACACGACGGAAGTTCGCTTCGTCGAAACCAGCGAGCCGCACAAAGACTTCTCAGTATTCCTGCCGCGCAAATCTAAGCACCGTTATTACGTCGACCATCGCGAACAGCTGTTTTATATCCGAACGAATCGCGACAACAAAGACTTCGCCATCATGACGGCTTCGGAAGCCGATTTATCCCCCACCAATTGGAAGCCTTTCGTGCCTGCGCGCAGTGGCACTTTAATTGAGGACGTCGATCTGTTTCAGAACTTTGCCGTGTCGCTCGAAAAACACGAAGGACTAAACCATCTGCGGGTTTACGATTTCAGGAAGGATCAATGGAGCGAGATCAAGTTTCCCGAGCCGATATACTCAGCCTCTCCGGAGAACACACCCGACTACCACTCTTCCACTTATCGCTACACCTATCAAAGTTTCATTACGCCGGCTACCGTTTTCGATTACGACACCGCTACGAACGAATCCCATCTGTTAAAGCAGCAGCAGGTGCCGGGCGGCTACGATCCTAAGCAATACGTATCGGAGCGCCTCTGGGCGACCGCGCGTGACGGTACAAAAGTCCCGATATCGATCGTCTACAAAAAGGGTTTCCAGCGCGGCGGCCATGCTCCGCTCTTCCTTTACGCTTACGGTTCTTACGGCTTGGGCATGCCCGTCACTTTTTCCAGTAGTCGTCTCGCTCTGCTCGACCGCGGCGTTGCCTATGCCATCGCGCACATTCGCGGCGGCGACGAAATGGGCGAGCAATGGCGTGAAGACGGCATGTTACTGAAGAAGAAAAATACGTTTTACGACTTCATCGATTCCGCCGAATACCTGATCCAGCAAAAATACACGTCCTCCAACCGCCTGATGATCGAGGGCGGCAGCGCCGGCGGCCTTCTGATGGGCGCTGTCGTTAATTTGCGCCCAGATCTTTTCCGCGCCGTTCACGCCGCCGTTCCCTTTGTCGACGTGATGAACACCATGCTGGACGCGACCCTTCCTCTTACCGTGGGCGAGTATCTCGAGTGGGGCAATCCCAACGAGCAGGCCGCCTACGATTACATGAAGACTTACAGTCCTTACGACAATCTAGAGAAGCGCGCTTACCCCGCCATGCTGGTTACGACAAGTCTCAACGACAGTCAGGTCATGTACTGGGAACCGGCCAAGTATGTCGCCCGCCTGCGCCGCCTCAAGACCGACAGCAATCCGCTCCTGCTCAAAATCAAAATGGATCCGGCCGGCCATGGCGGCGCTTCAGGACGCTATGACAAATTAAAAGATACCGCCTTTGAATACGCCTGGATGCTTAGCCAGGTTGGCGTCACAAATTAGGAAATAGCTTTCGCGAGCCCAAACGCAGCAGCAGCCGCCAAGCCTCCGATTAAAGTTGTCTGCAGCCCGCTTCGTAAGGGAGACGTTCCCGAAGCACGTCCCTTCAGGTAGCCGAACACGGCCAGTGCGCACAACGTCAGCGCGACGGACAACCACAAAGCCCGCTGCATGTCGGGTACCAGCATGTAGGGCGACAACGGAATCAATCCGCCCGCGATGTACGAGAACGCGATAGTGGCAGCACTGTGCAGTGCGCGCCCAGCTTGCGGCTCCTCCAATCCCAGTTCAAAGCGCATCATAAAATCGACCCACGCCTTGGGCCGCGCTGCCAGCGCATCCGTCACCGTTACTGCATCTTCGCTCGTTAGTCCATACTCCCGGAAGAGTAACGCCACTTCGCGCTTTTCCTCTTCCGGCATTTCGACAATCTCCTGCTCTTCCCTGCCGCGCTCGGCCGCATAATGATCGGCATCGCTACGCGCGGCGAGATACCCGCCCAGCCCCATCGCGATCGACCCTGCCGCGATCTCCGCGAACCCGGCCGTAATCACGATGTGCGTCGAACCGACCGCTCCCGACAAGCCAGCGGCCAAGGCAAACGGCACAGTCAACCCATCCGACATCCCAATGACAATGTCACGAACCAGTTCGCCCGACGTAAAATGGCGCTCGGTGTGTGGCGTAGTAGGCATCCCATATAGACACTTTCGCCGCTAATAAGGGCGAGTGTTTTTTCCGAGTCATTTAAGCAAGACGTGGATCGGCTGAGATCCGTCCACAACCGGCGAGCCAGGCGGGAAGGAAACCGGCCAGAGCGTCACGCGTTAGAACATTCCCGGAGCGCATACGCGCAAGCTTTTGCAAAGCTCGCCGTCACCTGCTTTTGCATGAGCCAAGCGCCGCCATTCAGCAAGGAAATCGTCTGTCCTTCGGGCGGCCGCTTGATCCCGGGCCCGTTGTGCGCGTGTTCCTTAGAGAATCGTTCAATCCTATGGCTACCAATACTCATTCATCTGCACACCAGAACAATTACTCGCTGGACACTGCGATCAGTGACGAAACTTTAGAAGAGTTGTATGCGTTTCGAGAGGCGTACGCCGCGCAATTCGATTACGATATTCCAACGATGTTTGAGGAGCTGCGGGCTTTTGCAAAAGCCAATCCTGGTATTGGGCGACCGGCCACGATCCAGCTTGCAAAACGAAAATGCCAGTCGAGAAGTGAAAAGGGGAGCCCGGCTTGCACGCGGGCTTCTGCTTCAAACAAACAAGCCGGACATCACACTCTCAAAGCGCAGCAGATTCATGCCGCTGTCATCCAAAACCCTCGGCAGCTTCATGCTTTGCGAGCGCCGGAAAGCCAGACCCGTTTCGCACGTGGTTGCGCTCTCCACGCCGGACGACTCGAGCCATCCGAAGAACTCCGGCGAGTATTGCCCGCTCGGATAACAGAAGTGGGTCGGCGTTACTCCGGTCAAATCAATGATCCGTTTCCGGTTTTCGTCGATTTCCTGAAAGAACAAAGCCGGATCTTTGGGCGTTCGATGCCGGTGTGTGTGCAATTGAATATCGACACCTGCCTTTGCCGCCGCCTGTACTTCCGCCGGACTCATAATTTGCAGGATTCTGGACTGCAGGATCAAGTCGTAATCGACATGCAGATGCGTCGCGAGCTGCCGGGCAACCTCATCCTTGCTGACGGTGTTCATGTTTCTTTGTTCCGCCCATTGCAGCAGCCCTTTCACTGCCACCTGGCGATCTGCGAAGGTCGCTAGCGGCATATTTTGCATCAGCCCGAATTGCGGCAGCGTGATCACACTTCTGCCTGACTTCCACAATAAATAATCAAGAATTAGGCTAATGATCGGCAGTTTGTAATCGCAATAGTGCGTTGTCAAATACAACGTACACGGAAATCCGAATTCTTTCAGGATGGGCACCCCGTGGCGCAGAAAATCGTAGAAGCCGTCATCGAAAGTGATGCACACGCTGCGCGGAGGCAGGGAGTTTAACTTGAGCCGGATCAGCGCTTCGCCGAGCGGCAAAACCGAGGCGCCGAAGCGTCGCAGGCTCTCCAGTCTTTCCCGAAACTGCCGGGGCGTGATATACAGGTGCGGCCACCACTGGTGTTCGTCGTCGAGCGAAATGCCGTGATAGCAAAGAATCAGCAATGAATTTCTGCGGCGTTGCGATTCGGCCGCCAGGGAGAAGGCGCCCACCGAACGGAGCGTTTTCAGTGCTGTCCCCGCAACTCTTTTCTTCAGCCCTGTGCGTGGCACTATCAGCCTCTCGGAAGGAAGACGACCGCCGAACTGCTGGACGAGCTGAGTGCTGTTAAGCGCCGGAATAGGAGCAGTTCCGTGTAAAATACGAAATGGATCGACTGAATTCACCCATCAATTAGTGAAAGCAGCGTTTGAGAATTCTCTTCTTTACCCCCCACCAGTTGTGGCCTGTCAACTCCGGTGCCCGACTCCGTAGTCTTCACCTGGCCAGTTCGCTGGCGGAGCGCTGTTCCGTGACGCTCTTTCAAATCATGGAACCGGACGAACAGCCCGTATCTCCTCCGACCGGCGCTAATTTTGAGGAAATTATTACTGCTGTAAGAAACCGCGGTTATACTCCGGGTGCGATCGTAAAAGGTCTTCTCGGTCCGATACCTCTGACTGTCCTGAACTATTCGTCCGATCGAGTGGCCGCATCGCTGCAAAGCATTCTTGCCAGGCGCTCCTTCGATTCCATACAAATCGAAAGCAGCCACCTTTTTTCGTATCTGGAAGTTTTCCGAGCCGTTTCCCCGAAACCGTCGATCCTGCTCGACTGGCACAACATCGAATCAGAGTTAATGCTTCGCTACGCCGCCGAAACCACGAATCTGCCCAAAAAAATAGTGGCCCGTAGAACTGCACGCCTTCTGCAACATATCGAGGCTCGTTTAGTTGCCGGGTGCGATTTGCACACCGTGGTGAGTGAACTCGATCAGGCCAAATTGCTGGCGCACGATGCAAGCGCCCAGGTGAGCGTTCTTCCTAATGGCGTTGATACCAAGAGCTTCGCGTCATCCGAAACAAGTTACAATACGGGGACCCTATTATTTGTTGGGTCCATGGACTACCACGCCAACGTCGATGCTGTGACTTGGTTCACACGCCAGGTATGGCCAAGTATGGCCAGCCGTTACCCGGCACTCCAATTTACGATTGTCGGCCGTTCACCCAGCCCAGCCGTTCAAGCGCTCCAGTCTGAGAGGGTCCAGGTCACCGGTACGGTGGACGACGTGCGCCCTTTCTACGCCAAGGCGCGCGCCGTCATCGTTCCATTACGTGTGGGCGGGGGCACGAGGCTCAAGATTCTGGAAGCCATGGCCATGGGTGTACCTGTCATTTCCACCCGCATCGGAGCCGAAGGCATAGCGGCTACCGATGGAAAAGATATCCTGCTGGCGGATTCAGAGCCCGAAATGCTGGCAGCGCTCGACCGGTTGAGCACCGATCCCGCGTTGCGCCAGTCTCTCACCGAAGCCGGTGGTCGCCTCGCCGAGCGATACGACTGGTCGCATATCGGCAACCAACTATTTAATATCCACCGCGAGTTAGTCAACGACCGGGTCCTTTCATGAACACTGAAAGTGTCGATTTAGCTGCTTCTGTTACGCAAGCAGGCATTACGGTTCAACCAGAGGGGCGATCTGCCTCCTCCACGCTGCCCCTGCAAATCGCCATCTTGTGCGGTCTCTTTGCTTTGGCGGTGTTGCTTCAGATTGCTAGCGGGGCCTACCGTGCTGAGTTCAGCGCCTATCCGGACGAGCCGGCCCATTATGTAACTTCCCTGATGTTGCGCGAGTACATCGTCCACCCGCATCCTCTTTCGCCAATGAAGTTCGCGGAGGCCTACTACCACCATTACCCGAAAGTTGCGTTTGGACATTGGCCGCCCCTGTTCTATGTAGTCCAGGCCTTTTGGATGTTGCTGTTTTCTGCGTCGCGAATCTCCATCCGCCTGGAAGTGGCGTTTACCACGGCGCTTCTTGCGTTCTCCTTCTGGCGCGAAGGCCGCCGTTGGTTTGGAAAAGTGCCTGCCCTGCTGGCCGCTTGCCTGCTCGTCTGCCTGCCGCTAATGCAGAACTCCACCGACGAGGAGATGGCTGAAACTCTCCTTGTCCTCTGCTGCTTCTGGAGCACCATTTTCTTTGGTCGCTTCCTGGAATCCAGTAAATTGTCCGACTCTTTGTGGTTCGGTCTGTTTTTCTCGCTCGCCGTGCTCACCAAAGGCAGCGGTTGGATGCTGGTTTTGCTGCCGCCGATTGCTCTCCTTCTCACCCGTCAGGTGAAATTCCTGCTAAAAGGTTCGTTCTGGCTAGGCATTCTGCTGATCGCCTTCCTGTGCCTTCCCTGGCAGATCGCAACTCTGCATTCAGCCGAGCGCGGTTGGGCGGACAGTAGTCCGAGCCTGGCTTACACCTTGAATTCTCTGGTCGAATTTTTTGCGTTGCTGGTTTCCGTACATGGCGTCGCGCTCTCACTCGTGCTTGCCCTTGGCATCGTCATCACGGTTTTCGTGCCGCTCCTATCCCGGCCAGTAGCGGCTGTCCCCGCCGTGTTCTTCGGCCTTCTAGTCAGTGACTGGTTATTCCATTCCCTCGTCCCGGCTGGCGTCGAAGATCGAAAAATGATCATGGCTGTGCCTGCCCTGATTTACTTCTTATTCGTTGGAGGCTTCTGGCTTGCTGACCGCCTGCCACTCGGTGATCAGTGGGCGTCGTGGCGGCGTCCACTGCTCACGTCCGCCGCTGCCCTGTTCTTCTTCGTGCATGTCTTTTCTGTTCCCAGCGACAGTCACTATGGATACATTGAGGCTGCCGGTTTCATTTCTTCAGATCCAGCACTACGAACTTCATCTTTGCTGGTGTCCTCCGGCAGTATCGGCGAAGGGCTCCTGATTTCTGAAGTAGCCATGCGCAAACCAGATCCAGAAATGGTGATTCTGCGAGCCACCAAGGAACTAGCTCATGTCGACTGGGCGGGCGTCCATTACGAAAACCTGTTCTCGAACCCGGCCGAGCTGCTGCGGTACCTGGATCGTTCCCACATAACCGCGCTGGTGATCGACTCCTATCACGGTCCTGGCTCGTTTCCGCACGAACGTCTCGTTTCTCAGACCATTAAAGAGAACGCTCAGCGCTTTCACCTGCGTGCCGAATTCCCGGGACGTTCGGATTCGGGCGAACCGGGTAAAGTCGAAATCTACCAGTTCGCCCCGCCCCAATAAGTCTAGGACTTTCTCAGGTGCGACATCACCATGGCCAGCGCGCCCGCGCCGAGCGCCTGAACTACCTGCGGATGTTGCGAATAGAAGTTGCTGGCAGTCTCGACGATGGAAGGGTTGGCCTTTTGGGCGTGTTCGGCCAGGCTCTGCACGTTCTCCGGAGAGATCTGTTGCGCCTGTTCCGGAGTCACGGATCCTCCTCCCTTCAGCAAGTTCGCTAGTGGTCCCGGGAGTGCCGCGCCCAGCAGGCTCGGGCCCGCCGCGCCCATGATCTGATTCAGCAGCCCTGCCCGTTGTTGCGGGTCGGACTGGCCGAAAAGGTGGGAAAGCATGCTCGGAAACGCCGGCGTCTGGTCGGAGTTAAAAGCCGCTGTGAGCCCGCTGGCGAGCGATTTCGGATCGGAACCGTGCAAATCTCCGGCCGGGGCCGCGCCAACTTTGATGTCACAGGTCAAATCGGAATAGCTGCTGTCAACCGCCTTGATTTGGTCCCAAACCGTGTTCTTCACCTGGTCGCTGGGGGCATAGCCCTGCACAAACAGTTTGTTGCCGTCCATCTTCGTCTGCGTGATCTGTACGCCCTGCTGCTGCATCGCCTCGAAAGCGGGGCGGTATTTTGCTTTTAATTGCTCAAGTTGGTCCATCATTCTTCTCCGTTGTCTTGGATTTCGACTGGAGCCCCACGGCTCTAGCACTTTTACGAATTCAACCGTGATGGTGGACGCGTTTCACCCCATATAGTTACTCCACCTCGTCATGCCTCTGATATCCTCGCGTTGTGCAGATCCAAGTCTATGCAGATTCAGGTCAACAGCGATAACAACATCGTTGCGAACACCGAACTGTCGCAATTGGTGGAAGACGAGATCCGGCGCACGCTCGGTCGCTTCGAAGCCCAACTCACCCGCGTCGAAGTTCACATCAGCGATTCAAACAGCCATAAAGCTGGTCTGCGCGATAAGAAGTGTGTAGTCGAAGCCCGTCCGGCCGGTCACCAGCCGCTGACCACAAGCGATGAAGGTGCTACCGTGGAGCAAACTGTGCGCAGTGCTGCAACGAAAATGAAACACTCGCTCGAGACCTTCTTCGGACGCCTCAGCGCGAAAAGCTGAAACGCGTAGGCTGCCCACGTAAGAAGTCGAGATGATCGACACCGTGCGGCCCGGGTTGTCGCTTAAGCCGAGAGGCCAGTCTACGAGAACCGTGAACCGCTACTCTGAACGCAAAGCCCGCTGGGGGTCGATGCGCAACATTCGGCGCGCGGGAATCACGGCTGCGCAAAATGTGACCACTCCGAGCAGGGCTGCGCTTAGCGCGAAGATAGCGGCATAATGAACGGAGACGCCTTTAATTTGATTCGCCACAAAGCCGCCCAGGAACATACTGATGCCGGCACCTGCGGCAAGCCCTATGGCAGCTATTGCCAAGACGTTACCGAGAACCTGCCCCAGTACGACTGCCGGTTTACCTCCGAGTGCAAGCCGGATCCCGACCTCGCGTGTACGCCTCGCGACAGCATAAGCCATCACGCTGTATAACCCCACCGATACGAGCGCAACAGACATCAATCCAAAGGCTCCGAATACCCCGGTCGCCAATCGTTGGGGTGCAAGAGCAACGTCCAGCAATTCGTCTCCAGTCTGGAACTCATAAAGGGGCGAGCGGGGCGTGAGGAGGTCCCAGTCTTTGGTGAGAATTGAGGCAAAACGTTTCGCATGATCTTTCACGCGCAGGATCAGATAGTTTGCGGCAAAGCTCGATTGCGCATCGGCGAGGTACAGCGAAGGAAGTGGTTCGTCCCATACCGATCCGTACCTTACATCGCGAATGACGCCGATTACCTGCATCCTAGAATCCTGAGCCGTGAGGATCTGGCCGACCGGGTTTTTGCCGGGCCATAATCGCGCCGCAAGCTTCTCATTCACAACGGCCACTTTCTGGGAGGCAGCGTTGTCGTGTGCGTTAAAGTCGCGTCCGCTGAGCAGCGCAATTCCCATGGTGTGAAAGAACCGCAGGCCGACGGTCTGCAGTTCGGCTGTCAGCGCGACATCAGGTGTGCGAATTTGTGTTACGAGATGAGAGCGATCCATAGGCAGCGTCGAGCCAAGCGTAACCGACTCGACACCCGGCAACTCTTGGAGGCGCTGGATGAAATCGTGCTGAAGATGTTGCAGGCGTTCGGTGGACAGCGATCCTGGCGGTGGGATGCTGAAGCCGGCGGTCAACAGGCCGCTGAGCCGAAAGCCGGGATCGACCGACCAAGCGAGCATCACACTATGTCCAAACAATCCAGCACATACCAGCAGAACCATGGAAAAAGCCACTTGTCCCGCCATCAGCAGATTCCGGAGATATTGCCGTCCGCCATCTGAAACGGTGCCGCTGGACTCCTTAAGAGCGGGCAGCACATCCGGGCGCGTTGTTTCGAAGGCAGGCACCAGGCCGAATAGCGCCGTAGTAACGATCGATAGAGTTATGCAGAAGGACAGTACGCGGTTCTCCACGGCACCGTCGAGTACCAGAGGCAAGCCCAAAGCGTTGGGGAAATGCGCCAGAATCCTGCCGAGGCCATCAGCGACACCGAGCGCCGCCACGCAACTGGGCAGCGCCAGCAAGAAGCTCTCCGTCAGCAACTGGCGCACCAGACGTTTGCGGCCGGCGCCAATCGCCATGCGAACAGCAAACTCGCGTCGCCTGGCGAGACCCCGATTTAACAACAAGTTCGAGAGGTTTGCGCAGGTCAAAAGCAAAACCAGTCCTGAAGCTCCTGCAAAGACGGCCAAGGACCGGGTGATGGAGGCCCGATACGCCGGCCAGAACTTCGCCCGACTTGCGCTGAAAACGTTTTCCGTGATATTCCGGTTGTCCTTGGGCGCTTCTCGTGCGAACTCCGCCGCAATCGCGCCTACTTCCGCTTGGGCCTGTGACAGGCTGATACCCGGTTTCACTCTGCCTGTTAAAAGGAGCCAGCGCATAGATCGTTGTTCGAAGAGGCCCATGGTACGGAATCGCGGCCTTACCAGAGCTGTCGCCTGCAGCGGAATCCAAACTTTTGGGGGAGCGCCCCAGTTCAAATTCGTTCCGTGATAGTGTTTCGGAACGATTCCGATAATCGTGAACGGCTTATCCTCCAATAAAATCGTTTGTCCAATCGAGCCGGCATCGCCAATTCCTTCGGAGATCATCGCTACCGGCTGGCTGGCGAGAGAATCGTCCCGCTTGCGGAACGCCCTCCCGGCCGACGGATTCAACCCAAGCATTGAAAAAAAGTTTTCGGTTACCGCTTCCACTGGAAGCCGCTGATTACTGCCTCGCCATGAAATGTTGAGCGGCATTCGTACGAAAGCCGAGAGTGCCTGGAAGGTTGTGGCTCGCGCGCGGAGGTCTTTGTAATCTGGATACGAGCTCGAGAGAAACGTCTGCGACGCCCTGTCGAATGTGAATACATCGGCCAACTCTTCCGGCCGGGGGAAATTGAGAGGCCGGAACAGAGCGTTGTCGACAATGCTGAAGATAGCCGTATTGGCGCCGATGCCCAAGGCGAGCGTCATCACCGCGGCCGCGGTAAAACCGGGAGTCTTTATCAACGAACGCGACGCGTATCGAATGTCCTGGAGCAAGGATTCGAGCAGCGGCAATCCCCGGGCGTCACGATGGGCCTCACGGAGTTGGGCCGTATGTCCCAGTCTCAGATGGGCTGAACGGCGAGCCTCTTGCGGCGACATGCCCTGACGAATATTTTCCTCTTCCAGCATGGCCAGGTGGGACGCTAGTTCCTCGTGTACGTCGGCATCTATCTTGCCGGCATGGATGAACATGCCGACGCGGGAAACCCACTCCCGAAAGCGAGCAAAGTTGAGACGAGCAAACATATCGCTAATCCGTGCTGTCGAGCTGTAACAGGCGGCCGATGACCGCTGATACGCGCTCCCAGTTGGCGGCCTCCGCAGCGAGTTGTTTGAGGCCCGCCTTTGTAATGGAATAAAATTTCGCTTTGCGATTGTTGTCCGATGTGCCCCAGGAAGATGAAATCCAGCGCTTGTTCACGAGCCGAACAAGACAGAGATAGATAGTCCCCTGGTTGACACGCAGCGCGTCTGCACTGATTTGCTCAATGCGCTTTGCAATTCCATATCCGTGGAGTGGTCCCATCGCGTCCAGCGTCTTTAGAACCATCAAATCGAGGGTGCCCTGCAGGATGTCCGACTTTCCTTCTATCATTTCAACTCCTCTGGGTTGCATAGAGGAAAGCGTCTCACATCTCTTGTGTGATGTAAAGGGGAGGTCGATTAATCTTGCCCGGCAAGCGTAGTTTAGGCACTGGGGCAGTGAACGAGCACCTAAGAAGAGGCTGTCGTCGCGGAATAGGCAGCCATAAGTGTTCGGCTCAGTTGCTCTAAGGTATCGCTCAGCACGAAAAACTGAATAGCATCGTCTCTCCGGTGGTAAGCAGGCGTCGCCACTCTTCGGCGTGGAACATCGCTTAACCCGAGAGGCCACTCTACGAGAAGTGTGTCTCACGGGCAGGCGAATCACCCATGACCGTGCATAACTTATCGATGAGAATTGACAACCTCCACGAAATTTGCGACACTCCCATCATCAAACGATGGGAAGACGATCATCAACGGGCGAGTTGCTACCGGGCACCGTGGACCTGCTATTACTCCGGGTTCTCGCCGCCGGACCCATGCACGGCTACGGTATCGCTCAGCGGCTCAAACAAGTCTCGGATGATGTGCTCCAAGTGGGTGAAAGTTCGCTCTACCCGGCGTTGCAGCGGCTACTGGTAAATGGTTGGGTGAAAGCCGAATGGGGTGCATCCGAGAACAATCGCAGGGCACGCTATTACACCCTGACAGCGGCAGGGCGAAAACAACTTGCCGCCGAGCGTCAGGAATTCGCGCTGATGATCGGCGCCATCCAAAAAGTTCTCGAAATGGCGTGATTGCATGTTTTATGTTTTAGGCCGGACATGGCGGAGGCTTTCGTTTTGGGCGCGGCGTGACCGACTCAGCCAGGAACTCGCCGAGGAACTGGAACTCCATGTCGAGCTCATTAAAACGGCGGAGCGGGAAAAGGGAAGGGCCGATACGGCCCCGGACGAAAGCCGCCGGGACATGGGCAACCTGACGCTGGCGAAAGAGGAGAGCAGGGATATGTGGGGCTTCACATCGATTGACGACTTGCTACATGATATTCGCTATGCGCTGCGTATGTTCGGACGAAACCCTGGCTTCGCCGGCATCGCGGTACTCTCGTTGGCTCTTGGCATCGCTGGAAATACGGCAATTTTCAGCATCATCAACACCCTGCTGATCAAGCCCTTGCCTTTCCAGGAGCCAAGCTATCTCATGCGGATTACAGGGCTCTACCCAAAAGCAATCCTGGGGTATTTCCAACAACGTTGCAGAACCCTGGACATAGCATTTGTGAGTCCAGGTTCCGAGTTCAACCTGACGGGTGTGGGCCCGGCCTCACGGATTAGAGGAAGTGAGACGTCCGCTAACTTCTTTTCGGTTATCGGAGCCACGGTCGAAAGAGGACGTACGTTCGAGCGGGGCGAAGACCGTCCGGGAAACGATGACGTGGTCGTTCTGAGTCGCGAGCTATGGAAGGCTAAATTCAATGGAGATCCAACTGTTCTTGGTCGAACAGTTACTCTTAACGGCGTCAACCGAAGGGTGATCGGCATAACTCCGGCGAGTTTTTCATTTCCGTCAACGACAGTGCAATTCTGGATTCCAGCCAGAATCAATCCGGGCAACGTCGAGGATTATTGGGGCGGCGAGTTTGTGCCACTCGTAGCCAGACTTCGACCGGGCGTAAATATTAAGCAAGCGCGGAACGAAATTCATTCGTTAGCGGAGGGCGTGTGGACGCTGTTCCCATGGCCCATGCCCAGGCACTGGAATGCGGATTCCACAGTGATTTCACTCCAGGCAGACCTGGCCGGCGGGACCCGAACCGAGCTATTCATCCTTCTCGGCGCGGTGGGCATCGTACTCATCATTGCGTGTGCCAACGTGGCGAGTTTACTGCTGGCGCGTGCTACCGTCCGACGCAAGGAAGTGGCGATGCGCGCCGCGCTCGGAGCGGGGACGAGAAGAATCATACGTCAATTGCTGACGGAGAGCCTGGTGCTTGCCTCGGCGGCGGGCGTGATTGGCGTTGTACTTGGAACCACTTCGCTCTCGCTCTTTCGAGCGGTCGTTCCGGCCGACATTCCGGGGATGGCCCAGGTGGCCCTGGATTGGCGCGTCTGCGTTTTCGCCGCCGGGCTATCGGTTCTTACTGGGTTATCTTTCGGGATTGTCCCCGCGCTGAGTGCCGGAAAATTAGACTTGGTTGAGGCGGTAAGGAGCGGCAGCCAACGCTCCTTCAGCAAGACCTGGATCGCATTGCGGAGCTGGCTGATTGCCGGCGAAATAGCGCTCACCGTGGTTCTGGTTGTCGGGGCCGGTCTTCTGATGAAAAGCCTTTACGATCTGACTGCCGCTAATCCGGGCTTCCATTCTGAACGGATTCTAACCATAAAAATCAGTCCTAATGAGTCGTTCTGCGCGCAACGCGAATCATGCATCGCCTTTTATAGCCGGCTGGTTTCTCAGGCGCGGGGTTTAGGCGGCATCGTGGACGCAGCCGTTGCCAACACCGTGCCGCTCGATGGCCAGCTTCCGGCAATTCCGGCGGACGTAGAGGGCCATCCCAGAACTGCTGACTTTCCGTCTCCGATGCTCTGGGCGGCCGCCGTTACGCCGAATTATTTTCGCCTGCTGCAGATTCCGCTCATCTCAGGGAGAGCGTTCACGGAGGCCGATGGGCCGAATGCTTCACCGGTGATTCTGATTTCGGCATCGACAGCAAGGCATTTTTGGCAAGGCGCCAATCCGATTGGCAAGCACATCAAAAAAACAGGGGAGACGGGCTGGAGGACAGTGATCGGAGTGGTCGCGGATGTGAGGCAATTTGACCTGGCAAACCATTCTCCGGGCTCAATCAGTGGAGCCATGTACATGCCGTACGGGCAAGCCGTACAGGGCAATGGCCAGATTCCGGCGGTGATGCAGCTGTTAGTGAAGACTACTGCGACTGCCGAACGAGCGGCGATGGAGCTTCGCCGTATTGCGGTAGATGTCGATCCCAACGTACCTGTAGGAAAAGTCATGAGCCTGACTGCTATCGTCGGAGACTCCATTGCAGGGTTTCGTTCGACCATTTGGGTTTTTCTCAGCTTCGCGGCCGCTGCGCTGCTTCTAGCCGCCATCGGTCTTTATGGCCTGATGTCCTATTCGGTGTCGCAGCGCACCTATGAAATCAGTGTGCGCATGGCGATCGGCGCGCCGGCGAGCAGCGTGGTCGGCTTAGTTCTGGGTCAAAGCTTGCGAATCACGATGATAGGCATAACGACTGGCGTTGCCGCAGCGTTCCTGCTAACAAGGTTTCTGTCGGGGATGCTAGTCGGGGTTAAAGCCACGGACCCTTTTACCTTTGCCGGTGTCGTACTGCTGGTCCTACTTGTTACTGTGACGGCCAGCGCTATTCCCGCCTGGCGAGCCGCACGTATCGATCCCATTAGAACTCTTCGCGCAGAATAACAGCGGGAATACCCACGCCTCCTCCCCTACTAAGGGCCTCCTGCTACCTTGACTGAATACATTTCATTCCCATGTATCGAAACTCTCCGCTCGGTAACACCGCCTGTTTCGCCGTGTGCCTGGCCGTGGCCCTTGCCGCCCGGGCTCAGGACAAACCTCCGGCTCCGCCGCCGACCGAATACGTGAAGGCTCATTACACGAAATACGAATTCCGTATTGCCATGCGTGATGGCGTCCATCTTTTCACCAGCGTCTATGTCCCCAAAGACACCTCGCAAGCCTGGCCTATCCTGATGGATCGCACGCCGTACTCCGTTGCGCCCTACGGCGAAGATGTCTACAAACCCAAACTGGGGCCTAGCGACGAATTCGAAAAAGCCGGCTACATTTTTGTCTATCAGGATGTCCGCGGCCGCTACGAATCGGAAGGCAAGTTCATCGAGATGCACCCGCACATCGATCACAAGTCCGGCGACCGCGATGTGGACGATGCCTCCGATACCTACGACACCGTCGAATACCTGCTAAAACACCTGCCCAACAACAACGGTAAGGTCGGCATCTGGGGCATTTCCTATCCCGGCTTTTACACCTCCGCCAGCATCATCGATTCCCATCCCGCCATCAAGGCCGCCAGCCCGCAAGCGCCCATGACCAATCTCTTTATGGGTGACGACGCGTATCACGGCGGGGCATTCATGCTCGCAGCGAACTTCGGCTTTTACAGTTCTTTCAAACCAATGACGGAGCCCGGGCCGCCGCCCAAGGTTCGTGTCCCGTATGACATGGGCACACCCGACGGATACGCGTTCTACCTCAACGCCGGCGCAACCTCCAATCTCGACCAGATCAAGATGAAGCGCGCCAATCCGCTCTTTGCCGATCAGCTGTATCACGACACTTTCGATGAGTACTGGAAAGTTCGCGATCTCGCGCCGCACATGCACAATGTTCATTGCGCCGTCATGACGGTGGGCGGCTGGTACGACGCTGAAGATCTTTCGGGACCCTGGCGCACCTATCGTGCCATCGAGAAAGCGAATCCCGGCACCCCGAACACCATCGTTGAAGGCCCGTGGGTGCACGGCGGCTGGGCTTCGAGCGATGGCGACCACTTAGGCGACGCCGAGTTCAACTCCAAGACCGGCGAGTTTTTCCGTAAAGAAATTCAGTTCCCCTTCTTTGAGTTCTATCTGAAAGGCAAAGGCCAGCCCATGCCGGAGGCTTACATGTTCGAGACCGGCACGAACGTCTGGCGCAAATACGATCAGTGGCCGCCCAAAGGCGCTGTCGCAAAAATGCTCTACTTTCAGGAACGGGGCAAGCTTTCGTTCGACCCCCCGACGGAGGCTGCCGCACAAGCCTTTGACCAATACGTCAGCGATCCCGCGCATCCTGTCCCCTTTGTCGAATACACCACCGACACTGTGCCGCAGCGCTACATGGTCGATGACCAACGCTGGGCTGCCCGCCGGCCGGATGTGCTGACCTACGAGACCGACCCGCTGACCGAAGATGTCACCATCGCCGGACCGGTCTCCCCCAAGCTCCATGTTTCCTCGACCGGCACCGATTCAGACTTCGTCGTCAAACTCATCGATGTCTACCCAGAGAACTATCCCGACGCGCCGGATGCCACCACCGGAAACAAGCGCATTCTCGGCGCGCCCCCGCTCCATATGGGCGGTTATCAGCAATTGCTGCGCGGTGAGCCAATGCGCGCTAAATTCAGGAAAAGCTGGGAAAAGCCCGCAGCCCTCACGCCCGGCCAGCTGACCGAAGTCGATTTCGAAATGCCCGATCTCGATCACACCTTTCGGCGCGGCCACCGCATCATGGTGCAAGTCCAAAGCTCCTGGTTTCCCTTAGTCGACCGCAATCCGCAGACGTTCGTCGACATTCCGCACGCCAAGCCGGAAGACTTCAAAGCCGCTACGGAGCGGGTTTTTCGGAGCGCCAATGCGGCAAGCGGGGTCGAAATCGAGGTGGTTCCGCAGCCCTGAGTACCGAACCAAACTGAAGTTTTCAGCACCCATCCGCCTCACGGGAATAAGAGCCTCTATTCTGAGAGCCTTATTCCATAAATTCAACCAGATTCCAATAAATTTGTAATTCGCCCGTTAAACCCCGGCTCAGAAACGGCCTAGCCTGTACCAGTATTTGTCGTGCCGTTCGCGGTAAGTCTTCCAATTTTGCCGTGAAACACCCTGGAAATTCAACAGTACGCCTGGCTCCCCTGTGCCTTGCGACGCTCCCGCGATCCATCTGAAACTGCATTTGTGACCGCAAATAAAGCGAGCACGAATACTTCGGAGGTTAGCAAAATAATGCGTTTTTCTAAATCAATTCTTATCGCGGCAGTCACAATGGTGGCGCCGTTTATTGGTCATGCAGCACCCGTGTCGGTTGACTCGAACCCCACTCTCTCGATCGCCGGCATGACCTTCAACGATTTCAGCTGCTCCCTTGTAAAGGGTGGCGGTCTCGCCAGCCCCAGCAACTGCGGACAGATCAAGGTTGGCACCATCACAAGCCCCGGCACCGGCATCTCGTTCAACAGCGGCTTCAATGCAGGCTTCGGTTCCTTCGACGATGCTGTTCTCAAATATAGCGTCAGCTCCAAGGCCGGTATTGACAATATCGGCTTGAACTTTAACGGAAACTTCCTGGGCTTCGCGATCAGCTCGGTTGTCGAGACCGTTTTCAATGGCAGCGAAGAAGTAGGTAAAGCAGCCGTCAGTTGCAGCTTGTTAGGTTGCAACGATACCGACAACATCGCCCTAAATGGCTTGTATAACAATCTCAGCGTCGAGAAGGACATCTTCGTGGGCGGCTCTTACCTCGGTGACGCTTCGATCAGTATCGTAAATCAGACCTTCGACGCTACCGCTACTCCCGAGCCCTCTTCCTTCGCCCTGCTCGGTTCCGCCCTCGTCGGTGTCGGTGCTCTCATCCGCCGCCGCAAGACTGCTGCCGTCCAAGCGTAAAGTACTCCTTCACGCTCCCCCTCCACCCTCCAACCGAAAGAGCCACTGGTACCCGCCAGTGGCTCTTTTCTCGTTCTTCTAGGCCTTTCTCATCGCGAAAAGAATAACGCTCCCATTGCTATACTTCGGTTTCGTTTACCGTCATTCAGGAGAGAGATGAGAAGGAAAGTCACGGTCATTGGTGCGGGGAATGTGGGCGCCAACACCGCACAAAAGATCGCCGCCAAAGAACTGGCCGACGTGGTCCTGGTCGATGTGGTCGAAGGCGTGCCACAAGGAAAGGGACTCGACATGCTCGAGTCGGCGCCCGTTGAAGGCTACGATGTTCGCATCACCGGCACCAACGGTTACGAGGAAACAGCTAATTCCGACATCGTTGTGATTACCGCTGGTTTTCCCCGCAAACCCGGCATGAGCCGCGACGATCTGCTGCTCGCCAATTACGAAGTCGTCAAAAGCGCGACGGAGCAAGCCGCGAAGCAATCTTCCAACGCAATTCTCGTCCTCGTCACCAATCCGCTCGACGCCATGTGCTGGACCGCCCTGCAGGTCTCCGGCTTCCCGCGCGAGCGTGTCATCGGCATGGCCGGCGTGCTCGATACCGCACGCTTCCGCACCTTCATTGCTGAAGAACTCGATGTCTCGTTCGAGAACGTGACCGCCATGGTCCTCGGCGGGCACGGCGACACCATGGTCCCACTCGTCCGCTTTACCAACGTGAGCGGTATTCCGCTGGCCGAACTCACCGATCAGGCAACCATCGATCGCCTGGTACAGCGAACCCGCGACGGCGGCGCTGAAATCGTCAAGTACCTGAAAACCGGCAGCGCCTACTACGCCCCCGCCGCCTCCGCCGTTGAGATGGTCGAGTCCATTCTGAAAGACAAAAAGAAAGTTCTGCCCTGTGCTGTTTCTCTGAATGGCGAATACGGCATTCACGATCTCTTCGTGGGCGTTCCCGTCAAACTCGGCAAAGCGGGGGTCGAAAAAATCTACGAGATCAAACTCGATGCAACCGAACAGGCGGCCCTCAAGAAAAGCGCTGACGCCGTTGCAGAACTCGTCGCCGTGCTCCAACAGAAAGCCAAATAGCTTCGCTCTCCATGCCGAGCCAGGAATCCCTACCGCAGATCGATCCCAAACACGCCGGCTTTCGCTTGAAACTGGCCCCCTCGAAGATCCACCGCTGGGGCGTCTATGCGCTTGAGCCTATTCCCGCCAAACGCAAAGTGATCGAGTACACCGGAGAACGCATCAGCCGCAAAGAAACCAAGCGTCGCGCCGCCGAAAACGGCCATCTCATTTATCTATTTACACTCGATAATTATTGGACCATCGACGGCGCGATCGGCGGCTCGGGCGCAGAATATATTAACCACTCCTGCGATCCGAATCTGGCGGCTCGTATCGTCCGCGGCCACATTCTTTATGTCACGCTGCGGCCTATCAAACGCGGCGAAGAATTAACCGTCGATTACCACTTCGATAAAAAAGTCGAGCGCGTTCCGTGCAAATGCGGAGCGGCCAAATGCCGCGGCACCATTAATCTCCTTGAGTAATCGTCGAGCAAGCAGCCTCGATGGCCCCGAGCCGTGACTGTCAGGCAGTAACCATGGCTCTTCGAGCCGCAAAATCCGATCAGAGCCATGAGCCACGTCAGTGGCTCTCCCAACCGGAAGCACGGAAACCATGAGCGAAACGATTGAAGTTCTCGGCCCCATACTATCCTCGTGACTTTCGCCGGAGCGCTACTGCTGCACCTGCAGATCGTTCACCACACTCGTCACCCCAGGCACGCGCCCCGCAGCCTTTTCCGCTTCGCTCTTTTCCCCGGACGACGAAACTGTTCCCCGCAGCGTCACCACGCCTCCTTGCGTCTCGACTTCAGTTCCAGCGACCGTCTTTAGACCGACGTCGTTCGCCAGCTGTGTTTTCACCCTGGTAATCAGCGTCGCTTTCAATCCAGTCTGCCGTAAATCCGACGCACCGGCGCGCAGCTTCGCCTTGGCGCTTTCAATCGATCCGTCATTCTTCCCTTGCGCGACAGCCGTATTGATCTGTTCCTTTATCTGACGCGCGCCATTCTCGGCCTTTCTGCCCAGCTCGCGCGCCTTCGCCCGAGCCTCGTCAGCGCGCCGGTCGGCTTGCCGGTGTTCGCTCTGGCTGCAACCCAAACTGATCGCCAGCAAAGACATGCAGGCAACCGTCCGAATATGTTTCCTCATACTCCTCCCGTTCTAATTATGGGCAGGTTAACAGAGAATAATTCTCTTCCTTAATCACCTAAATTCTTTACAGATCCGGCCGATAAGTAAGCAAGTGAGGCTACTATGAATCTCGAAAGCGCAAAGCGCAAAAAAGTTGTTTCCGTGTGCGAAACGCAGCCGTTGACCGTATTCGGCCTGGAGCGTTTACTTGCATCAACCGAGGATCTCGCCTTCGGTACACCCCATTGTTCTCCCGCCGAATGGATCGCCAGTCCGCAAGCCGACCAGACCGACATCCTGATTATCGATAAGGGACTTGGCGCAAAAGTAGTCATCGACGCCCTGCAGCAGCTTCCGGTTGAGCATGGCGCCACGCGCTCCACAGTTCCCGCCGTGGTCGTCTGGGGCATGTCAATCACCGAAGCGGAAGCTCTGCGCTTTCTGCAGGCCGGCGCCAAAGGCATCATCCGCAAGTCGGCCGATAACCCCACAATTCTCGCTTGCCTGCGCTCCATCGCCCAGGGCCGCAGCTGGATGCAGGACTCCGTGTTCCGCGATGCGGCCGTGCAGGAGATGCAAATTCGAACCGATCTCACGCCGCGCGAACACCAGGTCATGGAACTTGTTGAGCAGGGCTACAAAAATCGCGAGATCGCCCAGGAGTTGGGTATCCGTCCCGGCACCGTCAAGATCCACCTGAAGCACATCTTCGAAAAAACCGGCGTGCACGGCCGGCACGGCCTCGCACTGAATGGCCTCCGGCAAAAAGGCGTTATCTCGCTTCTGGCTTCGTAGTGCTGAAAGCGTTTGACCCGCAGATAAACGCTTTCCGCTGAGGAGAGCCTTGTTGGGGCGGGCCCTCGGCCTGCTTCGGCCTCTCAGGCCGAGGGACTTTCATTCCCCAGGGTGGCCGAAGGCGTTCAGAGGTCTATCAGCGGCCAACACTTCTTCCGCAGTCTCTTTTAAGCCTCGCCGCCTTTGTTCCTGCAGGTTGGCGTACTCCACCTTAGCTTTGCTTGCGGATGGGGATGTCAGGATCGGCGTCTTTCCAGAGCGAAAGAAAATCCTGGTAAACACTCTTCGCCTTCGTTTTCTCGCCGTCTAACACATGTGCTCTGCCGAGTTGCAGGTGCGCCAGCGCGCCGATTGCATCACTGAAGACGATCCCCGCAATGGGCGAGAATCTTCTGGAATTCGGCTACCGCTCGGTGCTCTGTTTGTCCAGACAGGCCTCGCCACGCTTATGCTCACTCGACAGAATGCTGATGACCCTGCTCGCCCTGCTTATGCCGCTGACTCCGGCAAGCGCTTCTTCGGTCTATATAATCAACGGCTCTATCTAACAGTGCGGTAAAGCAGTGCGGTAAAGTGGACCTGGCCAGCGGAGCCTTCCAGCAAACTGGCCCGAATACGCCGGAGCCAAGTTTCGGCTTGGTGCCAGGTCCGAATGGCTCTTTGCTCACGCTCACCTATTCCAGCCATCTGGACTCGATCAATCCTGCTACAGGCCTAATTAGCTGGAACGATCTACGCAACAGACATCCAGACAATCTCTATAAAGTCAATCCATTTACCGGCGTCGCGGCGCTGGTTGGGAGTACCGGGTTCCAGCGATTCCGTTCCTGCCCGGCAGCAGTAACCCCGATGGGACGTTCAATCTTTACGACCAGACCTTTTTCGGTGCAGGAGGATAGCTCTGCACAACCTTCGATGCGTTCGCATTCGATTTTCAGACCTTCGCGGTGAAAGCGGTCTCCAATACGCCGGCCTACGCACGGCAATTGCCACAATTCCGAAGGAGGTGAACACGATGGAGACCGGTTCAGGAGCAACCGGTTCGTCAGGTCGCCGAAGGCGTCGTATGTACCGTTCACGGCACTGATGCTGCCAGGTGGCGACAAGCAACGAAATCAGGACTTGACCAACAGCGAACAAAGGGCGAATATGGTCTCTGAGCCATCGCTTGCCTCAACTCGTCCAACTTACCGGCATCGCCCGTCTGGCTGCCGAAGGTTCACTACTCTCGGAAAAGCGCCGCGTCGAATACCGCAGTCTGCCCACCCGCAAATGGCTGAACCGCTGCCATTCCCGGCGCGTTCCTTTCGATTGGACGATTAACCCATATCGCGGCTGCGAGTACGGTTGCAAATACTGCTATGCCCGCTTCACCCACGAGTTCCTCGAACGCCCGGACATCGATGCCTTCGAAACTGAGATCTATGCCAAAGACTGGTCTCTCGAAAGCTTCCGCCGCGAACGGCGTAGTGTCAAAGCGGGCCAGGTGATCGGGCTCGGAACCGCTACCGACCCGTACCAGCCTGCAGAAAGAAAGTTCGGTCGCACGCGCCAGGTCCTGGAGGCCATGGTGGGCATTGCCGGCATCTCGCTATTTGTCACAACCAAATCCGATCTGGTCGCCCGCGATGCCGATCTCTTTCGGGAGCTATCCTGCAAAAATGAAGTTCGAGTTACCGTTTCCGTCACTACTATGAATGGCGAACTCACCCGCCTGATCGAACCCTTCGCTCCGCGCCCTCACCTGCGTATGAGTGCTGTCGCGGCCCTTACCCAGGCGGGAGTTCACGCCGGAGTCATTGCCTGCCCGATTCTGCCGCTCCTCACCGATTCGTTCGAAAGCCTGGGACAAGTAGCCGAGGCAGCTAAGCAGTCGGGTGCAGACCAGTTTGGGGCCAATGTGCTATTTCTGCAGCCCTCCGCCCAGCGGGTTTTCTTCCCCTTTCTGGCCGAACGCTTTCCGCAACACTTGGCGCGCTATCGCCACAGCTATGCGCAGGGAGCCTTTCTGAAAGGCCCCTATCCGGATCGAATGCGGGAGCGAGTCGATGAAATCCGCCAGCGCTTCGCCATTGCGAAACGCGACCTGGAACACACCAATCCGCCGCAACCTCCGGCTTCGCAACTGCTATTGTTTTAACTCGAATTTCGTAGGGCAGGCTTTAGAAACCAAAAAAATGGTGGCCGTTGATAAACGCTCATTGCAAAACAATGTTTTATTTGCGTTGATCCGTGTTGTTCTGACAACACCATGCCTGACGGTCAAAATCTGTCAACGAAACACCGAATCTGAGCGGGAAGCGTGAGCGCCCCGTTCCCAATCCTGCGCAACACCGGTTTTCATCTCCCAGAGTGGCCGATAGGCCATCCGAGGTTCATCTACGGCTAGCTTTAGTTTTCATAGCGTTACTTAGCCGCCTGATAGCTCTTCCTGCTCTTCAACACCTGCAGGAACGCCGGCAGCAGTGATACAAAAATAATTAACAGCACCACCTTCTCGAAGTTATGCCGGATGACCGGCACATTCCCCAACAGAAAGCCCAACGTGATCATCGACGTTACCCAGCCCAGCGCACCCACTACGTTGAACGCCAGAAACCGGCTGTAATGCATCTTCCCAACGCCCGCGATAAACGCCGCAAACGTACGAATAATCGGCACAAACTTTGCGTAGATAATCGTCTTGCCGCCATGCCGCTCATAGAATTCATGGGTTCGTTCCAGATATTCCCGACGGAATATCCGCGAGTTCTTGCCCTGAAACAGCGAATACCCCACTGTGCTGCCCAGCAAGAAACCGATGCCATCGCCTAAAATCGAAGCGAAGGCCAGCATCGCGATCATCCAGCCGATCGGCAGCTTGCCCGCGCCCGCCACGATGCCCACCGTAAACAGCAATGAATCTCCCGGCAGAAAAAAGCCGACCAGCAGCCCGCTCTCGGCAAACACCACAGCAAACAGGGCGGCATAGCCTACCCATCCGGTCAGCACCGTCGACAGCAGATTAATCAGCTGGTCCGGATTCGTCAGGCCATGAAAAAACTGCAGCAATTGGTTCAGCATTTTCTAAGCTCGGCTATCCCTGCTGAAACGAACCTACTACCCGGCTCAATGTCGCTTGATTAACTTTGATCTTGCCGCGCCGCTTCAGGTCGCTGACCACGCTGTCCCGAAACAGTGGCTGCTGCACAGTTTGGTGCTGCTGCTGCAGGCTTTGAACAATCGCCGCCTTGTTCGCCGCATACTGATTCATGTCCGCCGGCAGGCGCTCCGAAACCCGGCACACGAATTGTCCCGTTGACGCCGAAACCGGCCCGACGATATCGCCGACTTTTCCCTTGAATGCCGCTCCAAGTAGCGTGGCCGACCCAATGCCTTCGGCAGCCCCGTCTACCGTGAACGGCGCGGCCGATTTCACACTCAACCCATAGCTTTTCGCGAGCGTTTCAAGGCTTTCTCCCTTACGCGCGCGCTCGCCTGCTGTCGTCGCCGCTTCTTGCGCCAGCCGCTGCGATTCGGCTTCCACATACTTCTTCTGTACATCGGATGCAACGGCAGCATAGTCGGAATCGTGTGGCGGCGAAACGCTGTTCACTACCGCAAAGGCTGCTTTCCCCTGCGCCTCGATATTTGTGACGTCGGTAGTCGATCCCTTCGATGCCGCAAAAATCGCATTCATCAACTCCGGTGGGGTATTCACCTCAGGCAGCGACGCGCCCGTGGCAATGTTGTCGACTTTGAAAAACTTCAGCCCGTACTTCTTGGCAATCGTCTCTACCTGGCTCGGGTTCCGTGCAATTTCCGTGTGCGCGCTATCGATTGCCTTCTTCAAGTTATCGGTCGCCATCTGTTTCTTGGCGTCCATCAATAATTGCGGCCTGACTTCGTCAAAACTTTGCGTGTGAGCCGGCTGCTTCTCCTCGGTCTGAATGATGTGAAATCCATATTCGGTTTCCACCAACCCGCTGGTCTCGCCCGGCTTCTGCGCAAACGCCGTCTTCTCAAAATTCGGAACCGTTTGGCCTTTCGTGATCCAGCCCAGTTCGCCGCCCTTCACGGCCGTCCCGGTATCGTCTGAATTTTTCTTTGCCAGATCCGCAAAATCGCCGCCCTTTTGCAACTGCTTCAGTACGTCTTCCGCTTTCGCCTTCAGCTTGGCCGCTTCTTCCTTCGGTTTGCCCTGCGTCTTGATGAGGATGTGGCGCACGCGCACCCGGTCGGGCGTTCGATAGCTGTCCATGTTGTCGCGATACGCCTGCTGGAGTTGACTATCGCTTACTGTGGCTGCCTGCATGAAGTCGGGCGTGGTCCCAACCACCAGGTTGATGTCGCGCTTCTCTGGAGTCCGAAACTGCGCCTTGTTCTTTTCGAAGTAGGCCTTCACTGCCGCCGGACTCTTGTCCACCTTTGCCGTAAAGTCCTTCGCTTCAAATGCCAGGTACTGCAATCCCACTTTGAGGTTCTTGCGCTGATACTCGGCCTTGGCGTCCCCGTCCGACACAATCAGCGATTGCATCTCCACATTCTCCAGGCGTGTCCCCAGCATCGCCTCGCGCTGTTCCTTCTCAAAATCCCCGACGCTCATTCCCTGCTGCGCCAACACCTGCTGGTACGTCTGAAGATCGAACTTGCCGCCCAGCGCCGGCGCAACTTCCGACTGAATCCGGTCGCCCAGTTCCTGATCCGACACGCGAAAGCCCAGTTCCTGCGCCTTGTACGCCATGGCCTTCGACTCGATCATTTGGTTCACAATCGTCGGCACATACATCGCCAGAAGGCCCTTCGGCAAATTCGCCTGGCCCCTGGTCAGCCGCTGGACCGCCCGGTCTAAATCGACCGTTGTGATCTTGTCGCCACCCACGGCCGCAATCACGTTATCGCCCGTCGCGCTCGTGCCGCCTCCTCCAAAACCTCCTGGAATGAGGTAGATGAGCATCGATCCCGCGACTACAACGAGCATTGCGCCGAGCACGAGACGCACACTCTTCTCCCGGCTGCGAAACAGATCAAACATATTGAGAAGTGGGAAGCTTTCTTACAATTCCGGCGGCTCGACTGCCCCCTCCGGTCTTCTGACAGTATAGCTTCGGTCCAGTACTGCCTGACGCGAAGGCGCTCTCAACCCGCGAACGCGGCCGAGGCGGTGCGCTTGCGCTGCGTTTCCAAATCTTCGATGAAAACGTAGTAGCAACTGCCGCCGCAGCGCACCTTTACCGTCCGGTCGTTGAATCCAGGGCCGGATTCGTTGACCTCGACGCCCGCCGGAAGTTGCGTCATCAATCCCAGGCGTGCGGCGTCACCCGCTTCGCCTGAGAGCATCTGTATGGCTGGAACGTTGCGGCTGAGGGTATAGCGCCTCTCAAACGGAACTGTGCCGGCAGTATTGGGGGAGATGGAAAGTGCGTTCACAAGTGGCTCACGACTTCAAATGCTTAACACAATCGAAATTGTACTAGAAATCCCGGTACTTTCGCAGCTAAGAAAACCCCTAAAATCCGTAGGGTAGGTTTTAGCCTGCCATTTCGCTATCCCGCCGCGGCTTTACCGTTCGAAACCCGCGCCCGCACAATCCGCAAAACCCTGCTCTCCACCTCTTCAAGCGACAAGCCCGTCGTATCCACGAGTTCTGCGTCCGGCGCCTGAACTAACGGCGATTCTTTCCGCTGGCGATCGCGCAAATCGCGAGCCCGCAACTCGCCCGCGACCGCCTCGGCATCCCGCTCCTCCTCCAGTTCGAGCGCCCGTCGCTTCGCTCTCTCAGCCGGTTCGGCATCAAGGAAGATTTTGACGTGCGCCTCGGGGAAAACGACCGAACCGATATCGCGCCCTTCCATTACGACACTCCCGCGCTCTGCCATACTGCGCTGCAGGCCGAGCAAAGCACGCCGGACGCCCGGTACTAGGGACACCTTCGAGGCCGCCTCCGAGACCTCCGGTTCCTGAATCGCATCTGTCACGTCTTCGCCGTTCAGAAACACCCGGTTCTCGCCCGGTTCGAGCTCGATCTGGGCTTCGCGAGCCAGTTGCTCCAGTCGGTGCATATCGCTCATCGCCACATTCAGTCGCAACGCCCACAACGCCACCGCCCGGTACATGGCGCCAGTGTTGATGTGCAAATAGCCCAGCTTTCCTGCGATGCGCCTGGCCAGTGTGCTTTTGCCTGCGCCCGCCGGCCCATCGATCGCGATAATAATGCGTTTCCCGTTCACGTCGTGCAACAGCCGCACCTACCTGTTTTGGATCGCCAGAACCGGTTGCCAGTCATCTTTAAATACGGTACCGTCCTTAATCACCAGCTTTACGCGCTGCAGTTTTTCCACGTTGGCGTGCGGGTCGGCGTCCACGGCAATCATGTCAGCAAACGACCCGGCCTTCAATACCCCGGCCTTTTCCTCCAGGTTTAGAAAATTCGCCGCGTTCACCGTCACCGTCCGAATCGAGTCGATCGGCTTAGCACCCCACTCGACCATCGTCTCAAACTACTTCGCATTCTCGCCGCTTGCGCACTCGAAAGAGCGACTTCTTTCATCGGCGTTAATCCGCGTTGTTCTCTAAACACCATGCCTGACGATCAAAATCTGTCAACGAGAGATCGCATCTGAGCGGGAAGCGTAAGCGCCCGAAAGCGTCGGGATAAACCGGCGTGCAGAAGGGGATGAAAGAGCCCCATAAGAAAGGAGTAGCGAACCATCTTGACCTCGAGTCTTGCGCCGGGTGCTGTGAGGTGCCGGGTGAAACGTAGATAGAGGCACTGGCGAGCGAGGAATTGAGCTTCGAAAAACGAATACCGGACGCCGACCGTGTGGACGCAGCGGGCAGGCAAAACCGAAAGGAGCGAAAACGCGAGTTCCTGAGGATCCGGCGTAGTCGGAGAGCCGTACGCGAGCCAGGAAACTGCACGCGCGAGAACCGAGAGACCTCGCCGGTGTCCGGGGCCAACCGGCAACGGACCGGTCCGGGAAGCCAAAAGCGAAATCCGGGCATGTACACCGGCGAGGAGTCGAACATCGGCGTAGTACCTGCGAAGCCATCGAACAAAACGGATGGAAACATCGGTAGCGGAGGTGGTGGAGGGAAGGCCGGTGACCAAGGAGAACACCATGGAGCCTGACATCTGCCCGACACAGAGCGGGGAAAGGGTGAGCCAGGGGTTGCGTGGTGTGCGCGAACGAGCGCGGAAACACAAACAGGAACAGTTCACAAACCTGCTCCACCAAGTAACTCCGGATCTGCTGAAGGACAGCTACTACGCACTCAAGCGGAGAGCCGCGCCGGGAGTAGACGGAATGACTTGGAAGGAGTACGAGACCGGGCTGGAAGAGAGACTTGTCGATCTGCACAGCCGGGTAAACCGGGGAGCATACCGGGCTCTGCCGGTAAGGAGAGTCTGGATCCCGAAGGACGACGGCCGGAAACGGCCGTTGGGGATTGCGGCGCTGGAGGACAAAATCGTTCAACAGGCGGTAGTCACGGTTCTCAATGCAATATACGAGGAAGACTTTCGGGGCTTCTCCTATGGGTTTCGTCCGGGACGTAGTCAGCATATGGCGCTGGATGCGCTGTATATGGCAATCGAACGGAAGAAAGTGAACTGGATACTCGATCTCGACGTTCGGAGCTTTTTCGATCACATCGGACACGAACGGCTATTAGACATGATCGGGTATCGGATCGCCGATCCTCGCCTGCTGCGCCTGATCCAGAAATGGTTGCAGGCGGGAGTCATGGAGGAAGGCGTCTGGTCGGAGACAGAAGCAGGGAGTCCGCAAGGGGCGGTGGTTTCACCGCTGCTTTCGAACATCTATCTACATTATGTTTTCGACCAGTGGACAGACCGATGGAGGCAAGCGGTGCAAGGCGACGTGATCCTCGTGCGCTACGCCGACGATGCCATTCTCGGCTTCCAGTACCAGAGAGAAGCAGAGTATTACCGGAAGCAGTTGCGGGAACCTCTGCGACAGTTTGGACTGGAGCTGAACGAAGAAAAGACCAAGCTGATCCGATTCGGGCGCTTTGCAGCGTTGAACCGGGCCGAGCGTGGCGAGAGAAAACCGGAGACGTTCACTTTCTTGGGCTTCCAGCATATCTGCGGGAAGAACAGTAAAGGCGAGTTCGAAGTCAGGCGCATTACGGACAGCAAACGGCGACGAAAAAAACTGCGCGACCTTGCGCGGGAACTTCGGCGCAGAATGCACGAGCCGATTGCAACGGTCGGAGAATGGCTGCGGAGCGTGCTACGCGGTTACTACCAATACCACGCGGTACCGGGAAATCTGCACGTGCTGTCTCGTTTCCGGCAACAGATGCTGCGATTGTGGCACGGTGTCTTGCGACGCCGCAGTGATCCCAAACCGGTTTGGGACCGATTGGGTCCTATCTTCGATCATTGGCTGCCCACCCCAGTTGTGGTAAGCCCATTTCCGCGCGTGCGCTTTGACGCCAGATGGCCCACATCACATCCAAGGTAGGAACCGTATGCGGTAGCTCCGCAAGTACGGGTCTGTGCGGGGGTGATCGGTGACGATCATCCCTACCGCGACCGTTCCCAATCCTGCGCAACACCAGTTTTCATCCGCCAGGGTGGCCGATAGGCCATCAGAGGTTCATCGGCGGCCCATACTCCTCCGCGACTCATCTCATCTGATGATCAATCTCTTGTAACCAGTCCGGACGCTTCAAAACTTCCCGCGGCTTACTGCCGTCCGGCGGCCCGATGATCCCTTCGCGCTGCATCATGTCCAAAATGCGTGCGGCCCGTCCATACCCTAAGCGCAAGCGCCGCTGTAGTGTCGAGGTAGAAGCTTTCCCCAGTTCCAGCACCACACGCACCGCATCTTCGTACATCGGATCCTGCTCGCCGTCAAACACCTCGTTGTCGTCACCCTCTTCTTCCGAAGGCGGCGTTAACAGGAAGCTCTCGTCGTACTCCGGCGTGGCCTGCTCTTTCCAGAAGTCGACCACCCGATTGGTTTCGGCTTCCGTCACGAAAGCACCATGCACGCGCGTCAACCGCGACGAGCCAGGCGGCAGAAACAGCATGTCGCCTTTGCCCAGCAAATGTTCCGCACCCATGCTGTCTAACACGGTTCTCGAATCCACCCGCGTCGCCACCCGGAAGCTGATACGCGATGGAAAATTCGCTTTGATCAAGCCCGTAATCACGTCCACGCTCGGCCGCTGTGTGGCCAACACCAGATGCATGCCCACCGCGCGCGCCATCTGCGCCAGCCGCGTAATGCACTCCTCCACGTTTTGCCGCTCCAGCATCATCAGATCGGCCAGCTCGTCAATCAGAATCAACACGTATGGCAAATGCTCGAGCGGCTCTTCTTCCGCCTTGCCATCATCGAACAAACTGCGCGGCTGTTTCTTGGTATCGGCTACTTTGCGGTTGTATTGATCGATGTTGCGCACACCCTGCGCCGCCAGCAGCTTGAGCCGCCGCTCCATCTCGAGCACCGCATTACGCAGCGCATTGGTGGCTTTGCGCGGCTCCGTGATAACAGGCGTCAGGAGATGCGGAATCCCCTCATAGATCCCCAGTTCCACCCGCTTGGGATCCACCATAATCATGCGCACTTCGTCCGGCGTCGCTTTGTACAGAAACGACATGATCATGGCGTTCAGCATCACGCTCTTGCCCGAACCCGTAGAGCCCGCGATCAATAAATGCGGCATCGTTTCCAGTGAGGCTACTTTAATTCGGCCGTTGATATCCTTGCCGAGCGCAATCGTCATCTTCGATACCGAATCATGAAACTCGTCCGACTCGAGAATCGCCCGCAGGCTGATCACCTCGCGACGGCTGTTCGGCACCTCGATGCCAACCGTTGGCTTACCCGGCAACCGCTCAATCAATACCGATTCCGCCTGCAATCCCAGGCACAAGTCTTCCGTCAATGTCGTAATGCGGCTATACTTAATCCCCGCTTCCGGTTTGAATTCGAACGTCGTGACCACCGGACCCGGATTGATCTGCACCACCGACCCGCGCACGTTGAACTCTTCCAGCTTCGACTTAATGCGGCTCGCGATCTCTTTCAACTCAAAGCTGTCATAGCCCGATCCTGGAGGTATCTCGTTCAACAGAACTGTTGGCGGCAAGCTGTAAAACCGTTTGCGCTTTTGCGGCGTCGCCACTTGCTCCACCGGTTCTGCGAACTCCGGTCCTGTGTCTTCTTTCTCTTCAGGCGGCGCAGTTCGGATCACCGGCTGATGTTCCAGGGCTCGAATCGGAATTTCGAACTCTTTTTCGGGCTCTTCTAATTCCTCGTCCGCCATATCGAACGGCGGCTCATCATCCGCGGCGGCTTTCCTTGGAGGCGCAGCTGGCGGCGGCGTAGCTACTACCCGGACCGGCTGCGCCGCTGCTGCTTTCACCGTAACAGTCGAAGCCGGTGGCCGGACCTGTTGTTGCCGTGCCGCTCGCTCCGCTGCCCGCGCGCGCGCTTTTTCGATAGCCTGCTGCCGTTTCATTTCGCGCGCCACTTTCCATCGTTCGCGCATGCTGCGGAAACGCGCGAGCGGCCCACGCAGCCATCGCATCAATGTCGAAACTTGAAAGGTGCTCGCAAAATACAGCGCGAGTATGCCGGTCGCAACCGTGATAATCGCCGACCCCGCCAGATCGAAGCGCGCCAGCAGAAACTCCGAAGTCACCATGCCCACTAGCCCGCTCGGTCGAATGGTTCCCCCAACCAGCCAGTGCCGTGGCAACAATCCGCAGGCGGTTGAAACGCAGAACCACAGCGCCAGGCTCCCGAAAATCCGAAACCACGGACTCTCAATCGCCGACGACCGCACCCACTTCCAACCGAGCGCCCAGACATGCACCGGCAACAGAAACACGCTGATGCCGAATATCTGCAGCAGCAGATCAGCCCATTTCGCGCCGGAAATGCCTAATAAATTATGTGTATGCGTTGCGCCGGTCGCCGTGCTCCACGAAGGATCGGCGGCCGAATACGAAAGCAGGCTCAGCGAAACAGCCAAGCCCAAAAGCAGCAATAGGATACCTACGGCCTCATTGAGCCGCGTATAGCGAGTAGGTGAAAGCAACATCATCCGCCGATGCGGAAGAACCAACCAGAGCGATCACCATTATGCCAAACATTACCTCCACCCCCCTCGCATAGGTAGAAGTTTTGGGTTTCGACGATCCAAACGATGCCATTCTGTGCGCCGTCCGCGGAAACGCCCGGCGCAGCACCGGGATATCCGAAAGACGCAGTGGTCTTCGCGACAACCGAAATCGAGAGGCGGGCCAGGCATAAACGTCACTTCTCCGCTCCTCCGCCGAACAGATAAATCCGAACAACTCGTTTCCCCAAACCCCCTAAAGAACCGCCCTCCTGCAACCGATATACACAAGGAAGAGAGATTGGAATTGATTGTTCTGGACTTGAAAAAATCTCGTGAGAATCTGCCAACGCACGGTCCCTGCCCGGTCGCGGAATCGACTGCCGAGCGGTACCCGCCCGGCTTCGAATTGATCGGTCAGACTTTGACCGCTATCCAGCGCTGCGTTCTTGCGAACGATACGTTCGCCGACCTTGCGGAAAAAGTCGACCAAATCAAAACTGCTTTACACGGCTCGTTTGAAGCCGAGTCTCTCGCGCGGTGCGCCGACGAAATCCGCGTCGTTCTCGAAACGTTCCAGAACCGCGCCCGCGAAAGCAAGGAGGAAACCGCGGTCGATTTCAAAAGCATTCTCAATCTCGTTAATGAAAGTGTCGCCTGCATTCAGGAAAGCAGTAGCCGTTCCGACGAGCGCTTGAAACACCTCGAGGAGTCGCTGAAACAGGCAGCCAAAATGGAGTCGCTTGTCTCCGTCCGCCGCCATCTTTCTGAAATGCTGACCTTCGTGCGCCAGGAAAGCACGCAAAACCTGAGTCACCGCGACACCAGCCTCAAATCCATCACCGATCAGCTCCGCCAGGCCAACGCAAAAAACTCGCGGCTACGTCTCCAGATTCCCGGCCGCCTCGAAGCTCTAGAATATTTCAAAACCGCGCAAGCCACGAGCGAACAAGCCACGTCCAACGGATCGTTCGGTTCCAAAACCGTCCCTCAGATTAACGTCACGCTGTTTGCCGCCAACTCACTGCCCGCTCTTCGCGCCCGCCACGGCAACGACATCGCTTCCAACATCCTCGAAGAACTCGGCCGCAAGCGAATTCAGCCGCTCGCCCCCGATGCCAAAGTCTTCTGCTGGTCCAACTCCGCGCTCATTCTGCTTTGGCAGCCCGACAGTCCTGGCCTTTCGCCCGATCTGCTCCGTCCCGCTCCATTTGCGTACGAAACACGCGCTTTCGTCGGCACTCGCATGGCAACCTTCAAATTAGAAATACGCCCGCTGGCTACCTCCCTGATCCGCGGAACCGAAAATCTCATCACCATCCTTGATCGCTTCTGCAAAGAACAGGAACTGCAATGACAGCTCTCTGCTCTGGACAGTCCGGAACCTCCGACGCGCTCCGCATGCTGGCCCACGGGTCGCCTCTGGGCCGCACGCTCGAAGCCCTAGCCGCTATCGCCACCAGCATTCGAGACGGGATCGGTTGCGCCATCCTCCTCGTCGACGACGATCGCCTTCTGGTTGCCGCCCACCACGCCGTCAACGATTCCGATCAGCGCCTGCTCAGCCGCCTGTGCCGGCTGCCCGTCAACGAATGTCTCAGCGCTCTCCGCTCGCATAAAAATTCCGAGGTCCGGACCCTCGTTACCGCCGGCGCTGAGCTCATCGGCGCCATCGTCGTCTTTTCCTCGCCCAACACTTCCCCCGGCGGCAAGCTCACCTCGCAGCTCGACGAAGTCTGCTCCATCATCACACTCGCCGTCGAGAGCCGGCACCTCGCCGATGAGCTGAACTTTCGGGCTCATCACGATGCCCTGACTCAGCTCTGGAACCGCGTCTGGCTCGAAGACGAAATTACCCGCATCCTCGACGATTCCCGTAATATCGGCTTCTCTACGGGACTGATCCATATCGGTCTCGATTCGTTCCGCGTCATCAATGAACTCCTCGGCTCGCAAATGGGCAACGACCTGCTACGCCTTGTTGCCGGCCGCCTCAGCAAGCGACTGCAGCCGACCTGGTTATTAGCGCGTTGCGGCGGCGACGAATTCCTGCTTCTTCTGCCCGACCTGGTCTCATCGGCTCAAGTCGACGACATTGCCGCGGAATTGCTTGACCTGTTTCAACAACCGTTTGAACTGGATGACCACGAACTCCTCATCCGCGCCAGCATCGGCACCAGCTTCGCTTCACCGGGTGAGTGCGGGCCGGACGATCTGCTCAATCGAGCCGAAATTGCCCTCCGCCAGGCGAAGCGCTCGGCGCGCGGCCGCATCGCCGCCTTTTCTCCCTTCATGATCTCGACCCCGCCCGAGCGCCTCGAAATGGAGCGCCACCTCCGTTTCGCCCTCCAGAAACGCGAATTCGAACTCTACTATCAGCCGCAGCTCCACCTCCCCACCGGCCGGCTCTTTGGCGTCGAAGCCCTCCTCCGCTGGCGCCATCCTTCGCTCGGCTTCATCTCGCCCGCCAGCTTCATCCCCATTGCTGAACAGATCGGCATCATCGAAGACATCGGCGATTGGGTCCTCGGCGAAGCCATCCATCAGCTCGAACGCTGGCGTCGCCTTGGCCTCGTTTCCCTGCGCATGGCCGTCAACGTCTCCGCCCTCCAGTTCTCCCGGCGGGATTTTGCTTCCGCCGTCACCAGGCACTTGCGCCGGGCCGATATCGATCCCAAAGATCTCGAGCTCGAAATCACCGAAAGCGCCGTCATGCTCGACTTGGGCCACGCAGCGCGTCAGCTAAACCTGCTAAGCGCTCTCGGCGTCTCCATCGCCCTCGACGACTTCGGTACCGGCCACTCGTCTCTCGCTTACCTGCAGCAACTCCCCATTCAGCGGCTCAAGATCGATCGTATGTTCGTCAAAGATATCTCGAGCGAAACCGACCGTCACCCGCTTCTGGCTGGCATCATCCAGCTGGGGTTCGCTCTCGGCTGCGCCGTCATTGCCGAAGGCATCGAAACCGCCGAACAGGCCGCCGCCCTTGCCAATTTGCACTGTCACGAAGTCCAGGGCTTCTACTTCTCTAAGCCATTGTCCGCCGATGATCTGTATCTCTGGGCCCAGCAACGGATTGCGGCCTAAGTTACTTTGACTCGCTTAGCCTTTCACTCGCCTAATGCAACCTAACTACAGCTACTATTCGGCTCAAATTCAAAAAATCGCCTGCTGCGCGCGGCTTCGAAACGGCATCGAGTGTTTACAGCGGCTTACTGAGCCCCGACCGTCAGGGAGTGGTTTGTCACTGCTATTTTACGCCGGAACAGTAGCTAAGCCATACGGTAGAGGCCACTCTCCCCTACCAGAACCTCGAACTCGACGTGCGCTAAGAAACAATTCTATTCTGCGAATAAGCTAAGCAATAAGAAGAAGACAATATAAGCCTTAGCCTTTGTGGCGACTCGTTTGCCTACTGCTCCAAACAGAATTAGGAAGAAGACTGGGAAACCGAAACTGGCCAAGAAAAAAATCTGTTTCGACATGCCATACGCGTTGTTCGAACAAACGGAAGCTGCGGCAACCGAGCTTCATCTCAAAGACACAAGCACCTTTCTCCGGCAGGCTGTCGAGAAGTTCTTGGACGATCTTCAAAGAGGGAAGCTGGAGCGTGATTAGAAAGGGTTATATCGCCAATGCTGCAGTCAGCGAGCAGACGGTGAAAGACTTTCAATTCGTCGACGAAGAGTAGATCTCATGCCAGGGAAAGTCCGTCGCGGCGATGTAGTGTATCTTGATCCCGACTCGGCCGTCGGGACAGAAATGAAGAAGAGCCGCCGCTGCATCGTGGTTCAAAACGATGTGGCGAATCGTGTTCTTTCCAAAACAATCATTGTCCCTGCCACTGGTGCGAAAAACGTGAAGAAACTGTTTCCTGTTTACGTATTCGTGAAAAAAGGCGACGGCGGTTTTACCAAGGACAGCGTTGTAGAGTGTGACCAGGTCCGTATCGTAAGTGAAGAGCGGATCGGTAGGGTTCTCGGTCGGGTCTCGCAACCAGTGTTGCAAGCGATTGGTAGCGCTCTTAAGATAACTCTCGGGCTGGATTGAACGCCCTCGTGATTTAGGAAGCTGCACATCTGTGTGACGGCGTGTTCTTGCCCACTCTGCGTTCATAATGAAGAAGGAGCGTGGCTCTCCTTGCGCTCTTCCCACTTCCTCCATGCGAGCCACCAAAATCGTTGCTACTCTCGGGCCTGCCACCGATTCTGAAGCCGTTCTCCGCCAGCTCTTCGAATCGGGCGTCGACGTCTTTCGACTGAATGCTTCTCACGGCACCCAGGACGACCATGCGCGCCGCATCGATTGGGTGCGCACCCTCTCGACAGAGTTTAAAGTTCACCCAGGTATTCTCCTCGACTTGCAAGGCCCCAAAATTCGCCTGGGCACCTTCAAATCGGGCGCTTGTGTTCTGGCCGAGAAAGCCATCTTCACCATCACCACCGAACAGCTTGAGGGTGACCACGAAACCGCTTCCACTACGTACGGTGATTTCGCCCGCGACGTCAAGCCCGGCGATCCTGTTCTGATCGCAGACGGCAGCGTGCAATTGCGCGTTCTCGAAAGCAATGGCATCGCCGCCCGTTGCGAAGTCATCACCGGCGGCCCAATCAGCGATCGCAAAGGCATCAACCTGCCAGGCGTCAATATCAGCACGCCCTCGCTGTCCAAAAAAGACATTGCGGACGCCCACTTCGGCGTTGCCAAAGGCGTCGACTTCTTCGCCCTCTCGTTCGTCCGCCAGGCACGCGATATTCTTCGCCTGCGCCATCTTCTCGAAGAAGTCGATGCCAAACAGCCCATCGTGGCGAAAATCGAAAAGCCCGAAGGCTGGCAGAATCTTGATTCGATCCTCGAAGAGTGCGACGGCGTGATGGTGGCTCGCGGCGATCTGGGCGTCGAGATGGCCATCGAACGTGTGCCCGCCATACAAAAAGCCATGATCGAAAAAGCGCGCGCCTGCGGTCGCTTCGTCATCACTGCCACCCAGATGCTCGAATCGATGGTTGAAAGCCCTGTACCTACCCGCGCCGAAGTCAGCGATATCGCCAACGCGATCTACGACGGTACCAGCGCCATCATGCTTTCAGCCGAAACGTCCGCAGGCAAATATCCGGTCGAGGCCGTCAAAGTAATGGGTCGCATCGCTCGCGAAACCGAGCAGTCCATCAACCAGAAAGGTTTCACCCGCGGTAAATCGCGCGAGGAAATCGAAATTCCCGAGATTATTGCCGATGCCGCCTTTCGCTGCGCTCGTTCCGCCGGCGTGACTGCACTTGCGGTCGGCACCACTTCCGGTGCGACCGCCCGCTTACTCGCCGGCTATCGACCGCCTGTTCCGATCTACGCCTTTACTTCGCATGAAGCCGTCGCCCGCCAGCTCTCCATTGTCTACGGCGTCCATCCCATTGTTTCGCCCGCCATGGAATCCACCGACCAGATGCTCCATCAGATGGAACGTCTGCTGATCGAATCCAATTACGTGCGCCCCGGCGACAACATGGTTTTTGTGGCAGGCCAGCCCGTCGGTCTGCGCGGCTCGACAAATATGTTGAAGCTGCACCGTGTGAGTGGAATCCGTTCCTAAGCAGATGTATCAAGCGCTATTAGTTGTCTCTTTCGGCGGCCCCGAAAAGCCCGATGACGTCATGCCGTTTCTCGGGAACGTTACGCGCGATCGGGGCATCCCGCCCGAGCGTTTGCAGGAAGTCGCCCAGCATTATTACCATTTCGCCGGCAAGAGCCCCATCAACGATCAATGCCGCGAACTGATCCACGCGCTGCGGCATGAGCTTGACGAGCACGGCATCAAACTACCGATCTATTGGGGCAATCGCAATTGGTATCCCTACCTCGCGGACACACTCCGCGAAATGCGCTCTGACGGCATCACGCGTTGCCTGGCGTTCGTCACCTCTGCCTACAGTTCTTACTCGGGCTGCCGCCAATACCGCGAGAACCTTTCTGCCGCTCAAATGGAAATAGGCGAAGGCGCGCCGCAGATCGACAAGTTACGCGTCTTCTACAACCACCCCGGCTTCATCACCGCCTGTGCCGATCGCGTCCGCGAAGCGCTAACTCAGTTCTCTAGGGAAGAACGGATCAATCTGCGGCTAGTCACGACGGCGCACAGCATCCCATGCTCCATGGCCCAAACCAGCGCCTATGAACGCCAGTTACGCGAGACCGGGCGTCTACTCGCCGAAGCCGTGCAACTTGAAAACTGGGATCTCGTCTATCAAAGCCGCAGCGGTCCGCCCACTCAGCCGTGGCTCGAGCCCGATATTCTAGATCATCTGCGAAATCTCCACGCCGAAGGCGTTCGCAACGTCCTCCTGGCGCCGATTGGCTTCACGTCCGATCACATGGAAGTCTTGTTCGATCTCGATACCGAAGCGCGCGAGTTAGCCGCTCAACTCGAAATGAAGGTAATACGAGCAGGCACCGCGGGCACTCATCCCGCCTTTATCAGCGCCATCCGCGAACTCATTCAGGAGCGCCTCGATCCCGCCGCTCCACGCCTGGCTATCGGTCGCTTTGATTCGAATCACGATTTCTGTCCGCGTGATTGCTGCCCCGCTCCTCAACGGCCTGGTAGACCTCCCTCTTCGGAAGTCCCATCTGTTTCGCAACAGCCTTGATCGCTTTCATCCGCGCCATACCGTCTTTCTCCAGGCGTGAAACTTCTTCGCCGGCATCGCCCGCGATAACTGCTTCTGCAGCCCGTCCGATGACTAATGTGATTTCACCTTTGATCGACGCCCGCGCTGCGAGTTGCTCGCGAATCTCCGCCGCTGTTCCGCGTAAGAACTCCTCGTGCAATTTCGTGATCTCGCGCGCCAGCACCACCGGACGCTCGCCCAAAATTTCCGCCACGTCCGTCAGCGCATCCGTAATCCGATGCGGGCCCTCATAAGCTACCAGCGTCGCCTTCACCTCCGCCACGCTCTTTAGCTTCTCCCGCCGCGCTCCGGATTTTGCCGGCAGGAAACCCAGGAAGAGCAGGGAATCGGTCGCCAGCCCCGACGCCACCACCGCCGCTAATCCGGCCGATGCGCCCGGTACCGGAACCACCGCTATACCCCGCGCCACCGCCGCGCTCACCACGCGATACCCGGGATCGGATAACAGCGGCGTCCCCGCATCGCTGACCAATGCCACCGATTTTCCATCCGCCAGCATCTCGATCAACTCATTCGTTCTCGCCGCCTCATTGTGTTCGTGATAACTCACCAGCGGCTTGCGAAATTCGAAATGCGCCAGCAGTTTCTGCGTCTGCCGCGTATCTTCGCACGCGATGACCGCCACCTCATCCCGCAGCACGCGTAAAGCACGGAGGGTAATGTCTTCCAGGTTCCCTATTGGAGTCGCAACTATGTACAACGTTCCAGGCAAGCACTAGAAGTTTACCCTCCGCCGCCGATCAGCCTCGTCTTCTGCCCAAAAGAACGAGACCGATGGCAATCAAGCCGCCGAAGAAGTTGATGAAGAATGGCTCGGGCGACGCGGCAGTGAGGAACTCCTGCCTACGCGCACCCTTATACCCGGCCACCTCCGAAACGATCGAAAACCCCGCCAGGTCGACCGTTCCATACTCCTTCGACGCCTCGATAATCCATTTTTGCGCTGTGCGATCCGTTGCGAAACCCGGATCCAGCAATGCCCACGCCGCGTGCTGCAATCCAATCCGGTCCGCACCCGGCTTGGTGATCAGCGTAAACAAATACGCTTCTTCTTCATACTTCAGGCGATCACCCGGATGGTATGTTGCGCTCAAACTGCCGCTCAGATTGCTGACGCTGGCCGACCAGCGCTCTCCAACTTTGCTTTCATCCTCGAAATCGATACACAGAGCCGCCACGCTCCGGCCATCTATTCGAATATCGTAAGACCCCACATAGTACGCCCCATCATTCTTTAGTGGATGACCCGCATCCACCAGCACCACAGGGGCAATCGGCGTCGCAACCAACGCCGTAGCCATACAGAAGAAGGCAGGAAAGATTTTCATAGCTTAAAAACTCCTGCCTTCAGTGCCGCAGCAAAACGCTGAACTCGCCGTTCTTCGCATCCAGAATCACCGTGCTCGCGGGCGGTACCGCGCCTTGCGCCACCAGCGCCGCTACCGGCTGAATGAAGTTTCGCTGCACCGTGCGCTTCAGCTCACGTGCGCCGAATTCCAGGCTCGTGCCGTTCTCGAGCAGCAGATTCTTCGCCGCCGCGGTGCACTGTAGCCGGAATGCCCGTATCCCCAGACGGCTATGCACCAACCGCGCAAAGTCGCCCAGGATCTGGTTCAAAATCACATCGCACGCCGCGCGATCCAGCGGCTTGTAAGTAATCACCGAATCGATGCGGTTCACAAATTCCGGTGAAAACTTCTGCCGCACCGCCGACATCCCGATGCTCTGCATTTTCGCCGCTTCGGGCAGCTCTTTGGGCGGCAGCATCGCTTCATATCCGAAGTCCGGCTTATTCGCCCGCTGCATCGATTTCGCGCCCAGATTGCTCGTTAGAAAAATCAGGCAGCGCTCGAAGTTCACCGTCGAGTTGTCACCCAGCCGCAGCGTCGCCTTGTCCAGCATTCCGAGCATCAGCCGGCTCATAGAAGGCGCGGCTTTCTCGATCTCGTCAAACAGGATGAGCGAAATATCACTCTGCTCGCTCGCCACGCCGTTGATCTTCGCCTGGTTCAACATGGGTTGGGTTTCCCGATGTCCCAGATACCCCGGAGGCGCGCCAATCAGCTTCGCGACCTCGTGCTCCATCTGGAACTCCCCGCAATCCACTTTCAGCAGGTTCTTGCTGCTGCCATGCAGCACCTCCGCCAGTGCTTCTACCGTGCGCGTTTTGCCGGTTCCCGTGGGCCCCAGCAACAGCACGACGCCCACCGGCCGGCCCTCGGGCGAAAGCCCGGCCTGGTGCATCTGCACATACGGAATGATTGTTTCGATGGCTTCCGGCTGGCCGACCAGCAATTCGCTGAGCCGTCCTACCAGACCGTCCGGATCTTCGGGCAGCTTGGAGCGCTTTGTGCGCCCCGAAAGGTTTTGAGATCGCATCCGTTCCTCGGGTGGGATGGGACACCGGCAGCCTGCCAACCACTCGCAAACCCCGGTGCCCATCTGATTTGTAATGCCCGGAGTGTAGCCGCCACAACGAATGCAACCGTCAGGGCTCGAGTTCTCGCCCGCAAACTCCCAAATACGCTAAGTAGCTTTAAAAAAAGTACTTACAAGCCCTAGAAAGCCGCAAAAACATTTCCGAAAAACTTGTGAACGCCCGTAGGGTAGGCTTTAGCCTGCCATCTTCGCCCCCCTCACATCATCGCCACCGGAGGCGCCGGTTCCTCCGGCCGACCCGCGCTCCCCAACGGCCCCCGAATCATCAAAAACGCCAACCCGCACAACACCACCAGTCCAACCGCATAAGAAGGATGCTGGAACACCTGCAAATGCTCCCGCACACCTGCCGGCGCGAACTGTAACCCGGCCCAAACCAATCCCAAGATCGCCTCTCCCGCGATCAATCCCGAAGCCGTCAACACGCCGGCATTTTCAACCCGCGCCTTTTGCGCTTCGTTGTATCCGCGCCGCGTGGCCACCCCATCACCAATCCACCGAATCACCCCGCCCACAAAAATCGCAAACGTTGTCTCAAACGGCAGATACATCCCTACCGAGACCAGCATCGGGCTCCGCACATTCATCGCAATCAAAGCAAAGCCCATCAGAATGCCCACAACCACTAACGGCCACGGCATGTCCCCGCCCACAATCCCCTGCGCCAGCAGCGCCATCAATCCCGCCTGGGGCGCAGGCAGCTGCCTGTCTCCGAACCCTGTCCCACCCGACTTGATGTTCCCCTCATGCAGCAACACCAAGGGAAAATACATCACCAGGCTCGCCACCACCACCGCCAGCAACTCCGCAATCTGAATGTTGCGCGGCGTCCCGCCCAAAATGTATCCAACTTTAAAATCCTGCAACAGCTCGCCCGCTACTGCCGATGACACACACACCACCGTCGCCACGCCCAGCACGGCCGCCACTCCGCCCGGCCCCGACACGCCGAGCGAAATCATCAGTAGCGCCGCAATGATCAACGTCGAAAGCGTCAGACCCGATACCGGATTATTCGACGATCCGATCATCCCGCACAAACTCCCCGAAACCGTGGCAAAGAAGAATCCGAGAATCAGCATGATCACCGCCGCCACCACTCCGCCCACTACCTGTCCCGAGAAATAAATGTAAAGCCCGATCATCACGACAAACACCGCGCCAATCAGCGAGAACACGATCTTCGAACTCATATACCGCTCCGTACGCGTGAGCGCCGCGCTCTCTTCCGCTGTTTGCCGCATGTCAGTAAAGGCGCGCGCCAGTCCTGAAACTAAACTCGCCCGCATGCGAAACAGCGTATGTGCCGCGCCCACCAACATTCCGCCCACCGCGATCGGCCGCACAATGTATCTCCAAACGCTGTTCGACATGTCGCTCCACGAACTCGCTGGCGCACCCGCCGGCAGAAATCCATGCAACTGCGGTCCCAGAAAGTAAATCAGCATCGGCACCAGCAGTCCCCACGCCAGCACACCGCCCGAGAACTGCAGTGCCGCCAACCGCGCACCGATTACATACCCCACGCCCAAGTACGCCGGGCTCACGCTCGGCGCCGAAAACACCGTCGTTCCCCCCGTCGCCAGAATGCTTTTCGAAGCCGCGCCCCCTAACCGCACCCGGCTCGTGCCAAACTGCCCGATCGGGAATGCGAACTCCGCATCGGACGCAAATAATCCAAACCGCCCCAGCAGAAAAATCAACCCGCCTACACCGATATTCCAGAACAAAAACTTCGCCGCCTGCGCTCCTCGCTGCCCCGCTTTATGAATCTCCGACGCCGCCAGCGACTCCGGAAACGGCAGCTCCGGATCGTCCACCATCACCCGCCGCACCAGCGAAATAAACAGTACCCCCAACACGCTGCCCACCAGCACCAGCACCGTCGTTTTCCAGTAAGCAACCCCGAATCCGAATGACGGCCACGCCCCTGAAATCAGAAACGCCGGTATCGTGAAGATCGCCCCCGACGCTACGCCTTCCCCAATCGACCCGCTCGTCCGCGCAATATTCTCCTCGAGCAGCGATCCTTTCCACGCCCGCAACACCGCCATACTGATCACCGCCGCCGGATACGTCGCCGCCACTGTGATGCCGGCCCGCAATCCCAAATACGCGTTGGCCGCGCCCAGCACCACCGTCATCGAAAGCCCCAGCAGGATCGCCCGCCACGTGAGCTCCCGCATCTCCACATGCTCTGGAACGAAAGGTTGCGACTGCCTCACCGGTGTGTTCATTGGAAGAAAGTATGATCAGTAAAGGGTATACTACCCAAGGTTTCCGATCGCTTTGCCAGTCCTAGCTTCCGAGTCGACCAGCCTGGCTTCTACTGGCAAATTCCGACGCCTCCGCCTTTCACTTGTCATTTTCATCGCCTCAACGCTCCTCTATTGCGCCCTTGTTTCGGTCCGCATCGGCCGTCATCTCTGGTTCGACGAACTGCTCACCTACTACATCGCGCGTGCCGATAACTTAGAACTCGCCCGCCGCTGGGACCTCATTCCGCCGCTTCTTCACGTGCTTGCTCACCGGAGTCTCGTCTTGTCCCGTCTCATCTGGCCCGCCGGCAATCCCCTCGCCATCCGTCTCCCGTCCGTCGTCGCTTTTTACTTCGGCAGCGTGGCCCTCTACGCCTTTAGCGTTCGCCGTTTCGGATACGCCTTCGCCTCTCTGCCGGTCTTGTTTCTCTGGTACAGTCCCACCTTCCAATACTCGAGCGAAGCCCGGCCCTACGCGCTGCTCTGCTGCTTCTTTTGCCTGCTGCTTCTCTTTTGGGATCTCGCCACTACCGGCTATCGACGCACCCTCGTGCTTCCCGCCGTCGCTTTGGCCTCGCTCGGACTGTTAATCTCACACGTCCTCGCGCCTTTATCTCTGCTGCCCTTTGCGGTCGCCGAGCTCGTTCGTTATCTTAAGCGTCGCCGCCCCGATTACCCGCTCTGGGCTGCGCTCTTCCTGCCTCTCTTTGCCACTGTTTCGTATCTGCCGCTCCTCCGTAATTACGGAACCATCGGCCATTACCCAGTCGCCTTCCAGGCCTCGCTCAGCACATGGGCTGTCTACTACGCCCGCACCATCGCCGGCATCCTCCTGTGCGTCGCCGTTGCCATATTAGCCGCATATCTAGTCAGCCGGCACCCTCAGTTGCCTCGATATTTTTCCTGGAAATCGCCTACCGTCGCACTCTTCGGGACGCTCGCGCTGGTTCCCGTTCTGGTCGACAGCATCATGCTGCGCGACCAGGCGCCGTTTTGGGGCCGCTACGCCATCACCTCCGCGGTCGCCATTTACTGGCTGGCCGCGTGGCCCATCAGTGCCGCTTTCCGCAACGCCGTTCGTCCCGGCGTTCTGGCCGCTTCCGCCGCCTGCCTATTACTAATCGGCCAACGCGTCGTCGTCCCGCTTGCCCAGCAGCACCTCCACCCGACCCCGGAGAACGTAGCCGTCTTCTCCGCTATCCGCCCCGAGTTGCCTATCGTCGCCGCGAGTGGCCTCACCTTCACCGAAATGGGCCAGTACGAAACGCCTGCGATCCTCAGCCGCCTCTTTTATCTACGCGATCGCCAGGCTGCGCTCCGTTTTGCCAACGCCACTTTATTTGAAGATTTAGACCGCTTTCAGCAGGAGTTCCACACCCCGGGCACAGTCGATTCTTTCGCGGCCTTCACCCGAGATCACTCCCACTTCCTCGTCTTTGGAACCCTCGACTATCCCGAGGACTGGCTCCTGCGCAAACTCATCAGCGAACACGCCCGTATCGTCCCGCTCGGTACCTTCAACACGCCTTACAAAGACAAGACCCTGTACGAAATCTGGCTACGGCAATCGGAGCCATGAGCGTAGCGATTGGAGTTTGCTCTGCTATCGGAATCGCCGGGGCCCCGATCCTGTGGCGAGCCTCCGCACGCTTAATGCTCGGCAGGTTTATCGGTCGCCCGCGTTGCCGTGTAGCTGCCGCTATAGTCGCCAAACTGCCAGTCTCCGGTCAGCTTACCTTCCTTGAGTTGGCCTTTCAGCTTGAAAGTTGCCGTCATCCCAGCCTCGTCCGATGTAAACGGAAACGCCAGATCGAGTACGCCATCTTTGAACGTGCCCTTCACGTCGGCGTTCGCAAACTTTCCCGAGACCTGATCTCCAGCCAGCTTGAAATCGGCCTCATTAGTGCGCTCGCCGCCATCCGTCTGCATAACAAAATGCCACTTCCCGGAAATGTCAGATGGCTCGGCGGCCGGCGCGGATTTTGCAAACGGCAAACTCAGCGCGGCTAGCAAAACAAGAACAAAAGTAAATCGCATCTAAGAGGCTCCCAGAGTCTCCCCTGTTATATCGCATCGGGCGCGGCATTAGCGTTCTTGAAAATTTTCACCAGCACGGCGATCGCGCGATCGACATCTTGCTCCGAGAGAATGTAAGGCGGTAGAAAGCGCAGCACCGTGTCATGCGTGCAGTTGAAAAGAACGCCTTCCCTGATGCCATCGAGCACCAGTTGCTTACAACTGAAATCCAACTCTAAGCCAATCATTAGCCCCTGGCCGCGCACGTCCTTGATAAAAGAAAATGTGCGCATCAACTCCGTCAGCTTCATGCGAAAATAAACGCCCACCGAGTTGATCGAGGGCAGCAATTCGTCGAGCACGTCGAAAAATTCCAGTGCCACCCGGCAGGCCAGCGGCCCACCCCCATAAGTCGAGCCATGCATCCCCGGCTTAATGGCCGCCGCCGCTTTTTCATTGGCTATAACCACGCCCAGCGGAATGCCGCACGCCATCGGCTTGGCTGCCGTCACAATGTCCGGCAGCAACACCGGGTCCAGCATCTGGTACGAAAAGTAAACACCAGGCCGCCCCACACCGCACTGAATTTCATCGAACACCAGCAACGCATTGAATCGGTCCGCCAGTTCGCGAGCCTTTCGCGCGAAGGGCTCTGAAACCGGATTGATCCCGCCTTCGCCCTGAATAAACTCGAGCACAATGCCTGCCGTGTTCTCATTGACCGCCGCTTCGAGCGCCGCGACATCGTTTCGCGGAACAAAGCGCGCGCCCGGCAATAGCGGCTCAAAGTCTTTCCGGTATTTAGGCTGTCCTGTAATCGAAAGAGCTCCCAGCGTTCGACCGTGAAACGAATTGTCGAGCGCAATGATTTCCTGCTTGCTCTCAGCAATGGAATTGCCATGCGAGCGGATCATCTTCAAGGCGCCTTCCATCGATTCAGCGCCTGAATTACAAAAAAAAGTGCGCTGTAGGCCGCTGATTTTCGCCAGCCGCTCGGCCAGCCGTCCCTGGTATTCGTGATAGTACAAGTTCGACGTATGCAGCAGCAGTCCAGCCTGCTGGCGAAGAACTTTCGTAATCCGGGGATGCGCATAGCCCAGTGAATTCACCCCAATGCCGCTGATCAGGTCGAGATAACGATTGCCTTCGAAATCGTACACGTAAACACCGCGGCCGCGATGCAGCAGCAATGGATAGCGTGAGTAGTTCTGCAGAAGATAATCACGCTCGAGACCCATAATCTCTTCGGTTGCGGCCATGCTTCCATCATAGGGAAAGGCTACTGCCTATACCCGTCCGTACCTTGTCAGAGCCATGAGCGAAGCGATTGGAGTTCTATGGAACTCCACCGCACCGCGTCTTCAACGGAGCAGGGCCGTTCTTCTAGCGCGGTTTGTAATCGAAATTCACCAGCCCGTTCCGGTAATCAATCGTCAGGTGAAACATCGCCAGTACCGGAATGCCGAGAATGCCCGCCATTCGCACTGTCGGAGGTTCCGGCGCATTGTTCAGGTTAAACGAGGCCAAGCCGAGGTTACTCTGCCGGAAACGCGCAAACTGCAGTTCGGCTTTATCGGCTTCAAACACACTGCTGACGCTGCCCGATATCCCATGAACCTGCATATATTCGTTTCCGTGAATCTTGGTCGACAACCGGGCAAAGGTGGAATCGATCGCCGACATGCTCGAACCCGTATCCAGCAAAAACAAACCCGAGCATTTATTATTTACTTTTGTCAAAACATACAAGTGATGCGCAAAACGAAACACCGGAGTGAATCCGGCTTCGTCCGGCGAAATCACGCGATTGTAACCCTGCGGATCGGGTTCACGCGGCGGCAGCGGCTTCAAATGGAGCAGGCGTTTTTCAAAGTCGATATCGACCACGTAGTCCGAGAAGAAGTCCGCGCCAATCAGCCCGTCCTCATCGCCCGCTACACTCTTTTTGCCCTCCAAAGCGCGAATCAGACACGATTTGAATTTGAGCGTGGCGATCTGGCAGGTTTCAGAAACCGCTACGAACGTATTACGCGTGCCTTTGTCGCCAAGGCCCCAGGTCTGCCCGGAACCCAGGTGCTGCAACCCGTTCCGATCGATAGCGCTCTGTTTCACCAGAATGCCGCTGGCGCCCGTATCGAACAGCAAACGGAGCGGCCGGCTGTTGTTGATTCTCATTTCGAGTCCAACCCCCCGCGCGTGCTGGGCATCTCGCATCAGGAGTACGAAATGAAGCGTTGCCTCCTGCGCGCCGCCTTCTACTTCAAACAGGCGTTTGGGGTCCGCCACCGCACCCACCGCCGCAGCCGTGCTCTGGCTCTCCTCGTAATGCTTATAGAGCCATGGGTGCGCCGCGGCAAAGGGACCTAACAATTCTTTCCGCTTCGCAGGAGCCGCATACAGCAACCAGCGCCGGGTAATCAGCGCGTCATCGGGATCGATCTCGTGCGCCCGCAGACAGAGCAGCCGTGCAGTCCGGTACAGTGACGCCGATTGATAAAGCTGCGACAAACCGAAAACGGCCCGCGCATTCTCTTCCTTCAGCTTGATGGCGGATTTCAAGAGCCTTTCGGCTTGCCCCATGTCACCCAGATGAAACGCAAGTTCTCCGCGCGCGGCAGTTACTTCCGGCGAGGTTGGAAATGCAGCGGCATCATGCTCGTCGAGATCCGAAGCCTCGTCGATCCGGTCCTCTTGCACCAGCGATGAAAGCAGTGCGGCCTGCAGAACCACATCGCCCGGAGCCGCCGCCGTCGCGCTTTTCAGAAGCGGAATAGCCGCCGCGAAGTTGGCCGATTTATAAGTGTCGAGTGCGCCGCTTTGCGCCTCGGCATCGCTCGCTAAGAGAAAGATCCAAGACAGCAGAATCGCCAGGAAGCAGCGCATAAGCAGTTAAGAAGTGACATCCTAGCAAATTTTCTCTCCTGCCAGAAAAGGATTCTCCATCTCCGTTACACCCAGCGTCAAAGGCTTCAGCCGCTCCTCCAGAATCCGATCAGCACTGTCCTCGGGAAGCGGCACACCGTCAGCAATCGCCTGCTCATACGCGATCCGTGGCAACAGTCCGATAATCTCTGTGTCTTCGATCGCCACGCCCGCCGCAGCCGCTCGTTGCGCCACTTCGGCGTATACACGATGCAGCGGCGTCTGTTCGTAGTCCGTCAGATTTATGGAGACTTGCACTAGCCTGCGCGTTGCCAGCGCCAATCCCAACGCCTTTACAGCCGGTAATCCGCCATTGCTAGCGCGGATCGAACGCGCAATCGATCTCGCCAGTTGCAGGTCCGACGATCGCAAATTGATATTAAACGCGATCAGGATTTTGCGCGCGCCGATCAGCACCGCGCCTGCGGTTCCGTGCAGCGCGGGGCCGCCCAGATCCGGAGCCCTGGCCGAATCTGCCAGGGTTGCCTCAAGCAATCCCTCAAATCCGCCGCGACGCACGTTTTCTAGCGCGCCACGCTCTGGCCGCAGAGCAGCAGCCCCATAAAAATACACCGGCAAACCGAGTTCCTGCTGAATCCTTGCTCCGGCTTGGTGGGCCAGCTCCACGCATTGCTCCAGACTGCTACCGGCCAGCGGAACGAACGGCAAAACGTCGATCGCTCCCACGCGCGGATGAATGCCTCTGTGCTGGTTTAAATCGATCAGCCGGGCCGCTTCTGCTGTAACACGCACGGCTGCCTCTAGAACAGCTCCTGGTCGACCCGCAAACGTGATCACACTGCGATGGTGATCCCAGTCGCTCGTTCGATCCAGCAGCAGCACCCCATCGGTTCGCTTGATCGCCGCTTCAAGCGCATCCACCTGCGTCCGATCGCGTCCCTCCGAAAAATTCGGTACACACTCAATCAACGGTCCGGTCAAGCAGCGCTCACTTTCCTTCCAATTCGGTTATAGACAACCTTCCCCTGGCGTATCGCCATGCCCACATGATTTACGCCAAAGCGCTTGGGCATCTCGTGATAATCCGGCAGATTGATCACCAGCAGATCAGCCCGCTTCCCGCTTTCCAGGCTGCCCACTATGTTCCCAACCCCGGCCGCATAGGCGGCATTGATGGTCGCCGAACAAATTGCTTCCTCTGTGTTCAGTTGCATCCGTATCACGCTGAGTGCGATCGCCATTTGCATGTTGAAAACCGGCATCTGGTCCGAGTCATAGCCGCTTGAAAGAGCGATGGCGACGCCGCTGTCGGCTAGCAACCGCGCAGCACGACTGGGTTTCTCGGTATAAACTCCCGCTATTGGCGAAAATACGACAGGGGACTTGCAGCCCGCGAGCACATCGCATTCGCCCATGCTCAAATCGTACGGGCAAGTTACCGAGACCGGCTTAAAGCGCTGCAGCATCTCCACCAGCAAATTAGGCGGCCCGCCAGGCCAGTGCAAGTTGATGCCGAGCCGGTTGGCGGTCGCCGCCCGCAAGAGTTCTTCATCCCCGGCGCTTGACGAAGACGACACATCCACGCGATGCGCCAGCTTTCGCTTCGCCAGTGTGCCGAACGTTGCCGTGTAAGCGGGAAACGGGCACATCTTTCCTGATCCCCGCTCGATGTGCCAGGACCGCACCATCCCTACCGGACTATCGCCAATATGCGCCAGTTGCCGCAGCAGCGATATCCCTGAATCCAGAGCGTCGGTCTGCATGCTGGCTTTCACCTGAGCGTTCAAGGTCCCGTGCTGGAGGCAAACGCGCATCAGCGCCAGGCTCTCGTCGTAAAAATTCGAGATCTTTTTTCGCTTGTGACGGGCCAGCGAAGGAGCTGGCCGCAGATGCATCCCCGGGTCTACAAAACCCGGCATAACAATCGCCCCGCTCGCATCGATCTCAGCCGCCCCACGCACCATTTTCAAGTTTTCGATGCGCCGGGTCGTCCCTACCTGAATGATCACGCCGTCGCGGATCAGCAGCGAGCCATCTTCGATCATTCCCAGGTCCTGTAGGGCTGCGCCGCGTCGGGGGCCCGGAGGTCCGTGCAACGTAAGCAGCTGTTTCGCACCCCGGATCAAAAAAAGCTGTGACAAAAACGATGTCTCAATCATGACATTTGGGCTTCGTCCCGCCGTCGCTTTGTTCTGAGCCGCGCGCGTCAGCAAGCGTTTTTTGAATTTTCCGACGAGTCCTATCTAAGGCAGTTCCGCCAGATGCTGACGAGCGGCCGCATAGTGCGCATCCAGCGCGAGCGCTTTTTGATACAGCTCCCTCGCCAGTTCCCGGTTACCCGCGCGTTGGTAGAGCAATCCTAAATCAAAATACGCGGGCGCATAGGCCGGATCTTTGCTGATTGCCAGATCGAACTGCTCCGTAGCGTCCAGCGAGTCGCCTTCTCTGAAAAGTAGCGAGCCGAGATCGCAGTAGGGCTCTGGCTTGGAAGGATCAACCGCAATGGCGCGTCCATACATCTGTTTCGCGCCTGCATCATCCCGCAGGATTTGCAAAGCGGCGCCCAGGTTGACCAATGCTTCGTAACGGTTCGGATCAATCGATAGCACCTGTTGGTAAGCAGCGCGCGCTTGCTCCGTTTTGCCTGCTTGCAGATAGCCATTGCCCAGGCTGAGCCACGCTTCCGGATCTCGCGGAGCAAGCGTGACAGCTCGCTCTAATAAAACACTCGCATCCGCGTCTCTTCCTTTCTTGCGAAGCAGGTTCGCAAGATTAACCATCGCCGAAACATAGTTGGGATTAGCCGCCAGAGTGCGGCGGTAAAGCACCTCTGCGCGTTTCTCTTGGCCCGCGTTCTGTGCCAGCACCGCCAGATTAAAAGGGAGAACCGCGCTCCGCGGCGTCACTTGTAACGACGACTCGAAGAGCGACGCCTCGCTTTGCCAGTCACCTAGGCGAGTTTCCAGCCGAAATACGCCCCACCCCACCCAGAGCACCAGGATGGCGCCAAAGACCTTTTGGAACGCCGGCGGGACTTGCATCGCAAGCGTGAACAGCGCAAACACGATTCCGCCCGACGCCATATACACGTAACGTTCCGCCATGCCTTGATAGAGAAAGACGATCCCGCAAAACGGCAGCAATGCAATCAGCGTCCAAGCCAATCCCGCCGCGCACGCACCGAATCGTTTCCGCCAGAAGAAGCCAGCCGCCACCGCCAGCAACAATCCGCCGAGTGAAACGAGAGCGGCTGCTGTCAGGGCATTGAGCGGAGTATCTGTAGAGCGTTCGACACTCATCCCGAATGGCAACACTATCCAGGAAATGTACTGGAAAAACGAAAGTCCCACGGGCAGAATCGCCAGCGAGCCGGCCGGCAAGTGTGCGCCCGCCGCATGGCGAAGTAGCAGGTAGATCATCATCGGAACGCATCCCGCTACCGAGAGACTGACGAAGCTGCTCTTTGACGCTTTCCCACTTGCCAGGAGAATCAACCAGGAAAGCGGTAAAAACAGCGATCCCCATTCATTCGAAAGTAGTGCCGCCAGGCCGCACATGGCGTACGCGATCAGCCACATGCCGCGCCGTGAACCGGCAAACGCGGCGACGCACAGTTGCGCCCCCAGAATAAAGAAGGTCGCATGCAGCGTATGCCGTCCAGCAATCCAGGCCACCGCCTCACTATTGATTGGCAGCGCCAGCCAGACCAGGCTGGTGAGCGCGGCCAGCCTGGTCGCGATGTGTAAACGCCGCAGCAGAAAGAAACCGAGCAGCCCGTTAAACCAATGCAGCGCCAGGTTGGTTGCATGAAACCCGGCCGGCCTCAAACCCCACACATGGCGCTCGATGATAAAACCCAGCCAGGTGAGCGGGCGATAGATCGATCCGGCAAAGCCACGAAATTCGTCGTTCAGTCGGACCGGTACTTGGAAATAGTTGGCTACACTATGCCACGACGTAAGACTCGTGTTGTTCTGTACAGTCAGAACGTCGTCATAGACAAAAGCTCCACCCAGCGCGCGCCAGTAAAGCAGCAGCACCCAGCACGCGCTAATGACCGCGAAGCCGAAACCAGGACTGTAACCCCATCTGATGAGTGCCACTCGTGGAGCGGGCCTCCGGCCTGCTATGCCGCCATTCGTGGCGGCATTTTCCTTCTCCGTTGCGCTCATGGCTCTAATCCGCCTTCAGAGCCGCGAGCGAAGCGACCGGAGCACTTTACACACCGCAACGATAGCCCACTAGAAAGAATACGGCTAAGCCTCTATTCACGCCCCGCCTAAACTCCGCAGAAGCGCCGTGTAAGAACGCAAATCCTGCAAAAACGCATAAGCTGTCACCGCAATCGCCACGCCCGCTAACACACGCCACATCGTCTCACGCGAACTGCCGGGTAAACCGGGCAACCCACCCAGCCAGCCGATTACGAATCCACCGATGAAGCCGCCAATGTGCGCCGCGATATCGATTCCGGGTACCAGGCTCAACACGAGACCGATCACAAACCACTGCCCGTAGTGCGCCCGTACCGCCTGCGCTAGTGGGTCGGCGCGGTTTCTCAGTCCCATCGCCAGCATAATGCCGATCATCCCGAAACACGCGGCTGACGCTCCCAAAGACAAGCTACCTGGCGACCAGTACAGGCTGCCAAGAAACCCGGTGAACGTCGAAAACACGTAAGCCACGATCAACCGGCTCGTTCCGTAAAACTGCTCCACTTCCCGGACCAGGATAAAAAGCGACCAGGAGTTCATCAGGATGTGCACGAAGCCGCCATGCAGAAATCCCGCGGTAATCAAGCGCCACGATTGGCCCGCATGAATCAGCGGCGCGTATTTCGCGCCAAACAGAATAGCCACCTGCCCGCTGATCTGCGTGCTCTTCGTAAATTTGTAGCTTGCCGCCACCTCAGCCAAATAGAAAGCAACATTGATCAAAATAATGATGATGCTGGTCAGATTGGCTTGCGGGATAAACGAAGCGGCAAACTCACTCGGGCGCAAATCCACCGCACGCGGTCCCAACTGGACATTGCAGTAAGGACACACCCGGTCCGACGTAGTAATGAATGCCCTGCAATTCGGGCACATGCGGCGTTTCTCCACGATGCCTCATTGTAGCCACGCACTCGTTTTCTCCCTTGCTAAAATTTAATTCGCATGACCAAGACCGAAGGAGAGCATCGACAGGATCTCCTGCGTATTTGCCGCTTGATCTATGACAAAGGCTGGGTGGCAATGAACGACGGCAACGTCAGCATCCGCCTCGACGACGATCGCATCCTCTGCACCCCTACCGCCATCAGCAAAGGCTTCGTCGAGCCCGACGACCTCATCATCTGCGATCTCGCCGGTAAGAAGATCGAAGGCAATCGCAACGGCACCAGCGAAATCGCCATGCACCTAACCATCTACTCGCTGCGCCCCGATGTCCGTTCCATCGTTCATGCCCACCCGCCGACCGCCACCGGTTTTGCCAGCGCAGGCCGCGCGCTCAACAAGGCCATGCTGCCCGAGGTAGTCATCCAACTGGGTGCGGTTCCGCTAGCGGCCTATGGTTTGCCCGGTACTCCTGCCCTCAGTGACGGCATGCTGCCCTTCATTGCCAACTACGACGCCATGCTGCTCGAGAACCACGGCTGCACCGCCTACGGACGGGACGTCTGGGAAGCCTTTTTCCGCATGGAAATGGTAGAACATTTCGCCCGCATTACCTTCGTGGCCGAACTGATGGGCGGCGCACAGGCCCTCCCACGCGAAGAGGTCGAAAAACTCTTCGCCGCCCGCACCCGCTACAACGTCAACTCGAGAGCCCGCATGGAACCCGGCATGCCCCTGGTCGCCGAAGATTTGATTAAGACCAAGGTGTAAGTAAGCGGATGGGGAAGCCGTATTTTCGGGTAATCAGGCGTATACATGTCTGCGCCGTTACTCGCGCTGCAAGATCAGGTGTCACTCCATCGGCCATGTTTCTGCTATTCACCGCTGCATTGGCTCAGGTGTGTTCTGGCAACCCTGGGAAATTCGACGGTCTCTGGCAGACCCAGGGATACGGCTACGTCTTCGTCATAAATGGACCATCTCTGACGGCCTTCGAGACTACCGCAACCACCTGTGTGCAAGGGCTAACAGCCCGGCGTGATCCAGATGCTGTCGGCGAGCTTGAGGCAGTATTTAAGTCAAAAGAAGAAGGCAAGCTCTCCTTCCGGCTAAGCGCTAGAGGCGATCACGGCAGCTTGCATCCGGAGGACTCAGTCCCGGATATCTCTATCGAGCACATACCCAAGATGCCGGCCGTTTGCGCTCAACCAACCCAGAACACGCCAGCGGGGAATTTCGAAGTCTTTGCACGAACTTGGGCTGAAAATTACATATCGTTTGACCGGCGTCACGTGAGCTGGCACAGCACGGTCGCTAAGTACCGCGAGAACGTTTCGGCGAAAACCACGCCCTCGCAACTATTCGACATCCTTGAGGCAATGATTAAGCCGCTGGGGGACATCCACACCTACATCGCGGCGCCTGCTATAAAACGCTCTACGACGAATTCTTGGAGGCTAGGAACAAATCGCATTATCAAGAATGGTGGAGACGAATTTGCTAAGCGAGATCGATGGACGCTGTTTGCGATTACGAATCGAGACTACCTGAAGGAACATCCCCGAATGTTCTGCAGACGTCATCTTCAGTTCGGGCACATCAGTGAATCAGTAGGATATCTCAGGTTCCTATCGTTTGGCGGCTACTCCAGGCACAACGATTCGAAGGCTTTGGAATCAGCATTGGATGTTATATTTTCCGACTCCAAGCTGCAAGCTATTGTGATCGACATGCGCTTGTCGTTCGGTGGATCCGATGAACTGGGGCTTGCGATTGCACGCCGATTGGCAACTAAGAAATACGTTGCTTACGTCGTGCAGGCGAGATCCAATCCACTGGACCCGGAGCAGTGGACTCCAGCCCAATCGATTATCGTAGAGCCGAGTTCGCGACCTGGCTTCCATGGTGCCGTTGTCGAACTTACTGGCCCCATCACCATGAGTGCCGCAGAGACATTCACCGAGGCGCTCATGTCCCGTGATCCCCGTGTCACCCGAATCGGAGAGAACACCCAAGGCGTTTTCTTCGATGTGTTGGACCGCCATTTACCTAACGGCTGGACCTTCGGTCTGCCCAATGCTGTGTATCGAACGCCGGACGGGAAGGCCTTTGATGTAACAGGCATCCCGCCTGACGTTGTCGTACCCGTGTTCGCCGACGCCGATGTGGCTGCCGGTGAAGATCCGGCAATGGCTAAAGCCTTTGAGCTTCTTTCGCGGCAACAACACAAAATGAGCCCGATTGGGACTCGGCCTCGCGCATTTCGTAATGTTGCCGCCCGCGTCCGCTACAACGTCAACTTCCGCGCCCGCATGGAACCCGGCAAGCCATTAGTTGCCGAAGACCTGGTTAAGGCTAAGGTATAAGCAACCGGTTCGCGAGCCTGTGTGTGACGCAATCTCTCAGGCTGGCAACTGCGCGACGAGCTTGTTGATTGGATGTCGATGCCTAACTCCGCCCGGGTGTTCGTCATCTAACACATAGGAAAGCTTCACCAAAGCACTCCAGTCGGAGTACAAGCTAAACAGCTCACCTTCTTTGAACAATCCCTTCATCCAAGGGTGAAGATCTTCGGGGGGTGGAAGGACATCCGTGAAAACAACAACGACGTGATATCCAAGAGCTCGAGTATGATCCTTAGCCTCGGCAAGAAGGCGAGCCCATGCTGTCCGATCCAATAGGTGCAAGCACCCGTGTGCTATGACTAAATCGTAGAAATCATCAATCCGATAGTCTGTCAGATCAGACAGGCAGGCGTTAACAGCGAGGTGCTCTTTCTCGGCGAGAACGGACAGTTTTGTGATTGCCGCAGGGGAAATATCTATAGCCTTAACCTTGCAACCATGACGGGCGAAAAACAAGGCGTTCCTGCCGTCACCACAACCAAGATCAAGAACGGAAGCGTTCTTCGGAAGAGAAGGCGACAGCTCTACAAGTTCGTAGCTTGGAGGTCCAAACGGGCTCGGTCCACTAACATCCTCAAAAGCAGTCTCCCAGAATGGGCGTAGAACCATTCTCGATGATAGATCGACAACAGCAGATCGGGCTGTGAAGTGGGCCCCTGGGCTGAGACAACCAGTTTAGACACTGATTACCATTCGACGAAAAATGCTTGTTGTGGTTGCGACCTGACTTTATAGTGGACTGGTCGGCGAAGCGGAGACGGGCAACGGTGGCGACCGACCCGTCAAGGAATAGCCGGCCGGAACTCATCGCGAACGATGGGCAGGGCGTGTGGCATCCGGCGCGTCCTATAGCCTGGCCCGGACCCGACCGGAATGCGGGACTCCGGCCCAGGTTTACCAGCGGGAGTGACACATCGGACCGATAGATTCCGCCATGCCTGAAAAACGCTTTTCGAGGGCCCTCGATCTTTTTCATCATGCGGTAGCCGCCAGACCGGAAGGAACCAAACCAGCTTCAAACTCCACCGGCGGCCGATAGCCGAGCGCCGAATGTAACCGCTTTTCGTTGTAGATCTGCTCAAGGAAGCGCTCGATAGAGCGCCGCGCTTCGCGCAGATCGCGATACTCTTGCCAGTACACTTCCTCGTACTTCAGCGTTTTCATAAACGACTCGCAAGCTGCGTTGTCGTAAGGGTTTCCTTTGCGGCTCATGCTGATGGCAATCGAATGCTCGTGCAGCAGGCTTGTGTAGTCACGCGAGGCATACTGCACACCACGGTCGGAGTGATGCACCAATCCAGGTTGAACAGTGCGCCGGTTGAGCGCCATAGCTAATGCTTCTTGTGCCAGCTCGCCTTCCAGCGTTCGGGCCAGCGCCCAACCAATGACGCGCCGCGAACAGGCGTCGAGCACGACCGCCAGAAAGACGAACTCGCTCTCCAGCCGGATGTAGGTGATGTCGGCCACCCAGAGCTGGTTGATTTCTGTGACCGTCATCTCGCCAGCCAGATTGGGGTACACAGGCCGGCCATGCGCCGAATCGGTAGTGGCCACCTGAAACTTTCGGCGCCGCAAACAGAGCAAGTTGTCTTCACGCATCAGACGGCGGACTCGCTTGTGGTTCACTGTCCACCCGCGCCGCCGCAGTTCCGCCGTCATGCGCCGCCAGCCATACGCCGGCCACTCCAGCGCGACCCGCTGCATCTCATCGCGCACTGCCATGTCGGCGTACGGCTTGGCTTCCGCTTTCCGCCAGAGGTAAAACCCGGCCCGGCTCACACCGGCCATCCGGCAAAGCCGTCCGACCGGTATCGGCGTTGCCATCGTCACTTCTTTCTCGATGTAAGGGCAAGCGATTTGGGAGAAGTCAATGCCTGCAGCCTCCGCTGCTCCTCGACATGCTGCAAGCATCGCTGCAAAAAATCGATCTCCAATGCCTGACGCCCAATCTTGCGTTCCAAATCGGCGACCGGCGTTGTCACTTCCAGCCGGCGCTGTCCCTCGCCGGGGAAGGCCTTCCCTCCCTGTTCCCTCAGCTCACGCCGCCAACGGTGCAGCACGTTCGGACTTACCTCGCACGCCCGCGCTACCTCCGCCATGGTGGCTCCCAATTCCAGCCGTCTCACGGCGGCTTCCTTGAATTCCTTCGTGAACTTTCTCCGTACCCTCATGACTCTTCTTTCTCCATTCAATGAAAGTTGAGTCTAAACTCCTTGTCTCAGTTTTGGGGCCCACTCCACTGGAGGCTTTGGAGTATACATTAGCCGTGGCTTATAGAATGGTCCGGTCAGTCATGCCGCTGTCACTGTTCGCTCTCTGGATGAATGCCATGGCGAACAATGTTGAAAGCGGCCCTTGGGTTGCGTTCCGTCACGATTCGGCCAGAGTTTTACTGTATGTCGGTCAGGCAAAAGAGACCGCCTCGCCATTGTTCAGCAAGCAATTACCCGAACCGGCCGCGCACTGGGGCGGAGGCGGATATCCGTTGCCCCTCCCGGCGGAGCGCTTCTCTGCTCTCCAGTTCGACCCGCACGTGCAGTCTCTCCTTCGAAGTCTCGGCCGTGGAGAAACACTGACAGTCCGTATAAGCCCGAGCGAAACGTTGCGGGCGACAGTGGACGGCTTTGTTGAGCAATGGGGCGGCGCGAATCCGCAAGTTCAAATCGGAGTACTTGCGCACATAAGCACAGCGGAACTAACAGACTTCCAAACTTACCGGGCCGACTACTTCCTTGCTTATAGAGGGGAGACGCCCTCGATCTCGGCCGCGCCTCGCCCGCAAGAGATCGTGGGCCCTCGTCACCTGCTGAACAGTTTCGGCCCAATCGGCGAGTTGATTGTGGTGGAAGGAGACGAAGGTTGGAACGTCGCACTATGGCGGCGATTCTTGGGGAAGCTCATGCCGACAAACGTCGCGTATTCGTACGGCGATTGATCCATGGAGAATGAAATTGACAGCTCGCTAGATACACAGCACGATATTTATCAGAGGTGAAAACCGAATGGCAGATCTTTCCAAAGCCCGCGTTTTTATGAGCGGAAGGAGCCAGGCAGTCCGCATCCCGGCTGAGTTTCGCTTCACCACGGATGAGGTGTACATCCGGCGTGATCCTCAGAGTGGAGACTTGATTCTCTCGCAAGCTCCGGCGACCTGGGACGAGATTTTCGCAGCCATCGACAGCGCCGGCTTCGGAAGCGACTTCCTGGCCAACCGTCAACAAGGGCATCCCGAGCAGCGAGAAGATCTATGAGCCGCCTGTATATGCTCGACACAAAGACCGTTAGCGACATCCTCAAGCGCAATTCTCCTGCGGCTCGCCTTCGCCTCACCGCGCTGAACGATAGTCATTTCCATAAACACTTTTTATATTTCTATTCTCTTGCATAAAAATTACTTGTAGGCTACGTTGGTCTTGTACACATCCGATCCCGCTTCACCAGGCGGTTTCGGCAGTACAGGAAGTACATCCTTTTATGATGCGGCTTCAAACCAACGTAGGGCTCCTTCTTGTGGTCGTACCAAAAACCGCCTGAAGAGCTCTATCCATATAGATCGGGGCCACCGGCGGAACGACCGTACCAGCCAGGTGGCCCTTTTTCTTTCGGAGAGTAGTTCACGAACTTATGCCTTCAAACACGCTGTCTGGCGCAAAAATCCTCTTAAACTGTTTGCTGCAGGAAGAAGTCGATTGCATCTTCGGCTATCCGGGTGGAGTCACGCTGCCTTTGTACGATGCCCTTTACGATCACCCCATCAAACACATTCTGGTCCGCCACGAACAGAATGCGGCGTTTGCGGCGCAAGGTTATTCGCGCGCTACCGGCAAAGTGGGCGTGTGCTGCGCTACTTCCGGCCCGGGCGCTACCAATCTTGTCACCGGGTTGGTCGACGCCATGATGGATTCCATCCCGATCGTGGCCCTGACCGGGCAGGTCTCCGCCAAGCTCATGGGGACCGACGCGTTTCAGGAAGCCGACACCTTCGGCATCACGCGTTCCGCCACCAAGCACAATTTCCTCGTCAAGAACATTCACGAGCTGCCGCAGGTCATTCACGAGGCCTTTTACATCGCCGCTTCCGGCCGTCCAGGACCCGTGCTGGTCGACGTTACCAAAGACGTTTTCCAGGGACAGGCGCACTACACGCCAGTCACTGAAATTCATCTCCCCGGCTACAAGGTTCACAGCGATGGCCATGGCGGACAGATTCGCCGCGCTGCCCAGATGATCTGGGAAGCCGAGCGCCCGTTCGTCTATAGCGGCGGCGGCGTAATCGCTGCCAACGCCAGTGACGAGTTGCGGGCCCTCGTTGAACTCCTCGACGCGCCCACCGTCTGCACCCTGATGGGCTTAGGCGCGCTGCCGTCCGAGCACAAGAATTTTATCAGTATGCCGGGCATGCACGGCAGTTATGCAGCGAATATGGGGATGACCCACACCGACTTGATCATCGCCCTCGGCGTGCGTTTCGACGATCGCGTCACCGGCCGGCTCGCCGCGTTTGCGCCTCACGCCAAAGTCATACACGTCGACATCGATCCAGCCGAAATCAGCAAGAACCGCCAGGCCGACCTGCCCATCGTCGGCAATGTGAAGCGCGTGCTGCCGAAACTGGTGAGCGAATTGAAGGAACTTGCCCCCTCCATGCAGGAGAAGAACGCCCCGGCGCGGCGGGCTTGGCGCAAACAGATCCAAGACTGGCAAACGGAACATCCGCTCGTCTCGCAACAATCCGAGACCGAGATCAAGCCGCAGCATTTGATGGCCGAAATCGACAGGCTCTCGGGCGGTCAGGCTATCGTCACCAGCGATGTGGGCCAGCATCAGATGTGGTCCGCGCAGTTGATTCGCTTTAATGAACCGCGCCTCTGGATTAATTCGGGCGGCTTGGGATCGATGGGCTTTGGACTGCCTGCCGCCATCGGTGCGCAGTTCGCCCGGCCCGACAAGCTGGTGTTTTCGATTGTAGGTGACGGCGGATTCCAGATGTCCATCCCGGAGCTCGCCACCATCGCCAATCACGCGCTCCCGATCAAAATCATCGTGATGAACAACGGCCATCTCGGCATGATTCGTCAGTGGCAGGAACTCTTCTATAACAATCGCCTCAGCCAGTCCGAACTCACTTCATTTCCCGATGTTGAGAAGTTAGCTGGAGCTTACGGTTTTAAAGGCCGCACCGTCGACGATGTGCGCGTAATGCCGCAAGCCCTGCTCGACGCCGTCAATGAGCCCGGTCCATTCCTTTTAAACGTGAAGGTATCGCCGTTTGAGAACGTGTTCCCGATGGTGCCCGCCGGTGGTGCGATTAACGAAATGGTCTTGCGGCCCCCGCAGCCGGTGGAAGTGTAGGACCAAGAAACAACCATGCAACAGATCATTTCACTTCTGCTCGAAAACAAGCCTGGCGCATTGATGCGCGTCACCGGACTGCTCAGCCAGCGCGGCTACAACATCGAGAGCCTTACCGTGGCCAGAACCCTCGACGAAACGCTCTCGCGTATGACTATCGCGGTCGATGTCGAAGCCAATATCCGCTCGCAAGTCATCAAACAGATGAACAAGCTGATCAACGTTCTGCAGGCAACGGACGTTACCGATGGCCCGGCTGTGAGTCAGGAACTAGTCCTGGTTCGCGTGCGCACCACCCAGCAAAACCGGACCGCGATCCTAAAGGAAGCCGAAATCTTTCACGCTCGCGTCGCCGATTCAACGCTCGAAGGGTTCGTCTTGGAAGCCACTGGCGACTCGGAAAAGCTCGATGAATTTATCGATGTTATGCGAAGCTACGGTGAGATCGAAATTACCCGGTCCGGCGTGGTGTCCATGTCACTCGACAACAAGAAATTGCGCCTCTCCCCGCCCGTTCCGCGCGGCGGGACAATCGAGGAAGTGCTCGAATATCAGGGCGCTGACTAACCAACAAATTATGCCAAAACGTTTTTACGAAAAGGACGGGAGCCTCGCTCCCCTGCAAAACACGACGATCGCCATCGTCGGATACGGCAGCCAGGGCCATGCTCACGCTCTCAACTTGCGTGATTCAGGCTTGCAAGTCATTGTCGGATTGCCCGCCACCAGCAAGAGTATAGGCAAAGCAAAAGCCGCCGGACTCGAAGTGCTTTCTGTGGCCGACGCCTCGAAAAAAGCAGACATCGTGATGGTGCTGGTGCCCGATCACGTCCAGGGTGAGACCTATCGCAACGACATCGCTCCTCACATGACCAAGGGCAAAACGCTCATGTTCGCCCATGGCTTCAACATCCACTTTGGCGAGATCAAGCCTCCTACCGATATCGACGTATCTATGATCGCGCCCAAAGCGCCCGGTCATCGCGTTCGCGAACTCTTCACCGAAGGCGTTGGTGTTCCCGCGCTAGTGGCGATTGCGCAAGATGCCTCCGGCAAAGCTCTCGAAAATGCGCTTTCCTACGCGCATGCGCTCGGCTGCCTCAAAGCCGGCGTGATCGAAACCACTTTCAAGGAAGAAACCGAAAGCGACCTCTTTGGCGAGCAGGCGGTACTTTGCGGCGGCGTCAGCGAACTGATCCGCGCCGGTTTTGAAACCCTGACAGCGGCCGGTTACGCGCCGGAAATCGCCTATTTCGAATGCCTTCATGAATTGAAACTGATCGTCGACCTGATCTATGAAGGCGGCCTCGGCTACATGCGCTACTCCATCTCGGATACCGCCGAATATGGCGACTACACACGCGGCCCGCGCATCGTCACTGAGCAGACGCGCGCCGAAATGAAAAAGATCCTCAGCGAAATCCAATCCGGCGAGTTCGCCAAAAAATGGCTGGCCGAAAATCGCGAAGGCCGCAAGAACTTCCTCGCCATGCGTGAAGCAGCCAAGGACCAACCGGTCGAGAAGGTTGGAGCGGAACTGCGCGCCATGATGCCGTTCCTCAAAAAGCGCCGCGAAGCAGGCGTCCCCGAAGAACTCGCCGTAGGCGTCTGACATCGCGTTGTAACCCGTGCCGGGATCCTTCCCGGCACACGCCAAATTATTACCCTCTCCCCCGCCTTTTGCTTTTCCAAACTCATAGCCCTGTCTCTCCCGTCTGCCCACGTCCCGGCATCGGAAGAATACCCGAAGGGCCCGCTCTCGTCAACCCCAAGAGCCACTCTAAGCTATTGCAAATAAATGAGTAAATTTATTTGCACTCGCCTGTGAACGCTCGCCGAGCGCGCTCTCCTGCCCAAACCTGTAATTACCGCCGACTTCTTTTATGGACGGTAAAAACTCACTCTAGCTAAGGCTAACCTTCGCGTAAATATCGGACACTTTCACCTCTATGTCAAGCGACTGCAGCGCTAGAATCGCCGTGGCGTCTTTCGTTTCGGTGAGCAGCCACTGCCCCGTTGGCTGCCGCGTATATTGCTCGATTTGAATCTCGTCTTGAGCAACCGTCAGGTACTCCTCCAGTGAACTCAGGCCTCGATAGTAGTGAAATTTCTGACCTCGGTCATAACTCTTCGTTGAATCGGAAAGTACTTCAGCGATGAGAATCGGATTCGTAATGGTGTCGTGCAGGTCATCCAGAAAAGCCGGTTCGCCACACACCACCGTGACATCCGGATAGGTGTAGAGTCCGGATTGGCTCACGTTAATACGCAACTCCGCAGGGACGACCCGACACGGTTTTGCTTCGAGCGTGTTCCCAAGTACTCGAACTAAGTTGCCAATAACTTCCCCGTGATCTAGCGTTCCGCCTGCCATCTCGAAGACCTCACCATTCAAGTATTCGCTCCTGAATTCCGCTAGGCGTTCGCGTTCCAGGTAGTCCTCGGGGGTGATGTATGGATGAGCGACAGTCGCCATGATCTAAGCGCCCTTCTTCGGAAATTCAACGTTGTAATAGATATCTGCAACCTGGATTTCAACCGCCAGCGACGGCAGAGTCAATACGCTCGTCAACTCTTTTGTTTCCGTTAACAACCACTGCCCGGTCGGCTGCCGCGTGTGCTGCTCGATCTGCACTTTGTCTTGCGCGACAGTCAAATATTCCATGAGCGACGGCAATCCCCGATAGAGCGCGAATTTATCGCCTCGATCGTAATTGCTGGTTGAGGGCGAGAGGACTTCGATAATGACGCTTGGGTTGGTAAGGCTATCGCGGCTATCGTCCACAAAAATAGGCGGCCCACAAAGCACGGCTAAGTCAGGGTATGTGTAAAGGTCGGCCGCACTGACAAAAATCCGCATATCGGAGTTGAGTACGCGGCATGGTCCTCCCTTGAGTCGAAGCGAGAGCTCAAAGCCAAAATTCACCGCAACTCCAGCGTGGTCGAAAGTGCCGCCTGACATGGCGAATATCTCGCCATTCAGATACTCGCTCTTCGTTTCCGCTTTGCGTTCTCTTTCGAGATACTCCTCGGGCGTAATAAATGGATGGGTAACGCTCGCCATCCTCTTATCCTACATGTCTATTTGCTGTTCTTTATGCCGCGCCAGGTACCAGCAGGGTGGGTCTCCGCTGTGCGGAAACAACGAATTGACGCACGTCTGATCCTGCGGATCGCCCACCAGAAACTCGGTGCTCCGGTTCTTCTGCGGCACCGCGTAAACTTGCCGCACCGTGATGGTTCCATATGGATTCCGGTTCGTCGCAACACGAATGCGCAGCACCGCAAAATCGAGCACGTAAGCGATCGCCGCCATCGCCAACAAACCAATCAGCGCCCGTCGCAGACCTTGAAGGATGATCTCGCGTCCGGTGCGCCCGTCAGCCATTCAGAATGGCGGCGGCCATATCGGGCGAATGCAGATGGATGATGCCGCGCCTCAGGGCGATTGTCACAGCGTGTGTCCGATCTTTTGCGCCGAGTTTTCCCAGGATACTTTGCACGTGAGCTTTCACCGTACCCGCCGCTGTCCCGAGCACATCACCGATTTCTTTATTCCCGAACCCGCGCGCCACCAGCGAAAGCACTTCCACCTCGCGCGGCGTCAGCGCCACCTCGGGAAAAAATCCATTGAGTTGCTGCGACACTTCGCTCGGAATAAATCGCTTACCCGCATGCACGATCCGAATGGCCCGCACAACTTCCGTATGCACCATTTCTTTCAGCAAATAGCCGCGCACTCCCGCTTCGAGCGCTCGGTAAATGTCTTGGTCACCGTCGTACGACGTCAGCGCGATCACCTTGGCATCGGGAGATTGACTGCGGATTTCCCGTGTCACCTCGATGCCGCTTGCATCCGGTAACCGCAGGTCCATCAAAGTGACATCCGGTACATGCTCACGGAATAAGCTCAATGCTTCCTGCCCCGTGCTTGCCTCGGCCACCAGCCGCAGGTCCGCTTCGGTCGACAAGATCGCTGCCAGTCCTTTGCGTACCAGCTGGTGATCGTCCACCGATAGAATGCGGATTGGCAATTGAGGCTCCATAGCGCTGCTCAGTCTATGTGATGTGCGTGCACGGGCTGCTGGTTACTCTCGGGCGCAGCCTTTTTCGACAGCGGCAGCGAAACTCTCACCCGCGTCCCCTCGTCCTTCGAACTCACAATCAAAATTTCTGCCCCTACTTCCTCTGCTCTTTCGCGCATACCCCGCAGCCCGTAATGCCCCGGCGATTCCCCGCCGCTAGACGACGTGAACCCAAATCCATCATCTGCCATCTCCATCACTACACACCCCGGCTCACTCTGCAGTGTCACCGTCAAACGCAGCGCGCCCGCATGCTTCAAAGTGTTAGCAATTGCTTCCCGCGCGAGGCGCAAAAGCTGGTATTCAGCATCTGGCGAAGCACTCAGGTTCACGGGATCGATCTGCAGCGACAGTGCGATGGGACAGCCCTTCACTGCCTGTCGGGCCAACTGCGCCAACTTGTCTGAAAAAATCATGCCAGCCTTGTCTGTGTTATGCCGAAGTCCCCACAGTGACTGGCGCGCCTCCGTCGAACACCGGCCCGCATCCTGGATGATCTCTCCCAGCAGCTTCTTTTCAGGAGAATGCGGAGGCAGCTTCGTCCACACCGCCTGCATTTGCATGGTAATCCCCGAAAGACCCTGCAGCAGTGTGTCGTGCAATTCGCGCGCAATGCGGTTCCGCTCGGCCAGGATCAGGCTGAAGCGCTCTTTCAGCCGACGAATGCGTAAGCGGAATGCTGCCAGCACCGCGAGACCGAGCACCAGCACAAGCGCAGGAAAGAACCATTTCCGCTGATACAATTTCGGCTCCACCATAAACCGCAAAGACGCGGGCTCGGTGCTCCATACCCCATCCGCGTTGCGCGCTTCCACCCGAAAATTGAAGTTACCCGGCGGCAGATTTGTGTAAAATGCTTGACGCCGGGTTCCGGCATCGATCCAGCCGCGATCGTAACCCTCCAATTGATACCGGAAACTGACTTTCTCTGGCGATATATAGCTCAGCCCCGCATACACAATCTCCAGATTATTCGGATTGTGCGGCGTCAAGTGCAGCTGTTCGAAACGCGGCCGACGCTTCCCATCCACCAGAATCGCCACGATCTTGACCGGCGGGACTGCTCGATTACTATTCAAATGCGCCGGATCGACCACCACCAGTCCGCTTGTAGTCGAAAACCAAAGTCGCCCGTCTTTCGTCCGGCATGCGGCGGGTTGCACCCCGGCGCGGCATTCGAAACGGAGCTGCCCCGTCGTGAAAGGCAGGCTGGTAATGGTCTTCCGCTTTCCCGCGGCGAAATCTTCCAGCTCCTGTTCACTGATCCGAAAAATGCCTTTGCTGGAGGCCAGCCAGAAATTAGCCGCGTCGTCTCGCAGGATGCTGTAAATGCGATTGTCGTAAAGGCCATCCCTGACGTAAACGTGCGAGACAACACCATCTTTCCACCGCAGCAGTCCAGAGCCGAGCGTGCCCATCCAAATCGTACGTTTTTCGGGAACGAGCAAGAAGCTATCCACCGGACGCGTGCTGCCCAGTGGGTAAAGCAACGCATGATTGTCGTGAAGCGAATACAAGCCCGATTCACTCAGGCTGGCAAAGATTTTTACCCGCGGACCTCCACTCAAGGCCAGCACGGAGTTGCGGCTCATTCCGTCCGCGGAAATTTGTGCGAATCGTGATCCCACCAAATGTTGTAACCCAGCCTCGGTGCCGGCCCACAAAGTGTTCTGCGAATCGACGTACAGGCTGCGCACCTCGCTACCTTGCAATCCCTCCTTAACGCCAAACGAAGCGACTACGGCACTCTTGCGCACCAGATTGATTCCGCCTTTTTCGCCGACCCATAAGTCTCCGGAAGGTTCGCTGGCCAAACTCAAAACCGTATCGCTGATCAATCCCTCCTTCGTCGTCAGCGCACGAAAATCCTCTCCATCGAATACATTCAAACCATGTCCCAGCGTTCCGATCCAAAGCTGGCCGCTCTTGTCTTCGAGCACCGGTCCGACCTCGTTGCTGAGCAGCCCTTCGTTCGTGGTGTACGGCGTCACTTTCCCATCGGCAAATTGATCTAAACCATTCTTGGTCCCGGTCCAGAGATTTCCCTCGCGATCGGAAAACAAAGCGAGCACTTGACTATGGCTCAGTCCGTCTCGCGTCCGATACACGCTGAATTGTCCATTGCGCAAGCGCGTCACGCCGTCGTTGGTCCCGATCCAAAGCGTGCCGCCCGGGCTTTCAGTGAGCGACAAAACATCGTTGTCGGGCAAACCGTTTTGGGCCGTGTATTGACTCGCCTTCTGGCCTAGGATGTGGGTTAAACCGATGGATGAACCAGCCCACAGACTGCCATCCGCCGCGCAATCGAGCGCGGTTATGCTCTCATCTGCGAGCGCCCCCTCCAGCGGGAACGCGGCGAAGCGCGAGCCGGACTGATGGCTGAGCCCTGCATCGAGCCCCGCGACCCAAATAGTTCCGTTCGCCGCCTGGCAAACAGCACGCACGCGCTTAGATGGCAAGCCGTCGCGCGTCGTCAGAACGTCGAGTTTCCCCTTATGGATATGGACCAAGCCCTCCGGAGTGGTGGCCCAGATCGTGCCGTCACGCGCCGCCGCAATGCCGAACACGCTATCGCTCGGTAAGCCATTCTGCGTCGAATAGTGCGTCAATGCTCCTTGCGGAGAAATGCGCGCAACACCGCTCCCAAGTGACGCAGCCCAAAGATTTCCCTGCCGGTCTTTCGCCAGCCCGCGAATCAGGCTGCCGTGCAGAACCGAGTGCCCGTCCTCGAACTCATGGAATTGCGTGCCATCGAAATGGATTAAGCTATCTTGTGTGCCTAACCACAGCAAACCATCGTCGGTTTGCAAAATCGAATAAATGGTAGGCTGAAAAAGGCCTTCTTCCTGACCCCAGATTCGATGCGCATATTGCGTCATCGACCTCGCCGGGTCGAGCCCCCAAACGCTCGTCACGCACGCTATAAGCAGGAAAAAAGGACGTAGGCGCACTGGATCAGTCACTTCAGTCTAACGAAGGTGGATGGTGGCGCGGGTATGCCAAATGGCGTAGCGCTCCCCAGCCAGATGGCAGTCGCGCAATACGTCTCTGCGAACCGATGCTGAAAGAGTGATAGATCTCGACCCTTCGGAAAACCGTGCATGGACCTAGAAGCCAAATCCACCGAAACGCCACTCCAGGCCACCGCCGCAACCGCGCCGCCTCCTCCCAAGAAATCAGCGCGCTGGGTGGTCTGGGTCGTAGTAGCCGCGATTTTGTTGGGAGGCGTGTGGCTCCTGGCGCAGCGCCGTTCCGGATCGAGCAAAACCGCTTCCACCACGGCGGGGCAGCCGGGACACAAAGGCCGTGGCGCAGCCGGCGCTACTCCGGTCTCCACTGCCACTGTCCAAAAAGGCAACATGGGCGACTACATCAGCTCGATCGGCACAGTGACATCGGTCTACACCGTCACTGTCACCAGCCGCGTCGCCGGAACGCTCGTCGATGTGCATTACCGCGAAGGCCAGATGGTGCGCAAAGGCGACTTGCTGGCGGTGATCGATCCGCGTCCTTATCAGGCTGCCTTGTTGACGGCGCAAGGGCAACTGGAGCGCGATCAGGCTACGCTCGCGAACTCCCGTATCGATCTAAAACGCTACAACCAGGCCTTCTCCGAGCACGCCATTCCCGAGCAGACCGTGGCCACGCAGCAGGCCACCGTCAATCAGAACGAAGGCACGGCCAAAGTGGATCAGGGCAATCTCGATGCCGCAAAAGTGAACGTCGATTACACCCAGATTCGCTCGCCCATCGACGGCCGGGTCGGTCTGCGATCCGTCGACCCCGGCAACATTGTGGCCGCGAACGGCACCGCTGGTCTTCTCACCATCACCCAATTGCAGCCGATCACGGTGATCTTTCCGATGGCGGAAGACTATATTTCCCAGGTGATCCCGCAAATGCAGAAGGGTCACAAAATGCGAGTGGATGCCTTGGGCCGCGACAATCAGGAGGAACTCGCGCAGGGAACCTTGCTCACGATCGACAATTCGGTCGACACCGCGACCGGTACCGTGCGGGCGCGCGCCAGTTTTGCTAATCGCGACTACAAGCTCTTCCCCAACGAATTTGTGAATGCCCGACTTCTAGTGAAGACGCTCGTGGGCGTCAACATCATTCCGAACGCCGCTATACAACGGAACAACGATCTCTCATTCGTGTATGTAAAAAGCCCGGATAATACGGTGCGATCCCGCAACATTAAAGTAGCTACCACCGATGGCAACCGGTCCGCAGTCACCGGAGTCAACCCGGGCGACGTAGTCGTAACCGACGGCTTCGACAAGCTCCAGGACGGCGCTAAAGTCGTGGTCCGGCAACCAGACGGCAACACTCGGCCAAACGCAGCTGACAATCAGGCAGACGAAAACACCCAGCCGCCTACTCAGGGGCAAGCCGACAAACAAATAAATACTGCGCAGCAGAATCCGCAGCAACCGCATAAGGGACGGAATAAGTGAACCCCTCCCGACCGTTTATTCTGCGGCCGATCGCCACTTCGCTCTTGATGGCCGCCATTCTACTCGTAGGCATCGTCGCCTACAAACAGCTGCCCGTATCGGCTTTACCCGAAGTCGATTACCCGACCATGCAGGTGGTCACCTTCTATCCGGGCGCAAGCCCGTCTGTTAGCGCCTCCGCGATCACCGCCCCGCTCGAACGCCAGTTGGGCGAAGTCCCGGGCTTGAATCAAATGCTTTCCACCAGCTCTGACGGCGCCTCGGTTATTACGCTGCAGTTCGCGCTGACCTTGAACATCGATGTCGCCGAACAGGAAGTGCAGGCCGCCATCAACGCCGCGCAAACGTACCTGCCGGCCGATCTGCCGATGCCGCCGGTCTACAGCAAGACCAATCCGGCCGATGCGCCCATCATGACCCTGGCACTGACTTCCAAGTCGATGGCGCTGCAAGACGTGCAGGACTTCGCCGATACTCGCCTCGCGCAAAAGATTTCGCAGCTGAGTGGAGTAGGTGCGGTCACTATCAGCGGCGGTCAGAAAAAGGCCGTGCGCATTCAAGTCAATCCCACGCAGCTCGCCTCCTATGGCATCAACATGGAAGACGTTCACACTGCGTTGACCGCTACTAGCCTCGACCTTGCCAAAGGGAGTTTCGACGGTCAGCACCAGGGTTACCAAATCAATGCAAACGACCAGTTGATCAGCGCCGCAGAATATAACCAGGTCATCATCGCTTACAAGAATGGCGCGCCTGTGATGTTGAAAGACATCGCGAGTGTGACTAACGGCGTCGAAAACGTCAGGCAGGCCGCCTGGATGAACCAGGTTCCGGCGGTCATCGTGAACATTCAGCGGCAGCCCGGAGCCAACATCATTCAGGTGGTCGATCGTGTGAAGGCGCTCCTGCCGAAACTGCGCGCCACTATTCCCTCAGCCATCGGAATCGCCACGCTCACCGATCGCACAATTACGGTACGGGCCTCGGTAGCGGACGTCGAGTTTGAACTGCTGGTCTGTATCGGGCTCGTTGTGGCCGTCATCTTCGTCTTTTTGCGCAATCTCGCGGCCACCTTCATTCCTAGCATTGCGGTTCCGCTCTCCCTGGTCGGCACTTTTGCCGTGATGTACCTGCTCGGCTATAGCCTGAACAATCTCACTTTGATGGCGTTGACAATTTCCACCGGCTTCGTGGTCGACGACGCCATCGTAATGATCGAAAACATCATGCGTTACGTCGAAGAGGGCGAGCGGCCACTCGAAGCAGCGCTGAAAGGGGCGGAGCAGATCGGCTTCACCATTCTTTCGTTGACTATTTCGTTAATCGCGGTTTTAATTCCGCTGTTGTTCATGGGAGACATTACCGGACGTTTGTTCCGCGAATTCGCTGTCACCCTAGCCATCACTATCATCCTCTCCGCAGTGGTTTCGCTCACCCTCACGCCCATGCTCTGCGCCAAGTTGCTCCGCCATAAGAAGGACGCGCACGAGGGCCGCTTTTACAAAGCATCCGAAAGAGTGTTCGAACGAACCATCGAATTTTACGGCCGCACCCTGACTGTGGTCCTCCGCCATCGCACCGCCACTTTGCTCGTGGCAGCGGCTACGCTGTGCCTGACCGTATATCTCTACATCGTCATTCCGAAAGGTTTTTTCCCCGTTCAGGACACCGGCGAAATCCAAGCGGTTTCGGAGGCGGACCAGAGCATCTCGTTCACAGAGATGTCAAAACTCCAACAGCGCTTGGCGGCCGTCATTGTCCAAGATCCGGCCGTCGAGAGTCTTTCTTCGTTCATCGGCGTGGATGGAACGAACACCACCATGAATGCCGGCCGCATTCAGATCAATTTAAAGCCGCTCGAGAAACGGAAGATCAATGCCTCGGACTTGATTCGCAGGTTACAGCCAGAGCTCGAAAAAATCGATGGCATCTCGCTCTACATGCAGCCGATTCAGGATCTGACCGTAGAAGACATTGTCAGCCGCACGCAGTATCAATACAGCTTGGAAGATCCGAACCCAACCGAACTGTCAAGCTACGCCTCGCGTTTTGTGCAACGGTTAAACGATCTGCCCCAACTGGCCGATGTCGCGAGCGACTTGCAGACACACGGTCTGCAGGCGGCTATCGATATCGACAGGCAAAGCGCTATGCGGGTGGGCCTGACTGCCTCGAGCATCGACGAGACACTCTACGATGCTTTCGGTCAGCGGCAGGTCTCGACTCTGTTTACCCAGCTGAATCAATACCACGTGATTCTCGAAGTGCTGCCGCAGTTTCGCGTCCGTCCGCAAAATCTGCACGACGTCTATATCAAGTCCGTGAATAACACGCCCATCCCGTTGAGCGCCATCACTAGGTTCTCGCATGGCACCACGCCCATCCTCATTAGCCACATCGGACAGTTCCCGGCAACGACTGTTTCGTTCAACTTGGCGCCGAATGCCGCGCTGGGCGAAGCCGTAGATGCCATCCGCAAGGTCGAGCAACAAATGCCGCCGCCCCCCGCTCTGCAAGCCTCGTTTCAAGGCACGGCAGAAGCGTTTGTAGCCTCCTTGACGAACGAGCCCCTGCTGATTCTCGCGGCGCTCGTGACGGTTTACATCGTGCTGGGCGTTCTATACGAGAGCTACATTCACCCCATCACCATTCTTTCCACGCTGCCATCGGCCGGCGTCGGCGCGCTGCTGGCGCTGATGATCTGCCACCAGGAACTCACCGTGGTCGCGATCATCGGGATCGTTCTCCTGATCGGCATCGTCAAGAAAAACGCCATCATGATGATCGACTTTGCGCTTGAAGCCGAGCGCAAGGAAGGCAAACCACCCTACGAATCGATTTACCAGGCGTCGCTGCTGCGTTTCCGGCCCATCATGATGACCACCATGGCGGCACTGCTGGGTGCGGTGCCGCTGGCTTTCGGAACCGGCGTCGGTTCCGAACTCCGGCGTCCTCTCGGCATTACCATCATCGGCGGCCTGCTGTTGAGTCAGTTGCTCACGCTTTACACCACTCCCGTCATTTACTTGTTCTTCGACGACCTCGCCGCGCGCTTTGCCGGATTTCGAGGGCGTCATGGTGGCTCACCGGCCGAACCACATACTGCGCCCGCACCTTCCGAGGCGCAGTTGTGAACATCTCCTCGCTCTTTATCCGCAAGCCGGTCGCCACCGCTTTACTCACTGTCGCGGTGGGACTGGCGGGAGCCGTGGCGTTCCGCCTCTTGCCGGTTTCGCCGCTGCCCCAAGTCGATTTTCCGACCGTGTCAGTACAGGCATCGCTCCCCGGCGCCAGTCCTGAAATCATGGCGTCCTCAGTCGCCACTCCGCTCGAACGGCAATTCGGACGCATTTCAGCGGTCACTGAGATGACATCAGCGAGTTCGATCGGGCAAACCAGCATCACGCTGCAGTTCGATCTAAACCGCAACATCGATGCCGCGGCGCGCGACGTCGAGGCCGCCATCAATGCGGCGCGCAGCTATCTGCCGGCGGACCTGCCAGGCAATCCGACCTACCGCAAAGTCAACCCCTCCGATGCCCCGATCATGATCGTGGCCTTGACTTCCGACAAACTGCCGCCGCCCGCGCTCTACGACGCAGCCTCAACCATCCTGCTCCAGCGCATTTCACAGATCCGCGGCGTCGGCCAGGTCGTCGTCGGCGGCAGTTCCGCCCCCGCCGTGCGCATCGATGTCAATCCCACACAGCTGAATCACTACGGGCTCAGTCTCGAAAACGTTCGCTCCATGCTCACGTCGCAAACCGTCAACCTGGCTAAAGGGAGTTTCGCGGACGCCACGCACAACTGGTTGATTGAAGCCAACGACCAGCTGCTCCACGCCGAGGAGTACCGCCCCTTACTGCTCAACTACCGGAACGGCGCAACCCTCAAGCTGACCGATGTAGCGAATGTCACCGATTCCGTCCAAACACTACGTTCGCTCGGGCTGGCGAACGGAAAGCGGGCAGCGCTGCTCATCATTTTTCGTCAGCCAGGGGCCAACATCATCGATACCGTCGATGGAATCAAGAAGGCGTTGCCGGAACTCCATGCGGCCATCAATTCGAACATCGATCTCACCATCACACTCGATCAGACACAGACCATCCGCGCTTCCGTGCGAGACGTAGAGCGCACCCTGATGATTTCCGTGGTGCTCGTGGTGCTGGTGGTCTTCTTGTTTCTGCGCGACTGGCGGGCCACCCTGATTCCCACCGTGGCCGTTCCCGTTTCCCTCATCGGCACCTGCGGCATCATGTACATCTGCGGCTACAGCATCGACAATCTGTCGCTGATGGCGCTCACGATTTCAACCGGCTTCGTGGTCGACGACGCGATCGTAGTGCTCGAGAACATCACTCGTTACCGCGAGGAAGGGATGAGCGCGGTGGAATCGGCCCGCAAGGGAGCCGCTGAAATCGCGTCTACCGTCTTCTCGATCAGTGTCTCGCTGGTCGCCGTGTTCATCCCTATCCTGTTGATGGGCGGCATCGTCGGGCGGCTCTTTCGCGAGTTTGCCGTAACGCTCTCCTTAACCATTTTGGTCTCGATGGTGATCTCGCTCACCACCACACCCACCATGTGCTCGCGCTTGCTCAGCGATCACAAAGGCCACGGCCGGCTCTATAACGCGACCGAAAAGATCTTCGAGTTCATTCTGAAGATGTATGAAGTCAGCCTCGCCTGGGTGCTGCGCAATTCAGCGCTTGTTCTCTTGATTGCCATCGGCACGCTTTGTCTGAACGTGTACCTCTACGTGATCGTGCCGAAGGGCTTCTTCCCGCAGCAGGATACCGGCCGCATCAACGGCAACTTTATGGGCGATCAATCCATTTCGTTCCAGTCCATGCAGAAGAAGATCGCGCAACTGGCAGCCGTAGTGGAAAAGGACCCCGCGATCGAAGCAGTGCAGGCCTTCAGCGGTGGGGGAGGCGGCACCACCACCAATACTGGGCGCGCTTTCATGACTTTAAAGCCTCTCGGAGAGCGAGGCGTTTCGGCAGATCAAATCATTAATCGGCTTCGTCCTAAACTCAATTCAGTACCAGGTGTCACTCTCTTCCTACAAGCGTCGCAGGACGTGCGTGTAGGAGGCCGGTCGAGTTCGGCGCAGTATCAATACACGCTGCAAAGCGACAATCTGCCGGAGCTCACGCTATGGGCGCCCAAACTGCTCAAGCTCATGAAGAAAATGCCCGAGTTGGCGGATGTAAACAGCGACCAGCAGAACAACGGGCTGCAAGCCAACTTGGTCATTGATCGTCAAACCGCTTCGCGCATGGGTATTACACCGCAAACGCTCGATAACGTCCTGTACGACGCCTTCGGCGAACGGGAAGTCGCGAAAACTTATACCTCGCTGAATCAATACTTCGTGGTCATGGAGGTGGACCCAATCTTCTGGCAGAACCCGAACGGCCTCAAAGATGTCTATGTCCCTTCTTCCACCAACGGCTTTGTTCCGCTGAATGTCTTTACCCACTTTCAACCGTCCACTGCGGCGTTAACTGTCAATCATTCGGGCGTTTTCCCCTCTGTGACAATTTCGTTCAACCTGCCTCCCGGCATAGCGCTGGGGCAGGCGGTCGACGCGATTAGCGCGATGGAAGAGAAAGCCGGCATGCCGACTACCATCAATACGAATTTTACAGGGACGGCCCAGGCCTTTCAGTCTTCCTTATCGAACGAACCAATTTTAATTGCGGCTGCGCTGGTGGCGGTCTACATCGTGCTGGGCATTCTTTATGAAAGTTTCATTCATCCGATCACCATCCTTTCAACGCTCCCATCCGCCGGCGTTGGCGCGTTGCTGGCCCTGTTGATAACCAAGACCGAATTGAGCGTCATTGCGCTGATCGGAATTATTCTGCTGATCGGCATCGTGAAGAAGAACGCGATTATGATGATCGATTTTGCGCTCGAAGTAGAGCGACGCGATCGCAAGTCGCCGCAAGAAGCGGTGTTTCAGGCCTGTTTGCTGCGCTTCCGTCCGATCATGATGACGACCATGGCGGCCCTGCTCGGCGGATTGCCGCTGGCGCTCGGTACCGGCACCGGCTCGGAGTTGCGACGTCCTCTGGGCATCACTATAGTCGGCGGTCTCATTGTCAGCCAGGCGCTCACGCTTTACACCACGCCTGTGATTTACCTCTACATGGACCGCTTCAGTCTCTGGCTGCGTGGTTTGCGGCAGGGGCATGAACCCGAGATCGCGGTCGAACCGGTTGGTTGAGATGCCGTACAAGATCATATTGGAAACGCATCCGGCGGAACAGACCGTCACGCTGCTGCTGAACGGCACCTTTAGCGAGGCCGCGCTGCCGGAGCTCGACGAATCCATTTCAGAAGCCCGCGGATCGCAGCAGAAAATTTATATCGATCTGAGTGAGGTGACACTGGTCGATCGCAAGGCGGTTCAATACTTTTCCCAACAAGCGGGACGCGATGTACAGCTGGTGAACTGTCCGGTGTATCTGCGTCACTGGATTCACCTCCGAGCAAACGAGACCGAAAATTGAGATGAAGTCAAAACTAATTCTTGGCTGCGTGGGATTCCTGCTGATCGCACTATCCGGCTGCGATCTGGCGCCCAAATACACCCGCCCCTCCACCCCTGCGCCGGTAGCGTACAAGGAGTCCGCACCGCCGGAATTCAAAGAAGGAGCAGGCTGGAAAGTAGCGCAGCCCGGCGATGACAAGCTGCGGCCGAAATGGTGGGAGATGTTCAACGAGCCACAGCTCAATGCCCTGGAAGAACAAGTAGTGGCCGGCAACCAGACGCTCGCCGCGGCGGAAGCTAATTTTCGGGCATCCCGTGCGCTGGTGGTCTCGGCGCGGTCCTCGTTGTTTCCCACGATCGGCGCGTCACCGGCCTATACCTACAGCAAAATTTCAAACACTCGCGGAGCGCGCGTCATCGGTCCTGGTGGCGCAGGTGGTAACTCCGGTTCATCGCCGTACAACGACTACACGTTCCCGCTCGACGTCTCCTACACCGTGGATTTCTGGCACCGCATACGCAACACCGTAGCGGCCAACGCCTTTTCAGCGCAAGCCAGCGCGGCTGATTTAGCAACGTCACGCTTAAGTCTCCAGTCGGAATTAGCGACGGACTATTTCGAAATCCGTGCGCTCGATTCGCAGGAAGCGATTCTGCAGGACACCCTGAATAATTATCGGGGCTCGCTGCAGTTGACTCAAGCGCTGTTCCGCGCCGGGATCGATTCCGAGCAGGATGTAACCCAGGCGAAGAACCAACTCGATACTGCCACCGCACAGGCGATAGACTTAGGCGTCTCCCGGGCGACTTTTGAGCACGCCATTGCGACGTTGCTGGGAAAAGCCCCGGCGAACTTCTCGCTTCCCGTAGGAACGTTCAATGCCAATCCACCACAGGTGCCGGTAGCGGTCCCATCCTTATTGCTCGAACGCCGCCCGGATATTGCGTCGAGCGAACGGCGGGTGGCGTCGGCGAATGCGGAGATCGGTGTAGCGCGCGCCGCCTATTATCCAAACGTCAGCCTGAGCGCTTCGGGCGGCTTCGAAACATCGAGCTTTACCCAATGGTTCACCTGGCCAAGCCGCTTCTGGTCCCTCGGGCCAACGCTGTCACAGACGATCTATGACGGCGGCGCGCGGCGCGGACAGAACGAACAGGCGCAGGCTTCGTACGATGCAGCGGTGGCGAACTACCGCCAGGCTGTGTTGACGGCCTTCCAGGCGGTAGAAGACAATCTCTCGTCCTTGCGCATTTTGTCGCAGGAAGTGGCGCAGGAACAGACAGCGATTGAATCGTCCGCGCACTATCTTGCCTTAGCATTGACACGTTACCGGACCGGCGTCGACAGCTACTTAAACGTGATCACCGCGCAAACTACCGTGCTGACGAACCGTGAAACGAAAGTGCAGACGCAGTTGCGGGCGATGACTTCGAGCGTCTCGCTCATGCTGGCCTTGGGCGGAGGCTGGGATCCCAGCCTGCTGCCAAACAATAACGACATGTTACAAAAGCAGCGCAACTGGCAACCAGGAGGCGCGCCGTCGCCTCCAAATCCGAATGGCGTAACCCCGGCGAATCCACCGCCCGTACCGGCGAAACCGCTGACGCTACCTCCGTATCAATCGCCTGCCGGGGCGCCCGCCGGGTCGCCGGGCAACCGGTAAGGGCATGACCGCATTCGCCGGGCAACTAAACCAAACCACCTCAAACTCTAGAAGCCACCGCACCCAGCACCATTGACCCCTTAACCGGCATTTCGAACTGCTGAATCGCCTCTACGACCCGCCTCTGGTCTGCCGCCGTCAGCCCACTGTAGAGCGGTAACCGCAGCAGCGTGTCGCTGGTCCGTTCCGATACCGGGTACTGCCCCGCACGTCCCCCAAAACTCCGTCCCATCTCCGAAAGATGCAGCGGCATGTAATGAAAAACACTCAAAATGTTTCGTGCCTGCAGGTGCTCGGTCAATCCACGCCGCGCCTCCAGATCCGGCAGCAGCAAATAAAAAATGTGATATGCCTGCTCGCAATAATCCGGCACAAACGGCAATCCCACCCCCCAGCGCTGCGCCCAATCCGCTAGCTCAGTCCGATAAAAGCGCCATCGCTCCCGCCGCTTCGCTTGAATCTCGTCCCGCACTTCCAGTTGCGCATACAAAATCGCGGCAAGAATGTCCGAGGGCAAATAGCTCGATCCTACATCCACCCAGGTGTACTTATCCACCTTGCCCTCGAAAAACTGCCTCCGGTTGGTTCCCTTTTCACGAATAATCTCGGCCCGCTCCACGTAGCTGGGATCATTGATCAACAGCGCCCCGCCTTCCCCGCAGCTGAAATTCTTTGTCTCGTGAAAGCTCTGCGCCGCCATCGCGCCAAAGCTGCCCAGCGCCTTACCCCGGTACCGCCCGAATAACCCATGCGCGTTATCCTCGATCACCGCCAGGCCGCGCCGCGCCGCTATCGCCAGAATCTCGTCCATTTCGCAGCCGACACCTGCGTAGTGTACTGGCAGAATGGCTCGTGTCGCCAGCGTGATCAGCCCACTCAATTGCCTTTCGTCCAGATTGAGCGTGTCCGCGCGGATATCCGCAAACACCGGCTTCGCGCCACGCAGCAGAAACGAATTCGCCACCGAGGGAAACGTGAAGGACGGCACTATCACTTCGTCACCCGCCCGTAATTCCAGCAGCAATGCCGCCATTTCGAGCGCATGTGTGCCCGACGTCGTGAGCAGCGCTGTGTGGGCTCCCACCGCCCGTTCCAGCACTTCCTGGCATTTCCGAGTGAACGCCCCGTCACCGCAGATATGCAGCGCTTCAAAGGCCTCTGCAATATAGCGGCTCTCCTTGCCCACCCTGCTAATGCAGTTGAATGGAATCGTAACTTATACCCCTAGGAGTTTGTTGACAAACTCCGCCTTACTTCGTGCGCTGTGTTACCGATTAGTCTATCGATAGCCGGGGCGTCTCATGACATCATCAAGTCCTGGTACCTCACCAGATATACCCGCCCGCTTCCGGCCCAACATTAAATAAAAGGTCCAGCGCCGATACCTGTAACAAATACGGGGGAAAGAGCTGCGGGTATTCCGGGTAATCGTAACTCATCCATTCCACCGTTACGCCTGCCTCCTGCAGCAACGCCACGTCCAGATACTCCCTGGCCGCCGGACCACTCACGTACCGGTCCGCCCCTAGCCGTTTGAGAATCGCCAGCAGTCTGTCTGTCTTATTCCCTTCGCATCCGAGCGTGGAACTCCGAATGTAGTTCTTCTCGGTAATGCCAAGTTCCCGCGCCAGTTCGATGGTCGTTCGGATAGTAAACTCCGCCAGGCTGTCACCCGCCTCTGCGTACCATTGCTCCACCAACGCCCAATACCGCTTAAAATACGGAGCTTTCGCATAACTGTGCCGGATCGTCTCGGCATGCGCGCGCCGCCACCCTTCCGTCTCCGCGGTCTGCATGTCTAAAATCGAAACGCCTTTCCATCCTTCGCCCCGCGACCGCACCGGAATCGTCAGCCATCTCGGTCCACCCGCCGTCTTGATCCGGTTCCGATTCCGCCAGCCGTTATGGTCATACTGCACGTCGTCATAAAACACGAACGTGTCCGCTTTCTGAATCTGGTGAAAGTACCCGCGCCAGGGAATGTAAGATGGCTGCAAAATCACACAACTACTCGTACTCACCCCCACCATGAAATTTCCGCACCAGATACTGTGGCCGCGCCTTCGCCTCGGCGAAAATCTTCCCCACATACATCCCGATCACACCCAGCACGCTGATAATCGTCCCTCCCAAAAACCACAGCGACACCATGATCGACGTGAACCCCGAAAGAATAATATCCGGATGCATCCATTTCTGGATTAGAAGCTTGCCCGCAAACCCAATCGAGAGCAAGGTAATGCCCAGACCCCCGGCGAAAATCACAGTTAGCGGGTAACTCGAAAACGACGTTACTGCGTTTACGGACAGCCGGACCAGCTTCCATGGCGTATAGGTGGACGCGCTCGCCCGCCGCGTTCGCTCTACATATAACGGCCGTTGCACGAATCCCGCCCAGCTGAACAGCCCCATCATGAACAGGTGCGTCTCTCGAAATCCGTCCAGCGCATCGACGTAGCAGCGCCGCATCAGGCGCACTGTGCAGCCATTCGCCGGGATCGTAGTGTCCGAAGCCAGGTTAAAAAACTGGTAAAACAACGTACCCGTATGGCGCTTCAGCGCTGAACCGGTCCGCGCCTTCTGCACTCCGTACACCATGTCCGCCCGGTGCTCGTGCAGTTCTCGCCAAAAGTCGCGCAACCACTCCGGGTGTTCCTCCAGGTCGATGTCGATCAGGAATATCAGCCCACCCCTCGCATGACGCAGTCCCGCCAGTATCGCCGGATGATGTCCAAAATTTCGCGATAACTCGACCACCCTCACTCGCTCGTCCCGCCGTGCTATCTCCAGCGCCCGCGCCAGCGAATCATCCGGCGAGCCATCGTCCACCAACACCATCTCAAACGAATTTGTAATCTGCTCCGCTGTCTCGCTCATCCGCCGGTAAAATTCCTCGATGAATTCCGCCGAGCGATACATCGTGCTCACAACCGATAACTCCGGCCGGCTCCGCTCTTCCATGTTCAATCTTTCTTTACTATATGTACCCGGCCTGTTCCGCCGTCTTATGTTGCCGTTCGATTTCGAATCTCCTTGTCTAACTCATCTGTTATCCTGCTCCCCAATCACCCATAAAAGAAATTTACTCTTTGTCGCCTAAATTGCTCGAAACATGATAAGCTCTTCCCAGCTACTTGTTACCTCGCCGCCTGTCGCCTGAAGGTCGGCTTTTTTGGTCCCTGCTCACGGGGCCACGTTACCAAGGAAGTCTAATTTCAAAGGAGCGGTCTCCCCGGATTATGTTGACGAGAAAGTTTAAGGGCCAATCTAGGTCTGCAGCCCTGTCGCTTGTATTTAAAACAAAGTTTCTGTTACTGGTGTTTACCTCGCTTTTCTTGAGCGCGGGCTTGGCTTCCGCCCAAAGTGGTCTTGGCATCGGAAGCTTCGATCTGAGGACAACTTCCGATATTGGGTTTGCTTTTGATTACAACGACACCGGCATGGCCGATCACATCGTCTTCTATCGCCCCGGAACCGGAGTAATCCAGATTATTGGCATTGTTAATGGCACTTGGACCACGGTGTATTCGTCCACCACTGGAATCGGTGGCTATGATCTCTCCTCCACCACCGACCGTATCGTTCCCTTCGACTACGACGGAAAAGGCTACGTGGATCACCTGCTGCTCTATCGTCCGGGCACCGGCAAGATATCGATCGTTGCCAATATGCACGGCACTTTCATGCCCGTATACGCGGGCGGCGACGGCATCGGCGGCTTCGACCTTATGTCGACCAATGACGTGATCGCTCCTTTCGATTACAACAGCAGTGGCCTTTCCGATCACTTGGTTGCTTATCGCCCTGGTACCGGCATCGTCTACATCCTGCAGAACATGAACGGCACCTTCACCCCCATGTATCAGGGCGGCAATGGGATCGGCGGCTATGACCTCGCTTCCACCAATGATCGGGTCGTGGCCTATGATTACTATGGCACCGGCGCCGCTGATCATCTTCTCATGTATCGTCCCGGTGACGGCATCGTGCAAATTATCGAGAATCAAAACGGCAGTTTTGTCTCAATGTTCCAAAGCACCAGCGGTATTGGAGGATACGATCTTCGTTCTCCAGCCGATCGCATTCTCCCCTTCGACTATAGTGGCCTGGGCGTTCTGGACCATCTCCTGGTTTACCGGCCGGGCACAGGCTTCACCTGGATCATGAGTTCCGCTTACTTCAATTTTAATGTGGTTTACCAAAGCACCACTGGCATCGGCGGCTACGACATGATGTCTACTGTTGATCAGGGGTTCGCCCTCAACGCCGGCACTTCGGGCTTACTGCCGAATCTCGCCTTCTATCGAGCCGGTACCGGGACAATTTATATCCTGGGGACGAGTGCTAACAGCTTCGCACCCATTTTCATGGATATGGCCAGCGCCCAGTTCGGGATGGGAAGAACCACCCTCCCAATGAATCCATAGGTGATTGCAGCGGCTTTAGCCTGCCACCCTTGCGCGTCTCCTAAAAGAGGGCGGCTTCCAACTCAATGGAAGCCGCCCTCTTTTTGCTATGACTAAAACGCTTTCTAGCGCGCGCGGCTCAGAAACATCATCGATTGCTTACAGCAGCTTACCGAGCCACGCCCGGCCTAACGAACCAACCCAGACTCAGAGCCATGAGCGAAGCGATTGGAGTTCTCGGCCCCATACTATCCTCGTGACTTTCAAGGGAGTAAGCATCGCTATTTAGGACGAGAAGTAACTAGAAAAGGGCGGTTCCCGGTAAGGAAACCGCCCTCTAACTTAAAGCCAAATTACTTTTACTGTGGAGGAGGATTCCCAGTGGACATCAAACCCACTGTACCTGCTGCGGAAATTGCTGCCCCTAGCGTATAAGAAGGGCCGGTATTCGGCGAGAGGAACGGCATAAGTGCCGCCACCGCCGACTTAGAACCGTTATAAACACTGGTCAAGCCATCCGTCTGCTCGAAATTTACGTTATTGGCCTGAGCCACATTGTTAATGACTCGCCCCAATACCCGGTGCTCACACTCGATTCCGAGGATGGAAGAAGCCACCGCCGCCACATACGATAGCTGCGCTGCGCTGTAATTAGGTGCGCCAAACGCCCCCACCGGATAATTCTTCACCGCCGCCCTGCTGGCAAGTAGCCCAAGCTCCCGGATCGCATTAATGTAAGCTCCGATGAATGCATTCTCAAGCGCATCCAGTGTGGCTGTAAATGCGGCCAGTGTATTAAAAGTACCCGTGGGAAAGTAGAAGGTCTGATAGGGATCAGCGCTGGCTCCGCTGCTCACTTTACCTACCGTGCGCAGCAAATTGGCATGCGATATCTCCTGACCCATCGCTGCCCGCAGGTAAGTCAAATTGGGAATGTTACTGTTGCTGCCGTTTGGAGCGGTGGCCGTGCCGCCAGGACCTGCCAGGGCCGGATCTTGCACTACCGCACCCACCAGCCCGTTGTAATAGAACACCGTTGCCAGATCTTCGGCAATAACTGCGGCCGTCAGGATCTGATTAGCCGTATCCTGGCTGGCGCTGGTACTTTGAGCATTCAGAATTGGTAAGTCACCAAACAGCAAAGCCGCCGTAGCGCTCAGGCCAACTTTGCCGGCGCTTTTGAAGAAGGATCTTCTCGCGGATGTAACACTGGTTTCCGCTTCATTATCTATCGGCTCTGTATCTCGTGACAGGAAACCTTGTGTTATTGCTTTTGCACTCACAGTCGCGTTTCTCCTTGAGAATATGTTCCCGGGAACAAGGGGGAGTGAATTCTGACGCTCCTTGAGGCAGCCTCAGACATCCACAATTCAGTCGAACCAATTGTACCGCTTCTATCCTCTTCCAAGATATAGTTTTTTTAGGCAACTTACTCCTACCTTCTCGTAGGGCACGCTTTAGCCTCCCTTTCTCTTACTCCTCCCCGCAACGTGCAAAGTAGGGTAGGCTTTAGCCTGCTTTCTTATTCCTCCCGCAACACCCGCATCGGGTCCAGCCTCGCCGCTCGCGCTGCCGGTATTACCGACGCCACCGCCGCTACCCCCAGCATCAACCCCGCCACTCCCGCATAACTCGCAAAGTCGACCCGTGACACACCGAATAACATGGTCGCCACCGCGCGCGAAAAAAACGCCGCCAACGCCAGTCCCGCGCCGCACCCCAGCGCTGCCACCCACAAACCCTGCCCTAAAAACTTCTGCAGAATCTGCCCCGGCATCGCCCCTAAAGCAATGCGCAAGCCAACCTCACGCCGTCGCAGGCCCACAAAATAACTCAACGTGCCATACAAGCCGATCGCCGCCAGCGCAATCGCCGTCAACGCGAACAGACTCAGCAGCCAGGTGCGAAATCGTGTCTCCGAGCTCGCCTCGTAAAGACTATCCGTTAACCGCACCATGTGAAACACCGACCGCCCCGGCTCAATCTTCTGCATCGCCCGGCGAATCGTCGCCGCCATCGCTCCCGGATCGCCCTTAGTCCGCGCTAGAAAATGCGGCGCCATCGACGGATCATTCGCGCACGAATACACCAGCGGGCCCGGCGCGCGATTCAATCCACCTTCCCGCGCATCGCCCACCACGCCCGCAATCACTGGGTCGGTCGTATCGAACTGCCCGCGCTTGAAGTGCCGCCCCACCACGGTTTGTCCCGGCAAATACGTCTCGGCAAACTGACGGTTCACCACCAGTTCCTGCCACTGCCGCTCCGCACTACACGGCCGTCCCGCCAGGACAGGGATCCGCATAGTGGCGAAATACCCGTCCGAAACCGCCCGCGAATCGCTCGCAATTTTGTCCGTTGATCCGTGGCCGTCCAATAACTGAAATTCTGACGGAAATTGGTCCGGCATCCCGGGCAGCGTAAAAGATGTCGCCGCCGACTCCACCCCCGGCACGCTCCGCACGGCATTTAAATCGTTCTCGATCCGCTGCGCCAACCCCTTACGGTCCACCGTCTCGCCCCAACTCGCGCTTACTTCAAAAGCCAGCACGTGCCCCGGATCGAACCCCGCCGCCACCCGCCCCAGTGCCTGAAAACTCCGCAACAACAGCGCCGACCCCACCAGCAATGTCACCGCCAGCGCTACTTGCACCCCTACTAACAGCCATTGCAGCGGGCTTCCCCCTGCCACTTGCGTGCGCCCTTGTCCCGCTAGCGATCCGGCAATCGACCGGCGCGTTGCCTGCACCGCCGGGATCAACCCGAATAGCAGCGTTGCCATCAGCGAACAGCCCAGCGCGTACAACACTAGTCGCCAGTCGAGCGAAATCTCGTCCGCCCTCGGCAGCGTCTTCGCCATCGAGTGAAACGCCTGCGTCGCGCCCCAAGCCACCAGCAACCCCGCTATCGAGCCCAATACCGCCAGCGCCAACGACTCCGTCAATAATTGCAAAATCACCGACGCCCGCGATGCCCCCAGCGAATAGCGGATCGCGATCTCCCGCGCCCGCTCCGCCGTCCGCGCCAGCAGCAACGTCGCGATATTCGTACACGCAATCAGCAGCAGCAGCGACACCGAGCCGAACAGCAGCCACAGCGAACGTCCCGCCGTCTCTCCCACAATTGAGCTCTTCAACGGCTCCACCACCGGAACCAGCTTCTGATCCGTCTTCGGAAACGCTCGCCCCAGATCGGCCTGCACCCGGCTCAAATCCGCCCGCCCTTGCTCGATCGTCACCCCATACTTCAATCGCCCCAGTGCGATGAACCAGGTGGAAGACCGGTCCTGTGAATACGGCGCATCCGGCGCGCTTACTGACCAGTAATCCACCTGCTTATCCGGCAGCGTCACCCTCGCCGACATCACTCCAATGATCGGTATCGAAACCTTGCCAAACCGCAGCGCCTGCCCCACCACATTTAGGTCGGCATGGAAACGCCGCCGCCAGTACCGGTCGCTAATGATCGTGACGTTCGGACCGCCAAACCGCTCTTCCTCAGCCGTAAAGTCCCGCCCTAATTCCGGCGTCACCCCCAGCGTGCGGAAAAATCGCGGCGCAACGAGACCCTGCTCCAGCCTCTCCGGCAGTCGCCCCGATGTTTCCGAACTGTCTTCCTGGTAATACCCGCTAATGCTCGAAAACGCCTTGCTGAGCCGATTCCAATCCTCCAACCGCACTGGCGCCACATGATCCGTTGGCGATTTCGCCGTCACGTCATGCTGATACAGCACCACTAGTTGATTGGCATCCGGAAAAGGCAGTGGCCGCAGCAAGATTGCGTCGATCGCCGAAAACACTGCGCTGTTCGCTCCAATTCCCAGCGCCAGCGTACACACCACAGTCGCCGCGAACGTCGGCGAACGCCGGATAAAGCGCCACGCCGCCTTTCCGTTCGCCAGCACATTCTCGACCGTCGCCAACCGGTATACATCCCGGCACTCCTCCTTCACCTGCTCACCTCCGCCAAACTCGAGCAAGGCCTCGCGGCGCGCCTCCTCTGGCGACAGCCCCTGCGCCATCTTGGCTTCCGCCACTTCCCGCACATGAAAACGCAGCTCCGCGTCCAGTTCCGTCTCGCGCCGCCTGCTTTTCCCCAAGATCCGCCGCAGCCAGTTCATCGCCCGCCTCCTCTATTTCGCCGCTTCGAGAATTAACGCCACCGCTCCCGCCAGCCGGGCCCAGCTCTTTTCCTCTTTGGCCAGCTGCTTCCTCCCGGCCGCCGACAACCTGTAAAACTTCGCCTGCCTCCCTTTCTCCGATTCCCCCCACTCCGCCTCCAGCCAGCCCCGCTTCTCCAGCCGGTGCAGCGCCGGATACAACGACCCCTGCTGCACTTGCAGCACTTCCTCCGAAATCTGCTGTATCCGCAGCGAGATCCCATAGCCATGCACCGGGCCCAGCGCCACGATTTTCAAAATCAACATGTCAAGGGTCCCCTGCAACAACTCCGATTTCTCAATAGGCATCAGCCTCATATTCCGCCTGTAATAGGTAGATTGTCAAGGAGAGAAATAAGCCGCTCTGATAGGAGATAGTTAATATATGCCCGAAACTAACGGCAACCGCGACACACGGCTCGACCGGATCGAGAGGGCGCTCGAAATGTTGATTGCCGATCACGAGCAGTTCCGCGTCGACCACAAGCAACTCTTAACCGCCCAAGTCGTACTAAATGACTCACTTGACAAGCTGATGAAGATCACGCAGAAAAACACCGAACAGATCGAAGCCGAAGCCGCCGTTCGACGCGAGAAAGATGCCGCGCTGGACGCTCGCGTCGACAATCTTGTCTCGTCAATCGGCGAGCTCATCCGCACCTGGAACGCTCGCCCCAATTCCTAACATTGCAACCACCCCGCTACATAGGCTTAGCCGGTCTCGGTTTCCTCGGACGCGGCATCGCCACCTGTCTTGTCGATCATGGCTTCCATGTCGTGGCGCTGGAGCCCGACCCTGCCGCCTGGGAGCAAGCCGCCCCATCGGAACGCCTCATGCGCGCGGAGTCCGCCAGAGACATGAGCGGTTGCGAAATGGTCATCGAGAGCATCACCGAAAACTTCCCCGCCAAACAGGCTCTCTACGATGAACTCGAAAGCCATCTTGGATCCCATATCCCGATCGCCTCGAACACCTCCGGCTTTCCCATTACGCTCCTGCAAGCTTCCCGCCGGCATCCCCAGCGCTTCGCCGGAATGCACTGGGCCTCGCCTGCTTATGCCACACGCTTCCTCGAAATCATTCGCGGCGATCAGACCGACTCAAAAACGCTCGCGCAGGTCGAAGCGCTCGCCCGGAAATTAGGCAAAGATCCCGCCGTCGTCGAGAAAGACGTTCCCGGCTTTGTTGCCAACCGCATCGCCTACGCCATGTACCGCGAAGCTCTCCACCTGCTCGAAGAAGGAGTCGCGAGCGTCGAAACAATCGATCTCATTTGCCGCCACTCGCTCGGTCTCTGGACCCCGGTCTGTGGCCCTTTCCGCTGGATGGATGTCAGCGGCGGCCCTGCCCTTTACGCCAAGGTAATGGAGACCATCGCGCCCGCTCTCAGTAACCAAGCTGGCGTGCCCCAAACCATGCAGCACACGCAGAGCTTCTACCAGGACACGCCCGCGGCCGCCGCCGAATGGCGCAGAAAACTTCACGACCAGGCACTGCGGCTCTGGGCCTTGGATCAGGAAAGGTCGTGAACTCCGAATTCAGGAGAGCCGCCCTGCCGGACGAGATCCGAAGTCTCGTCCTCTTCGACCGCAAAGCCTTCGAGCATTACCCGGCGGACTGCTTCGAACCGGACGATTGGAAGACGTACGAGACCTGGTGGCTGATTGTCGACCACCGCAAAGTGGGCTGCTGCGCCTTCCAACTCCATGTCGATTTCCGGGAGGACGTCACAAGGGGTCACAAAAATCCCCATCGTCGTGGCTCGCTCTACATCGTCACCACCGGCATCCTGCCGGACTGCCGGCGTATGGGCTTTGGCCGATTGCTCAAGTGCTGGCAAATAGCCTACGCCCGACGCCACGCCTTTACGCGCATAGTTACAAACACCAGAAAGAGTAATAAAGCAATGATCGAACTGAACCGGGAATTCGGCTTTAAGGTCATTCGAACCACGCCCGGCTACTACGAAAATCCCAGCGAACCGACCGTCGTAATGGAACTGCGGCAAGCCGCGTCTAAACGCTAGTTCCGCTCGCCATGATCATCGCCGTCACGATCTTCCAGACGAATCTTGACGGTGGGCAGTTTGCCGCCCTCGGGCGTGTAAATGACGGGACAATTAATCACTATCTTTGTTTTATCCAGAGTGACCTCTCTCGCATCTCGGGCCGATAGAATCGCTTCTTCGGAGGTAAGCAGGCGCGGCCTCACACCCTTGTTCCACGTCACGTTTGTCACCTGCCAGAGCGGCGTGTAATCGGGATCGCTATTCTTCGGACCGGTCGGCTTAGGCGCCGAAGGGATCACGTTTCCCTGCGTAAAATTCACGATCTGATAAATATCGTCCACAGCTCCATTCGGAGCATCGATCGCATTCGCCAGCCGTGGAACAAGATTGACGCCTTGCTGCGCTGCAGCCGCCGGATCCGAAGCGTCGGTTCGAATATAAAGCGCCGGTTGCCCTTTGTACCAGCAGAATATGACCGGTAAGGTAGCCGTCCCTTTGAACGAATTAGGGTGCGCCAGCAACTCCTGCAGCAACTCGCCGCCTACCTGTTTTCCATCTTGCGCCTTCGCCTGAGTTAAAGTGAGCGCCGCAAGCGCCGTTCCCAACCCGGCCGCGCGGAGTGCATTCCTGTAAATTCCTGAAGTTTTTCTTGCCATTGGTTCCTTTCCAACGAAAGAACCTTCGAGGCCCCACCCCGGGAAGTTACGCTCGGAACCGCTCTTAGCTATCTAATTGCTATGTACTGCCGTCCGGCCTTGATTTGGTGCGCCCGGAGGGGCTCGAACCCCCGACCTAATGATTCGAAGTCATTCGCTCTATCCAACTGAGCTACAGGCGCACATCCGGCACCGCTGCTGCGTGCTTCTTCAGTATAAGGGTGCGAAGATCGATGTTAGCGGCTTACTTCGTCGTCTCTGCTACTGCTTTGTTTTACGCGCCTGACTCATGAAGAATCCCATCGAGACCGAAGTCAAAATTCCAGTCACCAATCTCTCCGGCATCGTGCAACGTCTTCTTGGCCTTAATTTCCATATCTCGGCCCCGCGTGAGCATGAGGTCAACGATATCTATGACACGCCCGATCAAGAGCTACGTCAAAAAAGCATGATGCTCCGCCTGCGCAGCGCCGGCAACGAATCGGTACTCACGTGGAAGGGTCCCGGTCAACCCGGCCCTCACAAAAGCCGCGCCGAACTCGAAACCACTGTCGATTCGCTCGACACTCTGCGCCAGATCTTCGAACAGCTCGGATACCAGCAGTCCTTCCGCTACGAAAAATTCCGCACCGAATACACCGATGGTTCGGAGCATCAGGGCGTCCTTACAATCGATGAAACACCCATCGGCAACTTCCTCGAAATCGAAGGCCCCGCTGATTGGATCGACTGGACCGCCACTCACCTCGGGTTCTCCGAGCGAGATTACATCGTCAAGAGTTACGGCGAGCTCTATCTCGATCACTGCCGCGAATTGGGCGTCGCGCCCAGCAACATGACCTTCGATTCGGTCCCGGTGAACTAAGATGGCAGAAACATTGAGCGTCACTGAACCAGCTTCCATTGATCGCGCAGCCGCCGATCTGCAACGCGTGCGCGAAGAAATCGGGCGTGCCATCATCGCCCAAGACGAAGTCATTGAGGGCGTTCTCATCTGCCTCGTCGCTGGTGGCCATGTTCTGCTGGAAGGCGTTCCCGGACTAGGCAAGACGACCCTCCTGCGCACCCTCTCGCGCGTTCTCGCGTTGCAGTATTCGCGCATCCAGTTCACGCCTGATCTCATGCCCGGCGACATCGTCGGCAGCGTCATCATGGACGATGAGCACGGCCACAAAACCTTCCGCTTTCAGCCCGGTCCCATCTTTGCCAACCTGGTGCTCGCCGACGAGATCAACCGCGCCACTCCCAAAACGCAGTCTGCGCTGCTCGAAGCCATGCAGGAACACACCGTCACCAGCGGTACCAATACCTATTCGCTCGCTCCTCCCTTTCTCGTCATGGCTACCCAAAATCCGATCGAGATGGAGGGCACCTATCCGCTACCCGAAGCCCAGCTCGACCGGTTCTTGATGAAGATCCTCGTCAACTTTCCCTCGCGCAATGATCTCAGCCGCATTGTCGATCTCACCACCAAAGCGCAGGACGCCGAACTTCATCAGGTGCTCACCCGTGAACAAATCGCCGATCTCAAAGCCGTCTCACGCCAGGTCATTGTCGCGCCGCACGTGCAGGATTACGCGATCGAACTCATCATGGCCACTCAGCCCGGTATCGCGGGCGCTCCCGAAATCACTAACAAATATGTACGCTACGGCAGCTCTCCGCGCGGCGCACAGGCTCTCATCGAATGCGGCCGAGTGCTTGCGCTCATGCGCGGACGTGTGCATCTCAGCCTCGAAGACATCACGAGCGTCGCCCCCGCCGTTCTCCGCCACCGCATCATTCTTAATTTCGACGCGCACGCCGACGGCCATACCACTGAAACCATCCTGCAGAAAATCATGGCCGGAGCCTCCGACGGATAGTTAGTTAATTAGCTAAAGGCTTTCTCATGCCCGCGCCCCTTCTCGACCGCCGCTTCCTTGAACAACTGGAGCGGCTCACCCTGCACTGGCAAAAGTCTTTCAACGGGCTGGTCGGCGGCCACAACTACTCCCGATTTGCCGGCGCCGGTCAGGAGTTTCTCGACCATCGCACCTTTCATCCAGGAGACGAACTCCGGGCCGTCAACTGGCGCGCCTACATGCGCTTCGAAAAACTGTTCCTCAAAATGTTCCAGATCGAGCCGCGCGTCCCCGTTCGCCTGCTGCTTGATACCAGTGCCTCCATGCTTTCCGGCCATGCTCCCAGCGAATCCACCAAATTCGATTTCGCCCGCCGTCTGGCCGCCGCTCTCGTGTATGTCGGTCTCGTTCGCCTCGACAGTATTCTTCTGCAACCCTTCTCATCCACTCTCGGCGAACCCTTTCTTTCGAGCGGCGGTCGCCATCGCTTTCAGCCCGCCGAAAACCATCTGCGAGCGCTCTCGGCGCATGGCAGCACCAACTATCTTCAGACCGCCCGCCAGTTCCTCGGCGAGTACTCGCAGCGCGGCCTCATCGTTATCCTCTCCGATTTCCTCGACGACGCCGACTGTTTCCGTCCCCTTCAGTACCTCGCCGATTTCGGGCATGAACTGCTGCTCGTTCAAATCTGGGGCAGGGAAGACCGTGAACCGTCCACCGAAGGCGAAGTCGAACTCGTCGACGCCGAATCCGGCCATCATTTGCGGATTTCGCTCGATCACCCTGCACGCACCGCCTACACCGAATCGTTCGATCAACATTCCGATCAGCTCAAGAAACTGGCGCTACGTAATGGCGGCCGTTACATCGGTCTTGCCACCTCGACCTCTCTGAACGATGCTCTTTTCGGATCAGGAGGCTTGCTCCAACCGGCCGCCTCCTAGCCAATGCCACTGACAAACGCCCACAACCGCGAAGTCAAATTAAATGTTCTATCTGCGTTTCTCCGCGTTCATCTGCGGCCATTTTTAGTCTTTCATCAATCTCTAAAGCCCACCTACGGTAGCCCGCCATGTTCTTTCTGAACCTTACCGGCGCGGAATTCCTTACGCTTCTCGGAGCTCTCGGCGGTCTCGTAACTGCCCTCTATCTACTCGACCGCGCCAAGCGCCGCAAAGTCGTCTCCACCCTCCGCTTCTGGGTTCAGGCAGGCGCTTCCGAAGAGCGCCAGTCAAGGCGCAAAATGCGTGATCCTTGGTCACTCCTGCTGCAACTCCTGAGTCTGCTCCTCCTGCTGCTCGCTCTGTCCCGCATGCAATGGGGCTCGGCCGATCAGCGCGGCCACGATCACGTTCTGCTGCTCGATACCTCCTCCTGGACCGCCGCACCCGCGGCGAATTCCGCCGCATCTGTCTCGGTTCTCGATCGCGAAAAACAATTACTGCGCAGTTATCTGGGCGCCCTGCCCCGCACCGACCGCGCTTTGCTCGTAGCGGTTGATGCGCTCGCTACCCCGCTCACCCGCTTCACCGCCGATCGCCATCAACTTACCAGCGCTCTTGATTCCGCCACGACTTCCTTTTCCGCTCTGAACCTCGACACTGCTCTCTCGTTTGCCCGGCAAGCCGAGTCGTTCACCGAAGGCGCGGGCGGCGAAATCGTTTATGCAGGCCCGCAAATGATCTCGGACACTTCCTCGCCGCCCTCAGTAACCAATCTGCGCGTGTTGCCAGTGATTCCCGATCGTGCCAACTACGGCATTCGCCAGCTCACCGTGCAGCAACTCGAAGACGAGCCAAACTCCTGGCAAGCCTTCATCACCGTCAAGAATTACAGCTCAACCGCGCATGCCCTGAACCTGGCCGTGCATTATGGCGTCACCGCATTTTCCTCTCGCCGCCTCGCCCTTCCTGCTGATGGCGAAAGCACGGCTGAATACACGTTTGCTACCCGTACTCCCGGTGAATTTGCCGCTACCATTATGCCGGGCGGCAGCCTGGCGGCCGATGATCGCGCCAGCCTCTTTGTGCCGCATCAAGATCCTCTCACTATCGCCATCTACACCGATCGCCCACAGATCCTCAAACCTTTGCTCGAATCCGACCGCCAGCTCGCGGCGGCCTTTTATTCGCCCTCCCAATACAATCCCGCGGTGCGCGCCAACGTCGTTGTAATCGACCGCTTTTCACCGGCCGCACCGCCCTCGGCCCCGGCTCTCTGGATCGATCCGCCGAAGGATCGTTCCCCCATCCCGGTCAAAGCCGTCGTCGCCAACTCGCTTCTCTCCTGGAATGCTGCCATCGCTTTGCCCGGCAAGCAAATCTATCTGCCCTCCGCCGCAATCTTCGAGACCTTCCAGGGCGACAACATCCTCGCAAGCGTTCCCGATGGACCGGTTGTCATTACCCGCGACGCTAGCCGCACCCACCCGCGCCGGGCCATCATCGGCTTCGATCCCGCCGCCGGAGAGATGCGTTTTGAAGTGACGACGCCCCTTCTGTTTGCCGGCCTTCTCGAATTCCTCGATCCCGCTGCCTTTCGCACTCTTACTCTCACGGCGGAAAGCGTCGGTCTGGCCAGTCTTTCTCTCGATCCCGCTGAACAGAAAGGACCCCTCACTGTCACTGGCGAGCATGAGGCAGTACTCCCCTTCAGTCGTCGCGCCAAAACGCTCCAGTTCTTCGTCGACCGGCCCTCTACCGCTCATATCACATCCGCCCAACGCGAACGAGTGATCTCGCTTCGTCTACCCGCTGTCGCCGATAAAACCTGGCATCCGCCCACCGCTACGCCGCAAGGCCTGCCGGCCGCCTCGTACTTCGTTCCACCTGCCGAGGATCTCTGGAAATGGCTCGCAGTCGCCGCGGCCGCCTGCCTGCTTTTTGAATGGTTCTTCTTCGGCCCTTCGCGCCGCCTCACCAGACTGCGAGCCGCACCCCGCCCGTCCGCCCGCCAGCCAGAAGAGGAACTCATTTCCCGATGACGTTCGCTCATCCCTGGCTCCTGCTCCTGCTGCTTGCTCCTGCCGCCTGGCTGTTCTTCCAGTGGCCCGTCTACTACCGCCAGAGCCGCGGTCGTTTGCTCACCTTCCTGTTCAAAGCTCTCAGTCTGGCCGCCATCCTGCTCGCCCTCGCGGAACCGGTCATCACGCTGCCCGAGACCAAGACCGCTGAGGTCGTTCTGGTCGACACATCTGCCAGCATTACGCCTCAGGATCTCGCCAATGCCTCCGCCCTCGCGCGCGGCATCGAATCCCGCAAGGGCCGTAACTGGGTCAAAATCGTGCCGTTCGCCAGCTGGCCACGGGCTCTTCAATCTTCCGAACTCGCAGGCGGTCTGCATCTCGAGCCGGCCGCCGATTCTTCTAGCGACAGCACCAATCTCGAAGCTGCTCTGGCCGGCAGCATGGCCGCCATTCCGAACAACTATCTGCCACGCTTTCTTTTGATCAGCGATGGCAATGAAAACTCAGGCAGCGCCGTTCGCGCCATCGCCCAAATGCGACGTTTGCAGGTTCCGGTTGACACGGTCCCGCTGGGCGGCCGTTCCACCAGCGGCCTGCGCCTCGAATCTGCCTCCATTCCGCGTGAAGCGTACAGCGCTGAGCAGATCCCCATCAACCTCACCGTCCTCTCGCCCGACTCACGTGCCTCAACCGTCGACATTTACGCCGAAGGCAAAGCGCTTGGCCATCAGACCATCGATTTGAAAGCCGGCTCGAACAACGTGCGAGTCGAAGCCCGCGTGAAATCGACCGGCATTATCTCCGTCTCCGGTGTTCTCCGAACCGGCAACGGCGGCCAGGTCAGATTCGAGCAAGCGGTCAAACTGCGCCGCGCCCGTGTTCTCTATCTCTCGCAAGATCCTTTCACCGCCGACAGCAATCTCCTCAGCGCCTTCGCCGAAGCCAACTTCGACGTCAACCGCAATCCGCAGGAACTCGATCGCGACCTGAACGCCTTTCAGCTGGTAGTCCTCAATAATCTCGATCTCAGCGCGTTTTCCGCTGATCGCAAAACCCGCCTCGAAAACTACGTCAAGAACGGTGGCGGCCTGCTGCTCATCGGCGGCGAGCGCCAGGTTTACAAAGAAGACAAGCAAATGGACGCGCTCGACCGTGCGCTTCCCGCCAAACTCGCCCCGCCCGATACGCCCAAAGGCACTTCTGTTGTACTCATCATCGACAAATCTTCTTCCATGGAAGGCCGCAAAATCGAACTCGCGCGTTTGTCTGCCATCGGTGTCGTCGATCACCTGCGCCCGATCGACAGCATCGGCGTACTCATCTTTGACAACTCCTTCCAATGGGCCGTTCCCATGCGCCGCGCCGAAGATAAATCGCTTATCAAACGCCTGATCTCCGGCATTACTCCCGATGGCGGCACGCAGATCGCACCCGCCCTCGCTGAGGCCTACCGGCGAGTCGCGCCGTCCAATGCCACTTCCAAACACATCGTTCTTCTCACCGACGGCATCTCCGAAGAAGGCGACAGCATCGACCTGGCTCGTGAAGCCGCGCAACACGAAGTCACCATCTCGACGGTCGGTCTTGGCCAGGATGTGAACCGCTCCTATCTGGAGAAGGTCGCCTCCACCGCCGGGGGCCGCAGTTATTTTCTGAACGAACCCATGGGTCTCGAACAGATTCTGTTAAAAGACGTCGAGACCTATAGCGGATCGACGGCCGTCGAAAAATCTCTCACGCCGATTGTGGCCGAGAAAGCCGATGTACTCGAAGACGTGGGTATCGAAACCGCTCCCGCGCTTCGTGGCTACACCCGCTTCACCGTCAAGCCGGGCGCTCAAACGCTGCTGCAGATCGATGCCGCCCGCAAAGATCCTCTGTACGTCCGCTGGCAATACGGTCTCGGACGCGCTGCCGTCTTCACGTCAGACGCTAAGAGCCGCTGGGCCGAGGCCTGGATCGACTGGCCCGGCTTCGATAAATTCTGGACGAACACGACGCGCGATCTGCTCATGCACACCTCTCCGAGCGAGGGCACTGCCGAGTTCGACATGGCCAATAGCGATCTGGTGGTCCACTACCGTCTGGCCGCCGAGACTCCGGAGCCGCCGTCTGTTCCCGAGATCTTTGTGCTCGGCGTCGATAATTTTCGCCGGCCGGTCGAAGTCCGCAAAGTTGCCACGCGCCTTTACCAGGGGCGTCTCCACATTGGCTCTGCCACCGGCTTGTTCCGCATCCGTCCAGTGACTGACTCGCTGGCTTTTCCGGAGATAGGCCTCTATCGACAGCAGCCTGAGCTCGAGGACTATGGCGCGAACGAAAGCCTGCTCAAAACCATTGCGAGTTTCACCAATGGCCGTTTCAATCCGCCCGTTTCCGAAATCTTCCACACGGGCGGCCGCACCAACTCGGTTGACTGGCCCCTCTGGCCCGCTTGTCTTGCTTTTGCTATAGCCCTGACCATCGCCGAACTGATAGCCCGCAAATGGAGCGGCCTGACCGATCGCTTCCGTCGTTCCTGACCTTGTGGCACGGACACTTTGTCCGCCGTTGAATGCGGGAAGTAAGAGGATCTGCGAAGTTTGTGATGACGGTCTCACGACGCTAAAGATGCAGTTTGCCTGAACTGGCGGAGGTAAGCTCGCAGCTGATCGCGCACCCGGCGAAAGATTGCCATGCGTTGTTCGTCTGAGCCTGCCGAGGGTGGCGGTGGATCCTCGAAACTGTGAAGTAGCCGTTTGGCCGTACCAAAGAACACCGGACAACTTTCTTTCGCGTGGTCGCAAACAGTGATTACGTAATCGAAATGCTGGCCCGCGAATTCATCTACATGCTTTGAGCGATGACCGCTGATGTCTATTCCCAGCTCGCACATGGCGGCTATGGCTTCCGGTCGCACGACGCCAGGGCTAGTACCGGCACTTTCGATTTCCAATAGCTCGCCGGCGTCGTGGCGCAGCAGTCCTTCGGCCATCTGGCTCCGGGCAGAATTGCCGGTGCAGAGAATCAGGACGCGCTTTTTCATGCCTTACTTTCCAGCGGAGCAGGAAACCAGTGGCGAGTGCGGTTGCAGGCCGCGCACACGGAGAGCATCACGGGTACCTCGACCAGGACGCCGACCACGGTGGCCAGCGCCGCGCCGGATTGCGGTCCGAACAGGGCAATCGCGGTTGCCACGGCCAGTTCGAAGAAGTTAGAAGCGCCTATCAGCGCGCCAGGAGCGGCGACAGAATGGTCGACCTTCAACCACTTCATCAGACCGTAGGTGATGCCGGCGTCGAAGTAGACCTGTAGCGTAATCGGTACGGCGATCAGCAGCACATGCGAGAGCCGGCCCGTAATGTTGTCCGCCTGAAACGCAAAAATGAAGATGAGTGTCGCCAGCAGCGCGGCGATGGTGACCGGCGCGAACTTAGGCAGCAACCCTTCGAACCAGCCGCGCCCGCGCCGCTGCACGAGCCAAGCCCGTAGCAACGTGCCTGCCACGAGCGGCACAACGATGAAGACGATGACTGAAGTAAGCAGCACGGCAAACGGCACCGTCAGCGAGGATGCGCCATGCACCAGGAACTGCACGATCGGCACGAATAGCACCAGCATGATCAGATCGTTCACCGAGACCTGCACAAGTGTATAGGCGGGGTCGCCGTTCGTCAGGTGGCTCCAGACGAAACCATCGCGGTACAGGGTGCCGCCGCCAGAATGATGCAGCCGGCGATGTACTGGTCCGCATCGGCCGGCGAGATGAACGCCGCGAAAATGACGCGGAAGAAGGCCTAGGCTAACAGCGCCATGGAAAAGGGCTTCATGATCCAGTTGACGAGAAGCGTCACGATCAAGCCGGCTGGACGCCGGCCCACATTCTTGATCGATGAGAAATCGACCTTCATCATCATCGGCGTAATCATGAGCCAGATGAGTACGGCCATGGGCACATTGATTTGGCTGCCCCTGCCGAATTCAAGGCTGCGTAGCGAGGCCGTGAAGCCAGGCAGGAACTTGCCGATAGCAACCCCGGTAAACATGCAGAGCGCCACCCACAAAGATAAGTAATGCTCGAAGAAACCCAGGCCGCTCGCTGCTGCCTTGACCGGCGTCTTTACGGTGCTTTCCATGATCGTTCTTACGAGCAGCAACCGGGCGCGCAGCAGGCGGCCGGCTTGGTGGCGCGAATGAAGGCGCCCATGAACTTGCCGGCGACCAGCGGGGCGATCGCATCCACATCGATGCCCTGGCCGGCAAGGAACTGGCGTGCTTCTTCAATCTCGTAAATGCGAGTCGGCTCGATCTCGACGGAAGCGAAACCGGCGGCCGTGAGTTTGGCAGTGTATTCGGTATCCTGCATGGCCCCGGCGACGCAGCCGACCCACAGCTCGACGTTGCGGCGAATTTCGGCAGGTACGTCGCCGCGCACCACCACGTCTGAAACGGCGAAGCGGCCGCCCGGTTTAAGCACGCGGAACGCCTCGCGTAGCACCTGGTCCTTGTCGCCTGAGAGGTTAATCACACAGTTGGAGATGATGACGTCCACAGTGTTGTCGGGCAGCGGGATGTGCTCGATCTCTCCTTTGAGAAATTCGACATTCGGCACACCGGCCTTGCGCTGGTTTTCACGCGCCAGAGCCAGCATGTCATCGGTCATGTCAAGGCCGTAGGCTTTGCCCGTCGGTCCGACGCGCCGCGCTGAGAGCAGCACGTCGATGCCGCCACCGGAGCCCAGGTCCAGCACCGTCTCTCCGGCATTCAGCTGCGCCAGCGCAGTAGGATTGCCGCAGCCCAGCGAGGCTCGCAATGCTTCTTCCGGTATCTGGCCCGCTTCTCCCGTGGCATACAGGTTCGAGGTAATGGGATCGCAGCTGTTAGCGAGCAGCGCCGAGCCTCCGCAGCATCCATTGCTGCCACCATTCGCGACCCGCCGCGCGGCCTCGCCATACTTCTCTTTGACGATTTCTTTCAGTTCCAATTGAGATTCCTTTCCAGTTTTTAGCGGCAAAGCCGGACGATGGCCTGTGGTTCGATGGCCTTGTTGCGGGTGCAGCATTCGGCATAGAGGAAGCCGAGCAGTTCCTGGAGCCTGTCCGTATTGGCCGAATACCGGAGAAACGTGCTCTCGCGACGGACCTTCACCAGCTCCTCGTTTTTCAGCTTGTCGAGATGGTGGGAGAGCGTAGACGGCGGGATATCCAGCTCCGTGCCGATGTCGCCCGCGATCATGCCTTGCGGATGCGCGGCAAGCAACAGGCGCATGATGCGAAGCCGCGGCTCGGTTCCCATGGCGGAGAACATATCCGCGTAGCGGACCACATCGGGTTCAGTTTTGGTCTTAATCATTAGTCCCAATCCTCTGCCTCCAGCGAATCGAGGACACAGAGCAGGCATTCGCTGGCCGATTGCTTCTTCAGTTCTTTTAGAGCCGTATCCGTAAAAACCGATTCCACGAGACCATGCTGATAGCGATGATCGGCTAAATCCTTCGACGAAGATTCCGGGTTGGATGGCTGGTTGACCGTTTCCATGCTTCCATAATAGCAGAAACATAGAAACAAATCGAAGTTGCTCGTCTCTGCTTAGGGCCCGGGAACTCTTGGATGTATAGGGTGCGCTTAGCTACTCAGAGCCATTCGCATAACTCATCGCGGACCACCCTTCTATTTGTGGCAGGCTCTCCTGAAGACTGTCGAAATCCTTGAACGTCTGGTCGGCGCTCATGCCGGATTGTTCCAGGGCTTCGAGGCAAGTCTGGTCGAAAGCGTGCGGAGTACCTTCGCGAAGGATGGCAAAAACCTGGTCGAGCGGCAAGGCGTCGCGGTAAGGTCTCTTTGCCGAAAGAGCGTCGAAGACGTCAGCAACGATTAAGATCCGCGCCTCGATAGACAATTGCGAGGCCGTCAAGCCGCGAAAATAGCCGCTTCCGTCTAAACGCTCATGGTGAGAAGCGGCGACTTCGCTCATCTCTTCGAACCCTCTTATGGAGCGAAGGATCCTCCAGGTGTGTTCCGGATGCGAGCGCATGACTTGCCACTCCGCTTGGTCCAATGTCCCGGGCTTTTGCAGGATAGTATTGGAGACGGCCATCTTTCCCAAATCGTGGAGTAGCGCAGCGTGCCTCACAAACAAGATGCGGGACTTGGGCAGCCCTAACTTGCTGGCCATCGCGACTGCGGCGTTCGCTACCCCGCTCGAATGGTTGTACGTAAAAGGCGATTTTGCGTCGACGATGGTCGCGAAAGCGCGACAGATCTTGTCCAGCGTGACAGGACCCTGCGCCATCGTCTTCTGATCGGGCTCCAATTGCAAAGCAAGATGAGGTAACTGGCCGGCGGTGAGATCGGTCCACAGCTTCTTCCGTTTTGCGAGTGAACGGGTTGCTTTTACCGTATCGGGATCAAACCAGAGACGACTTCTCTGCGTAACAGAGTCTAAAGCAGCGTCCGACCCGGCGCTCATAAAAAGCACTTCGATAGTCTGCGCTAAAAGCATAATGCGCGAGGTGATGGGAATCTCTTCGCCGGCGAGCCCGGCAGGATTACCGCGACCATCCCACTGCTCATAGAGTGCGGCGATGGCAATGGCGGTCTTCTCCGGCAGACCCATTAGGCGGGCCAGCGTGCCACCCTGCTCGCCGCGGAGCGCGATGGCATCTTTCGCGTGCGGATCCGCGACACTGCCACCAGCATCCTTGAGCAGCAGAGCATAATAGAGCTCGTTTTGAACGGCTTCGGTCAAGCCTAGTTCTGCCGCAATCCTCATTCCGAGGATGCAAGTCCGAACCGAATGCCAGGTGTTCGACCCCGAACCTAGATCGAGGGCTTGAGACAGCGCCGAAACGACTTCGGCGACGCGAAGAGATGCGGACGGCATTTTGTAAACCCGCTACGGTCCTTTCCTGACCGAATTGAACGATGAGCAACGATGGCAGGCTAAAGAAACTACTGAAAAAGTGTTGGCCGCTGGTAAACGCTGATTGAAATAAATGTTTTATCTGCGCTGATCCGTGTTCATCTGCGGCTAGAAATAGTTCTTCATCAATCTCTGAAACCTGCCCCACTTTAGCTACGTTTCCAGCTCCGGCAGCGGAACCCCAATCGCCCGTTCTCCGCGGATATTTATGAAAAGCTGCAGATCGTCCTCCGGACCAAAATTCATTTCGAATTCTCCTTCGGCATTGGCGATGGTTTTTTCCACCAGGCGCTCGCCACTCAGTAGAACCACGTCGATGCGGGCGGTCGGCTCGTCTGGGCGCTCCGAGTTGAGGATCTGCCCGGTAAGAAAAATGCGTTTCTTCAGGCTGTCGGATTCAAGCCGCAAGTCGATGGTGAACGGCTCAATCTCGTGCAGAAGCTGGCGGCTGGATTGCATGGCAGCGCGTACCAGGGCCGTGTCCGGCTGCCGAAAGCTGTCGAACAGTAGCCGCGCAAATTGGGCCATTTGGGGAAGCCACCTTTCGGGCTTCGCGGAAACGTAAGCAGCTTTGACAGCCCTGACTACACCGTCGGGTGGCTCATTGTCCGCTTCGTCGGTTGACACGTTCAGCACAAGACGCCATAGCTCTGAGGACTTCAAACATTCCCCACAGCCCTCTCTGAGGTGGCTTTGGATCCGGGCCGTTTGCGACGGCGTCAAGATACCACGGGCGAGGTCAATCCAGTCTCCTGGCGGGAAATGGTTCATAGTTTTTTCTCCTACGCCGCGCGACGTATTGCAGAGTCCCTACTTCTTGTGATCTATAAGGACAAGTCGAGAAACGAAAAATACATATTTCTCGCGAGAAAAAACAGCGGCTAACCGAGAGCTCTGCCGATCAGCTTGAACGACGCCCAATAGTAAGGGTGAGGGTAGCGCTGGCGCGTGCTTAGCATGGCTGCCCGTAGAGCATCGACTTTGCGCCGCTGGTGCTTGAGGCGGCTATAAAACTCCCGCATCATTTCTGAAGTGCTCTGATCGTCGACCTCCCACAGGGACAAAAGCAGCGAGCGAGCTCCCGCATAAAGGAGGCCGCGCGTCAATCCAAGCAATTCGTCGCCGTCAGCCACTACATTCAATCCGGTCACACAGCCGCTCAGAGTGAGTAGATCTACCGGTAAATTCATGTGATAGAGATCGTAGAGGGTGAGGTACGAATCGGCCAGCTTGATCGACGAGAACATGGGATTGTCCTGCCGGAATTGGCCATGGCTAGCGATATGAACCTGATAGCTGCCATGGCCGTATTCGCGTAGCGCCTCTTCGGTGGCCTCTGATCCGAACAGGACCAGAGGTTCGGGTGCGACTGCGGCCACCGCCTCCACTTCTTTCCGGATAAAGGGCGTTCTGCCGTCGTCCAGTCCGAGGATGAGCGAAGAGCCGCTGCTATTGGCGGTTTTCGCGTGCATGTGAGCCAAAATACTCGCGCTCGGCTGGTAACAGATAGTGAATCTGTCGATCAAGTAATTCTGCCCGTCGAACAATGCCTGAAACGGCAAAGAATGTAGCGGTCCGAAAGGCACAATCACCAGATCTGACGCTTGCAGCAGCCCGGCAAGCGGAGCAATCAGATCGTCATAGAGCGCCCGTAAGTGAGCCTGGGTCGCTTTCAGGAGAGCTTTTTGAAACCGGGTAAGGTACTCGCGACCCAAACGGAATTTGGAGAACTGAAAGTGCAGCAGTCGCATGCGCTGCGCCACGCCGGCAGTGGACGCAAGCGGAACAATTTTGACTGTTTCGCTGGTCACAACGGCTGCTAAAAGCTGATCTCCGATCTGGAAGTATTCGAGCAGAGCGGCTTGGCTTCCAAGCGCACCGCGGATCTCCTGCAAGTCGGCGGTGCTGGAATTCCGAAGCGCAGATCCAAGTCTGGCTGGCCCGGGTGCTTCCAGCAGGAGGCGCATCAGTTTGTGCTCACGCGTCTTAGCCTCGTGCTTCAGCAAGTCGATGCTTTCGGGCGAAACCATGTCTTGCGAAAGCTGCTCGCGCTCGATGCGGTGGTAGTACCAGTTCAGTTCTTTACGTACATCGAGCACATAGCGGTCGGCCTCAGTATCGAGGGATCTGCGCTGCGGCGAGTGTGCGCTGGTCAGGATTAAGTCGCGCAGCGTGCGAGACTTGGCTGCCTCGACGTAGGAAAATGCTTCTTCCGCGGACGAATCACTGGACGGACGATCGAGACAAAGCTGGATCAGCCGGGTGTATACATCGAGCCGGCTACGCATGAACCCGATCTTGAGCTCTTCCCGCTGCAGACTGCTGCGCAGCGTCTCCAGTGCTGAGCGGGATTTCTGGTAGGAACGATAGGCGTCTTCCGGCTGCTCTAACGCTTCGTAAAGCTCGCCCCACAAGAACTCGGCCTGATAGGTCAATATCGGTTCATCCAGGGTTTGTAAGGCGGCGGAAGCATCCTGGCAATGGCTTACAGCCTGCTCGATCTCGCCCGTGCGAAGACACAGCCTCACCAGGAGCAAGAGCGAAAGAACATGCTTGCCGGGCATGCGGGCTGAGCGAAAGAAGGCGGCAGTGGAAAGGGACAGACTGCGAGCCTCGGAAAATTCACCCTGCTCGAGCAGCACGAGCGCGCGATAGAGGTCGATGACATTTGGCCAGACTTGATTATTCTCACCCTGCACCATGTCCTTGGCGCGCGCGAACAAGGCCAACGCCCGGTGCCTGTCGTCCTGCAGACTAGCCGCGATGGCCAGGTTGGTGAGCGATCGAGCGGACTCGAAACCCATGCCTAAGCGCTCAAAGTGCTCGAAGCTCTTCTGCGCCATCTCGGCCGCTTCTTCGACCAAACCGAGTTCGAGGTAAATCTCGGATTGGTCGAGGTCGCACAAGCCCAGATGGTATGTGTCGCCACTCTGCAGGCAGGCCCCTCTGGTGGACGACAACAGCTCCAGCGCTTTTGTGTAGTCTCCCTGCAGGTAATACAGAAAGGCCACGTTATAGTCGGCCTGGAGCACCAGGAGCGGCATCTCGTATTGCCGGCAGAACTCGCGAACGCGGCGATAGGTCTCAAACGCCCGATTAAAATCGTCAAGCGCAATCAGGCAGACCGCCATGTTATGCAGCGCTACGCCGGTCGCTTCGGCATCGCGATGCGGGAGCAGTTCCTGGTAAGCGCGTTCATAAGCAGCCAGCGCCTCGGTATACCGATTCTGGCGATGAAAGATGTTGGCGACGTTGATATCGAGCCGTGCGTTCCGCCAGGTTTCGCCCAAGTCGGTGAAGATCGTACGTGCTTTTTCGGCTGCGGCGAAGGCATTTTCGTACTCGCCCAGCAGCGCGAACGACTGTATGGAACTGCTCAGCGTGCGCGCGACTTCATTCCGGTTGCCCGCTTGCTCGAACAGATCGCCTGCTTGCTCAAACAGCTCGACGGCAGATTTGCAATCACCCATGAACCAAAGCGCATTGGCTTTGGCTCGCCACGCGAGCGCGAGCGCCTCCCTATCCCCAAGTTGGCGGGCGATCGCGAGCGCGGCTTCGGCCAGTTCGAGCGCCTTGCGAACATCGACCCGTACTGCAGCGCGAACGGCGTCGTCCAACTCTGTGACAACTTGCCTGGTGACGAACTGAGGGGCACGAGCGAGTATGCTTTGCCGCTGTGCGTCGCCGGGCAGCCGCGCCAGTTCCGAACAGATCTCTTCCAGCTGCGCATCCATATATCCTTAACGGAAGCCCTTCTTCTCAAGCTGACTTCGAAGTTTTTCGAGACAGCGCATGCGAGTCGCTCCGATGGAACCGGTAGACAGGCCTAGCGTCCGGGCCGCCTCCTCATAGGGGATGGGCGGATCGGTCAAAAAAAGAAGGTCGACAAGCCGTTTGCATTCCGCAGTCAGCTGGGTCAGCGCCTCGCGCAAAATCTGTTCGCGCTCGACGGCTTGAAACAGGCCTTCGGGCAGCTTCTCTCTTTCGGCCAAGTCGTCCTCATCGATCTCGACGTCCGCATAAATCTGCTTCTCGTGTCGCGCCCGAACGCAGGTGCGGGCTGTTAATTTGATCAGCCACGCGGCCAAAGCCCGCGGTTCCTTGAGCTGCGCCAGATCGCGTAGCAGAGCCAGCGATACAGCCTGAAATATCTCGGCCGCATCCTCGGTAGAAAAACCGTATTTCAAAGGAATGGAGTAGATAAGTTTTTTGTACTTATCGATGAGTGCCGACCAGGCCTCTTCGCTGCCGAGCAGACATTGCTGAACCAACAGCGCATCGTCTCGCGCGCCTGTTGCTACACGGGCCGGTTTCGCTCCCCAACTCATGAAAGGCCGGCCGTCTTGTGCTCCTGTTTGATGAAAATCTGTTCCGCATTCCAAAGAGTATAGTTGCTCAGAATAGCCGGGTGAAAGTTCCCCACGCGGTCTTTCGCTCCGACCAGGATATTGGGACTTACCAGGAAGATCACCGGAACATTTTGCCAGATAATTTGCTGGACCCCGTCGTAAATCCGCTTACGCTCTTGATAATTTGGAGCGCTCATCTGTGCTTGCATCAGACGATCGATCTCGAGTTGCCATGCGGGCTGGACCTTAGACGGCTGCAGATTCCAGACGTGTGTGCCGCCGCTAGAAGTAAGAAGATTCAGCTCCGAATTTGGATCGGCGTCACCACCGGCCAGCGCCATAATTGCTGCTTCGTATTGGTAAGAGGAAAAGATCCGGTCGAGAAAAGTGTGGAAATCGAGCGGGTCGAGCGCAAGATCGATACCCAGTTCTTTTAAATCCTGCTGAATTAGAGTTCCCATTTGGACCTGTTGCGGGTTTCCAGCGTTTACTGTCAATGATAAGTCGACCGGATTATGGTGTGAATCGGCCAGCGCGCCGTCACTTGTCCACGAAAAACCAGCATCGCGCAAGAATTGGCGCGCTCGTTCCACAGAGCGCGGGGGCACTCGCAGCGTTCGATCAATCCATCGCCTGTTGCCCGGAGTAACCGGGACCGCCAACGGCTGCGCCCGTCCGCGATACGCCAGTCGCACGATGCCGTCGCGGTCGATCGCATTGGAAATCGCCTTACGAAACGCGACGTCGCCGAACCAGACCTGCTGGTTGTGCAGGGCGGTTAGGCTCGCGGGCACAGAAGCGTTTTGGTTGAAGAACAGAAAAGAATATTCGAGTCCCGGCCCCAAGTCATAAAGATGAAAATGCCGGCTCTGTTGATCCTTCTCGAGAACGGCGAAGTCGGATGGATTCAAACGGCTGACGATATCGGTCTCTCCCGCTTCAAAGCGCATGGCTTCGGCATCGGCGTTCGGAGCGAATACGCACAGGATGTTCTCGAGATAGGGAAGCGTCTGTCCATGCAAATCTTTCTTCCAGTAATACGGGTTACGCTCAAGCACGATACGCTGTCCGGGAACATACATTTTGAGCCGAAACGGCCCCAATCCCGCGATCTGCCGGGGCGCGGTATTCAAGCCCCAGACGCTGGATAGCTGCCCCGGATGGGAGTCTTGTTGCAACAGATGTTGCGGCAAGATGGCGATGCCGTCAAACAACCGCTCGGCCGCGGCATAGGGCTGCGCAAAAGTAAAAAGAACGGTGTGTTTGTCGACTTTTCGCAGCGAGATTGGCTGCCCCGCGATAAGCAACAGGTCGCGCTGGGGAGAGTGGACTTTTTCGTCGAGATAGCTTTTGAACGTAAAGACAACATCATCGGCATCGACGGGGTAACCATCGGAAAATCGCAGGCCGCCGCGGAGGTGCAGGGTGTAATGTAGACGGTCCGGGGAGGCGTCCCAGGATGCGGCGACCGAAGCTTCGGTGAGCTGCGTTTCGCGATTGATGTGGATGAGATCAGCGGTCAGCAGGCCGATGATGTCTCGCGAGCTCGTGTCCACCGCAGTGAGTGGATTCAGGGTCTTCGGCTCGGAGCGTTGAGAAATCACCAGCGTTCCTCCAAAGTGGCCGATTAAACCGTTAACGGTCAGAAAATCAGTAGTAGCTTTCGCGCGCTGGCTGGGATTGTCTGGCGGACGAAACGCGCTTCCAGAGAATGCGGTAAAGAGGATGAGCCAGAAAGCCATTCCGAAACGGCGAAAATCTTTCCTCGTGTCATCTATAACCATTGTTCTTTAGGCAGATATTGATGGTAGATCAGTTTCAAGCTTAGTAGAACAGCATAAAGGCGAGTATTTATACGGACGGCTCAGGCGCCTTTGGTGTACCGCCAAAAAAGCTGTTGATACATGAGAAATACTGCCACTAGAGCGGCGGCTGGCGCAAACATCCACCAACACGATTGGAGTACGGAATATTGTTGGAGCCCGGCCAGCATGTTTCCCCAACTGGGGGCCGGTTCGCTGACTCCAAGCCCAAAAAACGAGAGGGTGGTTTCGAGAAGAATGTATTGAGGTATGTATAAAGCCATTTGCGTGACGATGACACCAGAGGCATGAGGCAGGATGTGTTTGCGCAGGAGATAGAAGTCCGAGGCGCCAAATCCTTTAGCAGCGGATACGAAGTCACGCTCTTTCGCGCTGAGCACGACGCCCCGGATCAAGCGCGCAGGCCGGGCCCATCCGGCGATGCCCAGGACTACAACCAGAAGGAGAAAAATTCCATTTGGATCGATGCGCAGCGGCAGGAACGCCCGCACGGAAAGCAGCAAGTAGAGCCAGGGAATGGTCAGGAAAACTTCCGCGGCGCGCATGATAAGATCATCGATCCACTTGCCGTGATAACCCGCCAGACCACCGAAAGCAACTCCGACGGTGAGCGAAATTATGGTTGCGATTAGCCCGGCCAGTAACGAAATGCGACCGCCGTACAGGAGACGGGAAAATTCATCGCGGCCATAGCCATCGCTTCCGAGCAAAAAGATGCGTGCGGCCGCATCTGTGCCGAACAGGTGACGCGCAGTTTTGAATTGGAACAGCTTATAGGGAGATCCCAGGGCAAAGAAGCGGATGGGAAACGCCAGCGTTCGATCTTCCTGGTAGTCGTTGAAAGTGCCCGGTACCGATAGTGAGCGATAGACGAAAGGACGGAGGTGGAAGTTATGATTTGCGTCGAAGAAGTGAAGGCGAGTGGGCGCGGAAAAAGCGAGCCTGCGGTTTTGTGAACTGGGAGCGTAAGGCGCGAAGAAGCCGGCCAGCAGGATGACGGCGTGGGACAGTATCAGGGCAGCTATGGCGAGGACGAACATTTTCCGGGAGGGCACGTTTACTCGGCGCGGATGCGCGGGTCGCTGGCGAATAGCAGCAGATCGGCGATGAGGTTGCCGACGACGAGGAAGATGGTCGCCAGCATGGCCGCGTCCACTATAAGAAACAAGTCTCGCTGCTGGATAGCTTCGACCATTAAACGACCGAGGCCGGGCCAGCTGAAAACGGCTTCGGTGAGCAAGGAGGAACTCAGCAAGGTTCCCAGCGAGAGACCGAAGAGGGAGATGAGCGGATTGGCGGCAGCAGGCAGCGCATGCCTTAGCAGCACGCGCCGGAATGGAATGCCATGCCCTAAGGCGGCGCTTACGAAAGGGGTCTGCAACGCTTCTCTCATGGCTGAGCGGATGTGCGAGGAGAGTAACGGCAGCAATCCGGCCGCCAGACAGATGCTCGGCAAAACGAGATGCCGGGCGACATCTCTAGCTTGAAGGGAAGAGTCGGGCATGGTTACGCTGACCGACGCCAGACCGCCGACAGGGAAATAGCCGGTGCGGACAGCCAGCAGGAGAAGCAGCAGAGCAAGGACAAGCTCCGGGGTGGCAAGCAGGACAGAGGCGATTACTCTTGCAAGCAGATCTGCCCAACTCCCCGGGCGCACGGCAGCACAGACCCCAAGCGGCACGGCGATCAGCCACGCCAGCAGAGTGGCGGTAATTGTAAGCAGGAGTGTGTTCTTGGCGCGCGACCAGAGAATTGGGCCGGCGGGGCTGTTGTAGGCGAAGGAGAACCCCCAATCGCCCCTCATCACGGACCGAACCCAGGCAGCGTAGCGCGCCGGCAGAGGTTTATTCAAGCCCTGTTGTGCGCGCAGCGCTGTGACGGTGTTTGCAGAAACCGCCGGATTCAGCCTGATCGCTTGGAAGAAGTCGCCCGGAGCGAGATTAACTACGGCGAAAGAAAATACGGAAGCGCTGGCCAGGAGAAAGAGACTGTGCAGCAGGCGACGAAAGAGAAAACGCATTTTTCTAATAGCCTTTATGATGGCAACGAATATAACCAATCAGTTTCTGTGTATCGTAGGGCCGCCCGGAGAGCGCCGGTTCGGCTGGCACATTGAGGGAGGGAAGTGTACATCCTAAGTTAGGAATTGAGTGTTAGGGTGAAATTATGGCGTTCGAACCCGACATCATCGTGACTGGTCCCGAACCGTCGGAGATTGCATTGATTGCAGAGGTCAAGACCAGCCCTCTCTCCATCGACGAATCAGAGCGCCAGCTGAAAAACTACATGGCTGCTATCGGGTCTCCTGTGGGTATTCTGGTAACGCCCGAGCACCTCCGGATCTATCACGACCAGTACCTTCGTCTCCCGTCGATTCAATTGTCAGAGTCAGAGAGTTCAACATGAAGGGCCTTGTCCGATTTGAGAAGAGCGGCAATGCGACCGCCGATGCCGTGGGCTTCGAACTCCAGGTCCAATCCTGGCTGGAGACGCTCTCCACCGAAGCCAGCCTTGCGAAATTGACGCCCGAACTGCGACGGCCGCTCAGATGTACATTGTTCCCGCTCTCACCCAAGGTTCCGTTCGCTCCGGGCATCCACGCCTACCGATAACCGCATACGATGCGTCATGTTTTCGTGGAGACGAACTGGGTCGTAACTAATGCTGCCCCCGTACATTTGCAAGTGCTGGCCGCTGCACAGCTAAGTGAAAGATCTCGCGATGGACAGCTCAGATTGTACTTGCTGGCCCCCTGCCTCACGGAAGCAAGGCATCCGCTGCGGACCAAGTTTCAGCCTTGGGATAAGAATGGCAGGACGAAGCAGCCGCTTACGGAGTTGTACAACGCTGCCCACTTTGGGTTTATGGAGATTTTGCCATGAAGTCCCCTGTCAGGCCTCCAGCATTTCTCGAATAGGCTGCGAGTGTTGTATGTCACTCTAAACCCGGAACTCTGAACCAGCCCGGCACCCCACCGTGACCCATGGGCCCTCACGGTTGCCTGCGTGTCTGATCCGTCAGGCGTACTCTGGCCTATCGGGTAAGAGAGGACAGACGTTTCATAAAAGCGCTCGCTCCTAAAGACTGGGAGGCAGGACGGCGGGAATCGAGTTTATGAGTTCGCGGGTAGCGGAGCGCTCGGTATGCGAGAAGATGTAGTCCACACTTCCTGTCTCCACAATTTTGCCGTGCTCAATGACTGCTATCCAGTCAGACAGGTAAGCCGCCATCCTAAGGTCGTGCGATATGAACAGGTAGGAAAGCGAGAGAGAAGCCTGCAAACGCAACAGCATGTCTGCGATCTGCAGCTGCATGCCAGGATCAAGGCCGGCGAGAGCTTCATCGAGCACGAGAACTTTCGGCTCGAGAATTAAAGCCCGGGCAAGTGCGATGCGTTGGCGCTGACCGCCGCTGAACTCGCACGATGAGCGATGTGCCCAGTCGGAGGAAATGCCGACCTCGTTCATCATCGCCAGCGCTTTTTCATAACATTCCTGCTTATGGATTGTTCCCTGGATCCGCAGTGGTTCGGCCACTACTTCCAAAGCTGAAAAGAGCGGATCCATGGCGGTCGCAGAGTGCTGGAAGATGAGTTGAATATTTCGGCGTGCTGCGGCGAGTGTGGCGCCGTGCAGTGTTAAGAGTTCTTGGTTCTGAAAGCGAATTGCTCCGGAGTCGGGCGATTCGAGCAGAGCCACGCAGCGGCCGAGAGTCGATTTTCCCGCGCCGGACTTGCCCACCAGAGCAAGCGTGGATTGTGGCGGAATGCTTAGCTGAATATTTTCGAGCGCCACCACGCGGGCTTGGGTTCGAAAGAGGCTTCGCGCTCTAGCATATGTTTTCGTGAGGTGTTGCACTTCGAGCAAAGGCGGCAGCGGACTTTTCGGAGCGGCCATGGTGCTGGTTTCCTGCGACGGAATGACTCGCATCAGGGCTTCGGTATAAGAATGTTTCGGCTTCCAATAGAGCTGCTCAAAGCCACCATCCTCGACGATAGCGCCACCGCGCATGACGATAAGACGGCTGGCTAGTCCGCTGAGAAGAGCGGGGTTGTGCGTGATAAAGAGAAGCGCAAGATGCAGACGATCTTTGAGGGCTTTCAGAAGAGTTAAGATCTCGGCCTGTGTCAGATTATCTAGCGCACTCGTCGGCTCGTCCGCAATGAGCAGCGACGGTTTCGCGATGAGTGATTGTGCTATCGCCACACGCTGCCGTTGTCCGCCGCTCAATTCGTGCGGATAGGCGGAGTAAATCTGCGAACCGGGCAATCCGGTGGCAGACAAGAGGAACTCGATCTCCTGCCGCCGGCTTCTCCGGTCCAGCTGGGAGTGCGCCCGAAGGACTTCGTCGATTTGCGTTCCGACTGTCAGGACAGGATTGAGGGCCAGTTCCGGCTCCTGTGAGATCAGCGAGATTTGCGCCCCGCGTATCTTTTGTAGCTGGCGGTCGTTTGCTGCCAGCAGCTCCGACTGGCGGAATTGCACGGAACCGCTCGCAAGCCAGTCGTCAGGCGGCAGGAGCTGGAGCAGAGTCTTGGCTAGAGTTGTTTTGCCGCATCCCGACTCACCCAAGATCCCGACCGACTCACCCGCCTCCAGATCGAAGCTGACGCCGTTCAAAACCGCCGCACCGGAAGACCGGAGCCGGACAGTGAGATCGCGAACTTGCAGTAACGGACTGGACACCATGCCAGAACCTTGTGGGGCAGGTCCTCGGCCTGCGTCGGCCTCCCAGGCCGACCTCTGCCGCTAAATTTAGTTCGCCATCAATCTCTAAAGCCTATCCCACAGTGCTTTCGAATCAATGTGCTCCCACCGATTGACTCCAGTATTGAACAGCCTTGAAGATATCGAGAACCCCGTGTCCCGCTTCGGGAGTAATAGGTTGCGCCTGGGCGGTTGATTGCGCACTCGACAGCTGATCGGAGAGAGGATTCATACCGACCAGAATCGCTGCCACACCCGAAGTAAAGGGTGCGCTGAAGGATGTGCCCCACCCCGCCGCATACGTGGAAAATGGATAAGTGGTGACTATGCCTTCGCCCGGCGCCGCCACCCAGACCAGCTGTGAACCATAGTTGGAGAAAGAAGAAAGCTGGTCATTGTTAGCGGTGGAGGCAATGCCCATAACGTCTGAGTATGCGGCCGGATAGACCAGCGTATCTTCTCCGCTGTTACCGGCTGATGCCACCGAAACGGTGCCGGCCAGAGTCCCGATGTTGAGAGCCGTTTCGATTTCCCGGGAATACGCGGCGAGACTGAAACTCATATTGATTACATTGGCGTGCTGTTCGATGGCCTGATAGATAGCTCGCAGAATATCGGAGTTGTAGCCGGTACCATCGGCATGGAAGGCCTTGAGCGGCAGAATTCTGGCAGTGGGGGCGACCAGATGGATGATGCCGGCGACCATCGTGCCATGCCCGAAGTCGCTGTACGCGGCATTGCCGTTGACTACGGCGGCGGTCGATTGATTGACCACAGCAGCGGTCGATTGAGAAAGGTTGCCAGAACCGTTTCCACTCACCCATTGCGGCTGAGAACCTGCAATCACCGGGGGCGCCGGCAGGCTAACATCCAGAAGTTCGTTAGCTACGTTCTGGTTACGTGTAAAGTCGTACCCCGGAAGGAGAACACCTTTAAGCGCCGGATGGTTGGGGTCAACGCCCGTATCGATTACCGCCACCACTCCGCCGCCGGTCGCCCTCGGGTAGGCGGATTGCGCGTCTGCCAGATGAACGATCTGGGTGGCTGGCTGGTTGAGGTAACCGTGCGTCACAGTTGCGCCAAAATACGTTTCGGGGCTGGTATCCGAGAGTGCCGGCGGAATCGCCGTGGCCGAACCTTGCACATGGGAAATCGTATCGAGTTCAGCATCGACTACACCCGTGAGCGAAAGCAGCTTGGCCAAAACGGAATCTACGGCCGAAACTGGGGTCGTCACGAGGAAGACCTGGCCGAGTAATCCATCGATATCTTCGGCGACAGTGCAGCCCGCCAAAACGCAGGCTGCCTGAATGACCGGCAATCCTCCGTTGACCCTGACGATCAATCTACCCGCTGGCTGGGCGGCGAAAGCGGAAAACGAGAAGACAAACAGCAAGCCGAGCAAAACGAGACGTTTCACAGATCGGTCCTTTCTGACTTGTACATGGATAACCAGAGTATCTTCAAAACAATAAGGATTAGTTGCAAAACAAAAAGTACATCGGATCGCAAATTTAATTAATAAGTGCCGTTCCCGCCGCTGTCCCAGGAGATTGTACGAGTGTGGATACGAGATTGGATGCAATTTATGAAAATACAGAGTCCTTGCGGATAATTGCTGCTCAACAGCGCTTATAGTAGTTGGTAGAAGACGGTCCATGGCTTTGGAATGGCGCTAGTCCTTAGACACGGCACATTTACGCAGTATTGGGAAGGGGCGGCCCGGAAGGAAATTCTGGCCGAGACTCGCTTAAATCTGCTCGCCTTGGAATACGGATATAAATATCGTCTGGACATTCGACCGCGAAACGGCCTGACCCGGGTAGAATTCGTCCGCACTTTGACCGAAGCCCGGGTGGTTGGGAGGCCGATACGCCGCTCGAAAGGCTTGGTCCAATTCTTTAAAATCGGCGGCGACGGAAGGCTTCAAAAACATCAATGGTAATTGCCTCCCGCAGGATAGGCTTCAGCCTGCCATCTTAGCTGCGCTCTGCAGGCCGTATCAGGCTGGTGATGGTATTCGACATGCCGGCTTTGCGCAGACGTGCCTGCACCTCTCGAGCGGCCGCTTGAATACCAGACACGGTGGTGTTCAGTCGCTGCGCGATATCGTCAGTCCCCAACCCTTCAGCCAGCCAGCAAAATAGTTGTTTGTGGTAACCCGGTATCGCGGTGTCGCCGCCGAAGCGCCTGTTACACTCGTCAACCAGCTCAGAGCTGACCAGCGGACTGATGAAGATGCCCCCGGCAGCCACGATACGAATCGCCGTTAGCAGATCGCTTTGCACAGCTGCACTCAGTACAAATCCACTCGCTCCCGCTTTGAATGCTTCGAGTACGTATTCTTCGTCAGGGAAAACACTGATGAAGAGGCTTTTCATATTCCTTCGCCCGTCCGCAAGTTCGCGGGCGGTTCTTATGCCGGATAGAAAAGGCAATTGAAAGTCGAGCAGAACCACATCGGGATCCTGATATTGACTCAACTGCACGGCTTCTTCCCCACTAGCTGCTTCCGCGATGACCTGGATGCGCGTCTCTCGCTCCAGAACGTGTCGCAGGCTGCTTCGGATAATCGGGTGATGATTGACGAGAAGAACTCGGATCGGCTGCATGTGTTCTGAGCGACCGTCAAACCTGCGGTGCGGCTATTGAGAGGTTACTGAGCTTTCTCAGGCTTAACCATCCCCTGGCGACGGTAGTCTTGGGAGTGTCGATGCAGTAGATGGCGCTTCTGGTAGCTTTTGACCTCTGAAATCCCCTCGCGGCAGTATTGTTTACGCTCCCAAAACTCAGCATAGTGAAGCTGAGGCTTTGCGCGAACTTGAGCAGACAATAAATGTCAGAATTAAAGACCGCTTCCGAACAAACAGTTGCACGTCTCCAACAGCTGGATACCTGTCTGGTTTCCAATGCGATTGAGCAGTTCAAGGTCAGACTGCGCAATGAAGGCTTCATGAACGGCTCGGTGCGCTGTCAATTTCCACATTTTTCTCCCCGAGCCGGCTATGCCGTTACCGGCAGGATCCGTACTTCCTCGACGCCATTCGAAGGCCGCTGTTACTACGAAAATATGGATTGGTGGTCCTACTTGATGACCATTCCGGCGCCGCGCTTTGTCGTATTGCAAGACTCCGACCAGTCTCCAGGCATCGGCGCATTCGTGGGAGAAATCCACGCCAACATAGCGACGGCGCTCGGTTGTACCGCTTACGTCACAAACGGATCGGTGCGGGATGTGCCTGGGATAGAGGCCACCGGTCTCCAGGTCTTCGCCGGCAACGTCTCTGTTTCTCATTCGTACGCCCATGTGACTGAATTTGGTTCTCCGGTGGAAGTGGCCGGCTTGCTCGTAAAGCCCGGCGATCTACTACACGGAGATCAGCATGGCGTGCACTTGATCCCGCCGTCGATTGCAGATCAGCTTCCCGCCGCCGCTGACACCATTTTGAAGTTCGAGAAAGACCTGATTGACTTCTGCCGTTCCCCAGACTTTTCACTGCAACGGCTTTCAGAAAAAATTGAGCATCATCGAAGATAGTTCAGGCACATGATCGCGAGCAGCAGCCAAACGCGCCGTCTTCTCTTAATCGGCTTCGGCGGACTGCTCGCTTTACTCGCCTTTGCCGGATTCAACGGGATCTCCGTCGTCAACAAGATCCAGGAGCGTAATGAGCGCATTCGTGTGGATTACGTCTCACGAGACCGCGTGCTCGATCAACTCCGGTCCGATATTTATCTTTCCGGAACGTACGTTCGCGATCTCCTGCTCGAGCGTGATCCGGCACTGGCGGATCTGCACCGCAAAGAGTTGGATAAAGCTCGCTCGCGCGTCGACGCCAATCGAGCTGCTTATGCGCGCATATTGCTGACCGAAGAGCGAATCCCGTTTCAACAGTTTGAGCATGAACTCAACCGGTATTTCGACTCGCTAGACCCGGCCCTCCACTGGAACCCCCAGCAACGTCAACGACTGGGCTATTTTTTCATGAATCACACTCTACTGCCCAGGAGGATGGAGATCGTTCGCTTAGCGGACCAGCTAAGTAAGCTGAACGAGAAGCAGCTGGAAGCTCGCAACCGGCAGGTGAAAGAGCTCTTCACCAGTTTTCAGCGCTTCTCGATTGCAATCATGATCGTTTCTCTCGCCTGCGGTGCTTTGCTGGCAGGCATCAGCATCCATCGCTTACTGCGCTTGGAGCGCATCTCTTCGTCGCGCTTTCAAGAGGTGGTGCAGGCCCGGACTGCGCTGCAGGATCTCTCGGCACGACTGTTGGAAGTGCAAGAATCGGAGCGGCGCGCGCTTTCGCGGGAGCTGCACGACGAGGTAGGTCAATCGGTGTCGGGCTTGCTCTTAGGAATCGGGAATGTCGCGGCAATTTTGCCGCCCGGAGTGAGCGCTGCGGCTCTTCTGCAGTTGCAGGAATTGCGCCGCTTGGCGGAAAAGACCGTAGCGGTGGTTCGCGACATGTCACTTCTTCTCCGGCCCTCCATGCTCGACGATCTCGGACTACTCCCGGCACTGCAATGGCAGGCGCGTGAAGTTTCCCGAACAAAAGATATCGCCGTGGAAGTGTTTGCCGGCGACGTTTCCGAAGACATCCTGACGGAGGAACAGAAAACCTGTGTGTACCGCGTAGTGCAGGAAGCGCTGCAGAATACCGTGCGCCATGCTGGAGCAAAATCTGTCCAGATCAATTTCACCAGAAGTGGGGAGAACCTGGTGCTTCTGATTCGAGATAATGGCCGCGGCTTCGAAGCGGGCAGAATAAAAGGAATTGGACTTTTGGGCATGGAGGAACGCGTTTCTCATCTGAACGGGACATTTCACCTGACATCACAACTTAAAACGGGAACGACCATTGTGGTCGAGTTACCAATTTCCCGACCTCTTGAAAGTGGGGACTAGCCAGTGCCGGTTCGCATCATGCTGGCCGATGATCACATCATCATGCGTAATGGACTTCGCCTGGTGCTCGAGCGGCAGCACGACTTTGCCGTGGTGGGCGAAGCGAACGATGGCCGGGAAGCGATCGCCATGGCGGAACGATTAGCGCCGGACGTAGTCGTAATGGACATTGCCATGCCACTCCTCAACGGGATCGAAGCAGCCAAGCGGATTGCCGGTGAAAATTCGAAGATAGCCGTCTTGATCCTCAGCATGCATTCTGATGAATCTTACATTCTGCGAGCCTTAAAAGCGGGTGCGCGGGGTTATCTTCTCAAAGACTCGGCGGAAACTGACCTGATTCAGGCGGTGCGTGCCGTCTCTTCTGGGAAGGCATTTTTCAGTCCGGCTGTGAGTAAAGTATTGGCTGACGATTACCTTCGCCAAGTGCGCCAGCGCGGCCTGGAGGACCCGTACGACTTGTTGACCGCGAGAGAACGGGAACTGCTGCAACTCGTCGCCGAGCTTAAGCCCACCAAAGATATTGCCACCCTCCTCGGATTGAGCCCTCACACTGTCGACACCCATCGTGGAAATCTGATGCAGAAGCTCAACATGCACAGCATTCCCGAGTTGATCTTGTACGCCGTCCGAAAGGGCATCATCAGCTAGTGCTTGCTGCTGCTCCTTTCGGGCCTCGCGTAAACAACACGTCGACTTGAGATCTCTCGTATTGAGTGCCATCACTTGGCTGCCGCTTGCAAAGCATTCTTGCCCACCCATTCGATTGCAGAACAAACAGGAGTATGTGAGGCATTGCAAAAAAGGCCCACCGCATAACGGTGGGCTTTAGCTATCGTGCCGTGAGGTTTTCGGAACCAGTCCGGTTTTGCTCAAAGACCTCGCAGAGCTGATCGACTGACCTCCGCACGGCCCTGAACTCTTGTACTAGTCTGTGGAGGAGGAAAACTGCATAAACGGGTAACCCGATGCCAAACAGAACCGTAATCAGAAACGTCAATGGGCTAGTGGGTACCATTTCTTAAGGCTTTACCGCAGTGTTCAAATATACATCGTAGCAGCGATTGGCTTTTGGTCCAGCGTTGGATTTCGGCTAAGTGCTCCGCAATAGCGTTCGATTTTTGCCCCCAGGACCCCGAGCGTTTTTTCAGCTCACATTGCCGCGCAAGCTTGACCCGCTGTGGGGGAATCACAAACGAAGAAAATATTTTTGACTCTTGAATCCAAAAGCTTTACGCCTCCCCGCAACCAGAATCCTTTGCAACGGTCTCCTGACGCCTGCTACCCTGCTTCATCATGACTGCCCGCTCCATTCGCCGCGCCCAGGAACGCAAAGCCAAAAAGCTCGCCCGCAAACAGTCCAACGAATTCGCTGTCGTCGAAACAGCCCTTGCCGAAATTGAAACCGTCGGCGCACCGGAAACTGAAGAAATCTCCCCCGCCCGCCTCGCTGCCAATCGCGCCAACGCCACGCTCTCCACCGGCCCCCGCACCGCCGAAGGCAAAGCTCAATCCTCTATCAACGCCCTGAAAACCGCCCTCACCGGCCGCACTGTCCTGCTTCCCTCCGACGATGCCGCCGCCTACGAACAGTACGTTGAGCGCTTCGTGCGCGAGTTCCAGCCCGTCGGCGTCCGCGAATCCGAACTCGTTCAATCCATCGCCGATGCCAACTGGCGTCTCCGCCGCATTCCCACTCTCGAATTCGCCCTCTACGCTCGCGGCCGGACCCAATTCGCCGAAAAATTCACCGCCGAACCAGCCGACGTCCAGGCGGGTATGATCGAACTCGAAACGTATCTTGTCTATGAAAAGCAGTTCCGCAATCTGCAACTCCAGGAAACCCGCTTACGCCGTCAGCGCGACAAAGATCTCACCGACCTCCGCGAAGCCCAGCAGGATCGCAACAAACAGGAAGCACAGGACCTCGCCACTGCCGCTACCGCGTATCAAGTCGCCCGCAGTCGCAACCAACCCTTCGACCCCGCCGACCATGGCTTCGAATTTTCAATCGCCGACATCGAGTCCTATCTCGCAGGCGCTCGCACCGCCCAAACCATGCGCGAACTAACAAAAGCCGCCGCCTAAACGCTCGTAGGGTAGGCTTCAGCCTGCCAGCTCCGAAACGGCGATCCACCCCGGCGTGACTGCAACGCCAAATAACACCTCACTACTGCCAAGTAGTGCCTAAATTCATGCCCACACGGTATTTCGAAATGAGCCCATCGCAGTTAGAGTTAAGGATGAGTGTGGCAAAGTGCGCCTCGCCATGTCATTAGCAAATCTTTTATCTGCGTTGATCCGCGTTCATCTGCGGCTGGATTAGTTTTCATCATCTCTGAAGCCCACCCGGCGGACGCCTGTTGCGGGGTGTCACACATATGCGAAAAAAAACGATCGTTGTTCTTCTCATCCTCTTACCAGTCGGCCTGTTAAGCGCCTTTCTTCTCAAAAGAACCGATAAGAACTCGCATTCAGAAAGCGCTCCAGCCGCTCTGCCCGCCGCTTCCGTGGCGCCCGTCACCCGGGGTACGATCTCCAGCAATCTAAGAGTTGCGGGCCAATTCACTCCCTACCAGGAAGTCGATCTGCACGCCAAAGTCTCCGGCTACATACGTCGCATCAATGTCGATATCGGCGACCGGGTTCGTATCGGGCAGGTCATCGCCACACTCGAAGTTCCCGAGTTAAATGCGCAAGTGGCGGGCGCGCAAGCAGAAGTCCGGCACAGCCAGTCAGAAATCGGCCGCGGCAAAAGCGAAGTGATGCGCGCCGAAGCCAATTATGTAGCCGTGCACGCGGCCTACACGCGGCTCAAACAGGCTTCCGACCAGCGACCCGGCTTGATCGCACAACAGGAACTGGACGATGCTCGCGCCAAAGATCAGAATAGTGAAGCCCAGATTAACGTGGCAAAGGCCGCCTTGGAAGCCACTGAGCAGCAACTGGGAGTTTCGCAAGCAGATAACCTGCGCGTTCAGACTCTGTCCGATTACTCCGTCGTTACTTCACCCTTCAACGGCGTCATCACCAAACGCTACGCGGATACCGGCTCGCTGATTCAAGCCGGCACCGCTTCCAACACGCAGGCCATGCCGGTCGTCCGTGTGGCGCAGAGTGACCTGCTACGCCTGCGTATGCCGGTACCGGAAGCTGATGTTCGCTTCATCCAACCCGGAGCTTCAGTGCAAGTGACGGTGCAGGCTATTGGCAGAGTTTTCACTGCCAAGATCATTCGCTTTACCCGCGCCCTCGACGCAGCAACGCGCACCATGCTGGCCGAAGTCGACGTGCCGAATGCCGACCTCAGCTTGAGCCCCGGCATGTATGCCGAGACCCAAATTGTTCTGCAACGTCACGAGAATGCCTTGAGCGTACCCAGTCAGGCCATCGTGACAGACTCCGATCGTCCCTACGTGCTGGCTGTCAATGCGGCCAAGAAGGTAGAAAGGAAGAACGTACAGCCCGGTATTCAAGGCCAGGATAGAACCGAAATCGTCAAAGGACTTTCCCAGGATGATTCGGTCATCATCTCGGGACAGACTAACTATCAAATAAACGAAATGGTTCGGCCGCAGGTAGTCCCCGCCTCTACTGGCGAGAAAGAGGCGACGCAGTAGTGTCCTTTTTCTCCATTAAATACCCGTTTTTCATTTTGATGATTTGCCTCATTGTGGTGGTCGTGGGGATCACTACGGTTTTCCGCATGCCCGTTGACCTCTTTCCGGAAGTCAACATTCCGGTCGTCGTGGTGGCAACCTTCTATTCCGGCATGCCGCCGCAACAAATCGAATCGAACATCACGAACAGCTACGAGCGCTTCTTTACGCTCGGCAGCGGTATCGATCATATTGAATCCCGCTCTCTCCCTGGTGTCAGCCTCATCAAAATTTTCTTTCAACCGGGAGTGGATGGTGACGCCGCGGTCAGCAACATTTCGAATCTCGCCATGGCCAATCTGCGGCGACTGCCGCCCGGCACTTTGCCGCCGGTGGTTTTGAAGTTCGATGCATCCAATCTTCCGGTCTGCTTGATCACGCTCAAAGGTCAGGGGCTGAATCAAACGCAACTGAAAGATCTGGCTCAGTTCAGCGTCCGCAACCAGGTGGCAAACGTTCCCGGAGCTTCGGTCCCACAGCCTTATGGCGGACGTTACCGCCAGATCATGGTCTACGTGGATCCGCTGAAATTGCAGGCTCACCAAATGAGCGTGATGGACGTTGTTCACTCGCTCAACAAATCGAATCTGATTCTCCCGGCGGGCGACGTGCGCATTGCGACCAAGGACTTTAACATCTATGCGAATAGCCAGGTGCCGATCATCAGTGAAATTAATGATCTTCCCCTGAAGACGGTAAACCGTGCGTCCGTGATGGTCGGAGATGTGGGACATGCGGTCGATGGCGGCCAGTTGCAAACCAATATCGTACGGGTGGATGGTCAGGAATCGGTTTACATTCCAGTTCTCAAGCAGGGCGGAAACTCCAACACGATCACCATTGTCAATGGCGTCAAAGAAGCAGTTACTCATCTGCTCGACATTCCCAAGGTGCTGATGACGAGCGTGGTCTTCGATCAGTCGGTGTTCGTAAAAGTGGCGGTCAAGAATGTCATTAACGAGGGCACGATCGGCCTCTGCCTGACCGCCCTGATGATCCTCCTTTTTCTGGGCAACGTGCGCGCCACGATTGCCGTATTATTGTCCATTCCCATCTCCTGTCTGGCCACCTTCCTTGGACTCAACCTCGGCGGCAGTTCCATCAACACCATGGTGCTGGGCGGATTGGCCCTTGCTCTCTCGCGCCTGATCGACAACTCCGTCGTGGTGTTGGAGAACATCTTCCGGCACATGGAAATGGGCGAGAGTCCTGTGCCGGCCGCCGAACGCGGCGGAAAAGAAGTACAGCTGGCGGTTCTTGCCGCGACCATCAGCACCTGCATCGTGTTCTTCCCGGTTGTTTTGCTTTACGGCGTCAGTAAATACTTGTTCACCGCACTGGCGCTGGCCGTCGTACTGGCGCTCTTTGCGTCTTATCTGGTGGCCATGACAGTGGTGCCGCTCTTCTGCGCCAGGTTCATACGAGTCGATCCGGAGCACGCCCACGCGAATGCGCCGGTTCACGACCATGAGAACAGCCCAAAGAAAAAGCGCGGTCCTTTCGCGGCGATTGTCGGTGGCTTCAACGCGCTCTTCCACAAGCTGCAATCGAATTACAATTCCGCCATCGGCCGCTGCCTGGAACATCCTATTTTGGTTGTCAGTGTGTTCAGCTTGTTTGTAGTCCTCAGTCTGGCGCTCTATCCAACTCTGGGAAAAGCATTTTTCCCCCGTACGGACCCTGGCCAGTTCGTAGTGAATGTCAAAGTGCCCGCGGGAACTCGCATCGAGGTCACTAACGAATACGTGGCCCGGATCGAGGAGGATATCCGTAAAGTCGTTTCTCCAGAAGACTTGAACATGGTGGTCTCTAATATCGGGATCACGCCCGACTTATCGGCCATCTATACCTCCAATTCCGGGATGCACACGGGCTTCATCCAGGTGAGCCTCAAAGAGGAACACAAAATCGGCAGCTATGAGTACATGGAGCGCGTGCGCCGCAAGCTGGCGAGTGACTTTCCCGATGTCTCCACTTACTTTCAGGCAGGAGGCCTGGTGGATTCGGTAGTCAACCAGGGCAAGCCGGCGCCGGTCGATATACAAGTGGGCGGAAACAATTTAGAGCAGGCGTTCCGGCTGGCGGAGCAGATTGCCGGCCACCTCCGCGGCCTTTCGTCGGTCAGTGACGTGCTGATTCCGCAAGATCTCGACTATCCCGGAATTGAGTTGAACATCAATCGCGAGCGTGCCGGGTTGCTTGGTATTACACCGAAGTCTGTGGTCGATAACGTAATCACCGCTCTCACCTCGGACGGCATGATTGCACCGAGTTTCTGGGTCGATCCCAAGACCGGGAATAGCTACATGCTCACCGTGCAGTATCCGGAGACGCAGATTCAGACCATGACCGATTTCAAACAGATCCCGCTGCGATCGCTCAAAAACATGGAAACCACGCCGCTCGAGTCAGTAGCCGACTTGAAGCAGATTGACACGCCGACCGAAGTCGACCATTATCAGCTGCGCCGCCAGTTTGACATCTATGTCATGCCGAAGGCGGAGGATCTCAGCCGGGTCAACGCCGATGTAAACGCTGAGCTATCCAAAATTCATAAGCCGGGCGGGGTAACGATCGGGGTACGCGGCGCTGTGCGAGACATGCAGCAATCCTTCTCCAGTTTTGGTATCGGCCTGGTCCTTGCCATCGTGCTGGTTTACCTCGTCTTGATGGCCCAGTTTGCTTCGTTTTCTGATCCTTTTATCATTCTGCTTGCCATCCCACCGGGCCTTTCCGGCGTGCTTATTTTCCTGCTGGTTACGGGAACAACCTTGAACGTGATGTCGCTGATGGGCATTGTGATGATGACCGGGATCGCCGTCTCCGACAGCATCCTGATCGTCGAGTTCGTCGGCACGTTGCGCAAAGATGGTTTGCCGCTCAAAGAGGCTCTGGCCGAAGCCTGTAAAGTGCGGCTGCGGCCCATCTTAATGACGACGCTGGCGACGATTCTCGGCCTGATACCCATGGCGCTCGCTCTCGAACCGGGCAGCGAGCAATATGCCCCGCTGGCACGCGCCATACTCGGCGGCCTGTCGGTATCCGGACTCATCACGGTGTTCCTGGTGCCGACCGCCTATCTGCTGATCCATCGAAACGACAAGGACATGCCGGCCAGAGCGACTGCCTAATGACTCTCAATTCACTTAGTCTTCCCGGGTGGAGCGGGCCTCTTGGCCTGCTATGCCGCCATTCGTGGCGGCATTCTTTCGGCTGCCGCGTCCCGACTGGTCGCGACGATACGGCCCATCCCATGCTTCACTTATTGCTCACAGCCGCTCTGCTGCCTCTACTAACCGGCGCACAAACACTCTCGCTCTCTCTGTTACCTGGCCAGATTGGTAATCCCAGTTCAACACCTGCACAAGCACCGCCCACGCCAGGCCAGCCTCCCGTACTTACTCGCCAGGATGCCGAAAGAATCGCGATTGCCAACAACCCGCGAGTAAGAGTAAGCGTCCTACTCGCTAGAGTTCAAACGCAAGTGGTTCGCCAGGCGCGCGCCGACGAACTGCCCAACGTGAACGGCAATGTGACGGCAGTCGAAGCCAATGAGGCAAGCCGGCTCTCGTCGGGTGCGCTGACCGCTTCCCGGCTGTTACAACATGCCGGTCTGGGCGTACAGGTGAGCCAGCTGATCACCGACTTCGGCCACACGCGCAACTTGGTAGCCACCGCCCGGCTGAGAGAGAAAGCAAGACAGGCGGACGCAGCCGCGACCCGCGAGGATATTATTCTTGCGACCGACCAGGTCTTCTACCAGGCCATTCAGGCGCAAGCCACTCTGCGGGTGGCGCAACAAACGATTGACGCCAGACAAAGCCTCACCGACCAGGTCACCGCACTCACGGCGAGTAAACTGAAGTCTGATCTCGATCTCAGTTTTGTGCAGGTCAATTTATCGCAAGCGAAGCTGTTACAGCTTGACGCGCAAGATAATCTCGACGCTGCCAGAGCATCCCTGGCCGCCGTCCTTGGCTACGATCACCCAGTTGACTATCAACTGGTAGAGGATGCGGGTGATTTGCCCACGCTGCCCCGGAGTGCCGATCAACCCATCGCCGACGCCCTGCAAAATCGTCCAGATCTGGCATCGCTGCGCTTCTCAGAACAGGCCGCACAGAAGTTCAGTCTCGCCCAGCACGAGCAACTCCTTCCCACAGTAAGTGCTCTTGGCGTTGTGGGGTACACTCCGCTCGGCGCGGACCAATACTTCAGCAGCAACTGGTACGGTGCCGTGGGAGTGAACATCGGCGTGCCCATCTTCAATGGCTTTCGCTACACGGCAGAGGCTGCCGAAGCAAGACTACAAGCCACGGCTGACTCCGAGCGCACCCGCGATCTTCGTAACCAGGTGGTTCGCGATGTGCGCACCGCCTGGCTCGCTGCTACCGCCCAAGAGCAACGCGTCACTGTAACCGGTGAGCTTCTAAAACAGGCTAATCTGGCGCTTAGCCTGGCGGAAACCAGATATAAGCTTGGTCTCAGTTCCATTGTCGAACTTAGCCAGGCACAACTGCAGCAGACACAAGCCGCCATCGACAACGCGAATGCCCGCTCCCAGTTTGGTTTGGCGTATGCTGATCTGCAATTCCAAACCGGGGTCACACGTTAATGCTCCTGCGGCTAATTCCTCAGCTCAAAGGAAAGAACTAAGTTATGCCCTTCTTTTCGCTTAAGTACCCGTTTTTCATTTTGATGGCGTGCTTGATTGTAGTCGTGGTGGGCATTACCACTGTCGTTCGCATGCCTGTTGATCTGTTTCCTGAAGTCAACATCCCGGTCGTCGTAGTCGCGACCTTCTATTCCGGCATGCCCCCTCAGCAGATTGAATCTAACATCACCAACAGCTATGAGCGCTTCTTTACCCTAGGAAGCGGCATCGACCACATCGAGTCCCGCTCGCTACCCGGTGTAAGCCTCATCAAAGTCTTCTTCCAACCCGGAGTGGATGCGAACGCAGCGGTCAGCAACATTTCGAACCTGGCCATGGCCAATCTACGCCGCTTGCCGCCGGGCACTCTGCCGCCCGTAGTCTTGAAATTCGACGCCTCTAATTTACCGGTGTGTCTGATCACGCTGAAAGGCCAGGGGCTGAATCAAACTCAGCTGAAAGACCTTGCGCAGTTCAGCGTCCGTAATCAGGTGGCAAATGTACCTGGTGCTTCGGTACCGCAGCCATATGGTGGACGCTACCGGCAGATCATGGTCTACGTCGATCCGTTGAAACTCCAGGCGCACCAGATGAGCGTGATGGACGTGGTGGAATCGCTGAATGATTCCAATCTGATCCTCCCCGCGGGCGACGTGCGAATCGGCACCAAGGACTACAACATTTACGCCAATAGCCAGGTGCCGGTGGTCAGCGAGATCAACGACATGCCGATTAAGACAGTAGATAACGCATCCGTGATGGTGGGAGATGTGGGGCATGCGGTAGATGGCGGCCAGTTGCAGACGAATATCGTGCGTGTGGACGGGCAACATTCGGTGTACATCCCGGTTCTCAAGCAGGGTGGTAATTCCAATACCATCACCATCGTAAACGGAGTGAAAGAAGCCGTCAGCCACCTGCTGGATATACCGGAGGTTCTAAAGACTAACGTCGTTTTCGATCAATCGATTTTTGTCAAGGTAGCGGTCAGGAACGTGATTAACGAAGGCACCATCGGTCTGGTTTTGACAGCCTTGATGATTCTGCTCTTTCTGGGCAATGTTCGCGCTACCGTGGCAGTTCTCCTGTCGATTCCGATCTCCTGCCTGGCGACATTCCTTGGTCTGAACCTGGGCGGCAGCTCCATCAACACCATGGTGCTGGGCGGCCTTGCTCTGGCGCTCTCCCGTCTGATTGACAATTCCGTGGTCGTTCTCGAAAACATCTTCCGCCATATGGAAATGGGTGAGAACTCGGCAGACGCTTCCGAGCGGGGCGGCAAGGAAGTTCAGCTCGCCGTACTTGCTGCCACCATTAGCACCTGTATCGTGTTTTTTCCAGTAGTGCTCTTATACGGAGTTAGCAAGTATCTGTTTACAGCCTTGGCACTGGCCGTGGTGCTCGCTCTCTTCGCTTCGTACTTCGTCGCGATGACTGTGATACCGCTCTTTTGCGCCAGGTTCATCCATCTCGATCACGCCGGATCGCACAATCAGACCAGAAAACGCAGCCCTTTTCGAGTGGTCGTGGACCGATTTAACGCAGCCTATCAAGTTCTGCAAAATGGCTACGACCGCGCCATCGCTAAGTGCCTGAATCGCCCGGCTGCAGTGGTGGTGGGCTTTCTCTTCTTTGTTGGTCTTACTTTTTGCCTCTACCCGCTTTTGGGAAAAGCATTTTTTCCTCGCACAGATCCGGGCCAGTTTGTCGTTAACTTGAAAGTGCCGGCCGGGACGCGTATCGAGCTTACCGACGATTACGTAGCCCGCATGGAAGCCGACCTCCGCCAGATCGTTGCTCCCGCAGACTTACAAACAATCGTGTCTAACATTGGCATCACTCCCGATCTTTCGGCCATTTACACCTCTAACTCAGGAATGCATACCGCATTCATCCAGGTAAGTCTTAAAGAAGAACACAAGATCGGCAGTTACGCTTACATGGAACGGGCGCGGCAGAAACTCAAAAGCGATTTCCCGGACGTGTCTACTTACTTTCAGGCAGGCGGCCTAGTGGATTCAGTGGTAAATCAGGGTAAACCTGCTCCCATCGATATCCAGGTTGGCGGGAATAACTTGAATCAGGCATTCGATCTCGCTAAATCGATTGCAGGACGACTGCGGGGTCTAGCTTCCGTCAGCGACGTTCTGATTCCACAGGACCTGGACTATCCCGGTATCGAATTGAATATCAATCGCGAGCGAGCCGGGTTACTGGGAATAACACCTAAGTCCGTCGTCGATAACGTCATCACTGCGCTTACTTCGGACGGCATGATCGCCCCTAGTTTCTGGGTTGATCCGAAAACGGGCAATAGTTATATGCTGACCGTGCAGTATCCCGAAACACAGATTCAAAGTATGACCGATTTCAAGCAGATTCCCTTGCGCGCTTCCGCCAATATGGAGACCACGCCGCTCGAATCGGTGGTTGACCTGAAACAAATTGATACACCCACCGAGGTCGACCACTATCAACTTCGCCGGCAGTTCGACATATATGTTATGCCGAAGGAAGAGGACCTGAGTAAGGTAAGCGCGGACGTTACTTCCGTTCTCTCGAAAGTGAGCAAACCGGACGGAGTGACGATCTCGGTGCGTGGCGCGGTTCGAGACATGCAGCAGTCCTTTACCAGTTTCGGTATCGGTCTGATTCTGGCGATTGTTCTCGTTTACCTGATTCTGATGGCACAGTTCGCTTCGTTTTCAGATCCGTTTATTATCTTGCTGGCCATACCGCCAGGCTTATCCGGCGTGCTTATTCTCCTCTTAATTACCGGGACGACACTCAATGTTATGTCGCTGATGGGGATTGTGATGGTGGCCGGCATCGCCGTTTCCAACAGCATCCTGATTGTGGAGTTCGTGGGTACCTTGCGCAAGAACGGTTTACCAATCAGAAAGGCGCTGGCAGAAGCGTCCGGTGCGCGGCTTCGCCCTATCCTGATGACGACGCTCGCCACGGTCCTTGGCTTGATACCGATGGCCCTGGCGCTGGAACCGGGAAGCGAACAATATGCGCCGCTGGCGCGTGCGATTCTAGGCGGCCTATCTGTATCTGGAGTTATTACTGTGTTCCTGGTGCCGGCTGCGTACTTACTCATCCATCGCAAAGAAGAAACGCCGGAGACAGGGCAAGGGTCTCAGACATTGATTCCCGATACCGTGGCAACGGAGTAACTTAAGACCAACTGGACGGCTGCTACGTCATTGGGGTGCTGTGAGTTTCTTAGTTCGCCAGGTCATCCGGAAGCCTCGCGGCAGCTCGCCGGCATTCTGCAGCATGAATGTCGCAGTGCCTGGAACCGCCGTTGGCCAAAATGTCTCTGTGGTTGATGAATACAGCATGCCGGCTCCCGAGTCGCGGCTGGTTGACGCGCCGCGATAGATCTTGTCGTGAAGTCCGGCAAGCTGCTGCATACCGACTACTTCGGCAAGAAAACTGTACGAGTGCCCCGGCCACTGCAGGAGATCGAACTCAAGCGCCACTACCGAGGTATTTGGCGGATCATCCAGCTTGTCAAACTCACGGACATGTCCGCTTAAAAGTGCACCTTGAGGCGCGATAATTTCAGTAGATAATTTCAGCTGTTTTTCCAAGCGGGCTTCAATAGCATCTCCGATGCGGACAGACCGGGCAAGTATGGGGGTTTGCAGGCTGATGGTGAAGGTCAATCCCGCGGGCAGAATGGAGCGGCTGGTTTCATACCGTGCAAACACGTTACCGAGATCCGCTGGTGCCTTAGCAACTCGTGATTCGGCTTCGAACACATGGCAGTGCGAAAAAGCCGCGTCGTTGCGGAGTACGTCCCCATTATTTTCGACAGCAATTACACGGGCCTGCCTAGGAAGTAGGGCCGGTTTTCCATAGAGAGTTAACGGTTGGTAGTCAATGGTAGTGGTCAATGCTTTTAGCGGCAGACTGGCCGAGATGTTTTCTGCCCTCACGGTTAACCGCAACAGCGTGTAATTGGCACTGTCTACCCAGAAGTCGCCTTGCTGACCAGCGCTACCCTGCGCCCCGCGCCAGTTGATATTCCAGCGATTTTCCAGGGAAGGAGTGGTGTAGGTGAAGTGTAAGGCCGGCGTTCCGTTTATTTCTTCTTCGCTGGCGAGCTTGACAATGCCGTGGCCGAAAACAAAAAGATTGCTGGCGAAAGAGTGAAAAAGGCCGGTAGATAGAAACCCGTGACCTACCAGCTCAATTAGATCGAGTGGTGAGAAAGTCGACTGCCCTGGCCACGAATAGATCTCCCTGTCACCACCTACCCCGACGTCTACCTGCACGACATCGACGCCATTCGGTTTCCGGTGATGACGCGTAGGACGGCTGCGGGAAATTGTTTCCAGGCACGTATAGAGCGGCAAAGTTTTGAGGAGGTCGCGGTTAGTATGCAAGGCTCGGGCGGTTTGCAGGACTCCGAGCGGAAGGTCTTCCGCGAAGAAAACGACAGCAGAGAAAATGACGAGCACTAGTAAATTGCGGAACAAGGCTAACAACCATTGAATTACAACTTCAGGCGGAACGGGTGCCGTTCGACATCGTTGCGGTTTTAAAAGAGACTACCGCCCGTCTTGTTGACCGAAGACTCCGAAGTTGATGTCACCCGGCACGACCAACATGTTTATCGTGTCATGCACATAACTCGTTTAGCTTATCGATCACGGAGCCTGGAAAAGGCGCGGTTCCTGAGGTCGCGCTCGACTCAACTGCCTCCAGTCATGTGCTTCGTCATTGTCTTTCTTTAGCGTGCGGCGCTGAGATCACAGTCCGCCAAGATCTCCTCCTGGCTGCTCCGCGCACCTTGCGGAAGGCCTCGCGCAGCTCCGATGCGAAAAGCGCTAGCAGCCTGAAGGCGGCGAAGTGGCCGCCCTTCTCCAGCTCTCTTTCGGGTCTGAGTCGCGCTTTCGGAAGACGGCTTCTCCGGCGTCGGATGTCTCAACCCACTTCGGGTCAGGTGAGGCCCCAGCGTCGTAGTTGTCGTGCCAGTTCCACCACTTGTACGTCGGGGTTTGAGGGTAACCCGCTGGCGAGTCCTCCCAAGTCTCTTGACGGCCGAGCGGCGTAAGGTCGAGGTAGCTCCAGGTGCTCCCCATCGCCTCGTCGCCTCGGTTGTTGATGAAGTATGTGCGGAACACCCGCTCGCCGTCGCGGAAGAACACATTGTGGCCGTGCCATTCATCGACGCCGAAGTCCGCGTCGAAGGTGTCGGTGATGGTGTACCAGGGCATTTCCCAACCCATCCGCGCCTTCAGGCGCGCGATGTCCGCCTGCGGTGCGCGCGAGGCGTAGGCGAGGGTGGTGTCGCGGGCGTTCAGATGGGCCAGGTGGGCGACCTGATCGGCGCCCAGAGAGCAGCCGCGGCAGGCGTGCTCGGGCCAGCCGAACACCCCGGGCTCGAAGAAGGCGCGATATACGATCAACTGACGCTGGCCCTCGAACAAACCGAGCAGGCTTATCTTACCGTGGGGTCCGTCGAACTCGTACTTCTTGTCCACAGCCAGCCAAGGCATCCGCCGGCGTTCGGCGGCCAGCGCGTCACGAGAGCGCGTCAACGCCTTCTCCTTCACGAGGAGCTGCTGTCGCGCAGCCTCCCACTCCTGCTGCGACACAATTGGGGGCGTGTTCATCGCGAGATGCCCTTTCCCGTGTTCCTGGTCTCTCTCGCTTGAGGAACACGCGCACAACGGACTCGCCGGAAACGGCTAAGTCCGCCGAGTGTCTCTTTCATTTGATGCCCGGCCCAGAGGGCACACCGCCGGCCTGTAAGCTCTTTGCTTGTTGCCATGTTATTTCTCCTTTGTTTTCTGAAACAGGGCGAGACGATTCGCTCTGAAAAACTTTCTGAACTTGCCGATGCACACCGCTAGAATTCCTCCCATGGATCCGGCTCCGGCGACCATTGCTGCTGTGCTTGCGATGCATGCTGGGCACATATGCCCCTCCTCTGAACTTCTAATTCGTCCGCGTCTGAGTGCCTTACTTGTCTCGCCATTGCCTTTTTCTCCTCCGTTGGATCTTGGCCTTTCGTTGCGTTCTCGATATCACAGAGTGCGTGGTGGTCATGTACTAATACTGATCCAGGTATCGAACGGCCAGGGAGTGACAAGTATGGCGGGATTCCGATGGATTCGCTGATCACAGCCCCGGCGCGACCCCAAGAAGACCGTAACCGTAAACTGGTGGTTGGCAAGTGTCGAGGGTGATCTCGCCGCAAGTTTGGCTGTGAAGGTAGATTCTGCAATCGAAGTGCCGCTCACATTTTCATCAGAAAGGGCGGAAATGGTCACCTCGCGGATTTGCCCAGTACTGTCTGCGATTCAAAACAGTTGAGTCGCTCAAAGTCAATGTCAGCTTTCAAGCGATTCTGAGGAAGTGGCGTCGAAAGGAGGATTCATGGACAGAGCAACACAATGGGCCGCAGAAGTTCCAGCAACAGTTGAAGAGTCGCAGAACGAGTCAGGCCTCTTTTCCAGCGAATCCGTGCTGCAGATTCTGAAATTGATTCTTGCCGGATCTCAGTTATCTGAAGTCCTCGCGATTATTGCTCAATTAGTTGAATCTCAAGGCGAAGGCACATTGTGTACTATCTGGCTTCCCGAAGAGGGCGGAAAGAAAGTTCGTTGCGCAGCGGCTCCCAGCCTTCCGGGATTCAGCGCGCAGGTTGGGCCAATGTCTGTTGGTCCAAAAGGAGGCTCCTGTGGCACAGCTATCTATCGGAGGGAGGCAGTGTATGTATCCGACATCCTCATCGACTCCATCTGGGATGATTATCGTCACCTGCTCTTGCCATATGGTATCCGTGCGGTCTGGTCGCGGCCTTTATTCTCGATTGAAGGTAAGGTGCTCGGTACATTTGCCATCCATTACCGGGAAGTGCGAAGCCCTTCTGCCGGCGATCTGCAGTTGATCGAGAACGCCAGCCACATTGCTGGCATCGCAATTGAACGCCAGATTAATGAAGAAGCACTGCGGCGCGAACGCGACCGGTTGCGCTTGCTCCTGGAAATCACGAACAGCATGACATCAAGGCTGGATATGCGCCAGTTGATTGGGGCGCTTTCCATGGACCTGTTGAGTGCGCTGCAATGTGATTTTTGTGCTTTACTACTGCCGGACACCGACGCTGCGGAGTTGCGCGTAACCACTTTGTACAACCCTGAGGCACGAGGTTCCCTCTGCGACGGAACGACTATACCCGTCCATGGTTCCATCTGCGGCAAAGCTTTCTGGACTGGTAAGACGCAACACTTTAACAACTTTGAGGAGGTACGCGACGACCCGGACAGTTTCGGCAACAGTGTAGGTCGACGCTTCTACCAACGTGTCATGGCGGAAGGCTTAGTGTCCGGGTGTGATCTCCCGCTTATCGGCAGAAGCGGCGTAGTAGGCGTGCTGGCAGCCCTGAAGCGGTCGGAGCGGGCATACGAGCGAACTGACGTCATCTTCCTCGAACAGGTAGCTCGCCAGGTAGCCATTGCTGTCGAGAACGCGTTGGACTATGAAAGAGCAACTCAGGAGAAAGACAGAGAGACAGAACGAAGACTGTATCTTGAGGAGGAGGTTCGCGCTGAATTCGGCGCAATCGTCGGCGACAGTCCCGCTTTGAAGAACGCGTTGGACATGGTGTCAGTGGTGGCGCCTACGGACTCGAGCGTGCTGATCCTGGGTGAGACCGGAACCGGTAAGGAGCTTGTTGCGCGCGCAATCCACAATCTCAGTAGCCGCCGGCAACGGGCATTTGTCAAATTGAATTGTGCGGCTATTCCGCTTGGGCTCCTTGAGAGCGAGTTGTTCGGCCATGAAAAAGGAGCATTCACCGGAGCGATTGCGCAAAAAATCGGACGCTTTGAAACGGCGAACCGGGGCACGCTCTTTCTCGATGAAGTCGGCGATATCCCTCTGGAACTGCAAGCGAAATTGCTACGCGTTTTGCAAGAGCAGGAATTTGAGAGACTCGGCAGCAACCGCACCCACAAGGTTGACGTCCGCCTGATCGCCGCGACGCATCGCGATTTGTCGAGCATGGTGAAGCAGTCGACATTTCGTGAAGACCTGTATTATCGGCTGAAAGTCTTCCCTATTCACGTTCCGGCGTTACGGCAACGCACCGAGGATATTCGAGAACTCGTGCGCCATTTTACGGGACTTCATGCGCGACGAATGAATAAGAGGATCGAACATATCCCCGCCGAGACGATGGACGCACTGGTGCGATACCGCTGGCCTGGAAACATTCGTGAATTACAGAATTTCATCGAACGAGCAGTGATTCTCTCTCCTGATTCTGTACTCCGAGCCCCGGTCGGCGAGTTGGAGTCCTTCAACGCTCACCGCGAATGTAATGTGGTGATCAGTGGTCTTGCAGAGGTGGAACGTGATCATATCGTCCGAGCGCTTGAAGCAAGCAACTGGGTGATCGGTGGTCGAAATGGCGCGGCGGAGCGCCTGGGAATGAAGCGGACATCTCTGGTTTATCGAATGCAAAAGCTGGGTATTAGCCGCCGTCCCAGCTCTGTCGCAGCAGTGACCTGAAGCGTGGTGGAATGCACAGATGATCGTCTTCTCGTAATTCTCGTGTTAGAGACGGTCGTTGCAGCCAGAATCCGTCAGTGTCGGATACCGGTTGCCACTTTGTCAGTCGGCGCATTGGGGATCTCACGTGCGCGCGACGTACAGCAATTTCTGTCATGCTGCAAGCCGGTGGCGGTTCAAGGACAGCGCGTTGCGGTGATTGAGCGCAAGTACATCGGTGGATCGTGTCCGAATATCGCCTGTCTGCCGAGTAAGAACATTATCCACAGTGCGAGAGTTGCGTCGTATTCTCGTCGAGGCAAAGAAGTCGGCTTCTTAACGAATGGTTGTCCGGTACGCACTCAACAAACGTGCGATGCAGATGCAGCGCTTCGATGAAGACTTCTGTACGTGCGCGGTTCCAGTGTTCATCAGCCCAGGGAGACGACAACTCGCGAGCGTCAACAACCCGGCGATCACCTTCTGCGTCACCTGCACGGTTTGCTCCTTTGCGTCGCGCTCCGTGCTAGCTACTTTCCGTCGCAAAAATGAGTGTTCGGGTGTACGCCAATGAACAGGTCAGGAGGGAATTTGGTGCTGAAACATTTAGTATTGATCTTGTTTCAGAAGGCTTTTACGATAGGCTATGACCCGACGCAAACAAGGCCAATGGACGCTGTGGGAAGGTGTAGTGAACGAAGATGTGCGTGCTCTTTGGGAGCCTTGGATGGTGGAAGCCGACAAGCTTCTGGAGGACGAGGAACTCGTCGACTTGGTTTACGAAGCTCAGGGCGAGCGTCACAAGCACAGCACCACACGCGGTCGCTCGCAAACACCCGCCGAGATGGCATTGCGTCTGTTGTTGTTGAAGCATGTACGGAACTGGAGCTTTGACACGCTGGAACGCGAGGTGAAGATGAACCTGGCATATCGGGATTTCACCCGCATCGGACTGGGCAAGGTTCCTGACGCGAAGACGTTAGCTCGCATTGCACAAGTACTGGGCGGCGAGGTAATTGCGAAATTGCATGAGCGCCTGGTGGCGATGGCGCAAGAAAAAGGTGCAGTGCGAGGCCGCAAGATGCGTGTGGACACAACAGTGGTGGAGACCAACATTCATTACCCCACCGACTCCAGCCTGCTCGGAGACGGCACGCGGGTCATGACGCGAACGATGAGGAAGATTGAGCAACAGAGCGGGGGCAAGCTGACGCGCAAGGTGCGGAACCGAATGCGGAGCGTGAACAAGCGCGTAGTGGCGATCGCGACGGCCAGCAGGCATAGAGGGCCTGAAGGCGAGGAGATGCGCAAGAAAGAGTATCGTGAGTTGCTCCGCATGTCGCGGCAGATTCTTAACGACGCCAAGCGCGTGATGGTGGAGATAGAGGGGATGTCGGCGCCACGGAAGAAAGGACTGCGGGCTCTTGGCGAGAGCTTATCGACGATGGCGGTGCGTGTGCGGCAGGTAGTGAAGCAGACTAGGGCGCGCATCTTCGACGGTCTGACGCAGTTGCCGGGCAAGATCGTGAGCATGTTTGAGCCGCACACCGAGATCATCCGCAAGGGCAAGGCGAGCAAACCAACCGAGTTCGGCAAGCTGGTGCAGTTGCAGGAAGCTGAGAACCAGATCATCACGCATTACGAGGTTTTCGACGAGAGGCCGAGTGACCGCGAGTTACTGCTGGGTGCGGTGGAAGCGCACGAGCGCAAACTCGGGCGATTGCCGCAATTGGTAACGGCGGATGCCGGATATTTTTCACAGGTGCAGGAACGGGCGGTGCAAGAGAAAGGCGTGAAATGGGTAGCGGTGCCGAACCGTAGCACGCGCAGTACCGAGCGCAAGCAAATGGAAAAGAGTCGCTGGTTCAAAAAAGCGCAGCGCTGGCGTACAGGCTGCGAGGGACGCATCAGCGTGGCCAAGCGGCGGCACGGATTGAGGCGCTGCTTGTACCGCGGCATCGACGGCATGAAGCGTTGGGTGGGACTGGGCGTGCTGGCTGACAATCTGATCAACATCGGCAAAGCCCTGGCGGTGGCCAATGCCTGAGCATCGCCGCCCGGGGCGATACCTCGCTCACGGGCGAGCGGCTCGAACAATCGAAAAGCATCGCTCAAACACGATTTGAACCCTCTACGTCATGCCAGAGCTGATCAAAAAACGCTATTTTGCGACGGAAAGTAGCTAGCTTCAACTCTCTTCCCCGATCTTCGACTGCGGCGAGCAACCGGCGGTCCTTGTCGCGCCACTCGCGATACGCAGCGCCAGCAGTGAAGACAGCGTCTACTAAGCCGGGTTTGAATTGGAGGTGCTCGCGGCGGGCATTGAGCGCATCCCTGAGGCGGATCTCAGAGCTGGCATAACATCCCTGGGCCTTCGCCATAGATTCCCTGGCGTCGCGCGCGCTCTTTGGCAGTCTCCAACTTCGCTCGAACAATCTTTAATTCGCCGTTGAGCGAGCCTTGCGTTTCGATTGCATTCCAGGCAGCGGTCCGCTGCTCCCGTATCCGCTCCTCTCGCTCGAGAGCCGCCTCGAACGATGCCACCGCAGTCTTCCACGCATGAGGCCGGGCTTTCACCGTCTGCAGATATTTCTGGAAGCCATCCTCCGCACGAGTGCGCGGCTCTGGGGATCCCTTGTTGGCGAACCAAAATCTGCTGATAAAGCTGCGCCGATTTTTCTTGCTGCCGAGCCGGGCGGCAATCAACCCCCACGCCTCACTTCCGTGTTGCTCTCGATCCTTCGTCTTTCGTTCATACAGGAGCCGGCTGGCGAAGTCCCCAAAATAATCGATATCGGCAAGATACTCTTCACCAACGGCGCGTCTCGCTGGAATCTCAAGAGTGACATTCTCCACCGCTCGATTATTCGAAGAGGCAACGACAATTTCCAAGCCGAGAAGCTCCTCGCGCCAAAGCGAGATAGATCGTTCAAAGCCCTCGGTTGTCCAATGGGCCGGTGGTCCCGCAAAGGCGTTCGCCGGGCGCGGCATCTTAGCTAATGCCGGAGGACGCTCAACGAAAACAGACGCAATCAGATCTCGAAGAAGAGTGGTTTTGCCGGTTCCGGGTGGGCCATTTATCCCAAACAGGGGCGTCGCTTGCTTCGCGAAAGTATCGAGCGCCGCATTCACGGCAAACTGCTGACTAAAATACAGCGATTCCGAAGAAGACGCCGGCCAACGGCCCACTGGGACCAGCTTTAGCGCGGTATTTTGCCAGAGCGACTCTACTGACGTCCTGACATCGCAACGCGTTTCTGTCGGTACGGCCTGCTCGGGGCGAAAGAAACAAGATAGAGCGGCGCTGTTATTTGTCTGCGCAGCTTCATCGGTCAGACGTTCCAAACCGCGCAGAAAAAAGCTGTTCAGAAAGTCGTCGGTATCTGGTTCGAATTGACATTTTTCGTCGATCTGACGCGCGGCCAGACGTAAATTTTGAGGCAGCAGAACAGCCGCTGTGCGAGTGAGTCTGCAACACGTTCAATCTCCATCTCCAGGTCATTCGGCTGGATCGGCCGTCCTACGTGTGTGCCTGATTTGCGATTCAACTCGCGACCAACCTCGTCGTCCTCACGGACAGCGAATCGTTCGGCGAGACGAAGCCCCTCTTCCTGCGCACAGCCCTCAAAACCCTTCATCCAATCGACGCCGGGTGCGCTATTCCGCAGACGTCCAACCGCCCAGGAACAGGATGCCAGCACGAAGGTATCGAGGAGTGGCCGTCCATCTTCCGTGATTTGCAGCGCGAAGAGACAACTTTCGCTGTCAGGTCTGCGGTCGAAGCTCGCCGCGTCTCGTCCGAATTTCCGTTCCAGAAATGCGCCGACGCGTCCCTGCTTATAGATGCCGCAGTAGGCGTGAACCGCCGTTTGCGACCAGCCTCCGCGGCTCGAAACCAGTGCGATGAATGCCAGGGAAGGGGAGTTTCGCCCATCGCTCGAAAAACCGGATATTTCCAATTGTTGGGATTGAGACGGGGAATTTTCTGCGGAGAAAACAGCTCGACCGCTTCCCAAAATTGGAGTATGCCAGCTTCTCTTTCCGCTGGGCTCATTTGCACCCTCACAATAATCCACAGGCTTGGGAGTGCCTTTCAACTAAGCAGGCACGATCGGAAACTTTCCTCTGGGAATGCGCCCAAGCGTCTCTTTACTGATCCGTAGATGCTGCATAACAAGTTCGGGAGGAGTATGTGCCACCCACTCGGAAAGCGACAGGTCTTGAAATTTGTCAGCTTTGAACATTTCGAGGAAAATCAAGTCCGTCTCCCCAACGTTCTCGACGTAGTGGCCCAGCGTTTTCGGCACATAGCCGACGTCGCCGCCGTTGAAGTCGGCGGTGCGAGCCTTCCCGCCGTTGAAGAACACGGTCATGCGGCCTTTACCCTGGACATAATACTGCCACTCGTTGGCATTCTGATGCCAGTGCAGCTCCCGCAAACCACCGGGTTTCACGATCACATGGGCGGCAGCAATAGCAGTGGCCACAGGAAAGTTTCGCGAATCGATCACCCGCACTTCTCCCGATTTTGTCCGATACGTCGGAGCCATGGAATGCATGGCAAAGTCAAACGCTAAAGGAGACGCGCCCAGCGGTCCGGCCGCCGCGCGCTGATCCTGCTCAACTGTCCCTGGCACCGACTCCTGGAAGATGTAGCGCCCCTCCGACGGCGCTGAATACACTCCATCCAGCTCGTTTTCCGGCACGCCCCAATTCCTGGCCAGCACCTCGCGAGGCGTGTGTCGCGTCCAGTCGGAAATCAGCGTCGTGTCTCCCTCAGAGAATTTGCCATCGTCGAACACCAGCAAGAACTCACAGCCATCCGGTTCCAGACCTTGAATGGAATGCGGCGTGCCAGTGGGGAAGAACCACAAATCATTCACGCCCACATCTTTCACAAAACTTTTCCCGTCATTATCAATGGCGGTGATGCGAGCCTTCCCGGTCAGCATCAGCGCCCATTCGGCGGCATTATGCCAATGCAGTTCCCGGATGCCTCCCGCCGTGAGGCGCATATTCACGCCGGCAATGTCGGTTGAAATGGGAAAGTCCCTGACCGTTACCTGCCGCGACCAGCCACCCTCTTGCACTCGCCGGTGCGAGGAAGAAAACGAACTCCAGAAAGTCTGTACTTCGCCGTGATCGGTGTCCGGAGGCAAAAAAGCGTTTTGGTTGACATCCCGCAGGCCCTTGTTCTCCGGACCGGGGTCAGTCGCACTTTTGTCTCGTTGAGCCTTGTCGATCTTCGGCAGATCTTGTCCCCCCGCTCGCGCTCCGCTCAGCATCGTAGTCGCCAGAGCCGCCGATCCCGCCAGCAAACGCCGCCGGTCGACACCTGTCTGTTGAGAACGTGGGTTGTTTTTCCTCATATCTTCATCAGGCCACATCGCAAATCACGGGCCAGAGCATACCGGGTAGAGACCTTAAAGGGCATGAAACTTTCGGTGGATTTATTTTTTCTTGATTGCTGGTATAGTGTGCACGAATGTTTCCCAAATCAGGCACGCCAGTTCGTTCACTCCTGAGAGGACCGCTGTTCGGGCTGGCTCTGTGCGCGTCGCTTTCGTTTGCCATTCTCGTTTACCCGATCTTCGTGATTCGTCCGTTCCGTTATCAGGGCTCACGAGAGCTCGCTCTGGCCCTTGAAATAACGCGCTGGACACCCTTTCTCGAGACCATCTTTGTTACCCTTGCCCTTGCCTTGCTGGTGTTTTCCTGGCGTCAGACTCGCGTCCGGTGGCACAGAGTTCTTGCTTCATCATGCGCTCTGCTCGTAATTCTTTTCGGCATTTTGTCCCGTGTGAATGTCTACGAGCTGATGTTTCATCCTGTCGATCGCCCCACCTTTTCTCCCGCTTCTGAAGCCAAACTGGATGGGCGCGAAGAGGTCATCGCTGTCCAACTCAGTGGCGCGGCGCGAGCCTACCCAATCCGCAGCATGTCATACCATCACATTGTCAACGACGTACTCGGCGGGTTGCCGGTCGTTGCCACGTATTGAACGCTCTGTCACACCGGTCTGGTGTTTCAAAGATCAATCAACGGCCTCGCCCTTCGCTTTCATCTCGCCGGCATCAATAATCAGAACTTTCTCATGCGAGATGAGCAAACCGGAACCTACTGGCAGCAGATTACCGGTGTCGCTATTGCGGGGCCGCTCAAAGGACAGCGCTTGCCGCCCGTCTACGCCGATGAACTCACTTTTGCGCTCTGGAAATCAGAGCAGCCCAATGGCTCCGTGCTAAATGATGTTACTGCCTTCACCAGCGACTACGCACCCGCAAACTGGGATAAGCGTATGGCGAAGATGCCCACTGTTCTCAGCTATGCCCAGGCAGGTCTCAAGCCGCGCGATTTGATGCTTGGCTTGCATGCGTTTGGCGCTAGCCGGGCCTTTCCGTACGCTGAAGTTCTAAAGGAGAAGCTGATTCAGGACCGGATCGGGAGTGAGCCGATTCTGCTTTTGGTTGGCCTCGACAATAGTTCCGTTCGTATTTTTCGACAGCGTATTCCCGGTCAATCCACCATCTCGCAGTTCTACCGGATCACACCGCAGACAAGCGGCTCTCGAGCCCTGCTCATTGATTCACAGACCGGCAGCGAATGGAACTTCCAGGGATGTGCCGTAACCGGCAAACTGAAAGGCGTCTGCCTGGAGCGTATCGACGGCATCAAAGACTACTGGTTCGATTGGCGCAATTACAATCCCGCTACAACCGTCTATGGCATCAAACACGAAATTCGATGACCGTCAGAGATCAGTCGATACTGGAACGCAGCTTCTTTGGTTTGCTACTCGCACAAATCAGGCTGTTCCCGTGAAATCAAATCCCAGAGTGGCTGATACTGAAACCAGCCCACGCGTGGATTCCCTATCTGTCGTTGTGCAATCAATGCGCTTTCGTGCGATATCTTGATCGGCTTCCCAGCCGCCTCCGCCATCAATTGCGACTGGCAGCAGCGATCCATGCTGATGAAATACCAGGCCGCTTCGTCTACCGTGCTTCCTACTGTAATCAGCCCGTGATTCTGCAGAATGGCAGCCTTATGACTACCGAGTGCCTGCGCGATGCGATCTCCTTCTGACGTGTCGTACACGACACCCGTATAGTCCGAGAACAAACCGTGATCTTCGTAGAATGCACAGGCATCCTGCGTGAGCGGGTCCAACAATCGCCCCAACGATGACCAAGTTTTTCCATAGAAAGAATGTGCATGGGCCGCGGCTATCACGTCGGGCCGGGACATGTGGACCCTGGAATGAATCGCGAACGCCGCCTCGTTGATTGGCCGGTCGCCTTCTACTACTTCGCCCTGCTCGTTCACCAGGACCAGATCCGACACCCGGATATGGGCAAAATGCATTCCAAACGGATTCACCCAGAAATGGTCGGTACGCTCCGGATCGCGCGCCGTAATGTGACCGGCCACTCCTTCGCTGAAACCAAATTTGGCGAACAACCGGAACGCCGATGCCAATCGCTGCTTGCGGTGTGTTCTTTCTTCCGCCAGTGTCGCAAACACGGGCATGGCAGGCGTCTTCGCGATCTTGACTGTATTCAGGACAGATGTGGTGGCCATCTCTCATCACCCTCTTTCGCCGTAAGAAACAATTTTACAACCGGGATTACGTGCTGAATCGTTATCTACAATCGATGCATGCGGAGCGATCACAAAATTGCGCTGGTCACGGGCGCCGGCAGTGGTATTGGCCGGGCGGTCGCACTCTCATTCCACGCCGCCGGCTATACTGTTGTGCTGGCCGGACGACGCGCTTCCGAACTCAATCGCACGGCCACCGCCGTGACGTCTTCCGATGGCAGAATGCTCGTCGTCCCTACTGATGTCAGCCGGCCCGACTCCGTCAAAGCTCTCTTTGCCAAAACCTGGCAGGAATTTGAACGGCTCGACGTTCTCTTCAACAATGCAGGCGCCGGCACGCCGCCCATCGCCATCGAGGATCTGTCGTACGAGCAATGGAATACAGTTGTTGGCGTAAATCTCACTGGCTCGTTTCTGTGTGCGCAGGAAGCGATCCGTATCATGAAGACCCAAACGCCCCGCGGCGGCCGCATCATCAACAACGGCTCTATTTCCGCTCACGTCCCGCGCCCTCTCTCGGCCCCTTACACCGCCACTAAACACGCCATCACCGGATTGACTAAATCGATTTCACTCGACGGCCGCGAGTTCGACATCGCTTGCAGCCAGATTGACATCGGCAATGCCGCCACCGAGATGACCGGAAAAATGGTCGCGGGTGTTCGGCAAGCCAATGGGACCACCGCCCCCGAGCCGCGAATCAATGTCCAGCACGTAGCCGACGCCATCCTGTATATGGCCAGCTTGCCGCTCGAAGCCAACGTTCAGTTTATGACCGTGATGGCGACCAAGATGCCTTTCGTGGGCCGCGGTTGAGCCAGAAAATCGCTCGCGCTGCGATCTCTTAAATCGTTTCAACCTCCCATTCCAGGCTTCTTTTGAGCCATCCCGCCGCGCCGTTCCGCTATGCTGGATTCACTTTCGCTTCATGTCTACTTCGTCTGCCGGCACTCCTAGCTCGCGCCTGCTCTCGCTCGACGCCTTTCGCGGCATCACCATTCTGCTGATGGTGCTCGTTAACAACGGAGGTGGTCCCGTCAGCTACGCACAGCTCGAACACTCTGAATGGAACGGCTGGACTCTGACCGACACCGTCTTTCCTTCCTTCCTGTGGATCGTAGGTGTCGCCATCACACTTTCTTTAGGCAAGCGGCTCCAACTTGGTGACGCGCCATCGCAGCTGCTGCCAAGAGTCTTTCGCCGAGCGCTCCTGCTCTACGTTCTCGGTTTGCTGATCTATGTCTATCCCACCTTCAGCTTTTCCCAGCAGCGCTTACTCGGAGTGCTCCAACGCATCGCGATCTGCTATCTCATCGCGTCAATCATCTATCTCTATACCGGGATTCGCGCGCAAATTGCCGCCATCATCATCCTCTTCGCCGCCTACTGGCTCATGATGACCTTCATACCCGTTCCCGGCTACGGCGCGGGCCACCTCGATCTTGCCGGCAACTTCGCACATTACATCGACCGCATCGTGCTCGGCGCACATAACTACGCCAGCGCCAAAACCTGGGATCCCGAAGGCATTGTCAGTACCTTGCCCGCTATCGGTTCTACGCTGCTCGGCATCATGGCAGGTCATATTCTGCGCCTCGACCTGCCGCTCGCTGCCCGCAGGAATCGCCTTTTGCTCTTAGGCGTCTGCCTGCTCATCCTCGGCCTGCTCTGGAATACCGTTCTGCCCATCAACAAGAAACTCTGGACGGATTCCTTCGCCACTTTCATGTCCGGTCTAGATTTTGTCGTCCTCGCGGCCTTCATCTGGTTGGTCGACGAGCAGCGCCGCCACAAAATCGTGACTCCGTTTGTCATCACCGGCATGAATGCCATCACCGTCTATCTCGCTTCCGAATTCTTTTCCGAACTGCTGGATAGCGTCGGCTGGCACGATCGTATCTACGATTCCTTCTTCGCTCCGCTCGCCTCTCCCAGAAACGCTTCCCTGCTCTGGGCACTGTCCTTCACCGCTCTGATGTACCTTCTGGCCTGGTTACTCTACCGCCGGCGCTGGTTCATCCGCCTCTAATTCGCCTCCTCTGATAAACCGGGCGAATTCCCCACTCGCCTTCTACAAACGGCTTTTCCAGCAACTTTCTTGACACCCAACCGATCTCAGACTGAAATGGTCCGAGTACAATATCGAAAGAAGGTCCTGCGCTTTACTCTTGCCGGAGCACGCAGGACCTGGGACTACAGCCTCGAGAGACTGCGGCCATCTCCACTATAGGACGTCGTAGGCTTTCGGGGCTCCAACTTACACCGTAGGAGAGCTGTCTATGACGAAACGATTCCTTCTTTTACTTATTGGTTTTGCTGCTACCGCCCACTCATTCGCCGAACCCCCGCCCGGCCCCAAGCTGAACGGTCGCGTAGTCGATGCCAGCAAAGGTCCCATCGTGGGAGCGCAGATCACCGCCTCCTCGACAACAGGCGAAACGTCTGTGAAAGCAACGTCGAATCAGTCAGGCGAATTTTCGCTTTCACTAACGTCCGGAAGTTACAACGTGCGCATCGCCGCCTCAGGCTTTGTCGACCTATCGCAAACTATCGATACCGAACGACTCCCAACTACGACGCAGGACTTTGTGCTCGAGATCTCCCGCCGCTCCGACAGCGTCACTGTTACCGATCAGCTCGGTTACGATGTCGAAGCCACCAGCACTGCCACCAAGACTCCCACCTTGGTTCTTGACATTCCGCAATCCATCTCCCTCATTTCGAGCGAACTCATCCGAGACCAGGCCATGCTCAGCATGGCGGACGTGGTGCGCTACATACCTGGTATTACCTCAGCTCAAGGCGAAGGCAACCGCGATCAACTAGTTATTCGCGGGAACAATACCAGCGCTAACTTTTTCGTAGACGGCATTCGCGACGATGTCCAGTATTATCGCGATCTCTACAACGTAGATCGCGTAGAAGTACTAAAAGGCGCCGACGCCATGATCTTCGGCCGCGGCGCAGGGGGCGGGGTCGTCAACCGCGTCATCAAAAGCGCTAGCGCCACGCCGGTTCGCGAACTTACTTTTGAAGGCGGCTCTTTCGATCAACGCCGCGCGACGGCCGATTTCGATCAGCCACTCAGCAGCGCCTTCGATTTTCGTTTAAACGGCATGTATGAAAACTCCGGCAGCTTCCGCGATCACGTCACTCTCGAGCGATATGGCATTAATCCCACTCTCGCGATCAACTTGCTTCCACGCACGCCCATTAAGCTCAGCTACGAATATTTTCGCGACCGGCGCGTGGCCGACCGGGGTGTCCCCTCGTTTCTCGGCCGCCCAGTCGATTCAGACATCTCAACCTTTTTCGGCAATCCTTACAATAGCCACGTCGATGCGTCCGTCCAGTCGTTTGACGCCTCTGTCGATCACGAGTTTACTGCCGGCCGTCTGCTCCGCGATCAAATTCGCTTTGCCGACTACCACAAGTTCTATCAGAACTCCTTCGCCGGCGCTGTTTCCCCCGACGGCTTGAGCGATACTCTGTCCGCCTACAACCATCGGTTGCCGCGCCGCAACTTCTTCAACCAGACCGATTACATTCAGCTGCTCTCCACCGGGCGAAAAAAACACACCATCCTCATCGGCTCCGAACAGGGCCGTCAGAATTCGGATCAGTTCCGGAACACAGGTTACTTCAACGGTTCGCTCAGCAGCCTGGTTGTGCCGCTTCAAAACCCCACCATCACGACCCCCCTCACCTTTAGTCAGGCACCCAGCGATGCCAATAACTACACCCACACGAACTTGGCCGCGGTTTACATCCAGGACCAGGTGCAGTTGTCAAAGCACTTTCTCGCCTTGGCAGGCATCCGCTACGACCTCTTCGATCTCACTTATCACGACAATCGCAGCGGTTCCACTTTGGGTCGTACCGATAATCTCGCTTCCCCTCGCGCCGGTATCGTCTACAAGCCCATCGATACCGTCTCTCTTTATGCTAGTTATGGAGTCAGTTACCTGCCCAGTTCGGGTGATCAGTTCCTGACACTCACGATCACCTCGCAAAATCTGAAACCGGAAAAGTTTTCGAACTACGAAGCCGGCGCTAAGTGGGACTTTAACCGTCGCCTCTCGCTCTCGACGGCCTGGTATCGCCTCGATCGCACCAACACTGCCGCGCCCGATCCTGCCGACCCCACACGCACTGTGCTCACTGGCAGCCAGCGCACCAGCGGTTACGAGTTTAGCTTTAATGGAAAACTTACGTCCGCCTGGCAAACAGTCGGCGGCTACGGTTATCAGAACGCATACATCACCAGCACGACCAGCGCCGCCCAAGCCGGCGCCCGCGTCCCTCTTGTACCGCGCAATACCGCTTCCTTATGGAATAATTACCGTATTCTTCCACGCTGGGGTGTCGGCCTCGGCCTCGTCAATCAAGCGAGTATGTTTGCCGCTATCGACGACTCCGTGTTACTTCCTACTTACACCCGTGTCGACGCTGCCACTTACATTACACTTACCGAATATCTTAGATTTCAGGCCAACATAGAAAATCTGTTGGACAAGACTTACTATCCAACTGCCAATAGTAACAACAACATTTCGCCCGGCGCGCCACGTAGTTTTCGTCTGTCTCTGACTGCCCGTTTCTAGACCGAAGAGTGTCTGCAAGCGATCCAAATGTGGGGTGTTGTTTAAAGAAGCAGGTAAAACAATTCACATTGCGCGGGGCAGGTCCATGCGAAAAAGTTTGAAATGGGCTCTTCTACTAGCAGCGGCGGGTACTGCGGTCGGGCAGACTGCGCCGGCTCCGAATACACCGGGCCTGGTCGTGGTAACCGGCCAACTAGTGGAGTGTCCTTGCTGTATGTAAAGTGCTCCGGTCGCTTCGCTCGCGGCTCCGGAAGCGCATTAGAGCCATGAGCGAAGCGATTGGTGTATTCGGGGACGCTAGCGATATGTCCGGGACAGTCCACTAGGTGTAGCGCCTCCGGTTTTTTTGATGGGTGCAGGCCCCCGTCCAGTGGAAGGTGCTCCCTACTCTGCCGAGCAAGTGAGCGACCGGGTGCAGACCCTGGCCGACGGCACGCACATTACACAAACCACGCGAAAGACCATGCTGTACCGGGATGGAGAAGGCCGAACCCGGACAGAGCGGACATTTATGCCACCACCGGGACCAGTAATGGCGGCGGGAATTCCGTCGTTCATTAAGATCCTGGATCCGGTGGCGGACTACCGGTATTCACTCGATACCCGGAATCGGATAGCGGGTCGGACTGTGCTGCCGCCTATCAGAAACCGGGGCGCTGCGGCTGGGGTGCCTTCTGCCGTAGTCCGCCAACAGGCGGGAACGTTTGTACAGGGTGGGAACGCCAGTGTGACAGGAACAGTGGCCGCTGGATCATCCTCATCGAGGCCGCATCCCGATATTTCGCAGGAGAGCTTAGGTACACAGAATATCGAAGGATTGACGTCCGATGGCTCGCGCCTCACCGTAACCTATCCGGCCGGTTTCTTTGGCAACGACCGTCCAATCAATACCGTCACGGAGACCTGGACTTCGAAGGCGCTCCAGACACAGATCTTGTCGACCACCTCCGACCCTCGTAACGGCGAAACCACGACCAAGTTGACCAACGTTTCGCAGGCGGAGCCGGATCCAATGCTGTTTCAGGTTGCGCCAGACTATTCGATGGAAGATCAGCCGGCGTCAAGAGTTGTGCGGAACCCGCCGGCAAATTGGGTACGGAATTGCCGAAATGAACATGCCGCGCCCAAGAACTACTTGTCCTGGCAACTCTAGCTCGCGCCATTAAACTGTCGCAATGAAGCTACGGATGATTCCAACCAGTTCAGCCGCGTGACCAAACCCGTTTGTGTCGACCGCGATACACCGCTACTCTGTCAATAGCTCCCTTATCACCTCAATCCACTCCTGGGAAAACCTGGTACTCCGTGTCGACACTTCTTGGAGCAGGTGTCGGCCGGCAGACATCCATTGCTGAAGAGATGGATTCAATTTACCTGCGACTTATTCAATCGGAACGCGTGTCGGACGCGACTCGCAAGGCCCTTCTGATTCGGGCTGCTCAACAATTTCCCGATGCACCACTGGTTGTCAATCAAACTCTTTATCCCATCCTTCGCGCCGTCGTAAGCCGCTTAGTGCCGCAAACCGATCGTGCCGAACCGATCGACTTAGCCGCCTGGCTCGATTACAATCTCTCCGGCGGAAAAGGAAACGGCTGGCGCTACTCTGATATGCCCGCTGACCAGGACGCCCTGCAAACTGGCCTGCACTTGTTAAACGGGAGCGCCCTCGGAAGGTACGGCAAGTCTTTCGCAAGTCTTTCAGACGAACAGATGGATGAATTGCTGGGACATGTGCAGAGCCAGGACGTTCAGTGGCCAAATCTAAATGCCAAACGCTGGTTTGAAGAACTGCTGACGGACGCGACCGAGCTCTTCGTCTCTCATCCGGACACGTTGGACGAAATCGGTTTTAGCGGTATCGCGATACTACCGAAATGGGAACGCGTTGGCCTCAATGATACGGCGCCTTGGGAACCGCGGCCGCATGAATAACCCCATGCCAACATTCTCCAGTACCGACGCGGTAGACGCTGTGGTAATCGGTACCGGCGCCGGTGGCGCTACTGTGCTGGCCCGTTTGGCCCAGGCGGGCTTATCGGTGGTGGCGCTGGAAGCTGGCCGCTGGTGGAATCCTTTAGAAGAATACGCCACCGATGAGTCTGCTCAGGCCGGGCTCTACTGGCTGGACGAAAGGCTCAGCGGTGGCCAAAATCCTACCGCGTTTGGGATGAATAACAGCGGTTGTGGCGTGGGCGGCTCCACGCTGCATTTCGGCGCCTATACTCCTCGCGCTCAGCTAGGCGACTTGCACCTGAAGAGCGAATTCGGCGTTGGAGAGGACTGGCCGTTCGATTACGCTGAACTGCAGCCTTACTATTCGGAAGTAGAACGGTTTCTCGGCATTTGCGGTCCTGGAAAGTATCCATGGGCAGCCGAGCCCGAACGAGGCTATCCGCTTCCGCCTCCGCCCCTGAACTCTCCCGCACAGCTTATGCAACGCGGTTGTAAACAGCTCGGCGTCACAACCGCCCCGGCTCCGGTGGCCACTCTTTCACAGCCCTATTCCCAGCCTGAATACGGCTCGCGCCCAAGCTGTATCAATTGTGGATTTTGCCATCAGGGTTGTAGAAACGGCTCGAAATCGAGCGTCGATCAGACTTACTTGCCGGCCGCACTGAAAGCCGGTGCGGAGATCCGGCCCGAGTCTTTCGTTCACGGTTTCGAAGTCGCCGCGAACGGCCTGCTTTCGGGCGTTCTCTACACAAACAATGGTCAGGAAAAGCGTCAACGCTGCCGCGCAGTCTTTCTTTGCGCCGGCGCGATCGAAACGCCGCGCCTCCTCCTGTATGCAGGCCTCGCCAATTCGAGCGGACAAGTCGGCCGCAACTTTATGGCTCATGTGGCCACCCAAGTCTGGGGCCGTTTTCCAGAAGAGACCCGGCCGTACAAAGGCTTTCCCGCTTCGCTCATCACCGAGGATACTTCGCGTGCGCCTGACGCCGATTTCGCCGGTGGCTACCTGATCCAAAGCCTCGGCATTGTTCCGGTAACCTGGGCGGCGCAGGTCGCTCGCGGGCGTGGGCTTTGGGGATCGGCTCTGCGCGAACATTTGAAAACTTACAATCACTCCGCCGGAATCGGTATCAATGGAGATTGCCTGCCTTCGCTCGAAAATTATCTTGAACTGTCCGGCGAGTTAGATTCGCGAGACCTGCCCAAGCCCCGGATTTGTTTCTCGCTGGGCGACAACGAGCATCGTATGCGCAACCACGCCGACAAGCTTCTGCGCGAGATCTGGCAGGCGGCCGGGGCGTCTGACATCTGGACGCTCGAACGCTCGGCCCACACCATTGGAACCTGCCGCATGGGTTCCGATGCCGCTACCGCCGTGGTAAATCCGTCTGGTCAAAGCTTCGATATCCCAAACCTCTGGATCTCCGATAACTCAACCTTTCCCAGTGCACTCGCTGCGAACCCTGCCTTGACGATCATGGCGCTGGGTCTTCGCTCAGCCGACCACTTTCTCGCAAAGACCAATCGGGCGTAACGTCCTTCAGGACTTCGGTGTATTCGGAGCCCTCTCGACCTTGTCATGCACATCGGTCGATACGCCGTGATCCCGCCACAGCCAGCGCATCATTTCGGGGAAAACTGTCCGCAGCATTTTCTGGCCGTGCCGCTGCATGCTAAACGAGTAATTCACGTCATAACCCTTTTCCGTAAGCACCTGCTCCATGCGCACATTTTGATAGAACCAGTCGCGCGCCTGATCGTAACTTCCATCCACTCGCAGGGAACGATTATCATTTCGACCATCGACTAGAAAAATCCGGATAGGCTTCTTTTCGCTTTGCCGGATAATGTCTGGATACCGATCGCCGCCGCGAATATTGGTAAAGCTCCCCACGTTGCTGAGCACTTTTCGAAATTGATCGGGCCGCTGCCAGGCGACTGTGAAGGCGGCGATCGCACCCGAACTCGAGCCGCCGATTCCATGACGCTCCGGATCCTTCGAGATGTTGTATTGCTTGTAGAGAACCGGCAACAACTCGTCTACGATCACTCGCGCATACTTGTCGTCGAGCGTGTTGTACTCCGTCGGACGATTGGTCGTGTGATCGCCCCACTCGCTCAAATTCGGTTCCGGCTGATCCGGCCGCCTTCCCGGATTGATGAACACGCCGATCATGACGGGAATCTCGCGGCGATAGATGAGATTATCCATCACGACCGGCGCGCGCACATCGCCTTCGGGCGCCATAAAAGCCTGCCCATCGTTGTAAATCATCAGACTCGCCGGCACTGCTCGATCGTATTGAGCGGGCACATAGACCCAGTAAGTATGTTGCGTGCCGGGATAGGCTTCGCTCGGCAGCGTAAATGGCCCTTTGATCTCTCCTTTGGGGACGCCCGGCTGTGGCATGGCATCGGGCGCCAGTTGGTAGAAGCTGTCCGTGTTTAAGGTCTCCGCCATCGCGGGTCGCTGTGGCGGCGTCATTTGCGCGCAGCAGACTGTGGTCAGCAGCATCGAGGCGAAGAAAAAAGTTGATCGAATCATTCGCCGAATAACGTATCACGACGGTGTACGCTGACACCATGACCTACCAGGCCGCGAGACAATACCTCGCTCAGCGCCAGCCCCGTGTTGAACCGCGCGCCATCTGAGGAAGTACCGGCGTGATAGCTCCGGTTAAAACGTGTAAGTCACCTGCGGAGTGACGAAGTTTACCCCTAACCCGGGCGGCATCTGCTTCAAAAATCGGCCTGCAAAGAAATGCACGTAATCAATTGCAAACGTGGTGTGACGGTCTACGTTGTAATCGAGTTCCAGGTCAGCTTGCGCTCCGACATACCGGGCCTGGCTGCCGCCCGCCGCGCGTGTCAAATTGCCTGCCGGTCCGTAGATTCCATCGGCAGTGCTCTCCCGCCACAGGAACTCCATGTTCGGATTGAGCGATAATTTGCGAGTCAGATCGAGCCGGAGTTTGGGCCGCGCAATCGTCAGGTTATTCGGACCAAGCAGCAGCGCCTGCCCCAGATAGGATCCGTTCGGAAACAAAGCATTGAAAGTGCCCAGCGTGTGGTCTTTTGAATTGGTATCGCCGCTCAACGCTCCGGCATCAAGTTCGAATCGTGGCGACCAAAGCGCGTCTTTAAACCGGTAACCCGTATTTGTAGCGATGCCCCAGGCCCCGGATGCCGCCCGCTCCAAATCGCCCGAATTGCGCCGTGTACTCCCAATCGTAATACCAGCTCTCCGATCTCGCAAATACCCGCGCGCCTAGCGTCTCGCGCTGCTCGCGCCCAATTCCTGCATTCCAGCGAGCCGATTTGCTGTCCAGCCCCAGATAGTAGAGATCGACATTCGCCAGCCTTAGCAGCGGCAAACTATGCGTAACATAGACTCCCCAAAAACTCACCGCGTGATTGGGCGCATCATCGAACAGGCCGTTATGAATCGTGACTGGTCTGACGGCAAAGCTATCCGCAGCCCAGCCATGCGTGTGCAGAGTGAGCCGGACGCCATCGAACATCTGCTCCACGTTGAGTCCGGCACCGAGAGCAATCAATCGTCCCGCTCCGAGCGTCATCATCTGACGTCCTGCCCGCAGCGTGAACTCTTCGTGATCCGGTTGCACTGTCCAGGCAGTCCAGTCGACGAAGCCCTGGTTCCATCGAGTCGGTCCTCGTCCACCCCGGGGCGGGGACCGCCATCCCGCCCCTCTTCCAGGCCGCTCTTGGCTTGCAAGAAGAAGCGAAATCGACTGCCAAAATGCAGATCAAGATACGGCATGTATCGCTGCAGGATATATCCGTTGTCCGGATTGCCTGAACCCCATCCCGGATGATCAAAATACTCTCCGCGCTCGCGCACCTGTCCACCGAATGAGAAATACGTCTCCTCCGAATCGCCGAGCAGCCGAACATACTTCAGCTTGTCGCTCCAGTCCACTTGCCGTAGCGGATCTTGCAAATATCGCCAGTTCTCGTCGTAAACCAGCACAGTGTAGGACTGGTAGTTCTCCGCCGTTTGTGCTTTCGCCCAAATGCCTCGAAAGCACAGGCACATAAACAAGAACCAGCAGCATTTCGCCATGCTAAGTGCTGCTGTACTCGACTGAATAAAAGACCAGCTCTATCGAGACGGCGAGTTCCGAGACTTCTTTCATTGTTCTAGCGGACGTCGCCTTTCCCGAGCAGTTCGAACACTTTCTCCTGCCGCATCACCTGAAAGAAGCTGCCCGCCGCTGGATTGGTGTAGTTGCCCAGCATCTTGGTCAGCATCGGAGTGGTGGTCAGGACGTCAATTCCAGCTGCGCTCAAGATCTGCCGCGAGTTTTCAGCAGCCAGCTTGGTGCAGGCGCCCGAGGAATCAAACAGCGCAATGACGTTGAAACCCTCCGCTTTCGCGCTCAGCGCCGGTGGTACCAGGCACACATCGGTCGTGAGCCCGGACATAATTAAGTTCTTTCTCCCCGTCTTACGAACAGCATCGGCAAAGTTCGGATCGTCCCACGCATTGATCACGCCGGTCCGTTTCACGCGAGCCTCATATTCCTCGGGCATGATCTCCTTGAATTCAGGCAGCAGCGGCCCTTGCGCTTCCGTCTCCAGACTACTGGTCAGCACAATCGGCATTTTTGCCAGCTTGGCGAATCGCGCGATGACCCGCGCCCACAACTTCAGTTGTTCGCGCTCCGCCGGCGTCAATTCGCCCGCCCAATTAATGGTTCCCACCTGGTGATCGACCAGCACCAGCGCGCTATTTTCAATCGTGTAATTTTCTGAGTAAGATCCAGCCATGTTATTCCTTCAACGTGATGTACAACTTGATGGTGAAGCATGGAACGGGCCTGGATAAAGTAGCCTTCGTGGGATTGATTCTTGCGTAGATGAAAGAATCGAGTATGGAATTGTTGCGCGACATGGCGCTATTCGTGGAAGTGGCCAAGACCAAAAGCTTGAAGCGTGCGGCCGAAACGCTGGGCATTCCGGACTCGACACTTTCCCGCCGGCTTTCGGCTCTTGAACACGATATCGGGCTGCGCTTGCTAAGCCGTACGACTCGCCGCATCGAACTGACGGAAGCGGGTCTGGTCTACTTCACGGCTTGTAAGCAAATTGTGGAGGCAGCCGAGAACGCCAACGAACAGGTGCGCAACATGGCGGAAAAGCCGCGGGGACGTCTCCGCCTGGCGCTGCCGGTTGACTTCAGTACCTTTTTCCTGGCGCCACTGATCGCGGAATTTGCCGCTCTCTATCCTGCCATTACCTTCGATTTGCGACTGTCCGAAGGCTGGGTAGATCTTTCGTCCGAAGGCTACGATGTGGCGATTCGTTTAGGCGTCCAACCGGACTCCACACTCACCGTTCGCCAGCTCTCTTCCATTTACTACTCGCTCTATGCAGCCCCCGCCTACCTGCAGTTGCGCGGCGAGCCGCAACACCCCTCCGAACTGGCGGCCATTCCTGCATTCGCATGGTCTGTCCGCATTGGGATGATAAATGGACTTTGTTCAACGGCGCCGAGAGCCTCCAGATCAAAGTGGAGGAACGTTTAGCGGCCAACAACGTGGCGCTGGTACGCCGTTTCGCCACGCTCGGCTTTGGCATTGCGCCGCTCGACAATCTGCTGGCTCGCGAAGATCTAGAGGCGGGGCGATTGCTGCGAGTGTGTGAGGGCTGGTCTTTTAGCCCCGTGCCGGTCTTGGCGTTGACGTCGGGCAAAATGCTACCTGCGAAGACCCTTGTTCGTCGATTTTTTGGCGGATCGTTTATCCCGCTTACTACAAGATGCCCAATCCACCAAGCCCGCACGAGAGGTTAACGCGACTAACGTTGTAGCCTAGCTCTTAACCAGCCACTCGTATTGAGCTGTCGTCAGCGGTACTACCGAAAGGCGTCCCTGACGTACCAGCGCAGAATCGACAAACAACTTGTGTTCTTTGATGGAAGCCAAGGTTTTCGGCTCTCTCAATCGATGTCCAGCTTGGATGCTCACTTCTGGGACCTTTGGATCGGTGACTTTGACTGCCTTAACGGTCGCGGTACCGACGGCTTGGCGCTCGTCTCCAGTGTGATAGATAACGAGCTGATCACCCGGTTTCATCTCGCGCAAATGCTTCACCGCCGCGGCGTTCGTCACGCCGTCCCAGACAGTCTCTTTCTCGCGCTCAAGTTCGGAAAAAGAATAACCGTCAGGTTCAGTTTTCAGCAGATACTGCACCGGGTTTAGTGGTGACCACCGCCACCGGAACCACCGCCGGAAGCTCCACCGCTACTATGGCCTCCGCCGCCCACGCCCGCGCTGACTGCGCCACCGCCGGCGTGCCCGCCGCTAAATGAGCCAGCGCTGGCACTGCTGACCGCCGCGCCGCCAGAACTGGCATGTCCGCCTCCAAACGAACCTGCGCTCGCGCGGCCCGCCGGTACGTTGATACCGCTGGCAGTATGGAATCCGGTGCTCGAAAAGGAGTGCATCGCCTGGGAGCGCGCCATCTGATTACCCGCAAACGAATTCGAGAAATGACCCACTGCCGCCGGGTGCGTGGGATTCACCGGTACCGCGGCCATAGTAGGCTTCGATGTCGTTCCGCCGGTCTGTCCGGGACGATTCCGATATACTCCGCCACCTCCTCCATACACCGGCGCGTACACGTAAGGCGCATAAGCCACTACGCCAGGGCCATAAAATCCGTAGCCAAACGGGCTATAAAACGCCGAATTGCCCGGCAGCCACGACCAGCTGTTCATGCCGCCATTCCACATCCAGCCAGGGTCCGAATAGCCGCTAAAGCCATAGCCGCCCCAGGTCCCGCCATAGCTAGACGCGTTCACGTCTTTTGCCGCCTGGTAACTGGAAGCCGCGTTGTACTCCGCCCGCACATTGCTCCAGGCGTAAAGTTCATCCTGCTTTTTTGCGTCGAATTTTGCCGTCTTCAGGCCATCTTCCAAAAGCACTTCATGGCCCTTGCCTATGTCGCTCGTCCTGCCGTCGAGCGAAACCGCTACTTTACCTTCCAATACGGCTACCGAGCGCGGCGCTGTCGCGGTGAAACGATACAGCCCGTTCTTCTCGATCGAGGCAGTGCTACCGCCATTGATAACGGAAACGTGGCTGTCTTTTACAATATCGTCAGCCTCGATCATGGCCTCGCCGGAGGTCACTTCGAGTTGCGTATCCGTCAAAGAAGGCGAGATCATCCGCACGCGGGTATTGTCGCTTAACCGGAGAAAAACGCCCGGTGAGAGTAGCACTTCCGCTTTCCCCAGATCGGTCGAAATCGTGTCATTCGCGTTCAAAAACATCGTCCGTAAGTTCTCCGTCGAGATCTTGCGGCCGTTTACGAAAGCATTGCCCTCAATGAAATTCACTACTCCCGGCTTTGCCGAAATAGTGTAATTCTGGGGCAGCGCACACAAGGCTGATACAAAGAACCCGGTCAGGATCTTTGCACTCACGGGCCACGCGCGGTTCATAGATAGCAACTCCTTTGCCCGAGTCACTCGGGTCTCGTGGCTTTATTGTACGCCCACTTCAACGAGAGGTAACCGCAAAGTTGTAAAAGTTCCTGCGATACAATCGCTCGGGACGGAACCGCTCCTTGACACTTCGAGCCATAGACTATGCAAGTCTCATCATTTACTTCGCCTTCGTCCTGGGGATCGGCTGGCTAGCCAAACGCAAGATCTCGACCAGCGAAGACTTTCTCACCTCCGGCCATTCCGTGCCTGTCTGGATCACCAGTCTGGCCTTTATTGCGGCCAACTTAGGCGCGCAAGAAATGATCGGAATGTGCGCTTCGGGCGCAAAATACGGCATGATGACAGCCCACTTTTACTGGCTGGGGGCGGTGCCGGCAATGGTCTTTGTCGGCGTCTTCATGATGCCTTTCTATTACGGTAGCCGCGCTCGCAGCGTGCCCGAATATCTCAAGCTCCGCTTCGACGAGAAGACACGCGGCCTGAATGCGATTACCTTCGCCATCATGACGGTCTTCTCGTCGGGCATTAGCATGTATGCGCTCGGTTTGTTGTTCGAACTGGTGCTCGGCTGGAGTTTCACCAATTCGGTGCTGTTGTCAGCCGCGATTGTCCTTATTTATACGCTGCTGGGCGGACTGACCAGCGCCATCTATAACGAAGTGGTGCAGTTTTTCCTGATCGTGCTCGGTTTCGCGCCGCTTTCGTACTATGCACTGCGCAAAGCCGGCGGATGGAGCGGCATCCAGTCTCACCTGCAACCTGTCATGACGCATTCCTGGCGCTATGCGGCCCATGCCAGCGAAAATCCAATGGGGGTCGAAGTCTTCGGCCTGGTGGCCGGCCTTGGGTTTGTTCTTTCATTCGGTTACTGGTGTACTAACTTTCTGGTCATCCAAAGGGCCATGGCGGCGCGCAGCATCCATGGCGCTCGCCAGACGCCGCTGGTGGCGGCCTTCCCTAAGCTTTTTATGCCCTTTGTCGTGATCCTGCCGGGCATTGCAGCGGTGGCCCTGATGAGTACGTCGAGCGGTTACTCGCTGCCGCTGAAAGCCGGCGGCGGGGGCTATGACTATGACCAGGTACTGACCACGCTGATGGCGAAATTCTACCCGTCCGGCATGTTGGGCATCGGGCTGACCGCGCTTATGGCGTCGTTCATGTCCGGCATGGCGGGAAACGTAACCGCCTTCAACACGGTTTTCACCTACGACATTTATCAAGGCTACATTCGCAAGAAAGCGCCGGACAGCCATTATCTGTGGGTGGGACGCGTGACAACAGTGGTTGGCGTGGCGCTCTCGATCGCCACCGCCTACCTGGCAACGAAGTTCAACAACATGATGGACTTCCTGCAGTTAATCTTTGCCTTTGTGAACGCGCCCTTGTTCGCCACGTTCCTGCTGGGCATGTTCTGGAAGCGCACCACGGGTCATGCTGCGTTCTGGGGACTGCTCGCCGGTACCAGCGCCGCCGCCGCGACCCATGGCTTGACCATCGCCGAAGGCAAAGGCGCCTGGTTGGGCGCGGCCCTGCACACTTTTCCGACCACCATGGCGCAGAATTATTGGATTGCCATCGTCTCTTTTTCGTTCTGCCTGGTGATCACGGTTGTTATCAGTCTGCTCACCACTCCCAAACCCGAATCCGAACTGCATAACCTGGTCTGGGGTGTCACGGAACTGCCGCGCGAAGAAGACGTCCCCTGGTACAAACGCCCCGGTCCGCTGGCGCTGGTAGTAATGGCTTTACTGGTCGTCCTGAATATCATCTTCTGGTAAACACGCCTCATGAATGACCTACGCCGTCCCACCGGTTTTCTTTTCTCGCTACTTGGCCTAATCCTGCTCGTCTATGGATTGGCCAGCCCGGAAGTGCGCGCTCCGCTCGACGCGGAAACAAACGTGAATCTCTGGTGCGGCGCCACCATTCTTGTGTTTGGAGGAATCCTTCTTTGGCTCTCGTTCCGGGCGAAATCGTAAAGCTGTTTCAGGAGCAGTACCAGACCAGCGTTATCCCGCAACTCTACCGCGCGCCCGGCCGGGTGAATCTGATCGGCGAGCATACCGATTACAATTTGGGCTACGTTTTTCCGATCGCGCTCGAGATGGCCTGCTACGTAGCCATCGCCCCAGCAAGTCACGGCAAGCTCGATCTTTACTCGCGCGATGTGCGCTCGGAATTTTCACTGGCCATCTCGGACTTGGCGGTGGCCGAGCCGCTCGGAATTTGGAGTGACTACGTGGTCGGGGTGGCGCGTGAACTGATGCTAGCCGGGGTATCGATCGAGGGCGCCAACCTGTATATCGCGAGCGAAGTACCGGCGGGCTCCGGCCTGAGTTCCTCTGCGGCCCTTGAGATTGCCACGGGTTTTGCCTTGCTCGGTGGACGGCCTATGCAGCCGCTCGACATCGCGCTACTAGGACAGCGCGCGGAATCGCAGTTCGTCGGCATGCCGTGCGGAATCATGGACCAGTACGCATCGGTTTTTGGCCGGGAACACGCCGCCATACAGATCGATTGCCGGAGCCTCGATCACGAATACGTCACCCTGCCGGATGACGTGCGCATTATTGCCGTCAACTCGCTCGTGAAGCACGAGCATGGCACTTCGGCGTACCGCGAAAGAGTAGCCGAATGCAAAGCCGCGGTGGCCGCCATCCAGCAGACCCATCCGGAAGTCGAGAGTTTGCGCGATGTATCCCCAGCTTTGTTCGCGCAAGTGGAGGAACAAATTCCCGCTCTGGCCCGCCGTCGCGCTCGTCACATCATCTCTGATACACAACGCGTGTTAGACCTCGCTGCTGCCGCCCGGGCTCACGATCTGGTTGAAATGGGGAAACTGTTTGTGGCCTCGCATCGCTCCATGCAACACGACTATGAAATTACGTGCGAAGAGATCGATTTCCTGGTCAACGAAGCGATCCAGCTCCCCGGCGTCTATGGAGCGCGCATGACGGGTGGGGGTTTCGGGGGCTGCACTGTGAATCTAGTCGCCCCGGAAGCGGTAGCAAACTTTCGCATCGCCGTAAGCGCCGCCTACGAATCCCGCTACAGCATCCTGCCCGCCTTTTACGATTGCGAACCGTCAGCGGGAGCTGGCAGGATTTAGCAGGTAGGCGGAAAACGTCCACCTTGTTTCATAGGACAAAGCCGGGTTCTTGCATCAGGTCGGCACGCAAAAGCAGCAGGTCATATGCGTTTCATCGAGAGCACCTGAACCGTGACAAGACCCACGTCGGTTGTTCCAAAAATTCGAGCACCTCGCAATTCAAAATGTTTTGTCCAGTGATCGAGTCGAGGATGAAATGGGCAATGAGGTAATGAAGGTGTTACGAGTTCAGTAGAGTGGAGTTCCGCATTGCCGACACGTAGGCAGCGATCATCGTCCAGTGGATGGCACGGACCGCCTCCTGACCGGCAGCATCGATAGAGAAAGTGCAAGCCGGTTTTCCTTCCGTAACAAAACTCCTTATGTATTGGTGGCCTTCCGGTTTTCCCAGGACATGTCGAAGGCTTTCCATAGTTCGGCAGAAGCCTGATCGGTAATGGGGCGCACGCGTGTGTTTTGGAAGGCCAAGACTGGGAATGTCCGCTGCTCCGTTGAAAAGTAGCGGCTCTCGAATAACTCACTTTACGACGCCTTTCTCCTTTTGGCAAGATTTGAATTACGCGAAACAAACGATTGCAGTTCTGTGAGAAACAATGGAATCTGCTTCCATCCCTTGATGCGGCGGAATTGCTTCTGAGCAACGAGCAGACCCGAACCCCCCCAGCGCTCTCGTTGATCGCCGCCATGCCAGCGTTTCACGTTGAGACAAACCCTTTCGACAATCGAGAAGGCCGACTCAATGACATTCGTGCTAGCCAAGGTCAAACGTAATTGCTGCGGAACATGCAACCGATGTACGGTAAGTGTTTCCTCCAATCCTTCACCCAAACTGCGAGCTGCGCTCGGATTGAGGTGCATCAGTTCGTGATGCAGTCCCTCCAGCGTTTGCTTGGCAGCAGCATAGTCTTCCAGCGCGTAAGCCGCATTCAGTTTTTTGGCCACCGCCGGTTTCTGCTCGTCGGTCAAATGGTCGAGCACATTGCGCCGCTTGTGTACCTGACAACGCTGAATCGGAGCCGATTCGCCAGCGTATTTCTTCACCGCCGCATGCAACGCTTTGCCGCCGTCCAAAACATAGAGCCGGGGCTCACTAAAATCCAGACCGCGCTCCATCAAGTCGGGCAGTAATTCGCCCACTACAGTCGCGTTCTCCGTGGCGCCTTGAAGAATGCCCAGGATCGTTTTTCGCCCGTCGTAGCCGATGCCCAAAGCCGCAATCATCTGCTGCCCCTCGAATGGCGTAGCATCGATCAACAGCGCACAAAATCGCAACTTGTCCAGCCGCCGCTCCATCAATTCTTTTAACTTTGTTCGACTGGCCTCGATGAAGTGCTCGCTCACTGTGCTCTTCTCTAAGCTGTATGCTTCGGTGAACTCCCGTACCGCCTCACCATATTTCCTGGTGCTCAGCCCGAGCATCAGCTTTTCCCATACTGTTTCCGTCAAGGGCTCGCCGCGATGAAATAGTTCATAACTGCCCAAGCGTACTTCTTCTTCATCCGTGGTCCGAACACGCGGCCGCTCGATTGGAACTTTCTGGCCCATCACCACGCAGTAACCTCGTTCTTTGCTCCATCGGTTCGCGCTGCGCTCCGGCTGCCGTTGGCTGCGCTCGCCGGCTAATTGCCGTACTTCTTCCTCCATCAGCAGGCCCATTAACTGTAGTCCCGCTTGGCGCACCAACTCGCCCACTCCTTGGCGCAGCCAGCCCACCATCTCGGCCATGGGCAGTATCATCTGCACCGCTGGATTCCCTTCGGCAGCCATTCCCTCCAGCCGCTTTACAGCGCGCTGCGATTCAATCTGATATGGTTTCTTCATTAGCGACTCTCCTTTTTCTCGGTAAAGAAAATTGCTCTCAACCTATCAAAGGTTTAGAGCTCGAGAGTCGCTACTTTCTACGATCTACCGGGCATTCCCCAAGACTTCCGCTTTCATCTCATCGCTTCTACACACGAAGATGTTGACTGACTCGGCCGTACGGTGGTCCTTGTGCGCAATGTTGGGCCTATGCCAGCCTCTCCCAAAGACGAGCCAGTTATTCTGATCTATTTGCTTGATGTCGGTGACGGTCAGCTCCAGAGCAGTGCCTTTTAAAATACTGTCGAATGCTTTCTGGTGGAAGGCAGCAATCTCATCCTGCCCATTATGAACAGATCCATCGAACGCTACGAAATGCGCGTCCTTGGAGAATGGCTGGGCAAAAAGGATTCCGCTACCCCGACGCCATCCTTCAATCATTTGGGCGAGTAAATCATTGATCTTTGCCTCAACAAGCATGATTTCCTCCTGTTCAATTTCCCTTTTCCACTAATTGTTTGCGGTCAGATTCAGCGCTGAGATGATCAGCGCCTTTGAATTCTATTTAGGAGTGCGCTAGGCGACGCGATCCACGGAAGTTTCAAAGCCAAGTTCGCGCAGAGCCTGCGCTTGTACCGGATCGTTTTGCCGATTGATGACGGAGGTACCATAGCCTTCGCCGCAAACAGTGCGCAAAGGTCGTTTGGGAGTAAGTTAGTCGGGTACGGCCCCGGTTCAACGAGCACAGATTCAATTCCCAAACCAGTTAACTCGTAATGGAGCACTTCGGCATATGCCTCAAGAGCAAACTTCGAAGCACAATAAATACTGCAACCAGGAAGCAATAAGCGGCCAAGGATCGAGCTCACATGTATGATCAGACCCGACTTCCGTTCTCTCATTTGCGGAAGGAGTGCGCGGCATAGGCGCACCGGTCCGTAGAAGTTAAGCGCGAAGTGCTCGTGAAGTTGTTCATCCGTGAATCCTTCCGAGATACCGATCGGCATCTTTCCGGCGTTATTCACGAGTACGTCGATTCTTCGACCCTTCGCGCTTAAATCCTTTACTGCGTGTTCAATGGAAATCGGTTCCGCCACGTCAAGCTCAAGGACCTGCAGGTCGAGGCCTTCGCTGCGAGCCAAGTCCGAAAGTTCCCTGGCTGCGTCTTGGTTCTTACTTTTGAAACAACGCATCGAGGCGTACACACGATACCCGGCTCTCGCAACCGTAAGGGCAGTCAATCGTCCAATGCCTGAACTGCTGCCGGTAATGAAAACGCTCTTTCTTTCATCACCCATCTCAGTGTTCCTTGCTAATGAGCCGGCCTCATTCGCCGCGATCTCAATTCTAGGATGCGGAAAATCGAGGGTTCCGGTATCCGCCTTTTCGGACAGAAATGGACCAATCTCCGCCAATGCGGTTCAAAGAGTCCCGTTCTTGGCAATGGAACGAAACAAGGATTGGCCTCGGCTTGGTCTATGTGAAAGGAGAGTGATCGTGCCCGAAGCGAAAGTAAAGATTCGCGTGCTGGTGATCGACGACCACCCGGTGGTTCGAGACGGATTGGCTTCCATGATTGAAAGCCAGGAGGATATGGAGCTCATTGGCGTAGGCGGGACTGGCGAAGAGGCAATCGCGCTGTTCGAAAAGCTACGTCCCGACATTACACTGCTGGATCTGAAGCTGCCGGATTTCGACGGCAGTACAGTTATTGAAAAGATCCAGGCTGAACATCCAGAAGCACGGATTATCGTGCTGACAACTTATGCAGGCGACATCCAGGCCAAGCGAGCGTTGAAGGCTGGCGCCAAGGGTTATTTGCTAAAGGCGTCGTTGCGGCTAGACCTGCGGGCATCGATCCGCATGGTGCACGCGGGACAAAGCCCCATTCAGGCTGAAGTGGCGGCCGACCTGGCGAGACACACGGCGGATGAATCTCTGACACCGCGCGAACTAGATGTTTTGCGCTTAATCGCCGGCGGACATGCGAACAAGCTCATCGCGAACCGGCTGCAAATCCGAGAAGATACAGTAAAGGCGCACGTAACCAGTATTCTGTCGAAATTACGGGCCAGCGACCGGACTCATGCAGTGACAATCGCGCTGCAGCGAGGTTACTTTGAGTTGTGATGGCACGCTCGACGATTCAGTGCCGAAAACCTCTCATGCCTTTCGTGGCGAACGTAACTTTACTGCTGCTCTGCGGGGTATTCCTCCGGGCACAAGTACAGCCGATTTCCAAGATGATCCACATCTCCTGGTCGGCGCAGGATGGGGCTCCACAAGGAATTCGCGCGATGACGCAAACTCCAGACGGCCTGTTATGGATTTCGTCGCTGGCAGGGTTGTACACGTTTGACGGGGTTTCCTTTCTGCCTTTTCATGCCGCAGAAGATTCACGGACCTTCTTCGCACAGAACTTTCATTACCTCTTCGCTACCAGAAACGGCGACTTATGGATGTTTGGATTTCATGGGGTACCAGGGCGGCTGCACAAGGGGCAGTTTAAACTCTTTGATCGTGTGGAATGGCCCTACATTGAGGAATTCAAATTTCCGCAGCAGGGATCTGACGGCAAGCTATGGGCGGTCTTAAATGAGCGGCAACTTGTCTGGCTTACGCCGGATGGGATCTGGCGCCCGGCGCCGTGTCCAGGGCATGGATCAGGACACATAACGACTTTGTACATAGACTCAGCAGATACAGCCTGGCTCGTTGTAGATGACCGCCTCTTCCGGCGCAGCTCGCACAGCCAGGAGTTCGAACCGACCTCTACCTATGTCTACGGTGACATGGCGATTGAGGAAGGCCCGCAGAAAGATCTCTGGATTTCGAGTGGCGGCAATACAAAGAACTCGAAACACCCGGCCCGGCATTTACAGCATCTAGATCACGATGGCCAACAGCTAACAGCGCCGGAGATCGGCGAGGGCGTAATGGATGCACTGCCCTCACCGGATGGATCGTTATGGGTACTCACCTTTGAGAACTCACTTTTACATTTGACAAAAGACCACTCGAACGTCAACTTAGTCAAACTTATGCGAGACTTCCCCGACCAGATTAAGTTAACGGTTGGCGCAGAGATGTCAGGAAGTCGAGCTTTCTTTCGGGGGTTGGACGGCAGTATATGGGTTGGCGGTTTAGGGGGATTAGAACAGTTTACAAACTCGACATTAGTTCCTGCGATGCCCAATGCCCCGATTGGGGTCTGGCGTAGTTGCATCGATTCTGCCGGCGCCATATGGATCAACGATCCGAGCGAAGCGCTGTATAAGTGGGAGGACGGCTCCCACGAAGTGGTTGATAAAGGTGTAGCCGGCCTATTCTGTTCGGCGGACGGCAGTGTGACCTTGCGAGATCAGCGTGGGCTGGCACTGCTGCGCGACGGCCGTGTCGATCCCTTGCCTCCGATTCCGGGGCTTGGGAACTACGCCAATCACTATATGATCACGGGAAGCACACGAACAAGAGACGGACGGATTCTGGCTGCCGTGTCCGGTAGCGTGATCGGGCGTTCTTTGTGGGCATTCAGTGATGGCAAATGGGAACCATACCTGGCAAAGCAGGAGATGCCGGAGGTTAGCGCCATGTACTGTGATCGCCGGGGTCGTGTGTTACTAGGCTTTCGGGGCAGCGACGCAGTTGATGTAGTAGATGGTACTAAGTGCCGCAAGCTGGAGACAGGAAAGCCGGGAATAGGGTCCACAATTGGTTTCTTCGAGACCAGCTATGGCTTATTCGCTTATGGAATAAACGGGATTGCAATTTACCGAGACACTTACTTCCGCACCATTCCTTTCGCGAATCCGCAGCATGCAACTACTGTGATGGGTTTAGTCGAGTCGAAAGACGGCGATGTTTGGATGGCCAGTTCGGCAGGAGTAGTCAGGATTGCAAAGCAGGAGATCCGGCATGGGCTGGATGACGCGCAATACCGGTTAATCTCCAATGACATCCGGGAAGGCGGTATTGTCGGACCATCCATTCCAGAACTTTTCAGCAGTAAGGCGCATATCGATCCGAGCGGCCGTCTTTGGTTCACGACCCTGAATGGCATTGTGTCAGTGGAGCCTCAACAAGTGAGGCCATCTTCCGCACCTCTTTTGTCGATCCGCAGCATTCGTGCCGATTCTCGCAACATGAGCACCGAGAGCACATTTCCTCCGAACACACGATTGTTAGCCATTGACTACATCGGGGTAGATTTCAGAAATCCAAGGCGCGTAACTTATCGTTACAAGCTGGATGGTTACGATACAGCATGGCAGGATGCGGGCTCCCGTACGGAAGCGATCTACACCTATATAGGTCCCGGCAAGTACCAGTTTGAGGTAATGGCCGAGAACGCCTATGGTGTGTGGACCAAGCCGGTGATCTCCGCCTCTTTTACCGTGTTGCCGCGTTTTTACCAGCGGCTTTGGTTTCAGGTGTTTTGCGGACTAATGCTGCTGGCGCTGACATGGTTGCTTGTACAGGTGCGCCTGAGGCGGATAGAGGCGGCGATGCGGGAACGAGCCGAAGAGCGCGCCGATGAACGGATCACCATCGCGAGGGATCTGCACGACACGCTCCTGCAGGGTGTCCAGGGCTTGCTGCTGACGTTCCACTCGGCAGCAGAGCAGGTCCCCGAGGACCACAAATCGAAAGCCGCACTGGAGAAAGCCTTAACGACGGCGGACAAACTTATTCTGGAAGGTCGCGATCGGGTGAAGGGACTTCGTGAGCAGAATGTCGCCAGCAAAGAGCTCTGCGCGGCGTTGGAGGCGTTGGGTGAGGATCTCAATACCTCCAGAGAAATCGATTACTCTGTCACTTGCGTCGAATCGGAAAACACTTTGATCCTACATATCGCGTCCGAAGTCTTCCTCATTGCGAGGGAGGCGATCATCAATGCGTTCCGGCATGCAAAGGCGACTAAGATCTCGATATTCGTTCGCTATGGCCGTCGGGATTTTACTCTTGAATGTCGGGACGATGGGCGTGGTTTCGACTTAGAAGCCGCTCGTATGCACATCGGTCATGGGCACTGGGGCATTCGAGGTATGTCGGAGCGCGCTGAGAGGCTTAAAGCGGCGTTTGACGTGCGGAGCGTCCCCGGGGAAGGCACATTAATGCACCTCGCACTGAAGGCGAAGCAAGCTTACGAATAGCGTTGCGCAGTTAAGTCGCTGCTCGCTTGTAAGCTTCACACCGTATCGAAGGTTGAGCGGGTCGATTCTGTGCGCGCCCGGCCTTTACCGCATGCTGTTCGGCAACACGTGACTGCCCGTAAGCTTCGCAGTCCACTAAAGTAGGGGGTTGTATCCGCACTATCCAGCTATTCAAATTGAGTTCATTTTTTAGCAAGCTGATGGGGTGGAACAGGTAAGTCAAATCACGGCCCGAAACGACTTTGCGAGTGAGCGGGATTTTGCGAAGAGGCGATTGGTTCTCATCGTCGTAGTGCAGCCAGTCAGAATGCTGGACATTGTTGCTCTCGTGGATGCATTCGAAAGCTGACGAGCCGCGACGGGCTTGTCATGCACGCAGCGACAACATACAAAGAGTGCTTTGACGTCGCCGATACGCGTCTGGTGGTGGGTTCCGATGATCACGCCGCTCGTGTGCACGATGAGCCGTTTCAGAAATGGCTTCGCTGGCAAGTGTCCCGAAGCCGTCGAATTGCAACGGTTTCAGGCGGAGCGCTTCTGCTGGCTGACGCGGGACTTCTAAATGGCAAACGAGTAACGACTCACTGGCAGTTCCACGAGGCAATCTCAAATCAATATCCGCGAGTCGCTCTGGAGCGTGATGTCCTTTATGTACGCGACGCAAACCTTTACACCTGTGCCGGAGCGACTGCTGGTATCGACCTGGCGCTGTCAATGATCGAAGAGGACTTGGGGGCTTTGATGGCCAACAAAGTGGCGCAGGCCATGCTCTTGTATATTAGGCGCTCTGGAGGTGCACCTCAGATAAGCGCAGCCCTTCGTGCGCAGGCGATGCCCGCGAACCCGATCACTGACCTTGTAACATGGCTACCGGAGAATCTGAAGCAAGACCTGTCTGTCAAGAATCTCGCTCGGCGTTCGGCTATGAGCCCCCGTAATTTCGCACGGATTTTTACGCGCCAGGCTGGCCTCACACCGGCGAAGTACGTTGAGAACCTTCGGCTTGAGGCGGCGCAGTTCCAGCTGGAATCGAGTGAACTGACAGTCGAAGGTGTTGCCTTCGCCACAGGCTTCGCGAATGGCGAGACCTTGCGGCGCCTCTTCGTACGACGGCTGGGTGCTACTCCCGGACGATATCGGGCACTGAAGGGCCGTTTGCAAAAGCACGTGCAAGCCGTTCGTGATTCGAAGACGAAGGATGCGCAAACTCGAAGTTTGGGAGCGCAGCTTATGATCATGGCAGAAAATCGCTGCAGTGCTTAGCCAGTCAGGGCGGGGCTAAAGCGTCGCTATGATCCGAATGGTGTATTCGCCTCCGCCATTCCGATGTCTGATTTAAGGGTGATTCCATTGGAACTGAGTCGAGAAGGAAGAAAATCTTTTTGATCGAAACGCTGATACAGGATGCGCGCTACACGTTACGACGCTTACGAAAGGCGCCCACGTTCACGATAACCACGATCTTGCTGCTGGCGCTCGGGATCGGCGCGACAACATCGATTTTTACTTTGGTCTACGCTGTTTTGTTCAAGTCGCTAGCGGTTGCGAATCCGAAAGACCTGTACCGGCTTGGCAAACAAGCGGAGTGCTGCAATTGGACCGGGTACAGCCAAACAAATGGCTTCTCAATGGTTTCTTATGACCTCTATAAACATTTCCGAGATCATACAGAACGATTTTAAGAGCTAGCGGCCTTTCAGGCATCCGAGTCTTTGTTCGGCGTGCGGCGCTCCGGCGATAAGGCGGCAGCCCGAAGTTATGGGGGCGAAGTCGTCTCGGGCAATTACTTCGCTATGTTCGGCATTCAGGCGTACGCCGGACGAATGCTGACAACTGACGATGATCAACCCGGCGCTCCGGCAACGGTCGTCATGAGCTATCGCCTGTGGCAACAGAGATACCGATCGGACTCGTCGATTATTGGAACCGAGTTTGATATTGACGGGAAGCCTTTCACATTAATCGGCGTTGCTCCACAGCCCTTTTTCGGCGACAGACTGCGAAGCGATCCACCCGATTTCTACTTACCGCTCAATACAGAACCAGCTCTGGAGGCCAATGCCAATTTGAACAGGCCCGATACTTCCTGGTTGGACGTAATTGGCCGACTTAAACCTGGCACGAGCCCGATATCAGTCGAAGCGCAGATGCGGGTGGAACTCAAGCAGTGGCTGCGGTCCCACTGGAGAGACATGAGCGCCAACGATCGTGCCGTGTTCTCTGAACAGACCGTTTTCCTAAGACCGGGAGGCGCAGGCATTACCTCTATGCGGGAGCAATACGAACATTGGCTGCAGATCCTGATGATGGTTTCAGGAGTCGTGCTGCTGATTGTCTGCGCCAGCTTGACTGGTGTCAAATAAAAAAGATATTTCACCCAGAATAGATTATGCTGGCGATCCTGATTTCCGCGCAGACGATCTGGCAAGACCTGAAGTATGGATGGCGTCAATTGTGGTCGAATCCCGGCTTCGCCGCTGTCGCAGTTTTAACCCTGGCGCTTGGAATCGGCGTGAACACCTCCATTTTCAGCTTGCTCAACGCGCTGATGCTGCGGCCGCTGGCGGTGCCAAATAGCGCGGGTGTGATGGGAATCTATCGCGGCGATGGCCGTCCCTGTTCCTATCCGGATTTCTTGGATTTCGAGGAACGCGCCAGTGGGTTTTCGGGCCTCGCTGCCGATACGACGACCGAAAGCGCGCTCGACGTCGGCAACAGCAGCGAAGTGATCCTGGCCGAGGCCGTCTCCTATAATTACGCCGCAGTGCTCGAAGTCAGGCCCGTGCTTGGGCGGTGGTTCGCGGCCGGAGACGAACGTGCAGCCGGCTTCACAGCGGTGATCAGCTACCGGACATGGCAAAGCCGCTTTGGCGGCGATCCACAGGTGATCGGGAAACAATATGGTGTTTGGCAGACTCAAGCCTGGTGTCACGGCCTCGCAAGCGCAAGCTGAATTAAACGCCGTCGATGTGCAGTTGCGCCGGGATTATCCGCGGCAGGAATCGCCACGAATAGCGTTGCGAGTAGAAACTGCTCGCGGAACTGCTGATCCAGGCTATCGGCGGATGGTTGCGCCCCTCCTGCTGCTGCTCTCGGCGGTTGTTGGACTGGTGCTGCTCATCAGTTGTGCAAATGTCCGCCAATCTGCTGCTAGGGCGTGGCGTGTCGCGCCGACGTGAAGTGTCGATCCGGCTAGCCATCGGAGCCAGTCGGGGCAGGATTTGTCGCCAGATGCTGCTGGAGAGCCTGCTGCTCAGCGTAATGGGCGCAGCGGCTGGATTGGCTGCCGCGCAGTGGACGAATCGAATCCTCGAACACGGGCTCTCCTCCGCTCCTTCCGATATTGTCGTGGGGGCTAGTCTTTCGCTCGATGGGCGAGTACTCGGATTTGTCTTGATTGCCTCGGTAGTAACCACGTTTCTATTCGGGTTGATCCCAGCTTTGCAGGTGTCTCGGCCGGATTTGGTGCCTGGTCTAAAAGGAATGGAGACTTTCTCGCGAAATCGCAGGCTCACGCTACGCAACGTGAGCGTTGTGGCACAAGTGACCCTTTCGCTGGTGCTCTTGGTCACGGCTGGGCTTTTCTTGCGAGCCCTCCAGACGGCCAGCCGCATCGATCCGGGTTTCAGCGCGCGAAGATTGCTTTCCGCGAGACTCTATGTAGCGAAGCCGGAGTTCAATGAGGCCGCCGGTTGGGTTCTTTATCGCCGCGTGGTCGATCGCGCTCGCACTTTGCCCGGCGTGCGAGATGCAACGCTTTCCTATGCATCGCCCATGTTCACGATGTCAGAGTGCGTTACGCCCGATAAGGCGAGCGCGTCGCCGGAGTCGATGGCGGCTGGCGCAAACATCGTCGGGTCCGGCTATTTCGATACGTTTGGTATTCCGCTGCTGCGTGGCCGTGAATTTACCAGCAGAGATATCTCGTCAGCGCCCTCCGTGGTGATTGTGAACGAGAGTCTGGCGCGCCGATACTGGCCGGGGCAGAACCCCGTTGGTAATCGCATGCGTGTTGGCGATGGATGTGACAAAGGAGGCGGCACGGTTGCTGAGATTGTGGGTGTTGCCAAAGATGCCCAGTATGCTTCGCTCGATGCGGCGCGGCCCTATGTCTTTTATCCGTTCGCGCAGCATTACGTCGGATATGTGGCCTTGATAATGCGGACCGAATATAACCCAGCGGAATTAGCGTCTGTCCTACGAAAAGAACTCCGCGGCGTGGACAGCAGGTTGCGGATTTATGATGTCGACACAGTGGCGGATCAGATCGACAAGTCTCTTTGGCAGGCACGCTGGGAAGCCTCCCTGCTCACCGCATTCGGTATATTGGCGCTGCTGATCGCGGCCGTTGGGTTGTACGGCGTGCTTGCGTTCGCGGCCAACCAGCGGACTCGGGAATTTGGCATTCGCATGGCGCTCGGGGCGCAAAGGCGCGATGTGCTTCAGCTCGTGACAGGCGATGCCCTGACGATCACTTTTTTGGGCATAGGACTAGGACTGGTGCTTTCGCTTGCCTCCACACATTTGTTGCGTGGCTTCCTCTACGGGTTGAGCCCAACCGATGCCGGGACATACGCCGGGGCTGCGGTCTTGTGGACGGCTGTTTCCTTGCTAGCGAGCTGCGTACCTGCTTATCGCGCAACCAGGGTTGATCCTTCAACCGCTCTACGGGACGAGTGACCCGTGTAACTAGCGCGGCCCTTCAACGCCCGCGTCCTCGAACCGCCAATGCTAGCCTGACCTTCTCACCAGAGGGCCATGCTAGCGATGATAAGGGCTGGTGTGGCACGGAACGCGGGGAAGTGGCAACGAAGAGCGCGTAGGAGAGCAAGGCAGGCGCACGGGCTTGAAGGGCGCTCGCAAAGGTAAAGAAAGAATTGTCAAAGAACCAAACCACTGTCAGAGTCAACACTGGAGTTGCTGAAAGACGCGGGCGAACAGAAGCTGGTCCGGGTAGCCGCTGGAGAATGCAACCCAGACTTTCCGTACGGTGACGCGCACCAGCGCGCCAATTTTGAGCAGTTTGAGACGGATGGTTTGGCACTGTGCCTTCGCCATCTGAGTCCCTTTGAGACCCAGCCGCCGGAAGCCTTCGAGCAACAGGTAAGCCATCGAAGAGAGATACAGTCGCAGTTGGTTGGAACGCAGATAGGCGGTGCTGGTGCGGTCGCTGAACAGGGAAAACTGTTCTTTGATGCGGTTCTCCATTTCGCCGCGTGCACAATACAGTTGCTCGTACAGCGACTGCGCCGGCCAGCTGAGGGCATCGAGCGAAGTGACGAGAAAGCGTGGATTCTCGCCCTTGACCAACTGCTCGGCTTTCGCCACGACGCGACGGCTGCATTGCCAGGAGTCATGCGTTCGATAGGCGAACTCGGTGAAGACGCGGGCGGCCTGTTGGGTTTGCTGGTGTAATCGGTGCGCTTCGATCATCGCGGCGTCGATCGTCTTACGGAGTCGCGGATTCCGCGCCAGACCGAATACATAGTGAACCTGGTGGGCTTCACACCAGCTCATCAACTCGTCCCGGCAGAAGCCGGAGTCGGCGCGCAGAACGATCCGCACCACCGGCCAGCGAGCCCGAATCTGTTTTACGATGCGCTCGACTTCTTCCTGGCTGCCCGCCGAGGCATCGATATTGGAAGGCCGCAGCCGCGCGCACAACAGATGTTCGCCCGCGAAGATGTACAACGGCAGATAGCAGTAGTGGCCGTAATAGCCGTGGAAGAAGCGGCCTTCCTGTTGGCCGTAGAGCGGATTATCGGTGGCATCCAGGTCGAGCACAATCTCTTCTGGCGGCGTGGCGTAGGCTTCCAAAAACACTTCCACTAGCAGCCGGTCGATCGCCTCGGTATCCATGACGATCTTGGCGTAGCGCTCCCCCTCGGCGGGCTCAGCGCGCGTCAACTCCCAACGATTCAGCGTGCTCTTGCCCGCCAGTGCTTTGCCGCGATCGCGCTCCTGTTTGCGGTCGTGGCCTTCCGGGTCGCGCTTGCCGGCCAACACCGCCAGCAACGGATCGGCGCGCAGCTGATCATGATCGTTCAGGTCTTCATAACCCAGCGCTAGCCCATAAATCCGTTGCGCCACCAATTCCGCCACGCTGTGCTCAATCCGATCCACCGCGCGGTGATCGCTGAAGCAACCGGCGAAGCGTTCCAGGATGCGTGCGCGCCGCTCCACTTCGCGCAGCAGCAACCCTCCGCCGTCGGAGGTGATCTGGCCGCCATCGAATCGCCCGATGACTTCTCTGGAAAATAATGCCTGAAACTCAAAACCCGCTTGGCTACACTCTGTCATAGGCTAGGGCCGTTTCTCTCTGCTCTAAACATTTGGTGGTTCTTATGTTTATCTCAGATTGAACGGCTCCTGGCTATCTATACTCGTGAGAAATTGCGGCTAGTTCAACCCAGGTCTTGGTCTTAGGGGCAATTACCCAAGTCGGACAGATAGGTATTCGCCAACCATCCCATTCAGGCACTTCTATTTCAACGCAATACAGGTAGGCTTCGGCCCGCCAACCTTCCTCGCTTGTCTCGAGTTTCTTGGTTAAGAGCCACCGGTCAACTTCGGCGTACACCTCGCTCTGAGCTTTATGAACTTGATCCCGAAATTCATCGGACCCGCCAATAAGATTTAATGCACCCCACATGATAAGACTTGCCACCGGGTTCAGATCGGAAGCATAGACATCGCATCCGAGCTCAGCAGCTTCCAATGGGATCGCGCCCTTTCCCGAAAAGGCGTCGCCAACCTTCAAGCGTGCGCCATACCGCTTTTTTGAAAGCTGCTGCACCAAGTCCGTCAAACTCTAGGCTGACGTGCCGAGGTGGGCATTGATCTCGTCCCATGATTCTTCGGATGGCCCGTCTATCTCTTCAACACGGCAACAGTACTCTCGCTGCTGTGTATGGTCCAACATGAAAAAAACGCGCTGTTCAAGATCAAGCCGAGGATCGGCTGAAGCACGTCGTTTCCAACGGGTTCCGTTCTCCTCGAACAACTCATTGCGCTCGGTGCAATCTGCGTGTTCGTAGCAGAGCTCAGCAGGCAACGGAGCAGTTTTTCGCTTCCACATGCCCGCATTGTCGAGGCACATAACTTTCATGAAGATCGCGAGATCGGCCGGCCAACGCTCGGGGTCGTCGGATGCCGGGAATACGGAAGCGATGATAATAGCCCGCGCGAGCACCAACGGTTTACTGCCCCACCATTTACCTAAGCTATTCATCGGCTTACCGACGTAGGGAAGCCTCTCGATATAGCTTTCGAGCGAAAGCGGGCCGATCGGAAACTGCACTTCGAGCAGGGTTTTGGAACTCATTCTTAGAAAAGGCCTATTTGGTTTTCGTTGTTTGCGGCTGACGCTGTTTTGTTTTTGGAGCGCCGAGTCCTAGTTGCAGGGCCTTCGCGCCTGGCGCTCGGTTCGGAACCGCTTACTGGACTGCGGCTTTGGCGACGCGATGTGCCGTCGACCTCGGCGGCAAGCGTTTGGCGGTGCTCCCACAGGTTTTTTTTTGAGCCTCCGCCGGTGGCGCGACATGCCCCATGGAGGCCTCACTCAAGGCGTGATACAAAGCACGACGCCACCCGCATCCGACTCGTTGGCCGGGTGCGGCGGCCTTGGCATACAACCACCAGCGCTCTTCTCGGGCGAGTTCGCGCCAAGAGCGCAGCAGCGTATCGGCGCGATCGGCGGCACCGTCTTCCATCAGCGCGATCAGCAGCACGCCCAACTCACGACCCACAAGGGGACTGATCCGATTAACTCCGCTGCGGAAGGTAGGCGTTTTCTTTTCACGTTCTGTGTCGCCCATCTCGGCTGCCAGCTCCCTGACCGCCGCGGCGCTCACTACGTTCCACTGGCTCGATGGGACCGCTGCCACTTCGGTACGGCGCGGACCTCGCTCCGTTTGGAGGACCGCAACCAGGCGGCAATCCTCATTTCCGATTGGATCTTCGGTGAACTCGAAAGCGTCGCTCTTTTCGTCGACCACTCCGAAATCGTGTATAGCTCTCTGCATCATTGCGTGATTTGTCCCGGCTCAACGTTGTAGCTGCCGCTGATCTGCCACTGCACAAAAGAGTTACCTGTTGAGAAATGCACCTGATCGAAACGCAGCCACCATTCGCCACCCTCAATCTGTTTGTCTAAGAACTCGAAGGCCGCAATTACCTGGGCGGGGGTGACTCTTGACTTGCCATCCCAAGTCAAGGTAACTGAACTGTCGGTAGCGGCCACGGTTACCTTAGCCTGCACTTTCTGCAGCAGGGCGTCATCTGGCAAGCTGGTCAGAAGTTTGTAGGTTCCGGAGCGGGTCGTACCGACTTGAGCAAATCCTCTGCCATTCACAGTTGCCGTGGTATCGGGATTTATCGGCGGCAACTTTGGCCCGGTTTCCGTGCTGACTGGGTGCGGAATCGGAATGCTTCTCTCGACCGAGACCGCGCCTTTTTCGGCAAACAGACGGACGGTTGCGCCCTCAGCCACGTCGATGCCGGGCTTTACATAGGGCTTGCCGTTATTCGCCGGGTTCATGCCATCGCAGGTGAACTTCAACACCGCGGTTGGCGGAATCACCTGAACCTTTACGAGGCGATGCCCGGGAGTGGTCGAGGTTTGGAGCACATGGTGAATGTCGATCGAATTTTCGATGCGGTAGGGTCTGCCTTCTTTGTTCTTTCCTGTCGAGTCGACGGCGCGAAATTCGATCAGCATCGCATCGCTGACGAAAGCTACATCGTGAGGGGTCTCCTTGTACTCCCCGTTGTCCTCCCGCACGAGCATCTTATCCGCGTGGGAAAGCTTGATGTCGGTGGTTTCGATGCGGCCGGAGTCTTTGTCGCGGTTGTACTCAATCGCGATACCAGTTAGTTCCTCGAACGGCGGCTTTTGGATCTGTCCCGCGTCCTCGCGCCATTTGCCCGCTGTGATCAGTACTTCGCGCATTCGTTCGAGGGTGCCTGGCTCGGTCCAAAGCATCCGCCCCTTTGAGGCGGCCCCGTCAACAATCTGTTGCCAGGTTGCGCGGCCCGTGGCCGGGAACAGGAACTGCTGGATACGATTCTGCAGCGGCTGGTAAGTCTTCAGCTTGTCCTGACCGTTTGTCGGCAAGAAGCTTTGGAATTTGTTGGCGTCGCGCAGGGTTGCCTCAACGACGAATTCACCTTTCGAGGCCTCCTCGTTGCGGTACTGAATTCGCTGACCGGTTTTGTCGTTGATGTAGCTGTCGAGAAGAGGAGCTGGGACCAAAGCTGTCTCGTCGTTGTCGTCGACAAGTGGATAGTGCAACTTATTAAAGACGGCCTTCAGCGCAAAGAAAAGCTCGGTCTGATATTCCGCCAGCGTGTCCTTAGCTTTCTTGTACTGAGAATCCTCGACGTTCAGATCCTTGACAACTTGGCTGATAGCCCAAAGGCGCTCAGCCTTTTTATTTACTGGGAACATGCCCGACTGATCGTCGGCGGTCAGAATGGCCACACGATTTTTGAACTTCTCGTTGCCGAAGAATTTAACGAAGTTGGTGTCGGGCTTTAGGAGCAAGAGGGTTGTTTTGTCGCGCTCAAGCTGGACCTCATCGAGGGGCGGCAGCACAGCCAGTTTCTGGTAACAGCGCTTGTCCTTCGGCTCGAACCTCTCGGTGAGCTTTTTCTCGATCTCCGCGTCACGGTCGGCGTAGGTGCAGCTCCTTACGTAGCTGTTCACTTGCGCATTCAGGTTCTTGTGCTTGTTGAAGAGATAGCGACCAGACTTGGTTTGTTCGATGTACCAGCAATTGTCGTAAAGCTTCTTCAGCGCCTCGGGCATGCCGATGATCGATTGCCCTGGCGCAAGGAGATACTCAGCCAATTCCTCTACCGTGAGGCCCTGGGGATGGACGTCGGCTAGTGAAGCAGCATAAATCCACTTCGCGCATCGCGTGGCTAAGCCTGCATTGTCGTCATCCACGCTCTCCGCGTGCGAGGTGCCGTTATTCGCAATATCGGTCTGAAGGGCGTCTTGAAGAGATTTCTTGATCTCGATAAAGCGGCTGGAACTGTGGGATTGTTGAGATCCGCGGTCTCGAGAGAAAGGAGCGAGTGACGTTGGACTTCAGCGTCGCCTTTGGCCCAAAGACCCCGAACGATGGCTGCCATGAGGCGGATCACATCACGGGTCCTCTGGAAACCTGGATTGTCATTGAATGAAGCGATCAGGTGTTTCGTCGAGAAATGGAAAGGGTACGAGACCAGAATCTCTTCGCGGATTTTGACCGTCGGACGTTCGAGGATTGCGGAGGCTTTGGCCAGCTCGGCGATGTAGGCGTCTGCGACCGCGTTCTTCTCTTTTTCGGTGACGGCTATCTGCTTGAATAAGCGCTTCCGCAAAATGGCATAGAGTTCATCTTTTTGATTGTCGACCGGCGAAATGGATTGCGCACCCTTCGACATCTCGTTGTTGACACTGTTGATCGTGCCTCCTAACGTGCTGTTGGCGCGGAGAAGTTTTGCCAGTTCCTCTGCACCTTGTTCCCAGTCTTTTTGAAGGTCGGCAACTATGAGGACACAGCGAGCACACTCTTTGTAATCGCGAACGGCCCCGAACAGGTTTGTTAGCGCAAGCCCCGTCAGTGTTGCCAAGCGGGTGCCTTCGTCTTTCGAGCCTTGGCTCGCCGCGTGGACGAGATAGAACGCCAACTCGTCAAGCAGAATGAGAGCCGGACGGTCCCTAAGAGCGTTGCGCCACTCGGTTTCAGAGGGAGCACGATCGGGAGCAAACTCGACGCCGAGCTGCCTACCAAGGGCGATCCAGACCTTCTGGTCGGTGGAGCGCCCGGTAAAGGCAGCCACCACCTCGGCCTTGATCTTGGGTAGGGCTTTTTGGAAACCTACGATGCTTGCGAGGTGGGGAAAACGGGCCAGAATACCGGCAACTAACAGGCTTTGGGACTTGCCACCCCCCATCGATTCCGAGAGCTTGTAGATACCGCTGGTGGACTTGTCGCCGCCCATACGCCCAAAGGTCTGCTCCAAAAGCAGTTCCATGCCGGAGGTGAGTACGTTCGATTCGAGGAAGTCTCGTGCTTCAGCCTCGGTTAGCTGGAGCAGATCAGCGAGATTAACAACGAAGTCGGCGGTGCCATCGAGAACGGCTTGACGGGGCGCGCAGGAAAAAAGTGTTTTTAACATCGAGACTTGTTGTTTATCCGCTGATTTGTGGGTGAATATGTGCGCTAAGCGTCAGCTCCGCAATCACTTAGTCGAGGGTCGTACGGAATTTTCTCGGATAATTTGTGTACGCCACGGTGGCGACCTTAGCCGCTGGTCGCTAACGATTTAGAGCCAGCCAGCATGGAACTGGGGCATCAATATACGCGACCACCCCTCCCTGTCAACTTGAAGCCGGTTATCACTCTCGGCTTTTGGAATTCGGTTAGTACTGGGTCGCCCCTGAGCCTTGCACAAAGTTGACTGACAACGTGCCTATTGAAAACAGATCTATCAGGAACTTCTGGTATCAAAGGGCGCTCGTACTAGCCGATAAGAAGTCTGCCTATGGATCTGCAGCAACCCTTACCCGCCGTAAAGAGCAAACTCTGGCAGCTTTGGGTCGCTGCATTTGCGACCGTATTCATGGCCTTCTTTTTTGCCTTTGACGCTGGACAGTTCTCTATTGATCGGACTCAGAACATTCCGATGACCATCTGTTTCGGCTTTGTCTTCGCATTTGGCTGGTTGGCAAAGAAATATCTGAAGCAGAAACTTTCTCCAGCACCGCGCGCGTTAGCGGCTGGGGTGGGCTTAGTGATTTTAGCGGCATCGAGTTATGCCGGATTTCATGTCGGGCAAAGTGCTGCCTATCCTTCTGATGCCAAACGCGCTATGCGTGAAATCCAGCTTCATCTGAAAAGCATAAAGGCTGTCAAAGCGGTAATCACCAATCAAACGAGGTCGATGCGAGATCCCGCTCAGATCTTGGACCTTGAGCCTAATGTTGCCGCCTGGAGCAATCAAGTGGCAAATGTGGAAGAGTTGCTTCAAAAAGCATACTTGCAGTCCAACCCGGCTTTCATATCGGGGATGCTCGACTTGATCGAAAAAGCGCTTTCTTTTGACAGAAGCGAGCTGGAAAATCTTCAAAAGCAGATTGGGGTCGTCAAATCGGTACAGGGCACGATCGCCACCGCAAGAGCGGCCGCTTATCGTAAGCAGCTAACTCCGCTCATTGAACAGCAGGAGAAAATTGAGATCGAGCGAAAGTCCTTCGATTTTCCACAGCAGTTGAAGCGAGTTGCAATGCAATCCGGTTTTGACGAATCAGATGGCGATAAGCTCGCAGCGATTGCCGTTCGGGCGAATCAATGATATCGCCACGACTTCGTTCTTGCAAAAGCAACGTGTGAACTAAAGATGAGCGAATGCTACCAATTCAAGTCGGAGGACTATGCACTTCTGGAAGCGGCCGCAGTCTTGCTTAGGAGGGCTGCGGCAGCTGGAATTACTAAGGCGGCCGAACTGGTTAGCATAGCCAAATTACAGCATGTTCTAGCCGCCCTTCCACGGGTAACAGCGGGCATCAATGTCACGGTTTCAGTGGTATCGCCCCGCCGCAAGTTTGACGAGATCGAAACCTTTCATTGGTGGGGTATCTCCGTCGAGGACGAATGTCTCACCATTTCGAGTGGAGGCCATTTCTATCGGCCAACCACAGGCGGCGACGGCTTTAGCACGATGCGGTGGACCGCCATTCCGGAAGAGGCCGCCGAGCTAGAAGATTATCGCGAATCGCTTTGGATGGTGCCCGATGTCTGCTCATTCGCGGATGGCGTTGCGAAAATTGATCTGAGTTCGCCGGGATTTAAGGTCGAAGTTACGGATGACGACAATTCATTGCTCGAAGAGGAAGAAGAGGTCGATGAAAACTCTGACGACGAGATCGTGGAGGACAACGATGAGGAACAAGGAGACCTATTCCACGCTGGGGCATTTGACAATCCGACCGACCACTCGCCAATGGATGATTGCCTGGAAGCAAGGTTCAACGAACGGGCCCTCACGCTGATGGCCGAAGGGCGAATGGATGAAGCGGAGGCTCTTTTGGAACATGCAGTTGACGGGATGCCCCCGGGCTGGAAACCCGTCAACGAAACGGCAAGTTTCGTGCAAATCGCCTTTTGGGACCGAGACGAGTTCTTTGCCCACACAAAGTACGTGACATCTCGCCCGCTCGAAAAGATCATCATGTGGGTTGTCGGCTCTTATTCCCACGCTTGGCACATCTTGGCAGTCCTGGCTTCGAAGCAGAAGCGTTTTGACCAGGCTCTATTTCGCCTCGACTGCGGCCTTCAACTGGAGCCGGATCATCCCGAGCACTGGAGCGAGAAGGGCTTCGTCCTCGGGCAGTTGGGGCGGCACAAAGAAGCTCTCGAATGCTACGTTCGAGCAGCAACCGTGCGAGCTTGGGCCCCCGCTCAGCAGATTGCCCGGGCGTTGCGCGGACAAGGCGTTCAGCTCGTGGACCTGCAACGGCTCGATGAAGCCGAAGGAGTGTTGCAGCGCTCTCTCGAATTCGAACCAGATAGCGAAGTGGCGAGCGGGGAGTTGGAGTACGGACGACAACTTCGCGAACGGCAGGCCAAGGCGAAGGAAGAGCTTCCCTGGTTTTTGCGAGCACTTGCGGAGCCGCCAACCGATCCGTTGACGATCCAACTCATGGCGCTAGTGGAAGGCTTGCCGCCGATCCCGGGCCCCAAAACAGTTGGGTCGGAGAACTATTCCAGGATTTCGCATGCATTTCTTGAGCGGGGCTGGCCTGGTTTCGAAGAAGAGTTTGGTCGAATCGCACATCGGAGCCCCGCAGACTACGAGCAAGTAAAGCGTGACCTATTACGTGAGCCCATCTTTAGCGCAAAGGCTCATCGCAATCTGGCACGAGGCCTAGCCGCGCATATGGGGATCTCTGACGAGAGCTTTGACGACGTAATGCACGACATTCTGGGTAACCACGAGGATCCCAAACCGCAATAGGAGTTTACATGGGACACGGTAATCACTGGGGCGCAGTTCTGAAGGATGTCCCGGAGGGTCTCGGGCGCGTTCTGGACATTGGAGTCACACGGGGCGACGTTATCGGAAGACGCCGCTATCCGAGTTGGCGCGGCGCGAAAGGTACCGGGAAGGCTGACGTGACTCTGATCGAGAATGCGAAGAGCGGATTCGGCAGCCTCGGCATTGTTGTCGCTGATAATTCATCGCGGAATTATCTCCACAGCGCTTTCCCGGTTGGAAGTCGTGGACAAACTCAATCAATCAACGTCCTGGGTGTCTCGGAATCCAGCTTCGGTCTGGAAGCGTGCATCACGGCTCGCCTCGGCGATGCAAAGATCACGTTTTTTGAACCTTACTACGCCCTTAATGCTGGCGCCTACCAGACAGAAGCCGACTTAGATGTCACCTTGTCGGCTGTTGCGTATCACGTCGAAGTTCCGGATCCGAATGAGACCGTTGTACATCCCGAAATTGGTAAAGTGCATCTCCAAGGAGCGGCCATGCTACTTCCGATGAATAGATCGGATAGCGGGATAGCGTCTACGGATGGGTTTGGCCTCTCATACATTTTGGCGGAACATGAGGAGCCCGGCCCTGGCGACTACCAATTTCGCGGTGTCGTCAAGGAAGCGGAGGGGGTAGAATTCCTCGGGCTTCCCGCCTGGCGGTTCACAACCACAATGCTAAGGCTCAACGAGGGCGATACCGACGTTGACTTAGATCTTTATGTTTTGGACGAAAACATCCGGGACGGCCACAGGCCGGCAATCGGCGGGGATATTGTGGGAACGCTTTGGTTGCAGGGGTTCGTTCGCCCTTCCTGACCAGAGCGCCTTCGTTAAATAATCAACGATGGACGATGATTTGACCCCACGAAAGCGACCGCCTCTATCTGTCCGGCTGGCCCTCTCGTGGAAGAAGGGGTAGTTGACACCGTACGTTCGGGCAGGTATAGCGATACAAATGCTGCCATCGCTGCAGGTCTAACTGGGTGCCGTGCACGGGCGAGAAAACATTCCGCCGCAATGGACTGATTGATTTCTCACCTGCAGACCAGGCAATGGATTGAAGGACGTCAAAGGCCCAGACCCGAACGCTTCTGGCCAGTGTGGACGGCTCTTGCCGAGCGACTGCTGCTTTGCGGCATCGCGCTTTGACGCGCTCCGTACCGGTACGCCGGTCTTCGCAAAAATCTATCGCTGCGCCAGCTTTGGCCGATAAGAGCCTTGGGAGACGCCATGAGAGAAGTGCGCATGATTGGGCCGAACGAGATAATTCCGGAGCTGGGGAAGAGTTTCGGCCATTTCTGGCAGTGGGCCTATTCGGACATTATGTCTAACGGAAATCGGTCGGTCTTTGCCGAGTTCATCGTTGGAGCAGCGCTTTGTGTCGTAGACCGGCCGCGACGCGAATGGCATCGAACGGACCTGATGTATCAAGGCAAGGAGATCGAGGTTAAAGCTTCTGGGTACTTGCAGGCATGGCCTCAGACGAAGCCCTCTTCCATTCAATACGACATAGGAAGGAAGACCGGCTGGGACTGCGAAACAAATACCAGCTCGACTGAGCCTGCGCGCTCGGCTGACTGCTATGTATTTTGCCTCCACCTCGAAAGAGATCCCGATCTCTGTGAAGTGTGCGATGTGAAGCGCTGGGAATTCTATGTTGTCTCCAAGGCGCGAATCGAGGAGGTTTTTGGGAATCAGAAGACCGTTGCGCTTTCTCGCATTCGTAATTTGACGGAACCGGTTGGGTTCGCAGAACTCAAAGTCAAAGTGGACCAGACGCTTGGTTGGCCGTACCCTCAGAATCCAACGACTCAACCCGAAATGTAAGGCAAATCCGACGCGACGGGATCAGTCTACGAGAGGTAGACCAGTCGAAAAGTCGCTCCCGGCGCGCACTATACCTCTAGAGTCATGTCGCTTGCAGTCGATCATCTCCCGCTCTCCGCTTTAGGAAGAGCCACTGAATCAGTCCGGCTTTCCAAGTCAAGATTTGTAACCGGAGTTCAGTGTTTGAAACGGCTTTATTTGCAGATTAACTCGCCGGAAGAGGTAACCGGCTCCGCAAATCAGGAGGAGCAATTTGATCAGGGCCTTCAAGTAAGTAAACTCGCTCAAGCTGCGTTTCCCGGCCATTGCCCGATCACCACATTTTCACACTCCCGAACCTCAGTGCAAAGAAGGCCACTAAGCTGGCGGAGTCGAATATTTCACTGATACCAGACATTCCGCCCGACTTCCCGCTGTCCCAGTTACAGCAGAACGTTCGCAGTTGTGTAACAAGCGGTCGGACCTGGTTCAATGAGCAAATGTCGAGCGAGCTTTCGATTCTGGAATACCCGCTTTACTTCATGGATTTTGAAACGATCTTCCCCGCCATCCCAAAGCACACCGGAATGGGTCCATATGGCCACATTCCTTTCCAGTGGTCTTTACATCGCCAGCAAACACCCGACGCGCGGGTGGAGCATTTCGAATTCCTGGCTGAAGATGAAAATGATCGACGGCGAGATTTCTTTGAAGGCTTGTCGCAGGCGATTGGCGGAAGGGGCCATATCATCGCGTACAACGCAAGCTTCGAGTCACAGCGACTTGAAGACCTGGCGCGTTGGTTCCCGGCCTATCGAACACGGGTCGATGCTCTTAAGTGCCGCGTATGGGATCTTCTTCCCTTCGTGAGACGGAACGTTTATCATCCCGCTTCCAGGGTTCCTTTTCCCTGAAGTCCGTACTTCCCGCACTCCTACAAGGCTTGACCTACAAAGGAATGCAAGTAGGCAATGGTGAAGAAGCCGGGCTCGCATGGGAGCGGATGCTACGGTGTGATACGACCATTGCCGAAGAGGCTCGCCTTAAGCGAGCGCTCCTTGCCTACTGTAAGCAAGACACTTGGGCGCTCGTTGCGCTGTTAACGTTTTTTCAGCACTCGCTCAATCACACGGAAGAAGTCGCTCGGTGACTTCACAAATCTTCGAATCATCAGGCCGACCGACGATGCCCACACTAGGTTATGGCATACTCGGCCCTGTATTTTTGAACCTGCGCCTCACTGAGGGCGGTCTCCTTTAGGCTCTCCCGGGACAGCGCACGACCGAGTTGGCCGGCATCATCGGTGAAGACCTGCGCATCGTAGCGAGCGCGAGATGTGGCGACATATGAAAGTGTCTTAACCACGAGTCCGCGAACCCGCGAATCGGTTGTGTCCACGTGAATCAATACACGGTCCACTGTCATTCCTTGTGATGAGTGACTCGTCATCGCATATGCGTGATCCAGGTAGTTATACTCCTTCAGGTTCCAAGCCACTCGACGACCCGTTTCGAGCCGTACAGCGATGTTGCCATTCTTTTCAATGTGCTCGATCCGGCCAGTTTCGCGGGAAGCAACACCCTTCTCCTTCCAAGGCGTCGTGAACTGGATGCGGTCGCCAATCGCGAAAGGACGATCCTCAGACTCGAATACACTAAGGTTCGAGCGGGTCGCTGGATTGAACGTTAGGAACCGCTGCCCGGAACCATCTCCGAGCTTTACCGAGAGCATGTTTTGGTCCGGCTTGACCTCTACGACAGTTCCGGTCTGTCCAGACTTGACATTTAAGGTGGGAAGATTTGTATGGAAGCGGAGGGAATCCCCTGGCCGATATGAATGGACATACCGCCGGTCCTCCGCGTGAATGTCCTTGCGGACGAGCACTTGGAATACCTGCTCTTCCGTCAGGCTACCCTGGATTTTCAGCTCGTCTCGAATGGCCGAGTTGATTTCCTGCCGGCTTTTGTTGTCCGGTGAAACCACCAGTGTGTTTTCCGGGCTGGCAACGTAGGCTTTCGCTATCGCGCCGAAACGGTCCCTCCGGTGTACCATTTCGTGAACACGTCCTTGCTCCTGCAATGCTTGTATGCCATCAGTAATCCTGCCGTTTGCCATCAGAATCACAGCACGTTTTAGATCTTCGTCCTTTTGCCTCACGACCTTGTTCAGTTGTGCCGTTTTCATGCCCCCTTGTTGAAGTTCCTCGAAGATGCGCCCGGCTTCAACCGACTGATGTTGTCTAATGTCACCGACAAGAATGACTCGATCCTTCTTTTCAAGTCCGCCGAGGAATTTGTACATCTGCGCCGTCGAAGACAGGCTGGACTCATCCACGAAGTAGAGCCTGGGCATAGCTTCTTCTGAATGAGCGGTCGAACGCAGAAGATGCTTCTGAAGCGTTTCGGACTGGACACCTGATTCCTGCAGCGCATTTCGGGCGCGCGACGTCGGGGCCAAGCCTCTTACTTCGAAACCATGGTGTTCTGCAATTTCCCGAACGATGCCAAGGGCCGTCGTTTTGCCCGTACCAGCCCCGCCCTGGACACCGACTACCTGGTCACTCGTGCCGAGCAGTCCGCGGATCACAGCCTGTCGGCGTTCGTTGTTCTGCAAGATTTCGAATCGGCTGAGATCAGCATCCTTTACGACGGCAGAAAGCTTACCCTGCCCTTCCAGGACACGAGTGATCACATCGCGCTCCATGTGAATCATCGCAGGTGTCGTGTACCGGTGACCCGGAGCATGTGGACGGACGTGGTGCACAGCAATCAGTTTCCCCTCGGTTCGTTGCTTCGCAAGTTCCTCCTCTACATCGCCAACCAGAACGCGACCGTGCCCGTATTTCAGCGCTTGTTCGATAACTTTGTGCTCTTCGATCACGGCGGTCCGTTCTGTTAGCTTACGTCCGGCAGAGGAGACGGATTCCGAGGTCAGCTTGAGGCGTTCCTCCTCAGATATGGCACGCGCGGGCTTGTTCGCTGCCGCTGAAACAATGATGTCGGGCTGGTTGCCGAAGAGCTCTGCGTGCGACCGGTGCAGCTTTCGCAATTCATCTGGAGTGATCTTCAGCTTTTCTTCCCGGTTCTGATGGTTAATGATGTCTTCTGCACGGCGTCCGGTCATTCCCAGCTCTTCCAGACGTTGCTTGAGCTGCCCATTTCTCAGGCTCTCGGCTGCCAAATATTCAGTTGTGTAACCAGCGATGTCCGGCGCGTCATTGGTTCCGCGGACAACTTGATATCCGAGCTTCCTCAGGTTATTGCCGAGTTCCGATTGATAAATGGCGGTCGCCATCGCCTGAGCGCGGAAGAACTCATACGGCTGAAGCGACCGGCGCTGCCCGTCACCATCACTGGTCATATTGAAAACGATTGCGTGGGTGTGGAGGTGTGGTGCTGGATACCCATCGACGGGTCTGGCTGTGTCGTGCTCAAATGTTGCGGTTACCCACTTGCCCGTTGTTTGTGGCGGTGCGTTGCCGCCCATTCGCGCCTGGGTGTATCGCTCCAGGTAATTGAGTGTTTGGATAACCGCCTGGCGGTGAGCTTCGCGAACGCGATCGTCATTTCCGACCAGCGCGGTTAAGGAAACGGTTTTCGGAGCGTTGAAAGTTAGATCCCATCCGGCTCTATGCGGAACCTCCTTGCCTTCCCGTGTGAGGTGCGTATCGCGATGGGCGATTAGCTGAAGGCACGTTGCGGGATTCTGCCCGTCCGCCAACCGATCAAAAGCTTCAGCTTCGACGGTTCCAGTGAGGCCGAACTCAGCGGCGAGTTCGCCGTGCCAATGACCTTGCAGCGTTCCCGACTGAGAAAAATAGGAGTTGGAAGCGGCTGAGTATTCGCTTTTGTAGTACTCCTTGACCTTCGTAGGCGTAAGCGGTTTTGATGGATCAACCATGGATCGAATCGCGGACCTACTCTTAATTAAATGCGGCTGCCGCGGCTACGCCAGCCTTATGGTCATCCGGCGCAGACGACGGGGGAGGCTCCGGCCTAGCCGCAGCGATTGCCGGTTCTGGCTCCAACGGTCGGGTCTGCACATTCGGAATCATCCGCTCAATGAGGCCGGGGGCTAGCACGCGTTTTGGCGGAACATCGAACGCGATCTTAACTACTTTGCCGCTTGCGACGAAGTACCCGGTCAGGTCTTCCAGCTCCTGGATTTCAGATGGCAGCACGAGCGGCTCAATGACACGCTCCGTGCTGTACGTGCGATGGCGATTATTGAAGATTGATGCCGGTTTCGACTCTTTGACCCGTATTGGACGCTACCGATGCGCTCGCTGAGGTGCTTTGAGGCACGGGATTCCTGTGTTCTGAGCATGAAGTTATAGAACGGCTGGCTCAGCATGGTCTCGGCCTGCTTGCCGTAGTTGGCGTCAATTTGTGCCATGCCCTGAAATCCGACGACGATCGGGTTATCGGACTTGCGCTGGCGGGTTAACGCCTTCGGGAGTTGGGGAAGCCGCTGTAATTCTTGCACTTCGTCCAACACCAACCAGCATCGCTTTGCGTCTTCGGCGACATCGTCGGACTGGAGCTTGAGAATGAGCATGTCAAGCCAAAGGCCTTGCAGCGGTCGCAGAGCGTCGATCGTTTCAGACGTTGATGTTACGAAGATCCAACCTTCGCGCTTCCGTGCCCATCCGCGAACGGTGAACGTTTTCCGACCTTCCTGGTGAGTGGGCATCATGCGGAGGGGCTTCCCCGCTTCGTTGAGCGTCCCGAGAATCCCGGCACGTTGCGGCGCCGCATTCTCGGTCATGGTGTGTGCGTGCTCCGTGCCTTTGACCCGTTTGTCAATTTCCTCCGGGTGCGCCATCCAATGCCCGAGCTCATTAACCGTCGGCCTGTAGTAGGCGAGCAGATACGCAAAGATCGCTCGCGTGTGATTGAGAAAGAACTTTTGCTGCGTGGGCTCTTCCGGGAACAATCCATTGGCTATCGGCGTCGCCTGCGGTTCATCATCAGCTTCTTCGCCGATAGCCCAATATGGACATCGTTGGTCCTTTGGGTTCAGAATGATGTCTCCCCGGCTCTCGTCGTAGAACTCCTTCAAATATTCGCGTTCGGGATCGAACACAATCGCGGTCTCGCCGCGTGCCTCGACTTGGTAGAGGATGGTTCGGATGATCGTAGACTTGCCGGTGCCGGTGTCCCCGGAAACTTGTATGTGCTGCGCTTCTTTGGATCGTCGCAAGACCAGGTCCAAGCCCCTCTTGTCTCTGAGCCGTTCCAGCAGGTTGGGTTTATTCGTGAGCCGGAACCGAAGACCGTCTCCCATTGTTTCGAGGTTGAACCTCCAGCGGCTTACGGTGCGCGGCCCTCGCAAGCGGCGGCCATTGCGGGACTCAGCTTCATGAGTCCGGTCGAGAATCAGACCAACACAAAGAAGCACGAAGAGCGTCGAAGCGAAGGAGACAAACGCTCCTCTGAATAACTCCAGAGCAGACCGCCCCCGGTATATGACGGCTCGTAAGTTGCCGTGCAGAACCTTTGGCGGGATCTCAATTGCCGAACCATCCGGCATCAAAAACCTGTGCGTTTGAACGTGGACATGTTTGCCGAATGACGGGAACTGCGGGATCAGACTCCATGCCGCGCTTTTGAGATAAACCGGGAACAGCCGGCCCTCATTTCCTGGCATCAGTTTCACTGTCGCGCAGCAATATAAAAGGCCAAGCAACAGAGAAAGGCACACCGCCGCGCTCGACCAAAGCGGAGGTCGGCGCGGCCAGGCCGGAGTCGCACTTATGCTGTTCATACTTGTTCTTTTGTTCCTTTCTGTTGTTGGGTGAGCTTTGGATCCGTCTCTTGCGGGATTTGCAGAGTTTCACGAATGCGGCGGTCCGCCATGGCGTATTTGCGGTAGTCTGTATCGGAAACGAGGTTGTCGATTGCTGCTTGAGATATGTCCTTGCCGCCGCGCCGGAGCTCAGTGTAGAGCGCCAGGACGATCCGGCGCATGGCGAGAAACTCCGCCATCATGGTTCGAACGACAGGATCGACGTCCAACGATCCGAGGAGTTTGGAGCGGCCCCACTCGCTGACCGTGAGGCCTTCCACACTAGCCCTAAGACGGATTGCTTGCAGCTCCTCGGTGGTTACTTTGACATTTGCGCAAGCGGTGAGCGAGCGCGGATTCCGACGTTTCCTCACGGCGCGGATCACCTAAAAATCGTAGGTTTGGGCCAAGGTCACCCATGTGACCCTGTACTGGCCAAAACCAACAAATGAAACGGGCGCGCCCGAGGCCCACCCTGCAAGGGGTGGGCTGTCATGAAAAACGATGTCGGCGCAGCCGACAATTCCACCCGCTACCGGAATGCTCCTCGCGAAAACACCGAGAACTCCCAATCTACGGGCTAATTCTGTTGCTCTTTTTCTGCCGCAGCATCGGACGAATTCGCCACTGAATTCTAATTTAGCTACGCAATTCATTTTGTTTACTCCTGGTCTCTCAAAGCGGAACAGAACCGGCCGTATTCTGCCCCGCTAAACGCAGCCACTTACCAAACGCTCATGGACATTCCGGCATTTTGCTGCTTACGGATCTGCTGATCTTGACGATCCTGCTGTGCCTGGATCGCTGGATCGGGCGCGGCCGTCTGCTGCGCAGCTTGCGTTTGCTGCTGTACTGCATTGCTTGAATGCTGCTCGGTCGCAACTCGGGCAGACTGATCGTTTGGACCGCCCTCCACTGTGGTTGCGTTCTCATATTGATTTGCTGGCATTTCATTCACCTCCTTTCTTGGCTAGATGCTAAAGGGAAACTCAATTCATTCACGCGGCGCGCGGTTGTGGTTTTGGCTTTCTGCCGCGCTTGGCTGGCGCCGAATCTGCAACCGCCGCGTGGAATTTCTGGGCATTCTTATCCCAAAATGTTTTCCAATCGGCATCCCCCTTGATCGCAGCACTGAACGCCTCGGTAATCACGTGACCGACCGTCGACGGGCTCTGCTCGTTTAGGTACGTGCCATATCCGACAATTTGGGCGTAAACATCCGTACGCAACCGAATCGAGTACGTTCCGGTAGGGGTTTTATCTTCCGCTGCTAGTTTTGGCAAAGCAGCCTCCTTTCATAGGAACTTCATGCAACTTCGCCGGTTCAAATCGGTAAATCACATCCACTTCGAACACGTGGCGTAAGGTGTTGTAGCCGAGAACCTTCACCATCTCTGTCACGCGCCGCGCTCCGTCAGGGTATCGATTCACTTGCAGAACGTAGTGCAGAGCATCTGCCGTTTGCGACCGGACAAACTGATGGTCGAGATTGGAATGTGCCGACAGAGCTAAATCTGAAATCCGATGGAGAGCTGATATGGCCGAGTCGGCATGTGTAGTTGTCATCGAGCCGCTGTGCCCGGTATTCATCGCCTGCAACATGTCATACGCAGAGTGGTCTCGGACCTCACCGACGATGATGCGGTCGGGACGGTGCCGGAGTGCGGCCGTTATAAGGTGCGCGACACTAATGGCGGGGCGCCCGGGAAGCTCGTCGATGGCCTCCCATCGGACTACATTTGCATGATTAACTTGTAATTCAATCGGCTTTTCAATCACGATAAGACGATCTGCGGCAGGTATGTGGGCAGTGAACGCATTGAGCATTGTTGACTTGCCCGAGCCGGTCCCGCCACTGACCAACACATTGCGCCGATGAAGAATGGCTTCAACCACAATGTCCCGAACGAGTGCGGGCAAACCCCCGGATTCGACTAGTTCGGCTGTAGTAAACCAGCGGTTGAATTTGCGAATCGTGAGCGTCGGCCCGTTCGGACTGCACGGTGAATAGACTGCTCCGACACGCGAGCCATCAGGAAGCCGAAGGTCTTGAATGGGGTCCTTCTCGGTAATATCCCGACCTAGAACCCGCGCGATTTGTTCGATCACGGCATTGAGGTGATCCCGCTGAATTCTTAGTCCCTCGACTGGACGCATGATTCCGTCGGATTCTACAAATACACTTCGGTCTCCATTGATACAGAGATCGGAGATTCGCTTATCCAGAAGTAAATCCTGAATTCGCGCTGGCAAAAAAGGAAGAATGAGATCAAAGCTCATACGGCTTAGCTCCCTACTGGGTCGCCCTCGCTTCATGCAAATCGGTGATGATGAGTCCCAGCGGGTTAAAGGTTGCGAACTGCGGAAAATTGACAGACCGTTTGGACACTTCATCTGGATTCAAATAGAAAGTGACCGTCATCTACCAGTGCTCCTTTCGCGGGACACCGCCTGGAAACAATTTGAGGCAGTCGATGATCGCAGTCCCGGCATACATGGCGGCCTTGCCGATTCGTTCCTTGCCAAGCGATGTGAAGACCACGTTGTTTACAGTCAAATCGTTCTCGTCGATTTGACCAGCAATTACCTTCGCGATCGTGTGATTTCGGACATCATCGGTCATCAACTGGTTGGCGAGCTGATCGCTAAGAAAAAAGAAATTCCTGGGGTATGTTTTGGAGACAGTGTCACGGAGCCTCGCATACCGGTCCGTAGCCCATTCGGTTAGGAAAGTGCGGATTTCACCCTCTCTGGGTGAATAATCGAGATCGTTGTATGAAATCGGTGCGGCTTGACCTATCTCGTTAATGCGGATGTACCGGTAAACGAGGCGCTTGTCAGCCAAGTGCAGGAGGCCGAATGTCTCCAGCATCACGACGGCTGCGAGGGCGTAAATGAGCGCCCGCATAATGCGACGTTCACTGTAATGCGACGTGTAAACCTCGGTCGCAACGATATCGGCTTTCGCTATTTCCTTAACCATTTCCTGTGAGACCCCTAAGCCAAGATTGCCGCTTCGGCCGCTGCGGTAATCAGTCCGGTAACGGAAGACGTGAAACCCTGCGCCGCCGCGCCAACGCCGCCGAATAACATGCTGGTGATCATCGGGATCTTAAACATTCCCCAGAAGAAAGCGCCCGAAAGCATAATGAGCGTTCCCAAGATCGCCAACCAGTGGCCGATGCTGTAATCGCCAGCGACGGTGTTATCGAAGAAACCCACCAATACGTTGAGCCAAATGAATGAGAAACCGGCCGAGACAGCACGGTAAAAGGAAAATACGATCAGCCCGTCCAGCCATCCCCAGAATTTCGACTGGAAATTTTTCGTCATATACAGCGGGATCGCAAGCGGTCCGAAAAGTGAAAACAAGCCGTACGCCACCCAGCCGAAGGCATCAACTGCGAACATCGCAAGATCAATAAGCGCCATGTTGACCATAACGCCGAAATAGACAATCACTCCGATGAGGTCAAGGCCTACAGGTCTCTGGCTGCTGTCACCGACTTTGCGAACTCGCGTTAGAAAATCGTTCATGATGTTTTGATCCAGCGTGGACGCAATCGCCTGCGCTACGGCGGCGAAGAGATTATGCAAGCTGATCGCGGTCCCTGGAAATGGATTGAAATAGTAGTGCAGCATCAACGAGCAGGCAAACAGTTTGAAAAAGAAAACAAAGAGATCGCCGACCGTAAAGTTTACCGGTCGATAACCGATTACCATGTGGGCCAAGTTCCAGCGCACGACCATGGCGATTAACGCCATAAGAGCGATAAAGTTTAGCTCCGTCACCCCCATATCCATCAAGGCGTCGCCGTGCGTTGTAGTCAGCGTGTCCACCTGAGAAGTGACGCTCAGAAGCCAGTTCGTGCCAATGGCCGGAGGTGCTGCCGCCAAGCTCAACGATGGCAGAAGAAGGAATATCAAAACGCAAACGAAGAAGATTCTTTTGGTCATAAAAGTTGCCTTTACTGAGGAACGTAGCCGTAATACGTTTCTTGAGCATTGCCGTACTCGGTCGCGTCGGTCTGGCGCGATACGGTTGCCGTTCCATACGAATTCATCGCCTCAGCGGCGGCGTTACGTTGCCAGGTATTCGCCAAAACTTGCTGCTCTACAAGGCAGGCGTGAAGTGCTCCCTGACTCTGCTGTTCGTGAAGCCCTGCGGCTTGCGCGGCGTTCACCAGGTTGAGCTGCTCGATCTCCGAGTTAGTGGCGTCGCTGTCATCGTTATCCGCCGACTGAAGCTGCGCGATCGCAATGGTATTCGTTTGAGCGGCGGAACGGTACTCCGCGATCTCTCCAAGGCATTTACTGGAAGAACCGTCACTGGCTTCGACGCTGGCTAAATTTGCGAGGTTTGCGCTCGATCCTAGCATTTCTCCCGACAGAAAGGTGCTGCTATTCGCGCTCATCGGAAGGGTGGCATTCTTCCAAACCGAGGAGGCCAAAGCGGGATTCCCGTTGACCAGAGCCGCCCAATTTGCAGCCTCGCCAAATTGATTAGCAGTCGCATCATGTATTTCGGTAATGCCGACCGTAAGCCAATTTAAGCGGGTAAACTGATTGACTCGTTGCGCCATCGCCAACGCCTGCTTGTACGTTTGAACGCCGTTCGCATAAATCTGTCCAAGCTGGGTGACTTCTTCCGTTACCTTAGTGAGCGTGCTCGCGTTAGACGACCAAATTTTCGCGAGCGTCGCATACGCTGTCGGATCGAATACGATATCGCCAAGTCCAAACAGTGCCGCGGCCGGCGTCGGCATGAGAAGCAACGCCGCTGCAGTAATTGTTGCCGCCACAGCCAGTTTTTTGGAGATTTTAGGCCATCGACAATTACTGATGAATTTTGTCATTTCCCCTCTTTCTGAATTCACCCCAAACGTTTCAGTGCTAGCGCGACGATTGCCGCTAACGCGACCAGCAGCAATACTGCGGCCGGGCAACCGACGAGTAGCCACGGGAGTCTGCCGCCCACGACTCTGTGCCCACACGTTTGGCAAAAGGTAGATGTGTCATCGCATTGGGTCCTGCAAGCTGGGCACAACATCGATTCGCTCCTTCTCACAAAGCCGGGTCTAGATCGTGATTCTTGTATGCAGGGACCTCAAGATCGCCAGATAGGTAGATCCGCACCCGCGAGCGTTCACGGACGATAAATGTCGGAAGCTGATTCAGAAATCGATCAAGGATCTGCATCGATTCTTGGCCCATCTGCTGTGAAACACCGTTCCTGATGGAAACTGAGGGATCGTAGCCGAAGTTCGAGTATCCGTTTCCGATTTGCGCCAGTCCGCCGACCGCTCCAATTGCCAACGACGCCCCGAAAATCTGGAAGTAATGGTGGTTTACCAAGTCACGCAGACCGACTTCACCAATTTGGTTAAGGCCCGGGAATTTGTCGAGATCTAGCGAGTATCCATCGGGCATGATGCAACGATGGAACGCTACGAACAGCCGCTGCTGCGCCGCGCCGTTCACCGCGCTTACCGTGCCGAGACAGCGCGTTCCTTGAGGGATCAACAATTGCTGGTGATCGTGGGACCACACATCCGTGGTTAGCATCGTGTTAATTGGCCCGGCGAACGCGCCGTTTATTCGGTTGGTCAGGACCGTTTCGAGAACGGTGCCTTCAAATATTCGATAATTTTTGCCGGTGTACGTGTCCCAACCGTACTTAGCGGGTGTGGAAGCCGGCTTGTCGGCATGATCGCCTCAATCAATGGGCTGAATGTTGCCAGTGCCAGGCTCGCGCGATGTTGCCGGAAAATATCTTGGGTTAGGGCTACCTGGCTCGGGCGCGATCCTTTGCCCCTGTTGCTGCTCGTCTTTGCCGGTGAAATCAATAGCTACACTCGTGGAATTTAGCGCCTCAAGCCGTCGCTGTTTAGCCGTTTGTGCGGCGTCCTGGTGAGTTCCGCCAGTCTGATGGCCGTATAGCGCCTGGCGTTGCGCCGCACTCATGGCCGGAATGCCTTTGGCTTCGCCAGACGGATGCCATTGTCCATCTGCTCCGCAGGTAATTGAGCTTCCAGCGGGACTTGCGCCCTGCGTTCCTGCGAGAGCCGGTGTACACGGCATCATGCTGAGGGATGCCGTGTTGCCGACCGCCCTTGCTGCTTCGGCGCTTTTCTCCATTGCCCGTTGCGCCTCGGCATTCTCCTGCTCCAGTTTTCGTACCTGGTCCCGCTCTTGTTCCTGGAAGCTGGTCACCGCTTCAGGATTAACGGCGGCGGGCTTCACTCTCTGAGCGCTCTTTGGGAGCGTCGCCGAAATATGAGAGTTCAACCTGGCTATATTCGAGACCAGGCCCAAAGCTGCTAAGCCCATCAATCCATACATCGCAATTCGAACGGTGTTGATCGGTTTCTTCTGGACGGGCTGCGGCGGGACAGTCGGCGTTGCCTCTCGCCCAGCCGGTGTGTTTGGCTGCTGATCTGGTACGATGTTTTCTTCCTGCATACTCTCCTCGTACCTATTGCTCCCGCTCTGCTGACTCCCAGAAATTCATGCGCTGTTTGCCAATTGCTAGATAGCCTCGCTCAACGCGCTTCGGCACGGTATAAAGTCCGTTTGCGAAATCGAAATTGACCAGACTGGGCTTGCCATCCTTCACCTCGTACAACGTGGGCGTTTCTTGAGGCTGAGCCGCGATGTAGGTGAATTTGTCATCCCGGAATATTTGAAGCACTCCGAGCCTGTCACCTTCCTTCTGATCCCAGTGGTAGTCAAACCTGAGGGTGCTTGGGTACTTCGCGCGAAAGGATTCGGATTCAGTTTGAGCTTTCGCTTTTTCCTGCTTTATTACTTGCTCTGCTGCCGCCTTCGTGTCCACCGCCTCCTTCTTTGCCCGGTCTACCTCTGCAGCGGGAACGAATACCGGCGGCTTAGCCAACTCCTGCGATAATTGAGAATCAGCATCGATGAAGATCTTCGAATCGCAGTGGTCGCCCGACATGATCAGCCGGAAGGTATATGACTTATCGTGGTCGGAGAGCACATTCACCGTCGTCTGCTTGACGATCGGCTCCTTCACTTTCACGGAGATGTACCGCGTTGGCTCCTCGGACTTGCCGGTTGTTAAAATCCAGTTGGCGGAGTCCCCTACAAAGGTCTGTCGCACTTTCTCCGATGGAGGCAGCACGATCAAGGTGTCCTGAAACTGGGACACATAGATATCTACAACGGACCGCTCGCCGACAACAACCGTTCGCGGATTGTCGACGCGGGCTGCGGTCGCAGCTGTATCCGCTTGGGCTATCGCAACTGAAAAGGCCGCGGCAGTAAACGTAAGACATCTAAGGGTTCGCATGTAGTCCTTCCTTATAAACAGGGTTTTGCAACGTTTCGAATGCCTGGTCATATCCGAGCTCTGCGATCAGACGATCACGCATCACGCGATCCTTGGGCCGCGTAGTGAAAAGCCAATAGCTCTTGGGGTCGAGATTCAATTTGAGGATTTTCGAATAGCCCGAACGCTTGAGCATTGCTTCGCGCGGCATCAGTGACGCCAAATTCAACATTTCCTGAGCGTTCAGGTTGAAAAGCCGCCGATACAGGTCGCGATTGAAGGTCGGGTCCGGCAGGAAGAGTTGGGTAGTGCAGGCGTTGATTATCACGTCGGTGTTGTCGCCTAGATCCTGTGCCGCGTGAGTAAGAAGCGTCACCCCGGCCAGGTGCTTACCGCCCGTCTTCAGCGAAGAGATGGCGCTTTCGAGGAGCTGCCGGTTCTTAAGGTGCCTCCATAACTCATCGAACAAAATGTGCTTGGGAACACCAAGATTCCTTGGGTCCTGGATGACCTGGTCGATCTGGCGAAGAATCCAGAACAGCATAGGCTCGATCAGATCCTGCTGTGTCTCGCTGACAGCCTCGAAGTCGAAGGACTGAATCCGGGCCAGGCGCAAGGAGTCCTGCAGATTATCGAAGACCTTCCCGTAAGCTCCGCCCTCGATCCACTTAGCGAGATACCGCTGCAGGTGTGGCGGCAACATCATGTGTTTCAGCCGCCGTACATTCGCGTCCAGGAAATACATACGGCGAATGCTCTTCTCGATGACGTCTTCGTCTTCGGGTGCCAACGCTGCGCCGCCCTTTGTCAACAACAAACGAATGAAGTGAAACAGGAAACTCAGGTTTGCATCGCTCGGCTCCAGAGAAAATGGGTTGATCCGAGGGCCGTCGATTCCGACCCGTTCAACCGCTCCGCCGAATAGGCGCACAGTGGACTCGTATGACCGCCCGATGTCGATAACGAAGGTATAACCGCCGTATTTCTGTTCACTCAGAATGATTTGATTGCCGTTGACCGATTTGCCGGATCGCGGCGCGCCCAAAATCAGAGTCGTTCGGAGCCCGTCCACGTAAGGATCGAGATAATAAGGGGTTTGTGTTCGTGTTTCGTAGACGCTGAGATATTCCTGATTGAGGTCGTCTGAATGGGTACTGCCAGTCGACGGAGCGAAAACGAGCGCCAGCCGGGCATTGTGGTCGGCCCGAAGCAGAACTGCCGGACGTTGAAATTGGAGGCGGAGTCTCCCGTGGAATTGCCGGGCAGCATCGCGTAATAGGCTGAAAGGCTTCCTTGTGTCTCCTCCGTCGATGGCGCTTGCATATCGACAAAAGCTTTCGTGACTGCCGGCATTCCATCTAGAACCTCGCGCTCGTCCCGCGAGTGAATCAAGCCAATCAGCGAATACTGCCCGAACTCATAACCGTCGTTGTCAACAGAACTTAGGATGTCGGCCAGTTTGTCTGTGTTTTTCTCTGCGGCTTTCGATCCAATTGATCTTTCCAGGTTTTCCGGGTTCTTGAGATTGGCAGCAAGCGCGAGAATTCCGTGTCGGAAGATTCCTGAGAAGCCCTCGACCTGGCCAATGCGCTTCTGTACGGCCGCACGCGTCATGGGAGCCCAGCCCGAACAGAAAATCATGTTCGCATCAACCCTCTGCAGCGCCCCAAAGAGATTCGCACGTGAAGCAGTAGGGCTGTCAATCAGGCTGAAGAGCTGAACATGTTGTTTGCCGATCCGCAGATGATCGGCATGCCATTCGATCGACGAGCGGACGATCTGTTCATCCACCCTTTCGTCAGAACTGAGCTTTGTGGCCAACGCCCATGGCTCCAGATTCAGAAGATAAGCATAGAATGACGCAATCTCATCCTTGGCAAGAAGCCGGGGGTCTAGGACGTCGTTCACCTGCGTCGCGAAGTTCTCTGCCATCCTTTCCACCTGTGAGATCAACCTGCTAGTCTGTTGTTCGTACTGGCTCGGTGACAAGGTCTTCGAATTGAATGCGCCTTTTCTCTCCGGTTCGGCAGTGAAGACCCAAAAGAGCTCGACTCGGCGGAAACCGGCAGTTCGCTCCAGAAAACCCAGACGTTCAGTAACAGCTTTCTCGACTCGGGCATCTGGATATTCGACTTGTCGCTGTATATCGCATCCTTTACGGATTCGCGTGTATTGATAGACCCGACCGTTCTCGGGAAGGCTCTTCAGCGCGCCTTCAATGCGCCTCAGCGTGTCGGCTACCGACTCGTCGGTGAGTCCCTCCTCATCGATTCCGTTCACTGCAAACATGCATCCATACCCGCCATCTTTCATGGCGAATACGTGGTCCGTGACAAAGCGACGAATGGGAACGATGCTGCATGCCGGTTTGGCGCTCTGATGCCACTTCGGATTTCTCATTCCGTCACCTTTTCCCCGGATCGTAAAACGTCGATTGCCGGAAACTGAGCAGCCACAAATGAAACATCTTGGACTCTTTTCGCGTGAGCAGATTTCCGCAAAGAATCATCATCGGAAGCAGCAAACAGGCAAGAAGTTTATAAGCGAAGAGAAACACTGTGATTGATACAAACAGGCAAACTCCAAGAAGCCGGTAGTCGATACCGAACTTGGTCGTTGGCTTATTCAAAGCCGCGTTGATTTCAAACAGCGTTCCTCTTCGCTTTGTCATGGCATGGCCCTTTCGTTTACCCGACTGACTGGCCAGTAAGGGACGAGATCCATGTAGGACCAAGGCCAATGACCAAACCGCCGAACAAGACGCCGGCCACGCCCGTGACCCCGCGCATGATGTTTCCGCCAGCAAAGGAAAATACGGAAAACACCAATGAGATAAGAATGATGATCGCCCCGATGAGCAGACAAGCTGTCTGCACCGTCTGCATGACCGAAGTTACGCCGCTCATGTCGATAGTGGGCGCGGCGTGCGCGACGCCAGCCATTACGGAAAGCAATGTGAACGGAGCAATTGTCCGCGCAAATGTTTTTAGATGTGTCTTGATCCAATCCTCTTTCCCGGCGCGAACTGCGCCGCGGTTAGTGTTGATGGTTTCGGGCGCGGTTGTTGCGTCCGTGAGCAGAGAGCCGGATAGGAACTCCAAAAGCTAATTCCTCCTTCTGAATTTCAATCAATGAAGCTGATTGAAATTCGAAGATAAATCCTTTATTGCTCGATCTCAAGAGGGTGATGCAAAGCTGCTGCAACTTTTGCGATGCGCCTCCGGCATAAGAAATTGCAAGGAAATGGTGGGCGGAATCAAAATGTTTTTTAGCCAATCATCCCAGCCCACTGGGTCGGTATGTCCCGGATCAAGCTCACCAGATTTGAATCAGGATCTCAGCGCTAGGCTGGATCGCTCGCGATTCTTGCGAGCGGGTAATCTTGAGCACAAAAGCCATTGGCTTCCGGCTGGCGCGTTATTAAAGGGGCTACTCGGAAAACTCAGCCTGGGTTCGCAAATCCTTCGTGACCGCAGTAGATCCCTTCGAACGTAATCATGGAACGATCCTCGCACCTACGCCAAACCAAGCACAGTCTCGCGTCTGAGCGAGCTGCAAACTGTCAAACTGGCTTGGAATGACTGAGCCAGCCAGCCTGCCTGCCTGCGCGACAGTCTGCCAGTCGAGACGGTGCCGCTCCTGTGGCCAGCACCCGAATTGTCATCAAGCCCTACGACATTAGGGGCAGCGCCGGATGTCCTTTTTTGGAGAGGCTTTGTGCGTCGCAACCACATCACTTAAGGCAACAACTATGGGACGTATTGACAAGCGACTCCTGTTCATAGCTTGCGCGGTCATCGCCAGCGGACTTGCCTTCACCGCGTTCAAATTAGTTTCAGCATACAAAGAAAAGACGGCCTCTCCTGAGTTGAAGCGAACTCTTGTTGCTGCGATGCAAACATCTAGCAGCGACGAGCGTCGTCAGTACCTTCATGACGCACGACTTCAAGCGCGAACGAGCGCAGATGTGGTGGTTCTCCAAGACTTCGACGAGATGCTCAAAGTAGATGATTACTTCACTGGGTTGGCAATGACTGATGACCTCCCGGATCATGAGTCGTCCGTCATGCAGGAGCGAGAAGATAGGTCGAAAGAAGCACAATTAAGCGCGATGCGCTTCGCTTACGTCAGTCAAAATCTGCCTATCCCTGAAGAATTGGAAGCAGAAATTCAAAAACACGATGGCGATACAGCGGCCCATCGTGCAAAGGCGGCCCAAGACTGGGCAGAGCATTGCAATCGGCTTCTTACATTTGATGACAGGTCGAAAGAGTTACACCGGAGAGTTTGCCAGGAACTAGGATTGCCTCCTGATCCACCCTCGAAAACGCGAGATCTTCCCTGTCCCGCATAAGAGCGTTCCCCTAAAACCCAAAACGCCAATAAAAATCCGGAGCGGTGAAGCTGCTCAAGCGTGCTGCGGGCGAACGTCATGATCTGGGCAAGGACCGAAGCCAACCGGTAAGGCAAGATTGCCGCTGCTCTACTGTTGGTCTCCGCCGACTGAGAGGCGGCGGCAACCATGGTCAATTAACAAGAACGCAGGACTTGGGCCTCTGATGCTCTTCGAAGCCAATTCTGGATGATGAGCAGAATGGGCTCGATGTGCTCCTCTATGAATTTGTTCCATGACCCTTCGTATCTAAATGCAGCCGGGGCCTTGCTGGTGATGAGGAGTGTTTTCTTGTCATTATTCGACCAAGACATCGTTCCGGCTCGCATGGCCTCTTCGGTCGTTAGCCAGTCTGAATTGACTGTCCCGCGTTGCCGCATAAGGTCATAAAGCCGATCTTCGACACCACTGCCCTGGGTAACAATGACATCCGGCTTGATCAATGCGGCTTCTTCGAAGGTCATAGGTAGGCAAGAAGGAATCAACCCCCTTTGGTTAGGCTGAAAATCCATGGTGATATTTCCGGCTGCGACACACTTGACGGCGTTGCCTTGCGCCATATGCGCCAGGGCACAAAGTGAGAGATCGCGCCCGGAGCACGCCTCTCGGCATTCGTATTTGCACTGATTCAAGCCGAGGACGCCAGCCTCCAAGAAAATTGAAGCTTTGTAATGCCAATTCCACTTCTGACCTTCATCGTGGTGGACTTCCATAACCCGCTTTTGCCATTCGAGCGCGTCGATGCACCCGTTTCCCTCTCTGCCACTGTCAAGTCCGATAAAGAGCATCTTTCTCGGGCTTTGATCGAACAATGGACCTATGAACGTCGCGCAGAACCCATTGGGATTAACGCAACCGCTGCCGCGATGAGCGCTGTTGTCCCGAACGATTTTTATCGCCGACATTCCGGCATTATATGTCGATCGGCGCTTTCCGAGCGGCATATATCGCCCCTGGGCTGGCGATGTGTTTACTTTCTGGATAGCTGTCGAGGGGCAAGCCGGAAAAAAAGACGCTCCCGGTTCCAGGTAATGCTCGAAAACGGGTCCCGGATGGCGGAGGGTTCAGCAAAAGGCTGGTTTCTCCGGTGCCGTGTCCGCTACCGCCGTGGAGATACAGTGACAGCGGCCTTCACTGTAAGGCTTCCATAGGCGCTGTCACCAGTGCGCCGGTCCCATTTTTCTCGCATCAAACCGGAACGGCGGAATAGCCGGTCGATCCGTTCGCAATCGCCACCGCACCAGAACGCAAGAGTGCGGCAGAGTGCCAAGTCTGCTCGGCTGTGGTCGTTATCGTAATCCGACGCGTCGCCCGCCCACAAACGTCTGAACCGGTCACCGTTGCGCGCGTTCTTGGCGCGTTCAATGAGATCTTCATCGGACACACTCCCAGAATTCCCGAGCGCGGCACTTGGCAACGAAACTTCTGGCGGGAATAGTTCTGCGATTACGCCCTCCAGCGCTTGCTGGCGGTTGTTAATTGCGAATGGCGTGTTGGATAGATGTTTCCCTGTCATGGTGAAGTACCGGCCCGAATCATAGATCTCGAGTCTTCCGGCCCGCCGTCCCTTGCCGTGCAGTCTCGCCTTGATCAGAACATGGGCGCCTGTGCCCGAGGGTGAGAGTTCTGTATAGCTTTCGAAACGCCGAACTAGGCCGAGAGCCTCAGGCAAGATTGTTCCATTGACTTGACGACAGTGGTCGAGGTCGATCCCGCAGAATGGATCGGCCTCGGTGAAGACGAAACCGATGCCGTCGCAGGGAAATCGGTGGAACGCGTAGCGGACGTGCCTGTGCGTGCTCCAGGTCTGCGGTTTATCGCAGGCCGCCGCTTTCCCGCTCCACGGCGAAATCGGGACCTTTGTGATTCGGCCATTTACTTCGACCTTACGCCACAGCACCCACTGTTTGTATTCGAAAAGCTCGGAAGGCAGGCGCATCACGCTGCCTCCGGGTCGGACGCTTGCGCGCAGGGTTTCTCGAATTCAGATTGGTAATCCCAGTCCAGTACGATGTGGCGGTGACAATCTGGGCAGACATATTCGCGAGTGGGGCTCTCGAAGCGACGTCCGCAAAGGCAATCGGCGACGAAAACGGAATGTTCAAGCATTGGCGAAATCCTCCAAGTGGTTTCGAAATAGCGGCGTTGTCTGCCCCTACCTGACAGAGGCATTGAAATAAGGAAAAACCGGTCGGAGCCGCAAATGTTAGCTCCTTGCAAGCTCATGAGATTCGGGAGAGCAAGCTGAACTCGCTCTCCCGAAAACGAATCAAAGCGCGGGTTCGGCTTTCACTTCAAGGGCAGTGAGGAATTCGGTGGCAGTTGATTGGATGAACTGAAGGGAAGTGGAGAGCGTGGCGCGGTCGCCATTGTAGAGCTTAATGTAATCGGCGGCGGCGGTGTTCGTATCGAGTCCGATAGCGTGGCAAACTACAAAAGCGACGGCCTCCGCTTCCGTTTCGCGGATGGTCTTCGTCGTTTCGGCTCTCCGATCCGTGCGATGGAGTTTCTCGTGAGCGAGCTCGTGAACAAGTGTTGAGAACTCCTCGGCCGCTTCCATGTTCGGCATCAGCGTGATGCGTCCGCCGCGCGAAACTCCCCGTGCTGGCGCAATTGAAGCGTCATAATCGAGCGTGATGGAGTGAGAAACAGTCAGGTCTTTCAAACGTTCCAGGTGTTGCGCGGGGTCTCCTTTCACAGTGGCGAACTCCGGTAGTTCTTGGCCGTCCGTCTGCGCGATATCGAAAACGTAGGCGCTTCGGAATCCGACAAGATGGCTGATAGGTTGAACGGTGCTGCTGCCGTCCTGCTGCAGGGGATCGGGTTCCGCTCTAAGCTTGCAGATAATCGGGGCGAGAATCGCAATGCCTTTCTCTCCCTTCCGTACGTGGCGGCCGAATCCGAGCCAAGCGCGAAAACCTGCGACTTGAGTCGCATTAGGCCGCTGCATGGCGATTAACAGGCAGTTGGTCCAGGAATATTTGTGGAAACGAGCCGTTATGTTTAGGTAAGCCGTGAGCGCTGCGCTGTTTCCGGCTTCGAGGGCGGCAGCAAGCGTAGCGAGCGCGTTTGAAGCAATTTCTGAAGTGGTGTTTTGGGTGTTCATTGTGTTTTTTGCCTTTCAATTAATCCCCCCGCGGCGGAGGGGTGAAAGACGCGACGAACGCCTTTCGAGCATGGGGTAGGCACCGGGCGGAGTACCCGGAAGTCATACATTTTGTTTTGCCGAGCGGGTGTGCTCGGGGCTTTCAAAAGAAAATGTTGACGAGGGGTCGACCGGTGCGAATGCGACGAAAGAAAAGGCGTTCGTCGGGCTCTGGAATCCCGGAAGCCGGGGGCATGACGATCAGATCGCTGCCAGGTTTATCGGCAGCGCACCACATTTGTGCTCGGGGCGTTGCGGGGTGTCCCCGCTGAAGTGGGGCGCGAGAAGACGCCGGGTTTGCGGCTTCCGCGTTGGGGAGAAGGCTTTCTCCCCCTAAGAACTTTTTGGAGTTTAATCATTACACAAGAGCGTTTGCTCGCGAGGTGGAAAACCTCGATTCAAAGCACTCCACTGGCTTATCAAGTAGACTATGAAAGACGGTCACTAGAATGTTTACTAAAGGCAGAGAACGAGTCGATCTTCTTCAAGGCACTCTCGATTTAATCGTATTGAGGGTGTTGGCGACAATGGGTCCCCAGCACGCTTACGGAATAGCCGGTCGTGTCGAGCAGATCTCCGAAGAGTTGCTTTTGCTCAACCAAGGTACTCTTTATCCGGCTCTAGTTCGGCTGGAACAGAACGGCTGGATCCGTGCCGCTTGGCAGAAGACAGAGAATAATCGAGACGCCAAATATTACAGCCTGAACAAGGCTGGGGAGCGGGCGCTCGAAAAAGAAACAGAGCGGTGGCGGCGCTCGGCTGGATTGGTAGAAAAACTTCTCCTGGAAGGACAGTAGCGCCGTGACCTATTGGTGGCGTCTTCTATACAAACTCAGCAACTTCGTGCGGCCAAGTCGCGCAGAACAGGATTTGGCGCGTGAGATCGGATCGCACCTAGAGTTACTACAAGACGATTTTAGGCAGCGTGGAATGAGTGCGGACGAAGCACGGCTGGCAGCGAAACGAGCTTATGGCGGAATCGAGCAAGCAAAGGAATTGCACCGTGAGACACGCTCGTGGTTATGGCTTGAACAGATTCGGCAGGATATCCGATTTTCGATACGAACGCTACGGAACAGCCCCGGGTTCTCGCTCACCATCGTTTTGACTCTCGCGCTCGGTATCGGCGCGAATACGGCCATCTTCAGCCTGATCGACGCAGTGATGCTTAAGGCGTTGCCGGTCAGCCGTCCGGAACAGTTGGTGCAGGTGAATATGACCAACCGGGACATTTGGGGCATAGAGAATCCGTTTGTGAGCAATCCGGTGTGGGAGCAACTGCGCGACCGCCAGGATATCTTTTCCGGGCTGTTCGGTTACGCTGTTGCGCGTTTCGACTTATCGGCCCGAGGCGAGGCTCGCTACATCCAAGGAAACTACGTATCCGGTCAGTTTTTCGACACGTTGGGCCTGCGCTCGATAACGGGACGAGTAATGACAACCGCCGATGACCGGCGGGGCTGCCCTGGGACCGCGGTACTCAGTTATGGTTTCTGGCAAAGCGAGTACGGCGGCCGCACCGGCGTGGCGGGTACGACCATCTCACTAGACAACCATCCCTTCGAAATTCTAGGCGTGATCGGACCTGGATTTAGTGGCGTGGACGTTGGCCGGGAAAGCGAGATCTACGTACCGCTCTGCGCCGAAACAATTGTCGGCGGGCAGAACGGCTTACTTGACGGCCGGAGAGGAGGGTGGCTTCGTGTCATCGGTCGCCCGAAGACGGGCATTTCGATGAATCAGGTTGCGGCACGGCTCAAAACACTGGCTGGCCCGATCATCGATGCAACGATTCCACCGGACCTAACACCTAGCCAGCAGGAGCTGTATCTCAAACGGACGTTTGACGTCGAAATGGCGGCTAACGGGCTCTCGAGCATTCGCTCTAAATACCACCAAGCACTGATAGTGCTGATGGTGATCGTCGGGGCGGTATTGCTGATTGCATGCGGCAACGTCGCCAGTCTCCTTTTGGCACGTGGCGCGGCCCGGCAGCGGGAGATCGCGATTCGCATGGCGCTTGGATCTGGGCGCGGTCGTCTGATACGACAGTCGCTGATCGAAAGCCTGCTACTGTCACTGACCGGCGCGGCGGTGGGAATTATATTAGCGCATTGGGGCGCGCGGCTGCTAGTGGGATTTCTTGCATCGAATGTCTACCGCGAGAACAGCGTCTTTCTGGATCTGAGCATCGATCCGCGCAGGCTTGCGTTTACCGTTGGGTTAGCCGTTGTCACCAGTCTGCTGTTCGGGCTCGTTCCTGCTTGGCGCGCAACGGACGTTGATCCGCAATCCGCGATGAAGGCCAATGCGCGAGGCGTGACACACGGGCGCAAGTTCGCACTCGGCAAAGCGCTGGTAGTGATCCAGGTGGCGCTCTCGCTAGTCCTGGTGGCAAGCGCAGGATTGCTGCTCTCGACCTTCGTTAGGCTGGAAACACTAGATCCGGGTTTCGAGCGCGCTCACGTCCTCCTGATGGATCTCGATCTCGGCGAAAGAACGACTACGCCCGCACGGCGCGACGTGGTCTTCACACGAGTACTTGAGCAGCTGCGAGCGCTGCCCGGCGTTCGCTCCGCCAGCGACTCCGACAACACTCCGCTCGGCGGCGCGGTGGACGCCAACTATTTGCAAATCGACGGCTACACTTCCCCAACCACCGAGCGTGAACTGGTCTTCCTGAACGAAGTAAGCGGTGGTTATTTCGAAACGCTCGGCACGCATCTCCTAGCCGGTCGCGACTTCAACGCGCACGATGCCGCACGCTCACCGAAAGTGGCGATTGTGAACGAGTCGTTTGCCCAAAAGTACTTACATGGGAAAAGTCCCGTCGGGCGGCGCTACCGCCCGGAACAAGGCAACAAACTAGGTGACCCGGTCGAAATCGTCGGCCTCGTTCGCGATGCCAAGTACCTCGACTTGCGGGAGGGCTTTCATCCTACCGTTTACATCGCCGCGAGCCAAAACACGAACCCGGGCCAAGTCGTCACGTTCGAGCTGCGCTGCGCGGCCAGTAACGCAGCGGCCATGATCCAAGAGGCAAAGCGCGCGGTCAGCGTAGTCGATCCCGACGCGTCCTTGCAATTTAGAACACTAGCGGGGCAGGTCGACGAATCGCTCGCTCGCGAACGGCTGCTCGCCACGCTCTCGGGCTTCTTCGGTGGGCTCGCCTTTCTGCTTGCAACGCTTGGCTTATACGGCGTCACCTCGTATAACGTAACCCAAAGGCGCAATGAAATCGGAATTCGCATGGCGCTCGGAGCTCAACAGTCGCGCGTCCTGCGAACCGTGTTAAGAGAAGTCATGATCCTGATCGGAATTGGTCTGGGAATCGGCTTGGCGGCGACGCTCGGCGCAACGCATTTCATCGCGAGTCTTCTCTACGGCGTCCGGGCAAACGATCCGTGGACTCTTTTTGTGACCGGCGCGATGCTATATTTGGTGGCTCTAACAGCCGGATTCCTGCCTGCTCGCAGAGCTTCGCGTCTCGATCCGATGAACGCTCTCCGCGAAGAGTAGGAGGCATAGCGCCTCATAGCGGGTACTCGAAAATCGCAACAACAAGAATCCAACACCATAGGGGCTTCGCGGAGTGTAAACCGGGGCGAGCCCAGTGACCAGACCTCAGCGCCTACGCGAATATTTACCAGCCTAGTTCTTGCTTCAGTTTCTCAGCTTCAGCCTGTGACTGGTCGCGATTCACCTTTGGCGTGGACCATTCTTCCGTCTTAAGGCCCTTGTAGCGCTTCTCCTCGAACGCAGCTACTCGCACACTCGTCTGCGACGGACCGTCGGCGATAAATGTGACCTCCAAGTACGAACCGGTCTGCCGGTAATGACCGCTGACCGTCACGGCGGTTTTGATTCCAGCGTCTTTGGAGGCGGATTCGATCGCAGCTCCGTCCTTCTTGAGTTGGTTCAGCACCGCTTGATAAACGGAATCCAGATCTGCGGTATGCGAGAACGAAGCCGGTGTCTCAGCCCGCAGGAGTGTCGCTGCAATCAGGGCAAGTACGGCAATTGTTTTCTTCATCTTTGGGTTGACTCCTTGTCAAGAGAAATATTTCGGGTTGGGCTGGACAGCGTTGCCGCGTTCGCAGACTGGCGTTCGGGGTCAACGCCCACGAACACCGTCGCATGCTTCGAATCGATGCAAATCCATGGATTCCGCTCGGCAAAACCAGGAAACGATTGTTGGCCCATATCGATAATGTCCTGTACCGTCTGACAACGCCTGATGAGTGGTTGACGTTTTCGGCGTCCGCGCACATAGTATTTAACGAGGAACGATTTTGGGTTCGAATTCCTCCTCGGCTCGGGTATTGCAGACATCATTGCGGTCGAAAGGCGGGATAACTGCCCCTCACTGACAATGAGGACCGCCATTTGGCCAAACCCGGAGAAATACAAAATCTTTTTTGTGCACTCTCTCTTTCGTCCAATGGAACGAGGGGTTTACAATTTATTTTGTTGTTGCAATTTCCGATTTCGGAAATCCCGGCAGGGCAAGATTCATTTTCTGAGGTTCTATGGCTTGGGATGCAGTCGATCTTCGTACGCAAAGCGGAATTCCGGTTTCTCCGGCTGACCGGGAAATCATATTTGACGTGGCTGAGAAAGCGATTCTCAAGAGTGATCGCGACCCGGATGTCGTCCTGCGAGCAGCGGCACGAGTGAGCCGCAAGCTAGACCTAATCGCTAATCTGCGCGCGTATGCGACTCGAGTGATTTCTCGCGCCCTGAATAAGGCCGAAACGGCTCAAAAGAAGAAAGACGCTCTGTTTTCCTTCGGGAACATGGAAAGCACCGTCGACTTCAGCCAAAACGAGAAGATAGAAAATGAGATTCTGGTTCGGGAGCTATTGGATACGTTTACGCCCCAGGATCGCGAGATCTTCTTGCGGCGGATGGATGGGGACACGTTTCCCGACATCGACAAAGAGATGAATTTGAAACCACGCACTGCAGAGCACCGGTTCCGCGTCTGCAAGGCTTCTTTGCGCAAGCACCTTGAGGATAAGCTCAACAGAAGAGCGAGTGTGCGTGGCTGTTGACCCTATAGATGACGACAACCCTATCGAAGAAATCCTACTCAGCGGATTCCCCAACCCGGAGAGGATTGGCTGCCCACCCTCGGAGACCATAGAAGCGCTCGGCCAGAAGAGGATTCCGAAGGGAGATCCAGCGTGGGATCACATCTGGCACTGCTCACCTTGTTACAAAGAATTCAAGGCCATCCGCGATAAGCGATTAGCGGCAATTGAAGAAAAGCAGGACAAGGCGATCAACAGGCGTCGGGTTTCCGTTTTCTCGGCGGTTGCCGTGGCTTGTGCGTGTCTTGTCGCATTCCTATTCTTCTCAACGGGCTTAAGAAACTTCCGAAAATCGACTGTTGTTCCTGTCGATCTGAGCAATGCCGGCACATTCCGGGGGGACGCCGCTGATGACGCGCGTGTGCTCGCGACCCTCCCCCGCAAGTTGGACGAACTACATATTACGCTGCCACGGCTCAGTCCGCCAGGCCGATATGTGTTCGCAATCCTGAAATCAAGGTCGGAAAGCGCTGCCATCGCCCTGGGTTCTGCAACGGCCTCAGGGAACGATATGCGGGTGACGCTCGTCGTCACGCTGGATCTGTCAGCCGCGGCGAATGGACGCTACTATCTGGCGACACGCTTAGAAGAGCAGGGGCAGGAGCAAGCAGCATATTATTATCCGGTGCTGATCAGTGGCCGCTGAAGGGTTGCGCGGAACTTGGAATCCGGCAGGTTGATCGGCGGACCACCGCTAGCCGCAATTTCTCACGAGTATAGATAGCCAGGAGCCGTTCAATCTGAGATAAACATAAGAACCACCAAATGTTTAGAGCAGAGAGAAACGGCCCTAGCCTATGACAGAGTGTAGCCAAGCGGGTTTTGAGTTTCAGGCATTATTTTCCAGAGAAGTCATCGGGCGATTCGATGGCGGCCAGATCACCTCCGACGGCGGAGGGTTGCTGCTGCGCGAAGTGGAGCGGCGCGCACGCATCCTGGAACGCTTCGCCGGTTGCTTCAGCGATCACCGCGCGGTGGATCGGATTGAGCACAGCGTGGCGGAATTGGTGGCGCAACGGATTTATGGGCTAGCGCTGGGTTATGAAGACCTGAACGATCATGATCAGCTGCGCGCCGATCCGTTGCTGGCGGTGTTGGCCGGCAAGCGCGACCCGGAAGGCCACGACCGCAAACAGGAGCGCGATCGCGGCAAAGCACTGGCGGGCAAGAGCACGCTGAATCGTTGGGAGTTGACGCGCGCTGAGCCCGCCGAGGGGGAGCGCTACGCCAAGATCGTCATGGATACCGAGGCGATCGACCGGCTGCTAGTGGAAGTGTTTTTGGAAGCCTACGCCACGCCGCCAGAAGAGATTGTGCTCGACCTGGATGCCACCGATAATCCGCTCTACGGCCAACAGGAAGGCCGCTTCTTCCACGGCTATTACGGCCACTACTGCTATCTGCCGTTGTACATCTTCGCGGGCGAACATCTGTTGTGCGCGCGGCTGCGGCCTTCCAATATCGATGCCTCGGCGGGCAGCCAGGAAGAAGTCGAGCGCATCGTAAAACAGATTCGGGCTCGCTGGCCGGTGGTGCGGATCGTTCTGCGCGCCGACTCCGGCTTCTGCCGGGACGAGTTGATGAGCTGGTGTGAAGCCCACCAGGTTCACTATGTATTCGGTCTGGCGCGGAATCCGCGACTCCGTAAGACGATCGACGCCGCGATGATCGAAGCGCACCGATTACACCAGCAAACCCAACAGGCCGCCCGCGTCTTCACCGAGTTCGCCTATCGAACGCATGACTCCTGGCAATGCAGCCGTCGCGTCGTGGCGAAAGCCGAGCAGTTGGTCAAGGGCGAGAATCCACGCTTTCTCGTCACTTCGCTCGATGCCCTCAGCTGGCCGGCGCAGTCGCTGTACGAGCAACTGTATTGTGCACGCGGCGAAATGGAGAACCGCATCAAAGAACAGTTTTCCCTGTTCAGCGACCGCACCAGCACCGCCTATCTGCGTTCCAACCAACTGCGACTGTATCTCTCTTCGATGGCTTACCTGTTGCTCGAAGGCTTCCGGCGGCTGGGTCTCAAAGGGACTCAGATGGCGAAGGCACAGTGCCAAACCATCCGTCTCAAACTGCTCAAAATTGGCGCGCTGGTGCGCGTCACCGTACGGAAAGTCTGGGTTGCATTCTCCAGCGGCTACCCGGACCAGCTTCTGTTCGCCCGCGTCTTTCAGCAACTCCAGTGTTGACTCTGACAGTGGTTTGGTTCTTTGACAATTCTTTCTTTACCTTTGCGAGCGCCCTTCAAGCCCGTGCGCCTGCCTTGCTCTCCTACGCGCTCTTCGTTGCCACTTCCCCGCGTTCCGTGCCACACCAGCCCTTATCATCGCTAGCATGGCCCTCTGGTGAGAAGGTCAGGCTAGTTTCGCGTGACGATTCACTGGCGTTGGTTACTTGAAGTCGCGGCGATGGTTTCGTATTCGTCAATTGCAGCATGCCACTCTGCCTTTTCCTCAGGCGACGTCGCATCGCTCGGACGGGGGGACAATCCGGCCCGTTCTTTGCGCGGCATAGATGAGGGCTGGATCGACTCCTGCCTCTCCCAGTTCCCGATTGATTCTTTGGCTGATCTCATCCATCTCCTTGGAGCTGATCGGCTGAGGCGTGTCTGATTCCGAATCGAAGAGCAGTGGATCGTCTGGACCTGGCTCTTTTCCGAACTTCTCTCGAAAACTTCTGATCTGCGCTTCCAACTCGATCTTGAGTTCCGGGCCGATTTCGGCCGCGAGGTCATCCTTTCGTCTCTCCCGTTTAAGTCTGCTTTTCTTGCGCATGATTGTGAAGCTATCATTCTGCGCTTTCCGAAGCAAAACCGGACAATTTGCCCGCCCTTCGCAAGTGCAACCAGTTCATAATGATCTTCTAAGCAGATTCATCACACGTCGCAATCGCCCCACCTGACCGATGCCGTGTCCTTGATGGGACAGTATTGCCGCATTCGCAACACCAATATCTCCAACATCTTTTGCCTGCTTAAAATCCGAATCGCCTATCATGATCGGTGTTACTCGGCGCGTAGCGCTTCCAGCGGCGAAATCAAACTTGCTCGCAGAGCGGGAATCAAGGATGCGACCAATGCTGATAACGCGAGCGCCAAGACGGCCGTGAGCATGACGCCGGGATTGTATGGATTAATGCCGTAAAGCTGGCTGCCGAGGAATTTTCCCACCACGGCAGTGAGCGGCAAGCCGATTATCAATCCCAGGACGATGAGCGCAAAAGCGCCCCGGAGCACAAGACTAATAACATCGCCGCGCTTTGCGCCCAACGCCATACGCACGCCGATCTCGGTGACGCGGGATTCGGCGTTGTAGGCGGTCACTCCATACAGCCCGATACACGACAAGAGGAGCGAAAGCACTCCGAAGAACGAAGTTAGCCGCGCAATCAGCCGCTGCTGCGTGAACTGGAGCGCCACTTGTTCTTTCAGAGTGAGAATCGAAATTATCGGCAAATTGGGGTCAATGGAAGCCATAGCTCGCCGTACTCGCGTCAAGGACAGGCTGGCTCCCGGTTTGGTCACGATGACAATGTCGCGCAAAAAATGCGAGGCTACATCGCTATCCGTGATTTTGCCCTTCGAGTCCAAGTCATGCTGTGCTTCAGGCAGGAAATAGGATGGACCAATCGGTTTGTCGTAATTGAGAGTCAGATAACGAGCATTCTTCGCAATCCCCACAATTTCGTATTGGCGTGAGTCCCCCGTATCGAAGCGGCCGAAGTGTTTTCCAATCGGGTCTTCATTCTTGAAAAACTTCCGTGCGAACGCCTCGTTGACGACTGCTACGTTCCGTGAAGCCGTCGTATCCTGCTCGGATATGCCTCGCCCTTCAACAATTGGATTTCCGAGGACTGTGAAGTAGCCCGCTGTGACTCGATTCCAGAGAGCATGGTTCTCGTCCTTTGGACCTGGAGCGGGATGTCCGTCCACCCAGACGCCGGTGCCCTGGCCATTGCCGCTTAGCGGTGAGTATAGGGAGAGAGCAACTGCGGAGACGCCAGGAATGCTTGATAGTGAATCGTGGATACGCCGGTAACGGGGCGTGAGTTCCTGTGTCCGGTAGCCCGCAAGCCTTGGATCGATGGCGACCACTAGACGCCGATCCTGATCGAATCCGAAATCTTGATTCTCCAGGTTGTGCAAGGCAGTCGTAAGCAGGCCCGAGGCTGACAGCAACACAAGCGAGAGGGCTGCCTGCGACACGACAAGCGCCTTCCGCGGAAGCGAGCCCGCGCGGGCAGTAGAGCGGCCCGCTCCCCGAAGAGCTTCCATAGGATCTACTCGTGTGGCCATCCATGCCGGAGCGATGCCAAAAGCTATTCCGGTAATCAGCGAAATACTGAAGGCGAAGACCAGGACCGGCAGGGACGGCGATGCATCTATCGGTACTCCGGGCAGCCCACCGACCTGGGGGAATGCAAAATGCAAGATGAGGCGCGTGCCCTCAAATGCGATCGCGAGACCCGCCGCGCCACCTAACAGCGAGAGCAAAATGCTTTCGGTGAGAGCCTGTCTGACAATTCGCGTTGCTTGCGCCCCGAGCGCCATGCTCAACGATATCTGCCGACGCCGCTCCATGCCGCGAACCAGCATGAGATTGGCCACATTGGCGCAGACAATGAGCAACACAAGTCCCGTCACCATCATTAGAATCTGGAGCCAGTGCTCATATTGCTCGCGCATCCCAGTGATACCCGCCCCTCCGGGACTCAGGAAGAGGGTTTGATGGGGAAATTCAGCGCGTTCGTTGGCATCCATTTCGCCCCAGTGGGAGCGCAGCCATTGCTTAAGTTCCAGCCGCATTTGCGCTTGTATCGATGACGGAGCCGCGTCTGGCCGTATGCGACCGATCAGGTCTAGCCAGTGGCCGTCGGGTGCATCCAGAAAGACGTCTTCGGGGTCCACTAACGGTCTGGTGGCCAACGGCAGAAAGAAGTCAGGTGGGGGATTGCGCAGAGCGTCGCCAAAGAAAGGTTGTGGAGTGATTCCTATGACTGTAAAAGGTTTATCGTTTATATCGAAGAGGCTGCCGATGACGGACGGATCTGATCCATACTTTTGCTGCCACAGCTGATAGCTCATGACCGCTACCGCCGGAGCGCCGCGTCGATCATCACTAGCGGTAAGCAATCGTCCGACATACGCCCTAATGCCGAACATCTTGAAATAGTTGCCTGAAACGAACTCTCCATGGTAGCTCTGGGCGGCCTCAGGGTTGCCCGAGCGCCGGACACCCAAAAACTGCTGGCCCGCCTGGAAGGCCCCCAATTCGGCAAAACTCTTAGTGTTGTCCCGGAAATATTTGTACAGATCGTATGAGACAAGAGAAAACTCGTTCTTTTGACTGTAGCCACCCTCGTAGCAGCAACGCGCTTCCTTTCCCAGCCGGTACAATTCGCTGGGTTTTGCTACCGCCAGCGACTTCAGCAGAACGGCATAGACCAAAGTAAAAATCGAAGTGGTCGCGCCAATGCCCAGCGCCAGTGTTAGAACTGCCGTGATGGTAAACGCCGGAGCCTTCCACAAACGCCGGAACGCATACCGACCATCGTGTCCAAGCCGTTCGAGAGATGACCATCCCCACATCGCGCGCGTGACCTCCTTGACTCGGGTGATATTGCCAAAATCGCGGCGAGCAGCCAACTCCGCCTCTTCTCGTGTTGCCCCCGCTTCTAAGCGTTGCTGGATCTCTAAAGCGAAGTCGGCTTGAATTTCTTCATCCAACTCGCGGTCGCGGTCCTTCTTGCCTTCTCTCCGGGGTAACCACTTCATAACGATGTCCTAAGCAGGTTTCATCACGCGCGCAATCGTCTCGACCAAGGCGTTCCATTTTGATTCTTCTCTTATCAACTGCTTCTTTCCTGCCGGGGTCAAACTGTAATATTTGGCTCGTCGATTGGCTTCTGAAGCCTTCCACTCCGATTTCAGCCACCCTCGTTGCTCGAGACGATGGAGGGCAGGATAGAGCGACCCATGATCAATCTGAAGGGCCTCCTCGGACTTGGCCCGGATCGCCTGACCGATACCGTGGCCATGCTGCGGACCCCACTGGAGGGTTCGTAAGACGAGCATGTCCAATGTCCCTTGCATGAGTTCAATGCGGTCTTGATACGGTATTTGTCTCGGCATCGCCTAGGAGATAGTCTACCAGAGCTGTAAGCCGCTTGGGAAGATGTTCTCCTAGTACCATAAACGGCATTCGCAATCGCAACATCGCTCACTTCTGGCTCCGGACCGTTTACGGAATCTTCGCGTCCACTCCTCGCTTCCGAGGAATTCACAGTCAACCTCAACGGCAACAAGATTGATGAAAGGAAGTGGCAACGTTTTTGCCAGGCGTGGTCGGTAATAGGGCAGGTCTGACGGGGCGCTCTTTTCTCATTCGCGTTCGGTTCGTTCCTTGAAAGAGGCATTATCGTGTAGTAGCTCAAAGGCCGTCTTTAGCTCTTACACGAATGAAGCAGTTACTAACGCTGCAGGACTGCCTGTGCCTCCTGCATAGGCAGATCTTTGCCACATGACAGGCTTTCGATCGTATTGGCCCGGTCGGTATCGGGTTCAACACCCAAGCCTTCGATCAGTTCATCCTTAGCTGTATACCAGGCAGTAACGGGCATCCTTAGGCGGTAGTCTGAACCGACGTTAAAATTGGCGGCGCCGAGGACCTCTCCCGGAGTCTTGGTTCCGATCACGTGCGCGATTCCTTCATTCCGTGCGAAGGCGGCAATCATTTCAGCCGCGCTCCTTGTGTATTCGTTTATCAGGAGGGCCACGCCGCCTTGAAAGGGTTTCGTCCTAAGGCCTTCCGTGAATAGACGGAAGGAGCGATCCCGATTAATTAGCTTGAACCGGATGGCCAGCGGAACTATCTCCAGCTTGCTATTGGGCAACCGACGGATTGCGGGGAGATGAGATGCCTTCTTCTTGCGGTCGCGCCCGAGGCGGGTGAGGCTGTAGCCAATGAGCCTGCGATCAGGCACGAGCAAGCTCATAAACCTTACGGACGCGAGTCCACCGCCACAATTCGACCGCAGGTCGAGAATGAGCCGATTGCATCTTTTGTCATCGAAGAGTGACAGGGCGTTCCTTAGATCGCGCAGTAAATCGAAACCAACAGCGCCGGGGAACGATGTAACCTTGAGCACAGCAATCCGGCCCCTCACTGAATAAGTGAGCGCCTTGGCTTCTGTCATCGGTGGACGGTCCTTCGGGCCACAACCCGGCAGTGTGACGCTAGCGGTCCTCTCAACGCCGTCGCGAGCTAAATTCAATGCGTATGCGCTACCCAGTCGGAAGCGCGGCTCGTCGCCATTGATCTCTTGGCCGTCGATCCCGGCTAACGCGTCGCCCGGGATGATGCCTGCGCGTTCTGCTAGTCCTCCCGGAAGAATATCCCAAAACACCAATCGGCCGTCGTTAAGCCGTTTTAGCGTCGCATTTATTGCAAAGTAAGGCGGCAAGCCGTTTCCAGGGCCACGCCAGAATGATGTGGCTAAGATTCAGTTTGCGGAGCCACTCGTTCACTCCCGGTTCGATCTCACCACGCCCAACCCATGAGGGCCAAAGGTCCGCGAACTCCTCGCTCAATCTGGCGAGCTGGGCGTTATCTTTTTCTGGATGAAAGAGTTTGTTCCGAAGGAGGCTTGCAATCTTCACTCGGATTTTGTCGTGTGAGGTCTCGGGTGTAGTCATTGCATTCTCAATCTGTGTATCTCGGCGGTTTGAGAGCTCCGAATTGAAGCATCTCCGTTGCCGAGGAGCACAAATCCTGCCCAGGACGATGGCGACGCGTCCTTGCCAAGTTGAGCGATCAAGTCTCGCTTCGCAAACGCCAACGCGGAAGCGGCGGTGTCGCCTCGTGCGAGATGGCCATAGAAAGCCTTCATCAGAAGGAGGGATTGCATGTCGTCAACCGGCCATAGGGTCGAAACGACGCTGTCCGCGCCGGCCTGAAGGAATGCTCTCGCAAGATTCGCCACTCCGACTTGGCCTTGTAGACGTCCTACCGCCGTAGCGCAAGCCGAGAGCACGATTACTCGCGCGCCGAAATGCAGCCCGGCAATTTCGCGCGGCTCCAGAAATCCATCGTCCCCGTGCTCGGAGTCGGGCGGGAAGATGAGCGCCGCCTTCGTTGGGTCATCCCGGTCAGCTACGGCATGAATCGCTAAATGAATGACCTCGAAGTTCGCTAGCGGCGCATGAGTGAAGGCAAACTCTGTTGCGTCCTTGCCAACTTGAAGGGTTCTAAGCTCAAGGGGCGCATGGAGGAGTTTGGCGGCGGACTCAACCTCGTTGCCGGACTCGGGCAGGTTTGGCAACTTCGCTGGGTCCACTCCCAGGTAGCCGCCCCGTGTTTTCGCTTTCGCCAGCGCGAAAGGTTTCATGCCCGCTTGGTTGTAAATAGCTCCTCCAACCCCCAGAAAAACATCAGGCGCCTGGGAACTGCGTCGAGCTTTCAACAGAAAATCACTCACCACCGATGGCGCGTAAGCCGTGACCGCAGTCTCTCCGAGGAGCTTTCCAGAAGGTAAACTCAAAACGTCGAACGGAACGACGTGTAGATCACCATCAGGAACAATGGTGAGGCGATTGAACTGATCGATATTTGGGATCGGCATCAGAACGGCATCGTACAGCGCTTGCGAGTTTTCTTTCCAAGGCTTACTTTTTGTAAGGTCATCAACGAAGGTCCGCGCCAGCGCCGATATTTGTGCCGCTGGACCTAATCGAATAATCCTCACATTCTTGTGAGAGAGAAAAATACAGTAGGCTTTACCATTCCCGGGCAGAATGTATTCGAGCATGGCTTCGCCCTTGCCCAAATCGGCGGTTACGCGGCTGATGGGAATCGTTTCAACCTTCTGAACGGATAACGGCGTCGGCCTGTCTTCGGCGAACCGCTGCTGTTCTGCGTAAAAGAGCTGATCGATGAGTCGATCCCGGTAATCCGGTGTACTCGCTTTTAAGAGCTGAACCTTGAGATTCCTGATCTTGTCTTCCAGCGCTACGTCCATCGGTTGTTCGACGGCACGGCCCCGTTGGAGCAGCGTTTCCGTAGTAATGCGGCCTCGTACTCTCTCGACAATTGAAAACGCAGCTTGCAAATCCCCGCTTTGCTCCGCAAACGTGAAGGCCGTTTCGTAGGCCGAACTCATTGCGGTCAGAAGCCCTTCGCGAACTGTCCCACTGTTCGTTCGGGCAAGCAAGCCTTCTGAGATATCGAGGGCCCGCATGATGCTGTGGCGCGCGTCGGATCGGCGGCCCAAGTCCCACTGCAGCTGAGCTGTGAACTCCAGTCGAGCGGGAGCGGTGAACATGTCGTTAGTCAAATGTGTATGCTCGAAGGCGGCTGCGGCGTACTGTTCAGCAAGGGCGAGCTTATGTTGTTGGCGGTATATTTCGGCCAGCTTCATTTCCGCATCCGCCAGCATACGGGTTTGATTGCGGCGCGCCAGTGGTATCGTCTTTTGCAAAATTTGGATTGCCTGCCCTACATGTTTTTCGCCCAGCGCTATGTCGGCGTCAAACAGCATGAGCTGCGTCAGCTTGATCAGCTTATCGCTTTGGGCTGCGTGGACCGAAGCGCGGCGTACTAGCTCCTCCGCTTCCTGGAAATGAGCTTCTTTGATTAGAGTTTCGATTTCGCCAGCGGCAGTTATAAATTGGAAGCCGGCATCGGGATTTTGCTCGGCGAGCACTTGCGCTTTCTGAAAATAACCTAGGGCTTGCTGAAACGCGCCGTTCCACTCAATGCCAGTGCCGATCGCGGATAGGTACCGAATCTCCGCGCCAACGTCGCCGGTCTGATGGGCAAGGCCCAGCCCCGCTGCGACGCTTCGACGGCCGGTTGCGATGTCGCCCTGGAGATAGGCGTCGAAACCTGCTTCAGCAAGCGAACGCGATTCCCATTTCTTATCAAGGATCTGGATAGCCACCCGATGCGCTGATTCCCAGTCGGCTCGGGCTGAAGCACTATCCATTTCGCCGTCCACATCCCCCTTGATTCCCAGACACCAGAGACGTAGGCGCGGATTCGCGTCCACTGTGGAAGAATGCAGGATTGAGGCGAGTTCATTCGATAGTTCCGGCAGGGAACGTGTCTCCATAGTGGCTCGCAGATAGCCAAGGTGCGCGTGAATCTGATCCGGGCTTCCGTGAGGCAGTTTCTGATCGGCGATCAGAAAGAACGGTCGGGCATCCGCCCAGTTGTACAGGTCGGCATAGTGGTCGGCCTTTCGCAATGCATTTAGACTATTGACATTTTCTTCCGCGATTAATGCAGAGACGAATACGAATAAAAGCGCAAGACACCTCATTGAATTCATGGTAATTGGTGTCGGACGCAATCGCGTTAGCGATTGTTTCGTTCTTGACTGTGTGCTAAATCCTTCCTTTCTGTTTTCCACATTTCCACAGAACACACAGACCCTATTTCTGGTTGTTCTACATGACATACAGGAATAAATAAAGAGAGCGCCCCTAAAGTCCCGTGCAAGCGCCCCTAAAGTCCCGCGATTGCGGCTGACAAGCGCCCCCAAAGTCCCGAAATCTGGGCACTGCTCCACAGGCACTTTTTGAAAAGCGCCCCTAAAGTCCCGTGCCGTCATCTGGCATTACTTCAGGCGCAATTGATCTCGAATTTATTTTTAGTGCTCCCCGGGTTTTTCCTTTCGGTGGGCCTCTTGTCAAACGAGGGGTTGATTTCGATGGAACAGAATGGCGATCAAGAAATTCTGACCTTGCAAGAGGTGGCAATTGTGCTTCGATGCTCGAAGGCCCACGTTTCCAAGCTGCTTAGCGGAAAGGTGCCCGGCGTTCCACCGTTGACCCACATTGCTATCGGACGCCGAAAAGTGACCCGGCGTGACTGGCTGCAGACATGGATGGAGGCTACAAGCAGTGCTAACATCTCTGTTCTATGCCAGGGTTGATCGCTCATGACGCAGAAAAGAGGCTATTGAATGCGTCGGAAGCGATTTCAGCGAGGAAGCTTGACGACTCGCAAGCGAAGTGGAAAGAACTACTGGTTCGCACAGTGGAGAGAGGAGGGCAGGCCAAGATCGAAAGAGATCGGGCTCTGCTCGAAGATGAGCAGGGTGGCGGCGGAATCGATCCTGCAAGAGATTTTGAAGCCGATCAACGAAGGAGTCGAGCGGGCGGTCTTGAAAGACTTTACGTTCGAATCATTCGTGGAGTTGACCTATCTTCCTGTTTACCAGCGGAAGTGGAAAAACTCGACCGCGATGACCGAAGTCAACCGGCTTCGGTTTCATTTGATCGGTGGCCTTGGAGATAGGCGGATGCGGGTGATCACGCGAGAGGAACTACAGGCATTGCTCGACTCGAAGGCCGCCGCGTGTGGCCGGAGCGTCGTCGATCACTTGCGATTTCGCTTGCGGTCGGTTTTCGAACTCGCATTGAGCGAAGGTGTGGTGGATCGTAATCCGGCGACCTCGTTATTTACGCCACGCAATTGCCAGCCGGGGCGCGAGCGCCACGTTTTGACTCCAGTTCAGGCAGCCGCTTTGATCGACTGCTTGGATTTGCGCGAGCAGGTCGCTGTTCGGCTGGCGACCTGGGAAGGAATGCGGCCTGGCGAAATCCTGGGCTTGCAGCTTTCCGATCTGGACGGCGATTCGCTTTGGGTAAAGAGGCGTCTCTACAAGGGCGACTTGGATGACCCGAAGAATCGGCGCTCCGCCCGCCAGGTAGCGCTGACGGCCGGCACAAAGCTGCTCCTGGAGTTTTGGGTGGAGCGGCTGAGACTGGAGTCAGAAGCGGCTTGGCTCTTTCCTTCCGAAAAGGGAACACCCTTGCGGCGCGACAATCTCTGGAAGCGTTACATGTTGCCTAAGGTTGAAGCGGTTGGGTTGAGTTGGGCTACGTTTCAAGTTATGCGCCGGACCTTTGCGACGTGGTCAAAGAAGGCGGGGGTCGATGCTCACACCCGCTCAGCCCAGATGGGGAACACAGTAGATGTAAACGAAAATGAATACGCGGTCGCTAGCTTTGAACAGGAGCTGGCCGCCGTCCGTCGATTGGAAACAGCCGTTGTTCAGTAGCGGCGCAGGGAGCAGCAGGATGAGGCTCTTTGAAATGGGAGACTACGCGAGTGATTTGGAAATGGTTAGAGGGTGTTGTAGCACCCTCTAACCGGGCTCCGCGAGGTGATCGGGAGCTTAAAGCATTAATCGCATTAAACCTGAGAACATGGAACATTCCCAACTTATTGAAAACATGGAGCGGGAGACCGGGATCGAACCGGCGACGTCCAGCTTGGGATTTTGGATGGAAGTTGATAATAAACAACTTACACGTCCAAGGGTCTGCTTCTTGACAACTAGCATCCACTGAGTTTCGCGCTAATTCCGCAAATCAGCCCTTAATGGAGTAAACGGAGTAGCGGCGTTTGCTTCTGCGAGAATCTCCAAGTAGCCAGCAACGACTTCCTTCCGAAACGCACAACATTGCCGTTTTTCGAGCGGCCTAGGAAAGGCGTTTCGTTTGTCCATCAACAGCAGTTTAGTAAACAGGAATTCATCCTCTCACTGTGGCTTCGAGAAGGCGTCTGCCATTCTCGGGCGGACACATCGCGAGCTCATTGTCTCCAAACAACAGCTTGGCAGAGCGAGCCGAATTCACGTTGTAAAAATGAATCGCGAGCAGCGAACCCAGGAGCTCTGCTTTGCCTCACGGCCATTCGTGCTGTGTGGCTTGCCGGTGCGAGCTCTGCCGCCGGGACGCCTGATGTATGAGAAGCGCAACGGCCAATTCGTCCTCCAAATTACCGGGCATCCCAAGTTCGGAGTTCCATTCGGACAGGACCGTATTGTGCCGATCTTCCTGGCAACACTGGCGGTTCAACAGAAGAGCCAGATCATTCGCTTCCGCAGCGCCGGCGAAATGCTCGAAGTCTTCGGCATGCATAAGGGCGGCACAGAATATCGCCGCTTGGTCGGAGCATTCGAGCGCATTTTCGGGGCAACGATCTTCTTTGGCACCGATCAGCTCCGAGGCACGGCAAGGATGGTGCAGCAATCCCGGTTTAACTTCTTGCGAGAAGCTCAGCTCTGGTACAACAAGTCCCCGGATCAGCCGGTACTCTCCGATGAATTCGAAAATGTAATTGTCCTCAGCAACGAGTTCTACCAAGAGATCACAGCGCACCCGATCCCGACCGATCTGGACGCCGTCCGAACACTTGCTGCTTCACCAGCGGTCCTGGACCTTTTTATGTGGCTTTCGTACCGGTGTTTCGCTGCGAAGTCGGAGGAGTGTGTTCCGATCTTCGGAGCGCTCGGACTCGCGGCTCAATTGGGCAATGTCAAATACGCTCGTCCTCGCAAGTTCCGCGAGAAGCTTCAGGACTGGCTCGATGTCATCGAAGCGATGTGGCCGGAGTGCCCGGCGCGGATTTCCAGGGCTGGAGATTATCTTTTGATCGGCCCGGCGGCGGCATTGAACGGGAGAGGAGCATAGAATGGCATCCCCATCCTTCGCGCCGGAACCACTCTCGCAGAAACGTATCAGCTTAGCGGAGATCGATGCTGTCGTCTCGGCTAAGCTGGGGGCCACACGCACCCTGGGCAATGCTCAGCCTGCGTGTTTTAATCGGCAAGTGGCCATGTATCTTGCCGCGCGAGTCGGTCGGTGGAGCACGACTGTGATCGGCCGCTTCTACAACAGCCGCGATCACTCAACCGTTTGTCACGGCATCCAGCGAATCGAAGCACTGCGTGAATCTAATCCCGACGTCGATGCTCTGCTCAGCGAGCTGAGAGCCCAACTCGTGAAGCACAGCGAAACGCCCCACAGCATCGAGCGAAGCGACTTTCCGGGCCGGAAATATCAACTGAACGATGAAGACTTCAAGCGGCTCGCTCATAAAGTCGCCGACCTTCTTGCTGACCGAATGAAAGAACTGTTGATGGAATATCGCGAGCGTGACTGAACGGAATGCGCCGAGGCTTACGACTAGTCCGGGAATTTGGGGGCGCTTGACCGTAGCGGGAGCCTACTCTCGGCGATCTCAACGGCGAGGAATTCGCAGCACTACTGAGCGCGAGAGGAAAGCCCAACGAAAAGAATGCACTCGAACCTTTTGTTGGATCAAGACTAACGAAAGGATAATTGGATTATTTGACAATTGGGATTTGGAGTACCCGGTCCCAAGAGATTTGTCATGTGATCGTACGTTCGTGAAAACGTAGGCCAAAGATAATGTACGGGAGTTCGGATCTATTATGGACTATCTGACAATGAGGTTGTTATTCCCGAGAGGGAGGCTGTGCTCAACTTGCTGGAGGAACCTGTCTTCGAAGGGTGTCTCACTCTGATCGCCCAACGTGACGTAAAACCTTCTTCTGAGGCTTATTTAGCCGTCTTCGTCGTAAAGACTCAATCAGTCCTCGAATATGGGTTAAAGCTTCGACCTATCTCAACAACTGTCGTGGGAACCACGCGAACTGCAAGCAAGCGGCTGATCGGAGAAGGTTTCCTTTGGGCCGATTCGAGACAGGACGGCGCCCCCATGGATCTCTTACGAGCCCACTTCCGTGCCGAAGAGGCTTTTGTAACCAGGGTGATCAATGACATCGGGTATCAGCTTCCGTCGTGGAGAAATCACTATCGAAATTCCGCCGGGAATCTGGACACCGTGCCTGAGATCATCATTAAGGATCCGGGTGCCGACGATATGGAACGTCTCTTCGGCTCAGATCTTGACGATTAAGATCCGAATTGTTGATCTGGACGACTCCGGTCGCCCAGAGCTCCGAAGCGCGCAGATCTTGGTAGCCCCGACAGAATGTGCGGCCGTTAATCAGTAAACACTTTGCGACTACTCGCGAGTAATTGGCAGAGTCCACTTGTCCGGAGTTGAACGACACGCAAATAGCCCGTTGCGGAAGCAGGTTACCGCGATGAGCGTTTGAACGAAGCCGTTGGGACGGCGGACGCTGCGCGTGCTGGTAACCGGGCATTTAGGCGAGCGAAAATTCGGTTAATGTGTGGGTCACACGGAGGTCCCTGTGACCCAACTCAGAAAGAAGATGCTAGAGGAACTCCAGCGTCGTAATTACGCTCAGAGTACCGCGAAACAGTACATCCGGATCGTCCGGGAGTTCGCCAGCTACTACGACAAAGCGCCGGATCAACTCGGTCCGGACCAGATTCGAGAGTATTCAGGTTACCTATTCCGGGAGCGGAAGCTAGACCCTGGCACCGTGCAGCAGCACGTGGCCGGTCTGCGCTTCTTTTATGTGAAGACCTTGAAGCGGCACTTTCTGCTGGAAGATCTGCCGATGCCGAAACGCAGCCGCCGCATTCCGGAGATCCTCAGTCAGGAGGAGGTCACGCGGTTGATCGATCCGGCCAGCAATCTTTTCCATCGCACGATGCTCATGACGCTTTACTCCACCGGCATGCGGCGTGCTGAGTTGTGCCGCTTGCAGGTAAGCGACATCGATAGCGAGCGCATGGTGATTCACATTCATAAAGGCAAGGGCGGCCATGACCGCGATCTACCGTTGAGCGAGAAACTGCTCGCAACACTGCGTGCGTACTGGCGCTGGATGAAGCCCAAGAACTATCTGTTTCTCGGAACAGTCAAGAACTGGCGCAGCGATGTGCCGGTGACTACGAAAGTTCCTTGGGAAGCCTGCCGCGAAGCGGCTCAGCGGGCTGGCATTGAAAAGCATGTCTCCCCGCACACCTTGCGCCACAGCTATGCGACCCATCTGCTGGAAGCCGGGGCCGACCTGCGCACCATTCAAGTGTTGCTGGGGCACTCCAAGATAGAGCACACCACTTTGTACTTACACTTGTCGCGGCGGCATCTCACCGCGGTGGCCAATCCCTTGGATCAGATTGAGGTCTCCGCACCCGATCAGGTGAAGCGCTCCCGCAAGCTGCAGAAGAAACAATGAACCGGCCACCTTTCGAGGTGGCGGACATCATTCGACAACACGGTAAGAGCTTCATCGAGAACAACCGGTCCTGGCTGACCTACCAGCATCTACGGGTTCTTCATGCCCTCGAGCACTGCCGCACGGCGGCACTCGGCGGCCACCTGGACGGTTGTTCCCAGTGCGGCTACCGCGCCGACATCTCGTATAACTCTTGTGGCAACCGGCACTGTCCCAAGTGCCTCACCCACGCTCGCGACCTCTGGTTGGCGGAGCGCGGCAAAGAACTGCTTCCCACCGGCTACTTTCACGTAGTCTTCACGTTGCCCCATGAACTGTCTTGGCTGGCGCTCCAAAACAAGAGAGTGATTTACGATCTCTTGTTCCGCGCCAGTGCCGCGACTCTGCTAGAGATCGCCGCCGATCCACAGCACCTGGGAGCCGAGATCGGGTTCCTTAGCGTGCTGCACACCTGGGGACAGAACCTGCAACCCCATCCGCATGTCCATTGCGTGATTCCTTCTGGGGGTCTCTCGTTAGACCACCAGCGGTGGGTCCATCCACGTTACGCTTTTTTCTTACCAGTCAAGGTGCTCAGCCGTGTGTTTCGCGGCAAGTTCGTGGCTGGATTGAAGCGTGCATTCCGGCGCGGGAAACTGATATTCCCCAGCAGTTTAAAGGCGATCGGCACAGAGAAGATGTTTCACGCCTTTCTCCGGCCGCTGTTCCGGCAAGACTGGGTTGTCTACGCCAAACCACCCTTCGGCGGACCAGAACACGTACTGCACTATTTAGCGCGCTATACGCACCGCGTTGCCATCTCCAACCACCGATTGCTAAACGTCGCCGATGGCCAAGTGTCCTTCCGCTGGAAGGACTATGCCCACGGCAACAAGCATCGAAAGATGACCGTAAGTGGCGAGGAGTTCATCCGCCGCTTCCTTCTGCATGTCCTCCCGAAGGGCTTCATTCGCATTCGCTTCGGGATTCCTGGCGGCCCGGCGCCGGCGGCAGTTGTTGCCGCTGTGTCAGCAACTGCTCACAGATCCGGCACAGCTTCCTCTAGCCTTGACCGGTTCACCAGCGCCCGCGTCATGGCACTGCCCGCGCTGCGGTGGCGCTATGACGCGCATTGAGAAGTTCACTGCCCAGCAGATCCTATCGAGGTCCCCCGGCTTGCGGAGTTTCGACGATACTTCCTAATCCTGTTTCAGTCTCGAACTCAAAAGGTGCTTCGGCCCGTGCAGCCCTGGTGTGCCTTGCCTGCGAGCATGAGCCCATCAAATCCAAATCCTCTACTTGCTATCTCCGGAATCGGCTCATCCAACTCCAAAAAATGCTTCGTTCACGGCTTTCGCCCTTCCTAAAAGCTAAACCAACTCGCAGCAAAAACCTCCCAAACCCGATTCGAGTTACATAGCTTGACCGCGTCCCCCGCCCCAACGGCTTCGTTCAAACGGCCTTATCGAAAATGACCCGGCGATCTGCTTATGTGCGCACCCCAGCCTTTTCGCGCCTGGTCATTCCCGATAAGGTCATAGCGTTTTTCGCGACTTTGGATTCAGGCTCTGCGGCAGACCGGAAACTCCCGAACTTCATCCTGTGGGGTGTTCAATTGCCTCGGGATCATCTAGCAATGCAATGACCGCTTGAATTACCTCGGAACAATCCTGACAAACGCGCAGGTGCTGCTCGACGCCCTTCAAGTCGTCGGGAAGCGGGCCTGTTCCGGCAAGCCGAAACTCGACATAGCGGTGCACAATCGCCCTAGTCTCCAGGCAGTTCAACTCCTCCTCGGCGGTGTCAACCGTCCAAGCGAGTAACTTGCGCAGACTGTCATCAGGAATGTTCATCAAGTGTTCAGACCGTTGGAAGACTATGCTGCTAAGACGGATCTTACCTCCTCCTCGGTAATTCCTTTCGCGAGCAGGGCCCGCTTGAGTTTTTTTCGGGCATCATGGACCATCTTGTATAGCGCATTCGAATTCGTGTTCAGGTGACGAGCAACCTCCAAGAAGGGCACTTTCGCCAAGGCGGCTTCTATCGCGAATTTCTGCTTTTCCGTCAAATCGTTCTCCAGGGCCTCTTTCAACGCGGCAAATACTTTCTCACGCGTGGCATCACCTTCGGCGTCGGTCGCACCCGTAGCTGGTTCATATCGGCTCGCTGATCGACTTTTGCCAGTTTGCAGAAGCTCATCGAATGGAACGTCCTTCCAGTGAGCGCGCCTAAGTTCAGAGTAAGCGGCGTTGAAAGCCACCGATGCAGCCCAGGTGGTAAATCGGCTGTCGCTCTTAAAGCTCGGCAGGCCTTTGAGAATACGTAGCGTGGCATCCTGCGTGACGTCCTCGATGAACGCCGCGTCGCAGTCTCTTCTGCGCCCGAAACTGCGTTGGATCACCCGATGGACAAACAGATGCAGATCTTCGATCACCTCGTTCGGTGCGGCCTCGCCTTCGGCGAGCAGTTTGTCCCACCATCGATCATCTGGCAACAACGAATTGTCCCTACCGGTTGGGGGGGGACCTTCCATCGAATTGGCATCCGGCGGCTGCACTAACAACTTAGGGTAACGTAAACACCCTTGCGTCATCAGCCAATCCTCCAGGTTTAATCCTCTAACGTGGCAAGGCTTGGGGCACGTTTTGACACGACGTCATCTGATTCGGGCCACCGGTCGGACGCGGCCCGACATCCGGGAGAAGTTCGCGAACTGACCTGTCGAGTGCCGGAAAATAACATCTACGTGGCCTTCAAAAGGGTAAGACTTTGGACCGTGCAGCGACAAATAGTTCATGAGAAGGACGCACGGTCAGGATTAATCCTGAAACGGCGATACCCTTACTTGGAGTCTGCCATGACATCACACCGCTATATCACTGTCGACGGAGTTGATATCTTCTACCGTGAGGCTGGGAATCCTCAAAAGCCGACACTGGCCTTATTGCACGGCTATCCGTCGTCATCGTTCATGTTCCGCGACCTGATCACAAACCTGTCCCATCGCTTTCATCTCGTCGCTCCTGACTACCCGGGCTTTGGAAACACCAGTACGCCTCCGCCAGAGGAATTCAAATACACGTTCGAGCACTTGGCCGAGATCACCGATCACTTCCTGGAAGCTTTGAAACTCGATCGCTACAGCCTTTACGTTCAGGACTACGGAGGACCGATTGGTTTTCGCATAGCCGCTAAGCACCCGGAACGGGTCCAGGCGCTGATCATTCAAAACGCCAACGCCTATGAAGAGGGCTTTACGCCTGCCTGGGCTCCATTCCAGGCTCTATGGCAAGGTCGCAACAAGGAGACTGAGGCCGCCATTTCCGCCTTCTACGCTCCAAAAATCACCAAGTTCTTCTACGTCGAGGGAACACGGGATCCCAACGCTTTAAATCCGGACAGTTGGAACATGGATCAATATTTTATCGACCGTCCGGTAAACCAGGCAGCCAATATGGAGCTGTTCTACGATTACCGCAACAACCCGCCGCTGTACGAGCACTGGCATCAATATTTTCGGAACCACCAGCCCCCGGCGCTGATCGTCTGGGGCAAGGGTGACCCCTTTTTCCGGCCTGAAGGAGCCGCGGCGTTTCAGAAGGACTTGCCCAAGGCAGAACTCCACATGCTGAACACCGGGCACTCGGCATTGGAGGAGGACGGCGAAGCCATTGCAAGTCATATTGAGAGTTTTTTCGACCAACAGGAGCTTGCTGAAGCCGTCGATCAGGCATGACGAACGACAAATATCGAGAGCTGATCGTCGTATTCGTGCATGCCGCCTCTAATGTCCTCGTTAATTCGTCCACTGGCGAAGCCTGGCTGACAGGCTTTGGTATGGCCTCACGGCTCCCCGCGGGCGTCAATCGCCCGAGCCCCCCGAGTTCATTGCGGGACCGCTCCCCTACATGGCGCCGGAGCAGACAGGCCGGATAAAACGTTTGATCGATTCCCGGAGCGATCTCTACTCCTTCGGCATCACGCTGTACGAGATGCTGACCGGCGATCTTCCGTTCGTTGCTTCCGATCCCATGGAGTGGGTGCACTGCCACATTGCAAGACAGCCGGCGTCGCCCGGCGAGCGGTTAAAAAACATTCCGGGTCCCGTCTCGGCAACTATTATGAAGTTGCTCGCCAAGACTGCTGAGGAGCGCTACCAGACAGCGGCCGACGCTGAGGGCGATCTTCGGTGCTGCCTCGCCGAATGGGAAACTCGGCGCCGCATCGATGAATTCCCGCTTGGCGAACACGACGCTCCGGACCGGCTGCTAATTCTCGAAAAATTGTACAAACGAGCACGCGAGATCGAAACCCTGCTCGCCTCCTTTGACCGGATCGTGGCCGGCGGCAGCCCGGAGCTGATGCTTGTTTTCGGATACTCCGGTGTCGGCAAATCCTCTGTGGCGGATTGAGGCAGAGAACCTGGACATGTTTAGGGAATTGCTGGGACCGGAAAAAGGTAGAGTCGTCATCGATCTACGAGAGGTCATTCTGGTGGATCGCGAAGTGGTGAGCTTTCTCGCCGTCAGCGAAAACAACGGAATAGAACTCAGAAACTGTCCGGCGTACATACGCGAGTGGGTCGATCGAGAGAAGGTTCGTATAGGTACGGAGCATCAGGCTTGAACTTATGAGCACGGAAAATTGGAGAGAAAAAAGAAGCGGGAGGGAGCGTTGTCATGGGGTTGCAGAATTCAATTCGAATTCTGATCGTTGAAGATCATCCTGTTTTCCGAGAAGGTTTGAACATGATCATCGCTTCTCAAACAGATATGGAAGTAGTGGCAGACGCCGGGACGTTTTCTGAAGCAATTGCCGAATTTCGCCATCACCAGCCTGACATAGCCCTTATAAATCAGAGATTACCTGATAACACTGGGACAGATGCACTAATTGCAATTCGGCAAGAGTTCCCCCGCGCGCGCATCATAATTCTGACAAGTGCGGAGGGAGATTCGATGATACGGCGTGGACTCCGCGCGGGGGCTTTTGCATGTCTTTTCAAAAGCGTGCCGAAGAACGAACTGTTAAAAGTCATCCGTTCCGTTCACTGCGGGCAGAAGTACATCCCTGTGGATGTGGCGGGTCGTCTCGCGGAATATCTGAGTGAAGACGATCTGACCGCTCGAGAACTGGATGTCCTGCAGCTGCTACGAGATGGTCATCGGAACAAGCAAATCGCCTTCCTATTATCTATTGCCGAGACGACCGTCAATTTTCATATCAAGAATTTAGTGAGCAAACTGAGGGCTAATGATCGGGCGCACGCAGTCGCGATCGCAATCCGTAGAGGTCTGTTGGAGGTTTGATAGTGCGACTGTGTGACTGTAGCGTTCACTTTAGGTCCTTTCGTCGAAGAAGCGTTTAGATTGCAATGCGTTAGCGCGCGCGATGTGAGACGCGCCATTTTGGCGCACCTTTTTGGCTCGATACTCGATGATTAGCTACTTAACGGTCAACACGAGCCGTGCAACTTCGGCTGACGGGAAGGACTCTATATAAGCGTCCGTCACACAGTTCGGCCGGCGCCGTCGTGCAAGCCCGACGCTGCCGCGCGATCCGAGCCGCAAGGGCGGACGCACCGGCCAGCGCGATAGCCGCAGCCACGGAAGCCCAACTTGCCTCGTGCCGCAGTGGCTGAACCTCCGATCAGCGCACCCAGCAACGCGACACCGATGACGGCCCCGGTCTGCCGGGCGCTGTTCAAAAGGTACTGTGAGGCCGCCGCCCCAGCCGATGACACAGAGGGGAATGGCGATCGCGATCAAGCTATGATCAAACCCCAACACGGCCAGTGCGATGGCCCTCAAAGCGGAGTCGCGGGTCCCCAAATCTGGGGTTCGAATGGATCCAACTTGTGCAGAAATTTCGCCCTCACCCTCGTTCCAGCGACAAGAGTCAGCGTCGCGCAAGCCAAAAGCCGACCAGCCCAACGGGAATGCTCACAAGAAAGATGCTCCGCCAGTCGAGATACTGAACAAGCACACCTCCGAACAATGGCCCCACGGCAATGCCCAAAGCGCCGGCACTGGGCCATGCCGACACCGCGATCTTCCTGCGTTCCGGATCTTGCACCTTGCGATTCAAGGCGGTGAGCGAGTTCGGCAGCAGTATGGCAGTGCCGATCCCCTTTATTACACGGGCGTACTGCAAGGTTGACATATCGGGAGCCAGACCGCACGCGGTCGATGCGGTACAGAAAATTAGCAAACCGGCTGAGAACACGCGCTTGGCGCCGTAGCGATCGCCCAGCGCCCCCGCGTTCAAAGCAGGCTGGCAGAAACCAGCGCATAGCCGTCGACGAGCCACTGCAGCGCGGTGAGGTCTGCTTGAAAGACGTCCTTGATCCGAGGGAGAGCCAAATTCACGATTGACGTGTCAAGAACGATCATGAAAAAGGCTGCACCTGTCGCGACCATGGCCGCAGATTCAGAGCGAGGGCACATCTTTCAAATTGACTTAACATCGTGAAGCTTCTCCGCTGGCTTGAATCTGCCGGACCTGCGACAAGCCTTTCGGCCCTTGAGCGTGTGAGCAGCGTTGCGTTCCGGGTTTCGACACTGCTGATGACGCGAGACCGTATGCGATGCTCGTGACCCCGGCTGTCATCCAGGATGTTTGGCCATGAACTGGAGGATCAGGTCTGCAATCTCGTCAGTCTTTTCGTCCAGTGCGAAGTGCCCGGCGTCGAGTAGGTGGATTTCCGCATTCGGAAGATCCCGCCTGAAGGCTTCCGCACCCGGCGCGACGAAGGAGGGGTCGTGCTCGCCCCAGACCACAAGGGTCGGGGGCTGGTGATCGCGGAGCCACGCCTGCCATTTTGGGTAGGACGCGACGTTGGTCCGATAGTTGTAGAGCAGGTCCCCTTGGATCTCGCGCTGACCGGGCCGCGAGAGATCGGCATATTCGCTGATCCAGGTATTCGGATCGTAGCGATCCGGATGGGATGTGCCGGCGATGTGCCGCTCCTTGGTGGCCTCGAACGAAAGAAAAGCGTTAAGCACCTCAGGATGAGCCTTTGGATCCGCCCAGTATTCCGCGAGCTTGGTCCATTTGGCTCCAAGGCCCGCTTTGAAGATGTTGCCGTTTTGAATGATGAGCGCATGCAGTTGATCGGCGTGCGCCAGAATGATGCGAAAGCCGATCGGTGCGCCGTAATCGTGAAGGTACATGGTGTAATGCGTGACCTTCAGCTTCTTCAGAAACTCACTCATCGTCTCGGCAAGATGATCGAACGTGTAAGTGTACGCGGTCGGCGAGGGCGCGTCGCTCAGACCGAATCCGGGATAATCCGGAGCGATCAGATGATATTTTGTCGCGAGCAAGGGAATGAGCGTGTCAAACTCACGCGAAGACGACGGGAAGCCATGAAAGAGCACGATGGTTGGGGCGTTCTCAGGGCCGGCTTCCCGGTAGAAAATCCCGACGTTGTCGACCTGCACGCGATGATAAGTCGTCGTAGCGTTGGTCGAAGGGAGTGGCGCGGCTTGTGCCGTGCCTGCAAAAAAGGTGGCAAGAACGTATTTCGATAGCCGGTTCAATACGGTCTCTCTTCTGCGAACACTTCTTGCCGGAAGCATCCAGTAAGAGAAGCGTGGTGCGTCATGAAGATGCACTGGCAGCGCTAGGGGCGTCTAACTTGTTCGAGCGCCAAGGTATCGATGTATTGACGATGGCGTTCGATTTTCCCGTCCTGGATATCCCATATATGCGCGTATGCAAGGTCGGCGCGTTTGTGCGTTGCACGGTGTACGCAAGCGAAGCGGCCCAATGACACCACCGTCGAGCCATCGACAAGAAATTCCGAAGGAGCTGGTGAGAAGCTCTCCCACTCCTGCATGAGTGGAACGAACACTTTTTTCATAACCTCCTCGGGACCTCTGTTCTGAATGTTGAAATCAACCACTGAGATCCACTCGATGTCGGGAGCCATCAGGCCAACCATCTTCCCGGTGTCACCTGCTGCTATTGCCGCATAGAAATCGCGTACTGTATCGACTGGTGTTGTTGTCATTGCATTCTCCTTTGTCATAACTTCATCTGCCACGGCGCGACGGTAGTCAGCCGCCCCTTCTAGGAGCAAGCTCCGATCAAGCGAGCTTGTTACTCCTGCGTATAGTTTCATCAAGGTGACAGCCATGAAATAGCACGATGGTTGGGGCGTTCTCAGGGCTGGCTTCCCGTTAGAAAATCCCGACGCCGTCGACCTGCACGCGATGTTAAGTCGTTGTAGCGTTGGTCGAAGGGAGTGGCGCGGATTGTGCCGTGCCTGCAAAAAGGGTGGCAAGAACGTATTTCGATAGGCGCTTCACTGGGATGTTCCTTTTGAGTCGAGAAGGTAGCGCTCCGCAAGGCCGTTCATGCCGCCGCCTTCACCTTCTTCGCGAAGAACGCGCTGGGCAGGCCGACGAACAGAGCGTGGCCGATGACGCCGTTGACCAACGCCGCAGTCGTGATCGGGCTGGGAGCAACCGCGGTGAGCGGCAACACCACCAGGTTCATCACTGCCCACACGGCAGCGCCGTACAGCAGTCCTAGGAGCACCCACTGCGTACGCAACACAGCAACGCGTCGGCTCGCAAGGATATAGATCGCTGCGACTACCAGCGTGATGGCGAAATGCACGACGAGGCCAAGTCCCGCGCTTGCAAGCCCGCCCGAGAAGGACCGTGCGCCCAGCAGACTGCTCGCGATGTACTGCAGGACCTGGATCGGGTTCTGGCCTTGCAGGCCGCGGAAGACGACGCCATCGGCTGCATCGAGCGCTCCGACCACCAGCGTGCCATAGAGGATGGCGCGAGAGACGGGCAACGTGCGCGCTACCGGATGCCGCTCACTCCCAGGGGTCGGGTTCAGGGCAGCGGCGGTCATTTGCCCGCCTCCGTCTTCTGCCCTTTTCCTAGAAAGCCGATGATCTTGCCTGCGACGAGTTCGCTGTGCTCTTCCAGCAGAAAGTGGCCACCGTCGATCAGGTGCAGTTCCGCTTTGGGCAGGTGGCGCAGGAACGCCTGCGCTCCCGGCACGGTGAAGAAGGGATCGTTCTGCCCCCACACGATGAGCGTGCGCGGCTGGTGCTTGCGGAAGTATTCGTGCCACGCGTCGTAGAGCGCCACGTTCGAGGTGTAGTTGTAAAGGAGGTCGAGTTGAATGGCGTTATTGCCGGGTCGGTCCAGCAGCGCCTGGTCGAAGGTGTAGCCGTCTGGGCTCACCGCCGCCGCATTTTTCGCACCATGCATGTACTGGAAGATCGTCGTTTGCTTGGTCAGCAGCGTGCGCGGCGCCTTCTCCGTCTCCTCGTTACGAGTCGTCCAGAAAGGCTGCAGCGGCTCGAAGGCGGTGCTGATGCCTTCCACGTAAGCGTTGCCGTTCTGCACGGCGATGCCTTCGATCGCTTCCGGATGACGCGAGGCAATGCGGAAACCGACGGGCGCGCCGTAATCCTGCACGTAGATGCTGAACTTCTTCAGGCCCAGTGTTGTAAAGAGCAGCTCCTCAATCTGCGCGGTGATGCTGTCGAAGGTGTATTGAAAGTCGGTCGCCGCGGGAGCATCGCTGTAGCCGAAGCCGAGGTAGTCCGGCGCGACTACGTGGAAGCGGCTGGCAAGCTGCGGGATCAGTTCCCGGAACATGTGCGACGACGACGGAAACCCATGAAGTAGAACGATCGTCGGATTCGTGGTCGAGCCGGCCTCGCGGTAGAAGATCTTGTGGCCCTGGATGGCGGCATGCTGGTACGTAGTCATTTGGTTCACCTTTTTGTCAATCCGATGATTTGCACGCGAGATCATCTACTGCTCAGAGCAGCGCACTGGCTGCTTCGAACACGAACTCTAAAACGGTAGTAGGTTCCGAGATCTGAGGAGCGTGATCAACATGGTGTGAACGGACCTGTGCGCCCATGCGTTCGGCTACAAAACGTTGTGTTTTCGGGCTGAACATACGATCATCTTCAGCAAGTAAATACCATGATGGTTTCGTCCTCCATGCTGGAGTCTGTATCGCTTCGCTAAGACACTTCATCGCTATCGGGCGTTGCGCTGCTGTCCTGATTGCGTTTTGCTCCGCCGTGGCTCGGTGGCCGACCGCATTCTTCATTCCTTCCTCCGACATCCATAAGAGACCATGACCGTCGGGCTCCAGATGGGGAGCTTTTTCGTGTGGAGGCTCTCGAAAGAACAAGTCCCCCACTGTTTCTCCCTCGGCTGGGGGCATGGCTGCCACATAGGCCAGGCCTCGAATCCGGCTGTCACTTTCGAGGGCGGTGATCACGGCGCCGGAGTAAGAGTGAGAGACAAGCAGGATTGGCCCCGCGGGCGGCCTTTCCAGAGCCACTTTTAAAGCAGCCACATCGTCGGACAGCGAAGTCATTGGAATTTGGGCAGCGATAACCTTGATGCCCGCCTTGAGTAGTGGGCCAATCACGGCAGACCACGAGGATGCGTCCGCCCATGCGGCATGCACCAGAACGATCGTTGCGTTAGAAGGAACTTTGTTCATAATTCACCTTTCGCCGAGTCAACACGCACGTGGTGAGCCACTGTCCGGCTCTTCTGTACGGTGTACGGCACTCCCTTCACGTTCGTATCAAAATGCTTGTCGAACTGCTCCTCAGTGGAAGAGCTCAAAGGAAACCCTTCAATGATGCCCGCAGTAGCGAACACGATGTCGATGGGGTTGTTCGGCTTGATCGTCTCGTAGAGGCGATCAATGTCCGCAAGATCTGATAGATCCCCCTTGATGGGAATCACATCTTGTCCAATCTGCTGGGCAGCCTCTTCGAGTTCTTTCTTGCGTCGTCCCATGATGACCACGTGAGCTCCTTTGTTCACGAATAGCTTCGCGGTAGCCGGACCGATCCCGGAGGTGCCTCCGGTGATCACGGCCTTTTCCCCTTGCAGTTTATTCATTTGCTCTACACCCTTTCTCTGTGTGGGCTTAGGGGTTCCACCCTGGCACGGTTTCGTCAGTTCACTCTCTCGGCAAGCAATAGCGCTGACTGCAAAGCTGCCCTGGCGAGTCAGCAAGTCTTGCATCCCCACACGGCGGATTTTATGGGCACTTTTCATCCAAGGGGTAGAAGCCCTTGCAACACAACGAGCCATGCAATAAGCCGCCGCCGACTTGGAACGAATGATGGATGCCGCGCTTGACCGTCCTCTAGCTAAACCCGTTCGTTTCGAATTAAACCTTCAATGCAAGCCACTCACTGAGAGCAACTACTCTATATTTTGCGGGCTAGCAACAATCGAACGGAACGCATAAACCACAGGAAGTTACCCCTGATTTTCTGCAGGAACAGCAATCGTCTGAGGCCTGAGGCGCCAGCGGCTCTCCACGACTGAATCTCCAACCCGAAGGAAAACACAGTCTCCGAACTGTCGCGTTTGACATGGTTGCCAGCGAAAAGAAGCGGCAAGGTAGAAGTATTCTCCTCGAGGGCGCAATGAATCATGAGCATGCATGGAAAAACTTCTTGCAGGTAAATTGCAATTCGATGTTTCAAACCGCTCTTCTGCTATCGGCAAACGCACGTGCGGCGGAATCGGCACTTTCCGATAGTATCGACGACCTTGACCTTTCAAGTCCGCCTGAAAACCATAGCCTCGCGATTTGGGAAAGAGCGGTAATAAAGCGAAGCATCGGAGCGCGCGAATCCGCTTCGCCCGCAGGAGCCTCGATGGCTCGATCAATGCTTCAACCTGGCCTCCGAACTGTTATCGGGATCGAACGATGTCCACGCGTCTGCTTTGTTTTACATGTACTGCTTGGCTATAAGGCCGTTTTCTGCGCACAGATGCTTGGCACTGCGGAGAGCGAAACAGGAATCCTCCTGCGGCGGGCATTCACCCAGCTTTGCGGTATCATCACACCCGCCTGAAGAAAAGTACAGTGCTGCAGCTTTCGGTTTCGGGTGGTGATGAAGTCGGGAAAAGGGCAAATTGGTCATATGAGTGCGCTTCAAAGCGAAGCTCATGAGCCTCTTGCCGAAGCCTGTGGCAAGAAAGCGTCGGGTAGCGTGATTCTCCCGGAGTTAGGACCAAAGCTGGGCGAATACGCGCAAAAGAAACTTGCAAAGCGCCAGGTTGAGATCCGGCTCAATACGAAGGTGCTCCAAGTGGATGAGAATGAGGTTCACTTGAGCGATGGCTCGCGCATTGTGAGTCAAACCGTAATCTGGACAGCGGGAACATCGCCAAATGCTCTTCTCGCCGAGCTTCCGTGCCTGATCAGTGCCAATTGGACCGGGGCGTATTGTGACGAATGGCTACGTAGAAGGTACCAGGCTGGCCGGGCGTGTGGGCGTTGGGTGATTGCGCGTCCACTTTGGACCGCAAAACCGGGCGTCCCTATCCGCCGACAGCTCAGCACGCGCCACGTCAGGGGAAAACGGCTGCCAAGAATGTCTATGCGGCCGTGCAGGGTGGCTCAAAAACACCGTTCTCACTCTCCACGTTGGGTTTGCTGGCAGCGATAGGCAGCCGAACCGGAGTAGCCAATATACTCGGAGTCAACTTCTCCGGCTTTGTTGCCTGGTTCTTGTGGCGGACCATCTATCTCAGCAAGTTGCCCCGCTTTGAAAAGAAGCTCCGGGTGGCATTGGATTGGACTCTCGACTTGCTATTCACAAAGGATCTCGTGCAATTCCTCGATCAGCGTCCAGCAACCGTTTTGCACACCCTAGGTGACGAACACAGTGGGAGAACGGCCTCCGACTCACACACCTAAAGAAAACGACAGTATTCCGACTGTCGGATTGGCGTGGTAATCACGTCGGAATCTCAGCAAAGTAAGAGATGTGAGTGGGCTTCCAGCCACACGCATAAGCTCTTTCACGGAGCAAGGCAAAAGACAAAAGGAGAGTCAAATTGGTTAGAAGAATTCGTAACATAGTTAGGGTGGTTATTGGAGTTGTCGCTGCTGCGACCGCACAGACCACCGCGACCGGAACACTCATGGCTCAAGCACCGGCGCCGAGCGCTTCAACGCCGTCCGCTCCGGGAAATGGTTCTATGATGGTGCAAACTCATAAACGCGCGCAACCGCAAGTTCCCGAACTGGAAAGAGCGGCGGATTCAAATTTCAATGAAGCGCAAGGCCCCGGGCCAGGTCCGATCGGCCCTGGTCCAGGTTGTAACGTATTTCCTGCGGCGGCCAATATCGGAACGAAAGTAAGCCTGTCATATTTTGGTCCGTCTGCATCGACTGATAACCCAAGTCTTGTGGGACCAGAACAACTTTTGAAGTCCGGCACAGTTGATGCGGCGAGCGGGACGACTACAATACCTCTCTATCTCGGCTATATGGCCGGCACTAAACAAAAGGTTTGGTACATTTTGACGGACGTAGACGATCAAGGCGTGGCTGCTGAGCTTGGACTGAATTACTCAACAAAGCTTACCTACGGTGCTGGCGGCGCGAGAACAGCGAACTTTGATAAAGACAACAACCTGATTTTCGATAAAGGCACTGTTGATTTCAGCCCGATACGCAAGATTGTTCCGGGTCCATCAGGTTCCGAGTTCCCGCCGGTGTCCGCACAGCCGGGCTCCGTCGGCGACAAAAACTACAGCCCTTTGGTTCATGTCTTAAATGACGGCGGAACGATTTATAATGCGCCTATTGTGGCTTTCGGGGTAAACGCAAATCAGATCAACTTTCCAAACGGAAATGTCGATTACAGCAAAGTGCACGACCAAGTCGTAGCTATCAACCCAATTAACATGACGGTCACGCTGAACCTGATCAACGGATTTAGCTTCGGTCGCCCAGTTTGGTACCTGTCGATGGATGCGAGTATACCCTTATCGGCAGCCATCGAACACAGTACGTATGCTCCACTGCAAGCGGCTCTCCCGTTGGGGGGCGACGACAGTTTCTCAAGCCCTATCGAGCGGATCTTCATCGCGACGAACGGTGCGGAACAGGATGGCTGTGACAACCCAACGAGACAGGGGCTTTCCGCAGACCTGGCCGACGGACACCGCCCCAATAATACCCTTGGCGGAATTCCAACACTTGCCCTGGACTATAGTCCAATCTGGGACGCCAATCTCTATGAATGGACGCCCGATGCAATTAGTAAGGGATATCGCGAACAGCTGCGAGAGGAATTCCAGATTCTCACTTTTGTAAATGATGGGTTATTGACAGGCCCGGGCGGTAAACCCTTCGGCAGTGCCGGATTCTCTATTAACTGCCCGATTGTCATTCGCCTCGACTGAGTTAGCAAGCGGAAGTGGCATTGGATGAAATCGGAGTCGTCCAGTGCCCTCCACATCGATCTTACCATCGGGAGGCGATATGGCAGTCTATAACAAAATAAGTCCCGATATGAGCCGTATATCGGCCCGGACAGCGATGTAATTCCCCGTTTTAGCTTGAGGTGGCGGTCCGCCACCTTGATACGGCAGATACTGTCAATCCAACTTGAAAACTCTTGAAGAACCTTCCGTTTAACTGGCAAGATGGACACTACTCACAAAGGATCTCGGGCATTCCTCGATCTGCGCCCCTCAACCGTTTCGCACACCCAGGGGACGAACACAGTGGGGAGGCGACCTCCGACTCACACACCTGAAGAAAATCACAGTGTTCCAGCTGTAGGATTGGAGGAGTGATCACCTTGGAAACAGACCAAAGTAAGAGATGTGAGTAGCGTTCAAACGACACTCACAAGCTCTTTAGCAGAGCGAGACAAAAACGCAAAAGGAAAATTATGAACTTGAAAAAAAACTTCGCGATCGCTGCCGCCGCCGCAAGTCTACTAAATGGCGCTGTTCTTGCCCAAAACGGCAACATCGTGGCAACGGGCACTTTCCATGGCGCAGCGCACAAGACATCGGGTCGTGCCACCGTCTATTCGGTTGACGGGAAAGAAACGCTGCGCCTCACTAACTTCAAGACGTCCAATGGACCGGACGTACACGTGGTGCTGATCGCCGCAAGCGATGCGCAAGACAATGAGAATTTCCTCGACAAGAGTGTGGAACGTATCGAACTCGGCAAGCTGAAGGGCAACGAAGGCGACCAAGACTACGCAGTACCGTCTGGAACGGATCTGTCCAAGTTTAAGGCAGTGTCCATCTATTGCGAGCGTTTCAACGCAAACTTCGGAACCGCTCCTTTGGAGAAGTGACTCGCAGCAAAGGCGAAGAGATCGGTATGATGAGCAGCGCAAACCGGCTCTCAATTTGGCACAAGCACCGCACCCTGATTATTTGTTTAGCGCTGGTGGTCCTTGCTTGTTTCTGGTGGCTATTCCGTCCGGAGCGGTTGTTTATCAACACGCGCATAAACGAAGCAGCACCTAGTGGAATCGCTGCGCTACAGCCTGTGTTCACTGGAGAGTTGCATGCGGTCGGAGCTGCAGCCGCGACGCGCGGCCGGGTGAACATCTTTAAGGAAGGTAGCAGCCTGCAACTCCAAATCTCCAACTTAGAGACTAAGGCAGGGCTCTCCTTTACCGTAGCGCTCGCAGCCAAACCTGGCTCAACATCGGGTGGAACAAGTCTCGGTTCCGTTACAGTCTCGGAGAATAAAAAGCTAGCAATTCCAACTAGGCTTGATCCCGGCAGCAACAGAACAGTCTTGTTGATTGATGCATCGCATCAGGTTGTCGCGGAAGCGGCTCTTGAGCCGTTCTAGGGCCATGCTCGAAAGCGCTGGTCCAAGTAACTTACCAATGGAGCACGTAAATAAAGCTTACAGAATCGAGTGCGCGGAGATCTGGGGAGGAGTCGAGAACATTGGTGCAGACCTTTGCACGAACGGCATCGAAGTCAGTATTTATAGCCGCTCGTCGGATGGTGTGGCCGGCGGAGACATCTACTACTTCTCGGTCTGCAATCACGATGTCCTTACCCGAATTCTCTTGGCGGATCTGCAGGGCCATGGAATCGAAGTGACGCAGCTAAGCCGATGGATTTGCGATATTCTGCGCGAGAACATCGACAATCCGGAAGGGCGATCCGTGTTTGCCTCGCTCAATCTTCTCTTGCATAAGCAGGGAGTGAAGGCTATCACTACCGCTGTTTTGGCAACGTTCTCCGCAGCGGACTTCACGCTTCGTTTCTATAATGCCGGTCACTCCCCCGGGCTCTTCAAGGCCCTCGATCTAAGCACGTGGGCACCACTTTCTTTGGTGTCGACAACGGAACGGGCGAATTTGCCCTTGGGCGTGCTGGAAGCCATGGTTTACGACGAAGGAGTCATTCATCTAAGGCGCGGCGATCGCCTTATCTTTTACACGGACGGGGTCACCGAGTGCCCGTCTCCGCAGGAGGAGGAGTTTGGAGAGGAGCGATTACGCGAGGTCCTTAAAGCGAATTCCAGTGCCGACATCACGGTGGCACGGGATCGCCTGCTTGCTGCTCTTGTTCGGCACGCACAGGGCGACCTTACGCACGACGACACGACATTCATGATCGTCGAAGCACATTGAAGGAGTAACTTATCGGATTAACTTGTCCGAAAACGGAGTAATGATTGGAAGGAAGATATCAGAGCTTTTCGGGACAAGCAAGGTCGGGAGTTGACGAAGCCATTGCGATAGCAGCGCCTTGCCCAAAGCCAAGATCATCTTGGCGCATTTCGGAGGCTGGAACCACTTGAAAGAACCGCGTGAAGACCTCACACATGCCTTCACTCAAGCAGGCAAAGCTGATCCGTTGATCTGGCTTCCAAAGGGAAAGCCATACATATTTGAGAGAGGTGTGACAGGCGCTTTCACGCTCTGTTCTTGAAGGCAACGCAACAATAAGGAGTTTCTTATGGCACCCCCAACATCGCAAGCAGACTCACGTCTAACGCGTTATGGGACGGCAACCGTCAACGGCCGCAGGTTTTCTATCGCGAGGCCGGCGAACCCAGCTCTCCCACGATTGTCTTGTTGCATGGACTTCCGACCAGCAGCCAGATGTTTCGCGAGTTGATCCCTGTTCTTGCTGACAAATTTCACCTGATCGCTCCCGATTACATCGGCTTTGGCCATTCTGATGCCCCATCGAGAGATGATTTCAAGTACACCTTCGATAATCTTGCAGCGCATGTGCGCGGTCTGCTCGATCAGCTCGGTCTCGCGTCGTACATCCTCTACATGCAGGATTACGGCGGCCCGGTAGGATTCCGCCTCTTCACTGAGAAGCCAGCGCAGATTAAGGGGTTCATCATCCAGAACGCCAATGCCTACCTGGAAGGCGTCGGAGATGCGCCCAAGAGCGTGCTGCTGCCGCTGTGGGAGAAGCTCACGCCTGAGACTGAAAAGCCCGCGCGCGAGTTCGTCAGTCTGGAGGGTACGAAATTTCATTGGCTGGTAGGCGCACAGAACGCCGCGGCCATCAACCCGGACAACTGGGTCTTGGATCAGGCTCTACTCGACCGGCCTGGAGTGCAGGAGTACCAAGTGGACCTGCTGGAGAACTACAAATTCAACATCGGCCTCTATCCCGAATGGCAGGCCGCTTTCCGCACGCACAAGCCGAAGACATTGATCGCTTGGGGCAAGAAGGACCCGTTCTTCGTGCCGCCTGGAGCCGAGGCATACCTGCGTGATCTGCCGGAAGCCAAGCTCGTTTGGTTGGATGCAGGACACTTTGTGCTTGACGAGAACCTGCATACTGTGGCGGACGAGATCAAAGCGGTTTTCGGTCGTTGAACATTTCTTCGTTCGCTTTGATGCATGAGTTGAGAATAGTTGACTGCCTGATGATGAAATCCACCATTACGCAGCTCCGCTCCGATCTTGTGAAAGTTATCCAGATACATAGCATTTACGCCCGAAAGCATAGCGCGCTTGCGGCTACGCGTCTTGGACATATCAACGCGAAACTCGTCGATTTGAATGCCGAACTCTTCGTGCCGGTGAAAGTGCGGCACGATCTTTGCATCTTAGAGGATTTTCCTTCTCGGCAGGCAAGCAATGTTTGGGCATGATCCACGGATGTTTTTGCGCTCGATCACTGCAACCTGCTGTCCTGCGCTTGCAAATGTCCAGGCAGCTATCGTCGACCCCGTTCCGCCGCTAAGAATCACCAGATCGTACTCTTCGTCCACATACGCTGGCCCTTTTAGCGGGACAGCGCGGCGCGCCCGGCTTCCAGAATCGCGTCGATGACGAGCTGCGGCGCAGTAAGCAGCGGAAAATGGTCCACAGCAGCTTGACTGAATCTTCGCGTCCATCCGTTCCGCCATAAATCGCTGCGCCTTCGGGTTGATCATCCGGTCTTCTTCCGCAAGCAGATACCACGAAGGTCTTGTCTTCCAAGAAGGCGCGTGCGCCGGTTCATTGATACAGCGCACTCCGATCAGCCACTGCATGGCCGTCAACTCGGACGGCGCATTCTGCGCAAATGCCTGCGGGAATGCACCATCAGGCATCCAGATGAAGCCATCCGCGTCCGGCGACAGCTGAGGAGCTGCTGAATGCGGCTGTTCGCGATAAAACATCTGAGCCATCGTTTCCCCTTCATCCGGTGTCGATGCTGCGATGAAAACGAGCGCCTTGATCCGCTCTTCATTGGGCGCAGAAATGACAGCTCCTGCGTAGGCATGTGCCGCCAGAAACACCGGGCCGTTGGTCTGTTGCAGTGCGCGCCCGAGCGCTGCCGCATCGTCACTGAGTGATGTGAGTGGAATCGGCGCAGCAATGACTTGAATTCCTTGGCGCAGCAGAAAACGAATGAACTCTTGCCAACTGGAGACGCATTCGCGAGTTCTTCGACCGCGTTGATGCGCGTTTTGTGCAAAGGGCTTGACCAATGAGTCTTCTTCCCGAAAACGCAACCGTAATTCTGGTGCACGGAGCTTGGGCGGACGGTGCCGCGATAAATTCGCCCGCTTTCTCAAGCGCGAATTGACCAGTATCGATCAGGTGCAACTCGGCCTTCGGAAGATCACGCTGATACGCCTTTGCGCCCTCGACCGTGAAAAACGGATCGTTCTTGCCCCAGACGATCAGCATCGGCGGCTGCTTGCTTCGAAAGTACTCGTGCCACCGTCGTACAGCGACAGATTTGATGCGTAATTGTGCAAAAGGTCGAGTTGGATCGCATCTTTGCCCGGCCGGTCGAGCAGAAATTGATCGAAGGTGTAACTATCGGGACTAATCTGCCCGGATGTCCGTGACGCCGTTCGTCTATTCGAATATTGTCGTTTCCTTGGTGAGCAGTTGGCGCGCCGGTTGCTCGGTGTCCAGCGTACGATTCGCCCAGAACGGTTTCATCGGATCAAATGCCGCCCCGATTCCTTCCTCGTACGCGTTCCCGTTTTGAACGACGATCCTCTCTATTGCGTCGGGATGCTTGGAGGCGATGCGGTAGCCCACAGGAGCTCCGTAATGCTGCACATAGATACTGAACCTCTTGAGGTCGAGAACACCAAACAGAAACTCTTCTGTACACGCAGCAATGTTGTCGAACGTGTAGCGGAATCCGATGCGGCGAGCGCATCACTGTAGCCGCCGACGTAATCAGACGCGACTACATAGAAATTGCCGGCAAGCTGCGGAATCAAATCCCGAAACATGTGCGAGGAACTGGGAAAGCCATGCAGCAGCACCAAAGCCGGAGCATTCTTCTCCCCCCTGACGGTAAACCATTTTCAAGTTGTGAACTGTCGCATAGTGATAAGTCGTCATAGCAAGTCCTTTCTCATACAAGCTGTTTCTCCTGGCTCAAATACCTTTTACTTCACCGCCATCGATACGAATGGAGGTTCCCGTGATCCACTTCGCCGAAGGGGACACCAGGTAAGCCATTAGATCGGCAATCTCCTCAGGCTTGCCGTAACGGCTGAAGCCGGCTTCCTCGCGGAACTTCTCCGTTGCGGCTTCGATCGAGACGTTATGCACTGGCGCCCACTTCGCGAGAAACGAATGCCGCCGCTCCGTCATAACAGCCCCCGGCACTACACTGTTGACCTGTACACCGTCCTTCATTCCTTGCTTTGCAAACGCTTTTGCGAGTGCATTGATGGCGGCATTTATCGAAGCCACCGCCGCAAACCCGGGCCGAGGTTCAAGAGCAGCAGCGCCGGAGATCAGTATCACCGACCCTCCGGAAGCTTTCAGCGCGTCCCAAGCTCTCACAGTCAGCCGGCGCGCACCATGCAGTTTGAGCGCGATCCCGTCATCCCATTGCTCATCCGTCATTTCGAACAAATCAATCTGCGGTACCGCTCCCGCAATGTTCAGAAGCGCGTCGATTCTGCCGAATCGCTGGAGTGCGCTGTTAATAAGCGTCTCCGCGGCAATTGGCTGACGCAGATCGAGGTCGCAAACCAGCACGTCTGCACCAGCGGCCTTCACCGCGGCAGCTGTTTCCTGCAAAGCGACTTCGTTCCGTGCGGCAAGCACCACGACGGAGAAGTCTCGTGCGAGCCGGATCGCTGTGGCTCGTCCAATTCCTTGACTCGCTCCCGTCACGATCGCTATCGAATTGCTCATTTGGCCGCTTCTTTCTATGAGCTTTATGATGGCAGCTCAGGGCAGAATTGAGACCCTTAATGCGTTCAGCGTTTAGCCTGTATTTTTTGGCAGGTGACAGTTTGTCACTCGCCGGGTGGCAGAAAGCAGCGGCGTATAGCTATGGAATTAGCATGGCACGGTCGTTTGCATGCAACGTCCATCTCATCGTCACAGATATCGAGGCCGCGCGAAACCGCCTTCGTGAACGTGGGGTCCGAAGTTAGTGAGATCCGCCACAATACGTCTCTTGACTTCTGGGACGGGGGGCCTTTGGGCTGGGGCTCGACCCCGAAGGCAGTGATTATGCCAGCTTTGCCAATTTTCTGATCCTGATGGCAACACCTGGGTACTACAAGAACGACACTACCGCAATCCATGACGCGGCATCCGAAGCTTGTTTATGGCGATCGCACTCGTCTTATGAAGCTTGTCAGTTCCCGAAGAGCGGTTGAACCTTTCTTAATGTCAGCCAAGTTGCTTGGCAAAGCGTCGAGAGAAACTCGCCGGCTCGACAAGGGCTGCCTAAACGACCGCCAAACGGAACCCCCACCGCCTGCGTCTTTTCGAGTCGCCACCGACGCGCTTCTAACGACAATGGATACCGTTGTTAAGACCTGTCGAAGGCCACGTCCAATTCGGTGTCAGAGCGATCCGATTCAGAGAGCAACTTTGTGATTTGTCGGCGCACTGAATAAGCGATCGCTTTGAAGGCTCTATTTGCGATCAGCATCAGCACGGTTCAATTCTATGTGGCTTGTTGTAAGTCAAGGTTCGTCGCAACCACCTGTACAGCAAGGGTTCATCAAGAGTGAAGCCTTCCTGAATTGCCTGCTATTACCCGCAACCTATGAATATGAGGGGGCAGTCGCCGATAAGCCACGAGTACGGCGATGTGTTTACAAAACCTACTCAACGTTTCCGTGCTGGATAACAGCAAAGCCAACTAGACCGGCAAGAAGACGATCCTGCCTCGTCTATCCCTGTGCGCAAGCCCAATAAGGCTAATGGACTTTCCTGCAATTACTGTCAGATAGGATGATCCCTACCAATGCGCTGCTTAGATGTTTTGCTCGTTGAAGACGGGGTCGTGTTCGCCTCGAACTTGATTCGGCTTGCGCATTTCGCCAATGAATGCCAACTCGGAATCGTGAAGAAATGCCCAGTTTCAGCCCAATTCAAGGCGTTCGTTCTGCTCGTTACTCCATTAAGGATTTTCGAGCGCAACGCCCAAGACCCCTAAGCTATTGAAAACATGGAGCGGGAGACGGGGATCGAACCCGCGACGTCCAGCTTGGGAATGCGTCGTTCAATTGCAAATAAAGAACTAACGCGGCCATGACGGTGCATTCTGACCACCGAAAACGCCCGAAAAACACGCAATATTTCGAAACGGTGCTTAACGGAGTAAACGGAGTAAAATCCGGCTCCGGTCTGGCGCTCTCAGTTATCTGACTTAAAACCCTCGCCTGGATCGCTCAACCGGCTGCTTCGGCGGCCTTCAGGAGCGAAACCAAGTTGAGTACTTCATTGAACAGCAAGGTCATCGGATTTGAAAAAGCAGGGGCATTTCTCAAACGCTGTCACCCCGAATTTGTCGTTTCAAAGCAAAAGCTACGGCAAGCGGAAGCCATTCAGCTCGTCCGGCTAAAGCGTGACAACGTGAACCAGAATCTGGGCTTCGCTTCGCGCCCATTTGTATTGTGCGGGTTGCCGATCAAGCGTCCCGCGAAGGGTGTTCTATTGCACGAGCGCCGAAACGGTCAGTTCCTATTGCAGGTGACCGGTCATCCGACTTATGGGGTCCCTTGGGGCCAGGATCGCCTGGTTCCAATTTTTCTCGCAACGCTCGCCATGCGACAGCAAAAGCAGACCATCACATTCCGCAGCGCTGCCGAGATGCTGGATGTCTTCGGGATGCAGCAGGGCGGTTCGCAATACCGGCGACTGATTTCAGCCTTTCAACGGGTGTTTGGTGCAACGATATTCTTCGGCACGGACACACAACGTGAAAGGGCAACCGTCATGCACCAGGCGCGGTTCAACTTCATGCGCGAGGCGCGAATTTGGTATTCGCGCGACCCGAACCAGGAGCTTTTGCCCGGCGGTTTCGAAAACGAGATCGTATTGAGTGATGAGTTCTTTCGCGAAGTGACAACGCATTCGATTCCCACAGATCTCGAAGCGGCGAAAGCGCTGTCGTCTGCTCCGGCAGCGCTGGACCTATTCATGTGGCTGTCATATCGATGCTTCACGGCAAAAGGGCAGGAACGGATTCCGATATTCGGAGACTTTGGCTTAGCTGCGCAGCTTGGAAGCGGCGATTACGCGAGGCCCCGCAAACTTCGGGAGCGGCTCGAGCGCTGGCTTGATTTGGTCCGTTCGCTGTGGCCCAATTGCCCGGCGCAAATCACTGCGAACGGCGACTACATTCTGATTCAACAGGCCATAGCATTGGCATCGAAGGGGGTGTAAGTGGCAACCGTTGCGTTCGCACCCACTCTGACCCGCCGAATCTCACTTGCTGAGATCGACGCGGCAGTTTCCGCCCGCTTGGGTCCCACTCGAATTCCCGGCAATGCGCAGCCAGCGTGCTTCAACCGGCAAATCGCCATGTATCTCGCGCGGCATGTTGGCCGGTGGAGCACCACAGTGATCGGGCGCTTCTACAATGGTCGCGACCATTCAACTGTATGCCACGGCATACAACGAATAGAGTTTCTGCGCGAAAACAACTCCGAAGTCGATGCACTTCTCGCGGAACTGAAACTCAGGATTTGCTGCGACGCGGTGGGTGCCACAATCGACAATGATAATGATATCGATGCGGGCGAGCACTCAAGAGTTGGGCTGGATGAACTCGCGGATCTGGTTGCAGCGCGCGTTTGCGCCTACTTGGAAAAGCGCTTACAAAACCGTTTGACAGTGAAGTGATATGCCTTCTACGAAGGAGAAAATGACACATCGACCCCGCCGCTCGAAACTATCGGATCAAGTTGAAAAAATCGAGCTTGCATCCGTACATCTGGAAATCAAAGCCCACGTTTCACCCACTTGGGACAGTGGTATAGAGCCGGACGCGTACATAACGGATCTGGAGGGCGATATCCTCCTTCCGAACCCTGACGCAGATGACGATATTTGTATTGGCAGAGTTTCGGCGTATTCTGTACATTTTGGGGAAGCGTCCGACGATGGAGTGTCGTGGTTCGACGTTCTGGATTCGCGGAGCGCAGATACGGCCTTGTATGTCGACCTCATTGATCCTAAGGAGTCCTGGTATACCGAATGGGTGGAATCGACCTTCGAACCGATCTCTAGCGACCTCCTTATTCTGGACCGGATTCGAATAGAACCGGAATATCGCGGCCAAGGATATGGTCTCTACGCGGCACAATTGATGATAAATGGATTCGCTTCAAACGGCATCGTTGCTTGTGTTCCGGCTCCATATGAACTCCTGAAAGACGCCCCTCCAAGACAATCCGGCGATAACAGGAGAAGTAGTCGTGACAAACGGATTCCGGGATTGGCGCGCGCCGAAACTAAACTGCGTGAGTATTGGTCACTACTAGGCTTTCGGCAACTTCCCGCATCGAACGTGTTCGCATTGTCGTTAACGCATAAGCGCCCTTCCATGCAAGAGATCATGCGGGAGTACGTCGTGAGCAAACGGCGAGCAGGATCGACCACTCAGGTCGAGCGCTGATGGTCCAACAGTACTTGATACGCACGTGCTGGTCGCCGGCTTGCGTTCGAATAACGGAGCTTCCTATCAACTGATTCAGATGTTACCCGAAACGCGGTTCCGGCTCAACATCTCTGTGGCCCTTGCGCTCGAATACGAAGACGTTCTCAAGCGCCCTGGTCAAGTCACAGGGATGAGCGTACAAGAGCTTGACAACATTCTGGATTATATTATTGCGATATCAAATCTGGAATCGTACGTGCCGCGGCTTCGGCCCAGTTTGCGGGATCCCGATGACGAGCGTATCCTGGAAGTAGCGGTACAGTGTGGAGCCACAGTTGTGACGCACAATCTCAAGGACTTCGAAGGAGCGGCGCGATTCGGCATTGCGGTGAAGACACCGTCCGAGATGCTGAGGATTCTTAGGAATAAATTATGAGCGTGAGCATTAACATTCCGGAAGAGCTGTACGCTCAGGCGCGGAGCATCGCGGAAGCTCATCACGTCGCGGTAGAAGAGGTTTTCGTGTCCGCATTCGCCGATCAGTTTGCGGCTTGGCAGCGGCTTCGGGAACGAGCCGCCCGCGGCGACCGCGAAAAGTTCTTGGCCGCTCTCGATAAGGTTCCAGACGTCGAGCCTGAAGAATACGACCGAATATGAACCGGCTCCGAGCCTAGCTCCTTCGAAGCGTTTTAATATGCGTCACTAACAGGCCGCACTCTCTCGACATTTCCAGCAGGCACCGAAATTGTCACTTTGTTCGCACCAGCAGCAATGGGCGAAAAAGTTCACGCTTTTCAGATCACGTCCCAATGACTTGTTCAAGCATCGTCCGCACATAAGTATCTTTGTCCTCTTCCTGGAACAAGATGTGATGGGAGGCCATCGTTGGCTTGTCCATGCCCCACAGCATGCGCATCGTGTGAGATGGGGTATTCGAGACGATGAATGAATCGAGGCGCATTTTCGGATCGCCTAGCCGTTGCTCAATCTCCTTCACAGTCTCGTAGAACTGGATTTTTGGGTCCGTAGGGCCTAGATTTCGAATGCCTTTCGGATCAACGAACACCACGTGCTGCACGCTTCCGACAAGCAACCAAATAATAAAGTCGGGGTGAAAATTTCCAGCTTCGAAAAAGCCGACACCACGGCCCTTGCTCAGATTGCGAAGAAGGTATAGCTCCTGGTGGGCGAAGAATCCCGCGTTCCCGCCGTGAAAGCCTCGGAGATCCTCGACGAAACGCTTTTCTCCTTTGTTCAGCGGAACGGGGCTGATTTCCACGCCGTTCTTGTCGAGGTAGAGCAGCGGCTCATATAGGTGGCGTCCGAACCAGATTGCCTTGAGGCTATGGAACTCCCACGGTTTGAGGTCACCTTTCTCGATCATCGCCTTCAGCTCTTCGAGCTTTGCGACGATCTCGTCCTGCGACCTCTCAATCAGAATGCGGTAGTACCGCTCGTCTGTTCCATCTTTCACGCCTGGGAAGTTCGGATCGTTCTCGGATAGTTCCTGATATTCCAGGTGAGGCAGTTCCCATTCGCGCTTTCGGAACGTGTAGTAGCGTTCTGTGTATTTCTTGAGTAGAGCCAGTGCGATCTCCTGCCACAGCGTGACCCTTTCGAACGAGTCGAAGGCCAGTTCTTCGGCTGGGATGAGGATCTGATACCAACTCTGATCAGTGAGAAGCCCGGCAATCCGGCTTCGCGGGATGTTCAAGTTGTACCAACCCCGTTCGGCCTTGAAACGTTCGAGAGCGAAATAGACCTGATCGATGTCGATGAAGGCGACATGCAGCGCGGTCAGATGGGTCTGATTCCGCGTTGTTTCGTCGTCACCTCCCAACACGCCGCCGGATTTCATCGCTTGGATCTTCGGATACCAGTTCAGGACTACCTGATTTTTCTGAAGGTATACCGTGGAATGCTCGGCTTCGGGATCGGGTTCCCGCAGGGTGGGTACTGGACCGAGCTTGCGAAATGCGTCGCCGAACTCGGTGCTGACCCCGTTGATAACTCTCTTAAGCCGGATCATCTTGAGCTTCTGCGTCCCCAGGTTTTTGATAACTGGCAAGAGAAACTCAAACCGATCGTCATTCGTGGGCAGACCCTCCTCTTCCAGAAAATCGCGGAACTGGGCCATGTAATCTGCTCGAATGCCGAATATGGATAGGGTTTCTAATTGACCGACGTACTTCGGACGGTTGATGTCATCGGGAAGCTGGGTTTTGCCGCTACGCTTAAGACTGTGATCATAGCCCTTCAACCGTACTCCCCGGCCAAAGAGCTGGATGATCTGCGAGCCTTCCGTCTGTCCCACATTCATGAGGCCCATAGTGCTGACGCGCCAGCTATTCCAGCCTTCGGTAAACTTTTTCGATCCGATAAGGACATTCACCGTAGAGTGGGGCTTGTTGATTTCATTGAAGAGGGAGCCGCGAAATTCGCGTTCGCCCGCCTCGAGGCCACTCTTCTCGCAGAGCTGTACCAGCTTCGCGTCGTCGCCCACGTTGATGACGCCGAAAGCCTCATTGTCACCAACGCTAAGTGCGACCTCACCTGTAGCGCCCTTAAGGTTCTCGACATAAAGCAGCCCACCACCCGGAGCGTTGAACAAGGTGGCCAGTGTCTCTTCGAACACCTGCGTCCAAGAAAGTCCGATAGTGTTGAGGTAACTGAATCTTCCAGCGAAGAGATTCGTTCCGTCCGAGGAGACTAGCCCCTGAGTGAGGACCCTCTCAACTCGTTGAATGCTGCCGGCGCGGTCGGAAACGTATCGGGACAGAAAACGAAGGATCTGCACGATATCCGATGCATCCCGAGCCGCGAGGGTTTTCGTTACGCTGCCGCCAACGAAAATCCAAAGCGGCCTTTCAATATTGAAAGGCCGGAAGGAGAGTTCTTGTTCTCTGTACAGGCGTTGCTGTTGAAAAAATGCCAGCAAGCACGAAACGAGGTAGAGCTCCAAATTGGTATCTTGCGTTCCCTCGTCTAGGTTAAGGATCTGATAATCCTTGCCGAACCCATCTTGATAAAAGTATCGATATGAATAGTCGAACAGGATACTTTTCGCGTAAAGGTCGGTCAGTCGCTTGTTGCCCTTCACTGCTTGCCCGAAGGTAGCCGAGTATTCGAACGAGAACCCACGCTCACAGAGTCTCCTTCGGAACTCCATCCACGCTCCCTCTTCGCCGCCCGAAGCGCCCCGATGACCCTCATCTACCAATACGAGGTTGTTTCCCTCAAAGGAATCAATCGCGATGGTCTTCTCCCCCATCTCATCTTTCAGTTTGTGGATGTCCAGAATTTCTACGGCGTGACCCGCGAACAGACCCCCTCCATCTTTGTTAAACAACTCTGCCGTAATCCCTGCTGTCTCGAATTCGCGCAAGTGCTGCTGGCTCAACCCTTCGTTCGGAGTAAGGAGAATGATTCGATTGAGCTCTCTTCTTCGGCCGTGCTTCTCCAAGTAGTACTGATATTGAAGAATGTTGGCGTGCATAATCAGCGTTTTGCCACTTCCCGTGGCACTCCAGCAGGCAATCTTATTCAGTTGCGGCCAAGCTTCTTCGGTTTCGTCCAAATTGGAAATTTGATCTGGTTCGGGCTTGTCGGCGTTGTAGATCGAAATCTGGTTATTGAGGGCTCTCCGCAATCCGTTAGGATCACGGAAGTAGTGGTCGAGGTAGATATCTGTGAATACCAGCGTCAGATATTGGAAATACTTCCAAACGATCGGTTCCTCACCGCGTGTAATACGACGCTCGTTCAAAGAAAAGGTATGTTTGACAATGTTTTGATCGTATTCGAGCAGTAGCTCCGTAGGGAGCTGGCTCAGATTGAAGAGCTGCGCTGTAAGGGCGTGGTAATAACGGTGAATGTTGTTTTCATCGAGCCCCTCAAGTTTTTCATTACGCAGATATTGCGCCAGCTCCTCGAACCGTCTGACATTGAAGAGAGACAGCAACCACTGATTCAGCACCAGTTTGTAAGGAAATGGCACCTGGGGCCGGTTGTTGGCGCGTCGGCGACGTGTAACAGGCAGGTCGGTCGTGGTTGCAGAATTTCGAGGACGTCCACGCGGCATCAGGTGCTCTCCCTTTCGAACATCAAACGATGGAAGTCCTCTTCAATAAGCCTTACCTTCCAGGTGTCGTCCGGCAGCTTGAGGTTCTCAAGGTTGTTGTCGCCGTTCACATAAATCAGATCGAACTCAAAGTCCTTTGTGCTGATCTTCAGACGATCTTTCATCCACGCGTCGAGGACTAGGTTGTCCTGCTCAAGGTCGCCAGTCAGTTTGCGCCAAACGATCAAGGTCTTTAGACACTCGCGTGTCGCGCCTTCCACTATCCGGAACCACCAGGGTCCACTCGCGACTTCTTTTATTCGGCTCTTGAGCTGAAGTCGTTTTTCTCCGTCGCGTTCGAATATAGCTTCGAAGCTTTGCGGGACAGCGATGCTATGAACGGTCAGGCCAAGAAGCCAATTGAACGTCTCCAATAAGTCGACCTCTACTTCCCGGCTTTCGTCCGAACCCGGCTTCTTGACTCGCAGTCTGTAAGCAGTGGGATCGGAAAACGCCTGAACGTTCAGCAATGATTGACTTCCACGGGCTTCAATATCAAGCATGTAGCGGAGGATATATTGCTCGCGAAATCCGTTCGCCCCAAATGCTGCCGGATTATCAAGGAGACTCTGTTGCTCTCTTGTCCGACGCACCTCAAGATTATTTAACGAGTCTTCATAGGTCTCAAGCCGGAGTACTTTAACGACATGCGGGCCACGTTCTGCTTCTTCAGACGTTGCCGGCCGCTTTGGCTTGCCGTCTTTCCACTCGGGCGAGTATATGACCTTTTTGATACGCGGTAACACCACGGTATCGAAATGTTGTCCCATCTCAACAAGGATGAATTTTCGTTGTGAGTCCGTGTCACGGTTGAGTTCTATTACGGCGTGCCCGGTAGTTGCGGATCCACCAAAGTAGTCCAGCACCACGCCTTCACCAGAAGGACAACCGATTCGGACGCAATCCTTGACGGCATCCACGGCCTTGGGAAAGTCAAAGTTAACCTCACCAGGAAACAATTCACGCAATGTCCGCGTCCCGTTATCGCGAGCCGAATACTCCGATTTGTCCCACCATGTCCTAGGCAGGATACCTTTCACGTTCAAGTATTTCTTTCCGTAGACCTCAATACGATTGTCAGGCTTTTTGGCGATCAAGGTATCGATGTCCGAGCAAGTTCGCTTCAAGCCCCAGCGCCACACCTTCTCCGTTCCTGTCTCATCCAGTGGCCAGACGTCCGTTTCGTCCGCATTCGGCTCTTCCAGCACAATGTAGCTTTTGCTGGCTTCGATCCACTCCACTTTGGGTACACGTATCGCAAGACTGGTTGTGCATACGTAGAGCGGGAAGAATTGCTTGGGTCTGCTTGCGCGATCAGATCCGGCGCTGCTCTTCCTAAAATTCTCCCACTCGAACGCGCCGTCATCATCTTGATCGTCGTAGCGATTCCTTTGGTCTTCATTGTGTGGCATCCGACCGACCCGAGTATGCCCCGGCTCGACACCGTAGAAGAGGGCAAATTCATGATTAACCGAAAATCCTTTGACTGTCGATCGACCAGAGGGATTATTGCGTATAAGCACGGTTGCGAGATAGTTGTCCGTCGAAAAGGTAGCGTCGAGTAGCAGTCGAACCTTTGCGTGCTCATAATCATCGATCGTCAGGCAATGCACGCCTTCAGGACACAAAAGCAAACGTCCTAACTCCATTCGGTCCGCGATGAGAGCTAGCCACGAGGAATCCTTGTAACCGTTCTTGTAGGCGATTTCGGTTGCGTCAGTATTGTACGGCGGATCGATATATACAAAGTCCACCAGTCCGGCCAATTTCCTAGACATCAAGCCAAGGGCTTGAAAATTTTCACTATGGACAAGCAAACCGTCAGTGTCTTGATCGAGATCGCTCAGCGTAGACAGGAACCGGGCGACAAAATCCCGCGAAAACAGGCAAGTATCCACGACTAAGGTCGGATGTGCTTTCAGAAACTCAATCGTTAGCGGAACGCTGTAGCCGGGCCGGTTCAAGTCGGCTTCGATATCGCTAATTGCGTAAAGCTGGACCCATTCTTTCCGCTGAGCGTCGTTGGCTGCAATTTCAGGATAGAGCTCCTCCGGAATCCGGTCGAGCGTGACACAGTAGTTCGTCTCCAAGACGAATTTCTTCTTTAACCATAGTCTTTTCTGAAAGTCTTCGAGTTGTGCGAGAAAGTCAATGATCTTGCTACTGATACTGCGGACCACTTTCACCTTGGAAAGGTATTGCTCAACGCGGGAACCAGCTTCGTGGTCAAGGTCGTCCAGAAAAAGAAGCTCATTCTTAATATAGAAATCTAGTTCGCGCCGAAGAAAGACACGGAGATCCTTATGTATGAAGTAGTCGAACTGGTTAGTATCGACGTACTTCTTTAAGTGTTTCTGTAGAACAGTTCGCGAAGGCTCCTTTTCGGTCGCTGCAGGTTTGGATAGCTCGCCAATCCAGGGCGATGTGGAGGCGTCTGCAATGGCAAGTACCTGGTCTTTCGCAAACGCGATGAGGTCTTTCTGCGTGGGAGGTTTAGCCTTTCCTTCACGTAGGCTGTCCGGCCAGTCGGTGAGTGTGGACTCTCTGTATTCAAACCGAATATTGAGTTCTTTTCCCTGTTCGCCATCTGCCAGGGAGACGCACTCTCGTCCGGAATGGCCTACCGACAAAAGAATGAAGACGCGGTCCTTACCCTCGGTTGCCTTGACATTTCCGTGCTCCCCCTCAGCGGCATCGGCAAGCCGGAAGTGGACCCGCATGGGGTTCTTGTCATCATAAGGGCGTAGGCAGAAGGCGTAGTCTCGAAGGTATTCGCCAGTCTTGATATAGTACTGATCCTTGTTAGCCCAGTGCAGGGTCAGCTCTTCTCCCTCGTAGGGAACGGCGTAGACATTTGGCTTGTACACCCGCTTGGCGAGGAAGTCGCCGTCGGAATAGTAGCGGCGAAAGAAGGTAAAGAGGTGATCGTAAACCTCATTCTCAAGAGCGCCCAAATCGATGGCATCATTTGCTAGCTTCCCGCGAAGCTCCTTCACTTTGGGAAGAGTGTCTGCGTCTGCTCCCAGCGAAGCAGCCTGCTCGAGGGCCTTCGCCAGCTCTTTCTCCAACTCAGCCTTGTCGGCGGTCTTATACAAGCCGAAGGCTTCCTTCACCTGAGGCAGTAAATCCTTGTCCAGGAACTGCGTCACCTCAGCACTTTTTGCGTGCATGATGCGATAGAGACCGAAGTCGAGGTCGGGTTGATCAAGCTGAAATAGCTCTTTCAATAAACCCTTAAGCTTTTCGTATTTCTGGTTCATGTTGGCTGTCGTTTGGGTTCTCTCCGGGCCTCGCCCTTGCGTCATCACTCAACGGTCCAGCGAACGATGAAGAGATTCTGACTGTCGGTCCGCTGCGAAAGCCTGCGCTCCAACGATTCCACCAGTGCATCGCGCTTTTCCATGATTTCGTCTTCTACCTTGAAAATCCCTTGGCGTTGTCGCCGCTGCTGCCGTTCCAACTTCTGCAGCTTCTCTTGAATCTCGTGCTGTTCCTCAAGAGTGGTCGCCTGGCGAGCTTGCCGGCGCAGCGCTTTTATCTGCTCTTTGGTGTCGAGCAACGCCTTTTCGGCGGCAAGCACCATGTCGTCCGCCCACTTTTCCAACTTTTCTCGGGCCTGATTGAAATGGACGCTGTTTTGTTCAAGCGAACGACTGATCGTTGCCTTTGCGTGGCGCTCACCTTCCGCGTTGAGCCGATCCCGAACATTGACGGGCAGGAAATCGTCTTCACTGACCCGGCCCGCGCACGCGAATAGCTTTTCCATGACCTCCTGGTCCAGCGAAGCACCACTGTCGTCAAAGCCAGAAAACAGAAGGTATTCTTCCCGGTCATAGGAGTCTATGGTTAGTCGTGTCAGGCTAAGGAAGCCGCTCTTCCCCTTGAGCCCTTCAATGACATGGATGCGCGTCGGATTATTCGTCATATCGAACACGACGTGGGCTGGCGGTGTTTGCCCCGCTTTTCCGGCGGCTAATACGTGTTCACCGAGGGGATGCGAAAGCCTGTAAAGAAATCGGCTACGTTCCTGCCCGACATCCTCCTCATTGCCCGGCCTCGATTTCGAGATCAGGTGATATCGACCGGGTTCAATCCTCTCGTTCGGCGTATTCTCCAGATCGAAAGAGAGATCCGGCTCGTGAAAGTGTGCGTTTCGGTAAAGGATGAAGCGCGTAAGAGCCCAGAACCGCTTGCTGACGCGATCCAACTGGGCATTGGCGTCGGCCAGTTGGAGACGAAGTCGCTGATGAACATCTTCGTCGAAATGCTCAAATAACTTTCGTCGGGTGTCGTCCATCCTTAACCGAATCTGCTCGTCCATCTCTTCCTGGAGCTTGCGAAAAGCGGACTCAATTTCATCGGAAGTTCGACACTCCTGGTAAATCGCAAGGATGCGCTTTTCAAAGTCGACACCGGATTCGATGGAGCCAAGAACTTCATCGGACGCGCCGAACACCCCATTGAATAGGCTGAACTTCTCTCCCAGGAGCTCCAGAACGCGCCGGTCGGCTTCGTTTCTCTCATTTAAGAAGTTGATTACCACCACATCGTGCTTCTGTCCGTAGCGGTGGCAGCGCCCGATCCGCTGCTCAATTCGCTGTGGATTCCAGGGCAGATCGTAGTTGATGACGAGTGAGCAGAACTGGAGGTTGATACCCTCTGCGGCAGCCTCGGTCGCTATCAAAATAGTCGCTTCATCCCGAAAGTTCTCGATCAATGCGGTACGCACATCGACCGCGCGAGAACCGGAACCTCTACCGGTTTCGCGATTTTTCTCCGCCCAGCGTTCATAGATTGCAGTCTCCGCCGATCCACTGTTCGTGCCGTTGAAAAGTACGACCTGGTCTTTGTAGCCGTTCGCATCCAGGAATGTCTTCAGGTAATTCTGCGTGCGCCGTGACTCGGTGAAGATCAGGGCCTTTCGAGCAGCACCGGTGGAGACCATTTGCTCGAAGCCGATGTCGAGTGCTTTAAGCAAAGTTCGGGTCTTCGTGTCGATCCCGATTTCGCGGGCCCAGTCGCCGAGGTGGCGGAGACTTGCGATCTCTTCCTTCAGCTTGTGCCGATCAATGTTTATCGGATTCGGCTTCGACTCGCACAGAGGTTCCTCATCTTCCGCCAGAATCTCGTCGAGCAGTTCATCTTCGATTTCCTCGGCTTCGATGAGGCTCTCAGTGAACTCCGGGTCGCTGACGGTTTGTTCGTCCCGAAGCGTTTCGAGGCGAATGCGAAGGGAATCGAGAGTTCCTGCTATGGCCAGTGACGATGAGGCGAGGAGCTTTCGGAGGATTAGGGCGGTTAAATGGCGTTGCCTTTGCGGCAGGGCATAGCTGTCCGGGCGCTGTAGGAACGTTGAGACTGCCTCGTAAAGCGCGTGTTCGTCGTCGCTGGGCTTAAAAGGCCGCGTTATGGCTCGGCGCTCGGTATACCGGATGAACTCCGTGACCTGGTTTCGGAGGGTACGTTTGCAGAAGATGGAGAGGCGTTGGCGAAGGTCGGTCAGGCTGCTTCCGGCGGTTACGTACTGCGCCCGGAAGGCGTTGATATCGCCGAAAAGATGATCGTCGATGAGCGTTGAGAGACCGTAAAGCTCCACGAGGGAATTTTGAAGTGGCGTAGCGGTAAGAAGAAGCTTTCGGCAGTCCTCGGTGGCCCAACGGATACCCTGGCCGACTTTGTTGCTGGGCCTATATGCGTTACGGAGTTTATGAGCTTCATCGATTACGACCAGGTCCCACATGATGGTCTTTAGATCGTCCCGGATTCTGTTTGCGTAGTTCATCGACATGATGAGGACGGCCTTTTCGTTCAGCGGCACATTTCCCCTTCGCTGCTCGTTACGAAAAGTGTGCGTGTCCAATACACGACTGGGCAGATTGAACTTTTCTGCGAGTTCGAGAGCCCACTGCTTACGAAGTGACGCCGGGCAGATTACGAGCAACCGCCGTTTTCGCTCAGCCCACATCTGGCACAGAACAATGCCCGCCTCGATCGTCTTTCCGAGGCCCACCTCATCAGCCAAAATTACTCCCTTGGACAGCGGTGACTCCAGCGCGAAAAGGGCCGCCTCTATCTGGTGGGGATTAAGGTCCACCGCTGCGTCAAAGAGAGACATCGAAAAACGGTCTAACCCATTTACGGCTTTCCGCGTCAAGTCGTGCGCGAAGTATTTGGCATGATAGGGCGTCAAGCCCTGCGGGGGTGAACCGGTTCTTAACGGTGGTTGGAGAGTCGAATCGGCATTGACCAGGTTCATCTAAGCGGCTCCGTTCCCTCATTGAGAATTGCCAGATACGGCTCGTAAACAAACAAGCGATGCCGCTCTCGGCCCGTGGTCTCCCGTAGAAATCCAAGTTGCCTCATGTGCTCTAAGGACTTTGCCACAGTAGGGGCCGAAATGCCGATTTTCTGCGCCGCCGCCGGAATTGAGACGATCGGGTTGCGCTGCATATGCTGAAACACGCGTAATACTGAGGCGGCCGGACGGCCAAGCGCGTTGATCTTTCTCTCGTGCTGCTCGAATAGGGCAACGATTCGGCGGGCTGCGCTCGCGGCTTGATCAGCGGTTTCTTTCACGCCCGTAAGGAAGAAGTCGAGCCATGCCTCCCAGTCCCCTTTGGCCCGAACACGATCTAGCAGGTCGTAGTAGGCCGGGCGGTGCGTTTTGAAGTACAAGCTCAAATAAAGAATCGGTTCCCGAATAACGTCTTGAGCGCAGAGCAGAAAGGTGATCAGCAACCGTCCCAGCCGGCCATTACCGTCGAGAAAAGGATGAATGGTTTCGAACTGAACATGGACAAGCCCGGCCTTGATTAAGAGCGGTAGATCCGGACGTTCCTCGTGAAAGAACAGCTCAAGTTTGCCCATACAATCGGGCACCATGTCGGGCGGTGGCGGCACGAAGGTGGCGTTCCCAGGGCGCGTGCCGCCAATCCAGTTCTGACTAGTTCGAAATTCGCCGGGCTGCTTTTCACTCCCGCGCCCGCCCGACAGAAGGATTTCGTGGATCTCTCGAATGAGCCGGAGCGAGAGCGGAAAACCGCCGCGCAGCCGCTGCAGGCCATGATTCATTGCCGCAACGTAATTCGAGACCTCCTGGACGTCTGAAATTGGAACGCCAGGCACCTCATCGTTTTCAAACATCAGAAGGTCTGACAACGACGACTGCGTTCCCTCAATTTGGGACGACAGCACGGCTTCCTTGCGAACGTAGGTGTAGATAAATAGCGAGAGATCAGGGAGGATAGAAGCGAGCCCATCGAGTCGGCCTAGTGCCTGATTGGCCTGCTCCAGAAGCTGTTGCAGCCCATCGAGGCGAACTGGCGGCAACGGCGGCAACGGCGGCGGAACAAACGCTCGAACTGGTTCGTTGCCATAGCTGTTAACGACATAACGGCCCAGCCTCTGGTTTTGCTCGTCTTCGACCAGCGGAAATATCCTTTCGTTAGCGAGGTGCGTAACGAAAGGATACACCTATTTCGTTTCGCTCGCCACGAAATGTTAAATTCGCCACGTTCGCTGTGCTCGATGGGCATCGGAGCAGTTCGCTGGTGAAATCCCCTAGCATCATTCGGTTACGAGCGGACGAAGGTGAAAGCGAATAGAGGCGATCGGAACAGGGCCGAAGTATCGGGAGTCAAAGCTGCGTGGGTTAAAAGAAGAAATGACCCACACCGTACCTGTATCAACGGGGTATTTGCCGAACGGCAAGTGCGTTAGAGGCCGGTTCTTTGTATCGAACCAACGCGTGGCGCTATTCGGCAGGAGCCTGCCATTAACGGCTACGCCTTGTTGTGATATCTGGACAGTGTCGCCCGAAACAGCCACTATTGGCTTCATGAGCGGCTCCGCTCCGTCTGGGCAACTTCCTTTTCCACGATAGCCGCGGCTTGCAGAGAGGGACGCAAAAGGTTCCGCTGGACAGAACTCGACCACTTTCGCCAAGCGATCCGAAGTTGTCCGGTAAAGTCCAATGGGGAGAGACGGCGATGCGTTTACTCGAATACCGACGACGTGAAAGGTTACGCACACCGCCAGAACTGCGAGTATGCCGCTAACCTGACCTTCTCACCAGAGGGCCATGCTAGCGATGATAAGGGCTGGTGTGGCACGGAACGCGGGGAAGTGGCAACGAAGAGCGCGTAGGAGAGCAAGGCAGGCGCACGGGCTTGAAGGGCGCTCGCAAAGGTAAAGAAAGAATTGTCAAAGAACCAAACCACTGTCAGAGTCAACACTGGAGTTGCTGAAAGACGCGGGCGAACAGAAGCTGGTCCGGGTAGCCGCTGGAGAATGCAACCCAGACTTTCCGTACGGTGACGCGCACCAGCGCGCCAATTTTGAGCAGTTTGAGACGGATGGTTTGGCACTGTGCCTTCGCCATCTGAGTCCCTTTGAGACCCAGCCGCCGGAAGCCTTCGAGCAACAGGTAAGCCATCGAAGAGAGATACAGTCGCAGTTGGTTGGAACGCAGATAGGCGGTGCTGGTGCGGTCGCTGAACAGGGAAAACTGTTCTTTGATGCGGTTCTCCATTTCGCCGCGTGCACAATACAGTTGCTCGTACAGCGACTGCGCCGGCCAGCTGAGGGCATCGAGCGAAGTGACGAGAAAGCGTGGATTCTCGCCCTTGACCAACTGCTCGGCTTTCGCCACGACGCGACGGCTGCATTGCCAGGAGTCATGCGTTCGATAGGCGAACTCGGTGAAGACGCGGGCGGCCTGTTGGGTTTGCTGGTGTAATCGGTGCGCTTCGATCATCGCGGCGTCGATCGTCTTACGGAGTCGCGGATTCCGCGCCAGACCGAATACATAGTGAACTTGGTGGGCTTCACACCAGCTCATCAACTCGTCCCGGCAGAAGCCGGAGTCGGCGCGCAGAACGATCCGCACCACCGGCCAGCGAGCCCGAATCTGTTTTACGATGCGCTCGACTTCTTCCTGGCTGCCCGCCGAGGCATCGATATTGGAAGGCCGCAGCCGCGCGCACAACAGATGTTCGCCCGCGAAGATGTACAACGGCAGATAGCAGTAGTGGCCGTAATAGCCGTGGAAGAAGCGGCCTTCCTGTTGGCCGTAGAGCGGATTATCGGTGGCATCCAGGTCGAGCACAATCTCTTCTGGCGGCGTGGCGTAGGCTTCCAAAAACACTTCCACTAGCAGCCGGTCGATCGCCTCGGTATCCATGACGATCTTGGCGTAGCGCTCCCCCTCGGCGGGCTCAGCGCGCGTCAACTCCCAACGATTCAGCGTGCTCTTGCCCGCCAGTGCTTTGCCGCGATCGCGCTCCTGTTTGCGGTCGTGGCCTTCCGGGTCGCGCTTGCCGGCCAACACCGCCAGCAACGGATCGGCGCGCAGCTGATCATGATCGTTCAGGTCTTCATAACCCAGCGCTAGCCCATAAATCCGTTGCGCCACCAATTCCGCCACGCTGTGCTCAATCCGATCCACCGCGCGGTGATCGCTGAAGCAACCGGCGAAGCGTTCCAGGATGCGTGCGCGCCGCTCCACTTCGCGCAGCAGCAACCCTCCGCCGTCGGAGGTGATCTGGCCGCCATCGAATCGCCCGATGACTTCTCTGGAAAATAATGCCTGAAACTCAAAACCCGCTTGGCTACACTCTGTCATAGGCTAGGGCCGTTTCTCTCTGCTCTAAACATTTGGTGGTTCTTATGTTTATCTCAGATTGAACGGCTCCTGGCTATCTATACTCGTGAGAAATTGCGGCTAAGCAGGGCCGACAGGCCACGACGGATCATCGTGATTTACTCCTTCGTTCGTGATCTCTTCGCTCCTGGTTTGTTCCTCGCGCGCCAAACCGGATGACACTATCTGGTGGCAGCTCCGCGCATGCACTTCGTAGACGGTGCGGGTGACGCCATCGGCGGGGGTGAATTTGCGTTGCTGCAGCGACCCTTCGATATAGATGTTGTCGTCCTTGTCATACGAAAACGCGATGTCGGCCAACTCTCCGTAGAACACAATGCTGTGCCAGTTGGCGTGTGTCTGCTGTTTTCCGTCTGTGCCGGTGAAGCGGTAGCTCTCTTTTAGCCGGGCATTAGCTACTTTTGTGCCTGAAGGGAGGAACCGGGCTTCCGGTTGTGTAACCAGATACCCGGCGAGTTCGATTCTGTTCTTCTGCATATTCGGTCCTGCTGCTTTCTGCTAGTTGCCGGACTGAAGCTCCTCCAAGAAGCCTCGCTCCAGATGGCTAGTCGCGTCTTCGTTACTGATTGTTTCGGGCTTACTGAGGACATTGTTCGTCCGGTCAATCGGTTTCTGAACAGTAATGGCCCCTGTCACCAAACTCTGCAATGCAGCCACTGGTGGGATTGCCGCGCGCCGCTTCAATTCAGGATCGAAGAAGTACAGCATCTGCATGCCAAGGATCGGGAAATGACCAGACACGAAGATCAGCATGTCGCCAGGCGCCGTGATCTGTTCGGATGAACCATCGCCTGATTTCTGTGGGGGTCGCAGCCGCATCACTTCATCTGGAGTCATCAAAGGGCGCTCGACGTGATCCACGCTTCCGTTTACGTGCGACATGATCGGCGAAAAACGTGAACCTGAGAAATTGAAGCTGGCTTTCTGAACGGTAGCGGTTCCGGTCATCTTAGATAGCAACTCCGCCGTTTCGACCTGGTTAGGAGCGTATGCAATGCGCACATGGCAGTTGGAAACGATGCTTTCGTTCTGCCCATAGGCATCCACGATCTGCCGAATGTCCTGCGTGATCAGGTACGCCTTGAGCCCGTATCCGGCCATGTAGGAAAGAGCGTCCGCGAAAATCTCCATCCGATTCAAGCTAGGAAACTCATCGATCAGAAATAAAAGCCGGTGCCGATTGCGCTTCTGCTCGGCTCCGTCGAATGCCATGCGTTCCGTGAGCCGGTTTACCACCATCGTGAACATGAGCCGGATCAGTCTCCGCAAACGGATCTTGTCAGAGGGCGGTACAACCAAGTAAAGAGAAACTGGACGCTCATGGTTGACCAAATCGTCAATGGTGAAATCACTCGCGCTGGTGTTCCGGGCAACGAGTGGATCGCTGTACAGCGCGAGTGCCGTCTTTGCCGTCGATAGCACGCCCGACAGTTCCTTACTTTCTTTGTCGAGCATTTCCTGCGCTTTCTCCGAGACGACAGGATGGGTTGCGGTTTGGAGTCCAGTTGTTGTGCGCCAGCCGCGTTTCAAGGCAGGATCGTGCGGATAGCTGAGCATTTCATTCAAGGTCTCCCGGAAATCAATGCCAGGACGCGTGAATTGTCCAGCCAAATCGGCCAGACAAGCAATTCGTCCCTCGGTCGCGGCGCTGTAACAGACGTGCAGAATCATCCCGGTCGTCAGAGATGCAGCTGTGTCTTCCCAATGGCGCTCCATCGGGCTGTCTTCGCCGCTACGCACGATCATGTCTGCGATATTCTGAGCATCTGAAACGTCCCGCGTCGTGAATAACCGAATTTCAGCAAGTGGATTGAACCGCGACGATGAGCCATCTTCAACCGGAGAAAACTTGAAGCAGATGTGTCCGTTCTTCGACCGGAAGCCCGCCGTCTTGGCGTAGTTCTCGCCCTTGATGTCGTAAATGACAGCGCTCTCGTCCCAGGACAATAAAGTTGGAATGACCAAGCCAACGCCCTTGCCGGAGCGGGTTGGTGCGAACGCAAGAATGTGTTCGGGGCCGTTATGCCGAAGATAGATCAGCTTGCGCTTGGAATTGCTGTGCCAACCCCCAACGTAAACGCCAGCTTTCGCCTGGGCCAATCCAGTGGCATCCACATCCTTCGGAGTGGCCCACCGTGCAGAACCATGAAGGTCCTCAGCATTTTCGGACAAGCGGCGAGCACGCCGGTTCGCTGCGGCAAAGAAAACAAACATGGACAGCATCGACCCGCCCAAGACCATCATTTCTCCCTCAAATAGCGGCTTACGGATACGCGGATCGCCAGAAGTCGAGTTACGAAAGCCCCAGATGGACCAGGCGAATGGTTCGTAAATCGCCGCATTGCGAGTGCGCAGCAGCGGCTGCCCAAGTGCCAACTGGTAGTGAAAGCGGAAGGCGACGTACTGTGTGGCTGCCAGATTGAACAAAACAAGAAAGGCGAGCCCCGTGAGAGTGGCTCGCCAGTTATACCCGAATGGAAATCCGCCGGGATCGGCCGGCGTTCTGTAAACATTCATCGCGTCAACTCGGCAGTTCTGCTGCGTTCCGGAACATCACGAATCCGCGCTTTGTCGGCCTGATAGGAAATTGCTATGTTGCTGTTCATCTCCGGCGTCTCGCCTACCAGCTTCTTCAAGTGAGCGATGGCCGTTTGCCCAGAGACGCGTTGCACAACGTGGTGATCCGTTTCGCCGATGATCTTCCCGCAGTAAATTCCGCTGTGTGTTTGAGCCACAAAGATGCGGGCCTCCTGGCCGAGTTCCTTGATGGCGAGAGCGCGTGCCTCATGGAAGGATTCGCTCAAATCGCTTCGGTTGCCGTTTCGATCTCTTCGCCCCTCTCCAGAAGAGAGCATGGCCTGGTCAACCGGTGTGTGGTGGTCATTGCCGAATCGCTTGTCGTGGACTCCGACCGTTCCAGAACCCGGTTCCAGGCGCGCTACAAAGCGACTCGTCTCGCGCTCGGGTTGCGATTGCCATTCCTTTTCCGCGCTGGTCGCACGTTCGCGATCAAGGGACAGCACAAAGTCAGCAGCCGCTGATGCATCATGTGCCGCGCGAAAGATTTCATTCTTATCCTTTTGAAGCGCTTCAATCCAGGACCCGACGTATGCGGCATGGCTGACCGGATCGTGCGGAATACCGGTTTCGGCGGCAAGGAACAGGCTCGATAATTCGGCCCGCAATTCCTCTCTGGCGTACGCAGGGTCTCCGAATCGGTAGGATTCGTTTAGCGTTGAACGATTCAGTCGAGAGGGATGGCCGGTCCAATGCGACAGTTCGTGGAGTGCGGTTCCGTAATAGCCCGGTGCATCGTTGAACGCCTCCTTGGGCGGGAGATGAATGCTATCGGTCGCCCGGTGATAAAAGCATCGGTCTGCCTGATCGTGACTGATCTTTGCGCCGCAACTCGCCAATATGCGTTCACCGGCATCTATCGCCTCGAAGGGTGCTCGCTCTTTCGGAGCGTGGTGCGGGATGCCCTCGATCTGTTGGGCGTTGAAGACCGTGTAGATCTTGTGAATGAATCGGCGCTCTGGCTTTTCGGAGTCCCCAACGGACGGCTGATTAGGCTCGCCCTTTTCATCTGACGCGTCCTTCACTTCCCAGAACTCTATGCGGGTGCCCTTTTCTCCTTTCTTGACCTGCCAATCGTTTGCCCAGGCCTGCTTGTAAGTCATCCAACGTGGATCATCGTAGCCGTGCTGAAGACCCGTCGCCATCAGGTGAACAGCGTTGCAGCCTCGATAAGCCTTGTCCGTTGTTGGATTCATTGGAATCCCGATGCCTTGCCACGGCTTCTGCCAAGGTGCGACGCCCTGCTCGAGCAGATCAATGATCGAATCCGTAACCTCTTGACGGTGATCTCGTTGCGGCTGCTCGGGATGTTGATTTTGGTTTGCCGGTGCGGGGGAACTCATAGTTTGCCCCCCCTCGGCTGATCAGCCGGCACTCTGACAAGGGGTTCGTCTTCAATAGTGGGTTGTTCGCTTTCGAAACCGGACCCGTCGAGCGGATCGCCGCCGATGCTGTCGAGCAAGCTGCGTTGCTGCTGTTTTTCCATGCGCCTCCTTCACTTGAGGGGATAGAACCCCTAAGCTGTAAGCGGCGAAAGGCAACATGCGTGACATCCAGCCTTGGGTGCGGGCTCGTCGCGAAGGTTGGACAGGGTTGGAGCAGGAGGAACTCTAGTCAGCGTGCGTCGGTCTTTCCGGCCTGCCGCGCTTCTCGAAGCGAACAAAAGGATACAGGCGGGCTTATCGGGAGCAATCTTCCGCAGGGCTTCTTGGCTCGCCGAAGTCTCGTCCACCCGGCTGCCGGTGTCCCCCGCTAATCCCTTCAGAAACAGCCCAGCAAGACAGGGGCTTACTCACCTTGAGGCTTGCCCTCCCAGCGCGCGGTGATGGCTTCAATGTCAGGCGAGACCGGGTTGGGGTTTGCCCATTCCCGCGTGAAGGGAGGATCGTCGCTACGCGGGCGCGGGTCAACGGTGTTGATGCGAACCTGCAGCGGTAGTGCTACACAGTCGCCGAGGACGATGGCCTGTTGCTGTGCGAGCGCCGGTAACTGGTCAAGCAGTTCACGATTAATGCCGCTGATAACGCTCTTGAAATATTCCTGATCATCGGGATTCTGGATACGGTGCACGATAAAGCTGTTGCATTGCGCGAGCACCGTTCGGGAAAGTTCACTGGGGCGCTGGGAAGCGACGACTAGGCTGAGGCCGAACTTGCGGCCCTCTTTCGCGATCTTCTCAAAAACCTCACGGGCGCGCTGCTGGCGCTCCAGACGGGCGTTGGCTGGAATGTAGTGATGCGCCTCTTCCAGCACGAGGACAATCGGAAACTTGCCCCGTTCGGGGTTGCGCTGCATGAACTCGAGAACAAGCCTGCCCACCAGCGCGGTGACGTTTTCGAGCACCTCGGATGCCAGTTCGCTTAGGTCGAGTATCGTGATCTGGTGAGAAGTGACCGGTACCGGATTGCGCTTCTCGTAGGATGCCTTCCATGGCGGCGGTGCGTCGGCGAAGTGTTTAGCGGGATCGAGGCCAAACAACAGACGCAGGAACGATGCTAACGCGTGAGCAAACTGAGGTACCCCGAAGAGAAATGCGTATCGGGGGTCTTGGCGGGCCTGTTCGAGCCGGAGTTGAAGAGTTCCCACATAGTTGCGCAGAGTGGGATTTTTCTCGGCTTCCCGGCTAAGCACATCCGCGAATATCCGGGTTACGAATTCATCGAAGTCAAAATGAATGGGGGAGTCAACGCCAACAGGTGAGCCGCCGTCCGCTTTGACCTCCCTGTCTTCAACCAGCCTGGCCTGTATCCGCTGAAGCTCTTCTCGGATTACGTCGTTGGCGCCCGCGTCGATTACGCCCTCGCCCTGCAAGCGATTCAGCATGGCCGTGCAGCTGTCCATGTACAGGTTCCAGCTCTCGGCGAACCCGCCCGTATCAAATACGCCGTGCTTCTCAGCGAGCAGGATTCTTAACGGTTCGAGATACCTCTCTCGCATATTCTTCCTGCCGAAATAAGCGGCATTGGCGTTCGCGGGCGGGGCCTTGAGAAAAGTATCTATCTGGTTTATCGTATCGCCGATCGTGCTGAAGATGTGCAGCTGGGCCGCGCCTGCTTCCCCGGCCGCGCGCGCGGCGCTGATCGCCGTGAACAGAAGGGGAGCCTGGGCTCCCTCGCCTGGGCGGAAGAACGCGCCGTAATCGAGACTGTTCATGAACCAGTGCGGTATCCACAGGCCAGATGGCCGATCACCGTCGTTGCGGATGACCAGCCTGTCGTAGAGTGGCGTGCCATCCGTCCTCGTGAACGCGCGCTCATACTCGTTGTTGGTGTCAAAAATGATGAAATGAGCATTGGGCATCCCCCGATCCAGCACGGCGCGGATGACGGCTGTGACGGTGCAGCTCTTTCCTGATCCGGTGTTTCCGAGAATGGCAGCGTGTTTCCCGAAGAACTGATCAACATCAATGCTGACGTCGTAATCGGTGAAGATCGGCGACTTGCCGATCGCCACGTGGCGCGGATCGTCCTTACTGGCTTTGTCGAAGATAATGTCGAGGTCTTCTTCGCTGGCAAACCACACGGGATTGTCCAGTTCCGGATAGCGCTTGACTCCATATTCGAACTTCTTGCCCTTATGGGTCTGGGTGAGCGTGCCTATCATGCTCACCCACATCGTGCGTCTAGGTCTCGCAATCACTAGCATCTGGCGATGCTGCATGTTTGCTTCGGCCTCTTCGGCCATGTCCAAGCTGGTTACGACCGCGACGACGCGTTCGCTCCCCACCGGAATCACGACGAAGCTGTTTATGACCGCGATGGCGTAAAGACCGCCGGAGCTGCTCTTCACGTAGCTGCTCGTTTCCGACAGCAGTTCAACAAGTGCCTGGTACGTCTTGATTTTGACCGTACGGCCGATGGTCCTGTCAGCCGCCATTGTTGTCGCCCGAAGGTTGGGTGTCCTGGAAAATTTTCCGAACTTCTTCGCGGGCGCTTGCCTCCACGTTGAGTTCCGTGATGTCCGGCAGCCACTTCGTGCTGAAGTCCTGCATGGTTCCGGCGCCTGCCACGTAGTTTCCAGCTTCGTCTTTTTCGCTGCCAGTGACGATTAGTATCCGCTTGCTTTTGAGCTCCTTCAGTCGGTAGATCTCGTGGGCGGGACTAGGGGCCTTGCCGACCTCTGGGGCCGCGACCTCGGGCGTGACAACGATCAGAACGAAGCTGGGTATGCTCAGCGCCTGGTAGATGAGGCGGTTGATGTGACTGTCCTGGAAGCTGTAGCCAACGGTGATGAGGACGCTCTGCGGCTGATGAATATGCGAACTGAAATGGCGGAACATCTCTGAATAGGGATAGCCGTTCATTTCTGTGACTTTCAGCGGTGACGGATATATCATCACGTCGCCGAACTCGGCTTCGGTCGGATCAGCATGGCTGATAATGACATCGCTGGCCGTCGTGGACCGGCGACGCCAGTTAATGCTGCCGTGTAATTTATACAGGTGAAGCACGCGGTCTACGCGGCTGACCCGCCCCTCGGTCGTCTCGCCCGGATAGTAGAGATCGTAATGGTAGGACTCCGTCCTGAGCGTTCGGTTGATGGTTCCCAGAAATCCGTCAAAATACAGCACGCCGAGGTTATCTAGTGCCCGCTCCAGGAGGAGATCGTAGTTGAGAGTAAAGATTTTGGCGCGAGGCAGGGTGGTGCTGCGCAGCAGAATTCGCCGAAGGAACTCCTCGTGAAAGCGCAAATCGCCATCGGGTACGCCGGTGAGCGTTTTGCACTTGTGAAAGAGCCATTTTTTGAGCAGGCTTTCGAGGCAACGCGCATCCGCGGTCGGAACCTCCACTCCCCCGAGCATCGCGGTGCTCTGGAGGAGCAGTTCGTTGGCCTGCACATTGGCAAGAACCGTCAGAATCGGCTCGACTCCTATCGTGGCTTTTTTCGGGAGAAGGTGGTTAAGCAGCGTTCGCGCGCGTTTTTGACAATCTTCGTTCGTGAGCCGGTACGGGGATTGGTCGAGTTCCGGAAGGAGAGCCGCGGTGTTGCCAATGCTCGGCGCGCCGAGAGGGAGACTACAGCCGTTGCCGATCAGAACATTGAGATTTCGCAGTTCAAGATACTGACGCAGGCGCTGGATGAACCGCGCCTTGTTTTCTTCCTTGTCGAGGGGCATGAATTCCCCGCCAAGATAGTACGCGTCTTGTGTCTTGGTCTTGCACACCCAAGCAGTAATGCTATCAGAGGTTTAGCGGGCATCGCAAAAACGATGATCACATGGCTGTCGCTCGCCGCGTTAGCAGTCACACGTCTCCACCCACTCTGGAGTTCCTGGCGGAGCCGAACCGTCTCCCGAACATGACGCTGCCCGACCTCTCAGGAATAACATACCGGGTCGCCGGCTCGTAGCGTAATAGCATCGTGAAGTGCGGGCGGTCCAAATGTTACGAGCGCTCAGACTGACATACACCGCAACTCGAATGTGTCCGTGAGGCGAAGTCCCTTTTTCAAATACTTTCGCTCGTCATTACCCATGCGAGCCGTTGCCATGAAGATCGCGGTTCGCGTCAGAGGCGAGGCGGTCGAAATATACCGGGAAACTTCTAGCGCATGTGCTCGTGTCCCACAAGTGCGAAGTGCGAGAGCAGCGTAGCGTCGTATCACGTCAGAGTTCGATTCCCGGAAGATTTTGAGAAGCGCTTCTGCGTGATTCCAATCTGGTGAATTTGAGAACAGATGAAGGACCCAAATGGCGTAATACTCGGAAAAACGGCGATCCGCGATTGCGGCCAGAAGCGCGTCCGCCACTGTCTTTCGCATTGCTGCGTCCAGCCGTCTAAATCCCTTGAAAAAGGCCGCGACGGAGTGGGCCACCGGCGAAAGCCGCTCCAGATTCTGTAAGACAATAGGAATCAGTTCAGGCTTCTGCAAAGCCGAAAGGCGTCCGAGAATAAAAGATACTTCCCTAAAGTCAACGTTTGCTCCCTCGGCAAGAGCGTCTGTAAGCATTTCAGACAGGTTCATTGCGTCGATTTCCAGTTTCTTGTTCTCGGGGAGGTCTTGGTATGACAACTGCTCGTCGTACATGCCTACTATGTCGACAAGTGCCCGCCTTTGAGCTTCCTTCTCATCGTGGGCCTCAAGGTACTTGGCCGTAAAGTCCGAACCGGCCAGCACCCGCGTCTTAGCAGTTTGCAGCGTCAACCCATGGTTCATGAAGAGAGTCTCACCTAGCACTCTGATCCCGTATTCCGCTCCTTCCGGGGTAGGCGAGAATATCACGTAGTCATCTGTGAATCTTATGAAATCAATCTGATTACTTAATAGGGTGCTGTCTACGTCAATCAGCACTGCTTCGCCAAGCACTCGTGAGGCAGCCGGTCCAATTGGGATGCCGTAGCTTGCCCCCGCGGCGAAGCGGAACAGGATCTTTTCAAGCACACGAATCTGATCATACTTTGCAGCGCCACATGCAGCCTGCAGAGCGTTTATCAAACGATGTTGATAAATCCTGGGATAGAAATCTCCGATATCCGTTGCACCCACGTAACAGCCGGGGTGGCTGGCTACCCGAGCTTGTATTTCCTTTTTGAAATCGGAGTAGCCGGGCCTCAGCAAATACAGTTCGCCATCTCCCGCGCTGTCGGCGCGATAAGAGAAGACCCGATTTTCGCCAGGAGAAAGGCGAGCCGAAGAGATTCCATCCCGCAAATCCAGAATCAAAGCCGTATACAACAGCAAATCGTATGGATGCAATAGCGCCACCCGACGAACGTTTAGGCGGGACTTGGGAGCGAAAGCAGACATCACATCGTAGCCCGCGTACGTGTCCAGGTCTTGTGATTCGAGAAACTGGCGCACTCCATCCCAATCGTTCTCCACGAACTCCAGCTCTGGCGGTTCGGGGAAGAAATCTCCGTACCCGTGACTATGCACAGCAGCAGCCGCATTATCTAAGGAGGAGGATGATAAGCGAAACATTCAGAGCGCCGATTTTTCAGTATATTCATTGAGAGCCCTCGCATCGACGAAAAACGCCTAACCCTACAGATGGTCGTCGACTGACCCGAAATCCGATTCTGGGAAGCGTGGCCGGATGAATCCTGAAAAAAGCCGACTTCGCCCCGCAACAATAAACCGGTTCCGGATGGAACCACTATGGACAAAACCTCGGCAATCGCGTGATTCAACGCTCTTGGGGCGGTGTTCTGTCGTGAGTCTGACCACCTCGCGACCAAGCCATTTGCGCGTAATAGCGGCCCAGCCATCCGCCCCAGTCCGTTTCGGCCGAAGCTTCAGAACCTGAACGCGACGCAAGCTTAAGCCAAAAGCGCTTTGTGTTGATCAGTTCCTCGGCGTCGCCCAGATTCGCCACTTCCAGCCTCGGGCCGCCATTTTCAAAGCGCTTGCGGAACTGGATGAAGGAATGTGCGTTGAGTTGGCCGCGACTGCGGGCCTCTTCCAACTCAGGCGTGTAGTAGATCAGATGAACCTTCGCATCGATTCCTTCCAGGAGCATGTAATGCCGACCGAAGTTCTTTCCGGTGTCGTCCTCACCATGCCCGAGAACGCGTCCTTCCAACTGCTGTATGCTGCGCGATTCTGTTACGACCAGAGGCAAGCGTTCATCAGATACCAGCGCTCGATGTGCCGACAATGTCTTCTGCCGGTCAGCAACCTGCTGCATTGCCTTAAGCACGGTCAGAAAGTCGCATCGAACCTCCCATGATCCTGACCGCGCCTGAATAGCCAATCCCATCTTCTGCAAAGTAATCAGCCTGGCTGCGGTGAGTGCCGCCTGATCGGGTTTGGGTGATGATGAGCCCGGTTCGAATCGGAAGCTACGCTTTGCCTCTGAATTGGAGTGTGCAGGATTGGCGCGCTCGATGATTCGGTCCAGTGACGTCACTCGGCATTGGTCAACCTCTCGGCCTTCCGCTTCGCGCGCGTCGAGTTCCGTACGATAGCCAAGCTGGCGCGTACACAGATCCTCGGCGATCATTCGAATACCGGTCTTCACGTACTCGCGGGGTAAGTCCAGAACCGACCCGTCATCTCGGATGCCTCGCAGGGCGACGTGCGTATGCGCGTGTTCGGTATTAAAGTGACTCACGGCAACCCACTCCAGACGAGTCCCGAGGTCCCGTTCCATCGTCTTCAGTAGCTCACGCGTTAACTCCTGGAGGTCAACACGGTCACCGAACTCCGGTGACACAATGAACTTCCAGAGTCGGGCGTCACCCTCCTTTTGCCACTTATCTAAAACCCGAGCCGGTTCTGCCGACGCAAACTCGGCATTGAATCCCGCCGCACCGTCCTGAGTGGCGCTTTCGCGGGCGATGTAGCGGCCATGAGCTCGCCATTGCCCGGCTATCTTGTTTTTCGTGTACGTGATCCGTACTGCGCATCTCTGGTTGAACTGTCGCGGAGGTCTGGCTGATCGCACCGCGTTAGTGCCGCAATTTCGGGCCGAAGTGGACGCATATCGGAAGACGGTTTTCAATGCAACAGACCAGGCAATCGCTTCACTTTTTCCGCTCTTCGGGGGGCGGTTTGGCCGAAGGCGGAATTCCGGTTCGCGATCATTCTTCGTCGTCACGGCTGATTAACTCCTTGATCGCTTCTGCGGAGTCACCGACCAGACCCATGCCGACGCTTTTGAGGAAGCGGTCATACCGCAATTTACCCTTTGCTATCGCTTGGTCGTAGACATCTTTTGGGGGTTCCGATACGCAGGTGAGCAGCATCTTGACTTGGGCATCAGCGAACGCAAAAGCTGCCTGCTGCACTCGTCTGACTTTTCGAATTTCGCCGAGCGTGCGGTCAATGCTGGAGGCAATCCGTTGTTCCGCCGCTTCAGCGGCGGTCTCCCGATCCGAGACCGAACGCTGAATGGCTTCGCGGATGAACGCACTCGCGTTGGCAAAACCATGTTCTCTTGCGGCCAGTTCGACGCGGCCATTCAGATCGGCGTCTAACCGAACCGATCGGACGATAAGTTTCTGCTTGCCCAATCCGCCCTCCTATACGGTAAGTGCGGAGAAATAGTGCTCGTGACAATGCCGTGTACGGATGTATGACACTAGTGCTGATTCGTAAACCGCTCAAGCATCCATCTGAGTTGCAGTTGGGATCAGAAAACAGCCCGCACCGACTACAACCCTTTATGTTCCACTATGCTTCTGTTTTGGTCATATCGGTTGCGCTGTCTTCGGCTGCAATGGGACAAACACGTGAATATCTGGAACATGCCGAAACCGGCACACCCGAACACCGCGATTCGGAAGGTTGCAGAACATTGCAGAAATTTGCGCAGCAGTCTGTCACAAGCGTCGCCTTTCGCCGCTTACCGTATGAGACCGCGTGGACAAGAATGCAAACGACAAACTCGATCTCGCGCAACTCCGCGAGCACTTACGTGAAAAACCACGCACGAAGGCCGGACAGGTCCGACAAGCTTGGCCGGACATCAAACAACTACTCGATGCGGGTCACAGCCTGAAGGACGTTTGCCAGTGGCTGAATGAGATTGGGCTGCAAATCGGCTACGCGCGCCTGTCCGACTACATCTGCCAACTTCGCCGCCGCGAGACGGTGTTGGTGAACTCCGGCGACATCGCATTACATTCTGATCGAGCTGTAACTGCGGAAACTGCGCCTCATCCGCTCGCCCACATCGTGGAGCGGGAAAAAAAGCGCGTCGGTTTTGATTACAACGCCGAGCCCGATCCGAAGAAGCTGATTTGACCTGAAAGGAAACAGATGCCAAAAACAACACCGAACACCGAAAGTACGATTCACCTGACACTCCAAGGGAAGGGCGGTGTTGGTAAGAGCCTCGTGGCCGCCATTCTGGCCCAACATCTAAAAGACGCAGGCCGTGACGTCCGTTGCATTGACACCGACCCCGTGAATCGCACGTTTGCCCAATACGCTGCACTCAATGCCGATCGACTGCAACTCCGGGATGAGCACAACCGGATTGACCAGCGCTCCTTCGATTCCCTGATGGAGCGATTCCTGGTCGAGGACGGCGCGACGTTTGTTGTAGACAATGGGGCGTCGACATTCCTGCCACTCTGGCACTACATCTTGGAAAATAACGCTCTGGACTACCTGCGCGAAAACGGTCGAAAGGTTTACGTGCATACTGTCATCACTGGCGGCCAGGCTCTGGTGGACACTTTGAATGGATTCCATGAGCTTGCCCAAACGAGTCAGAGCCGCAACATCGTCGTTTGGGTGAATGAGTTTTTCGGGCGGGTAGAAGCTGAAGGCAAGAAGTTCTCGGAAATGGCGGCTTTCCGCGAAAATGCGGACAAGGTATGTGGCGCTGTTATCTTCTCCAAGCGGAACCAGGACACCTTCGGGCGCGATCTGGAAGACATGATTTCGGCCAAGCTCACCTTTAGTGAAGCAATCGGAGAGGGCAAGGTGCCAATCATGGCGAAGCAGCGCCTCAAATTAGTGCAACGCGACCTATTCGAGCAACTTGAGAAGCTTCCGTTTTAGCGGGTAACATGGATTCCGCCGAAATAAAACGGCTCGCTGCCGAGGTGTCGGTTCAGCATGGCATCCGCATTGATCCCGATGATCCCATGATGGCCGTCGTGACACTGAATCGCCTAATGCTCGAGCGCGTAGTAACTGATGCATCAAGCCTGATGATCGCTGCAACGCAGGAGTTCAATCGCGCGATCGAGCGCGTCCAAATTAGAGCTGGTTCGGTGCTAGCCCAGGAAGTGCGTGAATCGGTCGCGTCCGTTCGGGCGGAGATTCAGAAGGACATCGGTAACGCCCGGCTCGATGCCCGCGAACTGATCCATGAGCTTCATCGGGCTCAGCCGCAATCCGGGCGTTGGTGGCCGATTGGTTTCGGGCTGATGGCCGGAATTGGTCTGTTTGCGGCCGGTGTGTTTGCCGGAATGTTCCTGCGGTAATGTGGGATTAGCCGAGAATAGCCGATATGCGAGCCTTTGCTATCTTCTTCCTTAGCCTGAGTCCGCGCGCTCGTCTTGTGTTTGGGCTGATATTTGTTTTCCTGCTTTGGTGCGCTTTGCGATAAGCCATTGGCTTCACCGCTCCCGTGCAAAGCCATTTCGCTCGACCACGGAAAGCGCTTTATTGACAGTCCGCTCGACGTACTCCGTCTGCCGCTTCTCATCGCCTTTGTGTGATAGATCGCGGCTTCTGATTTCCGCTTTCACCTGTTCTCCTGGCGCGCCGTGTGAGAACGCATAAATTGCGTAGGCTAAATCAATACGCGTGCCGTCGCCGCCGTACACAGAATTCATCCGAAAGTTTTCAATTGTCTGGAGTTGGCTCCTGACGGGATTGGGAGGAAGTACTCGGAGCTGGGCCGTGCGTTCTCTCTCGCGAGCAAGTCTGGTTTCCACACGTTCGATGAACCTGTCAGACTCCGCGTAGATTGCACCACCGGCGGCATGTAAACGTACGAACGGGAATAAGCCGTCTGCGCTTCGATACTTGAGCTTCCGATTTGTAAACCCGGCCATTCTGCCGAAGTGCCGCCAATCGGCCGCTCCCTTGTCTCCGCCGAACTCGTCAGCCAGCGCGCGTGCTGCCGAACTACTGACCTCCCTGCTCAGCACTCGTGAATGTTTTAGCCATGCTTGGAAGTTGCCAGGTGACGTCTCAACCACGATGGCAGGTTTGAATCCGGAAGCGAACATCCGGTCGATGGATTCCCGTTTCAAATCGTCAACCATGGTGAGGTCGTGTTCGCCGTGAGGCCTCACATAGACGTTCCGGCCTTGCAAGTTCTGAAGCCTCATCCAAGATATGGATCGGATTAGATCATCCACATCCCAGGTGCGGGGAATCATCACTGGACCAGCCCCGTCCGTGGCGTCGGGCCTGAACAGCCCAACTTCGAAGGTCTTACTACCCATTGCTGCAATCTGTCGAGACACAACTTCGCTGGTTTTGTTCAATCGCTTGTACGCCACCTCTGCGGCTGACTCCTATGCTGTAAGCCAAGGGTGTCGCCGGTTGTGACACATGGCCCCGATCCCGGAACCGTTGCACAGTGAAACAAAGCCGGGAAAACCCGAAACCGTGCTGCTCCTGCGACCCTCAAGCTTTTGGCACCTGAAATAATTTGGATTAGTTGCGGAAAAATGTGAAAGTTTCTGTCACGAGCGGCTCCGCTCAAGGCTTACGGAGTAGATGACGTTATTCAAAGTCCGGCATCCCCTCTTTGCCTGCGTTCCGAGCCCGCACGCAGTCCGAACCATCGCCGCCACTGCTGCGTTCCTGGGCGTTTGTGTGACTATGAGCGGCCAAAGCGCCGCTGATCTGTTCTCACAGGCACAGAAACTCTACGAGGAAGGTGACCGGTACCGCGCCAGCCCCTTGTTCGCAAGAGCGGAGGAGCAGTTCCGTGCCGTGGGCGACAAGCGTGATGAACTTGCCGCTAAATTCGGTCGTCTGCATACCGATGCGGATCACGGAAATTACAAGGCCGTCAAAGTGGAAGTGGAGCGTGATCTAGAGAACCCGCTGGTTCAGAACGATCCAAAGTTGAAGATTCAGGCGTTAGCACTCCTGGGCGTCATCGATCTAAACATTGATACGGCTGCGGCTGGCTCAGATTGGAAGCAGGTTCGCGAGACCGCGACAGCCGCGAACGATCTGAAATGGCAAAACAGAGCACGCGGCCAGCTAGGAATCGTTGCCGGTATGAACGGCGATATCGGCGCGGCGGGAATGGCCCTGTTCAAGGCGATCGCCACGGCAGAGCAGATCGGTGATGTTGGAGGCGCTATCAATTTTAGGACCTGGCTCGCGAACGGAATGACCGTCAACGGCATGGCTGATGGCGCGCTCAAACAATTAGCAAAGGCCAGCGACCTTGCCAAACGCAGCGGATTTCGGCAGATGCCCTTTCAGTTGTCAATCGCGAAGATCCGGGCAATCGCGATGCTTCCCGAACCCGCACGTTCGAAGAGAGTCAATGAAGCGAAAAGCCTGTTCACAAGCACGTTACGTTTTGCTGAAGAGGAGAAGGTGTACGGTGCTGAGATTGAGCTCCTGAATCAACAAGGCCAGCTCGCCTACGAATCTGGGAATATGGGCGCGGCTGAAGAAGCGTTTATTCAAGCGGCGCACGTCGCAAAAACTGCGGAGTTGCCAGGGTTGGAAGCCGACGCAGATCTTCACCTTGTTCGCCTCTACCTGCAAACCAAGCAACCCCAGAAGGCTGCCGAATGTATTAGGCAGGACATGCGAGATGTGGAGCGCACGGAAGATGGGTACGACTTACCTCTTTTTGTGGCTGCTGAAGCTGATACGGAAGCGGCGCTCAACCGCGTCGCGAGCGCAGATGCGCTCTACGGTCGCGCCACTACTCTGCTGGAGGGCTTACTTGTTAATGCTCCTTCGTCGCAGGTGAAAAGTTCCATGATTGCCGCGTTCAGCCGCATTTACGTGGCTCATTTCCGTTTGGAGTGGGAGCAGCGGCATGATAAAGCCAAGGCGTTCCAGATTATCGAGAGCGCTCGGGGCCGTGTGCTGTTGGATTCGATTCGCTACTCGCAAACCTCGGCATTCACTGCAGGCACTTCTCCGGTAGAAATCAGGATTGCGCAGCTTCAGCGCACCTTGATTCAGCGCAAATTGACTACTGCGCAAGCGAAGCAAGTGCTGGCTCAACTCGACGACGCCTACGATCAACTTGGTGCGTCCCAATTCGCACAGGAGCGGAAAGAGGTCGCCGTTTTGCGTCGTGCGCCGATTACGCTGTCAGGACTGATGAGCCTGCTCGGCCCTCATCAGGTCTTTGTCGAATACGTCTTGGATGGTAACGCTTCTTATGCACTCGAAGTCTCCGGTGCTGGCATGCGAGTCCACACCCTTCCCCCCGCCAAAGAACTCGGAGGGCTCACGAAGAGCTACTTGGCTGCCCTCAAGGCCGGCACCGAAAGTCAGACCGCTGCTCGGGCTCTGTATTCCGCGCTTATTGCTCCGATCACCGCGCTAGAATGGGATTCACTGGTTTTGGTCCCGGACGGCAGTTTGCACCTGCTGCCCTGGGGAGCGCTACAAAATGAGAGTGGCACTTATCTTGCTCAACGCGCTGTAGTATCTGTTGCGCCCTCCGCAACCGTGCTCGGAGCTCTCAGGCGAGAGCCGGAAGTCCAGACTGCCAAGCGGTTTTTAGGCGTAGCGTTCAGTGAAACCGGCAACGAGATCGGCGGAACGGCGAAAAGCCGCGGAATTTCAGAAATTCGCGGAACCGAGATCAAGCCGCTGCAGTTCAGCAAAGAAGAGATAACGGAAGCTAACGCGGCGCTTGGCAACAATGGGGTGATCCTTGCAGGGCCCGATGCATCGGAATCGAAGCTTAAGTCTGAGCCGCTCGCTCAGTTCCGAGTCATTACTCTCGCAGCGCACGGCGTCGGAGACGAGTTGGAGCCTGATCGCGCTGCAATCGTCCTCAATCCCGGCAGCGCGACTGAAGACGGGCTCTGGCAAGCTCGGGAGATTCGCCGCACTAAATTAAATGCCGATACGGTTGTGTTGTCGGCGTGTGAAACAGGAACCGGCCGATTGCAGGGGCAGGAAGGGATCATGAATCTTGCTAGGGCATTCCTGACCGCAGGAGCCAAGAGTGTGGTTGCGAGCTTATGGGACGTTGAAGACCGGTCGACAGCAACTTTGATGGAAGGTTTCTATCAGCACCTTGCAAAGGGCGAGTCGATAGCAGCGGCGCTGAGGTCTTCGCAGGTGGAGTTCATTGAGACGTATGGTGAAAAATCCAACCCGAATTTGTGGGCTGGCTTCGAAGTAATTGGAGATGGAACGAGAACAATTGGCACAAACACGAAACAAGCTGAGCTACACGCAACGCGAGCGCCTCTTCGATAAGGTCTATAGGCTCGTCATGAAGCATTACTTCGACCCGAAGTTTAACGGTACGGACTGGCCAACCATAGCCGAGTCATGCCGGGAAGAAATTGTCGCGATTGATGAACCGGAAGCGTTCGAGTTGGCAATGCACGGGCTAGTCCGCCGTCTAGGAACGAGCCACACAGGATTCTTTCATCAATCAGTCAGGCGCGTTCCTGCTCGACTAGCGGTCGGCGCAACGTTCAGTCGAGATCAAACTGGGGATGGCGCACACTGGGTCGCATCGGACGTTCACACGGGCGGCCCCGCCGATTTGGCTGGGTTGAAGCCTGGCGACGTTCTTGTGTCGGTAAACGACAAGCCAATACTTCCGCCCGACCAGCCCATGTTTGCGATGGGCGCGGAGTTCGCACTTCAGATCCGACGCTCTGCCGAGCAACATACGCTCCGGCTTCCTGTTCCATTGCCTCGCTCCAGAAAGCAGCCCTACTGTGAGCCGAAGGCTGTTCAATCATCAAAGCTGGATCAGAACACCGGTTATCTGAAGGTAAGCATCCTTCCCGGATTGCTCGGTCTGGATGTGGCTCGGGAGATCGATGCAGCAGTAGCTGAGTTGTCATCGTGTGATCGCCTTGTTCTCGACTTGCGCGGACATCTTGGGGGCGGATTGGGAGTCCTGCGTCTCATGAGCTATTTGACTCCAGAAAAGATTCCAATCGGATTTACGCTCTCTCGCAAACGTGCCGAGTCGGGCTACGAGAAGGAGAAACTGCCACGGTTAGACCGGCTACCGACCCACTTACCGAATCCTCTGGGAATAGCCTCTTTGGCCCTCCGGTTCGGAGGTCGTGATTCATCCGTCGTGCTTGTATCGGAGGGCTTGGGGCCACAGAAATGGCACGGTCGGATTGCAATCCTGGTAAATGAGCACACCGTCAGCGCTGGCGAAATGGTCGCCGCTTTTGCGGCGGAGAATAAGCTTGCCACGATAATGGGAACCGAGACCGCCGGGCGGCTCATCCCAGGTTCGGGCACAAAGGTCGGTGAAGGCTATATGCTCATCATGCCCCGAGCCGAGTACATTACCTGGCGAGGACGTCGATTCGAAGGTAAGGGCATCGACCCGGAAATCGGAGTCGACTCGGATCGCAAAGAAATCGGGGCGGACTGCGCGTTAGAGACAGCCCGCCGAGCGCTGGACTGCGTGTAAACTGCTCTCAGTCAAAACTGGCGGGATGCCCTAGAGCCAATTGTGCCACCCAAATACCGGATTGTGGACCGTCCGGGCATCACACGTTAAAAGATACTTCGCCTCTACGGTTTGCCCGTTTTATGTCAACGTGCCTCGTGATACGAGGATTGCGGTTGTGAAGGCGAGTTGTACGGACCGGATTTTTCCCGCCACACGCGGTTATGAGACCAGGGCATCGAGATATGCGGGGTCAGGGCCTACAACGTGAGTGGCGCTGTTGTCATACTGCTCCTTATTAATAGCAGCAATCTCCATAGAAGTAGCGGCTCTGCGCGAGAACGTCGGCATCAGGTTCGTGGGTTGGAAACGTGCGGCGGCAATCTTTGCGAGCGGAACTATGAATCCCATTGCTAGTTCGGAATCGGGTATCGGCGTATCCCCAATGATGAAGAACGGCGACCTGTTCGACTCGAGTATTTCAATGTCCATGCGATTGAAGACTTCGGTGATGGGATTAATGCCCTCCAGTGCATCCTGTCGTGGAAAGTCTGGGTTCTGCGGTGATAGTTCCGCCAAATACGTCGCTTGCCCAATCAGCTCATCCTCGTGCGTGGCCTTCAACGCGTTATACCCCGCATCGGTCAACTTCTGACCGAAGCTGGCGAGCCCGTCTTCAAATGCGACTCGTTCGAGTTGGTGTATTTCAGCCAGAGCATAAGCGAGGTCAATTCGCCGCCGATGCCCTCTATCCATCACGTGGGGCAATCGGCACACAGATACCGCGAGTCCCCAACAGAATTTCCTTCGCAGGGATGAAGTAATTGGCGTAGCAGGATCTAAGATTTGCTCTTCCGTCTGCTTAATCTCACTCTCCGCTTCAGCCAAGATATTCTCAAGTACGTCGTAAGGTTGCCAATTCTCATCGAACACGGTGTTCGAATAGTGCTCTGCCATCGTGCTCTTTGGGTTAACGGGTCTTGCCTTCCCGCGTTCCGAAACAATCTTCCACGTGTCAGCGCCTTTCCGATAACGCACGTATAGTTGCCCCGTCGAATCTGCGAATCTTCGCTGCCAAAATTGCGGCACATAGTGGTGATTCCGTTTGCTAAAGTTCGGGTCCATCAGTTCTGACGTGTAACATGGCAGACCACACAGTCTCACACGCAGAGTTTGCTTTCTCCGAAATAAACCAGCATCATCACTAGTTACACGTGCCGTTCGAGTTCGAACCTGGGATCTCTTCCCTCGGGCCGTGTAGTCGGCGACGTTCCCATATAGCGGCAAACGTCGAACACACAGAAGGCACAAAGGTAAGCTGAGGTCAAAGCCTTCACCGTGGAGATCTTTACATGCCCGGCATAGAACTTGATGGGTTCACAAGAAATAGAATTCTCATCGATTCACTCATTTCCGAAGGGCAGTCCCGCAGGCAAGAGCTTCTAGAGCTTGTAGAGAAAGTCGCGCATGATCAGAGATTCGGTTTTCGTCAGCGGCAAATCGTCCCAGAGCTGATCGCGCACGCGTCATCCTCTTTCGACCTTTTGGCATCCGGATGGAAACAGGATGAGCTGTTCCATATGGGCGCGGCAGCCCGTAGTCTCTACGAGACGCGACTCTTCACTGAGTTCGTAATCCAATCCGAAACGAATGCGGGCAGATTCTACCAGGACGGAATTGCCGATATTCGAGACATTTTCAACAGCCTCGGGAAGTTAGCGACTGATCTAGAAAGTGCTAGCTTCCAGCTTCTCGTGGACCAGTTACGGAACGAGTTAGCAGCCCTCATGACGGCCAACGATGTCCCGGCCGGCCTTAAGTACCTGAGGCCCGACAAGGTAGCAAAGAGTGTTGCACTGGGAGAAGAACACGACCTTCATTATCAGTTTTTGTCGAAATTCTCTCATGCGTCCTCAGTAACAGTTCTTACAAGAGGCGGCGAAACCTGGAAGCAATTCATAGCGCCGGTGCTAGCCTTCACTGGCATTATGCAGTATCTTCACACGTTTGGTTCGGTCGTTGAAGCCACGGCCCGGGCTGATCGTGATCGACCCAACGACTGAGCCGATCCGCAGCTGTCCGCGTAGTCGGCGTTGCGGACACGTGACACGGGGCAACTTCCAGATTGTTGTCGGATCACGGGCCACACAGAATGTTGATTGTTTTTAAACTAAGTTCGCAGTTTTCTTGTGGGCTCGGTTGATACCCCTCGTGTTCAGTAATGTCGAGCCGGTTATCGAATGACAATCGGGTAATACTGCCAATCATAAGGAACTTGGCGTACTTCCATCTTGTATTGGCCCGGCTGTACTCTCGTTAAATCCGCTTTCACCCGAAACGCCGTTACGCCGTGGTTGATCATTGCCGTTGCTGTTTTCACCAGTATCACCTGATCTGCCCCGTCTCGAAGTTGAAACTCATACTGACCGGCCCTACTTCCGACCGGCAACTGGATCGTCAACGCCTCCCGATCTCGATTTAGATAAAAGGGCTTCTTTTCTCCGCCCCCGGAAGGAGAGCGTGTCATGGACTCAATGTCGATCGTCCTTGGAACGTACGCTAGTTCGGCATTCTGGGGGCGCTTTGATTGGAATATGAACCCACGCTTCACATACAGCACCGCCAACGCCAACACAAGCGCAGCAACCGCAACGCCCCATCGAATCGATTCACTCCTGATTCGTCTCTGGCGGCCGATGGCGGACTGAAACCCAAGAAACTGCCGATAGCATTCCGAACAGTGCGTGACGTGCTGCCAAGCAGGATCGGCCTCGACGGGTTCCGTCATCGGTCTCGCTGCCAAAGAACGAAGAGCAGCATCTCCGGGACACCCGTTGCGTTCCGGATTGGGATAATTGCTGAGAATTTCCTCTTGGAATCGCCGCTGGAGTCGTTCGTATTTGGCTTTGGGCGATTCGTCAGGTGCCATGACTTCCTGACATTATGGCAGTCGCGCGGAACGTGTCTTGTGCCAAAGACCTATAAAGAGAGCCGGGCAGTTTCGGCAGCCTTGCGCATATTCCGGAAGAACATCTGTGTCAGCGTATTGCGCTTCTTCCCGAATCGTTTCACGTATTCATCGGCGCTGCAGCCGCGTAACATCATAGGGATCATCTCAACAGTCTCGGTCATGCCCAGCTCGGCGGCTTGTGCGACGAGCTTGTCCAGAACGTCTTTCGTTTCTGCCTCGGCGATTAGATCGAAATCGTCACAAAGCCGGTCAACGGTCTCGGAGAAGAGTTCGACGTCGTAGCCGGTGCGTGCCCGCCGACCACCTGCCCTGGCATCCTCGGCGTGCCACTTCGCGCGCTTAAGAACCACAAACTCGGGATTGGTCCCAAGGTCAGGGCCGCGGCTGCGCCATACGGAATGCACGGCGCTCTCGGTGATTTCCGAAACTCGGTAAACGTCGTGCAAGATCCTCCGAGTCATGCGACGCAATTGATCGGCAACCGGAGCAACTCCGAGTTCGAACCAGGCCGGATGGATCTGGTTTCCGTTGGCGTCCGTATCGCAGATGCAGATCGGCACGACAGATGGGTGGATCTTTTCGTTGTAATCGAATGGGATGGTTATAACCGGCATGCGTTTATACAGCTAACCAAAAACAAACTTCGGAAGGCGTGTCACGAGGACGCCTTGCGATGACCTACGGAGTAGAGGAACGCAATTCTTCCCTAATGCCTCGCAATATAGCACAAGTCGTAGACGATTCAATCCCATTTGTTGCTACATCTGCGGAGCCGCATTTTGCGCGTCTTGAGGCCAAGTTAAAGCGCGAATTGGGTGAGACAGTTCTGCAACTCTTGGCGGCCAAAGACACCGAGGACATCGTCCTGAATCCCGATTCATCACTCTGGGTAAAGCGCATGAGTAAGGATTTTCAGCGAGTGGGTGCGATGGCACCGGCGCAAGCGGCAAGTGCACTGAATACGATTGCCGCCTGGAAGGGAACGGTCATGAATCATGATCGCCCGGTTCTCGAGACCGAACTTCCGCTCGATGGCAGCCGATTTGAAGGGATTGTCTCTCCAGTGGTTTGCAACCCGATCTTTGCCGTTCGATTACGTCCAAAGCAAATATTCACATTGGCCGATTACGAGAGCACCAGCATTATCACAGGGAAAGATGACACACGGAATCGAACGCGAGCACAAACGTCATTCGCTGAGGAAGTTCGGGGCGTTGATCATGCCGACGTGATCCGCGCCGCCATTCGGGCGCGGAAAAATATTCTTGTTGTTGGCGCGACTGGCTCAGGCAAGACGACGCTGGTCAACGCCATCTTAGACGAGCTTTCTCGCATTGCTCCTGAGGATCGAGTCGTCTCTATCGAAGACACCACCGAACTTCAGTGCTCCGTTCCAAACTACGTCGACCTGCGCGCCGTGGGCGGCGTTTCGATGTTGGATTGTCTTCGCGCGTGCATGCGTCTGAAGCCGACGCGCATTGTCGTTGGAGAGGTGCGCGGGCCGGAGGCTCACGCAATGCTGAAAGCCTGGAATACCGGGCATCCCGGCGGTGCTGCAACAGTTCACGCCAATGACGCTCTGAGCGGGTTGATTCGCATGGAGAGCCTTGTGGCCGAAGCAACGAGCGCTCCGCAGCAAACGCTGATTGCCGAAGCAATAGATCTGGTCGTCTTCGTTGACCAGGAGCCAGCCCTGCAGGCGGGACGCAAGGTGAGGGAAGTCATGGTGGTCTCCGGTTACCGGGATGGCCGTTATCAAGTTGAGTATGTCTGAACCAAATGGAGGTGTTGTGAGCAATTTCAGATTTCGTTTGAGCAAGCGCGTGCCTGGTGTTGTACACGGACGAGCCGCCCTTCTACTTCTCTTGGCATACGCGTTTGCCGTGCACGCAAATGCCGCTCCCGCAGGGGCATTGCCTTGGGAACGGCCTATGACAGCCATTGCGACATCGCTGACAGGCCCGGTCGCCTACGCAATCGGACTGATCGGTATTGCCATCGCTGGAGGTGCAATGTTGTGGGGCGGTGAACTGACCGAGTTTGGCCGTCGCGCCTGCATGATCGGCTTGGTCGTTTCTGTTCTCGTCTTTGCTGCGCCAATGCTGGCGAGTGCATTCGGCGTTGCTGCAGCGGTGGTCTAAACCATGGATTCGGCAGACAAGCCCCGCGAGGTTGTCATTCATCAGTCGGCAAACCGGCCCAATCTCCTGGTGGGCGGTGACCGGGAGCTCGTGCTCGTCACGATGATGATCGCCGTAGGCTTGGCTTTCAGCTTGGCAACTCTCTGGGGAATCGGCTTGGCCGTCCTGTTTTGGATCGCCGTGATAGCGGCCTTGCAGCGAATGGGCAAGGCCGATCCTCTCCTTCGTCATATCTATCTGCGCCACATTCGATATCTGCCGTTCTATCCAGCGAAGAGTGGATTGCATGCGGCGAGTGCAGAAACACCACGCAGCTGGCGTTAGCTTCTTCTATGCAGATCACACAATATCGAACACGGGCTCGGGGGTTAGCGGACCTGCTTCTGCCGTTCGCTCTCATCGAAGACGGAATACTGCTTCAGCAGGACGGCTCGTTGCTTGTGGCATGGTCCTTTCGAGGTCCTGATATGCATTCGGCAACCCACGCCGAAATGCATGCGCTCGCTGCCCGGCTCAACGCCATCTTGCGCCTTGGCAGCGGTTGGATGATTCACACGGATCTGATCCGCTCACGCGCTCCCGGTTACCCAAGCCGAGGCGAATTCCCGCATACGGTCACGCGGATTATTGACGATGAACGCCGCCAACAGTTCATGGAGGAGGGCCGTCACTACGAGAGTGAACACTACCTCGCGCTCACCTATCTGCCGCCCCTTGAATCCGAAGAACGGCTAAAGGGCTGGATGTTCGAAGGCCGAACCTACAGCGGCTCCGGTATTGCGCACCTGGTCCTCGAACGCTTCAAAGCGAGGATAGATTTCTTTGAAAACGTGTTTGGCTCGCTATTTCATGTCGAGCGCTTGAAGCGGCGCGACCTTATTGATGATTTCGGGTTTCCGCAATCGCATGACCCGCTGTTGCGATATTTCCGTCGATGCATCACGGGAGATGATTATCCGTTCGCCGCGCCTGAGATCCCGGCATATTTGAACGAAATCCTTGCTGCGGACGATTTCTGTGCCGGTGTCGAACCGCTAATTGGACGCAAGCATATCCGCGTGATTGCATTGGACGGCTTTCCGAGAACGAGCTTCCCAGGCGTTCTTGGCGAAATTGATTCGCTCGCGATGGAGTACCGCTGGAACACGCGGGCAATTCTTCTCGATCCCGAAGAAGCCGGAACCATCCTTGATAAGAACCGCAGAAAATGGCGTTCGCGGATTCGCGGATTCAAGGACCAGATACTCCGAAGTCAGAACGGCGCCGTAAATCTCTATGCGCAAATGATGGCCGAAGACGCAGAGCAGGCGATGGGCGTGGCCGCTTCCGGCGATGTTCAGTTTGCGCAGTATACGAGCAACATCATCTGTCTCGACGAAGATCTGGACCGGCTCGACGAAAACGTGCGCACAGTCATGAAGCGCATCCAAAACCTCGGCTTCTCCTGCCGTTTGGAGTCAGTAAACGCAGTGGAAGCTTGGCGAGGTAGTCTTCCTGGTGACGGCTACCGGAACGTGCGCCGCGTTCTACTGCACACGCTGAACTTGGCCGATCTGCTTCCTATCACGTCGGTTTGGGCCGGCGCACGCGATAATCCGTCTCGGCTGATGCCAAAGAATTCCCCGCCTCTTCTGTTCGGAGCCACAACTGGTGCGACTCCATTCCGAGTCAACCTGCACGTATCGGACCTGGGACACACGCTCATGTGCGGGCCGTCCGGTGCCGGAAAATCAACAGCGCTGGGTTTGATTGCAGCGCAATGGTTCCGGTATCCTCGCGCCCAGGTCTTCGCCTTTGATAAAGGACACTCATTATTCGTTCTCACCAAAGCTGCCGAGGGCGAGTTTTACGATCTGGCCGGAGAAAGAACGCACCTGGCGTTCTGCCCGCTACGGGATATCGATTCCGATGCCGACCTGACGTGGGCTGTCGGTTGGCTGGAAGACTTATGCACGTTGAACGGTCTCGCCGTAACTCCCAGCCACCGCAATGCGCTGACTTCAGCACTACAGCAGCTTCGTCTTTCGCCCTCCCGCACACTTACGGAACTCAGCGCGAACGTTCAGGACCTGGAAGTCAGGGAGGCACTCCAGTTCTATACGCTATCCGGCCCGCTGGGCCATCTCTTGGATGCCGACGAGGACCTGCTCGGTCATGGCCGCTTCCTCACGTTTGAAACCGAGAGCTTGCTGCAGCTCGATGACAAGGCAGTGATACCGGTGTTGCTTTATTTGTTTCGCCGCATTGAGAAGCGTCTGGATGGTGCGCCGACACTCGTGACGTTGGATGAAGCTTGGGCCTATTTGCGGCATCCTGTGTTTCGTGAACGGTTGCGCGATTGGCTGAAAACCCTTCGCCGCATGAACGGAATCGTGTTGCTCGCAACACAGAATTTGAGCGATATCTGCAAATCGGAAATCAGCGACGTGATCCTGGAGATGTGTCCGACCAAGATTCTTCTACCGAACGCCGAGGCAAAGAATTCTGCCTCGAAGGAATTTTATGACCGCATTGGGCTAAACTCACGCGAGCTCGACATCCTGCAATCGAGCATTCCGAAACAGCACTATTATTTTATTTCTCCACTCGGGCGGCGGCTCGTTTCTCTTGGCATTCACAACGTTGCTCTTTCCTTTGTCGGTGTGAATGGCCGCGAAGAACGCCAGCTTGTCGAAGATCTGATTCAGCAAAACCCAACGCGATGGCAGAGTGCCTGGCTTCGCTCTCGCGCGATCGCGCTCAAGGACCAGCAGCTTGCGGGCTGGGCCGACTATTACGAACAAATTCAGAATGAAGCGAAACCGCGGCATGCGCTCGCTGCGGCCTGTTAGTCACCCCGGAAAGGATTTATGAAATTGACCCGTTTTGCTTACATCGCTTCTCTCGCGCTGTATTGCTCTGTCAATGCGAATGCCCAGCTCGGAGGAGGCGTCTTCGTTTGTGCGAACTGTGCTTCCGAACCAACTGCTGTGAGCATCAAAGTGATGCACGACCTGGAGTACGCAAAACAGATTCTGCAATATGCAGTTCAAGTGCAGCAACTCGCTGACGCCATCAAGAACAGCACTCATGGCGGACCGACCGCATTAAGCAACGCGGCCGGCGACCTAACTCAGTTGGCCAACGTGGTACAAGGTGGGCAAGCGCTAGCGTACTCACTCGGTGGCCAAGACGTGGTTTTTCGGACAACTTTTCCGGGCTATCAACAATTGTTAGGTTCCGCGCCTGCACTCGGCACGTACCAGAGCAGGTATTCCCAATGGGCTCAGACCAGCCTCGCGACAACACAAGGCATTCTACGCGGCGTGGGCCTGCAGGGGAAACTGCTCGCGACCGAACAGGGCGTTCTTTCAGTGCTGAAACAGTTGAGCTCTTCAAACTTATTGAATAGAAACGATGCGATCAACCTGACGAGCCAGCTTGCCGCCGAGCAAGTAGGGCAGTTGCAAAAGCTTCGCGAGCTTCAACTCGAGGACATGACTAGCAAAGCCGCATACCAGGGTTACGTGATTCAAAGACAGGCGTCAAGCGAAGCCGCGACTCAACACTTTTTCAATTACACGCCGGAGGTTTCCGATGGAACTACATTCCAATCCGGCTGGAAGTGAGGCGAATGAAGTTACTCCTAACAATTTTAGTGCTCTCCCTTGTGGGTTGCTCCGTGAAACAGGAACCTCCGAGCGCGATTGTTCAGAAGGCGCAGTCCTGTGGAGCGGGAGAGCTTGCCGCGACATCGGCGCTGGCCGTACAAGATTGGTTCAGCAAACATCGGGGTTGCGCGGTCGCCGTGGATCAGATGTGCAAACCAAGGCGGGCAAGCGCTCCGGCGGCGTGGGCCGATTCGACTGAGGGTCGTGTCTGCATTGCCGCCCGGAACGTAGCGCAGTGGGTGCGTAAGCGTTCTCAAGATCACGAGACTTTCCAGGGGGGCTGGAAATAACTCTCCCGAGTTAAGCGCTCGATTACAAAAAGCTCAGAAGAGAGATCAGTCGAAGTGTGTCATGTCAGAGCAAATTCAAAAGTCTAGGCGAATCATCACTATTGGACTATTCGTAGCGATTGCACTGGTTTCAACGCACGCCGTGTCGGCTGCGGATGTGAAGGCTCCCAGCGCCATCCTCAATCAATATCGCGATCAGCGGGTCATGTGGTTCACAAACATTTGGCCATACGCAAACAACCTGTTCGGCATGTTGGCGGTAATAGAGTTTGCCTGGAGCGCGGCGCTCATGCTCCTCGAAAAAACAGATCTCCAATCCTGGACCGCGGCGCTCGTCCGCAAAGTGATGTGGCTCGGTGCGTTTTATGCATTGCTGCTTTATGGGCGATTCTGGATACCTGCCATTACCGACAGCTTCGAAATGATCGGGCAAAACGCGGCGGGTACCGGCCCTATGTCTCCCAGTGATGTTTTCTCACGCGGAATTGATCTGGCGGGCGCGTTGATGGCGACGTCCAGCTCTGCCGCATTCTTCACAAATCTGGGTACCTCACTTGCGATGGTGGTCACCGGCATCATCACCGCCTTGGCGTTCATTGCGATCACGGTTCAGTTTGTCGTGGCGATGGTTGAGAGCTATGTCATCGTTGCCGCTGCGTTTATCTTCGTCGGCTTTGGCGGTTCCCGCTGGACGGCTCCGTACGTTGAGCGCTACATCGGCCTGGGCGTATCGAATGGCGTAAAGATTATGTTGCTTTATCTGCTGATCGGAACTGGCATGAATCTTTCGACAGAGTGGATGACCCAAGCCGAAAATATCGCGTCCAATTCCAGCCCAGCGATGTCCGCGCTAGAAATCATGGGTGCTTCGATCATCTTCATGATGCTCTGCTGGCAAATCCCGAAACTGTTCTCTGCCGTGCTGGGTGGATCGCCCGCACTCACCGGCGGAGACCTGGTGGGAACATCAGCATTTCTTGCCGGGAGTGCCGTCGCTGTCGGCTCAATGGCGGCTACCGGGGTTGGCTCTGCGGTTGCCGGCGTCCGAGCACTGTCGGCGGCGGCTGGTGGTTCCGGTGTAGCTGGCGCGACGGGATCAGCCTCGGGCGGTGCCGCTTCGGCGATGAGCGCAACTGCAAAACCGCCGACCCCTCCCTCTTCATCAGGTTCAATATCGGGGAACAGCGTGCATCCACCTTCGGCCTCCTCGTCAAGGACGAGTTCAACGATGCCGGATGTTCGGAGGCATCTGACGACCAGGCCGCCTTCCGATTCGGCGCCCAGTGCAGGTCCCCCGCGAATGAATCTCGATTACCACGAATAGGACTTCAATATGGCAGCAGCAATCACCTCAAGTTTCCCAACCACCGAACCGAAATCCCAAAGCAGTCCGGCTAAAGCCAATACATCTGAGAACCCCTACCTCGCTGCTCGACGCGAGTGGGACGAACGGTATGGTCACCTCATAACGCGCGAGCGGAACTGGAGGCTGATGGCCCTCGTCTGCGCACTCAGTTCGCTATTGACCATCGCCGGGCTTGTTTACCTCTCCACACGAACACATATCGTGCCGTTTGTCATCGCTATGGATTCACTCGGACGCCCGATAGCGGCGGGTCCCGCTGAACAAACCACGACGGCGGATGACCGCATCAAACGAGCAACCCTCTATGCGTGGCTCGAGAATCTGCGCCTGGTCACCAGTGACGGTGTTGCCCAAAGAAAGGCAATTGACCGCGTATACGCCTACGTAGCAAGCGGCTCGCAAGCTCAAGCGTTCATCAGCGACTTCTATCGAGGTGACCCGCCTCAGAAACGGGCTCAGACCGAAACGGTAAGCATCGAAGTGCAGTCCGTGCTTCCCACAAGCGATCGGACACTCGAAATCGAAATGGGCCGAAACCAGCCGTGATCTGTATGGGACGGTTACGCAGAAGTCGCGATGGAAAGCGGCATTCACGATTGCCATCAATCCACCCACTGATGAGGGGACCGCACGAGTCAATCCGCTCGGAATTTATGTCACGAACGCCAGTTGGGGCAAGCTTCTCTAATTTGAAAGGATTTCCATGCGTCCACTACTGCTTACTGCTCACCTCGCCCTGTTTTCTTTCTCTGCCCTTGCGCAGCAATCGGGGAGCGCGGTTCTGCCGCCATTCCAAGCAGAGCGGCTATCGCCGGAAAAACTGGCCTTGAGCATTGGTGCCCCAGGAGCGATAGACGGAGCGAGTTTAGCTGAGCAGCTTTCCACGATTCAGAACACTTCGGGTATGCCTCAGCAGACTGGCTCGCCTTCACTCGGCGGCCCACCGCCTCCGGGGTTTAAACCCAGAACCGATGTCCAACTGAGCAAAACCGCCATCGACGCTGTGCAGATGAGCGAGAAGTGGATGGCGGAACACAATCGGCCATTAGCCGGTCAGGATGGCCGTGTTCTTTATTCATACGGAGCGGGCTTGCCGACTGTTGTTTGCGCTCCGCTGCGCGTCTGCATCATCGAATTGCAGTCCGGTGAGAAGTTGGCTGGCGAACCTCACATCGGCGACTCCGTTCGCTGGAATGTTTCACCGGCCATGTTCGGCCACGGCGACTCCGCGACAACACTCATCGTCCTCAAGCCTCAGATCTCCGGCCTGGATACGAACCTTCTGATCACGACAGACCGCCGCGCCTATTACCTGCGGCTTCTCTCAAAACCGGAAGACTACGTCGCGCGTGTCGCCTTCGCATACCCTCCGGACCAAGACAGTTCGAAATGGCAGAAGCAAATGGAAAGCCAGAAGGACGAGGACCGGAAGAACACGATAGCCGAATTGCCCAGTAAGTCACTCGACACGCTTTTCTTCCAATACCGAGTGAAGGGCAAGGACGAATCGGTCAAGCCGGTTCGGGTCTTCGACGATGGCGAGAAAACTTTTATCCAGATCAGCCGTGAAACGCAAACTCGCGAAGCGCCGGTGCTGGTTGTCCTCGGGCGCGACGGCAAACAGGAGATGGTCAACTACCGCGTGAAAGGCGACATGTACATCGTGGACCGCCTCTTCGATCGCGCAGAACTGATTTTGGGAACGGGCAAGAAAGCACAGAAAGTGGAGATCGAACGTGAGCGAAAGAGCTAACGACGGTGCCACCGAGAACCGGGCTGCAACCTCCTGGGAATCGCCCAGCGGCCTCGATCTCAATCCACGCCCGCCACAGACAGTGCGCATCAGCCGTCGAACCTCTATGGCTCTGGTCGCGCTTGCCGTGATCCTTCTCGGCCTATTCGCGTATGGAGGCTGGAAACGTCGGCAGCGCCAAGTCGCCGCGTTAGTCGACGCCAACCTGCCCAAGCGCGTCGCCCCGGCTACTGCGGCTGCAGCCGACATCGAGAAGGATGTGCCTGCAGGGAATGTTCGGACCGCGCGTGTCCCGGCAATCGGCGCACCTGGTTCTAGCCAACTGCAAGCACCCGAAGACGTGCCGGGGTATACGCCGGCTCCGGGCTCGGCAGCAGCAACTGCGCCGGGAATCGTCTACGTTCGCCAGAGTCCACCGGTCCAGGTGACTTCAGTTCCTGTTCAGCAGGTCCACCAGGCCACGCCTGAGGAGCAGCGCATTGCTGCAGCATACGAAGCCGAGCAGAGAGCCATGAGCGCTCCAACGGACCTTCGTGAGGGCTTCGGCAGCTCGAACGGGTTCTCTTCCGCACTAGCTGCGACTGAACCGAGTGCGTCATCATCTCAACTCGCGCCAGCGGTTCGGCCGGTTACAAGCAATCGTCTTGACCGATCTGCCTCGGAAGTCGGGAGCCCTGCCGCCGTAACTCCGCAGGAAGATTTCTTGAAGGAAGCACGAACAGCGCAGAACGATGACTACTTGAAATCAACCCGCACGCCGCCGATCTCGCAATACGAGATCAAAGCTGGGTGGGAAATACCAGCGGTTATGGAGCAAGGTCTCGATTCCGACCTGCCCGGCGAAGTCAAAGCGCTAGTTACGTCCAACGTGTACGACACCGCTACGGGCCGTTACGTCCTGATCCCGCAAGGCGCGCGTCTGGTTGGCGAATACAACTCCCAGCTCGGATATGGACAAGACGGCGTTCAAGTGATCTGGAATCGAGTCATTTACCCGGACGGCTCATCGCTCGATCTCAGCGGAATGCTCGGCCAAGATGCGCACGGCTTCTCCGGTTTCCGCGACAAAGTCGATCACCACTATAAGCGACTTGTCGGCTTCGCGGTCTTAACCAGTTTGTTCGCTGCCGCCTCAAATGTCGCTCAAAATCAGAACCGCTCAGTCCTGACGTATCCAAGCCCGGGAGAAATCGCCGGAAGCGCCGTTGGTCAACAAGTGTCGGATCTTGGTGCGCAGGTCACGCGGAAGAACCTCAACGTGCAACCAACGATCAAGATTCCGGTTGGCTATCGATTCAATGTGCGAGTGAATCGAGACATTCTCTTCGATTCGGTTTACATCGCGCCGAGTTGACAAGCTAAAACTCGCGCGTTTTCGGATAGTTTAGCGGTTTCGGGCCCATGCCATGGTTCGAGTCAACAGCGCGGAAAAGTTCTCAAAAATGAAGCGTATTCAGCTTTGCTACTGGACATCCACTGAAAGCACATGATCGGCATTACTATAAACTTCCCCACTCTGATCGAACGAAAACCGCTTCGCTAACACCCGAATTAGGTAACGCTTGTTTTTAGAAGCGGGAAAATCAACACGGTATTGTCGTGGAGAGGTTGTCGAGGCAGGATCGGTGAACTGCTGATGCCCTGTGAAAGACGAATTCTCCAATATGAAGATTCCTTGGTCGGAGTACACGCCCCCACCCAGGTCTGTCGCACCCGTGCCTTTGGCCTGGTCAATTGTAGGATACTCGCTTAGAGCCGGGGCCGCTCCTCCACTTGGTATATCCTTTTCCACGATTGCAACATTAAAGCGGACATCGTCTCGCTCAGGGATGCCACCAAGCCTGTTGGAATAGTTCCATGTCAGATGTACTTCTTTAGGCATCGTTTCGGAAGACCCGTCGCGATTGTCAGCCACTGTAACAGCAAAGTTTGTTGGCGCTGCCGGATCTGCAATACGAGTTGAATCCGTTATGACAGACTCCGGCGCCGGTGCAGTGGTATAAACCTGTAGTGAGTCTGCAGGCGGATTCTCGATCACTGCACGAAGACTACTCCAGTCGGAATCGCTGAGCACCGGCGGAGCTGATGATATGTCATTGCCGCTTCCCGGAACCATCCATGGGTGAATTTTACCGGCACCGGTCCGGAGCGCCCAAGTCGTGCGATAGCTATTCTCGACGCCGGGATCGCCGGTCAAGGTTCCAAGCTTTCCCACAGCATCAGATGCAAATCTGCCGGCCCCGCTGTTCGTCAGGCCATGGCAGACGTTACAGTTCTGGCCTGGGTCAGCTACCGTTCTTCCACCAGCTATAGCCTGAGCATGAACTGCGGTGTAGCTGGTGCCGATTACTCGATAAGGCGCAGTCGCTGCCCGCGGCAAATACGGCAACAAAGCTCCTAGACTGAAGGCTGTTGCACGTTCTGCGTTCTCGTACCCGACCCTAGCCTGCTTTATATACGGTGTTATTATCCGAGGTTTCTTATTGTCATGACATGCGACACACTCAATCCGAAAGGTTGCGTCGTAAGTTTGGGCTGCTGCTGAGCGACCGACATCGTCGTTGTAACCAGCACCGCCAGGAGGAACTATTGCGGCGCTCCAATTAAACTTCATTCCTTGATATGTTCCATCAAAAAAAACCACCTCGCCTGAGACACGATTAAAGCCGATATACCCAACCAGCAAGTAATTGGGATTCCCAGGCATCCAGTATGGATCAGCGCCTAGTTTCTCCACTTTCGTCGTTTTCCGAGCAAGCGAAATCCACTCGACATTTCCTTTGACGGCCCTCGAGATGCGGGACGATGTGCCACAGGGTGTCACGCCTCCAGCAAGGGACGGCTTGTCGCACTGATCTATTGTTGTCGTCCACTTAACGATGTTGCCGTTGATATCGCGGTGCTGAAACTCGAGAGGACTTCCTGGCTTCGAATCATTGGGCTTCAACTCGATCTGGTTTCCTTCCACTTCGCCCACGAGTACTCCAGTTTGAATTGTCCAGCCGTTAGCCGTGACGGTACCTAGAGTCGTCAGGTCAAAGGGCGGTATGGGACCAAAAACGGCTCTCGCTTCATCGCCAAATTGCAAATTGATATCTGTGGTCTTCGATGCGGGAGCCCAGAAAATCGGACCGTTCCACTTACTCACTTTACCGGCGAAGTAACTCGGAGGAGCGGGTAGCGCAAAGTTCAGAAGTTGAAGCCGCTTTCTCTCGTTTAGAGTTCGTTCATATTCTCGATGAAGCTGAATGACCTGCTGACGTCGCTGAAGGAAGTCTTCTAGCGCTTTTTCGTACTGTCGAACTCTAGGATCATTGTCGGGCAGCTTCTCCAATGCACCAAAGGGACTCTTCGGAGGCACGAGGCCCGTGATTCGGTCGATGTCGCGACGCGTTGGAGTGGAGTTTGGTTCTAAAACAATGCTAGAAGGCGATAGATCCGGCAAGCGGCTCTTCAGAAAATGCTCGAAGGTTCCGGGATCTGGAACATTGACCACCTGGGCGTGGACAAAGGATGTGCTTGTAAAGCTGTATAGCAACACGCTAAACAAAGCAAAGTTAGTTCGGCGATGAGGGCGTTGATGGGCCATAATTCCTTATTCGCTCTAGCGCTCGGTAAATGTGGGGATTGTACCAAGTCTGAAAGGAAGATAGTCACGGGCCAGTCATCAGACCCTACGCGCATAGCGGCAGCCTTCCTGAAACCTCACCTCTGATCTTTTTCAGCCGAGGGCGCGGCGGATGCGTCTGGCGAGAAATCCACAAATCCACAAGCCGACTACAGGATTGGTACAGGAAGGTCAGGATTATATAGGCGCCCCTGGAATGCCGAACTTTCGCCCCTAGAATGCCGGTAAACTTGGAAAAAAGCGCCCCGTAGCTGCCGAAACCGCCGGGGTCGTTCCACTGGCGTCTGTGAAATCCAAGCGCCCCCCGAATGCCGAACTGCAAATCTGGCTCCGGCCTAGATTTCTGCAGCGCCCCTAGAATGCCGAATGATTTCTGTTGTTCTCTGCGCAGTGTTCAGTCACGAACGCTGTCTGCCACGGCTTACGGAATGAGAGGAGAACATGGAGAATTCATCGGACATCCTGACGATCAACGAAGTGGCCAAAGAGCTTCGCTGTTCGAAAGCTCACGTGGCAAATGCCTTGCTTGGGAAGATAAAAGGCCTGCCTCGCCTGACGCACATGCCTTTGGGACGCCGCAAGGTCATTCGACGGGAATGGCTCCAGCAGTGGCTGGAAACAAATAAGGCTCGGTAAGATGAGCGCATGTCAGAATGTATCGCCTTGGACGCAAGAAAGGGAATTGTTAATGCGTCGCAAGCGATTTCAAAAAGGAAGCGTCCGTCCGCGCAAGCACGGTCGCCAGAGGGTCTGGGTAGCGCAATGGTGGGAACAAGGGAAGAAGAAGTCAAAAGTTCTTGGCCGCTGCGCGAGTATGCCAAAGAGCGAAGCCGAGGCCCGGTTGGCGGTGCTTCTCAAGCCGTTCAACGAAGATGCCGGGCAATCGCAAACGCCCGTATACACGTTCGGCGTTTATCTGGAGGAAGTCTTCCTCCCGGTAGTTCGCCGCAAATGGAAGGAGTCCACTCGTGTGACAACTGAGCCACGGATGACGTACCATCTTCTGCCAGCATTGGGAGATCGTCTTCTTCAACAAATCACCCGTGAGCAGATGCAGGTCTTTCTGGATCAGAAGGCGCTCAAGGCATCTCGCAGCACGGTCGATCACTTGAGATGGGACCTCAACTCGGTTTTCAAGATGGCGGTCAGCGACGGTATAGTGCCGTTCAATCCCGCAACCGCTCTCTTCACTCCAGCCTGCAAGCCGGAGGCCGAAAAACGCGTACTGACGCCGGCTCAGATCCGACAGGCTTTAACGGTTCTCGAGATCCGGGAACGCTTGATATTCCGGCTGGCGGTGCTCGAAGGCTTGCGGCCAGGCGAGATATTGGCTCTGCGGCTCGCCAACGTTCTTGAGGACCACGTTGCCGTCGAGCAGCGCGTGTATAAGGGGAAGCTCGATACGCCAAAAGGCCGCAAAGGCAAACGGACGGCCAGGAAGGTCGCTCTCTCAACCGGCACGAGCATGGAGATCGCAATTTGGAGAACCATGCTGCTGAAAACAACGCCGGATGGATATCTGTTTCCGACGGAGCGAAATACTCCACTCAGCCGAGATAATCTCTGGAGTCGGCAAATGCGGCCGAAGCTGGAGATCATCGGACTCGAGTGGGCTACATTCCAGGTTCTTCGCCGAACAAACGCGAGTTTGTCTCGGAAAGCCAAGATCGACGACAAGGTCTCCGCTGATCAGCGGGGCCACGGACTGGGAGTCAGCATGGAGGTGTACTCCCACAGCGATCTTGAGCAAAAAAGCGAAGCAGTGAAGCGCCTCGAATCTGAGGTGATTCAGTAATGAAACCCGCGATTCAGGCAAGGGTTGGAAAGAAAACGGAGTAAACGGAGTAACGAGTTTTTTTCGGTTCTTCCCAAGTTATTGATTCTATGGAGCGGGAGACGGGGATCGAACCCGCGACGTCCAGCTTGGGAAGCTGGCATTCTACCGCTGAATTACTCCCGCGCTCTGTCAAATCAGCTATTTTGCTGAATCCATTGGACTTCCTAGGCTGGTTGCTAGTCTATTCCGTCCCTGCTGTCTATCCAATACTACCCGTTTTGATGCCAAAACAGACAGCACAGCAGCCTGAGAATCGCGCGTTTCGCCATTCCCATGCCGTCCATTCATGCTGTCCATTTGTTCTCCAAAGCTCGTTTCAGGCACAATATAGCACAGGCAACAGAGCGCCGGTCAGGGTTATCCTCGCGCGATCACGAGCTCGCCACGCGTAATCGAGTAATAGAGGAGCGATGCAAGGATCGGAACCATCCACCTCCGGTCCCGATTCCAACTTATGACCCTTCGGTTAACAGCCGAAATTCAGGGCGAAGCTGTGCGAAGCGGAAAACACAAGTTATTCAAAAAAGGACGTGTACTGCCGTGCCGGCACGCGGCGATTCGCATGGCTGTAAAGAAAAGTTCGTACAGTTTTTTCGGAGCGGACGCTAATTTTGGATTACCCGGAGGTCAGACTGCGCAGAGCCTCCTGGTAGCGCACCTGCCTTGGGCGCAGCGCAGCCCGTTCCAAAGCTTCTATCCATCTAACTCCACTTTCAGGATTTCAACAAATTGGGGAACTGCTTTTCGCTCGAAGCGAACCCACGTTGTCTCAATGCGAAGGGTTTTGTCACGGTTTTGCCGCGGTCGTATCGAATAGCTAGTAAAGCACGAGGTTCGTACGACAGGCGGCCTCGGCGGGTCGGCGACGGAGTACTCGATGTTGGGCGAGGAGATCCGCGCGACGAGAGGCGACGGGCGCTTCAACCAAATGTCTGGCGGATGATTGGCTCCTCGCGATGGCAGAGGGGTCACGGTGGCAAAAACGTTTCGGAAAGCGAGCTGCTAGCTTACGGGGCTGCCGGAGTGGCTAGCTCGGATGTACGTGCAGCGAATGAGGGGCTCGCTCGCTGCTTCTGCTCGCCGATCACCTCCGGGCGAAGCCGCAGAGGCGTTGCTCGATTTGGCCATGCTAATGAAGCCGAAAACCACCCGTTCCGGTGGCTGTGGGCGACGACCCTTTGCTCAGCCCCGACGCACAGCGGCGTCTACAACACCGAGCGCCACCTGTTCTACGTAGCCTGCACACGAGAGCGCGCGACTATCTCCTGGTCACTGCTGCGTATCCCGGCTCCGAGTCTATGGATGATCTACAGAGTTGAAGGGACGGCACGCCGCGTACGATCCCCAATGCCGAAGACGTTCCGGGTTGAACGTGAACAGTTCTTAAACTGCGAGGGTCTCGCGCAGGCTCCGCTCCGAGTTCGAGGCGCACCCGACTAGCCATGACGCGCTTGAAGAGATGCGATGAGGTCATTTATCTCTCGTTGAGCTTCAGCTGGCAGCAATTCGATACCGTCGAGGAACAGTTGCCGTTCCAATGTCACCTTTCGGGCATTCACTAGTGCTTCAACGCGCCACTCCCCATCGCGTTTGCTAACAACTGTCAGTTGCATGGAATCTCGCGAGGGCGTCGCCTCGGGTTGCCCGGCCGGCGCATAGGCTATAAAAGAGTGCATCACTGCCTGCGCGGGGCTCATGAAGCGTACGAACTTTACGTCGCCCGTTATGCGCGATCCTTTTACAACGGTCTCGAAGATGCGCCGATGAAATAGCGTCATCTCTTCTCGCCCTTTCAGATGAGTTCCCTCGAATGCGACAAAGTCGGCATCGTCTGTAAAGGGAGCGATAAAGGCCGTCGCATCGCCGGCATTCCAGGCATCAATCATCTTGTGATGGATGGCACGGATGGCATCCTCGTCGGCGTTGAAAGATGGAGTTGGTGCTGGTTCTAGCTTCATAACGAAACTCCTACTTGTTCCTCGTTTCTTGCCCGCTCCCATAAAGTATCGAAGGCTCTCCATGATGCGGCGGAGGGTTGGTCCACAATGGGGCGCGCCCGAGTGTTTTGGAAAGCCACAATTTCTGCCTTCTCATCATCGATTTTGCAAACGAAGATGTTGACTGACTCTGCCGTACGCTTTGCATCTGGCGCGTTGCTCGGCCTATGCCAACCGGTCGAGAAGACGAGCCAGATCGTTTGGTCTATTCGCTTCATCTCAGCGACGGTTAAATCTAGAGATGTTCCTTTCAGGACCGTGTCGAAGGCGTTTTGGTGAAAGGCAGCAATCTCATCTGGTCCAATATGAATGGACCCATCAAATGCAACAAATCGCGCGTCCCTTGAGAATGGCTGAGCAAACAGTGCTCCGCTTCCCCGGCACCAGCCTTCGATCATTTTTTTCAATAATCCATTGATCTTTTCCTCAATAAGCATGAGTCTCTCCTAACATCAATTTTTTCCATCCACTAACATCGATTGCTATTGGATGCAAGTAGCATAAGTCGGGTCCATGCGCAGACCATTAATCTGGCAATGGAATGGCGGATGAGAACACACCATCCGGGTCGAAGCGACGCTTCAAGGTTCTCAGCCGAGCGCCGTTGCCGCCGTAAGCATCCTGAGCCTGTTCGCGATCGCCTGGCCCTAGCAGGTTGGCATAGCCTCCTGGCAGCGCCGAAGGCGCGAGTTTTTGTGAAAGGTCCCGCGCCCATCGCCGGTGAGCGGAGCCGTCACTTTCATCGGGCTCCCAGCAGGCGATGATTTCCACCATGAGGTGCTCGCGGCGCATGCCAAACGCGGTGGCGTTCGGGGCAACGCGGGTGGCCGCGCCGTGCAAGGGGTGCCAGATGACTAGCGAGTGGGGCGAGGTTTTCCGAACAATCGCGTCGCTCATCACGTCAACGGCGTCGGCTTTGAGCGCGGGCAGCCAGCGCGTCCGAACTTCCCATTGGCGGCCAAGAGCAACGAAGGGATCGGACTGCGCGAGTATGTCGCCGAAGCTCATCGGCCCAACCTGGGCGCGGTGCGGAGTGCCGAGCGACTGCAGGTCGTGCAGGACGCACTCGCCTTGCTCCTTGTCGCCATTCCACAGCGGCATCAGGGCGAGCGCAGGCTGGCCATCTGGACCGGACATCATCGCGAAGGCCATCCCGAGCTCGTCGGGGACCGCGACCGCGAACTTTGCATAGCGGCGGAGCACCGCGCCGGCCTCGCTCAAGGGAAAAATAATCGATCCGGCGAGTAAGTGGCCAGCGCGGTGGAGTCGAATCCGCATGGAAGTGACAACGCCGAAGTTTCCACCGCCTCCTCGGATGGCCCAAAACAAATCTGGATTGTCGTCGGCATTCGTTGTCACTGAGCGGCCATCCGCCAACACCACCTCCGCGCCGAGCAGATTGTCTGCCGCCATGCCATACCTGCCATTGAGAGGGCCGTAACCGCCGCCCAGAGTCAGACTGGCCATGCCGACCGCACTGCAGTTGCCAACCGCTGCCACAAAGCCATGTTCGGCGGCTGCCGCGGCCACGTCTTTGATCGTTGCTCCCCCCGCAACGGTGGCGACCTCTTCTTGTGGGTCGACAATCACATCCCGCATGCGAGTGAGGTCAATGACGAGTCCATCAGGGAACAAGGCGCGTCCCGCCCAATCATGTCCCCCGCCACGCACTGAAAGCGGCAGGCCCCGGTGGCGCGCAATGCGCACGGTCGCCTCGACATCCATGGGCTGTTTACAAAACGCAATCATCGCCGGTCGGTGATTAACGGCTCCGTTCCACAATCGGCAAGCATCCAGGTATGATTCCTCCCCCGGCAGCGCGATGCCGCCCGACACGGACGTTCGCAGCTCGTCGGCAACCGTCCGGTTGGTTTGCGACTCTAAAGCTAACGCTTCCAGTCTCGCTGTCTGTTCCATCGTTGTTGATCTCCTCGTGGCGTTTTTTCCAACTCTCGTCAGGAGAAACACGAGAGGCCTTTGTCTATTCCGCCCTGTAGTCAAAAAATCACTGCGGAATAAAGAAGGACGTTGTGTGTTGCTTCCATTGAGTCCGCTCGGGCGTAAGGTTTGTCCGGGGCGGTGATTAAACAAGGAAATCCAATTACTGAAATATATGACGCCTAAAAACAGATACCTGGCGTCCGGACCTGACCAGATCTCCTACGTCACAAGCGACCTGTCTCGAGCAATGGAAACTTTCAGAGAAATGCTTGGGGTCTTTCGCTTCTTCCAGATGAAGAACTTCGAGCTGTCCAATCAGAGGTTTCAGGTGGAATCAGAACCTATGTTGATCGATTTTGCTATAGCCTGGACTGGCACGATCTTTCTGGAAATCATTCAGCCGCTGAAGAGCGATTTGGTGTATGGTCCCTATTTAAAGCCGGACGGTTTCACCCTGACGCTGCACCACATCGCATTTGCGGTGGAGGACTGGGATACCCTGCAACGGGAGTTGAAGGCCGAAGGGCGCAGCCTGAGTTTTTCCGGCGAGCTCCAAGGCATGTTGCATTCGGGCTACCTGGATTGCCGAGACACCCTCGGATATTATGTCGAATTCTATAGCGCGACACCCGCAGGCAAGACTCAATGGGAAAAGGTCAGAGACGGTGATTTCTAGTAATCACGGAATCGTTTCGAGGCTCAAGTGTTATGCCTCACGTGCAAGATAGCCAAAATGAAGCTGAGAGCCGCCTTGGTTCCGGATGGAGAGACTCTTTCAGCGACAAGAACGAGAACGCTACCAGACTCTGCTCAGCAGTGGCCGGCGCTGATTGCAGATGGCACGATCACCCTACCGAGGCCGTCAGGCCGCTCTTCGATAACACGACCGATTCCCAATGGGCGGCGCGGGCAGAAGACCGTGTCGGGGGCGAGCCCCATTTCTGTCATGACGACGCCGTTGCGGTTAAGCGAGCAGCGGTTCGGCTCGGTTCGCCGCGCCTATATAGAATGCACCGAAGATCATGCTGTTCCCATTGCGGCTCAGCGGGCCATGCAGAAGGTCCTGCCGTGTGAGCCAGTCATCACGTTGGAAACAGATCACGCTCCTTTCTATTCAAAATCCCGAAGCGTTGACGTCAGCCCTGCTCTTCATCGAACGCTCGACGCCGGATTTCAGTCGCGTCACCGGTTGACGATTTACCCAAGCGGGTTTAGACTTGGGTGAGATGTCAACCAAAGAGGAACAAAACCGTCTTGCCTTACTGCAGGGAACGCTCGATCTCCTGATTCTGCGCATTCTCGTCTTCGGACCCCAGCACGGGCAGGCGATTGCCCGCGCCATTCAATCCAATTCCGACGATGTACTGTTGGTGGATCACGGCGCGCTCTATCCTGCGCTACAGCGCATGGAGGCGCAACATTGGATCAGCGCGGAATGGGGCGTTTCCTCGAACAACCGCAAAGCCCGTTTCTATACGTTGACGGCGAAAGGCCGTAGACATTTGACGCAGGAGACCGGGCGCTGGCGCACGCTGGCTACAGCCATGGCGCGCATACTCGACCTCGAAAAGCTGGAGTCGTTGGAAGGCTAAGTCATGCAAGACGACCGTCCACAATCCGATTTTTCAGAAGAGTTGCAGGCCCATCTCGCACTCGAAATCGACCGCTTGAGGGCCGAAGGGTTGAGCGAAGAAGAAGCCTACCGCCAAGCGCGGCGGAACCTCGGAAATCTGGCAATCGCGGGTGAGCGTTTCTACGAATCGCGGCGGTGGCTCTGGCTCGACCATTTCCTGCAAGATGCGCGACAGACATTCCGCCGGATGCGGAAAGCCCCCGCTTTCACGATGACGGTCATGCTGACACTGGCGCTCGGCATCGGCGCCACCACTTCGATTTTTACATTAGTCTACGCCGTCCTGTTGAAGCCGCTGGCGGTGGCAAATCCTGACAACCTGTACCGGCTTGGCAGGCATGCGGGATGCTGCAATTGGACCGGCTATAGCCAGAGCAACGAGTTTTCCATGGTTTCGTACGAGTTGTACCAACAGTTCCGAAATGATATCAGGAGCTTTACGGAGTTAGCAGCTTTCGACGCTGGTGAGCTTCAGCTGGGAGTACGGCGCTCGGGCGACTCCGAGCCGGCCCAAAGCTATGAAGGCGAGTTCGTCTCAGGCAACTATTTCGCCATGTTCGGTCTTCAGGCGCATGCCGGACGAATGCTGACAAATCGCGACGATAGACCTGGTGCTCCGGCCACCGTGGTAATGAGCTACCGCTTATGGCAGCAGCGGTATGGATCGGATCCATCGGTGATCGGCAGTGTGTTTGAAATCGACAGCAAGCCGTTTACCGTAGTAGGCATCGCGCCACTTGGCTTCTTCGGCGACAGACTGCGCGATAACCCGCCCGATTTCTATTTGCCGCTAAATACCGAACCGGACATGGAGGCCAATGCCAATCTGAACAGGCCGGACACTTATTGGCTGGACCTGATCGGCCGCATTCAACCCGGCGCGAGCCCGGCTTCGCTGCAAGCGCAGATGCGGGTTGAGCTAAAGCAGTGGCTGCGGTCGCACTGGAATGATATGAGCGCCAACGACCGCACGGTATTTTCCGAACAGACTCTCTTTCTGAAACCGGGGGGAGCGGGCATCACCGCCATGCGGGAGGAGTATGAGCACTGGCTGCGGATTTTGATGATGGTTTCGGGATGTGCGCTGCTGATCGTCTGCGCCAATGTGGCGAGTCTGATGCTGGTTCGCGGAATGGAAAGGCGGCAGCAGATATCGTTGAGCATGGCGCTAGGGGCGCAAGCGCCGCGATTGGTGCGGCAGGCCCTTGCCGAGAGCATTCTGCTCTCGCTGCTGGGCGGCGCGGCAGGCCTAGTCATCGCGTTTGGCGGCACGAGGCTGATTTTGCATTTTGCGTTTCCAGCACAGACCGGAATGGCGGGCATTCCTATCGACGCCTCACCTTCCGGACCGGTACTGTTGTTTGCCTTTGTAGTTTCGGTTATCACCGGAGTTGCTTTCGGCATCGCTCCCGCATGGCTGGCGGCGCGAGCGGATCCGATAGACGCGCTGCGGGGCGCCAATCGCTCCGTCGGCCGCGACAACAATGCCCGAACGGGATTACTTTCGCAAAAGACACTGGTCGTCTTGCAGGCCGCGCTCTCGCTGGTTCTGCTGTCGGCCTCCGGGCTGCTCACGTTCACCCTGCATCGCCTGGAGACTCAGAATCTTGGAGTGGATCAGGATCACCGCATGGTGGCGAGCACCAATCCACGTTTGGCCGGCTATCGCCCGGACCAACTCACGCCCTTGTACCGGCGCATTCACGATTCACTAGCAAGCATTCCCGGCGTCTCGGCAGTGGCTCTCTGCTCCTACGCGCCCCTCAACGTCAACGCCTGGGGAGCTAACATCCAGATCGAAGGTCATCCGCCTCCAGGACCTAGGGATGACAACTTTGCCATGCTGGAGAGGGTCACCGCTGGATACTTTGCTGTTATCGGAACGCCGATCGTCAGGGGACGAGGAATTTCCGAGCGGGATACAGCGGCTTCACAACACGTGGCGGTGATCAATGAAGCGTTTGCGAGAAAGTTTTTTCCGCGTGCGAATCCAATCGGAAAATATTTTGGACGCTGGGTGGGAGGAGCGGGCCAATATCAAATCGTAGGCGTCGCCAAAGATGCCCTTTATTTGACGTACGATCTTGGCCAGCCAGTGACGGCGGGCATCTTTTTGCCGGAATCGCAGCATGACTTCCGGCCGGATCGAGGCGCGAGCGAGGTGAGTCCGGGCACGCATTTCCTGAACGACATTGTCGTGGTGACCAGGCCGGGGGTGACACTTTCGAGCGCTCAAGTACGAACAGCATTGGCCGCGATCGATCCCAATTTGCCGATTCTCTCCGTTCAAACGTTGAGCGAGCGGGTAGCTGGACAGTTCGCTCAGCAGCGGCTGATGGCGCGCCTTACCTCGCTCTTCGGAATTCTTTCTCTGGTCCTCGCTTCCATTGGGCTTTACGGCATCACCGCCTATAATGCCGGACGGCGCACCAGCGAAATCGGCGTCCGTATGGCGCTCGGTGCAAATCGAGCGAACGTTCTTGGTTTGATCCTTCGGGGCGCGTTTGCGCTGATTGCCCTGGGACTCGTGCTGGGCGTGCCGCTGAGCCTGGGAGCCGGGGCGTTACTCAGGAGCGTGCTTTACGGAGTGAATCCTTACAACGCGGCCATCATCGCCGCGGCGATTCTTGCCCTCGGCGTTTCGGCTTTCATCGCGGCGATCGTTCCGGCGCTCCGGGCAATTTCGATTTCTCCGATGAGCGCGCTCCGGCTGGAGTAAAAGAATCGCTTCTCCGGTTGACAGCTAACCCGAGCGGTTTTACACTTGGGTTACATGCCAACCGGAGAGGCACAAAGCCGCCTTGCCTCACGCCGGCGGTTGGAGGGTTAAATCATGCAGCACCACCGTCCCGAATCCGATTTTTCAGAAGAGTTGCGGGCGCATCTCGCAATCGAAATAGACCGCTTGCGCGCCGAAGGGTTGAGCGAAGAAGATGCTTACCGCCAAGCGCGGCGGAACCTCGGAAATCTGGCAGTCGCTGGCGAGCGTTTCTACGAATCGCGGCGGTGGTTGTGGCTCGATCATTTTCTGCAAGATACTCGGCACGCATTGCGCCGCCTGCGGAGAGCGCCCGCCTTCACGCTAGCCGTTATGCTGACGCTGGCCCTCGGCATCGGCGCCATCACCTCAATTTTTACCCTCGTGCATGCGGTGCTACTTCGCTCGCTGCCGGTAGCGAACCCCAATCAGTTATACCGCCTGGGAAAAGAAACGCATTGCTGCGTCTATGGCGGCTTCAACCAACCGAAGGGTGACTTTTCCATCGTCTCTTACGAGCTGTATAAACACTTCCGCGAAAACACCAATGGATTTGCCGAACTGGCCGCCTTCGGAGCCGGTGAGGACGAACTCGGAGCGCGGCGGGCACAAGCAGCAGAAGTAGCGCAGAGCTTTCCCGACGAGTTCGTTTCCGGCAATTACTTTAGAACCTTTGGAATAAGCGCCTACGCCGGCCGCGCGTTGACAGATCATGACGATCGAGCCAACGCCGCGCCGGTCGCCATGATGAGCTACCGCTTATGGGAGCAGAAATACGGTTTAAGCCCCTCCGTGATTGGCGGCGTGTTTAATTTGGACGACAAACCTTTTACCATCGTCGGCATCACGCCTCCAGGTTTTTACGGCGACACGCTGCGCAGCACGCCGCCTGACTTCTATCTCCCGCTGGCAACGGAACCACTATTGCATGGCGCAACTGCGATGCTTCAGACGCCGCGTGATGCCTGGCTTGAATTGCTTGGACGCATTCGGCCCGGCGCGAATCCAAAAGCAATCGGAGCTCAGATGCGCGTGGAATTGCAGCAATGGCTGCGCGGGCACTGGGGCGAAATGTCCGCTAATTCGCGCGCCGTTTTGCCGCAACAGACCGTATATCTACGCCCGGGAGGCGCTGGCATCACCAGCATGCGCGAGCAATATGAGCGTTGGCTATTCCTGCTGCTCGCGGTTTCGGGCATGGCGCTACTAATCGTGTGCGCCAATGTCGCCAATCTAATGCTGGTGCGCGGCATGGAACGGCGCCGGCAAACGTCTTTAAGCATGGCGCTGGGGGCGCCTTCGCGCAGGCTAGTGCAACAGACACTCACTGAAAGCATTTTGCTTTCGCTGCTGGGAGGCTTGGCCGGACTGGCAATCGCTTACGGCGGAACGCATCTGATCTTGCACTTCGCATTTTCGACACAACCTGGCTTGGGAAGCATCCCCATCAGTGCCGCGCCGTCCCTGCCAATTTTGTTGTTCGCCTTCCTGCTCTCCCTGATTACCGGAGTTGCGTTTGCCGTAGCGCCTGCCTGGATGGCTACCAGGGTCGATCCGATTGAAGCACTGCGGGGCGCGAATCGTTCGACCGCCCATGCCGCTTCTGTTCCGCGAAAGATATTGGTTATCGTACAAGCCGCGCTGTCGCTTGTCTTGCTTTCAGCATCTGGATTATTAACCGCCGCGCTGCTCCATCTGGAAAATCAGAATTTTGGCTTTGAGCAGGACCGGCGCACCATCGTGAGCTTCGATCCGCTGCTGGCGGGTCACCGCGCCGAACAACTCGACGCCCTCAACCGGCGCATTCATGACTCATTAGCCGGCCTCCCAGGTGTCGAGTCCGTTGCCCTTTGCTTGTATTCGCCCCAGAGCGGCAGGAGCCAGAATACCGGCATTGCCGTGGAGGGACATCCCGCTCCGGAACCGAAGGAGGACACCGGTTCTTTGTTCGATCGCGTTACTCCAGGCTATTTCGATGCGATCGGCAATCGCATCGAGGCTGGGCGCGCGATCGCCGAGCAGGACACCGCTACTTCGCGGCAGGTTGCGGTCATCAACCAGGCCTTTGCGCGAAGATTCTTTCCGCATCAAAGCCCTATTGGCCAGCACTTCGGGATAAACGACCTCGCCCATGCCGCCGATTATGAGATTGTCGGAGTCGCCGAAGATGCCAGATATAACACCTTCGATCTCAATAAGCCCAACGGTCCAGCTTTCTTCCTTGCCGAAGCGCAAACCAACGCAAGTGCAGGCGATAAACTCTTGGAAACCAATTCCCACTTCCTGCGCAGCGTTGTGATTGTAACCAGACCTGGCGCCAATGTCTCGGAAGCGCCTTAAGGCGAGCCATAGCCGCCGCCGATCCCAATTTGCCCGTAATCTATGTGCAAAGCCTTAAACAACAGGTAGCGGCAACCTTCAGCCAGCAACAATTGATCGCGCGACTCACCTCGCTCTTCGGAATTCTTTCTCTGGTCCTGGCCTCCATTGGGCTTTATGGCATTACCGCCTATAACGCCGGCCGGCGCACCAACGAAATCGGCGTGCGTATGGCACTCGGGGCAAATCGAGGACACGTCGTTGGTCTGATCCTGCGGGGCGCGTTTGCGCTGATTGCTCTCGGGTTAGTGCTGGGCGTGCCGCTGAGCTTGGGGACTGGTTTCTTACTAAATAGCGCGCTTTACGGAGTGAATCCTTACAACGCGACTATCATTGCCGCGGCAATTCTGTCCCTCGCCATTTCGGCCTTCATCGCGGCGATCGTTCCGGCGATCCGGGCAAGCTCGATTTCTCCAATGCGGGCGCTCCGGCTGGAGTAAACATGGAAATGGCAGCTCGGGCGCAAATACCAATTGATCGCCGAGGAGAAGATCATCTGCCTGGCACGCAGTTGATAATACAGCCGCATGAAGCAAGCGGTGTGTGGATTGAGAAGCATGAGGCTAACAAACGCGGGACTGACAAGCATGCGCGGCTGATATTGATCGCAGCTGTGGAGCCGGTAAAAGTTTTCGAAGTTGTAGCACTCATGGAGGTTTTCGGCGAAGCAAACCGTGCTAGCAGCGGGGATGCCAAATATGAGGTGCTCGTTATCTCTACTGGGCCGGCCTATCATGTCACCAGCCAGAGCGGCCTTTCCTTGCAGACCAATATGACTTACCGGGACTGGACGGCGAGCGCTGATACCATTCTCGTGGCTGGGTTCGACGGCTCTGCCCCCGTTCCGCTCGGAGAAGACTTCCTCGGTTGGCTTCGCCAGCAGAGTGAACGGAGCCGGCGCTTCGGTTCCGTTTCCAATGGCGCGCATATTCTGGCCAAGGCTGGCCTGCTCGATAGGCGGCGGGCGACAACGCATTGGAAGTGGGGCAACGAATTCTCAAGCCACTATCCTGCCGTTGCGATGCAAGGCGACGTGATTTACATTCGCGACGGCAATTGCTATACCTCAGCAGGTGCCAGCGCCGCCATCGACCTAGCTCTAGCTTTGGTGGAAGAGGACCTCGGAAAATCTGTTGCCGACGGTATCGCGCAGGCGACGCTTGTCTTCATGAGGCGCTCCAGTGGGCAGCGGCAACTCAGCGCCACTCTCCTGGCGCAATCCTCGGAGAGCAAGCCCCTTGCGGAACTTCTGACATGGCTTCCCGATAATCTGCGGCAAGATCTCTCCATCCATAATCTTGCACGGCGAACTGCCATGAGTCCGCGCAACTTCGCGCGCCTATTCCGTCAAGAGGTGGGCACAACACCCGCACGATACGTCGAGAATCTTCGATTAGAAGCAGCGCAACGTCGGCTTGAATCGACAGCGATCAGCATTAACGGCGTGGCAAATGCTTGCGGGTTCGCCAACACAGAGACTTTGACTCGTGTTTTCACACGACGCGTTGGGCTGACGCCTCGGGAGTACCGGGCAAAGAAGATCGCGACAGATTCGTTATCCGACAGCCGCCGGCATAGAAGACCCCAACCTGTAGAGGCTACGGAAGACTCGTTTGCCGCAAGTTCGCGCGTCGGTTAGACGGGTATGTTCTGAGCGCTCTCATTCGCCGATTGGATGGCGCGGCAGGCGCACCTCAGGCGTTCAATCTCCAATTCAGATAATGATTGGCTTTCGGCGGCTATGCTCCAGCCCGTTGCCCGCAGGCAGATCGGAGCGCCGCAGACGCCCTTGAGCCCGTAGAACTCGCCTTGCAGCAAGACCTGTCCGTGAATCTTTCGTTCGTCTGCGCTCAGCAGCGCATCAAGGCAGCTTACGGTCGCATTCGCGGTTGCGTTTGGCGTGGAGTGCAACGCGTTCACAGTGATGAGAGGTTCAATCATGATCCGAACCTCCGGGGCAACGCAGCGAAGGGCTCGACAAGCGTCTTCTATATCGGCGTTCTCCACGAGACGAGTTATTTCCTTTTGGGTGCGCGTGAGTGATTCGGTAGCGGTCCTCTCAGCGTACTTGTCCCGGAGAGACGCCAACTTGCCGGCAAGCTCTTTGTTGGAGTCGGTGAGGTAAACGGAACTCCAAATGGGCAGCATCCACTCCCCGTGCTCACCCAGTACGCTCGCGCGCACGATCGAGCGATGAACGCCAAGCCTATTCGCGATCGCGCGCGCGAAACGCAACGAGTCCTGCTGTGCTCCTATCCCAATCACGCGACGTGGATCGAGATGACGGGCAAAGACGGAAACGGCGAGTTCCACGGGATTGCTAATCAGAAAGACAAAAGCGAGATGGTTACGAACAGCAAGCGCGCGGGCCACATCCTCAAAAAGGTCAAGATTGACTTCTGCTAAGTCTCGGCGATTTTTGCGCTCTGGTGATACCGTTGCGCCAGCTGCCATGATAAATACGTCCGTTTCTAATTCCTGTAGAGTCGGACAGATGCTTATAGCGATGATGCCGTCATCGAACGCATCCATTAGGTCTGTGCGGATTGCCAGCAAGTGGGCGCGACTAGCTTCTGTCTCTCGTCCAACGAGAACGATCTCGTCTCCTGGTCGCAGCACGTTTCCCTTCAGCATATGGATCGGCAGGGCGGACCCCACTGCCCCGGTGGCTCCGAAAATTGCAATTCGCTTACTCATGGTTCGAAGACCCTCGGGTTGCGGCGAAAGTATCAGAGGATTCTCCCATCGCTGGCACGCCGGGAATCGTCCTTTCGCGCAGGCTGCGGCGATTCAACTTCCCGGACGCTGTTTTGGGAAGCTCCGGGACGAACTCAATTCTCTCCGGAACTTTGTACTCCGCTAGAGACTGTCGCGCATGGTTTTGCAGTTCGGCTTGATCCATTTGGTCACGTCGACTCGAAACTACGAACGCCATTACGCGTTGGCCAAGAACGGGATCGGGTACTCCGACGACCGCGGCTTCCTTCACAGCCGGATGGAGCGAAAGCACGGATTCCACCTCCGCCGGCGAGATATTCGAACCGCCGCGAACGATGATCTCCTTGGTTCGTCCGACAAACGTGTGAAATCCATCCCGATCTCTTACGACCAGATCTCCCGTATAGAACCATCCGTCGCAGAGCGCTCCTGATGTCGTATCCGGATCATTCCAATAGCCTCGAAAAAGGGTTGGGCTCTTGACAGCAAGCTCGCCCACTTGACCGTCGGGAACAGGAAGTCGCCTCTTGTCCACGATACGAGTTTCAACCCCGTCCGCTGCTTTACCCATGGAATCGGCTCTCACATTTGAAGGAAGGCTGACCGTGACCAGTCCGCATTCGCTGGAGGCAAACAGCTCGAACAGAGGTGCTCCCATCACAGCTTTGAACTGTGCTTTGAGATCCTCAGGCACTCGATCTCCCGCGGAAAAGGCCCTTTGTAGGGATTCGACGTGCCGCGGCCGAGCCGTTTGCTCCGCGAGGATAGACTGAGCCAGCGCAGGCAGGCAAGACAGATTGGTGCATTGAAATCGTTCGATGCTACTCAGGATTGCGCCGGGATCTGGGTTCGGCTGCATCACCGCGGTTGCTCCTGAAAGCAGCGCGGGACACAAACACATGGCGAATCCAAAGCCATGCATGATCGGACTCACCACAGGAGTCACTTGGACCGACTCATCCAAATATTGACAGCACTTCTCTGCTAAGGAAAACAGGGTGCGATGGGAGTGTTGGACGCCCTTCGGCCGCGCCGTGGTGCCGGAAGTATACAAGATCAGACTGACAGCATCGCTTTCGGGATGAGATAGCTCTTGCCGATCGGCGCGCGCGGGAGACAAATTCGGCAGCTCGGTGAAAAAGCTTTTTAACGGGTAGCACTGGGCGGCGTCTCGTGCTGCATTCGCCAAATTGGGTTCACTAAAGCACACCGATGCCTGGCTGTTTTCCAAGACGAACTGGATTTCCAGACTGGTCAGGCGGGTATTAATTGGCACGACAACCAGCCCTGACCGAAAGCAGGCAAAAAACAGCTTCACCGGTTCGATCGAGTTTGACCAGTGGATCGCGACTCGATCTCCAGGATGCAGGCCTTGTGCTCGCAAATGCGCGGCCAGCGCATAGCTGGAATCCTCCAGCTCGCGATAGGTCACAATCTGGTCCGCGCACAGGAGAGCGGCTTGATCCGGGACCTCTTTGGCGTGCTTGGCTATCGTCTCTGTCAATGTTTGCAACAATGCGGTTTCCTCCTTGCTTCGGTCAGCAGGCCTCATCCAAAGAGGCGAAGACAATCTCTTAGGGCGCTGCCCGCTTAACAACGAAGTTGCTAGAGATGGAACACGCTGCCCGGCGATTTATTCCGCTCCGCCCAGGGCAAAGTTCCGGGGCATGGAGTGGCGGGTCGAACGGCAATGGCCGCAAGTACGTCTACGTTGCTGCTTGGCCCGACTCGCGGATGGTTCCGATCACTCCACGGTCAGAACAAGAATGGTCGTGTCATCCACTTGGTCGATACCAGCTGTCCAATCAGCGACCTTGCTGAAGAGAAACTTTCCAATTGCTTCTCCACTAGATTTGTCAGGTAACGAGCTGCAGTTTCCCATAAGTTGCTTCTCGCCGAATTCCTCTCCGTGCGAGTTCAAAGCGTCGGTCACGCCGTCGGTGTAAATAAGGATGGCGCTGCCTCTCGACAAAGTTATCTGACGCTCCTTATAGATCGTCTCTGGAAACAAGCCGACCGGGAGATCGCCCCCAAAAAGTTTCGCTGCCTCGCCCGATTCGGAAATCAAAATTGCCGGGCAGTGTCCGGCGTTGATATACCGAAGAATATTTGTGCGGGAATCGAACTCTCCGTAAAACATCGTGGCATAGCGATTGTTTCCGAAGCGGCCGTGAAAATCGCGGTTAAGGGCGGTGATAAACGGGCCGGGCGCGGGACGAGCGCTGGTTTCGTCCAAGGCAAGCAGCCGGCCGTGCACCAGGGCTTGCAGATGGGACATCATCAGCGCCGCCGAGACGCCTTTTCCGCTTACATCCGCGCATAGCAAACCGATCTCGCTGGGGCTGAAGGAGAAGAATTCATACAAGTCGCCGCTCACCATACGAGCGGGCGTATTTTCACCCCATAACGTCACGCCAGGTGGGACGGCCGGAGTCCGGGGATAAAGATGTTGCTGTACGTCGCGGGCTAAGGCAAGGTCCCATTCCAGAAGCGCGGTCTGTTTCTCTTGTTCGCGCAAAGTTTGGAGATCGCTTGTCATTCCGTTGAAGGCCGAAGCCAGCGTCCCGAGTTGATCCTCGCCACGAATTGAGACTCTGACCGAAAAATCGCCTTTGCCGACGCGGAGGGCTGCGTGGCTTAAACCGTCGATTGCAGCCCCAATCCGTTGACTGAGACGTATAGATAGAAATAAGCTGCACGCGTAAACGATGAGTAAGGCAAACGTGATGGTCCCGAACGGCGCGACCCAGGAGGCAGACTGCAAGCCCATGCGGCTCAAGTCCGCGATAGTCTGCCTATAACTGAGGCGCACTTGACAGACCACCCAATCCTCACTTAAGCCAGTCTGCCAGTTACGAGCAGTGACTACGACAGGAACAGCCGGGCGTCCGTCAGGGATGAAATTGGCTACGATCTCGCCGCTGATTCCTTCGCTCCTGCGATAGGGACGAAGCATAACGGGTTGCTTACTGGTAAGCCGCACGTTGGCGGCCCTTGCCAGCTGCTCCAGGAAAGGACTGGTAACTGGGGTATCGGCAAGAACCGTCACCGAACATTTTCCGCTTCGTATCTCTTGAAAAGAGCGAACGGCGAGGCGACCACGATCTACGACGATTCCCGTGAAAGACGCGGAGCGAAGCCACTTGGGCCTTGCGCCCGACCCCGTTTTAACGACGGTTTGGCTTTCTGGCCAGACGGCGCTCAGATAGCCGGTAATCAGATGAAAACCGGCTCCCGGCGCATTCCATCCTTTCCGGTTGAGCACAGAGGTATTCAGTCTCGCGTCATATTCGACGATCGCTTTGATTTGTTCCTCAATCAGGTAGGCGCTTTCACGCCTAACCACGACGTTCAGCAAAGCCAGCGAGAAGACGCCGAGCAACATTGTCGAAAGCACGCCGAAGAAGACGAAGATGACGAGCATCTTCCAGCGGATCACACGCGAGGCTTCGCGTATGTTCCGGAAGAGAGTGCGTTGGGCAGTTCTGAGCAAAGGTTAGAATTCACCTTTCTTGATCTGCTCCCAAACGTCCTCTCCTGCCGGAGTGTTGCAGTAGAACTCAACATAGGTCCCGATCGTATCCCTGGCGTCCCAGTAGCCGGACTGGATCAGCCCTTCAACTTCACCGGAAAAAACGAGCGACTTGCCTTCTGCAGTCAACTCCTTGAGGAAATCGTCCCAGTTGTGCACAGCGAATGCTATGTGATGCGGATACAAAGCAAATACATCTTTCTGCAGATCGTGCCCATAGATCGCGTCGGCAGTGAGTGGCTGGATGATCTCTAGAAAAAGAGTGCCTGTCCAGGCAATTGCAACATTGATCACCATCGGCGCCGACTGCGTCTGGAATTGCTGGTTCTGCAATTCCATTCGCTCCATCGTGAAAAAACGGGGGATACCGAACGTGGTACGGGAAATGTCTATGGCTCGATCTAAATCGTTCGTCACATAAGAGATTTGGTTCGGTCCGGATTTCAGGTATTTCTTTTCAAACGTCATATTTTCCTTCCTCCATTTCGGAGCGCAGGTGGTCTCTTCAATTCGGTAGTGGAATGGCGGAGGCGACGAATACACCGTCCGGATCGAAACGACGCTTGAGAGCTCTCAGCCGACCACCATTGCCGGCGTAAGCATGAGCCGCTTGTTCGCGATCCTCAGGCCAGCGTGTAGAACTTCGCCCCATAGTATGATCCTCATGCACCCCTTCCACGGAGCAGCCACACGCGATCCATGAACCTGCGCTGCCATTTCATTTGCGAAGCGAACGGGACACTCCTTGTCCTTTCGGCCCAAAAATTATGGCTGGACCGACGAAGCCGAACGCTTCCTGCACAATCGAAATACCGGCGTCGCTACGCTCCGAAAACTGTTCGCCTTCGGCCCGGAATGCCGTTCGCGCTCCCTTCGGAATCAGCGTTCACCTTCGCCGGAATCCCCGGTTAGCGCCCTTCTTGGACGCCTGAGGCATGAGTCTCGAGAGCTGACCAAAGCGAATCGGGCCGATCGCTTAGCACAAAGAATTTGCACTTTCCATTTTCTTTGGAAGAGCACTGCGACCGCGAACTCGGTGTTGCGTACGTATATCGAATCCACACCATTCATCGAATTTCTGCTACCGAGTTCTGAGACACGAAACGCTATGTTGAAATATGATGCTCACTCTTGAGAAGATCTGCCGCCTTCTCTCCAATCACAACGCAAGGCGCCATCGTGTTTCCTGTGGTGACACGCGGCATGATCGAACTGTCGGCGACCCGGAGATTGCTAGTTCCGTAGACTCTCAAGGCGCCATCCACCACGGACATCTCGTCTAAACCCATCTTCGCGGTGCAGCTCTGATGGTAGAAGGTCCGAGCGCCGTTCCGAATGTATTGCTCCATCTCGGGCCCACGAAGTGGACCAGGCATCACCTCGCGCTTAGTGAACCGTTGCATGGGTTTAGAGTTGCCGATTTCGCGAAACAGATCTATGCTCGCTAGGGCGATCTTCAAATCCTCAGGATGTGATAAGTCGTTTCCGTAGATCTCAATGGGATCCGTTGGTTCGGGACCTGTCAATTGCAAATGACCGCGACTCTTAGGGCGAACGTTCCCGCCAAAAAAGCCCCAACCCTCTGCCGGAAGCCCGTAGTGTTTGGCGTTCTCGGCACTCGCGAGAGGAACTTCTACCCCAACTCCTTGAATGTCGGGACTTATTCGCGCTGCATCGCTTCCTGAAAAAAGCAACGCCTCACACATGCTGTTTCGCGGTTCCAAGGGCTCCCGATACTCCCAGACAACGTCCATGGCGACATGATCTTGGTAGTTTTGCCCGACGCCCGGTAAGTGCTGCACCACGTCGATTCCATGCTGTTGCAGAGCAGTTTTGTCTCCCAGACCAGACTGCATGAGCACTTTAGGAGTCTGAATTGCTCCAAGACAAAGGATGACCTCTCCGTCAGCATAGACTTTGCTGGTGCTGCCATTCCGAATCACTTCTATGCCAACTGCACGAGTTCCATCGAAGAGAATTCGGCTCACTTGAGTGCGTATGGCGATCGTGAGATTGGATTGGCCGATGACAGGGCCGACGTAGCTTCGAAAGATCGATTGTCGTCTTCCGTCATGCAGGCAGCTTTCAAGGAAGGAGGCACCTCCTGGTTCTTCCATCATTCGCCCGTTATGCCCTGAGAACGTTGGAATTCCGGCGAGGGCTGCGGCTTCGAGCAGAGCAGGAGCGATAGGATTCGGATTTTGGGCCGGCTCGATATACAGCGGCCCTCCCTGACCGCGTACGCCCGGATCCGGAGCGCCATGCCAGTCTTCGACACGGCAGTAAATGTCTCTTACGGAGTCATACCCCCAGGCTGAATCGTTCACCTTTGAAGCGAAGAAATCCCAATCGTTCTTGTGTCCCCGAGCCCAGGTCATCACATTGATGCTCGAACCGCCGCCGAGAGTCTTTCCGGCATCTATGGGGAAGGTGCGATAGTTTAGGTGTGGATTAGGTTGACTCGTGTAATCCCAGCTTCGGTCAGACCCAAGGTTCATTGGCCATTGCGAAGCGACGAGGACCGTGTCGGATGCGTCGCTTTCGCCTGCTTCAATGAGCAGAACAGCAACCGACTTCTCTTCTGCGAGTCTGCGTGCGATGACCGAACCTGAACTCCCTGAACCACACACGATGAAGTCATAGTGGGATTGCAGAGGCCCTAGGAACTGTTTCAGGTTCGCATCACAATCAGAAGCTGACGGTCGTTGCTGACGATTCTTTGCCACGAGGCGAGATCCTTTCATTGCACTTCTGCAAACATTTGTATTCTGCAGAATTCCTTGAGGCCTTCCATACCGAACTCAATGCCGATTTCCGAGTTCTTTCGACCGTTGAGTGATACGTTTGGATGCATATTCAGGTGTTGATTGATCCAGACCGTTCCGGCCTCCAAGCGGCGAGCCACTGACAAAAGACGGCTGGCATCTTTTCCCCACACCGAGGCACCGAGCCCGTATGGGGTTCCGTTGGCCTGGCGAACTGCTTCGTCTATATCGTCGTACTTGATGACAGCCCGAAGTGGTCTAAAGTTCTCACGCTGAACGTAAGCCGCATCAGCAGGAGGGTTATCCAGAAGAGTCACTGGAAAGAACAGGCCTGCTCCACCCTTAGGCACGTCTCCACGGAACAGGATGCCTGTTCCTGAGGTCTCTATTTCAGCCGTGCGGAATTCAGCGATTGCATTCGGCGAGTTTGCTATTGCGCCGTTCCAGAGGGCCTGCTTTGCTTGTGTGCCTGTCCAGGCAATTGCAACGTTGATCACCATCGGCACCGACTGCATCTGGCATTGCTGGTTCTGTAATTCCACTCGCTCCATCGTGAAAAAACGAGGGATACCGAACGTGGTACCGAAAATGTCTTTTGCTCGATCTAAATCGTTCGTCACATATGCGATCTGACTCGGCCCTGCTTTCAGGTACTTCTTTTCAAACGTCATTGTTCTTAAATTTCAAGGCGCAATTAGAGTCTCTTCACTCCGGCAATAGAATGGCGGATGAGAACACACCATCTGGATCGAACCGATGCTTCAAGGCTCTAAGCCGAGCACCGTTGCTGCCGTAAGCATGAGCCGCTTGTTCGCGATCTTCCGGCCCCAGCAGATTGGCATATCCTCCCGGCAACGCAAAAGGCGCGAGAGCTTGCCAAAGGTCCTGCGCCCATTGCCGGTGCGTCGAGCCATCATCTCCGTTGGGCTCCCAACTGGCGATGATCTCCACCATAAAGTGATCGCGGCGCAAGCCGAAGGCGGTGGCGTCCGGAGCGACGCGCGTAGCCGCACCGTGGAGGTGGTGCCAGTTGACCAACGAGTGGGGCGATGTCCTGCGAGCGACCGCCGTCATGATCGCGTCCACTGCGCCGGGCGTGAGCGCGGACAGTGACCGCGTCCGGGTCTTCCAATGGAAGCCATCGGCCTGCTCTACCATGGCATCGAGCGGCGCGAGCATTTCACCGTAGGTGCTTGGCCCGATCTGGGCGGGTTGCGGTCTACCAAGGGCTTGCAAGTCACGCATGATGCGCTCGCTTTGACGCCCATAGCCGTTCCACAACGGCAGTAACGTGATCGCGGGCTGGCCATCCGGGCCGGATGCAATAACCACGGGCACACCGAGTTCATCAGGCATGGTCGCCGCAAACGCCGCGTAGCAGCGCAGCACATCCTTGGCCTCGCTCCAGGGATACACGATCGGCCCCGCGAACATATGCCGCCGCTCATGCAGCTGGATCCGCAGGGAAGTGATTACGCCGAAATTGCCGCCGCCGCCCCGCAGCGCCCAGAACAACTCGGGCTCATTATGAGCATCCGTCTTTACGCGCCGCCCATCCGCGAGCACCACCTCGGCGCCGAGCAGGTTGTCCGTCGCCAGGCCGTGGGTGCCGCTTAACGGGCCGTAGCCGCCGCCCAGTGTCAAGCCGGCTATGCCCACTGCACCACAGTTCCCCAATGCCGCCACCAAGCCGTGAGCGTCAGCGGCGGCGGCCACGTCCTTGACCTTGGCCCCACCGGCAACTATCGCGACTCGTGAATGCGGGTCCACGACTACTTGCCTCATTCGGGTGAGGTCGAGGACGAGCCCGTTGTGGCACAGGGCTCGTCCTGCCCAATCGTGGCCGCCGCCGCGCACCGACAACGGTAAGGCATGGCGACGCGCGACATGCACGGCCGCCTCGACATCCGCTACCCGTTCGCAAAACGCAATTACCGCCGGACGGTGCTGGATGGCGCCGTTCCAAACCCGGCGAGCCTCGTCATAGAATTCATCCGCAGGCAGCGCGATGCCTCCCGATATTACTGCCCGTAGCCCGTCCGCAATGCCCGAGTCGATTTGCGACTCAGAAGACAGTGCTGGCACGCCAGTCGCGTGTTTCATCATGATTTATTTCCTTTTAAAAATGCTTTTCAGCCAGACGACCCAAGAACGTAATCACGTTTGGCTTGCCGGTGCTGCACGAAAGCGGTGCGGATCCCAGCTCCTTGCGGAAGGTCGGTCGATGCCGTCCGAGAAGAGCGATGCCCGTTAGGCCCAAGCCGGACAGCAGGAGAGAGGCCGGTTCCGACGCTGTCCCTGTCGTGAGATCGAAGAGATAGGCCGGCTTATTTGTGCCGTTGTAGCTGATGAAGCCTGAAGAATCCGCATAACCGCTGAGCGTCATTTGCGAACTATTGAACGAGGCAAGTCTGAACGATCCGGCGAGCAAAGAACCGGAAGAGCGGTCCGGAGTCACCGCACGGAGGAGCCCGTCAAAACCGGTGAAATTGAGCGTGAAGCTGCCATCCGCTATAAATACATCGCCGACGAAACTGATCTTCAACTGCGTGTCCGTGATCGAAACGGCCCCAAACAGGCCGGAGGTTTGACAATTGTCGAGGTTGGGTCCGACGCAGAAGGCGAAGCGGGCCGGAATGGTGGCGGTTTCTCCCTGGTTGGTAATGGTGGTTAGGCCCGTCGCACTGGTTGTGAAGGCCACGGGGCTTCCCGTGATCGAGGAAGCCAGACACGCCGTCGGGGAAGATAGACAGACTGTCGCAACCGCTGCGAATATAAGTTTCTTGAGCATGCAGTTATAACCAGCCACGCCGCGTTTTATTCCCGAAGCGGGGAGTCACTTTCTGCGCCCTCTTGTGCCACGGCGAAGGCACCAACTAGCGTTGTTGAAAGCAGCCGAAGAAGACGAAGATGACGAGCATCTTCCAGCGGATGCACGCCACGCTTCGCGTATGTTCCGAAAATACTTAGGAGCCACGTGGAGCCACGTGCCCTATGGTCGAATCGAAAACATCGTCAGGATCATAGGTCCGCTTGAGATCGGCTAAGCGCTCATAGTTAGACCCGAAGGCATGTGGGACGCGCTCCTGCTCCGTTTCGTCAAGTGAATTGATATAGCTTCCCTTGAAGGCATACGGCGCGAGAGCATGGGAGGCTTTGCGCGTCCATTCCACATGAGTTCGATCTTCCTCACCCGGTTGCTGCTCCCAGGCCGCCATGATATCCACCAATAGGTGGTCCTGACGCAGCGCAAAAGCGGTCTCGGACACTGCGCGGCGACTCGCCGCACCGTGAAAATGATGGAACGAAAGCATCGAAAACGGAGAAGAAAACCGCTGAGCCTGCTCTATCGATACCTCAATGGCCTCGGCGCGCAGATCAGGCAGATATTGCGTTTGTATAAAATAGTGGCGGCCCGCGGGGAACTTGTCACCGGTCGACCGAACGAGCATGTCATAGGCGATCGGTTGAACTTGATCGGACTGCGGCTTGCCGAATTTGCGCAACGGCCCGAGTGCCTTTTCTCCGTTCTCAAGAGGGCCGCAGTATGTGGGTGAGAGCAAAAGCATTCGCGTACGATCCGGCATTTGAATAAATCCAGTCGTAATTGTCAGTTCATCGGGAGCAGTTCTGATGAACTCGTTGTATTGGCGCAGAACGGTTGCGGCTTGATCCATCGGATATAGCAGAGGGCCGGAAAACACGTTCGAGACAGGATGAAGGCGATACTCCAGCGACACCACTACCCCAAAATTGCCGCCTCCGCCACGCGAGCCCCAATAAGATCCGCGTGCTCAGTTTCACTCGCGGTTAAGAGGTGGCCGTCAGCCGTGACCACCTGCGCCGACAGTAAGTTGTCGCAAACCAGGCCATACTTACCCAAGAGGCGTCCATACCCTCCCCCGAGCGTGAGCCCTCCGAGCCCCACGCTGGAGAAGTTGCCGGCGGCCGCCGCCAACCCGTGCTTCTGCGCGGCGTCGATGAGATGGGCAATGGTGGCGCCCCCTTTGGGCGCGGGCGGTACGCATTTGCGGATCGATGGAGACGGCGGTCATTGGCGAACAATCGATTACGACGCCATCGTCACGCAATGCCCGCAAAATCGTGTCCACCGCCGCGAACGGAGAGCGCCAGTTCGTTATAGCGGGCCCAGCGAACGGCGCGGATAACGTCTTGGACAGTTGCACAGCGAACGAGCGCTGCGGGAAAACACGCGGGCTGCTCGGTTTAGTCCCGCCAGAACAGCAAAACTCGCGATTGCCGTACGATTTCTCTCAAGATGGGGCGTAACCTATTCCGGCCTGCTCTTGACTGCGATCGCGAGATAACGATCCAGCATCGAGTTGATCTGCTCCGGAACTTCCAGCGGTGAAAAGTGCCCTGAGCCGACGGTCTGTCCGGTGATGAGCTGGGGGTAATAGCTTCTAAACTTCCCAATATCAGCCAAGGTACGGCTTGCTCCCAAATAGGCGATCGGGGCTTTGCAAGAAGCAATAGCGGCCGCGGGATCATAGTCCAGTAGATGACTGCGAAAGGATGCGGCAGCTACATGCTGAGAAGTGCGTCTCATTTTCTCCACCAGCAAAGACTTCCGAGCCAGATCATCCGTTTCGATGAACAACGATTCGGCAGCACTCGTTAGAGCCTCTAGATAGCCAGGTCCCGTCAATGCAGAGAAAACCCGCCGCAACTCCGCTAAGAGCGAGTCGGGCGGAAATACGACCGAGTCGATGAGGCAGATTGCGGATACATCTTCGGGATAAGCAGCCGCCAATTCCAGCGCCACTTGTCCTCCCATGCTGTGACCAACAACAACCGATGGCGGCAGGCGCAACGCCTGGCTCAACTCGTGAATGTCCTCTGCAAATCCAGGGACGGTATATCGACGCTCCGGAGCTGTACTTTCTCCGTGGCCCCGGAGGTCAACCGCGAGCACACGATGCGATCGGCTCAAATGTTCGAACTGCGGTTGCAAGAACGTGCGATCGCATGCCCAGCCGTGGAGAAAAATTATGGGCTCCGAGCCTGATCCGAGATCGCTAAATGCCAGGTCGACGCCGTCCCGTGTGATCAACTTTGTTGGTCTTGCACCGACATTGCTCATTATTTGGTCTCCGAAATTGAGACGCATAGCGCCGCCAAACGATCTGAGTCCGAGGACAAGTGTGACTGTGAAGTTAAGCTTTCGGTAATTTGCCGCGACATTCTATAGAGGAAACATGCGGGCGACCGGTTTAGTCCCGCCAAAACAGAAAAAACCGCGATTGCTGCGCGATTAATCGAGATACGCTTCTCGATAACAAGTTGCGTTGCCAGTAACTGCGGAGAGCTGGTAGTAGCACCTCAGAACTTGCCGTTACTGTTTCGCCATTCGGCGGGAGGTGCAATGCTTTCCACCACATCCCAATGTTCAGCGATGAATCCGCCATCAATGCGATAAAGGTCATAGAACGATGTATGTTCTGGAGCATTTCCGTTTCTTGAAATGTGTCCTTCGCTCATCGCAAGAACCATGTTGCCCTCGCCTATGATCTTGTGCAGTTGTTCATAACAGGTCACGCTGCTCTCCAGAGAGGCTCGAAGTACAGGAACTCCGTCGTCAAGGTGCGGGTTGTGTTGCACAAGCGTGTCACCAGAGAAGAAGTTGCTCAGCCGTTCCAGTTTCCGTTCAATCAGCACCTCTTTCGTGAACAGCTCAATACGATTTTTATTCTTATCGGTCTTATCGAGATCTGTAACGACCGACGCTCCATCCGTCATCCCTCTGCCGCTTGGGTTCGGGTCTGCGGGTAACGTCTGGAGATTATCCCAGTGCTCGACGATTCGATCGTTTTCCCATCGATGAACCTCAAACGCGGCCATCGGACCCCAATCGCCCAACCGGTAATCGTTGTGAACCACGCTATGATCGCCGTCCTCGATCGCCCGACACACTCTGACGCTCGTTCGATCGGGCGGCAGTTTGTCCATGAACTCCAAGATCGGCCCGAGCCCGTCCTCGATGAGCACATTGTGTTGGATATATCGCCGCGAGTCGAAGAACGAGATCGGGAAGAACGTGCCTCTATTCATCAAGCTCTGTTGGATGGCAGCGCTTCGTTCCTTCTTTGAAGTTAACAATAGGAGTCCCTCTTTATCATCAGTTCTTTAGGCCACTCTTCACTTCCGCCGGTGGCGTCGCGATGGCCCAGCGTTCAACGAACTTGCCGCCATCGAGACGCCACAACACAAAGCCATGAAACTCCATTTTTTGACCTGTTGCGGCGTTTGTACCTGTCCATACTCCCCGAACGACCACCTTGTCTTGCTCCGCTATGGCGTCTCGGATCTCAACGTGCAAATCGGGAAACTGAGTTGTTATTGCTTTCATTCTAGCTTTGCCTTCCTCAACTCCCACAGGCTCTCCGTTGGGTCCCTCATGATCCAAAAAGTCCGGCGCGAAGTTACGGAAGATGGTTGACGTGTCTTTTTGGTTCACTAGTTCTTCAAAATGCCGTAGCACGAATTCTTTATTTTTTTGTGCTTGGTTCATTGATTTATTCCTCTTCAATTAATTCCCCTTTGTCACCATCCGGCTTCCGGCCGCTAACAAGCATTTCCGCTGCACTTCACGGAAGGAATGCTGCTGAGGTATTCGTATATTGCCCGTAAGTCGCGATGCGTCAGGTTCTGGAAGGTAGGCCACGGCATCACCTGCAGCAGCCTGTTTGGATTCGCCGGGTCTTGGCCGTATCGCATTGCCAGAATAAATTGGCGATAGCTCAAGCCGGCCGGCTTCCCGCTTGCATCGGGTGTGATGTCGGGCGGAACGACCGTCTCTCCGTCATCGGCCGGAAAGGGATGGCCCCCGCCTAAATAGGCTTCGGTATTGACCTGCTTCGGTTGGCCGAGATAAGGGTTGTGCCCGGGAGCAAACGAAGGATTTGTATGGCAATCGTTACAGCCCGCTGCTTGGTTGACGAGATAGCTGCCTAACCCGACCAGCAGCCGATCTTTATTGTCAAGCTTCAGCGGGACGGGCGCCAGTTGCAGGCCGATGATGCTCCGCAGATAATCGGAGCTGCCGGTGTTCTTGTCGCCAGCTTGCGGCTCCGCCGCTTCGCTTTGCGCCAGAATGCCCGCGACTGGCCGAGTGTTTGTACTCGGAGTCTCCCCGGATTCTGCCACTCCTGCCAAGCAAGCGAAAGCCAGCGCAGTAATCGAGATTCCGGTCAATCGTAGATGTTTTATAAGTGGATGTTTCATAAGCCGTTCTTTCCTGAGATTCCTGTCTCGAATTCGAAATTGTGATGCGCGCAACGGGCGGACTGGTCTTAGAGCGGCAATTACTCCAGGTGGTCTGGAACGGAGCCCGTTCGATACCACGATTGGATCAACCTGCCTGGCCCGAACCCTGGCGTGCCACATTGAATACCATTTGAGAACGTGGTTGGTGTACCGGAGTAATCACTGACCACGCCGCCAAACTTAGGAAGACCAAAATCGTAATTGGCGGCAACCAGGCCAATGTGGAGTGAATTGATGTAGTGAAGAAATCGCCGCGCGGCCTCTGGTGTATCGGACTGGCAATAGTAATTGGAGATGGTGGGCGTGGTCCACTCTCCCACAATCACAGGGGCCTTCGCGGCGATTTCTCCAAACTTTTTAATCCACGTCGTTCTCTTCTGACCTTCGGGATTGTGGAAGTAAGGATGCGTGGAGTAGAAAACTTTTTGCAGAGGATCATCTAAGGCAATGGCGCCGTGAAGACTTTCCGCGAAATTCAAACCGTCGGCGAGCAGAGTGTTCGTTGCGCCGGTAGCACGGATGGTCCGGATTACTCCATTCATCGTTTTCGCCCATCGCTCCCAATCGGCAGGATTTGGCAAAGGTTCGGGTTCGTTAATCATCTCGTAGATAATTCCGTCATCTCCGTTGAGCATTGGCGCCAGGTTGTGCCAGACCCGGTTCGTAGCTGCGTTCGGCAGTACTGCCGGCGAGTTCTGCTCGCCGCTCTGTTCTTCGTCCTGAATTGAAACTATGACATTCAAGCCGATAGCGCGCGCGGCCTTTACCGCGCCCACCACCTGGTCGATAAACGCCGGATCGTACAAAGGGTTGTGGGGATCCGCACCCGGCTGCGACACTTGAAAGCGAATGCTGTCGGCGCCCCAATCTTTCATCGCACGCAGTTCAGCAAGGCTGTAGTGCTTATATGCGCCGATGAAAGGCGGCTTTTGCGCGGCCGGAGGAGCAACGAATGCGGCGAGCTGCAGCGCGTGAGGCACCCAGAGTTCCCCATCACGGAGCAGGCGGTTTCCAGAAACAGTGATGACCGCCGGCGCTCCAGCAGCAGGCGCAACAGGCTCTTGTCCATAAGCACGCCCACCTGATAGTCCAAAGCAAAGGACGTAGTTCGCGAGAGCAAGTGGGAGAACAAAGTTTACACGCAGCCCGTTCTTATTCCGGGCAATATTATGACTCTTCAACATGGTGGTATTCCCCTTTCAGTCCGTGGCTGCGGATCCAACGCTTGCGGGAACAGATATTCCAGGGAAGGCAGGCATTTCTTCCGCGATCTCGCCGGGAGACAGGAATCGTACTTCCAGCTCTGCAGCCATGCGCACCGCCTGTTCCGGCGTTCCCTGCGAGTAAGTGACTGCATCGGGAGGCAGGTCAAGTAGTCCGGCCGGCGAACTTAAGGCGCGGAAGTATTGTTCAAATCCAGCGGGAGAGATCAAGACAAGCATGCGCAACCGCGCCGAGCGAATTACCCATGCGTGGGGCGTGCGCCTGGGAAAGAACAAGCATTCTCCTGCCTCGGCGCTTAAGACTTCTCGTCCTATATAGGCATCCAATTTGCCTTCGAGGACATAGAGGAGCTCATCCTCGCGTTCGTGCACATGGGGAGGCGGTTCATTGCCGGGTTTCAGAAGAGCCTCAATAAGAGCAAAGTTTCCATGCGTCTCGTTACTCTCCGCGAAGAAGGTCAGTAAACTGCCCATAGACCATCGGGATGAATCGAGCGTGCGACCACGTTGATATGGCAGCAAGGCTGGCGATGAGTCGTGCATCTCGATTTGCCACTTAGCGACTAAATGCGACTGTGAGCTTACGTTTTCGGTAATTTGTTGCGACATTCTGTAGGGGAAAAACACACGGGCTTCTGGCTTATTCCCGCTAAACAGAAACAATCGCGATTGCCGCGCGATCTCTATGCCGCGGCGCTGTGGGACAGCAAATCTGTCTCCCTTTTATTTACCCGGTATTGCCGAGGCGTCGGCCCAAGACGCCGTGTGAAAACACGAGTGAAAGTCTCTGCGTTAGCGAACCCACAAGCATCTGCCACCGCGCTAATGCTGATCGCTGTCGATTCAAGCCGATGTTGCGCTGCTTCTAATCGAAGATTTTCGACGTACCTTGCGGGGGTCGTGCCCACCTCTTGACGAAACAGGCGCGCGAAGTTGCGCGGGCTCATGGCCGCTCGTCGTGCAAGATTACGGATGGATAGATCCTGTCGCAGGTTGTCAGGAAGCCATGTTAGAAGGTCTTCAAGGGGCCCGCTCTCCAGGGTTTGCGCCAGGAGAGTGGCACTGAGCTGCCGCTGTCCACTGGAGCGCCTCATAAAGACAAGCGTTGCCTTCGCAATGGCATCGGCAACAGATTTTCCGAGATCCTCTTCCACCAGAGCTAGAGCCAGGTCGATGGCGGCGCTGGCACCTGCTGAGGTATAGCAATTGCCGTCGCGAATATAAATCACGTCGCCTTCCATCGCGACGGCAGGATAGTGGCTCGAGAATTCGTTGCCCCACTTCCAATGCGTTGTCGCGCGCCGCCTATCGAGCAGGCCAGCCTTGGCCAAAACATGCGCGCCATTTGAAACGGAACCGAAGCGCCGGCTCCGTTCACTCTGCTGGCGAAGCCAACCGAGGAAGTCTTCTCCGAGCGGAGCGTCGGCCGGTCCGTCGAACCCAGCTACCAGAATGGTGTCAGCAGCCGCCGTCCAGTCCCGGTAAGTCATGTTGGTCCGCAAGGAAAGACCGCTTGGGCTGTTGACATGAGGGGCCGCCCCAGTGGAGACAATTCGCACGTCGTATTTCGCATCCCCGCTGCCAGCGCGGTTTGCTTCGCCGAAAACCTCCATGAGCGCCACGACTTCAAAAACTCTTACCGGCTGCACAGCTACGATCAATATCTGCCGCGCATGCTTGTCAACCTGGGCGTCCACTCCTTTCAGTTTGCGGAGGACGAGAGCAAATGGGAATAGCTGGATGGTCCAATACCATCCCCCCCCTTTCTGGGGGGTCAACAAAGTCTCTTGTCATTCGTAGGCGCGCCGCGCCTTCAATCCTACGGAAAGGACAGTTCCTGAACCAGTTGAGCTGCAGTATTCGAAACTGGCTCCGAGTTTATGCGCGCGCTCTGCCATTCCTCGGATGCCCCAATGGCCGTAGTGTTCGGAAACCGCCACAGTATCAGCATCGAAGCCCCGGCCGTTATCAACACAGCGAAGGCTGAATTGATGATTTCCATAATGTAGTTCCACTGATACTCGAGAAGGTTCGGCATGGCGGAACGCATTAATAACGGCTTCTCTGGTGATCAGGAAGATCTCCGATGCAACATGCGGCTGCAGCTTTTTGCCGGCCTCGAAACACGTGACAGCAAAATCTACCTTTCCGGAGCTGTTCAAATCTAGCCCGAGGGTCTCGAGTGACCATCGCAGCTCTTCATCAGTGAGATTCAACGCCCTCAGGCCCTTTACCCGGTCTCGCCCCTCCAAAATAATTCTTTCGGCGACGGTCAACGCTTGTTCGAGTGCGGGCCGCGATTGGTGATCGGCCGGTACTCGTTCTGCGGCGGAGTGGAATGTGAGCAGCAATCCCTGCACACCTTGCAGCAAAGTGTCGTGCAAGTCCCGGGAGATGCGAATCCTCTCATCTGCCCGCTCTTCAGCGCGGGCTCTGATCGCGGCAGTTACATACTTCAGCCGCATTCGCACCCCGAACCACACGAGCGCCAAAAGAACCATCAGAGACAGCAGCCGAAACCAAAGTGTCTGATAGAAGTGGGGTGAAATCGCGAAAGGGACTGAAACGGGCGGCGTCCACACGCCATACGCGTTTGCCGCTATCACTTCAAACGAATAGCGGCCTGGATGCAAGTGTGTATAGATCGCTTCCTTGCGGGCTCCCACATCCTGCCAGGCCTTATCTAATCCGCCAAGGCGATAGCGATAGGAAACACCGTGCGGATTCTTAAGATCGACGCCGATGTAATCGATAGTGAGCGTTCCGACATCCGGCGGAAACAAGTGCCCTGTCCGCAAAGGACGACCATCGGCGTACACGCCACGAATTGTAAGTATTGGTGGCGGGGCAGGCCGAATGCATTCAGGACTCACTGAGATCACCCCATTCAAAGTCGAAAACCAGAGCCGGCCGCTCGAATCTATGTGGGCAGAACTGCTAAAGAGTCCAGGGTAGGACGATCCCACAAAGTCTCCCTCCTGAAGATTAATGGAGAAAAGCTTGTGGTCTGCGCTAGTCAAGCCTTCTCTGATCTCGGAAGACGGGATCTTGACGATACCGGGACCGCCGTTGATCCACAGATCTCCGTTCCTCGCCTCTACCAAACCGGTAACCGATCTGGCATGGTCCGGTCTTGCAAAAGCGAGCATATGGAAAGCGTCTTTCTCTCTGATTGCAATGCCATTCCATCCGTAGGCGAACATCCCGTAACTGGTGTTAGCGAAACCCAAAGTGGCTCCGATGCCGGGTTGTGTCGTCGGCAAAATTCTAAACGCGCCATGATCGAGGATGCCGACGTTGTTGCTGCGAAATCCGAGAAAGAGTCGGGTGTCCGAGTCTGACAGGAATGCCGTGACCTCCGGCATATCCTGCACAGGAAAGAGTTTTTCCCATTTGCCGTTGCTGTAGATCCAAAGCGATCGTCCGACAGCTCCGCCCGCGGCAGCGGCTATGACCTTTCCGTCTGGCGTTTGCGTCACCCCCGTAAAAATATAGTGATTGCCGTAACCTTTCAGGCCCGAAGGCAGCGGTAGCCGGCTGAACCGATTGTGCTCCAGTACCGCTATTCCAGATTCGTCTGCTAAGGCAAGCCGACCACTATTCGAACAGAAAATATTTTCCACTCCTCGCCGCTCCGCCGGTTGAAGAGGATTTGCAGTATTGGAATTAAGGAGCGTAACGCTTGGGGCATGAAAGAGCATACCTTTCGGGCTTGCGATCCAGAGTGCACCAGCCGAATCGATGCAATTCTCCCATTGCCCTGCGGACGCCCCGGGAATGGCTGGCACTAATGTCGCCGCAGCGAAATGTTCCAGGCCTCCCATGCCGCCGATCCAAATACCGCCGTCGGATCCCTGGATAAAAGCTTGGTCGCCCAGAGACTCCGCGCCGGCTCTCAACTGAACCGCGTTTTGGCTGTCCTTTATTTGTATGGTTTGATAAGTCTTCAGTCCTGGCTTTCTCAAATGGAAGAGGACATTGTCCACCGTCAGCATCCAAAGGGATCCGTCTGCCACGGGCAAGACTTTGGCGAGATCTTCGGCTATCCGCGGCGATACAACCGGGTCCCCGGCGTTATCCAGATGTTGCAGATGGGGCGCCGGTCGCGCCGAGGTCTGCGGGCCTGAACTGGCGATCCAGAGATCATGCTGCCGGCCCTGTTTAATGCTTCCAACGCCGTATACGAATACGTTGGTTGGAAGGAATCGTGGTTGCTTCAAAGGACGCCGGTAAAGACGGTCGTCAACCACAAGCCAGAGCGTATCGGCTGAGTCCACGAAAAACTTGGTGATGTGCCCATGCCCTCGGCCAGGATCGTCCAACGGGTGCCAGAAACCATCTTTGCCAAGATAGACAAGCTGCCGCTCGTTCAGAACTGCCCAAATCACGCCGTCAGAATCTTGTTGAGGGCTCTGCATGTGATCGATGGCGGATCCGTCCGTCCGATCGTAAATCGTTACTTGCCCTCTACGAATGCGCGCGGGCGGTCCATGGAAACCGAAGACCCACAGGTCGCCATTTCTCGATGCGAACAGGAAATGCGGGTATCTCGGAAGCGGTGCCGGCGATTTGCTTGCCGGTTGGAATGGAGCGAATGATAATCCGTCAAAAGTATACAAGCCTGTTAGAGAGCCGATCCACAACAGGCCGTCCGGCGTTTGGGCAATGGCTTGGATGCCTTGCGGAGCTCCGTCCCGTCCCGTCCAGGAAGTATGCACCATCTGTGATAACGATTGTTCCTGAGCGAAGATTTGCGGAGCCGGGCCCAACGGAATCGTTATTCCGGCAACCGCCATCAACCCGCGAAAGCGGCTTCTCACCATGAGCCGGCCAAACAGCGTGATTCGGTTGTTCGTGGGAGCGCAAAGGGCACGGATGTGTGCCGCCAAACAGAAGAGGAACTCGCCCGCCGTTGGAGTGGCGCGCCTAACACCGTGCCCGTTTTGCTCGCGTTCCTCAAGACATGAATCGCTCATCATGCCCACGTTAACGCATGATTGTGCGGCTATAAGCCGCGCGGTATCGTGAGGGTAAATGGGATCCAAAGACGGCAAGATTCGCATTCTGGTAGTCGACGATCATCCTGTTGTTCGAGACGGCTTGGCATCGATGATAGAAAGCCAGGATGATATGGAGCTAATCGGGGAGGCGGAAAACGGGCAACAAGCGATCACGCTCTTCGATCAGCTAAAACCGGACATTACGCTGCTGGATCTGAAATTGCCCGACATAGACGGCCTACACGTGATCCTGCGCCTACGTGAAGTTGTCTCCGACGCCCGCATTATCGTCTTGACGACCTATGTAGGCGATGTTCAAGCTAAGCGCGCGCTAAAGGCTGGCGCCTCTGGCTATTTACTCAAGGCTTCTCTCCGTCGCGACCTCCGCGCTTCGATCAGAGCCGTACACGCAGGGGACCGCCACATCCAGGCCGAGGTGGCCGCCGATTTGGCGCAGCACACCCCGGACCAAACACTCACGCCACGTGAGATTGAAGTACTCCAACTAATCGCGCGCGGATGCTCAAATAAACTCGTCGCCAACCGGCTCGGCGTTCGCGAAGACACAGTCAAAGTACACGTTACAAGTATTCTGTCGAAGCTCGGCGCAAACGACCGGACGCATGCAGTGACAATCGCGGTGCAGCGAGGCGTCTTCGACCTGTAGTTATCCCTACTTTGTCCAAAAGCGCCGCGTGTTCCTGCGGTGAGCACTCCTCCCAAATCAAAATAGCCGGTGTTTAGCCGATTGGCAGAAAAGCGCGGGAAATTGGCGGTCCCTAACACTCTCGATCATCGTCACTAAAAATAGCTGGCTGAAGGTGGTCAGCGTGACACCAAAAATGATCACGAGAATGCGTCAATTCGAACCCTCAAAGTGCGCTTGGGGCTTCCACCGCTGTGCCGTGCCGCTCGCGCTGCTCCTCATCTTAGTAGTTGGTCCCTGCGCGGCTGCAGGCGGCCAGTCTAATGCTGCCGCAGAAGCCGGAGCTCCGACGCGTGCGCTTGCGATTGAGCCAATGACCACTATCGGACCGGATCACTCCGGCTATTTCGAAGATCCTTACCCCGTGCGCGTCGCGCCATCGCGCGGAGATCGAACGCAGATTTTTTCCGGCACGACGAAAGCGATTATGAGCTGCGAGTACCCGTTGGCGCCAACTTGCTTCTCATGGACGCCGGCGACCATCGACGCGCGCTCTCTTCGCGGGGAAATCGCTGCTGCCGGCGCGACCATCACCAATTTCCAGAACCTCAACGTCTTTCAGGACGATGCGGGCAAGTGGCACGCGGTGCTGGCGATAGGGGTGCATAGCCAGGCGCAGCCCGATCACTGGACCGTTCTGGTCCATGCGCACCCAGCCGGCGATGCCACGCCCGACACAACACCGCTGGACTGGTCGGCCGACACGGTGCTCTCGGGCTCGTTCTCAAACCGGGTGGACGGAAACTATGACGGCAAATACTTCGAGGACGGAGGGCGGCTCTACCTTCTTTACGTCAAGAACTTCCTGCCGAAGCCGGCACTGCGCAACGGGATCGTGATCCAGGCGATGCTGTCGCCGACACAAGCGGTGCCGGTCGCTCCGACGACGCTGCTGACGCCCGGCGATCGCTACGGCGCGCTCGAATCGGAATGGTACGACCACACCCAAGCCAAGCTGCTCGAGGCACCTTACATCATTAGGCTCGGGGGCAAATACGCACTCATCTATTCGACGGGTGCCTTTCAGCAGGTCGACTACAAGGCGGGGGTCGCCTGGTCTGACACGCTTTTGCCGCAGCATGGCGGGCGATATCGAAAAGTGCTGAAGCCCGACAAGCAGGGCATCTGGGGGCAGCCCGGACGTCGCGAGGTAGGGTATCTCCTGCAATCGCAGCATTCCCGATGGCCGAACTATACAGGCGGTGAAGTGATCAGCCCAGGCGTTGCGTCAGCCGTAGAGGGACCGGGTGGGACGTGGTGGCTCTGTTTCACTGGCTTTGACCCGGCTGACCGGCCGCTTCAGTCACCCGGCGTCGCCAACGCTCACCACCGCCGCCCCTTTTTCGTGCAGCTCCGCGCAGCCGTTCCAGAAGATCGCACGGTGAAGTCGGCTTCGGACGCCGAGCTCGCAAACTGGCTCCTGCCCGAAGGGCAGTGATCTGCGGGTGTGGAGACGGTTATTGATGAACAAAGGAAAACCATACCGATGAGCAAGGAAGTACAGACTAGACGTGAAAAAGTCGGCGATCTCGTCATCTTCGATTTCGATGGAACGCTAGCTGACACAAGCCAGGTTTTCATTGAGGCCTTCGACAAAGCTGCTCCAGTTGTCGGCGCGGCGCCTTTCAAACGGGACGAAGCAGCACGGTTGAAACAGCTCGACGCTTACGACGTACTCCAGCACCATGGAGTGCAGCCCAGCCAGGTTCCCCGGTTCATCGAGCTCATGCGCTTGGAAATGAGCTCACGCATCTCCGGAATCCGACTGTTTCCCAACGTTCTTGCGATCCTCTCCGAACTCGTAACCGATGGACATACTCTCGCCATCGTTACCTCAAACTCACGTGAAAACGTGGCGACCGTTATCGGAGAAGAGTTCGATAATTTGTTTCGAACCAACTGCTTTGACACGCCAGTCGCGGGCAAAGAAGAAGCATTGAAGAGTTTAGCGTTTGAGAGCGGAGCCGCTCCCACTGCCGCTTTTTATGTCGGCGATGAGCTAAGAGATTTCCGGGCGGCCAGCGCAGCCGGAATCAATTTCATCGGAGTGTCATGGGGCTTTAACACTGCTCACAGTCTACGAAGGGCTGGCTGCTCCACCATCATTGATCGTCTATCGGAACTGCCGGCGCTGCTTTCGCTTCAAAAATCAGAGGCTTGGCCGAACAAAGGCTTATTTGAGGAAGCAGCTCGATAGTGCGTACCCAAGGGTGCGCAAATGCCGAATGCGGGTGCGCGTCTCCGAGCCATGCTCGCTCACGGGATCGCAAGCGGCGATATCGCCGGGAATTCACCCCAAGGCAAACGTAATGGCGAATAAAAACAACGAAGACCTGACACAACACTTAAATGCCCTGTATGGATATGCCATGGTTCTGAGCCGTGATGACGCTACCGCGGCGGATCTGGTGCAGGAGACGTACCTGCGCGCGCTTGCCGCCAAGGACAGGCTTTGGGAGAACAGTGCCGTGAAGAGCTGGCTCTTCATGATTCTTCGGAATATCTGGCTGAACCACTTGCGAAAAACCAAAGCTGAGCAACCCCTAGTGATGGACGGCGACGGAAGTGTAAACCATCACCAGAGCGATTCGGGGGAGTCCAACATGGATCCCGACCTCGTGTATGAGCGGAAGGTGGCGCGTGAATTGGTTCGTGCCGCGCTTGCGCAGTTGCCGCAAGAGTTTCGCGAGGTTATTCTCTTGCGGGAGTTCGAGGATCTTCCGTACCGGGAGATCGCGGAAATACTCGGCTGCCCGCCCGGAACCGTGATGTCGCGGCTAGCCCGGGCGCGCGCGAAGCTGCGGACCCTCCTCGCCACAAGCCGGCCGGACCAAGCTTTTTCAAGCCAAGTGACTAGCACGCAAAGTAATTTGGTGGTATGTGATTGTTCTGCATCTCGCCCAAGTTCCTGATTTTGCCGAGGCGCGGGAATAAGCTTAACGATTATGTGTTTTACTGGTGTCGCAAGAAAGAAATAGCCCGATTGAACTCCGATCCGCTCTGTTGCGGCGCAAGGACGACAAGCCGCTCGATTGGCAAACGTTTTGGATACGACCGCTATCATCCTTACAACTCTGACTCTCGGATATCGGCCGGATTGATAGGTACCTGGCGTGACGAGACCGAGATGAATACGCACGAGGCACAATACAGCAAAATTCCGCAATACCTTCAAAATCAGCTTTCCGGCGAAGAGTTGGAACAATTCCAAGCTCATCTCGCGACATGCCAGGATTGTACGGCGGAATTACAACAAGAGAGGGCGCTATCCGCAGTACTGCGCCAGTCGTCTCCCTTGTATGAGGCGCCAGCGGAATGTGTGGAGCGCGTCCGTGAGTTGCTGGCTGAGCATCATACAGAATGGCCTGCCATGCTGGCGCCTCAATCTCGAGTAGCGTTGGCAAATAATCGGCGTTTGTTGCGACTGCCTGGGCTGGTGAATCGCTGGAGAGTACTGATTCCCGGCGTAGTGGCCATTGCGCTGTGTCTATTCATTGTGCCCATCCTGGTGCGGCAGGCCCGTGCAGACAGCTACATCAACGAGGCGGTTACCAGTTATCACCAGGTCCGGGAAGGCCGATTATTATTCGGGATCCGGTCGAATTCTCCCAGGGAGGTAACAGCCTGGATCGCCGGGAAAGTCCCTTTCCAGTTCCGATTGCCCGCGCCTGGCAACACGAAGCAACGCCAGTCGACTTACAGTTTGGCAGGCGCTTCGCTCATAAACGTAAAGGGTCATCCTGCGGCGCTGGTCACTTATAAAAAAGAAGGCGAGAAAGTCACTCTGCTTGTTGCATCCGACCAATATGCCACGGTAGCAGGCGGCAATCGAATTCAACATCAGGACTTGATGTTTCACTACTTCACGGTTGATGGCGCAACGGTAGTTACTTGGAGCAATCACGGTCTCTCTTATGCGCTCGTGACATCGACTTCGAGTTCTGAGCAAGGGTTGAAACCTTGCCTCGTTTGCCATCAAGACATGACAGATCGCCGCTTTTTCCAGGCTCCCCGCCAACGTTGAGAACCGGTGAGCGGTATCAAATAGGATATTGTAAAGATCCCACGATCCGGTATAAATTCTCAGATCCGACACTGGGGCTAACATCTGAGCGCTAACGTTTACGCTCGATCGTCAACACCTTCTTGGTTCGATCCATTTCGTCATTCTGGCAGCTGCCCCACGCTAAGCCGGCGCTGCGTGGCATCTACCGCTCCGAGCGAGGAGGCCGGCATGGCGGCGCTCGAAAGTTTCGAGCAGTGCTGGAACAGCAAAGTATGCGCCAATCGGGATGCTCTGGCGCCAGTCACTGCGCTGGTATCAGCCTCCAGTTCGAGTACCCGGAGGAGATACGGCGGCCCACACACACACCGCGACCGTCGTCGAGTCGCTGATATGACGTAACGCAAAGTGATCGAGACGCGCGCGTCGTTCCCCGAACGAGGCGTCCGCGCCTAAGCTGCTGTATCTGGCGCTGCGCAATATCGCGTGCCGCTGGCGCGGCAGTCCCGAACCAGCGCACCTGCTTATGGCAACTGTATCAAGTTGACAAACGCAACCGTATCTCTACGACGAAATCGTTAACACGCTACGTCCGGCATCACGGCCCGGATGCAGTCTGCACCATGTAATGACAGCGGAAGACGCTCTGCAGATAGTTTTGACGGGATGGGGTATGGCCCCATGCTGACCCGAGCCGGCGCTTGGTGTTCAGCGCAGCGGCGTCACCATCAGACCGCTTGCGGCGGGCAGCTTGCGGGTGCGTACCAAAGTTGGTAGCTCGCTCAGACAATCAGAGCAAAATTGTGAGCGACGTGGTTAGATCGCTTGTGAGGGTTGTAGCGCCAAGCTTTCAAGCCACACAATACAGCCTTCAACTCTCCACCTGAACATTAAGTTCACGAATTCAGGGATGCCGATCTCTCATTTCCGTTTCTTTCCAGACGTCAGGATGAAGTAGGCCTGGGTACCCGCATGCTGGACAGACGAAAACACCAGTGAAGGTCGAGTCATCGTTCAGTTCCAACGCACGAGACGGGTGTCGGCATTTTAGACAAAGGTGAACCACTACAAGATGATCATCCATGCTACCCGACTTTTACATTCCCTTCTGTAAAAAAATTGGCTCGCACTCGCGCATGCCCGTGCAAGGGACAACCGCACGTGCCCCTGTGTGTCCGCCGCCGATCACCAACAGAATCATGTCTTTCAAACCCTTGATACATTGCGCAGTGATGCGAGGTGTGTGTTCCCTTTAGAGCAGTGACAGAACCTGCCGTGTCGCTGCACGGGCGGGTGCGAGGCGAGTTCATCCATTCTCGCCACTCAACATTGTTCAAACCGCTCATCGTGTTTCGGCTGTGACGATGCAAACTCGTCCTGATCGAAAACCTGCTTTGCGAACTCGTGCGGGTCACTGCCCTTCTTTATCTGACGTTTAACCTGCTCGTTCCAAATCATGCAAACTGGTGAAGAGTTCCATGACTGAAACTCATGTCTGAGGAGAGCTTCCATGGCAATCAGATTGGATCAGCTGCGCAATGCTGATCTGAACCTGCTGGTCTACTTCGCTGTTCTGGTCGAAGAAAAGAGCGTGACCAAAGCTGCGAAACGGCTTGGGCTGACACAATCCGCTCTCAGTCGGGTCTTGCGGCGCGCACGAGAATTGTTCGAGGACGAGCTACTCGTCCGAGTGCACAACGCTTACCAGCCGACCCCTCGCGGGCGAGAGATTCTTCAGCGACTCTCAATTCTGCTACCCCAGATCGATACCCTGATCTCGGGCGAAGAGTTCAGTCCTGCGACAGAGACGGCGAAGTTCCGCATAACCGCGGCTGATAGTCTGACTCACCTCTACGGACCAGCCATTTCTCGGCGCCACGAAGAGACTCCGAACCTGGTCTTCAGCTTTACCGCATACAGCGAAGAGCGCTACCAGGAGCTCGAAGACAACAGCCGAGATTTAGTCCTTGACGCAGATTTTAAGGTGCTGCCACCCAGCCTCCACAAGGAGGAGCTGTTTCGGGACCGAACCGTGTGTGCAGTGGCAAAGAACAGCCCCTACAAGAGCGCGATCAGTCTTTCCGATTACATTGCTGCCAAGCACGTTGCCGTCAACATTTTGGAAGAGCGACAGCCGACACTCGATGCGGCATTGACGAAACTTAATCTCAATCGGGATTGTGCCCTGAGCGTCCCTTACTTCAGTGTCGCACTGCGCATGGTCGCAGGCTCCAATCTAATTGCCACGCTACCAAGATGCATGAGCGAGCTTCTTGTCGACCGAAGAACCATCAGACTCATTCGTCCACCCAGAGAGGTCGAATCTTTTCGCTACGTCATGGTATGGCACAAGCGGCAGCACGCGGATCCACGGAACGTTTGGCTGCGCCAGACCATTCGGGAGATCACTGCTGAGTTTCTCGCCTCGATGTCTTCGAAGCGGCGCCGCTGAGTCACTTGAGGGGTTCTGTGTCGAGACCAGAGGTTGAGAGCCGGGCTATTCCGCTCGAAGTCACAGCGAAACTCTCCTTACACAGCGCTGTCGTGTAAAACCTTTGCGAAGGGCGGCCTTGCATGCGCTCCTCGACAAATGGAGATTCGCTCTCAAGCTGATTCAGTCGCCAGCCCGCCAGATGGTCCTCGGCATATAGTTCTTTCGACGACATTGCCTGTAGTCTCTCGACGCTTTCTCAGTGAGTACCTCCGGTGCATCAAGGTCGCGCAACGCTTCAACTACTGCTTCAGCCTTTTCTACAACGATGCGGCGAACATTCCTGACAGTTTTCTGATGAGCGTTACTTATGAAGTTGGGTCAGCAAATTACGATCGAGGCGGTCAGACGAGAGCATCAAGTTTCGACCTTGTCCGGTTCGGCATTCCTCTGGATCAAAGAGCACACGGGTCTAGAGTGCAACCTTCTTCGTAGCCGTTGCTGAATCACCCGTGTTTGGTGTGCCTACCGGTTCAATTACCAACAGATGCGCCTCTTCATCTGTCACCAGACGGTGCTCAATACATCGAGCACGACAAACAACTCGCCAGGCCTCAGATTGACTGACTTTCCACGCATTTCGATGCGTAGCTGCCCCTTGATAACCAGAAACAAATCATCAGTGTCAGGATGCGAATGCCAAAGAAACTCTCCTTTCACTTCACCACCATGACATCGTTTTCGTTAAAAACAGAGACGATCTTGGGAGACCAATACTCGCTCAAGCATTCGAGCTTACCGTGTCTTAAGTGTCCAATCCGGACCGAGTTGTATTCAAAGGGATTCACACTCTGGGTTGAAGCGCGAGTGGTCCAGTCAGACTCGGCTGGTTTTTGAAGGCATTGAGAGGATGACCACTACTATCTGTTAACTGCGCTGATCATAGGATTTCTAGCTATCATATCGTCGCGCTGCGCTGCGTTGAAGATGACAATCGCCATCACCGTTGCAGCTTGTTTTAGATCTGGTTCTGAGAGTTTTTCAAAAGTGTCCAGGTTCGTATGATGGGTTCGAGTGTTGTAGTCCCTGAGGTCCTGCATGAGTGGGAACGCGGGAAGTCCTACTTCATCGAAGCGGTTCGCATCGATGCCGTCCCTCCAGAGGAGAGAGATTTTGTCAAACCCTAGGTCCTGGATGGGCTCGATCCATTGCCGGAAAACCGCTGCCGCGCCTACGTCGTTGTTTGAGTAAATGCCGTATATGCGGCCTCCTCCCGCGTCGAGATTAAAGTAGGCGTCCAATTTATTGAATTCTGGTCGCGGAGTCACAGCGAGTGCCGGTTTGTCCCAGTCCGGCACCGTAGCCCACGGGCCGCTTGACGGACGGTCAACGCTGACGAAGTGTTTCTCCAGGTACCTCATCGAACCGATCTCCCCTTCCTCCTCGCCTCCCCACAGCGCAACACGAACAGTACGTCGTGGCGCAGCGCCTATGGCCTTCAGAATTCTTAGCGCCTCCAACTCGATGACCACTCCAGCACCATCGTCGGTTGCTCCAGTCGCGCTTGCCCAGCTGTCGAGATGAGCACCCAGCATCACAACTTGATCGGTCAAGCGTGGATCAGATCCACGGATCTCGCCGAGGACATTTCGTCCGTCTACGTGCTCGGCTCCGAAGCTCGTCTGAATATTGAGTTGAACTTTAACCGGCGCGTGGCGAAGTGTCAGGCGCGCGAGCCTGCCGTAGGAGTCCGGAGCGACCACGGCTGAAGGGATGGGCTGCTTGTGTTCAAGCTGGAAGTTGTGCCAGGCAATCGGAGATCCATCATTTCTAAATGTGTTCGCATCTCCTGACGGGCTGCACAAAACCGCAAGAGCACCTTCGCTGACCAAGAACGTCGCGACTTTCTCAGCTAGCGCATGGGATTTCGCGGCTTTCTGATCGAACTCAATGGAGCCGCTTGGCCGGCCTTCGAGAGGGTAATTCATCCGGATTCTGAAATACTCATCGTTGATCGGCTCCATGGGTGCTTTGGGCTGGAGATCGGTAGCAGGCGGCAGGCCGTACAGCACTATTTTGCCCTTCAGTTTCCCCTTGAACTCGTTGAGTTCGGCCTCAGTAGTAATCTTCGGCATCAAGATGAGCCCGGCTGATATCTCACCGTTTGTTGCTGGAGACCATGGCGTGGCTTGAGCGATCAGGGTCGCCGCTGTTGGCGAGGTCAGCAAGAGAGTCGTGCCGATCTGTGTCCAAGCCATGCCGAACTCGCCCCAGCTCTCCTGACGAGCATTCTCAATCCCTGAGGCTTGCAGTTGCTGGACCGCCCAAACGACTGCGCGATCAAACTCTGGAGAGCCCGTGAGCCGCGGTCCGATACTGTCCGCAAGTTCTTCGGCATACCGCATTACCTGAGAATGATTTAGTCCCTCCTCGCGGATTTTAGAGAGAGTGGTTAGATCAAGCTGTTCTCGCGTCTCCTTTGTTGGCGCTTGCGCCCGACCGCTTATCGAGGATGCGACAAGGCAAGGAACGAGAAGCAAGAAGAAGCCTAGGCGGCATTTCCGCAACTCGAGACCTATTCCCAAGCCTTTCGTTTTACTGGAACGGGACAGCGAGAGCGTGCGTTTGAATATTCGGTTTCTTGGTGAAGTCACCACTCATTCTCCTCTTTGCGCGAAGATTTCAGTTCATCTTCGTTGGTTGCAATGATGCGGTTCTGACTGGGTCACGATCTGAGTCCGAAAACCTGTTCCACTGCTCCACACGTTCGCTAAAGAAGGCCGGAAGTCTTATAGACGCGCCACAGCCTCCGTTATTGCGGATGATGCGTTAATGGAGAACTCAAACTATGACGAATGGACACAGGTTCATGACTCAAAGTCATGGCAGCGATTGGATTTTGCACCGATGAGATTGGATAAAGCTACGTTGAACAGGGCATGACTAAAATTCATGCAACACCTGAACATTTCGCATGAATGTGTGTGCTTCCATGTCGCATCCATTCTTATGAAGGGGTACTCGGAGTGAATATTCGAACGAGGCAATCTCGTCGCTGAGCGTCTCTGGTGACTTGGCGACCTTCTGTCGTGCAAGATCTGGAATCTAACTGAAGAGGAACAACGATGGTGAACGAGCAATTCCTGGCCGCTGCTAAAGAGGCCTTCGGAACAAAGATCAAGACTGGAGCAGACGCAGACCGAGCGGCGCATGCCGATCTGTTCAACCGTGGGTGTCCAAACAAGCCGTGCGCCATTTTGAGTTGCGCGGAAACGGCAGACGTTCAAACCGCCGTTCGGCTGGCAACGAAGCACGCGGTACCCCTCTCGGTGTTGGGAGGAGGAAGCAACTGGGCAGGGTTCGCGATTGCTCAGGACGGTCTGGTGCTGGATCTACGCCCCATGGTGCACGTCCGGGTCGATCTTGAGAAACAATCGGTGACCTTCGGCGGAGGTAGTCGCGTCAACGACGTTCTCCTGAACCTCCCGGACGATTGGGTGTCTGTCACTGGCGCGGTGTCGAGCGTAGGGTACACGGGCCTGACGCTTGGCGGAGGCTATGGTCCGCTGAACAGCCACTTCGGCTTGGCATGCGATACCGTGCGGAGCGCAGAAGTCGTGCTTGCAGACGGGAGCGTCGTACAAGCCAGCTCTGACTGTAATTCGGACCTGCTCTGGGCGCTTTGCGGTGGCGGCGGGAACTATGGCGTTGTGACAGCGCTCGAGCTGGAACTCTATCGGGTTTTGGAGGTACAGACTGCGATCATTGCGCTTCCTCTCGATTCTGCAGCGACGATGCTCGCATTCGTCCGCGATGTGGTGGAGCAGGCTCCCGATGAGCTGAGCGTGCTGTCAGGTCTGGTGACGCTCCCGAATGGACACAAGGGGATGTTTCTTCAGCCGTTGCTGAGTGAACGCACGGAACTTGGCGAGAAGCTGGTTGAAGAGCTTTGCAGCCAGGGAGGGACGCATGTAATTGCGCGGCGCTGGACTCCGTACAAAGGGATCTTTGACCGGGATGCGGAGAAGGCCTGGTATGCAAATCAAAATTACCGCGTCAGCGATCGTTTGTGCGAGACGCTGAGTCCTGAGATCATCGACATTCTTCTGCAAAGCGCAGAGAGCGCACCCACTCCGGGTTGCGCCATCCTCTTGCATGACTTCCACGGAAAGGCCAGCCGGATTCCTTTGGAGAGCGCGGCCTACCCATTGCGGAAGGCTCATTACGTTGTCGAAGTCATCGCGGGCTGGGACAGTGAAGCGGATGGAGTCAAGGCCAACGAGTGGATCGTAAAGATACTCCAGGTGCTCGAACCGCACGCGTTGCCGGGCGGCTGGGCCAACGTGCTGGGTCCGGAAGAGAAGCAAAGAGCGCACGATTTCTATGAGCCTTCCCACGAGCGCCTGCAGGCGGTCAAGCAGAAGTTCGATCCACAAAATGTCTTCTTCTCGAACGTGATGCAGCCATGAGATCCAAAGAGCAGCAGTGACTAGACTGCAGGATTATTACCCCACGGCCCGCTAAAAAGAGCGAACCGGATATTGATCTCTTTGACGTCACGCGGCTCGACCACGATTTCCACTTCGCGTCGCTTCAATTCGGCAACATCTCGATCGACATCGTTGCTACGAAAACAGGCGTGATGCCAACCTTCGATTTTGAACCGTGCTTTGACGTCGAAAGGGCGTCTTCCAGTGGAATGGTCTGCGATCAGCTCAATTTTGAATAGTTGCTTGCTCGCAGTGAGAGTAGTCCGATGGCCATTCTCCAACCTGTGCTCGCGACAGACAGCAATCCAGCTTTTCTGTGTACCACGCAACCGCCGCATCGAAGTCAGATGTTCGCAGGCCAATGTGATCGATTGTCCAAGAGGCAAAGGGACTTGGGGGCGTCAGCTCAGAGCAGTTATCCATGAACGTTGTCCTTTCATTTTTCGACGCACGGTCCCTTTCACTCGGGGTCAAGTGCAACCGGGCGATCTCGGGCGTAGTGAATTGGAGCGTTTCATCCGGAACGGTGTTGTCAGCTTTCATCATCCTTCTGGTACCGCGAGAATGGGGATCGACGCTGCCTCCGTTGTAGATGGGCAGCTGAAAGTTCACGGAGTTGACGGCTTGCGTCTGGCGGACGCGTCTGTGTTGCCACGCATCACCCTGGTTCCGACGATGGCTTCTTGCATTGTGGTCGGCGAGCGAGCCGCTGAGATTTGAAGCGTGATTACAGCTGCTGATGGACAGCCGCTTTACCTCCGCCCGCGCTCCCATCTACGTGAGTAGAAATCCGGTCACAAGTATGCCCGAAAAGCACATCATCGGCGAGACATTTGCAGAAGCGGGGGTCCATGCTCACGCACGCACATCATTGTTCTGCGTGCGGGCGACTGAGTGTTGCCGAAGAGTTTTCGGCTCATCATTTCATTCGTGGACTGTTCGAATGCCCTTCCTGCCATCGTGTGGAACCGCTGCGCTTGGCGGTCGTACCGATGTCCGATGTCCGGAACTAGGCGAGGGGACCTGCGTAGTGCTTAGCGAGCGCAGCACGACCTGCAAAATCTCTTCCAGAAAGGATGCGGGTGCAGAAGGATGAAACCCTCACATGAACGTTCATTAACTCGATTCAACGAAATCTGCTGGAAACCTGCTCGTCAGTAGAATCCGCAGAATCACAACTTCACGGATACATCGAAAGGCAGATCATGCTCAAATTTGACACAATTCTACTAGCTCTCGCGCTTGCACTCCCCGTGATGGCCAGTGGCCAGCAACAAGACGGAACCGCTTCCCATCAACGCTCAGCACCTGCATCCGCTGACGATACTGCAGCGATCGAGCACGTCATGGCGGACTTTCATTCCGCTGTGGTTACACACGATGGTGCAGCGGTGATGTCGCTTTCAATCGCTGAAGGAAGTACGTGGTTCAACGTTTTGTCTGATGATGCTTTCGCCGCAGCGAAGGCAAAAACCCTTCTGTGGTCAAAGTCCATCACTCGTCGTTCGCGGACTTTAGCAAGTTCGTATCATCGACTCAATCGAGCTTGAATCCGCAACACACGAACGTCACGATTCATACTGATGACAAAGCAACGGCATAAATGAAGCTGTGGAGAGGCGTTCGACGGAACAGCACGCATGATGAATGTCAACCATTCCGGTAAAAGGATGAAGCTTATTTCCGTACGTTGGAGGCTTTGGATGTGCTTCGTGCGCACGAGACAGCACCCGAACCGATAGCTGATTTTACCCGCCTGCTGAAGGGAAGGAATGGAGACGCGGCAATCCCAAGTCGGCCTCGTTCCCGGTGTGGCAGATGTGCTGGGTAGGCTGGACAGCATGAAGAACCCAGGGGATTGATTACCGCCAATTCCGGCTCACTCGTGCGGTCCGCCCTTGCAAAACACATCGGACTGTTCCGTTACCTGCGCTTCGACGTTTCGATAAAGGCGAAGGAGGCTGTGCTGACGTGCGCCGCGTTGGAGTGTCACTCCTTCGGCCAGTTGCATTACGTTGGAGACGAAATCCGGGATTTCCGGGCAGCTATTGCCGCCGACGTCGCCTCTAGCGCGGTAACGTGGGGCTTCAACATGCAAGCGTCGCTCCGCGAAGAAGGTTGCGACATTTTCATCCGGCATCTGAGTGAATTTGCTCGCATAGGTTTGTGAGCGCCAGAGACAGTTCCGACCCGTATTGAGCTTTCATTCATAAAGGAACGAGTTCGTTTATGAATGTTTCTCCGCAATCCGTGTGGAGCGTTGGAAGCCGGAGCAAATAGCCTGTTGAGTGAAGTCGAATGAAGATCAACCTGGTGCATACAACTGTCACCGTGTTGCGAAATCAGCACCTCGTTGAATCATTTCTTGTTGCTCTGGGCCGACCGGATCAGCCTTTCAAATTATTGGCGCGCCGTTACGGTGGCTACCAGCGGAACGCCTCCGCGAAAACCGATTTTTCCGAGGGGTGCTTGTGGATTTGGACGCTTTACATCATCCAGTACCTTGCCATCCAGCGCAAGAACGACAACGCGCTCGGCACTTACCTTTAAAACAATCCGATATGTAGGCTGTGTGTCGGTTCCCAGAAGAATACGTGTTTCTATGCCGCGCACACCGTGAGAGGTGATGCGACGGCGTAGTGCGTGATCTTCCAGCACGTAGTCGATCTGATCGCCAGCATCTTGGTAGTCAACGGTAAACTCGACTTTCTTGGACTTGGCAACAAATAGCATTTTCGTCACCTGCTTCAGAACGTCAAGGGAAATGGATCCAGCGGTAACGCGCAGCCAGCCGAAGTCGAGACCATCGTAAATCCACCATCCTGCCGATCCAATGCGCCAGCTAGCGGGAGTTTCCACCGTTTTGGCCATCAACTGCGCGGGAGTGGCCGCGGCCGGCTGCTCCAAACCTGGATCCCAATTGACGATGGACTTGCCACCAGCCGCGATGGTTACCAGCGTCTGGTGGGCGGGTTGTCCGTAGAGCTGCATGGACAGATAATAGCGTCCAGGCCGCAGAGAGAGGGTGTTGTCGTTGCCGACGATTTGTGCGTGAGACTCTCCGTCCATTCGAATAGAAGCCTCTACTCCATTCGAAGGCTTGTTTTGGATCGTCAACACGCCGAGAGCGGTCAACAGCTTACTTGCGTCGACCGATGTCGTCTCGTTCGGTTTGAAGTCGCGCGTGACGGGGGTGTTGTCGAACCCGTACTTATGAAGAGTGATCGAATGATTGCCGGGCTGCACCTCGGCGGCGAATGTGCCGTCGGGTTTAGCAACACCAGCCTGATTGCCGTCCACGAAGATTTGTGAACCGGCGGGAATACCGGTGAGTTGCAGTTGCGATTTTGTTTGAACTGGGCTCAGAACGAAGGATACTGTTCTCGTTTCCCCTTTTTTGACGTGAATCTCTTGAGCGGGGACGTCTTGATATCCTTTCTTGGCAACGCGAATCCAATAATCGCCAGGCGCAAGCCTCACGGATTTAGAACCGTTTATCATTAGGTTGCCGAGAGAAGTCTTATCGACAAGAACAGAAGCGTCGGGTACGTTGGCCTTTACTAAGAGGAGTCCCTTAACGGCAGTTCCCGTCGACTTGTCAAGGAAGATGACGCTCAGAACCGGCGATGGTTCGGAGGAAACAGCCAGCGATACTTGGCGAACACCGTAAGTGACGGTGATCTGATTATCCACGCTCGAAAGGTCTGGGATGGGCAACCCGGAAGGCGGAATTGTTTGTGTAGATTTATCGGCGAGCAGCAGCTTCCAGCCAGAATTAGTGTAAAGCGTCGCGCTATTTCGAAGCGAGCTAACGAGAACACTAGGGGTTGGGGCTGCTTTCAAATCGGAAAGACGAATGAGTTGATCAGTGCTCACCTCTGCTGCAAAGGACAATACGCTCCTATTATCCGACAGAAACTCGATTTCATGAATGCCGAGAGGAATTTCACGATCGCTTGCTCTACCCTGCAGACTGACGGCCGTGCCCGAATCCAAGAGAAGTTTTGCGTCTGGCAATTCCGACTCCATGCGAATCTGGGCCGGAATAGGGGCAAGCACAAATTCGATTCTTTGGTCCGAATTATTGGAGGCGACCGTAAAGGTTTTGCTCACGCTCTGAAAGCCTGGCTTCGATACTTCTGCTTGATGAACACCGGCGGTGAGCGGAACAGCCGGGGCATCGACACCCTTGCCGTCTATTTCTATGCGGGCATCGGCAATATTTGGTTGTAAGCGAACCACGCTCACGGCAGCTCTACCCGTGGAGCGATCGGTTTTATGCGAGGTTGGGAAGAACTCGGGGAAAAGCCTGATTGCGAGGGGAAATCCTGAAAGAGCCAAGGCCACCATCACCACCCATATGTATAAAGGTTTTCTGGAGTGTTGAGGGCGAGGACAAATCGGCGTTCCGATGTGAAGGACTCCTGGTGCTTGGCTTCCATTTCCGGCGGGATTGGCGCCGATCGGATTTGTTAAGACGGCTTGCGAGACAGACGGTCCGGTATAGACGGGCGCGGATGAACTCGCGTGCGCGCCAACGGAAGCGGCAAGTGTCTTCAAACGAGGGAGTGATGATTTCGCTCTGGATTTGTTGAGTGCTGCAAGAGCTCCCGCAAAGGTCCGCCAGCGGTCGGCTCTGGGTTGCGGGTCGCGCTGATTCGGCAGCCCCACCGCACCGGCAACTTGCAATTCAGAGCGTAACGCATTATGTAGCTGAGACAGGCGTAGTTCATTTGGAAAGATGGTGAGCGCCTGTTCGACTTTCGATAATGCGCCATGTGTCGAGCCGTTTTCTCTGAGCGCGGCCGCCTCCCCGATATACTGATGGACCAATGCCTTCCGCTTATAGTCTTCGAGCACGGCCGCTAGACTTCGCGCGACGGGGTCACCGCTGTCCACCTGCATCGCCAATTCGATAAAGGGCTGAGCAGTTCTCCAGTTGACGGTCAGGAGAACTCGCGCTTGATCGAGAAGTATGCCCAACAAGGAGACACAGATTGCTCGGCTATCTCCAGCCAGAGCGACAACCGCTTTCAACTTTTCAAGAGCACCGTCGTAATTGTCGTCCGCAAACAGGTTTTGAGCTTGTTCGAGCAAGGCCCTGCATTTTGTGCTGAGCGCGATATGCTCTTCCGCGCGCTTCTTCAAAGCAAGAAGTCCAGCGTCGTCGGGGAACTCGATGAGCGCGTCCCGAATGACGTCTTTGGCTTTGGCGTAGTCGTCGACAAAAAAGTAGCGATTGAAACGGTCGACCCAACGATCTTTCGCCTGTTCTCGAGACTGCTCGTGACGGCGTTCCTGTAAGCGCCGTAGCTCCGTTTCGATCACGTCATGCTGCGGAGCGATGTTGCGCAACATCTCCCATTGCGAGATGGCCTCGGTGAATTTAAACTCCTCCTCGCAGCGGCGCGCCCGTTCGATCATTGAGTTGATCAAGTTGCGCCGGTTGTTGATCATCGACAAGGCTTGTTGGAAGTAAGGTTCGTCTTGATATAAAGTTGCCGCTTCGTGAAGAACGTCTTCTTTCTTGTCGAGGTCCGGTTCCGCTTCCGCCTGGCGGACGAAATCGGCGATGTCGGCGGTGCGGTGTTCGCGAAGCGCGTCCTCGGTCTCCAGTTTAAGGGCCTGAAAAAAGGGATCTTTAGGCCGGCTTTCCAACTGGCGATTGCAGATGGAGAGAGCACCGTTCAAGTCGCCGCGCTTGAGACAATGCCGTCCATCCGCGAGAGCTTTCTCGACAGTCTCCAGCTCGGAAACAATACGTTGATGCAGCTCTTGATATTGCGAATCGCGCCTGGCATCGAGCTTCGCTGTTTTGTGCCGCAAGGATTCGAAGAGCTGCTCCATGTGAGACTGGGCGTTCTTCAATTCGCCGCGCTCGAAGGTGGTGAGCGCGGCCTCGTAGAGCACGTCTTGCTCGGCGATGGCCCTGTCGAAGTCTTGTTTGGCCTGTTCGATACGGACCATAAGCTTGCGCACCTTCGTATCAGAGGCGTTAACTTCCAGAATTTCCTCGACTGCGCGGCGAGCTTGTGCAAAGAGCTGGTGATCCAAGCATTCCTGCGCGACACGGAACAACTTTTCTAACTGACGCTCACGAAGCCGGCTATCGATTTCGGCTTTCATGGCGAGAACTTCCGCGTTCTTGGGGTCAATTTCCAGCGCACTCTGCAGCTTCTGGAGAGCTAGTGGAAATTCTTCTTCTTGCAAGCGAACTTTTGCGTTTTCAAGCAGAAGTTGAATGTCGCGATGGCGCAGGGCGGTTTCGGCTTGTTCCCGAAGCAAACTGATACCCGAGATGACGTGCCCCTCGGATTCCAGTTCATTCAAAATGTCGAGGGCGAACTGGAAATCGCCGCTCTCATGCGCCTTCTGTGCGCGGTCGATCCGAGGCTGGATTCGTGCCCGATCGAAACGCTCGATTGCCTCATTTTGGAAAGCTTTTTGAAGCGTTTCGGAGAATTCACGAGCGCTGGAGAACCGATACCAGGGCTGTTTTGCGATGGCTTTGTGGACCGTACGGCCGACTAATTGATTCACTTCCGGGTTCATTTCCGAAAGCGAGGGAGGCACGAAGCTGCGAATTGCTTCGGCCACAGCGGATTCGGTGTTGCGGGCGAAGGGACGGCGCCCGGAAAGCGCCTCATAACAGACTACCCCGAGCGAGAAGATGTCGGAGAGCGGAGTGGCCGCTTTCATGTCCATCTGTTCGGGCGCCATATACTGTAGTGTTCCCTTGATGCCGGTAACCGATCGGGTGTCCGCCAAATGAGCCACGCCGAAATCGATGATCTTGACCGTCTTGTCTCTGACGACGAAGATGTTACTTGGCTTCAGATCACGGTGCACCAATCCTTGATCATGCGCGGCCTGCAATCCACGGCAGACTTGAACTACCACTTCCACCAGCAGTTGAACAGACATCCTCTGACTAGATGAAGATTTGATCACCTTATCCAACGTGGAGCCGATGAGCAGCGGCATCACGAAATATGGGCGCTGCTCGCCGCTGTCGCGAAACACGCCGGCATCGAGGATATCGATGATATTAGGATGGCTCAGTTTTGCGAGAATGGACCACTCACGGTCGAACAGTTCAAGCGCCGAATCCCCGACGTTTCCTTCAACTGTTTTCAACGCGACATAGCGATTTGTCACCGTGTCGTAGACGCGGTAAACCACTCCCATTCCACCTTGCCCAAGCGGGGGATCCTTTACCTGGTAGCGGCTATTGATAACCCTGGTTTCCATTACGAAGGGAAAATATGTGAGTCACTGAAGAGCGAAGCCTGACTCTTCAATCCACAAATAGAAACACGGAAAGCGGGGAAATATTCCTGGAGACGGACTTAGCCCCGAGCGTTTTGTCTAGTATGAAAAACTTAGGAAATCAAGAAATGTTTTTGGGCGGTTTTTTCAGCGACAAATTTGGCCTAAGGTGTTCAATCGTCTCCGGGCCACTCTGGCTCCTCGTACGGTGGGGTTAAAACGATGGATGGCGGAATTACTACAGGAGGGGGCTCCCCAAGCTCGCCCACTCCGAATTTTTCTAAGATCTCTAGACCGGCCACATTAATGGCTAGAGCCTTTTCATTGACCACCAAATATAGGAGTCCGGCCCCTTGGAGGACCAAGGCTCCGCCCGCTTGAACATTGACTAAACCTCCCGCCTGAACATTGATCAACCCTCCTGCCTGCATACTGTGGAGACCGCCCGTGTTGTTCGTTTGAACCCCTGTTACCTGGGTGATCCGCCCATTAGATTTTTCAAACTGCACGCCACCGACAGAGACCTGACGTTCTCCTGTCACTTGGACAAGCTGGTCTCCCGAAATGGATAGCTGCGAATCTTTGCCTATCTCGTGATATTGACTGTCGGCGACCTTCCGATGTTCCTGGTGATCGACACGCGTGTGCCAGTCGTGTTCTACATGAAGGTCGAGGTTGCGCTCCGCATTGATGAAGATCTGCTCCGACCCTTTCCGATCCTCGAAGCGTAGCTCATTCGCGCTAGCGGCGCCACCGTCTTTCGAGGAGCGAGTGAGAATACCGGATCGGGTGTACTTAGATTTCGGATCATATTTTGGGAGATTGACTCCGTTGTATACCGAACCGACGACGATTGGAGCATCCGGATCGCCTTCGATAAAATCGATCAAAACCTCATCGTCGACGCGCGGCCAGAAGTAAGTTCCCCAACCGTTGCCCGCCCATTGTTGCGCGACGCGGAGTAGGGTGTTGTCCGGCGTTCGCGGCGGCCGATCACGGTCCCACCAAAACTGCACGCAGACTCGCCCGAATTTATCCAGGTGCGAGTCTTCACCGGGTTTGGTGACGACCTTGCCTGTTACGACGCCGCCTACGCGCGGCTTGGGCCTACTCGGAACTTTTCGGAACACCTGGGTGAACGGCCGCGCTTCGAAGGAATTGCGGTAAGGCGGTTCACCGGAAGAGAGGTCCTGGGCGGCGCGGTAAGGAGGCCATTGTTTAATGCTGTGTTCCACGCGGGAAAGCAGGTATTTGATATTGCAGTCCGTTTGCGGATACTTGTGCAACGTAAATGTGAATCCGGCCTGCATTGTATTAGCTGTGCCACCGCCTGCGCACTGAATGGCCCGCGAATCGGCGACGTCGCGCTTTACCGTTTGCATGTGTTTCTGCATGTCGGAAATCTTCGAGTCCGCTTCCTCCGTTTTGAAATAAGCCGCGGCCGAATCGGCGTAATCGTAAAATTCATGCATATTGTCACCCATCTTCGCTTTAGATCGGGTGGTTTGCGGGTCAGCATGCGAAAGAGCGTATTGCATGAACCGATAGTCCCAATAGGTGTGCTCGCCGGAAATCAAGGTCGAGTTTGAAGCAAACTCATAGATCAGCGGTTTATAAAAGTCGAGCATTCCTTCGGCGTTGTTCTGAAAATCGAAATCGCTGGCAAACTGGCACTTTGAGCATTGATCGCTGCTATCTGAGAGCACGAGGTTATGGTCCGACTCGCTATGGGTGAAGTAGAAGAAGATGCCGTGGGTTTCGAGAAGACGTTCTACAAACTCCAGATCCGTTTCGTGATATTGGGTGCAGTATTCAAGCGTCGGGTACGAGCCTTTCAGTTCTACGGTCGCTACAATGCTGTAGGGCTCCAAGACTTTCCGGACGATGTCCAGGACCGTTATGTCCTGGAAAACACGGGTTTGTTTGTGAAGCGAGAGCATCCACATCGTTGGCACTATTCGCACGCGATATTTGTTGAAGAGTGCATCGCCTCCAGCAGTTTCCAGACTTGCGACCACGCCGTTAAAGTAGCGCTGCTTGCCGTTACCAGGTCCGAGTTCCATGGTCATGGTGACGCGCTTCCCTACCAGCGCGGACGGTTGCACGACCAGGTCCGGGTCTGCTAACAGGGTGGCCTCGTATGTGAATAGTTCAGAGATCGCTTCGACGCCGCGAAATTCCAGTGCGAGCAGCTTGTCCGACCCCAGCGGACTAGTAAATGACAGGATTCGATTTTTTTGTTTATAGTCTGGCATTCTGTTCCGCGCGGACGCTACCCCGCATACGTTAGCGTTGGTTCCTGGGCTTCGTTCAAGCGGTGCCAGCGATAGGTAAATTCGCCCTCCGCCGATACGCCGACAGATACGGACGTCAACGTCTCGCCTGCTGCCATGGAAGCGAGGATGTTGCGCGAGATTTCCGGCAGGAGCGTGTTTCCCAGCAGATGGTCGATATTGCGCGCGCCGCTCTCTACCTCAGTGCAGCGTTGCCGCACTAGATTCACTAAGTCGTCGTCGTACTTTAACTGAATTCGATGATTTTGCATCAGGCGTTTCTCGACTCTATCGACTTTCAAGCGGACGATTTCGGTTAGCATCTCGTCGCTCAGCGGATAGTAGGGCACCACGAGAGTGCGCCCCAGAAAAGCTGGCTTAAATAATCGGTTCAAGTATGGGCGGATGGCCTTTCGAAGCACATCCGGCAACGGAGCGTTCTCAGGATCTGCAGACAACTTGGTGATGATGTCGCTTGCGGCGTTGGTAGTGAGCAGAATGAGCGTGTTGCGGAAGTCGATCCAGCGTCCCTCGCCATCTTCGATGTAGCCTTTGTCAAAAACCTGAAAAAAAAGTTCCAACACATCCGGATGCGCTTTTTCGATTTCGTCCAGCAACACGACGGAGTAGGGCTGTCGCCGCACCGCTTCCGTAAGAACGCCGCCTTCCCCATAGCCGACATAGCCGGGGGGAGCGCCTTTAAGGGTCGAGACCGAGTGCGACTCCTGGAACTCCGACATGTTGATGGAGATCATGTTGTGCTCGCCGCCATAAAGAAGGTCGGCCAGAGCAAAAGCCGTCTCGGTTTTACCGACGCCGCTGGGTCCAGCCAAGAGGAAAACACCGATTGGCTTGCCTGGGTCGTCGAGGTTGGCGCGCGAAGTCCAGATTCGTTGCGCGATAGCTGAGAGTGCGTGATCCTGCCCGACAATCCTTTTCTTCAGGGCGGATTCAAGACGTAGCAGTTTCACGACTTCGTCGTCGAGCATCTTGCCAAGAGGAACGCCGGTCCACTCCGCCATCACCGTGGCGATTACTTGAGCATCGACCGCAAGATGAATCAGCGGCGTTTGGCCTTGCAGAGTTCGCAGTTCCGTGCGCGCGGCCGCTAACCGGTTTAATGCAGCCGAACGCGTATCGGCGTCGCAAGCATTGTTTGGATCGAGCGCAAGTTGTATTTGTTCTATATGCCTTGAGAGTTCGACTTCCTCATCCCAGCGAAGGCGGACCCGTTCGAGTTCGGCCTCGGCCGATTGAATGCGCTCGTCGCACTCTTCGATGCGGCCAGCGTGCTGCGTCCCGGTGGCCTGTTCACGCGCGAGAATGCGTTTTTGCGTCTCGGCCATGTTGATCGTCCGCGTGAGAGACTCGATGGGAGTAGGCAAGGTGCTGCGGCTCAGCGCGACGCGCGCGCAGGCAGTATCCAAGACCGCGACGGCCTTGTCGGGAAGCTGTCTGCCAGGCAGATATCGATGCGACAAACGCACAGCGGCTTTGATTGCTTCGTCCAGGATGCGCGCGCCGTGATGAGTTTCGAGCGACGGAAGAATACCGTGCAGCATTGCCTCACATAATTCTTCGGAAGGCTCGTTGATCTTGATCACTTGAAAGCGGCGGGCCAGCGCCGCATCCTTTTCGAAAAAGCGTTTGTACTCCGCCCATGTCGTTGCAGCGATGGTTCGAAGTTCGCCGCGGGCGAGCGCGGGTTTCAAGATGTTGGCCGCGTCGCCCTGACCCGCCGATCCACCGGCCCCGACCAGCGCGTGCGCCTCGTCAATGAACAGGATCGCCGGCTGGGGCGATGCTTTCACCTCCTGCACCAATCCTTTCAGCCGATTCTCGAACTCGCCTTTCACACTAGCCCCAGCCTGCAGCAGCGAAAGATCAAGACTCAATAGACGCACATTCGCCAGCACCGGGGGGACCTCACCATCGGCTATTTTCCGGGCCAAACCTTCAACAACGGCAGTCTTACCGACGCCTGTTTCACCGGTCAGAATAGGATTGTTCTGGCGACGGCGTAGCAGCACATCAATCATTTGCCGAATTTCGACGTCACGCCCGACGACCACTTCTGTGGATCCCTCGCGTGCTTCGCGGGTCAGATCGACTGTGTAGCGATCCAGAAACGGTGTATGCGCCGACACGGCGTCGCTCTTCGGCTCCTCCGTGTCGATGGTCGCCTTCGCTGTTTTTGCTTCCACGGAATCTTGGGTGACCCTCTCAAAGTCTTCTACGATGGAGGCAAACGGAATTTTTCGCAGTTCTCCGCTTGTCTCCGCCAGCATTCGTGCAAGACCTTCCTCGCTCAAGAGGGCTAGGAGCGCGTGCCCCGTTCGGACTTTCTGTGCGTTAAAAGTGAGTGTTGCGATGACCCACGCCTCGGAGAACATTTTGATGAGCGGTGGGGAGAAGACCGGACCACGAGCATTGCCGGTTTTCAAACGGTCAATACTATTCTGCAGGTCTAACGCCAGCCGTTGCCGGTTCGCGCCATAGTAGGAGGCGATCAGGGCCAAATCGCCATTCTCATATTCGAGCGCCTTCGAGAGAAAATGCTCGATTTCGATCTCGTAATTGGTTCGCGAAACGCACATTCCCGCAGCCCCTTCCATGGCGCCTCGGGCTAGATCGTCGAGCCTTGCTACAAGCGGCTTTAAACTTGTGATCATTTCAAAAATCTCCTTACTGCAACAGATATGTTGTCTCGTCCGGGTCCCTGCGCATTGGCTTCACCTTGAGCCAGCTTTCGTAGCCGAGGCGGTTCTGATTTTGCCCGTCGGGTTGCAATGCAGTCGGCGGGACCTCGTTTCTCGCAAGTACAAGCTGCACGACGAAGTCGAAGGCACGCCGTGAATAAAAGAGGAGCCACGCTTCAAGTTCCCTTTGTCCGCGCGCACCAGGGAGAAACTCACGATAGCGTTCCAGCGGCATAGGGCCGAGCCGCACAGTGATGGCCTGTTGCGGATTCCACACCTCGCCACCAACAACGGTTCCCACACCCAGGCGCTCAGAGTTTGTTGTTCCTTCCTCGAACACGGTGCGCTGATCCCGCGCCAAAGGCACCCAGGCGCCGGTGAACTGCCGGATAGCGACACGGACATCAAAATATTCCTCCAAAATTTGCCCGAGCGCCGCCGCCGACCGGACTCCTTGACTGACAAGACCGGAAAAGAAGATAGTGCTCTCGTCCGGAATCGCCATACGGTTACGCAGGCCGGGTGTTCCCAAGCCGATCAGGTCGTAGAGTCGCTGCGTGATTTCATCCTCGCCACCCTGCGCTCTTTCGTAAGCGATGAACATTTTGTATCTTGTCCATGCCCGATAGAACAGCGATATGACGCGATGATTGAAGATGTCAAAAAACTCCAATGTCGCGCGATCTTTTGCGCGCTTGAGCTCCAGCAATTTTTCTGTGTAGGCGCGCGGCATGGGGCCATTTACAACATTGAGTCCCATAAACGCTATGTCTAAGGCGCCGGGCTTGCCGTTCCGCTGAGTGTAGCCCGCGACCGCGCTCGCAGGAAAGGTTAGAGAAGGCGTCGCCGTAAAACGCACCAATTCGTCCGAGGGCGAGGCGAACACGCCAACCGGTTTGCGCTCCGGATATAGTTTTTCGAGTAAGCGCACGATTTGGAAAAAGTCGAAGCTGTACGGCTCGGCTTCTATGAAGGCGCGCAGTTTTTCTTGACCTACATCAGCGCTTGGCTGCCCGCTCGGGGTGAGCATGCGTATAAAGGCTCCCTTCTACGACCTGTACTAACCGTCAGCCGCGAGAAGCTGTTCATGGAAACGTACAAACCAAGAAAATGATCGAGAATCGCCGCAAACAGGTAGGCTCCGCCGCCAGGGAAGCGCGACTCATCGAGTTCGATATCCACTCGCGCGCCACGCGCCGCCACAGCACCGAACTCACCCTGCACAAGCGCAACATCCGGCGAGCTTCGCAGGGACAAAATGCCGGAGATTTGTTTCTCGATGTGAGAAATCTTTCCAAAATTGTGCAGACGCAAAACCTCATGCAGCGCCGGCAGTCCCGCTTCGCCGAGCGACAGGTGATTCAATGAGAGCTGCGAGATCAAGTTCCACACTTGTGCCGTGCTGGCGGGGGGAGCGTAAGTGGGCGTAGGCCGATGGAGTGCGCGAATTCTGTGAACGCTGGCATCGCCATTCAGAAAGAAATCACCATCCTTGTCGCCAAACGGAAATTGCGCAGGCAGCCCGTGATTGGTGCACGTACAACGCGCAGTGATAATCTCCGCATCGGGATCCATCATGACGCCCTCCCGATCCACGAAAGAAAGGAAGACGTCGCTGGGCCGATGTTCATCGACCATTGCTTGCCTTCTGACGGTGTGCCAGAAAACGCGAGCCTCGGGCGAGACCTTACGAAAGCGATGCTCATAAAGCAACGGCAGCTCCAGCGAGGTGCGCCGAGAAGGGTTTGTCGCAGAAACGGAATCGACCGAAAAGATCTCCGCGCTCAGCCTCCTGCGGGAGTCGATGGCGATGGGGTACTCGTGGCGCGTGTGCGAAAGGATTATAGGATCAGCGGTTTGCTCAAACAGATTTATCGCGGGCGTACAGCGTAGCTTCAGCGTTTCGGCGGAAACTCCATTTTCAAGCGCGGGCATGCGCTCCGCTTGATCGAAAGGCGAAAAGTAAAAGAGCAGTTCAACCCGCTCTCCGGCTTCCAGGGCTTTCAGCGCCTCGCCGACGCCGCTAAGCTCGAAGAAGAGAAATTTTTCCGGTAGGCTGAAGTACTCCTGTAGTAGACGGTAACCCTGAAAGGAGCGCCGCGAGTACGGCAATAAGCTTTCCTCGGGAGCAAAGCCCATCGGCCTGAGCTGGGACGAGCTCAAAACAATCGATTTGTCGGCGCCGCGCCCGGCAGCTTGCCGGTTTCCCGCTGGATTGCGCACTAGGATACGCGTAAGTTTGCCGCACAGGAGTTCATACAGAGCAAGAACAACAGAACGCTCTCCGGCAAGATAGAACGCGAGGCGGTCAACCCCCGACTTTGAAAGCGCTACATTGCGATGCGCGCGCAAAATTACTCGCAAAACGGCGGCCGCGCCTTGTATATGCGGCGGCGAGGGAATCTGCTCCGGCCTTCGCCAAAGGCACTCGTCGATTTCGACCGGACATAGATCAACTCCGTAGCCGGTGCGGAACTTACAAGCCGCACCGTCCTGCGTGCGCTTGGTGGTAAGCTCGCTACCCGCCGGAACGCGCGCCGAACCGCCCGGATTGCTGCGGACTTCATCGGGGGAAAACTCCACTACCGTCATTGGGGGCACCGGTCGTAAGTAATGGGGATACACGGCATCCAGAATGCCTTCCGTGAGCACAGGGAAGTCATCGTCGAGCCGCAGATGAATACGCGCCGCGAGGAAAGCAAACGATTCGAGCAATCTTTCGACGTGCGGGTCCGAGCAGCGGTCAGGCTCCAGCAGCAGACGCTGCGCCACGGCCGGATACTTTGCCGCAAACTCCGCGCCAACTTGGCGCATGTAGCCCAACTCGCGCTCGTAATATTCCAGAAGTTCTCGCCGCATGGTTTACGCTATCGTGTAAATTTCGCTAGCCAAATCGAAAACCGTGTCGAAATACACCACTTCAATGCTGGGGTAGACCGGCAGCTTCGCTTCGATGTGTAACCGGACCTCGCGCTTCTCCGACGGCGCGTCCAGAACGCTGACCACCACGTCAATCAAGCGCGGTTCAAAGTCGGCTAGACACGTTTCGATTGCCTGCTGCAATCCTTCAAAGCGCCCGGCGGAAGACTCCTGCAACGATCCCACATCTTCGAGTCCGTAAGTCAGCACGGTCCCCCAAGCTTTGGAATATCCTTCGAGCTCCCGTGTCATAGGTTTGCGCGTATTAAGAACCGTTTCTAGGTCGCGCCGGATTACTTCCTTCAAGAATCGGACGGAGCTTGCCTGCGCGTGGGGCAGATCCTTGCTCTCGCACAATCTCTCCATCAGTGACTGAGCGACGGTAAATTTTCTTGCGTTTTCCATCACTCCCCTTTATTCCGCCATCTGCAGTGCTAAAGCTCGTGCGGGGTCGGTCTTGCATAAGCGAGCGAGAAGTTTGCCTCGTTCCTCCGCGTCCACTTCACCTCCATCAGTCGCGTTAAGTAGCATGCTGAGCAAAGTGCCCGGGAGCGCCCGCCCTTCCCAATGTTCAAGGCGCAGTTCGTCCGCTTCTGCAAGCATGTGCCGCAGCATATGAGCCGCAATGTGTTTCTGGTCAGCCTGCATGCACACGCGACAGACTTCCATGCGGCGCAAGAATCTGTCCCGCCCGCTTTGCGCCATACTCGTAGATTCCATAAGCAAGCCCACTGCCTGCTCCGTTTCACCCCGTGCCGCCGCCTCCCGTGCTCGCGCGACAATATCGTCCGATTCTGTCGTCGTTGCCGCCTCTACGGGAGCAGATTCCGCTTCAGTGATCGACGTCGCTCTTCGCGAATTTAAGTGGCGCTGAACCCATCGCTGGGTCTCCACGCTCGCAACGGGAGTGTCGTCATCGAACGACTCCTGCGGCCAAGTGGAACTTCCCGCAAGCCGCGCATTCACTGCCGCCATCACCAACGCTTGCAGTCGACCCGACCCCAGATTTTCCGCCGCTTGCCAGGTGTGATAGTGCACGTCCAGCCAGCGAGTAGTGCCGGGGTCGAGCATGGCCCGCAGCGATTGCACGAGTACATCGCCCCAATTTTCGGCTTCTCTTGCTTGCTTCAAAGCAACGCGTCTTTCAGTCGATGGAACAGCCCTCTCTTGAGACCCATCTCTTCCCTGCTGCAAAGCTAGCGCAAGCAGGTAGCTAGCGGGACTCTCAGGTTGCTGCTCGATCAGGTACGAAGCGCAACTTGCTACTCGGTTCATCGCATCGTCCCAGGACGTTGGGACACCGGAATCCTGAATGCCCGCAGGGAGCGCGGACGCCCAAACGGCTGCAACGGGTGAATCGGCGACAGACGCGGCAAGTGGCTCTAGCTCGGGCGCTCCGGAAAGAACCTGCGAGGCGGTGGCGACCTCTACCGGCTCGGAGGGCATTTCATGCTCCGGCCTCGAGCGCAGTAGTTGTGTTATCGCATGATGCATCTCGTCGAGGGTCGAACGCAACTTCACGAACGATGGCCCTTCGTCGCCATAGCGCTCCTCGCAAAACAGCTGAAACTCATGAAGCTCTTTCAGAGAGAGCGAGATTTGTTCCTTGATGCCGGCGTAAAAAGACCCGGGCGTTGCGGCAATCGCGCCGTCCAAGCGTTCCGCCGTGAGTTCCTCGCTATTGTGTACTGGGGTCAAGCCGGAACGCACAGCCTTGTATGCCGCATAGGAGACGCCATCGGAGGTCGCCGGAAACCCATGAAGCAAGGCAGCGTAGCGATCCAGGCTCCAATACAGCGGCGCTGCTCGCGTGGAAAAGTCGTTGTCCTCGATTTCCGGATGGAGTGAGAGCCAAAACTCTTGCTGTAAAGCCAGCAATAAGTGAAGCGCCGGCGCGATGCCGTGATGTTGTTCAATCCGCAGCCACGCTTCCCCCAACCAAGCGGCGAGCCACAAGTCCTTGCTTCGGGTTTGCAACGCATCGGTCGCCAAGGAGGCAACCAGGGAATAATCGGCGCGCTTAGCTTGGCGCTCCCAATCGCCCATAGGGAGTGAGCCATCGTCTTCTGAGCGCGCTTCGCGGATGGTGTCGATAAGCGGATCGTAGCGAATATCTTTACCGGACGGCTCAGCGGCGCTGATCGGCTCAAGCAGGTCTTGCATAAATGGCGCTTTCATGCCCCAAATCTCCCAAACAGCCAGAACACGAAATCGAGTTCGAAGAAATAACAACACGCGCCTTGAAATATTCCCTCCAAAAGTGCCGCCCAAAGCGACAAGCAACGGGAATAAAACCAGAGCTTGTGTGTTCAACCGCATAAAGATGTACTTTGACTTGTTTAGGCTCGCTAAGTTGTCAGTAAGCCAATTTGTCGACAAGTTGAAGTCGCATCGTAATACCCGTAGCTGCGCCTCTGGTAACTGCATGTTACGAAGCGAGGAGATAGTTGAGGAAGAAAATCATGCCCAATGACAGATGGAATAATGACGGGCGCATCGGCGCAGTGTTGGCGCTGCGCCGGGGATACGGCTTTAGCTCGTCGTGGCCGGCTATTGTCGATGCAGTCCAAGACTACGGAAGGTTAGAGAAAGGGGATCACGCAAGACGCCACAATGCCCTGAGGCAGATTGAAGCCGCGTCAGGCAATTGGTTAAATAATTACAACCGGTCTAGAGCAGTACTAGTCAAGGCGTTGGCTGATCAGAAGTATCATGCACTCAGAGGTCTCTTTGATTGTGTGGGCGAGGAATGGGCTGAGCTTTCGCGCCTATCCCGAGCTTCTGCGCCGGCAAGCGGTGCCACTTCTGCTCCTGTCAGCACTCCCACCGCCCCTATAAACATCGGCGGTTCCGGAGGTAGCAGTTCACAAAGGTCCGCCTTTGCAGCGAGCACTTCGCCTCCCGACGTGACGGGAGTGGATAAATATGGGGTGTGGCCGCAAAAGAAGGCTGAAATGAGAGCGCTTTCTATTAATCACGAAGACGTCGAGGCACTGTATGGGCAGATGGACATCCAGGTGCATTTCACAAAAAATGAGCATGCGCAGGAGATAGCGGCACAAGGGATCCGGCCGGGAAGAGGCATGGGAATAGGTCTGCCCACGGACAACCCTGTGGAACGCCGTTCCGATAACGTCAATTTCTACACACTTAGCGGATCATCGAACGAAACCACGGGGCTTGTTAGCCGCGAGGCAGGTCCGCGCAACGTGGTAGTCTTCTCACGCAAGGGGTCGCTGAACGCGTATAAGGATATGAATTACCCGAGCGGTGGGGCTCGTGCAGTGCCCGGCGGAACGGTTCCGCTGGGAGAAAACACTCCACTGGCTGATAATCCTGTTTCGCTGGTTCTGCCCTTGGATGAACGATCGGCGCAGAATTTAAGTAGTTTTATCAGGCGCGTAATAAACGCTCCCACTCCGCCTCCAGAGGTGCACGCGGCCGCGCTCCTGGAACGGTACCTGCAGAACAAAATCAGTCGATTGCGTTTTTACTGACAGCCGGAAAAGTCCGCGCTATGCCTGCGGTCTCTGAGTATTCAAGCCAGGGCCGCAGTCTATGCGGTTCAGATCGGCGTGTGCGCCACCCGCCGATATTTATTCCCCGGCACACACCAATTCCGATTAGCGGCGATAGAGTTGCACTCAGTTGTGGTTTTGTAAGTGTGGCCGGAAAAATGGTCCCACTTCGTCCCATCCGCGGCTGCCCCAAGCCGGTTCCAAACCGCGCATGAACTCCGAAATCTGAGAGGAATCGATGTTAAAGACCCCAGCGTCGAGTTCAAAGAAGTGAATTGATCCGGCGCGGCTCTTGTATGCAGCCACCATGTGGCCACTGAAAGCGCCATTCTGGCCGTGTGGGATTCAAAGGTCGAAGGCTGCCGCCTGACCGTTTTGAAGTTGACCGATCACGTTGGCCAATTGATCTGAGATCGGTTTGTCCAGACTCGCTGCGTTTTCACTGATAACTTTCGAGGACGACAATCTTTGCAGGTTTGAGTTTCTTCTCTACCTCCGTCAGATCTCCACCTTTACCCGCATAACACCTCTGCTGCAACTGGTGAGCACGTAACATAATAACCTCGTTGTGCTTGTCTTCGTGGAGGATGTCCGCTTTCCCGTTGAAAAAGGAACGGCTCGGGAACGAAGTAAGCGGCGGAGTGGGCAGCAGCCGCGACTGACTCATTCAGATTACAGCGCAGCTGATAAGCACGTTGTAAGTTATGCAGCAGCAGAGGCAGATGACGGTAACCATGCAAGCGGTTCCAGCGCGTTTCGGCATACAAGAGAGCGGAGGCCACCCAACGCAGGCGGTGATCGCTGCCCTGCCAACGTTTGACACGGCGGCAGATGGTCTCGACTACGGAAAAACTGGATTCAATGCCGTTGGTGCTGCTGAGATGACCTGCCCGTCAAAACTGTACCAATCGTAACTGCTCCGACCTGCCGCATTTGGGTGTATTCGTCCGGTGTGTAATTCTTTGAGGCAACAGTCCAGAATGGCAACTGGTGAGGGAGTTCGCCCGGCGGTACTTCGAAGGCGATCTGGTAAAAGCCATGCGGAATCCATGGTTTCCCGTCGCGAAGGATCTGCTTGCCGGAGACGGCAACACTGCCATTGTTGGCCGCGCAGCCACGTGTAGCAGTAGGGTCGGACACTTGACCTTGTAGCGCGCGGCCGCCGAGCAGCCCGCAGAGCGCTGCCAACAGGACACCCCACGATAAAATCTTCATTTCATCTCTCCTATCTGATTTGGTCAGCATGGCCGTTCGAACGAATGGCGCCGCTGAAAGGGTTTGCGCCGTCAACGCTCTGCACGCGAATTTTTTGTTTCAATTCAAAGAACATGCAGCGCGCTGACGGCACGAGTGATGAGGCTAAGAGGCTTTGTTTGTGGTGGCGTCGAAAGTCTTAGTGCCAGTACTTACCGTGTTGCCTAGCTTGTCCTGCTTGAAATACTCGACCTTAGCGATGCCCCAAGTGAAAGTCAGGTCCAGTTCGGGCAGATGATCCGTAGACGTGTGGTTAAGCCCGTAAGAAGAGCAGTACACCTCCTGCGCTTCGATGGACAAGGCTTTTTTGTGCTGTCCAAGCCTCATGATTACCATTGACAATCCCGGCTTATGATCGCCTTTGTTCATCATGTCCCAAAACTCAGCGCCAGCCGAGTCGAGATATACTCTTACGGATATCGGCCCGTGCTGCACTTTACCGGCTCCGCTCGATCCGGACGTTTGTCCCACCGTGCTTCCGCTTACCCCGCCCCATTGCCAGCCGATTACCTTAATCCAATTATTGAACCCGTCGTCTGTACATTCCCCGTTGATTCCGGTAACCTTGAGATATCCCACGGTTTTTTCCGACGAACCCTTTTCTGTTGCCATTGATGGTGATCTCCTCTAGTTTCTTTTTTCTTTACTTTCAACTTCGAAATTTGTGAAAAACTCCCTGCCTTAGTTGCGCGCCGAATCCGGCAGATCCGCCACTAAACGCAACGAAATTGTAAGCTCATCCAATTGGAAATGCGGTCTTAGGAAGGCTACGGCCCGGTACGCTCCAGGCTTTCCCGGCACGTCGAAGACCTCGATGCGTGCTTCGCGCAACGGAAGGGCAGCTTTCGCGGATTGCGATGCATTATCGTTGTCCAAGACGTAATTATTGATCCAACGATTCAGGAATTTCTCACACTCCTCTCGGGCGGTAAAGCTGCCGATTTTGTCGCGCATCATCGCTTTCAAGTAATGCGCGAAACGCGACATGGCGAGAATGTACGGCAGTTGCGCCGAAAGTCTCGCATTGGCATTCGCTGAATCCCTGTCGTACAGCTTCGGCTTGTTCGCTGACTGCACGCTGAAGAACGCCGCATAGTCGGTGCCCTTGCAGTGGACTAAGGGCACTAGGCCCTGGTCGGCCAGCTCCTTTTCCCGGCGGTCGGTGATCTGGACCTCCGTAGGACACTTTAAAGCAACGTCGCCGCCATCGGTTAAGAAGTTGTGGGTTGCTAAATCTTCGACTAATCCGCCGCCTTCCACACCGCGGATCGCAGCGCACCACCCGTACCGCGCAAACGCGTTCGTCAGGCGCGCGCCTAGCGCATAAGCAGCGTTGCTCCAGAGATACTTCGAATGATCGGAGCCGTCCACGTCTTCTTCAAAATCAAATTCATCTACCTGGTTGGTTGCTCTCCCATACGGCAAACGCGCCAGAACGCGTGGAAGCGTCAGTCCTACGTAGCGGGAATCTTCCGAGAGCCGAAAGCCCTTCCATTTGGCAGACTCGGTTGTGTCAAAGACCTTCGAGATGTCCCGAGGTATACCAAGTTGAGTGAAGTTCTCGAGATTTAACAGCTCCGGGGAAGCTGCGGAAAGAAACGGCGCGTGGGCCGAGGCCGCTACTTGCGCGATGAGACGCAGAAGCTCCATGTCTTCCGGTCCCCGACCGAACTCATAGTCGCCGATCATCGTCGCGAAAGGCGATCCGCCGAACACCCCGTATTCCTCTTCGTAAACTTTTTTGAACAGCGAGCTCTGGTCGAACTCAGGCACGCGCTGCAAATCGCGTAGCAACTCGCGCTTCGACACGTTTAAGAGCTTCAGCTTAAGCATGCTGCTGGTTTCGCTCTGGTTTAGAAGATAATGAATTCCTCTCCATGTGCCCTCCAGCTTCTGAAACGAAGGGTGATGGAGAATCTTGTTCAATTGGCGTGAAATCAATTGGTCGATTTGAGCGATGCGCACCTGGATCGAGTGCTCGGCATCGCGCGTCATTGTGATGTGCCCTTCGAGCACCTGAGCCAGGAACTCTTTCACCAGATCGCGCCCACGCTCGGCGGTCGAGACATCTCGTCCGAAACGTCCCTCGTTTACGATCTGGTCAAGCAGGGGTGTTTGTGTTGCTTGTGCTGTCTGGACTGCCTGTTCCGGCGCCGCTTCCACCGCGGCGGATGTGTTCTCATTGGCCATAGTTACTCTCCGGGCTCTATGATTTCTTTGCGCAACTTCTCGCGCAGATCGGTATTCGTTATTGCGGCATACAAAGCGTCTTCCAGCTTCTCGTTGCCCTGCAGGCTGCCTTGCAAGTCGGCCAGCTTGGTGCGGAGCTCCAGCAGCTGCCGCAACGGCTCCACTCGTTGCGCCACCCGATCCGGCGAAAAATCGTTCATGGACTCAAAACTGAGATCGACGCGCAGCTGCCCCTTATCGGGGTCTTCACTGAGTTCGTTTTCTGCCGCGAACGCGAGCCGTGGCTTGAGGTTCGCAATGACCGTGTCCAAATTGTCCGGCGTTATCTCGATGAACTTTCGCTCCTTTAGCGGCGCAAGCGGTTCGGTTGGTTGCCCGCTGAGATCTGCCAAAATACCCAAGACAAAGGGCAGTTCCTTTGTTTCGATCGCATCCCCAATCTCCACGTCATACGTAATCTGTACTCGCGGTGGGCGCACTCTGCTTAGTTTTTGCTGCGTACTTTCCCTGGCCATTCTTCTCCTTTGTGGAAAGAGTGATTGCTTTGTCGCCTGTTCTGAAAGATCAAAGGCGGCTCTTTCACTCTGCGATCTTCACTCTCCATAACAAGTCACAGAGGCATTTATTCCCGCGCCGTGATTTCTCGCAAAAATATTCTTACCTCTTTCTTGCGCCTTCTCTTCAGTCTTTTGCAAATAGCTATCTGTAGGCTGACAATGCAAACGAATTTTTCGATGCTGAGTAAGGCTCAGGATCGGGTATTCTTCAGAGAAGAGTTACTGTATGCGACATTTACAATCGGTCGTTTGGTCCAAGGGGACATTCCTGTCCCCACAACATCTTCAGGCGCAGGATCACTTCTTTGAGGAGTCGCTCCGCCTGACAGCGGAAGTGTTGTCGTTCTGGTATTGGGGGTTTTCTGCGCTTCAGATCGAGGCAGGCGCTCTCAGCGAAGGACGGCTTGAGATCGCGCGGGCAGCAGGCTGGTTTCCGGATGGGCTGCCATTCGACACAGCGGAAGAGGCCGCACCTGACTCCCGCATCCTCGATGAGTGCTTTGGCGAAGGCACCGAGCGGGTGTTTTACCTTGCTATTCCGCAGCAAAGGCCTGGCGCCCTCAATGTCGCTGTAAAGCGAGAAGGCCGCAGTACGCGCTTCTACTCTGAAGTGCGGATGCTGCGTGACGAGAGTGGGTCTGGTGTTGAAAAGCCAGTTGCCTTCACCAAAAAGAATTTCCAAATCGTTGTGGAAGGTGAAAGCCTGGAGGGCCTGATTACTTTGCCGCTTGCTCGCGTCTTGCGCGCGGGGGCCGGCCACTACCGGCTGGATCCAAACTTTATCGCTCCCATGAACAATATCCATGGAAGCGACCGGCTGGTGAGTATTCTTCGCGGGATGGTAGAAGTGCTTTCCTCGCGCAGCAGCGAAGTGTCGAACGGCCGCCGCGAGCGCAATCTTTCCTTGGCTGATTTCAGCGCCTCCGATGTAGCAAGCTTTTGGCTTCTCTACACAATCAACACGCACTTGCCTGCATTGAATGGCTTTTTACAAGCGCGGAACATCCATCCTGAAAAACTTTTTGGGCAAATGCTCGCACTCAGCGGCGCGCTCACTACTTTCTCGCGCGCAATCGGCCCCCTCGACTTCCCGCACTACGAACACGAGAAGCAGGGGTCTTGTTTCCTGCGGCTGGAGCGGCAGTTGATGGAACTGCTCGCTACAGTCATTCCTCAAAAATTCCTGGCGTTGCCGCTCAAACAGGTTCGCGGCTCGGTGTACGCGACAAGCATTGAGCGCGACGAATACCTGAACCACACGAGATTCTATCTCGCGATCGCGGCGGAGATTCCTGCCGCTGATCTGATTGCACGTACGCCTGCGCTAGTCAAGGTCGGTTCCGCCACTCACCTCGAGATGCTGATTCGTCAAGCATTACCGGGCCTACCCATCACCCATTTAGCGGCCCCCCCGCAGGAGATTCCCGTCAAGCTGAATTATCATTACTTTCGTCTCGATCAGGCTGGCGAGGCTTGGGAATTGATCAAACGGTCACGTGATCTTGGGGTGTATGTGCCTGGTGAGATCGCGAACCCTCGCATGGAGCTGATTCTGTTGCCTGTGGGGACGCACGCATAAGCCGATCCGTGGCAAGCCCCAAACTATTAGCTCCATCACGGGCGGTGCAAGAGCGCAAAACCGACCAGCAGAAGCAACAGCACAGTCAAAAATAGATTTGCCATTAATAAGAGGGGCACATACTCCTGGAATCTACTCTCGCTAACCAGGCGCGGTGCTGGTGCGTTTTTCACATTAGAAGAACGTGACGCGACCTGCTCCGCTGCGCGTGGAAGTGAAGATGCTCCGCCCCCTGCAATCCTCACAGCCTCCTGCGTAGAGTAGTGCACAGCCTGCGGATTTATGGGGGTCGCCCCGCTCGCCTGTTCGCTATTCAGCCTGGGTTGAAATTGCTCCATGTTTTCTGCAGAATTGGCTTCTGGAGTACCGGCGCGCGATTGACTCGCCGACGGTGACCTGCCGTTCTGAGCTCCACCTTTGTCTGGCGGTGCTGCGACGGGCTCACGCATCTCAGGCAAACCTTTGTTCTGGCCTTGGCTTCGAGCATCGCGCCGCAGAGACTGTGAAACAATCCGGGTGAATTCACCAGGGCCATCGGCACGCAAGGCTGTTTTCGCGGCGGGTACCGGACTTGCGCTTTTCGCCGTGTTAGCCTTCCGCGAAACTTTGCGCATCAGCCTCGTAAAGTCGCCCTCGCTGTTTTTTGGATTCAACGCTGGTGAGGCCACAGAATCGCCCGCTGGAAAACGCACGGATTCGCTGTGCAACGGAGTACTCTGTCTTTTTCCCTTCACACTTTCGAATATCTGCGTGAATCCTTCCGCGTCCGCCTGCGGCGCATTAGGCGGGCCGGCAGTCCCGAAGCCGCCATTCAATCCTGAGTCGTTTCTTCGGCGTGGAACGCCTTCCTCTTTCTTCAGCGATTCAAAGACTTGGGTAAAACTGTCAGAATAACCGGGAGCGCCCCCCGCCTTCGACTCCGGATTTGTATCCTCCCTGGGCTCATTAGCCGTAGATTCGTTTTCACTCATGTTCTCGAACCTCTCGTTGGAATAAATTCATTGCATGATGTGGAATAAAACACGTCGCGCTGTGTTTATTCCTGTACCGGATGAGAAAGGAAAATTTTTTATGCTCGGAGTAAATATGCCTTACTTTCATAACGATCTGACAAATCAGTTTGTAACATTTTTATCCGATGCCTTGAAGGACGCATTGCGGCCGAATGTTTCGTCTTTTGAAGAAATCTTTGCTGAGGGCGTAACGTTCGAATTCCCCTATGCACCAGACGACTTGCCTAAGCGCATAGAAGGAACGTCCTTGCTCAAGCGCTACATCGAAGGCTTCAGCGGCTTGGTTCAGATCGAACAATTCACGCACCCAATTGTTCACCGCTCCACAGGCGAGACGGTGGTATTGGAGTTTAGTTGTAAAGGGAAGAGTCTTCGCAATGGTGCTCGATACGACCAAGACTACGTTTCAGTGATATCAGTGCGTAACCGCCAGATCGTTCGATATCGCGACTACTGGAACCCGCTAATCGTGCAACAGGCGATGAACTGAAATGCCTGAGGTGTTTCTCATCACAGGGGGCACAGGCAAGACTGGCAGTCGCTTGGCCAGCCAATTGCGGTTTGGCGGCCGTCTTGCGCGGGTCGCTTCACGTCAACCGGGGCATGCCGACGTCCGTTTTGAGTGGCAGGACCCGTCCACCTTTCAGGAAGCGCTCACCGACGTCCGCGGAATGTATGTAGTGGCTCCGACAGGCGCGTCAGACCCGCTGCCGGTAATGCTCGGGCAGGTCCATCGTTATCTCAAGGAACATGCACGTGAGTGGGTTGTTCTGCGCCCAAGCTGGTTCATGCAAATTTTTCTGAACAACAACATGCACAAACGATTCGTACTTAAGGTGCGATTTATTCGGCTACCGCTAAGGGCCGCATTCCGTTCATAGACGCCGCAGACATTGCAGCAGTGGCCGCCGAAGCTCTTACTCGCAACGAGATCAAACCCGGTTAGTATATCCTGACTGGACCTGAAGCGCTGAGCTATGAAGAAGCTGCGGGGATCAACGCGCCTTTCGCAGGTTATCCCGTCCAGCATCGAAACTTGACTGCCGGACAGCTCATCGAATGGTTCACTCAGAGCGGGATGCCGCGCGATTACGCGAGAACTCTGGCGGCTCTCGATGAAGCGATCGCAAACGGTGCGGAGGACCGGGTCACAAACGAAGTGGCGCGCATCACCGGACGGCAACCGAGAACGTTTGCAGAGTTTGCCGCAGTCATGGCTTGAAGGCGTCGATCAAGGAATCGAAGTTTCGCTCTTACTCGAAGGAAGGACTGACAATCGGGCAGCAGTGCTATTTGGCGGAGGCCAGCCGGTCGGGATTTTACCGGTACCTACAATAGTGAAAGCCCAAATAGGAGAACCTGCTCCTGCGAGAGCGGCTACAACAAATTGCCGTCGCGCACGGCCGCAAGTGGCTATCGCTGGCTTACCGCCTTGACGCGCTGGCAGGCTATCCGGGAACAAAAACGCGTCCTTCGACTCATGCAGGAAGACAACCTCCTGAGCCTGCTGATCGGCGACAATTCCAATTGCCGCCCGGGAATAAAACGCGTCCGGCCGCGTTTATTCTCCTAATAGCGTAATTACCCCCTAATTTCGAGCTCTGAATGTTTACAACCGATATGTTTTTTGTTCTTCGTTCGCGGGCAAGCCAGGTAAAGGAAACGCATCAATGAAGTTTTTATCAGGCGTAGTGTGGTCCGAGGGGATGTATCTTGCGCCACAGCATTTCCAAGCACAAAGCCGGTATTTTGAGGACACCGCAGCCTTTCTCGCTCAAAACTTATCTAGTTATCCCTGGGGCCTCATTCACCTGGAAATGGAAGCCAAAGCTGTGGCGAATGGTTCGGTATCGCTTTTGCATGCCTCGGGAATATTTTCCGATGGCCTTATGTTCGACATGCCGTCTTGCGATGCAAGGCCGGCTATACGCACCGTCTCTTCGCTCTGCGAGCCCACCGATTCGGAAATTCGGTTGCACCTTGCCATACCCGTGCGCAACAAGAAAAACGGTGACGCTCCGCCCGACGGGAACAACGCAAACGATCCTCGCTACTCTGCCATACTCCGCACATTGCGCGACGAAACCAACGACATGGATGAGTACGATGTGGAATTCAAGCGCAAAAACATCACGATCGTTTCCGAGCGCGAGCTAACGCCGGATTGTATGGCCTTGCCCATCGCGCGTCTTGTTCGCGAGGCCAGCGGCCAGTTTCGGTATGACGGCCAGTTTATTCCGCCTTTGCTTCGCGTCGGCGCAAGCGAATCGCTCACTCATATGCTGAGACGGTTGCTCGAAGTAATTGCTGAGAAATGCGCGACGATTTCGCGCCCGATTCAAACGGGCAAACAATTCCAAGCAGGCAGTTTGCCCATAGACATAGCAAATTACTGGTTCCTGCACGCATTGCAGAGCGCGCTCCCGACCTTACGGCAGCTGGTCGAAGCAACACAGTCCCGTCCGTCGGACTGTTTTCTGGAGTTGTCTCGTCTGGCTGGAGCCCTATGCACCTTCTCGTTGGACTCCGACCCGCGCACTCTGCCCTCCTACGATCACGGCGACCCCGGACCGGGATTTCGCGCTCTCGCAAAGCACATTCAGCAGCAGTTGGAAATTGTCGTCCCCTCAAACACGGTCACTCTTCAATTCAGTGCGGCGGAACCTTTTGTATGCGCGGCTCCCGTTACGGACGAGCGCTGCTTGTACAGATCGCGCTGGGTGCTCGGCGTACGCTCGTCTATCGGCGGGTCCGAGCAATTGCGCCTTGTGCCGCGACTCGTTAAAATTTGCTCCGCACAGTTTGTCCCGGAACTCGTGAAACGGGCGCTACCAGGAATGACACTGACCTATCTGCCCATGCCGCCCTCGGCTTTACGCGCTGAAGTCGACATGCAGTATTTTGCGATCGATACGACAGGACCGTGCTGGAACCACATCCTGCAGACACGAAAGGCGGGTGTTTACATACCCGGCGAAATTGCTGACGTCCATTTCACGCTGACAATCATTCTGGAGCAGGCAGGGTGAGCCGCACGCGTACCGCTAACTTAGCATCGATTTTTCAAGAGGTGCTTACCGCCGTTGTACGCGTACGGGCCCGCTTGCAGGTCGTTCACGATTCGGAGGCATTCCGTGCGCAGTTCCGGGAGTTCCTTGCGCCCGCGATGCAGCGGGCGCTTGCTCTGGGATACAGCAACGACGCCGTGCAGGCGGCAGTGTTTGCCGTAGTGGCGCTACTTGACGAGAGCGTCCTCAATCTACAGGATGCTGCTTTCGCCAGCTGGGCCCGAAGGCCGCTCCAGGAGGAGCTGTTCGGCGGACATCTGGCCGGCGAGACTTTTTTTTACAATTTACACGGCTATCTTTCGCAGCCCGATTCTCCGCAGCTTGCCGACGTGCTCGAACTGCATTGCCTTTGTCTTCTGCTTGGCTACCGTGGACGCTACGCCGTGGTCGACAGCGGCGAAATGCACGCTATGCTACGGCAGGCGCGAGCACGTATCGAGCGAATTCGCGGCAGCAGCGCTTTTCTGACGATTGATGTAACCGAAGCACGCTCCGAATATACGCGACGCCTGGACTTTTGGAGCAAGTGCTTGTTGTGGACCGCCACGGCGCTTGCTTCCCTCCTGCTGATTATGTTCCTGGCATATAGCATTTCCTTAAATTCCGGCGTCCCTGCCCTTCAAAGCCATTCCTTTACGCCACTGGCCCCGCGACTCGAGAATCCTTCGTGCCCCAGGATTGTAGACAGCCGCGCTGTTTCCGTTTCCTAAAATTTCGTATGTCTTCGTCCCTCCTTCCCTCTCTATTCTTGTTCGTAGCACTCCTGGTGAGCTGGCTGGCCGGTTCCGCCTTACGTTTACAAGACGGTGCACTCATCGCCTTCAGGGCCTGTATTGTACTCGCGGGCGTCGGCGCGGCGATCATTGTTTACCGGTTTTCCAACAGCGGTCGAAAAGCGGAAAATGGCCCCACGCACGCCGGCAGCGCTTCCGAGCTTGCATCGTTACTGCGGCTGGCGCAACAACGACTCGGCTCTGCCAAGATCAGGAGTTTGCGCTTCTTCCAAGCACTTCCTGCACTCTACGTGCTCGGGGGACCGAACACAGCCAAAACGACTATGGTGCTTAAGTCAGGACTCGACCCGGAACTGTTGGCAGGCCATGTCTACCAGGACGAAGCCGTGCAGCCGACTGATATAGCAAATATTTGGTATGCACAGGAAGCTCTTCTGATTGATTCCGGCGAAGAGCTATGGAGGGATGCATCGCTTTGGAGCATGCTTGTTCGCCACACCAGTCCGCGACTGCTTCGATCCGTTCTCAGTCCGACTCTTCCCTTGCGAGCCGCTGTCGTGTGCGTCAGTTGCGAGTCGTTTTTTGGAGAGAGTGCGGCGGAATCGACGTTGGCGCTTGGGCGGGATACGAACGCCGCGCTTCGCCGGATAGCGAGTCAGCTAGGGCGCGAATTGCCGGTTTACGTAATTCTTACTAAATTAGATCGCGTACCAGGCTTTGCGGAATATGTTCGCAACCTGAATGCCGACGAAGCACAAGAGCCGCTTGGGGTATCCATTCCACGTGGCAGTTTCCAGGATGGCGTGTACGCCGAGCGCGCTTCCCTCGTGGTGTCATCGGCGCTCGACCAGCTTTTCTTTTCACTTGGCGAGTTTCGCCTGGAACTGCTCGGGCGGGAACCTGCTTCAGAGCATGTACCCTCTATCTATCAATTCCCGCGCGAGTTGCAGAAGTTACGCAGTAACTTAGTAGCGCATTTGATCGAGCTAACGCGACCCAGCCACTTACAGGCAAATCCCGTTCTGCATGGCTTTTACAGCACAGGCGTACGCGCCCACGCTCTCGAAGAGATGCTGAGCGCACCGGCGGAGGTCCCCCGGAGAGCGCTGATGCATGTCGACGCTACACAAATTTTTTCCCCACGAGCGATGGAAAGTGGCAAGACGCATGATACATCGCCACGGGTCACGCGCAAAGTGGCGCAATGGTGCTTTCTGCCCCGCCTTTTCCCCGAAATCCTGCTCTCCGGCGAGAGTAGAAAAGAACGTTCTACGTCGAGCTCACAAATCTCCCAATTGCGCCGCGCAGCTCTGGGTACGTTTTCGTTGGCGCTTGCGGCTTCGCTGGTTTGCGTCACAATCTCATACCGAAATAATCTGTCGCTGGAGCGCAGCATCAGGTCCGCGGAAACGGCGCTGCCCTCCATAACGGAAGTTCCACAAACGTTAGCCAGCGTGACGCAACTCTCGGCTCTCGACCGTTTGCGTACCGTGTTGTTGCAACTTGAGGATTATCAGCATGACGGCGCTCCGCTGATGTATCGGTGGGGCTTATACCGTGGCTCTAGGCTGCTCTCCCCAACACGCAAGCTTTACTTTGCGCGGTTTCGCTCCCTGCTGCTTACCACTACACAAGATCATCTCGTTCGAACACTCGATGCTTTGCCTCCCTCGGCGCCGTCCAATGCCGACTACCTGGCCGCCTACAATCCACTGCGCGCCTACTTAATCTCCACTTCGAATCCTGAGCACAGCACCGCCGATTTTCTTGCGCCAGTTCTCCTCCAATTCTGGCTGAATGGCCAACGTCCCTCTGCAAATTCACAGCAGGAACTCGCTTTGAACCAGTTCCGTTTTTATGCCGATGAACTCCGCGTGGCCCGACTGTATGACATCGCGCCATCCGGCTCGGTTGTAGCGCATGCACGGCAGTATCTCAACAGCTTCGGCGATTTCAAACGTATGTATCAGGGTATGCTCGCGGCCGCAAACCGTACTTGCCCGGACATCGACTTCAATCGGCTATTTCCCGGCTCCGCCACCACCGTGTCGGAAACGCATGTCGTCCCGGGGGCTTTTTCACGGCCCGGCTCCGTCTTCATGGAAAACGCCATCGCGCATCCTGAACGCTACTTTACCGGCGAATCGTGGGTACTTGGCGATCAAGCTTCCCTGACCGCGACTGCCGGCGTGATTTCCCAAAGACTCAACGAACAATATGCCTCTGACTTCATTTCACAATGGCAAACCTATCTTCATTCCGCTTCCGTCATCCGCTATCGAAGCCTTGGCGACGCACGGGAGAAGCTGCAAAGCCTCTCCGCGCCGAACTCCGCGTTGCTTGCATTGTTGGCCGTCGCTTCCCGCAATACAGCGAGCGCGAGCCAGGAGATCGCACATCATTTCCAACCGGTGCAAGCGGTTGAGCCAGGCAACTTGACCGATCGGCTGATTGCTCCTCCAAATGCTGCGTACATGAACGGGCTTACTAACTTGCAGGGCGCTTTGGCCCAGTTCGCACAAGACCCATCCGCCATGAATAATCCGACGCTGACCCAGCCTGTCATTGCCGCCGCTATCAGCGCCCACTCGGCGGTCAGTCAAACCGCGCAGTCTTTCGATATAGACCGCGTCGGTCATGTCGAGCAGACCCTTGTCAAGTTGTTGCAAGAGCCTATCACAGATGTCGAAGAAATGCTGAGAAGGGCGGCCCCCGTACAGGTCAACTCGGCCGGCCGAGCATTTTGTAGCAGTTTTGCACCATTGTTGACGAAATTTCCCTTCGACCGCAACGCCACGGCGGAAGCGACGCCAGCCGAGGTCACAGAGGCCCTGAAACCTGCTACCGGCTCACTTTGGCAGTTCTATGAAGCCAATCTAAAGTCGCTGCTCGTGCAGCAGGGCCGTCAATGGATCGTAGCTCCCAACCCAGGAATCAAACCCACACCGGCGTTTGTTCAGTTCTTCAATCATGTGGCGCGCCTGTCGAATGCCTTGTTCAGCAATGGGGAAGGCGCCCCGGCGCTTACGTTCAACACGCGCATCCTACGTTCGTCCGGTATCCAGAGCGTCACGCTCGCTCTCGCCACCCAGCGGCTCTCCGGCTCCGATGTTTCCCGGCAATTCACTTGGGCGGCGCAATCGGGGCAAAGCGCGGAGTTAATTGCGAGCTATGGCCCGAACGAACTTCCGCTGCAATTCTCCGGCCCCTGGGCCCTACTCCGCCTCGTTGACCGGGGCCGCATCGAACAGTCCGGCGATCCATTACGGCTTGCCTACCCACTGGAGATTTCCGGCACTCCGATTGTTGTAAACGGCATTCCTCTCACGGAACGGCTTGAGTTTTCCGGGCCTGCGGCAAGCGTGCTCACCCCGGGCTCACTGTCCGGTATACATTGCGTCGCTCAGGTAGCGCGCTGACAAGTAGCAGAACTCGTCAATCTCACAGACTCTGCCTACGGCAGACTGCAAGCCGCCAAGTTTTCGGAATAAAATTCCGGTGCTCCGTGTTTTAGAGAATGAGAAGCCCTGCGTAAACACAGACATTACATATAATCCCTATCCTTCATCGTTATCTTTCCCGGTAGAGGGAACTTTGTTTGATTGGCAGACTGCGGAGAACGGAAATGGTTCATCGGTGTGGTTGATACCAACAAAGGAGCAGTCTTTCTTGTTCCGGTGAATCCATTTGAACGTGACGGCGGACTGAACCAACATGCGTTGAACAATGACAAAGACGACGCGAGATCAATGAATCGATATGCTTTGGGCCTTCCAGCGGATCGGACGGGCGCTCCGCAGCACTTCATCGCCTTTATGGGTGGCAATTGGCTCGAAAGGAGACCTGTCGGTCAGGCACGTAGCTTCGACGCTCATCTGATCGTTATTGGAATAACTCTAGGCACCCGATCCAAACTGTCGATTCGTAAGCTGCTGAGCGAATCGATCTGCGACGAATTCTCTCTTCACTCCTCCCGTTATGACTCTCTCAGCGGATAGTCTCCAAATCAATGGATCTGTTTATGACGCCCGGGCTGCGAGGGTGTTTGAAAAGGTACAGGATGCTTGCACCCGAAACTGGTGATTGCCAGAGACGACTTGCTATCCGACAGACCTGAGCGATGCAGCATGGACACTGCTTGCACCTCTCCTGCCGCCACCGCTACCGGGTGGACGGCCACGCACGACCGAGCTTCGTGCCATTCTGAACGCAATCTTTTATCTGCTGCGCACGGGTTGCCAATGGCGACTGCTTCCGCGCGAGTTCCCGGTCTGGGGCACCGTCTATCACTATTTCCGTTCCTGGAAAAACGCCGGCGTGTGGACAGGTATACAACGTACGATCTATGAGCACTTGCGCACCGAAGCCGGCCGTTCCGCGTGTCCATCTGTAGTGATCATGGACGGACAGTCAGTGAAAACGACAGAGCGCGGAGGAATCCGCGGTTTCGATGCGCATAAGTGCATCAAAGGACGCAAGCGTCACATTCTGGTCGATACGTTGGGTCTGCCGATCGCATGCAGAGTCGAGGCTGCCAATCTATCGGATCGGCGTGCAGCGTCTTTGCTGCTCGGTGGCTTGAGCCCGTTGTTTCCCGACATTCGCACCGTGATAGCGGACGCTGGACACGAAAGCCGGAAGCTTGCTCGTGAGATTGGGCGTGATGCCGGCTGGCGTTTACAAATCGTTAAACGACGCCAGCGCGCGTTCAAGATCACCGGGCTGACTTGGATTGTGGAGCGTACATTCGCTTGGCTTGGCCGTAATCGTCGTTTCAGCAAAGACTACGAATACAATGTACAGACGTCAGAAACCATGATCGATATTGCGGCCATTCGCATTATGCTCAACCGACTCGAGCCGGCATGACTTTTCAAACGCCCTCTAACCACCCGCGCATTATCGAAGGACTGAAAGTCAAGCATCGGCTGCACTCTTTTCTTTACCCGCCGATGATCTTGCTCGACCACGTTGTTGAGGTAAGCACAGGAGCGCACACGCATCTTCTGGTAGAAGATCTCACCGGAGGCTTTCAGCTCCTGAACAGCTCGATGCAAAGCAGCGTAGGCGTCCAGCGTGATCGATAGCGGATCGCCGTGTTTGCGCAAAGCGAGGCGAAATAGCGTCTTGGCCGCCCGTACGTCCCGTCGTTTGCTGAGGAAGAAGTCGACTGTGCGGCCCTCGCCATCAACGGCTCGATAGAGATAGGTCCATTCGCCAGCAACCTTTATATACGTCTCGTCGACACGCCAGCTCAGCCCAACAGATTTCTCGTGGGGTCGCCAGCGCTTCTCGAATTCAGGAGCATAGCGCAGGACCCAGCGCATCACGGTGGTGGCCGCAACTGAAATCCCTCTATCTCGCAGCAGTTCACAGATCTGCCGATAGCTCAATGGATACGTGAGGTACCAACGAACCGCGACAATGATCACCTCGTCCTTGAACCGCCGCCCACGAAACAAAAGATCACGAGTGAAGCGTGGCTTCGGCATCCTCAAAATTTATCTTTCACGGAGTTTGCAACAGAATACCAATGGCTACCTGAGTGAATTTTCGGAACAACCTCCCAAGGGAACAACAGAGATCATCTGCTCACAGGGGGGCCTGCCCGTTGAACTAAACCCACTCCAGGCCAAAGCACGGAACACCGAGTTTGATGGAATAAACTTACACGAACCGGGTTATGTTGCTGAAAGGGATAACTTCCTCTACGCTGTCGCATGTAGTGCATGACGATTAGCAATAGGAACAGAGGGCAGTAGCCGCAATTACGGCGTCGAAAATTGCGCCGAGTTAATGCAAGACCCGCTTCTGTTCTGCGGCAGGAAAATATCTTCTATGGGGAAAATGGAAGTTGTAACAGACCGATGCCTTTTCGGGAGTTTTCTTGAGCGCCAGGAAGCGGCAAATCTCACGCCGGCAGAGTTGACACAGCGTACCTCTGCGTTAGCGCCCATGATCGCTGAGTATGCATCCGAAGCTGAACGGCTACGGAAGCCAGTAGATGAGGTCTGGGCTGCATTGCAGCGTTCTGGCTATTTTTATCAGCTGGTCCCGAGAGAGTTCGGCGGTATGGCTACCGATCTTGAAAGTTTTCTTGATGCAACGCTGCCGATTGCAGAGGCGTGTGCGTCAACTGGTTGGACAGCGTCTTTTTGCGCCGCACACAATCGCAACATTGCAAATTACCCGATCGAGATTCAGCAGGACCTATGGGCAGGTGATTTTCCGTATGTCACTGCTCCGCAGCTTACTTCCCCGGCTGGTTCTATTACGGTTGAAGAAATCACCGGCGGTATTCGCGTCTCTGGCTCGTGGGACTGGGCCATTGGCATCATGCATGCCGACTGGATTATGGCCGTGGCAACTCTACCGCCATCTGGCCCACCGCCACAGATGGTCATGTTACTGTTCCCGGCACGTGAAGCAAAGGTGCTCGATACCTGGCATGCAGACGGTATGGCGGGGACCGGAAGCCACCAAGTCCAGGTTGAGAATCTCTTCGTACCGGAAAGTCATGTGTTGCGTGACATGGGCGGCATGATAGGTAAGGGTTTAGCGGCACGACTTTATACGCAACCTGTTTACCGCGCCCCCGCCTTCTCGTTTGCTCAAGTAATCTCATCGGTGGTGGCGCTCGGCGCAGCTCGTCGTGCTCTGAAAATCTTCAGAGAGCATATGACTGAGCGGATACCGAAAGGCAGCAGTGAGCAGTCCGAAAAGCCGGCAGCACAGATCCGGCTCGCTGAGGCCGACGTCATGATCGCTACGGCGGAATTGCTGATGCGCGATGCGGCGCGAAATGCCGGGGCCTTAGGGGATCTTGAACTAGAGGAACAGATTTCCAAGCGAATTGCTGGCAGAGCGAAAGGTAGCTATGCAGTGAGCCTGTGCCGGAAAGCTGTCCTGCATTTGGCAGAAGGTGCAGGTTCGAGTGTTCATATGCTTGATCAGCCGTTTCAACGAGTACTTCGCGACGTATCTATGGTTTCCAGCCATGTGGCTTTCGATCTCGATACCAGTTACGAATTACATGGCCGTTCCCTGCTAGGATTGCCTCCGAACCATATGATGTTCTAATTGCAATATTGCAAGCAGCCGTACTACGCGGATTGGGCCGAACTGCGCAGGATTGCCTATATCAGCCTGCGGCGAAGACTGATGAGTAGTAACGCTACAACTTCTCGCAATCAAGTCGGTTCCCGCTTTTAAGTCAGTTTTACGGTTAGTTTGCGAAATTCCTACTGCCGTTAGAGACGTCGCGCGAGACTCCTTCAACGTTATAGATCTTCCCTGGATGGGAAGGGTTTACGAATCCCGTCTACAGTCGTGATGGCGATTTATCGATTGATCAGGGTTACATTCCGCACAACGACACTGGCATTTAAAGCGGGATCCGTAAGATGGTGCGAGTGTTGGACGAGCAATCGCAAAAGTGAAGCCCCTCCTGCCCGGCCGATACTGTAAATAGCTCGGCTATTCAGATAGGTCCGGCTTAGCCGTAAGCGATTCGAAGTTGTGTCTAGTAACCCTTGTCCTTATCGAAAACATTGATCAACGGCTTGCCCTGAACGAAACGCCTAAGGTTTTCTTCGATCGTTCCGGTCATCCGTTCCACATCTTGATCCGAACGTCCGGCAATGTGTGGAGTGATGATTGCGTTCTTGAAACCCCATAGTGGATGACCCTTGGGTAGTGGTTCAGGATCGGTCACATCTACGCCTGCGCCAGCTAGATGTTTATCATCAAGGGCCTTCACCAGACTGTTCATGTCGTAGATTGCGCCCCGACTGACCGCGATGAAGCAGGAGTTCTTCTTCATTAGGTCGAACTGGGCAGGCCCCATCATCTTGTGGCTCCTCGGAGTGTCAGGGACTCTGGTTAAATTGGTGCGTCCAGTAATTCGACGAGTTTCTGCCCGGAGATCTAAGGCGGCAAAGCGGACACAGAGGAGACGATTGCTGCGTTTTGCCTCACAGTTGTGAAGAACACTACAGCGGTTTACGCAGGCTAAGCTTGTGGCCATGCAGCGAGGAGAACGGCTGTGAGTTATACGATCGAGCAATACAAGATCAACGAACGCTGCAGGCTGGTAGGGATCAGTCGAAGCAGCCGGCGCTATCAGCCGGTCAGACAACCCGACCGCGCCCTTGGCAATGGATACACGGGTTGGCGCGATTCGGACATCTTCGACTGACCACCTTATTGCCTAGTAGGGTTAGATAACTAATCACAAGAAGGTGTATCACATCTGTCGCAAGAGCAGCTGGTTCCACGTCGGCAATGGCCTGGTCGTTAAATATGCGAATTCGTATGCCGGATTGTGAAATAAAAACGTCGCGACGGGGTTTACTCCTTAGAAACGGCCGCACGAGTAACTTGTGGCCTTCGGTCTATTTGGATAAGGATTCATTGTGTTTGTCGCATTTCACCGCTATTGTCTGCATTCGTCACTTTGTCGTACATCGTTGTTTGGTATATCACTGCTCGCGCTCCAGCTAAGTGGGCAATCTCTCACGCCTGGCGAGAGCTCGGGATTGCGCATGCAAGCACCTGGCGCAGAATCGGTTAGCACTACGACCAATCTCCCGGCCGCCGCGACTGTCCTACTGCAGAACTCCGATCAACTCGCGTCCGGCAGAGAGCGCTTGAGGATGGCGGACTTGCGGAAACAGATCGGCCACGGAAATAGAGAGCTGGAGACGGCGGCGAGATTTTTCCTCGCAAGTCCGATCGATCAACGGCTCGCCGGCGAATCTGCCGGCCTCATCAAGACGAGGCTCGCTTTCTGTGAGAATCTTACGACGGAGCAGTCGTTCGAAATAGCCGTCAGACACATGGGGCATCTGGTTGACAGCCTTGCTGACGAGAGTAATCGCAGCTTCTATGCGGCGGTCCTACGAGATCCAGGCGTACCGGGGGAAGTACATGCGACGCTCATCAAACGTTTGACGGACAATCAACTCGTAGACGTGGTTGGCTATCTTAACGCACAAGGTGACAGCCGCGATAAAGCCGATGAAACAAGAGCCTTCCTTTACCTGGCTCGACTGAGCTGGCTCGGAACTGCAGAGGCAGAGTCGCTCGCGTTTTACAAGGTTCCCTACGTGATGGTGCGTGGCGCGCAGGATCATTCAGCTTCGTATTGGAACGGGCATCAAGTCATACTCAGTGAAAAGATGCTAACCGGCGGAACGGGAACAGTGACACCGGAAGGCTTGGCGTCACACATCGGGACCTTCGCGCATGAGAGCGGGCACGCTATCTTCGCTCTTTCGGGTTTCGCGAAACAACTTAGCGCGGCCTCGACAGCGGCGCGTCTAACACCGGGGCTCGGCAGCATCATCAATGAAGCAGTAGCGGGCGTCATGCAGAACCGGGCGCATGTTGCAGCCAAAGGCTACGGTGCTGACAAAGACAGCGATGCCAACCTTGTTCTGGCGCATGAGGTCATGAAGAACATCGTCAATGACGAAACATCTTACGCTAACTACTATCACGTAAACACAGCGGCGGCGCGAAGCCAAATGCCACAGGTCCGAGAAGTACTCGCCGAGGTGGTAGTGCCCTTTTTCCAGACAAGGTTCGGACTTCTCGGCGATCCACAATTAGCGCAGACCCTGCCGACACCAAAGCTTCTTCCGTGAGAGGTTTGCTTCTGGAAAACTTACTCGAGAACTTCCGACCCAGCACCTTTGCAGAACTTTTCACAGGAACTGGCCGTCGCCATGTCAGACATCATGGTATTTCGACCCGATGAGTCGAATGATGATACTCGGTAGGTGTAGTCCTCTTCGGTGCGGTATCACTACTCTCCGGCAAAATGTAAAGCTGCCGCTCGCTAGCGGCGCGCAGTGGCATATTGGACTTGCCCCCAGTTAACTGTTTGTCTCACCCAAGGGGACAGGCCCGATCTTGCGATCTTCTTTGCGTCGAGGAAGGGGCTAATTCCAACTTGTCCAGATTGAACAGATAGATAACGAATCGTTTCTAAGACATAGGTAATACTCTTGGCCCGAAAGGATTTGTGAGGGGCTGCAAAGCTTTTCTTCCAGATCGACATAACCTCAGGTCGTAATCCCTAAAGCTTACGAGCCAGAAACCGTCTTCGACTTCTTTGATACCGACGGCTTGGCGCGCCAAGGATTTGTTCAGTTTGATTTTCTTGGGATGCAGGCACAGGCGACCGCAGCAGGTCACCAGCACTGTTTTGTCGTGAAATGGGTAGGTGCGGCTCCGGGATGCCGGTGTTTGGCCTGGGGAAGTCCAGCGCTCCCCCGTTAGTCGCGCCGATTGCCTAGGACGGCTTGGGATCGGTTCGAGCGTAGCTGCACGCGAGTTGCTGTTGCGAACCGCCCTCATCAGCGCCATTGTTGGAGGACTTCAACCGAGGTTGGCGCGAGAGACGAAGCCAAGATACATAAAGCTTGACGAGATATGGACTTCACTTCTTGCAGACAGAAACTTTGAGATTGAGACCAACTCACGGCTGCCACCTTTCCAGTTTTCGGACCTTAAGTGGAAGCATATGTTTCGATAGCGAGACATTCTGACAGCAAAATGGCAAGCGACCGGCCGTAATGTCGATAATACGATGGCGCCGGCAACTGGCTTTACGGCCAAGTCGTTGACCCGTCTCAAGTCCATCTCGCCAGTGCTGTTCGGTCTTGAATTCGGTCGCGTAAGACGTTCCTCGCTAGAAGCGCCGAGCGAGTTAGTGTTTAGACGAACAAAATAGGGTTTCAAGGAGAGAATGACAATGACCAAGATATTCAAAACGTTATTCCTGTCACTAGCCTTTTATACGCTGCAGGCCACCTTAAGCGCCTGCATGCCAGAACTTCCACCCGACTCTGCGAAAGACAAATTTCAGCATTATCTCAAGGCCGCCATTATCGATGAGGCGATCACCATTCCTCAGCTCAAACAGTTGCAGGCTAATGCGGATGCCTTCGAGGCTGCTCGTGAAGCACGCACGCTAAGCGCCCGCATCGATCACTCGACGCCGTATCACGTAATTGCAAATATGAGGCCCATTCTGACCAGCGAGCATGCTGACTCACAGAGCCAGCCTCCGGCTTCCGAATCTCATGCTTCGGCTGAGGCTATCAAGTTGATAGAGGTGTCCGGTGGTCGAGAACGAGCGCAAGCCTCAATTGCCAAGCTGGTTCAACATTGCCAGGATGAACTGCGGAGTAACTGTCCTAAATGCGATCCGGCGCTCATCACTGAATGGGGCAAACGTATGACGGCTGGCCTCAACATTGATGACATTGTAAATCTGGCAGCAACTGCCTATTCCAAGCATTACTCTGAGGACGAACTTAAAGATTTGACATCCTTTGCAACCGCTAAACAATCCGGCAAACCTGCGTCTTTATCACCTGCGCTGCAGAAGAAAGTCCAGGCGTTAAAGCCTACTATTAGCGAAGAAAGCGAGAGTAGTGGTAGGGAATTTGGAGAGAAGGTAAACAGGGCGGTTGGAGTAGAGATGCAGAAGGAGCACCCCGAAGATTTTCCCACTGAAAAATCGACCAAAGCTCAACCATGATGAGCGCAAGTCGATGACCCGGAGAAGTTCAGGTAGTTTGCTTGAGCGTTGGGTCGTTCAGTCGCAAGACCGTTGTGGAAATTGCGGGCATCCTAAAAACTGCCAAGTGACCCAAACCCCGGAAACTGAACCAAGGATTGTTAGAGTATTTTTCGATCCAGAGCAGCTGCTGGAAAGCAGAGGAGGAGAGAAAGATGCCGAGAAAAGGACACAGTCCAAACCAGATCGTGCAGGCGCTGAGCCGGGTACGACATGGAGAATCAGTGAAGCGACGTTCTACAACTGGAAGAAGCAATATGCCGGGATGGGCATCGCGGAGTTGGCAGAGCTGCGCCAGCTGCGGGAGGAGAATGGCAAACTGAAACGTTGGTAGCGGATCTGTCGCTGGCCAAGCACGTCCTGCAGGAGATCGTCACAAAAAAGCTGTAAAGCCTCGAGCTTGTGCAGATTTCGTCGACCACGGGCAGCGAGGGTTTTCCGTTTCTGGGCGCATACTCTGCGTCGAAGCACGCGCTCGAAGGCGAGGGAATCGCTGCGGCGGGAACTCATGTTGTTTGGTATCGCCCTCAGCATCATCGTGCCTGGGGCGATTGTGACGCCGATCTGGAACAAAGGCGACCGGAGCTGACTTGAGCAGTATGCGAACACGCCGTATGGTCCGGCTCTGAAAAGTTTGCAGGGGTAATGCAGGAGCGGGCGTGTAAGAGCTTGACGGCACCGCGCGTGCGGATGCGGTGTGGCATGCCATGACGACGCGGAAGCCAAAGTGGCGCTACGAGGTCATCCCGAATAAACTGCAGGAGTATATACTGCCGCGACTGTTGCCGAAGCGTATGGCGGACCGGTCTTTGGGGAAAGATGATCGGATTAATGAAGGCGTAAGTAGGCCGGCTAATCCTCGGCTTGGCACGTTGTTCAGGCGCAATGTTCCGCTGACTTGGTCCACACACGGCTGGGCTGCCGCAACGGGACCCGGCAGCTGCAATTGGTCGGCAGATTCGCTGCTGCAGAGGATTTCACACGTCGTCTCCAGGTGCTACCAGTCATCATCGTCTTGATCGTCCACACGCCCTTGATTTGCTCGTGGTGAGTCAGCGTCGCGATTTTGAATGGGTTGTAGCACGAAGTTCAGCTGTAATCTCGCGTATGGTCTGGCGCAGCCAAATGCTCCGCGGATCCGCACGTTGACGCTTATGCCACACATGACGTAGCGAAAAGACTCTATTTCTTGGGATGGCGTTAAGAGTCGAATCGCCTTACTGTCGACCGGAAGCTCGCTCATACATCTCGGCAGAGTTGTAATGAAATTCAAGCTTGCTACCATGCGGAGCGCGACACTGAGGTACGGAAATTTAAGAGCACAATCGCGGAGCAGATTTTGCTTAATCAAAGCTGCGTCGAGTGTTGGCTGCCGCTCTCCAGAATATTTACGGCGACGTGCTTCGCGGCCCTGTAATCAGACAAACTGATTGCGTGTAAAACGGGCTGGTTTTTGCTACGGCACAGGCCGTTATGTCTCTAAAGAGCTCTTCTTTCCGAAGACTTGATGGAAGCACTTTGAGATCCGCGTCGAGAACCAAATCGCGACTGCCGTCTTCGAGTCCCTGAAACGTCAAACAGCGATGAGCGGTATTTGTCACTCTCTGAACTATCTGACGTAAAAGTCTCGGCGCTATTTGGCGTATCCGGTGACTGACGTCAAGCATTTTTTCGTTTTGGCGACGATTAAAATTCCCGGGATGGTATCTCATTGGTCTCTGAGACAAGATTTTTGGGGGATGCTGGACCATCAGCCGGCTGGCGCCGTTGCGTTATAGCGCGTACCAGCGCGCCATTTCTTGATGCAAAGCCATCGGGCGCTCGGGTGAGCGGTGATCGCACGGTAAATCGCTATGCTGGTCCTGCCTGAGAGGAGGGTAAGGCTCTCCAGGGATGGAACCTGAGCGCCTACTTAGGTGCGGGCATGGTGGGCGGCGGCGAGCCGCCCGTCTGCAAGCATGCCTGCTGGAAAGCGCTAAATCCCGGGGTTTGGGACTCCCCACCTTTTGTCAAGTGAAAAATCGTGAGACATCCGTGCGATAAAGGCTGTCGGAAGGGCTTGCGCCCGACGTTGAATGCCCTTCGCTCACGGGCCAGTCAACCCCGCTCGCCATGCTCGTGCCCTGCGCGTGGCTCCGCGCCGCTTCGCGGTTGCTATCGCAAGGGTTTGACAGACTCTTCGCTGCGGGCCCCTTCTGGTTATGCCGGAAAGGGCAAGAACTGCCCTTCCGGCCTTCTCCACCAAAAAATTTCATGATGTTCTCGCCTGTGAATTTACAGGGCCAGAGTTCCATTTAGCGGGGTCAAAACGCTCGTGAGTTTTCAGCATAGCCATCAGTGCGCTGAGCCAACGGTCAGCTAGCGTCCTTAAAGCTCTCCCGTGAGAATGTCCTCGAGCTCTGAGCTTCGCGTAATAGCTTTGGCTGCGCTCATCGGACATCGTCGCGACCCGCGCCCAGTGATAGATCGCGTTCCGAAGTCTGTTGTTGCAACCTCGCCGCATCACGACGGTTTTCTTGTTGCCGCTCTGTCGGGTAACAGGAGCAGCTCCGGCATAGGAGCGCAATGCTTCATAATCGCGATCAGCGATAGCCTGCGGTGCCTCGGACAGTAGAGTAGCGGCCACGATACGTCCGACACCGGGCAACGATCGGAGAACTGCTACATCGCTCGGCCATTCCGCTCCCGAGTCGCCTCTTTCGAAGCCCAGTGCAGCGAGTTCATCGAGTACAGTTTCTATTCGAGTCGCCGTGTCCAATCGTTGCTCCCGGATCAATCGAAGCCGGGGCAGTAGAAGTAAGGCATGTTCGCTCGCTGCCTCCGTAGTACCTGGCGCGAGATTGAGCGCCGGAACCCGAAGTGCAGTCATGACCTCATCAGCGGTAAGCCGGCGGATGCGATGCCGCTTCAACAATCGCTCGATACGTCCGCGCGTCAACTTACACGCTGCCGCGGACACTGGAGCTATCTCATCAGATCCCACAGCCACGAATCCTCCGCAGCAGGGCTGAGTTGGAGCAGCTGCGGAAAGTAACGATGCAGTTGCTCGCGCAGTTGATTGATAAGCCGACCGTGGTCTTGAATAAGATCATCCTCAAGCCGGGACAGTTCACGCAAGCGAATGATATCTGCACTCTCCCGCGCTAACCGCCTAAACAGCGGCTGATCCGTACGCAGTGAGTCGGCCAATACAAAGGCGTCTCGTCGATCGTCTTTTGCACCCGCTACCGTGTGACGGTCACGGAACCGATCAAGCTGCTTCGGATTAATCGAAAACACTGAATACCCACGCTCCACAATGCTCTCGACAATGAGCCCTCGCGGAGTTTCCGCTGCGATCGCAACACGGTCCACTGTGGCGCCGCTCGTGAGCTTGTCTAACCACCGAGTGAAAGCACTCAGTCCGGGGCCACTGTGTTCAAAGGCTAATTCTCCGATCACCTTCCCCGCGCGAGTCACGACACACACATGGTGTTTTGCGGCAGCTAAATCAATGCCTACATAAAAATCAAAATCCTGCGCCAACGCTTTTATCTCCTCCCTTATCTCGACCTCTCGACCTCTCGACCTCTCGACCTCTCGACCTCTCGACCTCTCGACCTCTCGACCGCCGTGACGAACGTCGCCCCTGTACTGGCGCTCCAACGCGCAAACTCCCCACGAGACTTTCCATCACGGACCACACCGTCGAGGCGCAACTCCCAAACAGGCGTTCCGAACGCCGGGCAGAACCTAGCACTCCCGATGGGTGGTCGAGCGGCCCACCGAATCAAAACGCTCGATTGGGCCTACTTAGAAGCGTACAGGGCAGAGCCCCATTTGAACTATTCGATGCTGGCATCTGCTTTTGCTCTTTTCGCCTGCTCCACCCGATAACTCGGGATGTTCAGCTCGAGGATGACGCAGTGGTGCACCAGTCGGTCAATGGCCGCGGCGGTGGTCATGGGGTCTTTGAAGATACCTTCCCATTTGGAAAACGGCAGGTTGCTCGAGATCAGAACACTGCCACGCTCATAGCGTTCGGCCAGCAGCGTGAACAGCACTTCCATTTCTTCACGGCTCTGCTGTACGTAGCCGAGATCGTCGATAATCTGTCCTTGGAATGCGGCCAGGCGCTTAATGAATCGGCTGAGTTTCAGATCGTTTCGCGACCAGCAGGTCTTGCACGAGCAAAGCCGAGGTGGTGAAGTAGATGCGGCGTCCACGTGCGATTAACTCTTGGCCGATGGCGCAGAGCAAGTGCGTTTTTCCGCTTCCAGGATTGCCGAACGCCAAGACGTTTTCGCAGCGATCCAGGAACTCGCCTTCGAGTAACGTTTTCGTAATCAGCGCTACTTTGGGCGGCAGCCGCTTCAAGCTGAAGTTCGATAATGCTTTCTCGGCCGGAATGCGCGACTGATTCAGCAGTCGCTCGATGCGTTTCCGCTGGCGATCCTCGCACTCACGCGTGACCAGTTGTAATAGGTAGCGTTCATAGCTGAGCGTCTCGCGTTCCGCGAGGCGCGCCGTTTCTTCATAACAATGCCGAACGGTGGGTAAGCGGAGTTCGGTCAGTCCGGTCGTAAGCGCCGCTTTGACATCTGTGACTTCTGGTGTGGTCACGCCGCTGTTCCTGCGCCGCACAGCAGCTCATCAAACACCGCCAGCGACACCGGAGCAACATCCACTGTCGTCAACGGTGACGGAGCACCGGGTTCAGTGAGACGGGCAACGGTGTCGGCATTTAACGGATCGTGCCGGCCAAGCAGCACGCGAATGACATCTTCTACCATGGACTCACCGCGCTTGGCAGCCAAAAGAAGGACCTGCAGGTATTCCTTTGCACCTCGCTTAGGTCCGTGTTCTTCCCGCAGCGCGTCGTACGCGAGCCGGAACCAACTCGCCGGAAACAGATCGTCGCGATAGCGATAGTGTTCAAAGGCGCCCGGCTTGCGAACCAGCCAATCAATGATGTGCCGGTAATCGATACGGTGTTTGCTGCGGCCGCGCAGTCTCGGCAATTCCTCCACTTTGCGATCCCCGTACCAGACTTCCACCGTGTCGGACTTGATGCGAGCTTCGACGATCTCGCCGATCAAACGGCTATGTACGGAATACGTATTGCGATGAACATGAATGAGGCTGCCTGGCGATACTCGAACGCGTTCGCGCCGCGTGGTTTCCAGCCGCCCTTCCGGCAATCGCCGAAGTTGTGGCAGTTCTTCTGCAAACCGCTCGCGCCGGGCGGCATTCATCTTGGCGAACAGCTTTCGCAGAAACTGGTCATAGGCCGAGGCTGTCGCAAAATCCCGACTGCCGCGCATCATCAAAGCCTGATCGGCTGCTTGCTTGAAGCGGTAATGCCGCTGCTCAATGTCGCCGTTCTCGTGCGCTTCTCCGGTCTGGATCTTCTGCCCGGTCAGGCCATAGTGCCGCAGCAATGCTTCATAAGCTCGCGTGAACTCCTGCGTATCTATGAGGTTGTTGACTGCGGCGCTCATGCGGTCGGAACGATGCTCATTCGGCACTCCGCCCAACTCCCACAGCGCATTCTGAAGGCCTTCACTGAGACTTTCGAACGTTTCCGAATAACAGATCGTCCCCGTCTCCCAGTTTGAGTAGCTCAGCACGAAGTGATAAATCAGATGCGGGAATGCCTGCCCGTTGATCGTGACGCCTAACTCTCGGCAATGCGTGAAGTCAGACTGGCACAGCTCACCCGGATAGTGCTCTTGCGCAAAAAACACCTCACGCGGGGGCCCTTCTAGCGCCCGCCAGTTCTTGATCTGGCGCTGCAACGTTCGCAGCTGGCCTTCCCGGAACCGCCCTGGCTCACGATCTTGTAAATACTCGAACAGCGTCTTGGCTTGCAACCCGGGATCGACCCGCAACCGCTCTTCTATCTCATCCCAGACGTCCGCAAACGGATCGGGCCGAGTCCGCCAAGTGTGTTTTTGCTGCATCTCGCTCGGCAGCTGTCGCGCTCGCAAGTACTTTCTGGCAGTCTTCGCATCCATGCCCGCCTTGGCTGCCGCCACTTCTAACGACAACTTCGGCGCCAAGCGCCACAACCGCTTTACCTGCTGATCGCTCACCATACAAGTCTTTCGACTTGTATCGTTTACGCCTTGCCGTTGCCGGGAATTTTAGTTGTCGCCGGCAAGAAATCTGATTGTCGTTCATCAATCCGGCAACTTCGATACCGAAGGCGGTGGCCGGTAGCCATCGAAAGGGTCGGGACCGAAGCTCCGAGACTATGAGCGACTTAGCGCGGCAGGGTTCCACTCGACAGCAGCTTCCTCGCAGCATTAACGATCTCTCTATATCCCAATCCTGTAGTATCTGGCTGGTGTTATAGGCAGTGCCCTGAAAACCGAGTTTTTCGTCCTCACCTGCCGAATAAGATTAAGCACACACTCCGCCGTGTCACGCGGCTTAGAATCCTGTAACACAGTTTAGGATTGATACAAAGTGGATTGATTGAATCTCTCACGCAATCTCAGTGCTGGCGGAGGACTTGAAAAAGGCGGCGGTCAGGAATGTCTTGATGGCAAACCAAGCAAGGTTTCAAATCTTGCTCAGCACTCGAATTCGATGTCACAAGCGCATAAGAAAGACCGTGATTACTCCAGGTAGTTACGGTTGCGCCGTCAACAGTAAAGTAGTGAAAGATTAAATTCTGATGCCGAATTCGATTGCCGCCCGCTACCGTGGCGTAACGGTTGGATGCGACAAGCAGAGTAACTTTGTCCCTTTGCCTTTCATAGGTGACCAGTGCGGCGGGATGCTCCCTGAAGTTTATGAGCGACGCACCCGCCAATCGGTAAGCCGGTTGAATGGGCCTCGTATTAGCAGGTATCGGCAGGCGGAAATTAAAAGGGACTCGACCGGCGATCCAGGCTGTTACCTCCTTCGCGGAATTGGACCGAATCCCGAATGATAATCGGTCTTCCACAACTTGGTGATGACTGGTGACTGCGGCGTTGACGTAGCTGTCCGCGCGAGCTTGTCGGACCATGATCGGCTGAATTAGAAAAAACAGGACAATGACGGTGGCAGCGGCGATCAGTAATCTCCAGCGAGGTAGCCGCAGCCAACCCCGGGTATTCGCCACCTGTCGAGACTGAGCCGCTGGCATTACAGGCTGTACGGCACAGGGTGCAGCCAGCAATTCATGGACGCACTCGGCACATTCCGCTGATACCTCATACAAAGGCGACAACTGGCGCAGTAGAGCAGATAGAGCCTTCTCTTGTTCTAATTCCGCCGTGCAGGCCGCGCATGTCACGAGATGGGCTTGGAATTCTTCCAACTTCTCGCCCGCAAGTTCGTCTTGCACGTAGTGCGAGATTTTACTGAAATGTTCCTCGTGCGCAGTCATCCCTGTTTTATCACTCGCCCGTGCCGATCAAATGCGGGGACCTTCGCAAATTAGCGCGACAGCAGTAAAACACATAACTATTGTGCTTATTCCCGTGCGGGTCTAGAAAATCGGGAATTTGGGCGAGATGAACGAAAGACACATACCCGCCACGGTACTCCGAGTGCCGGTCGATTGGTTTGACAAATTCCCGTCGGGCGAGTTTGCGGCCAGGAGGGTCCGCAGCTTCGCGCGTGCGCGTGCCAGCCGCGACATGACGGTTCCAGGCGGACAGCCCAGTATTTCCGCGATCTCCTGGTACGGAAGATCTTCGAATTCCCGCAAGAGAATCACTTCACGAAACTCCTGCGGTAACTGGGCAATTGCGGCGCGAACCATTTCACGAGCCACCTTCTGCTCATATAGGCTGCCGGGATTCAGACTGCGGCCAGGCGAACCGTCCGCATAATGACTTACAATTCCATTGCCGTCTGCCTCGAAGGATTGCTCACCCTTGGCTTTGCGCAATTGGTTCAGCCAGATATTCCGAAGAACGGTGAAGAGCCAACTCTTGACGGCACTGTTTTTCCAAAGTCTGTCCTTGGCCGCGATGGCGCGCAGATAGGTCTCTTGCACCAGATCTGCCGCAGTGGCACTGTCGCGGCTCAGAATCATGGCATATCCATATAGTGCATTCAAATGCTGTGTCAGGATAGTGCATTCAAATGCTGTGTCAGGTCTTCTGATCTTTGAGGAGAAAGCAGCGCCGGCAGTTCCGATAGACTGTCAATGATGGTGCGACAGCCCGCCCTTTGTAGACTGTCGGCAGTGTTGAAGCCCCACGATACTTCGATGAAGTTGATTCCGGCAGCGTTGGCCGCCTGGAAATCTCGCAGCTCGTCGCCAACATAAAAGACGGACGAGGGAGCGGCTTTGCTCTTGAACACCAACTTCTTCAATGCTTTTTCTTTCCCCGCGATTGGCGTGTTAAAGCAAACGGTGGAGAATAACTTATCGACTCTCTCGCCGATAACCGCCTCCATGGTTTCGCGGGAGTTTGAGGTAGCGACGGCCAGAGTATGTCCGTCAGACACGAGTTCAGAGAGAACAGAGAAGGCGTTTGGAAATAGTTGGATTCCGGACGTCCTTGAGCTCATTTCCAAGCGCAAGAGCTCGATAAACCGGGAAACCTGATCCGGTCGCACTCCATGGTATCGGAGCACCTCGTAAGCGTCCAGCTCTTTCAATCGTGCAGCCTCGTCCCGTTTGTAAGGCACCGCACCGACAGCGTTAATGAAGACTTGTCTGGTGTCAGCCAGCGTTCCATCAAAATCAAAGATAACGAGATCGCCGGGTTTCTGATGTCTAGTCTGTAATTCCTTGCTCATCGTAATGAATCGTCGGTGTCTTTTACTCCACCCGCAGCGCTTGCATTGGAGAAATCGAGCTTGCCCGGATCGCCGGAACGATCGCCGCGAGGAAGGCTGAGACTCCCAGGGCAAGAATAGCCGCGCCGATAATGGTCGCGTCGTAAGGATTGACTCCGTAGAGCGCGCTACTGAGTAAGCCCCCTGCCCCCAAGCTCAGCGGCACTCCCAGCAATAATCCGAGAGCAATCAGCGCAAACGCTCCTCGGAGGATCAGGCCGATGACGTGCCGTCGGTCTGCCCCGAGCGCCATACGCACGCCGATCTCGTTGGTGCGCCGTCCGGCATTATAGGCGGTAATCCCATACAGTCCGATACAAGCGAGGATTAGGGAAAGAACTCCAAAGAGCGAGGTGAGGCGGGCAATCAACTGTTGCTGACTGAAGGTCGCCGCGACTTGCTGTTTAAGGCTTTGCACATAGACTACAGGCAGATTGGGATCAGCGGCGGCGATGGCTCCCCGTATGGCGGCTTCCGAAACTGTGACGCCAGGTCTGGTCACGATGACGGCAGCTCGCAGGAAGTGCGAATCGGTCTCAAAAAGTTTATCGGCCGCATTTGCGTTCGTCTGCGCTTCGGCGAGAAAACAAGCCGGACCAACAGGCTTATCGAGATCGAAGGTGTTATATCTAGCGTCTTGGGCTACACCGACAATCTCATAATCCGCGGCGTGGGCGAGACCGTCCATCCCGAAGTGCTCGCCAATCGGATTTTGATGGTGAAGGAATTCTCGCGCAAACGCCTGGTTAATGACGGCAACGTGCCGCGAATTAGCGGTGTCTAGATCGTTGATTGCGCGTCCAGCCACAATCGATTACCAATGGCGTCGAAATAGCCGGGAGTAATGCGATCGAACAAAGAACCGGCGTCGTCTTTCGGTCCCGGAGCGGGATGTCCCGCGATGAAAACATCTGTATTATCGCTCTTCCCGCTCTGGGGCGAATACCATGCAAGGGCAACGGCCTCGACGCCTGGGAGGCCGGCTAAGGAATCGTGAATGCTCCGGTTGAGCGCGTCAAGTTGATCGACACGGTAACCCGCGAGCAGGGGATCGAAGCTGACGATGGTCCGTCGGTCCTGCTCAAAGCCGAAAGTCTGATTTTCCAGATGGAGCAGCGCGGTAGTCAATAGTCCCGACGCGGAAAGCAGGACGCGGGATAGCGCAGCCTGCACGATAACGAGCAGTTTTCGCGGAACAGAAGCGACGTGAGGCCGATGTAATTCAGGAAGAGATGGCGCAGACGATTTTGAGTCTCTACCGGAATAGAAAAGAAGCTCGCGTGTTTTCTTTACGAGTCGTGAAAGCCGGTCCATCACTGCTGTCTTCTCGTTTGGTCTGCAGTTCTATAAGGGAGCGGGACTCTCGATAATGCTCTGTCACATTGGTCCAGAATTTATACAACTCTTGCTGAAGAGAGCTTCGTCTAAAATGTCCGGTCACTCTCCGGTAGATCAGCAAGATATTCGAGACGAACACGCTGAAGAAAAGAAGCAAACTCCGAATGCGTTCAGCGGGCATAGCAAGAAGCGCGAATCGGAGGTGCCAGTGGACACACAAAACAGTGGTGTCGTAGCCCCAGGCCCCGGTCAATCCCCTCAGCAGGTTCTCTTAGCGAGCCTGGTCGGCACGAGCATTGAGTTCTTCGACTTTTATATTTACGCCACAGCGGCGGTACTCGTGTTTCCCAAGTTGTTCTTTCCAGCCTCGAATCCTACTGCCGCGATTCTTGCCTCCTTGGCCACCTTCGGTATCGCGTTTGTGGCTCGGCCGTTCGGCGCTGCGCTCTTCGGGCACTTCGGTGATCGTGTCGGTCGCAAAACCAGCCTGGTGTTCGCTCTTCTCACCATGGGGATCTTCACGGTCTTAATTGGAGTCCTACCGGTCTATCAACAAATCGGTTTGATAGCTCCGCTGCTGCTGGCGATCTGTCGATGCGGTCAGGGAATTGGATTAGGCGGCGAGTGGGGCGGAGCAGTGCTTCTCGCGGTTGAGAATGCTCCGCCTAATCGACGCACCTGGTATGGCATGTTCCCACAGCTCGGGGCTCCACTGGGCTTCTTGCTTTCGGGTATCTGCTTCCTGTTACTCTCTCAAATGTTGACCGAGAGGCAGTTTCTTCTCTTCGGTTGGCGGCTGCCGTTTCTTTTCAGCGCCTTGCTGGTCCTGCTCGGCCTTTACGCCCGCCTTACTCTTACAGAGACTCCAGTTTTCGAGCGGGCGAGTGAGCGTGGTGAGCAGGTACGGGTGCCGATGCTGAACGTCATTCGTTATCACTCACGGATTCTTATCATTAGCACAGGGATCGGTATCGCAACCTTCGTACTTTTTTATCTGGTTACGGTGTTCGCTCTCTCATGGGGAACAGCGGCGCTTGGTTTCAGCCGTAGCCGGTTCCTTTCCATGCAGCTCATCGCTGTTTCGTTCTTTGCTCTTACGATCCCACTTTCAGCCATGCTGGCGGAGCGTGGACGTCGCAGCACTATGTTGGGTGTCACTGCTGCCATTGCCATTTTCGGATTGGTTCTGGCTCCCCTCTTCACTGCGGGCAGCTACGGAGCCCTTGTTGCGATGATCGCCGGTATGTGTCTGATGGGGCTTTCTTGGGGCCCACTAGGCACGCTTATTTCAGAGCTCTTCCCAACTTCAGTTCGCTATACCGGCAGCTCGCTTGCTCTTAGCTTTGCGGGCATTCTGGGCGGGTCGGTGGCTCCCTACATCGCGACTTCACTTGCTAAAGCGCATGGGCTTTCGTGGGTCGGCTATTATCTTAGCGGCTCGGCCCTTCTTACCATTTTCGCACTGCTCTCGATTCCAGAGACCCGAAACAACAATCTCACCTGAGCGCGCATAAGGGATCGAGGCCAGCAAACAGCGCGAGAGAACCGAGGAGATTACGCCCTTAAAGCTTCTGTAAATAAGGCGAGAGCTACCGAGTCGTAATGGAACTCACCCTTCTCGACGTCGATAGTGACGGGCACGCGCCGATCCACATCGTTCGTCAACTGTTTCAGGTGATCGTTCAGCCGGAGGAGATACTCGTCTGCCTCTCAAAATGTAGCGGTGTCACGCCCAACTCACTTCGCAAGTGCTCGCCGTCGTCTGTCTAGCGCACACTGCCGAAGACACGCCATCGGCCCCTTGCAAACCGCTCGGCAATGGCCCACCCAATGCCGGAGGACGCGCCTGTAACCACAATGTTTCTTTCGCTCATACCTCACCCCTCATCCCCATGTAGACCCTGCACATTGAAGGTGTACGCTGTACCAATAAGTGGACGTTCCGGATCTTGCCCTAATGGCGTCTCTGCGGAATTATTTAATGCAGCACATTCTGTGTTCGGCGCAGATATTCCGCTGGTGCTTGCGCCAAGTATTGACACAAACCCGCGACATGAAATACCGAAGCTTCAAGCTCGGCGTTGTATTTGTAAGCTTATCCAATCTCATCGCGGCCAAGCCTATCCCCGCCACGACTTCGAGTCATGCGCCTCCTCACCATTACTCATGCCTTGGAGCTTGCAATTCTCGCATCACAGGTGTTGGACATTGTCGCAGGCTGATGAGTGGTACAGGCCTTCTTGATCGCAGTTATAGGCAGTAAAAAAGGTGTTCTGACTCAGATCAAGTTCCCGAGATATATCTGAAATCTCCGTTCAACGAGGAAGCAACGTCATGATCTCATCGCCCAACCAGATAATCCAATGCACACTCTCGCTCTTGCGTTCCGGTCGATCGACAGCCGTGGAACTGTGTCACAAACCGCGGAAGTGGCGGCCAGGCTTCTTCTTGCTGTTTGCGTCTTGGCTCATTGGTCTCTCGGCAGGCATTGAGGCGCAAGCGCCAACAAATGAAGTACGCGAACAGCTTGATCTCACAACTCTCTCGAAAATACGCGAAGAAGGACTGAATCATTCTAAGGTGATTCGGTATGCGGAAGAACTTGCGGACGGCATTGGACCGCGACTCACGGGCTCTCCAGAGTTTGTTCGCTCATCGGACTGGGCGGTTCAGCAACTGCAAGCCTCAGGTGTTGAGAATGCTCGCCAGGAGAGCTGGGGCGAGTTTGGCATGGCTTGGACACAGATCGGCACAACTCTCTTCCTAACCTCGCCAACAGCGGCGACCCTAATTGCTCAAGCCACTCCATGGTCTCCAGCAACTCACGGCGAGATCTCCGCTGGCCTCATCTTGATGCCGAAGATCACGGATGAGGCCGAGTTCAATGACTTCAAAGGAAAACTGAGAGGCAGAATAATCCTGTACGGCGTGCCCCCTGCTGCCGATCTCCAGCCCAAATCACCCATGGTGCCGGTCAACGATGAGTATTTCAAGGTTCGGATGGATTACCCCCTCGAAGGCAAGCCAAGCCGTTCTATTGAGTTCTATCAAAAAGCCGCGAACTCCCATGCGTTAGCCGAGAAAATTGCCAACTTCTTGGTCAGCGAAGGTGCTCTTGCGATCTTGTGCAGTCCGTCAGGAGATGCAAACACATTTAGAGATGATGGATCCCCTATCGCATCGCACAACTTCCAACTGGAACACAAGCAGCCGATCCCTTCAGCCGTGGTCGCACCGGACTCTTACGGCAGGCTCGCTCGCCTGACAATGCGCCATGCGCCCGTGAAAGTCCAACTCAACATACAGACAAGATTCGGAGCCGAGCACGTAGACGGACGGAACGTCCTTGGCGAGATTCCTGGATTCGATCCGCGATTGAGCGATCAGGTTGTGATGCTGGGTGCTCATCTCGACAGCTGGGCAAGTGCGACTGGAGCAACCGACGATGGTGCCGGAGTAGTGATCGCGTTGGAGGCGCTAAGGATCCTGAAGGCCGTAGGCGCTGCGCCACGACGTACTGTTCGTGTTGCGCTGTGGGGAGGGGAGGAGGAGGGTGAGATCGGTTCGATGAGGTACTTGGAGAAACACTTTGTTAGTGTTGAACGGCCGTCGAGCGGCCTGTGGGCTACGGTGCCGGACTGGGACAAACCGGCACTCGCTGTGACTCCGCGAGCAGAATTCAACAAAATGGACGCCTATTTCAATCTCGACGCGGGAGGAGGCCGCATCTACGGCATTTACGCAAACAATGACCTGGGTGCGGCAGCAGTGTTTCGACAGTGGATCGAGCCCCTCCAGGACCTCGGTTTCGACAACATCTCTCTTCTTTGGCGAGACGGGATTGATGCGAATCGCTTCGATGAAGTAGGACTTCCCGGCTTCCCACTCATGCAGGACCTCAGGGACTACAACACCCGAACCCATCATACGAACCTCGACAGCTTTGAACGGCTCTCAGAACCAGATTTGAAACAAGCTGCAACGGTTACGGCGATTCTCATCTTCAACACAGCGCAGCGCGACGGTATGATCCCCAGAAATCCTATGATCAGCGTGGCAAGCAAACAATAGTGGGCATGCTTCACAGCCTTCCCACGCCACTCCAAATTTTGAGGAGGTCAACAATGCAACTGGATGAACAGCTCAAACCTAGGAATTTGATGCTCAACGACATCGCTTACAACAACTTTGTTGTGAAGCCCGCACGTAACGAGGTCGAGTTCAAAGAACTCGGCGCTTTGTACCGCGAGTATGCAGGCTGGTTGCGAATCGACGCTAACTTTCCTCATCTCGAGGACGAGATTGTCGGTTTTCCGGGTGAGTATGCACCACCCACCGGCGAGCTACTCCTAGCCTTGGATCGCTCGCTTGGAGCTATCGGATGTGTAGCCGTTCGTCCGCTACAAGACTCCGAAAGCTGCGAAATGAAGCGATTATATGTGAGACGCACCAGTCGCTCACGCGGTGTAGGGCACGCTTTGGCTGAGGCCGCTGTTTCTTTCGCGGTTTCGGCTGGCTACTGTCACATGTTGTTAGATACGCTTCCGTCAATGAGAGCAGCGGTCGCGATCTATCGTTCGCTCGGCTTCGAAGAAACAACGCCCTACTTTCTAAGTCCAGGACCAGGTGCCCTCTATCTTCATAAGGTACTTGACACACACAATCATCCTTGATTCGCATAGGGCAAGAACTTCAGCTACTCAACTAGAGCCTCGTAAATCGCCGAGGCAGAATCGCTCGGTCGCCACGGTCAGGTCAATTCAGAGGTCAACCATTCTGGTTTTGCTCCGGAAAGGACCAGAGCGTCTGGACTGCGGTACTCGTCGCACACAACGCTAGCGTCTCGGTCGGTACGCTCTACCACTGAAAAATCAGATGGCAATTCTTTCGATCTCGTCCAACGAAATCTCATCACTCGACCGGTCATACAGCTTCGTGGTGCGTGGGGACTCGTGATTTGCAATCTGCTGAGCAATCTCCAGCTTTCCTTTGTTCTTCATATAAGCGGTGATGCCGGTGGCTCGTAGGGTGTGGCAGCTGATCCGCGTCGTTCGGGTGCCGGCCGCCGCCGCCCGCCGACGGATCATCGCATAGACGTCTTGCTGCTGTTTCACGGTCGGTGCCGCGGCGGAGTGCCGCTCGACGTAGGCGGCCACGATCACCGAATTGAGCTGCGAGAGTTCTAAGCCCCGCTCATAGGCTCGTCGCGTGTTCCGGTTGCGAATCTGCGCCGTAAAGAATTCCAGAAAGCGGTAGCTGGAGTCCGCCAGGAAGTCGGGGGTCAGGCTACCTTTCTTTGTGGCTCGGTTCCTTCCGGCTGCAATCGAAATTTCGGATACCAGCCACGGAACAGTTCGTCGAGTTCTCCGTTCAATACTTTGGTCCGCGTCTGTAGCAGTAGATGGGCGCCACGCAGCGTCCACTGCATCGATTGCCGCTTGACAAAGCGCCTGCTGACCACCTGATTGATGGTCGATTCGACGAAGGCGGTGCTGATCGTTTCTCTGTTGCAGTAGCGCTCGCCGAAGTTGGGAATGAATTCGCGGTTGTTGCGAATGTAGATCTCAAACTCCGCCAGGCCGCCAGCCAATTTCTTGGCAGGAGCCGACCGCGCCTGAATCAGACTGAGATCAAGAACCAGGCTGTTCACCCGCTCCAGCGCTTCCTCGACGTTTCCGAGCCACAGCAAGTGCTTTCGCACTATCGAGCCGCTTCGATATCTCAGTGCCGGTCTGGAGCTGTTGCTCTTGTAGAGCTTTCGTTTGCTGCTGCAACACGGTCAGGCGCATGCTGATGTGGAAGCAGTCGATCAGATGTTCGCCGAAAGGGTGTAGATACTCTTGTACCCGACGCACATTCTCGCCGCCGTCGGACATGAACACGACCTGCTGATTCTCCTGCATTCCTTGTGATTTGAGCAGTTCCCACAAGCGCTGCAGAGGTTTGTCGTCGTAGGTCTGCACAAACACGAAGCACTTATCCGCTGGGACCTCCCGTCCCTTGGTGCGCCGGAAGGCGACCACGGTTTTGCCCGCGGTCACTTCGAACCATCCCTGTTTGTGCGCAGCGCGCCCGTATCCGCCATCCAATCCCACGGTGATCGGCCGTCCGGCAAAGGTTGTTGTTCCCACTCCGCTTCCGATCCTTCGAACAGTTTGCCCTGCCGTTCCTCGCCCAGATCTTCTTCCATACGTGCCGCCACCGTGTGTAAATGAGTTCGGACCTTCTCCGCAGTGACGGAATCGTCCACTGGCAAAACATCACACAGCAAATCCGCCACCTTGGCGAAGAGGATCAACGAGCCCCATTTCGTTTCCAGGTACATCATTTCCGGGCTGGTGCGCTCTTTCAGCCACCGTCTCATGGGACGAAACGTTCGCGGACCGGCGCTCTGACAAGAGCAGCATTTCCAGCGTGGATTCGCTACCGGCACTGAGCCGAAGACGGTCTTCACCGCCGTGGTGCCGGCATCCTTGCTCGTGTGTAGCCGACCGCAATCCGAACAGGCGCGCTGCTGCTCAAGGTATTCTCGGGCCTGTTGCGCAATCACGATATCTTGCACGCCCGACAGCATCGCTTTCCCCTCGCTCAAGCTCATGCCCAACGTTTCCATTGCCAGCTCGGCTCGCTCGATCGTCAGCACCGTATGACGTTGTTGTTGATTGGTATCGTCCAGGCACACCACCTCCACACGGAACTTCATCGCTGAAACCTGCCGTGCTGTTGCAGTGCGTTCAACCGCTCGTTGGTTTCCAGCAGCTCGAAGTGCTCCGGCTCGATAGGCCCAGACTCTTTGAGCCTGCGATCGATGCTTCCCAATCCTCCTGTCAACACCGTTCGCAAGACATCCCAAGTGCTTCCCGGCTCATCCGGACACGACTCCGCCAGCATTCGAATTCCGGCCTCCCGAAGAGCGGGATCGCATAGAGTGGTCTCGTTTCTTTGCCGTTTCAACATCAACCGATAGCCAGTTGGACCGCCACCATTCTCCGGCGGTGCCGCGCCACGGCCACTCAAGCAAATGGCAGGGTGCTCTCCTTCCGCTCCCTCCCGAATGTCCAGAACGCGAACCTCCCACTGCCACAGGTGCAGCGTGTCGCAGGTGTACAGGAACTTCTCTTGGCGGTGAAGCTGGAACTCGTGCAGAACTTTCGACCGTGTGTTCCGGCGAAAGCTATTGAACTCCTGCCCGTGTATCCGGATGATGTATCCCAGATTGCCATCCCAGCCGAGAATCGTTCGGAAGATGTCGTGGAATTCGGCCAGCTGGAGCCGGTCAGAGATTTCCACGATCCCGGATCACCATCGGATTCACGTCGCGCAGCACGGCCCGTAAAGTCAGTCGCTTAGAGGAAATGGATTCAACCATCCTTCAGCCTAAACAGCAACCTGACCCCCGGGTTTCTGGCGCACTCCCAGCCAGTCTTCTTCGCCCGCCGAGAGGCAAGGCGGACCTAGCGCGGCATCCGGCTTCAGTGCCGTAGAAAGTGACATATAGTAAAGCCCCTAGCTAGGTGTTTTATCAGTTTCAACGTAGCTATTGGAAAAGAACTAACGAGTTTACGAAGCGCAACATCGAGGCAAGAATATTTTTTTGGAAAATCGCGAAATGGGGAATAATTGCCTCCGCGAATTGTTATGGACAGTGAAAAGAGCGGAGTGAAAGATCCACCTTCGACTTTTCAGAACACTCTAAAGGAGAAGTTACATATTATGTTGAAATCAGAAGTTAATAACGTGTGTGAAGAAAATCTCGTGAATGAATTCGAGATTGAAGTAACTGAGTTGACCATTAGTGAAGCCGATTCGCAGGGTACTGATGCGGTCTTCTTCCGTAGCACGACGACTTGCAGTTGCACCTGTTGACAGATAGTTTGCGCTGAATGTGAGGTGGTGGCGGTGCTTCGAACCCCACCCCTCACTCGTAGCACTTTCCCCGGCCCGAGTAATAGTTTCACCGCCTGCTGGAGTTGAAGTTCAAGGCGATTGTAACCGATTTTGAAGACCCACCCTCTCCCTCTTTTTGGAATCCACGTGATGTTCAAACCATGGGATTGCATCAAGCGGTGGGTAATTAGTTTTTTGGACGGTAAGACGGTTAGGCCTTTGTGTTGCCCGAGATAGCATGCCCCAGAGGTCCAAGCCATTCCGCTGATCAGGTATTGTAGAACACCTGCTAGCTCGAAACCCGCATAGAACGAACCCGTTCAGGATGTCTACTTGCCTACTACATATGGAAATGTCGTGAACATGCACTCATTGAAATGGCGCCTGGTCTCTGATGCGTGGGCGCTTCAGACAACGGACGGGCTTATAGCGGGCACTGGTGTGGAACTTCGATTCCGCATCAAGGCGCGACCAGGAGTCTTCGCGCTCTACCGAGCGGTATGCGCGAGCCTAGACGAATGCTCAATGACGCTCGATGAGCTTGCAAATGCAACGAGTTTCGCTCCAGGAATTGTGCGCGACGTCATTCCCCAATTCGCACGTCTTGGATTGGTCGCTGAGGATACTCCGAATGGCGCGGCTAACGACGATGAGAAGCACGAGCTTCAAAATCATCCGCTCTTTGCATACTTTTCGACACGCTCGAAGAAACCGTACCTACATACCAAGCGCGTGGCTGCCACACGAATCGGCATCTTCGCTGGGCGTGGCATTGAAGCACCGCTCGCGTATGCCCTAGGGCAACAAGGATTCGGTAAAATCATCGACTTGCCGCAGTCCGGAGAGAACTTGGTGAGCGCCGAGAGTACCGTCGAGCTTTTCGAAGGCTCAGACTTCATTATCGCCGCGGCCGCTGACGCTGTGGAACGCTTGCAGATCTTTCCACTTCTAAACTCCGCGGCATTGAAAACAAAGAAGTCATGGCTTGCTGGCCACATAGACCGCGACACGGCCGTTGTCGGGCCGTTATTCGTTCCGGGCGAGACGGCGTGCTTCAATTGTCTCGAACTGCGTGAGGAGAACCACCTGCCAAACCTTGCTGATTACAACCAGTTCCGCGCCTTAGTGCGTGAGACACCCGTCACCTTACGCTCCTCGGCGGCGCCTTTCTCAATCGCCTTTCTTGTCCAGGCGCTTATCTCTGAAAGCGTGCGCTGGACCTCACGCCTTGCGCTGCCAGCGACTTATCAAACTCTCGTGGAAACTAGCCTCTCGACGCTTGAAAGTGCGAAGCATAATCTGCTTAAGGTTCCCCTTTGCAATGTTTGCGGCCCCCATGTAGAGCGTCCGTTCCGGCGGACTTGGAACATTTGATGAAGGTGGGCTTTCATGATCCTTCGAATGACGCCCTAAAAGAGCTCGCAGTTCGCTGCACGAGCCCGCGTCTTGGTTTTTTCAGCGATTTGCGAGACCTTCGCGTTCTGCCCGATTTCAACTTCCTCTTTGCTTCGACCGTAGAAGTTTGCGACGTTGCACAAAGCAAGCCGGTCACAGCCGCCGGAGGTGCATTCACTCGTTGGCGAGCGCGCGCATCCGCGGCAGGCGAAGCCATTGAGCGGCTCGGTCTCTGCACCTACCCCAGTGAGCGGATTATCTGGTCATCGTACGTTGCCCTCGACGAGCCTGCATTGGATCCGCAATCGTGCCTCCACTACTCCGAAGACGTTTACCAACGCCCGGAGCTCGGTTTTGCGCGCTACTCACCAGATGCGGATGGCGCGTGGATCTCTGCCCGGAATATAACAACGGGAGAATCGAACTACGTCCCTGCGGTCTTCGTGTTCAACCAGACACCGGCGGATTTTCCGCCGCGTGCGCGTTGGGAGCAACCGGTCTCCACCGGGGCCGCTTGCGCGTTCGACAAGGAGCAGGCAGTGCTCACCGGGCTCTACGAGGCGGTGGAGCGCGACGCTCTCATGATCCACTGGGAAAATCGCCTCGCCGGCGTGCGCCGCCCCGCGCCCGAGTCCATAAGCGTTGCCATTAGGGCCAAAGGATTCGATGTTCACACGGTCGAACTTTCGACCGACCTCGGCGCAACAGTTGCCCTCGCCGCAGTCGTTGATCGTACGGGGGTACGTGCGACAGTCGGCATCGGTGCCGCTGCCCGCGCTACCTGGAGCGAGGCGGCGTACCGAGCCACTGAAGAGGCGATCCTCTGCATGATGTGGATCACGAATCGCCGCCAATGGAAACCAATGACCCTCGCCACGATTAAGGCTGAACTGACCGGAATACCAGATCCCGTGCTGCACGCCGACTTCTACGGATTCAAGGAGAACGCTCGGCGCTGCGCGTTCCTCTGGGAACGGGCGGATTCCCTTGACCGCGATGAGACACCCTCAGCGTTCCCGTTCCAAACTGTCACGGCCAAGCTGGCAGCCCTGCGCGCCAGCATCGAGGCTTCTGGGAAGGAGATCCTTGTCGCCGACATTACGCCGCCCGAGGCGCGAGCGTTTGGTTTTACTGTCGTGCGTGTGATTGTTCCTGGCCTTGTTCCGCTGGCTAGGGGCATCCATGCACGTCCTACCACGAACACACGCTTGCGCCTAGCGGCACCCGACGGCCACTTCGTTGGTAATTCCGACCCTCACCCACTACCGTAAGGACACCATGATTGATGTGGAACATGTTTGACTCCCGAACAGAAGCCGTGCGAGCGGCGAATCACTGGTTTCAGACCCGCCAGGGTAGCGCGGTGTACGACACGTTCCAAGCTGAATACCTCGCAACAACTCGGCAGGTATTCCTCGAAGTGGCACTACACAAGCTTGCTCGGCCCCCGCGGCGCATACTCGACGTGGGATGCGGCGGCGGAGAGGGCCTAGCCTACCTATCCAAGCGCCTCCCTGACGCCGAGCTTCACGGTATCGACCCCGAAGCAGCAATGCTCGACCGCGCACACGAGCTCATTGGTGAACGCTGCCACCTGCAACAAGCGAGTCTCCTCGAATACGACGCAAGCAGGCGGACTTTCGATCTTATTGTGAGCTATTCAACTTTCAGGTTCTGGAACCGGCCAGCCGCGTGCTTGACGAGGGCGTACGCGCTGCTCTCGCCGACCGGTTTAGGATACATGGCCGACATCCGCCGAGACGTTGACGAAAATGTGCAACGCGAACTGATGTCGCGCATGCTCTCTGATGATCACAGGACGTTTCTCGCTTCCCAGATGGAGTCGGCTTATCGAGTCGGCGAAGTCCGCTTGATTCTGGAGGAGGCCGGGATGGACCCGAGCGCCCTCCATGTCGGCGGCTTGGCGGGCTTTGGACCACGCAGCCGCGAAGCTTTTGAATTGCTCCAAAAAAACGAACGTTTGGCCGAGATTATCTTTGGCCTGCAACGAGCAGGATTCCAATCTGACAGAGGTCACGAATCGGTCTTTTATATCACGATTACGAGCGGAAAAGATGAGACACAATAATGAATGACAAAGGCAGTCTCTGGTTTGTCACGAGTCAAGACCTGCTAACGACACCAAGTCAGCTTTACCACGAAAACAGCAAAATCGGAGAGCATCGCGCAGAACTCGAACAGCCGAGCCCCAGAGACGAGCAGCGACTTGAAGAGCTACATAAGCTCTTCGCCAACAAACACAAAGCCTATGACTATGCTTCGAAATACCCGCTTACATCCGACACCGCGCCTCGCGGCCTAGACTTTGCAAACGTGCTCCGGCAGCGGCGAACACGGCGGCGCTTCGTGCGGACGACGCTCTCGTCAGCAGCGCTTGGGAGAATTCTTGCGCTGGCTGCCGGGCCGTGTGGAAACACAACCTTTGCGGACGGCACACCGCTTTCGCTGCGGGCCTATCCTTCGGCAGGCGCGCTGTTCCCACTCGAAATCTATCCACTCCTTTTGGACGCCGATGAGTTCCCGCGCGGCGCCTATCATTACAGTTTGTACGATGCGCAGCTCTCCTTCCTTCGCAGCTTTGACGATGAAGAGCTTCTTCATGGCGCATTTTTAGGCGAGCAAATGACGCGAACGGCCAGCGCGATTTTTATGATCACAGCGGTTCTCCCCCGCACGCGCTTCAAATACGGAGAACGCGCTTATCGTTACGTGCATATCGAGGCGGGACACCTCGCGCAGAATCTGATTCTCACCGCAAACGAATGCGGTCTCTCAGCCGCGCCGGTCGGCGGCTTCCTCGAACGGCGGATCGAATCGATTCTAGATGTGGACGGAGTAGAAGAGATCGCGGTTTATGCGGTCTTCGTCGGAGGGTTGGGCGAGGAGGACCGATCATGATCGCGCGGGCTACACATCAGAAAGGGCGCGATTGCGCGACCTCCGCGTTTCGGAATTTGCTTGATCTCGCCGGACTGCCACTCTCGGAAGCATCCGTGTTCGGACTTGGTAAGGGACTCTCTTTCTGGTATTGCGACATTGTGGATTCATTCCCGGTGCTACTCGGCCAAAACTCCTATCTGGAATACAACCTATGCGAGCGCCTGGGTGCTGAACTCCTACTTCATGAACCGCAAATCGAACTAGAGGCGGCCGTCGCTATAAAGCAGGTGCGCGAGGGAAAGCCGACAGTTGTAAAGGCCGACTGTTTTTACCTGGATTATTGCTGGCGTGATGAACCCGACAAACCGCGCGAGCACTTCGGCGAACACGTATTGCTGATTACAGCGATCGAGGGCAACGATGCGGTCATCTCCGATATCTTTTCCGACGTTCTCGAGCATGTGCCACTCGACGTGCTCGCTCACGCCCGTGGGTCAACGGAAGGGTACGAAATTCTGCTCCCCCGCAACCGATGGTATGAGCTTCGGGTTCCGGGGAAATGGGGCGACCCGCGCGAGCTGACTAAAGCAGCGATCTTAGAAAGTTGCGCAGAGATGCTGCACTCAGAGGGCAAATTCGGCGTTCGCGGCATGCGCCGTGCGGCGCTGGATCTTCCCACGTGGGTTCGTGGGCGCGGCGCAGAGTCGCGACAAAGTACCGCATTCGCGCTCGAGATTATGGCTCGACGGATGGACGAAGGGGCGCTAGGTAATTTCTTCCGCGGTTTCTTCTTCGAATTCCTCGCGGAAAACGCGAAGGCATTACAAGACACCGATCTCGCGAGCGTTGTGGAGACATACGAAGCCCCCGTCCTCTCACAATGGCGCCGTGTTATCTCTGACCTGCGCCGAACCTCACGTGATCCGGATGTGGTGAATAGTGCGGCGCTCGCCTCTACAAGTGCGGGCCTCATCGCTGTCGCCCAACTAGAGGAGGAGATGTGTCAATCTCTGATCAAGATCTGTCAAGTCGAATCAGGCAGCTAGCGCGCCAAATCGGAACGACTCTCCGCGTGGAGCCCCGCAATATTGCGGTGCATTTGGTAGACCGCCCCTTTATCTTCACTGCGGACGTGACATGGCCACCGGCGGGAGGGCGCATCGTGATTTCTCGTAATCAGCTTACACCGAGCATACTCGCACACGAGATCACCCACTGCTTAGTGCCCACTCCTTGGCTGTTCTTCGCCGAGGGACTGGCCACTTGGATGGGTTGCGCCGTCGCTGGTGACTGTGCTGATCTCTGCTTTGCCGAACTCGACCTCGACGACGTTGTTCGTACATATGGACCATCGGATCCGCTCGGCACGCTCACATTAGAAACAATCGCGACCCGCGATATCTTCTCCCCCGACTCTTTCCACCGTCTGCGTGCGCGTCTTGCCTACGCTTCAGCCGCATCCTTTCTCAGGTGGTTCTGCCTGCTCCATCCGGAGCTGCCTGCAAGAGTCGCGGTACGCAAATGCAAGAGCCCATCTGCAGAATTCGAAGCACTCTCCGGGCTGACGCTTCCCGCGCTCGAACACGCATGGCAAAGAAGTCTCCGCGATGTCGTCTCGCGTGGGGAGGTTTTGTGAGCGCGGTCGAGTCAGTGCTGCTTGCACAACAGCTCGTGAGTTCGCGCATCGGACTGATCCGCAGGGTAAGTGAGCGGCGTAGCCCGTATGACGGGTTCAACGTGATCGATGTCGTCGGGAAACTCCGTGGACACCTCTCGGAAGGGGTGTGGATAAGCGAGACGAACGGAGGCGGAAGTTTCTCCCGCCTGGACGCACAGGCTGCGGCGATTGGCGAGTGCATTGAGCGTTATGCACTAGGCATCTACGACGCCAGCCAACTCGTATCGGCGACAATTACGGAGATCGACAGGCCTGCCTTTACGCCGGAGGGACTTACCTTCTTCACTAATACGCAGTATGAGTCTTCCGGCTTCCCGATTCGCAGGTTTACGCCCAACACGAGACTTAGGTGGGCCAGCGGAAGCTCGGCAACTACTGGCGAGACTGTCTCTGTGCCGGCCAGCTTAGTGTATCTGCCCTACGCCCACGCAGCGGGAGAGCACTCACTCAGTTACCAGATGTCTATCGGCACGAGTTGCCATACGTCAGCGGGTGAGGCTGCGCTTCGCGCAGTCCTTGAGCTGGTTGAGCGCGATGCGCTTACCATCTGCTGGGAGACCCGAACCAGCTTCCCGCCGATCGACGCAATGCAGGTAGGTGAGGTGACACGCACACTCGACACTCCAAGGCTGCGTGTGTCGTGCTTCGACCTTACAAATGATCTCGGAATTCCCGTCGTCCTGTCTCTCATTACATCGCCTTTCAATGAGCCGGAGGTAGCAATCGGGATCGCCGCTCACGTTGACGGTGTGAGGGCGCTCGAAAAGTCGGTGCTGGAAGCACTCACGAGCTTTCGATCGAGCATCCATTTGTGCCATAGCGATCACCGCTCGCGTGCCGAAATTGAGGCATGCCTAGTCCGTGAGCCGGACATGAACTTGCATGCGCTCTATCACGCGCGTTCGGGCGCGCTCTCCGCATTCAAGTTCCTTCTGGCCTCATCTCTCCCTGCTGTCAGGATGGAGCACAGCCAAATTGGCGCGGTCCCGGCGTTACTCGCTACGGCAGTCGCCTGCCTTACGCGCGCAGGCTATGACATTGTGCTCTTCGATCTCACGCCAGACGAGGTACGTCGCCTCGGCATCTTCGTCGTCCGTGCGGTCATTCCGGGACTCGTCCGGCAGACGGTCGGGCTCACGCTTCGGCACCTCGGAAACCGGCGGATCCTTGAAGTGCCGGCCCGTCTTGGCTACCCGTGCCAATGTCGATCGCTCGCGGACGTCTTCCAAAATCGAATCCCGTTCCCCTAACGACGTAAACATGTCCACTCAAGCTCAACTCCGGGATTCCGTCTGCGAACTTCTCGCCTACTTCGATAGCGCCGGCTTCGCACGGCAAACACAGGTCTTTCGCATCAGGGAAAACAACCTCCCCTACTGGTCGGTACAAAACTACCTGCGTGGAAAACGATCGGGCGCCGCCTCGGTCACAGAGGGGATTGGAAGTGGGCTCTCCCGCGACCCTCTCCTCGCAATGCTCTCTGCCATCGGGGAAAGCGCCGAACGGTTCTACTTGTCGGTGCGTCCGGAATGCCTACAGGTATGCCGTGCTCGAGATTTATCGGGGGGGCGCGCACTTTCCGCTGCCGAGTGGCCGACATTCACGGCAGCACAACTTCGCAGTCCCAACTTTCCATTCCGATGCTACGATCCTGATGAGGCCCACACGTGGGCATGTCTTACTTCCCTCCTCTCGGGGGAGCCACGGTGGGTGCCGGCCGAGCTGGTGTGGGTCACGCCCGTTCCAAATCGCTTCGCGCCGGGAATTTCGACGGGCGCGGCTAGCCACACTGAATCCGATGCTGCTCTTCTATCGGGGCTCTATGAGGTTGTCGAACGCGACGCATTCACCATTATGTGGGAGTCCCGCGCGGTAACGCCGCTGCTCGATCCCATGGCAGTCTTTCAAGTTGATGAAGTTCGTGCAATGGCTGCGTTCTTCCGCAACCTTGACATCAGACTCATCCTGCGGAACATCACAACGGACCTAGAGATCCCTTCGGTATTGGCGATATTGCATGATAACAGCAAGCGACGCCCTGCGCTAGCGCTCGGCGCCGCGTCGCGCGCAACCATCGGAGAGGCCTGCCGCAAAGCTGCCGAAGAGGCATACCATACTTGGACGTGGATGACGGACGAGCATCTGAAGTCGGAGGTCTCATGGGCGGAGACACTTGCGTCACTCGAAATGCCCGACGTAATGATGCGCCACCCCTACCTGTACGGATTCCCTCAGTCCATTTCGATGGCGTCGCACCTCCTTGCAGACGCACCGGTGATCAGCCCGCGGAGTGAGGTCTCATTCAGCCCCGTGCGGAGGGATCAGCTCCGCTCCGTTGTGGAGCATCTCGCACAGCGGGGCCACGAGCCCATGGTGTGCGATCTGGTTCCTAGTGCGGAGGTTGATCGAAACCCGCTCTCGGTCGTCAAGCTGATCGTCCCAGGACTCGTCCCACTCAGCATCGGCCGATCAGGGCGCATGCTCGCTAACCCGCGGATTGCCGGAGTGCCCACGCGCATGGGGTGGCCGCATGTTGGTCTCCATACAACGGAAACATGGGTTCCGCATCCGTTTCCTTAAACGCAAATTACCACCTACCGAAGCAAAATTATCGCCATTGGAGATTGGACGTGTATACAACGAAGGATATGAAACTAAGGCTTGACGCCGACTTCGCACCTACTGCGGAGCCGGAAGGATTCGTCCTTATCGGCAGAAATAGAAAGTTCGTGTTCCGCACGCCCCTCTCGCCAGAGCTCCTGTCCACGGCAAATCTCCTCCGTGCTGGCGAGCACACGGCGGACCAGGCAGTCCTTCGCGTGTGTGGGACCGGTGCATCCGCAAATGGCGGCCGTGTCAATTCATTTATTGCGGCACTGGGCAAACTCGGCCTCCTTTCCACAACGCTCACGGCAAATGGACATCGGGTCATGAGACTCGTCCCGCTAGTCGCGAACCGACAACCGCGCGCTGTTAATGTTATCTCCACCAAGCGCTACGTGCTCTCCCGTTTCGCTTTCATGCGCAAGCTCGAAGAACGCTTCGTTATTGAGTCGCCTCTTAGCTTCCACCGCGTAGAACTGCTACACCCAGCGAGCGTCTCCTTCGTCTTCGCCCTCATGCAAACATCTCTACCGGCAGAGCTTGAAACTATCCTCCCTGAGGATATGCGTAGCTGCGGATCGCAGCTCCTCGATGTCCTTCTCGCGGCTGGTGTTGCTGACGAAAGTGATGCGGATGGGCGCGAGTTGCAGGAAGACGCGGGACTCCGACAGTGGGAGTTTCACGACCTTCTATTTCACGCACGCAGCCGCTCGGGTCGAACCGATCCGCTACTCGGCCGGACATTCCGCTTCCTCAACCAGATCGAACCGCTCCCCGCACTAAAAGCGCCGTCCAGCCGTGCCACAATCCAACTAGCAAAGGTGGACGTTGAAGCCCTCCGACAAAGCGATACTCCCTTCACCGAGGTTCTCGAAACTCGCCGCTCGATCCGGCGCTTCGGATCAGTTCCGATCACACTAAGGGAACTCGGCGAGTTCTTATTTCGCGTCGCGCGCGTGCGCCGCATCCATCCCCGGGAAAGTAAAAAGCTCTACTACGAATCGAGCGATCGGCCGTACCCGGGCGGCGGCGGCGGCTACGAACTCGAGATCTACGCTATCGTCGACCGCTGCGATTGCTTACCAAAAGATGTATATCACTATGACGCCTTCAACCATCAACTCGAGCTACTAGCAAGCGATGAACGCGCGCGCAATGCCCTGCTCGACTACGCGGCTCAGGCAAACGGAACCGGTGAGCGTCCGCAAGTGCTCTTTGTTATGACTGCTCGGTTTCAGCGGGTCAATTGGAAATATGAATCCATGGCGTACGCAACGATTTTGAAAGATGTCGGAGTGCTATATCAATCGATGTACCTTGTAGCTACGGCCATGCGGCTTGCCCCATGCGCGGTCGGGAGCGGCGACCCCCACCCCCTCGGCGATATCACTGGCGATCCCTATTGGATAGAGTCGTCGGTCGGTGAGTTTATGCTCGGCTCTCTCCCGGACAAGCCGTACTCTCAGTTCTGAGGGGGTAGTAGTGTTTGAGAGGTATCGGCTTAATGCAGGTAATCAGCGTGTGTTCCGGTGAAGATAGAGGGTGCCAAATAATCTACACACAACAACATGTGAATGACGCGATGTGGGCACTGCTCACCCGACTTTCACCTGTAGAACGACCGCGCACAACCGATATTCGTGCCGTGATTAACGCAATTTCTATTTGCTGCGACCGGCCTGTCAGGGGCTTCTTCTTCCGCGGGAGTTCCAACCCAAGGGGCACCGGCTATCATTACCTGCATGTAGAAAAACTCCGTGTGTGGACTTTGCCCCAGCGAGAACTCTATGAACAAACTTGCAGGAGGGCTGACAGATCTGCATCTCCCTCGGTGGTTATCATTGACGGGCTATCGGTGAAGACAACAGAAAGCGGCGGCGTTCGTGGCTTTGATGCGCACAAACGAGTGCAAAGGTGCAAGCATCCTGTACCTTTTCAAACACCCTCTAAGTTCTCCCGCAATAAAGCACTGAAAGCTGGAAAAGCGTCTCCATTACTGTCGGCCACGTTACCTCTTGTCTGGTCGGAACGTAAGCGTTCCGTCCAGACATTACTTATCCGCGGCGAGATACCGGCTGAGATTCCTTCGAGTTTAGTCAATGATCTTTTCGCGGCCCCCCTCTACGGGCGGCTCGTGATCCTTAACGAGGCAGCCGACAATGCCTACCTGGAACATCGCGCAGACCATCTTGCAGCGTCTTGGGTATGGCAACCAAAGGCACCCCCAAGGCTTAACGTACGATTTTTGACGTTTGGTGTAGTGACCCCAGGATTGCATCCATGATTCCATCCAGCGCCGGCCGCCACGGTCACGCCGCGTTCGCGTTCATCTTTGTAACAGTCATGCTCGACATGCTGGCGCTGGGCGTGATTGTTCCGGTCCTGCCCCGGCTCATGATCCAATTCGAACACGGCAACATGTCACTCGCTGCCACGCAAACCGGAGTTTTCTCTTTGGTCTGGGCGGCTATGCAGTTCCTTTTCGCCCCAGTGATTGGATCGCTTTCCGACCGCTTTGGAAGACGGCCGGTCGTTCTTTTGTCGAATGTCGGCCTGGGTTGCGATTACATTCTGATGGCGCTTGCGCCCAGTCTCGGATGGCTCTTTCTCGGGCGCGTTATTTCCGGCATCACTGCGGCCAATTTCCCAACCGCAACGGCCTACATCGCGGACGTCACGCCAGAGCAAGAACGTGCCGCGAAGTTCGGAATGCTCGGGGCGGCGTTCGGATTGGGTTTTATCGTCGGTCCAGCGGTAGGCGGATTACTTGGTGGCATCGGGCTGCGTTATCCATTCTGGGCGGCAGCGATTCTTAGTCTCGCGAATGCTGCTTATGGCTTTTTCATTCTTCCAGAGTCGCTTCCGATCGAGGGCCGGGCCGCTTTTAGTTTTCGAAACGCGAATCCGGCCGGTTCACTGAAACTGTTACGTTCGCATCCGAAACTCTTCGGATTGGCATCGGCCTTGTTCCTCTCCTACATTGCGCACGAGTCCTTGCCGAGCATGTTCGTCATCTACACCGATTACCGTTACCACTGGAGCAACGAGCTAACGGGCCTCGCCTTGGCCGGAGTCGGCGTGTGCTCCTCCATCGTCTCGGCACTGCTGATTTCTATTGCAATAAAGCGTCTAGGCAATCTTTGGACCTTGTACACAGGGTTGCTTTTTGGATGCAGCGGATTTGTGCTGTATGCGCTGGCATCAAATACGGCACTCTTTTTACTTGGATGTCCGCTGATTGCGCTATGGGGGTTGGCCGGTCCGGCCATGCAGTCATTGATGAGTTCGCGAGTGAGCCCGTCCGAACAAGGCCAACTACAAGGCGCATTGAGTAGCCTGGTAGGAATTGCGGGAATGATTGGTCCGATTCTTTTCACCCAGAGTTTCGCGCTTGCGATCACACCGCCTCAAACACGGTCTCTTCCGGGAGCTCCCTATTGGCTAGCGTCAACGTTGTTGTTTGCGAGTCTCGTGCTGGGATGGAAAGTTACCCAACCTCAATCAGCAGCAAGTTCCTAAGACATGTGCATGAGAACTGGGTGTAACCTCGGCAATGATATTGCACTCCGGCACACCTCACACGTGCCTAATAGGCGCGAGCAGCCATCATCCGAGCTCTGTTTAAGGCGGGAATAGCGTTCCATCGAATTTGCCCTAAGCAGTTGGGCCTTAAGCTACTCCGTGCCTCACAGGCGGGGGTGCCGGCAGCATCTCTGCGAAAATTTACTCTAAGGACCGGGTTGGAGGTCGTCTTGGAGTAAGAAAACGCACAAAGCTGCTGAAGAGGCCGAAACACTGCGTACAATTCCTGCATACAATATCGATTTCACGCAACATGTCCCCTCTGATCGCCGTATTGCACGCAACAAACCGGGGTCTTAACGCGGGGGTTGATCTTGCGTGAAATACGCCCGCGCCGGGGCAAGTCCGGGGAGCATCCCTGGATCGCAGCGTTTCTGCGTGCGCTGGCGCGCGAAGATCTGGCGGCGGTCACCGTGCGGGGCTATCGAAGCGACCTCGGCCGCTTCGCCGCCCCGGCGCGCCTATCGCGATGACGTCATGGTGTTTGTCCGCTTCCTCGGACTAGCCTGGCCGGAAGAGGCTTCCGCGCTGCTGGGCGTTTCCATCCTCGACGTGCAGCGGTTTCGGGAAGCGCTGCTCGAACTGGGCGCGGCCAACAAGACGCTGAACCGGCGCATCTGCTCACTATCCGCCTTCTACAAATACCTCGGGCTCTCGGCGGCCGAGCTGCGCCTCCCGATCAACCTGCCCAATCCGGCCAGCGCCCAGTTCATGAAACGCGCCAAGACGGATGCTCGCAAGGAAACGAAAGCCCTCAGCTTGGCGCGGGCCCGCCAATTGCTCGCCTTGCCGCAAGGACACGACGTGCTGGCGGCGCGCGATCGCGCGGTTTTGAGTTTCTACTTGTATTCCGGAGCGCGCATCGCGGCCGGCTGCAAACTGACCGTGGCCGACTTCCACTATGACCGCGAGGATTCCACCCTCCGCTTACAAGAGAAGGGCGGGGAATACCGGACTATCGGTCTCCACTTCGTCGCCGCCGAAGCCATGCGCGAATACGTCGAGCAGGCCGGCATCACCTCCGGGCCGTTGTTTCGGCCCCGCGCCCATTCCCGTTCCCAGCGCCTGGCGGATTCGCCTATGGAGGAATTTACGATGTACCGCCTACTGATGAGCTATCTGGAGAAGCTGCCCGGCGCGATGATCGGCCGCCGCGATCCACAGGGCAGGGAAGTGCTTGACTGCATTTACAATCCTCACTCGCTGCGCGCCTCATGCGCCACCCTCCTGCTGGATGCCGGTATCGATATGCGCGAAGTGCAGGAACTGCTCGGCCACAAACACATCACCACCACCCAGATCTACGACAAGCGCCGGCGGACTACGCGTGAGAGCGCTTCGCATAAGGCACCGTTCTGAGCCGGTCACAAGCACAGCAAGATTTTGTAATTATTTCTGTAAGCTACTGAAAAAGTAGGGAGAATTGACCGATATAGAGGGTAGGACGTATACTGAACGGAACGAGGGAACAGAAACTTCCTCTCTAACGTCCACTATGGTGAGTATGGGTGCAGGTATGGCATGCGAAATAGAGGAAGCCCCTCTCGCGATCGCTGAAATGAGCGACCCCGAAGCGGTGGAAGCGGCTGATTACACGGCTCGTCACTATTTTTCTGTCGACGCCCGTACCTTTTTGGACCGACTCGTCACGGGAAGTCTGGCTGCGGACGATTATCGTGTTGGTCGCGTGTTATCCATGATCACTCCTGTTCGGAACCTTCTCGAAGCGCGGTAGTTGCCGCTTGCCGGGCCGGGACGAACGAGAAGCCTTCAACCGGTATGCTGATCCGCTTAAAGAAGTCCTGAGCTGCATCACGAACGTGCAGCTCCGCACGGAAGGATCATTCAAAGCCTCTGCAGCAGCTCCGAGCCAGTTTGTCTTCATCCAGAATCCTGCTCGTCTATCGAATTCCGACCTCTATCTGTTCTTCCGGCAATCGTTCCATCTGATTTATCGGGAAGAAGAAGAGGACTGGAAAGTGAAGACCAATTCCTATGAGTACGCAATCGAAAACAGCGCTGGCCGCGAGTTTGTTGCCTACCATTGGGACCCCGCTGGAGAAGTGGCAATCTCGCACTTACACTTCGGAGCGCTAGTGATCGGAACCGAGTCGCCTGTCAACCGGAAAGCGCATGTGCCTACTGGGCGCGTCCCGCTGGAGGATGTCGTTTGGTTCGCGATTGAAGAATTGGGCGTGAAGCCCCTTCGGGCGGATTGGAATGAGCTAACAGCTTTTGCTCGCAAGCGTTTTATGGATCACAAGAGCTGGTGAGTATGAGTGATGAATCCTCCAGGCGATTGCTTCTAATTAAATGCCCGGCTAGTCACGACGTATCTCCGCAAGTCACCCGCGAAGAAGTAGCCGCAGCATGCCGAACCAGGCAATTCCAGTATTTCTGCATCTTCTGCGGACAAACGTGGACCGACCGCCCCTCCCGAAGCAATGGAAGGATTGCGAACGCTGCTTTCCGAGTGGCGCTAATACATCCGCTGATGCCTTTGTCGCTCGGCTAAAAAAACACTCACGTAGGATTCGCGTTGCATTGTCATAGTGCGCTGATTCGACGCTTCGAATCGACACAATACGCACTTTTTTCTACCGCATCTCCTCTTAATTGAGATTGCCGTCCTCTATCCTTCGCATTCGTCCAGTCTGATCTACACGGTCAACTCAATTCGCGACGCACCGTGTCGCGAATTAGGAGAGTCGCCGGTTTACGCGGCGGACTCCTGAATTTTGAGGTCTCGTCGGAAGAGCCAATCGACAGCCTGTTGCGCCCTGGTGGCGGCCGTGAAGATCGCGCGCCGATCATTGCGCAATACGGTTAACCACGACTGGATATAAGGGGCGTGATCCCGGCGCGGTTCGATTTCCAATTCCAGCTCGGCGCAAACGAAGGCGCTCCCCAGTTCGGCAATCAATTCTTCTGCTGCGTAGGCCTCCTTCTGAAAGCGGGGCGCAAGATCTCGATTGAGGCGGGTGGTCGCCCCGCTCCAGTGCGTGACTTCGTGCGCTAGAACCGAGTACCGGAAATCGGCCTTTTTGAAGGCCGCAAACGGAGGCATCTGAATGTAATCTTCTGCCGGTGAATAGAAGGCTCTCGATCCACCTTCCCGAATATCGGCATGTAAGCCGCCGAAGAATTGCTCCGCGCGTTCGATCCGCTCCGTTTCGGGAAGATACGGAATGGCAGTATCTCGTAGCCGTCCACCTGAGCGGCGTTGAACACATGATAGGCGCGCGCCATAACGCCCTTGTGATTGCTGCGCTCGTTGCCTTCGCTGGCTTCGCCCTCGTCCTCTTCATCGAAGAATTTCCAGAACACCACCGAAGTGGATTTCTCGCCTTTTCGAACCTGTGCGCCCAAATCGCGCCACTGCTGATACGTGGCCCAGAGACTGGTTGCGTATCCGTTCTTCGCTGCAACGGCCCAAAGCATCATGACGTTGACACCTCGATAGCGTCTGTGGGTGGAAGCGCTCACGGGTAATACGCTATCGGCTCCGTTCACGTGCCAGGGCATTTGGTAGTTGTCGGCTCCGGCTTCCATGGCCTCGATGATCTGATTTGTAATCTCGCCGTAGATGTCGCTTTTCTCGGTTCTCATGTCTTGCGTCCTTCTTTGGTAAATGCGGTGCAGTGATGAACTGCACCCCTGCCTGCCGCGGCGAGCAGTGGGGGTAGAAAGCGCAAGCTGAGGGGAATCACCCAGCCTTGTAGCTTTAGCGGAAAGGCCGAAGCGAAGCGGAGTGCTGCACAAGCGTCAGCGCGGAAGCATGGGGATACGGCTTGCCGCGCGCGAGGGGCGAAGCTCCTGTTCGTACCGGACACATGGTTTACACAGCTGACCGGGGACAACGTTTACAACGGCGCATTAGTTGACAGCTCGCACATAAGGAAAAACGCAAAACTATGCGTGAATGCCTTGGAAAGAGAGTGGAGTAGTGGATCAACGTTTGCAATTTCTGTCTGCTTACCAGCGCGATGAAGCGACGGTAACGGATCTTTGCTACGAATTTGGGGTCTCACGGCCAACCGCTTACAAGTGGATCAATCGATACCAGGAAGCAGGTCCAGAAGGACTACTGGATTTGAGCCGAAAGCCACACGGCTGTCCGCACGGAACGCCCGAAGAGATCGAAAACGAGATTTTGGCATTGCGGAAAAGACTCCCCTCTTGGGGAGCCCGGAAACTGAAAGCAAAGCTGGAACGAATGAGCCCAAAGGTTTCTTGGCCTGCCGTGAGCACGATGGGCCAGATCCTTTGCCGAGCTGGGTTAGCGAATCCACAAAGAAAAAGGCGTCGAGTGACACCATCCACTCAACCTTTTGCGGAGGTGACCGCTCCCAATCAGCTTTGGTGCATGGACTTCAAAGGCAACTTCAGAGTGGGTAACGGAAGTCGGTGCGATCCTCTCACCATCACTGACGCTTACAGCCGCTATCTCATCCGGTGTCTGGCGGTAACGAGAATGGACCTGGCCCACGTAAGTGCCGTGTGTGATGCAGCCATGCGCGAGTATGGCGTTCCCGAGCGCATCAGAACAGACAACGGTGCTCCTTTTTCGGGAACAGGGATTCTGGGTCTTTCGAGACTATCGCTCAAATGGGTGCGTCTCGGAATAGTCCACGAGCGTATTCAGCCTGGCTGTCCTCAGCAAAACGGGCGACACGAGCGAATGCATCGAACACTAAAGGAGGAGACAACCAAGCCTTCAGCCCACTCACTACCGGCTCAGCAAAAGAAGTTTGATCGCTTCCGGCTGGAGTTTAATCACGAGCGACCGCATGAGGCCCTCAGCAATGAGACCCCGGGGAGTCTTTATCTGCCCAGCGCGAGAATGTTTCCGAATGTACTTCAGGAATACGCGTATCCACGAGGTTTTCTTACACGAAAAGTAAACAACAGCGGGGACATGAGTTGGAAACATGGGCGTGTCTTTGTAAGCGAGGTGTTTCGCGGGGAGGAAATAGGTCTCGAACAAATGGAGGAAGGCATCTATCGGATCTTCTTCTGCGATCTTGAAGTCGGCAACTTCGATAGTTTCGATCTTCGTTTTCGACCACGATTAAGGACAATCTAACTCAACATCTCGGGCGTTGAACCAGGCGGTGGAAATGCCGGCCCATGGGAAGAATGGAAAACCAACATCAGGTTTTCCATTCTTCCCACCGTCCTTGCAAATCCCTTTGGGATTCGCACATTCCCACCGCCTCGGCTACGATGAACCATATTCAATTTTCAAAGAACTCTGCGGCTTGCCCGGCCGCTATTTAGAAACCAGAGCTTCACCAGTGCGCAAGGGGCTTGTAAACCATCTCCCCGGCACAGAATGTAAACGATGTCCCGGTACGCTCACTCCTTAGATTGGCTCGCGCATCCTAAACAGTCTCAGTTCAGATCGAACATCGCAAATCCAATGGTGCCCACATCCCAGGGGCCTCATTGCCGGCCCCTCAACCCCGCCAGGATTTCAACCAAGAATGTTATGGCAGCAATCAATCGGTCCCGTCGTGAGAAAACTTTGTTTGGGGCACGTTAGTCGCTGGTTATCTACCTTGGAGCAGACCTGCCGGTCGCAACCGGGAAAACCCCGTCTTAGAGATCAATCTGCTCGTGTGCTTTGGCTTTGTGACAGACGCTTCCTGTTAGGGTTGAATGTGGTCAGAAGTAGACGTGGAATGCCGAAGTTAGTGCGACCCGCTAAGGTCGCACTAATTTCAATACCAGACTGCCGGAGTTGTAGGTATGGTTTCTGGGCTAGTTATCTTTTCCCGAAGCGCGGCGGCTAAAGCGCGCTGGCACCGACAGGCGGGTTCTTTAGCTGTTCGAAGGACAGCGGCTTGCCGCTAAATCCCCAGCTCTGCGGGGGCACGTCATGCAATAAGACGTAGATCGGTAGGATATCGCCTGTCAACCCGGCCGCCGTCGCGACGGCATCAGTCACGCGCTTGATTAGCTTCGCCTTCGTAGCGGCGTCGAATCTGCCCTGAAGCGCGCTGAGTTCGATGGTGATGACCTTGGTGCCGCCGGGTTTGCCGCCGTGATAGACCTTGGAGGGGTCATACTCGAGCGCGTAGACCCAGCTTCTGGCGGCCGGTGGGACCGGCCAAAACTTCACCGGCTACTCGATCAATTGCGGAAGGATGACGTGCTTGTAGTGTGGAAGCTCAGGACACTGCCACCCAGGTTGCCGCCCTGAAGGCCGCCGATTGCGAGCGCATTTAGACCGGATCTTCACGCTGATTCGAACCTGCGCAAGTTCCGTTCACGATCTCTCACGCATCGAGCTGGATGAGAGGCGGCCCATCACTCCTCGTTTCAATATGCCGTTTGAGCTTGGACTGGCGGTAGCCTGCGAAAAATTAGAACCTCGCAAACACATTTGGTTTGTGTTCGAAACCAAGCTGAGAAGGGTGGACAAATCGCTTAACGATCTAAGTGGAACCGATGTGTACGTGCATGACGGAAAGCCCCGAAGAATCTTTCGGGAACTACGTAATGCTTTCATTCGTTCTGAGCGACAACCTTCCGTCGAGCAAATGGATGTCATTTATCGCGGGCTGAAACGAGAGCTGCCGCAAATTGTGCGAAATGCTGGTAGCGACACTGCGTTTCAAGCTCGTGTATTCTCGATCTTCGGGTATTGGGCCGGGCTCTCAGCGCGCAAATTATCTCTTGAGGGGCGCCCTCCAAAGGTCCTATTCCCCAGCAAGCAGCATTAGTAAGGGGCTCCCAACTGCCGTTATTGAGTGGCGGCATAATCCTGTTGTGCATGCTTGTTTCTCCGCAACAGACTTTTGCAATACGAGAACGCCGGGAAGGCACGTATTCGCGTTTCGTGCCCAAACGCTCGTTTGAGCATGCCCACTCAACTCAATGGCCCACTTCGGCACCTCTACACTGATGCGCCGTTACTCATGGGTAATCCTCACCAAGGCTGTCTCAGACCTTTGTCCGAGTGGCACATTATTCGACCAGAGCATCAGGAAGCCAGATGTACGACGTGACTATACGCCTCTAGTGGCTCTGCTTCGGACGGACACCATCGAGCCTTCTGCGATCAGCTATAGTGATTGCGATATCTATGCGGCTATCCGCCATCTGCCGGAGGATCATCGCCACGGATACTGGCGTGCTCGTTCTATCTGCAATGGCGTTGGTCGCGCTGCACACCGCGACAAACGGCCAATACGGATTTCACCGCGACGAGCTGGCCACGATCGACGACGCTCGGTTCCTCAGCTGGGGGTACGTGGTATACCCGCCGATTACTCCCTTCCTCGCGCGAGTGTCGACGACGCTTTTTGGCGCGTCGATGATTGGTCTGCGCTTGTTTGCCGCGTTGGCGGTCGGAATCGCCATGGTGCTGACCGGTTTGATGGCTCGCGAAATCGGCGGAAGACGACCGGCGCAACTGGTGGCCGCGTGGGCGGCGGCGATCGCCGGACCCGTTGTGAGTTTCGGGTATTTGTTCCAATATGTTTCCTTCGATTATCTGTGCTGGGTGCTGGCGGCCTGGGTGACCGTTCGCCTGCTGAAGTCCGGAGATCAGCGCTGGTGGCTGGCGCTGGGATCCGTCGTTGGCTTCGGCATGATGATCAAGTTCACCATGGCGTTCCTGCTCGCGGGCATCGCTTGCGGAATTGTTCTGGACAGACCCCGCTCGCTTCTCAGCAAGTGGTTGTGGTGCGGTGCTGCCTTGGCGTTCCTGATCTTCCTTCCCAACCTCATCTGGCAACTCCGACACGACTTCATAACGCTGGATTTCCTGAGGTTCATCCATACCCGCGATGTCCGGCTCGGCCGCGCAGACGGGTTCCTGCTCGCGCAATTCTGGACGGTGACGAATCCGGTAACGGTGCCAATATGGATCGCTGGGCTGTATTTTCTCTTCTTCAAACCGGAGGGAAAACGTTACCGAATGCTCGGCTGGATGTACTTGATCCCGCTGCTAATCCTCCTTTTTGCCCGAGGTAGACCCTACTATCTCGCGCCGGCTTACCCCATGCTGCTTGCCGCCGGCGTAGTTTGTGGCGCGCAATGGTTGGAAAGTTTGTCCCTGGCGACTGCGGCCACCATACGCCGCGTGGCTCGGAGAACCATCGTTGTCAGCGGTCTTGCGACAGCCGTCCTGGTTCTGCCGCTGGCGCCGGCCGGTTCCCGCTGGTGGAAAATCGCTGATGCGACGAACCAAAATTTCAATGAGGAATTCGGCTGGCGCGAAATGACGGATGCAGTGGTTCGCGCTCGCGATTCGCTGCGAGCGGATGACGCCCCCGTGGCCGTTCTGGCTGGCGATGCCGGTGAAGCCGCCGCCATCAATCTCTATGGCCACGGCCACGGACTTACGGAAGTGATCAGCGGCTCAAATTCGCATTGGCTGCGCGGGTACGGCAATCCGCCGCCGAAGACCGTTATCGCCGCAGGTTTTCTGCGCGCCGACCTCAAGACGGTCTTTGCGTCCTGTGAGCTGGCCGGCCACTTTACGATTCCCTACGGGATCCAGAACAACGCCATCGGGGATCACACGGACATTTTTGTGTGCCGGCGCCCAAATGAGCCGTGGGATATGTTGTGGAAGCGATTTCACTCGTTTGGGTAGACCTTAATGGAGGTCTGCTGCGCCAGCTTGGTTGCGTAAGAGAGTTGCACGAAACGGAGGCGGTGCTGCGGACACGGCCATTCTAAGTGTGGTGCCTAATTCCGTCCCGGAACTAAGGTGGCTCTGTCGGCGGTTTTCCCTTGTATTGGTTTTTGTGCGCGACGCTTTGTTAGACGGTGTAGTGCTTATCAACAGCTCCGGCCGATTGGTTTGAATGTAAGTCGAGCGAGGAGTGCGTGGTGTACAAAAAGGCTGAACTCGACCGAAAGGTTAATTCAGAGAACAACCATGGAGGCTCCTCAAAGGATATACGTACTACACTGGACTGCTTGTTCACAAGAAGACTGGGTACGGTTTGTGGGGCGGCCTGATCCAAGTCTACGTGGAAACCCGCGTTCTTCTCGGCCCTGACCCGGGTCAAGTATTTTCCCGATGGATTCTTCTGAGCGAGGCTGAAAGCCGAGCACGGGTTTGTTCTCTTTTACAGAGGGAGTTCTTATTCGGCCGCGGCTTCTGCTTTCGCTTTCTTGGCCTGCTCGACCCGATAGCTCGGGATGTTCAACTCGAGATTGACGGAGTGGTGCACCAGGCGATCAATGGCCGCAGCAGTCGTCATCGGATCTTTGAAGATGCCTTCCCACTTGGAGAACGGCAGGTTGCTGGAGATCAGAACGCTGCCTCGTTCATAGCGTGCCGCCAGTAGGGTGAACAACACTTCCATCTCTTCACGGCTCTGCTGGACATAACCGAGGTCATCAATAATGAGGCCTTCGAATGCGGCCAGCCACTTAATAAAGCGGCTGAGTTTCAGATCTCGTTTGGCGACCAGCAGGTCTTGCACTAGCAACGCCAAGGTGGTGAAGTAAATGCGGCGTCCTCGGGCGATCAACTCTTGCCGATGGCGCACAGCAAGTGCGTTTTTCTGGGCGCTGAAGATGTTTACGCAGCTAAGAGAGAAGAAGTTCTGGGCACGCGACATAGCTCCTCGAACCCAACTTCTTCACGGACTCGGCAGACCCGGTGTTCCATTGGACCATTTGCCGACGCGGAGAAAGAAGATAGTGACCCGCTCTTCAGGGTCACTCGCCGCCATAACGGGCGAGTCCGGCAAATTGGCTCCCCAGCTCTTCGCCGCATCGCCCGAAACAAAAAACATCAAATGTGGATGCCAGCTCATATCGTGGTCGCCTAAGTATTGCTGCTTCGACATCATGCAGCACATCGCTCCGGACTCCAGCGCCGGAATTTCCTTGTTATCCATTGCCGATGCGGTTACCTGTACTATCTGGGCCTTCGATTTTCCCGCTAGCACCAATTTGGTCTTCATCAGGTAGATGGGCACAAAGGTCCTTACGGCCGCCGGATTGAAGCAATTGGGAGCGCGCACTTTGGGATTCCAGAAGTCCGGATCATCGGTGTTTTTTGCCCACGATCGTTCCACTATGCAGAGAAAGCCATCCGTGCCCTTTACTGCGGTGATATATCCTTTCGGGCCGAGTATCATCACGTCGGCTCCGTCCGAAATGGATTTTGGAGCTGCACTGCGAGCCATGGCTATTTCGGCCTCTCGCTCGGTGATCAGGTACTGTTCAAGACGGGCCATGCCGGGATAGGGTGTATTTGCGCCCAGCACTTGCGCCTGCGGAAGACCTAACACAAACACCTGAACGAAGATTGCTATTACAATTCTTCGGAGTGGTTCTAGGGGCACCGAGTTCTCCTTGCACCGTTATCTGCCACGGGTTGCTCACATCAAAAAATCAGCTTAAGAGCAAGCTGAATCTGCCGGGCGGAAGTGGTGCCGTCGGGCTGCGTGATTGTGGAAAGCGACTGTCCAAATGTATCGGGCGAAGCGAGCGTGTCGCCCGACGCGCCGGGCTGATCAAATTGGATCCGATTGAGCACGTTGTAAACCTCCGCGCGGAATTGCAGATTCACTCGCTCTGTGATGTGGGTATTCTTCACGAGATTCAGGTCCGTGTCATAGTATCGCGGCCCGGTAAAGGTGTTCCTGCCTAGGTTTCCCGGCCTTCCAAATGGCTGAAGAGCGAATGCGCTCAGCGGCGGCCCTGTTTGATTCCGCGGCGCATTGGCAGGAATGGATGGATTTCCCACAGGTCAGGGCGATTGCTCAGCCCGGTGTACTCCGAATCACGGGCACTATAGATATCGAAGGGGCGTCCACTCTGAAACGTGGACAGCCCGGAAAGCTCCCAACCGCCCAGCACTCGAGCGGCGAAGCCCTGGTTGAAGTGGGTGTGCCCGGGACCGAACGGAAGTTCGAAAACGTAGTTGAGAATCAACCGGTGTCTCAAATCATAGTCGGAGGATCCGCGCTCTTCTTTCAGATTGAAAGAATTTCGCGCGATGTTGCGATTTCCGGGCTGGCCCGCGACCAACGGATCGGCGGCATCATCGATCGCATGCGACCACGTGTAGGCTGCCTGGAATTGCACACCATGGCCGAATTGCTTGTTGAAGACGGTCTGCAACCCGTTATAAGTGGAGTTTCCGATTGACTTGATCACGACCGGTTCGCTGAAGGCGAGATTGCCGGTGACTTGCGGGATGTTGAGACCGCTGGCAGGCCCCAACCTCAATGTTCCTCCGGAGATCGTAAGCGGTAAAGTTCCGTTCGCGTGCGCGGCCGCCACCAATGAGGGCTGGGGTGGATTTCCGTCTACCGAACGAAAGAGCCGATGGCTACCCGAACCCACATAGTTGACTTCGATCGTCATGCCGTTCGCTAGTTGGCGTTGTATGCCAGCATTCCAGGCCTGCGTATACGGGTCTCTGAGCTTCGGATCGAGACCGTGATGCCGGTCAGGAGCGACCCGTCCAGCGCAGTTGCAGACGGCGCCGGCTGCGTGGTCGGGGGCGGCAGGCTCCCGAGTGTCACGATCGGCGCGACAGTCAAATAATTCTGATTTGGAAAATTCTGTATGCCTGCTACGAAGGGCGGATCGCCCTTCAGGTTGGTGAAGAGGTTTCCGAAAACCCGGTCATGAAAGATACCGTAGCCAGCGCGGAAAGAGGTCTTGCCATCGTGAAACGGGTCCCAGGCCAGTCCCAGGCGAGGCTCGAAGTTGTATGGATAGCCATAGAAAAGTTCTCTTCCTGTTCCAGGTCCAACGGTCTGAAAGGTGATGGGCGCCGGATCCGATGCCTGCTGATACAGAAGGTTCGAGAGGTTTCCGTTGCGCTCATAAGGAGGCTGATCCAGTTCGTACCGCAATCCAAAGTCGAATGTCAGGTCAGGCCGGACCTTCCAGGAATCTTGCACGAACAGACCATATTCACGCTGAACGAATCTTCTGAAATCAGTCGAGGTGCGCTGGCCCTGAGCGCTGAAAAATTGTGTTTGCGACTGGACCCCGGGTACGCCCAGTAAGGAAGCGGCGAGCGTCTGAAGCGTTTCGTCATTCGCGCAAGGGCCCGGGCAGTTCACAATCTGTATACCGAAGAAGCCGAAAGCGCGGAAGTCGACCGTCGGTCTGGCGCCAAAAGAGTCGTAGCCGTTGTCGTAGACGTAACGGAATTCGCCGCCGACCTTCACGTTATGTTTGCCGGCCACCCACGACAATTGGTCGACGTAGTGCCACGTCCCGGCACGCCGGAATTGACCGTTGCTGTCCCCCAATGCGCCGCAGCCGAAGTTGGAAATGGTTGGGACATTCGTCGACAACACAAAGCTATAGTCTGTTCCATAGCCAAAAGGGTCCAGCGCGCTGTTCTTGTCGATAGCGTTCTGGCCGTTACAGGTGAAGAGGTCATCCGTCCGGTTCAGTCCGAAACGGAATTCGTTCACCAGATTCGGACGGAACGCCGCAACGAAGTTGAACGAACCATTTTGACCCTGTTGACTGGTAGCCACGCCGCCTACGCCCAGGAAGACTTCATCGAGGGAGTTCCCGTTCGTTAGGCCGTTGTAGATATAGCGCGCATAGACATTGTACTTTTCGCTGAAGTGATGGTCCAATCGGAACGTCAGATTGCCAGTATCTTCTGGCGTGCTTGTTGGGAAAAAGTAAGTGCCCCTGATGCTGTCGACTGCCGGCCCGTTTGGGTTTGGATAAAGCGCGAAAATCTTTTGCAGGGTTGGATCGAGTGGAAGACCTAGCGCGTTGTTCGGCGAAGCGGGATTGGCTAAATTGATCTGCTGGGTGACGCCGTTCTGGTCCGTGTAGTTGAAAAGACCCGTTCTGAACGCTGCCGTCGGTACGGTGGAGGAATTGGTAAGCGTAGTGCGAAAGCGGTCCCATTCACTGTTCACGAAAAAGAAGGTCTTGTCCTTGACGATCGGACCGCCGAGCGAGGCGCCGAACTGATTGCGGACGAACGGATTTTGTGGTTGCGGCGAAGGATCGAAAAAATCGCGCGCGGCCAGAGCGTTCACCCGGTTGAACTCGTACGCATCACCGTGGAACTGATTCGATCCGCTGCGTGTCACGATGTCGACCACAGCGCCCGAATTTCGACCAAACTCCGGCAGGAAGTTGTTCGTGATGACCCGGAACTCCTGGGTCGAATCCGGATTGATCGTGCTGATGCCGCCCGGTATACCCGGCACGGACGCATCATTGTTGTCCGTCCCGTCGAGGAGAAAGTTGTTGCTCCGCTCGCGCTGTCCGTTGACAGAGAATCCGCCGAGCGAACTGGTGGTCTGCTGCGCTCCCGGTGAAAGCAATACGAGCTGGTATGGATCGCGGGTGATTAACGGCAAATCTACGATGCGCCGCTGATCAACGACGTTGCTGAGCTGTGCGTCCTCCAGGTTGATGGTCGGCACTGTTGCGCCCGCGACTTCGACCGACTGCGAAACGGCCCCGATCTCGAGTTTGCCGTTTAATGTCAGACTTTGGGCGACCGTTAACTGAATACTCTCGAAACGAAGCGTGGAAAAACCCTGCTTTTCGACCGTGATGTTGTAATGCCCGACACTCAGATTTGGAATTGAATACGTCCCCGTGGTGTCGGTCGAAGCCGTGCGGACGGCTGCCGTTTCTGCGTTCCTGGCATTTACCACCGCATCGGGAACACCGCCCCCTGTGGCGTCGGTGATCGTGCCAGCGATATTACCCGTCTGGGCGTTGACGCTTGCACCTGATAAAACGAGCAGGGTGGCTGTGATCAATAACGCATGGTGGCGAGGCCGGAATCTAGACTCTTCAGCTGCCATAGAAAAACCCTCCCGTCGGTTCATGCTTAATCATCTCCCTTTTTCGCGAAAAACATCAGGTAGGCCCGATGCGCAGCCCTGTGCCGGTTGCTGTCGGGGCCAGCGCGTTGGACTGTACGCGGTAGTGAATTTCGCGTCTCTCGCGGAAGAGCACGTTTCAGAACCGAAGAACACCTTTGATCTCGACGAAGCGGGGCGAGCTGCCCGCTCCTACGAACGATCCCAAGAGGCTGGTGGGCGGTCCAACCGCGGCGACGCTGTAACCAAATTGCGAATTCGCGATGTCGGCCACGGGCTGATCAAAATTAGGACGGTTGAACAGGTTATACGCCTGTGCGCCAAACGAGAACCTGACGCGTTCGGTGATTGCCACCTCCTTCATCAGCGCCATATCGACATCGAAGAAGTTCGGACCGCGGAGGGAATTGCGCCCGGCCGTCCCGAAACCTGAAAGCACCCCGCTTGCCGCATAGCTGGGAGCAAACTGCGAGGTGGTGAGGCAAGGAGTGTTAACGGCATTGTTGCAGCTTGCTGGAAGCGAAGAAGTACCAGGGGAAGCGAAAATCGCCTCGCCAAATGACCCGTTGCCATAATTAAACCCGAGCAACGCGCCCAAGGCAGAGCTGTCTACCGGCGTAAACGGTAGGCCCGTGCGGAAGAACCAATTGCTCGAAAGCGACCAGCCGCCAAAGATTCGGTTGGGACCCCAATGCATTCCCACATGGCGCAACAGGTCGGTCCACACGAAGTTAGCACTGACATAGTGACGCACATCATAGTCGGAGCTTGCGTAATTGCTTCGAAAGTTAAACGGATTCTGTGGGACCGTGATGCTGGCATTCGTGCTCAGAATGGCGAAAGGCAGATTGGAGATACCGCCGTTTGACGTGATATCCAGAGCGTGACTCCAGGTATAGTTCAAGTTGAAAGTAAGTCCGGCGGAGAGCCGTCGTTCGAAGCTGACCGTAAGTCCATCGTAATTGGAATTTCCACCCGAGAAATACTGAGTTACTAGTCCCAGCGCCGGGTTGGCCGGCGTTGCGGGCAGCCCAGCGAAGCCATGGGGACATGCACTCGCAGGGCAATAAGCGTTCAAACCTCCATCCGCCACCGGAATGTGACTGCCGTGCATGCCCGAGTAGTTCAGCGTCAGCACCATCTTCGGCGTGATTGCCTGCTCCACCTCGAAGTTCCATTTGTAGTAGGTAGGTTGCTGGAAGTAGCTCGGGAAAGAGGTGAAACTCGGTGCGGCGAAGCCGGGCACCGCCGCGGAAATGGAATTGAAGCTTCCGCCAGAACCAAATTGCGAGCGAAGCGCTTGATTTGCCGCCGCCGTGGTCGTGAAGAGGCTTCCGGGGACGCCGGGCGCAATAGCCCCGTTTCCGATGGTGAATGCGTTAAGTCCCGGGGAGTTAAATGCAGCGCTTTCCGCTAATAACCCCGGCAGCTCATCGGCGAAAACGCCGGCGCCGGTTCGAATAACCGTGTTACTAGTGCCGAAAGGTCGCCAGGCAATTCCCACCCTGGGTTCCCAAACGACCGTTTGCGTGTTGGGATAAGCCGTGTGCTGCCCCGATACGATGAATTGGTTGTACGGCGTAGACGCCGCGTTCGCCATCGGCGAGCCGTTGAAGGTCGTCGTCAGGCGAGAGAAACAGTTCGCATCGCAGGTGGGATTCACATAGCTCTCGAGCCGCAGATTCAAGGAGATGGTTAAGGCGTTGCTGACTTTCCAATCGTCGGCAACGTACCCGCCTAGTGTGTTGTAACGCAACCCCTCCTCCAGCGACGACGGAAAAGCTTGATTGAGAGAGGTGTTGGGGCCGGCCCCATTGAAAAAGTCGGGTAGGTTCGTCGTAATCGACCCATAGATGGGACCGCCGAGCGCCTGGAAATCCAGACCCGTCACGTTGTCATGAAGCCAACTGAACCCGGCGCGAAGTGTGTGCTTTCCGCGAACATGCGAAAAGTCGTCGAGAATCTGGTACTGGAACACTCGGGTTCCTTGCGGATAGAAGAAACCGCCCGGCTGGGCAAAAGCGCCGACCGACGCGAAAGCGCCGCCCGAGAAGTTCACGAACGTCGGCAATGCCGCGAGTTCTGCAGCCGGATGGCTGGGTGCGAAGGTCGACGCATTGAAGAACGCGGACCCGCTGAATTGGTTTACTGTGTTTGGCCCGAACGTGTGCGTCTCGCTAAGCTGGGCGTTCATTTGAGGCTGATTGCTTTGTGCATTAAAGGTTGGGCCGAAGGGGCTGGTAAACGTCGGCTGGTATCCGTTGTCGCGCAGCACGCGAATGTAGCCGTGGTCTTTGTCGCTAAAGTTGTGGTCCACTCGCGCCGACCACTGGTACTCCTTGTTGGTGTTCGGGGGCGTTGTGCGAAACTCGTCCGCGCAGGGAACGCCGGCCGGCAAGCCCGTGAAACCCTGGCAACCATATCCTTGCGAAGCGGGAACCGGGATGGCCCCGCCGATGGAAGGCGCCCCGTTATACACCGCAAAGATCTTGTTGTAAAACGGAATCTCCGAGGCTTGACCCACCGCGCCTAAATTTGCCAAAGTTGCCGCCTGGAATTGCGGGCTAGGGACGAGTGTCAGGGCACTTGCCGTCGGCAGTACGTTCCGAAGACCTTCATAATCAACGTCGAAGAACGTGCGGTTTCTCCAGATCGGCCCCTGCATCCCCGCAGCCCATTGGTTGAAGTTATTGAATGGCCTGGTCTGCCCTACTTGATTGCTGAAAAACTGGTTCGCATTCAAGGCCCGGCCATTCCACATATAAATCGCGTTGCCATGAAACTCGTTGCTTCCGGATTTTGTAATGTAAGTGATCTGCGTCCCGGCGTACTGCCCATACTGCCCCGAATACGCGTTGTTGATTACATTCGCCTCGGCGATATCGTTTGAGCCAAGCAGCAGATTGGAAGCTCCGCTGCTATTGAGGTTAGCGAAGGAATCGTTGTAGTTCTGGCCATTGACGCTGAAGAGATTCGATGTTCCGGGCATGCCCTCTGCCGCGAAATTGCCGTAACCGGCCTGCGTGTTCATCACTACACCAGGCGCGGTTTGCGCCACGTACGTGATATCACCCCCTGGATTGGGCAGGTTCTGAATCATCTGAGCGTTGAATGTAGTCGTTGTATCTGCATTTTGCGTTTGTAACGTACTAATCGCTTCCGCCACGTCGACTGTTTGCTGCGCCGAGGCCAATGCGAGTTGGAAGTTAGCGGAAGTGGGTTGCCCGGCAACGACGATGGCATTTTCGAGAGCCTTCGATCGAAATCCCGATTCCGTGGCCTCTACTCGGTAACTACCCGGAGCCACAAACGCAAACCGGTAATCGCCCTGACCGCCCGTGCGCGTTGCTTGCGACACATTGGTCCCCGAACCCGTCAAAGTGACCGTTGCATTCGGAACTGCAGCCCCCGTCTGGTCCGTGACGATACCGGTTACCGAGCCCGTGGTGATCGACTGCGGGAAGGCAGCGGAGGGTAGAATTAGCGCGAGAACATAGCCCAAGAACGTAAAGCGTGCCGATGCACGCCAGTAAACCAGAAAAGCTTGCATAGCGAGACTCCTGATAACTGTTGGATTGACGAATTTCGCTAAACTCATCGGTTCCCGCCTAAAAAATTGCTGATCGCTCAGCGCCCAATGGTTACGCGGAAAGGTGTAGCGGCAATTCGAACTTGGGGAAGAGCGTCTCCGTGTCCAGGAACGAGTTCCAGCCTGCAATGTAGTCGCCGGAGAGTTCGAGAACGACTAAAGCGAACGGCTTATGCCCACCATCCGGGTCTGCCTTGTATTGACCGAAAGCCGGCGAACCGCATGCCGCAGTTGCCAGAAGGCGAGAACCCCGGCAGCCCGAGCCGATACCCAGAAGCCAAGAGCGGACGGATTCCGGGCCTTGAAGCCAGAGGGCGTAAGGGGGCATGGAGAACTTTGCGTCATCGCGCAATAGCGCTACCAGTTGATCGACGTCGTACCTCTCAAACGCGGCGACGTATTGATTCAACAACCGTTGCTGGGATTCCGTCAGTGCGGGCGGGACGGCGCGCCAATTCCGGCCAGCCAGAGTAGCACGGGCCCTCTGGAGTGCGCTGTTGACAGAAGCAATTGACGTGCCTAGTGTTTCCGCCACTTCGGCGACAGAACAGCCGAGCACTTCGACCAGGAGTAACGCGGCGCGCTGTTTTGGGGCGAGACTCTGGACAGCAGCGACGAACGCGAGCCGAATACTCTGGCGCAGCATCGCGCGTTCCGAAGGGTCGGCGTCTGCCGGTATTGCGCGCGCATCCGGAATCGGCTCGATCCAATGTGTGCGCGGAAGTTGGACCAGCGCATCGGTAGTTGCACCAGCCGGCCGCTCTTCCATTGGGCGTGTTCGACGCTTGCGATCGGACAGTTCAGCAATGCAAACGTTGGTTGCAATGCGATATAACCAGGTCAGTAAAGCTGCCCGTCCTTCAAACTGATCGGCATGCTTCCATGCTCGGATGATGGTTTCCTGCGTTGCGTCATCGGCATCGACCGCTGATCCGAGCATCCGGTAGCAGTGGCCCGTCAGCGCCGGGCGGTGTGCTTCGATCTGCTCGATATCGGCGATCATTTTACGACCAATCTAGCACTGCCACAGCTGCTCTATGCGGCATGCTCGGCGCTCGTGTGCCACGCATCTATCACCGGAAGGGTTCTCGCGTAAGGAGCCAGGGAATGGCGATGATGAAGCGGACGCTCGACGCCTTGGCGAACTAGCCTAAGGGGGAGGACTAAGTTCTTCGCAAATACCGGCAGCTTACTTGTCGAACAACGCGCCGGGACCTGAATCCCCCGCTGTAGTTGAGAATGGTTCAGGATGAAGACGGGAACCGAAAATTCCGCTGATCAGTTTCAAGGCTGCAACGTCGATGTGTCGATTCGGGTTCTTCGTGAGAGGACTTCTTCCGCCGATCGGACGAGTGCCTTCCGGAGCACCCCGACTTCCTGGCCCACTTCTGCATAAGCCCTGGTTTGCAAGGTTCACGGATGTGATGGCTACTCCGAAATTATCCCGATTATTCATAGTCAGGTCTCCACGAGTTGCGGCCATGCCGTGGCACGATATTTCGTTTTGGAAGACCAAAGGCGTGACCGCCTTCTGCATACCATTGGAACTCTACTGGCACGCTAGCCTTTATCAACTACACGTGCCTGGACTCCACTCAAGTGTCCAATACCTTTTCGGCCAAGCTCGTGCTAATCACTAGATCATGGACGAAGATCGACGGGACGTTGACGCATTGTCTGCCGAGGCGTACTCCCGCGTCACAAACCCGGAGCGATTCGGGCTGCTGCATGAGACTGCCGGGAGATTGCTGGAACAATTGGAGCTGGAGTTTGACATCGAGCGTTTCGAAGGGTATGGACTTGATGCCGAACTAGAGCAGCGCTACGTACTAGCGCGGCCGAGCATAAGAATGCTACCGCAGAAAGCTACGGCCGCGCCTTTAGTAGTTGCTTTTTCAGCTTTCCCTGGGCTGCAGATCCGTTTTGGACGCTGGTGCATGATCGCCTTCCCGAGCTGCGGATGCGATACGTGCAAGGAGAATGCCCAAGGTGAGATCGAGCGTATGACATTACATGTCAACGATCTAACAGCCGGCCGTTTCCATGAAGAAATCAATATTCACACTGACGGGGATGCCTGGAGGGAATCGGAGTTTTGGTCTGTCGGCGAGCACTCCAGTCGACAGTCGTCCCGACTAAGTCCAGATCGAGCACGCCAACTGGCTGCCGAAGGTGGTCAGTTATCCCACTATTGGGAACCTTGGCCGAGGCGGACTTGAGAAAACGCCATCTTGCTCAGACTGTCGACACGCCGTCCGAACTGATCAGCACTTTGCTTAACTGCCTATGACCTGAGAGCCAACATGCGGCATCTCGAAATAGTTTGACGAGCTTGCGGTTGACCGACCAAAAATGGATGTGAGCCTTTCGATTTTGCAAATTGTAGCCAGGCCTGGAATTTCACAATGTTTTGGCGATGAATTGAGCGAGTTCTTCCACCACCCCGTCGCCCCACTCGGCCCTGTTCAGCTTCTGGCTGATGATTTTGAAGGCGGACAGCGAGCAGATGCGCCGGTTCAGGGTTTGTTGGCCGCCCCCAGCTCCGGCAGCGCTTCTCGGAACCGTTGCACGTCCAGGACGGAGACCTGCAACAAGGCGGAAGCCTCTTCCGACCAGGCCAGACCGAGGAAGCGGACGAAGGCCACGGAGTCATCCCGGTAGGCGCGGCGGGTATGGGCGCTTTCGCTGCGATTCACCCAGTTCTCAAAGATGCGCTCGATTGGCCTGATAGAAATTTTCGACCCGATGCCTGACACTCCGGGGTATTCGTGCCGTCAAGTAGCGGCGGGGCGGAAAGCGCCTGAGAGGGCGGCAAAGAGACTGGCGGGCCGCAAGCCACCGGTTTAGGCCTGAGGTCTAGGGCGTTGTTCATGGAGTGAGATAACGTAAGGTTTAAGTCTTTCGGCGAAGTACATCAGCTCACGCATTCCCATGCCTCAAACGCGTCTCCTAACGGATGCATTTTGAGACTACCCTTCACAGCCAACAGATGGAACCGCGATGTCAAAATGCAGCACGTCCGCACGCTCTCCGAGCTTCGTGTAAAAAGCGATGGCCGGAGCATCGCCGATATGCGCTTGAACGAAAATCACGTAGGCCGCGCGTCTTGCGGCAATCTTCTTGAGTTCCTCGATTAGGGCGGTCGCGACACCTTGCCGCCGATGCGCCTCGGCTACAGCCAGGTCATAAATGTAGATTCGCTTCGCTCCTGCTCGAATTTACGCAGTTCGTAAGCGGCGATGCCACCCACGACGGAGCCGTTCTTCAACGCTGCTAGCGCGATGAAATAATTCGCTGCCGAGTAGCGCTGCATGTAGATATTACTTGGGCGAGCTGCGTTATAAGTGTTCAACTCATCAAACGCTTCGCCGAAGACGGTCAACATTGATTGCATCAATGCAACGTCATCGACCGCAAGCCGACGAATGGTAAACGGAACCGACAAGAGATCGCCTCACCCGAATTTTACTTCTCTTCAGCGTAGTTGTTACGTGTCAGAAACGGTAGAACTTGAGACGCGGCACTGAAGTGCGGCCCCAAAAGCTGGCGCACCAAGACTGCCGCCCCGCGCCCTAAGTCCCATGGGTTTCTTAGCCATGGGCACGCCATGTTTCTACCTGTTTTGGGAGGTACTAAAACCACAACCACCTTGTTAGGAGGGCTTTGTAGCGCGTTTATGCGCGTTGATTTTTCCTTCCGCTACGGTTTTGAGAACCAAAACGGGCTGCTAAGTAAAAAAGCTTCCTTGAAGCGAGGGCGCTGCCCTCGCGCACCCAAGATGTATCGCTTTCTGGCCAGAATCCTTGCAAGGCGCATCAGACGCGCCTTCAGAAGCCTGGCCGTTGTTAACGCAGCCGCTGGCAGGCTATAACTAAGTGTTGTTCTGGGTCAGCTCCACTGGCCGGTTTTGAAGTGATTGCATATGGCCGGTTTTGAGGTGATAACCGAGGCATCCGCTCGTCGCGAACAGCCGGTATATAGCCCTGATACCAGCGGATCAGCTTCTCCAGTTGCGGGGGTCTGGATCCAACGGTAAATCGTGTGGTTTGATGGACTTCAAACCCGCGCTCCAGCATCATCTCCGCGAGATGACGATAATTGACGTTAAACTTCAGGTACCAACGTACGCACAGCGGGATAAAATCGGCAGAAAAGTGAAGTCCCTTGAAACCGTTTGGCATGCCTCATTCTGAGCCCATCTACCGTTTGCAACAGAGTCCCTGAATCTCCTTCATGAATGGAAATAATGCCCTGAATCTGCGATCCTTTTGGAAACTTCAAATCATCGGATGGGGCTGCTTTTATCTTTTCGAGCTTCTGGAATCGATTCATCAGTTCTTGACCCAGCGCGTCCATATCGATGAAGAGACAGTGCCTATCGTCTTCATGTTCCTGGGAAGTTGTGCCCTGCACCCTTTTTGCCGTTGGCTGCTGCGACAGTCACAGTCCTGGATCGCTTTTGAATTGGGAGCAGCCACAGCGGCATTGGTCACATCCATTCCCGTAGCCTGCGCAGCTTGCCTCGTTTTGCAGATTTTCCATCACGTACAGTGGCATGCTTTGGTTGCAGTCATGATGCGGTCATTTTTCGTTCTTTTTATCTGGTGTAGTTTGTATTTCAGCATTAAGCAATGGCAGAAATCTAACGAGGAGAAGGAGCGGCTGCTTCGCGCAGAATCTGAGGTTCGAGAGGCGAAGTTGCTTGCATTGCGCTATCAACTGAATCCCCATTTCTTATTCAACTCGCTCAATGCCGTCTCTATGCTCATCCTGGATGAAAAGGCCGCGGCGGCCAGACGGATGCTGGCGCAGATAGGGGATCTTCTGCGGACAAGCCTGGCTTCCGAAGTCACACCAGAGGTGGCGCTCTCTCAGGAATTGGCCTTTACCGAGGGGTACTTGGCAATTGAGCAAACACGTTTCGGAGAGCGGCTAAGAGTCGACATCAGTGCTCCATTGGAGACGCGGGATGCCTTGGTGCCAAACATGTTGCTGCAGCCTCTGGTTGAGAACGCCGTGCGCTACGGGGTCGTGCCTGTGGTTGAAGGGGGGTGGATTGCAATTAAGAGTTCGGTGGCAGGCAACAGGTTGCGAATTGTCATCGAGAACTCCGGTCGGCGAGGTGAGGGCGAGCACAAAAAGAACGGAATTGGAATCGGCCTCGGAAACACGGAGGAGCGCCTGAAGACACTCTATGGGACGGAGTTTGAATTCTCACTTGCGTGGCTCGAAACGGGCGGCTGCGAAGTCGTACTAGAGTTGCCGTTACGCAAAGCTCCGAACCATCAGGAGGCTTCATTGTGCGGGCTCTGATCGTCGATGATGAGCCATTGGCGCGTCATGGGGTGGTTCTCATGCTGCGCCGATTCAAGGATATTGATGTCGTTGGCGAATGCGGAGATGGGCCATCCGCGGTGGATAGGATCCTGGAACGATCTCCCGATCTTGTATTCCTTGACATCCAGATGCCGGGCATGGACGGTTTCGAGGTTCTACGTGCATTGCCGCGAGAAAACATGCCGGCTGTCATTTTTCTTACGGCGTATGATCGGTACGTTTTGCGGGCATTCGACTTCCACGCACTGCATTATCTGCTGAAGCCGGTGGACGACACACGCTTCGCGGCGGCAATCAGTCGAGCTCGTGATCTGGTCGATTCTAAGCTGAAGGCCGCCGACATGGCACGGCGAGTTATGAAAATGCTAGACGGCGCATCGGATCAATATGCGTCCCGGTTTGCAGTCCAGACCGGATCCCGCATTCAAATCGTCGCTGCAGAGGATATTGAGTGGGTTGGGTCTGCCGGCAACTATGTCGAACTTCATGTCAATGGGCACTCATTCCTACTACGCGAATCGATGGCTTCTCTCGAGCAGCGGCTCGACCCGGCAAAGTTTATCCGCATACACCGCTCCCGGATTGTCCAGTCAAGAGTAATCGTGGAACTGCGATCCATCGAGAACCGCGAATTTAAGGTAATGCTTTCTGACGACTCGCAGCATCGCTCGAGCCGCACCTACGCCGATCGGATTGGGCGCTGGTTGTCGTCTGGCCAAACTCGAAAGACGTTTGTAGCATCTTAATCTCCGCGCTTCCGGCTGCTCGTGGCTCCAGCAACGAAGTAAAACTGGGAGAGGTTTTCCACGGCCTAGAACGCAAAACCCTCGACTCACCACTTTTCTCAATCGTCCTGCGGATCAGGCTCGGATCCTTAGCCTGATTAAGTTAGGCTCCTAGTGCGTTCGCGCCCCAATGTAAATCGCCGCAACGCGGTAGCTGAACTTGAATGAACGTGATGGAACCGAATCGAGCTCCCGAGTTGTTCCTGACCTAATTCGTCAATCATCGGGGCGACACGGCTTTATTCAAAGAAAAGAGGAGTTATGAAAATTCTTAGTCAAGTGTGCAATTTACGGGCTCTGTGCGTTACGACGGCTGTTGTCGCTTGCTGCAGCAATGCGTTCGCTCAACAGCGCTACAAAATTACAGATTTGGGAGTTGACAACCGCAAAGACAACTTCAGCATGGTAATGGGCCTCAATAATCGGGGGTGGGCGGAGAACATGGATGGATTCGTGAACCCTCCCGAGACTAGTACGTCTACAACAATTGCGAGGGGCCGCGCGGTGGTCAGCTTCTACGGATTCAACATCGACCTGGGCACGCTTGGAAAACCAGACGGCAACAGTTGGGATAACTATGGCGGGATCAACGACCGCGGGGAAGCCGTTGGTTTTTCCGAAACAGCTGATCCAGATCCGAACGGCGAAGACGTTTGCGGCTTCGGCACACACCTTACGTGCGTTCCGTTCCTTTGGCGAGACGGCTACATGAGTGCTCTTCCGACACTCGGCGGAAATAATGGGCAAGCCAGTGCCATCAATAATCGCGGAGAAGTCGTCGGATATGCCGAAGACGGCGCCGTAGACCCCACATGCCCGGACGGCAAAACGAACAATCGGATTTTATTGCCGGCGTTGTGGAAAAAAGGCAAGGCCGAAGCCCTTCCTCTGGTGGGTAAAGATCGGGACGGTTACCCACAGGGAATTAACGATGAAGGCCAAGCGGTAGGCTTCACGGGAGACTGCGGCGCACAGACTCACGCCGTCATGTGGAAAGACAACTCTGCCTTCAGGCTTCAGGATCTCGGAGGTGCAGGTTCCAATGCCGCTTACGCCATTAGCAGCCGCGGCCAAATCGTCGGGGAAGTCGGCATTGGTGATGGCGCCGTCTTTTATGCGGGGGTTTGGCAGCACGGCGCAGACGGAGCAGTCACAAAAATCGATCTCGTGCCCGGGGATTTTGCCGGCTTTGCCACCGGCATCAACAGCCGGGGCCAGGTGGTAGGAAACGACTTTGATTCCACGTACAGCTGGGCCCACGGGTTCATTTGGCAGGACGGAGTGACGACCGACCTGAACACGTTAATTTCCGAGGATTCCAACCTCTACATAATCGCGGCTAGCAATATCAATGAGCGCGGACAAATCTCGGGTATGGCAACGGTGCGCAGCGGGCCGCATGAGGGCGAGATCCGTGCCTATCTTTTGACCCCCGGAGATGAATGCATAGGTAAATCGGTTGCAGACGTCGCAACTACGCATCCAAAAATCACTTTGCCCGCGAATATTGGCAACCAGCTTTTGCAGAGACTCGGGCCAAGCCCATTCCAGCGATAAGGCCGCACCGTGACAACATGTGTCACGTCGAATCCCGACGTAACACAAGAATGTTCGCAAGAACGCCGAAAGTTAGTTGTGCGAGGATCCGGATCAGATGTCAGGAGGGTCATTTGAGTGCGCAGCCTCGAAACCATTGAGAACGCGAGAGCATGATGAAATCTGGATTCGAGAGAACGACACCGACAGTCTGGCAGTGCGGGAAGGTTCTGCTGGTCGCGTTGCTTTTACTCTCCGCAATCGGACTGGGACAAACGCGACCGCTGGCAACGCCGGAAGCTGCTCCAATCCGGCCGTTCAAAATGCATGTTCCCGACCGCGTTCTCATTGATCTTCGCCAATGCTTGGCGGAAGCCCACTGGCCCGATCAACTTCCGGGCACGACCTGGGAGTACGGCGCCAACATCAAGAAGGTTCGGGAACTCGCGAATTATTGGCAGAACGGCTATGACTGGCGTGCGCAAGAAGCGAAGATCAATCAGTTTGACCAGTTCACAACGAAAATTGATGGACAGCCGATTTACTTCATCCATCAGCGCTCTCCACGCCCCGATGCCATACCGTTGATGCTGATTCATGGCTGGCCCGGATCGATTCTGGAGTTTCAGAAGCTCATAGGACCGCTCACCCGTCCCAATGACAAACATTGCCCGGCATTCGACGTTATCATTCCCTCGCTTCCTGGCTTTGGGTATTCCGGTCCCACAACAACCCGTGGCTGGGGCCCGCAGCGTATGGCGGAGACTTTCGTTGCTCTGATGGATCGTTTGGGCTATTCCAGTACGGCATACAGGGCGGTGACTGGGGTTCGGCAATAGCCCAAGACATGGCGTACCTGGCGCCCTCGCATGTAATCGGGTTGCATCTGAACCAGATTTTCGTGCCACCGCCGAACCAGGAAGCCGTTGTCAAAATGAGCGATGCTGAGCGGAAACGATATTCCTACTTTGACCGGGAAGAAAGTAGTTCTTTTTCCTCCAGGCCAGTGAACCGCAGACTCTTGCCTATGCCCTTACCGACTCTCCAGTGGGGTGGCTGGCCTGGATGATTGGCAAATTTCAACTGCTTACGGACAACAACGGCGATTTTATTACGGCTTTGGATCGCGACACATTTTTAACCGATGTTGCGCTCTATTGGGTCACTGGCACGATCGGATCCTCCATGCGAATTTATCGTGAGGACCGGCTTACCAGAGAGGAAATGGTGCCGACGCCACACCGCCTGGACACTCCTGTGCGTATGCGGAGTTTCCGAAGGAGGTTGCTGTCCCGCCGTTTGGCTGGATCACTGAAACTTATAATATCGTGCAAGAAACCAGCATGGCGAAGGGCGGACATTTCGCGGCTCTGGAACAGCCCGATCTCTTGGTTGCCGATATACGGAAGTTTCTTGCAAAAGTTGATCAGAAGTAAGAGGGTGTTTGAAAAGTCCGGCATCGCCTTCGGTCGAGCATTAAGTTCCGGCAAGACTCAGAATGATGCCGAACAGCTTCATAAACCGACCTGACCAATTCAGCCGGGGAACTTATCTCGTCTCTTCTTCCTGTAGCGCAGCATGGGGGTCGACCGCGCACAACAAAATTTGAGTGCTGTATTAAATGTGATCTTCTATTTGCTGCGGGCGGGGTGCTAATGGCGACTCCTGTATCGGAGTTTTCGGTGGGGGGCAGCGCCTTCCATTATCTCCGAAGCTGGAAGAGCGCGGGCGTTTGGACATGTACTCAGAAGGGAGTTTTGCGTGCGTTCCAACCCAGGCCGGTCAGACTTTGTGTCCATCCCTCGTCATTGTGGATAGTCAGTCGGTAAAGACGACGGAACGTGGAGGAGCCCGAGGCTTTGATCGTCACAAACGAATCAAAGGCTGCAAACGCCACATTCTTGTCGATCGGCTGGGAATCCGTTGCATGCCGGGTAGAACCGGCCAACATATCCGAATCGACGTGGGGCAGAGCGTTTTGGCTTAAAGGCCCATTGTTTTCCTAGCATTCGCAACATCATGGCTAAAGCCGGGCATGAGAGCCGTAAGTTCGCCCGCCACCTTATGCGGCAAGATGTGCTTTGCTACCAGATTGATCTCTTCTGTACCTTTATTGCTGGTTCGGACAAGCTGTCCGAAGCATTGTTGGCTGACTCGCACTTGAGACATGGCGCGCGTTTCCTGGAGACCCGATTAGGTGAGATAGCGACGACATCAACACTTTAACTACGACGACCGGACATGTGAAATTTGGTTTGCTCAGTCCTTGGCTCGCAGTTCATCACAACCTGCAGAGTGGCAGTGAGCTGCACGTTCTAGAGTTTACTCTCCGCCACACGAGTTTTTCTTGTCAACCAACTAGTTGACAGGTACCTCACGGTTTTGGCAGTATCGAACCATGACAAAAGCTGAATTGCTGGTGCCGACGGTAAGAGCTCTCAGTTGGTATGCCGGCTGGGGAGATCTGGATCGTGCAGATGTCCTGTTACCCGCTATGGACGAAAGTGGGTCCAGGAGACTTTCAAAGCTACCACTTGGCGTGGTGGCATAGTATTTTGGGCGTAATCTTCGTTCCATCCGGCTTGCTATTAGCGGGTGCGATTGCTCTATTATGGCTTCGTCCCAATGGTGTCGGTGCAGGACTGGTGTGGGCAGGACTAGGCCTGCAGATAATTCTGTACGTTTCTACAGCAGCATGGTGGGGACCTTTGATGGCGAGGCTGTCAACACCGGAGTCGGGGTTGCTCTTAGAGGGCGTTTGAAAAGTCATGCCGGCTCGAGTCGGTTGAGCATAATGCGAATGGCCGCAATATCGATCATGGTTTCTGACGTCTGTACATTGTATTCGTAGTCTTTGCTGAAACGACGATTACGGCCAAGCCAAGCGAATGTACGCTCCACAATCCAAGTCAGCCCGGTGATCTTGAACGCGCGCTGGCGTCGTTTAACGATTTGTAAACGCCAGCCGGCATCACGCCCAATCTCACGAGCAAGCTTCCGGCTTTCGTGTCCAGCGTCCGCTATCACGGTGCGAATGTCGGGAAACAACGGGCTCAAGCCACCGAGCAGCAAAGACGCTGCACGCCGATCCGATAGATTGGCAGCCTCGACTCTGCATGCGATCGGCAGACCCAACGTATCGACCAGAATGTGACGCTTGCGTCCTTTGATGCACTTATGCGCATCGAAACCGCGGATTCCTCCGCGCTCTGTCGTTTTCACTGACTGTCCGTCCATGATCACTACAGATGGACACGCGGAACGGCCGGCTTCGGTGCGCAAGTGCTCATAGATCGTACGTTGTATACCTGTCCACACGCCGGCGTTTTTCCAGGAACGGAAATAGTGATAGACGGTGCCCCAGACCGGGAACTCGCGCGGAAGCAGTCGCCATTGGCAACCCGTGCGCAGCAGATAAAAGATTGCGTTCAGAATGGCACGAAGCTCGGTCGTGCGTGGCCGTCCACCCGGTAGCGGTGGCGGCAGGAGAGGTGCAAGTGACCTGCCCGTCAAAACTGTACCAATCGTAACTAGAATTTCCGGTTGTTACTGGTTTCGTTCGTAGCTTTCCTTCGCCGTGCATATTGGTTGCCTTTCACACGACAGCGGGGCCGGGGCAAGGCCGAGCGTAGCGAGCCCGCCAGGGTTGCCTTGCCCCGGTTTCGTTGTCGTGTTACTCAGGATTCGAACGGCGAAGGAAGCGCTGCTCTGTCTCGCGAACTCCTTCGGGGTCGCATAAGCTAATGCACTATGTGGCCGTACCTCGTTGTAATCGGTCCTCCAGTTTTCGATGATGCTTCTGGCCTGCCGCAGCGTGGTGAACCAGTGCGTGTTCAGGCACTCGTCTCGGAACTTGCCATTGAAGCTTTCTATGTGCCCATTTTGCATGGGCTTTCCGGGTTCGATGTAGTCAAGCCGTACTTTCTTCTCGCACCAGGTGCGCACCGCATCGCACACGAATTCAGGGCCATTATCTACCCGGATGGCAGCCGGCAGTCCACGTTCTTCCGCCAGTTGCTCCAGGACACGCACCACGCGTGCGCCGGGCAGACTCAGATCCACTGCGATGACAGGACACTCGCGTGTATAGTGATCCACAATGGCCAAGGCGCGAAAGCTGCGTCCATCCGCCAAGCTGTCGCTGACGAAGTCCATGCCCCAACGTTGATTCGGCCGTGTCATCTCGGCCTGTGCCGGCTTCGAACGCACGAAACGTTTGCGCTTCGAGCGCGGCACTTGCAGCCGCAACGCTTTCGTGATGCGATGCACGCGTCCGTGCCATACCGAAATACCTTCGCGCTTGAGTAAGGCCGTCAAACGGCGATAGCCAAAGCGGGGACGCGCTTCGGCCAGTTCCGCGATGCGCTTCTCCAGGCCATCATCAGACTTAGGCTTCTCCTGGTAGTGCTGGGTGGACCGCGGCTGGCCGGTCAGCCCGCAGGCTCGGCGTTCGCTCGCGCTATATATCTGCTGCATATGCACGACCGCCGTTCTCTTGGCCTCCGGGCTTACCATTTTTTTCCAACCAGATCCTTCAGCATCGTGATGTCGAGCGCCTGGTCGGCCACGATCCGCTTCAGCTTCGCGTTCTCGTCTTCCAGTTGCTTCAGGCGTTTGGCTTCGCTCACTTCCATGCCGCCATACTTGCTGCGCCAGGCATAAAATGTTGCCGCGCTGATCCCGTTCTGCCGGCATAAATCCCCGGTCTTGGCTCCCGCTTCGCTCTGCTTCAGAATCCCGATGATTTGTTCTTCGCTAAATCTGCTGTTCTTCACTCTTTCGTCTTCCTTCTGCAACTTGCATTGCATCGGAAAACCCAGTTTAGAGTGGCTCAGTTTCGTCGGGCAACGTCACAAGCAGTGTCCATGCTGCATCGCTCAGGTCTGTCGGATAGCAAGTCGTCTCTGGCAATCACCAGTTTCGGGTGCAAGCATCCTGTACCTTTTCAACACCCTCTAAGGGCCGCGTTTCAGCCACAAAGAGACTCGGCGCGGATCGTTCCTCCAGAAAGCTGCCCGGAGTCAGTGTCACGTATCGCAACAGGACATCGACCGTGGCCGCGGACCCAGGCGCCGATCCGAAGCTATTCAAATCGAGCAGCGCATGTCTTCCGCTAACGGTCGTGATCTGCAGATTGCTTTCGCAGGTTTCTTCTTTCTTCGGGCGGATCGTCACCAACTGCGACTCTCCTTCGCTGTGCTCGACTGCAAAACACTCGGGCGATCCCACCACCACCGAATTCACCGCTTCCGGCAATCGTACGTTCGTTGCGATATGGGGCGCGAGCCGCAAGGAAATAATCTTGTCGTCGAGTGTCGTTCGAGTGAGAACGTGGAACTCGTAACTCCCGTGTGCGTTGCCGGCCGTTCCCGGCAACGGAACAGGGGGCGGAAGAGAGCTCATGGTCTGTGCCCCACACCCGAGACCAGCCGTACACAGAATCAAAGCGCAGCGTTTGGCGCGACTCATGGTTCACCTGCCTGCCGTAATTCGGCTCGGTATCTGGTAGCCACCTGGCTTACATACAAGTACACATTTTTATTGGCGTAGCGCAGCTGGCGCGAGAGCACATGCTGTTCTCCGGCGTTATACGCGGCCATCGCAAGCCGCAGATCGCCATGGAATAGCTCAACCAAATCGGCCAGATAAGCCGTGCCGGCGCGAATATTCTCATGAATCCAAAAGGGATGGGTGACGCCATAGCATCTTGCGGTAGAAGGCATCAACTGCATGAGTCCCATCGCGCCCGCGGACGATACCGCGCCCGGGTTCCAAGCCGATTCGACTTGGATCACGGCACGGATTAGCGCCGGATCGAGACCGTGCTCCCGTGCATAATAGGCCGCACAGCGTCGCGCATACTCGCGTACCGAAACGGCCGGTCCGCCATACGCGCTTACACCCAACAGAACGAACAGCCAGAGCGACTTACGCATGCGCCGCCATCCGGTTCAGTCTTTCGGACCTCAATTTCGAAACATGCCCTTGGATGTCATGGACGAGCGACGCAAACCCGTCGCGCAGCATCAGGCGTTCCCGATCCTTTTCTGTTTTAGCGATGAGCGGGAGAAGCGTATCGCGATCTTCGGCCCGGACCGCCTCGAGCCCCAGCACGTCAAGCGCATTGACTAGGTCCAGCATCTCTGCAATCGAGGGCTGTTTCTGCAGCCGGTAACCGCGCAGCGCTTGCGCAAAGCCCGCCACTTCGAGACGTAGATCTTCACCATGTTCGTGCGTCCGGGCACGAATGATCTCTTGTTCCCGTTCCATTAACGGATGATCGAATTGCATATAGAGACAGCGCCGCCGCAGGGGATCTCCAATCCGCCGCTGCTGGTTGGAAGTGAGCAGAACAAAGGGAAACGACTTGGCCCTGACGGTGCCGAGGCGAGGAATGCTGACCTGCCACTCTTCGAGAATTTCCAGCAGTTGCGCCTCGAACTCTTCGCCGACTTTGTCCACTTCGTCGATTAACAACACACAAGGCTTGGGACTTAAAAGCGCCCGCAAGAGCGGGCCGGCAATAAAGAAATCGTTTTGATACAGGTGCGCTTTGACGCGCTCCCATTCTGAGTCGATAAAGGTGCGATCTGCGTAGCGCGAGGTTAGATAGAGCCGTTGCAACGACTCATCGAAGTGCCCGATGGCTTTCTTGTCATCCCGCCCTGCGTAACACTGCAGCCGCTCAATATGGGTTTCCGCTGCAATGGTCACTACCCGCGCCAGTTCCGTTTTGCCGCTTCCCGGCGGACCCTCGGCCAGAATGGGTTTGCCGAGCTTCGATGCCATGTAAATCACATTCAGCATGACCGGATCGGCCACATACCGGGCCCGTTCGAGCCGCTGCGCCAGATCGCCTAAAGAGCCGAACAAGACACAATCCTCCAAACAAAGTCGATGTTATGCCGAAAGCAGCGATTCGTGCACAGAAAGCATGTTGCATTGATCGATAGCGAGAAGGCAATCAAGAAGGAACCCAGTCGTCTAAGCCCACAGCGAACGATCAAAAATAACGGTTACGGAGAGGAACCAACACCTTCCACGCTCGGGAGCCACTTTTCCCCGCAGACTTTCTCAGCGGCGAGCGAAATCGGTCGGGAGCCACTTTTCCCCGCAGACTTTCTCAGCGGGCGAGATCTCTGTTTTGATTCGCATATCCTCAACCAGCAACGAGATACTCGAACTGCGGCAGAACCCGGAACGGACGCTCTGGTTTCCAGCTCGATAATTGTCGAATGCGGGCTGGCTCGATGTTTCCGAGAAATCGACCGGCATGGGCAATGTGCTCGACATGCGCCGGGTTCAATCCCATCAGGCGCACGCAGGTCGCATCGGCTGCCACCGGATCGTCTGCTAAGACAAACTTATGGAGGTCGCGCGCTGTCCCCTGCAGTGGACCGTTGCCCTCCATTGCGATCACGCCGTCTGCAATCACAAAGTGGATCGGCACGGTCGCACAGATATCCAGGATGCTCTCGCTGATGCCCTGCCAGTGAAGAAGATTCTTAGGCCAGCCATACTTCTGGCCCGGCACGATGCCAAACATATTCTTTAAACTGAGGGTCACGCCCGCCCAATGATGTGTTTTGATCTTTGGCATTGACACGATCAGGTCGGCTTCGAGAACAGTTACAGGCAACCAGAGGGAACCAAGCCCGCTATACGAAGCCTTGAGCGGAACGTGGCGCAGTTCGTCCCGGTTTAAATCCACAAAGCGCACTTTGTCGGAGAGTTGCTCTGGCAGGTGCGCCGCAGAGGTGACCCACTCGGTATCGCGTTGATGGCCAGGTCCTTCCCCCACGACTACCGATTGCGCGCCTAGGCGGAGAAAGCAGCGGGCGGCCGCGCCAACGAGCCTCGAATCGGTGTTGACAGGGCCGGGCAAAATCTCGACGAGGTTCGGCTTAAGCAAGACTCGCTTCCCGCGAACCTCCAGAGGAAAAGCTCGGAGGCCATCGAACAGCTGTTCTTCGAGATGGGACCCATACTCGGGAATATCGAGTACCGCCACTGTCGACGTCCTCTTGCGGTAAGAGACCGAATACTTTGGCGCATACAACTTCGTGGCAAGGGCTGCGGACGTCGTAGCTGCCATCCCTGTCGAAATAAACTGCCGTCGATTCGTCATACCGGAACAATAAAGGGGTGAATCATTTGTTCGCAACGAAGAGCCAGCAGCGCGACCGCGAGAGTGGCGTTGTTGGACGGTAGCTCGGGTGCGTTGTTGATTTGCTCCATTATCCTGTCCTGGACTGCCTCGAAGTCGCGGCCGTAGGCAGCCAAACACAAAACCGTCCATGACAAGCTCGCAATGCCCTGCTCGGCAAGTGCCTGTTCCTCAAGCCACCCCATGCCCGCCCGAATCACAGGATGATCCGGCTCTCCCTGCAGACCCAGCAGCGCAATGGCAGTAGATTCCACATGAGCGATCAGCGGAACGCCATAGACCATACTGTTTCCGGCATTCCAGCCTCCGCCCGGACACGAGCGATCGAGTAACATGCTTGCGCCTAGACGCAAGCGCGCTATGACTTCAACGCGCGGCTTACAGTAGACAAACTGTTTGAGCGCGACCATCATCAGCCCGGTCGGAATGACCCAACTGCATGCCCCTTCGATCCACGGCCAACCGTAAAACTCCGGCTTAAACCGCACAGCCCGATCGAAGTGGAACTTGTACCGCCAGAACCAATTTCCTTCCTTTCCCTTATCCGTCAACGCCCAATCGACGGCGCGATTACGGGCTGAAGACGTATCTGCCAAAATGCTGAACGTGATGAGTGCCAGACTTGTGGTCCAAGCAGGCTCCCGGTCTGGCACGAAAGCCGGCCAAGCGCCGTTCTGTAGCTGGTGCTTGCCAAGGCACCCCAGTGCCCGTTCAGAAGCTCGCGGGTTCAGTTCAACAAGGGCCAATGCTGCCAGGCACGTAGCTTCGACGCTCATCTGATCGTTATTGGAATAACTCCAGGCACCCGATCTAAACTGTCGATTCGTAAGCTGCTGAGCGAATCGATCTGCGACAAATTCTGTCTTTACTCCTCCCGTTATGACTCTCTCAGCGGATAGTCTCCAAATCAATGGATCTGTTGATCACGCCGGGCTGAAACAAGACCTTCGCCATTCAACTGAAAGGACCCGTCGTAAATGTTGGGACTAGGCGAGAGCCGCCCGGACATGTCGCGATGGAGGCTCAGCGGGGGCGACGAAAGGAAGCTCCGCCTCGCGCTGGTCTCATTGCGACGCGGGCTACTCAAACTAAGTGCGGACTGCTGCACGTTTTGATTCGAGAAGCGTGTGTCGCGGGACGAACGAAGCATGATGCCGTAACCAATCGGCGATGTCGCGAGCGCGAAACCGAACGTTCGCCTCAATCTTGTAATGCGGAATCAGATTCCGGGATACGTAGCTGTAAACCGTCTTTTCGCTGATCGAGAGGATGCGCGCTACTTCGCGTGCGGTCAACAGTTTTTCGCAGGCGCCAAGACAATCGAAAATGTCACGATCTTCTGGATCCGTTCTCTGAACAATGGGGGAGGTGGACATAGCAAGACTCCGGTCCGGTGACGCTTGCAGTTAGAGCCTGCCAAACGACTGGGCCACATAGATTCAATAAAGGAGAAACGGATTCCCAGTCAAATAATCGAAGCAGACTGCCTGAGCGGGGCGACGCCTCGCCGAAATTTACCGTCAGCGAGACCACTTTTGCTGAATTTCCGCTAGAACGGCTTGGGATAAACGGAAGCTGGTTTCCCGTAGACGATCGACGGCTTTGTCGAAATTGAGGAGACCCGCCTGATCGGCTTCGTCAAGCACCGCGAGTGTGCCGGCGACCTTCAAACCTCTGCGTGCGGCTTCCTGCCGGCCCACCTGCTCATCGATCAGCACCGCAGCCGCTCCCATTTCGGTTGCGAGTGCAATAGCGTGACTTTCTCCGAGGTCCAATTGGGCAAGTGTTCGGTGTTCTTCGGGCCCAATATTTCAAGCCAGGCAGGATGGTTTTGGGTCCAGTCTCGAACCATATTGGGTGCGGCAGGATGTGTTAACTCATCGAACACGGCGGGTGGGATCAGAACACGCGTGTACTGACTCGGAAGAATTCCGATCTGCTCAATCAGAACGAGGTAGTTGATCGGGGAGGTATCTGCAACGACGATCATGGAGAGAGCAGGCTAAGGGTTGAGCTTCTCTCATCCGGAGCTGACGGAGAGTTTCCCGATCCTGCTCGAAATCTGCGGCTGTGTAGTCGTAGATTTCGTGTTGCTTCAGAAAGGCGTCCACCTGCATTCGCGTTTCGAAACCAAGGAGCCGCCGAAGCTGAGCGATGCTAAGTGCGTGACACCGGTCTGCTTCGAGCGCCAGGCTTTCGAGCGCAGCGCGAGGCAGATCTTTCCACCTGGATTCCAGTTCGAGGGCGATGTCTTCCGGCACTTCCAATGTAATCTCCATCGGTGAACGTCCTCTCATTCAGTATCTCAGGACATGCTGATCTCGGCGGCTCCATCCGGCAAACGCCATTCTGAGATGTTCACAAACCATTTGGGATATCGGTGCAGAACGCCCTTACTCGCTCACGACGGCACGCCGCCGCGGTACGAGGAGGCGCGTCTTTGGAGAGGAACGTGCCTCGCGCGCGACGGACTTTCGGGGCGCCGGGTCGGTGCCGACGGACGGAATCGTCACGAGATCCAATGCGTCGTGGACATCGGTGGCGGGCGCAAGGTAGCGCATCGTGGTCTCGAGGGACTTATGGCCCATCCAGTGCTGCACGGTCCGTACGTCGAAACCCCTGCGCAGCATTCCCGTGGCATAGGTAGAACGAAAGGTCTTCAGATTAAATTTGGTCGGATCGAGCCCGGCGCGCGCGGCGACCGATTTGCAGTGATCGAGCATGTGCTGTTCGCGATTTCCTGTCGGGGATGGGAACACAAACGGGCAGTTCGGGCGATGTGTATGCTTCCGAAGCTCTTTGATCAGCTCCACCGGGGCTGGAACCTCACGATCTTCCCAGCGCTTCGGGTAAAACCCCAGTTCCGGTTTCGCGGTCACCCGCACCGTTTGCAATTCGAAGTTCACGTCGCTCCAATGCAGGAACATCACCTCCTGCTCGCGGAACCCGGTCAGCAGAAACGTGGCGAACAAGGCACGCTCCCGATCGGAGCACGCCGCAAAGAAGCGGGCCAGCTCCTCGTGACGGTATATCTTCACGAGCGGCGTGATGCGCTCCGGTAGCGACAGCTCGCGCGTGGTTCCGCTCCGTCCCTGACGTTTGAGAAATTGCGCAACGATGACCGCGTTGTGCAGTATGGTGTTGGATCCAAGGCCATGATCCTTCTTCAGGCTCACGACGAAGCGCGTCAGATCGTCACCGGAAATCGCATCGATCGAATCGCGGTTGTGAAAGAATTCCAGGAACCGTTCGAGTACAGCGTCATACTTGCGATGCGTGTTGGGCTTTTTGAGGGCATCGATCTGCTCCAGGTATTTCTTGACCGCCACGTGCAGCGGCGGCTTCTTCGTGGTTTCGCCGGCCGTTTCAAAACCGGGGAGTCCCAATTGGCGGCCTTCCAATTCATGGCGCTTGCGTCGTTGCGTTTCCAGCGCCTGAGCGGCAGTGACACCGGCACCTTCGCGGCGGCGCTTGCCGCCCACGTACCATTCGACGTAGTAGCGGCCGTCGGCGATGGCGTTCCAGTCGTAATTGCCTTTGGCATTCCGGGGGATGGAAAAAATCTTCCAGCGCCCATCGATCTTGATGCGTTTGACGATATTGACCCGGGACACGAATTCTCTCCTTGGAGCCGCATTGTAGCGGACAGCAAGGGAGACAGCAAATTATCTAAGTGGCTGAAAAGAAAGGGAGGGGAGGAGAAGCTGGCATTCTACCGCTGAATTACTCCCGCGCTCTGTCAACTCAACTATTTAACTGAATCCATTGGAATTTCGAGACTAGCGGCCAGTCTGTTCCGTCCTGCTTTCTATCCAATACTGCCCGTTTGAATGCCAAAATGGACAGCAAACCAGACACGACGCCCGCCTGATAATCGGCCTTCCGCCACTCCTATGCTGTTCATTCATGCGATCCATTCCGCACTCCAAAGCTCGTTCCAGGGATAATATAGCACAGGGAATAGGGCTCCGTCCGGTTGTGCCGGCGTAATCACGAGTTCGCCATAGGTAATTAGTAGTCAATGATAAGGATGCGATGCACGGACCGGAACCCTGACCTCCTGGTCCCGATTTCGCCTTGAAGCTGATCTTCGGGGCGCTACTGGCGTTCTGGAAAATATGGCATGTCCGCGGCGTCGCTGCGGCGGCGAGCCGATGGCGAGTTGCCTCCTTTCTACCGGATAATTTGGCTCTCGTCGGATCTGGAAAGCGTCGAGGATCTAACCATCATCCACACATTAGCGTCGAGGATCTAACCATCATCCATACATTGACGATGCCCTACTCGAGGGACGAGCGAAACAGTGGGGGTTCGAATCGAAATCTGAGAACGGGCAAACGTTCAGGCCGTACCGCAAGGGAATGTATGGCACCGTCACGGCATCTCGAACGACTATTACTGGGAGAGTTCGGGAATGGGATGGTCGAGCCTCCTGTGTATGGGCGAAGACAACAGCGGCTGTGGATGTGTAGGGAAGAGAAGCCGCCGCCGTCCCCGGTGTTTCGAGCAACGGCATGAACGGAAGGGAGCGTGAGGGAACGGTCGAGATCCTGCCTAGTCGGCGAACACGCCGTCGCCGTAAGCGGGGCTATAAGACGAAAGTCGAAGTGCACTGCCATACTGCGTGGGAAGTCGGAAGAGGCCATATGGCAGCGAAGAAGGCGTGGACAGCAAAACCCGCTGGAGCGAAGGGCCTCTTTTCGAGCCGTGCTTTTGAAGAGGGAGGGATTGTGTGACTGCCCAAAAGGCTCAATGCACGCCATTAGAAAAAGTCCGCGTACTTCAGAGAAAGCTATACCGAGCGGCCAAGGCTCAGCAGCAACGAACGTTCGGAGTTCTATTTGACAAGGTTTGCAGTCTGGAAGTGCTGTGGGCTGCATGGGAGCAAGTTCGACGTAACCGCGGAGCTGCGGGCGTCGATGGCGAAACCATCGAAACGATTGAGGCGAAGGGAACGCTGGAGTTTCTCCTGGCACTAAGGGAGGAATTGACGCAGCAACGATACCGGCCCCAACCGGTGCGCCGGGTGTTCATCCCCAAGCCCGATGGGCGGCAAAGGCCGCTAGGCATCCCTGGAGTGAAAGATCGAGTCGCGCAAGCGGCGGTGAAGATTATCATCGAGCCGCTGTTTGAAGCCAGCTTCCGTCCCGGATCTTGTGGATATCGGCCTAAACGGAGTGCAAAGCAGGCGATCTACGATATTCGCAAATGGGTCACCTACGGCTACGATCAGGTCATTGACTTGGATCTCAAGAGCTACTTCGACACCATTGACCACGATTTACTGATGAAGCTGGTGGAACGGCGGGTCCGTGATCCGCGTGTGCTGCGGCTGATTCGGCGCTGGTTAAAGGCCGGAGTACTGCACGAAAGGATTCTGGAAGAGACCGTGGTCAGCTCCCCGCGAGGGGCAGTGATCTCGCCGCTGTTGTCCAACATCTATCTACACCCGCTCGATCTGTACTGGGAGCGGGAGGTGAAGGCAACCAAGATGGTCCGCTATGCCGATGACCTGGTGGTGTTGTGCCGTTGGAACCCCCGGAGATATACATGCCGAAGCTGAGGCAGTTCCTGACTGGGCTGCGGGTGACTGTCAATGACGACAAGACTCGTATTGTCCATGCGTAGGATGGCTTCGACTTTCTGGGGGTGCACTTTCGGAAACAACCGTCGCGGCGCGATGCCACCAAGTGGTTCTGTTACGGCTGGCCATCGCGGCGTTCGATGCAGCGAATTCGGTATAAGGTGAAAACGGCTATCGGCCGGGACAACCGCCCTTCGCTGCAGGAAAAGTTAGACCGACTCAACCCGATACTACGCGGATGGTCGGCCTACTTCGGCTGGCTCAACTCAGCGCAGCATTTTTGGAAGGTGGATCAATATGTCACGTGGAAGCTCCGGCTTTGGTTGCGGACTAAACATCAGCGCAGACGGCGAGCGTTTTGGGAACGCCACTGGCTTACTGGAGAAAGGCCGGCCTGTACTCAACCCAGGGCGTATTGCGCATACGAGCTGAATGCCGCCGGGGGAAGGCTCCCGGAGAGCGGTATGAGGGAAAATTTCACGTACGGTTCCATGAGGCGGTGCTGGAGATGGAGCTATGGAACGGATTGAGACACCGGCGTTGTGGCGAAAGCCGTCGGCAACCGCTATCCCCGCTCCTGTGGCTGCCGCGCCAGCGCCCTACTCTGCAGAAACGCAACGTCGTAGATCACTTGCCCGAACAGCATAAAGCCGATGTCAGAAGAAAACTGCAAAACGCCTATGCCCGTTGAACACTTCATAACGGAAAGGAAAGTTTTCGTTGTTGACGATCAGCGCGATTACCGCTTGTTCACAGCCTGGACGATGGTCGCGCGAATAGCCGCGCCTTACTGCTCCAGTTGCTAACCGGGTGGATACGAACCAGTTCCCGCGCGGGACTTTCACCCACTGGTCAAGCGAAGCCAGATCAGGGCGGCCTTGAACCGCGAGCGCTAGCCCAAGTTCGTCGTGCGCTGTGAAAAGGCGCTGGTCAACATTGATTGGAAAGGCTACCCGGCTCGTCTTCGAAGGCTAACTGAATCAACTTGATTTCGCATTCCAAAGCTTCGGCCATTAGACGGCACTGGTTACAGACCAACAGATGCTCTTCCATCTCCGGCAATTCTTGGTCGTCTAGCCGTTGTAGTACGTAGAGTTCAACCAGGTCTAAGGTCGGATGAGAATCAAAATACTGCATACACTGCATTCATCGGCGGAATGCATTCCGAACATTAGGCACCGTCGCAAGGAAAAATCGGCTGCTCCCCGATTGAATGTGCTGTGCTACTTTCTGATCAATGAAGCGTATTTTGGCTATTTGGATCTGCTGCATGGCTGTTGCACTGGTCCCCGCTGCCGCGTCTGCTAAGACGGGCGTCAAACCGCATCACCATAAAGGTCATAAAGCGAAACGAGGCAAGCGGCCTCGATCTGCGCACTAGCCCGTTTACCCAGAAGTTATCGAGGCGCGAAAGGTTGGCTTAACTTGTTTTCAAGGTGCTGCTTCACCCCGGGCCATTCTTGCTCAACGATGCTGAAATAGACCGTATCCCGCAAGCGGCCCCCCGCAACGATCATATGACTGCGCAAGAGGCCCTCCTCCTGAGCGCCCAGCCGCAGAATGGCTTGCCGCGATTTGCTATTCAAGGCGTCGGTCTTGAACTCGACGCGGATACAATTCAGCTTCTCGAAAGCGTAAGAAAGCATCAGATACTTCGCTTCCGTGTTTGCCTTAGTCTGCTGCCATTCGGCGGCCAGAAATGTCCATCCGATCTCGACTCGCCGGTTTGAAAGGTCGACATTTCCAAAACGCGTACTGCCGATCACGCGTCCCGTTTGCTGGTTGATCGTAGCGAAAGGCAAAGCGGTGCCGGCTTCCCGCGCTCGCAAAGCGTCCTCAATGTAAACTCGAACGTCGTCGGAAGTGGTCAACGGGTGCGGTACCCAGCGGTTTACACCTGGCTCGATGGCGGCCGCCGTTAACTGCTCATGATGGTCGAGGCTAAGAGGCTCCAGTCGCACGCTCTCACCTGCCAGAACAAGTGGAACCAGAGTCATAGGCAACATCTTACATAAAACAAAAGGCCGACCTGTCTTGCGGCAGGTCAGCCTCTACTGTCGTTAAGGTGAAAGCGAGTGCCTTGGGTTTGGGTGTGGTGCAGACACTCGCTTTCGTAATGGGGATGTACCTATTAAAACGCACAACTCGCAAAATTGGTTGCTTTGTCTATAAGATTTTTCCGCCTATATGTCCTTATTATTCAGCAATAAAATTCGGTTAGACCTATTCGAACATCCCTTCGAAAAGAACAGAGCTTAAGTATCGCTCACTGCTGTCCGGCAGGATAACAACCATGGTTTTGCCGGCCATCTCCGGCTCTTGGGCAACACGAACCGCCGCTGCCGCCGCCGCCCCGCAGGAAATGCCGCAGAGAATTCCCTCTTCTTTTGCCAGGCGGCGGGCCATCTCAATCGATTCCTCGTTAGTGACCTGCTCAACACGATCGACGATCGATAGATCCAAATTTTCAGGAACGAACCCAGCAGCTAGCCCTTGGATCTTGTGCGGACCCGGTTTAATCTCCTCGTGGTTCCGGGTTTGAGTAATCACCGGGCTGGTGTTCGGCTCAACCGCAATCGAGAGTAGCGGCCATTTCTTTTCGTGCTTTATATAACGCGATACGCCGGTAATGGTGCCACCAGTTCCGACTCCGGCAACCAAAACGTCGACCTGACCCTCGGTGTCTTCCCAAATCTCAGGCCCGGTAGTATCGAAATGGATTTTGGGGTTCGCTGGATTACTGAATTGCTGCGGCAGGAAGTAGCGCTCCGGGTCAGATGCCTGAATCTCTTCCGCTTTCGCGATGGCGCCCTTCATTCCCTTGGCCCCCTCGGTTAGGATGAGCTTCGCACCGAGTACCTTTAAAACTTTCCTGCGCTCGAGCGACATCGTTTCCGGCATTGTCAGGGTGATCGGATACCCTCGCGCCGCCGCCACGAACGCCAGCGCGATGCCGGTATTCCCGCTGGTCGGTTCCACGATTTCTCTTCCCTGTTTCAGTACTCCTCGATCTTCGGCATCCCAAACCATCGCCGCGCCAATACGGCACTTCACAGAATAAGCCGGGTTTCGCCCTTCAATCTTGGCTAGCACGGTCGCTTTCGAGCCGTTCACCACGCGATTCAATTTCACCAGCGGCGTTCTGCCGATACTAAACGAATTATCTTGATAGATCACAAGTTCCTCTCAAATTTCCCAATTGGGAACGTACTCGGAGTGCTTCGCCTGCCAGGTGCGGGCGATCTCGCCAAAGCTGGTCTTGTCTAAAACATCCGACATAGCCGAATCCACCTGGTGCCAGATCTCGCCGAACGGATTGTCATGACCATAACGGGCATTGGTGCGAAAATTTTCCACGGCGCGCAGAACGTCCCCGACAGTAATGGCGTCTGGTGGCCTCGCCAGCAGATAACCACCCTCCGCTCCCCGCCGGGAGTCAACGAATCCGCTCTGTTTCAGTCCCGATAGAATCAACTCCAAAAACTTTTGGGGAATTTTTTGCCGCTTCGCAATATCCGCTATCTTGATTGGGGCCATTACAGCTCCTCGCGATAGGGCAAGGTACTGCGACGACAGATCGAAAACAGCTTTCAAAGCGTATTCGCTCTTTACCGAGATGTTCATCCCTATATTTGCTGTTCCCCTCTTTAATCTTAATCTCCCTTATGCCGATAGTCGATCCGGCCATCAGATAATCCTATATCGAACCAACAGTTTCGCCCGCTAAAATAAAGGAACTGCATGCCAATTGCTTCTGCCACAGTCACCAGACAACTTTTCGGGACAGATGGGATACGCGGCGTTGCCGGCGAACCTCCTTTGGATTCGCGAACCGCGCATGCCTTGGGGGTGGCACTCGGCGATTGGGCGCAGCGAGCGTCTCAGCAGAGGAAAGACCTGCGTGATGGGCCGGCCGAGGTTCTGATCGGCATGGATACCCGTGAGAGCGGACCTTGGCTGGCTGGCCAAGTCGCGGGTGGTCTGGCCCGGTCCGGTATTCTGGCGCGTTTTGCCGGGGTAATCACCACGCCCGGTGTCGCCTACCTGACGCGCAGCGGGCATTTCGTCGCTGGTGTGATGATCTCCGCCTCTCACAATCCCTATCACGATAACGGCTTGAAAGTGATCAGCCATTCAGGATACAAACTTGCGGACCAGGTGGAAAGCGAACTTGAGCAGCTGATGAGCGAGTGGCTCGCCACCGGCGAAGAGGCCACTCCTGCCCAGTTGCGCGCTGATCCGGCGCTCGATAATCTCTATACCGATTACCTCGCCGAGACCGTCCACGGCCAGTTTCCACTGCGCGTCGCGGTTGATTGCGCCAATGGTTCCGCTACCGAGGTCGCGCCGCGCCTTTTCACCCGGCTGGGCCTGCGAGTGGATTGGATGGGCGCCAAGCCGGATGGAAAAAACATCAATCTGGATTGCGGCTCACTGCACTTGGCACACCTGCAACAGCGTGTTCAGGAATCCGGCGTCGATCTTGGCATTGCCTTCGACGGAGACGCCGACCGCGCGCTGTTCGTCTCCTCCTCCGGCAAGATCGTCGATGGCGATGCGGTGCTCTTTCTGGCCGGGTCGGCCCTCAAAGACGCTGGCAAATTGCCCGGCAATGTAGTAGTCGCCACCGTGATGTCGAATCTGGGTCTCGAGAAGGCCTTTGCCGATCACGGTATTCTCATGCTGCGAACACCGGTGGGCGACAAGTATGTTCTCGAAGAGATGCTGAAGCGTGGCGCGGTTCTCGGCGGCGAGCAGTCGGGCCACGTCATCTTCTCCGAACATGCGACTACCGGCGACGGCATCCTGACCGCCTTGCGTGTCTTAGAGCTGGTGCGCGATAGCGGCCGGACCCTAGATGAACTCGTCGGCGTCATCCAGAATTATCCTCAGAAGCTCGTGAACATCCGCGTCAAGCACAAGCGCCCGCTCGCCGAACTCGACACTGTACAAGCCGAGATCCAATCCGCGGAGCGCGAGTTTGGCGGCAGTGGCCGGGTCGTGGTTCGTTTCTCGGGTACCGAGCCTCTGGCCCGCGTCATGATCGAAGCCCAATCGCAAGAACAAGTCGATAAGTGGACCGCGCGTATTGCTGATGCCATCCGTGCTGAATTAGGCGCAGCCTGAGCTGAAGCCATTAGCATCCGATAGATCCGTACCAACAATAAAGCGCTTAACCTTGTACTTGAGTACGGGGTTACGCTTGTGGCATGGCTCTACTGACGCGCGGAAAACTCGCCCGCCTCACCCACCTCAATCCAGAGACCATTCGGTTCTACGAGCGGCAAGGTATTCTGCCGCCTGCGGCCCGCGCGCCAAATGGCTATCGAAGCTACTCTGCTTCCGCCGTGGACCGCATCGAATTCGTCGGACGTGCGAAGCATCTCGGCTTTTCGTTAAACCAGATCCGCGATCTTTTACAGGTGCAAGATTCCGCCGGGCCTGCTTGTCTCAGTGTTCGAACGCTGCTAACAGAGAAGCTTGGCTTGATCCGCCAAAAGCAGCAGGAACTCGAAAGACTGGCAGGCCAGATCACGTCGGCCCTTGAGCAGTGTGATCATTCCTTGAAACAAGCCGAAACACGCGAGCCCGCCCGCCCGGTCTTCTGCTGCCTGCCAAACTCCTTTCCTGACGAGGTCGACAGCTATGCAGATTGAAATTCTCGGTTTCGCCGGCTGTCCCAATTTTGTCCCTGCTGTGCAGCGCACCCGTGCGGCTCTCAACCGAGCTGGTGTCCACGCTGAGATCAACGAAGTCCAAATAGAAAGCAATGTGGCCGCAAACGACTCCGCATTCCTCGGTTCACCGACCGTTCGAGTCAACGGTTTGGACGTCGAGATTGCGGCTCGCAGTTCGACTCACTTTGGTTTCAGTTGTCGGACCTACGTTGTGAACGGAATCCGCCACGGCACTCCCCCACAGGCATGGATCGAAGCCGCCATCTGGGAGGCTCTTCACAAAAATGCGCTTCAGGGGAGTTGAAAAAGTTGCGCCGGCCGCCGCTATCATCAGCGCACTGGCGAGCCTTGCGTGCTGTTTACCTTGGGGAATAGCAACTCTATTGGGAAGTCTCGGGATTGGAATCTCTTTAGAAAGACATCGGCCGTGGCTGGTCACGCTGGCAGTAGTCCTGCTCGCGTCGGGCATCTACAGCTTTGCTCGCACTTCCCGGAGATGTCACCGCATGCCGACGAAGCCGGCGATCTTCCTGGCCTTAGCCTCGCTGATGGTGTTTGCCGTTGTTGTTTTTCCCGAATGGGTAGCGGGCTTCCTAGTCGAGTATCTTCGATAACGGCTGAATGCTCCAAACCACGGGATCTCTCCCTGCTCAGGAGGAAAACTTCTGGCCGGTAGGCTGCCACCTACGCATGCTACACTTCAATCCGATCCAGCATTTCTCCCCCGCTGTCTCCTGTCAGTGTCAGGAATCCCGTTCAAGAACCCCAGGCATTCATGGAACGCGCTGCCCGACTCATTAAACAAAGCAAAGATTCCAACAGGATTCTCACAGATGACGACCTCGCGCGCGCCGTTTGGCCGACTGCGGTCGGTAAAGCGATCGCTGCGCATACCCTGCGCCTGAAGCTCGTCCGAACCAGACTCGTCGTCGAAGTGGAGGATGCCATCTGGCAGAAGCAACTCTATCCCTTGACGTTACAAATCGTCGCTCGGATCCGACAGGTGACGGGCAGCCAGATCGTCGAGGACATAGAGTTCCGCGTCGGCGTTCCGCGCCGCCAGGCCGCCCGCTCCGAAGTGCGCGACACGCGTACCCGCTGCACTCTTCTGTTCGCCGATGAAGCCGACAGCATTTCGGATGCTGTATTAAAGAAGGTGTACCAACTCTCGCGCAAAAAGGCTAGTGCTTGAACTTAACGGACGATGAAGTTCGCTACGTCGCCGCTCTGGCGAATCTGCGGCTCAACAATGACGAAATCGAGCGCATGTCCCATGACCTCGGTCAAATTCTCACGCACATCGAACAGCTGAATGCACTCGACACCGAGGATGTTGAGCCTATGGCGCAGGTCCTTTACCAGGCCGATGAAACTGCGACCCTGCGAGAAGACATTCCGCACACGCCACTCGGAGTCAGTCTTGCGACAGGCATTGCACCGGTAAGCGGCGCCGGTTACTTCAAAGTGCCTAAGGTGATCGAGCGGTGATCATTTCCGACGAATTTGCTTCGCTCTCGATCGCAGGCATCCGCGAACAGCTAGTCACCAAAAAAGTGAGCGCGACGGAACTCGCGCAGGCTGCTCTGGCTCATGCTGAGAAAATAAACGGCGACACGAATGCCTTTCTGACATATTCTCCAGATCGCGCGTTAGCACAAGCGGCGCGCGTTGATGCGGCCATGGCGAATGGACACCATCTCGGTGCGCTCGCCGGTATACCGGTAGCCGTGAAGGATGTCATCGTTACTAAGGGGACGCGCACTACCTGCGGCTCGCGCATGCTCGAAACTTATGTCCCGCCCTACGACGCCACCGTCGTGATCCGCCTCGAAGAGCAGGGTGCGGTGATCCTCGGCAAATGCAATTGCGACGAGTTCGCCATGGGCTCCTCCAACGAAAATTCCGCCTTCGGTCCCGTGCACAACCCGAAGGCGCTCGATCGTGTGCCGGGCGGCTCCAGCGGAGGTTCCGCCGCCGCGGTGGCGCAAGGGAGCGCCGTTGTCTCGCTTGGCTCCGATACCGGTGGATCGATCCGCCAACCCGCCAGTTTTTGCGGCGTGGTAGGCGTTACCCCGACTTACGGACGCGTGTCCCGCTATGGACTGGTTGCCTTCGCCAGTTCGCTCGATCATATCGGCCCCTTCGCGCGCAATGTGACCGATGCAGCTACCGTTTTAGAAGTCATCGCAGGCCGTGACGAACAGGACTCCACCTCCGCTTTCGCGCCTGTCGATCCCTACCGCGCCATGCTGACGGAGCCGGTGCGCGGTCTCAGAATCGGCCTGCCCAAAGAGTATTTCGAAGGTCTTAGTTCGGAAACCGGCGACGCCGTTCATGCCGCGATTGCGGAGCTCAGCAAACTCGGCTGTGAAATTCGCGACATCAGCCTCCCTCACACCCAATACGCGCTGTCCTGCTACTACATCATCGCTACCGCCGAGGCCAGCTCCAATCTCGCCCGCTACGATGGTGTCCGCTACACCGTGCGCGCTGAAGGCGAGACACTCGCCGACATGTATCGCAATACCCGCGGCAGCGGCTTTGGCGCGGAAGTCAAACGCCGCATCATGCTCGGCACCTACGTCCTGAGCGCCGGCTATTACGACGCTTACTATCTGAAAGCCCAGAAAGTACGAACGCTCATCGCGCGAGATTTCAGCACTGCCTTCAGCGAAGTCGACGCCATCGTCACACCCGTCTCCCCGTTCCCGGCCTTTACAATCGGCGAGAAGATCGACGACCCGCTCGCCATGTATCTGTCAGATGTTTACACGCTGACCGGCGACTTAGCCGGTGTCCCCTGCATGTCCGTGCCCTGCGGCGAAACCGCTGATGGGCTTCCCATCGGTTTGCAGATTTTCGCAAAACACTTCGATGAAGCCACTATGTTCCGCTTGGCCTATAGCTACGAGCAAGCCACCAGCCGGTAGCGCCCTCACGCTTCGCTAATTGCTTGCCGCACCTCGGCTATGCTCTTGTCTTTGCAGAACAGATTGTAGTTTTCCATTCCCATGAAAGTGCGCGTCTCCATTCGATCGATGTAAACCGTGCCGTGAAGATGATCGATTTCATGCTGTAAGATCCGCGCATACCAGCCGCTCGCCTTTATCACCTTGGGCTTGCCCTTATGATCGAGGCAATCCACGCGCACCGAACGCGCGCGCCGGACCACGGCCGTAAAGCCGGTCAGGCTCAGGCAACCTTCAAAAAAATCGATAGACGGATCGGTGAGCAATGTCAACTTTGGGTTCACAATCACATGAAACGGAACAGGCCGCCGTTCCCTCTGCTTCAACACTTCGGCTGCCACATCTTTCGTGTATTCCGGTTTGTCCTCGATCACCGCCAGAGCCACTGCAATCCCTACTTGCGGTGCCGCGAGTCCTACCCCGGGCGCGCCGTGCATGGTCTCCCGCATACTCTCGATGAGTTCTTTAATCGCGCGGCTTCTCACTTCTTCAGCCGGCAGGGTTTTGGCTTTCTGCCGCAGCACAGGCTCTCCTACCTGCACGATCTTCATTTTCATCTCGCCTTCAGCGTACCCGGTCTTTCTTCGTGTGCGTGGCCGTCGTACACTCATCGAAAGCGTGGCTTCATCTAAGACTCCCAGTCCTCAACCGCGCAAATCGCGCACTGCCGCGGCTACACGCTGGCCCGCGATCATCGCCCTCTTCGCCATTGGTTCACTGTATTTCGCGCTTCCTGAACGGCTCACTCCTGGCCCGAACTGGCTGTTGCTGGTTGTTCTGGCAATACTCCTGGTTCCGACCGTGGCCGCCCGCCGCGCCGGCCGCGCCCGCCTGAACTTCTTCCTCGGACTCAGCCTTTCGGCCACCGTGACTGTCTCCATGATCTGGTCACTCGGCATGCTCATCGGAGGATTACCCGGCAAGCGGGAAACGCCTACCGAATTGCTGCGCGCCGCCATCGCACTCTGGCTCTGCAACATCCTTGTCTTCGCGTCCTGGTACTGGCGTCTGGATGCCGGAGGACCGCATGTTCGCGACAATCGTGAATTTCATACAGTAGGCGACTTCCTGTTTCCACAGATGAGCCTTCCCCCCTCCATCGCTTCGCGCTACCAGGGTTGGAAACCCGGTTTTGTCGACTACCTGTTTCTCGCGTTTAATACCAGCACTGCTTTCTCTCCAACCGACGTTCCCGTCATGTCGCGCTGGGCCAAAGTGCTCATGATGGTGCAAAGTTCGATCTCGCTGGCCACTCTCGCCATCCTCGCCGCGCGCGCCATCAACATCCTTTAAGCTCAAGTGTGATGGCGCTCGGCGATTTACAATTTCTTACATCCGCTCTCTTCGAAGATCTGCTGGAGCGCGCCCGCCACTCGCCGCGCCTGCGTACCAATCATAATTTCCATCGCAGCATGGAAGAGAACCCGCATCGCTTTTTAAACGTCATGCTGCGCGGTACCTACATTGCGCCGCACCGCCATCTCGATCCGCCAAAGAGTGAGTCGTTTCTGATCCTCTCGGGTGCTGTCGCGTTCTTCACCTTCGATGACCACGGTCAGGTTACAACCGTCGACGTGCTCGGCCGCGATCCTATCGGTATCGACATCCAGCCCGGTGTCTGGCACACCATGGCTGTGTTGAGCGAACATGCGATTTGTTTCGAAGTGAAACTCGGACCTTATGTCGCCGCTAACGATAAGGACTTCGCTGGCTGGGCCCCTCGTGAAGGGCAACCCGGCGTCTCCGAATATCTCAGCTCACTGCTCGATCAGGTTCCTGCCCCTTCGCTTTAGCAGTCCGGCCACTTCCGACGTATTCGCTGATAGAACCTCGCCCGTCTCTGCCAAAGTCACAAGAGATCGCTGCTTCAGTTCTTCTGTCTTCGATCCACATGCGTCGGGAATCACAATGGGTATATAGTTCAGATCAAGTCCCTGCCGGATAGTCGGCTCAATGCCGATTTCCAGCGCAATGCCTGCGATCAGGAACGCCTCGATCTGCGCATCGCGCAAAGCAAGATCGAGAAACGTACCCTCGAAGGCGGACATAGTGATCTTGTCGAGAACAACTTCGTCTGCTTGCGGCGTCAGTTCAGGGACAATTTGGCAGGCGGCGGAACTCTGCAGGAAGAAAGGCTTCGTCTCCCCGGGCTCGTTCTTGCCCTGCCACACCATGGCACGCCGCAACTGTCCGACACCGGCTACCTTGTTGGGCAAAAAGATATGCCGTGTGAAAAAGATGCGCAACCCTGCTGCACGGGCGGCCGCCAGTAGTTCCTGGCACTGGCGAACGATCTCGCTGCCGGTTTCGATCTGAGGGACGATGCCGGCCTGCATGTCGTAAACGATCAGTGCCGCGCGCGAAGGCACGCAAATCTCCTCAAGCTTTTCGGGAATAGAAATGCCAAAAGCTTGCTTCATCGGGCCCTCTCTTCCAATTCAAAAACTATGACCACTCTGGGTTCATCGGCGCCAGTAAAATTTCCGCACGATGCCGCCCTTCGACTATCGCCAAACACTAGAACCTTCTTCCGACAAGCACCGTTCAATCATGACTCATGGTCACGCCGGGACGAAACCGGGCCTGGAAGCGCGAAGAGCCCGAATACGATTTAACGCCAGTCGAGGTGATTGGCCGTGCCGGACGCTTGATGGAGTTTGTAGACCGAGCGCTCGAATCGAAATAAGAATTCAGCGTCTCGCGGGCTTCTTTCAATGTGCTGGCCCGATGCGGCGTGCCAGAGCGCCGTTGCGCAGAGCCTTGCATAGACTCACGACAGAAGACGATGGAGCTTCTCAGAGGCGCGGAGAAGCTCTCAGCCACTCTTTGAGCCGGCTCCAAACCGTTCTCCCGATCCTGGCCCCGTATCTTTAAGAGATGGCATTTCGATTCTTGTTCGCGCTGCTGTCGTTGGCAGCGACGGTGTTGGCGGCCGAGCGCCCGATTACGATTACAGCGGACTTATCGGAGGCGCAGCGCAAACTTTGGCATGCCGATATTCGCATTCCCGTAAAACCCGGCCCCATCATATTGACGGCGGCGAAATGGATTCCTGGAACACACATGCCGGCAGGCCCGGTAGACAACATGACAAACGTAGTGTTTCGTGCCGGTGGCCAGATCATCCCGTGGCGGCGCGACGATGTGGACCTGTACGCCTTTCACGTCACCGTGCCGGCCGATGCCACTGAACTCGAGGTCCATGTGGACGCCATCGTTACGTCGCGTGTCTCGGATAAGCTCGCGATGCTCGAATGGGAGAAGCTGCTGCTCTATCCAGACGGTCTTCCGGTGCGCGATATTCAGATTGAGCCGTCGATCAAAGTGCCGACGGGTTGGGGCGTGGGCACCGCTCTGACCAAAACAGGCAGCGACAACACACTAACGCGCTTTGAGCCGGTCACGCTGGAGATGCTGGAGGACTCTCCGATCCTCACCGGTAAGTATTTCAAAGAGATTCAGCTGGCGCCCGACATTACGCCAAAGCACTATTTAGATGTGGCGGGAGATGATGCCGAAGCCATCAATCTTCGGCCCAAGTTCCTGATCGCAACCAACAACCTGGTGCATGAAGCGCTCGCGATGTACGGGTCGCATCACTACAACAGCTATCATTTTTTGCTGACCTTGTCTGACGTAGCGGGCGGGGAAGGACTGGAGCATCACCAATCGTCCGACAATGGCGTCGGTGCGAAAGGATACGCCGACGATCAGCACGCGCTGCTCGAAGCGGATTTGCTGGCACATGAATTTACCCACTCCTGGAACGGCAAGTACCGGCGTCCGGCTGGCTTGGCAACCGCCGATTATTCAGCCCCTATGAAGGGACAGTTGCTTTGGGTCTACGAAGGCATGACGCAGTATCTCGGGAATGTTTTGGCGGCGCGTTCCGGGTTCCGCACGCCGGAACAATATCGGGAGGCGCTGGCTTATTCTGCGGCGACACTCGATAACCGGGCCAGCCGCGTGTGGCGCAATACCGAAGACACCGCCGTCGCAGCCTCGGTGCTGCGCGGCAGGATTCCGGCCTGGGCCGATTGGCGTCGTGGTCAGGATTATTATCAGGAAGGCGAGTTACTCTGGCTCGATGCCGACACCAACATCCGGCAATTAACCCATGACCAGAAATCGCTGCATGATTTTCTGTTGATCTTCGTCGGGAAAGGCGGCAATACCGGACCCATGGTCGTGCCTTATACCGTCGATGAACTCGCGCAGGATTTGCATCAGGTAGTGCCGCACGACTGGGCCGGATTCCTGCATGAGCGAGTCACCACGCTAAACCCTCATGCCGATCTGGCGGGTATCGAGCAGGGCGGTTACAAACTGACTTACACCGATAAGCCTACCGATTATGAGAAAGCCTTGTTCAGCGAGCGCAAGACTGTGGATGGCTGGTTTTCAGCTGGTATGCGCTTGAGCGCGGAGGGCGCGATCTCGGATGTGCGAGTTCATTCAGCGGCGGATCAGGCAAAGCTATATCCAGGTGAGAAGATCATGGCCATTAATGGGCGCGTATTCTCAGCAGATACTTTTAAGACCGCACTCAAAGAAGCCAAAGGCGCAGCGGAGCCGATCCATTTAGTAGTGCAGGCGGATAGCTACGTCTACAATGTCGATTTGAATTATCATGATGGCGAGAAGTATCCGCGACTCGCGCGAGTTGAAGATAAGCCGGACTTGCTCGATATCATCACCAAGCCGCTAACCGCCGTCCAACCAATTCCAGCGACTCCCAAAGAGAGGGACTGAAGATCCCTAACGAGACTTCGCGACCAGGTGAACCGCACCTAGCAGCCCGGACGGTAGAGGCTTTACATCCGCCACACCCTGCGGGACAAACCGCTCTCCGTAGCGGAGGTTTAACAACCGGTAATCGGGCAAAGCGTGCCCGGCCATTTCATTCAGTGCGGTATTGCCTACGGTAATGTCCAAATCGTTCGAGCCGGCGGTCACGTACTGCGTAATATCCAGCTCAAAAGGCGGGCACCAGACGGGGCCTGCGCGCTTCTGGTTAATCGTTACGATGGCGGCTTCGCGCACCGGACCTTCGAGCAAGGCGCGCATGCCCGTGGGTTGGCCAGCCCCTGGATCGACCGCGGTTCCCGGGCCGAAATCGAGAACGATGCGCTTGCCGCGCAGGAAGTCCGCTGACAGATCGATCTGCTTGTGATACTTGGCTGCGCCGGAATAGAAACGCAGCGTCTCGTCCTCACTCCAGGAGCGCAGCCGCGGCATTTGCAGGCTTCGATGCAGTCCGGTAAAAGTCACTTGCCAGTCACTGGTCAAGTCGATGGATGCCGGCGCAGCTTGGGCCGAGGTGGCTGCCTCTGGAGCGTCCGCGGAAAACACAATCACGCGCGATTCATAGGGAGCCAAACGCAGGCTGAGCCTGGTTCGATCGAGCTGTGACGAAAACTCGGCCCGAGCCTTTTCACCTGTGAACGCGTTCCAGTATCCGGGCCGGAGATGCGACACGCGAATAGAAGCCTCCGTGTCGACCGGGCGATTCGACATGTTGGCAACAAAGTAAATTTCACCCGCAGCCAGCTTGCGGTGGACGAAGCCGATCGCGGGCGCATCCTCCCTACTGGTTGCGAAATCAGGAGCCAGCAGCGCACGCAGGCTTTGTGGCAGCCGGCCTTCTTCTACCGCCGGCCCGAACGTTCGAGCGAGTTTGACGATCTCGGCTGTCTGCGATGTCTCCGCGAAGCCCGGCGCAAGCGACGGCAGCGAATGAACCGCAATCACATGCCCTCCTTTCGCCACATACTGCGCTAAATTGCGCAACGTCTCGAGCGGCATCCGTTCCACACCCGGCAAGACCAAAATCTTGTAAGGAATGCCCACTTTGGCGATGGCCGGATCGTCGATAAAATCGAAGTTATAGCCGGCGTTGAGCACTGCCGGAACCAGCGAAGGGCCGATCAGTGTGTCGGCCATTTCGTCCAGAGCAACCTTGCCCGGTTGCAGGTGAGCCCAGGCATCATCGGTAGGGACATAGATGGCGATGTCATTGGCGGATTGCCCCTGTCGCAGCAGAAAACTGATGCGCTGCAGGTATCGTGCGATGTCGGGCATCACGCCGAACCAGGGATTGTGTTCGTTGAACGCAGCGGCGGCGTAAAATCGCCAGCCAGGCTCGCCGGCGCTCGGTGGCGAATACGGCCATCCGTGACCGACGAGTTGATTGATGCCTTCCACGAAATGCCGGTCCGCTTCCGCTTTCATGTCGAGCGGCGTAGCGCGAAAAGCAGGCGAGTGGAGCCACGTCCAGGTCTCAGTGGAGGTGACCGGCTTGCCATAGAGATGGCTGGCGGAAGACGCCCAGCGAGCCGCGCTGAAGCGACGCCATGATGGACCGTGCTCGCCCTCCGGAAGATCGACCAGCGCATTGCTCGACAGCATCACCGGCGGCTCGCCGTAAGTCTGCGATCGAAAAAGCGTATGGTGAGCGTGTGCCCATTCGCGCAACGGCGTGAGGTAGTTCGCCTCGGCCAGTTCGGTTAGCGTTTTGGCCCAATCGTGGCGCACGGCTAGCGACTCGGGTCGCAGCGTGTCCGCCAGCGCGGGTAGATACGGAGTCAGATCGTAACCGCGCAGGCGCTTGAATTCGCGCAGAAAGTCGGGCGTCCAGTCCGACAGGTAAACCTCCAGGCTATCGCTGAAAACGGAGTGGGGCGGCTGGTCGCCAAAAGCCCTCAGCAAAGGCTCGGCAACAGCTTCGAGGTGCTGACGAATAGCGGCTGAATCGTAATGGTCCAGCACAAACCCTTCCGCTCCCACAGCAGCGCGTTTTACCTGCTGGCCAGTGCGGCCCGAAATGAACAATTCGAGAGCGTCGGGGCCACTCAAGCCTTCCTCGATCTCGATGCGGCCGTTGGGAAAGCTGGTGATCTGGCGTCCACCGAGAAAGACGGCAATGAGTTGCTCTCCGTTCTCCATCGCCGGCAAAGGCAGCGAGCGGGTGCCTTCCGGCACCGGAATACGCTCAATGCGAAGCTGACCGGCGGCCCGCGAAACGCTGGTATCTGGACCGCCGTATGGCCAGCCGCTGCCCAGCGTAATATCCACTCGCATACCCAGCGACCGCGCTGTACGATTGGCGTCTGCAAGCGCATCGAGAAAAGCTCTCGAGCCATACCGACGATTTTCTATGCCGGCCGTGGCATCATCCAGCGCCAGCGGGTATACCGGCTGGATTTCCACGCCGCCGATCCCGGCTTCTTTCATGACGTGCAGTTCGCGGGTCAGTTCCGGCCTCTCAACAGCAGCGCCGAACCACCACCACCGCATCATGAGTCGCGCGTCATCCGGCGGGTGTAGAAACGATTGGTGCAGCTTGTCCAGATCCGCGCCTGGCGAGAGCTGCGCGATAAGAGTTGCGGCCAGGAGAACACGAGAGAGCATTTTCCGTAAGCACTGTAACACGCGGTCCGGCCCCTTCGCATCGACGACGTGAACGGCCGTTTCAACTCGCTCAAAAGCAAGCACAGGCCGCGAGGGGTGCCCTCTGGGCCCGCCACCAGACGAAAGAGGAACTTCGGCGGACTTGGGCCGAGCGCACAGCCGGTTTGGGGCGCCGTGCGCGATTTCACGAGAGGGCGAGTCCGTTGTGCGCGCGAGGTCCCAAGAAGCTCCGTTCCGATGCACACCGGGCGGTCGATTATACTTGAGCTTTCGCCAAAACGAGTGCAATGGGTTCGAACGAACTAGAAGCTATTTACAATCAGAGATTCAACGAACATATTTCCTACCGGAAAGAAATTTGGAAAGTCTTAATTAACAAATTCTTCTCTAAGTACATCGCCCCCACCTCCGACGTACTTGACATCGGTTGCGGCTACGGCGAGTTCATCAATAATGTTGTCTGTCGGAAGAAGTATGGAATCGATTTAAATGCACGGGCGAGAGAACAGATCGACCCCGACATCACCTTCTTTGAACAGGATTGCTCGGCGACCTGGCCCCTGCCGGACAATACGCTCGACGTGGTTTTTACCAGTAATTTCTTTGAGCACCTCGAGTCGAAACAAGCCCTGGGAAATACGCTCGCGCAGGCGAAGCGTTGTTTGAAGCCAAGTGGCCGTCTCATGGCTATGGGCCCCAATATACGCTTTGTCGGAGGCGCCTATTGGGATTTTTGGGATCACCACCTAGCTCTCACGGATTCGTCGCTGGCCGAGATCCTGCGCGTGCAGGGGTTTCAAGTGGAACGCGTGATTGCGCGTTTCCTGCCCTACACCATGGTGAATCACCGTGCCGTTCCTGCTGCTCTGGTTTCGCTTTATTTGCAAATGCCCTTCGCCTGGAAAATCTTAGGCAAACAGTTTCTGGTGTTTGCGAAAAAGGTCTGACTCTCACGAATCGCCAGACATTCTCGCTCGAAAACAATTCCCCGTTTCCGCATCCAACGGATGTACCTGAATTATGAGCAAAGAACAGAACATGCAAACTGCCCAGAAAATGGGCGAAGCCATCAATAAAGGCAATCTGGACGCTTTCCGCGACATCTTCGCGCCCAATGTGGTCGACCACGATCCGGCCCCGGACCAAGGCAATGGACCCGAAGGGTTCATTCAATTTTTCACCGCCTTTCGCGAAGCATTTCCTGATCTCGAGATCAAGCCCGAACACGCAGTGGCCGACGAAGACAATGTGGCTCTGGCCTATACCGCCACCGGGAGCCACAAAGGCAATTTCCTGGGCATTCCTGCTACTGGAAAGAAGATAAAGATCCGCGGTATGCAAATCGCGAAATTCAAAGACGGCAAGATCATCGAGCGCTGGGGCAGTTCCGATGAGCTCGGAATCCTCAAACAAATTGGTGCAGTGAAGGGCGTAGATACGGTCGACCAGATTCCAGCCATCACGGGCAAACAGGTCTAACCCGCTTTGCTGCTCGCCGTTAACACGCACGAAGCGCTTCTACGACGCATCTGTCACATCTGAAGGTTAGTCTCATACGGCCTCAAAGGCAGCCTTTCCTACATCTGGCCCCACGCCATCAACGACAACCTTGGTCCTGCGGGATACAACTCTTATTCGGCAAAAATGCCCCACTACTGTCTACAGCGGCAGACTGGCTTGCCCGTCGCACTCGCTTATAACGGCGGCAGCGGCACTCTTAACGGTTCTCAGACTGCTTCTGCCGGCTTCCCCGCCTGCACCAACGCCGGCTCAGGCTAACATCCGCATCGACTTTTAGCAGATATCGATCGCCGCGCCGGCCGGTGACAAAAAATGTAAAAAAAGTTAACTCAATAGAACGAAGCATTTACAGCCGAAAATCATATCAGCCAGTCCTCCCCCGCCGCTACCTTCGTGTGCGAAAGGAACTTCATCGCACATGCACACACCGGTTATCATCGACTTCATTCACCAGGTCGTCCGCCTTATCCTCGGCTCGTAGACGGGCTCTGAATTATTAAGTGAGGCGCTCACTTGCCCTTGTGATCGCCTCATTCAATTTTGCCTTCACTTGTTTATTCCCGCCGTAACACCCGGTGGAAGCTGTACTCTGCCGACACCAGCAACATATTTTCAAACCGGCATTTCACCACCACCTGATACGCGGCTGGGAATCCATGAATCCCTTCCCGGGCAAATATTCCTCGCAGCGCGTGCAACGACCGCGGCGACGTAAAATATTCGGCCGCGCCATGCGTCCCGACCGACGTGATTCCCGAGAAAACCACCATCCCCAGTCGTCCGCGGTCCGACTCGCGAGTATTTAACACCGTTACCAATCCGTAAACGGAATGAAAATCGCCTTTCGAATCCTTCTCGGGCGTCATGCTCCGTCCCGAAACGCGATCCTTAATTACAAATTCGCGTTCGCCTTCGTCGTACGCCACGCTCAACGGAGTCTTGTCCAGGATTTCCGTGATCGCCTGGCTATCTACCGGAGCCCCAAACAAAATTGCGTCACGGCCATGCAGAACCGACATGATGGCTTGACGCTCCGGTAGAATTTGGGGGGACGCGCCCATCGCTTTAATCGCATCGGAAGCGAGCAACACGGCATTCATGCTGCCCACCCCCAAGGCATCGTTAGTGAAGATCATGCCCAGTCGGGCATCCGGTTCCAGCGGCCTGTGCTCCCGGAATAATGCGTAAGCTTCCGCAGGCGCCGGATAAGTCGCTGTATGGAACGCCCGGTGCGTTGCCGGCCCCAACACGAGATAAAGCGGTGTAGCCGGAATCAACAAAACCGTGTCATTCCGCTTCGCAAACGGACTCCAGGCCTCCGCCACTATTGGATCAACCCGGCTCAGCCCGGTATGGCTAAACGTCAGTGCCAAAACAGCTCCCACACTCGCGGCCACCACCGATATGGCCAGAAGCAACGTACCACCGCGCCACGAGAATTTCCTCCGAGCCGGCGGGCCACTTGGTAGGACTATGTCCCGCTCAGCGAGCTCTGGCGGGTCTGCCGATGGCCCGGGCAGCAACGGTGTCCGCGTGAAGTGCGGCGCATACGCTCCTTTCGGAATCACAATTTGTACGGGTTCGTTCGGTAGCTCGCTCGCATACAGCTTCTCCAGCTTCTGCCGCAACTCGTAGGCGCGGGTTCGCACAGAAGAATCTTCGCTCGGCGAGTAGTTTACCGGCCGGTGCAGAACCTCTACGCCGATCACATATTCGGTGAGCTGCGAGTTCTTTCCATCAAATTCGGCCTCGCACACATACCGCAGAAACGACCTTAGCTGCTCCGACCTGGCAAATGTCCGGCTACCCAGCGCCCGTGCTAAAGCCTCGCGCTTTTCCTCAGGCGTCCAACTCTCGATCCCCTGCATTTGATTGCAGATTATATCCGACTTGAAACGGCATCCGCGCCCGCCCGCAGCCGCCTTCGCTCCGCTAGGCACGTTCAATCTCTGCAGTAACTTAGCCGCACTCGTAACCGTTAGGTAACGGTCAACAGGCTTGTTTTATTCCCCTAAACAAAACAGACTAGGCGCAAGTCAATCGAAAGTTTGATCTCGCTCAAAAGCTTTTCGAAAGGGAGTCGTCTGGCTCGATCCATGAAGATCAGAAATCTGGTTCTCGTTGCTGTATCCATCTTTGTTTCGAATTTGTTCGGCCAAGCCGATCGCGGCATCATCACCGGGCTGGTCACCGACCCGCAAGGTGCGCCTGTCGCCAGCGCAGTAGTTGAAATCACCGACACCAATACCGGCGTCGTCACTACTCTGAAGACTTCGTCCGATGGCAACTACAGCACGCCTCCCTTGATCATCGGGACTTATGGAGTTGCTGTCTCCCTTCAGGGCTTTAAAGCCTTCCGAGCTACTAGCATCAATCTTGCCTCCGGTCAAACTTTCCGCGAAGATGTTGCTCTACAAGTCGGCGAGGTCAAGCAATCGGTTGAGGTCAATGCCGAAGCGCAGCAGTTAAATACCGACAATCCCCAGATGTCGGCTTCGGTCGACCAGCGTTTCTATGCCTCCTTGCCTGCCGTTATGGCGGGCGAAAACCGCGTCCCCGAAGCTCAGCTCTTAACCTTCCCCACCTTTGTCGCGCCTACCCAGGGCAACATTTATCCCAATAGCGCGTTCGGTGCACGCATCAACGGCGGCCAGCGCAGCGACTTTGAAAACTTCCTCGACGGCGCTTCTTACGGTGAGGTCAGCGGCCACAACGGCACCCAGGAACGCTCCGCTCCTTACGAATCCATCCAGGAAGCCCGCATCATCGATAACACGTTCAGCGCCCAATACGGCCATACCAGCGGTGGCTTTGTCGAATATACAACCAAGAGCGGCACCTCCGACTATCACGGCGAAGTCTACGAGTACTTCGATAACGACAAACTCCAGGCACGCGGCGAAATTGCTCCCCTCCGTCCGCCTGTCCGGCAAAATCAGTACGGCTTTACGTTAGGCGGCCCCATCATCATTCCGAAGGTCTACAACGGCCGCAAGAAAACTTTCTTCTTCTTCAACTACGACCGGTTCAAATACACGAATGCGGGAGCGGGCAGCGGTCTCGGCACCGTCGCCGATAGCCAGGTGCGCGCTGGCGACTTCTCACAATCCCTCACCAACCAGTCGCTCGGCGTTGACGGGTGTGGTCGTCCGGTTCTGAGCGGCGAAATCTTTAATCCTGCCACCGGTCGCGATGCCTCCACCTGTGGCGGACCTAGCGGTGTTACCGTCCGCGACCCATTTCCCGGTAACAAGATTCCCATTGCTCAACAAAGTCGTGTGGCGCAAAACATTCAGTCCTATCTGCCCGCCCCTTTCACTTCCGGCGCATTCAATAACTATCTGCTCGGCCCTTCTCAGAGCTTCCTGAACGCCGAAACGGTCCTGACCCGCATCGATCACAACATCACCGATAACATCCGCTTTACTCTTACCTACAACTACGACGACCGCCCCAGAGAACTCGATTGCAATAACATCGGCGGCTGTGGCGGCCCCATCGGGCATCCGCGCATGCAGGATATTTCGACCCACACCGCCCACGCCCAGTTAACGGATGTCATCAGCCCGACCTTCTTCACTCACTTCGTCGCTTCGTACGATCGCTGGGTGCTGCCCGACACCTACCCGACCATCGTCGATAAGGGCTGGGCTTCGAAAGTCGGAATCACCGGTATTCCCTACGCGGATCTGGGCGGGTTCCCGAACATCAATTTCGATAAACTTTACACCAATTTCGGCGTCAACGGAACCGGCGACCTGCAGGGTACCGACCGCTGGCAGTTCCTCGACGACACCACCAAGATCATCGGCAAGCATACCGTCAAAGTCGGCTTTGAATACCGCTGGGAGCGATGGTTCACCGGCAACTTCATAGGCGATGCAGGTTCCTTTACGTTCCACGCTGCCAATACCGGCGCTTTCAACCCAAGTGGCGGGCAGATCGCGAATACTGGCGACCCGTATGCTTCATTTCTGCTCGGCCAAGTCAATTCCGCGGGCTTCTCCATTCCTTCGTTTTCCGATTACCGCCGGCCTTACTTCGCCCCTTGGATAAACGACGATTGGAAAGTCACCGACAAACTCACCTTAAGTTTCGGCTTCCGCTTCGATCTGCAATTCCCTCGCACCGAGCGGCATAACCAGTTCTCCTCGTTCGATCCCAACCTGCCCAATCCCGGCGCAGGGGGCCGTCTCGGCGCGCTCGCCTTCGCTGGCTTGAATGGTCATGACAACACGTTCGAGGATCTCCAAGCCGATACCTATGGACCGCGCTTCGGGTTCGCCTATCGGGCCACCGACAAAACAGTCCTGCGCGGAGGCTACGGCATCTACTATGCCCCTGTCACCATGAACGGCTTTCAAGCTAACTCGAATTACGGCTTCAGCACCAATCCGACGGTTACGGACCAGACCAACGGAAAAACGGCCGTCTTTTCTCTTGACAGCGGCTTCCCGCAATCCGCCGTTCAACTGCCGCCGCAGATCAGCCCCACGCTCACGAACGGAACCAACGTTTTGTACATGAATCCCAAAGGCGTCACGCTGCCGCGCTTCCAGAATTGGACCTTCTCCATCCAGCAACAAGTTACGAGTAGTTTGCTGATCGACGCCGCCTACGTCGCCAATCACGGCACACGCCTCATCTCGCCGCCACAAATGAGCGATCTCAACCAGAACAACCCCGGCATTTTGCAGCAGTATCCTTTGAGCCAGCTTTCGGCCACGATTGGCACTCCCGCCGCTAACGGATTTCCTGCGCCTTACCCGGGCTTTACCGGCACTGTCGCCCAAGCCCTGCGACCCTATCCGCAGTTTCTATCCGTTCCACAATTTAACGGAGCTAACGGTTGGAGCACTTACAATTCTTTCCAACTAACCGCCAACAAACGCTTCAGCGATGGGCTCCAGCTAACCGCTGGCTGGGTTTATTCGAAGCTCTTCAATAACGGCGCTGAGTCCGGGCTTAACAGCGGCTTCGGTGGCGCTAGTCCGATCAGCACCTATCTCCCCACTAAGGCTGTTTCGGCTGATAACGTGCCCAACGTTGTTACCGTAACGTTTTACTACTCACTGCCCTTTGGTCCCGGCCGTCAGTTTTTGAATCGCGGCGGTATTACGAATTGGATACTCGGCGGCTGGCAGGTTGCAGGCAATCTTCGCTACGAAAACGGCCGCCCACTCGGCATTTACTACGGCGCAAACCCCTATTCCGGCGTTCTCTTCAATACCGGTGCGCTTCCTGATCGTGTCCCTAATGTCAACGGCTACCTCAACACCAACAACAACAATTTCGATATCGTTAATAGCCGCTACATGTCTTCCAACGTATTCACCACGCCCGCTGCGGGCACTCTCGGTAACGAAGGACGCCTCGATTCCGTACTGCGCGGTTGGGCCAACTACAACGAAAGTGTTTCCCTCTTCAAAGATTTCCCGATCTACAAAGAGCGCGTCACCTTGCGCCTGGGAGGAAACGCCGCTAACCTGTTAAACCGCCACCAATGGGCTGACCCGGACACCAATCTGAGCGACGGCCCTAACTTCGGATCAGTCGGCGGGCAGAGCAATTTGCCCCGGGCGATCCAGGTCTATACTAAAATCACTTTCTGATACGTGCGTCCTTTCAGAGGCCTTTGTCTTATCGTTTGTTGCTACGCGCTGCTGACCCTTTCAGTGCGTCCCCAGGACGCCGCCTTCAAGAGCGCTCTTGATCTGTTTCAAGCAGGCTCTTTCAATCAAGCCCGCAACATTCTTCTCGCGGCACTAGCCCATCAGCCGACAGCGCTTGACTACAGCCTGTTAGGCTCTATCGATTTTCAGCAGGGACGCCTTCGCGACGCCGAACTCCATCTGCGCAAAGCTCTTCAGTTGACCCCCGCACTGGCCGGCACCCGACTTACTCTAGCCAACGTACTCATCGCCCAACACCAGCTTCCCGAGGCGCTGACCTTGCTAGAGAGCGCCCACAAAATGGTTCCCATCCAGTCAGCCATTACTCTCGCCCTGGCGCGCACCAGAAACTTGTCCGGCAACAGCGAGGGCGCACTCGCCCTTTTGATCAGCGCAAACCAAACCGCCCCGGACGACCCGGCCATACTCTACGATCTAGGCGTCCTCTGCTTGCAAATGGACCTCATCAAAGACGCCAATAGCTATCTCGAACGAGTGGCCAAGATTCGATCTACTGATGCCAGCACTTTATATGCTCTGGGTTCGGCCCGCATTGCAAATCGTGACTTGCCCGGAGCGATAGCGATTTATCAGAAGTTGTTCAATGCCGATCCTTCGAACGCGCAAATCAGTTACGCGCTTGGCACTACTTACTTCTTAGCTGGCAAAACCGAACAAGCCAAGACTCTCTTACAAGACAGCATCAAGTCGGCGCCTGATCAGGTTGAATCGTATTACTATCTCGCTTTACTCGCCCAGCAGGATGGCGACTATCCCAAAAGTATCGACTTACTCCACACCGTCCTTCTTCGCAGTCCCGATCATGCCCGCGCCCATTTAGCCCTTGGTCTGGCAGAACGCTCGTCCGGGCAGCTAATCAGCGCTCGGCACGACTTAAAGCGCGCCATCGAATTGTCCCCGCAATCGCAGAAAGCTCACTATCAGCTCGGCTTGGTGCTCACCGCCTTGAAAGAGCCCGCGGAGGCAAAAGCCGAGTTTGATGCGGCCGGACGATTACGTGCTGCCGCGGACGACAAAGTCATTTGGGAGCTTGCACCCAGCAAAACGGATTCCAAACATGACTTGGCGCAAACCAGCCATTAGTCTTCTGTTTTGCCTTTCGCTCTTCGCTCAAAGCGATGACGAGCAGTCCGTTCGCAATTTTGAATCTCTGATCGAACAAGGCAAATTTCAAGACGCCACCGCCCCTCTCGCGAGTTACTTGGAGGCTCATCCTCAATCCTGGCGCGCGCTCTATCAACTGGGCTATGTCGACTTTCGCCTGCATCGCCTCGGCGAGTCTTTGACCCTGCTGTCGCGCAGCCTCGTTCTCAACCACAACTTCGCCGAGTCTCATAAAATTCTGGCCTTCGACCTGAATATCCTCGGGCGCAGTGATCTCGCGATTCGTGAATTACAGCGGGCCATCGCTCTTGCACCTCAGTCCTTCGAAAGCCATTACGAACTGGGCCGCATCTATTACGATCGCGGGTCGTACCTCCAGGCTGTCCATGAACTCGGTCAGGCAAAACTGTTAGATCCCGCTGCGGTCAAGGTCTATCACAACCTCGGACTGGCTTATGCCGGCGCAGGCGACAACGCGAGGGCCGTTGAGAACTTCGAAGAAGGCTTGCGCCGCAACACTCAGCAGAAGAAGCCCTCCGCCTGGCCGCTGATTGACTACGCTACTTACTTCAACTTACAAGGCGACTACTCCCAGGCACGCGACATGCTTCAGCGATCTATTCTCATCGACAATCGCTGGGACCAGGCATTCAACGAATTATTCAAGGCTTTCCGTGGCTTGGGTCAAAACGCTCTCGCCATCGATAGTCTGAAACGCGCTATCGCCCTCAACCCTTCGAAAGCCGAGTATCATTACGCGCTGGGCCGTCTGTATTCCCAGGCAAACGACAAAGCCGGAGCCAACCACGAACTAGCCCTCTACGAACTCGCACGCCACTCTGCGAAGGCTGCTAACTGACTTACAGACTCTGACAAAGCCGAACAAATCCTGACATCCACACCTGTCTGAATCCCGCACACTCGAAAGTGGAAAAGGAGATTCCCCAAGGTGAAAAACTTTACAGGCCGTTTGTGCAGCAGTCGTTTTAACGTCCTTGTCAGCCTACGCGGTTACTGATAAAGCAACGCTCGATCAGCGGCTCCAAAGCGGGCGAAATGTTCTCAATGAGATTCAATCTTCGCCGGAAAAAGGCATTCCACAAAGCATTCTGTCTGGCGCTTCGTGCGTGGTGGTTATTCCCGGGTTCAAGAAGGCTGCCTTTGCGGTTGGCGCTCAAGATTGGCAAGGTGTGGCAACGTGCCGCAATGGAAAACACTGGAGCGCTCCCGTCTTTGTCGCGCTCAGTGGCGGAAGCTTTGGGTTTCAGATCGGGGCGCAATCGACTGATCTGGTCATGATCGCCATGAACAATCAAGGTCTGCAGGACATGTTAAAGGCGAAGTCAAACTAGGCGCAGACGCCGCCGCTTCCGCCGGACCCGTCGGATGCAACGCCCAAGCTGGTACCGACTGGAAGTTGAATGCAGAGTTCCTGACCTACTCTCGCAGCCGGGGTTTATTCGCCGGCATCGATCTGGACGGCACGGTGCTCACCCAGAACGATGCCGACACGAAAACCATGTACAGCTCTAATGTGCCCTTTCCGCAGGTGTTGGAAGGCAATCAACCAGCGCCAGTCAGGGCGCGCCCGTTTGTGAGCGCCGTTGCCAAGGAATTTGCGAGTGACAAAAAGTCGAAAAAAAGTTAAGTGTGTAAAGTCATTGACTTGCGAGCGGTAACGAGCCCCATCCCGCATCCCCCGCCGGTAGCTTCGTGTGCGAAAGGAACTTCATCGCACATGCACACACCGGTTATCATCGACTTCGTCCACCACCTCCTGAGATTTATCCTCGGTTCGTAAGCGGGTTTCGAATTCTTGCGTGAGGCGGTCACTTGGCCTGTAGTCGCCTCACAACTTACATCCCTAAATACGCAGGTAATTCACTGCGCGCCCAACCCGCAAATCCACTGCCGCAATTTACCCGCACTGTTTGTTCACGCCCCGAACCCGTCCACGCCGCCCAGATTAAAGCCAATCCTACCGGCCTCTGTACTTTTTCCTTTTGCACCGTGCAAGGCCCCTCTCCAAAAACGGCATAGCGAATACCCTCCGCAATCGGCACAGAGCGCTGACTAGAGCTCCCACCCCAGGCAAAAATCTCCCCCTGCCTTCTATCCAGCGCCCGCGGCAACTCCTCTAACACCCTGCTTAGCGCCGAACGCCTGCCCCGCATATTTACCCGCACAATCATCTGTCCGTTCTCGACCCGGGAGGCTTCCGTCATCTCGTCTTCAAAAAACGCGCCGTCCCGCACATCCGGCCGGTAACCCCTCATAATCGACCGAGCATCCACATAGGCCATCCCGCACGCCGATTCCGCCATGTAATCGATCGCTCGCGGTTCCTTGCCTTGAAGCCGTATCGCGAGTTCCAGGTAGTTCGACATCGGCGTGATCAGGAACGGCACTCGGCCATCGGCGCAGGCCTCGTACTGGACACTCTCGGCCGCCAGCCACATCTTCTGATTGTGATCGATCTCGAGGCGGTCCCGCGTCCGCGTCTGCCATGCGAATCCCAGGTAAGCGCCCATCGGAAACTGCCCGTCTCCACTCGGAAACCGCGTGGGGTTCGTCAATGTTAGACTGGGATGCCGCAGTACTGGCAGCCGCCAGCCCACTAGCCAGGGCGCTATCGTCACCGCCACAAGTCCCGCCGGCATCCAGCGCCACGGGCGGCCGGTTGCCCGGTATAAACAAACTCCTCTGCGGCTCGTGCTTACAAACAACACGACCGCGATCGTCAGAAAGAAATACCGCAACGTATATAACTGCGGCAAATAGAATCCGAGCGGCACCAGCAGCGACACCGCAAGCGCCACATAGAACACCCGGAACCGGCGCTTCTGCCTTGCCACCTTCATGAACGCCAGAAAGACCGCGGCTAGCAGCACCAGCATGGCCGGAGATAAGCCGAAAAACAAAAAACCGGCGAACGCCCGCAGGTCAAACGAATACGGATTCGAATCCGGAGCGCCTGCCCCCGCCATCCACTTACCTACTAGAACCGGCAGCACCGCAGCCGCCGCCAATTCCCAGAGCTGGCTTCGTTTCCACAAATTCCTGACGTGTTCCCGTGCGACCAGCGAAAGCCCGAGCGCCGGAATCGCTAGCGCCACGTCCGCCCGGCACGCGGCAGCTATCGCGACCAGACCCAGGCCTGCTGTTCGGCCCACTGCTGAACTCCGCTGCCCCAGACAACAAAACGCCAGCAGTAAAAATGCCAGCGAGAACCAGCCTGTGCCCAGGAACGGCATATAAAGGATTAGCACGGGCGCAAACAGCACCGGCAGCAGCAATGGCAGCGGAACGCGCCGCGTTCTTATGCCCAGACATATCCAAGAAACCGTCACCAGCACCGTCAGCAGAACATTGGCCGCTAAAATTGGATCTGCTCGGGGCCTGAGCCGAAACAACCAGCTCAATGCCAGAAAAACGCCCCACTGCTTGTCAAAGTTATAAAACGAAGCGTGGAAAAACGGCGCTTGCCCTCGTGCCAGCTGCCAGCTGCTGCTCAGAATCGTGGCCTGGTCATTGTCCCGGAAGGTCGACGACACAAACGGGTAAACCAGCGTAAGCAGTACCACGATTTGCAGGGCAACCCTGCGGCCGGTTTTTCCTTTCACAGCCACGCCACATGGTACTTCGCCGCTATATCGCAGGAACAATCTGCGAAAAATGCCGCTCCCGGCCACTACTTCTTCGGATGTCCGGAATAATCATGCAACGTTTAACTGCTCTTCTCCTTTTGCCCCTGCTCGGCCTGTTGCTTTCGCTTCCCACCAGTGCCGCCGCGAGTACCCGCACCACTACGCCGTCCGTCGCGTCTGCCCACCTCACCGACGCTCAGATTGACGCGACCATCCGAGCGAAGCTGGCCAAGTCAAAGATCGGTAAAGATGGCTTCAAATTTCGCGTCCAGCACGGCGTCGTCACCTGGGAAGGCAGTACCAACGTCATCCAGCACAAAGGCTCCGCCACCCGTATGGCCCGCACCTCGGGCGCAACCCAGGTCGTCAACAACATCCAGATCAGCGCCAGCGCAAAAGCCAAAGCCGCCGCCAATCTCAAAAAAGCCAGCGTCGTACAGTAACCACCAGGAATCTTTGTGCCTCGTAGGGTAGGCTTCAGCCTGCCTTCCTGCCGTTTTTCGGCCGCCCGCCACATGCTAGAGTAAGACCTAAGCCCATTTTCTTGATGAAAAGCAGTCTTTTACTATCAGCCTCACTCTGCGCGGCAGTGACCGTGGGACAGGCCCAAACCTCCGGCAGTTCTTCCCAGACGCCCCCCTCTACGTCCCCTTCGGCCAGCAGCCAACTCCAGGTCCGCGGACCCGATGCTGTCGCCCAAAAGGACCCGAACCGGATCGTAGCTACCATCAACGGCAAACAAATTACGGCTAAAGAAGCCGACGGCTTCCTTAAGGCCATCCCACCCGAGCAGCTCAAGCGCTACGAAGCCAATCTGCCGACCGTCGTACAGCAGATATACATGAGCAAAGAACTCGCTCAGGAGGCTGCAAAGATGAATCTCGATCAGCAGTCGCCCTGGAAGGAGCAGCTCCAGCTCACCCACGACCAGATTCTGGCTCAGGCCTATCTGAACAAGAAAGCCTCTACTTCGTCCGGCGCGGCGCCAGATGCTCAGGCATACTACGACAATCACCTGTCCGAATTCGACAAAGTCAAACTGAGCGGCATTTTCATTGCGTTCAACCCTCCCGGTACCCCGGCAAGTGGCGCAGCCAGCGGACGTACCGAAGAGCAGGCTCGCGCTAAAGCAGATGATCTCGAAAAGAAGCTGAAAGCCGGCGGCGATTTTTCTACTCTCGCCCGCACCGATTCAGATAACCAGCAGGCGGCAGCCAAAGGCGGCGACCTTGGGACTTATAGTGTAGGCGATCCACAGCTGCCAGCTCCCATTAAAACTGCGGTCGAGAAACTGCAGACCGGGCAATCTACCGATCCCATCCGCATCCCGAACGCCTTGCTGATCGTCAAGCTCGATAGCCGCAACAAGTTGACCTTCGACCAGGCCAAGCCGGAAATTACGCAGAAATTGCAGCAGGAACAGAACCAGGCCGCCGTCAAGCAGGAAACAGATAAATACAAAATCCAGGTGCAAGACCCTGCCTTCTTCAATGGAACAGGAACTGCGGGTGCCCGCGTCCCATCGCTCGCCCGTCCCGGTTCCTCGGCTGGTTCTCCAACCAAGCCCTGACGCAGCTCCCCGCGCTCAACGTCTAATCTCGTCGGCTGGCTCGCGGCTTCCTGTTCTGGAAGGCGGTTTCATTTTAATTGCCTTCCAGCCAGATCTGACTGCCCATCGTAGCCAACTTTGGTCAGGCCACACCTGCGGCACTCCCGTCCACGCCGGGACTTTCATCCGCCAGCGAAGGATTGTTCTGGAAACCGCCCTCCTCCGCAGGCCTCTCCTCTTGCGACTGATCTTGCAACACGAAATCTTTCACTTCGTCTGGGTACGTCTGAACAACACCTCCAGGAACGAATTCGCTGCGCTTCTCGAAACTGAATGCAGGTCCCGCGCCCGCGGCGAACTCGGAGAATCCGCCTCAGTCCACAAATGCACACCCACCGAGACCCGATGGCGCAATTACGTCTGCGAAAGCTTCTGCGACACTGCCGCCTGCTTCTACGCCGGAGCTTCGTCAAGCCTCGATTACGGGCTCGCGCATCACTGGCGCACGCGGCGTCAGAACTGGATCGAATCGCTCTTCTCCCAGCCGCGTCGCTGCTAATTCGTTAAAGAAGCTCTATTTCAGCGCTAAACTGGGACCAGGATGCTTCCGACCTACCTCCGAAATCCCAAGTTTTTCATTTTACTAATCCTTTTGGCCGGCATCGCTGCCTTCTCGGTGTCTAAATCGACCTCCGCGTCTATGCAGAAAAACGTTGCCAAAACCAAAGCGGCTCAGAACCGGAAGCCTGCCCCCGACTTCACCTTGACCGATGCCGCCGGCAGCAAAGTGACTCTGTCCGATCTGCGCGGCAAAGTTGTTCTCCTCAATTACTGGGCCACCTGGTGCGGTCCCTGCGTTATCGAAATCCCCTGGTTCCAGGAGTTCCAGCAGCAGTATAAGTCCAAAGGCTTCGAAGTAGTGGGCGTTTCCATGGACGAAGACGGTTGGTCGGCTATCAAACCCTTTGTCGCCGAGCACAAGGTAAACTACCGCATTCTCCTCGGCAACGACTCCATCAGTCAGCTCTATGGCGGGCTCGACTCGCTTCCAACAACGTTTATCATTGATCGAGAAGGCAGGTTTGCCTTCCCGCCGCACATCGGCCTCATCTCCAAGAATGAATACATCAATGAAATTGAAAGCCTCCTTGAGGAGAAGCCGCTCAATGCTTCCCGGCGCACTCCTGCTCTTCCTACCGCTCTGTGGCTCGGCGCAGCAAAGTAAGTTGATCGTCCATCCCGCCAATCCTCTCTCGGTAAAGCGCGGTGCGTCCGTGTCCCAAGTCCTCGACCTGGCCGTTCTGCCCGGCTTTCACGTCAACAGCGATAAGCCGAAAGACGAATACCTCATTCCGCTGAAACTCAACTGGACCAGCGGTCCGCTCCAGGCGCAGGACATTACCTACCCCAAGCCCGAAGAAACCAGCGTCGGGGGCCAATCCGTTCTCGTCTTCACTGGACAATTTCACATCTCGACGAAGTTCCAGGCCCCCGGCAACGCTCCGAAAGGTTCTGCCGCTATGGTCGGCAAACTGCGCTATCAAGCCTGCAATAACCAGATGTGTTTCCGTCCCACCACGGTCGACATCCACGTGCCCGTATCCGTCCAATAATTGCGACGCCTTATCCTGCGCCCGGGAGCGATAGGCGACTGCCTGCTCGCTCTACCCGCTCTCGAACACCTTGCCGGCTGCGACTATACCGAACTCTGGATTTCCTCTGCTGTTACTCCCCTGATCCACTTTCCTGACCGCGTTCAGTCGCTTTCGTCAACCGGTATCGATCTTGTCGGCGTTGGAGATCTTCCGCTCCCGCCGGGACTTCAGCAGAAGCTTGCAAGTTTCGATTTGATTGTCAGCTGGTACGGGGCAAACCGGCCCGACTTTCGCCAGGCGATCAGCCACCTCGGTGTCGACTGCGAATTCCTTGCCGCCTTACCGCCGAACGATTATCCCGGCCACGCCACCGACTTCTTCGCCGGACAAGTGGGTGCGAAGCGCAGTTTAATTCCACGAATTGAGCTGCCCGCAACCGAGCCCAAACCATCGATCTTCCTCCACCCATTTTCCGGCAGCTCGCGCAAGAATTGGCCGCTTGAGAATTACCAGGAACTCGCTGCCCGGCTCCCAGAGCCTGTCGAATGGGCAGTCGCTTCCAGCGGCGTTTATCTTTTTGATAATCTCGGCTCGCTCGCGACCCATCTCAATGGCGCTCGCCTCTTCATTGGCAACGATTCCGGCATCACTCACTTAGCCGCCGCTCTTGGTATCCCCGCCCTCGCGCTCTTCGGCCCCACCGACCCCGTTAAATGGGTGCCTCGCGGCCCGAACGTAACGGTCCTCCACTCCGACCCGTTAGCAAATTTAACCGTCGACCAAGTTCTGGAAACCGCGAACGACTTGTTAAACCTGTCTCACCGTTAGTCTCAGATATTTAAAAGCCATACGCCAAGCGCAGATTTCTATGCCGGTCCGTTCAGGCAGTCCACGACCAACTATGCTGAAACTGATGATGAAGAGATTTCTTTCAGCGTTGCTTTTCCTGTCAGCCGCTGCGGGGTCGGCTCAGAACGCCTCTGTCACAACCTTGCTCTCGAAAGACTTGCCCGAAATGCCGGGGAAGGAAGCTGTGATGGTGACGGTGAATTTACCACCCGGAGAGATAGGCTCGATTCATCGCCATGACGCCCATGTGTTTGTGTATGTGCTTCAGGGTTCGATTGTGATGCAGGTGAAGGGCGGTCGGCCAGTGACGCTCGGTCCCGGTCAGACCTTCTATGAGGATCCGCACGACATTCATACCGTGGGCCGGAACGCCAGTACGACGGAACCAGCCAAGTTTCTCGCGTTCTTTGTAAAGAACAAAAGTGAACCATTGGTCCTTCCTGTAAAGTAGTCCCGCAGGTGCGGCTTTGATAAAGAGTAAAACATGAAGATCTTCGTTGCCGGAGCAAGTGGCGCGATCGGTAAACCTCTGATCGGCAGACTGGTTGCGCAAGGGCACCGGGTAACCGGCATGACGCAATCCGATGAGGGAGCGAAAAGGATTCGTGATCAAGGCGCTGAGGCAGCCATTGCAAATGCCTTCGATGCGGCGGCGGTTAGCAGTGTACTCCGCTCGTCCGAGGCAGAGATGGTGATCGATCAGCTTACTTCGCTTCCCAAGAACCCCGCCGATTTTGCTTCGGCCCAAGCTGGGGATCGCAAGCTCCGTATTGAGGGAGGGGGCAATCTACTTCAGGCGGCACAGGCTTGTGGAGTTCGCCGGTACATCCAGCAGAGCAGCGGCTTTTTTCTAAAAGCAAGTAGTGGCTTGGCGGATGAGACTGCGCCTCTTGCAACGGACGCAAGTCCAGGAGTATCCAGCAGCGCCAAAACGTACGCCCGATTGGAAGAGCGAGTGCTTTCCTCATCGCTAGAGCCGGTTGTGTTGCGCTATGGGTTTTTCTATGGCCCGGGAACATGGTACGAACCGAAAGGCGGTTATGCCGATATGGCGCGGCAGCAGAAACTGCCTATCATTGGCGGCGGCGCGGTCTGGTCCTGGATCCACATCGATGATGCAGCGGACACGACGGTGGCGGCACTGACGATAGCTCCTGGCGTCTACAACGTCGTCGACGATGATCCTTCGCCTGTTAATGTCTGGTTGCCGGATTTTGCGGATTCGGTCAAAGCGCCTAAGCCCCCGGAAATCACCGAAGCGGCTGCACGGGAGACGGCAGGCGAAGATGCGGTATTCCACGCCACCAGGCTTGTTGGGGCGACGAATGCTAAAGCGAAGCGCATCTTTGGGTTTGCTCCGCGCCGTCTCGAGTGGCTGTCTGCGTGAGTGATCTTTCTCGCCACACGCTTTCAAACCCGATACGGATAGGGGCGATAGTCCTTCGATTGACCCTAGCCGCGGGCCTTCTATCGGCGGTTGCCGACAGGTTTGGATTGTGGGGTCCGCCGGGTACTCCGATGGTCGCTTGGGGGAATTTCTCTAACTTCCTTACATACACAGCGAAGCTGAATCCGTGGTGTCCCACGCTCATGATCCCGGTTCTTGGCTGGAGTGCTACTACCCTAGAGTTTGCTCTTGGGATTGGCCTGGCGATTGGGTACAGATTGCGACTACTAGCTCTGCTTACGGCTGCGCTCACGGCCTCATTCGCAATCGCTATGTCTTTTACGCTTGGAGTGCACGAGCCACTGAACTACTCCGTATTCACTTTTTCAGCCAGTTCCTATTTGCTTGCCGTCGTTTCAAACCAGCGCGCTCAAAGGCGATGAAACCGCTAATCGGCGGCTAAGCTCGCCGTCGCCTGCGGCTTCCAACGCACAATCGGCTTACGCGCCGCCGTTACTTCATCTACCCGTGGCGTGCGTGTCGAATGCGGCGCTTTCAATACCAACTCCGGATTTTCGTCTACTTCTTTCGCAATCGAAATCATCGCATCGACAAACAAATCCAGTTCGCGTTTGCTCTCCGTTTCGGTCGGCTCGATCATCATCGCACCTCGCACAATTAACGGAAAGCTCACCGTATACGGATGGAAGCCATAATCGATCAGCCGCTTCGCGATATCGCCCGTTCGTACACCCTTCTTCGATTGGCGGTCGTCGCTGAACACGCATTCGTGCATGCTGCGCGCCTTGTAGGCCAGCTCGTAGTATGGCTCGAGCAGCGTGCGAATGTAATTCGAATTCAACAGGGCATCGAGCGTTGCCTGCCGCAATCCGTTGCCGCCGTGCGCCATGATATAGGCCAGCGCTCGCACCAGCACGCCAAAGTTTCCGTAGAACGCTTTCACTCGCCCGATCGATTGCGGCAGATCGTAGTTCCACGTCCACTGTCCATTCGCCTGTTTCAAACGCGGCGAGGGCAGGAAGGGTGTCAACAACTTCGCGACTGCCACCGCACCTGCTCCCGGACCACCGCCTCCATGCGGCGTCGAAAACGTCTTGTGCAGATTCAGGTGCATCACGTCCACCCCGAAGTCACCGGGCCGCGCTACACCGACCAGCGCGTTCATGTTCGCACCATCCATGTAAACCAGGCCGCCCCGATCGTGGAGGATGTCGCAGATCTGTTGAATGTTCTCTTCGAACACACCCACCGTGTTCGGATTGGTAACCATCAAGCCCGCTACGTCTTCCGTCACGGCGCGCTCCAGTACGGCTAAATCGACCACGCCTCGATCGTTCGATTTGATGTTCTCAACGCTGTAGCCGACGGCCATCGCCGTCGCGGGATTCGTGCCGTGCGCTGAATCCGGCACGAGAATCTTCTTCCGGGGATTGCCGCGCGATTCGAGCAGTGCGCGGATCATAAGAATGCCAGTAAATTCTCCATGCGCGCCGGCCGCAGGTTGCAGCGTCACAGCATCCATCCCGGTAATCTCCGCCAGTGCGCGTTCGAGCACCGCGATCACTTCCATACAGCCCTGCGCCAGCGACTCCGGCTGATAAGGATGCGCCCAGGCCAGACCTTCGGTGCGCGCCACCGCCTCATTCACGCGGGGATTGTATTTCATGGTGCACGAACCGAGCGGGTACATGCCCAGATCAATCGCGTAATTCCAGGTCGAGAGCCGCGTAAAGTGCCGCAGCGCCTCAAACTCGCTCACTTCTGGAAAGTCTTCGATCTCGTCGCGCGTGTTCTTGCGGCCCAGCACCGCCGCCGCATCCACCGCCGGAACATCGAGTTCTGGTAACTGGTATCCGATCTTTCCCGGTGAACTCAACTCAAACAGCAGCGGCTCATTTTGAACGATATGTTTCGAAACTTTCTTGATCAATTCTTTGCTCCTGCAAAAGTCCGGGCCACCGTATCCATATGCGGACGCCGGTTCATTTCCGTCGCGCACAGCAGCATGCAATCTTTCAATTCAGGGTAGAAACGCCCCAGCTCCAGCCCACCCACGATTTTTTGTTCGAGCAATTCGCGGTTGATCTCCTCCGGCCCTTTGCCATTCGTGCGCGCTACAAACTCATTGAAGAAAGGACCTTCAAACTTCAGATCCAGTTGCTCCGCCAGGTAATGCGCCTTGGCCAGATTCTGCTCCGCTAGTTCACGCAGTCCCTGCTTCCCATACACCGACATAAACACCGTCGCCATCAACGCCAGCAGCGCTTGATTCGTGCAGATATTCGAAGTCGCCTTCTCGCGCCGGATATGCTGTTCCCGCGTCGCCAGTGTCAGGCAGAACGCTCGTTTCCCGTCCGCGTCCGTGGTCTCGCCCACCAGTCGCCCCGGCAGCTGCCGGATATACTGCTCACGCGCCGCAATAATTCCGGCGTATGGTCCGCCATAGCTCGGCGAAATGGCAAAACTCTGCAACTCGCCCACCACGATATCCGCTTCCTTCGGCGGCTCGATCAACCCCAGCGCCACTGCTTCGGTAAACACCACAACCAGCAGTGCGCCTTTCGCCGACACGATCGAAGACAATTCACCGACTTGTTCCAGCAACCCGAAGAAGTTCGGCGTCTGCACAATCACCGCCGCTGTCTTATCATCCAGTTTCTTTTTGAGATCATCCAGATCCAGGCGTCCGTTCTTCGCGTAGCCCAATTCTTCCACTGGAATGCCCTGGTGCTGCGTCGCTGTGCGCAACACTTCCCGATACTCCGGATGCACCGTGCGCGCGATCAGCACCTTGTCCCGCCGCGTCACCCGCACCGCCATCATGGCTGCTTCCGGCACCGCCGACGAACCGTCATACATCGACGCATTCGCCACATCCATGCCGGTCAGCTGGCACACCATCGTCTGAAACTCAAAAATGCTCGTCAACGTGCCTTGCGAAATCTCCGCTTGGTACGGCGTGTACGACGTGAGGAACTCGCCGCGCGACACTACCGCATCCACCAGCACAGGCCGGTAATGGTTATACACGCCTGCGCCTAAAAAGCTCGCGTAGCCATTGGCATTCCGCGCTGCCTGCTCTTTGAAGTAATCGACGATCTCATACTCGCTCTTGCCATCCTCGATCGCCAGCCGCCCGTCGAAACGCACGTTGTCCGGCAGATAAGAAACCAGCTCTTCTTCAGACTTCAGTCCGATCGAAGACAGCATTTCCCGTCGTTCCGAATCTGATTTTGGTAAGTATCGCAACTAAGTGTGTCCCTACTCCGCGCCTATGTATTTTTGATAGTCGCCCGACGACATTAGTCCATTAATTTCGTCCGCCGCCGCGCCCGCCAGCTTAATCTTGATCAGCCACGCGTCGCCGTGGGGATCTTCATTCAACCGCTCCGGCGTCTTACCAAGCAGCTCATTCGCTTCGAGCACTTCTCCAGTCACCGGCGAGTAGATGTCCGAAACCGCCTTCACCGATTCCACCGACCCGAACGTCTGGCCCTTTGTCACCGCCGCGCCCACTTTCGGCAGGTCCACGAATACGATGTCGCCCAATTCATGCTGGGCATGATCGGTAATGCCGATTGTCCCGTGGTCACCCTCTACGTGTACCCACTCATGCTCTTTTGTGTATTTGTATGTTTCTGGATAGCTCATTTACTTGGCTCGTTTATAGAAGGGAGTCGTCACAACTTCAGCGGCCACCGGCGCATTCCTGATCAGGATTTGAATCGGTGTCCCCGGCTCTGTTTTATCCAACGGCAAATACCCGAGACCGATGTTCTCGTTCAAGCTCGGCGATGGACCGCCGCTGGTTACCCAGCCCGCTGGTTTGCCATCGATCCAAATCTCGTAGCCATCTCGCCCGATGCCGCGCTCGCGCATGGCAAACCCCGCCAGCTTGCGCGTCAATCCTGTCTGCTGCGATTTCTCGAGCGCTGCCCGTCCCACAAAGTCACCTTTGTCCATCTTGACGATCCATCCCAAGTCCGCTTCAAAAGGATTAATCGAAGCACTGAGCTCGTGGCCATACAGTGCCATCTTGGCCTCCAGGCGCAGCGTATTGCGCGCACCCAATCCGCAAGGCCGGATGCCGAACTCTTCGCCTGCTTGCAACACTGCGTTCCAGATACGCGCCGCTTGCAGCGGCGAGAGATAGATCTCGAATCCGTCTTCGCCCGTGTAACCGGTGTGAGCAATGCGCGCCGCTTCGCCCGCCACCGTGCCGTCTTCAAACCAGTAATATTTGATGGCTCCGAGATCCACGTCCGTCAGTTTCTGCAGCGTCGCCCGCGCTTGCGGCCCCTGTATTGCCAGCTGCGAATATTGCTCGCTGCTAAAGGTCGCTTCCGCGTCGAACGAATTGTGCGCCACGATGTGCTCGAAATCTTTCTCCTGATTTGAAGCATTCACGCAGAGGAAAAAGTGATCGTCCGCCACTTTGTGCACCAAAATGTCGTCCACGAATCCGCCATGCTCATACAGCAGAGCCGAGTAATGCGCCTGTCCGATCTTGAGCCTGGCCGCGTTGTTGGTAGAAACATGATCGACCAGCTTCGCTGCTTCCGGGCCGCGCACATCGATCTCGCCCATGTGGCTCACATCGAACAAGCCCACGCCGTCACGCACCGCGTTGTGCTCTTCGAGAATGCTCGAATACTGCACCGGCATATGCCAGCCGCCAAAATCGACCAGCCGCGCTTTTGCCGATACGTGAGAATCGAAAAGAGGCGTCCTCTTCAGCTCGCTAGTTGTCGTCATTTACCAGTTCAAAACTAAGGTCTTAAGCGATGGCTTCGCCCGGATCGGACGCGCCGTACTCTTTTAGTTTATTGAACAGGGTTTTCAGACTGATGCCCAGGATCTCGGCGGCCCGGGTTTTATTGTTCTTGGTATGCTGCAAGGTCACCTGAATCAGCGCTTTTTCCGCTTCGCTCACAGTCGTGCCTACAGAAAGGCGAACACTCTCGGGTTCGAAAACTTGCGCCAGCGGACGCGCACCGATCGAAGCGCCAAAGTCATACGGAAGGTGAGCCATCTGGATCATGCCTTCACCGGTCATAATCACCGCCCGCTCCAGCACGTTCCTGAGTTCCCGCACATTGCCCGGCCAGTTGTGTTTGCGGAACGCTTCCATCACATCCGGCGTAACGTGCGTCACGTTGCAGGTATGCTTCCGATTTAGGTAGGTGATCAGGGTTTCCGTCAGTACTGGAACATCTGCCAGGCGCTGCCGCAGAGGAGGCAGCGAAATTTGAAACACGTTCAGCCGGTAGTACAGATCTTCTCGCAGATCCCCCTTCTTCAGTGCATCATCCAGATTTCGATTGGTGGCGGCTATCACTCGCACGTCCACCGAAATTTCACTCTTGCCGCCGAGTCGCCGCACGCGCGAGTCTTCTAACACCCGCAACAGCTTGGCTTGCGTGTTGGATGGCATCTCGGCCAGTTCGTCGAGTAGCAGCGTGCCATGCTGCGCCAGTTCGAAGCATCCGGCCCGTCTCTCTAAAGCCCCCGTGAACGCCCCTTTTTCGTGCCCGAACAACTCGCTTTCCATCAGGGTCTCAGGCATCGCGGCGCAGTTGATCGCGACAAACGGCCCAGCCCGGCGATTGCTGAGTTGATGAATCGCGCGCGCCACCAGTTCCTTCCCGGTGCCGCTTTCTCCTACCACCAATACTGCTGCTTTGCTCGGGGCCACCTGCTGGATCACATTAAACACCTGCTGCATTTGCGGCGAGGTGCCCACCATATCGACCAGCACGCCCGTATTCGCCAATTGCCGCTGCAGTCGCTCTGTTTCTTCGGCTAACTGGCTCTGCGAAGCCGCGCGTTCGAGCAAGACACGGAGTGCCGCCGGCTGAATCGGCTTTTCCAAAAACCAGAACGCGCCCAGATCATGAATCGTCTGAATAGCCGTTTCGATATTGCCGAAAGCCGTCAGTACGATCGCCGGCGGCATGTTCCCATCGCTGCCCAGGCGCTTCATCAACTCGAAGCCGTCCATGCGCGGCATCATCAAATCCGTCACGATCACACCGGCGTTGAAGACGGCCAGCTTCTCGATCGCTTCCTGCCCGTCGCCTGCTGTTTCGACGTTAAATCCCCACGCTGAAATCATGGCCGCCAGGGGCACGCGCTGCGACTCCTCGTCGTCAACGATAAGTACATTGGTCGCCTGGCGTGATGTGGCTTGGTTTCCCACGGTGTTCAGTCTATCCGATCAAAAAACAGGCCCGGTCGGTGCGCAACCCGACCGGGCACATCAGCATTATCAAATGTGTAACTTGCGGAACCTTTATCTTAGTACGAGTAACAGAGTGCTTGCCACTATCGAGTTTTCCTACTAAGCTCCCCTTACGGACTATGCCTGCCGCCCAGAAGGTCCCGCTTGCCGAAGAGCCGCCCCCATTCCTGCGTACCTGGGAACGCGTTTACGCCGCCGTTCTCGTCTATCTCGCCGTACTGATCGCGACCTTGTATCTCCTGACCCGCCTTTTCGCTCCCTAGCTGCTTCTCGTCGTAAGTTCAAAAAACGCTTGCTGGCGTGCGGCTCCGGACAGCGGCGTTAGGCGTTCTTCTTCCACAGCTGTGGAAATCTCGTGAAGGTTGCTGGTCTCTTCCAAACTATAAGGGAGTAACGATGGCCCGAGGGGCCGCAGAATCAAATGAACGTCACTCGCCGTTTTGGAATCTCGCACCTAATCGCAAAATGCCAGTGTGCCTCTCGATCAGGTGGAGTGACCGGGATTGCGCCCGGTCACCCTCCCACACCACCGGACGTGCGGTTTTCCGCATCCGGCGGTTAAACCCAGCGGCTTTAGCTGACCGCAAGATCCGATGGCAGGAGAAAGCCGAAGCGCCGGAGGAGCTGGTTCGACAGGGCAGTCTGCACACTACCGTTGCCGGCCAGAGGCCAGGCCCCGCGCGAACTGTCCGCTACCTTCAGCATTCGTCCTCGTAACCCGAGTCTTTGCAGCGCATGCTTGCGGCCGGCGGCACTGTGCCACCTGAGCCAAAAGCACTTCCGGATGTGCCGCCGAATCCATGGCTCCAGCCGGAAGATCGGCTTACGCACTTCGGCTAGCTGAAAATAGTTCCACCAGCCCCGCACATAACGAGCCCAGTTATCGCGCAGCTGCTTGCTGGTTCGACTCTGGTTTCCTCGCCACATCTCCCGTACCTTCGCTTTGAAGCGTTCGATACTTTCCGGCGCTACTCCGATCCGCTTCGCGCGATCCAGTCGGAAGCCCAGAAATCTACGTTCCCAGACCCTCCCGGTCCCGCTCTTAGCGACATTCACCTTCAATCGCAGATGCTTCTCGATCCAGGCCTGGAGCGAGCGGTGCGTGCGTTCCGCTGCTTGCTGACTGCCTACGTAGATGTTGCAGTCATCGGCATAACGGCAATAGCAGTGCCCTCTCCGATCCAGTTCCTTATCGAGCGCATCCAGATAGATATTGGACAGTAGCGGAGACAGCGGCCCGCCTTGTGGCGTGCCCTCCACCGTGCTCCTCACTATCCCGTCCACCATCGCGCCCCGCCGCAGGTATTTCCCCATCAAATGCAACACTCGTTTGTCCCGAATCACTTGCGCCACCCGGCCCATCAGAATGTCGTGATTGACGTGGTCGAAGAACTGAGCAATGTCTAAATCCACCACCCAATCCTTGCCTTCCTGCGCATACTGCTGTGCGGCTTGCACGGCGTCCTGTGCGCTGCGCCCCGGTCGAAACCCGTAACTGTGCTCGCTGAATTGCGGATCGAAGATCGGCGTCAGCACTTGCAACAGCATCTGCTGAATCAGTCGATCCATCACCGTCGGGATGCCTAATATTCGCGTGCCCCCGCTCGGCTTCGGTATCTCTACCCGCCTCACAGGACTCGGAACCCAGGTTCCCGTCAGCAGCTTCGCACGAATCTTCTCCCAGTGCGCCTGAAGATGACTCTCCAGTTCGGTCGTTGTCATCCGGTCGATTCCCGGCGCACCCTGGTTGCGTTTTACTGCTTCCAGCGCTCGCGCCCGGTTCTCGTCCGTCACCACCTCTTCCATCAGACTCTCGTACATTGCTCTCTTTCTGAAGGTTCGCGTCGCCGGTTGGATCTCTCCGCCTTGGCTCACTGCGGCTTCACCGCTTCTGCCCTGTCGGCGCTCCTCCGGCTGCCCACCGTAGTTGTGGCGCCAGGGATTCGAGACCTCTCCACTCACCGGCTTCAGTTCCTTCTCTAGCTCCGTTCTTTGGTTCTTCGGCCCTTCGCTCCACGGACATTACTCCGCTTCTTCGCTACTACGGCCTCTGCTGACTTCTCCTCTGCTCTCACAAAGGAGATCTCCCCAGGTAAGGTGCAGAATCTCTCCCCTCGCGCCGCCTGGCTCTACCTGATGCGTCTTGATGACCTTTGGGCTTCGCTGTTTCCAGCCAGCTCGCCGCCCGCACCCGGCCTCACTGCCAGTTCGTGTTCCTACGGTCGAGAGTTTGCTACGCGCTTCTTTCAGCTTCACCTCGCGGCTACGCCTTGCGTTTCGCTACGGTTGCCGTCATCGGCTCCGATTGGCTCCTTTCATCCAACTAGATTCTGCCCATGCTGGGCACACTGGAACAGGCGTTTTCGCCTGTCACCGTAGCGCTGCTCCGCTCCGGGGTGAACGCGAAGGTCCCAAAACAACTCTGGATTTTTCGCCCTCCTTCGCCGACCACAACCGAGACTTTCAGAGCAGTGGTTTGGCATTGCTATCTTGCGGCGAGAAGGAGCGCGCCTTCTGTCTGCACCTGCGGGATTACTCCATGCGCAGCGCCTGAATCACGTCGATGCGGGCGGCGCGCGCGGCGGGTATGACCGAAGCTGTCACGGCCGCAATTAACAGGACGAGCGCCGAGCCGGCTACCGGCAGCATGCCCGGGGTTTTCAGGTCTGCCAGGAAAGTGCCGGCCAAATGCGCGAGGCCAAACCCGCAGGCTAAACCGACAGCGAGTCCGGCGATGGCGATGGCAGTGCCCTCCGTGATGACGCGCAACAGCAGACTCCGCGGCTGCGATCCAACGGCGAGCCGTATGCCGAATTCGCGAGTGCGTCCGCTGACAGAGAAGGCCAGCACGCCGGCGACCCCGACTACGGCAATGAGCAGCGCCACGACAGCGAAAGCGCCGAAGACCATGACGTTGAGCCGATCGGGCGAAAGCACTTCGGTCCGTATGTCTGCCAGTGTCGCCGCGCGTTCGACGGGCTGGTCGGCGGACATTTTGCGCATGATGCGCCGGATGGGCGTCACCAGAGCGTAGGGGTTAGAGCGCACGTGGACGAACAGACGCCCTCCTCCAATGGCCTGCTCCTGATCGAAGGGACGATACACGGTCATGGTGGGTGTGGGCACAACGTTCAAGTCGTCCATATCGGCCACTACGCCAATAATGCGCAGCGGCGTGGCGTTCACGAAGGGGAGGACTTTCATGATCGGGTCGGTCCACATGATGTGGTGGTCCAGAGGATCGCTCTTGGGGAACATCCGCTGGGCCACGCTCTGGCTTACGATGGCGACGGGGTTGCTGCTGTTGCGGTCGGCATCGGTGAAATCACGACCTTCGATGAGAGGCAGGCCAAGCGTTGCGAAAAACCCCGGTGATAGGATCCGAAACTTGGCGCGGGGATGCTCCTCGCTCGGGGCGGGTACGTGCCCGTCAGTCGAAAATTCGAGTCCGAGGTCGGACGAAGCATCACGCCAGGGGACGGTCGAGCCGATAGCCACGTTCTGAACACCGGGCAATTGACGGATTCGCCGCGTCGCTTCGCGGTAGAAATCGACCACCTGGCCAGGCGTCTTTCCCAAATGGATCACGGGCACATCCACTGCGAGCACACGGCTGGTTTCGAAAGCGGTCTGCGCGGCTTGGAGGGAAATAAGCGTTTTGACGGTTGCTCCGGCGGACGCGACCAACACGAAGGAGGCGGCGATCTGAACGATCGCGAAGACCTTTAATTTACGGTTCGCGGCGCCAGTGACGCGAGCGCTCCCGCTGCTGAGGGCAAAGCCTTGTGCGCCGCCCGACGACGGCAGGCGGGGAATGAATGCCAATAGAACAGCGGCGGCTACCGCCAGTCCCGCGCCGACCCATAGCATGCTCGGCTCGATAGTAAGGTCGAGGGCTCGGATGGAGTAGCGCGACAGGTAACGGCCGAGCAGGGCCACCATCGGGCTGGCGATCAGAATTCCGAGAATTGCTCCGGCGACACAGAGCAGCAGGCTTTCGGTTAAGAGAGTACGACGCAAAGCAGCGGTGCTAGCGCCTAGCGCCGCGCGCAGCCCCAGCTCGGCCTCGCGGCGTACATTGCGGGCCAGAATCAGATTGGCGACGTTGGAGCAGGCGATCACGAAAACCAGCAGCGAGGTCACCATCAGGACCAGCAATATGGTGCGCGCTCCTGAGGTGAGCTGGTCGCGCAGGGTCACTGCATTGATCCGGTAATCGGCTTTGGCCGGATAGGCCTCGGGATGCTCCCGCTTCATGGCCCCGTAGACGGAACGCAACTCCGCGCGCGCCGTTTCGAGGTTCGCGCCCGGCACGAGCCTCGCGAACAAGTCGGTCATGCGGTGGATCCGGTTCGTGACCATCATGGCGGATAGATGGTGCGAGCTGGTGACGACGTTGGCGATGATTTCTGTGTCGGCCGGATACGGGACGCAGGATTCGAGAACGCCGACGACAGTGGCGGTGCGGGCGTCGAAGATTGAATCGAGGCGGACGGTTTTGCCGAGCACCGAGGGATCGCTCTTCAACACGGTCGACCAGAATCGGTAGGTCAAGACCACTGCGCCCGCGGCATTTGGACCGTCGTCGCGCGCGTCGAGGAGACGCCCGAGTATGGGACGCAAACCCATGACCTGGAAGTACGAACCATTCACGACCCCGGACTGAACCGAGCGGGGTTCGCCGAGCCCGACCAAGGTAAAGCCAAAGCTGGAGAACTCGCCGAACGGGCGCAGCGTTTTGACGCGTGAGCGCAAGTCCGCGATTTCCGGGATGGAGAAGTTGGCGTTGTCGCTGCCCATGCCTGGCGCGCTCTGCTGGATGTAAATGAGCCGGCTCTCGTCGCGATTGACGAGCGGGCGCAGCAGAACACCGCGAACGAGGCTGAACACCACGGCATTGGCTCCGATGCCGAGCGCCAGGGTCAGGATGACGGCGCTAGTAAGGCCCTTTGCGCGGGATAGCGAACGGATGCCAACTTTCAGCTCGCGCAGGAAGGACACGGTGTTTTCAATCATGCAGGTACCTCGCTGACGGCGGAGTGATGCACGTCCATCGCCATGCCGAGTGGTTCTAGAAACAAAGGACATTGGCTCTGCTGAGAGAGGCAGCTACTGTTCACTTTCGAAATGCTGTGTCTCGGAACAGGACAAACGCGCCGCACAGCAGAAAGGATCGCAGGCTGAAGTCTACCCCCGACGAGAGACGCCTGGTCACGCGCCTTCAAAATAATTACTACTTCTAATCTTGCAATGACTTAGGCGTGCTCCGGCGCTTCTCGTTGATCCGCTTTTCCGGCGTTCACATGCTATTTTCCGGCAGGCCCGGAGAGCAGTCGCTCTTGCGGGCTTTTTCATTTCCACTCCAGGAGCTCGACCCTTGCAAGCTTGCCAAGAAATCAAAACCGTCCCCGACCGGCGCGGCGAACGCGAAAAGGACTGCCACTTTGCCGACCATTTCGGGCCGTTCATGCCGTCATGCCCTGCGCCGCGCCGCGATCGTCGGGCCGCTTTGTTTTCCTTTGCCGGGCTAAATCGCGCACTCTTGCTTCTCCGGACCTTTTCTATGACATACAAATTGTGTACTCTCCTGCTGCTCACGCTGGGCGCTGCCAGCGCATTAACGCCCATTGCGGACACGGTCTACACGGCCACTGGCCAGACCGTGAAAACCGGTTCTTATCTTCAAATCACCTGGCCGCGCTTTACTTCGAGTGGGAGCCACCCCGTTCTGCCCAACACCCAGAAAGTTCCGCTGATTAACGGAAGTTTTAGCATCTCGCTCGAACCCACTGCCGGTGCGACCTTGCCGTTCGATTACACGGTCACTTATTACCTGGTAGGTCCAAACGGCCCGCTGCTTCCCTATAGTGAGATGTGGAGCGTGCCGGACTCGACGGTCACACAAACAGTTGCCAACGTTCTGGTAAGTACGCCACCGCCGGTTTCGTTAACGCCGCCGTCCATGAAAGGCGACCTTGTCACCTCAGACGGATACACTCCGATTCGACTGGCCGCGCCAAACACCGCCGGCTTCGTTCTTCAGAGTAATCCCGCCACTCCGAGTGGTCTGAACTGGCAGGCGCTCGGCTCGCTGATCGGACCGGCGGGCCCACAGGGCCCACAAGGCGTTCAGGGGCCGGCCGGCATCCCGGGGCTACAAGGCGTACCGGGTACCAACGGCCTCGACGGACAGGTGGGGCCGGAGGGACCGATTGGGCTCACGGGCGCAAGGGGGCCAACTGGTCCCATTGGGGTAACGGGGGCCGTCGGGCCTGCCGGTCCGTCTGGGCCAACAGGCTCTGCGGGAGCTACTGGGGCAACTGGCGCAACAGGCCCACAAGGGGCTACGGGCTCCGCAGGCGCGGCGGCCACTCTCTCGGTCGGCACTACAACCACAGGTGCTGCTGGTTCGCAAGCTTTGGTTTCCAACACTGGTACAACGAATGCCGCAGTGTTCAATTTTGTAGTCCCGCAGGGAGCCGCAGGCGCGACCGGTCCTCAAGGCCCTACCGGCCTTACTGGTCCCGCTGGTCCTCAAGGCACAGCCGGAGCAACGGGAGCAATGGGGCCAGCCGGTCCCAACGTTGCCGCAACTACCGCGACGCTCGGCGGAGTAATCGTTCCAACCTCCTCAAACATAGCCGTTGACGGATCGGGAAATATCTCCGTAAAGGCTGGAACCTTTCTCACCGGAACAAGCCCGTCAATGACTAACCCATCTTTTGCGCGTACGGGCCCGACACTGACTTACACGGTTGGAGCCGGGGGAGTTACAGCAAACAGCTTAGTGTCTGCCGACACAAACGGTAACGCTATCACGCCGACGCCCGGCAGTGGTGGTTTTGGCATCGCCCAATCCACAGTTGCAGCAGCAGGATCAGTCCAAGTGCAATTCGGGGGCTTGTCGAACTGCACGATGGACGGTGCGTCTACGATTGGGCACTTAGCCGTCCCTAGTGCCACGACTGCCGGGTATTGTTCCGATTCAGGCCAATTTTCCTCGGCCCTAATTCCGTCGACTACAGTGATCGTTGGCGCGATCCGGTCTGCCGCAGTCTCTGCCGGAAAGACCAGTTTAATTCAGATCCACGGCCCTGGTGTATTTGGCACACAGCAGAACGGAGTAGCGCCATCTATCTTTGGTGTGACTTCATTCCCGGCTTCCACCACTATTTCCGCGACATGGCAGACTAATTTTCCGAGTGATTCAAGCTTGCAATGCGGCACAACTTCAGGTGTGTACACCATCACGGCGCCCGATGCGAATACCGAAACAAATGTAAAGGTTCATCAGTCGATTGTGGCGGGGCTCGCTCCGTCCACCACCTATTATTGTGTTGCTCTATCGACAGCATACGGAGGCGGAAAAGGAACTAGTACGCAGTTTTCAGCGGCCACAACAGCAGTTCCAGCGAGTACCGCTATCACCAATTACACAGTTGCTTCATGGACCACATTGGGCTCGGGCGGGCAAGTTCGTGTAACATCGTTTCTGTAATTTGACTCCGAGGCAATTCGGGAATGTTTTGTTGTGGGCCGTAGCGAAGGCGAGCGAAGCGAGCTGAAGCGGATAGCTAGAACAAAACGAAGGGGCTCTTGTTTTGGCGGGCCAAGTTTGATTTCCTTTTAAGAACGACCAAATTCATGACAAGGAGCAAACAATGGCCCACCAGGCTGACGATAACGTAATTGAGAATGTGGTTCAACTGCTTTGTGAAAGCGGGCTTTCCCACATGGCGGATGCGATGCGGCTGATGCTGAATGAGGCGATGCGCATCGAGCGTTCCCAGGCGCTCGATGCCGGCCCGTACCAACGGACCGAGAAGCGGCGCGGGTATGCCAACGGCTTCAAGCCGAAAACTCTCAGCACACGGGTAGGCGAACTCGCTTTGCAAGTGCCCCAGGTACGAGGCGAGATCGAGTTCTATCCGTCGGCTCTGGAGCGCGGCGTGCGGAGCGAGCGGGCACTGAAGTGCGCCATTGCCGAGATGTACGTTAAAGGCGTATCGACCCGGAAGGTCACGGCGGTGATGAGCGAGTTGTGCGGGTTGGAAGTGTCCAGCACGCAGGTGAGCCGGGCCACCCGGTTGCTCGATGAGGAGCTGAACGAGTGGCGCAACCGGCCGCTCGGGGAGGTGCCGTATGTGTTCCTGGATGCGCGCTATGAAAAGGTCCGGCACGGCGGTGCGGTAGTTTCTTGCGCTGTGCTGATGGCCTTTGGGGTCGATGAAAGCGGGCGTCGCACGGTATTGGGCGTGAGCGTGTCGTTGAGCGAAGCGGAGGTGCATTGGCGCGACTTTTTCGCCAGCTTGCAGGCGCGCGGATTGTCCGGTGTGCGTTTGCTGATCAGCGACGATCATGCCGGCCTGAAAGCGGCGCGGGAGGCCCGCTTTCCCGGCCTGCCTTGGCAACGCTGCCAGTTTCATCTCCAGCAGAATGCCGGTCACTATGTGCCTCGGCTCGAGATGCGCCGTGAAGTTGCCACCGATCTGCGGGCCATCTTCGAATCGACGGATCGGCTGGATGCGGAACGCCGTTTGCGCCAGACCGTGGACAAGTATGCGCAGCGCGCACCGAAACTGAGTGCCTGGTTGGAGGCTAACGTGGCCGACAGCTTCACTGTGTTTACTTTTCCACCGACGCACCGTCGGCGCTTGCGTACTTCGAACTTGATGGAGCGAGTCAGCAAAGAACTGAAGCGCCGCACACGCGTGGCCACCTTGTTTCCGAACGAAGCCTCCCTGCTTCGTCTCGTCAGCGCGGTGCTCATGGAGATTAGTGAGGAATGGGAGACCGAGAAGACTTATTTGGGAATGAATAACTTGCACCCGTCCGAACAAGATTAACCGAATTTACAGAAAGGATGTTGCTTTATCGATTCTCCAATCCTCCTTACCCTGCAACTTGCTCGACAAGAAGCGCGAAGAATGGCTGTTTCACTTTTCATTCTGGGAAGAGTTGGAAGTGGGCCGAAGGCAACCGTGCGAAGTAACAACTACTTTCAACTTGCCTTGCTACAAAGCGTGCTGCTTTTCAAGCAGCACGCTTTGTTACGCTGATGTCATTTGACTCGTAGCTCGAAGGCTTTGCTTTGATCCATTCCAGCCTCAAACACACTGTCACGCAACGCAGGTTTGCTGTGCTGTTTTTCTTCTTACTTGCTTACCTTGTTCTTTATCCTTACGCGGAGCATAGCGGCTTGCGGTATTTGACCTTCCGCATTTTTGGCACCGTCGTCACTTTGCTGAGCGTTTACGCGGTGAGCTTTCGCCGCAGCTCCGTCCTCTTCGCCCTCGTCTTAGCGGTGCCGGTGCTGGTTGAGCGCATCACTTTGCCCCGCGCGGATGCCGGCGCTATTTCTATCCTCAGCATCGTCCTTACCTTCGTCTTCGATGCCTTTATTGTCTTCGTTATTTTCCGTCGCGTTTTTATGAAGGACGAGTCGAATACGGAAGCCATTTTCGGAGCCCTCTGTATCTATCTGCTGGTAGGCTTCACTTTTGCTGGTTTGTACAGCATGCTGGCAACGATCCAGCCTCGCGCCTTCTACCTCGATCCGGCCTTCAACCTGCATCTCGTTCCCGACCGCTTCGATCTCATCTATTACAGCTTCGGAACGATCACCTGCGTGGGCCCTTCCGGCATCACCCCGGTTTCCGACCAGGCACGTTCGCTCTCGGTGATCGAGTCTATACTCGGAATCCTGTACCTGGCGGTGCTCATTTCAAGACTGATCAGTGGCAACCGCAGCGCAGACTCTCCAGTGTCCGCTCGAAACGCCCGAACGTAAAAGCGGCGGTGAGGACGATATGATCGTTTCACAGCTTGCTTTCTCCGGACCTTCAATCCGACGCTCCGCTCCTGTCAACTAGCGAAGCGCACGCGGGCCAGAGCCTGCTCAAATGGAGCCGCTATTTCCTGTTTGGGCTTGTCCTGATTCCGCTTCTGCTGAGCTGCCTCGCCTGGTACAGCAGCACGCAGCACAGCAAGCGACTGGCTGCAACGCTCGCCACTGAACGTTTCATTCTCAGCCTCGACGAACTGCTCAGCACCGTGCAAGATGCCGAAACCGGCCAGCGCGGATATCTTCTCAGCGGCTCGGGTCTGTACCTTTCGCCTTACCTGCGCGCCCAGCACGAAGTGGATCGCCGCCTCTCTACTGCTATCGATCTCGGCTCTCGCACCGGTCTCGCCCCGTCGACCTGGCAGCCGCTCCAAACTGCCATTCATGCCAAGTTCGGCGAACTCGCGCTCACTCTTGAGCTTCATCGCAGCGGGCATCCTGAAGCGGCTCTTGCCGAACTACGCAGTAACCGCGGGCAACAGCAAATGACAGCGATTCGCCTGTTAATCAGCCGGCTTAAGGCTCAACAGACGTCCAACTACGAGCGATTGTACGAGCAAACCCAAGCCAGCGAGAGCCACCTCACCGTAGCGCTGGTATGCGGTGTATTCCTGGCCCCCTTGCTTTTGCTCGCGGTCTTCCGGGTGAACGCGCTTTACGTCAAAGAACGGGATGCCTCTGAAGCCAGCATCCGCCGGCTGAACGAAGAACTCGAACATCGCGTGCAGGAGCGCACCGCCGAACTCGAAGCGCGGACCCGTTATTCAGAGGCCCAAGCCGCTGAGCTCGAACGCTCTAATACCGACCTCGAGCAATTCGCTTCCATCGCCAGCCATGACCTGCAGGAACCCCTGCGCATGATCGCCAGCTATATGGGCATGCTCTCCCGGCGCTATGGCTCAACTCTCGATGACGCCGCCCGTACTTACATTCAATTCGCCGTGGATGGCGCAAAGCGCATGCAGACCCTGATTAACGATCTGCTTGCCTATTCGCGCGCCGGCACCCAAGCGATCACTAAACAATTCCTGCCTTTTGAGCAGGTCGTCTCCAAAGCCGCTGCTAACCTCCGGCTCGCCATCCAGGAAAACTCGGTGATTCTGGACTGCGGCGCACTTCCTACTGTTCACGCGGATGAAACGAAGCTCATCCAGGTGGTGCAGAATCTGCTTGGGAATGCCATTAAGTTCCGCAAACCCGGCGCAATTCCTGAAATTAAACTCAATGCACGCCGTCAGGGTCCCGACTGGTTGTTCTCGGTCGCCGACAACGGTATTGGCTTCGATCCCAAATATAGCGACCGGATCTTTCTTGTTTTTCAGCGGCTGCACGGAGCAGGCAGGTATCCTGGTAATGGCATCGGGTTGTCGATCTGCCGCCGCATCGTCGAACATCACGGCGGCCGTCTTTGGGCTGAGTCCGAGCCGGGCGCCGGATCCACCTTTTTCTTCACTCTGCCCGCCTAGGAAGGAACAAATGTCCAAAACATGTCGCGAGCCAAATTACCGGTGAACATCCTACTGGTCGAAGATAATCCCGGTGACGTGCTGCTCACACAGGAGGCTTTCAGTGAGGGGCGCTATCTCCCTCGCTTGTCAGTGGTCGAAGACGGAGTGGAAGCGATGACTTTTCTGCGCCGGCAAGATGGTTATTCCGATGCTCCCCGTCCTGATCTCATCCTTCTCGACCTCAACCTGCCGCGCAAAGACGGCCGCGAGCTATTGGCGGAAGTGAAAGAAGACCCGGATCTGCGATACATCCCGATCATCGTGCTGACTACCTCAAACGCCGAGCAGGATGTGCGCCGCGCTTACAAGCTTCACGCTAACTGCTATTTAACGAAGCCCCTCGATATGGACGACTTTCTGAAAAAAGTGCGCTCCATCGAGGAATTCTGGCTCAACGTGGTCCGGCTACCTTAACCAGCCCGGCTGTTCTAATTAGCCACGCCGGCCGCTTGCCGCTTCCACGCATACAAGGGGAACCGCTGGCTCAAGGCCCCGACTTTGCGCCGCGCCTCAGCAAGCACAGCGTCTGACTTCACGTCGTGGAGCACTTCGGCAATGAGCGCTCCCACTTCGCGCATCTCTGCCTGTCCAAAGCCGCGCGTAGTCACCGCCGGACTGCCCAGCCGGATGCCGCTGGGATTCAACGGTGGGTTCGTATCGAACGGAATCGCATTCTTATTCACCGTTATGTGAGCCTGATCGAGCGCACGCTCTGCTTCTTTGCCCTTCACGCCCTTGGCAAATACGTCAATCAAAAACAAATGCGAATCGGTCCCGCCGCTCACGACGCGAAAACCTTCGCCCGCCAGCGACTTCGCCAAAGTCCGGGCGTTGTCGAGCACAGCCTGTTGATACGCCCGAAACTCCGCCGTAGCCGCCTCTTTGAAACACACTGCTTTTGCCGCGATGACGTGAACCAGCGGACCGCCCTGCGCCCCCGGAAAGACCGCCTTATCGATGGCCGGACCGAACTTCTCTTTCGCCAGAATAATGCCCGACCGAGGGCCGCGCAGCGTCTTATGCGTGGTAGACGTTACGATGTCGGCGTGTTCGCAGGGGTTCGGATAGACGCCCGCCGCAATCAGTCCCGAATAATGAGCCATGTCGACCACGAAGACCGCGCCGACGGCATCGGCAATCTGCCGGAAGCGCGCAAAGTCAATCACTCGCGAGTACGCGCTCGCCCCGGCTACGATCATCTTTGGCTTGTGCTGCTCCGCCAGACGCGCCACTTCTTCGTAGTCGATCCGTTCGTCGTCCTGCTGCACGCCATACGCGAATACCTGGTACAGCTTGCCCGAGAAGTTCAACGGATGTCCATGGGTCAAATGCCCGCCGTGCGCCAGGTTCATGCCCAGAATCGCGTCGCCGGGTTTCAGCACCGAGGCATACGCCGCTTCATTCGCCTGCGAACCTGAGTGCGGCTGCACGTTCGCATATTCAGCATTGAACAGCGCCTTAGCCCGGTCCCGAGCCAGTGTTTCCACGACGTCCGCATACTCGCAGCCGCCGTAATAACGTTTGCCGGGATACCCTTCCGCGTATTTGTTCGTAAACACACTGGCGGTTGCTTCCAGCACCGCTTCCGACGTGAAGTTTTCACTCGCGATCAGCTCCAGACCAGTGTCCTGGCGCTCCGCTTCGTGCTGAATCGCCTCAAAAATCTCCGGATCACTGTCGACGAGTGATCGAGCCATGCGCTGCTGTTCATTCATGTGGTAAGACTCGCTTTTTCATTGTCCCGCAAGGTCAGAGAATTTTCTTGCCCAACGCCGAGATGATCAGTTCCACGCCGAGCAGAGCGGTACGGTTGGCGACGTCCAGCACCGGATTCACTTCTACTACTTCGAGCGAGACCATACGCCCGGAGTCGCAGATGGTTTCCATGGCTAGATGAGCTTCGCGATAAGTCATGCCGCCGCGTACCGGAGTTCCAACACCGGGTGCTTCGTCCGGGTCGAGCACGTCCATGTCGAGCGACAGATGGATGCCTGCTGTCCCGTCGCCCGCAATCCGGATCGCCTCCTCCATCACGCTACGCAATCCGCGCTCATCGATGTCACGCATGGTAAACGCAGTCACTCCCGATTCGCGAATCGGAGCGCGTTCGCTTAGATCCACGTCGCGCAACCCGATCAGCACCACGTTACTGGCGTCCACTTTCGGCGCATATCCGAAGATCTCCGTCAGCTCCACCGGGCCTTTTCCGATACAGCAAGCGAGCGGCATGCCGTGTATGTTGCCGCTGGGGCTTGTCTCGGGCGTATTCATGTCGGAATGCGCATCGATCCAGATGATCCCGATTTTCTCGCCGCGCGCCCGAAAGGTCTCGGTGACGCCGGCGACGGTGCCGGCTGCAATTGAATGATCGCCGCCCAGAATCAAGGGAAACTTTTGATCCTGCATGATGCCATGCACCCGCTCGGCAATCTTTACGCACGCCTTGGCAATAGCCGGCAGATACTTGGCATTCTCCTGGCTGGTCGGCGTACTCTCCTGTTGCGGTGCCGATACATTGCCCAAATCTTCTACGCGGTAGCCAAGCGATTCGAGCTTGCTGTTGAGCGAGGCCAGCCGCAGCGCCGATGGGCCCATGTCGACGCCGCGCCGCCCCGCGCCTAAGTCGAGTGGCGCACCTAAGATCGTGATTTCCGAATGCCGCATATCAGCCGGTCAGGGCCGCGTCCGGTAGAGCATGCGCGGATAGGGAATGGTCTCGCGTACGTGCTCGAGGCCGCACATCCAGGCTACGAAGCGTTCCACGCCCATGCCGAACCCACCATGGGGAACGCTGCCGAAACGCCGCAGATCCAAATACCACTCGAAAGCTTCTCGCGGCAGATTGTGCTCGGCGAGACGCCGTTCGAGCAGCGCCAGATCGTGAATGCGCTGGCCGCCGCCGATGATTTCGCCGTATCCTTCGGGCGCAATCACATCGACGCCGAGCGCTACTTCGGGGCGTTGTTCATCGGTCTGGAAGTAGAACGCCTTGATGGCAGTCGGGTACCGGTCGACGATTACAGGAACAGCCGAATCCTGGGTGAGCAGTGTCTCATCGGTGTTACCGAAATCGCCGCCCCATGCGATTTCGCTTCCCTTCGACTGCAGGACTTTCACCGCCTCGTCGTAGCTCATGCGGCTGAATGGCGATTGGATCGCTTCGAGCTTCGTTACGTCACGCTCCAGCACTTTCAACTCTTCCCGGCGATTCTCTAAAACGCGTCCTGTCAGATAGACGACCAGCTCTTCGGCCACTCGCTTGATCTCTTCGAGATCGGCATAGGCCATCTCGGGCTCGACCATCCAGAACTCCGTTAAGTGCCGCCTTGTTTTCGATTTTTCCGCGCGGAAGGTCGGCCCGAAACAGTACACCTTGCCGAACGACATGATGTTGGCTTCGTTATACAGCTGCCCGGATTGCGTCAGGTACACCTTCTCGTCTTCGAAGTAATCCACTTCGAATAATGTTGTGGTACCTTCGCAGGCGGCGGGCGTAAAGATTGGCGTATCTACCAGTGTGAAGCCGTGCGAATCGAAATAATCGCGGATGCTCTTGATGACCTCGTGCCGTACCCGGATCGCTGCATGCTGCCGTCGGCTGCGCAGCCATAGGTGCCGGTGATCCATCAGAAAATCAACGCCATGGTCTTTCGGCGTGATCGGATACGGATGATCTTCGCTCACGCGCTGCACTACCGTCGCGTCCGTTACATCGAGTTCGTAGCCGCCTGTCGCCCGTGCTTCTACCCGAATGGTTCCGGTTATGGTAAACGAGCTCTCCTGCGTCAAGCCCTTCAATTTTTCGAACGTGTCTTCCGGCAGATTGCTCTTTACCGCGACGCATTGCATCATGCCGCTGCCATCGCGAATAATCGGGAACACAATTTTTCCCGATTTGCGCAGATTGTAGAGCCATCCCTGAATCTCGACCAGCTGCCCTTCGTAGCGGCTGGCTTCGCTGACGCGAATTTTCTGTGCGGCGGTCGTGGCCGCTTCCATTTCACTGCTCATTCTGCTCTAAGTATTTCGTTAGATGGTCCATGCTGCGGCGGGCTTCCTGCGCCGGGTGCTCCATATTCGGCTCTTCGCGCAACTCGAGCACCAGCGGATACTGCTTCGCGCAACTGGCAAGCGTCGGCATCGCTTTCTTCCAGGGGAGTGTTCCTTTGCCCGGAAATAGATGCAAGTCCGCAAGTCCATCGTTGTCGTGAATATGCGTCGAGCGAATCCGGTTTTTCATCGCCGCAAACTCCGCTTCGATATCGCCAGTCATATGTGCATGACCGACATCGAAGCAGTAGTTCAAATTCAAATGCGTCTGACCGAGAAAGTAGTTCAGCCGCTCGCCGGATGACAAAGCGTTAGGCGTATTTTCGAGCAGCACTTCGACGCCGCGCTGCCCCGCAAACACCTTGATCTCTTCCAACGAGGAAAACGCCGCATCCAGTTTTCGTTCATCCTGCTCTTCGCCGTGCACACCCAGATGCTGGATCAGGTAGCGGAACGGCAACACTTCCGCTATTTCAATCGCGCGCTTGATCTCATCGACGACGGCTATACGCCGGGCTTTCACCGTTTCTGTGATGTTAATCGTCGCCTGCGGCCCGGAGCGGCCCCAGACATCATCGTTATACATCGGTGAGTGCAGCGAGTGCACCTTCAGCTCAGAATCCTTAAACCAATGCCCCAGTTCGGCGATTTGCCCCTGGTCGCGATAATCGATATGTTGCCGCGCACAGAAAAGCTCTACCGCTGGAAAGCCGGCATCCCACACCAGCTCGAGCCAGATGGTCGTCAATCGATGTCGCACAAACAGATGGGTAGATAGCAGTTGCTCCATGCAGCCTTTCTTTTTTCGGGAAGGGGATTAAGGCGAAGAAGACGCTAATAGCCGGCCACTTTCCCGTTCAAGCGCGACTCGGTGCCCCCTTCGAGCCGGCCGTCTTTGACCACAATGGCTTCCACACGAGCCACGCCGTCGACCATCTTGATGGGGTAGCCCATCTTCTGCAGGGCAGCGGATGTCTGTTCCGGAAAGTCTTTTTGCAGATACAAAACGTCGGGCCTCCATTGGTGGTGGAAACGCGGGAGATCCACTGCCTGCTGGGGATCCATTCCGAAATCGAGCACGTCGAGGATCACTTCTGTGACACCAGTGGTGATGCGCGAGCCGCCCGGGGCGCCGACGACCATCAGCAGCTTGCCGTCCTTCGTAATGATGGTGGGCGTCATCGAGGAGAGCGGGCGCTTGCCTGGCTCGATAGCATTCGCATCGCCGCCCACCAGTCCAAACATGTTCGGAACACCGGGTTGTGCCGCGAAATCGTCCATCTCGTCATTCAGCAGAAAACCCAGGCCAGGTACCGTAATGCCATTCCCGTAAGAGTTGTTTAGCGTGTACGTCACCGCCACCGCATTGCCTTTTTCATCGACGACATTGAAATGCGTGGTCTCGGTGCTTTCGTACTGCGAAAGATGCGCGGCGGCCGCCTTCGGCAAACCCGGCTCCACTAAATCGCTTGGAGTCGGATGTTCCGGATCGATGCTGTTACGCCGGCGAACCAGGTACTCCGGATCGAGCAGCGGCTTTAACGGCACATTGTAGAAAACCGGATCGCCCAAATACTCGCTGCGATCGGCATAGAACCGGCGCATGGCTTCGGCTTCAAAATGTACGGCCTTGGTTGAGTTCGGGCCGTCGGCGGAATACCCGGTGCCCTGCAGCATGCCCAAAATCTGCAGCACCCCGACGCCGCCTGCGCTCGGCGGAGGGGCCGTGATTATTTCGAAATCTTTGTATTTGCCGGCCAGCACGGGAGCTTCCTGCACTTTGTACGATTTCAGGTCAGCCGCGGTAATCAGGCCACCATGTTTTGCCATCTCGGCCGCGATGCGCTCTGCCGTCTCGCCTTGGTAAAAGCCCTTTGCGCCTTGCTGCGCGACGCGTTCCAGGGTGCCGGCCAAGTCCGGCTGTTTAATCGTCTCGCCTGCTTTAAAGAAGGTGCCGTTTTGCAGAAAGATGCGTTTCGATTCCGGATCGGTGGCGAGGGACTTCTGACTTGCGAGCGAATCAGCCAGACTCTTGTCGACCGTGAATCCATCCCGTGCCAGATGTACCGACGGGGCTACCAAGTCTGCCCAAGGCTTGCTGCCGAAACGTTTTGAGGCGGCCTCGAAACCGGCGACAGACCCGGGAACGCCGGGCGAGCGCCATCCATAAATACTGTCGCGCGTCGCTTTGCGATCCGGGCCGATATACATATCACGCGAAGCTTTTTGCGGGGCACATTCCCGAAAATCGAGAAATGCCGTCTTCCCATTGGCTAACCGTACGAGCATAAATCCGCCTCCGCCGATGTTGCCGGCGGACGGATGCGTGACTGCCAGAGCAAAGCCTACCGCCACCGCCGCGTCAATGGCGTTTCCGCCCGATTTCAGAACGGCTAAACCAACATCCGCCGCTAACGGTTCTTGCGCCACCACCATGCCATGCTTTGCAGTAACTGGCTCTTTGGCCAGTACAGAAGCAGCCAAACATAACGTCAAGACACACGAGTGGCGTCTTTGCATCATGCAAGCAAGTCTAACAAGCAAGGCGTGTTGCGAGGGGGGACTACGCCGCGAGTTTGCGCACGCGCAAGTTGAGGCGGCTCTTGTAACGGGCAGCTGTGTTCTTCTTGATGATGCCCCACTTGGCAGCGCGATCAACCAGTGAAAACGTAATGGGAAGCTGCTTCGTCGCTCCGGACGCATCTCTCTGATCGAGCAAGCGCCGCATCGCCCGAATCTGGTGGCGGAGACGGGACTTGCGCATGCGGTTAATCGCCGTACGGCGCTCCGTGATCCGAACCCGCTTCAGCGAGGAAACTGTATTTGCCATGAACCGAATTTGAACCTTGATCTTCCTAATGAATTTACCTATTCAGGATACCTGACCGCCCGCTTCGGCGCAAATAGAGGGACGTTTCGGTTGGAAGGCGCGGTTTGTTTACTGCTTGATACCGCGGCGTTAGAAATTGTGACAGTGTGCCCGGCAAGTACGCTCGCGGTCGGTCCCCAGTTACGGGCTTGGCTGAAAATTAGCGAAACTTGGCGCGGCAAAAAATCTACCGGCTGACTGTCTTTTTTTGTCTTGTTGGAACGACTACTCTGTGAAAAGCGCGGGATGTTCCGCGCATAGATAGAAGGAGATCTGCATGACCCCTCACGCAATTCTAGCGTCAGCAAAGGAGCTGGCGACGAAGAACGGGGCGAGTTTCCCCAATGAGAGCGATGAATATCGACAGGCGCGTAATGCTTTGCTGGCAGAGGAGATCGAACTCAGACGTCATATAGAGCGCGTCGCCGAAAAACGTCGCGCGCTGCCGCCTGGCGGAAAAGTGACGGGAAAGTATAGTTTCGTGGGCGAGAATGGGGATCTGAAGTTCGCTGACCTTTTCGGTGACCAGCAGACTCTCGTAATCTACAGTTTTATGTTCGGGCCGAAACGTAAGCGGCCATGCCCTATGTGCACCTCGCTGCTCTCCGCCTGGGACGGGCCAGCCAAAAACGCCGATCAACGCGTCGCACTGGCCGTTGTTGCGCGTTCGCCGATCGAACGACTTATTGACTTTAAGAAGGAAAGAGGCTGGCAACACCTGAAGCTTTATTCGGATCCCGAGGGTGACTACACACGTGCCTACGTGAGTGCGGAAGACGCAGACATCCCGGCGTTAAATGTATTCACGCGCCGCGATGGCACGATCCGCCACTTCTGGAGTGGCGAAATGGGCGGCAAGACCGCCGACCCGGGCCAGGATCCACGAGGCGCACCCGACATCGATCCGCTCTGGACGATCCTCGATTTCACGCCTGAGGGACGCGGCGCAGACTGGTATCCGAAACTCGATTACGCGCAGATCCCTCCGACTGATAATTGAGTGGCTCGGAAGATCAGCATTGCCAGACAGGCGCTTTTCAATCCGAAGCAATCCATTTGCATTAGGACCTGCGGATAGGTCCGCCCATCGTTGTACGTGGAATTCGGCACGCGAGGCTGGCGTGATGCGGAGAAGGGTTCCTCACTTCTAAGGAACTTTCCAGCACAACGGACTCGCGACCCCCGCCTAAATCCGCCGAAGTTCCTCTTTCGTCCGGTGTCGCGGGATCGCGGCCTGTGCTTGCTTTTGAGGACGGCCGCTTTCGCATACGTTGATCCACTACTGTCCAGGAAGGAAGAGTTTTCCGGCCGATCCCAATGCGCCACAGACGCTTCATCACACCACTCCAAGAGAAAGGTCATGGCCGTCTTGTGCGCGCCGGAGATCATGAATTGGCGCATCGGCCTCGCCCCAGTTACCGGGGCTCGTAAGAACGAGCGGACGCTCAGGCGAACTACCGCTGGCTCCACAAGAGCAAAGCGGCGGCTAGTTCGGCACTGCACCAGGACAGCGCTGAGGCGGCACTGCATTCGCTGCCATCCGGGGAAATATGTTCCGGCATCAGCCCGTAGGAATTCGCGTTCCAGAGCATCCAGCTGATAATAATCGTCGGTGCCTTGGGCGGCCGTGACCGTGGCCTGCTACTGCGTGCCGTCGGGCGGCGCTACGAATTTTCAATCAACGACATCGAGTCCTATCTTGAAGGCGCACGCACCGCCCAAGCCCTGCGCGAACTAACCCAGGCCAACGCCTAAACGCTCGTACGATAGCTTCAGCCTGCCGCGTCGAGACATACGAGTCCAAGAAGAGCTTTGGGGCAGTCCCTCGGCCTAATGTCACTTAGTTTCCCAAAACAACCAGTGCGCCTCTTTTGGAACAGGCGCTTTCGCCTCTTACCGTAGCGGTGCTCTGCCCCGGGGTGACCGCGAAAATCCCAAAATACCGCTGGATTTTTTCGAGAGCACCCTTATCTAAACCCTCGGCACCCCTCGGCTTGAAGCCGAGGGGTTTAGATATTGTCGATTGGAAATCGACTGTCGTCGACAATCTGCTCACCCTCTTGTTCCTCGATGTACTCGCGGATCATCTCGTCGGTAATCGTACCGGAGCTGACCGCCAGATAGCCGCGCGCCCATAGATGCCTGCCCCAGAACTTGTTTCGCCAGTGCGCAAACTCCTGCAGCAACACCCGCGAGCTGATCCCCTTCAGCCATTGCACCGTCTGGCTCACACCCTGATTCGGTCGGTAAGACAGGAGCAGGTGTAACGTGGTCGCGTGCGACCAAGTTACACCAACCGTACTTCGCCTAAAGGCGAGGGGTTTCCACCATCCCCGATGGGGACACTAAGTGGCATTGCCTTCGCCCCGCGTCGGCCCCGCAGGCCGACTTCCTCATCCCCAGGTGGCTGCAAGGCCATGAGAAACTGATCCGCGCCCGCATAGCATTTCCATCAGTCTCCGCGGGCGGCTCTGAACAGGATGTGGCTCCTGATTGCGGTTACACGCCCGCAAATGGTTTAATAGAGCAGTGCGGTTGTGAAAAGTGGGCGCAAGCCCACTTTTTTATTTGCGGGGCTCTCCAATGGCGATCTTAGGAAATCACGAACTTGTCGATCGGATCAACGGGTTGGCTGAACGCGCGGTCGCAAATACGCCTTTGGAGATCGTGGAAGTGCAATTGAAAGGGGCCGGGAAAGCCAGGCTGCTGCGCATCTATATCGATCAGCCCGGCGGTGTGACTCACGGCGATTGCCAACTGGTCTCAGAGCGGCTGGGCGCCCTGCTCGACGAAGACGATATCTTCCCGGACAGCGAGAGCTACACACTCGAAGTCAGTTCGCCCGGGGTGGATCGCAAGTTGACCAAACCGCGTGATTTCGAACGGGTGGTAGGCCAGAAAATCAAGCTGGCGCTTTCCGCTCCGGTCGAAGGCCAGTTGCGTTGGGAGGGCCAGCTGAAAGAGTTCGCCAATGGCGTGCTGGGAGTGGAAGCGCCGGGCGGTGAACTGCTGCATATTCCGCTTGAACAGGTACAGAAAGCAAACCTGAAGTTCGAGTGGTAATCCGGCGCTAAACGCAAGCGCACCTGAATTTAGTTTTGAGTGGGAGAGGTTTTTGACGTGGCTTCGATCTATCAGTCCATTGAAATTTTGAGTAAAGAGAAAGGTATCGACCCGCAGATCGTGCTGGATGCGGTGAAAGACGCTATGCTGGCCGCCGCCCGCAAGCATTTTCGAACGACCGAAGATCTGGTAGCCGACCTCGATGAAGATACCGGGAATATTCAGATTTTCGGCACGCGCCAGGTAGTGGACGCGGTCGAAGACCCGTCCACCCAAATCAGTGTTTCCGCGGCGCACAAGTACGACGAGCAGGCCGTAGTGGGATCGGTGGTTCGCATCCCAAAGCCGACAGATGCGCTAGGCCGTATTTCCGCGCAGACCGCCAAGCAGGTCATTTTGCAAAAGGTGCGCGAAGCCGAACGCGATAGTGTCTTCTCGGAGTTTCAGGGCCGAACCGGGGAACTGGTGAACACTACCATCAAGCGCCTGGAAGGCCAGGACCTGGTGGTCGACATTGGAAAAACGGAAGCGCGCCTGCCGAAGAAGGAGCAGTCTCGGGTCGAGAACTTCAGCATTGGCGATCGCGTGCGCTGCGTCATTAAGGGCGTGGAGCGCGGCGGCAAGAACTCGGGCGTGATCGTTTCACGGGCTGCGCCCGAACTCGTGATGCGCCTGTTTGAACAGGAAGTGCCCGAAATCTACGACAACACGGTAGCCATCAAGGCGTGCTCGCGCGAAGCCGGCGAGCGCACCAAAATTGCCGTCTTCAGCCGCGACCGGGACGTGGATAGCGTGGGCGCCTGCGTTGGCATGAAGGGCATGCGCGTCCAGTCGATCATCCGCGAACTGCGCGGTGAGAAGATCGACATCATCGAGTTTTCAGACGATCCGATTCAATATGTCACCAAGGCACTGAGTCCGGCGAAGATCTCGCGTGTGACTATTGTCGACTCGGCGGATAAACACATGGAGGTCGTGGTTGACGACCTGCAACTCTCGCTGGCCATTGGCAAGCGCGGCCAAAACGTGCGGCTGGCGGCCAAACTGATCGGCTGGAAGATCGATATTAAAAGCGAAGAAGAGAAACGGCGCGAACTCGAGTCCCGCATGGACGACATGGTGATTTCGGGTGCGCCGGTGTCGATCCTGATCGATCACGGTTTGTCGGAGAATATAGTCGAAATGTTGGTCGGCGCCGGGATCGGGACGGTGGAACGCCTCGGTTCCATGACGCCGGAAGGACTGGAAGCGATTCCCGGCATCAACGAAGAGATTGTAGGCCAAATCCAGACGATAGTCGTGGGCTTTTACAGCCAGTATGACCAAGAGCAGCAAAGCCCAGACCAGCACAGCGAAGACCAGCAAAACGAAGAAGCGCCGGTGACGGCTGAGGCGATTGAAGGCGCCATCGACTCGGAAACAAACAGCGTGGAACCGAATACGGGGGACGAACAGGCTATGGCGGCGGATAAACCAGAAGCATTTGAAAATATCGAGACGGGCGCGTTGGAGCAGGATATTGCGCGGCACGAAGCGGCGTCAGTTGAGGAAACCGAAGAAGGCGAAGTTCTCGATTTAGGTCGGGTAGAAGGTCTGTCGGGTGCGCCTTCCAGCCTGCGCGGAATGACGTCGGAGGGTGAAACAGGTGAGGCCGATGAATCTGATACCATTAAAAACGCGGATTAAACTAGTAAAAATCGTGATGTTTGAAGGAGTTATATAGTCCGTTTGCCTGGTTTTTCACACCTAGCAAACGGGGACCAACCGACATCGCCCACTGCGGTGGCGCTTGGCCGTGTAAGAAACTGTCCCATCTATGAAGAAGATCAGAATCAATGAGCTGGCTCGGGAGCTTGAAGTGAAACCCGGCGTAATCATCGATATGCTGCCCGAATTGGGTGTGCAAGAGAAGAAAACGCATTCCAGCTCGGTGGATGAGGACGTAGCTATTGAACTCAGGAATAAGCTACTTGGTACAGACGCGCCGCCTCGGAGTTATGTTGCGGGCACTTCGGATGGCGAGAATGGGCATTACGATTCTGGTGAATCGGAGACTCGATCGCAGGAAGATGCAAAGCACACGGAGACGGCCGCCGCAGTGGGTTCAACCGCTGCTTCCGGCGAATCCGCCCCGGCGAGTCCCTCGATAACCGCACACTCACCATCAAATCAAACACCACGGGCCAATCGCCCGACGCTTCAGCCTCCGATCCGTCCTACCGGTCGGGAGGCCGCGCCATCGTTACCGTTCGTGCGGTCCAGTCCGCGCCCGGCTGCCCCCCCGCCCGCTGCACCGGGCGGCTCGCCAAACGCAGCCGCAGGATCAGAGGAGGCGGTTGCTCCGGCAGGCCAAATTCCTACGTCACCAGCGCCCCTGCATCCGGCCCCAGGCGCTCCCGCGCATGCGGCGCCTGGCACGCCAGCCCCAGAAACACCGGCTGAAGCGGAGCGGCCCATTCCTTCTTTCCGGCCTCTCCGTCCGCCCATTGGAAGTGGAGCGGGGGCTCTTCACCCGCCCTTGTCGCCGTCGCAGACGCGCTCTTCGCCGGGCCTGGTGAACCGGAACATTTCGGTTCCAGCACGGCCGCTTCCGCCGCCCTCTCCGAGGCAAGGACCCGCAAACCCGCTTGGGGCAAATTCTGGATTGACGCCCTCGGTCCCACGGCAAGCTACGCCGCCGGTGCCTGCTCGTCCGTTACCCGTTGCGGACGCTCCGACGAGTGCTGTTGAACCGGCTGCTCGACCGTCTGGAGGTCCTGCCGCTCCTGTTTCAGCTTCACCTGTTTCAGCTTCACCTGGTTCCGCCGCGCCTCTGGCGCAGACGCGCGTATCAGTCCCTCCGCCGCGCATGACACCGCCCACACATCTGGTTGCGCCCGGTGCGCCGGCAGCCGGATTGACACCCGGCACACCCCAAGCCCCGCCCATTCCTTCGGCTGTTCCCGGAGCGCCGATTCCCCCACGGGCAGCGCCCCGGCCATCGAGCCCCGGGCTGACCCCGGGTGCGCCGATTGCTCCACGACCACCACAATCCCGACAAACCCTGGCCGGACAACCGCAAGCGCGTCCCATAGTGCCGCCGCGGCAGGACATTCTGCAGCGTTTGAACAAGCAACAGGCTGCCCGTCCGATGCCGACTGCTCCGGTGATGCCGCGACCCGGCGCGCCAGCTCGCCCATCGCCCGCGCCCGGCCAGCAGGTTTACCGCGGCCCCATTCGTCCCGGCCAGCCGATCATGCGTGGTCCCGGCGGCCCTACCGCCCCGACAGCGCCGAACTTGCGGCGTCCTGGTGGTTTGCGGCCCATGCATCCCACCGCGTTGCGGCCCGAAGTAGCTACTGTTCCTACCGAACAGCAACGCCGGCATCAGGCCAAACCCGGCAGCCGGCAAGGTCCACGCAAACGCGAGGAAATTGAAGGCAAACTGACCGAGCGCGTTTCCAAGCGGTCGACTTATGTCGAGCCGCCGCCTATCGACCGCGAAATCACCGTGGCGGAAGGGGTCACGGTCAAAGAACTTTCAGAAAAATTGGGCGTCAAGGCCAATCTGGTGATCAAAAAGCTGGTGGAGAAGAAGGTGTTCGCCACCATCAACCAGACCCTCGACACGAAACTGGCCGAAGAACTGGCGCGCGAGTTTGGCGCGTCGACTAACAAAGTCAGTTACGAGCAGGAGTCTACTCAAGACGTCGAACAGGCCGAAGATACCGCCGATCTGGTGCGCCGTGCGCCGGTGGTCACCATCATGGGCCACGTCGATCATGGCAAAACTTCGCTGCTCGATGCGGTGCGCCAGACCAATGTCGCCGGCCGCGAAGCAGGCGGCATTACCCAGCATATCGGCGCTTATCATGTCGAGAAAAATGGCCGCAAGATCGTTTTCATCGATACTCCAGGCCACCAGGCGTTTACCCGCATGCGTGCTCGCGGCGCCAAAGTCACCGACATTGTGGTGCTGGTTGTTTCGGCTGACGACGGCGTAATGCCGCAAACGCTCGAAGCGATCGACCATGCCAAAGCGGCCGGGGTGCCGATCCTGGTCGCGATCAACAAGATAGACAAGCCGGATGCGCAACCCGATCGTGTGAAGCAACAGCTTTCCGATCGCGGTCTGCTGGCCGAAGACTGGGGCGGCGATGTCGTCATGGTGCCGGTTTCAGCCAAGGCCGGCACGAACCTGGAACTGCTGCTGGAGATGATCTTGCTGGTAGCGGATATCCAAGACCTCAAAGCGAATCCGGGGCGCCCCGGGCTCGGCACCGTGCTCGAAGCGAAACTTGACAAGGGGCGCGGACCGGTGGCAACGATGCTGGTTCGTAACGGCACCTTACGGGTGGGTGATTACTTTATCTGCGGCGCGCTGTTCAGCAAGGTACGCGCCATGTTCGACGACCGCGGCAATCCGGCCAAGGAAGCCGAGCCATCCATGCCGGTCGAGGTGATCGGATTGGACAGCCTGCCCGAAGTGGGCGACAGCTTCCAGGTGGTCTCCGATACCTCGAAGGCCAAGCAAATCGTAATTTATCGTGAGGCGAAAGCCCGCGATGCGGCCATGGCCAAAGGTGCTCGCGTGGCCACCCTGGCCTCGCTCAACCAGAAGTTTGCCGAAGGCCAGTTAAAGGACCTGAACCTCATCATCAAAGCCGACGTAGGCGGTACGGCCGAAGTTCTTTCGGATACGCTGACCCAGCTTTCAAACGAGAAGGTACGGGTGCGGGTTCTCCGGGCAGGTGTGGGCGCCATCACGGAAGACGATGTGTTGCTGGCATCGGCCTCGGAAGCTTTAATCATCGGCTTCAATGTACGTCTGGAACGCAATGCCCAGTCCACCGCCGATCAGCAGAAGGTTGACATACGGCTGCACACCATCATCTACGAGCTCATCGACGAAGTACAGCGGTCGATGACGGGTCTGCTGGAGCCGGTTTACCGTGAAACAGTGCTGGGCCATGCCGAGGTGCGCGAAACGTTCCGCATCAGCAAGATCGGTACTGTGGCCGGTTGCTACGTGGCTGACGGTGCCATTCGCCGCGATAGTCAGGTGCGCGTTATGCGTGAGCGCGAAGTGGTACATACCGGCCGTATCGAAGCTTTGAAACGCTTTAAAAACGACGCCAGCGAAGTGAAGAACGGACTGGAGTGCGGCATTTCACTCGTAAACTTCAATAACATTCACGTAGGCGACACACTGGAGTCTTTCATGATGGAACGCATCGCGGTGGAGATGCCTGCGCCGCAATAAGACGTGCCGGTTATCGGGGTATTGACCCTCGACATTCATGTCGAGGAATCGCATTCCTTAAAAGAGAAGCGCCACGTAGTCAAGAGTCTGAAAGACAGGCTGCGTGAGCGCTTTAATGTCTCTGTAGCCGAGATTGACGGTCTCGATTCATGGCAGCGGGCGGTGGTAGCGGCAGTCACGGTGTCGAGCGACCGGGTGCGGGCTGAACAGGTACTCCAGGCCGTCGAATCCCAGGCCGCCGGACTGTTGGGCGGGGCGTTGGTCAGTACTGGTATCGAGTGGTTGTAACACCATCCGCTACTGAACGCGTACACTCAAAAAAGGAAGAGAGGAGAAGTTCCATGGATAGTCATCGTTCGCAACGTGTTTCGGAAGCCCTGCGCGAAGAGCTTGGTGAAATGATTGCCTATGAGCTTTCCGATCCTCGTGTTTCAGATGCTGTCGTGACGGAGGTATTAGTCTCTCCGGACAGAAAACGGGCGCAGGTGCGGCTGCATTTGAGCGACGATCCCAAACGGCAGCGCGAGACCATCGCGGCTCTCGACGGCGCGCGCCATTTCCTACGGCGGCAGCTGGCCGAGAGGCTGAATCTGTTCCGCGTGCCGGAACTTCATTTCGAATCGGATGTAACGCTGGCGACGAATGTGCGGCTCGAACACCTGATGAAGCGCGTCCGCCGCGGACGTCCCCGCGATGACGCCCCCGCTGAAGATTAGAAGAATCATTGACGATTGCACCGGAAGTGTACACTCGTCTAGTCGGGAAAATTGATCGGAGGCGTTATTCGCGCTGCGCTTGCAGGTGGAGGTAGATTTCTAGACGCTTGTCGGCGACGGCCGACGGACGTTCGTCCTGTCTGGTTCATGCGACAGGCAGGCCGGTATCTGAAGCCGTACCGTGACATCCGCGCCCGCCATGGCATTCTCGAAATCTGCAAACGGGCCGATCTGGCGGCCGAGGTGACCTTACAGCCCATCGAGATACTCGACGTGGACGCAGCGATTATTTTTGCGGATCTGCTGCTCCCGATCGAACCTATGGGATTGAAGCTTGAGTTCATCTCGGGCGAAGGACCGCATATTGCCAACGCCATCACGGAACCGGAAGATATCGACGAGCTTTCCACCAGCCGGACCGACGATCTCGGCTATGTGGGGGAAGCGATCAAGAAAGTAACTGAAGCGCTCGCTGGTAAAGTCCCGGTAGTGGGATTTGTCGGCGCGCCGTTTACGCTCGCAAGCTACATGATCGAAGGCGGCCCGTCCAAAACGTTTTTGAAAACGAAGAAGCTTATGTTCGGCAACGAAACCATGTGGCGTCGTCTAATGGGCAAGCTGGTCGACGTGCTCGGTGACTTTGCGCGTATGCAGGTCGGGTCTGGCGCAAGGGCCATTCAGGTATTCGATAGCTGGGTAGGAGCACTGAGTCCGGAAGATTACGTGCATTATGTCCAGCCGTATTCACGGGCGCTGATTGAAAGGATTCGTTCGGCGGGCGTGCCGGTGATTCACTTCGGCACGGGCGCGGGCGGCTTTTTTCGGGAGCTGCACGCGGCTGGGGGAGACGTGCTTGGCGTAGACTGGCGCATCAACATCGACCATGCCTGGTCGGAGATCGGCTATCGTTCCGCGATTCAAGGAAACTTGGACCCCGTGGCGCTGTTTGCCCCTTTGCCGGAGCTTCGGAGGAAAGTGCTGGATCTGCTGCACAGGACCGGGAATCGCCCGGGGCACATCGTCAATTTGGGCCACGGGATTCTGCCGGAAACACCAGTCGAAAATGTAAAAGCGGTGGTTTCAATAGTCCGGGAGTTTTCAACCGTCCGGTGATTTCCGAGCGGGTGGCGATTATAGGGGGCGGAATCTCCGGGCTGGCCACTGCCTATTATCTGGGGCGGGCAGGTATTCGATCGGTCTTACTGGAAAAGTCAGAGCGTCTAGGCGGCTTGATTCAAACTGACGTACTGCAAAGATGCCGTCTGGAAGCCGGTCCTGACAGTTATCTGGCGGCTAAACCGGCCGTCGCCGAACTGGCTGCCGAACTCGACGAGTTGAAGGATGCCGTCATTGATTCCAATGATGCCAGGCGACGCGTGTTCATCGTGCGCGCGGGAAAACTCGTTCCGTTCCCAGCCGGCATGAGCATGATGGTGCCCGGGCAGTGGAGGCCGGCGCTGCGCTCCGACCTATTCAGCTGGCGGACCAAGGTGCGCTTTCTGGCGGAGACCTGTGTCCGTCCCCGGCTCCGAGAGACGGATATTTCGGTTGGTGAACTGGTTTCGGACCACTTCGGCGGCGAAGTGCTCGAGTATGTGGCGGATCCCTTGCTCGCAGGGGTGTACGGGGGCGACGCGGCGAGCCTGAGCGCAGCTACTGTATTGCCGCGATTTCTCGACTACGAAACGCGTTACGGAAGCCTCATCCGCGGCGTGCGGAGCGAAATAAACAACGGTCCGAGGACAAGCATGTTCCGATCGTTTCGGAATGGCATGCAGTCGTTGACCGACGTGCTGGCGGCCGCGATCGGCGAGTCAAGCCGCGTGATTCATGCTGAGGCTACTGCCGTAACGAAATCGGCTGACGGCTGGGAAGTGAGCCTGGGAGTTGCTGAGCAAATCACTGCGAAGGAATTAGTGCTGGCGTGTCCGGCGCACGTCTCAGCCAGATTACTTGAGCGAGATTCACCGGAACTAGCGAGGGAGCTGGAGGCCATTCCCTATGCGTCTTCGATCCTGGTAACCCTCCTCTATGACGCCGCCACGTTTCGTCATCCGCTCGATGGATTCGGCTTCCTGGTGCCCCGAAACGAGCGGAGAACCATCGCGGCGGCAACCTGGATTAACACTAAATTCCCGACGCGAGTGGCTCCCGGAGTGATAGCGATTCGAGCCTTTATCGTGGCCGCGAAAGCGGCGGAACTGCTCGGCAGGAAGGATGATGAACTCGCAGCGCTGGTGAGTGAGGATCTGGGCCGTTTTATGCAGCTGGCGAGCGTCCCGCGAACGGCGATCGTGCGGCGCTGGCCGCAGTCAATGCCACAGTATGTAGTTGGTCATGCAGCGCGGCAGCAAAACATCGGGCGGCTGCTTCAAGCACAGCCTTCGCTTCATTTAGTGGGGAATGCCTATCAGGGAGTAGGTATTCCGGACTGCGTTCGCCTGGCGAAGACAACGGCGGCGGCTTTAGCAGGGATTAAAAGCACTCAACAAAGTTCAATTTGATGATCTACAACGGCGCGGGCTCGCGTCTTGTTAAACGTAGCGGGACAGCGCTGCGAACAGATAGATTTTAGTAACACAAAGGGGTATGTATGAAGGCAGGTTTATGGGCAGTTGTAGCCATGGTGCTGACCGTGGTTCCGGTGGTGGCACAAAAGACAGCAGCCGAGAGGCTGGACGCCGCGACACAAGATTTGCATGAAATGATGAACGCCTCGGACAAAGGGGTTCCGCTCGACTTAATTAATAAGGCATCGTGCGTGGTGGTGATACCGAATCTGAAAAAGGCCGGCTTCATCGTGGGAGGGCAGTACGGAAAAGGTTTTTTCACATGCCGTAAGGAGTCTGGCATCGGCTGGAGCGCGCCGGGTTCGTTACGCATTTCGGGTGGCAAATTCGGCCTGTTAATTGGCGGATCGGAAACTGACTTGATCATGCTGGTGATGAACAAGCACGGCATGGAGCGTATGCTGAGCGACAAGACGCAGTTGGGCGGTGAGTTGTCGGCGGCAGCGGGTCCGGTGGGCCGGGATTCTTCGGCCATGACCGATGCCGTGATGAAAGCCGAAATTCTCACTTACTCGCGGCAGCGCGGGATCTATGGCGGTATCGATGTGTCTGGATCGGCTGTGACACAGGATACGGAGGCCAACAAAGAAATGTATGGCAAACCTATTACTAACAAGGAAATTATCGAAGGCGGCATTACCGCTCCTGCCGACGCCGAAAAGTTCCTTCATGAGCTCGATCGAGTTTCTTCGCGCAAGTAAACGGCGAATCCAATGACTTCCACTGGGCCATCTCTCTCGTCGAAGGAGATGGCCCTTTGTTTTCCTACAATAAAGGCTTGCGAGAAACATTGCAGAAGATCCGCATCGCGTTGCTATACGGAGGCCGCTCGGGCGAGCATGAAATTTCGGTTCGCTCGGCTGAATCGGTAAGAGCCGCGCTAGATCCGGCCAAGTACGAAGTAGCGGAGTTCTACATCACCAAAGAAGGCAAGTGGGAGCCACGCGCCTTTGTGCCGGAGCCCGAAGCGAACGCAGATATCGACGTGGTGTTTCCGGTGCTCCACGGCACTTTTGGAGAAGACGGCACCGTACAGGGATTGCTCGAGTTAGCCGGCCTGCCTTACGTGGGGGCCGGGGTCTTGGCGTCGGCGGCCTCGATGGATAAGGCGGTTACCAAACGCCTGTGCCGCGATGCCGGCCTTCCCGTTGTGCCCTACCTGGTCTTGCGGCGCGGAGAGTTCGATGCGAAATCGCTGGAGCTGCCCTTTAACTTTCCGGTATTTGTGAAGCCCGCCAACCTGGGCTCGTCGGTCGGCATTACCAGAGTGAAATGCGCCTGCGATTTACCCGAAGCGCTGATGACCGCCTGCCAGTTCGACCGTAAGATTCTTGTGGAACGAGGAGTCATTGGCCGTGAGTTCGAGTGCGCCGTCTTAGGTGGTGAACCTCCGCGCGCGTCGATGCCATGTGAGGTTCTTCCTTCGCAGGATTTCTACACCTATGAAGACAAGTATCTGCTGAATGAGGCCCGAATCGACTTGCCTCCGCAATTGAGCGTCCCGCGGATTGCCGAGATTCAGCGACTGGCTGTCGCTGGCTTCCAGGCGGTGGATTGCGAAGGCATGGCCCGCGTCGACTTTCTGATGGACGGCCAAACCGGCGAATTTTTCATCAACGAGATCAACACAATTCCGGGCTTTACGTCCATCAGTATGTACCCCAAGATGTGGGAGTATTCAGGCCTCCCGTATACTCAGCTTCTCGACAAATTGATCGACATGGCATTGAACCGCGCAGAAGCACGGCGGCAGACGCAGTATTCGCGATGAGGGTTGGCCGTTTTCTGTGGGTTCTTGCGCTGGCGGGCACACTGGCGGCCCAGCAATCGCCTTCTGCTACGACCAAGCCGGTGAATCCGGCTGACGATCTAGACCCGGCGTTGCGCCGATTCGTCGATGTACTGTCAATGGTTCAAACCGAGGGCGCTGAACCGCCGCCCGTCGACAAGCTCGTGTACGAAGGAGCGATTCCTTCTATGCTGCGGCAATTAGATCCGCACACCCAATTCTTCGATCCTGCCCAGTTCCAGCAGTTGAAGCAGATGGAGGATTCGGAGCAAAAGGGTTTTGGGAGTATCGTTTCTGTTTTGCCGGGGCAAGTTATTTTCTTACAGACGCTGCCCGGCACACCGTCGAACAAAGCGGGTATTCAGGCAGGTGATGAGCTCGTTGCGGTGAATAACATCGCGATCCGATCGCTCGAACCGCAGGATATTATTGAGTTGCTGACGCAAGCGCGGCAGCAGCGGGTGGCAGTGTATGTGCGCAGACAAGGCTCGCCTCGCCCAATCGAATTTCGCTTGACTCCCGAGCTAGTCGATGCGCCGAGCGTGGACCGTGCCTATCTATTGGAGCCGCACGTTGGTTACATTCGCCTCGCCAGCTGGGATTTACAGACTGCCAGGCAACTCACTGACGCGATTGCCAAGTTAGGCGGACCGTCTCTCAGTGGATTAGTAGTGGATTTACGAAACAATCCCGGTGGCGTGGTCAAGGCGTCGCTGGATGCGGCAGCCATGTTCCTCGCGCCCGGGCAGAGGATCCTCACGGCCAAGGGTCGGACGAGCGGTCCGCAAAATGCCGATGTTCCGAAAGACGCCAAGCCGTTCCGGTTCGCCGTCAGTATCTTGATTAATGCCAAGACCGCCAGTGCTTCCGAGATCTTTTCCGGCGCTCTGCAGGATCACGACCGGGCCACCATTGTGGGTGAAACGAGTTATGGAAAAGGCTTGGTGCAAAGCGTCGTGCCGCTCTCCGATGGTGCGGGCCTGGCGATTACCACGGCTTTTTACTACACTCCGAGCGGCCGGTCGATTCAGCACCCGCTGAAAGACTCGGCGCTTTCCGAAACATTCAATGACCGGCCGAACCCGAGTGCGCCCACTTATAAGACCGACAAAGGACGGGTAGTTACTGGCGGAGGCGGCATTCAGCCTGACATCCGGGTAGGTCCCGCGCCTCTCAGCCGTCTGGAAACGGTTTTAGACGCCAGTGGCGTACTGACTTCTTACGCGACAAACTATCTGGCGAGTCATTCACCGGTTCCAGATAACTTCGAAGTTACAGCCGAAATGCTGGATGAGTTGAAGGTCTTTTTGTCCACGCGGTCCATCCAGCCGGGTGTGGGCGAGTGGAGTTCGGAGCGCGCCTGGGTGAGCCAGCGACTCAAAGAAGAAATCGTCACGCAGGCGCGGGGCGTTGCAGCTGGAGAGGAAGTGCAGGCCAGGCACGACCCACAAGTCCAGGCGGCGCTGCGGGCGGTGAAAGAAAAGACAGTTCTTGCCAGTAACTAATGCTGTAAGCACTCGACCCTGTTTCTGAGCCGCGCGCGGGAGCAAGGGTCTTGTGAGTTTTGCGACCCTGAACTTACTGTTGAGAGCGCAGACGGTTCAGATTAGCTCGCGCGGCGCTGTGATTTGGATCGAGGCGAAGCGCATCTTCGAAAGCTTCCGCCGCAGCCGTGCGGTCGCCTGTAATGGCAAGCAGCGTTCCCAGATTGGTTTGAATATCCGCGTCGTGCGGATTGAGTCTGGCGGCCTCACGGAAGCAGGCGAGGGCTTCGGTGATGGCTCGTTTTTTAAAGTAGATCGTGCCGAGCGCAGCTTGCGCGGGCCCATCGTCGGGTTTGGCGGCGAGGAAAGTTTTGTACTCCGTTTCGGCTTCGTCAAGATCACCGACGGCAGCTAGAGAACGGGCCAGATTGTAGCGGGCATTCACATATCCGGGATCGGATGCGAGCGCGGTGCGCAGTTCGGCGATAGCTTCCGGAACGTGTTCCTGAGCGAGGAGAACGGCCGCGACGCTATTCCGGGCTGTTGCATTCTTAGGCTCGATGCGCAGAGCATCGCGGTAACTCGCAAGGGCGGCATCCAGCTGCCCGCGGGTTTGTTTGAGTGCGCCCAGGTTATAGTGAGCGACGAAATCGGCCGGATACTTGGCGAGCCGGCGTCGCATGATGGCTTCTTGGAGATCGAAGCGCCCGTCAGGGTTTTTGGGAAGAACTTGCAGCCAGACGTGTCCCATCTCGTCGCGGCTTCGATTGCCCGTTTCCACCAGGACCGGCGGCCGGTTTGGGTTGCGAGGGTTCCCCTCCGAGTTATCGTAGGAAATCCGCATTTCGACTTTCGTGCCCTTCGGGAGTGGGATGGGATGCACGTATTCGTAGGCGGCTTGCCAGTTGATGTCCCAATCGGGGATGTAAATGAGCGAGCGGCGCGCCCCTCCAGGCAGTACGGCCCACGCATCTATAGTCTTTCCCAGATAGTGGGCGTGCGGGTAAATGGCTAGTAAGTTAACCGCGACGGGCAGAGTAAGCGAATCAGTAACTACGAAATCACGATGGCCGGGTGGAATGTGGATAGCGCCATCGTGCTCCAATTGCAGGAGCATAGGAAAGAGCGTGGGCGACTTGGAGGAGAAGTAGAGGCCAATTTCGACTTCGACCGATTCCGGTTTACCGGTGGGTTGCAGGTGCAGATTGAGCACCAGGTCGGTCGAGCGATCGAGACGCCAGCTCATCGCTTCCGGATCCAAACGTAGAACGGTGGCCGGTTTCCAGAAGAGGAAATGTGAATCCGGGTCGAAGTCGTCCGGGGCCGCTTCAGTTATCACGTCCATACCGGGGAAGCCAGGCTGGCCGTCGATGCCGTCGCGGCTACGCATAGATTGCGTACGATCAAGGACAACGTTCGCGTGATGCACAACGCGCGGGTTCGAGAGGCGCAGTTCGAGACCGCGCACAAAACGAGTTCCCGTAAGTCCGGTGGGCACGATGAAGTTACGGAAAACGTCTTCGCCTTCGGCCGGCATCAGATAGGGTTTAGGCATTTTAAGAATCAGATCGGGCGTGCCCATCTGCCATTCACTGGTGAAGTGAGGAGCCGCGGGAAGTATGGAGGGATCGCCGCGTAGCTTGCCCTGCCGCAGCCAGTCGGAAAAGAGGCGAATCTGACTATCGGAGAGGCTGCGATCGCCTACGAACAGGCTGGCGCTATCGCCTCCCTGGTTGTTCCGAGGCGGCCAAGGCGGCATGTAGTGGCGTTTGGTCACGTCGACAATTTGCGAAGCGTGCCGGCTGACGTCCTCAAACGTAACAAGTGAAAACGGACCAACACCGCCTGCGTGATGGCAGGGCGCACACCGCTGGTAAATAAGCGGAGCAATATCTTTCGTAAACGTGACTGGAACGGCTGTAGCGGCAACAGTCAGTGTAAGAAAGAGAAGGCAGCGCATAGAACTTCTACTTCGGATCCAGCGCGGAACGCAGGAGGTTTTCCAGATCGTCCTTGGCAAGAACAGTGCTGATAAAGAGTTCCTGGCGGGCACCGGCACTCAAGGCAATGGCTTTCCAACCATTGGTGGTAGGCACCGTGATATGAATAGTTGGCTCCCCCCGTGCATTGCGAACCGGGCGAATGACGCCGGGAATAATGGACCGAAGTTCGGCGTTGTCTCGCAGCAGGCGCTCGAGAATAGGGCGCAGACCATCGATAATGCTGTGCTCTATCTTGAGTCTGTTTTGAGCGGCCCGCAGTTTCATGACTTATTTGAAGCGGCGTTTGAATTGAATATCGATGCCGAATTCTCCATTGTCGTCGCGCACGGCGACGATTGAGTACTGGCGGTTGAGCGACCATTCCAGGCGGAAAATCTGCTCGGAAGTTTGGGACAAGTTGGTGACGTAAGTGACCGTGATGGCGCGCGAGACTTGCTGTTCCAGTGTAAGGCGCGCTTGTGGGGTGTTCGTGATGCCTTGCACAAGGGGGTCAATCTTGATGTTAGTAATTCCGAACAGCTTCGACAGGCGGTTTGTAGAGGGAGCGACAGCCTGGCCGAGGACGCTGTTTGTTCCGGAGTGAAACGCAGTTGTGTCGTTGACGATTTGTGTGTTCTGCGTGTTAGACGCTTCCTGCGGCGTGCGACCGACGGTCAAAAGAGAGATAATATCGCGCGGCTGCAGAGGTGGATCCGAGCGATACGTAATGTTGAGGTGATTGAGTGTGCCCGCGATGGTGATGTCGACTGTGATGCCGCGGGCCTGAGTTTGAAGATCGAGATCCAGAACTGGATCGACTCTGCTCGTGTTGCTGAAGCGGACCTCGCCGCGATTGATCGTATAACGCGAACCGAAGACGCGGATATCGCCTTGATTCGCCGAGAGCGAGCCTAAAAGAAGCGGCCGGTCAGGTGTGCCGCGCAGGCGTAAATCGATTTCGGCTTCCACATCCCGGCTGAGAGCTGTACTCAGTTGGAAGTTCGGCGTGCTTTCGATAGCAACATCGAGGTGCAGGTTGCTGAGAAAGTCCCGGCGATTGGCAGGCACAGGCAGCGGGACGGCGAAGTTGGCGAGTATGTTGCCAACGTCCGTACTCGGATTAAAGACCACCCGCGAGATGGTGGCGCTCCCGGAAAGAAGGCTGCTCGCCGCAGTGCCGGAGAGATGCAGATCCGTGGTGGCAGTAAGGCTGACGTTGCTGGCGCTGCGGACACGCACGTTTTCGGCATGAGCATCGAGGTGATAGGCGACAGCAGGAGCAGGACCAAAGCTGACAAAACCGCCTACACGGACGAGCCCGCCTCCCGCACTCCCCGTGAGTTGCTCGACCGTAGCGCGGTTGTTGTCGAACGTGATGACACCGTTCACAGCGCTAATACCGGAGGGCAGGTCCGGGGTCGTGAGCGCTGCGCTTTGCAGTTCCAGACGCCCCTCGATGGCTGGTGTCTGCAGCGGGCCCTTAAAAGATGCGCGAAAGATGGATCGCCCGCTTACTTCTAGATTGGGATTGATGGCACGAAGCACTTGCAGGTTTAGCAAACCATCTAAATTCAGATCAGCCCTCCAAGGCTGAGAGTCGCTGACGAAGCCGGCTATTTTGAGATGGCTATCAGGGCCAATGAGCTCGAAGCGTTCCGCGTTTAAACGTCCGTTTACAAGATGTAAAAGGATGGGGCCGCTGTTGTGGAGGTCGAAAGCAAGCACAGGCCGCGATGCCGCGCCTCCAGACGAAAGAGGAACTTCAGCGGACTTGGGCGCGGATCGCGAATCCGTTGTGCTGCGAAGTTCCTCGAGAGATGACGGCAGAGCGGGCTCGTGCAGGGTGAGCTCTGAAAGCGCCGCCGAGGCGTTCATTCGCGAGAGATGATCGAGAGAACCGTCGAAATCGATTGTTCCCGAGAGCTTCCCGCTGGGGATTTGCTGGACGATAGGAGTCAGCATTTCAAGGCTCGCGTGTTCGACTGTGAAGTGACCGCGTACTGGCGACCCCGGAACGAGATCTACTTCGGCGCTGCCGGCAAGCTTGCTTTGTGCAAGATCGCCCGAGAGAGACAGGTTGAGGCGATCTCCGCGCGTGACGAATTTGCTGGTGACGTCTCCCAAATTAGTTCCCATCGCCGCCAGGTGGCGGAGCATGAGATGGCCGTTAGCCCCCACAGGACGGACGACAGAGTCTTTGACCGCAAAGACCGCGTCGGCGTGGGCATCAAGCTGGCCGGTAAGGCGGAGATCGAGCGCAGATGCGGGCAGGGCATTGGTGTCCAGAGTAAGAGACAGCTGCCCGCTCTGCCAGGAACTCGCGCGCTGATAAGTGGCGAAAAATGATCCTGTCCCGCCGTCTAATCCGCTCAAGGTGCCGTGTTCCAGATGGAGGGCGTCCGGTGCGAGTACAGCATCGGTTACGATCCGGCGAAATGCACGGCCAGAAATCACTGCATCTTCCAACAAAAGATGGCCGCGGCCGGCTGGGGATCTTGTCGTACCCGAGACGTCCAGGGAAGCGCTAAGGCGTCCGCTTGGCAGGGCGAAATGGCGGAGATTGGCGTGCAGCGAAAGAGGACTGTCTTCGGTGAAGTGCCAGTTGGCGAGCTCGACTCGGCCGTGAGCGGTGGCCTCGCCTGAAGCGCTCACCAGGCTAGCCGATGTGACATTTACTGATCGAGAGTCGACAGCTCCCCGGGCGCGAAGCTTGTCCCAGACTTGCCCACCGAATCGAAAGCGAGCCAATGCGAGGTCCCCAGCGAGAGCCGGATTGGCGGGAGAACCTTCGAGAGAGCCTTTAAAATGAGCAACGCCGCCAGGCAGGATCTGCGGGATGCGAGCCGGTGGAATGGTGCGGATCAGCGATTCCACATCGCGTAAGTCGGTGCTCTCCAACTCCAGCTGAATTCCGTCTCTCCAGGAGCCCTCAAAGGTCAGCGAAGTATTGACGAGATGGAGATGAGAACCACCAAACTCGACGTTGCCTGCCGGGTGCTTCGACAAGAGAACGTCGCCGGATAAGGCTGGGCTGTCGTGTGTGGGAATGATATGCAGGTTGGTATGGAGCGAGAGGGTAGGTAGAAGACTCGCGAGATCAGCGTTCAGTGAAACCGGACCGGAAAGAATGGCGTTCCACGGAATGCGCGGTGCCTGGAATGCAATGAGCGCCCGCTGGAGAGGAACGTTTCCCAGACGTCCCTGCACGGCAAGGTAACGGCCGTTTGTGAGGATAACCTGCCCGGCAAAATGCCCGCGAGGCGATGTTAGTGAAAGGTTCTGCAGATCGAGCCGCCCTTGCGCGAAGGTGAATTCAGAGACGGCTTGCGTTCGGTCTTGCAGCCCCTGGGCGGCGGCATGTCCGGTCAAAAAAACACCTTTTTCCGCGCTGTAAGTAGCATTGCCAAGAAGCGTGATGTTGCCTGACGTGACGCCTCTTACTTTCAGCCATCGCAAAGCTGTGCCCGCGGAAAGACTGCTCTGGAAATGGAGCGCGAGCTCGGGTTGAGCGAAATGTGCGAGAGTCCCCTGGGCTACGACATGCAGTTGCTTCGAACCAAGGACGAGATTGGTTATTTCAGCTGAGTCTTTGTGCAAAGTGGCTTCAGACGAGACATCTCCTGCGAACTGGCCACAACAGTCCAATGCCAGATGTACCTGACGCGAAGAAAACTGCAGACGCCAGGCAGCCTGCTGGGCCGAGTAGCGCAGCCATGTTCTCAGCTCGTTTGCCTTCAGGTTGAAAGAGTGGCGATGATCGTTCATCTGAGCAGTGCCGCTACGAATTTCCAGGCGATCAATCGCAAGAGGGAGAGAATTCCGCGTCAGCGCCGGGAATCTCGGGAATGTCGTGCTGCCATCGGAGTAAACCAGCACATACGCGAAGGGGCGATCGATTCGCAGCAGACTGATTTCAACCCGGCGTTCTAAAAGCGGCAGCGGACGAACCGTCAAATCGAGCGAAGGTATGCTCAATAGCGGAGGAGCGTCGGCCGGTTCCATACCGTGTATGACCAGGCCATTCAAATGTACGGTCCAGGTAGAGAGATCGAATGCCACGTTCGAAATTGCAACGCGGCCGCCAGTTTCCCGCTCGAGAGTAGAGACGATTTGCCGGCGAATGCGCTCCTGAAAGACACTGCTGTGAAGCAGGATAAGCAACAGGCCGGCGATCACGGCCGCAAGGAGCGCGAGCGACGAACCAATGAGCAGTGAGGTGCGAACTATGCGCTTCATATCACTGGAGCGCCTTGTCAAAGTAGACGATATTAAAACGCTTACGAGCCTCTTCGAGCCAGCTGTTAAGAGCGGCGTCGGTACGTTCTGCGATGATGAGCCTGCTGATGGCAGCTTTGTCGGGCTGCGTGGTTGAATCGCCGGCCGCGCGGCGTTGGAGGTATGACTGAACGTCGGCGTCGCTGACCGAGAGATCGGGCCGGAAACGGAATTCGATGAAGCGCAGAGTCATCAGTTGGATGGTCAGGTGTTCACGCAGCACGGCTTCACTCACGCCATAACGCCTGAGAACTGCGGCGACATTGCCAGAGGCAACTAGGTCCTTTTCAACTCCGCCTAGATACGTCCCGATATCGGCGGCATTAGGCTGCGTGTACCCGCTCAGCTCCATTTCGCGCCGGATGAGAAACTGTTGCACCAGGCGATCGGCAGCATCTCGCCGCGCGCCTGCATCCTGCTTAATCGGTTCGTGATTTAGCAGCGAACTGACCCGAAGCTCTTCATCGATCTGTGACTCCGTGATGGTCTGGTACTCGATAGCAATGGCAATTTTGTCGATGATTTCGGCGGACAAGGGTATGACAAGGAGCAGACATACCCCAAGAATCCGCCTCAAAACGCCTGCCCCAGAGAAAAGTGAAATTGGAAGGAGTTGATTTTCTGGACGGTGGAAATAGCCGTGTTGTTGACCAGATCCTGCAGCGTGCCTTTCAGACCGAAAAAGCGTGGGGCATTCGGGCTGAAGGAAAAATCAAGGCGGACGGGTCCAATGGGCGTCTGGTAGCGAATGCCAATGCCGGCAGATTGAACCATGTAATTAAAATCCTGCAGATTGCGCTGACGAAAGCGAAAACTGATGTCGCCCAGCGAGCTATAGACGTTCCCGGCGTCTTCAAACAGTACGCCACCGACATTATCTCCATACAGTGGGAAGCGCAGTTCGAGACTGTTGACGATAGAAGCGTTGCCGCCCAGCACAAATCCGGTGACAGAATCGCGCGGACCGGCCTGAAAGTCGGGAAAAGACCGCAAAGAAGTCGAGCCGCCCGAGTAGAGGCGTTCGGCCAGCGGAATGGAACTGCCGCCGCCCAGACGGCTGATGAAACCGAATTGGGTGCTGCGGGCGAATACCAGGTCGCCGTGAAACGGACGATACGTGGAATTGCGAAACAGCCCGCGCACAAAGCTGGTTTGCGAGCCGAGAAAACCCGGGGCGTAACTAATATCCGCCGTGGAATAGATGCCGCGATGCGCGTCAGCCGGATCATCTCGCTTGTCTTGAATGATGGAGAACTCGCCTAAACCGAGGCGCTCTGGTTGCGACAGCAGCGGCACCAGGAGATTTTCAATTTTTAGATTGGAAAGTGTCACATCCCGAAACACCAGGCGGTACTGCACAGTGTAAGCGCGCGACAGACGCTGGCCCAGTTGGATGGAGGCTTCGCGACGGAAAGCAGTATAGGTGCGAATATCGTTCGAATTTTCTACCAGCCCGGTGATGGTCAGATTGAGGTTGCTGTGCGCGTTGAATTGGGGAATGAAGTAAGTGAGCGCACCGCGCTGCTCAATAGTAGAAACGGCAGTTTGCAAGCCTAGAGTCTGACCGCGGCCGAGAAAGTTGATCCGGCTGATGCCGACAGCCAGACGAGGGGCAAAGCCGGTGGAACCAGCGGGATTGTCGAGACTGGTCGCGCCACCCCCAATGCGCGCCAGCTGTGCGCCGACGCCTACATTCAGTGAATAATGACGCGCTTCATCGATGTCGTAAAGAACATATTTGTCGGTTTCGTCGCCGCCCGGGTTTTGTAGAGCAGTGTTGACGCGCGCAAAAATTCCCAGGTCATACAGCCGGCGCTGGCTGTCGGTCTCTTCGGTCAGCGAGAGCGGCTGCCCCCGCGTGAGACCGATCCGATCGAGAACCACGTCCGGACGAGTGGTTTCGAGTCCTGTAACCACAACCTGGCGGACAAATTCGCGAACGCCCGGCTGAATGACATAGCGCAGATCCACTTGATGGTTCTGCAAGGTGGCCTCTTCGTAATACTCGAACGTGGCGTTGACAAACCCGAGTCCGTAGTAATAATTGAGGATTGCTTCGCGATCCTCGGCGACACTGACGGGGCTGAATGGCTGGCCCTCGGACGAACTAATCCGCTGCCGCAGCGCCAACAGATTCGAGGGTCCGGACCCTTCGATCGCAAGATGGGACACGAGCCATTGGGCCCCCTCATTAATCGATACGAAAACCGCCAGGTGATTCTTTTTGCCGTGAAAGTTATCGACGATTCTGGATGTCACAGTAACGTCGCGAAAGCCATTGGACACGTAAAGTCCTTGCACCGACTGCAGATCCTGTTTCAGATAAGCAGCGCTAAAGCGGCCGAAAGGAAACCGTGGGAATCCGGCCGGTTGAATATAGAAGCGCTCACGAATAAGATTGAGCGGGAAGTAATGATTGCCGGCAATGGCGAGCGCGACGAACTTATGATGACGCCCCGGTTCGATCTTGTAAGTGATGGTTTGTTCGCCTGAAGCAGATCCTTTGCTGACTCGATAGGACACACCCGCTTCGAAATAACCTTCCGCCTGCAGGTATTCGGCAATGTTTCGTTTCCCTTCATCGAGGAGATCAGCGTCGATCGACTTCTCCTGAAGGACTGGAACGAGTTGATTTAAACGGCTGCGGCTCAGGCTCGCGCCTTCCACAGCCAGCACAATGCGCGGGCCCGCTTCCAGTTGGAGAGCTGGCTGAACGGTGTTGGTGGAGTCGTGATAGTCAAGTCCCGCCAGATTGACGCTCGATTGCGGACGGTCTCGCTTGTCGTAATACTCGCGAAGGTTGTCGAGACCCTGACGGACACGGGATTCGGTGACTTCCTGCCAGCCCAGCAGTCCGTACAGACGCTTCCAGTGAGTCGAGCGAACAATGCTCTTGGTGGGACGTTCTGGGTGTCCACTGATCAAGGGCTGCTCAAAGCGAGCACGCTTACCGGAGTCGAGATGGAACGACAGATCGGCGCGTTGGGTCTCGGGATCATAGGTGACATTCGAGTCGACACGGGCGTGGTAGAAACCGTTTTGACGAAGTAAATCAACTAGCGATTCGGTGGCTTGAGCTCGCTCGGATTCACGATAGGGCACGCCTAAGGGCAACTTGGTTGCACCGAATAATTGACCGCTATTCGGCGGCTGTTTGATACCGGTGACAACCACTCGTCCCACAAAGTAGGCGCGTTTCGTCAGAAAGCGAAGAGCGATTTTCGAACCCGACCTATGAGCGTCCACCGCGAGATCCGCGTAACGGCCCGTGGCAAAGAGGTTTTGAATGGATTGGCGCAAAAGCAGGTCGCTAAAAGCCGAGCCGCTATGCAGTATCACCCGGCGGTCCAGTTCCAATTTGGGGAGCGGCTGGTCAGCGGGTTCGAAATCGATCGAGGATACTGTTAAGCCGTTGTATTGGCTAGCTTCATTGAGCGGAGCGGCGAAACAGTGCAGGGCCAAGGTGAGCACGAGCGCGAGGAAGCGTGGAAACGCTGTTACGATCGGTTTAGATGACACCCGAAGAGAACGAGCGCTACTCCCGGCAGATTCGATTCTCGCCAATCGGGGAAGCGGGGCAGGAAAAGATCTGCCGGGCGCGTGTCTGCGTGGTCGGCTGCGGCGCACTAGGAAGCTTCCAGGCCGAAGCACTGGCACGGGCCGGCGTAGGCTCTATACGGCTGATCGATCGCGATTACGTGGACTATACCAATCTCCAGAGACAGTGGCTATACGAAGAGCGCGATGCGCAAGAAGAGACTCCAAAGGCCATGGCGGCAGCAGACAGATTGCGGCGGCTGAACAGGCACGTGACCATAGACGCAAGGGTAGGCGACGTAACGCCGTCTAATGCAGAAGAGTTAGTGGCGGATTGCGATCTGATCTTGGATGGAACCGACAACTTTGAAACGCGCTATCTTCTCAACGATCTTAGCGTTAAGAACGATACGCCGTGGGTTTATGGTGCGGCGGTAGGGAGCTACGGGGTCGTTATGCCGGTGTGGCCGCAAGCAGGGCCATGCCTGGCGTGTGTTTATCCTGAGCCACCGGTGGGTTTGCAGCTCACCTGCGATGTCAATGGTGTGCTGGCTTCAGTAACGGCGTCAGTGGCGGCGCTGCAGGTTGCGCTGGCACTGCGGATGCTGGTGGGATGGGACAATTTTCAGGCGAAGCTGCACACGATGGATGTGTGGGAGGGCACTGCCAAGCAGGTGTACGCGGGCGGCCAAGACCCGGAATGCCGGGTGTGCGTACGACGGGAATTTCGTTATTTAGAGAGTGCCCTGCGAAGGCCGGTGAGTTTGTGCGGCCGAAATGCGGTTCAGTTGCACGAGCGCACTCGCCCGCTGGACTTAAACGAACTGGCCGCGAGGCTGCGGCCGATGGGTGAAGTGAGGGTAAACGAATTTGCGCTGCGTCTGGCGTTGCCGAAATACGATCTGACGTTTTTTCGGGATGGGCGGGCCATTGTTAAAGGCACGACCGATGTAGGCGTGGCACGCAGCGTTTACGCAAGCCTCGTGGGAAATTGACTGGTCAACACGAAGCAGCAGGCGCTTTCACAGCGCACCGGCGGAACGACTAATTCAGCAGCCCTTTGATCTTCGTTTCCAGGGCGGCTTTCGCCTGGCGCGTGGGGAGCAGCTTTTCGAGGAACCCGAAATCGGCGTCGACCGTGACGTCTTTTTCAGCGACTTCGACATACCCCTTGATCGGCGTGCTCAGAAGACCCGCTTTGGCATCGAATGAAAACGTCAGCGTATTGCCCTGCCAGTTGCGGCGCTGATTGACGATTTGGATCGGAGCGAATCCCGGTCCCTGAAAGAAACTGTCGAAGGACCGATCCACCGATCGCTTGATCTCTTCCACCGTCCGGTTATGAGAAATGGTGACACGCATGTTGGGCCTGCTTAGCGGCGTCTCTTGTCGACGCGCTTTTCAGTGTTGCGCACCGCGAGCGAACTGATCTCAATCACCGGCACCAATGACTGATTCGTCTCGACAGGCCGGTTGGCCGCCCGTTCGGACAACTCCTCGTTCAGCGTCCGCACGAAACCTTCCATCTGGCGCTGCATCGCTTCCATCTTTTCGCGCATGTTGAGGATGATCTCGACCCCGGCCAGATTGACGCCCAGTTCGCGCGTCAGCTTCAAGATAATTTCGAGCCGCTCGAGATCGTCATCCGTATAGAGACGCGTGTTGCCTTCGCTTCTCGAGGGAGCGAGCAATCCTTCGCGTTCATACAGACGCAGTGTTTGCGGATGGATCTCGTACTGCTCCGCTACGGCCGAGATCATGTAAGCTGCCTTGCTCCTGCTTCTCGTCATCTTCCATTCCCGGCTTAAGCCGGCACCTGTACCTTATTCCAAATCTCCTGCCGCACGTCGTTGGTTTGCACCTGCGCCAGCTCGCGCAGAAGTTCTCGGGTGCGCTCGTCGTGAATATCCGGCGCGCGCAATATCACTTCCACTATCTCGTCCCCGCGTGTGTTCTTCCGGCTATTGAAAACACCCTTATCACGCAACCGGAACTTCTGTCCATTCTGCGTCCCCTGCGGAATCTTGAGCAGCGCGCGCCCATCTATAGTCGGCACTTCGATCTTGGCGCCGAGACCCGCTTCGCTCACGGTTAACGGCACTTGAATCGCGATGTTGTCTCCGTTCCGTTTGAAAAATGCATGCTCTTCCACCCGGATCGTAATGTACAAATCGCCCGCCGGACCACCGGCCGCACCCGCATTGCCCTTACCGGCCACACGCAGCCTCGACCCGGAAGTCACGCCCTGCGGTATGCGCACTTCTACCGTGTCCGGATGTGCAATTCTGCCCTCTCCGCGGCAGGTCGGACAGGCGTTCTTCAAGCGGCCTGTTCCGCCACAGCGCGGACACGTCAAATTGAACTTCATGGCGCCCGCCATCTGTGTTACCGTCCCGCTGCCGTCGCACTCCGGGCAAACCGCCACATTGTTGCCCGATGCTCCCGACCCGTGGCAGGTCGAACACGTTTCCTGGCGCGAGATATTCAGCTTGACTTGCGTCCCCCGGATCGCTTGCCAGAAATCGACATTCAATCCGTACTCGAGATCAGCCCCGCGTTCTGACTGCTGCGCCTGACGGGCCTTACCGCCCCCAAAAAAGCTACCAAAAATATCGCGGAATGAACCGCCGCCTAAATCTTCGGGATCGGCCGTGCTGGTGCGCCCGGTGGCCTGCTGCTGTTGCCGCACGTATTCTGAAAAATCGAAGCCACCAAAACCAGGACCGCCGCCCGCAGCCGCGCCGCCCCCACCGTTCGGCGGGATATTGGGCGAATAGAACCCGTACTGGTCGTACGTCTTGCGCTTTTCGTCATCGCTCAGAATGTCGTACGCTTCCTGAACATTTTTGAACCGGTCTTCTGCCGCTTTGTCGCCGGGATTCAGGTCCGGATGATATTTACGGGCGAGTTTCCGGTAGGCTTTACGGACCTCATCCGCATCCGCGCCCTTGGCTACGCCCAGCGTCTCGTAATAATCCTTTTTGCTTGCAGAAGGCATTTAATGAACCCCTAACAGAACAGAGGCGCGGTCAAATTCTCCGCGCCCCTATCAGAATGTGCGGTTTGATTTACTTCTTCTCGTCTACGTCGACGAACTCCGCATCTACTACGTCGTCTTTCGCGTGGCCTTCGGTCTGCGTGCCATTCGCGCCCGCACCTGCGCCCGGGCCAGATGTTGAGCCACCTGGAGTAGCCCCGTCGGTGCTGCCTGTGCTTTGCGTTTTGTACATCGCTTCAGCCAGCTTATGGCTCGCCGTCGTCAGCTTGTCAGTCGCCGAGTTGATCGCCTCTAGGCCGCCATCGGTCATGGCTTTCTTGAGGTCCTCGACCGCCGTTTCCACCTGCTTGGCGTCCGTCTCCGAGATCTTGTCACGATGCTCCTTCAACATCTTCTCGACGTTGTAGACCATCGCGTCGCCACGGTTGCGGGCTTCGATCTCTTCTTTCTTCTTACGGTCATCGGCCGAATTCGATTCGGCATCGCGCGCCATCTTTTCTACCTCGTCCTTGCTCAGGCCCGACGAAGAAGTGATGGTGATCTTCTGCTCGTTGTTGGTCGCCCGATCCTTCGCCAGGACATTCAAAATGCCGTTAGCATCGATATCGAACGTGACTTCCACCTGCGGAACACCTCGCGGAGCGTTCGGAATGCCTACCAGCTGAAAGACGCCCAACATGCGGTTATCCCGCGCCATCGAACGCTCGCCCTGGTAGACCTTAATTTCGACCGAAGTCTGATTATCCGCCGCCGTCGAGAAGGTCTCGCTCTTCCGTGTCGGAATGGTGGTGTTGCGCTCGATCAGCTTGGTGAATACTCCGCCCAGCGTTTCGATGCCGAGCGACAGCGGTGTCACGTCGAGCAGCAGGATATCCTTCACCTCGCCACCTAACACGCCACCCTGCACGGCCGCGCCAATTGCCACCACTTCGTCCGGATTCACGCTCTTATTCGGTTCCTTACCGAACAAGTCGCGCACCATCTGCAGCACCTTCGGGATACGCGTCGAACCACCGACCAGCACCACTTCATCGATTTGCTGCGGCGTCACTCCCGCATCCTGCAAAGCCTGTTTACAAGGCCCGACCGAACGCTGCAAAATGTCATCCACCATCTGCTCGAAGCGCGCCCGAGTCAGCTTGATGTTCATGTGCTTCGGACCGCTCGCATCCGCCGTCAAAAACGGCAGGTTGATCTCGGTCTCGAGCAGCGTCGAGAGCTCGATTTTAGCTTTCTCGGCCGCTTCCTTCAGGCGTTGCAGCGCCATCTGGTCCTTCGAAACGTCGACGCCCTGGTCTTTCTTGAACTCCTGAATCAGCCAGTCGATAATACGCTGGTCGATGTTGTCGCCGCCCAGGTGCGTGTCGCCGTTGGTCGATTTCACCTCGACTACGCCATCGCCCACTTCAAGGATCGAAATATCGAACGTGCCGCCGCCGAAATCGTAGACCGCAATCGTCTCGTCTTTCTTCTTGTCGAGACCATAAGCCAAAGCAGCCGCGGTAGGCTCGTTGATGATACGCATCACTTCGAGTCCGGCAATCTGACCGGCGTCTTTGGTCGCCTGACGCTGGGCGTCGTTGAAGTATGCCGGTACCGTAATCACGGCTTTCGACACTTTCTCGCCCAGATAGGCCTCCGCCGCTTCCTTGAGCTTGGTGAGAATCATCGCCGAAATCTCGGGCGGCGAATATTTCTTACCCTGAATTTCGACCCGCGCATCGCCGTTTTCGCCGGCGACCACCTTGTACGGAACCAGCTTCATCTCTTCGCTCACTTCATTGAAGCGGCGTCCCATGAAGCGCTTGATCGAATAGATCGTGTTTTCGGGATTGGTCACCGACTGCCGCTTCGCCACCTGCCCGGCGAGCTTTTCCCCATTCTTGGTAAAGGCGACCACGGACGGCGTCGTCCGGCCACCTTCCTGGTTGGGAATGACCGCCGGCTGGCCCCCTTCCATCACGGCCACGACGGAATTCGTGGTACCTAAATCAATGCCGATAATCTTACTCATGTATGTTGATTCCTTTGCCAACCGCTTTGCGGCGATCGACCATGTTTAGCACAATCTCAGTATCTAATATGAGTGGGTGGTTGTCAAGTTGTTTACTGCTGATTATTTTTGCCGGCAGCTCGATTCTTTCTGCCCAAGCCACAAACACTCTCACAGTCGCCGCCGCTGCCGATCTTGCTCCGCTGGAAGCTCCTCTTAGTGCTTCTTTCGGCAAAAGTCATCCCAACTTACAGGTGAAGTACGTCACCGAATCCAGTGCCGCCTTGGCGCAGCAAATCGACAATGGCGCGCCGTTCGATGTCTTCTTGTCCGCTAACGCACAGTTTATCGACCAGCTCGCACTGTCCAAACACCTGCGCCCCGATTCCGTACGGGCCTATGCCGAGGGGCGATTAGGCCTGCTCTGGCGTGATGGCAAACCTCATGATCTAAAAGACTTAGCCGGGAAAAACGTGCGCTTTCTGGCCCTGCCCAACCCGAAACTGGCCCCCTACGGCATCGCCGCCCAACAATCCCTCGAGCACGCGCGACTCTGGTCCGCCGTCCAGCCGAAAGTGGTTTATGGCGAAAACGTCCGCCAAGCCCTCGAACTCTTCACCAGCGGCAACGCCGACGCCGTCATTACCGCCGCCTCTCTGCTGACCGGCAAAAACCCGCAACTGCTGCCTACCGCTAGCCACGCCCCGATTCTCCAGAAGGCCGGTGTCGTAGCAAGCTCCCAGAATCTCGAATCCGCCGACGCCTTCCTGAATCACCTGACCAGCCCGGCGGGGCAAGCCGTATTCGCGCGCTTTGGCTTCACTTCCCCCCGTCTGAGCGATGAACGATAATGTAACCACATTTGTAGTCCCCCTGCTATCTTGACCTCATGGAAATCGGCGTCAGAGAAGCGAAGAGCGGTTTTTCAAAGCTCATCAAAGCGTGCTTAAAGGAGAAGAGGTCGTGATTACCAACCATGGTCGTGCACTGGTAAGAGTCGTGGCGGAAGTGCCCAGTCAGGTCGACCGCAGCCGCGCCTTCGGCTCGCTGAAGCATCTGCTCGCCGATTTGCCTGCTGATTGGGATTCAGCCGAGCACCAGAACGAGCTGTCCAGGAGGTTTGAGCACGTTCAGGAATTGATGGAAAGGGCCTGTATCGCGACGGCACGAGTAATACACAAGACTAAATGCCCAAATGCTGTTGCTCGACACCAACATCCTAGTCAAAATTGCCAACGATTCCCTCCCCGCCAGAGTCCGCCACTTTATCGAGAAGCGGCAGGAACTTCTGGTGAGCATCGTCACGCCGTGGGAGATAGCGATCCATCCGGAACTCCAGAGACGCGGATTCAGCAACGATCACGTCGAGAAACTAATCCTCCAACTCGGAGCAAAGCTCCTGCCGGTCACCATGGACCACACTGGCCTTCTTGCCACCCTGCCGCCACATCACAGCGATCCTTTCGATCGCATAATCATAGCGCAAGCGATTGAGGCGCGCTGCCCCATTGTTTCAAGCGATCAGCGCTTTCCGCTCTACGAAAGCGCTGGATTGCAGGTTGTTTGGGATTGGCTTCCCTTCGCCCGGCAGACAAACTCGCGGGTCTGGCGTCACCGCATCCAAGCACGATATAATTGCTTCCCAGGGACATCAAGACTAGTAGGTTGCCCAGGGGCTGACCTGACAACCCAGCCACTCGCTTGCAAGGAGAAGGCCTTATTATCGAAGCACCCATCAGGACTCTCCTGATCTGTCATGAGGATGAGCCCTTAAACAGGCACGGCATGGCGCGCTGGCTCGCCTCTTTCTCTGATTTTGCAGGATCGATAGTCATTCGCGAAGAATCCAGCCGCATGCGCACTCGCATCCGCCGCGAAATCAAACGAATTGGTTTGGTCCGTTTCCTGGACGTCCTCGCCTTCCGGCTCTATTACCAGCGAAAATTGGCTGCCCATGACTCCGCTGTCGAAAAAGAGCTGTTAAACAAGCTGGAAAAGCGCTTTCCGGAAACGAATGCTCCGGAGCTCATTACCCCCAGTCCAAATTCGCCCGAGAGCCAAAAGTTTATACAAGACGCCGCGCCGGACATCATGATCGCTCGTTGTAAAACTCTGTTGGCCGAGCGCATCTTCAGCATTCCGCAGGTCGGCACATTCGTCATGCATCCCGGCGTTTGCCCGGAATACCGCAACTCGCACGGCTGCTTCTGGGCGCTCGCGCGGCGCGATCTCGACCGGGTCGGAATGACTCTCCTGCGTATCGATAAGGGCGTCGACACCGGCCCCGTTTTCGGCTATTTTACTTACCCGTATGACGAGCGCTCCGAATCCCACATCGTCATCCAAAATCGCGTTGTCTTCGACAATCTCGAAGCCATTCAAGCCACGCTCGAACAGATCTTTCGCGGAGAGGCCGTCGCCATCCCCACTGCCGGGCGCGAATCAGCCGCCTGGGGTCAGCCCTGGTTGACCCGTTATCTCTCCTGGAAACGCAGCGCTGCCAAGGACGGCGCACATCAATGAGATCCGTCACCTTGCTCTATCATGATGTCGTCAAGCCGGGTGCATCCGGCAGCAGTGGTTTCTGCAGCGCCGACGCCTCTATCTATAAGCTCTCTACCGAGCAGTTTTCGCAACACCTGGATGCCATCGACACCACCGGAAATCTCCCGCGCTCAACGATTACCGATGTCCTGCAGCAGCCGTCCGCTCCTCACCATGTGCCCGTCTTCCTGAGCTTCGACGATGGCGGCGCGAGCGCTGCCGAAACCGCCGATCTGCTCGACCGCCGCGGCTGGAAGGGACACTTCTTCGTCCCCACCGACTTCATCGGTTCAGCCGGCTTTGTCACGGCGACTGCTATTCGAGAGCTGCATGCCCGCGGCCATGTCGTCGGTTCCCATTCCTGTTCCCATCCCAGCCGCATTTCTTCGCTGCCCAACTCGGAACTGCAGCGCGAGTGGCGGCACAGCGTGCAGATTCTGCAAGGAATCCTAGGCGCTGATGTCCAGGTCGCCTCGGTCCCGGGAGGATTCTATTCCGCCCGGGTCGCCGAATTTGCTTATCAGGCCGGTATCCGGGTGCTCTTCAACTCAGAACCCGTGGTGCGCTCCCTGCGCGTCTCCGATTGCCTGGTGCTGGGACGTTTCGGCTTGCAACAGGCCTCTCCTCCCGAACTGGCCAGGAAATTCGCCGTAGCGGATCGACAGACCCTATTGCGCCAGGAAGCCTTTTGGAACGCCAAAAAAATCGCAAAGGTGGCGGGCGGCGAGCAGTGGCTGGCTTTTCGAAAATGGTGGCTTGGTCGCCATGCTCCGCCGTCCGAAGCGCAAGCGCCGCCGCCCGTTGCTTCTCCTAATGAAACAGGAACTTCGGCGGACTCGGCCGCTGCTGCTGCTGCCGCTGGGCGCGGTTCGTCGAAAGGACCCTACTCGAAAGCCTAAATCCGAATTCACTTTCCCGTGTCCGCCATGTCTACGCCGCCGTCCGCGGCTGGACCATCTTCGCAATCTGCTTCCCGTGACCCTGTCGCGCGGAAAGCAACTCAAATTCTTTCTGCACATTGAGCCAGAAATCCGCACTCATTCCGAAGTACCGCTCCAGACGCAAAGCCGTGTCTGCCGTCATTCCGCGACGTTCGTTCACAATTTCAGAAATTCGCCTAGCGGGAACGCGCAACTCGACGGCGAGCTTATTTGCCGATAGCCCAAGAGGAATCAGAAAGTCCTCTCGCAGCATTTCTCCAGGGTGGACCGGCTTGCGCCGAATGTTCCACCCATTGGGCGGTCTTTTGATGCTCATGATTTATCCTGTCCATGTCCATTCAATCGTGATAGTCGACAATACACACGTCGTGCGCGCCCTCTTCGGTCCAGCGAAAACAGAGGCGGAATTGATCATTTATCCGGATACTGTGTTCGCCCTTGCGTAAACCTCGCAACGCTTCCAAACGGTTGCCGGGCGGGAAATTAAGATCCTCCAATCTCGTCGTTTGGTCCAGTTGCGTCAACTTGCGAACTGCTACCCGGGCAATACCGCTAAAACGGCGGCTCTGCTGCGTCTCGAAAAGTTTGAATTTCTTTGTCTTTGAAACTCGCGATCACAGACCAGGGTATAACGGTAAACGTTAAACGTTCTACTGAATGCCCGTAATCTCAAGCCTTCGGATGCGCGCGGTCGTAAACCGCTTGCAAGTCCTTCAAAGAAACCTGTGTGTATTTCTGCGTGGTCGACAGTTTGGCATGGCCGAGGAGTTCCTGGATCGCTCGCAAATCTGCCCCATCCGTGAGTAAATGCGTCGCATATGCGTGGCGAAAACTATGCGGATGCACCGTCGCGTCTCCCGTCACCGCGATTGCATACATCTTTACCAGCCGACGCACTTGCCGGTCACTCAAACGGCCCCCGCGCCCGTTCAGGAAGAGCGCGCGCTCGCCCGCCACTGGAGCAACGCGCTTCGACAGGTATCGTTGCACCGCCGCCACCGCCCTTTCACCCACCGGAACCTCGCGTTCTTTATCGCCCTTCCCCCGCACCCGCAACCACCCGGCGCCCAGGTCAACGTGCTCCAAATCGATCCCGACCAGCTCACTTACCCGAATGCCACACCCATACAGCAGTTCGAGAAATGCCAGATCGCGCTCGCGCGAAGGTTTCTCGATAGGCTCGCCCTGCGCCACCGCATCGATCAGCCGGTTGGTTTTCTCTTCGCTCATTACATCCGGCAATCGCTGCCGGATCTTCGGCGTCCGCAGCCGCTTTGCCGGGTTTACGGCCAAGACTCCCTCCCGTAGCAGAAATTGATATAGCGCCCGCACCGCGGCCAGTTTCCGGCGCACCGTAACCGTACTTAGTTTGTGTTCGTAGAGACTGCCCAGCCACTCCCGCAGCGCTGCCAAATCGATGGCGTGTACAGCCGGCGAGTCAACCGCGTCAGCCAGCGTGAAGTAAGCCGCGAACTGTTCCAAATCCGAAGCATAATTTCGCCACGTGTGCTTCGACGCTCCACGCCGCTCTAGTTCAGCCAGATACTTCGCAACACACTCGCGTATTTGCGTCATGTAGAAACTCGTCGAACGCCTCCGCCGCCCGGCGGCACACCTCCGCATGACGCGCTTTCTTGTCGTGCCGGAACTGTTTCTTCGTCGCTTCGTCGAGCGATGGCAGTAAGTCAAACGTAATGTTCGCCGGTTGAAATTGCTTTGCGTCGGCACGCGTGATGTAGTGGCATAAACTGCCGAGCGCCGTCGCGCGCGGGAACAACAGCGGATCTTCGCCTTGCGCTGCCAGAGCAGCATTGCGCCCCGCCAGCAGACCTGTTGCAATCGACTCAGCATATCCTTCGACGCCCGAAATCTGCCCCGCGAAAAAGATGCGCCGCTCCGTCTTTAATTGCAGTGTCCCTTCGAGCAGCGCCGGCGAATTGATGTAGGTATTACGATGCATCTGCCCGAACCGCACAAACTCCGCGTGCTCCAGGCCCGGAATGAGCCGGAACACGCGCGCCTGATCGCCAAACCGCATGTGATTTTGAAAACCCACCAGGTTATAGCTGTCCGCCCGCTGGTTCTCCTGGCGCAACTGCACCGCCGCATAAGGCCACCGGCCTGTACGTGGATCGGTCAGCCCCGCTGCCTTCATCGGTCCGAAGCGCAGTGTTTCTTTGCCGCGCTCCGCGATCTCTTCAATCGGCAGACAACCTTCAAAAAACGGCGTTTTGTCCTCCGCTATGTGCGGCTCATAATGCTCGGCCTCGATCAAGGCATCGACGAATGCGTAATATTGCGTTTTGTCGAAAGGACAGTTGATGTAATCATCGGTTCCATCGAGCGACTTGTCCCAGCGCGATGCGCGGAACGCCACCGACATATCCAGCGAATCGGCCGCCACGATCGGACTAATACTGTCGTAGAAGAATAGCCGGTCAACTCCGGTGATACGTCCTATCTCGCCGGCGAGCGCATCGCTGGTTAACGGGCCCGTCGCAATCACCACTACGCCGTCAAGTGGAATCCCAGTCACTTCGCCCCGCCGCACTTCAATCAGCGGATGTGCCTCGATCGCGCGGGTAATCGCGGCTGAAAAGACCTCTCGATCTACCGTAAGAGCATGGCCGCCCGGCACCCGCGCTTCTTGCGCCGCCGTCATCAGCAGTGAGCCCAGTACCCGCATCTCCTGCTTCAACAGCCACGGAGCCGAATGTATCTGCTCCGTCTTTAGTGAGTTACTGCAGACTAACTCGCCAAAATCGTCGGTGGCGTGCGCGGCCGTCCTTCGCAGTGGGCGCATTTCGTACAGCACCACGCGAACGCCCGCCGAGGCAGCCTGAAATGCCGCTTCGCATCCGGCGAGTCCGGCCCCGATAACGTGAATCGTTTGCAACTCTTAGTGTAAGTCGTTCTTCAATACAATTCGGTACCGCGCCTTGCCCGCTTCCAGATGCTCAATCGCTTCATTGGCTTTGCTCATCGGGAACTCTTCCGTGATCGCCGCGATGCCATGCCGCGCACAGAAGTCGAGCATCGCCATAGCCGTTCTCGGTGCCCCTACCGGACTCCCGGATATTTCCTTCTGCCCGAGAATTACTGGTGCCGGACTCGTCCGCAATTCGGGAGTGAAACCAACCGTGTGAAAGCGTCCCCTCGGCGCCAGCGCGGCTAGGTACCCGCCCAAGTCAATCTTCGCCATGATCGTCGAAAGAATAAAGTCGAAGGAACCCGCGGCTCTCTTGAGGTCGTCTTTGGAATTGGTGTCGAGGATCTTGTGCGCGCCCAACTTTTTCGCCTCATCCGCCTTTGAACTCGATGAAGTGAAGGCTGTGACTTCGCAACCCCATTTGTTCGCAAACTGTAACGCCAGGTGTCCCAAGCCGCCGATGCCGATCACTCCCACCCGATCGGTCGGCCGAACGTCGAATTGAACGAGCGGATTGAAGACCGTACTGCCGGCACAGAGCAGCGGCCCCGCTTTAGCCAGATCGATGCCTTCCGGAATTGGGGTCGCCCAGATCCAATGACAGCGCACACGAGTGGCAAACGCCCCATGATGCCCAACAATGGTCGGTTTTCCACGGACGCACAGGTTGTGATCGCCCGCCAGGCACTCCCGGCAATATAGACAGCTTTCGGCGAACCACCCCACACCAACCGTCTGCCCTTCTTTCACCAGCTTGGCGTCAGTCCCGAGGGCGACTACCTTGCCGATCGCTTCATGCCCTGGTACGAGCGGGTACTTCGTTATGCCAAATTCGTTGTTGATGATCGACAGATCCGAATGGCATATTCCGCAGTACTCGACGGCAATCTCGACTTCTTTATCGCCGAGCGGTCCCGGGTCGAACGAAAACGGTTCCAGCTTGCCTTTAGCCTGCATGGCGGCCAATGCTTGTATGTCGCTCATGCGCGTAGGATGCGCTGTTGGCACGAATCGACTCTCAGAAACATTCCCGGTATTCGCCGAATACGTTGCGAAGTGTGCTGGTGATCTCGCCTACCGTGACCACTTGCGGCAACTGCGGAGCATCGAGCGCGCGGTGCAGGTCTTCGACCCGGAATTACACGAATTCGTCGAAAGTACGTTTCAAATAGGGCGGTATGCTCTAACTGCTTTCGCACGACTCCGTCACTTTAGGCTGCTCGCTTCGTGGGCCCGGTAATCGACCACGCTACGATAGCTACTTGCCAGTGCTCTGGTAACGATTCCCGCAGTACCCAAAGATGGCTGCCCGTCACTGGCTCGTCGCTGGCTTTTCCGGCCTCTTCAAACCAGGTAGTGAAGTCAGCCAGCTTGTAGGCGATGCCGCCGTTGCCGTGAATCTGAACGTTTGTGATTTCGAGCCGCCGAATCCGATGTTCCGGCAGTACAGCCAGCCAAGCCGCCACTGCGTCCTTGCCGCGCAAGGCCGGTTGATTCGGAGGCAGCCAGACTACGTCGTCGACGCACAGAGAAACGACACCTGTTATGTTGCCAGCAAGCTCATATTCGAGCCATTGTTGATGGACGGCCATGATCCCTTGCTCCGCGCCGCCACGTTGGGGAATCATGGATAAGTCTACCCTGAATTCACACCGAGATCTTCGCATTGAAGCGTGTCGGTTAATGCCGAGTTGCTTCCGGGAATCCTACGCTAATTAGCGCCGAAGCTTACCCTTGACGGCGAAGACCGCTGCGGACGGAGTTTTGGGAGGGGAGGGGGCGCTGCACAGAGTTGGATGATGTTCAGTCCAAGAATGCGCGTTAAAGTCACGGACTCTCCGACCGTCTTCTGTACGTTCTCGATGGCTTGATCCGCCTTCATCTTCCGGCGTTCTACCGCGATCAGGATACTGGAGTCGGGACTATTTCCAGGAGGGCGGATTCCATGGCTGCCACTGCGCCTTGATGCCTTCCTCGATGTCTCGGGCAAAGCCGTCGTCCATTGTGGCATCCGATCCGCGCGCCTTGAGATCCGCGATCACTTCCGAGATCATGCGGCCTGCGGGTCTGGACGGTTTGATGACAGCCACGGGCCCGTTGCCCTGTTCGATGATCATCTCGCTGCCCTGCCGGACCTTTACCAGCACGGTAGGTTCTCAGAAACTTTCCCGGTATTCGCCGAACACTTTGCGCAGCTGGTTAGAAATCTCCCCAACCGTTACAAAAGCGCGACAGCTTTCCAGGATCCGCGGCATCAGATTTTCATCGCCGCGCGCCGCCGTTTCCAGCTGATCGAGCGCCGTCTTTACATCGCTCGCCGAACGCGAGGCGCGCACCGACCGCAAACGTTCCACCTGCTGCCGCTCGAGCGCCGGATCGATCCGGAACGTGTGCGGCGCATCGCTCTCCTCGGTTTGAAATTTATTGACGCCTACCACGATCTGCCGCCCTTCTTCGACCGACCGCTGCTGCGCGTATGCCGCATTCTGAATCTCGCCCTGGATGTAGCCTCTTTCGATCGCTGCCAGCGTCCCGCCCAGCGCATCGATCTTCGCGATGTACTCGCGCGCGCCGGCTTCGATCTCGTCCGTCAATCGTTCGATATATTCGCTGCCGCCAAACGGATCGGGCACCGCCGTCACCCCGCTCTCATAACCAATCACCTGCTGCGTCCTCAGTGCCACGCGGGCTGACCGTTCGGAGGGCAGCGACAGCGCCTCATCCTGGCCGTTGGTATGCAACGATTGCGTCCCGCCCAACACCGCCGCCATCGCTTGTAATGCCACCCGCACCACGTTCACTTCCGGTTGCTGCGCGGTTAGTGTCGAGCCGCCCGTCTGCGCATGAAAGCGCAACATGCACGACCGGTCCGACTTCGCCCCAAACCGCTCCCGCATGATGCGCGCATACAATCGCCGCGCCGCACGGTACTTGGCAATCTCTTCCAGAAAATTATTATGCGCATTGAAAAAGAAGCTCAGGCGCGGAGCGAATTGGTCCACCTCCAGCCCCGCGCTGATCGCCGCTTCGATGTAAGCGATCGCGTCGGCCAGCGTGAACGCCACTTCCTGAACCGCCGTCGAACCCGCCTCCCGAATGTGATACCCGCTGATCGAAATCGTGTTCCACTCCGGCATCTCTTCGCCCGCCCAGGCAAACAGGTCCGTGATGATACGCATCGCAGGGCGTGGCGGATAAATGTAGGTGCCGCGCGCCACGTACTCCTTCAAAATATCGTTCTGAATCGTCCCCGCGAGTTTCTTGCGGTCAGCCCCCTGGCTGTCCGCGACCAGCGCGTAGAGGCATAGCAGGATGGCAGCCGTCGAATTGATCGTCATCGAGGTGCTCACGTCTTTGAGCTGAATGCACTCGAACAGCACCTGCATGTCGGCCAGCGAATCGATCGCTACACCCACCCGCCCGACTTCGCCCGCCGCCATCAGGTCATCCGAATCCATGCCCATTTGCGTCGGCAAATCGAATGCCACCGAGAGCCCGGTTATGCCCTGCGCCAGCAGGTATTTATACCGCCGGTTACTCTCTTCCGCCGATCCGAATCCGGCATACTGGCGCATCGTCCAGGGCCGCTTCCGATACATGTCTCGATAGATGCCGCGCGTGAACGGAAATTCGCCAGGTTGTTCCGAGAAGGACAAACGTTCAGTCTATCGCCGGCCAGCGCTATTAGCCTTGCGAAAGGAACTGATGCCGAAGAACAACATGACCGCCCCGAGGAATGCCGAGAACGCCAGTGCAATCGGGTTCGCCGCACTACTATCCAATGTCCGGAAATATTTCACCGCATAGCTGAAGAACAGCAGTGCAAAGAGCAGAAAAACGCCGCCGATTGCCTGGTTCCAAAGTATGCGCGCCGGCCGCATTACCTCCGGCACCACATGCGTGGCAAAGTTTCTCGCGTGCTCGATCTTCAGGCCTTTGGCAACTCTGATGGCATCGGCGAGTTTCATTGCCTAACTTAGATCCTTGTCCAGCTCATTGAACAGTTCGCGCATTGAAATCTCGGCGGCGTCCTCGCCCGACCCGGCCGTCAAAGAATGCGTCAACCCAATTTCCACCGGCTTTGGATGTTCCAGAGTCATGATAAATGCTCTGCGGTATTCGCCATCGACAATCCAAACCGTGCCAATGCCCCAGTCCAAATAATGCGCCCCTTTAGTAAACAACTTTCTCAAACTATCGTCCGGTGAGAGGACTTCAACGCAAAGATCGACAGCTTCGGTCGGGTAAGGTCCTCCCAACCGGCGGTTCCTGTTTGCCGCCAAATCCGGCAGAGGGAAAGCCCAATTCGAAATTTTCAGTCTCACCCCTATGCCGACCCGCCATCCGCGCTGCCCCAAAAGGCGGCCTATAATGCCCTGCACAAGCGAATGAGTCTCATCTCCAAACGATTTCTTGACGGCCTCGCCATACCAATACTCGAAGTACGGCTTCTTATCGCCATACTCTTGTTCGAACCGCTCCGCTGTTAAGAATCCCAGGGGGGCCATAATCAGGTCTTGCCCAGGTCCTTATCCAGCTCGTCAAACAGTTCGCGCATCGGAATCGCCACCGCATTCTCGCCCGATCCCGCAGTCAAGGAATCCGCCAAACCGATTGCTACGGGTTCTGGATGATCGAGAGTCATTATGAACGCCTTGCGTTTCTCCCCATCCACTACCCACACCGTGCCAATACCCCAGCTCAGATAGTGCGCCGCTTTGCGGAACACTGTCTTCAACCGGTCTTGCGGCGAGAGAATCTCGACACAAAGTTCGATAGCCTGAGTCGGATACGGCCCTCCCAGGGGGCGACTCCCGTTGGCGGCCACATCCGGCAACGGGAATGCCTGTTTTGAGATCTTTAACCGCAACTCGGTTGCCGGTCGCCAGCCACGCAGCCGGAGCAGCATGTAAGTCAAACCCTGCAAACTTCCATGAACGTCAGTCCCCATGGGCTTTTGAACGGCTTCGCCAAACCAGTATTCGTAGTACGGCTTCGTATCACCGTACCGTTCTTCGAACTGCTCAGCCGTCAAAAAACTCGGGGCCGCTGCCATGATCCAACTCCTATCTCAGTATCGCGGATTCAGTGCCCTTCCGCTTCCAGGTACCGTTCTACTTCAATCGCCGCCATGCAGCCCGAACCCGAAGCGGTGATCGCCTGCCGGTAAATCCGATCCTGCACATCGCCCGCAAAAAACACTCCCGGAAGATTAGTGCGTGCGCCGCCATGCGACAGAATGTAGCCGTCCGGATCGAGATCGAGTTGCGTCCCAAACGGCTTGGTATTCGGGATATGTCCGATCGCCACGAAAAATCCATCCACTTCCCGATCGCACACATGCCCGGTTTTCAGATTCCGTAGTTTGACCCCGGTCACCTCGCCCTTGCCGACGTCGTAAACGTCCTCTACCACCGTATTCATCAGAAACACGATCTTTGGATTGGCTTGCGCCCGCGCCAGCATAATCCGCGAGGCGCGAAACGTCTCGCTCCGGTGCACCACCGCGACCTCACTGCCGAAACGCGTCAGAAAATTCGCTTCCTCCATCGCCGAGTCGCCACCGCCGATCACCATGATCTTCTTGTTGCGGTAAAAAAAACCGTCGCAGGTGGCGCACGAACTCACCCCATGCCCGATGAGTTTCTGCTCATTCGGCAGATTCAGCCAGCGCGCCGAGGCCCCCGTTGCCACAATCAAAGTTCGTGTCTGAATCTTTTCGCCATCCTCCAGCTCGAGCGTGAACGGATGCTCCATCAGGTGCGCTTTCGTCACGCGCCCATGCCGGTAAACCGCCCCGAAGCGCTGCGCCTGCTGCTTCATGCTCTCGACTAAAGCCGGACCCATCACGCCCTCCGGAAAACCCGGAAAGTTCTCGACTTCGGTCGTAATAGACAGCTGTCCTCCGGCCTCGTGACCTTCGAACACCATGGGTTGCAAACTGGCTCTGGCCGCATAGATAGCCGCCGTATTCCCGGCGCAACCTGATCCGAGAATCACCACGTTCTGTAAGTCGCTCATTGAAGAAAATAGTTGGTTATATTAAATGCCAACCAAGAACCAGCGTACGCCAGAGCCAGCATGTACGAGAACTGAAATATGGGCCACTTCCATCCGCCGGTTTCCCGCTTCACCACGGCCAGCGTGGAAAAGCACTGCAGCGCGAAGGCAAAGAACACCAGCAAAGCAACCGCGCCCGCCGGACTTAAATCATGATGAATGGCAGCTTGCAGCCCCTGAGAAGGCTCGTCTCCTTCGATGCCATAGATGGTGCCCAGGGTTCCGACGATCACTTCCCGCGCCGCCAGCGACGTGATCAGGCCGATGCCGATCTTCCAGTTGAAGCCGAGCGGCTTGATCACTGGTTCAATCGTCTTACCGATCGTGCCGGCGAAGCTGTTTTCGAGCGTGGGTGCGTGCCCGTTGTGAAGCGGTACGTGCGCCAGGATCCAAATCGAGATTGCAACCAGCAGAATAACCGTCCCGGCGCGGTGCAAAAACACTTTACTGCGATCCACCAGCCGTAAGCTCAGCGACCGCATAGTGGGCCAGCGATACGGCGGCATCTCCAGAATGAAATTCGTGCCGCGGCTCTTGAGAATGCTCGATTTCAGAAGACGCGCAATCACCACCGCCGTCAAAAATCCCAACACATACAAACCCAGCATGGTGGCCGCCGGTAAAGACAGAAAATGACCCAGGATGGGAATGTTCGGCACAAAGGCCGCTATGATCAACGTGTAAACCGGCAGCCGCGCCGAGCACGTCATCAGCGGCGCAATCATGATGGTTGCCATGCGGTCCCGCTTATCTTCAATGACGCGCGTCGCCATAATCGCCGGAACAGCACACGCATAGGCCGACAGCAGCGGAATAAACGATTTGCCCTGCAAACCGAACTTGGCCATCGTGCGGTCGGCGATCAAAGCGGCCCGTGCCAGATATCCCGAATCCTCCAGCACCCCGATAAACAGAAAAAGCAGCAGAATCTGCGGCAGAAACACCACCACCGACCCAACGCCTTTCCAAACGCCATCCACAAGCAGCGAGCGCCACGGCGAATCGGGCATCACGTGGTTGAACCAAACGCCCGAAGCTGCCACGGCATGTTGCAGCCCATCCATCACCGGTTGAGCCCAAGAAAAAATGCTCTGGAATACTGCCACCACTACCGCCAGGAAAATAAGCGGGCCACCCACCGGATGCAGGAAGATGCTGTCCAGACGTCGCGTCCAGATCGGTGGCGCAGGCGCTCGATAGGAAGCGCGTTTACCCAGGTTCGCCGCCCATTGCCGGCACTTCGGCACATCCTGCAGGATGGGCAGCTCGATGCGGGCGGGAGGCGCATTCAGTCGTACTGCGGTGCCGAGCAGAAATTGCTGAATACGGTCAATGCCCGTCCCTTTGGAGGCGCTAATCAGAGCCACCGTAGTATTCAACTCGGCCGAGAGCGCCGCGATATCGACTTTGCCACCGCGCAAAGCCAAATCATCGGCCATGTTCAGCAGAATCAAGGTAGGCAGGCCCAGATCCAGGATCGGAGCGGCCAACACCAGATGGCGCCCTAAATTAGTCGCATCCAGGATCAAAATGACCGCATCTGGTTTCGGAAAGTCCGCCCGCTCGCCCTTTAGAACATCGTGTGTGACCTTCTCGTCCTCCGCGCGCGGATGCAGACTGTAAACGCCCGGCAGATCCACCAGAAAGACTTCATGGTGGTCTTTCAGCTTGGCGCGGCCCATTCGATGTTCAACGGTTACGCCCGGAAAATTCGCCACCTTTTGACGCAGGCCGGTGAGCCGGTTGAATAGAGTCGACTTGCCCGAATTGGGTGGCCCGACGATCGCGACAATGATGTCCCGCTCACCAGCCGGACTGGGCGGAGCGATCGAAGGATTGGGGAGAAGCCCGGTCCGCGTTGCGTCGCTATGACAGCTGCTCATGAAAGAACCATAAGATCCGACTCTGGATGACGGCGCACAAATAAGCGGCCGGCCGTCTCCTCGCGCAAAGCGACTTCCGATCCATCTACACGAAAAACCCGCGGACCGCCGCCCGGCGCGCGTCTCGCGAGCGTAATTTCATTGCCCGGCAAAAAGCCTAATTCCATCAACCGCCGCCCAATATCCTCCGGCAGGTCGATGCGGTCCAGAACGCATCGCTGGCCGATCGGCAGGTCAGCTAAAGTATGGGCCGTGCGGCTCGTTTTCGCGCCTGTCTTCCGGAACCATTTGCGGGCAAACATATATACGACCCTTTTAGTATGAATTTAACACGCAGGTCCGCCAACCGATTGGTTTCGAACGGCTAAAACCAGCTTTTGACAGTTTGTTTTCCGCCTTGAGCAGCTTGTTGCAGGCCGATGCTATGATCGGGGCGTGCTGCTGCGGGAAGGTTCGCAATATCCCCCGCCTGGCGAAACGGGTGGTGCTTACACTCGAAAAGAAGTCTGTCGCCTTTTGAAGATTGACCATCGCCAGTTGAAAAGCTGGGAGCGGCAACGGCTGATTCCTGAACTGGCCCACTATTCCTTTTCCCATCTGCTAACCCTGAAACGGCTGGTTCGTCTACGGGAAGAAAATGCCCATCCCGGCCGCGTACGGCAGGCGCTCCATTCCCTGCAGGCGTATCTGAAAGATGCACCACATCTAGGAGAAGATGTGCATGTCTATAAAGACGGGCGTCGGATTCGCATTCAAATCGGCAAACAGAAGCTCGAGCCGGTTTCGGGCCAGCTACTCTTCGACTTCGCCGAGGAAGAGTTAAACAAGCTGCTTCAGCTTCCGGCTGCCGCTAAGAGTGGCGCAGCCATCGCCGAGCGTTTACGGCATAAGCTCGAGGCGGATCGCTGGTTTGAACGAGGTCTCACACTCGAACAAACCGGCGCTCCCTACCACCAGATCATCGAGGCCTACCAGAAAGCTGCCGAACTCGACCCCCACTCCGCCGGAGCGCGCGTCAACTTAGGCACCGTCTTCTTCAACGGGCATGCCTGGGCCGATGCCGAGCAGCAATACCAGGCAGCGCTGGCTATCGATCCTGACTACGCATTGCCGCATTTCAACCTGGGAAATTTGTACGACGAGCGCGGCGACTCCGAAAGCGCCTTGCATCACTACGGCGAGGCCATTCGCATTTACCCCGCCTATGCCGATGCTCACTACAACCTGGCGTTGTTAAACCAGACCCTGGGTGATGTGATGAATGCGGTAAAACACTGGCGCTGCTATCTGAAGCTCGATGGCAGCAGTACCTGGGCCCAAATCGCACGCCGGGAACTGCTGAAGCTGGAGAGTGCGACCGTCGTACGCGGTGGCTTGCAACTGGTTAAAAGCGGGAAGGCTTGAGCGACCTGCCGGTAGCCGCTATTCTGCTGGCGGCAGGATCGGCTAGTCGTATGGGTCAACTCAAACAACTCCTGCCGTTTCGCGGCAACACGCTGGTGGAGCACGCTATTCACCAGGCGCGCGAAGCAAGTTTTGACCCTATCGTAGTCGTGCTCGGCGCGCAAGCCGAGACGGTACGCCGGAAAATTGCCGCACACGCTGTCGCTATCGTTGAAAACAACAACTGGGAGAAAGGCATGGGTTCATCCATCGCCGCCGGAGCGCGTTGCCTGCGAGAATTGCAGACCGACGTCGCTGCCATCGCCGTTCTGCTGGCCGATCAGCCGCTCGTCACCTGCCACCATCTGCGCGCTCTCCGCACCGCCTTCGTACAGGCGAATTCCCAAATTGTGGCTGCCCGTTACAACCAAACACTGGGCGTTCCCGCGCTATTCCCTCGCTCGATGCTGTCAGCTTTGGAGTCACTCGCGCCGGAACCGGGAGCAAGAGCCCTCTTGCGCGATCCCGCCCGGACCGTCACCCCCTTCGACTTGCCGGAAGCAGCGGGAGACGTCGACACGCCGGCCGATTTCGAGACCTTAAGCCAAGTCGATCAGCTTTAAGTCAGGCACCCGCCCAAAGTGCCTGCGATTCTGGGTCAACAGCGGAAGCCGTCTGGCCAGAGCCACACCAGCAATCAGACTATCGCCCATCCCAATATCGAGGCCCTGCACCTGCAAGTCGCGACGCACATTCGCGGCCATCGCAGCACCATCCGAATCCACCGCAACTATATTAACAAGCGAAGCAGCTGTTCAATAGTGCCACGTTGATCGGGCCGCCGCGCCCCTGCCAGCAACTCGAATTGATTGATCACCGTGGTTTGTAGCCGCCGGACGGGAAACTCCGCCAGCAGACGGCTGCGGCTCGGCTCACGCCCCCGAAGATAGTCGATCAGTACGTCGCTATCGACCAGCATCAGCGCCAGTGAGCGCGGATCTCTTCCACTTCGCTTTCTAATTCGTTGGCCGATTCTTCACTCAGCGCACCCGCCAAAGCGATAAAATCGCTCCGGTGAGCGTTGCGCTCGGCCTCGCCCTCAAGATAACTGTCGATCACATCTTCAAGCACGGACGAAAACCCTTCTCCCCACGGTTTGACGCCATAGTCATTAACGCGCTGCGATGTTCCGGTGTAATTTCAACAGTAGTTCGCATACCTGAAATCATAACATGCACATGCATGAAGTCAAACGCTCCAGTTCTCAATTACTAACCCCGGTACCCGTTTAAACTCCCACTCATTATTAGTCACCAGCGAAAGGCCCGCGATGGCATGAGCAGCTATCCACAAATCATTGTTCCCGATAGGCTGCCCCATACCTTCCAGCTTTGCGCGGAGTTGGCCGTAGCTCCGGCCAGCCTGCTCCGGCATCGGCAGAACAGGAACAATAGCGCCAAATTCGTCCAAAACCTGCAGAACCCTGCTAGTCTGACTGCTCTTTCCAGCGCCATACATGAGTTCGCCCCAGGTGATGACTGAGACCACGGCCTCTCCGGGTTTGAGAGCCTCCAGGCGCGCTAGCACCTGCAAAGGCTTCTGACGCTGAATATAGATGCAGATGTCTGTATCGAGCAAAAACCGAGCCGCTTTCAAAGCTCTTCACGCGACTGTGGCAACGAGTTCTCGCGAACCGCTGGAAAGAAGTCGTCCGGCAACTCGGCCAATATTTCGAAAGCGCGGGCCAAACCTTTCGCTTTTTCACGCAGTATGATTTCGTCTCCCCGCCGGGAGATCTCCAACTCGTCGCTGGCTACTCGAAATTCCTTCGGTAAACGAACAGCCTGACTGTTTCCAGACTGAAAAACGCGCGCGATTGCCATGAATACATCCTCGCATATACGTATATACGTAGCAAGATATACGTAGCAAGATATACGAAAGCCGCTTGCTTCAGCCCCTCAATGCGGCGGGTTAACAGCAGGAGGCGGAGCCGCTCCATTTCCGGGCGGCACAGGCGCACCCGGCTGCCCTTGCCCGCTCCCAAACGTAACCGTCGATTCCGCCCCAAATCGTTTGTAATTCAGGTACCGAATCTCAATCCGAATGCGCTGCGGCCAATCCCGAAAATAAAGCGTATCGTCCGCATACGTCTCCGACGGAAAAAACCACTTATCGTCAATCGTCTTGCGAATCGTCGTAAAGTGCGGCGTCAAATTTTGTTCTTTCAACGTCTCGATCTGCGGCACCGCCTGTCCCTCGCTCTTCAGCAGCGCAAAGTCGCTCTGCCGCACCCACAGCAGCCCGTCGAAAAATCTTTGCCCCGACAAAATCTGTCGCGGCCGCACATGCTCCACAAAACACGGCACGCCGTTTAAGGTTTCTTCGCCCTTATACTCTCCCTCGTACAGCGAAACTTTATCGCTGGTCAGCAAAAACGGTTCGATGTCCCGAATATCGGCAAAATCCACCGGGGTCAGCTTTATATGCGCCAATGTATTGTGAGGCGCCTCGGCAGGCTGTTCGTAACGCCCCCGCTCGGGCGAAAAAATGATGTCCCGCACCTCGCGGTACTCCCCTTCCACCGCATTGTGATTGTTATATTCCTGAACCGTCACGGACTGCCGGTAGGTGTAATTGCTCATCGCGCGCGCATTCTCGCTCTCGCGCTGGGCGATCTTTCGCAATAATCCCGGAGGCGCTCCAATATCGAAGGCAAACGCCCAGGAAGCCATGATTCCCGATGCTACGATGAGGGCGATGTTGAGGGCAACCCGTCCATTTTTCATAGCTTTAGCCTGCACTTGGATCGCGTTGTTCGTGGCAGCACTGATCTTTGCAAAGCAGCATCCTTCCTCTTATTGGATTATGAACGCTGCCCTTCCGGCGTTCCTGCTCGAGGCTGTTTTCTACTTGGCATCCGTGTTCGAAAGCACGCGCGACTGGTTTGCTTCCCTCCGCTCACCTCCCCGGCAAGCATTGCTGCTGTGGGCTAGCGCGCTGCTGCCCTATCTGGTTTTCACCTCTCTCGCCGGAACTTTTCAGGGAAACGCCTTTACCCTCGTCGCACTCCTGACCGGCCTTCTTTCGTTTTGGTACATCCTGTTGCCGCGCCGCCCCGCTTACAATATCGGCTTCCTGGTTATCGTCGCCGCCCCTGTCGTGCTCCGCGTCTTCCCGCGCATCTACCTCTCCCCCGACCCGCACCTTCGCATCGATATTCTCGAACACCTGATGTGGATCCGCCTCGCCATTGCCGTTTTGCTCATACTGCGAGAGTGGAATCCCGGCGCATTCGGTTTCTGGCCCAATGCGCAGGAGTGGCGCATCGGCGTCTTGTATTATTTGGCGGCCATCGTGCCGGTCGTGCTGCTCGCGCTCGCCACACATGACGTCCGCTACGCTCCGGCCCGCGGTGCCTGGTGGCAGATTGCCGCCCTCGGCGTCGGTGTCTTCTTCGGGGCCCTCTGGGTGATCGCCATCGGCGAAGAGTTATTTTTTCGCGGCGTCATCGCCCGCGCTCTGCTCAACGGATGGGGTTCCAAAGTGGCGGCGATCCTGATTTCTGCCCTCCTATATGGAAGCGCCCATCTCTGGTTTGGACACTATCCCAACTGGCAGCGCGCCGTAACCGCCACCGCCCTGGGCCTCATCTTCGGCTGGATTTACACCCAAACCAACAGCGTCCGCGCCCCTATGGTGATGCACGCCCTGGTAGTCATGACCTGGCGCATCTTCTTCAAATAACCCCAAGGGTGGAGCGGGCCTCCAGGTCTGCTACACCGCCATTCGTGGCGGCATTTTCCGCCGCACGACCGGGCCCCCCTACGCCGTTTCCAGCGCCCGCTCGAAATCTGCCAGCAAATCCTCCCAGTGCTCAATGCCGCACGAGAGCCGGATCAATCCTTCCCCAATACTCGATTCGTCCAGATCCCGCGCCGACCACGCCGAGTGCGTCGTACTGCGCGGATGACAAGCCAGTGTTTCAACTCCACCGAGCGACACCGCATTCCGCGCCAGCCGCAAATGCCGCAACACATTGAACGCCGCCGCCTTCCCGCCCTTCACATCAAACGACACCAGGCCGCCCGGATGCTCGCATTGCTCCTGATAAATGCGCGTTTGCTCCGGATTGTCAAACAGCGTCGGATAATACACCTTCTCGACCTTCGGATGATCCGCCAGGTTTTCCGCGATGCGCTGCGCATTCTTACTCTGCCGATTCATCCGTAATGTCACAGTCGGAAGACGCGTATTCAGCAGCCAGCATTCGTCCGGCTGTAGGATGTTCCCGAAGAGGCTCCGCTTACTGCGTATCCGGCTCATCAGCGAAAGGTCTTTCACCAGCGCCACGCCGCCGATCAGATCGCTGAATCCGCCCAGATACTTGGTGGCCGAATAAATCGATACATCGGCGCCCAGCGCGAGCGGGTGCTGAAAGGCCGGGCCCAGAAAAGTATTGTCGATGATCACCACCGGCCGCTGCAGATGCCCTGCGCCGTTCGGGGCCGAACTCCCGCGTGCGGCGGCTTCGCAGGCCTTCCGAATATCGGTCATGATGACCGTCGGGTTCGCCGGTGTTTCGATCAGCACCACCCGCAAATTTCTGGTCCTGCGGATCGCACCATCAATCGCGTCGGTCTGCCCGGCCGGTACCGCAATGCCCTCGATGCCAAACGGTTGCAGGAAACTCTGGATTAGCGTCTGCGTGCCTCCATAAATCGGAACCGTGTACACGATCGCATCCCCGGGTTTCAAGACCGCCAGCAGCACCGTCATGATGGCCGCCATCCCGGAGTTGAACGACGCTGCCGCTACCGCGCCCGGTTCGAGCGGCAGAATCTGATCTTCCAGGATCTGCGCGTTCGGATGATTGAAACGTGAATAAACCAGGTCCACATTCTCTTCCAGCGTCCGCTCGGCTCGACCGCCTAAAATGTCAAAGGCGCGCTCTGCCGCTTCGGGGCTCGAAAACACATACGTAGAACTGCGAAATACGGCGGGACGAGCAGATCCGACTGAGAGACTCGGGTCGAAGCCGCGGGTCATCACATCGGTCTCCGGACGGAGGGGTTGAGAATCGGTTGTTTTAGACACAGGGGTATTACTTCCCTAAGAGTCTATCGGCAAATCAGCAAGAAAAGAATATGATGGGAACTGCTATTAGCGGAAATTTTGAGGCAGAAAGCTTAAAGCAACCATAAGCCCTTTCGGGCGCCAGGGAGGTGTTGCTTCAGGGGTCTTTCTATGAGGTTAGTCTCGCTTTGGTGGGAGTTGCCTCCCTGGCTTGATTCCAATATTAGAATATGGATTTATGGAATGCAAGCTTTTTCTATACCGAATTCCAAATTTTTTTTCAAAACCACGCCAAACGCTTCCTTGTCCGCCTTTGCCTTACCCCTCTAAATGAACTTAACTCTACTAGGCTCAACAGGTTCCATCGGAACCAGTACGCTGGACGTCGTGCGCCAAAACCCCACCGGCTTCCAAATACACGCCTTAGTCGCCGGCCGGAACATCGAACTACTTAGCTCCCAAATTCAGGAGTTCAAACCTCGAGTCGTCGTCATGGCCGATTCTAAGGACCTCTCCGGTCTTACCACCCTGCTAAGCGCCAGCGGACTTCCGCGCAGCCAGTGGCCGGAATTAGGCCACGGAACCGCCGACATGATAGCGGCTGCAATCGCGCCTGAAACAGAATTTGTTATGGCGGCCATTGTGGGCGTTTCGGGCCTGGCAGCCACCTATGAAGCCATCTGTCAAAACAAGCGCGTAGGTCTGGCCAATAAAGAAGTGCTGGTCGCCTGCGGCAGGCTGGTCATGCAAGCCGCTCGCCGCCGCGGTACTGAACTCATCCCTGTCGATAGCGAGCACAATGGCGCGCACCAGTGCTTTCGCGCCGGAACACGCGACGAAGTCACACGCCTCCTGTTAACCGCCTCAGGAGGCCCGTTCCGCGATACCCCAGCCGGCGCACTCTGGCAGGTCACGCCGGAAGAGGCGCTGAATCACCCCACCTGGAAAATGGGCCGCCGCATCAGCATCGATTCCGCCACCATGATGAACAAGGGCTTTGAAGTGATCGAAGCCTGCTGGCTCTTCGATCTACCTCCTTCGCGGGTCGACGTGGTCGTCCACCCCCAATCCTCCGTCCACGCCATGGTCGAATACAACGACGGCAGCATCATCGCCCAAATTTCCGCCACCGACATGCGCATGCCCATTCAATACGCTCTCACCTATCCGGAACGGCAGCCAACTCCGGTCCCTCGCCTCGATTGGACAGCCCCGCGCACCTGGCAGTTTTCCGCGCCCGACCTCAAAAAATTTCGCTTGCTCGATTTGGCCTATCAGGCCCAAAACAACGGCGGTTCGGCAACCTGTACCCTGAATGCTGCCGATGAGGTAGCTGTGGAGGCTTTCTTGAACGGCCAAATCCCCTTCCCAGGCATCTCCGAGGTCGTTGAGGAGACTCTGGCATGCCAGCCGGGGCGCGAACCGGAGACAATAGAGGAAGTGCTGGCAATCGACGCCGAGTCGCGCCAAGTCGCCAGCAGGATCATTGCCGGGTCGCGCTGGACGGCCGAGCCAGGTGGACCGGTTCGGACGCATTAGGCAGTATCGTTCTAACGCCCTGGCGATTTTGCCACGTCGAATCAATTAGGATCGAAAGACGAAGGATAATTAGCGAGTGAGCTTTCTGCAGCCATTTTTTTGGGTAGTGATTCTCTTGGGAGTCATGATCCTGATCCATGAGCTGGGGCACTTTTGGGCGGCCTTGGCGGTGGGCGTAAAGGTAGAGACCTTCAGTATCGGGTTCGGTCCCCGGCTCTTTGGCTTCAAGCGGGGTGATACCGATTTCCGTGTTTCCGCCATTCTGTTCGGCGGTTACGTGCGCATGCTAGGCGAACAGCCGGGCGACACCCAGTCCGCCGATCCACGCTCTTTTCAAGCCAAGACCCGCTGGCAGCGCGCCATCGTCATTGTCGCCGGGCCTTTAATGAACGTGCTGCTGGCCATCGGCCTGGTAACCGGTCTGTACATGTATGCCTTCCCCAGGGAAGCGGACACCACCGATCCCACGCTTACCGCCGTCACCCCGAATTCGCCGGCTGCGGCCGCCGGTCTACAGACTGGCGACAAGATCGTCGAGATCAACGGTAAGCAGGACCCGAACTGGGAAAACGTGCTGATGCAGGAAGCGCTCAATGCGAACCACCCCATTCCAGTAACGGTTGTTCGCCACGGCAAACGAATCACCGCCAGCGTCACCCCGCAGATGGACCCGAAGCAGGGTGTCGGCGACGCGGGCTGGAGCGGTGAACTGGACATTCAGGTGGGTACCGTGCAAAGCGGATCGCCCGCCCAGCTCGCCGGGCTCAAAACGGGCGATGTTTTTGTAAAGGTAAACGGGCAGCCCGTCGGCTCGCTGGTCACGGTCCGCCAGGCAGTGTTTCATTCCAACGGCAAGCCGGTGCAGTTTGAAGTCATGCGCCGCGGCGAAGCCAAACAGATTACCGTCGCCGCCAAGCCCACCGGCGATCCAAAAACCCCTTGGCTGATCGGCATCACCTTCAAAATGCCCGTGCAGTTCGTAAAGCTCGGCCTCGTACCCGCGCTTGCGGAATCTTTACGTTTCAATCGCCAGAACGCGCTCATGCTCTTTCAGGTGCTCGGCAGTTTAATCGAACGCCGCGTCTCCACCAAATCCGTTTCCGGACCGATCGGCATCGCGCAAATGTCTAACGAAGCCGCCCAGCAGGGCGCCTACAGTTATCTAATCCTGATGGCCATCGTCAGCTTGCAACTCGCCATCTTCAATCTGCTGCCCATCCCGATTCTCGATGGCGGCACGCTGCTGATGCTGGTGATTGAAATGCTGATGCAGCGCGAAATGAGCCTCCAGCTCAAGGAAAATATCTTCAAACTGGGCTTCGTCTTCCTGATGATGGTAGTGGTGTTCGTGATCTACAACGACATCAGCCGCATTCTGACCAAAGGCTGACCACAAGGCCGCCTTACCGTGGTCAAACGGTACAGAAGTTTCGGTGGACAGTATGGCAAACGCTAACTCGACGATTCAAGGCAGGACAATCCACGACATCTGGAAGGTGAACGGAAAAATGATCGAGGATGTTCTTGGCATCGTCTCACTGGACGGGAAAACTTTCAGAACAAGAGTAGATGGAACAGACGCCCAAGGCCAGACCTACCACAACGAATTGATTTTCGACAGACAGTGATCCCACCACCGAAGCGATAACACACAGAACAAAGACGGCTATCAATATGGACATCGTACGAGTCGGCTCGCAGCCTTCCACGCAGGGAACCGCCGAATGGTTCACCTGGACGGTACGCATGGATCCGCTTTTCCAGGCCCCTGACCCGGCGCTGGTGCAAGGCGCGCTAGCGTGACCTTCGAACCCGGCGCCCGAACTGCCTGGCATACGCACCCGCTCGGCCAGACCCTCATAGTGACCGCGGGCACCGGCTGGGCTCAGCGCGCGGGCGGACCCGTCGAGGAGATCCGCCCCGGCGATGTGGTCTTTTTTCGCCCGGCGAAAAGCACTGGCACAGCGCCACTCCCACCACCGCCATGACCCATCTCGCCATCCAAGAAAATCTCAACGGCAAGGTCGTCGACCGGCTGGAACACGTTAATACCGGGCAATACCGGAAGTAACCAGATTGAACGGTCTGCCACGTAAAGTCGCTTCCAGTAAGCTGTCCCAGCAAATCGTTCACTGCCGTTGGGTGGAGCGGGTCTCCAGGCCTGCTATGCCGCCATTCGTGGCGGCATTCCTGCGGCGCAAAGCCGCTACCAGCCGCGCGATCTTCCCCAACCTTTACCGGGCCTGTGTCAAAACTAAGTTAAGTGATATTGGCCACTCGTACCCATTGTGTAGCGACTCATCGCGACACTCGTCGGCCTGCTTTCGGAACCGTTGCGTCAACTCAGCCAGAATGTCAACGTCGTTAGTAAAACGCGGCTCGCCAAATGCCGTGCTGGCCCAGGAACCACCGACCGCATAGCGAATTCCGGTTCGCTCAAGCGCGTCGCGCAAAGGTTCAAACGCCTCTGCCAGGGACATTACGGCCTTGGTAGGCTTTGCGCGCGACTTCCATCCCAAATCTGCTAACCGCAAGCCGGAATAGGATTTCTGCCTCGCCGGCGCAAGGATCCTGCCGTCTGGCCGCCGCGCGTTGCACCGAATCTCCAGCCTCCCAAAGCGCGACGCCCAGATTGACCCGTTCCGAAGGTGTCATTTCTCGTAAGCGCCGGACATAAACTTCAAACGCCTTCGAGATGTGTCGCTCAATGCCACGGTAATCTCGAGTATCGCTCAACCCGCGCTTGCCACAACGGGAATTTGTGGATCTCTTTCCTGACCGCTCGGAGATTCTGAACGCGTTCAAATAATGCTTGACAGCCAACGTCATTCTGCCGCAAACTTTTATTGAACACGTTCAAGAATGACGAAATCAGAAGTCCTGCCCAAAGCCGAAGCCACCCGCGCCCGGATTCTCGAAGCTGCCCTTGCGCTCTTTCAACAGGAAGGATTCGAAAACACGACGATGCGCGGTATTGCAGCGAACGCGCAGGTCGCAACGGGGGCTGCCTATTATTACTACCCCTCCAAAGACGCTATCGTCATGGACTTTTACCAACGCTCGTGCGACGAGATGCAGGAGAAGCTGCAGCACGCGATCGAAGATGTTAGAGGACTTGAGGCTGGCTTGTCCCAGCTGATTCGTGTCAAGCTCTCGCATTTTGCACCCACTCGCGGCGTTCTTCGTGCCTTGCTGCGGAACGGCGCCGATCCGAAGTACCCCCTATCGCCCTTCAGTGTTGAGACGAAACAAATTCGAGATATCGATATCTCCTGGTTTCGCAAGATTGTTGACAAATCCGGTCTCCGCATTCCAAGGGATCTCTCGCGGCATCTGCCGGGAGTGCTCTGGTTCTTCCAAATGGGCGTGATTTTCTTTTGGCTTACCGACGACTCTCCTCAGCAGGCCCGGACCGAAAAGCTGCTGTCACTCGCCTGCAAAACGGTCGCTACCCTGGTCCGCCTTTCCGCGCTGCCACTCCTGCGCCCCTTGCGGAAGCCGGTATTAGAGTTGATCGAGATCGCCGCCGGAGAATAGCCATGCATAAACGAACGCGTGCCTGGGTCGCGATTGCCTTCTTTGCATGCCTGCTGCTGGCCGGCATCGCTTTGCTCCGCCACGGCGTTTATGGCTGGACGATATTCATTGCGCTTCCGCTTTGTGAAGGCGCACTCATATCGTGGAGCATCCGCCCGGCAAGTCAGCTGCACGCACTCGGCGCTGGCGCGCTCATAGGCGCTATCAGCTGCTGCTGCTTCCTGGGGCTCGGCCTGGAAGGAATCATCTGCGTTGTCATGGCGGTGCCGCCAGTTGCTCTTTTAAGTGCGCTCGGCAGCTGGTTGGTTTACCGCTTTCTCGATCCCCACGACAGCCACGCCGCGGCTATGGCGCTCCTTCTACCCGTCGCCTGCTGGTTCGACCTTCATGCCAAGCCTCCCATCTACTCTGTCCATACGAGCATTGTCGTGAACGCCCCTCCTGAGCGCGTTTGGAAGTATGCGGTTGCCTTCCCCGACATTGCAGATCCAAAGGACTGGCTTTCCCGCACTGGTCTGGCTTATCCGAAGCGAACACGAGTTATAGGAAGAGGCGTGGGCGCTGCGCGTTATTGCGACCTTTCAACTGGCCCCGTTGTCGAACGCATAACCGTCTGGGACGAGCCCCACAAGCTCCAGTTTCTGGTCTTGGCTACTCCGCCCTCGATGGAAGAGACCGGATTGTACGGTCCCATCTACCCAAAGCATCTCACCGGGTACTTCATTTCCAACAAGGACAATTCACTCTATCCCTGCTACCTCACGGGCGCACTCTGCTTGAAGGAACCTCCTGGTATCAGCACGGCTTGTGGCCTGCCGCGTATTGGCGCTGCTGGTCCGACGCCATCGTTCATCACATCCACGCACTAGTGTTGGAACACATCCGCACACTATCGGAAAGTGAGTCTTCAAATCGACTCGTAAGCCCTGCCGGTCATTTGTAAACCACTGCCCGTTCCTCCGGTCGCCCATCTGTTGACATCCGACAAGAGCGGTGTCATACTCTTGTTGAATTTCAACATGAGCGCTCCGTCCGCCGGCAAATCCGATATTCTGCAAGGCACGCTCGATCTGATCGTGCTCAAGACGCTCGAAACTCTCGGTCCCACCCACGGCTATGGCCTCGCCGTTCGCATTCAGCAGGTGTCGGCCAACATTCTTCAGTTGAACCAGGGAACGCTATACCCCGCTCTCCTGCGCCTGGAACAAAAGGGCTGGATTGCCTCGGAATGGGGCGAATCGGAGAACAAGCGTCGAGCGCGCTTCTACTCGTTGACCAAAACCGGCAAAAAGCAACTGCGCCAAGAGACGGCCGATTGGGAACGCTTCGCCGGCGTCATGCAGCGGGTACTCGCGCCTGCGGAGTAGTCAATGTTCAAATCATTTTTCCGGCGTCTGTTTGCAACCCTCCACCCCGAAACAACCGAGCTTCGGTTGCAGGAAGAATTTCACGAACATCTCGCTGCGCTAGCGGCGGCTCGCCAGTCCAAACAGGGCCTCGGGCCCGTTGACGCGCTGCAAGCAGCACGCCGGGAATTCGGACCCGTCGAACTTGCGAAAGAACGGTACCGCGACCAGGCTCGCTTTCGCAGCCTTGAAAACGTGGGCCGCGATCTCCGCTTCGCGCTCCGGCAGTGCCGCAAAAATCCAGCCTTTACCGCATCGGCAGTGCTTTCGCTCGCACTCGGGATCGGAGCCAATGCCGCTCTGTTCTCGTTTGTCAACGCTGTCTTGCTGAAGCAGTTGCCGGTTCCGCGGGCGACGCAATTGGTAGTGCTTAAGAATGCCGGCGAACCGCTCACTCTGAGCTATCGCCAGCTGAACGAGCTAAACCGGCAGGCAACGCACACCGACGGCTTATTGGGAACGCGTCCGCTCGACGTCAGCATCATGTTCGGCGATCATCCGCAATGGTTCTCCGCCGAGCTCGTAACCGGCGACTACTTCCGCACCCTGCAAATCAAGCCGGAGCGCGGCAGATTGCTTACGCAGCGCGACCTCGATGACGCCGAAGCCAATCCCGTGTGCGTGATCAGTTACAGGTTGTGGAGAGACCAGTTTCGCGGTGCTGCGGATGTTGTCGGACGCACCATTCGTTTGAATACGCGCCTGTACAAGATCGTAGGCGTCAGCGAGCGCGGCTTTACCGGACCGGACTTACAGCGGCCGATCGATTTGCAAATTCCCGCTACCCGCCTTATCGATTACATGCCGGCTTTCGTCGGCATTCCCCATTTCGATTGGACATCGCGGCTGTCCCTTTTTTCTGCCATGGCGCGCCTGAAGCCAGAGGCAACACGGGCCGCCGCGGCGGGGCAGCTGACTCGTCTGAACCGCACCTATCTCGCGTCCGCGAAGCTGCATAACTACGCGGCTGCTGTTCAACTCGGAGACGGCAGCGCTGGGTTTGTGTCTTCTTCAAAGCTCGCCAAACCCGCGTCGATTCTGCTGGCAGTATCGCTGGTCGTCCTGCTCATCGCCTGTGCCAACCTCGCCACACTGCTGCTTTCGCGTACATCGGCACGCTCCTCCGAGTTTGCCTTGCGCCTCGCTATCGGAGGCTCGCGGAGGCGCATACTGGCCCAGGTGCTGGTCGAGAGTGCGTTACTTGCGGTATTCGGCACAGCAGCCGGCATCGCGGTCGCCGATGCCATTGAACGAATCCTGCTTTCGTTCCTGAATCGCACAACTCCTCAGATTCACCAGTTGCATATCGCGCTGGATGGGACCGTCCTGCTCTTCGTCGCGGCCACCTCCATCGTTTGCGTGCTGCTGTTTGGAGCTGCGCCTGCTCTTCAAGCCGCACGGACGGCGCCACTCGGCTCATCCGCCGGAAACACCCGCACCGGAGTGGCCCTGCGTAAGGCTTTCGTCGTCGTACAGATCGCGCTATCGTTCATCGTCGTGCTTTCAGCCGGACTACTGGCCGGAACGCTGCGCAACCTGCAAACACAGAATCTCGGTTTCCGGCCCGATGAGATAGCCGCTATCGAAATCAGGCCCGCCACCGGTGGTTACGCCTCCGCTCGCGCCAATCAATTCTACGCGCGGGTTACTGACCGCCTTCGCACTCTCCCGGGCGTGAAAGCTGCCGCTACTGCCTTCGCGATCAATTTCGAAAGCTCGATGAAAATGAAACTCGATACCGATGCCCACAGCGGCGCAGTACAGACCAATATTTACGGTGTCAATCCCGGCTACTTCGATACCATCGGCGCGCGCCTTCTCGCCGGCCGCGATTTCAACGCCGCCGACACGCCGGACAAACAGCAGGTTTACATCATTAGCGAGCATCTGGCAAAAACATATTTCCACGGCGAGAATCCGATCGGCCGCTATCTTCGGAGCGAGGGCGGAAAACTGCCGGTCATCGGGGTCGTAGCGGACATTCGTGATCAGGGCCCACGAGAAACCACCCTGGACACTGTCTATCAGGATGCCGGGCAATTACTCGCATCGAGCCTCACGGTGTTTGTACGCTGCGATGGCGCGTGCGCACCGCTGCTGCCCACATTGCGGACAGCCATTCGGGATGTCGACCCCCATACGCCAATACTTGCCATACAGACCTTGCAGACTCAAATCGAAGGCGCCTTCTCTACCCAGGAAGTGCTCGGGTTTTTGTCGACATTGTTTGCGGCACTCGCGATGCTGCTTGTTGCAGCAGGAATTTATGGAGTACTTTCTTACACGCTGACGAGGCGTACCCGTGAAATGGGAATCCGGTTGGCGCTGGGAGCTTCGGCGAGAGATATCGTCCGGTTATTTGTCTCGGAAGCAGCCTCCATGATCGCGCTCGGTACCCTCATCGGCGTGCCCGGCGCGCTGGCTGCCGTCACCTTGCTCCGGTCGCAACTCTTCGGTGTCGCGCCACACGATCCCGGAACACTGGCTGCCTGCGTGTTATGCATCGTGTTCACGATTGTCCTGGCGTCAATCCAGCCTATCCGGCGGGCATTGCGCATTGCCCCACAACAGGCGTTGCGAATCGATTAGGCGGCTTGCCCTTCCAGCCGGTGCAGGTCTCGCACATGCTCAAAAAGCTCGAAAGCGGGCATCCGCTTCACCTTCAAAATGTCCGTGCAGTTCGTAAGACTCGGCTTGGTACCCGCGCTTGCGGAATCTCGACGTTCAATCGTCAGAACGCTCATGCTATTTCAGGTGCTCGGCAGTTTAATCGAACGCCCCGTCTCCACCAAATCGGTTTCCGGACCGGACGGCATCGCCCAGTTGTCGAACAAAGCGGCCCAGCAAGGCGTCTACAGTTATCTGATCCTGATGTCGATCGTCAGCTTACAGCTCGCTATCTTCAATCTGCTGTCCACCCCGATTCTGGATGGCGGCACGCTGCTGATAATCGTTATCGAAATGCTTACGCAGCGCGAGCGGGCGACCGCCTACCTATGTAGCCTAAACCTGCAAAGTAGAAATATCCACTGTCGATTGATGCCCCTCAATCACCACGATTCCACTGTCGGTGACGAAATACCGCTTCCTGTCTTCGTCGAGGTCGTACCCGATCTGCGTTCCAGGAGGGATCTTCACATTCTTATCCAGAATCGCCCGGCGGATCTTCGAATGCCGCCCGATATCGCAATTATCGAAGATCACCGATTCCTGCACATCCGCTCCCGTATGAATGCGCACGCCGCGGCCCAGCACAGAGCATTTCACAAAGCCGCCCGACACAATCGAGCTTCCGGCCACGATCGAATCGACCGCCATGCCGCGCCGACCTTCTTCATCAAACACGAATTTTGCGGGCGCGTCGAAGTAACCGGCCGTGCGCAAAGGCCACTGCCGGTTGTACAGGTTGAGCTCGGGTGAAACCGCCCGCAAGTCCATGCTCGCTTCGTAATATGCATCGAGCGTACCTACATCGCGCCAGTACTGCGGCAAGTCGATCGGGTCGCCCGGAATCACGTTGGTATTGAAGTCGTAGGCATACATGTCCGCGCGCCCAATCAGCGAAGGCAGAATGTCTTTGCCGAAATCATGCGAACTCTTTTCGTTCTTGCTGTCGGCATGCAGTTCGCGCAGCAGTACGTCGGTCGAAAAAATGTAATTGCCCATGGAAGCATACACGCGTCCGGGATCATTCGGCATGGTCGGCGCATCCGCTTTCTTCTCGTGGAAGCCGATGATGTTGTGTTCCGGCGTCGTCTCGATGACTCCGAACTCGGTCGCGTACGCTTTGTCCACCGGAATGGCCGCCACAGTAACACCGGCCCGCTTCTCCACATGAAATTCGATCATCTGGCGGATGTTCATCCGATAGATATGATCCGCGCCGAAAATCACCACGACATGCGGATCGGCTTGCTCGATCAGATTGATGTTCTGATTGATCGCATCGGCCGTCCCGCGATACCAGTCCTCGTGGGTTGAGCGCATCTGCGCCGGCACCGGGATAATGAAATTATTTTTCAGTAGCCCGCTCACTTCCCAGCCCTCGCGCAGATGTTGCAGCAAGGACTGGCTCTTAAATTGAATGAGAACGTATATCGAATATATCCCGGAGTTCACCAGGTTGCTCAACACGAAATCGACGATGCGGTAGCGGCCGCCGAAAGGCACCGCCGGCTTGGCTCTTTCCTTAGTGAGAGGAAAGAGCCGGGTACCCTTGCCGCCGGCCAATACAAACGCTAAAACGCGAAGCTGCATGGTTACGAATCCCTGGAAGAAAATTGCGACGCCTTCCGAGTATAGTCCGGCTACTATTCCCTTTAAGCTACTTGCCGTTCCAGTTCATCGCCAGTTCCACCATCGAGCGCACCACTACACCGGTGGGCCCCTTCGAAAGCCACGCCTTGCCTTCGTCCAGCCATGCCGTCGACGCGATATCCAGGTGAACCCAGGGGGTTGGATCGGCAAACTCGCGTAAAAACCAGGCCGCCGTGATCGATCCGCCATAGCGCCCGCCAATATTCGGCAGATCGGCAAAGGCAGACTTCAAATACTCCTTGTACTCTTCGTCCATCGGCATCGGCCAGGCCTTTTCGCCCGCCACCCGCGAGGCCGCCAGAAAACGCCCCAGGAACTCTTCGCTGTTGGTAAACGCACCCATGTTGTAGTGCCCGAGCGCCACGCCGATTGCGCCGGTTAAGGTAGCTGCATCTACAATGTGCGTTGCGCCGTTGCGGTTGGCATAGGTCAGTGCATCGGCCAGAATCAAACGGCCTTCGGCATCCGTGTTGAGCACTTCGATCGTCTTGCCCGAAAGCGCCGTCACGATATCACCCGGCCGCTGCGCGATGCCGCTGACCATGTTCTCGACCAGCGGCGCGTAGGCTGTCACCGGAATGGATGGCTTCAGCTGGCCGATCGCCCGCATCGCTCCGATCACGCCTGCCGCTCCGGCCATGTCGTACTTCATCTTTTCCATGCCGTCGCTGGGCTTGATCGAAATGCCGCCGGTGTCGAAGGTCACGCCTTTGCCAACCAGCGCCAGATGCGCGCGTGCTTCCGTGCGCGGCGGCCGGTAGGCGAGCTCGATCAGGTAAGGCGGATTCTCGCTCCCCATCGCCACACCCAGCAGCGCGCCCATGCCGAGGTCTTGCATGGCCGCGCGATCGAGCGCTTTGTACTCGACACCGAACTCAGCCGCCATGCTGCTGGCGGCCTCCGCTAGCGCGGCAGGCGTCAGCTTGTTCGCCGGCTCGTTCACCAGATCCCGCGTGAAGTTCTGCGCCTCGCCGATGATCTCGCCTCGTTGCGCCGCGGCCGTCAACTCACCTTTTGCGCCGCCTTCGACCGCCACGGTAAAGCTGTCCACGCGCTTCTGATTTTTCTTCGGGTCAGTTTTGTACTTGTCGGCTTCCCATCCGCCCAAAATTGCGCCCTCGACCGCCGCCGTCACATCGGCCGCCGTGGCATCGTTCTCGAGCCGGAGCCCGATGCTGCGCACGCCCTTCGTTTTTAAGGAGCGGATGAGCACCCCAGCGATCCGGCGGATCTCGACCGTGGAAAACTTGTCGCGCGGGCCGCCACCAATCAGTACCACCCGTTTGGCGGAAACTCCTTGCGGCCGGTGCAGTACCGCCATGTCGTAAAGCTTGCCGGTGAATTCGCCCGACGCGCGCAATTCCGCCAGCCAGCTGCCCTGCTCGGCCACCGCCGGATCGGTGGGAGTCAACGAAGGCGCACTCGGCGCATTGCCCACCTGCGCTTCGCGCTCGTTCTCGGCGCTCTCAAAACACACTACCGCCAGTGCATCTACGCTCAACTTCTCGACTCGTGAAGTATCTATTGAAATCTGCATAATTAGAAGTGTTGGCCGCTGATAAACGCTGATAAACGCCGATCAAGAAAATGTTTTATCTGGGTTGATCCGCGTCCATCTGCGGCTAGCTCAAGTTTTTCATGGACCTCTTTTAGCCTGCCAATCCTCGCCCTACTGGCGTGCCCGCCGCGCCATTTCGGCTTTGGCCTCCGCCTGCATCTCCTTTGCTTTGGTCGCTTCCCGCTTATCGTGGAACTTCTTGCCTTTACCTACCGCGATCTCCACCTTGATCCGGCCAGCCTTTATATATAGTTTGGTGGGTACTAACGTCAGCCCTTTTTCGCGCGTCTCGGCGCGCAGTTTCTCGATCTCGGAACGGTGTAGCAGCAGCTTCCGTTTTCGTACCGGCGCGTGATTCATCAGATTGCCATGCGAATACTCGCTGATATGCGCATTCACTAGCCACGCTTCGTTGTCGTTGACCTCCGCGTAGCTTTCTTTCAACTGCACTTTGCCGTTCTTGGCCGCTTTCACTTCCGTACCAGTGAGTACCAGCCCGGCTTCGTACCGGTCTGCCAGGTGATAGTTGTGCCCGGCCGAGCGGTTGTCGCTCAAAATCTTGAAATCCGTTTGCTGAGACAATGTGTAGGCGCCGTCTTCCACATCTAGTTTCCCGCACCTCTCGTATTCCTTATTTGCACGCCGCAGTGATGCGCAGCGTCTTTCATTCGAACCAAGAGAGGAATATACTCCGGGAAAGGCAGTTTTTCCTTGGTTACGCGTGTGTCCTGAGCGGGTGGGCCGGCAGAATTGTCTGGATGAGGTTGGTTTTGAAGGTGATTTTCTAAGGTGAAGCAGATCAAGAAAATAGGATTCGTAGTCGCTCTCTTGGGCTTGGTGGCGCTGCTCACCGGCTCGCTCGAAGCGCATACCCGCAAGGGCGACAAGCTCTTTAAAGAAGCGCAGAAGGCCGAAGCCGAGAAAAACTGGGACGTCGCCCTCAAGCTGTATGATGGCGCCCTGGCGGCTGATCCCAGCGATGCCGGTTACCAGCTTTATAACCACCGCATTCATGACAAAGTCGCGCAAATCCACTTGGCCGAAGGGCGTAGCCTGCAAAAAGAGCAGAAGCTCGAGCCGGCCCTGGCCCAGTTTCAAAAAGCTTTTCTGGCCGATCCCGGCAACCAGGCTTCGTTGCAGGAGATCCGCAACACCACAGCGATGCTGCGCGAGAGAACCCGCAATCCGGGAGCGCCCGTTTATACGCCGGCCGAGCGCGCCCGCCAGGAAGTCGAAAAACGGATCAATTCCTTGGAAGGGCCGCCCACCCTCAAGCCAATCAATGCCGAAATCAGCAGCCTGAAGGTGAATAATCAGCCAGCGCGCGTGCTCTACGAGAGCGTGTGCAAACTGGCCGGCATCAACCTGCTGGTAGACCCAGCGGGTCTGGACACGCTGGGCGGGACGCCGAAGAATTACAACCTGGATCTAACCAACGTCACGCTCGAAGAGGCGCTCAATTACACCGCGTTGACTACACACACGTTCTGGAAACCGATCAGCCACAACGCCATTTTTGTCACTCAAGAAGGCGAGCAGAAGCGTCAGGAATATCAGGATGAAGTGGTGAAGGTGTTCTATATTCAGAATGCCAGCACACCGAATGAGTTCACCGAAATTTTCAATGGTGTGCGCACGGGCGCCAAGCTGACTTCTAACGTCTTCCAGGTAGCCAGCCAGAACGCCATCATCGCGCGCGGCTCACCCGACACCATCTCAATCGTCGAGAAACTGGTTCACGATCTGGATAAGTCTAAAGCGGAAGTCACGCTGGACATCATCATCATGGAAGTAAATAAGACTCTGGCCTCCACGATTGGAGCTTCCGCGCTTGGGCAGGGTGGGTTATCCGTCCCGTTGAACTTTACGCCACGCAGCCCCACTCCGGTCAACAACAATAACGGCAACGGCACGGGAACGGGAACAGGGACCGGCACCGGTACGGGAACAGGAACAGGAACAGGAACAGGCACCGGTACGGGAACCGGAACGACTACGCCCAACACCTTCACGCTGGCGCAGGCCGGCCATCTTTCAAGCGCCGATTTTTCGACTACCCTTCCGAGTACTGTCGTTTCGGCTCTGCTCAACGATTCCACAACCAAAGTATTGCAACGGCCCCAGCTTCGCGCGACCGACGGCGGCAAAGCGTCGCTCAAGATCGGGCAGAAGATTCCCTACGTATCCGGTTCGTTAAATTCCGCCGTCGCAACACCCGGCTCGATTCCCTATGCCACGACGCAATTTCAGCAGGTTGAAATCGGTACGCTGATCGATCTTGAGCCGCACGTGAATGGCTCGGAAGACATCAGCATGCACGTTCGCGTTGAAATATCGAACGAACTGACCCCTGTGACGATCGCCGGCATTCAGGAGCCGGTGATTGGACAGCAGATTGATGAAGCCAATGTGCGGATGCGAGATGGGGAAGTCAGTATTTTGGGAGGGTTGTCCGACCAGGAGAACACCAGGGCTTTCTCCGGTTTGCCTGGGTTCACGAACATTCCTGGATTGAGCTATCTATTTGGAACAAAGACTCGCAGCAACACCGACAGCGAAGTTCTCATCGCCATCATTCCGCACATCGCCCGTGCTCCCGAATACGATTTGGCCGGTCAGGGCATCTACGCCGGCACCGAACGCGTACCGCGGGTCGGTCGCAGCGCTTCTACAGTGGCCGTGAACTTACCTTCACCCACTGCTCCGCCCGTCGTGACAACGCCGCGCGTACCCGGGCCGGTGCCGCAGCCGAGCATCCTGACGCCGCCCGTTCCTCAGGCTTTGAACGTTCCACAAAATCGCCCTGTGAGCCAGACCCAGCAGGCGTCAGCGCCCCCGTTAACTGAACCGCATCAGTAATCTTGAATTAGTAACCATGTTTTTCCGCAGTTCCCAGTCATTTCGCTATTCCCCATCCGGGGCCGCTCTCGCGCGTCGCCGCAAAACGCAAGCCGGCCTGACGCTCGTCGAGCTCATCGTGGCTTTCACCATCTTAATGATTCTCACGACCATGGCCGTGCCCATGGCTCGCTACCAGGTTCGTCGTCAGCGCGAAAAGCAACTGCTCGAAAACCTGCGCGACATGCGTCACGCCATCGACAAATACAAGGACATGTGCGATGCGGGCAAAATCAAGGATGCCGGACCGGACGCCTATTGCTACCCGGCCTCGCTCGAGACCCTGGTTGATGGCGTCAAACTGGCAAACACCGTCACAACCGGCAAAGATAGCGGCAAGATGAAATTTCTCCGCCGCATCAACAAAGATCCAATGACTGGCGATGCTGACTGGGGCAGACGCAGCATGCAGGATGAGACTACCTCGAATTCTTGGGGCGGCCAGAATGTCTTCAACGTCTATTCCAAGACCAACGACAAGGCAAGCGATGGCACGCCTTATTCGGAGTGGTAACGCAGCCATGACCAGATTAAAAAAACTCCAGCGCGGCTTTACGCTAATCGAGCTGATGGTCGTGATGGCGATCATCTCCGTGCTGCTGGCCATCGCGCTGCCGATCTACCAGAAGTCGATTCTGCGCGCCAAGGAATCGGTGCTGCGCAACAACCTGTTTACGCTGCGGACGATGATCGACGAGTACACCATCGATAAGCAGAAAGCCCCGGAGGCCCTGCAGGATCTGGTCACTGACGGCTATTTACGCCAGATTCCGCAGGACCCGATGACCAACTCCGACGAGACCTGGAAGACTATCATGGAGGACGCGCCGGTAGCCGGTGGCACCAATCCCCCCGGCATCTTCGACGTGCGCAGCGGCTCCGACAAAAATAGCCTCGAAGGCACCGCCTACGCCGACTGGTAAAATAACCTCGTCGTCTGCCTCACTCCCCGATCGTCTAATGGTAGGACAGCGGCCTTTGGAGCCGTTAATCGTGGTTCGAATCCATGTCGGGGAGCCAGTCTTCAAAACGTCCTGCCAACACGCCATTCGGGCTTTCGTTTGTGTCACTTGCAGAGTTCGAAAGTGACGGATTTCCGGTTGTAGACTTCTGTCGGGCAGCCTGTTTTGCTTCGACTATCGCGACAGCGTCAATCAGCATGTCGAAAGGTTGACGGAACTGAATCTCCAAGACACCCTCCTTCCACGTAGCTCCAGACATCACGCAATTCAAGAGTCGACGTTTTTCAGAGGGCACTTGCTTGTCAAAGAGGTCACCGGCTTTTTGCGCAAGCTCCACGATGCGGACGCCCTCGTCCATGTACGATTGCTCGGCCTTCTCGTGATCGCCAATGAGCTGAAGCAGTTTTGATTGTTCCGCTCGCCAGTCCTTGGACTTGCGGTCGTAAAACGGAATATCGATTCTTCCGTCAAGCTTGTCTTCGTAGAGCGTCTCCAGCCTATTGCTGAGCCTTTGATGCTCACTCTTCAAACGTGCGATTGCTTCATCGTGAAGCTTTCGCTCATCGGCGTGACTTTCCTTCAGCGCGGTGCATACCCAGTCGGCGATCGCTTGGTCCAGGGCCAGCTTGCGAAGCAAATGCGAAAAATCAGACACCAACACCTCTTCTCGAACGTAAGGTTCAGCGCATTTTCCTTTGAATCCGGTGCAATGGTAGTAGATGTACTTGCCCTTCTTGATCTCGCCGACGAGAGCGCACCCGCAATGACCGCAGGTGACGAGTCCGGTGAACAGAAAGTCGTGGTCGGTCTTTTTCGAGCGCTTCGCGAGTCGCTGATCAAGGACAGCCTGCACCCTGTTCCAAAGATCGAGGCTGACGAGTGGCTCGTATGTTCCCTTGAAAACACGACCTGCCCAATCAAATTGCCCCGAATAAACTCTGTTGCGGAGGATCTTATGAACGGTGGCAGTCGCCATCTTATTGCCCGATCGGTAATGCAGGCCTTCGCTGCCGAGCGTGGTGGCGAGTTCCTTTACTGAATAGGTCCCCTCGGAACACAGGACATAGAGACGCTTCACAATCGGAGCAAATTGTGGATCGGGAACGACAATCTTCTTTCCGTTGTCTCCGTCCACATTCTTGTAGCCAAGTGGCGCGTAGGAAGGCCAAGTTCCTTGCTCCGCCTTCTCCAGCATCCCTTTGCGCGCTTCTTCCGATAAGTTGTCGATGTAGTTTTTGGCCATCAGAACTTTTATCCCGTGCATGAATTTCTCTGATGATCGGGACTCGCGTGAGAAGATCTGGTTCTCTTTTACCAAGTGGATGTCGAGATCGAGTTCGTCGAGAGTGACGTAGTCTTTCAGGTTTCGATAAAGCCTGTCGGTCTTTTCCACCAGAAGCGTTCGGCACTTCGCATGGTTGCGACGAAAGAAAGCCGTCATCTCGTCGAATCCGCTGCGTCCGGCTCGCTTCGCGGTCTCAACATCTACGAACTCCCGAACTACGTTGAATCCCTGATCCTCCGCGTAGCTCTGAAGCAACTTTTGTTGCGCGGGTATTGAGAAGCCTTCTTTCTCCTGCTCCTTCGAGGAGACACGGGTGTAGACGACGGCTTGAACAGATGAGTCGCTGCTTTGGCCGGGCATACCGCTATTCTCCGCCCTGAGACGAGGAAAACTCAAGTCACTTCGAACCGCCCGACGGCCGATCGGAAGGTCGTTTCCTCAACATCGGCTCTTTCGAATCCCACTCTCTTAACATCTCAAAGAAACGTGTGATATTCGTTGTGATTTCGCGAGCATCTGCGGCCGCCAGTTCGCGTTTGGATCGGGATTGCCAAACGCGAAGAGTGCGGTCAATCTGCTGCGATGACACGAGTTCTCCAAGAGCAGACAGCCCGGCCAAGCGGACGTGTCAAGTGCGTGTCTTCATCGTAGGGTCCGCATCACGGTGGGTCCAATGCTTTTCCGTGTGGCGCTTATTCGGAAATTAAGTCTAATGTCGTCGCCCGTATGTCTGATTCGGATCTCGAATAGGTCGCAGGTGCGACTTGCACCCGCGACGCGTTGAAAACTGACGATTTCTCAAAACACATGCTTTTTCCGCACTCATTAGATGGTGTGACTCAACGTCACATCGGATGTAGCTGAGAAAAGTCTCTAGAGCAGCGATGGCGCGCGATACATCCTTCTGTGACGCTTGCCAATTGCAGACGCTAACCCTCATAGCGCGTCTGCCTCGCCAAGTGGTCCCCCCAAAATGCTTCTCCTGTGGCCAGCAGAGGGGCAATCACTTCATCAATTCGTCGGTTGTGATCTGCTTCGGTTGCGCCCTTCGAAGTGTCCAGGAAGCGGATGAGCCCTGGGTTTAACGTCGGTTTCCAAAACACCTCCACATCCGGCAATGAACCCATACCATGAACGAGCGCGAATGCATGCGAACAGGAACGTTCGATGAGATCGGCGACGCCTTACGCTCCGAGTTGTCGGAGAGCGGCGTAAGTGGGGAAACCTCTCCCACTTCGGCTCCATTCCGGATTCCAGTCGATCTGATCGCGTGCGTCCTCGCCGTGAGTGATGTGGGAAGCTCTATGCGAGAGCGCGCCGCAATGTGCTTCGGTATCCGCTACGAAAGCCTAGCCACAGTCATAGGGGACATTTAACCACTTATGTCCGTCCGTAGCCCACGAGTCCGCGCCATTGATGACGCGGAGCAAATGCCGAAATTTTGAGGTAGTGTTTGCCCATGGTCCAAAAGCGCCGTCTACATGCACCCAGGCTCCATGTTTCTTGGCGAGCGGAACCAGTTGCTCAAAATTGTCGAATGTGCCGATATTGAGATCACCCGCCTGCAAAAGTACGATCGTCGGTGCAGCCTGTGCAACAAGCGCAGCTTCTAGGACCTCTCGCGCCATACGCCCCTGTGAGTCCGCAGGCAATCAATGACTTGGTTCCTGGCCGATTCCCAGCAGGCGCACAGCGCGATCAATCGAGCCATGGCGCTCGGTGCTGGCCAGGTACAGATCGTGGGGGCACCCCAGAGCCCGCGCTTTTCCACATCCCAGCCGGCGGTCGGTGCCCCGACGAACAGATGGCTGACAAACGCTGCGGCTCCCTTGCTGTCGTATTATCACCTGAGCATCGCCGGAGTTCCACGCAGTAAGGCAGTAAGTGCGTTGCGATCCGTAGATACTCTATAGCCTCTTAACAGGGCCGTTCGGCAGGCGGTGGTATTCGGTAGCAAAGTCTCAACGGCCAGAAGATAGAACCGCTTTTCAAATGGCGTTTATTGTTGCGGAGCCCCGTAACTTCCCGTCGAGTCTGATGAGGCGATTGTAGGCTAACTGGATAAAACGCAAAGCGAAGCGCGCATTTACAATCTTGGCTCAATCAAGGAAGTCCATGTTTCCACAGTAGGGCACAACTGCTGCAATCCAATCACTAAGGCTGTGGCGGCATCCTCCAGCTCTTCTACGGGCATCGGAGCTAAGCGGTCGATGATGAACCAGAGGTTCTCGCTCGCCTCAGAGAGAGCCGTTCGCCTACACTGGCGCCAATTCCACCGTCGGCACGTCACTCCCTTTTGGTCCCGCCAGATCACCTCACCACGGTCGGGACGCTCAGTGGATGACAAGCCATCACGGCTCGTGTCAAATTCTTCTGTGCCAACTGCAAATCCAAGATGTGGCACCCCGGCATAACAATCTAAATCTTCACCGCCAAAGGGAGCACCGAATCGAATGCTTAGTTGATTGTAGAGATCGACAGTCGGACTGATCGTTGGCAAACCCCCACGCTTTTGCTGCCGCTTCCAAAGAGCCTCTACGGAACACGGGGTCTTTTGGGGATTTGCGCCAAACGAGCGAAAGGCTTCGCGCCAAGCCTCGATATGGCGCTCCAACCAACTCGGCGGCACCGGAGGGGAGCCCGCGGCGCGATCAAAGACGGCACGAAATCCTCGGACTGTGATACTGACTGCCCGATATTCCGGGTATCTATGCCAGATCTCGTCCGTGACGATAGGGATGACTGCGCCTCGCGTCGACATGCTCGATAGAATATCATATTGAACAGAACGGTCGTTTTAATGAATCGCTCGTTATCCAGCCCGACCGTCACGGTCATCGCACAACGCGTAACTGCCCTAAGAAAAACTCGGCGTCTTTCTCTTGATCGGCTTGCAGCCCGAGCCGGAGTAAGCAAGGGCAGCCTTGCCGCGCTCGAAAAAGGGACCGGCAATCCGAGCATAGGCCTTCTCTGCCAAACGGCTTCGGCACTTGGCGTTTCAGTGTCGGATTTACTAAAAATGTCCGCTCTTGGAGGAGCACAAGAGTTCGGACTAGATACCGGCAAAGTGCTTTGGCGCGGACCTAAAGGCGGATCTGCACGCCTGGTGTTCGGAACACAAGGACCGGTGATGTTTGAGCTCTGGGTATGGGAAATGTTCCCCGGCGAGCGTTATGAGGCCGATTCCCACTCCCTTGGAACGAAGGAAATCCTATATCCGTTGAAAGGACGCGTCGGTGCCGTCCTTTCCGGCCGAGAGTTCAAGACCCAGGCCGGTCAGGGACTTTTCCTCGAAACAGATGCGCCTCATGCCTACTTTTGTTGCGGGCGGCGACCAACCCAATTTCGGATGATTGTTGTTGAAATCCCAGACCTCGATTCAGCAAAGCCTCGGCGGCCACTTCGGAGGTCAAGAGCGTTGGATCTTCAGGATGACTATAAACATGCCGCGTCAGAAAACGATGCTGTGAATAGATAGAGCTTCGAAACACAATGGCGAAACGCAATCCAGTAGACGACCAAGCTTTCCAGAAATTTTCGCCGGCCACGAGGGCGCTTCATTTCGATCGTGCGCTCGAACCAGGCACAGGTGTGGCACCAGCGATCATGCAATCCGCAACATACTTTGCTGACGAGTCAGAGGACTTCGTCCGGAAGGCGAAGGAGCCGCTTAACGATCACTTTTACGCTCGCCATGGAAACCCAACATCGTCCCGGGCAGCCCTTATCATCGCTGACCTGGAAGGCAAAGAGGCGGGCATGATGTTTGCGTCCGGCATGGCGGCGATGACGACGACGGTTCTTGGCCTCGTGAGGTCAGGAGACCACGTGATTGCGCAGAGCAGCCACTATATAGGCACGACCATTTTGGCAAACGAGGTTTTGGGGCGTTTTGGCATCCAAGTGACGCTCATTGCGCCGGAGCGGGTCGAGCAAATCGAGGCAGCCATTCGGCCAAACACGAAGCTGGTGATCCTTGAAACTCCAGTAAATCCCACAATGAAAATCACGGATCTGGCATCAGCAAGCGCACTAGCGATCAACCGCGGGATAGTAACGGTCTGCGATAACACGTTTGCGTCCCCAATCAATCAGCGTCCCGGCGATTTTGGAATCGATGTCGTTATTCACAGTGCAACCAAGTATCTCGGCGGTCATCATGATCTTCTTGGGGGGGTGGCAGTGTGCTCAAGGGCGCTACTTGATCGCATTTGGGACATGAGCATGACACTGGGTGGCCTGCTTGCCCCAATGAATGCATGGTTGGTCTTGCGGGGACTGAGAACACTCGCTCTGCGCGTGAAGCAGCATAACGCGAACGGCCTTTCCATTGCTCGATTCCTTGAAACTCATTCAAAAGTAAAGGCGGTTTACTATCCGGGCCTCGAATCACATCCCCAGCACCGAATGGCTGCAACGCAGATGTCAGGATTCGGCGGCCTGCTGAGCTTTGAAATCGCTGGCGGCCTCAATGCTGGGCGGCGCTTTATCGAAGCGTCGAAATTATTTATCAATGCCGGAAGTCTCGGTGGTGTCGACTCCCTGGTGATTCAACCGGCAGCGATGTGGTCGGGTCGGCTGGCCGACGAGGTCGTTCAAAAACAGGGTGTAAGCCCAGGGTTGATCCGGCTTGCCGCAGGGATCGAAGATACTCAGGACTTGCTGTCTGACCTCGATCGGGCGTTAGAGTGTGCGTGACGTGGGGCGGCGACTCATAGGAGAGGTCGTCAGCGATAGTCCGGGGCGAGCTTTGACAACCGAAAGCCGATAACTTGAGCCATACTTGGAGGAAACTGGATCGCAGAGCAACCTGCGGAATGCTACTCCGCTTGCTGTCTGCGACGAATAGAGGTCACCGTATATGCATGATCCAGCGATGTCAATCGACTTCGAAATAACTCGACGACCTGCGCTGCACTTGCTCTTCGGTTGGATGTAATGACTACGCAAATCGAGCGAGTCGCAATCGTTCGCGCGCGCGAACAGGCTGCGCAGGCACGGGCGGAAGAGTTGGTTGGCGCAAACGCTCGTTTGGCTGAAGTGATCGGGCTGCTGCACTCTGTGGGCCGGTTCTCGGAAATGCTACTGACCTTGCGGCATTTCCGAGAAATAGATAACGCTCTCGGCGTCCTTGGTGAAGCGGCGAATGTGGATCGCGTATATATGATCCTGATTGAGGGATCACCAGCAGTTGCGAGTCTCAACGCTTTCTGGCTCAAACCAGGCATCGCCGGATACCCAGAAGGGTTAACAATATCCGAGAGCGAAATGCCTGAAGTATTCGCCGTTCTCCTCCGGCACGAGTCCTATCAGGGGGATCCCTTCACCCGTTCAGGCGATAACGCTGCCTTCCACGAAAGCGTCGATACTCTAAGCGACCTTATTTTGCCCATTATTGTGCGAGGAGAACTTTGTGGCGCAATCGGATTCGATGGCTGCCATCGGGTTCGCTCATGGAGTGAGGAAGAGATTCGCGCACTGCAAGTAGCCGCGGCAATGCTCGGTTCTGCGATCGAGCGTCAGCGAGTAGAGCAGGAGGCCCGTGAAACGATTGGCCACGAACGTGAGCGGGCCGCTCAGCAGCGAGCGGCTGGGCTCTCCCTGGCTAATGAGGCCTTAAAGCGCGAAGTGTCCGAACGCAAACGAGCCGAGGCTGTAGCGCGTGGACAGGCCGAAGCATTGAGCCAGAGTATTCGAATCGCAGCCCAGGAAACCGATATCGATGAATTTGTCGGGCTGGCGTTGAACATCATCACATACCAATTGCACGCGCCAGGTTCCTGTTTGTGGATCTTCGACGAACAGTCTCAGTTATCTTTGCATACGGCGTGTTCGAACGGGAGTTGCCGGCGCGGAGCAGAGTTCGCCTTGGAACTGCAGACGATTTTCGATCCAACACACCCTCGCGGACTGGCACTCCTTTCGGGCAAGCCAATAGTCATCCGGGATGTTCCGACTGATGTCAGTTTGGCGGAATTGCGCGGCTACTACGACTCCCTGCATGTGCGCTCTCTTCTGGTGGTTCCCTTGGTTGCTGGCGAACGTGTTTTGGGTTCAGTGAATGTCTACGGAACCGAAGATGCGGATTGGTCTCCAGAGGACATTGAGCTTGCGGAAGCACTCGTGAAGCAAATTGGCTTGGCCATGCAACTCACAAGTCTCACCGAACAGGCGAAGTCGGCAGCTATCTCGCGCGAGAAAGAAATCGCGGCCCAGGAGCGGGCCTCCGAGTTGATGAACGTGAATGCGACGATTACTGAAAGCTTTCGCAAAATGTCGTCACAACCCGACACTTCGGCAGCGCCCCAAGTACTTCTGGTAGACATTGCGCAGGCAGCATCCGCAGATGTCTGTTACTGGCTCGACTACGATCCAATCTCTGAAGCGCTGAACGTATCAATGCGATGCAGGGACGGCCGTTTGCAAGATTCGCCTGAAGAATATGAACCGCTCCTCTTGCAGGGTCCTTTCCGGGCGGACCTAGTCTCCGGGCTATTTAGACCTTCACTAACCGACGGCTTCAACATTCTTTCTGTAGAGCGCCAACCTGAAATGTTGTGGCCTGAAACAGCCGATTGGCACCGGCGAGCGGGCCGCAAGCAAGTGCTTTGCTTCCCCGTGTCGTTGGGAGATAAGCCGATCGGCATGCTCGCCATGGCTTTTTGCGAAGAGACAAATTGGAGCAACGCTCGCAAGGAAATAGTGCGCGCGCTTGCTAATCATCTCGCGCTGAGTACCCATCTGCATGGGCTGTCAGAACAAGCTCGGCGCGGTGCCGCGATCGAGGAAAGATCCCGACTCGCACGAGAAATTCACGACACCATGGCGCAGCATTTTTCCGGGATACTTGTTCAATTGCGAGCGATGCAAAGCGCGACCGCAATGAACGACGAGCAAGCCGAGTCCTTTCACGCCGGGAACGCTCTTGAACTCGCACAATTTGGGTTGCTCGAAGCGCGCCGTTCTCTTGCTTCGTTGCGCCCGGTTGAACTGGACGGACGATCCCTGCGTGAAGCACTGATCCTCATGGCGGAATCTGCCCAAAAACGGTCGGGCATTCCGGTGCGCGTTGTCCATTCAGTGGATATTGTGCTTGAGGGGCATCATGAGGCGGAGTTACTTCGCATCGCGCAGGAATGCGTGACCAACGCACTGAAACATGCCTCAGCATCTCAGATTACTATTCGGCTGAGCAGGGTCGATTCGCTCACCGAATTGTGCGTTGTAGATGATGGTCATGGTTTTGATCAAGGTCGAGCGACGGAGGGTTTCGGGTTGACTGGAATCCATGAGCGCGCATTGCGAATTGGGGCGACGATCGCGATTGAATCTTCAGATCGAGGAACGTCTGTCTGCGTTCAGATGTCCAGAGGAGGAGCGATTGGCCGCTATTGAACTCCGCACAGTGACTGTTCTGGTGGCTGACGATCATGCCCTGGTGCGGAACGGCATCGTTTCCTTTATACAGGCGGAGCGCGGCTTTCGGGTTGTAGCAGAAGCTTCAAACGGCGAAAACGCGGTGACGCTCTGGCGAGAACATCGGCCCATGATTACATTGATCGATCTGCACATGCCAGTGATGGACGGGGTCAGTGCGATCCATGCCATTCGCGAGCTCGATCCCAAAGCCCTGATCGTTATTCTGACGACCTACGATGGAGAGGCAGATATCTTCCGCGGTGTCAGTGCGGGAGCCAAGGGCTATGTATTGAAGGACATAGAACCGAAGCAACTTATCGAGTGTTTACGTCAGGTTGCGGCTGGTGGAACACACATTCCCCCCGTGATCGCTCTGAAGCTCACCAACCACTTGTCGAGTGAAGCATTGACCGCTCGTGAAACTGAAGTTCTAACGCTTGTCGCGGATGGCTTTTCCAACAGCGAGATCGCTGCGAAGTTATTCATCAGTGACACTACCGTGAAGGCGCATATGAAGAGCGTTCTCGCAAAACTGGATGCGACGAGCCGCACCGAGGCCGTCGCACTCGCTTCACGTCGTGGGATCATCCGGCGATAACAGCTACAGGGCGTTACCCAAAAGTAGTAGTTCAATGTTCTCCCCTTGAATGGGTCTGCCGTTACTCATAGGAGGCAGAGAAAATTTCTCTTTGCGCATGATGCGCGCTCCTGCGATTCGCCGTAAAGTCAGTCTTATTCGCACAGTAAGGCAAGAGGAGATCTCACATGGCATCTGCAACACTTACAGAATTTCATGACGTAGAAGCGCACCCCAGCGTACCCGTGCGCAAGCAGGTCTCGCAAGGACAACTTCTGATTGATGGACGATGGCGGGACTCATCGACAGGCGAGACGATGACGACCACCGATCCGACGACTGAAGCGCCGATCACACAAGTAGCCAAGGCAACAGCGGAGGACGCAAAAGCCGCGATTGATGCAGCATACGAGGCGTTTGAAAGTGGACCGTGGGGCAAGATGCACCACGAAGAGCGGGCCAAAATTCTCTTCAAGATGGCCGACTTGATGGACGAGCGCGCGGACGATTTTGCGATCCGCGAGGCTATGGACATGGGCATGCCCTATACGGACTTCCGCACAATTATCATGCCCCATTGCTCCGGTCTCTTCCGGTTCTTCGGAGGCCAAGCGATGGCAGCAATGAACGGCGGATACCGCACCAGCTATGAGCACGATATTCGCATTCTCACCCGTCGCGAACCGCTCGGCGTGGTGGCTGCCATTACGCCCTGGAATTTCCCGCTGGCTCTTACCTGCTCGAAGATTGCACCCGGACTCGCGGCAGGAAACTGCATGATCCATAAACCGGCGTCCGACACGCCGTTGACGGCGCTGGCATTGGCTCAGGTGGCGCTTGATGCCGGTGTCCCGGAGGGTGTCTACAACCTAATTACCGGGCCGGGCGGTTCTATCGGTGATGTACTAGTGAAAAGTCCGAAGGTGGACAAGATCGCCTTCACCGGATCGACCTCCGTAGGCGAGAACCTGATCCGCAATGGCGCTGAGACCGTCAAGCACATGACGATGGAACTCGGTGGCAAGAGCCCAAACATCATCTTCGCGGATGCGGATATCGACAAGGCCGTGCAGGCGGCGTTCTGGGGAATCTTCTGGAACAAGGGGGAAGTGTGTGTGGCAGGCTCTCGCCTTCTAGTGGAAAACGCTGTCTACGACGAAGTCGTGGAAAAGCTGACAGCACTGGCTAAGACCGCTGTTCTTGGCGATCCTCTGGACCCTATGACGCAGATCGGTCCTATCGCAACCAAGCCGGAGTATGACAAGATTCTTACCTATATCGAAAGCGGAAAACAGTCCACGGCACGGCTGACGGCAGGCGGGGGAACTCGCAAGATCAACGGTAAGGGTCTCTTTATTGAGCCGACGCTTTTCGCCGATGCCAGTAACGACCTGAAAATTTCTCGCGAAGAGATCTTTGGGCCCGTGCTTCCGATCATTCGCTTCACGGACGAAGAGGATGCGATCCGAATTGCGAACGACACCACGTATGGGCTTGCCTCGGGCATCCAGACCGGCAATCTCGGACGGGCGCTGCGTGTTGCGGACAGAATCAAGGCTGGCACGGTGTGGCTAAACACCTGGCACAAGTACCACCCAAACGCTCCATTCGGAGGATACAAGATGTCGGGTTATGGACGCGAACAGGGTGTTGAGGCTCTCGAAAACTATACCCAGTACAAGACCATCTGGGCCAATCTGGCGTAATTCGCTCTCTGGTGCCCGCTCAAGATGTCTCTTTGAGCGGGCTGAGTTCTCGCAACTGAGGGTTTTTCGTGTCGGAATCTTACAAACACTGTTTGACCATCGGTATGGGAACGGGCCTTTCCCTTGCGGTTGCAACGCGCTTTGCAGAGGAGGGCTTTGCCATCAGCGCCCTTGCACGGAATCCAGAGGCGCTGATCTCAGCTAGAAGTTCGTTGCCCGTTAGCACTGCATATCACGGAGAGGCCGCAGATGTCGCGAACAGCGGCTCACTCGAGCTGGCGATCAAACGTTGCGAGGAAAAGAACGGTCGAGTGTCCGTTCTCATTTATAACGCTGCCGAGATGATCGTCAAACCTCTAGCGCAGTTATTGGCAGCAGATTTGCGGCGGAGCCTTGCCGTTAATGTGGAAGGCGCATTCGTCGCAGCTCAAGCGGTTCTTCCTAACATGGTGGAGCGGAGAAGCGGAACCATCCTTTTCACCGGCGGCGGGCTCGCACTTAATCCCTTACCAAGCCTTGGTGCTCTGGCTGTTGGAAAGGCTGCTATTCGGAGTCTGGCGCTCACGTTCGCCAAAGAGCTTGCAATCTTCGACGTTCACGCGGCAACGGTCACCGTGTGCGGCACAATTCGGCCTGGAACCTTCTTCGCACCCGAGCGGATCGCTGAAGTGTACTGGCAGCTTTATCAGGAATCCCCCGGCCATTTCCGTGACGAGGTGATCTATCGCGAGGAAAATGCGCCATGAGCACGGTCAGACGAATGATCGTCGGTATCAGCGGAGCCAGTGGGATCGCTTACGCAATTCGCACTCTGGACTTGCTTCGTCTTCTGAACGTCGAAACGCACTTAGTCGTGAGTCAGGGAGGAGATCGCACTAGGGCCGAGGAGACGGAGTTGTCGGCGACCGAATTGCGAGCACTGGCAGATGTAGCGTACAGCATCACGGACATTGGGGCTGCGATCGCATCGGGTTCTTTCAGAACGATGGGGATGATCGTTGTGCCGTGTTCGATGAGAACTCTGTCTGACGTCGCTCATGCCGCGGCCAGCAACCTGCTCGCACGAGCAACCGACGTATGCCTAAAAGAACGCCGGCGTGTCGTGCTGATGACACGTGAGACGCCCTCCATGCCGGACATTTGCGTAACATGCTCTTGGCGACTGAAAGCGGAGCCATTGTAATGCCGCCGGTCCCCGCTTTTTATTTGAAGCCCCGGTCAATCGACGAACTCATTCACCACACGGTGGCTCGAATGCTGGATCTGTTTGACCTTGACGTGGCCCTCGCTCGCTGGGGCGAAAGTTCTCAAACCAAAAACTTTGAACAACAACCGCTGGAGGCGGTGAGATGAATCATCTGACGGATCTGCGGCAATATGTGAATTCACTGAACGCAATCAATGAGATCGTCCATGTCAAGCAGGAAGTTGAGCTTGATCTTGAGATCGGCGCAATCGCGCGCCGTTGCTACGAGACCGGCTCCCCCGCCGCCCTCTTCAGCAACATCAAAGGCGCAGCAAACGGTTTCCGCGTCCTGGCTGCGCCGGCTGGGGTGAGTAGCGATCCAACAAAATGGCTTGCCCGGATCGCGTTGGCGTGTGGGCTACCGCCAGGAGCAAGTGGCAGAGAGATTATCGAGTCACTCGCAAACGGCCGGACGCGCCCGTTAATTAAGCCGCTGCTTGTACCCACCGGCCCCTGCAAGGAGAACATCCATATTGGCGACGATGTAAATCTTTTGGAACTTCCCGCGCCGCTTTTGCATGAAGGGGACGGCGGCCGGTTCCTGAACACCTTCGGGGTCATCGTAGCGCGGATGCCTGACAAATCTTGGACCAACTGGTCAATCGCTCGCGTCATGGTCGTAGATGCCAAGCGCATGACAGGAATCGTCGCGCCGAACCAACACATCGGAATGGTGCACAAGACGTGGGCTGACATTGGGAAACCGATGCCCTTCGCCCTTGTTCTTGGTGCTGAACCGTTTGTGCCTTTTGTGGGCGGTATGCCCCTGCCCGACCACTTCAACGAGGTAGATTTCGTCGGCGGCTATTTTGGAGAGCCGGTCGAGGTAGTCAGATGCGAGACAGTAGACCTCGAAGTGCCCGCCAGCGCGGAGATCGTAGTGGAAGGCTATCTCTCGAACAGGGAGACAGAGCACGAAGGCCCAATGGGTGAATATGCCGGCTATCTCTGGCCTGGCCCCCCGTCGCAAAAGCCGGTCTACAACGTCACAGCCATCACTCACCGGACCGACGCCATTCTGCCCATCTCGGTTGCGGGTGAACCTCCTGAGGAGAACCATACAGCGTGGGGCATCCCCAACGCAGCGGAAATCGTCTACACGCTGCGAAAGGCCGGGCTCCCCGTCGCAACCGCATGGTCACCATTCGCATCCGCAAACCACTGGTTTGTGATTTCTGTCGAACGTGACTGGCGCAGCAAACTCCCCGTCAATAATTCTGAGTTGTGCCGGAAGATTGCGGATGCTCTCTTTTCATCGAAGGCCGGCATGGGAACGCCCAAATACATCATTGTGAACGACGATATCGACGTGACAGATCTTCACGAGGTTGTTTGGGCGTTCGCAACGCGAAATCATCCGGGTTCGCAAGGCGAGCTAATCTTCAACGACGAGAGCACGAACCCGCTTGTGGCCTTTCTCGACGATGCTGAGAAAATGTCTATGTACACCACGAAGGTCCTGTACAACTGCCTGCCGCCTGATCACTGGGGAGACAAACTGCCTCTTCGCAGTTCATTCTCGGGCGTCTATCCCAAAGCCATCCAGCAAAAAGTCCTGGATAGTTGGGAAAGCTACGGATTCTCACCGGTACGTCCACTGAGCCGGTAATCGGATTTCTGAATCGGTACTCACAATGCGCGATGGCGGGTCTCTCTCCCCTTTCTCAAAAGGCTGTCTCGTATTTAGACAAACTGCAACCAACAAGGAGAAACAATGAAGATCGCATTTATCGGCGCTGGAAATATGGCGGCCGGACTAGGCAAGCACTGGGCGAAGAAAGGACACGAGCTCTTTTTCTCACATTCACGCGACCAGGAAAAACTCAAGAAACAGGCAGCCTCAGTAAGCCCAACTGCCAAAGTGGGGACGGCCGACGAAGCCGCCAAGTTCGCGGATGTCGTGGTCCTTGCTATTCCATATGACGCGGCTCCGGCTGCCATCAAGGCTGCCGGTGACCTGAAAGGCAAGCTTTTATGGAGCATTGTGAACCCCTTAAAGGAGGACTACAGCGGCCTACAGTTAGGGACGACAACCTCGGGGGCCGAAGAACTCGCAAAACTGGCACCAGAGGCGCTCTTTGTTGCAGCGCTTCCTCCGTTCGCAGAAGTACTTCAGGCAGATGAGCTCCCCAGCCCTGCGCCCTCGGTCTTTGTATACAGCTATGACGACGAGGCGCGAAAGATTGTCCTACGATTAGTAGGTGATTTGGGGGCCGACGCGGTAGATGCAGGCCCACTGTATGCGGCACGGTTCTTTGAACCAGCCATGATGGGTCTGGTTTACTTGGCTTACGGCCAGAAAATGGGCGGCGGCCTTGGTCTCCGGCTTCTGAACAACACTGCAAGCAAATAAAGGACGGGTGGGGGCAGTTATCTCGCTGTCTCCGCTGTTTCAGGAGCCGCGCCGTGCTGGTTGCATTAGAGACATCGAGAACTGCGGACTTTTAGACTCGATCCCGTTACTTTGACAATTGCGATCAATCCATACCGATTATGTGGGGCCAGTTTTTAGATGACGGAGATACATCGGAGGCTGTCATGACGAAAATCGGAATCCTTGGCGAACCTTCCGATGTTGCGGCAGCCGTCGCACTGCTCGTCTCTGATGATGTTCATTGGATTACCGGCAACACATCGGTGCAAGCGGAGGCATCGTCTAAGCCCGCAAACATGCTCTTCAGCGATATTTGCTTTGCCGTAGCTATCGTGTGACATCGGCGGCCCCATTAATTTACGCGCCCGAGAGGAGGCGGCACCAGACCGACTAAGAGGTCGCTCTCCAGAACGCCCTTGTGCAACAGATCGACCGGGGCCGCACCAGTGCAGCAGCGAGGACGGCGTCTCGCATTAGTCGCGCAACTCATATAGAAATCGAATCTCGGCTGCTTAGCTATTTCGTGGCCGTCGCTGAAGAACTACATTTCGGTCGTGCAGCGGCGAGGCTTGGCTGGATCTTACGCCGGATCTGCTTTTCGTCGGGTACCGTACCATCCAGATAAGTGTGTCGGCCGTGCCAATCGTCCTGTCGTCGTTAGAGCGGGATTGTGGGCGGTTGCCCCTTGTGGCCCAGAATTACTACGAGAAAGCGTGTCCATTGATCCGCACTCGGATTGTCCGAAACGATATGGATATCTCCTGCGCGCTCATGGAAGACTTGGCCGGGACGGTAGGTGACAGGAGGCCCACTTTGAACTTGGAAACGCAAGTCACCCTCCAGGATATAGCCGAACACGGGTCCGGGATGCCGGTGTGGCTGAGTACCTTTGCCACCTGGCGGGACCTCAACCAATTGAACCCATACCAGCGGGTCTGCAATTGGTGGCACTTCGGTTTCGAGGAGCACAGTGATCTTCCGTTCTGCACCGCGTTGCGGTATCTGAGCTGCGGCAAGGGGAGAGAACTGCAGCAAGCTCAATAAGGCCAAGGTGTCTCGTCGATTCAATGCGAGCGCGGAGTTATTTGTTTCGAGGTCGGTGTGGTTTTTCATGGGTACTCTCCTGAGTCGAGTTGTGGATTCTGACTGGTTTTACTACATTGCATTCTTTTTCGCTGATCAGATTAGGGTTGCAGTACCGCGATTGCGCTCAGCGTGTTCCCAATGGCTCTGCCGAACTCAACGCGTTTTTCGAAATACAGATAAACGGTTGAAATCACATCCTGATTGGCGGCCGCAACATCCGCTTGCGCCTGGACGACTTCCAGATTAGTCGTTACTCCTTCCTTGAAGCGCTCGACGGCTTGAGCGAGAGTATCGTCTGCAACAGCCAGGCGGTCCTGGGCTACGCGTGAACGTTCTGCCAGCGTTTTGAGGTCGAGGCGCACGCGACGAATTTCTTCATCAATGCGGGCGCGAATGTTTTCCAGCTCCGCTTGGCGTTGTCTCACTTTCGCGGTTGCGGCGGTAGTCTCCCCTTCGACCCGCCGGCCTTGGAAGACCGGAACCGTAAATGCGATTGATGCTGCGTAAGTCTGGGCGGCGCTTGCCGGCGCTGCACCCACAACTCCGTAGTTACCTGAGACGCCAACAGTCGGCAGGTATCCCGCCTTTGCCGCCTCCCGGTCGAGCTGGGCCGTGCGGAGTTCGCTCTGCGCCACCTGGTATTCCGGCCGGTGCGCGAAAGCCTGCTCGCGTGCGCGCTCCTGATCCGGGACGGGAGTTTCACGAAACACCAAGGGAGCGGAAAGGCGAACAGGTTGCTCGTTCGGTAAACCCGTGATGCGAGCGATCGTAAGGAGCGCCTGGCCATACTGGTTTGTGGCATCGAGAAGATTTTGCTCGCGAGCGCGTAAAGAGACTTGGGCTCGGAGAACGTCGATTGCGGGGCTAGCACCCGCTGCGCGAAGCTCCCGTGCCTGGTCATAGAGGATGCGAGCGGTCGCCAGTTGTTTTTTCTCAGATTCGATATTGGCGAGCGCTGTGGCCGCTTGCAGGTAAGCCGCAGCTGCGGCGGCGGTCACGAGTTCGCGTGCTGTCGCCAGATCCAACTGACTGGTCCGAACTCGCTCGCGTGAAGCGCGATAGGAAAGCAGGGCCCGGCGATCGAGGATCGGCTGCGCGACAGAAACCCGTGACTCGAAGACGCTATACGGCCCGACGAGGGGGTCGTTAGCGCGAAATCCGTATTGGGCCAGATTGATGCGCTGAACAGTCTCGTTTACCTGCAAAAAACTTTGAGGAAGGAGGGCGCTCAAAGTACTCAGGGCATAGCCGCGGGCCTCCTCGCTGACTTGCGTACCGACCAGTATGGCGAGGTTATTCCGCAATGCCAGCTCTACTGTGGAGCGAATCGTTAAAACCGTTGTTGCTTGCGCAGCCAAGTCGGATACGCTGCCCGAGTAGGGACCGGGAATCTGCGATGAACGCATCGGTAAAGATTCAACCGGACGGTACTCTGCCGCAGCCTGCGCGTAGAGAGAGATCGGGAGTAAGGCTGCTATTAAAATCGCGGTGCGCCGGGTCGCCATAGGGGTCACGCCTGAGGGCCCTCGGGGTTCTCTGCCCTGGTGTGTTCAGCGTCGCGCGAATATTTCGGCGCAAGCACGACGTAGAGCGCCGGGACGAGATAAAGATTGAGAAACGTTGAAAGCAACATGCCCCCGATAACGGTGGTTCCGATCGACCGGCGTGCTGCCGAACCAGCGCCAGTTGCCATCCACAAAGGAACCGCACCGAGGACAAACGCGAACGAGGTCATGAGAATGGGGCGAAGCCGCAGACGTGCTGCCTCGCGCACGGCCGCCGCAGCCGCAAGCTGGGTTCGCAAACCATTGGCAAACTCCACGATGAGAATGCCGTTCTTGCTGGCAATGCCGATAAGCATCAAAAGCCCGATCTGGCAGAAGATGTCGATGGGAGCACCCCGGAGAGATTGAAACAACAGACCACCGAAGAGGGCGACCGGTGTTGCCAGCAGAATAATTAGCGGCGCTCGCAGGCTCTCGTACTGAGCCGCGAGAATCAGAAAGACAAAAGCTGTTCCGAGCACCAGCAACAGCGTCGTCTGTGACCCGGCTTCACGCTCCTCGCGCGAAAGCCCGGACCATTCAAAGGAAATCCCTTGCGGCAATACCTTGCGTGCTATGCGCTCCATCGCCGCCATCGCCTCGCCGGAGCTGTGGCCGGAGGCCGGAGACCCGACAACTTCTGTTGACCGGTAGAGATTGTAGTGAAGGATCGTTTGAGGTGCCGTATCGTGGCGCATTTTTAACAACGTGCCGAGCGGAAGAGGATGGCCATCTCGAGAACGAACATAGAGCGACCCAATGTCTCCCGTGTTGGAACGAAAAGGCGCATCTGCCTGGACGAAAACTCTATACGTGCGATGGAACTGATCGAAGTCGTTGACGTAATAGGCGCCTAGAGAAACCTGCAAAGCATTGAAAACCTGTGACACATCTACGCCAAGCACTTGCGCTTTATCGCGGTCAACAGCCAGCACCAACTGCGGGTTGTTGGCCCGAAAGGTTGTGTATACCGACGACAGTATGGCGGACGCGTTTGAGTCGCGGACGACCCGCCCGGTGGCCTCGTCAAGCGTTGTGATCGTGTGGTCGCTCAGGTCCTCGATCTCGAATTGAAAGCCGCCCAGATTGCCAATCCCCTGTACAGAAGGCGGATTGAACGCAAGGACTGTTGCATCGGTGATCGTCGCGAAGCTGCTTTGTAAACGCGTGACAAGCGCGCCTGCGGATTGTTTCGAAGCGCGACGTTCTTCCCAGGGCCGCAAGCTAACCCAAACCGTGGCCTTATTTGCGCCGTTCCCAGTGAAATTGAATCCGGTAACGGCGAAGAAGTCTGTCACTTCAGGCATACGTTGTAATTCGTTCTCGATTCTCTTCACCGTTCGAAGGGTGTAGTCCATCGAAGTGCCCTCCGGCCCTTGTGCCGTAATGATGAAAAACGCTTGATCTTCATCTGGAAGGAAGCCGCTGGGTAGATGCAACGCAAGCCAGGCTGTGCAGCCGAGGAGAACTACAAATCCGGTTACCGCAAGGAATGGGTGGGTGACCACGGCGCCGAGCGTGCGGTCGTAACGGCGGCGGGACCATTCGAAGCTCCGATTGAACCACGCGAACCAGCGGCCTCCTTCTGAGTGCTCGCGAAGAAACAAGGCGGAGAGCGCTGGCGTCAGCGTCAGCGCTACGAAAGCGGAGATGCCCACCGATGCCGCGATGGAAACAGCGAATTGGCGGTAGAGGACGCCGGTCGATCCTGGCAGGATTGTGGCGGGAATAAAGATTGCGCCAAGAACAAGCGATGTGGCTATGACGGCCCCTGTGACCTCCCGCATCGCAAATGTCGCGGCAGCTCGGCCTTGTAGGCGACCTTCCCCAATCTGCCGCGCAATGTTTTCGACGACGACAATGGCATCATCAACCACAAGGCCCGTGGCAAGGGTGAGGCCGAAAAGCGTGAGGGTATTAATCCAATAACCGAGAAACCTAAGCACGGCGAAAGTTCCAATCAGCGAAAGGGGAAGCGTAATCGCTGGTATCAGTGTTGCGCGCCAGTCTTGAAGGAACACGAACATCACGAAGATGACGAGAACGATAGCTTCAACAAGGGTTTGAACCACTTCGTGCAAGGAAGCGTGGACGGAACGCGTCGTGTCGATAGCGACGCGGTAGTCCATGCCCGCAGGAAATCTTCGGCGCTGGATTTCAAGTGTCGCGAGAGACGCCCGCACAAGATCGAGTGCATTGGCTCCCGGACGAGAATAGATGCCCAGCCCAACGGTTTCCTTGCCGTTGTAGCGCATGAGGGTGCTGTAGTCCTCCGCTCCGAGTTCGACTCTTCCAACGTCTTTGAGCTTGGTCAGCCGCCCTGCTGAATCAGCGGCCAGTACGATCTCCGAGAACTCGCCCGGAGTCGTTAAACGACCCTCCGTTCGCAAGCTGACGACGTAAAGATGCTCGACTGCCATAGGAGCTTGTCCAAGCTGGCCGGAGCCGACTTCTACGTTCTGCCCTCTGATAGCCGACAAAACTTCGTCTGCGGTGAGCTTTCGCTCGGCGAGGCGTCGCGGGTCAAGCCAGACACGCATCGCGTATTTGCGTTCGCCGTAAATCACCACATCACCTACGCCGCTAACGCGCTTAAGAGCGTCTCGAAGGTAAAGATCGGCGTAATTGCTTAGAAAGAGCTGCGAATGCCGGTCAGACGTAAGCCCGATCACGAGAACATAGTTCGATGAAACCTTGTCCACGCTGATGCCCCGCGCCCTCACCTGCTCGGGCAGCCGCCCAAGTACCGTTGATACCCGGTTTTGGACATCCACTGCTGCTAGATCGACATCCCGCGCAAGATCGAACGTCGCAATGATGCTGCTGGTTCCATCATTGCCACTTGTCGAGGTCAGGTATTTCATGCCCGACACACCATTTATCTCTTGCTCAAGGGGCGCGGTTACTGCCGCCTCGACCGTCTGTGCATCTGCGCCTGTATAAACCGCGGTCACGCGAACTTGGGGAGGCGCAATATTTGGATATTCCGCAATAGGCAAGCCTCGCAATGCGAGCAGGCCGAGCAGAAGAATGATGGCCGAGCATACTCCGGAGAAGATCGGGCGCGAAATGAAGAAGCCTGTCCACATAGCAGTGCTTCGCCTACCGCGAAGTGATCAAGACTCCTTCGGCGAGGCTCTGAACTCCGGAGACTACAACGCGATCAGCTGAAGACAGCCCTTCCATCACTGGAAACCAATTGCCTTGCGCAGTTCCGAGCTTCACCAGGCGCTGTCTGGCTATAAGGCGTCCGTTTTCATGATTAGCTGCATACACAAGGCTTTGGCCGCCCATCGACTGGATGGCAGCGGCAGGTATAAGCAAACCCTGCTTGCGTCCCCAAATAGCGCGAGCGCGGCCGATCTGGCTATCACGAACGCGGCCTTCCAGATTGGGGTAAAGAGCCTTGACGAGTACGGTCTGGCTTTGCTCGTCGGCGCGCGGTGCGATAAAGAAAACATGCGCTGTACCGAACAGATTGGTCTCGCCGTCCAGGAGTTCAAGCTCACCACCTTTGCTGAGGCGAGAGGCCGCAGTGACAGGAATAGAAACGGCGACCTCGATCGGCTGGCTTTGAGTGACGGACGTGAGTAGCGTAGTAGTTGTCACATAATCGCCAAGTTTTACTGGAACGTCTCCGACCACACCGGTGAACGGGGCTTGAACTGCATACCAGGTGAGCGTGACACCCTGCTCTCGGGCCGCAGCGCGCGCCCGTTCAACCTCGCGATCTAAACGAGTGATATCGGCGCGCTGTGCCTCAATTGTCGACTCTCCCGCTCGTTGTCGAGCTTGCGCAGACTCGAACTGGTTTGTTCGTTCCTCAAGAGCCTGTCGGCTGATGACACCCTTCTGTTCTAGGCGTGTATAACGGTCAAGCTGCTGCCGGGCAAGCGAGAGGTCAGACTGGCGTGCCACCACATCAGCTTCGTTTGTGCGCAAAACGGAACGGGCGCGTTCAAGATCCGCCAGTGCTGCGTCCGCGCCCCGTTGGTAGCTCTCGAGCGAGGCGGCTTGACGCGCAGAATCAATCTCAAGAAGCACCCGTCCAGCGCTCACACGAGCCCCGGGATTGACGTTGATTTTCCGGATGAGACCCTCGACGCGCGGCCGAACGGAAACTGCGTGACGGGATTCGTAGCGTGCGACGTACTCGTCGGATTCTGTGACAGTTCCCTGCCGGGGGCGTGCAATCTGGACAGGGATGCCGACATCGGCGGGAGCTGCCGTCTGGCTCTTGTGGCAGCCGATCAGGACGGCTGTCGTCACAAGCATCCATGTGAACAGGCTCTGCGAACAGCGCTCAGTTCGCCATTGGCTGGGCATAAAGAAGAATGAGAGACGCCAAGAGGCCGATGTTCTTCGCAACGTTCATGAGGGCCGCCTCCCGCGCGTCGGCTTTGAAGAGGTCTTGTCCCGGAATCATCGCGGTCGCCAAAATCAGGTATACGCCGAGGACGATGGCGGAGGGGCGAGTTGCGAAACCAGAGGCGAGAACAGACCCCCCAATGATCTCGATCAGAAACGCCGCCGGGAGAGCAATGGCTACAAAGGGAAAGTGATAACGTCGCATGGTTTCCGCAGTCGACGGCAGATTGCGTATCTTTCCGACACCCGAATATAGGTAAAGAACGGCGACCATCCAGCGAGCGACGAGTATGTTCAACATTGGCGGGGTTCCGGAAAACTATTTAGTGACTTGTCGAGCTCGTCCGCGTCGGCCTTGTGATGACACCCGTTGAGAACTACTGTTAATGCGGATTTGCGTGCGTTGAAATGCCGCTCAGGAGCAGCGGTGCCGCACGACAGCGGCAAGAGCTCGGATGCCATAGATGTGGGTCCTTTTCGGATAGTTTGTAAAGATATTACTTTCTAAACAAAATCATGACCCTGGCCGTTGACTTTGTCAAGATAAATCTTTACATTGTAATGGTGAGGCAAAACACCCCCGATCCGCAGGTCGCCGCTAGGACACGCAAACTGCTGATCGATCTCCTAAAAAGGGAAGGACCGATAGACGCAACCTCAATTGCACGGACACTGGGGCTGACAACTATGGCTGTCCGACTTCACCTTAAGAACCTCGAGGGCGAAGGGTTGATCGGTTTTGTCACTGAACATCGTGCGATGGGTAGGCCGGCACAGCTGTGGCAACTTACTACTGCGGCCGATCACCTTTTCCCTGCGGGCTATGCAGAATTGGCTTTGAGCCTAGTCGAGTCGATGAAGGAGACATTTGGCTCTGAAGGCCTGGAACGTTTGCTCGACAGTCGATATCAGCATCAGCTTGCCGGGTATCAGAACGAATTGAGCAAAGTAAAGGGGACTGGAGACCGGGTGGTTAAACTCGCGGAACTGCGCACTCTTGAGGGCTATATGGCTGAAGCAGTGCGGCTTCCTGATGGCGAGTTCAGGCTAATCGAGCGCCACTGCCCTATATGCTCTGTAGCTCAGCGCTGTCAGGGCCTGTGTGCCAGAGAGTTGGAAATGTTTCGCGAGTTGCTCGGTGGGGAAATAGAGGTTGTCAGGACTGAACACATGATTCGGGGAGGGCCTCGCTGCTCGTATTCGATCAAACCGTTTGTCGGGACATCGACCTCGGCTGACGCCAATTTGCATGCGATTAAAGATTTTAGCTCAACCGCCGGGAACGAGCAGGCTAGTCGGACTCGCAAGAAGAGCGATCAAATGCGCCAAAGGCCAGTAAACGAAACGTAGTCTCCCGGGGAAAGACACGTGGATATCGAACCACGCCTGCTTCGCTACTTCTTGGCTGTTGCTCGGGAACTGCATTTCGGAAGAGCTGCCGCCGCGCTCTACGTGTCACAGCCTGCGCTAAGCGAAGGGCTGAAACGGCTCGAAACTGACCTTGGCGTCTCCTTGTTTACGCGCCGTAGTCGGCGAGTGGAACTAACCGAGGCCGGACAAGCAATGCTCGCCCAAGCTCCCGCAATCTTACAGCAAGTTGAACGCGCAATCGCTGCCGTGCGGGACGCCGGATATAACGAGGCCAAGCATCTTCGCATCGGTTACTCGCCGTTCATCGACCTAGTGAGTGTTTGGAGGTTGCGAACTCGGCTACAAGAGGATGCTTCGCTCAAGGCAGAATTCATGAGCGCTAAAACAGTCGATCAAATCGAGTCGCTATTACGCGGGGAACTTCTGGCGGGACTGGTTATCGGTCCGATTGCGAACCCTGGACTGAGATCGACAAGCATTCATCGGGAACCCTTCTTGATAGGGCTCCCTGAGGCGCATCCACTCGCGAGCCGGAAATCTGTCACTCTGAACGATGTAAGAAACGAGTCGCTGGTCTGGCTGCCCCGGTCATTTCATCCGTGGTTTTATGATCGCTTCATTGAAACCTGTGCAGCACACGGGTACCGCCCCAAAATCGCGCACGAAGTTACCACGCTGCAGGAGTGCATTCATCTCATCGGGCAAGCTCAGGGAATAACGTTCACGACAAAATCATCGCAGTCTCTTGCCCCTCCGGGCGTTGTCTTTCGCGAACTGAAGCATGAGGACCTGTATGTTGAAACGCTCGTCACATTTTCCGCCAATTCCAAGCTTCACGTTCTGGAACCGTTGATTGAGATGGCACGTTGGGCATTTGCTGCGCCTTGACATTTCGAATCGCTGCTTGAAGCATCATCGACATTGTTGCGCCGGCTTCGGTGATAACTGCTCCTGACCGAGCCATTTTGTGGGATTGCTTCGGCTCATGCGAATTGCCGAGCACCATCCTCCGCAAGCATGCACGATGATGACTTCTCTTTCCGGATCAGAGTCTGTCAGCGCCTGCAGGATGGTCCGGCGGAAATCGTCGGACGTAGACGCGATCCCCGTCACACCTTCCGGCTCGCAAACAAATCGCCAGCGGTCATTCTGAAACAAAACGAATCCGCGCCGACTAGTCCTCCGAAAGCACAGAATGGCCTCCTCTCGGACACTTGAATAGAGTTGGCCGCCTGCATCCGCTCTCGGTTTGCCTCGACCCGATCGTGTTGTCTGACTATTTTTCCGTGACGACTTCGGGATCATTCGCCCATAAACCGCCTCGGTGATATCGAACTCGGCAATTTTCATACTGGCATCACTAACGTGAGATTCGGACTATAGTCCGTCGCTCTATAGAGCGCAACATAACACCATGAACGCTGCGAATGCAACGCCGGAGCAAGCATCTTCAGCCGACCGCAGGTCCCGAAAAGGCTTTCGGTCAGGCTCTGCGCGCACTGCGATTGGAGCGAGGCTTCTCGCAGGAACAGCTCGGCTTCGAATGCGATGTGGACCGCACGTACGTCAGTCTTCTCGAACGCGGCGTAAAGAGCCCCACGCTGCGAACTATGTTCCGGCTTTGCGAAATACTCACTATCTCTTTCCCTGAGCTCGCCCATCGGGTCGCAATAAATCTTGATAATCAGCCGACTGGAAAGAAGAAATCGGAGCAGAAACCTTGAATCGCGCGACCTTCATGATCGGTTTGACCGATTGATTTTAGCAAAGAAACGATTGGACCACGCTTAAGTTTGTGACTTATGCTTGCTATGTAGCAAATGATGCAGTCCCTCTCGCTACGTTGACTCCGGAGCCGGAAACGTAACTGCATCGGGAGAACCCCAATGCCGTCCGGTCCTCGTCTACCAATCGCGGGCGCTTCCCTGCCGAAGGTCTTCGATAGACGGCCTTTCGGCAATGACGAGGAATACCGCGCGGTCGGTGCGGCTCCGATTGTGGACCTCAGGGAAATGCACGCCGCGCTTGCCGTTGCCGACGAGCTGCACTTCACGAGGGCCGCCGAGAAACTGAATCTGACACAATCGGCCCTCTCTCGTCAGGTCCAGCAGTTGGAGAGCGCACTGGGTGTCGAACTGTTTCCGACGAGGAACCCGCAGAGTCGAACTGACAGACGCAGGAGACGTTTTCATCCGTCATGCGCGCAAGACGCTCGCGCAAGCTCGCTTGGCTATCCAGCGGACCCAGGCGACCGGCAAAGGCGAGCCCGCTGAATTTCTGATGACTTACTCTCCACTGATCGATGTACATCTCGTCACGCAGATGCAGGCCGTGCTCGGAGCGGCGCGGGCGCGAGCACCCGTTCGAGCCCGAAGCGTTGGTCCTCGGGAACAGATTGATATGCTGCTTCGCGGTGTTTCGCAGATCGCTATTGTCGTTCTGCCGTTGGCGGTAGAAATTGAGGATGTCGAGACGGTCTGTGTCTTGCGGGAACCGTTGCTCGTCGTGTTGCCGGCAAACCACCGCCTCGCCCGCAAGCGTGAAATTCACGCGGCGGAACTGGCCGGCGAACCCGTCACGTGGTTCGCCAGAGATTTGCAACCGGGCTTCTTTGATCGGACGATGGATCTGTTTCTGGCCTCCGGATATTCGCCGGTTCTGCGCGAAGAGGTACAGTCCATTACCGAGGCCCTGGCCTTCGTAATGGAAGGGCAGCGGATTACCTTTGTCAAACGCTCCGAAGCGCGCCTCCAACCTCCCGGTTTGATGATGAAGCCGCTGGCCGAAGCAGAGCTTCAGGTGGAAACGGGATTGGTTTACCTGGCCGATAGCCGCTCCCATTTTGTCCGCGAAGTCGTACAGCTCCTCACGGCGCATTTTTCCTGTCCTGAGACCGAGTCTGCGCCTAGCAACACCTGATCGCGACCTTTTCCGCCAGACAAACATCCTCTCGCGTTCCTGCCGATGAGATTCGAAAGATCTCGTCACCCGACGAATGTTCCGACCAGACGATCGCCTCCGTGTCGGGCCGGTAGGAATTCAAGAGTTTGGCCAATCGCGCCCTTACGTGCCGCGCCTCGAACGCAATCCAGTCCCACACTTCTCGATGCGGAACAAAGGTGATCGAGTGATCCGCCGCCCAGAACAGAAATCCGCGAAGACCGCGAACGTTATACTGCCAGATTGCTTCATCCCGCAAGCTATTCAAAAGGCGACGCGCGACGTTATGTTCAGAGCCTCGCACTTGCGCAGGCCCAAGTTGATGGGATGCCGAATGCAACATCCGTATCTCGACACTCCCAGTTACATCCAAACCAAATTGCGCGACCCAGTGGCGTTCGCGGGTATTCATTTCATTCATCACCGACCGCACTTCCGTCATAAGTTTAGGGGGCACTTGCGCGGCCCACCGGGGGAAAAGGCTTCGCAATGCAAATGCACCCTTAGTATGCCCTCAAAAAGCGGTATAGATTTATGCTTTATCAGAATCAATCAGCGCAGGCCGGGTATCAGGAGAAGTTCACCGGTCCTGGCTCTCGGGCTCTGTTACGGCCGAGGATTCGCGAGATTGGTTGAGCGCAGCCAAAGCACGCTCGACCGTGTGCTCGGCATAGTAATCCGGGTTGGGTTTATCAGGGCGATGACTTGCGATGGCTCGCACGATGTCGAGGGGATCGTCGCCGCGGGCTAGAGCTCGTTTGGCGTAAGCCCAATCACGCTCGGATTGGCTATTTCCGATGCGTGGATCGACGGAGGCTTCCCGGTGCACTGAACCGCTACTGCGGCCAGTGGAGCGAACCGGAGTGTTTTCTGCGAAGCGCGGGAAGCGCTCCGGCGTATAGACCTCATTGGTGAGGTTTTCCACTCGCACCAGGTGTGGTTTGCCGTATTTGTGATTGTGAAATCCCGGTACGCGAAGGACACGTGAGGAATCGGTGGCCGCCGGGTCGGCCCCGAGTTCGTGGACCATGCCCCGCATCAGTGTTTCGGCCTGTTGTTGGTCGAAGCCTTCGACCCGCCAAACGCTTTGCCACTTGCCCGGCGAACTCTCGATCAGGTGATTGGGTTGCGGCATGTCTTCGCGGGTGGTCATCGCGGCAACCGCCTCAGTCCCCTTCACATCGAAGTCGAGGTAAACGTGACGAATCTCGGCAATGTCGGCCTTGGTTCGGCCATGGGCCTGGTCGGTAAGCGTGTTCATCGATAGGTATACTTCGTAACGCGGACCCTGGCTCGCGTTCATCGACTCCAGCCACCGCTGAAAGTCTTCGCCGGCGACGTGTTCCGCGGTCGAGAGCCGTTGCATAACATGTCCGGAGCTCTTCTGGATCAGAACGACTGCTACGCGGTCGTCCGACCGGAAGTTGGATCGGATATATTCGGAAGCCACTCGCTTGCGTTCCATACATTGTCATCAACTTGGCACCGCACTCGGCTCCGAGCCGGACCGATACTCGGTCCGAAGCTCGAAGTGATCGCGAGCCGGATCGTATCCCTCGATCTCGACCACCTCTGTTACCACGCGTTTTCCATTTCGCCGTTCGATGTGGACCAACACGTTCAATGAATCGCCGATACTGCTCCGAATCGCCTGGAATGGCAGTTCCACTCCGGATTGCAGGACGCAACTGGTCAATCGAGTGATCGCCTGCGCCGCGCTGTTGGCGTGAATCGTGGTAAGCGTGCCGGAATGTCCCGTGTTCAGCGCTTGTAGCAGATCGAAGGCCTCGGCGCCGCGGACTTCCCCGACCAGAATGCGATCGGGACGGTGCCGAAGCGTGGCTTTCACGAGGTCGCGAATCGTTACCGGGGGCAGATTGATCTGCTCGTGACGTGCCTCGAAGCGGACCACGTTCGCTTGTTCGAGATGAAGCTCGGCAGTGTCCTCGATAATGACAATCCGATCGTCAGGATCAATCAGTGCGGCGAGCGCGTTGAGAAGCGTTGTCTTTCCTGTAGAGGTGCCTCCACTGATCAGGATGTTCTGCCTTCGGGCGATCGCGCCCGCGATCCAGGCGAGAACCGGAGCGGTCATCGTGCCGATGCGCAGTAGCTCGTCGGTGTTGTACAGTCTTGACGCAAACTTGCGGATGGTCAGCGTTGTACCTCCGATGCTGCACGGCGGAAAGACAGCGGCGACCCGCGAACCGTCCGGAAGACGGGAGTCAAGCAAAGGCCGTTCATCGCTAATTTCGTCGCCCAGGCGTCGCGCGATGTTCTTGATCGCGACCTGAAGGCTTCGCTCCTCAATCGAGAGACCCGCGACCGTCTCCAGCCGGCCGTCTCGCTCGATGAAAATTCGAGCACTGCCGTTCACCATGATTTCGGAAATGTCGGGATCGAGAATAAGGTGCTCGATTGGCCGAAGGAAAGGGAGAATGACTTCGAAGCTCATGCGCACCGCCTGTAAGAAGTTCCGCGGCCCCTGAGATCGTTCTCACACCGCTGAAGGACTTCCGCAATCTGGCGCTGCTTGGCCGGATTGTTCTGGCAACCGGACTCCTCAACGAGAGAACGGAGTAGCGCAGGATTCCGGAAGTACGTCAGCGCACTTTCCTTAGTGATCGGGTTTCCCGTTGCGATCCGGTGAACGCTCGCGACTAGCTCGGCGATTTTCATATTCATCTTGTCTCGCTCAGATCAGCCCTTTCTCGAGTTGCTCGAAGTAGTTGACGTTGGGATCGAGGTAGTAAGGCTTCAAATAGCAAAAGGATGGCGGCAATGGGTTCACGCCGTCGTAAGCCAGTACAATCGACTCGGCGTTCTTCAGTTCTGTGAATACCTTTGCCTCGAACACATAATCGCGCTGGAGGTTGTAGCTTTTGCTGGCGGACACTGTAGACTTGTGCGCCATAGCCCGCCCGGTTAGCATGCTGATACGCGCGTCCTGACCGTTCTCCGAGAGGGAATAATTCAATTTGAATTGCTCTTCTTTGCCGCACAGCTCGGATGCGGTCTTCGCGCTGAAGTCGTCGGACAGCGAGAGGAAGATCTTGGTCCGGAAGGTTTGCAACAGAGTGCGCCAGCTCTCACCCGAGAGTGTAGACCGCAGCGAGCTGATGCTTTGAGTGGCGACGATCGGAATGCACTTCGCCTGCCGCGATAGCGCGAAGAACTTTTCGTCGCCCGTGGGATCGCTTTCCCCCACTGTGGCGAATGCCTGATATTCGTCACAGAGAAAGACCACAGGGCGGAAGCTCCGCTCTGGGTGCTTTTCCATCTCCGGGATGCGTTGAATCAGCGCGCGCTGGAAGTCCTGCTTCATCATTGTGCCGATGGTGCGTGACAGGCCGGGATTGATCGCGACCGGGAAATTCAACGCGATCACGCGTCCTTCTTCGATCAGGGAACTAAACGAGGGCATGGGCGTGCCGTACCGCAGATCGTGGTTCAGTTCCGGATCGTAAGCCTCTTTGGGTGGACAGAAGGCATACTTGACCGAGGGGTTATCGTCGAAAAGCGAAAGGAACACCGAGATGCCCTCCACGATGGAGGTGCGCAGCTTTGGCTCGATCCTGGTCCAATCGTGCCGGAACCATCGCTTCACGGCTTCGAACTGTTCCTGCTTTCGGGCCAAAGTGGGGTCGTGCTCATCGGTGCTGGAAAAGAGTTCGTAGGTAATCTTCTTTTCCTTCAGAAAGGACTCCAATTCGTCTGACCGGGCCGACTTCATGGAACTGGTCACGTCATCTTTTTCCCAGACAAATTTGTCCAATCCTTTTTCAGAAAGATTGGCAAGGTACGTCTCAATCGAGACCAGCACCGAGTGCGTGCTAAGCAGGGTGTCGCCGTCGAGGATCTTTTGTTCGAGGAGATGCGGATTGATGGCGCACTCGTAAACATCGAACAGGGTGACGTAATCGTAGAGCGTTTTATGAAGCAGGATGATGAACTTGACTAAGTTCGTGTATGCCTGCTGCCAGAACGGCTCCTTGCCCTTGCCAAACAGGTTGTTCAGCAGGCTGGCGATGCCGTAAGCAAGCGTGTAGGCATCGAGGTCGTTGTGCAATGGGTTGTAGCGAAGGCCGGAGTCGAGACTGACCTCCCGGTAATCCTCCTCTCGTCCATATTGTTTGAGCAGCCGTTTGATCTTGAAACAGAAGTCGCCCTTCACCTCCAGGACAAGCCCGCTTGGCCGGTTCTCCCGATCCGCCGCCCGGAACGCGAAAACTTGCTCAGCGAAGGGGTACATGCAGCAGCTCGTTTTGCCGCTTCCAATCGCACCGAAGATAGCGATTCCGGTATACAGACCGCGCTCGGGGACGGCGAGCCATTGGGGGAGCGCCGCAGGCTCCCGCTTCTTCGGATGATGCACCTCGCCGAGGACAAGATAAAGCCTCTCGCGGCTGGCCGGCGCGGGATACCGGGGGAGCGGCGCACTCACGATCTTATGTTTGCGCCGCGTGAAGAATATGTAGAGTGTCGAAAGCAGAAGTGAGCAAAGCAGCCATGGAGTCGTGAACATCATGGCGATGTAGGAGAACCGAATTCCTTGAAAGATCGCGGGCCGCTGCGTCAGGATGAGTTGCAGAATCGGCGCGGACCCGGGGAACGGAAACCGCACAAACAAGTACGTCCCGAGGGCGGAAGCGAGCAAAAAACTCAAGAACGAACGGTTTTCAATCGCTCGGCGCATATCGGTTCTCTGCTAAGCCGCACTCGGACCCAGCGAAGTCGCGCTGTTCCGCGGTTTCTTACTACCCTGCTGGTCCGGCACGGGCTGATGGCGTTGTGACCTCCAGGTGTGGAACGCCTTGTCCCGGCGGAGTGCTTTACGGACGATCTCAGTCACGACATAACTCTGCGGGCTACTCAAGAACTCGCAGTATTCCCGCAGGCATTCCAGAACGTCGGTCGGCAGCTTGACCTTAATGTCGTCTTCTACTTGTTTGTGGAGCGGCTGAATATAGGAACGCATTTCATCTCCTTTTAGGAACTCATTCGGTGTGGGCCTGGGGCGACCCGCCCATTGCGACGGTGAGGAGCAGGGGAGAGGCTTGTGGCGGATGTTGCCGCCACAAGCCGGGGTCGCCCCAGGCCCACTCACGACCCCGGCGCGTGCACAACTGCGCAGCGACGGGCACCACAAGCGCTGCGCTTGCGCCGCCATAGGGACCACAGGCGTGTGACCGCGCAGTAGACCGCGCTTTAGACCTGTCGATGGGCACGAGCGGTCTATCGCCATATCATGCTTTCCCCTTCCAATTGCCGTTGGTGAGCGTTCCGAACAGGTCGTATTGGAACGCGAGCCGGTACGTTGCGAAGCTCGCCTTCTGATGCGAAATCGGCTTCGTAACCGGAATCAGAAGCGACTTGACTGACTCGTCGCCTTCGCTCTTCCATCGCTCAAAGAGACGGTCGTACCGTTCACCGGAAAACTGCTGTGAGGCTTCGCGATAGGCGATCAGCCGCGACTGCGTGACCGAACTGAAATCCCTTTTCTCGAACGCAATTCGATCTCGGAAGTGCGCCAACAAGATGTCAATCTGTGGATCAGCAGGAACGCCGGAACCACGCTCGATGCAGCCGGAAAACAACCGAGCCGCTCGGTCGAACTGGTCCGCGAAGCACGACACGTAGATCAACTGAAACCGTAAAAGTTGAGTGAACAATGCGGCGTATTGATCGAGGTAGCGCTCGAACCCAGACGTGCTGTGCAGGCCCTCATCGATGTAACAGAAATGAACCACGGGAGTGACGTCGGAAGGATCAGTAGTAACGAAAATCGGGAACTTGTCGACGAAGTAACGCGCACTGATTTCCTGCGAGTCCGGCGAGCGATAGCGAGCGACGGGCAAGCACTCCCGATCCAGCTTTAGTTCCTCGCAGAAGAATGAAAGCCGATCGCTTTCCGTTTCCAGGAAACGTACATCTCGATGCTGTAAAGCGAAGTCGAGGGCCATCAAACGGCTCTTGATCGTCGAGGTCTGATGCTCGCGGCGATGCCGGTTATCCGCCTGCCCGAGAGCGGCGTAGAGCGGCTTCGACGCGAGATGAAAAACAATCCGATCCGCGCGATAGGTGCACGGCTTGGCGTGCCCCAGCTCGACGGCGCGATCGATCAGATTAGCCGCAATTTGTCCGCGACACTTGCCCGCGAAATAGAGGAACTGACGCCGCAGGAAGTAGCCGCTGTGGAGCGCCGCAAGACAGAGAAACCCAGCTTCGCGTTCGGTGTATCCGAAGCGCTGGAGGTTCTCGATTCGCTCCTCTCTGGTCATAGAAACCTTCAGAATGAAATGAGTCCGGCGACGATCTCCGGGTCCTGTAGCGCCGGACTGCGCGGCGCGGAATCAGGTCCATAAATCTTCAGGCCAGCCGCGCGCTTCGTCGCGACTTCGGCGTTCTTGTAGTCGCCAGTCGCGAGTTCCAGATCCACCTTTTCCGGCTCTCCGTCGCGCGAGTCGTACTCGATCCGCAGATCGGGAAAGACGACTCGGCCTTCAACCACTTTGAGCCCGTTCTCCTCCGCAATCTCCTGCTTGCGCGACGCGTGGCGGAGCGCAGATGCGTCTTGTTCTTTGTTCAGAGCCGAGAACACTTTCCGCTTCAGTTCGTAATCCAAAACGACGCGTGTCACGCTGCCGCCGTCGCGTCGAATGTGTCCTGCTTCGGCTTGGTACATGCGGTAGAGGCCCGCGTCATGGCGGACTTCGGCAGGCTTCACCAGGCCGGAGTGGAACTGCTGTTCCGGTCTTCCATTCGTTCGCGAAACAGCAAGCTTGGAGGCTGTGTTTCGCCCCTGAGCCGTAAGCACCACGATGGAGTATTTTGCGTCTGTTTTCGACTGATCGACGCTGCGCTGCTGCACCAAACCTTTTGCCGAAAGCTGGCGCAAGTCTTGTGTGAATCTTGCGGCGTCGCCTCCGTATTGGTAGCGGATCAAGTCACTTGTATTGATCGTTCGGAACTTGCCGATTTCGGCGAGAGTCGCTTTCTGATCGGCGCTTAAACCGGTCTCGCGATCGCGCATCCGGCTGCCTCGATCGCGGGGAGGACCGTCGCCGTTTTCGCGCTCGCGCACGGTCGCATCGGCTCGATGCAATCCCGCTGTTTCCGCAGCCCGCAGTAACGTCGCTCTGTCGCGTTCCGCGTCGTACGAAACGCCCTTCCGCTGCATCAATCCCTGCGCAGTGAACTCGCGGCCCAACTCGGAACCCTTGGTGTTTCGGCCCTGGAAACGGTAAACCATCCCGTTCAACCGCCCGCTCGATTGCAGGCTCGGAATGGCATTGACGCCCTGCGCTTCGAGCCGATGAACAAACTCCGACATGGTGGGTTGGCCGATACTGGCTTGCTCGATCACAGAGCGCAATTGATTCTCAGAATCAGCCGAGGAGCCACTGCCGGACCTCGATAGCCGCTCCTGTTCCGACTCGTTCGACGCGCCCGAGCCGCTGCGGCCTTGGGAGAGCGGCATGCGCGATTGCGATTGGTCTTCGCCGTAGCGTTCCGTTTCTTCGCGATCGGAAAAGCGGCCCATTTATTATTCCTCCAACCTCGCCGTCAATTCGTCGGAAATGCTCGACCCGGTGCGCAGTTGCTTCTCGACATGAGCGAGCTTTCGGCCCGTGTCCTTGAGATAGAGCTTGCGATGCAGCGCGTAGATGACCGCGTAAAGATTGAGAAAAAGGAGACCACAGAATAAGGCGATGGACATGCCATAGCGCTCCAGAATGAAGCGGCGATATGGCGCCAGAAACGTGAGTTCTCCCATGACATAGAAGCCTGCCGCGAGCATCAAAACGGAGGCGAGCAGCGCGGAGGAACCGATCATTGCTTCTCCTCCCCGAAAGCCTGATCGTCACGGAAATAGAGGATCGTAAGTCCGAGCGGATTGACCGGAATCATCTCGTTCGGAACGGTGTTGCGGAACGTAAACACGAAGCTGCCAACGTAGCGCTCACGGCGAATCTCTGTCCGGTCGCGGCCGGACAGAAAGGCCTTTTCGAAATCCACGGTGGCGCGGAATGGAGGCGTCCGGAGATCCTGGACGACAATGTTGCGGACGTTTACTTCCACTTCGTCGGAGGCTCCCACCATGAAGCTCTCGATCTCCTTGGTCTTGCGGTTCTGCTCCATGCGCGCCGAAGCGAGTGGCTGGTCGAGGAAGGATAACGAACGGGTAAACGTATCGCGGACCGTGGCGCGATTGCGGCTGTAATAGTCGTTCACGAACTGCGTGAGGAAGTATTTGATCTCGGGCGCTTGCGGCTTGTATTCGAGCGCGGCGTATTGCAACGGCTCGGCCCGTCCCACATCGTTGATGCGGATTACCAGCGGCTTAAAGCCTCGGAATAAGGCATAGGTTTTGAAGTTCAGGAAAAGGAGGCCGGCGGCGACGAGCGAAAGACATAGAAGGGCGATCCGCAGGTACATGTTGGTGACCAGCGAAGAACCGAACTGCTCGGCGTACTGGCGCTTGGCATCGTTAAAGTCCTTTCCGGGAGGCGGCAGAAACTGAGTTTGAGTTGGCATGTTTCGCTACCTCCACCACCCGACGCCGGGGAATGCGTGATCGCCGGATCGTCCCGAGAAAATCGAGGAGACAAGCGCCGGAACTTTCAGCACCCCGAAGGTGAACGCAATGAGAAGCAGAGCGAGTTGCATAATCAGTCCGGCAATGGTCGAGATGTCGTAGGGCGGCGCATACTGCTCGGAAAAGTGCAGAATCAACTGGCCGTAGACATAGACGAACGCGTTCCCAATCACCGGATAGAACGAGTACTGGATGAATGTCTTGAGCCATCCCCAGAACATCCATTCGAGATGCGGAACGATGAAGAACGGAATAAAGATCGGCCCGACGAGAACGCACACGCCAACCGCAACGAAACCGAAGGAAATGACGGCCAGAATCGCGGCCTGCGCGAAGGAAATCAGGATGACGATAACGATGTAACGGATCACTTCGAGCACGTCGAAGATGCCTGGACCGCTGGGCTGTTCCATGGAGTCGTAGATGGTTTCGAGTTGTTTCGATACGTCCTCGTTGGTAGCGACTTCGATCTGCGAAGCGAGCGAAGCTCCTTCGTCGGTGATCAGGTTGTGAAAGCTCATTCCGATACCCGGCAGAGGCCGGTTGTAGTAGGAAAGCATGGCGTACGTGAACGCAATGCTCATCAGGAGCCCAGCGAATTTGTCCCAACGCACAACTCCGCCGGATACGGCTCCCAGCGCGGTTGTAACTCCGTACCAGACGATCAGAATCACGGCCAAACCCTTGAACAGGTTCCACCCCATGCCGTTGAAAACGGCGGAGTGACGGGTCAACAGATCGGTGGTGGCTTGTGTGAACCAAACGTAGTAGCTGTTTCCCATGGAGTACCTTTACGGAATGCGATAAGTGCTCAAAACGGCGGTCGTTCCGGTGAAGGCTTGCGCGGCAGCAGCGGGCGCTTGCTGGCGGAGAGCGACATCGCAGTTGATGCTCTGGACTTGCGCGTCGCGGCGCTCTTTGGCTTCGACCATCTGGTGATCGAGCACGGCGGCGAGCAGCTTTGTCGTGTCCTGCGTGTTGCGAACCGAGATAACCGTGGCAGCATTGATTTTGTTCAACACTCCGACCTCGGTGTTTTCGGTGGGATCGTCAGAAAGCGATTCGGATTCGAGCGTATCGATCGCGCTCTCGACAGCGTTAGAATTCCCGCGAATCGTCCCAAGCTGGGAAAGCGCGTTGACGGTCGCGCCGTCGGAAAGCTCTACCGTCGCGTAGTTGCGGCCAATGTGGTCTTGTTGGGAGAACGGAATCGTGCCCCAGACCGGTGTATAGGTTTTGAGTTGCGTGACCGAACTGAAATACCCGTTCAGCGCGGCCGCGCCCGTATTCACGGCGCCGATCCAGCCGCCCGTCGTTCCGTACGTGTTCGTCGCGGTCGGGAACTTCCAGGCGCTCAGCGTCGCTTTCCAGCGAGCCTTAGCGACGATCCATTTCGCATTGGTAAGCATCTGGTTGTACTGGTTGGTGACGGTGTTGTAGGTTTTCACAAGTTGGTTGTATTGCTGGCTTAACCAGCTCACCTGCTCGATCATCTCGGCAAACGCGCTGGCGTCGAACACCGGCAATCCAATTCCGAAGATTGCGTAAGCCGGAGCACCGGCGAGAATCACGGACAGGGCCGTGATGACGATCCTTCGTTTCATTTGGTCTTCTCCTTTTCCTTTCGTTTCTGAGACTGAAAGCCTTCGAATTTCTGGTTGGACGGGATCTCGGGAATGCGCATCTCTTTGAGCGCTTTCGTGGTCCCATCGAATGGGCTGGTCTTCTTCGCCGCCGACGGCTTGGGCTTCTCTTTTGGCTTGTCTCCGGTCGAGCAGCTCGCAACGAGAATGGCGAGTAGGGTGACCAAAACAAACGTCGGTTTCATCGTTCCTCTCCTACGTTCACCTGTGTTGGACGAAGGTGGGACTTGCGCGCCTGGTGAACGAAACCGAGCGCGATAGCGATGACGACCAGGCCGACCCAGATAAGAAAGATCAGCCGAATTCCTCGAATTAGTGACTTCATGCGGGAGCTCCTTTCAGTCGTGGTGCGAATCGTCCTTCGCGCGGAAGAGCCACGCGGTCGCGACGACGCCGCCCAAAATCAACACGATTTGAACGGCTTCGCGCGTCCGCCAGTCGGGAACCGACTCGGCGAGATGGGACGCGATGAGCATCACTAGCCCGATCGTAATGAGACCCAGAGACCGGCGGCGATTCCCTTTTCGAATAAATGCGAGCACGTTGCGCATGAATCCCCCTTACAGATTGGGCGGCAGCCGGTGCTGACTGTACGCGGGCACGAACAGGTCGTCCGTCAGGTAGACCTTGATGCGATGCCCTTCCCGGATTTCGAATGTCGGCAGAATGTTCAGGTATTTTTCGAGTATCTGAAGGCTCGATTGCGAAAGGCTTGTGGCGACGCCCTGCCGGTAGGCGTCCACGCCCCCGCAGTTGGCTCCGTACCGGGCGCCCGCTTGCTCGATGCCGGCGATCGCGCCAATGGCGAGACTCACGCCGAAAATCTGTGCGTAATGATGATTTACTTTGTCGCGCAAGCCTGTTTCGCCGATTTGATTCAGTCCATGGAACTGATCGAGGCTCAGCGAGTAGCCGTCCGGCATGATGAGCCGGTGAAAGAACACGGCCAGGCGCTGTTGACCAAGGCCGGAGACGCGCTGCACTTCGCCCAGCACACGAGTCCCTTGCGGAACCAAAAGCTCCTGATGGTCGTGCGAATAAACATTTGTTGTGACCATCGCGTTGACCGGGCCGCTAAAGCTGCCGTTCAGCCGGTTCGTGAGGACCGTCTCGAAGATGCTTCCTTCGAAGAGGCGGAACTTGTTACCGTCCGCAAGCTGCAAGGCGGGATCGTCGGCCTGACGCTTTTGTTTTTCCGCGATGTCCGAGCGTGCGCCCTCGGAGACCGGGACCGGAGAAGCCGCAGTCGTTGTCGGTAAAGCCGAAGTAGCCGGGTTTGACGCCGCGGTGGAAACCGGATTTACCGGCGTCGCGAGCGTCGGCATTTGCAACGCGCGTCCATAAGCGTTTAACTGGTCCGCAATGGACTGCAACGGCGGGAGAGCCGAGGCGGAGTCCGTCTTCGCGACGTTCGACTCGGCGGCTGGCGCGTCTCTCCGATAGCTGAGCGCGACATTCGAACTGAACAGACTCGCGTATTCCCGTTTCTTCCACTCCGTTTCGAGCGCCAGCCTTTGCAATTCTTCGGGCGATGGTTGTGCAACGGGCGCTGGCTGATATGTCTGCGGTTGCGGCCCGTAAGGATTCTGAGCGTAGGGATTTGCCCCTGAGCCCGGCGCTCCGGCCTGTGCCGCTGCTTGCGCCTGCAGCTTGGCTTGTTCCAGTCGCTGCCGTTCCAGCGCGAGCTTCCGCGCTTCCTCATCGACCATTGCGCGATATTCGTCAATCCTGCGCTGATTCGGCGGATTGCCCGTCAGTTGCTGCGTACCGGATGCACCGGGCTTGGGACGAGGAGTGCCCGAGTTGGAAAAAGCGATCACCAGCACCATCACAAGGGCAATGGAAACCATCACCCAGGTCTGGGCATTCTTGGGCAGAATGCCGGGCGCTTTGGGCGCGCGGTTCTGCACTTCGGGTACGGCCTGCGATGCGAAGCTATTGTCTTGGTCGGGCATGGGTTATTCCTCGCGCGTAAACGGTAATCGCTGCTTGCCGATCGTGAGATAGCCGCTGTCAAGAATCTTGTCCACGACGTAGGTGCCGTTCTTAAACTGAAAATTGATCAGGTTCGGCTTTCCGTCTTTGAGTTCATAAAGAGCGGGCGTTTCCTGCGGGTTCGCTTGGATATAGGTGAACTTGTCGTCGTGGAAAATGGCGGTCACCAGAAACGGCCGCTTCTCCCGTTCGAACCGGTAGGCGAATTTCATCTGCGCCGGATAGTCGGAACGGAAGGTGCTCACTTCCCGCTCCACGGTGGCCTGCGCGGCCTTCTTCGTTTCACGAGTTTCGTTCTTGGCGATCTCGACCTGCTGGCGGTAATCGTCGATCTGCTGGGCCGAAACGAAGCGCGGAGCCCCGTTAAGCGCGGAGAGCATGCCGTCGTCCTTCGGCTCGACGAATACCTTGAGGTCCGCCACGCCGTCGCTTGTTTCCGTAAGAACGAAAGAATAGACGGTTCCGCTGGCAGTGACGAGGTTGAGGTTCGTCTTGGTCCCGGCCTTGGCCGGTTTGATATAAGCGAAGTTCTGCGCCCCATTAACGATCCAAAACTCCTTATCACCGCAGACGTAATCGAGAATCTGCTCGCGCTTGGGAAGAACGATGAGCGTGGTGAAGCGAAGACGCGCGCGGATCGGCACGACATCACGCTCGCCATAGCTGACCGTCCGGGCGCTGGCGTCGGGATCGGGCAATGCCCCAGTGGGCGCGGTTTCCGGGTGCGCCGGTGGTTTGGCTGGCGTATCGGCTGCCGGCAATGAACCACAGGCAGCGGAGAAGAGGCAGAAAATAAAAGTGCTGAGTTTCATAGTGTTGTCCTTTCGAGTTCCGGTAAATTCATCTGTGACGCTCGGGAAGCGTCGTCACGCATTCGCCTGCCACCGTTGCGGTTCTCAGGGCCTTCTGCCGCGCGGCGTTCGTGCGCGAGAAACTGAAGGCCTTTCTCGAATCCCAAACGCCGGAACACCTCGCGTTTGCGTTCGCTGTCGTAGGGCGAGTTCGTATAGAGCCAGTAGTCGCGGCTGTCCACGTTGAGTTGAACCACCTTCGCCAGATCGGGGCGCTTAATCAGCAACTGCCGCTTCGGCGTGAGACCGGCGATCAGGTCCGCTTCGGTGTCGTTCAGATGGAACAAAACTTGGTACGCTTTGCGATCCATGCGCGGGTTGGCGAGGAACAGAATGGTTCCGCAGCTCTCGGCGACCACCTGCAACATTTCGTTCCGGCTGAGATCGGCGCTCGATTGCGTGGCCAAAATCATCGCCGCATTGCGCTTGCGCCAGGTCTTGAGCGCCTCGATAATGTAGTCCTTGACGGTCGGGTTGTGAAAGAACCGCCATGCCTCGTCGAGCAAAAAAATCTTGAAGGTGGTCGCCAGCTCAGGGTCGTAAATCGAAGCGTTCGCGCGGTGCAGGATGTAAAAGAGCAGCGGTTCGAGAATCTGCGGGTACTTATCGAGTCCTTCGAAATCGAACGTTTGGAAGGCGGCGAACGTGAGATTGTCCTCGACGTTGTCGAACAGCTTCCCGTACTGGCCGTCTCCCGCCCAGCGCTCCAGATGCGGGCGAAGATGCCGGGGCAGGATGTTGAGAAGAGTCAGGAGCCGGTGCTGGTCGCGATGAACCTGATACAGATTCGCGATCTGGCTGTACACTTCCCGCTCATCGACATCGGTCATGTGAAATGACCCGGACGATTCAATCAAGACCTTGACGAACGAGAACAGGAAGTGTAGGTTCTCATCGTTCAATGGCAACCGGAACGGGTTGATGGTGAAGGAATGCCGCTCGATTCCCACGCGCATGTAAGAACCACCGAATAGTTCCGTTAGCGCTTCATACGAGCCACCGAGATCGAAGATTACAGTGCGCGGGTTGTACTTCTGCGCGTGCGTGATCAGGAAGTTGTTCGCGAACGATTTGCCGGAGCCGGTCATCCCGAGCATCAGCGTGTGCGGCACGTCCTGGTAATGCAGATTCAGGTAATAGGGCGTCTTCTGGTTGGTCTCGAACGCGGCCAGGTATTCGTCATTCAGGTGCTCGTTCCACGGCTCGCCCGATTGCGGCGCAAACAGGAACGAGAGGTCGGCGTAGTTGTTGTTCAGCAGGTACGAATAGCGAAGGTTGTAGCGCGAGTTGCCGGGAAGCGCCGCCCAGAATGCGTTGAGCAGGTTGTAGCGTTCTTCGAATAATGCCGCGTCATGGGTGGCCAGCACCTTGAACGCATCCGCAACGGACTTGTCGAGCCGTTGCGGATCGCGGTCATAGAGAACCACGGTGAAGGAGAACTGGCCGAAATAGTTGCTCTTGAGCTCCATTTCAGTCAGGCATGCGCCGAGATCGGCGACCATGGCCGACGCGGAATCGTCGATCAGCATCTGGTCCGGCGTCTGCGGCGTGTTGTTCAGGTTGACGTAGCTCAGCATGCTGGTCTTCGAGTTGTGAAAGTGGCGGCGCTTGGACTGGATCAACTTGCGCATGCGGAAGTTGTCCTCGCGCTTGAACTCGGATACGATGAAAAACTGCGAGTTCAGTTCCTGGAGTTGCCGGAACAGGTTCGGGCTGGTTTTCGCCGGTGGCTCTTTGAGCGTAAGCACCTTGGCGTAGAAGTCGTCGAGGCGCAGATACCCACGGTGACATTCGAGCGCCGAGTCGCAGACGAAATAATCGAGAAACGTGTTGTGCTGAAGGGCGACGCAGTCAGCCTTCGTTTGCGAAAAGTTGAGGAGCCTGCGGAAGAACCGGAAGGCGTCGTTTTTGTCGAGGACCCGGACCGGCACGTAATCCTCAAGCTGAATGACGAAACTGTTGACCTTGTTGCGGATGGCGGCGCGCGCCCGGTCGATCTGATCCTCTAATAGGAAGACGGCCTTCTCTGAGGAGAACAGCGATCCGATGGCGGTGAGCGGATTCGACCGAAGTGCCTTCAGCTTGTGAACCACTCCGGCTTGCTGCCGAAATCCTTCGTAGAGGACCACAAAGTAAATGTCGAGCGTATAAAGCTGTTCTGCTTTACCTTCCAGGTATTCTGCCCGGCTGAGGACGGCCTCTTGAACCACGCGGTTGTCGTAGCTCTCGTGATGCGGAATGCGAGCGCTATCGCGCTTAATCAGGTACTGGTAGAGCCGGAAGTTTGGATCGAAGGAGCGAACGGCGGCTTCGAACCGGCGCGTCAGATGATTGAGTTCCAGCGCGTCGAGACACTCGTAGTCGCGGCCTTGGACCTTCAGCACCAGCCCGACCTCGCCGCTCTTGGTCAGGAATACCTGTTCGTCCACGAACCCGAACAGGTTTACGAACGTGTTCACCGCGCCCGACTCGCGGTAGTCCTTAACGATTCGATTCAGCTTGACCATGGCGACAATACTCCACGCGGTAGCAATCCCGCTTCAGCGGGTCGTACTGCGGCTTGAACTGGGCGGAATTGAGCAGCACGCGGAGCAGCTGCGGGTCGGTCTTCGTGGCGTGCCGGGCGCAACCGTAGAGCGCGAAGAACATGAGAAGCGCGCCCAGCACGCTCGAAAAGCAGGTGAAGGTGCCCGCGCCGAGGATCATGGCAACGAAGAACAGACGTCTCTCGACGCCCCATACGGTGAGGGGCTTGTTGATGGATTTGTAGACCGGATTCGTTGCGGGGACGCTCATGCGTGGGACCTCCCTTCACCCGACTCGATTACGGGAACATCCAGGCCATGAAGTTGACGGCGCCGAGCGCCATCCCCAGGCCGAAGATGATCCCGGCAAACACCTTCTTGGCTTGACCCTCGCTGTAGGCGAACATCAGGCCGCCGATCACAAGAGCGACAAGCGACAGACCCTTGGCAATGGGACCGGTGAAGGAAGTTTGCAGGTTGCTGACGGCGGTTTCCCAAGGCGACTGCTGTGCGAGCATCGGGAGTGCTAACGCCATCAGCGTGGCGAGCAACCGCAGGGGCGGCGGATGCATGGGGCTGGCGCGTTCCCGAAGGGGACGAACGCCAGCCGTTCGTTTGAGAGTGAATATTTTCATAGTTCTCCTTGAAAGTGGCGAAACGGTGCGGGTGCGCGATCAACTGTGGTTCGGAACAACGTAGCGGAAACTCTGTAGCGATGACCTCCTGTGCCCTTGCAACTGCGCGATGAAAACGGGAGCAAGACTGACCGGAGCAACGCCGAACGACGAAGGACAAAGTACTTCGCGATCGCGCGACGCGAGAACCCCAACCGGGTTGAGCGCTCCTGTTTTCGGCGCACTCCGGAACTGGTTTCGGTGCGGGTGCATGATGGTGAATCGTGGCCCGCAAATAGCGATTTCGGTTCATGGGTTCTCGTCAATTGCGCGACTGAAACACGATGTCTTTCGGTCCGCGAAGCTTGGTTTCGATCAGCTTTGAATTTGAGATTACGGGTAGATAGCGAGTGAGTCCAATGCTATGTAGCGGACGTTTTATGCGTCTGCTTCATGCGTTCGGATATTTGTCAATCGAGTCTCGAACCTGATTACGGGAAGACCGGATAAAGCCCGATCTTCCCGAAAAGAACCGCTATTGCGGCCTGCCTTTCGAAGCCGCTTTTACCTTCGAAGCAGGAGTTTGAGTCTTGCTGGACGTGCGGCGTTGACCAAGCTTCTTCTGCTTCGTTTGAAACTCAGCAGCCACTCCTTGTGCGATCTTCTCGACGCTGATGCGGTGACGCTTTGCTGTCGCATCGAGAACTACGGGAGCTTCTTTCGAGTAGAAGTTCGTTGCGTGATCTTGCAACGCAAGCTCTACGAGAATGCGACATAGGCCGCTTTCGTCGAGAGTCTTGATATGAGCATCGACGATTCGAGAAAAGTTTGTCGAATCCGACGCCTTCGTGTCCGGCAACAGCTTGTGCCGTAGAGCGATATGGCGAGTCTGCTCGAACGGTACGCGACCCAGGAGCGACTCCGCAATCAACGTCAGGTCTCCCTTTTGCAGTGGAGAAGTAATCTTCGCGAGGATAGAAGCCACGACTCGCTGACGTGTGGTCAACTCGATCTTGCGCTGAGTATCCTCCTTGCGCCGTTCCTCACGGGCTTTCGCTTCGGCAGCTTTCGATCTTTGGACGTCCGCGAAATGGACTTCGCATTTCGGATCGGCGCAGATCGTGAGCACTTGTCCGCGCGATCCGCCCTCGGTTACGATCCCTTTGCTGAGGCTCGGGCACCGCTTCTGCGACAGCGTCAACGGGCCTTTGCTTTTCTTGGCTGGAGTGACTTCGATGTACTCGCCGCGGCTGAGCGCTCCATTAGTCCGGTTGCCCCACGATGCCGAAATCTGCACGAGTTCCGGCTTGTGCTCGATCGATAGGGCGATGTGCCGGTCTACTTTGCGCGTGAAACACGCTCGGTCCAGACAAGCGTCCGATCCATTGCCGGCGAACAGCAACGCGTTTGCCCCGGTGCGCTTCGGGCAATCGTCACAACTTCCCGCCTCGGGTACGAGATGGGCGTCGGTACGATCAAAACAGGCGGAAGCGAGATCGAGAAGAAGATTGCTTTCTATCCAGGCCGCGAGTTCTTTGACGGGCAAGAGAACCTGGCTGTCTTTGCCGCCGGTCCACACCTTTCGGTATGCTGCCTCGAAAGCCTCGGGTTGTTGATTCTGCGGAAGCTTGGCGATAAGCAACGCATGTCCCACGGTCAGCTTGTCTTCGAGAAACGCTTCGGCAATCGGCGGGATCAGTTCGTTCAGCCGAATGCGCTCGGCTACAAAGCGGTCGCTCCGTCCCACCTTTGCTGCGATAGTCGCAACATCGAAGTGCTGAGCCGATAGGTTTGCAAATGCGCGTGCCTCTTCCAGCGGATGCACATCTTCCCGTTGCAAATTCTCGATGGCCATGGCCAACTGAGCTTCGGCATCGGAAAGCTCCACGACGCGTACCGGCACTGCCGGTAGCTCTGCGATCTGCGCGGCCCGATACCGGCGGGAACCGGCTACGATCTCGAAGCGCTCGGCGTCCAGTTCGCGTACCAGCAACGGAGCGAGTACACCTTGAGACCGAATGCTTTGCGCCAGTTCTTCGAGACTGGTCTGATAAAAGCGCTTGCGCGGGTTGAACGGCGATTCCTGCAACTGCGAAAGTGGCAGATCGCGATACGTGGACGTTTGGACGGACTTGTTCTGTACGGTTTCCATGATGATTCTCCTTGGTTGTTCTTACTTACTGGATCGAGAGGTTTGCGGCCGGATCGTCGGGCAGGATCGCCTTCAGAATCTCGGCGGCGGTCCGCTGCACAAAGGAAAGCGACTCGGCCAGCGTGTCCTTGTCGCCTGAATAGAGTTGGATGTAGTCGCTCGAAGCCGTTCCCGGATCGAGTCCGATGGCGGTCGAAACCACGAAGGCCACGGCTTCCGCTTCGGTCTCTTTGACCGTCTTCGAGATCTCTTTGCGCCGTTCCCCGCGATGCAGAAGCTCATGCGCGGTTTCGTGAGCCAGAACCGAGAACTCCTCGGCTGCGGACAAGTCGGGTAACAGTGTAATCTTTCCGCCGGAAGACATCCCGTGTGCGGGACGAATCCGTTCGTCGTATTCGAGCGTGATCTGCTTGCTCGCGACGAAGCTCTTCAGCCGGTCGGTTGTATCCTGCGGGTCGCCGGTGACTCGCGCGAATTCCGGCAAGTCTTCGCCTTCGGTCTGGGCCACGTCGAACACATGCGCCGCGCGAAAGCCGAACAGTTGCGTTCGCTCATCTTCGGCAACCTCGGAAGCGTCGGGCTTCTTGCGCCCGACCATCGGGGCTAAGATCACGATTCCCTTTTCGCCCTTGCGGACGTGGCGCTGCAACTTCAGCCAAGAGTGAAACCCGGCAACGTGAGTCGCGTCAGGACGCTGCGTGTAGATCAGAAGAATGTTGCCCCACGAGTACTTGTGGAAGCGGGACATCACGGCGAGGTAGACCTTGAGGACTTCGCTTTGCCCGTGTTCGAGAGCGTCCATCAGGCGGGTGAGAGCGTTTTCGCTGAGCGTTTTGGCTTGATCGGTATTCATGGCTCTGCTCCTGTGCCTCCCTGGGGGGAGAGCGCCCGCGCTAGGCGGCCGCTCCTTCCGTCTCGGTCGATTCGGCTTTCTTCGGCCGGTCCAGCTTCACGACGGACTGCATGCGCACTTCGGTGATCGACTTCTTGGTCCCGCCGCCGTTCTTGCCGGAGGGCGTGTACTCGCGGGTGCGAATCTCGCCTTCGATCTGAACGTGTGCGCCTTTGGTGAGCTTGGCCGCGTACTCGCCGAGCTTTCCGAATGCGATGCAGCGGTGCCAGGTGGTCTGCGACTTGTACTCGCCCGATTCGCGGTCTTTCCAACCGCGTTTGGTCGCGATGGACAGGATGGTGAAGGAAGCTTGGTTACGGGTGGTGTGGACTTCGGCGTCTTTGCCAAGGAATCCGGTGAGAGTGGCTCGATTGCTATACATATGCGGTTCTCCTTTTCTGCTCCCGAGTTCTCTCGGGGCACCCGAAAAGCGAGCGGAACCGCTCCCAAGGCCAAGGTCTGCTTTTTTGGGGGGACCGCCAAGGAGCGAGCGGACGCGAACGACGGTCCGTCAGGATGGTGGGGGAGCCGAAACCCGTCAGGGCCGGGAGGAACGCAGAGACGAGTGGAAGCAGAAGACCGCAGAGCCGCCGGGCGCGGTTAGGCCGGTGCTCAGGCCGTCAAGCGAAGCGGTGCCCGAGAGAAAACGGGAGCAGAAATGGAGGGCCGCTACTTGTGCAATCGAGCTTCTCAATCGATGGAGCTAAGGACGACGAGGTTCAAACGCGGGGATCATGCTCCGCTTCGATTCTGTTCTTCGAGACCAGAGGAGGAAAGCCGTGAAGGGAGTACGCTGCTGACTCTATATCGCGGCTAATGTTCGATCTCCCTCGGCGATACTTGGGAAGATATCGAATAGGTGCTGTTGTCAGATAAAGAATTCGAGCTCGTTCGCCAGTTCCGCTCAGTTCTGGCGACGGGCCGCTACCTAAGCCGATCCATCGAAGTTTGCTCCGGTTCTGCGCTAAGGGGTCCGAACTGCTGAAGCGAAACGGGACAGAGGAGCGAATCGGGTAATAGCAAGTCGATCCATCCAAGGAACCGCAGGAGCGAAAACCTTGCAAATCTATAGTCAAAACGCTCAGCAAGGACGCGATTCCGCCCTGAAGAACTCGGTTGAGGATACGACGACAGCCTCAACTCGACTCGACAGATAAATAGCGCCCATGACTGGATGTGCAAACGAATCGACAGCCCGGAGCGGCTGAGTTGCGAGAAGCGGACCATGCAATACTTTATTCGAGGTACGAGAAGTCGGCACAATGGAGCCGTGAGTCCAATCTCGAAGGCTGAGGCGACGTCGCTCTTGCGCAAGGCTGAGGAAGAGAATCTCCCGGTCGAACTCGTGGGTAAGAGCGCGAACGAACAAGCTGTATACATGGTGGGATTCGTGTCCGTGGACGGCGATGAGGAAACCATTCACATTTATGTGACGGGGCAAATTGCCGTCACCGTCGATCTCGAAGATGCCCAGTTCCAATACGGAGATCCTCGTGAAGCTCCGGCGCGGCATCAAGCCAAAGCGCAAAGGATCTTCCAGTTCGCGATAAGTGTTAAGAAGACGGAGTGGGACTTTCTTATTCGAGTCTGGAACCAGCCGAAATCCGACACATTCAGATAAACAGTAGTTGAGTGACCGGCTCACAGTGACGTACTTTTTGGTTTGGACCTGATCACCGTAGCGCGATTTCAGCGCCTGTCCGCACGGTAATCACGACAGGCAACTGGGCTTTGTGGACCACAAAGTCCGTTTCCATCCCAATCCTGCTCGGACTTGAAGTACTGTTTTTCGACATGGAACGCTCCCGCGCAGTTTGGGTCAGCGGCAAGCGTAAGGTCCAAATAGACTCCAACCGAGAAACGAAAATTGGACTGGGAAATGATCTGCGAGTTCCAGCGTGGAAGGCGGGCAGTATGGGAAAACAGTTTGCAGCTGAGATTGAACTAGGACGGGAAAATCTATCCGTGTTTCTATGATTGAGCGTGGCACGGCCGGCAAATTAACCTCCGGACACAAGCTAGGAATTATTGTCGGAAGGATTCTCATCTATTTATTTAAGAGCATTGTTGCGCGGGGCACGCTTCTCATTCAAAGCGTGACTTAGTGTAAATTTCGACGGCAACTGAGACGGTCGACTTACGATTATCACTTCAACCAGCCCCGGTACTTCGAGAAGCGCTCTGCGGGTCGTATCGTGTTCCTGGACGCTAGCAGAATCATCGTAGATAAAGACAATTAAGGACTCATACCGGAGATCGCGAAGATAGGGGATACAGTCCTCCTGCACTTCCTTTTCGATCTTCTTGAAGTCGTCCTTGCTGGTCACGAATTTCGCCTCGATAATCAGCTTCAGTGATCCAATGCCAAAATCCGCCTTGTATGTGGAATGGCCGAGCTTGGGCAAGGTATCCTCATCGATGACATCAGGGAAGTACGATCTGAGGATCAGCCACAGAATGTCCTGAACCTCGCGTTCTTGCGTGATCGGCCAGCGGATTGGCTTCTGTAGATCATCTCCGTCCCATCGCCAACGCTTTATAGCGGCTTCGAAATTTTGCAGCACGGCGGCGACGTGGCGGGCACTAAACACCGCATTCCCAAGCGCACGAAAGATAGTTGACGTAACACTTGTCAGAATGAATGCAGCCTGCGATGCGGACTCGAAGCGCAAATCCGTGGCGGCGGCGAACAGAACTTGCTGTCGGTCCTCCTGCAGTTGTTTCAGGGAGGGCTCGGTTTGCTGCATATCCTGCCGAATAACCCAGTCCAGAAGAGCGAGCTCATACAGGGTTGCCTTGTGGTGGTGAGAGATGTTGATCTTTCGGTTCATCGCCCGGTAAAACAAATACGGCATGAGCGGATCGAAATCCGCTTCGCCCTTTTGTTCCAGCCTCTCAAGAACGGCGCGACACCAAGTCAGCGTTTCTGCGCCTGCATCGCCCGCTGCTAGGCTACCGAGGATGATGCCGAGCAGCCGGGACGGGTTGTGTGCAATGCTCAGGTGCTCTCCCTTGAAAGCATCGCGCTCTCGGATGCGGGAGAGGCCATCGAGTAGCTGCGGCATAAACTTGGAAGTCGGATTCGCCCAAAGGTAATATCCCAAAGCCGCCACATGATCCAGGTTGATCGGCTTGAACTCGCTATCCACCCATTCCTGCGTACAGCCGACCTGCCACTCGATGTGAACGAGGGCGTTCTCCCGCAAGATGTGATGCGCCAGTAATCCCTCAACGGAACCAGAACGATTCTGTTCGAGGACTGCGACACGCAGACGGTCAAGGCTTGGTTCCAAGTACGCCCGCTGGCTTAAAGAAACCATCGTCTCTCCTTCAGCGCTGTCGCGAGCGTCTCAGGATTCCAGTTCTTGACGTGCCGGAGATGGCCGAGCAGGTCGACGATCATGTTGGAATACGAAATCGAGACGGGGAGGGTGGACGGATTGAAGCCCCGCCAGGACATGAAACTCAGGTTGAAGACTTGCCGGGCTAGGTAGTCGAGGCTGGTGAAGGTCGAATCCTCATGGATGCTGACGAGCACCGGGTGAGGGCAGCCCTGGCGGGAGGTCTTGACCTGATATGGCCCGGACAGCGTCAATAGTGCCGTATGTGGGCCGAGGGGCACGCACTGGCCGCGTGCAGGCACCATGATCCCTTTCGTGGTGCGGCCGAACTTTACACCTGGCGATTTTGGATCGAGGAGCATCCAGTTGTGAGAATCACTCACATGAACGAAGGCGTACTTGACGTCGAATTCGTCCAAGCTCGCCGCGAACTGCTTCACCGCTTTCGCTTCAACGTCCTTATATTTCTTGAAGCTCTGGTGAAAGATAAAGCGCACTCGATCTTTAGGCTTCCAGCCAAAGCGGCTGCGCAGTTCAGCGACGGTCTCCTTCAAGGAATCCGTGAGCGCGTCAAGGTACTGCTCGGAGGCAACCTCTTTCGTATTGTTCGCGAGCAGGTATTGACCGTCCCCGCTGAAAACCGTGGTAATGCCGATGACCCGCTCGCCTGCGCCGCGGCGGCTCTCGGTTAGCCTGGCGCTCCCGATGCCGACGACGATTTCATGGGCGAGGTCCTGATTGGGCGTGAGCGTCCATGGAATGCCGCCCAGTTTTGCGTAGGCCGCCAGTCCGAAATTATTCAGGATGTATGCGGTCCGCGACTGGCGAATCGTTTCGATCTCCACGAGTTGGACCGGCACGCCTTGCGCCATCATTCGGGCCTTGGTGGTGTAGTAAGGATTTAAGGAATCCGGCAGGTCGCGGTGCTGCTCTCGAATTACAGCAATGGCCAAGTTCGGCTTTTCTTTCAGAGCGTCGAGCGCAGCGTTTTTATAACCCTCTTCGAGTGAGGCGGCCGTACGGCTTACATTGTGAAAGGTGAAATCGCAACTATTCAGGTGATACTTACGGACAAATCCCTGTCGAAACGGCGCGTTCTCGTCTGTTGAGTTGACGCCATCTTTAAATTGCCGCAGAAACTGTCCCACTTCGGCGTCGAATTCCTCCGGGCAAATGACGGCAATATGCACTCGCTTGTCCGGGAAGGACTCCGCATCGTAAGGTCCATGCTGGTCGATCTGCTTGTCCACCGGCCATGGCACAGTGATCGAGCCGCCCGGCCGCAGGACGCAATTCGGCGTCGTAAAGGTGTGCGACAATCCGGCATCCGTGCCGCGAGGACAGTCGTGCGGCGTCTTATAGATTCTGACGCCAAGATCGACGCAACACGCCAACGGCGATTTCTTTTCCAGCCATTCTCCGATGGTATTCAGGCGCTTCACCTGATGCTCCGCTCCCATGACGCCAAATGTCTGCTCCTGGAGCGCAGTCGAAAAGGAGTCATACCCCTGACCGAGAAGAGAGCGGCCGATCGCTTCGATGTTGGCGCGGCTTCCTTCGGGATAGCACTTATCCAGGGGAAATTCCGCATAGTCCGAATCCGACAATATCGCCATGCCGCCCCGCACACCCTCGAAACGACCGAGATAACGGCGTTCATATGAGCTGGAAGCCTCCGGGTCGTCGTCGGCAATGCCGACGACGTACTGGCCCGAAAGGTAAACGCCCTCATTCAAGAGTTCCTCGGCCGTCTTGAGAAATATGTATCGGATGCCGAACCCGACGAGAACACCGCTCGTAATCTCGCCTTCATGGGGTGCGAGCGGACGGACATCGAGTTCGTACTCCGGGAAGATTCCGAATAAATCGGTGCGGGCACTCGCGAGATTGTGATCATTGAGGACAACCGTTACCGGCCTATGTCTTACAACACTTTGGTTCATCTGCTTGAAAAAATCGAAAAGGGCATTGCGGGCCAGGGCATTTGCCAGTTGAAAATCCGGCAGCGTGCCGAACTGTTTTTTCTCCCCGATGACCGGCGCGTTCGCCGTTAGCGGGACACAGAGGATGTTCTCTCCGGTCGCATAGAAGAAGTGAGTTGGGCCATGGTCGCGCCGAAGATCTCGGAGCTTTAGGGAAATCGGACTGTCCTTTGCTCTCAAATCGTTGCGTGTACCACCAACCGTTATGACTCCGCCCTGGAACACATCCGAAGTGAAACGAAGCGGCAGATAATTCAGATGCACGAGAAACCTCCAATGGCTGTGATACGACCGCGCATAGTAGAAATAGCGTGAATGTGCATGGTGGCCGGACTACCCCAAGCCTCCGCACGACAAAATTCAAAAATCAAAAGACGCTGCGTCAATCGCGTCACGCCCCCCGCTTTCCCGGCTGAGAAATGCGTTTTGCCCGAGGCAGGCTCGGACAAATTGCGGCGCGCTCCTTTCCTATTAGCCGTACAACATCGTCGAGGTGTTCCAGCAGAACTCTCATCCGGGCGATGTGAAGTGCATTGAATAGCGCATTGCCCATTAACTCTTCACCGAGCTGGCCCAGGACGTCGGGATGAAGAAGGATGTCCGTTGTGCACCCCAGAGACAGCGTCGGAAACCGCGTCGTACACAGACGGGTCGCCTTCTTCTCATCTAGAAGAGCCGTGCCCTGCTGTTCCAGAGCATAGGCGATAGTGGCGGCTTCGCCGTCATCGAGCGTTTCGGCAGCGGTGCCGATCACCAGGCTTTCGAAATACTCAGCGCCGGTGTCGCCAAGTTGAACGACTTGCACCAGGCCGGCTATCACAAGTTCGTTGAAACGGTCCGCCTCCCGACGCCCCCGGCTTCGGCCCAGCTCAAGCTCGCCGGTTACTGCATCAACGGCGACAACCTTCACCGGCAGCGCCCGGATAATATCCGGAGCGCAGCCTGTCGCGATCAGGTTGATGGCGGCGCTCGTATCCGCCACAAGAGGTGCGGAAGGGTTAATCAACGAAGTTCGTGCCCCCATCGGCTCCGCCCTCCTCGATACCCTGGCTGCCGAGCATGTCGCGTAACTCGACGCGGTCCAGGTTCAGGAGGCGCGCGAGCTGGCCCTCGCTAAGCAGTTCCCGGCGGTGCGCCTCATACGCCAGCAGGTTCAGCCGCAACGTCGTGGGCCGGTCGGCATCCGCTTTGGCGGCATCTCCCGGCACGAGTGCCCCTAGAACCTGCCGCGCCTGTTCATCGGTAATCCCGCCGTTGGCGTCAAACCAGTCCCAGGTCCCCGGCTTCACCAGATTGAGTTCTTCCAGCCGGCGGACCATCGCTTCTCTGGACACGCCGAAGAAATGTGCCAGTACGATGACATGCCGACGAGTCATCCGGTCCGATCCGGCTGTTACCTCCGCGAACTTCTGCATGACACCGCGTGCCGGCGTGAGCAGGGCGCGCGCGAAAGCGTTGGCATACCGCTCCTCGCGTGAATTCTCGCGCTCGTCATAAAGAAGAATCTCCGGTTCGCGGCGCGTCGAGAGGAAGTGCCCCGTCTCGTGGCCAGCCGTCTGCGTTCGACGCTCGCGCGGGTGATTGGCGTTTAGCAACATGCAGGCACCGAGCGCGTCATCATAGGCAAAAAGACCAGAAATCCGCCCATCGAAGCGGCGAATGTAAACCCGGACGCCCAGTTCCATTTCAAGCAGCGTGATGATGTCCGGGATTGGGCCGGTGCCCAGGCCAACGCGCTGGCGCAATTCGGTCGCGTCCTGTTCCGCCTGAAGGCGTACATCCCCGCGCAGGAGCGACCGCTCAGGCGGATAGTTGCGCGTCCGCTTGACGCCGAGGAGGTTTTCCAGTTCAACTTCGGCCTTCGCCAGGTTCGTCATCAAAGCTGCTGCGGCATCTGCGGCTGCATCGTTCGCATTTAGTTTTCTAAAGCGAGGAGTCAAATCGACATGAACGGATTCGCGCCGCAACAGGGCATTTACCGACTCCCCGTAGAGCTTCGCCAGTTGTTGGAGCTCACTGATACGCACCCGCCGTTCGCCTTTTTCGATGGCGACGATGGTGGTGCGGGCAACGCCTATGGCTGATCCTGCGTCTGCCTGCGTGATCTTCGCGGCTTCTCGCGCGATCCGCAAACGCTCGCCGGTCTCTGCGGGTAGCGTCTCTTCGAGAGGACTCATGAGCGCCCACTTACTGCCCAATCGGCGACGAACGAATTCTGGCCAAGCGAATGGATGAAATTCACCCACTCGGCGCTATGCTGCTTCAGCATCCGCGTTAGTCTGGACCGCACATCCGTCGGCGGGAGCGCAAGCGCACCACCGAGCTGCGACGTCGTGAGATCGATCATGTGGGCATTTACCGGTGAATCCAGCAAGCCTGCCAGATGATCGAGATGGAGCGTCCCGGCGATGGCATATTGATGAAGAGCGCGCGTGATCTTGTCCGACGGAAACGAATCGGCCGCCCCCCCGAAGAAGGTTTGTGCCGACAAGTCCTCCCAGACATAGCGGTCCTTCGACTCCTGAAGACCGGCGGCGTGGACGCTCAAGCGCCTGAGCATGCAGGCGGCGCAAATCCCGCATTGCCGCTTCTTGTGATCGACGCTGACTTGGCGGTTTTGCTGCCAGCATGACCATGTTCCTGCCCACGACGATTGGGGATCGCACGCATCGACGAAGGCTTTCAGCGTTTCAGCCTTCGTGTGCCAGAGGCGGGGGAAGACGAAGCGCACGTCGTAATCGAGCAGTGCCTTGATGAATTTCTCCATGCGTTTCGTAAACAAGGGGTGGCTGCGAAAATCCTCATAAGCCTGCCCGACGGGGACAAGTGCGGGGCCGAGTGCTCCCTGGCCGCTTTCGGGTACAATGACTTGGCTCGCGCCGGATAGAAAAGCCGTGAGTGAGCTAATCAGCGCGAACTTGAAGCCGCGCGAACGGACCGTCGATTCCATGGTCCGGCGCTCGACCCTGACCTTGTAGGGGACCGAAGTGAACGCTTCTCTCTGGTTGGACAGCCCCTCGTCGTCCTGAACTTTCGCGCCCAGGCGAATGCGGACGAGTTTGTCCCCAAGCTCTTGGCTTATCAGGCCCGCAACGGCGCGGGAATCGAGGCCGTTGCTGAAGGGAATGACGGCCTTCACGTCCGCGTTGATGCTGAGCAATCCTTGCCGGGGCTGGCTCGCGGGCGCGCTGCGCTTATAGAATTCGATGCTCCAACGGTCTCCCGTTAAAAACGCGAGGACATCCCGCAGCGCATCCGCCACGCGCCGGTCGTTCCAACGATCGGGATCGTGAACCGGTATGGTCAGATCAATTTCTCTTTCCCAGATGAACGCTGAACGCTTTTGCGTCCGGTCGGCGAATTCGGCGGCGGCAGCAACCAGCAGCGCATCGTAGGCACGCGGTTCCCAGCGTGCGAAGAAGTAGGATTCGAGACTCTCCGTCGAGAACGAAACGTTCTTATTGATTTCACAGCGCGTCGCGCCACGGCGCGCGCGCGTGCCTGGCTCCGCCACATGCACCGCGATACGCGGCCGCTCAAAGGCAAGCTCTTTATTTGACTTCATAACCTGACTCCGTCATCCAGCCCCTCTAGCCTGAGTGCGGGGCGAGAGGAGGATCGCGTCTCCATCTTCAGAATTTGTCGTGCGAGCGCCTTGATCGGTGTCAGACCGATTGATTGCTCAATCCGGGCACGCGTGTTCTGGGCCCGCGGCGTCGTTGACTTGCGCAGATAATGCTCTTCGACCTGACGCGCGCAGCGCGCGGCATGGTCTTCCAGCGCGGCAGTCATCGCTCGCGCGAGGACATCGAATTCGGCTTGGCCGCTCTCCGAGAGCTGAGCCACATTCTCCAAAAAGACCCGTCCGATGCCACAGCCGGCCTTGGCACGTAACTCCTCGAGGTGCGGCCTTATGTCCTCCTTGAAAAGGGAGTTTTCTTGCGTGTCGATCAAGGCACGGATATCGTCGAGAAATTCCGTATCCAGTTCCGCGCGGCAGTCCTGCTCCAAAGCAGGCTGGATGGCCGTCGCGATCTGGTCGGGCGCGAAGTTATCGTTGGCACCACGTTCAGCGACATGCTTCCACCGTTGCCTCATTGGCAAACTTCTGTGCGGCCCATCACTCATCGGCACCTCTATGTCAGAAATATAAATGAAATGTCTGACAATGTCAATGGCGACTGTTGGTTTTTCAGTCTACCGATATGCCTACCTTGGGTGAGCAAATTTGAAAAATCTTAAACTTGACAGTAGTTTACGAATGCGCTATTTTGCTAACCATGGGTGCGCAAAACAAAGGAAAGTTAAACTGGCTACAGCTCCATGTGCCGGAGGGATTGCTTGTTGATGCCGCATGGCTTCAGCGCCATGGCTTTTCCAGTGCCCTCCGCGTCAAATACACATCGCACCGCTGGCTAGAACAGATCGCGCGCGGTGTTTATCGGCGGCCGTCGAGTGATGCAGGCGAGCCACTCCGCTGGCAATACGCGGTGATCTCGCTTCAGATGCTGCTGGGTTTATCCTTCACAGTCGGGGGGCGAACGGCCCTCGAACTTCAGGGATTCGCGCACTATCTCTCGACCGGCACACGCGAGGTCCATCTGTACGGCACCGGAAAGCCGCCAGGATGGACGTCCAAGCTGACGCTAGACGCGCGCCTAATCTTTCATAATGGCGGAAAGCTTTTCCCGCGCCCCACACACGCCCCAGATACCGAAAACAAAATCCCACCCGGCGGGACCGGGCAGGGCGTCGCGACCGACTCCCTCCAGATAGGTGTGGTTCGCCAGACTTGGGGCCACTGGGACTGGCCGCTAATCGTTTCGTCGCCGGAGCGGGCTATCCTTGAACTCCTGGACGAGGTCCCGAACTCCGAAACTTTCCATCAGGCCGATATGCTGATGGAGGGCTTGACAACCCTGAGCCCGCGACGGTTGCAAACGCTGCTGGCCGAGTGCCGCAATGTCAAGGTGAAGCGTCTGTTTCTGTGGTTTGCGGAGCGTCACAACCAGCCCTGGCTCAAAGGGATCAACCGGGAGGAAATTGATTTAGGTAAAGGGAAGCGCATGCTTGTGCGCGGCGGCAAGCTCGATCCCAAATACAACATCACCGTGCCGGAGACTCTCTATGCCGGCGGCTGACCTGTACCGAAGGCAAGTGGCGCTCCTCATCAAAGCCATTCCGCTTGTCGCCACTGAAACTAGCTTCGCCTTGAAAGGCGGAACCGCGATAAATCTTTTCGTGCGGGACATGCCCCGCCTTTCCGTGGATATCGATCTCACGTATCTGCCGATCGCCGACCGAGCGGAGTCGTTGAAGGATATCGATGCCGGAATGAGCAGGATTGGTGAAGCCATCCGCCGCGGCATTCCCAGAGCGCAGATTGCCGCGAGCACGCTACCGCGCGAAAACAACTGCACAACAAAGCTGATCGTCCGGGCGGATGGTGTGCAGATCAAGATCGAGGTCACGCCGGTCCTGCGCGGCTGCGTCTATAAGCCGACGCTCAGGGCGGTGTCGGCAACGGTTGAGGATCAGTTCGGCTTCGCCGAAATGCAGGTGGTGAGCTTTGCGGATCTCTATGCAGGAAAGATCGTCGCGGCGCTCGACCGGCAGCACCCGCGGGACCTGTTCGACGTCCGCGAATTACTGGCGAACGAGGGTATCGATGATACTCTCCGCAAGGCGTTCATCATCTATCTCCTCAGCCACAACCGCCCTTTGGCCGAGGTGCTTGCGCCGGCCCGGCTGGATATCAGAGCCGAGTTCGAGAGGGGATTCAATGGAATGACCGAAACCGCCGTGACTCTTGACCAACTCATCGATGCGCGGGAAACCCTTATCGCGACCATCGTCGACGGCATGCCTGAAAACCACCGCGATTTCCTGATGTCGGTTAAGCGCGGCCAGCCTGACTGGCGTCTTATCGATGTTCCGGGCGTAGACGAACTGCCAGCCGTTCGGTGGCGACTGAAGAATCTTTCCAGACTCGACGACCGACGCCGCGCAGCTCTGCTGGGACGGCTGGCCGAGGTTCTCGGATTGCCTGACTAGCATGCAGCATTTCACGCTCGATCAAGCTTTGAAATACCTGCCGGAAAGGCCTCAGCGGCTCTATCTCAACCGCGTGCGCCAGAAACGGGTACCTGTCTGACAGGCAGGTATGCAGATCCCACTTTACGCGAAAAGTTACTCGCGTTGAACCAACTGGGCTGCTACGGAATCGCTGAAGCCTCCCTGGCGCGCCTGCTCGCTGGTCATCAATTTATCTTGTGCTCTGCGAGTGCGACAAGTGCATCGAAATAGGAGCGCGGCACACGTCGCCCGCAGAATAAAAGGTCTGTCAATATCGTTCGATCGTGGAACTATGTTGACAAGAGTCCTCTGACACGTGAGTCGAAGTCCTGCATTGAACCGGCGGAGCATTTGGGGGCGCTTTCGGGATATGTTAAGCAGCAGAGGACGGTAAAGGTTTATGCGTAAACTATTGCAAGCGAATCAATTAGCGCTCTCCCCTCTCCTCCTGGGCTTAGGAAAAAAGTTCTAAAAGCATCCACGAGGGGGAGCCACTAATTAGGCAAGTCATGAGTGAGTGTTGTTGCCGCGATCAGGCTATCCATTATCGGCATCGCCTCCCCAGGGCGCGAAGACGCGCCAATAGTTTCTCCACTTCAGACCGGTATCAAGGTCCCAGACCAAACAGTGAAGCCGCTGGACCCCTGTTCTAAACCAGCTTTCGAGAGCGCTCCGCTTCCGCCCCCTGGGAAGAACTAGAAACCGAAGCGCATTTTGCCTAGAACTACCGGATCCATTGCAATCTCCGCCTGATATAGGCGAAGCCACTCCATCACGCGCGAATCCGGAGTTGTTTTTGTTGGCCCACTCAGAAGATTTGCATCGACCAAGTACCTCACGACTCATCCGTCGAGCCCCTCGTTCGGAGGCATAGCTCGACGAACGAGGCGGTAGTCCCCACGCTCTAAGCGTTCGATATCGAACGAATTGCAACCACCCACTGCTCTAACAGCTCTGCTTGGTTTTTTGTGGTTAACCATTTCACGTTGCTTGGCCGCTCGCGGATGTCGGTCGTGAGCCGGCTTGGGGCATCGTGGTTGCCTTTCACCAGGAAGACCGGAATGCCGGCCAGCCTTGCGGATTGCGGATGGGATCGCCGAACATATCGGACGCTATCCGACGCAAGCGAGCGCAAGCTGTTAAACTCGCCGACGAATCAGCGCTTACAAAGAACGCTTTGCTCGTACAACTGCGCCTGCGGTGCAGCGACGGAGCCTGAAGAACTTCGGATCTCGCGTCCCTGAGCCTTTGCTGTTCCAATCTGACGAGTTAGCGCCGATGGGCCTCCGACCCAAAATCGTTACAAAATCGTTGCACTCCAAAATCAGGATGATCTGCGCTCCTGGCTACAATAAAAACGTTCCAACTTTAATCGCGCAATCGAAAACAGGAGAGTCATGTCGGGGAAAAAAATCGGCATTTTGACGGGTGGCGGTGATGTCCCCGGTCTGAATGCTGTCATCAAAAATGTGGTCTATCGTGCGACCTCGGATGGCCACGAAGTCACGGGAATCCGGCTCGGCTGGAAAGGTCTTACCGACCTGAACTTCGACGATCCGGCCAGTGTGTCGCGTTTCGTTCTTCCCTTAACTCGAGAAAACACCCGCCGCATCGATCGCACCGGCGGCACGTTTCTTCACACGAGCCGTACCAGCCCCTCGAGGATGAAGAAATTGCCGTCGTTTCTGAATCCCGCGAATTTTCCTTCCGCGACCAATAAAGACGGAGACACCACTTACGACATTACGAAGCAGGTGCTGTCGAGTCTCGAAAAACTCGAGATTGATCATCTCGTCGCCATCGGTGGTGACGACACTCTGAGCTACGCCGCGATTCTCGATAAGGCCGGCTTCAAAGTGATCGGCATTCCGAAAACGATGGATAACGATGTGCGCAACACCGAGTACTGCATCGGATTTTCGACCGCCGTATCTCGCGCCATGGATAACATTCAGCGTCAGCGGACCACCGTCGGTTCGCATGAGCGCGTGGGCATCTTTCGCGTTTTCGGCCGCGATGCCGGCTACACCGCGCTCTACACCGCTTATGTGACGTCACTTCGTTGCGGTATCCCCGAATTCAAATTCAATCTCGATCACATGATCGACATGCTCATGATTGATAAGAAGAACAACCCAAGCAATTACGCCCTGGTGATCCTATCCGAAGGCGCGCAGTGGGAGGGCTATCAGACGAAAGAGTATGGTGATCCCGACGCGTTCGGGCATCGCAAAAAGTTTAGTGTGGCCGAAGCGTTCAGCGATGAGATCGTCAAGCGCACGGGCGCGGAAACCGTGGTCAGCGATTTAACCTACGATCTGCGCAGCGGCGCTCCTGATTTTCTCGACACCCTGGTCGCCACGACCTTCGGCACGATGGCGTACGATGCCATTACCTCCGATACGCACGGCCGCATGGCCTCTATTTCCGAGGGCAAGTTCGCCATGGTTCAAATTCCCGATCCGAAAGACGGCCCGCGCAAACTCGACGTCGAGCACATGTACAACAAGGATCGCTATCGCCCCAGCTACACGAGTAAAGTAGGCTTGCCGCTGCTCCTGTCCCACCCCTAGAAACATGGCAGACCTGGCACAAAAACCGGCACTTCTGTTCAGCGAAGTTGTCGAAGCGCAGGGCCATCTGGTCGATTCGCACATCATGGAGCAAATCTTCGATACGGTGGTCGAGTTTAACGGCCGCTTCGAGGTAGAAGAGTTTTCTATTGGCCGCACCAACAGCGATCCTTCGAAGCTGCGCCTAAAAGTTTTTTCCGATTCCGAGGCGAAGCTCGAAACGATGCTGACGCAATTAATCGGCCTCGGATGCGCCATCTCGGATTCCGGCGAAGCTGAACTAAGCGAAGCTGTGCGGGATCGCTGTGCGCCCGAAGAGTTTTACTCGACAACCAATCAACGCACTCAAGTCCGTCATCACGGCCAGTGGCTCGAAGCGCAGAACCAACGCATGGACGCCATGATTGTGGTTCGTGACGGAGTGGCTGTGTGCCGTCGCCTGCGTGATCTTAAGGCCGGCGATTCCGTGGTCGTGGGTGTGAAAGGCATCCGCGTCATCCCCGAAGCTAAAGAACGCGACCGGCAAGCCTTTGCCTTCATGAGCAATGAGATTTCCTCGGAACGTCAGGTGGAAACCGCCGTCGGCCAAACGGTCGCCATCATGCGGCAGGCGCGCAGTGAAGGAAGGAAAATTGTTGCAGTCGCCGGTCCGGTGGTTGTACATACGGGTGGCAATGGACCGTTCGGCCGCTTAATTCGAAACGGCTGGATCGACGTGCTGCTTGCCGGGAATGCTCTCGCCGTGCACGATATCGAATCGGCTCTTCTCGGCACCTCGCTCGGGGTACGCATCTCCGACGGCCGCCAGGAAGAGCACGGTCACCGCAATCACATGCGCGCCATCAACGCTATCAATCATGCCGGTGGCATCCAGGAAGCCGTTGCATCCGGACGGCTCACCAGGGGCATCATGTTCGAATGCGTGAAAGCAAGCGTCCCCTTTGTGCTCGCCGGAAGTCTGCGCGACGATGGCCCGTTGCCAGGCGTGCTCACCGACATGAATGACGCTCAGGACGCCTATGCCGCTCATCTGCGCGAAGCCGGGGTGGTTCTCTGTCTGAGTTCCATGCTCCACTCTATAGCCGCCGGTAACATGCTACCGGCCTGGGTCAAAGTCGTGTGCGTCGATATCAATCCGGCCGTTCCCACCAAAGTCGCCGACCGCGGCACCGGGCACGCGCTGGGTGTAGTCACCGATGTCGGCCTGTTCCTCGACCTCCTCGCCACTAAACTGCAATCGAAATGAAGAAGAACCGCGAATACACCGACGAACACGCCGCTGCAGGCGTCCACGCCGAACTCCCTTTGATCGAGACTTGGCCGAATCAGTATCCGGGCTACGAAATCGAAATCGGCATGCCCGAGTTCACGTCGGTTTGCCCGAAAACAGGCTTGCCCGACCACGGCACCCTAACGTTGATTTATACGCCAGACCGGTACTGTCTGGAACTTAAGTCGCTAAAGATGTACACTCTCGCTTATAGGAACCTGGGAATCTTCCAGGAGAACGTCGTTAACCGTTTCTTAGCGGATGTGGTCAAGGCCGTAGATCCCGTCGAGGCTACCGTGGTCGGTGATTTTGCCTCGCGTGGCGGTTTGACTACGCGGGTGACTGCTGAGTATCAGCAGACGAAAAAGAAACGGCTTCGCAAGTAAGCGGGAAAGGTCGGGAATGGCGCGCTGCTGGATAGCCTTGATATTTATTGCTGCTTCCGCGCTGGGCGCCGATTTCCAAACCGGACAGGCCGCTCGCGCCGTTCTCGGGCAGCCGTCGTTTTCTGCGCGCGATGCCGGCCCTGTAATTCAGTCGCTGGCCATTAACGGCGATCATCTCTATGCCGCCAATGCCGCCCATCAACTTTTTGCCTTCGACCTGTCAAAGATCCCGGACCGACATGAAGACTTCGCCAACCGCGATTCTGCCGGCTGCTCCCTGTGCGGATTTTCGCCGGCCAGCGCCTCGGCCGAATCGGTTATACCCGGCGTCGCCGCCGCCGCCCGCTGGGGCAAAAGCGTCGCTCTCGTGGACACCGCGAACCATCGTGTCCTCCTCTGGCGTGATTCTTCCTCTTCGAACGCGATTGGTGGACCCGACGTCATTCTGGGCCAGTCCGCTGAACCTTCATCCTTGGGCCTATCCACTCTTGTGGCTCCCATCTCTGTAGCACTCGATGGCAACCGTCTCTTCGTCGGCGATGCGGCCCTGCACCAGGTGCTGGTCTGGAATTCGCTGCCCTATTCCAATGACCAGGCAGCCGACGCGGTGCTCGGCCAGTCCGATTTTAACGCCGTCAGTAGTAGCGATTCTCCCACCGCTGATTCCCTCCAGCTTCCTGTCGCCCTAGTCTCCGACGGCGTCGATCTCTTTGTTGCGGATCCTGCAAACCGGCGTATTCTGGTTTTCTCCCCCGGGGATTCTCCTTTAGTCGCGGATGCAGTCGTTAATTCCGCCAGTCTCGCGTCCGGTCCACTCAGCCCCGGAACTCTGCTGACAGTTAATGCTGCTAACATCAGCGACCAGTCGGCTAGCGCGCCCACCGACCATAGCGACGTGTTGCCCCGGCGTCTTGCCGGGACCGAACTCATTCTCGACGGTGAGGCTCTCCCGCTTCTCGCCGTTTCCCCGCAACAAGTGCAAGCGCAAATTCCCTTTGCTCTCGAAGGCCGCTCCGCCGCCAGCCTGTATCTCCGAACCGAACATGACAACGGCGTCATCTCGACCAGCAATCCCGTTGCGGTCAAGTTAGTGCCTGCCAATCCGGGACTCTTCGCCTTCAACGGCACTGAACCGCGCGGCGGCATTTTGCTGCACGCGAGCGAACCAGGCGGGCATACCGACGGCACTCCCGTCACCGAAGAAAACCCGGCGCAACCCGAAGAGATCATCACTGTTTGGGCCACCGGGCTGGGCCCTATTGCCGACAGCAACGGCGGATTGACTGCCGTGGCCGGCGTTCCTTTCCCGGGTCCCGCCGCTTCCGTGTCGATACCTGTCGCCGCCCAGATCAACGGCCAAAGTGCGCAGGTTGTTTCGGCACGACTTTTGAAAGATGCGATCGGTGTTTATGCAGTCCAGGTGCTCGTCCCTTCCAATCTCGGCGGCTCCGCTGCTGCGCGTTTATCCTTGCTGCAAAACGGCTTGACGAGCAACACAGTGACCTTCTCGATTGCTCCGGCCCGTCCATAACTTAGAACATCTTGCCGTCTCGCCCGGCGTCGTATGGCCGGTAATCATTCGCCGTCAGCGTGGCGTGCACTTGCATCGTGTCCTCTGGCGCAACGTAGAAGAAAGCACCCGTCAAATCGCGCTTGATCAGGAAACCTGCGGTATATGTACCCGTTTCTACCAGATAATCCCAACCTGCTTCGGTCAGAATATTTTCTACTTTCAGAGCTTCGCGCAGCGTACGCGCTACATAAACCAGGTTCAGCTCTTCGTCCCCAAAGTAATCCGTTTCCCGACGCATCGGCTCGCACCGTGATTCTAACCTGCGATAGTGAAGACGAAGGTTAAGCTGGCCGCAACCGTCCAACGAACTGAACCATGCGTTCTCTACTCAAAATGCAACGTCGCTGGCGCGAAGCCCGCATGTTTGCGCGAGCCATGGTTTCTCCCCATCATCCGGTTCTCGCGCAGATCATCCCCATACGCCGCTGCAACCTCGCTTGTACTTACTGCAACGAGTACGACAAAGATTCCCAACCTGTCCCCACCGCAGAAATGCTGCGCCGCATCGATAAACTCGGCGAGCTAGGCACCAGTATCATTACGTTCAGCGGCGGCGAGCCCACTCTTCATCCCGACCTCGATCTGCTGATCCGCCGCGTCCGTCAGCAAGGCGCAATTGCGACCCTAATTACTAACGGTTATTTTCTCGTACCCGACCGTATCAAGCGCCTGAACGATGCGGGCCTCGACTATCTGCAAATCAGCATCGATAATGTCCAGCCCGACGACGTCTCCAAAAAGAGCTTGAAGGTGCTCGACCAGAAACTGCAGTGGCTGGCTCAATACGCCGATTTCGACGTCACTATCAACTCCGTTCTCGGCAGCGACATCCGCCAGCCGGAAGATGCCTACTCGATTGCCGCCCGTGCCCGCAAACTCGGTTTCAATAGCACAGTTGGCATCCTCCACGACGGCGGCGGTCAACTAGCGCCGCTTCAAACCACCCAGCGAAGCGTCTACGACCGCATACTCGGCCTCGGCACCGGGCTTTTTTCGTTTGCCCACCTGGACGCCTTTCAGCAAAACACTATCCGCGGACTGCCCAATCCCTGGCATTGCCCGGCGGGCGGGCGCTTTCTCTATATTTGTGAAGACGGGCTCGTCCATTACTGCTCGCAGCAGCGCGGGGCACCCGCCATTCCGCTTGCCGAATACGGGACGGCAGACCTCATTCGCGAAGCCGCCAAACCGAAAGGCTGCGCGCCCTTTTGCACCATTTCCTGCGTTCATCAAACCGCCATGCTCGACGGCTTTCGCACGAAGCCTCGCGAGACGCTGGCCGGCATAATCGATCGCCGCAAGCAGCGCGACCCCGACTGGCGCACGCCACCCTCCATCCGTCTTTTGCAGGCCATGTTCCTCGAGAATTCACACACTCGGGATTTCTTTGGAGCGATCGCCCTGCGTCTGTTTCGCGCCAAACCTACCTCAAACCACTAGCCGCAAGTTACGATGTCTTGAGTGACCCGAATATCCTGCTTAGGCCTCCTTCTCCTTCTCGCCTCGTGCGGCGCTCCCAAATCAACCATTCCTTCTCTCAACCCGCAACAGGCTAACGAACTCCTGCACTACAACAACAAAGCGCAGGACTGGCTCAAATACGTCCGCAAGCAGAATGCCGCGTGCGACTATCGCATCGACCTGCCCGACCAAACCAATCACCCGCCAGAGCTCGATTTGGATCACATCGTCATGTGCGGCGCCCGCCCCAGTCCCAAGGAGTTCGACGCCAGCGTCACGTTCAACTACGACGCCAATAAGAAAACCTGGATCATTTCGCGCTTTTCCAGCTAAGGCGCCCGGGTTGGGAAGTAGAAGAACACCGCTATACTGAGAGGGTTACAAAACGTGAGTATACGCATCTTTACTCTCTTGCTGGCTGTCGTCTTGGCCTGTTCGGCTCTGCCGCCGACCATTGGCATAGCTTCGGCCTTCGGCAGTTTTGTAGTGAACAGTAACCGCGTCGATGGCAATGCCAATCTGTTCGAAGGCTCGGAACTAAAAACCGGTAAGGCTTCGAGCGAAGTGCTCCTCAGAAACGGGGCGGCCCTTACGCTCGGCATCGATTCGTCCGGCACCATCTATGCCGATCATTTACTGCTGCAGGAAGGTGCGACGAAGGTCGACAACATGAATGGGTACAGCGTTCATGCCGCGGATTATCGAATTGACGAGGGGCAGCCTGCTTCGCAAGCTGTCGTGCGCATCGAAGAAGACATGGTGGAGGTGGCGGCGCTCTCTGGTTCGCTCAACGTTTTCGACCGCCAGGGCGCATTGCTGACCCACATCGGGGCAGGCACAGCTACCGCGTTCCAAACAGGCGCTTCGCCGCGCCCGAATCGCGGCGGCGGGGGTCTCACACCCAATAACAATAACCGCCTGAAATATCGTGCCGCCGGCACATTGCTCCTGGCTGGCACACTTGCGGGTCTCGGCCTGGCGGTGGCTACCTTCGTCCAGCCCGCCCCCACCAGCCAATAGTTGTCGCTAGTTGCACGCTGGGAGAACTTACGCCGCTATGATCATCAAACGAATCGGCCCGCTGTCGTGCGCCAAAATCGTGGGCCTGCTTTACGCTTTTCTCGGGTTTCTGGCGGGCGGATTGCTCAGCCTGTTTTCGCTTGCCGGTTTCGTGGGAGGCCACACTTCGCATAGTGCTGCGGGACCATTCGCCGCACTGTTCGGGGTTGCCGGCATCATCCTTTTTCCTTTGATCTACGGCGCCCTTGGATTTGTAATCGCTTTGATCAGCGCGGCCATTTACAACGTACTCGCCGGAATCATGGGCGGCATACAACTCGAAGTCGTGCCGGAACGCGAAACACCGTTGACGCCCTCCGTAGGATAGGTTTCAGCCCTGTTTATGTCGTCCAATCCCTCATTCCCCTACGACACGCGCCTGAACATCTTGCACCAATCACTCGAAGTGATCGACGTTGATGCTCTCGCGGACGCCGCTGAACACAAGTGGTTCAATCAAACACTGTGCCAGGTAAACGGCTCCGTTATCCGGCTTGGCATTATTGAGGGCGAGTACCACTGGCACAAACACGATCACGATGACGAATTCTTTTACGTAGTGGAAGGGCAGCTACTCATCGATTTGAAAGTAACCGATACCAAAGAGCAAGCCATCACGCTTTCACCGCGCCAGGGATTTGTCGTTCCAAAAGGAACAGTGCATCGCACTCGTGCTCCGCAGCGCACTATCATCCTGATGGTCGAAAACGCCGGCATTATCCCGACGGGGAACTGATCTGTGACTGATTAGCTCCAGTAGCCGGCAAATTACTTTGATCAACCTTTGCGACTCTTCACTCTTCCCGTTTTCGAAAACAACTCCATCGCGCCCGCAATCGCAAAGTCGAATCCCCTTTCGACATCGGCTCGCTTCACGATTTCATGCCGGACCATTAACCGCGTGAAAATCGTTCCGAAGACAGTGTCCATCAACATTTGCGGGTCGGTCTCAGGCGGGAGATCGCCCCGGTCGATTGCCTCCCGTACGACGGTAATCACTTTATTGGATTGCGGCAGATAAAGTTTTTCTATAAACGCTTTCCGCAATACTTCATCATCCTGAATCGCAGCCAGCAGCCTCGCGCAAACGCGGCCTTGTTTGCCTTCCATTAGCCTGCCTACCTCGAGCACGTGCCCCCGTAATCGTTCGAGCGGCGGTCCCTCTTCTCGCATTGGCCTTCGCTGTTCAATGTTGTGCACGACTGCGTCGAGTAACAGAGCTTCCTTCGTTGACCACCAGCGATAGACTGTCGCTGTACTGACACCGGCATTACTCGCAATCTGCTGCGTCGAAATCGCGTGTACGGGGTGCTCGATCATTAAGCCGTAAGCTGTTTCGAGTAGCGCAATCCTCGATGCCTCGCTGCGCGGCCTCCCCGACGGCGTACAAAACTCTTTCAGGATGCACTTGCCTCTTCCAGTGGGCTCCTTCTTGTTCATCTCTCCCGCAATCTCCCGATTCGAATCACGTCGCGCCAAATCCAGCATAATCTTTGACCGGCATATAAAAGTAACGGGAAGGCCACGATTATTTTGTCGGTTCTGAAACGAAACTAATCGTTTCGTAATCAGAAGGGATGGAGAGTCACCAAGTGACTGAGCAACCTTCTTCCCAAAATTGGCAACCCCCGTACAATCCCCAGCCTATCGCCATCGTTAAGGCCCCGCCCACACGCGGTTATGTCGCTGGAAGCCGGGGTGTCCGGCCAAAATTAGGTGAGTCTTTTCATTTCTTGTTCTCTCAAAAGAGTAGCGCTGTGCGAACTTACTTCTTTCTCGGTGTATTGACTCTTGCTCTTCTACCGTTTGGCCGCGGCGCTGAACTGAAGCCCGAAACCGTCGCGGGCTGGAATAATTACGTAAGAGCGCAAGAGCTGCACACCAGGCAGCTGGCCACTCGCACGCAGGACCCGCTTGGCTTTGATTGTGATGTCGAATTGCGCGAACACCTTCGCGAGGGTGGCCTGGTGGTTTACCCCGCTGCGCGAAAAGGCAGCGTTTCCGTTCCCTCCGGTCTTATTCATCATTGGGTGGGACTTGCTTTCATCCCTCATGCCTCTCTGGAGCAAGTGATAGCGAATGCGCGAGCCTATCCTCGCTATTCGGAGTTTTACAAGCCGTCTCTTGTGGAAGCGAAACTCGTCAGAACCGAAGGCGTGATCGATATCTTTTCCATGCTCATGCGCCAGCAGGTTCTTTCCGTCAATACTGCTCTGTATGGCGAATATAAGTCTGAATATCATCAGATCGACTCCAGCCATTGGTACGCCTTTACTCACTCCGACAAGCTCCAGGAAATCCGAAACAGCGGTCAGCCGAATGAAGAGCGTCTGGCGCCCGATCAGGGTAACGGCTTCATCTGGAGATTGCACAGCACCGCGAAATATGAACAGGCAGACGGCGGCGTTTACGTTGAGCTCGAAGCACTCGCTCTAAGTCGCACTGTGCCCGCTTCGCTTGCCTGGATCGTGAATCCTGTCGTCTCTAAGATCTCGAAGGGCGCGCTTACCGTGACTCTGAAGCAAACGCGTGAGGCCAACGCCCCGCAGCAGATCGCCTCGTATTAAGCCATTACTCGTTTTTTGCAAGTTGCATCTTTGTATACCATTGTGTAACTCGGCACGTCATTTACAACGTGATCGCTGCTAGAAGGTTATTCACTTACTTATTCCTATTACCTGTTGCCTTAGTAATCAGGCCGGACGCTGCTCATGCCCAGTCGGGAGTCGACGTCTTTTTCGGAGTTGGCACTGCACAGGCACCCTCGAGCAATCAGCTAATAGATACATTTGGCGACGGTACGCTCTACTCCACGCCGCATCTGGGCGGCACGTTTGGTAAGGCGGGCGCCGATATTATGTTCACGCCGCATTTCGGAGTCGGCGGAGAAACCGATTTCCGCTTTTCGCAAGCACCGTACGCGGGCCTGAACTACCGGCCCACTTTTTATGATGTCAACGGCATATGGGCTCCGACCTTCAGCCGCTTTCGCCGCATCGTCCCCGAACTGCAGGCCGGTCTCGGCGGCATGAACATCAAGTTCTACTACACAAACGCCTATTGTGATGCCTTCGCCGGCTGCTCTTCAAGCAATCAATACATTGAAAGCTCCAACCACTTCCAATTTCATCTGGCTGCGGGCATTCGCTTTTACGTTACTTCGCACCTCTTCATTCGTCCGCAGGTAGACGCCCACTGGGTGAACAATTTTTACCAATTTGGCAGCAGCTGGGTCCCGGAATACGGCGCTTCCATCGGCTGGAGCTTCGGTTCCCACTAAAGCTCCAGCCCTTTTTTTGAAGAAGTCGACCAAGCTGGCAGACTGAAGCCTACCCTACGGGGCGAGCCAGTCGTTTGCGGGCCGCTTTGATGTCTGGATTGTTCAAAATTTGAGGAACGGAGCCAGAGTTTTGCTTTTCGTTCGGCCGATCCGGGGGGAAGAGGCATTCGAGAACTTGCTTGATGGCGTCGTCCGGTACCGGATTGGGCGCGGCGATAGCGACGGCGGGTTGGGCAGCTACCGTTTTTTGAGGAATGAAGCCACGATCTTTTTGGAGCTTCTGAAGAGCGTTGAGCGTTTTGTGGAAGCTGCGCTCGGCGGAAGCTAAAGCGCGGGCGAAGAACTCGATTTTGGGGTAGTCGGGCGGTCCTTCAAACCCTTTTCTCCAGGGCCCGACTTCCTGGCAGCGGATGCGGCGCATGCGCCAGTAATGCTGGGCGAGTTCGTCGACGAGGATTTCTTCGGTGGTGTTGGCGGGTTGATGCTCGTCGCGTAGTTTGGCGCGGAGCTCGTCGAGTTCGGCGGGATCTTCGCCGGGAGCGACAACTTGTTTGGAATAGACGCCGTGTTTGAAGCGGTTTTGGGAGCTTTTGGCTTTGCCTTCTTCCGTCTTGGGGCCGGTGGAGTGCTGAGCGTTTTCTTTATTGACTTCGGCGCGGGTTTTGGTGGGTTTCTCGGGTGATTTCTTCGGGTGCAGACATAGTGTTTACCTGCGCGGAAGGTAGCAGCGGAGTGAACGGGGTGGCGGTTGGGAGGGGACGTAAGTAGTTGGCAGCAGAGAAAAAAATAAATTATTGAGATTGGAAAAGGTAAACAGGCGGCGGAGCGGTCATTAAAGGGTGTAGATTGCCTACGTCTGTAGAGTGAGGGCTAAAGCATGGGCATCAGGCAGCTGTTTCGCCGGAGGCATCGCCCTTCGCTGCACGGCGCGAGTTTGGGAATCAGGGTCTGATTAAGGAAACTACCCGGCAAATGTGGCAATGGGATTTCGCGCGTGTGCTAGGGAACGATGTTCGCTAGGCTCTCCGCGGCATTCTACGGCGTCCGGGGTTCAGCGCCGTTGTGGCGGCTCGCTGGCGGGGTATTGGGGCTAATACCGCGGTCTTCAGCCTGATGGAAGCAGTCCTGCTCCGTTTGTTGCCCATCCGACAGCTGGAAAATCTGGTGGAGCTCCTGAAAAAGTACCCCGGTGAACCGCGAGGAAAACGGCGGGTGGACTTGGAAGAGCTAATCAGTACTTTCGCGCAAACAACACAGTTTTTTCGGACTTGATCCGGCACCTCAATCGACAACCTGGTGCGCTTTCGTCTGGAGCATGGGGAAAGGGAAATGGCCAATGGTGAGTATGTCACCGGCAATTACTTCTCCGTGCTGGAATTGAAGCCTGCCATCGGCCGGTTGCTCGGTCCGGAAGATGATCCAATGAGTCGGGCCGGTGCTGTTGCCGTAGTGAGCTGGGGATGCTAGACGAATCGATTTCACCAGGGTCGAGCGATTCGAAGCAAGCGAATATTTTTTCAGGAAGAACCGGTGACGATTATCGGAGTTGAGCCTCGCTCATTTTTCGGGCCGCGCATCGAGGCCGCGACTGAGGTTTGGCTGCCGCGAAAACCAGCTGCGCCCATGTGTCTGGCGCTGATGAGTTCGCCGCGGAAGCCGCGCGGAGACCGGAAGCCCAGGAATTGTTTGACGGTGATGGGTGGTGCTGTTGCTGATGCTGATGTGGGCATGGTTTGTCAGTCGCTTCCATATTTTCGGGAAACGACTGGCACGTAATGCGGGGTCAAAAGTTAATGGCGAGGTGTCCCTGGCCCTGGCGTGGCGTGTTGTTTTGACAATTGATTGACTTCCCAAAATTCGTGTCATTTAGGCTGGTGTCTAAGCCGCAGTTACCGCCCGCCAGGTTCACTCGGTTTAAGATGTTGAAGTATTCCATCTCCAGTTTGATTTTCACGTGCTCACCAATCGGGAAGTACTTGGCGAGGGCCAAATTCTCGTTGGACTGGAACTGGTTACGGATACCAGGAATATAGCGCTTCTCGTTGCCGATCGCCCATGGGCCCGGGTCGCTAAAGGCCGCGGCATTCAACACCGGCAAGCCCGAGTAGACGTTGTTGTAAGAAAACTGCTGCTGCACGCCGGGAACTATGTTGGGCCGGTTGGAAGTTCCATTCCCGAGAGGATCGCCGCCAACGGTGACTTGTAGCGGAGTTCCAGTGGCATAACTCAACAGCGGGCTGATCTGCCAGCCGCCGAGAAACGCGTTGGCTATGCCGCCGCGGTTCATGAACGTTCTGCCTTTTCCAAACGGCAACTCATAGGTTGCAGCAATCGTGACAGTATGAGTCTGGTCGTTATTGTCGATCGACCATTCCGATGCCTGGTTGTTTTTGTTCAAGGAGCGCGACGCAAAGGTTGAGAAGCCGGAATTCGTGTTCGACATCATTCTTGATAGGTTGTAGGAGACCAGGAAACTGAGACCGTTGGTGTAGCGTTTCTCCAACTGAACCTGCATGGCGTTATAGAGAGAAGACCCGTTCATATCGAAGTTGTCAGGGATGTCGGCGTACTGGGGATAGGGGCGCAAAGCCTGGAGCACGTTAGCGGTTGGGAAGTCGTTGAGAAACGTTGGATAGGGCAGAGGGATGCCCAATTTGACGCCCACGGTGTTGTAAGGCTGTCCGAGGTTGCTGCCGTAATTGGCAAGATAGGTTGGACTGACCTGGTTAATCGGGTTCAACTGCGAGGGAAGCCGATTGCCGCGATTGCCGGTGTAGTTGAGCGTTAAGAACATGCTCGCCGGTAATTCGCGCTGAATCCCGATGTTCCAAACTGCGTCATAAGGAGCGACGCCGTCGAAGGCAGGATTAAAACCGTTGATAGTAGTGCCGATGCCCAAAGTCGGGCTGAACGGAGTGGCCGCTGGAGACGGAAGAACGGCGCTGTCCCACGAGCCAAAACCTGCACTGGTAGAGCCAGTCGAATTACGGGTAAACGATCCCAGGAGCAGGTTGCCGTAGTTTACCGCCACTTTGCTGATGCCGTACTCGTACGCTCCGCCGTTGAGATAATTTACCGAAAACCCGCCCTGCAAAACTGTCTTACTGTCCAGCTGATAGGAGAAACCAGTTCTAGGACTGAAGTGATTCCAGTGGATGAAGGCACGGTTGGTAGAGGCGCACCCGACGCAGTAACCGAATTTAGTGGCTGCACCGAGCAGGCCGTCGGCTCCGGGATTGGGAATTTTGGAATCAAAGTAGACGATGTTGTCGTTCTTTTCCGTGAACGGCACCATGACGTCCCAGCGGACGCCGATGTTCACGGTCAGGCGCGGAGCGAGCTTAATATCGTCCTGAATGTAGCTCGATACATCGGTATTGCTGAGGCGGAGCTCGTTCGCTCCGGTCCGGCCGGCGCTATCGACCGTTCCGAGCAAGTAACTGGCAAAAGAGTTTCCCGTGTTGCTCAAATTGGCGGGGTTGGCCGTCTCGTCATTATTGAAGTAAAAGTTGCCGGCGCAGCGCGAGCACTCGTTGTCATCCTGGTAGGTTCTACGAAACTCCCAGCCGATGTTGAAAGTGTTCTTGCCGCTGATCCAGAGAAAGTTGTTTTCGGCGACGATACCGAGTTTCCGGTTGATGGAATTCGTGTCTGCTGACCCGAAACTCCCAGGCGAAAGAGGACCGCTAAAGTTAACTCCGGGAACAATCGGAGCGCCTGGGGCGGCCGCCAGCACGGGCTGCGCGCCCGTGCGGCTGGGAATCGCGAAATTCAATTCGCCCAGCCAGCTGGCCCCGGCGGTCATCACAAGGTGCGGGTTGACGGCGTAAGAATAGTTCGCTATGAAAACCGTGCCGAGCTGCGGGTTATAACTGTAGTAAGCCAGTGGATTCCCATTCGGCAGCTGCAGTGAGCCGTTGCCGGCGCCTCCGTAATATGTCTGTCTGTCCCGCCACATGGCAAAGTGGGCCGACTGTTTGTCGGTGATGTTGTGGTCGAGGTTGAAGCCCCAAGGATTTTGGCGGGTGGGGAGAACGCCCACCGAGTTCGCCTGGTTGTTAGCGAAGCCCGGCAAAGTGGGATCGGGCAGATACTGCAGCAGGCTGACCGAGGTCGGACTAAAGCAGGCAGTCGGAATGATGTTGCCCCGAAACGGCGTTCCCGGCGTGTTGCCGCCCGCATTGCAATTGCCCGGCTGCCCTGCGCCCGGATTATAGATCGGAATCTGTTTGCCGCCGGTGTCGGTGAGGCCGCTGAAGTCGCCGGACTTCTCCGCTGCAGTCGGCAGTGAGTAGAACCCGGTCTGAGTCAGGTTTTCACGGTACCATTCCATGCTGAGGTGGAAAAAGGTGCGATTCTTGCCGTTGTAAAGCTTGGGGATAATGATCGGGCCGGCGATGGTGAACCCGTAGTTATTTTCCTTATCGATGGGCACGCTCGGGTTGTAAGCGCCTTTGGCATCGAAGAAGTTGTTGCGGATAATTTCAAAGGCGTCGCCATGGAGCTGATTGGTGCCTGAGGCTGTCTGGTATGTGACGACGCCTTGGGCCAGACCATATTGGGCTGAGAATGAAGAGCGCAGAACATTGAAGCTGTTTACCAGTTCAAAAGGCGGGTTCCATAGTGTTTGACGGCCCTGAGTTTCAGACTGCGCCATGGGAATGCCGTTGAAGGCGACTTCGTTCTGGAAGTCGACACCACCGTTGATGCGATGGCTGAAGGTGCTGCCGGTGACGCCGGGGGCGAGGAAGATGAAGTTGTCGATCTGACGTCCGCGGCCGCCGCTTACCTGATTTGGCAACTCCTGAACGACCTTATTCTCGATGGTTGTATTCAAGCTGGGTGTTGTGGTATCGAGCGCTATAGAACTCTCAGCGACGGTTACGGTCTGCTCGGTATTGCCAGGTTGCATAACGGCATTTACTGTGGATGATCTGCCAACATCGACACCGACGCCCTTGTGCTGGGAGGACTGAAATCCAGACAGGTCGACAGTCACCGTATAGGTGCCGGGAATCAAATCTGTGACGGTGTACGTTCCGGCCGACCCGGTTTGGGCCATCTTCGATACGTGCGTAGCATCATGCGTGACAGTGACTTTGGCGTTCGCGACGATAGCGCCGCTCGAGTCGGTGACGGTGCCGTCAATGCCGCTCAGAGTTTGACTCTGCCCAAGCCGCGCTGTCGCGATCGTTAAACAGCTTATGGCGATGGCAGATATCAGGCACCCTTGCACATTTGAGAAGGAGTGCGTGCGCAGCATGAATCCCAAGTCCCTCATTTGTGAAATCCCCTTTTGATGACGGTCCAGTTGCACTTGGAAGCAATCGTGTACGTACGTCGGCTACTGATAAGGGAGTATATAGCTTTTCCTAGTAACGATACAAACCAGACTCTGAGTGTGGAGTAGAACTCTAGTAAGGTAGGCTGTAACCATGCTAAAGCCTAATGTCACTTAGTTAAGGGTGCTCTCGAAAAAATCCAGCGGTATTTTGGGATTTTCGCTGCCACCTCGGGGCAGAGCACCACTACGGTGACAGGCGCTTTCGCGGCGGAAACGCCTGTTCCACAAGAGGCGCACTGGTTGTTTTGGGAAAACTAAGTGACATTAGGTTAAAGCCTGCCTTGCCACTTATTCCGCTCGTAACGCTTCTACGGGTTCGATTCCCGCGGCCCTTCTGGCAGGCACGAGTGCCGCCAACAAACCGATCACGGCCAGCAACGCCGCACTCGCCGCATACGACCTTGCATCGGTCGGCTTTACCTCGAACAGGAAGCTCCCGATCGCGCGTCCGGTAGCAAGTGCCAGCACCATTCCTACTACGAGTCCGGCAGCAATCAACAGCGATCCCTGCCGCAGCACCATACCCAAAATCGATCCGCCTGTTGCCCCCAGCGCCAGCCGCACTCCAATCTCCTGCCGCCGCTGGCCTACGAGCTGCGAAAGCACGCCATAGAGACCCACCATGACCATCACGACCGCCACCCCCGCAAACCCGCCGATCAGGTAGAAGCTCAGTCGTTCATTGAAATTAGCGGCGTCGACGGTCTTCTGCATTGTCTGCAGATTGTCGATGGCAAACCCTGGCGCAGCCCGCTGGAATACTCGGCGAATGGTGCCTGCCAGGTTGCTGTTCCCGCTCGTCTGAACGATGAAATTGGTGGCTGCATTCACCAGCAGCGGATAGAACAGCGACTGCTCCGGAATCTGGCGGTACGAAAGCACCAGCTCGGGCGTGGGCTTCTCGGCGATCGACTTCTGCACGGCATCGCGCATGACTCCAACGACTGAGTACGGCTTCAACATGCCCGTATCTTTACCGCCGAGTTCGATGCGCTGCCCTAGCGGATCTTTGCCTTTGAAGAATTCGCGGGCAAAGGTTTCGTTGATTAATGCAGCATAGGGCCTGGTCTCTATGTCGTCATCCGAGATGCCGCGCCCGCGTTCGAGCGGCATCGCCATGGCCTGCAGATAGCCTCCGCTCATCACGCGGATAGCAGTGTGCTGCGCCTTTCTCTCTTCTGGAGTTCTGGCTTCCTGCCCGTTGAGCGTAAAGCTGGTGCTGAAGTCGACGTCATCGAAGGGAATCGACGACGCGAGGGCCGCCTGTTCCACTCCGGGAACGGTTCGCAGCTTCTGGAGCAGCGGCTCATAGACTTCTCTCCCCATCACTCGCGGCCCGCTGGCGGGAGCTCTGCTGCCGAGGTATCCGCCCGAGGTGGGCGGGGTCGCTTGAAAAGTGATTACCGAGTCGGTGCGAAATCCGAGTGCCTTATGTTCCAGGTTGTAGAGCGTGTGAAACAGCAGCGAACAGCCGACCAGCAGCACGGTCGCTATCGCCACCTCGCCCATGACGAGCCAGCCCGCCATCCGCGTGCTGCCCGCTTTCTGGCTGACTCCGCGTCCGGCTCCGCGCAACGCCGCTTGCGGTTCTATCCTCATGGCGAACAACGCCGGGATGACTGAAGAGAGAACGGTGGCGAATAATGCGAATACAACTAGCACCGCCATTACGTCCCACCGCATCTGAATTTCATTCGCCCGGGGAATTAAGTCTTCCGGCATCAGCTTCAGCAATTGCAAAATTCCCAACGCCAGCTGCAAGCCCACCAAAGCACCAGCGGCGCTTAGGAGGGCACTTTCCGCGAGAAGGCCGCGCACAAGTTTGGCCCTGGAAGCGCCCAGCGCCACACGGACCGCGAATTCTTGCTGGCGGGCGAGGCAGCGGCTTAACTGCAGATTCGCCACATTCGCGCAGGCAATCAGCAAGACCAGGCCGAGCGCGGCCGCGAGGGTCCAGAACACCGGTCCCACGGATGCCGTAAGCATTTCGCGATAAGGCTTGAGGTTGAAGCGCAGCCCTACCGCATCCTTCGACTGTTGTTTCCGAATATCGGCCGCTATTGTTGTGAGTTCCGCGCGCGCTTGCGAAAGGGTCGCGCGCGGCCGAAGGCGTCCAACTGACTGGTATAACGTAAACCCGCGCCCGCGAATCTCGGGCGTCAAACGCGAGGCCAGCCAGATACCCTTCAGCGCTTGCGTGCCAGCCAGTTCCGGAAACGTAAAGCGCGCCGGCATCACGCCAATCACGGTCTGCGGCACATCGCCCACCCGCACCTGCTTGCCCACAATCCGCGGATCGGCCCCAAAATCCTGTCGCCACAATCGCTCGCTCAACAACACCACCGGCGTCGCCCCTTCGGCGCAGTCTTTTTCCGAAAAACCGCGGCCCACCATGGGCTGGGCCCCGAGTAGCGACATCACGTTGCAGGTGAGTTTCGCGCCTGATAGTGTTTTCCCACCCTGCTTGCCCTGCAGAATGGCGATGTCCGTTACGTACCCACCCACATCGCTCAGTGTCTTGGACCCATGGCGAACATCCTGCAGGTTCGGCCACGAGGTCGAACTCATGTCCTCTGACTTCACTTCCTGCCCGAGGGCCACCAGCCGGTCCGCCTGTGGATACGGCAGCGGCCGGATCAATACGTTGTCGATCGCCGTGAACATCGCCGTATTCGCGCCGATTCCGAGCGCGAGCGTGGCCACCGCCGCGATCGCGAATCCGGGCGCTTTCCCCATTTGCCGCAGTGCGAATCGAATGTCTTGCATCATGGGACAGTCCACCACCTCTTCTGCATCGTACCCGTTTATGTCGCTAATTACTCAGTTGCGGCAGAAAGCGTATCTGCCGGACAAATTTACTCAAGGGCGCTCACGCTTCCGGCTCAGATTCGGCATTTCGGACTGGCGAATTACTATAAAAAAGCGGGTACCCGCCTGGAGCGAGTACCCGCTTCGTGTTTTCTTTGGTGTCTAGTTGCTGTTGCTATGAGTTATTGGGCACAGCTAACCGTTCCCTTGAAGACGCGGTCCGAGAGAGGTTCCATAGAACTCCAATCGCTTAGCTCATGGCTCCGAGTGCTGCGTCCTCATTCGATTCAGCGGCTCGAAGGGCCATGGTTACTCCCTTGCGGTCGCGGCTCGGTTTGGATTGCTCAACTCACTAAGGTTTTTGCCGCGATGGCGTCTAGATCTGCTATTCCTGGGCAGCCAGTTGTTGATCGCTGTCGAGCCAGGCACTGATTTTGAGCCGCCGGCACACCCAGCACAAATTCTCGTCTGCTGGCTGCGGAAAGGACGCTGAACAAGCTGCCCCGCACACGGCACACGGCTTGGTGACAGCCGGGCGCTCGCCTTCTACCGACTTCTTCGCCAGAGCTAAAATCTCAGGCGCAATGATGGGTTCGGAGAGCGTTTTCTTTTTCATTACTGTTTTCACTATAAACCAGTTTCCTGGTCGTTCCTGCCCCGTGGGATTACTATGAGGGATGTTTCGTAACGGCAAAGAGTTTGCCCTATGGAGTAGAACTACTTTCATCCCGCATCATGACCGACATCGCTTTCCTCTTTCCGGGCCAGGGCTCACAATATTCCGGCATGGGAAAACTTCTCGCCGATCAATATCCGGTAGCGCGCCGCACCTTTGAAGAAGCCGACGAGGCGCTCGGCTTCTCGCTTTCCCAACTGTGCTTCTCCGGCTCGGAAGACGAGCTCAAGCAGACGGCGAATATGCAGCCCGCTCTGTTAGCGGTTTCGATTGCCGGCTTACGCGTACTGTCCGAACACCAATTTGCGCCTGCATCGTGCGCGGGTCACAGTCTGGGGGAATACTCGGCGCTGGTAGCGGCCGGCGCGCTCGACTTTGCCGATGCTCTCCGTCTGGTTCGAAAGCGGGGCCAGTATATGCAGGAAGCTGTTCCGGCGGGCGTGGGCGCGATGAGCGCTCTGCTCAAGCTGCCGGACGGGCAACTGAGCGGCATCCTCGCAGAGGCGGCCTCGGGCGAGGTAGTCGAAGCGGCGAACTTCAACTCGCCGGAACAAATTGTCATTTCCGGTCACACGGCGGCAGTGGAGCGGGCTGAAGTTCTTGCCAAAGCCGCAGGCGCCAAACGCACTGTTCGTCTCCCGGTCAGCGCACCGTTCCATTGCTCCCTGATGCGTCCCGCTCAAATGCGCCTGGCGCCCGATCTGGCGGCGACTGCGTTTCGCGATCCCCACTTGCCTGTGGTCAATAACTGGCAGGCGCGCCCGGTCGCCGACGCCGCGCACGCCCGGCAAGGCCTCTTCGAGCAAATCCCGAATCCGGTTCGTTGGACTGAGACAATTCTGGAATTGACCCACTCCGGATGTAAGCGCTTCGTTGAGGTCGGGGCCGGTACTGTGCTGTTTGGACTACTCCGCAAAATCACTCCCGACGCCCGCGGCGCGATATTCGGCGAACCCGCCGATATGGGATCGGTTGAGACCCTGCTCGCTTGACACTTGGAATGGGCTTGGCGAGACTGAATGAGGCCGCTGCGGACCAGTGAGCCAAGGTGAATGTAATGAATCTGTTAGCTCGAAAATTTTGCTTTGTCCTGGTGGCCGGAGGTTCTGTTTGAGGAAGTTTGCCGCCGTGTTTTTCGCCTGTGCCTGCCTTACCGTTTCGGCGCAAGAAGACAATTCCAACAATGCCCCGCCGCCTGTGCCGATGGCTGACAGTTCACAACCCAATATGTTGACCAGCTTCGCCGGGGCGTTTCTCCAGGGAGACTTCGTCAACTACTACGCTTTTGTGAATGGCGTTTATGACACGACCCAACAGACGTTACAGAGCAACAATGTGGGCAGTGGCGGTTTCGGCATCGGCGGCGGCGTGACCGGGTCGAAACAATTTTCCGACTCCATTTTGTCCCTGAATTATCGCGGCGATTACCGCAATTACTCGGGCGGTTTCGGCGGGAGTGGCACCGATCAATACCTCAGCCTGGTATATTCCAAGCGTTTGAGCCGCCGCTGGACGCTCCTGTTTAACGAAGCCGCCGGCATTCTTTACTACAGCAGCGCCTACTTCCCAAACCTTCCCTCGGGCGGCGGCACGGTCGGCAATAATCCGTTTAGTCCTTCTACCCGCTTTCTTTCCAGCAGCGTGTATCTCTCGTACCGGCAGACCCAGCGCCTCACCTATACACTCGGCGGCAGCTTCTTTCTGAGTCGCTATAGTTATGCCGGTTCCTTCGGCTCCACGGGCGGCATCCTTTCCGCTTCCGCCTCTTACGCGCTGACGGCTCGCACGAGCATCGGCGGCACCTATTCGCACGATAACTTCTACTACCAGCACGGGGCCGGAAACACTGCTCTCGACGGGGGCTATTTCAATGCTTCGCATATCTTCGGCGGCAGCTGGAATGTCCATGCTTCGGCCGGGATTACTTACGCAAACACTTCCGGATTCATCACTTTGCCCGTCAGCCTAATTCTCGCCGGTGAGCCTACGAATGTGGGTTACATCACCGGACCGTACCACACGACTACTACGGTTCCGACGTTCGATGGTGGCGTGACGCGGCGGTTCCGGACGTTCAGCGTGACCGCCAGCGCCGGACGTGGCGTGAACCCCGGCAACGGTTCTTATCTCACCTCATCGCACACCTACGTCGGTGGCTCAGCCGCCAAGCCGTTCCACAACGCTTTATTGAGCGGCAACGCTTCCTATTCGCGGGTCAGCAGCATCGCGAACCAGGTCTCTCAATCCTATTCGCAGAATATTCTCAACATTACGTATTCGCGCATTTTGATCCCACACCTCTCCACCTTTGCGACGTACTCGTACATTAAGTATGGGTCTCTACTCGGTTTAAACGCCAGCACGGATAACCGCTTCATTTTTGGATTGTCGTTCAGCAGCAAGAACATTCCTCTGGCCGTCTACTAGCCCGCCAAATCGTGGCGCGGACACATTGTCCGCAGTGATGCTTGAGCGATCTGCGAGCCGGTGGCCAGATTCGCTACGAATGGACTAAGGGCAAAGGCAACGGGTTCTACCTGACGGGTGAATACGTGGCGCTCGAGCCGTTCCCGCCGCATCGTTCAAGTAGAGCGCATGCACCTCCCCGACCGCACACCGGAGAACCACTTGGAGACGACCTTTGAGCCGGACGGCAGTGGCACGCTGATGACGGTGCGAATGACGTTGCCCGATGCCAAGATGCGCGACGCGATGCTCGCCACCGGAATGCAGCACGGCATGGAAGCCCAGCTACGTTCGCCTCGAAAGGATCGGTCCCGCCGGGTAGGCTGTAGCCTGCCATCTTTTCTGCGGAGCGGCGGCAGGCCACGCCGAGCATGCCGCCACGCCGTTCACACCCCGAACTGCCGGAAGTGATGATCCAGATGCTTGTAGGCCAGCGTCGCCCATTCCTGCGGAGTCAACCTCCCGAAGAAGGTGTGCGGATGATTGGTGCATTTCCCTGGGCCGCCTGCAGTGAAAAGATCCATGCATACCTTCAGGCGCTGTTGCTCGAGCGCGAAGTCGCGCTGTTCGTTCACGATCAGGCTTTTGTCCGATGGCATGTTACGACGAACCGGCGCGTCAGTACCCACAACGCTTCGCTTTGCCACGGGGCCGAAGATGTATCCCATCCAACTTCGCGATGGAGACGTTCTTCCCGATGCCAGATCCATCCATTTGGAGCAGTGCGCCAACATTTGCGCTGCGTTCATCTTGCCCCAGTGGCGTTCGCTCTCCGGGCTCAAGCGAGTCAGGCGGCCATTTAATTCATCCAAGGCGGCCTGTTCAAATAGGTTTTTCATGATGGAGAAATCTCCCTCGTTCGCACGTTGCTTAAGTTCTTTCGACTGCTCCTGGGTAAGTCGAACAAACCGGTCTGCAATCGACAGCTGGAAACGCTTCCTATTCGCGGGTCAGCAGCATCGCAAGTAAGGGGCGCTGCTCGGTTTGAACGCCAGCACGGATAATCGCTTCATCTTCGGGTTGTCGTTCAGCAACAAGAACATTCCTCTGGCGGTTTAGGGGCTCAGATAGCGAGCTAAAAAATGGCAGGCTAAAGCCTACCCTACGAGCTGCGCACTGGTTGACGGATAATCCTAGATTTTATTTGTTTCCAGTTGCGCGAGAATAGTGTTTAGTGCCTGAAACAACTAAACCATTCCATCTGATGACCCCGGCTGAGCGGACGGCGGCGCGTATTGCGCAGAATCGCGCAATTGATGACAGGATCAAGGAGACGAAGCCCGAAATAAAGGCCAAAAAGCCGCCTGCCAGCTCGACCGCCGATTTTGTGCGTGTGACGCCGGAAGAGCGTGCAGCGAACCGGGGCCACCTGATTCGCAAGGTTCAATCGTAAAAACGGCAGTCGCAAACCACGTTATAAGCTGTGAGCTAGCCATGTATCTGCTTGCCCGTGCCGCAAAACTGTGTGCGCTTTCTGTAGTGCTGCTGTGGGGAACTGCTGCCTATGCGCAGCAAACTACCTCGAAGCCTGCGTTGCAGACGCCGAGCGCGGTTCGTCAAGGAGGGAAATCAACCGCACCCGCATTCGCGCCGGCATTAGTTGAAAGCGGGCAATCGCTTTTTTTGCAGAATTGCGCGTTCTGTCATGGCCGGGACGCGGGCGGCGGTGAGACAGGGCCGGACCTGACGAGTTCGAAGTTGGTGGCAGACGATGTGAATGGCGACAAGATCGGTGTGGTGGTGCGGAATGGGAGGCCAGATAAGGGCATGCCGCGCTTCGCGTTCTCCGATCAGGAGATTGCTTCGCTGGTGGCCTTCGTTCACACGCGGAAAACGCTGGCTGAATCGCAAGTCGGCGGCCGGCGCGGGGTCGATGTAGAAGATCTGCAAACCGGAAACTTGGAGGCAGGTAAACGCTATTTCAATGGAGCGGGTGGGTGCGCTTCGTGCCACTCGCCGGAAAAAGATCTGGCGGGCATAGCGACGCGTTTCCAAGGACTGAAGCTCGAAGAGAGAATGCTTTACCCGCATGGTGCGATCCCAGACGCTACGGTGACACTGCCGGATGGCAAAAGCTTTTCGGGCAGGCTCGTCTATCACGACGAATTTATAGCGGGATTGAGAACGGACACGGGCTGGTACCAGTCGTGGCCGGTGAGTCAGATCAAATTGCAAATCAGAGCGCCCGCTGAAGCACATGCCGATTTGCTTGCTAAATACACAGACGATGACATTCACAATCTGATGGCGTATCTGCAGACGCTGCGGTAGGGAGAAAATATGAAGCTGATTCTGGTGGCAGCTATGGGAAGCCTACTAAGCCTCGGATTGCCAGCTCAGGGCCTCGATCCGGCGTTGCTGTTACATCCGGCGGCCGATAGCTGGCCCCAGTACCACGGTGATTATTCCGCGAAACGGCATAGCGCGCTTACGCAGATCAATCCGCAAAATGTAGACGAGCTGTCGTTGTCCTGGATTTTTCAGACGGGGCAGCAGTCGGCTATCAAATCGTCTCCGCTACTGGTAAACGGCATTCTGTATTTCACGGTTCCGGACAATGTATGGGCGGTGGACGCGCGCTCGGGCCACAAGTTGTGGCAGTATACGTATCCAAAGAACAAGGGCTTCCACATCGGGCATCGCGGTGTTGCGATGTACAAGGACTGGCTCTACTTTACGACGCCGGACGCGCACCTGTTGTGCCTGGATGCGAAGGACGGCAAGGTGCTTTGGAACGTGGTGATCGCGGACGCGCAAAAAGGGTATTGGATGACCATGGCGCCGCTGGTGGTCAAGAACCATGTGATCGTGGGTGTCTCGGGCGATTTTGACAATCTCGCGGGATTTTTGAAAGCGATCGATCCGGAGACGGGAAAGCTGCAGTGGGAGTGGGACAGCACGCCGCCGGTGGGCACACCGAACGCCACGTCGGGCGGCATGACCTGGATGACGGGTACCTATGATCCCAACCTGAACCTGGTGTATTGGGGAACGGGCAATCCAACTCCGGTGTTGAATGGTCAGCCCCGGCCGGGCGACAATCTCTACACGTGCAGCATTGTGGCGCTCGATCCCGATTCGGGCAAGCTGAAATGGGCTTTTCAACCGTCGCCGCACGACACGCATGATTGGGACGCGGTTGAAACGCCGGTGCTGGTGGATGCGGACTTCGGGGGGAAGCCGCGCAAGATGCTGATGCAGACTTCGCGCAATGGCTATTTCTTCGTGCTCGACCGCACAAATGGGAAGAACTTACTTTCGAAACCATTCGGACCTGTGAACTGGGCTCTGCACGTAGATGAACGCGGGGAACCTGTGCCGAATCCCGAGAAAGAGCCGGCGCGCGATGGACGTCTGATCGCGCCCGACGAAGGTGGCATGACGAACTACCGGTCGCCGAGCTTCGATCCGAAGACCGGTTTGTTCGTGGTGGATGCACGTCCGAGTTACGGCATCTATTTTGCGAAACCGGCGGATGGCACGTTCGGATGGGCGGGCGCGGACTACGGTGTTTGGGGCAAAGCCGTTCTCGAAGCGATCGATTATCAGACCGGAGCGATTCGCTGGCGTCATGAACTGGGGCCGGGCGGTTCGGGGGCGGGTGTTCTCACGACGGATGCCGGTTTGACGTTCACGGGTGATGCGTCCGGCAATGTACTGGCGCTCGACACGTCCGATGGAAAGACGCTGTGGCATGCGGGCGCCGGGGCGGGGATGGAGAGCTCGCCGATTAGCTATGAATTGGACGGGCGTCAGGTGGTGATGACGAGCAGCGGTGGAGTGCTGTTTGCTTGGGCGCTCCCGAAGTCAGCAGTGGACCGGACGCCAAGTGCGCGCTTGCAGATGACCAAAGGCCAGCAGTAGCGAATCTACTGCCCAGGTGTAACGTCGAGTAATTCGATTTCGAAGATGAGCGTTGCGCCGCCTGGAATCGACGGGCGTCCCTGATCTCCGTAGGCGAGATCGGACGGGCAAACGAGTGTGGCCTTTCCGCCGACTTTCATCTTCTGCATGCCCTCGGTCCAACAGGGAATCACGCCGTTTAACGGAAAGCTGACTGGCGCATGGTGGGTATACGAGCTATCGAATTCGGTGCCGTCGACGAGGGTTCCGCGATAGTTCACCTTCACGGTATCAGTTGGTTTGGGTGATGCGCCCGTGCCGGCGGTGATCTCGCGATAAATGAGTCCTGATTCGGTTTTAACCGCGCCGGGTTCGGCAACAGCTTTGTCGAGGTATGCTTTCGAAGCTGCTTTTTGCTTCTCAGCAGCGCGCGCGGAACGGGCTTGCGTGAGCGGCGGGATTTTAGGCCCCCATTCTTCGAGCTTCACAGCCGGCTTTCCGGCGGCTGAATCGGCGAGGGCGCGCTGAATCAGCTCCAGTTCGTGCGGAGAAAGATCGAGCGGAGACAGCGATTTTGCTATCGAGAGACCGATCGCATAGATGGTTTTATCTTCGTCTGTGGTCATAGACGCCGGGGGCTGGGCAGGTTTGGCCGCAGTCGCCGGGCGGCGCACGGCAGGTTTGTGCGAAGTGGTTGTCTGGCCCACTAACGAAGAGTGTGCGACCCAGACACTAAACAGAAAAGCCCACGCAACGCGCATTTGTTCAGGCTAGCATTCGGAGGACAAACTAAAGCCAGTTACTCTGCCAGCCTGATTGTCACATCTTGACCGTCAACCCGTAAAGCTGTTATTGTTCTTGCATGGAAGAGGTGAACACCTACTTGATTCAGGGCACTCTCGACATGCTCCGCTCGGCATTATCTCGGCTCTTGAGGACGGAGATTTAATCGATGTCGCTCTGGCTCCAGATCAAGCACGGCCTGCGGGTAGTCACGAGGCGCACGGCTGCCGACCGCGAGGTCGACGGGGAAGCTCAGCACTACTTCGAAGAGACCGTCGCCGCCTTTGAGACTAAGGGACTTTCGCCAGACGAAGCCAGGCGGGCTGCTCGCCTCGAGTTCGGTAGCGCGATCGCCATTCGGGAGCAGGTGCGGGAGGGAGGTTGGGAGAATGGCGTCACCGGGCTCCTCGCTGATTGCCGGCACGCCGCTCGCAGAATTTCACGAAGCTTCGGCTTAGCGGCAACGGCGGTCATCACGCTGGCGCTGGGGATTGGCGCGACAACAGCAATCTTCACCGTAATTGACCGCGTCTTATTGCGGCCTTTGCCATACCGGGATTCTAATAGGCTGGTCGAGTTGTTGCATACAGCGCCCGGCATTAATTTGAAAGAGCTTTACATGTCGCCTGCGCTCTACTTCACATATCGCGAAGAAAGCCGCGTGTTCGACGGTGTCTCGATTTGGAATGGGGGACGGGCTACTGTGAACGGAGTTGCCGGGCCCGAAGAGGTCCCAACGCTGTTTGTTACCCATGAGTTTCTTAAGATCTTGGAAGTCGAACCGGTAATTGGACGCGGGTTCAGTGCCGCGGACGACGACTGGAGCGGAGTGCCCACGGTGCTGCTCTCAAATTCCTACTGGAAAAGTCGCTTTGGCGGATCGCATGCTGTCCTGGGCAAGAGAATCCTCATCGATGGCAATGCGCATGAGGTGATTGGCGTTTTGCCCGCTTCCTTCGAGTTTCTGGACGAGAAGATCTCGCTTGTTGTGCCCAAGCAGCTGCGACGCGAGAATACAAAGCTGATTGCGTTCAGTGAGAGAGGTATCGCGCGATTGAAGCCGGGCGTCACACTTAAGCAGGCGAGTGCTGATGTCGCCCGGTGTCTTCCGATGGCGATATCGAAGTTTTCTTCGACCCAGGAGTCCTCGATTGGGTTCACCGCCGCGCGAATTGGTCCCAATCTGCGCTTTCTCAAAGCTCAATTGCTCGGCGATGTAGGTAAAACGCTTTGGGTTCTGATGGGTGCGGTGGGAATTTTGCTTTTGATTGCCTGTGCTAACGTGGCGAACCTGCTGCTCGTACGTGCCGATGGACGGCAGCGTGAGCTGGCGGTTCGGGCAGCATTGGGCGCCAGCTGGAGCCGCATCGCACGGGAGTTGCTGATCGAGAGCCTTCTGTTAAGCGTGGTGGGCGGAGCAATTGGATTGGCGCTGTGCTTTATTGCGCTGCGAGTGTTAGCTGCCTCTACCCTGAGCGGTCTGCCGCGCCTGGGGAGTGTCGCTGTCGATTACGTAACGGTGGCATTCGCGCTGACTATTTCGATCGGCGCGGGCGTGCTGTTCGGTTTCATTCCCGCTTGGAAATACTCCCGTCCCCAGATACTCGAAGTAACTCGCAGCGGAGCCGGAAGATCTGTGAGCGAAGGCCGTGAGCGCCGCCGGGCTCGCGCCGTACTTGTCGTCGTGCAGATCGCACTCGCTATGGTGTTGCTGGTGGGTTCGGGCCTCATGATACGGACCTTTCAACTGCTGCGAAAAGTAAATGCGGGGTTTACAAATCCGGCTCAAGTGCAGGCCATTCGCGTCTCGATTCCCGAAACGCAGGTTGGGGACCCGGCGCGCGTTATGGCCATGCAGGAAGCGATTCTGCGGCGGTTCGAGGCTGTGCCCGGCGTATCTTCAGTTTCCATCACGACGGCTGCTCCCATGGACGGCGGCAGCAACAACCCTGTTTTCGCGGAAGGCCATGAGTATGGAAGGAGAACACTTCCTCCTGTCCGCGCTATGCGGTCTGTCTCACCCGGCTTTACAGAGTCGATCGGCAGTCGCTTGATCGCCGGGCGCGATCTGCGCTGGGATGAGTTGTATCGTGCGATGCCAGTAGCGCTGATATCGGAGAACATGGCGCGTGAACTCTGGCATTCTCCTCGCGCGGCATTGGGTAAACGCATTCGGGAAGATCCTCGTGATGACTGGTATGAGGTGATTGGAGTTGTGGCGGATCTGCGCGATAACGGAATCAATCAACCCGCTCCCGCAATCGTTTACTGGCCGTTAATGCAAAAGTTCCCGGACGGACGTTTGCACAGTTCGCGCAATGTCGATTACCTGATTCGCAGCGCCACGGCCGGGTCGAATGCATTTATCCAGGAACTACGGCAAGCCTTAACGGCTGTAAACGCAAACTTGCCACTGGCTAATGTCCGCACACTCGAATCCATTTACAACCGTTCTTTAGCGCGCAGTACCTTCGCGTTAGTCTTAACGGGCATCGCCGGCGCAATGGCGCTGATTCTGGGGATCGTCGGAATTTACGGTGTCATTGCCTACTCGGTGTCACTGCGGACGCGCGATATCGGAATTCGAATCGCGTTAGGTTCTTCGGTACGCGGTGTTACGGGCATATTCGTTCGCGAAGGACTGCTGCTTTCGTGCATCGGAACGGCGTGTGGATTGTTGGTAGCATTTATCGTCACGCAATTTATGAGATCCCTGCTGTTTGGGGTAAGCCCGGTCGATCCGATCACTTACGGGCTTGTATTCTTCGGCTTGCTTCTTGCTGCTCTGCTGGCCAGCTGGCTACCTGCCCGGCGCGCGGCTTCGGTCGACCCGGTCGAGGCCTTACGCGCCGAGTAGAGCACATGCCGGCGAGACTTACGTTGAGCTAGTGAGCGGCGCTTGCGATGTAGGCGTTTACTTGCTCGCTGAGCAGATCAAGAGGAAGAGTTCCGTCGCGGATCACGGCATCGTTAAAGTCGCGGACGTCGAATTTGGAACCGAGACGCTGTTCGGCTGTAGCGCGCAGAGAACTGATGCGCAGCTGACCCATTTTGTAGGCGAGAGCTTGCCCGGGCCAGGAAATGTAACGATCGATTTCGGCGAGAGAGGCTTGTGGCGCGTGCTGCTGGAAATACTCGACGGCTTGCTCGTGGGTCCAGCCCAGCTGATGAATGCCGGTGTCGACCACCAGGCGGGCGGCCCGGAAACGCTCGCTGACTAACTGACCGAAACGGCTTTCCGCATCCTGATAGACGCCAAGTTGAGAGCCGAGTGACTCGGCATAGAGCGCCCAGCCTTCGAGGTAGGCGCTGCTGAAATAGAATTTTCGGATATCGGGACGATCCTTTTGCCCTTCGGCCAGGGTGATCTGAAAAATATGTCCTGGCACGGCTTCGTGTAGAACCAGCGCCTGCTTGTCGAACCGCGACTGTTTCTCCGGTTGATAAGTGTTGAGGTTGAACCAGCCAGGAATGGTGAAGTCGGGGGAAGGCGCTTGGGCGTTGGTGGCGGTGGCGGCTTCGCGATCGGGCGGGATGGGACGCACGCCGTAGAGCAGCATCGGTAGGTGGTGAAACTGATTGGGGAGATTGGGCTCGATGATTTTCGCGATATTGCGGCAATAGACGAGCATTTCTTCTTTCGATTGGAAGTGCTGCTCGGGCAAAGCGGCGAGTCTCCGCTGATAGTCAGCGAGTGAGCCGGTGAAGCCGGATTGCGCGGCGATAGCCTGCATGGCGGTTTCGATCCGCTTTACCTCTTCCTCACCGATCGAGTGAATTTGTTCCGGCGTCATGTTGGTAGTTGTGAGGTGCCGGACCAGGGTGGCGTAATCGGCGCGACCGTTGGGAAGGCAGCTCAGGCTGTCGCGCGGCCGTACATGTTGCGTGTAGGTGGTCGCCATATAGTCGTGGAATCTGCGCCAAGCGGGAAGGAATTGAGTGTCGTAAGCAGCCGTGGCGGCGTTGAGCAGGCGCTGTTGTTCGGATTGCGGAATATTCGCGGGGAATTTTCGGAAAGGTTCGAGCAGCGCAGACTGCTGCGCATCCTGATCCATCTGCGCGGCCAGCTGTTTGGTGACGAGCTCAGCCACCAGGCGAGGCTGCATCATTTTTTCGGCAATGGCTTCGTTCAGAATTTCGATGTTCTGATCGACGTAAGCAGGAATCGATTGTAGCCGCGCCAGGATGTTCTCGTAATCGTGGACAGTACGCGCCGGCATGCGGTCCAGAAGGATGTAGACGCGGTTGTGCACGCCAAAGAGCTGGCCGACAGAGAGCAGATGGGTGTCCAGATCCCACACTTCGAGATTCGATTGAAAATCGTACTGAACCAGGCGAAGGGTGAGTTTGTCTTCGGCGGACAGCCCGCTAGTGGGGAAGTCTTTAGCTTGCTGCAGATGCTGCTCAAAGAAGTGCCGGCGATGGTCGCGGGCAGATTTTGACCAATCGGTCCAGCGATCATCGTAATCGTGGCGGCCGACTCCGGTGGCAAATTGCGGATCGTCGCGCAGCATTTGTTCGAACGTGTCCTTGAAAAACTTGTCCGCAGATTGGGCGGGCAACAGCGCCGCGCATACCAGCAAATACACGAGGAAGGACCTGAGCATGTTACAGGGTAACGCGACCCACGAGTATTATTGCTCGACTGCAACAGCCGGCGGGACTGCCTGCTTTCAGAAAGTTTTCAGGATAAGTTGCTGCAATGGTGAGACAATGACGCGGAGCTTTACCCGTATTGGTTAGACAGTTCAAGCGGTCGATTCTCATTCTGGTGTCTCTTGTTATGGCTCCAGCAATGCCAGTTCAAACAGCACAAAGTGCCTCTCCTGCTACCGGTCAGGAGATGTTGACGATTAATTTGCAGGATGCGATCGCGCGGGCGTCTGCTTACGGAACGCAGATTCAGGCCGCAAATATTGCCTCGCAACTGGCGCACGAAGATACGAAGCAGGCGCGAGCGGCCACCTTGCCGTCGGTGAGCGCCCTGAATCAATTTATTTACACCGAGGGCAATGGCACGCCTTCCGGGGTCTTCGTGGCGAACGACGGCGTACATGTTTACAACGAACAGGCGCAGGTACACGAAGAGTTGCTGTCATTCGTTCGCCGCGGCGAGATCCGGCTGGCCGCCGCCACAGAGGCAGTGACTAAAGCCCGGACAGATGTGGCCAAGCGCGGCCTGCGAGCTACGGTGGTTACCAACTATTACGCCATCGTAGCCGCGCTGCGAAGAATGGGAAACTCGCAGCGGAGTCTGGATGAAGCGCAGCATTTTTTCGAGATCACGCAGAAGCAGGAGCATGCCGGTGAAGCGGCCCATGCCGATGTCATCAAGGCTCAGATCCAGGTGCAACAACGCCAGCGCGACGTGGGTGATGCCCAGCTCGCGTTGCAGAAGGCTAAGATCGCGCTCGCTGTACTCATGTTTCCGGCCTTGCGTCTTGACTTTACAGTGATCGACGATCTCGAGCAGATCGCCCTGCTATCGCCGGTCGCTGAAGTCAATGCGCAGGCCAAGAACACCAGCCCCGATCTGCGCGCCGCAAACTTCGGCTTGAATCAGGCGAAACTCGGTGTCAGCGTGGCGCGCTATGCTTACCTGCCGTCGTTTAGCCTCGACTTCTTCTACGGCATCAATGCGAACCAGTTTGCGGACAGGTCGGGACCCCTAGCGGAGTCGAGCGGGCACGTCGGACTGCCTAATTTTCAGGTGAACGGCCGTCAGAACCTTGGCTATTCGGCCCAGGCAACGCTGATTGTTCCGGTGTGGAACTGGGGTGCGATACACAGCAAAGTAAAACAGGCGAGTCTGCGCGAGAAACAGGCCGAGCTCGATTTGAGCGTGACTCAGCGGCAAGTGCAAGCCGACGTTTCTTCCGCGTATGCGGAGGCGCAAACCGCGCTTTCGCAAGTAGCCTCTCTACGCTCGTCGGCCGACCTCTCTTCGGAAAGTCTGCGCCTTACACTGTTGCGCTACACCGCGGGCGAGGCGACCGCGCTTGAGGTCGTCGATGCGCAAACCACTGCCACCGCAGCCCGCGCCGCGTATAACGATGGCTTAGCGCGCTATCGCGTGGCCCGCGAACTCTTACAAACACTGACAGGAAACTTCTAAACCAAATGAAAGTCTTCGGCCCTTTTCTCCTGGCGGCGTTGTTGCTCGGGAGTGCTTGCAGCAAGAAACCGGCGGCGAACGCATCTGCCGCTGCTGACGCACCTGTAACGCCTGTGCAGGTGGCGGTAGCCAAACGCGGAACCATCCATTCTTTCGTTACTTCGGAAGCAATTCTCTATCCGCTCAAGCAAGCTAACATCACTCCGAAAATCAGCGCTCCTGTGGCGCGCTTTCTGGTGCAGCGGGGCGACCATGTACACCAGGGACAATTGCTTGCCGTGCTCGAAAATCGCGATCTAAGCGCCGCAGCGCAGGAGAGCAAACAACTTTACGAACAAGCCGAGGCGACCTATGAGAACACCGCGAAAGCTACCATGCCGGACGACCTTACCCGATCCAAGACCGATGTCGAAACCGCCCGGGGAGCGCTGGATGCGGCGAGCAAGGTGTATGAGAATCGCGTGTCGCTGTTCAAGCAGGGTGCCTTGGCGCAGAAGCTGGTCGACGACGCGAAAGTAGCTCTGGTGCAGGCGCAGAGCGCGTACGAAACTTCCAAGCAGCACCTGAATTCGCTGGAGGCGATCGGACAGACGGAACAGCTCAAGAGTGCGCAGGCGCAGGTGGCCGCCGCGAAAGCGCACTATGAGAGCGCGGCGGCTCAACTCTCCTATGCGGAGGTACGCAGCCCGATCAGTGGCGTCGTATCCGATCGCCCGGTCAATATCGGGGAGATGGCAAATAGCGGGTCGGCGCTTATTTCGGTAGTCGATGTTTCGCGTGTCACAGCTCGCTCCACGATTTCGGTCGTCGAGGCGGCTTTGCTTCATGTCGGCAAGGCGGCCACGATTTCGAGTGGGACCGTTGAATTAACCGGCAAAGTCACCGTTGTCAGTCCGGCCGTTGACCCGAACACCACCACAGTGCAGATCTGGTGCGAAGCAGCCAATCCTGGGGAACGCCTCAAGCTGGGATCTACTGTGCAGGTTTCGATCGATGCCGGTGACGTGCCAAATGCCATCGTTGTTCCGGCCACTTCTCTTCTGTCGTCGGACGAAGGAGGCGAAAAAGTGATGATCGCCGGTTCCGACGGAATAGCTCACGAGCAAGCGGTCAAATTGGGCATACGTTCCGGAGACGACGTGCAGATTCTCGATGGCGTGAAAGAAGGCGCGCAGGTGATTACGCAGGGCGGTCTTGGTTTGGATGATAAAGCCAAAATACAAGTTGATCCTGCCGCCGGCGAGGCCGACAAAGGCGGAGACAGCGCGAAGAAAGATGAGGATGATAAGAAGTGAGCGAAGTTTCCTCCATCGCCGCACCCTCGGAAGTTGAAGAACAGGCGGGCCACTGGACGGCGCGCTTCTCGAAATCAATCATCTTCATCATCATTGCCCTGGCGGTGTTTGGAACATATCTCGCGTTCAATATTCCGATCGCCGTTTTCCCTTCGACTAATTTTCCGCGCATCGTTGTTGGCATCGATAACGGTGTGATGCCGATTGATCAGATGCAGGTGACGGTTACGCGGCCCATCGAGGAAGTCATGAATTCCATTCCTGGCCTAGATCGCGTTCTCTCCATCACGAGCCGCGGTTCGGCTGAGGTCGATCTGTTCTTCAATTGGAATGTCGACATGTTCCAGACGCTGCAATACGTGAATGCAGCCATTTCCCGCGTGCAAACCACGCTTCCGAGTACCGCTGTCATCACGGCTAATCGTTTGACCTTTGCCGCCTTTCCCATCATGGGCTACAGCATGAGGTCGAATACTATTCCGCAAACCACTCTCTGGCAGTTAGCGAATTACACCATCAAGCCGCAGTTGAATCGCCTGGCGGGGGTGGCGACGGTCGTTGTGCAGGGCGGTCAGGAACCCGAATTTCAAATTCAACCCGACCCTGAAAAGCTGGTCGAATCGGGCGTCACCGTGCCGAACATACTGGACGCCATCGCGAAAAGCAACCTGATCGATTCGCCGGGTCTGCTCGAGCAGAACCATCAGCTGGTATTGGGACTGGTGAGCGGTCAAGCCACTAACGCGCAGCAAATCGGCGGCATCGTTGCGAAAACCACGCAATCGAACAATCCCATCCGCATTCGCGATATCGCGACGGTGGGCCCTTCCGTCAAACCTGTCTACACTATTGTCACGGCCAATGGCAAACCGGCCGTTCTGCTCAACATAAACCGCCAGCCTGACAGCAACACCGTGTCGGTGGCCGATCAGGTCCACCAAAAAATCGATGACCTGCGCCGCATCCTGCCGCCCGGGATCGTGCTCGAGCCGTTCTACGATCAATCGCAGCTGGTGCGAGACTCGATTACCAGTGTGCGCGACGCCATTCTCATCGGTATCATTTTGGCCGCCATTATCCTGGTGCTGTTCCTACGCGACTGGCGAACCTCTGTGATCGCGGGTTTGGTGATTCCGGTCACGGTGGCTATTACGCTGATCGCATTGAAAGCCATGGGGCAGAGCTTCAACCTTATGACGCTTGGCGGGCTGGCCGCTGCCGTCGGGCTAGTCATCGATGACGCGATAGTGGTGGTGGAAAACATTGTTCTGCATCGTGACAACGGGCAATCAACTGCCCAGGCGATTCGGAGCGCCATTCGCGAGATCCGCATCCCGCTGGTCGGCTCGACCATTACGCCGATTGTGGTCCTCCTTCCGCTGGTCACGGTGACGGGAGTTTACGGTACATTTTTCCGGGCGCTGGCGCTTACCGTAGCCGTGGCCTTACTCACCTCGCTGCTGCTCGCACTTACCTGGACACCCACCCTCAGTCACCTGTTTCTCCGAGCGCACAAGAATCATGTTGATAACAAGGTCGTTCAGTCCACCCACAGCGAGATCGCAACCACCGGCTTTTTCGGGCGCATAACTCGTCTGTACGCGCGTGTCATCACAGCGGTACTGGCGCGTCCGTTGATTCTGGTGTTAGCGTGCGCGCTACTCGTGATTGTTTCTTTTTTCTGCTACCAGTATCTTGGTTCCGATTTGCTGCCCGCCATGGACGAGGGTGGTTTCGTGCTCGATTACCTGATGCCGGCAGGCGCTTCACTGGCCGACACCGATCACGTTCTGCAGGGTGTTGAAAAAATTCTGCACTCGATACCCGAGGTCCAGGGCACTTCGCGGCGCACCGGACTGCAACTCGGCTTGGCCACGGTAACAGAAGCTAATACCGGCGATTTCTCGGTAATTCTGAAGTCCAAGCGAAGCCGGGGTGTCGACGAGATCATCGCCGATATACGCGAGCAGATCAGTAAACAGTATCCGCAGCTCGATTGCGATTTCCATCAGGTGCTCGAAGACATGATCGGCGATCTAACGAGTTCACCGAACCCCATTGAAATTAAGCTCTTCTCGGAAAACTTGGATCTCCTGAAGAACTGGGCGCCTAAAGTAGGCGACGCCATTAAGACAATCTCGAGCGTGAAAGATGTGAAGAACGGCATTGAAGACACGATCAGCGGCCCGGCGCTGACCTTCCGCGTCGATGGCGGCGTTACCGCACGCGCCGGCTTCACGCCCCAGGAAGTGGAAGTAAACGCCAGCGCTATTTTTCAGGGTGAACCGTCGCCCATTCCCGTGATCGTTAATAATCGTCCTTACACGCTCCGGGTCACGTTTCCACCCTCGACGCGCACCTCTCTGGCGGCTATGCAAAACACACTGCTCGTCAGTGCCACCGGCAAAGTCGCCACTCTCGGCACGCTGGCACAAGTCGAAACTAACCCCGGCCAGCTGGAAATCCGTCGCGAGAATCTGCAACGCTACGTGGCAGTCATCGGGCGACTGGAGGGCATGAGTCTCGGCACGGGAATCGCTCTTGTTCAGCAAAAAGTAACGAGCCTGCACATCCCCTCGGCCATTCGCGTTGTCTACGGGGGCCTCTATCAACAACAGCAGCAGTCCTTCCACGACTTGCTGTTTGTGCTGGCCGCCGCCGTCGTGCTGCTATTTATCGTTTTGCTGCTCGAGTTCAGCGGATTTGCCGCTCCAATCGCCATTATCTCTTCGGCCTTGCTGTCGGCGTCTGGTGTCTTCTTCGCGCTCCTGATTACCGGCACCACATTCAACATTTCGTCGTTCATGGGTTTGATCATGGTGGTGGGAATCGTCGCGAAGAACGGCATCCTGCTGCTCGATGCCGACGAGAAATTTCGGGCCGAAGGATTTACGCCCAGAGAAGCCATGATCGAAGCGGGTGAACGGCGATTGCGACCGATCTTGATGACGGCTTTAGCGACGATTGCGGGCATGATCCCGCTGGCACTCGCTTTTGGGGCTGGTTCGCAGATGCTGCAGCCGCTGGCTATTGCGGTGATCGGTGGGATTTTGGCGTCGATGGTTCTTTCGCTGCTGGTTACTCCTACTGTGTACTATTTCTTGACCAGGAACGCGGCCAAGGCTCACGGGTGAGCGTTTATTGCGAGATGTGCAGGATCTGCGAGGCGATCGTGTCGAAGGCGCTCGATAACTGGCTACCGTCGGGCGAGTAAACGTAGAGGCCGGTCGGCTGGCTAGGATTGAAGCTGCTCGAATCGGGGGTATTCGCTACGCGCTTCAGAAAGACGGAATCCACAGATTTGCTTTCTCCGATGCAATAGATCACAATTTTGTCCTGGCGAACCCGATTAGCCGCGTCGTCGGCCGCGTTCCACGAAGCGTACGTGACCGTAGTGTTATTCACAGGAATCTGCGCCGGCGGTTTCGGCAGCGGGTAGTAGCCGGGAGAGATCACGTCTCCATACTCGTCCTGCCAGGCATTCGACAGCAATGGTGTCAGCGAATTCGGCTCGACCTGCTGCGTCGCGAGATAGGCAACATCCTTGGCTACATTACCCGCGCTGTTCGGTTCGAAAGAACAACCAGAGGGACTCGTAATCACTTTCTCCGAAGTGTTAGAGATAGGCACCGAGGCCGTGCTGTAGACTCCCGCCGGGCCTTGTGACAGAAACCCTTCTAAATAGGGATTTTGCGGCGTTGGCACACACTTGCTTCCTGGTTTGATCGGGTAGTAGCCCGCGACTCCATTCGGCTGGCCGTCCGTAAAGAAAAGAATCACGTTCAAGGCTCCCGGGTATATAAGCTTGTTGCTGGTTGGATCGAGAAATTGGCGGTGAGCGAGCGTAAGCGCCTGCGCCGACCCTGTGTTCCCCGCGCACTGCAGCAGCTTAATCTGGTTGTCCACGCCGGGTTGAAACTGAAGGCTGTTCTGGCCTTTGGTCGGGTCCGGAAAGTCGGTTTCCGCACTCCCCTTGAAAGTAATTAAACTAACCCGGTCCCGTCCATTGGCGAACTTATTGACAAAACTCTGGGCGGAAGCGATCATCGTTCCGCAGACTTTGCTCGTGGCCATGGAACCGGAGCGATCGAGCACCATCACCACATTTACATCGCGTCGCGAGGCTTGACCGCTTGCTGCCACGGTGATGTTTTCCGCGCCAAAGATGGACATGAAATACAATGGCGCGACAGCGGTAGCTTGCAACGTAACCGTTCGTACTTGTGTCTGAGGATTATCCTGCACCGGATTGACGTTCGGATCGATCACCAGGTTGGCCTGCGCATTCATCAATCTAGGTGGAAAGTTCGCTGTAAAATAGGCTTGCGCCGTGGCGATAGCGCTCGCCTCTTGCGCGTTTGCATCCAGCCCAATGTTGAGCGATCCCGCCGCAGCTAGCACCGCTCCATCGACGGCGGCAGATAACTTCGTCTTGATGACAAACGCAATCGCTGAGTCGACCGCCAAACCGGTCATCGGGAGAAGCATGAACACGAAGACTA